>NZ_VIJZ01000010.1 GCF_006874425.1 Paenibacillus ottowii
GACCCCTTGAAGACGACGAGGTAGATAGGTTGGGGGTGGAAGTGCAGTAATGCATGGAGCTGACCAATACTAATCGGTCGAGGGCTTATCCTAAAGATAAAACGCAAGGAAGTTTCGGATCCAGTTTCCAGGGTGTAACACCTTGGAATTATGTTTGATATTTAAATTCACTTTGTTGATAATTTGAATATCTTGTAGAATACTACTAAGCGAGTCCGTTTATTTGGAGAGATACCCAAGTGGCTATAAGGGGACCCTCTGCTAAGGGGTTAGACTGCGTAAGTGGTGCGAGGGTTCGAATCCCTCTCTCTCCGCCATTTAGGACAAGCTAGTAAATTATTATGTTATGGCGGTGTAGCTCAGCTGGCTAGAGCGTACGGTTCATACCCGTGAGGTCGGGGGTTCGATCCCCTCCGCCGCTACCATACATACCCAGGAGGCTTAGCTCAGCTGGGAGAGCATCTGCCTTACAAGCAGAGGGTCGGGGGTTCGATCCCCTCAGCCTCCACCATTGTGCCGGTGTAGCTCAACTGGTAGAGCAACTGACTTGTAATCAGTAGGTTGGGGGTTCAAGTCCTCTCGCCGGCACCATTTTTTTGAAAAATATAGGGAACTGTGGTGTAGAGGCCTAACATGCCTGCCTGTCACGCAGGAGATCGCGGGTTCGAATCCCGTCAGTTCCGCCATTTTTCAATTTAGTATTTTGACGTACTAAAGTGGGAAGGGGTATCCCTCCGCACTTTATTTTTTTGTTAATGGATATGGCTCGGTAGCTCAGTCGGTAGAGCAGAGGACTGAAAATCCTCGTGTCGGCGGTTCGATTCCGTCCCGAGCCACCTTTATATGGAGGATTAGCGAAGTGGCCAAACGCATCAGACTGTAAATCTGCTCCCTTACGGGTTCGGTGGTTCGAATCCATCATCCTCCACCAGTTTTATGAGCCATTAGCTCAGTTGGTAGAGCACCTGACTTTTAATCAGGGTGTCGAAGGTTCGAGTCCTTCATGGCTCATCAGAAGTCATCAACTTATAGTTGATGGCTTTTTTGTATTGTTTTTAGTTATGTTTTTATATGGCTTTTTATTTTAAGGTATCGACAGGTTATAATGAGTTCATTATGTTCGCTTAGTGTTATCTATATTCTAAAAAAAGTGAAGTGGTGATCGCGTGACTTTGGATACAGAATGGATTCAGCAACAGCTTCAGAATATAATTCAAGCGCCTTTTACCATAGTACCTTGGTGCCCAGAAATGATGGCAGAAGGAG
The DNA here is from genome assembly GCF_006874425.1 of Paenibacillus ottowii. Taxonomy (GTDB): domain Bacteria; phylum Bacillota; class Bacilli; order Paenibacillales; family Paenibacillaceae; genus Paenibacillus; species Paenibacillus ottowii. The sequence goes on from NZ_VIJZ01000010.1 coordinate 1,267, forward strand.
AAACAGCCGATTCAGTTATGCCGGATAGATCGTTTGTCAGTGACAATAAATTATATTTTCCGTTTCGTGCATCGGCAGGTGTACTGGCTGCTTTTGCGGTAGAGGCCAGATATTTGACGGATCGAGAACGGAAGTTGATCGAAGCGCTGCTCGGGAACATGGAACAAGTCTGGCAGAATGGTCCACAATTGTCGATCACCCCGGCTTATAGCAAGGAAGAGCGGATGAATCGTTTTGGACAATGGCTCATACAGCAGGCTGCCAACCTAAACAGTGAAGAAGAGGTTCCTGCTGAGCTGGAGCTTTGTGATTCACTATCAGCGTGTATGGTGCCGTTTTTGCTAAATGGCGAGGGAACTCAGGATGGAGCTATTACGTATACCCAGCTTCATCGATTGTTAGCGAGCTATTTTGGAGGAGATGTGCTGCTTACTCCATTAGATGAACAATCTTGGCTGATTCTGGCTAAAAAAGAGCTTTTATTAGGATCAGACGATGAACGGGATAAAGATCCTGAGTCCAGGGATGCAGACTTTGTGGAACCGCTGGAGGAGGTTCTTACGGCTTTTAGCTTGGGGTTATATGAGCTTATCGCGAATGAATGGGTCGGTGTATTTCATTTGGCGATTTCTAAGCCCTCCATCCCTTTGCAAAGTCTTCCCAACGAGTTGAATTTATTATGGGAGACGATCCATCTTGGTAAAATTTTTCATGTAACAGAGCACATCCACCTTTCATGGGAGCTGCATTTGGAGAGACTGTTAAATCGCATTCCCAAGGAACAACGTGAGCTATTTTTGGAGCAGGTAATGAAGTCATCTGTCATACTGGAAGACTCCGAAACGATGGCTACTTTGGATATCTTTTTTCAACTCGATTGTAATGTGAGTGAGACAGCTAAGCGTCTATATGTTCACCGAAATACGTTGATTTACCGTTTGGACAAGATTAAACAGGAGACCGGATTGGACGTGCGGACGTTTAATGATGCGGTTTTAATCAAACTATATCTGTTATTGTACAAAGTGACAAAAAGGAAATAGCATTTTTGTGCAGTTTGCGAATAGCCATGCTTTGGGGACTAGGGTAAGATACAAGTAGAAAATGTATTCGATTTCAAAACTTGACCTTGGGGAGGCAAAAGCTATGGCTGGCGTACGTTTAGAGCATATTTTCAAGAAATATCCGGGTGCAGAAAAAGCTACGGTTGTTGATGTCAATTTGGACATTCAAGATAAAGAATTTCTCGTATTGGTTGGTCCTTCCGGTTGTGGGAAGTCCACTACGCTTCGTATGATCGCTGGTCTGGAGGAAATTTCAGACGGTAAATTGTACATTGGTGATCGTGTTGTGAACGATGTGGCTCCAAAAGACCGCGATATCGCGATGGTATTCCAATCCTATGCCTTGTATCCGCACATGAATGTATACCAAAACATGGCTTTTGGTTTGAAGCTCCGCAAAGTTAAAAAGGAAGAAATTGATAAACGCGTACGTGAAGCGGCTAAAATCCTCGATATTGAACATCTGCTGGATCGCAAGCCGAAAGCGTTATCAGGTGGTCAACGTCAGCGTGTTGCCTTGGGACGTGCGATTGTGCGTGACCCACAAGTCTTCTTGATGGATGAGCCGCTGTCCAACTTGGATGCTAAGCTGCGTGGTCAGATGCGTGCGGAAATCACGAAGCTGGCTAAGCGTTTGGAAACGACCGTTATCTATGTAACACATGATCAGGTTGAGGCCATGACGATGGGTGACCGGATTGTAGTTATGAAGGATGGTATCATTCAACAAGCTGCATCTCCGGATGAACTGTACAACCGCCCGGTGAATCTGTTCGTAGCTGGTTTTATCGGATCTCCTACGATGAACTTTATCTCAGGTAAGCTGGTTGAAAAAGAAGGTGCATTACATTTCACAGCACCAGGCCTGGATCTGTTTGTACCTGAAGGTAAGGGACAGATTTTGAAAGCGAAAGGCTACACAGGCAAAGAAGTGATCCTGGGTATCCGTCCTGAGGATATTCATGAAGAGCCTGTATTCTTGGAGGCTTCTCCAAATACGATCTTTACATCCACTGTGGATGTAACAGAAAACCTCGGTCATGAAATGCTGTTGTACCTCAGCGGTGCCGGAAATGACACGATTATTGCTCGTGTAGACGGAAGATCCAATACTCGTGATGGTGTAAAAGCGAAATTGGCTGTTGATATGAACAAAGTTCATATTTTTGATAAGGAATCGGAATTGAGCATTCTGGTTGGCGAATAAGATCAGCCTCTGGAAGAGAGTCGCAGTTTTCCCAAGCGGAGAACTGCGACTCTTTTGTATATCGAATACAGCTACTTGCTTCGGCATTGCATTCAATGGAAAATTCCGATACGATGAGTGTACAATGGTGCAGGTCTGGTTTCAGATCAGCGTCATTGGAGGAATCATAAGGTCATCCGACTGTCAAAAAGGGGTAGCCTGGAATCCTATTGTTAAATCAAGTGAAGTGTGGGCTCGCGTAGGATAGACTACGTGGGGTTGTATGGTTAATAGAATAATGCTACATAAATCAAATGGCGTATAGAATCCGGCTTTGCAGATGAAGGGGAGAATACAATGGCTAAACAGGTAAAGGTATCCGAGCTTGTACAGCAGTTTCAAATGGAGGTTATTTCCGGTGAAAAGGGTCTGCGCAGACTGATCACCGTGGACGATTTGAATCGCCCAGGCCTGGAGATGGCCGGGTATTTTGAATATCATACACAGGAGCGGGTACAGCTTTTGGGAAGGTCTGAGTTGGCTTTTCTGGGGATGCTGCCTCCTGAGGAGCGACGGGATCGGATGGAGCGTTTGTGTACAGAGCTGACTCCATGTATTATTGTCACACGTGGTCTTGAGGTGCCGACTGAGTTAGTGGAGGCAAGTACTGAGCGAGATATTCCTGTATTGCGAACCAATATGGCGACGACCATTTTATCGAGCCGTATCACAGGTTTTCTGGAAAGAAAGCTGGCACCTACGGCAACTATTCATGGCGTGTTATGTGACGTGTATGGTGTGGGAATGCTGATCACAGGCAGTAGTGGAATTGGTAAGAGTGAAACAGCACTGGAGCTCGTTAAACGTGGGCATCGCTTGGTAGCAGATGACGCGGTAGAAATTCGGCAGACGTCCGACTTTCAGCTGCATGGAACAGCACCTGAACTAATCCGTCACCTGCTTGAAATTCGTGGTGTAGGTATTATTAATGTGATGACACTGTTTGGTGCTGGCGCAGTTCGTAATAATAAGCGTATTACATTGGTTGTCCGTCTGGAGGCATGGCAACAGGACAAGCAGTATGACCGTCTCGGACTCGATGAAGAAACCACACGCATTATTGATACAGATGTTCCGCTCGTTACAATTCCAGTTCGTCCGGGCCGAAATCTGGCTGTTATCATCGAGGTGGCAGCCATGAACTATCGCTTGAAACAAATGGGCGTTAATGCAGCTCTGCAATTTACCAATAAGCTGACGGCTACGATATCCGAAGATATGGAAGAGATGGATTGAGCTTCGTTCGGTTGTAAGGAAGAACAAGGAGTGAGAGAAACATATGTTAACGGCAACATTACTGCTGAATCCGATCGCTTTTTCAATCGGGGCAATTAAGGTCCATTGGTATGGGCTTATTTTGGGGCTGGCGGCGCTTGTGGGTTTATATCTCGCCATCCGTGAAGGGAAAAGATTCGGTATTCCGCAGGAATTTTTTATGGATATGCTGCTTCTGGGTGTTCCATCGGCCATTATTGGAGCGCGTATTTATTATGTAGCCTTCAAATGGGAAGACTATCGGGATAATCTATGGGATGTCTTTAAAATTTGGAATGGCGGTATCGCGATCTATGGTGCCTTGATTGGCGCTATTATATGTGCGGTTATTTATTTCCGCTATAAAGGGTATAACTTCTGGCGTATCGCTGATATTTGTGCGCCGGGTCTATTGATTGGTCAAGCGATTGGACGCTGGGGTAATTTTGTCAATCAAGAGGCTTACGGTGGACCAACGGAAGAGACTTTTTTGCGGAATCAACTGCATTTGCCGGATTTTATCGTGAATCAGATGAATGTTAATGGAGTATTCCACCATCCTACGTTCCTGTACGAATCGCTGTGGAGTATCGTAGGTGTGATTTTACTGCTTGTGATTCGCCGGATGAAATTTGTACGTGCGGGTGAATTGTTTGCATTTTACTTCATTTGGTACTCAATCGGTCGTTTTTTCATTGAACGAGTGCGGACAGATAGCTTAGCTTTCCAGGGACCGGATTGGTTGGCTTCCTTTGTGAATGCTCTGTGGTCCCCAATGGTGTGGCTAGGGTTTGAACCAGGATACTTGGACCCGAGTTACGGCAACGTACGGATTTCACAGTTGCTTGCTATTTTCATCATTGTAGCTGCCGTGATTTTCATCTTGGTTCGTCGTCGGAAGGGCTCGGCCGTTGCAAGATATAGCGATCCGATTGTCTCTAGCAAGACGGGGATTGATCAGGTACCTGATGTGACACCAGAGCAGGTGTCCCGTCCTGGGCAGGATGCGGTTTCTTCAACAGCTGCGGTGGATAAACTATCTAAGGAAGACACGGACGAGGATAAGAAGGAGCATCTATGATAAATACGATTTTGTTTGATTTAGACGGTACCATTATGGATACGAATGAGCTGATTATCAGCACATTTCTACACATTTTGAAACATCCAGATGCTGATCCGCTGACGCGGGAGCATATTATTCCTCATATGGGAGGAACGCTGGACGATCAGCTCCGTACTTTCACGGGATTAACGGATGTATCTGAGCTGGTTAAAGACTACCGTGCCTATAATCAAATTCATCATGATCAAATGGTGAAGCCATTTCCACATGTCACTGAGGTTATTCAGGAGCTACGTACACGAGGAATCAAGCTAGGGGTTGTGACAACCAAGATACGACCATCCACGATGCGTGTACTTAACCTGTTTGATCTGACTTCGTCAATGGATTACATTGTGACGGTAGACGACGTGGAACATCCGAAGCCTCACGCAGAGCCAGTGCTCAAGGCCTTGGCAGGTCTGAATGCTAAAGCCGAACATACGTTGATGGTTGGAGATAGCTCCTTTGATATTTTGTCAGCTCAGGCGGCAGGTGTGAAATCTGCTGGGGTAGCCTGGTCGCTCAAGGGTGAAGAAACTCTGCGCGGGTATGGGCCAGACTATATGCTATATGATATGAGGGATCTGCTGAAGCTGGAGCTGCAAGGTGTCAATGTATCGTGAGAAAGGTGAACCGCTATCCTGTAGAAGGTCCCAATGCGTTGTGGCAAATTTATCGGACGGTGAGCCCTTGGAAAGGCATTAAGAACTTCATTTTTATACAGATTGCCCGGTATTGTCCTGTGCTTTCTTTGAAAAATGCTATTTACCGCAGAATATTGAGGATGAAGGTGGGGAAACATGCTGCCTTTGGCCTGATGGTGATGGTAGATGTTTTTTTTCCGGAGCATATTACGATTGGCAACAATTCGGTTATTGGATATAACACAACCATACTGGCTCATGAATACCTTATACAGGAGTATCGCATCGGTAAGGTGGTAATCGGGGATCATGTGCTGATCGGCGCGAATACAACCATTTTGCCGGGGGTTACCATCGGTGATAGAGCTATAGTTGCGGCCGGAGCGGTCGTGCATAAAGACGTGCCAGCAGGTGCGTTTGTGGGCGGTAATCCGTTGCGTGATTTAAGACGCTCTGGTGTGAATGAGTAGTAAAATAGTACCTTAAGAAAGGCCCCTTATATATTAAGGGGTCTTTCTTGTGCTGTTTTTCTGTATAATAGGTGGGGTAATACACGTTGTTGTGTTTAACAATTGATCATAGATATATTTGCAAGGCGATATGGGAGCGTGTTGATTTGATCCAAAAAGAACGTATACCAGAGCTTGATATTTATCGGGGAATACTGATTGCGGCCGTCGTTACTATTCATGCAACTTCAATGGCATTGATTGATGCGCGTCATTCTTTATTGTTTTATCCCTTTTTATTTTTAAATGTGTTTAGCAGCTTTGCGGTACCTGTATTTATCTTTGTGAGCGGTTTTGTTTTATTTTACAATTATGTCGATCGGCCGCTTCGTGGAAAGAGTATGCTTTTGTTTTTTCGAAAAAGACTAATGTTTATTGTGTTACCCTACATTTTATTTTCTCTTATCTACTATTTGACCTTGGTGGCACGTGGGTTGATGCCGTTTGGTGATCTTCCATTGGTGCTGTTAACGGGAAAGGCGTATACGCATCTGTATTATGTCATCATCATCATCCAATTTTATTTGGTCTTTCCACTGTTGTTGTGGGGAGTGCAGCGTTTGCGTCAATGGGTATCGAGTCCACGGAGAGCAGCAGTTATCGTCTTGGCAGTTGGGTTGGTCATTCAATGGGGGTTTGTACTGCTGAACAAATACGTTTGGCAAGAGGAGAGAGGAAGCCTTGCGATTACGTATTTCAGTTACTTTACCTTGGGAGCCGCTGTAGCGATTGGATATGAAGGGTTTAAAAAGTGGCTTTTTCCAAGTCCAGGCACGGTAATGGGTCGCGGTCGATTGATCAGCTGGTGGGTCTTGTGGGTGGCCTGGTTATTACTAGGGATCGTGTATGTACAAATATGGTTTGTAGCATACCGTAAAGCCATTTATGCGGATTCGCTGGTCTATGAACTGCTACATAATGCATATGCTCTCGTATCTGCATTGGTGCTGTTTCAGTTATCGGTTTTATTATATCGTCACTCCAGTGATAGGTTGCGAATGTTAATCAGTTGGCTGGGAGCATGTTCTTTTGGTATTTATTTACTTCATCCGGCGTTATTACGGGTGTATCGCAAACTCGATTTGCATGGTACACCGATAGAATATGTCTTTTCTGTTGCTGGCGGATGGTTGTTGGCGTTGCTTGGATCATGGCTGATTGTGACATTGTTTTTTCGATATGTACCATTTTCATGGATCGGTTTGGGGACGATTCCGAAGTTTCCGTTTCAGAGTAAAGATGAGCAGGTAAATTGTTAACTGTTTTGATTTGGACTGTTGGCTTAAGGCTGACAGTCTTTTTTTTAGGATTCATGTATTTTGCATTGGATAAAATATGGAGAGGGGCAGCGACTTGCCTAATCTGTAAAAATGGGCTGCTTCGTTTGGTTGACGTTCCTAAGTAGGGCATGATAATATATCGAATATACTTTAGTTTGTTAGCACTTTACCATGATAAAGATACTGTGAAATCATGAGGTGAAAGAGATGTCTAAGCCAAAAGGATTCGAGATTCCTATAGGGGTTCGGGATTATCTCCCACGAGCAGTGTCGAAGCTGCGGGCCATTGAACTGAATGTACTCGCATGCATGGAGCGTTGGGGCTACCGCCAGATTATGACGCCTACGATGGAATACTACGATACAGTGGGAGTGGCTAGTTCTACTTCTGATCGGAAGCTGTTTAAATTGCTCAACAATCGGGGAACTACGTTGGTACTTCGTTCTGATATGACCGCTCCAATTGCACGGGTGGTATCTTCGTTGCTTAAGGATGAGGAGGTCCCTCTTCGTCTCTCCTATCACGCCAATGTATTTCGAGCGATTGAGGAAGAGGCAGGAAGAGAAGCGGAGTTTTTCCAAACAGGCGTGGAGCTGGTAGGCGATGACTCCCCTGAGGCTGATGCAGAGGTTGTTGCATTGGCCATTGCATCATTGCAGGCAGCAGGTGTTACCTCTTTTAAAATTGCCATGGGACATGTGGGCTTCCTGAACGGATTATTTGAAGAGATCATTCCAGGTCGCCAGGCTGAACAGCAGGCGCTAAAAGAACTGCTGCTCAGTCGTGATGTAGTGGGCTATCGAACAGAAATTGAGGCTTTGGGTTTGGCCTCTGAGCATCGGGATAAGTTGGAGGCCATCCTTCGGCTGCGTGGCGGGAAGGAAATTTGCGAGCAGGCTACCCGCCTTAGTGTGGATCAGAAGACGCTTCAATCCATTGCACATTTGTGCGAGGTGTGGGAAGTGCTGGAGGCGTACGGCGTATCTGAACATGTGCTAGTTGATCTTACCATGATCGGGGATTTTTCATATTATACAGGAATGACTTTTGAGGGCTATGCATCCGAAATTGGGTTCCCAGTTTGCAACGGAGGTCGTTATGACAATCTACTTCAGCAGTTTGGGCGATCTGTCCCGGCAACGGGATTCGCATTGAAGACGAACCGAATCGTCGATGGTGTGGATGGTATCGCAATTGAAACGAAGCGCCCTGTACTTATTCGTTATGACGAGCAGGGACGACAGGAGGCATTATCTGCAGCGGCACAGCTGCGTGCAGAGGGTTTTACTGTGGTGACAGGACTCACAGGAGGGCCGGAAGATCGACGTCATGAGCAGCAGGATCTGTACGCAGAGGTATACAGCTATACAGCCGCAGGAAGACAGCCAGTACAAAGGAGGGAATTGCCATGACGGAAACATTGAAGGTAGCCATGCCGAAGGGACGGATTTATAAGCAGGCTTCCGAGTTGTTTCGCCGGGCAGGAGTTCCCATTCCACTGGATGTGGACGAAACGCGCAAGCTGGTTATTCCACTGCCTGAGCTGGGGATGGAATTTATTATGGCAAAGCCCGTCGATGTTCCTACGTATGTAGAGTACGGTGCAGCTGACATCGGTATTGTGGGTAAGGATGTTTTGCTGGAAGAAAACAAAGATGTATATGAGCTGCTGGATCTGGGGATTGCCCGTTGCCGCATGTCGGTGATTGCTTTACCCGATTGGCAACCAGGTATTCGTCAGCGGGTCGCTACCAAATATCCGAATGTGGCTTCCCAGTATTTTCGCGAGCAGGGTCAGCAGGTGGAGGTCATTAAGCTGAATGGCTCCATCGAGCTGGCGCCGTTAATTGGTCTGGCAGATCGCATTGTAGATATGGTGGAGACGGGACAGACTTTGCGGGAGAACGGATTGGTTGAGCAGATCAGCATACTGGATATTACCAGTCGTCTGATTGCCAACCGGGTCAGTTACCGGATGAAAAATAGTTCGATTCAGGCGTTGTGTGATCGATTGCATCGGGTGATTCCAACGGAGGTAGTACCGAAGGATTAAAGGAACGGAGCAACGGTTAAAGAGCATTCTGCAAGCAAGCTGCAGGTAAGGGGGAATGAGCAAATGAAGATCATAGCAGCCCGTGATTTCAGTCTCCAACGAGAGGTGGATTACGGCACACCTGAGCAAAATGAGGCTGTACGTACCATTATTCAATCGGTACGCCAAGAGGGGGATAAGGCTGTCCTGCGGTATACGGAAACGTTTGATGGTGTATCGCTGACAGCCGAGCAGCTTCGTGTGACAGATGAAGAATTGAAGTCGGCTTATGATAAAGTAGAGCCTTCATTTATACAGGCGATTCGAGAAGCAGCCGACCATATACGTGCTTTTCATATCAAGCAAAAGCGTAACTCTTGGATGGATTTGCAGCCAGACGGTAGCTTGCTCGGTCAAATCATCCGACCGTTGAAACGTGTAGGCGTGTATGTTCCGGGTGGTAAAGCTGCCTATCCTTCCTCGGTATTAATGAATGTTATTCCAGCTCAAGTGGCTGGAGTACCGGAGATTGTTATGGTGACACCCCCGGCGACAGGTGGCAAGGCAGGGATCGACCCCTATACACTGGTAGCTGCGGCAGAGGCTGGTGTAACGGAAATATACAGAGTTGGCGGAGCGCAGGCTATTGCCTCTCTTGCATATGGGACACATACTATTGAACCGGTCGATAAAATTTGCGGTCCCGGCAACATCTATGTAGCGTTGGCGAAGCGAGAGGTATACGGAGCAGTGGATATCGACAGTATTGCGGGACCGAGCGAAATTGTCGTATTGGCTGACGACACGGCGAACCCCTCTTATGTCGCAGCTGATCTACTTTCACAGGCGGAACATGACGAAATGGCCTCGGCCATTCTAGTTACGCCTTCGCAACGTCTGGCCGAAGAAGTATCAGTCGAGGTACAGCGCCAATTGGCGGAGCTGCCGCGCAGAGATATTGCTGCTGCATCGGTGGAGGCATATGGAGCCGTTATTGTCGTAAGCAATTTAGAAGAGGGCATCCGTATAGTCAACCGGCTTGCGCCAGAGCATTTGGAGATCATGACAGAGCAGCCGATGGAGCATATGGGGATGATCGAAAATGCAGGAGCTATTTTTCTCGGGGCGTACAGCTCGGAGCCGGTAGGCGATTATTTTGCCGGACCTAATCATATTATTCCAACGAATGGAACGGCGCGCTTTTCCTCGCCAGTGGATATTGATGATTTTATTAAGAAGTCGAGTATGATCTATTACAGCAAGGAAGCGCTGCTGCGCAACGGAGAGACCATTATGCAACTTGCTCGGCATGAAGGACTGGAAGGGCACGCACGGGCGATACAAGTTCGATTGGACAATGAGAAGAAGGCGGTGGATGGCGATGGGGAACGAAAATAACAAAGCAGAGCGTACAGGCAGTGTTAGTCGGAAAACGAACGAAACAGATATTCAGCTATCATTTGCAGTAGATGGTACAGGGCAAGCAGAGATTGAGACGGATGTTCCTTTTCTGAATCACATGCTGGATTTGTTCACGAAGCACGGACAATTTGATCTGAACGTACAGGCCAGAGGGGATGTGGATATCGACGATCACCATACCGTCGAGGACATTGGGATCTGTCTAGGGCAAACCTTGCTGGAAGCATTGGGTGATAAAAAAGGCATCAAGCGTTATGCCAGCGTCTTTGTACCGATGGATGAGGCACTCGCGCAAGTTGTTATTGATCTGAGCAACCGACCTCACTTTGAGTATCGTGCAGAGTATCCGTCTCAGCAGGTAGGCAGCTTCTCGACAGAGCTGGTGCATGAATTTCTATGGAAATTTGCGTTGGAAGCGCGTATGACGCTACACGTCATTGTGCATTACGGGCAAAATACCCACCATATGATTGAGGCAGTGTTCAAAGCCTTGGGCCGTGCATTGGATGAGGCGACCTCCATTGATCCACGAGTGACAGGAGTGCCTTCAACGAAGGGAGTGCTGTAGTCCATGTCCATTGCCATTGTGGATTACGGTAGAGGGAATCTGCATAGTGTGAGCAAGGCGGTTGAGCGCCTTGGCTATGAGGCTGTAGTGACAGGAGATGCTCAAGTGATTCGTGCCTCCAGCGGTGTGATTTTGCCGGGTGTAGGAGCTTTCGGAGACGCGATGGAGCATCTGCGTTCCAGCGGATTAGATCGGGTTATTCAGGAAGTTGCAGGTGCCGGACAACCGCTGCTCGGTGTTTGTTTGGGAATGCAGCTATTGTTCACTCGTGGTGAAGAATATGGAAGTCACGAAGGGCTTGATATTTTACCAGGCGAGGTCGTTCGGTTTGCTCCTGATCTGGGCGTTAAAGTGCCGCATATGGGCTGGAATCGTCTGCATATCACCCAGCCAGAGCACCCGTTATTGCAGGATTTGGAGGAAGGGCATGTGTATTTTGTGCATTCCTATCATGCAAAGCCGGAGATCGAAAGTGACCTGCTGGCAGTAACCGACTATGGCGGACCTGTAACGGCTATCGTAGGGAGAGGACAGGTATACGGCATGCAGTTTCATCCAGAGAAAAGCGGAGAAATGGGAATGCGTCTACTTCGTCGGTTTTTGGAATTGGCGGAAGCGGAAAAGCGAGCATAGCTGCTTGAGCGTAAGTTGTTGATAAGCCCAATTCTGGGCGTTGTTGGGTGCCAGGATATATAGCTGTTGATTAGCTCATAAGGGGGTCATACTTTGTTCACGATATACCCGGCGATTGATATTCGCGATGGCAAATGTGTACGACTGGTACAAGGAGATTATAACCAGGAGACAATATACAACGAGAACCCGGTGGAAGTAGCACGAGAATGGGAGCGTTTGGGCGGCTCCTACATTCATTTAGTTGATTTGGATGGTGCCAAAGCAGGCCAACCCGTGAACGATGCGCTCATTGGACGGATCGCTTCTGCGGTGCAAGTGCCCGTGCAAGTGGGCGGCGGGTTACGTACGCGCGAGCATGTGGAGCGGCTGTTGTCGCTGGGCGTGAGCCGGGTGATTTTGGGTACGGCAGCTATTGAGAATCGTGCTTTTACGGAAGCGGTATTGGGTACCTACGGTGATCGGATCGCCATCGGTCTGGATGCGCGGAATGGCTATGTGGCCACACGAGGGTGGCTCGAAACCTCGGAGGTCCGAGCAGATGAGTTGGCTGCTGAGCTGGCCTCCAAGGGAGCGGAGACATTTATTTTCACAGATATCTCCCGCGACGGTATGATGCAGGGTCCGAATGTGGAGGCGATCGCAGCTCTTGCCAAAAGCAGTGGCCGAACCGTGATTGCATCCGGTGGTGTCAGCAAGATGGATGATCTAATCACACTGAGCACCTATGCGAACGAAGGCGTAGGTGGTGCTATTGTGGGTAAAGCATTGTATACAGGGAGCATTGATTTACAGGTTGCCGTACAAGCTGTAGCAAAGGCATAGGGGGAGTAGGCATGCTGGCTAAACGTATTATTCCCTGCCTGGATGTAAAGGATGGCAGGGTGGTTAAGGGCGTTAATTTTGTGAACTTACGCGATGCGGGTGATCCGGTGGAACTGGCTGCGCTTTATGACCGGGAAGGGGCGGACGAAATCGTATTTTTGGATATTTCCGCTTCGGTTGAAGGCCGTGCCACAATGGAAGAAGTAGTTCGCCAGACAGCCGGGGAAATTGCCATTCCTTTCACCGTAGGTGGCGGGATATCTCATGTCGACGATATGAAACGCATTTTACGTGCTGGTGCTGATAAAATAGGCGTAAATACGGCGGCTGTTCGTAACCCGCAGCTGATTGCAGAAGGTGCGCGCAGCTTTGGTTCACAATGTATCGTTGTTGCCATCGATGCCAAGTACAATGAGGCGTGGGGCGAATGGGAAGTATACACGCACGGAGGCCGCACGCCATCGGGTATTCGAGCCTTGGCCTGGGCCAAGGAAGCAGAGCGGCTGGGGGCCGGTGAGATTCTGCTGACCAGCATGAATGCAGACGGAACCAAGGATGGCTTTGACCTGCCGCTGACTTCCGCGGTTTCGGATACCGTAGGGGTTCCAGTGATTGCTTCCGGCGGTGCAGGCAAACAGGAGCATTTCTATGACGTGTTTACGTCAGGCAAGGCGGATGCTGGATTAGCAGCAACGATTTTTCACTATAAAGAAATCGGAATCCCTGAGCTGAAACGGGATTTGAAGCGCAGAGGAGTGGAGATACGATGAGCAGTGAATTGAACCAACAGCTATCTCTGGAGCAGATATTGGATAATGTCCGCTGGAATGAGGCAGGGCTTGTCTCGGTGATTGTGCAGAATGATGCTACGCTTCAGGTGTTGACGCTGGCCTATATGAACCGCGAGTCGCTGAAGCTGTCTTTGGAGTCAGGAGAGACCTGGTTCTGGTCACGTTCCAGACAGGAGCTGTGGCACAAGGGGGCAACTTCTGGGAATACGCAAAAGATCTCTTCCATCCAGCTTGATTGTGACGGCGACGCTCTATTGGTGCGTGTCATTCCAAGCGGTCCTGCCTGTCATACAGGCGCAACGAGTTGCTTTTCTCGTGATATTTCCGCGCCAGGGACAGCCGTAACACCTGCTGTAGGAAATGAAGGAGCTCAGTTGACAAATCGTACCGATGTGATTTCCAGTGTTTCAGAAGGTCGTTTTGAGGTGCTTGCCCAATTGGAGGCAATTATTAAGGAACGCGAGGAGACACGTCCTGAAGGAGCCTATACGACCTATCTCTTTGACAAAGGCGTAGACAAAATCCTGAAAAAGGTTGGCGAAGAAGCCTCCGAGACCATCATTGCAGCCAAAAATAAAGATAATGAAGAGTTGCGCCTGGAGGTCAGCGACTTGATTTATCACCTGTTGGTGCTGTTGCAGGAGCGCAAGCTACCACTCGATGACGTGCTGGCTGAGCTGAATCGACGTCATGAACGCCCTCGTCGTGATTAGGACGTGTGCTGCATTGTATGAAAGGGGAGGGCTGCATGAAAATTGACTATCATACGCATCATTCTCGCTGCGGGCATGCGATAGGAAGCCTGGAGGAGTATGTACAGCAGGGGATTCGACTGGGGCTGGATCAGCTGGGCCTGTCCGATCATATGCCGCTGCTGCATGTAGAACCGGCCAACTATTATCCAGAAATGGCGATGCCTATGGATGAGCTGCCCCGATACGTGGAAGAATGCTTGGATCTGAAGGAGCGCTATAAAGAGCAAATTGATATTCGTGTTGGTTTGGAAGGCGACTACATCGAGGGCTGGGAACGTGAAATCGAAAATATCATCCATGCATACCCATGGGATTATGTAATTGGTTCCGTTCACTTCCTCGGTGAGTGGGATGTCACTGACTTCCGTCAGGTACACCATTGGGAAGGTAAAAATGTGCTGGAGGTGTACCGCTCGTATTATGACGCGGTTTCCAAGGCGGCCGCGACCGGTTTGTATGACATCATGGGTCATTTGGATGTCATTAAGCGCTTCGGCTATCATCCGAAGCCAGAGGAAGAGGAGGAGTTGCGTGAATTGGAGCGCTCCGCACTCTCAGCCGTAGCCCGCAGCGGTCGGGCTATGGAACTGAATGCCTCAGGGCTTTCCAAACCCTGTGCTGAAATGTTCCCGAGCCGTCGCATGCTGGAGGAGGCTTTTACGCTAGGTATCCCTTTAACCATCGGCTCGGATGCTCATGATCCGGCAAAGCTGGCTGAGCACCTGGAGAAGGCGCGCGCGCTTTTATATGAGGTTGGCTATCGCGAGCTTGCTGTATTTGAGCAACGTGAACGTTCACAGGTTCCGCTGACGTTATAATACTATATTAAATGTTGTATCCAGTAACTAGCCGAACGCTCCTTTTATACAGGGAAAATGCGCTCGGCTATTTAGCGTATTTTTGTATATGTATCTATCGGGGTACGAGCACGAAACCGTTTTTTGGAATAAGGCAGGATCGACTGTCAAGTCGTTTTGAAGTTGTGGTATACTGAAGGGTATGAACATGTCAGTTACTTTTAAAGGAGGTGCCTTGGTTATTTATGAAAGGGAAACATCTGCGAGTTTCGGAACCTAGCCCTAAGATTATTGCTTTGCGTTTCGACGCATCTTTCTTTTTTGAGAAAGCTGTGCGCTCGCTTGATCGCAATCATTATGACAAGGCATTGAAATATTTTCGCAAAGCCGTTGAATATGAACCGGATAATCCGGTGAATCATTGCAATATGGCGGGTATATTATCAGAGATGGGGGATTATGCAGGTTCAAATGAGATCCTATCCTCTGTTCTGAGTGACGTAGACTCGTCAATGACAGAATGTTATTTCTATATGGCGAATAATTACGCTAATATGGAGCAGTTTGAAGAAGCGGAAAAAGCATTGGTCACGTACCTGGAGGAGGACGAAGAAGGCCAGTTTCTTGATGAAGCCGAGGAGATGATGGAGCTGCTCTATTATGAGCTGGACCGTCCAACGAAGCTGAACCGTATTAAGGCCCGGCAGGGAGTGGTCGAGCATGATCAGGCCCGTGTTCTGCTGGAGGAAGGAAAGTTTGCTCAGGCAGCCCAACTGCTTAAGCAAATTTCTGAGGAGCAACCTGACATGTTCGCTGCGCGGAATAATCTGGCGCTAGCGTATTACTACATGGGATTGTTCCAAAATGCTAAGGCTACCATTATTCAAGTGTTGGAGGATGAGCCGGGTAATTTACACGCATTGTGTAACTTGGCGATTTTTTATCAGCACGAAGGCGGCGGCCCGGAATTGGATCGTCTGGTTCAAACCTTGGCGGTCACAATACCGTTTCAGGAGGAGCAGGTATTCAAGCTGGCGACTACTATGGGGATTCTCGGACGCCATGAGGAGGCCTACAGACATTTCCGTAGATTGCTTCATGGCGGTGGAGAGAACAAAGCGGACGCCTCTTTGTACCATTACACGGCGGTAGCTGCCAGCAATACGGGAAGATACGCGGAAGCTCGGCGGTTATGGAGTCATTTGCAAAAGCAGGATGCCTCTTCGGAGGTTCCGAGATTTTTCCTGTCCAGATTGGAAGAGCTTCAGCAGGAAGGTACACCGCTGCAAGTGCTCAGCTATCATTATCATCTCCCGTTTGAGGAGCAATTCCGCATGTGGGAGAAGTTTGGCGCTGAGCAGGTACCGGACAGTATGAAGAAGGACCCGCTAATCCGATCATCTTTCTTCTGGGCCTTGCGTCACGGAGACCGGGCGACTCAGCTTCAGGTCATTCAGGCGTTAAGCCTGATCGGTGACGATGAGGTTCGCCAGGCACTGGAGTCCTTTGTAGAAGATCCGGATCAGGATAGTGAACTCAAACGCCGTGCTTTGCAAGTATTGCAAGAGCTGGCAGAGCGGAATGAACAGAATACACCTACGGATACAGAGCATCCTGAGCGGTTGGAGGCTGAAAAGGCTCCATATGCAACTGAAGGTGATAGCTGTGCTTCGCCAGTTGATCCACAATGGCAGGCCGTGCTCGATAAGGTACTGACCGTCACGAACAAGTCATCCGATCCGGCCATGCAGCATGATTTGAGATCACTTTGGCTGGAGTATTTGGATCGGCTTGCTCCAGAAGTTCCGATGGTTCAGCATACTGAGGGGTGGGCAGCTGCGCTGGAGTATTTGACAGCCAAGATGCATCATCATTCAGTCACCTATCAGGAAGTAGCCGACCGCTATGGTATTTCCGTATCGACCGTAAGCCGCTACGCACGTCAAATTGACAGCGTGTGTGGTATCAAGCAGAAGCTAAAGCAGCCGCTCTCCACGTTTAAAAAGCAGGTCTAGGACCTGCTCCAAACATCACTTAAAGGAGGCAACAAACGTATGTATAAATCCATAATTATTGGTACAGGTCCTGCAGGTTACACAGCCGCTATTTATTTGGCACGCGCCAACATGAATCCGCTGATCATCGAAGGAATGCAGCCCGGTGGGCAGCTTACCACAACGACTGAAATTGAAAATTTCCCGGGTTTTGAGCAGGGTATCCTCGGACCTGAACTGATGGATAACATGCGCAAGCAGGCCGAACGTTTTGGTGCTGAGTTTACTTCCGGTTGGGTGGAAGAAGTGGATTTTAGCAAGCGCCCTTTTAAAGTGAAGGTAGAGGGTAAAGGCATCATTGAAGCGGAGTCGGTTATTATTGCTACAGGTGCGTCCGCCAAATATCTTGGCATTCCAGGTGAGCAGGACAATGTAGGTCGTGGAGTTAGTACCTGCGCAACGTGTGATGGCTTCTTTTTCCGTGGTAAAAAGATTATCGTAGTCGGCGGTGGCGATTCGGCCATGGAGGAAGCGAGCTTCTTGACTCGTTTTGCTTCCAGCGTAACCTTGGTCCATCGTCGCGACGAGTTGCGGGCATCCAAAATTATGCAGGACCGCGCACGTGAGAATGAAAAAGTACATTGGGCATTAAACCGGACTCCTCTGGAAGTTGTGACGGGAGAAACTGGCTTAAAGGGCCTGAAAGTACACAATAATGAGACCAACCAAGATGAGCTGATCGAGGCAGATGGCGTGTTTGTGGCGATTGGCCATACACCGAACACAGGCTTCCTGAACGGACAAATTCATACCGATGAACACGGCTACATTGAAGTGAAGCCGGGTACGACGGAAACGAACATCCCGGGCGTTTTTGCCTGTGGGGATGTACAGGATAACCGTTATCGCCAAGCCATTACAGCTGCGGGAACGGGCTGTATGGCGGCTATGGATTGCGAAAAGTATCTTGAAGGCAGCTCTGTCCACGACTGGAGCGAATCACTGGATCAATAAAGAGTGTCTATAATACACAAAGTGGCTAATATGAGGCTAAAGAACCCTCGTCCAAGCCGGATCTTTTGGTACAGTAAGAGAAAGCCTGGTGCATTTGCACAGGCTTTCTCCTTTTTTTGGGGACATGAGGTTAAAAGTTCAGCTAATCGTACATTTTTCAACAGGCAAGTGTCCTTGACCGTAACGGGGGCTTCAATTATAGTTGGAACGTAGGAATACTATTATGAGGCAGGAATTTTAAGCTATATTTCATACCAGATTTTTAAGTAAACATAAAAGGTGGCTTGGAACATGTCTGAAAGTATCTATGTAGGTGTCGATTTGGGCGGTACCGCGATTAAAGTCGGCATTTGTAATGAAAACGGACAGCTTTTGCACACATATGAGGGACCAACTGAAACCGATAAAGGTGTAGACGTTGTCATTGGTAATATCGAAAAATATGTGCGGCACATTGTTGAGGAATCTCCTTATGAGTGGGATCAACTAAAGGGTGTCGGTGCAGGTGTTGCAGGTTTTACGAATGTTCGTGATGGTATTATTGTCCTCGCTCCTAATATTGGCTTTCGTGACGTACCGATCCGTGCGCTCCTAGAGAACCGGATTGGCAAGCCAGTGAAAATAGACAATGATGCGAATGTTGCTGCGCTAGGTGAGGCTTGGGCTGGTGCAGGCAAAGGCATAGAAAACTGCGTATGCTATACCCTGGGTACAGGAGTAGGTGGCGGTATCATTATAAACGGTAGAATATATCAAGGTTTCTCAGGCATGGCTGGGGAAATTGGTCATATCAGTGTCGTACCTGATCTGGAGGCCATTCAGTGTGGATGCGGTAAAATGGGTTGCTTGGAAACGGTATCTTCCGCAACAGGCATCATTCGTATGGCCAAGGATGCTGTGGAACGTGGCGACCGGACCTCTCTGGCGCTGGAAGAACACATTGCCGCCAAGGAAGTATTTGATGCTGCTAAAGCCGGGGATGAAGTGGCGCTGCGCATTGTGAACCGGGCTGCCTTTTATTTGGGGAAATCTATGGCAGCGGTTGCCGCTGTGCTTAATCCAGAGTTGTTTATTATAGGTGGCGGTGTGTCTAAAGCAGGCGACTTTTTGTTTGAAGAGATGCGTCGCGTATACGCCAAGCTGGCGCCTGAACCGCTTCAACAAGGGGTATATATCGTACCAGCGGTACTAGGCAATGACGCGGGTATCGTAGGGGCTGCAGGGTTGCTGCTACGCTCCTAATCCACAGTTGATAGTACGAATACTGGCATAGAGCGAAGAAGCAAAAGGAGAGGGAAGTCCATATGACAGACAATGTAAAAAATGCTGCGCCGTGGGCAACGCTCATTATTATTACAGGGATGTCAGGCGCAGGGAAGACCATTGCGGTACAGAGCCTTGAAGATTTGGGCTTCTTCTGCGTTGATAATTTGCCCCCTGTGCTGATTCCCAAATTTGCCGAGTTGATTGAGCAGTCTAACGGTAAAATAGGCAAGGTGGCTCTTGTCATTGATTTACGCGGACGGGAATTCTTTACCGCCTTGTCGGAATCGCTTAATTATATTAAGGAACATTTTACAATTCATTGTGAGATTTTATTTTTAAATGCAAATGATGGTGTTCTTGTACAGCGGTACAAAGAAAGCCGTAGACGGCATCCGCTTGCTCCAGAGGGTATGCCTTTGGATGGGATTCGGTTGGAGCGTAAGATGCTGGAAGAACTCAAAAACTCCGCTACACAGGTTATTGATACCAGTGTGATGAAGCCTGCAACCTTAAAGGCGAGGATTATTTCGCGATTTTCCCATCTGGAGAGCAGCATGCTGTCTGTGAACATTACATCTTTTGGCTTCAAATATGGTATTCCCATTGATGCCGATCTTGTATTCGATGTGCGCTTCCTGCCGAATCCCCACTATGTGGACCAACTGCGCCCACACACGGGACAGGATAGCGATGTATATGATTATGTCATGAAATGGCCTGAGACTCAGGCGTTCCTGACCAAGTTGCTGGATATGTTGCATTTTTTGATTCCGCAGTATCGCAAAGAGGGTAAAAGTCAGGTCATTATCGGTATTGGCTGTACTGGCGGTAAGCATCGTTCTGTTGCAATATCGGAGTATTTAGGAAAAATGCTGGGTGCCAGCGAGACAGAATCCGTTTCTGTTTCGCATCGGGATGCTGATCGGGACCGGCATTAATGAGGTGAAATCATGAAAGAGACCGGATCACAACGGGAGCGCCCGCGTATTGTTGTTATGGGCGGCGGAACCGGCTTGTCCGTCATGCTGCGGGGCTTGAAGCAAAAGCCGCTGGATATTACGGCTATTGTTACAGTCGCTGACGATGGCGGAAGCTCCGGGATATTGCGCAGTGAGCTGCAGATGCCCCCTCCGGGGGATATCCGCAATGTGCTGACTGCCTTGGCTGACGTGGAACCAGTCATGTCAGATATGCTAAAATACCGTTTCGGTGCCGGATCAGGATTGTCAGGCCATAGTCTGGGAAATCTGATCCTAGCAGCGATGACTGATATATCAGGGGATTTTGTAACGGCGGTGCGCGAGCTTAGCCGTGTATTTGCTGTCCGGGGGCGTGTGCTTCCGGCGGCTGAGGAAGGCGTTGTGCTGAACGCCGAAATGGAGGATGGCACGGTAATCACCGGGGAGTCCAAAATCCCGGAAGCGGGCGGACGAATCAAACGTGTTTTTCTCGAACCGACTCACGTGGAGCCGTTGCCTGAGGCCGTAGAGGCTATTAATGAAGCCGATGCGATTTTGATTGGTCCCGGCAGTCTATATACTAGCATTTTGCCAAATTTGCTTGTACCGAAGCTTGCTGAGGCTGTGGTGAAATCAGATGCTATCAAAATATTTGTCTGCAACGTGATGACACAGCCAGGGGAAACTGACGGCTATACGGTGGGGGATCACCTGCAAGCGATCTATGAACATGTAGGACATCATCTCTTCGACTATGTCATAGTAAATAACGGGGAAATTCCACCTCAAGTACAGGAGATGTATGCCGAGCAGGGAGCTAAGCCCGTTCAAGTAGACATGGGCGAGCTGGCTGATCGAGGATATAAAGTAGTGGCAGATACATTAGTTCTGTTCCGTACGTATTTACGGCATGATGCCGACAAATTGAGCCAGCATATTTACCAATTGGTACAAAACTGGATGTTAAGAAGGAGGTGAGTCCCTTGTCCTTTGCGGCACAAACGAAAAAAGAGCTTACAATGATTGAAAGCCAGCCCTGCTGTGAAAAAGCAGAACTGTCTGCGCTCATACGTATGCTCGGATCCGTACAACTGTCGAATAAAAGGGTGATATTGGACGTGTCCACAGAAAATGCCGCGATTGCAAGGCGGATTTACTCCTTGATCAAAAAGCATTTTCAACTTCACATCGAACTGCTTGTACGGAAAAAAATGCGCTTGAAAAAAAATAATGTGTATATTGTTCGTATTCCCAATGGTGTACAAGAGCTGCTAAAGGAGCTTTATATTGTCTCAGAAGGTTTCTTGTTCACTGACGGGATTAATCGTGATATCATTCGGAAAAACTGTTGTAAGCGGGCTTATCTGCGGGGGGCCTTTATGGCAGGTGGCTCTGTGAATAATCCAGAGGGGTCGTCTTACCACCTTGAAATTTCTTCGATGTATGAGGAGCATTGTCAGGCGCTAGTGGATCTTGCTAATGAGTTCCATCTCAATGCCCGCTGTATTGAGCGTAAAAAGGGCTTTATTCTCTACATCAAGGAAGGCGAGAAGATCATTGAGCTGCTCAGTATCATTGGAGCCCACCAAGCTTTGTTCAAATTTGAAGATGTACGCATTATGCGCGATATGCGCAATTCCGTAAATCGGATTGTTAATTGCGAAACAGCTAATTTGAACAAGACGATCGGAGCTGCTGTCCGGCAAATTGAAAATATCAAGCTGCTGGAAAGGGAAGTGGGGTTGGAGACCTTGCCGGATAAACTGCGTGAAGTGGCAGAAATTCGGCTCGCTCATCCTGATTTGAATTTGAAAGAAGTCGGAGAAATGCTCAAAGGGGTCGTGAGTAAATCGGGCGTAAATCATCGACTTCGCAAAATTGACGAGATGGCTGACAAAATCAGAGGAGAAAACGGCCTAATTCCGTAAAAAGAGGGGTTGTGGGGCTCTTAGCCCCGGTTTTTTTAGTTTTTTTTCTAGTGTCTGTCCCGGGTTAATGTTATAATGTGATAAATAAAATGGAGTAAATAGCGTCCAGATTTATTTGATGAGGGGGTAAGCTAACATGTCAAAACATCCAGTAGTCGTACGCTTGAAAACAGGACTGCACGCCAGACCTGCTGCGTTGTTCGTACAGGAAGCGAATAAATATTCATCTGAGATTTTTGTGGAAAAAGAAGACAAAAAGGTTAATGCCAAGAGTATCATGGGTATTATGAGCCTCGCCATCAGTACAGGTACTGAAATCAACATTAGTGCCGAAGGTGCGGACGCCGAACAGGCTGTAAACGCTTTAGTAAGTCTGGTTAGTAAGGTAGAGCTGGAAAATCAATAATCGAACATTTGCTTTGTGATAATATGATGTATGCTCTTAGCGGAAAGCCCCCTTTGGGGCTTTTTTTGTATCCAGAAAATAAGCTCAGCAAGCCTACCATATAAGCTATTTATGTATATTTTTTTGCATATAGCGACTGCGTTCAGTCCAAGCTACATTTAATTGATTCCTCTGTGGTAATGCTCTGTCTCGGAAATTTAAATGCTCGATTGCAACCTTTTCCCGTCTTTTCCGTCTGGAAGGTACACACATTTTCAAGAAAGAGGTTGAATATGATGAAAGTTTGGACAAAAACAGTGAGCACAGCAATGATTGCGGGAGCATTATTGGTCGGAGGAGTAGCAGGAGGGCTATGGACGGGAGCTGATCGCGCTTATGCTGCAACAGCTGCGACGACGAATGGTGTAATCAACGTGAGTGGAAGTGGTGAGATAATGGCCAAGCCAGATATCGCTTATCTCTCTATCGGTGTGCAATCGGAAGGAAATACTGCTGCTGCTGCTCAAAAAGCCAATGCTGCAAAAATAAACAAGATCACACAACTGTTGAAAGAAAAATGGAGCATTAGTGCAGCCGATATTCAGACAAGTCAGTTCTCTGTACAACCTAACTATACTTATAACGAAAAAGAAGGGCAGAAGCTCAAAGGCTATATGGCCAACCATACACTTTCAGTGAAATACCGCAATTTGGATAAAATCGGTCAGCTGCTGGATGAGGCTACAAACTCAGGAGCAAACAACGTAGATAATGTACAGTTTTCCGTTGAGGATCCTTCCACCTATGAGGAAGCGGCTATTGCAAAAGCGTTGGATAACGCTCAATCCAAAGCTAGTGCTGTAGCAAAATCAGCTAAACGCGGTTTAGGTGCTCTGGTGAATGTGACAGTAGATGGCGGGGAAGCTCAGGTTTATACACAACGTGAGAATGCCATGTCCAAATCAATTATGGATATGAGTGGTGGAACACAGATTCAGTCCGGTCAAGTGACGGTGAAAGTCCAAGTTTCGGCCCAGTATGAAATGAACTAGTATAGAACATTAAACGGAGCCGCAAGCACCTGCAACATTGCAGGATGACTTGTTGGCTTCTTTTGTCTATTGAAACTATTTTGTAATGAGTCTGTCATAGCCGAGGGCTGTTAGGTGTACAGATTGAAATCAGTGAGTGTACATATTGTAAACTACATACAACAGGGTATAGATATAATGAGAAAAGTGATCAAAACACATAGATAGCACAGATTTACAATGGGAGGAATACTTACGATGAACAAGCATACGAAAAAATGGGGCTCAGCTCTACTGGCAGCGGGAATTTTGGCAGGGGTTGCGGTTGTTCCCGTTTCCTATATTGAGGCAGCATCGACCAAACAGTTAACAACTTCACAACAACCGGGAATCTCTATTCAATGGAATGGCAAAACATTAACGACCAAAGGAATCCAGATCAACGGGAACACGCTCCTTCCTGTGGCAGCCCTGCGCGACAGCTTGGGAATTCCGGTAAGCTATGACACCAAAGAAGCGGCATATACAGTGGGTAGTGGGTACAACAAACTCTATATCGTGGTCTCCTCCTCAGATGCCTATGGTAATGTGAACGGTATCAGCACGCGTAGCATGGACGCTAAAATGATCGCCGGGAAGCTGTACATTCCTATGAGTCTGCTGAAAGACTATCTGGGTATTGATGCGCAGTGGAATGCAGCTCAGAAAACAGTAACATTAAGTAAAGCTCAGCAAAATTCACTCACAATAGCATCTCAAACGCTTCCAGCTTCGAGTAATGCCAAGGTGTCTTATAAGATTAAGTACCCGCAAATCAGCGGTAGCCAGCTGAATCCTGAGGCTCAACAGGCCATTAATAATGTGCTTAAAAAGCATGCAGAGGGAGTATTGGCAGCAGGCAAAAAGATGATGGCAGAGGGAGGGGCTACAACAGACAGACCGTATGAGTTTGGGAATGATTTTGCGATTGCCTATAACAAAGATGGTATTCTGAGTGTGATTATGCAGGACTACTCGTATACAGGCGGCGCACATGGCATGACAGCACGTAAAGGGTACACATTCTCGCTTGCTGATGGTAAGCTGCTGCAATTATCTGACGTATTGAAGGCAAATCCGAACTACAAAAAGTTCCTTAATGCTGATTTGAAGAAAAAGGTTGATGGGCTCCAGGGTGGAGACGGTTTTGACAAATTTAAAGAGTTGGCAGCAGATCAGAATTATTATGTGACCAACAGTGGCGTAACCATCGTGTTTGATTTGTACGAATATGCACCATACGCGTATGGAATTCCGGAGTTTACCTACTCGTTTGCTCAACTGCTGCCTCAGGGCGGGAAGCCTTTTGCGGGACAAAATCAATAAATTGAATTATCTATATTAAAAAATAATAGTAAATAAAAAGGCTGCCTACCGGATATAAAAATCCTGAGGCAGCCTTTTTATTTACCAGCTATTCAAAGCTGAATCACTTATCTTATACACCTTCTGGAGAGGAGCTAGTTAACACTTTATCAATAATACCGTATTCTTTGGCATCATCAGCGGACATGAAATAGTCACGGTCTGTGTCTTTTTCGATGCGTTCCAGTGGTTGACCTGTGCGATCTGCGAGAATGCGGTTCAATTTGTCACGCATTTTCAGAATGCGACGGGCACGAATTTCGATATCCGTTGCCTGTCCTTGTGCCCCACCCAGTGGTTGGTGAATCATAATTTCACTGTTTGGCAAGGCAAAACGTTTGCCCTTGGCACCTGCATTCAGCAAGAAAGCACCCATGGAAGCAGCCATACCTACACAAATCGTAGATACATCAGGTTTAATGTATTGCATCGTATCGAAAATGGCCATACCAGCTGTGATGGAACCGCCAGGACTGTTAATATACAAGTGAATGTCTTTTTCAGGATCTTCAGCAGCCAAAAACAGCATTTGTGCAATAATTGAGTTGGCTACAACGTCATTGACGTCCGAGCCCAACAAAATAATGCGATCCTTCAACAATCTGGAATAAATGTCATAGGCGCGTTCGCCGCGGTTACTTTGCTCTACTACCATAGGAACATAGCTCACGTCAAAAAACCTCCCTTAAATATCATTAGTGGATTTGGTGGATATGCAAATTACATATCCCTTTTATAAACTGTTACCGTATTAACCACATGATAAACAATTTCAAACAAAAAGTCAAAGAAAGTCAAACTATTGATTAAAAAAAAGAGCACTTAGCGCTCTTATTGGTTAAAAACATTATATGGAACAATAGTCAATTGTATAAAGTGGCGCGCCCGCGAGGAATCGAACCTCGATCTCAGGCTCCGGAGGCCTACGTCATATCCGTTGGACCACGGGCGCACAAATGAATCACAACAAGCAACTAACTAATTAATTGGAAACAAAAATGATTATATGATATACGGCATTGAATTGCAAGCTTTTATTACGTGCGCATATTCACATAAAAAGTTGAGAAATATAGGATCAGATAGACTTGCATGTGAAGCAAATATTGGTTAAGATAGACGTGGGACTTAAAAAGTTATCCCGGGACATTTTAAGACCAGTTAGAGATATAGCATAGAGACAGAACTTAGAAGTGTGCGGGAGTGGAAAGCATGCGAAAGATATTAGAAATACAGAAGCAGCTTCTGCCCGACCTCATGGATGTTTTGAAAAAAAGGTACACGATCCTGCATCAGATTATGTTGTCCGAAGTGATTGGACGCAGAACACTGGCAGCTTCACTGGACATGACCGAGCGCGTACTGCGCGCTGAGACCGATCTCCTTAAAGCGCAAGGGTTAATTGAGATTGAGAGTGTGGGCATGAAGGTGAGCAAAGCAGGACTGGATCTGCTAGAACAGCTGGAGCCGATAGCGAACAACTTGTTCGGCCTGTCCCAATTGGAGGATCAGATTCGTCAAGCCTACGGCTTGAGGAAGGTGGTTGTCGTTCCAGGGGATTCGGATGCTTCACCGTTAGCGAAGCAGGAACTGGGCCGTGCGGGCGCAAAGGCGCTGCTGAGTGTTATGGATGACGAGGACGTGGTCGCTGTAACAGGTGGCACGACGATTGCAGATGTAGCGGAACAACTGACATTACCTGCTAACGGCCCGCTTAAGGGTGGATGGTTTGTTCCGGCACGCGGGGGTTTGGGAGAGAGCATGGAAATGCAGGCAAACACAATTGCTTCCACGATGGCTCGCAAGGTCGGCGCTCAATACCGTCTGCTCCATGTACCGGATTTGCTCAGCAATCATGCTTACAACTCCTTGCTTGAGGATACGAATATTCAGGATATATTGAGCCTGATTCGAGAGAGTCGTATTATCATTCACGGGATAGGCAACGCCATAGCAATGGCCCACAGACGCAAGCTTGACCCTGAAACCTTTGCCCAGATCAGCAATGAGGGCGCGGTTGCCGAATCGTTTGGCTATTATTTTAACGAAGACGGCGTCGTTGTTCATAGAATGCTGACGCTTGGACTCCGATTGGAGGACATCAGGCGTACGGAGACGGTGCTGGGTGTGGCTGGAGGCAAGAGCAAGGCGGCTGCTATTCATGCGGTACTGCGTTTCGGGCAGGAAGACATCCTTGTCACCGACGAAGGCGCTGCTGCCGAGATTGTAAGCCGTTATTTAAGGAATTAATATGATTTTTTAATTGTGTTGTCTTGACGGGCTTTCGGGTCTGTCTTGAATATATAAAATTAAACTAAACGAACTTTGGGAGGAACTCACTCATGACAGTTAAAGTTGGTATTAACGGTTTCGGACGTATTGGACGCCTTGCTTTCCGCCGTATTCAAGACGTGGAAGGTATTGAAGTAGTAGCAATCAACGATTTGACAGATTCCAAAATGCTGGCACATCTGCTGAAATATGATACAACACAAGGTACTTTCCAAGGGGAAGTAGAAGTACATGATGGTTTCTTCAAAGTAAACGGTAAAGAAGTTAAAGTTTTGGCTAACCGCAACCCTGAAGAACTGCCTTGGGGAGACCTGGGTGTAGACATCGTTCTGGAATGCACAGGCTTCTTCACAACTAAAGAAAAAGCTGAGCTTCACTTGAAAGGCGGCGCTAAGAAAGTTGTTATCTCCGCTCCAGCTACTGGCGACATGAAAACGGTCGTTTACAACGTAAACCATGACATTCTGGACGGAACTGAAACTGTAATTTCCGGTGCTTCTTGCACAACTAACTGCTTGGCTCCTATGGCTAAAACACTGCAAGACAAATTCGGTATCGTTGAAGGCTTGATGACTACAATTCACGCTTACACTGGCGACCAAAACACTTTGGATGCTCCACATGCTAAAGGTGACTTCCGTCGTGCTCGCGCAGCAGCTGAAAACATCATCCCTAACACTACTGGTGCTGCTAAAGCAATCGGTCTGGTTATCCCTGAACTGAAAGGTAAATTGGACGGTGCAGCTCAACGCGTTCCAGTACCAACAGGTTCCCTGACTGAGCTGGTAACAGTTCTGGAGAAAAACGTAACTGCTGAAGAAATCAACGCAGCGATGAAAGAAGCTTCCGATCCTGAAACTTACGGATACACTGAAGATCAAATCGTTTCTTCTGACATCAAAGGTTTGACTTTCGGTTCCTTGTTTGATGCAACTCAAACTAAAGTTCTGACTGTTGGCGACAAACAACTGGTTAAAACTGTAGCTTGGTACGACAACGAAATGTCCTACACTGCACAATTGATCCGTACGTTGGAATACTTCGCTAAATTGGCTAAATAAGAATTTTCTTATCGAGCAACATCATAGAGCGGAAACAGGTGTTATTGTTTCCGCTCTTTATATATCAAAATGTGCCTTAAATTCCTGTTTCGTAAAATTATAAGGGTGCGGAGGAATATGGAGATGAACAAAAAGAGCGTACGTGATATAGAACTGAATGGAAAACGGGTGTTTGTGCGTGTAGATTTTAACGTTCCGGTTGAGGATGGTAAAATTACAGATGACAAGCGTATTCGCGAAACCTTGCCAACGATTAACTACCTGATTGAAAAAGGTGCAAAAGTTATTTTGGCGAGTCACTTTGGACGTCCAAAGGGTCAAGTCGTTGAATCCATGCGTCTGACTGCTGCTGGTGTACGTTTGTCAGAACTGCTCAATAAGCCTGTTGTTAAGGTGGACGAAGCAGTTGGTGAGGCTGTTAAAGCGAAAGTGGCTGAACTGAAAAACGGCGATGTGCTATTGCTTGAAAATGTACGCTTCTACCCAGGAGAAGAGAAAAATGATCCTGAACTGGCGAAGCAATTTGCTGAATTGGCTGACATTTTCGTGAATGATGCTTTTGGTGCAGCACACCGTGCTCATGCTTCTACAGAAGGTATCGCGCATTTCCTTCCGGCTGTTTCCGGCTTGCTGATGGAAAAAGAGTTGTCTGTCATTGGTAAAGCTCTGTCCAATCCAGATCGTCCTTTTACAGCCATTATTGGCGGTTCCAAAGTAAAAGACAAAATCGACGTCATCGACAACCTGCTGAACATTGCAGATAACGTAATTATTGGCGGCGGTTTGACTTATACATTCTTCAAAGCTCAAGGTTATGAAGTAGGTCAATCTTTGCTGGATGAATCCAAACTGGACGTAGCTCTTGGATTTATTGAAAAAGCGAAGAAGCTCGGCAAAAACTTCTACCTTCCTGTGGATATCGTGATCTCTGACGATTTCAGTGCTACAGCGAACACAAACATCGTGGATATCGACGGCATTCCTGCAGATTGGGAAGGCGTGGATATCGGACCGAAAACTCGTAAAATCTATGCAGATGTTATCAAAAACTCCAAATTGGTTGTTTGGAATGGACCAATGGGTGTATTTGAAATCGAGCCTTTCGCTGGCGGTACTCGTGAAGTAGCAGAAGCTTGTGCAACAACAGATGCATACACCATCATTGGTGGCGGTGACTCTGCGGCTGCAGCTGAAAAATTCCACTTGGCTGACAAAATGGATCACATTTCCACTGGCGGCGGCGCATCTCTGGAATTCATGGAAGGCAAAGCACTTCCAGGTGTCGTTGCACTTAACGATAAATAATCAAACGCATTGCGCGTAATAAAGGCTTTAGGGCACCTAATAGTTAGGAGTTGAAACCATTGAGAACACCGATTATCGCGGGTAACTGGAAGATGTTTAAAACGGTACCAGAAGCTAAAACCTTCATCGAAGAGATCAAAGGTAAAGCAGAGGTTGCAGGAGTGGAGAGCGTTATCTGTGCTCCATTTACAAATCTTCCTGCTCTGGTTGAAGCAGTAAAAGGTACATCTATTAAAATTGGCGCACAAAATCTGCATTTTGCAGAAGATGGTGCGTTTACAGGTGAAATCAGCGGCAGAATGTTGCAAGACCTGGGCGTAGATTACGTTGTAATCGGACACTCTGAACGCCGTGAGTATTTCAACGAAACAGACGAAACAGTGAACAAAAAGATTCATGCAGCATTCCGTCACAGCCTGACTCCAATCGTATGTGTAGGCGAAAAGCTGGAAGAACGTGAAGCAGGTCAAACCAAAGAAGTTGTCAAAGTGCAAACTGTAGCAGCTTTTGCTGGTCTGGCTAAGGATCAAGCGGCACAAGTCGTGGTTGCTTATGAGCCAATCTGGGCCATCGGAACAGGCAAATCCTCCACTTCGCAGGATGCGAATGAAGTGACTTCCTACATCCGTAGTCTGATTAAAGAGCTGTACGATGAAAATACAGCAAATGCTGTACGTATTCAGTACGGTGGTAGTGTAAAACCTGAAAATGTTACTGAGTACCTGGGTCAAAGCGATATCGACGGCGCGCTCGTGGGCGGTGCCAGTCTTCAACCGGCGTCGTACATCGCGCTTGTTGAGGGGGCGAAGTAAGATGACAGCACCAAAACCGGTAGCTTTAATTATTATGGACGGATTCGGACTGCGTGACACTGTGGAAGGCAATGCGGTTGCACAGGCCAACAAGCCGAATTACGACCGGTATTTAAAACAGTATCCACATGCAACCTTGACGGCTTCTGGCGAAGCAGTGGGTCTGCCGGAAGGACAAATGGGTAACTCCGAAGTCGGTCACTTGAACATCGGCGCAGGCCGAATTGTTTATCAAGACTTGACTCGTATTTCGAAGTCCATCCGTGAAGGCGAGTTCTTCAACAATGAAACACTGGTTAAAGCAGTGCAGCATGCGAAGAAGAACAACACTAAGCTTCACCTGTACGGACTTCTGTCCGACGGGGGTGTGCATAGCCATATCAGCCATCTGTTCGCGATGCTGGATCTGGCTAAAAAAGAAGGATTAACTGAAGTGTACATTCATGCTTTCATGGATGGACGTGACGTTATGCCTGACAGCGGCGTAGGCTTCATGCAGCAACTGGTCGCTAAAATTCAGGAAGTGGGCATTGGCCAAATCGCGACCGTACAAGGACGCTATTATGCCATGGACCGCGACAAACGTTGGGAACGTGTTGAGAAGTCTTACCGTGCAATCGTATACGGGGAAGGTCCTCAATATACTGACCCACTCGAAGCATTGAAGGAATCGTATGAAAAATCAGTATTCGATGAATTTGTGGAGCCAACAGTTATTGTGAAGGCTGATGGAAGCCCTGTAGGGCTGGTCGAAAGCAATGACTCCGTTGTATTCCTGAATTTCCGTCCTGACCGTGCGATTCAATTGTCTCAAGTATTTACCAATGAAGATTTCCGTGGTTTTGACCGTGGGCCAAAATGGCCTAAGGATCTGCACTTTGTTTGCTTGACACTGTTCAGTGAAACGGTTGGAGGATTTGTTGCCTATGAACCGAAAAACCTGGACAATACGTTTGGCGAAGTGCTGGTGCAAAACAACAAAAAGCAATTGCGTATTGCTGAGACAGAAAAGTATCCGCACGTTACTTTCTTTTTCAGTGGCGGACGCGATGTGGAGCTTCCTGGCGAAACTCGTATTTTGATTAACTCGCCTAAAGTGGCTACATATGATCTGAAGCCTGAAATGAGTGCGTACGAAGTAGCGGATGCTGCTGTTAAGGAAATCGAAGCCGACAAGCATGATGCGATTATCCTGAACTTTGCCAATCCGGATATGGTTGGACACTCCGGTATGCTGGAACCAACAATTAAGGCAGTAGAGACGACGGATGAATGTGTTGGACGTGTTGTAGATGCAGTTAAAGCCAAAGGCGGCGTGGTAATTATCATTGCTGACCATGGTAACGCGGATATGGAAATTGATGAGCAGGGACGTCCGTTCACCGCTCACACAACGAATCCGGTTCCGTTCATTTTGACTGATGAAAATATTGTTCTGCGTGAGCATGGAATTCTGGCTGACGTAGCTCCAACGCTTCTGGATTTGATGCAACTTCCGCAACCTGCGGAAATGACAGGAAAATCTATGATTGCATCCCGCAAGTAAGCTTGATTTAATAAGTATAGGCTTGACCAATAAATTATGAATTACAAAGGAGATTAAGTACAAATGACTATTATTTCTGACGTGTACGCTCGCGAAGTCCTCGACTCCCGTGGTAACCCTACAGTTGAAGTTGAAGTATATCTGGAATCCGGTGCGATTGGTCGCGCTATCGTTCCTTCTGGTGCCTCCACAGGCGCTCACGAAGCTGTAGAGCTTCGCGATAACGACAAATCCCGTTACCTGGGTAAAGGCGTTCTGCAAGCTGTTAAAAACGTGAACGAAATTATTGCTCCTGAAGTAATCGGCTTGGATGCTGTGAACCAAGTAGAAATCGATACACTGATGATCAAATTGGATGGCACTCCAAACAAAGGTAAACTGGGTGCAAATGCAATTCTGGCTGTATCCATGGCTGTAGCTCGCGCTGCTGCTGAAGCTCTGGGCTTGCCACTGTACACTTACCTGGGCGGATTCAACGCTAAACAATTGCCAGTACCAATGATGAACATCGTTAACGGTGGCGCTCATGCCGACAACAACGTTGACGTACAAGAATTCATGGTTCTGCCTGTAGGCGCTCCTACATTCAAAGAAGCTCTGCGTGTTGGTGCAGAAATCTTCCACAACCTGAAATCCGTACTGAATTCCAAAGGATTGAACACAGCTGTTGGTGATGAAGGTGGTTTTGCTCCTAACTTCAAATCCAACGAAGAAGCTCTGTCCACTATTATCGAAGCAATCGAAAAAGCTGGTTACAAACCAGGTGTTGACGTATTCCTCGGTATGGACGTTGCCTCCACTGAGTTCTTCAAAGATGGAAAATACACTCTGGAAGGCGAAGGCAAATCCTTCACTTCTGCTGAGTTCGTTGACCTGCTTGCTTCTTGGGTTGATAAATACCCAATCATCACCATTGAAGATGGTTGCTCCGAAGATGACTGGGAAGGTTGGAAATTGCTCACTGAAAAACTGGGCAACAAAATCCAATTGGTTGGTGACGACCTGTTCGTAACTAACACAGAGCGTCTGGCTAAAGGTATTGAAGAAAACATTGGTAACTCCATCCTGATCAAAGTAAACCAAATCGGTACGCTGACTGAAACATTCGATGCTATCGAAATGGCTAAACGCGCAGGATACACAGCTGTAATTTCTCACCGTTCCGGTGAATCCGAAGACAGCACAATCGCTGATATCGCTGTTGCAACAAATGCAGGCCAAATCAAAACAGGTGCTCCTTCCCGTACTGACCGTATTGCGAAGTACAACCAATTGCTCCGCATTGAGGATCAACTGGGTGAACTGGCTCAATACCACGGCTTGAAATCTTTCTACAACCTGAAAAAATAATATTGCCAAAAATGCTGATAGCGCCTCGGGTCTATGATTTAGGATCATAGGGTCAGAACGCTCGAAGCTTTTGCGCATGAATAAAACAGATCTGCTCGCTTTATGCAAGCAGGTCTGTTTTTTGTTATAAATAATGCATATATAATCTACAGAGGCTTGATGGCTAGATGTCTTGTTGTAGCTGTTGTTATCTACTGGAAGCTGTGGTAGAATGAAAATAGTGTTTTGCGTTAATTCCCGGCTATTTATAGCATGATAAGTGCGTGTTTTCATAAAAGAGGCTGTGTTGTTTTGCAAAACAGATGTATAAGCTCAGGAGGTGGATTTTTCATGGAAATCTTTTTGAAAGTGCTGCTCGTTGTGTTCTCGATTGCTGTTATTGCAGTTGTGTTACTGCAAAAGGGGAAAAGCGCAGGTTTGTCCGGTGCCATCTCTGGCGGTGCTGAGCATCTGTTCGGCAAGACAAAAGCTCGCGGTATGGATTTGATCTTACAACGTATTACTGCCGTTTTAGGTGCATGTTTTATGATCGTTGCCGTTTTGGTTGCATTTTTCGCAAAATAAGATAAATACAAACCTTAAGCCTTCGTTTCACGGGAAACGGGGGCTTTTTTGGATTTTGTACAGGCAGGGATGCCTTCGATTAAATTCGTGTATACTAGGGTATGAGTATATTAAGAGCCTTGTATTAGGAACAAGGAACATGCGGATTTATTACTGAAAATTAAAGGTCACCCGAGGTGGACAAAATTATGATAACAGAGCAACAACTACTTGATTTTATGCGCGAGACCGCATACAAGCCTATGACATACCAGGAGTTGGAACAGCATTTTGACATTAAGGATGCAGAAGAGTTTCGCGAATTCCTTAAGCTCTTGAACGCATTGGAGGAAGACGGGAAAATTCTGCTGACCCGCACAAACCGTTATGGTGTTCCAGAACGGATGGATTTGCAGCGCGGGCGTTTGCAGGCTCATGCCAAGGGCTTTGCCTTTTTGATTCCAGAGGACCGGGAGCACCCGGATGTATACATTCATGCCAACGACTTAAAGAGTGCAATGAATGGAGATACGGTACTGGTAAGAGTGACATCAAAGGGACCTGCGGGTGGCCGTTTAGAAGGCGAAGTTGTGCGGATCGTGAAGCGCGCAGTGCTTCAGGTCGTCGGTGTGTTTCAGAGCCACGAAGCATACGGTTTTGTTTTGCCCGATGATAAACGTATTAACCGGGACATTTTTATTCCTAAGGACAGCTTCAATGGAGCCGTAAACGGGCAAAAAGTCGTTGTGCGCATTGTGAGCTATCCAGAAGGACGGGCAGCGGCGGAAGGTGAAGTGCTGGAGGTGCTGGGCCATAAGGATGATCCGGGCGTTGACATCTTGTCCGTTATTCGCAAGCATCAGCTCCCGGAAGCTTTTCCGGATGAAGTGATGGCAGAAGCGGATCAGGCTCCTGATGCGATTACGGAAGAAGAGATTATACGTCAGGGACGCCGTGATTTGCGCGATAAAATCATTGTTACCATTGACGGTGAGGATGCCAAAGACCTCGATGATGCGGTTAATGTAGAGCGCTTGCCGAACGGGAACTACCGTCTGGGCGTTCATATTGCCGATGTAGGGTATTATGTGCGTGAGAACTCCAAGCTGGATCAGGAGGCATATAACCGCGGCTGTAGTGTGTATCTGGTTGATCGTGTCATTCCGATGCTTCCTCATCGACTTTCAAACGGAATTTGTTCATTGAATCCTCAGGTGGATCGACTGACTTTATCCTGTGAGATGGAATTCAATGAGCATATGAAGGTCGTAAAACATGATATTTTCACCAGTGTGATTAAAACGAAGGAACGGATGACCTATACTAACGTTCGCAAAATCCTCGAAGAGGAAGATGCAGAGCTGATGGAACGGTACAAGGACCTGGTTGATGTGTTTCACACAATGAAGGAACTAGCATTGAAGCTGCGTGCAAATCGGATACGCCGGGGTGCGGTTGATTTTGACTTTGATGAGGCCAAAGTGATTGTAGATGATGAAGGTAAAGCTGTCGATATTGTGAAAAGGGATCGTACAATAGCCGAACAAATTATCGAAGAGTTTATGCTCGCGGCCAATGAAACGGTAGCCGAACATTTTCACTGGCTCAAGGTACCGTTCTTGTACCGGATTCATGAGGACCCTGATCCAGAGAAGCTGCAAAACTTTATGGCTTTCGCAGCTAATTTTGGTCATCATATCAAAGGTCGAGGAAATTCCATTCATCCGCGTGCACTGCAAACATTGCTGGAAGACATTCAGGGCACGAAGGAGCAGACGGTGCTTAGCACGATGATGCTGCGTTCGATGAAGCAGGCTAAGTATGATGCGGAGTCTACAGGACATTTTGGACTGGCTGCGGAGTATTACTCCCATTTTACATCGCCGATTCGTCGTTACCCAGATTTGGTGATTCACCGTGTCATTCGTGAGGTATTGGAGAATGGTGGGGCTTTAACAGCCGAGAGACAGGAATATTTGACTGCACGTATGCCTGATATCGCACAGCAGTCTTCCGAGCGCGAACGTGTGGCTGTGGACGCAGAACGTGATACAGAGCAGATGAAAAAGGCTGAATATATGCTAGATAAGGTCGGCGAGGAATTCGAAGGAATTATCAGCAGTGTAACCAGCTTTGGGATGTTCATTGAGCTGGACAACACAGTCGAAGGGCTGACACGTCTGAGTGCGCTTACGGACGACTTTTACCATTTTGATGAGCAGCAAATGGCCTTGATCGGCGAACGCACCTCCAAGGTATTCCGCATTGGGGATGAGGTCAAGGTTCGTGTCGGGCGCGTAAATATGGATGACTACACGATTGACTTTGAACTCGTCGATATGAAGCAGCGGCAACGCCGTGAACGAACGGGTGGCTCTGGACAACGTGGAGATTTTGCACGTGGCGAGGGCCGTGGTAAAGGCAGAGGACGAGAAGGACATGACCGCAAGGGCGGTAAGGAGAAGGCTGGTAGAGAGCGTAAAGGCGGTCGTGAGGCGGCTGGGAAGCCCAAAGAGGGCGGCAACGGAGGTATCAGCATCGCAGGTCGCACAGGTCGTGGTGATGGAAACGGAGTTGGAACAGGCTCAACAGGCAGCTTCGGCTTTGGTAGTGGCAAGGGCGGGTACAATTCGCCAGTAACGGGCACAAGCAAGCGACGGAAAAAGACGTCTGCCAGCGGAATCTTCATTGGAGATGCAGCTACCCCAGGTAGTGACGCTAGATCAGGCGGTGAAGGTCCACGTCGTAAGCGGAAGAAAAAGGGCGGTAACGGTGGGAATAGCACCGCTGCGTTTGTACGGAAAAAGAAGAAGTAGGCTGAAACAACTTACTTTTTAGGAGACTAGAGCTTCTCAAGAGCAGTATATCATGCTAAATGGAGGCTTAGGTATTGAGCGGTTTCTGTCTGTAGTAATGGATAGAAGCCGCTTGATTTTAGTGTGCTATTGGGGTAATTAGAAATGTAGTAGCCTTGACCTTTCTTGCTTTTACCATCTGAAATTTGTTACAATATATTTCTAGGGCAGCTCTTTGTAGCTGGATTTCTAGATTGAATTAAGTTATGTATAAGGAGTGGTATTCATGGGTAAGAAGGCAGACGGGAAAGTGCTCGCCCAGAACAAAAAAGCTTCCCATGACTATTTTATTGAGGACACCTACGAGGCGGGCATGGTGTTAACGGGAACGGAGATTAAGTCTCTGAGAAATGGTCGCTCTAATATAAGCGATGCTTTTGCTACGATCCGTAATGGCGAAATTCATATTCACAATATGCATATCAGCCCTTTTGAACAAGGTAATCGTAATAATCCGACCGATCCGACGCGTACGCGTAAGCTGCTGCTGCACAAGGAGCAGATTCGTAAGCTTATTGGTCTGTCCAAACAGGAAGGCTACACCATCGTGCCGCTCAAGATTTATGTTCGCAACGGCTATGCCAAACTGTTGCTTGGACTGGGTAGAGGTAAAAAGCAGTATGATAAGCGAGAAACAGCTGCCAAACGTGATGCCCAGCGTGATATCCAGCGTGCTCTACGCGAGAAGCAAAAAATTGCAAGATAAGCTGTCTGCTGATTAGGATGGTACAAATTACGTGGATAAGTTACTTCTTCCTGTAATGGTGCTATTTTATCGAGCCTTAATGGCTTTTAATCCGTTTCGTTATGACATGTAATATGTTATACTAACGAAGTAGTAAGTTTTCAATGCTTCTTGAATTTAACTTGATTCGAGTATTGAATCTTAGGATTCAGCTTTTGATATTATGCACTTATGCTCCGGTATTTCCGGATTTATCCGTGGAGCCCTTTTATAATAAGGGGGCGTTTATGGATTCGACGGGGATAGTTCGAGCATGGGTAGCGGGTAGTGGGGACGCGTCCACTTCATCAACGCTAAAGCCTATTAAACGGCAAACAACAAAACAACTACGCTTTCGCAGCTTAATAACCTGTGAGCGTGCTCCTCTCCTGCATCGCCCATGTGCCGGATGTAGGGGCTAACCTATAGTGGGATACGCTGTCACATCTCCGCCTGGGGTGTGCTGAAGAAGACAATCAGGCTGACCCAACGTATAGCCGGTTACGGGGCGATACTCGGGTGACATCAAAACTGTGACTACACCCGTAGAAGCTTATGTGTCGTTATCTTCGGACAGGGGTTCGACTCCCCTCGCCTCCATCTATCAAATCCACAACTTGTAGCTTAAAGATGACTTCTACATGTTCCTTGTAGACGATCACCTTTTCTACATAGCTGCCGATGAACTTCTTGATCTCAGGAAGATTCCGGCTGGTGATGTGGTCCTGAAAGCCAGAAAGCAGTTGTCGCAGAGCATCCTCTGTGATGGCTGCTTTTTCTTTTACCTGCTGAGCCTCAAGCAGTTTCGTTTCTAGCTCAATCTTTTGCTGTTCCAGTGAGGACAACTTTCCAAGAATGGTAGGATTGTTCAGACCGCCAGCCACCGCATTTACAATGTTATCGATCTGGCGCTCTACACCTTCCAGACTCTTTGTTCAGGCGTTGTTGATCGGCTTTCACATGAGTTTCTTTGGGCTTTTAGTACTCATTAAGCTGTTTAGCCAGAACAGGGATATGGGATGTATGAGATGTAAAAGGAAGGAAACAGCCTGAAATCCATTTGTCCAGTCTGTCAGTCGCTCTTCCCAAAATTGAAGGATGTCTCCGGGTGTTGGGGGCATCTTTTTGATGAATTCTGGCCACAACTTGATGATGGTTCTAACCACACTACTTTGTGCAGAGTAAAGGTCTTTCCGTTGCCAGCCCCCGAATGTCCAACCGAGTATTTGCTTTAAAAGAGGTGGGGTGATTACATCAGGATCGCACAGAAGACGCCTCCATTCTTTCAAAGGATATACAGGGTATCTGGCAAAAGGAAAGCGAGATAGATGCGTGTCCATCTGCTCTTGAATGAGAGCAACAAGGGCGCGTTTTTCTTTTTCCGTGAAGGTTAACGTTGACATGGTATCGCTCCATTTCTAAATGGGAATAGCGATGGTACTGACTTTGGCGTAGTATGACGCATTCGTGGGTACTATTGCTTTGTGGTGAGATTATACCGTGGAACCTGGAAGATAATTATTAAAAATATAGTACAAAAGTGCTTATTATGAAATTTATTATTAAAATTTTTAATTTAAATATTAAATTTATTCCTTATTGTACCGATAAAGTATATTGAAAGGAGGTGTGAGTATGAATTCTACTGTTAATTCTGTATTACATAAGGCATTCCCAAATGACGGAAATGTTGTGGGCCGCTCCACTGCAACCGGTGCAGCAAGAGGAGCTGTAACTGGAGGTATTGCTGGCGCAGCCGCTGGTGGTGTAGGAGCTGTCCCTGGAGCCATTTTAGGAGGAACAATTGGTGCCGCTGGTGGAGCAATAACGGGTGGTATACGTTATGGTA
This sequence comes from Paenibacillus ottowii, assembly GCF_006874425.1. GTDB lineage: Bacteria > Bacillota > Bacilli > Paenibacillales > Paenibacillaceae > Paenibacillus > Paenibacillus ottowii. Next base: position 40,514 of record NZ_VIJZ01000010.1, read on the forward strand.
TCGGTGTGGCTATTTGGGGTAAAGGTAACTAATTAAAGATGAATCAAAAAACCAATACTGGCTTACTTGAGTATTGGTTTTTTGATTTACAGTATAGAAAGGCGGGTGGACGAATATGAATATAGAATCTATTACAGTCTGTGAAGATACGACCTCAGATTTTAAACCAATTAATATAACGAATACTTTTTACCCTGAGCAGAGCGGGTCCGTTCAGGTATTAGTTCAGCTATCCGAAATTCATACGACAACAGATGTAAATTTCCATTGGTATATTTCTGATGAGCCAGAGGTTCCTCTTGCTACTTATACATTCACCTTAGAGAGAAAAAGTAAAAAGACTAGATATGCAGTGGGGGCGTTGGATTTAAGAGCACTACTACAATTAAAAGAATTTAACATCTTTCAAAAATGGTTTACTATTATTGAGGTAGAAGATAGTAAACGTCGGGTGGATTTTTTCCTGAAAAAAATGGGTTATGGCCCTAGTACTCTAAGTAACAATTTTGTCAACGTACCTAGAATTAATCTGAAAGGGTGAAGAGGACTAGTGTCTATTTTATTGCCAGTAATCTATATAATAATTGATTTAATTATAGGATATTTGTTTGCGACAGTGTTTATCTGGGTTTCCAATAAAGTGAATAAGAAGGGGAAAATGAGCAGCTCCTTTAAAATGAAAGCAACTATTGCTATCGTTTGGACTATTCTGGGTGTGTTGCTAAAGATAATTTATAAAAATTAAATACTCGCCGACTTTCAATAATGTGGAGTTTTTTTGGTTGGAAAAAAGCGACAGTACCGGCTCTGGCATAGAATGACACATTCGTCGATACTGTCGCTTTTTGATTGAAAAAAATTCATTTACAGGGAGAAGGAATCATCTTCTTTTGCACTCTGTATGAACAGAATGCGTTGCTCCGGTGTGAGGAACGGGTCTTCTAGCGCGATGTAACAAGGATCGGCTAATTCATTCACCCAACGTAAGGCATCTGCAATTTCACCGCCATGAAATACAGGGTTATCTGACAGTGCCTCATCCTCTTTTAAAATATCTACAACTCCAGTATCCTGGTCTATCGTTACAAACAGATTCGTACTGTCCACGTATCTGTTTGTCCCACTCTGATCGGTTGTCTTGATGATCACACGCACAAAAAAGGCCTGTTCGGGATGGAGCACTTCATGCTCTTCCAAACAGGCGGGTAGGAACTGTTTTTGATTGTGAATGAATGATCTAAGTGACACTGCCATGATCCAGGTATTTCCGTACGATTCTGGATCATTGATAATATCCCCGTTGTATTCAATGACCTCTTTAGCTTGTTCAGTATGTTTTCCTCATTTGCCTTTAAACTTCTGCTTGTTCTTTTAGCCATTGCTCGGCCTCCTTGTGATGAATTCCGACTTGTGTAAACAGAGTGATGATGTAGTCATTGGTGTTCATGACGGCGATTTTGTAGATTTGGGTATTGCCGAGGTCGTACAACTCGACGTATTCAGGGCAACTACCGAAAAGCCCGTCGTCTTCTCGTCTAAAACCTATGAGGCTAAGATCGTGTAGGTTATCCCCTGCTTCTAGTATGAAGATAGGGCCGGAAGGCTGGAGGGAGAAATACGGATCGTCTTTGTTATGGAATGAGTCGCGAAGCCGAGTGAAGTATTCTTGGATGTGTTTTAAAAAAGAGGGGGAAAGCGAAGAGTATTGCAGTGAGTCGATGTCTTGCTGGGTCTGTATGATGCGCACAACGTAACCTCCTAAAAGAAAATAAGGCTTCACTGATAACAGGAGCCTTTCAAAGTAATAATATCTATTTTCATTTAAGGCCAAGACGGTTTTAGTTGATCCATAGTACATTCCTATCATCCCCTTCTCCATATTAATTTCAGAAATATACATTGAAAATAACGCATGCTATGGTTCTTTCTGTAAACAAAATCTCGATTCTGGCCGATACATACATAAGATGGGTTATTGTTAAATATGCCCTTTTGCTTTTATATTTTGAATTAATACTTATCTTTTTTACGAAGAAGGGACTAACCCTATGAACTATATGGACGAGCACATTGTAAGTCTTAAAAATAAGCTTAATTACGATGTTGCATCTAATAACGAAATTACGACCTTTTCTCAAACTGCTATATCCGATCAAGATCAATCCGTTTTCGGGGGAAATCAGGCGTTGCGGTTAGGTGATGAGCTCATTACGCTCGAATTGAGGGTTATTTTGGACGGACAAATGCAGGTAAGCGTGCCGAAATCTTTTAGTTTGATGCCACTGGAGCAGGCCAAATTTAAGTATCCTTCGGAGTATCGTCCAGAGGTTATTTACACCTCAGAGGATGGGACGGTGAATATCACTTTTAATCGGACAGAATCCACTTTGCAGGACGAGGAGCTTCCTGAGTTTGTGGAGCAAATGGCGGACACTTTGCGAGCTGTACAACCGATCCGTAACTGGTTGGGCACTCAAGTGATCGTAAATCATTCCGGTCTGTCCATTGGTGTGATCCGTTTTGTTGCTGCAGGCGTGGATACAAATTTGTACAACGAAATCTTGCTGTTCACCCATGCAGGACAGGTGATGATGGGAACGTTTAACTGTATGGAATCGGACATGGAGGTATGGCTGCCTGTAGCGGAAAACACAGTACAATCGCTTCATGCAGTTTCTTTGCTTTTACATCCTACGCTTGAGAGAGGAGCGGATTCGCTATGAGTCTGGGCTACGACAATATCCTAATTCATCCCTACGAGTTGGTTGAGCTGGAGCAGCTTACCCTCACGAAGAAAATCAACGAGCATACTCGTCTCTATTTTACAGGGATCATCCCGGAAGACATGCAGGACAGCTATGTGGAAACGACGGAAAAGAACACGATTATTGAGGTAAGCCAGCAAAATGAATTGGGTGAAAATAAGCCTCTATTCAGCGGGATTGCGCTATCGGTCGAAGTGAAGGTTGTGCGGGATGTGTACTATCTGGAGGTAGAGGCCATTTCTCATACTTATCGGATGGATATCCAGCAACGCACCCGTTCTTTTCAATATACCAAAATGACAATTCCTCAGATGCTGGAGCAGATTGGTAAGGATTATGAGGGATTGGATGTGATTGATGGAGCGACCGGTGGAGAGCCTATTGGACGGATTGCCATCCAGTATCAGGAGACGGATTGGGCCTTTTTAAGACGCATGGCTTCCCGCTATCATACGAGCCTGATGCCTGTGTCGCGTTTTGACAGTCCCAAATTTTATTTTGGCATTGAAGACAGCCCTGCACAGGCCGTGCTGGATCATACCCGTTATACGGTACGCAAGCAGATGTTGCCTTTCCGCTACTTTCAGGAAAATGAGCAGGCAAAGGTGAACGAAAATGATTTTATTTTTTATGAGGTGGAGACAGACGAGGTCCTGGATTTGGGCGCTCAGTTGACTTTTCAGGGACACAGTTTGTATGTCATTGAGGCTTATACGGAAATGAGACAGGGGCTGTTGCGGCATCAATATGTGCTTGCCTCGTACAAAGGCTTACGGCAGAAAGGCTACTATCAGGAAAAGCTGGCGGGCGCTTCATTAGGCGGAGTGGTCGTGGATGTGCGTCAGGATCAGGTGCGTATCCATCTGGATTGCGACAAGAAGCAGGCGGTCGATCAAGCGCATTGGTTCAATTATTCGACGGTGTATAGCGGCGGAGGGCATACAGGTTGGTATGTGATGCCGGAAAAAGGGGATCCGGTTTCACTCTATTTTCCGGGCAGCCGTGAAGAAGATGGTGTAGCAGGCAGTACAGTCCGACGTGCAGACAGAGGAAGCGGGCATAACAAGTTTTCCAATCCGCAGATGAAAATATGGCGAACACCTCATGGAAAAGAAATTCGTTTGGGACCGGATGAACTGGTCGTGACGGGGAAAGATGGCGCTATTTTTATCAAGCTGGACGACAAGGAAGGCATTCATATTGTGAGCAATAAACAGGTGAGTATCTCGGCGGGGGGTAATCTGAGCCTGTCGGCAGGGAAAACGATGAATTTGTCCGCAGGCAGCGAGCTGCGTATGGATTGCAATGGCAGTCATATTCAATTGAGTGGGTCAGCGGACATGAAGGGTAGTGAAGTGAAGTCGAATTAGGCTATAGGGCAGCGGATGATTGGCGCCAGCCTGAAGATATGAATTTATAGAGAGCTTTAGGTGGTGATTGAGTACAAATGGAGAAGCCTATTGATGAGTTAGAACCCCAATGGCGAGCTATATTGAATCAGGCGTGGTTTCTCATCCGCAGAGACTGGGCACTGAAGTTTAAGACGACGCAGGAGCAACGGATTCAGGCTTGTGTCGAAGAGTTTCGGGGCTATTGCCAGCACATTCGACAAGAGCAGCTGCAAGGAAGAAAAGGAAGCATTGGTTATATCACGTACTCTATGCTACGTACCACATGGCTGGAAGAGCGGCCTGCTTATCTCGTAGAGGTTTCCGATGCTTTATGGATGCTTGATCCGCAGCCGATCCGTTTTGAATGGAACACAAGCTGGGCATATTCCTACTGGACCGATTTGCAGCAGCAATTGCGAAGGGAGGTAGAGAAGCGGCAAGTTTCTCTATCAGAGCTTGAATGGGAGCAGATTATGTTGGAAGCAGCGGTACACATTCATGCGCTCGTTGTGAATGTGGTGCGCACAGCGATGAAACAGGCGGTGTACTTACCGGAGTTTCAAGAGCTGGAGCGAGAAGAGACATTCGAGATTCGTGTCGGGGAATATTGGGATCATAGTGTATCGGTATATCGAGAAGATCGCAGAGCCATAGAGGCGAATGAGATTCGGTCGTGGTTGGAGGAAAAAGAGGAACATGCGTACAGCTATCAGGCGTTGACTCAAGTTCATTTGTCGGATGGGGATTATAGCCTGTTGGATTTTCGTTATACAGCCTTTCGCCAAATCAGGATGGAGCATAGCCGTCTACATGGCTGTGTTCTAGTGGGAACAGTGTGGCAGGAAAGTGAGTTAAATGGAATTGATTTGACATACAGTTTACTTCATGGAGCCAATTTTAGCGGATGCTCGATGAAAGGGGCCATATTGGATGTCGTTATAGGGAACGCCGGATATGGATCAGATGCTTCATTGGATTGGGAGCCATTGGGTTTTGCTGGTGTAGATTTCACAGGTGCGAGCTTGCAAGGAGCCCGTTTTCATGATGCACAGTTGCGGGGAGCCATTTTTCAAAAGGCGTTACTACAAAAAGCGTCCTTGGACGGGGCAGATCTAACCGATGCCTGCTTTGTTGGAGCAAATGTGACAGGTGCATCCTTTAAAGGGGCTTGTTTGATCGGAGCTAATTTTACAGGTGCCAATGTACAAGGAGTTATTTTTACCGATGAACAGCGTAGAGGAGCTATTGGTTTGGAGTGGTCTACACAGGTGAGGGATGTTGGTAGCAAAAGGGAGTGGCTGCATTGAGATATTTTCGACTGATGATAGACGAGCGGGTAAAACATCGGGTGGAGCCTGCTGCGCTGTCTCCTTTGCAAGTAGAAGAAATCCTGACAGAAGCTGAGGGAGAGTAACAGCAGGATGATCCGCTTTTTTTGGCTGTACATACCGACCCACGAACAGTGTACCCGGATTTTCTGGAATTTCCTCTACCACTGGTGTCTGATCGGATGAAAGTATTATTGGAGAAATATATGCCAGAACTGAAATGGAAGGCGGCTATCCTAACCGATTTCCAGCAGGCTAGACAGGAGGTATACTGGGTACTTCGTCCGCCGCTGGTGGATTGTTTGTCCGCACAAACGGAATGGTACCCCAATGGTACGTTGAAACGTCTGATACTGAGACAGGGGGAGATAGAGCCCCCTGTTTTTCGGATTGAGGGACTGATTGAACCTCATATCTATATCCATTTGGCTGTGGCAGAGAGCCTGCTGCGCCGATCTTTTACAGGCATTCGAGTGCAAAGAGTTGAGATGGAAGCACCAAGGAGGATGGGGTAAGTGGAAGAAGCGCAAGTGAGACCAGGGACGGGTGCAAAAAAAAGCTATGTCGTGGCGGGAGCGATCTTAAGTTGTAGTTATGGTACACAACCTACCCGTTTGAAAAGACCTTTTAGCCATGGCGTCTACGTAAAAAATAAAGCACAAATGAATATTGGAGATTACGTTCCAGGAGTGAACATTCAGTCTTTTGGGAATTGCTCCAGTCCTTTAAATCCGGCCGTGCAGGCCAGTGAAATGGTGGACATCTATGGCGTGAAAAAGGCTCCGTGTGCTCCGGTCCTGACCATGCCGTGGTTGAACGGGAAAAGTGATGTAAAGATCGAAGGACAGCCCGCCTTGACACAAAACTGTACTCATCAGTGTCTGTATTGTGGTCATATTCAAATTGAAAATGATGGACAGGAGCTGGATTAAGGGTCTGTTTCAAAGCTGCTAGTTTCCGGAATTGCTTTCGGGTCGTGTATACATTTAAACTGAAGGTTGCTTTGCATCTGTATCAGAATGGATATCTAGATGAGGAGGCTATCTTATAGAGGAAGTTAAATGCTTAAAAAGGGGCTGATAGTAAGATGGAACAAAACAGCAAATTGGACTATCTAAAAAAATATTCTAAGAAAAGAAATGGATCTGTAAAGCTGATAAGCGATAGCGACTTAAACTATTTGGATATACTTACGCAAGAATGGTATAAAATATTTAAAGAAAAGAGTACTGAAAATAGAATTAAACTTATTCTTCACCGATGGGAGCAATATGTTGGAAGTGAATTGAGAAATACAATCTCATATTTGAAAGAGTATTTGGAACATGTTGAGCTTATTGAAGTTAATGAGCGAATATCTGTGTTGTATACGGTAAAAGATAACTCAGGTCAAGTTGCTTATTATGAAGGAAGATTACCTCAAACAGAAAACGTAAATAACGAATTAAAAAAAGCATGGGACAAACTTTCGGTATCTGTTCGTTCTTTTTATGAAAATGTACACAATGGTTTTTATTGCTATGCTAGTGGATCAATGGGGTTAGTATGCTTAGAAGAAGTATCTTTTCTAGGCGATGATAATTTTGAATGGAGTATTATTGAAGACCTAGATGAACCCTTGCAAATTAATTTAAATACTTCATTTGGATTTTTCAGTAATGGAATGGGCACATATGTTGCGATAGATTATAATAATTGTGAAAATGATAATGCTACTTTGTGGTCAGCAAAAGATGAGCCAGAATACAATCTTAATTTTTGGGATGTAGTCGATGAATGGATCTTAATAGGACTTGAAATGTCATAAAGCAGTTGTTGCAGAGTCTCCTCTGTAATAGCTGCTTTTTTTCTATGTAAGCAACCAAAGAAAAAATCATTTTTAATAAAGGGTTGACAAGAACAAAAAAGTATTATATCTTTATATCAAGATAAATAAATTAAAGATAAAACAACAGCAAATTATGAATAGGGAGGTATACACATGATTGCGATCTTAGAAAGAATTAACCAGCTTGCAAACAAAGCAAAAGATGTCGGGTTAACTGAAAATGAAAAAACGGAACAAATGAATCTTCGCAAAGAATACCTTCAAATCTTTCGGGGATCTGTACAAAGCATTCTCTTGAACGCTACGATTTATGATCCAAATGGAGATGATGTAACTCCTGAAAAACTTAGACGAGAGCAGGCCAAAATTGTTAAACCATGATTTTAATTTTGTTTAATATCTCAAATTTAAAAATCTTTAAATAATAAATATAATATGGAGAGTGATTTTATGTTGGCGAGTGGATTGTTGTTAATACGTTTGGTGGTTGGATTGTTATTTGTGGGGCACGGGGCTCAGAAGCTTTTTGGCTGGTTTGGCGGCTATGGTCCAAAAGGTACAGGCGGTTGGATGGAATCCATCGGGATCAAGCCCGGGGTATTGATGGCTGTGGCTGCTGGGTTGATGGAATTGCTGGGAGGGGCTCTATTTACTGTAGGACTGCTCACTCCACTGGCTGCACTGTTGATTACGATGGCGATGCTTGGAGCGATTGTCAAAGTACATGGTCAAAACGGAATCTGGGCAACCGCTAATGGATATGAATATCCGCTGGTCCTTATTGCTGTCGTCATCGGGATTGCGTTGACAGGAGCAGGTTCATATTCCATCGATGCAATACTTCATTAATACATGAGCTTAGGCCATTAATAATGACCAATGATGAAATATAAGGATTTCTACAATGAATAAGGAGGGTTTCATATGTCACTTCAAACGACAGGTATCCATCATATTACAGCTTTTGCCGGTAATCCGCAGAAAAATGTCGATTTCTATGCAGGTATTCTTGGGCTTCGGTTAGTGAAGAAAACCATCAACTTCGACGCCCCTGAGGTTTACCACTTGTACTTTGGTAACGAGGCAGGAAGCCCCGGAACGATCATTACCTTTTTTCCTGCACCAGGGACTCCCAAAGGGCGCATCGGAGGTGGTCAGGTAGGCATAACCTCGTATGTAGTACCGCCAGGTTCGCTTGATTTTTGGCAGCATCGTTTGCAAAGCTTTGATATTCAAGTGACGAAAACAAGCCGGTTTAATGAACAATATCTTCAATTCGAGGATAATGAGGGCCTACGTCTTGAGCTTGTTGAACGTGCGGAGGGAGCGAACAGTACTTGGTTTTACGATGGCATTTCGGCTGATAAAGCAATCAAGGGGTTCGGAGGTGCAGTGCTATTTAGCGTCAACCCACAGAAAACGATGGATGCATTGGAGAGCATACTCGGATTTACGAAGATCGACGAAGACGCCGAATATGCTCGTTATCAGTCCGCTGGAGAAATCGGCAACATTGTGGATGTTCCGCTCGTCAAAATGGGCTTAGGCTTCGGTGGAGCAGGCACGGTACATCACATTGCATGGCGCGCAAAAGATTTTGAGCAACATGAAGAGTGGAGAAGCGAAGTCCAGCATTATGGCTATCAGCCAACTCCAATCATCGACCGCCAATATTTTAATGCGATATATTTCAGAGAAGCGGGCGGCATACTGTTCGAAATTGCTACTGATCCACCGGGATTTGCTAACGATGAACCTGCTGAATCTTTGGGGCAGAAATTAATGCTGCCAGAGTGGTATGAACCACAGCGGGCTCAGATCGAAGCAAACCTGCATCCTATTGAAGTGAGAACATTAACAGTTAAACAAAAGTAAACGAAATTAAACGAATTAGCTGCTGTTTTGCATCCAGATGAAGTCACGTAAATCCACAATCTCATTCGATTGTGGATTTTTCATTAGAGAATTACCTCGTGAAAATGAAATCATCCGCAATTAGCTTATATTTTGATTTGACTCTAGCCTTTCAGACTTTACCAGCATTTCTCGTAACACTTGGGCGACTCGGCTTTTCCGGTGCTCTGCTTTCTTTTTTATCACTTGTAATGATTGCTGGTATGCTGGGGTATTATTGTGATAATAAAACTGCTTGGCTGCCATGCGTAGTGTCCTTCTCAACAACATGGCCGATGAACGTGTTAACCTTGAACGGAGTCCCCTGCGCAATACTCGCAGCGTATTTTTGTAGGTCTCAAAATCCTCGGATGGAGGGATGAGAGCGAATAAATTTAGTGAGGAGTCATGGAACCCGTAAGTTTCATACATGATTCTCAGATTTTCCATATTTAAAACGTTACCTCTAAGATGGGTTGGATGTTCTTGATGATACCCGACCACCTCTTTGATGCAATAAAAGGGGATTTTCAAGCGATGCAGCCTATAGCCAAGATCCCAGTCTTCGAGTCCATATAGCACAAATCGTTCATTAAAACCTCCAACACGAATCAAGTGGCTGCGTCTGATGACCACACAACGAGTAACCAGCAGCATCCAGGGCGCTACGTCCGTGGAGGCAAATTGTTTTTGAGTACTGGGGGGAACCCTTGTGGGGCTAACGACTTTAGACAATGCACCTGTTTGATGAAGAACATCCTCAGGGGTGATGATCGGAGTAATTTCATTCGCTGTTTCAAAGCCGGGATTCCATAAGCCGGATTGTGTAAGTATGCTCCGACAATGTTCTTTTTCTTCCACAGAAAAGTCGGGGTGATAATGGGTAAATGCATCGTCCCACGAGTGAGGAACGCCTGAAAGCACGGATTTGGGATACTTGCGGTGATAACGGCTCACGGTTTTAATGAAATGAGGCAGCACCAAAAAATCAGCATCACAGAAAATAATGTACATTCCTTTTGCACGGCGCATTCCCAAATTTCGAACGGCAGATCGACCGCGTTGTTCCGGGTGTGATACATAAGTAAGAGGATAGGATGCTTTGAAGCCTTCGACCATTTCTTTCGTTCCATCTGTAGAACCATCATCAGCTACAATGACTTCGAATAGTTGCTTCGGATAAGTTTGTGTTTCAAATGAAGTGAGTGTGAGCAGCAATTGCTGGGCTCGATTATAGGTTGGAATGATGACGCTGTAGCGGATAGCCAATGTGATCTCCCCCCACCATTTTTATTAGAACACGTTTGAACAAGATAAATAATAACAATGTATTCAAGGATTTTAGCCTTGTCTAGTCAAACACCCCTGAAGATGTGAAACAGGCTTGGTCCTATCGGATGTTAAGGTCGGGTCTGTATTTTCGACTGTTTTGCAGATATGCTCAGTGGTGTGATGTATATGTCATGTAAGTATTATGCATAAGGATGTAAAGTAAAAGAGACGCAAACAAACATGAGATCAAATGGGCATGTTTATGGTAAAATATATGGAGTTATAGAAGACCTGAAAAAGGAGTACTTTATGACACAATTTGTCTATAAGCAAATTATTGACGATCTTAAAATGAAAATTTTCGCTGGAAAGTTTGCAGATATGAGATTGCCAGATGAACGTAGTCTTAGTGAGACTTACCAGGTTAGTCGTAGTTCCATAAAACGTGCTCTAACTAAAATGGAGAGTGTCGGAATTATTTTCAAAAAGCAGGGTTCCGGGACATTTATTAATCCATTATACATAAGAAATGAATCTATCTTTAACTACGAAGGCTCTAATCTAGGAGTTACTGATAATTTTCAAATGCATGGCAAAAAGCCTAAAATCAAAGTATTGAGCTTTGAGGTCATTCCACCGACAGAAGAACTACAGCGCGATTTGTTCTTGGATATTCATGATTTTGTTTATAAAATTGTTCGCTTACGTCTGTTTGATGACGATCCCTTTATGATCGAAACGGGCTACATCCCCATTAAAATTGTCCAGGATTTAAATCAGACGATTATTGAGGGTTCTATTTTTAATTATTTGGAAGATTCGCGTAACCTGGCCGTCACCAAATCCTTTTTATCCATTTTTGCAGAGCCGTCTCAAGAGGATGACCAAGAGCTACTACAATTGAAAGAAAACGAGCCCGTAGGCATTATGGAGGGTGTTTTCTTTTTGGATAACGGCACGCCATTTGAATTTTCGCATATGCGATTTCACTACAAATATTTGAAATTTAATACTTTTGTATCGGTACACTAACGAAAGACTGGAGAATCCTCCGGTCTTTTTTATATGGTTTTGAAAAAGAATTAGAGTCTGCGAACTCTTCATTTATCACAAATTTTATTGGTTTAAACTGCTATATATTTTAATGTAAGAGCTATTTTACTGTCTTTTTAATTTATATTTCATAGTATGTTCAAAATTTCACAAAATTGGACCGTATCACTTGTGAAAAAGGTTGAATTTAGTCGGTGTCGCGTTATGATGTACATGTAGATGAAATTTCCGGAAATAAATTACAAACAAGATTACAAAACAAATTACTAGGGAGTGGACACCATGGCCTTATCACCCGTGTTAGCAGAATACTCATCTCCAACATATTTAAAAAAACTGGATGCCTACTGGCGTGCAACCAACTACATTTCAGTAGGTCAGCTTTATTTAAAAGACAATCCTTTGTTGAGAGAACCTTTGAAAGATTCGGATGTAAAGGTGAAGCCTATTGGACACTGGGGCACGATTCCAGGCCAAAACTTTATTTATGCTCACCTTAATCGTGTGATTAATAAATATGATTTGAACATGCTTTACATTGAGGGTCCTGGTCACGGCGGCCAGGTGATGGTCTCCAATTCATATCTTGATGGAAGCTACGCTGAAATCTATCCGCAAATCACGCAGGATATCGCAGGCATGAAGAAACTGTTCAAACAATTTTCGTTCCCTGGCGGTATTGCTTCACATGCTGCTCCTGAAACACCTGGATCTATCCATGAAGGTGGGGAGCTGGGCTATTCCCTTTCTCATGGTGTGGGTGCTATTTTGGATCATCCGAGTTTGATTTCGGCTGTTGTTATTGGAGATGGTGAAGCTGAAACGGGTCCATTAGCGGCTTCGTGGTTCTCTAACAGATTTATCAACCCAATCACGGACGGCGCAGTGCTGCCGATCTTACACTTAAATGGCTTCAAAATTAGTAACCCAACAATTATGTCTCGCCAATCAAAGGAAGAGTTAACCTCGTTCTTTAAAGGTTTGGGTTGGGAACCGTTTTTTGTTGAAGGTGAAGATCCTAACCACATGCATCCAGAAATGGCGAAAGTATTGGATACTGCCATCGAGAAGATTGAAGCTATTCAGAAGAATGCGCGTGAAAATAATGATCTTACTCGTCCGGCGTGGCCAGTGATCATCTTCCGTTCACCTAAAGGCTGGACAGGTCCAAAGGAATGGGACGGCGTACCGAATACAAATTCGTTCCGTGCCCATCAGGTTCCAATTCCAGTTGATCAAAAAAATATGCAGCACGCACCTGCTTTATTAGAATGGTTGAATAGCTATAGACCAGAGGAATTATTCGATGAAAACGGCCGTTTAAAAGCTGAGATTGCTGAAATTCTGCCTACAGGCGATAAACGAATGGGAATGAACCCTGTTGCGAATGCGGGTAACCTCATTAAAGACTTGAAATTGCCAGATTTCCGTAACTATGCGCTGGATAACTCCACGCCTGGTAAAGTGATTGCGCAAGATATGTCGGTTTTGGGCACATACGTTAAAGATGTGGTTGTTTTAAATGAAGAGAATCGCAATTTCAGAATCTTCGGACCTGATGAAACGATGTCTAACCGCTTGGCACCTGTTTTTGAAGTAACCAAACGCCAATGGATGGATCAAATTATTGAGCCTAATGATGAATTCTTATCCTCTTATGGTCGTGTCATTGATTCCCAATTATCCGAGCACCAAGCTGAAGGTTTGCTGGAAGGTTATGTGTTAACAGGTCGTCATGGTTTCTTTGCAAGTTACGAAGCCTTCCTGCGTGTGGTTGATTCGATGATCACTCAACACTTCAAATGGCTGCGTAAAGCAACGGATCAAGGATGGCGTGCAGATATTCCATCATTGAATGTTGTAGCAACTTCAACGGTCTTCCAACAGGATCATAACGGGTATACACACCAAGATCCAGGTTTGTTGGGTCATTTGGCTGATAAGAAACCAGAATTTATCCGTGAGTATCTGCCCGCAGACGCCAACTCTCTGCTAGCTGTTTTTGACACTATTTTAAATGACCGTCAAAAGATCAATTTGGTTGTTTCGTCCAAACACCCACGCCCACAATGGTTCTCTGCTGATGAAGCGAAGGAATTGGTGGACAAAGGGTTGAAGATTATCGATTGGGCAAGTACGGATCAAGGTGGGGAGCCTGATATTGTCATCGCTTCTGCCGGTACAGAGCCGACGATTGAAAGCTTAGCTGCAATCTCGATCTTGCATAAAAAACTGCCTGACTTGAAGATTCGCTATATCAACGTAGTAGACTTGCTGAAGCTTAGAAGCCAAAAATTGGACCGTCGTGGATTATCTGACGCTGAGTTTGATCAATTTTTCACAAAGGATAAACCAGTTGTGTTCGCTTTCCATGGTTATGAAGGTCTGATCAAAGATCTGTTCTTCGATCGTCACAACCATAACCTGCATGTACATGGTTACCGTGAAAATGGCGATATTACGACACCATTTGATATGCGTGTATTGAACCAAATGGATCGTTTTGACTTAGTGAAGGAAGCGGTTCTAAACTTACCTGACACTGGTAAGTACACAAGTATTGTGGATGAGATGGATGCAATGGTTAAGAAACATCATCAATTTATTCGCGAAGAAGGCATTGACCTGCCAGAGGTAGAGAACTGGGTATGGGAAGGCTTGAAATAAAAAATTACAGTACATTTCGGCTTTGTGTTGGACAACCAAGCAGTCTAGCATGAAGTGAAATATATAATGTAGTAGTAGCATATAAGTGCCTGACCCCTTGACTTCAAGTATGATTTCAACGGGGATCAGGCACTTTTTGATGTAGCACACAGAGAATTTAATAGGAAAAGTCACGAGCTGGTGGGTAATAAGTATAGGAGAACCGAACTGGTACGCTGTATTTTATCTGAGCATTGAAGAGGTGCTACGGTATAAGAGAATAATAAAGGAGGCTGTTAATATGAACGATCCAAGGCCTCTTCTGTAAAACATCAGACGGAAAATCTGGACATTTTTGATTTTGAGTTGTCACCAGAGGAAATGAACGTCATTTCGGCGCTCAGCAGGGAAGATGGACAGATATGGGGGCAGGACCCCAAGTCCTATGAGGAGCTATAATCTAAAAGAGTACATGAGAAGGGTTCAAAAATCTGTGAAAGGTTTTTTGAACCCTTCGCTTTTAATAATAGCCGAAAGTATTCGCTGGTCCGGTACATAGCTATGATGAATGATGAACATTTTTAACCGGATTTGAGGTATGATATGGGGGAATGTAGCCCTTCAAAGGAGGTTGCCATGGGAATTTTATCAAGGTTCAAGGATATTATGAAGGTGAACATCAATGCCCTAATGGATAAAGCGGGTGATCCGGAGAAGACCATGGATGATTATATGCAAAACTTGAACAGTGATCTGGGCAAGGTGAAAGCGGAAACCGCCTCGGTGCTGGCTGAGGAGAAAAGGGCGAAGAGAGCACTGGATGAATGTAGAGACGAGATTAAAAAGCTCCAGCGTTATGCAAGTAAGTCTGTGGAAGCAGGCAATGAAGAGGATGCTCGAAAGTTTTTAGAGCGTAAAGTCTTGCAGGCAGAGAAACTGGCATCGTTACAGACATCCTATGAATTAGCTTCGGCAAACGCCGGACATATGAAACAAATGCAGGAGAAATTGGTTTCCGATATTGGACAACTGGAACTGCGGCATGCTGAACTTAAAGGAAAGCTGGCGGTTGCCAAAGCACAGCAAACCTTGAATTCTATGGGCGACCATGACTCTGTTTTCGGGGCCTTGGAACAAAAGGTGAACAGGGCATATGATGAAGCGATGGCGATAGCCGAGCTCCGGACAGGAACAAAGGACGACTTGGACACGTTGTTTGCACAATATGAGAAGAGTACCGATGCAGAAGATGAGTTGGCTGCAATCAAGGAGAAAATCAATCCCAAAGAATCATAATAGCTTTTTAGATAAGAGGTGAGCAGATGCCAGTTATCGAATATAAATGCCCCAACTGCGGCAGTGGCATGGTCTTTGACAGTGAGACAGGCATGTTATCATGCCATAGCTGTGGAAGAGAGGACAACATCGAATCAATTCCTGATCCTCTGACCAATCGTGTTTTTTCAGAGGATGAGGCTCATGAGTATCATTGCAATAACTGCGGGGCAGTGATTATGACTGAGGTGGAGACGAGTGCAACGGTGTGCAGCTTTTGTGGCTCTGCCGTGGTGCTGGGTGATCGGCTGACCGGGAAGCTGGCTCCGGCACAGGTTATTCCTTTTTCGATCAGCAAGGAAGAAGCTATAGCTGCGTTCAAAAAATGGTGCAAGAATGGCCGTCTGACACCGAACCGATTCATGATAGCCGACCGAATCAAGGGAATAACCGGTATGTATGTCCCCTTCTGGTTATATGATCTACATAATCAAATTGAAGTTCAAGGTGAAGGTACCCAAGTAAGAACCTATACGAGTGGAGATTATGAATACACAGAAACGAAGCATTTTGATGTATATCGGAAAATCCGTTTGAACTACGTGAAGGTTCCGATTGATGCTGCGGAGAAAATGAATGATGAGCTGATGGATAAATTGGAGCCTTTTCCGTATGATCAGCTCAAACCTTTTAAAACGCCATATCTGGCGGGTTATATTGCGGAAAAGTACAGTTATAACGAAGAAGAACTATTCCCGCGGGTAAAAGACAAAGTGAAGGAATATATTGATGCTTATATCCAGTCTACGGTGTCAGAATATACGTCCGTGAGTTACACGGAAAAGCAAATTGATACTACCTTAAAACAAGCGGATTATGTCCTGCTTCCGGTATGGGTTATACACTATGACTACAATCAATTGGAGCATACGTTTGCGATGAACGGTCAGACGGGCAAGGTGGTTGGCAAGCCCCCGATTAGCAAGTTCAAAGTGACAGCTTGGTTTGCAGGCATTTTCGGCATAACTCTCTTTTCATTAAGGTTCATAACTTGGCTAATCATGGGGGGAGAATTCTATTGAAAAAATATGGAGCCATTGTGGCTGTTTTGTTGTTCTTTGCCGTGTTTCTAGCGGTTCCTATGGAAGTGAAGGGCGAAGCAGCAACGACGGAAATGAAGCCATTGATTTATGATGAGGCGGGTCTGCTTAATCAGGAAGAGTATGATGTGTTGAACACGATGGCTAACCAATACGGAGCCGTAAGAGAAACAGACATTATTATTTATACGACCAACAATCCCGACAATATGGATGTTATGAAAATGACGCAGAATTTTTATGACGACCATGGCCCAGGTTATGACAGGTCTCATGGAAATGCAGTCATTTTAACGATGGATATGAGGAATAGAGAGGTTTATTTAGCTGGATTCTACAAAGCAGAACGTTATCTGGATGACGACAGGCTTACTAAAATCCGCCATGAGATTACCCCGGATCTGATGAACGGCAACTATGGGCTTGCCTTTCAAAAGTATATTCTCAGCGCGTACAAATATTTGGCCATCCGTCCAGGGGTGAATCCGGACAGTATATTTTTCAAAGGCTGGCTTCACTTGGCGATTGCTTTAGGGTTGGCGTCGATTATTGTGGGTAAGATGGTTTCCAATTCCGGCGGACGGGTTACGGTAAATCGACAGACCTACGAAGATGCAAGCTCGTCAGGGGTTCTGGCACATCAGGATCTGTACACTCACACTACGACAACGAAACGGAAGATTGAAAAGAGCAGTAGCAGCAGCTCATCTGGCGGAGGGGGCGGAACCACCAGCGGCGGTCATTCGCATAGCGGCAGCAGAGGATCATTTTAACGGAAGGGATGGATACAGCACATGGGATTCTTCAGAAATCAATTTGCAAATGTAGTAGAATGGGAAGAATTTAGGGATGACATGATTTTTTGGAAATGGAGCAATCGTGAAATTAAAAAAGGCAGTAAATTAATCATTCGCTCCGGTCAAGACGCGATTTTTGTCAATAACGGCAAGATCGAGGGCATTTTTGAGAATGAAGGGTCATATAACATGGACTCGGATATTATTCCTTTTCTATCAACATTAAAAGGGTTTAAATTTGGCTTTAACAGCGGCATGCGGGTGGAGGTCTTATTCGTTAATACGAAGGAGTTTACGGTCAAATGGGGAACACAAAATCCGGTTTTGATCCCTACTCCCCAACTGCCAGGCGGGATGCCGATTCGTGCCAATGGTACATTTAATTTTAAAGTAAATGATTATGTTACGCTTATTGATAAGATTGCCGGGGTAAAGGACAGTTATCTTGTAGAGGATGTTAAAATACGGATTACTTCCGTGCTTGATCAGTTATTGATGAAGTGGATCAGCAGAGAAGGCAAGGATATGTTTAATTTACAGGCGAATGCCTCCGATATTTCGAAGGGTATTCAAGAAGACCTGGATATGCAAGTGATGGACAACGGTATGACGATTACAGGCTTTCATGTGATGAGCTTCAATTATCCTCAGGAAATCCAGGATATGATTACAAAGACAGCTTCTCATGAAATGATCGGGAATCTACAAAAGTACCAACAAGTGACGATGACGGATGGCATTGCATCGGGGAATGTAAAAGGCGGCGGTGCTGCTTCGGACATGGCGAGTATGATGATGGGGATGAATATAGCGAATGAAATGATGAAAAATTTGAACCCAAGCCAGCAGCCCCAGGCTGAAACTCAGCCTGCATCCAATGCTCCCACTCCTTCTGGTGACGGTAAAAGACCTAATTTTTGTCCGAATTGTGGCACAAAAAACGAGGGAGCTAACTTTTGTCCGAATTGTGGACAGAAATTGAACGGGTAGCCATAGCCAACCGGCTGAGCGGTTTCCTTTCAGGAAATTGGCGACTGGCTAAGTAATTCATAAAATAAACAGCAGTTGTTACAGAGCATTCTCTGTGATGACTGCTTTTTTAATGCAGTTTGTTCAAGCATTTTCTTTATAAATCTGATTTATTGGATTGAAAAAGGTACACAGGATAAGGTACTATAGCTATATGGTACACATTTATATTAACTAATTAGGTATTATATTAATAAACTATAGGTATAGGAGCCATAAAGATGACCAAATTCCAAGATCAAATCATTGCGCGGTACAAGTTTGATGATGCAGAGAACGTCGGCAAGGATAGCTCCGGACAAGGTAATGACGGGCTTCCTTCAGGCACAGCAGCACCTACAATCTCCCATGCTACCGGAAGAGCGGCTTTGGCACTTGAAGGAGGACCCAACGGAACATCTTATATTCAGCTACCTTTCGATCTGTTTAAAGATGTAAGCGATAACACGGGTGTTACAGTGACGGCTTGGGTGAACTTTGGCAGATTCACAGATATGTGGGAACGTGTATTTGACTTTGGTAAATCCCATACGGGACCTTATATGTTTATGACACGGAATCTGCGCGGAACTCTTTTCACTGAGGTAGATTTATCCGTAGACCCAGGAAGAGGCTTTGTCAGGGATGAGTGGATGCACATCGCTCTGTCTGTAATCGGCACAAAAGGCGGTACATTAAGCAGTGCAGGCCCGGTCGTATATGTCAATGGTGAAGTGGCAGCAGACGGTTCCATCAGCCAAACCTCCAGTGGTAACTATGCCAAGCTGCGCAAATGGTTCGAAACATTTTCAGATTCGACCAACTATAGCAACAATTTTATCGGACGTTCCCAACATGCAGCGGATGTAGACTTTGCCGGTTTGGTTTCGGACTTCCGAATTTATAAAGCAGGCTTGACGGCGGATGAAGTCATTGAGGTCATGTGCGATTCATTGACAGATGAGGAGATCGTGAAGCTTGCCCGCGATAAGTATTTATCATTTCCAACGACAATTATCACCAAAGACATATCTCTGCCAACGGTTCTGATGGGGGGAAGAGTGGAAGTGACCTGGAAATCCAGCCAACCTGGCATACTCTCTGACCATGGACAGGTACAGGCGATTACTTCCGCACAGGGGGTTACTATTACGGCTCTCTTGACCAGAGGTTCAAGCCGGATTGAAGAAAGCTTTGAAGTATCCGTTCTCCCGGAACAACTGCCTCCATACACGCTGACCATTCATGGGAATAAGGAAGTTGTGGATGTCAGTGAAGTGATGTACGGCTTGTTCTACGAAGATATCAATAACGCCGCAGATGGTGGGATATATGCAGAACTTGTGCAAAATCGCTCCTTTGAATCCTTCGAGTTTGATACGTATTCCCATGCCTCAGGTGAATGCGGCTGCTCTACAGGACGGAACCGCAATCCACTGTTCGCCTGGTCTGGTGATACGGACAAGATGATTCCACAACATAGCGGTGGATTAAATGAGTTTTTGGGCGCAAAAGACAAGGATGTAAACTCTTATTATGTGACGGTAGCGGATGGGGCAACGATTCGGAACAAAGGCTTTTCTGATTCTAACCAGAATTGTGCCATGTCTATCCAGGAGGGCGCCAAGTATGAGTTCACCATCTGGGCCAAGGCCGAATCGGCGGGCACCATCACACTGCAACTTCAAGACTCGAAGGAAAAGGACATCAGTGATTCGGTAACCATACAAGTAGAGGGTGGCAACACGTGGAAAAAGTATGGTGTGGAGTCCAAGCTGGTGCTGACAGGTACAGCTACGGTGCTGGGACAGCTGACACTTACATTTGAAGGGGACATTTCCATTGATATGGTTTCTTTATTCCCACAAAATGTATGGGGGGCAGGCGAGGAAGAGCAATCCCCATCAGCACACGCCAACTATCAGGGCAACCCCAACTACCGATTGAGGAAAGATCTGGTGAACGCACTGGTCGGCATGCATCCGAAGTTTTTGCGTTTTCCAGGTGGTTGTATATCCGAAGGATCGTTTATATGGGAAAATGTATACGACTGGAAGGAATCCATTGGGGATATCGAGCTGCGCAAGGAAAACTTTAATGTATGGGGCTATATGATGACCATGGGTCTTGGTTATATGGAATATTTCCAGTTAGCAGAGGACCTCAATGCAGCTCCGCTTCCGGTTATGGCCTGCGGCGTGCTTTGCCAAGCCCGCTCGGATTATGCTCATCCGGCTGGAGGTGCACTGAGAGAATACTACATTAAGAATTTTACGGATCTGATCGACTTTGCGATCAGCGTCGATTTTGAACATAATGAATGGGCTGCCATGCGTAAAAAAATGGGCCATGCAGCACCGTTCGATCTGCGTTATCTAGGCGTGGGCAACGAAAACTGGGGCACAGAGTTCTTCGCCAACTTTGAAGTGTTCAAGACATCGATTGATGAGTACATGGATAAAAACTATCCGGGACATGAGCTGCATATCATCTCTACGGTTGGCGCTCAAGCAGACGATGATGCCTATCAGCAGGGCTGGAAGTTCCTGAGCGGCAATCTGAAGGGTTCAGCCAAGGTTGCTTTTGCAGACGGTAACCAGGTGATGGAAGAGACTGTAACCTGGTATGAGAAGCAAACAGACTATATGGACACCATTGCCGATGAACACTATTACCGCTCTAATGAGTATCTGTTGAATAATGTGGACCGCTATAATTACTACTATCGGGCTTATAACGCGGATGGCAGTATCAACTGGAAAGAAACGTCGAAGGTTTTCGTTGGGGAGTATGCTTCAACGGATAAAAATACATTGGCAGGCGCAGTCGCAGAAGCAGCGGTGATGACGGGCTTCGAAAATAATGCCGATGTCGTCCGGCTGGCTGCCTATGCGCCGCTGTTTAACAAAGTCCTGACGGACGGAACTTACAGATGGACACCGGATTGTATCTGGTTTGATGACGAAACCGTGTGGTTTACACCAAACTATTATGTGCAGCAAATGTATGCCCAGTATTTGGGCAATAAAGTATTGGCCACTTCGTTCTCTACTTACAAAAACGGCAAGCCGATCGACCTCATTCCTCAGGGTGGAATCGAAATTGCGACAGGCAACGCCGAGATTGTGGTTAAACGCGTGACTGTTACCTCCAACAAGGACGGCAGTGTGCTGCTGGATCAGGATTTTACCAAGGAATTGAATCCAGCCTGGCAAGTTATTCCCGGTTCCGTGGGATCTACGGTGGAGGAAGGCAAGGGGCTTGTCCTCAAAGCCCAGGATAGCGGTTTGAACGGCCTGTACATCTTGAGCGACAGCTGGAACAACTACAAGGTAGAGGTGGTTGCTTCCCGCCTTTCCGGCACGGACGGTTTTTATGTGGGCGCAGGTCTCACCGATATTACCACTGAGAAAAAGAACGTCATCGAATACGCGATTGGCTATGGCGGCAATGCTACTGGCGTGAAGGTTTACAAGCAAGGTATAGAAGGCTATACGATGGGTGATTACTCTTCCAGTACCGCGGCGGGCAACCTGAGAGCGGCGAGCTATGAAGAGCTGTCCTACAACACCGACTACACCATTGCGGTGAACTATGGGGGAGAAACGGGTAATAACCTGATCTGCTCATACACGGACGGCAAAACCACCAGCAAAGTGCTGGATTACAAGCTGGAGGCTTACAACAGAGACGTGTTCCATTCGGTGACCCAAGATGCTGAACATGTATATGTAAAACTTGTGAATGCCGACAACGTAGATAAGGCGACGCAGCTGAATCTGGAAGACATGAGTGTCGAGTCGATCGCCAAGCTGATTACATTAACTGGCGATTCCTCGCTGGTTCATGTACCCAACGTGAATAAGAAAAATGATGAAAAGATAGTGCCTACTGAACAGCAGGTTACGCTGCATACAAATTCTGTCCTCTTACAATTACCAGCTAACTCGGTAAATGTACTGGTACTGGATCTAAAGGCGTAGTACCCCTAAGAAGTCAGGCGATGAGTTTTGCGTTTTTCTACACTGGACATATTCATGTGAAAAGTTAAAACCCGCTCACTGAGCGGGTTTTTTCTATGGATCAAGTCAGAGCGTTGTTAATTCGCTTTTCCTGACGGGCATTACTTGCTGCTTCTGTTTACCAATTCACGCGGATTGGTGCCATCGTCCATCGTTAGCGGGGTAGGCGCACCTGTGGCAATTCGCTCCCAAGGCACCATTTTAAAGTTCTGATTTAACTTCTTGCCGTTTTCAAGGTTTTCGTCATCTTGTGCAACGAAGATGCCATGAGGGAAGTTCTTGCCTAATCCGTAGCCAAGAACATCAATACCGTCTGTGACAGACGTACCATCTACGGTAGGGCTATCACCGATTGTGAAGTTGCTTATATATGCATTGTCGCCTTGTCGTTCATAGATGGCATAACTACTGTTGCCTTGGCTGGAGGCCATGAGGTACCCCTTGCCGTCTTTGCCGTAATACAATGTGAGTCCCTCTATGTCATCGTGAAGTCTACGTCCATCTGCAATATCAACCCGTCGCAGCGGCTTGGATGAACCGTCTGGCTCGGCACTATATTTCCAAATGGCGTAATCCTCTTCAGCAATATAGAGCGTACCATATTCATCATCAGCAACCATGCCCTCAGATTGCGTAGCCAGCTTAAACTGACGGACAAGCTTGCCAGCAATTTTGCCGTTTCCATTGTCCGTCAGCTCATATTGCTCAAATTCACCCTCTTTACCCAAAGCGAGCGCATAAAACTTATCTGTCTTGAGGCTATGGTACAAGCTGAATCCATATACTTCTTTCATAGTTGCTTTAATAGGTTTGTCAACCACGTTAGTTAATGTTCCTGATACACCGTCAATGGCAAAGATATCGATCGTGTTGTTGGTGCGATTGGTTGCGCCTGCGATATCGATCTTTTTACCACCCAATGTGAAACCGTAACGAAGATCTACGTTGTTCATTTTTCCCACTTTCATGTTCTGCAGCTGCTTACCATCCAGATCGTAGACTAAGATTCCGCCGCCTTTATTGGTAGCTAAAATTCTGCTCTTACCCGGATCAACCGGATTGAGCCAGATCGCAGGATCGTCAGCTGCATCTTCTCCATCCTCCACGGCTTCTGTCTCGACAGAGGGAAGCACTTTATAGGTGGGAACTGCATCCTTGGGATCTGCATATTTTCTGTTTTCTGCTTCAAGTGCAGTAATCACTTTTGTAGGAAGATATACATTCCCATTGATCATCTTGATCTCCCGGTCTGCTTTTCCGGTTTGACCAGCTAGACGATATTGCTTTTCACCGACGGTAAAGGTTCCAACAATGCCATTTTTCAGCTTGATCAACACTGAATGGTCATCACTGTCCCACGTAATTTTTGCCCCTAATTTATCTGCTTGTGTACGAAGGGATTCGTACCCCGTGGGCTGAGCTACTGCCACATGGGGTATTGCGGGTGATACTAGAATCCCGGTCAACATGGTTAATAGTGCAATTTTAGTTGCCTTCATATGTATGCCCCTTTTCCAAAGTGAAAATGATATAACCGACTCAGTATAAAGCGACATTATCAATATAAAACCATCAAAATGTAAAAGCGACGTAAACATTCAGTTGGCTGGTTTCCAGTATTGTTGTCTGTAATTCTTCGGTGACATTCCAAACCTTTCCTTGAAACACTTAGAAAAATAACTGGCCTGGGAGAATCCTGTTTCCTCTGTAATTTGTTGGATGGACCAGTCGGTTTGCAGCAAAAGACTGCGTCCCTGATCCAGGCGGTAGTCCATTAAATACTCTAGCGGCGTGCGTTGGAAGGTGGTCTTCATGCATCTGGCAAGATAGTTTTGGTGTATGTGAAAATGTGCCTCCAGGTCTTTATTTGTGATGGCATTTCTGTAGTTTTGCTTTAGAAATATTTCGATCTGTTCGGCTAACTTTGAGGAACTGCTTTTGTAATTCTCATCATATTCCAAACTCTGAAAAATATTCACAAATGTTTGTTGAGTCTCCCATAGAGCCAGCTTTCGAGTTTTTAAAGTAGAGGCTAGTAAATAGTCCAATTTAGAGAACAGCTCATGGGGATTAACTAGTTTTTGATATTTGGGGAGATGGATGGTGGTATGTTCTGAATGAAAATGCAACTCAGGAATGGGGGTGCTAGGGATAATAAGATCAGGCGAGGATTGGGCGCACCACATGCTATTGGTTTGAAAATGAAACCAGTAAAAAGAGGTTTGTTCTGTACATGCCTCGATGGGAAAATGGTGTTTATCTGGCTCAAGAATGAGCACATAATTTTCAGGTACTCTCCACGACTCGTCCTCCTCACCGATATGCAGTAGTCCTTCTTTAATAATGATTACGTCAAAATAACCCAAGTTATAGCGATTCGGATGCCAATCCCCTTTGTGGTATGTAGTAAAATTCCCTTCTATGAAATAAGGCAATGGAGGAACAAGGAAAGATAGAAAGCCTGTTTTGCTCATGGAAGTCAGCTCCTTTGTGTGTGAAATCGTATAAGTTTTAGTTAAAGATCGCGATTTTTTTTATAAATTCAGGTTGATAAAATAAGGACTGTAGCAAGAGGAACTTAGGTCAGCTTGTTCGATATTATCCTTACTTTATCCTTATTTTTAAAAAAATGAAAGCGTTCTATTTTTAGGGAAGGGATGTTTATCCAATGAAAACGGCAAAGCCAGTAAAGCATGTCATCGTCGATGATTCTTTTTGGAAAAAGTATAAGCAGGTTGTAGCGGAAGAGGTCATTCCTTATCAGTGGCAAGCATTAAATGATGAATTACCAGATACAGAACCCAGTCATGCGATTGAGAACTTTAGAATTGCGGCCGGGGAATCCAGTGGGGAGTATTATGGAACCGTTTTCCAGGACAGTGATCTTGCCAAATGGCTGGAAACGGTTGCCTTTAGTTTAAGGGATCATCCAAATACTGCGCTGGAAGAGCGAGCGGATGAAGTTATTGATCTGTTAGGGAGAGCTCAAGCTGAGGATGGATATCTGAATACGTACTATTTGCTGAAGGAACCTGACAATCGCTGGACAAACTTAAGGGACAATCATGAGCTGTATTGTGCGGGACATTTTATAGAAGCGGCTGTTGCTTATTATGAAACGACGGGTAAGACGAAATTCCTCAACATTATGGAGAAATACGTAGACCTGATTCAGCAGACTTTTGGTACGGAAGAAGGGAAACGGAAAGGCTATCCGGGGCATGAAGAAATTGAGCTGGCTCTGATCAAATTATACGACGTAACGGCTAAGGATCAATATCTCAAATTAGCGCAATATTTTATCGAACAGCGGGGACAGCATCCTGTTTATTTTGTGGAGGAGCAAGAAAAGAGAAAGCATATTCAAACAGAGCCCACCTGGAATGATGATAATAACATTAATTTTGGCCTAGGTTTCGAATATCAGCAGGCACACCAACCTGTGCGGGAACAAAAAGAGGCTGTCGGCCATGCGGTAAGAGCAGTGTATCTGTATATTGCGATGGCGGACCTGGCTGCAAAAACGGGAGATGCCTCTCTGCTACAAGCTTGTGAAACGCTGTGGGACGATGTCACGAACTATAAAATGTACATTACTGCTGGAATCGGATCCACGGTGAACGCGGAAGCATTCACTTGCCATCATGATCTTCCCAATGACAGCATGTACTGCGAAACTTGTGCCTCTGTAGGGCTGGCTTTCTGGGCTAATCGCATGCTGCGTATAGCGCCGGACCGGAAATATGCCGATGTCCTGGAGCGTGCGTTATACAACGGAACGATCAGTGGAATGGACCTGGATGGGAAACGGTTTTTCTACGTGAATCCGTTGGAAGTCAAACCTTTTCAAAAATCGAGAAAAGATCAGGAACATGTAAAAACAGAGCGGCAAAAATGGTTTTTCTGTGCCTGCTGTCCACCTAATTTAGCGCGAATGATTGCATCGGTGGAGGACAATATGTACACCCAAACTGAGGACACGTTGTATACGCACCTGTATATTGCCAGCAAGGTCAACGTGACTTTATCTGGCCAAGAGGTTGAAATTACACAAACTCATCATTATCCGTTGGATGCGGATCTTGCCCTTTCGATCCATGTAACCGAGCCAACCGTATTTAAATGGGCGCTGCGAATTCCAGGGTGGTGCAAGCAGGCAGAGGTCAAGGTGAATGGGGAAGTCCTATCGCTATACCATCTGGAAAAGGGCTATGTCGAGATTCAGCGTACTTGGAAGGATGGCGATGTGGTCACATTGCATTTGGCTATGCCGGTGGAGCGCATTCGGAGCAACCCGCTTGTCTCCATGAACCAGCAGCAAGTTGCTCTTCAACGCGGCCCAGTCGTGTACTGTCTGGAAGAGGCTGATAATGGGGCGAACCTGGCAGGATTGAGATTACCAAAGGATAATC
Organism: Paenibacillus ottowii; assembly: GCF_006874425.1. GTDB lineage: Bacteria > Bacillota > Bacilli > Paenibacillales > Paenibacillaceae > Paenibacillus > Paenibacillus ottowii. The sequence goes on from NZ_VIJZ01000010.1 coordinate 67,304, forward strand.
CCGTTACAGAAGAATTTAGCGAAAATCTGCTGGGTGGCATTGTAAAGCTGACCCTAGAGGGATATCGGGTAAAAGCTTCAAATGCATTATACAGCTCGGAGCCCCCTGAACTTGTTCCTCAACAAATTACCGCCATTCCTTACTACGCCTGGTGCAATCGGGCCAAAGGGGAAATGCGTGTATGGGTTTATGAATCATAATTTATTCGCATGGGGAGAGGAAAGATCATGAGTACGAGAATTGTGAGTACGGAACCACCTGAGAAAGCAACCAGTACCGTTCCTTTTCATCGTAAAATCAGTTATTCGTTAACAGATACGGCAGGCAATCTACTATACTGTGTCATTTCCAGCTATCTATTATACTTTTATACGGATGTATTCGGTCTTTCTATCGGGATTGCCGGGACATTACTATTTATCACCCGTTTTATCGATGCCATTGATGCCCCGATCTGGGGCATCCTGATTGACCGGACCAAATCGAAATACGGCCAGAGCAGACCTTAAATGACCAAAAAGGATTTTCCCTAACGCTCGTTTTATTTGGCATCATGGCGATGATTATGTTTTTCGTAGCGTTTGCCGATTTGCGCGAAAATGCGGCTGTAAAAACGAAATCTGTCCCGATTGCCAAAAGCTTTGCAGCCATCAAGCGAAACTGGCCGTGGATGCTCGTTGTAGCGGCTAACCTGTGTTACTGGATCGGTTTGAACATACGTTCTGCCACGCTCATTTTTTATCTGCAATACAATCTGGACAGTAAGGACTTGGTGCCTTTAATCAATGGATTAACGTCCTTGCAATTAATCTCCATGGTCCTGATTCCGTTGTTTGCCAGAAAATTAAGTAAAATACGATCATGATTATCGGATTGATCTTAGCTGCACTAGGTCAAGTCGTGATTTTAATGGGAAGTACAAACTTAACCCTTATTATTGCCGGTTGGATCATTGGTGCATTAGGATCAGGCTTTGCGTGTTCGATGCCATTTGCCATGTTGTCCGATACGGTTGATTACGGCGAATGGAAAAATGGAATTCGGGCAAGTGGGTTTCTGACTTCTATTGGAAGCGCATTTTGTATTAAGGCGGGTAGCGGAATTGGTGGATTATTGCCAGCATGGGTGATGGATAGCACAGGCTATATTGCCGGAAAGGTCCAAACCCCGACTGCTTTGTCTGGTATTCAGTTCAGCTTCATCTGGCTGCCGTTTATCATCTTCTTGATCGGAATTATTCCTATGTTTTTCTATAAGAAATTCGAAAAAAATGAGGCTTCTATTCAGCAAGATTTAATTGCGAGAAGATCATAATTGTTCTCTTAACAAAGGATTATGAATACTAGAAAATAGTGTAATCCTGCTTCAAAACTTGCTCAGCTCAGAAAGCAAGTTTTGAAGTTTTTTTTCTATTTAAAGTGTGAGTAAAGCCATTGACAGGATTTTCTTTTAGAGTAATACTTCTATGTAGAGAAAAGTGTACAGAATCAAGAGCCAGAGACATCTAGCCTTGCAACTTTATACATTTTTTCGCCATGAAAGACTCTTCTGTTGAAGGGTTTTTTTCAATTTGATAAAAAAGAATGTGATAAGATGAGTCAACTGAGTGTAAGGATGAGGACGCAGGGCTTTCTGAATCGGCATTTTTCAGGAGAGTCCATTGATTATCGGCAGATTATTGCCCTATTTCTCCCGCTTCTGATTGATCAGGCCTTTATCGTGGGTCTTAATTTGGTCAACACAGCCATGATCAGTTCGTCGGGGATGGCGGCGGTCAGTGCTGTAAATATGATTGATTCATTAAATATCTTTCTAATTAATGTGTTTGTGGCAGTGTCTACCGGGGGTACGGTTGTTGTAGCGCAGTATAAGGGGAGCGGCAATGACCTTATGGTCTCTAAAGCAACCTCCGGTACTATATCCTCTGTTTCCTTGTTGGCCTTATGCATCAGTCTGTTTATGATCCTGTTGTACAATCCCATTTTAAGTGTCCTGTTTGGCTCCGCTTCGGCTGATGTATTGGCTAACGGCAAGGTATATCTACTGGGAAGCTGTATGTCTTTTGTGGGAATTGCGATCGTTGAGGCCGTATGTGGAGCGCTGAGAGGGATCGGCAAGACGAGGGCATCGCTGGCTCTTTCGCTTATCATGAACTTTTCATACGTGCTGCTGAATGTCGTGTTTATTAATTTGTTGGATATGGGTGTACTGGGCATGACGATTGCAGTCAATGTGTCCAGATATGCAGGGGCTGCTTGTGCGTTGATCTATTTGGTCAGGGTGGATGACGACCTGCGTGTTCAGCTTAGAGATATGCTTTATTTTAATCTGGCCATGCTTAAAAAGATCCTGTTTATCGGCCTTCCTTTTGCAGCGGAACAGATGTTTTTCAATGGAGGTAAAATTTTAACCCAAATTTTCATTGTGAGCCTGGGGACCAATGCATTGGCGACGAATGCTATTTGCTCCTCCCTGGCTAACGTGTTCCAAATTCCTGCGAATGCATTGGCTCTTACGATTGTGACCGTGGTTGGTCAATGCATGGGACGGCGAAATGTACATGATGCCCGCAAGTTTACCAAATCGTTTATTTGGCTGTCGTCCGCTTCGTTTATTGTAATGGGGCTAATCCTAATGCCTTTATTCAAGCCGATGGTGGGGCTGTTCCATCCGCCTGCTGAAATTGTAGATGACATTTTTATGGTCATGCTGATTAATACGCTGGCCCAGATTCCACTCTGGTCCATCGCCTTTATTACACCCTCTGCGCTTAGGGCAGCAGGAGATTCCAAATTTACGTCCCTCACCTCGATGCTGTCCATGTGGTTGTGTCGGGTAGTGCTCGGGTATGTGTTGGGCATTGTGTTCAACTTGGGGATTGTGGGTGTCTGGCTGGCCATGGATATTGAATGGGGGGTGCGGGGGATCGTTTTCCTCTGGCGCTTCCGCGGCACCAAATGGGTCCAGCATCGTTTGATCGACTGAATAGGTCCACTACTATCAAATTGACCTCGGAATGAGGCGCTTTTATAGTAGTGGATTTTTTTATAGACGTTTAAAGTTACGTCCGCTTTATTCCATTCTAATCCCTATATTGCCTAACTGTGCTCCCTGCTGCATATGGTAAAAGGCTTGCGCTGTCTCTTGCAGAGGGAAGACGCTATCTATAATGGGATGAAGGGAATGGCGCTCCATGAATTGGAGCATGTCTGCGAATTCCTCGCTGCTGCCCATAGAGGTACCGATGATGCTGATCTGTGGGAAAAATACGGAACGAAGCGGAATCTCTATCTGATTACCTGAGCTTGCGCCAAATGTAACGATCCGACCATTTGGTTTGATGACATCCAGATAGTTGTCGAACGTAGCGGGTCCAATGCTGTCAAGGACCAGATCTACGGTGTCTCCGTTCATGCTTTCTTTCCAATCGCTATCACTGTTGAATGCATGATGAGCGCCATGGGCGAGGGCAGCTTGTTGTTTTGCTTCGCTGCGTGAGGTGACGCTGACTCGTGCACCCGCTGCTAAGGCCATAAGCATGGCGTACGTAGCTACCCCGCCGCCAATACCGGGGATGAGGACATGGTCCCCCTGCTGTAATTGCCCTCTAGTGAAGAGAGCGCGGAAAGCGGTCAAGGCAGACAGAGGCAGTACCCCTGCCTCTTCCCAGGACAGGTAAGCTGGCTTGCTGATGGCATTTTGGGCGGGAATGATAACCGATTCGGCCAATGTCCCGTCTGAAGGACCGCCCAGAATGGCAGGAACCAAGGGAACGTGGCGTGTCTTCTCCCATCCGATACATGGATTGATGACTACTTCCGTATCTACCAGTGAGGTTGGGACGCCAGCGCCTACAGCCTCAATCAGGCCTGCTCCATCGGATCCGAGAATGAGTGGAGCATCGTTGGCGGTTCGATCCGCCATGAGGAACAGATCCCGATGGTTCAAGCCTGCAGCTTTGAGTCTGACCTTCACTTCGCCATGCCCTGGTTGTCTGTCCGTAACGTCCTTATATATCAGGCCCTCAAGGCCGTTTTTGTCATTATGGATTATAGCTTTCATTTTAAAGCCTCCTGTGGTCGATTTTAGATGCATTTGCATGTACTTTGAATTGTACAGAGCGGCAGGCATCCGGTAAAATGAACAAAATCGAACGTCAGTATCATAAATGATCATACCAAGCAGGTGATGTATATATGGAAAGCAGTGATTTGAAAATTTTTCGGGCGGTTGCTCGTGAAGGCAGTATCACAAAGGCTGCGCAAGTGTTGAACTATGTACAGTCCAATGTAACCTCGCGGATTCAACAGCTGGAGGCACAATTGAACGTACCGCTATTTCGCAGATCTAATCGCGGAATGACGCTAACGTCGGCAGGAGAGAATCTGCTGGAGTATGCAGAATCCATACTGACCTTGCTCGACGAGGCAGAGAAGTCTACCCAATATTCGGACCAGCCTGCGGGACCGTTGCGATTGGGCTCGATTGAGACGACTGCGGTTACGCATCTAACGACTTTATTGACGGGATATCACGCTCAGTACCCTGATGTGCAGCTATCGCTGATGACCGGGGGGACGCATGCTCTTGTACAAAAGGTACTAAATTACGAATTAGATGGGGCATTCGTCTACGGCCCTGTTGACGATCCGAATATAGAGCATGTGGAGGCTTTTGAAGAGGAGCTGGTGCTTATTTCGGAACCGGGAGAAAGCGATATGAGCAAGCTGCTTGCCAAGCCTATGCTATTCTTCGATGTAGGCTGCACACATCGGGCAAGAGCGGAAAGCTTTCTGAGCGAAGCAGGTGTGGATACGTATCAGATTATGGAATTCGGGACATTGGAAGTTATTTTGGGGGGTGTAGCCTCTGGTCTGGGGGTATCCATGCTTCCACACTCATCAATTGCAAAGGCGAGGGAGACGGGAAGGGTTGCTTCACATCGTTTACCCGAAACCTATCGTAAATTAGAGGTGTGGTTTGTTCATCGGCGGGATTCGGTATACTCTAGTGCGCTGTCAGGCTTGCTCCACTGGATGAAAAAGGATGCTATACTAAACTGGGATTAAATTGACATCAGGGGTGTATCATTTGGAAGAACTTATTTTATCGAAAAATCCATCTGCATCAGCGTCGGAAGAACCTATGAGGAATGGCGGCTACCATCGACGAGAACCGGATAAGATGGCGTCATTATCGCAGACATATGGAGCCTCCATCTTTTTCAGAAGATGGGCCGCCTGGATGATTGACTTCATTCTTATCGTTTTTGGGTATGGAGGGCTGGTCTATTTTATAGCGAAAAAAGTATCTGAAACAGAAAGTCCCAATATGGGTATGGTAGTGATTCTCTTCTTGATTGGCTCTTTCTGTTATTATCTGTTGCTGGAAGGACTTACGGGCTATACGCTGGGCAAGTTTGTACTTCGTATTCAGGTCGTGAATGGAGAAGGAATGCCACCAGGCATGATTAAATCGTTGATCCGTACGCTCATACATCTGGTGGATACGAACCCGCTACTTTTCTGGGGGCTGCCCGCCGGTATATGTGTGCTGGTGACACCTCGGAAACAACGAATTGGAGATATGGCCGCCAACACATATGTAGTTAGGACACGGGATTTGGGGAAGGTGAGCAAAAGGAAAACCGGGATTTTTGCAGGAGCAATCATCTTGATGACGATCACTTCGATTATCTTTGCTGTATCCTTAATTTCTACGCTCATTACTCAAATCGTGAAGCCTGAGGTATTTACCAGTAAGGATAATCAGTTTGCAGTTACAGCTCCGTGGACTTGGTCACGAGATAATAGGATTAATGAGGAAGCGGATATTTCCATTAAAAATGAATTTACCGATAGATATTTGATTGTATTGTCTGAACCAAAAAGCGACTTTGACAGTAGTATGACTCTTCAAGAATATAAAGGAATCATTGAGGATCATTTGGTGTCAGGAATTACGGACCCTGAATTGGGGACCGCTTCAGATATGGTGGTGAACGGATATCCTGCCATTGAGTTTACCCTAAAAGGAGAAATAGACGGGAATCTGGCCATGTATAACGTGACCACAATTGAAACACCTTCGCATTATCATCAGGTGCTTGCCTGGACCTACGCCTCTCGATACAGCAGGGCACAGCAAGAGCTGCGCAAGATTAGAGACAGTTTCCGTGAAATGAACATAATGTAAAGCAAACATGAAGCAGCCACTAACATCAAAACGGAGTAGGCGGAATAGTGCTGTACAAGCGAAGCAGTCGCTTTTGTCCCCGGATTTCTACCAATGAAAGACTTTATTACAGAAATCCGGGGGCGGTGGCGCTGGGAAGCACTATCCGCCTGCGTGGCGGCGCTATAGTAGATTTATATAGATCATTTGATCATACAATAGAATGTCTGATCACTCGCAATCCGGCCACCTTCGCTACCTTGCCTTGTGGCTGGGCTGTGAATCGAATCGTAACTTCACGCTTTTGGCTCGTCACAGACAGAGGCAGCTCATAGGTAAACGTCTCGAATTTACTCATTTCCTCGGATTCCAGCTTGCCTTCTCCTAAATTCTGACCATCGGCAGTGATGTCAAAGTCACGATGAGAGCGACTCAAGTCCTTCAGATAAGTGACCGCCAACTGGACAGGCTCATCCGGGAGAACCTTCATGACAAAAGAGAACCAGCCCCCAGGCCATGTGTCGCGATATTTGCGATTATAAATGGACCCTAGGCCTACGTGTTCTCCAGTGAAGGAATGATCCCGTTCCGGCTGCATTTCGGCAGGCTGCACAACGTCGACTGTAAGTCGCTCCAGCTCAAGCTGGTACGCTAATGCAGTGCGGTATTCTGCCTCTGTTGCTGCCCATTCCTCCTTGGAAAAGAGATCCCAATAGACGGTATAGGAACGGTCATAGACCTGGTAAAACGGACGAAGCTGCAAGTCTCCGATATAACCCAGATCGCTTAGATGGAATGTATTCGGCTCGCTCCTGTCAGCAATCAGCTTGGTTGTCAGGGAATCGGCCGATCCGATCAGAACAGATGCCAGCAGACGTTCCTCATTGAACTCCTGTTCAATAGGACCCAGATCTCCAGCCAGCACAAGCGGGCCGTACATCAATGCAATCCGGCGCGGATTATCCGGCATTTCTTCAACTCTTACTGTCATAGGAATATCGTACTCGACCGTATCCCCGTCGTTCCATTCCCGTTCAATGACAATATAACTGGTAGGACAAGCCTCTGCGGCATACTCTTCTCCGTTGATCTTAATCTTCATTCCCTGCTCCGCCCAATGAGGGCATCTTAGCTTAATCGTGAAGAGCTTGGGCTCCTTGCTTATGACACGCAGCGTTCCTTGCCCATTTTGCGGAAAGAGAGTTTCTTGTTTGAGCTGTACATCCATCTCATCCCACATCACGGTAGAAGGGACATATTGATTGACATAGAGTGTGTTTGGTGTGTGAAAGTAGATCGCCGTGCCGTACATAGAGTGACTCTCCATACCGGACCCCACGCAGCATGTAAAATCGTCATATTGAGAATTGAAGGACTTGTGCCCTCCCATTTCCAGTGATACAAAATAGCATACACGTCCATCTACAGGCTGCTGTGAAGCCAAAATATGATTGAACATTGCTCGTTCATAGTAGTCGGCATAGGCTGCGTAAGCGTCCCACTCAAACATATGTCTTGTTAATTTCAACATATTGTAGGTGTTGCAGGTTTCACAGGTACCTTCCCCCAAACGATCATTCAGCTTGCCAGGTTCGCCAAAATGCTCATTATAGCTATTGCCGCCAATCACGTAGGAATGCTTGTGAACCACCCGGCCCCAGAAGAAGCGGGAGAGGTCCGCATATAGAGGTTTGCCTGTCACTTCGAACTGGCGTGCTGCACCAATGATCTTAGGAATTTGTGTATTGGCATGTCTTCCTGCCAGCGTATCACGGCTGTCTGCCAGATCATCCAGCACCTCTCCATGATAAAAGCGTTCCGCTAGGTTCAAAAAGCGCTTTTCTCCAGATTGTTCCGCCAGATCGGTCAGCACCTCGTTCATGCCGCCAAACTCGCAATGAAGCACCTGTTGCATCTGCTCATCGTTCAGCCCTTGGAATACATCCTCCAGCCAGTCGCCGAGTTTGATTTCCATCGCTAAAGCTTTGGGATGATGAGCCAGCAGGTAGGCATCACGCAAGCCTGCGAAGAGCTTGTGCATCGTATATAGCGGAACCCAGCCTCCATTAAGGTCAAAACCTTGGGAGCGGATATCCCCGGCTTTAACCTCTTCAAAAATTTCCTTTCCACGCGGAATGCCGGAAATGTATCCGTTTCCATGACTATTTTGGCATATTTCCAGTTCGTCAATCACATAGTTTACTCGCTCTAGCAATCTTTTGTCGCCTGTAGAGGCAAACATTAGCGAACAGCCAGACAGGTAGTGACCGAGTGTATGCCCGCTGATGCCGCGTGCTTCCCAGCCCTCATAGTGAGCCGCCTTGGGCTCCAGTCCCGCATATTCACGAAAACGCGACAATAAACGGTCGGGTTCCAAGCTCAGCAGATAGGTCGCATTCAGCTCCATGGCGTGGTAAAGTGGGCCGGAATCAATGCTTACTTTATGCAAATCAAAAGCTTGTGCTTTCAAAGTCATCGCTCCTTAGCTAAGATGAAAGTGTATATTTATCCACTACCTTAGCATTGCAGCCGCGGTATGTCAGTAGCTTAACCATACAATAGGTGGACAAATCCGAACATGAGCTAAAGGAGGCAGTAACATGACCTATCTGAAAGTGAATGTAGATACTCCGATCCAACTGATCTCGGCAGGCGAGTTCGTTTCTGAGGTGTCATGGAAGCATATGAGCCGTTCCATTGAGAACTTTGAGCTGATCCTTGGTGTCCAAGAGACGGTATATATACAGGAGGAACAGGAGGATTTTGAAATAGGGGAAGGGGATATTCTATTGCTGTACCCCGGTCGTACGCACCAAGGATACCAGGAGTCTTTGCCGGGGGTTAAATTTTATTGGTTTCATTTTGATGTGCCGGCGACCCCGAATGTATTATCTAATGAGGAGATGAAGCAGGAAACAAGTGCTATGGATGGGCTTATGCAACGTCATGGCGTGCTAGGCGATATCTATTTGCCGCAAAGTGTACAGGCCGATAACGGGGATCGGATTCATATTATCGTCAATCAAATTTTACATGTCGCCAACTCGCATTATCTTACGTATCACAGTGCGAATTATTTGTTCACCTCACTGCTGATCGAAATCTCTGAGCTGGCTCTCAGTCGCCTGATCTCCAATCCCGTCCATTCACAAGGGAATGTGAGCATAAACAAGATTATCGAGTGGACTCGAATTCATGCTGAAGAACCGCTGACCGTGGTCGATCTGGCTCGTAAGTTCAATTACAACAAGGATTACATATCTCGTTTGTTCAAGCAAAATACAGGCATGCGTCCCTTGGAGTTCATTCACAGCATTCGAATCAACAAAGCTAAGGAATTGATTTCCCGTACAGATATGAGCATTAAGCAGGTGGCGGAGGAAGCGGGATACACGGACGAGAAGTATTTTATGCGATTGTTTAAAAAGAGCGTCCATATGACTCCTTCACAGTATCGGAATGCCTATCACAAAACATTTATGAACAATGTCTAGCTCATTTCCGCTTCACGGCAGGCATAGCCTATCAGACTATAATTTGATAATCTGATTTAGGAGAGTTTGAATGAGAGCAATCAATACATAATACTTTGATAAAAGGGGCGAGCCCAGATGCTACAACCACCATTAAGGGATGAACTGACTCGAATACTCGAAGAGCATTCACTTGATGAAGAATTAAAAAAAGAGATCGATCAGGAAGCTCAAGCGGCTATACAATTTCATCTAGAGCATGAGGAAAATTACGAGCGTGTTGGCAATAGCCGAATTGCGGGCTACCCGGATTTGCCACCCTCGATCGAGTGGCCGTGTGATTCAGATGGAGAATATTATACGTTTATTGCTCAAATCAATTTGGGTGAAATGCCTTTTTCCCCATACGAGGGATTGCCTCATCAGGGCATATTATACTTTTTCCTTGGGCTGGATGAGCCAGCTTATGATATTGACCATAAAGTCTTTTACTATAATGGTGACAGCAGCGCTTTGAAGAAAACCTTACCGCCGACCGGGAAGGTTGAAGTATGTGCCGAGAACAGGGGTTTCACCTCGTATGCTATTTCTTTTCAGCCGATCTTGACGCTGCCATCGGAGGGTGAGCTGGGAGATATTCTGCTAGATGAGCATGAAGAGCTGTATGAGCTTCTATATGAACATAGCGACACGGTGTGGGGGCAGCATCAGTCTTTTGCCGGGAACACTCGGCGCGATGCTTATCTGTGCCAAAACGGGCTAAAGGGCCTTCTGTTTAACTCGCATAAAAGTGAAGATCAGATGCTTAAGGAAGCCGAGCAAGCTACGCATAGGGGAAGTACGGAGTATGCGGAGCATTTGCGATCCGAAGTGCTGCCTCAGCTGCAAGAATACCAGGCGAACCGGGAAAAGCACGATCTAGCTTCGGAAAATTGGCATGTTCTGCTCTCGGTATCTTCTTTGGATGAGGTTGGTATGTGCTGGTGGGACGCAGGGTATTTGGAATTTTTTATTGATCAAAGAGATCTGCAAAATCTCGATTTCACGCGCACGTATGTTAATCTGGCTACAAGCTAGCCGGGTGAATAAAAGCCCTTCCGGCTTTCCATCAGGGAAGCTACGGAAGGGCTTTTATTACATATACTTATCTATACGGTGAGTTTATTTATATCCGCTGCACGGTAAACTCGAACTCCAGCTTTTGATCGGCCGGAATTTGATATTCCTCATGCACCGGGGCGCCCCAGCTGTCGTCGCCGCCTACGCCCATTTGCTTGCCAGCTACGGTGACAACGGTGTAATACACATTGGGCAGCTCATACAGATGGGCTGCACTTTCCAGCTCAAACGCTGTATACGGTGAAATATTGCATTCAACTGGTGTGGTGGCAGGTGCGGTAATGCGAATGCCTCGCTGCGAGTCGTCGGTAATATCGACACGGCGCACGCCTGTACGGTTGCCGGATTCCTGTGGCACGACATACCCGGACACGTTATCCGTAGCCTCGTTGCGGAATACGCCAAGTCTTGCGCCGAAGGCCCGGTCGATGTAATTCTCCTCTGGTCCCATCGCATACCAGTCCAGATGGCGATAGTCCGCCGGAACTTTGAACGAAAGGGCAAAGATCGGCAGGTTAGGCAGCCCTAGCACTCCTTCATAGGTGGATTTTACGTTCAGACTGCCGTCGGCCAAAACAGTGTAGGCTACCGTTACCTGTACGTCAGCATGAATGCTTAGGGTGTAGCGGAACGTAATGGTCACACGGTCTGTCTGCTCTTCCGTAACCTCGATGCCCACGCATTTACGTGTCAGACTTGCAGCGAACCAGCCACCAGCTTCAAAGCCCAGTGCAGTTCCCCGATCATTGTCTGTGGTTGCTCGCCAGAACAACGGGGCAGGAGGCGTAGCAATCATCTCACGCCCAGCGTAGCGAAGTGAAGTCAGGCTGCCTGCTCCTTTGGAGAACATGATGGTGAAATCCGTGCCGTGAACGCCGATATTGACATCGCCATGCACCACTCGCAGGGCTTCACCTATTGGAGCTTTCAGCGGATTTGGATCTTCCACAATGAAAATATGCTGTCCGAAGGCTACTTCATGCCCAGCCTCAGCCCAATGCGTCGCTTTCTTTAATACAAGCGCCGTGTGAATGACATATTCTCCGGGCTTCCCGTCGGTACTTGGGAACGTCAGTGGAACATAGGCGTCGGTCTGAGCCGCTACATCCACAGGACTCACATTTCGTACGATTTCTTGACCCTCATGCAGCAGGCTGTATACCAGCTCGTATTCTCCCGTACCCTCGAACAGGTTCTCGTTACGAATGGTTACGCCGCCCTGATCCGGGGTAAGTTTCAGATTTTGATACAGAAATTTGACCTCCTGCATCTTCGGTGAAACCTTCCGGTCTGCATAGACAATCCCGTCCGTACAGAATCCATAGTCTGTTGGACGGTCGTCAAAATCGCCGCCGATTGCCAGGTACTCGCGTCCGTAGCGATCTTTTTTCATAACCGCCTGATCAATATAATCCCAAATGAAACCGCCCTGATACAGCTCGTATTTGTTCTCCAGTTCGGTATACTTGTGCATGCCGCCTACGGAATTGCCCATCGCATGCATGTATTCGCAACTGATATACGGCTTTTGTGGATTATCGTTCAAATATTGCTCGATGTCTGCGGGCTTGGCGTACATGCGGCTCTCCATATCGCTGATATCATCGTACGTACGATTGTGGAACACACCTTCGTAGTGCACCAGTCGAGTCGGATCGGTGGACCGGAAATAGTTGGCGACATTGCGCAGCACTTCACCTGCATACGACTCATTTCCGCAGGACCAGATCAGAATGGATGCATGGTTTTTGTCCCGCTCCAGCATGGAAATAGCGCGATCCATAACGATATCCTGCCACTCAGGCAGATTGGCGGGAATATTCCACGAAGGCTCGACTGCGCCAAGCTTTTGCCACGAACCGTGTGTTTCCAGGTTCATTTCGTCAATCACGTATATTCCGTACTCATCGCACAGCTCATACCACAGCGTCTGATTCGGATAATGAGAGGTACGTACAGCATTCATATTGTTCTGCTTGAGTGTCCGAATATCCCACAGCATATCTTCACGGGAAATCGCACGTCCGGTACGAGCGTTAAATTCATGGCGGTTTACACCTTTAAAGACGATGCGTTTGCCGTTCAGATGCATGACCTTGTTCACCATCTCGAATTTGCGGAAACCGACCTTTTGTGGGATCACCTCGACGAGTGTTCCATCGGCATCATAAATTTGAATGAACAACGTATATAAATAAGGCTTTTCCGCGCTCCAGCGCTCTACTTGCTCCAAGGTTGCTGACAGCGAAGCGGTGCCATCTGTAAAGTCAGCTTTTAAAGAAGCTACGATATGACCAGCGGCATCCTTCACCTCGACAGTTGTATGGGCTGCTGCTGGTTGTTCCAAAGTTAGTTTCAGTTCCAACAGGCCCTGCGTGTAGGTAGCATCCAGATCGGCCTTGGCATGCAGGTCACGTACATGGACAGTAGGAATCGTGTACAGATAGACGTCTCTGAAAATGCCGGAAAAACGCCAGAAATCCTGATCTTCCAGCCAAGCTCCCGTGCTTCTTTGGTATACTTCAACCGCCAGCTTATTTTCGCCAGCTTGCAGGTAGGGGGTTAGCTCAAAGTCAGACGGTGTAAAGCTGTCCTCGCTATAGCCGACAAATTGCCCGTTCAGCCATACATAGAAGGCTGACTCGACGCCTTGAAAAGAAATGAACACAGGCTGCGTGCCAGAAGCCATGTTTTCGGGCAAAACAAAGCTTTTGATATAGCTTCCGACCGGATTGTGGTCTTGTGGAATATGAGGCGGGCGAACATCTGAATGTCCGTCCCATGGGTACATCGTATTGGCGTACTGCATTTGGCCGAAGCCTTGCGTCTGAATATGACCCGGTACCTGAATATCGCTCCAGCCGCCATGCTCAAAGTCAGGGGCATAGAACTCTGCTGGGCGAGTGGCTGGGTTCGTCGTATAGTTGAACTTCCAGCTCCCATTCAGGCTGTGGCGCCAGGCCATATCGGCCTGGTGCTCTGCTTCCTGAAGTGTAGCGTAATATTTGTGATCGGAATAGGCTGGCAAACGATTTACCGCGAACTTGGTCACATCGGTGAGCCAGTCCAAACTAGGGGTATGAATGGTCAAGGCGAACACTCCTTATTTTTAAAATTGAATGAAGGCAGTACATAGCAATCTGTTATTTTACCGAGCCGACCATACCTGCAACAAAGTGCTTCTGCATCAGGAAGAATACCAGTGCAGTCGGCAGTGTGGACAGAACGATGGCGATCATGATCACGCCGTAGTCTGGCGCATAGCTGGAGCCAAGGTTCGAGATCAACAGCGGGATGGTTTGATTTTCCGGCGTTTGCAGTACAATCAGAGGCCAGAGATAGTTGTTCCAACTGGACATGAACGTGATGATCGCGGCAGCGGCGTAGGTTGTTTTCATCGTAGGCATATACACCCGGAAGAACAGACCCAGCTCGGATAATCCATCCATACGACCTGCTTCCAGTAGATCCTTGGGAAACATTTTGGTGCTTTGGCGGAAAAAGAAGATCAGGAACGCCGTAGTTACGGTCGGAATTACGACCGAAGAGAGCGTGTCAATGCCGATCCACGGTATGACATTAGAAATGCTGCCGAACATCCGGTAAAGCGGGATCATGATGGCCGCAAACGGAATCATCATCGACATCAGCAGGATATTGAAGACCACGTCTTTCGCTTTGCTTCTGTAAATTTCAAAGCCATAGCCAGCCAGTGATGCAATGAGCATAGCCAGCAACGTCGTTGAAATGGAAACCTTTGCAGAATTGCTCAGTGCTGTAACGATGTCTACTTGTTCTAGCAGATTGTGCATGTTATCCATCAGATGGGAGCCTGGCAGCAGTCTGCCTTTCGTCACATCAACCGACAGATTCGTGGAGCTGGATATCATCCACAGGAAAGGAAAAATCGAAATGAATGACACAAGAATCAGAAAGGCGTACGTAAATACTCTTTTTGTTTTCATCATTTTTTCTCACCTGCCACTTTAAACTGGATAATCGACAAGATAATGATCATAATGACGATGGAATAAGATACGGTCGCCGCATAACCAAAGTCGGATGAATACTTGAAGGACAGATTATAAATATATTGCGAAATAGAAGATGTCGCGTTACCTGGACCACCTTTGGTAATATTCATAATTTCATCGAAGAGCTGGAGTGTACCAATCGTCGATGTAATCGAGGTGAACAGGATAATTGGCTTAAGCAATGGAACGGTAATGCTGAAAAACTGCCGAATCGGGGAAGCTCCGTCAATACGGGCTGCTTCGTAGATAGAACTATCAATGTTCTGAAGACCTGACAGGTAAAAGATCATGTTGTACCCGGTCCAGCGCCATGTGATCGCAATAATAATCGTTACCTTGGCCCAGAAGGGATCTGTAATCCATTGGATTGGCGTGCCAATCACGTGCAGATTCAGCAATAAGGAGTTTACCAAGCCGTCGGCCGAGAACAGATACTTGAAAACAACCGAATAGGCTACAAGAGATGTGATACACGGCAAGAAGATGGCGGTGCGGAAAAAGCCTTTGAATTTGAGGTTTTTATCATTCAACAATACGGAAATAAACAGAGCCAAAATAACCATTAAAGGTACTTGGAAAATTAAGTAGATAAACGTGTTCTTCACGGCGGTGATGAACATTTTGTCGGTGAACAGACGCTTGTAGTTATCAATGCCGTTAAAGCTCAGATTAGAACCTGTACCCGTCTTAAAGGATAAGATGAGCGCCTGGATCATCGGATAGAAATAAAAAGCGGCAATCATGATTACTGCGATGGATATGAACAACCATCCTGTCATACCTGCTTTAAGACGTGTTGTAGTCATTTTGGGCGCGGCTGTCTTCATACCATGTCAACTCCCTATGCAGCAATAAAACCTTGAACTCGCAAGCCCAAGGTTTTAAGTGCTTATCGTTTTATTGTTTAGCCTTGGCTAGATGGACTGTCTTATTTAAGCTGTGCTTCCGCTTGTCCTTGAGCGTCCTTCAGAACTGTGTCCACATCTTTTCCGTTCAGGTAGTTTTGAATTTCAACGGTCATGATGTCCTCAATGGCATACGTGTGCAGGCCATAATTGACTTTTGGAACTTGTTTAGTCCAATCAGCAAACTTCTTGTATACTTTGTCGCCACCGAAGTAAGCATCTTCCACGTCGTAAGCTTTACCGCTGGAAGCTGCGTTCAATGAACCGACAATTCCGATTTTGCTCAGCATATCTTGATACAGCTCCGGATCGGAACCGAATGTTTCTTTCAGGAAATCAGCAGCGGTATCTTGACCGTCCGAGTTGAGGACATACCAGGAGCTGCCGCCGAGGCTGGAAGCATTCACGGATTCAGGTATATTTTTCAGTTTAGGGAAAGGAACAACAGCCCATTTACCGGATTGCGAAGCTTCAGCCTTAATCGAAGGTGTAATCCAGTTACCTGTAGGTACGGAAGCAACTGCACCGCTGTTGAACGCGGCCAGGAACTGACTCCAGTCGGCATTCATTTTAACAATGTTGGCGTCAAACAAGGCTTTGTACGTTAAGAGCGCTTCTTTTAGAGCTGGGTTGCCAGCCAGGTTTGGTGTTTTGCCGTCTTCTTTCAGGTACCAGGAACCTGCGGATTGGATCATACCACGGATCAGACCGAGGTCATTCGGATCTTGAGTCAGCATATCTTTACCTGTTTTTTGTTTTACAGCTTTACCGATTTCAATAAACTTGTCCCAATCAATATTGGTCAAGTCTGCCACTTTGTAGCCGGCTTGTTCCAGATAATCCGTTCTTACATACAATCCCATCACACCAGAGTCGAAAGGAACTCCGTACTGCTTGCCGTTGAAGCTGGTCGGTCCGATTTTATAATCAGCGAAGTCGGAGGCTTTGATCGAGCTGCTCATATCATGAAATGAATCGGGATAAGCCTGCAGGAAGTTCTGTGCACGGTAATCCTCGATTAGGACCACGTTCGGCAATCCTTTGGTAGAACCGGAGTTGAGGCCGGCATTCATTTTTTGTACGATGTCGTTTTGAGCATATTCAACAATGTTTACGGTTACATCGGGATGTTTGGCAACATAGCGATCTTTTGCCAGCTTCAGGGCTGCGATATTAAAGTTCGGGTCCCAAGCCCAGACTGTAATTTCTTTCTTGCCTGAATCTGTAGTCGTAGCTGCTTTTTCAGAATTGCTGGAGCATGCGGAGAGCAAGATCAAGCTTGCAATCAGCAGAAGGAAAGACATTTTTTTCATTTTATTCAACCCCTACTCTTTTTTTATATGTGGCTAACCATGATGTAAAACTTCTATTGAAAGCGGTTACCTTGTTTATGAATTTAGTTTATCATCCTTGCTTTGCTGGCAGTTAGGAATATCTTTATACAGATTGGTCTTATTATTATGATTTATCCAAAAAGGTACCGCTTACATTTGTGCTTTCTTTAGGTTTAGGTATTTTTTATAGACTGAACTAAAGTTGTTCACGAAGCGCCACTGCGCGACCGGATGGTGTTTCCCATCGCGTACAGAACTATTCCGCCCACTCCGTTTTTGTTTCACCTTCTTCTTTGTTTAGTTCAGCCTATATTTTTATGAGGTAGGAGGGGCGGGTTTTATGATCAGTGGCAGGGTCATTCTAACTTTGGTGCCCTCGCCCTTCTTACTGGAGATGGTCACCCCATATTCTTCTCCATACAGCAGGGTAATGCGATTGTGTACATTCTGGATGCCGATGCCCGTAAATAGTTGGCGTTTGCTCTTAGGATTCGGCAGTCCGTCTTGCGCTGTATGCCCATCCAAATCCATACCGTCTCCATCGTCAACTACCTCACAGATCAAGGTATCCTCCGTTTTGGACACCAAAATGTAGATGTTCCCTGTATTTTTCTCATTAAATGCATGGAAGAAAGAGTTTTCGATAAAAGGCTGGATAATGAGCTTGGGCACATGATACTCCAGACAATCGGGTGATACAAAATAATTCACTTGTACCCGCTGCCCGTAACGCACATGATTAATAAATACATAATTTTGCATGTTGGCCATTTCCTGCTCGATAGTGATCGTTTCGCTCACATTGCTGATGGTATTTTGCAGCAGGGAAATGAGTGCATTAATCGTCTCGGCGGCGGTTTCCTTGTTTCCCTTGAGCACTAGCATTTTGATGGAAGCCAATGTATTGTACAGAAAATGTGGATTGATCTGTCGTTGTAGTGCAGCAAGTTCTGCATTGCGTTGGCCTTTTTGCGTTTCTAAAAGCTTACGAATATAATCATTTAGTTCATCGAGCATATAGTTGTAAGCATGACTTAATTGTCTGACCTCGTAGCTGCCTGTAACCGGGATATAATTATCAAAATTTTTCTCGCGTATCGTCGACATTTGCTTGACCAGCCGAGTTAGTGAACGGATCAGGCGGCGGGAAATGAGGAAAACAATCACCAAAGCAATCAGTACAATGGCGATGCAGATCCATACCACAGATTTAACGTCAATAATTTGCCCAATCGCGGTTTGTCTATCGATCATGTTCACCAGATAAAAATCAAATGAAGGAATATAGTTGGAAAGGACGATACTCTCCTTGTTCATCACGTCCGCATTAATATAGTTCAGACCCTGTTCATTGATTTTGGTGGCATAACCCAGCAGCTCACTGGAGCGTTGTCCGATCAGGTCTTGGCGGTTGCTGGATACAATCAGTCCCGTCTTGTCCAAGATCAGCACATCATTACCGTTACTCGTGAAATTGTTATAAAAACGCCGAAATTCCGGCTCTCGGATAGCGATGTAGATCATACCGTACATGGTGCCGCTCGTTCGCTCCATAAATACTTTGGATGCGATAATATAGGGAGTTGGCTTCTGTGCAGTGCTATTCATTTGTCGATGAAACAACTCCGTATCCATCTGGTACATAAGCTGGGCAGGTCGTGCCGCGCTTCGGGCTGTAATGGCACTGCTTTTAAGCTGTTCTGCACTTACAGGCCAATAGGACGAATCGGAGTAGAAGCTCCGTCCATTCATGCCTGTTACAGTGACACCGACATCATAAGCATCGACGTTCGATTTGATTTGCTTCATTTGCTGTGCCATACCAAAGTAAATTCTTGCTGAATTAATCGAGTCAGATTGACCGCCAGTCAAATAGTTTTTGACGGTTCCATTTTCCGAAGCGTGGGTTACAGCATTCACGATAGAGTCATTGAAGGATTCAAAGCTGGACTGAATCTGGCTAAGCACCTTGGCATTCGTAATACTGAATGTTTCAGCGAAGAGTCGTTCAGACATTCGAATCGTCACCAAAGAGGTCAGCAAGGACACCGCCGTGATGCTGACCACCATAACAATAAAGATTTTGAAGAACAGACCTTGATATTTGATCTTGTGAATATATCTTTTCATATGCTATCTATCTCTTTTCTGCTCGCAGATATGCCCTTGCTCTCTAATGGAGATGCTCCCGGCGGTACTGGCTGGGCGAGTCCCCCTTCAGTTTCTTGAACACTTTAGTAAAATAGCTGGGGTCCGAATAACCTACTGTACTGCTAATATCTGAAATGGGCATCGTACCTGATCGCAGTAATTCAGCAGCCTTTTCAACTCGGATTTTGTTCAGATACTCACTAAACCCCTCTGTATGATGTGCCGTAAAATAACTGGACAAATAAGAGGGATTGAAATGGAAATATTGCCCGAGTGTCGTCAAATTGAGTGTTTCAGCATGATGTTCTTCGATATACTCCAGCAGTTTTTTCATGCCTGCACTACTTGCTTGCTGTGTTTTGGCCATGATCTGCCTGTTCGCTTCCTCCAAAAAGGCCTCCAGCAGCCGCACGGCTTCATGTACATGAGGAGCATCATTAATTTTTTTGAAATAGGAATATTTGGCCGCATCCAGCTCCTTCATATCATATCCCTGATTCCCGAGCAAAATCGTAATGTTGAACACGATGTTTCCGAGCAGTGACTTGAATTCAAAGGCGGTAGAGGAATAGTTGCCAGACATGGCGGCTACATAGGATCTTAAATCCTGAAAAGCTGTCTCAAAATGCTCGCGCTTCATCTCTTCCGTAAACTGTTTTAAATTAAACGAACTGTTCACCTGAACAGGCTGAGGGAGCTCATCTTCTATGAGCAGTGCTGTCTCCGGGAAATAAAAGCGGTAGCTTAGCAGCTTCGGTAGTTCATCCTGATAGACATTGCTAATTTGATTAAAATCATCAAATAAATGACTGACCGCCCAGCCTGTCTGTGAATCAATCTGCTTCGTATCTTGAGCCACTTCTCTAACTGCAGCCATCCAGGAGTCTACTTCCCACGGCTCCAGATTGGCTAAAAAAACAGCCGCATACACATCAGATGGCAGTTGTCGCAGAACCACGTGTTCACAGGCAGAGGCTACTCGATCTGTAAGCTTGGAAAATAGGTCCGAAGCAGAGGTAGTGGTAGAGCGCACTGTATTCTGCTGTGCCGACTGTTCTATACCTATGAGCGCAAAACGGGTATAAGGAAATGCTTGCTTCAGCAGCTCAGCGTCATAATCTATGCGATAGCCGGAGATCAATTTTTCAATCACATGGTCTATCGTAATTTGATTACCACCAGCATCTTCCTGATACTGAATGGATGGAATTTTGCGGGCCGTTCGCTGGAGCACCTGAAGCAGCTCATCTGTGTCCAGCTTGGGCTTCAAAATATAGTCAACCACACCTTGCTGAAAGGTGGAGCGCACGTAGTTAAACTCGCCGTAGCTGCTGAGCACAATGACTTCGATATCTGGATAGTTCTGTCTGACGATGCGTGTCAGCTCTTCGCCGTCCATGATCGGCATTACGATATCTGTAATGACAATATGAGGACGCAAGGCTTCAATCTGCTCCAGGGCTTCTTTCCCATTGGAAGCTTCACCTACAATTCGAAATCCGTATTGTTCCCACGACAAATGATGTTTGATCCCTTGTCGTACCAATATCTCATCATCTACAATCAAAATGTTGCATAGCTCATTCATGGCAGCACTCTCCATAATTAAATCTATTCAAAAAAGACGCCATTAAGGCGAGGGCCTGTCATCTGACAGACACATTTGATAACGCTTCCAAATTTAGCTGAAATCTAAATCATATAATCTTTACATGCTAACATAAACGACACGGCGATTCCAAAGATAATTTAGTTCCAATGGCATATAAAAGACCAAAAAAGGCTGCCGAGAAGATCTCGACAGCCTGGACAACCGGGATTTTATACAGTACCCCAGGTCCGATCTCCTGCCAAATATTTTTCAGTCAAAATAGACAGCAGTTGAATGCCAACCTCGTTATGTCCGCCCTCAGGCAGGATCAGGTCGGCGTATTTCTTGGAAGGCTCAATAAATGCTTCGTGCATTGGCTTAACCGTCGTCAAATAGTGATCATGGATCGAATGGATGGTGCGCCCACGTTCCTCAATATCACGAAGAACTCGACGGAGAATGCGAACATCAGGATCCGTATCCACAAATACCTTAATATCAAGCAGGCTGCGGAGCTTTTCGTCTGACAGTACGTGCAGACCTTCCAACATAACGATATGATTGGGCAGAAGCTCTACCGTCTCGTCCGTGGAGCGGGCGTGAACCGTAAAGTCATATACGGGCGCTTGAGTCGCTTGTCCTTTTTTCAGACATTGGAGATGCTCAATCAGCAAGTCGTTGTCAAAGGCAAACGGATGATCATAGTTGACCAAAGCACGTTCGTCATAACTCAGATGTGAATGGTCTTTATAGTAGTTATCCTGAGATATGAAAGTCACTTTATTAGATCCCAGACGCTCAACGACGGCGCGTGCGACCGTCGATTTACCGGAACCTGTACCGCCGGCAATACCAATAATTAGCATGGCGTTTCACTTACCCTTCCCTAAATGTATCCCGATACAACTCAAGTATTGTAGCACAATGCACGCTTTTTTTCATCAATGTTGCACGTTGTATTTCTTCCATTTCCGGATCTTGGCCCTGAATGTTTTGAACGGTGCTACGGAATTGATATGAATCCACCTCGCCATAGGCCAATTTGGATTAGTCCCTGTCCACTTGTGAATGCCCTGGGTAAACAGCTCTTCATGACTGAGTGTGTCCACCCAATCCAGCCCTGTCTGCTCAGCCAGCTTGAGCATATTGCGTAATTCATATAGAGAGTGATGGGAATAGGTCTTGTAGAATGCTTGGTATAGTTCGCCTAGTCTATTCCACTTGTAATTCGGGGCGGGCATGATGACGGTTTTTCCCTCCCGTTCATCTCTGTCCCAGCTCATGACAAGATCAAGCCATCCGAGCTGGTAGGCAATCATTTCGGCAGGTGTTTTATCTACTTCGGCTATTCGAGTATCCTTGAGGGATTCGTCGATCTCTTGGAACTCATTGTCGAAAAGTAAGTAAGACGCATGAATGGCTTCTTTTAACTCCAGTTTGGAAGCGTAGTCGTAACTGGACATCTAATCGCTCCTTAACATGATATGGGTGATACTAACTCCTTTATATGTACCATTCTCAATATGACAACCGTATGTCTTATTCAAAAATAAAAATATTGAGCCCGCATTGTGCGGGCTCATACCTGGCATTTACAATTGATTTGCACAGAGAGAATGCACCGTTACTTGGCGCAGAACGGTGTAGATGGTGTTTAAAGATTTTATTTCATGTCTCGCCAGTTTTGGATATTTTCTTCCCAAATATATTTATATTTTTCGACAATATCTTTAGCTGTCTTTGGTTTTTGTCCAGTCAATAATTCAATTGCATTAGACTCGACGTTTAAAAGACCTTCTTTAATGCTAGCATCAGTTGTCATGAGATCTTCGCCACAGAATGGAACAGGTGATTGAGAGAAATCTCCTGTAATTTCTTTGGGAATGTGTAACTTTTTCAAGTATTCATAATATTGCTCTGGATTGACAGGAATGTACTCAAGATCTTTACAAGAAATTTCTTTAATTAGGTTACAAAGATCTCTTACAGAAACAGACTCTGACCCTACAATGTTATAAGCCTTGTTGTCTTCGCCTTTTCCAAGGAGAGCTGCGGCTGCGGCTCTTGCACAGTCATCTTTGTGAACTAAAGTGGCTCGGCCTTCACCAGCAGTGCTTAACCATTTATTATCAGACATTAGTGCTAACATAGGATACATGGTCAGATAGTTCTCTAGATATAAATTATTTCTCATTGCATTATAGGCAATACCTGTTGACTTTAAGTAATTTTCAGTCGCTGTATGGTCTGGAGTTACAAAAACGTGAGCATATTTTGGATCCGTTGCACCGATAAAAGAACTATATGTGATGTGAGAGATTCCTGCTTTAATTGCCGTATCAATCGCATTTTTGTGTTGTTGTACTCTTTTGCCTACTTCAAGACCCGAGACAATATAGATACGATCACCATTTTTGAATGCTCGTTCCATTGATGGAATGTCATCATAATTGATTTCAAAGATTTTTACTCCTGCA
This sequence comes from Paenibacillus ottowii, assembly GCF_006874425.1. Lineage (GTDB taxonomy): Bacteria > Bacillota > Bacilli > Paenibacillales > Paenibacillaceae > Paenibacillus > Paenibacillus ottowii. Next base: position 90,562 of record NZ_VIJZ01000010.1, read on the forward strand.
TTTTCCCAACGTTGAACCCTAGCTTTGGGGATTCTATCTTTTTTCATGCAAGTGAAAGTTAGATTGTGACCATCTACTTTATCAAGAACAGTTTCTGCTACGCGACTTGCTAATTGACCATCTACTCCTGTAATAATATAACGCATTTTGATACCTTCTTTCCTAGTGATAATTTTCACAAGGAAAGAATATCATAGGTTGCCGCAAGTGTGTAATTACCTTATGTTATGATTTATAAAAAACATTTATTACTAAAAGGGTGTTTCAAATGAATATTCAACAACTAAAATGCTTTGTTTCTCTTGCTGAGACACTTAACTTTTCAACAACTGCGAATAAATTAAATTTGACACAACCTGCTGTGAGTCACAACATCAAAAGCTTAGAAAATGAATTGGGAATCGTTTTAGTCGTTCGGAACAAAAGAACTGTCAATTTGACTGTAGCCGGCAATAGTTTTTATGAAGATATTGAAGGGCTTCTATTTAGATTAGACCAATCCATAAAGAAAGCAAAACGACTTTCGGAAAAATATGATAGTACCTTAATCATTGGCTACACCGAGACTGTTTTTGAGAAGAAAGTTTTGCCGGATATTATTAAGCGATTTAAGGAAAAATATCCACAGATTCAAATTCAGTTAAAAAAATCCAATTTGACTAGAGAAAAAGATGACTTATTAAACCAAAAGTTTGATATTATATTTACTACAGAAGATAATTTAGGAAAGGACATTGATTTTTGCTTTTACCCCGTTCTTAAAGGCTCGTATGTTTGTGTTTTGCCCCAAAATCATCTTCTTGCGAATGAACGTGAACTAAACTTCGAACAATTAAATCATAAATCGATCATTTTATTTAACGAGCACCAATCCCCTCCAACACTAAAAAGCATGCACAGAAAAATTATTGAGAATTGTCCTGATTCAAGTTTTACCTACGGAGATACCATAAATACAATAAACACCATGATAAAAAGTGATCTTGGTGTTTCGATTCTGCCGAATTTCGTGGTTGTTGAGGATAACGAGATCTCGTTTGTTCCTTTAAGCTACACTGAAGAAGTGATTTATGGTGTTGCTTGTCTTCGAGGTGAAGAGCGCTTAGAAGTAAAGCGATGGATTTCAACTTTAAAAGAATTACTCACCTGAACCCAGTTCTTCGCTCACAATTGTTTATAAACTCGCATCTTGTGAACAAACAGCAGGGGCAGTCTGGGGAATTAAGGACCCAACTGCCCCTGCTGTTTGTGTAGCCAGTGTAATTAGGTATGAGGTTATAGGGTGGAAGTGTTACTTGCTTTTGTCGGTATCTCCTTGTAATTAGTTATACGATTGCGCCCATGCCACTTAGAGTAGTAAAGTGCTTCGTCTGCTTTTGCGATGAGCTCCTCTGGAGCACTGTTGGCATCAGGATAGCAGATTGAGACACCAATACTCACCGTAATCACATTTTTCATGCATCCGTTATGCGGGATTGCAGCATTTTCTATGCTTAATCTCAGATTTTCGGCCATTTGCACCGCTTGTCCGGTACTCATAGCTGGCAGGATTACCGTAAATTCTTCCCCTCCGTAACGAGCAAATGTGGCTGCCGGATGATTGAGGGCCTTTTTGGCAATGGACGTTACTTTTCGCAAGCAATCATCCCCGGCTTGATGTCCGTATAAATCGTTGTATGCTTTGAAGTGATCAATATCAAAGAAAAGGAGAGACAGCCCTGTCTGATGCTGCATGGCATGTTCCCATTCATGCTTAAGCATTTCATCAAAAAAACGGCGATTTGCAATTTTGGTTAGGCCATCGAGCAGGGAAAGCTGCTTTAATTGGTCCTCCATTTTCTTCCTTTCGGAGATATCCGTAGCACTCCCAATGACCCCAACCATCTTCCCATCCAGTAAAAGCGGCGATAATGTCATCAATACCGTTAGTCTGGCACCGTCTTTTCGGATATATGACCACTCACGTGCTTCAGATACATGTTCTGACGCTCCATAAAAAAACACATTGATTCCATGAACAGGTTTCCCAATTTTTTCGGATAGCTCTTGCCCGTAAGTCTCGACTTCATTCGCGTCGTGAAAGATCAGAGGGGATGCCTTGCCAATCAGCTCGTCGGACCGGTAGCCAAGCATTTTTTCGGCCCCCTTATTGGCATGTGTTATCTCTCCCTGGTAATCAAAGGCTACTATAGCCGTGCCTACTGCGGATTGAAAAATCGCCTCTTGAAGGGCATGGAGGGAACGGTACTTTCGCTCGCTGTGCTCTAATTGTATAGTTAATTGATTTGTCGTAGAAAAGAAGGCAATTAGCGATGCTGTAAAAAGTCCGCCTAAACCGACAAATGCTAAATAGGAATAGGTATCGTTTGTAATCCCCCTCAAGAGCGATACAACGGTTATGAGCGTCATGCTCAGCAGAACTGAAAGCAACCAGCGGAGACTATAGCTTTTAACAATACGCATAATCATCCCGCTGCCGATGGCAGCTAATGTAATCGAAAACAACGGCATGATGCTGGTAAGCAGAGGTGTAAAGGTTTCCATTAAGGTTACCCGGCCAAACACAAAAAATACGACGGTCACTAAAGAAGCAGGCAGACCCCCAAAGTAAGCGGAACTGATGACAACGATATGCCGGAAATCGATAAAGGACGTTCCGTTAACCTGATAACTGAACAACAGAAGAAAAAGAGCGCAGCAGCCGTGCATAATTCCTATAAGCAGCTTGAATCGCAAGGTCCGATGATCTTTCATCAAGTAGCCCCTGAATAAATGGTTGAAGAGAAAAAGGAACGCTGTTAACAAGGCGAAGTTCGCAATCATATATCTAAACATAGGAAGTCCTTCCATATCATGTTTGTCTATTGTCGATGTTACTCTCGTTAGTAATAGTAGCAGACTTTCAATTAAACAGCGGTATTACTCATTAATCAGCTACCGCCTGAAGTATGTATTTGACAACAGGGCGGAAGATACTTCCTGCCGGGTTTTAGCGAAACATAGGATTAGTGGATAATGGGATGTTGAACTACTATTCTCGGAACTAACACGAACATTTTAGGACAAATCACACAAAAATCCAAGGGGGCTGCTAATGAACTATAACTTTAAGGAAATGAATGGGAATTGTTTTTATTTTTGAACAAGCTTATTATGGAATACTTATCGAATGAAAGCGGACTTACGACTGTAGACACGGTCAAGAGATTAGCCAGGATTCGAAACTCTAGCATTAAATTACAGCCTTCGGGATAACCGGTTTTGCAGAGCAATTGTAAAAGGATTTGCCACGCTGATTCATAGGGGCTCTTTTAACGAGCAGCTGACAGTTAGATATTCACCTATGTTCGCTTGACTGAGTATTTTATGGTGAAGTCACTTCAACAAATACTGGAGGAAAATGCGTGGGATACTATGTTAATGTAGAACCGGGCGTAAATTTATATGTGGAAGATTTAAATCCTGAGGGTAGCAAGACCATCGTTTTTTTACATGGCTGGCCTTTGAGCCATAAACAGTTTGAATATCAGTTTAATGTTCTTCCTGCAAAGGGGTACCGCTGCATAGGAATAGACTGGAGAGGTTTCGGCAATTCAGATAAACCCTTTCACGGCTACACATTGGACCGATTGGCAGATGATATTCGCAATCTAATCGGCGCCCTTCAATTAAATAACTTTATACTTGTGGGTCACTCTACAGGTGGAGCAATTGTAATTCGATATATGGCCAGGTTCAAGGGTTACGGAGTATCTAAGCTTGTTCTCATAGACGCTGCGGCTCCCGTGGGTTTTGCTGATAAAGAAGCCGCCAATCAAATGCTGAATGAAACATTAAAGGATCGGCCCAAGATGATACGGGGATTAATAGACAGTTTTTTCTTCCAGTATATAACAGATCCGCTCTCAGATTGGTTTTTTCAGTTGGGATTACAGGCAGGAGGCTGGTCAACTGCGGCTGTCATAGTTATGTTAAGGGATGAAAATGTATATGGTGACCTGCCCCAAATATCTGTCCCTACGTTAATTGTCCATGGTATTCACGACCAAGTGATTCCATTTGCACAGGCCGAGGAACTCAATCAAAACATAAGAAATTCACAGCTTGTCCCGTTTCAGTACAGCGGTCATGGCGCATTTTGGGAAGAGCGTGACAGGTTCAACCATTTGTTGAGGCAATTTATTGGATAGTACCGATAAGCGCTGTTTTTTGATTCACTCCCTCTTGCGCTTGGGAAGAGCGAAGCGAAAAAGAAGTTAACCGGAGTATTCACAGAAAGATAAAAGCCTGAGAAACGATCTGTTGAAAGCAGGTTGTTTCTCAGGCTTCTTACATTTTTCGCAACCTCTGTTGCAGCTACTACAGAATCCGGATTTATTGCTCCGGTATAGACTTTTGCGCCTCTTTTTAAAAGCTCAAGAGCTAAATGCTTTCCAAGTCCCCGATCCGCTAGGCCTATTCCAGCCTTGAAACTGACCGGGTCCGACGCAAGAGAGCTTCTGTCTACGGAGCTGATTTTCATAACGTCATTCATTGTCAATAGTACTTTTCCTCAGCAATTCGTTGGAGTTCAGATATAGGTAGTAAACAAAAAAGAAGTCAGTACAGATATGCTCTGTTGCTGACTTCTTTTTTAATTACGTCTAGGCTGCGTTTGGTACGAACTTAACCGATTACGACAAATGAGGACACGCCAGCAGGTACGGATCTAATCCGGAACAGCGTTCCATCATCTCTAAAGGTGCGCAGAACATAAGCTTGGTTCGTAGGTGTGCGGACCCTGCTGAATCGAGCAGTACCAAAACTGTCAAAGCCTGCAGCCTGGACGAAAGTTCCATCTAAACGGCGAAGTGTAGCGAAAAATCCGGTTGTGTTAAAAGGTACACCATCATTGTTAGCCCAGATAACTGTAAATCGACGAAATGTTTGTGTTGGGCTGACATTGCGATATCTCGTAATAGGAACTTTTCTGCCCGTAGATTTCAGCGTTTTTGGAGGACGAATGGCCACTAAAAATCAACTCCTTTGTTGTGATGAGATATTAAATGCACACAAAGGAGCGTTGGACCGTGCTATAAACTACTCTACCTTAAAATAGGCATATAACAAACCCGAACGGGTACTCTGTATACACGATAGTCCGATATGAGACATCATTATGCCCAATCGCGCCGTAACGTGAAGAGGTCTTTTAACGCTTCTGTAGACAGCTCCGTAATCCAGCCCTCGGTACTGGTGATGATTTGATCACTGAGCTGCTGCTTGCTCTCCAGCATTTCGTCAATGCGTTCCTCCAGCGTGCCGAGCGAGATGAATTTGTGGACCTGCACATCTTTGGTTTGTCCCATCCGGTAGGCTCGGTCTGTAGCCTGATTTTCAACAGCCGGATTCCACCAGCGATCAAAGTGAAAGACATGGTTGGCAGCTGTCAAATTGAGACCCACGCCCCCTGCTTTGAGCGATAAAATAAACACGGACGGCTGTTCGTCAGGAGGGAGCGTGTGAGATTGGAATTGCTCAATCATTCGGTCCCGCGCAGATTTGGATGTACTGCCATTCAGATAAAGCACGGGTTCTTGAAGCTCCTGAGCGAGTACCTGCTGAAGCATCTGCCCCATACCAATATACTGCGTAAAAATAAGACAGCGATCGCCTTCCTCCCGTAGCTCTTTGACCATAGCTAGAATGCGCTCCAGCTTGGATGAACGGTTAATGATCGCTTCAAGATCGGATGGACGATAACCAGAAGCTGCTGCATCCGGTAGCGCCTCTTTGGTTAAGAGAGCAGGGTGGTCACAAAGCTGCTTCAACTGGGTCAGAGCTGATAAAATAGCTCCTTTGCGCTCGATACCCTCCAGCTTTTGCATCCGTTCCATCAGTTCTTTAACAATCTGATCATAGAGCGCGCCCTGCTCGGAGGTGAGGTGAATGTACGTTTTCATCTCGTTCTTGTCGGGCAAATCGAGCTGTATCGCAGGGTCTTTCTTTTTGCGCCGCAGCATGAAAGGCTGAACCAGCTTTTGCAGATCCATCGTGCGCTGCTCATTATGTTCTTTCTCAATAGCATTCATAAAGCGGTTGCTAAAGGCGCGTGAGCTACCCAGATAACCTGGATTGATAAAATCATAAATGGACCATAGCTCGGACAGCCGATTTTCAATAGGTGTTCCTGTCAACGCGATACGATGACGTGCAGGGAAGCTGCGAACAGCAGTGGATTGCTTGGTTTGTGCATTTTTAATGTTTTGCGCTTCATCCAGGCAGATCGAATCCCAGGTTATGCTTTGCAGCAGCTCTTGATCCAAAGCTGCTGTAGCAAAAGAAGTCAGGATGACATCCGCTTGCGCGGCTTTTTCGCGGAACCAATCTCCTTGCTCCCGCTTGCTTCCATAGTGCAGTATGACCCTCAAGGAAGGAGCGAAGCGTCTGAGCTCCTTCTGCCAGTTGCCCAACACCGAAGTCGGGCAAATCAATAGGGAACTGGAGCGCACACCCGTCTCGGTGGCAATTTCCTGTAGGTGCAGTAAGTAAGTAATAAACTGCACCGTTTTGCCAAGTCCCATATCATCGGCCAGGCAGGCGCCCAATCCGAAGCGCCGCAAAAAGGCAAGCCATGCGTACCCGTCCTGCTGATACGTCCGCAGCTCGGCTTGCAGCCCGTCCGGTACGTCCAAAGCGGGCCAGTCCGATTGCCGTCCGAGCTGGCTGATCAGCTTCAGCAGATGAGCGTTCAGCTCGACCTCCAGTCGGAAGCGTGCCGGGTCCTCCGGCTGCTCGCCTGAAGCGTTGCCTTCAGGCTCGTCGGTGTTGCCGAGCAGATGCAGCTGCAGGATGTCCTGAAAGGACAATCCCTGAGCGCTGTCGATCCCGTTCATGGCTCGGCGGATTTGCGCCAGCAGCGCAGGGTCGAGCGCGATCCATTGGCCGCGGAAGCGTACCAAGCGCTCGTTGCGAGCCACGAGCTCGGCGAATTCCGACTCGCTCAGATCGGCATCGCCGATGGCTACACGCCAATCGAACTGGACAATCGAGTCCAGTCCGAACAGCGAGCCGCCCTTTGCGCGCGCTTCTGCCCCTTCGCCTGGGCGAACCTTGGCCCGCAGCTTTGGCTTCTTGCGAGTGGCTGCCTCCCACCAAGCCGGCAGCAGTACCTGCCAACCGCTTTCCAGCAGACGCTGGCTGTCGGTCGTCAGGAATTGCCATGCTGCTTCGTCAGAGAGCGGGCGACTCAGTATATCGTCGCGGCTTCCGGCAAGCTGGCCTGCGGGCAACATGGCAGTCAAGCGTTCCAGCCATCCGCCTGAGCGCTCACGCACATGCGCCGTCCACGCATCGGGCCATGAACCGGATGCGTAACCATCGTCGGCAAGCTGTACAGGCACCAGCAAGGCCGGGTCCTGCTTGTCCTGCAACACAAGCTTGAGCTGCCAGGACGGCTCGTCGTCCTCCAGCTCTGGCTCCAGTAGTTGCAGAAGCGGGCGGAAAGGCGCGGTATCAGCCTTCCAGCCAATGGCGATTAGCCATGCTTGAGCGTCCAGACCGGCCGTGACCTGGCGATTAGGGGCGAAGAGAATCGGATATTCTCTTCGCAGGTCAGCGGCTTCCGCTTCGGTGCCGTACCAGCGCTGAAAGATAGCGGCTGAGAACGCCGCTATCAACCCGTCGCGCTCGTTCTGATCCAATCGGTCCAGCAAAGTCAGCTCTGCCGGTTGGATATTTTCCAAGGCTTCTGTATCCCATTCCCATTGCAGCTTCCCTGCCTGAAACGACGCAAAGCTGGGCACATAGGCTTTTGCCTCAATGCAGTGAGCTAATAGAGGGATCAGCCGAAGCCACGGGGCATTGGCCTCGTCCCAGATCCATTCGATATGCTTCAGCAGCTCCTGCTCGGACAAAAAAGGAATCACTTGCTCCGAGGGCAGCACGATAATATCGGTGTCTTGAACATGCTGGATCTCCAGCTCGGTGCCGTAGAATGAAGCCTCATGCCAAGCAAACAGACGTTGCTTCAGCATTTGGCCGGAAATGCTATAGTTCATGGAGGAATCGCCATAGATTAGCGCATCTCCATAGGTAGTTAATTGGATATGCACCGTAATTGTTTCGGTATATTGGCTCATGATAACAATTTCCCTTTCCGCAATTCCTCCTGTAATGCTCGCAGGCGGCTGTGACGGCTGGTAAAGGTCGTGAAGAACAGCTCCCAGCGTGTTTCTTGCTTCATTTTTTTGTACAGCTTGGACAATCGCTTTAACAGCTTAACTGCTGCTTTATAGCTGGATCTGTTTTTTTCCAGCACATAACGTTCTACCGCTTGATGGTAAAAAGGTAGTATCAACTCGGGTGCATTCTTTTCAATCGGTTGCAGCATGCTCACCCGAAAACTTAAAGGTTCACTGCGTATGCTTAGCTGATAGTCAATCCATTGTTGCCATTTTTCATGAGCAAGCAGGGCCTCTTCATACATCCTCCCGGCAAATGGAAGCATACCCATCAGCGTGTCCCACATGTCCTCTTCTGTATCTGGAAGGTGCTGCAAAACCAGCTCCCAATAATGCATATAATCCTGTAAATGATCATCCCGATGGCTGTGGAGCAGGGGACCGATATGCCGCAGTCCGTTTTTGAGACGTACCCAATCTTCAGCCTGTCGCAACGCGTATAAGAACAACAGCAATTGGCCGGAGGAGATTTTTAGTGGAAAAGCTCGTTCTGCCCCCTGTAGCAATTCCCAGGCTTTTTGATCCTGCGCTTGGTATACATACATCCAGCTCTGAGCCAGCATCCATGGAAGCCGTGCCAGCGTTGCACCAAGGTCTTCCTCAGCTGCATGTAAATGTTGTAATTCCTCTGTATATATGCTGGAATCCTGCCTTACAGGATGCACCCAGTACAGCCAAAACTGAAAATATGCGTCCGCAAAATAAGTACCGTTCCGCGACTCTGTCAGCATTTTTCGGCGCAAATAAGCTAAGGTTTCTGCCATACGGGCTTCGTGCATCGGTTCATCATTCAGTTCCAAGGGACGCTCAAAATCACGCTCGATTGCCTCCTTAAGCTCATCTGCGGCGATTTGGGTGTAGTAGCCCATATAGGTATGAGTAGGGTAACCTGTCATGGGGGCCTGAGGCAGCAGCTTTTCCAGTACACGCAGATGAGCATGCAGTCCATATAGCTGCTGCATGCCAGGTGAGAGCGGCGGCTTCACCGCATAGATCGAAGCTAGAGCGCTTTGAACATATTGAGAATTTTGGGTGTGTACATGATTCAAGGCAATACATTGATCAAACAGATCGTGCCATTCGGAAACGGGTATGTCCGGTATGTTGCTGGCTGTTTTACTGAGAGCATGCCTTGCTGCTTCGTTGTGTTCCAGCGAAAGGTTCGACCGGGAAGCAGGTGGGATACGGGTGTCTGCTTTTGCAGTCAACCGTGTGAATCCCGCCGAATGAGCATTCACTAATGCATGTACGGAACGTTCCTGTTCATTCGCGTAATTCAGCAATACGGCGATCATATGCTTGCAGTTGGTATGAACAGGGCATGTACATCGGCTGGCAGCAAAAGCGGCCAAGTGGAGATCTACCTCATAAAGCTCATTCCCGTCCACGACAGCCGCGATATGGTCGGCATCAGGCATTGCAAATTCTTTTACCTTTCCCTGCTTGAAATACTGGAAACCTCGTTTGATCGTCACATCATTAAAATGGTCAGCCACATTTTGAATAAGCCGCTGCCACTGTATATCATCCATAAGATAGGTTGGTTTCATAATTAGTCTCCTAAGAGAGAATAGTTGATCTGGAAATAGCTTAACTCTTCCATTATATCAGTTCGCGAATGTAATTGAGTGGAGGAGGCAGTTGGAAAATTTCGAAGGATAACCGCTGATTAAAAAGTAAAGCCCCTTACGCTATAGCATAAGGGGAGAGTCATTGGGAAGAACGAGGAGATATCTTTTACTGTTTCCCATCCGTTTTTTCTGTTCGATGGAAAACCATAGAGATGACGAGAAGCACCAAGGGTACTACCGCATTTATAACAATTCCAAAATAACCGATTATTTTATCGAAGTTGCCTATTTCAATAAAATTTTGTGGGTATATGCTCAGGCAAAATAATATAATTAACGGGAGATAACAGATATACTTGTTCCATTTCTGGGTGAGCTGGCTGATCCCGGTAACAATATAGAAATAATAATTTGAGGCGGTCATGAAAATTTTGATCGTCCACAAGATGATAAATAATATTTCAAATCGTTCCAGGAACGCGCCGGGGAATTCAATTTGCTGTGCAAAAGAAACGACTGGCCACTGCAGTCGGGAGACTTCCTCGACTGACATACAGCCAACGACCATTGTGACCATTAAAATATACAACCCCATTGCAATCGAGTAGCCGATCCAACCAGCCTTCCATGCTTTTTGTGGATTGGCCATTACATTAGTTAAGATAAGGATGGATTCAAAACCCATGGTAGAGAAAGGGATAACTTTAAGTGATTCAAAGATCGGACGCCATCCTTTATGGAAAACCGGACGCAAATTATCAAGATTAAAATGGTTGATATTAAAAACGATCAACAATAAAAAAACAATAAAGGTTAAAGGGAAAAAAAGCTCGATCAATCGAACCATGGCATGGAGACCGCCCCAGGTCAAATAACCAATAAGCAGAAGAAACGGCATGAGAATCATGCTTATTGGCGTTCTCTCCAGTGCAAGACCTTTGAGAAATTCTGCCATCATTCTACACACAAGAGAGCAGATCATCATGCAGAATACAATAAATGCGATATTGATCAGAAAGCCGATGAGTTTACCTGCAATCACAGGATTGAACTCATAGAACGTTTTTCCTGGAAATCGATGACATAATTTAACATGGATAAAAATAACGACGATCCCAAGTAGAGTTGCAAGCAAAAGTCCCTGCCACACGTCGGGCGTTTTCGTCTTTTCTGCAATGGTTCTTGGTAAACTGACAATACCCACAGCATATACAGTCGAAGTGACGGTGAATAAGGCTTGCAGGGTAGAAATTTTTTCTTGTTTCATGGAAGGTATGTTAGACATTTACTCACCCTCTTCTTTTGAATAAGCACCAGTTCGCTTGATCTGTACTTTAGCCTTAACATCGATTGGTATTTGACTGAATGTATCTTGCCAATTTTCCTTTACCCGATCCCAGTAAGCGGGATAATTTACTTTTACCTTTGTGCCAAAACCGACTACGTCTGCTCTCATGTTTTTTTGAAGTGTATTTAGTGATTGGGATACGGTCTGTTTGATTTCATCCTGCACCGCTTCTTTGGCAGTTTGGATGAATGATTCCTTCAGGAAGTCTACAGAATTAACCGTGCTTTCATTAAGTTTGGTATCTGCTTTAATACGAACTGTGAATGAGAGATCCTGCCCGTTCATGTGGGGAATAAGTTTTGTGTGGACATCCTCAACGTCAAACACCATCGACTGATTTGACTTGGACATCTCTGTTTTAATAATGGAATCTTTTGTTTTTCCAAGCAGCCAGTTAATTCCACTGACATCCTCTTCGTCTAGCTTATAAGCAAATTTCTTCGTTTTACCGCTGATCAGAGCTGCTCCTGAGAAGTGGTTGCCTCCATCGGTTTCTATGTATTGGACGAGGAAGTCAGCTCCTTGTGAGATATGTGTAGAAATTTCCCCCAATGTTATTCTAGAAGGTATTTTTGAGTTTAAATCGCTATTTTTAGCCAATGCCTCGAGGTCAATAGAAGGGATCTCTTGATGCTTGCCGATCTTATTGAGCGCTTCTTTTGCATTGCCTTTTATGATCATAACAAGTGATTTTCGACTTGGTTTATAGGATCGAGTAAACGTATCCAACAATTGGTCGATTCTTCTTTTTTGTATAGCTTCGTCACTAATTAAAATCAAGCGAATAAAACTATATAAAGGAGCACGGGATACCTGCTTGGCCTGTTCCCTGGAAGCAGACTGAATGGAATCCTTGTCTAAAGTGGTTACGTTGCTGTACATATTTCTTCTGGATTTCTGCGCTATTAAGTGCTGGTAGGTAAGTTCCAGCATATCCTGCTGATCCGTATCAATGGCGACACCCTGGATAATACTCAAGGTATCGATCTCTTTACTATCCCAGCAACCGGCGAGAAGAGCACATGCGATCCATGCGGCACAGCATTTTTGTAACCATAAAGTTCGACGAAGCAGAAAGAGGTATGAGATCATAGGCTTACTTCCTTTTCCTGTTAGAGTGTGTTTCGTCCTGTGTTTTTAGCATGATAGGACGTTTTCTAAGGTATTTAAAAGGAACCCGAATCAAGGTGTCTTGTTGATCTCTTAGTCGAACTGGGGCTAGCGGTGACATGTAAGGAACGCCAAAGCTTTTGATCTGAACCATGTGTACGCCTAAACAAATAAAGGCTAAAATGACTCCATATAGTCCGTAAACCCCTGCCATCATCATAATGGGAAAACGAAGAAGCCGGATTCCGATACTGCCGCTATACTGTGGGCTCGCAAAGGACGCGATGGCCGTAAGACCAACGATAATGATCAGGATAGGACTTACGACCGCCGCCTCAACAGCTGCTTGCCCAATAACCAGGCCGCCTACAATCCCAATGACCTGCCCTATTCCTTTGGGTAGACGTAGACTTGCCTCACGTAATATTTCCAATGATGCCTCCATAATTAAAGCTTCTACAAAAACGGGAAAGGGAATCCCCTCCCTTGACGCAACAATAGATATGACCAGCTCAGGCGGGATCAACCCAGGATGGAAAGAAATGAGTGCAACGTACAACGAAGGTAGGAATGTTGCAATGAACAAAGCCGTTAAACGCAGCATGCGGAAAAATGTCCCTAATGGAAACCGCTCATAATAATCCTCTGGGGATTGAGCCAACATCCAGAAGGTCATGGGAGCAATTAAGACAAAGGGGGTGCCATCTAGCATAATGACAACTCTCCCTGCCATTAAAGCCGTTATAGCTTTATCCGAGCGTTCAGAGGCTTGAATCTGTGGGAACGGAGACAATGAACTTTCCTCAATCCATTGCTCAATAACCCCAGTATCGGAAACATCGTCCACATCAATCGTTTCAACTCTTCGTTTAACTTCTTGCACTAGCTCTGGATTTGCGATATCTGATATGTACAAGATTGCTAATGCCCGAGAAGATCTTCTTCCAATAGTTATTTTGTCAATTTTAAAACTGAGATCTTTGATGTGTCGTCTAACCATTGCCAGATTGCTTTCCAAATCCTCAATAAAGCCCTGCCTTGGCCCTCTTACCAAAGTTTCGGTGCTGGGTTCATCAACACTTCGCGAAGGGAATTTGCCTGTAGAAGCAAAAAAAACATCGTCCGTTCCTTCGATCATCAGACAAGTATCGCCCGATAACACTTTGCTTACACACGTCTCAAGGTCTGTCCCTTCTTTCATATTGATCGTAAATGCTGTCTGCTGTATCAACTCCTCCTTTATTTTCTCAGGATTAACTGGGGAGTGGTTTTCACGGATTCCAGTTAAAATAAGCGGCTTGACGATTTGTTCGTTAATCAGACTTATATCCGCAATACCGGAGAGATAGATCATAATGACATGAATTCCCGTCTGGCCCACATTCATTTTTTTAAAGACGATATCAGGAAGATGACCCAGAGTCTTTTCAAGATAATCTAATTTTGCCTCGAGTGATCTTGCCACTAATTATGCTTCCCCCTTCAAAAAGCCTAATGCATGATATGCATGTAATATGTGTAAAATAGTGATAAATATTCATTAGTCCTTTTTTCTGGCAAAAGCAAAAACGAACACCTCATGGTGTTCGTCTCTAGTCATATATAACGTCATATGAACTTAATTCAGAATGCGATCATTTTTTAAACTCGTAAAAATGTTCCTCCAGCATGCTCAAAGAAAGCTCGGCTGTAGTCGCTACTACGATATCGGCTTCTTGCATTTGTGAAGGCGTGCCTACACCGACCGCGAACATCCCGGCGCTCTTGATCGCCTGAATGCCAGCCTGTGCGTCTTCTATGCCGATACAGTCGGCAGGTCGAACGCCCAGATTCGCAGCTCCGGCGAGGAAAATTTCCGGGTCAGGCTTTCCATTCCGAATGGCTGTGACATCCACCACACTATCAAAATAGTGTGCCAGCTCCAGCCGATCCAGTATAAACGCTGCATTTTTACTCGCAGAGGCCAGCGCGATGCCAATTTTTGCTTCACGAAGCTCCTTCAGAAGTGCCTGAATGCCCGGCAGGACATCTGCGGGAGTTAAAGCCGAGATGAGCCGCTGATACTCGGTGTTCTTTCGTACGGCCAGGTCTTGCTTGCCTTCTTCTGAAAACGTATTGGACAGGTTACCACGTGCCAGAATTTTGTCGAGCGATTCCGTACGGCTGATTCCCTTTAACTGTTCATTAAATTCCCGATCAAAAGGGATGCTGAGCGCTTCCGCCAAGCTGCCCCATGCCTGAAAATGGTATTCAGCGGTGTCTGTAATGACTCCGTCCAAGTCGAAAATGACTGCCTTCATTTGCTTACCTCCCTGGTTGGTTCATTTATGAAGCACTGCTCGCCATTAACGGCTGCCCGCTGGTAATGTGCGTCGGCTGTCCATACAATTCCAGTGTCAGCGGTTCTCCGTCCAGCAGGGTAATGACTACTTCACTCTCCTGTACGAGAATACTTAGCAAGCGGCCGCGATAATTGATTTTAAACGTATATTTGTTCCAGTCCTTCGGCAGAAAAGGGGAAAAGCTGAGTGTTTCATTATAGGTTCTCATCCCGGCAAATCCCTGTACAATCGCCAGCCAGCTTCCTGTCATGGAAGTGATATGAAGTCCGTCTTCGGTGTCATTATTATAGTTATCCAGATCCAGACGAGCCGTCCGTTTATACATTTCGACTGCCTTATCCTCCATTTTGAGTTCAGCGGCCAGTACGGCATGAATCGAAGGAGACAGACTGGATTCATGAACGGTCATCGGCTCGTAAAATGCAAAATTGCGCGCTTTTTCCTCCAGCGTGAACTGGTCTCCAAAGAAATAGAGCCCTTGCAGTACATCCGCTTGCTTAATGAAGCAGGAACGCAGGATTTTATCCCATGACCATTTCTGATTAAGTGGCAGATTGCTAGGATGCAAAGCGGATACAGGCTGCAAATCCTTATCCATAAAGGTATCGTGCTGTACGAAGACGCCACGTTCTTCATCATAAGGATAGTACATGTTGTTGATGATATCTTGCCAATGTGCACGCTCATCGGCTGTAACTGCCAGGCGCTGCGATTTCTCAGTCGAGATTTGAGGCAAGACCGACAACGTATATTTTAGAACCCATGCAGCCAGCGTATTGGTATACCAGTTGTTATTAACGTTATTTTCGTATTCATTTGGCCCGGTAACCCCGTGGATCATGTACTGCTGACGGCTCTTGGAGAAATGAACCCGATCGGCCCAGAAGCGGCTAATTTCGACCAGTACGTCGATTCCGTAGTCATGCAGATAGGTCAAGTCCCCCGTATAATTGGTGTAATTGTAAATGGCATAGGCAATTGCACCGTTACGATGGATTTCTTCGAAGGTAATTTCCCATTCGTTATGGCATTCCACGCCTGTAAAAGTGACCATAGGATACAGTGCCCCGCGAAGCCCTTGCTGGGCTGCGTTATGCTTGGCACCCTCCAGATGTTGATGACGGTACAGCAGCAGATTTCGCGTTACCTCCGGATCGGCAAGCGCCAGATACATAGGTACGGCATATGCCTCTGTATCCCAATAGGTGGCACCGCCATATTTTTCGCCCGTAAAGCCCTTCGGTCCGATATTCAGACGGGCATCTTCACCGTAGTACGTAGAGAACAGCTGGAAAATGTTAAAGCGTATTCCCTGTTGCGCCTCCGTATCTCCCTCAATTTCAACATCTGCCTTGTCCCAGCGTCTGGCCCAAGCGTCGATATGTTCTTGCTTAAGAGAGGTGTAGCCTTTGTTCACAGCTTCTACAGCGATGCGTTCACCTTGCGGAATCAATGCATCCTTTTCCATATCGCGTGAAGTGGTGACGGCTACAATTTTTTGCAGTTGGATACGGTCACCTGGTAAGACGTTGTATAGATAATGGCGTGCAGCATACAAAAAGCCCTCTTCCGTCGTCTGCTCATCTTGTCCCTCGGTGACAATACCCATGGTAGCGTTTACGGTAAAGCGCGGAATACCGAAGGGATTATCTATCGTCGTTGCGGACAGGCTGATGAACTGCTCTTGAACCTCACGGGCTTCTTCCAGCCAAAATACCTCGTCATAGTTGGTGTCCTCATTTTTCGTATTGCCATCCAAATAAGGAACAAGCTCAATGCTTAAAGGCTGATCGCTTATATTTTCGACCTGATAATCAATCAGGCATAATTCACGTGTAGTAACGCTCAGAAAACGCTCTGTAGTGATACGAACCTGGTCGTTCACAGTACAAGCGCGCCGCAGGATTCCCTGCTTCATGTCCAGCTCCTGCACAAAATCACTGATGTGTGCCGTAAATAAGTCCACTTCCTCTTGGTTTACAATCAGACGGATGCCGATGAAATTCATGGCATTGATGACCTTGCCGAAATATTCAGGGTAGCCGTTCTTCCACCAGCCTACCTTGGTTTTGTCAGGAAACCATATTCCGGAGATATACGTCCCCTGATGATGATCACCTGAATAAGCTTCTTCAAAATTGCCGCGCATGCCCATATAGCCGTTGCCTATGGACGTTAAGCTTTCCTGTAATCGCATGTGTGTGCTATGTAGAGTGTGTGTTGTCAGCTTCCAACTATCTACGTCAAATAATCGGTTGTAAACCATGATTGCGTACCCCTCTCGGAAAATGAGATCGTTGTTTGAACGGAACCAATATATGAGCGAGTTCAGTATATAGTGCAACCGCTTGCCCTGTCAACGCAAAAAAACTGATTTTATGGATATCCACAAAATCAGTTCTTGTTCATTTCTTAGAGATTCATAGTGTCTGGCTTGATTTGCGCTCTACAATTCGGTGGGGGACAATGATGTGCTTGGTCAATTCTTTCGGGTCTTCAATTTTTTCGATCAGACTTTTGGCAGCCTGATAACCAAGGCTGAAGATATCAATATCCACGGAAGTAAGAGGGGGATTCATCAGTTCAGCCAGCATCAGGTTATTAAAGCTCACCATGGACAGCTGCTCTGGCATGGATACGCCTAACTGAGCAAGCATTTTCTGTACGGACATGGCTACAAGGTCGTCGCTAACGATCATCGCCGTAGGCGGCGGGGTAGCCTGCAATAGCGTGCGCATATCCCCCAGATTAAAAGGCTCCCTGACCACGTATTCCTCCGGTAGAGGCAAGCCCGCTTCTCGTAGCGCATCTTGGTAGCCTCGGAGTCTTTCAAGATTCACGACGTGTTCCTGGTCACCGCCAACATAAGCAATGCGCTCATGATTCAGCCCCGTCAAATACGTGACCACATCCTTGGCAGCCTGGTAGTTATCGTTATCTACATGGGTGGTTTCACTGACAAACTGCTGAGGCTTGCCGATGACGGTATAGGGGATTTTTTCTTTATGAAGATACTCCACGATGCTGTCCTTTTGCTTGGAGTACAGGACAATGTAGCCGTCAACGCGTCCGGTCCGGGTCATCAGCTTTACGCGGGATAGCAATTCATCACTCGTTTTGCCTGTGACAATCGACAGTGTATAGTTGTGCTCGTTTACCCATTCGCTGATCCCGCGCAGGCTTTCTGGAAAGAAAGGATTCTGAAAGATCGCCACGTCCGATTCAGGCATAATAATGCCTATCGACTGTGTGACACGGTTAGCCAGGCTTTGAGCGGAATAGTTAGGTTCATAGCCAAGCGCCTTCATTTCTTTGCGGACGCGTGCCTTGGTGGCTTCGCTGATTTTGGGGCTGTCTTGAATGACACGGGATACGGTGGAAGTAGCAACTTTAGCACGTTTTGCGACATCTTTGATGGTTACTGCCATCGTCTTCGTCTCCTTTTGCTATCTCAAGCAGAAAATATTATGTTCTATCATACGATATTGCTCCAATTTCAACAAATTAGCGGCTTTTTCGAGTATTTCTATCATCATTCACCAAGATATTTATAACTAGGGTATTGCCAATAGAAAGCGATATCATTATAATAATCGTGCAACCGATTGCATAATTTTTTTATTGAGCACTACCCATGCTATACATACTATAAGGGATGGAGACTGAACGAGCATGAAAAAACTTCTATCATTTGATTTTTGGCAAAAGCTTGGGAAGGCACTTCTTGTGGTTGTTGCTGTCATGCCAGCAGCCGGGATTATGATTTCACTGGGTAAAGTAGTGGCGATGTTGGCTGGCGATATTCATTTCTGGGTGACTGTCGGCGGGGTCATGGAGAATCTGGGTTGGGGCATCATCAACAATTTACACATTCTATTTGCCGTGGCGATTGGTGGCTCTTGGGCTAAGGAGCGAGCGGGTGGAGCTTTTGCGGCTTTAATTGCCTTTGTTCTCATCAATATTTCAACAGGAACGATTTTGGGCGTATCGTCGAAGATGCTAACCCAAGAGGGAGCAACTACCCATACCCTCTTCGGTGCAACGATTCCGGTTAGTGGTTATTTCACCTCTATTTTGGGGGCACCTGCACTCAACATGGGTGTGTTTGTCGGTATTATATCTGGCTTCGTCGGGGCCGTGGTGTTTAATAAATATTATAATTACCGTAAGCTTCCTGATGCTCTGGCGTTTTTTAACGGTAAGCGTTTTGTTCCGTTTGTTGTGATTTTATGGTCCGTAATCGTTAGTTTGATCATGTCTGCTGTCTGGCCATTTGTCCAAGGAGGGATTAACCAATTTGGCGTCTGGTTGGCGACTTCGGGAGAGTCGGCTCCTTTTATAGCGCCGTTTGTCTATGGTACACTGGAGAGACTGTTGATTCCTTTTGGTCTTCATCATATGCTGACCGTTCCTATTAACTATACTCAACTTGGTGGCGTTTACACGGTGCTCACGGGTTCTGGAGCAGGAAGCGTTGTTGCTGGGCAAGACCCGCTGTGGCTGGCTTGGGCTAGTGATCTCAGTGCGCTTCGTGGTACGGATCCGGCAGCCTACAACAACTTGCTGGGAGGCGTGACGCCTGCCCGTTTCAAGGTAGGACAAATGATCGGCGGAGCGGGCATCCTTATGGGGTTGGCAGTAGCAATGTATCGACGTGTAGACAAAGATAAACGCGGCAAGTACAAGTCGATGATCTTCTCAGCAGCAGCAGCCGTCTTTTTAACAGGGGTGACGGAGCCGCTGGAATTCATGTTTATGTTCGTGGCGCCTGTATTGTATGTGGTTTATGCTATTCTTACCGGTATTGCTTTCGGAATGGCTGATATTATACATTTGCGTTTACATTCGTTTGGTATGATTGAGCTGCTGACTCGCTTGCCATTGTCTATAAATGCAGGGTTGGTGCAAGATATCATTAACTTTGTGCTGACTTGTGTAGTGTTTGCGGTAGCAACCTACTTTATCGCTTATTTTATGATCGGCAAATTCAAAATGGCTACGCCAGGAAGACTGGGGAATTATACAGATGAAGAGCCTCAAGCGACTTCCGAAGCAGAGAGTACAAAAGGCGATGGTTTGGCAGCGGTTTCAACTCAAAATCAACTGGCTGCGGATATCATCAAGACACTTGGGGGTGAGCAGAACATTGTCGAGGTGGATGCTTGCATGACCCGACTGCGTGTAACGGTGAAGGATACAGAAGCCGTTGGGGATGAAAAGACGTGGAAAGCGTTAGGCGCCTTGGGCTTAATTAAAGTAGATAATGGAGTACAGGCGGTTTACGGGCCAAAGGCCGATGTGCTTAAATCAGATATACAAGACATACTCAATAGGTGATTAGCTTGAAATTGTTAACCTTAAATGCACATGCTTGGATGGAAGAAAACCAACACGATAAGCTGAAGCAATTGGCTGCTTTTATTAATGAGCAGCAGTTTGATGTCATTGCTTTGCAGGAAGTCAACCAGTCTATAGAAGAGACTCCATTGTCAGTGGATGATTTGGCCGCTTACTATAGTGCAGACCCTGAAGTTGTCATTAAACGCGATAACTATGCTTATGTGCTGAACGGTCTATTATCCGATGCTTATCACTGGACGTGGGCTCCCGCGCATGTTGGCTTTGCCAAATATGACGAGGGTTTGGCGATTCTGTCCAAAACACCGATTACAGCTACGGTGAGCGAATATGTTTCCTCAATACAGGATTACGACAACTACCGCTCGCGTAAAATTGTGGGCATTCAGACTGTGGTGGACGGAGTGCAGTCCTGGTTTGTCAGTGGGCATTACAACTGGTGGAAAGATGAGGAATCCTTCCGCGGACTATGGGATCGTACAATCGAATTGCTCGATCCTTTAGCTCCGGCTCCTGTGTTTGTGATGGGGGATTTTAACAACGCGGCTGAAATGCGCGGAGAGGGATATGACTATGTAATGCAATCCGGTTGGTCAGACACCTATTCGAACGCTGCTGTACGTGATGCAGGACACACGGTTATCAAAGCTATTGCTGGCTGGGAAAGTAATGCGGAGCCACTCCGTATTGACTATGTTTTCTCCAGTAAGGCAGTAGAGGTTCAATCCTCAACGGTTGTACTGAATGGAAAAACAGGACCCGTTGTATCCGATCATTTTGGGATTGCAGTCGAGCTGGAGCTGTGATGACCCAAAAGGAGGCCACTTGTTTATGCAAGTGGCCTTTTTCTTACAATCAAGACCAACATCATATTGTAATAAAAGGGAATATTAATGCTAAAACGGTCCATGAGCGCGCTTTATGCAGGAAAGCCGCCTCCTGGTGGTGGCCAAGCTCCATAAATGCGGCGCAGCAGTACAATTTCACCCAGATGATATGAATTATGGGAGGCGATATTCCGCAACAATCCTGCTTTTGTTTCCCCTGGGAAATGAGCCAGAGATTCATCCAGTTGCGCAGTTTCGGCAATTTGCACAGCCCGATCTATACCCTGTAGAAATTCTTTAATAACAGCCTGCCATGCTTCTTCGCTTTGCGGTCCAGTTTCTTGGGACCAGCTTTCCATGACATCGCCCGGAAGCTGGGGCTTCCGCCCTTCCAGATGCTCCAACATAAATTGCTGCCAGTAAATCATATGCTTCAGCAGTTGATAAATGCTGTAGGGCATTTCTGCATTTTTCTTCCCTGCCAGTTCGACGTCAATGTCCGGCAGGGCGCGAGCGACTCGAATGTGTCCACGTTCCCCGACCAGTGATTCAACCAGCGCTTGACCGAATAATTGGTTGGCATCCGACATGTATAATCATCCCTTCTATGGAGAGTTTGTTCTAGCTTAGTTTCATTTAACGATTATACAATTATATTTTATGAAATGGAAATGAGTGCATGATTTAAGATTAAGGAACAGAAATCGTTAGAATAAAGTAGTTGATAAATGTTCTCAATTAAATTAAAATAATATTGTTTCTTATGAAACAATATACGAAAGTTTAATGGATTGTTTAATATATGCGGAAATGTTAAGGGGAGCTTTACGTGTGTATATATTGTTTCATGTGAAACAATTAGGTGTTGGAAATAAAGCAGTTAGATAGGGGTGTGAACATGAATTACGAAGTGATTGTAGTGGGCGGCGGACCTGTTGGAATGTGGCTCGCTGCGGAGTTGGCATTAGCAAGAGTAAGCGTATGTGTAATTGAACGTTTAGAGGAGCCTAGTGACCAGTCACGTGCGCTTACGCTACATCCACGAACGCTTGAGATGTTTGATATGCGTGGATTGAAGGAGCGGTTTATGAAGCTCGGCAGACCTATACGTACGGGTCATTTTTCCATGCTGAATACCCGCTTGGATTTTTCTGTGCTTGATAGTTCTTCTAATTATACGTTGTTTATTCCACAGGTGATTACAGAGCAGGTGATCGAGGAGCATGCGCTCAAGCTGGGAGTTGTCGTTCATCGTGGCATGGAAGTGGTATCTGTGCGGGAGCAGGAGCAGGAGCAGGAGCAGGGTGTGGAGGTGGTGAGTGTATGCACATCTGGACCACAAGCCAATGTAGCGGTGATGACGGCTACCTATGTCGTAGGAGCGGATGGAGCCGGCAGTATCGTGCGGAAACAAGCCGGGATTGCTTTTCCGGGCACGGATACGACTCTGACCGCTATATTGGCGGATGCAGAGCTAGCCAATCCGCCTGAAAGTGGCGTGCATTCCGAATATAGTGAACGAGGTGGGGTGATGATTGCCCCCGTGTATCCAGATATTTATCGGGTTATTTTGACTACACCACGAATGATGGAGATTCCGAAGGACGTGCCTGTGACGCTGGAAGAAGTGCAGACAGGACTGTATGATCTGCTCGGTACAGATCTCGGCGTATCCAATCCTCGCTGGTTATCTCGATTCGGGAATGCAACGCGGCAGGCGCAGACCTATCGCAAAGGGAGAATCCTGCTAGCAGGTGATGCGGCACATATTCACTTCCCAGCAGGTGGACAGGGAATGAATGTTGGCTTGCAAGAGGTGGCAAATCTGGGATGGAAACTGGCCGGAGTGATTCGTGGCTGGGCTCCAGACACACTGCTGAATAGCTATCATGACGAACGTTATCCGGTTAATACGCAGTTTTTGCGGAATACCGAGGTTCAGACCCGCTTATTGGATTTTACGCCTGCTGTATTGGCACACCGCCAATTACACGAGGAATGGTTCCGCCATCCGGAAATTAATCGCTCTATGGCAGAGCAAATTAGTGCACTGGATGTATGTTATCCAGCGGCTGGCAATGTACCGCAGCATCCACTGAACGGGAAACGGTTTGCTGATTTTGAATTGTGGTTGCCTGATGGAATGACATCGTATGCTTACGATCTTTTACATGAAGGACGGTTTGTGCTGCTCCATCTTGCACAGGATACTAAGATATCGAATGAGTTGCGCCATATCTCACTTTCACATATTTCATACGTCGAAGCCGTAGCCGATGAATTGCCCGTTGGATGGAGGGATGTGCATACGGTTCTCATTCGTCCTGATGGGTATATCGCTTGGGCCATTTCGGTGAAACAAACGGACATATCGAGTGTGATTAAGGATGGCATTGTCACATTGATATAAAGGGGAAAGGGTTTAGTTATGACATGACCATATTGTTTCCAGTGAAACAAATGTGGGCTATAATGAAAGGAGGAGTATCGCCAAAGGAGTGACTACTTGTTCGTATGGAGAAGGCAACAACGGTTCAGCATGTCTATGATTTGCTTATTAAGATGAATCACCAGTGGGAGCAGCATCAGCAGAGAGAGAGCATGACCTTTCTCGAAGAAATTCAGGAGCAATTTAATGGAATGACTTCGCTCAATATGACGGATGTGCATGTTCTGGATTGTATCGGGAGGCATGAGCCGATCAATGTTACAACCTTAGCTGAACGAATGGAACTGAGCAAAGGTACCGTTTCAAAAGTGAGCACCAAGCTGCTCAAGGAAGGCTGGATTCGTAGAACCCAGCTGAACGACAACAAGAAAGAAATTTATTTTCGGCTAACCCCGTTGGGAAAAAAGCTCTTTCTTGTACATGAGCGGCTGCATGCTGAGGTACAGCATCGGTTACTTCAATTTTTAAATCGCTACAGCCCGGAGGAGCTAAATGTTCTAAAACGTCTGTTGTCCGATGGTGTAGGCTTCTTGGAAGCTATGGAGTAGCAGAGTAAGAGTCTCGAATCAAGGGACATTTAAATCATCAAAATGTGCACCTATTAATCTCCGTGTGATGATAGCCACATGGGGAGATGCAGGTGCTTTTTTTTTAATGCAATAGTCGTTTGGCTTCCATATAGAGCACTTGCACAAACTTTTTCGTATTAATGCGGGCTTGGGACAGGGAAGGCTCTACATTGTTTTGCAGCTCCAGCATTTTTTTGCGGATTTCTGTAAAATCAAAAAACTTGGATGCATAATTTTCGAACTTGGGATGGGTATAATCGGTCAGCCCGAGCGATACAATATGGCTTAATGTCTGGAAAATGGCGCGGCGGACACGTTGCTCCGATGCCTTGATTTCCTTGCTCAGCTCGATTGCTGAGGCTGACTCTCCTAACCGTTTGGACGCAATATTAGCAAAAATATCTTTTAGCGAGGGGAATAGATACGGGGAAAGATTGCCTGTTTCCTCCTCATATTGGTCCAGGTACTCCAGCATGTCCAGTAAATCTACACTTCCGGCTTCGCCGATCATTCCCATTTCGGAGAGCAGAAACTGCCCTGAGCTGACAATGTTTCGGGTCGGTTCCATTGTCGCTGATGGACCATTTGATGTGAACATCGACAGTCCTTGCAGTGTGCGCTGGATATCTGTAATGGACTGCTGCATGCGCAGGCGTTCGGTCACCTTTTGGATAACCGCAATAATTTCCAGTCGATTCAAGGGCTTGGCAATATAATATTCAATACCGAGCGAGTACGCCTCACCGATCATGTTTTTGGATTCAATCCGCGAAATCATAATGATTTTTCCGCTAAATTGATCACCGAGTGCACGTACGGTCTGAATGCCGTCGCGAAGCGGCATTAGCAGGTCAATCAGCAATACATCAATCCGGTTCAGCTCCAGCAGGCCGCTATTCACGTAGGAACCATCCTCCGCTTCCCCAACGACCTCCCCTAACCCCTCGTCTTCAATAATGTCTGCCAGCATAGAACGAATCCCCTGATCGTCATCTACAATATAAAAACGCATCCAGGCTATCTTCCTTTCTCCGTCAGTTTCCGTAAAGGCAATATAATTCTAAAAGTAGTCTGTAATCTATCTGTATGTTCATCTTCATTTTGTAGCAGTTCAAGCGTTCCATCAAGGCTCTCCGCAACTTCACGCACATAAAATAAACCCATGCCAGTCGAAGGCTGTCCTCCCTCATCATACTTGGTCGTGTATCCCGGTGTGAAGATCATTTCCCGTTTGCGCTCAGGGATACCCGGACCGTTATCGGTGACACTAAGCGATATTATATCCTCTTGTCCCGGTAGAATTTGAATGGAAACGTCAATCCTTCCGCTGTCTTTCATCGCCTCCACTGAATTGGATGTCAGGTTGTTAATCAGAGTGAGAACGGTATAAACATGCAGTTTGGGCAACAAAGGCTCGAAATTCAGCGTGAAACGGATGGACTTGCCCAGCGATTGAGCGTATTTACTGTTCGTTCGGACGATCAGCTCGCCAAGTTCCTGTGAAGTCATATAATGCACGTCGCTTTCGGAATCAATGAGCTTGGACAAACCGGCAAAAATCCGCTGGCTATCTTTTTTAATCTCATGAACCTGTCCGGAAATACGAAGTGCCTGTCTGGCATAATGTTCTCTATCTTTCAGAGATTCATCCTGCTGCAGTTCGCGGTACAGCCCATAGCTTTCACGGGTAATTTGCTCTGCGTGCGACAGGGTTTTGCCTAACTGGACTGACTCCTCGTACAGGTCCGATACCATAAGTAATATTCGCTCTGTCTGCTGTCTTTGTGCCTCTTCGTGCTGAACTGATTGATTTAATCGAATCATATTATAGAACCCAAGCACGAAGAAGCTGCGGATCATAGCCATAAAAGCCACTTGGCTGATCTTAACGATGTCCCAGAAATCCCCGTCAATACTTCGCCGGACGCTAAGTTCCGCCACACTTGCAGCAACCTCAATCCCCACCGAGAGCATGCCCACGCGCAGTGCGCGGTAAGGCTCAGCATTAATGTTAAGAACCTGAAAGAGCAGGCCGTAAACCATGTAATAAAAAAAGGTAGGTCCATGCAAGGTCACCAACTCTTCAAAGGAAAACCCGGGATGGAGGAAATGATTGAGTGAAATGCGAAAGGCGACTACTGCGATCCCGGCAAGTACTCCTGATAGTGCAGGCGGAATATGGCGTATGGATAACAGGAAGAAAAAAAATACGGGCGTACCAAAGCTGAGACGGAATGTATTATTGAACGGGTGAATATTCAACTCACCTGCCAGTGGTACAAAGATAAGCATCAGCAGGAAGAGAAGGGTATTCAGTTTCATCCATATTCACCTCCGGGTATTTGTTTCAGAAAGGCAATGTAAGATAAATTCACAGGCTCAGCATTAATGTTTGTGAATTTATAGAAAAAAACAAATACATGTGTAGATAACTGTCGGTTTTTATAGTTCGGATTGTAGTATAAATAACATCAATTGAATATTAAGAGCTGCATACTGCAAAAATATACAAACCAGCCAGAGGGGGGACATGAAGTGAAAAAGATTAATTTAACAATGCAAATCTTTATTGGTCTGGCTTTAGGTATTATTGTTGGTGCCTTATTTTACGGCAATTCAGGGGTGGAAGTCTACTTAAAGCCGATCGGTGATATTTTCATCCGCTTGATCAAGATGATTGTCGTACCTATTGTAATCTCAACGCTCATTATCGGTGTAGCCGGTGTCGGAGACATGAAAAAGCTAGGGAAACTCGGCGGGAAGTCGATTCTGTACTTTGAAATTGTAACGACCGTTGCGATCCTGTTTGGACTGCTTGTTGCCAATCTGGTTCGACCCGGTGATGGCGTGGACATGTCCCACCTGGCCAAGAGCGATATTCATTCCTATGTAGAGACTGCGGAGAAGTCAGGTCATAGCTTTATAGATACGATTGTACACATTGTACCGACCAATGTTGTTCAAGCCCTGGGCGAAGGAGATATGCTGGCTATTATATTCTTCTCCGTATTATTCGGGCTAGGAGTAGCGGCAATCGGCAACAAGGGCAAACCTGTGCTCAATTTCTTTGAAGGTGTAGCCGATGCCATGTTCTGGGTAACCAATCAGGTTATGCGCCTGGCTCCGTTCGGTGTATTTGCACTAATTGGAACGACAGTGGCCAAGTTTGGATTGGCCTCGTTATGGCCGTTATTGAAACTTGTACTATCAGTGTACGGCTCTATGTTACTGTTCATTGTGATTGTTTTTGGAATTATTGCCAAACTTTGCGGCACCCGTCTCTGGACTATGGTCAAAATTTTGAAAAGTGAGCTGTTGCTTGCATATTCGACGGCTAGCTCGGAAAGTGTCCTGCCTAAGATCATGGAGAAGATGGAGAAATTCGGATGTCCAAAAGGAATTACGTCCTTTGTCATTCCGATCGGATATTCTTTCAATCTGGACGGCTCCACGCTGTATCAGGCACTAGCTGCCATTTTTATTGCCCAAATGTATGGCATCAATTTGCCGATTACGACCCAAATCACACTGGTACTCGTGCTGATCATTTCTTCCAAAGGGATTGCAGGTGTGCCGGGTGCTTCCTTTGTCGTGTTGCTCGCTACGCTGGGCGCTGTGAATCTTCCGCTGGAAGGTTTGGCCTTTATCGCGGGTATTGATCGTATCCTGGATATGGCGCGTACAGTAGTCAATGTTTTAGGAAACTCGCTTGCGGCTGTCGTCATGTCCAAATGGGAAGGACAATATGATAAAGAAAAAGGCGAGGAATACGTTGCCACACTTAAATGAGGTACATTGTACTGATGATCTGATAACAAGAAACACCTTTGCGAAGTCTTGCAGAGGTGTTCTTTTTGTTTCCAGACTTGTAAATATCTTTCCTTTTTCGACATTTTTCGATGTTTTTTGTATGGAAATTTAGGTATATGGGCATGAAAAATAAGTCTTAATACCTATGCGATTATAGATTTATTTATAATGATTCTTAATAAAATTCCGATATTAAATTATACCGTTTTATATATTGGCTTAGAAGGGAAGATCATATATGTTTCTCAAGAAAAATGAGTCTGAATCACTTGCTCCTTTAGTAGAAGAAAGCCGCAAACTCTCACAAAGAATACAGCAAAAGGATTATGCTGCTGCAATACAGGTGTCCTCAACATCTCCTGAGATTCAGGAAATCGCAAACAATGTTAACCAAGCGATCGATTCCATGAAAAATGATGCTGAGCATGTCGACATCCGCCTGAAACTTGTGACCAAGGCTATAGAGATTGGATTATGGGATATGGAGGTCGTTGCAGGTGATCCCGTCAATCCCAATAATACGTTCACATGGTCAGAAGAATTCCGTGCTATGCTGGGCTACCAGAACGAAAAAGACTTCCCTAATGTATTGGACAGCTGGTCATCTCGACTGCACCCCGAAGATTATGACAGGTCTTTAGCAGAATTGTCGGATCATTTGCTGGATTTTACGGGAAAGACGCCTTACGACGTACAGTATCGTTTGAAGCTGAAGCATGGAGAATACCGCTGGTTCCGGGCTACCGGAACGACGATCCGCAACGAGCAGGGAGTCCCGCTTCGGATTGCAGGCGCTCTGCTGGATGTGCATGATCAGAAGATTAAGTCCGAGGAGCTTCAGGCGCTAGTTACAAGATACGACCTCATTAACCTCGTGTTGGTTGAAGCTCCTTACGATGTAAATATTATCGGAGGGGACATAGAGAATCCGGATAATACATTTTGGTGGTCACCGCAATTCCGCGAAACACTGGGCTTTAAGGACGAGCAGGATTTTCCAAGCAAGCTTAGCAGTTGGGCTTCAATCCTGTATCCTGAGGATGCTGAAATGGCGATTAAAGTTTTGAATGATCATTTAAATGATTATACGGGGCGCACACCGTACGAAATGGAATGCCGTTTAGTGCGTAAGAATGGTGAACATCGCTGGTACTATTGCAGTGGGAAAACATTGCGCGATAGTAAGGGAGTACCTATTCGCATTGCCGGAACAATCCGTGATATTACAGTAGAAAAGGAAAAGCAGGCTGTCGCGGATGAGCTTACGCTCAAAATTCAGCATCTCTCTGATTCCATTACAGAAATGGTGAACGGCGTTAACTCGGTTAGTAACCAGGCGCAGGAGCTGGCTACGGCTCAAGAGCAATCGACAGAGGCAGCCAATCAAGCCAAAGTCAGCGCAGAGGAGACGCAAAACATTTCGAACTTCATTAAAGAGATTGCGAATCAAACGAATCTGCTGGGTCTGAATGCTGCCATTGAGGCATCGCGAGCAGGCGAGCAGGGGCGTGGTTTTGCGGTCGTTGCAGATGAAGTGAGAAAGCTTGCCATCCACAGTGCTGATGCGACCGGGAATATCGAAACTAGTTTGGATGAAATGAAAACACTTATCGAGCGCATTTTGCACAACATTGGGAATATGTCCACGCTGACACAAACACAGGCTGCACTAACGCAGCAAGTGAATGCTTCTACGGACGAGATCAACAGTATGTCCAAAGCTTTGCTGGATTTTGCGAGAACGATGTAAGACCTCGTGCTAATAACTAGGCCGAGCCATAGGCTCGGTCTCTTTACTGTTTTTGGCAGATGAACTATACTTTTTGAGGATTAATCTGAAAATGACCTCATAGTAACTTTACGTGGAAAAGAGGGAATGATTTGAGCCTACTGACCAAATCTCTAGCAGCCAATCAGGGGCTGTATAACGGATTTCTGGCAGCTGGATTGGTGTGGAGTTTGGTCTATCCCGATCCTGTGATTGGGCGGCAAATCCAATTATTTTTTGTCATTTGCGTGGTAGTGGCTGCGGTGTATGGTGCATTAACTGCCAATAAGTCTATTTTATTAAAGCAAGGCCTGCCTGCTATTCTGGCCTTAATCAGTTTGCTGATCTTCTAAAAGGCACTCTTAACGAGTGTCATTTTTGCTAATTCGATCACTTAAATGAGTATGGGACAAGGACAGCAATGCTGCCGCCGAGCTGAAGGAAATTAGCCCCGGTCATTATGTGGCGTACCCGGTTAGCCGTTAGGTTAAGATCGATTTTACGGTGTACATAACCTAGAGGAGGTAAAAAACGATGACTGAATCGACGAAAAGAGTACGCATTTCCCAGTGGGACGCGCTCATGCTGGAATCTTTGCGTTCATTAGGCTGGTCCCATGAGGAACTCATCCGTCAGGTGCAGCAAAATGAGCTGCCAACAGATGGACAGTTTGATTATACGGAACTGGTAACCGGGCTGGCGTCCAAAGAGCCAGAGGTGTTTGTCAGCGCCGTAACAGACGGGTATCAGATCAAATACAATACGATCCGGGGCATTCGTACGTGGATTATCGTGGCGCTCGGACGTGAGCCTGAACTGTCTCTGGAGGAAGGAAGCGAAGCTGTCACATCCGAACTGACGCAGGCTGAGTATGATCGGCTACAGCAGGTGCTGTCATTAGGCTGGGTCATTCAGGAGATACGGCCTGCGACTAGCGATGCTGCAGGATTGTACCGAATTGTACCTGCTGCACAGACGAATTAAATCACGCAGATGGAGTCATACACTTTATCAGGAATTGAAACGAGCTGATCGAAGAGGCCAGCTCGTTTTTTCATGCGATTCTTTTCAACATTTTCATACTTGAGAGGTTACGGTTTACGAATTGGCACCCCGTTTACAACCATTTATCCTTTCCCACACGGATATCATTGGTTGAAATAATTAGAAAGGTTACATTTTTCACCATATATGACCGATAAGAGTATAATGGCATTCGTATTTTATGGGAAATGAGGAAAGGAGATATTTTAAGCCTGATGAATGAACAAGAAATACATAGGAGTGAATGCGAAGATGGGACGATCGTCGCTGAACCGAACGCAGTTCCACCGCGTCCACAAAGAATTATTTTGACCTTGGTTGCAGGCTTGGCTTTATTGATCTTTAGTTTATTCCTGTCGCTAACCACAGGTATATTCCCTATCAGCTATGCAGAGTTATGGGAAGTATTGTTTTCTGCCAATCCTGACCCTATATTGAAGGAGGTTGTATACCAAACTCGTCTGCCATTTGCCTTGGATATGTTGTTGCTCGGAGGATGTCTGGCCGTTTCAGGAACTCTCTTACAATTACGAACAGCTAATCGGTTTGCATCACCCACCTTAACCGGACTTATGCCTGGGGCAATGGTGGGGCTATGTGTTGTCCTTTTACTTGGAATGAACTTAGACTCCTTTGGTAGTATGGCCCTTTGTATTGCAGGGGCGGTGTTTGGGGGATTCATTGTATTTACATTGAATAAAATCCATTTCATTCGTGGCCGGTCTGCGGAGGTTCATTTGTTTATGATTGGTTTCATTATTGATGTTGCCCTTCGTTCAATTTCTGGATATATTGTGCTACTTGGAGAAAATCAGCAAGAGTGGGCAATTTCTGTGGGAGGCTGGGGAATAAGGGAAGGATCATTCACGTTTTGGCTTGCCTTGGTTACACTCCTCGTTGCAGGATCTGTCTTCGCATTCCCCAAGCTGCTTAGACCCCTGTACATTCCCTTTGTAATTGTGTTGACCGCTGCTACGGTGTGGGCATGTGGCACCATCGGATATATAGGGCTTATTGTGCCGTATTTCATGCGTTGCATGATAGGAAACCGTCCGCGGCTGCTCATGTTGGGCTCCATCCTCTGGGGGGGAGGCCTATTGATGCTGGCCAAAGTCATTTCCGCTAGAATCAACGAGCCGGTTGGGATTCCCTTAACCCCGGTGCTGGCCTGCATCGGCATTCCCTTCTTGATCTTTATGGTGTGGAGAGAATGGAAAAGAAGCTCTCTGCTTGAGAAGTAATAGATTATCGAATGATGTAATATTTACCCCACAGCTGGGCTGTTATCATACTGCTCTACCAACTCATCATACTCTCTTTTTTATGCTATATTTTATACGTAATAAATTAATCAGAGGGTTGAGGTGCAGCATGACATCAATGATTATTGTCGAATCATCCGTCAAACCAGGATTAACAGCTTTTCAGGCAAGTGCTGAAGATCAGGCTGAGGTTCACGAGTTAATTTTAAAGACGGCTAGATGGCTGCACAGCAAGGGTTCCGCGCAATGGGGCAAATTACTAAGAGGAGAAGATGACCACAATCTGGGTGGCGCTATTGCACGCGGAGAAGTGGTTATTTTCCGAACGTCAAAGGATCATCGCTTGGCAGGTGCAGTGATCTTGCAGCAGCAGCCCAGTGCTTGGGATAGTAGGTTGTGGGGATTAGAGGAGACAGATTCCGAGGAAGGAACTTCCGTATATCTGCATCGTTTGGTTGTAGATCGAGATAATAGTGGGAAGGGGCTGGGTCGTGAGCTCATGCAGTGGATTGAGCAAGGCATCCATTTTGCAGGCAAGGATCGAATCCGTCTAGACTGTATTGCGGGCAATGACAAGCTTAGCGGGTTTTATAAACAATGCGGCTATACCTATATGGGCGAAATGAATGGCTATAACACTTTTGAAAAGATGCTAATCAATTCATAGAAAACGGAATTGTAGCTGTAGGAATACGAAAGAAGGAGGCAGGTCATCTGCATTCTTCTTTTTTTGTTGTGTCCAAAAGAAAAAATTTATTTAAAAATGAAAATGGGGATATCGCAATTCCCTCTTCTACATATGATGATAGGGAAAGTTTTGTAAGCGCTTCAATGTAAATGGGCACACAACCATGCGAAGCTACAGGAGGCGATTAAGATGGACAATTACATGAGCTGGATAAAAGTTGGATTTTTCCTCAGCGTTCTGTTATTACTTGCAGCGGCATGCAGCACTTCTCCCAAAATAGAAAATACAGATGGGCAAAAGGTGCGGCTTACGATGCAGGCTTGGGGTAATCCAGCGGAGGTGAAGGTGTATCAGCGGGCCCTGGATGCATTTGAAAAGGAAAATCCGAATATCGAGGTTAAGCTGGTACCTGTACCGGGAGACCAATATGAGCAAAAACTGTTGACACAGCTACAGGGAAGCCACGGACCGGATGTCTTTTATTCCTATGAATCGACGATGGCACGTTTGATCAGAGCAAAACAGGTGCAGCCTTTGGGCGAATTTCTAAAAAGTGAAGCAAGCGACGTAAAGGCTGAGGATTTCCCGGAAGGATTATGGGGACCAGCCAAGCGTGATGGGGAAATCTATGGGGTTACTCCCGACTCCAACCCGATGGTTATGTACTACAACAAAAAGGTATTTAAGGAAGCAGGCGTGAAGACACCGCAGGAATACTATGACGAAGGCAAGTGGAACTGGGACGCCTTTGAGGAGGTTACCTCCAAGCTGAAGGCAGCTGGAAAGCAGGGCTATATTGCGGAGAACTGGTGGGCTCACTGGTATTCATGGGTGTGGTCGAATGGTGGCCGGATCTTTGATGAACAAGGCAAATATGTGCTGGACCACAATGAAAAGGGCAAGGAAGCCTTCGTCTTCATGCACGATATGGTGAAAAAGGGAAACGCGGTATACCTTGGTTCCCTTCCGAAAGGGCAGGGAGCAGATGCGATGTTCATGTCCAATCAGGTCGGCATGCTGGCGGCGGGAAGATGGCTGGAGCCTTTGTTTAGCCAAAACAAAAGCCTCGACTTTGATTATATCTACTGGCCCTCTAACACCGGTAAAAATGAACCTGTTGCCATTCCGGTTGCATATGTAGCTGTCAACAAAAATAGCCCGCATGTGCAAGAGGCGATGAAGCTGGCAGCCTTCTATGTCTCTGTGAAAGGGCAGGAGGCACGGCTGGTCGAAGGCGGAAATGCCATGGGTACGCTTGCCGCCGCAGATGAGAGCATAATGAAAAAGGCGAAGATTGAGCATTCAAGCTATTTGACCGAAGGACGTGATAAAGGTCACGCTTATGGTTCTACATTGGCTTATGACGCACAGGTGCCGGGGTTGAACTCGGATATCACGGAAACCATTGACTTGATGTTCTTGGGCAAGCAGGATGCTGCGACAACCATTGAAAAGTTGAATCAGATCATATCCAAGGCGATCAAGTAAACACGGGATGGATCGTGACCGGGGAGGAAGGTGACAAGATGCACAAAAAGCATCAAGCGCTGTGGGGCTATTTATTCATTGGCCCCCAGTTTCTTGGTTTGTTATGTTTTTCGTTGCTGCCCTTGCTATATGCATTTTACTTAAGCTTTGTCAATTGGGATGGTTTTGGCGTACCTTTGTTTGTCGGCTTGGATAATTTTAAAGGTCAATTATCTGACCCCGATTTTTGGAAGGCACTCATCAATACGATGTATTATATGGCACTGGTCATCCCGGTGGGGATTGTGCTAGCCTTGCTCGTAGCCATCGTGCTCAATAAAGTGAAGGGCCGGGAAATCTATCGTTTATTTTTTTTCATGCCTGTCGTAACCAGTTCGGTATCGGTTGGGGTCATCTGGATGTGGATACTGAACGGTGAATTCGGCATTTTCAACCACCTGCTGCGAGCGATTGGGATTGCAGGCCCGATGTGGCTGACCGATACGCATTGGGTGATCCCGTCGATTGCTCTACTTAGCATATGGCTGGGATTGGGGTACAATATGGTTATTTTTTTGGCAGGGCTCCAGGGCATCTCCAAAACCTATTACGAGGCAGCCGAGATTGATGGGGCGAGCAAGTTTCAGCAGTTAAGGTATATTACATTGCCGCTATTGTCGCCAACGACCTTTTTTGTGACCATTATGATGGTCATCAGCTCTTTTCAGGTGTTCGATCAGGCGTTCGTCATGACGAACGGAGGGCCGGCCAAAGCCAGCTATACGCTCGTATATCACATTTACGATCAGGCGTTCATTGATTTCACAATGGGAGAAAGTGCGGCAGCGGCGATGATTCTATTCGTAATCATTCTCATATTTACACTGCTGCAATTCAAAATGCAAAAGAGGTGGGTGCACTATGGAGATTAGTTGCAGAGGCAGGGTGTTCCTGCGCCATGTGCTGCTCGCTGTCGGCTCTTTAATCATGTTTTTTCCATTTCTATGGACCATCCTTAGTTCGCTAAAGGATATTTCTCAAATTTTTGTCGTTCCGCCGCAATGGATTCCCGATCCGTTCGTATGGAGTAACTATCCGGCTTCGCTGGAGGCGATGCCTTTTGTGCAGGCGTACATGAACAGCTTTTACATTACGTTTATCATTGTGACAGCAACGTTGATTAGCGCGTCTATGGCGGCGTATGCTTTTGCTAAAATCCGTTTTCCGGGTTCGAATATATTGTTTATATTGTTCCTCGCTACGATGATGGTACCTAAGCAGGTGACAATGATTCCGTTATACCTGGTGATGGATCGTATGGGTTGGCTGGATACGCATTGGTCGCTAATCGTGCCTGGGGCCTTGTTTAATGCATTCGCGGTGTTTTTGCTCCGTCAATTCGTCATGGGTATTCCGCGAGATCTGGAGGAAGCAGCAGTCATGGACGGGGCGGGATACATTCGCATTTACTGGAGTGTCATTCTGCCACTCATTCGTCCAGCATTGGCGGCGATTGGAATTTTCACCTTTTTGGGTGCCTGGAACAGCTTTCTTGATCCGCTGATCTATCTCAATACACCGGAGAAATTTACGGTTCCGCTTCTGCTCAACAATTTCAAAGGACTATATACCGCCGATTGGTCACTGATGATGGCAGGCACCACCATCTCTGTCGTGCCGGTGCTCATCGTTTACATCATCGCTCAAAAGCAAATTATTGAAGGCATTACCTTAACAGGCATCAAGGGGTAGGGGCGTTTTCCCTACTCCTTTTTGTGTGCTTTCCGGTACTGTAACGGAGTATGTCCGGTGAAATGCTTGAACACACGCCCAAAGTGAGCGATGCTGTCAAAGCCTGTTTTTTCAGCAATGGCGGTCACTTTCCAGTTCGTTTCCTTCAAATAGGCCCGAGCCTGCTGGACCCGCACATCCTGAAGATACTCGACCAGAGTAAAGCCAGTGGTCTGCTTGAAAATGCGGCATAGATACGTGCTGCTAATATAAAAATGTCCTGCCAGTTGCTCCAACGACAGCTTCTCGGCATAGTGGGCATGCAGGTACTCAATCACCGAGTACACACGTTGCTGCTGCTCGCTGCGTTCCGGTGCTATAGTGTCAGGAGCCGTTGACTGTATGCGGCCGATTCGGATCAGCAGCTGGAGCAATAGGCTTTGAAGATACATATGACGGTAGGCATGCTCTTGATGGTATTCATCCAGCATTTGCTGGAACAAATGCTCCAGCTTGCGTTGTTCTTGCGCGGAGGGGCGAAGCAAAAAGCTTTTTTCAGGCAAAAGCGGGCGGCTTTGAACGACGGATGGAGTGACAGGCGTGGACGAGGCTACAAACGCCTCATCAAAGTTGATCAAAATTCGCTCATGGCTGTCGCTCCCCTTGTTACTCGTACGGTGAAAATCATGTTTGCTGATCCAGATCAGATCGCCCTTTTGTAACGCGTATACACGCTGATTAATGTAGTAGTAGCGCTCTCCTGCCAGCAGATAATAGATTTCATGCGCTTGATGGACATGGTCGGCAGACATGCTAAACGGCACCGTCCGAAGCGCTTGCTCGATGGCAAAAAAAGGTGTAGCAATCATAGCAGCGTTCTCCTTTATGAAGGCGTTCATGAGGATAATATATGCATACTTTTCGGATGAATTCACAATAAAGGTGAAGATTTTGCTCTTTCTTATACTATAAAATGTAAGTAATTCATGTAAAGGGTGTGAACCAATTGGCTAAAATTAAATATGCACTTGTAGGCACCGGTGGAAGAGCTGAATTTTTTTACGGTGAAGTTGTTACCGTTTTCAAAGATGCATCGGAGCTGGTTGCGTTCTGTGACGTCAACCAGACGAGAATGGATTATGCCAATCGGCTGTTGCAGGAGAAATACGAGCACCAACCGATTCCGACTTATAAAGCTCACGAATTTGACCGGATGATCGCGGAGACGAAGCCAGATATCGTCATCGTCACCACCATTGACCGGGTGCATCATCAATATATTATCCGGGCGATGGAACTGGGCTGTGATGTCATTTCCGAGAAGCCGATGACGGTCGACGAGGACAAATGCCAAGACATTCTGGATGCCATAGATCGCACGGGACGGAAGCTGCGCGTCACCTTTAACTATCGTTACGCCCCGCATAATACGAAAATTCGTGAAGTTATTATGGATGGGACGCTGGGTGACATCTTGTCAGTCAATTTTGAATGGCTGCTGAATACCCAGCATGGGGCGGATTATTTCCGCCGCTGGCACCGGGACAAGCGCAATAGCGGCGGTCTGCTGGTGCATAAATCGACGCATCATTTTGATCTGATGAACTTCTGGCTTGGCTCGAAGCCGGAGACGGTGTATGCGCTGGGTGATTTAAGATTTTACGGCCGGGAGAATGCAGAGCAGCGAGGCGTGACGGAGTTCTATCAGCGGGCTTACGGCAGCAAGGCGGCGGAAAATGACCCTTTTGCCTTACACCTGGATCGTAACGAGCATCTAAAAAGCATGTATTTGGATGCGGAGCATGAGGATGGGTATATACGCGATCAAAGCGTATTTGGCGATAATATCAGCATCGAGGATACGCTGAGTGTCATGGTGAAGTATCAGAACAGAACAGTGATGAATTACTCACTGAACGCTTATATGCCTTGGGAGGGCTTTATCATCGTATTTAACGGCACCAAGGGAAGAATGGAAGTTCGGGTATCCGAGCAATCCTATGTTAACTCCGGTGGCAGCAAGGCAAAGGAGGGGGCGTTAAAGGAGAAAACCATCACGATTTATCCTCACTTTGCAGCGCCTTACGAGGTCGAAGTAGAGGAAGGCGTGGGGGGGCATGGCGGAGGAGATCCGGTCATGCTACGGGATATTTTTGATAAGTCGGCAGAGGATCGGTTTCATCGTGCGGCCTCCCATATTGACGGCGCATGGTCCATTTTAACGGGCATCGCCGCCAATCGCTCTATGCGCACAGGACAGCCAGTGAAGGTAGAGCAACTGGTGCGATTATAACGGTTGTAGGTAGGCAGCAGCTTTAATAGCAAGAAGCCCTCTCTAACCAGATGAACGAGGGGGCTTCTTGTTTATATTTAAAGATAGTAAGAACTTTATATCTTAGGACGCTATAGTTTACTATTTATCGGCCTCCAGCTCACGGGTTCCCAATTGTTGTACAGGACGATGGTTATCGGGAAAGATGGCAGCAAACTGATTAATCTGGTCTGCCGACATTTCAATAGGCTGCTCCAACACCGTCCAATTCACATGCTCTGTGCATGGCGGGGTAGTCAGCGATCCGTTGTAGCGAACGGAGTGCAGGTCTTTTGGCAGCAGGGTGGCCAGGTTTATTTCTCCCTCCAGGTTCGCTTCTTGAGAGGTATCCTTTGGAAGTTTGGACCAAATGCGGCTGAAAGCTTGGTTTTCTTTCCCCTTTTGAATAAGGACGCCTAAGACGGCTGTGCTTCCGCTATCGCTTTGATGAACAAAATGAAGCTCCATTTCAGCATTTTTGCCATCTATTTGGTGTTCGCTTGGATGATGAAAATGAAACTGCTTTAGTGTGAATTTAGTGCCGTTTACGACAATATCATTGCTGGGACTAGCGGCATTGACTTGGATGGTGTGTCCATTATTCAGTATGGATAATTTGGTGGTAGAATAATGAACCTGCAATGGTTGCTGTGTATGCGAATCTTTCAGATGGGAATGCTCTATGTTGATGGGAGACTGTTCCTGACCATGACCACAAGCGACAAAATCCTTTTCCAGCTCCCCCCAATGCTCAGGCCCTTCATCCCCTTCGTAGGACCAATGCGCGCTTTTCTGGACAACTGCATGTGCGTTGCTAGCGGATGACGAGGATGCGCTAGGAGCACTAGAAGTAGCGGATGGTGTACATCCTGTTATCGACAATCCCAAGATGATGGAAAATATGCTGAATAAGCAACCTCTCCAGTGTTTTTTCATGTTTCTTTATCCTTCTTCCAAATAGAGTGTGTGAAACTTTTTACATTGTAAATTACTGTACAAAGTTCCTGCAAGGGTACAAGGACTTAGGAAAAAGGTAGAAATGGTTGCTTATGATTACCGGGGTGTAGACAAAATAATGAAGTAGTGAAATATTTGTTTGTCCTCTTTGGGGGAAGTAACTATAATAGTGGGGTGTGCATTACAAAATAATTCCATATCCACTCAAAGGAGAGATCTACATGAAAGCAGCCATAGTTACAAAAGACAAGAAAGTTAGTGTAGAAGAGAAACCTTTGCGCTCCCTGAAACATGGAGAAGCGTTAGTCCAAGTTGAATATTGTGGGGTTTGCCACACAGATTTACACGTGAAAAATGCAGATTTCGGTGATGTTACAGGCAGAGTACTGGGACATGAAGGTATTGGTAAAGTCATTGAATTAGGCGAAGGAGTAACCAGTCTTAAAATTGGCGATCGCGTAAGTATTGCCTGGATGTTCGAAAGCTGCGGTCACTGCGAATACTGTTTGACAGGACGGGAAACTTTGTGTCGTGAAGTTAAAAATGCTGGATACACAGTAGATGGTGCAATGGCAGAACAATGTATTGTCACAGCTGACTATGCGGTCAAAGTACCAGACAATCTTGATCCTGCCGCTGCAAGCAGCGTAACTTGCGCAGGAGTTACAACATATAAAGCTGTTAAAGTAAGTGATATCAGACCAGGCCAATGGATCGGTATCTTCGGTATTGGCGGCTTGGGTAACCTGGCTGTACAATACGCCAAAAATGTATTCAATGCTAAAGTTGTAGCCTTTGATATCAGTGATGAAAAACTCGAACTGGCCAAGAAAATTGGTGCTGACTATGTTGTTAACAGCATGAAGGAAGATCCAGTCGCCCGAGCTAAGGAATTAACGAACGGTGCTGGGCTGGATGCAACCGTGGTTACTGCTGTTGCCAAAACACCTTTCAATCAAGCGATTGACGTTGTGAAAGCTGGCGCACGTGTCGTAGCTGTAGGTCTTCCAACCGATAAGATGGATCTGGACATTCCACGTCTGGTTCTGGACGGTATTCAAGTAATCGGTTCCTTGGTCGGTACTCGTGAAGACCTTAAAGAAGCGTTCCAGTTCGCTGCAGAAGGTAAAGTTGTTCCTCTTGTACAAAAGCGTCCAATCGAAGATATTAATGAAATCTTCGAAGAGATGGAGAATGGAAAAATCCAAGGACGTATGGTCATCGATTTCACAAAATAAAAATGATGTCCCATTCGTAACTCTGGGAAATCCAAGAGAGAAAGCGCCTGCCGATCCACTGCAGACGCTTTTTTGCATTACAGCTTATTCAGAATATTATCCTCCAGAACCGCCGATTTATCCCCGTATTCTTTAATGATATGTTTTTCTCCCCAGGCACACAGAGAATCCAGAATGCCTTTCAAACTACATCCATATTCACTAAGCTCGTACTCCACTTTGGGTGGAACCTGATTATAGCTAATCCGATTGACAATGCCGTCCTCCTCTAATTCACGCAGCTGCTGAGTCAGCATTTTTTGTGTTATAGAAGGCATCATTCGCTTTAATTCACTTGTCCGCATCTTACCGTGGGTCAAGTGACACAGAATCACACATTTCCATTTTCCTCCGATCACCTCTAATGTTGCCTCAACAGAAATATTGTATTTTTTCTTTCCCAACGCCGATCCCTCCGTGTATGTCGCCTCTAGGGTACTTTTTGGTACCTATATCACTAAAAAGTACGTACTGTTCATAATGAATTGAATACCTCATAATAACATCTGCTGGTCCAAGATTACTATAGATAGGAGTGAAAAACATGTCGCCAGAATCCAAACGAAGTATTTGGCCTTTACTGGCTTTAGCCGTAAGCGCCTTTGCCATTGGGACAACTGAGTTCATCAGCGTAGGACTGCTTCCCCTGATCGCTGAAGACTTGCACATATCTGTAACGATGTCCGCATTAACTGTAACGCTGTATGCGTTGGGGGTTACTATCGGGGCGCCTGTGTTGACCTCATTAACATCGAGTGTTCCTCGTAAAACGCTGCTGCTGTGGATCATGATTGTGTTTATAGCAGGGAACAGCCTTGCCGCAGTCTCTAGCGGAATTACCCTGCTGCTGATTGCACGTATCATCTCGGCGTTCTCCCATGGAGTGTTCATGTCCATCGGGTCCACTATCGCAGCCGATCTTGTTCCCGATGATCGGCGGGCGAGTGCAATTTCGATTATGTTCTCCGGTTTGACCGTAGCCACCGTCACAGGGGTGCCGTTGGGTACCTACGTTGGGCAGCAATGGGGTTGGCGGGTTGCATTTATGGCGATTGTGGTGGTCGGTGTTGTGGCACTCATCGCCAATCTGATCCTGCTGCCCTCTACACTGCGAAAAGGAAACAAGACCCCATGGGGTGAGCAGGTCAAACTGGTTACGAATGGTCGCTTGCTACTTGCATTTATCATTACTGCCTTGGGATACGGAGGCACGTTTGTCGTGTTTACTTATTTATCTCCATTACTTCACGACATAACCGGTTTTGGACAAAATACAGTAACGTTCATTCTCTTATTGTATGGAATTGCCATTGCTATCGGGAATGTGATCGGTGGAAAAGCTGCAAATCGCAGGCCGCTTTCAGCTTTATTTTATATGTTTCTCATTCAAGCTGTGATCCTGTTCTTGCTGTGGTTTACCGTACCATTCAAAGCGGCAGGGTTAATGACAATTTTCTTTATGGGCTTGCTTGCATTTATGAATGTGCCGGGTCTACAGGTATATGTAGTTATGCTAGCCGAACGTTTTGCACCCAAAGCGGTCGATGTCGCCTCGGCTGTTAATATTGCGGCCTTCAACGCAGGGATCGCAATCGGGGCATATGTGGGAGGCATTGTGACGGATTCACTAGGTCTCATGCATACAACTTGGGTCGGTGGGGTAATGGTTTTGGTGGCGGTTCTACTGACAGCCTGGAGTCGTATGCTTGACAAAAGGGATACAACCGCCTTGGTAGGCTAAAACTTTTAAAAAACAGAGAGGAAGATACAAAATGACACAAAACCTACAGAGCACTACAACATTGCACAACGGAGTCCACATGCCTTGGTTTGGCATCGGGGTATTTAAAGTGGAAGAAGGCTCAGAGCTGGTCAATGCTGTAAAGGCTGCTGTAAAGCATGGCTACCGTAGTATAGATACAGCGGCAATCTATGCAAATGAAAACAGCGTGGGACAGGCTATTCAGGAGGCTCTGTTGGAGAATAATCTGTCCAGAGGAGATCTGTTCGTCACGTCCAAAGTGTGGAATGCAGATTTAGGCTATGAAGAGACACGGGCAGCTTATGAAGCAAGCCTGAACAAACTGGGACTGGACTATCTCGATCTTTACCTGATTCATTGGCCGGTTCAAGGGAAGTACAAAGAAGCCTGGAGAGCCTTGGAGTCCTTGTACAAAGAAGGACGAATTAAGGCCATCGGAGTCAGCAACTTCCAAATTCATCATTTGGAAGATCTCATGAAGGATGCAGAAATCAAGCCAATGGTCAATCAGGTGGAATTCCACCCGCAATTAACCCAAGCCGAGCTGCTGCAATTCTGTCAAAAGAACAACATCCAAATGGAAGCCTGGTCCCCGCTTATGCAAGGCCAGCTGCTGGATCATCCGGTACTGCAAGAGATCGCACACAAGCACGGAAAAACGGTAGCTCAAGTGATTTTACGCTGGGATATACAGCAGGGAGTCGTGACGATTCCCAAGTCCACCAAGGCGCATCGAATCATCGAAAATGCCGATATTTTTGACTTTGAATTGACGCGTGAGGATATGGATCGAATTCAGGCGTTAAATGCCAATCTGCGTGTAGGTCCAGATCCGGACAACTTTGATTTTTAAATTCAGTCCATTCTATAACGCCGTTTCCTTCTTCATGGAAGGGACGGCTTTTTGTATATGAGAAATCTGGAGCTACAGCAATCCAATCCCGCCATATGGTATTATAGAATTATATGAAATGAGAAGTTTTAGACGCCTATGAAAATGAAAATCTCCGGGGGACCTCATGAATAAGACGATTGCAGATATAGCCCAAATGGCTGGTGTATCCAAGAGCACGGTATCCCGTTTTTTGAACGGTGGATCCGTCAGCCTGGACACAAAGCGTAAAATTGAAAAGGTGGTTAAAGCCACGGGATATGTGCCAAACACCTTTGCCCAGAGTCTAAAAGCAAAACGAACCAACATTATCGGAACGGTCGTGCCACGACTGGATTCTTTTGCGACATCCCATACGTTAATGGGGATTGATGAGGAGCTACGTTCCCAGCATTACCAGATGCTGATCTCGAATACAAGTCAGGATGTAAAACGTGAAATCGAGGCGATCTATGAATTCGCACGGCAAAAAATTTCAGGCATCATTCTGCTGGCTGCTCAAATTACAGACGACCATCTGACCGCAATTCAAGACATCAGTATTCCGGTATTGCTGGTAGGTCAACAGCATGAGCAGATCCATAGCCTTATCCATGATGATTATCGTGCTGGATACGATATCGGTGCATATGTCCTGTCGCAAGGCCACCGTGAAATTGCCTATGTCGGGGTTACTGAAAGAGATGTGGCTGTCGGTGTGCAGCGCAAAGAGGGCTTTAGGCAGGCTGTACGTGATGCATTGCCTGCTGGATGTTATACGGACGAGGAAATGCGAGCCGCCGGGTATGATATACGGTACTATGAAACCGGGTTTAAAATGTCCGATGCACGGATTGCCGCATCTGCCATCTTGGACCAATTCAAGCCATCGTTAATGGTGTGTGCTACAGATAATATCGCGCTTGGGGTAATCAACGCGGCTTATTCCAAAGGAATTACCATCCCGTCGGACTTGTCGGTAACTGGCTTTGGGGGATACGATATCACAGAGGTCATTCACCCTGCGCTAACAACTGTTCAATATCCGTATATGGAGGCTGGACGTGTAGCAGCACAAAATATTGTACGGCTGGTAGAACATAAAACGGTAGAGCCAGTGACGGTCATGGATTATTCCCTTATTGAAAGAGAAAGCGTTGACAAACGCTGAACAG
The DNA here is from genome assembly GCF_006874425.1 of Paenibacillus ottowii. Taxonomy (GTDB): domain Bacteria; phylum Bacillota; class Bacilli; order Paenibacillales; family Paenibacillaceae; genus Paenibacillus; species Paenibacillus ottowii. Next base: position 134,481 of record NZ_VIJZ01000010.1, read on the forward strand.
GTGGATTATAATTTCTTCGAAACCGGTTCCATTGCACTCTTGCACAATTGGAATCGGTTGCAAATCCATGGATGAGTATTTTTTTTAATCGCATGGGAACCGGTTCCGGTCCAATATTTTTCCTTGTCTTGGAACCGGTTCCCTAAATCAAAGTTTTTAAAAAATGAGGTACACCTATGAAAATGACAAGAGAACAAAAGTATCGACTAATTGAGCAGGCAGAGCCCGGTGAAATAGCGAGCTTGCAGAAAAAGGTGGAGCAATGTCCGTGGCGACAGTCGTTTCATATCCAGCCACCGACAGGTTTGCTTAATGATCCGAATGGATTTTCATATTATCAAGGTGAATACCATTTATTTTATCAGTGGTTCCCACTCGGAACTGATCATGGGATGAAATATTGGTATCATTTGAAATCCAAAGATTTGGCCACATGGAATAGTGCAGGCATTGGTATCACACCTGGAGACCATTTCGACTCGCATGGGGCATATTCCGGCAGCGCGCTGGAGCATGAGGGCAAATTATACATGATGTATACAGGAAATACACGAGACGAAAACTGGATCAGACATCCTTATCAATGCATGGCTGTCATGGATGAGAACGGTCAGATTACCAAGTGGGAGCATCCTGTTATAGACCATGTGCCAGAAGGCTATACAGATCATTTTCGTGATCCCAAGCTGTGGAAGGACGGCGATAGTTTCTATTGTGTGATTGGTGCCCAGCGAACGAACTCAACGGGCTGCGTTGTCCTTTATCGCTCAACCGATCTCCATACTTGGCAGTTCGAGGGAGAACTGAACACGGGGCTGAAATCGTTCGGATATATGTGGGAATGTCCAGATTATTTTGAACTGAACGGAGCGGGTGTCTTGGTCTTCTCTCCACAGGGCTTGGAGCCTTCCGGGGATGAAAACCACAATATTTATCAATCGGGCTACGTCATCGGACAACTGCTGGATACAAAGACAAGAACACTGGAGCACGGTGCATTCCATGAGCTTGACCGGGGCTTTGACTTCTATGCACCGCAGACGATGATTGACCCGCAGGGACGGCGTATTATGGTGGCCTGGATGGGACTGCCGGATATCGAATATCCGACAGATCCAAACGGATGGGCCCATTGTCTGACGTTACCAAGGGAACTTACGCTTTATGAGGGAAAACTCTTGCAACGCCCGATCCCAGAACTAACCACGCTGCGTAGAAATAGGGAGGATCGGGTAGCTGATACGTTGTCCTCAGAGAGCAAAACCTATGAAGGATTTAAAGGTACAGCGTATGAGCTGATCTGTGAAGTAGATCTTTTGGATGCGAATATATTTGGCATCGAATTCCGTGCGAGTGAGACAGAGAAAACGGTGATAAAATATAACGCCATCAGCCGCAAACTTGTATTGGACCGTTCGCAATCGGGTGAGTCTGTAGCCGCTGAGTATGGTGAAGTACGGCAGTGTGCGTGGGATAAAGATCATATCAAACTTCATTTGTTTGTAGATACATCTTCGGTGGAGATTTTCGTAAATGATGGGGAAGAAGTGTTCACTAGTCGTATATTTCCGCACCCAGAGAGTGACGAAATACGCTTTTTTGCTGACAAGGGAGAGGCTCTCTTCCAAGCGGTAAAATGGGATTTTACATGAGCAGGCTAATTCAACAAGTGGATCGTTAATCAGCAAACATAACGGAAATGAACGAGAGGATGAACATCATGGCGGAAAACAGAGAAATAGCTAAAGAAGTGATCGAAGCGATCGGCGGAAAAGAAAATATCGCCTCCTTTGCTCACTGTGCGACACGCTTGCGGATTATGGTGCATGACAAAGAAAAGATTGACCAGTCTAAAGTAGAGGAGATCGACAAGGTCAAAGGTGCTTTCTTCAATTCAGGTCAATATCAGATTATTTTTGGTACAGGTACGGTCAATCGGATTTTTGAAGAGGTTGAAAAGCTCGGTGTGACAGGTACATCTAAAGAAGAGGTCAAGAGTCAGGCGAAAAAGGAGGGCAACGTCTTCCAGCGCTCGATTCGTACCTTTGGCGATGTATTTGTACCGATTATTCCTGTGCTAGTCGCTACGGGGCTGTTCATGGGGCTGCGCGGTTTGCTCACTCAGCCGCAAATTCTCGCTCTGTTCGGTATGACGCCGCAGGATATTTCACCTAACTTTTTATTATATACACAAGTTTTAACGGATACGGCTTTTGCTTTTCTACCGGCATTAGTTGCATGGTCAGCCTTTAGAGTATTCGGCGGCAGCCCGGTGCTGGGTATCGTTCTCGGTCTGATGCTGGTAAACCCGGCCCTACCCAACGCATATAGTGTTGCCGACGGCTCAGCCCACCCGTTGACGATGTTCGGTTTCATTCCTGTCGTCGGTTATCAAGGCTCGGTATTGCCAGCCTTCTTCGTCGGTTTGATCGGAGCCAAGCTGGAACGGGCGCTGCGCAAACGGGTACCTGAAGCGCTGGACCTGATTCTTACACCATTTTTAACACTGTTGATTATGATCACTTTGGGACTGTTTGCCATCGGTCCAGTGTTCCATTCACTTGAAGAATGGGTGCTGCATGGAACAACATTTGTACTGGATTTACCTTTCGGTATTGCCGGGATTATCATCGGCTTTTTGCATCAGATTATCGTCGTTACAGGTGTGCATCATATTTTTAACTTTCTGGAGATCCAACTGCTTGAAAAGAACGGTGTAAATGCCTTTAATGCTATTATTACCTGCGCTATGGCTGCCCAGGGTGCTGCTTGTCTGGCGGTTGGTCTGAAAACGAAGGACAGCAAGCTGAAAGCGTTGGCTCTTCCTTCTTCGTTCTCCGCTTTCCTGGGGATTACAGAGCCAGCTATCTTCGGGGTCAACCTGAGATATATGAAGCCTTTTGTCATGGGTCTCATCGGCGGGGCGGTTGGTGGCTTTATTGCTTCAGTCTTGCATTTGGCGGCTACAGGGATGGCAGTTACAGTGATTCCAGGTACGTTGCTCTACATGAACCATCAGCTTCCGTTTTATATTTTAGCGAATCTGGCTGCGATGGTTGTATCTTTTGTCTTGACTTGGATGTTTGGCTTTAACGATAAAATGCTGGAGAAAGTCAAAACAGCGGGTTCCTCCAATTAATATCATCCAGTCAGCACAAATACACGCAGATTCATGCACGTAGTATAAATATTATGGTCGCTTCTACATGAACTCCATGTGGGGCGGCCATTTTTTCTAACTATGGAGTTTGGATTCAGGCTATCAGATCAGACGATGGAGGAACGCTCATGCAGAAACTCCGACGGGGAACAGCCTGTTAAGCGTTTGAAGATTCGATGAAAATAAGACACATCACTATATCCCACGTACTCTGAAATCTCACGAACTGTTAGCCGAGACTCCGTTAACATGTAGATGGCGGTTTTAATACGTTGCGTATGTACATGCTCGCTGATCGTTTGGCCTGTAACCTCCCGCAGCAGCGTCGCGGCATAATTGGGGGTTTTGCGGATGGCATCACCAAGCTCTTCTTTGGTTACCTTTTCCCTGTAGTGATTCTGAATGTACTGTTTCATATGTTCTACATGCCGTTCTTTATCGCGAGGAACGGTACCTTTGTCCCATTCTTGGTTCATATAAATCATGGCTTCGGTCAGCAGACAGTCAGCCATCAGGGCGTAGTAGCTTGGGTGTTCAGTCCATTGATAATACATCGATTTGATCCGTTCATGCAGCAAATCGTAGCATCCGGGTTTGACCCATAACGGCTGGTCTGTATCCAGTATGGGAAGTGTGCCGTTCGTACATGTTTTGCGGCAATGTATCACATACTTGGTATGGAAAAGCGTAGGAATGCTCTTGCCATAGTAATTCAGATGACGGGGTAAAAGCAGAGCTTCACCCTTGCCGAGAATGATCTTGCTATCGTTCACCCAATATACACATTTGCCAAAGGTGACCAAAATGAACAGCAAGTCATCGTTGTCGGTATTTGCACCAGCCTTTTCATACCAGTCTACGCCATTGTCCTGTCGTATACCCGTCAATGTAATCACAAAACTCACTCTCCAATGTCTTCAACATTCATCATACTGTAATACATCCATCATACTATAGTTCATAGTCTTGGTGAACGAGTACAGGTAGAATAGAACTATATAAGTTTAATGTAGATAGAGAAGCAAAGTGGAGAAGAAGCTATACAGTAAAGACATTCAGGAGGATGACATTACTATGCTAAAAACGAAAATTATTTGTACTATGGGACCTGCCTGCGATTCCGTTGATTTGTTAAAAGAAATGATCCAGGCTGGTATGACGGTAGCCCGCCTAAACATGGCTCACGGGGAGCTGGAGGATCACGTTAAACGTATTGAAAATGTGCGGCAGGCTGCGAAGGAAATGAATACCTGTATCCCTGTCATGATGGATATTAAAGGACCGGAAATACGGATTGGCAAGCTGAAAGAGGCATCTGTGCTGCTGAAGCCAGGCAGTCAGCTCATTCTGACCACGGAAGAGATTTTGGGGGACGAGCATCGTATTTCGGTGAATTATCCGGATATGCCGAAGGACATCAAACCAGGTGACCGTATTCTCATTGATGACGGTCTGGTTGACTTGACTGTAACCTCTGTCGAAGAAACGGAAATGATTTGTAATATCGTAAGTGGCGGTGTTTTGAAACCAAGAAAAGGTGTGAACCTGCCAGGGATTCATACCACTCTTCCAGGCGTAACGGAACGTGATGTGAAGCACATCCAATTTGGGGTGGAGCAGCGCATTGAGCTGATTGCGGCTTCTTTTGTGCGTAAAGGCGACGACATCCGCGAAATCCGTGAAATTTTGAAGGGACACCAGGCTGAGCATGTACAGATTTATTCCAAAATTGAAAATGCTGAAGGTATGGAAAACTTGGATGACATCATCGAAGCTTCAGACGGTATTATGGTAGCTCGTGGCGACCTGGGCGTGGAAGTGCCGATTCAAGACGTGCCGGTGATGCAAAAAGAAATGATCGACAAATGTAATCTGGTCGGCAAGCCCGTTATCGTTGCTACTCACATGCTCGAATCCATGCAGGTGAACCCGCGTCCGACGAGAGCCGAAGTCAGTGACGTGTTTAATGCTGTTATGCAAGGAGCTGACGTAGTGATGCTATCCGGCGAATCTGCTGCAGGTAAATATCCTGTTGAATCCGTACGGACCATGGCTGCAGTAGCTGCCAGAGCGGAATCGCAATTGGATTATCAGGAGCAGTTCGATAAGCGCAGAGCACGCCAAAGCACCAACATTACCGAAGTCATTAGTCAGGGTGCGGTGAGTTCGTCTCTGGAGCTGGATGCCAAAGCGATTATTACCTCGACGGCTAGTGGATTCACGGCACGGATGGTGTCCAAATATCGTCCGAAGGCACCGATCATTGCGGTTACCCCGAATAATACGGTATTCGCTAAAATTTGTCTGTTGTCCGGTGTAATTCCGATCAAGGGGGATAAAGTAGCAACAACGGATGAAATGTTCGAATCTTCTATCCGCAACGCCCTCAATGCAGGCTATATCCATAAAGGGGATACTGTAGTCCTGTCGGCAGGTGTTCCTGTCGCTGAGGCAGGCACTACCAACCTGATCCGGGTATATCAAGTGTAAGCTAGATCAATACAGAAAAGGCGCTGATCCTCTATGGATTCAGCGCCTTTTTCACATTCAGTCGTGCCTTAGGATTATAGTCCGAATACACTTTTGGCAACGACCTGAGTCAATTCTGCCTTATGGGCTTGGTATTGTTCAGGTGTAATGCTGTTATTGGCCAGTCGTTGATCCAACTGCTCTGTTAACTGAGCTACCTGCAAATCAACGATAGCCTGAGCATCCTGATTATGAGCTTGTGCAATATCAGCCAAGGTTTGACCGTTATATAACGCGTCATATAATTCCTCATCCGAGGATATACCCAGTGTTCTTAACAGATCATCATCATCCTTGGAAGCTTCATTGTCCTGTACCTGGAGGGCTTTCTCTGGAGCCAGTGCAGCAGCATTAGCCCGACTTCCCCAAGTGGAAGACTGCCCAATAGATAACGCCAGCAACAGTGTGCAGATGACCAACATTCGTTTTCGATTCATAGTTGTAAGTCTCCTTTGTGTTTCATTAAAATTCTGACAAGGTGGAGCGGTATATGGATATCCAACGGGAGTAAAGTCTACGCCTTTAGCACATCCGGCTTATGTAGTGACCAGATTCTTAATTACATCATACACGCCCAATCTTAGCGCCAGCTTAATACTCGTTTAAAATAAACTAAAAGAGAGGATTATAAACAGGTTACGCCAAAAATAATTCACAGATGACAAAAAGGAGGATATGAAAAAAACCTCCTTCACAAAAGTGAAAGAGGTTTTAGACAACTACATCCATTACAATTTAGGATTTTTCCCATACTTGTTGTCGCCAGGCTGACTGTCTAGACATGTGAATACAAGCAGAACAATGCTCCCAAAAGGAACCAAAGCGATCAGAATCCACCACCCGGTTTTGCCCGTGTCGTGTAGTCTGCGGAAAAGAACTGCCAGAGACGGTAATAAAACAGCCAAGCCATAGATAAGTGATAATACGAAAGGAAGTCCCAAAAGGAAATCCAACAAGTATAATACCAGGCCAGCTATCGCATTAAATAGAACAAACATCCAGTATTCTGTACGTCTTGCTCTACCTTGGAATCCTACATAGTTTTGCAGCACTTTTAAATACCATTGCATATATTTTCACCTCCTCTTAAAATGTAAACATTTGTATTATATTCATCATAAAACAGTTCTTTTTAGATATATCGGCAGGTAACATATAGAATTTAACTTGTAAAATTATAACTTTAAACTAGGAATTAAAGCAATACATTTATTAAGATTAACAATTAAATAAATAATTCATAAAAATATAAAATTTAATATTGAATTTTCCATACTCATTGAATAATATAGAGATACGATTAACCGTCAGGTTTAAATCGGCCTTCTTAACAGAAGAAGGTTTTATTTTTTCAATCAATTAAAAGCGCTTTAATTTAAAAAGGAGGATGATCAGCATTAAATTTTAAGGGTGAAGAAGTGAATTCAAACATAATCCTGACCGCCTTATTTCATGTTGTTTTATGTTATCAGGAATGTTCAATACGAGAGGAGATTGAATTATGAAGCATCTATTTGTTCGTAAAGTAACGGCTGCTTCTCTGGCAGGTGCGCTGTTGTTGCCTGCCTCTTTGGCAGGCGCCGAGCCAACACTCGATTTAGATACAGCTGAAATTCAGAGTGTGGGGCAGACTTCCCTTCAAGCTCAAGATCCGGGGAACCTTTCAATTCAAAGTAAAAAGGCCGTTTCTTTTAAGGAGACTTCTGTACATGATCCGTCTATCCTCAAAGTGAAAGACACATTTTACATTTTTGGCTCACATCTGGCGGCTGCCAAGTCCAAGGACCTCATGAATTGGGATACGATTGCGACAGGCGTGGCGAATGGTAATGCATTGATTCCCAACGTCAAAGAGGAATTAAAGGAAGCGCTGGATTGGGCGCAGACAGATACGCTGTGGGCAGCAGATGTCATTCAACTGGCGGATGGCAAGTTCTATATGTACTACAATGCTTGCAAAGGTGACTCCCCGCGTTCAGCTATGGGTCTAGCGGTTGCTGATAAAATTGAAGGACCTTATAAGAATAAAGGAATTTTTCTAAAATCCGGCATGTGGGGTCAACCGAGTGAAGATGGGACGATCTATGACGCGACCAAGCATCCCAATGCCGTAGACCCTGACACTTTCTATGATAAAAATGGCAAGCTGTGGATGGTATACGGCTCCTACTCTGGAGGCATTTTTATTATGCAGATGGATGAAAAAACAGGGAAGCCTCTACCTGGGCAGGGCTATGGGAAAAAGCTGACAGGCGGTAACCATGCTCGTATGGAGGGGCCATACATACAATACAGTCCACAAACCGACTATTATTACCTGTTCCTGTCCTATGGCGGATTGTCAGCGGATGGCGGATACAACTTGCGTGTGGCTCGGTCCAAAACACCGAATGGTCCGTTCTACGATGCTGAGGGCAACGACATGATCAAGGTCAAGGCGGATCCTAACAAACCTCTCTTTGACGACGCTTCCATTGAGCCATATGGTGTCAAATTAATAGGTAATTACTTGATTCCAAGAGAAATTGGTGATCCGGGAACAGGGCTGGGTACAGGCTATGTATCTCCCGGACACAACTCGGCTTATTATGATCCCAAGACGAAAAAGCATTTTGTCATTTTTCACTCCCGTTTTCCGGGGAGAGGCGAGCAGTTTGAAGTGCGGGTACACGAAATGTTCATGAACGCTGACGGTTGGCCTGTAGTTGCTCCTTATCGCTATTCAGGAGATGAGGATTCGCTGAAAAAACTGTCAGAGAAAGATGTCATCGGTCAATATGCGTATGTAAATCACGGGAAGGAAATATCGGCCAATATTAAGCAAGCCGTGACTGTTAGTCTGGATCGCGGTGGCAAATTGTCTGGTGATGTGAACGGCACATGGAAGCTGGGGGCAGAGAATCAGCTAGAGATTATAGCAGATGGTACGAAGTACAAAGGGGTATTCCTGCGGCACCGTGATCCAGACACAGGAGCCAAAACGCTTGCTTTTACCGCACTGTCCTCCAGGGGTATTGCGGTATGGGGATCGCTAAAGCCTGACCTGAAGGCCAGCAAGATTGTAACTGCGGTGCAGAAGGACCTGAGTCTCGGCGACACGAGCAACGTCTTGTATAATCTCACGCTGCCTACTCAGGCTGCCCAAGATACTACTATTTCGTGGGAATCCTCCCGTCCAGAAATTATTTCGGTCACAGGTGAAGTATACCGTCCAGAAGTCGGTGCCCAGCCTGCAGCAGTTACATTGACAGCGACTATTAAAAAGGACAAAGCTACAGCAAAGAAAAGCTTTACAGCCATTGTTCCCGAGCAGGCTCAGGGTCCTGAGCTCGCACGCTATTCGTGGAGTGAGAATCAAGGAACTTCGGTTGTCGACAGCACATACAATCAATTCGATGGTAAGGCCTATGGGGGTGCCACATGGGACAAAGACGGGAAGCTTGGTGGTGCTCTTGTCCTGAATGGCAAGGATGGCTACGTGCAGCTCCCCAATATGGTAACAGATGCAAAGGACTTTACATTTTCCGCTTGGGTGAACTGGAAGGGCGGAGCAGCTTGGCAGCGGATTTTTGACTTTGGCAACGGTCAGGCTCGCCATATGTTCCTCACCCCTTCCCAAGGAAGTGGTGTGCTCCAGTTTACAATCCATGAAGGTACGGATCAAAGTTTGCTTGCCAAATCATCATTGCCTCTAAACCAGTGGACGCATGTAGCAGTTACACTAGAGGGGAACACAGGGAAACTGTATGTAAATGGTGAAGAAGTAGCCGTAAATGACAGTATCACTTTTAACCCAAATGAGCTGCTGACGAGCGAGGCTTATCTCGGTAAAAGTCGCTTTGTCGCTGATGCTTACTTTAACGGCAGCCTGGATGAGGTACAGTTATATAACAAAGCGCTGACAGCAGAGGAAATTAAAGCACTGGCGGATTTGTAATTAAAATGAGCATTAAAGGCAGGGGATGGGCTCTTCACCACAAGTTCATCTCCTGCGCAATTTTTGTATATTTATTTTTTGATTACTGGTATAATAAGAAGTAATTGCGGATATAATGTTTTAAGTAGGAGTTAATGACTCGCTCTTCTCTAATGAAAACAGTTTGAAGCAGCAATGATGACATAAGCACTCTACATAAATTAAATTCACCAGTGCTTGCGTTTTCAATACACTTATGGTAATATGAGTATATTGAAATTGTGACCTGAGATTCACATATTGTAGAGGGTTATTGTTTTAGGTTGAAATAACCTTGTGCAATATGTGAATTTTTATTTGTAAAAAATAAAGGTCATATAAATATATTTTGGAGGTAATACCATGCAAACAGGTACAGTTAAATGGTTTAACGCAGAAAAAGGTTTCGGTTTCATCGAAGTTGAAGGTGGAAGCGATGTATTCGTACACTTCTCCGCAATCCAAGGCGAAGGTTTCAAATCTTTGGACGAAGGCCAACGCGTAGAATTCAACGTAGTTGAAGGAAACCGTGGACCACAAGCTGAGAACGTTGTAAAACTGTAATTTTAAATTACAGCCTACTTCAGATGCCCCGAACATAGCGTTTGGGGCATTTGTTTTTATCTGTTCACAAGACCGTTTTTGAACTGATTACATCTTATCGCTTTATAAATCATGAAGAAAGAGGGATGTTTATGTACAATTCACGGAAAAAGCCAATGGATGAAATTCCTGAGGAAATGACAACTGTCTGGAATTGCGCCAGTGATACATGCAACGGCTGGATGCGGGATAACTTCGCTTTTTCTGTCGAGCCGACATGCCCCATTTGCGGTTCTGCCATGGTGAAGGGCGAGAAAAAACTGGCTGTTTTAAATAATACTAGCTTTAATCATACCAAACAATCCTAAGCGGATTCATGTTTGTAGTGAAAGATGCCCCATAGCCCTAACGGCGCTGAGGCGTCTTTTTTGTTTTTATATGAATAGGTTTTCAATTGTGTTGTATAGAGGATGGGGATAGTATGCTCAGTAAGGTAGAATTAAATTCAGGTAGCGCCTCATAGAATATACCGTGACCACTTCGTTCGAAAGGAATGAGCCTGGAACCGGCAATTCCTTGTTGAGTTTGGATCGCTAAGGGGAAAGGGTAGACCCGATCTAGCTTACCGTGTAGAATCCACGTAGGTACGTGTATACATGGCAAATCAGATCGTAAATCGGAGTCACGCAGTGAGTACAAAGTACAAGCCATACTATGGACCGAAGCCGCAAAGCCCTGATCACGCAGCCAGTCACGTAAACTCTGGCTGACAGGATTGGCAAACAATATTTCGCCAAAGGATGTTACCAGTTGGGGGCGATCTGTATAGGCTTGTTTGATGAGTTGATCTACCTCAGCAACAGGAGTGCCATAGGGAAAGTCGCTGGTTGGGGTGAATCGAGGCGTTGCGGCTCCGATCAAAATCAGCTGATCAACACCCCATCCCCGGTGTCTGCTCATGTAGCGCGTGACAATAGCTCCTCCCATGGAAAACCCAATCAGCCGTACATGGCATAATTGAAGGGTCTTTATCACAGCCAGGAGATCGTCTGCCAATCGATCATAATTGTACCCATGCCAGGGTCGATCAGACTTCCCGAATCCTCGGAGATCAACCTGAATACAGCGGTATCCGTAAGCGGGCAACAGGGCAACCTGGTATTCGTACATTCGATGCTCCAGCGGCTAACCGTGCACCATCAGAATAGGGATGCCTGCTCCTATATCTTCTACATACAGCTTAACGCCACGTTCCACTTCAATATAATATCCCATAATGCTCCTCCCTTTAAAAATTACGAAATTCGTTCTCTCTCACATATATGTAGCCAGGGCTTAGCTCATTCGAAAGATTTGAATCGTCGCTATGGAAGCATATAATTGGTAAAATATGTATGTCCTCCTGCATAGGGATAGGATATACTTATGGAATGAAACAGCATTGGGAGAGTGGAACAATGACACCATCAAAAACATTAAAATGGATTACAGGCGGATTGGAGCTATTTTTTGCTATTCCCATTTTGGGCGGGCTGCTCGTCGTAAATTCTGCGTATACTGTATTGTTCTTTATGTTGATTTTTCACATTGTAACGTTGGTGCTATCGGTGACTAATAAAGAGGCGTATTATGGATCTGTTTTAGGGATTGTAACCTCAGTTATTGGGTGGATTCCATTTGTGGGCTGGTTAATGCACTTGATTTCAGGCATATTTTTGATGATTACCGCAGCCCAACAGCCGCGGGATCAGTATCGCAATCGCAATCCCTACGATGATTATCGCTACTAGGGCAAATACCGCGCTGAGATGATGAAAGATCCTGTGGACAGGATCTTTTTTAGTTATGAATTCTTCCCATGAGTATGGTGTTGTAGTATTGACCATCTGAAAGAATCTTGTCGTTTTTTAACACCCCTTCGATTTCGAATCCATGCTTTTTATAAAGCGCAATAGCTTTATTGTTGGTTTCTAAAACTTGTAGTGTCATTTTGCGGATGCCGTTGGAGTCTGCCCAGGAAATAGATTCTTTCAAAAGGTTCGTCCCGATCCCATAACCCCAATAGTCCTTTTGTACACAAACACCGAATTCGACTTTATGAGCAAATCTGCGCAGCACATGGCCTTCGCATCTTGAGAATGCAACGACCTTATCATGAACGACCGCAACTAAAAATAGATTTTTGTCATTCTCTGTATCGGCTTGAATAAGCTGTTCAAAACCGGCTGTACTTATGAATGCTTCCCCCTTCTCTCTGTCTAAATTTTCAGTCTCTCCATCAATCCGTAAGCGGAGTTCAGACAAATTCATTGCATCTTGAACCATAGCCGATCTGATGGTATAGCGCATTTCTTGTACATCAAATTCCTGTTTATTTATTTTCATTACATACTCCTTTTACCTGAATCAGGATGAAAAATGTATCCTCTGGCTATGCCAGTTTACCACATGTTGTATAAAGAGCATGAAAAATAAGCCTGTCCTCTGCTGTGTGTCGGAGCAGAGGACGGGCTTATTGCTTTCTCGATCAGTACAGGGAAGCCGGATGGAGATTTATTATGATGGAGTGGCTGTACAGATGAACAAATGGTTCTTATGAGTGTGACTTATCAGGCTACAGCTTTTGGAAGACACAGAAGCTGTAGCTATTTCTGCTTAGCAGAGGTTTTCGTGGCATTGGTTTTGGCAGGAGCCTTGGTCGTATCTGCTTTAGCATTAGCAGGAGCTTTATCTGGATCTGCTTTCTCTCCGTCTACTGGTGGCTTGGAAGGCTTAACGCCATTCACCATATCGGTAATCATTTGCTCCAGGTTGGAAACACGTTGGTTATATTCGCTTGCGGTAATCTTGCCGTTTTGTTTTTCCGTAACTAGCTTCGATTTCATATCCGAAACCATCACATCAATCACGGAGTTTACACTCACACCTTGTGCTTTGGCGATCGTAGCAAGAGACTTACCAGCTTTCAACTGTGTATTCAACTGACTGGAGGACAATTTCAATAGCTTCAGGAGAGCTTTATTCTCAGCATAATTTCCTCCTGCCATTTGTGGACCATTAGCATCGCCGGGGTTACCCTTAGGTGCCTGTGCTTTGTTTGCTACGGGAGCCTTCTCAGGTGTAGTTGAAGCAGCATGGGCTGCGCCTGTGGAGTATAGCGCTCCGCCTCCTAAAAATGCCAACGCCATCGTTCCAGCCCAAATTGCCTTCCTGGTGCTTTTCATCTTCATTTTCCACCTTTCATTTTGGTTTGTTTGGTACGTGGTACATCATAAGGGATTAACTTGAATGCTATCTGAGCGCAAGCTGAGCATTTACTGAATGAAATTTGGCTGGCAAGACTAGCATTTTAACGAATTGCACTTGTATTATGTGTATTAAGTGATATAATACACTACAGGCACGATAGAAACAGCCGATTAGGGGGAAATACCCATGGAAGAACAACGGGTTGGCTCGTTCCGATTTTTAATTGACTTTAGCCAGCCATTATATGAACAAATACTAAATCAAGTAAGAAGCTCCATTGCTAAAGGAGAGATCGAAATGGGAAGCAAAATGCCATCTGTACGTGATCTGGCGCAGGAATTGCGTATGAATCCGAATACTGTGATGCGGGCATATCAGGAACTGGAACGGGACGGATTGACTGAGAAGCGACGCGGCTTGGGCACTTATGTAACTTCGTCCAGTGAACGGATTGCTAGCTTTCGCGAACAATTGGCTATGACGTATATAGACCAGTTTCTCGGACAGATGAGCAGCCTGGGATTATCCTGGGAAGATATACAGCATTATATAGAAAGCCGACAGGACGAAGATCACGAGGAAGGAGGCGAAAAGGCATGACAGAGTCTGTGGTAACTGCAAAGCAGCTAACAAAGCAATATGGCAGTAAAAAAGCATTGGACCAACTGGATGTCGTCATTCCGGCAGGACGTATTGTGGGCGTGCTAGGGCCCAATGGCTGCGGGAAGTCCAGTTTCTTCCGAGCCATTACGGGGTTAATTCAGCTGGACGGAGGCGAGCTCCAAGTACTGGGCCAACAGCCTGGCTGGGAAACCAACCGGGGCATATCCTATCTTCCTGACCGGGCGCGCTGGTATCCCAATCATACAGTTCAGCAGACGCTGGAATGGGGGAAATCCTTTTTGCCTGGCTTCAATATAAAGGATGCCTATAAACTAGCTGAACATATGGACGTGGAATTGGGGCTGAAGATGGCTGGATTGAGCCGCGGACAGGAGGCACGTGTGCTGCTGATTCTGTGTCTGGCACGAGAAGTACCGCTTATGATCCTGGATGAACCTTTTGTAGGTATTGATGTTCTCTCTAGAGAAGCGATCATAGCAGGGATCATTGATTATTTGGAGGACCGGCAACAATCTATACTCATTAGCACACATGATATTCAGGAAGTGGAAGGCTTGTTTGATTACACAGTTATGATGGACCGCGGGCGAGTGATATGGTCCGGTGATTCAGATGATCTGCGTGCAGAGCATGGCTCGCTGAATCAGGTGTTCCGCAATTTGTATAAAAAGGAGTGGAAGGCGTGAACTCATCCGGGCTGTTCAAAGATTTGATACGCCATGAATTTCGAAATAAAGGAAGCTGGAGAAAGCAAAGTAGCAATCGACTGCCCAGATCGTGGAGGCTTGTATATTTCTCATTTTTTCTAATTGCGGCGTTCACGATTTCCTTGTATTTTGCGCTTCACAACCAACTCGAATTGACAAGGCTGTGGTATGTCACCCTGGGCCTGCCGTACATGATCGTTTTTATGGGTGTAGGAACACTCAGAAGAGAATGGGAAAATGATACCTACGGCTGGTGGCTGACCCTTCCTTATCCGCGTATGTGGTTGATCAGCGCCAAATGGATTGCTGCTATTTTACAAACCATTGTCGTGATATTGATCCTGTTTGTGGTAGGTTCTCTATACGCGCTGTTTATCTCATCGACCATACAGGCTTATACGTTTGCGGATACAGCGTCTTTTATGCTAGCCGGCTTGAACTGGTTTGTGATGATTATCGGCTTTACTCCGTTGGTTATTGCGGTGGGTCTGCTAACGGCCAGCACTAAATACAGCACTTTGCGGCCGCTTAGCCCGATCCTGTGGATTCTTTTGATGGGCGGAGGGAGTATTTTCTATTGGTCAGGCGATCTGCGGATTTATGAGCAGTTTGATCGTGTCCAAAACGGACATTGGTTTCCCTTTACTTGGCATTTCCCGGTCGCAGTGTTGATCAGTTGGATGGTTGCATATGTCTTAGTTCGACTGAATGCTTATTTACTGGAGAAAAAGCTGTCGCTTTAGTTTAGATAAGTGATTATATAACAGAAAGGAATTTCACCATGACGACAATATTCATATATGCCTTGATGGCGGTTCTGGTGGGGCTGATGATCTGGTTGAGAACCAAAAGACGAAGGGGTCCGGTAAAAGGTAACGGATTCCGGATTTTGCTCCCCCTGTTTATCGCTTTCCCGCTTATGATGGTATCCCTATATCAATTGATGCATATTCCTGGTCAGACGCATGCGCTTCCCGCCTTTTGGGAGCTGCTGGTCGCCGGGCTGCTAGGGGTTCTGTTTGGCTATGTCATTTTGCTGCATACGGCGTATGAAAAACGGGATGACGGTCTTATTTATCCCAAGCCGAACCAATATTTCAAATACATTATTATCGCCATTATTTTGATTCGCGTCGTTTTGACCCAGTATCTCAGTAGTTTGGGTACAAGCGAAATTAGCATGCTGGCCATTACGATGGCGCTGGTGTATATCTCGATCTGGCGGATTGGGAGCTTCATCAAGTTTCGGAGGACGTTATCTGTATCCCAATATTAATGAGGTTACAGCGGCTTACTATTCCCAAAGCGTTTCATTCGCTTGGCGATAGGAGCCGCTTTTTTGGCGGGACTAACTTTATAAGTACATGCTATTTAAATAAAACGGTGAAGATGATCATACATTGTTATGGCTTTCCATATCCTTTATTCGAAGGTTTGTGCTTGCGTGGCAACGGTTATAAGTATAAAAATTCAAAGAAGGAAAGAAGGGTTATTAGGTTTCAAATGATTGAAATGGGGTTTAAAGTTAGGTAGGTGGGGAAGAGTTCATACTTTCGTAGTTAACTGCAACTATATTAGTTACATAAAAAGAGACTATGTTCCACATTCTATTTTACAGGTTGAGAGGGGCTTACATTCATGAAAAAACATACGGTTACTGCTGCGATTGCTGGCTTGCTTGTTCTGACTTCTGCTGTACCGGCTTTAGCAGCCGACGCAAAACCTGCTACGGGTATTCAAGTTTGGGTAGACGGCAAGAAGGAGGCTTACAACATAGCACCTATTGTGAGAAATAAGCAGGTTTTAATTCCTTTGAGACAGTTGGCATCCAGTTTAGGAATTCCGCTGGACGCCAAGCATGTTACGTTCAATACAGCTCGTCAAAGTACCACCATTCGATATGACCAGGCCACCGTTGTTCTGGTGTCAGGCAATCCGGAAGCGCAGATTAACGGGATTAAGGTACCACTGTCCACCTCTCCCATCTTGACCAAGCAAGGGGTAACCTATGTGCCAGTCGATGTCGTCAAAGAAGCGTGGGGCAAGCAAGTGATGTGGGACCCGGCGAGCCAAACCCTGCAAATCGGGGTAAGCAATAAGGATAAGGTTGTAGAGATCCTTAAGAGCTTTGAAACGGGTGATACAAAAGCAGCCGAGGCTTGGATCAGCAAAGATCAGTATATTCAGCATAATCCGAGCTTTGCTAGCGGGAAAGATGCCTTGTTGCAAGCGATTAGCCAATCGAAGGGAGCCAACGTGCTGGTTGAAATTCAGCGGGTTATTCAGGACGGCAATCATGTAGCTGTACATTATAAAAAGTCTATTGCAGGGAAAACGAGCATTGTTTTTGATATTTTCCGCTTCGATAGCAATGGTAAAATTGTTGAGCATTGGGACAACATGCAGGACTCGGCTCCAAACAATCCAAGCGGACACACTATGATTGACGGAACAACACAAATCACAGATCTTAATCAAACGGAGACGAACAAAACGCTGATCCGCAAGTTTGTGGATGACGTGCTGGTTGGCAAAAATCGTGCAGCTTTGGAAAGCTATTATAATGGGGATCAGTATACTCAGCATAATCCTCTTTTTAGTGACGGTGTATCCAGTCTGAAGCAGGCATTAACCGCAGCGGGTCAGGGAGCGTCTTTTGGATATGATCAGGTGCATATGGTTCTTGGAGAAGGCAACTTCGTGCTGGTAGTAAGTGAATTGAAATCTCCTAAAGGAACCTCAGCCGCTGTTTATGACTTGTTCCGTGTGGAGAACGGCAAAATAGCCGAGCATTGGGATGTAGTTCAGGAGATTCCAGCTAAAACAGAGTGGAAAAATACGAACGGTAAATTTTAGAAAATGCGCTTATAGTGTGATCTGATTGGCACTGTCCAGACCGTCCGCTTCCTGTTAAAATGGTGCAAACACATCAGGGGGTTGGACGGTGGAAGACCTGAAGCAACGCGTGGGCTGCTTGCATGCGCATCACTCGAATATAGCTTATATGGAACGAGCTTTTGCTTCTTATGAGGTGGAGCTGGTACATTTTGTGGAACCGGGACTTATGCGCCGGGTTTCGTCGGACCCGCATTTTTCTGCAGATGATGCCAGTCGCAAGGTAGAGGAGCAACTGAGATGGATGTCGCAAAGCGATCTAGACGTTATTTTGATAACGTGCACGAATTATATCGCTTTGGCGGAGAAGGTTCAAGGGACCATGTCTACACCAATAGTCGCACTGGATGAGCCCTTTTTTCATGAGATATGCGATGATTTGCTGCCACGCACCTTGGTCTTCACGAATCCAGCTACCGTAGAGGGGACGATGAAGCGTCTTTATCATATGGCCAGTCTGTTAGGCAAGCCGAACCTCTCTTCTTTGATAGAGGTCAAGGTGGTGGAGAACGCCTTTGAACTGATTATGCAGGGACGCAAAGATGAGTATGAGGAATTGCTCGTTCGTTCATTGCATGAACTGAGGAAAGCTGATCCAGGCAGAGGGCTAGCTGTAGCACAGTTATCCATGGTCGACGCTGCGTTACAGGTGGAGCTGGAGACAGGGCGAACGATTGGAAATCCTTTAAGGTCGTTGGTGAATTTAATTGAGGTTTTGTTAGGTTAAATAAGTACAGCCAAAAGAACTTCCAACCCATTTTTGGGACAGTGGAAGTTCTTTTTTTGGAGTTGGTGGGTGGGGTACCTCTGTGCTGTTCATCAGGGATTCTGTTGGTCTTGGAAGATGGATGCTGCGCCTGCCGATTCTCTTTGGACAAGCGTAACGTACAACCGTTCATGCTCCACGTCTTCCCCGGCAATGATTTTGAGAACCTGTTCGGCGGCTACAGCGCCCCATTTGCGTTTGGAATAGTCTATCGTGGTCAGCCGGGGCTGAATATATTGCGCCAGCTCGATATTATCAAAGCCGACGATATGAACATCCTTGCCAATGGTAAGCTCTGACTGGGCCATTCGATTGTAAAAACCTACGGCCATTTCATCATTGAGACAAAATACGGCTACAGGCTCCGAATCCGGGTCAGCCTGATGCTGTAAAATGATCTCGGCCGCCTGCTCACCGCCGGATTTCTCAAAATTGCCGCCAATTTCGACCATCTCGGCGACACCGCTGCGCTCAATGGTCTGCTTGACCGCCTGCATCCGCTGCCATGAATCATAAGAGCCTTCCGGTCCGGTCACAACATATAGCTTGCGGTGTCCCAATTCCAAGAGATGCTCTACTGCGAGCGCGGCACCTGCTTTGTTATCCAGCAACACCTGGTTAATGTTGGGGTGATTCAATTCGCGGTCTAATACGACAATTTTATGTCCGCGCTCGGCGTAGTTCAGCAGCTCCTGACTATCAAACGTCTGATCCAGTACGATGGCTCCATCAATCATGCGTTCTGGCAGCATTCGATGAGATTGCTTGCCGCTGCATACAATGAGGTCATAGCCCTTGCGGTTTAAAATTTCCTTGATGCCGTACAGTAAATCTCCATAAACGTCTCCGCGAAAATCTGTGAGGAAAACGCCAATAATTTTGGTTTGCCTTTTCTTGAGATTGCGTGCGGCGGCATTTGGTACATAATTAAGCTCTTTGGCAATGGCCAAAATACGTGCGCAAGTCTCCTCTGTTACCTTATCGCTACCGTTCAAAGCGTATGAAACGGTAGATATGGAAACGCCCGCCTGTTTGGCGATATCTTTAATGCTGACCACAGCGTCACCTCCTTGTGTCCGTCTTATATGTGCTATTGTATATGCATTATTAACCACATATCTATTCCAAATGTCGTAGTTCTACATGCAAGCAGCAAAGGGCGATCCCGTAAGATCGCCAACCCTTTGTTGCTATACCTGATTTTGCTTACGATATCATTCAGTTCTATAAAACAATCTCCAGACGGTGCACACCGTCATGGTTTGCTAATGCCTGCTCGAAGGTCTCACGTTTGATACGCAAGGCACCGGAACGGTAGCGATTATCATCAGCGGGCTCGCTTTCCAGAGGGACTCCGTTCAATACTGCACGTCCTTGCTCACCGTTCGTATGCTCTTGCAGCATGCGGTAGACAAAAGTGACGGGTTTCCCTGCAAAGGAAAATCTAAATTCCAATCCGTCGAGATCGTCCGGCAACACAGGGTCCAGAATCAGGTCCTCGCCTGACTGACGAATACCGAGAACATTGGATATGAGCTGATTCATGTAGATTCCCGGACCGCTGGAATAAATTCTCCAGCCACCCTTGACGGGGACGGCTCCTTCCCGTAGTTCACCAAACCGCTCCTGTGCTTCATAGCGGGTTTTAAATTTACCATCCGAGCTACTGAAATAGGCATTGCTTTGGCGCCAGTCGGCATTCGGTACGGTCGCACGGATGCCGACCGGATTGATGAGCTTCAGGCTGTGCCAAGCGTCATCCTTGCGTCCTAACTTGGCCATCGCTTCCACAAAGCGGATATGGGCATGTACATATTGCAGTCCGACTTCACGTCCGAAGTTGGCCGCTTGCTCTGCGCGCTTGAAGTGCGAACTCACACCACCGTCATATTGTGCAGGACGGTTCATCAGACGCACACCATCCGGGCAGAGAAACTGCTCGCGGATGAGCTGCTCATGAGCCAATGCTTGCTCAGGCGTGAGCAACTGGCTAATCATGCTGCGTGTCATCGGCAGCAAGCGGTAGTGAATTCCCGTCTCGGTGTCGGACGGATGGAGCATGAGCTTAGGTTGACCAGGCTCTTCCATATATACGAAGCCTGGGATAATTCCGCTCTCCAGCATGTAGCGATTGAAGTCTTTACGGATGCCGTTCGCCATCTGATGTAAATCTTGTGCGATCTTATCAGCTCCGCTTACTACGTTGGCTGGAGCTTGCTCCAACGCAGCAGCAAAGTTACGAACCACCTGGTAGGTGAGTGCGACCGTCCAGCTGCTCGCCATGTATTGCTTCAGCTGCGCATTGGCTGGCTGGAGGGTGTCGTCCCAATCGCCGTCACCGTAAGCCGATAAGTACGTGTCATGCAGGAAATTCTCCCGAATATATTCGATCTCCTTCAGGGCATGTTCCATGAGAGTCGCGGTCTGCTTGGTATAATCGAAAGTATGCCGATGGGTGTAAGGAACATTTTCTTCCAGAATACTGTAATCACGGGTCGCGGTCAAATAATCGCCCAATACCTTGAGCGGCCAAACGATAATATCCCCATGGCTTTCTTCTTGCTGTACGTGAGTATAGTTGTCGAACATAAACCATTGCGGCCAGTTTCCAGTGTCTTCATACTGATGGCTGAATACCGTTAGCAAAATGGAACGAACCTCATCAAACTTTTGCACCGCCGAGAAGTATTCTACAGGTCCCTGACATACATCGCGTGTTCCCCAAGCTGCTCCGCCGTATTGCTCCAGACCGTGAGGTACAGAGTAGTGGACGAGCATATTGTGGGTGTACCACCAGGCCACGGCGTTCACACGGAATAGCTCGCTCGTTTCCTGTTGACCAAGTGTCAGATGGAAGCCATTCATAAGCTCGGCAAAATATTCCCGGTAGCGCTCGCGCTCCTCCTCAAAGGAGGCGTGAGGCTCCTTGCGTGCTGGGTCTTTCCCGGACGAACGGCCATGCAGCCAACCCTGTACCGTGCAGGTCCATTCGCTGCTCTCACCCAGTTCCAGCACGACCAAGGATGCATCAGGTGAAGCCTTGCCCCGCAGGAGTGCGTGAGCGTCGCTTACCTGCTGTAATGGAGCGCCTGCTACATGCATTCGGTACAAAAGATCCGGATAAGCCTCGGCGCTTAGGGAAGCGGAATCAGCTCTAAAGAGCAGGTCGTCACCTTCGCGTTCCATATGAAACGGAAGCTCATATTCGTTCACATGCATAGACATTTGCTGAGTGATCAGGAATGGGTAAGCTTTGCCGCTTGCTGAACGCAAGTGAAGCCGTACTTCCGGGCGATCAGCATTCGTATGGTTTGTAATAATGAATGTATCGTCAGCCGTTTTGTAATACCAGCGCACATAATTAAAGCCAATCTCAAACAGGGAAGGCATGGTGAGCAGGTGGTATTTTCCTTGAATGCCGACGTAGATACGTTGACCGGATGTCTTGGGAATATTGAGCGCATTACGTACGTTGGTGATCATCTTGTTGAAATTCGTATTGCCGATCACGAGCTGGGAATTGAATACCCCGCACATATAGGAGGTCGTTGTAATGGTTTCTTCCTTACCTCCAGAGTAATGCCCACCCATTAAAATGTGTCCGTGAGGACGTTCTACACGAAGCTCTTTGGATTTGAGTACGATATGCTCATAGCTTTCCGTAAAAAAGGAAAGTAGTTCATCACCATCCCGCTCTTCTTCCTGGCGTTTTGGGAAAAGCTGCTCCACTTCGGCAGCGGTCAAATCCAGTGTGCACAGTGGCTCACCGATGGTTTGCGCTGGAGCTACGCGCTCTGCCTGGAACTCACTTGCGATGCGCGCTGGGATGATGTTCGCGGAAGCGTCCGCTAGCACGGCCGCTACTTCTTCACGTGCTTTGGTCACCAGCTCCTGATACTCCAGCTTCGTCACTGCGGCCGGATGGTTCGGCTGGAACAGACCGTAAAATGTAAAGCGAGCTTCCCCGGCGAGTTTTACCCGCTCAGATTGCAGCGCTGTATAAGCAAATTCGTATTGGTACACTTCATTGGCGAGCGAATCGCGGCGGAGTGCTTCCGGCTCATTCGTTTCCTTGTAAGAAAGTCCAAAGAACTGAAACCCATCTGTCGAGTATCCGACAGTGCGGGTTAACGAGCCTTGTTGAATGTAAGGAAATGCCTGATTTTGCGGCTGATTCTGACGGGAACAAACGGTATAGCCTCTTTGTTCATCATGATAGACAGTGTGGTCAATATATTGAGACAAATAAGCTTCATTACTGCGTACAGCAGCGGTATCGGCAATGCCGAGGTCCTGACCGTACACAATATCTGCTTCAACGTCATCGCCCTGTAGGGTTACATCCCAGAACCATACTCCCAGGCGGCTGAGTGTGAAGGTCACCTGATAGCCTACACCGGCAGTGAAACCTTCCCAAATAATCTGCTGATCTGTTTGTCGGATTACGCCAGGTGAACGAACTCCCAGCAGAGGAGTAATGCTTACACCGGAAGGACGATACAGTCTCAAGTACAGATTGTTCAGGGAACCATCGACTGAATTGGTCAACAGTTGGTTGATCATCGTTGAGCCGTGGGCAATCTTGTATACATCACCGCTGCTTAAGAAGGTAAAGGACAGGTCTCCGGCTCGCAGCAAAATATTTTGATCCAGACTTGTATTCATCAAAGGGAACGCCTCACTTTCCTGTTTCTTTTACTAACCGAAAACGGCCTTCAGTAGTATCTCGGCTGTTAGGTCCTGTAAAGACGGCGAATTCACCGCTGTCACTGTCAAAACTCAAATCTGCATGATGATAGCGCAGCTGAGGCTCGGTCAATGTAAATTCCACTTCCTGACTTTCGCCTGGGGCAAGCAGGACTTTGCAGAAATCTTTCAGTTCTTTCATTGGTCGAACCGTATCCCCGCTGATATCACGGACATAGAGCTGAACCGTTTCCTCGACTGGACGTGTTCCTGTGTTCGTTACCTGTACTCTAACGGTCAGTTCTTGACCGGGAATAAGGATATCGCCGGAAAGCTGTACGCTGTTATAGGCTACATCGGTATAGCTCAGACCATAGCCGAACGGGAATAAAGGTTCGTTCGGTATATCTAGATACTGGGACACGTAACGTTCTGTTGTGTTCGGATCTAACTGCGGACGTCCTGTATTAAAATGATTATAATACACAGGCACCTGTCCGACCGATTGCGGGAAAGACATCGTCAGACGCCCCGTAGGTTCGGCATCGCCGTATAACAAATCGGCAATCGCCGCGCCGCCTTCGCCACCAGGGAACCAGGCTTCCAGTACAGCATCTGCTTCTTCAATGACGCCGTGCAGATCCAATGGACGGCCATTAAACAGTACGGCTACCATGGGTTTGTTCAGTGTCTTCAGGCGCTTCACCAATTCCAACTGGGCTTGCGGCAGGCGAATATTCGAACGGCTGCCTGCTTCACCACTCATATCCGAGCGCTCACCAAGCGCCAATACGATAATCTCTGCTTGACTGGCAGCATGCAGAGCTTCTGCATATTGCTCCTCTGTTATATCGTCTATAGAGCATCCTACTGCAACCGTAAGCAACGAGGAGGATATTTTGGATTGGAACCCGTCAACAACACGGATGGCTTTCTCTTGTGAACCGCTCCACGACCAAGAGCCCAAGATATCGCCGCTTTCTGCAAAAGGTCCGATCAACGCGATATGTTGATTGCGATTCAATGGAAGCACAGAATCATTTTTGAGGAGCACGCATGATTTAATCGCTAGTTCTTTAGCAACCGCACGATGGGCTTCGCAGAACACAACTTCACGCTCACGCTCAGGATCTGCGCCGCGCAGCGGATTTTCGAACAAGCCCAGCCTTTGCTTAAGCCTCAATATACGCATCACTGCTTCATCAACGAGCGCTTCATCCAGCTCTCCGCTGCGAACCAGCTCAGGCAGGTGTCCGTTATAGCAGGAGGTCATCATTTCAATATCTACGCCTGCCAGCAACGCCTTTTTCGCCGCCTCCCGTTCATCCTCGGCGATGCCGTGAGGAATAAGCTCTTTGATCGCGGCCCAATCTGAAATGAGTACACCGTTAAAGCCCCATTCATCACGAAGCAGATCTCGCATCAGACGCTTATTGCCCGTTGCGGCCACGCCTTCTACGGTATTGAAGGACGTCATCACCATTTCGCAGCCTTCATCCAAAGCAGCTTTGTAGGAGGGGAGATAATACTCTCGCAGCTGCCATGCCGATACATCTACGGTATTGTAATCCCGCCCGCCTTCACCAGCTCCATAGGCAGCAAAGTGCTTCACGCATGCGGCTACCCGCTCGGTATCCTTCGTCAGATCTTTACCCTGAAATCCGCGCACAAACGCACGGGCAAATTGACTGTTGAGATAAGGGTCTTCTCCAGTAGATTCCATCACACGGCCCCAGCGTGGGTC
The DNA here is from genome assembly GCF_006874425.1 of Paenibacillus ottowii. Classification (GTDB taxonomy): domain Bacteria; phylum Bacillota; class Bacilli; order Paenibacillales; family Paenibacillaceae; genus Paenibacillus; species Paenibacillus ottowii. The sequence continues at coordinate 159,339 of NZ_VIJZ01000010.1, forward strand.
CCGTACCAGATCGACCATAGGAGCGAATGTGACGTGAACACCGGATACAGCTGCTTCCCGGGCAGCGATGGTGGCGCTCTCCTCTGCCAGCTCCATATCCCATGAACAGCCAATGGCCAGCGGGATCGGGAAAATCGTTTTGAAGCCGTGTACAATATCTGCCATAATTAAAAGTGGAATACCTAGGCGGTTTTTAATCAAATGAGCCTGCTGAACACGGATCGCTTCCTGGGCTCCTGCAAGACCGAGCACAGAACCAACATTGTGGACCGTTTGTTCTGTGATACCGAGAGAAGCCATAGGCCCGGTAATTTGGCCCTCTGTGCCGGCTTCTTCAAAAAAGCCACCCACAAGCTGTAGCAGTTGGTCGACTTTTTCTTCAAGCGTCATGTTTTGTAGAAAGGAATTCAGGTGTTGTTCCATCATAATCCTCCATAAGCTGTGTTGTTGGTCGACAGCTCTCTTTTTCAGATTCATGAGATTTTTTGGATAAAGTTGATTCAAAAAAGTGCTGAACAGGCTAATAGCTAGTATAGAAGCATAATCTTCTGTTTTATCATTAATCGAAACGTTTCTATTTCTGAACTCAGTTGGATTATATACGCTTTCAAAAGGAGAGTCAAATCCAATATAGGAGCTTTTATATAGGATAAATAGCGTAATAAAGATGAAACGAATGAAAAAAAGCCGCGATTCAGGAGAAATAAAATATAATAACCCTATTGAATACGGTTTCAATTTGTTCTATAATGACTATCGAAACGTTTCTATTGATGGGTATGGTCCTTAGGTTTTAAACATAATTATTACAACTGTATGCTTTAAATGCTATGTTTTTACGTGTACAAGGATTTTGCAGAATTTGATTTTAAACGCTCCAAAGCGCAATATATAGACGAAACAGACCATTTCGATCTATATATTATTTATGGGAAGTTACTATTGATTTTCTGCAAAACTCTAGCATTTGAATCCGTTTTATCATATTGCATGATCAGTAAACTGATCATCTCGGGAGGAATTCGTATGATGAAAAGAACGTTGGGGATCATTTTGGCAAGCACCTTGTTACTGGGAGGCGCGCTGGTAGGCTGTTCATCCAAGGATGATTCATCCGGCAAAGATGCGAATGGCAAGACCACCATCACCTTATGGGGCATGGGAGCGGAAGGAAAGCTGCTGCCTGAAATCGTAAAAGATTTTGAGAAAGAAAATCCGGATATTCATGTTGATGTACAGGCGTTGCCGTGGGATAACGCTCACGACAAATTGCTCACAGCGGTTGCCTCAAAATCCGGCCCGGATGTTGTTCAGTTAGGTACGTCATGGGTGCCGGAATTAGCATCTGCGGGTGCATTAACAGATATCACGCCTTACATCAGCAAATACCCTGAGCTTGAATCAAAAAATTTCTTCAAGGGCGCTGTGAGTACGGCTCAATTTGAAGGTAAACCGGTCGCCGTACCTTGGTACACTGAAACGCGAGTTTTATTCTATCGTTCCGATCTATTGAAACAAGTGGGATACAATGAAGCGCCAAAAACGTGGGAAGAACTTTCCGATGCTGCGCAAAAGCTGGCGGCTCGGGGGAAAGGCAAGTACGGTATCTCCTTTAGTGCTAAGGAGCAGTCTATGGGCTTTATGTTTGCGCTCCAGAACGGCTCCAAACTGGTTGACGAGCAGGGCAATCCGTTGTTCAACCAACCACCATTTGTAGATGCTGTAAAGTATGTGAATAGCTTTTTCCAAAATGGATCTAATGCAGTGGATATTGGAATTGACTCCGTTCAAGGTTTACAGGGCGAGGGGATCGTTCCAATGTTTATCAGCGGTCCTTTTATGATTAAAGAAATCAAGAGCAAGGCACCAGAACTGGAAGGTAAGTGGAATATAGCGGAGCTTCCTGGCAAAGTAAACAACCTGTCCGTTTTGGGTGGAGCCAACCTTTCCATTATGAAATTCAGCAAGCACCCAGAGGAGTCGGCTAAATTCCTGGCTTACATGAGCAAACCAGAAACACAGCTGAAATGGATGGATCTATCCAGTAACTTGCCTGCGGCTACCAAATCATGGGAAGATGCCAAGCTGAAGAGTGATCCGATGCTTCTGACGATTCGCAAACAGCTGGATCATTCCGCAGCATTGCCGCAACTGGCTGCATGGGAAGAGGTTTCCCAACAATTCATCAAGAGCTTCGAGCGTATTTACCGCGGTCATGCCGATGTACAGAAGGAAATGGATGACTTTAATCAGCAGGCTGCAAGTATTATGAAAAAATAATGATCCGTATCTGTCATTGTCAAAGGGAGTGAAGGCATGAAAGGAAGCTCGCAGAAACTTGCGCCATACTTGTTTATCGGTCCCTCCATCATCCTGCTAACGCTGTTTTCGCTATTGCCGATATTACTGGCGCTTGTGATCAGCTTCACGGATATGGATCTGTCTGGACTCGTTAATTTTGATAGCATTCGCTTTATAGGTTTGGAAAATTACACGAACGTGCTTTTGGACCCTTCTTTTTTGAAGTCGATTGGGAATACGCTATTTTTCGTCATCATCGGTGTTCCGCTAGTGCTGATATTTTCACTCAGCATTGCGATCCTGATTAACATGGGTAAATCACGTGCTTTTAAGGTATTCCGCGTCGTGTTCTATCTGCCGTCTGTAACGAATGTGGTTGCGGTCGCAGTCGTTTGGAGCTATCTGTATAATCCGACGCTTGGATTATTCAATTACGTACTTGGTCTGGTGAACTTGGGTCCCGTCCCATGGCTGACCGATCCAACAGTAGCGAAAATTTCGCTGATTGTGTTAGCGGTTTGGCGGGGTATCGGCTTAAACATGATCATCTTTATTGCTGCTATTAAGGGGATTCCCGGCTCTTATTATGAAGCGGCCCAGCTTGACGGGGCCAATACATGGCAGCAAATTCGTTATATTACGCTTCCGCAGCTTCGTTACGCTATTTTCTTCGTGTCCATCACGACGATGATCGGTTGGCTGCAATTTTTCGAGGAACCTTTTGTCATGACCAAAGGGAAACCGCTGGACGGCACGCTGACGGCATCCTTGTTCATTTACAATAACGGCTTCCAATTTAGTAAATTCGGGTATGCCGCGGCGGGATCGTTCATTCTGTTCTTTGCGATCATCGCGGTAACGCTGATCCAGTTCCGTTTGCAAAATAAAGCGGAGTCCTGATAGAGAGAGGTGATGAACGTGAAAACAGCTGTTCAGCAAGCCCGCGCCAATACGCGCAGTGGTGAAAAAACATTTCAATGGTTCGTGGCGATTCTCCTGACTGTGGGAGGTCTGTTGATGGTGCTGCCTTTTGCGTGGATGATTTTATCCTCCTTTAAGACAGAGGGGGAGGTGACCAAAATCCCTCCAACCATCTGGCCGGAGCATTTTACTCTGGATAATTTTAAAATCCTGTTCGATAGCATGGCGTTTGGAACCTATCTGACGAATACACTAATCATTGTTCTAGCTTCCTTCTTCGGATTATTCCTTAACGCCATGGCAGGTTATGGTTTTGCTAAATTCCAGTTTAAGGGCAAAGGTTTCCTGTTCTATCTGGTACTGGCAACCATGATGATTCCGGGCCAAGTGACGATGATTCCCGTCTATTTGATTCTAAACCAGATGGGGTTGACCAATTCTATGCTGGGGATTGTCCTTCCTGGATTGGTAGGCGCGTTCGCAATCTTCCTCTTCCGGCAGTTCATGTCTGATATTCCGGATGAACTGCTGGAAGCGACACGTCTGGATGGAGCAGGGGAGTTCCGCACCTTTTTACAAATCGTGCTGCCCATTTCGACGCCAATTATTGCAGTGCAGGCCATCCTGACCTTTATCGGCGGATGGAACAGCTTCTTATGGCCGCTCATTATTGCGAACGATGAAAAGCTGTACACCTTGTCCGTAGGTTTGTCCCTGCTCAAGGGACAGAACGAAAGCCAATTTGCCCTGCAAATGGCGGGCTCGACCTTCATGGTCGTTCCGATCATGATCATCTTCATTATTTTCCAAAAGTATATTATCGAGAATTATACGATTTCGGGTATTAAATAGGGTTATAGTTTGATTAATGAACGCAAAAAAACGGAGGACCTCAAAGTTTAATCCAAAGAGGTCTTCCGTTTTTTTTTTGTTCTTGTTTTATAGAAAAATTAAAAGGCCTGCTAGTTAACATTCATTTCCTAAAAGGCCGCATCATTTTTTATATATGAGAACGGGAGAACGAAGATTAGAATTCAGATCTCGTGTTACGTAGGTGAATAAAAGTTCCGACCTTCAGAATCATTAAGGTTTGCATTACATTAACAACGACCAGCTTTTTCGATAAAGAAATTATACTTTTATTATATTTAATTGAATATATTTCAAAAATGATATGTTAACAAATTTTATACAATTATTTTAAAAAAAGTATTGAAATGCAATAGAAAAATGATTATTTTGGAAAGGAAATAAAAAAATACAAAAAAATGGGGTGATTCAAATTGTTCGATCCTATTAACCAAGCAGCTGAAGGTAGTGTTTCCCCTATGGTATGTGTTTTATGTGATACCCATGATCGTTGTGTAAATTGTGATGCTACCGATTGGTTTTGTAGCAAAGAAAGTGGCCATTGGTGTACTAATAATGATAGCGATTGATTGAAGTAACACTCACAACGATAGCTTTTAAACACAAGGCATTCAATTAGGAGGTCTGAGAACTGAATTTCTTGGGCTTCCTCCTATTTTCTAACTTTGAAAGGGTGATCAATGGTGATTAGTGTTCCATTTAAAATGAACCCCATCAAAATCATAGAAGAAAACGAAAATTTATACTTATATAATATAAAAACAAATGGGCTTTTTCAGATTGACGATGTCGTAGTAGATATATGTGATAGCGAAGGTAAGGAAATTGAAGAAATATATGAATTACTTAAGCATCGTTCTAGTAGAGAAGAGGTAGATAGGTTATTAGCCAGCCTAAAGGAAGCATCGGTTATATATAATAAAGATTTGTCTATTCAAGAGGGATCGGGAAGTTACAATGATGAGCAAGTAAGCTTATCATCTATAATCCTTATGCTGGTTCAAGAGTGTAATCTAAGATGCTCTTACTGTTATGGAGGAGACGGAGAATATAATGATCGAGGACGGATGGACACACAGACCGCATTAAAAGCAGTTGATTATCTGTTTAATCATTCTGGTGAGGAAGAAAAACTGAATATTTGCTTTTTTGGAGGGGAGCCACTTCTGAATTTTGAAGTTATTAAAGAAGTTGTAGCCTATACTCAGCTAAAAGAAGAAAAATCAAATAAACGTGTTACATATAGTATGACAACGAACGGCACGTTGCTTTCCAAAGAAATTGAAAATTTTTTATTAGATCATCATGTTTCTATTCAGATAAGTCTAGATGGTGATCAAATGACGCACGATTTCAATCGATATTATCAGAACAGAAAAGGTACCTATGAAATCATTTTAAATAGAACAGAAAGTTTAAGAAAAAAAGGTGCCATAACAGCAAGAGCTACGATTTCACCAGTACAATTGGATATAACTCATACACTTACACATTTAATGGGGATTGGTATTCGCCATGTTGCGATGTATCCTGCAGTCGAGATGCTTAGTGAGGAAGACTTTGAGAAGTATGCACAAGAATTCACCAAATTGGTTGTTCATTTTGAATCTTTGCTTCAGGCAAAAAAATATGGGGAAGCACGTCAAATTTCGAACATTCTAAAATACTTGAAGATGATTCATTCTTCTTCTAAGCGAGATTACTTTTGTGGGGCGGTCTCGCATATGCTTGCCGTTGATGTGCATGGTAATCTCTATCCTTGTCAACGCTTTGTTAATGAAAAGGATTATTCTTTAGGGAATGTAAGGGAAGGGATGGATGTAAGAAAGAAGAGTAGCATGCTTAGTGAGATGCGTTTAGAGAAGAGAACTGTATGCGGAGAATGTTGGGCTAAGAATCTATGTGGTGGAGGTTGTCCTCAAGAAAATATGGTGCTTAGTGGTTCAATTAATGAGCCAGTGGATAAATACTGTAACTTTACTCGTAGTGCAATAATGGATTGTATGAAATTGTATTTACGATTAACTAAAGAAGACAAGAAAAACCTGTTCTCTGCTAAGCGGAAGCGAGAGCAACTATTGGAGGATGCCTCATTTGACAATTGATATTCAAGCTTTAAGTAAGTCATATGGTTCTCACCAAGTACTTAATGAGCTTCATTTTCACATTGATAATGGTATATTCGGACTGCTCGGAGACAATGGAGCGGGTAAGACCACTTTAATGGAAATCCTTGCCACTTTACTTAGATTCGATCGAGGAGAAGTTGAAATATTCGGACATTCTTTGAAAAAAGAACCTGATGCTATTCGTTCTTTACTAGGTTACTTGCCGCAGTATTTTGATTTTTTTCCAAATGTGACTATTTTGGAATCCATGAACTATTTTGCGGCTTTAAAAGGTATTCAAGGTAAACATCATATTCAAGAGGAGACATCACAGCGATTAATTGAGGTGGGACTTATCGATCAAGTTGATAAGAAAATAAAACAGCTGTCTGGGGGAATGAAGCAGCGCTTAGGAATTGCTCAAGCTATGTTAGGACAGCCTAAGTTGTTAATTGTTGATGAGCCTACGGTTGGACTGGACCCCAAAGAACGAATTGCTTTTCGAAATTTGCTTCAAAATTATGGAGAAGACAGGATTATATTGTTATCTACTCATATTGTTCCTGACGTTTCAAGCACATGTGACAAACTACTCGTTTTAAAAGAAGGCCATTGTCTGTACCAAGGGGCTATAGACGATATGATTCGAACTGTCGAGGGTAAAGTGTGGTTGGTTGATGTTGACAAGCGTCAATTGGAACAATTAAGCCAACAAGCTCGAATCACTTCCATTGTGCGGAAGGAAGGAAGAATTCAGGCTCGATTACTGTGTAACGACCCTCCAGATTGTTGTACAGAAGTCACACCCGAAACGGCTAATCTTGAGGATGCGTATCTGTACATTTCCGATCCGGAGGAGAGTTAGCAGAATGGGACAAGTAATCAGAGCCCTAGTTCAATTTGAAGTTTTGCTTATGAAGAAAAGTGTAGTTTTTTTTATAGCACTAACGTTCTCTTGTTTTTTAATTCCTTTATTTTTATATCTAGGAGCAGGGAATAAGAATAACGCGTTATGGATATTTTTGCATCATGGACAAATGTTCTTTACCATATTACTAATGCCGTTAATGTATTCTGTTCTTTATGATGGCGAGAAGCAAAAAATGATTTCTTCTGTTATTATGCCTAAATTGCCTAAAGGAGCCCAATATTTTTATTGTAAGAGTTGTGTATTATGGGGAGTGGTTTGCTTATTTCAATTTGTCGCTTTATCTATATTTTGTATGGTTTATTGGACGACTCATGGTAAGGCTCCATTCTTGATACTGCTTCATCTAACAGTAGCAGGTGTAGCAACTATGGGATATTCTGTTCAAATTACCGCCATATTGAACTTGCTCTTACGTAAACAACTGTATGTGAACATTGTAATGATCGTTTACCTTTTAATCAGTATTACTATCAACTTGCCTTACATTTCAATCTGGTTTAATCCAGATTGGATTATTTCCAATTTCTTCACACAGTCGTTTGCTTTTGGGCGAGTATTCCTATTTTTGCTTATGTGGGTATTGATGAAAGTCAGTAATCATCTATGGATGGCGAGGGTACAAGAATGAATGGAATTATAGTTCGTTTCTGGCTACAGCTTTTACTTCGAAGAGAACAAGCAGTAACCTTGCTCGTTTCCTTTAGTGTGGTTCTTTTATTCAATTTAATAATGAATGAAGGTATTGCAATAACTTATAGTGTCAACTTGTTGTTTGTGGCTTTCTTTTCTTTACAGATTGCGAGTATACACAATCGTAATCATACAGAACCGTATATATATATTTCTGTCTTTCCTAATTATCGTCTAATCGCTTACCAGCTTTATGTTTCTTTAATTCTTTCGTTTCCTCTCTTGCTCATGATGGTAGGACTTTTATGGAAATCATTCGCTGATGTATCATTATGGAATTTAGTTATCATTGTATTTTTTTCTAGTGTTTTTTCATCGATGTTGGGTCTCTTCCTGGGGCAGGTAGTAAAGCATTATGGGTTGGCTTTCACTTTTCTCATTGCTTTTTACCTTCCTATAGGTTTAGTTTCCTGGTCTTTTAATGAAAAGTTACGTTACATATCTCCTGTAGTGAATATATTCAACCCCTATATGATCAACTGGCGAAATCTCTTTGGACTCTTAGGCTGTAGTTTATTATTTTACGGATTAGGCACATTGTTATCCAGTCGGCGCGGAGGCGGCAAAAAGTCTATAATCCCTTGGATTAGTACGGTCCTTGCTTGTAGTATACTGATGGGCGTATGGGGATATGAGAGGCTATTTGATGAGAATGTACAGACATCGTCGTTTCAAAAAATAACTGTGGGACAAACACAAGTAGAGTATAAGGGGATTAGTTCGTATCAGGCTAGGCAATTTGCCACCCTTTTTGAAACGCTGTATCACGTGGCTAAAAAAAAGGAGACACACCCGATTCGCTATACCTTGGAAATCACCCGAATACACTCCATGTCATCGTTTGAGCCGAAAATAATAGTGCAAAATCATAATAAACTTCAAATCAATATTTATTCAAATAAGCTTTTAGAGTTTAATTTCGGAATGGATTGGGCTAGTAAGTGGATTGATTTTATTTTGCCGCAATCAACTCATTTGTCCAATGAGCAAGTGGACGCATTTAGACGCGTCAAAAGTGATATTGTTGTGGAAGTTCGCAGAAAAAATCCCGGAAATGTCTATACAATTCAGGGAGACTGAGAGCTAAAATAATAACAGGTTTCGTGAAGAACCAATAATAGTGGATATAAAAGAAAGGGATGGAATGAATGGAACGTGAGGCAGACCATTTGAATATAAGAGCTATATTTCATTCATTCCAATATTGGCCGAAATTAACTAAGTTATTATGGAATACAAAACCTATCTATTTTATTATCATCATCATTGGTTATCTTTTAAAAGGAATACTCCCGATTGCCAATCTCCTTTCCATACAGTATTTGGTTTCTGAAATAGAGACAAGACCATTATCGCATATGCTTCAAATAAGCATAGTCTACCCTTTAGTTCTTGTGATGTTTAGTGGTCTGCTCATTTCAAGTTTAATTGAATACTCTGATAAACTATTCCAAATTACTCTAATAAATCAATTGCAAACATTAATAGTACAACAAACTTCAACATTTAATCTTTCGGATTTTGAAAACCCGCAAATACATAATCAGCTCAAAAGAGTTCAGAACGACTCGATAGATAGACCTATCCAGATCTATAAAGAACTCATTAATTTGTTAAGTTCCATGGTTACACTATGCTCTAGTATTGCCATTTTACTAGCGTTCAGGTGGTGGATTTTACTTATTCTCATTCTTTCTCCCCTAGCATCCTTTTATTCTTTATTGAGGTTCACACAAATTCAGTATATAGCCCAAAAAAAACGTGCTCCTTTACAACGCAAATCTAGGTATATTAATTATTTACTCACTAATGACAAGTCTTTTAAAGAAATTTTATTGTATCAACTTAGTGATTACTTAACGGCGAAATATAAGAGTATTTTTGATATTTTCTATAAAGAAGATAAGTATTTAGCCAAAAAACGTATCACTTTATACTTATCATTTCAAGTGATAAGTACATTAGTTATAGCCATTACTTTGATCATGATTATACAAATAACATGGAAAGATAAATTACTTGTTGGCAGTGTTTATGCATTAGTTCAAGCAGTATTATTAACTAATCAAAATATTAACACAGTATCTCAAGGATTGATTTCATTGTGTGACCATAATCTGTATCTGGATGAATTATTTGCTTTTTTTAACATAAAACATAGACAAGAGAATTCTAGTATGTTGCTAAGAGAATCAGATATATGTGCTGATTCAACAATAGAATGCATAGAATTTAAAAATGTTTCATTTGCCTACCCAGTTCAAAAAGAATTAGCCCTCAAAGATATAAGTTTTAAAATGAAGCGTGGTGAACCTCTTGCTCTAGTGGGCAGGAATGGATCAGGGAAAACAACAGTGATAAAACTTTTAACGGGGTTATATGAAGAATTTGAAGGAGATATTCTAATCAATTCTATCTCGATTCGGAATTACAATAAAGAAATGCTTTACAAGAAAGTAGGTGTTATATTTCAAGATTTTGTCCAATTTGATTTTTCAGTAAGAGAAAACATAGGTTTTGGCAGTATAGGAGATCTTGAACTTGATACTAGGATATGGGAATTGGCACAACAAACAGGAGTAGATTCGGTAATACGAAATTTGCCTAATCAATTAGAGCACCAGCTGGGAAGAAACTTCGAAGGGGGGGTACAGCTTTCAGGAGGGCAGTGGCAAAAAATGGCGATTTCAAGAGCGCTCTTCAAAGAAGCTGACGTTTATGTACTAGATGAGCCTAGTTCATTTCTTGATCCAGAATCAGAAAAACAAGTATTTCGCCAATTTCAAAATTATGTTATGGACAGGCTTTGCCTTTACATTTCTCATCGTTATACCTCTGTTTTATATGCAGATAAAATTTTAGTTATGGAAAAGGGGCAGATTGTAGAAGAAGGAACCCACCAAGAACTAATTAAAAGTAGAGGGTTTTACTATAATTTATTTTCTGATGAAATTCATACATTCCAGAAAGCACTAGTTACTAATGATACACGTTAACTGTGTATTGGAACTCCAGAAAATAGTGGGAATCCGAACAGAGGTGTTCTTTTACCTTATGAGAAGTAGACTATAATAAAAAAGCGGAGCTTCCCTTCCAGAGGCCCTCTTTTGGGCTTCATATTGGACATTTTCTATATGAGTTAGACAATATTGATAGGATAATGTACGAATTTTTTTTGTCTGTAAATCCGGGTCATTGTCGCCGTAACTTAAATATTATATTTGTCAGCGAGGAAGGACATAGACAGCGTTATATTGGGAGAGGTTGCTTACATATAATAAATTGATAGACGGTAAAGGACTGCTTGGCAGTGGAAAAGGAATGAAGGATTTGTGAAAATGATGATAAAATATACAAAAACATACAAAAAAATCCGATATACCTCTAGAATCACTTATTAGAAGAGAATTGGAGGTTTTAAGATGAGTGTATCTTTTACATCATCTCACCAATCGCCGTTCCGCACCTCAGATAACAACCGACTTGAAATACGGCATCCACTTTCTGCTCAGGCTGAAAGAAAGAGTATAGGCAAACCGCAAAACAAGATTATTCAACAATTGACAGAGCAGAAGCAAAATTTAGTGGAGAGGCGTTCAGACTACGTAAGTAATGCCCTCAAGCGTGGTCTTGGTCCAGAAGCTGTAAAGGCTGAAATGGAAGAGATCGATAAGCAGATTCAGCAAATTGATGAGAACATTCAGAAGCAGTCGCTGGAGGAACAAAAAAAGGCTTTAGGCATGGATGAGGACAGCAAAAAGGAGGCTCAGGAAGGTAAAAAGGAACAATATATACCCAAGACAGCAGAGGAGCAAAGGCAAAATCTGATCACCTATACCATGCATGGTATTGTATCTGCACATAACGAGTTGAATAATGCCAAAATAGCTAAAATGGCACAAATCACCTTGGGAAGCGAGGCTAAGGGCTGGGAAAGCACTAACCCTGCAAAATCAGCGGCTTTGCATGAGAAGGCAGAAGGACTCGATGGTAAAATCATGGAAATCGCCGCGAATATCAATGAGCACGTCAGTGAAGCAGTGAATAATGCACCGGTGATTACAGAACAGGATGAGCCAAAGGGTGAGAAGGAAGCAAATCCAGAGGCTAGCAGAGTGTGGACTGAACGAGAAATCAATGCCTATCAGGATTCGGCTAATAAAGATACGAAGACTGCGGGCACGAAGGTAAATATTGCAGTCTGAGCTGGTTATTTTGCGCATAGTGCCATAGTACGCACTAATTAGGAGGGCCCCTCTACGAGCTATCGTTTTTAGGGGCCCTCCGCTCAACGCAATCTATTATTACTATCAAGCAAAGAAGGTTATTTGTTCAATAGGTCTGTTAAAAAATATTTAGAAAACGTAACCAAATGCTTATCTTTTATCATTAGTTTCGTAATATATATGTTAAGTATTTAATGATAATGTTGACCATGGTAATTACGGTGTGTTATGCTGGAACCGTAATTAAACGGCTTATTAGCTTAAAGTACAACAGATCTTATTTCGCATTCAGAGAGGATGGTTTAGGTGGCAGCAGCTGTAAAAGCAAAGATGATTGTAGACAAATCTTTTCGTATTGCTGAAGTCGATAAACGCATTTATGGTTCTTTTGTAGAGCATCTCGGACGTGCTGTATATGGTGGTATTTATGAGCCTACTCATTCGACTAGTGATGAAAGCGGTTTCCGAAATGATGTTAAAGAGCTGGTAAAAGAGCTGGATGTTCCTATTATACGCTATCCGGGCGGTAACTTTGTATCCGGTTACAATTGGGAGGATGGTGTCGGCCCGGTCGCATCCAGACCTAGACAGTTGGAGCTGGCGTGGAGAACAGTGGAGCCGAATGAAGTAGGAACAAATGAATTTTTTAAATGGGCCAAGGATGTTGGCTCCGAAGTGATGATGGCGGTGAATCTGGGTACGCGTGGAATTGATGCGGCACGTAATCTGGTGGAATATTGCAACCATCCAGGAGGCTCCTATTGGAGTGATTTACGTCGTAGTCACGGTGTAGAGCAACCCCATAAGATTAAAACCTGGTGTCTTGGCAATGAGATGGACGGTCCGTGGCAGATTGGTCACAAGACAGCAGTGGAATATGGTCGTCTGGCTGTAGAATCGGCAAAAGCCATGAGGCTGATTGATCCTGACATTGAGCTTGTATCCTGTGGAAGCTCCAGCTCTACGATGCCGACGTTCCCGGAATGGGAGGCAACGACACTGGATCATACGTATGAGGTGGCTGACTATATTTCTCTCCACCAATACTACGGCAACCATGACAATGATACGGCTAATTATCTGGCACGTTCTATGGACATGGATCATTTTATTCAAACCGTCATTTCGACTTGTGATTATATCAAAGCGAAGAAACGCAGCAAGAAAAAAATAATGCTCAGCTTTGACGAATGGAATGTGTGGTACCACTCCAACGATGCAGACAAAAAAATCGATCCATGGTCTGTGGCGCCACCGCAGCTTGAGGATATTTACAACTTTGAAGATGCATTGTTGGTTGGCAGCATGTTGATTACGTTCTTGCGTCACGCAGATCGTGTGAAAATGGCTTGTATGGCTCAACTGGTCAACGTTATTGCGCCAATCATGACTGAAAATAACGGAAAAGCGTGGAAACAAACAATCTTCTATCCATATCTGCATGCTTCCCGTTATGGTCGTGGGGTATCGCTGATGCCTGTAGTGGATTCCGAAAAATACGATTCCAGGGACTTTACGGACATTCCTTATCTGGATAGCGCTGTGGTTTATGATGAAGAGGGAGACGCTCTGACTATCTTTGCAGTGAACCGCCACTTGTCTGAATCGCTGGAGCTGACGGTAGATGTACGCAGTTTCGAGGGCTACCGTATTGTCGAGCATACCGTACTGGAGCATGATGATCTCAAAGCGACCAACAGCCCAGCTGGTGAAAAGGTTACGCCTCATAACGGTGGCAATGCCAAGCTTGAAGACGGAATTGTAAAAGCTCATTTGGGTAAAGCCTCTTGGAACGTTATCCGTCTTGCTAAGTCTCATTAATTCTTTTATATAAAAGGAACGGACTGGGTTATACCTAAAAAGCCCGCATTCTCTCTTGTAAGGCTACTACAAGAGCAGCAATGCGGGCTTTTGTATAAAAATGAGCCATTTGTCCCTCCATCGATATAGTGCTCAAAAGGAAGAGGTAATTCCAATAAATATTATATTTATTCCTAAATTTAACTAGGCAAAGATGATCCTTAATCACTATGTGTTTGTGCATCGTACATTTTTATGAAGTTATTTAGACCCAGTGCTAATATTCCTGGGTGAAAAAAGACCCTGTTATACCGTTGTCAATGAATTGATATCTGAAATGAGGGTGTGTAATCCGATTTAAATCCACGTTATACTTTAAAAGATAGCTATTTTAAATAAAAGATGGCTGTAGCATTTCGAGAAAGGGATGATCTCTATGAGTCAAACAGACGAATATCGTTTTCAAGTGAATTTGGGCGGCATGATCGATATTTTGGCCAATCATTTATATAGCAGTCCACGAGTGTTTATACGTGAAATACTACAAAATGCAACAGATGCGATCACAGCTCGCAAGGAGCTGCGGAGGACTACCGCTGAAAGCAGAGCATTAAAAGAAGACAATGCCCTTGATGATATAGCTTCTGAAAGTAGCGACTATGAAGGCAAAGTCATCGTCGAGCTATCCGGTTCCGGGGACCAGCAAGTACTGATGATTCAGGATAACGGGATCGGATTGTCGGAAAAAGACATTCACCGATTTCTGTCGATCATCGGGCAATCTTCCAAGAAGGGAGCTGATTTGCTGACTTCAGAGACTTCATTTATCGGGCGCTTTGGAATTGGCTTGCTGTCTTGCTTTATGGTGAGCGATGAAATTGTAGTACTGACCCGTTCGGTGAAGGAAGGCATTTCTATGGAATGGAGAGGGAAGCCGGATGGGACGTATACGATTCGTCGATTAGAGACTGAGCTGCCTACAGGAACGCAAATTTATTTGCGCTGTAAGCCAGGGAGCGAGTTTTATTATGAGCCAGCGCAGGTGAAAGATTCCCTATTTTATTATGGAGCCTTGCTTCCTTATCCTGTCCTGCTGTCTGTAGACGGAGAGACCAAACAGGTCAACCTTCCATCGACAAGCTGGATGCAGGACCCGGAACAATTACGGAGTCGCCGCGGTGAGGTGCTGGATTTAGGCTATCGCCTGATGGGTGAGCGCTTCAGTGATTTTATACCGCTGCGAACGACATCGGGCAGAACCGGCGGGATTGCATTCATTTTGCCTCGTAGTGTTAATCTGAACAGCAAGCGGCTGCATCGGGTGTATCTGAAGCATATGCTCGTGTCTGACAAAGCGGAAAATGTATTGCCAGAATGGGCATTTTTCATTAAAAGCCTGATTTGGACAGATGAGTTGCAACCAACGGCATCACGTGAATATTTTTATGAAAATGAGCAGCTTGATGCGGTTCGTTCTGAATTGGGGACCTGTATTCGCGAAGAACTGCTACGCATGGCGGAATATGAGCCAGACCGCTTGCAGCACTGGATTCATTTGCACGAGCTGTCCATGAAGGCGCTCGCGGTCGAGGATGATGAATTTCTGCGGATTATGCATCGCTGGTTTTCCTTCGAAAGTACATTTGGACGGCGCGAGCTGAGTGAACTGATCCGAGAGGCGGGCGGACGTCCGCTCCATTACACGGCGACCGTGGATGAGTATCGTCAGATTACGCATGTGGCGGCAGCACAATCCATGCTAGTGATCAATGGCGGATATATCTATGATTCGGAAATTTTAGAAAGGCTGCATTGGGTCGACGCTACCCTGCACACAGAGCGACTTAGCCCTGAAGACGTATCTCTTTCTTTTACCGGACTGACACAGGAAGAGCATACAAAGTATTACGGTGTGCTGCGTGTGATGGATGCTGCTTTGCAGCCGATGCGTTGCCGCGCTGAGTTAAAACGTTTTGAGCCTGCGAGCTTGCCTGTGCTGTATACCATTTCACAGGATGCACTAACCTTGCGCTCTATGGAAAACACCGTTGAAGAGACAACTTCACTTTTTTCCAATGTGCTTGATAGTCTAAAAGCAGGAGTCCAGCAGAACGCCGGCTACTCAACCTTATATTTTAATTTGAATAACCCGGTAGTGGCGCGGATTTTTGAGGCTACTGATACACAGATGATTACGGCTGCGACCGAAATGATGTATGTGAATGCGCTTATGATGGGTCACTATCCGATGAACCGCAGTGAGCTAGGGCTGATGAACCGGAGTGTACTGCATTTTATCAATTGGGGATTAGGAAACGGACAGAACACGTAATTGCGTAACTAGAGGAGGATTCAAATGGAAGAGACGATATATGAATTGATGGAGCAGGCGCAGGATATGCCCGGGGGGGCAGCAAAGCTGGCGATTCTGGAAGAGGCTGTTCGCTTGGCCGATTCTTCAGGCTTGAAGGAGCTCGCTTATGAAATTCGGGGAGAGATTGTAGACTGTGCTATTTTTAACGGATATCCATTGAAATCGCTGATTGCTTTTTCATGGCAGCTGGGTCAATTTGACCAAAATCCAGAGGAGTACGACCCCGTTGAACTGTTATGGAATTACAAATGGATACTCGGGAAGGTGTGCAGTTTTCCGAATATATCGAAGACTCAAATCGAGGATCTGGTAGAGGATATGCGCAGACGTTATGCCGAGTACGGGTATAATGAGCGTCCATATTACTATTATAAATTCCGCATCGCGATGGACATGGGTGAATTGGATGAAGCACGGCGGTATCTGGATATGTTCCGCGTGATTGAGCCGGACAGTATGAGTGATTGTGAAGCCTGTGAGCAGAGCCAGATGGTGCGATTCTATTACTTGACCGGAGAAGACGAGCAGGCGCTTGCCGTGGCCAAGCCGATTTTGTCGGGACGGATGAGATGTGCAGAAGTGCCGCATGTGACGCTCTCACAGGTGCTTTTGCCGCTGTATCGTCAAGGCGAGGTTGATCAAGCGAAGGAGCAGCATCGCAAAGGCTATCGCCTGGTTCGTGATGACCGTGACTTCCTGAAAACGATAGCAGAGCATATCGAGTATTTGACGGTTGCCAATCCGATTGAAGGAATCGGAGTGGTGGAACGTCATTTGCACATCGCATTGGACTATGAGAGCGGATTGGAGCAAATGTATTTTTACGCAGCGATGGTGGGGCTGCTGCAAAAGTTGGATACTTCAAGAAAACTTCGTCTGATTCGGATGCCTGCATCTTTTGAATGGGGTAAACAGGAACGTACGTTAGAAGAGATTATTGCGTACTTCAAACCACTGGCAGAGTCTGCGGCAGCTGAATTTGATCGACGGAACGGAAATGCATTTTATTCGGATTGGATCGGAAAGATCGTTCAAACGGCGTAGAAGGACAGGCGACTGTGGCGAATATTTTAATACAGCCCAAACAATGAACGAGTACAATGTTCTTGTTTGAATGGACAGGGGGGATTAGATCGTGAATATGACCCGGAAGGTCATTAATTTTGCACATCGCGGAGCTTCGGGGGTATGTCCTGAAAATACGATGGCGGCTTTCCGCCACGCGTTAGAACTGGGAGCAACAGGCATCGAAACGGATGTGCAGCGTACCCAAGATGGGCATTTGGTGCTGATTCACGATGAGTCGCTGGAGCGCACGACAGGTTGCCCACTGGATGTAAAAGATATTACGCTGGAAGAATTGAATAAGTTGGATGCGGGCAGTTGGTTTAATGAGAAATTCCAAGGCGAACGGGTACCGATGCTGGATGAGTTACTGGAACTGGCACAGTCCTCGGATACCATTATCAATCTGGAACTGAAAAATAGCATTCATCTCTATCCGGGGATGGAGAAAGAGGTTATTGCCGCTGTGAAGCGTTTTGGATTGGAAGAGCGGGTGATCTTATCCAGCTTCAATCACGAATCGCTCGCACTCTGCGCGCAGAGTGCGAGCGAGATCAAGACGGGAGCGCTATATATTGAGATTTTGGTTCGCCCAGCGGAGTATGCAACCCAATTCGGGGCAACAGCACTTCATGCCTACAAGCAAGTGGTCACACCAGAAGCGGTGTCTGAGGCTTTGGCATTAGGCGTCGTCTACCATCCATGGACGGTGAATGAGCCAGAAGAAATGGAACGTCTGCTGGAGGCCGGAGTGAACGGCATCATCACAGACTATCCTGATCGGTTGGCGCACCTTCTAGCTGTTCACTCTTCCTAAGTGGAAGACACAGCAAAACTACAATTAAGGATTGTATGGAAATAGTTGTAGGCTATGTATTGAAAGAAAAAGACTCTCCTACGTACTCGCTTTCACGAGACGAGGAGAGTCTTTTCTGGCTTGAGCTGAAGAGAATACCATCACGACGTTTTGATTCTGTTCTACTTGATACCGAGTCTCATACGATAGCTGAACAGGATATCCAGTGTCCTGCCTTCAAAATGATTCTCTACCAGCTGGATGAAGCGAGCTATATCGTCATCAAGCGTTCGATTACCAAGTTTGAAAAGGCTCTGAATCCCTCCCTGGCTAAGAGCGAGCCCGGTATAACGAGCAGCATCACATTGCTCACGATTGTGGAAGACAATCTCCCGAATATAGCGAAATTGACCGCTACGGTGCAGATTAGCTAGATGCTGATCCTTGCTCCATTTGTGAGCTTGTTGTTCTATAGGAGCTTCCTGTTCCAAAATGGCATCCGCTTTGGTGATCAGCTCTGTATAAGCTTGCTCGATCTGCCATTGCAGCACTGGAGGCCAGTCACAGTCAAAGGCCGCGAACACGCCGCCTTGAGCCAAGACCCTGCCTGCTTCCTGGAGCGTGCTCTCAGGGTCCATCCAGTGAAAGGATTGAGAACAGGTAATGACGTCTACAGTGCCATCCTCAAAGGGCAGGTTGTTGGAGAACCCGCTTTCGAAGGAAATAGTTCCTGCCATTGTCGTTCCTGCTTTCTCCAGCTTGCGTTGCGCTTTCCCTCTCATGTCCGGGTTAGGCTCGATGCCGACGATTCGTCGAGCGATGTCTTTCCATATGAAGGTTGAAAGTCCAGTACCGCAACCAAGATCGGCAACTAGCTCTACGTTCCGATCCAGATAGCGGCTGATGATTTCCGCGACGAGTGATGGTGCTTCTGGGCGGTGCTGATCGTAGTTGTCAGCAAAACCATTGAAACGATCCACATTACTTTGCAGATTTCCCTCAGGGATCATAGGTTCCTTTCCTCCTTAGCTTGGGCGGGCGATCGCGCAAATTCCGATGCTCTGTACTCTTACATTGTACATTTTTATGTGCTTAACCAGCTACTTTCGTGATTTTGCAACATCATCGGATTTTGGTAGGAGGAAACTTGCCTACTTTATCATGGAAGCAAGCGCCCACTCCCGCATCATGGAGTCAAGCATTGGACGCAAATCTTCGCGCTGCATGCCCATATGAAGCACCGCTTCCAGATAGCCTGCTTTATCACCGATATCGTAGCGTGTGCCCTCTAGTTCCAATGCGAGCAGTTGATTCTGCAATGCTACTTGATGCAGAGCGTCTGTCAATTGGTACTCACCGCCCGCTCCAGTGGACATGTTTTCCAATATGGAGAAAATAGACGGCTCCAATACATAGCGGCCAATGACGGCCTGCCGTGAAGGAGCATCTGCCGGAGCGGGTTTTTCAACAAGCCCGCCGACTTCATGAATAAGACCATTCTGGTGGATAGAGTCAATAATACCGTATTTACTGACATCCTGTTCTTCTACCGTGCGTACGCCGACCACTTGCTTGCCAGTGGCTTCGTATACATCCATCATTTGACGAATCGCTGGAGTGGAGGAATTCATAATGTCATCGCCCAGTAACACTGCGAAGGGTTCATCACCAATGAACTGACGAGCGCAGCGTACCGCATGTCCTAAGCCGAGGGGCTCTTTTTGACGGATATAGTGAATGACGGCTTTGCCCCCGATGCTTTGAACCTCACGCAGGAGATCATATTTCCCCTTGCTCTCCAGTACTTGCTCCAACTCTACAGACTTGTCAAAATGGTCCTCGATGGCTTTTTTATTACGCCCTGTAACGATAATGATGCTCTCAATTCCAGACTTGATGGCTTCTTCAACAATATATTGAATCGCTGGTTTATCTACGATTGGGAGCATCTCTTTTGGTAATGCTTTTGTAGCTGGCAAAAAACGGGTTCCTAAACCAGCGGCAGGGATCACGGCTTTTGTAATTGTTCTCATAGAGATTCACTTTCCTTTCAGGATGGGGAACCGAACACCCAGTATCGGCTCCCGATATAATTGATAATCATTCCGGCTGCGGTAGCGATCAGCTTGCTTAAAGCAAGCGGCAGCTCGGTTTCAGTGTGAAGGACTTGCAATAATAAGGAGGTTATCCCCAATACGATGAGGTTGATGACGATAAATTTGAGTAATTGGCCCTTATTCGTGTTGTTTGCTTGTTGTTTGCTGAAAGTCCATCTGCTATTCAAAATATAACTGTTGGCTGTGCCGCAGCTATACGAAATGATCTGTGCCACCACGACCGGCACTCCGGCCCAAGCCAGCAGCATAAAAATGATATAATCTACGCCCGTATTCACCAGACCTACGATGCCAAATCGGATCATGGGAAGCAGCTGGGCTATGCGACTTTTCATTGGATTAGGCTCCATGACCGGATTTAGGCCCAGTATATACCGCGCTGTTGCCGCGCACTGTGCGTCCACCTGAAATCAGGCTGTCGCGGGCTCCTTGCATATACAGAGAATCGCGTTGTTCAGGGACCTTCATAGCATGAGTCGGACCGTTATCGTATTGTCCACCCAGACGTTCACGGACAATGTAGAGTGGACGCGCTTTGGTTTCGTCATAAATCCGCCCAATATATTCACCCATAATACCGAGAATAATCAGAATCACCCCGTTGAAGATCAGGCTGATGCTAATCATGGACGACCAGCCCTTCATCACATAGGAATCGGTGAAAAAGTTAAGAAACAATACATACATTAGATACAGGAAGCCGGACATGGACAGAAGTGCTCCGATATAACCTGCCAGCTTGAGCGGCTTGATCGAAAAAGAAGTGATCCCATCGAGACTGAGCTTGATCATGCGTTTTAGCGGATACTTGGTTTCGCCTGCGAGCCGCTCATCGCGCTCATATTCAACAGCGGTTTGTTTAAAGCCGATCCAACTGACCAGACCGCGTACGAATCGGTTATTTTCCGGCAGCCGTTTCAATTCATCTATGACCTTGCGATCCATCAGACGGAAGTCTCCGGTGTCGACCGGGATATTAATATCCGTTGATGCTTTAAGTACGCGATAGAAGAGGCTGGCAGACCATTTCTTGAAGCGAGTTTCGCCATTGCGTTTGAGTCGTTTGGCGTAGACGACTTCGTAGCCTTCCTTCCACTTGTTAGCCATCTCAACAATCAGTTCCGGCGGGTCCTGGAGGTCGGCGTCAATGACGACGACCGCCTCTCCCACCGCATAATCCATCCCGGCGGTAATGGCTAGCTGATGACCAAAGTTGCGAGAGAAATCAATCAATACAATCGTGTCATCTCGGAGACTGAATTCCTTGATGAGCTGGACGCTGCGGTCCGAACTTCCATCATTGACGAAGATCAGCTCGTAGGGCTCGCCCATTGAGCCCATGACTTGTTTCAGCCTCCGATAGGTTTCTGTAATAACGGCTTCCTCGTTGTACATTGGAATAACTATGGAATAACGGATAGGTTCACTCATTCGTAGTTCCTCCTCATTTATAGTGTGATTTCGTATAAAGTACCGCTTCCGCCACGCTCGTCTCCGCCAAATCCACCTTGACCATCCTGAGCGCCTGCGTTGCTGTTCGTAGCGTCGCTTACGCTGTCGGTTGCTTTCACTGCTGAACTTGTTTCTGCTGTGGTTGTTGTTTTCCATTCATCTGTAGGGATTACTTTGCCATGTTCTTTGATCCATGCATTGACTTCGGAGTTGCCGCCATCCGGTCCACCGCCGCCACCAGAAATCATAAAGTATTTCACTTGCCCACTTTCGACCAGCGCCTTGATCTTATCGACGGTATAGACCGGATCGGAAGATACAAAGCCGTTCATAATAATTACTTTTTGGCCGGCCTCGATCAAGTAAGGAGCGGCAGTTGAATAATTGCTTGCTGCGAAAAGATAGGTTTCACCTGTGTTATTTTTTTGCAAGTAGCTCAACGTTTTTTGATCCAGACTTTGGCTGCCGTTCGGGCCACCCATTCCTCTGGAGCGGGTAGAAGATCTCTGTTCCGCGTCTGCACTTGTCGGCGTGCTTGAAATATTTTTATCAGAATTGGAATTTCCTACGTTATTAGTCTGGTTATTGGCTTGGATTCCTTCAGCTTGTTGTCCATTGAAGCCTCGATCTCTATTGCCATCATTGCGGCCTGGCATTCCGCCACCACCGCCAAATTGAGTTGGTCCAGCTTGTGGAATCATGCTGTTACCTCCGTAGACGATCGGTGTCAGTGCCCAGTACACAGGGCCGATAAACATAGCGAGTGCACTTGCGATGATAGCGTATCTTGTGAACTTCTCAGATTTCATTCGTGATACCACCAAGAGCGCTGTGCCGACGATCCCCAGGATCAATACCACGATGGACCAGCCGCTGCCGATGGTGTCGTTGTAATTTTGCAGAACGAACCAGCTAAATACCGAGGTTGCCAATACTGCCACAGGTAACATCCAGGAGAGCCAGTTGGAACGCTCACGATACTGCTGCCACAATTCTACGAATCCTGCTCCGAAGAGCGCTGCAATCGGTGGTGCGAGCATAATCAGGTAATAATGATGGAAGAAGCCTGCTACGCTGAAAAATGCAGCTGCGGGAATCAACCAGGCAAGCCAGAAGATAACTTCTTTATGTTTCTGTGTGATATTACGGCGTCGAATGCCAGCAAGCAGACCGATGGATGCTATGATTGCGAACGGAAGCAGCCAGCTGGCTTGGCCTGACAGGGCGGATTGGAACAACCGCAAAGGTCCCTTTTCACCAGTGCCGAACATGCCGCCACCGGAATTTCCGCCCGGGCCACCACCAGGAAAGCCTTGACCACCTTGCCCATCTCCATCTGGGGCGTCTTGTCCGTTCCCACCAAATCCACCCGGTGGCATTTGACCACCTGCATCGGGGCCGCCTGCTGTCATGCTATTGGCACCAGAGCTATCTGTAGTGGTAATGCTGCTGGATGATGTAGCCGTCTGGGCCTGATCCGTGTTCGTATTGTTCCTATTCGTTGCAGCATTATTGTTCTGCTCTGCGCGTTGACCGTCACGATTGCTACTCGTTCCCTGGTCTCCTGTCAGGCGGGACAGGCCGTTATAACCAAAGGCCAAATTCAATACAGAGTTGTTGCCGCTACTTCCCATATAAGGACGTTCATCGGCCGGAGTGGAGTCCACTACGACTGCCCAAGAGAGCGATACAATCAGGAGGACCCCTGCCGATCCTGCCAACGTTATTGCTTTTCGTTTCCAGTTATACTTGGAATCCAGCAGATAAAAGAGGCCCAACGCAGGAACGATCATATAGGCTTGCAGCATTTTTTCGTTAAAGGCGATGCCGACGACTGCGAAAGCAGCCAGGATCAACCCGGTTTTGCTGTTTTTAAGCCCTCTGAACAACAGCCATGTTGCGAGCAATAATGTGAAGACCAACATAGCGTCAATGTTATTCGTGCGGCTAACCGCTACGGCTATCGGTGTCGTTGCCATGGCGAAGGCAGCCAAGCGTGCGGCCAGTGTACCAAAGCTTGGTTTGACGAGTAAGTAAATGAGCAAGACCGATCCGATCTGAGCCAGCGCCTGCGGCAGGATTACGCTCCATCCGTGAAGCCCGAATATATAAGCGCTCAACGTCTGAATCCAGAACACGACAGGCGGTTTGTCTACCGTTACCGATCCTGCAGAATCAAGTGACGCGAAAAAGAAATTGTGAAAGCTTTGCAGCATGCTTGCTACTGCCGTTGTGTAGTAGGTGTTTACGTACTTGTCTTGCCAGATGTTGTATCCGTTCAAAAATGCGGATATCAGCATAATGATGATCAGGGGGATGTCCGCCCTGGTCTTAAACCATTTCTTAATCATGTTCATTCCACTCCCTGTGAAAGTTTCTTTGTATTTATTCCGTTCTTGGCCCGGTGAACTACCGGCTTGCTATTATCATGCCAGACGTACCTTAATGGGTTCTGAGCGCTCCCTGAACGTTAGCTGAAAGCTGAGGCGAGGTGCTTTTTTTACGGCAGGATTCAGGTATATTAGATACAGGTGAACATGAACCGACTTTTAATCATGAAAAAATGTACCCATATGAAAGGGAAGATTAATAATGAATCCGATATACGGAGTTAAGATTATGCTGGCAGACGATGAGCCTCATATTTTGCAATTTTTAGAGCTTGGACTGATTAATGAAGGCTATGAAGTCAGAACCGCTGAGAACGGGAGTGATGCGCTCGATCTGGCAAGAGAGTTTCGTCCGCATGTAGCAGTGCTGGATGTGATGATGCCTGAAATGAACGGTTTTGAGGTATGCCAAAGTCTCAAGGAGACGGAGGATAACATCGCAGTCATTATGCTGACAGCCAAGGACGATGTGGATGATCGGGTAAAGGGACTAAAGCTGGGCGCAGATGATTATATCGTAAAGCCCTTTAGCTTTAACGAACTGCTGGCTCGCATTGAAGCGCGCTTGCGAAATCAGTTCCCCGACCTGCTGGGGGAAGTGGTTCACGGACCCTTTCAGGTGGATGATCGGCGGAAAGAAATTCGCTATCAGAGTCAGGTGCTGGAGCTATCGCCTACCGAATACGAACTATTGAAGTTTTTGGTGTTGAATCACGGAATTGTGCTGAGTAAAAGTCGTATTCTGGACCGAGTCTGGGGGTATGACTTTGGGGGCGAGGATAATATTGTGGAAGTGTACATTCGTTCCTTGCGTGAAAAACTCAAAGATAAGGAGCATCGGGTTATCCGGACGCTGCGCGGCGTTGGGTACCGTGTGGATCTGTTATGAAAGCGGGGAGGAAAAGTCGCAGAAAATATGCGCTCGGTTCTCTCCGGTCTCAGCTTTTGGCCAGAACCTTACTCATTTTGGCTTTGCTGCTCGTATTGATCGGTTTTCTCCAATACTTTTTAATGAAAGATTTTCTGTATCGCAGTCGGGCAGACGCTATGAACACACAGCTGAGTTCAATTCCGGCCGACTTACTGATTAAAGATTCACAGGAAAAGGGTGAGGAAGAGAACGCTGCTCCCGAAGATGGTATCAATCGGAGGATTAATCGACCGGGGCCGTTTCTGTTTTGGCCGGATATGTCGCTTGCTTCTATAGGTATAGACGGCACCTTCCAGAGCTTGTCCAACGAAAATGGACTTGAACCGCCGCGTCTCACTTCTCAGCAGTATCAAGCAATGCAGCAGAGCAAGCGCATGCGTCACGGCTATCAATTAATTACAGATGCTCAGGGCAATGAGCAACTGGTCGTGTTTCGCCCGCTCGGTCCACCAGACCGTTCGTCAGGATTACTGCAAATGGGCGTATCCACGAATTCGATGCAAGAGCAGTTGATTAATCAACTCCGCACCTTTATTTTATTGTCTTTGATTGCACTTGCGATTGGTTTGGCGCTTATGCTTCCTGTGCTTCGCCGCACATTGGTGCCCCTCTCCAGAATGGTCGAGGCAGTCAAACGTATTGATGCAGGCAATCTGGACGAGCGCTTTGACGCAGAGCAGGGTCAGTATGAGGTGGATCGTCTGGCGGTTTCATTTAATGGCATGCTGGAGCGTCTGGAGCATTCTTTTGCTGCTGAGCGCGAATTGCAGATGCAAATGCGGCGATTTATTGCAGACGCTTCCCATGAACTGCGCACCCCGCTTACATCCATCCACGGGTTCTTGGAAGTGCTGCTTCGTGGAGCAGCATCCAATCCAAAGCAACTCCAATCTGCACTGGAAAGTATGTATGGTGAATCCAAGCGGATGAATAAGCTTGTCTCTGATTTACTATTGTTGGCGAAGCTGGACCGAACACCGGAGTTGAAGCTGGAGGATATATCGCTAGATGCATTGCTACTGGAAATGAAGCCACAGCTCCTTATGCTGGCAGGCACACGTCAGGTGGTTTTTGATATGACGGCAGGGGTTCAGGTATTGGCAGAAAGCGATAAAATCAAACAGGTCGTGCTTAACCTGTTTCACAATGCTGTTCAGCATACCGATATGGAAAAAGGCATAATCCATGTCAACCTGTCGGCGGGTAAGAAAATGGCCGATATTCAAATTCGTGATAATGGATCCGGTATGGGTAAGGAGCAGCTGGAGCGGATATTTGAGCGTTTTTATCGTGGAGATGAATCGCGTACACGCAGCTCGGGCGGAGCGGGCCTGGGTCTAGCTATTACACAATCCATCGTGGAAGCACACGGTGGGAGTATTACGGCTGAAAGCACACTGGGGACAGGAAGTGTGTTTAAAGTAACGCTGCCTTTAGCAGGGACAGTATAGTATTGCCGGTTATGGTCTAACATAAGAACAGCCCCCCCGAACCGCGACTTTGGTGAAATAACGGCTCGAGGGGCTTTTTTAATTGTTAGTTAATGAGGGCAGCTTTTTGTAAAAGTACATGCAGCACCTTGGCAGATGCCTCACGTGTTGTAGGTGCATCTGGCTGGAAGTAGGAAGAGCCTTTAATCGTCGCTCCGTTAATAATTCCCGCCGCACTTACTTTTTCAATACTGTCCTTGGCATAGCCAGCAAAGGATGAAGTATCATGATACGGTGTGCGTGTAGGACCGTCGGCTGTTGTTTTGATTTGAAGCAAGTCTACTGCTTTACCCAGCACAACAGCAATTTCTTGACGACTGATATTTGCGTGCGGATCAAACTTGCCGTTGTTGCGACCTGTAATCAATCCAGCCTCATAAGCGGCTGCCACATCGCCGGCATACCAGCTATCTGCCGGAATATCACTGAATGGTGCAGCGGTACCTGGTGTCAGGCCAAGTGCCCGTGTGACCAAGGCTGCAAATTCAGCACGCGTCACGTTGTGCTTCGGTGAGAATGTCGTGTCGGTTGTTCCGTTAATCAGCAACTTATGCGCTAGCGATTGAATTTCCGATTGGGCATACGATGATGAAATATCCTCAAAACTTACAGGGCGTGTTGCCGCTGCGTACGTTGAAAAGCCCGGACGACTTACCTTAACGACGGTAGATCCATCAGCTTGCTTGGTGAAGATAGATGGAACGGGATAAACATTTCCATTCGCCGTATAAAGTACACCGGCTGTATTAGGATCAATTTGACCAGGTACGGTAAAGGATCGGGTAATGAATTGTCCTGGCGCAACTTTGAGCGGTTGACTCTTGCCACCCGTGATAACGTTGGCCTCAAATCCTACCGGGGTGCCGATCACATTCGAGTCTTTAAGCTTGCTTGTAAATGTCACGCTCGCCTCTGCCTGGCTGCTGATCATCACTTCAATGCTTGCACCTTGAGGTGCATTTTTTAGAGCTGATATTGGCAATGCCAGGGAAGAACCTGTATTGCCCACAATCAAGTTGCTTCCTGCTGCGGCTTTGCCCAGCGTTGCCAGCTGTGCCGAAGTGAGTGATGCTTTAGTCGTTTGGCCTGCTTGGCTAGTAGCCGACAATACAATAGCTGTCGGACTGGAGCCAGCTGCTGTCACGGCAGCCTGTAGGTCTGCATCAGCTACTGTCAGTGACTGTACATTATTGTTTAACGCAACGGCTGTAGGCACAGCTTTTACAGCTTGTCCTTGTTTCACCACGCTTTGCAGTGAAGGTGCAGATGTAGCGACAGGGGTAGAGGTGTTAGCTACAGCAGAAGGTGTAGTATTGCTTCTGCCGCCACCTCCACCCCCTCCGCCGCCACTACTACCACCAGATGCGGCACTATTATCCACGCGGATGGATTTCGTGGCAGTGAACAGTTTAGGACCAGCGGTATTACGTTCGACTTCTCCCTTTTCATTCAGTTCTGGGGAGCTGACTTCCAGCTTGTACACACCATCTTTTAAGTGTTGAATAACGGGCTGACCGTTCGCATCCAGAATCGGTTTGCCATTGTCATCAAATTCGACGTAGCTTCCGTCAATCCCCTTAAAGGAATATGCGCCTTGTTTGAGGCGAGCATTAGCTCCTTGGTCCTTGGGAGTAGCAATCCCATTAATCAGACCGATCAGCTTATCATCTAATCCGTATACATAGAGCGCGATCTGATTGGTTTTATCTGTGGTCAGACGGAAAGTCAAATCTGTTGTGCGATCCGCACCTGTACGATTTGGATAAATAATCGGGTTCGTGAAACTCAGGTCCTGCAAGCCGAAGCCTGTCGTTGGATTTTCTGTGCCGACATGCACAACGAACGGAAGATGAAGTGTCGGCTGTCCAGCGCTTTTTAGAATAACCTCTCCTTCATATACACCAGTAGCTGCATTCGCACTTGGTTGTACAGACAGGAAGAACGGTTGCGATTTGCCTGGTTCTGCCGAGATAGATCCATTCGCGCCAACCCCCTGCAACTGAACGGCAATGTTGCTCACATCAGGTGTTGCAATAGGCTTGGTCGGGTCAGAGGTAACCTTATCATGTAAAACATAGCTAGCTTCATACTGCACAGGGTTAGCAGACAAGTTTTTGAGTTGAAGCTGAATCTGCTTCGCATCGCTACCAGGTCGTAACACCCCGAAGCTGGCGGAAGGATTGTAATTCACAACTTCCTGACGATTAAAGTTCTTATCAAGAATCGTAATCTTTTCAACGGTTTCCAACAGAGCTGGAGTCTGGATTGCATTCGCAATGTTTACAAGTCCTGCACCTTGGGAATACACATCATATTGGGTTTTATCCTCATCATAGAGTGTAACCGAAGTGTTTGCCAAAGCAGCGCGGATATCAAAAGGTGTCCAGTTCGGATGCTCCTGCTTCAGCAGCACAGCCAGTCCAGCTACATGTGGGGATGCCATACTCGTTCCGTTGCTGCGTTTGTAAGCTTGCGCATAAGATGCATCCGGATAGAACTTGCCAAAGGCAGGATACGTTGACAAAATGCCAACACCCGGTGCGCTTACGTCTGGCTTGATGCTCAGCAGTTCATCTCCATTGGGCCCACGGGAGCTAAAATCGGCCATGGTGTTACCTGCATGATCTGTGCGAATATAGTCTGCTCCAAAGGAAACGGAGAACTTTTCTCCAGCGTTGTCTACGATTTGTTTAGCCAGTGCGCGGCCTTCCTTACCTTTCATATCAAAGGTTGGGATAAAGTCAAAGCTGTCACCCAAATTCGAATTAACGTAGTCATCGCGACCTGAAATACTTTCCCCTAAATCAGCCTTGGTGATGTCACCAGGTTTCGTATTTCCATTGAAAACGATCACGGCTTTCGCGCCATTTTCTTTCGCATTTGTAATTTTATCTATGAATGCCAAGTTGCCCCGTGAAACGAGAACAATCTTGCCTGCTACGTCTTTTCCTTCAAAATCACCAGGTTGTCCCAAATTAGCATATACAAGCTCATAAGGAGCAGTTCCCAAAACGGAGGCAAAGTCTTCTCTGCCTGTCTCCCAGCCCATCAAATTAAAATCGTAATGTGCATAAGCATCAGCAGTTACGGTTTTCTTTAATTCACCGTTAGGCTCCCAATAGGAGTCGCGGGTGACCGAGGCTGTGCCCGAGAAGCTTTTACTCGGGGAAGTGGCTGCCCCAACGGAAATGGCCAGCTGGGATGTGGCCGGAGAACCCATCGAATAAAAATAAGGTCCATCTTGTGCAGCGTTACCGTTTGCGATGACCGCGACTACCCCGGAAAGTACCGCATTATTGATGGCAATAGCATCTGGGGAGTTAGGATCTTTTTCAGAATCCGAGCCTAGCGATAGGTTGATGACGTTCATGCCATCTTTGACAGCACGTTCTATACCGTCGATGACCTGTGCGGAGGAACCGGAGGAGCGCCCGGTTTTGGTATTGCGTCCAAGTACCTTATATACGTATAAGTCCGATTTATAGGCAATTCCTTTTTGCACAATATCCGAGGATTTATTTGCGGCTTTCCCGGCAATTGTACCGGAGACATGAGTACCATGTGTCGTTCCGCTAAAACCTGTGCCGTACGGATCATTCTCTTTTTCAAGGAACGGTTCCTCGTAAGGATCGTTGTCCTGTTCAAAAGAGTCATAACCGCCTTTGTAGGCTTCTTTCAAATCCGGATGCTCATAATCGATACCGGTATCAATAACCCCGACCTTGATTCCCTCGCCATGCAATCCTTTGGCCCAGGCTTCAGGAACACCAATTTGGTCTAGTGGCGCATTGTCATAAGTGGCTTCATTGGCTGTAAGTGTTGGCGGGTCCTGTACGGGGATAGAATAATATGTTTTGTTTTCGTGAATAGATTTAACGCCTGGTAGTTTAGCCAATTCTGGGATTTTATTGGCTGGCACGGTAACCTCCAGTCCATTAAGCACCGTGTTGTACTGGTAATTCACTTGAAGGGAAATACCGTGCTCAGCGGCTTGGTCTACGAATGTGGTTTGCTCAGTAGCGATCGCAGATTCGGCTTTTTGCTCGGATTGAGCGGTGAACGCCTTGGCGCTAGAACGTGCCGTATATTTGTCCACAGCTAGGGGCTCGCCATCAAGCTGTACGATGACTCTGACCTGACGGGAGGAGTCTGTGCTCAGCTCAGGTGAGATAAAGGCTGGAACCGACTCAATAGTTAATGCTTCTTGAGCTTTTAAAAATGAGTCGATGGACAGATCCGCAGGAGCGGCAGAACTGAAAGACGGCAGAGATAAGCTTACCGTCAGGGCAAGAGCGAGTGATACGACAGGTATTTTTTGCAAAATGATCGGCTTTTTCAAAGATTTCCCTCTTTTCAATCAAAATATGATATCTACATACTAGGATTTGAAGCCACTGCCGTTGTTCTCATGCCTCCCTTTATATCTAAAATAATAGAATTGACCACTGGTGACTAACTTGCCAGTTTTGAGGCATATCTTACCATATTGGTGGGATATATTACTATATGTTTTTTATATTTTTAGAAAAAATAAGAGTAACTTCACATATAGATTCCATGGAAATGTTATGAATTTACTAGATTATTTTTGAAATCATTCGAAGGGGAATGGGAGAATGCGAGATTTAATGATATAATCTGCATTGGAATTGTTGAGGTTTCACAATCACGTAAAATGCTTAAGGCGAAGGAGTCGATTATGTTGGCAAAAACATTGATTTTTGGGCATAAAAATCCGGATACGGATACCATTTGCTCAGCTATTGCTTATGCAGATTTGAAAACCAAACTGGGTGCGGACGTAGAGCCGATTCGTCTGGGCGAGGTTAACGGAGAAACGCAGTATGCGCTGGATTATTTTAAAGTGAGCGCGCCGCGTCTGGTTGAGCAGGTTGCTGCTGAAACAGACAGCGTTATTCTGGTCGATCATAATGAACGCCAGCAAAGCGCAACGGACATTGACAAGGTACGTGTAACTGAAGTCATCGATCACCACCGGATCGCTAACTTTGAAACAAGCCAGCCACTGTACTTCCGCGCTGAGCCAGTAGGTTGCACAGCTACCATTTTGAACAAGCTCTACAAGGAAAATGGTGTAGCCATTCCCAAAGAAATCGCAGGTCTGATGTTGTCCGCGATTATTTCTGATTCCCTGTTGTTTAAATCCCCGACCTGCACAGATCAGGATGTAGCCGCTGCTCGCGAACTGGCTGAAATTGCTGGTGTGGATGCAGAACGTTACGGTTTTGACCTGCTTAAAGCGGGTGCTGATTTGAGTGGGCACACGATTGAGCAGTTAGTAAGCTTGGATGCAAAAGAATTCCAGATGAATGGACGTAAAGTGGAAATTGCACAAGTGAACGCAGTAGACGTAAACGACGTGTTGTCCCGTCAAGCTGATCTGGAAGCTGCTTTGTCCCAAACCATTGCGGCCAAAAATCTCGATTTGTTCTTGTTCGTCGTAACAGACATTGTGAACAGTGATTCCATTGGTATTGCGCTGGGAAGCCAAGCTCAGGCGGTTGAAAAAGCCTATAATGTACAGCTGGATGACAACAAGGCAGTTCTGAAAGGTGTCGTATCGCGCAAATCGCAAATTGTACCTGTATTGACCGAAGCTTTTAACAGTTTGTAATGATAAATAATAAGCCTCTTGAACCCGACTGCATGAAGGCAGGGAAGCAGGAGGCTTATTTTTATTTCCTCATTATGAATCCGCTACCATGAAAATTGACGAATACTGGGAAGCTGTTATCACTCGGCTGGAAGATCTGCGGGCAAGTTAGACGAACAGGTGTTGTCTCAGTCTTTGCACCATTTGTCTTTCTCCTCTCTGAGGGAGCTGGGGGTGGTTAGACGCGCACTTTTAACATCTTCAAACGCATCTCGTACGCGTGACAAATAGGTTTGAAACTGGCAGAGTTCCGACTCACTAAAGTCTGACATCAGACGTGAGGCTAGTCCTATAAAAAAAGGGTCCATCTGCTGAATTTTGCTTCTTCCTTTATCATTCAGGGACACAAATACTCCCCGCTTGTCATTGGGATCGTCGTATTTATTAATGAATCCTTCTTGCTCCAGAGAAATGACCATAGAACTGATGGCTGCTCGGCTGACACCCATCTTTTCAGCCAAAGCAGAAGGAGACGACATTTCATCTCTTTGCGCAGAAAGTACACAAAGTGCAATATATTGTCCGTAGGAGAGACCAAACTCACGCGAACGTTTTTCCATACTTTTTCTTATTTCATACGTTATGGAAAATAAATCTACCAAAACACCAATCGGTTTATTGCCACCTGGGAATAGATTATAGGCCAGTTGACGAATTTCGGAGTCCAAAAAAAAGAACATGCGATCCACCTCGATGTAGTTAATTAGTTAACTGTAATTTAATTAACCACTGGTTGCAATGATTTATACAAACTTTGTTCTGCATTTTTTTGAAAAAGTATCTGTAATACGTCATTTCCAGGGTCCGATGCACTGTTCAATGCCCTGATCCACAAGGGCTTGAATGGAGGGCTGACGCAAAGTACGTCCTTCTTGCCATCGCCACTCACTATATTGAATCTTGGCGGTAAACATAGGCTTCACCCAAAATGCGTCTTGATGTCGATCTGGTTTATTGATAAAAGGGCGCTCTGATAAGGTATGAGGCATCAGGCGCTCGGTAAGCTGACGCCAATCTCCACGAGTCAGCTTGCCTGTACCCACATGCCCGATATAGCGCAGCCGTCCTTGTTTATCGTACTGGCCCAGCAATACAGCGTTGATAACACCGCCATTCAAAGTATAGCCACCGATAACGGCAATGATATCACCATAATTTTTGACCTTGAGCCATCGTCTGTCCTGTCCGCCCAATGTGTATGGACTATCCAGTTTTTTGCACACAATACCTTCCATTCCCTGACTGCACATAACTTGAAATAGAGCCTGTCCATCAGGATGGGCAGGAGCCAGTTGAATCCGTTCGTTCGGTATGATGACCTGATCTAGCAGTTTAAGTCTTTCCTGTAACGGTTTGCGATGAACCCATTCCCCATTTAGATAAACAATGTCGAACAACATGTAAGTAGCGGGTACTGCTTCATAGGCTGCCTGAATTCGATCGGTCCGACGAATCAGATCCCGGCGCATAATTTCATGGAACGACGGCTTACCATCGGCGCCAAGTGCGATCATTTCCCCGTCCAGTATGACTGAATCTGCCCTACAGTAAGAGGAGAAATGAGCAAGCTCTGGGTACAGCAGCGTACGTTCATGCTGCTTGCGATTAAACAGGCGCGTATTGCCCTGGTCGTGATACGTCAAAATTCTCGTACCGTCCCATTTTATTTCATAACGCCAAACACCTGCATCGACAGGTACTTTTTCGCTCAGTTCCGGCTCAAACGGGATGACAGGCTTCATTTCCTTATCCAAAATAGCACCTCACTTTACCTTAAATGGAATAAATATAGTGTCAACGATAGTTCCATTTTTATGTACGTGATGTTTCGCTATTCCCCAAAAAGGGGAATGATAAGGATATCTAACGTGGGCATGAAGTGATTGCAGATTGCTCTGATTCGTTAGCACAGGGGTGTTACGTGATTTTCTTCAGTTAGAAAGGAGATCGGTCTTATGAGACAAATTCGTGAAGAGGACCATGCAGTAGTCATGGTGGATGATGGACAGGTAGTTGCGGAAGTAGGTTATAAATCTGTAGATGACCAATCGTTGGTCATTGACCATACATTTGTATCTGAGGAGTTACGAGGCCAAAACATTGGCAAGGAGCTCATTGACAAAGTTGTTGCTATGGCGAGGGAACAGCATAAAAAAGTGATCCCTGCTTGCTCGTACGCTCTGGCTTTGTTCAAGCGCCATCAGGAATACAGTGACATCTGGCAGCAATGAATATGGCGATCAAGGCAGCGTTTTTGCATAGCCAACAAAACACCGGAGTGGGAAACGAACCCTTCCGGTGCTTTTTGTGTGCATAAAGCTTGTAAAATGGATGCATTCTACCGTTGATATTGGCAAATAAGGCGGTTACCCAACCGATGAAGCATATTTTTTGGAGAATAGCTGTGAAATTGTTCATACTGTTGTCACTTCACAGGCTATCTATGAGTTCTATATAATATATTATGATGATGACCGCAAAAATAACGAAAACCTGAATTTAAACGAAGGAGACGCTCATGATGAATAAAGCGAGTGAGGACAAGCAGTACGTTCCAACGAGCAATCGTAATTTTACAGCCTTGATTATCACGGTTTCCATTATAGCCAATGTGATTATTTTACTGCTGTTCTTTTCGCCGATCGGATACCAAGGGAGTGTCAGTTTTGATCTCACGATTTTCCCAAGGTTGAATGCGATTTTTAACAGCTTCACATTTATCTTTCTGGTGGCTGCATTGGTTGCGATTTTCAAGAAAAACATTAAGGTGCATAAAACCTTTATTCTGCTGGCTTTCGCCACTACCGTTTTATTTTTATTCTCCTACCTGACCTTCCATTACATTTCGCCGGAAACTGCAAAATATGGCGGTGTGGGTATCCTTCGGCCGATTTACTTTACGCTGTTGATTTCGCATAGTATACTGGCTGCGATTATCGTACCACTGGCATTGTTCACAGTTGTATGGGGATGGACGATGCAGGTAGCAAAACATCGTAAAATTGCGCGTTGGACGATGCCTATTTGGCTATATGTGAGCTTGACCGGGGTGTTAGTGTATGTTTTCATGGCCCCATATTATTAATAGCTATGAACCCTCTGCGGGTTGAGTTGAAACCGTGGCGTCTCTGTTGAAGAGGCGTCTTTTTTGTATCCAATAAAAGAAAAATTATTCCTTCTAAATTTATTTTATTGAAAAAATGTTCCTTCCATAACGGTATTTCTGTTATAATTTACCTTAATCAACTAAGAACAAGGGGGTCACCATGTGACAAAGAAAGCGAAAGGCAGGTTACGGTTGCTTGTATTTATGCTGGCGCTGGTTGTACTGCTGAGCGGCTGCGGTGGCGGAGGCTCAAAGTCGGAAAAGGTAGACGGCGGGAAAGTAACACTGCAATTTTGGACCATTGCGCTACAACCTACATTTACCCCGTATTTTAATCGGGTCATTGCCGATTATGAGCAGAAGAACCCTAATGTCAAAATTGATTGGAAGGATTACCCATATGACGCAGTGACCAATAAGTTATTGACGAGTATCGCTAGCAACAGCAGCCCGGATGTAGTGAATCTCAATACGGAATTTGCTAGCCAAATGGGATCTAAGGGTGCTGTTGTTGATATGAATGAACACTTATCGCCTGAGGAAAAGGCTGCTTATTTCGAGGGTATATACAACTCCACAGTTATTAACGGTAAAGCTTATGCGTTACCTTGGTACACTGGCACGGAAGTGCTTTATATGAATACAAAGCTGGTTAAAGCTGCCGGATTGGACCCTGCTCATCCGCCAAAAACGCGGGAGGAGCTGACAGAATGGGGTCGTCAGATCAATAGAAAAATCGGTAAAGCTGGCTATGTACAGCAGCTTGTATCCAAGCTATTTG
The DNA here is from genome assembly GCF_006874425.1 of Paenibacillus ottowii. Classification (GTDB taxonomy): domain Bacteria; phylum Bacillota; class Bacilli; order Paenibacillales; family Paenibacillaceae; genus Paenibacillus; species Paenibacillus ottowii. The sequence goes on from NZ_VIJZ01000010.1 coordinate 195,362, forward strand.
CGGTTGACGGTATTCCTATTCTAAATAAAGAAAAGACAGCAGCGGCATTCAACACACCAGAAGCAGTGACCATGATTGATAATCTAAAAAAACAGATGGAAGATGGTGCCGTGCTCAAGGAAGATGCTGACTTCTCACAGCAAGTGAAATATTATGCCGGAGAGCAGGTCGCCTTCGAGCTGGCTGGCCCAACGTTCATTAATTTTATCAAAACGGCAGCGCCGGACGTATATAAGAATACGATTGCTGTCCCTGTCCCAACCGGTAAGGCTGACGTGCGGCTCTCCAATTCGATGGACTTGGTCGTGCCTACCAAGTCTGCACATGTAGACGAGGCTGTAAAATTTGCTGTTTTCTTAACCAATGCAGAGAGCCAAACGGCTTTTTCGAAAGAGGCCAATACCTTACCTTCTACGAAGGAATCTATTAAAGACCCGTATTTTACTCAGTCTGACCAGTCATTAGAAGCACAAGCCAAGGTAGTATCTGCACAAAGCCTGGATAAGGCGACAGATTATATGGTCGGGGTGCCTAATGCCAAGGATGTAAACAGTGCGATCGCACGAGCCTTGCAAAATATTTTATTGAACGGAAGGGATACGAAGGAGACCCTTACTGCTCTGGAGCAGGAAGTAAACGATATTTTAAAGCAATAGGTATGACAGGGGAGTAATGCAAATACTCCCCTGTTCATTTATCAAAATCAGGTGGTGATGCAGCATGATCAAATGGTTGAGGTCGGAGTCCTTTACGGCCTGGGCCTTTATGACGCCGGGACTGTTATTACTTGCCGTCTTTGTATTTTGGCCTATGATCTACAGCATTCCGCTGGCATTGACGGACTACTCTGTCATATCAGATACCCACTTTGTCGGCTTGGATAATTTTGAAGCGGCGTTTAAGGACCATAACTTTCTAATTTCGATTTGGAATTCATTGTTGTACGTGCTCATTGTCCCCTTTCTTCAATTTTTCTCTATCCTGATGGCCGTGCTGGTGAACAGCCGTATCCCTGGAATCAAAATATTTCGTACGACCTACTACATTCCTGTTGTGACTTCGATGGTGGCTGTAGCCTTAATTTGGAGTTGGCTGTTAGGCAATAACAGCGTAGTGAACTATTTGCTTATACAGGCCGGTTTGATTAGCCAAGACATACACTGGCTAGCGGACAGTAATTTGGCTTTGTATGTACTGATGTTCATCACGATGTGGAAGGGACTCGGCTATTATATGATGCTCTATCTGGCGGGATTACAAAATATTCCTCAGGATTTGTACGAAGCCGCCAGGGTGGACGGGGCAAGCCGGTGGCAACTGATTATTCATATTACGCTTCCGCTGCTGAAGCCTTACGTGCTGTTCTGTACCCTCATATCGCTCATGGCAGCAATCCGCGTATTTGATGAGGTGTATGTGTTAACCAAGGGTGGACCGGGAACAGCCACGTTGACATCCAGCTTGTATATTTTCCAAAAAGGGATGGAGCAGTTTAATTTTGGGTACGCTTCGGCACTTGGCTTAATTGTCGGTGCAATGATTGCGGTACTTAGTATTATCGTGTTCCGATTCAATAGGAAAGGCGGTGTCAATCCCTATTGATGAATCTACAGAATGACAAAATGCTGCGCTCTCCTAACAAGGAAAGTAGACGTTTCATGCGTACTCTTAGTCGAGTACTCAGAATGACCGTAATATATGTGCTTTTAGTCTTGCTTGCCATTTTTTTAATGGGACCATTTCTATGGCTGCTCAGCGTATCCCTCATGCCAGGCCGTAATATTTTTTCAACACCGCCTGCGATTTTTCCGACTTTTATTGATTTCGACAACTATGTTCAGGTGTGGCAGTTCATGGATTTTCCAAAATATATGCTGAATACGGTCATCATAACGGCGCTGGGTGTTGTGCTCAATGTGATACTGGCCAGTTTGACGGGATATCCCTTGGCAGTATTTCGTTTTAAGGGTAAAAATGTGGTGTTTACGCTGCTGATTGCTACGATGATTATTCCTTCTTACACGGCATTTATTGTGCATTATCTGACCATTCAAGGGCTTCATCTGGGCAATACATATATGGGTGTGGTGTTGCCTGGGGCAGTCTCTGTGTTCAACATTTTCCTCATGCGGCAGACGTTTATTCATATCCCCACCGATGTGCGCGATTCCGGTAAAATGGACGGCGCTTCGGAATTTCGAATTTGGTGGCAGCTGGTGCTTCCGCTAGTCAAGCCGGCGCTTGCTGTGATTTCTCTGTTGGAGGCCATGTCATTCTGGAACAGCTTCCTGTGGCCTATTGTTATTTTGAACGATACAGAGCTGTATCCGCTGGCAGCTGCACTTACGTATCTCAATGGCCAGTTTGCCTATAATTTTGGCTGGATTGCTGCAGGCACGATGATTTCGGTATTGCCGATCATTATATTGTTCCTGTTCACACAGCGCTATTATATGGAAGGCTTGGCGGGAGCGGTAAAAGGATAATTCGGAAGTCTCGGCTACGGAGAGCCCGTAAATGGAAGGAGACGATTGCGATGGAACTGTCCAAAGGAATGAGGCCTAATTCAGGTGGAGGACTAACAGCGCAGGAGGTTCAATATTATTTTCGTGATGCGTATGACAGTGGGGACAAATTGGTTATCAATGAACCAAACCTGATCTGTGAACTTTCCTCTCGCTTCGCAATGAATCAGGGGTATGAAGGTGTGCTGGACCCCGAGGGACCGATTAGACTCATTGCACCTCCGGGGCCCGGTGTTCCGACGGAAACAAGAGGAAGCGTGCAGTTGGTGCTCGAATATGACGGGACGCTTACAGCGGATGGATATCGTTTGGACATTCAGAAGGAAGGGAAAATTGAAATCCATGCATCCAATAAAAGAGGCCTTAAATACGGTATGGATGCCCTACATCTCCTGCTCCAAGTAGAACAGGAACGATGTACGCTGCCGGTGATATCTATTCGGGATGAGCCTTCCTTTCCGGTCAGAGGAATCATTGAAGGCTTCTACGGAAAGCCGTGGAGTTTCGCGGATCGGCTGGATGCCGTCCGGTTTATGGCGGCGCATCGGATGAATACGTTTATGTATGCCCCCAAGGATGATCCATATCATCGTGAGCTATGGAGGGAACCGTACCCTGAGGAGATGTTTGCGCAAATCTGCGAATTAAAGGAGGTCTGTGAACGGCACGAGGTTGATTTTCATTATTGTATCAGTCCAGGGAATGATCTGAACTTTGGCAGCGATGAAGATTTTCTCAAATTGACGGAAAAGCTGGCAGCCATGATAGCGATAGGCGTGCGTCACTTTTCTGTATTAATGGATGATATTGATTACGTACTCAAAGGGGGAAATCGACATTTGCTGGGCCGCTCGGGCCACGCTCATGTCTTTTTGACGAATAAGGTTCATACATGGTTGGCTGAACGGCTGCCTGAATTTACGCTGACGGTCTGTCCTTCAGAGTATTGGTCCTATTGGGATACCGAATACAAAAGGGATTTCCGGGAGCGATTGCATTCGGAGATTAAGGTGTTCTGGACGGGATACTTTGTGTTTGCTCCACAGATTAGTCGCCAGCATGCTGCCGATAATCATGCGTTCTATGGGCATGAACTGTGGCTGTGGGATAACATCCCGGTGAATGATTGTGACCATGATCGGCTATTCCTCGATCCACTGCGCGGGCGGTATCCCGGTCTTCCAGATTGCGGACATACCGGCATGGTAACCAACCCGATGAACCAGTGGGAGTGCTCCAAGGTGACGCTCATTACAATGTCCCACTATATGTGGAACAGTGAGCGGTATATGCCGGAGCTGTCGTGGGAATGGGCTGTGCGGGAGTTAGCAGGAGAGCATTCCGATGAACTGATGTTTTTCTGTCGCCAAAACAGGAACAGCCGATTGGGTAGCTGCACGTATGAGGACGTAGACCTTGCCTTGCAAATGCGTGATATCCCTGCGCTGGATATCTACTTTGAGCGGCTGCTACATGCCGTGAGCATCCTCCAGAACATGTCTGCTGGTGATCCGGTGGCGGGGTTCGTAGCACAGGCGAGACCTTGGCTGGAACGTGCCAAGTTGGACGTGAACCTGTGGCAAGTGCTGCGCCAAGCTGCGCTCGGCAGCGAGCGCCAGAACGATGGGCAACTGCAAGGAAGCCGCATGCAGAGCAATGCAGTTGGCGGCGAAGGGTCGCAGTCTTTGACGGGGGAGATCGTCGACGAACTGCGACGCGGTATTACGGCTTGCCTAGAAGCGGAGGCTCGGCTGGGGAGCGATCCGGCGATCCGCGCTGCTGCGCAGTGGGGCTATGTCAATCAGGATGAAAAGGGCAAATATCGACTGATTTTGTGAGTATTTGCATGGAAAAGAGAACCAAGGCAGCATAGCTGCCCTGAAAATAACCATGCCGTTAGGATAACGGAAATTTTCAGGAGAGGTGGAACGTATGGTGAAGCCGAATACCCAATTACTTTTTGTACCGCTGGATGAGCGACCCTGCAATTATCAATTTCCTTATTTATTGGCACAGGGTACAGAGCTTGAAATGGAGCGCCCTCCTTTAGAATGGATGGGACAAAAGAAAATCCCTGGTGATACGACAAGACTATGGGCATGGCTTGAAGAACGTGCGGCGACTGCTGATGGAGCCATTATTGCGATGGATACGCTGCTGTACGGGGGAATCGTACCCTCCCGGCTACACGGAATGTCGAGTGAGCAGGTCAGGGACAGGGCTAATCGTCTTCGCAGGTTGAAGCAGTTGTACCCGCAACTGACTTTGTATGCATTTCAATTGATTATGCGTTGTCCGCAATACTCTTTGGCTGATGAGGAACCAGACTACTATGCTGATTGGGGTCGTGAGATATTCAGAAAGGGTTTCATCGAGCATCGTCAGGAGCTAGCGATCGCTACCGCAGAAGAGTTGCTGGAATTAGCAGACATTAACGGGCGTTTGCCTATAGAGATTTTGGAAGATTATCTGGGACGTCGCCGTGTGAATTTGGAAGCCAATCAACTCACACTGGAACTGGTAGCAGAAGGTGTGATTGATTTTATGATCATCCCACAGGATGATTCGGCTCCCTACGGCTATACCGCCAAGGATCAGCAGCAGCTAAGGGGGCGTATTTCCGAGCTTGGGCTCGATCTAAAAGTATACATGTATCCAGGGGCAGACGAAGTGGGTTGTACGTTGCTAGCTCGTTGGGTGAATCGGATGAATCATGTCGTTCCACTGGTGTATCCTCGATTGTCTGCTTTGCAGGGAGCTTTTGTAGTCCCGCTTTTTGAAGATCGTTATTTTTACGAGACATTAAAGTATCAGATTATAGCAGCAGGTGGGCTGATTGCTTCCTCAGCAGCGGAGGCTGATTTGATTTTGCTAGCTAACACGCCTGGCGACACGATGGCAGAGGCCTCCTCCCAGCAGCATGCGATGACCGGATATGATGTACAACGAAATCTAGTAGAACTAGTAGAGTACGGAGCTTATATGCAGCATTATGCCAATAAAAATGTCGCTATTGCTGATGTAGCCTATGCCAATGGAGCCGATCTCAAGCTGCTTAGATTATTGAAGCAAAAAGGACTGCTATTTAAGCTGGCAGGCTATGCAGGCTGGAATACCAGTTCTAATACGCTCGGTACTGTCATTGCTCAGTCCATGCTATATGTTCGCTATGGTCCTACGAAGGAACACCTGGATTTTCTAGGGCTGCGCTATGCTGAGGATGCTTGTTATTGCGCTGTGGTACGTACAGCTATGAATAACGGGATCGTGGAGCAGATGGGTTTTAACAAGTTTATGCTTGATGGACCTAGAGGCTCGGTAGCGGCAGTCATTCGCGGACGTCTGGAGCAGGCGCTCGATGAATATGTGAACGGACCGGAGGGGTGCGTGGAAATTATGGATTGCTACATGCCGTGGAATCGTACCTTTGAAGTTGGATTGACCGTTCGGCATTATGCTGAGGAGAGGGAGTGATTCCGATGGAGATGGAAGATATATTATCCAAGGTTCGACATGGACTGATCGTTTCCTGTCAGGCGCTACCAGGCGAACCGTTGCATGGAGCAGATTCTATGGTCAAAATGGCGCGTGCTGCACTGGAGGGTGGAGCTGTAGCGATCCGTGCCAATGGTGCATCGGATGTGCGTGCGATTAAACAGGCAATCCCTCTACCAGTCATTGGTTTGATTAAGCGGGATTATGATGATTCTGATATATACATTACGCCTACCCTTCTTGAAATGGAGGAACTGGTGGAGGCGGGCGCGGATATCATTGCGCTGGATGCTACATTGAGACCCCGCCCAGCGGGGTGCAAGCTGAAGCGCCTCATAGATTACGCCCATGAGCGCGGAGTTGCTTCCATGGCGGATATATCGACGCTAGAGGAGGCGCTTCATGCAGCGTCTCTTGGTGTAGGTTGTGTATCCACGACGTTATCCGGTTATACGCCATACTCTAATCAGATAGGGGGTCCGGATCTGGAATTGGTTCGAAGAGCATCGGAGCTGGTTCCTGTTCCTGTCATTGCAGAGGGGAGAATCCATGATCCGGCACAAGTAGAGGAAGCATTTCGGATGGGTGCACATGCAGTTGTTGTAGGCTCGGCGATTACTAGGCCCCAATTGATTACGCAGCGGTTTGCCGATGCCGCAAGGAAGGCAGTGAAATGCATCTATGGAGATGAACGACCGAATTAACACATATTATCCTTCATTAACAAAATCGGAGCAGAAAGTCGCGTTGTGCGTAATGAAGTGCCCTGCAGACATCATATATTTCTCCGTGACGGAGCTAGCTGACTTCGCAGGTACAGGTGAAACGACGGTTATGCGTTTTTGCCGGAAAATTGGTTTTAAAGGGTATCAGGATTTCCGACTGTCGTTAGCACAAAACCAGACTTATCGCAAAAGCGATATGAGCGAGGAGGACATCGACCCAGATCACGAACATGATATTACCCGTATGGTGTATCACAATATGCTTGATATTTTGCACTCCAGCATGGGACTCCTTGACCGTTCGGAGCTTAGTCGTGCGATATCATGTCTCGATCAAGCGGGTTATGTTCAATTTTTCGGTGTAGGTGCATCGGGAATTTCCGCTCAGGATGCTAAAAACCGCTTCTTGCGGATTGGGCGGCGCGCCGAGGCTGTGGTAGACGGACATATTCAGTCGATGATGGCGGTGACCATGAACCCTGGTGATGTTGCTATTGGCATCAGTGTATCAGGAAGTACGCTGGATACGAACGATATGCTGCACAAGGCCAAGCAGAACGGTGCAACAGTTATCGCAATTACGAATTATGCAAAATCACCTATCACCTCCATTGCAGATATTGTTCTGCTAACCGCAGGTAAGGAAGCTCCGATAGAAGGCGGTTCAATTGGTGCTAAAATCTCACAGCTATTCGTTATTGACCTCATCTGCGAAGGACTTGCTCGCAAGCACACGAGCCGCACCGAACAGATGAAGGAAAAAACAGCGAGGGCGGTTATTGAACGAAGTTATTGAGATTCTGCGATCGTAGATTGGAATACGGTACGCTCCGGCAGTTCATCATGTTTTTCTATCTATAGAAGGTTTGTGCTAAGAACTCATAAGCTTTTATATGGGGGGAACAAGGAGGATGTGGTGGTGGCAGTTGCATTGAGTAAAGTCATTGGGATCGACATTGGAGGCACTTCTATTAAGGCCGCCATAGTGGCAAGGGATGGATCAGTAATGGACGAAATTCGAATGGATACGGATGCCTCTCGTGGACGTGAACGGGTGTTGTCGCGTGTGACTGAGTCCGTATGCAGACTGATGCGTTCTCATGGAGATACCAGTGTGGGTACTCCTGCAGGTATAGTCGCTTTAGGCATTGCTACTGCTGGCAGAGTGAATGTGGAGAGTGGTGAGGTTGTGTACGCCACTGATAACCTGCCCGGCTGGCAGGGGGCATCCTTGGTGAGCTGGGCGAGAGAAAAGCTGGCTTTACGTGCGGTTGCTGATAATGATGCGAACGCTGCGTTACTTGGAGAAGCGTGGCTGGGGGCAGGGAAAGGCAAACAGCGCTTGGCTATGCTCACCTTGGGAACTGGGGTCGGCGGCGCATATATGGAAAATGGCCTCTTGTGTAGAGGAGCTCACTGGAGCGGTGGCGATTGGGGGCACAGCATCTTATTTCCTGGAGGCCACTCCTGCAACTGTGGAAAAAAAGGATGTGCCGAGCAATACGTATCGGGTAGCGCCCTGTTACGCCGTGGCAGTGAATACACCGGAACATTGTACCGTTCGGGGAGCGAGATTGTGAAAGAGGTCGCTCAAGGCAACCTGAGGATAATTCAGGCGCTAGATGACTACACAGCAGATTTAGCTGTGCTTCTGGCTAATATTTCGGTGACTCTTGATCCTGAGCTGATCATTGTTGGGGGAGGAGTAGCAGATGCTGGAGAGGTTTGGTGGCCCTTGCTGGAAAAGCATATTGCTTTATTGGGAGTTCAGACAGAAGTCAGTCGGGCAATGTTGGGGAATCGCGCTGGGTTCATCGGCGCTGCCAGGCTTGCTTTTGAAATGACGGAATCTTAGAACAAAAATGAAAGGGGAACGAACCATGACGCAAAAACGGCTCGATGCCGATATTGTTGTGATTGGCGGAGGTCTGGGGGGGACAGCAGCAGCCTTAGCTGCGGCAAAAGCTGGTATGAGAGTCATCGTAACAGAGGAGACGGACTGGTTGGGAGGGCAGTTAACTTCGCAGGCTGTTCCCCCGGATGAGCACCGCTGGATCGAACAGTTTGGTTGCACAGCAACATATCGTCAGTTCCGCAATCGTGTGCGTGACTACTACCGTCAGAACTATCCGTTAACCGAAGAAGCTCATAATGATCCCCTTCTTAATCCAGGAAACGGCTGGGTAAGCCGTCTGGCCCATGAGCCACGGGTAGCTCTACAGGTGCTTGAGGATATGCTTGCTCCGTATCTGAATACGGGACGTGTTCGTGTATATTATCACACCGTGCCTATTGCTGCTCATACCGATGGAGATTGTATTACTTCTGTGACCGTTCGTACCTCGCATAATCCTGATCATAAGAGTGGTCTCAGAGTGTTGCATGGTACGTTTTATCTGGATGCCACAGAGTGTGGTGATCTCCTTCCTATGGCAGGTGTGGAGCATACGAGTGGAGCAGAATCACAGGCAGCAACGGGGGAGCCTCATGCACTGGGGTGCGCCAACCCTCTTGATATGCAGTCTGTCACGCATGTGGCGGCTGTAGACTACATTCCCCAGGAAAGCTTCATTATAGAGCGACCGCAACAATATGACTTCTGGAGAAATTACATCCCTTCTTTTTCCCGGTTTCCGATTTTAAGCTGGTTTGCTACCGATGCAGATGATACCAGTAAACTAAAACAGTTCACATTATTCCCTAACGATCAGGGCATTGTATCCTTGTGGGATTATCGTCGTATCGTAGATCCCTCTATATGGAGCGTACCGCTAAATGATGGCGAAGTAACTCTTCTAAACTGGGCGCAAAATGATTATTACCTAGGACCCCTGATCGGTGTCACTGCTGAGGAGCAGGCGAGACATCGCGAAGGAGCACGTGAGTTGACCCGCTCATTAATATATTGGCTTCAAACCGAAGCTCCCCGGTTAGATGGAGGATTCGGCTACCCGGGAATTCGACCACGAGGTGATTATCTCGGCACTTCTGACGGGCTGGCTAAAACGGCCTATATTCGTGAGTCGCGCCGAATTAAAGCCGAGTATACAATTTCCGAATTTGATGTAAGCCGTGAACTTCGGGGGGAAGAGGGACCCAAACGGTACTCAGATAGTGTAGGAGTGGGAAGCTATCATTTAGATCTTCATCCGACCACGGTATCCCAGCGTACCTTTTACATCCCTAACTATCCTTATGAAATTCCATTGGGCTCACTTATTCCTGTGAGGGTACGTAATTTGCTTCCAGCTTGCAAAAATATAGGTATGACTCAAATAGCCAATGGTTGCTATCGTCTGCATCCTACAGAGTGGAATATAGGAGAATCATCGGGAAGCTTGGCGGCTTACTGTGTCTCTAACGGGTTATATCCTATTGAAGTGGGCCGGTCAGCAGAACATCTTGGACGCTTTCAAAATATTCTTCTTCGTCAAGGTGTGGAGCTGCACTGGCCAGCAGAAGTGTTCGAAGCAGAGGGAGTTACCAGCCAATCAAGGGGCAGCTAACCCCTTGATTGATTTATGAAGTGAAAATGAGCGGATTTATTCTGAAAATAAAATAAAAAAAGTGCTTGCTAAGTTGCTAAGGAATATGATATATTATTTTAGCTGACAACAAAACAGCCGTTTCAAAAGAAAATAACTAGGGCGAAATGATCTTCGTAAAAAAAAGAAAAAAATAACCCTTGCATTTTTGGAGCGAACATGATATGATCTTATAGCTGCTGAAAAATGCGGCGAAGAAAAAAGTTTGATCTTTGAAAACTGAACAACGAGTGAGTAAACTGATTTTGTTCGCAAAATCAAACATGAGATATTTTATCTCGTCAGTTTCAACATGAGCTAATCGCTCTTTTAATAAACTAGCTTCGGTTGGTCTTTAATGGAGAGTTTGATCCTGGCTCAGGACGAACGCTGGCGGCGTGCCTAATACATGCAAGTCGAGCGGGGTTATTTAGAAGCTTGCTTCTAAATAACCTAGCGGCGGACGGGTGAGTAACACGTAGGCAACCTGCCCACAAGACAGGGATAACTACCGGAAACGGTAGCTAATACCCGATACATCCTTTTCCTGCATGGGAGAAGGAGGAAAGACGGAGCAATCTGTCACTTGTGGATGGGCCTGCGGCGCATTAGCTAGTTGGTGGGGTAAAGGCCTACCAAGGCGACGATGCGTAGCCGACCTGAGAGGGTGATCGGCCACACTGGGACTGAGACACGGCCCAGACTCCTACGGGAGGCAGCAGTAGGGAATCTTCCGCAATGGGCGAAAGCCTGACGGAGCAACGCCGCGTGAGTGATGAAGGTTTTCGGATCGTAAAGCTCTGTTGCCAGGGAAGAACGTCTT
>NZ_VIJZ01000011.1 GCF_006874425.1 Paenibacillus ottowii
ATAGCAGGGGATGGACTGGCAAGAGGGTACTTGAACAGACCGGAACTTACAGAAGAAAAATTCGCAGCAAACCCATTCGCACCGGGTGAAAGGATGTACAGGACAGGTGACCTGGCAAGGTGGCTGCCTGACGGCAACCTAGAATACCTGGGCAGGATCGACCATCAGGTAAAGATAAGAGGCTACAGGATAGAACTGGGTGAAATAGAGAACCGGTTATTAAAGCATGAAACAATAAAAGAAGCAGTGGTATTGGACAAAGAAGGAGCTGACGGAAATAAGTATCTTTGTGCGTACGTCGTACCGGATCAAGAAATAACCGTACAGGGGATGAGGGAACACTTGTCAAAAGAGCTCCCGGACTACATGATCCCTTCTTACTTTATGCAGATGGAAAAGCTGCCATTGACCCCTAATGGAAAAATAGACAGGAAAGCATTGCCCGAGCCTGACGGAAGTATGAGTACGGGAACAGAATATGTAGCGCCGCGGAATGAAGTGGAAGAGAAACTGGTTGAAATATGGCAGGAAGTGCTTGGAGCAAAACAGGTAGGAATAAGGGACAACTTCTTTAAAATAGGCGGAGATTCTATACGTGCAATATCATTAGTCAGCACAATATGCAAAAAGTTGGATATAAACATCCAAATCAGGGATATATACATGAATCCTGATATTGAGAGATTGTCTGCATTCTTAAAAGTAAAAGATACGGAAGCTTTTAACAGTAAGATGGGTAAAGCAAGGGAAGAACTGGAGTTATTTAAACAGCGAATATTGATGAATGAAACTCTCTCAGAAAAGTTACCTTCGGACATGGAAGATATATATCCGATGAGTCACATAGAGCTGGGTATGATTTATCATTCCAAAAAAAACTATGAAAATGCAGTTTATCATGACCAATTTGCATTTCATCTGAATGACAAAGACTTTGATTTCCCAGCATTTAAAGAAGCGATGCTTCTAATGACGTCAAAACATGATATTTTAAGGACGGTTTTTAATTTAGAGGATTTTGAAACTCCTGTGCAAATTGTTTACAAGGGCAGTAGTCTTGATATTGAGCAGATAGATATCATGAATTTTAGCAGGACAGGGCAGGTTGAGTATATAAACAAATATTTGGAAAATGACAGAGCGAATCCGTTTGATATATCAAAGCCCCTTTGGAGGATAAGAATATTCAAACTTGACGCAAACCATATTTGTCTGGTTCTGATATTCCACCATGCTATCCTGGATGGCTGGAGTGTTGCTTCATTGATTACGGAAGTTTCAAACCTATACTCTAAGCTTAAGCAAGAAAAAGATTATATACCAACACGGCTTAAATGCGGCTATAAAGATTATATAGCAGACCAAATGACAATTAAGGACAACCAGGAAGTAATTAATTATTGGAGAGAGGAATTAAGTGAATATAAAAGGTTGAATATGCCTGCAAATATTCATGGAAAAACAAAAAAATCTTATAAAGTAGACCATGTAACACGCCATTTAAGTCAGGAATTTTTAGGTGATTTAAGAAGTACTGCCAGAAGATATGATGTAAGCTTAAAGACACTTTGCTTTGCTGCATACACTTATATGCTCAATATGCTTTCATACGAGGATGACTTTGTCGTAGGTTTGGTAGAAAATAACAGACCTGTATGCGAAGATGGAGATAAGATGCTGGGGTGCTTCTTAAATACGGTTCCCGTCAAAATGTGTTTTGATAAAATCGATATATGGGAGGAATTGATAAAAGTTGCAGAAAAGAAATTAATAAACTTAAAGCTTTATGGAAGACTGCCTTTATTTGAGATCATAAATATCCTGGGCGGAAAAGAAAACAAAGAGGAAAATCCTTTATTTGATACCATATTCAATTATGTGGATTTTCATATATATAACGAGATAATAAACAAAGAAATCGCTGATGTTAAAGATAGAATTTCAGTTGATGAATATGAAGCAACCAATACAAGTCTTGACTTTACAGTAAGTAATACATTCGATGATCTTAATATAAGCTTGATCTACTCGGACAAAGTATTGGAAAGAAAACAGGCAGAAGAGTGTATAGACTATTTTATTAATATTTTAAATATGTTTATCCATAACCCCAAAGGGTCAGTTGACAAGCTTATTATATTAAGTCATGAAGAAAGAAAGCAGTTGCTGATAGACTTTAATGATACTAAGAAAGACTATCCGCAGGACAAAACCATACATGAGCTGTTTGCTGAGCAGGTGGAAAGGACACCTGACAACATAGCTGTGGTATATGAAGACAAGCACTTGACTTACAGGGAATTGAACGGAAAGGCAAATCATTTGGCCAGAGTATTGAGGAACAAAGGGGTAAAGCCTGACCGTATTGTAGGAATTATGGCCGAACGTTCATTTGAGATGATTGTGGGGATATTTGCCATATTGAAAGCTGGAGGGGCGTATCTGCCGATAGATCCTAATTATCCTGATACAAGGATAAAGTATTTGTTGGACGATAGTGGTTCCCAGATCCTTTTGACCTCCAGGACCTTTATGGAAAATAAGCAGATTGATGCGGATATTATATATCTGGAGGAAGAATATTTAAATGAAGAGAACTCAAAGCTTGAAAATGTAAACAAACCCTCGGACCTTGCGTACGTCATTTATACATCAGGTTCGACAGGGAAGCCCAAAGGTGGAATGATTGAGCATACTAGCGTTGTAAACATAATTACAGCCCTCCAGGCCATGTATCCGCTTAAAGCGGAAGACGCTTTTCTATTTAAAACAACTTATACCTTTGACGTATCCGTAGCTGAGATATTTGGCTGGTTCCTCAACGGAGGAAAGCTTGTAATATCACGCCAAGGTGTGGAAAAGGAAGCTATGGAGTTAGTAGAGGTAATAAACAAGCATAAGATAACCCATGTAAACTTTGTACCATCAATGCTGAATATAATGGTACAGACTTTAAAAGATAATGGTATAAAACTGCCATCAACTCTCAGGTATATTTTTGCTGCTGGAGAAGCGCTGCCCAAAAAGCTTGTCCATGAGCTTTTCGATGTCTCAGAGAACACATCTCTGGAAAATATCTATGGGCCTACAGAGTCCACGATATATGCAGCGGGTTACAGTATAACAAAGAAAATAGCAGAAGAACTTATAACAGTACCTATAGGGAAAGCTTTACAGAATGTATACCTTTATATACTGGACAAGCACAACCAATTAACTCCTGTAGGAGTGGCCGGTGAACTTGTGATAGGTGGAAGCGGTCTTGCAAGGGGCTATTTGAATAGACCTGAACTGACAGCAGAAAAATTTGTACCTAACCCGTTTATTCCCGGCGAAAAAGTGTACCGCACAGGGGACTTAGTAAGGCGGCTTCCTGATGGGAACATCGAATTCATGGGCAGGATCGACCACCAGGTAAAGATAAGAGGCTTTAGAATAGAGCTTGGAGAAATTGAAGCACATCTGGTGAAGCACACTGCTATTAAGGAAGCAGTGGTTATTGCAAAGGAAGAGCAGCAAGGGAAGAAGTACCTGTGTGCATATATTGTAGGGGAAAATGAATTGACCATTTCCGAGCTAAGGGAGCATCTCTTAAACGAACTACCTGACTACATGGTACCAGCATATTTCATGAAGCTGGAACAGCTGCCATTTAATGCCAACGGTAAAATTGATCGGAAAGCATTGCCTGAACCACAGGGGAATATTAATACCGGAGTAGAGCATGTAGTTCCTAGAAACGAAAGAGAAGAAATACTGGCCAAAGTATGGGAAGACGTACTAAAAACTGAAAACATCGGGGTAAAAGATAATTTCTTCAGCCTTGGAGGAGACTCAATAAAAGCCATACAGGTAATGTCGCGTCTTAACGTCCATGGGCTAAAGCTTGAAATGCGGGACTTATTCAAACATCCTGTAATTGAGGAACTCGTCGAATATATACAATCTACAAGCCGAAGAATTCATCAAGGCCCGGTAGAAGGCATAGTACCGATAACACCTATACAAAGATGGTTGTATAAACAAGACAGCAAGGATATCCATCATTTTAATCAGGAAATAATGATATATGGGCGTAACGGATTTGAAGAAGCTATTATTCGAAAAGTATTGTCAAAGCTTGTAGAGCACCACGATATTTTTAGAACAGTGGTAAAAATAGAGGATCAAAATATACTCCAATACAACAAAAACCTTGAAGGTGAACATTTTTCATTGGAAATTGTAGACCTTAGGGACAGCTATAATTACCGGGAAAAAATAGAGCTGGAAGCGTCGAGGATTCAGAGGAGCATGGACTTGTATAACGGTCCTTTAGTTAAGGTTGGTCTGTTTAAGACTAAAGAAGGGGACCACCTGCTAATAGCTATTCACCACCTTGTAGTTGATGGGGTATCGTGGAGAATCATACTGGAAGATTTGGACATAGGATACAGACAGGCGCTAAACAATGATGAAATAAAATTCAGCAACAAGACCAACTCTTTCAAAGATTGGGCACAGAGGCTTGATGAGTATGCCAATAGCCCTGAACTATTAAAAGAAATAAATTACTGGACCAATTTGGAAAAAACTGAAACAATACCGCTTCCAAAAGACCGAGAGATTGAAGAAAGAAGGTATATGAATAACAATAGCGTCAAGATCGAGCTGAGTATTGAAGAGACTGAGAAGATGCTAAAGCGGGTAAACCATGCTTATAACACAGAAGTAAACGACATATTGCTTACCGCCTTGGGATTAGCAGTGAGGGAATGGACCGGAAATGATAAGGTTCTGATCAGTCTGGAGGGGCACGGCAGGGAGGAAATCATTAAAGACATTGACATAAGCAGGACCGTGGGATGGTTCACCACCCAGTATCCCGTGGTGTTAGATGTCAGCGGACAACTCGATATTTCCCGCATGATCAAATCGGTAAAAGAAAACATCAGGCAGATACCTAACAAAGGGATAGGTTACGGCATACTAAAATATCTTACCTTGCCGGAAAACAAAGCCGATTTAAACTTTAATCTAAACCCTGAAATAAGCTTCAATTACCTCGGTCAATTCAACCAGGATAATGTAGACAATTTATTTGGAGTGTCTGATATTCCTGCCGGAGAGTCTACAGGACCAAACTATAAGAGTGAGTATTGTATTGATATTAACGGCGGAACTGTAGAAGGCGGGAAGCTGGAATTAAACTTTAGCTACAACCAGGGCGAGTATGAGAAGAGTACTATTGAAGGGGTAGCGGTGAGTTTTAAAAAGCATTTAGTAAACATAATAACCCATTGTGCAGAAATGGACTATTCAGAAGCTACACTCAGTGATTTTACAGTAGACGATCTGAATATGGATGAGTTTGAAGACGTATTGAATAACTTCGAATAAAAAGAGTTTGTATTTAAGGAGGAGTACTTATGAGTGATTTGAAGAAACAAAACATAAAAGATATGTACCGGCTCACTCCTATGCACCAAGGGATATTGTACCACTATATGATGGATAAAAATTCAGACGCCTACTTTGAGCAGATATCACTTTCTATAAAAGGCATCCTGGACATTGATTGTGTTGAAAAGAGCGTTAATATCATTATTGAAAAGTATGACGCTTTGAGAACAATTTTTTTGTATGAAAATGTAGCCAAGCCCTTACAAGTAGTCATGAAGGAAAGAAAGCTGTCTGTCAGCTATGAGGATATTACCTCCCTTGCCGAAGAACTAAGGGATAGGTATATAGAAGAATACAGGGTTAAAGACAGAAAAAAGGGCTTTGACTTATCAAGGGATATTTTAACAAGATTAAGTGTAATTAAAACAGGCTACCAATCTTATAACATGGTATGGAGCTTTCATCACATCATTATTGATGGGTGGAGTCTCGCAAATATATTTAGAGAATTTATGGAAAACTATGAAGCCCTGATGAATAGCCGGGAGCCGGAGTCAGGAAAGGTATATCCTTACAGCCGCTATATCAAATGGTTGGAAGGCAGAAATCAGAACGAGGCCGCAGATTACTGGGAAACCTATCTTAAAGGTTACGAGCATCAGACAGTCCTTCCCCAAAACGGCAGGTCTGCAAGTGATGATTTCAGGATTGAAGAAACGGAGTTTAAAATATCTGAACAAATAACTAGCGATCTTGAGAAGTTTGCAGCCAAAAACAATACAACCATGAGTACCATTATAAAGACCATATGGGGGATATTATTACAGCGGTATAACAATACCGATGATGTGGTGTTTGGTGAGGTGGTATCGGGAAGGCCTCATGAAATACAGGGAATTGAGAGCATGGTGGGTTTATTTATAAATACCGTTGCAGTAAGGGTGAGTTGTGATGAGGATAAAACTTTTACCGAACTGATCAAAGAGATGCAGCAATCGGTGCTTGAATCTGACCGGTACAGTTTCTATCCTCTGGCGGATGTGCAGTCAAAAACATGCTTGAAAGATGCCTTGATACATCATGTCATGGCTTTTGAAAATTACCCTATGGATGAAGCGGTTAATGCTTCATCCAGTAATGGCATTTTAAATGTAGTTGGAATGGAAATATTCGAGCAGACGAATTATGATTTTGGGATACTCGTTGATGGCGGTAAGGAATTATCTATTAAATTCAGTTACAACTCACTGGTATATGATGGTAATTTCATAGAAAAAATCAAGGGACATTTTCAGTCGGTAATAGAAATTGTAACCGATAATCCCGATATGCATATTAGGAATATTGATATACTCACCGAAGTGGAAAAGAAAGAAATAGTACACTGCTTCAATAATACAACGGAGGAATACCACAGGGAAAAGACCATTCACCAACTATTTGAGGAACAAGCGGTGAAGACACCTGACAATGCGGCAGTGGTGCTTGAGGGTAAGCAGCTAACCTATAGGGAACTCAATGAGAAGTCAAATCAGCTTGCAAGAGTGTTGAGGGATAAGGGAGTTAAACCAGACAGCATAGTGGGTATTATGGTAGAACGCTCACTGGAGATGGTCATAGGTATATTTGGCATACTTAAAGCCGGAGGGGCATATATGCCTATAGATCCTGACTACCCTAAGGCAAGAATCGAATATTTACTCGAGGACAGCGAGATAGGGGTGCTGATTTCCCAAAAGCAATTCCTGGAGAAAGTGGAGTTTTACAGGAAGTATATAGACATAGAAGATGAAAGCCTTTATGCCGGAAACCCTATGAACCTGGAAGTGGTATGTTCACCGCAAAATTTGGCATATATCATTTATACATCTGGGTCTACAGGAAAACCTAAAGGGGTTATGGTAGAACATAAAGGGGTAGCAAATCTGGAGGCGTTTTTCAAGACCCGCTTAAATGTAAGTGAAAGCGATAGGATTATTCAATTTGCATCAATTTCATTCGACGCTGCAGTTTGGGAAATATTTATGGGACTATTGGCAGGAGCAACACTATATATATCTTCAGGCGATATTATCAATGACTATCGAAGATTTGAAGAATACCTAAATGAAAATGAGATAACTATTGCTACTTTACCACCTCCGTATCTGGCAAATCTGGACCCGGAAAAAGTAACTTCCTTAAAGAAGGTAATTGCAGCAGGTTCGGCTTCCACTCTCGAACTTTTAAAGAAATGGAGCAACAGGATTTCATATATAAATGCTTATGGACCTACTGAGACAACCGTATGTGCAACGGTATGGAAAGCAGATGATTGTGAGACGGCCGATAAGTCGGTACCTATTGGTAAACCTATTACCAATACCCGGGTGTTTATAGTTGATGAAAACAATAATCTTAAGCCCATAGGTGTTGAGGGTGAACTCTGTGTTTCCGGGGCAGGATTGGCGAGAGGATACTTGAAAAAACCGGAACTTACCAGGGAAAAGTTTGTACCGAACCCATTTATGCCTGGAGAACTGATGTATAAAACAGGAGATCTTGCAAAGTGGCTTCCTGACGGGAATATTGCATTTGCCGGCAGAAAAGACCACCAGGTTAAAATAAGAGGGTATAGAATCGAGCTTGAGGAAATAGAAGCAGCCCTTTTGAAGCATGCTGATATAAATGAGGCGGTGGTCATTGACCGGGAGGATTCAAGTGTAGGCAGGTATCTTTGCGCTTATATAGTGTCTGACCGAGAAGTGACAGTGACCGAAATAAGGGAGCTTATATCTAAAGAGCTGCCCGATTATATGATTCCATCCTATTTTATGAGGATAGCAAAAGTACCGTTAACCATAAATGGAAAATTGGACAGAAAGGCGCTGCCGCTGCCTGATGGAAGAATAAATACAGGAACAGAGTATGCAGCGCCTTCAGGTGAAGTGGAGGAAAGGCTTGCGCTGCTGTGGCAGGACATCCTTGGAATAGAGAAGGTAGGAAGAAATGATAACTTCTTTATGCTCGGAGGACACTCGTTAAAGGCAACAAGCCTTGTAGCAAGAATTCACAAAGAGTTCAATGTAGACATACCTCTTAAGGAAATATTCAAGACACCAACCATCTTAGAAATTGCCAGCTACATTGAAGACTCAAAGGAGAGCCTATATCAGTCCATTCAACGTGCTGGGGATATGGAATATTATCCCATGTCATCCGCCCAGAAAAGACTATATATATTAAACCAGCTTGAAGGAGCTGGAATCGCCTACAATATACCTGGCATAATATTGCTGGAAGGTACTGTTGATAAAGCACGTTTTGAGCAGGCTTTTCATAGTCTGATAGAAAGGCATGAGAGCTTTCGAACCTCCTTCCATATGATCGAGGAAGAGCTGTCTCAGAAAGTCCATGACAAGGCGGACCTAAGTATCATGTACCTGGAAACCAGTGAAGAGAAGGTTCCCGAAATAGTGGAGAAATTCATAAGGCCCTTTGACCTTGGAAAGGCTCCACTATTAAGAGTTGGACTTGTAAAGATTGGAGAAGCCAGACATATTATGGTGTTTGACATGCATCATATCATATCGGATGGAGTGTCCAACGACATACTGGTAAGAGAGTTTATAAGCTTATATGAAGGGAAAATACTTCCTCCACTGCGTATACAGTACAAGGACTACTCAGTTTGGCAGAGGGAATTGTTTGCAGGAGCTGCCATAAGTAAGCAGGAGGAATTCTGGCTCCAGACCTTTCAGGGAGAGATCCCTGTGCTGGATTTATCCACCGACTACCCAAGACCCGCAGTACAAAGCTTTGAAGGAGACTACATCAGCTTTGAAGCTGATAGCGAGCTTGCGGTTAGACTTAACAAGCTTGGATCAGACAATGGAGCTACATTATATATGACGCTTCTTGCTGCATACAATGTGCTGTTATCTAGATACACTGGACAGGAAGATATTATTGTGGGAAGTCCTATAGCTGGAAGGCCTCATGCTGACCTTCAAGACATCATAGGTATGTTTGTAAACACTCTGGCCATGAGAAACCACCCGCAAGGAGAAAAGACTTTTATTGAATTCTTGAAAGAAGTTAAAGAAAATGCTTTGAAAGCATACGACAATCAGGACTATCAGTTTGAAGAATTAGTGGATAAGCTGGACATAAGGAGGGATATGAGCAGGAATCCCCTCTTTGATACCATGTTTGCCATATACAATGTTGGAAAAGCAGAGCTCATAACGTCTGATCTAAGCTTCAAGCCGTACAACAAAGGGATAGAAGGCAGAATATCAAAATTTGACATCACCTTAAATGCATTTGAGACTGAGGATGGTATAGCCTTTGAACTCGAATACTGTACAAGACTGTTTAAGAAAGAAACAGTTGAAAGACTTGGGGCTCATTACATCAATTTGCTGGAAGAAATTGCAGCATACCCCGAAAAAAGGCTTTATGAAATCGAAATGTTATCACAGGAAGAAAAACAGCAAGTATTATACAGCTTTAACGATACTGCTCTCGAATATCCCCTGGATAAAACCATACACCAAATGTTTGAGGAGCAAGTGAAAAAGACTCCTGATCATATTGCAGGGGTTTTTGAAGGTAAACAATTAACCTACCGAGAACTGAATCAAAAGGCAAACCAATTGGCCAGGGCATTAAGAGAAAAGGGAGTAAAGCCTGATGATATTGTAGGCATAATGGTGGACCGCTCGCCTGAAATGGTTATAGGTATAATGTCAGTAATCAAGGCTGGGGGGGCGTACCTTCCTGTAGATCCTAATTATCCATTGGAAAGAAAAAGGTATATGATGGAGGACAGCAAGGCCAAAATTTTACTCACCCAAAATCATCTTATGGATCGTGATGATTTCGATGGTGAGATTATTGATTTATCTGATTATGATTATAATTTTATAAACGATGTGAATATAAAATGTATAAATAAGCCTGGTGATACAGCGTACATTATCTATACCTCTGGCTCAACGGGAAACCCTAAAGGTGTTTGCATTGATAATAAGAGTGTATTAAACCTGGTAGAGGGTCTGTTCCAGAGAATATATAGCAAATATGAATCACCGTTGAATGTTTGCCTCATTGCCCCTTATGTTTTTGATGCTTCGGTGCAGCAGATTTTCGCAGCACTGCTAATGGGGCATGCATTGTACATTGTACCGGAGGAAGCAAGGAAAGACGGTAAAAAGCTGCTGGACTTCTATAGTGAAAATAGGATTGATATTTCGGATGGAACGCCCATACACGTAAATATGATGTTAAATTCTCCTCCTATAGATAATAACCTAAAAGTGAGACATTTTATTATAGGCGGAGATGTTCTTCCATTTGATGCAGTAAAAGACTTCCTAAGCAGATTTGAGGATGTGCAACCTTGCATCACAAATGTTTATGGTCCTACCGAATGCTGTGTGGATTCTACGGAATATTTGATTACTGCGGCGGGGCTTAGTGGATTGGATAATATCCCCATAGGCCGTCCTTTGCCAAACACCAGAGCATATATACTTGGTAAGAAATTAGAAGTAAATCCTATAGGTATCGCTGGGGAATTATATATATCTGGGGATGGTCTTGCCAAAGGCTATTTAAACAAGACGGGGCTTACTGCAGAAAGATTTGTATCTAACCCGTTTATAAAGGGAGAAAGAATGTATCGTACTGGGGACTTGGCAAGATGGCTGCCTGACGGGAATATAGAATTTTTAGGCAGGATGGACCACCAGATAAAGATAAGGGGATTTAGAATAGAACTTGGAGAAATAGAGGCTCAGCTATTAAGACATGCTTCAATAAAAGAAGCTGTGGTTATTGTAAAGGAAGACCAACAGAAGAACAAGGATCTGTGTGCATATTTCGTTGGGGAAAATGAACTGACAATAACTGAACTAAGGGAATGCCTTTCAAAAGAATTGCCCGAGTATATGATCCCGGCATACTTCATGCAGCTGGATGAAATGCCTTTGACAGCCAATGGTAAGATAGACCGGAAGAACTTGCCCCACCCTGCTGCTCATTTAAATACTGGAGTAGAGTATGAAGCACCTTCAGGTGAAGTGGAAGAGAAGCTTGTACAATTGTGGCAGGATATCCTGGGGGTTGAGAAAATAGGGAGAAATGATAATTTCTTTGTGCTTGGGGGGCACTCATTAAAAGCAATAAACTTTGCAGCCAAAATTCACAAAGAGTTCAATGTAAATATATCTCTTAAGGAGATATTCAAGCTGCCGACAATTGCAGAAATTGCCAAGTACATCCAGGAAGCCCAAGAGAGTATTTATCAATCTATCCAGCCCACTGGAGAAATGGAATACTATCCTATGTCGTCTTCCCAAAGAAGGCTGTATATATTAAATCAGCTTGAAGGAGCAAGGGTGGCATACAATATGCCAGAGTTTATGTTGTTAGAAGGCAGTATTGATATAGAACGTTTTGAGAAAGCCTTAGATCAGCTGGTAAAAAGGCATGAGGCTTTCCGGACCTCCTTCCATATGGTAGATGGTGAACCGGTGCAGAAGGTCCATGATGAGGTGGAATTTAGTATCATGTACATGGAAACCGGCGAAGAAAAAGCCTCAGAAGCAGCAAATGAATTCATAAGGCCATTTGACCTTGGCAAGGCTCCTTTACTAAGAGCAGGGCTCGTAAAAATTAGAGAAGACAGGCATGTCATGATGCTTGATAAACACCATATCATATCTGACGGGGTGTCGGATGAAATACTGGTAAGAGAATTCATAAGCTTGTATGAAGGAATGAATCTTCCAGCACTTCAGATTCAGTACAAGGACTATTCCGTATGGCAGAATAAATTGTTTGCTGACGGCACAATCAGTAAACAAGAAGAATACTGGCTCCAGGCATTTAGGGGAGAAATACCAGTACTTGATATGCCGGTAGACTACCCAAGGCCGGCTATACAGAGTTTTGAAGGCGATATGGTCAGTTTTGAAACAGGCCGGGAACTTGCACATAAACTGAACAAGCTTGCCGTGGATCATGGAGCAACACTGTATATGGTGCTTCTAGCTTCATACAATGTGCTTCTTTTCAAATACACCGGACAGGAAGATGTCGTAATTGGAAGCCCTATAGCAGGAAGGCCACATACAGATTTGCAGGACATCATAGGCATGTTTGTCAATACCCTAGCTATGAGGAATTACCCTCAAGGTAAAAAGAATTTCAGCGAGTTTTTGATGGTAGTAAAAGAAAATGCTCTAAGGGCTTATGAAAACCAGGATTACCCATTTGAGGAACTTGTGGAGAAGCTTAGCATTAAGCGGGATTTGAGCAGAAATCCGCTGTTTGATACTATGTTTGTCTTGCAAAATAAAGAGGCATCAGAATTTAAGATGAATGGGCTAAGGTTCATGCCCTATGATAATGAGTTCAGGGCGTCCAAATTTGATTTGACCCTAAACGCCCAAGAGACCCAGAATAATATTGTATTTGGGTTAAAGTATGCTACTCGTCTGTTTAAGAAAGAGACAATAGAAAAACTTGGGGTCCATTTCATCAATGTACTGGAAGAGATCACAGCTTACCCCGAAAAGATGCTGTCCGAAATAAATATACTATCTCAGGATGAAAAACAGCAAATACTAAATAGTTTTAATGATACAAAGGCAGAATACCCTAGGGATAAGACTCTACATGAGCTGTTCCAAGACCAAGTGGAAAGGACACCTGATAATGTAGCTGTAGTGTTTGAGGACAAGCAATTAACCTACAGGCAGCTCAATGAAAAGGCAAATCAGCTTGCCAGAGCACTTAGAAGTAATGGTGTAAAGCAAAACAGCATAGTTGGAATAATGGTAGAAAGATCCGTAGATATGCAGGTTGGAATACTGGGAATTTTAAAAGCAGGAGGTGTCTATTTACCAATTTCAACCAAACTTCCTGGACTAAGAATAAAAAAATTACTGGAAGATAGTAATGCAACTATGCTGTTGACGCAATCACATTTAGCGGATAAAGCAGAGTTTTACGGTAATATATTACTGCTTGATTCCCCTGAAATATACATTGGAAGTGCTGAAAACCTTGATAAAATAAATAAACCAGAGGACTTAGCTTATATCATTTATACATCGGGATCTACTGGAGTTCCGAAGGGTTCAATGATAGAGCATCGAAGTGTAGTTAACTTGGTTTATGGACTAAGAAAGCTTGTCTATGAAAATTATGATAATTATTTAAATGTTGCCCTTGTGTCCCCTTACTTTTTTGACGCATCTGTAAAACAAATATTTGCGGCTTCTCTCCTTGGCCATACGCTGTTTATAGTTCCTGAGGATACAAGGCTAGATGGTGAGGGCCTTCTAAAGTACTATAACAGGAATTCAATTGCTGTTTCAGACGGAACACCAGCACATATAAAGCTTTTAACAGATACTGCCAGGCCTGGCGAAAGTCTTTCAGTTATGCAGTTTATTATCGGAGGGGAAGAACTTTCATGTAAAGGTATACAAGGTTTCTATGATCGGTATAAAGATAATAACCCTACTATAACAAACGTTTATGGTCCAACAGAATGCTGCGTAGATTCAACTTATTACCATTTAAGCCGTGAGAAGGTGAGAAATCTAACAAGTATACCTATAGGTATGCCATTGCAGAATTATAAGATATATATACTTAATGAAGACATGAATATCTTACCGGTTAATACAACTGGTGAAATATATATATCTGGAGATGGGCTGGCAAAAGGCTATTTGAACAAACTTGAATTGACTACGGAAAAATTTGTAGCTAATCCTTTCAGCTCTGGAGAAAGAATGTATCGTACCGGTGATCTTGGAAGGTGGCTTCCTGACGGAAACATCGAATTTATAGGCAGAGTAGACCATCAGGTAAAGATTAGGGGCTTTAGGATAGAGCTTGGGGAAATAGAAGTGCAGCTATTAAAGCATCCTTCAATAAAAGAAGCTGCGGTAATTGCAAAGACAGACCAGGAGGGCAACAAGTATTTGTGTGCTTATATAGCAGGGGAAAGTGAATTTACAATATCAGATTTAAGGGCGCTTCTCTTAAAAGAACTTCCCGATTACATGATACCACAATACTTTGTTCAGCTGGAAAAGCTGCCTTTGACAGCCAATGGCAAAATAGATCGGAATAATTTACCCCAAAATGACGGTACTTTAGCTACATCAGTAGAGTATGTAGAGCCTTGCGGTGAAGTTGAGGAGAAGCTTGCACTGCTGTGGCATGATGCCCTTGGAGTACAAAAAATTGGTGTGAATGATAACTTCTTTGAACTGGGAGGATACTCACTGAAGGCAATATCCCTTATAAGCAGAATTTATGAACAGTTAAATGTTGAGGTACCACTAAAAGACTTTTATATGGCCCCAACCATAAAGGAAATTGCCCGTTTTATACACAATACGTACGCCAATGATTATATTACACCAAGTCCGGCAATTCATTTTAATTCAGCAATGGAGAGTCTTATGTTTGCATTCCCTCCAGGAGGAGGAAATGGAATAGCTTATGGTAGTTTATCAAAACAAATGAATGCTTATTCCATATATTCCTTTGACTTTATAGAAAATGAGAGCAGGATGGAGGAGTATGTGAAGGCAATTACTTCTGTCAAACCCGAGGGCCCATATATTCTATTTGGTTACTCGGCAGGAGGTAATCTGGCATTTGAAGTTGCTAAAGTATTAATTGAAACTGGACATCATGTATCCGATATAATCTTTCTGGATTCGGCTAAATCATTTGTCCTTATTGAGGAAGAAAGCGAAGATGCTAAGAAACTTGCTGAGCAACAGGATAAAGAATTTATAGAAGAAAATGAGAAACTTATAAAAGGCATGTTTGGAGATAACCAGGCAGTTATTGAAAAGGCCATTGAAAGAATGAGAAATTATCATAAATACACTAGAAGTGTTATAAACTCGGGACAGATAAACTCCAATATCCATCTTATTATATCACAGCAGCAAGACAATGAAGGTGAAGCTGATTTATGTGAAGGATGGAGAGAGGCAACAACGGGAGAGTTCAAAGTATATAACGGATTTGGCAGTCATTTTGATATGTTAAGTACAGGATATATAGATAAAAATGCGGCTATTATTAAAGAAATATTGGAAGAGATCAACCAATAGTTCAGATATAAGGGGTAGATATAATGGATAAGATTAAATTGTTTTGTCTGCCGTATGCAGGAGGTTCTGCAGCAGTATATAAATATTGGGAACAATACTTGCATGATAGGATTGAGCTTTTCCCGATTGAGCTTGCGGGAAGAGGCAGCAGGATTGGTGAACCGTTTTACGGAAGTGTTGAGGAAGCGCTTGAAGATATACACCGTATTATCATAAGCAACCTTGAAGAACAACCTTATGCGTTGTTTGGCCACAGTATGGGCAGTGTACTTGTATATGAACTTGCCTATAGAATAAAGGAGCTCGGACATCCATATCCTGTCCATATGTTTATTTCCGGCAGATATCCTCCGGGTTTTGTAAGTAAGAAGAAGGTACTCTATGATTTGCCGGATAAGGAGTTTGTGGATGAGGTATTTAAGCTGGGAGGCACGCCCAAAGAGGTTCTGAAAAGCAATGAATTAATGGAGTTGTTTTTACCGATACTCAGAGCGGATTTTAGAATTACTGACACATACAGGCACATTGAAAAAAACGCTAAGCTTGACTGCGATATAAGTGTATTGTGGGGAAAAAGAGAAAAGGGAGCCACTATTTTTGACGTTGCAAAATGGCATGATTATACGTCCAAAAGTTGTAAAATTCATATGTTTGACGGGGATCATTTTTTTATACACGATTACAAAAAGGATGTAGCAGCAATAATAAATAGTAGTCTCACCGACTTTGCAGACAATGTTATGTGAAGACTGAAGTTTATTTAAAATTTAATATGAAATCAAGAGGCTAAGTTTTTAGGTTGACTTTAATGACCTGTAGACTTAGCCTCTTTCCAGTCTAATCAAAAATTTCAAGAAAGTAGAACCTACGTCCTATTGGAATTATTTTCATGTTTCTGTATTACGACGAAAGCAGCGCTCCATTCCTATACGCTATCCCAACGGTACATGCTTAAAGACACATCGGTGAAAATCCTGGAAATTGCGCCGCCAGGGGTTCAAACGTATTTCAATAACGATCCGAGCTCTATGCTACTAGCATCATTCATTGATGAAACGATGAAGGTACTTGGTACGGATGCGGACGAGGTTCTAGTGGAAGAAGCGAAAGTATTTCGAAACAACCCGGGCCCGAACGAAGGTATTTTGTGAACCAGTTAAACAATATGATGTTTGAGCCGCCAAAGGGTCATTAATCCGTTTAATACTTAGCGTATATTTTCGTTAATTATCTCAACTCGCTTTTAGAAAATCCTTGATTATCAAGGGCGTGTACATCGAAGACATGTAAACAACGTATTCGCCTTGACAATGAGCCTCGCGGCATCGGAGTCT
Source organism: Paenibacillus ottowii (assembly GCF_006874425.1). Classification (GTDB taxonomy): domain Bacteria; phylum Bacillota; class Bacilli; order Paenibacillales; family Paenibacillaceae; genus Paenibacillus; species Paenibacillus ottowii. The sequence continues at coordinate 16,853 of NZ_VIJZ01000011.1, forward strand.
AAACACGTGCGCCGATGCCCATAGGACACGGTTTACCTAGGGCTTGCTGAACGAATCAAAACTCCAACAGGCACAAGGGTTTAGGGCCTCTTATGTCGAAGGAAAACGGGGCAGCCCCGTGAAAAACCGTGCACTTGGAGGCGTCAGGATTGTATCAGCGAACCGAGAACCAGATGAACCTGCCCGTCGACTTTTTTCTGCCGTTCGGCGGAAAGCTCGCAGAAGATAACCGCTGGGTGCTGCTGGCCCAGATGATTCCGTGGTGGATGCTCGAAGAGAAGTATGCGAAAAACTTCAAGAAAAGCCTCAAGGGCCAAAAAGCCGTTTCGATCCGTATCGCGCTCGGCGCACTCATCATCCAGGAGCGGCTTGGCACCGATGATCGGGAGACACTTCGTCAGATTCTGGAGAACCCGTATCTGCAGTACTTCCTCGGTCTGCCGGAATATCGGTACCGCCGTCCGTTTCATCATTCTCTCATGACGCATTTCCGCAAGCGATTGGGTGGCGAAATTCTGGATGAAGTGAATGAATGGATCGCTCTGGAAGAAGCGCGCAAGTGTCGGATGATTCATCGGACGACGATGAACCTGGCAGCGGAACTGACGCAGCGTCCGGTAAGCCTTCAGAAACGCAGCCACAGCAGATGGAACTGACGAACGAGGGCGAACTGCTGCTGGACGCTACCTGCGCGCCGGCGGATATCGCCTACCCGACGGATTTGTCGTTACTGAATCAGGCCAGAGAAAAGCTGGAGAAGATCATCGACATCCTGCACGAACCGGAACGTGGAAAGACCCGCAAGCCCAGAACATACCGAGAGCGTGCCCGCAAAGCCTATCTGGCGGTTGCCAAGCAGCGGCGCGTGAAGCCCGCGCGCGATACGAAAAGCGATCGGCAAGCAGCTCAGGTTCGTTTCCCGTGATCTGCGCATGATCGCCGAACTCGCCGATATGACGAGCGGCCTGCCGCGGCGTTTGTACAAGGAACTGCTGGTCATTCAAGAGCTTTATTGTCAGCAGCAAACGATGTATGACAAGCGGACACACAGCATATCGGATCGGATTGTCAGTATCGCACAGCCACATGTCAGACCGATCGTGCGGGGCAAAGCCAGGGCAAACGTCGAGTTCGGAGAGAAGCTGGCGATTAGCGTGGTGAACGGCTACGCTTTCCGCGAGCATCTGTCGTGGGATAGCTACAACGAAGGGCAGACATTGCAGGACGCCGTAGAGCGTTACCGCGCCAGATTTGGTTATTATCCCAAAGCGGTGCTGGCCGACCAGATCTATCGAACCCGCGACAACTTGCGCTTCTGCAAAGAGGGAATTCGCTTAAGCGGACCGCAGTTGGGTCGTATTAATAATGGTTTCGCATTTTCAATAACCTTAGATATAGTCGAGCTATTTCATAACTACACTCACCTAAAATCACTTTGCGATGATTCGCTGCTCTCATCAGTTGGAGTAACTACAGACAATCTCTTTGTATTAGCAAAGTTAACATCAATTAAAGACTTTATGAGATTATTAATAAATTTACGCCGACCAATCGGAATTATTGGTTCGATTTCAACTTTACGGGAATACGGGTTTCTCAGTTATGGATCTGTTAATTCAATGGACATTACGATATATCCGATTAAAAGTGAAACAAGCAATTTTTGGAACACAATTCCAGAAAATCCAATTAACCAGTGTGCAAATCATTTAAGATTATATATTGATGGTGATGGTTATATTTATCCTTGCTATGGACTAGTGGGGCTGAGAGAGTTTTCTTTGGGTAACATTAAAGATGGTTTTGAGAATTCAACTTTTGTAACAGATAATTACGATTTAGATTTATTAGAGTTAAAGAGAAGTGGACCGAAGCTACATGAAAGTACAAATCAGCTACAACGAGTATCAACACTTCCTTGGATTTGTGAACGTCATAGAATGGAGTTGTTAATGGATTGAAGTATCATTCAAATACTCAAACATTGTTATTTCACCTTGATTCTATATTTCCACACATGAAAATTCAAGAATTACTCCCACTATCATTAAATAGAAGTTATGTATATAAAGCCATCACAGCGCGTGAAGATTTTCTTTTGAAGATTCTTCCTATCAACTCTTTGGATAGATTACAACGTGAATATCTTGCTATACAAACACTATTTCGCGAAGGAGCTCCCGTACCACGTCCCCTCAAAGAAGAGAATAATATAATACAAATTAATGAAGTGGCATTTATGGCAAGGGCTTATGAGTTTGTTGAAGGTCATGCACTACAAATTAATAAATCCAATTTCTTCTCACTAGGCACTTCAATTGGTCATATACACAATATTTGGGCTAAGATGAAGAAGCCGAGTTGGCTTCGAGATATTACAATTAATGAGTTACTATATAACTCATTGGACGCAATAAGAAATTCTTACAATGATTGTGAAAGTCTCTTATTGACTGAACGACTAACAAGCACAATAGCTGTAATATTAGAAAAGTATAACGATGAATCTTTATTTGGATGCTCACATGGAGATGCACACCACTTAAATGCAATACAAACAACTCTTGGACAAACTGTGATAATCGATTTTGAAGATGTTGGTTGGCAGTGGAGAATATATGATCTAGCGACTGCAATCTGGGGCACTTTTGGGAGAGGGGGGACCCCTGAAATTTGGAAAGAGCTTATTTCAGGGTACTCCTCTATACGCTTTTTAAACCAGGAGGAGGAAGGCCTAATACGTTTCTTAATTTTTGCCCGTAATTTATGGTGGCTAGGCTTACATGCTAAGAACTGGAATATGTGGGCGCGACAATATTCAAAAAAACATTTTTTCGAGTCAGGGATTAATTTGTTAATAGCCATAAGCAAAGATGTTTGTGGACTTAAGGTGCTGGGTGGTCTCTAACAGTACATTCTCTTAGGTATTCGTTTGCAACGCGACATCATAAGGAAAATAATAATGTACCTAAACCAAGGAAGAGACCAGTTTAATTACTTGGAAGTATTTCGACCTACTGTGACCTCATTTGATAATTACGTAAAATATAATTTTGACGAATATTTATAACTGAAGTATAATAATTTACGGAGGTTATACATATATGGATAAACAAATGAAAATGCATTACATGAATCGAATCGATGAAAAATTGTCCGATCTTCCGTGGTTTGTTACGGAATTTATTGATAGCAGAAAACGAAAACTTTCTCCCACAACGCTTCTGAATTATTGCCATGACTATATTATTTTTTTTGATTGGTTAGTTGCAGAAAATTTTACTGAAGATAGCCGTAAAAACATTAAATTAGCTACTTTGGAGAAACTAACGATTCGTGAAGTGGAAAATTTCCTATCTTTTTTGGAGTATCAACTAGGCAATGCCAAGCTAACCATCAACCGTAAATTGTCCTCACTAAAATCCTTATTTGATTACTTACAGAACAAAGCTGAAACAAATGACTTAAAACCATATATCCAGCGCAATGTTATGGCCAAAATGGATTTAAACGTGATTAAAGAAAGCCAAGAAACCATTGCCAATCGTATTGATGGGAAAATTCTTAGAGAAGACGATTTTGAGTCATTTAGGCAGTTTATAGCTCATGATTTCGGAGAAATCAATAAAGAGAATAAACGTATTTTCAATTTCCATCAATTTAACCGTGAACGAGATACAGCTATTGTTTCCCTCATTTTAGGTTCTGGTCTTAGGCTCTCTGAGGTAGCAGGTATTAACATTGAAGATTTAGATATGAACAAAGCTTTGGTGCGTGTTATACGAAAAGGCAATAAAGAACAATACGTGTATTTCAGCAAGCAAGCGTTACTAGATTTAGAAAATTATCTGCAGATTAGAGAATCCAGATATATCCCAGAAAAAAACGAAAGCTTTTTGTTTATTGCAGCTTCCATAGGTCGTAAAGGAAAAAGCCGACGTTTAACGCAGCGATCTATTGAAAAACTAATCGAAAAGTATGCTTCAGCTTTTGGAAAACCAGCATTAACCGTGCATTCTCTAAGACATTCATTTGCAACGCGCTATCATTTAGAGAACAATGATGTGCCTAGATTGAAAAACCAATTAGGACATTCCTCAATACAAACAACCATGATCTATACACATTTAACAGATGAGGAAATGAGGAAGGCAGTCAATAATATGGATAAGTAATGTAGAGCGCGTCAAGTAAGTGACACTAAATTGCCTACCTGACTGGGAGAATGACACAAAGTTACCTACTTAGCTTGATAAATAAAAAAAATTACCTCATTCGCTTGAAGAAAAAGAACTAAGTCACTCAAAAGTATGATTTAACTACTAAAGTAGGGAACTTTGTGTCATTTTAGTAGGGGATTTTGTGTCAATGTACAATTCGCGGCCCAAAAATAGAGGTTAGGTTTTCTCCTGATACATATTCACAAAACCCGTATTTTGTACATATGTTAATGAATTGAAAATGCATGTGGACTCCATCATCATATTCCTGTTGGAGATTGGCACTAGTTCCCTACTTTAGCTATTTATCTGAACGAAAATTTTTGTTTACTGAGGTTATAAATGATACAAAGTTCGCATAAACGTTTATATCTTTTGTAACCTCGAATAAATTTATCTTTTTCATTTGTCCTTGCTTAATGATGCTTATGAAACAATCGTTTCCGTGAGCATCATATCCAAAAAGGAAAATTCACTATATTTCAGATCATTCCCATGTATTATGGTGTATTAGATTATTTAGATTTCGACGTCTCTCCCAATTTACTTGCTCTAGGATTGGTTTAGTAGGATAAAATTCCGTATAACCTAATGAAACCAAAGCAATAGGATCAATATGTGGTGGAATATTTAGTATTTCCCGTACGTCTGTTTTCTTGTAAAAACTCACCCATCCCATAGCTATTCCTTCTGCATAAGACGCCAACCACATATTTTGGATACAACAGGCGACGGAAAGAATATCTGTTTCAGGAATAGAATTTCGTCCAATTACATGTCCGCCACCTCTAGTTGGATCACATGTAATACAGATCGTTATAGGTGCTTCCCTTATACCCTCTAATTTTAACGAGAGAAATCTTTTCTTTTTTTCATCTTCATAGTGTATGGACAAGGCCTTAATCTCTTTATGACATGCATGCGCCAATCGTTCTTTAACTTCTTGAGAGTCAACTATAATAAAATCCCAAGGTTGCATAAAACCAACGGAAGGTGCATGATGACCAGCCATTAATATGTTGTTTAACTTTTCTTTGGATATGGGTTTTCCATTAAATGATCGTATATCTCTCCTTTCAAAAATGGCTTTAAATATTCCTTCTCTTTCATAATCATTTAACAATTTAATTCCTCCCTTAAAACAAAAATCCCCAGCTTATATAAGACTGAGAATGAACCAGTACTCAGATTATTATGACAGGGGTCAAGTTTACATTGAAGTTGGTATTTTTATAATATAACTCTAATATTATTTATACTTGAAATCAATTTATGTAGGGGTCATTGAATGGTGGATTCGAAATGGAATGCCCTATTCACCGCAAGTCATGGCCACGCAAGTTGGCACCTTGCTAGAAAGAAGTTTTTAATCGGTAATTATATTCTGTAAAGTAAATGGCCTTTTCCCTTTTCAATATAGGTCACAGTATACAACGAGTGACATTCTACATGTCAATTACGCCGAAACTTAAGCACCAACTAAAATTAAGTTTTGTTGATCGTCCGCCTAGCATAATCTCGTATTCAATAAAATAGGACATTCCCGTGCTTTGCCACCGGGCTATGTCCTCCTCACATTTCTATTTCTATTTATGAAAAGTTAGGAAATACACGACATTTTTTAGCTTGAACTTCATCGTGCCCGAAAAAAACAGCCGAAGGCCGAACTGCCTTTATTAGTTCTTGCATTCGTTTGATCGATTTTGCGGATAGCTCTGGGTCTGATGATAGGAATGGAATTTCATTTTCAAAGTTCTCCCTAGTATATGATACATCGATTGTAAGCAGGATAGGACCGGAAGTCTCCGTTGTTACTAGAACTGATTGATGCCCCGGAGAATGGCCTGGTGTTGAAAATATGCTAATCCCTGGCGCCACTTCATAATCCCCGCTGATGATTTGGTACTTCAAGTCAGGTATTCTGCATTCTTGAGGTGAATAGTCGTCATTCGATATGGCCGCGTCATATTCCGCGCGCTGAATAAGAATTGGCGTGTTTCGGAAATGCCCGTTTCCTCCGGCATGATCAAGGTGCAAATGGGAACTGATAAGGAGCTGAATATCGTCCGCCCTGTAACCAGCACGCTTTAATATGGCCAATATACTGTCATTTTCGGTCATGGCAGGGACAACCCTTCCCTCCCTTCCGGTTCCTTTGTAATAATCGGGATTATTAATAAAAGAATCCGGCATGCCCGTATCGATTAAAATCGGTCCATCGGTCGTTTCTAATAGAAAAGTCCATATCGGCATTTTGACTAAAGAACCTGGCGTGAGATTGCGATTCACCGCAGATTGATCAAGATAACAATAACCAGCTGGTAAAAAAAATAGTTTTTTCACAGTCATTCGCGCATCCTCATTTCGTCATCATTGTATTCCATTCTGAATATTCGGTTACTCCAAAATTAAATCCCGACTAGGCCTCCTCTTGTAAGCAGGAGGCAATATTGGTTCTATACCTGTCAAATTCAACTCCTTAAGACTAGCGATCCCGGGGATAAACTGAAGATAGGGTTTAGTTTCTTCTTCCCTTGCAATGATAATTGTTTCGTTCAATGCTTCAGGGTTGCGAACAGAGTCAGGTTGCTTAGTAGTCATTCAATTTTTCTCCTTCATAACTGGGGATGTCTTTTATGCCAATCCGTAGCAAGTTCATAGGCATAGCCGATGCCAAGGACTTCAGCCTCTTCGAAGTGACGGCCAATCAACTGCATGTTAACTGGCAGACCGGAAGGAGAAAAGCCGCATGGCATCGATAGACTAGGCATTCCGGTCAAATTTGTTGGAAGCGTAAACGTCGTCAAACGGAGCGCTCCCGCTTGATCGTCCGGATAGGGAGCAGTGTTTGGCGTTGCCGGAGTCAACAATACATCAATTCCGGACATCGCGTTCAGGAAGTCATCGGTTACCAACTGCCGAGCCCGCTGAGATTGTAGATAAATCGAGGCGGGAATATCTTTGCTGCTTTCAAGAAACATCCGCACATCCTGCCCGTAATCATCAGATTTCTTTTCCATCCATTTCTCGTGGATGGAATACATCTCCGCCATCATAATGGCCATTGTCGCCTCGGGAACATGCTTGATCAGCGGAAATTCAACTTCAATCAGCTCGGCTCCAAGCTCACGGAAAGTATGGATAGCCGATTGCAGCGCCGCTTCGACCTGCGGCTCCAGGTCCTCATAATAATAATTTGTCGGCAATCCGATACGAACGCCCTTAAGCCCTTCAGGATACAGCTTGATGCCAGGAGGGGGCAGGTCGACTGTTGAGACGTCCTTCGCATCGAAGCCAGACATTACATCCAGGCATAGAGATGCATCCAGGACGCTTCGGGCTAACGGTCCTGGATGATCGAGCGACCAAGCCATTGGCATTATGCCATATCTGCTAATACGGCCATAGGTCGGCTTCATTCCGACAACGCCGCAACAAGCAGCCGGTATGCGAATCGATCCTCCGGTGTCAGTGCCCGTAGCCAAATATGCCATTCCGGATGCAAGGGCAGATGCGGAGCCACCGCTTGATCCCCCCGGTACAAGCTCAAGATTCCACGGATTGCGGCAAGGACCAAAATGCGGACTACTTGTAGTCATCCCAGCCGCGAATTCGTGAGTTTGCACTTTGCCGAGCAAAATTGTCCCTGCTTCATGCAGTTTAGCGACAACGGTAGAGTCATAATCGGTAACGAAATCCTTCAATATTTTCGAGCTTGCTGTTGTCCTGATGCCTTTCGTATAATAAAGATCCTTATGCACAATAGGAATTCCGTGAAGCGGTCCTTTGTACCGGCCATGCATAATATCATGTTCCGCTTGCTTAGCCTGTTCAATCGCCAATTCGGCAGTTAGAGTAACGAAAGCGTTTAACTTCGGATTCAACCGCTGAATTCGATGTAGGACTTGTTCCGTAATTTCGACCGGGGATACCTCCCCGGCATGAATCATAAAAGCTAACTCATTGATGGTAGCATACGTGAGTTCGGAGACACGTTCATTCATCCGCTTCAACTCCCCGCCTTTTTCTTCTAATGGATATGTTTCACTTATTAGGTATACGGACAAATTGTCCGTTTCTTTTTATAATATTAACGGACAAATTGTCCGTATGTCAATTCAGAATTATGATAAACCACTATTGAGTTTGCCTTCCATTTAAAAATTATTATAATTATGAAGGGACACGTTGTCCTATTTAGTTGAAATCAAATTACTAGGAGAATATCCCTATGAAAGATAAAATCACACTGGAATCCCCCAAGATCCCTAGGGAGGGAGTTAACCGAAGACGGATATTGGAAGCGGCAAGAGAGCTTTTTATAGAACAAGGCGTCGAGAACGTTAATATGCATCAGATCGCTAAAGCGGCAGGAGTTGGACAAGCAACCTTGTACCGCCGGTATCCCCTGAAAGGCGACATTTGTTTGGAAATTGTCAGCGAAGAGTGTCAACCATTATTCGACGAAGTTCAGGCCTACCTCGGCCAATCCAAGGATGTTATTCCTTTGGAGCAACTTTATCAAGTCATCGTGAGCTATGTTTCCTTTTTGGAGTCGAAAGTCCCCTGGCTTTGCGCCGTCAGCCGCGCATCTACCGGACATCGCCCACTTCATTCGCCGCTATGTCAATGGATGCGTACAACATGTAGATATTTATATAGCGAGGCTTCAGCAAAAGGAGATATTTCGGACGTTGACATTGTATACACCGTAGAAGCTTTATTGGCAACTCTCCACAACATCGATTTTCATTTAAAAGATGAAGAACTTTCGACGAAACAAATTTTGAAAGGAATTTGCAGACTTTACATTGATGGCTTGAAAGCGTCAAAAAGCGGATGACCCTACGATCAAATCGAAATGACACTTAAGATCGGAAACGACAAATAAGCGCCGCATAGTTCGGCGCTTATTTGCATGCGTTCTCATTTAGGTGGCAATTCGCTTCATGAAGTTCTATAAACATTCCATCTACTTTGCGGGTAGTGTCAGCTATGCTAGTACTACCCTCTTTACTTATTTTTATATTAATATTTTTTAAAGTATTGTTTCTACTATTAGGATATTTGAAATCAACATTTTTATATTTTATTGTTAACACACTTTTATTTTTTGCTGATTACTGGGAACTTCTCTAATATTCAAAATTTCAATCAAATCATTGATATATAGTGATTTACGGCTAAATATGACTTCCTTGGATCGCTATCTGGATGATATGAAATTTGTCGTCGATGTAATCACATTTAATTGAAAGCAGAGCAAAACAGGCTGCCTTTGAAAGGGCAACCTGTTTCTAGTCAGTTATTTGAGGACAGTGAAGATGAATTTCTCCAGCGCTCCTGTATCAGTAATGCACTGATTGCATCCTCGGCTCTCCTTACACACGTATTGGCCAATGGCAGAAAAATGGTCCGGCGAAGCGCTCGAAGGATTGGTTCTAACCGTGAAGAATGCAAGCTCCTGATGCCGATTGCAAAACAGGCAGTATCCTTTTTTGTGGGTCGGTGTGATTCTTCCCTCTATGCCAATGAACTGTCCTTCGAACGGATATACAATGAATAATTTATTTGTGGCAATATCTACCCAGCTCAGATACGTCAAATATCGAAAGTCAATGGATCGTAAATCAGGTACTTTCAGTTTCTTATTTTTAGGGAACAGTTTCTGAATCTGCTTCAGCGTAATCGGTGGGTATGGTTCCAGGTATGCTTCTAATGTGCTAAGATATTTCTGGAAATCATATGTCGTCTCGAAGGTCGATATTTGCTCCAGCATCTGCTGCTGATCCCCTGTCAGATATGGAAATGCTTCAATAATGCTCGCTGCAGCACGATACCTTACGGTCTCCAAGACGCTTCGATCCGCGACGGTTCGCAGTGTATTCTGAAGAAATTCCGCTTGTTTCTTAATTATGTTATATTGATGGTTTCTAATAAATGGTGTACTCATAGCTCTTCAGCCCCTTATTTTCGTGAATGATCATAAGGTGCAAAGCCCGTTATTAGAAACGATAAAGTTAAGTTCGGGCGATCGAATCTATTCTATCGCACCCCACGAAAAGTATCGCCCTAGGTCAGGCTTTGCATGAGGACTTCCTAGCTAATGAGCAATCCAGCATTGCCATCAACACCCCCCCCAATCACATATAACCTGCGAAAAGTATAGCAGGAAATTTTATAAGAGGCAATTTACAAATCATATAAAATGCTCAATCCTCCCCACTTTCGCTTCGTTAGCTTCGTTAGCTTTGTGTAATTTGCAGTTTTCACTTGATTTAAATAGTTCTTCGAATTGGTTGTATCTACTTCAAACACCGCTGTCAGGCCATCCTTGAACTCAATAAAGCTGGTAAAGCCGTCAGACTCCTATCACCTTCATATCGAGTTGAGAGAAACAAACTGGTATCGGTGTTTCGGACATTCCCTCTTATCTTATAAACTGTGTTTGTTATTCGTGGAAATGTTTATATATAGATATTTTGTGGGTCGAGAAATGAGTTAAGAAAAATAGATGGAAAGTGAACTGCACCCCTTTGTCAGATACGACTAACAAAGGGGTGCAGTTTTTTTGACTAAATTCAGTTTAGATGAGAAATTCGAGGTCATTCGTAAGTATCAGCGTTGAAATTATTAACATCATTCTGATTGTGCGTCAGTCGGTACAGTAGTGTATGTATCTGTAAGCACATCAGTCGGTGCAGTCGCAGGCCCATTCTCCTCTGCTGATTCACTGTTCTGGAGTAGTACTCTCGGATAGGTCCGTGCACGTTCATAGTACCAGTCAAACAAGAAACGGGCCATCGCCTGACGTCGGGTATCCCCATCCCACTTTAACCCAGCCGTTGGGTCTGCAAATGAACTCCTTGCTCCTGCTTCCAGCAGAAATCCATTCATGTGTGCGGTCATGCTGACATTACCAGCTGCTGTAAAAATCGACTTCGTGTTTTTCCCAAATCCATCATTAGAGCCGTTAAACAAGTTCCAATACTCTGAGTCGCCGGGCTGAGTTTTGAACCAGGTAAACTCTGTAATATTTATTGGATAGGCTTGAGCTGCCGCCTTAATGTTGGAATTCCATTGCGATTGTAGCTTATCCTTGTCATCATGTGCTCCGTAGCCCGGGTACCAGTGGACAGCATAGCCGTAGTTGTTCAATGGGTCTATCAGCGGGTGTTTTGCTGCCGGACTGTAAAATTGGTCGTATCCAAGCCCTGCAGCCCATATAACATTATCCGCTCCTTTACTTCTAATCGTGGAAATGATAGAGTTTTGGAATCTTCTCAGATCATTCCAATGGTCAACAAAATCATTTTCGCCGGCATAGCCCCCCCAATGCCCATTCGCATACGACTTAATGGGCTCGTTGATCAGTTCAAACATGACGTTATCCGCGCTCTTAATAGCTGGCTGCGAGGCAAGATACCCCCATATTTGATTGAATTTGTCCAAATTGGATTGTGTGGTAGCCTGGTCGTTAGCCAAAGTAAAATCAAGACCAAGAGTCACATAAATGCCCTTTGTTTTCGCATAATTGATATATGGTATAATCACATTTTGTGTAGCTGCTTGTAAACCTGAAAAGTTGTATGAACCTGCGGCCACATCTCCCATATCCTGGCGATCAATAAACAATCGAACCTGATTCATATACCAGCCGTGGTTGCTTCCATACTTTGGTCTGGTGTCTGTAAAGGTGTTGGTGATATCCTTCAAATAGGCCAAAATGGCTGCATGACGATTATTACCATTCAAATTGAGATAATAATTACTGTTTTGATAAGTCCAGTATGCGCCAGACGGTTGATGCCAGCCACTCAAAACAATAGGTTTTCCGCTGCTGTTCACCAATTGATTGCCCCTGACATGAAGCTTTCCCATAGGCATACCTGACCATGCATCTACATGTTGGCCAAAGGTCGGTGTTAAAGACGTTAAGAATACAAGTATCAGAACTATTTTACATACCACACCTAATTTTTTCAAAGAAAGGCCTCCTCTTTAAAAATTAATTGTCTATTGCCAAAACAATAAAATGGTATAAACATGTAGTAGCCTGCTTCCTGAACCTACCCCAATTCAAAATCATCATCCCCCCTGTTAATAGAATATTTTAATTCTAATTTTCATTTCTTGTATTTAATTGTAGTACTTACATTTACAAATCACAACTTGATAAAATTTATTTTTTTGAAATTAATTAGGTTAGTCTATAACTTTATTTTCACAGTCTAATGTAGTGCTCCCTCTGTTAAGTTCTTTGTTTTTCTATGCAAAAAAACCTGTCATTTCGACAGGTTGAATAATCATCAAATGTGCAGCGCCAAAAACATGGAGCGCCTCATTTCTGTTAAAGAAGTCCAGGAGGATGTCCTGCCGGCTCCAAACCTATTCTGGGCGGTTGTTCCCTGAGAGGTCACTGTACAATTATATATACGCCTATTTGGGGGCTAATTCCTTCTAAATACCGTATCAGTTATCACCAATTTAGCATGTTGCTCAAAAGTGGTAAAGCCAATTTATTGAACTAACGTTCTTCGTTAGTTTAGAACGTGTGGATTACTCAACTGTGCCTCAATCAATGAGATTTTTCTTCCTTAATCTCGAAAACTCCGTCGCATAATACGCCATGGCTATGGCCGGTAAGGCGATTCCGATCAGCAGTGCCGCCTCCCATCCCCCCGTTGCGTAAGCCCATCCCCCTGCCGCTGAGCCGATTGCGCCCCCTAAAAAGAAAATGGCCATATACAAACCGTTAAGCCTACTGCGAAATTCCGCTCCTAAAGAGAAAATCACCCGCTGCCCGAGAACCATGTTGGCGGAAACCCCCATGTCAAGTAAAATCGCTGCAACTACGAGGATGGGGACTGCCAGTGCAGAACTTGATGGAACCAGCAAGGGAAGCATCCCAGAAAAGATGACGATGGCCAATGCCCATCCCGTAGCCGAGCGAACCCATCCACGGTCTGCCATACGGCCCGCCGCTGGCGCCACAATTGCCCCCATAACCCCGACTAATGCGAACAGAGCAACCTCCTTCTGAGTGAAATGGAACGGCGGACTTGTCAATACCAACGGAACTGTAGTCCAAAACAAACTGAACGTTCCGAATACACAAGCATGATAAATTGCCCTCCGACGCAATGCCGGTGTCGCCTTCAGCAGATGCAGCATAGAGTGCAGCAGGGCCGAGTAAGCTGTAGCGGTCGAAGGCTTCCTTGAGGGTAGTGCCTTAGCCAATACAAGAGCCAGCGCGAAAATCAAAGCTGCGGAGATGAAATAAATGGCACGCCAGCCCATATACTCCGCCACCAAGCTTGAAATAGGACGCGCAAGCATAATCCCCAGAAGTAGCCCGCTCATGACGTTGCCTACATTGCGACCGCGCACGACTTCGGGCGAAAGATGAGCCGCATACGGTACAAGGATTTGTGCTGCTACAGAACCTACTCCGATCATGAGCGAAGCGGTAAGGAACAGGATGGCGCTTTTGATTACAGCGGCAATTGTCAAAACGGCGGCTGTAAGGAGCAATAATGCAAGGATCAACTTACGATTTTCCAGGATGTCTCCCAACGGTACGATAAATAACAAGCCAATTCCATAACCGACTTGAGTCAACGTAACTATGAGTGCGGCAACCTCGGAGGAGAGTCCGATGCTCGAACCGATCGAGCCTATCAATGGTTGAGCATAATAAAGATTTGCCGCTATGATACCGCAAGCGGCTGCCAGGATAAAAATCAGCGCTAGCGAAACCGATTTTTCCGTTGGAGTGGAAGCTGAATGCATAGAAAGTCCCCTTTGCTCACCAGAAATTTTCTGGAACAATCGTTCCAAAATGTTTAAAAAAAATGTTTTATAGCATTTCCATCACCATGTCTATCATCTGCTGCATCTTGCTGCGGTCCCCCTGCACCTTCGCAACGATATTTATACTATGATTCAGGTTTGAGAGCAGATAAGATAAAGTCCTGATATCTTTCTCAGGCATGATTTCTCCCGTCTCCTGACCTTTGCGTAGCAGCTCGTAGAAGGATTTCTCCAACTCGTCAAACCGCTCCCTGATCAACGCATTCAGTTGCTCATCTGGCGAATCCATGCCGACTGCTGCATTAGTAATGAGACAGCCCTTCGGCGACTCGCCGTCCAAGGCTGAATCGATATGTATCTCGAAGTACTGCCGGATTCCCGATTTTGCGGATGCCGCATTGACGAGGATGTCCCGTTTGGCTTGCTTCCACTTCTTGTACCAGTTGATCGCGTCGATATAAAGCGTTTGTTTGTCCCCGAACGTTTCGTACAGACTTGATCTGCTAAGATCCATAGCTTCCAGCAAATCGGGAATGCTTGTCGCTTCGTAGCCCTTCTTCCAAAAAACGAGCATTGCTTTATGAAGCACCGCTTCTTTATCAAACTCTTTGTAGCGTCCCATGGTTCTCCCTCCGTTTCCGTAGGTACAGTATATCCTTTACTGGAACGATAAGTCCAGTATTTTCTATTCATTTTTGTTCCATAAATTCGTTAAAAAGTTTTTCATTTGACGGATTGTAATATGAAGTGCGACACCTACGGGAAATAAATAAAAAATGGCCCATGGCCGGATTCGTGTAGAATGAAGGTTCCTACACCACATTCACACAAGGAGAATCCACCATGAGCTACACACATCTTAGCATAATCGAGCGCAGCAAGCTAGAAATCCTCCACCAGCAGGGGAAAAGTGCTCGAGCCATTGCCAGTGAATTGGGCAGGCATCATGCCACCATTTGCCGAGAACTCCGTCGAAATGAAACGCAGAAGCCCTATTGTGCCGAGCGATCTCAGGAGAGCTATGTCCAGCGACGTAAGTCCTCCGTCCCAGCCGGAAAATGGACACCACAGCAGTCGGTCCTTATTGAAGAAAAGCTTCATGCCACGTGGTCTCCCGAGCAGATCGTAGAACGACTCCGTCAAGAGGGACACCCTGTGGTCTGCTTTAAAACCATCTATCGCTGGCTATATACAGGCCGTTTGGTGAAAGGAGTGCTTGCCGTCCTACGCCAATAAGGTAAACGGCAGAAGCCTGTAGAGACACGCGGCAAGTTCGCTGTGGGTAAGACCATCTCTCAGCGTCCGAAAGAGGTTCGTTCCCGGAAAACCTTCGGTCATTGGGAACTCGATACGGTCGTCTCGGGCCGTGGGAAAAGCAAGGGCTGCGTAGCTACATTCATCGAACGCAAGACCCGACTGTACACCGCCGTTCCCATGCCTGACCGTACAGCTTTGTCCATGGAAATTGCTTTTGGTGTAGTAGCCTCGCAGTACCCTGACGGTGCATTTCAAACCGCTACTGCAGATCGTGGCAAGGAATTCGCCTGTTACGCCAGCCTGGAAGAAGCTCATGGCCTACAGGTATATTTCGCAGATCCGTATTCTTCCTGGCAACGCGGCTCGAATGAGAATGCCAATGGCCTCTTGCGAGAGTTTTTTCCCAAGGGGACAGATTTTGCGCAAATCACGGATGAAGCCTTGGAGACTGCTCTGCGCTTGATCAACCATAGACCACGAAAATGCTTGGGTTGGAGAACCGCTCACGAATCCTTTTCAGAGGAACTGTCGCACTTAGCTTGACAATCCGTCATTTAAAAAGCTTTCTTTATAATGATAGGGAATACCGAAGCACTCCCTTTCTCTCCTCCCCATGCATCTTGTTTCTTATTGGATATTCAATAACTCTTTAAAAGCTTTTAGATTTGTATCAAAATCAGGCACAGTTTGAGATTCTTCTGCAGATTTGACATGGGCTACAACTAAATCATTAAATGGTGTTGAAATACCTGTCCCTTCTGCCATTTTGGGAACCACACCATTAATGTAATCAATTTCAGTTTTACGTTTCTTCTCAAGATCCTGAAGCATACTTGCTTTTAGCAGCCTGGACGGTTCCATGACTACCCTAAAGGTTTGGACACGTTCAGGAATATCATTTTCTCTTCTTAATTCCAAAGATTCTATATCGAATCCACCCATTTTAGCAAATTTGACACCATTTGAGTGTCCAATCTTGATCGTTTCATCTGCGATATGAACTGCACAAACAATGCTAATTTCATTGTCAAGAATGTCTCCATATGCTCCATTTAATGCTGCAGATAAACCACTGAATGCATTATTGATCAGTAATTTTGACCACTTCGTGCCAACTAAGTTATCGGAAATGTGTGTTCCGCCGACAAGGTCTAAAACCGATTTAATACGTTGTATTCTTTCTGTGACTTCGCCGTTTAATTTTCCAATTTGAAAAGCGTACTTTTTAAATTGCGTATACTCGGTTGTAAGGCTAGATACGCCTGGTTCAATAAACGTAGCACCAAATTCAACAGAACCTGCAATTACACGTTCTTCACCAACAATTGAAGCAACGTTCTTTTCGGGTATACCGTTTTGTAGAGAACATACAACACTATCGTCCCTTAGAAAAGGAAGTAACTCTTTAAGAACAGAGTCGTTATATAATTGTTTTGTTAGCAGTAAGACTAAATCATACTTGCCTGACTTGTGTTCAGGGATGATGGCTTTTACCTTTGCTTGAAATTCCGTCGTACCCACTACTTTAGCACCTATTTGATTTAAAGTATCTACATGTGCTTTGTATGCATCAATCAACTCAACATCCATTCCGCCAGCAGCAAGATATGCTCCAACTATGGTTCCTAAAGACCCCGCTCCTAAAACTGCAATTCTCATCTCAAAGTCCTCCTTATTTTTCCTCTAAGTAGTTGTATACAGGTTGTGCAGCATTTAAGGTTAAATCCGTAAGGATATGAGATGCTGAAACGACTTCTAATACAGGCAAATCTGCAAGAGGTGCCAGAGCATGCTCAAATAATTGAAGTCGAGCAGGACCTGTCCAAGCCCCTTTAACCTCTATATTCGTTATTTGTGTTCGTACCAAGTCGCAAATTCTTAAATCTCCATTGTAATCAGTAGCAATCTTAACCATAAAGTTAGGTCGACAAATTTCATTTTTAGCTAGTTCCTTATCCATCTCAAAATGCTTATACCCCATGGTGACTGTTGCAACGCGAAGTGTACCGTAATCAAGTGTGCCAACAAGAGTATCTGAATCTACATAAAGCTTGGGAGCACCTAACTTTTTCGGATATGCAGTTAGCTCCCGACCACTTGCAATCGCTGGAAAGTTATCAACGTACATCGAATGCACATAATCTCCGTCCTCACCATTAAATCGGACAGGAATTACTTGTCCAGCCTCAGTATAAGCACCTAGTCCGGAAACATCGGGCATCCACATCACTTCAAATTTAACCAAGGGATCACCGATTTCTAGGGGTTCCGGCACTGCTGCGCGTAAAGCTTTTTCATCCGTTCGGTAAATAATGTTAAGATATTCACGATTAACAAATTTATAGGTTGGCACCGAATATGCTGGTGCTGTTAATGGTGTATTGAAATTTTTAAAAGTGTTATTTACATCAATTCTCATAGAAAGCACATTCCTTTCTTGCTCAAATTTTGTACTATTTATTATATGTCGCTTGAGTTTGATCTTGTTCACTTCACTTGATGACATTATCTTATATCTATATTTACATTTAAACTAATACATAATAATGTATGTATATATTTATCATAATAAATAAGGAGCCAAGCTAAATGGAGTTGCTTCAACTCAAATACTTTCAGACAGTTGCTTATACCGAGCATTTTACTAATGCAGCCAAACAATTGAATATTGCTCAGCCCTCTTTAAGCCTGACTATTAAAAGACTTGAAGAAGAATTGGGAACAACACTATTTGAGAGGAAAGGGAGAAATATCCAACTGAGTTCGTCAGGAAAAATTCTTTTGAAACACGTTAACAGGATTTTTACGGAGATTGAAAATGCCCAATTGGAAATTAGATCGGAGGAACAACAATTTGCTAACACCATAAGAATATCAATTTCCAATTCAAGATTCCTTACAGGACTCATCAGTGAATGTGTTACCCGTTTTCCTGAATCAAAAATACTTCAAACCATCGGAGTCAAAAGCGAAATATTGACAAGTTTAAAAAAAGGTGACATGGATTTAGGAATAACAGGTCATCCTATCCAAGATGAAGAGTTAGAGAGTTGTTTACTGGTAAATGAAGATATTGTTCTGGTTTTACCTTCGAACCACAAACTTACGGGTAAAAACGAGATTTCGTTAAGTCATGTAGCCCATGAACCATTTATCACTCTTGCTAATAATGTAGAATATAGTGACTTTACAACCATGCTTTGTGAGAAAGCCGGCTTCGCCCCAAATATTTCCTTTGAGATCGATTCTTATTTATTGGTTGAAATTATAAAGGTTAATCAGGGAGTGGCTTTACTCCCTATTTCAATTTGTAGAACACTAGGGTTAAATTATATTAAAATTACGGATAAGTCTGCAAAATATCCTGTCAGCTTATCTTGGAAAAAAAATAAATTGTTATCTTCTTCAGTAAGAAATTTTCGTGACATTATTATTTCGTTCTATAAAGATAACCATGTAATTTTCAAGATTTAAAAGATATAGTTACATAATTATCTTAGATTATCCCACATATCTACCGGATTGTTCCCGTTTACCGGAAAGATAGGCCACGAGTGCGTCTCGGCAACTGCTCTGATACTTCCCGACATCAGTTTTCCCATCATATCACTCGGCTTGCAGCAGTGACTATGATTGGGTGAGCCATTCAGCCTCCAACGCATCCCAGTTCGGCGTAGGTACATCCGACCTGACCCTCCACTCGGCAAATGCCTCATTCAACGCTTTGAGCTCCACTGCCGTCCCATCAATCAGCCTGCTAACCGGGAGCGCGAAGAAAAGCTTCAGGGCCCAATAGATTAAGCGTGGATAACCGGTAATCCAAGACGCTTGCCCCGCAGGGGTTAGCGGGTACCCCAATGAATCCAGTACGCGGAAGCCCTCCCCCATCGCCGCCACCAACTGACGCATTCGCTTGTCATCACGAATAACCTGTTTCATCTGGAAGCCATGGAACAGAATCACCATGTTCATAGGCACGACCAACACCATGTGATTTTTCAGCCAGGCATCGATCTGATCATGATCAGTGAGCTTGTACTTGGTTCGCATGAATGCCTGCTCCAGCAGGGATCGGAAAGGAACGGGTCCGTCCAATCCTCCGATGACCATCTGCCCGTGTCCGCCACGAATGCAAATGACTTTTCCGTCGGCACGTGTACCAGCGGTAGTCTGGAATCCAAATGCGACCTGCTTGGGTGACTGCCCAGGCTTGCTCAAATAATCCCGCATGGCATAGGTATCCATATTGTTGCCGACCAGTATGATATGGCGGCTATCATTGTCTGCGAGGATCGGCAGCACAGCTCCGAAGTCCGAATATTTCATCACGACGAAGATCAAGTCATACGCGTCATCCGGCTCCAGTGTACGTATCACACGAACCGGATCGACGGTGGTCTTGCGCTGAAGGTAGTGCCGGATGATCAGCCCTTCCTTTTCCAGTTCCTCCGCTCGGTTTCCTCTTGCCAACACGGTCACGTCATGACAGCCCCGTACTAGGGTATGCGCCAGATAGCTTCCCTGCACACCTGCGCCGTACACGAGTATGTTCAATCTCATCCCCTCCTCTTATAGTTAACAGTTGTTGAATATCTATCATCTGTGTACTACAATCAAGGTATCATTGGGACTGAGGCAAACGCAATGGCTAATCGCATCCGTTTTTGTTGAGAAATGAACAACGGACACTGGATGTGTTCAAGAAAGAGGGGAAGACCATGGATCGACGCATCGTGCGATCAAGACAAATGATTATGCAAGCGTTCATCGGGCTGTTGGGGGAGCAGGATTTTGAGAGGATCACCATTCAAGGGATTGCGGATCGGGCCAATGTTAACCGTGGAACGGTCTATTTGCATTTTACAGACAAATATGACCTGCTGGAACAGAGCGTGGAAACGTATCTGACGATGCTTGCTGACAGCTGTAAGCCGGAGGGAGGGACAGCCACTGAACTGTCCCGGGACCTGGTGATTCGTACGTTCACGTATCTGAAGGAGCATGCAGCTGTTTATGGTGTTTTGATCACAAACAAAGGCATTCCGACTTTCAGACACCGTATGACACAGATGATTGAGGGGAATATGACCGTGGTGGTGAACCATATGAAGCTGGAAACCGGTATACACAGGGATGTGCTGGCTCAATTCTTATCCCTCTCCCTTACAGGGTTGATTGAGTGGTGGGTCGTTCAATCTATGCCGTATTCACCAGAAGAAATGGTCGAACAGATGACTAAGATTCTGGAAGCAAGGCTGCGGCTATGGTAAACCCTTATCCTAACTATCGACTATCCATTAAAATTGTTCTTCTCCATCAGAACCGGGTGCTATTCACCAAACACGCAGACGATGCTACTTTGAATCCGGGTACCTGGCATGTGCCTGAGATGAACAAGGGATTTACCAAGTCGGCCTTCACTTAATCGGTAATCGGACTATGTTCTTGTCATTTTCGGCAAATGATATATGTTCCTGTATTTCAACATTGTTGCCCAAATGTATTTAATCGCTCAAGTAATACTTAATTAAATCAGATGAGACTCTATCAGTTTTTTTGCGCTGTCCAAAACAGTCTCCTCGGCTGGACGAGGATTCCAGCCCAGCTCCGACCTTGCTTTTTCCGAAGTGTAACGAAATTTACGTCCCAGCATTGGAACTAAAGAGGCTAGGGATGGATTTAATTTGGCGGCATTCTTTAGCACAAGATCCGGAATAGATCGGGTAGTAATCTTTTTCCCTGCTTCACCTAACTCCTGCTTCAAAAACTTAGCCATATCGACCAACCTCATATATCCGCTGCTGGCAATATAACGTTGTCCAGATGCCTTTGGCTCAGTCATCGCCCGAATATGAAGGTCTACCAAATCACGTACATCGACGATTTCAAATCCGATTTTTGGATTACCGGGCCCTCCCCCCTGTACCAGCTTTTGTATCACTTCGATGGAACGCGGAACGGAAGCAGAAAGAAAAGACCCAAATATAGCTCCCGGAAGAATCGTCGCTAAAGTGGTTTTGCAGGGGGTCTCCTTCATAAAATCCCAAGCAGCCTTTTCGGCGATGGCTTTGGATTTGCGGTAAGAATTCAGATTTTTGTCGTTCGGATCGGACCAAAACGACTCGTTGACCTGCTGGTCTTCGCTGGAAATATCCGGGGTTGCGGCAGCGAGCGAAGAAGTCATAACCACACGTCCGACATTGGCATTAACCGCCGACCGAAGTACACGAAGCGCCCCGTCACGAGCCGGGATCACGAAAGCGTTCAGGTCGTCATGCTCCCCCGCAACAAGTGGAGAAGCAATATGAAGCACATACTCCACTCCTGCCATTGCCTGGTTCCAACCCTCATCGCTCGTAAGTTCCGCTATATAAAAAGACAATGGTGAGGTATCTATCCCATTACCCTGTATCATTTTACGAATCAGCAGCTCCTTCTCTTTACTTCTTACAGTGGTCCGTACTCTATATCCCCGCTTGAGGAGTTCGTAAATGGCCCATCCCGCCACAAAACCAGTACCACCGGTAACTAAAACAGTTTGTTTATTTTGATCCTTCATCGCCATACCCTCATACCCTCCACGTTTTCATTCGTTTCCTTTAAATGGTTGTACTTCATGTAATGGTTTATATATCACTTCGATAACACTCCTCGTACCCGATACTTTCGGTTTGAAAATAAGCAGGACGACAATCAGCCATGCGAGTGCCGAAATGATAACAAAAGCAGTTCTATCCCTTTTTTGACCCCACTCTGCAAGAAATTTGGAGCATACTTCAGGGAGGTTTACTAAAAACTGTTTTCGGCTTCTCCTTATTTTCTCTGTCCATCTTTATTTGCTGCTGAGGTCATTATAGATTACACTACAGAAGAAAACCTGATGATTTCTGCCGAAAAATTGCTCGATCCTGCAAGAAAGTTGATATAATGGATACTTTTATAAAGAGAGGAGATTGACATGGTTACCTTCTTGGCTTTAGAGGAATCGGGGCAGCAAGATCGGTGCCAATATTTATTGGAGCAGGCCAAGGCAATGGTCGAGAGCAGAGTGAGTGCCGACAGCCGTTATCAAACTCGAATCCCTTATTTGACCATTAACAGATACAGCCGCCGGATGCCGCCGATTCCCGTTGTGTTGAGTCCTTCTTTTTGCCTAGTTCTGCAGGGTTCCAAAAAAGTCCATTCTGGTGAGCATATTCTTTACGCTCGGGAAGGCGATTTCTTGACTTCGCTTATCGCCTTACCCACTACAGCGCAAGTGAATGCCGACACTTTGGATACGCAGCCTTATATCGGCTTGCGGGTTGATTTTACCATTCAAGAAATAGCGTCGGTTATCACCGAATCCCAATTAAAAGTCAGCCCGCGCGATAAACATTCGACTGCTGCGTTTATTGGAAGGGCAGACGAGGAATTGCTTGTCTTGTTTGTTCGTCTGTTATCGCTTCTTAATAAGCCTGAAGAAGAAACCCTCTTCTTATCGGGATTAATTAAACAGGAGCTCATCTTCAAGCTGCTATCTGGTGAGTACAGCCATCTTTTCTTTCAACAGGTGTTCTTTGATCAGCAAGCTGAGGGTATCGGCAAGGCTATCGCTTGGATCAAAGACCATTATGCCCGTTCCTTTACTATGAAAGAGCTCGCTAACGCCACCAACATGAGCGTGTCCGGTTTGCATCACAAATTCAAAGCTATAACTTCAATGGGACCGCTACAGTACCAGAAGCAACTTCGGCTTCAAGAAGCCAGGAGACTGCTCATTAGCGGTCAAATGGATGTAACCAATGCCTCCTTGGAAGTTGGCTACTCAAGCCCCTCGCAATTTAACCGGGAATACCGTCGCCTGTTCGGACTCCCCCCCCTGCAAGATGTCAAGGCCTTGAAGCGACATGCCAGTGCAGGCTTGATTGAAGATAATCCAGCTTTATTCCGTTAATGTTCATCAAAAACAAGGTCCGTCCCTTTGCGGATGGCCTTTCATTCGTTGTTGCTATGCCAAATCGCTCCTTGTAAATCCATTATCAATTGCTGACAACGATACATGTTCTTGTTTTTTCGGCTAACGATATCTCTTCTTGGCGTTTGGTTTGGACAAGAACAGATATCGTTAAAACAAAAAAGCCGCAGCAACGCGGCTATTAAACTTGTATATACTTGTCCTCTTATACATAACAATAACTGTAAAATCCGTCCCTCAAGTTGTTATCCGTATACGAAATCACCTCAGCCCCATCATAGACCAGCTCATAGAAGATCAGGTCACCTTCAACTGATTCGGCACACCCATGTGGAGATTCGCCAGAAACAGCTTCTATTTTTCGAGATTGTACATCTTTCCGTTTAAGTGGTAGGTAGTTGCATTTAATTAAACTTCCTCATTTATCCGTTACAGAATTTCGATATACCCTTCAGTACCATGCACGCGAATTCTTTGCCCATCTTTTATCAATTTGGTCGCATTTTCCACTCCCACAACGGCTGGCAAGCCATATTCACGTGCAATCACGGCTCCATGGGTCATTAGTCCGCCCACCTCCGTAACCAAGCCTTTTATGGATAAAAACAATGGAGTCCAGCTTGGGTCGGTAAAAGTGGTGACTAGTATATCGCCATCTTCCAGTTCAGCCCCTTCTATATTCAGGATCACACGGGCCCGCCCCTCTACAACGCTCGAAGAAACAGCAAGGCCTACAATAGCTTCACTGGGGATATTTTCTCGTTTGTACTGACCCGTAATGATTTCTCCATCAGACGTGATAACACGTGGTGGAGTTAGTTTTTCATATAATCTGTATTCATCTTTTCGTTTGTCAATGATCTGGTAATCCAGTTTATTTGTGCGTATGATTTCCTGCAATTCTTCAAAAGCAAGATAGTAAATATCTTCTTTTTCATGAAGAACGTTAGCTTGTACGAGTCGTTCCGCTTCTTTTAATAAAGCCTGCTTATAAATGAAGTAGCGACTGACAATGTCATATTTCGGATATTCACGATAACCGATGAAATTCCGGATCTGGTCGATAATTTGTTTTGTCTCTTTGGCTTTTTGTTCACCATCCGGTAATTGTTTCAATTGAGCTAATAAGTCCTGTTCTTTTTTCAAAGCTTCCTGTCGCCCTTGCTCAAATTTTCGTTTACTGGCGCCAGGCTCAAGGTTTTTGATGTTACTGAGGATCATAGGTACCAGAATACTTGGTTTTTCATTCCAGCGTGTTCTTGTAATATCGATCTCTCCGGCACATCGCATTCCATATTTGTCGAGATAAGCAGCAATAGCATCACGTACCTGCTGCCCACCTTCGAACTGAACCAGTTCATCCAAAAAGTTATCAATCTTCACCTGTTCTAAATACTCAATTATTTTCGGATAGGGACGAATCACATCTGCAACATCCAGTAGCTCCATACCCATTTCAGAAGTGATGTTGTTAGGTACAGATAGAGAAAGTGTGTCTGCTACGTTTTTTTCACCTAGCCATTCACTCATTTTTTCATTGATCCATGCTGAAGCATGGATGGCAGACATAATCACATTCAAATTTTTCAGATCTGACGCACGCTGCCTCCGTTGCTGCATATCTTCCAAGATGCAATCCAATACATCCAATCCTGATTTCGTTTGAATGTTAAGTTTTAATGCGGATAACGATGTCTCACTACTCTTAATCAATTCAGAAACAATTGCTGGATCATTTCCTGCTTCTGCCAGAATATCCGCAGACGACATACCCTTATGGCTTTTAACAGGCCCCTGTTCGCTTTTGTCATATGGGTCCAATTTTATAAAATCTCCCCGCTCTATAATGGTAATAAGCGCGTCTTTTATGAGCGGATCGGAGTGCCCTAAAACATCCAATAAATTTTGCCTTCCATCCGGTGAAGCCAGGCCCTTCGTAATATCTACAAACAGCCTTCCACCACCAGCTTTAAACATAGGAGCGGAACCTGTTAACCTCCAAACAGATATCCCCAGTGGTTTAATAGGATCCGTCATCATTTGCTGATGCCCAACAGATACGTACACGTGGTTCTCCTGGTCAGTTGCTTCAGGAATGGGATATAAAGTGGTGATAGGTCGGCTCTGGACAATATAAAATGTATCATCAGCCAAACACCATTCGATGTCTTGGGGACATCCGAAATGTTCTTCAATCTGTCTTCCAATACGCTCCAGTTGTAAAATTTGTTGATCCGTAAGGGTTTGCGTTTTTTGCTGATCAGGATTGAGCTGCTTGGTCTCTATTCCGCCTTCTTCTCGTCCATAAATAGCCATTTTTTTTGTTTCGATCCTCTTGCTGATGATTACCCCATCCTTTACTTGATAACAATCAGCAGATACCAAGCCGGAGACCAGCGCTTCTCCGAGTCCGAAACTAGCATCGATAGAGAGCACTTTTCGGTTGCCATTGATGGGATCAGCGGTAAATAAAATCCCTGAAGCCTGTGGGAACACCATCCTTTGAACGATAACAGATAAATAAACTTGGCTGTGATCAAATCCATTCTGCATTCGGTAAATTACCGCGCGTTCCGTAAATAAAGAAGCCCAACATTTGCGGATATGCTCCAAGACGGATTCTTTGCCGATTATATTTAAATAGGTATCTTGTTGACCGGCAAAAGAAGCATGCGGTAAATCCTCGGCCGTCGCACTAGAACGCACAGCATAAGCATAGTCATCGCCAAACTGGGAGAGATAGTGAGCAACTGCTTCTACAACATCGGAAGGAATGGTTACTTCCATAATGGCCTGTCGAATCTTTTGGCTGATTTCATCAACTTGTTTTCGATCTTCTACTTTAAGCGTAGTTAGACGATCCAACAAAGCATGAATCCTTTCGTTTTGTTCGATGGCTTTTTGATATCCCACTGTTGTAACACAGAACCCTTTCGGTACTTGTATTCCTTCCATTTTAGTTAATTGCCCTAAGTGCAGTCCTTTTCCACCAACAAGCAAAAGCTGGGTGTCATCCATTTCTTGAAAATCGAGAACTAGTGAATTCATTCAACATCTCTCCTAATCATTAATATAGAGAAAAAAGCGAACAATCATGATCATACCTAGTCACCGTCAAAGTAAGTCGCCGCATACTTCTTCTTAAAACCGCTTGAGGATGTACGCAGCTTGATCGCACCTTCCACCATCCTTTCTGTTATTTTTTGGGGATAAAAAAGCATTGACAAATCAAACTTCTAGATGTATTATAAAAATAGAGATAATAATATTTGAACGTTTATATGATTTGTCAATGGCGCTTCCGATTATATCATAGCGTTTATTCGTATTCAATTGTTTTATATAAAAAGATGATCCTTGAATTTACCAGGGTCATCTTTTTTTGCATTAGCCTCGAAACCTCCGCATTTACTTATTGACATGCGTACCTCTATACAGAACTAGTATTGCCGCTGCTATAAGGATCATCCCCATAAAGGCGGGCGCGGCATGACCAAGGGATACATAGATTTGTCCTCCCAGGATAGGCCCGATTATTCTTGCTAAAGCCTGAATAGATTGGCTGCCTCCTTGAATCCTTCCTTGTTCACTAGAATCGACAGATTTGGAGAGCATTCCATTGAATGAAGGCCCGAAGATCGAATCACCAAAACCAAATATAAACATTCCGGCGATAATCAAAGGATAGAATGAGAACAAAGCAGATAGCGCAATAAACCCGTAGCCTATAATCTCCGATATCATTCCGAGAATTGCTATCTGTGCATCACTTAGTTTTTTCAAAAGCTTGGGCATTATAAAACCTTGTGAGATGATATCTTGGAGGCCCAAAATTGAAAACATAAGTCCGATTAGTGTAGGTGCCCAATGGAAAGTATCTATTGTAAATTGTGAAAAAATAGCCTGTAAAGATCCGTTGGGTATCCAAATTAAGAACGCTGAGACAAGTAATCTCATTAAGTTTTTTATGGAAAGTACGTTTACAAGCTGTGTAAATGGATTTAGTCTTACCAAGGTGATCATTTTTAGTCTATTATTCTTGTCATGACTCTCAGACATAAAAAAGAATCCATAAACAACATTTAATAAAGTTATGATCGCGCCCAAATACATAGGTGCAGAATAACCAAACTTGGCAATCAACCCTCCTAGAGCAGGACCAACGGCGGAGCCTACACCTGCAACCGCACTTACCCACCCAAAGTATTTGGTGCGATGTTCTCTAGGAGTGATGTCTGCAAAATATGCAAACAGAGTGCTTATGCTCCCCCCTGCTATACCTTCTATTATACGTCCAACAAATAATACCCATAGAGCTCCGCCCATACCAAAAATGAAGTATCCAAGTGCAGAACCCAAAAGGCATATCAAGAGTAATGGACGACGGCCATATCTGTCGCTTAAAGCCCCAAGTCCGGGGGCCGCAAAAAACACACAGACTGCATAAACAGAGGTCAACAGTGTAACAAAAATGGCTTGATCTCCAGAATTACTTAAATAAGGCTGGACTAAAAATGGGACAACAGGTGTTATGATGCTGAAGCCTATTCCACAAAGAAACACAGACATCAGACCGAATACTAAAGCCTTCTTATCTATGGTCTGTTCCCTATTCTGTTCATTGTTTGATCCAAATTTGAACACTTGAGTTCTCTCCTCAAAAGATTTATTTTGCTTCCTCGGAAACAAAAACATCGTATCATTATTTTCCTTCCTTGGCAACAAAATAATAGCAATAAAAATGCAGCCCCTACTCATAGAGCCTGGCTGCTGTGGTTTAATTTTCAATATTTAAATTTATTCCGAATTCACATCTACACCCTGTTTCTTTATTTCTGTATCCAAATGTCTACTATACTTCTCTATGAAGCTAAGCATGCTGTCAAATTGCTCCTCGGTTACCTGCTCAAATATGGCTTTATCCCGCTCTTCAAACTCTTTGTGCAGCTCCTCATGGATTTTATAGGTTACTTTCCCTTGTTCAGTAAGCCTAAAATAGATTTCTTTCTTGTTTTCTGGCTTCTGGTAGCTTTCGATAAGGCCCTTTTTTATGAGCTTCTTCGTTATTTTGCTGATGGCGCCACTAGTCATATAAAGAGATTCCGCCAGTTTTGTCACGTTTGAATCTATATTTCTTTCAATATATTCGATGCAATGTACTTCAGAAGGCTTATAACCCTTAAGGCGGTCTTCCATCTTAAACTTATTGAGCCAAACCATCTTGTTGAATAAGTCTCTGAAACCCACTCTGACCTGTTCTTCTTTATTCACGGACTGTCCTCCTCCCACTTTAAAAATTATCGTTTCTATAATACTAAATAAGGGAGCACAACACGGTGTTGTGCCCTCTTATTTCACTGAACTCCCCCATGAAATGTCCTATGTAAGAGTCATTCATTTGGGTCTCCTCCACGGATTGTCAGAAAATCTAATGGGTCGAATGACTTTACATGGATTACCTGCAGCAATGAAATTGGGCGGGATATCTTTAGTAACTACACTCCCAGCTCCAATAATACTATTTTTGCCGATGGACACTCCTTGTGTAATTTTAACATCACCACCAAGCCACACATGATCTTCTAGGATTATAGGGGCGGAATAAACCCCTTTTTCTGCACGTTCATAAGGATCTTCAGCATGATTTGCTGCATATAGTCCTGCCCTAGGTCCAATATAGACCTCGTTACCAATTTTCACTTCATTACAATCGAGAATAATCATATCATGGTTGATATATACATTATTCCCGATAAAAATATTAAAACCAAACTCGCACCGGAAGTTGGACTCAATATATACATTCTCTCCGACTTCAGCAAATAAATCTTTTAAGATAGACATATCGTATTCATCGTTCGTATTTACTTTATGATTGTATTTCCGACTCATTGAAATCGCATGTGCTCTAAGTGCTGATATATCTTCAGCCGCATCATCATACATTTCCCCCGAATTAATAATTTGCTTTATTTTTTCAATATCCATAGGCCCTCCTGGTAATAGATTATTTTTTCAGTTCGTGTTTTTCTATTTTACAGATAAAATTATATCATCGAAGGATCTAGAAACAATGTACATTATCCTCTATTCATATAACTATATTATCAATTGAGGAGTTTTAGCATGCTCACACAAATCACACATCTAGATAATACGCTTTATGAATCTATTCAACATGGCCAAAATGATTTTCCCATTCAATTCTATGTTGATGAGCTATATAAATCGGAAAATAGGAGATTTCCGCTTCACTGGCATTTTGAACCAGAATTTTTTATAGCACGAGGTGGAGAACTAAAAGTTCAAATCGGTAATCATTTTATTAAATTAAATTCAGGCGACGGCATTTTTATTAGTAGCAATACTTTACATTCTTTTGAACAAATAAATGAAAACGATATATGTAAATGTCCCAATATCGTCTTTTCTGCGGAGATAATAGCACCATATACAAGCAGCATTTATCAAAAATATGTGAGGCCGCTCCTTACGAATTCTAATTTACCTTATTTTGTTTTGCATTCCGATATTCCTTGGCATAAAGAAATTTTAAATAAGCTTTTTGATGTTTTTGCCTCACCTATAGAATATTTACTAAAGCATCGTATTGAATCATCAAAACGCCTGTTATGCAGCACAACACGAAGCATCCAAGAAATTTGCTTAGAATGTGGTTTGAATTCCTCTAGTTATTTTATTAAAGTGTTCAAAAGAAATAGGGAATTACACCTAAAGAGTACAGAACGAATATTCAGCCTCCTTGCTGAGCTTTTCCCCATTGTAATTTCCCGCCTAGTTCTAGGTTCATTTTCGTTACTCCTTATTTAGATTTGGATAAAGTGTAGTTCCCTCAAACTGGTTATAAAAGACAAAGCCCTCAAATCTAGAGGGCTTTTGATATAAGCTAGTTTTGCTTCACTCATCTGCACCGATATTGACGGCCGTCCCTTTCACGCGGGGCTCGCCGTCGATATCCTCAGTTCCGATAATGGCGTTATCCGTTGATCCAGAATCGATCGCTGGTGAGGAAGATTGCAAATGGAAGTCGCCCTTCGTGGCATTCATGAATTTAGGATCGGAAAATAGAGAATGGGTGTCGTTACCTGTTCCTGATTTGTACGCGGAGAAGCCTACATATTCTTTATTTTTCCAGGTCCAATTGGCTTCCGAATTGCCGCTGGGTGCAAAATATAGATTATAATCCACAATATTGCCAGTGTTTTTGGTGTTTCCATTGTAGATCAACACATCAGTCGAGCTGGCTACAAAAATATTGTTCTTAATCACGTTGTTTCGCGTATTGTACTGAACCAAAAGCTGGCCGCTTCCGTCGTCAAATGTATCGTTCTTGTATACTGTATTGTTCACGATCTTGCAGTTAACTGTTGAGCCACGCTCATCATCGTATCCACCCATGGCAATGCCTGTTAACCGATTATTATATATCACATTACTGCGGACCGTAATGTTGCTGGTGGCTTTGCCAACATGCTCGGAGGCAATTTCAACGCCGATGTCGTTGTTATAGCTGTAATTCTGTTCAATAATGCTTTCCTTGCCCCCATCCACATAAATACCGCCGGCCGAGTTGTCACCGCTCTTATAGGATGGGTTGTTTCGAACAGAGTTATTATAAACCCGGTTGCTCTTCACCAGCCCGTTCCGCGCTTGATCGTAAGTCGTATTCGGCGCGGTTCCTTCAAAGCCGATCAGATCGATTCCAATGTTGTCGTTATCGTGAATGAGGTTGCTGGTCACTGTAAAACCATCCACATTACCGTTTAATACGACCGCTTCGCTGGAGCCGAGTACGAGATTGTATAGTTCGTTACCGTTAATTGTCAGGTTGTGAATCGATGCAGGAGCTTTAGTGCCATAAACAGCAATGCCGTGGGCATCCCGGCCCAGTCGGTCTTTGGCAGTTGGGGTGGCTGTGTTTTTGATGTCGTGGATTTTGTTATCAGACAGATTGATGAAGCCCCCTGCACCGTGGACGTAAATTCCTGTAGGCACTGCATTTTTAGAAGTAGTAGTAAAATTGCGGATTTCAAACCCCTGGATGGTGACATAATCAACGTCAGCCAATTCGATTAATCCTTCGTTCCCGCTGGCCGATAGTCCAGTCCCGTCGACAATGGCGGTTTCGTTGCCATAGCTTGCGAACACTATGGGGCCTTGCGATGCAGAGCCAGATCGGGTAATTTTCAGTTTCTCCTTGTATACTCCGCCGCGGACGTAGACCTTGCTGCCCGGAGGGACGGCGTCGGCCGCATGCTGAAGCGTTTTCCACGGCGCGTCGCTCGTTCCCGCGTTGGAATCGCTGCCACTCGTCGCCACATAATATT
This sequence comes from Paenibacillus ottowii, assembly GCF_006874425.1. Lineage (GTDB taxonomy): Bacteria > Bacillota > Bacilli > Paenibacillales > Paenibacillaceae > Paenibacillus > Paenibacillus ottowii. The sequence goes on from NZ_VIJZ01000011.1 coordinate 48,448, forward strand.
CGGTACCGGCCGCTGAAACGGCAGGAGGTTGCACATTACCGATTGCCAGGCCCAATCCCAAGCTTAAGCCTACAAGCAAAATTCTACTTAGTTTCTTCACGATTTTTCAACTCCATCCAAATTTTACTTTCATCAAATCTACGGTATCATCAATTTGCCTCTTCTTGCAAGCGAAGGCTGGTCTCCACCGATCGGCAAGTTATCGGTGCCTCCCCATGAAATAGCTATGTCGTCTCCCCGATAAAGCAGAGATTATTTCAACAAAAGAAGGACTGCCGATAAATGTCACCGGCAGCCCTTCTCTTCCAAGTAGTATACTCCTCAATCTTGTTCGCTGGATAATTCCTTAAGCGATTTGATTTTACCATGGGGATGCTGTTCTTGCTTTCGTGACTTCCATGCAGCTTCTTTCCTTCTCTTCTGGTGAGCCATAACAGATATCCTCCTTTGGAAATTGTGAATGTATACTACTTCCTTAAGTTGTCATTTCTTGCCTCTGTTCATTCATAGAATTAAATTCGTTACATTTTGTATATACTTTTGAACTAAAATTTTAATTAACAGGCATCTCGTTAAAGAATGTGATGTCGTCGATCGGTAGCCGAGTTGTCTGATGACCTGGTTGTGCCGCTTTGCCAAGTGCAATCAGCATAATTGGAATGTATCGGTCTCCGATGCCGAACGCTTGCTTAAGCTCGGCCGCATTATAGCCGCCCATTGCGACAGTATCGTAGCCGTGAGCACGTGCAACCAGCATGAGCTGCTGGGATACAATACCACCATCGATATGAATGATTTTGTGAAGGCTTTCCTCCGGCAATGAAGCATACGTATGAATTGATCTTTCCACGAACGATTTAGCGGTATCTTCCGCTATATAGCCGTACTTTACTGCTTCGCCGAAAACTTCATCAAGCTTCTTATATCCTTCCGTATCACCAAGCACAACGATCACTGCAGCAGCCTCAGTAACCTGGGATTGATTGTAGGCGATGGGCTGCAGTTTTGCTTTCAATTCCTCCGTCTCAATTACCAAGAAGCGCCACGGTTGAACATTACTCGAAGAAGGCGCAAGCGTCGCTTCTTTCAGCAGCTCCTTAATTTCCTCGTGAGACAAACGAATCGATTTGTCATAATGACGCACAGAGCGACGCTCGCGGATGACATCGGCAAACAAGGCGGAGTTCTGCACAGCTTGAGTTGAGGTTAACATTATGAATCCTCCTTTGAGTAGATACTGTTTTTTATTCAGCACAGTTAAATTCAGGCTAAGCGATTAGTCAAGGCTTGAATTCTGCTAAAACGAAGTGCCATGAAAAATCCCGAAAATTTTTCCGCTTTTGCGCACAGATATAACTGTGTTTATTATGACACAGTATAACCTAAAAATTAACGCTTTGCGCGGCTTGCATTTAACTGTTGTTTATATTGCACAGTATAAAATCTAAGCAAGCCGCTGTCAACCTTCTTTTTCCAGATTCATCTAAAGCTTTGCTTCCAGTTGTTCGGCGAGATCAGCAATCGTGTACTTGCTTAATACTCCGCGTATGCTGTCATCCATTTCTTGGGTAATATCCTCAAGCGTAGATTTCATACATTTACCGAGTGGATGCGTGCCAGCTGTCTCGATAATACCAAAGGAAAACCTGCTGCCTGAACGAAATACATCGTACACATCAACCAGTCGTATAGACTCTGCAGGTTTTCTAAGGTGGTACCCGCCGTCACGTCCTTCCCGGGTTCCGATAAATCCTTCCTTGGCGAGAACGGAAAGTATACGGCGCAGCAGAGAAGGCTCCGACTGAAGATATTTGGCGAGTTCAATACTTGGACAAGCTATGCTTTTGTCCTCCTGCGACAAAATAACAAGCGCTTGAATAGCAAGTCCAAACCATTTTGGGTGCTGAGTCGGTGTACAATACTCCTGCTTCAACCTTTACTCTCTCCTTCCAGCTTACACTTAGCTAGTATGAGTAAATTGTACCTAATTCCCTAATATGCTGCAATAGACGAGCTTACATTTATATATTTAGATATGATATTGGCTTTTAAATGTGAAAATCTCATCAACAGCTTGGTGATACCCACCTGTTTTTCGAAAGGATTCTCTAATATGTGCAACAGCTTTTTTGAAAGATGGGCGGCTTAACACATGCTCTGCGGCTTCACGTAATTGATGTGCAGTCAAGCTTTCCATTTGCAACTTAATGCCTGCTCCCACATCGGCGACTCGCCCCGCAATAACCGGCTGATCCGCGCTTTGCGGGATGACGATCAGCGGAACTCCGTAATAGAGCCCTTCATGGGTACTATTCATTCCACCATGGGTAATAAATAATTTAGTGTATTGCAGAATATCCGTTTGTGGGACCTCATTTTTTACAATGAAGTTTTCAGGAACTTCTCCTAAATCGGAAATTTGAGTTCTCTTTCCGATCGACATAACAATCGTATGATCCGTGTTCCCAAATGCCTCAAAACAAAGCTTATAGAAGTCAACTGCTTGGTTAAAGACTGTACCCAGCGAAATGTAAATTGGGTTGTTCCCCTTGATTGCAGTAAAATCGAAGTTTTCTTGTGTTAAGCGTGAAGAGATGGATGGACCTACAAATTTATAAGTTTGGTCGAATGCTTCTCCATAAGGTTGAAACTCCCTTGTTGTATATACGATTGTAAGTGGTGCAGGATTACAAAACACTTCGTAAGGTGAATGGATCTCCACGCCATATTTATTCTTCACCATCGCCGTCAGGTTTTGAAATTTTTCGTTTATAGGTTTAACTATATCTGTAGGGACATGATTGGAGAATTGTTCCATAATATGATTAAATGATTCCTTTGTCTGGGCAAAAGAAGTACAAGAGTTGATTGCAGGAAGCTTAAGAATTTGAGCAAGCAAACGTCCACAACCAAACATGGAATCATGGATGATGTAATCAAAATGCTCTCCTTTGATCTGTTCGAGAACGCTCGGAATGACGATATCTGCTGTAAGTAAAAGACCGTTGATTCTTTCCAGCAAATAATCTCTTCCACCTGAGATAAAAGCTTTTATAAATTTTTGATCGTCAAATGTTCGTACTGAAGCCCCCGTTCTCTCCATACGTTCCCTAAAAGCTTCAATAGAAAAGTACACTACCTCTTCTCCACGCGAAATAAGCTCTTGCACAACTCCAATGGTTGGATTGATATGTCCCTCTGATCCACCATTAATAAATAAAACACGCGCCATTTCTTCCACTCCTTAATTCATTTTATTCAGTAAAATTAACCGCTTCTGATTCTAATATGTTCTGTTAAGTCCAGGTGCTTAGGATGCTCCTTCTCTAATGAACATTGTAGCTGCTTTCTCAACTTAGTATACTTTTAGTCGTCTCCATAACAAACAAAGCCGCCTATTTTAGCGGCTCTGTTTACAGCAAAAGAAGCTTGTTTTCATACTGGACATCGTTGACTACGTTTAATACTCACGGTTACTGGATGACTGCTTGTTGAACTGAACCGCCAAAAACTGTGCTTAATCTCGATGTAGCCCTAATACCATTGGGACCCTCGATGATAATACGACCTTGTTCCGTAAAGCTTGATCCTTGCCAGTCAGTGGCCATATCCAGATAATCGAGACCCGGACTGTTTCCTTTCCAAGACCATGCTAGATAACCTACACCTTTTTGTTCAGCGTAACTCATAATGGTAGCCTCATCCACATCGCCACTCGTATGTTTGATACCGAATTCTCCAATCACTAGAGCCAGGTTTTTATTCAGTACATGATCCATATTGCTTTTTACAGTGGCGGCATTCCCTCCGGCATATTCGTACATAATAGATTTTCTGCATCGTTTCCAGCTATGAAAATTTATCAAAGCGACCTAAGGCATATATATTTTTGTTTTTCAGTACTATTCCTTGATGAGTAAAAAGTTTTAAAATCTGTTTTCCTAACTCCATGGCATGGGTCCTAAAAATACAAAACAAGACACCTTTCTGCTATCAGTTGTCTTGTCTAACTTTGTTTTATTTATGTAGCTGTCGATTAAACTCGTCAAACAAACAATCCTCTACTTATTCGGTAGAGGATTGTTGCTATTCAGGCTTCCTATTATGTATCTGTGCGCACATCATCCCACTCCTGTCCCATGTAACTAGTAAGCCATTTTAGCACACGATGACGTTCATACACTACACCATCATCCAGATTTCCAGGGGCGGGCTGTTTATGAATACGGCTATCCACACACAACCAGTCATAACGCCAAATTAAATCGGCTTCATCTAAAATTTCCTTGCTGCTGCGCAGCCTTGAGCTTGACAGAAAATCCTCAAACGAGTCAAATTGCTGCAGCTTTGAAACAGACAAGGGCACGTCGCAAATCCCAGTTGGGTCACCTAGCTGATCAAGATGGCCCAAAGCCCATAACAGAACCCAAAAGCCTTCATAACGCCAAGAGAACTGGATACCTTCCGACTCATCGACGTAATCATTGAATAGGAACCTTTTTTCTTCTGGTGAAAAGAAACGGTCCGCGCCATACTGATCAGTCACTTGATTTATTATCCGTTTCGTGTCTTCCATGCTTTCACCCGCACCGATACACTCACCTTTCAGTGCCACAATACATAAAGCAACGGCTCGACCAGCCACTTCCTTAAGAGAACGGATGCTGTCTGCGGCTTCATCTCCTAGCCTGCCTGGGATCGGCGGCATTTGCGTAAAGCCTTGATCGACCAATTTCTTTTCCGACTGCAGCTTTCGCTTCATCCCGGATTCGCTAATTCGGTCCTCTCCATGCAAATAACTGACATGAGCAGTAACTGTATAATCTTCCACTTCCGAACGTCCATTAACATCTAATAACAGACTTCCGTCAGGTGCAAGCAAATTACCGCCACCCCAGAACATTAGCCCATCCAGCGAATTTATGAAATCAAGCAATTCGGCAAAAAAGGCTTTGGATATATCCTCCTCGGTCTCCACACCAATCACCATATTCAGCGTACTTATCTTGATCAGCAGCTTTTGCTGCAGCTGTTTGTTCTCAGCAGGAATCTGACTGAAAAAATTTATCATTCCGTTAAGCATGGAGGCAAACTCCTCCGGATTCGTTTTGCTGGTCATTATATTAAACCCTTTGACTTTCTTATTAAACCAGCCCTTGCCTTTGACCTCAAACCTAGTTTTGCTTTCATTCACGTGTATCTGATTATTGGGATAAATCGAATTTAATAATTTCTCAACCTGATCCAGATCGAAGGTTGAGCTATAAAGTGCACAATTTCTCATGGTGACCTCCTTATGACCACACTACGAATAGTCCATGTTTGTTACTTGCTCGGTTCAATTAACTCTGCAAAAGCCGATGCAGCAATGCCTCTCCCTCATTCTCAAACTTTCGCTGCGCATTCAGGAATTCAGGAACCTCTTGCAGCCGGGAAGGTCTGTACCCAGGACCGCCACAACCGCAGGAATGGTATGTATATCCATTTTGGTACAGAAGCTCTATCTTTTCCCACTGCTTGATATCCGTTTGCTTCGGGGCTTGAAAATCATGCCCCATGTCATGCATAGGCGCCTGGCATTGCGGACAGACATGGACAATCCCATCATATTTTCCCTTTGGAATCTCAAAACGGGATGTTTGTTTATATACCTTCCTACATACAAAGCAGGCAAAGATATCTTTGTATGGGCCATACATTGCGTATCTACACATATTTTCACCCTCTTTAAAAATTATAATTGCGATATTATTCTTTGCTCACATATTAGCAATCTATCAATCTATTATTTTTGAACAATCAAAAATACATTCACAGCGCCGCAGTATTAAGAGTACATAGATGTCTAGCGGGTGTTTCTTTTATATTAGAGCGACATCATAAAAATAATCAAGTTAAACAGTCCTTTCTAGCGCATTCCTCGTGATGATGCTGCTATTTTTTTATAGCATTAAGATCTTTTCGAGGGATACAATTATGTAGCATGTTGTTCTTAACAGTTAACTAAGAAGACTCCAAAGCCGCAGTCAAAGCGGAACTGGAGCCTTCTTTTTAACAGCACTGAAACATCTAGAGCAGAATAGGCAAATCCCAGGCCTGCTATTGGGGCAATCCTCAGTCTTGTAATTTTATATGCTGCGAATACAGCTTCAGGCTGGTACTCGTTTACACATCTAATGTATATAAGGGTAGATTTCCCGGTAAGGCCGCCGGGCGCTGACATGTACTCTGCATCTGATAAAAGGTCTGTTGATCGGAAGAATCATGAAATGCCCACATCGCTTCCAGCACATGGTAGGCCAGTTCCCCGCTGGCGCGGTGGGGGCGTCCATTCCGGATTGCATAGGCCATATCAGCAACACCGATACCTCGTGTATTCTCCTGGTAACCTGGCAGCAGCGGGACCTCGGTCCAATTTTGCTCACCTACCAGCCTAAAGCGAACTGGCCCTCCGAATGTGTTCGGGTCAGGTACCTGCAACGTGCCATGCGTACCATATACCTCGATCGGTGGCAGAGTACTTCCACCAAAGATGTCAAAGCTGGTAATCAGCGTACCAACAGCTCCCTGCTTGAAACGCAACAATCCAGCCACATGGGTCGGAATATCGACTGAGATGGTCTGGCCTCTCTTTTTCTCGCTCGTAATTGTTCTCTGATCCATCGCTTTGCTGGTCATGCCCGAAATGGCGGCAATCGGTCCCAGCAATTGCACCAGAGCCGTCAAATAATAAGGTCCCATATCAAACATCGGACCACCACCAGCTGCATAATAAAATTCAGGATCAGGATGCCAATGTTCGTGTCCACGAATCATCATAAAAGCCGTAGCAGCTACCGGATTCCCAATGACTCCGTCTTCAATCAGTTTTAATGATGTCTGTATACCGGAACCAAAGAAGGTCTCCGGTGCGCAGCCGACAAGCAGTCCTTTTTGTTGAGCAAGATCCAAGACTGCCTGGCCCTGCTCTCGGGTGACAGCAAGTGGCTTCTCCACATAGACATGCTTGCCAGCCTCAAGTGCTCTTAGACACACATCAGCGTGAACGCCCGGGATGGTCAAATTAATGATGAGTTCGATCTGCGGATCAGCCAAAATCTCATCTACCGTATATACGTTTGGAACGTTGAACGTTTTCGCCTGCTCCTCTGCCCGACCTTGGTCCAGATCCGCTACTGCGAACAGCTCCAGAATGTCGAAACGATGGCAATTTTCCATGTAAATTCCGCTAATTTTACCGCAACCGATGATACCCACTTTCATTTTTTTCATGCCTGAACTCCCTTCTCCTTCAGAAAAAATGGATAATGGCATTCTTTTATTGCATCGGATATCCTTTCACGCTACTGCTGCTGGCTGTCTGCCATCCCCGTATATGCCTCTGTCAGGGAGCTATCACGGTTGACCGCCGCCTGTTTGCCAGCTGCAGTCCACAGGAACCCGCTACGCATCATCTCGGTCACTTGGGGTATATCTATGATATCTGCGTGATGACCTAGCGAATTGTAGAACACGCGTCCGTTCCCCCATCGTTTTGTCCATACAACAGGCATATCCACTGGTCCATTGGCTGAATGAGGTCCCGGAACGACTGGGAAGCGTGTGGTTGCCAGCACCTCAACCGCAGGGTCTACATGGAGGTAGTACTGCTCGCTTTTGACTTGAAAATCCTCAATGTGGTCCAGCAACGGGCTGGAGCCTCGCTTAATGTTCACCCTATATTCCACCCCGTCATTGCCGGGATGTGCAACCCATTGCCCGCCTGTCATGAATTGCCAGTCTACGTTGTTCCGAAAGGCATCGCACATGCCACCGTGGCAGCCTGCCAGACCTACGCCGCTTTGAACTGCTGCTGATACATGATTGACTAATTCCTGCTCAATCTGGCCCATAGTCCACATGGGAACGATCAGGTCGAGGCCAAGCAGTTTCTCCGCATCCTGGTAGGCGTCAAGGCTATTAGATACCTCTACCTCGAACTGTTCTTCCTTTAAAATACGTTCAAAAATAGCTGACACCTGCTCCGGCTCATGTCCGTCCCATCCACCCCATACAATCAGTGCCTTGCGCATCTGTAATCCACTCACCTTTCGGAATGTGTTGTTAACCTACATTTCTTCAATGGATACCCAACGGCGTTCCTTTATAGATCGTTCTACTGCTTCAAGCACGGCCTGGCAAGCGACCCCGTCATGAAAGTTTGGTGAAGGTTGCCGTCCTTCGGAGATAGCACTCAACATCTCTAGCATCTCGTGGGTGAAGGTATGCTCGAATCCAATTGTATGTCCTGCAGGCCACCAGGCTTCGGAATACTTGTGTGCCGGATCGGTGGCGAGCACGCGGCGGAAGCCTTGAACACCTTCCTCATCCTGTGTGAAATACACTTCCAGCTCATTCATTCGCTCAAAGTCAAACCGTACACTGCCCAGACTACCGTTGATTTCGAATGAATTTGTGCTCCGATGTCCAGCAGCAAAGCGTGTAGCTTCAAAGCTGCCCAGCGCACCTCCGGCAAAACGTGCTAGAAATAACGTGGCATCATCGACCGTTACTTCTCCCATCGGTGCATTGGCCTCGGCACTCCTTTTGGAGCTCAATCCGCTCATCTCCAAAGCCAGCGGGCGCTGTTTGATGAACGTCTCGCTCATGCCGATGACTTCGTGAAATTCGCCAACCAGGAACCGAGCGAGATCAATCAAATGGGCCCCAAGATCGCCATGAGAGCCAGAACCGGCCACTTCTTTTTGCAACCGCCATACCAGCGGGAAGGATGGGTCCATGATCCAATCCTGAAGGAAAAAGGCACGAAAATGATAAATCTTGCCTAGGCGGCCGCTTCCGACTAGCTGTTTCGCCAGTTGGACAGCCGGAGAAAAGCGATAATTGAAGCCAATCATATGACTGACCCCTGCTTTCTCTGCTGCCTCCAGCATGTCACGGGAATCTGCCAGGGAAAGCGCAAGCGGCTTCTCACAAAACAGATGCTTGCCATGGAGGGCAGCTTCCATGACAATTTCCTTATGGGCATTACTCGGGGCGTTAATGTCAATAAGATCAATATCGTTACGTTTCACTAGATCACGCCAATTCGTAACACTCTCGCTCCAGCCGAACTGGTGAGCAGCTGCTTGAACCCCCTGCTCGTTACGTCCACAGATGACGGACATCTCTGGCTGCAGCGGGGCGTCTGGGAAGAACATGGGTAGACTACGATAAGCGTTGCTGTGAGCCTTGCCCATAAATTTGTAGCCAACCATTCCAATACGAAGACGCTTAGACATGTCGTGATCCTCCTTATGGGTATGAGTTTCAACGAATTTATTGATGTATGCTGTTATTGACGAATGGATGACGCCCTAACAATTAGCGCTGTGGACAGGAGTTCTCTGATCGGATCGCTCCCCGTCAGTTCCAATGCCGGAATAAGATCCTGAGAACCTGGTATAAGCTTCGAGGCTGCAAGCTCCCCCATCTCATAAAAAGGTACGCGGACACTGCTTAGCGGCGGAACAGCCATCTCAGCTGCATCCGAATCGTCATAGCCCACAAACGCTGGGAATTGCTCAACTGCCAGCCCGCGTTCACGGAGACCTTGCATTACACCGAGGGCCATCCGGTCGTTCGCTGCAAATACGGCATCAATATTATCTAATTTATCTAGAATTGTAGCCGACGCTTCGAGCCCGCTTCGGCGACTGTAGTTCCCTTCCAGAACCAACTCGTGGTCATATTCAATATCAGCCTCCTGAAGCGCGATGAGATAACCCTTCAATCGCTCAGTACTGTTGGAATAGATATCCGGACCGTTGAGAAAGGCTATCCGCTTGCATCCCTGCTCAATGAGGTGACTTACAGCCACCCGGCTTCCTTCTACATGGTCTGCATCCACTTCACAGAACGACTGTCCTTCAAAATGGTGATTCATGACACAGAACGGCCGCCCCTCTTCCTGAAGTTTCCTCAGAGCCTCCACCTCATCGTGGTCATCTTTTGCTCCAAGAATGATACAACTGTCGACCCTTTGCTGGCGGAAAAGACTGCTGTAGTCTATCCGTTCCCCTGGCTTTCGGAACAATAATAGCAGATCAAGCCCGCTGTCTCTGGCCTTGTTGCCGATGCCGCTCAGCATCTCGGAGAAAAAATAGGCAGAGAACAGGTGCGCCTTCGGGACATAAGGCATAACCACACCAAGATGGCCGCTTTTGCTTCGGGCAAAGTTGCGGGCCAATGCACTGGGAACATATCCAAGTTGATTGGCAACGTCCAGGACCCTTTTTCGCGTATCTTCCTTGATCGGACCGGTCGCGTTCAATACCCGAGACACCGTCGCTTCGGACACGCCAGCGAGTTCTGCTACTTCCTTGCGCGAAACGATATCGCTCACCTCCAATCATTTTATGTACGCGCGTACATTTTCTCATGCAACCCTACCTCTGTCAATCCCGGAAAAGCGTGTTACATTGAAGTTTAAGCTCTTTTTTTCTAGGTATTACGCTAAAGCTATAACACTTCAATAAAACAGCGACAGTCTTAAGACATTATTTTATCGTCCATAACTGCCACCGTTTTCGAATTCTCCTCTAAGGCCTGAGCAAGCTGATTATTCCTACTCCTATCATCAGCACTGTAATTCCCACAAGTATAGCTATCCACCCCTGAGGACTTTTCTTTTCCTTAACTATTAAAATGCTACCGATACAAGCAATCGCAATACTTGCTTGAGAGATCGGAAAACTAGCCGCCGTGCTGATCAGACCGTTGGAAATAAGCAGTGCTAGATTGGCAATGCTCCAGACCAATCCTGTAGACAAATTGCGAAGCACTGGAGAGATTCGCTGCCGATGCTTGCCTTTCACATTTATAACCAGTGCCGTGCATATCATCCCGAGCGATTGCGGTAGAATGACGGACAGTCCAGTGGTATGAAAGTACTGATTAATGAATACATAACTACTTAACGCTAACCCAGAGCAAACCAGCATCAAGATAATGGGTACTGAAATGGGCTTAGATAGCCCAGCAGACTTGGCCTGATAGCTGGTTAATAGAACTCCCGCCAATATACATAGAAGAGAACCAACACCCTTCACATATTGATATCCTGTTATCCATTCACCCAAGATCAGTGTGGCAAATAGCGTCGTCCCTATCAACTGTAGACTGCAAATGACAGGAATGGTGATGGATACGTCCACTTTTTGAAAATAATAAAAATGGAGCAATTGTCCAGTGGTCCAGAAAATACCGAATATAAAACTTACCACAAAAGGAACCAGTGCTATTGAGGCTGGGTGAATGATATACAAGCCCAGGGAAATCAAAACAGCACCAATAACGGTACCTGTCAGTTGTTCCCAGGGACTGGCTTTAGTCATATGCGCCAAAATCGGCATGACTCCCCAACCGATGGCTGGAATAAAAGCAATTATAAAATCCACGCACGGTTTCTCCTCCCGTAAAGGTAGTCTTTTTACATTCGTTAAAAATACCATGCAGGAAAAAAACAACAATTTTACAATAGCAAAAAAAACGCTTTCATATACTGAGATTAACACAGATTAATATAGTAAAATCAAAGAAAATGACCCCTATATCCGCTGGGAGATGTACACATCATATTTTTAAAGCTTCGTTAAAAAGAAGAGCTTTCTTCCAATCACAACCTTCCCGTACTTTCCCCAATATAAAATCTATGTTTGTTAATTGATCAGTATAGTATAAGTCAAGAATGATAAATATCTAGAAAAAAGATAGAATCTAACTAAAACTTTTTTAAAAGGTTTCTTTGTTTTCCCCATATTTCACTTAAAAAAAGTAATGTATTTTCTATCACTGGCTTTGTTATGCTGAGTTCAATAATAACGCTTTCAACAGGGTTTTATATTTTGAAAGGGGCTATGTACATGGCTAGTATACAAGTTAACCCAAAAGAACGTACATTTCACTTAACGAACAAATATTGCAGTTATCTTTTCCGTGTCATGGAGAACGGACAATTGGAGCATTTATATTATGGCAAAAAAATAGAGTACCTTGGTCAATATGACCGTTTTATTGAACGAAGCTACCGCTCCGTGTCTGTCGGTGAGTTTGACGGCGACTTGGTCACATCATTGGAAAGCATTAAGCAGGAGTTTCCTTCTTCAGGAAGTGGAGATTTTAGAGAACCAGCCGTTGAGATCATACAGGAGGACGGTTCTCATGTAATGGAGTTCATCTTTGACCGTTATGAAGTCATCACAGGGAAACCTAAAATCCCCCATCTCCCTGCTACGTTTTGTAAGGAAGCAGATGAAGCAGAGACACTCCTGATCACGCTGACCGATTCCCTTACAGGAGCGGTTGCCGTGCTTGCTTACATCATCTTTAGCGAACTTCCTGTAATCACGAGATCCGTATCCATCACGAATTCCGGAAATAGTATTCTGAAAGTCAACCGTCTCATGAGCATGAGCCTTGATCTTCCAGACTCTGAATATGAGATTATTCATTTGTCTGGGGCATGGGGCAGGGAACGACATGTAGAACGTACACCACTCAGACCAGGCGTTCAGTCCATTGGGAGCACACGGGGAATTAGTAGCCATATTCATAATCCATTCCTTGCGCTTGCCAAACGAGGGTCTCAGGAACACCATGGAGAAGTTTATGCAGTTAATCTCGTCTACAGTGGGAACTTTCTTGCCCAGGCAGAAGTGGACAGCTATTCAACGACTCGACTGTGCCTCGGTATTCATCCTGAAAAATTTTGCTGGACTCTGAAGCCTGGAGAATGTTTTTATTCGCCTGAAGCAGTTATGGTCTATTCACAGAGCGGTTTGAACGGCATGAGCCAGGCATTCCATCGCCTGTACAATAAACACTTAATTCGTAGTAGCTGGGCCGACCGAGAAAGACCTGTATTGATCAATAACTGGGAGGGAACCTACTTTGATTTTACCGAGCAGAAAATAGTGGATATGGCTAAAAAAGCAAGTGAACTAGGGATTGAACTCTTTGTCTTAGATGACGGTTGGTTCGGCCAAAGAAATAATGATACCACCTCGCTCGGTGACTGGTTTGAAAACCGCGAAAAGCTACCGAACGGAATCTCGAATTTGGCAAAGAAAATCAATGAGCTCGGTATGAAATTCGGCCTTTGGTTCGAACCGGAAATGGTTAACTCCGATTCTCATATTATGAAACAACATCCGGACTGGGTTGTGGGAACACCCGGTCGCAAGCGCAAGCATGGACGACATCAGTTTGTTCTTGATTATTCCCAGCCACCTGTTGTGGATTACCTGTTCAAGCTAATGGATGACGTGCTCTCCTCTGCTCGAATCGAATACGTAAAATGGGATATGAATCGCTGCATTTCAGAAGCTTATTCATTATCTTTAGGTAAGGACAGACAGGGCGAGTTTTTCCACCGTTATGTCTTAGGCGTGTATGCTTTGTATGAGAAGCTGATTACCAAACACCCTGATATTTTGTTTGAGTCCTGTGCTTCCGGTGGGGGACGGTTTGACCCAGGAATGCTTTATTATGCTCCGCAAACATGGACGAGCGACGATAGCGAAGCTATTGAACGTCTCAAGATTCAGTATGGCACTTCCATGGCCTATCCGCTTAGCAGTATGGGTGCTCATGTGTCAACCATTCCGAACCACCAGGTAGGCAGAACCGCACCGCTGCAAACCAGATCAAATGTCGCCTACTTCGGTGTATTCGGTTATGAACTTGACCCATTGGCTTTGACCGAGGAAGAATGCGGTATTATCAAAAAGCAGATACAAGTATATAAACGCCACCGTCGATTAATTACCCAGGGAACGTTTTACCGTCTGCAGAGTCCTTTTGAAAAAAATGAGACAGCTTGGATGACCATTGATGCAGAGCGTGAGCATGCTCTCGTCGGCTGGTACCAGGTGCTGTCGCGTCCCAATGCGGCTTATGAACGGTTAAAGCTTATCGGACTGGACGAAATGGCAGTATATTTCGTGGAAGAACTGGGTCAACGTTTTACAGGCAGCGAGTTAATGAACATCGGACTTATACTCACTCCCCCTTGTAAGGCCGACCTGGATTTTAATATTGCGGAGAAATACGATTTCTCATCTCAATTATTTACTTTAACCAAGGAGACTTCCTCATGATTGAGATATAAGTTTCAATAGGGGATAGACTTTAGTTAGAACGCTATGATTGGTGTTATTGATCTTAAATACGTCATACTGGGTAAAATCATTTTCGTATAAATTCGATGATTTTACCTGGTATGACTCTCTGAAAATAAAGTATCCCATCAATTCAATCTCCACAGCTAAGAAAGAATTAGATCATAGGCCTGTTCTTCTCTCCAACTCCTCTGCTGACTGCATGCCTAATCGCGCAATATACAGTGCTGTCTGGGTAGACATTATGTCCAGTAATAGAAGACAACTTAATGATGTGTCCCGATTTCTGTTCTCGCATCACAGGCAAATCAGCCGAAATTCCATACAAAATCCCTCTGCTGTTCATATCAATCATCATATTCCATTCATCCATTTTCTCTCGCCCAACTATTCGAATCAGACCATTGAGATCTCTAATCTCAAATCGCATTTGCCTAGGTTCAAGCGTGTACTACATTCGCATGATGACCCCCATGTCTGGTGGGCAGGATTTAGCGACAACGGCAGTGGTCATAATTGGACCAATGTGTTGGATGGGGAAGTAACTTACGATCCGACCGGGGCGGTGGAAGTCAGCGGACAATGGTATGATGTACCCCGTGGAACGAACAGGGACAGCGGTATCTTGGGCTTTTCTATACGACTTGGTGATCTCGTCAAAACATACCAAAGCAGTGGATTTGGCGCGAATATTTTGAGAAAAATATCATAGTATGAACGAAAAACCTCTCCCACCGGTCGAGATGGCTGAGCAAATCAGCATGCTTTTGGACCGGAAATGGTGATTCCGGCGCTCCAAAATAGAGTAGCAGACTTATCTATCTGCTACTCTCACATTCATGAGTCAAAAGCAGCTTAAGCGGGTTGCTTCCTCAATTTCAGCTAAAAGTATTAAAGGTCGTGTCTATCAGGACCAAATACGAGATTCGCCGACTTTTTGGCCTCCTCAATGACCTTCATAACCTTTTCGCTGTGCTCAAGCATATCCGAGACTTTTTCTAAATCATTTTCTCGGATGATGCGGTCGAATTCAACAAATTCGTCATACATACGGTGCGGATGATCTTTCAGGTCCACCCGGATGGGTGTTTCCTTAGTAGGCGTGTATTCAAAATTGTCGCATACATTAGCTGAACTCGCCATATGGATATAGCCCTTATTGCCTTGAATGTTCACAGCATTAGGTGCCGTACTATCTTTTGAACCTATGCAAATACACTTGAAATCGCCGTAATCCAGCAGCAATATACCTGAGGTGTCAATGCCACGCTCCATGTTCGCCCAATACTCCACCTTCTTAGGGCTCCCAAAGAAACCAACAACAAAATGAATGTTGTATAAATTGATATCCATCAAGGCTCCCCCAGACATTTCCGGATTAAATGCAGGCTGGATTATCCCCTCTTTGAAAGCCTCATACCGGGAAGAATATTGAGAATAGTTGCATTCCACGATTTTAATCTCGCCAAGTTTAGGTAGATACTCCTTCATGGACAAATAATTTTTCAAATATTGATTCGTAATGGCTTCCACCAATATCAATTTTCTTTGCTGAGCAATTTCTTTTAGCTCTAGAAATTCATGCACATTGGATGTAAATGGCTTCTCACATATGACATGTTTACCACTCAATAAAGCTTCTTTGGCGTATGAATAATGAAGATGATTAGGCAACCCAATGTAAACAGTGTCCACGTCATTATTCATTAGCATTTTGCTGTAATCCGAATAAATCTGAGAGATTCCATATCTATGTTGCCAATCCAATAACTTCTCTTCATGATTAGGTCTAGAACAAATGGCCTTTAATAAAATAGTCGGGATTTCCTGAATAAAGCTCAATAGATCCCCTACGATTATTCCTGCTCCGACAATTCCCAATTTCATTCTAATTACACTCCTCTATGCCCTTCTCAAGTATTTCCATTGAAGTTATGGTTTCTTCATCTTTAATCACTTTTTCCTTGCCATGTATGATCGATTGATAGAGATCATCATACACCCGGGCATAATCTCCTTTTTCAGAAACAACTTTTTCTTCATGGTACTGACCATCATCATCCAGGTATGTTAAGATGCCATAATGCTCAGGCTGGTCAAGGCCGAAATCAAGGTGTCCCGTAGGCAGATAGAATAATTTAAGATGCTCTTCCTGACGATCCTTTGTCTGCTTTATAAAAACACCTTTTTTGCCGTATACCACAAAACTCGGCCGCTCTTTTAAACGAAAAAAGCTGGATTTGATGGATACCTTGAGTGGGGAATAATAAAAATCCAGATCAAAATAGTCATTCATTCTTCCGGAACCGAGCAATTGGCGAACATCGTAGTGGATCGTGTCAGGTTTCCCAAAATAGGAAAGAACCTGGTCAATGGTATGAGCGCCGTGTCCATACAGGTAACTGTTATGTTTGGAAAAATGAGAGGTGGAGTTAGGAGTCTCAGGGCGATAATAATCGAAATGCATCTCTACCTCCAACAAATCACCGAGTTTTCCTGATTCAATAACCTTTTTTGTAGTGAGGAAATCCGAATCATAACGTCTATTTTGATAGCACTGTATGATCAGATTTTTCTCTTTGGCATATTGGAAGATGGACACAGCTTCTTCTTTCGTCAACATAAAGGGCTTCTCAACAAGTACATTTTTTCCCTGGTCGAGTGCCATTTTCGCATACGTGTAGTGCGATTCTACAGGTGTACAGATAACAATCAACTGAATTTCCTTATCGTTCATTAGAGATTCAAGATGATCTGTATACTGCACGCCCGGGGTTTTCTCCCACTCCCCTTTATCTGGATTACGGGCGTAGATCGTCTTTACCTTCAAATAATCTCTGCTCAATGAAAAAGGAAGATGATACCGATTGGTGCTTTTGCCATTCCCAATGTAACCGATGGTAAGCATATTAATTCCCCCTAGACTCTTTTTCATTTATTATAGTAAAAGAACGTCGATCGTAAAGAATTTACCATCAAAATGGTACATTCAACCGAATAATTGTAAGCAAGACGGTTTGTTTTTAAACAAAATGTTCACTTTACATCTTTTGTAAAATGCTATTTCTATTGAACCGGGGGGAACCTGTTGAAAATACTGATGCAATTGTCTGAAATGAAAAACTTTACACCAAACGAAAAAAGCATTGCTTCCTATATTTTGGCCCATAAGGAAAAGATTCTACATTTAAATATTCAGGAGCTTGCCAAAGCTACGTATACTTCACACTCAGCCATTAATCGATTAATTCATAAACTTGGGCTATCCGGCTTCAAGGAGTTTACCATTAAACTTGCTCTGGAATTTCAGCAGGATACCCAGAATATTTCCAATGTAGACCCCAACTATCCATTCGGATTTGATGAAACCCCACTACAAGTGGCGAAAGAAATTGCAGAGCTAATGAAGGAAACGATTGAAAAAAACTTTACCTTCTTGGGTGATAACTTGCTGTCACAAACGGCCCAGTTGCTGAATCAAGCGGATAGGATCTTTATATATGCGTTAGGCGATTCACAAATCCGAGCGAAAAGTTTTCAGAATAAATTAATAAAAATCAACAAATACGTGGTTATAGCCACGGAGCTGTCTGAATGGGCTTACCATACGGCTAATCTAACGTCGCAGGATTGCGCTATTTTTTTAACTTATCATGGCAAGTCACCGATTTTTTTAAAAGCGGCACGACATTTTGCGCGAGAAAATATTCCATTTATCACAATTACAGCTACCAATCAAAGTGAATTGGCCAGACTAAGCCATATCTGTATCCAGGTGCCTAATGACGAAGTAAAGCATGCCAAGATTGGTACGTTTTCGTCACAAATTGCCTTTGACTATGTATTAAATGTGATATACTCCTGTATCTATAAAATCGACTACTTGAAAAATATGCAAACCCTAACACAATCGTTGGAGAATTCGCATCTCAACGACATGATGAATGACGTTTAGAAGGACTAGCTTCCCTCTAGCTGCAAAATAAGCGGCAACTTATAAGTATATAGGGTTGTCCTTCAACAAATAAGGTCTAGTTAGTATTATGCTAACTAGACCTTTGTCTTTTATCTCTTCAAGCCCGTCAGTACAGCGGACAGCAAGCTAGGAAAGCGTTCATTCAAATCATCGTAACGGATAGAGATAAAGCGTTGGGTTCCCTCTATTCTCGTATGAATAACCCCTGATTCCCGAAGAACCTTGAAATGATGAGACAAGGTTGACTTTGGGGCTGAAATATCTATCGAGCTACAGGATTGCTCCCCTTTTTCGTCTAAAATCTGGATGATATTAAGCCGAATGGGGTCACTGAGTGCATATAAAACTGTAGGTAAAGTAATTTCTATTACGTTAGGATGATACAGCGTTCTCAAGATCCGTTCACCTGCCTAATAAAGAATTATAGTTGCATTATAGCATATTGGAATGCTATATTTCTATTATTCGAAAATATTCGAACATTAGAACAAATGGAGGGTTTCGTTTTGAGTAAAATTATCACCTTGTTTTTCTTGATTATGTTTTTCATTGGTACGGATACGTTCATTGTGTCGCCTCTTCTGCCTCTTCTTCGTGAAAGCTTTGGCATTTCTATCGAACAATCGGGCTGGATCGTTTCAGCCTATGCTTTAGGGTATGCTCTGTTTGCCTTAATAGCAGGACCGTTGTCAGATGCATGGAATCGAAAAAAAGTACTGCTGTTCGGTTTGCTTGGTTTCGGTATCTTCACTCTACTTTGCGGCTTTGCCGTTGATTTTTGGACCATGTTTGCTTTTCGCTTATTGGCTGGCATTAGTGCTGCTTTTGCCTCACCTCAAGTTTGGGCAGCCATTCCTCAATTAGTTCAACCACATAAAGTGTTAAAAGCCATGGGAGTTGCCACCGCAGGATTAGCCTTTTCCCAAATGCTAGGCGTTCCCATTGGCAGCTATCTCGCTACCGCCGGGTGGCAAATACCCTTTATTGTGATTGGTTGCTGCACCTTCCTGATCGTTATTTGGACTGCTGTTCTCTTGCCCGCCTTACCTCCTTCTATGCAGAAGCAAAAGGCTCCCTCGATTAGGAACAGATATCGTTCATTGCTGCAGGGCTCAACACCTAAGGTCGCTTTTCTGGCCTACTTCCTGTTCCAACTCGGAAATTTTGCTGCCTTCTCTTTTATTGGCACATGGCTGTCCGACAAATTCAGCCTCAATGTTGCAGTTATTGGTATGGTGATATTATTCCTTGGTTTAGGAAATACGATCAGCAGCTTATTTGGGAGCAGCCTAGTTAACAAAGTGGGTCCTAAGCATTCTTTGATCTATGGCGTAATTTTTATCGGCCTGCTTTATTTGCTTCTGCCCTATTTACCTAGTGTGACCTATGTCGAAATTACATATTTTCTGATCTTCCTTATCCTTGGAATGATTTTTCCGCTTATGATGAGTATGCTTCAAACCTTGTCTGCCACAGCACGCGGAACAGTTTCATCACTTGCCAATTCTTCTATGTATTTTGGAACGATGGTTGGCTCTTTCACAGCAGGAATGCTATACGCGCACAGTGGTGGTTTTATTTCCGTTAGCCTGTTTTCTGTGATTTGTTTCGGTGTGTCACTAATCTTGTTCCTACGTAGCGGAGTTTTACTAGGTCTAAGATTAAAATAGAAACGAATAACCATAAAATTCGACATAAACTCTATCTTTGGGCCAGAAAAAGAACTTATATTATTAGAAAAGCCGCCAGTATGGCGGCTTCTTATGCTATCTAGTGTTGTCTACCTTGAAGAATCAATTTTCATCAATAGCATTTCGAATATCATAATTATCGATGTTGATATCCAAAGCCATTCCAAGTGCTAACTTTGCCAGCTGACTTCCAATAAAGGGCCCCATGGTCAGTCCGGATGCTCCAAGCCCATTGGCAGCTATAAGACCGTTCCAGCCAGGAACAGCTCCAAGCACCGGTAGAAAACCAGGTGTAAAAGGACGGAAACCAACTCTTACCTCCTGAAAAGTACTATTTGCTAAATCAGGTGCTAATTCTAAACCTTTATTTAGGATTTCCTGCATCCCGCCTGCTGTTACTCTTGTATCGTATCCTTCGATTTCATTTTCGTGAGTCGCCCCTATGATGATCTTCTGTTGATCAAACGCTAACAAATATTGATCAGAAGGCGGCATGATTACAGGCCAGGTACCTGTATCTTGCCCAGCAGGGATCTGTAAATGCATGATTTGTGCTTTTTGAAAGCTAACCTTAAAGCGAATGCCCAAAGGCAGCATCAGTTGATTTGCCCATGCACCAGCACAAACAATGACTACGTCAGACGAAAAGCTGTTTCCACCAACCGTTACTCCGGTTACATGATCGGAATCATATTGAAGCACAGCATCCCCATAGATAAGGGTTGCCCCATTTCTTTGTGCTGATCGGATCAACGCATCACGCAGCGCACGACCATCTATACGTGCGGCACCGCTAATATGAACGGAGCGATAGCGATCTACTAACAAAGGAAAACGTTCATGGGTTTCCTTTTCATTAAGCTGCATAATTTCACCGATTTCCGGTGCATCTGTATGACGTAAATGTGCCCGTTCCTGCATTTTTTGGATTTTATTTACATCATCATGAATACTGAGAGCTCCAACTTGAGCGTAGCCAGTTTCTGTTTCTCCCTCGCTTTTGAGTTCTTCAATCAGCTCGGGGTAAAAACGTGCGCCCGCTTTGGCTAGCTGGTACCAAGCTTGATTGCGTCGCTGTGATAGCCAGGGACAGATAATGCCAGCAGCTGCATCCGTAGCTTGTCCTTTATCTTTGCGGTCTACCAGAACGACATTAGTCCCCATTTTTGCTAACTGATATGCTGTCGATGCCCCTAGAATTCCTGCTCCGATTACGATAACCTTCTTCATGATTACATTCCTTTCCTACATCACTGTATCCATTATAGCGAATACTGCTTGAATGCATAAAGTTTGAAACATTAATATTTTAATCCTTATAAAGTTCTTAGATTTGATCTGTAAAGTAGTTGTCAGAACGAATGAAAAGGATGAAATGATATGGATAACATTATTTTACAGACAAAAAATCTCTGCAAAACCTTTGGACAACAGCAGGCAGTGAACAACGTCGCGTTGTCTATTCAAGAGAATTCAGTGTATGGACTGCTCGGTCCAAATGGGGCAGGAAAATCAACCACCTTAAAAATGCTAACCGGCATGCTGCGCCCGACAGCTGGTGAGATTTTATTTCAGGGAAAACCTTGGTCGCGGAAAGATCTCGTTCAGATCGGCGCGCTGATCGAATCCCCTCCACTCTATGAGAATTTGACAGCAAGAGAGAACCTTAAGGTTCGTACAACGTTGCTGGGATTGCCTGATTCACGGATTGATGAAGTATTGAGTATTGTCGATTTGACCCATACCGGAAAAAAGCTTTCTGGTCAGTTCTCGATGGGGATGAAACAGCGACTAGGCATTGCCATTGCGCTCCTCAATCATCCCAAGCTATTGATCCTAGATGAGCCAACCAACGGACTAGACCCTATCGGCATTCAGGAGCAACGCGAGCTGATTCGCTCCTTCCCGAAGCAAGGAATTACCGTAATCCTTTCCAGTCATATCCTATCCGAAGTCGAACAAATTGTTGACCATGTCGGTATCATTGCCGGCGGCGTATTAGCTTATCAAGAGGCGGTCACTCCTGGGCAGGACCTGGAATCGTTGTTCATGCGGATTGCACAAGAATATCGAAAAGGAGATGAGTAGGATGCAGCAATACATAGCCGCTGAACATCTAAAATTAAAGCGTACCTTCACGAAAAAGCTGGTCTGGCTAGCCCCCATCGTTACTCTTCTTCTATGTACCGGACTCATGGGAGGACATATGTTCCAAAGCGCCAGCTACAATTGGTGGTATATCATGCTACTACCAGGTACCCTGACCTTAATGTGTTCAGGAGTAATTCAAAAGGACGGCAAGAAGCTGAAATACCATGCTATCCTCGGAATGTCTGTGGATTCGGCTCAGGTATGGTACGGTAAAATCGGAGTTTGTGTAAGACTCTTAATGTTTTCTTTTATTATCCTATTTATAGGCATAACTCTCGGCGGATTCGTATTTTCAACTTCCGTGACACTAGCACGAAGCGTCGCTGCAACGCTGATACTCTTCATCACCTTTTTGTGGCAAATTCCACTTTGCCTGTTTCTAACGGACCGAATAGGCATGTTTGCCACTCTTATCATCAATATGCTGGGTAACGTAGCTTGCACGATCTTGTTCGCAACATCTTCTATATGGTGGGCCGTGCCCTATGCTATTCCGGCGCGATTGATGTGCGCCGTCATTCAAGTGCTGCCTAATGGGCTTGCTGTGCCTTCAGGAGATCTACTTTTGGATCAAGGCGTAATTGCGCCCGGACTAGTGATCACAGTTTGTCTATTCATGATTTTGTCCGTACTGACGGCCATGTCTTTCCGCAAACGGGAGGCTAAATAAGATGATATCTTTCTTACGCTATCTAAAATCTGATGTGCTTAAACTTAGAAGACAACCCCTATTGCTGGTACAGCTGCTTGTGCCGCTTTTGGGCATAGCAATCTTTCTAGCCTACTATTCCTTTACTCCGTACTCACCGATTTCGAAGGTGGACGGCTATTTGCAAATCCTGGCAGTGGCTCTTCCTACCATGATCGGTATTGTCTGCTCCATTGCTGTTGAGCAGGAATCAGTCGCTGGGAACTTCCAGCAGCTCTTGACCTCGCCAGTGAAGCTGTTACCTTTTTTGAGTAAGCTTATCCTGCTCCTGATCTTGGGATTTGGCAGTGTGCTGCTTGCCTCCGGCGGCTTTGGGGCTGGCTATATATATCTGATGAGAGAGTCGCCGTATGGCTTGAAATTTTATGTGTTGGCTGCCTGCATTCTGTTTTTGTCCAGTGTATTCCTCTATATTCTGCATTTTTTTATTAGTTTGCGGTTCGGCAAGGGAGCTTCAATCGGTCTGGGCATCATGGAGAGTCTATTGTCCGCTTTGCTTCTTACAGGGCTGGGTGATCATAATTGGATATTCATCCCCCCTGCTTGGGCGGCCCGCTTCATTACGATTTGGGTGCAATACGCTGTAAGCTCAACAGAATTTATTCCTGAAGCTATACAGCTTGATTGGGGAATCAGATATTGCGTAGTAGGGACCTTAGTCATCATGGTATTATTAGGGTTATGGATTTGTCGTTGGGAAGGACAAAATTCGTCGGAATAAAGATTAGAGTAAAGAAAGCAAGGGAAGTGAACTAAACATGGCAAACTTGTTAGCCGTTGATGATGAACCCGCCGTTTTGGCACTCCTTCAAAATATTTTGCAGAAAGATGGCCATGTTGTCACGGTGGTCTCCAACTCCTCAAAGGTTCTCACCATGCAGCTTGGAGCCTTTGACCTCATACTGCTTGACGTGATGATGCCTACCATGGATGGATACGTACTCTGTCGGGAAATTCGCAGCAAGGTAGACTGTCCCATTCTGTTCCTCACAGCAAAATCCATGGAAAACGATGTGATGTTGGGTCTTGGGGAAGGAGCAGACGATTATATTGTCAAGCCGTTTGGGGCTGGAGAGCTGCGCGCAAGAATCAATGCCCATCTTAGACGGGAGAATCGCGAACGGCGTAATGTATTCTGCATTGGGGAAGTACATTTCAACCTGTCCGGCAAGGAAATCACTGTTCAAAATGTAGTAGTCCCATTTACCAAAAGTGAATATGAGATATGTAAGTTTCTAGCTTTGAACTGGGGCCAGGTATTCTCTAAAGAACAAATTTACGAAGCCGTCTTTGGCTTTGATGGGGACAGCGATTCCGCTACCATCGTGGAGCATATCAAAAATATCCGGGCCAAGCTTGGCAAAGTAGAGGTTTCCCCAGTGGAGACCGTTTGGGGGATCGGGTACCGATGGAAGTAACCAAAGTACAGCAAGCACGCAAAACAACCAAAATGCGAACCATTTTCCTGGGTTATTTAGTTATGTTTTGTACTGGCACGATTGCACTCGCACTTATCCTGGTCCTCATCTTCTATGTCCTGATGTCTTGTGGGATCATTCTCCCCGCAAACTATGCTGAAAATCAGGTGCATGAGGACAAGACAATCATTGAAGCTGGCAAAACCCTGCAGCCGGATTCTCGGCAGAAACTATATAAATACGCATTATTTACTTCAAAAGGCCGCCTCATTGAGGGAAATCTTTCTGATAAACAGGCTCAAGCCGCTTGGAATGTGACGCAGCAGAAGGATACTACTTATCACTTTCCCTATAACTATGTAAAAGTCTCTCATCATGATAAAGTTACCGTGATGCGCTATTCGGTCTCGGCTCAGTTTGAACCTCCTATCCTGCGTCAATATCTGCCGAACGCGGAATTGTCCTTTTTTGCCGTGTTCTGCATCGCCTTTCTGGGAGGGGGTGTCTTACTGGCTTCCAACTTCGGACGAAAGCTGACACACAAAATGAGTGGATTGCAGCAGGCTACAAAGCAAATTCAAGCGCAGGATCTGGACTTTTCAATTCAGCTCAGTGGCGTGATGGAGATCGATCAGGTCCTCCATTCCATGGATACAATGAAAGAAACATTAAAGACTTCGCTTCAGAAACAATGGAATCTCGAAAGATCACGTCGTGAGCAAATATCCGCCCTAGCACACGATATCAAAACACCGCTTACTATCATTCGCGGAAACGTAGAGCTTCTGACCGAAACCGAGCAATCTGAGGAGCAAAAGAACTATACTGATTATATAGCGGAGAGCATCAGGCAAATGGAGCAGTATATCAAGACGCTTATTGAAATGTCAAAAGCGGAAACAGTGGCCACTCTGCAGACGGAAACAATAAATACTGACTTCTATTTAACGAAGATAAAAGATCAGGTAATGGCTCTGGCTGCTGTCAAAAAAATTTCTGTCGTATTTGCTGCATTTAACCTTCCTAGGACCCTGTATATAGACCCAATTCTGCTTGAGCGGGCCATCATGAATGTTGCTTCTAATGCAGTGGATCAAGCGCCAGAATATAGCGAGATCCGGCTGACTGTGGAGTCTGCGGGAGACTGTATTCATTTCAGCATCGTGGATGAGGGCCCGGGTTTCTCTGCGGAAGGCCTCAAACAAGCAGCCGAGCAATTTTATATGGGCGACTCGTCCAGAAGATTAACTGGACATTACGGTATGGGCTTGTACATAACAAAATCCATTGTGAACCTGCACGGCGGAAAGCTGATCATCACCAACTCCACCGAGACAAGCGGCGGACAGGTATGCATTGAGATACCAATCAGTGTATCACCGACATCATGATAAATTCCTAACAAAAAGAGTTCTAAAGTTATGTACTTTAGAACTCTTTTTTACAGAAGTATTTACTTGGTAATCGTAATCTGTTTGGATGCTGCATTATAGTTCACCTGATAACCCGAAAGCTCGCTGATGACTCGTAATGGAACCAGCGTATAGCCATTAACAATAACCGGAGCAGTGATGCTCGTCGAATAATTCCGGGAGTTGTTCAACTCATATACAGCAAGGGTTGAATTCTTGACTTGAAGTACCACTTGTTTGCCATCTGTAGGGCGATTCAGAATGATCTTTTTGGTTCCTTTTTCATAGTTTACATCGTAACCCACTCGTTCACTAATAAAACGTAACGGAACCATCGTCACTCCATTTATGACTTTCGGCGCCTGAGCTATCGTTGTAGCCCGACCGTCTACATAAGCTGTTTTAGCTCCTGGTGTCAGGGTGAAGGACGTTGAATATGAAGCAACTGCATTGTTCGTGTAACTCGTCGTAGTACCGGAAGTAGTGGTAGTAGAGTTTGTTCCGGACGATGAACTGCCGGTGCCTAATGCTCTATTGCGAATAGCCTCCAGTCGGTCCAGCAGATCGCTTTTACGTGTACCAGTTGGCAGATCACTAATCGCATCTCTGGCAGAACGCCAGTCGGACGCATTTAGACTATTTTCTGCAATCCGCATTAAATCTCTCGCTTTCTCATAGTTTGAGGAACTAGAGGACGAAGAGTAGGAACCATCCGAATTCGTTCGCTCAGATATCTTTACACCACTAGATTCCCTTCCACTACTATTTACGGTTATGACCTTAATCTCATACCAGCGTCCTTCTCGTAAATCCGTTATTTTATAGGATTCTGAGGTTGTAGTTCCTTTATAATCACCATCAACATAGATTTTTACCCTCTCTGCTCGACTTGGCATATCATAG
Source organism: Paenibacillus ottowii (assembly GCF_006874425.1). Classification (GTDB taxonomy): domain Bacteria; phylum Bacillota; class Bacilli; order Paenibacillales; family Paenibacillaceae; genus Paenibacillus; species Paenibacillus ottowii. Next base: position 74,867 of record NZ_VIJZ01000011.1, read on the forward strand.
GTAATTTTGATCCAGGTGCCGCTTTTGCTATCGACTTCAAGATTAGATACTTCTGACGAATTGGAGGATGTACTATTCGTTGTGGCGGTCAACTTCACACCGGAGGACAACGCACCTGTGCTTCGCTTGGATTTTATCGTGAACGTGTATGTCTGGCTTGCCGAAAGATTATTAAATGTATAGGATGATCCTGTTGAATCAGTTACCAGCTGCCCATCCTTATATAGACTGACCGTACTAATTCCGCTAGGTTTTGTCCAGGAAACAGTAACGCTATAGTTGTTTACTGATGTCACTGAAGCACCTGTCACCTCGGGCACAATATCGGTAGAGACTGAAGACGTTGTAACCGGAATACTAACTCCTTGAGATATGTTTCCGGATTTGTCTATCGTTTTGACCATTACAGTGTAGGCTGTAGCAGCATTTAAGACATTAAACGTGTAAGACGTCCCTGTCGTTTTCTGAATTTCTGTACCATTTAAATAAATAATCGCTTGGCTTAAGTCAGCATCTTTAGGCAATATGTAATTGATGGTAAATCCATTATATCCTATATTTGTCGCTGTCAGCCCGCTTACTTCTCCTGGGGGTGTCTTATCCACAGGGGCATCAGTGGAAGCTGTTTTAACCTGTACTGTCGTACCTAGAGATTCGTTCCCGCTCTTATTCACTGTCTTTACTCGAAAGGTATAAGTCGTATTCGGCTGTAAACCACTCATCATATAAGAGTTACTTCGAATGTTATCAACATATACATCGTTAGTGACATTAACCACTTTTACGTGGTCAAAATTGATGTCCGATGGATTAGTCCAGGACAAATTTACTTTTGTTGTTTCTGTAGGAATCGCTGTCAGATTGCTTACATCTGCTGGCGCAATATTCGAAGTAACCAATTGGGTCGACATTAATTTCATCACTTGGTTAATATTAGGCTTATGACCGGTTAATGTAGTCAATTTCGTACTAGAAGTGATCGGTATTTGGCGTCCTTGAATGGTCGCTAATTTGGTATGTGATTGTGGTATGTTCAAACCTGTCAGATTTGAGTTATGCCTTTCAGTCGGCAACGCGCTAGCCACTGCATCGGGTCCCAAAATGCCATACCCCGTATTCAAAATCAGCGTAGCCGTTGCGAACGGAGCCATCCATTGACGCAAACGTTTTTTATTCATGTTTTATGCTCTCCTTGATACCAGTATTGAAATTTTATGTTGTCAAAATAAATAAGTAAACTCACAAACCCTTCTGCTGTAATCCAGCTTTTAAAATAAATACCATAACGTACAGACGTTCATTTAACTGTTATCGGAATTTCTATACAAAATGTTTAGACCTAACACCAGCATTCTTTACTAATCGGGTACATGCTAACATCTAAACGGCCATATACACAGAGTCTTTTAAGCTTGGCTAACTAAACATTTTTCTTACACTAAACCATACAAACCAAACGTTGTTACCCTAGTATTAGAGGAAATATTAAAAGCTAGCTGTAAATATTCGATATATCGTAACTTTCTACCGTTCAATAGTATTACATCATAGGATATATTAAATTTTAAGTAATGAAAAAAGGAGATGTACCTATGTTCAAAAATGCTTTTAAGACGTTTGGGTTCATTGGCAATGTTGAAGCGATTTCTTATCTGCTACTTGTATGTATTGCCATGCCACTTAAGTACGCAGCTGGAATGCCGCAGATGGTAAGCTGGGTGGGAATGATCCATGGGGTGCTGTTTGTGGCTTATGTAGTTGCAATTGTAGTCATGCTGATTTTACGTAAAATTACGCTGCTGCAAGGCCTTACAGCCTTGATTGCCTCGCTGTTGCCGTTCGGCCCCTTCATTTTTGATCGTAAGGTGCTTAAGAAAGCCGAAGCACGTGCCAGTCATACCAGCCCGATCAAGGCTACATAAACAGATACGAGGCCCAGACAGACGCATCAATGCGACGCTCTTTCACCACATATACTGCACAATATAAGAAAACAACCGAGTGGTTCACAGCCATCGGTTGTTTTTTTATGCACAAATAAATAATTTTTAGTTATTAACATTTTTCCAGACACTCATAATAGTCATTAGACGGATCATCCTGGTTATTACGTTTGAGATATCCTGCTATAGCTAAATAAGCAAAAAGTCCGTAAAAATACCGATTGTAAGGGAGACGTCAAACTTTGACATTCATTCTATCCCTTTCTGCTATATTTATGTAATCACAACTAATCTCTCGGGTAATTTACACTCATGATATCCATAAAAGGAACTTTATCCGTTTCTCCATTACTCTCTACATGAACCTTGCCTGTTCTCGGGTCCATTTTAACGATTTGTCCGCGGGTTGTTTCTTCGCGTCCCCATACAGTCAATACAACTTCGGATTGCTCTTGTTGTGCTTCTACAAGCTGATTCCCGATTTCCTCCAGTACAAATTCATCCCGAGTAGGCCGTTTGGGTACCTTCGCTTTTGCCACTTGCTATCACTCTTCCTTTCGTGCAAAATCAAATTCATTCCATTTTACCATACTTTTCATCATTTGGTACTGGTAATGTGAGTAAAATTATGTCCCAAGATGCACCAAAAAGCCGAGTTTTCAAAAATGAAAACATCGACTTTCTAAAGTCACTTGCTGGTGGCTCATTAGGGTGCTTGAAAACAGGAAGCTAAAATGATTTGACCAACTGTGGAATGTAATCCACGATATTGTAAATAGGAGCGCTGCTCTGTTGTGTAACGGCTAAAATTAAAGCCCCTTCGAGCATCGAAATGATTAGTACCGCTAGACTGTGCGCCTTCTCCTCGTCCAAGCCCGATTCCTGAAGACGCTCCATATAGATGTGCTGCCAATCTGTAAACGTATTCACACAGGCATGACGTAGTGATTCACTAATACAGGAAGTTTCCGCAGCAGCCCAGAAGCTAATCGGCATGAAGCTGTCAAAGCCAAGACGGTCTGCCTCTTCAGCTGTATGACGAATAAAATTCTGAATGGCTAGTACAGGATTTTCGTTTCCGTTCAATGTCTGCTTCAATTTTTGCTTAATAAACTCATTCCCTCTTTTTATGCACTCCAAAGCCAGCTCTTCTTTACCCTGTGGAAAATAATAATAAAGTGATCCCTTCGGTGATCCACTCTCCGCAAGAATCTGATTCAGTCCGGTCGCATGATACCCCTGGTGAAAAAAGAGTCTCGACGCCGTTTGTACGATATTCTCATATGATTCGGGTTTAGCAGCCATATACAGCATCCTTCATTATATAATATTTAAACATTTACTTTGACAAAAAAATAATAGCATGTTTATTATATATAGACCGATCGCTATAATTCAATACCCATTAATTTATTGGAGGAACAAAAACAACATGAGTACAATGAGTCAAACAAGTTCACCCTCTGAACCCAAAACGTTCAAGGTGCTACCTATTATGATCGCCCTGCTTCTTAGTGGCTTTATTGGAATGTTCAGTGAAACAGCACTTAACATTGCGTTGAATGATTTAATGCAGATTTTGCACATTACCACAGCAACAGCTCAATGGCTGACCACCGCTTATCTGCTGACACTCGGTATTTTAGTACCTGTATCGGGATTGCTGCTTCAAACCTTTACAACAAGACAGTTGTTTGTGACATCGTTGCTGTTCTCAATAGCTGGTTGTCTCGTTGCGGCCCTTGCCCCTACCTTTTCGGTGTTATTGATTGCACGCATTTTGCAGGCTATGGGTACAGCGCTGTTATTGCCATTGATGTTTAACACGATTTTAATCATCTTCCCAGCTGAAAAGAGAGGCGCGGCTATGGGAATCATCGGACTGGTTATTATGTTTGCACCTGCGGTAGGGCCTACCATTGCTGGACTGGTACTGCAAAATTTATCTTGGCACTGGATCTTCTGGATCTCCCTGCCGTTCCTGGTTCTCTCTCTGATCTGTGGTATTTTATTTATGCAGAATGTCTCAGAACCGACCAAGCCCAAGATTGATCTTTTATCTATTGTTCTGTCTTCCATTGGCTTTGGCGGTGTCGTGTTTGGTTTCAGTAAATCTGGTGAAGGTGGCGAAGGCTGGACCAGCCTGATTGTTTTGCTTCCTGTAATCGTCGGTGTGGTATCGCTCATTCTGTTCTCTGTACGACAGTTGAAAATGAAAGCACCTATGCTGAATTTGCGTGTGTTTAAATATCCAATGTTTGTGATCGGCGTTATCATGGTGTTCTTATGTATGATGACGATCCTTTCTACCATGCTGATTCTTCCACTCTTTTTGCAAAAAGGGCTGGCCTTGTCCGCTCTAACAGCAGGTTTGGTGCTTCTGCCAGGTGGGATTATCAACGGTCTCTTGTCGCCTGTTATGGGTACCTTATTCGATAAATTCGGTCCCAAATGGCTTGTGATTCCAGGACTTGTGATCGTGGCGGCTGTGTTGTTTTTCCTGTCCGGCATTACAACGACATCCACGCTTATACTGATTATTGTGCTGCATAGCTGCTTGATGATCGGTATTTCCATGATTATGATGCCAGCTCAAACGAACGGTCTCAACCAGCTTCCTATGGATTTATACCCAGATGGAACGGCTATTATGAGTACGCTCCAGCAAGTGGCCGGTGCAATCGGTACTGCCGTAGCGGTAAGTATTCTCTCCAAAGGCATGGACAGCTATTTGAGCCAATCCAGCATGCCTCAGTCCGTAAATGAAATGGCCAATGCCATGGTAATCGGATCTCAGCATTCATTTTTCTTTGCGATGATCATCAGCGTAGTCGGTCTGATCCTTGCATTTTTCATCCGCAGAGTTCATGTTGAACACGGCACTGCCAAAGCACCGATGCATTAATTCATAAAGATATGTCATCCCAAATTACAAATATCTGAACAAAACCAAAAGGCTGCTAACCATTTTATTAATGGTTAAGCAGCCTTTTGGTTTAAGCTGGCAAATAAATCTATTCGCCTTGCGGAACTGTCAAGCCCAGACCTTCAGCTACACGGCGTCCGTATTCAGGATCCGCTTTATAGAAATGACCGATCTGACGCAGTTTGATTTCATCACTTTCTACGGGCTTCATCGCATTTACGATGTTACGAACCAGACGTGAGCGCTCTTCTTCACTGAGCAAGCGGTACAGATCACCTGGCTGTGTATAGTGATCGTTATGATCGTAAGCTACACTTTGTGCCTCGCCAGCCACCTCAAATGGAGCGATTTTGTGAGCTGGTGCTTCTTTCGGTCCACCGAGACTATTCGGCTCGTAATAGACAGATCCCCCACCATTACCGTCACTGCGCAATGCGCCGTCGCGTTGATAGTTGTGTACTTCTGCATGCGGACGGTTGATCGGCAACGAATTATGATTTGCACCTACACGGTAGCGATGCGCGTCGCCGTAGGCAAACAGGCGTCCTTGCAGCATCTTATCTGGGGATGCTTCAATACCAGGAACAAATGAACCTGGCGAGAATGTCGCCTGCTCTACCTCAGCAAAGTAGTTTTCAGGATTGCGATTCAGCACCATACGCCCTACCTCAATCAGCGGGTAATCCTTTTGAGACCATACTTTGGTCACATCGAACGGATCAAAACGGTGCGTATTTGCGTCTTCTATGGGCATAATCTGCACATAAAGTTTCCATGCCGGGAAATCACCCTTTTTAATCGCATTAAACAAATCTTCTATATGATAATCCGGGTTTTCACCGGCAATTTTCGCAGCTAAATCTACATCGAGATTTTGTATGCCTTGCTCTGTTTTAAAATGATATTTCACCCATACAGCCTGCCCCTCAGCATTTACCCACTTGAACGTGTGGCTGCCGAAACCATGCATATGTCTCAGTGTAGCGGGAATACCGCGGTCAGACATCAGGATACTTACCTGATGAAGTGATTCAGGAGACAAGGACCAGAAATCCCAGACCGCATTCGGGTTTTTCAGATGTGTTTGGGGATGACGTTTTTGCGTATGAATAAAGTCAGGAAATTTAATGGCATCCCGAATAAAGAATACAGGCGTATTATTGCCCACGAGATCATAGTTCCCTTCTTCTGTATAAAATTTCACCGCAAAACCACGTGGATCACGTACAGTATCAGATGAACCTAGCTCACCGGCTACAGTAGAAAAACGGATAAACATCGGAGTACGCTTGCCTACTTCAGACAAAAAACTTGCTTTTGTATATGAAGACAAATCATTAGTGACTTCAAAATATCCGTGTGCCCCCGCACCTTTGGCATGAACAACGCGTTCAGGCACACGCTCCCGGTTAAAATGCGCCAATTTTTCTAGCAGATGCACATCCTGAATTAGTACAGGCCCCCGTGAGCCAGCTGTAATCGAATTCTGATTATCTCCAACAGGAGCGCCCCAGCTTGTAGTCAGGTTCGTTGGTTGGTTACTCATAATTGAAATCACCTCTTGATTGAATTGGTAGACCATATGCCTTTCACTATAAATTGCACACAAACAAAAATCAATACCTTTTTATAATTATTATAATTTAGGATTTAGAATTAGTTTAAATCGAAAAACAAAAAAAGCAAGCCCAATATGGCTTGCCGTAGTAACAGTGCTGTAATTATTTACAAATAAAATCACTTCAATTTTTACGTTCTATAATGATTTTATTGATCACTTCTTCAGGTTTGGCTATAAAGACTTTCAGATAATATTCATCTGGATTTCATCATAAAATCATAATAGCAGCTGCTTTCTATCGAGAAAATCCAGAATATCCTGTACCGACTGATTCACCTCCCGGTCTTCAGTCGATACGATTAAATCAGGTTCCAGTGGCGCTTCATATGGAGCATCAATCCCCGTGAAATGTTGAATTTCCCCGGCTCGTGCTTTTTTGTACATTCCTTTTGGATCACGTCGCTCACATTCCTCCAGACTGCACTGTATATAAATCTCGTAGCAGCCTTCCTGTTGTAAAATATCCTTTACCATTTCACGATCCTCACGATATGGCGAAATGGTAGCGCAAATCGTTAGAACACCCGCATGTGACATCAGCTTGGACACTTCCGCAATGCGACGAATATTTTCTTTGCGGTCAGCAGGCAGGAAACCCAAATTGCGATTTAAACCATGCCGAATATTATCCCCATCTAAAATAAATGTACGTATACCTCGTGCATATAACGCTTTTTCGAGAGTGGAGGATACCGTTGACTTTCCCGAGCCAGACAGCCCTGTAAACCAAAGCACCGGGCTTTTATGTCCGTTCAGAAGCTGCCGAGCTTGCTTATCAACTTCTGATACATGCCAAGTAATATTGGAAGATGGCTTCATTCAGCACTCTCCTATTTTATTTTAATTGGTCTCTAGTATCAGGATAAAACATTTTTAAAACTGTTTAAAGTACGCTGCTCTGCTTTATGGTCTAATACGGCAAAGACAATCCGCTCAAACAGCAGTCCATATCCTTCAGCTACAAGCACTTGCTTAAACCAATCTGCAACCTCTTCCGGCTTATTACGAAATACCCCGCAGCCATAAGCACCAAGCACAAGATGTTGTACACCGTTTTGCATGGCCATTCCCAATATGTAACGAATGCGTTCCAACATGACTTCTCCAATCCGGTGCACTTGCTCTGGCTCACGCTCACGCACAATTCCAGCGTTCACAGCTGGCGCGGTCAGGAAATCGACTAGGTACGGATTTTCCAGCAATGCTCCCTGATCATCACGAAAAACAGGAACCTGCGGAGAATAAACCATATAATCTGAATAAAAACAGCTGCGCAGCTTCCGATTATGTTGGTACATTTCCTCCATTTGTGAAATACACGGATATAGCGCTGATGAACGAGCCAAGCTTTCCTCTTGAGCCTGACTGCCTCCAAGGAATCCGCCCCCTGGGTTTTTAGCTGATGCAAAATTTAAACATGCTACATATCCCCGCTTCTCCTCAACCTGGAGTCTATGTGCGGCCTGCAACGTGCTTTCTCCCGTAACTTCCATCTTTCCAATGATCGCCCGTTCGCCTACATGGGAGGAAGCACCCCATATACTTTTTATTTTTTGCTCTGCCTCTTGCTTTATAGCCACCAGTTGAGCAGGCTTATATAATTTCGAGCCTGTGACCGCATTCTCTACCTCTTTTGCTATATTTACTTGTACCTGTTTGGTATTCGTATAATGCCCATATTCCAAAATGGACAGTGTTTCATGCGCCATATGCGACCTGGTATCCCGATTACTTCGGGAAGTCATTGTATTTTTCATGACGAAGAGTCCTCCTTTTGCAATAAATCCTCACGTAAATTCGTTAATATTTCCCCCAGCCAGTTCGTACCACGCCATAGCTTACGATGCTGTATACGTGCATCATTTTCTGCTAAGCCTACCCCCCAAATGGTGTCCGTCGGACTAGCCTCAACCAGGGTAGTTCCTTTCGTTTTAAGCAGGTGCTTGAGCAAATTCACATTTTGGGTGAACTTGGCATAATTTCCGTCATACACGAATTGCCGGCAATTTGCTTCCCACAAGGATTGGTTAAAGCCGCGCACACTGCGGCCACGGGCCTTTTGCTCCCTTGGGGTAGAGGCTTGCATAATTTTCAGGGCAGCCTCTTCATCCCCAAAAAGCTGTGCTTTTTTTAGCATCATATATTGCTCGGCACAGTTAAACTCCAATCCATCCACAACAAATTCACAAGGGTACCATTGCGAAAAGGGCGAATGACTGCGATAAAAAAATGTATACTTTTCCATAAAAAATCCCCATTTCTTCTTCCTTTAATACTATATAAAACGTGACCGTGGTTTAAATCGGTATAACTTGGACGGACGATGTCCGGCTGCCTTCCTATACTCATTGGTTTCTTCCACGAGATCTGCTATTTTACGACGAAAAGCTGCGGCTAACAGCTCCTTACCTAAAATAATTTCATACACCTGCTGAAGCTCACTCAGTGTAAATAGAGCCGGCATCAGGTGAAACGCGATATCTGTATATTCAATTTTGCTGCGTAGACGCTCAATACCGTACGCGATAATTTTGGCATGATCAAAAGCAATTCCCTGTGACTCCAGCACTTCTCGCTTCATTTCTATGGTTTTTCCCTTAAGAATTTCAGTTATTTTCACTTTGGCTGACAGAAGAATGTCCGCATGCTTCAATGTAATGTTAATGTTCTGCTCCCATGTGTAACCTCCCGGTTGATTCGTCCGCGTCTCCTGAGCCACAGTGTAATCCAGTTCAAACCATTGAGCATCTGCTGCATCATCCCCTGCCTGTACCTCCAAGGATTCATGATCGACTAGCGCCATGTAAGCACAGCTGATTACCCGCATACGCGGATCACGTGCCACATCTCCCCAAGTATACAGCTGCTCCATATAAATCTGATCCACATTGGTTTCGGTTTTAAGCTCGCGTCGCGCAGCTTCTTCCAGGCTTTCATTCATACCCACAAAACCGCCAGGCAACGCCCATTGCCCTATAAAAGGGTGCTCTCCTCTTTGGATCAATAGGAGTTGAAGTGTTTTCTCCGGCAGCTTGCGGTAATTCTGCTGGATCTGATCCATTACAGTAAATAGCAGCATATCTACCGTTACGGACGGACGCTCATATTGATTCGCATCATAAAGGGCCAAAAATTGTTCTTCCGTCAAGCCACTGTGATTGTGTTTCATCCCATCTGTCACTTGTGTCACCTACCTGCTTCTATTTGGGGCATTATCGCTTTTGGTTCAAAAGCAACGAATGCTTTATATAATTTTTATTTTTATTCAATTGATAAAAACAAAATGATAATATCAATACATTAATACATAATCAATGCTTCGTCAATAGGGTGAATAGACCTATTTCAGGTCAATTGATAGTACTATTAGACTGTTTAGTGAATTTTACTTGTTGCTTATTGTCATATCATGTATGATGTTCTGGACAATATAGGAAACACAACATACTAAACACGTAAGGAGAAGATCCAATTGTCTAACTCGTTAAATCCGCAATACAACCAACAAGGAGCACCATCCAGACCAGCGCCTGTTTACCCACCACCTGTTTCATTCAAGGAGTGGATGATCAGTTTACTTCTAATGGCTATACCAGTAGTGGGACTTGTCATGCTGTTTGTGTGGGCTTTTAGCGGCTCGACGAATCCGAGCAAAGCGAACTACGCTAAAGCAGGCCTGCTTTGGGCCGCTATTGTAATTGTAGTCTATATCATTATTGGTGTTGCTCTATTGCCTGCTATCATAAGCTCATTGAATTCAAGCAGCTACTATTGATTTCAACTACATAGCAAAATAACCTTCCGATGGATCATTCTGAACCATCAGAAGGTTTTTAAACTAAACTGCCGACCCTGTCGGCAGTTTTTTTCATTTCACTTTACTTTAAGCTTTACTTGTACCAAAGATCATCGGTTTCAAGCTCCTGTAGACTGCTCAAAAACGATTTTGAGTTATCAACATAAAGTTCAGTGTCGATATAGTACAGCTTTTTATCATGTAAGCATTGATCAATATACTCTGCATTCAAAATACTTTTATCTTCCACATTGGCGGCAAATGCTTGCAGTTTGGGAAGTGCGGTTTTCTGATATTCAAGCCACGAATGATGGAATCCGGCTGGCTCCTCCAGACAATAAATATCATCATATAAAGCTTCTGCAATCCCCTTTTTCCTGAGATAATCAGGTGAGAAAGGCATGCTTTTGAAGTAACGTCCGGTCATAGCGAACACGCGATAGCTCCAATGAGGAGCGCCATGATTAGATTGGCAGAAAAGATTCAGAAAAAATACAGAATAGTGCATTTTTATTGTAATAATATGATGCTTCTTCACTTCCGCAACAATACGATCCGCCATCCGGCTGTCAATGATCTCATCGAAATCAGCTAAGATGATCACATCATCATCCTCAACCTTATCCTGCAAAATAGAGGTGCTTCTGTTTCTTTGGCAAGCCTCATTATAAAACGCACTGTTATGACTGAGCAGACGCCAGTACCAGTGGTCAAAGTGATCCGCGCCGCAGCGATCCACATCAAAGTACAACGAATGCTGCTCAGGTTCACGAAACATTTGATCCGCATGAAATGGATGATGAATGACCTTGTAGCTTACATAATCTGGATTGAAGTTGCGTGGCTTATCCAAATAGCTGAATGTCTTGTTAGCTTCGATCACATGCAGTTCGTCGATCCAACTGGCATTTTCTTTTATTTTTATCTCTGCAATGCGATTTTCATTGAAAAAGGGGCAAAATTCATATATTTTCATAATCTGAGATTCCCTCCATTATCATGGTATAGGGTCGAACACCGATGCTTCGATACAGATATTCGGATATACAGCGTATTAGCTTAGCGATCGTCTGATCCTTATAATGCAGTGAACTATAATAGCAAGTTAAACTTAATCTATCGCGTCTAAGATCTGCCGTCATATTTAGCTTGTAAGCAGAGGGGTTGTCCGCTGCATTCGTATTTCCGTAAGAAATCGATAAAGGCTCGTACAAATCATTAGCAATTCCGTTCATTTCCTCTGATTGGTAATGGAAAAGCATGTGTGTCCCGTCTCTCAGTGGTTTCGTATTTGGATAAATATCCTGTATCATATATCGTAAAAGAAAGTAATCCATGCCTTCAGATGGAAGATGCTGCAACATGTGTATGACAGATCCAAGTGCCTTTTCCCAATTGTCCGACTGGTCTTCTTCCTGGATCTCAATATGAAGAGGATATGCTCCAGCAAAAAAACCAATAGTACGATCAATCACAATACCCGGCAAAAAAGACTCACGTTGATAGGACATGACATGCAGCAGCAAATCCGATTGGTTTTTCAATTGAAAACAAGCCTGTGATAATGCCGTTAGTAGGATGCTCAGTGGTGTCGTTTGATGCTTTATAGCCAATGCCTTTAATCGCTGGAGATGCTCTTCTCCTTCAAGTAAATCATGCGTTATAGTTCTCATGTGGCGATGAAGAGGTTCTACCTCAGATTCCGTGTCAACCTGCAAAGATTGCCCGCCTTCTACAACCCTGTTCCAGAAAGTGAATGCTTTAGAAAAAGTGTTTTTCGCCGCATATTGGGTCAACGCGATGCACCAATCCCGATAACTGCTTTCCTCCTCCGCATGTAGCGGCAGTTCACTGCCTTGTCCCAGCAAGAGAAGATGTCTCAAATCCTCTAAAAAAATGTTTATGGAGATTCCGTCAAAAATCAAATGATGGAACAGAAGTAATATCACCTGTTCCCTCTTTCCGCAATAGCTGTCAAACCACACTACTTTCCATAAAGGGCCTTCCTTGATATCGAATTCATACTGTATTTTCGAGCAGTAATCCGAAATATAGGTGTCATGTGAACCCGGGACCATGTGAAGATCTACGTAAGAGACTACCTGTTCTGCACTTATTTGCTGCTCAAACTGATACCATTCTCCATCCTCCAGTTGAGCAAAAGATAGTCGCAACGCCGCATGTTTACTCAATAGTTGTTCAATCGACGTGCTCAGTAATTCAGTAGGAATGTAATTTTTGAGCCGGGCCAGGTAAGGAACATTAAACATGTTGCGATTCACAAGATTTCTTTGGAAAAAACGTTTTTGTACAGCAGACAGTGGAAATCCGTCATCCGGATATGCTTTTCTTATGGACTGAATATACGAGTTATCCATATTCGGACAGAGGGCAGGCGCTGTATTCGTCGATGCATTGCTCAACGAAATAGCCAAACGTTCGATAGTACGTTCACGAAATATCTGGTTGACCGTAACTGGATATCCGCCTTTTTGCAACAAGCTGGCTATGCGCAGCGCATGGAGTGAATGTCCTCCCAATGTGTGAAAGTCTTCATTCTTGCCGATGTAATCCAGCTTTAGAACCGTGCTCCAAACTTCTTCTATGGTTTGTTCCAATTCAGTCTTCGGTCCGGTAATTGCTTCTTTCTCGCTATGGATTTCAGGTAAAGGGAGCCTTTTCCGATCGATTTTCCCGTTAACCGTTAACGGGAACGATTTTAGCCAAATATAACGAAACGGCAGCATATATGATGGAAGGCCATTAGCCATAAAGGTATGAAGCTGCTCCTCTCGTTCTTCCTCTTCCGCTGTATAGTAAGCGAACATCCGGAGATCACCATGAACCTCCCGGACAAGGACCAGGCATTCTTTTACCGCAGGATAGCTGCCAAGACGGAACTCGACTTCTCCGAGTTCGATTCGATAACCACGGAGTTTTATCTGATCGTCACCCCGTCCGATGTACTCGATATTTCCGTCTGGCAGCCACCTTACTCGATCACCCGTACGGTATAATACTAGATTTGTACCTCTTTCACGATCTTTGGCAGAGCAGTGTGGATTTGGAATAAACGCCTGCTCTGTCAATTGGTTTTGCTGCCAATATCCCCTCGCCACCCCGTCTCCTCCCACGTATAATTCTCCGACTGCTCCGACAGGCTGAACACGGCCCCGTTTGTCCAAAATGTAACAAGTTGAATTACTTATGGGCTTACCGATAGGAATATTCTGCTCAAATGGCTCTTCGATCCGGTAACTCGTCGAAAAAGTAGTGTTCTCCGTAGGACCATATACATTGAGAATCGAAAGTTCAGGATGGGCGAGCCGGATACGATTGATATGCTTAACCGACAAAATTTCCCCACCTACGATCAACCATTGAAGTCCAGCAAATAGCTTTTCATTTTCTTCAATCCACTGATTACACAGTGCGGAACTTAACCATAGGGTATTAATTCCCCACTCCTTCATCCGCTGCTCAATCAGGCGGATATTCAGAAGATCATCTTTGGAAACTACAAACAGCTGACCGCCATTCAGCAACGTTCCCCAAATTTCAAACGTCGAAGCGTCAAAAACAGGCGAACCCGTATAAAGTAATCTGATGTCAGAGGAAAATGGGAAATAACAAGTGTTTTTGACCAAGCGAATGACATTGCGATGTTCCACCATAACGCCTTTCGGTTTTCCCGTCGATCCGGACGTATACATCAGATAAGCAAGGTCATTGGGAGCAACCCTATTTCCCTTCTTTTCCTGTTGTACAATTCCATCTGGGTCAAAATGCTTTGTATCAATCAAGATTAAACGAATTCCTATACTGACTTCTGAGATACGTTCTGCTCCTTCCTGTGAAGTGAGGATGGTATCCAGTCCAGCGTCCTTGATTAATTCACGGGTTCTTTCTGCCGGAAAATCAGGGTCAATAGGAACATAGGCATATCCCGCTTTCATAATCGCCAGGATGGAGACAATGAATTCAAGAGAACGTGGCAAGTAAACTCCGATAAACTTTCCATGACGACTATTGGCATTAGCATCATCCGTTAATTTATTGGCAATATGCAGAGAAATGAGGTCCAAGCTGTGGTAGGACATAACCTGATTGTGCGCAATTATTGCCGGCTGTGAAGACCGCTGCTTGGCTTGCTCCAGAAATAAGTCAACAATCGAACGATCTCTGGGATATGCTGTATACATATTGTTCCAGTCATAGACGATTCGATCATATTCATCCCTATTCATAAAGCAAACATCTGCAGGGGTATGATCCGGATGTTCCAATACATATTGCACCGCATTATGCAGATGCTCTGCCAATCGGCTAACCGTTTCTTTTTTCAGTCGATCTGCATCATATATAAACTTGATGATCATCTGTTCCCCATCATGGGCCACGGTGATCGTCATTAGATAATTCGTTTTTTCTCGTTCCTCCATAGCTGACATCTTCAATTCATGCGCAGGCTGCCGATAATCGTTCAAATAATTTTCGAATGCCACAATGCTGTAAAACATGGCATGTCCCTGAATACCAGACCAGCTCTTCAATTCGTTCAGATTCACATAACTGTGGTCGTTAATTTTCTGAATGGTTTGGTGCAGCTGTTGTACATACTCCATGATGGTTTGCTCCACATTCCAGTGCATGACTAAAGGCAGCGTATTAATCAGCATACCTGTGATCCGATCCGCTTTTGCAAGATCTGATCCTCTCCCGGACACCACCATGCCAAAAATGGTTGTATCGGCATCATGATAGACTTGTAGCACTTTGCCCCATGCGAACTGTACCAGCGTATTTAGTGAAACTTGTGCTTGCTGTACAAAATCAGCAATCTGCTTAGTTCGTCTTGAATCAATAATAAGAGTTTCGATCTGCTGGTTCTTGATCGGTCGATGTACATCGGGAAGTGTACCCTTCTCTATAGGCAGTCGTGTTGGCTCCGTTACTTCGGCCAAATACGTCCTCCAGAATGTCTCGGCCTCCGTGCGATCTTTAGAGTCTAACCAATGAATATAAGATTCAAAAGAACGGGTCAAGCTGCGCTGTGGCATCCGATTTTGCAGGCTACAAGCATAGAGATCATGTACCCGATTCAGCAGCAACGGCAGGCTCCAACCGTCCAGCAAAATATGATGGTAACTCCAAATCATCGTCCATTCGTTTGAAGCAACCTGAATCAAGGTTAGGCGAAACGCAGGCTGAGTTAGATCAAAACGGCGATTACGATCCGCTGCCATCCAGCGTTCGATATACTCCTGCTGCCGCACCGGTTGCTCCGCTTCAATATCCAAAAAGGTCCATTCCCATTCTGCATTTTGGACAATACATTGTATGGGCTTGTCCAGCGCCTCCCAAATGTAGCAAGTCCGCAAGCTATCATTTTCGGCAATGACGCTGCTCCAGGCTTCACGGTAACGGCCCACCTCTAGCCTGCCATGATATTTCCAACGAACCTGCACGAAATATTGATCGGAGGCGGGATGGTCCAAGTAATGGAACAGTAGTCCTTCCTGTAAGGGACTTAGATAGAGCATTTTATCTAGACCATGTTTCAATTGATATGTCTTAACGATCTGATCGAGCGGTTGCTGTTCCAGGGACACGGATGGAAAATCACTAGGGGTGAATTCTTCGTGTTCAACCTGCCTGCAATGCTCGATAATAGCAAGCAGACGTGTTACAAAAGCATCTAGCAATTGAGTTATAGTTACTTCTTCATAATGACATTTGCTATATTTCATAAACAGATGCAGCTTGCCATGAACAATGGAACAATTGAGTTCCAATAGGCTTGTTCCATGATTAAGCCGTGAGCTATAATCCTGTGCTGCGTCACGTGTAAACTCTAGCCACTCGTTTGACTCGTTCATAATTCCCTGATCAAATTGGCCCAAGTAATTGAAAAGAGCCTGAGGTTCAGAAGCTGCTAACTCGAAACGAACTTCTTCGCGCGGGTGGCAGTATCTCAAAGCACCATATGACATGCCGCGGTGAGGAATATAGCGTAATTGCTCTTTGACAGATTTAATCGTCGTTCCCAAAGAGCAACCCTCCGGAATCTGAATGCAAACCGGAAACATGGAGGTAAACCAACCGATAGTCCTTGTCAGGTCTATATCGGATACAAAGTGCTCACGTCCATGACCTTCTAAGCGAAATGCAATCGTTGTCTGTCCAGACCAATCGGAGAGCGCTAGGGACCAAGCTGTAAGCAGCAGATCGTTGATCTCAGTATGGTAAGCCTGGGAGCAATGGTGCAAAAGCAGCTCCGTATCGTCTGAAGCAAGCATCGTAACCAATTCCGAAGATTCCCTACTCTTTTTATGAGCCGGATCATGGTCAACTGGCAGCACAAAAGCTGCAGCTTGATGCTGTACTTTTTTCCAATGTTCAATATGACTTAAAGTATCCTCATGTACAGAATAACTCTTCAATGCAGAATGCCACTTTTTGTATGGATTCAGAACGGGAGACAGCGCGATCCCCTGATACAATTGATACAATTCCTGAACCAATATTCTCCAGGACACTCCATCAATGACCAGATGATGTATAGTCATAAATAAACGAGCTTTACCATCAGGGTGACCTTGGATTACTCCCGCATACATCATGTTTCCCGTCTCATAATTCAATTGTCTGCTCCATGCATCACATATGCTTGAAATTTCGGAGTCAGGATATTCAATTTGTTGAAGGGTATAGCTAGCCAGTTGGATGGAGGCATCCGTTTGGTAGCGCTGCGAATACACATGTTCCCTGACCACAATCTCCATCGAAAGCTCTGGATGTAATCGAATCAATTGATTAATGGCAGTTTCTAACCTTACAGGATCGAAATCACGGAGCACAAATAGCTGGGATTGGTTGAAATAATGCGGAACTACAAACTGTTGCTCGAAAAACCAGTGTTGGATTGGTGTCAAGCCAAATTCGCCTGACCAATCAACCATAAGCTCTTCTGTTTGACTACTGTCTGTCCAAGCAACTACAGTAGCTAATTTCTTAATGGTTGGATGCTCTGCCACTTGTCTTGGAGTAAGTATCATACCGTGATCTCTGGCCATAGATACGACTTGAATGGCAAGAATTGAATCTCCTCCAACAGCATAAAAATGGTCGTTAACTCCGATATCTCCCCTTTTTAAAATCTGTCGCCAAATCCAAAGCAAACGCTTTTCGAGATCATCCTCGTCTGCTTCCACAGCTTGATCAGCTTGAAGAAATAAGGTACTCTTCGGATCGGGGAGAGCCCCACGGTCGACTTTTCCGTTTGTATTTACTGGAAATGAATCCAGATGACAAAAATACGAAGGAATCATATATGCTGGTAACATAGCATTTAAGTGCTGCGCCAGTTCCGCCTCTTTCAGTTCTTCTCCAGCAGTATAATAGGCAACCAGTTTATGGTATGATCCGTCCTTCCAGGCTTGAACGACACATTGACTGACGTCAGGATGCTGGCGTAGCTGATATTCGATTTCACCCAGTTCGATACGATACCCTCTGATTTTAATCTGTTCATCACTGCGTCGTATAAATACCAGTTCTCCATCCGGCGTCCATTTCACAATATCCCCGGTTTTATATAACCGCTCACTGTGCGACGGATACTCACTGCTGATTGCAATCTCTTTATGAACGAACCGTTCTCGAGTCAGTTCCTCACGATTCAAATATCCTCTGGCAAGCCCGATGCCCCCTACCCATAATTCGCCAGGAACGCCGACAGGCACAGGATTGCCGAATGAGTTCAAGACGAATAACCGTTTGTTATAGACGGGTTGACCGATCGTAATTTCTTTTCCTGGCCGGCAGACAGAAGTAGCACAGATTATCGTTACTTCGGTCGGTCCGTAAGCGTTCACAAATTGTCTTCCTCTTCCCCAATAACCGACAATGTCAGGAGTACAGGGTTCTCCAGCAGATATAAGTGTATGCAATTTCGGCAATTCTCTATGTTTCATTGTTCGAAGCACTGATGGTGTCAGCATGGCAATGTGGATGTTCTTCTCTGCAAGAATATCTGAAATATCAACATAAGGTGGTAGTTCATCATCTGATAGAACAACCAATGTCCCGCCTACTGATAACGTGCCGATCCATTCGTAGACCGAAGCGTCGAAACTCATGGAGGCGAATTGCATGACTCTTGAGTCAGAGGTAATACCAAACTTTTCAACCAGATAAGGGACCAATGCGACCAAGCCAGCATGTTCAATGAGAGTTCCCTTCGGTTTTCCGGTAGAGCCGGAAGTGTAGATAACATAAGCCAGATCATTCTGCTTCAGCCCGATCTGCAAATTTTCGTTGGGATTGCAGTCCTGCTGCACCGAGCATTCATCCACACAAATCAGCGAATACGGTTTCATACCCAGTTGAGATATATATGGATGTATCCTGCTTACTAATTGACTGTGCGTTACAATCATTTCGGCCCGTGCATCTTCTAAAATAAATCGCAGCCGCTCCCCAGGATATTGGGGATCAATCGGAAGATAAGCAGCTCCCGCTTTCATAACTCCGAGCATTGAGGGGACCACATCTGCGCTTCTGTCCATAATGATAGCAATCAGCGTACCAGTCGACAGAGAGCCATGTCCTTGCAGCAAATACGACTCTCTAATCATGTGGCTGATTTGATTTGCCCGGTGATTTAACTCATAATAAGTCAGCCTCTGCTCACCAAACTCCAAGGCAATCGCATGGGGTGTTCGATCAGCCTGCACCTCGATCAATTGAACCACCGTTTTATCCTTAGGATAGGCTCGTTCTGTATTATTCCATTGTTGCATCTGTTTGCGTTCTTTCGTGGTCAACATGGGATGAAATAGTACCTTCTTCTTTGGAAGAAGGAGCACATTTTCCAGCAATGTTTGAAAATGGCCTGCGAAGCTAGCGATTTGTCTTTCTCCAAAACGATTTCCATCATACTGTATTGCGCACTCCAATACATCCGCATCATAATGGTAGCAGAGTGCGATTTCTAGCTGATCTATACTGTGTAAGAGAGCCGGTGCTTTCATATTGGAATTTGGAGATAAGAAATTATCACACATCTCCATGATACCCACATTGAAGAAATCCTTCTCTGCTCCTGATCGAGAATCGATTTTAGTTTGCTGCGAAGAATCCTCTCTCCAATCGCTGCTGGTACGTCGTTTGTTCCATTCCATTGCAACCCTTTGTATCAAAGAGAAAAGATCATCTTCCCTCTGTATATGAATGAGTAGCGGATAATCCAGACAACTTTCTGTGGCTTCTTTGTCGGATATCTCAGAATATATAACAGGCAAAGCATATTGATTGGCGTAATGGGATAGCAGTACGGACCATATGGATGTTATAAAGGAAGGCATACCTATCTGGTGATTCTGTACAAATTTTAAAATCGCTTGAACCTGTCTTGTCTCCAAACGAATGCAGTAAAGCACTTGATCATTCCCCGTGGGTTTTTCGATATTTCTACTGTGGTGAGAAAATAAAGGCAAATAACGTTGTGACCTATCAGACCCACTCTGACTAGGTGTAGTGGACGACCCTATCACTTATTGTACCTCCCCTATCCGGGATGCCATACCGGCAGCTTGATAAAAAGCGGCCCTGACCTCCTCTACTTCTATCTCATAACTGCATCGTATAGAAAAAATAAGACCGTCCGTGTAAGAAGAAGCAATGCAATTGAACAGTGAATGGATCGGCAGCGGATTCGGTTGCTTTACAATAGTATCATCATAATAAGCACTGTATTTTGAGCCTGCTTTTGTGCTATTTCCTAAATAGTTAAACATGAATAAATCTAGTTGCTCATACTGTTTCCCCAACTGTACAAATGTTCTGATTCGTTCCCACTTGTCTTTGTAATCAGGACTTGTAAGAAGATGCATAAAATTGATCGTATGGTGTTTTAATACATCCAGTCTGCTTCTGACAGACAACATCATTTCATCCGGTTTTTGCTTCAGCTCCAACAGCATAGGCACAAAATCAATAAATTCACCGGCCGTGTTATAATAAGCCTCCTCGTCATATCTTCTTCCATCATATAAAAATAACAATGGCAGCTTATCCATACCTAAATAAGTTTGCAGACCCCTTGAATAGACAGAAAGCGCCAGCTCTAAAGAAGGATTCTCAGCGGGGATACATACGTTAAACAGGTAGGCTTCTGTGCTCGTTCGCAGCTTTGGTGTTTGTAAGATGTTTTGTTTGCTTTTTTGGAACGCTTCCAAACTAAAAGCTGATATCAATTCTTCTTCCGTAATTCCTTTTGGTCCACTTTGGATTTGTCTGACATACGCCTCATAGGGCTTCACTTCATCCATAGGAAGGGGGCGATTTTGAAGTAGACTCCTGTAGCTGGCAAGCAACTGTCGTTCGGCTACTTCCGAGGTCACCCGGTCGCATATCGCATGATGATAAATAGTTATAACATAATGTTCACGCAGGTTTCGTTTCAGCACAAACATGTGGAACAACATATGCTCTTCGGCGAATCGGGTATTTGCAACATAATCATTTACCATTTCCATAAAGGAGCCACATGGATTGTGAGCTGACATGTCAATAATGTTAAGCTTTGACACAGTATCACCAGGCAGTACGTATTCCCTCCAATAAGTCCATCCATCTCTTTGGGTCGCAACGCTCCTCAGTAATCCTTGATTTTGGACAAAGTGATTGTAAGCCTGATCCAAAAAATCATAATTCACACATTCATCCAGCCTAAATATACCTAAGCTTGGTGGTGTTTGAAACGAAATTTGCATTTGTTGAATTCCACTTAGCGGGTATTTTTGTACCACTTCCCCTCTATTAAGAAACTGATCTTTTTTCAAATAATCCTTTTCCAGTTGCTTGCGTAAACTTTCCACTTGATCTGAATTCATGCTCTTTAAGCCCAAACGCTGGAAAAATTCCTCTTCATCCATCGTCCAGTATTGATCAGCCATTTCCGCTTTAAGTTCCAGTGGTACAATGTAATGTGGCAGTAGCTCTGGAGCTACTTTTCCGTCCATAATCCGCGTGATATGGTTAACGTCAGCCACCATGTCGGAGTAAAGTACCTGAATATCTCTAACTTCGTGAATAAAATCCCTTACTTGGTATTTCACCCACTCAAAAACACCACCCGTTTCTTGGTGAAGCCAAGACATCAACTGTTGTGCTGTTTTAATAATGCCCTGCTGCTTTAGGGGCCCTATAGCACTATTCTGTGTTGAAAGAAGGTAATTAGCGAGGGCCCGAATCGTTTTATAGTGATAAATGTCTGTTAAAGTGACGGAATATCCCGCCCACTCCATTCTTGACATTAATGTAAGCGCATGAATAGAATGTCCACCGAGGTCGACAAAGCTATCTAAAACACTAAGCTGCTGTAGTCCCAATACATCCTGCCAGATTTCCATCAGCTTCGTTTCCAGTCCCGGCTCAGGAGACACATATTCTGCTCCAGCATGTATATTTTCACCAAGAGCTAACAGTGCTTTACGATCCAGCTTACCATTCAATGTCAGTGGCATTTGCTCTAATTGAATAAAAAAAGAGGGGATCATGTAGTTCGGCAGCTTGATAGAGAGAGCCGTTTTAATTTCACTTGCTGTCAGATTGATGGTCGCTGTAAAATACGCTTCCAACTGCTTATGACCGGCCTCATTTTCACGAACAACAGCTGCCGCTTCTTGTATATCATTTAATTTTAATAGATGCGACTCTATTTCCCCCAGCTCAATTCGATACCCTCGTATTTTCACCTGGCCGTCGATCCGTCTAATAAATTCGAAGTTCCCATCTGCTTGCTCTTGTACCCAATCTCCGGTACGATACAACCTGCCTCCAGGTACCCATGAAGACTGAATAAACCGCTCCGCTGTCAACTCTGGTTGATTCAAATAACCTTTAACTAATCCGTCGCCAGCGATGTACAATTCACCTTCAACTCCCTGCGGCAAAGGATGCTGCTCTTGATCCAGGATATAAACCTTCGTGTTGCTGATTGGTTTGCCGATTGGCACGCTATTTGCATTATCGTCCAAATGATCAATCGGGTAATACGTAGCAAATACTGTGCTCTCCGTCGGTCCGTAGACATGAATTAAACGACCCGGACCCATACAGGCAAACGCTTTACGTACATGGCTGACCGACGCCTTCTCACCACCGAATAGCAACGTTTCAATGGTTGCAAAGCAGCTGGGATCAATATCCACCAATGCATTAAAAAGAGCCGTTGTCACAAAGCATTTTGTAATCTGTTGTGTACGAAGTATATTGGATAGCTCCCGTGCATTCACAGTTTGATCTTGAGTGCTCAAAACAAGAGTACCCCCATTAAGCAGAGCCCCATAAATACCAAATGTAGAACCATCAAACGAAAAACTGGACACTTGCAATATCCGATCTTTTGTCGAGAAATGGATGTAATCTGTCTTTTTAACAACACGTGTAATGTTGTAGTGCATCGTTAAGGTTCCCTTAGGCTCGCCGGTAGAACCAGACGTATACATAATACATGCTAACGCATCGGAACTTTGACTAGTAGTGAGATTCCCCGTTTCTTTCCCGTAGTTTCGTTTATCTGTCAAATCCAGTGCAAGATTGTCGAGCTCCATTGAGTTGGGGATTGGAAGCTGGGTCAGCAGGAGAGTTGCGCCAGAATCCGTTAGCATATAGCGTATACGTTCCTCTGGATATTGCGGATCAATCGGCACATAGGCTCCCCCGGCTTTTAATATTCCGAATATCCCGATGATCATTTCTAATGAGCAATCGCCCATGATTCCGACGGGCCTATCTTTATCTACACCTTTGTTCCGCAAAACATGTGCAAATTGATTGGCCTTTGTGTTCAGATCAGCATACGTCAAGTGCTTGTCCCTAAATACGACCGCTACGTGATCCGGTGTGCGCTCAACCTGCTCTTCAAACAATTGATGAATCGTTTTCTCCCACGGGTAATCCGCTAACATACCGTGTAACATACTTGACTTCATCTCCTTCTCCTGTCATCCATAATCCAGATATTACAATAGGTTGGGGATTTAACAGGAGAAAAAGAAATGACATGAGAGCTTGTTTTTTGACCGAAAATTTCTTTAAAATAAGTATATAGCTACTTCTTGCTCTACAATAAAATACCACAGATTGGTTACTCGACTGGAGGAAAAGAAATGACATCGGAGTGGCAGAGATTACAGACCAAACTGCCGGAATGGGTAGAACAAAGCCGTCATGAGTATATCCATGGCAAGGTAGCAGCATATATTCCCGAACTGTCCAAAGCCCCGGCCGATGCGCTGGGTATTGTGGTAATGAATGGTGCGGGTGAGACCGTGGTAGCCGGAGATACGGAAATTCAATTTACGATGCAAAGCATCTCCAAGGTATTTACGCTCATTCTGGCCTTGATGGATAATGGAGAGGATGTTGTCTTCTCTAAGGTGGGGATGGAGCCTACCGGGGATCGTTTTAATTCCATGCTCAAGCTGGAACTGGTCGAGCCGGGGATTCCATTTAACCCACTGATTAACGCCGGAGCAATTGCAGTCTCTTCTTTGATTCGCGGAAACAGTCCAGAAGAGAGATTTGCCCGTGTTCTTCAATTTTTCCGCCTGCTTACTCATAATGACAAACTGGAATATGATCAGGATGTCTACGATTCAGAATCAGCCACAGGCCATTTGAATCGTTCCCTTGCTTATTTTCTAATGGAAAAGGGAATTTTAAGAGGTCATGTGGAGGATGTGCTTGACGTCTATTTTAGACATTGCGCTGTCAAATTGAACTGTACAGATTTAGCACGCATGGGACTCGTACTAGCCTTCAACGGCCGTGATCCGATCACAGGTATACCGCTGATTCCCCGTCGCTATGTACAGATCGCCAAAACATTTATGACAACATGCGGTATGTATGACGCCTCTGGTGAATTCGCCATTCAAGTCGGACTCCCTGCCAAAAGCGGTGTATCTGGAAGTATAATGACAATGGTACCCGGACGATATGGTATCGGGCTAGTAGGGCCTTCATTGAATCGTATGGGCAACAGTACAGCGGGGGTGCACTTGCTGGAGACGATGTCTCGGGATATGGATTGGAGCTTGTTTTAGTATATCAAAAAGGGTATTCCCAGCCTGTACGGCTTATAGGAATACCCTTTTCTGTTACGTTCCAAAACTTTGCTAAATGGTTTAATCATGAACCAATTTGATCTGAATGTGGAACGGGTCAGCCACATATATGGCACCATCACGTTCTTGCCATTCATAACCTGCCGCAGCCAAACGAGCAGTAATGGCATCCAATTCTTGTTGATCTGGAACAACCAATTCAAAATAATTTAATCCTGCCGCCTGCTCAGGAGCTGGTGGAGCACCTTCACCTGCCCATATGTTCAAGCCCATATGGTGATGGTAACCACCTGCAGAAACGAACAAGGCTGAAGCTCCATATCGGCACGTAATGTCAAAGCCAAGCACATCACAATAAAATTGCTGTGCTGTGAGCAGATTAGACACATGGAAATGAACGTGACCAATTGCCGTTCCCTGCGGCAGTCCCTGCCAAGGTAGATTTTCAGAAATGGCAATCAGACCTTCTGCATCCACGGGATCTGTTCCCATCATGTAATAACCATTTGCGTCCTTCTTCCATTGATCACGAGGACGATCCGCATAGATTTCAATCCC
Organism: Paenibacillus ottowii; assembly: GCF_006874425.1. GTDB lineage: Bacteria > Bacillota > Bacilli > Paenibacillales > Paenibacillaceae > Paenibacillus > Paenibacillus ottowii. Next base: position 99,849 of record NZ_VIJZ01000011.1, read on the forward strand.
GTTATTATCGGGATCATGAATGTATAGTGCCTCACTTACATCATGGTCTCCCTGTCCAATTTCAATCTCATGGGCCAGCAGATTGCGTAAAGACAAGCCGAGAGCTACACGATTCGGTAGAAGAATAGCAAAGTGATATAATCCGGCTACGGATTGGCGCGGCAGAATCACTGCATTTTCAACATAATTAAGGATCAGGAGCGGATGTTTTCCGTCGACAGTCAATTCAGCGGTATCCGCCGCTTGACGCAGAAGCTGTAGACCAACGACCTCAGTGTAAAATTGAATAGAACGCTCCAAGTTACTCACTTTTAATGAAACCTGCCCGATTTTGGTTTTGTCATGAAGATGTGCTGTCATGAGATTTCCCTCTTTCTATATGGATTGGAGGACTAAGGTTAAATCAAAATTATTGCTCTGTTGACTTACGACGGCTGAACAAAGAATCCAAAGACAAGCGAGTAGTAGGCGCAAATACGAGGTGAAGAGCTACCAGAATAAAAGCAATATCCAGTTCATAGCCTGCACCTTGACCATTTCCCATCAACCCACCAGACAATTTGGCTGTGAAAATGGCACCAATCAATACAATAACAAAAAGGCCAGATACATAACGAGTAAGCAATCCAAGAATCAATGCAATCCCGCCGACCAACTCAATTACCGCAACCACATAACCTAAAAATCCTGGGACGCCAATACTGGAAAACCAGCCTGCTACATTACCCAACCCCATTTGGAATTTAGCTATTCCATGTGCCAGGAACAAAATCCCCAGCGCCACCCGCATAATTGTAGAAACGTTTCTGCTTGCTGAACTCATGTTTATCTCTCCATTCTGTTTGTTTAATTACACTCATACAAGCGTATATGAATAAATAATTTATATCACTAATAATTTGGTTAAAAAAAGAGACTCGTCTGAATCTATACCGCAGCACATATGTGTGTATCAAACTCGAATTATTAGTAATAGTAATAATTATTTTGTAATGTGAATTTAGCATAAGAAAGTATAGTCTGTCAACAAATTATTTGGTATGATAAATAATAAATTAGTATAGATTATAATTTTAAAAAGGAGGAATGCTCAATGGGTATAGGGTGCAACATTCGCGCGGCTCGTAAACGTAAAAATTTATCCATCCAGCAAATATGCGAACGAACCGGACTATCTCAAGGGTTTATGAGTCAAGTAGAAAATAATAAAACCTCCCCTTCCATCGCTACATTGGACAGCATCGCTAATGCGCTGAACGTCCCTCTTGCTTTTCTGCTTCTTAAAGAAGAGGAACGGATGCAAGTAATTCGCAAGGATGAGCGCCGTAAAACGTTGTATGGTAAAAACAACCTTCAGGTCGATCATTTGGGTGGTCAGGGGAATGTCAAAATGATGCTGGTGGACATGCCGCCAGGCTCATCTACAGAAGAAGAGCATGCACATGCCGGGGATGAGATTCATTTTATTTTGGAGGGTACGGTATATGTGGAGCAGGGCGAGGATTCAGCTACGCTGGAAGCAGGAGATTCCTTTAGCTGGAGAGCAGCCATCCCCCACTATGCCAAAAACGTAGGAGAAAACAATGCGCGTATTCTGATCGCCGTATTTCTCGAAGCAGATCATGACGTCTAATAAAAGTTTGAGCAGTTTACAAGGTCAAACACTTATTTCATTGCAAAAAGCGTGTACCGAGAAGTTAAATTAACTTCAACGATACACGCTTTTTTGTAGTAGTTGTTCAACTTATTTCATTGTCGATCGAACATCGGTCCTCGATTCCCATGGAAGCTTGAAGGTTTTCATGATCTGCTTGGCATCGGCTCGGAGTCCACTTATCGGATCGCCCGTCGTACCCAGCAGCTCATCTTTTTTATCCATAGTAATACGCCCATAAAAAGTAGTGCTGCTGTCTCCCCATCCTGTAGTATACTCATAGATCAGCGGCTTATTAAGTTTCGGATAAGTTCCCCACTGATCTTTGGCTTTATTGGCCAAAAACAGCTCCAGTGGATCGTATTCCATCGTAAAGGTATTATCAAAAGGAGCTCCCACATACCCTTGATAGGTGACCATCGGAAAATCGTCCTTCACTTCAACCAGACTCAGCACATCCCCGTTCACTGTAAAATACCGTAATGCTTCACCTTGAGGGAACATGTAGACACTAGACAAAAGCTCAGTGTTAGGACGGTGAACTTCTATATAAGGATGAACAGAATGTCTTTCTAGCCGAATGAACGCTTCGCGTGCTGCTACGAGATCCCCCTCATACAATTGTTCTTTTAGTTTACCGTGACTCGGTGGCTCGATCTGAATCTGTGTGTTTGTCTTCTCCAACGTATAACCTAATTCAAGCGACACGTCTCTAAGAGGTACATATACATCTTTACCTACAACCTTAAAGATCAGTTGCTGCTGGTTCTTACGTAATCGCTCTTTAAGTATTAAGGGTGCTGCCCACTTTTGCAGCGTAATCTGCTTTTGTTTAGCGTCCCAATGGTAGCTTGCACCCACAGCTTCAGCGTATGGTTTGAGCGGTACCATCAGCTTACCGTCGATCAATAGCGGTTTGATTTTGTTGTTTAAGGGTTGACCGGCTATAACAATATCGGTTATCTGTGTTGCTTGAGGTGCCGGGGTTGCCTGCTTAGCCGCTTCGGCTTCTCCTTGGTGCGTTGTTGTCAACAATAATGATAACATGAGCAAGGCGACAAACCATCGCTGAAATCCTGTTCGATCTAGCTTCATTATTAGTCTCCGTTCACTGAATAGACTTGTTCCTCCCGGCTTTATCTCTTTTTCGCTGCGTCAATGTTTTCGGGTTTCATCCCTGCCCATATATTCGGGATACTGACGGTCTCTGGATGCTCAAATACGAGAAACGCAGTCGGCAAATATCGCTCTCCGTATTCAGAGGAAGGCTTGTTGACAATGGTGTTGTCCTTGACGAGTACCGTGGATGAACCTCCATCCAGATTAGCACCGATAACCGCTCCATGTTTAAGTAAAATATTTTGCATATCATACAAGTTGGCACCGATGCTGTACCCAGGCTGGCGACCGTCGACGGTTACGAAAATAATTGCCCCGTCTGCTCTCTGCCCCATTGCAGTACGGGGAGCAATTCCCCATCCCTCGCTCGCATTGCGAATCAGACCTTTTCCATTTACGATTAGCCGTGGTTGAAAAGTAACCGCTTCTTGCACATTCATTTTGGACAACTCGGACAACGAATAATGACCGGCTATCATTTTTCCCTGTTTATCAATACCTACGATTTGAACCGAGGCATCTTTACCCATATCGTTGTAGTATATCTGGCCCTGAGAGATGACAACACCAATCGGTTTAAAGCCATTCCCGTTCCAGTTGGGATCAGCGAATCCACCGCCATTTACGCCAGCAACAGCCCCTAGACGCTCGACCATGCTAGATACTCGTTCTCCCCGGCCGACTTTAGCAGGAACGCCAAGTCTAATTTTAGTGGGGTCATGCACAGTCATAACATAGCCATGATAATTGCGTCCCGACACCTCTTCCACTTCTACCAGCGGCGTTTGTTGTACCTTGGTTGGAACCAGATCAGGCAGCTTGATTGTATGTCTGTCCTTCTCCTCCCCCATCTCCTCGAATCGGGCCGAATATTCAGCCACGCGTTTCTTCGCCTCTTCTTCCCCGATAAAATATTTCGCCCAGTGACGATGCTGAGTCGTAATTAGTGTGTCCGCAGCCAAATAGCGCATATCCTTGCCAGATGGGGTTAAAAACAACCATGCGCAACCCCCAACTCCGGCTAAAAGGAGTACAATAAAAAGTCGCAGCATAAAGCGACCAAATCTTCCTTTTCGTTTCTTTTTCTTATTTTTCTGCCTGCGAGTTGCTGCCCGCTGTGGCAAGACTTCCGGTTTCATTCATCATCTCTCCTGTATGGTGTCTTCTATCGTATTTCATCACTATTGCCCATCAAATGATCCGTAATGATAGGCTGCGACATCTAACGACAATATCATAAACTAATTTTGTAGAATGATAGTGTCAATTTTTTAACAGATTCATCCACTCTGAAAAATAAAATAACAAAAAGCCCTTCACATGAAATGTGAAGGACTGCAAAGATAAGAACAAAACTCAATTACGGAGCCGCCTCTGGTTCGAGCAGCATGAACAGTTCTTTCATCTGCTGTCGTTTGAGCTTGGGACTAAGCACGTACAAAGTATCGCCAGGTTCAATTACAGTCGTGCCTCTCGGAGCAATAATTTGCTCATTCCGAATAATAGCTGTGAACAAAATGTCCTCAGGCAGCTGTATATCCTGGATCGCCTTGCCGGCTATCGACATCCCCTTTTGTACCTGAATGTGATTGATTTCCGAAGTGGTTTTTCCCAGAGAAACTAATTCTAGCAGTGAAGGCGACGATGTCTGGTTAGGGTCCATCAAGCCAAGCTTCACTGCTAACCACGAAATCGTGGTACCTTGAATAATCGCAGAAGTGAGCACTACGAAAAATACAACATTAAAAAACACGGGGCCTACATCCATTTCATCAAGTAATGGATAGGTTGCTAGTACAATGGGTACCGCTCCCCGCAGTCCAGCCCAGGATAACAACGTCTTCTCGCGGACAGAGTATCTGGAAAATAGCAAGCTTAGGAACACGCCTATTGGACGAGCCACGAGCATGAGGATGAAGGAGAGCGCCAAGCTTTGCCACGCAATGCCCAGCAATTGATCGGGAAAAACCAATAGCCCAAGCAGGACAAACATCATGATCTGCACCATCCAGGCGAAACCATTGTTAAAATGAATAATGGATCGCTTGTAGGTCAAGTCGGAATTTCCTAATACAATAGCCATGACATACACGGCCAGCAGTCCACTTGCTTCCAATAACGATGCCGCCGCATACGTCAAGACTGCAAAAGCTAATGCCATCACAGGATACAAACCAGATGAATCAAAATTCATTTTATTAATCGCGTATACTCCCAGGCGTCCAAGAACAAAACCAACAACTAAACCAAAACCCATTTCCCATAAAAACAGCAAGATATGTATCCAGATGGATTGTTCAGGGTGATGTATTAGCTCAATCAATGTTACTGTGAGAAATACAGCCATCGGATCATTACTGCCGGATTCCGCTTCGAGCGTTGAGGTAATCCGTTTTTTGATATTTTTACCGCCTAAAACGGAAAATACGGCTGCCGCATCCGTTGATCCGACGATAGCGCCGAACAACATCGATTCCATCCAGCCTACGCCTAAAATAAACTTGGCGCATACGCCGATGACTACAGTCGTAATGATGACCCCTAGCGTTGATAATGACAATGCAGGTCGAATAACTGGCTTAATATCAGTAAACTTTGTCTGCATCCCACCTTCAAACAGAATGACAATGAGCGCGAGAATGCCCACCAGCTGTGTGATAAAGGCATTATCAAAATAAATAAACTGACTGAGCACCATGCCTACGGCAATAAACAAAACAAGCGCAGGCATGCCGAAACGGCTGGAAAATTTGGTAGTCAGCACACCGACCAGCAGCAAGCCGGACAGCAAAAGCACAATCAAATTAATCACGGTTGTCTGTTCCATACGGCTTCTCCTATCTTGAAAATAAATGTTCATTTTTTCGCCTTCTAACTATATACCCTCAAATCACACAGAATACTAATCTTAAGCAAAAAAATTATGGGAAAATTAAAAAATCCAGCTCATGGTCTGTGCTGGATCGGCACTCCACAAGCTGGTTTGTAAATTTTGTAGGTCTTAAGCTACGACCATCGTCATGCTTTATGCTTTAGGATGAATCATATGCGCAGGTACAACATATTGGTCAAACTGCTCTTCCGTCAGCAGTCCACTACGAAGTGCCGCTTCCTTTAGAGACAGTCCTTCTGCATGTGCAAGTTTGGCGATTTTAGCAGCATTTTCATATCCGATATGTGGATTTAATGCTGTCACCAACATCAGTGAATTATTCAAATTGTGCTCAATTTTAGCAAGATCGGGCTCGATGCCAACAGCACAGTTGTCATTAAAAGCAATGATGGAATCGGCCAGCAGATGAACAGATTGCAAAAAATTGTATATGATTACTGGCTTGAAAACATTCAATTCAAAATTGCCTTGACTTGCTGCAAAACCAATAGCCGCGTCATTACCCATGACTTGCGTAACGACCATCGTCAGTGCTTCACTCTGGGTTGGATTCACCTTACCAGGCATAATGGAGCTCCCCGGCTCGTTAGCTGGAATCGTGATTTCCCCCAAACCGCTCCGCGGACCACTCGCCAACCAGCGAACATCATTGGCGATTTTCATCAAATCCGCAGCTAGTGCTTTGATTGCTCCATGTACAGCCACCACTTCATCGTGACTGGTCAGAGCATGGAATTTATTGGGTGCGGAAGTGAACGTTTTGCCAGTGAAGCCGGAAATTTCTGCAGAGGTTCGTGAGCCAAACTCTGGATGAGCATTAATTCCTGTGCCTACTGCTGTTCCGCCAATCGCCAGTTCCTTCATATATTGAACCGTATCGACGATCATTCGCTTGCTTTTATCCAGCATGGCATACCAGCCGCTGATTTCCTGACCCAGTGTAAGTGGTGTCGCATCCTGTAAATGGGTTCGGCCAATTTTGATGATATCCTTGAATTGTTCTGACTTCTGTTGAAAAGTTTCTTTCAGCTTATCAATGGCAGGCAACAAACGGTCCTCAACGGCAATAACACCCGCAACATGAAGCGCTGTAGGAAACGTATCATTGGAGCTTTGCGACATATTCACATCGTCATTCGGATGCAGCTTCGCATCTTTTCCTTGTTCTTGTAACCATTGGCTGCCCAGATGAGCAATCACTTCATTGACATTCATATTGGACTGCGTACCGCTCCCTGTCTGCCATACAACCAATGGGAAATGGTCATCGACGCGTCCAGCTAGAATTTCGTCCGCTGCATAAATAATGGCGTCCTGCTTCTCCTGAGATAGCCTACCCAACTTATAGTTGCTGATCGCCGCACTCTTTTTGAGCACCGCAAACGCCTGAATGACCTCTAACGGCATTTTCTCCGAGCCAATCGGGAAATTTTCCTTACTGCGCTGTGTTTGCGCTCCCCACAAACGGTCTGCCGGTACTTTGATTTCGCCCAACGTATCCTTCTCAATGCGGTAGTTCAACTCATTTCCTCCTCTTGGCCTATGTAATTCAGACAAAATATGGTGATCTTCCTTGCCTATTATACATTAAATTTCAAATGTTATCATATATTTTGCAAGCGCTTTTTTACGATAAGGCCAGAGGAGACAGAAGGAAAATTCAAAAATTCAACTATGAGCTTGATTACTAACCTTAGCTAATCGTGATATTGCTTTTGGCATGAACTTCTTTTCTGCCCAGCAGCTTGTTTAGGGCATCGATATAAGCTTTCGCGCTAGCTTCCAAAATATCTGTACTTGTGCCTCTTCCCAGTGCTGTATATTCACCTTGTCTCAAAATAGCGTGTACCTCCCCCAACGCATCTTTGCCATAGGTCACAGACTGGATGGAGTAATCCTCCAGCTCCACCATTTCACCACTGGCCTTGTCTATCGCATTGAAAATCGCATCAACAGAACCATTCCCCATCGCTACTTCATCAATCGATGTACCATCTTGCTTATTCAACCGTATGGAGGCGACCGGGACCGACTGATTACCATAAGACACCTGAATAGAATTTAATGTGTAAATTTGAGGAGCGGCATTGCGGCTCTCATCCATCAGAACGAGCAAATCTTCATCCAGCACCTGTTTTTTCTTATCCGCCAAGGCTTTAAATTTGCGGAATGCCTCCTGAAGCTGTTCCTCTGACAACATGTCAAAGCCCATGTCCGCCAGCTTTTCCTTAAACGCATGACGTCCTGAATGCTTGCCTAATACCAGTTTACTTGTCTTGAGACCAATCCGCTCAGGGGACACAATCTCATACGTTGTACGCTCCTTTAGCATGCCGTCCTGGTGTATACCGGACTCGTGTGCAAATGCATTGGCCCCAACAATGGCCTTGTTTCCAGGTACCGACATTCCCGTACGTTTGCTTACCAATCGACTGGTGGCATACAGTTCCTCCAAAACCAGACTCGTTTGTGCACCATACAGCTCGGTTCTCGTGTCAAGGGCCAGCGCAACCTCTTCAATTGGTGTATTCCCAGCTCGCTCACCGATGCCGTTGATGGTACCCTCAAATTGATCCACCCCATTACGTATAGCTGCCAGCGTATTAGCTGTTGCCATGCCGAGATCATCGTGACAGTGTGTGCTCAGCTGTATTTTTTCGATACCAGGTACTTGTTGTTTTACAACTCTAAACATTTCTCCAAACTGATCTGGCGAGGCATATCCCACGGTGTCGGGTAAATTGACGACTGTAGCCCCAGCACGAATTGCCATATCTACAACTTCACAAATGAAGTCCAGTTCGGTACGACTGGCATCCTCTGCCGAAAATTCTACCTTGCTAAAATACTTGCGCCCATAACGAATAGCAGCGGCAGCAGTCTCTAATACTTTCGCTTTATCCATTCGCAGCTTGTGCTGGCGATGAATTGGCGAGGTAGCCAGGAACAAATGAAGACAAGCGTCCTCTGCTCCCCGTAGAGCTTCTCTGACTGCATCAATATCCTGCTCTTTCGAGCGTGCAAAACCAACCAGTGTTGCTTGGGTGACCTGTTTGGCAATTTCCTGCATGCTGATGATCTCACCAGGTGAGGTTGCTGGAAAGCCAGTCTCAATCCGATCTACGCCTAATTTCTGAAGCTGAAGAGCGATTTCCACCTTTTCTGTGCTGGTTAAGCTAACCCCTGGTGATTGTTCTCCATCTCTTAACGTTGTGTCCAACACCCATATTTTGCGCATACAGATACCACCTTTGGTTTGATTTTAGGAGATGCTCGTTGATAGAAGGTTTTTACATCATTTTATTCATCTGATCATCTGATGTTTAGAATTAAAAAAAATTAAGAACTTCCCATTTGCTTTTGCAATTCAAGCTTGGTGCCATCCAAATGCTGAATACTATATAGCTCAGCAGCCTTGCCATCCTGATCTAAGATCGCTTCATAAATTTTTTCATGCTGAAGTGTAAAATGATTTTGCATCGCCGGATCCGTGATAAGATTGTTCAGCGCCTTGCGAATAGCCTCGACAAAGCTACGATAGACGTCCGTAAGCACCTTATTGCCTGTAGCTGCTGCAACAGCCAAGTGAAAAGTGATATCCGCATCCAAGTACCCTTTCATATCTCCAGCGGCCAATGTCGCAGCTCGGCGGTCCAGCGCTTCCCGCATTAAGCGTAAATCTTCGTCATTACGACGTAACGCAGCTAATCTGGCAATCTCCAGTTCCAGGACGCTCCGCACTTCATACACCTCAATAATTTCAGCACGACTTAGTCGGTAATCCAATGGTTCTTGAGAAGTCGTCGGTTGGCAGACAAAGGTTCCGTGTCCCTGCTTTTTCTCTAGTAGACCGGCATGCACCAGCACGCTAACCGCCTCCCGAACGGTAGATCGTCCGACTCCAAAAAGCTTCATAAGCTCGGGCTCGGTTGGAATCTTAGTGCCCACGTTCCATTCACCAGCAGCAATTTTTCGTTGCAGCTGCTCAGCTACTTCATCGGCAATTTGCTTGCGTTTGATGGCTTGAAAAGGCACCATTTCGTAATTCATCTGATCATCTCCTGTTTTGTATCATACTATGTCGCATTGCTCTCCTGCAACCTTTTTATCTTTCTTTCCCCATCATTTTTTAAAATGAGGCCATACCATCCGAAAAAGCCTGCACCGTCCATCACGATGCAAGCTTAGTAGGATAAAGAAATATTAAGATTTCGTTTTATTAGGAGTAACACAATACAGACGGCTGGTTGTTTCGAAAATATGCCCCGGCGCCAATGCAATTAACCCGATGTCTTCCGCAGGCAAGTCTGGTCGATTTGGTGCATTAATCATGTTCATTTGCGGTTCAGGACAGATGAATTCCTTGTTCGCTTTGTTATTCCAGATCATCCAATGCTTATAAGCAGTGCCTACATCGTATACAAGGGTAGCACCTGTCTTGCTGTGTGTGAGTTCCATGTAGTTACGCCCATCTTGCGGAGCCGCCGTATAATGATTATCCATAGAGGCAAAATAAGGACTAACTCCTGTTGTCTTCATCAGCTCCTCTTCTGGTGATAACGGTTGGAACTGTCCCGTGGCCAGTAATCGATCTGTTAGCTCGCGCCGTTCACCGATCGTAACCTTAATCTTGTAATCCTCAGGCGAGCTGTCGGGTACAAACGGAACCCGAATGGCTGTGTGAAAGGCAAACAAGTTGGGAATCGGTTGATCTCCTTCGTTATGAATCACATAACGCTGATGCAGGCCAAATTCGTCAATACTGTACGTCAGCTTAATTGTAAAGGTGAAGGGTAGATAACGGAACATAGGATGCCCTTCCCTTACATGCTGATTCATTACCACATAACTACCTTGCTCCCCGGAACCATAGTCCTCAACTTCCCACCGAACGGTGTGCAAAAATCCATGCAAATGGTTATGGGTCGCCTCTTCATTAATTGGCAGCTCATATGTAACCCCATTCCACAGGAATTTTCCGTCCTCATAACGATTCGGAGGGAACAAAAACGGAATTCCGTAGACGGATGGGCTTTGTTTAAAAGCCTCTATGCTCTCAGCATCCGGCTCACGCAGAAAAGAATATCCCGTCTCATTGTCACGAAAAGAAATCAGATTTGCACCGTTTCCTGGCAGGGCAACCGCTTCATATCGCCCAAATTTAAGACGAATCGCCGGTATTCCATAATAAAGATCACCAATTGCAGTATGCTGTTGTGTCATCAAAAGTCCTCCTTGATGAAATGACGATGTTTAATGAAAGCGTTTAGCTTTTGGCTTGACTATACCATGTCCAGCAAAAAAATTCCACGACAATACAAAAAAACGATGCCCCGCAAGGCATCGTCCTTCACACACATGACTACACATAGCGTCCCTGCTTGGGTACTGCCATGTGTTCAAAATCTCTAGCTAGTCGCTCCAACTGATCTGTCAGCTCAGTGCCATGCATGTAATGTCCATGCCCTGTAACTGCAATTGCAGGATTTAAACCGGCCAGCATCTTCACTGACCGCTGTGCAGCTTGCCAATCTGTTGTAAAATACGCAGGCGGCCCGTGGATTTCTTTTTCCTGTAAAAGCACAGCCAGTGCTGATTCCTGCTTTACCGTGATAAAAGCGTCACCGGCGACCATTAAGCGTCTCCGCTCATGAAAAAGCGATACATGGCCAGGCGTATGTCCTGGTGTATGAAGCCACTTCCAACCAGGGGCGCCAGGGACACTGCCATCTTGGGGCAGCGAAGTGATACGATCATCGAGATCTATAGCATCATTGGGGTACAAAAAGGAAATGCCTGACATCAAACCTCCCCCCACACTGGGGTCAGGTTTTTGATAATCTTTCATTCCTGTTAAATAAGGTAATTCCAAAGGGTGTGCGTACACAGGTGTACCCCAATGCTGTACCAACTCAATAACCGACCCTACATGGTCGAAATGACCGTGAGTAAGCACAATAGCAACCGGAGGCCCCGTAAACCGTTCCTCAGCCAGGCGTATAATCGAGTCTGTGAATCCTGCCATCCCCGTATCCACCAGCACCCAGGATCGGCTTCCCGGTTCTCCGATAAAACACACATTTACAAACAGCGTCCGTAAGCTCAGGAGATCGGGAGCAGCCTCTTCATTTGCCGTCATTCCTTCGGTGAACAGATGATTTGCCAAAGCTTCACCCTCCTATTCACATGGAATTTCCTGTTATACTCGACCTTTAGGCTTCCCCCATGTCAGCAGATTATGCGGACACTGCTAAATATAATCCGCTTGTCACGAAAATAGACCATGTTTACATTACTCGGGTAATTTACTCCATGCGGCATCCAGCAAATAGTCGAAAAGATCATCGTTCTCTTCAATCCAGCTATCCATTTGTAGCATCTCTTCCTCCAGGCGTGGCTCTCCCGCAAAATGAAGACTATAATCCCACTCTTTTCCCTTTTTACTGTGGAAGGTAATTTCATAAATAGAGCTCTGTCCGTCCACTCCAAATACTACTTGGCCTAAATATACACCATTCTCATCTCTTGTCATTTGTGCCTGCTGAATATGTACTTCTATCAATTCCTCAGAAGAATTTTGCTCTGTCATTTATTTATCCGCCCTTTCATTTTCACTAAAAAGTACCAAAACTAATTTGTGAACCTTTTCGTTACATTGTACAATATATAAGCTATGTGTGGAATTTGCAAAAAAACTATGCAAGTTACCCTATTCTTATTTGAGGCTTTTTCGTGAAATGGAGGAAAGTTACATGTCAGATTTTCAACAAAAATTGCAGAAATATGCGGAATTAGCTGTTCGTGTGGGCGCTAATGTCCAACCTGGGCAGACACTTATCGTTCATGCGCCAATCTTGTCTGTCGATCTCGTGCGACTAATCGTTAAATCAGCGTATACTGTCGGAGCCAAACTGGTTAAAGTAAAATGGAGTGATGAGACGGTTACCCGATTACAGTATGAACTAGCTCCTGATGAAACATTTAATATTGCTCCCAAATGGTACGCAGCTGAAATGACTGAAGAAGTCGAAAATGGCGCTGCTATCCTTCATGTTCTTGCAGAGAATCCGGATTTGCTTCAAGGGATTCCGTCCAGCAGAATTACGGCTGCCCAGCGCGTGCGATCACATGAGTTGCGGCAATACCGTGAATACCAAATGGCTGACAAGTTCAGCTGGTCTCTGATTGCTTATCCTTCAGCAGAATGGGCAGCTAAAGTATTCCCTGATCTGCCAGCTTCCGAACAAATGGATAAGCTGTGGGAAGCCATTTTTAGCACTGTACGTGTGGATCTGGACAACCCTGTGGAGGCATGGAATGAGCATCTGAAAACCCTCTCCAGCAAAGCTGATATCTTAAACTCCAAACGCTATAAAAAGCTGCATTATCTGGCCCCAGGCACAGACCTCACCATCGAACTTGCAAAAGACCATCTGTGGGTAGCAGCCGAAAGCGTCAACCAACAGGGACATACTTTTGTAGCTAACATGCCTACTGAGGAAGTATTTACAGCTCCACTTAAAACGGGGGTAAACGGTAAAGTCAGCAGCACCAAGCCTCTCAGCTACAGTGGCAATATCATCGACAACTTTTCACTGACCTTTGAAAATGGACGTATTGTCGATGTACAGGCTGAAACCGGCTTGGAGACTCTCCAGCATCTCGTAGAGATGGACGAAGGTTCACATTACCTGGGCGAGGTTGCTCTCGTGCCTCACAAGTCACCGATCTCTGATAAAAATATTTTATTCTACAATACATTGTTTGATGAAAATGCCTCGAACCATCTGGCTATCGGTAATGCTTATGCATTTAACCTTAAAGGTGGTAAGGATATGACTCAAGAGCAGTTGGCTGCCAATGGTCTGAACTCCAGTCTGACTCACGTCGACTTTATGATTGGTTCAGGTGAAATGGACATCAACGGCGTTACTGAGGACAATACTGAGGAACCGATCTTCCGCAAAGGAAATTGGGCGATTTAACATGGCAAAAAGGCTCTCGCCGCTTCATGCGGGAGAGCCTTCTTGCTTGATTCTTTAGGATGTATTAAAACTATTTTTACAACGTACTAATCCAGTAATTCGCTGCAAGTCCAAATACAATTTGGACTACGCTGATGATGAAAAAAACAATAAAGCAGCTTACAACTCTTCGATTAATGGTTTGATGTAAGGATAAAGATGATTTCACATAGAACATACTACCTAATATCCCTAAACACAGACCAAGGACGCCTGCAAATAACCACCCTATAACCAAGCTGACCACGACAAAAGCCCAACTCCAGCCCGGAGTCTTACTTACTGGAACATAAGGTTGGTTGGACCCAAGATATATACCGTCCACAGCTAAATCTGCTTTGTTGCCAATGACTACAACATTCACAGCTTTCTCCTTCAATCTTATTGGAAAATCAATCAAGTTTAAAAATACGTTCTGGCTTTTCACCTTCTGCTCGCTACCATTCACAATAATTTTTCCACCATTAAAGCCACGCTTGTACTCAATCGTATATTGAGTACCTTGATCTTCTACGTTCCATTTTGCCATCGCTAAACTCCTCGCAAATTTTAGGGGAGGCGTAAATATACTCCCGGCATTTCCTAATTATGTACCATGAAAATCATACCATAAGCTGCAAGTTAAATAATGGAAAAAAGCCGCTTATTAGCGGCCTCTGAATCTACTTTATTAGTATGGGGTTAGTTTCTATGACCAATTTTAGCCTTGTAGGCAACGGAATACTGGTCAGCCGCTAAGATTGCATCAAGCACATCATCTGCTGTAACAGCAAATGGTAAATTGTGAGCTGTTTCGCCTTCTTTGGTAGCAGCCTGAGCTACCCGGTACAAATCCTCTCGGGAGGCTTCCTTCAGCTTAATGTCTTCCAGCGTAACAGGCAGATCCAGTTTTAAGTAAAAATCAATATACCGCTCCACTTCAGTTAAAGGTCTCTTTTCCAACGCAAGCTGTACTAAGGTGCCAAAGGCTACTTTTTGCCCATGTGTCAGGTGATGAATATCTCCCTCCAGCACGGTAAAACCGTTGTGAATGGCATGTGCGCCTGCCAAGCCCCCGCTTTCAAAGCCCAGACCGCTTAGTAGCGTATTGGCTTCCACCACCGCTTCAAGCGCCGGTGTAACGACTTTGCGTTTCACAGATTCATAAGCTTGTAGTCCGTAATCGAAAAGAACTTCCTCGCACTTGGACGCAATGGCTTCTGCCGCCAGGGTTGGCAAGCCGCCTGCCATAGTTGTAGCACGTGCTTCAATGACTGCGCGAGCTTCAACCCACGTTGCCATGGCATCCGCAATGCCTGAGGAGAGGAACAAAGGCGGCGCTTGAGATATGACTTTCGTATCGACCAAGATTAAGCTCGGATTTTTACTGAAAAAGGAATACGTATCAAATGCACCCTCATCGGTGTACAAAACAGAAAGGGCACTGGTGGGTGCATCTGTAGAAGCGGTCGTTGGAACAATCACAACCGAGGAACCCAGTAATTCATTAACGGCTTTGGCGGTATCCAGCGTTTTACCACCACCTACACCAATGACAATATCGACCTTGTTGCTTCGCCCCTCATCAGCAATACGGTTCACTTCATTTTTGGATGCTTCCCCTTGAAATTCAACCTTTATCGTAGTAATATCGGCCTGTTCCAGACTTTTGACTACCCGATCGGCTGCGATCTCCCAAACCAGTTTGTCCGCAATAACCAAGGCCGTATGACCTAAAGGCTTAACATATTGACCTGTTTTATCAATCACATTTTTCCCTTGCACATATTTACCCGGACTAATAAATACTTTTTCGCTCATCGTTCAACTCTCCCTTCCAAGTTTATACCATCTCTATTATACGGCTGAAAGGGCACACATCTCAATTTCAAAGCCAAGATCTTCTATCATTTGATGATCAGCGGTAATTTCTTGGCCTTCTGTCGTTAAATAATCTCCTACAAAGATCGAATTTGCTGCATACAGAGATAGTGGTTGTAATGAGCGTAAATTCAATTCCCGTCCACCTGCGACGCGTATTTCCTTGGATGGACAGATGAACCGAAACAGTGCTAACACCTTCAAAGCTTGGATCGGCGAGACCCGCTGTGCTTCTTCCAAAGGAGTTCCGGGGATTGGATTCAGGAAATTAATCGGAATTGAGTCGGCATCCAATTCTCTTAAGGCATAAGCCATTTGAACGATTTCCTCATTCGTCTCTCCCATACCGATAATCACGCCAGAGCATGGAGACATTCCGTATGATTGAGCCATTTTCACAGTTTCGATGCGTTGGTCATATGTATGTGTGGTCGTAATCGAGGGATAGTTGGCCTTGCTTGTATTTAAATTGTGATTATAACGGTGTACCCCTGCATCTGCCAATCGCTGTGCTTGATCTCCCTTTAGAATCCCCAAGCAAGCGCAAATCTTGAGCGGCATGGTACGAGTAATTTCTTGCACAGCATCAATTACCTGATCCAGTTCTCGATCTGTCGGACCTTTGCCAGAGGCTACAATGCAATATGTCCCTGCTTTTCGTGCTATGGCTTCCCTCGCCCCAGCCAAAAGTGATTCCTTGTCCAGCATACTATACTTGCTGACAGGTGCTGTGGAAACGATGGATTGAGAGCAGTAACCACAATCCTCTGGGCACAGACCACTTTTGGCGTTCATGATCATATTGAGCTTTACTTTTTTTCCATAAAAATGATGCCGCACCTGAAATGCAGCTTGCATAATCGGTAATAATTCCACATCGTCCGCTTCCAGTACAGCCATGCCTTCTTCCAGCGTCAGATTGCTGAAACGGATCGCTTTTTTTGCCAGCAATCCCCAATCTACACCCTTATCTACATCTTGATTGAATAAATTCATGTTTTAGCCTCCCTTAGTTCAATGATCATGTAACCAGTCGAGATTTTCAGCTTAAAGAAACCCACTCCATTGTCAACTTAGTAACATTCTATCAGGTTGACAATAATACGAATATCATATCAATTCATATTCTTAATGTAAAGAAGACAAATTAAAAAGCGACCCCACATGATTGAAGGCCGCTTTCCATAATTTTTCCGTTAAGAGACTCCTGCTTCCTCCACGACGATAGGCTGTTTAATTAGCCGGATACGTGAAATCCGCTTGTTTTCAACTTCTTCTACAATGAACATACATCCTTCAAACACTACAGACTGGCCAGGCTGTGGAGGAATAACCTCAACATGTGAGTATAGCCAGCCTCCTACTGTATCATAATCCTCATGATCTAGATCCAGTCCAAAGCGATCGTTCACTTCATCAATTAATAACATACCGTCAATCGAAAATTCATCGTCATTAATCCGCTCACAACTCGGACGTTCCTGATCGAACTCATCCTGAATTTCACCAACGATTTCTTCCATAATATCTTCCAGCGTTACCATACCCGATGTGCCACCGTATTCATCAATCAAAATTGCAATTTGCGTTTTGCTACGTTGCATGCGTTTGAGCAGATCACTAATTTGCGTTGATTCCGGAACAGCAAGGATCGGTCGAATCATCGTACGAGTATCGAGCGTGTTCGCACGTAGAAGATCTTTAATATGGATAAAGCCGATAATATGGTCCTTATCTTCGGCACAAATTGGATAACGGGTTCTCATGCTTTCCGTTGCAATCGCGAGATTTTCTTCTGTGGACTCATTACTGTATAAACAGATCATCTCCGTGCGCGGAATCATGATTTCCCTGGCGGTCGTGTCGGCAAAATCAAATATATTATCAACAAGCGCCAATTCCGTATTATCAATTAGTCCGCTCTTATTGCTTTCTTTCATCAGAATGCGTATTTCATCCCCTGTATGCGCGGAATCGTCGTATTCGGATACCGGCTCCAGACGGAATAAACGCAGCAGGCTGTTCGCCATTCCATTCAACGCCCATATGAATGGATACATCAACTTGTAAAACCAAGTCATCAGCATGGCTGAATACAGCGTAATAGTTTCAGCTTTACGAATAGCTATCGTTTTGGGTGCCAATTCACCCAACACAATATGCAAAATCGTAATGACAATAAATGCAATGACCACGGCAGTACCGTGCACATATACTGCTCCCAAGCCAGCGGCTGTAAATACAGGTTCAATCAAATGTGCGATGGCCGGCTCTCCGATCCATCCCAGTCCTAATGATGCTAGGGTAATGCCCAATTGGCAGGCAGACAAATAAGCGTCCAAATTGTGTATCATATTGGCGGCATATACGGCCTTTTTATTGCCCGCCTCCACCAAGGTTTCTATACGGCTGCCTCTGACCTTCACCATGGCAAATTCCGCAGATACAAAAAAACCATTTAATAATACTAATGCAAAAACAATAAATAAGTTAAACATACTCGGTAAAGGGTCACTCAATATGCTCCCCATCAGCCGTCATTACGGCAGACAGGCGCACCTCCTTCGGATAGTTTCATCATAGACAGAACGATAACACATCATAAGCAGCGTCAACTTCCCAACACATTCACCCCTTCCGGCTTCCCTAAGCCATATTCCGCATAAATGATTCAATCATTCATCAGCTTATATTTAATTATATAACTATACTCTATACAGTCAAACCACAAGCCATGTCAGAAAAATCAACTCCTCTATCATTTAGGTCGGAAAGCTCTCGTTTTCGCCTCTTACCACCAAGAAAGCAACTATATTTGAGAAAGAATATAAACAAAATACATCCCCTGCCGTCTGGCAGAGGATGTAGACTCATATATATGAAGGCATCAGCGAACCGGGGATGATCCCGGGTTCCCGATGACGCCGGGATATTGGTACAATAATGGCTCATCAAAAGTTGCATAATCCAGGTTTAACATCAGTAAAATAGTCCGTTTGCCTGTTGCCGGATCACTAATAATAATGTGATCCCGACCAGCTGCTTCTAGAATACCCTTGAATATTTTCGCATTCCATTCACGGTTATTTTCATAGGTCATATAAAAAGTTCCCGTTTTGCCCAAGTTCAAGCGCAAAATATTCTCGATGTATGATTGCTCGTATTGCGGAGTCTGAACCTGCACTACCGTACCCGTTGGTGTCATAGGACTCCCACTGCTTACTGAAGGTGGAAAGCCAGTCATAGGCTGCATGGTTTGGACTGGAGCCATCCCTCTTGGCCATTCGGGATATCCATTGCCGGAAGCATAGGGTACGGGACGGTAAGCTTGCTGTGAAATCATGTAAATTCCTCCTAAAATGGTTTTAATTTAATTTTAAATTTTCGAGCCATTCTGAAAGGTGCCTAATATACATTAGGGCAGTCCTCTTCAGTCGGGCTAAAAAAGCAGTGGGCTTTAAAGCGACCGGTATTGGTCTGGTTATACCAGGTATCCGGACATTCTCCAGCCGGTCTGAAAAACCACAATGCATTGGATGCCGGACGTATTTTTTCACCATTGATTACACGCTGGGCAAGTCGAACGTCCCGATCACGAGCTCTCTGATAAAAATACCCCTTCTGAGTAGCTTCAAAACCTCCGGGACTTTGAAACACCATGTCATTCATGAGGCGTATCCCTTGGAAATCCAGGCAATTGGCTAAAATTCGGTTCACACCGACATTGCCAACCATGAGCATCCCCATCTCGCCTTCACCTTCAGCCTCAGCCCGCATCAGCCGGGCAAGGGTCCTTACATCTTCTGTGCTGGTCTTGATTACAGCCACCGCGTCACCTCCTTGCTTCTCAATCACATACCCTATCCTATGGTACAAATGCCCAATAAGTGACAGTCCAAAAAATAAAAAATAGCCCCAACACTGGGACTACTCTTTTAGGCTTTGATCAAGGCTCATAAATCATCTTACGCATCATGCCACCATCAACCACTAGATTCGTGCCTGTTACAAAATCATTGCCGGGTTGTGTCAAATATAGACAGGCTCGCGCAATGTCTTTAGGGGTTCCTACTCGCCCTGCTGGATGCTGTTGATGGTCTTCCGCACGCAATTGCTCGTAACTCCCCGTTTCAATCCATCCTGGACTGATACAATTGACCCGAATCCGATCTTTTCCTAGCGATATGGCCATCGCATGTGTTAGGGCGGCTATGGCTCCTTTGGATGCCGCGTAGGCTTCCGTGTCCGGCTCTGACATGAAAGCTCGTGTAGAGGCCATATTAACCACTGAGCCACCTTCTGTGTTTCGCTTCATTACCTTAGCTGCTTCTCTTGTTGCAATAAAACAGCTGCGTACGTTTGTATTCAGAATGTCGTCCCATTCTACTACAGTTAGCTCATATGGAGATTTCCATCTGGACACGCCTGCATTGTTAATCAACGTATGAATCGTACCGTATTCTTCTTCTGTGGCACGGATTAGCGCTACAAGATCTTCTTCCTTGCGCACATCACAAGGAATAAAAATGGCCTGATGGCCTTCGTTCCGGGCTGCAGCTGCAGCTGCGGCGCCTTCTTCCTCATTGTGGTCAGCAAACACGACTCTGGCCCCCTGAGCAGCGTAGGCAAAAGCGACCTCTTTACCGATGCCATGCGCTGCTCCTGTTACTATAACAACTTGTCCTTCAAATGACACGACTCATTCCTCCTCTGCACTACTCTGTTTTAGTATATATGTACCAAAATATGCCGTACAAGAAACATGCACAGCCCCCTACCCTGGTTCCTCGCAGAAGGCTGTTAAATGACCATGAACATTTTGACTGAATTCTACATTTTTACCTGCTCCAAACTATAGCGATTAAGACGCTGAAACCCGATATACCTTGTACCTTGAAAAGTAAGCCGTCCCTCATCCCCTTCAGCACATTGACCGTATTCTTCCCCAGATACCTTGAACTCCATTCTGTCGCCACTCTCCACCTCAAAGGTTACATAATAAAAGGTATACGTTCGAGTCCCTTGTTCCTCCTGGCGCCTTTGCTGGAGATGTGTCCTTCTGGCCGTAATTCGGGAACCCACCGTCAATACAGGCTGTCGTTTGTTCCTGCTCCATTCCATGACTTCCCTGCTCGCAGACAACACGACAATACCCAACACAACTACGAAAAATACGGGCAATACCGTACCCAGCCAATCGAACATCCATAATGACTCAAATCCCATGCACCGCACTCCTCTCCGCCAGGCATTCCACAGAGAAACCACCGGGCATCCTGACCTACCTTTAGCCTTCGGTAACAGTATATGTATGTTACCGCCCAAATTTGATAGCAACCCTTAAGAACGCCAAGAGCCTCCACGGAATAATCCGGGAGGCTCAAGATATGGCGATATCAGAATAGCTCATCGATTTACACATGTACAAGTTGGAGATAACGTTGTGTTTCATCCAGAACTTCATATTCTTCTTCGGCGTAACGCTCTGCGCAATGCTTGCAGTCCTCTTCAGTCGTGCAACCGTAGGCATCCTGACAAGTGTAACAAAATTGAAGGTAGTATTGGGTTAACATATGATCCTGATTCGCTCTCATGATTATCACTCCTATCGTTGTTTACAGGTTTAGTATAACAGTGGCTCATTTGTTGGTTTGTGATTTTTTTCACATATTATCATATAAAATTTAAATTTTTTTAAAAATAAAACGCCCTAGGGTATTTCCCAGGGCAATTACGTTTTTCGTGATTATAAAATTTTCCAGTTTACACCGCCGTCTGTTGTTTTTAAAAGCAGTGATTTCTTGTCGTCGAGTCGTTCCAAAAGCAGCCAACCTACCGATGAAGAAGCAAAACGCAGCTTGACTGATCGCGGATAGTCTTTTAGCTTCGAAGGCAGCACCTTATTGCCTTTGAGACTGATCCACGTCTTCCCTCCATCCATTGTACGGCTCATTCCGTTATCGGTTAGGACCCATCCTTCCTTACCACTTAGAAAGGTACGCCCAGGAGTTATAGAACTACTATTACTACTCAGACCTAAAGACACATCGTTCCATTGTGTTCCTGTATTATTCGTAAACAGTCCACTATATTTTACACCTTTATCCCCATAGCAGAGAACCGGAATCCAAAATGAGGAACTGTTGCCTTCAAGAGACTGCTGAGCTTCTGCCTTGGCCTGAGGGCAACCCTGCATGCGGTTAGCAACTGGAGTCCACGTTTTCCCTTGATTCGTAGTTTTATACAACTTCACCTTGCTGTCCATATTGATCGCCACAAAACCCTGATTGTCGGGAGAAAAGCTCATCCCTGCCATACTGCCTTGATCGGGTAAACCTGAGCCTGATTTGTTGGATGTCATACCAGAGCTCTGCGCAACTTTATTCCACGTAGCTCCTCCGTCCGTGGTGTGATACAGCATTTTTTGTTCATAATGCTCATTCAATTTGGTATAAGCCATGATCCAGCCTGTGGTAGGATTTACATATTGTATCGAGCTTACATGGGCTCCGCTAGGTAGTGCTGATACATCCCAGCTCTGCCCTCCATCCGCTGTTCTTAGAATGACCGTTGCAGTTTGGTCCAGATTTTGACGGACGACCCAACCGTGACGGGAATCTGTGAAACTGATATCCTTGCCATATTCAAGCTTATCTTGAAATTGGACGTTTTCGGAGGGGGAAATATTATTCCACGTTTTCCCACCATCATGAGTATCATAAAGCCGAAGCTCATTACGGGTAACTCCCCAAACCAACCCTTTATTGTTATCGATTAAATGGAAATCCGCAATTCGTGTCTGTACCACATATTTTGCGTTTGGATCCCCTGCCTTTGGGGTTATCGGCGGATTAATAGTTATCGTCTGTCCCTGGTCATCTGGTTCCTCAATCGGAGGTTTAGTTACAGTTTTTGGGGTTTCAGTAGAACAGGCCGTTAGCAAGATGCCCGTCAATAGCACTGCTCCTCCCAAGAGCGCACGCCAGCGCAGTTTCATATCAAAGTCCTCCCTCGATGGCATGCGGTAATCACGTGCCAAAAGCTTATCTGAAACAGAATTATACCATAAACGACCCTATGTGACACTTTTCGCGCAATGACAAAAAAAAACGGCTCCTTCACAAAAGTGCAGGATACCGGCTTATTTTAAACTAAGATAAAAGTGATCAGGATTTACGGTTCAACAAACTTTTGTGATACCCATAGAAGAAATAAATCAGTAATCCGAGTAGTAGCCACACAATAAATCCGATCCAGGTGCTGATATGAAGCTGAATCATCAGACCGATACAAACTAAAGCACTCAAAAGTGGGAGTAACGGAACCCATGGTACGGTAAACCCTCTTTTCAAATCCGGGCGTGTCTTACGCAGAACAATGACCCCAACGGAAACTACAGCAAAAGCGAACAGGGTCCCAATACTCGTCAGATTGGTCAGTGCGTGCAACGGGAACAATCCGCTAGCCAATGCAATAATGCTGCCCACCAACCAAGTGCTTCGAATCGGTGTTTGAGTTTTGGTATTTACCTTAGATAAAAAAACGGGTAAAAGACCATCGCGTGACATCGAAAAAATTAATCGCGTTTGACCATACAACAGCACCAGTAAAACAGTCGTCATTCCCGCAATCGCACCGAGTGAAATTAATCCTGCTACAAAATCCTGATGAATAAAGCGAAGAGCAAACGCAACCGGGTCGCTAACGCCCAACTGCGTATAAGGTACCATTCCCGTTAGTACAACGGAAACAGCAATATACAGTATTGTGCAAATCGCCAGAGAGGCGATAATGCCGATGGGCATGTTCCGCTGCGGATTGCGTACTTCTTCGGCTGCAGTTGAGATAGCATCGAATCCCAGATAAGCGAAAAATACGATTGCCGCAGCACTCAAAACACCGGAAAATCCATAAGGCAAAAATGGTGTCCAGTTAGCAGGCTTAACATAAAAGATTCCAATCCCAATAAACAACAGTACAACCCCAACTTTGACACAAACCATTATAAAGTTGAACCGAACCGTTTCCTTGGCTCCGAGACTTAGCAATAGTGTGATAAGCATGATGATGCATACGGCTGGCAGATCAATAACGGTCCCCTTGGTCGAATCAAAGGCTGCGGTTAAAGCTAACGGTAAATGTATATCAAATCCGGCCAGTAAGCCTTGAAAGTAAGCAGACCAGCCACTACTCACAGAGGCGGCCGCCACTCCATATTCCAGAATCAAGTCCCAACCCAGTACCCAGGCCAGAACTTCTCCAAATACAATATAACTATATGCATAAGCGCTCCCTGCCGCGGGAACTGTAGAGGAAAGCTCTGCATAGCACAAGGCCGCCAGTACACAGGCAATCCCTGCAATAACAAAAGATAGCATCAAGCCGGGACCTGCATTTTCTGCTGCTGCCTTGCCAGTAATAACAAAAATCCCTGTTCCGATGATGCATCCTACTCCCAGCATGGTGAGATCAAAAGGTCCCATGGTTCTCTTTAAGCGACCTGTAGATCCGCTTTCCTCATGCGGGAGCAAGTCTGTCTTTTTTCGAAATAAGTCCATATTACTAATCCTCTTTCCATAATTTCTTACGTCAATATCGATGCTGCAACGCTTTAGTGCATGTTCCTATCGTTCGATTAATTATTAGCGAGCTAGCCTTTGAAGTCAAGGAAAAATGTCATATTTCTTTACTGCGGGTAATTATATACGGTACACTAAGTCAGAAACATAAATTTTAAAGTAATATCCCAAAATGAAAAGGTATACAACCCGAGAAGGAGATGAGGATTTAATGAGCTTAAAACCTTACAAACGAAGTAGAGTAGCTATTGTCGGCATGGGAGCGGTTGGCACAACAACTGGTTACACCCTGCTGCTGCGCCAACGCATGTCAGAACTTGTCTTTATTGATGTCAACGTCAAAAAGGCAAAGGGGGAAATGCTCGATATGAATCATGGCCTTCCTTTTCTCGGTGGCGTTAAAGTGTGGGCGGGTGATTATGAAGACTGCCGTGATGCAGATATCATTATCGTTACAGCAGGCGCTTCACAAAAACCTGGTGAGACACGCATCGATCTGCTGAAGCGTAATGCCGAAATATTCGAAAGTATTATTGATAATATTGTCAAGGTCAATAACCATGGTATTTTGCTAATTGCAACCAACCCGGTTGACATTCTCTCCTACATCTCTTGGAAACGCAGTGGTTGGCCTTCAAGCAGAGTTATTGGATCGGGTACATTACTGGATAGCGCACGGTTCCGCTATCTGATCGGGAAGGAAAAGGGTATTGACCCACGAAGTATCCACGCTCATATTATTGGTGAACACGGTGACTCCGAATTGCCTGTATGGAGTACAGCTAACGTTGCTGGAACACCTCTGGAACTAGGTGAAGAAACGAAAAATGAAATTTTTGAAAATACCAAAAATGCTGCCTATGAAATTATAGATGCCAAAGGCGCAACATCTTATGCCATCGGACTGGCTCTCGACCGCATCGTAGCTGCTATCCTTGGGGATGAGGGATCTGTACTTAATGTGTCCACTCTGCTGGAAGATTATAACGGTGTATCTGATGTTTATTTAGGTGTACCTAGTATCGTGGATCACAATGGAGTACGTGAAATTTTGGATCTTCCGCTCAATGACGAGGAACGTGCAAGGTTCATTCAATCTGCGGACAAGCTGAAAGACCAGATTAGCAAAGTGCATATGTAAGCCAAGAAACATTATAGCTATACAAAAAGAGGCCTCACAGCGGGTGCATCCGTTGTGAGGCCTGTTTATTATCATATAATTCCGTTTGTCGCCTTGGTATCGCAACTAATTACCAAGGGGGCGTATCGCCATCCATACCCTCATTCTCATATTGCCGTTTCTCTTTGAGCCGCTCAGCCACCGTTTCAAAGGATTCAGGTTGAAGTAGCTCAATCGGTGAAAATCCCTTTTCAAACGTAAATGCGTCACCTTCAATAATAAGTGCATATCTATCATGAAGTTTCGTGATATGCAGCTTGGCACCAAAATCGGATAGTAACCCACGTACAACCGTGTCATCCAGTTTGAAACGAACTTCAATTTCCGGTTTTAGCTCGACAATATGCTGCGCTGCTTCTACGACCTGAAGGGGGTCCCACTTCCCTTGCAAATCTCGCTTTTCGCTGGCCGCCCATAGCTCCAGATCTCGCTCTTCCTGCTGTCTTTCTTCATTAGATGCATCCGGCCATTTGGTTTCTACATAGTTCTGAACAAAGCCCATGACATGCTCATTAACGATTTCCGGCATGGATTGCTCATAAGTAACAAATTTTAGAAAGTCTTCAAAATACCGTGCATGCGAAGACTGGTGGATTTTAAGCTCCCATTCATCGTTCATCCCCTCCTCCAGCATGTAAGGATACATGATGGATTTCATATTCCGGGCTGAAATGGCCATTTCGACTTCACTGACCAGGCTACTTTCAGTAATCCGTGCAATTTTAGGTTCAAAATCACATTTGAGTACAAAAATAAACGGGTCGTCAGAGTGGGTATTCAATGTGGCCTGTACTATGATCAGTGCTCCACCTCTTACCGCGCTTGTATCCAGATACATTCGCACCAGGTCATCACATGCATTTTTAAAATCTTCCTTATCTTCAGCTGCACGTAGTCGGGCAAACATATTGAAATTCGGATTACTGCTTAGTTCATGTTCCGGTTCGACGATAAAGCGGCCGATTTTGGTCGGTGCCTGCTCTGTGCTGGGGTTTTTTTCAACCTTTCGCTTACTTATACGAGCAAATTCCCCATCCAGAAATTTTTTGACATCACTCTCGTCGTAATCATAGTCATCCATTGTAGCATAATGCTTGTAGGACTTACCGCCTTGTCCTTCTTTCCCATCTACCTGAATAACAAAAAAAGATAAAAAGTCCACTTGAAAGTTCATTTACGTTTTATACGCTCCTTTTCAGGCATGTACGCGTAATTATATCACTATGATTTTAAAAGGTACATCGGGATTCAGATTCTGATAGATAAAGACTCGCCTAAATTTTACATAACAAATATTATGTAAACCTAACCACTTCCTTCTCCCTGCTTTGCTTCGTCTATGATTTTAAAAAAACATTTGACTAAATAGCAGTACTTTTATTATATTATCTAGTGTTATATAGACAAACTATAATTTTGTTTATAAAAACACAGACATTAAGGGTGATGCCCTGAAAACAGAAAAGGAGAGATTGTTGTTGTTTAAAAATCCATATATAAGGACCATTATCGCCTCCAATGCACTGCTCAATTTGGGCATCTGGGTGCGAAACTTTGCCATACTGTTGTATGTAACAGATCTGACTCATAATGATCCCAAATACGTGTCACTCATTTCGGTTGCTGAATTTGCGCCTATCTTTCTGTTTGCCATCATTGGAGGCACGTTCGCGGATCGTTGGCGGCCTAAACGGACAATGGTTAGTTGCGATCTGCTGTCGGCCGCATCTATTTTTATCGTGTTGCTCGCATTATGGTACGGATCATGGCAGGTGCTTTTGCTATCCACTTTCTTTTCGGCGATTCTATCCCAATTTTCTCAGCCGTCTGCGATGAAAATATTTAAGCAGCATGTTGCCCCAGAGCAGCTCCAGGGAGTGATGGCCCTTTTTCAGTCTCTTATGGCATTGTTTATGGTTATCGGTCCTGTAATCGGCACATTTATTTATCAACACTATGGAATCTTCGTTTCATTGTCTATAACCGGGATATTGTTTCTCATCTCGGCGCTTGTTTTGACTCGTATTCCACAAGACGAACAAGTGCTTGAGATAACCGATCAACCAACTCATTTCATTCAAGAGCTTAAAGAAGGAATACGTTATGTATGGAATAACCGCACACTTCGCACGCTTGGCGGAACATTTACCGTAATTGGGCTGGCGGTCGGACTTATTCAACCATTAATGATTTTTGTCGCCATTGAGAATCTTGGGCAAAACAAGGAATTCCTACAATGGCCATTAATGGCTAACGGAGCAGCTATGCTCGTGGGAGGTGGCCTGATTATGGGGATTGCCAAAAAAGTACAGCCGCAATTGCTGCTGGTGACCGGACTTTTGATCAGCACACTGACCACCTTTGGAGTCGGATGGTCGCACAATATTGTGTTGACAATGGCATTACAAGTATTCAGCGGACTATTTTATCCGTGCATCCATATTGGTATCAACACGATGATGATGAAAAATGCCGAAGCTGCTTTTATCGGTCGCGTCGGCGGTGCCCTCTCTCCCCTATTTTCCGGGATGATGGTCGTTGGGATGAGCATCGGCGGAACACTCAAAAGCGCATCCTCCCTGATCACTGTATATACGGTGAGTGCCGCTTTATTTTTAGTTGGAGCGATGCTGTTGTTACCACTGCTTCGTGACAGACAATCTGTACAAGCTGTGACATCCGCTGATTCTAAATAAAACCATAAGAAACCGCCCGGGACATATGACATGCCATACACCGGGCGGCTTCTTAAATTCAAAATAAACAAATCGACCTTGACTTCAATACCTGTCTGATCGTATATTATGGATATATCTTCAATTAAGGGAGAGATTTTAATGTCGGTGAACGTTCTTAACTAAGCAATTGCATATTCAGGGAAGACCCTCAGGTGCTTGTTCCCTTCTGGGACAGGTTTGTTTCTTGCTGAGTTTTTACCCTGGTATTAGTTAAGAACATGCGGATATCATAAATCGCCTTAGGGATTATTTTCATTTAGGCCTTATTCCGTGCTGTGTTCAGCACGGTTTTTTTGTTTCCAGCTTCGTTAACTCCTTTTACACGTTTTCCTATTTATAAGCCAATTAGCTGATATGTTGGTTGGCCTATGGATTAAAACGCAGAAATGGAAAAAGCATATGCTGGATTATAGGCTTATTTGATGATACATTCCCTCTCCCTTAAAGGGCGGAGAATGAACGTTTGTTCATTCTCCGCCCTTTTTTATTTTCCAGAAAAGTTTGTTGAAAGTCCTGCTAAACACAACTAAAAAGGAGAGATTTATTCATGAATGAAACTACAATGCTGCGTTTGGAATATGATCAGATTAAAACAAGAGTATCTGAATGTGCCTTTTCGTACCTGGGTAAGCATCATGCCGCTACCATGCAGCCAATTACAGATATCCGTACCATCCGAATTCGTCTTAGCGAAACGAGCGAAGCTTTACAGCTCATTCGTCACGGAGCTAGCGTACCTGTTCCTTCGTTGGAAGGAATGGAGCACATACTTCACCTCTTAGGAACCGGCTATATGTTCAGCGAGCATGATTTTTCCCATTTGGCTCAATTCATTAGAAGTTGCATGCAGTTGATGAAATATATGCATGCCAAAGCGGATGTTGCTCCAACTGTCAGTGCTTATACCTCATCCATGTATGGCATGGAGACATTCCTATCCGAAATCGAGAGATGCATTTATTCGGGTCGAGTGACGGATCACGCTAGTAAAGAACTAGCTAAAATTCGCAAAAAAATTGCAGTTACTGAAGAACGCATAAAGAGAAAACTGGACTCTCTCACCAGCCGGCACCGATCCATCATGCAAGACAATATGATCAGTCAACGCAATGGCCGTTACGTGCTTCCGATCAAAAAAGAATTCCGTAAACAGGTGAAAGGCAATGTACTGGATGAATCAGGAAGCGGCCAAACCGTCTATGTTGAACCTGCAGAGATCGTAAATCTGCAATTCGAACAGAGCGCAAACATGGCAGAAGAATCCAAAGAAGAAATGAAAGTACTGGGAGACCTGACCGCAATGGCTGAGTCATACAGCCGGGAGCTAAGCATTAATACAGAGACGGTAGGTGCACTGGATTTTTTATTGGCTAAAGCCAAATACGCATTGACTCTGGATGCGGTCTCTGTCGAGCTTAACGAAGACGGGATTATAAATCTTCATGGTGCACGTCACCCGTTGATGGCTCATACGATGGTGCCGCTAGACTTCTCAATTGGTGAGGGTTATTCATCACTTATTATTACCGGACCGAATACAGGCGGGAAAACGATGGCCCTTAAAAGTGTCGGTTTGTTAACACTCATGGTGCAATCCGCCCTGCTGGTACCTGTTCTGCAAGGTAGCCGCATGGCTGTATTCGAAGACATTGTGGTAGACATTGGGGATGGCCAAAGTATTGAGCATGCTTTGAGCACCTTTTCTGCACATATCCGCAACATGATTGACATTTTGGAAACAGCAGGCAGCTCTACTCTGATCCTAATCGACGAAATGGCCTCTGGTACCGATCCGGGAGAAGGTGTGGGCCTATCAATCGCACTATTGGAGGAATTTCATCGTCGCCGGGCGACGGTAGTGGCTACCACCCACTTTAGCGAAATCAAGCATTTTGCTGAAAACACACCCGGATTTCAAAATGCTCGTATGGAGTTTGATACCGAAACGTTGCAACCCTTGTACCGACTTCGCATCGGGGAGGCAGGGGAAAGCTATGCGTACCAAATTGCTCTAAAGCTAGGCATGTGGACTCGTATTATCGAGCGATCTGAAGCCATTTCTGCTGGAAGGACGGCGCAGAATTCACAAAAATCGCATGTTATTCCTCCTCCTTTTGAGGATAAAAAGTCTGATGATGTAGATAAAACCTCCCTTGAAAAAGCGTCTACAGACCAAAAAATCGCAAAACAGAGGAAACAAGAACTCCCTCTCCATTCCAAACCATTTGTCCTGGGAGATAGTGTGTATGTCGGCTACCTGGATCGAACCGGAATTGTATATAAAACCGAGGATGAGCGAGGCAATGTAGGGATTTTGATTCAAGGACAGAAGCAGATCATAAACAAAAAGAGGCTCGTCCTTCACATCGCTGCCACAGAATTGTATCCAGACGACTATGATTTGGATATTGTTTTCGAAACCAAGGAAAATCGTAAAAAACGGAAGCTTCTCGCGCGCAAGCATGTTCAGGGGCTAATCATTGAATGTCCTCCGGAAAATGAAAAGTAAACGCATGTGCAGGTTCTTCATGAGAAATACATGCTTCGGAATGTTATATGTATGAAATAAACATAATCTATATTATGTAAACTTGGTGAATACAAAAAGGCGTGTCTTAAGCTAAAGGCACGCTCTTTTGCTTTTATTTTGTCTTATACTTCAGATAGTCTGACTGCATGTAGTTGTAAATAGCACCATTAATGCTTTTGTAAATCCATCATTTTCTTTATTGTTAATAACACACCATTCTCTTCATTGGATTTGGTAATAAAACTTGCTGCATTTTTAGTGTTCTCACAGGCATTTTTTACAGCAAAACTGTATTTGGCAATACTCATAAGCTCCACATCATTTTCACCATCTCCAAAAGACATGGTTTCATCCTCAGTAACACCCAATATCTCTTGGAGTTTTTTTACCGTCTCCCCTTTATGAGTATGAAGCGCTGTGATATCCAGCCAATTTGCTTCAGAATCTACAATATAAATTTGATCTAGCAGTGCCTCTTCAACATGTTTTCTTAACAAGGAACTTCTCCCGGATGGATCGTAAACAGTTATTTTTAGAAAGTTGCTATTTATTTGATCAAACGAATCAATCTTCCTAACTTCCTTATAAGAGCCCTTCACAATTTTATAATACTCTTCTTGAATATGAGAATGAACATAAGCTCCTTCTGTTGTACATGCTATGATAATAAAATCATTAGCAAAAGCTTCAATTTGATTGATCGCTTGTAATGCTATATTACGTTCAATTGTAAACTCTTTTACAACGACTCCATCCTTTTTAATGCGAGTCGCACTGTCCCCCAAAATCCAGATCCCTTTTCCATGCTCACCAAACAATTCTTCGACTCTTTCACATTGCTTACCTGTACAAGCAACAAAGGAGATATTATTTTCTTGCATCTCTTTATACACCTGATTAAATAATTCAATATCAAACGTACCACTATTGTTCAGAAAAGTACCATCCAAATCACTTACTACCAGTTTAAACATAAATAAGCCTCCCTTAATTGCTAAAGCTCCCTGCCTGTCAGGTCACATTTATGACTTTTTATTTTCTTTCCAAGGGTCAACATCATAGTCTCTATAAAAATCCTCAAACAATCGTGCTGCAAGCTTTTGAACAAAAGAAGAATGAGCCAAACTACTGATTATGAAATACGTAATGCATAAAATGGCAATGCATAAGACACCTTCAATCCCCACATTGTCGCACTCCCTTATGTCGTATCTGTACTTTTATACAACATCTAATCTATTTAAGCAGCTCGATACAGCTCCGACCACTTCATAAAACATTTAATTAAAGACATTAATAAAGATAGTAAAAAAAGTACCTTTATTAAGTGGTTACAAAGCTACTCAAAAAAATCATCGATAGAGCGGTAAGGTTTTACTTCCATAGGCTGTCTTGATAATGCTAAGCAGCAGTAAGCACCACACCATATAACTAAACATAATAAAATGAGTGAGATCATAGAGGGCTCTCCTTTCTCTTTTAGGGTATACACTTACTTTAGCTGATGAAACGCGTTTCAAGTCAAGTTGTAATTTGTCTTAAACCTTCAAAATTCTCTTTTTCAGTATACGATTCACTTGTTCTGAACTGAGCAGCATAAAAAGAAGGAAAACAAGGACTGCAACCGGAAAAAAATGAATACTTACCTGAGATGCTATCAGCCCAACAATGGGAGGGAGCAATGTTGTTCCTGTATAAGCAACTGCCATCTGATAACCCATGAGTTTGGCGGAGTTTTCCTTACCGAAACGTGTTGGCGTTTCATGAAGAAGTCCAGGGTAAATGGGTGCAAGCCCTAATCCAATAAGGATAAAACCGGGTAATAAAAAGGCAACAGGCAACGGAAGCAGCAAAATGAGTCCGCCTGCAACAGCAGTAAGTTGGCCAATCCGGATTAAGATACGATTATTTATTTTTAAAGTTACAAACCCCGTAATCAGCCTGCCTACCGTGATTCCACCGTAATACAAAGATACCCAACCAGCAGCAGTTTCAGCAAGGATGTTTCTAGCCCCTACCAAAAAGCTGGCTCCCCATAAGCCTACCGTGGCTTCTACCCCACAATAAAACAAAAAAGCAACGAGTGTGTTCTTAACTCCTTTCATTCGAATTAGATTTTGTTTGGGTGTGTTCTCAACTTGTGCGATATTGTGATCCATCTGTGAGTAGTCTGATTGAGCTTCAGAAATAATCGAATCTTGTATCGCGTTTACACGTTTCCATAATGGCAGTGTAATAAGCAAAATAATAACAAGTCCCCACTGAATCATGGATACGGCTGTATAGCCACTTCTCCATGAATTGTGGTTCGAAATGTAGAAAGACATAATGATTGGTCCCATCGTAGCTCCAACACCCCAAAAACAATGCAGCCAACTCATATGATGTGCTTTATAATGAGTAGCCACATATTGATTGAGTGCTGCATCTACAGCTCCCCCGCCGAGGCCAAGGGGAATTGCTAAGAGTACGAGCCAGAACAATGAAGGTGCAAAAGAAAACCCGAGTAACGCTCCTGCAGTCAAAAAGCAGCTCATTAGAGTGATCTTGCCTGTACCTATTTTTTCAATGATAGTTCCACTGGCTAGACTTGATACAATGGTTCCGCCTGCCACGACCATGGAGACTATTCCGGCAGACCCAAAATCAGCCCCGAGTTCCGGCCACATCACAGGCCATGCTGCCCCAAACAGGGAATCCGGGATTCCCAAGCTAATAAACGCTAGATAAATAATAATCAGAAACCAGGTTGCCATCATGTTTCTCCTCCTCTGCTCAAACGATAGATGTCGTTATTTAAAAACAATTATAGGACGCTCTAATTCTTTTAGGGTTAACTCTCTCAACCCTGTTTTAAAATCCTCATAAAATAAATCGGAGAGAACAATGTCAGGATACAAAGGCATCTCATGCTTAGCTTTGTAGGTTTCCAAAAAACGAAAAAAAGAATCTTCTTCTATATTCTCTCTATAGATCACAATTTGATCAGGATCAAATATAGATTGTAATGTTTGAATTATTTCACATATACTATTGAAAAAAACTTCTCTTCCCTTGTTTTCATCCCACACTACAGACGGTAGGAATTTGATTTCACCAGCCAATCCATGTTTGCCCTTTAAAACTCCATTGCGTAAATAAATCCCCATCCCTGGTGGAGAATTTTCAGGAAAATAGATAGCTAGCACACATTGATCTTCATCTTTCTGTTCTCTGTAAACGTATCCACACACAGCCGCATTTACATCATTCTCCACCATAACGGGCAAACCAAATTTGCTCTGCACATCCTCTGCCAACCGGATTCCATTCAACCTTTCATGACTGCTGACTGTAATCTCTCCATCAACCGATTGTCCCGGGATTCCAATACCAATAACCTTAATAGAAGGATAAAGCGAAATGATGCCTTGAATCGTGGAATAAAATTGTGCATCATCAAAAATTTGAAAGGGATGTTCTTCTTTCATGAGAGCGTCCTCGTTTAAATTAACGACCGTGGTCGATACTACATCCATTCCTTGTTTTTCATTAATATGTATAATCAGTGCCAGACTATACTCATAATTAAAACGATAGGTTAATGCATGTCTACCACCGTTGGAAGGGACAATCTCATCTTCAAAAATCTCTCCATTATTAAGCAATTCCTGCATAAGCGTATTGATAGTAACCACACTTAAATCAGTCAAGGCAGCTAGTTGAGGTTTTGTGGCCTTGCCGATCTGCTTTAATACTTTCCGAACCAGATTCAGATTTATTTCTTTAATTAAATTTGTGTTTGCTTTTCCCATACTGTGCTCCTTCTTTTACAAAATTAGTGGGACTACTTTATAAAGATACTTTACGAAGTGGTCCCACTAATTTTGTAGCAAAATATTACCTTTGTCAAGACCAGAGTATGCTGGGCATTAAATAAACAAAGCTGTAAAAATCAAGACAAAGCTTATGCTAAAGATTACAAATTCATAATATTAAGAATGTAATATCATGGATTTAATTTACAAGTCAGATTCAATTTTTTTAGTTGGTTACGTAACAATAATTATGTAAACTAAATCCAAATAAACTATACAATATAATCATGGAATATACTTACAATCCCGTTATAGGTATCTGAATATCCAGTTTATCCATTGCTTTTTCTTTTTCCCGATCAGTGACATGTGTATATACCGTGGTGGTCTGAATGGATGAATGCCCCAGCAGCTCCTGTACTGTACGCAGATCTGCTCCCTTGCGCAATAGCATCGTGGCAAATGTATGTCTTAGCTTATGACTGGAATAAGCCTCCCGACGCTCTATGCCCTTATCTTGCTGGAATCGTTCGAACGTTTCTGTAGCAATCTGTTGGATAGAGCGCACGGCCAGACGGCGACCCTTTTGGGATACGAACATCGCGTCCTCTTTACTTCTCCACGGCGTCAATCTTTCCTCCAATGCATGCTCTACAAAATCACAAACGGCCGCCGGTACTGGCAGGGTACGCCACTTACGCCCTTTACCAAACACATCTAATGTGCGTCTTTCTCGGCTGTAATCTGAGACATTCAACGAATGAACCTCCCCCACCCGCAATCCCATGTAGACCATGAGCAGAAAGATAGCCATATTACGATTTGCATATTTTCCTTCGACCGCAAGCAAAAACGGCTGAATATCCTTTTCATCGAGATAGACTGGCATACGGTTCTTTTCAGTTTTGGCTTTTTTGATCCCCGCTGCCGGATTTGCGCTGCATAATTCAAATTCCTGTAGTGCTCTAAAAAAACTGTTCACCGCTGCATGCTTCCGGTTCCGTGTACTATCTCCGGCGCCCCCCTCCCGCGCTTTGGACAAATACGACATCACATGAATCTTTTTCACCTGGTCAAGTGGTTTATCTCGCAACGTACGTAAAAACTGTTTTACATCCCCCATGTAATTTTTTTGCGTATGTATCGTATACCCCGCATCCTTCATCCAAATCAAAAAAGCTTCCAGTTCTTCAGCATACACTTCATCAATTTCTTCTATCGTATCTAGCTCTATTCGTTGCATATCTTTCTTCATTCCGCTTACCTCCATTTCCGTTCAAATTTCGAAATATGCTGTAAAATTATCAATTTCGTCTGATTTTTATCGACAATCCAATCGACATCTTATGCAGGAGAGCATCTAAAAGTCGTTTTAAACCTTAACTGCGTATAATTTATATTATACGCAGTTTTTTGAGCTCTTTTTAAGTATAAATAAAGCTCTCCCCTCTTGTCCAGCCTGGTATTCACTCTAAATAGCAAGCAACCTTGAATCTCTAGCATCTGCTTGATCTCCAACATGCAGTTTTTTTGAATCTCCTCAACGACCGGCGTATACTTATTCTTTTTTTGCTCATCCGGTTATATTACAGCACGAACTGACCTGCCTGATGGTAAATTCCTGCTAGACGCCTGTATGCCTTATCATTTAAACTATAAAAAATTAATTTTCAAAAGAATGAACATAATTACATAATATTTATTATGTAAACCAAGATTGGAGGATGATTGTATGATCAACAAATTGTATTGGTTACCGGTCGGTCAGCTTGATATTGATCGCTCCTCACTCAACCATCATGCACAGCCTGGTGAACTGGTGCGCCTGCAAATCTGGTCGTATTTGTTGGAGACGGATCATGGTCCGATTCTCATTGATACTGGCATGCCGGATTCGTTTATTGATAATCCGAATTATTTTAAAGGTACACCGTTTGAAGGGCGCTTCATCCCCCATATGACAGCAGATGATAGGATCGTAGCAGTACTGGATCGGATCGGCTATCAACCGGAGGATATCTATGCCATCGTAATCTCCCATATGCATATGGATCATGCTGGAGGCAATCCGCATTTTCCGAATACACCAATATATGTACAGCAGACCGAAGCAGATGCTGCGATTGGTAATCTCGCGTATGCGCCACCGGAATGCGTACAGACAGACTTAAATTACCGACTGCTCCAAGGGGATCATGAACTGGTGCCAGGCTTGCAACTGCTCTATACTCCAGGTCATTCGCCGGGTCATCAATCCGCACTGGTCACAACAAAGGAATCGGGTCCGGTCATGCTGACGATTGATGTTGCCTACACACAGGAGAATTACACAAACGACGTACCGTTTGACGGCTTTAACCGTGAACAGGCACGCAAGTCAATCGCCCGCATTCAGCAGATTGTGCAGGAGATCAAGCCGAATTTTCTGTTCTTCGGGCATGATCCTGAGCAAGTAGCCGTTCGCCCAGTATATCCGCAATACAAATAATGATGGTAAAAGCAACTCTTCCTCATTGTCCAAGCTGTCCAACTAATAAGTGATTCCATATACATGAAGCTAATTGTTCCTAATCTCCTGTTATCGCCAGCATAAGGAAGTATATCTAAGAACTCATGGGGTGAGTAGCTGTCGACACGGTATGGATGATGAGGATAAGTATTTTGCTATCTCATTCCGTTTTCCCTTGATCATCCAGCACGCTATACTTAAATAAGTCGAAAGGCAACCTTATTTTCAGTCTATGCTTATTTCTAAAATGTAGATTTATTCATGACAAAGGGAGTGTTCATTTATTTATGAGTACCGAAATGCTGGAACGTCGAAGTGAAATTTTAAAACGAAACATCCATCAACTGCTGGTTCAGGAAAATCAACACGGCGTAACACGGCAGGAAAATTACACGTTGCATAAAATGATCAGAGAGCTGCATCAAACCTCTCATGCCTTGAATGCTTCCCGTTAAGATGAAAGGCTGCTACATCAAATAAAAAAATAACCTTCAGCCCCACTGCCTCAGTGGTGTAGAAGGTTATTTTTTATGTTATCCCTTGGAGCGACTCAGCAAATATAAGAAGTATGGCGCACCTATGATGGCTACAATCAAGCCCGTCGGAATTTCTTTCTGTAAAGGTAAGGATCGTGTGATCGTATCTGCAACGAGCACCAAGAGTGCTCCGACTAAAGCACAGGTTATCAGCAGCATTTTATGCTTTGGCCCTACCAGCTTTCTTGCCAAATGCGGAGCCACCAATCCTACAAAACCGATTCCGCCACTAACCGACACACTTGAACTGGCCAGTCCAACCGCAGCAGCCAGGAGGAGAATACGTTCCTTTTCGATAGGTGTACCTAACCCGGATGCCGTCTGATCCCCTAGATTAAGTACATTCATCACATTCGCTTTATAGTATGCAAAAGGAAGCAATACAAGCAGCCAAGGCAGCAGAGCCATGACGAATTTCCAGTTAGAACCCCATATGCTTCCTGCTAACCAATTGGCTACAAATGTGTAGCTCTCAGGTGTCAATTTGAGAGTCATCATGATCATGGCAGCACTAATGCCCGCCGCTACCCCAATTCCGCTCAGCAATAGCCTTGTCGGAGAAATGCCTTCGCCTTTCTTATAAGAAAGAGCATAGATCAAAATAGCAGCCGCTCCCGATCCGATGAGTGCAAGAGCGGGAAGTAAAAATAATGAATTCATAGTTTGCATCGATGGGAAAAGCAATACAAACAGCATAACCATCAGCCCGGCGCCTGCATTAATCCCCAGAATACCAGGATCCGCCAGACTGTTGCGTGATACTCCCTGCATAATGCAACCGGAAACAGCCAAGCCTGCACCGATCAGAATGGAAATAACCATTCGCGGCAACCGGAATTCAAAGAGAATTAAATCCTGCTGTGGAGTCCCTTGTCCGAACAAGGTTTTAAAAAGCTCCATTGGCGATAGCCGGATCGTTCCCGTATTCGCGCTTACAGTGAATGCAGCAATGAGCAATACAAGCAAAATGATAACAACGATCCAATCATGGATTTTTTTACGGTGACTTGCGTTGGCAATAGCCCCATTTGCAACGTTACTCATCTTACAGTGCCCTCCTTTCTTTGCGTGCCAGATAAAGGAAGAATGGAACACCAATTAAGGCAATAAGTACGCCCACTGGTGTTTCCTCAGGTGCGTTAATCATACGGGCCGCCAGATCGGCAAACACGATAAGTAAGGCTCCCATAATAGCCGAACAAGGAATAATCCAGCGATAATCCACCCCAACCAATTTGCGCGTGATATGGGGGATAATCAACCCTACGAAACCTATAGAACCCACCAACGATACTGCGGCGCCTGCAAGAATCAATACGAGAATCATCCCTGCAACCTTAACCAGCCCAGTTCGCTGACCAAGACTCAATGCAATTTCATCGCCTAGACTAAGCAACGTAATAGAGCGTGATAGCATGAGAGCACCGATAAAAGCTGCCACAACCCACGGAACGACAATGCCTAGCTGAACCCACTTGGTCCCACTAAGTCCTCCAGCGTACCAAAAGGCCAAATCCTGTCCCACATTAAAGTATAAACTGATCGTATCTCCTAAGGCAGACAGCAACGCCGTGACAGCTGCACCTGCCAACACAAGACGAACTGGCGTAATA
Organism: Paenibacillus ottowii; assembly: GCF_006874425.1. Lineage (GTDB taxonomy): Bacteria > Bacillota > Bacilli > Paenibacillales > Paenibacillaceae > Paenibacillus > Paenibacillus ottowii. The sequence continues at coordinate 138,881 of NZ_VIJZ01000011.1, forward strand.
CCTGATTTGGATATAGCGCTTGTACCGTAAACCATCCCAACCGCCAACGCTGCACCCACAAAAGAATACAACATTAATTTCAAAAAGGAAGTACCCGGAAAAAGAGCAAAGCAAATGGCCATCGCCAAGCTGGCACCTGAATTTAACCCAAGCAAGCCAGAGTCCGCAAGCGGATTGCGGGTCATCCCCTGCATAATGGCTCCTGCTACGGCAAAACAAACTCCGATTAACACACCACCCAGAATACGAGGTAGACGAATTTCCCATATAATTTGATGGCTTTGCAGCTCAGGATTAAAATGAAAGACGGCGTTCCAGACCTCTTCCAGTCTGATGGGGGCTGCACCAAATGATAAGGACAGAGCAATGCCGAATGCTAACAGTGCTAATCCGGCTGTCAGGATAAGCGAAGCCGCCCACGGCCGCGAGTGGAATGGAGCCCGGGGCTGGTTTTGATTACTTTGAGCAGGACTATCCGAAGATTCTGATAATTTCATAACTGTGGTTCACCCTTACTGTTGAATAGTATGTAGACTATCACGAAAACCTGTAGTGAAGATGATGCTTGATAATGAGAATTATTATCAAGCATCATCTTCACTATTGTAAATTAATGCGGCAACGGCTTCAATAACAAAATTCCGACGATTCTCTAATTGCTCTGCTATGTTGTAAAAAATAAAGCCCTTCGGCATAACTACCAAAGGGCTGCCAACATACTGAAGCAGTTACTTCTATGAGACATTCTCTTTATCCGCTGGACGATCATATCTGCTCAAATCCTTGTTAACCGTCAGGAAAGTGTAAGAGACAGCATATTGATTAATAACTTCCGAAGCTTCCATCACCGTGAAAGTATCTCCAGGTTGAACAATCCCCTTTAATTTGTCACGTGCAGCTTGCAATCGCTGATATTATTGGGCAAGCCACGTTTTGGCTTCCTGCTCTTTTCCCAGCAGCTCACCAAATGCTGTCAGTTCCTCATGCACATTCTTGTACGTTCCATAAGGAATAACTAGGGTTGGAGCAATTTTACTGTATTTCTCATAATCCGAAGCATCTTTGGAAGCAATCAGAATCATATCCGGCTGTAAAGCCAATACTTTTCCAATGGATACACTACCACGATTTCCCATACTTTCAATACCCTGTACAAAACCCTTCGAGAACGGATTATCCAGATAGTATTTCACACTTCCCACGGGTTTAATTCCTAGTGCTAGTCGTCGCTTACGTTCCATACTGAGCTTGGTGCAGACGGCTATACGCACCTTTTACGGCCATTAATTCTTCATGTTTTCCTTGCTCGGCAATCCCTTGATCTGCAACAACAATAATGCGATCAGCATTTTTGATCGTTGCCAGACGATGTGCAATCACGAGTGTCGTGCGACCTTGAGATAGCTCTGTCAGGGCCTGCTGAATTGCAGCTTCTGTCTCTGTATCCAATGCCGATGTCGCTTCATCCAAAATAAGAACGGGCGGATTTTTCAGAAACATTCGGGCAATGGATAAACGTTGCTTTTGACCACCGGACAGCTTTACGCCTCGCTCACCGATCATCGTATCCAGCCCTTCTGGATACGATCGAACAAGATCTTCAATTTGGGCTCGACGGGCTGCATCCCAGATTTCATTTTTTGAAGCATCAAGTTTCCCGTAAGCGATATTTTCACGAATCGTTCCATCAAAGAGGAATACATCCTGCTGTACAATACCAATCATGGATCGCAGCGAATCCAGCTTCATTTCGCGGATATCCATACCGTCAATCGTAATTCTGCCTTCCTCGACATCATAAAAGCGGGGCAGCAAGCTGCAAAGTGTCGTTTTACCTGCTCCAGAAGGACCCACAAGCGCTACGGTTTCTCCCGCATGTATGGATAGGTCTACTCCACGTAGTACCTTGTCTTTATTTTCATAGCCAAATGTTACACCTTCAAATTGAATATCTCCGTTGAGGTGCTTAACGGTCTTCGCGCCTGACAGATCCTCTACGTCAGATTCACTTTCCAGCAAATCCAGGTAGCGGCGGAAGCCGGCGATTCCTTTAGGATACGTTTCAATAACAGAGTTAATTTGTTTGATAGGTGCGAGAAACACATTAGACAGCATTACAAATGCGATAAATTCTCCATAGGACATCTGTCCCTCTATAACAAACCATGTTCCACATACAAGCACAAACAATGAGACCAGCTTCATCAGAATAAAGCTGATTGAAGAATTCCATGCCATTATGCGATAAGCGATTAGCTTTGTTTTACGAAACCGTCCATTATTCTCAGCAAAACGCTCCATTTCATGTGCTTCGTTAGAAAATGCCTGAACAACGCGGATACCGCTAACGTTATTTTCAATCCGGGCGTTGTAATCCGCAATATCAGAAAACATACGATGGAAAGCTGCATTCATTTTGCGGCTAAAATACAAAGACAGGTAAATCATCAATGGAACAATAATAAATGTCAGCACAGCTAATTTCCAGTTAATGCTGAGCATAATACCGAAAGCCCCGCCCAGAGTCATCAGTGCAATGAACAAATCCTCAGGTCCGTGGTGGGCAATTTCTCCGATATCCATCAGATCGTTGGTCATGCGCGAGACCAGGTGCCCTGTTTTGTTATTATCAAAAAAGCGAAAGGATTGCTTTTGTACTCGATCAAACAGCTTTTTACGCATGTCTGATTCAATGTTAATTCCCAGTTTGTGTCCCCAATAGGTAACGACATAATTCAATCCGGCGCTTACAGCATAAATCCCAAGCAGAGCTAGACAGGCAAATAAAATCCATTTCCAGTTTCCGCTGGGTAGCAAATCATCAACTACCCGATTGACTGCAAGCGGAAAAGCCAACTCCAGCAGAGCAGCTAGGATGGCGCAAGTAAAATCAATGATAAACAACGTCCGGTAAGGACGGTAATACTCGAAAAATCGTCTAAGCATATCCCTTCTCCCTTCTTATTCATTGAACTCATTTATTTAGTACCCGCGGTAAGCATCTTGATAGCTTCATCCAGTGATTGATCGATAGCCAGTGGTGAGTAGGTAAACCACGGATCAGCCTTGATGAAATACACTTTGTGGTTTTTGACAGCCGGGAGATTTCTCCACAGCGCACTTTGTTCAATTTCCTTCAACATCCCATCCGTAGTCGCTTCATCGTAAACCAGCATAATAATACGATCCCCTGACAGTTCAGGCAGCTTTTCCATCGAGATGCTATCGTATACAAAGTTATACTTCGGGTCCTTTGCGAGCTTTTGACGTATGTACTCTGGAGGATTCAATTTCAGTGAACGGTAGATGACATGTCCTACATTTCGCGCTCCGTACACTCTTAGCGCGTTCTTACCGTAGGTCATATAAATGGTAACCGTTTCATCTTTTTTGAATTTTCCAGCCAGCTTCTTTCGGCTTTCTTCAGCCTTTTTGTTGAAATTAGCGATCCACTGCTCGGCTTCCTTGTCTTTACCCAGCACGGCTGCGACATCCTGCAGTTGCTTAAATACATCCCCACCTCCAAACGAAACAGACACGGTTGGGGCAATTTTCTCCAGCTGCTCTTTCACTTCTGGCGTGGTATCTTCCGTTGCTATGATTAGATCAGGTTGTAGCTCCAGTACCTTTTCCACATTCGTCGGGTTCCCAATATCAGCAATCCCGTCTATCTTACCTTTTAAGTAGTCGCCTTCTAATACATGAGAAGCAGCCCCTACTGGCTTCACACCTAGAGCCAGCATCGCGTCCAAGTATTGTGTCGTGACGACTCGCTGTGGATTTGCAGGAATGTTGATCTTTTGGCCAGTGGCATCCACATATTCGCGCATGGCAACCGCTTGGGATTGCCCGTTAAGCGTATCCGTTCCGCTCTTTTCATTGGTCTGATTGTTACTAACTGTGCTTCCGCATGCAGCCAATACAAGCATCAAAAAACTGACAAGACCAAGCGTGATTCCTATTTTTAAGCTGTACTTTTGTTGCAAAATATTAGTCCTCCTTAGTTACATGCATTTATGAAATGATAGTGATTCTCATTATCATACAATTGTTATTCTATCTTTTACCGTCCCTTCTTACAATACAAAAATTAAAAACTTCTTTTTATGTGTATATATCGCCCTCGTAAAACATCAAAAAAAGAACTGATGCATATTTTTGCATCAGTTCAAAAGTTAATATATTGGTTCACGTGCTCGTTTTTATTTAGATTGATCTACTAGCTCCAATTTGGCGGGAATGGATTTTTTAACGGTTTTACCTTGAAGTACATCCTTGGCTGCTTGCACTGCCAATTGTCCAATCAGCTCAGGTTGCTGAGCCACGGTGGCGGTCAGTTTACCTTCCTTAATAGATTTAAGCGCATCCTCGTTACCGTCAAAGCCAATGACTGGAATTTTCTTACCAGAGCTTTGAATCGCTTCAATCGCTCCCAATGCCATTTCATCATTGTGGGCAAATACAGCCTGAACGTCCGGGTTACCTTGCAGTAGATTTTCCATTACATTCAAACCTTTGGTCCGATCGAAATCAGCCGATTGCTTGGCAATGACCTTCAGGTCCTTATCAGCTACTTCATGGAAGCCTTTCCCGCGTTCGCGGGTAGCCGATGCACCTGGGACGCCTTCCAGCTCAATGACCTTGGCCCCTTTTCCGACTTGATCAATTACGTATCTGGCTGCCATCCGTCCTCCTTCGACGTTGTCGGAAGCAACGAGTGCTTTGACATCTCCTTTATCAGCAGAACGGTCCAGCGTAATTACCGGAATGTGCAATGCATTTGCTGATTGTACCACTGTAGAGATCGCCGATGAATCTGTCGGATTAATAAGTAACGCGTTCACTCCCTGTTGGATCAGATCATCCACGTCATTACTTTGTTTTGCAGAATCATTTTGTGCATCGACCACAATAACCTGCAATCCTTGCTTTTTGGCCTCTGCCACAACTCCGTCTTTGAGAGAAACGAAAAATGGATTATTCAGCGTTGAGATCGACAAGCCGATTTTAATGTCCTTCAGGTTTGCAGCAGCTTTAGGTTTCGCCCATTCGGGCGGCTCCAGGGAACACCCTGTCATGAGCAGGAGCAGCAAGGCAGTCATGATTAATGTAAGCTTTTTCATATTTGTGTGTCTCCTTCTACGCAGATTAGGTGTATTATGCAGATTTTTTACGGTCAATCAATACTGCAATAGCAATGACGATCCCTTTTACGACCATTTGATAAAAAGAGTTAACCCCCAGCAAATTCAAGCCGTTGTTTAGGGTACCAATGATAAGCACACCAATTAATGTACCTACAATTCGTCCACGTCCTCCCGAAAGGCTAGTTCCACCTAGTACGACAGCCGCAATGGCATCCAATTCATAAGAAGTACCCGCTGTCGGCTGTGCCGAGTTCAAACGTGAGGTCAAGATAGCACCTGCCAATGCAGACAGCATTCCAGCCAAAGAGTAAATCCAAATTTTCACACGTGGTACTTTAATACCGGATACAATCGAAGCTTTCTCATTACCGCCGATGGCATACGTTTTGCGTCCGAATGGTGTTTTATGCAAAATGATCCACAGGACAGCAAAGGTAATGAGCATCGTAATCGCCGGAACCGGAATGCCAAACTGGTAGCCACGACCAAACAATTGAAACACCAAACTGTCTCCAAGTCCCGTAATAGGGTTACCGTTGGTATAAACCAGGGTTAATCCTCTAAAAATAGTCATAGTTGCGAGTGTGGCAATAAACGGAGCCATTTTACCTTTGGTAATCATCAAGCCGTTGACCATACCCATTACGCCACCCAATGCACAACCAATGATAATTGCCAGAATGGGGTCGAAGCCGGCCAGCATCATATTTGCGACAAACGCACTGGATAGTGCTAATATGGAGCCGACGGACAAGTCTATTCCGCCTGTAAGAATAACGAAGGTCATACCAAACGCAATCAATGCATTAATAGAAACCTGGCGCAACAGATTCAAAATATTAAGCGGTTCCAAAAAGCTGGGATTTAAGGCCGATACAATAATCACCAAAATAATGAGTCCCAACAACGGGCCAAGCTTCTGTGTGATTTGTGATATTTGGATGCCTTTGCTACCTTTTGCTTCATTCATAGTTGTCATATTACTGTCCTCCTGTAGCTAGCGTCATAATATTTTCTTGTGTGGCTTCTTCCCTGCTCAGCTCTCCGCTGATCTTTCCCTCGTGCACCACGACAATACGATCACTCATGCCGAGTATCTCAGGAAGTTCTGAGGATACCATAATAATCGCGACCCCACGTTCGGTCAGTTCGTTCATCAACTGGTAGATTTCCCGTTTAGCTCCCACATCCACGCCTCTTGTCGGCTCGTCCAGAATGAGCACATTGGGACCGATCCCCACCCATTTGGCAATAACCACCTTTTGCTGGTTGCCGCCTGACAAACTGCCAACTCTTGCTTCAGCCGATTGCGTTTTTATTTGTAAGCGCTTAATTAATGTGTTAACAAAATCCAGCTCTTTTTTGCCTGAAATAAATCCTTTTGAAGTAAAACTGAACAGATTCGTCAGCACCATGTTTTCCCGAATGGAAAAGTCCCGCACTAAGCCCTCATCTTTTCGGTCTTCTGTAATAAAGCCAATGCCTAGTTTCACCGCATCATCCGGCTTGCGAATAGACACCTTTTTCCCTCGTACGTGTATCTCACCACTGTCCAAGGCATCTAGTCCAAATAACGACCGCATGATCTCAGTGCGTCCCGAGCCCATTAAGCCTGAAAAACCTACAATTTCCCCAGAGCGTACAGTAAAATTCACATTTTCAAATAGACCTTGGTGTGATGCATTTTTGACCTCCAGCACCACTTCACCCAAAGCAGGCGTTCTTACCGGGTAGCGTTCAGTCAGCTCTCTACCAACCATTTTCCGTACGACCTCATCAAAGCTCGTGTCAGGGATCGCTTGAGTATCTACGGTTTTTCCATCACGCATAATGGTAATCCGATCACAGATTGTGAATATCTCCTCCATCCGATGGGAAATATACACAATTGAAACACCATCTTTTTTCAAGGAGTTGATAACCTCGAACAGCTTTTGAATCTCCCGTTCGGTTAAGGCTGCTGTTGGTTCATCCATTACGATCACTTTAGCATCCGTCATGAGTGCCTTGGCTATTTCAATCATTTGCTGTTGACCCACTGAGCACTCGCCTGCTTCACCATTTAAAGGAAGGTTTACTGAAAGCTTGCTAAATTGCTCGTTTGCTAACGCTTTCATTTTAGAGCTATCTAACAATCCCCACTTGGAAGTCATCTCCTTGCCAATAAACAGATTTTCCAACACCGTCATCTCCGGCCATACATTCAGTTCCTGGTGAATAAAAGCAATCCCTTTTTGCTCCGCTTCCTTAGGGTTGGCAAAATAGGTTTCCTGACCGTCAATAATGATCGTTCCCTCATCTCGGCGATGCAGTCCGATTAAAATATTCATTAGCGTTGATTTACCTGCACCATTTTCACCCATGAGAGCATGTACTTCTCCTTCACGGAGATCAAAGTCAACACCACTCAGTACCTGATTGGCTCCAAAGGCTTTGTGAATTCCTTTCATTTGAATCTGCATACTGTCCCCCCCTTTTTCATTCACATTAATTTACCCAAAATGAACTCCTGCCTGTAAAATACAATTGGCAAACGGCGTAGCCTCTCCTGTACGTATGACAGCTTTGGCTTGCCGGGTTAATTCCTTAAATTGTTCATGCGAGCAAAACTCAATGACGGCAGTCGGCTCAGGAATCTGTGAATGCTCTAGTTGCTCCTCTGTAAAGGTATTCATAATATACTGGAATGCTGGTTTATTTTCTTGTTTGATTTCTTCGGCCAGGGTTACTTTTTCAATCACCATGTCTGCGGCAATAACATCAACAACGTCCTGAAAGGACGGAACTCCCAGTTTCAGCGCCAAATCAATTTTGGTAACGCCTTCAGGAACAGGTAGGCCGGCATCAGCCACGACAATAAAGTCGGTGTGGCCGAGATCCGTTAGTATTTTGGAGATATGACTATTTAAGATTCCATGTTTCTTCATTATAATTGTTCCTCCACTTCACGACGGGTTGGCATTCCACCTTGTGCTCCAAATTTGGTAACGGACAAGGACGCAGCACGATTAGCAAATTTCACACTGTCTGCCAGTGATTTTCCTTCAGCTAGCGCCACCGCAAAAGCAGCGTTGAAAGTATCTCCTGCACCTGTTGTGTCAATGGCTTCTACCTTGTAAGTGGGGACTACAACTTCCTGTTCTCCGTCGAAAAACCGTACACCATTGCTGCCTTCCGTTACAAACAACTTATTCGGATATTTGCGCAAGGCTTCCTGAAGGCTCATATCCCTAAACATGATGGCAGCTTCGTGCTCGTTTGGCGTAATGTAGGTTGCATTGGCAATTACGCTTTCTTCCACCTCACGAGCTGGAGCAGGATTCAGCAACAAGGGGACCTGATACTTCGCACAAATTTCGCTTACATAGACAACGGTCTCCGCCGGTATTTCCTGTTGGATTAACACAATATCCGAATTTCGAATGACTTCAAGCGCTTCTTCCACGTAAGTAGGCGTAACTTCGTTATTTGCTGCTTTTACCACGACAATACTGTTATCACCCTCGGCCAGCGTGATGTGCGCTGTACCGCTTTCCATATGTGTAACCGGTTTCACATGGCTAATATGAACATGATTCTCTTCAAAATTGCGTAAAATATGTTGTCCAAAATGGTCATCCCCTACACGTCCAATCATCGTAACATCCGCGCCGAGTCGTGCTGCGGCTACTGCCTGATTGGCTCCTTTACCTCCAGGTACTGTTTTAAAGCTTTCTCCCAGTACGGTTTCACCAGCACCGGGACGCTTGGACGAAGTCACTACGAGGTCCATCGAACTGCTTCCGATAACGGAAATTTTAGCCATTATAATCCACCTTTCTCGTCGTTTCCCGTTCGATAAATTTGACGGGCAATTGTATGCTTGAATAGGTAAGTACTTTCGTATGAAGATTAGGTACACTTGATTTCGACGCTTGCGCCTGTTCAATCAACTGAATGAGCAGACCTGCCGCCTCCCAGCCCATTTCATAAGCAGGCTGTCTGATCGTTGATAATGGCGGAAATAGCAAGCTGCTTAATGGTATATCATCAAACCCGATAATTTGAACATCATCAGGGATTTTTTTTCCTAATCGATGTGCCTCATGCATCACCGCGGTAGCTACAATGTCGTTACTGGCAATAACTCCGTCGGTATCCGGGTACTTGCTGAACAGCTCTTTGGCCCACGATTCAGCATCCTTGAAGGAAAAGGACGTTGTCTCGACGACATGATAAGCAATACCGGAATACTGAAGCTCTTCCACCGCCCCGCGGAAACGATCTTGTGCTGGACGAATATGAGCAGGACCCTGTATGACTGTTATTCGTCTGCTGCCACGAGCAACTATGGCCTGAGCAGCCAAGCGACCGCCATGAGCTCCATCCGCATAAACGGAGAGACTATCACTGGAAGTCCGATCGAGAAAAACGACTGGTATTTTCAGTTTGGCGTAACAGTCAGCAGTAGGATCATTGGTAGATGAAATAACCCCAACCACATTATTCTGAACAAAAGTATCCATGTAATCTAATTCTTTTTGGCGATCTTCATCACTATTACCGAAGATAATCCGAAAATCATTTTCCTGCATTCGATCCTCCACCCCACGAGCCAACAAGGGAAAGTAAGGGTTTGTAATATCCGGCAGCAGCAGACCGATTAATCTGGATTTCTTTTTATACAGAGAACGTGCAACTTCATTAGGCTTGTAATTTAGCTGCTTCACCGCAGCTTCAACCTTTCGCCGTGTATCCTCATGGACATATCCAGTTTCATTAATAACTCTGGATACGGTCGCTACAGAAACACCTGCAAAACTAGCTACCTGCTTAATTGTTGTCATATTGTAGGCTCAACTCCATTTGTGTAACCGGTTACAGATATAAAATATCACAGCATTTATTTTTTGACAAGTATTAATTATTTGCAAGTCGAATACTTTAGCCGTATAATTCTTTTTGTAACTAATTAAGTTTCACCTTTTCACTACTCTAAAGTAGGTTGATTCACCCCAGTTGCTCAATAAAATATGTATACATGGAGGCATTTCCCTAATGAATATCGAAGTTTGGTCTGATTATATGTGTCCGTTCTGCTATATTGGCAAACGCCGCTTGGAGCAAGTCCTACAGCAGTTCCCACACCGCGATGAAGTTCAATTGACATTCAAGAGTTTTGAATTGAACCCTAACGCTGTGAAAGATAGTGGTAAAACGATTAATGAAGAACTATCAACAAAATATGGTGTCAGCCTGCAAGAGGCTCATGCCATGAATGATCGCATGACCGAAAACGCACGTTCTGCGGGCCTGGAGTACAATATTCATGCCATGGTGCCGACAAACTCTCTTGATGCTCACCGTCTAACGCATTGGGCCCACACACAAGGCAAAATGCTGGAACTAAGCGAGCGTTTATTTCAGGCCGTCTTTATGGAAGGCAAGCATACTGGGGACCGTGAAGTGCTGGCATCGTTGGCAGCCGAGGTTGGTTTGGATCATAACGAAGCCGCTGCTATTTTAGCCAGTGACCGCTTTACAGATGAAGTTAGAGCTGATGAAGCTGAAGGTGCTAAGTTAGGCGTACAGGGTGTGCCATTCTTTGTATTTGATCGAAAATTCGCTGTTTCTGGTGCTCAGCCGGAGGAGGTATTCCACGATGCGCTTCAAAAAGCATGGGATGAACGTTCACCTTTCACTATGATCAGCGGCAGCTCGTCCAAACAGGATGCAGGTGGTGTATGTACCGATGAGGGTTGCGAGCTTCCAAGCCGTGAGAGCTGATCAGTCAGCGAATTCAACTTCACTCTAAACAACTTATAAAAAAGAAGCGTGCCACCACCCATTTTAAACCTGATGCCGGCACGCTTCTTTTTTATAATGATTTAATCATGCCACCGTCCACAAGAATGGTGCTGCCAGTCAAATAGGATGAAGCCGACGACGCCAGAAAAGCAATGACTTTACCAAACTCTTCAGGCTCTCCGTATCTTCCAAGTGGAATGTCCTCTTCTGCTTGTTTGCGAACTTGATCCGTCGTCTGATGAGATTTTTCAGCTCGATGCTCGTCCAAGCTGCGTACGCGATCGGTTGCAATTCTCCCTGGTGCTACAGTATGTACCAGAATATTATAAGGGGCTAATTCCATTGACAATGTTTTCGCCAATCCAGTGACCCCGGTGCGTAGTGTGTTGGAAATAATCAGGCCTGGAATCGGCTGCTTAACGGATGAGGAGGCGATATTCAAAATTCTACCGCTTTGTTGTTTTTTCATGTAGGGTAACACCTCACGGATCAACCGGATATGACTAAGTAAATTTTGCTCAAAGGCCTGCATCCATACTTCATCTGTAAAATCATCAAAGGTGCCCGCGGGAGGACCGCCCGCATTGTTGACCAAAATATCAACGGTGCCAAACCAATCAACTGTACGGCGGATAGCCTGGGAAATATGTTCAGGCTTGGTAACATCACAAACTACATATTCAACGCGACCACTCGCTGTTTCCTGTAATTCAGCCTGCGTCCGCTGAAGCTCTGCTTCATTTCGTCGTGAAATAACAACATTTGCACCCTCACGTGCCAATTCACGTGCGCTTGCCTTGCCAAGTCCTTTATTTGAACCTGCAACAAAGGCTGCTTTCCCCGTTAATCCTAAATCCATCTATGACACTCCCTTTTCTTAGATATATAAAATTTAATTGTACACATGACCGGCATATAATGCGAATAGCTCGGCACAAAATAGGAAAGCAAAACAAAAAAAGGACCTGACATTCAGTCAGGCGCCCTTTCTGTATATACCATTTTTTTGTTGGCAGTACGTTATAATGCTTCCGATGTTGTCGGCTGCTCATATACAACAACGGACTGACTCTCAGGCTCCCATTTAACATTCGCCCCTAGCGCCTCTCCGATTACCCTTACAGGTACCATTGTGGTTCCGTCCTCTATGGATGCTGGCTGCTCGATAGAATACGGCTGGCCGTTAATATATGCTTTGGCACTATTTACGAATAATTTGACGGAAACACCGTTACGAGTGACAGTAACTGCCTTTTCCTTCGGATCCCAGGAAACCTTGGCATCCAAAGCCTCTGAAGCTGTTCGGAACGGTACAAGTGTGGTACCATTGCGGTTAATCGGTTCGGCATTGTACTTTTTACCATTTACAAACAGCTTCATACCTGATGACCGTCCAGCCTTCTTCGAGAATACATCCAGCTTTTTATAGCTTTCCAGATTGGACACATCAGCCAATACTGCCTCCTCCTGCATGTAAACGGCATCTGTTACATTTCCGTTTTCAGCCAGTAGCTCAGCAGCCTTGGTTAAAGCTTTGTCAGAATTGCGGATCAATTCAAGTTCAGTTACCTGCTCCGGAGTCAAACGTTCCGGATATTTGGTAAGCAGCAGATTCGCAATAACCGCTCCTGCCGGCTTATCTTTTGTATTTTCTACTGCATGAAGCAGACCATTATACCCGTTGTGTCCCTTGCGATCATGATGATCTTTGGACTCGACGTATGTATCGTCCGTTACTGCAACAGGGCTATTCTTTTTGATTTCATCGTGTTTTTCTTTTTTACTGCTCTTTTCATTCCGGTCTTTGTCAGACATCTTTGCTTCCTGTTTGTTCTCATGATCCTTTCCATGCCCCTGTTTGGCTTCAGCGACTCCCGCTGTCAGTCCCAGGACCAGTATACAAGCTAATAAAGTTGTCCATGTGTTTCTCATGATGCGATTCCTCCTTGTAGTTAAAGACCAGGTTGATTTGTAACCTACATATATTAACGGCTTCTACAAGCTAAATATGAAGTCCTTTTTAACTAGTGTTGCATTAGTAGAGGCTGTTGGCTAATCCATTACAATAAATTTTATTATGCTCGGATCTATTTCCACAGTATAATGGAAAATGCACATGCATTTTATAGATTAATCTTTACATTCGCATCCTAGAAAGAAGAGGAGACAGACATGTTCGGCACCATTCTTTTAGACGTTGTTTTACCTATTTTTGTTCTAATTGGTTTTGGTTGTATCATGCAATATTTTTTCCGGCTGGATTTGTATACCTTAGCTAAAATCAATTTTTACTATATCACCCCTGCAGTTGTGTTTACTGGTCTTTATCACTCTGAAATTTCTTTAATTCTCATGGGTGAGGTTTCACTTTTTTATGCTCTTTACATAGCTATTTTGTACGTAATCAGCACTATTGTTGCCAGATCTCTGAAATACAGCCCCGGCATGCGTGGGGCTTTTACAAACAGTGTAATGTTGGATAATTCAGGGAATTATGGTCTGCCAATTAATCAGTTGGTGTTTAAAGGCGATCCTCTAGCCATATCCGTCCAGGCTCTGATTATGACCTTTCAAAGCTTTGTTACATTCACATACGGTACCTTTGTTGTACAAAATGGCAAGGCCAATACACGAAAAATTTTAATTAATTTTTTGAAAATGCCTGTACCCTATGCGCTTGTGCTAGGCTTGCTTCTAAATCTACTACACAGTCCATTGCCTAATTTACTCGCTGAGCCTTTAAATTATATTAGCCATTCGATGGTCGCAGTGGCTCTGCTTACTTTGGGAGCGCAAATTGTGCAGTACCCTTTCCATTTGCGCCGGACAGCCGTGTACATCAGTATGGTATTACGCCTGATTGCGGGTCCTATAGTTGGTTTTATGCTCGTGTTTTTCCTAGGTCTGAAAGGAATTCCCGCTCAAGCACTGCTCATTGCATCAGGTATGCCTACTGGCGTTAACACAAGTATTTTGGCAGAAGAGTATAAAAATGAAACCGATTTTGCGGCTCAGACCGTATTGCTTTCTACGATTGTGAATGTCATTACGATGACACTGTTAATTTCAGTATCCCGCCATCTTACTTGAGGTTTATGATCAATATAAGAATTAGATTTGTGCGCTTGTGTTTAAGGACATAAGCGTTTCTTTTTAAACAAAACTAGAACGTACGTTCTACTGATATCTTTTTTCTGTTTAAGGTGGTGTGTTTGTGTTCTGGAGATGGTATGCGAGAAGGAGTTTTTCATTATTATGAATTTTTCATATAGTGAAATAATCTTTTTTTTTAAAACTTTAACTCCCTACTCTTTCTGTTTTCAACTAAAACTTGCTTTATTTTCAGAAAAAACTGAGGAGAACTCGATCTCAAAAAATAAAGCCAACTCGCTCATTAGAGCGGCTGACTTAAGATTATTTTTATGAGGATGGATCTAGGGCTCAATTCCCCATTGCTTGATCCCAGACAGGTAAGCGGTTATTTTAGTAGAATCTTGTAAGCTGCTTGCTGTAGGATTAAAGGAATAATCATCAGTTTGTGTATAACTGCTCCAATCCGCTTTGGATATCCGCGTTTGTAGCTCGACACTTTGACCAGGCTCTAAAGAACTCGCTGCCGACTTAAAACCAATTTCTACATAGGAATCTGCACCTGGCTTCGCATTGGTTAATGTTCTGAAGTTAGCAATCACATTCTCTGTACCGATGCTTGACCAATCCGTAAAGAAGTTCTGTGATTTCTCCCCGTTAATGGTGTAATAATAGCGCAATGTTACGTCTGCTAGGGAAACGGGCGAGCTTCCTGTATTGGTTATTTTAAACTTGGAACTGATCATATTACTTGTTGCAGATACATTTCCATTAAAGGATTGCACCTTCAGGACGCCCTCACCTGTTCCCGGCTCACTTGGCGTATCCCCCTTCACCGTAATCGTGAACAACGCATCATTGCCTGTACTAAAATGAAAGTTGAGCGTTGTCTCTCCTTTAGGAAGTTTAGATAAATACTTGTTGGTGAGAACGACTGTGTCTTCATTGACTGTATAATCTTCACCCTTGCTCAGTGTGATGCTCCCCTGCTTGATCGCATCTAGAGTATTACCGTTAAGTGTAAGTTTGACAGTAATATAGCTATTGCTGTGATCCATTCCATAAGTTGCAGCCGTCGGTGTAATACTTGCTTGCCCAGTCGATGGCTGATCCCCCCCTACACGATCTGCCACCAGAATGCCGCGCCCATTCGTTCCCAGATAAGCCCTTCCGTAAACCCGAGGATCCCCAATAATTGTAGTCACACGAGCATACTGATGCTTGTCATCATTTATGCGCACCCAGTTTGCGCCAGCATCGTCCGAACGATAAAATCCACGCGTGCCGTCCATTTTACCGACAATAAACACTGCTGCATTCGTACGATTGGGTGCTGCTTTGCCAAAGCCTACAAAATCCGCCTCCTGCACATTTTCAAGCTTGGTGAATGTAACACCTGAATCCTTGGAATGCCATAAACCATATGGCCCTCCGTCCTCGGAGCCTCCGGCAAACCATACATCTCCTTCCACTCCTCGTACAGCACCAATATCTGCGTTCCCTGCACTTGGTAACCCAGTAGTTGTGGATGCGGTGAAGGATGCGCCTCCATCAACACTTACATATATTCTTCCAGCAGAAAACGCGTAATATTTGTTAGGATTTACTCGGTCAGAGGCGATTTTTGCATTGGCTGGAATCCCCGTGCTTGCTGTCCATGAGTTGCCCCCGGTTTTGGAATAAAACACACCTTTGTCCGATGTACTCCATAGCAATCCATTACCATTTGCCGCTACAGCGATACTGCCTCCCCCTACTGTACCTGAAGGCTCGCTATTCGCTTTGTACCAGTTCGCTCCGCCATCATTGGATAATCCGATGGATTTGGCATTTGGATCTTTTTTATAGTCCGCTTTACCCACCCGGGCCATAAAAGAAGGATTCAACTCGGCATAATCAATGCTTTCACTACTTGTAAAGGTTGGATTATCCAGCATTTTAGCAGGAGCCTTGAACAGATCATCATGTCTGAATCCTGAGACATCCCCTACTGCACTCACCAGAGGAGCTCCAGTAGGAGGGCTTACCAGATCCAAAATCGCCGTTTCCTCGACTCCTTTAGCGGCTACCGAAATATCCAGCTTCCCTCCCTTGTCCCAATTAGTTAGATTATTAGAGCCATAAATCGTAGCTCCTGTTCCATACAGCATATGATCTGAATTAAATGGATCTATCTCCAGATCTCCAATCATCCAGCCCAGCTTGGGCGATACTTCCGGCGGAGCAGGATTGGTATTGAAAGTCAGCCAAGGCGCAGCGGATATATCCAAATTGTACTTCAGCTTGCGAGTCGGATAACCATCAAATTCCCAAATAGGGCTCCAGGTTGCCCCACTATCCGTACTGCGGTAAATCGTTTCATCCGGCCACCAGGCATTTAAGGTTGCAACCAAAAGAGTACCGGGCTTCTGGGCATCCACCGTCAGTCCACCATACCCAAAATGATTGTCCGCGCTGCTACTGGCAACGGGACTAATGTTTGTCCATTGTCCACTAGCTGTATTCAATTTCCACAGTTCACCCTTGGTTCCATCATACGGTCCAGCTCCATCACTATATGAAATATACAGATTGTCATCTGACGATAGCACGCCGTGATGTGGCAAATAGCCTGTAGGCTGTCCCGCTATAGCGGACCAGGTTGTCCCGCCATCTGTACTGCGGTAGACGCTTTGCTTTTTATCCGCAACACCCACATAGATGGTTTGAGTTGCTTTACTGGAGGAGCCTGTTTTTTTGTCAAAGGTGATCCAGGCTAAACCAACAATGTCACTGGTATATTCATTGGAGGGGTCCTGTACATACGTCCCCGGATTCGGGAAACTGCTCACCTTGCTCCAGGTGGCCCCAAAGTCGGAGCTTCTCCATAGTCCGTTACCACTTCGAGCTCCGAAGAATAATATATTATTCTTATTCGGATCAATTGCCAGACGTTCACCCATCGAGCGTCCTGGCATATTGCCACCTACCTTAAAGGGAAGCTTTGTAGTCTGCCATGTATTCCCTTTATCGGTGGAGCGCATAATTTGCCCGTCATGTTTATCCCAGGAATTCGTATACGTACCTGTAGCTATATACACACGATTCGGCTCCACAGGATCGGTGGCGAGTGCATCGACACCATTTTTGTTCCAATCCTCCCAGCCCACAGAATCCGTCAGCGGAATCCAGCTTTCATTGGCAGGATTCCAGCGGTAAGCTCCTCCAATATCTGTACGGGCATAGATCAGATCCTTTTCTGTTTCGTTAAAAATAATACCAGGTACAAAACCACCTCCACCGCCTGTAACGACACTTTTCCAAGTATAATCGTCACTCGGAGCAGCATGGGTGGGTGCTGTCATGCCTGTCCAGGAAGCACCCGCTACTACAAGCGCCAAACATGCAATTCTTAACCTGCTTTTCGCCTTAATCAATGAATTCAACCTCCTTTTTCTCCGTTATCATTTGAATGGGTAAGTCATATCGAACATGGGTTCTATTAAGCTCACCTCCAGTAATCTGAAAGATATACAGCACCCCGATGTTAGCGCTTACATATGTGTCTGCTCATTAGATTCGTCATCTTTTTCTCATTTCCTTGTGTGAAAAATCTAGATAATGTAATATGATCTCCTGCTTGATAACTTCTAATATGAGAAAGATCTTTCACTCACAGTTGATACCTTTTACAATTATTATTATGAATTTTTCATATAGTGAATTAATCACTTTATTTTGCATTCTTTACAAGTGTCAAGCTAGTTTAATTTACAGCAAAAAACCGCGCTATGCGCGGTTCCAGCTTTCATGAATGCTATTGTTAGTCATTAAAAGATCCTTATTATTGCAAATATTCAAGCGCCAGTGCCAAAAAAATATGTCCTGAGATAAGCAACGCCCGCTCATCAAAATCAAAGCGAGGATGGTGATGAGCAAAATGCGTTCGTTCATCCTCATTGCGAGCGCCCACATAAATAAAAGCTCCAGGTCGTTGCTCTAAATAATAGGCAAAATCCTCTGCTCCCATGGCCGGTTTTAAATCCAAAAAAGCATCTGCTCCATACACTCTACTAACGAGTTCACGCACACGTTCAGTTTCAGCCTCTGCATTCACCAGAGCAGGATAGCCATTCAAATAATCGATTTCGTATCCTGCATGATAAGCCTCAGCCAGACCTTTTACAATACTACGAATTTCGTTTTCGACTTCCTTGCGCACTTCCTTATTAAACGTACGGACAGTCCCTGCAATTTTCGCCTTATCTGCAATTACATTAAAGGCAGTACCTGCTTGAAATACTCCAATCGTTAGTACTGCTGATTCGATAGGGTCCACTCTGCGACTCACGACCTGCTGCAATCCGTTTACAATTTGACTTCCAATAACGATGGAATCCACTGTCTGATGCGGTCTGGCGCCATGTCCGCCCTTGCCGTTGATTTGAATTGTAAACGCATCAGCAGCGGCCATTGCCGGCCCGCTCTTTAATCCGATTTTGCCCAGTGGGATCTCCGATGCAAGGTGAATACCATATACTGCTTCAACCCCATCCAGACAGCCATCCTCAATCATGAATTTGGCTCCGCCAGGCGGTTTTTCTTCGGCATGTTGAAAAATAAACACAAGTTTTCCCTTCAATGTCTCACGGTGATGGCTTAACACTCGTGCCACACCTAGCAGCGCAGCCGTATGCCCATCATGTCCACAGGCATGCATAACGCCAGGAACGGTCGATTTATAAGGCGCTTCCTTTTCATCCTGAATGGGAAGTGCATCAAAATCAGCTCGAAACGCAATCGTTCTACCTGGCTGGCCACCCTCTAAAATACCGAGCACCCCGTTACCGCCGACATTTGTTCTGACCTCAATACCAAAAGAGCGTAATTGACCGGCAATAAATGCAGATGTATTCGTTTCCTCAAAAGAAAGCTCTGGATGCTGATGCAGATGTCTTCTCCACGCAATCAGTTCTTGTTCACCATCTTTTAGTTCTTGAACCCATTTCTCTAACATATTGCCCTCTTTTCCTATTGAATTTATATACTTACATCCTTATCTTACCATGAATGGGCTGTAGAATACAGTTCCACTTCTCCTTACCCTAAACTAACGATACAAGCAACTGTATATCTACGTTTTTATAGAATCAATCTAGGTTCTAATTGGAGCAATTTAGGATAGATAGAAGAATTGAATGGATAACAAAAAAAGCCAACAGAATACTCTCCTCGGCTCTTTTTCTTCGCTGTTTACTATTTTGAATTTTTCATGTATTGAAAAACTGACTTACATTCCCTCGTACTGGATGTGTCTGCTCCCTATAATCACCATTCGTATAGCTTCCAATTACCTTACGCCAAAAGGATTGAGCTGGTCTATTCGTGCTCATCTGCGTCACCTTCCACCGCCCGTTAAAACGTCCAAACAGCTCATGAGCCGCCCAGGTGCCTACACCGTTGTGCCGATAAGGACGAAGGACGAAAAACTCCGCCATGTAATAGTCAGCTTCTCGATTGCTAGACATTCTGTCAACGAGTGCAAAGCCCACAGGAATATCCTGTCTCCAAATCAGAAATGGCAGCTTTTGTTCACCACTCGTCCAGTATTGATACAGGTCTGGATAAGCCGGAAATGTTCCCTTCTCAGTGACATCAATTCGCAGATAGTCTGTGAAATCGTATAAATAAAATTGCATGAGCTGCACAATAATGTCCTTCTGCGACTCTGGTACACTCTTTATGGACAGCTTCAATTCTGATTTGATATTAAATCCCATGCTTTCACCTCTCTTGGCGGTTCAGTTCATTCTTTACTTCATGACTTCCCATCCAGTGCTGTTCAAAATATGCTAAAATACATATATTATGACCGGACGAGGTGGACCCTATGAACATACAAAAGATCATCGACCGGCGCAAACTGGATGAAAAGATGCCGGATCTGCCATGGTACGTACAGCAATTTATGGATTACAAGCTTCCCGACCTCTCCCCGTCTACTTTGCTGGAATATGTGCGGGATTACGAAGCTTTTTTTTCATGGCTTCGCTCGGAAGGCTTGTCTGCTGGAGACACGAATGCCCAAGTTACGCTAGAAGAATTAGAGACACTTCATATGGATAGCATTACAGGCTTTCGCTTGTTCCTGTCTACTAAAAGTGAAGGCTCCAATTCCCGTATCACCATTTCACGTAAGCTATCGTCCTTGCGTTCACTCTTTCATTATTTGAGTCAAATTGCTGAGGATGAAAACTTTTATCCATTGCTCAAGCGCAATATTATGGCCAAAGTCGAAATTAAACGTGTACATAAGCCCAAGGATACAGCAGCTAAGCTCAAAGGAAAAATACTGGAAGAGGATGAACTGCTTGAATTTATCGGCTATATTTATGAAGGCTACGGACAAGATTTGGCTAACAACAAGCAAGCCCTGTACTCCTATGAATTAAACAAGGAGCGGGATGCCTGTATCGCAAGTCTTATACTGAATTCAGGACTGCGTGTATCCGAAATCGTCAACTTGAACATCGATGATCTCGATATCAACAATAAATTACTATATGTGTACCGCAAAGGAAATAACGACGAAACTTTTAAAACGCCAGTCTATTTCCGCGAGCAGTCCAAAGATGATCTCACACTTTATTTATCCTTAAGACATACCCGTTATCGTGCTCCAAAAAAAGAAAAAGCTCTTTTTGTCGCGCGTCCCAACGGCAGTACAGAGGGCAAACGGATGACTAAAAGAGCGATTCAAGCCATGATCATCAAGTATGCCAAGCGGTTTGGCAAGCCATATTTGACCGTTCACAAGCTCCGTCATTCCTTTGCTACTGACTATTATTTACAAAATGATATTTACAAAACCAAAGAACAGCTGGGTCATGCTTCGACAGAAACAACGGAAGTCTATGCCCACCTGACTGACAAAACAATGTCTCAGGCGATCGAACGGCGCATAGAGACTCGGACTGACTCAGCCGATTAATGGCTCTCTCAACCCTGCTCTGTCTGGAATCCTGCGCTGTGTCTCTGAATTTGTTCGAGTAGCCAGCGGCCTGCCGGATCGCTGGCATCGGCAGGAAATATTTGCACCGTTTTTTTATCTGAGTAGTAACCCTGAGCCCAATCCATGTGGTTCTTCCAAACGACTACTCCCTGTACATTTGCGAGCTCCTGAACAAGTCGGGCATCTGATTGTTCCCTCACCATGATCAGCTTCGGGTAATTTTCCTGCTTGAAGCCTTCCAGCAACACACAGTCATAGGCCTGAAAATGTCGGATGAGTCCGATCACAGGCCGACTATGTTCCTCTAAAATGGCTGTTCTCCCTGCCGAGACAATCGCTACGCCTTCGGCGCCTGCCTGTCGGTGCTTGTACGTATCTGTTCCCTCATGATCCATCTCAAATTCATGTCCATCATGCTTGATCACTGCTACACGTAGTCCTGACTGCTGTATATAACGAATTAAACCTCCGAGGAAGGTTGTTTTTCCTGTATTTTTGAAGCCGACGATTTGACATACAAATGGACTTTTTGTTTTCACGTCACCTGTCCACCTTGAAGCATAAGTACATTCACCTCTTCACCTTCGCGCAAGCCTTCTGTTGTGGGAGGAATTACGATCAGACAATCGCTGTCCTTAATCGTAACCATGACACTGGATTCATCTGCTCGCGCAGGAATCGCATATACTTGCCCGCCACGTATCTCTAGAGAACTGCGTACAAAGCGAGTGTAGTTATTTACCTTCGTATAATCTGCTCCCAGCTTTGCCGTCCAGGTTTGCAAATATGGATGTGCCGAAGATAACATCATTTGAATAGTCGGTCTTACAAACAGCTCACAACCCACAAAACATGCGCCGGGATTGCCTGAAAGTGCAAATAACAGCTTGCCGTCTATTACTGCGGCTGTGGTTACACTGCCTGGACGCATCGTAACCTTGTTGAACAGCATATTTACGTCTTCCTGTCGTACGAGATCACCCATGATATCATAATCTCCCACCGATACTCCACCACTTGTAACCACGATATCATAGGCTGCTATCGCTTCTCGGACAGAAGCACGGGCAAGGTTCAAATCATCATGAATGGCTTGCAGAATGAACGGCTCTCCTCCTGCCTCTTTAATTTGAGATGCCAGCATGTATGTATTACTGTTTCGAATTTTCCCTGGTTGTAACGGCTCGTCCACTGCGAGCAATTCTGAGCCTGTAGAGAAAACGGCCACCCTTGGCTTCCTATAAACAGGCACACGATGTACACCAAAAGTAGCCAATACCGAGACGTGTCCTGCTCCGATGTAAGTTCCCTTACTGAGCAAAAGCTGACCTTCCTTAATCTCATGACCAATTTGCGTCACATTTTTGCCAACTTCCATACGTTTCTTCAAGCCAACGTATACTTGTCCATTTTCCTCACGCAGCTGTGTGGCCTCCAGCATAACCACCGTGTCTGCCTCTTCAGGTAGTTGTGCTCCTGTCATGATTCGGGCTGCCATTCCCGTCTCCACCCGCTTATCCGATACGGTGCCACAAGGAATTTCATCAATCACGCGTAGCCAGATTTCCTGACCGGTCGAACAGACTTCAGTGTCAGAGGCAAGAATGGCATAGCCGTCCATACCAGAGCGACGAAAGCGGGGATACGGATGTGGTGCAGTCAAGTCCATTGCCAGATAGCGACCATGCGCTTGCTCCAGCCCTACATCCTCCCTTTCTCCCTGGTGAACATAGCTAGCTATCCTGCTTTGTGCCTCTTCCACCTTAACTGCTTTACGTTGGAATTTTTCTGTGTTTAATGGCGTCTGATTCATGTTCTCACTCCGTTCTTTAAAAAAATACCTCTTTCTGTTATAACGCTAAAACCGTTATCTGGCAAATCCGGACAGCGTTTATTTGGATTACGGCAAGTCTCGATCCGCCAAAAAACAGCCTGAATAACATATCACGGCTGTTTTGGGTAGATTTTAGTTTTTGATTTTGCAAAAGATTACGTTATTTCTCTAGGTTGTATCATTTTTACCGAAATAAATTGAATCTATTGGAACATTATATAACGAGGACATTTGCTGCGCTCGAGCTATTGTTAAATCAGAGGAATCTTCCTCTATATGTTTTAATTCATTCATCGACATACCAAGTATATTGCAGGCTACTAACTCACCATATCCTGAAGCGAGTCGTGCCATCTTTATTGTATAAGAGCTAGTGCAAGTGATATTTTCATTTTTATCTGCGACCATCCAATCAACTCCACAATATAATTGATAAAAAACTAATTTACCTGTATACTTCTGAACGAAACACTTTCCCCTGTTAGGAGCAAGTAAGGTGCAAAAACTTACTCGGGGGAAATGCCTTTTGAAAGAGGAGCTCAAATCTCATGGACGCACTCAATCTTGGCTCGCCCGACGAACTGGATATTCGCGGCAACAAATATCCAACTGGATCGCGGGACGTGACAAAATGTCATTCGAGGCGGCAGTCCTCATTTCTAGAATATTGGAGTGTAAGGCTGAGGACTTATATGAGTGGGAACTTGCCTGACAAACAGGCATTTCCTTCGGGCCTTTTGTACATGCCGGCATTTACAATATATATCCTGTTTTCACCCTCCCTTTCTTATATGTAGATTGTTTATACCTTAATTTAAAAGATTGTTATTTTTTTCATAATCAAATTTTATCACATAGAAGATGATTAAAAACGGGAAATATGTCGAATTAAATCGAGACTGTCCGGCTTATCCTAGTCTAACTGATTATTGACTTATTCATATAAATATGGTAACAAAAATGACCCCTGAATTCTCACGGGTCAATTCCACAATTTTTTAAGTGCTTTAAGTTTATTATGAGACATAGAGCAAGTGAAGTCGGATCCTGCGAATCGTACCAAACCTCCAAATGCGTTACACTCAATCTCACAAACCAATTCTAAATTGATCAGGGTGTCTTTATAAGCTGGATATAGATACGGAAAAGCTTCCCTACAAGCCTGGGCCGTTAGCCCGATTGTATAAGAGCGATCTCCAGAGTGGAAACGCGGTACATAATAATTTTTTTTAGGCTCCCACATATCCACACTAAGCATATTCCCTACCTTAAAAAAACCGCTCACCGCTGCCTTACCCACTACCTTAATTTCCGATCCGAAAATATAACGAATTTCTCTATCGGCATTCATTGCATTCTCATATATTTGTTTCCACCGGGATAAATTTGCTGAATTTATACTTTCTTTAATGTCTTGATTTTTAAAAATAACCTGCCCCCCTCCATAATCTCCCGTAACAATCTTGTCCACTTGTGTTATGTTAACCAAATTAGATCCGTCCAAATTGCAAAAAGTGGGTAAGCCTACGGAACATTCATGGAGGGTGGTGGGAACTGTAAATCTTCCATGAGAAGTATGAAAAAGCGGGATGTGATAATTGCTTTTAGGCTTCCACAATTCAATCGCAACTAGGTGATTCTCACAAAAAAAAGAGCAATTTCCATGTGAATTGTCATCAAGCAATTGAGTGGCTAGGATTCGCTTTCCCTCTTCCATTAAATTCAGTTCTTTTCTGTTTTCTTCAACTCAGCTGGTACTGATTTAGCGCCAAATATTGTTTTTTCTTTTTTAGTAGACTCGTTAGCGTATTTACCAAGGCTTATACTTAAAGCTCTCGCCAATTTCTTATCCATTTTCGCTCACCTCCTTTCCATAAAGGAAGAATACTGAATGCTTGTATAACTATAGATAAACATATTATGTGAGATTGTACAAAAAAATTTAATATGCAAACCAAAATACATATCGTTTTATAATATTTGTGATATTTGGTCTTATTAATATAGATAAAATGATTGGGCGCATATACTACAAACACTAATAATGAACAAGCATTAATTATCAAAAATGTTGATAAACTTAAGGAAACAAAAGGTATAGTTACACATACGGCCGTTGTAAAACAGACACAAAGGGTAAGGTTGCTGAAGTGTACCCCTCCTGAAAATCTTCTTACAAACATGATCGTAGCCAGAGCAAGTAATGCTCCCCAAAAATGCCCTGTTATCCAGGCTATAACTGCGACCATTAGTACTGCCGAAATTTCGGTAATTTTTATACCAATCGCATACTCCATCACTTCTACACTTGTAGGTCCGTCAGGATCAGCTTTCTTTATTTCTGATGCGATGTGCCTCGATAGCGTTTCTAGCATCCTCGTAATCTCCTTTCTCTGAAAAGAAGTACGATATTCCAAAAGTCAGCAATGAGATGGAAAGTAGTCCTATCGTATTGGATTTATAGAGCATATACAAAGTAACAAGAATAGTGACAAATGATATTAGGGAGCCTATAATGAACATTTTATTAAGGGGTGTTAGGTAATTTTCACTTTTCAAAAAATCATGTGGGGGCTGAATGATAAATGAGAAACCAAAGTTGTATTTCCCCATGACAAAAGAAATGAAGTACGCAGTAAAAATAGAAGCTAGCTGTATAACGTAAATGGAAGAGCCAGAAGTATTATTAATAATATCAGGTTGTGCTACTCCGAAAAAATTCGCAAAAATATATACAAATAGCTGTAGGTTAATATAAGCTGTTAGACCAGAACCAGCAGAAAAAGCTGCAAGATATGTTTTGATCCCCAAACCAAATCTTAAAAAGAGAACCATTAACAAATACTGAAGCGGAAAATCTAATCTAGGCATGGCTATAACCTCTCTCATGAGATAGGAAAACAAAGCTATACCAATTGCATAGATAAGTATTTTTCTTCGATTTTCCCACACAGGAAGCATATAAAGCTTCAAGACCAAAGTAACTGCCGCTAAAGCATCGAAAAAACCAAGTAAAATATACAAAAGAGCAGATAACACAGTTACATCATCCTCCTATTTCGCCTGATGTAATTGTATATTTTACTAATAGATGTGGCAATGAAATAATCTAGTAAACTGGTAATTATTGTGCAGTGTGAGGTAAATTTTTTTCCATTTAGCTTTTTTCTTCAAATTCTACATCCTTTTGTACTAAAAAAAGTCCCCTCAAAGGAGTGACATTGTTTTTTGCCAATGTATGATGTTGGTTTTTTTTCGATATCAAGGTTATAATCTACTTAATTTGGGGTGGAGGGATTAAAGTGGCTTTAAGTGACAATTTCAAAAAATTACGTATAAAATATCAATTAACTCAACAAGAGCTTGCTGAGATCGCTGGGGTTACCAATAAAGCAATTTCAGCTTGGGAGAGCGGACTTTCTGAACCACGGATGGGTGCTATAGAAAGGATAGCTAGTCATCTCCATATCAAGAAAAGCAACATCATTGAAGAGGATGGCATTGAGCACATAAGCTCTGATCGCAGATCAAAGTAGACGACTATAAAATCGAAGTGAGGGAACATCCATTCAATTTACATTAGTAAATGTTAAAAAAAAAGGAACTGTGCAACACAGTTCCACAGTTCCGCAAACATAACTCATTACCTTCGACTTCGCCGACTAATTTTACCTGATCCGCTGCGTGTTTTAGGCTTACTATACGATTTACGTGGTGAATCAAATATACTGGAACCGCCACTGCTGCCTCGGTCACGTGAAATCGAGCCTCTGCTCGGTGAACTGCTGGAGCCTCTATCGAATAGGCTTCCACTTGATCCGACGCTTGAATCCGAATTTTTTCCTCTACGGGTAACTGAACCTTTTCGCTCCACCGTTATCGGCGGGATCGCTTTTTTCTCCTGTGCTGTTGGAGCATGATATTGTCCTTGTGAAGGTCGGTATACATCTCTGCTCGAATAACCTCGATAGGAGCCAGACCCCCGCAATGAATCGAACAGAGCATCCAGCACGGTTGCAGTTAAGTATCCTTTTAGAAAACTGGAACTGTAATTTTGCTCGACATACTTTTTACTATCAATTTCAATGAGTGTATCTTCCTTCTTAGCTGGATCTTGCTGCAAATGATACCACTCATCGCTATATACCAGAAACATCCGCTCATTGCTTTGAGGTGATATTTGCTCCGGTGTACGCTGTTCTTTCAATTCCTCCGCTACTTCGGGAACTGTTTTGCCTGCTGCCCGATACACGTATGAGGTCGAATTCCCACTACCACTAACGGATTCCAGCGGATACGTATCTTTTACATTTGGCGCACCGCAGCCGCTTAGCACGGATATAAACAAGCTCAGCGCCACAATGACCTTTAGTGCATAATGCCAGGTGCGTTTGCTCATGTGTAACCCTCTCCTAGCTTGCCCGAATAACTTTGACGTCTCCGGTAATCACTTCTTCTCCTTCATAAAGCATAAAGCGACCGTCCTGCCACTCTACCCGCAATAGATGGTAATCATCAGACTGGTACTGCCAAACATATTGCTCTCCACCCTGTCGGAAAGGAGCACGACCCATAACGGTAACATTCCCAAAATACTGTTCTTCCAAATGATAAGTTGTATCATCCAGCTCTAAAATGGTTGGTACTTCCTCCGGGTTGTCTAGTCTGCCGTCGATGGCCTGATATAGTCCGAATTGCAGTGTTTCTCGTTCCTCGATATGAAGATAACTCACTTGGTTACCATCCTGAAGCGTCAAAACAACGGCATTCCGGGCACGATTATGTACACGACCTACCACCTCATAGGTGACAAGTGATACCTCACAAATATCCCCAGGATGTAAGTCAAGCATGCTTTCTTCCGCTTTCGGCGGTTCAGGCTTGGCAAATAGATTCGAAATTCGTTTCCATACACTCATGGTCCTATGCTCTCCTTTCTTTGCCTAGAAGCATGCAGTAATGATCAAGGCACCAACCAAATGCAACGCTCCAGAAAACAGGCCAAAACCAATTTTACCTTCCTGGGTCCCTTTATCCAGATCAAACTGAGCCCAATACCGCAATAGCAGACGCACAATCACTTCCAAAACAAGTAAGATAATAAAGGCAATCACAGAATACACAAGCGCTTCAAGTAAATTATTAGCTGTAGCAATCGAACCTGATAAAATATATCCTTGTGCAATCAGCTTCATAATCATTCGTACCGTTACGGCCATATTTCCGGCTTTGACTTCGGCAAAATCCTTATACTTTGTAAATAAAGAATCGACATACATTAATACGAACAGCAAAATAGCTCCCGCACCCGTCCATACTAGCATCGCTTTCATCGTTTCCAAAAAATGCATCTGTTACCATCCTCCACATCTTCTTGACTACATATATTGATTTACGCCCCTAGGCAGGGAAAAGCGAAGGAGAAAACATTTCTCCTTCGCTTA
This sequence comes from Paenibacillus ottowii, assembly GCF_006874425.1. Taxonomy (GTDB): domain Bacteria; phylum Bacillota; class Bacilli; order Paenibacillales; family Paenibacillaceae; genus Paenibacillus; species Paenibacillus ottowii. The sequence continues at coordinate 167,174 of NZ_VIJZ01000011.1, forward strand.
CTGAGATTACACTAACAGCAATACTTAAAAAAGTTCTTATTTGTTTTCGTATTGCTTCAGCAAAGCAGCAAGTTCGTCGTCCACCGCGCTTTTCTTATCCAGCTCTTTAAATTCTTCATCCAGCGATTTTTCCTTGGAAGCCATTTCGTTGCTCGCTTCAGCACGTGCTTCTGCTTGCAGCATTTTTTCCTCCATACGCTTCAATCCGGCTGTTGCTGTATCAGAGCTAAAACCGTTCATCGCTTTGTTAATTTCAGTCTGTGCTTTAGCTGCGTTATAACGGGCAACCAGTGTCTCACGCTTGTTTTTCATTTCTGTAAGCTGTCTACGCATTTCATCCAGCTTACCACGCAGATTGTCAGCTGCAGCTTTATTTTGCTCATAACCAGCTTTGAACTCGTTCATTTTTTGCTCGGCAGATTTCTTTTCTTCCAATGCACGGCGAGCAAGATCCACATTTTGTGCTTTTGCAGCCGTGTGAGCCTGTTCTTCGCGTTTTTTCACCAAAGCTGCCTGTTCTTCATATTGCTGTTTGAATCTCTTTTCAATCGCAATTTGAGCAGCTACCGCTTTCTCTGCGTCTTCCAGATCCTCTTGCATATCACGAATGTATTGATCCGTCATTTTTACTGGATCTTCTGCCTTGTCGATAATGGCGTTAATGTTGGACATTGTAAGATCTCTTAGTCGTTTGAAAATAGACATGTGAAGTTCCTCCTAGAGTTGAATGCTTAAATTTTAAGCTCTGTACACATGTTTACGCAAGCTTTGCAAAGAGGTTTCAAAATTATCTAAAAGCCGCGTAAATAAGGCTCTGGAATATCCGCCTGTACTTTTAGCTCACGTGATGCATGCAGCGCCCAATAGGGATCACGCAGCATAGCACGCCCTATAGCTACCAGATCAGCTTCATTCTGCTGAACGACTCGACGGGCATCCTCATAATCATCCAATAAGCCGACAGCAATGACAGGCACATTCAGCTTTTCACGGATGGTATGAGCCAAATCCACCTGATAACCAGCACGCGCAGACGGGCCTCCGCTAGAGCCAATCGGACCCTCACCACCAGAAGAAATATGGAAAATGTCCACACCCGCATCACGATATCGTTCCCCTATGGCTGCTATGTATTCAACATCATATCCGTCTTGTACATATTCTTTGGCAGATATCCGCATTAGCACAGGCATATCAGCAGGAAGCACCTGTTTAACAGCATGTATGACCTCGACACCAAACAGTGACAAATCCTGCCCATACTCATCTTCTCTAGTATTTGTTAAAGGGGAATGAAATTGATGGATCAGATATCCGTGAGCGCCATGAATCTCTACCGTGTCAAATCCAGCTTCTACCGCTCGGCGCGCCCCCTCTTTGTAGGCCTGAACCAGTTCCTTGACTTCTGCTCTCGTCAAAGCGTGCGGCTCTTTAAAGCGCTCACTAAAGGGGATCGAGGACGGACCTACAGGTAACTCGGCGTCTTCGGCCTTGCGCCCAGCATGGCCTAATTGAATGGCGATTTTGGCACCATGCTTGTGGACTTCCTCTATAATTTTTTGATATGCAGGAATATGTTCGTCACTCCAAATGCCCAAATCACGATCCGTAATGCGTCCATCCGGATGAACTGCTGTCATTTCCACTATGATGAGCCCAGTCCCTCCTACCGCGCGACTTACATAATGGACATAATGCCATTCCGTCGGTTTGCCGTCCTTGGCCTCCACGCTGTATTGGCACATGGGGGGCATGACAATCCGATTTCTTAATGAAAGCCCCTTTAATTGATAAGGAGTAAACAAGTCGGTCACTTTTATCCATCCTTCCCTCAGTCTGTATCATTATAGATAGCCTCCCCATTATACACCAGCTATCACGGTATACCGAATCCTTTGTATGACTAAAACTTACGAAATCTTCAGTTGTGTAGGGCTTCACTCCATCAGCAGCATAATTTTGATAGGACAGGTACATAATAGCTGAGAGCACCACTAGGTATCACTGCACGGAAAGGGGGAATATAAATGCGGTACAGGAGAGCTTTGCCGTGTTTAGCGCTGTTACTAGCATTTTCAAGTTTTCCCGTATACGCGGACACGCCTCCCTATATTGGAACGCCCCATCCCAAGGAAGCTGCTGCCGCTACTACTGAACATCCAAGAAAAGATCGAGCTGCTCCAACCTTAGCGATGCTGCGAAAAAAGCATGCGGACATTTTTAAAATGTGCGGCCCGCACACCCGCCAAATTGCCTTAACCTTTGATGATGTGCCCGATTCAAGGTATACGCCGCAGGTTTTGGACGTATTACACGCAAACGGCATCAAAGCTACTTTTTTTATCGTCGGTCATCGTGCTGAAAAACATCCGGGGATCATACGCCGTATCATCCGTGAGGGTCATGCTATAGGAAATCATTCCTATACTCATCCGGATTTCAGGAAGGCCACACCCGAACGATTCCGCTACCAGATTACAAAAACAGAACGCATTTTAGAAGCGAGCGCAGGCTTCCGACCTAAGTTGATACGACCGCCCTACGGTGAAATCACGGAACCTCAAATCCAGTGGGCACGTCGTCATGGATACATGATTGTCAATTGGAATGTGGATTCTCTAGACTGGAAGGGATTAAGCAAAACACAAATTCAACGTAACGTAATCCCGGCTACCGGACCTGGTTCCATTATTTTAATGCATGCAGGTGGAGGCCAAAGTTCTAATTTGCAAGGTACTGTCCAAGCCTTGCCGGGCCTAATCCACTCTCTAAAAGCTAAGGGCTACAAATTCGTCACAGTCCCCCGGCTGCTTCACACATCGGAACAACAATAAAAGTATGCTAAGCTTCGACGATAAACTCCAACTACGTAAAAAGGCTGTCTTGACGAGCAGAATATTTCTGCTTGTAAGACAGCCTTTTTTTACGATAAGCAACCAGCCATGATAAAATATAGTCCCAGTTACGAATTATATGTTGTACGATACAATAGTAAGTTTACATAATATTTATTATGTTATTCAAAACACATCTAGGCAGAATGTTATTTATCAATGACGTACAGTTTCACATCTTGAAAACCGAAGTCGTTTACGAATGATTTATTGCCAGGGATAAAGATATCAATCCGCTTCCCGGTAATGGCGCTGCCCTGATCACGGGCCACGGCCACAAAAGAATGATCCGGCAAGCCGGGATGGGAATAGCCTGTAACGAGCACCTTGGTTCCCATTGGAATGACTTTCGGGTCTACCGCAATAGTACCTAGCTTAAGCGGATTACCATAGTAATCAACTGCACCCCATTTGCCGTTTTCATCGGCGGCGGCAGAATATGCTGTTGCTTTCACATCAACCACTTTACTATAATTGAATGTCTTACCCCATGCTTCAATTGTTGGCTTCTCATTCGCGGTTGCTTTTTCCGTAAGAAGCTGTGGCTTCGAATCCGAAGCCGCCTCTACACTTTTTTCGTCTGGCACTTTAATCTCCAGACCTGCGTATATGTTGTTGGCTGCAATATTCGGGTTAGCCTTTGCCAACTCATCTACCGATACTCCATAACGTTGAGCAAGCAAAAAGAAGGTGTCGCCTTCTTTAGCAATATGAAGCGAAGCAGCATCTGCTACTCCAGCTGTCTGTGCCAGCCCTGCAATTGCTGCGGCAAGCACCGCAAATTTCATAGCTTTTCCAATATGTTTTAAGCGTTTCAAAGATATGTACCTCCTCTGTTGTGCCTGCGAGGTTAGCTGTCGGATTCGGGCTCAGGAGAAGCCCTATGCTTGCGCAATTCACCCCTAGGTCATATTCCATACTTTTTATGATGTATTGGAACAATGGCCGTTGTTACATCCCCCGCACTTCCCATAGTTTGAGTCCAGCACCTGAGTATTTATTATCATAAGTGCTGCCTCGGTAAGTTTTGGCTTCCTGCATAATATCACAATTTTGTAACCTTATCTGCATGAAAATGTTGGGAACCTTGAATATCATACTACACTCATTACAATTTTGTCATTAAGAATCCGTTTTTTGTTACGAAAATATGGAGATATGGTGACAAAAAAAGAAAAGCCCTCCGTGAACCATCGTCACGAGAAGGGCTATGTCAATATTTTATAAAAGCATTTTCTTACAGTACTTTAGCAAGAAAGTAACGAGTACGATCATGGCTTGGTGTACCAAAAACTTGCTCTGGCGTGCCTTGCTCTATAATTTGCCCGTTGTCCATAAAGATGATCCGATCCCCTACCTCACGGGCAAAGCCCATTTCATGTGTGACGATCACCATCGTCATGCCGCCTTCAGCGAGCTTCTTCATTACATCTAGAACCTCTCCAACCATTTCAGGGTCCAGAGCAGAAGTAGGCTCATCAAACAGCATTACGTGCGGCTGCATGGCCAAGGCACGTGCTATCGCAATACGTTGCTTTTGACCGCCGGATAACTGGTTCGGGTAGGTGTTCTTTTTATCCTCAAGACCTACGGTTCGCAGGAGTTCCAGCGCGATTTTCTCTGCTTCTTTCCCCGACTGCTTTTTCACCTGCGTTGGTGCAAGGGTCAAATTCTGCAATATCGTTTTGTGCGGAAACAGATTAAAATGCTGAAAAACCATTCCCATTTTCTCCCGGGTCGCATTAATGTTATGACCACGGGCCGTAATCGGCTCACCCTCAAACAAAATCTCCCCTTCTGTTGGCTGTTCCAACAGATTCAAACAACGCAAAAACGTACTTTTTCCTGAACCACTCGGGCCGATGATGACGACGACTTCACCTTTGGCGATATCTATATCAATACCTTTTAAAATTTCATTTTTACCAAACGATTTACGCAGTTGTTTAACGGTGATCACTGGCTCTCAACTTCCTTTCCCATAAACCCAACAGCTTGGATAAGCTGAACGTCATTACAAAATAAATAGCGGCTGCGATTACGAACGGACTTAATCCTTCATAGGTGATATTCTTAATGACTTGGGCTTGGTACATAATATCCACCATCCCAATGGTCGAAATAATAGATGATTCTTTAATGATGGTAATGAACTCATTACCAATAGCAGGTAATATAGATTTAAATGCTTGCGGTAAAATGACATGACGCATTGCTTTGCCTCGGCCCATCCCGAGCGAGCGGGCAGCTTCCATCTGTCCACGGTCTACGGCCTGAATACCCGCACGGAAAATTTCAGCCAAATATGCCGAACTATTCAGAGACAATGTAATTATACCGGACTGGAGTGGCGTAAAATTTACACCCAGCGTCAAAGCAACTCCATAATGAATGATCATGAGCTGTACCAGCATAGGTGTTCCGCGCAGGATCTCCACATATGCGGTTCCTAGCCACTCGATAATACGAACTCCACTCATCCTCAGCAAGGATATGATCAGACCAATAATGAATCCAAACAATACTCCAAGCGCAGACAGCAATAGAGTGTAGCCGATACCCGTAACGTAAAAACTGCGATATTTCATAAATATATCTACAATACTATTCGAAGAAACCTGTCTGTCGGCAGACAGTGCACTCGCTTCTGTAGAAAATTTCTCAATCGACCCGTCCGCTTTCAGGCGAGCCAACGTTTTATTTACTGAGGCAAGCAATTCAGTATTTCCCTTACGGATACCTACAGCAGTTTCTGCACCTTCATCTTCAGGTACTGCCTTGGCAAGTGTTACAGTACCGTCTAGCGTGTATCCTTTAGCAACGGTATCTTCGATTACAACCGCATTGATACGCTTGGTCCGAAGCTGGAGTACCAGATCGGATATTTTATCCAATGAGGTTACCGAAGCATTAGGCACTTTTTGTGCAATTTCTTCTTGGATACTCCCCTTCTGCGCACCGAGCTTCTCTCCTTTCAGAGTAGCCATCGTCGAATATTTGTCCTTATCCTCCGGGCGTACCATAATGACTTGTTTGGAGTGATAGTACACATCCGAAAAATCAATGCTCTTTCTGCGCTCATCCGTCGGTGTCATACCGGACAGTACCAAGTCTACACGACCACTTTGCAGAGCAGGCAGCAAGGAATCAAAGCTCATGTCCTCTGGGACCATCTCTGCGTTCAGATCCTTGGCGATTTCCTTCGCAATCTCAACATCAAACCCGACAATTTTATCCTCACCGTTAATAACTTTATGAAACTCATACGGCGGGAAGTCGGCACTCATGCCCACTACAAGTTTTTTCTGTGGTTTTGCTTCCGTTCCGTATGCATTGAGCATGGGAAGACCAGCCAACAGCAAGATAACCGCCGTCAAAACCAGGGCGGTAAAACGATATGCCTTTTTCAATCTTTTTTTCTCTCCTTAAATTCTTTATAATAAATAAGATTGTGTCATTATAAATGAATATGCATGATTATGCAATGAATGTTATAGTACAAATTTAGTTCATCTCTCGCACGACCTACATTACAGCTTATATAAAGGAGTTTTCAGCATGGATTTTAAACAGACTATTCAACACACCATTCAGCAGCATGCCGAGCGGTTTAAGGACATTTCGCTATATATTGGCGCAAACCCTGAACTTGGAAACGAGGAATTTCTGGCCTCTGCCCGTTTAAAAGAGGAACTTGTTTTTCACGGATTTGATGTTCAGGCACCCGTATTGGGTATAGAAACAGCCTTTATTGCTACTTACAAAGCAGCCAAGCCTGGACCCGTCGTTGCTTTTTTGGCAGAATACGATGCCCTGAAAGGGTTGGGACACGCCTGTGGGCACCATTTGATATGTATGATGAGTACAGGCGCTGCCGTTGGTCTCAAATCGATCATCAACGAGATTGGTGGAGAAGTACGTGTATACGGCACGCCTGCCGAAGAAACACGCGGTGCCAAGGTTCCGATGGCAGCGGCTGGATTGTTTGATGATTGCGATATAGCGATGATGACACATCCCTTCGACCGCTACGAAAAATCAGGAAAATCGCTGGCGATCGATGCTGTGCAATTTGAGTTTTTTGGTCAATCTGCTCACGCCGCTGCCAGTCCACACGAAGGGATTAATGCTTTGGACGCGGTGATTCAAACATTTAACGGGATCAATGCATTTCGGCAACAGGTGAAAAGTACAGTACGTATCCACGGCATCATTAATCAAGGTGGGCAGGCTGCCAATATTATTCCTGATTACGCCTCAGCCCAGTTTTATGTGAGAGCCGCTACGCGGCAAGAACTAAACCCGCTTACCCACCGGGTAATTCAAATTGCTGAAGGAGCTGCTTTACAAGCCGGCTGTCGTTTGGAAACCTCCAATTATGAGACTTCTTACGATGAAATGGTGACTAACCGTGTACTCTCTGACACTTTTACTGCAAATTTAATACAGGCGGGCATTGCGCAAGAAAATATTACAGAAGGCGAAGATCATGGATCTATGGATATCGGAAATGTATCACTCCATTGTCCTGCGATCCATCCGTACATTCAAGTTATTGACGAGAAGCATGCCTTGCATACACCAGAATTCCGTGATTTGGCAATGCAAGACCGCGCAATGGAAGGAATGCTCTTGGCGGCCAGAACCTTGGCATGGACTGCTTGCGATGTAATCACAAATTCTGAACTGCTGGCACAGATTAAAAAGGAATTTGCCCTACTGAATAGCAAAAACTAAAATCGGAAATACCCTCTTCTTGTTGAAAGGAGTGCCATCATGAACAGTATGAGCAGCTTTTGGACGTTGTTTATTGTGGTTGACCTCATCATTTTTTGGTTCATATTTCGTGCTATACGCAGGAATCGTGGCAACAAAAGCACTCGCCGCCGGAATGTATTTTTCCTTAGCTCCCCATCTCCTTCGTCACTCTCGCAGGAGCGTTATCTAGAGATTACAGAGCTGGGAGAGCTGCTAGAGCGTTCCATTCCAGCTTCCTATGCTCAAAACGTAAAGCAACGTGTCATGGAAGCCCATCCTAGTTTGACGGAACAAGAATATGAGTGGCGCTGGCATGAGCTAAAACGATATTTCATGCTATGCGCGATTATGAATCAAGTGCCTATGTTCAGTAGTGACGTGGATGAGCTATGGCATGAAATGTTAATGTTTACGCGCGAATACCAGCAGTTCTCGGAAGCTTTTTTTGGCCGTATGCTTCATCATGCCCCCCATTCGGGCGGCTCTCAGCCAATGCCAGAGGAGCGGGCGTGGTTTGACTGGTTGTATGTAGAATGCTTTGGCTGGAATCGCTATAGCGCCAGTTTGTGGGGCACATTTTTTAATCATCCACTACCGAACGGTGAGCTTTCACACTATTACAAACTGTCAGCTTCGGCGCAGCCAGTAGGTGACCGATGGAATATACGTGAGAATATGGGCAATTCACAACAAGCAGTTCATAAGATAGTACACCACCTCCGTGAGCGGGTAAAAAAAGCTGTAGATGACCCTGAGGGCAAGCAGCTGCCCAAAGTCAACTATTTACAGATTGACTATCTGCTATTGGCTGTTGTGTGGTATTCATGGTATAAGCCTGACCAATTTGCCATACACATGCACCCAGATTCTGCAAACAGTGCCGCACTAGCCAGCTCATCGGGCTGTAGTTCCGCCAGCGGTTGCTCGAACTGGGATACACATCACTCGCACCATCATTCCTCCCATGACAGTTCTCATAATGGAGGATCTTCCCATCACGATTCAGGTGATTCCGGAAACCACTCCTCGTGCAGCAGTTGCTCTTCGTGTAGTAGCTGTGGTGGCGGGGGCGACTGAGCATAGAAAAAAAGGGGATCTTCTTAGCCAACAATAGGCTAGAGAGATTCCCTTTTTATTAGCATAAATATGGTTTCCTACCCTGTTTAATCGCTCTTTACTAGCGAACGGTAAATATCCATGTACGCCTCTGCCGATACATCCCAACTGTACTCTCCTGCAAAGGCCGTCTGTGTAAGCTTATTCCAATGCTCAGGTTGGCGATAAAAATGAATAGCACGACGAATAGTATGCAGCATATCATGTGCATTATAGTTCGTGAAACTAAATCCGTTACCTTCGCCTGTGGATTCATTGTATGCCTGTACAGTATCGTTCAGCCCTCCAGTTTCTCGCACTATGGGGATACTTCCATAACGAAGCGCCAGCAGCTGACTGATTCCACAAGGCTCAAACCTCGATGGCATAAGATACATGTCACTTGCCGCATATATTTTTCGTGAGAGTGGCTCGCTAAAAGTAAGCTGGGCTGACATTTTCAGAGGATATCGTCCCGCTGCTTCCCGGAACCAGTGCTCAAAAGCAGGGTCCCCTGTTCCCAACACGACAAACTGAATATCGTCATAATATAAGATTTCGTCAAGCACTCTCGTTACAAGATCCAGCCCTTTCATATCCACAAGCCTGGTTACCATCGCGATCATAGGTAGGTCTGGACGCACCGGCAGACCCAGCTCCTTTTGCAGAGCAATCTTATTTTCCTTTTTCTTTGCCAGATTAGTACGGTACTTCGTATAAATAAGATTGTCTGTGGCAGGATTGTAACTTTTAGTGTCAATTCCGTTTACAATCCCCGTTAAGCGTCCATGCTCTCCTAATTTACGAAGTAGCCCCTCCAGTCCGTATCCGTAAAATTCCGTTTGAATTTCCTTTGCATAGGTTGGACTCACGGTCGTGACATGATCCGAATAAGTAAGCCCACCTTTCATAAAATTCAGTCTGCCATAATACTCCACACCCTCTGGGGTAAAATAGCTTCCATCCAAGTTAAGCAGCTCCGTTAAAACCTCATACGGAAAATCACCCTGATACAACAGATTATGTATCGTAAATACCGTGCGAATATCGTTGTAAAAGGGCAAATGCCGATAATCAGCATTTAGAAGCAATGGAACCATCGCCGCATGCCAGTCATGACAATGCACAATATCCGGTCGAAAATCCAGTTCAGGCAGCACTTCCAGAATCGCCCGGTTGAAGAAGGAAAAGCGTTCTCCATCATCCATATAACCGTAAATACCGTCACGGCCGAAGTAATATTCATTATCTATAAAATAAACTCTGATCCCGTCCAACGTCAGTTCCTCTACTCCACAATACTGATCACGCCAGCCTACAGCCACATGCTTGACCGTTACCGGACGTAGAGACTTCTTATACATATCAGGAATGCCTGCATATTTAGGTAAGATGATTCGGACGTCGCACCCTGCCTGACGCAGTGCCTTTGGTAATGCACCGATCACATCCGCCAACCCGCCTGTTTTAATAAATGGATGTGCTTCTGCTGCCGCAAACAAAATGTTCATATGTGCTTCCTCCTTATAGGGTTAATCTGCTTTTTTAGACTTACGTGGTGCCTTCTTAAGTATAACGATGCTTAGGGGCGGAATAGTCACCTCCAGGCTGTGTAGCTGTCCGTGGTAAGGAATTTTGGAGGTTCGTATCACTCCGGAATTGAGCTGACCACTCCCCCCAAAGTCCTTATGATCGCTGTTCAGCAATTCCATATAGCTCCCTGCCTTTTGCAATCCAATGCGATAATTATCTCTTTGCACGGGCTGAAAATTAATGAGAACAACTAGCGTATCCCCCGTTTTTTTGCCTTTACGTAAATACGTAATCACACTCTGCCCACGGTCTTCAGCTTCAATCCATTGGTAGCCATCCCATGAATGGTCCAACTCCCATAATGCTTTTTCCTGAAGATATAAATGATTCAGTGCTTTCGTATATGCATGCAAAGATCGATGACTATCATAGTCCAGCAAAAACCAGTCAAGCTGCTCCTCATCCTTCCATTCAATAAATTGGCCAAATTCCCCTCCCATGAACAAGAGCTTTTTGCCTGGTGAGGTCATCTGGTAGCCAAGAAGCGCCCGTAGTCCAGCAAATTTTTGCTCATATGTGCCGGGCATTTTATCAAGCAGCGACTTTTTACCATGAACAACCTCATCATGCGACAATGGCAGTGTAAAATTCTCGCTGTACGCATAGGCTATGGGAAATGTCAGCAAATTATGGCGCTCGGGTCGTTGATGAAACTCTGTTTCCATATAATCAAGTGTATCGTTCATCCAACCCATATTCCATTTGTAATTAAAACCGAGTCCTTCATCGCTTACTGGGGAGGTCACCATCGGCCAAGCGCTCGACTCCTCTGCCATCATGAGTGCATATGGATAATAGCGAAATACCGTCTCATTCAGCTGTTGAAGGAAGGCAATAGCCTCTTCATTTTCAATCCCTCCCTTGGAGTTGAGACAATATTGTCCTTCCTGCTTTTCAAAATCCAGCCGCAACATACTCGTCACTGCATCCACACGCAGACCGTCAATGTGGTACACATCCATCCAGAACAATGCATTGGAGATCAGAAAAGAACGTACTTCTGGCTTGCTGTAATCGAATGTTAGGGTTCCCCAACCCGGCTTTTCCGCAAGGAGCGGGTCTGCATATTCGAACAGCGGTGATCCGTCAAATCGTCTCAAGCCATGAGCATCCTTGGCAAAATGAGCCGGAACCCAGTCCATAATCACTCCAATTCCCGCCTGATGACAACGATCCACCAAATACATAAAATCATGCGGTTCACCGTAACGGCTTGTGAGTGCAAAATATCCAGTGAGCTGGTAGCCCCATGACAGGTCATACGGATGCTCACTCAGCGGCATCAACTCAATATGTGTATACCCCATATCAGTCACATAAGGCACGAGAAGCTCAGCTATCTCCCTGTATGTATAAAACGTACCGTCTGCTTTTTGCTTCCAAGTGCCTAAATGAAGCTCGTATATATGTAGAGGCTTACCATAAGGGGCTCTACGTTTGCGGCGCCAAGCCGCATCGTTCCATACATAACCATCCAGTGAAGCTACCACTGAAGCCGTTGCCGGCCTCACTTCAGCACGTACAGCGTAAGGATCTGCCTTTAGAAATCGTTCACCATTTGGGCCTGTAATGTCGTATTTGTAAAATGTTCCTTGGGATATCCCCGGAAAAAAACGACTCCAAAAACCGGATTTGGGAACCCTATATAAGGAATCTTGTTCCCCATTCCAGTTGTTGCGATCTGTAGCAAGCCCGACATGGAGAGCATGAGGAGCCCAGACCGTAAAACGAACGCCCTGTTCTCCGTTCTCCACAGTAAGGTGGGAACCCAAAGATCGGTAGCTATGATAAAGCGTTCCTTCATGAAACAAATAAATATCTTCCGATGATATCGTCTGTTGCGGAAGAGTTTGGTCTGTCATCACGTCACCACCCTTTTATGTTTGTAAGTAAAAATGTATGAATCGGTAATGCATTCGCTTTTGGGTCAAAGCTGACCTGAGTTATTACCCCATTCTAGCCACAATGAACAGAAAAATGACTAGGAAAAAAATAAACCTTAGTTTTTGGGGAATCTTATATACCTGATGGTTTCAAGAGTACCCCATACCGTTTATGTATGTACTACAACAGACAACTAAACCGGGAGGGAAACGAAATGTTTAATAAAGAATGCATTGCCATGCTGCTGGCAGGCGGAGAGGGACGCCGTCTTGCTCCCCTTACTTCAACGATTGCAAAACCCGCCGTACCTTTTGGCGGTCATTACCGAATCATCGATTTTCCTCTCAGTAATTGCGTAAATTCAAACATTGATACTGTAGGTGTACTGACGCAATATGAGGCGGAATCCTTGCACGAGCATATTGGGGATGGAACTCCGTGGGGTCTTACAAAAACGGATGACAAAGGAATTACCCTGCTTCCTTCTTATAATACAGGTAACGCTGAATACTTAGGAACGGCAGATGCTATTCATAAGAATATCGAATATATTGACAGCCAAAATCCAGAGCATGTGCTTATTTTATCCGGTGACCATATTTACTATATGAATTATCGCGAGATGCTGAACTATCATAAAGAAAAGGGGGCTGCTGCAACCATTTCTGTTATGGAGGTTCCTTGGGATGAAGCACACCGTTTTGGTGTTATGAGCGCCGATGAGGATCTGCGCGTCACCGAATTTGCTGAGAAACCGGAAAAACCGGAAAGCAATTTGGCCTCTATGGGGATTTACCTTTTCAAATGGGATTACTTAAGAAATTACCTGTTGGAAGACGCACAGGACCCTCAATCCAGTCATGATTTTGGCAAAGATATTATACCTAAAATGCTGGCGGATCAAGAATCTTTATACGTTTATGAATTCCAGGGCTACTGGAAGGACGTAGGTACAGTTAAAAGCCTATGGGACTCCCACATGGACTTACTGGAGGAAAATTGCGCAATTGACCTTCAGCGTCAAGATTGGCCGATGTATACACGTGAACGCCGCACAAGGCTGAGCGCGCAAAAGGTGCCTGGTCGTAAAATGCAAACATTGGGTAGCCTCCTGCATGATTCCTGCCAAGTCGAAGGTCAAATTGAGCGCTCCGTCGTGTTTAGTGGCGTCGAAGTGGGAAAAGGCTCAACCATCAAGGAAAGTATCGTTATGCCTGACACACGTATTGGGCGCAATGTGCATATCGAGCACGCAATCATCGGTGAAGGTGCTGTGATTCGTGATGGCGCAGTGATTAAAGGTAATCCGAGCGAAATTGTGGTAATCGGACCCAATGAGACAGTATTTGGGAAAATGGCAGTACGGCCGCAAACTACTCGTTTGCTAAAAGAAGTCTACGAGCGTAACACGCGCTTACGTGCGGAAGGCTTTACTTCATAACTCTTCCCTAAAGTTCAAACAGCCAGCCCTCTGTTTAGTGAGGACTGGCTGTTTTTATATTTGCTATCTTACATTAGGCTTTAAATCTGCCCTTCCGGGAGCTGTGGTGGTTCTACAGATGACTCTGCTTGCAAAGCTGGCAATGAAACTGTAATGGTAGTCCCAGCGCCCAGTTCACTTCTGATAAGCATCTGACCATGGTGTCGCTCAACAAACTGTTGCGAGATAGCCAGACCCAGACCAGTTCCCCCATTTTGGTGGTCTACTTGGAAAAAGCGATCTCTGACTCTGGCAAGGTTTTCTTCACTAATTCCAATCCCTGTATCCTGCACCGATACCTCGATATTGCCCTTGATCCGTTGAAGAGACAGATATATAATCGAGCTCTCATGCGAAAATTTGATGGCATTATCCACAATGTTCAAAAATACCTGTTTTAGACGGTTACCGTCTCCATGAACGAGATAAGCCGCTTCCTCGGAATCCAGCTGGAGCTTAATTTGCTTCATTTCTGCCTTGGCCCATACGTTCAGCATAATTTCCTGTAAAAGTTCTCGAAGATCAACTGTTCCCATTACAAGCTTCATGGCATTTTGCTCCAGTTTGGAAAAATCGAGAATTTCCTCTACCAAGCCAATTAGGCGATCCGTTTCCTTGGAAATAATCTGCATTCCGATTTTTGTCTCTTCCGGGTCATACCCGCCAGAATTCAATGTTTCACTCCAGCCCTTAATGGAAGTAAGCGGCGTACGCAGCTCATGTGAAATGGAAGAAATGAAATCATCCTTGATCTGATTGGTTCTGACAATCTCCTGGGCCATGTAGTTTAACGTCGATGCCAGTTCTCCCAGCTCATAACGATAATCGCCTTTGATACGTGCATCAAATCGCCCCTGGGCCATCTGAGCAGATACGTCGCGAATATTGTTAATCGGTCTGACAATAGAGTTGGCAAGCCCTGTACTCACTACAAATACAATGATCAGTACAGCTGCCATGACTCCCACTGAAAATAGTGTAATAATGAACAACTTGTCATTTACTAATTCCAGCGAAGTCGTATACCGGATAATATACACCTGATCTCCGACGATATTGTCCAGCTTTTGAGATACCGCCATCACCTGCTGCCCCGTACTGGGTTGCTTTCCGATCCATTTACCTGTATCTCCAGCTAAGGCTTGTGTCACATCACTTGTTTGCACATTTAGATCTGAAGCAAAATTTGTCGAGTTATCAATTACATTCCCCTGTTCATCAAGCACTTGTAGTTCGGTTTTGGGCAGAGAAAAATCTAACAAATACGATTGTAATGATTGCTCGGACTCCTTGAATTTGGATGCAAATTCACTTACCGTTTGAATGCGGTTTTCGATCTTTTTATAAATGGTGTCATAATAATATGACCGGAGTGCAAACATAAATATGACTTCTACTAACAGAAGCGCCAGGAACACTACAAAAAAATAGTGAAGCACAATCTGTCGGCCAATCCCCCTTTTGATCATTGAGACTGACCCTTCCATTTATATCCATGTCCCCACACGGTTTGTAAAAAAGCCGGCTCGGAAGGATTGTTTTCAATTTTCTGCCGCAGACGTCGGATATTCACATCTACAATTTTCGGATCGCCCATATATTCCTTGCCCCATACGTGGTCAAGTAGAACATCACGGCTGAGCGGTGTATTTTCTTTTTCCAGAAAAAACTGAATCAGAGAAAACTCTGTCGGTGTCAGCTCGATCAGCTGCCCGTTTTTCTTAAATTGCTTAGCTATCAAATCCAGCGTGAACGGACCGGACTGAAAGGACACCTTAGCTGCTGTTTCACGATGTACGTTCACACGGCGCAATAGCGATTGAATACGGGCAATCAGCTCTGTCGGGCTGAAAGGCTTGCTCACATGATCGTCAGCTCCTACAGACAAGGCATACACCTTATCCTGTTCCTGTACCTTGGCTGTCAGAAAGATGATGCCAATACGCTCATTCGTCTCCCGAATTCTCCGACACACCTCAAAGCCGTCCATCCCCGGCACCATTACGTCAAGCAGCGCGATATCAATGTCCCGCACCGTGTTCAAAATATTCAGAGCCTCATGTCCTTCTGACGCCTCCAGCACCTCAAAGCCGTTACGTTTCAAGTTAATGACAATAAAGCTACGGATCGATTCCTCATCTTCCATGATTAAAACTTTACTCACTCTACTCTACCTTCCTTTCCCCCAACTTGTCTTTAATAGTTTTACGTGGCTCCAGTTCACTGGATCGCTTAATGCCAATTACCTGTGCATTCGTTCGCCACAATTGGCTATAGCCTTCATTATTTCGCTCCCATTGTGACAATGAGAAATATTTAATTTCCGCTATTGTTTTGTCTGTATCCTCCAAAATAAATCGCAAATAGCTACCCTTCCTGGAAACCTTCGGATCAATAGTCACCTTGCCATGCAGCTCTTTCGGTAATCTGAAGTAGACCTGCTCGTTAGAATCTCGATACTGCTGCTGTTTAAAAATCGTCCCTTTGGCCCCGTCCCACTGATAGAACGATACAAAATACGGAACTTCATCCAGCGGCCTATTGCTCCAGCCTTTAGGCTTTTCCAAGTTCCCAAATTCGAGAATACCATCACCGTCCACATCACCACTGGCAATGGTAGCATCCTTGAAGGTAACATCCATGAGATTGAGCTTTCTGAGCTTACCTTGATCCATCACAATAACATTGGATACCGTAGTGGTCTCGGCAATTTTTGTATCAATGATGATCCCCTGTCTACCTTGAGCCACCTTGCCAGCGACAACATTGTAGACACCTAGGGCCTGACTGTCCAAATCCAGCGATCCGATTTCCTTAAAGCTCCCTCCGCTGAACTGGAATGTTTTGACGGTGAAAAATTCATTACGACGGAGCAAGATAATCGTCAAATCATTTAAATTGTCCCCGTTCAAATCCATTTTTTTATGGTTAAAATCATCTACGACGAAGTACGTATAACCCGTCGCATATATTTTTTCCAACGTTCCTCCAGTATAAGAGTATACGATAAGGCCCTTCTGGTCTCCGTTCTCGCCACTGTCTCCGCTCGAAAAGCCTGCTACTATATCAAGCGTACCGTCATTCGTTAAATCTACAAGTTTAAAGGATTCCAACACCGTGCCTTCCCCATCAAACGTAAGCTTCTTTACCCATGTGCCTCCTTGATCTTCGAACAGGGCACCATGTATTTTTACGCTCTCATCTGGTGTTTCATAAAAGAGCACTGCTTCGTCTATGCCATCATTATTCAAATCTCCCGTCCGAATGGGCGTAGGATCGTCCGGATCATTCGGTCTTAAAGGCTGTACCGCCCCTAATTGCGTATTCACTGCACCATTCAGCTGTTGTTTCTCATCAGACATCGTTGGTGTCTGCATCAGCGAAATCGGATCGCTAATCACATTACAGCCGCTTAAAAATCCAG
This sequence comes from Paenibacillus ottowii, assembly GCF_006874425.1. Lineage (GTDB taxonomy): Bacteria > Bacillota > Bacilli > Paenibacillales > Paenibacillaceae > Paenibacillus > Paenibacillus ottowii. The sequence continues at coordinate 184,302 of NZ_VIJZ01000011.1, forward strand.
CAAGAAGCAACAAGGAGCAGCAGCCGGCCACCATTTTCAACAGCATTTTTTTCACTTTCTTGCCGTCTCCTTCACAATTTGTTCTTTTCTGACTGTGTCAATCGTCTTCCCTGAATATCAAACACAAGTTTGCCTTCATTCAGGCCCCAAATTCGGGAAGCATAACGTTCAGCCATTTCCAGCGGCAGTACCGTAACGATCGTAACTCGCTCGTCTGAACACAGCTTGCGAAAGGTTTCCAGTACATGCGCTGCCGACGCAGGATCAAGTCCATTCACAGGCTCATCAGCTAAAATAACCTTGGCTCCGTGAACCAGAGCACGCGCAGTGGCTACCCGCTGCCGTTCGCCGCCGCTGAGCTTGTCGCATTTATCATGTGCCTTATCCAGCAGACCCAGGTCCTCTAGAACATCCATCGCTCCCATATAATCGTCGGAACGCACCATGCCAGTCACCATTCTCCACCAGGGGGTTTGACCAGATCTGCCAATGAGCACATTTTTAAGAGCGGTCCGATTCATATTAAGATGCGGATTTTGCTCCAGATATGCCCATTCCCGCTTTATTTTCATCTTGCCCGTCCACCCGGATTTCAGTACATCATTGCCACCAACTATCAAACTGCCTTCTTCCCAAGGCTCTTGTAAAGCAAGACAGCGAAGAAGTGTCGTTTTACCGCTTCCGCTTGGCCCCACTATAGCAATGAATTCACCCTGATGGATTTCAGCATCAATCCCTTGAAGCAACGGGGTACGTTCAGGCCCCACTCGCCTTGTCAGCTTCCGAATTTTAATCATCTATGATTCCCCTTTGTCCGCCATCAATACATGTTTATATTTTATAGTAATTGTGAAACAAATACCATGCAAACCGCAGTTTTAAACCGCTGGTACTCTTTTTCGGGAAAACAGACCTAACAATCCGAAAACAATATAACTACCTCCAAGGACTAAAAACATACTGCCCTGAGTTCCAACGTCCAGCAACCCTCCGCTAATATTAGGTCCAACTACACTTCCTAGATTAAAATGAAAGGATGCGAGCACATTCGCTGCCGCTAAAAATGATTTGGGCAACAGGTCAGCCGCGTAGGCCAAACCGAGCGAGAAAAAGGAGCCTACCAATCCACCTGCGATGGTCAGCAATATCAATGTGAACATAAAATGATTGCCACTCCATGGCAGCAACATAAAGGTCAACCCTCCTGCTATACCTACGCTCATTAGTACCTTCTTACGGCCCCAACGGTCACTTAATATACCTAAAGGTAGTTGCAGGACTAAGCCTCCCAAACTGACGAAAGGCAACAAAGCAGCAATTTCATCGGTATGGAAGCCAATGCGCAGGCCATAGACTGGAAAATTACTGTTCAGGCTCGCTTCCATATAACCGTATAGAAATGCAGGCAACAGAGCGTACCATGCCCAGCTATAGCTGCGCCGGAATCTATGTGCGGGACGCGACTCAGTCTCCTGCTTCTCCGGTCTGGAGTCAGGCAGCTTGATTAACACCAACAGCAGCACTAGCAAGCATAATAAGGCCAAAGCAGCAAATGGAACCAGCATTCCATAATCGAGTAGCCATAATCCCAATGGTCCTAATGCAAACCCTAGACCGTAAGACATACCATAGAAAGAAATGTTGCGACCTCGATTCTCTGGCGGAGTTACCAGTAATATCCATAACTGTGCCGAATAGTGTAGCGCGCTGTCACCTATACCTACTAGCAGACGCAGTATGAACCAGATCCGAATATCAGGGATTAGCGGGAACAGCAACAGCGTAATAAGCACAAGCACAAGACCACTGGCCATCAGCTTTTTGAACCCCAACCATCCCAAAGTACGTTCAGCCACCAGCGTCATGGCAAATGAGCCAATATACAACGCAGCCGCATTCATACCGTTTAGCGAAGAAGAAACTCCCATTTGTTCCAAAGAGATCGACAATATAGGTAACAGTAAGCCCTGACATAACCCCGCAACAATAATAACTGCAATTAAGATAAAATAATGAACACGTAAAGACGACGACATCCTGGCTCCTCCTGCTCGAACAAATAAATTGTTACCATCATAAAATGAATGCTTAGAAATGATTTGCATTTGTTTGACACCATAATCAATAATAATTCTTAACACGATGTCTACCATGATTTTCTGAAAAATCGGTATATTACATATTAAGATGTTTTTAGTGTAATAATTTTAGTGTATTAAAGAGAGAAAGAAAAAATCGCCATCTGAGATGACGATTTTACGGATAGAGCTTGTCTGGTATGTATCTGACTCCATTCAGTTAGGGAGCCTCGTATGTTCAATCCGACCAAGTTCACGTCACAACGCACTATTTTATATTATAGTGGACAATGCCCGGCAGAACAAGCCATAATAAATAAGTGGGCAATTTCAAAATGCTCATGTTTTGCTTATGGACGGGCTTTAATTACGTTCACCGCTCTGGGCTAGAAGACAGAATAGGAGGCATTTGTTTCCATGAGTTATCAAATTAAAATAGACACTTCTCCAATTTATGAATTGCTCGGCAGTTTCATGGCCTATGTAACTAAAAAGTGGGTCCAGGATATGGACCTGGGTCATGAATGGATCGACAAAGTGGATGCACGATTACAACAGGAAGTTCGTACTGAGCTTGCTATAGCTCAGGATTGCCCTTTTAGCGATTATGACGTACTCTATGCCTGGGCGTTACTTCGCCCTGAATCGGATGAAATATCCGATTATATCTCTTATCTGGACAACGGACCGGACAAAGAGATGTTTGAGCTGCTTGTTCCGCATATTCCTTTTTTAACCTTTGAAGAATCTTTACGCATTCGTAAGGTATATGCACCGCTCCTCAGATTGTGGGATCGTGATTATTTTCGGGCCCTGGAAGGCGAACTGCGTGTGCTGGCAGAAGAAGACGCTGCAGAAAAGCGTATGCTGTTAAGTAAAATGGAACCAGAAGCACTTGTTGAATATGCAACAGCTGGACTAGTTGTGCCACATATGGAAGATCTTGATACCGTAGTGCTGTTTCCAGTCGTCCATAATCGCCCAATTAATTCGTACTGCTTTTATACCCGTACACTGCTAATCCAGTATCCGGTAGATATTCCTGAGGAAAGTGAGGAAGAACCTCCTACGCTTCTACTACGGCTCACTCGTGCGGTCAATGATCCGCAACGGCTGCGCATTCTACGCTATCTAGCTCAGGGACCTAAGTCCCTCGAAGACATGCGCCATGATTTGAGCCGATTGGAAGATACACTTATGTCTGATATGATGATTTTGCGTGTGGCTGGCTTGCTCCGCATTCACATTGGACGCTATCACAAGGAAAAATTCAGCATCCGTCCCGACGGTGCGGCTGATTTGCAGGTATTTTTGGAATCCTATATTGGATTGTAATTTCAATTGAAGCTCTTAAACCGAACATCGTTAAAGCTTTGGCTTGGAAGGAGTATGCATCATGTCGTATCCGAAGCAGAACATTTTATTTGATCTTGATGACACCTTAGTCCACTGCAACAAGTATTTCGATCTTATTCTCAACCATTTTTTCGATTTGCTTCAGGAATGGTTTGCATCCCATAACCTAACGAGAAATACGATCCGTGAAAAACAAATTGAAATTGATGTGGCTGGAGTTCATCAGGTGGGTTTTGCTAGCGAGCATTTTCCACAATCTCTAATAGATACGTACCAGTTTTTCTCGGAACAATTCGGACGCCGTATGGATGCTCGGGAAGAGCAGGAGCTTCGCTCGCTTGGCCGAAGTGTGTACGAGCAGGAAATCGAACCGTATCCAGGTATGGCCGAAACGTTAAATTCACTCCAAAAAGCAGGACATTCCCTCCACCTTTATACTGGCGGTGAGCAGGTCATTCAAGAAAAAAAGATTAAACAGATGAAGCTGGCTACTTACTTTGATGACCGCATCTACATTCGCCAGCATAAAAATGTCGAAGCCCTGGAAGAAATCATCCAAATGAATCGGTTGGACCGAAACATCACCTGGATGATTGGGAATTCTTTACGCACCGATGTATCTCCAGCCCTTGCGGCAGGTATTCATGCTGTGTATCTGAAGCAGCCTAAAGAATGGATTTACAATATGGTTGAATTGCAAAAAAATGCGAACTCTGTAATGTACACGATACAGAAGCTAACAGAAGTGCCACGAGTGATTCACGAAAGCATACAATTGCATCAACAAAAAAGGACCCTCGGCTAGAGAGCCCTACCAAGATCCCCTTCAAGTAGACACTCAAAAAATCCACATGATATCGTGAGGATAGAATGAACTTGGAGGGGATATTTCTTTATGTTTAGCTACCCACGCTTTTAACCAGCGCACGCCGATTAAGTAATGGCGCGAGCTGGTTGCTTAGTCTTTTATCACTTGTTTACTTAACAGGGCTATGACCATTCAACAAATACTCAACAGATAAAATTCGATCAAAAAGACCAAAGACTTCTTCCGAATCGTAAAGACTTTCCAATACACTGACCTCCATCATTAAACGTCCTGAAAGTGTAGACGTTGTGAGCAGTAAGGACTGGTTCTTAATGGAGAAATAGATAGTATCCACCCATTCTTCTATAATTGGATATGATATAATTCCTAGATTGGACAAGGTGATGGAAAAATTCCATAGAGGGAATCTTTCAGGCATCGTTTTCAGACACAATTCAAGGCACTGTTGTTTATATTTTCGATATGAATTGGAAAACGAAGCAAAAAAAAGCGACAACGCATGGGGAACCCCCCTTTTGAACCATTTGAATGCGGATTTCACCTGCTTTTCTAAATTCCCAGCCTGGAAAAATTGCATTGGAAGACTTGCAACGTAATTACCATGCATGGTCTCCGGCGAATAGTTCAACAGCACTTGCAAATCCATGGGCATGGAAACAAACACTCGCCGCTTCTCGGGAGCATGGTTCAATAATCCCTGGGTCGTTAAGTAACAGATGTATTCGGTCAATGTCATTTTTTTGCTCCTGCATCGTTGCAAAATATCACCCGTCTCTTCTTTGCTGAAACAGTACGCTTTTTTGACATAACTGCCTCCCTTCTCCGGCCTTCTGCCGTAGCTCAAATCGACGGTCCCGTTAGCACTCGCCGCTTTCCCCATAAGTCTGGACATAAAGCCTATAGCAAAAATCGGCATCCATAAAAAAGCGAAAACCCTTTTTTTCATACGCAGCAGTCTTCCTCTGAAGGTGGCACACTCAACTGCCTTTTTCTCCGGCTCTGCCTCAGGCTCACCTGAATAATATTCCAGCCATCTTTTGATCCAAAAAACCAGGCTCAGTCCATTAGCCACCGCATGGTTCATCGAAAATATCATGGTATATTCATTGATAGGGAAAATACGAAACGGAAGTTTGGCATTGGTCGGACTGTATTGAGCCAGTACCTCCTTCTCCGTGAAATATTGGGAAAGTTTAACCATTTCAGCTTCCAGAAAATATTCCAGTTCTTCCTGAGAAAAGCGTCCCCATACAAACGTATCTTTTTCGAATTGTTCCACCCTTTTGGCTTGCAGCAAAGGATTGTCCAGGATAAGCGAGCGGTAGCTGGAAAGCAGTTTTTCAGGGTCGATTCTCCTTTTAAAAGTAACCGTTGCGATCATGCTGTTAGAGGAAATATAATCTTCAGTTCCGAAAAAGTAAGTGCTTGCCAATTTAATTGCATCCATTTTTTCTCCCTCCTCTCCTTTATTTTTTTACATAAACCCTACTTTTTTGACATGATCCATCATCAGTTTCACTTTTTGACTATTCAGCCTGGACCACTCAAATCCCAGCTTCTGCAAAATACTGTCAGTCTTCCTGTTCATCGTCATGAACAAGGTTTTGCTTGTTCCCTCAAAGAAGACGTTGGAATGAACAAGTATCCGGGTAACCTCCTGCTCCGTCTCCGGTTCATCATATTTGTCAAACATGTATTCGGTAAAATCCTTCACTGGCATCGGCTTTACATTTATGTCTGCTTGCTTTAAAAGCGTGGCAAAATTTATCATGCTAACCTGATGGCTGTTAAACAAATGATAGGTTTCATTGATTAAATTTTTCCGATCGAACAAGAGAACAACTGCCTTGGCTACCTCATCCACAAAGGAGAAGTTCATAGTTTTATCTTGAATTGCAGGTAATCGTCCAAGTTTGATCATCGACTTTACCAATGAATAAAATGCATTATCCGAAATATTTTCCTGAAATATCCCTGAATTGGAATCAAATACAAGGTTCCCCACCCTGAACACATTGGAATCAAGCCCTTCTTCCCTTGCCTGTACAATCTTTTTCTCGGCTTCGAGCTTTGTCATAACGTAATAGTTATCAGAGTTTTGTTCGACATTGCAATCATATTCAGTGAACATAATGCTGCTCTGGTCTTCTATCCAGCCGCTACCTACGCTGGTCGTAGAAACGAAATTGTAGACCTTTTTCTTCCCTGTACCAGCAAATTCAATCAATCTTTCGTTCCCTTCCACATTGACCGCCTGAAATTCCGAGTAATGTCCAAAATGCTTCACATTTGCTGCCGAGTTAATGATCGCATCAATGTTTGTGGCCAAATCCTCATAGCGTTCCCGGCTCAGTCCAAAGTAGTCCTGGGTTAAGTCTCCACAAAACACGCACAATCTGTCTTCCCATACATTCTCCCTATCCAACTCAAGACCAAAATGGAATTTAAGCTTCGCCCACAGTCTCTCCAGTGCCTCATCATCACTTGTTCCCCGAACAGGCACATACACTTTATATTCTGTATTTTGCAGCAGTTGGAACAATATATGGATACCCAGATACCCTGTTCCTCCTACCAGGAGAACATTACGATAGTCAGCTCGCTCAGACAGGTTCATGTTTTCATAGCCCTGATTTTTCCTCCGGTATTCTTTAAGACTCTCGCGCATTTTCCAGACAACACCAGGTACACCGTTTTCCCTAGAAGTGGTCGCTTCCCGTAAGGCATACACGAATTGTTTCAATCTGTCTTTGGAGTATTTGATATTATCCGCCAAAACCCGAATCGTTGGATATTGAAAGATATCGTTAATCCCCACTTCAAAATCCAGCGCGAGCTTCGAAACCACCTGAATTGCCTTGATTGAATTCCCACCCAGTCTAAAGAAATCCTCATCAATTCCGATTGACTCGATGCCAAGAATCTCCTGCCATACCTTCTGGATTTTCAAATCAACGTCGTTTCTTGGGCTGCTGACTGTGTGATCACTTTCCTGCCATTCAGGCTCGGGCAATACCTTTCGGTCAATTTTTCCACTAGGGGTCATCGGCAGCTCATCCAGTTGCATAAAGCTGGACGGTACCATGTAATCAGGCAGCTCCTGCAAAAGTTGTGCCCGCAGCTCATTCACTCCTGGCTCGCCCTCTGCTGTATAATACGCCGCCAGATACTTCTCACCTTGCTTGTCTTCCTTGGCGATCACCGCCACTTCCCGAACCAGCGGATGCTTTTGCAACTGTGCTTCGATTTCTCCCAGCTCGATTCGAAAACCTCGAATCTTCACCTGATCGTCGATTCTTCCCAAAAATTCAATATTCCCGTCCGGCAGCCAGCGCACCAGATCGCCCGTGCGGTACAGCTTCTCTCCAGCTTTGTAAGGATTCGTCACAAACTTCTCTGCCGTCAGCTCCGGCCGATGCAGATACCCCCTAGCCAATCCGTCTCCCGCAATGCACATTTCTCCAGTGGCTCCCAGCGGCAGTAGCTTTTGGTGTGTATCCATAATGTAAATTCGAGTATTGGCAATTGGTTTGCCAATCGGTACCGACGGGTTCTCCATATCCTCTTCCCGATACGTCCACGCCGTTGCAATTACGCTCGATTCACTCGGACCATAAGCGTTCATATATTCCACGCTGTCCTTCCACCGCATGACCAGCTCTTT
>NZ_VIJZ01000012.1 GCF_006874425.1 Paenibacillus ottowii
GTTCAGGAACACAGAACCTCCAAATTCGATTTGACCTTGTCCATGAGTGATGAAGACGGGCAGATCAAGGGTTCCTTTGAATATTGCACGAAGCTGTTTGGCGCCGATGCGATTGAACGATTAACCGGAGATTTGATAGCGATCCTGTCACAGGTTGGAGCCAATCCGGATTTGCTATTAAGCGATATTCAGGTGAATTCGAGCGAGCAACCGGAAGGCTTCTCGCCAGATTCCATTGACTTTGTTTTCTAAATCAGTTTTCTAAAAATGAATGATTTGACTTATTTTTCTTTGCATGTGCAGGGGCGGCGGCTTGTCCGACTGCCCTTGCCTGCAAAGTACTATTTTTCCGACATAATGCTCATTTACGTAGCAACGCACCATTCCAACCGGGGTACAAACCCCATGAAGCAGGAGGGATGTCATTGAAAGCCTTATTTGAGAAGGAAAAAAATTACTGGAGTCATAAGCTGGAATCTGAGGATCATATCATCTGTTTGCCATATACCAATCGTCTGTCCAGGGATACAACTGCAACGAATTCTAACTGTCATACGCACACGTTTACATTTCCATTAGAAATTTCCAAAAGAATATCATCTATAACAGGTGGGGCTCCATGGGCTGTTTTTATGGTCCTGCTTGCTGGAGTAGAAAGCTTATTGCATAAATACGCAGGTGAGGAATGTGTGCTGCTGGGCATTCCAGTAGCCAAGTCTGGCAACGGTGCTGCCAAGCCGATCAACCATCTGCTTCTATTAAAAAATACGCTAGATTCATCAACAACCTTCAAAACCTTGCTGTCTCAAATCAAAACCTCTGTCAGCGAAGCAATTGAACACCAAAATATCCCTTTTTGGAACTATACCGAGGGACTTGAAATTCCGCGTAACGAGAACGATAAGCCTCTTATTCACACCACGGCATCCCTGCAAAACATTCACACTTCTGATTTTCTGAACCATGTGCAATCTGAATTGGATTTTCAATTTCAATGGGAAAATGCAGCGGTTTCCCTGAATGTGACATACAGCAGCGACCGTTATGACCAGATGACGATTAAACGCTTTGTTGAGCAACTATTACGGCTGTACAACGTTGTTTTGCATCAGCCAGAGTTGGAGATTTGCACAGCACAAGTGCTGTCAGAGCAAGAAGTAGAGCAGTTGGTTCATACTTTCAACGATACAGTTGTAGATTATCCGAGTCATACGTCCATTCATGAATTGTTCGAGATGCAGGCGAAGCAGACACCTCAGCAGGTGGCAGTAGTGTCCGGACAAGATAGCCTGACCTATGGAGAATTAAATGAAAAGGCTAACCGACTGGCTCATTCTTTACTTAAGCAGGGAATTCGCACCGAGCAGACGGTCGGCATTGTAGCTGAACGCTCGATAGAGATGATCGTAGGTATGCTCGCAATTCTTAAAGCGGGCGGGGTGTATGTTCCGATTGATTCCGAATACCCGGACGAACGCGTGCGCTATTTGCTGGAGGATTCCGGTGCCGAAATACTACTTGTGCAGAAAATAGAACATCGGCCCACTGAGTTTAAAGGAATGGTGCTTGATTTAAGTGATGCTGCAATTTATGGAACGGATGATACTGATCGTTACGATCCAATTCTGCCGAATGATCATGGGACAAATACGGATCTGGCTGATATGGCATACGTGGACTGTCTAAATCCGTTTTACTCTATTTCCGCCCGTTCCGAACTGGCTTCTACTTCAACCACACAACCAGAAACCGTGCAAACAGAAGCTACGCAATCCGAACAAGCTGAACCAATACATCAAGTTTACGCAGCTGATCGTTTGGCTTATATTATGTACACTTCAGGTACAACAGGCCAGCCCAAGGGCGTTATGGTGGAGCATCGCAATGTCGTGCGTTTGGTGAAAAATACAAACTATGCACACTTGGATGCTGACACGCGCATTTTGCAGACCGGGTCTGTTGTCTTTGACGCGTCCACTTTCGAAATTTGGGGGGCGCTATTGAACGGTGGACAGCTAGTGCTGGTAAGTCAGGATGTGATTTTGGATGCAGCTAGACTTAAGGAAGCTGTCCGTAATCATGGCATAACCACGATGTGGCTGACCGCGCCGCTCTTTAATCAGCTTTCCCAGCAGGATTTGGAACTGTTCGAGGGAATACGGGAATTGTTGGTCGGTGGCGATGTATTGTCCGTGCTGCATATTAACCGGGTACTGAAGGCTCATCCAAACCTGCGGATTATTAATGGCTATGGTCCCACAGAAAATACGACCTTTTCCACTACACATGCGATCACTAGTGTGCAATCCGAATCCATTCCGATTGGGAGACCGATTCATAACTCAACAGCATATGTCGTGGACCATTCGATGCAGCTTCAGCCGATTGGAGCATGGGGAGAACTGCTCGTTGGCGGTGACGGGGTGGCTCGCGGATACTGCAACCGCCCGGACCTGACGAGCGAAAAGTTTATCGACAGCCCGTTCCGTAACGGCGAACGCTGCTATCGAACAGGGGACCTAGTGCGTTGGAATGCGGACGGGACGCTGGAATACAAGGGACGGATCGACGCACAAGTGAAAATCCGGGGCTATCGGATTGAATTGGGCGAGGTGGAAACGCAGCTGTTGAAGCTGGAGGCCGTTCGAGAAGCAGTTGTAATTGCACGGGAGGATGAGCAGGGACAAAAGCAGCTTTGCGCTTATGTGATAACCCATGCGGATGTACAGTTAAGTGAGCTTCGCAGCGCTTTGAGCCGGGAGCTACCAGGTTATATGGTGCCATCGTATTTTGTGCAGCTGGAACAATTGCCCTTGACGCCTAATGGCAAGGTGGATCGCCGGGCGTTGCCGCAACCGGAGGGAGGCATAAGCTCAGGCGCAGAATATGTACCTCCTCAAAATCAATTACAAGCACAACTAATCAGCATCTGGAAAGATGTGCTGGAGCTTGAGCGCATTGGCATTAAGGATAACTTTTTTGAAGCAGGAGGACATTCCCTGCGTGCGACCCATGTCATATCGCTTATCCATAAGCAATTGCGTAAAAATGTGCAGCTAAAGGACCTATTCCAGCACCCAACCATCGAACAGCTTGCGCAGGTCATTGAAGTACTGGAGCAAACAACCTATGAATCCATCCCTGTTTCGGAAAATAAGCCATTTTATGCGGTATCTTCGGCCCAAAAACGGATGTATATTCTCAATCAGCTTGATGGATCGGGAATTAGCTATAACATACCTGGCGCTCTGACACTGACGGGTTCACTTGATCATAAGGCACTGGATAATGCGTTCCATCAGCTTATTGACCGCCATGAAACATTGCGCACAAGCTTTGAGACCATGAATGGTGAACCTGTTCAGCGAGTACATAACGAGGTTCCTTTTCACATGGAGTTAACTTATGCTCACGGAGCTACCCAAAAGGAGACGGATGAGTTGGTACGTAACTTTGTCCAGCCGTTCGATCTTGGGCAGGCTCCGTTATTCCGAGTTGGTTTGATAGAAACAGATCCAGAGCATCATATTTTATTACTGGATATGCATCACATCATTTCGGACGGTACCTCTATAAATGTATTAATTCAGGATTTCATCCGCTTATATGAAGGAGATACGCTTCCGTCACTGCGTATTCAGTATAAGGACTACGCTGCTTGGCAGCGGGAACAGCAACAAAGTGAACGTTATCAGGAACAGGAAAACTACTGGCTTAATACCTTCGCAGGAGAACTGCCCGTGCTGGATATTCCAACCGATTATCCACGTCCGGCGGTGAGAAGCTTTGAAGGGGATGTACTGGAATTTACGCTCAATCAACGTCAAAGCGAAGGATTAAAAAGGATTGCGTTACAGACGGAGTCGACATTATATATGGTGCTGTTGGCTGCTTATACGGCTTTACTTAGTCACTATAGCGGGCAGGAGGATATTATTGTCGGTTCGCCAATTGCGGGGCGGCCCCATGCTGATCTAGGCAATCTGATCGGTATGTTCGTCAATACACTAGCAATCCGCAATTATCCGGAAGGCGGGAAAACATTCCGCGATTATGTGCTGGAGGTCAAGGAACACGCGTTAAAGGCTTTTGAACATCAGGATTATCCGTTTGAAGAACTGGTAGAAAAGCTGGGTGTGGATCGAGATTTAAGCCGCAATCCGTTATTTGATATCATGTTTGCTTTGCAAAACCTGGAGCAAAAAGAGCAGCAACTGGCAGGGCTGCAATTGGCACCCTATCCGAATGAACAAACGACAGCCAAATTTGATTTGAGTCTGTTCACGCAGGAGAATGAGGAACAAATTGCTTGCGGTCTTCAATACGGAACCCGGCTGTACAAACGGGAAACCATCGAACGTTTGGCTTTACATTTACAACAGCTGATCAATGTGGTGATAGAACAGCCCGATATCGCGCTTGCGGCTATAGAAATGGTTACGGTCCAAGAAAAAGAACAGCTTTTAGAGCAATTTAACACTGCAGCAGACTCCCCGTATCCACGGGATCAATTGCTGCATGTGCTGTTCGAGGAACAGGTTGAACAATCGCCGGATCGACTAGCGATCACTCTTGCGGACACACAGCTCACTTATCGCGAGCTGAATGAGCGTTCCGACCGTCTCGCACGCATACTTGCTTCCCATGGGATACGGCGCGGGTCTGAGACTCAGATACAGCGAGTAGGGATCGTGGCTGAGCGTTCCATTGAAATGGTCGTAGGGATGCTGGCAATTTTGAAAGCGGGAGGGGCATACGTCCCGATTGACCCCGATTATCCAGAGGAGCGTATTCGTTATTTACTGGAGGATTCCGGTGCCAGGCTGTTATTGTCACAGCGACGAGAGCAGGTTCCCTTTGAACCAGGTATTCCAGTCATCGACTTGAGTGACGCACACCTATGGAGTAGTGAATTTGAAGAATATACTCATATCGATGAGTCAGTTTCTATTTCAACTGGGGCATCTGCCTTAGATCTTTCACATGTCATATACACCTCTGGTACGACAGGCAAACCGAAGGGGGTTATGGTCAATCACCGTAATGTCGTACGGTTGGTGAAGAACAATAGCTTTGCCACGCTTGACGAAAATACACGTATGCTGCAAATGGGGGCAGTTGTATTTGATGCCTCCACCTTTGAAATTTGGGGAACGCTGTTGAATGGCGGTCAACTATATATCGTAAATCATGACACTATTTTGGATGCTGCCAAGTTTAAGCAGGCGATTGACAAGTATCGTATTAGCACCATGTTTATAACCTCGGCCTTATTCAATCAGCATTCGCAGCAAGACATTGGAGTGTTTGCATCTCTGAAGGAATTGCTCGTGGGTGGTGACGTGTTGTCTGTGCCACACATCAACCGCGTGCTGAAAGAGCACCCGCACCTTCGGTTGATCAATGCTTATGGACCGACGGAAAACACGACCTTTTCCACCACCTACGACATTCCTGAACCGCAAACCCAGTCTGTTCCCATTGGGCGTCCGATTGATCATTCGACCGTTTATGTGGTCAATCGCTTGTTAAAACTGCAGCCTATTGGAGCATGGGGCGAGCTGCTCGTTGGTGGCGATGGCGTGGCACTCGGGTATCTGAATCGGCCTGAGCTTACGGCACAAAAGTTTATTGAAAATCCATTCCGGCCTGGAGAATATTGCTATCGTACAGGAGATTTGGTGCGTTGGCGTGCTGACGGCGTACTGGAATATAAGGGAAGAATGGATGAGCAGGTCAAAATTCGCGGCTACCGCATCGAACTGGGTGAAGTTGAAACCCGTTTGTCCACGATTGCAGGTGTGAAGGAATCGGTTGTTATCGTGCGGCAGGATGACCACGGGCAAAAACAGCTGTGTGCATATTTTGTAACAGATAGCGAATTAAGCGCTAGCGATTTACGTAACGCTTTATCGCAGGATCTGCCGAACTATATGGTACCTTCCTACTTTGTGCAGCTATCCAGACTGCCCTTGACGCTGAATGGCAAAGTAGACCGTCGGGCACTGCCTATGCCTGAAAATAATCTCGATACAGGCATGGATTATGTGGCACCTGAAACAGATGTTCAACAAGCACTGGCTGCGGCTTGGGGAGCCATTCTGGGCATTCAGAAGGTTGGGATAAAAGATAACTTTTTTCATTTGGGTGGTGACTCCATTAAGGCCATTCAAGTGTCGTCTCGCTTGTTTCAGGCTGGATACAAGCTGGAAATGAAGGACTTGTTTAAATACCCGACAATTGCAGATTTAAGTACTTATATTCAGCCAGTTAACCGAGTAGCCGAGCAGGGCGAGGTTACCGGAAATGTTGTGCTTACACCGATTCAGCGCTGGTTCTTTGAACAGCCAACGGGTGAACCACACTATTTCAACCAATCGGTCATGCTCTATCGGCGGGAAGGCTATGATGAACAGGCGCTTCGGCAGGCGCTCTATCAGATTACAACGCATCATGATGCGTTGCGTATGATTTTCCAGTCGTCGGAGAACGGATATACAGCAAGGAACCGAGGTGTAGATGAAGGTGAACCGTACCACTTGAAGTGCTTTGACTATAGAAACAGCGATGTCAATGAAGGGGATTTGGAGCGGGTAATTGAGGCTAAATGCAATGAAATTCAATCTGGTATTTCTCTGAGCGAAGGGCCATTAATGAGGCTCGGCCTGTTCCGTTGCCCGGATGGAGATCATCTGCTGGTTGCGATTCATCATTTGGTGGTAGATGGAGTATCCTGGCGCATCTTATTTGAGGATTTGGCGACAGCATATGAGCAAGCCTCCAAGGGTGAACAGGTAATTCAGTTACCTCACAAGACGGATTCGTTCCAAACGTGGGCCGAGAAGCTGTACGCTTATGCCAACAGTCCGGTCATGGAACGTGAGCGGGCGTATTGGGAGGAGCTTGCACAAGCGGAACTGGCTCCTTTGCCACAGGATTACGGACATAACGAGCATAATAAGCCATTGATTGGCGATAGTGAGTCGGTTACTGCTTTATGGACAAATGCAGAGACAGAGCAACTGCTCAAGCAGGCCAATCGTGCCTACCGTACAGAAATTAATGATCTGTTGCTGACGGCGGTAGGAATGGCATTACAAGCATGGAGCGGAAATGATCGTTTCCTGATTAATCTAGAGGGACATGGACGTGAAACTATTCTTCCAGAGGTGGACATTACCCGGACGATAGGGTGGTTTACGAGCCAATATCCTGTTTTACTCGATATGCCAGAAGAAACGGCTCTTTCGCAGCGGATTAAACATGTGAAGGAAGGACTTCGCAGTATCCCGCAAAAAGGGATCGGATACGGTGTATTGAAATATTTAGCGGAAGCATCGCCAGCCCTGTTTGAAGCAGATCCTGAAATCAGTTTTAACTATTTGGGACAATTTGATCAGGATATGAAGGGAAATGACCTGCAGTCATCTCCATACAGTGGGGGCATGCCACTTAGCCCAACTATGGCTCGGACCTATACGCTGGATTTTGGCGGCATGATTTCGGGAGGCCAGTTGGGGCTGACGATTAGCTATAGCCGAACCTGTTATCGAGCAGAGACGATCGAGCGATTGGCGAAATTACTGGAATCGAGCCTGCGCGAGATCTTGAATCACTGTATCCATAAGGAACATACAGAGCTGACTCCAAGTGATATTTCATATAAAGGAATGAGTATCGAGGGCTTGGACAGCCTGTTATCTGAGATGGGCGCTGCGGGTGAGATCGACAATGTATATACACTGACCCCAATGCAAAAAGGAATGCTGTTCCACAGCCAGCTCGACAGTCAAGCAGCTGCCAATGACGCGTATTTTGAGCAGGTTTCTTATGACATGCAAGGTCAGCTGGACATCAAGGCTTTTGCAGAAAGCCTGAATATTTTGGTTCGTCGACATGAGGCGCTGCGTACACACTTTTATTTTGGACGGGATACGGAGCCATTGCAGGTGGTATATCGAAACCGGGATTGCGGCTTCTATTACGAAGATTTACGAGAACTGGATAGCGATCAAAGGGATATCTGGCTGAAGAACTTCAAATTGAAGGATAAAGCACGGGGCTTTGATCTGCGTCGGGATGTCCTGCTACGTGTAGCGATTTTACGCACCGGGGAAGACAGTTACCATTTTGTGTGGAGCTTCCATCATATCGTGATGGACGGCTGGTGTCTGTCCCTTGTGAACAAAGAAGTGTTCGAGGGCTATGCAGCACTTCGGGAGGGCAGAGCTCCAGAACTGGCACCAGCAGTTCCGTACAGCCGCTTTATTGAATGGCTGGAAGCACAGGATCGCAAGACGGCAGTCGACTACTGGAGCAGCTATTTGTCCGGGTATGAACAGCAAACAGCACTGCCAGCTGTAAAATCCGGGCGCAAGAGTGAAGGCTATATGGCCAGTGATTGGATGACGGATTGGGAACCTGAGCTGGCCCTTCAGGTGGAGGAGACGGCCAAGCGGTATCAGGTGACCATGAACACATTGTTACAAACTGCATGGGGGGTTTTGCTGCAAAAGTATAACAATCACAGTGATGTTATATTTGGCAGTGTCGTCTCAGGCCGTCCATCGGAGATTATCGGAGTCGAGCATATTATCGGATTGTTCATTAATACCATTCCTGTTCGCATCCGTAGTGAAGCAGGAGAATCTTTTGCAGAGGTTATGAAGAAAATGCAGGAGCAAGCGCTGGCATCTCATGCGTATGATACGTATCCGCTGTTTGAAATTCAGGCTTTGACCGATCAGAAACAGAATTTAATTAACCATATTATGGTGTTTGAAAATTATCCGGTGGATGAGCAGATTGAGGAAATGGGAAGTGACGGGCAGGAGTTATTCTCGGTTTCAAACGTGATGGCTACAGAGCAGACTAACTATGATTTGAGCATCGTCGTTATGCCGGGAGAAGGTATAAAAGTTCGGTTTATGTATAATTCGGTTAGCTTTGATCAAGCAGATATTGAGCGTCTGCATGGACATTTTGTACATCTGCTGGAGCAAGTTTTGCTTAACCCGAATATTTGTGTTGAAGATCTGGAATTGGTTACATCGTCGGAAAGGCAACAAATTATTGGGGAGTTTAATGACACAGCCCTAGCATATCCCTGCAATCAGACGATCCAAAAACGGTTTGAGGAGCAGGTGGAACGCACGCCTGATCAGATTGCCGTCGTTTGGGGTAATGAATCTTTAACTTACCGTGAATTGAACAAGCGAGCCAATCGTCTTGCACGCACCTTGCGCGCGAAGGGGGTTAAACCAGATCAGTCGGTAGGGATTCTGGTATATCGCTCGCTGGACATGATCATAGGCATCTATGCGATCCTCAAGGCAGGCGGAGCCTATGTGCCGATTGATCCGGAATTTCCGGCCGACCGCATCTGCTTTATGCTGGAGGATTCGGGCGCGAAGCTGGTGCTAACGCAATCGCATTTAGCGGAGCAAGCCTCGGTGAGTTTCGACGGTCAGGTGCTGGTGCTGGATCGCGAGGATATCTACGACGAAGATAGCTCGAATTTGGAGCCACTGGCCGGACCGCACCATGTTGCGTACGTCATCTATACCTCCGGTTCGACGGGAAAACCGAAGGGCGTGATGGTAGAGCACCATTCCGTGCTGAACCGGATTTTGTGGATGCATGACCGCTACGGCTTGAGTGCGGAAGATACCATCCTGCAAAAGACTGCCTTCACCTTCGACGTGTCGGTGTGGGAGCTGTTCTGGTGGTCGATGGTCGGCTCGAAGGTAAGCCTGTTGTCCGTGGGCGGGGAAAAGAACCCCGAAGACATCGTTGATACGATTGCCCGCGATAGTGTGACCACGATGCACTTTGTACCGGCCATGCTGCATGCATTCCTGGAGTATGTGGAGCAGCAGCCACGGGAAGTGATGCAAGCGAAACTGGCAACGTTAAGTCATGTCTTTGCCAGCGGCGAAGCGTTGCCGCCACAGCATGTAGCGAGGTTCCAGCGGCTCGTGTCGAGCCTGGCCGGAGCGAAGCTGGTCAACCTGTATGGTCCGACCGAAGCAACGGTGGACGTGTCGTACTTCGATTGCGAGCCATCAGAGGAATATGCAGTGATTCCAATCGGAAAACCGATTCAAAACATCCGTCTGTACATCGTGAAGGAAGGCATGGAGCAATTGCAGCCGATTGGGGTTGCAGGGGAACTATGCATCGGCGGTGTCGGCGTAGCCCGTGGGTATCTGAACCGTCCAGAGCTGACGGCCGAGAAATTTGTGAAGGATCCGTTCTCTGGTGGTGAAGCCGGATACGAACGGATGTATCGCACCGGCGATTTGGCAAGATGGATGCCGGACGGCAACATTGAATATCTGGGCAGGATTGATCATCAAGTGAAAATCCGGGGTTACCGGATTGAACTGGGGGAAGTAGAGGCACGGCTGGCAAGTGTACCATCCGTACGGGACAGCGTTGTTATCGCTTTGCAGGATGGAGCAGGTCAGCAGCAATTATGTGCTTACTTCACTGCTGACGACCAGTTGACCGTCCGTGAGATTCGAACAGTGTTGTCGGGCAGTCTACCGAGCTATATGATTCCATCCGTATTCGTACAGATGGATCGTATTCCACTGACTGCCAATGGCAAGATTAACCGTAAGGCGTTGCCTGCGCCAGACACAGCACTAAGAGCAGGTACAGAATATGTCGCACCGCGAACCGATGTGGAGCAGTTGCTGGCAGCCATTTGGCAGGAAGTGCTCGAAATCCCGCAAGTGGGTATCCACGATGACTTTTTCATGTTAGGTGGGCATTCCTTGAAGGTACTGGAGCTTATACGCAAAATTTACCTTGCCACAGACATCGAGCTTCCCATCCGCAGTGTTCTGGAGTATCCGACTATAGAAGAGCAGGGGCTGGTATTACTGAAGTCTGATCTGGAATATAAGGCGGATAGTCCAATCATTCGGTTAAATGAACACGGTCCGGTCTCCATCTTCTGTTTTCCGCCTATGCTTGGATATGGGCTGTCGTTCGCAGAGCTTGCAAAGCAGCTGGACCAAGACGCCGTCGTGTATGGATTAGAATTCGTAGATGATGTTGCAGACGAGCAGGCCATGTTGGCACGATATGTTGATTTAATCATCAGCACGCAGGCGCAAGGTCCGTATGTGCTGCTTGGTTATTCCATAGGTGGTAATCTGGCGCATAAGGTTGCCGACACACTGGAGCGCCAAGGTCATACTGTATCCGATATTTTAATGCTCGATTCGGTCAAAAGGGCAGAAGCCCTGCCTTTCACAAACGAAGAAACAGAGCGGGAAATTCATGCCATGCTGGAACAGGTTCCCGAATCCTATCGTGAGCTGTTGAATGAAACGTACCAGCGTAAAATGATCGCTTATGCGGTGTATGGCAACCAGCTTGTGAACACAGAAAGCGTCCAGGCGAATATTCATGGCTTTGTCGCTGCTGGATCGGAAACGGTGAAAGGTACAGGAGATAATAAACTTTTATGGAAAGATGCTACACAAGGAAGCTATGAAGAACATAGCTTGATTGGGAATCATTATGAACTGCTGGAACCCGGATTTATCGAAGAAAATGTAAAAAGTATCCGTGCCACATTACAAAAGATAACTCAGAACATGAACAAGGACATGACACAAGGTTTGGCCCATCATAATTCTTGAAAATTGCCGGTCGATGATTTAACCAACTGGCATTACTAATTTTATCTGTAACCCATGAATCCTGATCGAACAGGTAAGAAGCCTTCTGCTTACGCGATTCGATCAGGATTCGCTTTATCATGTGCACTCCCGAGATGGGAAGTGCGATGATTCCATAGCGCCTTGCTGATGGCTCCCATTCGGGGTATAAAGATCTGCTCGCTATGCAATCACCGCACGGTTCAAATTATCAAATCAAACTCATACGTAAGGAGAGAACTTGAATATGAAGAATAGAGGCATTTGCTACCTATCCACATTTTTAGCAGTGTTGTTTCTCTGGAATCTGTTCATTGCTTCGGCATGGGCAGCAGACAGTATAACACCTCATTCAGTGGAAAAAGCAGTGGACGATATCATGAGTACAGAATTAGAAAATTTGCATATTCCGGGAGCTGCCGTGGTTGTGACCCAGGAAGACCACATTCTTTTTAGTAAAGGGTATGGATATGCAGACCTGGAGCGGAAAAGGGTATTCGACCCGGCGAAGACTATTGTTCGTGTGGGTTCGCTAACCAAATCATTTAGTGCAAGCGCAACGATGCAGTTGGTCGAGCAGAACAAGCTTGATTTGAATGAAGACGTAAACCGCTATCTCCACAGCTACAAAGCTTCGCAATACCAAAATCATCCCTTTAATCTGCATCAGCTTCTGACACATACTGCGGGATTAGATGAAGCGATATACGACATTAACAGATCGACTCGGGCAGGCGTTTTACCTACAGAGCAGTATCTCAGCACGTATTTTAAAAATCAGCCACCTATTCGTAAACCTGGAGTTCAGTATGAATACAGTAATGTCGCCTTCGGTCTGATCGGTAATATCGTGGAGCAAGTAACCGGTCAGGGACTGAATGATTACCTCCGTACACATCTATTCCAGCCCATGAATATGCGCAGCGCGACACTGGAGTTGCCGTTAAATCATCCGGAACTGGCCCAATCGTATCATTGGAAGCATGGAGCTTATGTAAAACAACCCTTATCGTATATCAATCTGCCGGGAGCAGGAGCATTGAACGTCACCCCCAACGATTTTTCCCATTATCTGATTACTCATTTAAACCAAGGAGAGTATGAGGACAAAACGGTGCTCCAGCCGCAAACGGTAAAAATGATGCATGCACAGCAATTTACAGCAGATGCCCGCCTGGATGGCTTGGGCTATGGATTTTTCCGCGGTCAACTGAAGACGGGGTTACCCATGTTGTGGGCTACCGGGGAAATTGATGATTTTATTTCCGAAATGGTACTGATTCCGTCCCAAAAGATCGGTATTTTTGTGACCATCAATTCAGCCGACACAGATACCCTGCTACATGGTAAAGTCATTGACGCGATAGCCCAAATGCTTCCCGCAAAACCGCATGCCACTTCTCAGTCAATGGCTCATTCTGCCGCGCAAGTGAAGCTTTCGCCGGACATCGAGGGCGTATATCAGGTAGATACTACGCCTGTTCATGGATGGGGAAAATGGATTCGGATACTGGGAGGTATTAAATACACCGTTCGAATTCAAGATGACCATACGTTAATTGTTAAAGGAAAATACCCAAATCAGAATGAAACAACAGACAAAGTTTTTCAAGCAGCAGGTGATGGACTCTTTGTGGAGAGGGGGGGCCAGCTCAAAGTTTTGCTATATCAGGATAAGGGTACGTGGATGATGATTGCCCCAGATAGTAAGACCATGAGGCAGACAACACTTTGGCACCGTACCTGGACGCTGCTCGTCAGCTATGCTGCCGCATCCTTATTTTTTATCACAACCCTACTGATTTGGATCATAAGGTATGTGCTTAGAGCTATCCGTAAAACGAATAATCACATTTCATCCAATCTGGCATACATCGCGTTACTAAATACGATTTTTCTCGGCGTCCAGGTCGTCTATGGCAACAATCAGATGGTGTATGGCTATCCCGCCTGGTATGTTTGGGGAATTTGCATGCTGCCGCTCCTTTCAGCACTCCTTGCTGTGTGGGTATTGATCGTGAATAGCACAAAGCTGATTACCGGGGAAACAAGAGCCCGGGCTGCTGGAAAAATCCTTTTTGCGGTACTCACATTGCTGCATACGGCCTATCTCTTTTATTGGAACTTCCTCCCATTCCATTATTCCTAAAGATTTACAAACCATCGCATGTCCGAACATAAATGAATGCTAACATTTATATTTAGTGCCCCTCTAAGAGGGGCCTTAAACCAATAAACAGGAGGAATAGAATGGGAATCTTTCATCGTCTTACATCCCGCAGCTTCAAATACGCAACTGCTATGGTTTTCACTTTATCGTTGTATACTGGTGTTGTGGGCAGTGTGCAACCGGCCCATGCAGAAGGTCCAGCTGACCCAGCCCCTTATATTGCAGCCAAAGTGGTCAATGAGAATGCTGGTAAAAAAGTGTTGTTCGATAATACACATGGACAGACGGCTGGCGCAGCAGATTGGGTGATTGATGGTGGATTCTCAGATTTCGGACAAGCCCTTGCCATCAATGGCTACGATGTTCATGAACTTCGCCAATCTACACCCATTACTTATAATGACTTAAAGAATTATGATGTATTTGTGACAGCAGAGCCTAATATTCCTTTTAAACAAAGCGAACAAGCAGCAATGGAACAGTATGTTAAAGCAGGCAATAGCATTTTTTTCATTGGAGATCATTATAACGCCGACCGCAACAAGAATCGCTGGGATGGATCAGAAAGTATCAACGGGTACCGTCGTGGTGCATGGGAAGACCCTGCAAAGGGAATGAGTGAAGAGGAAAAAGGCTCGGCAACGATGCAGGGCGTAGTTAGCTCAGATTGGCTAGGCAGTCAGTTTGGTATACGTTTTCGCTACAATGCATTAGGCGATATCACGGCTAACCAGATTGTTGAGCCTGCACAGGCGTTTGGCATTACAACGGGTGTGAGTAATGTGGCGATGCACGCAGGATCAACATTGGCGATTGTTGACCCGACCAAAGCCAAGGGGATCGTATATCTGCCTAAAACCAATCAGGCTTGGGGGAATGCAGTTGATCAGGGCGTCTATAACGGAGGAGGTATAACGGAAGGACCTTATGCTGCTGTAGCCAAAGTCGGTCTAGGCAAAGCTGCTTTCATTGGGGATTCATCTCCTGTTGAAGACGCAACGCCAAAATACTTGCGTGAAGAGACAGGAACCAAGAAGACAACGTATGACGGCTTTAAGGAGCAGGATGACGCCGTGTTACTGGTCAATATGGTAGACTGGTTGTCCAAGAAGGAGGAGTATACCAGCCTATCGGATATAAAAAACTTACAGCTTGATCAGCCGACGGCGTTATTACCTTTTGAAGAACCACAGGCTTCCACGGAACCGCAAGCCGAGCCTTGGTCTGCTCCTGCTGCCGGTTACAAATGGTGGGATTCGCAAACATTCAAGGCCGGTTCCTATGGCGGACCTACAGCCAGTGCACAGCCAGTGTACAGCATCGTTCGTCAGGAGCAACTGCCGAATGCCCAGCCTTTTCAAATTCGCATAGTTGCTGACCAACTGGCTTCGGGTAGCACGATTAGTGGATTCAGCACAGGGATTTATGTGGCGGGCGGTAATCAGGTAGCCCAGATTCAAAATCCGGATGGAAGCTGGCCAACCTCCTACGGTTATAGCGGAACTTTTAGTCTGGAATCCGATAGCAAGGGGCATGCCTATAAGGACTTGACGGTGCGGGTTAAGCCGGGTACCAGTGGTTCAGCTAATCTTAGGTTGAGACAAAACGGCAGCAACCTGCTGACCCAGTCCGTCGTGCTGGCAGATGTCCCAGCCCAACCATTGCCCGATGAAGGAAATACGATTCCAGCTCGTATCCGTGTCGCAGAAGCACGAAGTCTTCCGGCTGGTGAAGTTGTGACCTTAGAGGGAGTTGTGACGACAGAACCAGGGGCATTCGGCGGCCAAGCCTTTTACATGCAGGACGAAAGTGGCGGTATTTATGTATATCAAAATCAAAGCGGCTTTCACCAAGGTGATCGAGTAAAGATTACAGCGAGCTTAGCGCTGTATAACAGTGAACTGGAGTTGACCGATCCAGTGACCGTTGAAAAAACGGGTGAAGGACAACTTCCGCAAGCTGTGCAAGTCACCGAGTTGAGTGATGCGAACCAAGGACAACTGGTTGAGCTTCCTGCTGCAATGATCCGTAATGTGATAGATGCAACACCTGCAGGTTCGTTTGAATTTGATGCAGTTGCGGGTGAGGTTAGCCATCATGTGCGAATCGATGCACGAACAGGCTTAACACGCACATCTTTTCCATATCAAGAAGGGCAGCAAGTGAAGCTGAAGGGGATTTCATCAATTTTCAAAGGGAGTTATCAGTTAAAGCCGCGCGGGCTCGATGACTTTTCAACTCAGAATGGTGCTGCTCTGCAAGAGGTAGAGCTTTTGCTGGATCAAACAACCTTTAACGTTGGGGATACAGCAGCCACACATCTCAAGGGTACGCTGACAGATGGCAGTCAAGCCGATCTAAGTCATGCATCTGTTCAGTATATCAGCAGTCATGAATCCGTTACGCTGGATACGTATGGAGAACTTCGGGCCATAAAAGAGGGGAGCGCTGAGATTACAGCCAGCGTCACCTTGGACGGTAAAACGGTCGTATCCAATGCTGTAACCGTTAGAGTCGAGAAAACCGCTACAGGTGAAGTGCCGGGTAAACCTGTGCTGTCTCATGACAATGGTCAGGATACCGGACTGAAGGACGGCGATTACAACATTACCATGAATCTGTGGTGGGGTACGAACGGTGATGAACTCAAGCTGTATGAAGATGACAAGCTGATCGCAACCCAATCGTTGCAAAGAGCTTCCCCTGGAGCACAACATGCAGTCATTTCTGTTACAGGCAAGGGCAACGGCACCTACACGTATACAGCCGAGCTGATCAACGCTTCCGGGAAAACGGTCAGCGACCCGTTAACTGTTGAAGTAACGGATGCTTCTCCAGGCATTCCGGTGTTGTCTCATGACAATTGGGACGGTGACGGCACCTATACCCTGACAATGAATATGTGGTGGGGGACAAATGCAACCAAGTACAACCTGTATGAAGATGGTAAGCTGATCGACACGCAAAAACTGTCGAGCCAAAGCCCGCAGGCCCAAAGTGCTGTGACCAACATTCAAAACCAAAAGCCAGGTACGTATGAGTATCGGGCCGAGCTAGTCAATGCTGCCGGAGAAGTTTCCAGTCAAACCATAAGTGTAGAAGTGAAGGAGCGTAATTCGAAATGATAGGCCGTTAAAAAATAAGAGCATCTATTGAGCTCGCGAGAGCCGATAGGTGCTTTTTTGTTGGGAATTATCATTTTAGGTTTGAGTAGGCGAAGCGGAAAGTCCCTCTATTTCTGAGGAGCCATAGAAGAACAGAGTGACTAGAATCACAATAATGATTACCTCTGCAAAATATTCTCCATCAAACTCACTCAACACAAATGTCTCCTTTCGCTTTCTGTTAATTATTTATTATTTACTTTCTGGGAAAAGGCTTGTATCACCTGATCCAATGTCATATTTCCGTTATCATTTAAAAATTTCACCATATTATCGACATTGGTAGGGGCAGATGCTAATGTTTTGTATTTTCCTGTGAGTCCTAAAAATAAAGTTGCTTGTCTGTATAAAGTCACAGAATCGACGTTTAGTTTTCCTGTTAGTAGGAGGGCTGCGACTAGGACCTCCACATTTTTTCCTTGAAGTGCGGAAAAGATAGCTGAATTACTGTTTAATCCATTTTTCTTTTGACCGTTGGGAGGGGATTTGGATTTACGATTCCCGTTCCCATTGCCATTCTTTCCTAAGGAAGCCATTGAATCTTCCTCCCGCCATACACTGCTCCTGTCTGGTTTTCATGAGATATGGGACAAGGGCAGCGGCACTGCACGTGCTCATTAAAATTACGTTATGATCATACGATATGCGAACAATAAAGCTTTGGTTACCATGTGGAAACTATGCTCGAAGGTAGCTGACTGCTAATTTTCTGAATTTCTTTTCGCATGTTGGTCCAATTTAGAGTAAACTACAATAAAGCAAGCTAAATGAGCACTGTGCATCAACTCTAGGAGCATTATCCAATCAGCAAAAGATGGACCCTAACGGTTTAGCTCGTTTAGATAATGTATATTCGAGTGTTGAACTTGAATGATGCAAAGTGCTGAAATAGGAGTTGAAATAAGACTATGTCGAATGAAGAAGTATTGTTAACTAAAGAGGGATTAGCCAAGTTAGAGGAAGAGCTGAAGGAACTGAAGACGGTAAAACGCAAGGAGCTAGCCGAACGCCTCAAATTAGCCATCAGCTATGGAGATCTAAAGGAAAATAGTGAATATCATTCAGCCAAGGACGATCAAGCGTTTATGGAAACACGGATCATGGTCTTGGAAAAAATGTTGACCAAAGCTCGGATTGTAGATCAAAGTAATCTCGATCTTGAAACAGTCGGGATCGGATCTACAGTTATTCTGAATGACATCGAATTTTCGGAGAAGATGGAATACAAAGTTGTAAGTCCTGCTGAGGCAGATGTTCTGGATAACAAAATTTCCTATGAGAGCCCTTTAGGCAAGGCACTTTTGGGGCAAAAAGTGGGTAGTATCATTCATGTTGATGCCCCCATGGCTGTAATCAAATATGAGCTGCTGGAAATTAAGCTTACCTAGTCCATTCCCGATTCCCTTTATAAGGGGGCCGGGATTTTTCATTTCTAGCTATTTGCAAAACCGTCTGTATGGAATGCATTTGCACTCCACACACTGGACGGATTTCTTGGCTTTGCTATCGTACTTTCGTACTTAGATTAATCAGTCATCAGGAAGCCAGCTTGCTCCAGTGCAGCGCAGGCATCATTGATTTTATCTTCATCCGAGGCATTCAAGGTATGCAGGTGGATGCCTCCAGTCAGTTGGGACAGATAAGTGGCTTGGGTGGAACTGATCTTACGTATAAAATCGTCCACTTCTTTGCGAGTTCCGACCCGTATTGGAGCAGTCAAATCTCCATATACTGGATGCTCAACGATGACATCCTGCACACTGACACCGTGGTCCACAATCAGTTTTAATTCTTCTTCTGCTTGTTCAGGTCCGTGTTTACACACAATAATACGAGAGGCTGAAGGAGCGGCATGAGCCGCAGGCTCCATATAAATGTATCCTTGACTTGTTGCAAGGATGGGTTCCTGGCTTGCTTTTAACAGGGAAATATCTTGTACAATTACTTGTCTTGAAACGGAGGACCTGCGTGCCAGTTCGCTCCCGGTCAACGGCGATTCGTTTTTGAGCCACAATAATAGCTGTTCTCGGCGATCCGTACCTGACCGTTTTAAAGATTCAGTCAACGGGATAAGCTCCTTTCTTGTCGATGCTTCAGGTCTGTCAAAATATCTACCAGTACATTTAATTCCTCGATGGTGGTTGTCCTGCCGAAAGAAATACGGATAAACTGTAAGGCTTCACGACCGGATGCTCCAAGCGCCTGTAAGGCAGGCGAAGGCTCGTGATGTCCGGCGGCACATGCGCTACCAGTAGATATACAGACACCGCTGCGATTACATTCCAGCATAACATATTGTCCCTCGTAACCGTCAAAAAAACATCCCACAATATGATGAAGCACAGCTTTTTTCTCGCTTTCCTGTACGACCCAACGTAACGGAATGGATCTCTCCTGAATTTTCGCAATAAAGTATTTTCGCAGGGTAGCGTATCGCTCCAGATGCATCTCCATCTGTTCGGTCATCATTTCTGCCGCCGCGACAAAGGCTGCGATTCCAGGAACATTAACCGTTCCAGGACGAAATCCGTTTTCATGCAGTGTATCGGGATACACTGGACGCCATGGCGTTCCAGGTTTGAGATATGCAGCACCGACACCCTTGGGGCCATACACTTTATGGCTTGATATAGAGAGTGCATCCACTCCCATGGCTTCTACATCAATGTGCACATTTCCGAATGTTTGTACCGCATCACTATGCAGCATAATACCGCGTTCGTGAAGCAGAGGAGACAAGGCGGCAAGATCCTGAATCAGACCTGTTTCTGAGTTGGCGTGTTGTACCGATACAAGCCCGGTGTTGTCTCTAAGATGGGGGATAAGAACTTCACGAGTTATTCGTCCTTCCTGATCTGGTTGCACAATGGTCAGTTCATAGCCCTGTTGTTCTAACTTTGTGGCAAGATTGTACATCGAGTGATGTTCCAAAGCGCTCATAATCCAATGCTTTTTGTGCTGCGGCAACCCGTTCAGGATCGATTGCACGATCAACATATTGGATTCTGTTCCTCCTGTTGTAAAATAGATGCCTTCCGGTTGCCCGCCAATCATATTTGCCATTCGTTGCCTGCTATAATCTAGTGTGTAGGCTGCCTGACCGCCTGCATCATGGAGGCTGCTGGCATTTCCGAACATTTCCTTATTCAACACGCTATATATATGCAAAGCTTCGTCACACATGGGTGTAGAAGCGGCATAGTCCAGGTAAATCACAGCCAATCCTCCCTGCTTAAAATTAATTCCATTCCAAAAACTCTTGAGATTATTGTAGGCATGTGTAAATATAGGTGTCAAGACACATGTAAACATATGCGGTTATCTATTCGTGGGAAAAGGACAGTCAGCCGCAAGGATATGGAGGGATTTGAATGTCTATGCTAGACGTTTTACAAGGAAATCGTGGACTTATGCCAGAGCATTATAAAACACTGTCGTTTGCTGACATGGAGCAACGTGTAGCTGAACTGAAACAAAAATGGGGCTCAAAGCTGCTTATTCCAGGCCATCACTATCAGAAGGATGAGGTTATCCAATTTGCTGATATCACAGGCGATTCTTTACAGCTCGCTCAAATGGCTGCAAAAAATCAGGAAGCGGAGTTCATTGTGTTTTGCGGGGTTCATTTTATGGCGGAGACAGCGGATATGCTGACTACCGATCGGCAAACCGTTGTTCTGCCAGATATGCGCGCAGGCTGCTCGATGGCTGATATGGCGAACATGGAGCAGACGGAACGAGCATGGAAGCATTTGCAGGAGTTGGTAGGTGATACGATCATTCCATTAACGTATGTAAATTCCACCGCAGAGATCAAAGCCTTTGTAGGGCGGCATGGCGGCGCTACTGTGACCTCTTCGAATGCCAAGCAGGTGCTGGATTGGGCACTGAAGCAAAAGGAACGTATTTTATTTTTGCCGGATCAGCATCTGGGACGCAATACAGCCTATGATCTTGGAATCCCGCTGGATGAAATGGCTGTATGGAATCCCATGACCGATCAGTTGGAGACTGAACAAAACCCAGAAACCATAAAAATCATTTTATGGAAAGGGCATTGTTCAGTTCATGAAAAATTTACGATAGATCATATTCGGAACGTCCGTGAACGCGATAAGAATATCCGGGTTATCGTTCACCCCGAATGCTCTTATGAGGTTGTGCAGCTTGCAGATTGCGCGGGTTCTACCAAGTTCATCATCGATACGATCCGTGCGGCAGAGCCAGGAACCCGATGGGCGGTCGGTACGGAGATGAATCTCGTGCAACGAATCAAGCAGCAGTATCCTGAACAGCAAATTGAATCGCTCAACCCTGATATGTGTCCTTGTCTGACCATGAACCGGATCGATCTCCCCCATTTGCTGTGGGCAATGGAGCAGATTGATCGGGGAGAGCCTGTGGGGGTCATTCGTGTGGATGCTCAGATCAGACAGGACGCTGTACAGGCACTGAATCGTATGCTTGCTATTCGTTAAGTTTTTAACGTATCGTAAGAGCGTACTTTCTAGTGAATACTTCTATTTTAAGGAAGCAGGGAGCTTGACGCCAAGCAGACGGCTCCCACTTTGAATAAATATCATCCCGCCGGATTTGAGCGTTGGACCGAAGGAACGTGAGCCGGTGTTCACAGTAAACACGGGTTTTAAGGTCATTAAGTCATAGCCATGAAAAACGCCATCCGATTGCCCGATATAGACTCCTTTGCCAATTACGTCAGCTTGAACCGTCGGATTATCCCCATCGAATTGAATGAATTGACCTGTAGACAGCTTCATGGCAGTTAGTCTGTTGGAACTATAATCTTCGTAGAAAATGCGACCTTCATGGATAGCAGATAAAGAAGAGAGGTGTCCATAGCTTTCTTGTGACCACTTGTGGGCAGGCTTGCTGTCTGGCTTGTAGTTCCAGAAGTCATAGGAAGCTAGTATCTTTCCCTGAAAGATATATAGATCTTTGCCGTACAAGAAAGCAGTACCAGATACACCGCCAGATTGGTAATCACCGTCTTTATTTTTAGGCTCCGTCCAGCGATACTGTCGATCTCCTTTAGATTTACCTGTCTTGAGGTCGTATTGTGCGATCGTAACTTTATGGTTAACCGGGTCATCATCCTCCATCATAAACGTGTTGGTAACGGAGTATACAACCCCGTCTTTGACCGCTAGTGGAAAGGAAGTTCTGAAGTTGTCCCAGAGCTTTTTGCCAGTTTTGGCGTCATATGCATTGATCTGCTCAAAGGTCAGGCTGCCCTGTACGTTGTAATTGCGGATGAGGACGCCATCGGTTTCCATGAGTTTGTCCAGACCGTGGTACAAGTCCTTTTCCTCACTAATCTTCCATTTGAGTTTGCCGCTAGCAGCATCAACGGCAGCGGTATGCTCCGATTGTGTAATGTATACTGTAGAGCCAATTCGATGAATATGATCTGCCTTTGTATATCCTAACGGAGTGGTCCAAGCTTTCTTGCCTGATGTTGTTACGGCATAGATGGCGCCGCTCTGTGTCATCCCATAAATGATGCCATTGCTCTGGATTAAAACAGGGGTAAGCTGATCACCATACTGCCACAATTTTCGTCCTGAGCTGGCCTCAAGAGCAACCAGTCTGTGGTTAGAATCAATTGCGAACACCTTATTGTTTACTGCTACTGCAACTGTTTGCTCTGAATATGGGGCACTATCAGTTGGGATAACAGGAAAAGACCAGGTAGGCTTGATCACAGGTGCCTGGATCGCAGTGCTATAAGCTCCGCTGCTCATGGTAACCGCAGATTGCTCTGCACTTACTTTTTGAGCGAATCCACTGCTGATCAGGGGTAGACCGAGGCTGATTATTGCTAATCCTGTACATAATGTATTAATTGCCGTTTTTCTCATACGCGCTGGCTCCTTTAATAGTTAATAGGGGAGTAAGCTTTACAGAATATTTCCTTTGATTAGACTGTAAATAAATCCAAAAGTTTCATGTAAGGTTAGTGTGATCTCTATCTCTAATTAAAGATTAGTCGATTGTCCGGTTTCGTGCTATAATTGTAGCAACATACCGAAGGAGGTGAATCCCTTGTTTGAGCTTCAGGACTTGC
Organism: Paenibacillus ottowii; assembly: GCF_006874425.1. Taxonomy (GTDB): domain Bacteria; phylum Bacillota; class Bacilli; order Paenibacillales; family Paenibacillaceae; genus Paenibacillus; species Paenibacillus ottowii. Next base: position 23,095 of record NZ_VIJZ01000012.1, read on the forward strand.
TCCCCTATTTACTTACGATTGGCTTGCTGTGTACAGTGACGTATACGTATCTTGCACATTTGCATGGCAGCATAGACGAATGCTGGGTCGAAGGCGGGCCCGTCCGCTCGCATGCTTCTCCGCTGATGCCGATGTCTGCCCGCGGACAGGACATGCCTGTCCGGCTAGCACGTCACATTCGGCGGAAGGAAGCGCCGGATGAAGATGCTTCCGATTGTTCTCCCTTGTTGAATGATGGCACAGTCAATCAACGAGGAGGAACATATGAAACGATTCAAGGGATTCACTTTTTGGGGTAAACAAGAACGGATATTGGGTTTAATCGCAGCCTTGGCGCTGGTCATGCTGCTGTCTGGTTGTGGTGCGAATGCCGCGGAGATTAATGCGCAGACACCTGGTTTTTTTAATCATTATGTAGTATTTCCGCTTTCTTGGCTCATTCAGCATTTGGCACAATGGTTTGGTGGAAGCTTTGGTCTGGCGATCATGACTTTAACATTCATTGTCCGTCTGGCTTTACTACCGCTGATGATGCGCCAAACACGTGCCCAGCAGGGAATGAAGCGCAAGATGAGCGCTATGCAGCCTGACTTAGACCGAATTAAGAAGAAGTATGAAAATAAGAAAGACGCCGCCAGCCAGCAGAGTATGCAGCAGGAAATGATGGCGTTATACAAAGAGCATCAATTCAATCCGCTCAATATCGGTTGTCTGCCTATTCTGATTCAGCTTCCGATTTTAAGCGGTATGTATACTGCGATCAGGCTCACGCCAGAGCTGGCCTCTCACTCTTTCCTCTGGTTTCGGCTCGGACAGCCGGACTGGATTTTGGCCATTATCGTTGCAATTGTATACTTGGCGCAGTCCAAGCTTTCTCAGTTCCAGATGACGGCTGACCAGCGCAAGCAATTGGCTATCATGGGTTATCTTTCACCGATAATGATGGCGGTCTTTTCCTTTAATGCTCCTGCGGCTATGCCTTTATACTGGACCGTAAGCGGCACCTTTTTGCTGCTTCAATCGCTGTGGTTTCGCAAACGGTATCCAATCGAGGAAGCAGAGAATAAGATTAAACTCAGCGAAGTTACGCCAACCTAACAGGAAAATGCGATTTGTTTGATATAGAATTGCGTCTGCAGTATTCACGTGTAATGACTAGATGCCATTTCGAGCCTATAAGTGCTTGGGTGGTGTCTTTTTTTATGCTATTTTTGCATCAGAGGCACCATGCTTTAATCTAAAGGCTAATCTTTTCTGAAATGATACTAGAAAAGTGGGTAAAGTAAATACATGGACGATATGAATGCTGCATTTTGTTTGATTATGGGATGAAGATGATGGAGGACCTCTAAACAATGAAGCAATTACCTACGAAATTGCCGATTTCCCTGGCGCTGCTTACATGTATAATATGTGCCCTCGGTTTTGGCTTAATCGCATTATGGGTCAGCGACCAGCAAGTACGGCATTTTGACTACAGGATTATTACAGCTATTGAACAGTTGGAGTCGCCTGCTATGACACTTCTTATGAAATGTTTCACCATAATCGGCAGCGGGATTCCAGTGGTGATTATCATTTTAATTGCCATGTTCGTCCTTTATAGCGTATTGGGACACCGCCGAGAATTGCTTTTTTTAGCGGTTGCGGTGCTGGGATCGGTGCTGCTGAATACGGTACTAAAAATGCTATTTCGACGTGCGAGACCTGAAATCCACCGCATTATTGAAGCTAATGGATATAGCTTTCCAAGCGGACATTCCATGACAGCTTTTAGTATGTATGCGGCGCTGACGTTTTTATTGTGGAAGCATGTCCCTTCCAGGAGAGGTCGTATCCTTCTTGTTGTGCTTAGTAGTCTGCTCATTTTGGCGATCGGGATAAGCCGTATCTATTTGGACGTGCATTATCCGAGTGATGTTGTGGGGGGCTATTTCATGAGTGGTTGCTGGATGGCGGCCTGCATTTGGTTCTATCAGCGTTATGAAGAACGAAAATTATCAATTCGTACCAAATCGACAGCCTAATGAGCGGCATAGATGTGAAGTTAAAAAAGCAGATGCATTAGCGTCTGCTTTTTATTTGGACAGAGGAAGTGGGTTTGTCCATCTTAGTTTTCGTCTGTGCCACAGGCTTAAGCCCCAGCTTCTGCTCCCATTGTTCATAAAAAATAATAGCCGCTTGCATGAAGATGCCTGGAAGCTTCCGACTGCGAATGAATTTATGAACACCAACTGCGCAGCCTGCCCCAATGAGCGCTCCTGCCAAAATATCTGAAGGATAGTGAACCCCGGTCCATACACGGGATATTGCAATAAGCACAGCCAAGACCATCCAGAGGACACGATATTTTTGATGATGAAGCCATAGAATTGCTGCGAGAGCAAAAGCTCCAAGTGCATGGTTGCTCGGAAACGAAGCATTGGGATCATGATGAATAAGCTGAATGACCGTGTGCCCGACAAAAGGCCGATCTCTGTAAAACAAGTGTCCAAGTCCCCAACTAATTATAAAACCGATACAAACCGTGATAACGGCTTCTAAAACCATCATCCGATGTGGTGTTTTAAAGGTGAACCAGTACACCAGTAAAGCTACTCCGAATAGATACGGTGCATATTGCGCCAAGAAACGCATAGTCCCATTCAAAAAGGCGAGGTGATTAGCCAATTCATTGATCCAGTGAAACAAGGCAAAGTCTACATTAATTAACATGAATAAATTACTCCTTAACCTCAAAAAATTGAATTACAAAGTTATATTATAGAGCGACGATACGGATAAAAGCTTAAAATCAAATAAAAAATGAATGGCATGTGCGTTGTTTATTAGTTTTTTCTATAGAAAATAGGTGGTTTTGTGATGAAAAAGTCGGTGCTGGTCATTGATGATGAAGAGAAGATATCCAGATTGCTTCAGTTGGAGTTGTCTCACGAAGGATATGCGGTTGAAATTGCACAGACGGGAAAAGAAGGACTGGAAAAAGCATTAGCCCATAGATGGGATATTATTATCCTGGATGTGATGCTGCCGGAGATGAACGGAGTTGAGGTGCTGAAGCAGATTCGAACGGTGGATAATCATACCCCAGTAATCATGGTCACTGCACGTAACACAACTCCTGATAAAGTATCAGGTCTAGATGGAGGCGCCAACGATTACATTACCAAGCCTTTTGAAATTGAGGAGTTATTAGCACGGATGCGAGCCAGTATGAGACACCAATTGGAGCCAGTAGCTACCGCTTTACCCAAAGAAGACAAGCAGCAGTCCATACTTCAAGTCGATAGCTTGGTGTTGGAACGCAAGACCCGCTTTGTGGTGAGGGAAGGAAAACACATCGAACTTACGCCCAAAGAATTTGATCTGCTTCAATATCTGATGGAGCATAAAAATCAAGTATTGCATCGGGATCAATTGATTCAGGACGTATGGGGGTTTGATTTTGTCGGTGATACGAATGTAGTAGATGTTTATATCCGGTATGTTCGTAAAAAAATTGATCATGGGTACAAAAAGAAATTGATTAAAACCGTGCGTGGCGTTGGGTACTGTATCCGGGAGGAAGAGCATTGAAGCTGCGGACCAAAATTACCCTGCTGAGCTCCATTTTAGTGATGACGATTCTTCTATTTGTTGACGTCACAGTCCATCTATTATTTGTCAAAATTGCTACTCGCAATGAAAGAGAAGTGCTGCAAACGAAGTGGACTGAAATTATTACCGAAACAGGACCCACGATGATTTTGAAAAATGCATGGGGCCCCCAACTGAAAGATGAACTTTCCAGTGATACGATTCTGAGGGTATTTGATAAGCAATCTCATCTTCTGTATGAAGTAAGCCGCCAATCCCGTTTCAAACTGAACGATATACGTTTTAACCTTTCTCAGAGCTCTCAACTGACGGAAGTGCAGAATCATAAAATTCTGATCATCCATCTTCCAGTGCTTTCTCCGGAAGGTAATCAAAAAGGGACACTGGAGATCGTAGAAAAGTGGGATGCGCTGGAAACCAATCTCGATATTTTAAATACAATTCTGATCACCTCGACTGTTGGAGCTATGTTGCTCAGTCTGGTAGGTAGCACGATTTTGGCGAATGCGATATTGCTGCCAATTTCCAGTAGTATTCAGACGATGCAGGAAATCGAGAGAAGTTTGAAGTTCAAAAAAATTCCTGTCGGCGGTCACAATCAAGATGAGTTGTCTCAGATGACCACTACTTTTAACCGAATGATGGAAAGGTTGGAGGAAAGTTTCCAGAGTCAGCAGCAGTTTGTTTCCGATGCCTCACATGAACTGAATACGACATTGATGATTATTGAGGGCTATGCCAACATGCTGCGGCGGTGGGGGACGCATGACGAGGAGATCCGTAAGGAATCGATTGAATCAATCTATGAAGAAACTCAGCGAATGCGTACGATGACGCAGCAATTGCTGACATTGGCCTCCTCACAGCACAAAGATTCCGAACCGTATGAACGGGTAGAACTGATCGGTTGTTGTCAACAGGTAGTAGCACATCTCAAGCCTGTTCATGACCGCCAAATTTCTATTTTTACAGAAGAGAAGGAGATTTGGCTGGATGCCAATCTTGCAAAAATGAAGCAGTTACTAGTCATCCTGCTGGATAACGCGTTAAAGTATAGCTCAGAGAAAATCGAAATCTGGATATCTTCAAATGAAAAAGATGTTCTCCTCCGAGTTAAAGATTACGGAATTGGTATACCTGAGGGCGAAATCAAGCGAGTTTTTGAACGATTTTATAGGGTAGACAGCTCCAGACATCGTAAAACCGGAGGAACTGGGCTGGGATTGCCGATTGCCAAGGCAATAACAGATGCTCATCAGGGTACGATCCGAATGGAGAGCGTAGAAGGTGAAGGAACGGAGGTCATCGTCACGCTGCCTCAGAAACAACAGGAAAGGCTGCCCCACCAGTAGATATATCTACTCAGGGGAACAGCCTTTTATTGTTATTCGTAAGTTAAGCTTTCAGCAGATTGTAGTTTGAAATGTTCCTAAAGGACACGACGTGCTTCTGTGTAGTGGGAACTCCACCATCTTGAATTCAGATCTGTAACCGTAACGCCGCCTTGACCAAACGTGTGCAAAATTTTCCCGTCTCCCATGTAAATGGCTACATGATGAATTGGAGCATAGAAAAAGACCAAATCGCCTTTTCTAAGCTGACTACGCGGTACATAAGTGCCTACAGTTGACTGCTGTTTGGACGAACGTGGAAGATGAATTCCATTTTGTGCAAAAACATACTGAGTGAACGAAGAGCAATCAAAAGAGCTTGTACTGCCTGCTGGAGCTCCATGTTCATAACGTACGCCCATAAACTGGGAGCCTGTTGAAATAATCTGATCACCTTTACTTGCCGAAGCAGCATGAATAGTTTCTGGTCCAACGACGAAGCTCCCAGCGCTCAGTGCCAAAGTCATCGTAAAGCAAATACCCATCCACAATTTTTTAGAAGTAGTTTTCATATATAATTTCCTCCGTTATTCGTATTGTGTTGATGTCCTGAGATGACAATAACACAAATAAAAAATCCGGAATTTACCACACATGGTTACAAACCTGTTACCCCAACGTTTTGCCCTGCTTTATTAGAAAACGATGAGAATTTTCTACTTAACTTTGTCTTGACAAGCTATATAAGTTTGTTTTTATAGCTAGGTCCGTATGACAAAAACCGACTTGCAGACGATTGGCACAAGCAATCATACAAAACATACATACCTATATACTACAACGTATAACTTGTACGGGAATATGCTAGATTCCCGTTGACATCGTAAAGATCACCGTATTTTCGGTCAGGAAGGGGAATTCGTATGGCTTCAAAGCCGAGCAGAGCACTCGATAACCGGCCTCTAACTATAGTGCAAGTCATATCCAACTATCCCAATGCACAGCCTGTACCTTCCATCAAGGGCGGGACGGAAAAGATCGTGCATGAATTAACAGAGGAATTAGTGAGAAGAGGGCATCATGTATCTCTTTTTGCCGCTCGTGGGAGCAGGAGCAGCGCGCAATTGATTACTTATCCCAAGGGTTTGACACATAGTCAGATCCCCCAATATGTACTTCAGCATATGCCGTCAGGCACTGATATCATTCATGACCATACGTTCCGCTCTGCAATGGGGCGCAGGAAGTTGCCGTGCCCATCAGTATGCACCGTTCATCTCCCAGTAAAAAGACACGGTAAAAACCCAGTATATGTTAGTAAACGAGCACGTCAACTAATGGGCGGAGGCAAGGGATTTTATATCTATAACGGCATCAATACGCATGAATATGAGTTCAGCAGTGAGAAGCGCGGCTATTTGCTGTTCATGGGCAGAATCATACCAGATAAAGGTGTATTGCAGGCCATTCAGGTTGCAGAGCGAACAGGAAAAAAACTGCTTATTGCGGGTCCTATCAAAGCCCCTGTATTTTTTCGCCGAGAGATTCAGACACGAATTCAGCGTAATCCGAATATACGCTATGTGGGGTCAGTAGGGGGGGATCGGAAACAGAAGCTGCTGAAACATGCAGAGTGCCTGCTGTTTCCATCACTGTGGGAAGAGCCGTTCGGACTCGTAATGGTAGAGGCTATGGCTTGTGGAACACCGGTACTGGCATTAAAAAATGGCTCCGTTTCTGAGGTACTGTCAGGCTTTCCACAGTTGATTTGCAAATCAGTCGGCGAAATGGCACGAAAGGCACACCGAAAAAATTATCCGTCACCTGCGCAGCTTCGATTATATGTTAACCAAAGATTTACCAACAAACAGATGACCAGCAACTACTTGAGACTATACCGTGAGATCATCCGCCGGCGAGAGCAGAAGAGGGGGCAACGAAAGTCTGTACGGAGGTGAGGGGAATGCAGGTCATACGATATATGCTTGGAAAAGGCTCCTCTTGGGCGACTCCTTATTATGTAGCCACAGCGGGACAGAAAGGTCCGTGTGCGATGGTGGTTGCAGCATACATGGTAATGAAATAGCAAGTATACGCGCTGCGGAGAAGCTGGTAAAGCTTTTGAATGAGCAAAAACTGAAATTCAGCCATGGCAAGCTTATTATTGTGCCGATAGTGAACCAAGTGGCTTACCGCAAGCGGATCAGAGGAAAACCTGATCTTAATCGGACCTTTCCGCGCCAGAAAAAGCAGGCGGCAACACAACCGCTTTCCGCTGCTCTATTCAAATTAACACAAAAGCATCACCCCGAATGGTATCTCGACTTGCATGAGGCGAATGGATTATCACAAAAAGATGCCAAGGTACTTGGTCAAACGCTTATCTCCAATAAGGGCAATCCGATAATTCCTACGATGCGCCGGATTATGAAGCGAATGAATCGCTCGATCAAGGTAAAAAACCAACATTTTAATTTACGGTTGCATGAGCTCCCAGGTTCCTCCCGCACCGCTGCATCCCGTATTTTAGGGGTACGTGCAGTTACTGTGGAAACAGGGTGGAGCCTGCCCCAGAAAGTACGTATACACTATCAGATGAAGATCGTACAGCACTTTTTAAGAGAGGCCGGGATAGTTGAGGCCAACAAGGTTTATTTATCTGGCAAGGTTAGAACGGTTTCCTTATGAGGTGTAATATTACAAAAAAAATCGCTTTATGAGCAAAGGATTGTACTCACCTTTCTCAAAAGCGATTTTTTTTATGTGCGATTTTTGTGGAAAGAAGGTGTAGCTCTGTGTTGTCAGGACTCGGATCTATAGAAGGCGCTCACCAAACTGTTACCCAAGCGTACCTCGATCAGTTCAAGTTTTGAATCCAGATCAGCACAGAGCGTGTGATGCGTATCGACTGGAATGCTGAACACAGAGCCGCTAGCGGCAGCAAAGCGTTCTCCATTCAACATAACCTCTCCCCGACCAGATACGATCATCCATACTTTAAGTCCGCTGCCGTGAATACGTCCATTCAAGCGATGATCCGGTAACACTGTCAGTCGTAGAGCTAATATGTCATGCGGACTTCGGTGATCAAATTCGTCCAGCACCCGGTAACTTCCCCAAGAGGTTTCGCCATGCATGGGGTGAAGTTGGAGTTTGCCTAGCTGCTCCTTGATCGCATGGGCATGGTTTTTGGATGCAATGAGAATGCCGTCAGGGCTTGCAGCAGCAATAATTCCCTCTACGCCAATGACATGAAGCGGATAGGGCAATTCATTGACGATGTGTGTGCCATGAGTCTCGCCACTGATTTGACCTCGTCCGATTACTTGGCTTCCTAACTGCTCTGTTAAGGTCTGCCAGTTGCCGATATCGTGCCATTCGCCCTCGTAAGGCAGGACAACGGCCCGTTCAGTACGCTCCGCAACCTCCTCATCGAAACTACGAACCGGAAGGCTATCATACATTGCGCACAGTTCTTTATCGTTCAGCGGCAATTGGCTTTGTTCCATACAAGACAGCATATACCGTAACGTAAAAGCGTAAATTCCGCAATTCCAGAGCGCGCCTTGGTTAATAAGCTGCTGCGCGCCAGAGAGATCCGGCTTTTCTGTGAAGCGTGCAACATGTGCATAAGCCGATCTCCCTTCTTTCCTTATTTGCTGACCTGGAACGACATAGCCATATTGGTCAGAGGCATGGGTAGGTCTTGTCCCAAGCATAGCCAGATCGGCTCCGCTCTCCAGCAATAGACTAGAGAGCGCTCTTATCCTGTCGAAGAAGTCGTCGCCTGCAAACATATCTGCTGGAGCAATGCAGAGAACTTCATCCAACCCCATGCCTCTCGTGTGAAAATAAGCAGCAGCGAGTGCAGCAGCGGTGAAGGTTCCTCGTTTGGCAGGCTCGCCAAGAACAGGCAGACGACCTTCTGTATGGCGAGAGGCTAGATTTACCTGGCTTCGATGAGCCAGAAGCAGGGCAGAGGAATCCAGCCCGGCTAAGGTAAGCTGACGATACACCCGACCGAGCATAGATTCCTGCTGCCCGTCAGGAGCGGGCAACAACCGGAGAAACAGCTTTGACCGAATCTCGTTGGATAATGGCCACAGCCGTTTTCCGGCCCCACCGCATAATAATACGATGCGCACTGACGTTTCCTCCTTCAATGCAGATCCATTTGGATGGCATCAGCAATTGCGAGATTTTCTATTTTTGAGAACTATTTCAATGAAGATTAAATCTTTGTTTTTGCAGCTAGCTGGTACACTTTGCGTTGATGAAAAGATAAGGAGCGGTGGCTTTGGGCGAAGACATCCAATTGTTTTTGCGATAGCGAAGAAGCACGACTATGAAGCGCTTTATTCAATGATTTGCGCAAAATCATCCGAGAGGGCTCATTGCTGTATAGATAGTTGGCATACGTCTCATATTCGGAAAATCCAAACTGTTTTGTCCGGTCAATACTTTGGATAATGGCGTTGTACCAAGGTTTCCCGTGCTTAGCCTCTATAACTTGTTTGAGCTGGGCGAGCCGTGTTTTTTCAAAAAGCATATAGTGAGTGACAAAGGACTTTGGTGAGGGAGCTTTAGCGCCCATCAGCTTACGATAAGTGCGGAAATACTCAGGTTGACTCCAATTGCGGTAGTAAAAAATTGTTTTTCCATCTTTACGGAACGTATGTGGACGAATCAAAATGGTGTCCGCGTCTATAACGAGAAAAAAAGACGATTTACTGATTTTGTCGCCATTCATTTTGAGCAATTGCTGATACAGCCAGCCTGAGCGGTCCCAACGTGTTGTTCCATAACGAATATGCTTTTTAGTGATGGGCAGCACTGTTTTTTCATCTACAAATGTACACTTCTTGTTGGCACATAGACGGCGAAGTTTAGTGCTTTGCGGTGAAATGATATAAATGGTTGCAATTCGGTGCTGCACGTGACGACGCAGACTGTCAATAACTAGTGGAAGTGTAGCCAAATCTTTTTCAATTGCGGGGATTAGCACATCGATTGTGAGGGAACTCTTCTGTGGCCCAACGGATTGCGCAGACATGTTATTCACTCCCTGTACGTGCAAATATACGCTACTGGTGCCTCACCTTATTGTATGCATGGACAGGCACTTTCGACCGGGCAAGGGCAGTCGTCTAATTCTTATGTAGGAGAGGGCGAATGGAGCTACGAATGGGGAGTTGGCGCATACGATAGATTGAGCTTTTAACAGGTGCGTTCTACCCTGAAAGTAGAGAGGAGAGGGGCAAGTGAATTCTTCACAAGCGCAGGCGATACGCAGCAAATGGAATAAAACCAAATTGTTGCTCCAGCACGGAGGCATCAAGCGTTTTATACCTGAAACCCGTAAATACAGCAAAGCAAATGTGAAATCAATGTTGGAGAAGTATGGCATGGTCTATGTAAAGCCTGATCTAGGTACCTTTGGTAAAGGTGTGATGAAAGTTGAAAAGGAGGCAGGCCAACGTTTTGCTTACCAGTATGAGGAAAAGCGTCTGGAATTCAAACAATTGGATGCACTAATTACCAGCCTATCGAAACACACTGGAAAAAAAAGTTATCTTATTCAAAAGGGAATCCATTTATTGCGCCATCAAAATCGTTATTTTGATATCCGGGTCATGGTGCAGCGTAATGCAAAAGGGCCATGGGAAGCTACCGGGATTATTGGACGGCTGGGTCATCCTCGTAAAATCGTGACCAACTATCATAGTGGTGGTAAGCCGATGGCCATAGAGCAGCTACTGAAATCACATTTGCCGCAAAGTAAGCAGGCTGAGCTGATCAAAAAGCTCAATGAACTGGGGATTACCATTGCTACGCAACTACAAAAAACATATCCGAATTTCCGGCAAATTGGTGTGGACATTGGACTGGATCGTAGCTTTACCCCATGGATTATTGAGGTGAACACGAAGCCTGATCCATATATTTTCAACCAACTGACAGATAAGTCAATGTACCGAAAAGTAATAAGCTATTGGCGACTGGCGAATGAGAAAAGGAAAGTTGCAGTCCCAAGCAAGGAAAAGAAGAATAGCGTTAAAAATAAAGATAAAGATGAAAATAAAAATAAGATTGAAAATAAAATAAAAATGAAAATAACATTAAAAACTCAAAAAAAAGTGAAAAGTTCATGAGCGAGGAATCGCGTTTAAGATTGAAGCTGAACTAGTGAAATAAAAGGATGAATATCTTCAAAATTCATCCTTTTTTACATACTCGGTTTTCCTGTTTTATGTCGCTGTTATTGACCTATCGATATGTTTGTAATCAAAAAAATGAAATTGGAAAAACTAGTTGAAAATAATTAGAAATGAGGGCTTGGTATATGGAATTATGGGAAACGATGTTAAGGTCAATATCCGCATTTGTACTAATGATGTTTCTAGCACGTCTTTTGGGGAAACCGACAATTGCACAAATGACCTACCATGATTTTGTGGCTGTCATTACATTAGGGTCCATTACTGCGAATCTTGCCTTTAATAACACCATAAGTATAAGAATTTTACTAACCTCCATGCTTACTTTTACTGGAATTGCCTACTTGCTGATGGTTTTAGCTATGAAAAACCAGAAGCTGCGAAGTTGGTTCTCGGGAAAACCAACCGTGTTAATTCAGGAAGGGAAAATTATGGAGGGCAATATGAGAAAGCTTAAGGTTACGCTAGATACATTGAACCAGGAACTGAGGGGGAAAAATTTTTTTAATATTCAAGATGTTCAGTATGCCGTACTTGAGCTGAATGGAAGTATTTCTGTCTTACCAAAGCCGGATTGTATGCCTGTAATCAAAAAGGATTTGCATTTGAAAAGTCAGTCTGAGCAGGCTTTTCCCATTGAACTGATCATGGACGGGGATATCATTGAAGCGAATTTACAACAGAATAACCTCACAACAGAATGGCTACAATCACAGATAAAAAAGAAGGGACTCTCTCTTAAAGAAATCAATTATGCCGTAATCAGTACTGATGGGAATGTATATTTTGATGAATATAAGGATCAAATTGAATCTCCTATCGATAAAGAATGAATTTGATTTGTTTGACATTAAAGGTATATAATAGATGATGGTAGATGAGAAAACATAGACATATGGAATGATTTTAAGGAGGAATCGCGATGAAATCATTTAAGTATGCTTTGGAGAAAAAGGAACCCAGAACCGGACCAGGAGGTATCACGCGAGGGGCTTCAGTCCACGATTTTCCTGTATCAGAAGGAATAGCAGGGGTTTCTATGCGTCTAGAGCCTGGTGGAATGCGCGAACTTCACTGGCATGCCAATGCAGCTGAATGGGCCTATGTGATTAGCGGCTCCTGTCGGACAACTGTTATCCATCCAGACGGTAATTCCTATGTCGATATTTTTAACCCCGGTGATGTATGGTATTTTCCGCGTGGTTATGGTCACTCCATTCAAGGTCTTGGACCTGGAGAATGTCATTTTATCCTGATTTTCGATAATGGTGATTTTTCGGAGGACCATACGTTCAGCATTACTGATTTTATCGCTCAGACTCCCACGGATGTTGTCATGCAGAATCTCGGACTCGCAGCCGACGAGCTGGCTCTTTTGCCAAAGAAGGAAGCCTATTTTGCCAAAGGACCTGTTCCTTCTACGAGATCTCATGATGCATATCCCCGCACTTCTTCCGATCTGATTACTAAACACCGCTATCCTTTAATGGCCAAACAGCCCAGATTGGCACCGGGTGGAGGAACTCAGCGGACCGTTACAGTAGAAGATTTTCCTATTTCTTCGACGATGGCAGGATCTGTGATTGAACTGGAACCCGGTGGATTGCGAGAAATGCACTGGCATCCCAATGCGGATGAATGGCAATATTATTTAGACGGTAAAGCAGAAATGACTGTGTTCCTGGCCGAAGGAAATGCAGTGACAGAGCAGTTTGAAGCCGGAGACGTAGGGTATGTACCTATGGGAGCAGGACATTATATTCAAAATACCGGACCGGACGTATGCCGTATTTTGATTGGTTTTAACAGTGGTCATTACGAGGCCATTGATTTGAGTGAGTGGATGGCTGGCAACCCTGTGGATGTATTGGCAACGAATCTGAACCTTCCTAGAGAAATAGCGGATAAACTGCCTCATAAATCGGTCTTCATTGCTCCAAAATCTTAAATTTTAAACCTTAAATCATAAAGTATCTAGTAAGCCCGCATATATTACCTTATTCCTAGGTGGCATATGCGGGCTATTGAATTTGATTCTATACTTTTGAAGAAAGCAATAAAGCAATTTAGTGAATTTAAAATTGAACAACCTGCAACCCTGTGCTATTCTTATACGAAAGTGAAGATTAACGTGTGAAAAAATGATGGTTTATTATGTTTATAAACATCTGATGATACGATGAATAGAGGGGATGTACAGCCATGATTTCTGTTATTGAACTTAACAATGTAAGCTGGAAGAGAGATAACCGCACCATCCTGGATCAAATCAATTGGCAGGTAGCTGAGAGAGAGCACTGGGCTGTGCTTGGCTTGAATGGATCAGGCAAAACAACAATGCTCAATATGATTAATGGTTACATATGGCCAACCACAGGTAGTGTCAGCGTATTAGGTCATCCCTTTGGGGATGTTGATCTGAGGGAGCTGCGCAAATCTATCGGTTGGGTCAGTTCCTCTTTACAGGAAAGAATTAATGGGAGCCAGCGTACGCAGGATGTTGTCATTAGCGGCAAATTTGCATCCATTGGACTTTACGATCAGACGACGGATACAGATTATGAACAGGCCATTCAGCTTATGACCCAACTAGGCTGTGCTCATCTTGTGGATCGGTTGTATAAGGGATGCTCACAGGGAGAAAAGCAAAAAGTGCTCATTGCCCGCGCGTTAATGGCCTCGCCCAAGCTGTTGATTTTGGATGAGGCATGTAATGGTCTGGACTTTTTTTCCCGGGAATCCTTACTAACCAGTATTCAACAGCTTTCCGAGTCGCCGGATTCGCCCAATTTATTGTATGTTACACATCATATTGAAGAAATTTTACCGATGTACACGCATACCATTTTGATTCGCCGTGGGACAGTTTTTGCTAAAGGTAAAACAGCAGACATTCTGAGCAGTGAAACACTGAGTGGCTTTTTTGAAACACCGGTGCAAGTAGAATGGAGACAGGATCGTGCATGGCTTTCTATGGTATAGAGCGTCAATGCGGTTTATTCTTTTCCAATCCTGACTACAATGATAGAAGAGAAACATTGTAGAGAGGTGAATGGAGTGTCAGAGCATCCATTACAATCTTTTTTTCAAACGGTGAAGGATAATCTAAAGGATATGGTGAATGTCAATACGACCATTGGAGAGCCAGTTGTCGTGTCCGATGGCACTATGGTCATACCGGTCTGTAAAGTAAGCTATGGCTTTGCGGCAGGAGGAAGAGATCTGGATAATCACAATCAGGAAACCGTAAAGGTGATGCCGTCGTTTGGAGGAGGTATGGGTGGAGGTGCGTCCGTAACCCCTCTCGCCATTATCATTGTTGGAAAAATGGGCGTTCAAACGATCTACCTGAATAACTCCCTTACGGTATACGATAGGATTTTGGACATAGCGCCACATCTATTGGATCAATTGGACAATCTTATTAAGCGATATCATACAGGAGATGGTAATAGTCATTGAATCAGGTCTGACCCGTTTGTGTTTGCTAAGGCTGTCAACGGGATGATGCCGTCGCTTTGTACAGGAAAGGAGTTGTTTTTCCTTACTATAAGATTTTTGACCTCTGACTGGCTATGGCAGGGGGGCTGCTCATTATGCGCCATGATATATTGTCCATCGGAAAGCAACTGCCGGGCTTTAATATTATCACTTAGCAGCAGCAATAAATATTGAATAACGAAAGATCGGTGTTCTTCATTCAGTAACGGACACATCAATTCAATCCGCTTGTCCATATTTCTGGTCATCCAGTCTGCACTGGAGAGCCACACTTGGGGTATCCCCGCATTTTCAAAATAAAAAATTCGGGAATGTTCCAAAAATCGGCCGACAATGCTGCGAACGGTAATATTGTCGCTCAGTCCAGGAATTCCTGGACGCAAACAGCAGATGCCGCGAACGATCAGATCAATTCGGACGCCTGCCTGGGATGCAGCGTATAGCTCGTCGACCAACTGTTTGTTTGATAGCGAGTTCATTTTGGCTATAATCCTTGCAGGTTTACCCCTTAGGGCATTTTCCACTTCGCATTGAATATAGCCCAATAACCGCTGCTTCAGATGCACCGGAGCTACGCTGAGGTAATGCCACTGATTTGGGGCGGAAAATCCAGTGATTTTGTTAAATAAATTGGAGACATCTTCGCCGATCTCCGGATGGGAAGAAAAAAGTCCGATATCTGTAAATACTTGCGCTGATACTTCATTATAATTTCCGGTCGCCACATGAATGTAACGTCTAAGAGAATCTGCTTCTTTACGTACGACCAATATCATTTTGGCATGAATTTTCAGCCCGGACAGACCGTAAACGACATGGCACCCTGATTTCTCCAGTTCCTTTGCCCATTCAATATTTTTGGCTTCATCAAACCGTGCTTTCAATTCGACGACTACGGTAACCTGCTTTCCTGCTTCGGCCGCTCGATTCAAAGATCGGATAATTCTTGAATTACCGTTTACGCGATATAGGGTCATTTTTATAGCCATAACAGATGGATCGGCAGCAGCTTGCTCGACAAAATCGTTAACAGCGCCAAACGATTCATACGGATGAAATAAGAGAACATCTTTTTTTCGCAGCATTGAAAAAAAATCGTCCGTCTTTATGAATTCCCACGGATAAAGAGGATCAAATTTCGAATACTTGAGATGCTCATAACCCTCGATCGAACTAGCGAATGACATGAAGTAGCTTAAGTCAATGGGGCCTTCATGCGTAATTAAGAAATGGCTTTCGAGTTCCAGTTCTTTTTCCAGTAATTCCAGCGCAAATGGATCAAATCCATTTTCTATTTCCAAACGGACCGGAGTACCCCATTTCCTTGCGCGCAATACTTTTTCCACTTCATCAAGAATATCCTCGGCTTCTTCCTCGTTTAAATCAAGGTCAGCATTGCGAGTTAAACGGAACGTATGGAAAGTAAGAGGTGTATACGTTGTAAACAAAGTGTGAATATGCTGCTTAATCAAATCCTCAAGCAAAATAAACTGTCGACGCTCTTGATCCAATCGAGACGGAACCTCAATATACCTAGGCAAATTGGACGGAATTTCAACCAGAGCAATATAAGCTTCCTTGCCTGCTGCATCGGAATGCGGCTTCAGGGCAACGGCCAAATAAACGCTTTTCGAACGAATCAGAGGAAAGGGGCGGCTTTTATCGATAGCTAGAGGAGTGAGCACGGGAAATACTTTTTCAAGATAATAGGCTTCCATTTCTCTCCTCTGTTCAGGAGTTAGCTCGCCATAAGCAGTAAAAACAAGTCCATCTTCATTTAACAACTGTATAATACGTGCATAGGTGACATACTGATCGGCTACTAATTGCTCAATCATGATGATTACTTTATTTTGTAACTGTTGCGGGGTAAAACCAGTGAAATCGATCTCTGTATTACCCGCTCTAATTTTATCCATAAGTCCTGCGACCCTAACACTGACAAACTCGTCCAGATTGGTGGAGACAATCGATAAGAACTTTGTTCGCTCCAGCAGCGGGGTGCTTTCGTCCTGTGCTTCCTCAAGAACACGTCTGTTAAATTGAAGCCAGCTTATTTCACGGTTAATATAATTCAAGAAGCACGCCTCCTGCTTATGCTTTTTTTCTAAATAATAAATACCGTAGTTTTTGAAACAATTGCCATGTGGCACCAAGACGAATCGTGATCGTGTCGGGAATATTCTCATCGTTTTTGTGCATGATTATTAGCCGCCTCCTCTTGTTGCTAAAATGGGGAAAACTCGCTAAACCAAGTTAGCGAGTATTGGAGAAAATTTACTTATTCGCAGATGTGGCCGGCTGCATTACATCGACAACCTGGGCTGGTGCTGATTCTGTATTTTTCGCTGCGGATTGTGTCAGGTTACTGACCATACGGCTATTAACAAGCGCACTGCCTGCTTGCATTCCGACTCTATGACCCACATTGTTCCCTAACAACCCACCCACAATGGACCCCAGAACTGTCCCTACTCCTGGCAGCAGCGAAGTTCCAAGGATAGCCCCATACTCAATACCAGCCATAACGCCGAGTGCTCCGGTTAAATTCCCCGACGTATGCACCATAAATTCTTTATTGTCCATTTGTCCTTTCGTCAAGCTAATGGTATCCTGCACTTGGCTTATACCTCCTGAGATAAGACCACCCCATAATGAATTGCCCTGAAGCATGCTGGTCCCTCCTTTGTTTGATGTTTTGTTACTGCAGATTAATAATTCCCCACTCTGTGTTTTTTAAATTATTGAACATTTTCCAATTGTTACGGCAGTAAATGATGTTCTGAATCGTTTTCCTCCTTAATTGTCGCTTCTGCGGATGGTAGCTCTCTAGTACGGTCTTTGACTTGGTCCGCGAGCTCAAGCACAATTCCTGCTCCTTTAACAGCAAGTTGGCGTGCAGCTTTCCGGGCTTCAGGGGACACAGCAAATACTAACGCTGTAGCAGCAAAAATAATACCAAGCGGTGATTTAGCCATAATATCCTCTCCTTAAAATAAGTTGTTAATAAAATAATTCCATTATGTGAAATTTTTATACCAGATTACATTCAGAAAACAAAATGCATATTTTGCTAGCTATTGTAAATCATAAGTGAAGTTGATTTTTGAATATGGAAAAGGGAGGTTAACCATAGTGCCGCTACGAAATAAAAACAGGTTTCTTCATGTCCTTCCAGGAAGGATACGGGTTGAAATTTATGGCTTGAAGGGAAGTAAATCAGCCGCAGAGATTTTAACCCACAGTCTGTCCGCCTGTAATGGAATACATAGAGCGGAGCCCTGTGCAGTGACTGGCAAAGTGTTGCTCCTTTATGATGTAAAGCTGATTTCTGAGCGTCACATTTTCCATATACTCCGCGAAATAGAAAATCGGATTTGCTCGCCCACGGCGCTCCCATGTGTGCGGAACGAGGATACCGGGGCGAAAGAGGCACAGAGGGAAGCTGCCGCTGCCCAGGCAGAATCAGGTATTTCTTTTGATTTGCCGATTCCCTCTGTGACACCTAAGAGCAACACGAATGAGACAAAAGAAAAAATCCCGTTTGCCTTAGCTATTTCCATGACCGGTTTAGCCGCATTGGGAATCAAGCAGATATGTTTCGGACGTTCAGCCTTGGCAAGAAGCCCAGCGCCGTTCTATTTATCAGCATTTGTATCTATCGTAACCGGCTACCCTTTTCTCAAACGGGGGATTCAAACCTATTCGGATAAGAAAAAAATAAACTCGGATCTCGTTTTGGGTACAAGCGCTCTCGCTCTTGCGCTTTTGCGCGAAAATTTTGTAGCGCTTGCTGGACTCAGCCTTTTGCAATATGTGAACTGGAAACGAAGTCAGTCTGTGCTCAATGGACAGCAAGAAACTTCCATGTCACCGGAAATTCAAGCATATAGCCATAAGGCAGGTAAGTTAGGCTGCATTGCAGCCGGGCTGACTTGGGCCGTTACCCGGAATCCACTTCGTGCAATCGCTGTGCTTCTGGCTGCAAATCCGCGCGTGATGACCGTACCAGCCCAATACGCCTGGAAACAGGCCGAGCTCGTTTCAGAAGAAAGAAAATACGTAGTTCCGGAAAAAGGTTCGTTATCCCAACTCGCTCGAACAAAAACGATCTTATTCGAGGATTCGTCACTCCTGTTTAACCGTTCAGATAGTGAAGAAATTCAATGCATGGCGGAGAAGGAGGAAAATGAGGATAAAGTGTTATGTTTGGCAGCCTCATTAATGGAAAAAACAGAGCATCCATGGAAAGACGAGGTGTTCATCAAGGCACAGCGAACTCACCGAACGATCCGTACTGCCTTCCATGTGGAAGAAGAGCCTGAGGGAATAAAGGGAAAAGTCAATGATAGACAGGTTATCCTGGGTAGCTATAAATATATGGAAGAACACGGCATAGATTGCAGCCCTTATGAGCTTAAATGCAAGAGGCTGGCAAGAAATGAATGCGACGTCCTTTTGGTTGGAAGCCAAGGGAATGGAAAAGGCGAATGCCTTGGGTTAATTGCCAGACATCGGCAAGCAAAGGTCAACGCATACGGTTCTATGGCCTTTCCATTAAGTGAAAAAGGCTGGAGGCTTGGACTGTTGCATAACAGCCTTGACTTTAGTGCTGACGAGCTTTCCCAATACCGTATGGATACAAGCTGGTTAGCTTTTGAACATGGCGAAGTGATTGAACGGATCGCTGCGCTAAAGCAGCAGGGTGAAGAGACTTTATTTGTCTCAGGTCTCGAGCAAAATCCGCTTAATGAGTTTTATAAAGAAGCCGGAGTCCAGACGATTTCCATTGATGAGCTGCAACATATTGAGGAAAGTGCCCTGTATGCCGAGAAAACAGAGCAAATTATAAATGAGCATGCTTCGATCGCCAAAAAATGGAATGTAGTAGGATCTGCATTTGCAACATTAGGCATGATCAGTGCCCCGGTGGTCAGTTTGATCGGAGATGCTTTGTCGCTCGTGTTTATATCCAGAACCAAAAATAGGAGCGAAGCCTTTCTATCTTCAACCGAAGTTACGTATAAGGACGAGGCTGCGGTCACTTCTGAAGCTTTGACCTGGCATCAACTACCTAACGAACAGATCATCACGAAGTTTCGAACAAATCTGCAAAGTGGATTAACCTCAGATCAGGTTCTTTCTACACGAAGCCAATATGGTCCAAATCAGCTTGAGAGTAAACAACCTACTCCCTGGCTTATTGCATATTTGGGTCAATTCAAGGAGTTCACAACGCTAATCCTTCTCGGCACAAGTGCACTTGCCTTTCTTACAGGTGGATTGTTTGATGGACTTGCAATGGGGACAATCCTGCTCGCGAATGCTGCAATTGGCACGATTCAGGAACGCAAAGCGGAAAAGGTTGTGGACAAGCTGAATCAGTTTCAACCCCCAGTATGCAAAGTCCTTAGACAAGGCCAGTATGTAGAGCTTAACGCTGTCGAATTGGTGCCCGGCGATATCGTTTCCCTGGAAGCAGGGGACCGCGTTCCAGCTGATATCCGGTTGATCAACTCGTGGAACATGCGAGTCAATGAGTCAACCCTGACAGGGGAGTCAGTTCCCGTTGAAAAGGATGAAGCCTCTCTCTCCGAAGATTGTGCTTTAGCCGAAAGAACGAACATGCTCTTTATGGGAACCGATGTGTGCGGGGGCAAGGGAACGGGTATTGTTGTGCAAACCGGTATGAATACCGAGATGGGGCATTTAATGTCGCTTTTAAAGGATCAGGAAAAAGAAGTAACCCCTTTACAGGAAAAAGTAACGTCAATTAGTAAGAAATTTGTGAAAGGCGCTCTCATTGTGGGAGGAATTGTCTTCGCAATTGGTATGCTTCGGGGCATTCCTTTTCCACAAATGATTTCGACTTCGATTACACTGGCGGCTTCGGCCATCCCTGAAGGGCTTCCGGTTACCATCACGATTGCTCTCAGTGCAGGCATCTTTCGCATGGCGAAGAAAAACGCGCTGATCCGAAAACTTTCCTCATTAGAAACATTAGGAAGGACTACGGTGATTTGCACAGACAAGACAGGCACGTTAACCAAAAATGAAATGACGGTAAAAGTGCTTTCTACCGCGGATCGCGCATGGAATGTAACAGGAGATGGATACGAACCGACAGGAGCATTGGAGGAGCTTGCGATCGACGCTGCTGCAGCAGCAGAACTCAAAAATGTGAAAAGTTGTGAACCCCCATCAGCCCATCCTGATTTGACCCGTTTGCTGCAAATCTGTTTGTTATGCAATAACAGCAAGCTTGAGCAGCAGGAGGGGCAATGGATAACCAAAGGGGACCCAACTGAGGGCGCGCTATTGACGCTCGCAGGCAAAAATGGACTGTGGCTTAACGACATGGCCCATTGGCATCGCGGGTATGAAATTCCATTTGATTCTAAGACCGCAAAAATGAGCGTGGTTTGCAAGGATGAACAAACGGAACAGGAGTGTTATCTCTTTTCCAAAGGAGCCGTGGAAACCATTCTCCGTCATTGCAATCGATATCAAAAGAATGGCGAAGTATTGCCTCTATCCGAAGAACAGAAGCTGCACATTATACAGCAAAATGAAAAGTTTTCAGAAGCAGCACTTCGTGTGCTCGCTTTTGCATATCGGCCTCTGGATGAGAACATCGACAACGACTCCATTGACGATGAGCACGATTTAATTTACGTCGGTATGACCGGCATGATGGACCCACCCAAAGCTGAAGTAGAGCAAAATATTCAGGAGGCTTTTGCGCTTGGGCTAAAACCTGTGATGATTACAGGCGATCACCCGATTACCGCCATTGCCATCGCGAAGCAACTTGGAATTAACAGTGATGCGCAGAGTGTTGTAACAGGGCATGAGCTGGACCGTTTGTCGGACGAAGAGTTACTCCAAATTGTGGATCGAATATCCATATTTGCCAGAGTTACTCCAGAACACAAGCTTCGTATTGTAACAGCTCTGCAAAAAAGCGGACAAATTGTCGCTATGACTGGGGATGGCGTCAATGATACGCCTGCTATTAAGCAAGCCAATGTGGGAATTGCAATGGGGAGAACAGGAACAGAAGTAACGAAGGAAACGGCGGATATGGTATTGACGGAAGATCATTTCGGCACAATTCTGGAAGGGGTTAAAGAAGGCCGAACGATCATCGGCAACATCCGTAAAGCACTCGGCTGTCTATTAACCGGAAATCTGGCAGAGATTATTGTCACCAGCGTCGCCGTGATGGTCGGATTGCCGATACCTTTGGTTCCGATTCAAATTCTGCTGATGAATTTGCTGACCGATGCTTTGCCAGCAATGGTACTCGCTGTAAATCCAGGTCAGAAAACAAAACAGCAGAAACGAACGGATATCATCGACAAAGACCTGTACCAGAAAGTGATTACGAGAGGAGTTTTGCTGGGATTAGGTTCCCTTGGATTATTTGCTGCAAGCCTTGCAGTTGGTGCGCCTGTGCCTGTGGCTCAAAGCGTTGCTTTTGCAACTTTGGTTGCGGGGCAATTAATACAAACTTTCTCGTGGCGGCAGGAGGGGTCTGAAGAAACGGTACGCGATTGGACAAAAGATCGCTTTTTAATCGGGGCTCTTTGCGTTTCCTGGCTGGCTCTACTAGGAGCCATATATATACCGCCATTAACAGGGTTCTTCCATACCGCACGTCTGCCACTCCACTATTGGCTTCCCATCCTTGGTGTTGCCGGCTCGGTATCTCTTTTATCCAAACCGATTTTGGCTTTGATTTCAAACAAGCAGACAAGTGTAGACTTTACTGCAAACCACATCAATGCTGCGGCTTAATCAGCCGCAGTAATACTTTATTACCAGGAGGATTACGATCGTGCAAACTAACTTTGAAAAAATTGTTATCGGTACTGCGCTTGCCATTGCGGCCTCCGCATTGCTTCCCATTGCTAAAACCACATTCCGCCCCATAGCTGAAGCTGGGATGCAGGGCGGAACCAGCTTGCTCAATCGAGGTAAATCATACCTTCAATTAGCGCGTGAGGAAGTGGAAGATATCATTGCCGAAGCCAAATTTGAAAGAATGAAAAAGCAATTGGACCAAGAAATTGCCTTGCTAGACGATACCCAGGAATGAGGAGAATGGATAGATGAGCGAGCAAAATATAGATAATCACTTGCGTGAAGCTTTAGCACACTTGGAATTGGCCCTAAACCAAAGCGTGAGATGTGTGCTGGAGAATGATGGCGCAAAAAAAGAAATAGGTTTAAAGTGGGAACGATTTCTTGGGGAATTTATGGGACAAATCCGGGAAAAGGGAAAAAAATCAAGGCTAAATCTACTGAGCTGGATCAGTTTTCCGCGAATACGCTGACAATTGTATGCGGCCTGTAGTCGACAACAGGCTGCATACTGAAGATTCCCTACACGGTAGAGATTCTTTTTAACTAACCTGCTACCAGCATAATCAGAATGGGCAAAAGTAAGAATGAGGCAAGCGTACTCCACAAGATGCAGGTGGAGACCAATTTAGGCGATGCATTGAATTTTTCGGCTAAAATGACAGCATTCACAGCCACTGGCATCGAAGCCAGAATAAAGAGAACGGAGAACAATAAACCTGAAATTCCCAATATGAGCATGGCAAGACAAGCGGCAAGCGGAGAAAGCAAAAGCCGGATTGTCAGTCCTACGTAGCTGGCTTTTTTAATAGATGGCTCCAGCCTGAATATTTTTACATAAGCCATCTGGGTACCAAGAATCGCCAGCACGACTGGAGAATAGGCGGCTGCAATCATCGAGACGCCTGATTGAATGCCAGAGGGCAGATGCCAATCTAGTGCTCGAAGTCCCAGTGCGAGAAGAGCTGCATAGATCGCAGGGAGAGAAAATACAGACTTTACGGCACTTTGAACGGAAAATTCAGAGCGAGCTGCAAAGTAAACACCTATGGTATTGACCATAATTATCTGGGTGACGACATATACGGAGGCTTTATCCAGGCCAAGCTGTCCAAAAGCAAGTAAAATAAGCGGCAAACCATAGTTTGCACTATTGGTCAGAGTGGAGACTAAAGTAAGTCCAGCCGTTTCCGGGGCGCTCAGCCTGAAGATTTTCCCCGCTAGCTGTGCAATACCCCACAACAGCAGCAGGTTTAGCAATGAAAAAGCGGCTGTCTGTGCCACGTCATGCCAGGAAAGCTGAGCCTTGAGCAGCGTGTCCAAAATCATCGCAGGACTTAAAAAATATAAGTACAAAGTCGAGAGTGGCTTTGTTTCCAATCTCATGAATTTGCCGAGTAAAAATCCAGCAATCACCGGAATGGACAGCGGAACGATAACGGATAATAGAGTTGAAAGTACGATCTGAACCATGAATTCCATCCATCCTTTCTGTAATAACATGGTTCATTATAAGATGCTGCTTTCAAGCCCGTCCAAGACGGATAAACAATCAAGGTTATAGGTATAAACTATAAATCTTGAGCCCCTTATTCCCAGGATAATAAAAGGGATGTCCACTGCCATGTTAAACGGCGAGTAAGGACATCCCTTTCATATGAACCCGAGTATGCTGTGGGTTTATGCAGAAGCCATGGTTTTCGCTTTGGTACGACAATCGTCAGAGCAATAATGTTGATGTTGTTCTTCGCAATCTGGACACACAATATGCTGGAGATTGCATACCGGGCAGTTAATATAATGATCGTTTGGTGTTTCACAGTGGTAGCATTGACCAACAATAACGTCTTCATCTGTATGGTTGATCCGGACCGAAATCCGCTCGTCAAACACATAGCATTTACCGTCAAACAAACGTCCTTGTACTTCCGGGTCTTTGCTGTAGGTGACGATGCCGCCATCCAACTGAGCTACATCGTTAAAGCCTTCTTTAATCAGCAGACCAGACAGCTTCTCGCAACGAATACCTCCGGTACAGTAGGTCAGGATTTTTTTATCCTTGAACTCAGTCATATGATCACGAATCCATTGTGGGAATTCACGGAACGATTCAACTTCGGGACGAATAGCTCCGCGGAAATGACCGATGTCATATTCGTAATCGTTACGTCCGTCCAAAACTACCACATCTTCATCTTGAAGCTGTTCATAAAACTCTTTTGGTGACAGACGCTTGCCGCTAATTACATTAGGGTCCAGCTCGTCCTCATGACGCAGCGTAACCAGCTCTTGACGATGGCGTACAAATATTTTCTTGAACGCATGACCGTCAGACTCATCTATTTTAATAACGATATCGTGGAATTTCGGATTGGCGCGCAAATCACGGATATATTGCTCCGTTTGCTCTACTGTGCCGGACAGTGTTCCATTGATACCTTCCCCAGCAATCAAGATTCTTCCCTTGACGCCCAACTCCTTGCAGTAAGCCAGATGCTCTGCCGTAAAGGTAGCCGGATCTTCAATATTGACATATTTGTAAAATAACAAAATTCGATAAGCATGTTCACACATGTAAAATCACCCTCTGATTCAAGTCAAAGTTTTTTAACAGCATGTTTAAATGTACCACATTCTTTAAGTTAGTCAACATAAATGTATAAAAAGTGGAAATAGAAAAGATGATACGGACAAAAGTAAGGGTTTACATTATAATAATGTTGTGGTGAGGATGAGTTTGCAGTAACAGGTTGGAGGTTTAGCAGATGAAAGGATGGATTCAATGAAACATCATTTGACAGCGCATACACCACCTATGGGGTGGAATAGCTGGGATTGCTACGGCGCAGCGGTAAAGGAAGAGGAAGTAAGGGGAAATGCCCAATACATGGCGGAGCACCTCAAGGAGTATGGGTGGGAATATGTCGTGGTAGATATTCAGTGGTATGAACCGGGAGCTGTATCTTCACAGTATCGACCATTTGTTCCATTAGAAATGGATTCATTTTCACGACTGATTCCAGCGGTGAATCGGTTCCCTTCGGCTGCAGATGGGCGTGGATTCCATGCTCTTGCAGAATATGTTCATAGCTTGGGATTGAAATTTGGGATACATATTATGAGAGGTATTGCTAGACAGGCGGTTCATCAGGATACTCCAATTTTAGGAACTACAGCGACGGCCAGACAAATTGCACATCCTAACTCTATCTGTCCTTGGAACACAGATATGTATGGGGTAGATGCAACCAAAGAAGGCGCACAGGAATATTATAATTCATTGTTTAACCTGTATGCGGAATGGGGTGTCGATTTTGTCAAAGTAGATGACATTGCTGCATCACGTCTCTATGGTATTCATTTGGCAGAAATTGAGTTGATTAGACGAGCCATCGACCAATGTGGGCGCCCGATGGTGTTAAGCCTATCACCTGGACCTGCACCGTTGGAACATGCGGCTGATTTAATGGCAAATGCTAATATGTGGCGCATGACTGATGATTTTTGGGATGTATGGCCTTTACTGCACGGTATGTTTGAACGTTGTGAGAAATGGGCGGAGCATGTGGGCCCAGGTCACTGGCCGGATTGCGACATGTTGCCGCTCGGTCATCTGGGTATCCGTTCGGTAGATTCAGTAGATTCCGGCAGCCATGATCGGTGGGCACGCTTTACGAAGGATGAGCAGTTGACGATGATGACCTTATGGAGCATTTTCCGGTCTCCACTGATGTTCGGGGGAGAACTGCGGGATAATGATGCATGGACACTTTCATTGCTGTCGAACACAGAAGTGCTCGATGTTCATCGCAACGGTGTGGATGCACGTCAGGTCTATAGAAAGGATGAACATATCGTTTGGACTTCTCACAACGAGGAAGGTCACGTATATGCGGCTTTATTTAATGCTGGCGATGAAGCTTCCACCGTTCGTGTATCCTTAAAGGATCTTGGAATGGAAGGACAGGTAAGTGCCAGAGACCTATGGAATCAGGTGGATCTAGGTGTATTAGCGCAGGAACTGTCTGCAGATTTACCCCCCCATGGAGCTGCTCTATTTATTATAAAATAACAGATGCTAGGAACGATCAAAGCTGCATGTTTAGATTCAGTCACCTTATCGTAAAGTGGAGGGTATTTTTACGATAAGGTGATTTTTTGTATGTGTAACTTTATGATATTTTAACGGACTCGACATGATTCTCGGGAATTTGACATATAAAACATGTTAGGTTTATAGAGTACCTATTTCTGCACAAATTTAAATCATTTTAGCGAAATGACTCGAGAAAGGAGTCGAATGATGAAACTAAAAAAAATTCACAAAAATGAACAGGACGAGCCTTGGCCCTCTAGTGAACAGATACTGTGTATCGGAGGGGCCAATCTGGATCGTAAGATCATGATTAAAGGTACATTTCAGCTTTACACTTCTAACCCGAGCAGCACTAGTCTACAATCTTGTGGTGGGGTTGCACGGAATGTGGCTGAAAATTTAGGGAGATTGAGCCGACGGGTCAGCTTGCTGACCGCCGTTGGGGACGATGCTGAAGGCGAATTTATCATTGAACAGTCCAGCCGTTATATGCAGGTGTTACCTCTTCAAGTTCAAGACGAATCATCAACCGGAGTCTATACAGCCTTGATGAACGAGCATGGTGAAATGATTGTAGCGACAGCAGAAATGGAAATTTATGACCAGATTCGTCCTTCAGTAATTTTTGAAAATATTCCTTTAATCGCCTCATCCCGACTCGTTCTGCTGGACACTAATTTTTCTATGAACGTAATAGCGGCCACCATACAGGTCTGTCTGGAGCATCAGGTTCCGCTTGTCGTTTCTTCGGTGTCAGCTTCCAAGATGAGAAAGCTTCCCCGAAACTTGCATGGGGTGGAATGGCTGGTATGTAAACCAGATGAGGCGGAAGCTTATTTGGGACTTGAGCTTAAAGATGACCAGCATATATTGGATGCAGCCCGAATTTTTCACAAGCTAGGGATTCAAAATGTCATTTTCATCTGCGGCACTAGGCATGTATTATTTGCTTCTCAGAATGGAACTCATGGACAAGTCCCGATTCCTTCAGTTCAACAGGTCATTGATGTCACAGGCGCGGACGACGCCTTTATTGCCGGGATGATTTACGGGATTACCCAAGGTTATCCTATGGAGCAAGTGTGCCAGTTTGGAATCAGTTGTGTCGACTTAACCATACAAACAGACCGGACAGTCTCAGACACCATTTCTATAAATAAACTTCATTCTAGATTCCAGGAGCTGTATGGCACACATTCGCAAAATTTTGTGTTTTTTAAGGGCGTGTATTTTAAAAAGAAAAATACATAAATAAAGAAGAGAACACTAACCCACAACAGCGTGGATTTGGAGCTTCATAGACGCGGTGGTTTCAGTTATTGAATTTATAAAAGGAGCAGGGTGTCTGATGGACAGTGTGAAATACGCTATTGTTTTTTTGCCGCTGCTCCTTCTTTATATGCTTTTAAAGGGAGGGGCTTTGGCAGTAGGGTTACTATACCGGCTGATCCATCTCATATGGACCTTACGTGCGGGACCAAGTGACAAGCTTCTAGCTGTGCAGCATGCTAAGCGGATTATTGTAATCGGTTCACCGGGGAGCGGCAAGACTTGTTTGGCCAGACGCCTATCGATGTGGACTCATTTGCCGTATATTTCGTTAGATGATTTGTATTGGGGACCGGAGTGGAAGCGGAGCACAGATGAACATTTTCATAAACAACTGGGTGAAGTCCTGCAAAGGGAAGAATGGATTATCGAAGGGAATTATCATGAGCGTTATTTTGCCGAGCGACTTCAGCGTTCCGATACAATCATCGTGATGGATGTCAGCACGATTGAGGCGATATCAGGTGTTATCATACGTTCGCTTAATCGTTTTTTATTTTCTAAAGAACTACCCATAGGAGTTGGGCAGGAATCCGTTCGTATTTGGGACATTTCTCCTCGGTTTATCCGTTTTGTTCTGCGTTTTCGCAGACGTGTCCGCCCTAAAATCTGGCCGCTTATTTTGCAATATGGTGAGAAACGGAATTTGATTATCCTAAAATCTAAATATCGTTCATGTCCCTGGACGAGTTCGGATAGACAATGATCTCCTTGACTCGAAGCTGCGTTTCGTGTAAAGTGGTGAAAATTGTAATATATAGGAATAGTGTAGACCAAGGATCAAAGGTTCAATGACCCGCTGTACAGAGAAGAAACCCATGGGCTGAAAGGTTTCTCGACGCGAATGAACGTTTCCCTGCCTTGCGAGCTGTAGCGGGTGTGTAAGATAAACCGTTACCGGCTAGACGCCGTTATCTCAAGAAGGACCGTCCCATGTATGGTTACGGTCAAATGAAGGGTGGTACCACGACACATTCGTCCCTGACGGATGTGTCTTTTTTGCATACAAAAATATCGTTCTTACAAGGAGGAAGCCACACATGCGCCAAAGCCAATTATTACTGACAACCTTGCGTGAAGCACCTGCAGAGGCCGAAGTGATTAGCCATCAGCTTATGCTGCGGGCAGGATTTATCCGCCAATTGGCGGCCGGAATGTACACCTATATGCCACTGGGCAGACGGGTGCTCAGAAAAGTGGAACAAATTGTACGAGATGAGATGGATCGTGCGGGGGCTAGCGAGCTACTGATGCCTGTGTTGCAACCAACGGAGCTATGGCAAGAATCTGGCAGATACGATGTGTACGGTCCTGAGCTGATGCGTCTGCAAGATCGACATGGTCGGGAGTTCGCATTGGGGCCCACACATGAAGAGGTCATAACGTCTTTAATACGCAATGAAGTGAATTCCTATCGAAAATTGCCTGTAATGCTGTACCAAATTCAAACCAAATTTCGGGATGAACGACGTCCGCGGTTTGGACTGCTTCGCAGCAGAGAATTTTTGATGAAGGATGCCTATTCGTTTGATGCCAATTGGGAAGGACTAGATCACACTTATTGGACGATGTTTCAGGCCTATCAACGTATTTTTGGTCGTTGCAGTCTGAATTTCCGCGCAGTCGAAGCAGATGCAGGTGCTATTGGTGGTGAGGGTGAAACCCATGAATTTATGGCGCTGGCTGATATTGGAGAGGATACGATTGTGGCATGTACCTGCTGTGATTATGCTGCCAATCTTGAAAAGGCGGAACCAAGGTCAACGGGAAGCATAGGCACATCTTCTGTCTCCAATGAAAATGAACTTGATAGCCATCCTTCTATCACTACGGATAAAATGGAAAAACTGTATACTCCAGGTCTGCGCACCATAGATCAACTGGTTGAAACGCTTCACGTAGAGCCGAAGGAAATCATCAAAACACTGATTTATATGGCTGACGATCAGCCGATTGCGGTAGTTGTCAGGGGAGATCATGAGGTCAACGAACTAAAAGTTAAACAAATTTTAGGTAGTGAAAAATTCGAAATAGCAAGTGCAGATACCGTCACAAAGGTGACTGGAACCCCACCCGGGTTCATAGGTCCATACGGATTGACAATCCCAGTGTGGGTGGATTACGCCGTTGTCCACATGTCTAGCGGCCTCGCAGGCGCGAACGAGCAGGATTACCATTATCAGCATGTGAATCCAAGGCGCGATCTGGACCTTCGGCATGTGGCTGACTTGCGCAATGTCATAGAAGGGGATAAGTGTCCTCGATGTGACGAAGGAAATTTGGAATTTCACCAAGGAATTGAAATTGGACACGTATTTAAACTGGGCACCAAGTACAGTGAGAAGCTGGGGGCGACTTTTCTGGATGTGTCCGGAACTGATCAAACGATGATTATGGGCTGTTATGGTATTGGTGTTTCCCGAATCCTATCCGCCATTGTAGAGCAAAATCATGACCAGAACGGAATCATATGGCCGCATGCGTTGGCGCCGTTTCAGGTTCACATCATTCCGATTTCTGTGAAAGACGAGCTTCAAATGAACATAGCTGAGGAATTGTATAGCCAACTGCAGGATCGCGGTGTAGAGGTACTGCTAGATGAACGTGAGGAACGCCCAGGAGTTAAATTTAAAGATTCGGATTTAGTAGGTATTCCCGTACGGATCGTCGTGGGTAAAGATGCACAACACGGTAAAGTAGAGTTTGTAGAGCGAAGAAGCAGCCACAAAGAGTTGATCCATATCCATGATATAGAGAGACGATTAATGAGTCTCATTCAACACTAGGCGTCTGCATCTCGCAGAATATGACCTTCTTCAAGTGTAATCTGATGGAAGTCAGCCATCTGACGTGTCTGAAAACGAATAGGCTTGTCTCGACCTATCATAATGATATTTTGGATGTCGGCAATGCCTTCCGAGGGTAGGGAGAACGCTGTGACATAGGTGAATTCTTCACGCAACGTTGTGTGAATGGCATGGATCAGATGATCGTGTTCACTTTTGCCCATTAAATTCATAATTAGCGATCCTTCGGAATCCAGCTTTTCTTTAGCCATCTTGAAAAATTCCAGGGATACTAAATGCAAAGGCGTCCCCTGCTCTGTGAAGGCGTCCAAAATAATAGAGTCATAAGCATCCGGACCCTCCTTCTCCAGAATGCAGCGTCCATCACCAATAACTACATTGTCCTGTTCGTATCCAAAGAATGTTCGGCTGAATTCTACTACTTGTGCATCCAGCTCGGCAATCTTAAAGCGTTTATCTGCAAAATGACTGGCAATTGTACCTATACCATGCCCGATAACAAACACGTCTTCAAATGACGGGTCGTTCAGCTCCATGAGATGGATGATTGCTCTGGGATATTCGAACAGAATACGTTGCGGATGATTCAAATCCATCGCACCTTGGATAGCTGCATTTGAAAATTGCATCACGCGAAACAATCCCTTTTCACCATACAGCTCCGTGGTTTCATACACCGTGATTTCATGGTTATTGCTCAACTTTTTATGTAAGACATCCAAGTGATTAAGCTCCTTCAAGTCAGACTTCACCCTCATATTAGACATTTAGGAGCCTGATGTCCATATATTAAGCGGCGGGGCCGTTCTGCTCTTGCCGAGCAAATCCAATCCGTATAATTGTTCAACCATGCGCAGCATAGAAAAATGATTGCTTTTCTCATTATAGGGGCCATTTTTCAAACGAGCGCCTATGATTACAGTCGGAATTTTGTTTTTGCTGCTCATATCATCTTCATCCCATGTTAAAACCAAAAGGCTGTTATGCTGCGGTGCCCAACGAGCATAAGAGGATAAGTGGGCCTGCAGCCATTGATCTGCTTCTCGAATCGTGCCGTCGTGCATATCGTGGTTCAGATTGGGAATGACAAAAGAGACCGTCGGCAACTGATTGAAGTTTTGTGGAAAGCTGGTCATAGGCATATTGATTGAAGCAGGCAGATTGTTGAAATTCACCCACGGGTTATGTTTACGCGCATACAGGGTTTTCAAATCATATGGACCGGTAAATCCGGTTCGAGGCAGCCCCTCCGAATAACCCCCAAACGTATATCCATGCTGTATAAGTTGCAAAGCCAGATTGCTGGTGTTCATTTTATTTGGAGTCAAATCATTGTGGACGCCCTGATTAGAACCTGAAAATAGATCCAGGTAGTTCGGTTGACTTGGATGCTCAATTGCATAATGATTCATCAGATTGACACCTTTTTTCATCAAGTTGTTTATAAATGGGGCAGAGGGATTGCCTGAGATTTTTTTCGACGAGTGATTTTCTTCTACCACAATGACGATATGGTCAATACGTTGCGGGGATTTAACAGCACCGGGCTGAGATGCTTTAACTTTTACAGAGGAGCCAGCCCAGGCTGTGGATTGAACGGCCTTAGCATCAGAGCGGACAGTAAACCAGCCGACGTGAGACAATATACAGAAAGCTGCCGATAGAGTGAGTGCGGTTATCAGTGATTTCATTTTCAAGAATACAACCTTCTTTCATGCTGAATGGCTAACAGACCCATGTTCATAGAGTCATGATCTAGCTTACACAGGACACATTAAAATATCGTGAGAAAAATAAATTGAAAAGATCATTATTTTTTAATGTACATCTAGTAAACTGATTTCTATATCAAGCGTTAGAAAAAGACGCTCCTG
This sequence comes from Paenibacillus ottowii, assembly GCF_006874425.1. Lineage (GTDB taxonomy): Bacteria > Bacillota > Bacilli > Paenibacillales > Paenibacillaceae > Paenibacillus > Paenibacillus ottowii. The sequence goes on from NZ_VIJZ01000012.1 coordinate 55,714, forward strand.
CGCCTGGAAAGGAAAGCTATGAAAAGGATACTTCTGATTGAGGACGAGAAAAACTTGGCTCGTTTCATTGAGCTTGAACTAAAACATGAATCTTACGAGGTGACTGTCGAGTATGATGGGAGGAAAGGTCTGGAGTCTGCGTTAAGCGAGGAATGGGACATCATTCTGCTGGATTTAATGTTACCAGGCATCAATGGAATTGAAGTGTGTCGTCGGATTCGCAAAACAAAACAAACCCCGATCATAATGCTAACCGCAAGGGACGGTGTGATGGATAAAGTGATGGGACTGGACAGTGGAGCCGATGATTATATCCCAAAGCCTTTTGCTATTGAGGAACTTCTGGCCCGAATGCGTTCTTTGCTCCGGCGCAGTGGATTCGTTGAAGATTCCAGGCAAATTACTTACAACGGACTGGTGCTGGATAGCGAGGCGCGTATTTTGACCAAAGACCAACAGATTATTGAATTGACAAAGCGTGAATTTGATCTGCTATCCATATTGATGCATAACATCGGACGTGTCATGACTCGGGAGAGATTGCTGGAGCTTATATGGGGCTATGATTCGGAGGTTGAAACGAATGTCGTCGATGTGTATATTCGTTACTTGCGTAGCAAAATAGACAAGCCTGGAGAACCAAGCTTTATACAGACATTACGCGGATTAGGGTATGTGATTCGATAATGGCAACGTTAAGATCCCTATTTTCCCGATTACCCATCCGTTGGAAATTGGCAGTATGGTCTTCGTTGCTGTTATGTATTTTGTTTGTTTTGTACAATGGTGTCCAATATTTTACGATTAACCAGTGGATGGTCAGTGAGGGAAAAGTGAGTATCCGCAAAAGCATGAACGAACTCCAAACCCTTTTGCAGGAAAAACACTTGTCTGCTCAAGAAATCGTGAACAGTCGACGTTTTGTTGAGAATTTGAATGATCGGCATCAAATGATCCGTATTTTGAATCAGCAAGGAGTTCCACTGCTCAGCGTTAGCAACGAGCTGCCTGAGGATTGGTTCTTGCCGCAAACAGTACGTAGCACCCAGATTATGACTGCCTGGCATCTGGAGGATCAGGTCTTGATTATGCGAAGTCCGTTGAATTCAGATCACTTTACTGGAACCATTGAAATTATAAACAACATGGAGAATATAGACAAGATTAGTAACAAAATAAAAGGTGTCATGATTGCAGGCGGTATAGGAGCGATTATATTAAGCGCTTTGGGAGGGATTTTTCTTTCACGCCAATTGATGCGGCCCATTCAGTCCATGACGGATACGATGATCAGAATTCGCAAAAAAGGGTTGCATGAGGAACGTGTGCAAGTATCTGATAATAATGACGAGCTGTCGAATCTGGGGAAAGTATTTAATGAGTTGATCGATCAGTTGGAGCGTTCTTTCCTTCAACAAAAACAGTTTGTTGAGGATGCTTCCCATGAATTGCGCACCCCCATTTCGATTATTGAAGGTCATATCTCCTTATTGAACCGTTGGGGCAAGCACGATCCGGCCATATTGGACGAGTCGCTTCGTGTTTCTGTACAGGAGCTTGAGCGATTGAAGGGTATTGTAAACGATCTTCTGGAGTTGACGCGAGCTGAGTCCCCAAATTTGGAACAGGATGTGCCAGCGATAGATATCAGTCATACCATTCAATATACGCTCACCAATTTTAATATGCTGCATCCTGATATGATATTTCGGTGGGAATCAACGCTCCTCGAACAAGTACAGGTTCGTATCACGCCGCAGCATCTGGAACAGTTATTGCTGATCGTGCTGGATAACGCCGTTAAATATTCTGGATCCTCAAAAGAATTCCTTGTAACCGGAACGCTGGAACAAAACGAGGTTCTTATTCATATCACGGATTACGGGATCGGGATTCCTGCAGAGGACCTGCCTTATTTATTCGACCGGTTTTATCGAGTGGATAAGGCAAGAAGTCGCGAGCAGGGGGGGACAGGCCTGGGCCTTGCTATAGCCAAGCAATTGGTCAAGCGATATAACGGGAATATCAGAGTGAGCAGTACTGAACATATAGGGACAACCGTAACGCTTTGTTTTCCGGCGTACAGGTCCTGAAATACTGGAAAAATCAAAGAAGCCCCATCAACCATAACCATGGCTTATGGGGTCTTATCATACTCAAGCATCCTCAGATTGAGGCTCTGTTGATTTGTTCCAAATTTTAAGCTCTACTCTTTCGTACAGCTCTAGGCATGAGTTGACCAGATGCTGAGGACGTTTAAAATGTAGAAGCAGATAGCGGGTACCAACCGCGCATAAGGCACCGACCAGCGCACCAGCCGCTACATCCGACGGATAATGGACACCTGTCCAGATTCGGGAAAACCCGATAAGAAGGGCAGCGGCGAGCCAGAACGTTCTAAACCTCTTACTGTACAGCCAGAACGTGACCGCCAGTGCAAAAGCTCCAATGGCGTGGTCGCTCGGAAAGGAGGCATTCGCTGGGTGCTTAATGAGCTGAATAACGGTATGGGTGACAAATGGACGATCCCGGTACATGAGATGTCCAATGATAAAACTGATCCCCATGCCTATACATATGGATATGACCGCCGAGATGATCATTTTCCGATTAAGCGTATTTCTTGAGAACCAATATAGCAACAAAGCAAGGACAAACACATATTGGGCATCTTCAGCGAAAAAACGCATAAGTCCATTTAGAGCAGAAAAGCTATTTGCTTGTTCATTGATGAGATGGAAAATCTGGTAGTCCAGGTTGGATAACATACAGGGATACTCCTTTTCTAATGTGATTCGAAAGTAGTATGATCTTAACTCTTCAACATGGGAGCATCTTTAGATGAAGATTAGAATTTCATGAGAAATCGTTTTCTTAATATGACTAAATCGTTTGAACTTGTCCATGTGTCCTTTAGGAGATATAATATACAAGGATATAATGAAGTTCGTTATGTATATTCATATAGGAAGAGAGCGGGATATTATGGGACGTAAGTGGAATAACATTAAAGAAAAGAAGGCATCGAAGGATGCTAACACGAGTCGTATATATGCCAAATTTGGCGTGGAAATTTATGTAGCAGCCAAACAGGGCGAGCCTGATCCAGAATCCAATCGGGTGTTAAGAGTCGTACTGGAACGTGCAAAAACGTACAATGTACCGAAAGCGATCATTGACCGTGCTATTGAAAAAGCTAAAGGTGCTGGTGATGAAAACTATGTAGAGCTTCGTTATGAAGGTTTCGGACCGAACGGTTCTATGGTCATTGTAGATGCACTGACTAATAACGTGAACCGTACAGCTTCGGATGTGCGTTCTGCTTTTACTAAAAATGGCGGTAGCCTGGGTGTGAGCGGATCTGTAGCCTACATGTTTGATTCAACAGCAGTTATTGGTCTGGTGGGTAAAACCGCAGATGAAGTGCTGGAGCTGCTGATGGAAGCAGATGTAGAGGTACGTGACATCATTGAAGAAGATGAAGCCGTCATCGTATATGCAGAGCCGGACCAATTCCATGCTGTGCAGGAAGCTTTCAAGCAGGCAGGAGTAACTGAATTTACTGTGGCCGAGCTCACCATGCTTGCCCAAAATGATATTACTCTTCCAGAAGATGCACAGGCTCAATTCGATAAATTGATTGATGCCTTAGAGGATTTGGAGGATGTTCAGCAGGTTTACCATAACGTAGACTCTGAGGAATAGTTTTTGTTAAACAGATTATAAAAACATCGTGTTTCGATACGGTGTTTTTTTGTATACCGTTTTTTCTAGACTGATCCCGATTTCATTCGAGCAGTTTGTGCAAAACCACGCAGATCTGGAGATAAAGGTACAGCGGCGGATCTGCCATCGGTGTAAGATTAAAAGATATAGGCAGAGGCCTATATCTTTGTATATAAAGTAGCTATGGAAACGAGTCGGTACAAATGATTAACTTGCATTTAACTCTGGTGATTTCATTTTAGAAGTATTGAGCGTAGTGTAGATAATTAAAGCTATAAGAATTATAACCAGTACCAATGAAGATCCCATAGTACCTAAATTCAATCCTCCCTTTGCGTGTGATTTGGTAAGAAGGTCTCCAAATGTCGCTCCAAAAGGACGCGTTAATACAAATGCTAACCAGAATAAAAATACTCGTGAGACATTTGTAGAGTATGTTGATAGTAGGATCAGACCCAGCAAACTCCCTATTAAGACAGCTCCTCCTACAAATCCAAGGCCGGAACTATCCGCCAAAAAATCACCTAAAGCCGTACCCAAAGTGTTTGAGAACAAGATGGCAATCCAATAAATTACTTCTACTTTCCGTGTAGTAATATTATTGACGTTCAATGATCGCTCACTAAAATACCAAAATGAAAAAATGGCTAACAATATACATACTAAAATGACTGATCCGGTTGCATAACCCAATCCTAAGCTACGATCCATGTAGTCTGACATAGTAGTACCAGCAGTGCTCGTGGTAAGAATAACAGTCCAATAAAGAAATGGATGATACTTCTTAGAAAAAAGTTGAAAAATAAGACTAATTAAAAAAATACTAAACAAAATCATGGAACTAATGGCGTACCCTACATTAAGAGTTTGTGACAATAAGTCACCTGCGGTTTCACCCAGTGTGGTAGCGCAAATCTTCATAATCCAGAAAATGGCCGTAACTTGTGCGATTTTTTGCATCTTTATTTCTCACTCCCCGAATTTTTACAGCATTTTGTTTTTTCATAAAATGCCATTTGCGTAACTATATTCGGGGATCATTAAATTTGCATTAGAGAGCAGTAAGAAAAGAATGAGGATAGACTTTTTTCTGAGTGCACGAACAAGGCGTACCTTACTAGATTCTTCTCGGGTCACCCCTTCGGGTAAAATGAATACCCTGGATACTTGACGACAGGCCATTTTTCTTTCCGCAATTTAGAGATCACGTCAGCGCCAACATGCAAATTACTTTGAATCAATTCTGTGGGTGTAAGTGCCATCCATTGATTTAAGGACACATCTGCAAAACGATCACTTTTAAACATTTCAAGAAACCACAGTGTACTGGAACCTGTGTTTTGAATGTAATGACCGTAGGCAAAAGGCACATATCCGACATCCCCGGCTCTAAAATCAAATGTACGAGCTGCACCATTACCACCAAAGACAGTCATCCGCCCTTGCCCGGCAAGATAGTATTGCCATTCGTCATTATTGGGGTGCCAATGCATTTCTCGCATCGCTCCAGGCTCAATCTCTACAAGAGCAGCTGCGATGGTTTTGGAAATCGGAAAGTTAGAGGAGTCGACAATTCGTACGCTTCCGCCTGGTGTTTTGATCGGAGGCTGAGCTAGTAATTTATGCTTAAAAGATTGGGGTAACGTTCCATAGGGAGAGGGAACCGCTTGACTTTGGATTGAACCGGGTACGGAATCCTGGTAGATGTATACCTGGTCTTGAGGAATCGCTGCAAAATCAGCTTTTGGAATCCCAAAATTTGCAGAAAGCACCTCTTTGGGAGTATGTGCGAACCAATCCGAGATGGATAAGGTGTTCAGATCGGAGAAATGGCCATCATCGAAAACCAGCAAAAATTCACAGCCTTCTTCAAGACCTTGTATAGAATGCGGGATGCCTGGTGGAAAGTACCAGAGATCGCCTGGACCCACATCCGCAATAAAATTACGTCCGTCTTGGTCAACTGCTGTAATACGGGCACTTCCTAACAGCATATAAGACCATTCTGCCTGCTGATGCCAGTGAAGCTCACGTACACCGCCCGGTGTCAAGCTCATATTAACGCCAGCAAGAGTGGTGGCAATGGGTAATTCCCTTACTGTAATTTCTCTTGACCATCCACCCTGATTAAGCTGCATATGGGCGTCTGAAAAAGAAAACCTCATATTCGGTATGAGACCATTGTCCGTTACGGGAGGAACCAGCATATCCGGATTTTGTAAATCCCTCATCACATCACGTGGACCCTTGTCGATCCCCCCTGCGCCATCGCTTCTAATGGGCTGGGGGATGCCGACTTTTTTTGAATAATCATTATGCATCATTTGAATTTCCCCTCCAGGTTAAAGCATAATAAACCATAGGATTATGAGAAAATACGCATAAAGATGTTATGATGATAAGGTGAGTTTTATGTCGTGTGCGTTAGATCTGCAAACTGGGCTTGAATGATTTCAGCCAAATCGTGTGGATTTAACTCCAACTGGGTTCCAATTTTCCCACCGCTTACAACGATGGTTTCCAGCTCCACTGCGGGCTGATCGATATAAGTGGGATAGAGCTTTTTCATCCCTATAGGAGAGCATCCACCCCGGATGTATCCTGTATGCTTTTGCAACTCCTTCACTGGAAGCATCTCAATTTTCTTTTCTCCCGCAGATTTGGCAGCCTTTTTGAGATCAAGCTCTTTATGTACAGGAATCACAAAAACAAACAGATGTTGTTTGCTATGTGCAACCAAAGTTTTAAAAACGGATTCTGGTGCTCTCTGGATCTTTTCGGCTACGTTCATACCGTCTATTTTTCCATCTTGGTGGTCATAACTCAAAATATTATAGTGGATGTGTTGCCCGTCCAATATGCGCATGGCATTTGTTTTACTTACACTCATTTTAAATGTTCCCTTCATAGCGTTTTTCCAAGTGATCTACATAATCTATTGCATCCCTAAGAGAAAGATCCTTGGCGGTTCTTAACTCTTTGATGGCTTTAATCTTATTTCCTTCCCTGATCAATAGAAGCAGCCTTTCATTGATTTCTTCTGAAGCTTCTGTGCCTAGGATATGTGGAGCAGGGGATGTGATTGTGTTTGATATTGGTGTTCCCGTAAGTCCCGAACGATTCTCAAGACGCTCCACATCGGATTTCAGGTCATGAAGCTGAGATTGAAGGCGATAGACCTTGAACAGAAGTATAACGGAGAGAATTAACGCAATTATGGCTACATATTCACTTGTTGACAATAGAATCTCCCTCTTCTTGTTAGTTTTATCACTAAGTTTTTCTCTCTTATTCATAGTATATCATGATGATCGGCTAATAAAATTGAGAATCACATGCTTGCTATGATTTGTGCAAATTGACTTATGGCAGACCGAGCGTTATATTACAGCTTATTATTAACCTTTTAATAATCACTTCAAAAGGGGTGTATTCAAATACAATCACTCTCCAATAATACCATTCGGGTCAAACAAATTAATGTAGAGCTAGTTAAAAACACGCTGAAATCCAAAGAATATGCAACCAAGTCATCTATAGCCAGTATTACAGGACTTAGTGTGGCAACCTGCGGAAATATTCTGAATGAGCTTCTTCAAACTGGAGAAGTATTAGAGATGGAACTAGAAGAATCGAACGGCGGACGTCCGGCTAGGCGGTACAAATATAACGCTGATTATTCCTATATTATCTGTTTAACAGTGAAGACAGAAGGAGGAGTACATTCTCTTACTTATGCTGTTGCCAATATGCTTGGCGATATTATCGTAGAGAATACATCTGCTGTGCCGCATATTGATTATAAAGTCATAGATGAACAAATCGGAGAGCTAATTCATAACTATGGAAACGTCAAAGCCGTGGGAATTGGCATTCCTGGGGTTGTTCATCAAGGGATTATCGATGTGTGTGATCTCGACCTGCTGATAGGAGTCCCTGTAGGACCACGCCTTCAAGATAAATACGGGTTAGAAGTCACGATTGAAAATGATATGCATCTGACCGTCTATGGATTTTATAACATGCAAAATTATGATGAGGACAAGACCTTCGCGATTGTTACTTTTCCCAAGGATAATTATCCGGGAGCTGGTTTTATTGTTGATGGACACTTATTAAAAGGAAATACGAAGTTTGCTGGGGAAGTTTCCTTTTTGCCCTTTGGCTTAACAAGAGAGGAATTGCTTAAACAGTTAAACAGCACACAGGGATTTATTCCTCTGGCGATCCAAACGATAACATCCATTATTGCGATTATAGACCCTGTCTCGATCGCTTTGACTGGAGAGCTATCTAAGCCGGCACTACTGGATGATATTTATAACGGCTGTCTAAAGGATGTGCCCAAAGAACATATGCCTGAGATTTTTGTGAAAAACGATACGCACGATGAATACATATATGGGTTGATTTCAGTTACCCTTGAGAGTCTGACGTACAATTTGCAATTGGTGGAAAAAAGAAAATAGAGTCATTCAATAGAAGAATAGCTCACTCTGTTACAATTGGTAATTAACGTATGAATGTGTGAGGACGTTGCTATAAATATGGAAGAAACTATTGGAGATCATACGATTATTGACTCTGGAAGTTTTTTTGAAATAATACTTGACATGAAACGCGTTACAAACCTTAAGATTCAGTTAGAAGTACTTTATAGACATTAGCGTAGAGCTAACGTGTTTATGTCCTAGTTCATGAAAAAAACATCAGCAAAGGCGGAGAAAATATGAGTACACAGTTTCCAAAAGATTTCCTGTGGGGCGGAGCAGTTGCAGCTAATCAGCTCGAAGGTGCTTATCAAGAAGACGGAAAAGGCTGGTCCATTCAGGATGTAACTCCTCGTGGTGGTTGGGGACCGGTTACGGATGTACCAACAGAAGATAATATGAAATTGATCGGTATTGATTTTTACCATCATTATAAAGAAGATATCAAACTTTTTGCGGAAATGGGCTTTAAAGTGTTCCGTACTTCCATTGCATGGTCGCGTATTTTCCCTAAAGGTGACGAACTGGAGCCTAATGAAAAGGGCTTGCAATTTTATGATGATTTGTTTGATGAACTTCATAAATATGGCATTGAGCCACTCGTTACATTGTCCCACTATGAAACACCTTTACATTTGTCCAGAGAATACGATGGTTGGGTAAATCGTAAGCTTGTTGATTTCTATGAGCGCTATGCTACAACAGTCTTTAAACGCTACAAAGATAAAGTAAAATACTGGTTAACTTTTAACGAAATCAACTCCATTCTTGAAGCGCCATTCATGAGTGGCGGGATTAGCACACCCAAAGATCAACTTAGTGAACAAGACCTTTATCAAGCTATTCACCATGAACTGGTAGCGAGTGCAAGAGCGGTAAAAGTTGGTCATCAGATTAATCCTGACTTCAAAATTGGTTGTATGGTACTGAGTATGCCTACTTATCCGCTGACACCTAATCCAGATGATGTGATTGCAGCGATGGAATTTGATCACAGAAACATGGCATTTGCCGATATTCATGCAAGAGGTCAGTATCCAGGTTACATGAAACGTTTCTTTAAAGAAAACGGAATCTCTATCCATTTTGAGCCTGGTGATGCTGAAGATCTGAAGCATACCGTTGATTTTATCTCGTTCAGCTATTACATGAGTACTTGTGAGACTGCAGACGAAACTAAAAAAGTCAAAGGTGAAGGTAACATCCTGGGTGGGGTTAGCAATCCGCATCTTGAAGCCAGTGACTGGGGCTGGCAAATTGACCCGCAAGGTCTGCGCTATGTGCTGAATACATTCTATGATCGCTTCCAAAAACCACTGTTTATCGTTGAAAATGGTTTGGGCGCTGTTGACGAATTGATCACCAATGACAAAGGTGAAAAAACAGTTGAAGATGATTACCGGATCAACTATCTGAATGATCATTTGGTTCAAGTTGGGGAAGCAATTGAAGACGGAGTAGAAGTGTTGGGCTACACCTCCTGGGGCTGTATCGACCTTGTCAGCGCATCGACTGCACAGCTTAAAAAACGTTATGGTTACATTTATGTTGACCGTCATGATGATGGCAGCGGTACACTTGAAAGATACCGGAAAAAGTCGTTCCACTGGTACAAAGAAGTCATTGCCACGAACGGAGAAAGCTTGAAACGTTAAGTTATAAATAAAACAGTAACAAAGATAAAAACACAGTAAATGTCTTTTACGTGGCGACCGCTTCTACTTTATTATGGGAGAAGCGGTCGTCACTTTATTTTGTGGTCGTTTATTTGCCACGGAGTATCTAACTAACATTTTTGCACAGATTTGTTCAGGAAATAATGTAATAATGAACGTAAGAGAAATATTTTCAAATTACAATGGTGAATTCAGGGAGGAAGGAAAAGTTATGAAGTTGATGTTTATATCAGATATTCACGGTTCACTGTACTGGTTGCAATTGGCACTGGAAAAGTTTAGGGAGGAGAAAGCTGACCGTCTTGTCTTGCTTGGAGATTATATGTATCATGGACCGCGTAATCCGTTACCTGAAGGATATAATCCGGCGGAAGTGGCTGCAATGCTGAACCAGTACAAATCCTACATTGCAGTGTCGGTGCGCGGAAATTGCGATGCAGAAGTGGATCAGATGTTGCTGGAGTTTCCGATGATGGGGGATTATGCTTTGTTGTACCATGAAGGACGGCGAATTTATGTCACACATGGGCATGGTTTTAGTATCGGAAATTTACCGCCCTTAGAAGTGGGGGATGTATTCATCCAGGGACACACTCATATTCCGGTAGCAGATGTGGAAAATGGGGTCTTTGTATTGAATCCTGGTTCGATCGCATTGCCAAAAGAAAACTATCCATCCTCTTATGGTGTGCTGGAGGGGGCACAATTTACTGTGAAGGATTTTAATGGCAATACGGTGAAAGCAATCACCTTTTCAAAATGATTTTTTTCTAAATCTCAATGTAAATTATTAAAACTTTTCTGCTTCGATTGAGACAAAGATCATATTATTGTATGATAGGAGCGGAGTCTACATTTTGATAAGAAAGAGAGCTTCAATACATGCAAATTAAGGATTCACATTATAAGATGCCGCCTGAATGGGCGCCACATGAACGTACGTATATTTCCTGGCCTGTACAGTCTTCGATGGTTTATCCGGAGATGCATGCCGAGGTATGTAAGGGCTACGCCGAAATTATAAGTGCTATGGCAGAATTTGAGCCCGTTACCGTTGTTGTAAATCCAGACGATCTGGAAACCGTTAAAGCGCTTGAGCTTGGGGAACGGGTAGAACTGCTGCCGATAGAACACAGCGATGCGTGGTTGCGTGATAACGGTCCAACTTTTCTGACGGACGAGCATGGCCAGTTGGCAGGTATTAACTGGAAATTCAATGCCTGGGGTGGCAAATATGCTCCTTGGGATCTGGATGACCAGGTTGCTCCGCAAATTCTGGACCAACTTGGAGTTCCACGGTTTGATGCACCGCTGGTGATGGAAGGCGGCTCACTGCACGTAGATGGCGAAGGGACACTGATTACAACCGAAGAGTGCTTGCTCAATCCTAACCGCAATCCAGAATTAAGCAGAGAAGACATTGAACGGTATGTATGCGAATATACAGGTGCCGAGAAAATTATATGGCTAAAACGCGGACTCAGTGGCGACGAAACAGATGGTCATGTGGACAATATTGCTTGCTTTGCTGCTCCTGGCAAGGTCATTCTGCAAGTATGTAATGATCCAGAGGATGAAAATTATGAAATCACGCAGGAAAATCTGCGCATTCTAGAGCAAGCAACAGATGCCAAAGGTCGTAAGCTGGAAGTAATTCAGATCGGCCAACCGCCGCGTGTGGATTATGAAGACAGCCGACTGACACTAAGCTATATTAATTTCTACTTTGTGAATGGCGGTATTATTTTGCCAGTGTTTGGCGGAACTGCTGCTGAGAGTGATCTTGCAGCCCAGCAAGTACTGTCAAAAGTATTTCCGAACCGCAAGATCCGCACTGTAGATGGTATGGCAGTTATTCGTGAGGGCGGTAACGTACACTGTACAACCCAGCAGATGCCCGCTGCACAGCGTTGAACGATTATGACAACATTTAAAGGAGGACTAAAGTGAGAAAAGTAAAAGTGGCCGCTACCCAAATGAGCTGCTCTACCAATATCGAAGAAAATATCAGCAAAGCAGAGAAGCTGGTACGTGAAGCGGCAGCCCAGGGCGCGCAAATTATTTTGCTGCAGGAATTGTTTGAGACTCCGTACTTCTGCCAGAAGGAAAAGTCTGATTATTATGTATATGCAACCGAACTGGAGCACAACAAAGCAGTTAACCATTTCAAGAAGATTGCCAAGGAATTGCAGGTTGTACTGCCAATCAGCTTTTACGAAAAGAAAAACTACGCTCGTTACAACAGTCTTGCTGTCATTGATGCAGACGGCGAAGTGTTGGGAAAATACCGCAAAAGCCATATCCCGGACGGCCCTGGGTATGAAGAAAAGTTTTATTTTAATCCGGGGGATACCGGTTTTAAAGTATGGAATACACGTTATGCCAAAATTGGGGTAGGCGTATGCTGGGATCAATGGTATCCTGAGGCGGCCCGCTGTATGGCGCTTATGGGCGCAGAGATTTTGTTCTATCCGACTGCGATTGGTTCTGAGCCACAGGATTCTTCTATTGATTCCAAAGACCACTGGCAGACCTGTATGCTGGGCCATGCGGCTTCTAACCTGATTCCGGTTATTGCCTCCAATCGGATTGGAAAGGAAACAGATGAGGAATCCAGTATCAACTTCTATGGCTCATCCTTTATCGCCGGTCCTCAGGGGAACAAAATCACAGAAGCAAGTCGTACGGATGAAGAAGTGCTTACTGCCGAATTTGATCTGGACGAGCTCGAAGTCGGGCGGATCGAGTGGGGCATTTTCCGTGACCGTCGTCCCGAACTGTACAAAATGATTGCCACCTATGATGGTGATTTAAAAGTATAATCTCTGTATATAGTTAGACATGTTTCCCTTGCCGTCAAGCCGTGATGGTTCTCTTTTTGAACTCATACGGCTTTTCGAGCAAGGGATTTTTGCTTACTAGATGGAGTACATTTTGTGATAGATAGGAGGAAGGAGAATAGCAATGAGGCATAAGGAGATAGATCAAACGTTCACACACCTACAAATTTCGGCAGAAAAAGATCGTGAGTTGGAATACTCGTGTGCAAGAGATATGGCTATTTTGAACTTGTGGGACGAATATACGCTATCTGCGCAGCGTTTATGTGAACGAATGGCTACCGTAACCCATCAAATCAGACCTTCTGAGTACGATCCGTTCCCAACTCAGTTTGAATGGCTGGAACAAGGAGAAACAGACTTAATTATTGATAGAATATGGTCAGCTGACTTACATGGTGATCATTGTCTGTTTGTGAATATTGGGGAGCATCACCCAGAACGGCATACATTGATTGAAGCTTATATTTACGATACGCAGGTGATAGACGAGGGTTTTTTTCTTCAATATTTGAACACTTCTCCTAAAGCCACAGCCTATGCACCTTTATTTAGAAAAAATGGATATGCTACAATGTGTGAACTACTGGACAGATATGTCATGGAAGGGAAATTGAAGCGTAGCCCTTTTGGTTTCAAAAGAACGGATACATCGGTGAATAACGAATAAAAGCATAATTTGGGCTTGAGCTGAAAGGGACATTTCTCAAAGGATTGTTCCTTTTTTTATGTAGGACTATATGTAATCTATAGATTGAAACTATGATTCGGTACATAAAATAGGCTTATACGGGCAAGAAGATTGCTTCCTTTGTCAATTTAAAGGTAAACTATGGAAGGCGTAGTAGTAAGACCATGATTAGCGAGGGGGATGCGAGCGTGAGTCAACTCTGGAGTGGCATTCCGGGTGCAAGCACATGGAGGAGCGTGCAAGAAATTCATAAAGGCTGGTCCAGTGACAGCAAATATTATATTCAAACCACGGACGGCATGGGTTTATTACTAAGAATTTCGAACATTACCCAATATGAAAAGAAACAGCGAGAATTTGAATCCGTAACAAAGCTGAATCATATAGAAAATGTTGTAATGTCCCGTCCGCTTGATTTTGGGATATGCAACAACGGACAATCGGTATACTCTTTATTTACCTGGGTCAACGGGGATGATGCTGAAGGAGTTATCCCCACCTTAAATGCAGACCAGCAGTACCAACTCGGAGTTCAAGCTGGAAAGGCATTGGCTAAATTGCATGAGATTCACGCGGAGCAAGCTCAAGTCCCATGGGCTGAACATTATAATGCGAAAATCAACAGATATATCAGAAACTATAAGTCATGCGGTATTCCTTTAAAGGGAGCAGATCAAACGATAAGCTTTATTGAGCAAAACCGTCATTTATTAGAAAATCGCCCCCAGACATTTCAGCATGGGGATTATCATGTGGGCAATATGGTGGTTACCCCATCTGGTGAACTGGGTATTATTGATTTTAATAGACTGGATTATGGCGATCCCTGGGAAGAATTCAATCGTATCACCTGGTGTGCGGGATTAAGCCCGTTATTTGCTTCGGGTTGTATTCACGGTTATTTCAACAACGATGTGCCGGATGTATTTTTTAGGTTAATGGCACTGTATATCGCAAGCAATCAGCTTTCATCGATTCACTGGGCCATTCCATTTGGTAAAGAAGAGGTAGACGCTATGGTGCGACGAGCTGAAGAGGTTTTGGAGGCGTATGATTACTTTCAGACTGATATACCTAAATGGTATCTACCTAGTTCACCTGAGTTGTAAAATATGAAGGCCGCCGCTCCTAAGAGTGACGGTCTATTTATAGTGTTTTATGATTGTTTCTTAATCTTATAGGTGAATTCCCAAACGGCTTGATGGCCTGAATAGCGTCCACGGTTTTCAGTAACAGTGACTGTTAACTTAACGGTAGAGCCTTTGGTAGAAATCGAGGAGACCTTTACGTTCTTGGTGGCATCACCTTCGTCAGGAATTTTGTCTTGCTCCTCAGCATATGCATACAACTTAATGTTACCCCCTGATTTGACCTTTACCTTCACGCTGCTGCCTTCACTAATGGATTGACCTGCCGCATGGGCGGCAATAGCCCAATCGTTGCCTACATGGTCATTCGAAACCAAGGTTGCTTGCTGAAACGTAACAATATACGTCGATGTTGCTGAAGCTGCGAGCGCATACGTTCCATTGAAGATCAGGGATACCACTACCAATAAAATAGCCGATGCTTTCGTCCATATTCTATTCATTTGCCTGTCCCCTTCAGTTTAAAGTATCGAGGAAAATCTCCTCTATTCTAATTATCGTATACAGCCCAAAGAATTGTTAATAGTTGGTAAAAAAGGAGTTCGTCATCTTATTGCATCACTTGTAATCTACTATGAATATGACTTGAATGTAGTAGAGAAAGGGAAGGAAAAAATCCAATGGAAAAAATATATAACGAACAAGAAATTATAGAGATGACCATTCAACTGTTTAAACAAACTTCGATGTACGAAGAACAGTATGAACAATATGTTAGACGACCTTTTCGCACGGATTTTTATGATGATCTGAGTCCGTATGTGAAAGTTGGCAAACAGGGGTACACACTCCAGATGTATGAAAGAGGCGTACAGATGCTAAACAAGCTTACTCAAGATGTAGAGGATGTGATGTATTGGATCATTGAGGATACGATTCATATCACTGCTCATCTAAATCTGCTTCGCAAATATGAAGTGGATAACAAAAATACTCATTTAAAATATACCAAGGAGATCATGAAGGAGCTGACAACTGCAATGAATAAAACTTTTTATGAAATTGGAGGAATCTATCAGGAATGGCATACAGCGAATAGAAGGGCGACATTGGAAAACCCATTAAAGTAAATAAAACTCTAAAGAAACAGTTGACAATCACGGAGGAGGTAGCAATTTGTTATCGAAGGCTAGTCAAATCAAGCTAAATGAAAAGCCGCTAACCCATATCCATGGAAATGGGTTAGCGGCTTGTAAATAAAACCTAATCCTTGGCATAATTCAGACCCAAGCGATAAGCTTGGTCCAGCAGCATTTCATAATGATCGGAATTTGAACCCAGAGTCTCATCTAAGAATTCAACCTTGGAGTTGGAAACACCGCAATAATCTGCAATACCCACATTCAGTAAATGAGTGATCATTTCATCATAGTTACGCTTTTTCAGCTGTTCTTGCGAAACGCCGGCCAAGCCAAGCCACAAGATATGCTGATGATGAAGCTTATTCGAACCGTACGCAAACCCATTGTTCAATACACGATCAATATAACCCTTCAGCATGGCTGGCAAATGCCACCACCAAAGTGGAAAAATAAATGCCAACGCATCATACTCCTTCATCCGCTTTATTTCCATCTCTACTTCAGGAGAAAAGGTTTGTTCCGCAACGGACCAATCCGGTTCATCTACTCCTTTTAAAACAGGATCAAAACCAATCCCATGCAAATCCAATATCTCATAATCGTGGCCTGCATCGGCAAGACCTTGTACGAAACGACCGGCAACCTTAAAGGTCAAAGAATCTTTTCTTGGGTGTGAAACAACGCTTAATACTTTCATATTTATTCACTACCTTTCTCAATAGCTGATTTCTAGGCATGTTCAATGGTTGATGCTATTATAAACAGTAGGAAAATAATCTGGAAGTACGCACTTTGAAGTTCTATAGGATGATACAGGTGCCATAGGAACATGGAAGTACCCTAGATAGGTACCCTGGAAACTGACCTGGAGTAAAGAATTCGAGTGATAGTTTGTTCTGAGCAAACGTAGCCTTCTAAAGGAGGAGTAAGAAATGAATGAACAGACCCAAAATAAGGTTCAAAAGAAGTATCAAATAGGTGTGGAAGCGGCTTTAGAGGTAATGGGAGGAAAATGGAAGCCTTTAATTATCTACCATCTGATGACAGGACGGAAACGAACGTCTGAGTTTCGTCGGTTAATGCCTGGCATTACTCAAAAAATGCTGACCACTCAGCTCAGATGCCTAGAAAAGGATGGAATCGTTACACGAAAGGTTTATAAAGAAATCCCTCCTAAAGTGGAGTATGAGTTAACGCAATACGGCTGGGGATTAAAACCTGCATTAGACCATCTATGCTACTGGGGAGAGGACCACCTGGAAAAGATTCATGGGGACAAATCCAAGGTTCTGGAAGAATTCCAAGGCTGCGACTGATATTAAGCCCTCACAAAACATTCAATCAGAATAGCTTGCGAGGGCTTAACTGTCGTATAACAATATAAACGCTAACTGTTGGTCATTCCGTTATCATAACTCAATTGCCATTCAATTCCGAATTTATCTTTAAGACTGCCATAACATTTGCTCCAGAATGTTTCTTGAAGCTCCATGTTTACGGTCCCGCCTTCTTTTAACTTATGATAGTACGATCGAATTTTCTCCTCGTCCTTATTGACGATGGCGAGGCTTATGTTATTTCCCGCAACAAAAGGCATACCAGGAAAAACGTCCGAAAACATCACATTACTACCGTCAATGTGAAGCCGCGTATGCATGACCAAATTTTTGGCTTCTTCCGGGAGAGGATAATCGGGGTTGGGCGGCGCTTCACCGAATGTCATGATCTTTGGTTTCTCAGTCCCGAAAACATGTGCGTAAAATTCTGCTGCCTCGCGACAGTTTCCATTAAAGTTAAGATAAACATCAACGGACATGTGTTTCACTCCTTTAAGGATCATTATTTTCCATACTATACGACTTCATTTCATTATTGACCTGCAAACGAACAAAAATACAATAAGGTATGTTTTACGAAAGTATTTGCGGCTTAACATGTTCAATTTTTAAAACAAATGGGCATTATGATCAAAGTAATGGTATGATAGCTTAGTTAAATCTGAACGACTACTAATGGAGTGATCATAATATGGGTGGAAAAAGTAAGGGTGGCGGAACCGGCAGAGGTACAGGCAGTAAGGGCTGGACACGCTGGAACAAAACAGCGAAGCCTGCAAGGAGAAAAAGCGCTGCTACCGGTGCACCAGGAAATACAGCGGCAGGAACTGCAAAAGGCGGCTCTGCCAAGCCAATTGGGAACAGAGGCGGCAAGATGTAAGTAGGCCGAGCATGTATAGGGTTGTTTTAAAAGGCTAACATCTGATTACGTACGCATAATCAGATGTTTTTTTAATGGATTAAAGACGTACCGCCTGTATTGATCCATATTTCTCATACTACAACGTAAAATAGGTGAATCATGCGAATTAACAAGTATATTAGCGAGACAGGATTCTGCTCACGTCGGGAAACGAACAGGCTAATTGCAGCAGGGAGAATCACAATTAATGGCAACGTTTGTGAAGCGGGCGCGAAAGTAGAGCCACAGGATATCGTGCTAATTGATGGGAAAGCTATTCCAGTTAACCGTAGTGAACCTGTATATTTGGCATTAAATAAGCCTATCGGCATTGTATGTACGGCAGCTGAGCAAGTGGAGGGCAATATTATTCGTTATGTCAATTATCCTTCACGTATTTTTGCCGTTGGCAGGCTGGATAAAGCTTCAGAAGGGCTCATTTTATTAACGAACGATGGGAGCATTGTCAATCAAATGATGCGTTCCGAGCATGGTCATGAGAAGGAATATGTGGTGACGGTAGACAAGCCTGTTACAGATGAATTTACGCAGACCATGTCTCGCGGGGTTGAAATATTGAACGTCATTACCAAACCGTGCAAGGTTGATCGTATAAGTGAATACGAGTTTCGCATTATTTTGACACAGGGTCTAAACCTGCAAATTCGCAGAATGTGCAAAGCCTTGGGTTACAGGGTGCTCAAACTGGAACGTGTTCGAATTATGAATATTACATTGGACCATCTGGAACGTGGGCAATGGAGACATCTTGAGAAGGAGGAACTAGAGCTACTTCTTGCTAAATTGCAATAATAAGTACAACAAAAGTTGATTTTGAGGACAGCATGTTTCATGCAGCCAGCGCAACTTTAGTGATACTTTTTACGTAATTTCAACGAACCGCCTACCTTACCCACCAGCCATAGCACAATTGGAAACACGATACCGAAAATCATGGCGTAAAAAGGCCATACTGAGAAAAACTTGTTTATAAACTGCATATTTGGCCAAATAGAATGAACCATTGATATTGCAATTAAGATCAGAGGCACTAAGAGAGAGTTAGCGCTTCGAAGGCGAAAAGCATCTGCAAGCCCTTGCGCTGACACATATAAAAGCAGTGCGAGTCGAAAAAAAATGGTGACAAACCAGAACACTGCAACGAAAATTTCAAACCGTTGAGGAAACTCTCCGTTACTGATTGTTCGGTTAATAAAATAAGTAGGAAACGTCAAATCAGATACAACACCTTCACTCATCACGGCGATTATTTGTAGAACCATGAAAAAATACATGCCGCCGCTAATCAAAGCACAAGTTATCACTGTCTTTTTCCACTTTTTTGGATCGGGGATGTACTGTGCAAAAAACAGATACAGAATTGCTTCAAGATAGGGAAAGGCAAACAAATTGAACGAAGCGAGAACGATAGGGTTCACACCATACTCGAATATAGGGAGCACATTATCTATGTGAGTATCAGGAAGAAGGGTAATCCTGACCAAAAGATACAGAAGGAGAAGGAAAAAAAACAGGATTTCTGCACAACGGCCAATTACAGTAGGACCTGATCGAACGGCAAAATAAATGACTATAAGCATGGTGAAATATACCGCGTCAGGGGGAGTTTCAGGCATAATAGCTATCGAGATAAAGTCGCCCAGATTTCGAAGCGTCATGATGAACACAAGAAAGGGAAAGAAAAAAATGAAAACGATGCTGATCGTCCCGCCCAAGGGACCGAAGAGGCAACGGAGATGCTCTACAAAAGATTTTCCCTGTATCTGCCTAGCGATGGAGACATATAAAGGTATCAATAACAGATGGAAACCTAAGGAGACTGGAATGGAGAGCCAGGCATCTTGTTTGGCGGTAGCGGTAATTGCCGCAGGGAGCACCAAATATGCGCTTCCTATTTGATATAATGCAAACCACATAATAGCTTGTCGAACGGTCAAGTTGGAGTTCATTCTAATGCCTCCTTAAGATAGCATTTCTGTAAGTAAACGGCTTGCTGGTTGGAATAGGACTTGAATAACCGTCAGTGGAGTCGGTAGTTTAACGTCGGCGATCCGCAGGATAACCAATATAACGCCTATAATTAACAATACCGAGCTGAATGCAATTTCACGCACATATTGTCTTTCCTTAAATTTCTTAAACTCATACAACGATGTTAAAATGGAAGTTACGAGAATTACATAAAGCATATGCATTCACTCCTGATTGTGTATTCCCATATCAATTGGACTAGTAATGTCTCCGAACCGAACTAAACGATAATTGAGCTGAATATCCACTTTAAGCGTTTGGAATTTTTGTGGCCAATCCTTTTTCCATCTATGCCATTCACGCGGGAATTTGCGGTGAAAAGCTTCTCCAAACCCGAATATATCGGAACCGATTTGTTGTGCGTGCGAAATGCCTTTCCTGAAAGACTGTTTCAGATGCTCTTTAGCTGATTCTTGAAGATCTCTAAATGTCTCTTCATTCTTAAGGTTGGCCTTGCAGGAGACCGTTCCGATATTGGATTCTGTATCCACAATAAGAGAAATGTGCGGCTCATGGTCTATTATTTCTGGACGTATTTTTACTTTGGAATGGATTACTTCAACAACAAATTTTCCTTTGGAATTCGGACAATCGATGGAAGCTACGGTACTGGAAACACGGTTGGATATATAGGTAAAGGCTTTACTTTGCGAATCATCCATCCAATCGATAAGTCGATCACCCTTGAAAACACCAATTCCAGTGAAGAAATATTTAACATGTTGGGGCGATTTTGTCACATTATCAATAGTTAAACCTTTTGCTACGTTTGTCAGTCGAATACCAGTGAGCACCGGTTCAATGCCATCCTCCGTAAATTTCTGCAAAAGATCTTTTACATTGACCGCGGAAGTGGGGGCCCATGCTTTTTCAGAAATCTTTAATGCTTTATACATATCCATTGCAGGCAAGACCTCGGTTGGAGCTACAAAGGTAACGGCCTCCTTTGCCGAGTTTTCTCTCACAACGGCCAAATAGAAATCAGGCCGAACTTCATGATCACGGAAGAGAAAGTCCAGCGGCTCCTTGATTCCTTTTTTTGCCGTTTTCTCATCGAAAATGACAAACTTTAAGTGAGACATATACATTTTCCGGGAGGATTCCGTTGTTAATTTTCGAATAGCTTCAAATATGGTATCGGCGCGTTTGGAAAAAACGATCGTTGGTGTCCGTTCCATGGGGGAATTCTGAGACATTTTCGATGGATCAACCACTTGTAAACTGACTTCATATTGGTCATCCACGGCATCAATGCCTAGAGCCATTACGACGGAAATTGAGCTCAATTCCTTACTGTTCCAGCAACCCGTAAGAAACACCATTAGCCAGATGCACATGAACAGTAACAAAATGGTGGATCGGTACGAGTTCATGATGGTCTACTCCTTTAGTTTTTGCGATGTTTTTTAGTTCTATATGGAAAACGCAGTATGGCGTCTCTCTGCTCTGACGATTTGTAATTGGCAAAAGGGCTTAAATACGGTACACCAAATGAATGAAGCCCATTCAGATGCACTAAGAGCATGAGAATACCAACAGTCAATCCGTACACACCAAACATAGCGGCTATACCTATGAAAGCGAAGCGTAATATCCGAATTGGAATGGCAAAGGTGTAGGAGGGAATGACAAAGCTCGAAATGGCAGTTATTGCAACAACAATGACCATAACAGCCGAAACGATGTTTGCTTCTACAGCTGCCTGGCCGATCACGATGGACCCGACAATAGAAACAGCTTGACCAATCGTCCGTGGCATACGAAGACCTGCCTCTCTTAGAATTTCAAAAACCACTTCCATGATCATCGCCTCAATAAATGCCGGGAACGGAACTCCTTCACGTTGCGCGGATAAGCTTAATAACAAAACTGTTGGAATCATATCCTGATGAAATGTCGTTAATGCGACATAAATGGCCGGAGCCAACATGCAGATTGCCAGGCAGATGTACCTTAATATTCGAATGAGGCTGCTGTAAATAAAGGATTGATAATAATCTTCTGCGGATTGAAGGAAATCTACAAACACCGCAGGTGCAAGGATGGCGAAAGGAGATCCATCCACAAAAATCGCAATTTTC
This sequence comes from Paenibacillus ottowii, assembly GCF_006874425.1. Taxonomy (GTDB): domain Bacteria; phylum Bacillota; class Bacilli; order Paenibacillales; family Paenibacillaceae; genus Paenibacillus; species Paenibacillus ottowii. Next base: position 77,738 of record NZ_VIJZ01000012.1, read on the forward strand.
CCCTCTATAATTCCTGCTGCAATGGAGTCTGGGCGATCAGAATTATAAAAGAGCGGAAATATTGTGAGTTGTTTATCTTCATGGAGACATTCTTCCAAATATTCGCTTTCAAGTACACCTTCTAGATGCATGTTCTTTAACTTGGATATCATGTCCTGCACCTTTTTTGGGTCAGCGACTCCCTCTAAATACATAACTGATATATCGGTCTTGGTTTTTTCTCCAACTTTTATGGTAGTTAGTCGTACTCTTGTATCCTTCACCCTTCGACGAACCATAGTCGTATTCGTACGCAAGGTTTCTGTAAACGCTTCTTGCGGACCTCTGACCACTGGCTGCGTCTTCGAGTCTGAAATGCTGCGTTCTTCCCATCCAGGCAAAGAAATGACCAATCCTTCATCCGTATCGTCGAGTAGTAAGAGAAGACTACCGGCGAGGATCTGTTCCAAGGCATCTTCAAAGTTTTGAGTGAAGCTTGCTTCACCAATGTCCAAAATTGCGTTTTTCAATAACGGTAAAGTGATCTCGTCAGAGGAAACCCGTTCATGCAGCGGACGGATCACGTTGTCCTGTACCTTTTGCATGTCAGTCATGCCGTCCAGATAAAAAAGAGCGGCGTGTTGATGACCAGCTGTGATTTCGCGAACAACAAAATCCGAACTATTTCCCATGAAGTCACAAATCAGATCGATATTCCGGCATAAATGTCTTGAGAATTTGCTATTTAACTTCATTGTTACCCTCCTCAGCTTTGTAGTATTAACAATAATCAGAAATAATACCACAATCATCCACAAATTATTCGTTATCGTTAAGATAAATAACATCAATTATCCAAATTTCAATTCATCCCATTATTCAAACAGGCTACAGATGACTATCCTTTTTTGGAATAGTTTACTTGTGTAGTATAATATTTTTGACGGATATTCTTTACTGTCAATTCATTTAAACATCCAAATAGAGAGGTATTTAATCATGCTATTCATTACAAAAAAATTGATCGACAAGCTAGCAGAACCTCATAGAGAATCTGACATGCTTATTTGCTATTCAACTCCACAAAGCTTTTCAGCTTATACAAGTCGAGCTATATTACTCCTAAATAATGATAGGATTATTATCCTTTTCCTCAATCTATTTTCCACAAAAGTAGTACAAAAAGTTGAATATGAAGTAGCTGATTTACAAGAACAAAAATATCATTCTGGACACCTGTCTTCTGCAATATGGTCATTTAAAATCAAAGGCCAGCACAGTAGCTTCAGGATAATCAAAAAAATTCTTCCTCTTGGCTCTATGCAAAGAGATTTCTTAAACTTTTTACAACAAAACATCTTAAATTAGCTACCGAGTAGATCGGTAATTCCTATCTACCTAAGTCAGAGGCACCGAAAGTACTTTATGGGGAGGAATTCTACATGAATGAGCTACTTATAAAAAGCGATGGAATAGAAATCTGTAGTGACAGTTTCGGCGAGCGAGTTCACCCAGCAATATTACTGATTATGGGTGCTCAATCCTCACTGATCTGGTGGGAGGAAGAATTCTGCCAGCGTTTAGCTGATACAGGTCGTTTTGTCGTTCGTTATGATAACCGAGATGTTGGCCGTTCTACAATTTACGAACCTGGTCATCCAGACTATACTTTCGAAGATATGGCAGATGATGCGATTCGGGTATTGGATGCTTATAAGATTGACCAAGCACATATCGTAGGGATGTCTATGGGCGGAATGCTGACTCAGATGATAGCTCTACGACATCCAGACAGAGTATTAACGGTGACTCTTTTAGCCACGTCCAATTTTGCTCCTGATCTTCCACCGATGGAGGAAAAGGTTATGGACTACTTCTCGAATATGGAAGCAATAGATTGGACGAACGAACAATCGGTGGTCGATTTTGTGGTGGGGAGATCTAGATTCTAGTAGGTTCAAAGCATCCTTTCGATGAGAATAAGGTTTATCAATTGGCAAAAGAAGAATGGAAAAGAAGCAACAATATGGCTAGTATGAACAATCACGCTATGCTGTCAGGTGGAGAATCCTATTTGGCGAGGACAGGGGAAATAAACGTTCCTACACTGGTTATACACGGTACTGAAGATCCAATTATCCCTTATGAACACGGAAAACATCTTGCTAACGCAATTCCGCGTGCGGTTTTACTGACATTGGAAGGTGCCGGGCATGAGCTTCACTTTGACGACTGGGATTTAATAATCGATTCTATCTCAAAACACACTTCGATACTCAATTAGGTCAGCTGAGGTGTAGGATCATTGATTAAAACAGTGGCAGTCTAAGATTAAATTTCCGTCCATGGCTGTCACTGTTTCTATGACTTAAATAAGTAATGTAGCATGTTGTTCAAACGGTTAAAGCAAATTTGGTAATCTATAGTTCTCTGTTTAAATTCCTTGAGTATTTGTTTTGCATACATGAGAAGTTTTTCCTGATCCTCTAAGAACTTCTCACATGCCTCAGCTATCGTGGGATGGTTTTCCTTTATATATGATCTCCAAGTATCACTACGAATTTCAATAAATCTAGGCTCAACAGAATCCTTAGACAAGGTTAAAAGCATGCAATGCGCATTCATACTTGATAGTCGTTTTTCCAGCATTTCAATTTCTGCAGTATTTATAAATACTGCTCGATGATTTAAATGGAACCTCTCTAAAAGATAAAATACACCGTTTGATGGTTTTAAATGACCAAGTAAATCAATCCAATTGTATTGTTGCTCAAGATAATAAACATGACGATTTAAAAGTTGAATATGTTCTTTCTTGTCCATCGATCTTAAGACACCTTGGTATGAATGCAAGACTTGTGAATAGTGTTCGCTTATTGCAATTATCGTTTTTTCAGCATTGTGTTTGACTTTGTAATCTTTTTATTGCAGAAAAGACTGATGTTTTGCCTGTAGTAGGCAAGCCCTCGATAATTACTCCCCGAATCATATTTCACCTCTTCAGATATATTAGTCAAAAAAAGGATGGCACGCGTCTTCGCTTTAGCTCGTCCCCCTATTTATTACCACATTAAGAAAATGCTTTATCATCCTTTGGCAACTGTACAGATGAATTGCTGAATGCTGCAGTAACTAAAATAAAAAGAGCATAAGATGCTACTTTTAGAACATTATTCGGTAGGAAGAGGAATTAACACTGCAAAAAATAAATACATGTTTGTGGAAAAAGAGTATCCAGATGAAAATGTTGCTTGAACGGAAGAATCCCGACTTGCACAATAGAATGATATAATCTTAAAGCGGGTAATACTGAACTCTATCTTGCGGGGTAGGGCTTTTTTTGGTTTGTTCTATTCAGTAAATAGTCTGTGCTTGTTTGGTGGAAATTGGCTAGTCTAATTAAAATCTCCGTTGGAATGTCTATATCACCGCGTTCGTAATTGCTGTATATCCGCTGGCTACAATTCAGATAATCGGCGATTTGAGTTTGAGTTAAATCCTTATCCTCGCGTAAATCTCGAATCCGTTGATACATTTTGTTCACCTCAAAACAAGAATATCTTAGCGAAATACTCGCTATTGATTTTTAGCGAATAATTCGCTAATATTGATTAAAGAGATTAATAATACATATAAAGAAGGAGCAGATCATGAGTATCTTGGAGAATTTTTATTACGGAAAATGTAACCCAAGTGAACGAATCAAATCGAAAGACACTGAGTTTGAACTGATCTCTCAGAGAATAACCGATGCTGAGGAAGCGCTCAAAACAAAATTGCCAGAACAGAATTACAAATTAATTGAAGAACTTTCGGATTTACAAGATGTTTTAATTTCCTTATTGTCCGCTTCAGCTTATATTGAGGGTTATAAAATGGGAGCATTAATGATGATTGAAGTATTTGACGGGAAAGGAGAGGTAATATAGATAGTTCTGAGGAATGAAGGAGTCGATTATAAAAAAGGTAGCTCCTTCATGCGAGGAGTTACCTTTTTTCTCTAAAAGGAACTATTCCATTGGATATGGATTTTTTTGTTTCGTCCGGTTTAATAAATAGTCTGTGCTTGTGTTATGGAAATCCGCTAGTTTGATTAGAATCCTTGTAGGAATATCAACATCACCGCGTTCGTAATTGCTGTAAATTCGTTGACTGCAATTCAAATATTCAGCCATTCGTTTTTGAGTCAAATCTCTATCTTCACGTAAATCTCGGATTCTTTGGTACAACTTACTCACCTCCAAACCAATAATATCTAAGCGAAATAATCGCTATTTATTTTTAGCGATTATTTCGCTATTTAGTCGAAAGGTTTTCATTAGGTTGGAATACCAATTCACTAAAATACCTTGGAGAGGTGGACACTTGTTTCAGACAAAGTAATTATCTAATGAGGCCTTTTAAGCGAATTAGTTCTTAGAATGTCTCTATTCTGTATAGAAGAAAAAAGACTTCCAAAAGGAAGCAGATAAATGAAACGTATATTATTTATTTCCGATTTTATCTTTCCATTTCTTGATTGAACGTTTAGACATACCGTCAGAACCCTTAGGTATCAAAGGAACATTCGGGTCATAAGCCTCTGCATTAAACCCAATAAAGATAAATGGGTGCCCCTCAGTAAGTTCAAAATACGGTTCTAATTCTTCGAAATTAGTTACACGATCTGTGAGGTAATAGGCCAATTGTTTAATAGGCATAAGGATAACAGCCAAATCAATTTCCCCGCGTTTTAATCCTAATAGAAGTTTGTTCATGGAACGGTGAGCTGAACTAATATTTCCAGTTTCAAATTCCATACCTACACGTTTAAGATCATTATTTTTAATGAACTCTTTATAAACGTCAATCGGTCCACCTTTTTTCTTTTCCAGTTTCAGTACATCAAGTGGTTTTTCCCTATACCAATTATATGTTTCTTCAAGTAAGGTGTAACATAGTTCTTTAATTGGCACTACTCCATTACAGTTCTTTTCAATGTTGTTAATCGTGAAAATTTTCGATTTCATTGGCCAAACAGGTGAACAAATAGAAGTTTTTACTTCGTTATATGCTTGTAGAATTATACTGTCTGTTAATAGTAATTCTTTTGCTTCATCAGTTATAAACTCTTTTTCGATTTTCATTCTAATTTCTCCCCCACTTATTTCTTTTGTTCAATGTTGTCGATTGTAGTAAAATCAAGTAAGTCCTTTGGTTGAACATCAAGCGCTTTAGCAATCTTATCTATATTGTCTAATGAAACATTTCTTGTTCCTCGTTCAATATCAGATATGTAGGTTCTGTGTAGGTCACATTCAAAGGCTAATTTTTCTTGTGATACATTGCTTTTTGACAATCGTATTTGACGAACTTTTTGACCGAATAACGATCTGATATTGTTAGCCATAGTGCCTCCTAATAGCAATTGACGTTTGTCTAAAGGGAATGATAAAATCATGTAGACTATAGGTCTACAGACTATGAGTTACATGAGGTGTATAAAATTGCGTTTCTTCTCTTTTTTTGACATTTTAAAAAATAAAGCTGATCAGTTAGGGCATACGGAAATGGAAATGTATGCTTCATTGAAAAAATATAAGTTGACTAAAAAAGATCTACTTGCTTATAAAGAAAGTGGAATTATCCCCACTGATGAAAAGGTATTGAACGGAATTCTTAACTACCTTGATATATCTAAAGTGGAATTAGAATTGAAATTGGGGAGAATACCTTCTGGTTTTGAGGACATATTCCTAAATAACACTAAAGAAATAGCCAAAATTCTTGAGGAAAAGAATAGCGTTAGGCAAAAAGAACAGAACTTTACTCCAACAATTAAGCCTTATTATTCATCCAATCTTGGAAAGCTATACAATGGGGATTGTTTAGAACTATTTAAATTAGTTCCTGGTGAAAGTGTGGACACTGTATTTGCTGATCCACCTTTCAATCTAGATAAAGAGTATGACGAGGGTGTAACAGATAAAAATTCCTTTAGTGGATATTTAGATTGGTACTATAAATGGATTGACGAATGTATAAGAGTTTTAAAGCCCGGAGGTTCATTATTCATTTATAATATTCCTAAATGGAACACTTACCTTTCTGAGTACCTTAGCAGAAAACTAAATTTTAGAAACTGGATAACAGTTGATATGAAGTTTGGACTTCCAATTCAGAATAGACTATATCCAGCGAATTACAGTCTTTTATATTATGTAAAAGGTGAAAAACCTAACTCATTTAATGTTCAAAGAATACCGTTACAAACTTGTCCTCATTGTGGGAGGGAAATAAAAGATTACGGTGGTTACAAAAATAAAATGAATCCTAATGGTGTAACTCTTTCTGATGTTTGGTCAGATATTTACCCTGTTAGACATAGCAGTTCTAAAAGCAGGAAGTTTAATGAACTATCTGTTAAATTGCTTGATCGTGTAATTAGCATGAGTACAAATGAAGGTGATGTTGTTTTGGACCCATTTGGGGGAAGCGGTACAACTTTTGCGGTTAGTGAATTGTTAGGTCGCAAATGGATAGGCTTTGAATTGGGGAATTGTCAGATTATCAAAGAGAGGCTTGAAAATAAAGAAAAAGATAGAAAGCTGTTTGATAAAGTCTATGAAGAAAAAAACAAGCTGTTCCCTGATAAGGTAAAAGAATTACGTAAGAAAAATAGTTTATGGATTGATGATGATTTTAAACAAGATAATGAAGAAGAACCTGAAAATGTCGAGAAAAAAAATAAAAAAAGTGATAGCATAAATTATGATCAGATTTCATTAAGTCTAAAATGAGAGGATTCTTAATGGGTGAATTTAACTAGAATTTAACTATGGTGATAACCTAAATTATCTAAAAATAGAAAAAATACAAATATTACTTGACGAGAAAATAAATCTACTGTATAGATAATTTTCCTCAAGCGAAACACAGAGGAAACAAGGCTGTCCATTGTGCAGAGATCATTCTGCATAGGGAACACCCTCTTTTTGCTTACTTATTACTTTTATGGTAATTATTTGGATAAGTACGATTTGCAAAAAAATAGTTAAACAGTATACTTCTGATTCTAAAGTTGAAATTGAGCATCGTTTTGATTCCATGGAATATGGCAAGGTGGCCAATGCCATATAACTTGTAACCAATAATATGATTAAAAATAAGTTCGAAATTTCAACATTGTGAACCGTTCATGAAGTATCAGCTGATTTACGTAAAAAATTTGAACAAGTTTTGTTTCGGACTTGTTTAGATTGTTTAAAGCAACAGAATTCCTCAACTTCGATCGTATTGGAGTATTTATCTGAACTATATGCTGCTAACATGATTCTTTTTTAGATCAAATGCAAGAATAAATTGTTAAATAAGTTAAAGTTTGATCTATAAAGAATGAGATCTATTTTGTGAAATGTAAAATAACACTTTGTTAAAGTTCAATCAAGAATTAACAAAGTGTTATTTTAAATAATCCTTTTCGTTTACAATATTGATTCACCAAAAGATAGCTGGTTGGAACATTAATTTCAACTTTATAATCCTTGGCTAAGTCTTAATATCTGGTCATTCACATTTACGTTACTTAATCCCCCGTGATAACAAACTACCGATGCAATGTCGAGATCCAGATACTTTTTCAATGAGAGACGAGCAGCATTCATATCCGGTGTGGTCGGGACATGAATTCCTGCGAGAATCCCGTTTTCACTGTACATCGAGTCACCAGCAATGAGAATCTTACTTTGCTCTAAATAAAGGCTGATATGACCAGGGGTATGTCCAGGCGTATGGACGACTCGAATCCTGCCGCAAAACGGCAGCTCCTGACCATCTGTTAAGGTATCATCTACTTTGCCCTTCGGAGGTTTCTCAAGCTGGCTATCTTTTAAAAGAGGGACCTCTCCCTGAATATACGGCTTATCCAGTTCGTGCGCATATACTTTAACAATGTTGCCACACTCCTGCAAAATCTCGGGAAGACTACCTATATGATCCACATCCTGATGCGTCAAAATCACAGCTTTTAGTTTGTCGAACGATACCCCTACCTTTTTCATAGCTCCCCGTAAATCTTCAATTTGTCCGGGAAATCCTGTATCTATTAACACAGTCATTTCTCGATCCCATAAAAGAATAGGGTGAATCTTATTCCCATGAAAATCTAGCTGAAGCATTTCTACTCCCTTTGAGATTTCCATAATATCATGCCTCCATAAATAATTTACACCCATGCGGCTCGTTGATTCCACAAGTCATGAAAGGATCACTTTACTTGTCGGATCGGCGAGTGCCAGTAATGTTAAAATAGAATTATGGGGCAAATCCAACTCTGTGGGGCTGTCTTTCTTTAGTGTCTATGGATACGGTGCGAATGGACGTGATTGGAATGACAAGCATCTGATATTGCGTAAGGTATTTAACGAACTTGTCGTCAATCTGATCCAATACCCCGTCGCATGCACATGTTCCGTCAATGAAATGAATAGTAACTTCTTTGCCTTGCAAGCTTGCTAACATGAAATCACCTCGTATTTTTTCTTGTACTTTCTTAGCCGGATTAGGGAAATCACCAAGTCCTCTGCATACTCTACAAAGAAGTTATCACTTGATCTATGATGCCATAATCTAATGCCTCCTGAGCGGACATGTAAAAATCCCGGTCCATATCTTTTTCGACCCTTTCCAAAGGTTGGCCGGTCCGTTCAGCTGTGATGCAGTTTGCCTTTTCACGAGTTAATAAAATTCGTTTGGCGCTGATCGCAATATCGCTGGCCTGCCCTTGTGCGCCGCCATGCGGTTGATGGATCATAATTTCACTGTTCGGCAGTGCCGAACGTTTCCCTTTAGTGCCAGCCAACAAAAGAATTGCGCCAAACGAAGCAGCAAATCCCGTACATATCGTATGCACATCAGGTTTGATGTACTGCATCGTATCATAAATGGCAAATCCTGCGGAGGTAGAGCCGCCTGGACTGTTGATATACATATAAATTTCTTTTTTCGGATCTTCTGCCGCCAGAAATAATAACTGAGCAATAATATTGTTAGCTAATTGATCGTCGATGGCTGCTCCTACAAACACAATACGATCCTTTAACAGTCTGGAATAGATATCGTACGATCTTTCACCTTGAGCAGTTTGCTCAACAACATAAGGAACATAAACACTCATTTGTGATACCCCCATTTTCTTGGTTCAGTTGATTTCTTCTTGTAAACGAACCGAGACCGTAAAAAGATACGGAGTTTTAATGGGGAAACGATTTGCGTATATGGTGTAACTTCTCCAACCGCTTGTTCGTTTACAATGAAGGTAGCAAATGGATTTGCTTTTGCAAAGGGCAGAATATGACCGTGGAGGAGAAGGCCTATGAACATAAATGATTCTATTCAAATGACTGACAATACAGTGAGCATCCACAACTTTGAGGAATTACAGGCGGTCCTGAAGCGCTACTGTCTGTCACTTACGAAATCAAATTGGGATGCGGAAGAACTGGCTCAGGACACTTGGGTAAAAGCATTAGGAAAGTTAAATAAATTCGAGCATACCAATCCCAAAGCGCTTTTGCTGCGGATTGCTAAAAATACCTGGATTGATGATATGCGAAGAAAAGCAGTCTTCACTCGGATATTGAACAAGGAAGAAGTGAAAGTAACTGCGCCGGATCATGGATATTTTGAAATTGAAATCGCGTTACAGTCTTTAATAAAACATCTATCTCCACTTCAGAGGACTGTTTTTTTGCTGCGAGATGTGTTTGGATATTCGATTAATGAGACATCTGACATACTGGGCACAACAGAGGGAGCGGTAAAAGTTGCACTTCATCGGGCACGAAAATCGCTAGGAGCCGTTCAGGAGGAATTTCTAAAAGGAGACTTATCCTTACCGGAAAGTGAAAAATCGAAAACTTTTCTAAGAGCGTTGACGGCTGCATATCAGATGGGAGATATTGCAACATTAGTTATGCTCTCTTATCAGGATGTGGTAGAGCCAGACGTGATGATTGGTATCGTCAATAATAAGCTGCTCTGGAGTCATACTCCTGTAAAACAAACGGATTCCCACACCGTAAATATGGTGGCGGCGTAGTTTGTTTTTTTGACCCGGAAGATAACTTACAATAGGCTGTTTTAAGCGAGGGTAAAGTAATGATAAAGCAAAAAGTGAAAATAGAAGGTATTCCGGCAATTTTGTGGGGCAGTGAATCGGATAAGATATTTATAGTTATCCACGGTAATATGTCACACAAGGCGGATGATGTGACCGTTATATTTGCAGAAGAAGCAACAGCACAGGGGTATCAAGTCATCAGTTTTGATTTGCCTGAACATGGTGAGCGCAAAGAAGAAGCGTATGTCTGTAAAGTTCAAAATTGTGTTTATGACGACATTAGTATTTTCGCTTGCAGCATGGGTGCCTACTTTAGTTTGCTTGCTTATAATCATTTCCCACTTAGACAATGCCTGTTTCTTTCTCCAGTGCTAGATATGGAGAGAATAATCAAAAATATGATGACATGGTTTGGTGTAACTGAGGATAGATTAAAAGTTGAAAAAGAGATATCTACCCCCATTGGGCGAACACTTTATTGGGATTACTACTGCTATGTCAAATCACATCCAATTGATATTTGGAATAAGCCAACTGCCATTCTTTATGGTTCTGCAGATGACTTGTGCGAATATGATGTCATATCTACGTTTGCAAGTCGATTTCATTGCCAGCTAAAAGTGATGGAACATGGACAGCATTATTTTCACACCACGGAGCAATTGCAGTTTTATAGGCAGTGCTTGAAAGAACATGTAACCGCATAATAAGCATAATGGGAAGTAAGGAGTTGATCTCCCTGCTTCCCATTTTAACTGGTGAAAAAACAGTGGAGGAGATGCCTGTTCGTGAGTTGCTTCAACCGACTTCTATTGATAACGACGCAGGAAGCCATCAACTAATTTGGCATTGGTCATCTGAATTACGGACTGATTTTCCAATTCCTCGGCCATATCATCATCCGTCATGGACACGAAAAAGGTGATATCTTCCTTGGATTGACCGAATTGAGTAAAAAGTACATCGTCGGTTCCTATAACTACTTTGGCCATTATTTTTATCATTTCATCTTTATAGTCCAACACATTGTCAGTTGCATACAGAAATTTGCTAATATGATTAAGGTGTGTTGTATCGCCATATTGATATTCGCTTAATCCCCATCTGTAATAAATTTCATCTTCCTTGCTGTTGCACAGGTCTTGGGCTTTCATGTTTGTAATATGTCTAACCAGTGATTCCTCTGTATTAACAGCTAGAAACAAAGTGACAAAATCGCTGTCTGTGCCAAACGCGCATGCGTAAACCTTCTCATCCTTCACTTCTTCCAGTATGCTTTTAAGATCATCCAGAAATCCTGTTCTAAATCTTTCCTCAAATTCATTCAGAAAATTGCTCATCTGATTCATATACTCCTTTGTGAGTTTTATGTTTAATTATATTTTACATCATTAGCTCGGCTCGGTTTTAGAAATTCTTACAATAGGTTTGAAAAGGTTGCTATTTATAGTGTTATATTGTTTACTGAGGTGTTTGTTATGGATGGTAAAAAATTTGTTCTTTTGCTTTTACTTTTTTGCTTGTTGGGCATTGTAGGGCTAGTTGCTTTAATTTTCGGTTTTATGTGGTTAGCATTCTTGGATAGTGTATAAAATCAGCTACCTATCAGCCCAAATGCTAATCGCTTACTATTGGTCGATATTATTTGCTGGTCCCAGGTGAATAGAAGTTATGCTATACTTGCGAGGTAAAAGGGGGTGCCTACTGATGGAGAATCTGTTAGGATTGTCTGTGACTTCTTACACTCATGCAAAGCCAGTTATTGGAAAAGCGTTACTTTGTGTGGGGCGAAATATTTTTTAACGCTGAACAAGCTTTTTTTTATCTTACTGGCTTTGCACCTTATTTTAAACAATCAGAATAAGGGGCGAGTATAATTGAGATATACGAATGCTACAAAAGTTTTACCCCAAAAACTAATAGCGGAAATCCAAAAATATGTTCAGGGAGAGACTCTGTACATCCCAAAGCCAAAAACTGAATATATGGATTGGGGCAGTTTGAGTGGGGGGAGAAGGCTACTCGAACAGCGAAATGCCGCAATCAGAAGTGCTTTTCAAAATAGCAGTAGTATCGAGCAATTAGCCAAGGAGTTTTTCCTCTCTACCGAAACCATTAAGAAAATTGTTTATTCACATAAAAAGTAGGATGGCGTGCTAGGACGTGACCGGATGATGGCGATGTAACCAATCCGGTCACGTCTTTTTGTTTGATAAAAGATTTGATTCCACCGTCAATTTTCTCATGAACGTTTTTATGCCAAAAATGATTCTAAATCGTTGTTTTCATTTATAAAGTTTATTTTAATCTTTAAAATATGAATATAAACGATAGCAACAATGAATTTGGATGGGGACCATTTCTGAATAATGAAAGAATATATGTATGGATAAATGGTCTTTGAAACAAGAAAGTGAGGAAACGATTACTATGGGGGAACAAAAAAGTAGAAGCAGACATCTGATTGATCCCGAAATTATCAGTGCAGTAGATTTAATACCAATAACTGATCTTACCGAATCTACACTAATGGAATCACGTAAAAGTCAATCTCAAATGATGCAGCAAATAGATGTAACACAGATGTTCCCAGTTACATTAGAAAAAAGGGTTGTGCCCAGTTATTTTAGTGGTCCAGATATTCAAATCGATATCATTAAGCCCAAACAATCACAGCATCATAAGATGCCCCTATATTACTCGATACACGGAGGCGGAATGGTCTTAGGAAGTCCAGTCGTGGATCGTCCTGCGAATGCAGCTCTTGCTGTACAGCATGGTTTCTGTTGTGTATCTGTTTATTATCGCCTAGCCCCAGAGCATGTACAGCCGAGTCAGTTACAGGATTGTTATTCAGGTCTAAAATGGTGCATTGAACATGCGGAAGAGTTAGGGATAGATATTCAAAAGGTTGCTGTAGGAGGCAGCAGTGCTGGTGGCGGTTTGGCGGCTGGCTTAGCCTTGTATATTCGTGATCAGAAAGAATTCGAAATCCATCATCTAAGATTAATGAGGCCCATGCTAGATGATCGCACAAGTATCGCACCAGAGCATCCATACGCAGGAGAGTTTATATGGACAAAACAAAGTAATTATTTTGGCTGGAAGTCTGTATTAGGGAATGAACCAGGTCAGGAGGAGGTAAGTGAGTATTATGTGCCGGCCCGTGCTAAATCATTGGTCGGGTTACCACCGACTTATATAAATATAGGCACCGTTGATTTATTCATTGATGAAGCCTTGCTTTTTGCAAAACAACTAGTCTTTGATGGTGTCTTAGTGGAATTACATGTGTATCCCGGATACCATCATATGTCTCCCGCGTTTCCGGATGCGCATTTTTCAAAAGAAGGGGCCAGAACAAGTGAATACGCCTTACTGAAAGCTCTGAAGATAGTAGATACAGTTTCTAATGAGTAACATGCTAAAAGCTAATAAGCTACGATTGTAGTAAATAAAGAGCGCTGTTGGAGAATAGTCAAGACCCCATTTTGTAGACATTGAAAAAGACCCTAGGCGGCAAACTGGCGTCGGTACTCTACCGGTGTCAGTTTTTTTAGTTTTCGTTGTGGCCGTTTTCGGTTATAAAAACGAATATATTTCTCGATTTTGCTTTGTGCTTCGGTAACTGTTCGGATATGATAAGGGTAGAGCCCTTCCGTTTTGAGATGCGAGAAGAAACTCTCCATCGAGGCATTGTCATAACAATTTCCTCGACGAGACATGCTGATTTGGGCGCCAACCATGGGTAGCATGTCCTGGTAAGCGTGAGACGTGTACTGGAATCCCTGATCGCTGTGAACGATCAGTCCGGTCACGTCTTTCTGCTTAGCAAACGCTTTGCTGAATGTGCGGAGCACGAGTTCATTGTCGTTGCGTTCGCCGATTTCGTAAGCCACGATCTCGTTATTAAACAGATCCTTAATTGCCGATAGATATACCCAGCGCTCTCCAACACGATACTGGGTAATGTCAGTTACCCATTTCTGATTAGGCTTTTCCGCAGTGAAATTCCGTTTCAGGCGGTTCTCTGCTACACGCTGAGCAGGGGCATACGAGCTTATGAAGCCTCGTTTGCGACGAATTCGGGATTGAATACCGAGCGTTTGCATTAGACGAAGCACCTTCTTGTGGTTCATCCAAATCCCATGATCTTGCCAAAGGAACAACTGAAGCTGCCGATAGCCATATTTCCCTTCATATCGCTGATAAATTTGAAGCACCTGTTTCTTCGCCTTTGCATCGCGATCTTTTCGTTTACGTTTTAAATAGGCGTAATACCCACTTCGGGACACACCAAACACGTGAGAGAGTTTCTGAATATCTCCGTATGTGGCTACCTTTTCCATGATCTGATATCTCTCTTGTTTGCTTCCTCCTTCCAGGCTACTAAGCACTTTTTTAGCAACTCATTCTCCCGTTTCAGGTTTTGCACATACCGACCCTGACTCACATATTGCTTCCGACGTCCCCGTCCATCTAATAGTCCATACTCTCCCTGCTCTCTATATTTCCTCATCCACTTTTTCACACGATCTGCATCCTGAATCTCCAAGTGCTCCGTGATTCGGCGATATGTCCATTTCTCTTCGACGTGAAGGCGAATCGCCTCTTTTTTCAGCCTAATTGAATAGGTCTTAAACTTTTGTCCCATAAAAATACACCCCCTAGAATTTCATCGGCTAAACCCGGGGGTTTTTCCAATGTCTATTCTAAGGGGTGCACTTCAAATACCCATCAGTGCTTTCTATTCAGTCCCCAAATGAACTTGGACAGTACACCCCTTATTCCGATAGAATGAAATCAATCGGAGGGGACGACAATGGAAAGAAAACGGTATGATCTGAATTTCAAGAAGATGGTAGTAAGCAAAGGGTCAGCTGGTGATCAACAAGAAGAAAGTCTACCGGCTGTGCAAGCAGATACGTGTCTTGCGTCCGCAGCGGAAGCTCAGGGTCAAGCATCCGAAGAGACTCGCGAATAATCGAACCATCACCGGCTCCAATCAACTATGGGAAACGGATATTAAATATGGCTGGATTGCAGGTGAGCAGCGCTTCTTCTTTCTCCTGAGCATCATCGACGTGTTTGATCGATCTATCGTCACCTACCACTTGGGCCTGTCCTGCTAAGCCAAGGATCTGGTTCAAATTACGCAGGAGACGCTGATAAAGCGCCAGCTATTTGACAGGGCGAAGAGACCCGTCATCCGATCAGACAATGGACCACAGTTTATCAGCCATCGATTTACGGAGGCCTGTGAGTAGTTTGAACTCATCCATGAACGTATTCCGCCCAAGACACCCAATAAGAATGCGCATATCGAGTCGTTCCACGCCATCTTGGAATCGGAGTTATCAGCGGCACGAATTTGAAAGCTATCCCCATGCGTATGAAGTTGTTACTGGCTTTATCCACAACTATAATCATGATCGGCTACATGGCAGCATCTATGATATGTCGCCTTACGAGTATATGACTGCAATTAAGCAGGGTACGGTGGAAGCGAAGCTAATCAAGGTGTAGCGGGTAGCACCAGCATAAATGGAGAAAATGCGAGCATTTCTATGATTTTGAAGTGATGCGCTATATAACGATTTTAGTATGGAACTTTCTGACAGTTTATTTCTCTGCGCATTTATTCCGCTTACTTCGACATGTGATTAATTATATATTAATAAACGTAAGATGTTGTACCACCAGTATTTAATGGTACTGGTCAAGCCTTAATGGAGATGTAACGACACAAGGTAAAGTCTCTTGGACAACTAAAGGAATAAAGGCGGCACTTAAGTCACAGGCAAGCAAAATTGATAATGTTGTTCTCGCTAGAGCAATCGGAGCTATATTCCTTTAATAACTGTGATTAAAAATGACGAGTGACGGAGGAAAAGTGAAAAGAAAGTGGTATTTAAGGCCGATGGTTATAATTTTAATGATCATCATAACCCCACCGATAGGCTACTTGAATGTTTTTTTCAATAGGAGAAATTTTGAACCATCTGAACGCTTAGGCTATTTGGCAATAGCCACAGTATTCGCTGCCCTATGGTTAACAAAATTTTTACCGAATCCATGGCGAATTCCCGCTATAATAGTTGTCGCATTTATCGGCATGTTCATATTTGGAAAAAGTGGGTAAGCGAGTAAGAGAAATCACTGCAAATCTAAATTGGTCAGGAGAGATTTTTAATGTTATCACTTCATGGAACCTTTTCGGCGGTATTCTCTATATATTTCCGTTAGTCCCAAGACTTCTTCTATCTTGAGGTTATTACGAAGGTGATTCAGAGTTTCGGCGATGTACAACGCTACCACTAATTGCTTTTGTTCTTCGGTTTGTGGTCTTTCCTCTTGTAATTTATCCTGTACATTCCTACGATGTATTTCCATAAATTTTTCTAACTCCATGATATCTTACACCCCTTATTTAACAATTTACTGATCAGCTTAAACTCATCAAGCATTGTCCGATTGTACACCTTATTGTAAACCGCCTTACTTGGGGTACGCTACCTGGGACTAAGGGATGATCTACCAGCTAAACAATCCGATCTGGAAGTTCAAGTTGGATTTAAGCCGAATAGGGTTGTTATTTTGAAGGATAAAGGACAGCCAGAGATTGCAGAGAAAGCTCCTTATATCCATGATTGCGACCTTGTCGATGGTAAACCAGCCGTATATATGTGAGCATTTTGCCTGTCAGGCACCTATCACTTGTATCGGCGATCTTAGGAGTTTGCTGAATAGAATGGAATAAAGCAAATTTAATCCCCTGGGTGGGCAACATATGGTGATTTTCGATAAATGACCCTATGTGTGCCGACTTCAAGGGGATTATTTTATGTAAAGAGGTAGGTATAGTGTATTGAAACTAACATTTTCTTAATATCTACATTGCATTTTTCTTAATAATTTTTAGGTATATTATATCAAAGAACCGGTTCCGTTCAGCCTTTCGGTATTCAAAAATAAGTACATATACCTATTCAGCTAGCGTGTTTATATCTTTTTATATCGAAGCATTTAAGCAAGGAATTGTGAAATAACGAGAAATAAAAACTGTCGGGAGACTGTCATCCTCGGTAAGACGAAGCGGTTCACCGTAGGTTACGAAATTCAGGCGATGAAATGGAGATGTTTAGTAATGAAAAAGTTTTCGGGTAAAAAATGGAAGGTGGCGAGGGTAATCAATGAAAATTTTAAAGCAAAACTAATGGTGGCCTTTGTTGCATTTTTGATCATACCATCTATGATCGTGGGGGCTTTGTCGTTTGAGAGTGCTAGTCAGCAGATTCGAAACCAGATCGAAGAAAGTGCTGAGCAGGCTATCATCCGTACTAATTTTATTATTGATAGTACCATTGAACCCAAGCTGCATGATGCAGAATATTTTGCAGAAAAACTAAAAGGTAATCGGGTAGAGACGGAGGAACAAGCGTCTAAACTGGAAGAGTTGTTTAAGCAATATGCTGCACTTCACCCAGAAGCAGAATCCATCTATTATGGTACGAAAGACGCTAAAATTACAACCTATCCACCAAAGCAATTACCAGATAATTATGATCCACGTATCAGACCTTGGTATGATGAAGCGATAAAGGGAAATACCAAGACAGTGATTAGTTCACCTTATCTTTCGGCAGACTCAAAGCAAATGACGGTTACAGTGTCCAAAGCTACACCAGATGGATCAGGTGTTATTGGCATTGACCTGAAAATCAGTGGTATTAAAGATACATTGAATAATATTAAAGTAGGCCATGAGGGTTATGCCATATTGCTAGATAGCAACCATACTTACATTGTTCATCCGACGAAGGCAGTAGGCACCAAAATTACAGATATTGAATCACGCATGTTTCAGAGCGACACTGGTGAATACGAATATGAGTATGAAGGTCAGCTCAAGTATATGAACTATGCGACCAATAAGCTGACAGGCTGGAAGGTAGGCGGAACGCTTTATTTATCCGAAGTGGATGAAGCAGCATGGCCGATTTTGGTCAGCACTTTGCTTACCATTGTTGGTTGTCTTGTGGTTGGTGTTATCATTGTTTATATCTTGATCCGTTCCATCATCAAACCGATTTTAAAGCTTAAAGAACAGGCGGAAAATGTGAGTGCCGGGGATCTGACACAGGACATTCAAGTCATGAGCAAGGACGAGATTGGAGAATTAGGAGCAGCTTTTCAGAAAATGCAGAACAACTTGCGATCGGTTATTCAGAACGTAGGGAACAGTGCAGATCACGTTGCTCTCTCTTCGAATGAGCTGACGATAAGCGCGGAACAAACCAGCGCTGCAAGTGAGCAGGTGTCTCAGGCTGTGCAAGAAATTGCTAGCGGAGCGGAGAAGCAGACGACAGGACTTGAAAATAATTCAATGGCACTGGATGAAATAGCACAAGGAGTCACGCGAATCGCTGAACGCTCGACTTCAGTAGCGGATCTGGCCAGACGATCTGCCTTGCAAGCAGAGGAAGGACGAAAATCTGTGGAGCAGACAGGCGAGCAGATGGATTCCATTCACCAGTCAGTAGAGCGTTCCAACGGAATGATTCAAACCTTGCAAGCCCGCTCTCATGAAATTGGAGAAATAACGAAGGTCATTAGCGATATCTCCAATCAGACGAATCTGCTGGCCTTGAATGCAGCTATTGAGGCAGCCAGAGCAGGTGATCATGGTAAAGGTTTTGCGGTCGTTGCGGATGAGGTGCGCAAGCTGGCAGAACAGTCTCAGACATCTGCCACCCAGATTGCCAACTTGATTGGCGAAATTCAGCTTGAAACCGAAACGACGGTGGAGACGATGGACAGGGTTACGACTGAGGTGAAGGACGGACTGCAGATTTCCAAAGCGACTATTGTGAAGCTGAACCATGCGATGGAAGGCATTCGGGAGACCACGCCTCAGATCGAAGAGGTTGCCTCGATTGCCCAGCAAATATCCGCCAGTGTACAAGAGATTGCAGCGACAGCCAATGAGCTGGCGACGATTGCAACCGGTAATGCCGCCACATCTGAAGAAGTGGCCGCCTCTTCACAAGAGCAACTGGCTTCCATGGAGGAAATCTCGGCTGCTGCTCAGTTGCTTTCCAATATGGCTGCTGATTTGAAGGTAATGGTCAGTCGCTTCAAATATTAAAAACGAGCTTGAACCCTATCGAATCTATAGTACAATGAATGCTCGGGACAGTTCTTTAAGCCTTATGGCATAAGGAAACTGTCCTGAGTTTTTTTTATATTTCCGTTACAGCTTCTTGCGACGTATCCAAAGATTACAAGGAGGACGAACACTTGGTTCGAGATTTATTGTTATATACGATTGTGATATTATTGTTAGTTTTGATTTTTCAGCGTCAGCTCATTCGTCAGGCAATCACGACTGTCTTTTATGGGCTGGCAGGAATTCTGTTTTTATATTATGGCATAAATGATACAACACTGCTGACCTGCATGCTGGAAATTGGGGGGAGTCTATTGTTTATGACTCTGCTTGGACAAGCTCTAACCCCGACCAAGTATACATATAGGCAGTGTGTGCTGAAGAAAAATCATGATCTGCTAACTTTACTTCGAGTTCAACCTGGCTTTACCTTCAGGCTGGAGCAAAGAGATGATGAATTTTATTATATGCTGCTTGATGGTGAATTGCTGGAGCGCATGGGTCTAAATCTGCAAGTCAATCTCAATAAATGGGAGCATGTGAAGCGGATCGGAGATATTTTGGAGCTTTCCTCTGAAACATTAGAGCAGCTGACCGAATATTACAAACAGGCTTGGTTCGGTGATCGGATTGTATTTGAATTGGAGTTTTGGGAATATTCAGCCTTGATTACCCTACATCCTGTCAGGATGGATGGGTTCACCAGATATGTCATTGGTCATGTATTGGATATTACGGAGTATAAAGCTTCCGAGCAGAAAAAAAAGGAAATGAGCGAGTCTAGCCATGCGAAAAGCGTTTTAGCCCATATGAGCCACGAAATTCGAACGCCGCTGAATGGCATCATTGGCCTCTCAAAGCTGTTGAGTAAGACTCAACTGACTGACGTTCAAAAAGATTACCTCCACAAGCTGCTTGCCTCCTCACGCACTCTTTTATCCATGCTCAATAATGTGTTGGATTTCTCCAAGATGGAGGCCTGTAAGCTGGAACTGGAGAGGGTTGAATTTGAGTTGGAAGACATGCTTCGGCATCTCGCAGATACTGTTGGGACTTTGCTGGAACATAAAGAAATAGAGGTAGTTTTCATAACAGACCCGGAATTGCCGAAAAGTTTCAAGGGAGACCCGCTTCGAATGGAGCAAGTACTTTTAAATCTTTTGACCAACGCCATTAAGTTTACGGATCAAGGACATGTATTGTTAGAGGTAAAAATGGTAGGCCAGCAGGACGGACGGATAAGTGTTTCTTTTATGGTGGAAGATACGGGCATAGGCATTTCCAAAACGGGGATGGACAAGCTATTCGTCCCTTTTTCCCAAGTGAGTACCTCAACCCACCGATATGGGGGTTCTGGACTAGGTTTATCTATTAGTAAGCAATTGGCTGAAGCGATGGGTGGTACCATAGAAGTGAAAAGTTGTTTAGGAGAGTATAGTCAATTTTACTTTAATGTAGAGCTGGAAAAAGGAGAATTGAAAACGAAAAGCACTCAGCTAGAAAAATCGGTCTACGACAAAGCCTTAATCCTTGCACAGCATGAACTGGTAAGCCGCAGCCTGGACGAACTACTGCAAGATTTGGGTCTACAAACTCTCATCGTTTCATCCTTTCAGGAATATGCAGATGCTTTTCAAAAGGGTGAACAATTTGATCTTGTTATGATTGATATGGGGATAGCAGGTTTTAGAGAACTTGAATCATGGAGGCATTGGTTTCATATGCTGGATAAGCAAATGACTCAGGTGATTGGACTTACAACAGTATTCCAATTGGAAGCTGTAGCTGCTGATGCCGCAGATCATGGGGTGGATGCTTTTTTGTCTAAGCCTGTAACTCGGAGCGCTCTTCTGGAGCTTCTCCGCTTGAGGTCTAAGCAGGAAAAGTCAGGGTCTGTGGATAATCACAGTCTGGAAGCTGCTGCAACAATGAATTCCCAATACGAAGTGGGGAACTCAACACAAAAGTACCAAATCCTTATAGCGGAGGATAACGAGATTAGTCAGGTCGTGATAACCGAGTTTTTGGCAGAGCGCGGTTTCGAGGTAACAGTAGTTACAAATGGAAGAGAAGTAATCAAGGTACTGGAACGGTGTTCCTGGGATGTGGTGTTGCTTGATCTGCATATGCCGGAAATGGATGGTTTTGAGACGGCTAGACATATTCGAAAGAACAGAGCCTTTGACCGGCTCCCGATTATCGCTTTTACCGCAGATGCTGTGCAGCCTGAACGGGAAGTTTGGCTTCGTGCGGGCATTAATGATATGCTGCTCAAGCCTGTACATGAATTGACCGCAACAAGAATGTTGAATAGCTGGATCCATTTAGCATGGCTGCAAGAATTATATGGCATTCATGCGGAGAAGGCGATAGCGGGAATGGATGGCAAGGTGTATATTTTTCAATTTTCCCTATATAAATGGATACAAGAATACCAGTATCTTGACAAGAGAATTGTGAGGAAGATGGACAATGGGCAGTTGTCTTCGGCTCTTCGATTAATTCACTCGCTGAAGGGAGGGACGGGGAATCTGTGTGCGACTGAACTGCTGGCCAAGGTGATCGAGCTGGAGAAAACATTGAAGCGCAGCAATGAAACCTCAGCTGGAGAACTGTATCCAGACTGGCGAGAGCAACTGAGTGCGGTTCAAAAGGAGATTAATCATATTAAATCATCCATACCCTGGATATAACTTCGTTATTGCATAAATTTGTAGCCGATTCCCCAGATGGTCTTAATCAGTTGTGGTTTCTTGGGGTCTTTTTCGATCTTTCTGCGTAAATGGTTAATATGTACGTCTACTGCCCTTTCATTAATAAAGGAGTCTGTGCCACGGAGAGCCTGAATCAAGGCATATCTACTAAATACAATTCCTCGGTTCGAATAAAAAAGCTTCATTAGCTCAAATTCCGAATAGGTCATTTCTATTATTTGACCATTCACGGTAACCATTCTTCTCGCCAGATCTAAAGTAATGCCATTTTCAGGTTCAGCCTCGGGTGAAATGCTTCTTCCTTGCAAGCGTGTGATTTTTATCCGACGAAAAAGAGCCTCGATCCGTGCTTTGAGCTCCTGCAAACTAAAAGGCTTGCAAATATAATCATCTGCTCCCAACGTAAGTGTACGAATGCGCTCTGAAATGTTGTTTTCTGTGGAAATCACAATGATTGGCACGTCCGTATGCTTGCGTATCAGGGGACAGGGATTTACACCATCCAAATCAGGAAGCAGCAGATCTAGCAAAATAATATCAGGCTGCACCCTATCGAGCTGGGCAATCCCTTCAGTCGCTTGTTCCACTCGTGTAACGTTGTAGCCTTCTCCTGTTAAATATAAGGAGAGAGTGTCACCTAGCATATTATCATCTTCAATAATTAAAACATTAGACATGATGTGTTTCCTTATCTATTTTTAAATTTTGCAAGTTCTTTTGATAGAGTAAACTCCTTTGGTCAGTCTGTCAAAAGCTCAGCTATATGATGAAAATCCAGTAGCCAGACAGTCTCGATATATATCTATTTGATATGGAAATGTACTTTTTTTGAGATTTATTGCTATATTACATCGTTTTTCATATAAATTTAACAATATACTGCAGGGAAATGACCCTTAATTACAATAAATTAACAAAAGATCTCAGAAACATGCATTGACTTTAAAGAAAATTATGGTATTTTATTACATAGGAGTTGACATCCTCTGACAAGACCCCTTAGAAAACCCCACTATTTAAATCTTCCATTAACTTACTCTTAATATTCCATTTTTGTATTTTTCTGTACTCTATATGTTCCTGTGATCGTACTCATGATTTTTTTGGTGTGGATACCCCATTTTGATTCAGACTGTCTACTCATTTTAGCTTACATATTTACACTTTTTTTGCTTTCCATGCTTGTATTTTTCAAAAAATCAGGTCAGCGGGAGGACGAATGATTATGAATACTTTCGAAACACTGGAGTCCAATGTAAGATCTTACTGCAGAAGTTTTCCAGTTGTTTTCAACAAGGCGAAAAACGATGTATTGTACACGGAGACAGGGGAGGGCTATATTGACTTTTTTGCCGGTGCAGGGGCTCTAAACTACGGGCATAATAATGACTTTATGAAAAATCGGTTACTAGATTATCTAACCTCTGATCGGATCATGCATGGTCTGGATATGTACACCACGGCCAAGCAAGAGTTTATAGAGTCTTTTTCCGAGCGTATTCTCCAGCCTAAGGGCTTGAATTATAAGCTTCAATTTTGCGGACCGACAGGAACGAATGCGGTGGAAGCAGCACTGAAACTTGCGCGTAAAGTGAAAAAAAGAAACGGTATTTTTGCTTTTATGGGTGCGTTCCACGGTATGTCGCTGGGTAGTCTATCTATTACCAGCAACACCTCCATGCGAGAGAGCGCAGGAGTCCCACTGAATAATGTTACCTTTATACCTTATAACAGTACGTTTAATGGAATGGATACCATTTTGTATATGGAACAGCTTTTAACAGACACTCATTCGGGTGTGGAAAAGCCTGCTGCGATTATTTTAGAGACAGTACAAGCTGAAGGTGGTATTAATATCGCAGATAACGAATGGCTGCGTGATTTGCGACAGTTGTGCGATGATCATGATATTTTGCTTATTGTTGACGACATTCAGGTCGGTTGCGGCCGAGTTGGTTCGTTCTTCTCGTTTGAGCGAGCAGGAATTGTTCCTGATATGGTTGTCCTGTCCAAGTCAATCAGTGGATACGGTCTGCCAATGTCTTTGCTGCTGCTTAAGCCAGAACTGGATATTTGGAGTCCTGGTGAACATAACGGCACCTTCCGTGGAAATCAGCTAGCATTTGTCGGAGCAAAGGCAGCGCTGGAGTTTAGAGACACAGTAGAGCTGGAAGCTCAAGTAAAGGAAAAAGAGGCTTTTGTTCAGCAGTTTTTGCGTGAACATATCCAAACGATGGATCCGCTTATTAAAATTCGCGGCTTGGGATTAATCTGGGGAATTGATGTGACCCATCTGGGAGAAGCTTTCGCCAAGGAAGTAGCTACCCTCTGCTTCAGTAAGGGACTTATTATTGAGCGAGCTGGGCGTAACGATACGGTACTTAAAATTATGCCAGCGTTAACGATAACTTTGGAAAACTTGAGTAAGGGCTGCAACATTATTAAAGAAAGCATGGCTCAGGTAACCAGCAACTTAGTTACGCTGTAAATTGTAATTCCATCAGCAAGCCCCTTGGCTGGAGTCGCCATCTGCTGCAAGGCAAGCAAGGGCGACACCTTCCAAGGGGTATTTTGCAAAAATTAAGAAATAACCGCTTGCACGTATTTTTGTGCAGATTGCTCCAACTGCTCGTCTGTCAAAACGGCTGCACCATACTGCACGAAATAAGGGAGCAACTTCACACCAATCATATGGCCTGTAGCTTCAAAAGGTCTCAACAGTTCTTCGATCGTGTACCTGTTTCGTCCACCATGTTGATAGTTTTCCTCCACGCTGGCAGCAGACAAGGCGATCAATAACTCTTTGCCCTGTAGCTTGCCACCCTCGCTTCCATAAGCCCAGCCGTAGGTTAAAACCTTATCCAGCCATTTTTTCAGCAGGGAAGGACTGCTATACCAGTAAAAAGGGAATTGCAGAACAATGCGATCATGCTCCTCTAGCAGTTTCTGCTCGTGGGCAACGTTGATTTGCTCATCCGGGTATACCTCATACAAGTTGTGAACGGTCACATTGGATTGCTTCTCGAGTTCTTGCATCCATCTTTTGTTAATACGAGACTCTGCCAGATCAGGGTGAACAACGATAACGAGTGTTGACATGTGAAAACCATCTCCCCAAAGCTTATTTTTCGTAAGTAAATAACCATTCTGCGTGTACCCATTTTAGTTTTAACCCATAAAATTGTCAACTCTTCTCAATTTTTATGCTCTACATACAAAAAAACTCCGACAATCTATGCCGGAGTTACATTAAATGCATTTTTACATTAAGCGATATGGTTAAGAGCAACAATTTTATTTTTACCGGAGCGCTTGGCTTGATACAAATAGTCGTCTGTCTCCTGGAAAAATACATCTTTGTCTTTGTTCATATCTTCGGTGTAGCTTTTTAATCCAATGCTTACGGTTACAGAAACGATTTGCATTTTCTCCTGAAAGGTCATCTTCTCCACTTCACGTCGAATGTTCTCTACAATCTGATAAGCTTCCTCAAAAGTATGCTCGAACATTAAAATAGCAAACTCCTCACCGCCATAGCGGGCGGGAATGTCATTTGCTGTAATCTGCTCCGTAATAATTTGTGAGATGCCTTCCAAAATTTTATCTCCAAACTGATGTCCGTAAGTGTCATTGATTTTCTTGAAATTATCAATGTCCACTAATGCCAGATGGATGATCGCGCCTTGTTCGGCATATTCCAGTGCTTTTTCATAAAAATTTTGGAAGGACAAATGATTGTACAGCTTTGTCAAACCATCGGTCATGGACATTTTGCTGATAATCGCGTTGCTGATCATTAATTCCTGCTGAGCACGCTTGGTTTTGTATAAATCGACTAACAAATCGCGGCCGCTGGCCTGAATAATGAGGGCAATAAAGGTAGACATAATCAAAAATGTTGGAATCGCCACGATATCAAATTCTGACAAATAGCTGCGGAATGACTCACCTATTGCTAGCAACAGAAAAAAGACGATCACTTGCAATATAAAAGAAAGCCATATTAAGCGACGATTGAAGAACAGGATCGAAGAGAAAATAGGCAACAAGCACACCGCTGGAATAATCCGGATATCATAGTTTAAGCGAATAATCATCCAACAAATGACGGTACTTGCCATAAACAGAATTTCAAAAGAAAACCTGTTAAATTTAAAATGTGCGAGTTCTGCAAGTAAGTTGGATCCACACATGATTAGCGTGGGAACAATAAGGGTGCCCACGTAAAATTCATAAGGCGAAGCGGGATAATCAAGGAATAGGTAGCTGCCCAGCTGGACAATAAAATGTACAGCTATAATCGTCCAGTAAAGTAATAGCATTTTGCGAACCCAGCGGGCTTGCTTTGTTTTGTAATCCATAGATTGAGTAAGCCGTTTTGTCTTGTTCATGATGTCACCACACTTAATGTATCATTAGCCATTCTCGTATTATAAGATACTATGTGATGAAGTTGAAGCTAATTTTTTTAAGGGTATGAACTCGTTAGCCCAGCAGCACTTTTACCTGGTGAATAGTTCCATCTCCTGCAACCGGTAGAATATTATTTGTTAGAACAGTGCCATTTACGGTAACGGCAACTACACCTTTAGAGACATGTTGCGGGTTCGCAATATGAATCACATAGGTGTCGCCACGGAAGACGCGGGTGATCGTGAATTCGTCCCAAGATTTGGGGATACACGGATCAATACGCAGACCATCCCATTCCGGCTGAATACCGAGAATGGATTGAGTAATAGCCATAAAATTCCAGGCCGCGGTACCTGTTAGCCAGGAATTTTTAGCTTCGCCTTCACGAATGGCGTCCTTGCCCGCAATCATTTGAGCATACACATATGGCTCGGTACGATGAATGTTGCTGATGTCCTCCAGATAAGCGGGAGCAATTTTGCTATATAGCTCGAAAGCGCGATCCCCGCGCCCTATGACAGCTTCGGCCATCATAATCCAGGGGTTATTGTGACAGAAAATCCCCGCATTTTCCTTATATCCAGGAGGATAGGAGGAGATTTCACCCAGATTTATATAGTAGCGGGAATAAGGCGGATTCTGTAGTACAATGCCGTAGGGAGTTTCCAGCCGATCACGTGTAGAGTCGAGAGCCTTCTCAGCGAGACCTTCTTCAACGCCGATTCCTGCCATTACACAGAAGCCTTGGGGCTCTATGAAAATTTGACCTTCCTCACAATCCTTGCTCCCTATTTTGTGTCCATAATGGTCGTACGCACGTAAGAACCATTCCCCATCAAACCCATGCTCTAATGTGGCTGTTCGCATACGATCCACGTGTGCTTGCGCTGCGGCTGCATCTTCATTTAAACCTCTGCGCTTACAAAGCTCAATAAAATCTGGTCCAGTATATACAAATAGTCCGGCGATGAACACAGATTCGGCTATTCGACCCTCCAAATTCTGTGTTGTCTGATAGGGCTCATCTGGTGTAGCAGAGAAACAGTTGAGATTCAGACAGTCGTTCCAGTCAGCCCGGCCAATGAGTGGAAGACCATGCGGACCGAGATTGTCTACAACATGATAAAAAGAACGCTTCAGATGTTCAAACAGCGAAGCGGCACGATCCATATCCCCGTCAAAGGGAACCTGTTCGTCCAGTATGCCAAAGTCTCCGGTTTCTTTGATATACGCTGAGGTACCGACAATAAGCCATAGCGGATCATCGTTAAAGCCACCGCCAACCTCGTGGTTTCCTTTTTTGGTTAACGGTTGGTACTGATGATATGCTCCGCCGTTTTCAAACTGAGTAGAAGCAATGTCGATAATCCGTTCCCTTGCCCGCTCCGGTATTTGGTGGACGAAGCCGAGTAGGTCTTGATTTGAATCCCGGAAGCCCATGCCACGTCCAATACCAGATTCAAAATACGAAGCCGAACGTGACATATTGAATGTAACCATACATTGATACGGGTTCCAGATGTTCACCATTCGGTTCAGCTTGTCGTCGTGACTTTGAAGAGTGAACTTAGACAGTAGATCATTCCAATAGCTTCGCAGTTCATTCAACGCATGTTCCACATCAGGTTCATTCGCAAATTGCGCGATCATGGCATGAGCCTGTTTTTTGTTAATAATACCGGGCGACTCCCATTTTTCTTCTTCTGGGTTTTCCACGTAACCGAGTACAAAGTTACAGCTTGTTTCTTCGCCCGGCTCCAGTGTAATCTCAATGCAATGTGATCCGATAGGGGACCAGCCGCTGGCTATTGAGTTAGATGCTTGCCCTGCGGTGATGGTTTGGGGCTGATCCAGTCCGTTGTAGAGACCCAGAAAAGCTTCACGGTCTGTATCATAGCCTGCCAGCGGACAATTCACAGAGAAAAAAGCATAGTGATTACGGCGTTCACGGTATTCTGTTTTGTGATAAATAACAGAGTCCTGTATTTCAACCTCTCCCGTATTTAAGTTACGCTGAAAATTGGTCATATCGTCATAGGCATTCCACAGGCAAAATTCGACGAATGAAAAAAGTTTGATCTTTTTAGTTTGTAATGATGTGTTCTGAAGCTTGACCTGGTGGACCTCGCCGTCGAAGGAAAGGGGCACAAAAGCTAGTTGCGTAGCCCGAATACCTCTGCGTTCACCCATAATTGTGGTATAGCCAAGTCCATGACGACATTCATATTGCTCTAGCTCCCTTTTAACCGGCATCCAGCCCGGAGTCCAATAATCTCCATCATCATAAATATAAAAATAGCGACCGCCGTTATCGACTGGAATATTGTTGTACCGGTAACGTGTTAAGCGACGTAGGCGAGCATCTCGATAGAATGCATAGCCGCCGCCTGTATTGGAAATCAGTCCAAAAAATCGTTCATTACCTAAATAATTAATCCAGGGATAAGGGGTTTGAGGGGTGGTGATAACATATTCTTGATTGGCATCATCGAAGAAACCGTACTTCATGCGCAGACTCCTCTCGAATTGAAAATAAATGACCCAACACATGATTATATTCAAACATACAGCAGTTCTTCCTTAAGAAAGACATTTCCTGCCTTATGCAAAATGTGCTTTAATTCGTGAACCTTCTTTTAGAATTTGCAAAATATTTAAAATGGGTAAATATACCTTTCCGTGTTAAGATAAAAAAGTTAGGACTATGTAAGGCAGGAGGTTGCAAAAATGGCACCCATCACATTATTTTTCATCCCGTATGCAGGCGGATCGGCATCAGTTAGCTTCAAATGGAAAAAGCTGCTGCTTCCGCATATTAAACTTGTCCCTTTGGAATTAGCGGGCCGAGGTATTCGTTCTGGTGAACCGCTAAAGGATAGTATTGAGGAGATGAGCGAGGATCTGCTGCGCCAAATCAGCCAAGAGTTAGTCCCTGGTGATCCTTATGCTATATACGGTCACAGCATGGGAACAATGATTGCATTTGAGTTGTACTACAAGTTGTTGGCTGGAGGATATGGGGAGCCGGCTCATCTATTTGTTTCGGGTGGACGGGCACCACATATCCCAAGAAATCTCCCGTGGTTACATGATCTGCCCGCAGATCAGTTTAGAACGCATTTGCGACGGTACGGCCAGCTTTCAGAAGCCATTTTTGACAATCAGGAATTGTATGACTATTTTATGCCAGTATTAAGAGCAGATTTTAAAGCTGTTGAGATGTATAAGTACATGGATAAAGCCGCGCCTTTACATTGCCCTATCACCGCCTTGACAGGGCTGACCGACAACACGGTGGCCTTACAAGATGCGGAGGCCTGGGCACAACATACGGATCAGCAGTTTCGTGTGTTTACCTTTGAGGGAGGACACTTTTTTATTCATGATGAAGTAGAACGAATTACGAATATCATCAATGAGTCCTTGGAGCTGAGTACGGTGACTAGTAGAATACAAAACTAAAAAGAGGTGATTTTTAGTGACAGTAGGTGTATTGGCACATTTGTTTGGCAAGTTGCCTTATCGGGAGTTGGCTGCAAAGGTAGGCGCAGCGGGCTTTACTCATGTTCAGCTCGCTCCGTGGAGAGCAATCCGTGATGTCGATTTTAATAAACCTGGCAAGTTCAATCCCGGATTGGCATTGTCTATCGCAGAGGAATTTCGTAAGCACGGAGTATCGATATCGGTACTCGGGTGCTATCTGCATTTTTTTGTACAGGATGAGGAATTGTTACGTGAAAATGTAGAACGCTTCAAAGAGCTGATCCGATATGCGGGCCTACTAGGAGCACCCATGGTTGCAGCTGAAGTCGGACGCAATGAGGATGGCGCCCCTTATTCGGAACGAGACTGGAGAGTTGTAAAAGAAGTTGTGCGAGAATTAGCAGATGAGGCAGAGAAATGGGGAGTGTTCGTAGGATTGGAAGCTGCTAACGATCATTTGGTCGGAACAGCAGCAGAACTGGCTACCTTTCTGGAGGAAGTACCGTCTTCACACATTGGCGTTGTGATTGATCCGGGTAATTTGTTAAAAACGGAAAACTTGGCTCGACAGGATGAGATCATCCGCGAAGCTTTTCAGCTACTGGGACCTCGGATTATCGCAGCACATGCCAAAGACCGGCGTTTGTCATCATCAGGTGAGATCGAGACCGTACCGCCGGGTTTTGGTGACATGAACTATGGTCTATATATGGAACTGCTGGAGCAGTACAAGCCAGGGGTCCATATTATTATGGAAGCTGCGCAGGAGCATGAGATGGCTCAATCCAAACGCTATATCGAAGGTCACAGGCTCGCGGCTCAGAAAGCACAGCAAGTGCCAACGAAATCATAAATTCTTTCAGACCCATCAATAATTCGGCAATGATTCAGGAGACTTGGAAGCGCCTACTTTTTCAAGTCTCCGATCTTAAATCTTGTTTAGCCTTGCATTACCGCCACAATCACAATGACCCAGCTTGCCAAAAAAGCCAGTCCGCCAATCGGAGTGATGGCTCCAAGCTTTTTCACACCAGACACACTAAGAACATACAGACTGCCGGAAAACAGGAGAATGCCCACTAACATAACCCAACCTGCGGTCACAATAAGAGAAGAATGAACCAGGTTGCCTGCAAGTACTCCCAGCAGCAACAAACCCAAACCGTGGGCAATTTGATATTGAATTCCTGTCTGGAATATGCTCATCATGTCTGTGGAAAGTCTTTTTTTCAACGCATGCGCCCCGAACGCTCCCAGAGCTACAGCTAAAAACATCATGATACAACCAAGCAACAGTAATACTTTCATGATTTAACGCCTCCCTTGTGAAATAGTACCGATTCCTCTCGATTTCGTCAATTTACCTTACGCAACTCTAAACATATAGAATTTTTCGACTCTCATTTGGCGACTAGTGTGGTATATTCTTGCCAGGGCCAATGTGAAGCATTTGGAGCTACGGACAGCGTGTCCTCCACCTTTATAACGGGAAAGTGAGGTGATGGCGCTGTCTTTTTGTGCTGTCGTTTTTCGGAATCAAATTTTGAGTAAGCCAAAATTGATAATGGAGAGGATGACTGCAAAGATGACCAGTAAAAAATCTGTATTCAGAAAATCTGTCTCTATAGTCATGTCAGCCATTTTGGTCCTTCCGTTAAGCTTGGGCTTATTTCAGGCCCAACCTGACCGTGCATCAGCTGCAACCCCTGAATCGACACGCTTTCTGCAAATGTATAAACAACTGAAAGACCCAGCTAGCGGTTACTTTTCAAAAGAAGGTATCCCTTATCATTCCGTTGAAACCCTGATGAGTGAGGCTCCTGACTATGGACACTTAACGACCTCGGAAGCATACAGCTACTGGATGTGGCTGGAAGTTCTCTATGGTCATTATACCGGGGATTGGGGTCATTTGGAATCGGCATGGGACAACATGGAGAAATATATCATCCCGGTCAATGAAGGTGACAGCAAGGAAGAGCAGCCTACAATGAATAACTATAACCCGAACAGCCCTGCCACTTATGCCGCAGAATATCCGCAGCCTGATCAATATCCAAGCCGTCTGAGTGGTCAATATGGCGCCGGCAAGGACCCACTGGACGCTGAACTGAAGGCAACTTATGGCAACAACCAGACCTACCTGATGCATTGGCTGCTGGATGTAGACAATTGGTATGGTTTTGGCAATTTGCTGAATCCTTCGCATACAGCGACCTATGTGAACACTTTCCAGCGTGGGGAACAGGAATCGGTCTGGGAGGTCGTACCGCATCCATCGCAGGATAATCATAAGTTTGGCAAGCCTAATGAAGGCTTTATGAGCCTGTTCACCAAGGAAAATAATGCTCCTGCACAGCAATGGCGATACACGAATGCCACGGATGCGGACGCACGGGCGATTCAGGCGATGTACTGGGCAAAAGAACTGGGGTATGACAACCAGGTATATTTGGACAAAGCGAAAAAGATGGGAGACTTCTTGCGTTACGGCATGTACGATAAATACTTTCAAAAAGTAGGAAGCGCTTCCAATGGAAGCCCGATTGCTGGTACAGGCAAGGATGCCAGTCTGTATCTAATGGCTTGGTATACGTCTTGGGGCGGCGGACTGGGTCAAAATGGAAACTGGGCTTGGCGGATTGGTGCCAGCCATGCGCATCAGGGTTACCAGAACGTCGTTGCATCATATGCATTATCCGATAAGGACAGCGGCTTGATCCCAAATTCACCTACGGCAGGGCAGGACTGGGCGACTTCGCTCAAGCGCCAATTGGAATTTTATACTTGGCTGCAATCTGATGAGGGGGCCATTGCAGGTGGGGCAACGAATAGCTGGGATGGCGCCTACAAGGCGTATCCGTCTGGTACGAGCACCTTTTATGGCATGGCGTACACAGGGGCTCCTGTATATCAAGATCCGCCGTCCAACAACTGGTTTGGGATGCAGGCTTGGCCTGTCGAGCGGATTGCGGAGCTGTACTATATTTTAGCCAAGAAAGGTGACACTTCGTCTGAGCAGTTTAAAATGGCAAAACAAGTGACAGAAAACTGGATCGCGTGGTCTAAAAACTATGTATTTGCCAACGAACGGCCAGTAGCTGACGCACAGGGATACTATTTGGATGCACAAGGCAAGCGTATTCTGGGTGGTAAAAATCCGAAGGTAGCCACTACAGCAGCTAAAGGTGAGTTCTGGCTGCCGAGCAATCTGGAATGGAGCGGCAAGCCTGAAACCTGGAGTGGATTTGCCAAGCATAAAGGGAATGCCAATCTTCATGTAGTAACAAAAAGTCCGGGACAAGATGCAGGAGTGCTGGGCAGTTATGTAAAAGTGCTGACCTTCTTCGCTGCCGGAACAAAAGCTGAAAAAGGAGACTACACCGAGTTAGGCAAGGAAGCCAAAGATCTGTCCAAAGCCTTGCTTGATGCAGCATGGGGCTATAACGACGGCATAGGGATTACAACGAAGGAAGCACGTGAGGAATATTATCGTTATTTTACTAAAGAAGTATATATTCCGAGCGGATGGAGTGGTAAGACTGGGCAAGGCAACACGATCCCAGGCACAGATGCTACACCGTCTGATCCGTCCAAGGGCGGTAACGGTACGTACTCCAGCTATAGCGACATCCGCCCTAATATCACCAAAGATCCGCAGTGGTCCTATCTTAAAGACAAATACACGACTTCATGGAACAAACAGACCCAAAAATGGGACAAGGGTGCACCAGAATTTACGTATCACCGTTTCTGGTCCCAAGTAGATATGGCCACCGCTTATGCAGAATATGACCGTCTCATTAACGGCAATGGACCAGCTGAGCCTACAACTCCCAAAGCTCCGGCAAATGTGAAGGCAAGTGCAGGAGATGCACAAGTTACACTAACCTGGAGCAAAGCGACGGGTGCTGACAGCTATACGGTTAAACGCTCCACAACCAGTGGTGGCCCATATACAACGGTAGCAACGGTAACTGACGCCACTTACAAGGATACAGGGGTGGTGAATGAAACCACTTATTATTATGTAACAAGTGCAACAAATTCCTTGGGAACGAGTCCGGATTCTGCTGAAGTCAGTGCCAAGCCAACAGCAGCGCCTATTCCGGCAAAGGGAGATGTGATTGCTCAATACCGTGTGGGCGATACCAACCCGGCAGATAACCAGATTCGACCACTCTTCCGTATCGTAAACAAAGGTAAAGAGGCCATTGATCTGAAAACCGTCAAGCTGAGATACTACTTTACTGTAGATGGCGATAAAGCGCAGGAGTTCCACTGTGATTATGCGCAATTAGGCAGCGGCAACGTTCAGGGACGTTTTGTGAAACTGGATAAGGCCGTGAATGGGGCAGACTACTATCTGGAGATTTCCTTTGGAGCTGGTGCGGGAAGTCTGGCAGCAGGGGAAAACACAGGGGATATTCAGATTCGCATGAACAAGGTGGATTGGAGCAATTATAATGAAAGTGGCGATTTTTCCTATGATGCAAGCACGACCTCTTATACGGATTGGGACAAAGCACCTTTGTATATAAACGACAAACGTGTCTGGGGTCTGGAGCCATGATTGTGAACTAAATATTGAGCACGGCGGGCGGAGCGTGAGTATGCTTGAATTCACTTCCGTCCGTTTTTTTGTGATCAAATTCATGGTACACTATGATCGTTACATCATTACATATCTGACCGAGGTGACCTGAGACATGAATGACAATTTGGCACAGGCTCTGAATGAGCAAATGAACTTTGAATTTTACTCTGCTCATGTATATCTGGCGATGGCTGCTTATTGCTCCAGTGAAAGTCTGGAGGGGTTTGCAAACTTCTTCCTGGTACAAGCGGAGGAGGAACGGTTTCATGCCATGAAACTGTATAAATACATTAATGACCGTCGAGGACGCGCCACATTGGCAGCATTACCGGAGCCCAAAAATAGCTATGATTCCATGCTGGACGTTTTTGAGCATGGATACAAGCATGAGCAGCAAAACACACAAAAATTTTATCATTTGGCTGACCTGGCCCTCGATGCGCGTGAGCATGCAACGATTCATTTCCTGAAATGGTTTATTGATGAGCAAGTCGAGGAAGAAGCTCTGTTCGATAGTGTTATCCAAAAGCTTAAGCGCATTGAAAGAGACAGCAATGCCTTTTATATGCTGGACAGCGAGTTTGCCAAACGCAGCTTTGTTGCCCCTGCTGAATAACACAGCATACAGGTTGCGCATAAATGCCCAGAGACAGAAGACAGCATTCTTTGGGTCTACAAAGTAAAGAAGCCCGATTTTCGGGCTTTTTTACGTTCTTTTTAATTCATGGAGTTTCCAAGCCTCACAGGGAGATTGTTATTTTAAATGAAGGTATAGAAAAAATTAATTTGTCGCTGAATGGTGAGCATGCTACAGTTAGGTTAACTTTTATATCTGATTAAATATATAGGATTACTTGAAAAGTCGTTATGTACATTATTACAACACTATAGGGAGGCGGAGGACTATATGAGCGAAATCTATCGTCTGGCACGGCAAGAGGACGCAGAAAGATTGCAGTATGTAACGTATGAGGCATATGAAACAATTCGGCAGTTGGAGCTTAAATGGCCTGCCGCTCAGGCAGACGTTGCTCTCATTCAAGAAAACATTAAAAATAATGATTGCTATGTGCTGGAAGTCGATGGTGTCATCCAGGCTACGGTTAGCCATCTGAAAAATAGAGCCCTTAATTTTATAACTGATCTTCCGTTTGTGATGTGGTTTGCCGTAGACCCAGCTGCCCAGGGCAAAGGATATGGGAAAAAACTGCTGAACTGGGTAGAGCAAACGATTATTCGTGATCAGGCCGGAGCTCCTGCAGTGACACTGGCGACTGCGGAAAAACATCCCTATTTATTATCCATGTACGAGCGTTGGGGATATGAACGTATCCATGCTTTTGACCATGGAACGGGGGATGGGACCATGCATTTACTGCGTAAAGTAGTGAATCCTGAACTTTTCTCCACGTACATCCGTGAAAAAAATGAAGCCGAGACGGCTAACCGAAATTAGACCCGATCACTGGGAACGGAAAGCTGATTCGTTTGCCGCGAAGGGCATGAAGCGAATGAAGTTTGGACTGTACAGTCTACTGGCTAATCTGCTAAAGCATTACTATGGAAGAGCATTAATGGATTATGACCTTCTCTCATGGAAGCAGCCGCAGCAGCGGTGCTTTCGGGTCCATAGCGACTGAGAGAGGGTCTTTGAGTTTTGGATAAATTGACAGAGATACATAAAAAGAGTAACGTAAATTGTATGTTAATTCATATAAATTTAATCGGAATAATGGAATGTGAAGTTGTACAAATTTGTTCATATTAAGGAGGAATTTACTTGAGCAACTCGCAATCTGGCACGACCAAACGCCGTATAACAGCCGAGGATTTATATCGACTTCACTGGGTTAGCGATCCCGCTGTTCATCCTACGAGTGGCGAAATCGCTTACGTAGAGCAGTGTATTAATAAAGAGCGGACAGATTATAACTCGGCTATTTGGCTGTTGCCATTCAAAGGTGAAGCTCCGATACCCTTTACATACGGGCCAAAAGATGAAACGCCTGTCTGGTCACCGGATGGATCACAACTTGCTTTTCTCCGTACGACAGACAACAAGCGTCAGGTATGGATTATTCCAGCACGTGGGGGGGAGGCTAGGCAACTTACACATGTAAAGAGCAACGTTCATTCATTAGCCTGGTCGCCAGACGGAGCATACATATCGTTTGTAGCTAAAACAGCCGAGAATCCGTCAGTTTCTACATCCAATGCAGAAAATCAGGAGGAACAACTTAAGGGACGAATCGTTGGTCGGACAAAAGCTAAATCCGACGGTTATGGGCTGTGGGATGATACTCGTGACCACTTGTATGTAACTGACGTGACTTCGGGCCACACGATTCAACTGACGTCAGGCGCTTATGATGTAGCGGAGCCAGTCTGGTCACCGAATGGCCAACTGATTTTATTTGTCGCTAGAATAGCGGAGCATTCCAAAGAGGATACGGATTTACGTATGGAAAATGATTTGTTTACGATAGCTCCTGCGACTTCTAATGGCAATGCGGTAGCGCCGTTTAAGCTGACCCACTCTGAGTTTCAAATCGAGAGTGCCGCTTTCTCCCCCGATGGTACAATGATTGCCTTTTACGGTCATGATCGTCATGCCAAAGGTGCTACTCAGACTCGACTGTATACGGTTCCCTCGGGTGGCGGGACGGCAGTATGTATTAGTCAGACGCTTGACGCTCACCTCGGGAATGCGGGTATGAGCGACATGCGTTCGCATCTTCATGTAGGTCCACCACGCTTCAGTGCGGACGGTCAATCCCTATATACGCTGGTGATCATTGAAGGAAATGTGCACGTATATAAGTTTGCGCTTGATGGAACTTATAAAATTTTAACCCAAGGTGAACGGGAAATTTACCAATTTGAGCTTACCTCAGATGAGCAGCATATCATTGCCGCTTCCACGGATGTCGCTTTACCAGGTGATTTGTTCCGAATTGCAATTCATTCAGGAACCGAGGAACGACTGACACGAGTCAATGATTCTCTGCTTGATGAGATTGAGATCAGTGTGCCCGAGAGCTTCTGGACTGAGGTTGAGGATGGCCGGCGCGTGCAGGGGTGGGTGATGAAGCCTGCTGGTTTTAAAGAGGGGGTAACTTACCCTGCCATTTTGGAAATTCACGGCGGTCCCCATGCGATGTATTCCAATTCCTTTTTTCATGAGTTTCAGTTGCTGGCCGCACAAGGATATGCAGTCATCTACACGAATCCGGGAGGAAGCCGAGGGTACGGGCAATCTTTTACCAATGTTGTCCTTGGAGATTACGGCGGGCGTGACTACACCGATCTACTGAGCGCAGTGGACGAGGCTATACGCCAATTCCCATTCATTGATCCAGAAAGAATCGGTGTCACAGGAGGCAGTTATGGTGGCTTCATGACAAATTGGATTGTCGGACATACAGACCGTTTTCGCGCAGCTGTGACCCAGCGCTCCATATCTAACTGGCTGTCGATGTATGGGGTGAGTGACATAGGATACTCGTTTACTGAAGATGAGGTCGGCGGGAGTCCGTGGGATGATTTCGAGCTTTTGTGGAGACAATCCCCGCTGGCTTATGTTCAGCAAATCAATACACCGCTGCTCATATTGCATGGAGAGCAGGATCTACGTTGCCCTATTGAGCAGGGAGAACAGCTGTTCACGGCATTGTGCCGTTTAGGGAAGCCCACCCAATTTGTCCGTTTCCCAGCTTCGAGTCACGAGCTTTCACGAAAAGGACACCCACAGCTTCGTGTGGAACGACTGCAACGTATTTCCGACTGGTTTGTCCAACATAAAATATAAGTCTCATTCGATTTGTCGTGTTTTCGAAAAAATGCCAAATCCTAATCCTAGGACTTGGCATTTTTTAATGTGTCTTATATTTTTCCACTAACCTCATTTAATACTGGTACTGGGTCACGATATACGGTTATCATAGATGAAGATAATATTCATTTATCCCTTTTTGCACATATTCATTTATCGCTTTTTGCGCATATTCATATACCAAAGGAGATATACAATGGCTGAGCCTTTAAAAAATATGTACACGGAGGAATTCCTTCGTCTATTCGGTGAAAAAGTACAGGCTGCGTACAGCCTGTTCGACATTGACGGATTTATCCATCAAGTGATGGATAAAAAATGGGATGAATTGGAGCTAAAAGACCGAATACGGCGTATTTCGTCAACATTAGAAGTGTTTTTGCCCAGTAGCTATGAAGAAGCTCTCTGTATTTTATTTGCCATAGATGAGCACTGTAGCGGGTTTCCGTACTTGTTTTTCCCCGATTTTGTAGAGGTATATGGGCAGGGAGAAGAGCATTGGGATCTGTCCATGACTGCACTGGAACGCTTTACATCAAAGTCCTCTGCGGAGTTCGCCGTGAGGCCCTTTCTCCTGCGAGAACCAGAACGGATGATGCGGCAGATGACAACCTGGGCAGGACACTCCAGTGAACACGTCCGCCGTCTTGCCAGCGAAGGCTGTCGTCCACGGCTGCCCTGGGGACAAGCACTGCCTGTCTTCAAACGTGATCCCGCTCCGGTATTAGCCGTATTGGAAATACTGAAAGCTGATCCATCATTGTATGTACGTAAAAGTGTGGCTAACAACTTGAACGATATTGCCAAGGATCATCCCGATATCGTCATCGCAACGGCTCAACGATGGAAAGGTGTACATCCTGACACCGACTGGATTGTCCGCCATGGCTGCCGATCCCTGATTCGCAAATCCATCCCTGAGGTGATGGCCATGTTCGGCTATGCAGATGATACGGATGGAGTGCCGCTGGTTGCAGCAGCCTCTTTGACCACAGACCCTGCCGTGTTAAAAATCGGTGATCACTGTGAACTAAGCTATGTGCTTCAGCTACGAGAAGGTGAGCCTGTACGCGTCCGCATCGAGTATGGTATCGACTTTGTAAAGGCGAGAGGACAAGTCTCGCGTAAACTGTTTTTGCTTTCTGACAAAACCGTTTCCGGAGGAACCCGTCTGACGGGAACACGAACACACCGGTTTGCAGACCTGACAACTCGTCGTCACTATGCAGGAGCGCATAGAATTGTGCTGCTCGTAAACGGGCAGGAAGCTGCTTCTACCATAGTAGACATTGAGTTGTAGATTGCGATAGTAGTAAAAGAAAGAGTCTGTATTCAGGCTCTTTTTTTTGTCGTTTGCTTTACAATTCTTATTTATTTCCAAAAAAATTGATTCTGGTATTAGAACCTGGTACTAAGACGTGTTATACTATGTGAAGAAAGTTGCTCTCATCTTATGTATAAAGGGGAAGGTATAACTTGGCAGAACAGCAACAATGGCTTGCGCCTGAATATTACAATATGACTTCGGAAATGGAACACCATGAGGCTGGTAAGACAGCGCTCAAGTGGTTAAGTGAGACAGGGGAATACGAAGAAATCACCTACGGAGAGCTGTTAAAAAAGGCAAATCGGTTGGCTGGAGGGCTTGCAAGTCTGGGATTTAACAAAGGTGACAGAGTTCTGGTCGTAGTACCACGGCGTATTATTGCCTATATCATTTACCTAGCCTGCTTGAAGCTGGGGCTTGCGGTCATTCCATCTTCAGAAATGCTGCGGGCCAAGGATATTGCATATCGGCTTCGCCATTCGGAAGCACGCGCAGTCATCGCCTGGGCCGACGTAACAAGTGAAGTTGACAAAATCAGTGATGATTTGCCTGCTTTGGATTATCGCATTGTAGTCCCTGGGGACCGCACAGTAGGTGCGCAAGGCTGGCTCGTGCTGGATGAGCTGATGGAGGGACAGGAAGATATTTTTGAAGCTGTGAAGACACACCGTGATGACATGGCCATTCTGGCCTATACTTCGGGCACCACAGGCAATCCTAAAGGGGTTGTACACAGCCATGGCTGGGGATATGCCCATCTGCGGATAACATCACCATGGTTGGATATTCAGGCTTCAGACATCGTATGGGCTACGGCCGCACCTGGCTGGCAAAAATGGATTTGGAGTCCGTTTTTATCGGTACTGGGAAATGGAGCGACCGGATTCGTATATAATGGTCCGTTTCGTCCGGGGCGCTATTTGCAGTTGCTGCAGCAATATGGAGTTCAAGTGTTGTGCTGTACACCGACGGAATATAGGATTATGGCAAAAACGGCTGGTTTGGATCAATATGATCTATCCCGATTGCGAAGTGCTGTTTCTGCGGGAGAACCGCTCAATCAGGAGGTTATTAACAAGTTTCAGGAGCAATTCAACATTACGATTCGCGACGGCTACGGTCAAACAGAGAGTACATTAATTATTGGTAATCTAAGAGACGTACCTCTGCGCACAGGTTCGATGGGCAAATCCATTGCACCGGGACTTGTTGAGGTCGTAGACGAGGATGGTATTCCGCTGGCTCCAGGGCAAGTGGGCGATATTGCAGTGCGTGCTGATCTGCCGGCATTGTTTCATACGTACTATCTTGATCCAGAGCGCAAATTAGCGAGTGTACATGGAGATTATTTTGTAACGGGCGACCGGGCTCGAAAGGATGAGGATGGATATTTCTGGTTTGAAGGACGCGGTGATGATATCATTATCAGTTCTGGCTATACCATTGGTCCTTTTGAAGTAGAAGAAGCGTTGATGAAGCATGATTCTGTGCAGGAATGTGCAGCGGTAGCCAGCCCGGATGAAGTCCGTGGACATGTCGTAAAAGCCTACATCGTACTCAAAGCCGGAATAGAAGGATCACCAGAGCTAGTGAAGGAACTGCAACATCATGTGAAAACATGGACGGCACCTTACAAATATCCACGAAAAATAGAGTTTATTGAAGAACTTCCTAAAACGAGCTCAGGCAAAATACGAAGAGTGGAGCTGCGTGAACTGGAGAAACAATCCGTACTGTAGTGATGCAATCATTTAATATAATCAAAACGGAACAGGAGCGTGGAAAAATGAATACATTTGAATCATTGTTGGAGCAATATGCAGAACTGGTCGTAAGAGTAGGAGTCAACATTCAGCCTGGACAGGCGTTGTTGGTAACTGCACCACTGGAAACTGTCGAGTTTACACGCTTGATTGTCAGCAAAGCCTATGAAGCAGGCGCTAAATATGTACAGGTAGAGTTTGAGGACGATTCCATTACACGCAGTCGTTTTGAGCATGGTGACGAAGCCAGCTTTGATTACTACCCTGCTTGGAAGGCAGAAATGATGGAGAAATTCGCCGAAGAGGGTGGAGCCACATTAACGATTAAAGTGCCGAACCCGGATTTATATCAAGGTATTGATCCGCAAAAAGTTTCTCGTGCGACCAAAGCGGCAGCTACGGCGAGAGAAGGCTTTTCCAAATATACCCGCAATCACAAAATTAGCTGGTGTTTGATTAAAGCTCCGACGAAAGCCTGGGCCGATAAAGTGTTTGCGGATGTAGCAGAAGAAGACCGCATTCGTGTTATGTGGGATACGATTTTCCAAATGAATCGTGTAGACGGCTCTGATCCCATTCAGAATTGGCAAAATCATTTGAAAAATCTTGAACAGGTACAAGATAAGCTGAACCATAAAAAATATAAAAGCCTGCACTATCGTGCGCCCGGAACAGATTTGAGAATTGAGTTGGCTGACGGACATATTTGGCGCAGTGGTGGTGGTGAAAACGGGCGCGGAGATTATTTTGTCGCGAATATGCCGACAGAAGAAGTATTCACGATGCCTAAGCGTACTGGTGTCAATGGTCACATTACAAGTACCATGCCGCTTAATTTAAATGGGCAGCTGGTAGATCGCATTACATTTACCTTTAAGGACGGTAAAGTCACCGAATATACAGCAGAATCCGGTGAGCAGCATCTCACTCATTTGCTCGCTACGGATGAAGGAGCCAGCTTTCTGGGGGAAGTTGCTCTAGTACCGCACGATTCACCGATTTCCAATCTCAATCGTATTTTTTATAATACAGGTATCGACGAAAATGCTTCCTGCCATCTGGCCTTAGGCAGTGCGTATCCATTTAACATCGAAAATGGGACGCAAATGAACAAGGAGGAACTGCTCCAGAACGGTGCCAATGTCAGTCTGACTCATGTTGACTTCATGATCGGCTCGGCTGAGCTGGATATTGATGGCGAACTGCAAGACGGAAGCAAAGAGGCAGTGTTCCGCAAAGGAAATTGGGCCATTTAGACCTTTTTTCAACCTCAATTCATTCAACCCGCAAACGATCTGATTCGTTTGCGGGTTTTTTTAGCCTAATTTTCATATCTTTACTTGTTTTGTGAAATGTAAAGTGCTAGGATAAGTTCAAACAATAATTTAAACAATGTTTTAAATATGGTTTTAATTTTTGTTTGTTTTGCTTAAAGTGGTCCGTTTCATTAGTCCGTTAGGATTAAACTAAATAGGAGGAGGAAAAACATGAGTCACCCAGACAAAAAACAACAGACCAAAGAAAAAATTCTACAGTCTACGCTGGAATTTATTCAAAAGGAAGGTTTCGAGGCGGTTACAATCAGAAAAGTTGCTGATCTGTCTGGCACTAATATTTCTCTAGTTAATTATTATTTTGGCTCCAAGGAAAATTTGCTCAGTGAAGCTATTGAAGTGATCCTCCACAGCTTTCAGCACACATTTTCTGTTTTGGACAATACAACGATGTCCCCGCAAGATAGATTAAAACAATTTTTGCTTAACTATTTACAGGTCATTCGCCAATATCCAGAGCTACTGTCGCGAATTATTGTGATGGGCAGCACGCCCTTTACATCTCAACAGGAATACGGAAGATTTTTAAACATGATGGGGTTTCCAAAGGTACAGAACACGATCAAGGAGCTAACAGGTGAGCAACAGCCAGAACGATTATTAGCCATGATGCTGCAAATATTCGGAGCCATTTTTCTGCCTGCACTGATGAGTCCGATTCTTGAATCTGGAGCAGTAGTGGAAGTGCCTACAATAGAAGAACAATTACACCTGTTATTTGAAAGATATTTTGATTAAAAATAATATCTTAGAGGTGAGTGCTATGGATTTTTTGAGAAAATATTGGCAAGATGCAGGGGGCATTATCGGGGTGTCTCTATGTATTGTTTTACTTATGAATCCAGCCATCTTCTCGGATCTATCAGGAATACTGTGGTTAAGCTTTGTGGCTATTTTATTTCACCAATTTGAAGAATACCGCTGGCCTGGATATTTTGCGGGTTTATTTAACAATGTTTTGTTTAAAAGTGAAGCCCCAGATCATTACCCCTTAAATACTCAATCAGCGATGATCATCAATGTGGCCATTGCCTATGTATTTTATCTGCTCCCCGTATGGTTCCCCCACATAATCTGGCTTGGACTCTCACCAGTTTTTATGGGATTCTTTCAGGTCGTCTGGCACGGCATCGTTGTCAATATTAAAGCCAAAACCTTATATAATCCCGGCTTGTGTACGGCACTTTTCCTGCATGTTCCTGTCGGAATCTGGTATATCCATGAAATTTCAAAACGAGACATCCCTACGAGAATAGATTGGATTACAGGCACAATCTACTTTATTTTTGCTGTTTACATTTTCATCATTAAAGGGAATATATGGTTGAAGAAGACTGACTCTCCTTACTCCTTTTCTAAACAACAGTTGGGAGTCTATGATCGGAAATAGCGTACGTTATAAAAATACAAATGCTCTTGTTTACAAGTTAGATACAAGTTGAGGTATTCTGGAAACGAGGTTCAGTTACACTTGGTTTGTACCCAAGAACAAGGAAAGAGTGATTTTATAATGAAACCTACACATCAATCTCGTAATCGTAAAAAGTTAGCTTGCAAGCTAGTCACCACCAGCGCTTTATTAGCAATAGGTTTGGCTGTAATGGCAGGATGCGGCAATAGCGGAGAAGCAAATTCAACTGCTCCATCCACAGTAAAAACAGCCACACCATCTGCCGGTAATTCAACAGATCAGAACACAGACATCCATACCAACGAGCAAGATACTCACATTAACAAGACGAGTACAGATCTCAGCAAGCCTAGTGCGGATGCGGGAAGTTCCAAGGAAAGTTCCAAAAATACTGGAAAAGAGTTTGATCAAGGTTCAACCTCGACACAGCATAAACCTGCTAGTAGTACAGCCTCACCTGACAGTAAACACAGCTCTGCCACTGCTATAATGAGCGCAGCCAAGCAGGGAACGTTACCCAATCTGCCAAAAGGTCTTGGCCTGGGAACGAGCAGCGATCTTTTGTTCGAGCTATGGGGGAAATCCGATTCTGGTTCTACAGGTCCTATGAGAAGCTATACCAAATATCATACAGATCTCATACTGGATGGAAGTGATAAAGTCACAGAAATTACTTCTTCCGATCCACAATATAAGAAGTTGCTTATTAAACAAGTTATTAAAGAACTCGGCCAGCCCACAGAAACAATCGACACCTCTAAAGACATATCCGGCACAGCAGAAGCTAGTTATACGATCAACAACACGTCAGATCTTAGTTATTATCTAGTATTT
This sequence comes from Paenibacillus ottowii, assembly GCF_006874425.1. Lineage (GTDB taxonomy): Bacteria > Bacillota > Bacilli > Paenibacillales > Paenibacillaceae > Paenibacillus > Paenibacillus ottowii. Next base: position 122,693 of record NZ_VIJZ01000012.1, read on the forward strand.
TCCTACCCAACCAAAACGCAAAAGGTCAATTATGTTCGGCTATACTTTAACACGATGACGCCATAATGAAGTGTGCCAAAAGAGTCGTTTCCAGCATGTTTAGGGAGGCGGCTTTTTTGGTCCATTGCATTTTTAGAGTTTGACATTTATACTATCTAGTGATTGATTAATCACTACCAGAAAAATGTAATAAATAAAAGGATGAGAACATATGGCTAAAGCTACATCAACATCAATAAATCGCCAAAAGGAAATCATATCTGCTGCAATTGAAGTCTTTGCGGAAATGGGTTACTACCGAGCTACAACAGCCAAAGTTGCGGAACGGGCCAATATTTCTCAGCCCTATGTTTTCCGCTTTTTTGCTACCAAGGAAGCTTTGCTTATTGAAGCGTTGAAGGTTTCATTTGATCGCATCATAGACTCTTTTCAGGGGGTCATTCATTCGGCTTCGTCTGAGCAGTTAGAGCAAGAACTGATTGCAGCCTACTCGCAAATTATGATGGAATATCGCAATGAAATACTTTTACAAATGCAGGCGCAGACGATCCGTGAGGATGTGGTTGTAGGGGTGATGCAGCAGGGGTTTCGTGAAATTCATACGACAGTCTATAATGCTTTCCGGCAGGCAGGTATTGAACAAGCCATGGAAAAAACGATGCTTTTTCTTGCCAGAGGCATGCTTTGTAATATCTCGATGTCGCTAGATCTGCCAGAACTGATGAAAATAGACGATTAAATTTATGTACGTAGTAGAGTCGCACTTTTGTGCGGCTTTTTTTGTTCACTTTTATTTTGTTTAAGATATGAACTAGTTAGTTTCGGGACGAAAGCGGCCAACGAAGTTGACAAAAGAATTCAGTCTCGTTATCCTAATACCTATAGGGGTATGTGTATATGAAAATAAAGCCCCACAAAAAAACAGGCGGAGGTTATACCATGTTTTTAACTAATCAAATCCATTCAGATCAGATACTTGATTGCAAAGGCCTTGCTTGTCCTATGCCGATTGTAAAAACAAAAAAAGCTATGAATGAGCTACTTGCCGGACAGATTATGGAGGTTCAAGTGACTGACAAGGGTTCGTTAGCTGACTTTCAGAGCTGGGCCCAAGGCACGGGGCATAAATATTTGGGCACTCATCAAGAAGGAGATATCATGCGACATTATATACGCAAGGCAAATCCGGCTGGAGTGAAGGAGGAGCAAGCGTTTTTTTCCACGATAAGCCATGAAGAGCTACAAGCAAAAAGGTCTGCAAAGAAGAACTTCATTTTGCTGGATGTTCGTGAGCCCGCAGAATTTGCACTTAAACATATCCCCGGCTCTAAGCACATTCCGCTTGGAGAATTGGAGAGTAGACTCGCTGAACTGAACCTGGATGAAGAAATTGCAGTGATCTGTCAAGCTGGTTCACGCAGTGAAAGAGCATGTCAGTTATTAGCAGACAAAGGCGCTAAAAACGTCAAATCCGTGCTCCTAGGCATATCTGCATGGACAGGAGAAACAAAGGGGAGCAATTCATTATGAGCACAACAGCAAGAGCATATACAGAGTTTCAAGGGCAAACTCAGTCCAAAACAACGATTGTATTGTTTAGTGGGGAGCTGGATAAAGCGATTGCTGCATTCATTATTGCGAATGGGGCGGCGGCATACGATCATGAAGTAACTATTTTCTTTACATTTTGGGGGCTCAATATATTGCGTAAGGATGAACTCGTGCGTACCCATAAGGGATTGCTCGAAAAAGCCTTTGGCTGGCTCATGCCTCGTGGACCTCAAAAGCTTGCGCTTTCCAAAATGAATTTTGCAGGACTGGGGCCGCAGATGATCAAGCAAGTCATGAAAAAGCATAATGCGCTCTCCCTTCCGGAGCTTATAGAGCTGGCCCGAGAGCAGGGGATCAAGCTCGTCGCCTGTACTATGACCATGGATCTGCTAGGACTACAACAAGAAGAACTAATAGACGGAATGGAATATGCTGGCGTAGCTGCCTACTTGGGAGATGCGTCGCAGGGGAAGGTGAATCTATTTATTTAGGGTATTCTATTTATTTTTTTGGTTTATAATATACCTATACGTGTATATGGTAAGTCAAAAAAAGGAGTGCATTGCTTTATGGATTACAATTACAGTGATGAACTAAAAACCCGCCTGAGAAGGATTGAGGGACAGGTGCGTGGGGTGCTTCGCTTAATGGATGAGGGAAAATCATGCAAAGATGTAGTCAGCCAGCTATCAGCTGTGCGCAATGCATCAGATAAGGCAATCGCCCAAATTGTAGCGGAAAATCTGCAACGTTGTATATTGGAAGAGCAAGAAGCTGGAGGAGATACCGATAAGCTGGTTAAAGAAGCGATTCAGCTGCTAGTTAAAAGTAGATAATCGTGTAATGTAGTTGAAAATAACATCTTGCGTAATTAATGATGTTGACAAATAAGCTCCGTTGTAAATATAATATTTACAACGGAAGGTGATATTAATGCAAATTAGCAGCCGATTTTCAATTGCAGTTCATATGCTGTCCCTTATACATGTACGTGCTGATTATCTGACTTCTGAGCAAATTGCCGATAGCGTGAATACAAACCCGGTGATTATACGGCAAATTACCCGACTACTTAAAAAATCTGGATTAATGGATGTGCGCAGAGGGACTGGTGGTTCGTATCTATTAAAAGACCCGGCGGCAATTTCTTTATATGACGTGTATAAAGCAGTAGAGGTAGTAGAGGATGATCAACTGTTTAATACCCATGCCAATCCCAATCCGAATTGTTGGGTTGGAGCCAATATTAATCAGGTACTGGAGCTTATATTAATGAAGGCTCAAAATGCCATGGAAAGTATATTGCGAAATGTTTCAATACAAGAAATTATAGAACTTATTATCCAAAAAAATAATGCTTCTTAAATTGGGAAGCATTATTTTTTTGGAGATTGATGTAATAATTATCATTACATCAATACTCTAAATGTATATTTTTTTGAATTGGTTGTAAGTAACTTTATTACATTAATTCTGTTATAACTTTTTATAAATAAATGCTAAAGAATATGACAGGAGGTGAGAAAAATGTGACTTTAAAATGATGCAACATAAAACTATGTCTCTAAAAAAGTATTTTAATGGGAGGATTTGGACCGTGATGATGAATAGAACAGTTGAAGAAGAAATCCAGGAGCTACATTGGGAAGAGGATGTGAACTCTTACATACAATTGATTCCAAACATAGAGTTCTCTAATGTGGAGGGTAATTCCTTAAAATTAAATCTGTTAGTATACAGAGACCCTATGGACGCGTTATTCAACAGAGTGGGAAATCAGGAGAAATACCCCTTGATTATTTATTTACAGGGTTGTGGGTGGGGGTGGTCCAAACAGAATACCTTTGCTTTTGTGCCACAGCTGTCCGAACTTTCCAAAATGGGATATGTTGTTGCAAGTGTGGAGTATAGAACCAGCGACAACGCTATATTCCCAGCTCAAATTCAAGATGTAAAAGCTGCTATACGCTTCCTGAAGGCTAATGCGTCTTTATATAATATCAATCCGGAAAGAGTAGGCGTGTGGGGAGATTCATCTGGTGCTCATCTAGCATTGCTGGCGGGGTTAACAGAAGGAAATGAGGAGTTAGCAGGAGACAGGGAATATCCGAATGAGTCGAGTACTATTCAAGCGGTTGTAGATTGGTTTGGTCCAACGGACTTACTGACTATGAGTCAGTATCCATCCATTTTTGATCACGATTCACCACATTCTCCAGAGTCCAAGCTAGTGGGAGGAGCTATTCAGGAGAATAAAGATAAAGCAAGAATAGCTAGTCCTATGCAATATATTCGTCCAGAAGCACCACCAACTTTAATTATGCATGGAGATCGGGATGACGTGGTTCCCTTTGAACAAAGCATGGAGTTTTACAAAGCACTTAAGCAAGCAGGTAATGATGTCATTCTGTACAAAATTAAGGGAGCTGGACATATTGCCTTTACCCAGCCCCATATATTAGACCTGGTTAAAAAGTTTTTTGATCAACATCTGAAAGACTAATTCTATAATACCGTGATTAAAAAAGTTCGCTGCCTCTAGTTGGTGGCGGGCTTTTTTTCTGACAACTTTAGGAATGATATATGCCTCTGTTTATACAGAAGTAGACAGGTGTAAATAACCCATAAAAATATAATTTTTTTCGGAGGGCATAGGTATGGAGGTATTTGTTACGATTGGGGTCAAATTGATCATCAGCTTTTTTGGATTATGGATCATTACTTTTATTACGGGTCGGAAAACACTCAGTCAGTTAACACCGCTCGATTTTCTGACATCATTGGTATTAAGCGAAATTGTGGGAAATACGTTATATGACGATGAGGTGACCATTTGGCAACTTTTGTTTGCTTTAGCGTTATGGTGCGCGCTGGCCTACTTTTTCGAAAAGGCGACGACCCATTTTGTGAAATTTGGATATATGGCCGAAGGTCGAACAGTGCTGCTTGTGGACAAGGGCCAGGTTAATCAAGAAATGCTGGAGAAATATGATATAGAATTTACACAGCTACTCTCCATGCTACGTCAGCAAAATATTTTTTCTCTACGTGAGGTCTGGTACGCCACTTTAGAGACGAATGGCTCATTATCAGTCATGCGTAAACCCGAATACGAGCCACCCGCCGCTCAGGATATGGGAATAGAAGCACAGCCTGACCTTTTTTCGGTTACTGTCATTGATAAGGGAAGATTGCTGGATGAATCTATGCGTGGAAAAACGATAGATGTAGAACTGATAAAAGCAAAGGCGCGAGAGCAGGGATATGATAGCATCGACGAGATAGCCTATGCAGAGCTTAGTGAGGATGGAACGCTCCATGTAGTGCCGATGAAAGAGAATACAGACCAGAAAAGAGGTGGAGCTATATAAAGAAATGATCATTTCCTTATATTTTGTCCGAATTTCGCAAATTAACCACCACAAGTCCAAGGGAGTGTGATTTATAGAATATTTAAGCCCCGGATTGAGGAGACTACCTCTATGGGTTTGGATTTTTTTCAGAAAGTGGTGATTAGGTTTGAATTTCTCGGATGAACGGCTCATCTGTCTTAGATTTGAAGATAAACAGGGATATTTCGCCAAGTCCGCTGCTCCTCCTATATATGAGACTGCTCCATTTTTCTTTGATACCTACGAAGATTATGCTGAAGCAGCTAATCATGAAAAGGAGCATTATGTCTATTCGAGAGGAACTAATCCTACCGTTCGGATTGCAGAACAAATGATTGCCGCATTAGAAGGTGGGGAGGACTGCAAGTGCTTTGCCTCCGGAATGGCTGCTGTCAGTGCCGCTCTAATGTGTAGCTTATCCGCTGGGGATCATCTGATTCTGGTCGGACATATATATGAAACTTCCGTCAGCCTAGCCAAATATTTAACGAAGTTTGATATAAACTATACGATTGTACATTCGACTTCTACGGAAGCAGTTGCTAATGCCATCCAACCGAAGACCCGTGCTATTCTTATGGAGTCCCCTACTTCATTTACATTTGATGTGGTAAATATTCAGGAAGTAGCATCGCTCTCCAAAGCGAAGGGTATTCGCACAATCATCGATAATTCATGGGCTACACCCCTTTTCCAGAAACCCTTAGAATGGGGAGTTGATATTGTCGTACATTCCGCATCTAAGTACTTAGGAGGCCATAATGATTTAATTGCAGGGGCAGTAATCGCTTCTAAGGAGATAATAAAGCGTATGTATGCTGAAGAATATGAGTTGATCGGCGGCTCGTTAGCCCCTTTTGAAGCCTGGCTACTCATTCGGGGTCTAAGAACACTCCCGCTCCGTATGGAAGCCCATCAAAGGAATGCTCTGCAGGTTGCCCGTTTTTTATCAGATCATCCGGCCATTTCCAAAGTAAATCATCCTGGACTTCCTTCTCACCCACAGCATGAGCTGGCGTGTAGACAGCTTAAAGGATTTGCCGGATTATTCAGTTTTGAATTAAAAGATTCGGGTTATGAGGATATATGCAGAGTGATCAATAAACTGCGGCTGATTCGGATCGGTGTATCGTGGGGGGCTATGGAGAGCCAGATAATCTCACCGAACTACGGATTCAATAAGCAGAGTTTAAAAAAACAGCACATGCCCGAATCGCTAATCCGCTTGGCTGTGGGGCATGAGCCTGCTGGACTTTTGATAGAGGATCTAGCTACTGCTTTAAGCTAAGCGAACATTTCAGGATTTTATCTAAAAAAGCAAAAGAAACAGCATTATCTAAAGAGCTACTGCTTTTATGAGTTATGACGTTTATATCCTAACTTTGCACTATAAATAGAAGATAAGCGCGAGTTTTGGTTGTTATAGATAAATCATCATGTGTAGACGTGGTTTAATAGAAACTACACCGTGTAGAAGCAGAGTTGAAAAAGAAAGCATTAATTGGTAGATATTACAACTTGCCTGATAGGTACACACGTGATAAATTATATATCCAGCCAGTTAAACGGCTGTTGAATTGATCTTTGAAAACTGAACAACGAGTGAGTACGGATTTTGTTTACAAAATCCAACGCTGAAATTTTGGTACAAGCCATCTGGTTGTATGAAATGGAAGCAAACAAGAGATGTTTTATCTCGTCAGTTTCAACATGAGCTAATCGCTCTTTCAATAAACCAGCTTCGGTTGGTCTTTAATGGAGAGTTTGATCCTGGCTCAGGACGAACGCTGGCGGCGTGCCTAATACATGCAAGTCGAGCGGGGTTGATTAGAAGCTTGCTTCTAATCAACCTAGCGGCGGACGGGTGAGTAACACGTAGGCAACCTGCCCACAAGACAGGGATAACTACCGGAAACGGTAGCTAATACCCGATACATCCTTTTCCTGCATGGGTGAAGGAGGAAAGGCGGAGCAATCTGTCACTTGTGGATGGGCCTGCGGCGCATTAGCTAGTTGGTGGGGTAATGGCCTACCAAGGCGACGATGCGTAGCCGACCTGAGAGGGTGATCGGCCACACTGGGACTGAGACACGGCCCAGACTCCTACGGGAGGCAGCAGTAGGGAATCTTCCGCAATGGGCGAAAGCCTGACGGAGCAACGCCGCGTGAGTGATGAAGGTTTTCGGATCGTAAAGCTCTGTTGCCAGGGAAGAACGTCTT
>NZ_VIJZ01000013.1 GCF_006874425.1 Paenibacillus ottowii
GAAGACGACGAGGTAGATAGGTTGGGGGTGGAAGTGCAGTAATGCATGGAGCTGACCAATACTAATCGGTCGAGGGCTTATCCTAAAGATAAAACGCAAGGAAGTTTCGGATCCAGTTTTCAGGGTGGAAGCATGGCATCGTATAAGTTCGAGTAGCTTATATGAGGCAAGCGAACACACAGCATTTGGCGATGCTGTTCCTGAGTAAAGTGTTTGCGAATCAAATACATGTTTGGTGGCGATAGCGGAGGGGTTCCACACGTACCCATCCCGAACACGACCGTTAAGCCCTCCAGCGCCGATGGTACTTGGACCGCAGGGTCCTGGGAGAGTAGGACGTTGCCAAGCATACAAAAAAGCACAGCCTTATGGCTGTGTTCTTTTTTATATCTGATTCATTTATCGCTCACATGAAAGACTCATGTCATGCCTTCGGCTAAAAGCACTATAATATTCTTGTTGTCTTTTAGATAGCGCAGCCTGAGTGCGGTTTCAACTAAGATACAGATTGCATTGTGCGATGTTAATCTATTTCAACCTGTTCTGCCTGGAGGACACTTAAGGCTTGAAGTTTACGGGTAATTTCCTTTTGCCACTTTGTATCTCCGACTTGTACGGCAAGATTAAGAAGATCTAAATAATCATCGATATGCAGGGAGGTTTTACTAAAAGCTTCTTTCACTGCGGTCCTGCCTCCTTTAAAGTCTATGTGTATTTATTATTTAATAATGATAATCATTATCAAAAATAATCTTATTTATATTATGCCTGTCTTCTGGATAAATTGCAAGATATGATATGAATGAATTTTGAAGCACGCAAATGGAGGGCTTAAGAAAACAAACCCTTCTCCTTAAGTTCACGCATTGTTCACGTCTTTTCTATGGAACATAATGAAAAGAACAAGCGGGCATTGAGTGTCCACCGACTAGGAGGATAAATTGCGCAATGCTTCAACCAGAGGAGGAAAAGGAATATGAGCAGAGCAAAAATGAGAGCGTTTGCTGTTGTAGCGGCGGGCGCCTTGGCATTGACGCTGGCAGCTTGTAATAACGGACAAAGCGCAAGTCCGGGAAATCCAGGGGAAAAGGGTGGAGGCAATGTAACGAAGGATGTGACGATTACCTTTCAAAACATCAATCCTGATCCTAGCACCCCTTCGTACAAAATGATTAAGCAGATTGTAAGTCAATACGAGCAGGATCATCCTCATGTCAAAATTGAATTGGATTCGCTAAATACAGATCAGCAAAAACTCAAGCTGAAAACACAAGCAGCAGCGAAAGAAGTACCGGATATCACGATTGTAAATCCGGCTGCACAGATGAAGCCATTTGTAGATGCCGGGCTACTCGCGCCATTAAATGATGTGGCTGATAAAGAGGGGTTAAAAGATACGTTTCAGGATGGCCTTCTTAATTACTATAGCTTCGATGATAAGCTTTATGCTTTTCCGGATGGTAACAATATAGAAGTGGTTTTTTACAATAAAGAACTGTTCGAGCAGGCGGGAATTCAAAAATTGCCGACCACCTTTGATGAGTTGATTACGACGGTCAAGACGCTGAAAGCGAAGGAAATTACCCCAATTGCCATTGGAGAAAAGGATTCATGGACCGGCTCCCTCCTTTTTATGAATATTCTATTGCGTACGAATGAAGGACCCAATTTCCTCAATGATGTGCTGGATGGTAAAAAGACGTTCAACGACCCGGCTTTTGTGGAGGCTGTAGATGCATTTCAGGAGTTAGTGCAGGCCGGAGCTTTCCCGGATGGAGCCACATCTATTGACTATAATGCAGGCGGTAATATTTTTAAAACTGGAAAAGCTGCGATGTATATCATGGGTACTTGGGAAACGGGTTCTATTGATGCATCTCCGGTAGCAGGTAAGGTTGGGGCGTTCCAATTCCCCACGGTGAATGGCAAAGGGAATGTGAATGAGTATGTCATTGCGCCGGGTAGCGCGTTTGCGGTATCGGCGAATAGTGAACATTTACAGGAGACGAAGGACTTTCTGCACTATTTTATAACTGAGATGCCCAAGATTCAGTTTGAGCTAAAAAATGCAATTGGCAGCGGTCAGAAAATGAAAGGTGATCTGAAGGAAGCGGGTTATTCTGAGTTGGCCATTAGTCTCAATGAGCTGTTCAAAAATATAAAGGGAGGAGACCTCGCTTTTGACAATACGATGAACCCCGCTATTGCGCAGGCGCATCTGAGTAGCATTCAGAACCTGTTCGTGCAACAAGAGGACTCTGCACAAGTTGCGAAGGAGCATCAGAACACTTTTGAAGCGAATAAATAAGTGAAGATATTTGCATCTTTCGGAGCGAATGGATCGAATTTTTCAAAATCCTGAATAAGCAGACTCTAGGGGAGGGAGCGAAGGTTCCCTTCCCTGATTAGGAGTCACTCATGGCTAAACATCCTCCAGAAGCTGTTCCGAATCAACATAAAGGAGATTAGTGTATGAATGTACTGAAGGTGCCGACACGCACGATTGCCGTTTTCGTGCTACCCTGCCTGTTGCTGTATACCTGTATGGTATTTGTTCCGATTCTGGTATCTGTGTATTGCGGGCTGCTGGATTGGAATGGAATTGCTGAGGCGAAGTTTGTGGGACTGGCCAATTTTAAACGAATTTTTACAGCCGATCCAGTGTTCTGGCCATCTGTGAAGCGGACGATGATGTTCGCTGTATTTTCCATGCTGGAAATTCCGCTCTGTCTGCTGCTGGCTATTTTACTCAACCGTTATGTACGTAAGGCAAATACATTGGTAACGATGTATTTTCTGCCAGTCATTCTATCGGTGGTCATTATCGGCCAGTTGTGGAAGACGATCTACAATCCGGCCTCGATGGGTGGGATGCTAAACGGTATTTTGATGGCGGTCGGGCTGGAAAGCTGGACACGCTCTTGGCTGACGGAACCGCAGGTAGCGATGTATGCTCTATATTTTGTATCATTGTGGCAATATTTTGGCTATCATTTGCTTATCCAGTTTACCGGGGTACAAAATATACCCAATGAGCTGTATGAAGCAGCTAAAATTGATGGAGCAGAAGGATTCAAAGCAGACCTGCACATTACGTTGCCGCTCATTGTGCCTATTTTTAAAATATCGATTATATTAGCCTTTATCGGGTCCTTGCAATCGTTTGATTTGATCTGGGTTATGACAGGGGGAGGACCAGCCCATGCGACGGATACAGTATCCACGTATATGTACAATATGTCCTTTTTATCTATGAAATACGGGTATGGCAGTGCATTGGCCTCGTTTCTTGTAGTCATCTGCTTGTCATTTACAATTGTGATAAATTTTGTTTTCAAACGTATTGAAAATAAGGTAAGCTAAAGGAGATGGGACTGTTGAACGCCTTGAAGAAAATGGGGGTCTTCGCCCTGTTGGCCGTCTTAGTGGTCACGCAGCTGTATCCACTCTTTTGGCTGCTGACTTATTCGTTGAAGACGAATGAAGAGATATTAGGTTCAAGCTTCTTTGCGCTCCCTCAAGTGCCCCAGTGGCACAACTACCAGGAAGCCTATGAATCAGGGAGTTACTTGCGTTATTTAGGAAACAGTGTGCTGGTGACCGGGGTTACGATGATTTTCGTCATTGTATTAAGCTCGATGACTGCTTATGCAATTACACGTTTTCGCTGGCGTTTCGGGGCTGTTGTGCTGACGTTGTTTTTGGTCGGGATGATGATCCCCATGCAAGCTACACTGCTACCGCTGATGGTGATGTTTAAAAACGTCCATATTCTGAATACGTATTTCTCGCTGATTTTACCCTACATCGCTTTTCAGACACCGATTGCGGTCTTCATCCTATCCGGCTTTATGCGGTCCATTCCCCACGAAATTGAAGAATCCGCCTACATTGACGGAGCGAGCATTTATCGTATCTTCCGCAGTGTAATCTTACCTATCTCGATTCCGCCTATCATGACAGTGTGTATTTTAACTTTCATTAACATCTGGAATGAATACATTATGGCTGCCACTTTTATCTCGTCCGAAAAGCTAAAAACTCTCCCTTTCGGCGTATATACGTTCGTCAGCCAGTATTCTGTGAACTACGGCAATATTGGTGCTTTTCTGGTCATGGGAGCCTTACCGGTTATTATTATTTATTTTGTCCTGTCCGAAAAAATCACCAAGGGCATGGTTGCGGGAGCGGTAAAAGGATAGGCGGCCGATGCGAAAGGAGCGCACGGAGTTATGCTGCGCCGTTTTCAATCCATTCAATACCGCTTGTTTGTTTTGTTCCTATTGAGCATGTCCGGCATTGTGCTGGCGGTCAGTCTATTATTCTACAACCGTACTACGGTGCAGTTCAATGATAAGGTCAGCGAGCTTGCACGTAAAAATGTATCTCAGACGGCAGGATTGTTTGAATTGCTGCTCGGCAGCTATAACAGTCTCTCCAAGTCGATCAGCAACAATATGGATTTGGTTCGTCTGCTGACGACAGATCATAGTGACTTGCCTGCTGTCAATTACATTAACGAACGTACAATTACAAACATCCTTGGAGCCATCTATTATTCGCGCGAGGACCTGATCGGCATTCATGTGATCACAGACACAGGCAAGGTATATAATTACGGGAATTATATGAATGTCGTTGATACTCATTACGAGCAGACGGAATGGTACAGGGAAATTCAAAAGTCGGCGGGTAAAATTGCATGGCTGGGTGTTTATCCTCACTCTGTCATCGACCAAGTGGAAACCAGGCCTGTGTTTGCTTTTGGACGGCAGCTCTATGATCTGGATGAACACAAGCCGATTGGTATTGTTTTGTTTGAGGCTGAGCCGCGTTCCGTTTTGTCCGCTCTCCACAATTTACGGCTGAGCACTAATAGCCAGGTCTATCTGTTGGGCCATGAAAATCGAATTGTATCGGCTACCTCTTCTGATCCGCCACCAGATTTGAGAAATCTAGAGCAACAGGTCCCGGAGGAGGATGTAATTGTAGATCGGAGTAATGAGAGAGTTGTAATCGCTTCCAAGCTTCCGTTTGCTGATTGGTCGGTGATTAGTGTAACACCCGGTGAGGATCTGAACGTGGAACTGGCGCAAACTCAAAGATACTTGTTTATCGTGGCACCCATACTTATTATGTTGTCGGCGCTAATTGCATCCATCGTCTCCAGGGGCATCTCCCATCCGCTCAAACGAGTTATTCGAGAAATGAAACGGGTAGAGACAGGCAATTTCCGCCACACGGTAAACATCACATCCTATGAAGAAGTCAACCAGTTGGCTACCTCTTTCAATCATATGGTAAGACGGATTGCAGAACTGATTGAGCTGGTGCGGGTATCATCTGTCAGCGAAAAAAATGCAGAACTGCACGCTCTACAGACGCAGGTTAATCCACATTTTCTGTACAATACGCTGGATATGATCTATTGGATGCTAGATGAAAAGGGACAGGATCAGCTCGGAGAGGTAGTGCTCTCCTTATCCCATATGTTCCGTTACAGCAGTCACTGGGAAGAGGGAGCCGATGTAAGCCTTCGGGAAGAAGTAGAGCAGGTCGGTCATTACCTCACCATTATCCAGGCCCGGCTGGAGGGCAGGGTAGCTGTCGACGTCTACATTGAAGATCGATGGCTGGATATCCGTGTACCCAAAATGACTTTGCAGCCATTGATTGAAAATGCGGTGAAACACGGGCTGGAGCCTCTTCATGCAGATACAGGTGGCAAACTGCTCGTCAGAGCGGAGGAGTATGATGGTGTATTGAGCCTACACATCATCGACAACGGTGTAGGAATGGAGTACGAACGATGGGAGGTGGTCCAGATCGCTTTGGCAGAACCCGGCAAACAGGCGGGCAGCGGGCAGGCGGGAGGCATCGGCCTGCAAAACCTAAATTTAAGGCTACGGCACATGTTCGGAGAAGAGTACGGCCTACGGATCTCCAGCGCACCAGGAGCCGGAACAACAGTCACTGTAAATGTGCCTCTGCCACAGAAGGAGGAAAAACATGAATATTCTGATAGCTGACGATGAAAATATGATTCGACAGGGGATTCGGCGTACTATTGGCCAAGCACTACCAACCTGCGGCATTCATCTCGCTGCTTCCACCGAGGAAGCAGCAGGCATTCTGGCGGAGCATCCTGTAGATATTGTATTGACCGATATCCTGATGCCCGGTATGGATGGTCTGGAATTCATGCGTATCTCCAAGCGAAAGCATCCTCATCTGCAGTGGGTTGTCATTTCGGCCCATTCCGACTTCCAATATGCACAAAGAGCAGTAAAGCTGGGTGCCAAAGACTACCTGTTAAAGCCCATCGGTAAAAAGAAGCTGCTGGAATGTATTGAAGTATTAGCAGCCGAAGCGCTTGTGGCCTCGCAACAGGCGAACGAGGGCAGGCTTCTTAAATCCAATATGGTCTATTTGCGTGAAGCTGTTTTCCAGCGTTATGCACTTGGATTGGATACAGGCAAGCTGGATATACAGCCCTTCGTTGAAAATTATCCAGAGTTCCATCTTTTTATGGTTCGCATGGAACCTGATCACAAGCAGACGCATTTAGAGCATTTTATGATTGAAAATGTACTGTCCGAGCTCATTGAGGCTGGGGGCAGCGGCTTTGTCGTCAGTCTGGACCGCCACAGTCTGCTGGGGATTGCAAGGCTAAGGGATGAAGCAGAGGCTGCACGGCTGGAGTCTTTGCTTGAATCCCATTTGAAGCGTTATGTGAAGGTACCTTTGCAAATTACACGCTCGGGTGTTCATCATAATTTCTCATCCATACCTGAAGAGGTGGCGCGACTAAGACGAACGCCAGAGGAAATTGCAGCCGCAGCCGCGGATACAGGAGAATGTCTCCGTAAGGGCATGCACACGGTTGATGTAGCATTGCAGTATATTCAGGCTCACTTTACAGAGGAGCTGTCACTGGAAAAGGTGGCCTCCATCGTATTTTTAAATCCAGTATATTTCAGCCAGTTATTCAAGCAAAAAACGGGACAAGGCTATAAGGATTACGTCATTTCCTTGCGTATGGAAGAGGCAAAGCGGCTGTTAAGTGATCCTCTTTTGCGGCTGGCTGATATTTCCGAGCGGATCGGCTATCAGGATATGAGGCATTTTACACAGGTGTTCCGGCGCAAATGTGGGATGACTCCGACTGAATATCGGCATCAAGGGAATCAAGTAAGGTGAGCACAGCCTGAATGAAGGAAGTTTATCCAGCATCAGACTGTTTCAGGAGTAGAGCGGTAGAGCATCTACTCGGGAACAGTCTTTTTCGTGTCTCCAGCTTGTAGCAGTTCAACCAATTTGCGAGCTGCAATGGATAAATAACGATCCTTGCGCCATACGACGACAGGCCGTGTGAAGGGAAACGGCTCCTTAATGGAAAGTGTGCAAAATCTATCCCCGTATTCTTGTCCCAAGCCAGCGTCTGGAATGATGGTAATTCCCATGCCTGTGGAAACGAGCGAGAGAATGGTCGATATTTCAGGACAGTCCAGTACGACACGCGGAATAAGATGGTGTTCCTGAAATTTGCGGATGACGGTTTCGTATAATCCGTGTCCTTCTGTTCGGCGTCCCAACAAGAGATCATAGCTAGCAGCTTCCTGTAAGGTAATTTCCCCACTGGGATGACGATTTGCCCATTCAGACGGAAGTACGGCAACAAAGGAAACGCCCTCCAATTCAACTGAATGGTACGATTGGTCATCTACTGGAAGCAACAAGAGGGCCAGATCAACTTTATTTTGATGCAGCAGCTCTTCCAGATGATGTGTGTCTCCGTGTCCTATTTTAATGTATACCTCTGGATAATTGTGATGAAAGCGGCTGAGCTGTTCAGTAATCAGAGACATACAGGCGGATGAAGTGCCTATAGACAGTGTGCCGGTTACTTTGTTTTCGAACTCCCCAATTTCTCTACAGGTGTCCTCCATTTCAGCCAATAATCGCTTGGCTCGTGTATACAGTGCATATCCGGCCTCGGTAACCTCCCATTTCTTTCCTTCACGATAAATCAGCTTTACGCCAAGCTCGTCCTCCATATTTTTGAGTTGTTGACTCAGCGGAGGCTGGGCCATGTTGAGCGTTCTGGCGGCCTTGGTGATTTGCCCTTCCTCCACGATGACGCAAAAGTAATGCAGATGCTTCATATCCATTGGGATTCCCCTCATTTCTAGACAACGCCTCAATTTGAATACGTTTAAAGTATGCATTACATATATTATATATATTTTTCGTGTGCATGGAACAAGCGTATAATTTTTGACAGTAATGCATGGGTGAACGTAAAACGATGGAGTGGAAGGAGGGGACATATGAAGAAAATCATTGTAGGAATATCGGGAGCGACAGGGTCAATCTTTGGTATCCGTATATTGCAGCAATTACGGGAGGCTGGAGTAGAGAGTCATCTGGTGCTATCCCCGTGGGCTATTGCCAACATTCCCTATGAGACAGGCTACACGGTGAAGGAAGTGGAGGCGATGGCGGATGCAGTCTACTCGTATAAGGATCAGGCCGCACGTATTTCTAGCGGCTCCTTCCGGGTAGATGGTATGGTCGTCGCTCCTTGCAGTATGAAGACTCTGGCCTCTATTCGTATCGGTATGGCGGACAACCTGCTTACCCGATCAGCGGATGTGATACTGAAGGAGCGAAAGAAGCTGCTGCTCATGACCAGAGAAACACCATTAAGCAGTATCCATCTGGAAAATATGCTGGAGCTGTCACGTATGGGCGTGATGATCCTGCCGCCGATGCCTGCCTTTTATAATCATCCTGCAAGTATCGAGGAATTAGTGGATCATATTGTTTTTCGCGCATTGGATCAGTTCGGTATTGTCACAACCGCAGCCAAACGCTGGGATGGGATGAAGCAGAATGACTCCAGGCTGCACCAGAATTGAGAAATCGAAAGACGAAGGAGAATGAATGATGGCTTATAAAGACTTTCGCGATTTTCTAAACACCCTGGAAAAGGAGGGACAATTACTCACGATCAGCGATGAGGTAAAGCCGGAGCCAGACCTGGCAGCCGCTAACAGAGCATTAAACAACCTTGGAGATAAGACGCCTGCTCTCTTTTTCAACAACATCTATGGATATACGGATGCTCGTATTGCTATGAATGTGATGGGCTCCTGGCCCAATCATGCCCTCATGATGGGAATGCCCAAAAATACGCCGCTCAAGGAGCAGTTTTTTGAATTTGCCAGACGCTATGAACAATTTCCGATGCCTGTGAAGCGGGAAGAAACCGCTCCTTTTCATGAAGTCGAGATTACAGAGGATATTAATTTGTTTGATATTTTGCCGTTGTTTCGTTTGAACCAGGGAGACGGAGGATTTTATCTGGACAAAGCAATTTTAGTTTCACGCGATCTGGATGACCCGGATACCTATGGCAAGCAAAATGTTGGCTTGTACCGGATGCAGGTAAAAGGCAAGAACCGTTTGGGCATCCAGCCTGTACCACAGCATGATATTGCGATCCATATCCGTCAGGCTGAGGAGCGCGGCGAAAATCTGAAGGTGGCTATTGCCCTCGGATGTGAGCCTGTGATTACAACGGCTGCTTCTACGCCGCTGCTGTACGATCAATCCGAATATGAGATGGCGGGCGCCATTCAGGGCGAGCCTTATCGTGTGGTCAAAGCGAAGGATGCAGACCTGGATCTGCCTTGGGGAGCCGAGGTCATTTTGGAAGGCGAAGTGTTAGCAGGTGAACGTGAGTATGAAGGTCCATTCGGTGAATTCACAGGTCACTATTCCGGCGGTCGCGCGATGCCAGTCATTCAGATTAATCGTGTATATCACCGCAAACAGCCTATCTTTGAGCATCTGTACATCGGGATGCCTTGGACGGAAACGGATTATATGATCGGTGTGAATACAAGTGTACCGTTGTTTCAGCAGCTTAAGGATGCTTTTCCTAATGAAATCGTAGCCGTTAATGCCATGTATACGCATGGGCTGGTCGCTATTATTTCCACGAAAACCCGGTATGGCGGCTTTGCGAAGGCTGTGGGAATGCGTGCGTTAACGACTCCGCATGGATTGGGGTATTGCAAGCTGGTGATTGTGGTGGATGAGGAGGTCGATCCGTTCAATCTGCCACAGGTCATGTGGGCTTTATCCACCAAACTGCATCCGAAGCATGATGCTGTGATTGTTCCTGGCTTGTCTATTTTACCGCTTGACCCCGGCTCTGATCCGGCAGGTATGACGCACAAAATGATACTGGATGCGACGACACCTGTAGCACCGGATATTAGAGGCCATTACTCGCAGCCGCTCGATTCCCCGCTGGGTGTAGCGGAATGGGAGAAAAAGTTGAGCCAAATGCTTCGCTAAATATTTTTAAAAACAAAGAAAGATTAAAGGAGTGCTGACAGATGCATATTTGTCCCCGTTGTGAGTCCAATCGTTCAGAAGTCGTTTCCCATTCGCCGGTTAAAGGTGCCTGGGAGGTTTTGTTGTGCCCTGTATGCCTGTTCACATGGCGAACCTCAGAACCGGATAGCATTACTGATCCAGCAAAGTATAAATCGGCGTTCAAGGTAAACCCTCAAGAAATTCCGAATGCTGCTCATGTTCCTCCTATTCCAGAGCGGATATAGGGTCGTTCGTAAGCAGCCGTGAATTATGGTAACTTTGAAGTTATAAGCCAAATGTAAAGGGGATTATACATCATGCAGATACCAAGGATTAGTAAGGATCTGTTCACGCTGCTGGACGGCAAGGTATTGGAGGATAAGCAGCATGAAGCCATGATGCTGCTGACGGTCACGGAGGATCAGTGGCCGCACATAGCGATGATTAGTGTGGGCGAGGTTGTAGCGCTGGACGAGGGGAATTTGCGTCTGGCACTATGGCCGGGTACGACTACGACGGGTAACATGATCCGTACCGGGAAGGCGACACTTGCCGTGTTTACCGGGGGAAAGGCGCATTATGTGCGATTGTCGCTGGAACATCTGCCTGCTTTGCCCGGGGCCAAGCATGTGCGTGAGCGATTTGCGGCACGGGTTTTCGCTGCCCGAGAGGATTCAGCCCAATATGCAGATATCTTGACAGGTGTCACGGTTCGTCTCAAGGAACCGGAATCGGTGATCCATCGCTGGAAGGAAACGGTGGCTGAACTGTTAATGTAAAGCCATCTGATTATGACAAATAATCTATGTATTTACCAAGTTTACCGTTAAAATAAATGCGTGGAATAAGCGCTTACAAGGAATCGTGCTGAGTTTGTTGGAACAAGAAATTAGAGCGCGAGGGGAAGCTTGTTTCTTTTGAAGGAAAAATAGGAGGGATGAATATGTCTCGTTTTGACAAGGTAGATCAGCTATTGAAGCATTTCGTAGCAAATGGGCCGGCAGGTTGCGGTTGTGCCATTGCCCAGAATGGCAAAGTGTTGTATGAAGGGTATCATGGATATGCTGATCTGGAAGCCCAAAGACCAATCACTGAGGATACAGTGTATCGCTTGTTTTCCATGACAAAGGTCGTTGTCTGTGCGGCTGCACTTATGCTGTACGAACGTGGGCAATTTTTGTTGAATGAGCCTTTATATGAATATCTTCCCGAATTTCGTAATGCGCATGTATTCAAAACCGCTCCTAACGGATACACCTACGTGGATAAGGCAGAAAAACCCATTTTAATTAAGCATATATTCAATATGAATATAGGTCTTCCTTACGCTTCCGAGTCTTCAGAAACAGGAAAAGCTATGCAGAAGGCCATTGCAGGATTAAAGGAAAAGCAGGGGAAGTATGACCTGCGCACAGAAATTAAAGCGCTTTCTGGAGTTCCGCTTGCATTTGAACCGGGAACACGATGGTTATATGGATATGGGCACGATCTTGTTGCGGGTCTTATTGAAGTGATTTCGGGTAAATCAGTAGGACAATTCCTAAAGGATGAAATATTCGACCCGCTTGGAATGAACAACACAGGCTACCGCTATCGTGGAGATATTGAATCGCGGATGGCTTCCATGTATCAACGGACAGACGCCGGAAAACTTGAAAAAATTGAGGGTTTTTTGGATGAATATCATCAGTCAGATGCTATATATGAAGGTGGAGGCGCAGGATTATATTCGACGGTCACAGATTACCTCACATTTTCACAAATGATGTCAAATGGCGGCACGGTAAACGGAGTGAAGCTATTGGGGAGAAAAACCATTGATTTAATGCGTACAAATCATTTGAATACAGCTCAGTTATCGGATTTCACCAATTCATACCATACGGGTTATGGCTATGGACTTGGTGTACGCACGTTAATGGATAAAGCGGCTGGGCATGCCAATAGCTCAATTGGGGAATTTGGTTGGTCGGGAATGGCGGGCACCTGGGTTTCTATAGATCCGAGCGAGCAGTTCTCCGTCGTTTATATGCATCAGCTTGATCCCAATATGGAAGAGTACCACCATCTGAGAATTCGTGCAGCAGCTTATAGCTGTCTGTAAATGTTCCGATTCTAGTTAATAAGGACCAAATTTTCTCTAAAGTCTAAACTATTCTTTTCCATATGACGACATAAAACGTAGGTGTAGGGATTTTGCCAAATCCTTAATTTTTAGCTTTGAAAATAGGAGGGAATTAGATTTTGAAGAAAAGATGGTCCGGTTTTCTGGCGTTGGTCATCCTGATTTCAAGTTTTACATCATATGCAGGGTTTGCATCTGCAGCAGAAGCGGTGCTTTCCAAGATTGTCCTTTCGTCTAACGAGGTAACTTTGCAACAGGGGGATACAGCTGCGTTGACGGCAACGGCTGTTTATAGCGATGGGACAACCTCAAATGTAACAGTAAGCACAGATTGGAAAAGTGATAATACATCTATTGCTACGGTGTACAATGGTACAGTTTCAGCCAAAGCTGAAGGGGAAGCCACTGTGATTGCGACCTATAAGGAGAAGGTACAATCCGTTCAGGTACATGTAACGAAAAAGGTTAAGGCGCTGACATCCAGTGTACAAAGCCTGAGCCTGCGTTCAAGCGGCACAGGACAGATTGATCTGACAGCGACTTACAGTGATAATACAACAGCTCAGGTTTCAGGTGATGCGGCCTGGACTTCGGATAATCAGAAGGTAGCGACTGTAGTCAACGGATTAGTTACTGCTCAGGGAGCAGGTTCAGCTAATATTAAGGCTGTATATGGACAACAGACCGTAACGATTGCTGTACAGGTGGAGCAGGTTAAACGGCTGGATGCCAGTACATCAGAGGTTTCTCTTTTGTTAAAAGATACGGAGAAGGTTAAATTGACAGCCACGTTCCCGGATGGATCGACTCAGGATGTTACAGAGTCTGCCGAATGGAGCTCCAGCAATACAGCCGTGGCAGATGTTCTGAAAGGCACGATTACCGGCTATAGCACAGGGAAGGCGACAATTACAGGTAAATATGGCACGATGTCGGCTACGATTGCGGTGGATGTGGATCAGACGAATAAGCTGAAAGCCAGCGAAACTAATATTTTTCTCCGTTTGGATGAATCTAAGAAAATACAGGTATCTGCTGTGTACCCGGATGGAACGGTAACAGATATCACAGATAAAGCTACTTGGACATCAAGCGATGAAAAAATTGCAACAGTGAATAAAGGAACGATTATGGCCATTGGAGCGGGTTCGGCTACGGTGACCGCTAAGTATGGAGATAAGTCCGTTTCCATTAAAGCAGATGTCGAAACCTCTAGATTTCTGGATTTAAGCGAGGACAAGCTGAGCTTGAATGCTAAGGAATCCAAAAAGCTCAAGCTGACCGCAACCTATGTAACAGGGACGGAAGAAGATATCACAAGTAAAGCAGAGTGGAAGTCCAGTAATGAAGATGTTGCTTTTGTCAGCGGGGGAGAAGTCACAGGTTATAAAACAGGTGAGGCAACGATCACAGCTTCTTATGGCGGCAAAACAGCCACAGCTACCGTATCCGTAAACGTACCGGGTGATTTATCTTTGTCCTCTAAAACGGCAACGATAGATATTAATGAGGATTATACTGCGACTCTGACGGCTACTTATGCGGACGGGCGTAAGGAAGATGTTACAAAGGATGCAGAATGGACTTCAAGTGCAGAAGATATTGCTTCTGTGTCCAAGGGAACGATTACGGGTAAAGCGACTGGTAAAGCAGTGATTACAGCGACTTACAATGGCAAAAAACTGACGATTAACGTGCAAGTAGGCCTTGTTGACCGTCTGGAAACCGATTCGCGTGTCATTGTGCTCGGTGCTCAGGAAACAAAGCAACTGAAAGTAACAGGCGTTAAGAGTGGCGGTACAAAAACAGATGTAACCAAGGATGCCACCTGGTCCACTAGCAACGTCAAGGTCGTTGAAGTTAGCGAAGGTTTGATTAAAGCGAATGCCAACGGTAAGGCAACGGTCACGGCTTCCTATGGCAAGCAAACCATTACGTTTACGGTAGAAGTAGATGTAGCGCAAAAGATTGAAGCGGATGCCATCGCGTTATCCCTCAAATCTGGAGACCAAAAAACCATTTCCATTGTGGTTAAATCCAGTGATGGTAAAGAAAAGGATGTTACGACCCAAGCGGAATGGAAAACATCCAATTATAGGGTCGCCACTGTCAAAAAGGGTCAGGTTACCGCAGTTAGTTATGGTAAAGCTAACATTCAGGCGAAGTTCGGCGGGAAAGTGATCAGCGTGCCTGTAGATGTTGATACGCTTAAATATTTGCAAACGGACGAAGTCGCTTTGACCTTGAAGGCGGGGCAGCTGGCTAAGGTTACGGCTACAGCGACATATAAGGATGAGTCGGAGAAGGATGTCTCCAAGCCGGCTGTCTGGTCCTCGTCCAGAATTATTGTTGCGACCGTCAAAGACGGTAACATTAAGGCACAGGGCAAGGGCAAAGCTGTAATTACCGTAAAATATGCAGGTAAAATGACGAAGGTACAGGTAACTGTCCAGTAATCTGTAATCGATTGAAAAGAAAAGGAGCAAGCATGTCGTCCCTAGACGTATGCTTGCTCCTTTATTTTTAAGGGCGAATTCTCTTTCCCTTGGAGAATGTAGGGGAGAAATATTCGTCTTGTTTTATAGAGGAAAAGTAGTTGGTTTAAAGCTTAGAAGCTACGACTTATCTTTCTTGGCCAGTGTGTTGAGTGTAAGGGATTCGGTCAAACGCTTGCCGGTCGGTGTCTGGGCCAAGCCGCCTTTGGCGGTCTCGCGATGCTTCGACGGCATTGCGCTGCCGACTTCAAGCATCACGTCAATGACTTCGTCAGACGGAATGGCGCTGCGCACTCCCGCCAAAGCCATATCCGCTGCGGCAAGTGCAGTCACGGCGCCCAGCCCGTTGCGCACGATGCACGGAATCTCGACGAGCCCGGCAACGGGGTCGCAAATCAGACCGAGCGTGTTCTTGAGCGCTAGGCCTACAGCGTGGACGGCCTGTTCAGGCGTGCCGCCGCGCAGCTCGACCATTGCACCGGCGGCCATCCCAATGGCTGATCCAATCTCAGCCTGACAGCCTCCCTCCGCGCCGGAAATGAAAGAATTGTTGGCGATGACGTAGCCAATAGCTCCGGCTGCGAACAAGCCGTACACCATATGCTCGTCATCCCAGCCAAAACGTTCCTGCGCACTAATGAACACGCCAGGGATGACGCCGCAAGAGCCAGCAGTGGGTGTGGCGACAATGCGTCCCATGGACGCATTCACCTCAGACACGGAGAGTGCATAAGCCATGGCGAGCGCGGAGGCGTCGCCGGAGCAGGTCTCCCCTGTCCGCAGATACTCGGCCAGACGCTTGCCGTCCCCGCCCGTCAATCCACTGCGGGATACGGTGTCTTGCGTCTGACCACGATGAACGGCTTCCTTCATGACTTCATAATAATCAGACATTTGGCGGAAGATTTCTTCTTCCGTTGTATCCGTCTCTTGTATTTGTTCTTGAATCATTAGGCGGCCAATCGTGGTGGATTCCTCAGCGCATATCGCGCTGATTTCATGCAGATGGCTAAACCGCATCGGATTCAGCTCCTTTTTTCAGATTAATCATTTTAATTTCATACATATGAGGTATAGAACGCAGTTTGGCAATCAGTTCAGCCGTAGGAGGACTGTCCGTTTCGATGGCGGTAAGTGCTTCACCATCTCGGCCTTTGCGATCCACATGCATATAGGCAATGTTAATGTCAGCAGCGCCCAATGCTGAAGTCACCGCACCTAATGTACCGGGCTTATCCGAGTGGAGAAGCACCAACGTAGGCAGTTCTCCGGTCAGGTTAACTCGGAATTCGTTGAGCTGCTGGACATGGATACTGCCGCCTCCGATGGAGGAGCCGAGCAGGGTGCGCTGATCCTCGCCTTTCCATAGCTCGAAACGGACGGTGTTCGGATGGGGCGCAGGGAGTCCGCTAACGGCAAATTCTACGGCCATTCCAGCCTGCTCCGCCCATTGCTCGGCATCGGGAATCCGGTGATCGTCCGTATCGTAATTGAGCAGGCCTGCGATGAGTGCCAGGTCGGTACCGTGTCCTTTGTACGTGTCGGCGAAGGAGCCGTACAGTGTCATGCGGGCGCGGTCAGGCTGCGCCCCGAGCCAGTGCCGGGCAACGCGTGCAAGCCGCACCGCCCCGGCGGTATGTGAGCTGGAGGGTCCGGTCATGGCCGGACCGATAATGGAAAATACATCTTTGAAACGCATGGTGTGGCCCCCTGTATGTTCTACTACCATAGTATATTGTATTTTCGCGTCTTTGCGCGGATATGACGGTTCCTGATGCTGACGTACGATGTGAGCACAAAAAAGGACAGGATAAGGAAATTTCCCTTATCTCTGTCCTCGTTACCTGAGAGTTTCGTGCGGTGTCCATACCGCCTTACCCCTTGGGTGGCTTGCGCTCTCTCCAGAGTTGCGTCAGATGACGATACATGGACCTGAGAGATTATCCGCCAGCCGGGTGCTGGCGGCTTGCTCCTTCGGTGCCGCCAGCGTGTAAGCCTCTGGACAGACTCTCCCGTCATCTTCATTCGCGTATACCGTTCTACATATCTTCCTTAGCGTAATGTATGCCGCGCTCGCTGTCAATGCAGAGTTCGATTTTTACATAAACAGGTGTGTTTCCAATAAAAAAGATTAAAATTTACATAATTATGGATCAAACCAGGAAGGAATTAGAAGATTGATAGCTAATCTGATAGAGGACAAGTACATTTATGGAATTATAGGAGGGATATTGACGTATGGTAAAAGGCTTGCGGTTCACAGGTTCACGCTTGAAAGGAATGCTGCATCTGGCGGCGATCGTATCGCTGCTGATCGGCATCTTCGTTCCATTCGGTCAGGTCAAAGCAGAGGGAGTACTGACAGTAGCTGAAGCCCTTCAGCGTCAAGGCAGTGGAGGTACGGTGACGGTGGAAGGTTACATTGTTGGACATGCTACCGGATCGAAAACGGCTAATTTTTCTTCCCCGTTTGCGAATGATTTCAACGTACTGATTGCCGACCAGGCGAATGAACGTAGCACGTCCAACCTACTGGATGTGCAGCTGTCATCAGCGTACAGAGGACAATTTGGGCTAACAGGCCATCCTGAGCTGATCGGTAGTAAAATTCGTGTGACAGGTACACTTGGCGCCTACAATAATTTTGGCGGAATAAAAAGCCCAAGCGCTGTGGAACTGGTGAATGGAAGCGAGCCGGGGGAACCTGGTAATCCAGGCGAGCCTAATCCTGGAAACCCGGGTCAGCCCGGTACGACATTGCCGGACGGCAAAGGTAAAAAAGTGCTGTTCGATAATACGCATGCACAGACGGCTGGGGCAGCAGATTGGGTCATTGACGGAGCCTTCTCTGATTTTGCCGATGGGTTGCGTAATGTAGGCTTTACTGTGGACCAATTGAACCGCTCTATTCCTTTTACTTTTGGGGAACAAGCCATAACCTATGACAAGCTGCGCCAATATGATGTGTTCATCATCGGTGAAGCAAATGTTCCCTTTAAGGCTTCCGAGCAGGCGGCTTTGCTGCAATACGTGAATAACGGGGGAAGTGTCTTCTTCATCTCCGACCACTACAATGCGGACCGCAACAAAAACCGCTGGGATGCCTCCGAGGTTATGAATGGCTACCGTCGTGGAGCCTACACTAATCCGGCAAAAGGCATGACTTCAGAAGAAGCAGCATCACCAGCGATGCAAGGACTGACTAGCTCTGATTGGCTGGCAACCAACTTTGGCGTTCGTTTCCGCTATAATGCGCTTGGCGACGTGAATGCTACGGACATTGTAGCTGCAGATCAATCTTTTGGCATTACCAAAGGTGTACGTTCAATTGCCATGCATGCGGGCTCTACGCTGGCTATTATTGATCCTACCAAAGCGAAAGGAATTGCCTATATCCCGACAGGTACGAAAAAATGGGGCAATGCTGTAGATCAGGGTGTCTATAACGGCGGGGGCCGTGCGGAAGGGCCATTTGCGGCAATCTCCAAGGTCGGTCAAGGCAAGGCAGCATTTATCGGTGATTCTTCTCCTGTAGAAGACGCTACACCAAAATATGTGCGCGAGGAAAACGGACAGTCGAAGAAGACGTATGATGGTTTCAAGGAAGTGGACGATGCCACCTTCCTGGTACAAACGGTCCAATGGCTTGCATGGAAGCAGGATTACACCAAATTATCCGATGTGGCAGGCTTAACGCTGGATCAGCCCACGAAGCTTCTACCGTTTGAGGAGCCAGCGGCTTCCACGGAACCGCAACCTGAGCCTTGGTCTGCTCCAGCAACAGGCTACAAATGGTATGATCCAAAAACGTTCAAATCGGGCTCCTATGGAGCTGCTTCGTAACAAATGTGAAAAAACCAGAGTGAGTTGTTGTGTGCTAGTGAGCTGTTTGGTCCTCTATAGGGGATCAAACAGCTTTTTTTGTGATAAAAATTAACCTGTGGTTGGTTATTTAGTTACACTTTGTGCCAGGAAGGTCGCGCTGCTGCTGGATCATTGATTTTTTAAATGATGTTGATAGCATAATCTTAATTGATATATCCATATACTGGTGATAGGATGTATTCAAATTATTCCGACAAAAAAGGTATGTAATGTTTGTGGGAGGTTTTAACATCAAACATGGTGAGAATTAGCGGGACAAGACCATGGAGAATGGAGGAAGCGCACGCATTGAATATCGAACCTGTGTTGGAGATCAAAGGGTTATCCGTATCTTTTCGCATTAACGATCAATATCACCCCGCTGTCGACCATCTGGATCTGACGGTCAACCCCAATGAAGTGCTGGCTGTGGTCGGAGAATCCGGTTGTGGCAAAAGCGCGCTGGCGCTTTCAATCCCACAACTGCATGACATGGAGCGGACACGTGTCGAAGGAGAGGTTCTTTTTAAAGGCACGGATCTGATCCGTCTCTCCTTAGGGCAAATGAATAAAATCCGCGGAGCGGGCATTGGCATGATCTTTCAGGACCCGCTAACAGCACTGAACCCGTTAATGAGCATCGGTAAGCAGATCGAGGAAAATCTCGATTATCATACGTCCCTATCGACGAAGCAAAAAAGGGAGCGTGTACTGGAGCTACTGGAAAGCGTAGATATCCCCAATCCTGTGCGCGTGTATGAACAGTATCCACATGAACTTTCAGGAGGGATGCGCCAGCGTGTGATGATCGCGATTGCCATAGCCTGCCGTCCCTCTCTTATTATTGCAGATGAGCCGACGACTGCGCTCGATGTAACCATTCAATCGCAAATTCTTGACTTGCTCAAACAGCTTCAACAGGAGACCGGAAGCGGAATTATTCTGATTACGCACGATCTTGGCGTTGTGGCCGAAGTAGCTGACCGTGTGGTGGTCATGTATGCCGGAGAAATCGTCGAAAGCGCTGATGTTTTTGAATTATTCCGGCATCCACTGCACCCGTATACGCGTTCCTTGCTGGCCTCCATGCCGGGATCGCATACCAAGGGAGAAACGCTGCATGTCATCGGTGGCATGGTTCCCTCATTGCAAGATATTCCCCGTAATAGCTGTCGTTTTGCTCCGCGTATTCCCTGGATTCAGCAGGGAATGCATGAAGACCATCCTCAATTAAATGAAATTTCCTCCGGCCATTGGGTTCGTTGTACATGTTACCAGCATTTTCATTTTGAAGACGAGACAAAGGGAGAGACTGCTCATGGCACTGCTGGAGCTAAATAATTTGAAGGTTTATTATCCGGTGCGTGGTGGTTTTTTCCAGCGCCTTGTTGACCAGGTAAAAGCAGTGGATGGTGTGTCGATCAGCATAGAGGCAGGCCAAACCTACGGACTGGTAGGAGAATCCGGCTGCGGAAAAACGACGACAGGAAGGACAATTATCGGCTTGAATAAGCTGACGAGTGGACAGATTCTTTTTAGGGGCAAGGATCTTGCGGCTTTGAGTCGTAATAACCGCCATCCGCTGCGTAGAGACATTCAGATGATTTTTCAGGACCCCTATTCTTCGCTGAACCCGCGTAAGCGCGTATTGGATGTCATTGCTGAACCGCTGCGAAACTTTGAAAGACTGAGTAATGAGGAAGAGCGGAGAAAAGTACAGACACTACTGGAGAAGGTCGGCCTGAACGCTGATGCAGCCTACAAATATCCGCATGAATTTTCCGGGGGTCAGCGGCAACGGATCGGGATTGCGCGTGCGCTGACATTAAACCCAAAACTGATTATTGCAGATGAGCCCGTATCAGCGCTTGACGTTTCTGTGCAGGCACAGGTGCTTAATTTTATGAAGGATGTGCAGCGGGAGTTCAAATTGACGTATTTATTCATTAGTCACGACCTGGGGATTATCCGCCATATGTGCGACCAAATCGGCATTATGTACCGAGGTCGCTTAGTGGAACAGGGGAGCGAGCAAGATATTTATGAGCGTCCACAGCATTTGTATACCCAGCGGCTTATTGCCACCATTCCCAGTATCGATCCTGCGAAGCGGCTGGAAAATGCTCGAAGAAGGCAGATGCTTTTATCCTCTTACAAGTCAGAGCTCCCCAAACATCTAGATGCAAGCGGAAAGCCGTTTGCCCTGAAATCCGTAAGTCCATCCCATCAAGTTGCGCTACCATAGGGAGGTACAGAATATGTGGAAATTTACACTGCGCCGGCTACTGGTTATGATCCCTCAACTTTTTGCACTAAGTGTGCTCATATTTTTCCTAGCCAAGGCTATGCCGGGGGATGCCCTGACAGGGCTCATCACTTCAACACCCAATCTGAATCCGGCTGCACTGGAAGAACAGCGTCAAAAATTGGGGCTCAATGACCCGGTGTGGGTGCAATATGGGAACTGGCTTGTCCAGCTTGCTCATGGGGATCTGGGCAAATCTTATGTACATAAAATTAGCGTTACCGATTTGATTGGCAGTCGTTTGGGCAACACGTTTTTTCTGGGCGTAGTGATTCTGGTTCTGACGTATCTGATCGCCATTCCGCTGGGAGTGCTTAGCGGTCGGTATCAGCATAGTCTGCTGGATAAAACCGTGGTGGGATATACCTATCTCAGCTTTGCAACACCCCTATTTATACTCGCGTTGTTGCTGCTGTACGTGTTTGGATTCAGGCTTGGCTGGTTTCCAACCAGCGGCAGTGTGGATGTAGGTGTGGAGCCGGGGACATGGTCATATTACGTGAATAAGTCGTATCATCTCATTCTACCGGCGGTTACGGGCGCATTGCTCAGTACGACGGCTACGATTCAGTATTTGCGCAATGAGGTCATTGATACACGTCTGAAGGATTTTGTGAAAACAGCACGTTCCAAGGGGGTACCCGAGGGAAAGATCTATTCTCGTCATATTTTCAAAAACTCTTTATTGCCTATTGCTGCTTTCTTGGGCTATGACCTGACGGGTGTGATTGCGGGCAACATTTTCCTAGAATCTATTTTTGGTTATCCGGGGCTAGGTCAGTTGTTTCTACAGTCCATCACCCAACGGGACTTTTCAGTCGTGAATGCATTGGTCATGATCTCCGGTTTCTTGGCACTCTTAGGAACCCTTTTATCGGATGTCATCCTAAGCAAGGTCGATCCCCGTATTCGAATTGAATAGAGAACAAGTCTAGAAAAAAGGAGAGATTATGGTGTCTATGCAGGTGGAGGAAGTCTTCTCGCCGGAAACCATTCGTAAATCACCATCTAGCTGGTCTGTACTGCGTCGTGAACTGGTACGTGACAAAATGGCCTTGATTTCCATTGGGTTTGTGGCTTTGTTCTTGATTTTTATATATGCCTCTGTTCTGTTTGTCAATCAGGATGTAGTCACGACAGTCGATCTGGGCGCGATCCGCGAAGCTCCCGGCTCAGTGCATTGGCTGGGTACGGACCGAGCGGGCAGGGATATCTTCGGCCAGCTGGTCATTGGGGCTCGCAATTCTTTTACCATCGGCTTTACGATTACTTTATTATCGGCCGCCATCGGCTTGACGCTGGGCTTACTAGCCGGGTTTTATGGAGGACTGGTTGATAACATCATCATGCGAATCATTGATTTTATTCTGGTGCTTCCGTTTTTGATGCTGGTCATCGTATTTGTCAGTATTGTGCCCAAAAGCGGTATAGGGTCTTTTATTTTTATAATGACCGCTTTTCTATGGATTGGAAAAGCGCGCCTGATCCGGGCCAAGGTACTGTCAGAGCGGGAATTGGACTACGTACAGGCTTCCAAAACCCTGGGCACACCCAATTGGAAGATCATATGGTTTGGCGTGCTGCCCAATCTCAGTTCAGTTGTGATTGTGAATCTAACGCTTAATCTTGCTGGAAATATCGGGATTGAAACCGGGCTTTCCTATCTCGGTTTTGGCTTGCCGGAATCTACTCCAAGCTTGGGGACGCTGGTGAGTTATGCGAATGATCCGGATGTATTGCAGAATAGCTGGTGGATGTGGCTGCCTGCCTCATTGCTGATACTGGTGCTAATGCTGGCGATCAATTTTATCGGTCAGGCGCTCAAACGTGCCACGGACGCCAGACAACGATTGGGTTAACCGAAGTTCAAGGAATAAGGACAACAACAAGGAGGGGTTTACAATGGTTAAACACTGGAAAAAAGGAATTCTGCCTGTTCTATCTGCTATTTTGACGCTTTCTTTGGCCGCATGCAGCGGCTCGCCTTCCGCTTCGAATGGTGCAAAATCGTCTGACGGTACAGGTGGAACAGGGACCGACAGCAAGCAGGTGAATACGACGGCGCTGGCAAAGGCGGTCAAGAACGATAAAACCCCCATTAAGGGCGGCATCATCAATTATGCGCTTGTATCCGATACCCCTTTTGAAGGGATTCTGAATCCTGTATTTTATGATGGAAATCCGGATTTTGAGGTCTTCCAGTTTTTCTACCCTTCCCTGTTTTCGATTGATTCCAATCTGAATATTGATGATAAAGGAGCGGCGACGATTTCCTTTTCCGCAGACAATAAGGCAGTGACTGTCAAAATTGATCCCAAATTGAACTGGACGGACGGTAATCCCGTAACGGCAGAGGACTATGCTTTTTCCTATGAAGTGATCGGTCACAAAGACTATGAAGGTCCACGTTATGATAGCTTTATGACCAATATTGTGGGGATGGAAGATTATCATGCAGGTAAAGCCAAAACGATTTCAGGCATCGAGGTGCTGAATGAGAAAGAGGTTACGATTCATTTCAAGGAACCTAATCCTTCCGTAAAGTCGGGACTTTGGTCCACACCACTGGAGAAGAAGGTGTTTCAAAACATTCCCGTAAAGGATATGGCCGGATCTGATCCTGTCCGTAAACATCCGATTGGCTATGGACCGTTCAAAATTAAATCTATGGTCACAGGTGAGTCTGTGGAATTCGTTAAAAATGAAGATTATTTCCACGGTGCGCCCAAGTTGGATGGCCTTCATCTGAAGGTGGTGAATCCGAATGTCATTACCGAGGCGTTAAAAAGCGGAGAAATCGACTGGGGCAGCTATCCAACCACCCGTTACAACGAGGCCAGCAATCCGAAAAATGTACAGTTTCTCGGTCAGGAGGAATTATCGTATAGCTATGTAGGCTTTAAGCTGGGCAAATTCGATCAGGCCAAGAATCTAAATATTATGGACCCGAATGCCAAACTGGCAAACAAGTCATTGCGTCAGGCCCTTGGCTATGCGCTGAATAATGAGCAGGTTGGCAAGCAGCTCTATCATGGGCTTCGGATTCCTGCCACATCCTTGATCCCACCTGCTTTCAAGGGATACCACGATGTGCATGCGAAGGGCATCGCGTATGATCCAGACAAGGCGAAAAGGCTGCTGGACGAGGCGGGATATGTGGATACCAATGGAGATGGATACCGTGAGGACCCTAAGGGTAAGGAATTGGTTCTCCATTATGCAGCAATGAGCGGGGATGCGACAGCCGAATCGCTGGCCAAGTTTTATTTGCAAAACTGGAAGGATGTCGGGCTTCATGTCGAGCTAGTGGATGGTCGTCTGCTGGAGTTCAATTCCTTCTATGATCGTGTGCAGAAGGATGACCCCGGCATTGATATTTTTGGTGGCGCATGGAGTACAGGTACAGATGTAGACCCTAGTGGGCTGTATGGACGCGGAGCCAGCTTTAACTACTCACGCTTTACGAGCGAAGAGAATGATAAGTTGTTGCGGGAAGGTGTGTCTGTGAAAGCCTTTGACGACAATTATCGTAAAGATATATACAATCAGTGGCAGGCGTATATGAGCGAGGAGGCTCCTATTGTACCCACATTATTCCGTTACTCGCTGGAGGCATTAAATCATCGGGTAGCCAATTACGATATTACCCGTGGTAAGGAGTACGATGCAGACGCGTTTGCGAATATTTCGTTGACTTCGGAAAAAGCAGAAGTAGATCAATAATCTAAAAAAGCGCCTTAACTTGATGAAGAAGCGCGAACCGGAATGTTCCGAACTCGCGCTTCTTTTAAACTTTTCATGACATCATTCTGGGGATTCTCGAAGGGAGAGAAGGAAGACGGAAATACGTCAGCTTCAATACTTCATAGCCGTATGCGAGGAACTGCATTTTACGAAGGCTTCGGAAAAGATTGGCATTTCCCAACCCACGCTTAGCTTGCAAATTAAGGCGCTGGAAGAGGAATTGGGTATGACGCTCTTTGACCGTGCAGGCAAGAAAATTAAAATGACAGATGCCGGGAAACTGCTGTTGCAACACAGTGCCCATGCGCTCAAGGGATTACAGCAAGCGAAGGCTTCCATTGAGGAGTTGCGTACCGAGCAGCGCGGGAGTTTACGGATTGGTATCGCATTACCGGAATTGGAAGAGCCATTGCAAGAGATGCTTGCCCATTTCCATCGGTCATTTCCTAAAATCAGCTTGCACATCTGTCCATCCTTTGATGTAACAGAACAGCTGCTGGATAACCGTGTGGACGTTGGTATCACACTACACTCAGGTACAGATGACAGGCTTGTCCAGCTTCCACTTCGCACAGAGAGTTACTGTCTTATTGTCCCGGTAAATCATGCATTTTCTAATCGCTCTTCCCTTATGCTGGACGAATTGAGGCATCTACCTTGGGCGATGCAGCCAGATTGTCATCCCGGAAGGAGGCTGATTGAAAAGTGCTTCCGTGATCGCGGGTATGCCTTTACAACCGTCTTGGAGACAAATTCTATACCTTCCATCCTGAACTGGGTGCGGGAGGGACTTGCCGCAACCATACAGACGGAGTCCCTAGCAGCAGAACTGGATCGTTCACATTTTTGCAATGTACCTATTTTGCGTGGCGTGTCCCAAGGTCAGCTAGAGTTGATTTATCGGTCTGACCGTTATCAAGGAGAAGCAATGAAGCGATTGATTGAACAGATACAAGCTGAATTAACAGAGCGTTCCAACTAGTGGCAACCTGATGAGTACCATGAGCTTTAATGTGTGCGAACCTCCAGCCTGCGTGCAATCAGTGACATACTGTAATTGACGGCAAAGTACAGGGAAGCGGCGAACAGCAGAGCAGGAATGACAAAGGATTGATTTTGTCCACCGACGATCTGAATGTTATGCGTCAGCTCCGGCAAACTGATAATGACAGCCAGTGAAGTATCCTTGAATAGGGAAATGAACTGGCTGACAATGGGAGGCACCATGCGACGGAGCGCTTGGGGCAGAATGATATGCCATAAGGTTTGAGAATAGCTTAGACCGGAGGAACGTGCGGCTTCCAGCTGTCCTTTATGGACCGAATTCAGACCGCTGCGCACAATCTCGGCAATCATGGCTCCCTCGAAGATCGACAGTCCTGTAATGGCTGCCCATTTGAGGGAAATCGAAAATCCGATGGATGGCAAAACCATACCGATGAAGAAAATAATGAGCAATAAGGGCAGGTTGCGAATCAGATCAATGATAAAGGCTGCAACCTGTGAAAGGACGAGTATACGGGTATAGCGCAGGATACCGAACACAATACCGAGAGCGAAGCTGAATAGGATAGCGTAAATGGCGACCTCCAGTGTGAGCAGGAAGCCCTCCAGTATAAAACGCACATTAGGCCATACAAACAATCCACCGAAATCCATACGGGCTTCCCTCCTTAGGATGTTTTGGACAAGCGTCGCTCCATATATAGCACGAGAAAGCTGAGCGGAACCGTCAATACAAGATACAGCAGTGCCGTGATCGCATAGACTGTGATGGGCAGGAAGGTATCTGAGTTAATGAGATCCGAGTAATACATGAGATCCAGTCCAGCCACAATCGCCAGCACGGAAGAGTTTTTAACCAAATTGATGAATTGATTGCCGATCGCAGGCAGTACAATTTTAATGGCTTGCGGTAAAATAATGCTGATCATCGTCTGGTTGTAATTCAGCCCGGAGGACCTTGCCGCTTCAAATTGTCCTTTAGGTACAGATTGAATGCCAGCACGTATAGCTTCTGCAATAAAAGAAGCTGTGTACACAGTCAACCCAAGGGTGCCAGATATAAAGCCGTCCAAGGGGATGCCTAAAGTGGGCAGACCGAGATAAAAAAACAGCACGACGATCAGCAATGGAATATTGCGAATGACCTCTATATAGACAGTACCGACCCAGTTTAACCATTTAAAAGGTGCAATTCGGAAGATGGCAATGATAGCCCCCAGAATAAAGCTTCCGATCAAGGCAATGACACTAGCTTGAACGGTATGAAGCAAGCCTTCTCTGAAGCGGTCACCATGATCGAAAAGTACGTTGATATCAAAAGTAAGCATCTACGGATATACCTCCTTTTCCCTTAACTAAGAAAGGAAGGAGCACGCATTCGCGGCTCCTTCATAAGTTCCTTATTCGGGCTTAACCCCAAACCATTGTTCGTGGAGCTTATCGTATTCACCGCTGCTTTTCAGTTCCTTGATCGTATCATTAATGGCTTGTAGTAGTTCGGTTTGCCCCTTTTTCACTGCAATGCCGTAGGGTTCCTCTGTGAAGTTTCCGCCTACTAGGGTATAATTCGGATCTTGCTGCTGCATGCCAAGCAGAATAGAGTTATCGGTCGTCAGCGCTTGCCCTTTGCCTGCCTTGAGGGCATTGAAGGCATCCTGATAGTTTTCAAATTCCAATATCGTTGCATTGGGTGCCTTTTCGCGGATATTTTTTGCAGAGGTAGAGCCTTTAACAGCGAGCACCTTGGTGTCGGGAGTCAGGGACTCCAGACCTGTGATCGGGCTTCCCTTTTTCACGAGCAGGGATTGCCCTGCATTAAAGTAGACATCGCTGAAATCGACCTGTTTTTTGCGTTCATCCGAAATGGTCATCGTGGCGATAATAGCGTCGATGTCCCCGTTTTGCAGTAGGGTGATTCGTGTTTTGGATGTAACTTCCTTGAGTTCAAGCTTGGTTTCATCACCAAAAATATGCTTGGCAACAGCCTTGGCGATGTCGACATCAAAGCCCTCGACTTTCCCGCTAGCGGGGTCCTTTAGTCCGAACAGCTTGGTGTCGTACTTCACTCCAACGACCAGTTTGCCACGCTGTTTGATAGCCTCCAGCCCATTGGAAGCTGCTGCCTCATTTACAGACGTTGCTGCTTCTTGCTTGCCTCCACAGCCGGCCAAGACGAGCAGACAGGATAACACAACCAGCATTAAAGTACTCCACTGAAATCTTTTTCTCATAAGAACGATCCCCTTTCGATTTCATTCTATTGGTAGTCTGTTTAATGATGAATCAGACGGCTCAGGAACAGGCGAGCCCGTTCTTCACCCGGATTTTGAAAAAACTCAGCAGGTTGACTGTCTTCCAAAATCTGCCCTTTGTCCATAAAAATAACGCGATCCGCTACTTCACGGGCAAAGCCCATTTCATGAGTGACGATGACCATTGTGATGCCCTGATGGGCAAGCGAGCGCATGACATCCAGTACCTCTCCGATCGTTTCGGGGTCCAAGGCTGAAGTCGGCTCATCAAACAGCATAATTTTCGGATTCATGGCGAGTCCACGGGCGATTGCAACCCGCTGCTGCTGTCCACCGGACAATTGGGCGGGGTAGCTCTGTGCCTTTTCCTCGATTCCGACACGTTTCAGATAGGTGAGGGCAGTTTGAATAGCTTCTTCCTTCGGGATGCCCAGCACCTTCATCGGTGCCAGTACAATATTCTCAATCACCTTTTTGTGGGGATACAGATTGAAATGTTGGAACACCATCCCGATATTGCGGCGGAAGGCGTTAATATCAATCTTTTTGTCATGTACAGGGACCTCATTAACGATCAGTTCCCCATCAGATATCGTTTCCAGACGATTGATGCAGCGGAGCAGGGTGCTTTTACCCGAGCCGGAGGGACCGATGATGACAACGACCTCGCCCTCCTTAATCTGAAGATTGATGTCTTTAAGTACATGAAAGTGACCGTAATGCTTGTTGACATTGCGAAATTGGATCAGAGAGCTCACCCCTTTTTTTGTCTTGGATACATCGCTTTGCAGACAGACTGACATGATGTAGTTCTATTAGAATTTTAAAAATTTCTCTCATGATACTATAAGCTTACAATAAAAAACAAGATTTTATGTCAATAAACTTAACGTAAAATACGTTTTTGGCTGTTTTTTTACTAGTTATTTGTTATTTATATGATGAAAATGAGTATATATCCACAATTTAATGTTATATAATTTGACATTAAATATGAAACCTCGACATACAGAGGGAGAAACGTGACAAAAGCAGCGCTATGTTTTACAGTAGGGGAGAAGGAATTTAGGGTAAAGGAAGGATAGACAATGACGAAAGCTATTTCACCGCTAGTCACGGCATTGGGCATGGAGCCCCATCCAGAAGGCGGCTGGTACAAAGAGATGTGGAAGGCCAATTTTCAAATTCCGAAGCCTGTATTGCCGGATGTGTATTCCGGTCCGCGCTTTGCAGCTTCGTCTACGTATTTCTTGCTGCATCCGGGTGAGTTCTCCGAGTGGCATGTGGTCCATTCTGATGAGCTGTGGCTGTACCATAGCGGAAGCCCTATAGAGTTGAAATTGGGTGGAAGCGGAGAAGAGCCTGGCGAAGAAACAATAATTATCGTCGGTGCAGATGTGGAGGCAGGACAGCATCCACAAGCACTTGTACCGGGAACAGTATGGCAAACAGCACGCCCCCTGGGGGATGAGCCTGTATTGGTAACCTGTGTTGTTGCACCAGGCTTCCACTTTGATGATTTCAAGCTGATTGCAAAAGGTAAGGTGGAGTAGGAATTTTTTTCGGCGGGTGTAATCTTGGTTAACCAAGACTTACCCGCCTGATTTTATGTTATGGTATCTTTGTTAGTGTTAGAAGGTTGCTGTTTGTTGTATACCTTGGATCTTTGTTTTTTTTCGAAAACAAGCCGCAAGCTTCATCACTCGTGCCGTACCATATGATCTGACGTTTGGCCTCTTTTTGATCCTCTCGTATACAGCATAGCAGTTTCTCCCCATTTCTTTCGCTTGGTACATGGCAATATCGGCCTCTTTCAGTAAAGAAGGCAGAGTCTTTTTGGGAGAAGGATGCATAGTAATACCAATGCTTCCTGTAACTTGAAGATTGATTCCCTGGATATTATAAGGAGCACTGATTTTTTGCAGCAGCAGCTCTGCCAGAACTGTGACTTGATCGGCATCATAATCCTTCATAATGAGTAGAAATTCATCACCACCGATTCGAAAAGCTTTCTGATTGGAGTTTGTTACCTGGAGTAAATGATCGCTTACTCGTCTGAGCAGTTTATCACCGATTTGATGTCCATATGTGTCATTAATGGCTTTGAATCCATCCAGATCAAGATACATAATAGCAAAGCCCTCTTTGCCGTTGCTTCGTTTCCAAAATAGCTCAAGTGCATTCCGATTGAATAGACCCGTTACAGGGTCCTGATAGGCAAGTTTCCGCAGCAAATTTCTTTCCATCATCACAGAATGTAAAAAAATTAACGTATATATCCACAACGCCAAAGTTAGGCCTATTAGAAGTAAGGCTGTTAAAGATATACTCAATGGGGTCACCACCAATATAGTTTATAGGTTATTCCGCTTCTATTAGCGGCATTAGGTCAGTTGTCTGGCATGAACGATGAGTCGATGTGTCGGATTTACAAGAGGATCACAGGTAATTAATGTGAGGAGTTTTTGTTTTTTGATGCTTTTTAAAACGGAGACATTTGAAGGAGTGACGACTGAAATGTTGTAGACCTTGTATACGTATTTTTCACCCCGAGTGTGAATTAGAATCTGATCTCCGATTTTCACCTCATTAAGCCGGTTAAATAAACGTCCAGTTGTTCGTGAGCGATGAGCGGCTATGGCAGCATTCCCCACCTGGCCGAGTGTCCCAGTTTCCGACATATGTACGGCTGCATATCTCATATGCTGTTGGGTCGCACCTTCGAGTACAGGAAGTTCCAGCCCGATACGATCAATCTGGATTGTAGCGATTGGGGCTTGCTCTGAAGCCGACGATGGGGGAGTGGCTTGTGACAATTGTGGCCCATCCGCTGCTGCAGCATTTGTCAGCCAATTGGACAAATTTGTATAGCCTTTAATCATTTCGGGGGTCAGTGTCGATGTATCTGTATTTGATAATGATTCGGCTTCCTGTAATAGCTCTTGTTGCTTTTGATCTTCCAACCATTCATTAGCGGTAGGAAATAACATGATGATGATTCCTAACATGATGCTCACGTACGCCAGCTTACGCAATTGAAAAGCCTCCTAATACAGTAATCCATAGATCGGACATGTAAAATAATTCCCCTTCTCGCAAATGATGAGCTGAGAAGGGGGATTTTTGATTATAAAATGTTATTTATTTTTTATGCGTTCGTCTATAACCCAGATAGGCCCCCAGAAGAATTAAGAACATGCCACTTACATAGAAGGGAGCAGGACTGTTTTCTCCAGTCTTTGGCAATGTATCCACCTTGGGTGTATGCCCCGGGTCACTTGGATCTTCTGGTTTTTCTGCCGGTAGACGGATTACACCCTTAGGTATGGGATCTTCTTCGATCTTCACGGGCGGAGAAGGTTCCTGGTGAGGATCGGCTTCTGGTGTCTCAGGTTGCACCCCTGGTTCAGCGGGGGGTTGCGCCTCTGGTTCTACAGGTGGTTGTTCAATAACCGGAACGCCCAACGGAACATCCTCATCCTCGATAATTTGCGGATCTTCGGTTGTTACGGGTGTAACAGGCGTCACCGGAGGTTCAGTTATTTCAGGGTCCTTATCATGTTTTTTGCCTGAGCCCGGATTCGTAGGTGTACCTGGATTCGTAGGTGTACCCGGATCGGTAGGTGTACCTGGGTTTGTAGGTGTACCTGGACCCGGATCAACCGGAGTGTCCTTTTTGTTAGTGATTACGATTTGTTTAATGCCTGAACTTTGTTTGATGGTTGCATCTATTTTGATTTCTGTTTTTAGGGCTGTTATTTTGTAGCCTTCAGGAGCAGCAAGCTCTTCCAAAATGTAGTCATCATAACTCAATGAAGAGAATACAATCTTCCCGTCCGAATTGGTAGTTTGGACAAGAGGTGCTCTTTTCTGCTCCTTGTCATAGAGTGCAAAACGGGCCCCGGGCAGTACCTTATTGTGATCGTCCTCATCAACTTTGGTAATCTCCAAACTTCCCGTCACTCCTCCTCCTGATCCCGAACCAGAGGATGTGCGTACGATAATTTCTTTGCTTGTTTCCCTGGTTTCGGTGGTCAAACGATCACCCTCGAAATTAACCTTATTGCTCACTTTCGCCTTGTCTTCAGCTTGAAGAAAGGATTGATATTCCAAAATATAACCCGATGATATAGCTTTCGTGAAAGCAAGCTCAAAGGATTGCTGGCCTTGGGCAGTCGTTGTTATTTTTAGCATATAATCCTGATCCTTGACTAACTCCGTGTCCTTGACAGCTTCTCCGTTGGCAGACACTCTGGTGGAGTATAGATGGAAGGAGTCTTCAATCAGAATTTGATTATTGCTAGGCATATCCACGATCTTCGCGTTGGAGACATGGGATTGCCCTTCATTGATATGGATGTTCCAGTCGATTTTATTTCCATTCTGAGCACCGGACTTTGTCACGTATTCTCCACCGTGGGGTACAGATACCTTGGCAGCCCATTCCGAATCTACATTTTTTCCATCCATAAGCAGAGCGTTATTGTTAATCTCTTTATCAATAAGCTCTCCCTCCAATGTTGTCTGGAAAGTGACCCAGTAAGGAGAGTTAATGGACTGGTTAAACTGGATATTCAGTTCGTTGTTGTTAGCGGCGGAAGGTAAAACCAGAGTATATTGGCTCGAAGGTACTTCGGCCCCTTTCTGTACGCCATTCCACCATCCAAGCAGAGTCATATCGTATACCTTAACAGAATTTGGGACCAACTTTTGGCCCTGTAACAAGGTATCTCTAATCTCAGCATGATTGAGAGTTTTGCGGTTGTAGTTGGCCTTGATATCCCATGTAATTTGCTTGGAGCTGGCATTGTAACTACCTGACTTAGCCCCGTTTTTCTGGGTCATATTGTCCGGCCATAATCGAGCTTCGGCCTCTGCGGTTTGTGTTGTTCCGTTGTATAACCAAGTGATAGAGGCTTTGTTCCAAAAATCCGGCTTGGTTTTGTCGATTTTCCATTCGTTATTAAATGTAGTTGTATAGTTGATGGTATACGTATCTTGAATCTTTTTATGAAAACGGATAGTGAACCCTTTTTTGTAATCTAGCGTAAGAGGGATCAGTTCGTAGTCTGCCGGTGATGTTAGTGTTGTTTTTCCGTCCGCGCTTTGGATCTTCAATGTGTTCGGCAATAAGGCCAGACCGCCATTCGGGAAGACATCGTCAATAACGACTTGATCCATTGTATACTTATCTTGATTAATGGAAATGACCCAAGGAATCGTTTTAGTGTTATAGTTCGGTTCCTTATAGCCCTTGGTGATAATTATACTTTTTAGCTCTGTGGTGGTTTCTTTTGTTACTCCGTCAGACGTTACACTGTTCGTTATTTTACTATTTTTGACTACACGATCTATAGCCTTTGTTTGATAACGAATGGTATACGGAGCGTCAATATCCGTATTGAAAAGCAGATTGAAACCATTGGTACCACGATCGTCAGTAACTAGGGTGACGCTGTATTCTGATGTAGGGAGCTCATCCTGTGTATCCCCTTTAAACACTTTAAGTGAATCTATGATGAGTTGTTGGCTGTTATTAAAACGGTCACTCAACGCTGCTTTAGCTGCAGGGATTTTTTTGTTGGCAAAATTATATTTGATTGCCCATGAGATCGTTTGTGTGACGGGGTCGTATTTCTCCACTTTTTTGCTTAAAAAATCCCCGCGTTGAACAGTGACTGTAGCCGTTGCAGAGGCGTCCTTCACATTATCCCCTGAAAAAGTGGCTGTATTGGAGAAACGAGTATCCTCGCTTGTTATGTTCGTGGAGTATTGAATACGGTAGGCACTGTTAATACTCTCGTCGTTAAAGCGGATTTTGAAGCCTGATACAGCCGGATCAGTCTCAACTGTATACTTATCTACACTAACAGTGTCCCCCAGCACGGTGGTTCCGTTCACATTAATTTGTAAATGATTTACCCGGATGGAGTCCTTGACTAGTTCCAGTCCTTGGGGAGTTGGGTCGGTTACTACAGCGTGTTTGATAGGGTCCAAGTGTTTATTTACGTCAACCGTCCAATGGATCTGATTTTTCCCATCAAACTTTCCTTGTTTCTCCATAGTAGGACCAGCTGCAGGCTTAATATTTACGATAGCCGTTTGCTCGCCGCCTTTGATTGGGATCGCAATAACAACTTGTGTACTGCCTTTTTCTATTTGTGTGCTAAATTCAGTTTTGATCTCCAGCTTACCGCTGACATTAGAGTGGCTTTCTACGTAATCATTAAATGTCATAACCACTTTACCTTGTCGGTCTACGGTAAAATGGCCTACTTCTCCATCTGTATTCGTCAAAGGAGACGTAATATCTGTGTAAATTTGAAATTGTTCGGGTAATTGAAAGGTAAAGGTGTCTCCAGCTTTATACGCATGGTTCGGCAGTTCCCATTCATAGCCTAAATGGATGGCGGAACCAATATCAATACGGCTATCGGGATTATACACTGCATCAATAACAGTTCCTGTAGAATCTGTAAGGGTTAGCTTGGTTAAAATACTTTCCTGAGTTGCCCTAACTTCAGAAGTTGAGCCCGCAGTTGGGATGTTAATCGGCTCTGAGGGCATTGGATAAACATCGCTAGTCACACTCTGAACCGGATCGGTTCCAAGGGTCACTGGCAGAGTAGAGTCGGGATTTTGTGCATAGACTTGTGTGGTGCTGAGCAGACACTGCAAAAAGAGCAATAACGCAACCGTTGCTGCATTCCATTTTTTTCTCATACGGTAAACAAATCTCCTATTCTTAAAATACTCTTATTTAACGGCTAATGGTTATTCCTTCGAGGGCGAGAGAACTGTATTTATATATTCATCATTCATTCATATGATGCTATGTTAGCCGCATTAATACTTAGTGAAAATTTGTGGAAATTCATATTCGGGTGTGAAACTCCTCCTTTTGTCTCGAAATTAGGATCATGGTTAGAGATCTCATTGTCTTTCTGGACTAGAATACATGCCACATCTCAACAATTTCTCAACAAGGATCGAAAAAGAGCCTTGATCATGTGATCAAGGCTCTTCAGGAAATATAGCTCTATTTCTTATTTTTAAAAATATGAATTAAAAACATTGATATTAATATT
Source organism: Paenibacillus ottowii (assembly GCF_006874425.1). GTDB lineage: Bacteria > Bacillota > Bacilli > Paenibacillales > Paenibacillaceae > Paenibacillus > Paenibacillus ottowii. The sequence continues at coordinate 35,268 of NZ_VIJZ01000013.1, forward strand.
GCTTTGTTTTAATGTATTTGGAGGGATCTTTGATCATTTCAAATTTTTGTTTACCCATATACAGTGCTGCGTCTACTGTAGTGTCTACGACCACCCACTGATTGTCGATGTAGACCTCATTCCAGGCATGGTAAGTGTCCACGTAGGAGGATTTGCCCATAACCAGCTTGGTTGGTACATCTACACTTCGCAACATAGCAGCCATCAGTGAAGCATAACCATAACAAATATCTTTTTGAGAGCTTAACGTACGATCAATTTGCGGCAGATAGTCAGTCGTTAAGGCAAAGGCCTGATTAGAATCATATTTGATATGACTAATTACATAGTCATAGATTTTTTGCAGCTTTTCGCGATCTGTTGTTGCGCCTTGGGTTAATTCCCGGGCTTTTTGAATCGCTTGATTCGTACCGCTCCAGTTAATATTTTGAACGGAATTGAGGTATACCGCTTTGCTATCGTTTAGATTTAACTCGATCGTATCTTGTCCTATTACTTTGTATTGATTACCACTCAGCTGTTCCAAAATACTGATGTTATAGTTCCCATTACCCATCTGGAGAGGAAATACTTCTTCGGACTTTCCGGGTGTTAGATTATAAGAGTATTTTTGCTCATCTTTGGCAACCAAAATTTTGGTTTTAACGTTAGATTTAACGGGGTAACGCACACTGACCGTCCCATGATTTACATTGTTTTGGTCCAACCATGCAACACTATCAGCAGCGTAAATTGTCGAATTTAAGAGAATTGCGGACAGTATGAAAAATAGGAGAAGTGTGGAAAATATCATTTTCCCCATAAAAAACTTCCTTTCGGTGGCCAGGCTGCCATCATCAATAGAAGGCCCTATAGCTTTGCGTCCCTGCCTTTCGACAGGTTTGCCATTTCGTATAAAGTTTTCGGGAAAAATAAGCACGACAAAAAGCCACTTCAACCGGTAGCTGGCTGCCATCATACAGAAGGCCCTGTAGCTTTGCGTCCTTGCCTTTCGACAAGTTTGCCATTTATCCTGAATAGCTTGTACTATTATTCTATCAGTTAGGTACTCTATTAGGCAAGTTTAAATCTCAAATTTTCGCTATTTATCGACAAAACAGGCTTGCAGAATATACATAAGACCTATTTTATTCGGTTTCCCCATTTTTTGCGATAGGAATGAGGCGTTTCTCCAATATGCTCTTTGAACAGATTGATAAAATGACTTGTGTTGGGAATGCCTACATACTGTGCAATATCCACAATAGCTACATCACTAGTTTTAAGCCAGCCTTGAGCAGCCGTGATACGAACATTAATAAGATACTCAATAGGGGAAAAGCCAACCTGTTTTTTAAAGTTTTTAGCCAGGTTGAACTTGTTTAGACCAAACATGTCTGCTAGCGAATCCAGCGTGATCCGTTCACAATAGGATTGATCCAGATATTGCTTTACCTTGCGCACCTCTGCAGTCCCATCTGAATTTGCATTGGGATTGCTGTAAGGGTGCTGTAGAATAATCGTTAATAACTCAACGATTATTTTGGATGAGAGTAGCTCAGAAGATAAGCTTCTTTCTGGCTGCACATGTAACAAGGTGCGCAGCTTGTCCAATACTACACTTGAATCCTGTACTGAAATTACAGGCTTATTGTGCTTATCGAACTGTTCGTAGAAATGGTCAATAAGATTGCCATTAAGGTTCACGCTAATAAACTCCCATGTCTTCTGACAGGAAGCTTTGTACTGTACATATTCTTCGCAATTAATAAAAAGCATATCATGAGGTTTCAATATATAATCCTTGCCCCGGTATTGCAATTCCCCTCTTCCGGACAGGGTAAAAAGGAGCAAAAAAGAGGTAAGCTTTTGCCGTTCCATTACATAAGCATCTGTTTTGAAATAGCCTATTTCCTGTATATAAAAGAGGGATTTTTTAGCGAAAGCAGAGGGTGTACATATAATTGCAACTGGATCTTCGCTCAAGACATACTGAGTATTTTTTTGGTTTGTTGTCATATCCAATTCCTTTACAAAAGAACAATTTTAGTAAGACAATTGTAGTTTGTTTCACGAATATCCTTTTAGAACCGGAGTTCCCATTTACAAAGGTTATTTTATCACATTAAAGTATATTCATGTATCGATTTGAGGCTATATAGTATATAACAAAATTAACCAGAAAGCACCTGTTTGAAAAGGACAGGGTCCTTCTGGAATTCATTTCTTAACTTCATGAAATGAAGGATAAAGTTAGGAAAATTAGTTTCCTCAATGCATATGTCATAGTCTTGCAATTCCACTTTTTGAGGTATATATCCTTTCGGTTTCAGGAAAATGGGACCATATTTCGACAAAATGATTCAAAGGGCTCATTTTGTTAGAAAATAGTTGTAGTTTTATTGTGGAGATATTATTCACGAAAATGTATGGATAAGTGTGGTTATGCGAACTCGATTTAAGCTAATGTGCAAATTTTAAATATCATGCAATTTGTTGACAAGAGAGTACAGCAACCTTTGGTATCTGTACAGGCAATGATATGATGGTACTACGGATGTAATGAAACAAATTTTACAGTCAGTTTGGAGGACTACAGGATGGGAAAAACAAAAAACACAAAAACCGCAGCAGCTTGGTCACTTGTGATGATGGGAGCGGGATTTGCTGCTACGTTACCTTTTCAACAATTTGGCTGGGCCCGTCTTTTGGCCGGATCTTTTGAAGCCGGACTTGTAGGAGGATTGGCAGACTGGTTTGCCGTAACCGCGTTATTCCGTCACCCGCTGGGCATTCCGATTCCACATACAGCGCTTCTCCCCAAAAATCGGGGAAAGCTGACCGATGCCTTGGTTAACACGGTCGAAAACAATTTGCTTCATAAAGAAAGCATTGCATCTAAAATTGCCGAGATTAAACTGGCTGAGCTGGTGCTGAAAAGTGTGGAAAAAGGAATACGTACGCCCGAAGCGGTCACTTTCATAGATGTTCTTGCCAAGCAACTTGTCCGTTCGCTTCCGATAGCAGAGCTGGTCCCGGTCATCACAATCGGGATTAAGCGACAGGCGACTGAATTCGATATAGGGCCATTGCTAGAGGCACTCGCCCGGCAAGCTGGCGAGCGAAAGTATGACCAACGGGCGTTGGATTATGCGCTGGAGCAGACGGAGTCCTGGCTACTGCGGCCAGAAACCGGTGTTACGCTTGGCACTCTGGGGATGCAGGCTGTTAGCGGCTTGCAGGTCAGCGGGCTCATGCAGTTTGCCCTGAACGCCTTCCTTGGGTATTTGAATGAGGAGCGTATGGGCGAGATGATTCGTCACTTTTTGCTGGACCGCGTAGCGGAGCTTCAAGTTGAAGGACATTCGCGTCGTCAGGCCGTCCTGGATGGGTTCAACACACAGTTGATCCATCTGGCAGCCAAAGATACGGTCAGGGAGGGGCTGAATCACTGGAAAAACACCTTGATTGATTCCTGGGAAGGTGATGCAGCTATATCCGAGAAGCTCGAAGAGCTTCGCCATCATCTGCTGGATTACATGGAGGATGCCAGTTATGTAACGACATACATTGTACCCTTACTGGATCAATTGCTATCTGATGTATGGAGAAATACGGAGCTGCTGGACAAGATCAACACGTGGATCGTAGCAGGTGTTACCGGAGTAGTGGAAGCAAACCATAGCCAAATTGGTAATCTGGTTCGGGAAAATGTAAATAAAATGGATGATGCTTCACTGATCGCTTTAATGGAGGACAAGCTGGGGCAGGACTTACAATGGATTCGGATTAACGGTGCGCTTACAGGCTTTCTGATTGGAATTGTGCTTACTGGGGTTCGTATGTTGCTTGAATAGCACGGGCAATCTGTGCTCAGGAACGATAATGAAATTTGTGTAGATAAGGTTGTGAAAATATGAGGATTGGTCACCATCCAATGCTGCTGGTTCAGATGAGAGCCCGGCAACGGTACGTTGAAGTATGGTGCCGGATCACGAGTGGATGAATAAGCGGAACTTTTTTTTAATTACGCTGTTATTCCTGATCGTGATTATTGGCTTGCGTTTGTTGTGGTTTGATTATTACCACAATCAGGATTATCCCCGGGCCAAGGCAGGAATTCTAGATCTGAGGGGCGTAAATTTACAGCAGATCAAGACCCTTCCATTAAATGGGGAGTGGGAGTTTTATCCTGGAACTTTATCTTCTCCTGCCGAACTGAAATCCTTACTTATGCAGAAGCAGCGCCAGACCATCCAGGTACCAGGATTATGGAGTGAGTCGGTATCTCCTAAGGATCATAAGGCATATGGTGTTGGAACCTATCGGCTGCTTATTTTGAGTGACAGGTCAGAGGACACTTTATACGGACTTCGGATCGGGAAGATCAGTACGGCATCCAACATATTTGTCAACGGCCGTTTAATTAGTCATAGTGGTCAGGTCTCTAGCAAGGTCGAACAGCATATAGGAACAACCGTTCCATTCTCTGCCATGTTTGATGCGAACAGGCAGGCCATTGAGATTGTCATCCAAGTATCCAATTTTGATTTCTCCGCTAGTGGAGGAATTATGAAGCCTATCATTTTTGGAAGCGCGGATGCTGTGAATAGCCGAACCAACTTCACGATCGCAATGCAAATTATGGTATGTATTATTTTGCTGCTTCACGGGTTATATATAGTCGTTATATTTTTTATGAATCCACAAAAGAAGGCGCTTCTGTATTTTGCGGGAATTGTAATCTGCACGGTATTATCCATCCTGACAGACGATGACAAGCTTTTATTGGACTGGTTCCCCATTAATCTGGGTCTTTCGTTAAAGATAACCACCCTTTCCTATATTGGAATAGGCATGTGTGTACTGAAGCTGGCGCAGTCTCTGTTGGTTCGATCCCGAATCATTCAGATTGTTTTTATAGGCCACTGTTGTTTTGCGATTTTGGTGTTACTTGCACCTGCATCCAGCCTTTATGCATTTCTTATGGTTCTTATCGCATTACCGGCTATTACTCTATGTGCTACAGTTCCCTCCCTTGCTTTTCTTAGAACATTCAGAGGGCAAAAAGAGGCTGTTTTTCTGTTGCTAGCATCCATTAGCATTGCATCCAGCATGCTGTGGGGCATTTTCAAGACGAATGATCTCCCCTATTATCCTTGGGATATTGTGCTTGCTTTTGTGGCATTTGCATCCTATTGGTTCAAGCGTTTTTTTAATACGAATGCTGAACTGAGAAGGCTGTCGGACAGATTGCAGCGCGCTGATCAGGTGAAAAATGAATTTTTAGCCAACACCTCTCATGAGCTGCGGAATCCTCTACATGGGATGATCAATATAGCACAGACTGTACTGGAGAATCAGGGCAGCGCCCTGGATGAACCCAACAGGAGAAACATGCAATTGCTCGTTACGGTCGGTCGCCGTATGTCCTTATTATTGAATGATTTGCTGGATGTTACACGTCTGCGTGAAAAGGATATTATTCTGGAAAAAAGAAGCTTGAAGCCCAAGGCTGTAGCCTCAGGTGTGTTGGATATGCTTCAATTCATGACAGATGGGAAACCTCTAAACATGGTAGTTAACATCCCTGCTGATTTTCCGAATGTATTAGCGGATGAAAACCGAGTAATTCAAATCCTGTTCAATCTCCTTCACAATGCTGTTAAACATACTGCTGAGGGTACCATTTCCGTTCACGCACACACCCAAGGCGAAATGGCCAGTATTCAGGTGCGTGACACTGGCGTTGGGATGGATGAGGAGACGCAAAAGCGAATATTTCGTCCATATGAACAAGGAAATTCCCATTTGACGGTTATTGGGGATGGGCTTGGACTTGGGTTGAGTATCAGCAAGCAATTGGTGGAGCTTCATGGAGGATCTTTGAGTGTAAGCTCTGAACTTGGTCAAGGCTCAACCTTTTCTTTCACACTACCGCTCGATCCCTCACCTACCGCAGAAGAATCAAGAGATAACGAGCAGGTGTGTATCGATGAAGAAGCAGGTACTGATTTTATAGCTCTACAGAATGAAGCTGTAATGCAGGTTGCGGCAGGCTCTGCACGATCTGCCATACTCGCAGTAGACGATGATCCGGTTAATTTAAGGGTGTTAGAGGGTATTCTCGCCTCGGACTCTTACGACCTTGTCACTGTAACCAGTGCCCAGGATGCCTTGAATAGGCTGGATCATCGGGAATGGGATTTAATTATAGCTGATGTCATGATGCCCGAAATGTCGGGGTATGAGTTAACTCGGCGTGTGAGAGAATACTTTAGCATTTCGGAGTTGCCTGTGTTGCTGTTGACAGCACGTAGTCAGCAGGAGGACTTGTATACGGGATTTCTTGCAGGGGCCAATGATTATATTATGAAGCCTGTGGATTCCATGGAATTGAAATCAAGGGTCCGTGCCTTGACTGACGTTAAAAAGTCCGCAAGGGAGAGGCTTTGGATGGAGGCTGCATGGTTACAGGCACAAATCAAACCTCATTTTTTGTTTAACACCTTGAATACCATTGCATCCTTAAGTCATGTGGATCACACCAGAATGGTGAAACTGATTGAAGAGTTCGGCAAATATTTAAGATCAAGCTTTAACCCTCAAAATCTAGATAGAGTCGTATCCCTGGAATATGAGCTTGCTCTCCTGAAATCTTATCTTTATATAGAGAAGGAACGCTTTGGGAATAGACTAGATATTGTATGGGAAGTAGACGAAGATATATTCTTACTATTGCCACCGTTATCGATTCAGCCACTTGCAGAAAATGCAATCAGGCATGGTATCATGAATCGGATCCATGGAGGAACATTGTGCATTCGTATTCAGCAGCGGGAGGATGACACAGAAATAGCGATCATTGATGATGGTGTGGGCATGAGTCAAGAGGAACTGGACCGTCTGCTGAGTCCTCATCAAGAACAGGACAACGGGATAGGATTACGGAATACAGATCGACGTTTGAAGCAAGTATACGGTAAAGGATTATCTATTAGTAGTCTTCCCAACCAGGGTACAACGGTAAGCTTCCATGTTCCCCAGGTACAAAGACAAGAAATATAATATCTCTGTCCCGTAGGTCCTATACAGAACGAGGCGAAGTAAGTGACGCTTCTAATGGGGACTCTACGGGTACGGAGAAGGATTCCCAGTCGTGAAATTAGGCATGAGCCATTTGCCACTCTTTAAACCAATTTGTAATTTGTTCATTGGGCTTCTCATGAAGCTCTTCCCATAAGACGGATGATAATAAACCATGCCATTTGATCACTAAGCTATTTTTATTCATCTCAGCATAGGTCTTCATTAATCCCCAGTAGGCTTCCTCTTCTTGGGGGTGACGACTACAGATGCCCTCATAAATAGAGATCGCCTCTTCAGGCTGGGAGTTCCCTCTGTACCATTCTGCCATTTTTAATGATATGGATAACCACATTTTATGCAGCCTTTGGCGTTCACTTTCAACCCACCAAAAATCATATTCTTGTAAATAGTCCCCTTTGTAAAGCTCCATCATTTTTACATAATAAGGGATGGATTCCTTGTTCATCTGTGGAGCGGATGCCAGGAGAGATTCCCATCTTTCTGTATCTAACAGTACGTTTTGCGTATGCAAAATATAACCGCCATTAGTATTGGAAATCTCTAAAAAGGAATGATACGGCGCTATCGTTTTTCTAATATAATAAGCGGCTGTATATAAAAGAGAGTAGGCCTTATCTTCTTCATATTCTGGCCATAGTAATTCAATCAAGGCTGATTTACGAACCCATTGGTCATGATTCTGGAGCAAGTACAAAAACAGTTCCTGGGTCTTTTTAGTCCTCCACTGAATAACAGTGGGTGGCTGATCCGGTAATGTGAAGACGACATATTGAAAAACCTGTAATTGAAGAACAGAAGGCTGATTCTCAGGCATGGAGGCAGCTTGATCGTCACGCTTCAGAATGCGATTCATGGTTTTAATAAGACGTTCTGTCGTGACCGGCTTGAGCAGATAATCCAGTGCGTTAAGCTCGAAGGCTTGAATAGCGTACTTATCGTAAGCCGTAACAAAAACGATCTGAATATGGGGTTTGTGCTCCAAAATTTGATGTGCTAATTCAATTCCGCTGATCCCTGGAAGTCTTACATCCAAAAAAGCTATATCTATATCATCAAGTAGAATATAGTCCTTAGCCACGAATGGATTCGTAAAAGCTCCTGCAATATGTATGCCTTGTAACTCGCCAAGCAGACGCTTCATATAATCCAAAGCTAACTCTTCATCATCGACAATAACAATCCTTGTCAATATCTCTGATCTTTCCACGTGTACTGTACTCCTTTTTAGGCAGATACATCTTATTATATAGGATAACTTGACTACGGCTATAAGCAAACAGTTGTAGAAGAAAAAAAATTTAAATAAAGAGGCGGGCTACGATAGGCCATCGTTAAGATGACTGACCGCGAGCCCGCCTGTTCAAGTTGTGCCAAACTTAAAAATTGACTAACAATATTGGACGAATATTACAGAACCCAGCGCGTGATCTTCTCCAGGGGTTGTCTGGATTTTTCCCGCTTGGGTTCATGAGCACGATAACCGAAGGCAGCGATGACTGAAATATCCAGTAGCCCGTTCTCCAGCAGTCCTTCTTCCTCCAAAATGGCATGCACCTGATCATAGTTAAAACCTTCAATTGGACAGGAATCAATGCCAATCTGAGCTGCCGCTGTCATCATATTGCCCAAGGCAATATAGGTTTGCTTGGAGGCCCAGTCAAATAACGTGCGTTCGTTTTCCAGCAGGCGTTGACTTTCACCTTGGAAAATCTTATAGCGGCCCGGTAGTGAGGCAAAGTCTTCGTCAGACATACCCTTAACCTCTTTATACATGTACTCTACGTAAGGAGAATCATAGCGGACATCCTTACGTGCCAAAATCAGAACGACATGGCTGGCCGCTGGGATCTGCTTTTGACCGCCACTGGACACTGCCGCCAGCTTTTCTCTCAATGCTTGATTTTGTACGACCACAAACTGCCACGGTTCAAATCCTACAGAGCTAGGGGAGAGGCGACCGGTTTCGAGAATAAATTGAAAATCCTCCTCCGGTATGATGCGATTAGGATCGAATTCCTTCGTGGCATGTCTGAATAGAAAGGCATCCAGAATTTCCTGCTTTTTAGCTGATGTATTGGACATAAAATGTACTCCTTTTGATATGGGGTTAGTTGGTGCTCTATGGATTTTCTGCTACTATAATGAGAGCTAATATCGAATATATAGTTATCATATAGAAAGTTTTTGCAGGGAACAAGTACGCACATATTTGTTCCTTGTCATACATCTGAGGCTATTGGTTACACATTCCAGCAGAAAGAAGGGGTATACATGCCACGGGAGACGGAACATGCGGTTAGCGTTAATTTTGGATGTCCGGTAGCCAAAACCGTCGGGGTGATTGGAGGCAAGTGGAAGGGGGTCATTTTGTATCATTTGACCACAGGACCACGGCGCTATAACGAAATTCGACGGACCTTGCCTAATATTACACAGCGGATGCTAACCTTGCAGCTGCGTGAATTGGAGAGAGATGGCATTGTACACCGTGAAATTTATAATGAGAACCCACCCCGTGTAGAATACTCGCTTACCCCGTTGGGAGAAACGTTAAGGCCGTTGCTGGATTTTATGAGAGACTGGGGGATCTTCTATGGAGAACAGGGTTGCGAGCCTGTAACGACAACTTCCAAATCGGGCAAGGATTTTTGTTAAAGGGCATGAAGAAAGCCCGCCAAATGATTTCATAGAAGACGCCTAAGAAATCATTAGCGGGCGGAATAAGGTCAGGTACACTTATTTAAACTCGATGGCTTCGTTCATCTGCGTCCAGGCCGTTTCTCCAATGATGCCCAAGCGCCAGATAGCGATTCCTTTGAGGTCATAACGTTTGGCTAAACCGATCTTGGCGTTAACGGTACTGTCTTTTTCGCTACCCATTGAAATCCCCAAAATGAGCTTGTCCCGTGAGGTTTCCTTCAAGGCCAGTTGTATGGCTTCATCCACTTTATCCAAAGGCTCAGGCGTAGCCTTTTGTCCATAATCATAGGCCATGATGATCAGGTCGTCCGCCAGATTGCCTAGCGTTTTGTAGTCATAGCCAGAGTAAGAGCTGTTCAGCGGATGCAGAACGACGGTGAGCTTGAGCCCGGCCTGATGCGCTTTGGCCGATAGCTTTTTAATAAAGGCGTTGTAGTCTGAACGCGCTTTAGCTTTATCGCCGCTCCATCCCAATCCTTCAAGGTCTAACGTAATGCCCTTGAACTGCTTATTGGTGGCGGTGCTGACGATTTGAGAAATGGTCTGTTCTTGAAGCTGCGCGCTTTCCAAAACCTTAGTTAGCTCGTGATTGCCGTCGACAGAATAAACCATCAGGTAAGGGGAAGTCCCCTGGCTATCTGCCTCCTGTAGAATAGACTCAGGCGTTACAGCTCCGGCAGCTTGAGGCCATTTATATTCTTTGCCGGTCGTCGTGAACTGTCCGTTCGTATCAATTCGACTCCAGCCGAAGGCAACTGCGTTAAAATCCTGTATTTTGGATTTTTGGTCAAAGGAAGACAGCGCATAAAAGCCCACAGTATACATAGCTTCACGTGGCGATGTAATCGAGACCGTTCGCGTTCCCTGATTCCAGTTCACTGTGGCTCCAAACTGCTGCCCGAAAAAGCCCAACGGAATCATTGTGCTTCCGCGTACGGTTTGCGGTGCGGCTGTTAGTTGAACGGTTTGTCCGTCTACTGTGGCATCACGGCTCCCCATTTTGAGAACCACCTGCTTGGTTGCATTGCCTTGTGCTTTGGTAGCGGTGATGCTTTGACTGGCTTGATCCCATTTTACTGTAATGCCTAGAGACTCAGAAATAGCGCGAAAAGGAACCATCGTCGTGCCGTTCATCATGGCAGGCTGTACAGGGAACGGCAATGGATATCCGTCCAACATGATGCTGATCTTCCCCGCCTCCGCTTGGGCTAAGGGACTATAGATGCCCGCTGCAGTACTCAAAAGGATAGCGCTAGATAACAGAGCCTTATTTACGATTTTCATCCTATGATCTCCTATGCTCAATAGATTGCAATGCTATCATGTTAGAATCGTGAGGTTTCTATCATTTTACCAAAAAAATGATAGATAGGTGAATGTGAAAAGATAGGATGAGATCATTATAAAAAAAGCTGGTGCCTGAATGAATGGCACCAGCTTTTTTTACATGTAAGGCTTTGTTGTTATGAATGAATTACTTGCGTCGCTTGAGTGCAATGCCTACTGCTGCCGCACCAAGCACGACTGCGATGATCGAGAGGACCAGTGCTGTTGTCTGTGCAGCAGAGCTGGCTGGAGCAGAAGCGGCAGACGTAGCCTGAGCAGCATTATCCGAGGTCGGTGCCGAGCTGCCGCTATCTTCAGTTGTATCTGTGCTCGCATGGCCCTTTGCTGTGCCTGCTGAATCATGTCCGCTGTCTGCGGCAGAAGCAGAAGTTTCGGGTGTGGTATTCGCTGTAATTGTGGTAATGGAATGAGGATTGTTACTTCCTTCATCACCGGTCCATTCCACAATACTTCCGTCACTGTAATATTGGAAAGCATTCCAGGCTGCTGTGGTATTCTGGTCTGCATTTTGGGCGACAAAGCTGAAGCGTTGATACTGTCCCGCTTGAATGCCGTCTTTTTCAGCCGTCCAGGTGACGGTGGTTATTTTGCCAGAGCTGTCTTTTTCGGTGGCTACCTTCCAATCCGGTACAGGCTCGTATTGTTTGAAGACGACCTCTTTAGGAACTTTTAAAGCGACTTTGGTGGTTGGAATGTTTTTTTCCACAGGTACTTTCAACGTGTACGTTTCCCACGCATTAGGCTGTGAAACGGAAGGCTTGACCGTCACATGCGCACTGGCCATACCTGCAAAAAGCAAGGCACCAGCCGCGATTAAGCCCATCGAGGTTGCTAACCTGGAAAACCTGGATTTTGCTGTTTGAATCGTTTTATTCATCTTTATTTCGCTCCCTTATAACATAAAATAATTATTTTTTACCGCCTACCTGTAGGGTAAATTCCGCGTCAACTGCATCGAGTGATGCCGTCAGGGCATGTACCTTGACTGCCCATGTTCCTTCGGAGGTTATCAATTCCTGACTGCGGAAGGGCTGTTGCTGCTTCACAGGCAGAACGAATTCCTGTTGGTCTTGGTCAGGATTGGATGGAGTAAGCGTTAATGTGACCTGCTGGATACCTGAAACGGCAGTACCCTTGCTATCCTGAACGGATACCTTGAATTCATTGCTGCCCACAGCATTTGGGCTAACTGCCAGTGTAACGCTGTATTCGCTAGTAGTGCGAGTCTCCTCAAACGGTACGGCAGGTGCCTGACCGGGTGACAGGTGAGTGAGCACTGCTGCCAACAGCATGACGAGCAGGCCGACGGACAGCTCGGCACGCAATCCTCCGGCGGCTCGCTTGCTCGCCGCTGCTTGCCGAGCGCTGCGGAACTGGCCGGCTGCAAAGACCAGCATCACTAGCAGTAGCGCTGCTTTGCCGAGCAGAACGAGTCCGTAGGACGTGTTCAGCAGCATGGAGGGAGTCGGTATGTACAGCACGGCTCCATATATACCAGTGGCGAGCAGCGCCGCCACCATCGCCATGCCCCAGCCAGCGAAGCGGCGCAGAGCGGCTTGTCGCAGAGTTGCCTGCCCGGATACAGGCAGCTCCGATCCGGCAACAGGCAGGCACACCACCATGACGGCAAGCGAACCGATCCAAAAGGCAGACGCCGCAAGATGAACGAAATCTGCCACAATGGCTGGAGCCGGATGGGTAGCCGCTGCTGGATGCCCGACAAAAGCCTTAGACAGCATAAGGCCGAGCGTTAGTAGAACGGAGCAGTATCCCCACACATAGCGCTGACGATTGGAAATGCTGGGATCGATCGCATAAATTAGCGTTACGCTCAGAAGCAGCACGAGAATCATCTGGATAAACCAGATTTGCCCCGCCCCCGTAAATTGAAGGGCTTCTCCCAGAATGGGGAGTGAAAAGCCCTCTCCGATGGATACTCCGGCATCCCAAGACGCCTGAAGTGGTAGGCTGATTAAAATGGCGGCAGACGTTATGCCGTAGCCACTCCATAGCAGCTTAGTCCAGCGGGGTAATGTGTCAGAGGGCCGCTGACTAAGCACCTGCTGTTCATTGCGGTTCCTGTCGCGGTTTATGTTTGGTAAGAGGAACAGCCGGAAACAAATCGCTCCAAAAAGCAGCGATAGCCCTATGTAAAAAAGCCAACGGACAGCGATTAAGTCGATTCGTGATGTCCCAGAGCCTTCAGAAGCGGTAGCTTGATGGGGAGATGTATTGGAACCGCTGCCTACTTGAAATGGAATCACTCCATTGACTGGATGTCCATCTGCGGACAAAGCTCTCCAAGTGATGGTGTAAATTCCACTTTTCATCCCTGGAATCAATTGGATTCCCATGGTGGATGGGTGCTCTGGGTTGAGCTGTGCTTTTCCTGTGTCGACCCGCTTGCCTGTTTCATCGGTCACTTTGATGGACATGAAGGCAGACTGCAAATCTTCGTTGAAGGTGATGGTCACCTGGGAAGGAGACTTGTCCAGAACCTGATTTTCGGTTGGACTGGATTCAACGACAAATGCATGAGCCCATGATAAGTGAGGAAACAGGAGCAGAAGAGGGAGACACAGCAATAAAAGACAAGCCGCACGGGCTGGTCTAGACAGTTGCAACATGCCTGTGAAGTCACCTTCTCTCGATTACTTGAAGCGAGGATATCCTCATTTGTAGCATTTTATACGGACAATCCAATTCCTATCTTAATCATAGTGCATATAACGGGAATAGATGGAGCAAATTATGACATTTATATGAAATTTGAAATAATCTGCAGTATGCAAAATGCCTATTATATGAAAAAAACTACCGTAACTAAAATCCAGGGGATTTCGTTCACGGTAGGTGGTAAGATGAGGAGGCTATAAGACATTAGAGACCTGCTTCTACAGACTGTGTGAAAGCAGGTTGTTTATGTTGAATATATTGGATAAAAATAGCCGTTAGTTCGGGATCGAATTGGCTACCTGAACAAGTACGCAATTCTTCGATGGCCTCCTCGAACGTTTTGGTCGGTTGATAGGGACGCTCCGTTGTCATCGCATCAAAAGAGTCGATAATTGTCAGCATCCGACACAGCCTTGGGATTTGCTCACCCTTAAAGCCGAATGGATAGCCTCCCCCGTCATAACGTTCATGATGCAGTTCCACAAAAGGAACTAAATCTATGAATCGATCGTTGGCCTCGACAATACGCTTGCCCCACATGACATGGGCTTGTACCATCCGCCATTCCTCGCCGGATAGCTTCTCTTTTTTATTAAGGATATTCCAGGGTATTTCCAGTTTTCCGATGTCATGAATGAGAGCTCCCAGTAAAAAACGCCGCTTCTCCTTCGGCCCGAGCTGAAGCACATCGCTCATGTCGGCTGCATATCTGAATACCCGTTTGGAATGCTTGAAGGTGTTAATATCCTTGTACAAGAACAGGTTAAGCTGCTGCTCCAGATCACGAATATCCTGTCCCAGATCGACCTCGCGTTCCACTTCATTTAGACTGCCGTGGGTATGAACGATGTTTTTGCCTTGTTTCTTGGCGTAGTACAGTGCTTTATCCGCTAGATCGACCAGCTGTGATTTGTCGTAGATGTCAATGCGGCTTTGTGCAATGCCTGCGGAGAAGGACAGACAACCGTGTGGGAAGATTTCGACTCCCTCGTAACGAGAATCATTCAGTTTTTTGCGGATAGCATTGACTTTTTCATAGGCTTGTTCAGCGGTATGATCAGGCATAAGCAGAGTGAATTCTTCTCCACCATAACGGGATACGGTAATAGGAGTGCCGAACGTTTCCTTTTTAAGAAACTCACCGAGGAAACCCAGGAGTTGGTCGCCCTTGAGATGACCGAAATGATCATTGTATTTTTTGAAATCATCAATATCAATCAGCGCGAGACTTAGGGGAGTGTTCTGCGATCTGGATACATTCAATTCAGTTTCAAGTGTATTTTCAAAGTAGCTATGATTGTACAGTCCTGTTCTGCGATCTGTGTTGGCTTTTTCCTCAATCTCACGATACATTGTGAACATTTGCTTGAATGCGTGGGATAAGAGCATGCTTAGCCCCAGGAACAGCAAAAGTCCTAAAATGCCGTTATAATAAATCAGCGTGGTCAACACCAAAGACAGGATGAGTGTACATAAGTATACAAGTAGGGATTCGGCCAAAAAAGCTTGTTTGAGCTCATTGAAAGATCCTTTATATGCGACATAAAAGTAGATGCCCAGGGTGATTGTGTTCACCGTAAAGTAGCAGATTAATGCGAGCAGGTAGGAAGCAAAATGGTCCTCGCTTAAAGCTCCCTGCGTTCCGCCGCTTAGTTCGAATACGGTGGAAGACAGGAAGATAGCAAGTGCGTAAATGGAAAAATTGACGGCATGCTTCCACCAGGATAGCTCTGTGTGCCGAAACGCAGCAATGACCACATTGAACAGCAAAATCAAAATGGCGATTTCAGTCCCATGCACAAAAATACAAGCGAGATACACGGAGGAATCCATGGACTGCTTGTTACTGGCTGGTGGTAGCTGGAATGTAAAATGCTCCAAAATCAGAACTGCTCCCAACAGGGAATAGATCGTGACCCACTCTGTCGTCGAATAATACAAAAAGGACCAATGGTTCGAATACAAGAGGACGATCAGGCCGGCCATGCATATGAAAAACACGTATATTCCCGTCGTGGTAACCCGTTCTTGCAGCTTTTTTAATATACTCATCATTTCTTCTCCTGCCTTGTCGTATCTTGATGTCAAAGCTACCAGGGGTGAATGAGATAATTTACAATTTTGTAATCGAAAATTTCACATGAAAAAACAGGCCGGAATCCAGCCTGTTTTGTTGAGCCTGTGCTTCCCTTTTTATCTTATCGGTGACTAGCCTCCGATTTTGTAACCGGAAGTCAAAGCGATTACGACAGAAGCAACGATAATAGCATTGATAATCACACGGGAGTATTTCAGGTTTTTCATAAGGTTCCCTCCCTTCCTTGGAATAAGATCTGAACTAGGCGTGGTGGGGGTTGGTTTCTTGTTGATTATCCTTAATTCTGTTCACGACCATCACATTTTGGATAAACAGGAACATCCCGAAGTTCATGACGACATCTCCAATACTAATCACCTGTGTGCGAGGATAGGGCTTGGATAGGGGGATGATGTCACCAAGAAATGATAAACGTGTGCTCGCATCCATCATGTAATGTTTCGAGATGACGCTTCCGGATTTCAGCATATCTGTATAATAGGGACCAAGCACCTCTGAAGCGCTCAACGAGACCGGCATTCTGCCACCATTTACCGCCATCACGATAAAATTCATTAATACGCCGATTAAAATAAGCTTGAAGCCCTTATGATGTCTGTTCAACCAGAGAAATATCAATCCGATCATGTAGATTCCCATAAATAGATACCCGTTCATGGCTGCTAGCCAAGCCCACTTTTCCTGAGCATAGAAAATAATAAATTGAACCACCAGCAGCAGCGGGAACATCCAGCCGGCTATAAGGCGAATATGACTGAAACGAATCAGACCTTGCCGCCAGCCTCCTCTGAACAGACCTACAATGAGACCCAGCAACACTCCATCATAGACCATTATCATTCTCCAGATTCTACAAATTTTTTGTTTTGGTTACCCTGATAATTCGACCTGAAATTGGTAAATTCCTGCCTGATTTATAGCAGTTTTGAAAAAAAAATGCGGATTAGCGTGTAATTATTCGAAGCCAGGCGAAATGAATGATATCATAACATATTGAAGTCAATATTTACATCTTAGTGAAAAGGATGATTATTATCATGAACCGGTTATCCAATACGGTAATGGTTGCCGCAGATATGACCAAATCACGGATATTATGGATTGCCTTTGTCCTGGGTGCTTTAAGTGCCTTCGGACCGTTGTCCATAGATATGTATTTGCCGTCACTGCCTACTTTAGCCGACAATTTGCATACGACGACTTCGCTGGCACAGCTTAGTCTGACAGCCTGTCTGTTGGGCCTGGCCGTTGGTCAGATCGTTGCTGGTCCGCTTAGCGATGTGAGGGGGCGCAGAGGACCGCTGGTTATCTCGTTAATTTTGTACGCTGCAGCATCGCTGTTATGTGTGTTTGCGCCGAATATCGGTGTGCTCATTGCGCTTCGGTTTATCCAAGGCCTTACGGGGTCAGCGGGGATCGTAATTTCTAGAGCTGTGGCACGTGATCTGTACTCGGGCAAAGAACTGACACGTTTTTTCTCACTGCTCATGTTGGTGAATGGCGTGGCTCCCATTGCTGCACCTGTGCTGGGCGGTGCCATTTTGAATTTTGTTTCCTGGCGCGGTGTATTCATGGTGCTATGTGTAGTTGGTGTAGCTATGCTGATTGCCGTCGTATTGGGTCTTCCAGAAACGTTGCCAACGAATCGCCGTTCATCCGGTGGCTTGAAGCAGACGCTAGGAACACTCGGTCATCTGTTTGCGGATCGACGTTTTATGGGCTATGCCCTTTCGCAGGCGCTGATTACGGGGGCGATGTTCGCGTACATCGCCGGCTCGCCTTTCGTGCTTCAGGATATTTTCGGGGTTTCTCCCCAGATGTATAGCATCATTTTTGCGGTGAATGGCTTGGGGATTGTACTGTTCTCCCAATTAACCGGTAGACTCGTAGGTCGATTTAGCGAACGACAGTTGCTCTTGTCGGGCCTGGTGATTGCGGCTGTAGCCGGGATCAGCTTGCTTGCCGTAGCTTTTACCGGAGGCCAATTGTTCGCTGTATTAATTCCGATGTTTTTTGTCGTATCTTGCGTAGGTATTGTGAGTACAACGACGACTTCACTGGCAATGCAGAGTCAGCAGCGTTCCGCAGGCAGTGCCTCCGCCATGCTTGGCTTGTTGCCTTTATTGCTGGGCTCCATTGCTTCACCGTTGGTGGGCTTGGGTAGTGGAACAACCCCCGTACCGATGGCGGTCGTTATTGCTGTAGCTGAGCTTGGTGCGTTGTTAAGCTTTGTTGTACTTGCCAAGGAAGCACACGCGAAGGCTTAAAACAGGGCAATTTGAACTGAAAACTCCCATGGACTGATGCATGAATCACTTCAGACCACGGGAGTTTTTTTATCGTTCTACAATCGAGCTATCTTCGGCTTCCATTGCAGGGGAAGGTGTCTGTTTTAAGTACATACGAGAAGGTTTGTGAATCAGAATCGAAATCAAAATGATGATATGAACGGGAAAGAAAGATATGCAAAGACTATCTCATCTCCTATTGATACAAAAAAATCGAACGATATTCCCCGTGCCTTCCAATATATAGTGTGAGCCGAAAGAGAGGAGGGGATTAGGATCGAACAGCGCAAGGAGGTGGCTAGATTGGCACAGGAAGATCAGATGACAATGCTTGTAGCTCCAACAAGCACAGGGACGTTTGTCGAAGGAAGAGTTTAGTGTTTTTATGGGATTACTAAAGGAACTGGGAGCCTATAATCTTAAAATAACGGGCAAAAACGGGACGCTCTATAAGGAGCGTTTAAGCGCCGAAGAACAGCGTGAGTATAATCGGATAACCGCCGAGCTGGAAACGTACTTTGATAAATTGAATCTGGAGGAATTTCAAACTCCTAAGCGTATAGATTTACAGGAGGAGTTAGACTATGCGAAAAAGGCATTAAGTGAGGATGAATTTGTGAAGTTCCGTGTTTTGTTCACGGAGTTTTATAAGTATGTTCCGCGCATAACGGGCGAAAATGGGGTATTGTATCCAGATCGTTTGTCTGAAAGAGAAAGGGAAGATTACGAGGGGCATTTGAAGCTGCTTCAGCCTTATTTTGATCAGTTTAAATCGCTTGAGAAGAAACAGTGACGAAAATTAAGGCGAAAAGGTGACATTTTATTGGAATGTTGACATACCCCATGGGGGTATATTATGATGGTGATATAACAAAAGCATGAATGCATATACACCACACAGGAGGCTGATGTATGGCTGAGGAGCAACCTGTTTCCCACACTGAAGTCCACGGGACTCATTGTGGAACAGATGGGGAAAAGACAGTTAGAAAAAGTCATCATTCGGCGGAATTTAAGAACAGCCTTGTAACCCGGTTAAACCGTATTGAGGGTCAGGTTCGTGGGATTAAGGGCTTGATTGAGAAGGACACCTACTGTGATGATGTGCTGAACCAGATTGCGGCTGTTCAATCGGCCCTGAATGGTGTCGGCAAGCTATTGCTGGAAGGGCATATGAAAAGCTGTGTCATTGAGCGCATGCAGGCAGGAGAGCAGGAAGTGATTGATGAACTGCTGGTGACGGTTAAGAAGCTAATCCGTTAAAAGTAGCAGGTATACACATTACGGGTATGAACGTACCCTTGAGGAGGAAACGAAAATATGGCACAAGTTACATTGAACGTAGAGGGCATGAGCTGTAATCACTGCGTAAAAGCCGTAGAAGGAGCTTTGGAGAAAGTAGGCGCTACCGGTAAGGTTAGCCTCGAAACGAAACAAGTAAGTGTAGAATATGACGAATCCAAGCTGAGTGTTGAGGCTCTGAAAACAGCTATTGAAGACCAAGGATATGATGTTGTTTAAGGTTAAGATGCTTTATGCGTGAACAGATTTGTTCGAAGGAAAAGCTTCCATATTAGGAGCTTTTTCTTTTTGAACATAACATACCCCTCAGGGGTATGTGGGAGGAGGCCTACCATGGAAAACCGTACAACTGACGGTGATAAGCATACAACGCTTCATATTACGGGGATGTCTTGCGCAGCCTGCGCAAGCCGTATTGAAAAAGGTTTAAATCGAATAGACGGCGTGGCGCACGCTAATGTGAATTTGGCTTTGGAGCAGGCGTCCATATCCTATGATCCCAAGCAGGTGGAAATCTCTGAATTCCGCGATAAAATTGCTTCTCTTGGTTTTGGAACTGTGAGTGAAGAAGCTAATTTGAATGTGACGGGCATGACTTGCGCGGCCTGTGCAGCTCGAATTGAAAAAGGATTAAACCGAATACCGGGTGTAACAGGTGCTACGGTAAATTTGGCGATGGAAACAGCTCATGTGGAATATGCTGCTGGGAGTACTACGATTAGTGATCTGGTAAGCAAGATTGAACAGCTGGGCTACGGGGCGATCCCGCAGAGTGCTGAGGACAATATTGCAGATGTCCGCAGTAAGGATATCCAGCGTAAAAAATGGAAGTGGATGATATCGGCAGTGCTGTCGCTTCCGTTGTTGTGGGCGATGGTGGCTCATTTTTCCTTTACCTCATGGATTTATGTGCCGCAATTGTTCTTGAATCCATGGTTTCAACTTGTACTTACAACACCCATTCAGTTCATTATTGGATGGCAGTTTTACGTAGGTGCTTATAAAGCGCTTCGCAACGGCAGTTCGAATATGGATGTATTAGTTGCTCTGGGTACGTCTGCAGCTTATTTTTACAGCTTGTACCTTACTCTACGTCCATCCGATGCTATGGAGGGAATGACGGGAATGCCTGTCATGACCATGCCAGAGCTGTATTACGAGACAAGTGCGGTACTCATTACGCTTATACTGGTCGGTAAATGGTTCGAGGCGGTAGCCAAAGGGCGCTCGTCTGAGGCGATCAAGAGCCTGATGAACCTACAGGCGACGACGGCACGTGTGGTACGTGATGGGCAAGAGCTGGATATACCGATCGAACAAGTGCGTGTAAAAGATATCTTTATTGTGCGCCCAGGGGAGAAAATTCCCGTCGATGGTGTGGTCGTGGATGGACGTTCGGCAGTGGATGAATCCATGTTAAGTGGGGAGAGCCTTCCGGTTGAAAAGGGAGCGGGTTCCCCAGTCACAGGAGCCACCCTCAATAAAAATGGAGTACTTCGTATTCAGGCTGAGCGTGTAGGTGGGGATACGGCGTTGGCCCGGATTATTAAGGTCGTGGAAGATGCGCAAAACTCCAAGGCCCCGATTCAGCGGATTGCGGATCAAATTTCGGGGATCTTTGTACCCATCGTTGTTGCTGTTGCCGTGTTGACGTTTCTCGTCTGGTTTTTCCTTGTGACACCGTCTGATTTTGCAGGGTCATTGGAGAAAATGATTGCAGTTCTCGTCATTGCTTGTCCTTGTGCGCTCGGATTGGCTACCCCAACGTCCATTATGGCAGGATCGGGACGTGCCGCTGAATACGGTATTTTGTTCAAGGGTGGCGAGCATTTAGAAATGACCCGTTCTGTCAACGCAGTGATTTTGGATAAGACAGGTACGGTTACGAACGGCAAGCCAGAATTGACGGATGTTATGGTTGGAGCAAGCAGCCTGACTGAAACGGATTTGCTGCGATTACTCGGTGCGGCAGAAAAAAGCTCAGAGCATCCGCTGGCGGAAGCTATTGTAAAAGGGATTACTGATCGAGGCATTGAGTTAGTGGATCCGACGGATTTTGAAAATATTCCGGGCTATGGTGTGAAGGCCCATGTGGAAGACAAACAAGTATTGGTGGGCACACGTCGATTAATGAGCAGGGAAGCCATCGCGATTGATGATTCAGTCGAGCAGCAAATGAATGAATTGGAAGGCGCAGGGAAAACGGCGATGCTTGTCGCTGTGGATGGTTCCTATGCCGGATTGGTGGCCGTGGCAGATACGATTAAAGAAACGTCACGGGAAGCTGTTGCCCGTTTGCGAGCAATGAACATTGAAGTCATCATGATTACAGGTGACAATGAAAGGACGGCGCAGGCCGTTGCCGCCCAGGCGGGAATTGAACGTGTGCTGGCGGAAGTGCTGCCTGAAGGAAAGGCCAAAGAAGTGAAACGACTTCAAGAACAAGGCAAGATCGTAGCCATGGTCGGGGATGGTATTAACGATGCGCCAGCGCTGGCCACAGCCCATATAGGGATGGCAATGGGCACAGGTACGGATGTAGCTATGGAGGCTGCCGATATTACTCTCATGCGTGGTAACCTGAACAGCATTCCGGACGCGATCGAAATGAGCCGCCGGACCATGACAAACATACGGCAAAACCTATTTTGGGCGCTCGGTTATAACGTGATCGGCATTCCCATTGCTGCTTTGGGCTTTCTTGCTCCATGGTTGGCGGGAGCGGCCATGGCATTTAGCTCTGTTTCGGTCGTACTGAATGCGCTGCGTCTCCAACGGGTGAAACTGTAAGTGTAGTTATGTATCAGGCAGACGCACGCTGCTGGAAATTTCCGCAGCAAGATCAATTTGTAATTTGGAGCAAGCACGCACCATTTTGGCTTTCTGTGTGCTTGCTTTTTTGTTGTTTTTTATTTTATGTATTCCATAGTGTCGTCCTTCATTGCGTTAGGTTGCTTATCACTGGCGAAAGTTTCATAATATTTGTAGGAGTGCCATGTAAGCATGCAAGAACTTTTTCGCGTACTCACAGCTTGAAGCAGATAAAGAGCTTAAATTATGGATTAGGAGTGAAGCAGTCATGAATGATACGATTTCCTTGTTGATGAACCATCGGTCTGTACGGAAATTCAAATCAGACCCCATTACCGACGAGCAGCTCGCAGCTATTGTGGCAGCTGGCCAAATGGCATCCTCGTCCAGCAATGTGCAGGCATATACCGTTATTGCCGTTACAGAGCCCGCTTTAAAAACAAAACTGGCCGAGTTGGCCGGAGGGCAGGCTTACGTTGAGCAATGCCCAACATTTCTGGTATGGTGCGCAGACCTGTATCGGTTGAAGCAGGTGACGATTCACCATCAGCCAGGGCAGCCTTCCTACGAAGGGTCCGTCGAAAATTATACGGTTGCAACCGTCGATGCCGCTTTAGCCGCACAAAATGCAGCGGTGGCCGCTGAATCACTGGGCCTGGGCATCGTTTACATCGGGGGCATTCGTACTAAAATAGCAGAGGTAGCCGAGTTGTTAGGGCTGCCAGAGCTGGTGTATCCAGTATTCGGGATGTGTATTGGTGTACCGGATCAGGAAACGGGCTTACGTCCACGTCTTCCGCTGTCCGGTGTGTTGCATATGAACGGCTACGACAAAAATCAGACGATGAAAGCTGTAGAGGCATACGACCACACATCAGCCGAATATTTGAAGGAACGTACGGGTGGTCAACGCTCTACACCTTGGTCTGAGCAAATGGCCACGAGATTGACCGAACCAGCGCGCTTGCAGCTAAAGCCATTTTTGGAACAGAAGGGTTTCTTGAAGCAATAAAAGTGGAATAGCGACAAAAAATACTTCCATGTGAAGTGGTGTTTGAGTAACATGTATATTTAAAATTAAAATTACAAGAACCTCCCTAATTACGCATGAAGTTTCGCGTACATAAGGAGGTTCTTTGCTTTGACTAGAAGCCTGTGATTGTGAGCTTTTTCGTAAATAGCTGATATGCCTTTAGGAATTAGACAGGGAGTAGAAGCGTTTCGTATTATCATAAAATAATTGACGGACAGCAGCCTCATCTTGACGGGTCAGTTTGCTATACGCGCGAATGACCTCGGCAGTCATCCATGGATGCGTCTGTTGTCCGGTAAAAGGACCCTCAAACGGCCATGGGCCGTCTGTCTCTGCCATAACCTGATTAGATGGATATTGTCTTGCCAAACTGCGGATCTCTTCTTCGTACAGGAGATCCGGAGTGAAGGACACATAATAGCCGTTCCGGGCCATACGTTCAGTCGTGGCGGCCGAGCCCTTGAACCAGTGAAAATGCGCCTGCGTAACGCCGTAACGCTCCAACAGGTCGCAGGCAATATCTGCGTCCTCGTAAACGGTGTGCAGTACGACGGGCTTGTTATGCTTGCTTGCAAATTGGACAAAACGCTCCAGCAACGCAATATAGGGAGCGAGGTCAAAAGCATCTCCACTGCGGGTAGCCTCCAGCCGATTGTAATAGGGCAAGCCGACTTCACCCACCGCGACCATCTGCTGTACATGTTCGTCCATCCAGTCAAATAACAGGTCAAGCTCGGTTTGTGGCGGTAGAGCCTGTTCGGGATGGAAGCCGAAGGCTGGTCGTAC
Organism: Paenibacillus ottowii; assembly: GCF_006874425.1. Taxonomy (GTDB): domain Bacteria; phylum Bacillota; class Bacilli; order Paenibacillales; family Paenibacillaceae; genus Paenibacillus; species Paenibacillus ottowii. Next base: position 59,398 of record NZ_VIJZ01000013.1, read on the forward strand.
CAGCCCGGGCCAACGCTCTGCTAGGCGCAAGTTGGCTTGACTGGAGGCAAGATGCATGGACACAGCTATGATGGCTTCGACGTGGTTGTCGGCAAGCGAAGCGAGCAATGGCTCCTGTTGTTCCGGCGCGTAACTGTCTACATGAATGTGCGCGTCGATTAAGGGAACGGTTGCTGCCGCTTTCGAGTTATTTGCAGCGCGTAGGTTCCAATCATTCATAATGGTTTACCCCGCCGTCAGAGGTGTTTTTATGTACACCTTCAGCGTTGTTTATGTTATCGTCCAGTTTGTACTTCTCCTCACGCATCCAGCCAGTCATTGTCCGCTTCCATTCCACAAAGCGTGGATCGAGGGTGATTTCTTCCCTACGCGGACGGGGAAAAGGAACGTCTACGACATGCACCACTGAAGCAGGTCGCGCTGACAGCACATAGATGCGGTCGGAGAGCAGCAGGGCTTCCTCGATGCTGTGAGTGATGAACAGCACAGAGCGGCGGTTCTTCTCCCACATCTGCAACAACCATTGCTGCATATCTGCGCGTGTCAGCGCATCGAGTGCGCTGAACGGCTCATCCAGCAGCATTAGCTCCTGCGGGCTAAGCAGGGCGCGAAGAAAGGCCGCTCGCTGCTGCATGCCACCAGACAGCGTATGCGGGTATGCCTTCGCAAACTTGCCCAGTCCAACCTGCTCAAGCCATTGCAAGGCTTCTTTGCGGCGTTCACGTTCGCTGACGGATCGTGAGCTCGCTGCCGCATCTTTTCGCGGTGCGTTTTCCTGCCCGAGCAGTATGTTGTCCAGTGTAGTGCGCCACGGGAAAAGAGCGGGCTGCTGCGGCATGTAGCTGATATGCCCGCGTTCACCAGTTATATCCCGTCCATGCATACGAATACGTCCCTGCTGCGGCTGAAGCAGCCCGCCGATAATGTGAAACAGCGTGCTTTTGCCACTGCCTGACGGACCGATGAGGGAGACAAATTCTCCCGGCTTGACGGTGAGAGATACTTCCTGCAATACAGGCAGTGAGCTTCGCTTTTCCCGGAAGGCGAGGCTGATCCCGTCCAATTCCAAAGCAGGAGGAGTAGACGTCAATACCTGCGCTTCTCCGGCTCGTTGCTGTTCATCAGCCATGTGTGGTGATGTCAAATCCGTCGGATGCAGACTCATATGTGCCACGTCCTTTCGTTGAGGCTTTTAATTCAATATGGATGCTATTCTTGATCGGGTTTCCAGCGAACCAGCCATTTTTCCAGTAGTAGAATAATTACAAACATCAGCAAGCTGAGTGTAACAATAATACCGATAGCGGCAAAAATGAGATCTGTGCGATAGGCAGATTTTTGCAGCAACATATAATATCCAATTCCCTCACTGGCCCCAATCCATTCCGCAATGATCGCACCCATCACACTATAGGTAGCAGCGATCTTGATGCCGGAGAATACTTGCGGCAAGGAGTGAGGTAGCTCTAGCTTCATAAAAATAGCTCTGCGGCTAGCACCCGACATCCGCATATAGTTCATCATCACACGGTCTGTCCGTGTCAACCCGTCCATAGCCGCTACGGCCACGGGAAAAAAGCATACTAAAGTAATGACCATAAGCTTGGGCAGCACGCCAAAACCGAACCATACCATGAGCAACGGACCGAGAGCGATGATCGGAATGTTTTGACTAAGGATCAAGAGCGGATACAGAGCAGATTTGAGAAAAGGAATGATATGAAGAACGATGGCGATCAGCAGTCCCGTTGCAGTCCCTATAGCGAATCCCGCAAGCGTAAGGCGAATCGTAGCCCAAGTATGGGCACCAAGCAACGCCGATTGCGCCATACCCTCTTGAACGATTAGGGAAGGAGCTGGCAGCAGCCAGGATTCAATATGTAAATAGGAAACCGCTCCCTGCCAAGCCGCTAAAAAGAAGAGGACCGCCACAAGGGGCGGCCATACGCTTTTCCACCAGGATGCGTGCTTGCCTTTCAGATTCATGGGCGATACTTCTCGGTCAGCTTGCTCATGCTGATGCCCTGTGGGTTATGTGCGATTTTGATCTGTGAAATGACGCTGGGACTTCCGGCTTCTGTCAAGGCCTCATGCATGTCTTTGACCACTTTCAGCAATTCGTCCAGTTCGCCCTCCATTGTCGTATCCAGTGGGTTCACCTGATGCTTGACGCCGGAACGCTGAATCACCTCAATCGCCTTGTCTACATATGGGTAAGAATCTTCGTTATTAGGAGTTTTAGGGATGACTTGAATACTGAGCAATGTGTTAGCCATGCGAATTTCACCTGTCCTTTATTTGGAGTAGTATTGGGAAATAAATTGGTTTAAGGTGGGGAGACCGCTTCGCGTTTCATTTGATCTTACGATCGCTGTTGCCGTGGGATTCTTGAATAAATTTCAAAGGTAAGAATCCAACAGCAAAGGCGACCACTTCGTTTCTTCAGATTCAAATGAACCGCTCCGCTGCCAACCGCCTTAAAAGCACTTTAGTTTTTTTGATAGATTGGATGGCATTTTTACACATAAGCGCATCTGTTTTTGCGCTTTAGATACTATGAGACTAAAGAATAAACCAAGAGGAACGAGAACGAAGTGCACGGAATGGTGCTGTACAAGCGAAGCGGTCGCTTTTGTCCCCGGATTTCTACCCTGCTGAGGCTTTATTCTGGAAATCCGGAGGCGGTGGCGATGGGAAGCACCATCCGTCCGCGTAGTGGCGCTTCGTTCACTTCTTAAGTCGAGTCTTATTTAGTGTTTTTACAAAATGATCAACGCTTGGGCAAGAAGTCGTTTGTGAAAGCTTTATCGACTTCCAAAGGTTTGCTGAGCAGCTTGCGTTCGTACATCCAGTCCGAGTAGTTTTTCCATACCTCTGCTTTTTGTACGCCCCATTGCGCGGCATCGTCCTGATAACGCGGGCTTAGCCATTTTTGACTAGCGAGTACCAGTTTTTTGTCCAGCTCTGGCACAGCTTTACTTAAGATATCTGCCGCTTCTTCCGGATGAGCGATAGTGTATTCATAGCCTTGTGCAGTAGCGTCCATAAACGCTTTGACCAGGTCAGGATCATTTTTTATCGTCTGCTCATTGCTCACAATTACAGGTGTATAGTAATCGAGGCTTTTGGAATAATCTTTTACATATAGCATATCCAATGGCTCACCTCGAAGCTTGGCCTCAATTCCGGTCCATGCGTAGAAAATCCAGGCAAAGTCAATATCCCGCTTCACAGCTGTAAAATAGTCTGCATTGCCCATGTTGACGATCTTCACTTTGCTCACATCACCTTGGTCTGAATCCATGATGGATTTCATGACCGCTTCTTCTACAGGTGAACCCCAGCCGCCGTAGCTTTTACCCTCGAAATCTTTCGGGCTTTTAATTCCGCGGTCTATCGGGGCTGCGAAGCCAGAGGTATTATGCTGAATCACCGCAGCGATGGATACGAGCGGCACGCCTTGGATGCGAGCCTGAGTAACGCCTTCCTGATAACTGATCCCAAAAGGTGCGGCATTCGAAGCAACCATCTGATCAGCTCCGCCTGAACCTGGTTGAACAATTTGGACATTCAAACCCGCTTTTTCGTAAAATCCCTTGTCCTTGGCGACATAGAGCCCCGTGTGATTCGTATTGGGTGTCCAATCAAGCACGACTTTAACATCTTTAAGCCCCTTTGCCGGAGTAGACGTTGAAGTGCCAGCAGCAGGAGCAGCCTGTTGAGATGTAGGGGGATTACCGCCGCAAGCGGTCAGAGTCAGAGCCATGAGCCACAGAGTGATCAGACCCAGGCTTAACATGTTCATGCGCTTCATTCGTTGTGTTCTCTCCTTTTAATTACCCGTTATCCGTCCAATCAGACAGTTATGTTCCCCATTTTCACAAAAATAACATCTGCCAGAATGCAATCTTTCCAACTACTTCATCTTCAACAAAAAAAGCGTCCCGAGATTCCGGGACGCTTGCGCTTGTATATACCAAAGTAAGGGATGTCCTGTATTAAAAAGGCACATCTTGCTCAAGCATTCCTACGCTGGCATTACCCAGATCAGGTTGTAAGGGTCAGTGTCTTGGGACACACTCTCAGCCGGCCGATTCCAGCACCCCTGGCATTGTATGGTTTAATGGGTTTGTTTATTCGGGTTTACTACGACGATTATATGCCTTGATCGCGGGTCTGTCCAGCCTTGAGGGAGGGCTTACGGTTCATTTAGCGAATGACAGGGTACACTTTTACTGTGAGCTTTGATCTGAAAATGTACATGAATCATCAGTCTGATTCGGTCATGTTATTTTTAGAGCAGCCGCACAGTATGTTCTGAAGGGCTGATGCCAGGTGGCAAAGCCGTATAGAATTCTAATTCGTAAAAAGGAGTTGTTGTACTATGGGTAAAACGGAGACATTGGATCGCAGTCAGCTGGAACAAGCCATTGTGAAGGCTTTGGATAACAACAAATTTTGCTCGTTAGGTACGGTAGAGGGCGGAAAACCGAAAGTACGCTATATGGCCCTTTTTAACGATGGAATGAACATTCATCTAGCAACGGATCGCAAAACACATAAAGTGGAGGAGCTAAAGGACAATCCGAATGCTTATCTGCTGCTGGGGTATGAGGTGGGGGGCACGAAGGAAGTCTTGGAAGTCGAGGCTACCGTCCAGGTTACAGCTGATGAGGGGTTACGCAAACAAGTGTGGAATGAATCTCTGAAAAAATGGTTTTCTGGACCTGATGATCCCGATTATGTCATTTTAGACGTAAATCCGACTCGTATTGAGTACGTGGGTCAACAAATGGAACGCCAGGTGTGGACAAAATAGAAATGATATAAAGGACAAGCCAGCAAATTTCCAATCTTTACAGGAGAATTGCTGGCTTTTATTTATTTTTATTCGAAAACTAATTATTTTTTCATAAATATTTTAAGCAAATGACTACTCTTTTGTCCTCCATTGGATTAAAATAGGAATGGTGGGTTCAAAGCTTACATATATGTGCAAAAGTATGTATATGAGGCATACACCTTAATGAGGAGGGGTATATTTTGTTATTTCGTAAAAATTGGTTTAAAGGGTTTACAGCAGCAGTTGTAACTTGCAGCCTGCTGGTGTTTTCGGCCGCTCCATCCTGGGCAGCTAGCGATTCTCGCGATAGCGGTACGGTGAATCTGCGGATCATGGAAACCACGGATATTCATGGGGCCCTGATGAATTATGACTACTATTCAGACAAAGAAACCAACGAATATGGCTTGGTTAGTACAGCTAGTTTGATCCAGAAGGCACGTAGTGAAACAAGAAACAGTATGCTGTTCGATAATGGTGATTTGCTGCAGGGCAATCCATTAGATGATTATATGGCTCGCAACAAAACCTTCGAAAAAGAAGGCGGTGTCCATCCGGTCTACAAAATGATGAACTTGATGGGCTATGATGCAGCTACAGTGGGCAACCATGAATTCAACTACGGCCTCGACTTTCTGGACAAATCGCTCAAGGGAGCTGATTTTCCTTACGTAAATGCGAACGTCTATGTTGATAAAGAAGGCCAAGCTACTAAAAATTATTTTACCCCTTATCAGATTCTTGATAAAACAGTAATGGATGAGAAGGGCGAAGAGCATACACTCAAAGTGGGTGTAATCGGTCTGGTAACACCTCAAATTATGCAGTGGGATGAAGCTAATTTGAAGGATAAGGTTGTTACAAAGGATATTGTGGAAACAGCCAAAAAGTTTATTCCTCAAATGAAAACAGAAGGTGCTGACATTATTGTTGTGCTTGCCCATACAGGCTATGAAGATGTGCCGCAAACGCCAATGATGGAAAATGCCGTTAAATATTTGAGCAAGGTCGACGGAATTAACGCGATTCTGTTTGGGCATGCTCACAAATCTTTCCCAAGCTCAGATTTTAAAGATATGAGCGGGGTAGATCTGGATAAAGGAACCATTAACGGCGTGCCAGCAGTAGAAGCTTCATCATGGGGCAAGGATCTGGGCATTATTGATATGAGCTTGGAAAAGAAAAACCGTGAGTGGCACGTAATCGACTCTCAGTCTCAAGTGCGTCCGGTTGTGAGCACTACTAATCAGGCTGCGCAGTTTATTCCTGATTTTAAACTGGTTGATGCGATTAAAGAAGAGCACCAAGGAACGCTGAATTATGTTCGTCAACCTGTCGGTACAACGACTGCGCCGATTACCAGCTATTTTGCATTAGTGCAGGATGATCCGTCCATTCAAATTGTGACCAATGCACAGAAATGGTACGTTCAGAACCATCTTAAAGGAACAGAATATGAAAATCTTCCTGTATTGTCGGCAGGCGCTCCATTCAAGGCCGGTGGTCGCAACGGTGCCGAGTATTATACCAACATTCCTGAAGGTACAATAGCGATCAAAAACGTATCCGATCTATACGTATACCCGAACACGGTTAATGCCGTAGAAGTTACGGGTGCTGAAATTCAGGAGTGGCTGGAATGGTCTGCGGGTCAGTTCAACCGTATTGATCCTAGCAAAACTGAGGAACAATCGCTGATCAACAAAGATTTCCCGACCTACAATTTTGATGTGATTGACGGTGTGAATTATCAGATTGATGTAACTCAGCCTGCACGTTACGATGCCAAGGGTACTCTTATTGATTCTTCAGCCCATCGTATCAAGGATTTGCAATACAATGGGAAGGCTATTGATCCTGCCCAGAAATTTATCGTCGCAACCAATAACTATCGTGCTTCCTCTTCCAAGCTGGCCAATCCAGATGGCAAGCGAATTGTGATGGCAGCCCCGGATGAAAGTCGTCAAGTCGTTATTGATTATATCCGGACGAATGGAACGATCAATCCGTCAGCGGACGGCAACTGGTCTATTGCTCCTTTTGGTCAGGCTAAGGTGACTTTCGAGTCCTCTCCTGACGCCAAAGATGTGCTGGCCGGAAATCAACAAATTTCATACTTGAGCAGTGCGACAGACGGGTTTGCCAAGTATAGCTTAAAAGCTGGCGCGAAGCCTAGTACAGCAACAACTCCTGTAAAGGAAGCTGTAGCTCCCGCGAAGGCGACTGCGAAGCCAGCTGTTAAAACGGCCAAACCTGCGGCTGCAAAACCAGTTCCAACAACGAAGCCAAAGACATCCAAATAACTTCGGATTTTAACTTCCGCTGATCACCAAAAAATGAAGCAGCAATCTCTTTAACTAAGAGATTTGCTGCTTTTTTGATGTCAAAGACAACACACCCCAAAATTATCTTGAGTGATAAAAAAGGTTTTGTTTTTGTCGAATATGTACTTAAGTCCTAGTTTATCGTTGAAAAAAAGCTGATTTTTTGTAATAACACGTAATTATATAGTACTTTTGTTCTAGTTGTTTGTGATATAATGATAAAAAACCGGAAAATTGTTCCGAGGAGGACCATTATGACTTGCAGCAATTGCAGCATCATATTACCTATTAAGGATCAAGGATTGCTGAAAATTAGGCATTCTAGGGTGTTGCTTACTCCAGCATTAGACGGCTTGGGTATGCTTTCGGAACAAGTGAAACAAGAACATTGGTGTGAGGATACCATTGTGTTTCGCTATGACAGTCGTTCAGAGTTGGAGCGGCTGGTTAACGGACTGGCTCGTCTGCCACAGGAATGCTTGGATGGCATGCAAGTTGTGGTGACTGGCTTGCATCATGTTGAGGGATATGAGGACTGGCTTTTATTTAGCCAGTTGCAAGCCCGACTACAACATCCGGATCTGGTGAGTATTATTAACAATCAAAGCTTTACCAGCCATATGCAGCCCATCGTTAACTACAAGCTGAATATTATCGGCTTTGAGTTTTTGCTGCGTCCGTCACAGCCAGATAAGTCTTTTCAGCCTTTCCGACTGTTTGAAGTGGCCCGTGAAGCTGGCTTGCATGCTCATTTGGATCGCTCGGCTCGTATTTCCGCTATTGAAAAAAGTGCGACATGCCTTCCGGCGGGAATTAAACGATTTATTAACTTTCTCCCTTCAACCATTTATAATCCGGCTTATTGCTTGCATCATACTTTTGAGACGATTGAACGGTTATCCATGAATACAGAGGATTTTGTGTTTGAGGTTGTAGAGACGGAAGAAATAGATGACCTCAATCTTTTGCATCAAATCTTTGAACAATATCGTACACGGGGAGTTTCGGTGGCATTGGACGATGTAGGGGCAGGCTATTCTACGACAGAGCTAATGAATTGCCTCCAGCCGGATTATGTTAAAATTGATCGCAGTATAATTGATGGTTGTCATCGAAACAGTGATCAGAAACGGCAAATTACAGGGATCGTGGAATCTGCTTTTCGTTTTGGAGGTCAAGTGTTGGCTGAAGGCGTAGAGCAATTGGAGGATTTTGAATTTTGCCGTGATGCAGGAGTGTCACTGGCCCAGGGCTATTTGTTTGGTAAGCCCGAGTCTGCTCCGCCTTCGAACTTTATACTGAGCAGAGTAGTGTAATCAGAAATAGCGTTTTCTATATAATAAAATCGATATAAATAACCCGGTGATCTATGATCACCGGGTTATTCCACATTTTTAGAGCAATCAAGTTTTTTTATGCATGATTAAGCCAGCTCATGTGATTACGATTATAGCGTGATGACGTATATCCCCAGCGGTGTGGTTGCACTACCTGCAACCATGAAGCTAAGAGAATAGCTGGTCTTGCCGGGAGGAACGCTAATGTCAGCCAGTCGGCATACTTTGGTATTATCTTGAAGCAAGGGGATACCATATACATGACCATCCACGCGTACAGACCCGGCGAACGCACCTCCACGTGGATTGGCATAGATTCGTACAGTACGTCTCTCACTACTGTGATTAAGGATAGGAATGGTTGCGTTATATATCGTTCCGAATTGTCCACGATTATCAAGGGCAGGTCCCAGCTCGCTACGTGCCCCGGTAAACAGCAGATCGACAGGAGTTTCACCGTTCAGCTTCTTAGTAGCACATGCTCGGTAGTTGGCACTTTGCCCTACTACATACTCCGGCATGCGCGCATTTGTTTCAGAAAAGGGCCATACTCCCCGCGGATGCGCCTGCGGCGGGGGAACGGGAGGGAGCGCATCCATATGAATGTCGCGCAGATCGGTCTTCGTATCTTTGCTGACTACCGTGCGAATCACGTAATCCAGCGTCCCGTGGCCTTCGGCGTATTCTACCGTGAGGTCGTAGATGAATCCGGCCAGTGATCCTTCGGGCAGCTCAAATTCCTCCAGCAAGGCGGTGCCTTTGCCGAATTTGTGGCGGTCTGCTGGCTTCAGACGTTTCATCGTACCTGCCAAACAGCTTTTGGCAATAGATTGCCCAACATCAATGATCCAGTTGCCGTCCTCGGGTACAATCTCAAGCGCACGTTCAATATGGCGTACTTCCAGTTGGGCCGTGCCTTTGTTCTCTACGGTGATGCCCAGCTTAACAGGTCTGCCGATTTTGTTATAATGCCAGCCGAAAATCCGGTGCTTGACTGTCCGGGTGGTGGTGCGAACCACATCATGCCACAGAGTGGCTTGCTCGGTAGGTACCGTCACATGGGTAAGCGTCTCCGGGTTATCGCTAAGCATTAGGCGGCGTGTTCCTCCCTCAATGGCTGACTCGACATCCACATGGATGTTGGGTGGGATCACAGCTGATTCTACAATCAGATCCTTTGGCTCCTTGGGTCGAAGGTTCATATAAATTCCTCCCTAAATTCAAGAATGGCACCGCTTTTGGTTCATGTATATGGACAGTTCATAAATATAGGTAACGCCAGATCAATGTACACAACCTGTTTTTTTAAAAAAAATTAAAATATATCTTAGTCTATCAGATCTGCTCATGCGCTGAAGCAAGCATACAAGTATCTCACTTCCCTGCAACAACGATTCGCATACAGGTATTGCGTGTATGTTAAAAGCATAAGCTATTGGATGTACAGAGAAGACACAGGAGGGAAACATGCCTAAAAAAATATGGTGGAAGGAAGCTGTTGTTTATCAGATATATCCAATCAGTTTTCAGGATTCTGACGGAGACGGAAAAGGGGACTTGCGCGGTATTTTGTCTCGGCTGGATTACCTGTCTGAGCTGGGTATTGATGTCATCTGGATTTGCCCGATATATAAGTCGCCCAATCATGATAATGGATATGATATTAGTGATTATTATGCCATTATGGATGAGTTTGGAACAATGGAGGACTTTGATGAGCTTCTCCACCAGGCGCATGAGCGAGGCATTAAAATTATGATGGATTTGGTATTAAACCATACGTCGGATGAGCATCCGTGGTTCACGGAGTCACGCTCGTCGAAGGATAATCCGAAGCGGGACTACTACATATGGCGAACAGGCAAAAATGGCGGATATCCGAATAATTGGGAGTCGTACTTCTCCGGTTCTGTGTGGAAATATGACAAGCTTACAGACGAATATTACATGCATTTGTATTCCGAGCATCAGCCGGATCTGAACTGGGAAAATGAAGAGATGGTGGATGAACTCTATCGTATGGTGGAATGGTGGTTAAAAAAGGGAGTCGACGGCTTCCGTTTTGATGCCATTGCCCATATTGTGAAAGCCGAAGGGCTGCCGGATGCCCATAATCCCGACAAACAAACCTTAGTGCGGGCCTATCAGCTCTTTTCCAATCTAGAGCAGGTACATGTACTTCTACGGATGCTGAACGAAAAGGTACTGGAACGTTATCCCTTAATGACGGTTGGTGAAACTTCCGGCTTAGGACCGGAGCAGGCACTGGATTATGTGGGGGATCAGCGACATGAGTTGAATATGGTGTTCCAATTTGAGCATATGTTTATTGATGCACAAGGGTTGGGAACGGAAAAATGGAAGTACAAGTCGTGGACGCTGGTAGAGCTAAAAAAAATAATGAGTAGTTGGCAGACGGTGCTTCATCAGGAAGGATGGAATGCCAATTATCTTAACAATCACGACCAACCGCGGGCTCTTTCCCGATTTGCGAATGATAGACAATATCGTGTCGAATCTGCCAAAATGCTGGCAACCTTCACACATATGCTTGAGGGAACGCCTTACATTTATCAGGGTGAGGAAATTGGAATGACGAATATTTCCTTCCCGTCGATTGATGATTACCGGGACGTAGAAACATTGAATTATTATGAGCAGCAACGGAAACTCGGTGAGCCAGAGGAGCAGATTATGGCCGAAATCTGGCGAAAAAGTCGGGATAATGCGCGCACGCCCATGCAGTGGAATGCTGGACCTGCAGCCGGATTCACCGAGGGAGAGCCGTGGATGAAGATTAATGATAACTACACGCACATTAATGCAGAGGCAGAAAGAAATAATCCAAACTCGATTTTCCACTATTATCGCAAGTTGATTGCTCTGCGCAAACAACATGAGGTCATAGTTTATGGCGAATACAAGCTGTTGTTGCCGCTGGATACAGAGCTGTATGTATTTACGCGCATGCTGGGGCAAGAGCGTTTGCTGGTCATTTTGAATTTCTTTGATCGTGATCCAGTGTTTCACTGGCCCGAAGATGAGGAGCTCTCTGCCGCCAAGGCTGAACTGCTTCTCTCCAACTACGAACCAATAAAAGGAGAAAACCTGCATGCCTTGAAGCTGCGCCCTTATGAAGCCAGAGTGTATAAGGTAACCTTGAAATAAGCGTTGTTATTCTTTGGATGGTAAAAGGGAAGGGGAGGCCCTCCAAACAGCCTGCGATCTTATCCGACACGCACTGCCCCTTGAAGCAGATCGTCCCATCCAGATCAATACAAAGTGCATGATGTATGTACCTCCAATAAAAGTGCTTTTCAGATCGTTTCTACAGTCATTATATCCAAGACCTTCCTCATTCGTAAACGAAAAAGCCCGATTCACACTGTCTGCTATGACATATGTGGATCGGGCTGATGAGGATTTTGACTCATTAAGTTAGACACTTTTTTAGTGATAATGCTTAACTTTAAGATCATCTAGACTTTTGAACTCGTATCCTTGCTTGCGAGCCTCGTCAATGATCGAGCCAAGTGCCTCGGCATTATCCTTGGATACGGAATGAAGCAAAATGACCGCGCCGGGGTGGAGCTGCTCCATAACTTGGCGATATGCATAGTCCGTTCCTCGCTGAATATTCGTATCCCAGTCCTTGTAGGCCACCGACCAAAATACACTCGTATATCCGGCTTCTCGACAGGATGCCAATGCTTTTTCATTAAAAATGCCGCGCGGCGGTCGGACATATTTCATTTCCTTTTGCCCAGTCAAGTCTGCAGACGCGGCTCGTACCCGATCAAGCTCAGACCGAATCTCAGCCGGAGAAATGGTGCTCATATCAGGATGGCTCCATGAGTGGTTTCCGATAATATGGCCTTCACTCGCCATGCGGCGCATCAAAGCTGGCTGGTCTTTTACAAAATGCCCGGTTACAAAGAAGGCGGCTGGAACTTTTTTGGCTTTCAATACATCCAGTACCTTGGAGGTATATCCATTCTCGTAACCGTTATCGAAAGTGAGAAACAATTCTTTTTTAGTGGTATCTCCTAAAAAGATGCCACCTTGTCTTTCGATCAGGTGCATAAAGCCTTCTTGCGCAATGGAAGGCAGCTCGCCTCCCTTACTTTTTTTAAACCCAAAATGGTACGGTTGTCCGTCCAAAGCTTGGGTAGCTGATGCTGATTCTCCGATAACTGCGGACATCCCCACAATTGCAATGCATAGCCACAAGGTAAATATTCGCTTCATCTATGCTCCTCCGTTTTCGTCCCGATTCGGGTAAGATGTGTATTCCTCGCATATTTCATACCATCTGCAATATCATGTTCATTTATGCACAGAAAAAAATGCTTTCATCAAACTTAAAACTCAATATTGACAGCAATATAAAATCGAAGTAGTATACTCTATAAAACTTACTAAAATACTCGGATTAATTTGGGCGTTCATACAAAAGGAAATCAATCAACTCAGAGAGATTTACATCATTGATGGAGTGGAGGAATTAGGAGCTATGATTGAACTTAGGAATGTATCCAAAACCTATGTAAGAAAAGGCTTAAGCATTCAAGCGTTAAAAAATATAAATATCACAGTGGATAAAGGAGATATCTTTGGCTTTATCGGATTCAGTGGTGCAGGGAAAAGTACGCTCATCCGTTTGGTCAATCGTCTGGAGGAAGTAACGACAGGTGAGGTTCTTGTTGAAGGGGAACAGTTAAATGCTTACTCGACCTCTGGCCTTCGTAAAGTAAGAAAGAAGATCGGAATGATTTTTCAGCATTTTAATCTGCTGGAATCGAAAACCGTATTCCAAAATATTGCCATTCCGTTGGTGCTGCTCAAGCGCAACAAGCGGGAAATTGAGAGACGTGTAACAGAGCTGCTGGCATTTACAGGATTGTCGGACAAGGCAAATAGCTATCCCAGCGAGCTCTCCGGTGGACAAAAGCAGCGTGTCGGGATTGCGCGGGCGCTTGCGAGCAACCCATCCATTTTGCTCTGTGATGAGGCAACTTCGGCACTTGATCCGCAGACCACGCAGTCTATTCTTGATTTGCTTCGCAAAATCAACAAGGAGTACAAGATCACCATATTGATCATTACCCATGAGATGTCGGTGATCCAGCGGATTTGCAATAAGGTGGCCGTCATGGAAAAGGGAGAAATCATTGAGCAGGGCAATGTGCTGGAGGTATTCGGGCAGCCGAAGCACCCAACGACGCAAAGCTTTGTACGCACAGTTATTCACGATCAAGTGCCAGACAGTGTGCTGCAGACGTTCGAGCAGCAAGAGTCGCAACGCATCTACAAACTGGAATTTATCGGACAGGCAGCTTCCGACCCAGTGGTTCATGAATTGATTCGGAAGCACGACATCCATGTGAACATTTTATTTGCTAATATGACGGAGATTCAAGAAACGACGATTGGCTATATGACACTTCAACTGCGCGGTGAGCAGCATGCCGTTCAGCAGGCTGTTGATTTTATCAAGAGCAAAGGAGTTCATATTCAGGAGGTGGAGAGTTTATGATGATTACAGGAACAACGATAACTTGGGATCAGCTGTGGGAAGCTTTGTATGAATCCGTACTCATGGTCAGCATATCATTATTTATTGGTGCTCTGATTGGTATCCCTATCGGTATTTTACTCGTCGTCACCCGTCCAGGCGGAATTTTGGAGAACAAATGGCTGTACAATCTTTTGAATCCGATCATTAACATTGTTCGTTCCCTACCGTTTATTATTTTGCTGATCGCGATCATTCCATTAACCCGTTTGATTGTGCACACATCCATTGGGACTAGTGCAGCGATTGTCCCCTTGATTATATATATAGCACCCTATATCGGCAGGCTGGTTGAAAATTCGCTGTTGGAGGTCAATCCGGGGATACTAGAGGCAGCAGATGCGATGGGAGCGACCCCGTTCCAGGTCATTCGCTACTTTTTGCTGCCCGAGGCATTCAGCTCCCTGATTTTATCGTTAACAACAGCTGCCATTGGATTAATTGGTGCAACTGCTATGGCGGGTGCGGTCGGCGGCGGCGGAATTGGCGACCTGGCGATAGCGTATGGCTATCAACGTTTTGATACGCTGGTTATGCTGATTACCGTTATCATTCTAGTCGTGTTTGTACAAGGTGTTCAGTCTTTGGGCAATCTGCTCTCCCGCAAAGTTCGCAGGGGTTAATGAATGTTTTAATTTACAATTTCTGATCAAGAAACGCCCTATGTAATGGATAGGGCGTTTCTTGTCGTTTCATATATTGAAAATGTCATTTACTGAGCGCCAATGACCGGATGAGGAACATATGATTCTTCCAGCGATGCAATTTCTTCAGGCGTTAATGTAATGGAAAGAGCAGCTACGGCATCCTCAAGATGAGACGTTTTCGTAGCACCGATAATGGGAGCTGTGACCGGTTCTTTTTGCAGCAACCAAGCAAGTGCGATCTGAACGCGGGGAACTTTACGTTGTTCTGCGATAGTCGCAACCTGCTCCACGATCAATCGGTCAGTATTTGCAGTCGCATCGTATTTCGATTTCGCAACTTGGTCGGTTTCAGACCGATGGGTTTTTTCCTGCACATCGCGTGTCAGTCTTCCACCTGCGAGTGGGCTGTATGGAATTACGCCGATTTTTTCTTCCTTGCAAAGCGGTAGCATCTCTCTTTCCTCTTCACGATATAAGAGGTTCAAATGATTTTGCATCGATATAAATCGCGTCCATCCATTTCTCTCGGCGACATGTAATGCCTTTAGAAACTGCCATGCGTACATGGCAGAAGCACCAATATATCTGGCCTTCCCGGCCTTCACAACCTCATGTAATGCTTCCATCGTCTCTTCAATAGGGGGATTGTAATCCCACCGATGGATTTGATACAGATCGACATAATCTGTTCCCAGTCGCTTAAGGCTCTTATCAATTTCGCTCAGCTAGTCCCATCTGAATTTACATTTGCGGTATCAAAAAAATTGATGCCTAGCTCCAGAGCTTTTTTGATAATTGGACGACTGCGCTCTTCATCTAGTATCCATGGATGAATCCACCGTTCTGCCACCCCAAAGCCCATGCATCCCAAACAAAGCGGGGATACATCCAGGCCGGTATTACCAAGTTTGACATAGTCCATTTGATCATACCTCGCTTTCCTAGCAATTGTTTTATCCAAATGCAGTCTAATCTAGCTGCTTCCACCGGATATTATTACACTTGGAGTTCACTCTAAGTCAAGCAATTTTGCTGTGTGAATTCATTTGTATAGGTCTAATTGTTCAGAATTGGTTCAGTGGGGTTTCATATAATCCTCTTAGCATAGTTCCTTGGTTGTATAAAACGTAGAACTAAACATGACTAAAGACTTTGATGAAACCGGATATATGCCAATAAATAGCATCTAGGAGTGAAAAAGTTGAAACTTGTAAATCGAAATAAATGGATTGCATCGGCCATGGTATTAGGAATTGCTTCAGGCTCTATCGTATCTCTACCTTGGCTGGGGAGTGCTCAGACTGCCTATGCAGCGACAGCAGATGCACAAAGTGAAACTGGATTTGTAGCGCAAGCTCGGACTTTGGGTTTGATGACAGGAGGGAACCAGGGCGATTTTATGGCACAAAAGAATTTGACCCGCGCAGAAGCGGCTAAAATTTTGTGCAGTCTGTTCCAGCTGGAAGTTAACAATCAGCCGCAGACTTCTTTTATGGATGTGTCCTCGGATGCATGGGGTGCTCCCTATATTGAGGCTGTACGTGCAGCCGGGTATATGACAGGCAACGGAGAACTGTTCCGTCCAGGGGATGCCATTACCAAGGAAGAACTAATTGTTTCGCTCGTACGTGCAATGAACTTGCAGGATACAAGTACTGCGGATGCACAGCAAAATGCAGTTCAAGTAGCTCGCAATTATGGTTTGTTATCAGAGGATGCTTCTGCAACGGATTTGAAAAATCCATTGAACCGGGAAAATAGTGCGGAAGTATTCGTCAGCCTGCTGGATCATCCAGTAGGAGAAGTGAAATCAGAGGGGAATACGGTTCGAATCGGAAATATCCCCTATCAGCTGGAAGGATCTTTGCAAGGTTTGTTTGGTGAAAATAATAAAGCGGTATTAAAAGGGGCAAAAATCGATCTTAACCGTAATTTGCGAACGCTCACAGGTGTAAAGAAGCTGGAAATTAATGCAGACGGCGGCGTATTTGACGGAAAGGGTGTATCTTTCGAGGGACGCCTGATCGTCAATGGTTCGATAACCTTGAAGAACATGTCCTCCACAGGCGTATTAGAAATCAAGGGCTCAGGGACTCAGCCTGTATCGGCCATTTTGGAAAATACAACATGGTCCGGTGTGGAACTGGGCTCCAAGGATGCCAAGTTGACTGCAACCGGGACGACAAAGATTGACAACCTGACGCTGAAAAATGATGCATCGATCGCGACCGAAGGAAATGCAGCGATTAGTCGTGTTTCATTGCAACAGGGACTAGGCAAGCTGTTGGTGAGCGGAAGTGTTGGTTTGCTGGATGCATCACAATATGTGGGTGTTCCTTTTATCACACTGGCCAAGGGGGCTGCAATCAACCAGCTCAACCTGCCGGAACAAAAACAGCCGCAGGATGTTATTGTTAACTATAATGCGATGAAAGAAGCTGTTAGTCTCGTAAATGGTACGACGAACTCATCCTCTGCTGGATCGGTTATCACGGATACAGACAGCAAAGATAAGAAGAAACACAACAGTGACATTGTTAGCGTAGACCGCAGTCAGTTGGAGACAGAAGTCCATGCTGCCAAAGAACTGCTGGAGCGTGCAGGCGAGGGTGGACCGGATCAAGCGCTTTACTCGGCTGTAGCGAAGGAAAGCCTGTCCGTAGCAATCAATCAGGCTATGCTGGTACTGAACAATACGGCGGCTACACAGGCAGAAGTGGATCAAGCGCTCAGCACATTGAAACAGGATGTTTCTGTGTACACAACCTCAGCCACAGAGCCGGTGATTGGAACACAGGAATTAACTAGACTGATTCAGTTAGCTTCGACTACCCTTGAACAAAACCGAATGGTTGGTGACGAATTTCCACCTCTTTGGGATAACTCACTAAGTCAAGCGATTCAATTTGGCAACAATGTGTTGGAAGGAAATGCGCCTCAAACTATTGTAGATCGGGAAGCAGAAAGCTTGCGTCGAGTAATAAAGGTATACAAAGCATCAGTAAAACTCAGAGATGCCTATCTGCATTTTGTCGATGTAACGGATCGTGTGGATAATTTGAAAACAGATAAAGCGCGTTACAAGTCCTTAGTAAGGGAAGGATCAAACGTATATATGGATCCATTGGCTACAACTGAGCAGTTGGAAGAATGGACACAAAAGATAGAACTTGCTACAGACTCATTCTTAGCGCTGCAAGCAGCGGACTTCTCGGTGCTTAAAAATACTTTACAAGAAGCGCAGGTTATCTACGATCAGAATGGTTCTCAAAATGCTGAACTAGACAACCTGATTCAGGAATATACAGAGAAGATGCACACTGCTATGACCCAGCAGGACGTATTGAACTTGAACATGGAGCTGAGTCAAAGGCTTACGGAGTTCACTGTGCCATTGCCTGCTACAACTCGGGAAAAACTGCAGCAGCTGGTTCAAGATATTCAACTAAAACTGCTGTCTAATCCTGTGGCTCGTAATTACTTGAATACGGAAATGCTGTCTTTAGAGCAACAAACAGGACAAGCCAACTTTGCACTCATTATGCCATTTACTCCTGAGGAGCAATTGGTCATCTCTTATAATCAATTAAGTCAGGCTAAAGGGACCTATCTTGAAAAATATAACGAGAAAAGACTACAATTGAGAGACAAAGTCATTGAAATGCAGACTTCGATCAATGGGATTTTGCTGCAAAATTCAGGCGCATTAAGCGCTGAGGCTCAGCAAGCCTTGTCTTCTGCTTCAGAGCATGCCTCTACTTTCTTAGGCTTGTCCAGCTTTGAGTTACAAGACGTTGTTCCTGTATATGAGGAGCTGCAACAAGTACAGAGCCAGTATGCTGCACCTATAACGGTGGATACTACGTTGTTGAATCACAATATCAATTTGGCTAATAATGAAATTTTGACGTTCGGCCGTCATTATACGGAACAAGATAACGAAGAACTTCAAGGGCAAATTAATCTGGCAAACCTTGTGCTTAATAATCCGGATAGCACACAGCTACAGGTAGACCAAGCTAATACGGATCTGATTACAGCGTTTGCGAACTACCAGTTCAAATGGATCGTAACTGATCTTGATATCAATGAGCTTAAGAACATTGCGAACAATCTGCTTACAGTAAATGGTACAGATCCTACGACGGTCTACTTTCACAGAGTAGTGGATGCATTCAATCGTCTGGACCAGTATTTGCCTATGCCAGAACTTAAGAAAAATTACATGGATCTGGAAGATGCGATTCAGGAGTATAAAGATTTTGTAGCCAGCCAGCAACAAAGCAGCGCTGGAGCAACGCCGCCGAGCGATAGCAGCGGAACAGGAAGCGGCGACAGCAGTGGTGGAGCAACACCGCCGAGCGATAGCAGCGGAACAGAAAGCGGCGACAGCAGTGTTGGAGCAACGCCACCAAGCGATAGCAGCGGAACAGGAAGCGGCGACAGCAGTGTTGGAGCAACACCGCCAAGCGATAGCAGCGGAACAGGAAGCAGCGACAGCACTGGTGAAGTAACGCCGCCAAGCGATAGCAGCGGAACAGGAAGCGGCGACAGCAGTGTTGGAGCAACGCCACCAAGCGATAGCAGCGGAACAGGAAGCGGCGACAGCACTGGTGACGGTGCAGGATCGATTCCTGGCGGCGGTAATGATGACAGTATGATTCCTTAATAGGAGAGGCTAGAAACTACAAGTACGTATAGAAGGGGACGATTCTGCTCAGATTTTATCTGCGGCGGGCGTCCCTTTTTGTATGGACAACGCTTCTAATGTAGCTGAATAAAATAACCGATACAAAAGATAGACGTTATTGAAAAGAGCGGAGGATTTATGAAAAAACAGGGTGTTTTATTTTTTATTATACTTCTGCTTGCGGTTGCGTTGCCGGTGTATCCGTTAGTGTCGGGTGTATTATCCGGAAACAATCATTGGAAAGCTCACAATGGTGTTATTGATTTGCGTAATTGGGATCCCGAAAGAGAAGGTGCTGTACAGTTGGGGGGAGAGTGGGAATTTTACTCTAATCAGCTTTTACAGCCCTCATCTTTTCAGGAAATACGAGATCAGGATTGGGGAAATCGTCAATATTCGCAGAAATTGGGCTTAGGCACTGAGTCTTCTGCCAAAATTGTAGATGTGCCTGGCAAATGGAATCAGTGGATGCCTGGGGGACAGGCGACTGGATATGGAACCTACCATGTTCGTGTATTGTTACCTGCAAAAACGGAAAATCTGTACGGCATCCATATGCAAAATATTCGCAGTTCCAGCCGAGTATGGATTAACGGAGCAGAGGTGGGTTCGAGTGGTAGTCCCTCTGTTTCGGCCGACAAGGGCGAACAGGGCAACGTACCCTATGTTGGATTTGCTGCAGTAGACGGACATTCGGCTGATATTACCGTGCATGTGGCTAATTATAGCTATTCCTCCGGGGGGATCATTTATCCGCTGCTGTTTGGTGATTCTGCCAGTATTACGCATAGCCGGGAAGTAGCGATGGTGGAGGATACTGTACTGGTCGCAGGATTTTTCATCCCTGCCGTATTTTTTATCATGTTGTACCTTTTACGTAAAAAAGAGAAAGCTCTGCTTTACTTAGGATGCTGTTGCACTGCGGCTTTATTTTATATTTTGACACATGGGGAAAAGCTGCTGGTTTGGGGAATGCCGGACTTCTCTTATGAATGGGTACTGAAAATACAGTTATTCTCTTCAACGCTGTTCTATTATTTTTTGATCCGCTATGTTCATCTTTCGACGCAGATTGGTATGAACCGGATCGTGTTGCATCTCTATAATTTGACCACTGCATTGATGCTGGGTATGGGACTGTTATTGCCTACACTGACACTCTCATCCTTTGAAGCGTTTATTCTTCTTTTTGGGATAGTCAGTGTGGGATATGTACTACTGATCTTGATTCGTGGACTTCTTCAACAGACGGATGACGCTGCACTGTTAGTCATTAGTATTATGAGCATTCTCATGATTGTGGTGACTAATTTTGTGTATATTCTGGGCTGGGGAGAGGTGCGTGGGGTGACAGCCTATGAAATGCTTATATTTGTATTGGCTCAAACGCTGCTGCTGGCCAAACGTTTTGTAGATTCGTTCATGGAGGTTGAGAACCTCTCACGACGGTTGCTGACACTGGATGGGTTAAAGGACGAATTTCTGGCAAACACGTCACACGAGCTGCGTACACCTCTACATGGCATTATTAATATCGCTCAGTCCATGCTAGACCGCTATGGGACGCAATTCAATGAGCCGCAAAAGCACAACTTGGTCTTGATTGCAAAGGTAGGGCGCAGGCTCTCCTATTTGATTAACGATATTTTGGACTTTTCTAATTTAAAAAATGGAAGATTAGCTTTAAACCGCCGGCCTGTAAACGTGCAGGCTGCTGTGAACTCTGTGCTGGAGGTACTGGGTCATACGGTGGGTAAGAAAAAGCTTCAATTCGTTAAAGAATGGCCCACTTCGTTGCCCAAGGTGGATGCAGATGGGGATCGGCTGAATCAGATCTTATACAACTTATTGGGGAATGCGATGAAATTTACAGAGGAAGGCGAAATCGTAATCTCTGCCAAGGTGAGAAACCGTGAAATGGAAATCAGTGTGAAGGATACCGGACCAGGTATTGCTCCGGATTATCTTTCGCACATATTTGAACCTTTTAACCGAGGTGTGAATGCTGAGGACAAAGGATATAGTGGAACTGGGCTTGGGTTAGGCATCACTCGTCGTCTGGTGGAGCTGCATGGAGGTCATATCCGAGTAGAATCCAGATTGGGTAAGGGTTCGACTTTTTATTTTACCCTGCCCGTAGCGGAAACTGGGACGCCAGCACATGAAGCTCAAAAAGAGGTTTTGTCTGAGGTCATATTGCAGCCTGGTGTGACCTCAAGTCAGGATGTGCATTCGCTTGAAGAGGATGCAGTGGAGCAAGTAGGGAATGTTCCCTACAGAGTGCTGGCAGTAGATGATGATGAGGTGAACCTTCGGGTATTGGAGGAGCTGTTATACACCACAGGCTGTAGCGTGGTGGCTGTGGATCGGGCCGAGGAGGCGCTTCAGCTGCTGAATGGTCGAACCCGATTTGATCTAGTTATCACGGACTGGATGATGCCAGAAATATCCGGTATTGAGCTGTGCCGACGAATTCGCGAACGGTATTCTCTCTCCGAGCTACCCGTATTGCTGCTGACGGCACGCGACCTGCCCGGCGATATCCATGCAGGCTTTATGGCCGGAGCAAATGATTTTCTGCGTAAGCCTGTTGATGCGGAGGAATTAAAGGCGCGTGTGCGCACTCTGTTGAACATGCGTCATTCGGCAGAGGAAGCGGTTCGTTCGGAGATGGCCTTTTTACAGGCACAAATCAAGCCGCACTTTCTGTACAATGCATTAAATGTCATTGTTTCGACCGTAGCAGTAGACCCGGACAAAGCTGCGGAGCTGCTCATGGAGCTGAGTCAGTACTTGCGGGGAAGCTTTGATTTTCAAAACAGGGAGAATACTGTGCCGCTATCCAAGGAGCTAGAATTGGTAGAATCGTATGTGGCATTGGAAAAAGCCCGATTTGAAGAACGGTTACAGGTGACTGTAGAGGTAGGGAGAAACATCCGGTCGCTGATCCCGCCGTTAAGTATTCAGCCCATTGTGGAGAATGCGATACGGCATGGTGTGATGCAGCGGGGCACAGGTGGAACGGTGCGCGTAGTTGTACAAGAGGATGGGGCCGACTTTGTGGTCAGCGTGACCGATGACGGGGTAGGGATTCCACCAGAGCGACTGCAACAGCTACTGTCGGAGGAGCATGTATCCTCCAGTGTGGGACTGCGTAATATCCATCGCCGTTTGATCCATATGTATGGGGAAGGATTGCGGATTGAGAGCAATCCTATGCAAGGGACGACGGTAAGCTTCCGTGTGCCGGAGACGACCTTACCTCACATCGCTGATGAATAAAAAAATATAGTATACCTGTCGGAAAAGCTAATGTCACGCCCGTATGGATACGATATATAAAATATAAGAAATTAAAAATCAGATGATAAAACAGATAGCTTGGTCATAGAGCATTGTGATGGATGGTTGCAGCAGGAAGGGAGCGCGGACACAGATGAAGGCGATATTGATTGATGATGAAAGGTCGGCATTAACCTACCTGGAACGGTTGTTGGAGGCGGACGGACGATTAACGGTTATGGGCAAATATACGTCTGCACAAGCCGGGTTGGATCATCTGGCGGCAGAGCGTGTGGATATTGTTTTTATAGATATCGGAATGCCTGAGATGAACGGACTGGAGGCCGCCGAGTGGATTCAACAGCTGGACTCACATATTCATATCGTCTTTGTGACTGCGTACTCCGAATATGCTATTGAAGCATTCGAACTGCAAGCACTGGATTACTTGTTAAAACCTGTTCATGCCCGGCGACTAAATAAAACGTTAGATCGGATTGTAGCCACGCTGGCGGATTCCCGTCCTTCCAGCTCGGTCGTCGCAGCGGAGCCATTACCCAAAGTGCGTTGTTTTCAAAAGCTTGAAATTTTGGAGGATGGACAAGGAGTCGTGGGAGCGAAGCCATTCAAATGGCGTACATTAAAGTCGCAGGAGCTATTCTCCTTTTTACTGCATCATGAAGGGGAATGGATTAGCAAGGAGCAATTGCTGGATGCGCTGTGGCCCGAATATCATTTGGACAAGGCGGTTGTTCATCTACACACGTCCATATACCAGATCCGCAAGGCGTTGAAAGAGCGGATGCAGGATACGAAGCTGGAATACAACCTGGATCGCTACCGTTTGAACCGTAATGGCTGGGTTACAGATGTGGAGCTATTCGAGCGTGGCATTTCCGAGTGGGCGGCTTCTGGCAATGGTGGTACACCGCGTATCGAGAACCTGTTGGCTCTATACCGTGGTAATTATCTGGAGGAGCACGATTACCCATGGGCGTATGCAAAAAGAGAAAAACTACGCAATATGTATCTGGCATGTGCTTCAGAACTGGCTAAGGAAGAGCTTCGTTCAGGTCGTGCCCGCCAGTCTGTCCAGCGCTTGCTCAGCCTACAGCAGAGGGAGCCCTACTCAGATGATATCTGTGGTCTGCTGCTGACAGCCTATGCCCAGCTGGGCGAATATACAGCTGCCCAAAAGCATTATGAAAGCTTCGTCAGCTTACTAGAAGATGAGTTGGGTATTGAGCCACAGCAGGTGACGCACCAGTTGTACGTGCAATTGAAAACACAGTCACTACCTGCGTAGACTGCTGTACTGGCTCAGGTCATATGAATAGGCCAACCAGGGATTTACTGGTTGGCCTATTCTATTGGAGCTTCTACGAGGGAGGCAGCCGGGAGAATGTGATAGCGCTGCTTCTTGGTTTTCACAATCGCTTGCTGAAGCTTTAATACACTTTTCTCCTGGCGGAGGATAAATACCCCAATTCCTCTCGGTATTTGGCTACCGTTCTGCGTGAGAGCTCTACTCCTTCCTTTGCCATCAGTTCTGTGATTGCCTGATCTGAAAATGGTTTTTGCTTCTCTTCACCGTCGATGATCTGCTTTATCCGCATTTTTGCGCTCTCTGATGAAGTAGCATCTCCGTCTTTCGATCCCAGGGCGGAGGTGAAGAAATATTTGAGTTCAAACAATCCACGGGGCGTCTGCATGTATTTATTACTGACCGCCCGGCTGATCGTGGATTCATGCAGGCCGGTTATTTCAGCAATCTCCTTTTGGGTCATCGATTTCAGATGATAAACGCCATGCTCAAAAAATTCCCGCTGCCTATCAACAATAGCCTGGGCCACACGCATCAGGGTCAGGCGGCGCTGCTCAAGGCTATGAATAAGCCATAATGCCGTATTCATCTTCTCACGAAGAAATCGTTTCTCTTCCTCCATCGCCGGCTTCCGAAGCATACTTTGGTAAAAAGGATTAATTCCGACGTGTGGGACTGTGATATCATTAACTGTCACAATGTAGTCGTTTTTGAATTTCTCCACTGAGATATCTGCTATATGATGCTGGCGTTCATATGGAGCAAATGCCGCTCCCGGACAAGGATTCAGCTTGCGTATCTGATCGGTCATTTGTTGTACCATGTGAATGTCGATACCCAGAGCATCCGCGATTTTTTGTATACGGTTACATGAAAGGTTGACCATGTGATGTCGCACGATTTCTTCCAGATAAACATCATCATTCCCGGTATATCGCAGCTGCAAAAGAAGACATTCCTCCAGACTGCGGGCAGCGATTCCTGCCGGTTCAAAGCCTTGGATCAGGGCAAGTATATTTTCGACCTCATCGGTGGGGACGTCAAGTATTCCGGCAGCTGTATTTACATCCAGCTCAAGGTAGCCTTTTTCATTTAAATTCCCAATCAGAAACATGCCAATCATCTGTTGTAGCCTGGATAGCCCGCGGACCATCCCAAGCTGCGCTTTGAGATGTCTATATAAATTATCTGCGGGATTAGAGACAAAGTCCAGAAGGTCTACCGGATTATCATTTTTTCGTGGCGAATATTCTTCTCCTGTATTGATTCTTTCGATGGACATATCGATCTCTGCCAAGTCAATGATCGGATTTTCATTTGCTTGCTCATGAAGATATGACATTAGATCGACCGAAGAATATTGAAGGATCGTGATGGCTTGTCGTAATTCTGGAGTCATAGCCAGCCTGAATGTTTGCTCTTGCTGGAATCCGTAGCGCATTATTTTATCTCAGCTCCTTACTGGGCAACAAAAATAACTTTTTATGCAGCTTATTCGTGAAGCTTATGCAATTATACTGCCAACCTTTGAACTTGGAAAAGAAGTGAAGGGAATGGGCTGAATTTAAGTTTTGGATAGATTCAATAAAAAGGGTATCAGATTAATGATTAACTTGTCAGTTTATTTTCTTGTAGAGGATTATTTCTTTTTTTATATACTAATTAAATAAGAACTAGTCAGCATGGGGGAATACCGTGAAACGAATTGATGAGATCTTAGAGTATATTGCCAATGGGACAAAGAAACTGTCGGTAGAGGCCTTGCAGGACGGCGGTGGAATTACGGCTGCGGAAATAGCCGATCATCAGAATATGTTAAGAAATAATGTAAGCAAGGAGCTTAATAGCCTACTTCGCGCCGACTTGATTATTAAAATCAAGGGGAGACCCGTCAAGTTTTTGCACAAGCAGGTGATCGAGGAGACCTTTCGGGTTCAGCTTAAAGAGAAACAAATCCAAGTCAACAGTATTCATGAAATATTGCTGCCTGGAGAGCAAGTGGATCCGTTTCACGCCTTAATTGGTTTCATGGGGAGTATGAGGAACCAGGTTGAGCAGGGAAAAGCGGCAATATTATACCCGCCGAAGGGCTTACATACGCTGATTGTGGGGCAGACTGGCGTTGGGAAAACAATGTTCGCTAGGTTGATGTATAATTATGGAAAATATATGAAGCGCTTTTCAGAGCAAGCACCGTTTATCGTATTCAACTGCGCCGATTACTACAATAACCCTCAACTGTTACTTTCCCACATTTTTGGTCATGTAAAAGGAGCATTTACCGGGGCTGATCGGGAGAAAGAGGGTCTGGTTGAGAAAGCGGATGGGGGCATCCTGTTTTTGGATGAGATTCATCGGCTCCCCCCAGAAGGCCAAGAAATGATATTTTATTTCATGGACACGAACAGTTACAACAAATTGGGCGAGTCGGAGCGCAAGCGGGAAGCGAATGTGCTGCTCATCGGCGCTACGACCGAAGATCCCGGTTCTTCTATGTTGAAAACCTTTATCAGACGGATACCGATTACGATCAACATTCCTTCCTTGCAAGAGCGAACCGTTGAAGAGCGGTTTTTGATCCTGAAACATCTCTTTGCAAACGAAGCCCATCGTGTGAACAAGCCCATTAGGGTTGAATTGGAAACTGTAAAAGCACTGATTGGCAGCGTAACCTATGGCAATATCGGCCAGTTAAAATCGAACATTCAGCTTGTGTGTGCCAAAGGATTTTTGAACAGCATACATGAAAATAAGGAAGAGATTGAACTTGATTTTAAAATTTTGCCTGGAAATATCAAGGAAGGTCTATTTAATATGGGGAAGAACCGCAAGGAGATTGCCGAAATGGAGATGGTCAACTCCTCGCTGTATATTACTCCTGAAGGCAGCAAAGGAATGGATGAAGCAGACGCTTCTGAACTGCCGTTCAACCTGTACAAATTGATTGAAGACAAGATAGGGATGCTCAAAGAAGAGGGACTCGATGACAGTTTTATCAATAAGTTTATAACTACAGATGTCAATATTCACATCAAAAGTTTTTATAACCGATTTTATAACATCAAAGGGGGACGGGAACGGATTCTTAAGATCGTAGGCAGAAATATCCTGGAGTTCGCTGAACAGGTGCAAGAGATGGCTCAAAAAGAATTGAATAGAAATTACAGCGACAGGTTTGTTTATGCCTTCAGTCTTCATTTGAGTGCCTTCTTAAAGCGAATCCGGGAGAAAAAATATGTCAGTAAACAAATCTATGATCCGATGAATGATCAGGATGAAGAATACAGACTGGCACTTATGATCAAGGATTTGATCGAATCCAAGTTTGAAGTCAGCGTACCCGATGCCGAGACTACCTATGTGGCGATTCTTTTGAAATCGGTAGAAGAGGAGCACCAGGGAAATGTGGGAATCATCGTAGCTGCCCATGGCAACAGTACGGCAAGCAGTGTCGTTAGCGTTGTCGACAGCCTGCTGGGAAGCTCGAATATTTGCGCAGTAGACATGCCTTTGGATGTTAGTCCTAGAGAAATCCTGGAAGTTATTGTGGATAAGGTTAAGGACATTGACAATGGCAGAGGCGTATTGCTGCTGGTTGATATGGGCTCCTTGCTCAATCTTGAAGCAACCATTATGGAACGTGTCGGGATTAAGGTGAAGACTATTGATATGGTTTCAACCCCGCTTGTGTTGGAGGCTGTGCGAAAGGCTAGTATTTTTGATATGAATATAGAGGAAATTTATCAATCTTTGAAGGATTTTCGTGGATATAACACTGGAAATGCTGGAGTGAAAACGGAAAAGACCAGTAATAAGGTAATCGTGACGGTCTGTTCCTCCGGCAAAGGCGCCGCCGCCAAGCTAAAGGAGTTTGTAGAGAAGGTCGTTTATGACTTAACCGAAGAGAAAATAGTTGTTGTACCGGCAAAGGTCAGGGAATTGGATAAAGTGGTGAAGGATTTACGGGCCAAGCATACGCTTCTTGCGGTGATTGGAGTTAAGCGTCCAAGCGAGCTGAATGTACCGTTTATCCCTTTGGAAAAACTGATCGAGGCAAGCGGTGAACAGGCATTAAGAGAATTGTTGCTCAACAATCAGTTACCTGTTATGCATGAACACGGAAGCGTGGTCGTAAGAGATCTATGTGAGGAAACGCTAAAGGAGTTTATGACTTATTTGAATCCTCACAAAATTTTAGGGATTTTGATGAAGTTTATCGAGCAGCTGGAACAGGAACTGGAGGCTGATTTCCATTATGCAAAGAAGGTTCAGCTTGCTGTTCATACGGCTCATGCGCTGGAACGAATGGTCATTGGAGAAGGGCTAGTGTATCAGGAGGATGTTTCCTTGCTTGACCAACGATTGCTCGATGTGGTGAACCGTTCCTGCAATATATTTGCCTCCAGTATTAACATTAAGCTGACTAATGATGAAAAGTATTATATTTGCGAAATCCTAAGCGAAGTATATAACTGTATCCCCAAGTAGTGGCGTAAGTGTATAAAACGATACTGGATGTGTATTAATCATGCGGATAAGGATAATAAGCAGGTGGTGAGAAAAGACCAAATTCCCGGAGTAGCCGAGGGTTTGGTCTTTTTTTTGATAGTTAATCGCCTCATACAGAATTTTGGCATGAGACTTGCATATAAGTATAGGCGAAGGATGCAAGGAGGGGGTGAAACAAATGATAGGTGTTATTGTTGGCACTCATGGAAAATTTTCCGAAGAGATCCTAAGATCCACGGAAATGATTTTCGGCCATCTGGAAAATGTGGTGGGTGTAACGTTTGAGCCAGGTGAAAGTGTTAACGGACTTGTTGAGAAGTACAAAGCGGCCTTGGAAACAATTGATTGGACGGACGGATTGATTTTTCTCGTCGATTTGTTTGGTGGCAGCCCCTATAATGCGGCCAGTAGGATTGTGGCCAGGTATGAAAAAATGGACATTGTAACAGGGGTAAACCTGCCAATGATCGTAGACCTGCTGACCAATAGAGGGCTGGAGAACGTGGAGAATCTAAGTGATCTGGCCATCCGTGCGGGTCAGGATTCAATGAAGTCTTTTCGTGTCATCCGGGACATACAAACAGAGGAGGAATTATAGGTATGGAAATATCATTTGTTCGTATTGATGACCGTCTGATTCATGGTCAGGTAGCTACGGTGTGGGTGAAGGAAACGAAGTGTAACAAAATTATCGCCGTCAGCAATGAGGTCGCTGCGGATACGCTGCGCAAAACCTTATTGTTACAGGTGGCGCCGCCAGGAATTAAAGCTTATGTGGTCACGATTGCGAAAGCGATTGAAGCTTATAACAATCCTAAATATAACGATTTCAAGACCTTGTTCCTGTTTACCAATCCCACGGATGTACTGCAGGTTGTAGAAGGTGGGGTACCGTTTACATCGGTAAATGTAGGTGGAATGTGCTTCAAAGAAGGCAAAACACAAATTACCGGAGCAGTGTCCGTAGACAAGCAGGATGTAGAGGCATTTTATAAATTGCACGAAAAGGGGATAGAACTGGAGATTAGAAAAGTGGCCAGTGATCCTAAAATTAATTTGATTAACAAGCTCCAAAATGTCCAGTTTTAACAACACGTACGCATAAGAGAGGGGGTCAAACATGAGTGTTTTTGAAATCGTAATGGTCACGCTGGTTGCAGCCATTTGCGGAATGGGCAGTGTTTTGGATGAAGGACAGACTCATCGTCCTATAATTGCGTGTACACTGATCGGTCTGGTCCTGGGAGATCTCAAAACCGGTATCATTCTAGGCGGTACGCTGGAATTGATGGCTTTGGGCTGGATGAATGTCGGGGCGTCCATGGCTCCGGATGCGGCTTTGGCCAGTGTAGTCTCAACCATATTGGTTATTGTCGGGCACCAATCGATCGGTGCCGGAATTGCCGTTGCGATTCCGATTGCGGCTGGCGGACAAGTGTTAACCATTTTTGTTAGAACGATCACCGTGTTCTTTCAGCACCTGGCAGATAAATATGCCGAATCTTCAAATTTCAAAGGAATTGAATTATGTCACTTCATAGCCCTCCTTCTTCAGGGATTACGTGTCGCTTTGCCTGCCGTATTGGTGGCTATTGCTGCAGAAACCGGTCTGGTTACGACTTTGCTGGATGCCATCCCGGAGGTCATTACAAAAGGGCTGCAAATTGCAGGGGGATTCATCGTCGTTGTAGGGTATGCCATGGTTATTAACATGATGGCAGCCAAATATCTGATGCCTTTCTTTTTCTTGGGCTTTGTCATCGCGGCATTTACAAGCATCAATCTGGTTGGCTTTGGAATCATGGGGGCGGTTCTGGCTCTGCTGTATATCCAGCTCAATCCCAAGTATAGCCAGCGCAAAGATCAAGTGGGTGAAATTGAAGAGCTCTAAAGAAATTCTTAATGAAAGAGTGGGGTACTATGGAAGAAAAAAAGTTGACCAAAAGCGATTTAAACAAAATGTTTTTCCGTTCATGGTTCCTGCTGGGCTCGTTTAACTTTGAGCGTATGCAGTCGATTGGTTTTTGTGTTACCTTGATTCCGGCAATCAAGCGGCTATACAGCAAGAAGGAAGACCAAAAAGAAGCACTAAAGCGGCATCTGGAGTTTTTTAATACGCAACCATTTATCTCTGCACCGATTATGGGGGTAACGGCCGCTATGGAGGAGCAGAAAGCCAATGGACAGCCGATTGATAATGCTACCATAAGTGGCGTGAAAGTTGGTTTAATGGGACCTTTGGCTGGAGTAGGGGACCCTATTTTCTGGGGAACATTACGCCCCGTTCTGGCTGCATTAGGAGCTTCCATTGCGTTGTCCGGAAGCGTTATCGGGCCTGTCCTATTCTTCTTGCTTTTTAATGTTATTCGCTTGGCCACTAAGTGGTACGGACTGAAATACGGTTACCAAAAAGGGACGGAGATTGTGTCCGACATGTCCGGAAACCGGCTGCAAAAGCTTACGGAATCGGCCTCCATCCTGGGACTTTTTGTTATGGGCGCCCTCGTATCCAAATGGACTACTCTGAATATACCACTCGAAGTTTCCCGATATACCCGTTCGGATGGGGTAGAAGTTGTTACGACGATACAGATGATTCTGGATCAATTGATACCTGGTCTGTTACCTCTCTTGCTGACTTTTTTATGCATGAGACTGCTCAAAAAGAAAGTGAATGCTATAGCTCTGATTTTTGCTTTATTCGCAATAGGAATTATTGGATACGCTCTTGGTGTACTGGCTTAAGCCAATTTATAAAGTGATCCGGTCAAGCAGCCGTCTCTGACCGGCAACCTGCTTTAACTTGTAAACGCTTTAAATTTTACGGAGCTCGGGTACTAACAGCCTCTTTCTCTATGATCTGATATTCGCCGAGACCTGTTTTCTTCAGCGGCATATGCATATAGCATATCTCTCCACAGTTAGGTCATATTGAGAGGTTTATGAAGCCACGAAGACTTAAGGAGGCCACTGCATTGGGAAAAAGGAGACGAACTGGCTTTAAGGGCAAAAGAATTAGGGTGGACGTTAGACAATCTTTTTCAGCTCAAACAGGGCAAGGCGGCAACCCCATTTCTATCAATGCTTCGGACGTTGGGGTAGTAAGAACAGATGTCCAAAATAAATAATCAGATTGTATAAAAAGCTATATCCTCAACGTAAAAAGATCGCCAGGAATAAGTTATCTTACATGTTCCCGGCGATCTTGCTTTTTTCTACAGTCGGCAGGTACTTTCACTAGCATCCGCGTCTACATAGCCTATGCCTTGCTTTGCGTCTTGTCGTCGACTTCTTTTGCAGAGTTGACTGATCGCACAGGCGTTGCCTTCAGCACAGCATATCCGTAAGGCGGAAGCTCGGCATGCAGCCCCTTCGGTCCTACGGACCACTGGCTTTCGCCAAAGGCTACCTCCCATTCCTGCTCTGAAATAGACAATTCAAAAGTGTGATCCTCATCGGAACGGTTGAATAGCACAAGCAGCACTTCTTCGTCGCTGCGGCGCTCGTAGGCGAGTGAAGCGCTCTCCGGCTGTGCCTCCAGGAAAGTGATGCTTCCTTGATCACGAAGGACAGGGTGTGCCTTGCGAAGAGCGATCAGCTTACGATAAAAGTGGAACAACTCGTGGTCCTGCTTATCGGTGTCCCACTCCATGCACTGGCGGCAGCCTGGATCGGCATCCCCATCCAGGCCAATCTCATCGCCGTAAAAAATGCAGGGCGCGCCCATATATGTGAACTGGAACAAAGCAGCCAGCCGCATCAGTCGCTTGTCGCCCCCGCACAGTGTCAGCAAGCGCGGTGTATCATGGCTATCCAGCAGATTGAAGGCAACCTCGGCTGCCTGCAGCGGATAGCGGGCAAGCTGTCGCCCAATGGCAAAGGCGAAGCTCTGGGCATCGGTCACTTTTTTGACGAAAAAATCATTCACCGCATAGGTGAACGGATAATTCATCGTCGCGTCAAACTGGTCACCCTGAAGCCATTCTGACGATTCGTTCCACATTTCGCCCAAAATGTACGCCTCTGGATTGGCCTGCTTGACCGTCGTGCGGAATTCTCGCCAAAAGGCGTGATCCACTTCGTCAGACACATCCAGTCGCCAACCGTCGATGCCGATCTCTTCGATCCAATGCTTTGCCACATTCAGCAGGTACTTTTTTACCTCAGGATGTTCTGTGTTCAGCTTGGGCATCATCGGTTCCAGCCCGAATGTATCATAGGTCGGTGTCCCATCGTTCACTTCCAGTGGAAAGCTATGTACATGGAACCAGTCCCTATAAGGTGAGGCCTCACCTTTTTCCAGTACGTCAACGAATGGCTTAAAAGTACGCCCCGAATGGTTGAACACTGCATCCAGCAGCACCCGGATTCCTCGGTCATGGCAGGTCTTCACCAGTTTTTTTAATGTTTCCTTGTCCCCAAAGTGTGGATCTACCTCCATGTAATCCTCGGTATCATATTTATGATTGGTTGTCGCCTTGAAGACAGGAGTCATATAAATAGCGTTGATTCCCAACTCGCTCAGATGATCCAGATGGTCCAGAATCCCTTGTAAATCACCACCAAAAAAATTGTCTTTTTGCGGTGTGCCACCCCAAGCCTCAGCACCTTTCGGGCTAATAGAGGGGTTGCCGTTGGCAAACCGTTCCGGGAAAATCTGATAAAATACAGCATCTTTGACCCATGCGGGAGGCATTAAGATATCAATCGGATTCAAAAATGGATATTGGAACAGCTTGTCTGCATTTTGAGGCTCTTGAGTGGTAAAGTCGTCCTCGTTCATCCAAATTCGCTCCTCGCCATCTTCCAGCAAAAATCCATATTTCAGGCGGCGATGAGTTGGTTTTACGACGCATTCATAGTAATCAAATCTGTCATCGGTAGCGAATTTGGACATCGAAATGAGCTGTCGAGTGCGGTCCCAGTCGTACTTATCTACGGCTAGGGCGTAAACAGTGGTCACATCATTTTTCTTTGTACGAAGCCGTAAAAATATCGTCTCATCATCATAACCAAAAGCCCAATTACGTTTCGGGTGGTGGTAAATCGCTTCCAGCAGCATCAGATAGGCCTCCTTTTATGTGCATCAAATTGAAATTGTGAAGCGTATGTCGTATAAGGTAGTTATTAACCTTTTTAAGTGGGTTATGTACCATAAATGCTATAATGCCCATTACATAAAAGAAAAACGATAAGTAGGTGTCTAGGATGAAAACAAATGTGCTCTACATCGAGGATGACCAAGATATTGGTGCTTGGACACATCAGTATTTGGAAGAGCGGAATTACGCTATAACCTGGCTTCGCAGCGGGGAGGGGGCTGTGGAAGCTGCTCATACGTGCCAGCTCGTGATTCTGGACGTGATGTTACCCGGTCTGGACGGATTTACCATTGGGAAGAGGCTCAAGAAGGAATACCCAGAGCTTCCCATTCTTATGTTGTCTGCCCGTACGTCCATTGACGACAAACTGCAAGGGCTGGATTTCGCAGACGATTATGTGACAAAGCCCTTTCACCCCGATGAACTCATAGCACGTATGGAGATTTTGCTGCGGCGATCAGGAAGCGCTCCGGAAGAATCATTGCAATTGGGGCATCTGTCTGTGTTTCCTCCAGATAACCGTATTGTAAATCGTGATACCGGGGAGGAAATTACGCTAACAGGCAAGCAATATCATATTTTTGCTTATTTGCTACGGCATTTGGGCCAGATTATGACGAAGGAACAAATGTATGAGGCGGTATGGGGAGATCCATATATCGACGGAGACAAAACCTTAATGGTCCACATCCGGCACTTGCGGGAAAAGCTGGAGATTGATCCTGCGGCACCTCGTATCATTGAGACGATCCGCGGTGTAGGTTATCGGGTGAAAGCATAATGAGCGGTATGCGTAAGAGGTGGGTAAGGTTGCATCGCAACTCCCGTTCAGGTCAGAAGGGGCGGTTTCGTAATTCACTGTTGTTCCGCTATCTGGTCATTATTGTGTTTGCTATGATGCTGTTGCCCATTGTATTGCCTGTTACAACCTTGATATATAGCATACTGTTGAATTTGCAGACAGATGTCAAGCCCAAGAATCCTTACTATCCCTCTACGACCCAAACTGAACATAGCTGGCACCGAGAAGCTATCGCCTTGAAGGGAGCTAGTCCAGAGCAAGTTTCAGCCCGTCTGCGCAAAATACAGCAGGATATGTTCCCGGATTCACAAATATTTTGGGTCGATACCGCAGGGTTAACCAAATTAGAGCTGCCAACCCAACCTAACCTTCCAAAACAATGGAGCGCGGCGCAGGCTATAGCTTTTATGAAACAAGCCAGCTCTGAGGGGCCGTTTACGGTGGTGGCCTTTATTGGTGGGGGCAAGGATGATGTGAACCAGGGCTATATGGTATTAAAAGTGCCCCGTTCGTTTTTCGAACATCCGACTAGTGACAACGGCATGTTGATGTATTATCTCCTTTTTATTCTATTGGTTTTGGGAGCTTTTATATTCGTATCCCTTCTGTTTTTTGGAGGCATTCGGCGGAGGTTGTTGCAACTTCAAGCCGCCATGTCGCAGCGAGGAGAGGATGGAATGCCCATCCTTGTTGCCACTGGACGTCCGGATGAAATCGGCAAACTGGAGGAGGCGTTTAATCGGATGGTTGAGCAGTTGGCAGAAAGTCGAGGACGTGAGCGTCAGGAGGAAGAGCTGCGGAAAAGACTGGTCGCCGATCTATCACACGATATTCGAACGCCGCTTACAGTTGTGCGTAGCCATCTGTATACCCTGGATGCGGAAAATCTCAGCAGTAGAGGGAAGCAGTCGGTTACATTGATGGAAAATAAGTTAAAGGACCTTGGGAGTCTGATCGACAATTTGCTGACCTATAATCTCCTATCCAGTGGCAAATACACCATGAATAACGAACCGCGTGATATTTTGCGGCTGGTGCGTGAGTGTGCGGCCAGCTGGTACCCGGTGTGGGAAAAAGAAGGCTTTGAAGTGGATATCGATTTGCCCGAGCATAGTCTGGTGTGGAATGTCGATGAGCAAGGCTTCCGCCGTCTGCTGGACAATCTCTTTCAAAATGTAGTTCGTCATGCTGCCTCAGGCCGATATATTGGTATTCAAGTTCAGAAGGATAACGGGAGAGAGGCATTGGTCATTGCGGATAAAGGCCCGGGAATGGAACAGCAATCCAGTGAAAAAGGAGCTGGAATTGGCTTGGCAATTACAGAACTATTGGCCCGCGAAATGAATTTAGAGAGGGAGATTCTCAGTTCATCAGCCGGGACACGAATCCGTTTTTTAAACAAAACTTAAACTCAAAGTTCCCTTGGCTTTAAACTTGGCACGTTACGATAGGTGTCGAGGTGAGGAACTTGAACGAATTAATCATTGAAACGAACGGTCTCAGCAAAATATACAAAGGCCGCGCTGCGGTTAATCAGCTGGACCTGAAAATAGCGCGGGGAGATATTTACGGATTTCTTGGACCCAATGGAGCAGGGAAAACGACAACGATCCGCATGCTGCTCGGGCTTATCCGTCCAACCCGAGGAACGATCCGTATATTCGGCAAGGATATTCGCAGACATAGACTCGATATTTTGCGTAAAGTCGGTTCATTGGTAGAGTATCCTTCGTATTATGGTCATTTGAACGCCATCGAAAATCTGGAGGCTATTCGTCGTATTTTGAATGTGCCTAAAGATAACATTACAGAAGTATTGGAGGTCGTTCGGCTGACCAAGCACGCCAAACGCCCGGTAAAAGGCTACTCGCTGGGAATGAAGCAGAGACTTGGTATTGCAGCTGCCCTGCTCGGTAATCCCGAAATGCTTATTTTGGACGAGCCAACGAATGGTTTGGACCCCGAGGGCATTCAGGAAATGCGCGAATTGATCCAGGCGATGCCTAAGCAGCGGGGAATCACTGTGCTGGTATCCAGTCATCTGCTAAGCGAGGTAGAGCATATGGCGAATACCGTCGGCATTATTCGTGAAGGACAACTGGTCTTCCAAAATACGATTCACAATCTCCGCCAGGAGTCCGCAGGGGGGATTCGGATTGTGGTATCGGAGCCGGAAGCAGCCCAATTGATTGCACGTGAACAGGGCTACCATTCAGTGAAGGACGGGGCAGCACTGAATTTTGACAACATGAATGATGCCGCTGTTGCGCTGCTGGTCAGAAGATTGGTCGAAAACACACATGCTGTATATCGTGTGGAGGAACGCCGCAAATCGCTGGAGGATATGTTCATGCAGGTGGTAGGCAAAGGAGGGGGCTCCCTATGATGCTGCGAGCGCTGACAGCGGATCTGCTCAAAGCACGCAGAAAGGGAATCTGGTTCCTGGTGTTCCTTGGTCCTCTTGGACTGGTGGCCATGCAGGGACTGAACTTTGGGCTCCGCTATGACTATCTGATTCCGCGATACAAGGGCCGCTTATGGGAAAGCTTGATGGATAACATCGCGCTGTTTGTTCCCCTTGCGCTGGTGCTAGGAGCCACGATGGTTGCTTCCATGTTGGCGAATGTGGAGCATACCTCTAACTCCTGGAAACAGCTGCTGGCTTTACCTATTTCCAAGTCCAGTGTTTATATGGCAAAGCTAACCCTGGCCATTGGAATGCTGTGCGTGTCCTGTCTACTCTTGACGGTAGGGACTTGGACCTTGGGGATGCTTCTTGGCTTTGGGGGAGAGACCGTGCCGATTGGGGAGCTACTGCGGCTCGGATTTTGGCCTTTGGGTGGCACGCTGCCTATACTCGTATTGTTGTTGTGGCTAACGGTCACGTTCCATAATCAAGCGCTGCCTGTAACACTGGGCATTACGTTAGGCGTTGGCAGCTTGTTTGCTTCCCAACTGTCGGAATGGTTTCCGCTGGCTTGGCCGCAATTCGCCTGGGTTGCGCCACAAGCATGGATATTCGCGTCCATCGGATGCGCAACAGGTATAATTCTCAGCCTGCTGACCGCAGCTCATTTTAGCCGAAAGGATGTGGCGTAATGTTCGGAAGATACGTACGGCTACTTTCTGTCGAACGCATGAAAATGGCAAAATCGCCCGTCTGGCTGCTTGCGCTCGTCAGTCCAGCAATTGCCGTACTGATTGGTTTGCTGGCCAATCCAGGAGGAAACTGGCTGTTGCTGTTGGCGGCCATGCTTACAATACATGCAATGCTGTTTCTGCCGATGCTGACCGCTGTGTATGGGTCTCTTGTCTGTCGTTTTGAGCATGGGGGCGGCGGCTGGAAGCAGCTGATGTCGTTGCCGTTATCCCGCACGGGTCTGTACGCAGCCAAGCTGACCATCATTATGGCTATGGTCGGTTTAACCCAGCTCCTGTTCGGAGTAGCGCTGCTGGGTGTTGGAGCTGCACAGGGGATGAACGGACCGATTCCTTGGGCCGTAATCGCCCAAAGCCTGCTTGCAGGCTGGGTTGCATGTTTGCCGCTGGCTGCCCTGCAACTGATGGTGTCCTTTTTGTGGTCCAGCTTTGCTGCACCACTTGCTTTGAATTTCGTCTTCACCGTGCCCAATATGCTGGTCGCCAACTCTCAGACCTATGGTCCGTACTATCCATGGACCCAGCCTCTATTGGCGATGATGCCGAGTGGGGGGGACAACTTCGGGGCGTTCATGGTGCCAACGGATACACTCTTGACGGTGGTACTGGGTAGCTTTGTCGTGTTTGGGTTGGCCGGCCTGACGTTATTTCGTTATAAAGAGATATAAAATGAAATGTAGGAACTGCAAAAAGCTCCTTACCCTAAATGAGGGTAAAGAGCTTTTTTTGCTGTACTACAGGTTCGTGTTTTGAATTAGGGTACTTGCTATTGGATTATACTAAGTCTGAAATGGCGCGAATATTTTCGCTGATCAGGCGGCAAGAGGCGTCGAACTTGGCTAGTTCTTCTGGATTTAGCTCAAGCTCGATAATCTCCTGAATTCCTCTACTGCCGATGATTGCTGGAACGCCTGTACAGACATCCGTGTGTCCGTACTCGCCATCCAATACCGCAGAGATGGCTATAATTTTACCATCGTCATTCAAGATGGAACGGGTAATGTACGCTAGCGCATTGGCAATACCGAAATAAGTGGCACCTTTGCGGGTGAAAATCTCCCAACCGGCATTCCTTGTTTTACGGGCGATGTCATCCAGATCAACATGCCTGAATCGTTCTTTATGCTGACGCAAAATGTGCAAGAGCGGCTTGCCGCCAATCGTGACGTGTGACCAGGCCACGAATTGGGATTCGCCATGCTCGCCCAAGGCATACCCCTGTACACTGCGTGGATCAATGGAAAATACCTCAGAAAGCAGCGTCTTGAGCCGGGATGAGTCAATAGAGGTGCCCGTACCAATCACCTTATTGCGTGGCAGACCGGAAATACTCTGCACAAGGTAAGTGACAATGTCGACAGGATTAGCGGCGATAACGAAAATACCGTCGAAACCGCCCTCCATAATAGCTGTCACAATCTCTCTGGTGATACGCACGGCGTCGTCCAATACAGATAGGCGGTCTTGACCCGGTTTAGGGTTGGATCCAGCTGTTATAATCACAACATCCATATCCGTACAGTCTGCATATGTGCCTGCACGGACCTTGGTGCGTGTAGATGTAAAATCCATACAATGAGACAGATCCAGTGCGTGGGCCAAAGCTCGATCATACGTGCGGTCAATCATCATGATTTCATCACAAATGGACTGATTGACCATTGAGTAGGCACAGCTCGAACCGACCATTCCCGCGCCGACAATCGCTACTTTCCTTGCCTTCCCCTTCATTTATGTTTCCTCCTCGTTCCAGCGAACGTTAATATGCTACAAATTATGCCTGAAATCCATTTTACGTTACATAACATAACATATTGCTGATCTTTTGAAAATATCCATTTTTTTGTCTTCATTCCGATAAATTAAAAACGAACGGAGAATAAGGGGAGTAATTTAGGATGAATAAAAAGAAATAGCGTGAATTATCCATATTTTTATTGGAAGACAAGATATAATGTATTCATTTATTTATAAGTTATTTTTGTATGAATTATAACATGTACTATATCCATGGAAGAAATGTTGCCATGAGAGTATTAGAAGTATGACATTTATGTGACGTTCTTAAAGAGCCTCGTGTGTATATAGTGGAGAGTCATTCTCAGCGATGTCGCTTCTTGTACGTTTTTAAATTATTCGTTTATGACAAAGGTTCTTAGCAGTCTGCAATATTAGAACTATTTTGCCAAAGGATTTCCAATGGTTTCCGCGAATCCTACATATACAAGCTTTTTCTTTCCATACCATCCGGGGAGGTAATGATTAAATGGAAGAAAGCAAGTCGACGACGGAAGCAGCAAAGCAACTGGGAATCGGGGCAAGTACCCTTCGTAAATATGCAGCGGCGCTGGAGGAACAGGGGTATGTGTTTCAGCGTTCCGCTAATCAGTCTAGAATGTTCAGTGCTGAGGATGTTGAGTGCTTGAAGGTGATGCGAAGGGCGTTGCGTGAGCAGCATATGACGATGGAGCAATCAGTTCAGATGGTACTTGAGAGAATAACCGCTCCCTTCCAACAGGAGGATGAAGAATTCCGCTTGCCACCCGTCTCGGATGCTGAGTCACTGACCGCAACCTGGCAAGAAATAATGGCGGCGGCTGAGGGCCGAGAAGAGATGACCATTCAGACGGAAGCTGCTGCTACGGTTGAACTGACAGCGTTAGAAGATGAAATGAGTGTTCAGGAATTGCCGGAGGAACCCATGCAACCGCAGGGGCAGTTTCAGGCTTTGACACCAGCCATTGAATATAGATTGACGCAAACATCTGTACCCGAACAAACGCAGGAGTCCGTAGAGCAACCAGAGCTGGCGCAGATGCAGGATATGGTGCAAACCGCTTTATTAGAAATGCGGAGCCGTTTGGAAGAACTGGAAGCAGAGCATAGCCGTTTGGTGGAGAAAAATGTTAGCTTATCTAACCAGCTGGAGGACCATAAACGTTGGATGAAAGAGAGGGTCGAAGAAGAAAGGGATCGACAGTTAATTACCAATTTACGTACCTACCAGGGCCGACAACGTAAATCGCGCAGTTCGCTGCTGTCCTGGCTCGGTCTGACACCGCGTAGCCGTAGAGAGGCATAACGATCATTATTTTGTCTAAAAGACCATCAGCCCTTTTTGGTTCTGATGGTCTTTTAGCGTATTGTGTTTGTTCGCTTTGAGGCACGAGGCGTTGGGGTCTGACTTACTTCGAAGATTAATAATTCCTGATTTGATATGGAAAAGTATAAAGAAGAGATAAGAGGAATCCTTAATTTTATGTAGAAGTATCTTTTAAATCTACAAGGTTCAATGGTGTATTCTTCGAAATCACAGTAAAAAACAATCAGAAGCGGTCGTTCAGAATTATCAAGTCATGACGGGAATGTATTTAACATCATTTAGAAGAAAACATTCAAATAAAAAGATGAAACTCTTTTGTTAAAGGCAGGAGAAATTCGATGAAGAAACAAACGGAAGATATGAAGCTAAGTAAAATAATGAGCAAAATGCTGCGACACAAGCCTGAGGAATCCGGGCTTAAGTTAGACATTACAGATGGCTCCTGTACTGTAGAACACTTACTTCAAATCATTCAAAGCTTGCCAGGCTGGTCAGGTGTAAAACAGACTGATATTGAGCGGATCGTGCGCAATTCAGATAAGCAGCGTTTTGAAATCCATAACGGTAGAATCAGAGCTAGATATGGACATAGCTATCAAAAGATAGAGTATACTCCCGGGAATCCACCAGATGTACTATACCATGGTACGAATAAGCAAGCATTGCCATTTATTATGGCAGATGGTTTAGATCCTGTGGGGAGACAGTATGTACATTTATCTGAAAGCACTAACTTT
Organism: Paenibacillus ottowii; assembly: GCF_006874425.1. Classification (GTDB taxonomy): domain Bacteria; phylum Bacillota; class Bacilli; order Paenibacillales; family Paenibacillaceae; genus Paenibacillus; species Paenibacillus ottowii. Next base: position 100,832 of record NZ_VIJZ01000013.1, read on the forward strand.
GCAGCATTGGCAGGGAGCCGAAGAGGTGAATTGGTCATGCTCAAGGTAAACACGATTAAAGCAAGAGAAGAGGGGATCGCCTTTTATTATGCAGGGCATGAAGTATGGCTAGCCGAGTGGATTCCTTGGGAATTGTGCAGTATTGATGATGAGGAAAGCAACAGTGGAGAGGTTAATACATAATGCTAGTCCCCAAAATAAACAGGCATTCGCCGCAAAAATGGGGGAATGCCCCCTTACACATTAGACCAGGTCTACATACAATGATTCTGTAAATGAGCGAAAGGAGTGCTGCACATGAGTGGCGTAGGCGGTTGGGGTCACGGTATGGGAGCCTGGACATCTGTAGGAGCGATTCTGGTACTATTTATATTGCTGGTGATTATCTCCAAAACCCTGTTTCTATAATTTCGGTCATAGCCGATTTCCTGTGAAATACACTGATGTTGCTCTACATGACGAAGGGCGCACAATAATAAAGCGAAGACCCTGATGAGATGGGTCTTCGCTTTATAAGTTTAAGGAGCCTATGGCTTCGCTGCTTGGTTTACATTATATTTCGTCACTGTTTTCTGTGGTGTGGATAGGAATTGGTGTAATGACGATGTTTATTCTTGTAACTCAAGACTGTAGGGACTTGGCCTGAAATTCTGCAATATCCTTGAACTCTTCTTCAAATTTACGCGAAATACGAATATAGATCGGCAGTAAATCGCGATAGATATCTACATGCTCTGGCGCAGGTTTATGCTGATGAGTGGTGCCGATCATACCAGATACTGCATCTAGCGAGTCAATTCGCCCCAACGCATACAAGCCTAGAATAGCTGCGCCCAGGCATGAGCTTTCCAGACTTTCTGGAATAATGACTTCTTGATCAAAAATATCCGCCATGAGCTGCCTCCATAGCTCGGAGCGTGCAAACCCACCCGTGGCGTGAATGACTGACGGTCTGTCGATGACCTCCTCCATGGCGAGCATGACTGTGTATAGATTGAACAGTACGCCCTCCAGTGCGGCACGAATCATATGCTCTTTTTTGTGGCGGAGGGACAGGCCGAAAAAGGAGCCGCGCGCATTAGGGTCCCACAGAGGAGCGCGTTCGCCGGATAAATACGGAAGGAAAAGCAGACCGTCCGAGCCGGGACGCACCTGTTCCGCGATTTGGGTCAGTACATGATACGGATCAATTCCTAAGCGTTTGGCAGTTTCCACCTCAGAGGCTGCAAATTCATCCCGTATCCAGCGGAACACGATACCGCCATTGTTTACCGGGCCGCCGATAACCCACAGCTTTTCGGTCAGGGCGTAACAGAAAAAGCGCCCTTTATCATCGGTGAGAGGCTTATCAACTACAGTCCGGATGGCTCCGCTGGTGCCGATGGTAACAGCGACAACTCCAGGTTTGATCGCATTCACACCGAGGTTGGACAAGACACCGTCGCTGGCTCCAATCACAAAAGGGGTCGTCTCCAACAAGCCCATGTCATGTGCATAGGTCGCATCCAGTCCTTTCAGTACATGAGTTGTCGGTACCAGCTCAGACAGTTGCTCCTTCCTCACCCCTGCAATGGTGAGCGCTTCCTCGTCCCAATCTAGCTGTTTCAAATTCATGAGTCCGGTAGCGGAGGCGATCGAATGGTCCACCACATATTGGTGGAATAAACGGGCAAAGACGTATTCTTTTATAGAAATAAATTTGTACGTCTCGGCTGCAACATCCGGTAAATTCCGTGTAATCCACATCAATTTCGTCAGTGGTGACATAGGATGAATGGGTGTTCCAGTGCGTAAATAAATATCGTGTCCGTTGTATTTATGCTTGAGCGCTTCAGCCCATTTGGCACTACGGTTATCTGCCCAAGTGATGGAGGCAGTCAGTGGCTTACCGTTCTTGTCCACCGCCAGAACGCTGTGCATAGCCGAACTGAAGGAGACGAACAGTACATGTTCGGCGGGTACTCCGCTTTGTGTCATGACCTCTTGCACTGTCGTTACGACAGCTTTAAAAATATCTTCAGGGTCCTGTTCTGCCGCATCCGGCTCAGGTGTATGGAGTGGATATCCCACATGATGCTGCGCAGCAATATTGCCGCTTTCTTCGAAAAGCACTGCCTTGGTACTGGTCGTGCCGATATCGACGCCGATCATATATCGGGTGTTGGTCATGTTCAATCTCCCCCTCACTTACCTTATTAGCTATTATCGTTAAATTAACACATTCAGCAGCATAATCAAACCGAATGCGATCAGGGAGAGGATGGTTCATAACATTCAAAAGAATGAAGGCAATAATATGTATAGATAAATGTATACTTGTCGACAATCTAGTCTAAAAAGAGAACCGCGTCAGTTGGAGTGCGCATGGGACTGGCCCCATAAAGGACGCGATACATTTGGCCTTTGTCAGGTATGTTCCGGCTAGGATCATGTCTTTCTATAGGAGGATAATACGCTATCGTTAACAGCGTTGCGAGTGTCCCGGTAATGTTCCTCAATGAGTCGGGATAACTCTTGATCATTCCCTTGTTTCAAAGCATTTGCGAAGGTGCGGTGCTTGTGAATCGTGACTTGAGATTCTTCGATGTTGGACGCAAATCGTTGTTCTGTCGCAGCCAGCATAACCGTCAGGATCAACTGTCTCATGCCATTCCAGGTATGGAGAATACGGGTATGGCCTGCTTCCAGAACCAGAGCTTCATGAAAATTAAAATCTTGAAGAGAAAACTCAGCGATATCCTTGTGCTTGAGAGCGACTTCCATTTTGTCGATCATCTGATTTAAAGTGGTTACCAATATGGTGTTATCCTTATGTACATACCTTTGAACAACAAAATGCTCGATCAGCATTCGTACGTCGAATAGCTCCTCCATATCAGCGGGTGTCATGCCGATCACAACCGCCCCCATACGCTCCAAGCGGATAAGTCCTTCGCCCGAGAGTACTTTCATGGCTTCACGCACAGGAGAACGACTGGTACCAAAATCAGCAGCAATCTGATTTTCAGATAGAACAGTGCCGGGCGTCTGCACACCGCGTATAATCTGAAGCCGTAGCTCACAAGTAATCCTTTCTCCGAGTGATGCTCCCTGTAACCAGGTTGTTGGATATTTCATAGAATACTCCTATCCTGCAAATAATTTTGCATACTTGTATACAAATTATGGAGTATTATATAACCCGTTTAGGCCCTTGTAAACGGTATCAATTGACATCGGTTCCATTTCACTGCTTTTAGCGTTACAATAGAAGCAGAAAAAGAAACAGTGAAAAGTGGAACGAACACGGATAAGAAGGAGAACGTTTAATGATTATCATTAAAACCAAAGAACAAATTGAAAATATGAAAAAAGCTGGCGAAATTTTGGCTGCCTGCCACCGGGAAATTGCTAAAATGATTAAACCAGGTATTACGACACTGGAAATTGACGCCTTTGCGGAATCATTTATGAAGAAGCATGGTGCAACACCGGAGCAAAAGGGCTACAACGGCTACCAGTTTGCAACTTGTGGTTCACCTAATGATGTAATTTGCCACGGTTTTCCGAACAAAACACCGTTGAAGGACGGCGACATCGTGACGATCGACATGGTTGTGAACTTGAATGGCTGGCTGGCAGATTCTGCTTGGTCGTATGCGGTAGGGAATGTGTCTGAGCAGGCACAAAAGCTGTTGGACGTTACCAAAGAGTCTTTGTATAAAGGAATTGAGCAAGCCGTTGTTGGTAATCGGATCGGCGATATTTCCCATGCAATCCAAACTTACGCGGAAGCCGAAGGGTTCTCAGTCGTACGCGAATTTATTGGGCATGGCATTGGGGAAGAAATGCATGAGCAACCGCAGGTTCCGCATTACGGACCTCCACACCGTGGACCACGCTTGAAAGAGGGTATGGTCATTACAATTGAGCCGATGCTCAACACAGGCACATACCGCAGTAAAATTGATGCGGACGGCTGGACCGCACGTACGTTGGACGGCGGTTTGTCGGCACAATATGAGCATACGTTGGCAATTACAGCAGACGGTCCAATTATTTTGACGCAGCAATAAAAGCAGCATCCAATAGTAGTTTACAGATGAGCAAATAAAGAGAGTTAGGCATATTACAGAAAAAGGGGTGTCCAGAGGGGCAACCCCTTTTTGTTACGTTCATTCTATAAAAGAATTTTCTGGTGCTGATCCTCCGCCATTTTTAAACAATTGCTGGATTTTACTTTTCGTGCTCCAAAACACATGAAGGTTTTCGTGGTATTCAAAAACAAGGTCATTTTCTGACTCAGTTATGGTGCTTACTCTAAAGCAACGCCTACATTATTGATCGCCCACTCTAGACGTCCGCAATGTCATCAAGCCACTAAGCATGAAAAGCATTTTTTAGATGCAATAGATCTGTTTAAATACTCGTGTGAATTATAATGAAGAAAAACAAATTCGTTGATGTACATATATAGTAGAACCGGTATTTGCAAATCGATTATTTATTATTAATTGGGATTATTTTCATGTTGTAATCAACAAAACAAAATGGTATATTAATTGAGCTGACAACAAAACAGCCGTTTCACAAGATGGTAAATAGGGTGAGATAATCTTTGTAAGAAAGAAGAAAAAATAACCCTTGCATTTTTGAAACGAACATGATATGATCTTATAGCTGCTGAAAAACGCGGCGAAGAAGAAAGTTTGATCTTTGAAAACTGAACAACGAGTGAGTAAACTGATTTTGTTCGCAAAATCAAACATGAGATATTTTATCTCGTCAGTTTCAAATGAGCTAATCGCTCTTTTAATAAACCAGCTTCGGTTGGTCTTTAATGGAGAGTTTGATCCTGGCTCAGGACGAACGCTGGCGGCGTGCCTAATACATGCAAGTCGAGCGGGGTTACTTAGAAGCTTGCTTCTAAGTAACCTAGCGGCGGACGGGTGAGTAACACGTAGGCAACCTGCCCACAAGACTGGGATAACTACCGGAAACGGTAGCTAATACCCGATACATCCTTTTCCTGCATGGGAGAAGGAGGAAAGACGGAGCAATCTGTCACTTGTGGATGGGCCTGCGGCGCATTAGCTAGTTGGTGGGGTAAAGGCCTACCAAGGCGACGATGCGTAGCCGACCTGAGAGGGTGATCGGCCACACTGGGACTGAGACACGGCCCAGACTCCTACGGGAGGCAGCAGTAGGGAATCTTCCGCAATGGGCGAAAGCCTGACGGAGCAACGCCGCGTGAGTGATGAAGGTTTTCGGATCGTAAAGCTCTGTTGCCAGGGAAGAACGTCTT
>NZ_VIJZ01000014.1 GCF_006874425.1 Paenibacillus ottowii
GTTCCACACGTACCCATCCCGAACACGACCGTTAAGCCCTCCAGCGCCGATGGTACTTGGACCGCAGGGTCCTGGGAGAGTAGGACGTTGCCAAGCAACAACAAGTAAAGAGGACCATGATCTTATTGAGATTATGGTCTTTTTTTTGCATATAAGTATAATTCAGAAACATCCTTACAAAAGTAAGGTAACATTTTTGTTACGGAATGTAAGAGCAAACCCTGTATAATATAGGTATTGAATCCCATACACATACGCTGCTATATTGCAGAATTATGCAAGCTCCATTATAGGATTTTGTATAGTCAATCAGGCTGGTAAGGAGGGAAGATCATGCGGCGAAATAAATGGCTTGCTCTATTGGTGCTATTGAGTGTCGCTGTCGCGATTCTTACCGGGTGCGTGGAGGAGGAGCCTTCTTGGACATCGTTTGAGGGCGCTGCTAATGAGAAGACGTTTCCGGTTCCCAAAGAAGCTAGTAAAACCGATCGGGCCAGCAGCAATTCGGACATGGACTATGTACGCTATGCACTACCAGCGTTGAAGGAAAGCGATAGTCTACCTGCTCCTTATTTGGAGGAGATTGCAGCTTGGGGCTGGACTGAGGAACCGAGTTTATCTACTTCGAACCAGAAGGTGTTCCAGAAAAATAAACACATGGTGCATTTGTCAGTGCATGATGGTTCTTTTACCGTATTAGTTCCAAAAGACAAAAAAGCTGCTGTGAAGAGTAAAAGTGTAGATCTTAATTAGGGTTAGGGTTAAGGTTAAGGTTAAGGTTAAGGTCTTCAAAGAGGTATGCAATATAAGATGTATTGTAGGGTCAGAGTTAACTCATAGCGTATTGTTTGCTATGTGTATAATGATGAATGATAAGATGGGGAAGCACTTGAAACTGCCGTTTTGCAGAAAGTGGCTTCCTTTTATATATTTGTATATCGACCGAATTATCTACATAATAATGAAGTAGAACTGTAAGTAAAACCATATTTAATCATAGAATAAAGCAATTATAGAGGATAAAATATAAGAAAAGGAGCAACCGACTTGGGTTGCTCCTTTTTATGTTTTAGGCTGAATTGATGGTTGAGGGAATATACGAGTTGAAGTCCTGATCTGTACAGATACTAAGTGGACTGACTTTTACTGTTGATAGTAGGAGGCTTCTTCATCAGTGAGCTTCAACATGCCGTCTTTTCTCTCCCCTGTAAGCCGACCCAAGACGTACAAACGCGGTGCAATGAGCCATAGGTGCCAAAAGAGTAAGGATACGGTAAAGGCTGGTGGAGACCAGAGAATGAACACGGCTGATAAGCAAATACCAATCCAGAGTGTATGTATGTGTACACGGCGAAAAATACTATAGCCTATGTACTGGTCTGTCATATAGCCTAGCCATGGCAACCTGCGATGAAACGTCCAGCGTTTGCGAAAGGCTGTCCCCTTACCTATGTATAGGACAGATCGCGAAATTACGAAGTGTACCCATAAGGTTAGTAAAAAGGCAAGAGCAAACAAAAATACACTCGTCCAGGAAAAGGCCAGAAGCAGAAAGAGAAGCATAATAACAGGCAGTGTGAGGTGACTCCATATCAGCTGACGCGGTATATTGATTTTCTTGATGAGCTTGTAGTGATAGTAGGTAGCTTTGGTTCCGGTTTCTTCTATCATGCGAACAGTCCTTTCATTAATCTGCTGCATCACAAGTGCTTCCCGTCCACAGCCGGAAAAAGGGACGGTACTTCGCTCATGCCGCTTTAATAAGCATCAATTGTTTTTTATAAATGTGTAGAACGACGTCATCTAGTGTTAGCTAATCTATTCTATAATTATGGGGAAAGCCTTCACAGATGAAGTAGCACAAGGCTTCAATGAAAGGGTATCCAGACATAAAAGCTTTTCTTATTATATCGGCATATGCGGCTGTTTTTTTAAACATACGGGGTACAAACACCATAATAGCCCAAGAGGAATATATATAGGGTGTATCGTCAAACTGGGCTATGAAAAGGTTTAAAATAGTAGAAAGTGACCCATACTAATAGTAAAAGAAACAAGGTGGGATGGATATGCATGATCAAGGTGACCACCGCTGCATCATATGCGGACAACACAAACATGAAGGCATTTTTATCGTTTCCGAGTTTATCTGTGATACGTGTGAAGCCGAAATGGTGCACACGGATGCAACTGATGCCAAATATCATTTTTTTATTGACCAACTAAAGCAAATTTGGGTACAGAAAAATGCATAATAACCTTCGCTAGCTAGTGTTTGAAGGGTTGCAATCTAAGGTCTGTCGATACGGGCCTTTTTTTCTGTGAGTAAAAGTAGGATTCCGCTTGATTTTACGATAAAATAGGGTAGATATAAAGCTTTGTTTGGAAGGATTGCAGAATGATGGGGAAAAAGGCGGTTCATGCACCATTAGTGGAAGCTCTAATACGTTACAGATCTCAGGGAAATGCTTCTTTCCATGTACCTGGTCACAAGAATGGACAAGTCTATAGGCATGAGGAATTGGCAGCTCTGTTGCAAGAGGTGATGTCTATTGATGCAACGGAGATTACCGGACTGGATGATTTGCATCACCCAGAAGACGTGATCCGTGAAGGACAGGAGCTGGCTGCGAAGTGCTTTGGTGCAGAAGAGAGCTTTTGGCTTATTGGAGGCAGTACGGTTGGCAATTTGGCTATGATTTTAACCGTATGTACGGAGCCGGGAGATGTACTACTGGTACAGAGAAATGTACACAAATCTGTTCTGAACGGTCTCATGTTATCAGGGGCCAAGGCCGTATTCTTAGAACCGGAAATAGATACACTAAGCGGGCTAGCAGTTGCTCCATCGACAGACACGATCAAGGCTGCACTTAAGGCCTATCCATTGGCTAAAGGAGTGTTACTCACGCTGCCCAACTATTATGGGATGGGGCATGATCTGACGGCTACAGCTAAAGCCTGCCATGCAGCCCATGTGCCATTAATGGTAGATGAAGCGCATGGTGCTCATTATGGGCTACATCCTCATCTGCCAGTCTCTGCTCTTTCCTGTGGGGCTGATGTAGTCGTCCAATCGACACATAAAATGCTTTCTGCTATGACTATGGGAGCTATGTTACATGTTCAAGGACCGAGAATTCATCGAGAACTGCTCCGTCAGCGGCTGGCTATGGTGCAAAGCTCCAGTCCTTCGTATCCATTAATGGCCTCGCTGGATTTGGCAAGATGGTATATCGATGCTTATGGCACGGATGCTTTTACTGAGGGCTTAGCGGCTGCAGACGCCTTTAGAAAGGGGCTGGAGCAGCTTCCACGCTTTCGCTTGCTAGAGCCTACACAGCAGGCAAATGAAGAGTGTAAAGCACGGAAAGGGATCTCAGAGGCCTTGGATAGTGCTAAGAAGAGGAGAAGCGGTTACTCAACTCAGGACCCTTTTAAAATGGTGCTGTATGATACATGGGGTGTACTAGATGGCTTTGGGTTAAAACGTGAGCTGGAGACTTACGGATGTATTCCGGAGATGAGTGACGAAAAGCATGTTGTTTTATTGTTTACATTAAGCTCTACAGCTAGGGATGCGAGTCACCTGTTGCAGGCTCTTGTGCATATAAATAATGATATAGGATTTAAGGGGACGGCTCGTGAGCCGGAGTTAGCAGGGAAAGAGCAGCAGAGACTAGAATTAGATTTTTCCACGTGGAACAATGATGAAATGAAGGCTTACTCCAGTCCAGTGCAGTTTGGGCTTCAACCGATTCATCCGGATCAGATGGAGATCGTGCCTGTGGAGGAATCGGCCGGCAGGATAGCTGCTGAAATGATTATCCCATATCCTCCAGGTATTCCGCTGCTATATGCGGGGGAAACGGTCACGCAAGCGATTGCTCTGCGGATGAACCGTCTACGTGAGCTGGGAGCTAAATGGCAAGGGGTAGCAGATGAAAGTATGCTTACAATTCGGGTATTCCGTTTACAATAAAGATTAGATGCTAGAGAATGAACAAATACAGAAGACTGGATAAAAGAAGCATACACAGCCTGTAGGTGACTTTTATTTTTCAGGCAGGAAAGCAGGGAATAACATGAATCGCAAAGGCATTTTTATTACGCTGGAGGGGGGAGACGGCTCCGGTAAGACAACCATGATCCAACGGCTAGCAAAGTTTATGGAGGAAGAGGGACATCCAGTCGTTACGACGAGGGAACCGGGCGGCATCGAAATTTCTGAAAAGATTCGTTCTATCATTCTGGACCCTGCACATACCAGTATGGATGCCAGAACAGAGGCGCTTTTATATGCGGCGGCGCGGCGCCAGCATTTGGTGGAGAAGGTGAAGCCGGCTATTGAACAAGGAGCTATCGTATTATGTGATCGTTTTGTAGACAGTAGTCTGGTCTATCAGGGGTTTGCAAGAGGGATTGGCATTGAAGAGGTAGCTTCGATTAATCGCTTTGCGGTAGATGATTGGGAGCCTGATGCCACGTTTTACCTGGATATAGAACCCGAATTAGGATTGGCAAGGATTAATGCGTCACGGGGAGAGGAAATGGATCGCCTTGATATGGAGAGCATATCATTCCATCATAAGGTGCGAGAGGCTTATCTGGAGCTGGCTCGCAAATACCCAGAACGAATTACGGTTGTGGATGCATCTCCTGCACCGGAGCAGGTAGAGCAAGTATTGAGGGATTTGCTGAAAAAGCGGTTTATTCAGAATTTTACCGTATAATTGTCGAAGGATATACGGTAAAATTGAGCTAGGGACAAGGTGTCTCTAGTATGACTTGAAGGAGGAATACAGGATGAAGCTGATTATTGCGATTGTACAGGATAAGGACAGTAATAGATTATCCAGCGGACTGGTGAAGGCTAATTTCCGTGCTACCAAATTGGCCAGTACAGGAGGATTTCTGCGTGCAGGCAATACGACATTTATGATTGGTGTTGATGACAATCAGGTAGACTCGTTGATGAATGTCATTCGCAGCAGTTGCAAGGTACGTGAACAGCTGGTCACACCCGTTACCCCTATGAGTGGGACGACGGACTCCTATCTGCCGTTACCTGTTGAAGTGCAGGTGGGTGGAGCGACCGTTTTCGTGATGCCTGTAGACCGTTTCGAGCATTTCTGAAGCTTCACAATAGAACCTATTCTGCCGATAAGATAGGGGAAATACCCATTTCTCACCATATGATGGGAATGAGGGGTAGGTCCACTAATACGGCAGCGCTACAGCGCAGCCCCCGGAAAAGCCGAAGAGCTCCTGAGTTCTCTATTGAACTGTTCGTGAAGAGGATAAATGCAAGGCGTCCGAGGAGAAAGCAGGTTTATATGAAAATAAATCCGGGCTACCGCCCTTTACACAGTACATTGTCTACAAATGAAACGAGTGCCAAGCCAATTCAGCCGAAAAGTTTCTCCGATGTTATGCAGCAAAATGGGGAACAGGCTTCGAAGGAGGAATTGAACCGGCGCTTTAAGGAAATCCAAATGCAGGGAGACCGGCTTGCTCGCTCAATGACGATTCGTGAGTTGAAGGCCTATAAGATGCTGGTCAAACGGTTTCTGGAAGATACAGTTCGGCGAGGTGTGTCTATGAAGGACACAAAGGGCTGGGATCGTCGGGGACGCAGTAAGCGTTATAAGCTGATTGATGAAGTGGATGACATATTGCTCAAAATGGCAGATGAGCTGCTCGAAACGGAGCAAGGGAAAATTGAGCTTTTACAAGGAGTCGGTGAGATTAGAGGCTTGCTGATTAATCTTTCATTTTAAAGGCAGTCTTAGGTTATAAATGAATACAGACGGGCTGTTGCCACGATGGAATAATCTGCTTGCTGATCATGCTGGCAGATTATTTTTGACTATATGCATGTGGGCAGACGTAATATGCAAACAGCAGTATAGTTATACTGAAGAATCATGATTTGAAGGTGAGATCATCGGAATAGCAACAAACTCGCCCAGGAAAACAACGATTAGCTGATGGTTCATCGTTGTTTTCAGTGGAGAAAGAGAGGGAACATGTCTTTCCAACATATATTGGGACAGGATGTAGCCAAAAAAATGCTGCAAAGTGCATTGCGGAATCACACAGTCAGCCATGCATATGTTTTTAGCGGGCCGCAGGGAAGCGGGCAGATGAACATGGCACAGACCTTTGCCAAGGCTTTATTTTGTGAGCGGCAGACGGATGATGCATGTGGAGAGTGCTTGTCATGCCGAAAGGTAGAACACGGGAATCATCCGGATTTGCACATTGTAGAGCCCGAGGGGGCAACGATTAAAATTGATCAGATTCGCGGTCTTCAACGGATATTTTCATATAAATCCGAAAGCTCCAATCCGAAGGTATATATCATTCGGCAGGCGGATACCATGACAGTGCAAGCTGCTAATAGCCTGCTTAAATTTTTGGAGGAGCCGCAGGTTCCTGTGGTCGGTATACTCATTTCTGAAAATGGACAGGCATTGCTGCCTACAATTCAATCGCGGACACAGCAGGTACCTTTCCACGCTTTACAGCCAGAAGTGATGATGCAGGCGTTAATTGGGGAAGGCTATACGGCAGGGCTTGTCCGGTCAGTGGTTCATATGGCTTCAGGACTGGAATCATGTAGAGAAATTCTCCAGCAGAATTGGTTTGCAGAAATTAGAAACGTAGTGTTACAATTAGTGAAGGAGTCCATGAGCCGGGGGAGTTCGTCGATTATTCTGGCTCAACAGAAGATTTTTAAAACTGGACTTTCTGAACACCTGGATATTCTGTTTCATCTGTTTCATTTGTGGTTCAAAGATATGCTTCATTTCCGTTACGGAAGGCACGAAAGCATTGTTTTCATAGATCATTTGGAGTCCGTCTCCAAATTGGCAATCACCCGCAGCACGGAACAATGGGTCTCTTATATGGATTTGGCCGCGAATTGCAGAAAGAAGCTCCGTTTTCACGTCAACGGACAATTATGCGTGGAGCAGCTTCTGATTGGGTTGTCCGATACAAGCGGTTCTATCACCGGCTAACAGAAAGGCGCGCTTGTTCCACTCTGCACAATCCGCGACGCCAGGTTCCCGGTTTGTGCGACAGTGAGACTTCAATTGCGGCCATTCGTACAATGTCGGCTACAAATGAGGTTTAGTGGCATACAAGGGGGTTAATTTTTGTATAGTGTAGTGGGTGTCCGTTTCAAGAAGGCGGGCAAGACTTATTATTTTGATCCGCTGGATCTTCCAGTGGAGAAAGAAAACTGCGTCATAGTAGAGACCGCACGCGGGATTGAATATGGCAAGGTTGTGGTGGGCAAAAAAGAAGTAAATGATTCAGATGTTGTCCTACCCTTAAAAAAAGTCATTCGTATTGCCGGAGATGATGACGCTCTTGTTGTAGAAGAGAATAAATTGGCGGCCAAGGATGCGTTCGGTACGTGTTTAAATAAAATTAAAGACCATAACCTTAAAATGAAGCTGGTAGATGTGGAATTTACATTTGACCGCAATAAGATCATTTTTTATTTTACGGCAGAGGGTCGGGTTGATTTTCGAGAGCTTGTAAAGGATTTGGCCAGCATTTTTCGTACACGAATTGAGCTGCGGCAGATCGGAGTACGGGATGAGGCTAAAATGCTTGGTGGAATCGGACCTTGCGGACGTATTCTGTGTTGTTCCTCATGGCTGGGAGATTTTGACCCGGTATCTATTAAGATGGCGAAGGATCAGAGCTTGTCGCTGAATCCGACGAAGATTTCCGGGTTGTGCGGAAGGTTGATGTGCTGCCTCAAATTTGAACATGATAACTACGAAAGCATGCGAGAAGAGCTACCTCAGGTAGGCAAGATGGTTATCACCTCTCTGGGAGAAGGTAAAGTCGTAGGGATCAATGCAGGCCATCGTACGGTACATGTTCAACTGTTTGAGATCAGTAAGGTCAAGGAACTTCCAATGGACGATGTAGTCGTCAAGTAAACCATTAGGTTGCTTCGGGGTGGAAACTTGGATAAATTAAATGTTTTTGCGCGTATTCACGAAATGGAAACCCAAATGGGACAGTTGCATAGCGATCTGGGTGAATTGAAACTGGCAGTAAAAGAGCTGCTGGAGGAAAATCAACGACTAACGATTGAAAACGAACAGGTGCGCAAGATGCTCAAACGTGAAGCCTCTGGAGAAGAAAAGACGGCAAGTAAGCCGAAGGCTTCTCCTACGATCGTCGTTAAGGATGAAGAGGAGACGGGTGAGGTCGTGGGCGAAGGCTACGACAATCTGGCAAGGCTGTATCATGAAGGATTTCATATATGCAACGTGTATTACGGACATTTGCGAACGGAAGGCGATTGCCTCTTCTGTCTGTCATTTTTGAATAAATAAAAACAAGCCGTAGGAGTAAGATGCCTACGGCTTTTTTGTAAGAAAGTATGAGTAAAAATGCGATTTTAGTTATAGGACAGGAGAACATTATGTACGAAAATGAAAAGAAGTCTGAACGAATTGATGATTTGCTTTCACATAATCTGCGTATTATCCAAAGTGATGAAGTGTTCAGCTTTTCGATGGATGCAGTCTTGCTGGCACGATTTGCTGGTATTCCGTATCAGCGTGGGAGGATTCTGGATCTGTGCACAGGTAACGGGGTTGTTCCCCTACTGTTGACGACACGCACCAAAGCATCTATTGAAGGAATTGAGATTCAACCACGCTTGGCAGATATGGCTAGGCGGAGTGTCAGTTTGAACGGATTAGAAGAAGCGATACAGATCCGGGAAGGAGACCTGCGCGAGCTGGTTCAAATTACGGGACATGGCGTGTATGATGCGATTACTGTGAATCCTCCCTACATGCCGCTAAATGGTAGCGATATCAAGCTGAATCCTCATCAGGCCATTGCCCGCCATGAGGTGAACTGTACACTGGAAGAAGTCATTCAGGCATGTACCCAGCTTGTCCGTAATGGAGGGAAAGTATCAATGGTTCATCGCCCACAGCGGCTAGGTGAGATTATAACCTTGATGCGCAATTATAATTTGGAGCCCAAGCGGATACGTTTTGTTCACCCACGGGTTCATATGGAAGCAAATATGGTGCTTGTTGAAGCAATGCGTGACGGCAAACCGGAGGTTCGTCTGTTACCCCCACTCATTGTATATCAGGAAGATAGGAACTATACTCAGGAAATAAGAGAAATCTATGGAGAAGTCAGCAAGGGGGATTCCGTGTGACGGCAGCTGTACAAAAAAGCTTTAGTAACCGTGAGGAGGAACGGGGGAAGTTATACCTCGTTGCCACACCCATTGGCAATCTGGACGATATGACCTTTAGGGCGATTAACACTCTAAAGTCATGCAGTATTATCGCTGCCGAGGATACACGGCAAACACGCAAACTGCTCACACATTTCGACATCACGCCGGAAATGCTCTTCAGTTACCATGAACATAATAAGGCTGCCAGTGGGCCTGAGCTGATACGTTATATAATAGAAGGAAAAAATTTGGCGCTGGTTAGCGATGCTGGCCTACCAGCCATTTCCGATCCCGGTTCGGATCTGGTCAAGCTGGCACTTGAAGCAGACATCAGCGTTATTCCTATCCCCGGGGCAAATGCGGCACTATCGGCTTTAATCGCTTCAGGCCTGGATACGGAGAGGTTTACCTTCGCTGGTTTTCCACCAAGGGAAAAAAAGGATTTGGAAAAGTTGTTGCAATCATTTCAGGTATCCCATGGCACGATTCTTTTTTATGAATCGCCTCATCGAATTGTTAAGACGTTGACGGTATTAAAGGAAACATTAGGATCACGCAAAGTGGTGCTTGCCCGTGAACTGACCAAGCTGCATGAGGAATGGGTGCGGGGAACGGTGGAGCAGTGTCTTGCAAAACTAGAGGAAAACCCGCCGATTGGTGAATACTGTCTGGTTGTTGAGGGGAAAAACGAAGCAGAAGAGGAACAGGAGCGTCAGGCATGGTGGCAAGACTTATCTTTGGAATCTCATGTCGCGCATTACGAGTCAGAGGGGCTTACCCGCAAGGATGCCATGAAGCGTACAGCCACAGACCGTTCAATTTCCAAGAGGGATGTGTACAACGCACTCCTATGAGTACGTGTCTAAACAAAAAAGGGCCTTCCAACGGTTGGGTTCAAACCGTGGAAGGCAACAAGGAGTATATATGAAAAAGGTTAGAATTAACAATCTCTGATAAGTCTATTATATACTAAAATTCTCAGTTTGTCACAGGTGTTGGGATTTCAGAAATGCAATCTTGGCAAACAATTTTCCCTTTGAAGTAAATTACGTTCTCAGCATTGCCGCAGAAGATACAAGCAGGCTCGTATTTTTTAAGCATGATGCGCTCACCATCAACGTAAATTTCCAAAGCGTCTTTCTCTCCGATTCCCAGGGTACGGCGCAATTCGATTGGAATAACTACACGTCCGAGCTCGTCAACTTTTCTTACAATACCAGTGGATTTCATCATAATAAATCAGGCTCCTCTCGCCGTTTAAAATAATATAAGTGTCATGATTCGACAAAATTTTCTCTTTTCTGATATTTACTATACCAACGATTCCCAAAACAGTCAACCTAAAAAAAGTAGTAACAGCCTAATTATGCAAAAGTATTTAGAACAAAGAGCTTTATTCATGTACCTTACCTTATTTTACGGATGATTTGCCTTATTGTCGATTTGGAAATGTCGAAAAGTGATAATTCGACAAAATACGACAAACAATGTCGAATAAGGGAGAGCGTTTAGGATTTTATTGTATTTTAATCCATTATTCCGAATATTAAAGGAGTTGATATCTTGCACCAGCCACTCAGTGAAGAAAAGGTTTTTAAGGACCCGGTACATAATTACATCCATGTTCAGGATACAGTGATATGGCGGTTAATCAATACACCGGAGTTTCAACGTTTACGGCGTATTCGCCAGTTAGGCACATCTTACCTTACGTTTCATGGAGCCGAGCACAGCCGGTTTTCACACTCATTGGGCGTATACGAGATTACCAGACGTATTATTTCTCAATTTGAACGTGGAGATTTCCCCGACTGGCCGAAGGAAGAGAGACTAGTCGCTCTGTGTGCCGCTCTGTTGCACGATGTGGGGCATGGGCCCTTTTCTCATTCGATTGAAGAAGCCTTTCATATGAACCACGAGGATTGGACATGTCGCATCGTACTGGGCGACACGAAGATCAACGCAGTGCTACGGCAAGTCGATGAGAAGCTGCCACAACAAGTGGCTGCGGTTATAGCCAAAACGTATGATAAGCCGATCGTAGTCAATCTGGTAACAAGTCCGCTGGATGCTGACCGTATGGATTATTTGTTGCGGGATGCTCATTCGACAGGTGTTAACTACGGGACGATTGATTTGGATCGTATTTTACGTCTGCTGCGTCCGCATAATGGGCGAATTGTTGTGAAGGAGTCGGGGATGCATGCAGTCGAAGATTATCTAATGTCACGCTATCAGATGTACTGGCAAATTTATTTCCATCCTGTAACACGCAGCTCGGAAATCCTGTTACGTAAAATTTTCAAGAGAGCAAAGGAATTGTTCAAAAACGGATATGAATTTGGTTTTCTGCTTGATCCGCTGCCTGATCTGTTCAAAGGAGAGCTTACCGTGGAGCAGTATTTGATGCTCGATGAGTCTTTGATTCAGACAGTGTTTAGCCAATGGAAACGAGAAAAGGACGAAATTTTAAGTGATTTGAGCAGTCGGTTTATGGACCGTAGATTGTATAAATATGTAGAGATTGAAAATATGGATACAGATACCGTTAACCATATTCGAGAGGCTTTGGAAAAGGCTGGATTGGACCCGGAGTATGATCTTGAAATTGATTTTCCGACAGATCTTCCTTATGATGTGTTTCGACAGGGCGGTTCAACGGACAATCAGATTTTGCTGCTCGGACGTCAGGGCGAGGTGCGGGAAATATCTGAAGTTTCGGAAATCGTACGTTCAATAAGTGGTATTCACCGAGGGAAATATCATATGTATTTTCCCCAGAATAAACTGAACGGGGTAAAAGACAGGCTTCCTTCCGAAATAAGTAATTATTTTGTCAAACAATAGACAAATATATAGAAATGTAAGTAAAAAGAGGAGATGAAAACCTTGGATTTATTCGACACTCATACTCACTTGGATGCACCACAATTTGACGAGGATCGTGAAGAAGTTATAGCACGTGCTGTCGAATCAGGAGTAACACGGATGATTAATATCGGATTTAATCGTGAGACCATTCCATCCACCATGAAGCTAGCTGAGACGTATGATTTTATTTATGCGGCCGTTGGATGGCATCCGCAGGATGCTATTACAATGCAGGAAGGGGACTTAGAATGGATTGCATCGTTATGCAGTCATAAAAAGGTTGTAGCGATCGGAGAGATCGGTCTGGATTATTATTGGGATACATCACCAAAGGATGTGCAGCAGCAGGTACTTCGAAATCAAATTGGCCTGGCACGTGAGCTCAACATGCCAATTGTTATCCATAATCGAGATGCACATGAAGATATTGTGAGGATTTTACGGGAGGAAAAGGCGAGCGAGATTGGCGGGGTTATGCACTCCTTTTCAGGGAGCTGGGAGACAGCCAAAATGGTGCTGGATATGGGTTTCCACCTTTCATTCGGCGGGCCTATAACGTTCAAAAATGCCAAGCAGCCAAAAGAGGTGCTGGCCCAGGTTCCGCTGGACCGTCTGCTTATTGAAACGGACTCACCTTACCTGACACCCCATCCGTTTCGCGGGAAACGAAATGAGTCAGCACATGTGAGACTGGTGGCAGAGGCAGCCGCCCAAATTAAGGGAATTACGGTGGAGGAATTGGTATCCATTACTACCCAAAATGCCTTGGAACGATTTGACATTAAGTGAAAAAGCGAAGAAAACAATCAAAATAAAGAGTTAGACGGAGCTAATTATGATTTTGTTGCAGTAAACTCAGGAATATTACAAACTTTTAACCGAATTTTTTAAAAAATGTACTTGAAACCTGCTTTACAACATGCATGCAAACAGGATATCATCTTTTCAGTGAATTGTTGTTGAGTGTAAACATCAACAAATCATTTCATGAACCAGTCTCGCTGAGTCCCTTTTACAGGGAACGGGGGAACCGATATGGCTTACAGTACGTCCGGCGTATGTGCAGGAGAGAATGTCTCTTCAGCAGCCGGCTCGACCGAAATTCAAATCCTGGATGGGATTGAACAGGTAGAGAAGCCGTATTTCGATTTCTTTCTGGGTCTTCGGGGTGAATGTGAAGGCGACCGCCATGAGCGGTTGACCTAAGCTAGGGCGACTCTCTACGTCCGAACCCGACAGCTAACCCCGTAAGCGTAACAAGAGAGAAGCCAACTCGTGCATGAGTTTTCCCGCATATTCACACATGTCGGAAGCCACGAAAGAGCTCTCTAGTCTCTTTCTTTGGCTTTTTTTGTTGTGAATAAAAGAAAATCTGTCATCATACTGTGGTTAAACAGGGGAGGACAGCATGCCGCGAAGACGGGTACATGGTGCAGGACAGTCGCAGTACGGGCTTGTCTTGTAGAAAATCTGTTATAGTCACGTCAACGATCAACTATGTCTTACTCCAGACGGCGGGCTATGTAAGGAGGACGGAGGAAATGGGCATTTTCCGAAAAGGGGAGACCACCCATGAGTCACGCTCATCCAGCATGTCTTACGTATTGCGTTGGAAGCAAGAGAATGTGCGCCAGGCGGTTTTGGTTGCTATTTTTCTAATCGCACTAACGATTATGATTTCAATTCTGATGTACACGCAATCTAAAAAACAAGTCTTTTTTGTCATCGATGGTAAGGCATCTGCGGTAGAAACCCGGGAATCCAAGCTCCAAGATTTGCTCAATGAGCATTCTATTTCACTTCAGCCGCATGATACAATATCCATGCCGCTTAACGGAGCAGTACAGGATGGGGACCGCGTAGTTATTAAACGTGCCAATCAGGTTAAAGTGTCCTCAGGCAATGAGACGAAAAAGCTGTACACAACAGAAAATACAGTAGAGGGTGCGATTCGCACATCGGGCTATAAATTATCATCAATCGATAAAGTTTACCCTGCATTGGATGCCTCTGTTTCGGCTAACATGGACATAAAAATCGTCCGTGTGAAGAAACAGCAGGTTGCACAGAAAAAACAGGTGCCTTATCAGGTCATCAAAACGGCCGATCCAAGTCTCTATAAAGGCGATAATCGAGTCATTCAAAGTGGCAAATCGGGTGTGGTAGTTCAGCATGTTCAAAAGGTATACCATGATGGAAAGCTGGTATCCAAACAGCTGATCAACAAGGAAGTCACACAGAATCGCGTGGATAAGGTAATCGCAGTAGGAACGAAGAAAAAACCGGTCGTTCTGGCTGCTTCCGTTGGCCCTAGAGATGCGGTTAAGGCGACAACGGTTAGTTCGGGCAATGCTGTCCGTAAATCAGGTATTAATTTTAAATATAGCAAGGTTTTACAGAACGTCTCCATGACGGCGTACTCCTCACAGGAGTCAGGTATCGGTACACGTACGGCCTCCGGCACGCGTGTCACGGAAGGACGTACCATCGCTGTCGATCCGAGTGTAATTCCAATCGGCTGGTGGGTGTATATTGAAGGGGTGGGCTTCCGCCGTGCGGAGGATACCGGTGGCGCCATTAAAGGCCACAAAATCGATGTGTATTATGAGAGTTTGAGCCGGGCTAACCAATTTGGTCGCAAGCACGGTAAAACCGTATATGTGATCGGACCTGTAAAGCCAGAAATCAACTAAAACAGGTTGTGTATGTTGAGGGCAATGCGATAGTATTAACAACATAGTTATGCCATGCTAAGAAGAGGATATCCTCTTCTTATTTTGTTTTCAAAAGCAGGGAAAGATAAATATATGTTGCTGTGTAGCAGTGGAGGTAAATGAAGATGATCAAGGAAGTGATCGTGGTAGAAGGCCGGGATGACACGGTAGCCATTCGCCGTGCTGTCGAGGCAGATACGATAGAAACTGGCGGTTCAGCTATTAATAAAATGACGCTGCGCAAAATTGCATTGGCGCAGGAACGGCGGGGGGTCATTATTTTAACTGACCCTGATCATGCAGGGGAGCGTATCCGTAAAATCATTGCCTCCAAGGTCCCGGGCTGCAAGCAGGCTTTTATACCTGAGGCAGAGGCGACACGCAAAGGGGATATTGGCGTGGAGAATGCCTCGCCAGAAGCCATCAGACATGCCCTCGCGCGGGTACATACGACAGTAGAGGATGCCGAACCACTGATTGAATGGGCAGACTTGATTGACGCTGGACTTATCACTCACCCAAATGCTGCTGCACGCCGAATGGCCTTGGGGAATATACTGGGTATTGGCTATTGTAACGGAAAGCAGCTACATAAACGGCTCTCTGTGTTTCAGATCAGCCGTGAGGAATTTGCCAGTGCGCTGGCACAAATTGAAAGTGAAGGATTGTGATATCCGTATGACAGGGATTCAAGATATAGCAACACCGCGGCGTACGAAGGAAATTATTCAAAGGCACGGTTTTTCGTTCAAAAAAAGCTTGGGACAAAACTTCCTGATTGATCAAAATATTCTGAGCAAGATTGTAAATGCTGCCGGATTGGATGATACAAAAGGCGCCCTTGAAATCGGTCCAGGGATTGGAGCTTTGACCGAGAAATTGGCGCAATCTGCTAAGGTGGTTACTGCTGTCGAGATTGATCAGCGACTGCTGCCCATTCTTGAAGAGGTGCTAGCCCCTTACGAGCATGTAAAGGTTCGTCACGGAGACGTGTTGAAGCTGGATCTGCGTGAGGTGTTTGCAGCCGATTTTGCAGACGTGAGTAAAGTGAGTGTCGTGGCTAATCTTCCGTATTACGTCACCACACCGATTCTGATGCGGTTGCTAGAGGACAAGCTTCCTCTGGAGAATATCGTCGTTATGATTCAAAAGGAGGTAGCTGAGCGTATGGCTGCGTCTCCTGGTACAAAGGATTACGGAAGCTTGAGCATAGCCGTGCAATATTACAGCGAGCCTGAGTTAGTCTGCACGGTGCCGAATACCGTATTTATTCCTCAGCCGAACGTTGAATCGGCAGTTATTCGGTTACGTGTACGAGAAGTTCCTCCGGTAGAAGTGGTCGACGAGAAGCATTTCTTTGAAGTGGTTCATGCCGCGTTTGCCCAGCGTCGTAAAACGATTTCCAATAATTTAAAAAGCCGCTTCTTCACCAAAGAGAACAGAGACACGCTGGAGCCGCTTTTGCAACAAGCTGGTATTGAACCTTCCCGACGAGGCGAAACGCTGAGTATCGAGGAATTTGCGCGTCTCAGCGCCGTGCTGTTGGAAGCCGGAATATCCTAAACTGGAACCAAACTGTGCATTCACCCATACGATATAGGAGGGGTGATACAGTGTGATGAGTTTAGGAGACTTGGTCGTTCGGAAATCGTACGGCGGTGATGTCACGTTTCGCGTTGAAGACATCCAGCGGGATAAAGCGATCATTAAGGGGACGGAATTTCGGCTACTGGCTGATTCCCCGGTGAACGATCTGGTCAGAGTGCCCGCAGACCAGATTAGCGGTAAGACTCAACAGGCCCACATCAAGGCTGGGGAGTCTCTTAATCTTTTGCAACGGGCACGCCAGCAGCAAGCTGCCCGTAGTCAGGCGGCTCTGATTGGAGAGTGGAGTGATCCAGTGGAGTCAACGTATTTTGAAATGCCGGGTAAGGTTCTTCATCTGGATGGAGATCCCGGCTATTTAAGAAAATGTCTCAGCTTATATGAACAGCTCCGTGTTCCCGCAGAGGGACATCACGTTCACGAATCGGCAATGGCGGATACGTTATACCGACTGCTTCCCCGCATTCGTCCTGATATTGTAGTCATCACCGGACATGATGGTGTGTTGAAGCAACCACAGCCTTACGATTTGTATAGCTTGAAAAGCTATAAAAATTCGCAAAATTTTGTGGCAGCGATTCAGGTAGCCAGACAATATGAACGTCATCTGGATTCACTGACAATTGTAGCAGGGGCGTGCCAGTCCCATTTTGAAGCGCTGCTACGTGCAGGAGCCAACTTTGCCAGCTCACCGGGGCGTATCCTGATTCACGCTCTAGACCCCGTTTACGTGGCTGCCAAGGCCGCTTTTACATCGATCCGTGAAACGGTCAATATGGGAGACTTGTTTCACCAGACTATCAGTGGCAGCCGCGGAGTGGGTGGAATCGAAACAAGGGGAAGCTACCGCATCGGTTTGCCAAAGCTTGAAAATTTATCAACGCTAAAAGTAACGCCTTCAGCAATCTGAGATTCAAATGTGCCTGTGTGGATTTATCTGAACGAAAGCCTCTTTTTAGAGGCTTTTTGTCATTTTTTATGTATATTATCCCTGTTCGCAAAAAATTAAATTGACAACTTATTTTTCGTGTTGTTATAATATTTAGCTTGATTTGACAATCTCTCTAAAATTCGTTATAATGGACAAGGAAAGAGGTGGTCGTTAGGCAATGGCTAAAAATACGCTGTTGGAAATCAAACGCAGTCTCGACGCACATGTAGGGCAAAAAATTTTGCTGCGGGCTAACGGCGGGCGCCGTAAGACCGTCGAACGAACTGGTGTCTTGGAAGAAACGTACCCTTCTGTTTTTATTGTCAAGCTGGATCAGGAGCAACAGACGTTTAAACGTGTCTCCTATAGTTATGCTGACATTCTTACCGAGTCGGTAGAAGTTAGTGTATATGATCCCGACTCGCATACAAGCGTAGTCGAATACTTTGAAGCACCTTAATTTACGTGATTTATACCAGCTTTGCAGGTTTAACGGCGACCTCGTCATTCTTAATGGCGGGGTCGTTTTGTATATACAAAGCAGCATGAAGCATGACATCTCTGCACATACTAAGGCGGGAATGATCTTCCTTATTCCATTGCCGAAGGAGGCGTAGCATGAGCCGAAGAAGACGGAGTATCATGTCGGAAGAGCTAAAGTACGAACTGGCCAAGGATCTTGGGTTTTACGACACGGTCAAGGAAGAGGGCTGGGGAGGCATCAAAGCCAAGGATGCAGGTAATATGGTCAAGCGGGCCATTCAACTCGCAGAGCAGGCGGCTTCTCGCAAATCGTAGCCATCGGTGGTGCTGATAAAAAGCGGGGATATCCGGGGTCAAACCAGGGCATCTCCGCTTTTTTGAACCTCATGACTTGACAGGCTGAGTCTGATATAATATGTTAAGCTGTCTTGAGGGAAAAGTTGAAGGTGGGTGAACGCCTTGAAAATATATGAAAAAGCACCGGCGAAAATTAATTTAATGCTTGATGTTCTACGTAAGCGAGACGATGGTTATCACGAGGTTGAGATGATCATGACGATGGTCGATCTATCGGACCGATTGACGATGTCCGAGTTACCGCGTGATACGATTATTATTTCAAGTCAAGCTGGGTACATACCGTTGGATGAAAAGAACTTGGCTTTTCAGGCTGCGCGTCTGATCAAAGAACGTTATAACGTGTCTACAGGCGTCCATATTCATCTGGATAAGCATATTCCGGTGGCGGCAGGGTTAGCAGGCGGAAGCAGTGATGCTGCCGCAGCATTGCGTGGATTGAACAAGCTGTGGAAACTTGGTATCTCGGATGCGGAATTACGGGTGCTGGGTGCTGAACTGGGTTCAGATGTACCTTTCTGTATTACAGGAGGTACGGCTTTAGCGAGCGGACGCGGAGAGCTGCTCCAGCCGCTGCCAAATCCACCACAATGCTGGGTGATCCTTGCCAAGCCGCCGATCAATGTATCGACTGCTGAAGTGTATGGTCGTGTCAAAGCGGATCAGATTACACACCACCCGTCTGCCCGGCAGATGGAGCAGGCGATTCGTAACGCTTCTTTTACCGATGTATGCAACGCTCTGGGGAATGTACTGGAGGATGTGACATTAAAGCTGTATCCGGAAGTGGAGCATCTTAAAAACTCCATGATCCGTTTGGGTGCGGATGGCGTGCTGATGTCAGGCAGTGGACCTACAGTATTCGGACTGGTGTCTAAGGAAGCCAAAGTGCCACGCATCTATAACGGACTAAGAGGTTTTTGCAAAGATGTATACGCAGTACGACTTTTGACCTGATTTTAATTATTTTTTTCATATTATAGTGGCAATTGTTGTACAAATACGTACGAAGATGATATATTTACTATTAAATATTCGGATTTTACTATATCACTTACATTCCGCCAGCAACCGGCCAGTCCGCCGGTGCTTTATTGTACGAAGCGGGCGGCAGGAAAATAGATCGCGAGGAATTGTTGTGAAAAAACTTAAAAGAAGCTCACGGTTGGTGGAAATGACGCAGTTTTTATTGTCACGGCCGCATACATTGGTGCCTCTTACTCATTTTGCAGATCGATATGGGGCAGCTAAGTCGTCTATAAGTGAGGATCTAGCTATTATCAAAGAAGTATTTGAGGATGAGGGTACTGGCGAGCTTCTGACACTGGCGGGAGCAGCAGGGGGCGTCAAGCTGATTCCAAGGCTCTCCAAGCAGCATGCGCTCGCGTTTGCGAATGACTTGTGCGCGCAACTGGAGCAGCCTGATCGCATATTGCCAGGAGGTTACTTGTATCTGTCCGATTTGCTGGGCCAACCAGCGATGATGAACGAAGCGGGTAAAATATTTGCGACTGCTTTTGCCGATCGTCAGATTGATGTAGTTATGACCGTGGAGACCAAGGGCATTCCGCTTGCATATGCAACCGGAGCACAGCTCAATTTGCCAGTCGTGCTTGTACGTCGTGACCATCAGGTGACAGAAGGCTCAGCTGTAAGTATTAATTATGTTTCTGGATCACAAAAGAGCCTGCATACCATGTCTTTATCCAGACGTGCGATGCGTGAGAAATCACGTGTGCTCATTGTAGATGACTTTATGAAGGCCGGCGGCACGATACAAGGAATGGTCGATTTGTTAGCTGAGTTTGATGCTGAGGTAGCGGGTGTCGGTGTACTGGTAGAGTCGGGTGAGGTGGAGAACGAAGAGCGCCTGCTGCACGATTATATTTCACTGGCAAACCTGACCGCAGTCGATTCTCGAAGCAAGCAAATTACAGTCAAGCTAGGGAATTATTTTGATGAGTTAACAGAGCAGTAAATTGTCACAATTCATCATAAAATACCTAAATATGTCGAAAAGAAATCTTTTCAAAAAAATTACCTGAATTTAGGATACCAATTGTCCGAAAAAAGAAGGAATTCGAAATGCTGTGTGGAATGTATACACCAAGTCCTATTTGGAAAAAGGTGGTGAAACACACATGCAGATTACGGATGTTAGACTCCGCCGAGTGAACTCAGAAGGCAGAATGAAGGCGATTGCATCCATTACAATTGATAACGAGTTTGTTGTTCATGACATCCGAGTTATCGACGGTAATAACGGGATGTTCGTAGCTATGCCAAGCAAACGGACCCCTGACGGAGAGTTTCGCGATATCGCTCACCCGATATCCTCTGGAACTCGTGAAAAGATTCAAGCCGCTGTATTGACTGAGTACGAACGTGCAGCTGTGGATGAGGAAGTTGCTATTGAAGAAGGCGCTTAATTCGCCTAAATCAGGATTGGGGTACAAAAGAAAAAGAGAGCCACTAACTGTGGCTCTCTTTTCTTTTTGCCTGGAATGAGATATATTCTTTAGTGAGTTAACAGTCAGTTTTAAGGCAACTTGGAGCCATCCGGGCTGCTGAAGCGGCTTTTTCATAAGACAGGGACTGGGCAGCGATGCGTCCCGGGGATGAACGTCCAGCACAAGCTGGCCTGAAAAAATAGCCATTAACCAAAGGTTCGCCGTTATTTTTCAGGAGGATTGTGAAAAGTTAAGCAAAATCTGATCTGGGAATTAACGTTTTAGCCAAGGGGTAACTGTTATTTTCAGGATAGGAGGTTGGACTTGTTGGAAAGGTTGGCAGTCATTCTTGCCGCAGGGCAGGGAAAACGTATGAAATCCAAATTATATAAAGTTCTGCATCCGGTGTGCGGAAAACCGATGGTCGGACATGTGCTCGACACGGTTCGTGAAATCGGTGTATCCCGAAGTGTAGTCGTCGTGGGTCACGGTGCAGAGGCGGTACAGTCTTATCTGGGACCGTCGGCAGAATATGCGCTTCAGGCAGAGCAACTGGGAACGGGCCATGCTGTCAAGCAAGCCAAGGATCTGCTGGGTCAGGAACAGGGCACCACAATTGTCATTTGCGGGGACACCCCGTTGATCACAGCAGAAACGCTGGAAGGTTTGGTGCAACTGCACGAAAGCCGCGGAGCGGCTGCGACGATTCTGACCGCTGAGTTGGACGACCCCAAAGGATATGGACGAGTTATTCGTGATACTTCTGGGGCTGTGCTTAAGATTGTGGAACAGAAGGATTGTTCACCTGAGGAAGATGCTGTCCGTGAGATTAACACAGGCACCTATTGCTTTGACAATGCCAAGTTATTTGCAGCACTGGACAAGGTGACGAATGCCAATGCGCAGCAGGAATACTACCTGACAGATGTCATTGGTATTTTGCATGGCGAAGGTGAGCAAGTTGAGGCGTATTTGACAGATGACGTGTCGGAATCTATCGGTGTAAACGACAGAGTTGCTTTGTCGGTTGCTGAAGGTTATATGCGCGAGCGCATCGTTCGCAAACATATGCTGAATGGTGTCACTGTCATTGATCCGTCTTCAACCTACATCGGGAGTGATGTTGTCATTGGTTCCGATACAGTATTGTACCCGAACACATGGCTGCATGGTCACACACAAATCGGTGAAGATTGTGTGATTGGTCCGCAAGCAGAGATTCAGAATACGATTATCCACTCAGGAGCAACAGTGAAACATTCGGTGTTGAACGAAGCGGAAGTGGGTAGCAGTACATCTGTAGGGCCGTTTGCTTACCTGCGTCCAGGTGCGAAGCTTGGCGAACATGTGAAGATTGGTGATTTTGTAGAGGTAAAAAATGCGACCATTGGAGATCATTCCAAAGTGTCTCATCTGAGCTATGTCGGTGATGCCAAGGTGGGTACAAACGTAAATATCGGCTGCGGGGCAATAACGGTCAATTATGATGGATATAATAAATCCATTACAGAAATTGAAGACGATGCCTTTATTGGCAGCAATGTGAATCTGATCGCCCCGATTAAGATTGGAAAAGGTGCTTATGTTGTCGCAGGCTCCACTGTAACACATGCCGTCCCTGATAACGACCTGGCCATTGCCAGACCACGTCAAGAGAACAAAGCCGGATATGCGGACAAGATCCGCGCGCGTGCCAAAGCGAAGAAAAAAAGATCGGAATGACCTTAATCAGCAAGCTGTTGAATCTGTAATGAATGAACCAGCACGGAGGGTTTCTATTAATGACTTATTGCGATTCCAAACTCAAAATATTTACTTGTAACTCCAATCCGAAGTTAGCCCACCAGATTGCGGACTACATCGGAATCCCAATGGGGGAATCCCATACCACATCGTTTAGTGACGGTGAAATTCAGGTTAAGCTGTCGGAAAGTGTTCGCGGCTGCCATGTGTATGTCGTACAGTCCACTTGTCTGCCAGTTAATGACAACTTGATGGAATTATTGGTTATGATTGATGCACTTAAACGCGCTTCTGCCAAAAGTATCAATGTTGTTATGCCATATTACGGTTATGCTCGCCAGGATCGTAAGGCTCGTTCACGTGATCCGATCACAGCGAAGCTTGTTGCTAACCTGATTGAAAAGGCGGGGGCTCACCGCGTAATCAGTATGGATTTGCATGCGATGCAGATTCAGGGATTCTTCGATATTCCAGTCGATCATATGCTGGGAGCGCCAATTCTGGCCCAATATTTCCGTTCCAAGCAAATTGAGAACCCGATTGTCGTTTCACCCGATCATGGCGGGGTGGTTCGTGCGCGCAAGCTGGCAGACTTCCTGAGTGCGCCGCTCGCTATTATTGATAAGCGTCGTCCAGAGCCAAATGTCAGTGAAGTGATGAATATCATCGGGAACATTGAGGGGAAAACGGCTATTTTAATTGATGATATCATTGATACAGCCGGAACGATTGTATTGGGTGCAAATGCACTTAAAGAAGGCGGCGTAAAAGATGTGTATGCATGTTGTACACATGCCGTGCTGTCTGGTCCTGCGATGGAAAGACTGGAGAATTCGCCATTAAAAGAGGTGGTTGTGACGGATACAATCCCGATCGTTCACCCAAATCCGACAAGCAAGCTGAAGGTACTGTCTGTGGCTCCATTAATGGGAGAAGCCATCATCCGTGTGCATGAAGAATTGTCGATCAGCAAACTGTTTGAAATCGAATAAGCGCTGGCTCATTTAAAAAAGGGGTTGCTTTTTCCATATGGAAAAGGTAACCCCTATCAGCATGTCAGGCTAAAAGCCTGGGCGAGATATGAATGTAAAGCGTTGACGATTGTATAGTGTGTCCTCTATTTCGACGAAATGCTCATTAAAACGTGCAATGATGCCAATTTGGACATGTTCATTCCCGTCATAAATTTGGACAGGAACGGAATGTTTTAAATGATATAGAAAATGGCTGTCATATAAGAGGATATCACCTTGATTGAGCATATCGGCACGCACCTTCCTGTTCAATACAACTATTTTACCAAAAAATCAAGACTTCGAAAGAGGGTGTCAAGGTTAATGAAGTGGATTGTAGGATTGGGCAACCCTGGTCCCCAATACGAGAAAACGAGACATAATGTCGGATTTATGGCCTTAGATGCTCTGGCCTCGCGTCATAATATCCAGATTACCCAAAGTAAATGTAAGGCTTTGATTGGTGAAGGTCACATTGGTGGCGTAAAAACGGTATTGATTAAGCCTATGACATATATGAATCTCTCAGGCGAGTCCCTGCGTGCTTATATGGACTACTATAAGGCCGATATGGAAGATCTGATCGTCGTATACGATGATCTGGATACAGAGGTCGGTAAAATAAGACTGCGTTATCAAGGTAGCGCAGGCGGTCATAATGGCATTAAATCGATCATTCAGCATACAGGGACGCAGTCCTTTAATCGGATTCGTATGGGCATTTCTCGCCCAGAGCCTGGATATGCTATTGTCGATTATGTCCTAGGCACCTTTCCTAAGAAGGAAAAGGAACTGTTGACCGGAATGATAGAAGATACGTGCAACGCTTTAGAATACAGTCTGAATCATCCGTTTGAGCGGACGATGGCTGAATTCAACAAGTAAGCTCTGACGCAGGTGGACGGGCTTAAATGGAAGATTGTTGGACATACTGAAAGGTATAGAAAACTTTCAGGAGGCATATACATTACATGGTTGTTAATTATGTATGCAGACATTGTCGAACTTTCTTGGGGCGAATTGACTCCGCAGCAATAACCGAAGAAAGGTTGGGCTTCCATTCCTTGACCCCTGCTGAACGTAGAGATATAATAGCGTATAATTCGGGTGGTGAAGCGACCGTTAAGGTCATTTGCGAGCACTGCAGTCAGGCACTGGAAAATAATCCAGAGCTGAGTCTGCTCGTAAACCCGCTCCAATAACAGGTATTCAACTGGTCTGATGTACCAGCTTGAGAGGTGAAGCGGTAATTCCGCTTATGGAGCCTTGGCAGTATTGCTGAGGCTTCTTTTTCGGTTTACATGTTACTATTTATAAGCATAAAGGGGTGCCTTTTTTGTTACAAGCACTTATTCAGGCTTTTACGAAGGATGCTGATTATGCATCCATTGCGGCAGGTATATCCTCAGGCATGAAGGAACAGCTGATATCAGGTTTGTCAGGCTCTTCAAGACAGGTACTGATGGCCGCACTTGCTGCAGATACCGGACGACCGTTAATGGTCATGACACACAATATGTTTGCCGCTCAAAAAATAGCAGATGATTTGCAGGAAGCGCTTTCCCCTGATCAGGTGTTATTGTACCCTGCTAACGAGTTGGTAGCTGCTGAAGCAGCCATATCCAGTCCAGAGACATTATCCCAACGAATTGATGTATTGATCCGATGCGCCCAGGGTTTTCGTGGGATTGTTGTCGTGCCGTTTTCTGGAGTACGGCGTCTATTACCAATCCCGGAGACATGGCGTGAGGCTCGTATTGATCTAAAAGAGGGAGAAACGATTCAGCTGGAAGCGTTTTTGCTGCATATGGTTGAGATGGGATATCAGCGTGTAGAGCGTGTGGAATCTCGTGGGGAGATGAGTGTACGCGGGGGAATTGTTGATTTTTATCCAATGACGACCCGTTGGGGCTATCGTGTAGAGTTGTTTGACGATGAAATTGACTCCATCCGTATGTTTGATCCGCAAGACCAGCGTTCCATTGAAAAGGTACAGGAAGTTACTGTAACGCCGTGTAAGGAAATCATTGCAAATCACCAGCGTATGGACCAAGCTGCAGATGCCGCCGCCATATTGTTGGGGGAACAACTGGACAAAATGACAGATCGTCAAGCTAAGCAGCATTTAAAAGAGGAAATTCATCGCGAAATTGAGCTGCTGCGGGAACATGTGTATTTTGACGAAATCTATAAATATATCTCTCTGCTGTATCCTGAACGTAAAACCTTGGCAGATTATATGCCGGAAGATACGATTCTGATCATTGATGAACCAGCGCGGATGCTGGAAACAGCCAGACAACTAGAACGGGATGAGTCTGAGTGGAATCTGCATTTGCTTCAAAACGGTAAAACTCTACCACAACTGGAGCTATCGGATGACTCGGATAATCTGTTGTATAACCGGAGATTTCAAACGCTGTTCCTGTCGATCTTCCTTCGCCAGGTTCCGCATACCCAGCCGCAAAACATTTTGAATTTCATCTGCCGGGGCATGCAGGATTTTCACGGTCAAATGAATGTACTCAAGGCAGAGATGGATCGCTGGCGCAAGGCAGGCACACAGGTTATGATGCTGGCGAGTGGAGACGAACGTCTGGATCGGATGCGGCGAGTGCTTCAAGACTACGGTATTGATGAGCCAACCATGGCGATCGGTAATCTGCAAAGTGGTTTTGAGATGCCGTCTATTCATCTGGCAGTGATCACTGAGGGTGAGATGTTCTCCCAGAAACAGCGGAAAGCACGTAAGCAGGGCCGACATGTAGACAATGCAGAGCGGATTAAGAGCTACAGCGAGCTGAAGGTAGGCGACTATGTCGTACACCAAAATCACGGGATCGGGAAGTACATGGGAATCGGCACGCTGGAGGTTGGCGGTATCCATAAGGATTACATGCATGTCCTCTATGCGGGCGGAGATAAGCTGTCTGTACCGATTGAACAAATTGATCTGATTCAGAAGTATGTGGGCTCAGAGGATAAGGAACCCAAGATTTATAAACTGGGTGGCAATGAGTGGACGCGTGTTAAAAGCAAGGTCCGCAGCTCTGTTCAGGACATTGCGGATGATTTGATCAAGCTATATGCGGAAAGACAGTCAGCACCAGGGTTTGCCTTTGAAAAGGATTCGCCGGAGCAGCAGGAATTTGAAGATATGTTCCCGTACGATGAGACACGTGACCAGATTCGGGCCATTGAAGAAATTAAGAAGGATATGGAGCAGAGTCGTCCGATGGATCGTTTGCTGTGCGGTGACGTAGGCTACGGCAAGACGGAGGTGGCTATTCGTGCTGCCTTTAAGTCTGCTATTGAGGGCAAACAAGTGGCTGTGCTGGTACCGACGACGATTTTGGCACAACAGCACTATGAGACATTCCGTGAGCGTTTTTCCGGGTATCCGTTCAATATTCAGGTATTGAGCCGTTTCCGCTCGCGCAAAGAACAGAATGAGACGACCAAGGGAGTTCGACAAGGTACGGTTGATATTGTCATCGGTACTCACCGTCTACTTTCACAGGATCTGGTGTTTAAGGATCTGGGGCTGCTCATTGTTGATGAGGAGCAGCGTTTTGGCGTAACGCACAAAGAAAAGCTAAAAAAATTGAAAACGAACGTAGACGTATTAACGTTAACGGCAACACCTATTCCGCGTACACTGCATATGTCCATGCTGGGTGTACGTGATTTGTCAGTCATTGAGACGCCGCCGGAAAATCGTTTTCCAGTGCAAACGTATGTCGTTGAGCATAGCCAGACTCTCGTTCGTGAGGCAATTGAACGCGAGATGGCACGCGGAGGGCAGGTCTACTATCTGTATAATCGCGTGCAGGGCATTCAGGAGATGGCCGCCGAGATCAATGCGCTTGTCCCAGACGCCAAGGTGGGTGTAGGTCACGGACAGATGTCTGAAACGGAACTGGAGAAAACCATTTTGGATTTCCTGGATGGTGAATATGATGTGCTGGTAAGCACAAGCATTATCGAAACCGGTGTGGATATCCCCAATGTGAATACACTCATCGTGCACGATGCCGATAAAATGGGGCTATCCCAGCTGTATCAGCTGCGCGGGCGTGTAGGTCGTTCCAATCGGATTGCCTATGCTTATTTCACGTACCAACGTGATAAGGTGCTTACAGAGGTGGCGGAGAAGCGGCTTCAGTCTATCAAAGAATTT
This sequence comes from Paenibacillus ottowii, assembly GCF_006874425.1. Taxonomy (GTDB): domain Bacteria; phylum Bacillota; class Bacilli; order Paenibacillales; family Paenibacillaceae; genus Paenibacillus; species Paenibacillus ottowii. Next base: position 27,586 of record NZ_VIJZ01000014.1, read on the forward strand.
ACGGAGTTGGGCTCCGGGTTCAAGATTGCGATGCGCGATTTGTCCATCCGCGGGGCGGGGAACTTACTTGGTGCCGAGCAGCATGGATTCATCGCATCCGTCGGTTTTGATCTTTACTCGCAAATGCTGGCTGAGGAAATCAATAAGCGTAAAGTCAGTGTGCTTGGAGAAGAGGACCAGTCCAATCGGAATTGGAGTACATCGATTGATTTGGGTGTCGATGCTTACCTGCCTGGAGACTATATCTATGACAGCATCCAGAAGATTGAGATTTATAAAAAGGTTGCAGCGGTCAGCACCTTTGACGAGGCTTCCGAACTGGAGGACGAATTGGTTGATCGATTTGGCGATTTGCCAGAGGCGGTTCGTCATTTGCTTGCTGTGGCTCGTCTTAAAGTATATGGACGGATGTATGGAATCGAGTCCATTGTACAGCGGGATGACAATATCGTGCTGAAATTCCATGAAGGACGCCAGCAGGCGGTTCAGACTGCCAAACTTGCCGAGATTGGCAATCGCTTTGAAAGACGTGTACAATTTGAACAGGGCACATCTATGAGCGCACGCATAAAGGGCAAAGGTCTAGATGATCCACAGTTGCTAGAACTGCTGGAGCAATTTTTGAGTGCATTGAAAGAAGCATTCACATTGAAGGAGGAACTGCAAAATGCCACAACTAAATAAAAGAAAACCTTGGAGAATGCTCTCCTTGGGCATGGCAGCGTTGCTGGCTATATCGGTGCTGGCAGCATGTACGAAGCAAGCGGATGAAAGTAAGGTCAAGGACGAGCCGAAGGACAACAGCAAGGTTGTCGTGACCTATAAGGGTGGAACGATTACCGAAAATGAGTTCAACCAAGAAATCAGCATGATGAAATTCTTGTATCCGGAATATGAGGCTGCTTTAGCTTCTGATCAGGTACGGGAGCAAATTGTAAAGCAGGAAGTAGTGTACAAGCTATTGGCAGCGAAGGCGGATGACAAAGCCAAGGAACAGGGTGCCAAACAAGGGAATGAACAGTTGGAGCAGTATAAAAAATCGGTCGGTGAAGACAAGTTTAAGAAATTTCTGACTGATCAAAAGCTGACTGAACAAGGTGTGAAAGATTACTTCACGCGTGTAATGACGGTAATTAACAGCGAAACCAATAAAGTAACGGATGAGCAGCTGAAACAGGAATTTGAGAAAAATAAAGATCAATTCACGACAGCAACTGTGCGTCATGTATTGATTAATTTCGAAGATCCAAAAACAAAGAAACAGCGCACAAAAGAGGCTACTCTCAAGCTGGCCAAAGAAGTAAAGGCGAAGCTGGACGCTGGAGCAGATTTTGCAACGATTGCCAAGAAGTATTCGGAAGACCCAGGTTCCGCATCTAATGGAGGGCTGTATGAGAATGCATCTGTAGCACAATGGGTACCCGCTTTTAAACAGGCTGCCGAGACTCAACCGATTAACAAAATTGGTGACCCTGTGGAAACAGAATACGGATATCACATCATCAAAGTGGAGTCCCGGAATGAGCCAACATTTGATAAATTGAAGGACAACGAAAAGGCTGCCCTGAAAAATAAATTGGCTGGGGAAAGTATTCAAAACTTCTCCGAAAATGATTTGGCGAAACTTGACCTGAAAATCAATCTGCCGAAGGCACCTGCTGCGAAAGAAAACAGTGGTGCAACGTCCGGTGCAGGCAGTACAACTACACCGAGCGGAACAACAAGCGGTACGAGCGATACTAAAGCTGGAACAGCCAAAGATGGAGCTGCAAGCGAAGGTAAATAACTGAACATGCATAAGGAATTGGGAACAGATGAATACTATGGTCAGATATCACCATAAACACCATGACCGCGACGTTCTTCGTGACCGCTTCTGGGGGAGTGGAAGCGTCTTTCGATACCGTCAGTAGTTTACTAAATTCTTCTTGAGAAAGTGGGGCAACATGTGAAATGAAAGCTACTGGTATAGTTCGCCGTATTGATGACCTTGGGCGGGTAGTTATTCCAAAGGAAATTCGCCGCACCTTGAGAATTCGTGAAGGAGATCCGCTTGAGATTTTTGTGGATCGTGACGGAGAAGTCATTTTGAAAAAGTATTCTCCTATTGGTGAACTTGGTGATTTCGCCAAAGAATATGCTGAGTCCCTGTTTGAAAGCACAGGCCATATTACGATGATTACCGATCGTGATACCATTATTACGGTGGCTGGAGGCTCGAAAAAAGAGTTTCTGGACAAGCAGATCGGCAGCATTATCGAAAGTAGCATGGATAATCGTAAAACTGTGCTGGAGACAGCCAGTGGCTCTTATGAGCTAACGCGAGACCACGAAGAAACACTCTCGTCCTTTGTGACGGCTCCCATTGTTTCGGGTGGTGATCCTATTGGTGCTGTTATATTGTTGAACAAGGATGAAAATGTAAAGATGTCCGAAATGGAGGTCAAGATGGCTGAAACAGCCGCTGGCTTCCTGGGCAAACAAATGGAACAGTAACACTCCGTTTCACCCCTGTATGACGTAAAGAATGGCCAAAGCCGTTCAACGTTGTACAGGGTTTTTTTTCTTTCCGGAAGAAGAGACGGTATAATAGGACTCGTAAAAATGCTTATTCCAGGTGGGAGTGGAGACGGAGAATGCAAGAGAATCGCGCCGCTTCGCGGCTGCTACGGGGCGCTGTCATTTTGACACTGGCAGCGGTAGTGAGCAAGCTTATCGGCACATTGCAAAAAATTCCGCTGCAAAATATTGGTGGCGACGGCGTGTTTGGCATTTATAATACGGTGTATCCTTTTTATACGCTGTTCATTACTATTGCAGCGGCTGGATTCCCGGCGGCCGTATCCAAATTTGTAGCTGAGTATGAGGCCGTAGGAAACCGGACAGCGGGGCAACGTGTTGCCCGGCTTTCTTCGCTTGTATTGGGCGTTTTTGGATTAATCCTAGGGCTGCTAATGTATACGTGTGCACCGCTAATCGGTCATTGGATCGATAACGCTCATGTCATTCCATCGGTGAGGGCGGCGGCAGTTGCCTTTTTATTCGTGCCGGTGATGGCGGGACTGAGGGGCTATTTTCAAGGCTTGCAAAATATGATCCCGACGGCTGTCTCCCAAGTGACGGAGCAGGCGATAAGGGTAAGCGTGATGATCGTATTGCTGCTGTTTATGCTGTCACAAGGAGCAGGGGCGGATATGATTGCCGCTGGAGCAGTGTTTGGTTCAGCAGCAGGCGGAGCAGCGGGCTTGATTGTCATGCTATTGTATTGGCGAGGGCACCGAAGGAGGCTTGAACGGCAAGGAATGATCGTGGCGACAGTGCAGGCACAGACTGATGAGCTTCAACCAGCAGAAAGCAACGGTGCTTTGCTAAAGGCACTGCTGCGTTATGCCTTGCCTGTGTGCCTTGGAGCGCTAGCCGTACCGCTAATTAATCTGGTAGATACATTTACCGTCCCTCGCTTGTTAAAGCAGGAGGGTTTGGACGATACTGCGGTTATGGTGGCCTTCGGCGTGTATAACCGAGGGCTTCCGCTAGTACAGCTGGTCATGATGTTGGCCACCACATTGTCGGCACTGTTCATACCCTCGCTGGCTGAGGCTCGGGTGACCGGAGGTACGGAGTTGGCACGTCGTCAGTGCGAGCAATCGCTGCGCTGGTTTTGGCTGCTGGGACTAGCCGCCGCGACAGGTCTGATCGTGCTGGCCGTGCCCGTCAATGTGATGCTGTATGCAGACGACACTGGCAGCACGGTGATGCGCTGGATGGCGCTGACCGCTGTAGGCGGCACGCTCAGCATCATCTCGGCTGCGCTGCTGCAAGGGCTTGGCGCGGTTCGCGCGCCAGCTCTGGCGATGCTCGTCGCCGCAGCGGCCAAGGCGCTGCTAAACTGGCTGCTCGTGCCGCAGCTAGGCACGGCTGGAGCCGCCATTGCGGGGGCAGTCGCCTATCTGCTGGCGGCTGTGATCAACATCGTGCTGCTGGCCCGCTTGGTGGGGCTGCGCGCGAGCTGGTCGGCCAGTGTGCTCAAACCGGCGGCATTGCTTGTCGCCTTGGCTGTAGCAGCCTGGGCGGCGATGTGGGGCACCAGCGCTGTGCTGGGTGCCATGGGCTGGGCTGCCGGGGGTCGTGCCACGGCAGCGGCGGAGAGCCTGCTGGGTGTAGCAGCAGGCACCGTCGTGTTCGTGATCGGCCTCGCACGCTTGAGGTTGATCACGGAAGCCGAGCTTGTGGCGGTGCCTAAGCTCGGACGCCCGCTAGCAGCCGCGCTGCGCAGACTGCGTGTACTGGCTTAGCCCGGGTTGTGCAGCTTGCCACATGAAGGCAGTACAAGCCATTTTATGAGCCTATACCACTTTGTGGTATAGTAAATGCCAAAGCAAAGGAAGCGGAAGCTGGACAGCGCCGGGTGTTTTTTCGGAGCCTGAATCCTGCTTTTGCGGAACGGAGGATTGGATATGAGCGTAACATTAACGGTCGTAGGTCTGGGCTCGGGAGATCCCGATCAGCTTACAATAGGGATATTGAACAAAATGAGGGGCGCTTCAGCGCTCTATCTGCGAACCAGGGAACATCCAGCGGTTCGAGTTCTAGATGAGTTTGAAGTGGCTTTTGAGTCGTTTGATGCGGTGTATGAGACAAAGGATTCTTTTCCAGAGGTGTACGAGGAAATTACCAGTCGATTGATGGAAAAGGCTGCTAAGGCGGCAGACGGAAGCGAAATCGTCTATGCAGTTCCCGGTCACCCGATGGTGGCGGAAGCAGCGGTGCAGTTGCTTAAGGAGCGTTGTCCTGCGCAAGGGATTGAACTAAACATCTTGGGCGGCGAAAGTTTCCTGGATGAGGCTTTTGTGCGTCTTGGTTTTGATCCGATTGAGGGCTTTCAACTGTTGGATGCAGGTACACTGGATGCAAGCTGGCTCCAGCCTCAGTTGCATACGCTGATTGGACAAGTATATGACACTTTTACGGCTTCCGATGTGAAGCTATGCTTGATGGAACGGTATCCTGACGATTATGAGGTGTATGTCGGCCACGCGCTTGGGGTAGAAGGTGAGGAGGCGGTCCACAAGGTGCCGCTGTACGAGCTGGATCGAGTAGAGGGCTACGGCAACCTATCCTTGGTATACATACCTCGCAGTGAAGATGAGGCGCTGAAACGGCGTTCTTTTGACCGTCTGCACGAGATTGTCGATATTTTGCGCAGTCCGGAAGGCTGTCCATGGGATCGTGAACAGACACATCAATCGATCCGCAAAAATCTGATCGAAGAAACGTATGAGGTCATTGAAACCATAGATGAGGATGATCCTGAGCATATGAAGGAAGAGCTTGGCGATCTGTTGTTGCAAATTTTGCTGCATGCTCAAATGGAAGAGGAAGTCGGGACCTTCAATGTGTATGATGTGATCCAGGGACTGAACGATAAGCTTATTTTCCGTCATCCACATGTATTTGGTGACAATCAAGCCAACGATGCCGAAGAAGCGCTGCAAAACTGGGAACAGATGAAGGCAGAGGAAAAACGGCTTAAAGGTACGACGGCAGCCCACCCTTCCGTACTGGATGGGGTTCCACGTGATCTGCCTGCTCTTATGAAATCGTACAAGCTTCAGAAGAAAGCAGCTAAAGTAGGCTTTAACTGGGATAGCATTGAAGGCGTATTTGATAAACTGGACGAGGAAGTAGCTGAGCTGAAGGAAGCGGTTCGTGAAGGGCATTCCATGGAAGCTCAGTTGCTTGAGTTGGGCGATGTGTTGTTTGTTGCTGTGAATGCAGCCCGGTTCATGGACGTAGATCCGGAGGAGGCGCTGTCAGCCACTAACCGCAAATTTGTAAGTCGTTTCCAGTATATTGAGCAGAAATTACGCGAGCAGGGACGTCGTCCTGAAGACAGTAGCGTAGACGAGATGGAGACTTACTGGCAAGAAGCGAAAAAGCGTTTTGACAGAGATTGATTCCTTAGATTTGATCTTTGGCTGTATAGGCCAGTAAAATGGACATATGTAGGGCTCAAAACACGCCCAACTTGAGCAGACTTGCCAATGGGCAGAGTTTTGTAGTAGGATGTTGGCTTAACTGGGGGTCGAATAAAAAAACGCCTGATATTGCAGGATTTTTAAGGACAAGCCAGAATAACTTGTAGTAATTCTGAAAATAACTGTATCTTGTAGTTGAACTTGTTACAGTGGTATTCAGGAAGGCTTCGGCCACAGTTGGACCTCACGTCTGCTCCATCTATGGATATGTAGCGTGATGATTATTTTTTGACATTTAGGAGGCTTTTATCTTATGAACAAGACAGATCTGATCAACAATATTTCCAGCAAAAGCGGTTTGAGCAAACGTGACGTTGAAGCTGTATTGAATGGCGTTCTTGGTGAAATTACAGATGCACTTGCTAGTGGCGACAAAGTACAACTGATTGGATTTGGTACTTTCGAAACGCGCAAGCGTTCCAGCCGTACAGGCCGCAATCCACAAACCGGCAACACGATTGAAATTCCAGAATCGACCGTTCCTGCTTTTAAAGCCGGTAATAAGCTTAAAGAAGCCGTTAACTAATGCGTCTTGATAAATTCTTGAAAGTCTCGCGGCTGATTAAGCGTCGTACAGTAGCCAAGGACGTCTCCGAACAAGGGAGAGTGCTGGTGAATGGACGTGAGGCCAAACCGAGCAGTGCGGTCAAAGTAGGCGATGAAATTACCGTCCAATTTGGCCAGAAGCTGGTGACCGTGCGAGTGGAACGGCTCGCCGACACTACACGCAAGGACGAGGCTGCAAGTATGTACACTTTGGTAAAGGAAGAGCCTATTGCCAGGGACAACGGTTTGAACTGGTAAGCAGGCATCTGATCTTCTCATAATGTTGTACATAGAGGCATTCCTTCATATTTTATGAAGGGATGCTTTTTTCTTTTGAATGATGAGCTTTCGTCTAATATATGCTCGTGAAAAGCCAAAGCAGTTCTAAATCATGCTCTCCCCTTCATAAGCTAAGAACAGAAGGAGGGGTACATGCCATGATTGAACAAGGGAAGTCCAAGCATCATGATCTGCGCATGCAAAGCCGCAAGCAGCTCGACATTTCAGGCGTCAGCAATGTGGAGAGCTTTGACAGTGAAGAGTTTTTGCTTCAGACCGAGCTGGGCCATCTCACCATTCGCGGACAACATTTACATATCAAAAACCTCAGTCTGGAAGAGGGGCTCCTGTCCATTGAAGGTCTGATCAATTCCCTCGTCTACCTGGAGCCTGGGGCCCCGGCCAAAAACGGAAAAAGCCTATTCGGCAAGCTCTTCAGATGAATCCTTACACACAATGGCTGACATTAACGTGGATGCTGTTGTCGGGCATAGCTATGGGAGTGGTATTTGACAGCTACCGGGTGCTGTCAATCCGCTTTCACTTTGCCCGTTGGAGTGTTCATATGTTGGACGTGCTGTATTGGGTGGCCTCGGCTTTGTTTATTTTCCGTGTGCTGTACGCGAGTAATCGCGGTGAGCTGCGGTTTTATGTCTTTTTAGGACTACTTTTGGGGGTTTGGCTCTATTTTTGGGCCTTTAGTGTTACAACCCAACGTTTTGTGGTAATGTTAATAGAGATCGTTCGCAGACTGACGTTGATCGTGAACAGCATACTGCGCATCCTGATTGTTCTTCCGGTGTTAGCGCTGTATCGGCTGTTACGCAAGCTGGTCGGATGGACATGGGCACTTATCGTGCTCCTAGGAAGGATGCTGATATACATCCTGATGCCGATTTGGAAACCGATCTTATGGTTGGTTGGTCCACTTATAGCGCGTTGGAAAACTCCAGATTCGCTCATAAAGCTAGGTATCAGACTGAAAAATACAGCAAAAAGATGGTTTGGAAGGGGGTAGTATCATGCGTAATTCGTCTGTAGATCGCCATTCATCTCCTACGTCCAAGTCCAATGCGGGCGGACGCAGGCGAATCATGATTTGGTTGCTATCGCTTGCCGCCTTTGGTAGTTGGGCTATATTCACCTTTTTTTCTCAAGGCATGATTATGGCCGATCGGAATGAACAGCTCATCCAGAAGGAAAAACAGAAGCAAGCTGCTACACAAACGGAACAACAGCTTCAAACCGAAGTAAATCGTCTCAAGGACCCTGAATACATCGGAGAAATTGCCAGAAGCAAGTACGGTCTTTACAAACCGGAAGAGACACCAATCATCGGAGATCAAAAATAGGAGCATTATCGGGCCAATGGTTAGTTGACCTTGGTTCCGCCATTTTGTATAATCAAATCACCACAGCGGGATTTTTTTGCAAAAAAATCGGTTGTATATTTTAAGGGAGGATCATTTTATTCTATGGCAATTGAAGTGGGCACCAAGTTAGAGGGCAAAGTGACAGGCATCACGCATTTTGGAGCATTTGTGGATTTGTCTGGAGGTGTCACGGGTCTCGTTCACATCTCGGAAATCGCCGATAACTATGTTAAGGATGTTAACGACCACCTGAAGATTAATGATGTTGTGACGGTGAAAGTCATTAATGTTGACAAAGACGGCAAAATCGGACTTTCCATTAAGCAAACGATTGATAAGCCGGCAAGTGAAGCCCGTCCACCAAGAGCTCCAAGACCGGAGCGTACAGGAGGAACAGGTGGAGGAGACCGTTTTGGCGGCGGAGGTTCTGGTCCAAGTCAGGGACGCGGTGGTGGTTTCAACCGCGATCGTGGAGGCCGATCTTTCAAGCCTGCACCGGGTAAACCTTCATTTGAGGATAAAATGTCACGCTTCCTGAAAGATAGTGAGGAACGCATTTCGTCGCTGAAAAAGAACACCGAAGGTAAACGCGGAGGACGCGGCGCGAAGCGTGTTTAATTCACTTTGACAACCGTATCAACCATACACGGAAAACCGTACAGTCGAAAGACTGCTACGGTTTTTTTGCGTTTTACCGACAAGAGATACGGCAGGCCATGACTGCGGATAATACATTCGGGTGACGTTGTATGGGGACATTTTTAAAATTAGCAATTCCATGAAGAAGACAAGAAGCATCCCTTGGAATATTGGATGTTTTTTTTGTCGTGTGGACATAATCGTCCGACAAACTCCAACGGTTTTCCGTCTATCTTCCGTGCAAATCGCTAGATTTGGTATCAGGATGACCGACATAGAGAGGTCGTCCAAAGCGTAGAAAGACACAACTTCCATCTGCTTCCACACGGGCGTGGCTTGGGGTACAGGGATATGGTCTGTCCTTTCGCGCGGAACGTTTTTTTGTCGGAAATTTCTTGGAATAAGCCGTGAGGTTCTGACAAACTTTCTCAATCGTTCCGGTTTAAGATGGGAACATCAAATTGATGAATGGGGTGCCTGACGCATGATGGAGAAATGGAACGTGGTACATTTTCCGGGGTTAAAATCTAGAAAGTCCAAATCCAAAGAGCGTACGGAAGGTTGGTCTTCCAGACTCAAGAAACGGCTCGATTCACATAAAGTGGTGCAATGGATAACCGCGCAAAGATGGATGCTGCTATTGTCAGCTATGGGAGTTCTACTGGGACGCGCCACTATTTTGGACGAGCTTTCTCCTTTTGCCCTCGCTTATTTTGCGGTCATTACATTCCTTCGGCGTGATCTAATGCTGCCTGTAGCTGTATCCGTTGTGATAGGCTGCCTTTTAGCTCCTTACCCATCGTTATTCATGATTGGTGGTGAGCTAATCGTATTTTATCTCCTGTATCGTGGGCTACGAACCTTCGATCGTCTGGAATTATCCTATGCCCCGCTTATGGTCTTCTTGTCTGTGTTTATGGTCAATCTATTTAATGCCGTGATGGCTCCCACTTTTACATGGTATGAGCTGGTCATTGTAGGGACGGATGCGGTACTCAGTTTTATGCTTACCCTGGTGTTCACACAGGCCATACCGCTATTTACGTATCGTAAGAAGGCAAGCCAGCTCAAAAACGAAGAAATTTTGTGTCTTATTATTCTATTAGCCTCTGTGATGACGGGAGCAGTAGGATGGACCGTTCATTCACTGTCTATAGATCATGTACTTTCACGATATTTGGTCTTGGTGTTTGCTCTCGTGGGAGGTGCTTCGCTGGGTGCCTCGGTCGGTGTGATTACCGGTTTAATATTAAGTTTGGCCAATATGTCCGCCATTGTGCAGATGAGCCTGCTTGCTTTTGCCGGTTTGCTGGCAGGGATGCTGCGTGAAGGGAGGAAAGGTGCAGTGGCCCTTGGTATGCTGCTAGGCTCCTCCATCTTGACGATCTATCTGGATGGGACTGGAGACGTGCTGACATCAACCTGGGAGAGCTGCGCGGCAATTCTATTATTTTTAATGACTCCAAAAAGTTTCTTAAAAGCGGTTTCCACCTATGTCCCGGGTACACAGGATCACGCCAAGTCCCAGCATGAGTATGCCAAAAGGGTTCGTGATCTCACTGCCGAGCGGGTGACGAAATTTTCCCGTGTATTTAGGCAGCTATCCCGCAGCTTTCATCAAATATCTGCCAGTGAAGGGGCAAAACCGGACGGAGAAATCGAACACTTTATGAATGCGGTGGCGGAAGGGACATGTGCCTCTTGCTTTAAGTGCGAGCAGTGCTGGGACGGGAAGTTTATGCAAACCCATCAGTATATGACGGAAATGATGAGTGCCATTGAGGATAATCCTGATTTGGAGCCGGAGCAGATGCCGCCGCAATGGAGCAAGGCATGTGCCAAAACAGGCGCTGTCCTGCAGGTCATGAAACAGCAGTATAGTCTCTACCAGCATAATATGCAGTGGAAGCGCCAAGTATACGATAGTCGTCAGCTTGTTGCTGACCAGCTCTCAGGTGTATCGCAAATTATGGAGGATTTAGCACGAGAAATTCAGCGGGAAGGGCAAACCATGCATCGGCAGGAGGAGCAAATCCGAGAGGCCCTTGATAGACTGGGCTTATCCATCCAATCCATCGAAATTATTAGTCTGGATGCAGGTCAGGTTGAAATTGAGATTGTCCACGCCTATACAAGGGGATTTGATGAATGCCGGAAAATCATTGCTCCACTGCTGTCAGACATACTCGACGAGCATATAGCTGTCATGCGCGAAACGGCGGCAGATCACCACCAAGGCTTGGCTACAGTTATGTTCGGTTCTGCTAAAACATATGAGATTGCTACAGGAGTAGCTAGTGCTGCTAAAGGAGGCGATTTCTTCTCAGGAGACAGCTACAGCATGATGGAGCTAGGGAATGGAACTTTTGCAGTCTCTTTAAGCGATGGTATGGGGAACGGAGAACGTGCGCAGCAAGAGAGCAGTGCAGCATTGAACATTTTGGAGGAACTACTGCAATCGGGTATGGACGAAAAATTGGCAATCAAGTCGGTTAACTCTGTCCTGATGCTCCGATCACCTGAGGAAATGTATGCTACGGTGGATATGGCGCTAATTGATCAGTACACGGCTCGGACAACCTTTATGAAGATCGGATCTACGCCAAGCTTTATTAAAAGAGGGGAAGAGGTCATTCCTGTATCTGCCAGCAATTTACCAATTGGTATTATACAGGATATCGAAGTTGATTTGGTGTCGCTGCAGCTTCAGCCGGGAGATATTCTCATTATGATTACAGATGGTATATACGATTCACCAGGTTATGCAGTTAATAAGGAAATATGGATGAAACGCATGATTCAGGAGATTGAAAGTGAGGATCCACAGGAACTGGCTGATTGTTTGCTAGAACGGGTTATCCGATACCAACAAAATCAAATCTATGATGATATGACGGTCGTCGTTAGTAAAATAGATCACTTTCACCCCGAGTGGGCCACACTCCATGTACCTGGCATGAGATGGTTGGAACGTCCACGGACGGTGAGCTAGATCGACATTGCCCGGGAAATTGCTTACTCGGTTTTAAAAATCCGCATCCTTCGTTTGAATCGTTCCGGATTAGGCAAAGATAGAATCTATCGGAATAGATTAAGAGGAAGCGGAGGCCAAAAACGATGAAGCAAATTTTGATCATTACAGATGGATGCTCTAACGTAGGTGTTAGCCCCGTTATGGCGGCTGCCCAGGCTTTGCGGGAGGGTATTACAGTGAACGTCGCCGGAGTTATAGACTATGGAACGATTGGCGAGCTTGGGAGCGCAGAGATTCAGGAGATTGCTAAAGCAGGGGGTGGGTTTAGCCAAATCGTTGGTACGAAGCAGTTGGCGCAAACCATGCAAATGATGACGCGCAAAACGGTGGTTCAAACGATTCAGCAGGCGGTTAATAGAGAGTTAACGCACATTTTAGGTGAGGGCGGTGCCCGGCATATCGGCGAACTGCCTCCAGCCAAACGAGCTCAGGTGGTAGAGGTAATGGATGAACTGACAGAAACAAGCCCTCTGGAAATTGCCTTGCTCATTGATGCAAGTGCAAGCATGAAGCCCAAGCTGCCTGCTGTAGAGGACAGTATCCGCGATTTAATGCTCAGCTTACAGTCCAGAAGCGGACTCAGTCGTATATCTGTATTTCATTTCCCAGGCGGACGAATGGGAGAAGACGCAGTTATGGATATCGGATGGACCTCTGAGCTGGACCAGATCAAATCGATATTTGGACGCTTGCGGATGAAAGGAGCGACACCGACAGGACCAGCCATTTTACAAGTGATTGATTATTACCGATATGTTACACTAGGGGAACAGAAAGATCTGGAAGAATCCTATGGCAAAGGAGAAGGGATGCTCGGTGACTACGTCGTCTGATCCCGTTCTTGCACCCGGAACGGTCATCAAGGGCAAGTGGAAGCGGAGCAGCTATGTCATTCAGCGCTTGCTGGGCCGGGGGGCGAACGGAACTGTATATTTGGTAAAAGAAGCACAGGCCGATCGGCAATTTGCTCTCAAAATGGGAAGAAACACGCTAGATTTGCAATCGGAGATTAATGTGCTGACCACATTACAGTCTCAAGGGACACAAGCTGCCCTCCAGCGGAATGGAAATCCTTCCTTTTTGTTTGAGGTGGATGATGTAGTGTTACGCAATGGGGAGATCCCCTTTTATGTTATGCGGTATGTTAAGGGAGATCCGCTTCATAAATTTGTGGCAGCCAAAGGGTCGGAGTGGTATGGTGTGGCTGGAACTGGCATACTGAATCGTCTGGCCGATCTCCATCAGGCAGGATGGGTGTTTGGCGATCTGAAACCTCAGAATATATTGGTCAATGCCTATGGAGAGGCTGAGTTGATTGATTATGGTGGAGTGTCTCTTGCAGGTCGGAGTGTTAAACAATTTACAGAATGGTACGACAGGGGATTCTGGAATGCGGGTAGTCGAAATGCTGATCCCCAGTACGACCTGTTTGCCTTTGCTCTCCTAACCATTCATATATTGGAGAGCGAATCGCTAAAGGTAGCTGCGAGCAGGCTGCCACAGCTACGTAACACGGCAGAATTGACAGTTATCATCCGTCGCAGCCGTATATTGCGCCCCTACGCCGAATGGCTGCTGGGTGCTGTGCGTGGAGAATATTCCGATACTCGTGTGGCAGCCCGAGCATGGTCGCGTCTGGCTTCCGCACATGTCAGGCAATCGTCTGTCAAAAGAGGAAATCCACGCTGGCTGGGATATGCTTTTACGGTATCGCTTTTGCTGCTTGCCGGAGCGCTCTGGATTGCGTTAAGGTAGCAGCATGACTTACATAAGATTACAGAGATCATTATCTTTACGGTCGGGAGAAAAGAGGGTCGTGAATGGGAACAACAAAACCGACCGGTGTTGTACAGGAAGTGCTCGCTTTGGCGCGAGAACATTCACTGTGGAACCCCGGAGACCGCATTGTGGTTGCTGTATCCGGTGGGCCGGATTCGGTGGCCCTTTTGCACATTTTACATGAAATATCCGTTATACATATGCCATTACAACTCGTCTGCGCACATGTTCATCATGGTTTCCGGCCAGAGGAATCGGATGTGGAGGCTGAAGAGGTACACAAATTTGCCCGAAAGCTCAATCTTCCATTTGAAATGATTCGGGTTGATGCACCAGCTTATATGAAGGAGAGCAGCAAGGGCCCTCAGGAGGCAGCCCGTGAGTTGCGGTACAGCTTCTTACATGAGACAGCTGCGAAGTGGGAGGCACAGCATATTGCAATGGCTCACCATGGCGATGATCAAGCTGAAACAGTTCTCTTGCACTTGCTGCGCGGTAGCGGACCTGCGGGTTTGGCGGGTATGCGTTTGGCGCGGAAGGAAAAAAATGTGCAACTCATTCGCCCGCTGCTTCGTATGTACAAGGCTGACTTGATTGCGTATTGCAACTTTTATGGTCTTTCCTATGTGACAGACAGCACTAATTTATCATTTAAATATCGTCGTAATGCTATCCGCATGGATGTGCTCCCTTTTTTGGGGCAATATAATGAGCAACTGACACCGTCCCTGAATCGGTTGGCCGAGACGATGGCTGACGAAAATGATTTTATGGAGACAGCTACACTGTCGGCATACGAGAAAATGGTGCATTTCAATAATGGCAGGTACATGTTTTCCATCGCTTCATACCGCCAGCTATCCGTTGCTTTACAACGGAGGTTGATTAAACTAATATTAAATTATCTGCCTTCGGACAGTGGAAATTTTGATTTTCGTAAAATTGAGACCGTTCGACTAAGACTTCTCCAAGAGACATCCTCTACATGGAGCTTGGACTTGGGCGGCGGTGCGGTTGGAGTCCGCGAATATGACCAGGCGGTTTTGTTTGACCGTACGCAAGTCGTTATGGGCGAATGGGGCTATGGACTGAGCGTATTGCCTATTTCCGGTGAGCTTGAGTTGCCTGAAGCAGGGGGTATACTCCGGTGGCGAAGAGCTTCCTATTGGGACAGAAACCGTCCAGTGAATGAGGAAGAAGCGTGGTTCGACGCAGATCAATTGACTCTGCCGTTGACTGTACGCTCGCGATTACCTGGAGATACCATGTATGTAATGGGATTAAAGGGGAGAAAAAAGGTTAAAGATATTTTTATTGATGAAAAAATACCTCCTTTAATGCGTTCCGCTATTCCCATCGTCTGCGACCACTCTGGAGCTGTTCTCTGGATTCCGGGCGTACGGCGTTCTGTACATGCTGCGGTGCAAAAGCACACGTCTTCGGTTATATATATGTCATGGCAAAGACGAGAGAGTCCGGGGCACCGGTAATTGCGCAGGAACGGCTTTCATAGTATAAACTTAGGAGGTTTACACCGTTGCAAAATGATATTCAGGAAGTATTGATCAGTGAAGAAGAAATCCAGAGTAAAATCAAGGAATTGGCCGCACAGCTTAGCGTGAAATATGAAGGGAAAAATCCATTGGTGATTTGCGTGCTGAAGGGTGCGTTTATTTTTATGGCAGATTTGGTTAAAGCTATTACGGTGCCGTTGGAACTTGATTTTATGGCTGTATCTAGCTATGGAGTATCTACCAAATCATCAGGCGTCGTTAAAATCATCAAAGATTTGGATGCTTCAGTAGAAGGACGCGATGTTCTGATTGTCGAAGATATTATCGACAGTGGTCTGACGCTGACACATTTGATTGAATTGCTTAAGAATCGTAATGCCAATTCGGTATGTGTCGTAACTTTGTTCGACAAGCCTGCGCGCCGGACCGTTAATCTTGAGGCTGACTATACCGGATTTACACTTCCGGATGCGTTTGTTGTCGGCTATGGTCTGGACTATGCCGAGCATTACCGGAACCTCCCATACATAGGGATTTTGAAGCCGGAAATCTACACCAGCTAATCTCAGCCTCCAGTCCTAGGACTAAATAGGGTCCTTTGTTGAGAAGGGCTTACAGGCTATGGTAAAATAACTTAAGTGTCTCGAGAGGAGGTAGGGGATGAATCGGTTCATCCGGAATTCTGGTTTTTATTTGATTCTTTTTTTAGTTGTGGTGGGTATCGTTCAGTTTGTTAGCAACAGTAACGAAGCCTCCGATCTCCCTAGATATGACCAATTACGGCAAGAGGTTAAAGCTAATAACATCTCTAAAGTAACGGTCCAATTTGACGGTTACGCCTATCTTGTAACCGGTGCATATAAGAAGCAGCCGGCTAATGCTAAATCAACCAATTTTTCCGTATACGTTCCGCCAACGGATCAAGCACTAAGTGAACTGGTGAATGCCAGCGAAGCGAACGGGTTTGAATACGTACAGAAGAAAATGGAAGGCGAAAGCATTTGGCTGACATTTTTGACTTCTATCATTCCTTTGGTGATCATGTTCCTGTTGTTTTTCTTCCTGTTTAATCAGGCACAGGGCGGTGGCGGCAAAGTAATGAACTTTGGCAAGAGCAAAGCCCGTCTGTATAACGAAGAGAAGAAGAAGGTTACCTTCGAAGACGTAGCAGGGGCTGACGAAGAGAAGCAAGAGCTTGTCGAAGTCGTAGAATTCTTGAAGGACCCACGTAAGTTTGCAGCTGTGGGCGCCCGTATTCCAAAAGGTGTCCTGTTAGTGGGCCCTCCGGGTACAGGTAAAACACTCTTGGCGAGAGCTGTTGCAGGTGAGGCCGGAGTGCCGTTTTTCAGCATCTCGGGTTCTGACTTTGTAGAAATGTTCGTCGGGGTCGGTGCTTCCCGTGTTCGCGATTTGTTCGAGAATGCGAAGAAGAACGCACCTTGTATCATTTTCATTGATGAAATTGATGCCGTTGGACGTCAACGTGGCGCCGGATTGGGTGGCGGACATGATGAACGTGAACAAACGCTCAACCAATTGCTCGTAGAAATGGATGGATTCGGCGCAAACGAAGGCATCATCATCGTTGCTGCTACTAACCGTCCGGATATTCTAGATCCAGCCTTGCTTCGTCCGGGACGTTTTGACCGTCAAATTACGGTTGACCGTCCAGATGTTAAAGGCCGCGAAGCGGTATTGCATGTACATGCACGCAACAAACCATTAACGAAGGATGTTAAATTGGACGTTATCGCGAAGCGTACAACAGGCTTTACGGGCGCTGATCTGGAAAATCTGTTGAACGAAGCAGCCTTGCTGGCGGCTCGCCGCAACCGCAGAGATATTTCGATGCGAGAAGTAGATGAAGCGATCGACCGTGTTATCGTAGGTACTGAAAAACGCAGCCGCGTCATCAGTGACCGCGAGAAACGAATTGTTGCTTATCATGAAGCAGGTCATACGATTATCGGTTACTTCCTGGAAAATGCCGATATGGTTCACAAGGTAACCATCATTCCACGTGGACGTGCAGGCGGATATGTCATCATGCTTCCGAAGGAAGACCGCATGCTGACAACGAAGCAGGAATTGCTGGATAAAATCACTGGATTGTTGGGTGGACGTGTTTCCGAGGAGCTGTTTATTGGTGAGATCGGAACGGGAGCCTATAGTGACTTCCAACAAGCGACAAGCATTGCGCGTAGCATGATCGTGGAATACGGTATGAGTGAGAAGCTCGGTCCGATGCAGTTCGGAACTTCCCAAGGTCAAGTATTCCTTGGACGGGACATCGGTCATGAGCAGAACTACAGTGACCAGATCGCTTATCAGATTGACCAGGAGATGAATCGCTTCATCACTGACTCTTATGAGCGTGCTAGAGAACTCCTGACGAAGTATTCCAAAGAGGTTCACTTGATCGCTCAAACTTTGCTGGAAGAAGAAACTCTGGAGCTTGAACAAATCAAACGTTTGATCGAGACAGGTTCTTTGGACGGCAATACGAATGAGGGAGAAGGAACACCAGAAAACGGTGAGCCTGTGATCGACAACATCGGAGATGTCCGTGTACGTATTCAAGGCAAGGATGAGGAGCCTAAGAATACAACGGATCAACCGAACGATATCCCTAATCTGCAAAAACCTGAGGATGATAACAATTCAGGCAATTCGGGCGGTACTCCACCGACAACAACCTGATCATCGGATGGATAGCTGAAAAAGCATATATGTAAGCTTCGGGAAACCAGATCCTATTGGTTTTCCGGAGCTTTTTTAGATATGGGAGATTATTGCTAACGTGATTTGACAGACACCGGAACGTTGTGTACATTTATTGTTAAATAAACGGCTGTCGCATACTTAGCTTAAAAGGACAACAGCCGCTGCAATCGACTTTCTATCATTTTGAACATATTCCGTGAGCGCATACTGTACAACTATGGTGTGCGCTATTCTTCTGTGAAATCAGGTGAAGGCATGATTCCAAGGTATCTAGTTGATTTTGATGTAGCGGGATTGAACCAATTGGAAGCTGACGTCTTAATTATCGGCTCTGGCATTGCGGGCTTATATACGGCGATTAAGGCTGCGGAGAATCGGAAAGTACTGCTGATTACCAAGAAAAGTTTAATGGAAAGCAACACTCGTTATGCTCAAGGAGGCATTGCTGCTGTCACATCAGACGAGGACTCACCGGCTTATCATATGGAAGATACTCTGATTGCTGGTGCAGGTCTATGTGAACCCGAGGCGGTCAGAGCACTTGTGCATGAGGGTCCAGACGGTATTCAAGAGTTAATACGGTTGGGAACGGCCTTTGATCGCGTGGGTGGTGAACTAGCGCTGACACGAGAAGGGGCGCATAGTCATCGACGCATTTTGCATGCAAATGGAGATGCCACCGGTTATGAAGTCGTGCGTGCCTTGTCACAGCAGGTTGCTGCTCATCCCGGTATTGAGGTGTGGGAAGAGTGTATGGTCATCGACCTGCTGACTGAGCATGGGGAGTGTATTGGGGCCCTCGTCCAAATGCCAGATGGAGAAAGGTCGTATATCACTGCAAATGCAACAATTTTGTGCTCAGGAGGTAGCGGACAATTATACCGTTATACGACTAACCCGGAGATCGCAACTGGGGACGGTATTGCTATGGCATATCGCGCTGGCGCGATTGTACGGGATATGGAATTCATACAGTTTCATCCTACGGCGTTATGCCATCCGGGCGCTCCAAGGTTTCTTATTTCCGAAGCTGTACGGGGAGAAGGGGCCGTGTTACGCAACATTCATGGCGAACGCTTTATGGACAAATATGATTCTCGGCAGGAGCTTGCACCCAGAGATATCGTAGCTCGTGCAATCATCCATGAGATGGAACGCACCCAATCTACGTTTGTATACCTGGATATTACACACGAACCGCCTGAGCGGGTAAAGCAACGTTTTCCAACGATTTATCAGACATGTCTGTCATACGGCTTGGATATGACGACAGGCTGGCTTCCCATTGCTCCTGCGGCCCATTATATGATGGGTGGTATCCAGACCAATCTATACGGGGAAAGCTCCATTGGGCGTTTGTACGCCTGTGGCGAGACTTCTTCCACAGGTGTCCACGGCGCTAATCGTCTGGCGAGCAATTCGTTATCAGAGGCTATTGTGTTCGCCAACAGGATTACCGAGCGACTGCCATCATTGCCGCCGCTGGTTGGACATACTTTGATATCTTACAGCGATAACCGTGCAGAGTATCAGGCTTCAACCGTCGTGGAACGGCGGCATAAGCTGCAAGAAACGATGGTTCATTATGCTGGTGTTCGTCGGCATAGAGACGGCCTGCAAGCGGCTTTAGAAGAGCTGCACGGGCAAGTGCCTGTGTTTCAGACTGTGATCGCCAGTCGGGAAGAAATCGAATTTGCCAATTTGCTTACCTGTGCTTTATTAGTAGTAGATGGTGCACTGCTGCGGGAGGAGAGTCGCGGGGCGCACTATCGTGAGGACTTCCCTGAGACAGATGATTGCGTGTGGCGAAAGCATGTCCAGCAGCGACGTGAGCAAGGGATAACGGAGGAGAGCATTCATGACATCTAACAGCGAGCTTTATGGAGAGTTTAGCGGATATCAGGAAGAGCTGACAGCACAAATTCGCAGCTGGCTGCGAGAAGATACAGGTTCCGGTGATGTGACCACACGCTGGACGATTGAGCCGGGCCACCAGTCTAAGGCTGTCATTCATGCCAAGGAGAGTGGCGTGATTGCCGGTTTACCCGTCGCTGAACTTGTATTTCGAGTAGTAGACCCTTCCTTGTCGTTCACTCCGCTAGTGACTGATGGCCAGTGGATTGAAAAGGGAACCGTTCTGGCAGAGGTGAATGGGAGTACTCATGCCATTTTGACCGGGGAGCGATTGGCGTTAAATTTACTCCAGCGGATGTCCGGAATTGCCACACGGACGCGGAGTTTTATAGATCAATTGCAGGGACTTCCCACACGCTTGGTGGACACGCGCAAAACAACGCCGGGACATCGCCTGTTGGAGAAGTATGCTGTGCGTGTAGGCGGCGGCTCAAATCATCGTTTTGGTCTGTACGATGCTGTTATGATTAAGGACAATCATATTAAGGGCGCGGGTGGGATTGCACAAGCGGTGAGCCGAGCGCGCGCGCACATCCCGCATACGATGACGATTGAAGTAGAGACGGAAAACATGACGCAAGTCCAGGAGGCTCTGGAAGCTGGGGCAGATATTATTATGCTGGATAACATGTCCGTCCCGGATATGAAGAAAGCCGTTCGCTTCATTCGTGAGCAAGCTCCACACGTCAAAACAGAAGCCTCAGGCAATGTATCGCTGGATACAGTGCGTGGGATGGCTGAAAGTGGCGTAGATGTGATTTCTGTAGGCAGGCTGACATACTCATTTCATAACCTGGATATCAGCCTTGACCTTAACGCAAAGAAAGATAGGTGACACCCATTGATTCTTGTAGTGGATGTAGGTAATACCAATATTGTTCTGGGGATGTATGAAGGGCGCGAGCTGCTGCATCACTACCGGATCAGCACTTCCAGACAGGCAACCGCCGATGAATACGGCGTACTCATACATAATCTTTTTAGTATGGGCGGCGTATTAATGGATGACATCCAGGGAGTTATTATTTCCTCTGTCGTTCCGCCGTTGGTCCGGGTATTAGAGGGAATGTGCGATAAATATATAGGCAAAACGCCGCTGATCGTTGGACCGGGAATCAAGACCGGTCTTAACCTGCGTTATGAGAATCCGCGCGAAGTAGGTGCGGATCGGATCGTGAACGCTGTTGCGGCTGTAGAACGGTTCGGCGGGCCGCTTGTTGTAGTGGATTTTGGAACAGCAACGACGTTTGATTGTATTGATGACAAGGGAAACTATCTGGGTGGAGTCATTGTGCCGGGTATCGGCATTTCGACGGAGGCACTGTATCAACGGGCCTCCAAACTCCCTCGTATCGAGCTGGAGAAACCCAAAAAGGTTATTGGTCGGAATACGGTCCATGCAATGCAGGCCGGGATTATTTTCGGTTATGCTGGACAAGTCGATGGCATTGTGAGACGCATTAAGGAAGAAATGCAGGCGGAACCCACGGTTATTGCTACCGGAGGCCTTGCAGAGCTGATCGCATCAGAGACGGAAAGCATTCAGGAAGTGCTGCCGATGTTGACGCTCGAAGGATTACGCATCATTTACCAACGTAACGCTGAATAAAAAGTAGAACCAAGCTGCCGCTGAGTCGAACCGATGATTTTATCGGTTTGGATTAGCGGCGTTTTTCGTCTATACTGAAATATGTTACGTTTTTGAACAATTCGCGTGATCTGTTGATGCAGGTTGTTTATATAGTAGGAAATGATGCTTCAAGGATGAGGAAATACTAATGAAAATAAGCAGCATAGCTGCCTTGGATTATAGGGAGGATATCAATTATGGAAAATAAGCAGGATCGACTTATTCGCGGCACCGCCATGGATGGAAGGGTTAGAGCCTTTGCGGTTCGGACAACTCAATTGGTAGAGGAACTGCGGAGAAGACACGATACTTATCCTACAGCAACCGCTGCATTGGGACGAACCCTCACAGCGGGTGCAATTATGGGTTCTATGCTAAAAGGCAATGAACGACTGACCATTCAAGTCAAAGGCGATGGACCAATTGGACAAATTGTCGTTGATGCCAACGCTGTAGGGGAAGTGCGGGGTTATGTCACTGAACCACATGTGCATTTGCCAAGCAATAGTATGGGCAAACTGGATGTAGCGGGTGCCGTAGGTACAGAGGGATTCATTCATATTATCAAGGATCTGGGGCTAAAAGAACCGTACCGCGGCAGTATTCCGATTATTTCTGGCGAACTCGGTGAGGATTTTACCTATTATTTTGCCAAATCCGAACAGACTCCGTCAGCGGTCGGTCTGGGTGTGCTGGTAGATACGGATAACTCCGTTATTGTGGCTGGCGGGTTTATTATTCAGTTGCTTCCAGGCCTGAGTGATGATGAGATTACTGCCATTGAAAATGCAGTCGGCTCCATTCCACCCGTTACTGCTCTGCTGGATCAAGGGTTGGAGCTTGAAGAAATGCTGCGTTGGATGCTGCCGGACGTTCGTGTTCTTGATGAAATGGATATTCATTTCCAATGTGAATGCTCACGCGAGCGTGTGGAAAAAACATTGATCAGCTTGGGAGAAAGTGAATTAAAGCAATTAATTGAGGAAGAAGGACAGGCTGAGGTCGTGTGTCACTTTTGTAATGAGGCTTATCAGTTTAATAAGGATGAATTGCAAAATCTGTTGGATCAAGCTAAGGCCTAACCGGATGGGCGGTGCAAGCGATGACTACACGGGAAAAAGGATTATGGACAGCTGTCATTATTCTGACCGTTAGCGTCGCCGCCTTGGGTGGTCTTATCATGCTTCGGGGGCTGTTAAAGCCGGGTGATGTAAGCAAGGATGACGGCGATCATATTGTGGCGGAGATGGGTCAGGAAGGCATATCGGAGGAACAGTGGGTAGCGGAACTGAAAAAGCGATATGGAACGAATACGCTGTTGCAAATGTTGAATCGTAAAGCCGTGCAGGCTGAAACCAAGCGTCTCGGTATCAAGATCACCCAAGAGGATTTACAGCAGGTGCTGGAGCAGGATAGTAAAGGGTACGACTCAGAACAAACCTACTTTGAGGAGATGCAGCAACAGTTTGGCTTAGATCCGGTTGATTTGCGAAATGAAGCGGAGTACCGGATTGGCCTGGAGAAAATAGCTACCGAAGGTATTCAGGTTGAGGAATCCCAGATTGACGAGTATTGGGAACAGCACCCTGAGGAATTTGCCGCTGGTAAGGAGATCAAACTGGCAGCCCTTTATGTGGCTAAAGCGGAGGAAGCAGAGGCGTTGCTGGATCGGGTCAAGCAAGGAGAAAGTTTCGACACGCTGCTTCGAGAGCATTCAGGTTCAGGTAACCCTCTCGGCGAAGATCATAGCGGACAGCTGGGATGGGTGGATGAATTTGATCCATTTCAACCGGAGGCGGTCATGAAGGCGGCGAGAGAACTAAGCTCCGGGGACGTTGCAGGTCCCATCTCCCTAAACGATGGCTATGCGGTCATTTATGTACAGGATGTCAGACTCAAGAACTCCCCGGACAAGCAGCAGATTCGTCAGCAGATTCGCCGATCTCTTGCACTAGCACAAGCCGCTCCTTTGGAAGAGGTCGAGAAGAGTCTGCGTGATAAATATGGAGCGCGTATTTTATCTGGGAAAGAGGCGTCTTCTGCTTCTCTCTAACATCGTAAAAGAAGCTTGCTTTGAAGGAAACAGGTGCGTGATAACGTGGGTAAATAGCATTTCAGCTTATTTACTTGTATTGACATTGGAATTGAAGATTGTTATGATTAGCGTATAAAACCAACTATTTTTATCGGAAATTAAATGAACGACATAAAACGAACAATGATTTACCTAGAGTCATCCGCTATATGATTTCGCAATTTTTAATATATCATCTACAGTCAGGGAGGAATTATCATGGCTAAAGTTGTTAATAACATCACCGACCTTATCGGAGAAACGCCCCTCGTTCGCCTCAACCGGATCGTACCGGAGGATAGCGCTGAAATTTATCTGAAACTGGAATATCAGAACCCAGGCTCCAGTGTAAAAGACCGTATTGCGATTAGTATGGTGGAAGAAGCTGAGCGTGAAGGTCTGCTTAAACCGGGCGGTACCATTATTGAAGCAACTAGCGGTAACACTGGAATCGGCTTGGCAATGGTTGCTGCTGCGAAGGGGTATAAAGCCGTAATTGTTATGCCAGAAACGATGAGTATAGAGCGTCGTAATTTGTTGCGTGCTTACGGAGCCGAGCTTGTGTTAACACCAGGCTCAGAAGGTATGAACGGATCTGTTAAGAAAATGGAAGAACTGTTGAGCGAGAATCCGGAATATTTCGCTGCCGAGCAGTTCAAGAATAAAGCCAATATCAAAATTCACCGTGAAACAACGGGTCCTGAGATCGTAGAAGCAATTCGTTCCATTGGCGGTACTCTGGACGCTTTTGTAGCAGGCATAGGTACTGGCGGAACCATTTCTGGTGCCGGAGAAGTGCTTAAGAAGGAATTTCCTGATATTAAAATTGTGGCTGTGGAGCCTGCTTCTTCACCATTGCTGGCAGGCGGCAAGCCAGGACCTCACAAAATTCAAGGACTGGGTGCCAACTTTATTCCTGAAATTTTAAACCGCGACATCTATGATGAAATTTTCCATGTAGAAAATGATGAAGCTTTCGAGGTAGCACGTAGAGTTGCCAAGGAAGAGGGCATTTTGTCCGGTATTTCATCCGGTGCAGCTGTTCACGCAGCTTTGAAACTTGCTAAGCAATTGGGCAAGGGCAAACGGATTGTTGTCATTATTCCAAGTAATGGCGAACGTTACCTGAGTACACCACTATACAATTTCGAGCTGTAATTATGCCGTAATTGTGTATACTATACGTAAGGAGTCCCTCATTTCCCTGTAACCAGGGGATGGGGGTCTCTTTGTAAGGAAAAGAATGCAGACTTTTGGCAAAGTAAGGGAAGGGGCAGCACACACAGATGAAATTGACAGCTAGAGTGACGGAAGCGCAGTGGCAGGCTTGGCAGAAGGAAGACTGGAGCATGCTGCCCTATATTGCTGAGTACTCATTAACCGTTAGCGGCTTACCGTCATCGTGGCGGAAGGCTTGGGAGGACTCGTCACCATATGCCTTCTTGCTAGAGAGCGCCAAGGGTGGAAGGTATACTTATCTGTCCTTGAATCCGGTTGCTGTATTGGAAGGCAAGGGGGAGCATGCAGTCTGGACTGATCTGCAAAGCGGGGAGCATGTTGATATACATGGACAACCTTTGACAGTCATGAACGATTGGATCTCCTCTTACCGTGCGCCACGTGTACCTGGTATACCTTTTTTCTCTGGGGGATTTGTGGGCTACCTGGGCTACGATGTAGCCCGCTCGTTGGAGCGTTTGCCCAATCAAGCTGCAGACGATACAGATATACCTGACTATGTATGGATGCGGGTGAATGAGTTATGGATTTATGATCACGAAGCATCATGCTTATATTGTGCTGTTCATATGCCTAATCCTGCCCACTCTTGTAACCTCAGCATTCAGACTGATTTGGCGAATGAGACTATGTTAGATGAAACCGCACCTATACTTGGCAAGCTTTATGCGGAAGCGGCCCAACGTGCAGAACACATGCTGACTCAGTGGAATAACATCATACACGCAGGAGAGACTGATCCAGCTTATCCTCATCGTTGCGCTCGACTATCCGAAGCAGGATTAGAGGCTGTTCTTCAAGAATCTAAAGGCTGGAAAACAGCTTTCAGCCAACAGGACTTTGAACATGCCGTGAAACGTGTGCAGGAATATATTGCCCAAGGGGATGTATTTCAGGTGAACTTGTCGATTCGCCAGCAACGTACGCTTACAGCCCTTCCTGAGCATATATATGAATGGCTTCGTTTATTGAATCCATCCCCTTATATGGGGATGCTGCGTATGTCAGATTTGCGGATTGTCAGTGGCTCACCGGAATTGCTGGTGAAGCTGGAGGATGGACGTGTGAGCGCCCGACCTATTGCAGGTACGAGAAGAAGGGGGCTGACACCGGATGAAGATGCTGCTATGGCAGCAGAGCTTCTTTCCAGCGAAAAAGAACGTGCCGAACATATTATGCTCGTCGATCTGGAGCGTAACGATATCGGACGGATTGCTGAATACGGGTCGGTGCATGTCCCTGAATTGCTGACTGTCGAATACTATTCGCACGTGATGCATTTGGTTTCTCAGGTCGAGGGAAAGTTAGCCCCGGGTCGTACAGCTATAGACGTAATTGCCGCTACCTTTCCTGGCGGAACTATTACAGGAGCACCCAAGGTGCGCACCATGGAAATCATTGAAGAATTAGAGCCCGTCCGACGAGGGCCCTACACGGGGTCCCTTGGATGGATTGACTATAATGGTAATATGGAATTAAATATTATAATAAGAACACTGGCTGTTAAGGGCAACATTGCCTACTTACAGACGGGTGCGGGTATCGTCATTGATTCAGACCCGTACAGGGAATATCGGGAGTGTCGGAACAAGGCCAGAGCTGTCATGAAGGCGGTACAATGTGGCGAAGAAGAAGCCGCTTTGAGCAGGAGCGGTATCACAGGAGGGTGAGTCGTATGATTTTGGTGATTGATAATTATGATTCGTTTACGTACAATCTTGTGCAATATCTGGGTGAACTTGGGGAAGAAGTGACCGTGAAACGGAACGATGAGATCGATGTGAAAGGCATAGAAGAGCTTGCACCAGAGCATATTTTGATCTCGCCGGGTCCATGCACGCCGAATGAGGCGGGAATATCGCTGGATGTGATCAACCATTTTAAAGGCCGGATTCCGATTTTCGGCGTGTGTCTCGGTCATCAGGCCATCGGACAGGCATTTGGGGGTAAGGTTATCCGCGCTGATCGGCTCATGCATGGTAAGACATCACCGATTCTCCATCACAATACTTCAGTATTTGAGGGCTTGCCTTCTCCGTTCACAGCAACCCGGTATCACTCATTGCTGGTAGAGCGCGAGAGTCTGCCTGAATGTCTAGAGATTACCGCTGAAACTGCAGAGGGCGAAATTATGGGGTTACGGCACAAGGAATTTGCTGTAGAGGGAGTTCAGTTCCATCCCGAATCCATCATTACCGACTACGGGCATCAATTGTTGCGCAATTTTCTTAAACGCAAGGTAGGCGTCTGATTTATGAAATATATCGGAGTTAACGGCGTCCTCACGGAAGCCGCAAAAGCCGTGATTCACGTTAGTGATCACGGCTTTTTATACGGTATGGGCTTGTTTGAAACATTCCGTACCTATAAAGGTGTTCCATTTTTGCTGGATCGGCATCTGCATCGACTGAAGGAAGGCTGCCAAATGCTCGGCATTCCTTTTCAACCGGATGGGGAGCAGCTTACGAAACATATCCAGCATCTGATGGCGGCAAATGGGCTGGATGAAGCCTATATCCGCTACACTGTATCAGCGGGTGAAGAGGCTCTAGGCTTGCCATCCGGTGACTATACGCGGCCCAACCATATTTTGTTCGCCAAGCCGCTGCCTTCTACAAATACTCAAACCGGGCAATCCTCAGCGCCGTCGGCGCTTCAGTTGCTGCGAACCCCTAGAAATACTCCGGAGGGTGAGGTTCGATTAAAGTCGCTCCATTATATGAATAATATTTTTGCGAAGCGGGAACTTCAGCAGTATGTCGAGGCTGTTCGTTATAAGGCTGAAGGAATGATGCTTACGGCCAATGGTTTTCTGGCAGAGGGAATAGTCAGTAATCTGTTTTTTGTGCGAAACAATACGCTGTATACTCCTGACTTGTCTACTGGAATTTTGCCAGGTATTACTCGTGAGTTTATTTTGGAGCTTGCGCATTTGCGAGATATTCCATGTGAGCAAGGGCTATACCATTGGGACGAGCTGAAACAGGCTGATGAAATTTTTATGACCAACTCTATACAAGAAATACGACCCGTGAATTTATTATTGGAGCCGGGGGGAATAGCGATCCATTTATCGGCTCCCTTAGCAGAGACCGAGTCCATAACGGCTTTGCTGTTGCACGATTATAGGCAGAAAGCAGGGATGAAGTGAATATACCAACTCTTTATGAACGCAGCTATCAAATGGGGGAGGCCGAGCTTACACTCGGACATTCTACCCAGATTATGGGCATTCTCAACGTAACCCCAGATTCATTTTCTGATGGAGGATTGCATTATAATTCAGAGATTGCTGTTTTGCATGCGTTGAAGCTCGTGGAGGATGGAGCGAATATCATTGATATTGGCGGGGAGTCCACTCGCCCGGGTCATGAACCAGTAGGTGTGGAAGAGGAACTGACTCGGGTCATTCCCGTTGTCCAGGCGATCCATCGAATTGCACCGCACATCCCGTTATCTGTGGATACTTACAAAGCCGAAGTAGCCAGGCAGGCGCTTGAAGCAGGCGCACACATTATCAATGATGTGTGGGGGTTTAAGGCAGATCCCGATATGGCACGTGTAGCAGCGGAATTTGATTGTCCGGTCATTTTGATGCATAACCGTCATGACCGTAACTATACCGATTTGGTTTCTGATATGCTGTCCGATTTAAAAGAAAGTATCCAGTTAGCACTGGACGCAGGGGTGCGTAAGGAGCAGATCATTTTAGACCCAGGCATCGGTTTTGCCAAAGATTATAATGAAAATATTCATGCCATGACTTCTCTCGATACATTGAGCCAACTGGGGTATCCGCTGTTATTGGCTACATCGCGCAAAAGGTTTATCCGTACAGCACTGGATTTGCCTGTGAATGATGTGGTGGAGGGCACTGCGGCCACCGTCGCCTTTGGCATTGCCCAAGGGTGTCAGATTGTGCGTGTGCACGATGTGGCACAGATCAAGCGCACTGTGCGTATGTGTGATGCGATGGTGTACGGGTCTAAAAATCCACTGAGTTATGGTGGGTAAAGCCCGCTTCACACATCCTTTGATTCTACGATCGCTGTTGCAACGGTATTCTTTGAATTAGTAAAACATATGACTGTAAGAATCCCGTTACAAAGGCGAGCGCTATGTACATCTTTAGTTGAGCTTATTTAGAGAAAATCAAAAAACAGGGGGCTATCCAAGATGGATAAAATGAAATTGCATCGCATGGAGTATTACGGATATCATGGCGTTTTCCCGGAGGAGCGTAAGCTGGGACAGCGTTTTTATATAGACTTGGAGCTGGAGCTTGATCTGCGTGAGGCGGGTGAGCAGGATGCTTTGGACAAAACGGTTAATTATGCTGAGGTGCATTACACCGTGAAGGATATTGTAGAAAAGGAATCTTACCAATTGATTGAAGCTTTGGGCGAACGTATTGCATCTTCCCTACTGGACACTTATACTAGTGTCAATGCACTGACTGTCAAAGTGACGAAGCCGCATCCGCCGTTTGATATTCATTTTCAGGGTGTGACGGTTGAGCTTTATCGCGCAAGAAAGTAGGAACGATACATGAATGCACATTCGACCTCTGAGGCATCAGAGGCTTATATTGCTTTAGGGGCTAATTTGGGGGAGCGTGAGCATACCCTGTATAAAGCCATTACCGCACTGGACGAACATCCAGCGATACGAGTGCTGCGCTGCTCCAGCCTGTATGAAACAGAGCCTGTTGGCTATCTGGATCAGCCTTCTTTTTTGAACATGACGGTAGCCGTCTCTACAACACTTGCTCCAGAGGAGCTTTTGGTTTATATGCTGGAGGTGGAGAGTCTTCTGGGGAGGGTAAGGCATATTCCTAACGGTCCACGAACCATTGATCTGGACTTGTTGTGGATGGAAGCGGCACAACTGGCTACGCCAGATTTGGAACTTCCTCATCCTCGTATGTTGGAGCGTGCTTTTGTGCTGGTTCCTTTGGCTGACATTGTTCCGAGCCAAGATTCGTCCGGTCTGTACAGTATCGTGCATACAGCATTGAATTCTGTGGATGGAAAGGACGGCATACAGCTTTGGAAAACTTGCAGCTGGCGCAACGACTCCGCGCCTTTCGGAAGCTAAAAGGGTTCACCCAGCAGGAGTTGGCAAACCGAACCGGCATATCTTTGACTGTATTAGGTGCTGTGGAGCGAGGTAATCGTACAGTAGACGCAGATATGCTGAACATCATCGCCCAAACGCTAGAGATTGAAGTCCGGGAATTGACGGATTAACGATAAGTATACGATATAAAAGAAGGAATAAAGGGGGGAATAGATATGTTGAAAATCGGCGATATTGAAATGAAAAACCAAGTCGTCCTGGCACCGATGGCAGGCGTGTGCAACCCTGCTTTTCGCTTGATTGCCAAGGAATTCGGTACAGGCTTGGTATGTGCAGAGATGGTTAGTGATAAGGCCATCATTCACGGCAACAAGCGTACACGTGAGATGCTGTTTGTAGATGAACGTGAGAAGCCGCTTAGCTTGCAAATTTTCGGAGGCGACCGCAAATCTTTGGTGGAAGCAGCGAAAGTCGTAGACCAGGAAACGAATGCAGATATTATTGACATTAATATGGGCTGCCCGGTTCCCAAAGTGACCAAATGTGATGCAGGTGCTCGGTGGCTGCTTGATCCAAACAAGATTTATGAGATGGTATCAGCAGTAGTAGAATCGGTAAGCAAGCCAGTTACCGTGAAAATGCGTATCGGTTGGGATAGCGAGCATATTTACGCTGTAGAGAATGCCCGCGCTGTTGAACGTGCCGGAGGCAAGGCTGTCAGCGTCCATGGTCGTACACGGGAGCAACTGTATACGGGGCATGCGAATTGGGATATTATAAGGGAAGTTAAAGAAGCGGTATCTATTCCTGTAATTGGGAATGGTGATGTGGTAACACCGGAAGATGCCCGCCGTATGCTGGATTTGACCCATTGTGATGGCGTTATGATTGGACGCGGGGCGTTGGGGAATCCATGGATGCTGTACCGTACGATTGAGTATTTGCAGACAGGTAAGCTGTTGCCCGATCCATCCCCAGAAGAAAAAATCCGTATTGCCATTCTGCATATGGACCGTCTGGTGGCGTTGAAAGGCGAAGCAGTAGCTGTGCGTGAAATGCGTAAGCATCTGGCTTGGTACCTCAAGGGGATCAAAGGTTCTGCACGTATTAAGGATGTAATTATGGAAGAAACAAAGCGTGACGATATGGTACGTATATTGGAACAGTTTGTATCGCATTTGCACATGGTGGAAAATGAAGGGCTTTCAACAGACGCTGCTTTTCCTGCGACTGTTGCGCAATAAGGAAGCTGTTCCGACTTGTGCACGCGATTGACTTTTCCAATTGCTTGCCCTATAATCGTTCAGTATAAAATCTTGATGTATACTACAATTTGTATGCAGCTCTCAAGACAACAGCAGGAAATGTTCTCATTCCCTCAGAGTGGCATATTATGTTTTGAAAGCGTGCATTCCGATGCACTTTTAAACTTTTCCCATGACAGGAGAATCGGTTGAGATGAGCGATAAAGAAGTCATTCTGACACAGGAAGGCCTTAGAAAGCTCGAAGATGAGCTTGAGAACTTAAAGTCTGTCAAACGCCGCGAAGTGGCTGAACGGATTAAGGTAGCCATCGGATACGGAGATATTAGTGAAAACTCCGAATATGAGGATGCGAAAAATGAACAGGCCTTTATTGAAGGCCGTATCATTACGTTGGAAAAAATGCTGCGCAATGCCCGTATTATCAATAGCGATGAAATTGACACCGATGTTGTGGGAGTAGGGGCAACGGTAACTGTTGAAGACTTGGAATTCGGGGATATTACAGAATACGCTATCGTAGGTTCTGCCGAATCTGACCCGCTCCAAAACAAGATCTCCAATGAAAGTCCGGTTGGCAAGGCAATTCTCGGTAAGAAAAAAGGAACTGTTGTAGATGTAACCGTTCCAGCAGGTGTTATTCAATATAAAATCGTGGATATCAAGAAATAAAACACGGACGTTGGAATTTAATGTAAAAGCTTCCTTGTGGAAGCTTTTTTTCTCTACACCCGAGACGGACCCCGGCCCGTCTATTCATATGAAGGAGCTGATTTAGCACCATGTCGGATGAAACTACTAACCAGGAACTACAGGAAAATCGCGAGGAATTAAGTGAACTATTGCAAATTCGTCGTGCCAAATTGGACGAGCTTCGCTCATTGGGCATTGATCCTTTTGGACGCAAATACATACGCACGGATGAAGCGGGCGTACTACTGAGCAAGTATGACAGCTTGACCAAGGAAGAACTGGAAGAAAAAAATATTGAAGTTAGCATAGCAGGCCGCATTATGGCCAAACGAGTAATGGGGAAAGCCAGCTTTGCTCATATACAGGATCTTAGCGGGCGTATTCAAATTTATGTTCGTCAAGATACTGTACCTGAAGCCAATTATAAAGCATTTGGTATTTTGGATCTCGGCGATATTGTTGGTGTTAAGGGCGTGCTCTTTAAGACCAAGACAGGTGAAACGACGATCAAAGTATTGGATATTGAGGTTTTGTCCAAATCCCTGTACCCATTACCGGAGAAATACCATGGTCTGAAAGACGTTGAATTGCGTTATCGTCAGCGTTACGTAGATCTGATTATGAACCCAGAAGTACAAAAAACGTTCATCACACGGTCTCGTATTATTCAATCCATGCGTCGTTATCTGGATTCGCTCGGTTACTTGGAAGTTGAAACTCCAACGTTGCACGCCATTGCTGGTGGAGCGGCGGCGAAGCCATTTATTACACACCACAATGCATTGGACACGCAGCTTTATATGCGTATTGCTATTGAGCTTCATTTAAAACGGTTAATTGTTGGCGGAATGGAGAAAGTATATGAGATCGGGCGTGTATACCGTAACGAAGGTGTATCGACCCGTCATAACCCTGAGTTTACGTTGATCGAGCTATATGAGGCATATGCTGATTATAAAGATATCATGCAATTGACGGAAAACTTGATTGCACATATTGCGCAGGAAGTACTGGGCACACAGCACATTCAGTATCAAGGACAGGAAGTGGATTTGACGCCACAATGGCGCAGAGTTTCCATGGTCGATGCTGTTAAAGAAGTGACAGGCGTAGACTTTAGTGTGCAAATGAGTAATGAAGAAGCTCATCGCCTTGCAAAAGAGCATAAAGTTCCGGTTGAACCGCACATGACATTTGGCCATATTTTGAATGCATTCTTTGAGCATTTTGTAGAGGAAACGCTCATTCAGCCAACCTTTATTACTGGGCACCCGGTTGAAATTTCGCCGTTGGCCAAGAAAAATGAGCAAGATCCGCGTTTTACGGATCGCTTCGAGCTGTTCGTGGTCGCTCGCGAGCATGCGAATGCGTTCACTGAGCTGAATGATCCAATTGACCAGCGCCAACGTTTTGAAGCCCAATTGCTGGAACGTGAGCATGGCAATGATGAGGCTCATGAAATGGATGATGACTTTATCCGCGCCTTGGAATATGGTATGCCGCCAACAGGTGGGCTGGGCATCGGCATCGACCGTTTGGTTATGTTGCTGACAGATGCGCCTTCCATTCGCGATGTGCTGCTTTTCCCGCATATGCGTAACCGTACAGTAGAATAACATAACATTATGAATATAGAGGATCAGCCGGGGTTCCCGTGTCTTGTTCCTCTTTTTCATAAGAACGGATGGAGAGGAATACTTCTGATGAAACGCAGCGTCAAGCTTAGTCGGTTCGCATCGCCCCCTTTTATATTGGTCATTGGATATTTATTGATTATTGCATTGGGGACTTTACTACTGATGCTTCCTGTTGCCAATCATGGTGGACATGCTCCGCATTGGATTGATTCGCTTTTTACGTCCGTCTCTGCTGCTTGTGTCACAGGATTAGTCGTTGTTGACGTTAATTCGACCTATACCGTATTTGGAGAAACCGTCATTTTGGTGTTAATGCAGCTGGGCGGGCTGGGTTTTATGACTCTGGCGACCTTATTTGCGCTGTTAATGGGGCGACGACTATCGTTGAAGGATCGGTTGCTGCTTAAGGAGGCGATTAACGCCGATAGTATGGAAGGGATCGTGCGCATTATTCGCAAGGTGCTGATCTTTTCTTTTACCATTGAAGCGATTGCAGCTGTCGTCTTGGCTTTGCGCTGGATGCGAGAAATGCCTGTCGGACAGGCCATATATTATGGGATATTTCATTCCGTATCTCTCTTTAATAACGGTGGCTTCGATCTGTTCGGGACTAGCTTTCAGCAATATACTGGAGATTTTGTTTTCAATATGATTGCATCTGTGCTTGTGATTTCGGGAGGATTGGGTTTCCTTGTGCTCAGCGACTTGTTCGATTTCCGTCGTACCCGGAGACTAACTTTACACTCTAAAATGGTGCTAAGCGTGTCGGGAGCGCTCATTGTAATTGGTGCGCTGGTCCTATTTATTTTTGAGTTTACTAATGCACGAACCCTGGGCGCGCTAAACTGGGAAGGAAAAGTATATGCCGCTGT
The DNA here is from genome assembly GCF_006874425.1 of Paenibacillus ottowii. GTDB lineage: Bacteria > Bacillota > Bacilli > Paenibacillales > Paenibacillaceae > Paenibacillus > Paenibacillus ottowii. Next base: position 61,913 of record NZ_VIJZ01000014.1, read on the forward strand.
CTTTCAATCCATCTCCACGAGATCATCGGGTACAAGTACAATCGATGTCAGTGGGTTAAGGCAGGCCAGTCAGTTTTTTATTATGCTGCTGATGATTATCGGTGCTTCTCCAGGCTCTACTGGAGGAGGAATTAAAACGACTACGTTTCTGCTGATGGTAGGGGCATTAATTGCCGTTATGCGAGGACAGAAGGAAATTGTGTTTTTCCGTCATAGGGTTCCTCAAGATATTATGATGCGGGCGTTGACCATCATAGTGTTGGGACTATTTATATTCTCGATTGTGGTTATACTACTCTTAATGACAGAGGATGCCCCATTTCTCTCGCTTGCATTTGAGGCGTCTTCTGCAATCGGAACGGTAGGATTGTCTCTAGGAGTGACGCCAGGATTATCCGACGCAGGCAAGCTGATTATTTGTGTGACCATGTTCATTGGCCGAATCGGTCCTCTTACGATTGCCTATGCCATTCGCCCACGTTCGACCAAGACGTTGTACCGTCGTCCCGAAGGACATGTTGTAATTGGATAGCTTATCTATATAAAAGATGCACCCATGTTGATCAGGGGTGCATCTTTTTTTATTGTACATATCATAATCCTTTATTTGCAGCATATCATGAAAAATGCCCAATTTGAGAGTAAGAGGAAATACATTAAACAAACGTAAATCCTTTGTAAAAAAACGGCTATTTGTTTCCTTTTATGTAATTATAGACAAAATACTAGGAATTTTATGTATAATATTGTATGATAGTGGGCATGAAGGGGGGGACTTAGGGGAACACCAATTTCAAAATTGAAAGGAATCGTCTAATTATGTATTTATTTATTATTAGTGCTGAGGTTTTATTTTGGGTTTTTGTAGTTGCAGGGTTAGCCGCAAGGTATATGTTTGGGTTGAAGAAATTAGGAGGTCTTCTTTTACTATTTACCCCAATTATTGATATCCTGTTACTGATTGCGGTGTTCATCACGGTGAGAAGTGGCATGGAGATTACGACTGCTACTGGCCTGGCGGCCTGTTACTTTGGTATTACGGTGGCATTTGGTCACAGACTAATTAAGTGGGCAGATGTGCGTTTCTCTCATTGGTTTGGCAAGGGACCCAAGCCTGAACGCAAGTATGGTGCTGCTCATGCAAAAGAGGAACGGATAGGCTGGTTGCTTCACCTCTTGGGCTGGGCTATAGGCAACGCTTTATTGCTCGCCATTATTGTATATGTAGGTGATCCGCAGCGTACAGCGGCACTGGAGGGCATTATGCAAACATGGGCGATCGTTCTGGCAATCGACTTTGTTGTCTCCTTTAGCTATACGATAGCTCCTAAAAAACATAAACATAAGGCTTAGCCTTAGATAAAAAGCTTCAAGCTTAGATCAGGTCAGGCTGGTTGCTCAGGATGTTCAAATCGGAGGATCATGGATGGTGAAAATGAAGTAGTTCCTTCCGATGGTGGGGTGAGTCTATCGTTACAATGGAAATATTTATAAAACTATGATATTTTTATATGGAACTCGCTTTGAAAATCACCTTATTGTTCCTCTCTACCTTTTCACACGCATGGATTCCTTCCGATTTGAACACAGACCAATAAAAACAAGGTTTACAATTTTTAAAATATTATTGTCATCTGCCTAAAACGTCGACTATATATGTTTGGCAACTGACGAGATAATATTCCAGGAAAGATTATTTATGTCTATATATGTAGACAAACGAAATTAAGTTGTTATTATGTTTAAAAATGTAAAAAAGAAAGGTGGTTTCTGTGGCAGTACTACTGAGTGGTAAGAACATTTTGATTATGGGTGTGGCGAATAACAGGAGTATTGCCTGGGGGACAGCCCAGTCTTTAGCTGCGGAAGGAGCAAATCTCATTTTTACTTACGAAAATGAGAGGGTTGCAGAACGGGTGCTAAAGCTCGCTGAAACCATTCCGGGCTCCATTGTCTGTCCTTGCAATGTACAGAGCGATGAAGAATTGGACGCGCTGACGGATTTCCTTAAGGAGAAGGTAGGCGTCTTACACGGTTATTTCCACAGTGTTGCGTTTGCTAAGGCTGAGGATTTGGAAGGTTTATTTGTCGACACTTCTCGCGAGGGATTCGCAGTGGCTCAAGAAATCAGTGCCTATTCTCTGGCTGCTGTATCCCGCCGAGTATACCCGCTGATGACGGAGGGTGGAAGTATTGTCACCATGACGTATATCGGTGCAGAACGAGCGATCAAGAATTACAACATTATGGGCGTAGCGAAAGCTTCACTGGAAGCGAGCATGCGCTATCTGTCGAATGATCTGGGTACCTATGGCATTCGTGTAAATGCAATTTCGGCGGGTCCTATACGTACTTTGGCCGCCTATGGCATTAAAGATTTTAACACAATGCTAAAGCATATTGAAGAAACCACGCCCCTACGCAAGACGGTGGATACGTCCGAAGTCGGAGATACGGCGTTATTCCTGTTTTCCCATTTATCTAGAGGCATTACAGGTGAAGTGATCCATGTAGATGCTGGATACCACATTACGGGGATGTAAGGGGGGAACGTTGTGCTTATTACGCATACGGATTGCCGTATTATCTCGCCTGAAGGGATTATGAGCAGGGAGCGTCTGGAGCGGGACGTGATGATCTTCTCACGGATGTTGGCTCTCAGAGGAATTCCCGATAACGGTAGAGTAATTCTGAAAGCGGCCAATTCCTATTGGTTTGTTGTATCGCTGTTCTCCCTGTGTCATCTCGCAGTTTCGGTAACTGTGGTGGACGAGCAGACTGTAATCGATGAGGTGGCCCAAATCTATGATGAGGCAGGTGCCTGTTGCATCCTGACCGATTCTGCTTTAGAACTTCCTCATGCTCTCGTTATTCTGATTCAAGATCTCATTCAAGAAGAAGCAGTACACCCGCATTGGGTGGGAGAGCCAAAGCCCGAACCCCTCGACTTTAATAAGTGGTGCGAGAGATCGGATGCGCTTATTCTGTATTCTTCAGGTACGACGGGAAAACCCAAGGGAATCGTAAAAGCTGGTGCAGCTTTTATGGAGAATATCAGGCATTCCATACACGCCATGAACTACATACCGTCTGACCATATGCTCCCTGTGGTGCCTTTCTCTCATTTTTATGGAATTTCACTTATCTTCTCCTGGTGGTTAACCTCATGTTCTCTCATCATCTGTAATCCTAAAAACCTCTGGAGCGTCATTGCAAGTATTACGAAAGACCGGGCGACGGTCGTAGACGCGAACCCCTCTGCTTTTTACACCTTGTTGCGTATGCTAAGCCGAAAACCCGAACAACTGGAAATGATCAAGCAATCTCCAGTCCGCATGTGGTGCGTAGGCGGCTCTCCACTTACTCAAGACCTCGAAGAGAAATTTTACAACATATTTGGACAGCCCCTGCTGAATGGTTACGGTCTATCTGAATTGGGCAACGTTACGCTGGGAACGCTGGATTGTCCGAAGGGTTGTGGCAAACCATTACCTGGTGTGGATTTGAAGATACTAGATTCTACGGGCAACCAGCAGGCAGACGGTGTCGTAGGCGAAGTGTGGATACGAAGTGCCGGATGCATGGAAGGTTATCTGAATCGTCCGGACCTGACACAATCCGTTCTACAGGATGGCTGGTTCAAGACAGGAGATCTGGGCTATCTGGATGACGGAATGCTGTATGTTATTGGTCGCAACGGTAAGACGGTCAATCGGATGGGCTACATGGTCTCTCCCGTCTATATCGAGGATCGGATTGGTTCACTAGGCTACCGTTCCTGCGTGATCACCTTAGAGGATGAGGCTAAAGGGACATTGCTTGTTGCATTCATCGAAAATGAATCTTCACAGGTCTTACCTGTGCTCCGCAAAGAGATGAATCAGGTGCTCCCTTCTTACATGTTTCCTGATCTTTTGCTTCCGCTCGATCATTTTCCCTTAAATCGCAATGGAAAAGTAGATCGTCTGGAGATGGAGCGCGTTGCTCTTGAGAAAGCTGCTTCTCGCAAGGCATAACAAGATATTTACTAAAACTGCATATAGGAAAGGGAGAATGTGCCATGAGTATAAATCCAGAACTGGCAGAAAACACACTGTTTCTGAAAAGGCATGAATCTATTCTGAAATGCCTCCATTATTTGATTGAAAATCGGCAGGAAGTGATGGATATTCTCACACAATTTTCATCCTATCGGGCCGCCAATGCAGAAATCGACTCCACGATCCTCACACTTCAAGGTGCATTACAAGAAGTGCAGACCCATCAACCAAGCTGGCAACGATCTATGGCTGTATTTATGCCTTCCAACGTCATTTTGTACTCCTATGCATTATACCTCTTGATTCCGTCCCTGTACGTTGAAAATATAGACTTTCGCCCTTCTTCTCACGTAAACGAGTACGTCAACATGCTGCATGAAAAGCTCCAAGCTGTACACGAATTACCTATCTATATTCGTAAAGTTAGCCAGAAGGTGTTCATGGAGAATTCCGTGATGCCGGCTGATATTGTGGTGTTTACCGGAAGCTACACTAATGCGGAGAAGATCAAAAAGCAGATCCGAAAAGATCAGCTCTACATTTTTTATGGGCAAGGGATAAATCCTTTTATCATTGGACCAGATGCCGATCTGGAGCTGGCGGTTACCGATGTGATTCGCATGAGATTGTTCAATTCCGGACAGGACTGCTTGGGACCTGACATCATCCTGGTACATCAAGAAGTGAGTGAGCCATTCAAAAACTTGCTGATTCAACGGCTTGATGAACTCGTATTTGGAGCCAACAATGACCCTAATGCGAACTACTCCCCTATATTCTATAAAGATACACTCTATTCGGTCTCTGAATATTTTAATACGAACGATAAGTTTATTATTTACGGCGGCGGCATTGATTTCCGTACGAAAAAGATGGAGCCAACGGTTGTATACAGTGAATTGGAGCAGAATCTGGAGATTATTGAGTATTTTTCGCCAGTTTTCAATGTAGTTAGCTACCAAGATGACGAGCAATTGATCAAGCGCATTTCCTCCAGTTATTTCAGTGAACGTGCAATGGGTTGCAGCCTATACGGATCAGAGCATTTGAGTGACGTTCTACGAAAGAAGCACACATTGACCATTAATCAAACACTTGAGGACGTGGATCAAGGCAATAAGCCTTTTGGCGGCTACGGCACGATGTCGAACTATATTTTTTACGATTATAAGCTCGTTTCGAAGCCGATCTTGATCTCGGAAATTGTCGCAGAATATTTGTCAGAAAAGAGGAGTTTGGTATGACCGCGAGCATATCCCCCTGGGATGCCATCATTGGCTACTTAAAATCGGCTGGAGTTCAGCACCTCTTTGGATTGCCAAGTGACGATCTCAATATTGTAGCGTCACTCCCCTCATCCGGTATGGATTTTATTTTGTGCAAAGACCAGCGTAATGCCGTGTTTATGGCCGCAGGCTATGCACTCACAACTAACCAGATGTCTGTATGTGTTGTGGGGAAAGGTCCTGCGCTCAGCAATACACTTACGGGACTGCTGGAGGCCAAGAACCTGGGCGCTCCGCTCTTACTCTTGGCGCTTGGCACCGGAGGAGACAAGCTGGGTACTCGATCCTTTCAGGAAGCCGATCAAATCTCACTCGTGAAGCCGCTCGTCAAATGGGCTTATCGTGTCGAGCATGTGGATCGGCTTGTATGGGCGATGGAACGGGCTGCCTTTTTGGCTATCAATGGAGCACCGGGCCCTGTCTATATCGAGCTACCTGAAAACCTGATGGACCAGCCTGTGCCAGCAGACATTCAGTTTGCCCCGCTAGAAAAGCTGTCGTGCGCTCCATCTATGCGGGAACTGGATGCGGCATGGAGCATCATTAAGAATGCCCGCAGGCCACTCGTTTTGGTCGGCGGCGGAATGAAGTCAGGGACAAGCGATGTGATTGAGCGGTTCGCTAACCAACATGGAGCAGCTGTATTCGCAACTGCTTCGGGACGGACTGTAGTGAATGAAGATCATGAACTTTTCTGTGGTGTTGCTGGGCTCTATACCGACCTTAGTCTGAGACAGATCTGGCAGGAATCCGATGTGGTCATTACGCTGGGCAGTCGATTGGAAGAAACGGCTACGTTCGAGTGGGATATTTTGCTGCAGGATACACCTTTGATTCAAGTCAATGTAGAGCTGGAGGATTTCGCGCACGAATTCAGGGGCATCAAGGTGCTTGGTGATGGATATGCGGCAGTGGAGCAATGGCTTGAACGGCGCGGGCAGGAGCCCGATAGCGCATGGCTTGAAATGATCGGGAGATGTAAACAGCAGGCCTTTTCTCAGAGGGCTAATTATCTGGAAGAGCTGAAAAGGACCCCCGGCATCCACGTCCCAGAGCTGTTGGACATGATTCAGACGGAGCTCCCTGAAGACCTGGTGCTTCTACAAGAGAACGGATTGCAGGATATGTGGTCCTACTTTTATCCATATTTCCGTTTTACCTCAGGTTCACTTTCGATTGTTCCCAGTGACCAAACGAGTCTTGGATTCGGTGCGGCCGCTGCTCTCGGGGCAAGTGTGGCGACAGAACGCCCGGTAGTAGCGCTTGTAGGTGACGGTGCATTCAATCTATTTTGTTCAGATTTTATGACGGCGGTACAGTATCAAATACCGGTAATTTACCTTGTACTTAATAATGGCGGCTACGGTTGGCTGCAAAATCAGATGAATTATAAGCATATCTCAGGACAGGCCTTCCCATTTGTTTCGGAGGCGGCCAAGACAGGAATCCAAATTCCCCAGCATGAGTTTGTCGAAAGTCTGGCGATTCGCAGCAAGGGGGAGGCTCGGGAACAGCTTCAGCTTGCTTGGCAAAAGTACAAGGAGAACAAGCTTGTGGTCGTCGAGGTATTTGCTGATCTTGCAGATGTGCATGAGAAAATTAGTCATGTATATGGCGACTTTCCTCTCTACGAGCAACAGGCTTCCAAGAATTAATTTCAGCAAAGGACGTGGGTATGGTGAGAAGACGTGTTGTAGTGACAGGACAGGGAGTCGTAACGCCGATCGGGCTTCATCTTACAGATTTCTGGAATTCACTGCTGGAAGGAAAAAGTGGAATCGGACCTGTCACTGTTTTCGATACAGCAAATATACCAACAAAAATTGGTGCACAAGTTACGGGCTTTGACCCGTTGGAGTATATGAGCAAAAAGGAAGCACAAAAGGTTGCACAGTTCACTCAATTCGCCTTGGCGGCTGCCCGCCAGGCAGTCGAGCAATCGAAGTTAGTCATTGATGAACGGAATGCAGGCCGTGTGGGTGTTATCGTCGGTTCTGGTGCAGGCGGGCTTGATGTCATAGAGGAGAACTACCGGAAACTAACAGAACTGGGTCCTAAAAGGGTTTCGCCTTATTTTGTTTCCTCAATGATGATTAATTCTGCGCCTGGCGAAATCTCTATTGCTATTGGAGCTAAGGGACCTTCGTTTGCTGTGGTTACAGCTTGTGCTACAGGAAGCAATGCCATCGGCGAAGCATTACGTACGATCCAGTACGGCACGGCTGATGTCGTAGTAGCTGGAGGAGCAGAGGCCAACTTTAGTCAGCTTGATCTGGCATCTTTTGCGAATATTCACGCTCTCTCCAGACGTAATGAAGAGCCTCAGAAGGCCAGTCGCCCGTTTGATACGGATCGCGATGGCTTTGTCATCGGTGGAGGAGCAGGGATTCTAGTGCTGGAGGAGTTGGAGCATGCCTTGAACCGGGGGGCCACCATTTTGGCTGAAGTGGCGGGTTACGGATGCACAACAGATGCATATCATATCACGGCTCCAGATCCCTCAGGCTCTGGCCCGGCAGAAGCGATTAATATAGCACTGCAAGATGGAGGCTTGACACCGCAGGAGATTGACTATGTCAATGCCCACGGTACGAGTACGCCATTTAATGACCGAATGGAGATTAACGCTATTCAAAAAGTATTTGGAGAGCATGCCCCCCGTTTGGCGATATCGTCTATTAAATCCATGACAGGCCATTTAATGGGCGGTGCAGGGGCAGTCGAATTAATTGCAACGGTACAGAGCATGATCCACAGCAAAGTACCACCGACACTGAATTGCGACAATCCCGAAGCCCCTGAACTTAATTTTGTACCGCATGTATATCAGGAACGTGAAGTCCGTGCGGCGATTAGTAACTCTTTTGGCTTTGGAGGGCACAACGTCTGTCTTGCCGTTCGTAAGTGGGAGGGGGTATAAGCCTGTGAGCGAAGAGCTAATCCGTATTGAGGATGTGCTTCCGCACAGGTACCCATTTCTTCTGCTCGATGGCGTGACCGGGTACGAAACGTCGCAATGGGCGAAGGGGTACAAGCTTGTTACCCGGAGTGAGTGGTTTATTACAGAGGCTAATCCATACATGCCTCCTATGCTGATCGTGGAGTCGCTCGCACAACTAGCGGCATTCGCTGCGATTGACAAAAGAGGTATTTCATATCTGACCAACCTCAATGGCGTTCGTTTCCATAGCTTCGCGAAGCCTGGGGACCGAATTGACCTCTATTTTGAAGTGGTCAAGCGTCGGCGTGGTTATATTCTCGGAAGTGGTCGGGCTACCGTAGGTGATCGACTGGTAGCTGAGGCGGAGGAAATTGTTTCACTTGATCAATGACGGAGTGGAAGCGCACGTTAAACTGTCTTTTTGTCCTCCTGAATGCCAAGGTGCAGCGGGAGGATTTCACATCACGGAAATAGGAGTGAAATGAGATGAATGACATGCAGTTATATGATTTAACGAATGCGCAAAAGCGTATATGGTATACCGAATTACTCTATCCGGATACATCCGTGTCACAGCTATCCGGTACAGCCAAGATGAAGGGTCATATTAATATCGCTGCCTTCATGCAGTCCATCAATTTGATTATCAAACAATATGATGCGTTCCGCATTCGTATTACCTCAGTGGATGGAGTACCTAAGCAGTATGTCGTTCCTTATGAAGAGAGACAGTTGGAGTGTCTAGATCTTACCCACATCGAAAGCATTTCCGAGGTTGAAGCCTTACTTGAGCAGCACAAAAGAAAACCCTTCCCATTATTGGACTCTGAACTCTTCCAGTTTTTAATTGTAAAGATTAGTGAGGAAGAATATTGGATTAATACGAAAATGCACCATATCATTTCTGACGGGATCTCTATGGTGGTCTATGGCAATCAACTGACAGCCTTTTATATGGATTTAATTCAAGGAAATGAACCTAAGCTGAGCGATGATTGCTCTTATATTGAATATATTGCAGATGAGAACGCATATGAGCTTTCTGACAGATACCAAAAGGATAAAGCATACTGGTTGGACAAATTTTCTGATTTGCCTGAACTGACAGGTTGGAAGTCATATAATCCGTTATCGCTAAGTACCCAAGCTGTTCGGGAGCATTTTACTGTGCCGGAGGCACTATATCGCGAGCTACAGGCATTTTGCCAGCAAAACAGGATTTCTCTGTTCCAATTCTTCATGGGTGCGATGTATATCTACATACACAAAGTGACGAATCAGCCGGATGTGGTGATCGGCACCTCGTTCGCTAACCGGGGGAACAAGAAAGAGAAGCAAAAGATCGGTATGTTTGTCAGCACGGCTGCAGCCAGAACATACGTTGACAAAGATGTAGAAGTGTTGAACTTCCTGCAGGACGTAGCCAGGGATCAAATGTCAGTCTTGCGGCATCAGAAATATCCATACAATCAGTTAATTCAGGATCTTAGAGAAATGCACGGCAACAAGGATATTCAGCGGCTTTTTGGTGTTTCCATGGAATACCGTCTTATCAACTGGGTTGATTTGGATGACGTGCGCATTTTGACGGATTACGATTTTTGCGGCGATGAAGTGAATGATTTCGTGCTTCATATCGTGGAGATCTTGGATGAAGGCGAGCTGGTACTGGATATCGATTATCGGACGAAGCTGTTCGAACGCAGTGAAGTAACGGACATGGTATCCCAGCTGCTTACGATCGCCGAGCAGATCATTCATACCCCGCAGCTTACCATCGCAGAGGTAAACCTCTTGGGAGAAGCAGAGGAGCAATCCATTCTGGCTCTTTCGGAAGGCGCTGCAGTTGATTACCCGCGTGAGAAGACGATTCATGGCTTATTTGAGGAACAAGCCGCGCGTACGCCGGATCACGTAGCTGTTCAGATGGGCGAGCAGAGTATTACATACCTAGCTCTAAATGAGCAGGCTAACCAGCTTGCGAGATATTTACGCACCGAAGGCGTGGGTGCAGATGTACTCGTGGGGATTATGGCTGATCGTTCCCTGGAGATGGTCATCGGCATGTTGGCGGTTTTGAAGGCAGGAGGGGCCTATGTACCGATTGATCCTGACTATCCTGAAGAACGTATTCGTTACATGCTCGAAGATTCAGGAGTCCGTCTGTTGCTCACCCAAAGCCATCTATGGGAGAGTACCACGTTTGACGGTAAGCTTGTGAGTCTGGACGAAACCGCAACGTATACAGGAGATGCTTCCAACCTGGAGAGCATTTCGGGACCAAACCATTTGGCCTATGTTATTTACACATCGGGTACAACGGGCAAGCCAAAGGGAACGCTGATCGAGCATAAAAATGTAGTTCGTCTGCTCTTTAATGATAACAATTTATTTGATTTCAGTTCCCAGGATACATGGACGCTGTTCCATTCGTTCTGCTTCGATTTCTCTGTTTGGGAGATGTATGGAGCGCTTCTTTACGGAGGCAAACTGGTAATTGTTCCATCCCTTACAGCCAAGAGTCCGGCAGCTTTTCTGGAGCTGTTGAAAGACAATCAAGTTACTATTTTGAATCAAACGCCGACCTATTTTTATCAGGTGATACAAGAAGAGTTAGCACACTCATCCACAGAGCTCAGTCTTAGAAAGATTATTTTTGGCGGTGAGGCCTTGAGTCCGTCTCTTCTGAAAAACTGGCGGGCAAAGTATCCTGGTGTGCAACTGATTAATATGTACGGAATCACGGAAACGACGGTCCATGTCACTTACAAGGAAATCACTGAACATGAGATCGAAGCGGGCAAAAGCAATATTGGTAGAACCATTCCAACGCTTAGCGCTTATATTTTTGATGAACACAGACGCCTGCAGCCTGTCGGAATTCCGGGGGAGCTATACATCGCCGGGGACGGTCTGGCCCGTGGGTATTTGAACCGACCAGATTTGACGGCTGAAAAATTTGTAGAACATCCGTATCGGGCGGGTGAGCGTTTGTATCGAACTGGAGATTTGGCTCGCTGGTTGCCTGACGGCAATATTGAGTATTTGGGCCGGATCGACCATCAGGTTAAAATTCGCGGCTACCGGATTGAGCTGGGCGAGGTCGAAGCCCAAATTCTCAAGGCTCCGAACGTACGGGAAACGATTGTCCTCGCGCGGGACGACGAACAGGGACAAAAATTGCTGTGCGCCTACTATGTAGCCTCCAGCGATCTTTCGCCAGGAGAATTGCGGTCTCAGCTGGCAACGGAATTACCAGCTTACATGATTCCTACTTATTTTGTCCGCCTGGAGCAAATGCCGCTTACACCTAACGGCAAGCTGGATCGCCGCGCGTTGCCAGCTCCTGAGGGCAGCGTACAATCTGGCGAAGATTATCTGGCCCCTAGAACTGCAGTGGAAGCACAGCTGGTGCTCATCTGGCAGGATATCCTTGGAGCTGCCCGCGTGGGCGTCCGTGATAATTTCTTTGAGATCGGTGGCCATTCTCTACGGGCGACGTTGCTCGTTACGCGGATTCGCAAAGAGCTGGGATGCAGCATTTCGCTGCGTGAAGTATTTCAATCGCCTACGGTTGAATCCCTGGCGCGGCTGGTGAAAGAACGCATTCCAACCGTGTACGAGTCAATTCCACAGGCTGAGAAAAGCGAAGCATACCCAGTGTCCTCAGCGCAAAAGCGGTTATACGTGCTGAGACAGATGGACGGGGGCGAGCTCAGCTACAATATGCCGGGCGCTTTCACAGTGGACGGACCGTTGGATCGCAATCGGTTAGAGTCTGTGTTCAAGGCATTGATCCAGCGTCATGAATCCCTGAGAACCGGTTTTTATATGCAGGATGGAGAGCTTGTTCAACATGTGCATAAGGATGTTCTGTTCGCCTTGGACTACACTGAGGCCTTGGTGGAGGAAACAGATACGCTCATTCACAACTTTATCCATGCCTTTGATCTGAGCCAGGCTCCATTACTGCGCGTTGGTTTGGTGAAGTTGCAGGAAGAGCGTCATCTATTGCTGTTTGATATGCACCACATCATTTCAGATGGGGTCTCCATTCAAATACTGGTGCAGGAACTCACGCAATTGTACCAAGGAGAACAACTACCGGAACTGCATATTCAATATAAGGATTATGCGGTATGGCAACGGGAACAGTCTGAGAAAGAGTGGCAAGACCTTGAAGCGTATTGGTTGCAAGCCTTTGAAGGGGAGTTGCCAGTATTGGATTTGCCTACGGACTTCCAGCGTCCTTCGGTTCGGAGCTTCGAGGGTAGCCGAATCGACTTTACATTGGATGAGTCTGGCAATAAAGCGATACAAGAGCTTGCATCCCGTACAGGTACTACACTATACATGGTGTTGTTGGCGGCTTATTCGGTGCTGCTGCACAAATATACGGGACAGGAAGACATTGTCGTAGGTTCTCCAGTAGCTGGCAGACCACAAGCAGAGCTTGAGGGCATTATCGGGATGTTTGTTAACACACTGGCCTTGCGCAGTTACCCGGCAGGAGAAAAAACCTTTCAGGATTATCTTCTGGAGGTCAAAGAAACAGCACTCAAGGCGTTCGAGCATCAGGATTATCCTTTTGAAAAATTGGTTGAAAAACTGGGCGTAGGACGTGATGTCAGCCGCAATCCGCTCTTTGACACCCTGTTGGTATTACAAAATACCGAGCAGGAAGAGCAGGACATGGATGGAGTGCACTTTACTCCTTACCCAATGGACACCGTCACAGCCAAGTTTGATTTGTCCCTTAATGTAGAGGAGAAGGGCGCTGAACTAGCCTTTGGCCTTGAGTATAGTACGGCTTTGTATAGACGAGAAACTGTAGAGCGACTGGCAACGCACCTGCTCCGGGTACTGCATGCAGTCGCGGCCAATCCTCAGTTGCAACTGGCCGAGATTGATATGATTACACCTGAGGAGAAAGTACAGATCATTGAAGTATTCAATGCGACAGCTACTCCTTATCCAAGGGATAAGACCATTCATGAATTGTTCGCGGAACAAGTCAAGCGTACACCAGAGCAGACAGCACTGGTATTCGGCGATGCCCGATTAACGTACCTTGAATTGGAAGACAAAGCGAGCCGATTGGCCCAAACACTGCGTCGTTTGGGGACGCTCAGGGAGCAACCGGTGGCTATTATGGGCGGACGAAGTATCGAGATGGTGGTTGGTATGCTCGCAGTGCTTCAGGCAGGTGGAGCCTATGTGCCGATCGATCCTGATTACCCGGAAGACCGGGTTCGTTATATGCTCGAAGATTCCGGGGCCAAGTTACTACTGGTACAAAAGGGCGAGCTTATAAATGTAGACTACGGTCTACCGATTGTCGACCTCAGCAGTGCAGAGGCGTATGCGTCTGACCTTGGTCAAGCTGAGGAAGCGGCCCAGGGGCCAGAGGGACTCGCTTATGTTATCTATACCTCGGGTACGACGGGTAGACCGAAGGGCGTTATGGTTGAACACCGGAACGTGGTCCGTCTGGTCAAAGAAACCAATTATGTGGAGCTGAACGAATCCACGCGAATTTTGCAGACGGGAGCCGTGGCCTTCGATGCCTCGACCTTTGAGATATGGGGAGCGTTGCTTAACGGCGGACAGCTTTATTTTGTGGAGAACGATGACATCCTGATTGCCGATCGGCTTAAAGCAGCTATTGCCAAATACGGAATTACAACCATGTGGCTTACTTCACCGCTTTTCAATCAGCTTTCACTGCAGGATGAGTATCTGTTCAGAGGATTGAAAGCATTGTTGGTGGGCGGTGACGTACTGTCCATATCCCATATAAACCGTGTTATCGAGGCTAATCCTGATCTTGTCCCTATCAATGGCTATGGTCCGACAGAGAATACGACCTTCTCCACCACCTACAAGATTCCGGGTCGTGCCGAAGGGGGCGTGCCGATTGGTCGCCCGATTAGTAACTCGACCGCTTATGTGGTCAATGGATCGCTTCAATTACAGCCTATTGGTGCTTGGGGCGAGCTGATTGTCGGCGGTGAAGGTGTAGCTCGCGGATACCTCAATCGTCCTGACCTCACAGCAGAAAAATTTGTCCCTAGCCCTGTTAAGGAGGGGGAACGCTGCTACCGAACTGGTGATTTGGTACGCTGGCTTCCAGATGGGAACCTGGAGTTTAAGGGAAGAATTGATGAGCAGGTCAAAATACGCGGTTACCGCATCGAACTCCCCGAAATCGAGGCTCAATTAGCCAAGGTGGAGTCAGTAGTTGAAGCCGTAGTCGTCGTTCGCGCGGATGAGCTTGGAGAGAAGCAGCTTTGCGCTTATTATGTGGCGGATCGTACGCTCACGGCAGGCGAAGTACGACTTGCCCTATCGCAGGTACTTCCAGGTTATATGATGCCATCCTACTTTATCCAGATGGATCGTATGCCGTTAACGTCGAACGGAAAAGTGGATCGCAGGTCTCTGCCAGCTCCGCAAGTAGGTGCGCATACAGGACGGAAGTATACAGCTCCTCGTACACCGGCTGAGGAAGCTTTGGCATCTGTCTGGCAAGGAGTGCTGGGTGCCGAACAGGTGGGGATCCATGACAATTTCTTTGAATTGGGCGGAGACTCTATCAAGGCCATCCAGGTGTCGTCACGGTTACTGCAAGCTGGTTATCGGTTAGAGATGAAGCAACTGTTCAAATCCCCAACTATTGCCGAGCTAGGCGCAGAAATACAAACGGCTGTGCATATGGCCGAACAGGGAGTTGTGCGTGGAGCGGCTCGCTTGACTCCAGTCCAGCAGTGGTTCTTTGGGCGGAAGCAGGCAGAGCCCCATCACTTCAATCAAGCAGTCATGCTGTATCGTGAACAGGGATTTGAGGAAACGGTCTTGCATCAGGTGTTGAAAAAACTCGCTGAGCATCATGACGCCCTTCGCATGGTTTTCCGTCAGACTGAGCATGGTTACGAGGCTTGGAACCGTGATCTTGGAGAAGGAGAGCTGTATAGCCTGTTCACTGCTGATTTACGGAATGAATCCAACCCGGTTGCAGCCATTACAACGCTGTCGGACGACATCCAGCGCAGCATCAATTTGGCAGAAGGTCCGCTGATGAAGTTAGGGCTTTTCCATTGTCAGGATGGAGACCACCTGCTGATCGTGATCCATCATTTAGTGGTGGACGGAGTATCCTGGCGGATTTTGTTTGAAGACTTCGCAGCAGGCTATGAGCAGGTGATTCAAGGACAAGCACTGACATTCCCGCAGAAGACGGATTCCTTCCGCGACTGGGGAGATGCCCTTGCTCGTTATTCGGAAAGCCCAGAAATTGAGATTCATCGGGCGTATTGGAGAGAGCTGGGGGCTCAGCCGCTCGAGCAATTGCCGAAGGATGAGGCTGTGGAAAGCCTTTTATTGCGCGATAGCGAAGTGGTGACCGCCCAATGGACTGTGGAAGAAACCGATCAACTATTGAGAAAAGCCCATCGTGCTTATCAAACCGAGACGAACGATCTGCTATTAGCCGCTCTGGGCATGGCGGTATCCAAGTGGTCTGGCATGGGTAAGATCGCTGTGAATCTTGAAGGGCATGGTCGTGAACCGATCGTACCGAATATCGATATTACCCGTACTATTGGCTGGTTTACAAGCCAATACCCAGTCATTTTAGATTTGGGAAATAATCTTGAATTGTCAGCCTTGATCAAATCTGTGAAAGAAGAATTGCGTCGTATTCCGAATAAAGGTATCGGATATGGGTTGCTTAAAACGATGGCCAGTCAAGAAGACGCTGACAGTTTCAACTTGCAACCTGAGATTTCTTTTAACTATCTGGGGCAGTTTGATCAGGATTTGCAAGGAAGCTCGTTGCAGATTTCTCCTTATCCGACCGGAAGCGCCCAAAGTCTGTCGGGAGAGCCAGCCTATGCGCTTGATATCAATGGTATGGTGACAGACGGAGCCTTGACTCTGACGATGACTTACAACGGAAAACAGTATAAGTCATCTACCATGAGACAGCTTGCTGGATATATTGAAGAAAGCCTACGGCAGCTTCTCCAGCATTGCGTAACCCAAGAGAGAACTGTGTTAACGCCAAGCGACGTACTTGCCAAAGGACTGAGTATTGCTGATCTGGAGGAACTTTCGAAGCAGACCAGCCACATAGGTGATATTGAGAATGTGTACAGTCTGACGCCGATGCAGAAGGGCATGCTGTTTCATGATATGTTTGAGCCGCATACAGGGGCTTATTTTGAGCAGGCCGCCTTTGACTTTAAGGGCAGCTTTGATCCGGCCGCCTTCGGGCGAAGTCTGGATGCGGTGGTGGAACGCCATGCTATCCTGCGTACGAACTTCTACAGCGGCTGGGGCGCTGAGCCTTTACAGGTCGTATTCCGGCATAGAGGCGCCAAATTGGTGTATGAAGACTTGCGTGAGATGGATGCTTCGCAGCGTGAAGCTTACCTGAAGACTTTTGCGGCTAAGGATAAAGCGCAGGGCTTCAATTTGGCTGAAGATGAGCTTCTGCGTGTATCGATTTTGCACACAGATGAAGAGAGCTTCCGTCTCTTGTGGAGCTTTCACCACATTGTCATGGATGGTTGGTGTGTTCCATTAATTACACAGGAGGTCTTTGAACACTATTTTGCCCTCCTGGAAGGAAGAGAACCTCAGCTGGCAGAGGTTCAGCCGTATAGCCGATATATTGAATGGCTCGAACAGCAGGATGAGGCAGCTGCGGGCGACTATTGGAGCCGATATCTGGCCGGTTACGAACAACAGACGCTTTTACCTCAAGTCGGTGGAGCAGCTAAGGGAGAAGGCTACGTAGCAGAGAAGCTGGATTATCCTGTCGGCAGGGAATTAACTGAACGCTTGGAAAAAGTGGCCAGAGATGCTCATGTCACGATGAATATATTGCTACAGTCTATCTGGGGGGTTGCGCTTCAACGCTATAACGGTAGTCGGGATGTTGTATATGGAAGTGTAGTATCAGGCAGACCGGCTGAAATTCCAGGAATTGACCGGATGATCGGTTTGTTCATTAATACAATTCCAGTTCGTGTGAAAACGGAAGAACATCTCCCTTTCACAGTCCTGATGAAGCAACAGCAGGAGCAGTATATGGCTTCTCATATGTACGACACCTACCCGTTGTTTGAAATTCAGGCTCAGACGGACCAAAAGCAGGATCTTATCTCTCATATTATGGTATTTGAGAATTATCCTGTGGAAGAGGAAGTAGAGCGTCTGGGAGGTGGCGAGGCTGCCTTTGAGATTGAGGAAGCGGAGCTTCTTGAACAAACGAATTACGATTTTAACTTAATTGTTCTACCGGGTAAAGAGATGAGATTGTTGTTCCAATACAATGCGCTCGTCTATGATCCAGCTATGATTGAACAAATCAAGGGACACTTGTTCCACCTGATGGAACAAATTGTGGAAAATCCTGCAATTTCCGTGGATGCTCTGGAATTGGTTACACAACAGGAGAGAGAGCAGATTTTGAACGTATGGGGAGACACGGAAGCCAGTTCCCAATATCGTACCACGTTCCACGGGCTGTTGGAGGAGCAGGCGGGTCGAACGCCGGACGCGACTGCCATTGTATTTGAGGACGAGGCGCTGACCTATGCCGAGCTGAACGCAAAAGCCAATGGATTGGCGAGAAGACTGCGCGCTGAAGGAATCAAAACGGGAGACCTGGTGGGGCTGATTGTTGAACGGTCAACCGATATGATCGTAGGGATGTACGGCATTATGAAAGCCGGGGGCGCCTACGTTCCTATTGATCCAGAGTATCCGAAAGAGCGGATCAACTACATGCTTGAGGATTCAGGGACGAAGATGATCCTTGCCCAAGCTCATCTGCTGGAGCATATAGGCTGGACGGGAAATGTTCTGTTGCTGGATGAACCGTCGACCTATGATGCCGATACTTCGAATTTGAAGGATACGGCCGGCTCTGATGATCTGGCTTACGTGATCTATACCTCTGGCACGACGGGTCAGCCTAAGGGCGTATTAGTAGAGCACCGGGGTTTATGCAATCTGTCGGACGTATACCGTGGACTCTTCGAAGTTACACCGCAGGATCGGATTGTTCAGTTTGCAAGCCTGTCGTTCGATGCATCGGTTTCGGAAATTTTAACGACACTGAGCCACGGCGCTACTCTGTGTATTCCTTCTACGCAAGAGATTTTGGACCATGTCCTGTTCGAGCAGTTCATGAACGATAAGGGGATTACGGTTGCGACTTTGCCACCAGCCTACGCTATCCAACTTGATCCAGAGCGTCTGCCAACACTGAGATGCCTGCTAACAGCTGGGTCAGCCACATCGGTCGAATTGATCGAAAAGTGGAGAAAGCATGTACAATACTTCAATGCCTATGGTCCAACGGAGGACTCCGTATGTACTACCATATGGAATGTCCAGAACAGTGAGGAAATCGAAGGAATCGTATCCATTGGCCAACCCATTGCCAACCATCGTGTGTATATCTTGGATGATCATTTCAGATTGCTGCCTGTCGGCGTAGCTGGAGAGCTGTGCATTTCGGGTATCGGGTTAGCACGGGGGTATCATAACCGACCTGAGTTAATGGATGAGAAATTTGTAGACAATCCGTATGCTCCAGGAGAGCGTATGTATCGGACAGGCGACCTGGTTCGTTGGCTACCGAATGGAACCATCGAGTACCTCGGTCGAATAGATCACCAAGTCAAAATTCGTGGCTATCGTATCGAGCTGGGCGAGGTCGAAGCACACATGCTCAGAGTGCCGTCCGTTCAGGAAGTCGTAGCCTTGGCTGTGGAGGGCGATGACGGCTACAAGGATCTGGTCGCTTACTTCGTAGCTGCTCAGAAGCTTGAGGTATCCGAGCTCCGAGCAGTTCTGTCGGAGATGCTGCCTGGATATATGATCCCTTCTCGCTTCATACAACTGGAGGACATGCCTCTAACGTCGAACGGAAAAATAGATCGAAAAGCGCTGCAAGGCGAGCGAGGATGGGCAGTTGCTTCATCTGAGGCTCCAAAGACACCTGTAGAAATCCAATTAGCCGAAATCTGGCAAGAGGTGCTGGGTGTAGAGAACGCAGGAGTGAAGGATAATTTCTTCCATTTTGGAGGTCATTCACTGCGTGCGGCTCTGCTAGTGTCACGAATTCGTAAGGAGATGAATCGTGAGATTAGCCTAAGGGAAGTGTTCGAGTCGCCTACCATTGAAGGATTGGCTCGTGCCATTGAGGGCCATATGACGCTTAATTTCGAAGAAATTCCTACAGCGGGAGCACGAGAGCACTACCCATTGTCCTCAGCCCAAAAACGGCTGTTTATCCTTAGTCAGCTGGAAGGCGGAGAGCTGAGCTACAATATGCCAGGCATCCTTACGGTTGAGGGAGACCTGAATCGGGAACGGCTGGAGCAGGCATTCCGTCGTCTGATTCGTCGTCATGGTTCGCTGCGCACCCGTTTTGTGACCGTTAATGGTGAACCTGTACAGCAAATCCTACCGGATGTTCCGTTTACTGTGGAATATGCGGAGTTGAGCGAGTCAGAGGCAGAAGCTGCCCTTCAGCAATTTGTCAGTCCTTTCGATCTTGGTGAAGCTCCATTGCTGCGAGTGGGTCTGATTCGAATTGCACATGAGCGCCATTTACTGTTGTTTGACATGCATCATATTGTCTCAGATGGGGTTTCTATGAATATTCTCATAGAAGAGTTTCTCCGTTTCTACCAGGAAGAGGACGTATTGCCTGCGCTGCAAATCCAGTACACAGACTATGCGGTATGGCAGCAAGAGCAGCTCGAAAGCGAGCGTCTCAAAGCCCAAGAAGCTTACTGGCTGGATGCATTCCGCGGAAGCTTGCCAGTGCTGGATTTGCCAGTAGACGAAGTTCGCCCTGCGGTACGAAGCTTTGCGGGAGATCGGATTGACTTCCAGATTGATGCTTCTCTAAGTGCTTCACTCCAGGAGCTGGCTACCCGAACAGGTTCTACCCTGTTCATGGTGCTGCTGGCTGCCTATACAGCGCTATTGCACAAGTACACGGGCCAGGAAGATGTTATTGTCGGTTCGCCGGTGGCGGGAAGATCGCATGCCACACTCGAAGGACTCATCGGTATGTTCGTAGGCACAGTGGCACTGCGTACTTATCCTGAAGGGGAAAAGCCCTTCGAGGCTTACTTGCAGGAAGTGAAGGAAACAGCCCTGCGGGCCTATGAAAATCAGGATTATCCGTTCGAGGAGCTGGTAGAGAAGCTGGAGCTTCAACGTGACCTGAGTCGTAACCCACTATTTGATACCATGTTTGTCCTGCAAAATATCGAGCAGGGAGAACAAGAAATAGAAGGGTTGCGGTTCACTCCTTACGATCATGTACACCCTGCTGCCAAGTTCGACCTCACGCTGACGGTGAGTGAAGCGGATGGGGCATTGACCTGCACGCTGGAGTACGCGACTGCAATCTACAAGCGGGAGACCGCTGAACGGATGACAGGCCACTTTGTACAGCTTATACAGGAAGTCACCGCCAATCCGGGTATGTCGCTGTCATCTCTGGATATCCTGACACCACAGGAAAAGTCGATGCTGATGAAAGATACGGACGGAGCCAGAGCAGATTATCCTCGTGACAAAACGATTCATGCATTGTTCGAGGAACAGGCTGTCCGTAATCCGGATGCAACAGCAGTCGTATGTGAAGAGGCAACCCTGTCCTACAGCGAGCTGAATGAGCGGGCTAACGGACTCGCCAGAACACTGCGCGAGCGTGGTCTGCAACCAGATGGTCTGGTTGGAATTATGGCAGAACGTTCCCTTGAAATGGTCGTCGGGATTTTAGCCATTTTGAAGGCGGGCGGAGCCTACGTCCCTGTGGACCCTGAATATCCAGAGGACCGTATTCGCTTTATGCTTGAGGATTCGGGAGCCAAGCTGCTGCTGACCCAAGCGCATCTGGAGACACGTGTCTCCTTCACCGGGGACGTCATCAAACTGGATGAGACGGTTTCCTACAAGGAAGATGTCTCAAATCTGGAGCCTGCGGCTGGACCGAATCATCTTGCCTACGTCATCTACACATCGGGTACGACAGGCAAGCCAAAGGGAACGCTGATCGAGCACAAAAATGTAGTCCGCTTGCTCTTTAATGATAAAAATATGTTTGATTTCGATGCTCAGGATACGTGGACGCTGTTCCATTCGTTCTGTTTCGACTTCTCTGTATGGGAAATGTACGGGGCATTGCTGAACGGAGGTCGTCTGGTCATCGTTCCATCGCTGACCGCGAAGAGCCCGGAGCGTTTCTTGCAATTGCTTAAGGACCAAAAGGTCACCGTCTTGAACCAGACGCCGACATACTTCTACCAGTTGCTACAGGAAGAACTTAGTCATCGCGCGGCAGAATTGAGCCTCCGCATGATTATCTTTGGTGGAGAGGCATTGAGCCCGGCCTTGCTCAAGGACTGGAGAGCGAAATATCCGCAAGTGCAGCTCATCAATATGTATGGCATCACGGAAACGACCGTCCATGTGACGTATAAGGAAATTACAGAACTGGAAATTGAACAGGGCCGCAGCAATATCGGTATCCCGATTCCGACACTGCGTGCGTACATTCTGGATGAACAATGCCGTCCACAACCGATTGGTATTCCGGGTGAACTCTATGTGGCAGGCGAAGGGCTGGCACGCGGCTACCTAAACCGACCGGAATTAACGGAAGAGAAGTTTGTAGCTCATCCGTTTGAAGCGGGCGAGCGTATGTACCGCTCAGGTGACTTGGCACGCTGGCTGCCGGATGGCAGCATGGAGTATCTCGGACGGATTGACCATCAGGTTAAAATTCGGGGTTACCGCATTGAGCTGGGCGAAGTGGAGGCGAAGCTGCTCCATGCTCCGTCTGTCAGAGAGGCCGTTGTGCTTGCCCGGGAGGATGGAAGTGGGCAAAAAGTGCTGGTCGGCTATTTCACTGCTGATCAGATGCTGACGGTGGGCGAATTGAGAACGGCCTTGGCTGCCGAACTGCCGGCTTATATGATTCCGTCTTACTTTATGCAATTGGAACAGATGCCGTTGACGCCAAATGGTAAGCTGGATCGCAAAGCGCTTCCGGCCCCAGAGGCCAATGTGCAGACTGGAGCTGTATATGAAGCGCCGAGAAACGCAGCTGAGGAGGCTTTGGCTTCCGTATGGCAAGGTGTGCTGGGAGCACAGCAGATCGGTATCCATGATCATTTCTTCGATCTGGGCGGTGACTCCATTAAGGCGATTCAGGTATCCTCCAGATTGTTCCAGTCTGGATACAAATTAGAGATGAAGGATCTCTTCAAATATCCGACAATTGCTGAGCTAAGCCCGTATCTTCAAGTAGCCGGACGCACAGCAGAGCAGGGTGAAATCAAAGGTACAGCAGAGTTAATGCCAATTCAGCGTTGGTTCTTTGAACGCCACACAGCAGAGCCGCATCATTACAATCATGCTGTCATGCTTCATCGGAAAGATGGCTTTGATGAGACTGCACTCCGGTTGACAATGGACCAAATTGCAATTCATCATGACGCGCTGCGTATGGTTTTCCGGCATACAGAAGCTGGATACACGGCTTGGAATCGGGGAGTTGACGAAGGTGAACTCTACACATTGGACATCGCTGATATGCAGCAGACAGATGACGAGGCAGCCGCTGTTCAAGCCCAAGCTGATGCCATTCAGGCGAGCTTCCACTTGGAAGATGGCCCTCTGTTCAAACTAGGCTTGTTCCATTGTAAGGATGGCGATCATTTGTTGATTGTCATTCATCACCTCTTGGTTGACGGCGTGTCCTGGCGCATCCTGTTTGAGGACATTGCAACAGGATACGAGCAGGCGTTGAATGGACAAGCGATTGTTCTTCCGCAAAAGACCGATTCGTATCTTGTATGGTCCGAGCAAGCGGCGAAGTATGCAGCAGGCCCTGCTCTGGACAAGGAACGTTCATACTGGCAGCAGATTGAGGAGACGGTTCTGACTCCACTGCCAAAGGATCAGGATCAGGAGCCAGGCACCATTCGAGATACCGAGTCGGTTACGGTAACTTGGTCTGCTGAAGAAACCGACCTGCTGTTGCGACAAGCAAACCGGGCTTATCATACGGAGACGAATGATTTGCTCTTGACTGCTCTGGGAGCAGCTATTCAGCGCTGGACAGGCATGGAGCAGGTTCTGGTTAACCTTGAAGGACATGGACGGGAAATGATCATACCAGATCTGGATATTACCCGTACTGTGGGCTGGTTCACCACCCAATACCCTGTTCTGCTGAACCTGCAAGATGGGCAGGAAGTATCTACCCGGATCAAGCGCATCAAGGAGAATTTGCGAGAGGTTCCGCACAAAGGTATCGGCTACGGTCTGCTGAAATATATGGCACCGGAAAAAGGTACTCGATTCAGCGTAGAACCGGAAGTTTCCTTCAACTACCTTGGACAGTTTGACCAGGACTTGGAGGGCAATGCTCTTAGCTTGTCTACACATTCAGTCGGTAAGGCGCTCAGCAATCATACACCACAGCAATATGCTCTGGATGTGAATGGCATGATTGCCGAAGGCCAGTTATCACTGACGATTACGTACAGCAACAGGCAGTATCGTAAGGAGACGGTAAGCCATTTTGCTGAATTATTACAGTCAAGCCTTAGCGAGGTTATCCGGCATTGTGTGGCTCAGGAGTATGCACAGCTTACGCCAAGTGACGTTCTGTTCCAAGGTCTGACCCTGGAGCAGCTTGATCGACTCACAGCCCAGACGGCCCATATTGGAGAGATTGAGGATGTGTACAAGCTAACGGCAATGCAGAAGGGCATGCTCTTCCATAGCTTGCTGGAGCCGAACTCCTCTTCCTACTTTGAGCAGGCAACGTTTGAGCTGCGTGGCAGCTTCGATGTAGATACCTTCTTCGAGAGCTTCCAGGCTTTGGCGCAACGACATGCCATACTGCGTACGGGCTTTTACAACAATATCGCGGATGTACCGCTGCAGGTTGTCTTTAAGCAACGGCCAATCCCTCTGAGCTACGTAGATTTGCGTGCCGCTACGTTGCAGGAGCAAGAGGCTCGGATCGAGGCTTACACAACTGAAGATATGGCTAAGGGATTCAGTTTGTCAGAAGATCCGCTGATGCGAGTGACTGTCTTGCAAAAGGAACAAAGCCACCTTGTATTGTGGAGCTTCCATCATATTGTCATGGATGGCTGGTGCATCCCGATCATTACACAGGAACTGTTCGATTATTATTCTGCCCTGCGTCAGCAAGTACAGCCTGTACTGCCGCCGGCTCAGCCTTATAGTCGTTATATTGAGTGGCTTGATGCACAGGATGAACAAGAGGCTTCAACATATTGGAGTCAATATCTCGAAGACTATGACGGCAATACCGTATTGCCGGAAGCTAAAACGAAATCTCAAGCCAAAGAAGAAGGCTACGTTCTGAATGAGCATGTTCTCCATTTGGGTATAGACTTGACCCATAAAATGGATGTTGTCGCCAAGCGCAGTCATGTGACCGTCAACACACTCATGCAGACAGCCTGGGGACTGATTCTCCAACATTACAATGCCAGCTCGGATGTGGTTTTCGGCGGTGTTGTATCGGGTAGACCTGCTGAGATTGCAGGGATCGAGAATATGGTGGGTCTGTTTATTAATACAGTACCTATCCGCGTACAGTCATCCAAAGACGAGGCTTTTGTCGATGTGATGAAACGTACACAGGCACATTCGTTGGCTGGTCGTGCCTACGACACCTATCCGCTGTATGAGATTCAGGGGAAAACAAGCCAAAAGCAAGACCTGATTTCTCATATCATGATCTTTGAAAATTATCCGCTCGACGAACAGGTAGAACAGTCGGGTAATCAAACAGAGGACAATCTCGAAGTCGCCAACTTCGCCATGTTTGAGCAAACCAACTATGACTTTAACCTGGTTGTCATTCCAGGCGAGGACATTAAGGTCTGCATTCGCTACAATGCTTCGGTCTACGAGCAAGAAAGCATTGCGCGAATCGGAGGACATTTGTTGCAAATGCTCGATCAGGTAGCTACTCGTCCGCAAGCGACGATACAGGAACTGGAGATTGTAACGCCAGAGGAACGGACAAACCTGCTTGACTGGGGTGGCAAGGCTCATGCTTATCCAAGTGATCAGGGCCTGCATACCTTGTTTGAGGAACAGGTGGCCCGTACACCGGATAAGATCGCGGCAATAAGTGGCGACATCCAGATCACATATCGGGAGCTGAACGAGCAGGCGAACAGACTGGCTTCGACCTTGATAGCCCAAGGACTGCAGAGCGAACAAGTAGTGGGTCTGTTGGCGGATCGGTCAGTGGAACTGCTGGTTGCCATTATGGGCGTGCTCAAAGCGGGCGGAGCCTATGTACCGATTGATCCTGAATATCCGCAGGAGCGGATTCAGTATATTCTGAAGGACTCTGGGGCTGAGATTCTGCTCACACAAAGCCACCTGACGAAGCTAGCGTCCTTTGAGGGCATGGTTATGGAATTGGATTCTCCACACATCTACGGAACTGGAGTGAATAATCCTAATATTCCTGTGAGAGGCAACGATTTGGTGTATCTAATCTATACTTCGGGTACAACAGGAAATCCGAAGGGAACCATGATTAACCACAAAGGAATCGTGAACTACATCTGGTGGGCCAATAAAGTCTATTGTGCAGGGCAACCAACGGACTTCCCGCTGTATTCATCCATTTCGTTTGACTTGACGATGACATCAATGTTTACTCCATTAATAAACGGAGGAATAGTACGAATTTATGATGGTATAGATAAAGCAGAGGTCGTTCAGCATATTTTGCGCGAAAATGCGGTGGATATTCTCAAGCTGACGCCGACGCATCTCAGTCTCATAAAAGACATGACCATTCCAGCGGAAAGTCGCATTCAGCAGCTCATTGTAGGTGGAGAGAATCTGACTACACATTTGTCCAAAACGATTACCGATCTTTTTGGTGGCAATATCAAAATCTACAATGAATACGGTCCGACTGAAACTGTCGTCGGCTGCATGATTCACCTGTACGATCCTGCGAAGGATACACGTGAGTCCGTTCCGATTGGGTTGCCGTCCGACAACATATACATTCATATCCTGGATGAACAGCTTCGTCTCGTACCGTTAGGTGTGGAAGGCGAAATGTATATCGCCGGAGACGGAGTAGCCCGAGGATACCTGAACCGTCCGGATCTTACCGCAGAAAAATTTATTAGAAATCCGTTCGCTGCGGAAGGAAATATGTATCGGACCGGGGATTTGGCTCGTCGCCTTCCTAATGGAGACATTGAGTACATTGGGCGTATTGACCATCAAGTTAAAATCCGGGGCTATCGTATTGAGCTTGGTGAGATTGAGGCCAAGTTGTTGGATATGCCGCTTGTCGAGGAAGCTCTCGTTGTTGCGTGGGCAGACGCCAATGGACAGAAGTCTCTGTGTGCTTACTTTGTAGCGGATCGGGAAATGTCTGTCAGCGAGCTGAGGAATGAACTGTCTGCCGAACTGCCTGCATATATGATTCCGTCTTACTTTGTCCAAATGGACGCAATGCCTTTGACACCAAATGGCAAGCTGGATCGAAAGGCACTGCCTGAACCAAACTTGGGTGTGAAAGCAGGGGCTGCCTTTACTGCTCCGCAGACGGATGTGGAGAACATTTTGGCTTCGATTTGGCAAGGGGTGCTCGGCGTGCCGCTTGTTGGCATACATGATAATTTCTTTGAACTTGGAGGCGACTCCATCAAATCGATTCAAGTTTCATCAAGACTTCTCCATGCAGGCTACAAACTGGAAATGAAGGATTTGTTCAGCTATCCAACAATTGCAGAACTGGCTCAGCGCGTTAGCACAGTCAGCCGAATTGCAGATCAGCGTGAAGTACACGGGACGGTAAAACTGGGTCCTGCCCAGCGCAGATTTTTCGAAGAGCAGTCAACGGATCTCCATCACTTTAATCAGTCGGTTATGCTGTACCGGCGTGAAGGCTTTAATACCGATGCACTCGCCGAGGTAATACAGAAAATTGCAGAGCACCATGATGCGCTGCGACTGGTGTTCCGCCAAGGAGAGCAAGGAGTAGAAGCCTGGAACCGCAGCTTGGATGAAGGTGAGCTGTATAGCCTCCAAATTCACGATCTGCAGGATGAAAAAGATCCGGCTTCAGCAATAGAAGCAGGTGCGGAAGCCATTCAGCGCAGCATCTCTCTGGAGGATGGGCCTCTCTTTAGACTGGGTTTATTCCGCTGTAAGGAAGGCGAGCATTTGTTGATCGTTATTCATCATTTGGCTGTGGACGGCGTATCCTGGCGAATTCTCTTTGAGGACCTACAGGAAGGCTACGAGCAGGCAGCGCGTGGAGAAGCGGTCAAGCTTCCACAGAAGACGGATTCGTACCGTGCGTGGGTTGACGGGATCACGCAATACGCCAACAGCCCGGCGGCTGAACAAGAACGCAGCTTTTGGGCAGAGGTGGAAGGAGAGGGATTTGCTCTTCTTCCAAAAGACAAGGTAGACGGTGCTCTTCTCATAAAGGACAGCAAAGCTGTTACGGTAACGTGGTCGCCAGAAGAGACGGAGCAGTTCTTGAAAGAGGCAAACCGCACTTACAATACGGAAGTTAACGATCTGCTCCTGACAGCCCTAGGTATGGCCGTTCACGAGTGGACAGGGATCGAACGTGTAGGCATCGTGCTGGAGGGACATGGACGGGAGCCTGTTGTACCAGGCTTGGATATCACTCGCACAATAGGCTGGTTTACAAGTCAGTATCCTGTCGCCCTTGAGATGGGAGGCGAAATGGAGATCGGCGCTAGAATCAAGCGTATTAAGGAAGGTCTGCGTCGTATCCCGAACAAAGGTGTAGGATATGGTATTTTGAAGTATTTGAGCGACGTATCCGCTGGCTCCTCCTTCTCGGCAGAACCGGAGATTACCTTCAACTATCTGGGGCAGTTTGACCAGGATCTTGCAGAGGGAACGATGGAGGTATCACCTTACTCGGCAGGATCTGAGGTCAGTGAGCAGATGGTACAGCATCAGGCCTTGAACATCAATGGACTGATTACCGAAGGACAACTTCAGCTTTCGGTCAGCTACAACCATCAGCAGTTCCATGCAGATTCGGTAGAGAAGTTTGTCGGTATCCTGAAGGAGCGTCTCAGTGAAGTCATTGGTCACTGTGTACGCAAGGAAAGAACCGAACTTACGCCAAGCGATGTACTTCTCAAAGATATCAGCTTGGAGGAAATCGAGGAGCTGGAAGAGCAGACACGGCACATCGGCAGCATTGAAAATGTGTATAAACTGACACCAATGCAAAAGGGAATGTTGTTCCACAGCTTGCTGGAGCCTCATTCAGAGGTCTACTTTGAGCAGGCCACATTTGAAATTCAGGGAGTGTTCTATCCTGAGGATTTCAAACGCAGCTTACAGCATCTGATGAAACGACATGCCATATTGAGAACGAATTTCCATGCTGGATGGGGCGATTTCCCTATACAGATTGTGTTCAAAGAAAGAGCATGCGATTTCGCATACGAGGATTTGCATGAGCTGGAATCCGCTGAAATAGAAGCGCGTCTTGCAGCTTATATGGAACAAGACAAAGCGAGAGGCTTTGATCTTGCGAATGAAGCCTTGCTGCGTGTTGCTATCCTACGGACTGCAAAAGAGCATTACCATCTGTTGTGGAGCTCTCATCACATCATTTTGGATGGCTGGTGTATGCCGCTTGTGCTCCAGGAAGTGTTTGAAACATACGGAGCTCTACGTGAGCAAAGGGAACCTGAGCTTCCTACAGCAGCAGCGTACAGCCAGTACATTCAATGGTTGGAAAAACAAGGCGAGGAAGAGGCAGCCTCTTATTGGAGAGGGTATCTGGAAGGTTACGAGCAGCAAACGAAGCTGCCACAGGCCGTCACACAGCCATCGGCCAAAGCAGAAGCCTACTTGTCAGAGAAGCTGGTATTCACGTTGGACGCGGAATTGACCGAGCGCCTGGAACAAGTGGCCAAGCAGCACCAGGTGACGATGAACACACTGATGCAAGCAGCCTGGGGAATCGTGTTGCAACGCTACAATAGAAGCCATGATGTCGTCTTCGGAAGTGTGGTATCGGGCAGACCTGCCGAGATTCCGGGTATTGAAAGCATGATCGGTCTCTTCATTAATACAGTTCCAGTTCGGGTTCAAGCCGAGGGAAGCGATTCGTTCTCTCAAGTAATGAAGAGACAGCAGGAATTATATTTGGCAGGACATGCTTATGATTCCTATCCGCTCTATGAGATTCAAGCACAGAGTGAGCAAAAGCAAGATTTGATTTCCCATATTATGGTATTTGAGAATTACCCGGTCGAAGAGCACCTGGAAGAGAAAATAGCCAATGATGAGGCTGAATACAAAATTACGGATGTTCAGATGTTTGAACAGACGAATTATGATTTTAACCTCATTGTGCTGCCGGGACGTAGTCTGGAGTTCTTGTATCGTTATAATGCTCGTGTCTACGATCGGGAGAGTGTGGAACGGATTCAAGGACACTTGACGAGAATTCTGACAAGCGTATCTGTACAACCTGCTATCCGTATTGACGAGCTGGAGCTGATTACGCCAGAAGAGAAATCACAAATTATAGAGGTATGGGGAGATACAGCAGCTCCTTATCCGCGTGAGAAGACCCTTCACGGCATATTTGAGGAAAAGGCTGCGCTCACACCGGATCGTACAGCACTTATTTACGGTGAAACGGTGCTTACCTACGGAGAGCTTCATCAACAGGCCAACCGCCTGGCGCGTACGCTGCGTGCTCAAGGGGTCAGACCGGATCAGCCAGTCGGCATTATGGTCGAGCGTTCGCTTGAGATGATCATTGGTATCCATGCCATTCTAAAAGCGGGTGGCGCCTATGTACCGATTGATCCGGAATTCCCTGAGGATCGTATTCGTCACATGCTGGAGGATTCGGGAGCGAAGCTTATACTGACGAAGAACCATCTTAAAGATCGTTTTCCATTCACTGGCACGATCCTGTCGCTTGATGATCCGCAGGCGTATCATGCCGATGACTCCAATCTGGAGCCAGTCGCAGGACCGGAGCATCTGGCGTATATCATTTACACGTCAGGTTCGACCGGCAAGCCGAAGGGTGTAATGATTGAGCATCACTCTGCTGTCCATACGCTGAGTCAGTTGGAAGCTGAATATCCGATGGTGGCAGATGATCGATTCCTGCTCAAAACGACATTCACCTTTGACTTCTCCGTGCCGGAGCTGTTCTGCTGGTTCTTTGGACAGGGGACGCTCGTGATCTTGCCGCCGGGCGTGGACAAAGATCCGGTTGCCCTGCTGGAGGCTGTGGATGCGAACCAAATTACGCATCTTAATTTGGTACCTTCGATGCTCAGCGTGCTCGTTCAATATTTGAAAGAAAGCAGTACCCAAGGATTCCTTACTTTGAAATACCTGTTTGCCTGCGGCGAGACGCTGCCTGCCAAACTTGTAGAAGAGTACTATAAAGTGTCTCCGTACGCAGTACTGGAAAACATCTACGGCCCTACAGAAGCAGCTGTATATGCGACTCGATATACAACGAGTCCTGAGACCGCAGCTCTAACGCATGTGCCTATCGGCAAACCGTACGCTAACGTCCAAGTATGGATGATAGACGGCGCCTCTCAGGTATCACCAGTAGGTGTACCGGGAGAACTATGCATTGCAGGCGAAGGGGTAGCGAGAGGGTACTTCAATCAGCCGGACCTGACGGCAGAAAAGTTCATTCCTCATCCGTACAAGCCGGGAGAACGGATTTACCGGACAGGCGATTTGGCTCGGTGGTTGCCAGACGGGAATATTGAGTATTTGGGACGGATCGATCACCAGGTAAAAATCCGCGGTTACCGCATTGAACTGGGAGAAGTGGAAGCACAAATCCTGAAGGTGCCGTCGGTGCAGGAGGCGGTTGTTCTAGCACTGGCTGACTCCAGCGGAAGTACTCAGCTTTGCGCATACTTTGTGGCCGAGGAGGGGCTGGCAGCTAGCGTTCTACGCGAGGCACTGGCCAGCGAGCTGCCAAGCTATATGATTCCGTCTGCTTTCGTACAGCTCGCACAAATGCCGCTGAATCCGAATGGAAAATTGGATCGCAAAGCGCTACCGGCACCGGAAACCCTTCTGCGGAGCACAGCAGAATATATCGCGCCGCGTACGCAGACAGAAGTAGAGCTCGCTCAGATTTGGTCCGAGGTGCTCGGCGTACGGGAAATCGGGATCAGGGATCATTTCTTCGAGCTTGGGGGCCATTCCCTGAAAGTATTGGGCTTGATCCAAAGGATCTCGTCTAATATGGGCGTCCATCTCCCACTCCAGACCGTGTTTAATCTGCCGACTGTGGAAGAAATGGCACATGAAATTTTCAAGCTGCAGGCAACAACTGCTGCCGATGAACAAGAAATGGAGATTATCCACTTCCCAGGGAAAGGAACGCTTAAAGTATTTTGCTTCCCTCCTCGGGTAGGTCACTCTCTGGGGTACTATGAGATGGCCAAGGAGCTGGATGGGCTTTGCGAGGTGTACGGAATGGAATTTATCGGCGATCGGTACCAGGGTCAAGATATGCTGGATCGATACATCGATGCCATCGTGGATATTCAAGCAGAGGGCCCATATATATTCTTGGGATACTCACTTGGAGGAAATCTTGCCTTTGAGGTAGCTAAAGCCATGGAAATCCGAGGTTACCATGTTGGCGACATTATTATGGTAGATGCTATGAGAAAGATGTCCAAGGATGAATCGACACCTGAGGAGCTTGAAGAGATTGTCGAGACGGTGCTGGACAGCATTAGAGAGCAGTACAAAGCATTCCTCGCAGATCCAGCGGACAGGGAGCGAGTCATGGACAAAATGCTAGTTTACTCCACCTACCGCGATGAGCTTATTAACGCAGGTGAAGTTCATGCGAATATCCATGCTATGATTGCAGAGGATGATAGTGTTGGTCCGGATACATCATTAGATAAATTGTTATGGCAACAGGCAACACTTGGCCAATACAAAGAATACGCGGTCATCGGAACGCATGATGTGCTGCTTGATTCCGGTTTTGTCGGGGAAAATGCTAAAGTACTGAGACAGATACTTGGTACAATTGCAGAAGCCTCATCTAAAAACAAGCCTATTTTGTCCTAAGATCAATCAACAAAATAGTAGTGGGCAGCAAAGACGCCCGGATTCCTTCATAATAGGAGGGACCCGGGCGTCTTTTTTTATTTTATGAAACCATCAGATGTATAGAGAAGTGCCTCTAATGATCAGTGTTTGCTTTAGCAATGGTTGACCGATAATGATGGATATTGGAGACGAGTTCACGGACGACTTGGATGACTAGCTCTGGTTGGTCGTGGATAATCATATGCTCGCTTTTCTTAGCAATAATAAATTTGCTGTTGGTAGAGATGCGGAGCATCTCGCGCTGCCCCATTTGCCAGCTTTGTTCGATTTGGTCATTTCCACGCTTACTAATACCAAACTGAGTCAAATCTTGCTGAATGCCCCGGGCAATCACACGCACAGGGAGGTTACCCAAATGCTGGCCGCGTATGGCATCTTCGGTAGTGCTCGCTAGCTTACCCTCCTCGGCAACAGAGCGAAAGTACTTGGGAGAAGCAACAATATTCACAAAAGATTTTCTATCTCGATATTCCACCCGTCCGTTTAGCATAAAATTGGGAAACAGACGAAATGCCCCTAACCTTTCTAGGACAATGGATATTAACGGTGAGGGAGTGACTTTAGGCCGTTCTTTGGCATAAATCTTATTGGTTCGGCGGGCATCATTCTCAGGCCTAGCATCCACCAGAACCAATCCCGCCACTTCGTCTCTGTACGTCTGTGCATAGAGTCTTGAGTACATCCCCCCCAGGGAATGACCTACAAGGATATAAGGAGGTTGGATGTCTGCATTCTTTAGAGCAGTATGAAGCTCCCGAACGATGTTTTTTCCGGTGCGTGGTGTATTTGCCTCTTCGCTCCATGCATAGCCTGCCCGATCATAAGATACAACGGTGGCGAAAGATGACAGCTTCTCGGGAATATCCCTCCAGGACAGGCTACTCTCCCCGCTTCCTGATTCAAGCACGATCGTTGGAGAGCCGGCACCCATTTTACGAATATGGAGACGATAGCCCCCAGCATCGACCATTCTCCCCAGAGGAGGATATTGCGATTTATCATATTTGGATGCAATCCCCTCATATACAAATCCAGAGATAACGATAAGCAGTAAGCAAGAGATAATCCCCAATACAACCTTCGTCCAGGTTCGCCTTCGTTGTTTCATTTAGCATCTACTCCTCTATAATGTCATAATTCAATTAATCAACAACTATTTCATATGAGGTAATTGCCTTGGTGGGATTGGGCTTGATGACAATGTCATATAACCATTCAATTGGGGTTCCGCAATATCTACCTATTCATTATTAAAAGCCGTGGGGGATGGCGCGGGTGTTTCTTATCTTTTATACCCATCCTTTCTTTGTCAAAACATCAATATTAAAGAAAAAAAATAATTGTGCATTTAAGAACCAAATGAACAAAGGGCCAGGGCCTAGTTACGAATATAAACATTGCAAAAGCAATTTTTTAAAAAATACTTGCATATAAAACTGTGGAATGATATACTCTAATTCCGGCCAAGAAATATAAAGGTTGCGAGCGAATGAACAAAAAAAGATTTAAAAAATGCTTGCAAAGTTGGTTCGGACATGATATGATATAAGAGTTGATGAGGCGATGGGCTGATTCAAAAAAAGTTTGATCTTTGAAAACTGAACAACGAGTGAGTAAACTGATTTTGTTCGCAAAATCAAACATGAGATATTTTATCTCGTCAGTTTCAAATGAGCTAATCGCTCTTTCGATAAACCGACTTCGGTTGGTCTTTAATGGAGAGTTTGATCCTGGCTCAGGACGAACGCTGGCGGCGTGCCTAATACATGCAAGTCGAGCGAGGTTAATTAGAAGCTTGCTTCTACATAACCTAGCGGCGGACGGGTGAGTAACACGTAGGCAACCTGCCCACAAGACAGGGATAACTACCGGAAACGGTAGCTAATACCCGATACATCCTTTTCCTGCATGGGAGAAGGAGGAAAGGCGGAGCAATCTGTCACTTGTGGATGGGCCTGCGGCGCATTAGCTAGTTGGTGGGGTAATGGCCTACCAAGGCGACGATGCGTAGCCGACCTGAGAGGGTGATCGGCCACACTGGGACTGAGACACGGCCCAGACTCCTACGGGAGGCAGCAGTAGGGAATCTTCCGCAATGGGCGAAAGCCTGACGGAGCAACGCCGCGTGAGTGATGAAGGTTTTCGGATCGTAAAGCTCTGTTGCCAGGGAAGAACGTCTT
>NZ_VIJZ01000015.1 GCF_006874425.1 Paenibacillus ottowii
TGGTGGCGATAGCGGAGGGGTTCCACACGTACCCATCCCGAACACGACCGTTAAGCCCTCCAGCGCCGATGGTACTTGGACCGCAGGGTCCTGGGAGAGTAGGACGCCGCCAAGCAAATCATAGTATAACCTCTACATAGTAAACCGCGATAATCGCGGTTTTTTTCATTTCCAAATAGATGCGCTCGTCAAAAATCCAATATGAATTTTATAAATCAGGACAAGTAAGAAAAATGTAAATCGGTTTTGTTTTTGAAAAAACCATGTTAAACTTTTCTCATAAAATTAAACGTACTTCAGAGGTGATTTGTAGTGCTGGAGCGATCTATGGAGAATACAAGGGAATTAAACAACGGAAAGGGAGTGATTTAAAGAAGAAAGGGAGACTATAAATGAGCACTTATCAAACGATTATTAGTGATGGTTTTGAGCTGAAATATGCTATAAGAGGTAGCGGGAAGCCGATATTAGTGATTGGCAGTAGTATATATTACCCTCGCTTATTCTCAAATCATTTATATAAAAGTTTTCAGTTTATTTTTCTGGATCATAGAGGGTTTGCAAAACCGATTCGAGCTTTAAAACCAGAAGACTATACTTTGGATAAAGTCATCAATGACATAGAAGCAGCAAGACAATGCCTTCATTTAGATCAATTTATCATATTAGGACATTCTGGGCATGCCTTTATGGCTTTGGAATATGCTAAACAATTCCCTGGTTATGTTGAAAAGGTGGTGTTATTAAATTCAGCACCTACGAACAGCCAAGAAAGACAGCGGCAAAGCATTTCATACTTTTACGAGACAGCCAGTTCAGCCAGAAAAGAACGTTTTGAAAAGGATATTGTTTTATTAGAGAATGATATCAGAAGAGATCCCGACAGAAGATTCGTTCATATGTGCATACGGATGGGAGCCCAAAGCTTTTATGATTATACCTATGATGCAGCTTACATGTGGAATGATGTGTACACGAACATGCCTATCATCGATTATTTATGGGGAGAAGCCTTCGGAAACATGGATTTGATACAGTCTTTGGCGAATGTCCGTAAACCTGTGTTGATTGGTTTGGGAAGAACTGATTACCTGGTCGCGCCTGTTTCATTATGGGATCGGGTCGATGGTAGCTATACGAACGTAAAAAAGGTGGTTTTTGAGCATAGTGGACATAACCCGATGTTTGAAGAACCGCATTATTTTAATCAAACATTAACCGAATGGATTAATGAAAATCACTAGGATATTAAAACGGTCGATTCCCATCAAAAGGAGTCGACTTTTTTGATGTCTAGAACACAGTAGCATGGGTCAGCAAGGTTAATTCAATTATGGCGAGTCCTGGAAAAAAGTACTCTCATACTTAATTAGTTCTAATCAACCCGTTATAGAGGCATGGGTTTCTAAAGAATTAAATGTTACTCCATTCTTTTTGCCATGACTTGACGGATCAATGAGGTCCTGTATAATTACCGGGAGATCATACTGCATTGATGGTTTTTTTCGTTTTTATATCCTATCTGAAATAAATCTATGGCTCATGGAACTTACCATATAGAAAAGTTATGACATGGAGGTTGGAGGTAGTCATGAAATACGAAATTATTTTGTTTGATATTGATGATACGTTGTTTGATTTTAAAATGGCAGAAAGTCATGCGCTACATAATACGTTTGCCCAGTTTGGATTGCCGCAAGGGGCCACTGAGTATAAATCTAGCTATGATGAGATCAACGGTGCCTTGTGGCGTGAGGCAGAGGAAGGACTTATTACCTCGGCACAGCTACGGGTGGAAAGATTTAAACGATTGTTTGCTGTCCATAAGTTAGACTTCAATCCAGAAGCCTTTAGTAATGCTTATTTACGTTATTTGGGTGAAGGAGCTTTTTTGATGGACGGAGCGGTTGAAATATGTGATGTGCTATCTGAGTACCGTTTGGGGATTATTACGAATGGAATAAAAGAGGTTCAAACCTCCAGAATTCAGCTTTCCCCGCTGCGTCATGTGTTTGAACAGGTAATTATTTCAGAAGAAGTAGGTTATCAAAAGCCACAGGCTGAAATTTTTGATTACGCATTTACCAAGCTAGCTATTTCAGATAAAAGTAAGGTCCTTATGGTCGGCGATTCTTTAACCTCGGATATTCAAGGAGGGAATAAGTACGGAATTGATACCTGCTGGTTCAACCCTTCTAGAAAAACAAATACGTCTGGCATTCAACCCACTTATGAAATAAAAAGTTTGATGGAACTACTGAGTAGTGTACTTTCAATGCGTCCTGTGCTGAATCACACATCTCTAGAATACTAGTTAATAAGAAATTGTAATCAGACTCTAGCAGGTTAAATTGTAGGCTATGATATAGAAAAAGATAATCAAGGGCTGTTATGAACTTAGATGTCTGAATAAAGAGAAACGGATTCGTTCTGCAACGAATCCGTTTCTCTTTTAATTTCCGATTACAATATGGGGAGACCACAATTTCGTAAGGCAGATTTGATTAGCAGGAGATCGCTTTAAGGCGGAACGTAGAGCTGGCAAAATCCCCAGCAAGATCCGAGACAACAAGCCCAATTTTCATTAAGCGGTCACCTCCAAAAATTTCACCGTCAAACGCCAAACGGAAGGGAGAAACGGCATCTTCGGCCAAGGTACTGTCTATAGGGCTGGAAGCATTGCTAGTAGCCCCAGTTTCGATGGTATACTTTTTAGCTGGGTCAAGTCCTTTGAGAGTTAGTCGCCGAATAGGTCCATTCGGTTCAGCCAGCACACGGAAGTAAGCGACAAAAGCTTCAGACTGGTCTTCGCTGACAAACATCCAGGCTGTATCGCCTCTGCCTTCAAACGGACTAAGAAGTCGATACATATCTCCCTGCTGTACAAGGGAGCGGATTTCTTTATACTGGGCAATTTGTTTGACAGCGAGCTCTTTTTCTTCATTTGTAAATGCAGTAAGGTCAAGCTCGTAACCAAAATTTCCGCTCATTGCCACGTCGCCACGTATGGCGAGAGAGGTGATTCGACCCACTTGGTGGTTCGGCACATTCGATACGTGTGCTCCCATGGTACTGGCCGGATATACAATACTAGTACCGTACTGGATCGCCAATCTTTCAATAGCATCGGTATCATCACTGGTCCATGTCTGCGGCATATAGTAGAGCATCCCCGGATCGAATCGTCCGCCTCCGCCGGAACAGCTTTCAAACAAAATATCCGGGAACCGTGAGGTCAGGCGTTCCAGCAGATCATAAAGTCCGAGCATATAACGGTGCGCAGTTTCCTTTTGACGTTCGCTAGTAGCGGTAGCTGAAGCAATCTCTGTCATATTACGATTCATGTCCCACTTGACATAAGTAATTGGAGCGATCGAGAATACGGAGCTAAGTGTCTCGTACAAGTAATCGCATACTTCCTTGCGAGAGAGATCGAGCACCAATTGGGATCGACCTTCCGTACGCCGACGTCCTTCCGCATGCAGGCACCAGTCGGGATGGCTGCGATACAGTTCACTATCTGGTGATATCATTTCTGGCTCAACCCACAAGCCAAACTGTAATCCTTGTTCATTAACCCGCTTGGCTAGGTCGGTAAGACCGCCGGGTAGCTTGCGACGGTCCTCAAACCAATCCCCAAGCGAGCTGTTGTCGCTATCGCGCTTGCCAAACCAACCGTCATCAAGAACAAACAGCTCAATGCCAAGAGGTCCCGCTTCTTTGGCGATTGCTTCGATTTTATCGGCGTCGAAGTCAAAATATGTGGCTTCCCAATTGTTCACGAGAATCGGACGTTCTTTGTCGCGGTATGCCCCACGGCACAGACGTGTGCGGTAGAGTCTGTGATAGGTGCGTGACATGCCCCCAAGACCTTCTTCAGAAAAGACGAGTACAGCTTCAGGAGTCTGGAATGACTGACCTGGTTCAAGCTGCCAAGAGAAGTCAAAAGGATTGATTCCGATACTTACGCGGGTCTGATCAAACTGCTCTACTTCTGCCTGTGCGACGAAGTTGCTGCTGTAAATTAGACTGAAGCCGTACACATCCCCACGATCTTCAGTTGCATCAGGACGAAGCAGTGCCAGAAAAGGATTCATTTGGTGACTGCTGGAGCCCCGTCTGCTCTCCAAGCGAATGGCGCCAGGCCCGAGATCGCGGCGTTGGATATGTCTTTCCCGAACCCAGGCACCAGATAGATAGAGAGCTTGGTAATTGGAATCGGCGAAATCGACAGAAGCGCTCATCGCGTGCTCAATATTCATGACAGCGCTTCCCTTATGTTCAAAAAGAGTAGACCTAGCAATAGCGCTGTGGTTCGCAAATACAGTATAAAGCAGTGTAGTCTTAAGGCCAGAGTGTTGGTCCTCAAGGAACAACAAGAGAGTTGTTGCTTCATCATCCGATTCGGTATAGACGGAAGGAAGTCCTTCGAGCTTGGGCTTACCTGGTTCAATAAGGTAACCACTATATTTTAGCTCCGTAGTTCGAGTTCCATCGGCAAGCGCAACCTGATAAGCCGGTTGACGGAAGTCGCTTGTTCCATACTGTGGATATTCTTGTGGAAGCGTATCCAGAGAAAGCGTACGTCTGGAAGAATCGGGAGTGGGGGAGAAGGAGCAGCGCTCTCTAAGCTCCAATATACTTGCAAGACTTTCGTCATGATGAAGTTGAGCTCCCCAATAGACATGTGCAGGATATCCTTCTACAAGTTGGATAATATAGCTGCAATCCTTGGACTGCAGGTGAAACAAACCAAGCGCCTCGTTAACATGAATGTTCATGATATTCACTCCTTAGGGGTTATCATCTCGATTGTTTTACGTAAGGATACTTATCAATGACAAATGACTCTCAAGTATTGGTTTTACTGTTTAAGCATGAGCTTTCCCGTATGACAAGCTTAGTCCCGATCACGCTGTACGCAGGTGGTTCGCGTCCCTCAAACCGTTCAGATAGCAGCTGTACGGCAGCTTTTCCCATCTGTTCAGGATAGGCACGCACAGTAGTTAGCGGAGGCTGCACGAAGGCCGCCATCTCAATGTCGTCGAAGCCGACAATAGCCATATCTTCCGGTACTTTGACTCCCTGTCCATGAAGGGCGCGGAGGGCGCCGATGGCGAGCGGGTCGCTTGCGGCGAAGCAGGCTGTCGGTCGTTCCTGCTCGGCTAGGAGCTCGTTCATCATGAGATAGCCATCCGCGGTACTCCAGGCACCTATGCGGACGAACTGAGGATTGTACAGTCCTCGTTCCCGCATGAATCGCTCAAAATAATGCGCCCTTCGTTCTCCATCGCTCTTGCCGCCGATAAATCCGATTTGTCGGTGGCCAAGCTCAAGCAGATGTTCGAGCGCCTGATCGACCGCTTGCCGGAAATGGAGTCGCACGGAATCGTATTCCAGCTGCTCATGGTACTGATCAACAAGGACAATGGTGTTCTTATCTGGATATAGCTTAGACACCTCCTCAGGATCAATGCCTCCCACGACAATCATCCCGTCTGCCTTCTGCAAGGTGCCGAGAGAGGAGCGACCTCGCAGTGTCTGCCCCAATGTCAGGCCAAGCTCTTCACAGCGTAGTTCAATTCCACGGCGGATGGAGGCGTAATACGGATCATCCCTCTCCTCCTCAATGGAACACCACAGCAGGAGTGAAACCGTTTTCCCGGCACGCTCCGTGTTCCTCTTTAACTGCCTCAGTCGGGAGGGCTTATATCCAAGCTGCTCAGCAATTAAAAAAATTCTGTTTTTGGTGTCTAGGCTTACGGACAGTGACAGATCGCTATTTAAAACCCTTGAAACGGTTGCGGCAGACACACCCGCTTCGCGGGCAATGTCTTTAATGGTTGCCAAAGAGCTCACACCTTTTAGTTAATAATTTTACTAAAAATCGACTTTATCCTAACATATCCTTTTGGCACTTTCAAGATGAGATGTTGAATTTTTTTAACATTATTTTAGTTCTATTACTGTTCAGATTAGTTGTGTTAACATGATGAATATTCTCTTGATGCCGGAGGGGTTTTATGTGAAAGTTCTGTCACTAGCTCGCAAGTGGTTTGGTCGTCTTCGTTTTAAAAGCAAGGTTATCGCAGTATTTCTCCCGCTCATTATTATTTCTCTGCTTATTCTTGGACTTCTGTCCAACCAACTTTTTAGCCGTTCATTGATAGAAAAAACTACCAGTAACGTGGTGGACGAATCTCAGCTTATCTTGTCCCGAACAGACTACATATTCAGTAGTGTGGAAACAGCGTCCAATATTATGGTCACGAATATTAACCGGATGTATGATTCCTACAGTGTTAGACCCAATACTGCCGTGGATCGTGTTCAATTTAGAAACCTGATGCAAAGCCGCCTATCTATTGATTTGTCAATTTTTCGCGAGGTGGATGCAGCGGTATTTATTGATAATGAAGGGGCAATTTTCGCTTCTTATACTGATAGTGGGGATGATAGAAAAGTCGATAGCATGCTCAAGCGCGTAAGAGAATCTGAAAGTTATGGACAGGCCCTCTGGTTTGATATGGAAAAGAGAGATTTCCTGACACCAGATCCAAACTCTCCGGTTTTGACACTGGGGAAGATGGTCATTAATATTGACACCGGCGAACCATATGGAACGCTTTTTCTGTTAGTGAAAGAAGAAGGTTTGTCTGATTATTTTCGTTCCAGTGATCCCGATGCGCCCAAATCTTATTATTTTTTAGATAACAAAATGCGTGTGGCTGTTGCAGAAGACAATGGGATGCTGATGGAGCCAGTGAATTCACAATTGGCGAAGGCCATCCAACGTTGTGGGGCTAATGTCTCCCAAAAAACGTGCTCATTCGAGAATGATGGCAACCTGGTGACGGTCAATGATTATAACCGAATGGGCTGGAAGTTAGTCAATATTGTTTCGCTTAGCCTGCTTACAGCTGATGTTCGGCAAAATGTAAGGCTTACGCTCTTAATCGGCGCATTGTGTCTTGCCTTTTCCTGGCTAGGCGCTAGCTTTTTGTCCAAAATGGTCGTTAGTCCGCTCGAACAACTGACTAGAGCCATGCGAAAAGTAGTAGCTGGCGACTTGCAATCGGTTGCGACAGTCCGAACAGAGGATGAAATCGGTACCATTGCTGAAGCTTTTAACTTTATGATAAAACGGATTCGGGAACTGCTGGATGAAGTAAGGCAGGAACAGAACCGCAAGCGTGAATATGAACTCGCGCTGATGACCGCTCAAATAAAACCGCATTTTCTGTACAACACTTTAGATACCATTTATGCACTTAATGAGCTAGATCGTAATGATGAGGCTCGCGATACTACGAAAGCACTGGCAGATTTCTATCGAATGGTGCTGAATAAGGGACGGGAACTCATTATTTTAGAGAAAGAAGCTCAGATTACGGATGATTACCTGACAATTCTGCAAATTCGTTATCCCGATGTATTCCGCTATGAAGTGGATATCCCTTCAGAACTTGCGGGTACTCCGATCCCGAAACTCTCACTCCAACCGCTTGTTGAGAATTCGATTTACCATGGACTTAAGAAGAAAGGAACAAAAGGATTTATCCGCATATTCGCTTTTAAACAGAATGATAGGGTGATCATCCGGGTGGAGGACAACGGTGTGGGGATGGATGAATTTCAAGTTCAGAACATTATGTCCAGACATTCACCTAAAGAAGGAATACGTTCAATCGGTACCTACAGTGTTCAGCAACGGCTGAGTCTGTATTTTGGCGAAGAGTATGGTATATCCGTGCAAAGTGCTCTCGGAGAGGGAACCATTGTTGACCTATCGCTACCAATGCTGCCAAAGGGGAGTGAACACCAAGATGTATAAAGTGATGATTGTTGATGATGAGCCGCTTTTCCGAGACTTTCTGCGAATTAAGATAGACTGGGAAAGTCACGGCTTTCGGGTTTGCTGCGAAGCCAGGAACGGGCAGGAGGCACTTCAGGAAGCTGATCGGCATCAGCCGCATCTTGCCCTCGTTGATATCAACATGCCATTTATTGATGGAATTGAATTAGCCGAAAGGTTGAAAGTCAAGTTCGAACGAATCGTGATTGTATTCATATCCGGACATAACGAGTTTGAATATTTACAGAAGGCCGTTCGAACTGGAGTGCAGGATTATTTACTAAAACCATTCAATGCAGCAGAGATGCTCTCCATGTTGGAGCGTATTAAGCCGAAATTACCAGTGCTTCCACAGGAGGGCGAAAACGCAGAGCTAAGAGGACATGGCGGTGAAGCGTTGCAGAGCAGAGCGGGTATGCCTGATTTGGGCCATCTACGCGATGCGGTTGTGCTTGACCTCCGAATGAAAGACAGTGAAACGTTAGAGGA
This sequence comes from Paenibacillus ottowii, assembly GCF_006874425.1. Classification (GTDB taxonomy): domain Bacteria; phylum Bacillota; class Bacilli; order Paenibacillales; family Paenibacillaceae; genus Paenibacillus; species Paenibacillus ottowii. The sequence goes on from NZ_VIJZ01000015.1 coordinate 8,345, forward strand.
GATCCGAAAGGCAATCCGTCAGCTTAGCATATATAAATGGGGAGACGAATACGCAGATGCCATGCTTATGGGGATCGTATCTCTGGCACTTTCCTTTGCGAGTGAACGAGGCATTCCTTATGACCGACTATGGGATGACGGAGGAGACAAGTCTCCTTACGAGCGGTTGCGGGAGTTAAATTCCTGGACGGCTGCTGAAGGTTGGATGCTCGCTCTGTACCGCAAGCTGATCCAGTTGATGGAGAATATGCGCCCTACAAAGGCTTCCAATTTGTTTGCGGCGGCGATCAACTATATCGAGGAACATTATGCAGACGCAGAGTTATCTGCTGAGCAGGTTTCCTGCGGAGTATTCGTTGATCCCAGCTATTTGCGACGCGTTTTTCGCAAGGAGTCTGGCTTCTCCATCGTGGATCATATTACACACATCCGGATGAAGAAGGCAAAGGAGCTTTTGCTGAATGGCAATCGGAAGCTGTCAGAAATCGCTGAAAGTGTCGGCTACAGTGACCCTAATTATTTCAGCAAATGTTTCAAGAAACGTTTTGGTATGACACCAACTGAATATGAGCAACTCAAAAAAAGGTAGTATCTGCCTTGCGGGGCTCAAGCACACCGATTAAGTTTAGCGGTTTTCCTATTTTGGAGGACCGCTGCTTTATTTGTCCCGTTTTTTACTGATAATACCCGTTTTATTCCTTAAAGAAGAAAAGAGGCAGCAGTATACTGTAGTCAAGCAAATGAAAGCGCAACCATCAAAGACTCTACAAGAGGGGGATAAACAAATGAAAAAAAATCTCAAAATTTGGAGTGCAGCTTTGCTAGTGCTCACCATGTCCGTCGTATTGGTCGCTTGTGGTGGAGATAACTCAGCCTCTACCAAAAACGGATCAGGGGACGGAACGATCAAATTGAAGGTGTATGCGCAGCATTTTGATGAAGATACCATAAAGCCGTTTGATTATGCGGTGGCAGAGCTCAAAAAGAAGATGCCAAACGTAGAAATTGAACTGGATCCTGCTGTGCAGGACGGAGGCCAGAAGCTTAAAACATATGCAGCAACAGGCAACATGCCGGATGTCTATTTAGCAGATTGGTCAGTTCTGCAAACTTTTGCAAAATCGAAAAATGTTGAGGTGCTGGACAATTATGACACAACAGCCGAATTCAAGAAGAATCTTAACCCGGGTGTTGAATCGCGTTTGGTAGCTCCTGATAATCATGTGTATGCGTACCCTGAAACTGGTATAGAATTCCAAATGATTTATTATAATAAGTCCATTTTTGAGAAGGTAGGAATCAAGACACCGCTTAAGACGATTGATCAGATGGCCGATGCAGCGAAAAAGTTGAAAGCTGCTGGTTATGTACCAATGTCAATTTTTGCAAAGGAAAAGTGGATTACGACTGCTTTTTATAATGGACTGGTGACAAGGGAGCAACCGCGTGGATTCGGAGCACTTGATGAAAAAGGTGTAAAAGCATTGCCAGAAGCATTTGTAACAGCGGCACAGCAGATGAAGCAACTGCAAAAAGCTGGATTGTTTGATGCAAACGCTACGAACACCAATTATGATCAGGCATCGTCCCTATTTTATCAGGGCAAAGCTGCTATGTTCGTGAATGGACAATGGGAAATTTACAGCTCCCAGGAAAAGCTGGGCGATCAAGTCGACTGGATGTACTGGCCTGCAAAGGATGAAGCAACCTATGAGAAGTCCAAATATTTTATTGACGGCTCAGGTTCTCCACAGGGTTACGCAGTATCATCGAATAGCCAAAATAAGGAAACTGCCGTAAAGGTAGCGGCATTCCTTGCCTCAAAGTCAGCAGAATACAGATATACCCAACTTGGAAGTCCAATTGTTCCAGTGAAAGTTGATAAGCCAATGGCCTCCAACGTTCCAGCAATGATGCAGCGAGTTGTCAAAGAGTTGCTGCCAAATGCGCAGGAATATGCGCAACTTCTGAGTAATACAAAAGTTCAGAACACCATTAATGACAATACTCAAAATATGATGGTAGACAACTTTTCTGAAAACGATTTTGTAAGCAATCTGAATAGCACATTGAATAAAGAAAACTGAGAACTCATGGAATCGTCATCCTTTGGCAGCGTAAGGTGCCTGGGGATGACGTTCTAAAGATAAGGGGTGGAAGCAAGACATGAATAAATATATGGGAAACAAATCAGCGCTCGCACTGTTTCTCCTCCCTGCTTTGATACTGTATAGCGTGATTTTGATATATCCCGTGCTGCAAACCGTCATTCGCAGCTTTTATGATTGGGATGGCCTGAGCACGCTGACCTTCTCTGGATTGAGTAATTACAGAGAGCTCTTCTCCGATCCTTTACTTGCTACTTCGCTTAAGAACGGATTAATCTTTGCCATTGTGCTGGCGGTCTTTCAGATCGGTCTGGGAACGCTATTAGCGCTAATCTGTGCCGATCCACGCACACGCGGACGAAAAATACTGAAAACGTCTTATTTTATCCCAGTTGTCCTATCGGTCACTGTGGTGTGTCAGCTGTGGATCGCAATCTATGACCCAACCAACGGATTAATCAATCGGCTGTTTGAACTCTTAAACATTCCCTATCAGCAAAATTGGCTGAGTTCCCCGACAGCATCCATTATTGCCATCGCCTTCGTTAATGCCTGGCAGTTTATGGGATACCAATTTGCACTGCTATATGCAGGTGTGAAGTCAGTACCCGAGGATTACTTTGAAGCTGCCACGATTGATGGCTGCAGCAAATGGAGAGCGCACTGGCATGTCACGCTTCCTCTAATGAGAGAGACATACAAATTTTGCTTCATAATTGCAATTACTTCTGGTATTGGGGCCTTTGTGCAGATGTTGATTATGACAAATGGCGGGCCTGGTACTACAAACTATACATTGACATTCATGATATACCGCTATGCTTTTATGGAAAGCAATTATGGGTATGCGTGTGCTGTATCCGTGCTGCTCGTACTAATCTCGCTATTGGCAACTGTAGTTATCAATAAGATGTTCGACCGCGGACAAACCGCCTGATAAAGCGTGTATTGAAAAGGAGAACGAAATGAGTAAAACCGCTTTGAGCAAATTCAGACAAGCTGTTCTGCAGATACCGCTGTGGTTGTATTTTATTATTTCGGTCTATCCGTTGTTCTGGATGGTTTCCTATTCGTTCAAGAATAACGATGAGATCTTTGTCTCTAACCCATTTGGACTGCCGACGCATTTTCGCTACGAAAATTACATCAATGCATGGACGCAGTTTAATATTCCACGTTACTTTTTGAACAGTCTGGTCGTGTCCACGATTTCGACTCTGTTCATTCTTTTGCTAGCTCTGATGTTTGCCTTCGCAGTAGCTCGTATGAGATGGAGGTTCCGTTCTGCAGTTCGGACTTATATGATCATAGGAATGTTTATGCCACTGCAGGTTATCATGATCCCGCTGGCGATTCTGGTTCGCGATTTTCATCTTACGAATACGTATGGAGCTCTTATTCTTCCCTATATCGCAATCGGCCTTCCTTTCTCTTCAATGATTTTTTACGGGTTCCTTATAGGAATTCCTAAAGAGATCGAAGAGGCGGCATGCATGGATGGAGCAAATATTTATAGACTGTTCCTGAAGATCATTTTACCACTTGCATTACCCGCCATTGCAACTGTAGCCATTTTTCAATTCTTGAACAACTGGAATGAGTTCACTTTGGCCTATATTCTCATTTCTGATGAAAATATGAAGACACTGCCACTCGGCTTGCTTTTCTTCCAAGGCTCTTACAGCACGGATTGGGGAGCTATGGGTGCTGTGATGACCATGGCTTCCTTGCCAATGGTGCTCGTCTATCTGTTCTTGAGTGAACAAGTAGAACGGGCGATGACGGTAGGGTCCGCTGTAAAAGGATAAGAACGGATATGAGACAAACTGCCTGGGTTAAGGATCACCAACAGATCCTCTAACCCAGGCAGTTTGTTCGATTCAGACATCAAACAATAAAATCGATATTTTCCACTATAATAGTTAATAATATCCCCTTTTTTGGGATGGGTTTTCTTTATAATGAAGGCGCACCCATAACAATTAAAGGAGCTGATATATTTTGACTCGTAACAAACGCTTAAGAAACTGGTCCACGATTCTGTTAACGGTGCCTATGCTCACGATGTTCGCCTCAGGTGCAATGGCTGAGCAAGAAATGAATGGGCATAAGCCTCCAAATTCTGCTGGAAGCGGCGTGTTTTACGAAATTTATATTAATTCTTTTTATGATTCGAATGGGGACGGACACGGTGATTTGAAAGGGATTACACAAAAGCTTGATTACTTAAACGACGGCAACCCCCGTTCGGGCAAGGATTTGCAGGTTAGTGGCCTCTGGCTCATGCCCATGAATCCGTCTCCAAGCTACCATAAATATGATGTTACCGACTATTACCAGGTGGACCCCCAGTATGGGAATCTGAATGATTTCCGCACCTTGACGAAAGAAGCAAAACGGAAGGGTGTCAAGGTGATCATAGACCTTGTTATCAACCATTCGAGCAGTGAGCACCCTTGGTTCAAGGAGGCCAGCACCAATCCACAAAGCAAATACCATGACTATTACGTATGGGCAAATGAGAAGACAAATCTGGATGAAAAGGGATCATGGGGCCAGCAGGTATGGCATAAAAATCCGAATGGCGAAGGGTATTTCTATGGTACCTTCTGGTCGGGGATGCCAGATCTGAACTTTGACAATCCAGAAATCCGTAAGGAAATGATTAAAGTCGGTAAGTATTGGCTGCAGCAGGGGGCAGACGGCTTCCGGCTTGATGCGGCGATGCATATCTTTAAAGGGCAAACGAAGGATGGTGCCGATAAAAACATTGCGTGGTGGAATGAGTTCCGTTCCGAGATGGAAAAGATTAATCCAAATGTATATCTGGCAGGAGAGGTATGGGATAAGCCAGAGACCATAGCTCCTTATTACGAATCACTCCACTCTCTGTTTAATTTTGACCTGGGCGGAAAGATATTGAACTCTGTGAAAAATGGCCGGGATCAGGGTATCGCAACATTCGCTGAGAAAACACTGAAGCTGTACAAATCATACAGTAAAGCGGCACTTGATGCCCCGTTCCTAAGCAATCATGACCAGACCCGTGTTATGAGCGAACTGGGTGGGGATGTGCGAAAAGCCAAGCTGGCTGCATCCATTCTTTTGACGCTGCCAGGCCAGCCGTTTCTCTATTACGGAGAAGAGATCGGCATGAAAGGGGAGAAGCCCGATGAGTATCTTCGAGAGCCTATGCGCTGGTACAAAGGAGAAGGCCGCGGTCAAACGACGTGGGAAGTACCCAAATACAACCGAGGCGAAGTATCGGTAGAAGCGCAGATGCGGGACAATGATTCCCTGCTACAAAGCTACCGCACGCTCATCCGTTTGAGGGAAGAACATGAAGCTCTTCGTAGCGATAATCTAGAACCAATCCAAGCAGGCTCTGCCAACGTGGCGGCATACCAACGTTCTTCTGGCAAAGAAACATTGTATGTATATCACAACCTGTCAGGGAAGCCGGTTACGCTCCAGATGAAAGATGGGGATAAGCAGAAGAGGAAAGTGGTCTTTTCCAGCTCCAAGGGTGTAAAAATAAAGAAAAATACGGTGACGATTCCCGCATACAGCTCTCTAATCACCAAATAGAAAGAGCTGGGCATACGCAGCCTTACAGCCCCAACAAAGATGGATATTTATTGGTGAGTTCATGTGGGGGTGTGGAGCCCCCTCGTGAGAGGTAGTAACCTGAACTCTTCCACTCAGCAAAGACATGTAGTTGCTATGATGAATTCATGATTTCAAATTAAAGTCTTCGGGAGACGTTGAAATGTTCTATTCCCCGCATAATGAATACATCAATTCTTCCGCGAAAGGTGTGCTAGCTGGTATTACACCGGGCTGGAGGCATATGGAAATTGCTTTCTAAACTATTTGATTCAGATTGCTCGCTGTTACATACAACTTCCTTAATTCGATTTCCAGTTTTATAAAAAGTCAATGCAGGAAATTTTGAGTGAGTATTTATCCAATGCTAAATCTCGTAGATCATAATATCCCCTTTTTTTGGGGGAAGATTTGCTTTATAATGAAAGCGTATGCAGGGTAACATCTTATGGATGACCTGCTTGGCAATAACCGATTTACAATTGAATTCGATCCAGGAGCAACCGTTTGATATGTGGGGGCTCAATTTAGGAATGGAAGGAAAATGGAAATGGACAATCGGAAATATAATGTAGTTATTGTCGGTTATGGAGGTATGGGAAGCTACCATGTTCAATTAATTGAACCTATTGAGCAGCTTGCCATCGGTGGTGTATATGATATTGTCGATTATCGGATGGAATTGGCTGCAGCAGCCGGGTATAAAACCTATCCCAGCCTAGATGCTGTTCTTGGCGATCAGGATGTAGATATTGTATTAATAGCAACGCCTAATGACGTTCATAAAGAAATCGCAATCCAAGCACTGCAAGCTGGCAAACATGTCATTTGCGAAAAGCCAGTTACGATAACGAGCGCAGATTTCCTAGATATTGTCGAGGTGGCCAAGCAAGAAAACCGTATATTTACTGTACATCAGAATCGTCGGTGGGATGAAGATTTCCGGATTGTCAAAGATATGATCAGCAAGAAGACCGTTGGCGATCTATTTCACCTGGAATCCCGGGTTCAGGGGGCTAACGGCATCCCAGGCGACTGGCGGCAATTGAAGGCGTACGGTGGAGGAATGCTGCTGGATTGGGGAGTGCACTTGTTGGACCAGCTGCTTCTGATTACGGACAGCAAAATCGAGAGCGTGACCGCTTCCCTAAGTTATATTCTGGGGACAGAAGTGGATGACGGCTTTACCAGCTATATTGAGTTCAAAGACGGTCTTACAGCAGTTATTGAAGTAGGTACAACAAATTACGTCAAGTTGCCGCGTTGGTATATTAAAGGAACCGAAGGTACCGCGGTGATCAAGGACTGGGATTTGAGCGGAGAGATTGTCACCAGGAATCCGGATGTCGCTCACGTGGAACCCAAACCGATTCAGGCAGGTCAAGGTTTGACGAAAACGATGGCACCGCCGTCGGAAGAATCCACCCTTAAGTTCCCCATTGAGAAAATACCTGCTGCAGCAGAAAGCTTTTACGAAAACTTTGTCTCCACCATCGAAGGCAAAGCCGAGCTTGCGATCAAAAGCGAAGAAGTGCATCGTGTACTGGTGCTGATTGAGACGATTTTTGAGGCAGCAGCGACCAAGAGTGTGATTCGAAGAGATATTTAAAGAATCGCAAGGTTACTTATAAAGTACTGGGAATGACTAGTTACAAATCTAACCCCCATAGTTCTCATATTGAGGATAATGGGGGTTGTTTGTTACCAATTTAATTTTTTTTTAAACTTCAACAGCTTCAGGTCTTTTCACTTGAAGTGGAGGAGGTACCAGCCATCCCTTTTCTTTAGTCAATTGAAGAATCTTAACTCCTAAAGCCGTTTTAGTAAGATGATACTTTGCAAACAAAGCGCCTATATCCTCTCTAATGGATTGACCCATCACTTGACTACAAGCAACCATTCCTAATGATGTATCAGACGCAATTTTAGCGGCGATCTCTGGATCAGTAAACCTTGCACCAACAGGAATATCTTCAAGCTTTGCTTCAGGTCTTTCAGGTAAGACTGGCGCTGGAGCTATCCCATTCTCATTAAGGAGCGTATCGCACTCTTTAATTTCAAGTCTAGCTTGATCAATAAGTGCTTCCAATATTTTTTTCAAATCCTTATCTCCTGCGTGATTTAGGAATGCTTGGTAGAAGGATAGAGCCCCTTTCGCAACCAATGAGAATTGCCAAACACTGAAAATTTCACCATAATGCATAGGTTCATTTTTTGGATTTCCACTTAATATTCCCATCATAACCTCTCCTTTAATATTTTTTACACCAGATGTATAGTTCCAATGATTGATCAAAACTATCCAAATAAATTTGTAAATACATAAGGGAATAATGAGCGTTTTTTTGGAGAAATTATATGCATCACATATTTAGGGAGGATTCCTTTTATGAAAAAACAATTAGTTACTGCTGTTGCCTCAATGTTCTTCTTTGCAGCTTTAGTCACCCCTTCATCAGCACAAAGTACAAATGTAGATGTGGCCAATAACACTAACGCTAATAACGCTTATCACAGCAACAATTCAACTTACAACGCTAACAGTGTACCAAACACCGTAGGCAATGATAACCATATGGATTGGGGATGGCTTGGCTTGCTTGGGTTACTAGGACTGGCAGGAATGCGTAGAAAAGCATCTGACCACAAATAATAAGTAAATTCCGGGAGCTATTGATCTATTGGAGATACCCAATGAACAAAGCAGTTCGATCTTCTTGATCGAGAAGCTAACAAAAAACAGCCGAGCGATCGGCTGTTTTTTAACTAAACTCCTTTCTATTTCGTTTGAAAAATTATAACGTTAAATAAAGATGGAGGGGATTATTTGAAGAAACGGTGAATCTATGACTCTCGCAATTGTCTTGACTCGCGGCGTCGCCGACTCATGAATACCAAAGACAATGCAATTACCGTAAGGACAATCCCAAGCACTTGAAAACCCTCGAAGCTGAACTTACCTCCCATAACGATACCTATCAACAATGAAGAGAGAATGGTTCCCAGGTATCTTGATGTATTAAATAATCCGGATGTTACACCGATTATTTCTTTTGGAGAACTTTGGAACAAGGCTGCTTGCATACCTACATTGTTCAGCCCGTTGCTAATACCGAATGCAGCCAAAGCCAAACACACGCTGATCACCGGAGAAGTTGGATTTAATGTTACAAGCCACACCGATCCCAATGTCATCAGAATTGCGGATACCAGTAATGCCGGTCTGGGTCCTGATTTATCGATCCATCGTCCTGCTATTGGAGAAGCAGCTAGCGAGCACAAGCCTAAGCTTAGCATGAGACTCCCTGTTTGGAACTCGCTTATATGCCTTACCACTTGCAAGTAGGACGGAAGCCCGAAAAAAAGCGAGTAATAGAGTACGTTAACGAGCATGAATTCGACATTAATCCAGGTCAACGCAGGATATTTGGCGAACGTGCGTAAAGGAATAAAGGGTGACGTCGCTTTTAGCTCATATCGTATGAATGCCCCCAGCGTAACGAGGCCTATTAGCGCGATAATGACGTTTCCTAACGAAATATGCCCAGATGATTTAACCGATAGTAAACCAACGAGCAGGGCAACCAGCCCTAATGTGAATAGCAGAATCCCTCTTGCATCGATCAAATCAAACCATTTACGAAAGGACATGTTGCGTGCAACGGATGTTGGCGATTCGTCCTTTGGAATAGTCTTCCAAGCCAATAAAAAGCTGGCTACCACAAACGGAATATTGACGAAAAAGATGGCAGGCCAATTCCACCAATGAACCAAAACCCCGCCAATAAAGGGTCCAATTGCTGCCGCTCCTGATAGGAAAATGGACAAAACAGATATCGCAGTCGCTTGTTTCTCTCTGATATGAATTCGAACAATGGCCATTCCAACCCCAACCATCATGCTTGTTCCGATGGATTGTACAATGCGAAACACGATGAGCCACCCAAAGTTTGGTGATAACGGAGCTAATAATGAAGCAATGAAGGCTACAACAAGACCAGTGAGAAATATCTTCCTACGACCGAATAAATCGCTGGCCTTTCCCATGATAGGTTGAGCTATGCTACTTGCAATATAGAAAGAAAAGATAATCCAGGAAACACCTGTAAAGTCAAGTTGGAACACATTTTGCAGACTTGGAATCGCAACAGAAACCATCGAAGAATTTAAAGGGTTCAATAATATTCCTAGACCCACTGAAATCATTAACCACCAGCTGCGAACACTCATTTCTAGCACCTCCAATAGCGAATTAATGTCATCGTACTTGAAATCTATTATTTATTCCAATGCATTCGATGATATAATCTCATTGACTTAAAGGAATGAAATGGAGGATACGAAATGGAACTTCTTCAACTGCAATATTTTCTCACGGTAGCTCGTTTGGAACATGTAACCGAAGCTGCACGAAATCTGCACGTTACTCAATCATCGCTGAGTAAAACGATTCAACGCTTGGAGGAAGATCTGGGGGTCCCTTTATTCGATCGAACAGGGAGGAAACTGCGATTGAATGAGTTTGGAAGCAGATTCCTTTACCGTGTAGAAAGGGCTTTATTTGAGTTAGAACAGGGGAAGCAGGAACTCACCGATTTATCCAGCCCAGAACACGGAATTCTCGAATTGGCGGTGACCACCGCAAGCACATTACCAAGTATTCTTCAAGAATTTCGGAGAAAACGACCCTACATTCAATTTCATGTGCAAATGCTGACCACACAGGAAATGGTCAAACTTCTTCATAGAGGAGAGGTCGATTTTTGCTTGTCTTCACCTCCCGTTGAAGGGAAGGACATCGAATGTAAAATTGTATGTATCGACCCCATTCTTGTAGCTGTTCCAAAGGGACATAGGCTTGCAGATCGAAATAGCGTATCCTTGACAGAGCTAAGGGAAGAATGGTTTGTCGGCGTAAAGAGAGGCTATGGAACTCGTGATCTAGTAGACTCTGTATGCAAGTCGGAAGGATTTGTGCCTAAATATGTGTATGAAGGGGATGAACCTGCAAGGCTTAGTTCTCTTGTGGAAGCCGAAATTGGCATAGCTTTCATACCGAGCACGGCACGAAATTCGCAGGGACACCTCAAATATCTCCAGGTAGAAAATCACGAATTGATACGGGAGATTGCTTTATTATGGAACAGAAATCGGTATATTTCGCGGACTGCTCAGGAATTCCGTGAGATAGTTGTAGAATATTTTGCTACGATTTCAAAAGAGACAATTTAGTTCCATAGTGGTTTTTGACGATCTACCATTGAAAATAAATAAGTAGAAGATTGCGTTAATAAGATAGTGTAGAGGCTGAACATTGTAATCCAACGAGTAGGAACTAACCGTTTTTTCTTTACCTCGTTATGAAATGATTATCGTCAAAATTGTAGGTGATATTTTCATTATTTTAGTGATAAAATGGTTAGGTAGTTTTATTTAAACAGATTTTTACTTTTACTTTTTGGAGGCGTTAGAATGAAGTACATAGTGAAAAGAAGGGTACATTTGAAAGGGAACAACGCATCACTGGCCCTATAAACTGCGTGATCCCTGGTATTCTTAAGGGGTTTACATGATGGGAAAATTGATTGAGGAACGCATTCCTAAATCTTTGATTTGGCTGTGCGTGCTTGCATTTTTCAGCGTATTAAATGAGACAGTGTTTAACGTATCGTTGCCCGACATTGCCGCTCAATTTGGAATTGAGCCATCCGCTGCAAATTATGTCAATACCAGTTTCATTCTTTCTTTTGCAGTAGGGACAGCTGTTTACGGAAAAATATCGGACATTTACGGCGTAAAAAAACTGGTTCTCATCAGTATGATGATATACAGCGGGGGATCGCTAATCGGCTTGCTTTTTCATGACTGGTTTCCGATTTTGCTTGCCGCTCGATTTATCCAAGGGGCAGGTGCTTCTGCCGTCCCTGGACTGATTATGGTCATCGTTACCAAAAGTATTGAAAAGCAGCATCAAGGAAAAGCTTTTGGAATGATCGGGTCGACCGTTGCGCTTGGAGAAGGTTTTGGTCCTATACTTGGAGGCTGGATTGCAGACTATGTGCATTGGTCCTATCTATTTTTTCTACCCATGATGACGCTAGTCACGCTACCGTTTTTCTTACGAACGCTGCCTGACGAACCTGTCACAAAAGGTGGGCTTGATGTTTCGGGGGGCCTGCTCTTTGTTCTTGGGATTGTTTCGTTTACTTTATTTACGACACATTACGAGTGGTGGTATTTGACCATCAGTGTCACTCTTTTTATAGGATTTGTGCTGCGAATTCGAAGAGCTAAGGAACCTTTTGTAGACCCGGCTTTATTCAAAAAGAGAAGATTTATCGTGGGCGTATTTGTAGGGGGAATACTTTTAGGGACCGTTGCAGGATTTATGTCTATGATCCCTTACATGATGAGAGAAGTTCACCAGATGTCGACAAGCCTTATCGGGGGCGGTGTTCTGTTTCCGGGCACGATAAGCGTGATTCTTTTCGGGATTGTTGGCGGATCTCTGGTCGATAAGCGGGGAGCTCGTTTTGTCATGGTTGCAGGGTTATCGCTTCTTAGTTCAGGACTTTTGATCGTTTCACTCTTCGCGGATCGTAGCATTTGGATCATCTCAGGAGCATTGGTTTTGATTTTTGGTGGACTATCCTTTGTCAAAACGGTCATCTCAACCATTGTGGCAGGCTCGTTAAGTGCTGATGAATCAGGCTCAGGAATGGGGTTTTTAAATTTTTCCTGTTTTTTGGCAGAAGGGATCGGTATTGCAGTTGTAGGCGGACTGCTTACACAGCTTAGTTTTAACTTCCCTATTTTTCCAATCGTTACTGACGTTGCGGCGTATCTGTACAGCAATTTGACGTTATTGCTTCTAGCTACAGTAATTATAGGCGGTGCCATTTTCCTGATTGTATTCAAGAGAGAAAAGGCTTCCTTGGATCGTCAATAAAAAATAAGAATTTCTATAGAGCTGACATTGGTTGATGTCAGCTCTTTTTGTTCAAGAAAACCCCCAGTTCAGGACTACGTACTCTTCACAAGTTAGAGCCACAAGAAACTAAACTTTTTACAGCATAAGGTTAAATCTTTGTAGGTTAAATATGAAGAGTTCGATAGTAAAATATAATCTGTAAACGTTTAATTAAAATCTTGGTGAAACCAAACATTATATTAAGAGGAGGCAGTATTATGCTCAAAGCAAAGCTAGTAAAAGGGACAATGGCTCTAATGCTTATTGGTATGTTGTTCTCCGTACCTATGATGCCAGTCGCCAGTGCTGCCGATGCCAGTTGCGTGAACGGTTACGTAGGTCTGACGTTCGACGATGGCCCAAATGCCAGTAACACAACAAAACTGCTTGCTGCGCTAAAACAGGCTGGCTTGCGCGCGACAATGTTCAACGTTGGGCAGAACGCACAGAATAACCCATCTCTGGTACGGGACCAGGCGGCCGCAGGCATGTGGATCGGCAATCACTCCTATACCCACCCGAATATGACTACGCTCAGTAGCTCGCAAATGTTGTCGGAAATCACACGGACGCAGCAAACGATTCAGTCAATTACCGGAAATGCGCCAAAGCTGTTTCGTCCGCCGTACGGTGCGACCAACGCGACTTTAAAGTCCATCGAAAGCCAAAACAGTCTTACTGAAGTGCTATGGAGTGTTGATTCTCAGGATTGGAACGGAGCCACTACCGCTCAGATCGTAGCTGCCGCGGGCAAGTTGCAAAACGGTGACGTAATCCTGATGCATGACCAATACCAGACAACGCTTCAAGCGATCCCGCAGATTGCACAAAATCTCAAGAGCCGTAACTTATGCTCTGGCATGATCTCTCCGAGCACCGGCCGTGCGGTGGCGCCTGACAGCGCTACAACTACTCCGAGCACAGGCACGAAAGTGGAAGCCGAAAGTATGACCAAAGGCGGTCAGTATACCGGGAATATCAGCTCGCCATTCAACGGGGTCGCTTTATACTCCAACAATGATTCGGTGAAATACACGCAGTATTTTGCAAGCGGAATCCATAGTTTTTCACTCCGTGGTGCTTCGAATAACTCCAATATGGCTAGAGTCGACTTAAAAATTGGTGGACAGACTAAGGGTACTTTTTACTTCGGCGGGAGCAATCCTGCAGTTTATACCCTGGCTAATATCAATCATGGAACCGGAAATCAAGAGATTGAGCTCGTTCTAACAGCTGAAAACGGAACATGGGATGTATACCTTGATTATTTGGAGATCAACTAGAATCCGAAGAAATAATGGACAAACTTCGTATTTTTCTTTTAATAAAGAAATTATCCCTTTGTAAAATCCACATAACAGGCCAATTACTATTAAAATCTAAAACGTTTTCGGAAATAATCCTGTAAGCTATCACTGTTCTTGAATCCAACCGATTTATAGATGAATATCGGGGCTAATTACCGAAATTGTTCGCGTAACCATGCCATATTAAAGGAGAAGAGAATTATGAAAATATTGATCAATTCATTCGCCAAGCCGTTAATCATGACTTTGCTGTTCAGTTTATTAACGCTACTTCTTCAAGCGGCCATACCTGCAAATCCTGTCTCTGCAGCTTCTTGCGCAAACCCTGTAAGCTATTTCGGTGAAATGAAAGCAAGCGGCAACAAGATTAACGGCTCCAAAACGAATCGGACGATGATGGTCAAAGGATCGAGCTTCTTTTGGAGCAACTGGTCCGGTCCATTTTGGAACACGGCCACAGTGAATCGTATGGTGGATGAATTTCAGGTGGAGATTGTAAGAGCGGCATATGGCGTGGACCCCAGCGGAAATCCGTATAACACGGCCGACGAATCCAAAGTTCGTGAGGTGGTCAATGCGGCAATTGCAAAGGGGATCTATGTCATTATTGATTGGCACTCGCATGACGCGCACAATAATGTCAATGCCGCCAAAAGTTTCTTCAGCCGGATGGCGCAGGAATACGGAAGCTATGATAACGTCATTTTCGAGATATATAACGAACCTACACAAGTCTCGTGGGGGACAATCAAAAGTTACGCTGAGCAAGTTATTCCGGCCATTCGTCAACGTTCCGACAACTTGATTATCGTTGGCACGCCATTCTGGTCTCAAAATGTAGACCAGGCAGCGAACGATCCCATTACTTCCTCCGGGAATATTGCCTATACATTACACTTTTACGCTGGATCTCATTTTCAGTCGCTCCGGGACAAGGCCAACTACGCAATGAGCAAGGGCATCCCGCTGTTTGTTACCGAGATGGGCTTTGTTAATGCGGATGGCGACGGCGGTATTAATTACGATTCCACGAACCAATGGCTTGACTGGATGAACCAGAATAACCTGTCATGGGCCAACTGGGCGATCAATGACAAGGCAGAAGGTGCCAGTATTTTCAACGCGAACGGGAGTCTCACATCAGGTGGTAACTATCTGAAAAGCATTCTAGCTGGGCACGCTCCGTACGCAGAGTGGAGACAGAATACAGCTTGTGGTGGTAGTAGTGCGAACACATTATATGACTTCGAGGGTAGTACGCAGGGCTGGACCGGTTCGAATATATCCGATGGTCCATGGAGCGTGAATGAGTGGTCATCTAAGGGCAGTAATTCTCTTAAAGCGGATATCAATATGTCTGCGAATTCCCAGCACTCCCTGCTTCTCTCACAAAAACGCAACCTTAGTGGGAAGACAACATTAAATGCGACCGTCAAGCATGTATCTTGGGACTCCGCAGGTGACGGAATCTACGCCAAAATCTATGTTAAGACGGGTTCTAACTGGGTTTGGAATGCAGGCAAAGTCGAAAAGATTAATTCTTCTGGAGGCACGACACTGTCGATTAACCTTGCATCAGTACCTAATCTTGACGATGTTAGGGAAATCGGCGTACAATTCCTGACCTCCGAGAACAGCAGCGGTAAGTCAGCCGTTTATGTTGACAACGTGACGCTTCAATAACGCATTCCTAAGCTTCCCGGGTTGAAGGACCTCATCTCCATCCCGGGATTTCTCCTTTCAACTAAGTTATTTGAGGGTAGGGGAATGAGGGGAGTGGCAGTTGAGTGATTCAATAAAGAACAGCTCGTCACCCTCACAAGCAAGGAATGGAGTAGCGAGCAAATTTCCTTTTATGAAACTACTTAAGGGTACCTATGTTGGCGGAGATTCTGTAATGTAATAACATTATGACATGCACTTTCATCACAGTGACATTCCATTACATAAGAATTGTTAGATATACTTGAGCTGCCTAAGGTTAGTATTTTGCTAGGATAAGAAAGGATGAAGTCAGTGACTTATATCGCACAAGAGAATCGATACGAACAAATGAAATATCGGCAGATTGGACGGAGCGGCGTCAAGCTCCCGGCTGTTTCGCTTGGTTTGTGGCAGAATTTCGGAGGGGACAAACCGTTTGAGGATAGTCGTGCAATGATATTACGCGCCTTCGATCTAGGTGTCACGCACTTTGATTTGGCGAACAATTACGGCCCGCCTCCAGGATCCGCTGAGGAGACCTTTGGAAACGTTTTAAAAAAGGACCTCGCATCTTATCGGGATGAGCTGTTTATTTCCACTAAAGCTGGCTTCTATATGTGGCCTGGTCCGTACGGTGAGTGGGGATCGAGAAAAAACCTGCTTGCAAGCCTGGACCGTAGCCTTCAGCGGATGGGACTCGACTACGTCGATGTCTTTTACCATCATCGTCCTGATAGCGGTACCCCGTTAGAGGAGTCGATGGGAGCGCTCGCTCATGCTGTGAAGTCAGGCAAAGCACTGTATGTTGGTTTGTCCAATTACGGACCGGAGGAGACGAAGCAAGCAGCTGCGATCCTTAAAAACCTTGGTACACCGCTGCTCGTCCACCAGCCTATGTATTCGATGCTGAACCGGTGGATTGAGAACGGACTGCAGGACGTACTGGCTGACGTGGGAGCCGGATCAGTGGCTTTCTGCCCGCTTGGTCGCGGACAGTTGACGGGAAAATACATCGATAAGCTGGAAACTGAGTTTAAAACAGGGCTGCGCACGTTGAAACCAGAGGCCGTATCTCAGGAGCGGATCAACAAATTCCGTGCGCTGGAGGCCATCGCGAAGCGCCGGGATCAAACGTTGCCGCAAATGGCGTTGACATGGGCGCTGCGCGAAGGCGGTGTGGATTCGGTGCTAATCGGTGCAAGCCGTGTAGGTCAAATCGAGGAAAATATGCAAGCAGTACACGCGGAACCGCTATCGGCAGCGGATCTTCAAGAGATTGATCACGTTATGCATAAGATCGGGGATATCCCCTGGTAATGTTATAGCAATAATACGAACCGTTATACGGACAAATCAGTCGAGTCTTGAAAGAACAATTGAACTATCTCTTATAAGCTTAGCACGAAAGTGTGATGGAGAAAGTCCCTTCACTTTTTTAAACATTTTGGAGAATAGCAACGGGTCGTTGTAGCCAACAGAATAGGAGACTTCCGCGATGGACAGCTGCGAATTGCCCAGTAGATCGCCTGCTTTGTCCATCCGGAGGTTTAACAAGTATTGTTGTGGGGAAACATTAAGAATTTCTTTGAAAAGGATGGACAGATAAACACGATCAATCCCAACCATGTGTGCGACCTCGGAAATGGCAACTCTTTGGTTATAGTTCATTCGAATAAACTCGATCGCTTTACGGATGTAGGTGTCCTTGGGCTTTACCTCGGGCAGTATCTGACTCGTAGCGACCAACATTTCGATCCAATCGGCGAGTAACCTGAACAAAATGCTCTGCCTTCGCAGCTCACAAGTACTGTGGTTCTCGTTGCAGGCAGTAAATTCATCCAAATAAGAATCAAACCAAAACAACGGAGCGTACCTGAATACGGGATGATGAGGAGAAATGTGCGCCCGCTCCAATAGAGATATAACCTCGTTACCCGAAAAGGCAATCCAAGAATAAATCCAAGGATCGGTCTGGTCCGCTTCCATGTAACAAAGAATGTTGTCGTATACAATAAAGCCTTCGCCTTGTTGAAGATGAAAAGTCTTTCCGTCAATCTGGTAAACGCCTTTGCCCGCGTGGATAAACATGATTTTATATTGCCCTTTGATACCGGGCCCCCAAGAGTAGCTGGGTTCACAAATTTGTTTGCCGTGATAACCGTAACGAATATCCATCTGATTGCTTGCCCCCTATGATATTACATCATGACATATGATCTTTTGAAAGTCACTTGTGAAATGTGTTACTTGAAGAGTTTTATGGAGGCTGCAAAATACTTCGCGAAGATGTTAGACGAAACTTTGTTATAATGGTTAGAACGGAACAGTGTTAAACTGATGCAGGTGAGAAGGATCATGCAGCATTGATGCAGCTTGATTTTGCTTCAAGATGGAGGAAGTGTTCCAATCTTAATTTGCAACTTTTAAAACCATAGGAGGACGAATACGAACTTGGATATTGTAGTCAGAGAACTGAAGGCTGAGGACGATGAGTGGGGTACAAATCTTGATGGCAGCTTTATCGTGGATTCTATCCTTGTCTTGCAATTTACGGGACAGCGAATCGAATATACGGTGAAGGAAAGGCCTTTTAGTAAAAAAAACTACGATGATGATCAGTTTAAAGAAGACATCGCTCAGGACTATTCGAACTATATCGGTAATCCCAACCAAATCATATATTTAGCACTCGTAAACAATCAAGTCGCGGGTCAAATTGTTCTGAAAAAGAACTGGAACAAATATGCATATGTGGAAGATATCAAAGTCGACAAGCTATATAGAGGCTTCGGTATTGGTAAGAAACTAATCGAACAGGCTAAACGCTGGGCGAGGGATGGCAGAATGCCAGGGATCATGCTGGAGACACAAAACAATAATGTTCGGGCATGTAAATTTTATGAAAGTTGCGGTTTTGTCATCGGTGGGTTCGATTCCTATGTTTATAGAGGCCTAGATAAAGAAAGTGACGAAATCGCGATCTATTGGTATCTGATGCTTGATTAACAAGTGATTACTCTCAGAATATACTTAATAAGACAGAAATATTGACGGCTTCTTTAAGATATCCCCCCGATCATCTATACTAAGGACATTACGACACACATTTATTTGAATAGAGGAGGGCAATAACATGACTAAAAAGAGAATGGAATGGGAGGAAGGGAATTGGATCAATTCACCTTTATATGCCCGGAAGGAAGGAGACTTCCTTAAGGTTGCGCCTGAAAAGGGGAGAGATTTTTGGAAAAAGACATTATATGGTTTTGAATTTGAGGATGGGTCCGCTTTATTATCAGATTGGAATAACAACACGGCGGTGGAAGTGTCGTTTCAACTCGCATCATTTACGGAGCTTTACGATCAGGCAGGTATTTTATTATACAATGGCCCGGAGCAATGGATTAAAGCGGGGATAGAAATCAATGATGGCATTCCTCAGCTTTCAACAGTCGTAACCGCTGGATATTCTGACTGGTCACTTGCGGCTGTGCCGGAGTGGGTCGGTGAAGAAGTCACCCTCCGCGCTTCCATCATCAAGGATGCTGTGGTTATTCGCGCACGGACGGAGAATCACGGATGGCGAACGATTCGTGTGGCACGTTTTCCCTACACCACTGGAAATCAGGCAGGTCCATATACCTGTTCGCCAACTCGTGAGGGCTTTGAGGTTACCTTTACTCGCTGGCACTTTACAGAGCGGGACCAAGACCTTCATAGTGATCCTCCTGTAGAACATCATTGAAGAACGAATGTACAGCTGATCAGAATATTATGGATATCCTATGGCCCAATTGGAAAATTGCTACTAGACATAATAAAAATACATACCATTAAAATTCCGATTTCGTCATGTCTAAGTTCAGTTTTTTCGTAAGAGGCATGAGGTTAGAAAATAATCGAAGAGCTGAGGCGGGGGGAAATCCGTAGCCTGTCCGATCAACAGGGCTGATTTGATGAAAAGTATGCCCCATAGGGTACACATAGGGTAGTGTAAGTGACACACTCAACTGTGTACTCTATGGGGCATAATTATATATGTCCTCAACCATTGTAAAGGATTTAAAAGATGTGTAGAGGGCAGGTAACTAATCTTCGAATGGCAAGCTCTCTTTAAGTGCCCACAGATCATCATAGCTGAAAATACGGTGATCTGCCTTGGACAAATCCTGCTGACCCGAGCCTGGGTTGTGCAAACCAATGCAGCGCATGCCAGCACTCTTGGCTGCATGCACACCGTTCCGCGAATCCTCAATAACAATGCAATGGGCCGGGGCTATGCCGAGCAGTTCGGCGGCATATAGGAAGATGTCTGGAGCCGGTTTACCCTGGGATACCTCTTCTCCGGTGATTCGAATATCAAAGTAACGGCCAAGTCCCGTTTTTTCCATGATAAGGTCAATCAGCGCCCGTGGAGAGGAAGAGGCTACGGCAACCGGAATTCCTTTTTCCTGTAGCCAGTTCAGCCACCGTTCCAGTCCGTCGATCGCCGTCAGGCCCTCATGTGCTGTTATGGTCTGCATCACATTTTTTCGGTGAAAGGCAAGTGCCTCTTCCAATGTATTAGTGAGTTGATGTTTGTCCAGCACTTGCCGCCACATGGATTCGAGTGTCACTCCGACATAAGTGTGATGCTCTTCTTCCGTCATAGGCGCACCGAAATGGGCAAAGGAGCTGCGTTCAACCTCAAAGTAAATCGGTTCGCTGTCTACTAACACCCCGTCCATGTCGAAAATGACCGCTTTGACCGGAACGGACGCTGATAGATCTCCTGTGCATTCATTATTCGTCGGTGTAACATGATGGATGCTCGTCATGTCCATTCTCCCCCTTGTAGTGGCTAATTTAGTTGCCGGAGCCATTCGATTGTAGCACAATCTTGATTGCCTGGGATGAAGGCTGAAGTGTCCGCTCACTGATATTGCATCCAAGTGTCTTAAAGGCTTCATGGAAGTCATCAAGCGGATACGAGTGGGTTATGATTTTTTGGGCAGGAATGATTTGCTGCTCAATCAGGTAATGCGCCGTGGAGAACGTGCCCAGAGAATCAATCGAGCCGATGATTTTAAGGCTACGGTCAACTACCTCTTTCGGATTAAACGAGCTTACACCATCTCTCAGCCCTACCAGCATCAAATACCCACCGCTCGCAAGCTGGCTTAGTACCTCAGTGCCGACCACTCCTGTGGTATCCACAATCATGTCCACCTGATTTTTTTCCGGAGCCAGCTTATGAATGGCCGCTTCCAGCGTGGCATGCGCGGACCACCGTTCGGGGGCAATAGAATCCGCAATAGCGAGCCGTTCCTCTGAGATGTCCACAAGGCAACCAGTCACGCCTTTCGAAGCAAGAGCATAGCTGTACAGAATCCCGATCGGACCTGCGCCTATAATAACAGTGGTAAAGTTCGGCAGCAGGTGAATCTGGTTGATTCCGGTCAGCATACAACTCAGCGGTTCGGTCAGCGTCGCTTCTTCATAGCTGATGTGGTCCTTCAGCTTGTACAAAAAACGGTCCTCAGTCACATAGTAATCGGTGAACGTACCGTCGGCGCTGACTCCGGTCTCTGTTACGGATTTGTGTGTGCAATGATTTTGTCTTCCTGTACGACACATTTCACATTGACCGCAGTAGTATGTTGGATCAATCACCACCCGGTCCCCGGGCTTGAGTGAACTGACGGCTGATCCAACAGCGACAACATCCCCGGCTGATTCGTGGCCCAAGATCGTGGATGGCACGGCATGATATTTGCCACTAATGATACCTAGATCCGTACCGCATACGCCTGTCGCCCGAATCCGGACGAGTACATCGTTATCTTTTTTAATCTCCGGGATCGGTCTTTCCTCAAGTGCGACATCCCAAGCTGATTTGTATACTAGTGCAAGCATGAATAATTCCTCCTTTTGCCTATTGGGCAGATCGTTAGTGAAGGGTAGAAAGAACGGCATCAAGCCGTTTAACAATTTCGACAATCTCATCTTCTGTAGCCGTGAGAGAAGGTCTCACTTTGACCACATTGCCATAACCGTAACGGGAACCTCTGAGAATTAATTGCTGTTCCTCAAATGCACGATCGATAATCCCATTGCTTTTCACTGCATCCGGGGCATCGTCCTCATCTACGATTTCCAGTCCCCACATTAGTCCGACGCCACGAGCCTCACCAATGCAATCATGCTTGTCGGCCATCTCCGTCAGCAAGGATCCAAGCAGGTCGCCTTTGGACCGGACGGCTTCCATAAAACCGGGTTCGGTTACAACCTCCAGCGTGGATTTGGCTGCCGTGACCGAGATCAGATTGCTGCCCGAGGTAAAGGAATGCTCGTGCTTCTCCAGGACATCAAGACGAGACTGCATCAAGACCGCTGCAACCGGGACACCGATGCCACCCAGACCTTTGGCGAGCGTAATGATATCCGGTTGGATGTCAAACAGCTCACTTGCGAACATGTAGCCTGTCCGCCCAATTCCGGTCTGCACTTCGTCAGCAATCAGAATCATTCCTTGCTCGTCGCATAGCTGACGGAGGCGCTTGAAATATCCTGGAGGGGGGATGATATTACCTCCGTTGCCCAGAATGGGCTCGATAATCATGCAGGCCACAGACCCTGAGCTTGCATACTCAATGGCGTCTGATATGGCGTCAATACAATGATGACCACACTTGTCTGGTGAAGAATTAAAGGGACAGCGATAGCAGTAGGGGGCAGGCACATGCAGAGAGTTTGCTGCAGTTGAGTTAGGAAAGTTTTTCCGGCGGAAGGCATTGCCGGAAATGCCTGTTGCGAATTGGGTTTGTCCATGATGTGACAGATGCAAGCTGATGATATCGGTAGCTCCGGTATATTTCTGGGCCAGTTTCACAGCACATTCGTTCGCTGTGGAGCCGGTAATATCTCTCATCCACCCAGCGTCGATACCGTTCGGGGCGTACTGGATTAGATGATCTAGGACTTCTTCGACATAAGGCTCTGTAAAAGACGAAGACATGTGAGCAAGATTGCCGACCTGCTCCTGTACTTTTGCGACGACATGAGGGTGGTTATAACCGAGCGACAAGTTGAAGGTGCCGGATACGCCATCCAAATACTCCTTGCCCGAATCGTCAATCAGAGTAATGCCTTTACCATATCTGAAACGTTCTTTGGTTAACGTATGCACGATATTTCCCCTCCATATCAGAATATACATTCTTATTAAGTCATCTTATAAAAGTGTACCACCCTATTAGAGCATCACGCGGCTGAACTCACCTCCCCAAAATAAGAAGTTTATCTTCCTTGCCCTCATGGGCAAGGAAGATAAACTGGTGCTTCTGCGATTTCACAGATATGAGAGATAATCGCAGTAACAGAATCAGCCCGAAAAGCAAAAATGCGATAGGCCTCACCTCCCTAAGAACTAAGCGATGTCATCCTTCCTTGCTCTGATGGACAAGTGAATCAACTACTCGGCTACCCCGATTGTTCCACAGATGCGTGAGAATAAGTGCCAGCAGCAAAATCAGAGTAAACCCTCCTAAAATCCAGAGGCTAGCCGCCACCGGCCATTCGCTCATGCTCCAGCCTATAACATATTGAAGCACCGATCCGCCAATTCCGCCTGACGCAATCAGAATGCTGGTCGTCCGTTCGGTCATTCCTGGAATCAGTACGTTGGCGTAGACAAGCGCGATACAGAAGAGGCCAGACATGAATATGCCTGCACCAAAAATGAGAAGGTATGTAACCCATTGGCTAGATATAAACACCATGGCAACCAGAAAACAGAAAGTTCCAATTGCACTCCATAACAGATAAGGAATATATCCTGCTGATTCTGCAATCTTTCCTGAGAACATACGACCAATGATCATAGCAATCCAAAGCACGCTAACACCTAGCGAGGCAACAGATCCCTGAAGTTGTAGCGTTTCTGTCAGAATAGAAGGTAGGAAGTTCATGAGCCCCAGTTCAAGACCCATATAAACAAAGAAGAAAATAATGAAGATTCCTAGCAATACACGGTGCTGTCCTGAGTAACGAGCTTGTTCAACTGAACGCTCAGTAGTTCGGATGTCTGCTTGGGTGAGGTGAGTGGAGGCGGAAACAGGCATGGTAAGCCAAAATAGCAATAGGATAAAAGTAAGAAAGGAGATGGTGTAAAAAGTTAGATTCCATATTCCAAACCAGATATATAGGCTAACGATGGCAGGCATAAGCAGTGCACCAAGTGCAAAATAGACATCCAGCTTGGACATGGCCACGGCTTTTTGCTCCTCCGTAAACTCAATTGTAAACGCTCCGATGGATGATTCAATAATGCCTGAGCCGAAGCCAATGCAGATGGCCATTACGATGACCCAATTCCATGAGGGCAGTACACCCAAGATAGTACATGCGATGACAATACTCCCCAAGGCAATAGCAAGCATGGATTTGCGGCCCATATGTAGAGCCATGAAGGGAGTGAGCAGAACGCCGACAAGAAAGCCGAAAAACTGCAAGAACAGCAGTAATCCACCATCGCTGTATCCCCGTCCATAGTGAGGCAGCAAAGTCGGCAGTAATGCCCCAAGCACGACACTGGTGACGCCGATTAACAGATAGAAAGCACAACTTAAAGCAAAAAGTCTCTTCAAGGCCTGTCCCTCCATAAGGTCATATTTTTTTATATGAGCATCGTTTTTACTAGAATATACCATTACTCTGGAAAAGTATATACAAAATTCAACAGAAAATGTAAAAATAAATAGCTATACTCTTAGTAATATGCTTCATGAACTGTGATACATATCATTTTTATTTTGAGGATGACTATCAGGGTTATAATAGGAAAGATAGATTATTCGCCTGTACTTTCGTACAATTGACTTCGATTTAGACATTGATTCATACTTCAAATGAACGGTTGATTAAAAAACATTGGAGGGGATATTTCATACGTTTGGAAGGAAAAGTTGCAATGTACTGAAACCAAAACACCAAATACTTGCTAACCTCAGCAGTGACAAAGGGAGCCGTAACGTTGCCTGGAGGTAACGATCATCTCCATGTCGGCTAATCCCAGCTCCCGAAAAGCAGACTGTGCCTGTAAGGAAGGGTGGTGTGAATATCATCAAGGACTTTACGAGTCCACTCCTGACGATAGTTATACTATTTTTTAGCAGATCGCCGTTAGTGGGAGCAATTGAAACATCTATTTCACTCTTTTGCCTTAAGCGAGACTATCCCAGACACCAAGCAAGTACATGACTCCAAGTGCACGGTCATACAAACCATAGCCTGGTCGACAATTCTTTTCCTCCCCCCATAAATGTCTGCCATGATCAGGGCGTACATATCCCTGGAATCCGCTTTCATAATAAGCTTTTACTACTTCTGGTATATTGACGCTTCCGTCCTTTCCGCGGTGTGACACTTCAATAAAATCGCCATTCTCAAACACTCTAACATTGCGAATATGTGCAAAATGAATACGATCATGGAATTCCCGAATCATAGCTGGCAAATCATTCTCAGGATTAGTACCTAGTGAACCTGTGCAGAAGGTTAGACCATTATAGGGACTGTTCACTGCATCCAGGATACGCCCGATGGTCTCACGACTCCGGACAATTCTTGGTAACCCGAAGATAGGCCATGCCGGATCGTCAGGATGAATGGCCATCTTAATGTCAACCTCCTCGCAGACCGGGATGATGCGCTCTAGAAAATACTTTAGGTTGTCAAATAGCTTGTCTTCGGTGACATCCGCATAAGCAGCAAACAGCTCATCCAGTCTTGCCAACCGTTCCGGCTCCCACCCCGGCATTGTGAACTTCCCGGCTCCCTTAAGAATCCGATCCACCATTTGGCGGGGATTATCGGTAATGGCAGCCTTTTCATAAAAGAGAGCGTTGGATCCGTCAGGCAACTCTCTATACAGCTCCGTTCTGGTCCAGTCAAAGACAGGCATAAAGTTATAGCAAATCACCTTGACGCCCACTTTGGCCAATTTGCGAATGGTGTCGATATAAATGTCAATATATTGATCGCGGGATGGCAAGCCGATTTTGATATCATCGTGGACATTTACACTTTCTACGACCGCCGTACTAAAGCCCTTGCTTGTAATCTGATCAGCTACCTCTTCAATTCGCTCCATTTCCCATACTTCACCAGCGACCTTCTCATGTAATGACCAGACAATGCCCATAACCCCCGGAATTTGCCGGATATGGTCCAGTGTAATATTGTCGTTGCCTTCCCCATACCATCTCCAGGTCATGTTCATAACGATACCCTCCCTAATCTTATCGATTCATCTTGTATACAAGATTGCTTTGATCATAAAGTACAAAGTTTGCCCTTGTCAATGAACATTTAAGAAGAGTTTATCACGCTAAAATGTTTTATAATAAAACCAGATTTATAAAGTGAAGGCAGGAATGATATGTTTACGAAGGAAGAAATCAAGCAGCTTCTGAAAAATGATATTTTGTCGTTGACCTTAAAGCCGGGTACTTTGCTCAGTGAGACGACCTTATCGGAACGTTTTCAGTTGTCCAGAACCCCGCTGCGCGATGTTTTGAAGCAGCTTGCACTGGAAGCTTACATTGATATTTATCCCAAGAAGGGGAACGTTGTCTCTTACATTGATCTGGAGTCCGTAGAACAAATGAGCTACTTGAGAAGCGCACTGGAAAAAGAGATTATGAAGGAGCTTTCTACGCAAGTTGCATTAAGCGATATACAGAAGCTGAGCGAAATTCTGGACAGACAGAAGGCTGTTATTGATGAAGATCATGCTACGGATCAATTTCTTATTTTGGACGATGAGTTCCACCATACTATGTTCCAATTGGTGGGCCGGGAGTTTCTTTGGCAGTTGATTCAGCATTCAAATGTTCACTATATCAGATATCGCAAGCTTCACATGCTGGGAACAGGAAAGCTGATGGAAATCTGGCATGAACACCAATCTATGCTGAAGTATATGTTGAATCACGAGACAAGCAAAATGGATGATCTGATTCACCATCACCTTAGAAAGGATATGCATTCTCTCGAATTTCTCCGGCAGTTCGCTGACTATATTAAGAAATGACGTTGCTCCTTCAAATAATTTATAAATATTGAAAAGTGGTTAACTCATGCGCACGGTTTCAACGAGTTGGGGGAATTGAATGGATTGGTGGAATTTTCATCAGCATTCGTGATCTTGTATACAAGATAGATAGAATGCTCCTTGAATATACGCATAAGTGGATATGATAAATTAAACAACTTTATTGTAGCAAGAGCTGAAAGAATGCAGGGTACACACGCGCGTTGTTGGCACAATAAATCCCTTGCCGCTTCATAATTGTAAAATAGAAGGGCAAGGGCTTGAGCATGCAGGATCTATACCCCTGAATAGGCCATGAAACCGCCATCTACAGGAATAACTGCTCCGGTCACAAAACCAGAGGTGGTTTCATCGGCCAGCCAAAGCAGCGTTCCGAGGAGATCTTCAGGTTCACCGAAACGACGCATCGGAGTGTGGGCAATGATCTTGGCCGAGCGCTCAGTAAGCGAGCCGTCCTCGTTGGTCAGCAATTGCCGATTTTGTTCTGTCAGGAAAAATCCGGGGGCAATGGCATTCACCCGAATGCCAGATTCGGCTAGATGTACGGCCAGCCACTGGGTGAAGTTGTTGATAGCAGCTTTGGCAGCACTGTAAGCGGGAACCTTGGTCATCGGGCTGGGAGCGCTCATGGAGGATATGTTAAGGACCACAGCGCCAGGTCGTCCGATCATGCCTTTAGAAAAAACCTGTGTTGGAATTAAAGTCCCGATAAAATTTAAATCAAGCACATGACGGAAGCCAGGCACGCTGAGATCGAAAAATGTAGTAATGTCAGACTGGTCCAGATCTTTTAGATGAAACATTTCCAGACTCGTATTCGCACTTGGGTGGTTGCCGCCTGCTCCATTGATTAAAATATCGCACGGACCAAGCAGACGGCTGACCGTTTCCTCAGCCTGTTTCATGCTTTCAACATCGGTCACATCACAGGCAACCGCGATAGATTCTCCGCCACGCTCACAGATTTCTTTTGCTACCAAATCGCCCTTGTCAACAGTACGGTTCAAAATGGCGACCTTGGCACCCTGGCGGGCAAGCTCCTTGGCCATGGAACTGCACAGCACACCGGAACCGCCGGTTACCACAACTATTTTTCCGGACAAAGCCGGATGCAGGGGAAGACTAGTCATTTGGCATCCCTCTTTTCGTTGGAATATAAATCCGTATTACGCTTATACACGTTTCACAAGCTGCCATGAATTTTAGCCTAAAAGCACATTGACGAGTTATAGCCACATTCGTTACCAATCTCAATTATCGTTAACTTTGTGTGGATCAGCAAGTAGCAAGCCTGTTGAATCTTAATATGATTTAAATATTGAATAATCGTAAGTCCCGTGACTTCTTTAAAACGATGGCATAAATAATATTTGGATATGTAAAACGACTTGGCGATATCTTCGATTGTGGTGATCATCGTTTTCGATCTTAGCTCGAAAGTCGCAACTTAGAGTCGACCGGATCTTTATTACAATAGGGGACGAATTAACGCCTGAGGATGCCCTTTGGACGGATTCAATAAGAAGACAATCCTAAGTTAAACCAGCACCTTCAGGTGAAAGAGCGGAATTTAGATGCATATTGAGATTCCGCTCTTCTTTCGATAAAACAGGCAAAGAAAAAATTTATTCCTGAATATCCTTTAGTATGAGTTGCAAGTGTTCTCTAGCTGATGGATTCAATGGTTGTACAGGACTTGAGATCAAGCCACTTATCTCGGCTGCTGCTGAAGCAACACGCAAGCTGCCATATTGATGAAATAACAACCAAATAGGTTGAAGCAGTGTAGAGGGCTGTTCTGCCTCGTCAGCAAGACCCGCCTGGGCTAACCGTGTCATTTTTAGGCACGTCTTTGGGAACAAACCACTGAGAACGGAGTACCATGCTTCACAACCTGCATTTAAGCCAGTAACTGCAAATGAATCCCCACTTACTCCTATAGTTACATGGGGAGGAATGAACTCTCGTAATTTTTTAATGCGTGTCTTGACTGCTTCGGGATCGTTAGGTACTCCAGAGATCTTAATACAATGAACATGAGGTAACTCAGCAATTCGGCCGTGCAATTCATCACTGAAATGAAAATGGGAGGTACCTGGATTCTCATAGACACAAAGTGGGATGGAGAGTGAGCTTGTTGCCTGTTCATAGAGTGAAAATACTTCTTCATTCGTTTGTGCTTGATAGGAAATAGAGGCTAGCAGTACTGCACTTGCTCCTGCTCTCTGTGCATCTTCCGCTAATCGAAGTACATCTAAAGTACGAATCGCACTAATACTTGTCATTACGAGAATTCCCTCAGCTGAATGGACAGCAATTAAGAGACAAATAACTGTACCAATTTTTTAGAGAAACTAGCCATCAGCTCAGGTTCGTTGTATGCTTTTTATCTTTATCATGATTTGGTGATGTACCAGAGTGTATTAATATGCGGTCTAATGCCTTTCTAGTAAGTGGCATAAAAAAATTGAGCATTAGCCCTCCCAGACAAACAGTTAACAAAGTTCCAATACCAACGGGTCCATTTAAAATTAACGCGATGATCAAGAATATGAGGTAAATGAGTGTTCTCGAAAAAAACAGATTTGTTCTAGTTAACTCCTGTATGATTATAGTTAATCGATCAACTGGGATGGGCGCAAAGTTTGTCTGTAAATACGTTGCAGTTCCTAACCCCACAACTACCAAACCCATTCCAAAACAAGCAACTTTGCTGTACCATAACTCAGGTATTATTAGATCCCGCAATAAAAAAAGCCACATATCAATAGCAATCCCCGTTACAAATGCTGTTAATAACCCCAAAACTTCAGGTCTATGTCTTTTTAGAAGTGAATTACAACAGATCAATATTAATGCCATTATGATTTCCCAACTTCCTACAGTAAGCCCCACATTTGTGGAAAGCCCTACCAAAAGCGCATCAAAAGGCGAGGTCCCAAGGTCTGATTGTATAGTGAAAGAAATACCAAGGGATAATATGAAGATTCCTGTTACAAAAAACACATATTTCACTGTACTCGACCTCTTTTTCATAATTTAATATTGCAAATGCAACAAAAATAGGGTAGATTTAATATATACCACGTTTATTGCAAATGCAACAAAATGGGGAGACAAAGGAGTTCATTATGAAAGAAGTACTTCGTGAAATTGGAATGATAGCAAGGGCTTTAGACTCTATTAGTAATATTGAATTCAAGGAATATGACCTTACAAAAGGACAGTATTTATACCTGGTACGAATATGTGAAAACCCAGGGATTATTCAAGAAAAGTTAGCTGAGATGATAAAAGTAGATCGAACAACCGCATCTCGCGCTATTAATAAACTCGTCATCAACGGATTTATTGAAAAGAAAGAGGATCAGCATAACAAAAAAATTAATAAACTCTTTCCAACAGAAAAAGGGGACAATGTTTATCCTTTTATAAAAAGAGAGCATGATCATTCGGACAATGTTGCATTAGCGGGATTTTCGGAAAGTGAAATAAACACCATTTTTAATCTTCTGCAAAGAGTAAGAAAAAATATAAGTGATGAATGGGAATTTGTGAAAAAAGGGAACAAAAGAAATTACTGATTGATTTATACGAAGGAGCGATATATTTAGAATGAATGTGAAAATGGTCAAATGCAGTCATAGAGATTTACGATTACTCCAAGAAATAAGCATCGAAACATTTAATGATACTTTTAAAGATCAAAATTCACCTGAAAATATGCAAGCCTATCTAGAAAAAGCATTTGACTCGAAACAGCTTGATAAAGAATTGTCCAATGTCTGTTCAGAATTCTTTTTCATCTATTTTAATGAAGAACTTGCTGGATATTTAAAAGTAAATATAAACGATGCCCAATCCGAAAAAATGGGTGATGAGTCACTCGAAGTGGAAAGGATTTATTTAAAAAACAAATTTCAAAAACATGGGCTTGGTAAATGTCTGATAAATAAAGCAATAGAAATTGCACTGGGACTCAAAAAACAGAAGGTCTGGCTCGGTGTATGGGAAAAAAATAAAAATGCCATTGCTTTTTATGAGAAAATGGGGTTTGTTCAAACGGGTGCACACTCTTTTTATATGGGTGATGAAGAACAGACTGATTTAATAATGACCAAAATAATCATACTATAATTGAATACAAAAATGTTTTCTAGGGTTCCGCGATGTCATATCGGCTGGTCCGAGAGAAAACTCACAGTCGTTGTACTGTGTCACGGAGGGATAAAAGCCTGGGAGAAAAACTGCTGTATGCAGTATGATCTCAGGCTTTTTTCAATTGCTGCTTTTAGAACCATATTACATTTGCAGCGTGATCAAAAAGGAGGAAGCATAGAATGAACAAGACATGGTTATCGGTTGTAATTGCCGCATTATTTGAAGTTGCATGGGTTATCGGACTGAAACATGCCAGTGGATGGTTAGAATGGGGAGGGACTTTAGTTGCTATTTTTGTAAGTTTCATACTTATGATTATGGCTTCCCGCACCCTTCCGGTTGGAACCGTATATGCAGTGTTTGTCGGTTTGGGAACAGCCGGAACTGTATTGGCAGAAATATTGTTGTTTGGTGCTGAGGTACAGGTCTCTAAATTAATGCTGATCGGGCTGCTTCTGCTGGGAGTTGTAGGACTCAATATCCAGAGCAAAGAGAAGAAACAAGAAAAGGAGATGCACTAACGTATGAACTGGGTATTTCTAATTTTGGCAGGTGTATTTGAAATGATTGGAGTCCTCATGATTAATAAGCTCCATAAAGACCGGAATTTCCTGTCCATGATCTACTTGCTTGGAGGCTTTGGTTTGAGCTTTTTCTTTCTAAACCTAGCCATGAAAGCACTGCCCATGGGAACAGCCTATGCTGTCTGGACCGGGATTGGGGCTTCGGGCGGAGCTTTATTGGGTATGATCTTATATGGTGAACCGCGTAATACTACCAGAATTTTGTTCATTACGATGGTACTTGGCTCAGCGATTGGTCTAAAGCTGGTAAGCTGAATAGTGACCTCGACGAAAGACAAACTCCCTCTACTACGAAAGCAGCGAGGGAGTTTGCTCATTTAAATATTAAATTCTTGCGATGCACCTGCTATATTTAACGCTGACTCATTAACATAGGGACGAGTAGCCTGCCAAGCTCAATATTTGTCTAAGGCCAGCTTCAGCAATAGCTTCTCTAAGGAGAATCTCCGTCATTGGGGTAAAGTGACAGACTTGACTTGAGCAGAGGTATTTCCGTAGATATCCTTGGCCAGCACAAGAACATGCAGCGTATCGGCTTGGGAGACACCACTCTGTTTGTATTTAGTAGTTGAAAGTGTTGCTGACCAGTTGGCTTTATCTTCTGTAATACCGATACGAATGCCATTGACATAAACTTTAAGCTGCGCGATACCACTTTGGTCTGTGACTGAACCTTCTAAAGCAAGAACATCGTCCTTGATCGAAGCATTCAACTTAAGAGCAGGAGCTTCTGTTTCCTTCCGTTTAGAGGGGGGGAGAGTAGTATGCGGGTTATATGAAAAGGTTTCACCCTCAAGTGCTGGCGTACGTGCTGCAATAGGACGTTTTTTGGTTGCCTGTTCATAGGAATAAGCGTAACGAAGCAGGTCATTATCGCTGTATGCGGCACCTGCCATCGTCAGATTCACAGGCATACCAGTATCCTTCATAGCACCCATGCTCACAGACACACTTGGGATTCCGTATTCGCGTAAAAGGAAATTTGTATTGGAGAAATAGTTGCCATTCTCCCACGCTTCCTCATAGGACGTTTCATTCACATCGGAGTCCGCTTTGCCGATATTCGAATTTGCCGGGAATGCAATAAAATCAAGGTTATTTTGCTTCATCCAGTCTTCAAAATCAATCTTTCGAACATTCTCAAGCCCCCGCAGCCCTTCATAAAACTGAGGAATTTGTTCGTATGGAGTAACGCCTTTCTTGATGGTGTCAATGAATACGTCATAGTGGCCAAGGTCTCTGCCACGTTTGGCATCCACCGAACCGGGCGGATTCGGAAAGACGGTTGCGGGATCGATATTTGCCCATGACGGGAAATTCGGATCGCCTACACTTTTAAGGAACTCCTCAGCTGCATAAGGATTAAGCAGTCCGAATTCCTTTTCACTCCACTTTGCTGGCATCAACCCTCGTTCTTCAGGTGTTTTCGCAGTTGGTCGGTCCTTTTCGCTGTTCACTTGCAGGGGGAAGTCAACTTCCACAACCTCAGCTCCCAGAGCAGTTAAATCCTTTACAGCTTTTTCCCATAATGCTTGTATTGAAGGTCTGAATTTGATCGGAGTTGAAGTTTCTGGGTCCTTACCGATATAGATCTTCGGAACACCGATGCGTTTGCCTTTCAAAGCTTGGGTATCTCGCAACTCCAGATAGGAATTGGGACGTACACTGTTGACAGAAGGGAGGCGAACGGCTTTCTGTTCTCGCCAGAAATCGCCCTTGGTGATCTTATCCTCTACAACGATCACGTCAAGCAAACGGAGCATGTCCTCGACAGTCCTCGTATGTGGGACAACGACATCCCGTATAGGGAAGAGCGGCCAATTCCCCCGAATGGAGATTAGGCCTCGCGATGGTGTGTAAGCAATTAAACCATTGTTGGATGCTGGTGATCTTCCAGAGGATACCGTTTCTTCCCCCATACCGAAAGCAGCGAGGTTGGCGGCTGTTGATACGCCAGATCCGTTAGAAGAGCCAGAGTACCAGGCTGCAGCCAAATAATCTGGATTGTACGGACTTTCAGCACGACCATAAACGCCTCTTTGCATTCCCCCCGCTGCCATTGGCGGCATATTGGTTTTACCAATGAGCACCCCACCGGATTTGCGTATCTTCTCTACTGTAAAGGCATCATCCTTTGCCATCAGGTTTTTGAAAGCCGGAGATCCA
The DNA here is from genome assembly GCF_006874425.1 of Paenibacillus ottowii. GTDB lineage: Bacteria > Bacillota > Bacilli > Paenibacillales > Paenibacillaceae > Paenibacillus > Paenibacillus ottowii. The sequence continues at coordinate 42,046 of NZ_VIJZ01000015.1, forward strand.
GCAGCGACAGTGAGACCCTTAACCTTGTAGCTGTCTTTAACCGTGTAGGGTATGCCCTGCAGGGGTCCGGTATTAACACCCTGCGCCCTTAGTCGATCAGCCTGCGCAGCTTCTTTTAGTACGCCAGGGTTCAGAACCGGGATAGAATTTAGCCGAATGCCACTAGAATCATAGGCATATACCCGGTTAAGGTACATGGCCGTGAGTTCGACACTCGACATTGCTCCTGACTTCATCGCGTCCTGCATCTGAGCAATCGTAGCTTCTTGCAATTGAAATGTAACGAGGGAGGAGGTAGGTTCACTACTTTTAATGGAAGAGGAGGGCGAAGGAGCAGCGGAGGCAAGCGAGCATCCCGTAAAAGTTAAAACCATACCAGCCGCGATCCATTTGTAATAGCCACTGATTACATTCCTTGTACCTGCTTTTAGCGATCGTACGCGCATAACATTTCACTCCTTAGAATTAGATAGGATGAGGAATTTAAATAGAGGGGATGAGAGAAGAACTATTTTTGCATAAATGTTTCTAATTATACTACTTATTTTCATATAGGATGTCAATTTTTGTAATGGTAAAAGCGGGAAAGTATGTTTTAGAACTAGAAGCCTCCGGCTGCGTTTAGGCACATGAATTGTTGTACAAACCTTGTTATGAAGAGGACTGTTTTTTGGCTTGTTTTCTTTTTTTGATAACTATAACCACAAATAGAAACAAAGGGAGGAGAATTTGAAAAATAGGGAACCAGGAATTAAGTACAAATTTCCGTCCGATTACGATGTGATGAGTATAATTAGGAGACAAAAAAGAAAGCCCATAAAGAAGGGCTGCAAGGGGAAAAATCCATTTTTTAAATCCGACTCCGGTTATTTTTTCAAGTCCTATCACGGCGGCATTAAGAAATAAAGACATTTTGATGATCAAGCCAAGAAAAAGAAGCAAGGTAAAAAGGGCATCCATTCGTTCGAACACTTCTGCTAATTCGATCAACTGAACGGCTTCCAAAAGAGGAAGTGTGCTATTGGCGGCGATCTTGGGTCCGAGAACAAAAATTTCCAATTGGTTAACAAATGTTAGAGCAAGCGCGGTCATTGTATAGGCAAAAAAAACGGGTTTCGTGAGATTCCGGCCTTTATATGCAAGCGGGTAAAATACAAGGAATATCACAGTTTGTCCGAATGGAAAAGAAATAAGTTCAGGAAAAGCGGCTTTAAATATGGGTGTCCATCCTTCCTCTAAAACCGGAAGAGAATTTTCGAGGTGAAAGAGACCGGTTGCCGGAATTAATATACTAATTATAGCGTAGCCCAGTACAAAAAAAGGGAAAAGAAATAAGCATAACAAGAACAAGACTTTGTAGCCATAACGAATCGTATTGGATACAACCACAATTGTGATCAAGATGATGATCCACAAGGGTGTTTGGCGGAGCAAAGTCATTACGGTTACCTCGCCTAAATCACGTATGTTCCGAGATGCTTCATATGTAAAATACATCACAAAAAGTAAGTTAATGAGTGTACCCACATATTTTCCTGTGTAACGGCGAAACAACATGAACAAATCTAAATCAGGATCTTGATGGTGAATAGTAAGATGAAGCTTTAACAGAAGTAGTCCTGCTAAAGCTCCTAACAACATAACTAACCAAGCATCTTGCTTTGCTTCAGCTCCCATTAAAAACAAAGTTGTACTTCCAACCTCAAACAAAGACATACAAATGATCAGCTCTGATACTCGGATTGTATTTTGACGCATTGCTTCAATTCACCTCTCCCTGCTTATTCATTTTTCAACAGTTCGTTAAAAGATTTTTCGAATAATCCTGGACGTGCAAGCTTCATTTTTACACCTATTTTTATATCCATGTTTGCGAACTCTTCAGGCCATGTCTCTTTTATTTTTTTCCAGTCTTTTGGGTGCTTTTGATGAATTTTATTTCCAACACCAATAAGGTCGATATTCTTTTGTTGTAAGGCTTTCCAGCCTTCCTGAATTTGCAATTTGATTATTTCCGCTGCTTGCATCTGCAATTGATGTATACTTTGCATATCTTTCATTTCTCTTTGCGAAGAGGCTGACAGAAGGTCCCCGGTAGCTTTGACGTCAACGTTGAGGTAATAATGATTTGAATTCTTGATTGGCGTAACCTTAACCTTGGCTTTCCGGATGAGGAAAGCGGACGTAACGTTTCCATCCACATAGTTTACAGTGGTGTTTTTAATTTGGTTGTTTAACCATGAAACCCCCATACTTTCCTTTGCATTTAGGAAGCCAACTCTCTTGTCTTTCTGAAAAAGGCTTAAGCCCGTTAACTTGAGTTTATTTTTGGCGGAGGTTTCCTTGAAAACATCAACAGAATCTAGCTTCTCTGGCTCGGAACCCTCAAGAGATATTTCTGGAACACCGGCTGCACCACTGTCGGAGCTAATTTTCGAAATAAATTGATACATGGATACTGCGGGATAAATTGATCCTAATTTGCTGTTTTTCTCTATAATTCTTTCTAAAGCTTGACCAGGAATTTTCTCTGGTGGTACAAGCTTTTTCAAAAAATCGCGTGCCTCTCCGTTGGCAATGAATACTTTTACAGTTTCTCGTGAATCAAGGTTGCGGAGGTAAATATCAATGATCTCTTCAATGCCTTGCTCTGCTGCTTTTTTTCCAATAACGAGTATATTATTTTGGGCAAAATACAGTCTGCGTGGGTACTCCAGGCTACTCTTCGTAACAGTCTCTCTCAATGTTTTTCCCTGTGTAGAAAAGGTATGTACAGCGCTTTGAGATGCCCCAGTGGAAGAGCCACCTGAGCCTGTCGTCATGGCTGATGGAATTATGATTTGATAAGTATTGATCCAATCACCTTTGTGTCCATCAATTCCAGTTGCTGTTGTGATGCCTAATTCATTCAGTTCGGTACGATCTACACATCCTGTAAGTAATAACACTACAATATACAAAACATAACTAACTTTAATTTGGCGTACCATTGATCTCTCCTATTTTTGAGTATCAGACTTATGATCACCTTCAGTATCATCCGAACTAGCAGGGTATTGGTGAGCTGCCTGTCTTGTCTCATTATGGCCTGATTTTTCGCTAGGTCTGGTTTTCATAGCCCACCAGGGGGCTCTGATGATAAGGTCCTTCATATTCGATTTAAAGGTGGGGCTGTAGGGCACAAAATAATCAACTCCGAATGATTTGAGAGACACAAGATGAACAAGAAGGGGGATGATTCCGATCAGAATACCGAATAAGCCCAGAGCCCCCGCCAGTAACATAAGTGCAAAACGCAACAACCTGACTGCTGAAGCCATACCAAAATACGGGATGACAAAGTTCGATATAGCAGTGAAGGCAACAACGATCACCATTGCACCTGAGACCAGTCCAGCTTGCACCGCCGCCTGTCCGATAACCAGAGCTCCTACAATGGAAACGGCTGATCCGATGACCCGCGGCATTCGCACACCTGCTTCACGTATCACTTCAAACATCAGTTCCATCATTAAAGCTTCCAATAATGCAGGAAAAGGAGTTCCTTCCCGTTGAGCCATCAGCGTAATTAACAGCGTGGTAGGGATCATTTCCTGTTGGAAATTCGTTAAGGCTATAAATAGAGAAGGAAGCAACAATGAGACTAGAAAAGATACCACACGAAGAGCCCTTAAGAAAGTTGAAATGTCATATCTCTGGTAGTAGTCTTCGGCCGTCTGAAAAAAATTAAAGAAGGTTACAGGTGCAATCAGAGCGAATGGCGTCCCATCAATCAGAACAGCTACTTGTCCGTCTAAAAGGCTTCCTGCGACTGTATCCGGACGCTCTGAGTTTAGCATGGTGGGAAAGAGACTAAGGGGTTCATCCTGTATGAATTCTTCGATGTAGCCACTTTCAAGTATGCTGTCTGTATCAATGGATTGAAGCCGTTTTGTCATTTCCTGTATGACTTCTGGATTAGCGACATTTTCTATGTAAGCTAACATGACTTTGGTTTGTGTATAACGCCCAATAACGTGACTTTCAAATTTAAGGTCAGGTGTCCGCAGTTTTCTTCTGATCAGTGTGATATTGGTTGAGATATCCTCCGTAAATCCTTCTTTAGGACCCCGTACTACGGTCTGAGAACTGGGTTCCTGAATAGCCCGTCTTACTCCGCCTGCGATCGAAACTGCCAAAGCATAGTTGTTGCCGTTGATGACAATGACAGCATTCCCGGAGAGGATGGCTTGATATACTTCATTTTGTGAATGTATGATTTGAATATTTCCTGCTGGAATTGTCTTCTTTAATAGAGAGACCGAGACCGTGCTATTTTCACCAAGATTAGATGAAGATTCAGAGAATTTTTCTGCAATTAAACCTTCCATTAAATCGGAAAGTAAGTTCTGATCAATTAATCCTTCGATATAACATAATGCGATATGACCGACTTGAGCAGGATTTTCAGAAAAATCACGAATAACGAAATCAGGACCTTGTCCAAGTTTCAATTGGAGTAAAGACAGAGTATGGGATAGTGATGGACTGATAGGGTCAGCTGAGTTTTGCTGCTTGGATTTCTTAGTATCCTGTTTATGCCTGTTTCCAGGTTTCAGAACGTCCCTAATCCAATCTGACAACACTAGTTCACTTCCCCTTATTTACTGATAAAGCATATTTTGTCCTCGCATACCCAAAATATACCCCTTGTGGTAGTCGGTTCCCTAAAAACAAGGACTGGTGAAAACACTGAATGATTTGATGCAAATGGAGGGGAGAGAAAGTGACTTTAGATCGAATCTTAATGCAATCTTAATGCTGTAGACAAATTCATAATACGGTACTGATTTTGCTCATGATATACTAAGGAGTGGAGAGAATATAAATAGAGGGTGGGCACAGGATGGCAGCACAGCAGAACGATGCCGGGTCCATACGTGATCGAAATACTGACATGCCTGTAAGGAAAAGAAGAGGAAGACTGAAAATTTTTATAGGATATGCGCCAGGTGTTGGGAAGACCTGTGCGATGCTTAGCGCCGCCCACGAAGAGCAAAAAGAGGGTATGGATATCGTGATTGGATATATGGAACATGATGATCGGCCGTACACAGCGGCGCTGTTGGAAGGACTTGAACTTCTTCCTTACATCGAAATTTCAGGTGAAGAATCCTCTACTAAGGAATTTGATGTTGACCAAGCACTCCAGAGAAGACCTGACCTTATTTTATTAGACGATTTGGCCCATGCCAACGCGGCAGGATGCCGCCATAGAAAAAGATATCAGGATGTGGAGGAGCTTCTTCGCGCAGGAATTCATGTATATACGACGATAGATATCCAGCAGATCGAAAGCCTAACGGACATTGTATACTCCATTACTGGCATTTCCGTTAACGAACGCATACCGGACAGTGTATTTGACCGTGCTGATCAGGTGGAATTAGTCGATATTGAACCGGATGATTTAATAGAACGTTTGTATAGGGGAAAGATTTATCGTGAGAGTGAGAATATACAAGCTCATATATTTACCAAGGAAAAGCTGACGGCTCTTCGTGAAATTGCTTTGCGTAATACAGCAAGCCAGTTAAATCGAATTGCGGTGCAAATCAGTGATCAGGCAAAAACCAATGAATTTGATTCAAAAGAACATATTCTGGTCTTTTTGTCTGCGGCTGCTTCCAATAAGAAAGTGATTCGAACAGCAGCGAGAATGGCGGCAGCTTTTCATGGTCATTTCACCACGCTGTTTGTGGAAACGCAGGAAGCGAGAGAATTGACGCCAAAAAATAAAACGAAGTTAAGGGAAAACCTTAGACTAGCCGAGCAAATGGGTGCACATATTGCCACGATGTATGGAGACGATATTCCAGGGCAGATTGCCGAATACGTGAAAACAAGCCATGTATCAAAAATTGTCCTAGGACGCTCTCCCTACAAGAAGAGAAGACTTGTAAAAACCAATGTTATGGACAAACTAACGGCCTTGCTCCCTAACACTGAGATCTATATTATTCCCTTTACTGATCCTTCCCTCTATAAAAAAATGAATTATTACGCAAAATATCCCAATCTATCGCTAGCTGATACTATCAAGACGATTGCTATCTTGGCTATATGCACAATCATTGGCTTGTGGTTTAAATATTTGGAATTCCGAGAAGCCAACATTATCACCGTGTACATACTTGGGGTTTTGTTAAATGCAATGGTGACCAAGGGCAGAATGTATAGTGCCATTTCTTCTATTATGAGTGTACTCGTGTTTAATTATTTCTTTACCGAGCCTTATTATTCTTTACAGGCTTATGATTCAGGCTATCCCGTCACCTTTCTGGTCATGCTGACTGCTTCTTTTATGACAAGTACATTGACCATGCGAATAAGAGAGCAAGCACGGCAATCCGCACATAAAGCTTATCGTACCGAGGTGCTTCTGGAAACAAGCCGGAAATTGCAACAGGCTAAAGATTCCTCGGATATTATTAATGAAATGGCGTATCAAATGGTGAAGTTATTGGATAGAACGGTTATTTTTTATTCTGTTCACCAGGGAGAACTGTTGGCGCCGCAGGTTTTTTCAAAGAAAGAATCTGCATTTGATCCAGAGGTCTACATAGGAGACAACGAACGTGCGGTTGCAGAGTGGGTGTATAAGAACAACAAGCGTGCAGGAGCTACGACCGATACTTTTTTTGGCGCTAAGTGCCTATATCATGCGGTGCGTGGAGGAGATCAGGTTCTTGCGGTGGCAGCAATTGTAATGGACCAGGAAGAACCTTTAGAAGTTTTTGAAAATAGCCTAATGCTTGCCATGCTGGGAGAATGCGCGCTGGCGTTGGAAAAAGAAAAACTGAATGAAAAGCAACAAGAGATCTCTATGCAAATCCAGCAGGAGCAACTGCGTGCCAGTCTGCTTCGATCCATTTCTCATGATTTGCGCACTCCGCTTACCAGCATCTCGGGCAATGCGGGGATTCTTCTTGGGAACTCTGAGGTACTAAACAATGAACAAAAAAAAGATCTGTATTCGGATATATATGACGATTCCATGTGGCTAATCAATTTAGTAGAAAATTTACTCTCCATGAGTCGAATCGAAAATGGTAATCTAAATCTGAATTTTCAGGCAGAATTAATGGAGGAAATCATTTCGGAGGCTCTACTTCATGTGAATCGTAACAGCGTGAAGCATGTCATTCAAACGAATTTGGATGATGAGTTGATGATGGCTCGAATGGACTCCCGGCTTATTATTCAGGTTTTAATCAATATGGTTGATAATGCAATCAAGTATACCCAAGATGGCTCCCATATCATGATTTCTGCAAGACGTGAGAGACATAGGGTCGTTGTAGAAATCTCCGATGATGGGCCTGGTATTCCTTCAGAAGAAGTGAAGGACAAGCTGTTTGATATGTTTTATACGGCGGATAACATTCATGGGGACGGACGTCGTGGGTTAGGATTGGGACTTTCTCTGTGCAAATCAATTGTGAATGCCCATGGCGGTACCATTGGTGTTCATAACAATGTCCCCAAAGGGGCAGTTTTTTATTTTACCCTGCAAGCTGAGGAAGTGAATATTCATGAATAAACCCTTTATTCTTGTTGTGGAAGATGATAAACCCATTCGTAAGCTGATCACGACAACGCTGGAGACACAGGGCTATAAATACCATACGACTGAAACAGGCGAAGCATCAATTTTGGAAGCAGTATCCAGGCGGCCGGATCTCATGATTCTGGATTTAGGGTTGCCGGATATGGACGGTGTAGATATCATAAAAAAACTTCGTGAATGGTCGAATATGCCTATTATCGTGGTCAGCGCACGCAGCGAAGATCGGGATAAAATAGATGCTCTGGATGCCGGAGCAGATGATTATCTAACAAAGCCCTTCAGTGTAGAAGAATTGCTGGCCAGACTTCGAGTCAGTTTACGAAGAATTCGATTTAACAGCGATAAGATCCTGAAGGATGCTTCCAGCTTTACCAATGGAAATTTGAAAATTGATTATGCAGCAGGATGTGTATGGATCGGTGAAAAAGAAGTTCATCTGACCCCAAGCGAATATAAACTGCTTTGCCTGCTAGCAAAGCATGTAGGCAAAGTATTGACCCATAATTTTATTCTGCATGAAATCTGGGGCAGCCATGCATATGATATTCCTGCCCTGCGTGTGTTTATGGCAACGCTCAGAAAAAAAATAGAAAAAACATCATTACAGTCAAAGTTTATTCAAACTCATATCGGAGTTGGTTACCGCATGCTTCAGGTTGGAGAAGATACTTAGGCAATAATGCCAAAATGTAATTAGAGGCCGTGCCCTGATGGGCAGGGTCTTTTTATTTTTTATCAGCCATCTAAATCTTAAGGGAATCTTTATATCTATATGAAAACCCTAATCCTAAACTAATGGTGAAAATGTTACGCTTAACCCGGAAGTTAGGAGGAATTAGGAGGTTTGGCGGGAATGAATGAAACTTTAACAATGACAGGTCTGATCTTAACTGTGCTGGTGGTGTTGTATTCTGTTAAAAAAATATATGATTTTATCGATATGCGGAAAATGGTACAGAGAGATATCTATGAGAACTATGAAATCTATAGAGCAGCTCAGAAGTTTGCTTTTGGTACACCCGTGGATGAGATCACAGAAATTCTGACAAACAGCTATGAGTTAGACGATAACCAAATTAAAGAAACAATGCTTTTGGCTCTTCCGCATCGAACCGATCCCGATGGTGGTTATCTCGCCTTTATCAAGGCTATAAATCGGGTGCTGGGACAAGAGATTTACTACTAAACCTGACTTAGTTAAATCACTCCTGATGGCTGTACAGCCCAGCACGCCGTGCATGGATCTTCCGCAAATCGACGCTGATCTTTTAAGACGTTGGGGGCAACCGCCAAGTGGTCCTTCCTTCGATGAATTGAGTAAGGAGTCTAAGGTCAAAGCGGAGCGGATGCGCGAGATTGTCGATCAATTCATAGCGGCGGATAAGATCGTCATTGTCAATCCGGTATGGAATTTATCTTTTCCGTCGGTGCTGAAAGCGTACATTGACGCAGTTACAGTTACAGGAAAAACCATTAAGCGATCCGATAATGGGCTACGGGGTTTGTCTGGTTTGACGGGGACCCAGCAAGGTAAAAGAGTGATGCACATTCAGGCTTCCGGAACCGTTCTCTCCCACGGGAAGTTTAAAGATGTAGAGTACAGCCACAGTTATGTAAAAGCTATCATGAATTTGCTGGGTATTGATGATGTACAGGCTATTTTTGTTGAAGGTATCAGTGAACAGCCGGACCAAGCACAGAGCATAAAGGAGCAAGCCATTCGTCAAGCCATATTGGCAGCACAAGAATTTTAATATAATTTACGGAGCACATCACTAGGTTTCATCCCTTGTGATGTGCTCTTTTTAATTTAGAATGATATTGTCATATTTGATAGATCATGTTATGATTATGCCAAATAAAGCCAATATTATGAATAATAATACATATTTATGCTTATTATTTTACATTTCTATACTTTATTCGATTAATACTGAAGTTTACTGCATAGATACGACGATACGTATATAGTGTTTCCTCTCGTAAAGTGCATCTAAAAGAATAAAATTGTAAGCGATTACAACCTGATTCTACCTCTTATCAATTTTTACGGCAGTTTTCCTTACGGGTAGAAGTCTGAGCATATTCATAGGTCTGATAAATTTACGGATAGCTCGGCTTTAGACCATATAAAAAAACGGAGGTTATGTCTATGATAAGAAAATATCTAGTTTTATTTCTTTCCTTCGCTTTATTGCTGAGTCTCTTTCCTGGGATAAATGTAGATGCTGCGAATCGACCACTGGCTAAACAGCCTGGAAATTCCAACCCACTAATGGATCATAAATTGGGAGCTGATCCCTACTCATTGGTATATGATGGAAGAGTGTATATCTACATGTCAAGCGATACGTACGTGTATAACAAGGATGGATCGATTAAAGAGAACGACTTCAGTGCGCTGGATCGCATTCAGGTCATATCTTCCACAGACATGGTGAACTGGACGGATCACGGAACGATACCAGTTGCAGGTGCCAACAACAAAAACAGTGGAAGAGGCATTGCCAAATGGGCCTCTAACTCGTGGGCTCCAGCGGTTGCGCATAAAAAAATAAATGGCAGAGACAAGTTCTTTTTATATTTCGCCAATGGGGGAGCAGGGATTGGTGTCCTGACAGCGGACACGCCTATTGGGCCTTGGACAGATCCCCTTGGCAAAGCACTTGTGACACATAGTACACCTGGGATGGCTGGCGTGACTTGGCTTTTTGACCCAGCTGTACTGGTAGATGATGATGGAACGGGATACCTGTATAGCGGTGGCGGAATTCCTAATGAATCCGATCCGGCTTCCATTGCAAATCCGAAAACCGCCAGAGTCATCAAATTAGGCGCAGATATGACAAGCGTTATTGGAAACGCCACCACTATAGATGCTCCTTACCTGTTTGAGGATTCCGGTATTCATAAGCACAACGGCAAATACTATTATTCGTACTGTATGAACTTTGCCGGAAAACACCCTCAACAGTACCCAGCAGGTGAAATCGGCTATATGGTTAGTGATAACCCGATGGGTCCCTTCACTTATAAAGGTCATTTCCTAAAAAATCCGTATACGTTCTTCGGCGTTGGCGGCAACAACCACCATGCTGTATTTAATTTCAAGAATGAATGGTATGTGGTGTACCATGCCCAAACGGTCAGCAAAGCTCAAATTGGAGATGGAAAAGGCTATCGCTCTCCGCATATTAATAAGCTTGTGCACAAGGAGGACGGAAGCATCTCTGAGGTGCAGGGGAATATGACAGGAATCGCTCAGCTCTCCAATATAAACCCGTATACCAGAGTTGAAGCGGAGACCATTGCGTGGCAAGCAGGTGTTACGACCGAACCCACGCAAGCCAGCGGCGGCCCGATTAGCAATCTGGATGTAACCAACATCCATAATGGGGACTGGATCGCTGTTGGAAAGGCTGATTTTGGCTCAACCGGAGCGAAGACGTTCAAAGCTAATGTGGCCACAAATGTCGGTGGCAACATTGAAGTTCGGCTTGACAGTGAAACAGGTCCTCTAGTCGGTTCCTTGAAAGTGCCGTCAACTGGAGGCATGCAGACCTGGAGAGAAGTAGAGACCACGATCAATAATGCAACTGGAGTTCACAACGTTTATCTGGTGTTTACTGGGTCAAGTAACGGCAATCTAATGAATTTGGATGCTTGGCAGTTCACTCCCAACACGGGGGGGAATACAGTAACAAAGGTTGAAGCCGAGAATATGAATATTGGCGGTACTTATGCAGGCAAGATCAGCGCACCATTTGACGGCGTCGCTCTGTATGCCAATGCTGACTACGCTGCATATTCACAGTATTTTGCCAACCCTACGCATAATATCTCAGTGCGGGGGGCTTCAAGTAATACTGGTACGGCCAAGGTAGACTTGGTTATTGGAGGAGTGACTGTAGGTTCTTTCAAGTTCACAGGCAAAACGCCGACTGTCCAAACCTTGTCGAATATTACTCACGCTACTGGAGATCAGGATATCAAACTCACCTTGACGAGCGATGATGGCACTTGGGATGCCTACGTGGATTTCATTGAATTTTCATTATGATTGCTCGTCGAAACAGTAGTTGTTTTGGACCTTTTGTAAAATCGAGAGATCCGCCCTTTTAGTCCAAGTGAGCGCAATCGGCAGTGAAATGTCCAGGCAAGCTCTATTAATTGGTTTCGGCAGACTCTATCACGTTGCTGGAAAACGCATTCCACAACTTTGTTCATATTTGAAATTATTCTTGGAGGTGTATTTATGAAGAAGAAGTATTGGTTTACACTGGTGATCACGGGCATAGTTTCTCTGTTTTTTTCGGTAAGCGCTTTTGCAGCGAATGTGTTCTGGGAACCATTAAGCTATTACAATCCGAGTACATGGCAAAAGGCAGATGGATATTCCAATGGGAACATGTTTAATTGCACTTGGCGTGCCAATAATGTCAATTTTACTAACGACGGCAAAATGAAGCTTAGTTTAACGAGTTCTGCGTACAATAAATTTGACGGCGGAGAGTATCGTTCGAAGAATACTTACGGATACGGCTTATACGAGGTCAACATGAAGCCTGCTAAAAATACAGGAATCGTATCTTCCTTTTTCACATATACGGGACCTTCTAATGGCACGCAATGGGATGAAATAGATATTGAATTCTTAGGAAAAGACACAACAAAAGTGCAATTCAACTATTATACAAACGGGGTCGGTGGTCATGAGAAGGTTATCGATCTGGGGTTTGATGCATCAAGTGGCTTCCACACCTATGCATTCGATTGGCAGCCAGGATACATTAAGTGGTATGTTGACGGGGCTCTGAAACATACGGCAACTACGAACATACCGAAGACGCCAGGCCAAATTATGATGAATCTGTGGAATGGCATCGGAGTAGATAGCTGGTTAGGTCCATATAACGGAGTCAATCCGCTGTACGCTGAATATGACTGGGTAAAATATACGAGTAATTAATATAATTACGGCAGAAGAGGCAGCCCTAATGGGCTGCTTTTGCTTTTCAATCCCTCCAGCTAACAGTGCAAAAGGCTTATTTTATGGGATATTACTATTATCAAACATTGAAGTGCCGATAAATATAATAGCACAGAAAAAACAGGTATATATACCAAGTCAAAGGAGAATTACATAAAGGAGGTTTTGACAGGACAGGAGATTACAGGCATCAGTAGTGAGAAATATGAGAAGGTGCACTCCTATGTCGAAGGTTTACAGCGCGCCTTGATGGGAGAGCTGGGTGCGATAGACCGATACCGCAACATCTGGTTTGGATTGCCCACTGGCATCTATAAGGACACGGTGTACGGTATCATCTTAAAAGAGCTAAAGCACGCTGCCAAATACAATTATCTGATTACGTTGAATCTCAGGTAGCTATTTTCTGAAAGTCAACTATAAAGCTCAATTGGGAACTGTGGGGCATTGCCTGCATTCAACTGTAGGTCTTCTAATGTCACGGCTTGCAGTTCCTTTTTCTTTTGGGCAGATCGTTTTCCGTTAATCTCATTTTTTTAAGTTATCCTCGAGAATGAGCCTCCTTCTATGAGAACGGTGGAGTTCCTTCTGTCCACATCTTAAAGTTTTGAAGGGAAGGTTAAGTAAGGTTGAATCTCTGTTTTGAAATCCGTATAAATTCGGACGTAAATCTGCAAATCCCGAATGTCTACCGTCATTCCTCCATTTATTATTAATAAATTTGATATTACGAATCGTTTAAATTCATTTAACACAATATATTTGGAAAGTTACAATTAGTTTAGGAAGCGGCAGTTCTTATAAAGATAAAGGAGGTTATAATATCACGACTTATCATTCAATAGAGGTAGAAGGATTAAACGTATTTTATCGTAAGGCTGGTAATCCGAATAAACCTGTGATTTTATTGCTTCATGGCTTTCCGTCCGCGAGTCATATGTTTAGAGAACTGGTACCAATTTTAGAAAAAGACTACTATTTAATTGCACCTGATTATCCGGGATTCGGAAATACCTCGTCACCTGGCAGAGAAGATTTCCATTATACATTTGATCATATTACTGAAATTATCGAAGCTTTCATTGATAAACAAATCCTTAATAAATATGCATTATATGTATTTGACTACGGAGCCCCAATTGGCTTTCGTATAGCAATGCACCACCCAGAGCGTGTAACAGCCATAATAAGCCAAAATGGAAATTTTTACCGTGAAGGACTAGGGGAGAAATGGGCGGCCCGAGAAGATTATTGGCGTTATCCTACACAAGAAAAAAGAGAAAGTTATAGGACAGCATTTGCACCAAACACGATCAAGAACCAATATGTTGATGGCACAAAGGAAGGCCAAGTTTCCCCAGATAGCTATACTCTTGATATTGCTTATATGTCTCAACCAGAAAATGATGAATTTTTAGGAAAAACGCTGTAGCCTCGTATGACTAGTCTAGTTTTCAACAAAAGGAGGTTTTTAAAAGTGTTCGAGACTCAATTGACGCGTGCTCTGAAAATTCAATATCCGATTTTTCAAGCGCCGATGGCAGGTGGCGTTTCGACGCCTGAATTAGTAGCGGCTGTTTCAAATGCTGGTGGACTAGGCAACCTGGGAGGCGGATACTTAACGCCAGAGCAACTCCGCAGTGATATCCAAGAAATCAGGCAACAAACGGATCAGCCTTTCGGAGTAAACTTGTTTGTGCCTGAGCAATCTGAAGAATCGGAAGAAGCAATCTTCCAGATGACAGATTATCTTAATAAATATCGCGATGAACTTGGCACTGCTCAAAATCCAATGATTTTGAAGTCTTCAGAATCATTTGAGGAGCAGGTACAGGTACTGTTGGAGGAACGTGTATCCATCTTTAGTTTCACTTTTGGCATACCATCTCAAGACATGATCCAAACCATAAAACAGCATGGAATATTTGTTATTGGAACTGCAACAACCGTTGATGAAGCTAAGCAATTGGAGGTAGGAGGTGTAGATGCTATTGTGGCTCAGGGGAGCGAAGCAGGCGGGCATAGAGGGACCTTTCTGAAAGATGCCTCTCATGCTTTGATAGGCACCATGGCTATTGTTCCGCAGATCGTTGACCATGTGTCGATTCCGGTTATCGCAGCGGGGGGAATCATGGATGGGCGGGGACTTGCAGCAAGTCTTTTGTTAGGAGCCGATGCAGTACAGATGGGCACTGCGTTTTTAGCCTGTCCAGAGAGCGGTGCCCACGAAACGTACAAGCAGAAAATCCTATCAACAAATGAGGACTCCACTCAAATTACACGTGCATACTCTGGCAAAGCTGCAAGAGGCATAGAAACAAAATTTATGATTGACATGCATCAATATCGCGGGACAATCCCTGCTTACCCTATTCAAAATGCGATGACCCGAGACATTCGTCAGGCAGCTGCAAAAGCGAACAGCCCCGAGTATATGTCACTTTGGGCGGGCCAAGGTCTTCGATTAGCTAACAACCAACCTGCTGCTTCTATTGTAAAACAAACCATTGATGAAGCGAGTATTCTTGTCCAAAGGCTTCCTACCATTGGAACAGCTGATAATAAATAAGAGAAACTATCATTATCACATTGCTGCGAAAATCGCGGCTTTTTTTATTTGCAGCGGGTTCGGTGCCCATAAGTAGAGCGGTCTACCAAATATGGATTATTATCAGGATGCAGCGGAAAAATCCTCACATTCGTTCTATTCGATTCTTTTAACTTCTATGCGTGAATGGTCATGTGAATAATTTATCCTTCTTCAACCATTTCATATTTTCCCAAATTGACTTTATATCCGAATATCATTATTATCTTACAGTGTAAGATAAATACAGAGGGTGGTACGGCCAATGGACTATAGAGCATCAGCGACCGAACTATTCGAGTGTATCGCCAAATCGCGCAAACCGGTATTAGAGGAACGAGGAATGCATTTCTCTCGTGGCGAAATGGGGATTCTCATCGCTTTGAGTCAGCAGGATGGGGTTACTTCAGGCCATTTGAGCGAATACTTGTCCGTCAGTACGGGACGGGTAGCAACGGCACTGAAAAGTTTGGAGAAAAAAGGGATGGTTATACGACGAACGGATGCCAACGACAAACGCAAGGTGATTGTATTCATTACGGATTCAGGCAAGCAATTTATGATTGACAGGTACAACGAAGGCGTCGCATGGAGCGAGAAAATTCTTCGAAAGCTGGACGAACAGGATGCTAAAGAGTTTATCCGACTCATCAAGCTTATTGTCTCTAAAAGCTAAGTTCCTATGTAGGGGCCGTATGCAGGGTACGTTAAATTGCACCAACACCTAAGATTTTCAGAAAAAAGGAGAACAACAGAATGCTGAAGATATTCAAATATCTCAAGAAAAATGAATGGATGTTCGTGCTTTGCAGCCTGGCTTTCATCGTTGTGCAGGTGTGGCTCGATTTGAAGCTGCCTGATTATATGGCCGAAATTACAACCAAGCTGCAAACCGCAGGAACGCCGATGTCGGAACTGCTGATTCCAGGTATTTACATGCTATTGTGTGCCGTCGGCAGCATGATTGCATCTATAATTGTCGGCTATTTTGCGGCAAAGGTTGCAGCAGGGCTAGCCATGCGTCTGCGTGCGATGGTCTTTGACAAGACCTTATCTTTTTCAATGGAAGAGATGAGCAACTTTTCAACATCCAGCCTCATCACCCGCTCCACGAACGATGTCACCCAAATTCAAACGGTGGTTGCGCTGGGGCTACAGGTGATTATCAAGGCGCCGATTCTGGCCGTATGGGCTATTGCAAAGATTGCGGATAAAAACTGGCAGTGGACCGCCTCTACAGGAGTAGCTGTGGCTGTCCTGATCCTGATGCTGAGTGTCATTGTTATTTTCGCTCTTCCCCGTTTCCAAAAGATCCAACGTCTCACCGATAATTTAAACAGGGTAACACGTGAGCATCTGACTGGACTTCGGGTGGTTCGAGCATATAATGCAGATCAGTATCAGGAGGGGAAGTTCGGACAGGCCAATGCCGAATTGACAAATACAAACCTTTTTGCGAACCGGTTAATGGCAATGGTTGGTCCGGGGATGACCTTTATTATGTCGGGTCTGAGTGTCTCGATCTATTGGATTGGCACATATCTTATTAACGGAGCGGCCGTGCCGGACCGCATTACGCTATTCTCTAATATGGTCGTATTCTCCTCATATGCGGTGCAGGTGGTCATGGCCTTTATGATGGTAAGTATGATATTCTTCCTGATGCCTCGAGCTTCGATTTCTGCCAAACGGATTATGGAGGTATTGAATACCGAATCTCGCATCATCGACGGACATGAGACAGCTGGAGAAGAGGGCGTAATGGGGCAGGTGGAATTCCGTAATGTCAGCTTCAAATATCCGGATGCCGAGGAGCCTGTGCTTCGCAATATTAGCTTTACAGCAAAACAGGGCGAGACGGTTGCCTTTATTGGTGCAACAGGCAGCGGCAAAACCAGCGTAATCAATCTGATTTCCCGTTTCTACGATGTGACCGAGGGTGAGGTACTTGTGGATGGCGTGAATGTCAGAAACTATAAGCAGCAGACACTCCATAACAAAATCGGGTATGTCCCACAGAGAGCCGTACTTTTCAGCGGTACAGTGGCTTCCAACGTTTCGTATGGCGATAACGGTAGAGCAGAAGCTTCGGAGAAACTCGTCAAAGCCGCTTTGGGGATTGCCCAGGGTACGGAGTTTGTCGAAAAAATGGACGGTCAGTATCAAGGACGGATTTCACAGGGTGGAGCGAACGTGTCTGGTGGTCAAAAGCAGCGTCTGTCCATTGCGCGTGCCATCTACCGCCAGCCGGAGATTTACATCTTCGATGATTCCTTCTCGGCACTCGACTACAGAACAGACCGGGTCCTGCGCTCTGCGCTTAGACAAGAAACCGGCCATGCTACGACACTCATTGTGGCTCAGCGCATAGGCACCATTAAGGACGCTGACCGGATTATTGTTCTCGACCAGGGCGAGATTGTAGGGAACGGCACACATGAAGAGCTGATGGCGAATTGCAGCACCTATCAGGAAATCGCTTATTCGCAGCTTTCGAAGGAGGAACTCGTACATGGACAAGAATGAACACACCGTCGGCAGTAAGCATGTCAAAATGAAACAGCAAGGTCCCATGGGTAGAGGTCCTACGGAGGGGATGGGGACTGGTAAAAAAGCGAATGATTTTAGAAAAAACATACGCCAGCTCTTATCCTACATCAAGGCCTATGCGCCTATGATTATCTTCTCTATGGTGCTAGCACTGGCCGGCTCCGTCTTCAATGTGATTGGTCCGGATAAGCTCAGCGATATTGCCAACCTGATCCAGGAAGGAATCGTAACAGGGATTGATATAAATGCTATTGAGAAGATTGTTCTTGTACTGGTGGTTTTGTATGGTCTCGGCCTTATCTTTAATTATTTCCAAGGATTCATTACGGTAACCGTGTCACAGCGTCTTACAAAGAAGATGCGGACAGAACTGTCCCAAAAAATCAATCATATGCCTTTGAAGTATTTTGATGCCACGAGCTATGGTAATGTGCTCAGCCGTGTGACCAACGATGTCGATACCATCGGACAAACATTAAACAATAGTCTCGGCACGCTTGTCAGCGCATTGGCAACTTTTGTGGGCGCATTGATTATGATGCTGTATACGAACTGGATCATGACCATTACCGGGATTATAGCTACGCTGATCGGTTTTTCACTGATGACCGTAATTATGAAGCATTCACAGAAATATTTTGTAGCACAGCAAGCAGAGCTTGGTCAGATCAATGGTCATATTGAAGAAACCTATGCTGGTCATAACGTAGTCAAGGTATATAACGGAGAAAGAGCAGCTAAGGAAGTGTTCCATGACATTAATGGACGCTTATATACGAATGCATGGAAATCCCAGTTCATGTCTGGCCTGATGATGCCAGTTATGATGTTTATCGGGAATTTCGGTTATGTTGCGGTCTGTATTGTGGGCGCTTTGCTGGTGAACCAACATGTTATAACGATCGGAACAATTGTGGCCTTTATGGTGTATATTCGCTTATTTACACAGCCCTTGTCGCAGTTGGCACAGGCTGCGACCAATCTGCAATCGGCGGCGGCCGCCAGTGAACGTGTATTCGAATTTCTCGGCGAAGAAGAATTGGCGGATGAGAGTGACAAGACCGTGAGGCTGGATAACGCCAAAGGAGATGTCGTATTCGAACATGTCCGTTTCGGTTATAACGAAGACCATATGATTATCAAAGACTTCTCTATGAAAGCTAAAGCGGGTCAGAAAATTGCCATTGTCGGCCCGACAGGTGCTGGTAAAACAACGCTCGTGAATTTGCTCATGCGATTCTATGAGCTAAACGGAGGGGAAATTTATATTGATGGAACTCCGATTAGTCAATTGACACGTGAGAATGTTCATAAACTATTCTGCATGGTACTGCAGGATACATGGCTGTTTGAAGGAACGATTCGTGAGAATATCGTTTTTTCCCAAGAGCATGTTACGGATGAACAGATAGAAGCTGCATGTAGGGCAGTGGGTCTGCACAGCTTCCTTAAAACATTACCGCAGGGCTATGATACAGTGCTGGACGACAAGGCCAATCTCTCTGCCGGTCAAAAGCAATTAATTACCATTGCAAGAGCCATGATTAAAGATGCTCCTATGCTCATACTGGACGAAGCCACGAGCTCGGTCGATACGCGTACGGAGTTGCTGATTCAACAAGCGATGGACCGACTTACTGTAGGGAAAACCTCTTTTGTGATTGCCCACCGTCTCTCAACGATTAAGAACGCCGATCTGATTCTGGTCATGAAGGATGGTAACATTATTGAAACGGGTAATCATGAGGAATTGCTGAGCAAAGGCGGATTCTATGCCGATTTATATAACAGCCAGTTCGAAAATGCATCCTAAAAAATACAGTTTTAGGAAAATAGAATAACAACACATGGAACTGGACAAACGTCTGAGCAAGAACGTTGAATCTTAAAAAGCCGCTATATAGCGGCTTTTTTATTTATTGAAGAAGTTTTTATGGATTAATAATTTTATTGAACGTTTCCTGAAGGAACAAAGGAAAATCATCATAACGTAAATTCTCAGCAATTTGGGTAACAGTTGCGAAAGAGCCTAGTCAATATCGATGATTGTATCGATTGCACCTTGTCTTTCATTAAGTATTTAATTGTATCGTACCACATGATTCAAGCAGGTACATAATACATTGGAGAAACATTACCGTTACTTTCATAAACCTAGGTTAAGTATTTTCAACATACATATTCCATGGGGAAAGCAGAATCGAGTTAATAAAACCGGCTGCAAAAAGCCTTTAAGCCCATTCTCTTCTTTCATGATTTTCCGAATTTCGGGAATACTCTGAGCAAAGTGAAAACAGGAGGAATCACGATGTGGATTATAGTCTGGAGCACGATTCTTTTGGCTTGTATCGGTACCTTGTTTCTAAGGATAGCAGGACGAAAATCCATTTCACAAATGACAATCCCACAGGTTATGATTTTATTGGCTATCGGTACTGTGCTTGGTTCTGAAGTAAGCGGGAAGGGGATGACGAATACGATTCTGGCACTCGGCACTTTCATTTTATTCCTTATCGTTGTTGAATGGATTACGCTGCGTTCGAACCGTATAGAGTCGATTTTAAAAGGAAAAAGTGTGTCCGTCATTCATGAAGGTAAACTAGAAATAGATAATTTACGCAGGCTTCGAGTGTCTGTCGACGACCTTGAAAAACGTCTGCGAATGGTCGGAATTTCGAATATTGAAGATGTGAAGCATGGTACTATTGAAAATAATGGCGAGTTTGGCTATGAGTTGTACCCCGAAGCAAAGCCAGTAACAAAAAAAGACATGGAGCTTATGTTGAAAGCTTATTTGCCTCAGCTAAAAAGAGACGTTTCATCAGGGGTGAAAAGAATTTCTTTAGAAGGAGACCAGACAGAACCCCATCGTGACGAAGTTCCTACTCACCTTCAATGATTTTAAAGTAGAAGAAAACGCCTCAACACTACATCTGAGCCTAAAAGAGATTATTTAAATATGGAAAAGAACCCGGCGATGATAAAGCTTAATCGGAACATTCCGGATAGAGTTTTTCCCTAAGTACTGTCCGTCGCACAACCAAAAATATATATTATAAATATAATTTGGTCTGAAAAGTTATATGGAGCTGCGCAGCAGCTCTTTTTTGTTGGTTCAAAACAGAGTAAATCAAAGATCTTCTTCATTGCTGACGATCATTTGTAGATACTGGGGAAAACCGAGTCGGTGGCGGCATTGTGTAGTGGGATAGGATAAGGGCATCTACCATATTAAACAGCATTAATATAGGGCAATGCTATATCATTCTGCTTTAAAAAAATTATTTTCTTGTGAACCAAATCAATTCCTTGATGATCTAATTTATAGATAAACTTTAAAAGGAGAGGGGGGAACTACTGCGTGGAACTAACAGAGAAAGCAGAGCTTGCAATACAAGGGGACAAGGAAGCTTTCATGAATATGATAAGAGCTGTCCAACAAAACTTATATGTAATAGCAAGATCGATTGTTAAAAATGAAGAAGATTGTGCGAACACTATACAGGAGGCCATTGTCAAAG
Organism: Paenibacillus ottowii; assembly: GCF_006874425.1. Lineage (GTDB taxonomy): Bacteria > Bacillota > Bacilli > Paenibacillales > Paenibacillaceae > Paenibacillus > Paenibacillus ottowii. Next base: position 63,303 of record NZ_VIJZ01000015.1, read on the forward strand.
CTTTTTCAAATGTACATAGACTGAAAGAGCCTGCTTATTTTAAAACATGGATCATTCGGATTTTGATCAACGAGTGTAATCGGATTATTAAGAAAAAGAAGAGAGTATCCCCTGTCCCTTATGATTTAAGAAAGACGTCATATAAGGGTGAATATGAACAAATCGAGCTGTTTGAGGTAATTGATGGACTGGATGAACAAAGTCCAAAGTACAAGGGCTTGGTCATCCCTAATACAGTAGAGATCGCAGTGGATAACATCCTTTCATCACTTTTTGATCAAAATATGAAAAAGAGATCCCCCCACAAAAGATGGAGATGGGCAGCAGTAGCCGTTGCTTTCTTTTTCGTTCTGGGTGCAGTTTCTATCCTCACCTTTCCGACATTTGCCGAAGTACTCAGGTCATTGTTTGCCAAGGATAATCAATTATATCGGACTGATGCGTGCACAGGAATTGGGATTGGTGATTAATCCTCATATTAAGGTGAAGGACAAAGGTTACACGCTGGTGATTAATGAGGCTGTTGCTGATCCTACCCGAGTGACCCTTGCACTTCAACTTTTTGATGAAAATGGGAAGCATGATCGCGACAAGCTCGGTCTTGGCGATGTGAATACGATTACGATCAAAGATGATAAAGGAAACGTAGTGGGTAGCATGTACGATTGGGGTACACGAGTGATTTTTATTATATGGTTGATTTCTTTAGTGAACCGCTAAAAACAGACAAGATTACGATAGAAGGGAGTATTGGAACGCTTGGACAAAGTAACGAAACCTTAATAAAAGGAAATTGGAACTTTAGCTTTGATATTGATATGAAAGAGGCAAACAAGCAGAACAATATAGAGGAGTTGGCAGGTAGTTACACCACGCCACACGGAATGACGGTTACATTAAAAAGACTAACGAGAATGGTGCAAGGAGTACGTTTCGAACTAGAAACCGAACTTGATGGCGCGGCAATGGTAAGATCCCCCGGTAATTTATGGGAAAAGGAGATGCTGAGCTTTCATTTCGAAACTACAGGTGGAGAAGAGATTCACTCGGTGAATCCAAGAAAATGGAACTACATGGACAGCTTAATGACATCTGATCATAAAGTTGTTGGAAACGGAAAAATGCGTTGGAGTTATACCTTCAAGTACCGCCTGAGGATAAACCATACCGCTTTGTCCTGGATGCATACTCGGTTGCAGAAATGGACGGAAGCAAGATTTCATTTAGACCATCTGAGTTGACCGAACCCCAAACTTTTAAAATAATGAATGATAGCCTGGAGTTGGTTAGGGCTTCACTTGAGAAATCGCAAGTCAACAAAGGCGCACATGAAACTGTCATCTCATTCTACGGGAAAATGGATAATGAAATAAAGTATGAGGAGTGGAAAGCATATGATCCAACAGGTAAGCAGTATAACGTACTTGCTGTGGGGGGATCAACGATTGAAAAAACTCTGACTGATCATTGGAGAGAGGGATATATCAGCATGGGGGATCGTAGGGCAAAGCAGCCTTATGAATTCCGGATTATGAAGCTAGATCAGATTCCAGAGGAGCTTTCTCTGGTTAGAGAAGTGGTGGATAAACGATACAAAGACCCTAACTGGTCAGTGTTGCTCAAATAGCAGAAAAAACGAACTTCTCCTATCAGGGAAGAAGTTCGTTTTTCATTTTAGAATTATATGGTTTTGATATTAGCAAAGCTATTTACTCAATCGTGATGCGTTCGGCACAGAAACGATTCGATTTTATAATGTATCCTAGCATGGAAAATATGTTCAGTACTTTTGCTGTGTCAATATTCACTTCATTATTAAAGAGAAACTCGTCAAAAATAAAAAAATAGCAAGTCTCCTGTTACATGGAGGTTTGTTATTTTGTGTTTTGAGATAATAAATTTCGCAAAAGCAATAGTACTTAAGTTATAAATTTTCTAAAAAAATAAACCTTTTATGAGAAATCAAAACGTTTTTATTAACAAAAAAATAAAGTTTATAACGTAAAATGAGAGAAAATTTAAATTAAATTAAAATTTCGGGAGAAAATTCAAAGAAAATATCGCTTGATAATTGGTCCAAAAGTACTAAGAAAACTACTTTCTATTTAAAAAGTGAAAAGTTATTAGTTTTGAAATATTTTAGCTTGAGTAAATAAATACCATGATTTAGGGGGTTAAATAGTATTGGTGAAAAAAGCTGAAATTTGTCGGATGGTGTCAGGAGCGGTTTGTTATATCTGTGTTAATAATATGTAATGTAAAATTTGTTTTGGTACAAGGGTTTTGGACTTTCGTACAAGCCTACATCATTTTTATTTTAACGATTGTAAAATCAAAAATTTTGTTCTTAATCACGTTAACTTGTCATGCTTAGTAGTCAATTTAATAAAAAAGTGAAATTCTTGCATTTAAAGTTATAAGAATAATGTAATAATATAGGTTATTTATTCATTTTATGAAACCTATCAATTTGGAACTTATGTCCCATGTTAATCGGTTTTAAAGTTTGTATATTTAAAATAGCTAGAAAGTATTGGGAGATAAAAAGGGAAATAAGGATTTATTGTGAAATTTTAGGCAGCAAGAGGGCGCGGAAAATTTTTGTGGCGACTCAAATCGTGTCTTGGTTTTTGCAAACCATGATCCATCTGACTGGAAATCCAGTTATTTTATTTCATTGGACATGAAAGTTCTGCCTAAAATGGCTTCATAAGTACATATGCTGTTTCTTTTATAGACACTGTATGGAAGCACTGGCTGTATCCAAAAATCATAGCAGTTGTAAAGACAAGACTGCAAGATTACCTGTCCATAGCGTCATATCCGGTAAATCCGTCCCACATTTCCCGTATTCCAAAGACACTTTCATTTTTATTCAGATTAACCTTTCACCGAAGAGCTTCGTTTGATACAGAGAACACTGGAAGAAGTACTGTATTCTTCCGTGTCAAAATTAGGAAGTCATAAGCGCAGCCGTGAGTATTTTCCGCCTTTTTCAGCCTAGAATTACGCTCTTAACCAAGCTGCAGCAGCTCATGCGTCTCATAGCATCAATACCCTCCAGCCAATCAGATAGCACACATCACGATACACTACGTTGTTAACATTGCAGGCACCATTCTACAAACCACCACCAAGATGCACTCACAGCATAATTCGAAAATGTTCCTATCTATGCACATATTCATACACTCAGAGTTAGAGTTTCTTCACGATGTCCGCCCAACTAAAAATAGCTTGTACTACGAAAGTGTGAGCGATGAAAAAAAGAGGTGCTTGTCTCGATCAAAATCAGCTCTTCGAAGCTTCAAGGGCTGAAGAGATACCAGCAGTATGTGCTCAGATCTCAATGGTATATCAGAAGTGGTCGCTTTTGCCGACCTCCATTGGCAATTCAATGCCGGAGAAAGGGATCTCGCAGGATCATTCTTTGCCAAGGGATGGTCATCTAAGCAGAGTTACTTTTACCCATATCTATTTAGTGAGGAGAGATACGTATGACTCAGCACGATGTTCAATTGTTTGCATTAAGCCAGCCACAGCAACGTATTTGGTACACGGAGCTTCTGAACCCTAATCGGAACACATCAACCATTATTGCTACTGTAAAAATCAGGGGAACTGTTCGTATAGATGCATTGCAGCAAGCAATGAACCGGGTGATTGCCCAAAACGATGCTTTCCGTATCAAAATCACTGCTCAGGATGGGATTCCATATCAATATGTAGAGCCGTTCGCTGCCCAAAGCATAGAAACCCTTGAGGTTACTCCGAAGGAAGCTGAGCTATGGGTGAGCCATCATAACGCCCAGCCGTTCCCTTTGCTGGATTCGCAGCTGTATCGGTTTGTTATCTTACAGCTGGGGGCAGAAGACACCTGGTTTAGTTTCAAGATGCATCATATTATTTCTGACGGCGCTACCATGGAGCAGGCCATTAATGAAATTACAGGAAATTATATGAATATTGTGCATGGTACAGGATTAGATACGCCAGTTCCGGCGAATTCATATCTTGATTTTATTCAGACGGAGCAGAGCTATGAGCAATCAGATCGCTATCAAAAGGACAAGACATACTGGACGGAGAAATTTGCTGATTTGCCGGTGGTTACAGGTTTAAAATCATACAATCCGCATACTCTGAGCACGACTGCACGCCGGGAGAACTTTATATTGGAGCAGGAATTACATCATGGTGTTAAGGCTTTTTGCGAGGCGAACAACATTAGTATTTTTACATTTTTTTTGGCTGCTCTGTATATTTATTTGCATAAAATTACAGGAGAACAGGATTTAACCGTAGGTACATTGTATGCTAACCGTACGTTGAAGAAGGAAAAAAATACAATGGGTATGTTCGTCAGCACTGTGGCTACACGTCTGCGGGTCGAGCCAGAATCCGAGCTGTTCGCTTTCCTACAGGGTGTTGGCAAGGAGCAGGCGTCCATTTTGCGTCATCAGCGTTATCCGTACAACAAAGTTATTCAGGATTTGCGTGAACAGCAGGGCGGGACGGATATTCACCGCCTGTTTGGCGTCACCATTCAGTACCGTACGCTGAGCTTTTCCCGGTTTGATGAAGCTGTTCAGCAGGTGGATACCGATTTCTGCGGAGATACGGTGAACGACTTTGATATTGCTATGATAGACAAGCTGGATGACGATAAACTTGTATTGCAATTGGATTATCGGACCGAACTGTTTAGCGAGCAGGAAATTGCTCGAATTATTCGACAATTTTTGAGTGTGGCCGAACATATGGTGCAGGGTCCACACAAGCGGATACAAGAATTGTCGCTGATTAGTGAGGAAGAACGGGCGCAAATCGTCGATGTATTCAATGCTACAGCAGTGGAGTATCCATACGAAACACGCATTCATGAGCTGTTTGAGGAGCAGGCAGAGCGCACACCGGATCATATTGCCGTAGCTTTGGGTCAACAATCATTGACCTATCGTGAGCTCAATGAGACAGCCAACCGATTAGCGCATACGTTACGGGATGCAGGGGTGAAACCTGATGAACCCGTTGGTATTTTGACAGAGCGCTCGCTGGATATGATTACGGGGACACTCGCCATTTTAAAGGCTGGAGGCGCGTATGTGCCAGTAGATCCCCAATATCCGGAGGACCGTATCCGTTATATGCTGAAGGACTCGGGAGCCAAGTTGTTGCTAGCTCAGCAGGATTTACTGGATCGTTGCTATTTTGACGGACAGATTGTCAATCTGAATGATGATACGTCCTACAGTGCAGATGTTTCCAATCTGGGTGTAGAGGGAACGGGTGATCATGCTGCTTATGTCATTTATACCTCGGGTTCAACAGGTAAGCCTAAGGGTGTCGTTGTTGAGCACCATAGTGTCGTGCGCCTTGTCCGCAATACAGATTATGTGCCATTTGATGAATCGACCCGAATGCTGCAGACTTGCGCGTTTGTATTTGATGTATCTACGTTTGAAATTTGGGGCGCGCTGCTGAACGGCGGTCAGCTTGTTCTTGTTCATAAGGACGATCTTTTGGACGCGGCCAAACTTAAAGAGACGATACGGGATCATCGCGTCACCATGATGTGGCTGACTACACCGTTATTTAATCAGCTTTCACAGCAGGATAGTAAACTTTTCGGCGATGTGAAGTATTTGCTGGTTGGTGGTGATGTTTTATCTGCACCCCATATTAACAGGGTGCTGCGTGATAACCCGGACCTGAACATCATTAATGGCTATGGACCAACGGAAAATACAACCTTTTCGACGACATATCACATTAAGGAAGAACAGCCGGATTCTGTGCCGATCGGACGTCCCATCCGCAATTCGACGGCGTATGTTGTGGATTCATCATTTAACTTGCAACCGGTCGGAGCTTGGGGGGAGCTGGTTGTCGGCGGTGACGGGGTAGCGCGTGGTTATCTGAACCGTCCTGAGCTAACGGCTGAAAAGTTCATAGACAGTCCGTTCCGCAGTGGAGAGCGCTGCTACCGTACAGGCGATTTGGTTCGCTGGAATGAGGACGGGACGCTCGAATACAAAGGACGGATCGACGCACAGGTGAAAATCCGGGGCTACCGGATTGAGCTAGGCGAGGTGGAAGCGCAGCTGTTGAAGCTGGAGGCGGTGCAAGAAGCCGTCGTCATTGCACATGAGGATGAACAGGGACAAAAACAGCTTTGCGCATATGTGGTCACCGTGGCGGATATCGCGGCAAGTGAGCTGCGAAGCGCTTTGAGTCAGGAATTGCCGGGTTATATGGTGCCGTCGTATTTTGTACAGATGGAACAATTGCCATTGACACCGAATGGCAAAGTGGACCGGCGAGCGCTGCCGCAGCCGGAGGGAAGCGTGGATTCCGGAGAGGATTATGTAGCCGCTCGTAATGAGGTAGAGCGAACGTTGGTATCGGTATGGCAGTCTGTACTGGGCATCGAACAGATTGGTGTTTTGGATAACTTTTTCCATTTGGGTGGCGACTCGATCAAGGGCATTCAGGTGTCTTCGAGACTGCTGCAAAATGGTTACAAGCTGGAAATGAGAGAGCTGTTCCAGTATCCAACGATTGCTGAGCTGAATGGACGGGTGCAACGGGTGACCCGCGTGTCGGATCAAGGAGAAGTCACTGGACATGTGGCCTTGACACCGATTCAACACTGGTTTATTGAACAGCAGCC
>NZ_VIJZ01000016.1 GCF_006874425.1 Paenibacillus ottowii
TGGTGGCGATAGCGGAGGGGTTCCACACGTACCCATCCCGAACACGACCGTTAAGCCCTCCAGCGCCGATGGTACTTGGACCGCAGGGTCCTGGGAGAGTAGGACGCCGCCAAGCAAATCATAGTATGACTTTACAGAGTCATGCTCAGGCTGTCGAGAGAGTCTCGACAGCTTTTTTTATTTCCAATCATTCAACATGGTATCCTATAAGGTACATACTGCGTATATACAAATTCATAATAAATACAAAAAAAGGCTGTCTTCTGACTTTTAAGGTCAAAGGAACAGCCTTATAATTTAATTTCGTAAACATCCAGAAGAATTTTTCATCTTGAGCCAAATGTGTGGATTACAGCGACAAGAAGCACTGTTCCCATTGGTCGGTAATCAATGCTTTGTCAAGCTGTTCTCCAATGAGCGTGACATATCCCTGGTTCACAGGAAGTGCCGTGGGCTGCCATTCTAAGCGACTGCCTGAAAATTGCAGAAGCATTGTACCTTCCTCCGGAAGGACACAATAACCTTTTGCTCGAAGCAGCGAGGAGCCTAGTCCGGTCAGAAAGTCTTCCAACCGTTGCTTTTCCAATGGTTGAGGAGAATATTGATGCAGTGTTAGGCTCTCTAGACGGGAAAATGAATGGGGCTGGTTGGAAACAAGAGTATGGTTATGACTGTGATGATGTGCAGAAATCACTTTGAATGCCGTACTTCTGGGCTTGGGCACACTGTCAGATCTTTCGGTATTTTTGACCGGACCTGATATATATGCTGCCTTTGCTTCGTTTGGCTGAGTCGGTGCTGTTACAGGTTGAGATACCTGCATAGGTTTCGCGCCAACGGATATGGAAGTCAATACAGGCTCCAGCAGTGGTTCGAGATCAACCCGGCTGTATTCAGTAGTTTGCAGCTTGGCTGTATCGTTAAGCTTGCGGATATTCTTGACGACCTTCACAACTTCACGGACACTTGCAACATCTGTCTTGTTCACCACGATGAAGTCGGCGGTGCGAAGCTGTCCGTGCAGAGTCCGAACCAGCTCCTTATCTGCGGTGAAGCGGCTGTTGTATTCAAGGAACAGCTCAGCATCCACCACGCTGATGCTGTGAACCAGATACAGTCGATCTGCCAGTAATGGGGAGCGAAGCTCCTCCAACACCTGCTCGGGGTTGGCTACCCCGGTGGTCTCCATGAAGATCACATCTGGCTTTTGGTTGAGCAGGGTATGCAGTGCCCCAGCCAGCTCATTTCTTTTGCTGCAACAAATGCAGCCCTCTAGTAGTCCCTCGACTGGCACATCAGGCATTTCCGCTGAAATAATAGCACTGTCTACATCATATTCGCCCATTTCATTCATTAAAACAGCAGCATGGAGGGGAATTTGGCGGGTATGGGCTAACAGCCGCAAAAGTAGTGTTGTTTTGCCGCTTCCAAGAAAACCACTGATTAGTATAACAGGAACCTTGCTCATCATTTTTCCTCCTTGGTGGGTTTAGTGTGCTGTATTCAAACGATCATAGGTAGCTACCGAGTCTGCTTGCGTATAGACATAAGGGGATTTCGGCTGCTCGACAGTCGTTATTTTATCGGATCGAATTTCAAGTATGGGTGCGTTGTCCTTTTGCGTTGTATGCAGTGTTCCTTCAATAGTGACCCAGGTATCTTTGTCAAAGGACGGAGGGTTCTGAGATTGGACGATAATCCCGAATGGCATGGCATCGGCAGTACAGCACATAACAAGGAATCTTCCTACTGCGAATAGACCTTTACCCAGCAGGTTGTCGTCTTTGTAGACAAAGCCAGTCACCTGTACTTTTTTTCCTTCAAAAGCGTGCTTATACAGTTCGATCGCTCCTATAGTTTCGGAGAAAATCTCCGGCTGGATCTGAATAATGGGTTGCTGATACAGACGTTTCGCGAGCTCGGCGAATTCTACATTGTACTTATCAGGTGGAACGAACAGCTTATCCAGCGCTTCCTGACTCCATTTTCCCTTAAGAGGGAGCGAAGTTGGTGTAGAAGATACAGTTGATAAAAGGGAGGAGGCGGATGTGTTCGTGGTTTGTATGTCTGTTTTTCGCCGGATATCCGGGTTGGGATAGGTGAAGGACATGCCTTTTTTGGCTGCCATATCACTGCCAAGCGCTTGGTTGGGCAGCAGTGAACCGAACAACAGCGGAATGAGCAACATTCCATATACGAGTGTTTTTTTGAACCAGCTCTGCGGTAACGGATGTTCACAATCGCAAACATCTTCACTTTCCTGCCCACCGACGATTACGTGCCATGCCATCGCCAAGGCGATGAACATGAGTGGCACAGGACAGAGCAAAAGCAGCTTTTGCATATGCGGAGCCAAGTAGTAATGAAGTGCACTCGTGTGTTGTAATGTGATGATGTATACAGCTAATCCGATCATGAGCAAGGAGCGCATGCCATATTGGCAACGGATACTAAAAGTTGAGTTCACGTCTATGTTCACCTCCCCAATAACCATTCAGCAGTTATAGAGCCTATCAGGACGAGTACAACAATAAGCAAGCCTAAGATTACGACAAATTTGGTGCGGAAGGTGCTTAGCAGCATGAGTGTGCCTTTGAAATCAAGCATTGGGCCGAGTACAAGAAAGGCTGCCAGCGGGCCTAGTGTAAAGGTATGCGAAAAAGCAGTAGCTACAAAGGCATCGGAGGTGGAACACAGCGACAGCACGTAGGCAAAGCCCATCATAAAGGCGTACGAGCCGACCGTTCCATTGCTTAACGAAAGCATTTCATCACGTGGGATAAAGGTTTGGATGCAAGCAGTCAATAACGCGCCGATAATGAGATATTTACTCATGTCCAAAAACTCGTCACCAGCATGTACAAAAAAGCCCCGCCAGGTGCGGTTATGCCGATGAGTTGGATTGTTCTGCTGCTGTTGGTTGAAGGAAAGTAACGACCGTTTGAGCGGATGCACACGCACACAGGCATATACGATCAATCCGATAGTCGCGGAAACGGCAAAGGCCAAACCCATTCGCACGACAGTGATCTCTGGGTGGGAAGGGAAAGCCATCATCGTCGCAGCCAGTACTACCGGATTGATAATAGGCCCACTTAAGATAAAAGTGATACCCATATAGGCAGGCATTCCCTTGAGCATTAATTGGCGAACGACAGGAATCATGCCGCACTCACAGATGGGAAATAGCATACCTAGCAAGGAGGCGAGCAGGACACCTGGTACAGGATGCGCAGGGGCTATTTTGCGAATCCATGTTTCTGGTACAAGCCACTGCAAAAGGGATGAGACAAGCACACCGATTAGGAGAAACGGAACAGCTTCCAGAAAAATACCCATAAATACTGTCTTTAATGACTGTAGCTGCCCTATATCTATCAAACGAAGCCACTGAGGAGATAGCGTAATAAGTACAGGGATGAGAAAGGCAAACGGAATCATAAAAGGCAGCATCTTCAACAGCGTACTGTTTTTCATTCCACATCTCCTCGGGAATAAGGGTTCTTATCTACATCCTATGCCTGTGTTGGGACAATCATGCTGGCGGATTAGATCTAAATCACCTCCTATATTGACAATTCAAAGTGAATTCATATATATTTATCTTTATTAATAGTAATTATTACGATTAATATCTGATAAATGATTGCAAGAAGAAAACTTTTACGGTACGATCCATATTAGTGCTGTAAAGACAAGGAGGATTATATGATACCGATTGTTGTTTTATCCGGATTTTTGGGCAGCGGAAAAACAACTCTTCTTCAGCATGCGCTGGCTTACTACAAGGAACAGGGTCTCAAGCCAGCTATTTTGATGAATGAGTTGGGTGATGTTAATCTGGACGGCAGTTTGGTGAACAACCAAGCCCCTATGAAGGAAATGCTTAGTGGCTGTATTTGCTGTACCATTCGCGGGGATTTGGGCGTAGAGCTCATGAATCTTGCCGAGGAATATAAACCAGATGTAATTGTTGTAGAATGTACCGGAGTGGCTAACCCGATGGAAATCGTAGATGCAGTGACAGATGCTTCTATATATTCTTCTATGGTTTTACAATCCGTTATTACGGTTATGGATGCGCGTCAATTTTTGGATTTTTCCATGGGGAGTGAGAGAAACAAGTCGTTTCGTCTGATGCAGGATCAGCTGCGGTGCGCTTCCAAACTGGTTATTAACAAGACTGATTTGTTGACTACGGGAGAATTGCAGAAAGTACAGGCCCTTGTAAAAGAATTAAATCCCTACGCTTTGACTGTAAGCACGGAGCGGAGTGATGTAGATCCGATGACCTTTTTCTCCGTTCAAGGAGAGGAACGGATGGATGTTTTGCGGAAAAAGGATTCCACAGTTGATATTGCGAACGATCATCATCACACATATGGTCATGATGACCATACAGAGCATCGGACTCATGACCATCATGAGTCTGAGCACTACGACCATGACCACAAACACGGAGAGCACTATCATTCCTACGATCATGTAGTTGTTCATACGCATTTTTTTGGACAACCTGTGTCACGTTTTGAGTTTGAACAGTTGTTCCGTAGTTTGCCTGCGGAAATTTACCGAGCCAAAGGAATTGTTCGGTTCTTGGAATCGGAGGGTCAGATGATGTTCCAATTTGCCTATCGTGAACTGGAAATCATTCCGATCCGACCGCAAAAGCCAGTGAACGATGTAGCGGTTATTATGGGCGAGAATTTCTCTGCTTCTGAGATCGGAGAGCGATTGAAAAAGCTGGAAGCGGCCGCAAAGCCACTGGCTAGTTCATGAGTTCGAGAACGAGCAGCGTTTATTCATCCCAACCTAATTCTCAAGCTGACCTAGCAGGGAAGACTTCATGGGGATTTACGACAATTCTGCTGCTGCTAACTGCCGGGTTAGTGCTGTCAGTTACACTCGCGGTCATGCTAGGTCCTGTGGCTGTCGCTCCAGGGACAGTATGGCGAATTGTGCTGTCCCATCTTCCCTGGCTGGATCAGTGGATACCTGTGACTTGGAGCAAACCGGAGGAATATATCGTCTGGGAAATTCGCTTTCCACGCGTACTGCTAGGGGTTGTCGTAGGAGCAGGGCTTGCTGTTACCGGAGCGGCTATACAGGCATTAATTCGTAATTCGTTAGCGGATCCCTATATTTTAGGAGTCTCATCGGGGGCTTCAGTGACAGCGACGTTAGTTATTGTGTTGGGGGCTTTTGGATTTTTGGGACGACTTGCATTGCCCCTATCTGCTTTTATAGGCTCTTTAGCTGCAATGCTTATGGTGTTCGCGTTGGCCCGTGTGGCCGGGCGTATATCGACGACCCGCTTGCTGTTGGCAGGGGTAGCTGTATCTATGATGCTGTCGGCTGTGACCAGCTTTATCGTTACGATGGCTCCGAATGAAAAAGGCATCCGTGACGCGATGTATTGGATGATGGGAAGTCTGGCAGGCGCTCAATGGAATACGCTTTTTATTCCAAGCCTCATTATAACCGTTGGAACGGCCGTCCTTTTAACCCGATACCGATCTTTGAATGCTTTGCTAACGGGGGAAGAAGCCGCCATAACGCTCGGTGTGAACGTGCAGGCGTTCCGTGTATTATTGGTTGTTGTCGCTTCCCTATTAACTGGCGCAGTCGTATCAGTCAGTGGCTCGATTGGCTTTGTCGGGCTTATGGTTCCACATATCGTTAGGCTAATAGTAGGATCGGATCATCGACGTGTCCTGCCCGTGAGTCTGTTAGCGGGAGCTATCTTTGTCGTGTGGGCAGATGTATGTGCCCGGCTCGTGCTTGCTCCGCAGGAGCTGCCGATTGGTATTGTAACGGCGGTGTGTGGCGGACCCTTTTTTGTATGGCTGCTGCGGCGCAGTTCCTACTCGTTTGGAGGCGAAAAATGAATATAGAAGTCGAAGACGTGACCTTCAGTATTCACGATAAACGGTTGATCGACAGCATTAGTCTCCAGGTAAAAATGGGGGAATTGGTTGGACTGATCGGTCCCAATGGTAGCGGTAAATCGACGTTGCTTAAAAATATGTATCGTGTACTCAGGCCTGACAGTGGTTTAGTGACGCTGGATGGCCGGGATTTACTACGGATGAAGTACAAAGAAACGGCACGACAAATGGCCGTGGTGAGTCAGGATGCGCCCCAAACGTTTGATTTTTCAGTACGAGACATCGTCCTGATGGGCCGTCATCCCCATAAGAAACTGTTGGAAGCAGATAGCGCCCTTGATCATGAGCTGGTTGAACAGGCGCTGGAGCGGGTGGGGATGGAAGCTCAGGCGGATCAAAGTTTTGCTACTCTGTCGGGCGGTGAAAAGCAACGTGTGCTGATTGCCAGAGCTTTGGCTGGACAAGCGAAATTTCTCATTTTGGATGAGCCGACGAATCATTTGGATATTCGGTATCAGTTGCAAATTCTCGATTTGGTCAAAACACTTCAGATCACTACCTTAGCTGCGTTGCATGATTTAAATTTGGCGGCATTTTATTGTGACCGAATGTATGTATTAAAAGAAGGCAAAGTGGTATCTTCTGGAATAACGGAGGATGTGCTTCAGCCTGACTTGCTGCGCAGTGTATTCGGGGTGGAGACAGAAATTTGCGTTCATCCAAGAACCGGGAAACCGAGTATTACCTTTTTACCGGATTCGCTCAGAGGTGGAGCCGCCCACGACATTAACAGAACAAATGGTGATCCGATGAAGTATGATAAACTGTGAATGGAAGAGGAGACGTTACATATGAATAAATATAGCAAACCTGCATTCCCGTTGGTTGTGCTTGTTTTGCTGATGCTGTTATTATCGGCCTGCATATCAGGAAACACGGCTAAAAACACAAATTTATCTGCAAACGGACAGCAACCTGACGCATCGCAATCAACGACCGGAAAGAAGGCAGTAGAGATTGAAAATATGGGTGTAAAAATGGTATTTCCCGAAGCGCCCAAACGCGCGGTTACATTGAACCAGCATGCAACAGAAGTTATGCTGGCCCTTGGGCTGGAGTCTTCTATGGTAGGAACTGCATATTTGGATGACCAGATTTTACCTAAATATAAGAATCAATATGATAAAATCCCGGTTCTGGCCAAACAATATCCGTCCAAAGAGGTGTTTATGGCAGCTGCACCGGATTTTGCCTACGCGGGCTGGAAGAGTGCCTTTAATGATAAAAGCTTGGGTTCCCGTGAGGAGCTTGCCCAACAGGGCGTACAAACTTATGTACAGGAATCCTCCAATAAGCCAGGTCCTATATTAGAAGATGTATATCGGGATATACTAAATATTGGGCGTATATTCCGCGTGGAAAAGCGTGCAGAACAGCTGGTAAATGACATGCGTGCACAAGTGCAGTCCATCCAGACTCAAATTGGTACGGTTGAACGGGCACCCAAGGTTTTTGTCTATGACAGCGGCGAAGACAAGCCATTTACAGCCGCCAATAATTACCTGACATCTTTGATTAAAAGTGTGAAAGCGAAAAATATTTTTGATGATATCAACAAAAGTTTTACGGAAGTAAGCTGGGAAGAAGTCGTGAATCGCAACCCTGATGTTATTGTCATTCTCGACTACGGAGATACCTCATTGGCTGATAAAGAAAAGCTGCTGTTGAGCAAGCCCGCGCTGGCTGGTGTCGAAGCGATCAAAAACAAACGGTTCGTGGTGTTGCCTTTATCCGCAGCGGCTGAAGGTGTGCGCGCACCGATTGCATTGAAAACGTTGGCTGCAGGCTTGTACCCGGACAAAGTGAAATAAACAAACAAAAGGGTTGCCAAAACATTGACGAACCTTGCCCAAACTGTTAAACTTGCTAATGCGTAAAGGTTACGTTTATCAAGCGCTTATTTTTTTAATGCCAAATCGTAATAATTACGGTAGATGGTTTAGTGATCATAAACGACCTGGAAAATCTGCGGTATGATGACCGCTCAGATGGCTCCAGGCTTTTTAAAGGAAAAGGAGATTTGCGTCATGTTATTGGCCTCATTGGAACAGGTCACATTTGGATACGGAGATGTTCCTAATTTGGTGGATGCCAATGTTGAAATTTTCTCCGGAGAATTTGTGGCTATTACCGGACCGAATGGTGCTTCCAAATCGACGATGCTCAAGTTGCTGCTCGGTTTACTTCAGCCCTGGAAAGGCAAAGTGTTTATGTCCGACCGTACAGGTGAAGGCAAAAAGCTCGTTGTCGGATTTGTATCACAACAAATTGCTGCCTTTAATGGAGGTTTTCCAAGTACTATTCTGGAATTTGTCCGTTCAGGTAGATATACGCATGGCTCTTGGCTGCGCCGGATGCGGGCTGAGGATCATGCTTTGACAGAGCAGGCGCTTCGTCAGGTAGGGATGTGGGATTTACGGCATCGTAAAATCGGCGAATTGTCTGGTGGACAGAAGCAGCGTATATGTGTGGCGAGGGCGCTTGCTCAGGAATCGGATTTGCTCATTTTGGATGAGCCTACGACCGGAATGGATCAGGAAAGTCGATATCACTTCTACGATCTGATGAATCAGCAGGTTAAGCAATATGGAAGAACTGTAGTCATGGTTACTCATGGACTATCGGAAGTGCAACATTATTTGGATCGTATTATTGAGCTTGAAAGGAAGGAAGATGGCGGATGGAAATGCTGCACTACGACTTCATGCAGCGGGCATTTTGTGCCGGTGGGGTAATTGCACTGCTGGCCTCGGTGCTTGGAGTATACCTGATGCTACGGCGCCAGGCTCTCATGGCGGACATGCTATCGCATGTGTCGCTGGCAGGGGTGGCAGCAGGTGCCTATTTAGGCATTAACCCGACGATCACCGGATTTGTTGTGGCTGTGATCGGCGCGATTATCGTTGAATATGTTCGCAGGTCTTATAAAACGTATAGTGAGATTTCTGTGGCTATTATAATGGTAGGGGGTCTCTCGACGGCTGTTATTTTAATGAATCTGAATCAGAGCATCAACAAAGGATTTTCAGCTTATTTGTTTGGCTCGGTAGTAGCTGTCAATCAGACCGAACTAATGTTGATGATCATTGTGGCTATCATCGGAGGTATTTTCTTTTTCGTGTTCCGGCGCCCTTTGTATCAGATTACCTTTGATGAAGAAACGGCAAAGACTAATGGTCTTCCTGTCAAGTCTATCTCATTTGCGTTTAGTATTTTAACAGGGATGATTGTAGCCGCAGCCATGCCGATTGTTGGTGTGCTGCTTGTCTCCTCGCTAATCGTACTGCCCGCTGCACTGGCGATTCGAATTGCACCAAGCTTCGTGGCAGCTATCTGGATCTCTATGATCACCGCATTGATCGGCGTATTTATGGGATTATCCGCATCATATGAACTCAGTACACCCCCAGGGGGAACGATTGCTATGGTGCTGTTATTATTCCTGATCATAGGAGCTAGTATTCAAAAGCTGGTCCGTAAGCTCGGCAAGCAACAGGCTTCCCGACGTAAGAATGCGGCAGGCCAGTGAGTGTATAAAAAACTAACACATAAGGAGCTATGAATATGAATACATGGTTCAAAAAATCATTTGTATTGTCTGCAGGACTAGCACTTATTTTGGCCGGTTGTGGAGCTAAATCTGATCATGCAGCCACGAATGCATCCCAAGCCGAATCTAATCCGGCTCAAACAGCGGACAGTGGTAAAAAGCTGAATGTGGTCACTACGTTTTATCCAATGTATGAATTCACCAAGCAAGTTGCCGGAGATCATGCTAACGTAACTGCGTTGATTCCTGCGGGTGCTGAGCCACATGACTGGGAGCCAAGCGCCAAAGATATGGCACAGGTTAAGGATGCTGATGTATTTGTTTATAACGGGATTGTTGAAGGTTGGGCAGAACAGGCTTTGAGTAGTGCATCGAATGACAAGCGTGTAGTCGTGGAAGCAAGCAAAGGGTTGAACCTGATGGAAGGATCTGCTGAGGAGGAAGGAGAAGAAGCACACGCAGAGGAAGGCCACGATCACGATCATGTGCTGGACCCTCATGTATGGCTTGATCCGGTCTTAGCTCAAAAAGAAGTAGAAGCTATAGAAGCAGGGCTGGCAGCAGCCGATCCTGCAAACAAAGCAGACTATGAGAAAAACGCCAATGCTTATATTGCTAAGCTGAAAGAACTGGATACCGAGTTCAAAACAGGTCTGAAAGATGTAAAACGTAAAGACTTTATTACGCAGCATACTGCTTTTAGCTATTTGGCTAAGCAATATGGTCTGACCCAAGTACCTATTGCCGGTTTATCTCCAGAACAAGAACCTACACCAGACAAGTTGGCAGGTATCATCAAGTTTGCTAAAGAAAAGAATGTAAAGACAATTTTCTTTGAAACGTTGGTTGATCCGAAGGTTGCTGAGACCGTAGCTACGGAAATTGGTTCGAAAACGGATGTGCTGAATCCGCTTGAAGGATTGACAGATGAAGACAAACAGAAGAATCTGGATTACATTGGTGTAATGAAAAACAATCTGGAGGCTTTGAAAAAAGCTCTGAATGAATAAGTATATTTAAACAAATAGTTCGAAAAAGACGTTGGCATGATAGCGGCGTCTTTTTTTGTGTCTGTTTAATGAAATTGTCCCAAGCTTCTTTCACCTTTAAATTCACTTGCATAGTGCTAAGGGTTCATGGAAGACCTAGTACTTTGTAATCTTCATGCTATAGAGATGATTTACGTCATTGCGAAACGTTTTTATTGAAATTAATGCTGTAGTAGCTAGTTTCAAATTTCTTTTATAATTCAATGGTAGCGTTTTTCTTTTTACAGATTCTTTCTATTAATATAACTAGTTTCTTCACCGATATTGAAGTTTGGACGTGCATATCATAAGACAACGGATTGGAGAGGTTAACTTGGCAACAGTCATAATAGTGGATGATTCTTTATTTATGCGTTCTGTGCTCAAGGATATTCTTATGGATTTAGGTCACTCTGTTATTGCAGAAGCGGAAAATGGGTATGATGCGGTTTTGAAATATGCACATTTTCGCCCTGATTTAATTACGATGGATATAAATATGCCTAAAATGGATGGACTTGAGGCTGTTAAAAAGATTGTAGAGCTTGATTCTAAAGCCAACATCTTGATGTGTTCTGCTTTGGGTCAGCAGGAAGCGATTATACAAGCATTTAAGGCAGGTGCAAAAGACTTTATTGTGAAGCCATTTGAGATGGAAAGGGTCGTGAATGCAGTCACAAAAATGCTGGATAATTAATGAATCAAGCTTTTAATACATAATTATTGAACATAATGAAGCGGGAGTTCCATGCTTATTTTTACGAATATGGAGATGAATAGGATGAGCAATCGAGTATTGTCTCAAAAAGTATTTATAGATGAACTGATCGCTACGATCAAGAGTGGAGGGCTTCTTCCTGTAAATTATGAACACCTTGTCAGTGAACAAAGAGAAAAAGTGGATGCTCTTAACAATGAACTCACCGTTCGTATTGAGGCATTAGAGACAGATTTGATCTCTGCTTCGACATTTTCTATTCCGTTTGCTAATGGTGAAATTATCTTTCTTGCTCGACATATTGTACTCATTGGGGATTATACCGAGGGCTACTTTGTGTTCTATCGAGCAGAAGACTGCGAGAATCCAGAGGAATATCAATTTTTAACAAGCTCTTATCAACTTCCTCATATATTGCTCGAACTATCTCATACTTTAAAGGAACATGGTACTAATGAGCCGCTTAATATTTTGACTTATTGGAATGGTCCTGTGTATCCGCTGAAAGATTTGAATAAAGAGGATATTAAGCTGTCCACCTATGAATTTTAAAGCGAGAAATATAACGGCGATTTATCTAATAAAAATGTTAAAGTCGGAGAAATTGTAGATATGCCGTTCGGGAGAGTATTTAACTTTGCAGATCATGAAGACAATTACTTTGCTGTAATGGAAAAAAAGTAAATAATGAATTTATAGATATGGATATATAAAATCCCTTGAGAGAGCCAACTTCCTCCAGGGGATTTTTTTACATTGATAATCAAACGCATGTTCGCATATAATACAAACAAACGTTCTGATGAGGAGTGGAAAATGATGCTGGAGAAATATGTGGGGCAGATCGTGGAAATCGTGTATATGGACCGAAAGGGCAAACTGTCTCATCGCCGGATAGAGGTGCATCGTGTGCAGAATGGTTTGATCCGGGCCACCTGTTTGCAGTCGGGTCAGCCACGTGTTTTTCGATTAGATCATGTATTGGCATGGCATCCGGTAACCAGAACAGCATAGGAGGGAACTTACGATGGGGAAAAAGCTTGAAGGAAACGGCATATGGGAAAGTTCGCGTATGATTTTGCCCGAACATCGGGAGGCATATTTAAGACTGATGAAGGAGCAGGGAAGACGCGGCAAGCCAACACTTGACGATCAGGAGATGCAGCAGATTGAACAGGCCATTGTCGTATCCTACAACGAACGGAAGCCTATTACACTAAGAGTTTTCAATCCGTTTGATGATGAGGAGTTGTGCGGATTGGTTACAGTGATTAACACAAGTCGGCGAGAAGTAAAGCTATCCCGTGGGGAAGAGGATTTTAGCTGGATTAAGTTGGAGGAAATTATCGAGGCGGATATCTAAAACGGTCTGACCAGAGAACATTTTATATGGGTTCAGTCGTTTTTTATATTAAGGTTGTGGCTTTGTAGTTCCAGATTTACAATAAAACTGTAACTGCAAAGGGGGAGTTCGTTTTGAAAATAAGTAAACATAATGCTGAACATTATATATGGGGAGATCAATGTGATGGTTGGCGCTTGGTGAAAAATGATGATTTGAGCATTATTCATGAGCGTATGCCGGGAAACACCCATGAAGTCAGACATTATCATCACCATGCGCGCCAATTTTTCTTTATTTTATCAGGTACAGCGGTACTTGAGGTAGATGGTGAACGAATCCAATTAGGGTCTCAGGAAGGGTGTGAGGTTCCTCCTCTGGTGCCCCATCAAATGTTTAATGAAACGAATGTGGATGTTGAATTTTTGGTTATTTCACAGCCTGCCAGCAGAGGCGACCGGGTTCTGACCGAAAACTAATATGAGGGGATAGCCCATCCCAAACGGCATTTTGGACAAACAACGTTAGTGTATAAAAAACCAGCCTAGCACATGTAAATCAAGTGCCGGACTGGTTTTTTTCATCAATAGATATCCGTTGCATCTGCAGGGAGAGCTTTTACATGATAGAGATAGTTTGTCTCACGTTGATCGTTGAGACTGCCATAGATGTTCATAATCTGCATCCGCAAACGTTTGGATATAGGTCGTCCAAAGATCAGGCTCAAGGTGCTTCTCCAAATATTTCACCTGCTTACCCGGATCTGCCGTGAAGTCGGTTTGTATACCAATACGCCATTCCAGCATCAAGTGAAGCATATCTCTTACAGGTCGATCCAACATGAACTTGGCATAGGGAAGCTCATGCCGCCATAGTCCTTTAGCCACATAAGTACTGACCCACCAGAACTCATTACAAGCGTCTGCATAAGTTTGGGCAGTTGGAGGAACTGTCTCATAATCTTGAAGAATTGGCGATGGAAAAGGCTTCACCAGACCGTCTTTATCCAAGAGCAGCACACTTAAGCTGTCTCGGTGCCAATTGGCAATGTTTTCTGTAGGACAGAGCGTAAGATCTATGCGATTTCCATCGGTAAATAACATGAGAAAGGCAAAGCGATCACGGGATGTCGAAGTAAGTTTCGTATGCTCATCAGGCGTCTGCATAATGATCAATTCTCCAAAGTGGCGAATCCAGCCACGTTCCTGAATAAAGCTATCCATGGAAGATACTATAGTCGTCTCCACAAGCGATATTGAAAGGAAAAAAGCGTAGACAACACAGCAGAAGTAATAATGGCGACCAGCTCAAGAATCGTCAAGGAAAACGACCTCCTATAAGTTTTTGTCTGGAAAAGGTATCCTACCCTTACAATAGCCTATACCCAGAAGCCATTCAAGATTCCTACTGAGTTCATTGAATAAAAGGATAGAATGCAACAGAGAAAGGGTCTTAGCAGTAACCAAGCTTAAAAGAATTGTTCAGAATTTGTTCAGTGACGACATTGTATAATACCAAGCAGCAATTATAGATTTATTTCAGTAGGAGGAAAGGTATGCATTTTTGCAAGTCTACTAAACGATTCACATACGCATTGACAGCAGTATCACTAATCTTCTCATCGGCCATCTCGGTGACAGATGCTGGTGCAGCACCAATCGCACAACCCAACTTAATCCAAGACGGAACATGGAGCAAGTCTGACACTTGGATGGATGCTCCAGAGAACTATGTTGGCAGGTCTTCGGACACAACGTTAGGATATTACCGATCAGCGATTCAGTTTAACATGCCTGAGCTGACAGATAAGGTTGTAGCGAAGGCAACCTTGCGAATTTATATCTCTTCTATTAGCTATAGCTCTAACTTGAATCCTTTTTTGACTGTGTATGGATCGACTGCTGATGTTTGGAGTAACGGAGTTTTTCCACTGAACCCGATGGATCAGCCTTTGAATACGAAAACAGGCTCAGACCTTCAAGTAGGCTGGGTTGATTTTGATGTTACCCCTTTTGTACAACAACAGACGGATGATATTGTCTCATTTGCATTGCTCGCCAATGAAGCAGGGAACCCTGGAGACTATTCGGAAATTGCATATTCGGCTGATGACAATGGCGTAAATGCTCCCCAGTTGATATTGGAAACAGCAGCCCTGCCCGTTGTATCCAAAATGCCCGAGGTAGCTGCTGTAACCACTGAGGAAGATATTCCGACATCCAATATAACCATTACACCCAACCCGCAAGATTCAACGGTAGTGACACATTATCAAATTACGAACATTATCGGAGGCAGGCTGTATCATGGCGATGGGGTAACGGAGATTCCTGATGGAACTTTTATCACGGCAGCAGAAGCCAGCGATGGCGTGAGGTTTGTGCCTATAGCAAACGCCAACAATACAGCGGGAGACACCTTCTCGTTCGATGTAAAGGCGGCTCAGAGTGCGACGGGGGATGGACTAAGCGATGCTACTAGGGCTGTTGTCCATGTTACGGAAGTAAACGATGCTCCGACAGCTCAAGACCAAACGCTATCCTCCATTTCAGAAGACTCAGGAGAGCGGACCATCCCTTTTACAGAACTGCTTGCGCATGCGTCAGCCGGTCCGAATGAGAATGGTCAACATTTAACGATATCCTCAGTCAGCAGCATCGCTGGAGGCGCTGTACGATTGGACGGAACCAATGTAGTTTTTACACCTCAGCCGAATTTTAATGGAATCGCTGGCTTCTCTTTTACCGTTACAGATGATGGAACATCGAATGGTGCCGCAGTTCCGCTGTCGGTGGTCAAGCAAGCCTCCTTTCCGGTCAATTCCGTTGCTGATGTCCCTAATGTGACAGACGCTTTGACAGAGGAAGACAAGCAAAGCTTTGATGGACTGATCCTCACTCGTAATCAAGTAGATGGATCTGATGTGTCGTACTTTAGAATCTCAAACATCATTGGTGGAACTCTCTATAAAAATGATGGAGTAATGGAAATCGGGGATGGGCAATTCATTTCTGTAGCGGATGGTGAAGCAGGGCTAAAATTTACGCCCGATCGTTATGCTAACTCTCCGTCAGGTGACCATTTCAGTTTCGACGTACAGTCATCACTAGATGCGGCGGGAACAGGGATCGGCGAGCCCAACCAAGCTAAAATCACTGTAAGTGAGGTAAACAATAGTCCGATAGCTGTGAATGATACACTGCCATCGTTACCGGCAAATGCAGGAACACAATCCATCGCTGTTGATGACCTCTTAGCAAACGACACGGCAGGCCCTGTCAATGAGAGCTTACAACATCTGAGCATCGCATCGGTAGAAAATGCACAAGGTGGCACGGTAGTTCTAGACGGAGCGGTTGTGCTCTTCACTCCGAATTCAGGCTATCAGGGTCCAGCAAGTTTTGATTATACTGTGATTGATAACGGTACAACGAACGGAGCGTTAGATGAGAAGAGCTCGACGGCTACCGCTTCATTCACTATCAACTCAGTGCCAACGCCAGATCCAGTGCCAACGCCAGATCCAGTGCCAACGCCAGATCCAGTGCCAACGCCAGATCCAGTGCCAACACCAGATCCAGTGCCAACGCCAGATCCGGTGCCAACACCAGATCCAATGCCAACGCCAGATCCGGTACCAACAGATGACAATTACACAGAATTGCGTGCTTCTATTAATAATAGAAAAATGCTAGTAGGGGGTACAGAACGGGCTACAGCAAGCGTTGTAAAATCAGATTCGTCAGAGATTGATGTCAGTGAAAAAGCAACTTGGACTTCCAGCAATACGAATGTCGCTACGGTTAATCAGGGAGAGATTAGGGCCCTTTCAGAAGGAAACACGGTAATTTCCGCCACATACAGCGGATATAGCTTTAACGTTCCAATTACAGTAACAGCGGTTGTTGCTCCCGCACCGTCCGGTAATGCTGGCAGTGATTCCGGTAGTTCCAATGGTGGGGGGTCTGGCCATCGAAAAAGTGACAGGTCTAGCGAAGATTTCAGCAGCAATACGGCAACCTTAGAGGCTTCATCTTCACCAGTGACTGTATCTACAGAATCAGTAGCTGTACCTGAAGTACGGGTGACTGAACCAGCCGTTCCCGTGCAAGACATATTCAACAGTAATGTAGTGGTTGCAGACAACAAAGTACTGCAGAATATAAAGTCCAAAGCAGAATCTGCTTTAAATTCTTCTGCTAGTGTTAAACCGTCGGACCTACAAGGACATTGGGCAGAAAAGACGGTCAACACGTTTTCAAAGCTGGGTATTATAAATGGATATAAGGATGGAAGCTTCAGACCTGATGGTGAAATTACCCGTGCGGAGTTTTCTGCTATCATCTCTAGAATCTTTGATATTAGTGGTGGAAACCAGCCTGTGGCTTTGAACGATATTGGGAATCACTGGGCGCAGGATGCCATTACCAAACTGACCGCAGCTGGAGTATTAAACGGCTATAAGGACGGTACATTTAGGCCAGACCAAACGATCGTTCGTCAAGAAATGGCAGCCATTTTGGCGCGGATCTTGGATTTAGACCGTTTGAAAGGGGACGCCTCGAATGAAAAAAGCTTCACCGATCTGTCCACTTCTTTCGCGGCTAATACGATCAAACAGTTGACACAAGCTGGAGTGCTTTCGGGTATAAGCACGAGTCAGTTTGGGCCTAAGTATCATGCGTCACGTGCTGAAGCCTTGACAGCGATTTATAACGCACTTAGTCTGAATAGCGAAATCAAAACCATATTGGAAAGTTTGGAGCAATAATTTAGAATGATGTAGAGACGAGCCTGTGTGGCTCGTCTTTTTCGGTTGGGAAGCAACGTGATAACTGGCATGTTGTACAGCCATCCATCAACGATATAATTGATGAGCTTCAAGACTTGGTACCTACTGCAAGCATATGCGGGCTCATACCGATCACGGATTCTTGCTCTTCAACCTGCCGTGCTATATCCAGCAAACGTCTGCGATGGGCTGGAATCGCCCACTTTTCTTCAAATCCAGGTGCAATCCAGATAGGACCTTCCACGCCCAGTACACGAGGCTTCGGCAATCCAGCTGCTTGCCAGTCTGCACGCAAAGCATCCGGAGTATGGAAGTAGGAACGTGCGATAAAAGAGGGGTAAGCCGCCGGACGTACATGCTGACCATCTGTCAGCTCCTGTCTGACCATATCCATGAACGCATCTTCCTCCACAATGGTATTGCACTCGCCGTACACCGACAGCCCCCACAGAAGCGAGCCAAACCTGGAGATCGCCGAAGTAATCATCGTTCCCCCTTTCTTTAAGACACGCGCTGCTTCTTGCAGTGCTTTTACTCGTTCCTTTTGTTCTGTTAAATGATATAAAGGCCCCATCAATAGCACGATGTCTGCGCTTTCATCTTTACGATCAAGATTTCTGGCATCCGCGGTTTCCAGCTTGCTGATAATGGGTTTATTCAGTTGCTGCTGACGAGCGAATTCAATGGCTTGAGAAGAAAGATCAAATAGATGAGCTTCATATCCCAGTTCTGCCAGCCACGAAGAGTAGACCCCTACACCACCGCCAATATCATAAATAACATGAGTGGACTTGTTGAGATAACGGGAAATGATTTCTTTTGATCTTTCCAGCTCTATTTTTCCGATGCCACGCTCTAATCTGCCTATTTCTGCACCACCATCATAATAAGCCAGAATGTCATGTGTATCTTTTTCGGACATAGCGCACCTCGCTTTAAGTGATTGGAATAATATAACATTAACACTTATATAATGAGCAAGTCTACCGTATTCAGATAAGGAGGAATCCTTCGGAAGCATTGGGAAAGAAAAGAGCTGTTCCCGAGTAGTTTGAACTACTTTTGAGAACAGCTCGTAATTAAATGGAGTTTGTCTCCAGCATGCCTTCGAGATCTTCTTTGGTAAGATGATAGTGTGCATTACAAAAATGGCAGTGGGCTTCAGCCTGTCCATCGGTGCGGATCATGTCTTCTATTTCCTGATTCCCTAAGCTGATAATGGCGTTGGTAACTCGTTCTTCCGAGCAGGGACAATGAAATTGTACAGGCATAGTTTCCAATATGTTCATGTTACTTTCTCCCAAAATCTGGCCCAGAATCTGCTCTGGTGTAAGACCTTCCATGACCATTGCGGAGATACTCGGGATACTCTCAATCCGTCTCTCGATAAAACTGATGACCTCTTCCGGTGTACCCGGCAATAGCTGAATAATAAAACCTCCAGCCGCCTGAATAGAGTTGTCTGGATTCACAATAACCCCTGCCCCTACAGAAGAAGGGATTTGTTCGGATTGGACGAGATAAGAAGTGAAATCCTCACCCAGTTCACCCGATATGAGAGGGACTTGTCCAACAAAGGGTTGTTTTAAGCCGATGTCTTTGGATACAATCAGCGCTCCATCTGTCCCTACGGCTCGGGCGACATCTAATTTCCCGATCTGATTAAGCGCAAAATGGGTTTGCGGATTTTTTACGTAGCCTCTAACTTCCCCTTTGGCGTTGGTATCAACCAGAATAGTGCCGATGGGCCCCCCGCCGTTAACCCGGATCGTCAGTTTATCCTCATGTTTAAGCATGGCTCCCAGCATGACGCCCACCGTCATAGAACGGCCCAATGCAGCTGATGCTGTTGGCCAAGTATAATGACGCCGATGGGCCTCACTTACCGTTTCCGTTGTTGTCACAGCATAAGCCCGCACCTGGTTATTGTAGGCAAGAGCTTTTACTAAATAATCATTCATGTTCATATCCCTTTCTGTGTATTAAAGTTTTACAACACCATTTTTTCCTGAATCCAATTTTCCAAAGAAGTAATTTTGGCTTCATATCCTTCTTTAAAAAATTCAGCGGATAGTGACGCGATGGTTTCTCTTTTCAGAACGGCCTTCCAGGAATCTTCCGCTTCTTCCATCAAATTGGTCAGTAAACAACACTGATCGTCCTTCTTTAATTCAAGCATGTCATTGTATATGCCGCTGGAAGAATAGAGGGTTTGCTGGCCCTCAATCGCCAGATAAATATCAAACACCCGTATATCTTCAGGTTTTTTCTTTAATTTGAACCCGCCCTTGACACCAGGTACAGAAGTAATCAAATCGGAGCTAACCAATTTTCGTAACAACTTATGAAAATAAGTAGGTGAAGCGCCTAACTGCTGGCTAATGGCCTCTCCAGGTAAAACCGCTTTATCCGGCAGCATCGTGAGCAGAAGGAGGGCGTAGACAGATTGTTCGACACCTGTTTTCATATGCACTAGCAATCACCTCAATACATTATAACCAGGCTAATATGGATAATCATTATCCACATATGAGCATGATAGACGAGCTGATCGTAAAAGTAAACTGTTTTTTGAAAAAAACTAAAATTTAAATTATTTGCAATTCATAAGGGGACGCATTATTATAGTTGATGCATCAATTGATGGGTCAAAGAATTAAGGCGTTAAAAGAAATACGTAAAATAAATAGTTTGACAGGAGGTTTATATAAAATGACTACGCGGAATATTGCACTATCTATATTAGACCTTGCACCTGTCATTGAAGGTGGTACTCCTGCCGATTCCTTTCGTGATACGGTGGATCTTGCCCAGCATGCTGAACAATGGGGGTACCTTCGCTATTGGCTAACGGAGCATCATAACATGCAGGCGGTTGCCAGTGCAGCTACTTCCGTGATCATCGGGCATGTAGCTGCACATACGAATAAGATTCGGGTCGGCTCAGGCGGTATTATGCTGGCTAACCATGCTCCACTCATGGTTGCAGAGCAGTTTGGAACCTTAGAGTCGCTTTATCCGGGACGAATTGATCTGGGACTTGGTCGGGCTCCTGGCACGGATCAACCTGCAATGAGAGCGTTGCGGCGAGGGCTGCACAGCACGGGAGAAGATTTTCCCGAGCAATTGAACGAGCTGCGTTCTTATCTGAATCCAGCGCTAAACGGAGCCGTTCCGGGTGTAAGAGCAATTCCAGGAGAAGGGATGGATATACCTATCTGGTTGCTGGGCTCAAGCGGATTCAGCGCTCAACTAGCAGGTCAGCTTGGTTTGCCGTTCGCGTTTGCTAGCCACTTTGCCCCGGCTCATTTGCTACAGGCGCTGGAATTGTATCATCGCAATTTCCGACCGTCCAAGGCACTGGATCAGCCGTATGTGATGGTTGGTGTGAATGTGGTTGTCGCAGATTCTGATGAGGAAGCAAAACGGCTTTTTACTTCACAAGAACAACAATTTCTAAATGTGCTGCGTGGGCACAGTGGAGGGCTAAAACCACCAGTCGATGATATGGATAAGCTGTGGAGTGAGCAGGAGAAGGAAATGGTTCGCGGTAATATGCTGGGTTATTCAGCAATCGGAAGTCCTGACACCGTCAAGCAAAGGTTGGATTTTATAATCAGTCAGACAAGAGCCGATGAGTTGATTACGACCGCTCAGGTATATGATCATCAGGCACGTTTGCGCTCATACGAGCTGCTAGCCCAAATGATGCGCATAGATGGCTAAATGATGAGTTAAACAAACGAG
Source organism: Paenibacillus ottowii (assembly GCF_006874425.1). Classification (GTDB taxonomy): domain Bacteria; phylum Bacillota; class Bacilli; order Paenibacillales; family Paenibacillaceae; genus Paenibacillus; species Paenibacillus ottowii. Next base: position 21,126 of record NZ_VIJZ01000016.1, read on the forward strand.
GCTGTGCCAGAGAGGTTTTTATAACCGATACTGACACGGCCTTGTTATATTTTTAAAAGCTCATACTTAACAATAAAATAGGTTCAGTGCAGTGCAGTTCACGTGTACAATTCCCAGAACGTGAACACAACATTTTTTAATCCATTGAGCAGCATTTTCTATCCTATGGATGAGGAATTTAATGTGAGCAGGAAAAACATTTCAGGAGCTCTATCGACTAGAACCCTACAGCTATAAATTGCATATAATATCAAGCAAGTTGGTCCATAAGCTTTGAGTTTGAAAGGGGAAGAACACATTCATGTAATGCTTTATGCTGAGAATGAAGAAAAGATGCTCCCGTATATGATAAATTTGAAGTAAAAGGCAATATTCTAGTGAGAGATCCGTATAAAATAAATTAAACTAATTTTTGTGAAAAATAGAAGATAATACTGAGTTAGATCTATAACGTAGATGAGGATTTCTATGCCCCTAACGTGAGAGCATATTTGTAAGGAGTGTATGTCTAAAGGGATAAAGTTGATTGCTATCGCTCCCAATCTACAAACTCACCTGTTCCTGCCAGAGGATCACCTGCTTGTGAATTGGTGGAGAACTACATATTTGGTGATTTTTTTTGCAATTGCAGGGATTATTCGCGATGTTGTATTGAAAACTCGACCATTGAAACCATAGATATACGGGAAGTGCTTGTGAAGCGTAGCTTATGAGCAGTGACTACAAGAAAGGGGGAAGATATGGATCTCTTTGATTCTCAGATTCAATCTCATACTAACCGGCGTCTTGCTGTGATTGATACAAAGTTTCCATGGAAACTAAGTGGTTTTCGATATTGGGAGAACTTGAATATATTCCAGCAAAAGCCTGATACATTATTCTTTGCAACCGAACTTCATGATGATTATTTTCCATGTAAAGTTTATCCTTTCTCTGATTTTATGAAAGTTGCGGTGTCTGAGGGGGTTACAGATGTATATTGTGTTTTTTTAAATTTAACACTTAGTTTGCTTGGACATTGCTTTCTTCCGGATGGAAGTTATTTGCCAGGAGCAAATCCTAATCTTAATATCAAGCCATTCTTAGATGAGCGGAATATCCATCTTCATGCTACCTTATACCCAGGTGGCGGACTGGATCCATGGACCAAAAAAGAGTTTCTTTCTATCGCAGGACAGCATTGTTCGACTGTATTCACAAATATTAATGAAGTCATGGAAGCGATTGTTGGAAGTATTTATTATCCTGTTGTGATTAATACCGACTTATATATATTTAAACATAAGAAAGTTGAAAAGCCGATACAGTTGACATTTTGTGCTTTTAATGCTATTAGAAAAGGTTTCCCCTTTATGGCAGATGCATTTAATCGACTTACGGACGATTTTCATCTTAATCTAATTGGTGATTGGGAAGACCAATTACATTTATTGAAAAATAAGAATTATACATTCTATGGTCTACTTTCCCCTGAAGAATTAAAGCCAGTGTATGAACGAACTCATATATTTCTAAATTGCAGTGTTCCGGATAGATTTGCATTAGATGGTTTTCCAACCACAGCTGCCGTTGATGCACTATCGACAGGATGTATACTTGTTACGACAAACCCCCGAAATGATAGATTTATTCTTGAGGAAGGTAAGGACTATTTTGAAGTTGAACCTAACGGGTACGCAATTTCTGAAAGATTATTTTGGATTCAGAATCACTTTGAAGAAGCGCTGATCGTTGGGAAAAATGGTTCGGATAAAGTGAAAAGTAAATTTCGGGCTAGTCAAATAGTGAAATCAAAGCTTGCTAACATATTTAAATAACTTGTTGATAAACAGTCTGTAGGAGTGTTATAGCATGATGTAAATGGTATGGGTAACAGGATGAGTGCGCCCCTCTCTCTTAGAGGGTTTTTTTATATTTCGGGAATGGGGAGGCAAGCCTTTCAAATCCAAACTTGAGAACCAACGATAGATAGAGGCTTGATCGGATTGAATGACAGAATAAATATCTTATTTCAATAGGTAAACAAACAATCATATTTAACTAATTATAAATATAATAATGGAAATCCTAATGTCTTTTGCTATTTCCATTCCAGCATGTCTAATTGATTTAATGGATTATTAATAATCAGTAAAGGAGGGTCAACCTAATGACGTTATTATCAACTGGACCTATTGAGAATAGTCCTGTTAGTGGAATTAGGCCTATTCAGCAGGTTACCGTTAAAATAATTAACCGCGATTTGGTCAATTCTTCAACTATTTTAATTCAGGGCTACATTTTAAATGGTTTACGAACATTGTATGTACTAGAACAAATAGATTTAGCCCCCAATACAGTTGTTACGAGAAATTATCTAGCGAACTTCGACGCATATGAATTCGTTTTTATCACAAGCGGTTTAGCAGAAGAAAGTACTGATATTTCAGTTTGGGGAAAAAACGCGAGCGGTACAATCATTGATGTTCAGCGTATTGTTGCGGATGAGCAACTAGGGTCTTAAAACTCAACATATCTATAGAGATAGAACCACAATCGCAGCAAATGGTTGAGACATAAAATGGAGGGAACAGGATATTGAGAAAGATCTCACTGTTCAACAAAAGCTTGACTTTACTAGAGAGGAGGAAGTGTCTAAATGGCAGTATTATCAACTGGACCCATTGCAAACGATCCTGTTCTAGGAGTCAGACCCACCCAACTAGTCACAGTAAAAATAGATAACCGAGATTCTGCAAATTCTTCTACTGTTTTGATTGAGGGTTTTATTTTAAACGGTAGCAGAACATTATATGTACAACAACAAGTAGTAGTGGGACCAAATGCAGTTTTGACTAGTAATTTCTTTGCAGGTTTCAACGCATTTGAGTTTGTGTTTACCACAAGCGGACCAGCAGAGGATGAAACTCAAATTTCTGTTTGGGGTAAAGATGCATTGGGACAATTAGTACCTGCGCATCGGTTAGTATCTGATGAACTTTTAGGAACCGATCGAGGCGTCCAGGGACCTCAGGGTGTCCAAGGTGCTCAAGGTCCTCTAGGTCCACAAGGCGTTCAAGGCCCTCTAGGTGCTCAAGGTCCTCTAGGTCCACAAGGCGTTCAAGGCCCTCTAGGTGCTCAAGGTCCTCTAGGTCCACAAGGTGCTCAAGGCCCTCAAGGAGCCCAAGGCGATCAAGGACCACAAGGAGTCCAAGGCGACCAAGGACCACAAGGAGTCCAAGGAGTTCAAGGTGACCAAGGACCTCAAGGTGTTCAAGGTGATCAAGGACCACAAGGAGTCCAAGGCGACCAAGGACCACAAGGAGTTCAAGGCGACCAAGGATCTCAAGGTGTTCAAGGACCACAGGGAGTTCAAGGTGATCAAGGACCACAGGGAGTTCAAGGTGATCAAGGACCACAGGGTGTCCAAGGGGATCAAGGACCACAGGGAGTTCAGGGTGATCAAGGCCCTCAAGGCGACCAAGGACCTCAAGGCGTTCAAGGCGATCAAGGACCTCAGGGTGTTCAAGGACCACAAGGAGTTCAAGGTGACCAAGGACCGCAAGGTGTTCAAGGTGACCAAGGACCGCAAGGTGTTCAAGGTGATCAGGGACCACAAGGAGTCCAAGGCGACCAAGGACCGCAAGGTGTTCAAGGTGATCAGGGACCACAAGGAGTCCAAGGAGACCAAGGACCACAAGGAGTTCAAGGCGACCAAGGGCCTCAGGGCGCTCAAGGCGACCAAGGACCACAAGGAGTTCAAGGCGACCAAGGACCACAGGGTGTCCAAGGAGACCAAGGACCACAGGGTGTTCAAGGTGATCAAGGACCTCAAGGCGTCCAAGGCGATCAAGGACCTCAAGGCGTCCAAGGCGATCAAGGACCGCAAGGAGTTCAAGGCGACCAAGGACCTCAGGGTGTCCAAGGCGACCAAGGACCACAAGGAGTTCAAGGTGATCAAGGACCACAAGGAGTCCAAGGCGACCAAGGACCTCAGGGAGTCCAAGGCGATCAAGGACCTCAAGGCGTCCAAGGCGATCAAGGACCACAGGGAGTTCAGGGTGATCAAGGACCTCAAGGAGTCCAAGGCGATCAAGGACCTCAGGGAGTTCAGGGAGACCAAGGACCGCAAGGAGTTCAAGGTGATCAAGGACCTCAGGGAGTCCAAGGAGATCAAGGACCACAAGGAGTTCAAGGTGATCAGGGACCTCAAGGTGTTCAAGGTGTTCAAGGACCACAAGGAGTCCAAGGCGATCAAGGACCTCAAGGCGTTCAAGGTGATCAAGGACCTCAAGGCGTTCAAGGTGATCAAGGACCGCAAGGAGTTCAAGGTGATCAGGGACCACAAGGCGTCCAAGGCGATCAAGGACCTCAGGGAGTTCAGGGTGATCAAGGACCTCAAGGCGTCCAAGGCGATCAAGGACCGCAAGGAGTTCAAGGAGACCAAGGACCACAGGGCGTTCAAGGCGACCAAGGACCTCAGGGTGTTCAAGGAGACCAAGGACCGCAAGGAGTTCAAGGAGACCAAGGACCTCAGGGTGTTCAAGGAGACCAAGGACCGCAAGGAGTTCAAGGAGACCAAGGACCACAGGGAGTCCAAGGAGACCAAGGACCACAGGGCGTTCAAGGCGACCAAGGACCTCAGGGTGTTCAAGGAGACCAAGGACCACAGGGTGTCCAAGGCGACCAAGGACCACAGGGTGTTCAAGGTGATCAAGGACCTCAAGGAGTTCAGGGTGATCAAGGACCTCAGGGAGTTCAGGGAGACCAAGGACCGCAAGGTGTTCAAGGTGATCAAGGACCTCAAGGCGTCCAAGGCGATCAAGGACCTCAGGGAGTTCAGGGTGATCAAGGACCTCAAGGCGTCCAAGGTGATCAAGGACCTCAAGGCGTCCAAGGTGATCAGGGACCTCAAGGAGTCCAAGGTGATCAGGGACCTCAAGGAGTTCAAGGTGACCAAGGACCTCAAGGAGTCCAAGGAGACCAAGGACCACAGGGTGTCCAAGGTGATCAAGGACCTCAAGGAGTCCAAGGTGATCAAGGACCGCAAGGAGTCCAAGGTGATCAGGGACCTCAAGGAGTCCAAGGTGATCAAGGACCTCAAGGAGTTCAAGGTGATCAAGGACCTCAAGGAGCTCAAGGTGATCAAGGACCTCAGGGCGTTCAAGGAGACCAAGGACCACAGGGTATTCAAGGTGATCAAGGACCACAAGGAGTCCAAGGCGACCAAGGACCACAAGGAGTTCAAGGTGATCAGGGACCACAAGGAGTCCAAGGCGACCAAGGACCTCAGGGTGTTCAAGGAGACCAAGGACCACAAGGAGTTCAAGGCGACCAAGGACCTCAGGGTGTTCAAGGAGTTCAAGGACCTCAGGGAGTTCAAGGTGATCAAGGACCTCAGGGTGTCCAAGGCGACCAAGGACCTCAAGGCGTCCAAGGCGATCAAGGACCACAGGGTGTCCAAGGCGACCAAGGACCTCAAGGCGTCCAAGGCGATCAAGGACCTCAGGGAGTTCAGGGTGATCAAGGACCTCAAGGCGTCCAAGGCGATCAAGGACCTCAGGGAGTTCAAGGAGACCAAGGACCGCAAGGCGACCAAGGACCACAAGGAGTTCAAGGAGACCAAGGACCACAAGGAGTTCAAGGCGACCAAGGACCGCAAGGAGTTCAAGGTGATCAGGGACCTCAAGGCGTTCAAGGCGATCAAGGACCTCAGGGTGTTCAAGGTGATCAAGGACCACAGGGTGTTCAAGGAGACCAAGGACCGCAAGGCGACCAAGGACCACAAGGAGTTCAAGGTGACCAAGGACCGCAAGGAGTTCAAGGTGATCAAGGACCTCAGGGAGTCCAAGGCGACCAAGGACCGCAAGGAGTTCAAGGCGACCAAGGCGACCAAGGCCCTCAAGGCGTTCAAGGTGATCAGGGACCTCAAGGCGTTCAAGGCGATCAAGGACCACAGGGTGTTCAAGGTGATCAAGGACCACAAGGAGTCCAAGGCGATCAAGGACCACAGGGAGTTCAGGGTGATCAAGGCCCTCAGGGTGTTCAAGGAGACCAAGGACCGCAAGGAGTTCAAGGCGACCAAGGACCTCAGGGAGTTCAGGGAGACCAAGGACCGCAGGGAGTTCAAGGCGACCAAGGCCCTCAGGGAGTTCAGGGTGATCAAGGCCCTCAAGGCGTTCAGGGTGATCAAGGCCCTCAGGGTGTTCAAGGAGACCAAGGACCGCAAGGAGTTCAAGGCGACCAAGGACCTCAGGGTGTTCAAGGTGATCAAGGACCTCAGGGTGTTCAAGGTGATCAAGGACCTCAAGGAGTTCAGGGTGACCAGGGACCTCAGGGTGTTCAAGGTGATCAAGGACCTCAAGGAGTTCAGGGTGACCAGGGACCTCAGGGTGTTCAAGGTGATCAAGGACCGCAAGGCGTCCAAGGTGACCAGGGACCACAAGGAGTCCAAGGTGACCAAGGCCCTCAGGGACCTCAAGGCGAGCAAGGACCAGCTTAAGGTCAAGGTATATTTAGAGGACTCAAAAGTTATTTATAACTTTTGGGTTCTTTTTTTCTTAAGTTCATGTTTGCAGTTATGGTGTAACGAAAAAATACCTTTGTCGAAGCTTCATGGAAATTATTCCAAGAGACTTCGACAAAGGCATTGGGAAATAATTGTTGGCCAATATTCTATTCAGCCTTGTTGTAATTTAGGGCAACACAACCACTTTCTCTTTACAGGACGCAACAAATTTTGCATATTGAATACAAGTTTCCAATGAATCATTTGGCTCCATTGGCCACCATCGAATGGCTCCCCTGGGAGCTTTGGAGGCATAGGTTTCGATTTCTGATGGAATTCGACCTACAACCACAATTTCAATCTCCCTAAAGTTGTTTTCAATGCCCTTTTGGAGTGTCTTATTTAATTGTGTATGCTCTATTTCAGGGTAGGAATGGGGGATCGGGAACAATATTGAGAATTTTGAGGTATCTTCTTGAATAACGTGAGCAGATTTCCGGGCAGGATCGTTCGTAGAAGTCTCCCATATACGACGATATGGCAGTAGCTGGGGTAAATCGAGTTCTTTCAATCTCATTTGAATCCTTTGAAAATAGCATCTGTATAGTTCCCCTACAAGAACCTGAATCTGCTTATTTCTGAGGAATGTAGTGTTATTTCCATGTTCGTTACGATACTGGATATATATTAAATCAGGGACGTTCACTATTTTAGTACAAAGAAATGTCCGAACCAGCATATCGTAATCATCTGCTACCAGCAGTTCATTGCGATGGCCTCCGATCAGATGATAACAGTCCCTCGTCCACGCACGTGGATGATTGGGTAAACCGACCAGATGACGAATGGTTTTGCCATTAATGGTCGTATGCTTTTGTGCATTTTGCCATCTGTTCATTTCATGCAACCAGACTCGATAATGAACACTGTAACCAAAGCCACAATCCCAGCCGTACCAATGCGCATGATTGCTCCCTGCATACACCTCAGCACAATCTCCATAAACAAAGCCACAGTCAGGGTTTTGTTGAAATGCTTTGACGATTTTCTCTAGGCAGTCAGGAGTTAGCTCATCATCATGATCGACTTCTACTAAAATTTCCCCTGTACAGAGACCTGCTGCAAACCTTTTGATAGCCCCTATATAACCATTGCGGGAATCTTGGCGATATCTCCGCACACGGTGATCCTCTAAAGGGAGCAAATACTCCTGGTATGTCTCATCTTCATCCCCGGAATCATCCACGATTACCCATTCCCAGTTCTTGTAAGTCTGCTTCAACAAAGATTGGTAAGGTCGTTGAATTTTTTCTTTTGATCTGTAACTGGCAGTAAACACGGATATTAAAGGTGTGTTTGAAGAGAAATGTGTTGGAGGAATCATTTTATTCTCCGGAAGAGGATCTGTTGCCTTAAGCCAGCAGAAAAATAAATGCATAGGTTGAATTCCGTCTGGTGATTGGAAGTGCAACCAGCGTTTTTTTTCGTGGCGAGGTAACGCCTTTAGTGCTGAAAATTCTCCCCACTCTCCTCCAAGCGAGACGTAAACCCGAGGCTTTTGGAGGCTATTGTCTATAAGTGGTTGATCAGCCTCATACAAGTTTATTGTAATGTGATTTTTTTCTAATCTATCTATCAATTCTTTTACATGATCCTTTAAAACCTTCTTCGATACAAATAAATGAGCTGTCAATAGCGGAGTGAAATTCAATGACATAATCATTCCCCTTTACCAGTTTCGAACATCAACGAGAGGGATGTGCCGATCAGACGTAAGTTATTGTTTTTACTGAAACATTCATTTTCCCGGCATCATTCTATTTCCCAGCAATATATATGTATGTGTATGTGCATGTGTTCGGGGATGTGAGGAAAATGCCAGCCCATATAAACATAGCGAATTAAATCGTTTGAAACCTCCGTTAGACACCTAAGCATAAAAGAAAGGTGGAGTAAGCGTGCAATGCCCATTAGTAAGTGTAGTTATACCTGCATATAATCGGCCGTATACGCTAAAAATCGCCATCGACAGTGTATTGGAACAAACTTATCCGAACATCGAGATCATTATCTGCGATGACAGTACAACGAATGAAGTACAAGAAATGCTTGATTCTTATTTAGATTCTTTTCCCCAAATTAAATATTATAAAAATGATAAAAATCTTTTTCTCGGAAATTGGCATAAATGTTTTGATTTAGCGTCAGGTGAATATATCAATTACTTGATGGATGACGACATGTTTCACAAAGAAAAAATAGCAAAGATGATTTATTTTTTTGAAAATTTTGAAAACATCACACTGGTTACCTCGTATCGGCAAACCATGGATGAATCAGGGGCTATTCTCCCACCGCTCTGTGCAACGGAAAGGTTGTACGAGGAAACAAGGATAATGGACGGAAGAATGTTGGCAAACGTTGCATTAACTCGTTGTTTAAATGTGATTGGTGAACCTACGACAGTGTTATTTAAAAAAGCAGATCTTATCGAACGGTTTGGAGTATATAAAGGAAAACAGTATTCTCTTCTTAATGATTTAGCTTCTTGGTTGAACTTACTATCAAAGGGAAAAGCAGTGTATATTACTGAAGCGCTGAGCTATTTCCGAATACATCCCAATCAAAATAATCAGACGCTTGGTCAAAGTGCGTTCACGGAATGGTTAGATATTATAATTGCCTCAAGAGAGGATGGATTTCTTGATACTAACGATTTGTTTAAAGCTGCACTTCATTCTTATCAGGAACGTATAAGAGGTCGTCCACCATTTGTTGCAGATATCAAGCGAATTGAAATGATATTAAAAACATTAGAAACCTAGCTTGCTCATCCCATATGCAAAGGAGGCTGGCTGATGTTCGACATTCCCTTCTTACGACCTAATTTAGTAAAAAAGGAACGATTTATTGCTAATTTTGAGAAAATAGAAGAGACGCGGATTTACTCCAATTATGGTCCCTTAAATAATCTGTTTGAAGAGCGGGTAATTGCACAAATGTTTGATGGAATCGGTTCAGCTGTGACCGTTCATAACGCTACAATCGGCTTGATTTTGGCGATCGCTCAAAGCAAGCGACCACAGGGCAAATATGCTGTTATGCCAAGTTTTACTTTTGCTGCCACTCCACTTGCCGCTGAGTGGTGCGGGCTAGAACCCTACTTCCTTGATATTGAGCCGGAAAATTGGCAAATGAATAGGGAGCAGTTAGAGCAGACAGTCAAGCTGCTGGGAGATGAGATTGCGGTAATCGTTCCTTATGCCACTTTCGGTACAGCCCTTGATTTATCCGTGTACAATAAGCTGCAGGAGCAAGGAATTCCGGTAGTCATTGATGCTGCTGCCAGTTTTGGAACGATAACTTCCGAGGAAGCCACCCATTTTGGCAAAGGCTTTGGAGGAGCCGTAGTATTCAGCTTTCATGCCACCAAATCATTTGGTATTGGAGAGGGTGGATTGGTATACAGTTTGGACCGAGATGTTATTAGGCGAATTCGTCAAGCGGGAAATTTTGGTTTCTCCAGCAGCAGGGAATCTGTCATCCAAGGTCTTAACAGTAAGATATCCGAGTATACCGCCGCTATCGCTTTAGCCACACTCGATCATTTCAAGACTGTACGGGAGAATAGAAGGACGATCTACGAATATTATCTTCAAGAACTGATCCAAGCAGACTTATTAGAACGAGGATGGTCCGTACAAAAAACGCAAGGATCGGTTGTTCATCAATTTGTCCCTATTCTTAGTCCGGATTCACACACGAATCAAGAGGTTGTTAAGTTATTAGCCTCTAATTCAATAGAAGCTAGAACCTATTTTTCTCCGGCGTGCCATCAGCAGAAGCAGTTCCAAAGCTATACGCGGTCTACTCTTCATGTTACCGAACATATTGCCAAACATATTGTCAGCCTGCCCTTGTGGGAGGAACTGGACGAGATTATTATTCGAAAAATTGTGAACGTTCTAAGAAACCTGGGAAAAGAGAAAGCCAGATGAGGGAACTCGTTATTTGGGGATCGGGCGGACATGCGAGGGAAATCAACTGGTTATGTGAAGAGCTAGGAGTTCGAGTGATAGGTTTCTTAGACGAACGGCCTGAGACAAAAGGGCAGAGTGTAGATGGTGTTCCTGTACTGGGGACGTTGACCGACATTAAAGCGTTAAAATATGAGGTAGAGCTGATATGTGCGGGGGTGGGTGATCCAGCGTTAAAGAAGCGATTCGCTTATCATACAATTCAATCGGGATTTCGTATCGCGGCCCCGCTAATACATCCACGTGTTCGATTGTCTCGAAGAAACACCATTGGAGAGGGAAGTATGATCTTTGAAGGAGCTGTCCTGTCGGACAATATTAAGATCGGACAGCACGTAATTATCAATCGGAGTGTTAACGTGAGTCATGATGCGGTTATTGGCGATTATGTAACCATAGCCCCCGGTGTAAATTTGGCAGGCAATGTAACCATAGATGAGGGAGCCTATATCGGCATTGGCGCCTCGGTGCGGGAGAAATGCCACATCGGCTGTTGTTCTATGATCGGTGGAGGTGCTTTTGTGAAAGAGGATATACCCAGCTTTAGCATGGCTGCAGGTATACCAGCCGTCGTTAAAAAACGACTTGATATGCCTTAAGCCTCCTTCTTTTGAAACAGAGCATATTCAAATTCGTAGCAATCTGCTTGGCAATGAAGTGATTTACCTGCCAAAAGGCTGTACCGGAAAAGGTTTTTATGACCTGACCTGGTACGGCCTTATTATATTTTAAGCTGGATGAATATACTCGTTTTACAGGTTAGTAAAAATTAAAATTTATTTTTGATTATTTTTGTATTGCATATTTTCAAATTCAAACAAAAGTGTTATAGTCTCCATAAACAAAAATAAACACTATAATAAAGTGATTCAAAACTAAAACAGAACTTGGAGGTCTTTTTCCTATGGTACAAAGTCTGTGGAATTCTTCACAAGCATCTGAGCCAAAAAGCACGCTGGAGCAGCTCGTCTACCATTCTAATCTCATCGGTACGGATAGAAGCGTGTGCAACTGGGGAGGCGGCAACACTTCGGCTAAAACGACGATACAAGATTTTCGCGGGCGTGAAGTTGAAGTGATGTACGTTAAGGGGAGCGGTTCCGATCTTGCAACCATGAAAGCGCATAACTTCACCGGGCTTCGTATGGAGGATATTCGTCCATTGTTTGAACGGGAAGATATGTCTGACGAGGATATGGTCGCATATTTGGCGAACTGTATGATAGATGCCAAGCATCCGCGTGCTTCCATTGAGACATTGCTACACGCATTTTTGCCTTTTAATCATGTCGATCATACACATCCGGACGCGATTATCAGCTTATGCTGTTCGCATAACGGCCAGGAAATCGCTAAGGAAATTTTCGGTGACCGTTTTGTATGGGTACCTTATATCCGTCCCGGTTTTAAGCTATCGAAAATGATAGCCCAAGGGGTTCTTGATCATCCACAAGCTGAGTTGGTATTGATGGAAAAGCATGGCTTGGTTACTTGGGGAGACACATCCGAAGCGGCTTATGCCAAAACGATCGAAATCATTCAAGAAGCAGAAAGCTATATTAAAGCTCGTCAAGCGAAAAAGCAGGGATTTGGAGGCGCAAAGTATAAATCGCTTACTTCAAAAGGGCGCCGTAGTATTGTGTCCCAAGTCATGCCATCCATCCGGGGTGCAGTCAGTGATGAGAAAAAGATGATCCTCACCTTTGATGACGCAGAGGATGTGTTGGAATTTGTGAACGGCCGCGATTCTGCCGCTTTATCCCAGGTCGGAGCAGCGTGCCCGGATCATCTCGTTCATACCAAAATGAAACCGATTTATATAGATTGGACACCAGATTTGGAGGATGTAGAGGGGCTGAAAGTTAAGCTTGCCGAGGGTATAGCAGCCTATAAAGAGCAATACCAAGCTTATTTCGAGCGCAATCGACATGAAGGAGATGTGAGATTTGAAGCAGCACCGCGTGTAATCCTGATTCCGGGTATCGGTATGATCAACACAGGCAAAAGCTGGAGTAATGCACAGGTGAGCGGCGCTCTGTATCATCGGGCTATTGCTGTTATGCGAGGAGCAACGGCGTTAGGAGAGTTTGTTTCGCTTAGTGAAAATGAATCTTACAACGTGGAATATTGGCCGCTGGAGCTTTACAAGCTATCACTGGTACCAGCAGAAGCAGAATTTTCACGCAAAATTGCGTTCATTACAGGCGGTGCAGGAGGAATTGGTAGTGCAACCGCACGGCGTTTGGTGGATGAAGGTGCGCATGTCGTATTGGCAGACCTGAATCTGGAGGGCGCGCAAAAGGTAGCCGCAGACATCAATAGCAGTTACGGTAAAAACCGAGCGATTGCCGTGAAAATGGATGTGACGCAAGAGGAGCAGATCCAGGCGGCCTATGCCGAGACAGCGCTGACCTATGGTGGTGTAGATGTCATCGTTAACAATGCAGGGCTTGCTACATCCAGTCCGTTCGATGAAACATCATTAAAGGAATGGAATTTAAATGTAAACGTGTTGGGAACAGGTTATTTTTTGGTCGCGCGTGAAGCATTCAAGCTGATGAAGGAACAGACACTTGGCGGCAGCATGGTGTTCGTTGGTTCCAAAAACTCAGTCTACGCAGGTAAAAATGTAACGGCTTACAGCTCGGTCAAGGCGCTGGAAGCGCATCTGGCTCGTTGTATTGCCGCAGAAGGCGGCGAATACGGCATCCGCGTGAACACGATTTTGCCGGATGCGATTTTGCAAGGCTCGGCAATCTGGAACTCCAATTGGCGCAATGAGCGAGCCGCTGCCTACGGCATCGAGCCAGATCAGCTGGAGGAACATTACCGCAAGCGAACGACGCTGCTGGTCAACATTTACCCGCAGGATATTGCTGAGGGCATTGCCTTTTTCGCCTCATCCAAGGCGGAGAAAACGACAGGCTGTATGTTGACCATCGACGGCGGCGTCTCAGCAGCCTTTACACGCTAGCCAAATTGAAATGAACCTAACATTTTAAAATAAAAGTGACTTTATGGGTAGTCACCAGCGGAGCGGGCGGAATTGTTTTGAAGAAGCGGAGCGTTCGCCTTTGCAACGGGATTTTAACCTTATTATGTGTTGCAAAATGAAAAATCCCGTTGCAACAGCGATCGGAAGAGCAATCCGCACGCGAAGCGGCCTCCCATAACTCACTTCATTTTCCAAGGAGGAACCACGATGAGTGACAAAGCGTACGCCTTATTCGAGGAACAACAGCAGCAACGAGGCATTGACCTGAAGCAAGTAAAGTCAAGACTGAAAGCGCTTAATATAGAAACACCTTCCTGGGGATATGGAGACTCAGGTACACGGTTCAAGGTCTTCCAGAAAACGGGCGTGCCGCGCGATCCGTACGAAAAGCTGGAGGATGCCGCACAGGTTCATGCCGTGACAGGTTTATGCCCATCTGTTGCTATTCACATCCCATGGGATAAAGTAGACGATTACGGCAAGCTTCGCAGTCATGCTGAAATTCTCGGTCTAAAAATAGGGGCAATCAATCCCAATCTGTTTCAAGACGAGGACTATATGCTCGGTAGCGTTACCAATGTAGACCCGGCAATCCGTCGCAAGGCTATCAACCATTTGTTAGAATGCGTGGATATTGCCAAGGAAACGGACTCCAACGATTTTAGCTTATGGTTCGCAGACGGAACCAATTATCCCGGCCAGGGGGACATTCGCAAACGCAAAAATTGGATGCTGGAGGCGCTGCGTGAAATGTATAAGGCGCTTACGCCGGATATGCGCATGCTGATTGAATACAAGGCGTTTGAGCCAGCCTTTTACCATACGGATATTGCCGATTGGGGCATGGCGTACCATTACGCGACCAAGTTGGGGCCGCAAGCACAGGTGCTGGTGGATACTGGGCATCACCTGCCCGGAGCCAACGTAGAGCATATTGTTGCGTTTTTAATGGATGAGCAGCGACTGGGTGGCTTTCATTTTAACAGTTATAAATATGCGGATGATGATCTGATTGTGGGCTCTGCCAATCCGTATGAGCTGTTTTTAATCTTTTACCAGATTTTGAACGCAGCGCAGGATGTTGATGCAGATATCCGCCATGCTGTCGATAAAATCGCTTATTTGATCGATCAGTCGCACAATATCGAACCCAAAATTCCGGCCATGATTCGCTCGGTACTGAATGTGCAAACTCAATATGCGAAGGCACTCTTGATTAATCATGCAGAAGTGGAGGAAGCGGCGAGTCGTCAGGATGTGCTGGGTGCGGAGGATGCCGTACGCCAAGCGTTCGAGTTTGATGTGGCACCGTTGCTCAAAGCGATCCGCGAAGAGCAAGGATTACCTGCAGATCCCATGAAAGCCTACTTGGCTTCTGAGTATGGTGCGCAGATTTTGCAAAGAGGCAAGGGCGGTGCGAGCTGGTGAGCGTCCTTGCATATGATCTGGGGGCAAGTAGCGGTAGGGTTCTGCTCGGAAAATTAACCGATTCACGTATCGTGGTGGAGGAAATCCATCGCTTTTCCAATGATCCGGTCAAGGTCGGCGAACGCCTGCACTGGGACATACTGCGTCTTTATCACGAGGTGCAGCAGGGATTGCTCAAAGCCAAGCATATGGGAGTGAATCCGTCCAGCCTGGCGATCGATTCCTGGGCAGTTGATTTTGGACTGATTGGGGAAACTGGAGAATTGCTGGGCAACCCTTACCATTACCGGGATTGGCATACACATGGGGTGATGGAGAACGTACAGAAACGGCTGGGAAAAGAGTTTATTTTCCAGCGCACAGGCATTCAGTTTTTGACATTTAATACGATTTATCAGCTGGCCGCTATGCGGAAGATGAGTTCACCCTTGCTGGAGCAGGCAACGCATTTCTTAATGATCCCTGATTTGCTGCGATATTTTCTGACAGGTGAAATGTTTCATGAATTTTCGAATGCAACGAGCACGCAATTATATCATCCGCTGCAGCAAAAATGGGATGATGAGCTTTTGTCTGGAATCAACATTCCCCGTTCTTGGTTTGGAGAGGTACTGGAGCCGGGAAGTGTTGCAGGTACAATCCGTTCATCGGTGATGACGGATTTGGGTGTTGGAGCGATTCCTGTGATTGCAGTAGCAGAGCATGACACAGGATCAGCGGTAGCTGCGGTGCCTGCGCTGGAACGGTCCTTTGCGTACTTGAGCTGCGGAACATGGTCCCTGATGGGAACGGAGACCGCACAGCCTGTAATCAATGATGATACGCTTCGATTTAATTTTACAAATGAAGGCGGCGTGGGTCGGACCTACAGGCTGCTAAAAAATATCATGGGACTGTGGATTCTACAGGAGGCGCGCAGAGAGTGGGAGCGGCAGGGATACTCCTATTCCTTTCCTGAATTGGTTCGGTTGGCAGAACAGGCACCGGCGTTCACTTGTTTGATTGACCCGGATGATGAACTGTTTCTGCATGCCGGGGATATGAAAACACGTATCCGCCAATACTGCCGCAATACCGGGCAGCCATTGCCGGATACGCCGGGAGAGATTACGCGCTGCATTCTTGAAAGTCTGGCGTTAAAGTATTGTTATATTTTGGAGCTTACCGAACGGGTGTCAGGACAGCGTTTTAATGGTTTGCATATGGTCGGTGGGGGAATTCAGAACCACTTGCTGTGCCAATGGACGGCCAATTCGATTCAAAAACCGGTGTGGGCGGGACCCGCAGAAGCGAGCGCAATTGGCAATCTTGCGGTACAATGGATGACACAGAGAAAGTTCTCCGATATATGGGAAGCACGCGGGGTCATTGCAGATTCTATTGTCGTAGAGGAATATGAACCTGCCGAGTCAGAAGCGTGGGAGGATGCCTATGGGCGGTTCCGGCGGGTGACAGGACTTTTTGTACATTAAAGAGGTGGAGTGAGATTGCCATGCTGGTCGCAGAAAGATATGAGATGATTGTACAGCTCGTGAATGAAAGAGGAAGCATACGAGTGTCCGAATTAAGTGAGTTGTGTAAAGTAACGGAAGAAACGATCCGACGCGATCTGGATCGACTGGAGCAGGCGGGGCGACTGCGCCGTTCGCATGGGGGAGCGGTTAGCGTCAAAAACGAGCAGCCTGAAACCCCCTATGCGGTACGGGAAATTATGAACGCGGAGGAAAAGCGTCGAATTGCTGAGGAAGCGGTCAAGCAGATTCAGCCGCATGATCGCATTTTACTGGATGCCAGTACGACGGCCTGGTATATGGCTTCCAGTCTGCCAGATATTCCTTTAACGATATTGACCAATTCGATTCGGGTAGCTACAGAGCTGGCGGGTAAGGAAAAAATCGAGGTCATTTCGACGGGAGGTCAGTTGCTTCAACGTTCACTGTCGTTCGTGGGTCCTCTTGCAGAGCGTTCATTAGAAACCTATTATGTAGATAAGCTATTTTTTTCCAGCCAGGGAGTTCATCTGGATCGCGGCATTAGTGAATCGAATGAGCTGCAAGCTCGTTTGAAGCAGAAAATGGTCAGCATTGCGGATCGCGTGATTTTATTGGCGGATGCGAGCAAATTCGGGCAGCAGGCGTTTACACATGTCGTGCACTTGTCACAAGTGTCCGAAATAATCACAGATTCACGGTTGTCGGACCCGATTCGTAGTCAACTCGCAGAGCTGTCCATTCCAGTTACGATTGTGTAAGTATGGAGTTTCTGGAGGGAGGTCGCTCCTCGTTTCATTTGATCTTACGATTGCTGTTGCAGTGGGATTCATTGATGATGTAAAACACCTATAGGCGAGCATCCCACTGCAAGCTTATGCTTATGATGAAAGTTTTCCTTGTGGAAAATGGACGGAAGGGGTGTGTCGTATGAAGGTATCTTTATTTATTACCTGCCTGAGTGATGCCATTTATCCAAGAGTAGGAGAAGCGATGGCACGCTTGCTTGCCAGATATGGTGTCGAGCTGGAATTTCCCAAGGTGCAGACATGCTGCGGGCAGCCGTCCTATAACAGCGGCTATTGGGACGAAACAAGGGTTGCGGCAAAAACGATTTTGAGAGCGTTTAATGACAGCGATTTTGTCGTAGCTCCTTCCGGTTCCTGCACGTATATGATTCATCATTACCCGGAATTGTTTAAGGATGAGCCCAAATGGCTGGATTCAGCACGGAGGCTGGAGCAAAAGACGTATGAGTTTACACAATTTATGGTACAGGTGCTTGGCGTGACCGATGTGGGCGCGTCTTTTCCGCATACGGTAACTTACCATCCGTCTTGTCATGGAACACGTTTGCTCGGCGTAAAGGAGGAACCGATGAAGCTGCTTGGCAGCGTAAAGGGTTTGCAATTAGTGCCGCTTCCTTTTGCTGAGGACTGCTGTGGGTTTGGTGGTACTTTTGCGGTGAAAATGCCCGCTATTTCGGGAGCGATGGTAACTGAAAAAGTGGACCATATCAGGGAGACGGAAGCCGAGGTATTGGTGGGATTGGATATGGCCTGCCTAATGAACATCGCCGGAAATCTTAGATATCGGGAAGAGCCAGTTCGGGTGATGCATCTGGCAGAGCTGCTGTATGAAGGGGTGAAACATGCATGACCGCTGTACATACACATTATTCTATGAACCAAAAGGTCAAAGAACGCGCAGAGCTAGCTCTGAATGACGATTTTCTGCGGAATGCAGTTCGTTTCACTACCGAGCGACTGCGCAACGGCAAGCGGGTAGCTTCAGAACAGCACGGAAATTGGGAGGAATGGCGTGAGCGAGGGCGTCAAATTCGGCTTCATACCATTGCCCATCTGGACTATTACCTAAATCTATTTGTAGAAAATGCCCGTGCCAACGGGGTGCACATCCATTTTGCTGACACCGCAGTGGATGCCGTAGGCATTACACTGGACATTGCCGCGCATAACCAAGTACGTTCTGTCGTCAAATCCAAGTCGATGGTGTCAGAGGAGCTGCATTTGAACCAGGCGCTGGAAGGTGCAGATATCGAGACGATTGAAAGTGATCTCGGTGAGTATATTATTCAACTGGCAGGTGAGGCGCCATCTCATATCGTAATCCCTGCGATTCACAAAAACCGTTATCAGATTGCCGAGTTGCTGTCCAAAGAAGCGGGGGAGGAGCTGTCCGCAGATACGACGATTCTGGCGGGCTTTGTCCGAAAAAAGCTGCGTGAAAAGTTTCTGGATGCGGATATTGGCATGACAGGCTGCAATTTTGCCATTGCCGAGACGGGTTCCATGGTACTGTTCGAAAATGAAGGTAACGCACGTATGGTTTCCACGCTGCCCAAAACACAAATTACACTGATGGGTATGGAGCGGATTATTCCATCCTGGACAGATTTGGAAGTGATGGCTACATTGCTGCCACGCTCCGCTACCGGACAGAAGCTGACGATGTATATGTCCGGTATTTCTGGACCCCGGCGCAGCCAGGATGCTGATGGACCGGAGGAAATGCATATCATCATCGTAGATAATGGACGTTCGCTTCAGTTAGGCAATCCCGAATTTCAGGAGTTGTTGAATTGCATTCGCTGCGGTGCTTGCCTGAACGCCTGTCCAGTGTACCGACACATTGGGGGACACGCGTATGGCGGGACATATAGCGGCCCTATCGGTGCAGTGCTTACGCCTGCCCTTCATGGCAACATTGAAGAGTGGAACGATATTGCGAGTGCGTCCAGCTTGTGCGGGGCGTGTTATGAAGCTTGTCCGGTCAAAATCCCACTGCATGATATGCTGGTTTATTTGCGTAGACGCAAGGTGGAAGGGGGACAAGGGGATAAGCTGGAGACGGCCGGGATGAAGGGTTTTGCGGCAGTCGTTTCCAGCTCGAAGCGATTCGCTGCGGCGATCCGGCTTGGGCAGATCGCACAGAAAGCGGTCGTCCGTAAAGGAGAAATTACCCTTAAGCTTGGTCCCTTAAAAGGCTGGAATACGTACCGTGTGGCTCCTGGTTTAGCGAAAAAATCCTTCCGTCAGCACTGGAACACACTGGCACGTGAGCTGGAGCAGGAACGCAAGGTCATGCACCCGGACATTCTCAGCCGAATGGAGACAATCTTGGCAGACAGAAGTAAAGGAGGGGCCCAGCATGAATGAACGGCGTAGTCCTTCTGCGCAAGCAAAAGCGGAGCATGAAGCGTGGCTTCATCAAATGGAAGCCGAATCCCGTGTCAAACAGACGCGCTTTATGGGGGGAATTGCGGCGCGGCTCAAGCGTCCGCGGCAGACGGAGCCACCGATGCAGCCGTTTCGCGGCGCACCTGCGTTTTGGCACGAATTCGAATGGGATGCGGAGCAGCGGATCGAGGAGTTTACCGCCAACTTTACAAGTGTTGGCGGACATGTCGTGCGTCTGCCGGATTTGGAGGAGACGGCAGACTGGATCGCGCACAAGGCGCGCGAGCTGGGAGCGGCTTATATCGTCCGGCAAAATGAGCCGGACCTGGATGCGCTCCAGTTGGAAGCAGCGCTACCGGAAGTTCGACTGTCGGTGTGGAACACCGATTCAGCCGAGAACTGGAGGGCACGCGCTGCGGAAGCCGATATCGGCATTGTCATGGCCGATGAGGCCGCCGCCTACACCGGCTCGGTAGCGGTGCTATCTGCGCCGGGGAAGGGGCGCTCGGTCAGCCTGCTGCCGACCGCGCTGATCATTCTCCTGCCAGTGGAGCGTCTGCGAACACGACTGGGCGAGATTTTAAGCCGCTTTGATGAAGCCGGACCCGAGCAGTTGCCGGCAGGCATTCATTTTATTACCGGTCCGAGCCGTTCATCCGATATTGAAAACGACTTGACGATCGGGGTACATGGACCAGGTATCGTGTATACGCTGTTGATTGGTTAGAGCGTTGCACTTCCCGTCTAACGGGCACGATAGAGCGGAAAACGAGTTTCAAAATCTGTTTGTCTGTGATTGCTCCTAACCGAAATCCGGCCATTGTGCAGCTCGGTAATGCTTTTGGTAATGGCCAGCCCCAGACCGGTGCCTCCCGTTTCCTTGGAGCGTGATTTGTCCACTCTGTAAAACCGTTCAAACAGATGCGGAACGTCTTCTGGTGGAATCGGGGTACCGTAGTTGGTGCAGATGACTATCGCTTCATCGCCTTCACGTCCGATGGTGATATCGAGCCGCTTGCCCTCCTTGCCGTATCGAATCGCGTTGGAAAATAAATTTTCATACAGGCGTACCAACTCGTCCGTATCAGCCAAAATCCGAACGGTCTCAACGATTCGGACACGATAAGACATGTCGGCCTGTTCCAGCGAGGGTACAAATTCCTCAGCAAGCTGAGTGAGCAATTTGCCGAGGTCTACAGGCTCCAGCTCCAGTGGCAGGCTGCCACCACTCACACGTGTGTATTCAAATAACTCGTCGATCAGCTTTTTAAGCGTCAGTGATTTTTCATAAGCAATGTTCACATAGTAGCGCAGCTCAATTTCGTCCCGGTAACGGTCGGTTTCAATGTACTCCAAAAAGCCGATCACGGATGTTAGCGGGGTGCGAAGATCGTGGGATACGCCAGTGATCAGGTCGTTTTTCGCTTTGGCGGAGGCTCGTTCTTCTTCTAGTGAACGACGGAGCTTGTCTGCCATCGTATTCATATTTTTCGCCAAGGTTGCCAGCTCATCCGCTGAAGATACCGGAATCGAATAGGATAGATTTCCGTCCGCAAACTTCTGCATCCCTGTCGTAATCTCGCGTAAATAGCCAATCGTATTTTTGGTAAAAAGGAAAAAGAAATAAATATATAAAGGCAGCCCGCCTACCAGCATGATCAGTGAGGAACCAATATGATTTACGGTCCAGCGGATCAACCGAGTACCAAAAAATGAACGGGAGGGATTCAGCCATAACAGCAGAGATGCCCCATAATAAAACACCATTAAAATCAGTCCAGTTAAAGTGAAGGCGGCAAGGCTAAGGGCTGCCAGCTTCCATCCCAGCGTGTCGTATCGTTTTGCCTTCAAGACGCAAATCCTCCATCAATCAAATTTTACCATTTTATACCCAATGCCCCACACCGTTTTTAGATATTTGGGTTTTCTCGGATCTGTCTCAATTTTCTCGCGAATTTTACGCACATGAACCATTAACGTGTTATTGGATTCCAGATATTGCTCTTTCCACACCTTTTCATAAATCTGCTCCATGCTCAGCACTTGGCCCCGGTGCCGAGCCAAAAACTCGACAATGGCGAACTCACGTGGAGTCAGCTTGACGGGTTCTCCGGCGAGAGTGACCTCATGCGTAACAGCATTAATAGAGAGTTCATCCAGTACTATTTCATGCTCCAAAACAGGCGAGGATTGGGTATATTTCCGTACTCTGCGCAGTTGGGATTTGATGCGCGCCACGAGCTCCAGCGGGCTGAACGGCTTGGTGACATAATCATCGGCCCCAACGCTGAGCCCTGTAATTTTGTCCATATCTTGTCCCTTCGCGGACAACATAATGATTGGAAAATGCTCGGTTTCCCTGATTTTCATGCATGCTTCAATCCCATCCATATTGGGCATCATCACATCCAGCACCATTACATCTATCTGCTCCCGATTGACCTGTTCCAGCGCTTCCAGTCCGTCCCGGGCCACGAGCAAGCGATACCCTTCATTTTCCAAATATATTTGCATGAGCTTAATAATCTCAGGTTCATCGTCTACTAATAAAATGGTTCCGTTATGCATGATTTTGCACCCTTTCTGTTCTTTCCAGCTGTATACAATATGGGCGTATTATATACTTTTTTAAAGGCGGAGGCTACGAACACTGATTTCAGGTTGCTTGCTGGGTGTCATCAGCCTTTGGATAGAACGATTTTGGCTGGGGAAGCAGGGTCTCTTTGCTTGAGCTGCCTTTGCCTGTTCCCGGTAGTTGACCGAACAAGATCCAGGCAAAGGGCAGGAAGCGAGCGATGACTGACACGACGAGCCAAGAGCAAAAAAGTGCACAAAAAAAACCTCCAGCGTACCACACATGAATAAGCTGCGGTGAGCCGATGTGTGGTGAAAACTGCCGATACAGAAGCAGGAAGAACGGATGAATCAGATACATACCAAAAGATAGTGTGCCCAGACGCTCCAGCTTGCGAATGACAAAGGAATGTTGTCTCCTATACATGAGAAAGGAAATCTGTAGTAATACTAACGTACTAGATAGGCTGTACATATTGTACATAAGTTCAAAAACTAGCGAATTGTACGAAGTTCCGTTCATTCTATTTTCATACCACATATAGACATGAATGGTGGCTGAAATCAGCCATAAAGCCCAAATTACAATCCATGTCAGCACGTCGGCAAAGCTTCGTTCCCCTTTACGCATTAGAAACCAAGTTCGGAGCTGGGGATAGTAGTAACCGAGAGCAGCGCCCAGCATGTAGCAGGCCACATAGGACAGTGCCCAGCTGCCTTTATTTTGAACCTGAAAGAGAAATTTATTGCTAATTATAAATGCCCACTCTACCAGCAATCCAATGACAATAGACCATTGCGGAAATTGCCGATAGCGCTGGAATAGCCACAGCACGCATGGAAATGCAAGATAAAATTGCATCATGATAAAAATATAATATAAATGGGTGTAGGCTTTGCCTGTGATCAGCTTCAGAGCAAAGCTTTCCGCCAAAGCAGCTATACTCCACGGTTCGTTACTGCCAGCCATAAGGGACAGGATGAAATAAAAGAGAGAGAACATGACATAAGGTAAGAGGATGTACAGCAATCTTTGCCTATAAAAGCGTCTCAAGAGCTGTCGTCCCATCGGACGATCCTTATAGTTGTAGAACAGCACCATACTGCTAAGTGCGATAAATACAGGGGTACCATACTTCATCAATACATTGAGCGCATTATATACAACATACAGGCTGGAATGTGTAAGTTGAACTGTTGCATAAGACGTGGCATGTACCATTAGGACGGCTAGAATTGCCATGGCTCTGACCAACTGTAATTCAGGAATTTTTTCTTTGGTCCTAGGCTTCATAAGCTTCATTTCCTTTCAGTAGTGAACTATATCTTGTTGAACTCCTTCTATTAAAAGATAAAGTTCTTAACAACCTGAAAGGGAGTGGCTTAAGAATCGCTTATCAACTTCTTAACTTTTGTTAAGAATTAAGCAAAGAACTTCCATAGGCTCAAAATGAGCGGCATGGAAGTTCTTTTTACTAATCATGTTCATTTGTTATTTGCAGCGTTTGATAGGTGCGCGTCTAATTTGTCCACGAATGGCGCCGTTCGGATGACGGATTGTGCGGACATTGACGTAGGCATTGCCCTCTCTGATTTGGCATACCAAATCATAAATGGTTTTGCCTCTGAGCGGACCAGTAAGATCACATGCACGTAGCACACCACTAACGACGCCTCTTTTTACAGTTATCCCGAATTTTGAAGGACCAAACAAGGTAGCAACAATAGGTCCGTTTTCACCTCTTCGTCCCAGATGAATGTGCGCTTCAGTTACTCGTGAAATATTGCGAACAGTTAGCTCAAAGCTTAATTGCTGGCTTGACGGACGATAATGAAATTCCGCAGTTCCTGTTGCATTTGTTCTGACCGGAGGTACTTCATTAGCCCCTCTTAATGTGGCTCTAAACTTATTAGACATTACGTCCCTCCTTTCCCAGTGTTGATTTAGTGTATTCACAGCACCGGCGAAAGGGCTGTACATTCGCCTATGCAGCAGAAGTTGTGTGTTTCACAAGTTATTCAGTCCAAGCAGAAAACGAATTTTCTCATAAACTATGAATATCTGATAGAGAGAGGAGGAGAAACCATGGGAACATTTATTGACGGAAGAACATCCCAAAATGCTTCAACAGCCAATTCTATTGCTATTCCGATTACTCTTATCAATACGCCTCAATTGTTTGGGCAGATCGGATTAAACACACAGGGAGCTACAGGTACGCCAAGGGTTTTGCTTAAAGGAACCATATCGCTTCAGCTTCCGCTTGCTTTAGTAGGGATTACAATTACGATTGTAAGAGGTACGCAGGTAACAGATCCTGTTGTTTATTCAGCTACGTCAACTTTTAATTTGAGTTTATTAGCTCCACAGGTTATTGCGTTCTCAGCAGATGACTTTAACCCGCCGATTAGTCCACAACTGGTATACACGGCTTTTGTTTCTTCTAACTTGCTGGGCACAATACGTGTAGGTCCAGAGAGTTTTGACGGTATTCTGGTTGCCGATTAATATAGTAATCTTAAAATAATGAATTTTGCTTCATAAAGCTTCGCAGTTGGGTCTGCGAAGCTTTTTTATGTACGGGCATACTATTATAGTAGATCAACTTACTATGCAGACTCCTTTTTATTTGCATAAGAATAACATAGGTACAACCATGCAACTATTGATAGAATTTTGTGTATGCGCTTACATTAAGTTGTTTTTTGCTTCGTACAATTAAAAATCTGGGGAGGAATGAAAAATGAAGTGGAACAAAGGATTAACTGGTATGCTTTTGGCAGCTTTTTTATGTAGCGTACCAGGGTTAGGTATAGCTACCCCGGCACAAGCATCTACGATCGAGTACAAGTTTGATTTTGGCGGGGGTGCGGTCGAAACGGGTTATACCGGAGTGAGTGCCTCACTGTCCTATAATTCAGCACGCGGTTATGGCTTTCGTACCCCTGAGAAAATGCGTAATGTCAATGCGTCAGGGACTGGAGTGGCAAGTGATGCGGTACAATTCCTGGCTACAGGTACGAAAAGCGAGAATACTTTTGACGTCGATCTTCCTCCAGGTTTGTACGAGGTGTCGGTTACTTTAGGAGATACTTCCCGTTCAAGTGTTGCGGCCGAAGGGGTGTATCAGGTTATAAATATGACGGGAAATGGAGCCAAAGATCGCTTTCAAATCCCAGTGACAGACGGTCAGTTAAATCTGCTGGTTACTGAAGGCAAAGAGGGTGCATCCTTCACGCTCAGTGCACTGGAAATCAAGCAATTGTCTAGTAATCCGGTTACGAAGCGCACAATTTATATTGGCGGGGATTCCACGGTTTGTAACTATTATCCGCTAGACAGCAGCGTGCAGGCGGGATGGGGTCAACTGCTGCCGGAGTTTGTAAACCCAAATACTTTTCAAATTCGCAATATGGCGTCAGGGGGCCAAATTGCTAGAGGGTTCCATCAGGACGGCCAGTTGGAGGCAATCGTTCAATATATCAAGCCGGGGGATTATTTTATTCTCCAGTTAGGCATTAATGATACCAATCCAAAGCATAACGAAAGCGAAGCGGAATTTAAGGACTGGATGCGGGATATGATCCGGCAGGTAAAAGCTAAGGGGGCGACGGTAATTCTATCAACACCGCAAGGCCGAGCCACTGACTTTAATGCTAACAATGTACACAACGCAGAAAACAGATGGTATAGAAGCACTATTTTGGCATTGGCTCAAGAAGAACAAGCGCCTTTAGTCGATCTGAATGTTCTCAGTTCAGCTTATTTCACCTCTATTGGCAAAGAAGCTACGCTGGCCTTGTATATGAAAGGTGATACCCTGCATCCAAACCATGCAGGTGCAAGGGAACTGGCGCGATTGGTAGCGCAGGATTTAAAAAGACAGGGTCTGAGTGGGTTCTAAATTGCAATTAAAGAATTCCCCTGCTGCTTACATGTGAAGGAGCAGGGGTTTTTGGTCTCTGTTCAGGGTGCTATAATAATAGAAAAAGCAATAGTAATGCGGAGGAATGAGAACATGCAGCCTTTCACTGCCCGTGTGCTTCAAATTATATTGCTGATCCCTGAGGGAAAAGTAATGACTTACGGTCAAATTGCGGCAGAGGCCGGAAGCCCAAGAGGAGCTAGACAGGTGGTGCGAATTTTACATACAATGAGCCAAAAACACCGACTCCCCTGGCACCGAGTAGTCAACCGCTTGGGTGAGATTGCTTTACAGGAGGATGAATCCGCATCCTTGCAGCGCTTGTACCTGGAAGAGGAAGGCATACAGTTTAATGCAAACGGACGTATTCCATTGGATCAATATCTTTATCATCCGCAGGCGGAGATGGACGAATAGGCGAGAAATCAGCAGAGGTGGCAATGACTTTGAGCTACTATACACTGGTCTGAATCCTCGCCCAAAAAAGACAGGACAAATCAAGCTATGATTTGTCCTGTCTCTTTTTAATTAGCGTATCATGCGGATTATGAAGGATGGCGTTCATTTAAAGCACTAGATTTCCAAGTAAGCTTATCCAATCAGATGCTGCTGATCCCGCTGGGCAAGGTGAAAAGAAATACTGTTCATCAGCGGGATATCGTTATTTTTTCGAGCTTCCCGAATGAGCTGTTTCTTTTTTTGTTCTGATTCGCGCAGAAAGCGAGTCATCCACAAGTCAGACGGTTCGTTAGTAGTTGTCATGCGAGATTCTTTTATCATCTATTAACCCTCCTAGTGAGCGGCTGTTATTCTTTCTCTAGTATATGCTTCAAACCTTAATAGATGCTGTTGGTTTCCTTAAAATTAGCTGAAATTCAGGTAAAGTTCAGGTAAAAATAGATTAAATCTATGTCTAGTGGGACGTAAAGTAGGTTACAACGAGTTATCTGGCAGTAAAGGTTACAAAAATGTATTGTTTTGACACCTTGTACCAACATAAACCTGAAAGTACAATTAGAATGCGAGGAATTCGTGGAAATTTATGTCGAAAAGAATGGAAAAGATTCGAAGGATGCACTTGAAAGGGGAGAAACTCATTTATGAAGCCAAAAGCGGCTGCCGTGCTGCTTGTACTGTCTTTTTCAACAGGCTTGGTCACCACTGTCCAGGCTGACAGTTCATCAGGAAGCATTACAGCAAATGTATCAGTTAATTCATCATCTGCTGCGGCTACGCCGAAGACACCATCTGTCACGGGACAGACTCTACCTCCATTAACGCTCAAGCAGGCAGTAGAATGGGCACAGACGAACAGCTACAATACGCGTTCTGCCGAGCGGGATGTAGAGCGGCGCAGACTTGAATTGAAAAATGCAGAAAAGGAGCTGGGCAATTCACCTGTCGATTATATAGACGATGCGTATGTGGATAATGAAACGTCCTGGAGGAATTACAGTTCCTCGACGTTATCTTATCTAGCCAGCAAAAAGCAGGCGCAATACGCCAAAGACCAGATTTATTTTAATGTAATGAAAAGCTATCAAAGTGTGTTTGTAGCAGAGAATCAGCTGAAAAATGATCTGGAGGCGCTGGAAATCGCCCAAGCGGAGGAAAAGATTGCCCTTGCCAAATTTGCGCGTGGCAAGCTGTCTGAATATGCGAAAAACGAGAGCACACAGGCCAGGGTCCAGGCGGAACAAGCGGTCGAACAGGGAAAAATTGCATTGCAAAAATCCAGAGATGCACTCAACTTCCTCATGGGACAGCCTAACGGGACAGCCTATGAAATGGTGGATCGACCTGTGTACAAAGAACCGAAGAAGCTGGATATCGAATTACATATACAACAGCTGACAGACATGAATCCAAATTTGTGGAAGCTGGAGGATAGTATCAAAACTTCGGAACTTAATGTAAGATATTTTGATTTTAACAACGGCGCCGGTGCTTACGATCTAGCTAAAATGGATGTCGATACAGCTAAAGAGGAGCTTGCCAAAGGTCAAAAGGATTTTGCCGAATCACTCCGCAATTTGTATGCTACGGTTAAGGAAAACCAAAAGAAATACGTACAGCTGGAGGAAAGCTTGCGCACGGCAAAAGAAGCCTTGGAGTTATCACGCAAAAAGTGGGCCAGAGGTCTGGTTATCGAGATGGAATTGAAAAATAATCAGTTGAAAGTGAACCAGATTGAACGCCAAATGGAAGAGCTGGCGATCGAGTTGGATCAAAACGAGTATACGTTGAACAAGCCATGGAGCACATAGGGAGGAAAAGGCGTTGGCAGAAACGGTTTTAAATGATGCTTTAATCAAGCTACGGAGAAAACGGAGAAAAAAATGGATCTGGACTGCAATTGTTTTACTGGTTGTAGGCGGTGGCGGTGCAGCAGTATATCTGAATATGCCCAAAGAGCAGGCAGCACCTATAGTTCAGGATGAGAAGCTTAAAGTAGAGCGCGGCGATGTGAGCGAGAAGCTGGACACGTCCGGTACTGTGCAAGCATCCAAGGAAGTGAAGCTGAACTTCACGAGTGCAGGCGAAAACAAGCTGGCTGCGGTCAACGTGAAAGCCGGGGACAAGGTGAAAAAAGGGCAAGTACTGGCGCTTCTGGACAGCTCGGAAATTAAAATGCAAATTCAGAGTGCGTCTGATTCTTTGGAGATATCCAAATCCAAACTGGCTGAATTGGAGAAGGGTCCCAAGGCCGAGGACGTTGAAATTCAGAAAACCAATGTACTTCGAGCCAAAATGGCTGTCGATACAGCGCAAGAATCATTTGAGTTGGAAGAAGCCGAGAGTCAGAAGAAAGCTTCCCAAAAGCAGTTGGAGCAAGCGCGGAAGGCATATGAAGACCAAAAGTTTTTACACGATGCCGGGGCTGTATCCAACAGTGAATTGGAGCAGGCAGAGCAAGCACTGGATAAAGCACAAACAGACTATGATAATCTAAACTTACAGTTCCGCAAAATCATGTCGCAAAAACGTCGTACCATTTCAGAGGCTGAAATCGGTTACCGTGCCGCATTGGCTGAGCTTCACAAGACTCAGGTTCCGGCTGATGCATCGAGTATTCAATCCTCACGGATAGAGGTACGAAGACTGGCGACCGAGCTGGAGCAGAAAAAAAATGAACTGAACAAGCTTCAGGTCACGGCACCGTGGGATGGTGTGATCCTGAAGGTAAACGGAGATGTGGGGACCAGTCCGACGGCTCCATTTATTACCATGAATAACTCGGATTCCAACGATCTTAAGGTAGTTGTGAAGGTAAGTCAGAATGACATTGTCAAGGTAAAAAAGGGGCTTTCGGCTGTGTTGTCGACCAATGCATATCCGGGTGAATCGTTTCCAGGGAAAGTGCAATTCGTCTCACCGGAAGCTTCTACGGATGAAGGGATGACCACGTATCTGATGGAACTGTCTGTTCACGACCCGAAAGGCAAGCTTAAAACAGGCATGATTATGAATGTGGCCGTTATTTTGGGAGTACACAAAAATGTACTGTTCGTTCCTGCGACTGCACTGAGATCCGAAGGAGGACAGGACGGCGTGTATGTATCCGCTAATAACGCTGCGAATCCGGGGGCACGCACATTCAAGCCCGTAGAACTTGGATTTTACACGCCAGACCGTGTAGAGATTAAGTCCGGTGTTAAGGAGGGGGACACGGTTATTGTGCCTGCCCCTGAACCTCCGCCAGATCCTTCCGCAATGGGCGGCATGCAGGGAGGCTTTTAAACAGGCATGAGACATGTTATTCAAATTGAGGGTTTGAAAAAAGTATACCATGTTGGAGATCAGGAAATTCATGCTCTGCGTGAGGTTCAGCTTGATATTGCTGACGGTGATTTTGTTGCAATTATGGGACCGTCTGGATCAGGCAAGTCCACAATGATGAATGTCATTGGCTGTCTGGACTTACCTACGTCAGGACAATTTTATTTGGATGGATATTCGATACTAGATGCCCGCGAGGATGAACTGGCTATTATACGTAATCAGAAAATCGGATTTGTATTTCAAAAATTCCATTTGCTTCCGCGATCCACAGCTCTGGAAAACGTGGAACTGCCTATGATCTATGCGGGGGTTTCTGCCAAGGAGCGTCGTTTGCGGGCCATGGAAGCCCTCACAAGCGTAGGTCTAGGCGACCGGATGAACAACAGGCCAAACGAATTGTCAGGCGGTCAGCAACAACGGGTATCCATTGCACGTGCACTTGTGAACAATCCGGTTATTCTTTTGGCGGATGAACCGACAGGAGCCTTGGACTCCCGAACAAGTGTGGAAATCATGGGGATTTTCCAGCGATTGAACGATCAAGGGAAAACGGTTGTACTGGTTACTCATGATCAAGAGGTTGCGGAATATGCCAAGCGTCTGATTCACTTTCGGGATGGGCGGATTGAAGAGGATCAGCCTGTTGAGGAACGAAGAATGGCGGCAGAGGAAGTGAAGGCATGAAATTTCGGGAAATTATTCGTGTATCGCTTAACAGTTTGCGTACTAATATGCTGCGATCCTTGCTGACCATGGTGGGCATTATTATTGGAGTGGCTGCTGTGATTGCGATTGTAGCCATTGGTAAAGGATCAACGGCTACGATTACATCGCAGATCAATAGTATGGGAAATAATCTGCTGATGATTTATCCTTATGCTCCATATGATGGGTCAAGTTCCATGTCGTTTAATCAGACGAAAGGAATATCGCTGGAAGATATTGAGGCGCTAGAGCAGCAAAAGGCAGTAGCCGAGGTGGCGCCAAGTGCGATGACCAATGCAGATATTACGTGGAGTCGCAATAAGGTTAACGGGCAAATCGAGGGAACCTCGCTGGGATTTGTTCATGTGAGAAAGTTGTCGCTCGCTCAGGGCAGATCGTTTACCCACTATGAAGTGGATAAACGATTGAATGTGGCTGTATTGGGGAGTGATGCGGCCCGTAATATTTTTGGCCCGGATGCTTCCAAAGCGATAGGTGAGATCATTATGATCAAACAACTGCCCTTTAAGGTGGTTGGTGTGCTGGCTAATTCCAATTCAAATATGAATAATAGCGGACAGCAGGTATATGTGCCGATCACTACGGGGATGGAACGACTAGGTAATATGAGCATTCAGCAGGTGAATGCCTCTGCAACAACGGAGGACAAGATTGATCAGGCAAGTGCTCAAATTCGGCAGGTGCTGCGTGTCAGACATGAGCTAAAGCCATCAGAGGGCGATGATTTTCAAATTATGACCCAGACGGAAATCCTAAAAACAGTGTCCGGGGTTGACCGGGTTATGAATATGCTACTGATCGGCGTGGCTGCAATTGCGCTTGGCGTTGGCGGTGTCGGCATCATGAATATTATGTTGGTGTCCGTCACGGAGCGTACGAGAGAGATCGGAATTCGCAAAGCGATCGGTGCGCAGCGCAGTGATATTATGCTGCAGTTTGTGGCCGAGGCTGTTTTTCTCAGTCTAATGGGTGGACTGGTCGGCGTAATGGTGGGTCTTGGGGGTGCAAAGCTGCTCGAGAAATTCGTCCAAATGCCAATTGTGTATTCGATGGAGCCAGTAGTGTATTCTTTTCTGTGCTGCATGGGAGTTGGAGTGCTGTTCGGAGTATATCCGGCGCGCAAGGCCTCGAAGCTGCGTCCGATTGATGCTTTAAGATATGAATAGGGAAACGGGTGCTTTGCCTTACTTGAAAGAGAGGGATAAAGTACCCGTTTTTTTGTATGAAATTTGCATGAAATAAGTGTTTTAAATGATAAAAGGACATGAATAACGACCTTAATTTTATATATGTGATGTTTTATATAATTTTTTAGGTTGATTTATTATCATATATGACGTATTATATTCAATAACAGATCGCAAGTTAAAAAGGAGGGGCGTTCATCATCGACCTTACGGCAAGACAAGTAGAAATTTTAAATATCGTACAAAAGCATGCCCCGATTACGGGTGACCAGATTGCGGAAATGCTTAATCTCAGTAAGGCGACCATTCGGACCGACCTTTCCAAATTGGGCATTCTGAATTACATAGATGCAAAGCCCAAAGTCGGTTATTTTGTTGGAAAGCGGGGCACGCCGAACCGGGAGGAAAAATTCCGGCTTTTGCAAATGAAGGTCGGTGATCTTCACGGGGTTCCAGTCATCGTACGTGAAACAACCACAATTCAGGAAGCAGTCGTAGCCCTGTTTTTGGAAAATGTGAGCAATTTGATCGTCACTGATGAAGATGGGGATTTAGCAGGGGTAGCTTCCCGCAAGGATTTGCTCAAGGTCACGTTAGGCAATCCTAACGCAGCAACCATTCCTGTCAGTCTGGTGATGACCCGACAGGCGAATGTGGTCACTGTTTCCCCAGAGGATACCGTATTAGAGGCGGCACGCAAAATTATTGCCCGTCAAATCGACAGCCTGCCTGTCGTCGTCCCCTCGGATTCCAACAAACCAGGAGAGCACTGGAAAGTTGTGGGACGTATTACAAAAACAAATATTATTAAAATGTTGCTCGATATGGTAGCAGAGGATTAATGGGAGGAATCGAATGGTTCAGGCGAGCAGTCATTTTATAGCGATCTGTTCAGACTCGATTGGCGAGACGGCAGAAGCTGTCGTACAGGCGACCATGCGCCAATTTGAGTTACCAGACACAGAGATTAAAAGATTTATGAACGTGAGGGATGAAGACGAGCTGAGTCGGGTAATGGAGGAAGTTACCGAGCGTAAGGGCTTTGTAGCTTATACGCTGGTACAGCCAGAATTGAGAGAGGCCATGAAGGAGGAGGCTGTCCGGCTGAATGTGCGAGCAGTCGATATTATGGGACCGATGATGCAGGCGTTTGCTGATACGTTTCATAACGATCCCAAAGAAAAGCCTGGTCTACTACACCGGCTGGATGACAACTATTTTCGGCGTGTAGAGGCACTGGATTTTGCGGTTCAATATGATGATGGCAAAGATGTGAGCGCCATTCTCAAAGCAGATATAGTATTGCTGGGCGTGTCTCGTATCTCCAAAACTCCTTTATCTATGTTTCTCGCACATAAAGGTTATAAAACAGTTAACATTCCGATTGTACCGGAGCTGACACCGCCCGTTCAATTGAAGGACATTCAGCATGGCCGAGTGTTCGGATTGACGATCCAGCCGGAGCTGCTGTTGAAAATACGCAGTGAACGACTAAAGGTTATGGGGCTTCCTAATAATGTGCAGTATGCTACAGCGACAAGGGTGGAAGAGGAAATCGCGTATGCGCAGTCTTTGTTTAAAGAGCTGAATTGTCCGGTCATTGATGTTACAGATAAAGCAATTGAAGAGACAGCAGGCTTGATTGTCCGAATGTTGTAGAAGCGAAGTAACCTAGAAGTAGCTTATATAAAGAGAACATGAATCACAGGATACAGGAGTGTAAATATAAATGGCAGCAAAACTGCCCTGAAAATATTTATTTGCCTATGGGTACCCATTATATTTAGGAGAGGTGGAGGGATAAGTATGGAGAGTCAAATGGCATTGGAATTCGTTCGGGTAACAGAGGCAGCGGCACTGCAATCGGCACAATGGACAGGGCGTGGAGATAAGAATAGCGCGGACGAGGCGGCAACAGTAGCCATTCGTACTCTTTTTAACGCGGTATCCATGGACGGCACGGTCGTGATTGGCGAAGGTGAAATGGATGAGGCTCCCATGCTGTATATCGGGGAGAGAGTGGGCAATCGCAGAGGTCCAGCCATGGACATTGCTGTTGATCCTCTGGAGGGGACGGAAACGGTGGCGAACGGTTTAAATAATGCACTGTCGGTCATTGCTGCTGCACCTCGTGGGGGTCTACTTCACGCTCCAGATATGTACATGCAAAAATTAGCCGTGGGACCCGCATTGGCTGGCAAGCTGTCACTAGAGGAATCGATCCCGACCACATTGTCAAAAGCAGCGCGAATACTGGGGAAATCCTTGTCCGACCTTACGGTGTCGATTCTGGATCGTACCCGGCATGCCGGGATCATCCAGCTCTTGCGGGAAAGCGGTGTTCGGATCAAGCTGCTTGGTCATGGGGATGTGATGGGTGCAATTGAAACATGCCTGGATAGCGGTGTAGATTTGCATATCGGGTCTGGTGGCGCTCCTGAGGGCGTATTGGCTGCCGCAGCGCTAAAATGCATGGGTGGAGAAATACAGGGCCGCCTGCTGCCTCATGGAGAAGAAGAGATTGCACGTTGCCAGCGCATGGGTATTACTGATCCGGGGGCATTGCTGTCAATGGAGGATATGGTTGGACGCCAAGGCGTGATGTTTGTCGCTACAGGTGTGACGTCTGGTGAATGGTTGCAGGGTGTTCGTTCTCTGCCTGGTCACAGAGCTGAAACCCATTCAGTTGTAATGCATTCGGATACAAAAACGATTCGATTCGTGCGAAGTATTCATCATACAGCGGATTCTTCCGGTACGCTTGCGGCCGCGGCATCCTCTTGATCTTTGAAGTCAAGATTTACCTTACTGCTAAAATCAATCATAATCAACTTATAAAACAGCAAGTCTCTAACAACTGGGGACTTGCTGTTTGCTGTTACTGTTTTATAGGAGATGAAGGACTACAAAGCGGGGATATAAATTTCTAAAAAGCTTGCACTTTTGAAGTGAAAATAGAAACGTTTCTATTAGGATTTGAAAAGAAAAATTATAGTATCGGAAGAGAAAAATCGAATCGAACTAAATTTTTTAGACGAAGGGTCCAAGAAAGTTATGTATAATATAGTTCTTTAGAACCACAAATAAACTCCGTTTATTTAATATTTAAAAAGTTATTATATTGGGTTTATGTGAGCTTGTTTTAAATTAATTCCATTATATAGGATGTGGAGAGGGGGTGCGAAAAAAGGCGGAATTTGTCGGATGATATCAGGTTGAATTTGTTACATTTATGTTAATGGCATGTAAAGGTAAAATTGTTGTAGGAAAAGGGGTTTGAGCTTTTTTGTAAATCATAATGATTATAGTTTTACAAGATTCGTGAAAATCTGAAATTTTGTTTTGTATCTAATTAACAGTTCATAATGAGTAGCGAATGAAGGAAAAAAGTGAAATTGTGCTTTTGAAGTCGAGAAACATATGTAATAATATGGAATTTGTTTTATTTTTATGAAACCAATCAATTTAGCCCTTTTGTCCCATGCCAAGCGGTTTTAAAGTTTGTATATTTAAAAAAGCTAGAAAGTGTTGGAAGAAAAAAAGAGATATAAGGATTTATTGTAAAATTATGAACTGCATAGAGGATGGAGGAATTCATATGACGACTCGATCACAATCTTGGTTCGCGAAAACAGAGGTCCAACCAGCTGCAAAGCTTCAACTATTCTGTTTCCCCTACGCAGGTGGCGGCACTTACATATTTAACTCTTGGAAGTCCAGGCTCGCGCCCGATATTACCGTGCTGCCTATACAGCTCCCCGGACGTGAGAGCCGCTCAACTGAAGCTCCGATGGAAACTCTTCAAGATATTGTTCAATCCTTAGTTCCCGCCATAGCTCCCTACATTCATAAGCCGTTTGCTTTTTTTGGACACAGCATGGGGGCACTGATCGCGTTTGAAACAGCCCGGCATTTGCACAGCAAAACTGGAAAACTACCTGTGCATATTATCGTATCTGGTAAGTCTGCACCACATCTTCCCTACTCCAAAAAACAACTCCATGATTTAGCAGACGATTCTTTCACCGAAGAGCTACGCTTGATGCAAGGAACACCCGAAGAAGTGCTGCAAAATGCAGAATTGATGCAAATTATTATGCCTCGTCTGCGTGCAGATTTTAAAGTATGTGAAACTTATGTTTATCAGCCGGGAAATCCTCTAGTATGCCCAATGACAATTCTAGGGGGAGTGAAGGATTTTGAGGTTAGCACAGATTCGCTCCATGCCTGGCAGCAGCATACGACGTTCCCTATGGAAGTCCGAATGTTCGAAGGGAATCACTTTTTTATCCATGAACAAGAGCAAGAGGTTATGAGCGCAGTCGAGAACATTCTATCCGCATCCCCACCGAAGGCTCACGCTACGGCTGCTCATACTGCTTACAATACAAGTACTTAACAACCACGATTCAGACAGAGTTGAAAGACCTACACATCACGACACACTTCCGTTATCACCATCTCAACAATAATCGATAAAAATACCACCATGATGTATTTTCCAGCGCAGATGAGAATCCAATTTTTCTGTATAGACACTCATTCATACCAGACACAGAGACATCTTAATGACGTCCATTGCCAATCTAAAAAGTTCGCACTGGCTTAAAGTGTGAGCAACGAAAAAGAGGGATGCCTTTGTTTCGATCAAATTCTGCTTTTCGGAGACTCGCACGTTATATAAAACCATATAA
The DNA here is from genome assembly GCF_006874425.1 of Paenibacillus ottowii. GTDB lineage: Bacteria > Bacillota > Bacilli > Paenibacillales > Paenibacillaceae > Paenibacillus > Paenibacillus ottowii. The sequence continues at coordinate 57,653 of NZ_VIJZ01000016.1, forward strand.
TCTATGGGTTTTTATATCAGTGACCGCCTCCTTATGTTTGGCAGCTATTGACATTATTTTGGGTAAGGCCATAGAGCAAATGGCACAGGGGACATTCTCCTCCACTCAAAACATGATCTATCTTGTTATTGGTATGACGCTTATTGGAATGCCCTGTAAGTTTGTGATGAGATACGCCTCAGCACGCTTTAGCGTTAGTGCTCTGCACGATTTGAGGGGCGATCTCGTACATAAGTTTTATGATTTACCGGTTTCCAGCGTGGAGAGGAAGTTCACTGGAGACCTGGTATCCCGCTTAACTAACAACACGGCGTTGTTACAAAACTTTTTTATCCAGCAGTTTGCCAATCTGTTTTATTTGCCGCTTGTGTTTATAGCATCATTCACGTTGCTTGTACTGACAAGTTGGAAACTGATTTTGGCAAGTCTTGCACTTATGTCTGTAGGGATGATCATCACATCACTGATGAGCAAGCCCATAAAAAAATACTCCGAAGAGCTTCAGGAGAAAATTGCTCATCTCAATGCGGTGGGGCAGGATGCGATTGGAGGCATTCCTATCGTCAAGGCATTCAATATGCAGGCTGTGCTATTGAAGAAGTATATGTTGATCACAGAGGAGGTCATCAAGCGTGGGCTGCGGCTGGAAAAGCGTTATGCGTTCATTACGCCGGTAGGTGTAATGATGCTGGCCACACCGATAATTTTGGTCATTGTGTATGGGGGATATCTGATTCAACAAGGTGAGCTGAATGCCGGAGGCATTGTCCTTTTTTTGTATCTGATTTCGTTCATCTTGCAGCCTGTTGCCATGCTGCCGACAATCATTTCGCAAATGAAGGAGGCGGAAGGAGCGGCAAAGCATTTGTTAGAGGTGCTGGATTGGCCGGATGAACGGCAAGACGGGAAAATCACTTCTATCAGTCAAGCTCAAGAGGATAAAACCCGCCGTTTGGAAGACGTTGCAGACAGCAACGATGACATCGCTGTAGTCAGCTTTGAGCATTTGACTTTTGGCTATAACGAAGGGAACCCGGTCCTGAAGGATATTAGTTTCCGGGTAGGGCAAGGAGAAACGGTTGCGATTGTTGGCGCCAGTGGTGGCGGTAAAAGCACCATTTTCAAGCTGCTTTGCGGATTCAATGAACCGGGAGTGCATGCTGGAACGGTTCAATTGTTTGGTAAGAATTTGACAGATTGGAATCTAACAAGCCTGCGCAGTCATATTTCGATGGTATCTCAGGAACCATCGCTCTTTCCGGCTACTATTGCAGAAAATATCGGATACGGGCGTCTGGAGGCGACTCGGAAAGAAATTGTCGAGGCGGCGAAAGCGGCACATGCGCATGACTTTATTGTTCAGCTGCCCGATGGCTATGAAACCCTGTTGAGCGAACGGGGAGGCGGATTGTCAGGCGGACAAAAGCAGCGAATTTCTATAGCAAGAGCATTGCTGAAAAATGCTCCGCTGCTTCTACTGGACGAGCCGACTTCAGCACTTGATAGCCAATCGGAGGCTCAGATACAGATTGCAATGGATGCGGCCATGCAAAACCGGACGGTACTGGTCATTGCTCATCGACTGTCAACCATACGTCAAGCAAACCGTATTATTGTACTCGACCAGGGACGCATCGTGGAATCGGGTACCCATGAAGAATTACTAGGTCGTGACGGTGTGTACCGAAAGCTGTATTTGCAAAATTTTGATGAAGGACAGCAAACGGGAGAAAACGGGTCTTCACTGCCTGAGGAAAGGAGTGAGCGTCGTGACCTTCAAGCAGGGGTTTTATGAATTTAAGCAATTAATGTCCCTGATGAAGCCGCACCGAAAATGGTATTTTACGGGGCTGGTTGGCAATAGCCTGACCAATGCCAGTATCACAATTTTGCTTTCTTTTGTGGTGCATTATTTGCTGAATTTTGCGGTTAATGGCGATGTACAGGAGCTATACCGAGCGGTCTATTTGGTCAGCGGTACATTTTTGGCTCTAAGCCTTATTTCCCCTCTGTGCAGCTATATGTATAAACGATGTGTCAAGCTCGCGATTGCCGATGTACGAATGAAGCTATTCGGTCATATGATCAAGCTATCCTATGAAAAAGCCGAAAAACACCATTCGGGCAATCTTGTATCCCGCATGACGAACGATGTACAGACGCTGGAGCAAGCTTACACTATTCATATCCGTTCGATTATACTGGAAACTTCGCTTTTCCTGGGCTCATTGGTCATCTTAATGGTGCTGGATTGGCGATTTGGGATTATGGCAGTTGTGCTTGGGCTAGCTTCAGCCTGGATCAATGCTCATTTCGCCAAGAAAATGCGACATATGAGTGAAGAATTACAGGGACGAATGAGCAGGTTTACCGAACGATTGAGTGATTTGCTTTCCGGTTTACAGATGGTGAAGTTGTTTGGGTTGAGGACAAAGGTAGGCGGACTCTGTAACAATGCAAGTGAGGACATAAAACGGATCAGTATCCGGCAGGGACGTCATATGGGCTTGCAGGATATGTGCAATTTTGTCATTGAATTCATCACGCTTGGCGGTGTGCTTGTCGCCGGATTGATCCTGGTTGCGCAGAAGCAAATGGAACTGGGAGTACTGGGACAGATTGTGCAGCTGCAAACCGGTATTTCAACGGTATTTTTGGAGCTGGGGGCGGCTGTATCATTGTTACAAAACTCCTTGGCAGGCTTGGCGCGAATCCGCGAAATTCTAAGTGAGTCGAAGGAAGAGGAGCAGTTCCCTGCGGCGAAACAGAAGGGTTCGCAGGCTGTGGACTCAGATCACACCATTGAACAGGTTCCGGCTGCGCTGGAGCTGCGCGATGTCACCTTTGGCTATCAGCCAGATCGTCCAACGCTGCGGAGATTGAACCTGGTGGTGCCGGAAGGGCAGGTAACTGCAATTGTCGGTCCGAGTGGTGGTGGCAAAAGCACCGTCATGAAGCTGCTGTTGGGATTTTATCCACCCGATGAAGGTGTGCTGCGGATTCGCGGCCGCATGGCAGAGGAATTTCGGCTAGACGAGGTTAGGGATTTAATGGCCTATGTACCACAGGAGGCTACGTTGTTCCACGGTACAGTAGCGGATAATATCCGCTTTGGCTCACCGGATGCCACGGATGATGAAATAAAGGCAGCGGCCAAGACAGCCTATGCCAGCGGCTTCATCGCCGAGCTACCGGAGGGCTACGATACGATTGTCGGTGAACGAGGAGCCAATTTGTCTGGCGGTCAAAGACAGCGGATTGCGATTGCTCGTGCTCTGCTCAAAAATGCACCGATTTTGCTGCTGGATGAGGCAACCTCGGCTCTGGATGCAGAGTCAGAATATGAAGTCCAGCAGGGCTTAAATGAGCTAATGAAGGATCGTACCACATTAGTGATTGCCCATCGATTATCTACAATTGAGCGGGCGGATACGATCTGTGTTCTTGCCGATGGCGAGCTTAAAGAGCAGGGCACCCATGAACAGCTTCTTGCCGAGGGCGGTCATTATGCAGAGCTGTATGAGCTCCAGTTTCGAAAGCATTTTGAGGAACAAACCGCATAAATATGCGAATTTTCATTTTACCAAATATCTATTTTGCGAGGAGAGAGACGAATGACACAACAAGATGTTCAATTGTTTTCCTTAAGCCAGCCACAGCAACGTATTTGGTATACGGAGCTTTTGTATCCTCATCGGAACACTTCAACCATTATTGCTACTGTAAAAATCAGAGGAACTGTTCGTATAGATGCATTACAACAAGCAATGAACCGGGTGATTGCCCAAAATGATTCCTTCCGCATCAAAATCACTGCTCAGGACGGAATCCCATATCAATATGTAGAGCCGTTTACAGAGGAAAGTATTGAAACGCTTCAAGTAACTCCGGAAGAAGCGAATGAATGGTTAAAACGCCATAATCCACAGCCGTTCTCATTGTTGAATTCGCAGCTGTACCGATTTGTTATTTTGCAGCTTGGGGTAGAAGAAACCTGGTTTAATTTTAAAATGCATCATATTATTTCGGACGGCGTGTCCATGAATCAGGCCATTAATGAAATTACCGGACACTATATGGATATTGTGCATGGTACAGGCCAAGATGCACCAATCAAGGGCAATCCTTATCTGGATTTTATTCAGGTAGAGCAAAGCTATGAGCAATCGGACCGCTATCAGAAGGACAAGGCGTATTGGACGGAGAAGTTTGCCGATTTGCCAGAGACCACAGGTTTAAAATCATATAACCCGCTGACACTGAGCACAGCTGCACGCCGGGAAAGTTTTATACTGGAACATGAATTGTATCGTGGTGTTACGGCTTTTTGCGAGGAGCATAAAATCAGTATTTTTACGTTCTTCCTGGCGGCTCTGTATATTTATTTGCATAAAGTGACAGGTGAGCAGGATCTAACTGTAGGGACACTCTATGCTAACCGTACGTCTAAGAAAGAAAAGGATACCATCGGCATGTTCGTCAGCACCGTGGCTACACGTCTGATGGTCGAACCGGAATCTGAGCTGTTGGCCTTCTTGCAGGGTGTAGGGAAGGAGCAGGCGTCCATTTTGCGGCATCAGCGTTACCCGTACAACAAAATTATTCAGGATTTACGCGAACAGCAAAGCAGTTTGGACATCCAGCGTCTGTTTGGTGCTTCCATTCAGTACCGTACCTTGAGTTTCTCGCGGTTTGATGAGGCGATTCAGCAGGTGGATAACGATTTCTGCGGAGATACAGTGAATGACTTCGATATTCACATGGTTGAAATGCTGGATGACGACAGACTCGTATTATACCTGGATTATCGTACCGAACTGTTTAGTGAACAGGAAATTGCTCGAATTATTCGACAATTTTTGAGCGTGGCGGAGCATATGGTACAGGGTCCACACAAGCGGATACAGGAATTGTCGCTAATCAGTGAGGAAGAACAGGCGCAAATCATCGACGTATTCAATGCCACAACAGTGGAATATCCACGCGAAGCAGGCATTCATGAACTGTTTGAGGAACAGGCAGCACGCACACCGAATCAGACAGCAGTTGTATCTGGAAACGCCCGTTTAACTTATGGCGAATTGGATGGAAAAGCTAACCGACTGGCTCATACACTGCGCGAGCACGGTGTTACTGCCGAACGCACGGTAGGTATCGTTGCTGAGCGTTCCGCAGATATGATCGTTGGTATGCTGGCGATTCTCAAAGCAGGCGGTGCATATGTGCCGATTGACCCTGATTATCCGGCTGAACGTGTACGCTACCTGTTGGAAGATTCGGGAGCGGAGTTGCTGCTGGTGCAGCATGCGGAACAGCAACCGGAGGATTACACCGGAATCGTGCTGGATTTGAGCGATGTGAATGTATACGGGGCAGAGAGTAACCAAGGCGTAAATAACGTACATGGGGAACAAAACGAAGCTTGTCATGCGGATTTTACATATTATACGGATCTGAAAAATGAGGATTCAATTGAATCATCTTCGTCTGTCGTAGGCCGCACTGCTGGAGAACAAAAATGTACATTTGGCAATCGACTAGCCTATCTTATGTACACTTCAGGCACGACCGGACAACCTAAAGGGGTTATGGTGGAGCATCGCAATGTTGTGCGTTTGGTGAAAAATACAAACTATGCGCAACTGGGTGTCAACACGCGCATTTTGCAAACCGGTGCCGTTGTTTTTGACGCGTCCACCTTCGAAATTTGGGGGGCGTTGCTGAATGGTGGACAGCTTGTGCTGGTAAGTCAGGATGTCATTTTGGATGCGCCGAAGCTCAAGGAAGCTGTCCGCAATCACGGTATTACAACAATGTGGCTGACTGCGCCACTCTTTAATCAGCTATCCCAGCAGGATCTGGAATTATTCGAGGGGGTACAAGAACTGTTGGTCGGCGGTGATGTGTTGTCCGTACCGCACATTAACCGAGTGCTGGAGGCTCATCCATCCCTACGGATTATCAACGGCTATGGCCCGACGGAAAATACAACTTTTTCTACAACTCATGCGATTGCTGGCGTGCAGTCCGAAGCAGTGCCGATTGGACGTCCGATCCACAACTCCACAGCGTATGTTGTAGATCGTTCCATGCAGCTCCAGCCTGTGGGGGCATGGGGTGAGCTGATTGTCGGCGGCGACGGGGTGGCACGTGGCTACCGAAACCGTCCTGATTTAACAGCTGAAAAGTTTATAGACAATCCGTTCCGCAGTGGAGAGCGCTGCTACCGTACAGGCGATTTGGTTCGCTGGAATGAGGACGGGACGCTCGAATACAAAGGACGGATCGACGCACAGGTGAAAATCCGGGGCTACCGGATTGAGCTAGGCGAGGTGGAAGCGCAGCTGTTGAAGCTGGAAGCGGTGCAAGAAGCCATCGTTATTGCACGTGAGGATGAACAGGGACAAAAACAGCTTTGCGCATATGTGGTCACCGTGGCGGATGTCGCGGCAAGTGAGCTGCGAAGCGCTTTGAGTCAGGAATTGCCGGGCTATATGGTGCCGTCGTATTTTGTACAGATGGAACAATTGCCATTGACACCAAATGGCAAAGTGGACCGGCGGGCATTGCCGCAGCCGGAGGGAAGCGTGGATTCCGGCGAGGATTATGTAGCCGCTCGTAATGAGGTAGAGCGAACGTTGGTATCGGTATGGCAGTCTGTACTGGGCATCGAACAGATTGGTGTGCTGGATAACTTTTTCCATTTGGGTGGCGACTCGATCAAGGCCATTCAGGTGTCTTCAAGACTGCTGCAAAATGGTTACAAGCTGGAAATGAGAGAGCTGTTCCAGTATCCAACGATTGCTGAGCTGAATGGACGGGTGCAACGGGTGACCCGCGTGTCGGATCAAGGAGAAGTCACTGGACATGTGGCCTTGACACCGATTCAACACTGGTTTATTGAACAGCAGCCCTCCCATCCTGAACACTACAACCAGGCTCTAATGCTGCACCGTGAGGATCGACTGGACGAAACAGCGCTTCGTCAGGCGGTGCAACGCATTGTTGAGCATCATGATGCTTTGCGCATCGTATTCCGCCAAGATGCAGACGGTGGGTACGCAGCATGGAACCGTGGCGTACAAGAAGGAGAGTTGTACAGCCTTGAAGTGGTGGATTATACAGATGAGCTTGACTTTGCTCATTTGCTGGAGAATAAGGCCAGCGAGATTCAAAGCAGCATCCGTCTAGATCAAGGCCCATTGGTGAAGCTGGGTCTGTTCCGTTGCAGCGATGGAGACCATTTGTTGGTGGCGATCCACCATTTGGTGGTCGACGGCGTGTCATGGCGTATTTTGCTGGAGGATCTGGCATCCGGCTATGAGCAGGCTTTACGGGGCGAGGCTGTCCGCTTGCCGAATAAAACGGATTCCTTCCGCCTGTGGGCAGATCAGCTGTCAGCTTATGCGAACAGCACCGCGTTAGAGAAGGAACGTGCATATTGGGAGCAGGTGGAGGAAGCGGGGAAGAGTCTGGCATCCTTGCCTAAGGATTACACTCGTAAATCTGAGGCTAAACCACAGCTTCGCGATGATCGGACACTAACCGTAGCGTGGACGGTCGAAGAAACAGAACAATTCTTGAAACACGCCCATCGGGCCTACCATACGGAAGCAAACGACCTGTTGCTGACAGCGCTGGGCACCGCTATTCAGGAATGGGCAGGCATTCGTCAGGTGCTTGTCAATCTGGAGGGGCACGGCCGGGAAGCGATTTTGCCGGATATGGATATTACGCGCACGGTCGGTTGGTTTACCAGTCAATTCCCGGTTGTGCTGGATATGGGCGAGGACCGGAATGTGGGACGGCGTATCAAGAACGTCAAGGAAGGACTGCGCCGTCTGCCGCATAAAGGGATTGGATACGGGATGTTGAGATATCTGGCGGACGGGGAAGGAAACGTAGCTTTTGTTGCCGAGCCGGAAATCAGCTTTAACTATCTTGGCCAATTCGATCAGGATTTAAAAAATAATGCATTCCGCATGTCTCCTTATTCCGTCGGAGCTTCCATAAGTGACACGTTGACCAAGCGGTATGCTCTGGATATCAACGGCATGATCACAGACGGTGCTCTAGAACTGACGATCAGCTACAGCAACAAAATGTTTATGAAAAAATCGATCAAAAAGCTGGCTGATCTGCTGCAGGAGAGCTTGCGTGAGGTGTTGGCTCACTGTGTGGCCAAAGAGCTACCAGAGCTGACACCAAGCGACTTGTCCTTCCAGGGACTGACGGCTGTAGAGCTGGATCATATT
>NZ_VIJZ01000017.1 GCF_006874425.1 Paenibacillus ottowii
GTTCCACACGTACCCATCCCGAACACGACCGTTAAGCCCTCCAGCGCCGATGGTACTTGGACCGCAGGGTCCTGGGAGAGTAGGACGTTGCCAAGCAACAACAAGTAAAGAGGACCATGATCTTATTTAGATTATGGTCCTCTTTTTTGCATATAAGGGAAATCGCTTATATTCTTGCTTCTCGGCTACTTGCCTAATGCGTTTGTAATAGTGAGGCACCTTTAAAACCGTTATGAATAAATGATTGTCCTTCGTAGGAGTACAGTTGTTTGTACAGGGAAATACTATAGGTTAAGGCTGTTGATGAAGGCTTGACACCCCTATACCGCTTTGCTAAGATTGCAATAATATATTTTCAGAGAGCCTTGATTTGTCCATGTCGGACAGACAACAAGACCAATACAGACTAAACATTTTGAAGGAGGATCATCTTGGTGTGGGAAGATAAATTCGGTAAGGAAGGCCTTACCTTTGACGATGTTTTGCTGGTACCTCGTAAATCGGTGGTACTGCCCAAAGAAGTTAGCGTAGCGACTCGTTTGAGTGATAACGTGAAGCTGAATATTCCTTTGATGAGTGCTGGTATGGATACTGTTACTGAAGCAGTGTTGGCGATTGCGATGGCTCGTGAAGGCGGTATTGGTGTTATTCATAAAAATATGTCGATTGAACAGCAAGCAGTAGAGGTAGATCGGGTTAAACGTTCAGAGAGCGGTGTTATCACCAACCCATTCTCATTGACTCCCGATCATTTGGTGTCCGATGCTGAGGCTGTTATGGGTAAATACCGTATTTCCGGTGTGCCTATTGTAAACGAAGAGAACAAATTGGTGGGTATTATTACTAATCGTGATCTTCGCTTTATTCACGATTTTAATCTTAAAATTAGTGAAGTGATGACGAAGGAAGAACTGGTAACTGCACCAGTAGGCACGACTTTACAGGAAGCAGAAGTCATTTTGCAACAGCATAAAATTGAAAAGCTTCCTCTGGTTGATGAAGGCAACTATCTCAAAGGTCTGATCACCATTAAAGATATTGAGAAAGCTATTCAGTTTCCGAACGCAGCGAAGGATGCACAAGGGCGTCTTCTGGTCGGTGCGGCTGTCGGCATTTCCAAGGATACGTTTGAACGGACGGAAGCCCTTGTAAAGGCGGGCGTGGACTTGATTGTTGTGGATTCAGCTCATGGTCATCATATTAACATTATTGAAGCTGTTCGTGAGTTGCGTAAAACTTATCCGGATCTGACGATTGTAGCAGGTAACGTAGCTACGGGTGACGGAACGCGTGAATTGATTGAAGCAGGAGCATCGGTCGTGAAGGTCGGTATTGGTCCAGGCTCAATCTGTACCACACGCGTAATTGCAGGGATTGGTGTTCCGCAAATTACAGCTATCTATGACTGTGCAACAGTAGCACGTGAATATAATATTCCGATTATTGCAGATGGCGGTATTAAATACTCCGGTGAAATTACAAAAGCCATTGCGGCAGGTGCTTCTGCGGTAATGCTGGGAAGCCTTTTTGCAGGTACGGAGGAAAGCCCGGGGGAATCGGAAATTTATCAAGGACGTCGCTTCAAGGTATATCGTGGTATGGGCTCTATGGCTGCGATGAAGCAAGGTAGTAAGGATCGTTATTTCCAAGATGACGACAAGAAATTGGTGCCAGAAGGCATTGAAGGACGCGTTGCTTATAAAGGGCCACTTTCCGACACTGTTCACCAGCTGTTGGGCGGTCTTCGTTCCGGTATGGGATATTGCGGTACTGCTAATATTGAGGAGCTTCGTAACGATACAAGCTTTATCCGTATTACAGGTGCAGGTCTGCGTGAAAGCCATCCACATGATGTGCAAATTACGAAAGAAGCACCAAACTACTCTCTATAAAATTCAGCTGTATTTGACTTGACGACAGGCAGAGCGCATTTCGCTCTGCCTGTCTTTTTTTAGAGATACCCCTGTGATAGAATAGACAAGTGTCCGCCTTCACACAAGGTAACTGATGAGCTAGGGGCACATAGGTATTTTGGAGGATTCCTACCGGTTAGGAAGATTCGAGCACAGAATGCTTATGACGGGCTATATCTTACGAAATGAAATGACACTGAATGAAATAACATTAAAACATTAATTCTTTGGCCAAGTAAAGGCTGTAACCACCGTCTCGTTATAGATAGCGAATCGGGTTGAGGTACGAGAGGAGTTTGTATTCATTTGAAAGCGAACAATTTGAGGCAAATTAATAAACGCAGCATGATTAAAAAGAGTGTGACTGCAGTCATGGTGCTTAATATGATGTATATGTCGGCCCTGCCGGTTGTAGGCAATTTTGATCCAAGTGTGGCTACTTTTGCTGCTGCAGCAACAAACGAGGCGAAGGATATTATCGGGACAGGTTCTATTAACCCTCCTAGTTTGGCACTCCGTTCTGCCATTTTGGTCGAGCCCTCCACAGGACAGATCTTGCTTTCTATGAATCCAGATGAGCCGCTTCCGCCAGCCAGTATGACTAAAATGATGACAGAGTACCTCGTAGCGGAGCAGGTTAAGCAAGGTAAGCTCAAGTGGACGGATAAGGTAACGGTTGGCGAGAATGCTGCCAAGAGTATCGGATCACGTATTTTTTTGGCTCAAGGGGATCAACATACGGTAGAGGAGCTTTATATTGCCATGGCCGTAGGTTCTGCTAATGATGCAACAGTAGCTCTTGCAGAACGTGTAGCTGGAACCGAGCAGGACTTTGTAAAACTAATGAATGAAACAGCTCAGAAAATGGGTATGAAAAATACGTATTTTATCAACTCGACTGGTTTGGATCGTAAGGATATGCCTACAGGGTTCCAACCGGATACAGACCGGGAAACTGTAATGACAGCGAGAGACGCAGCTACTTTGGCCAGTTATATTATTAAGGATCATCCGGATTACACACGGTTTACCACAATTCAATCATACAAATTCCGGCCGACTGATAAAGCGCCAATTATTAACTATAATTGGATGCTAGAAGCGAACAAGAACATTACTAACTTCAGAAAATTCGCTTATCCTGGCTTGGACGGAATGAAAACGGGTCATACGAACAATGCTGGAAACTGTTTTACAGGTACGGCTGAACGTAATGGAATGCGTCTCATTAGTGTCGTTATGGGAGCTGATTCTGAGCCTCACCGTTTTACAGAGACAGCTAAAGTGCTGAACTATGGTTTTGATAATTTTGAAGTGAAGCAGGTTGTTGCTCCAAAGACGGTGGTTAAGGGCATTGAGAGTGTACCCGTAACCAAAGGTAAGGAAACAGAGGTACCGATCGTCACAAAGGATGCGGTGAGTTTCATCGTACCTAAGGGTGCGAGCAATCCTAAGGTAACTTTTACAACAAACATTACACCAGCACTCTCTCTCGTGGCACCTTTAAAGCAAGGGGCAAAAGTCGGAACGATTACGTACACATACAAAACGGATGGCGTGGACAAAGGCCAGACGAAAACGGTTGATTTGGTCACTACGACGGCAGTAGAAGAGGGTGGCTGGTTCCGAATGCTTTTCCGGGCCATTGGTGGTTTCTTCGGTGATTTGTTCCAGGGAATTAAGAATCTCTTCTAAAGAAGTGACGCTAGTGACCTAACGTGTTCTGCATAACTTATTTTGCAACTCGAAATGATTGTGTATTTGGCGTTCGTGCGGTAAAATCTTAAGTTAGAATCTAAACGTAACCCTTACAGGAGGCAATGACATGGAAACGGGAACTTCGCGTGTAAAAAGAGGTATGGCAGAGATGCAAAAAGGCGGCGTAATCATGGATGTCATGAACGCTGAACAGGCTAAAATTGCAGAGGCAGCAGGCGCTACAGCCGTAATGGCTCTTGAACGGGTGCCTTCGGATATCCGTGCAGCGGGTGGCGTTGCTCGTATGGCTGACCCAACGATTGTGGAAGAGGTTATGAAGGTTGTTTCTATTCCTGTTATGGCTAAGGCTCGTATTGGCCACTTTGTTGAGGCAAAGGTACTGGAATCTCTCGGTGTTGATTACCTCGATGAGAGCGAAGTGCTGACACCTGCGGATGAAGTCTTCCATATTGATAAGCGGGAGTTCACCGTTCCATTTGTTTGTGGAGCCAAGGATCTAGGGGAAGCACTGCGTCGTATCAGTGAAGGCGCATCTATGATCCGTACAAAGGGTGAACCGGGAACTGGAAATATTGTTGAGGCTGTTCGTCATATGCGTTTTATCAACGGTCAAATTCGCAAGGTGCAAAACCTGTCGAAGGACGAGCTGTATGCAGAGGCGAAAAACCTCGGAGTTGCTTATGAGTTGCTGTTAGAAGTACATGAGCTTGGTAAGCTACCAGTGGTCAACTTTGCTGCAGGCGGTGTAGCAACACCAGCGGATGCTGCGTTGATGATGCATTTGGGCGCTGATGGTGTCTTTGTAGGATCTGGTATCTTCAAGTCAGATAGCCCTGAGAAATTTGCACGGGCAATTGTGGAAGCAACCACTCATTATACCGATTACAAGCTGATTGCAGAAGTGTCCAAGAATTTGGGGACTCCTATGAAAGGCATTGAAATTTCCAAGCTGGCATCGCATGAGCGCATGCAGGATCGTGGTTGGTAAGAAAGAAGGGACCGGCATGAAAATAGGAGTATTGTCGCTGCAAGGCGCTGTAGCTGAGCATATACGAAGCATTGAACGTGCGGGTGCTGAAGGCATAGCGGTGAAGAAGATCGAACAGCTCGATGAGCTGTCCGGTCTTATCATTCCCGGTGGTGAGAGCACCACGATCGGTAAGCTAATGCGCAAGTATGATTTTATAGAGGCGATACGTCAATTTTCGAATCAAGGCAAGCCTGTATTTGGTACTTGTGCGGGATTGATTGTATTGGCCAAAACGATTCAAGGACAGGAAGAAGCACATTTGGGACTCATGGATATTACAGTAGCGCGTAATGCTTTTGGTCGCCAACGAGAAAGCTTTGAAACAGACTTGAACATTAAAGGGATTGAGGAACCGGTTCGTGCGGTGTTTATCCGTGCGCCTTTAATACAATCTGTTGGAGTGGGAGTAGATGTGCTGTCTGAGCATAACGGCGAGATTGTGGCAGCCCGTCAGGGTCATTTGCTGGCTTCATCCTTCCATCCGGAATTAACAGACGATTACCGGTTGCATCAGTATTTTGTGGATATGGTCCGCGGGTAGCGGAAAGTCAGGTTTGTAGTGTAGGAGGGATCACCTGTGTTAGATATAAAGATTTTGCGTAACGAGCTTGGTCGGGTTGAGAAAGCTTTACAGAACAGAGGTAAATCTCTGGATCTGATTAAGGGTTTTACGGATCTGGATGTCAGCCGTCGTGAGTTGCTTCAGGAAAGTGAAGGACTCAAAAATCGCCGGAATGTCGTATCTGGTGAAGTAGCCAAGTTGAAGAAGAATAAGGAAAATGCGGATGATCTTATTGCTGAAATGCGTCAGGTCTCCGATCGTATTAAAGAATTGGATGAGCAAGTGCGGGAACTGGAAGTTCAGATTGATGAACTGGTGATGTCGATTCCTAATATTCCTAACGAGACTGTGCCTGTAGGCGCATCGGAAGAGGATAATGTGGAAATCCGCCGCTGGTCGGAGCCGCGCGAGTTTTCTTTTACACCCAAAGCACATTGGGAGTTGGCTCAGAATCTAGATATTCTCGATTTTGAGGCTGCGGCTAAGGTAACGGGTTCTCGTTTTACGTTCTACAAGGGATTGGGAGCGCGATTGGAACGTGCGCTAATTAACTTTATGATGGATCTGCACAGCAGTGAGCATGGTTATGAAGAAATGCTACCTCCATACATTGTAAACCGAGACAGCCTGTACGGAACGGGTCAGCTACCGAAGTTTGAAGAGGATTTGTTTAAACTGCGTGACACTGAGTATTATCTTATTCCTACGGCTGAAGTCCCGGTAACGAACTATCACCGAGAAGAGATAATGAATGCAGATCAGCTTCCAAAATATTATGTGGCATACAGCTCTTGCTTTCGCTCAGAGGCAGGGTCAGCAGGGCGTGATACACGCGGCTTGATTCGTCAGCATCAGTTCAATAAGGTAGAAATGCTCAAGCTGGTTCACCCGGATACCTCTTATGAAGAATTGGAAAAAATGACGAATAACGCTGAGCGCGTTTTGCAGCTGCTCGGACTTCCATATCGCGTACTGGCACTTTGCACAGGGGATATGGGTTTTACGTCTGCCAAAACGTATGATCTGGAAGTATGGCTGCCTGAGAGCGGCATGTACCGTGAGATTTCTTCCTGTTCAAACACAGAAGACTTCCAAGCGCGTCGGGCAAACATCCGGTTTCGTCCAGATGCGAAGGCAAAGCCTGAATTTGTACATACGCTGAACGGTTCAGGATTGGCTGTAGGACGGACTGTTGCTGCTATTTTGGAGAATTATCAGCAAGAGGACGGAAGCATTGTAATTCCCGAAGTGCTGCGTCCATACATGCGAGGCGTTGAGGTTATAACTCCTAAACAGTAAGCCTTGCATTATTAAAAAATCTGTGGTAAAATAATTTTGTTGCGCCTGAGTTGTTTGATAAGGGAAGCAGCTTTATCCATTTACCACCTGGAGAGGTACCGAAGCGGTCATAACGGGGCGGTCTTGAAAACCGTTAGGGTGCAAGCCCACATGGGTTCGAATCCCATCCTCTCCGCCATATTCTAAAATAAACCAAGCCATTCAAATACGATAACTGGTACATTAGGTTTTATACACTAATGATCAGAATTCGTGAGGAATGGCTTTTTTGTTGTATAAAAAACCTGTTTTCTTCACACGTTATCAGATGTGGAGGTGCTGGCATGAATCGAGAAATGACAGTAGATCAGCAAAAGCTGGTAGAGGCCTGGCAGGAACAACTGCCGATTCTTTTGAATTCAGGAGATAAAACACAGGTGCAGGCAGATGAAGCTGATAACCAGGCTATTCGAATCCATATCGAGGTGGAAGGCCGACAAATGTACTCCTTTGATTTTGCGTGTAAATATGTAGACTCCCGGGAAGTACAGGTTAACTTAGTCGATGTAGAGCGTGACGGACGAACTGTGGATGAACGAACAGATATCATTCAACAGCTGGTGTCCGATTATACTCGGCATATTCACCAATGTGCCCAAACATTACAGTCATTGACGCACTCGTAGTCATGAAGGAATGAGGAGGAAGGCTACATGACAAAGGCCAAAAATGGACTGGATAAAAACCTGTCCAACATTGTCGATGATTTGGAGCAACGTCCAGTAAATAGTCATCAGGCACAGCAAGTGCAGCAGGATCGTAATGATCGTCGTCATCAGGATTCACTAAACCACGATAAAACGGAAGATATGAACCATCTATAGTCCTATTTTAAATGGTAATAAACGGATTCGCTGATGTGCCAGTAATATAAAATGAGAATGGAGGATACGCAAATGGGCAAGCCTAGAGCTGTTCCTGTTCCCGAGGCACAGGATTCTGGTGGAAGTCATGAAAAGCGTGAGCGTAGTCATCAACAGGAGCCATTATCCGGTTCTAAGAAGGTGAAACAGCGGAATCACGTGGATCACCATAACAGAGAAGGTTCATAAGCAGTCAGACTTTTTTCCTAAAAATATTACAAAGCACAAAGACACCCTGGTTAAAGAGCCAGGGTGTCTTTGTGCTTATTGTAAGAAAATTTTCCAATAAGTGTTTCGCCGTTTGTGAATATGAGTTAAAATAGAGGGTGTGTATTTTTTTGTTAGTATAAAAAAGGGGTTAATTATGAGAGGAGAGAATCTACACAATGAGTAAAAAGTTATCCGTCTTGGTCCTCACTATGGTGTTGCTTATGACGGTAGCGCTGGTAGGTTGTAGCAAGAAGTTAGAACCGAAAGAAGCGGTTACGACTGGTACAGCAAATGCTATGAAGTTGAATTCCTACGAATCCAAAAGTCAATTTACCGTTAAGGAACTGGCAATTACCTCCGCTTCTGTTCCGGCTGAACAAAGTGCAATGGTAACTAGCATGCTGAAAAATGCAGACATTACGCTGGATGGTGTATACCAAAAGGAGCCCTTCCAATCTGAAATGACGCTTGGCATTCATTTGAAAGGTGATCTTTCTACCAACTTTACGATTCCAATGGTCATGACTAAAGATAAATTGTACGTGAAAATTCCTAATATTCCATTCTACCCGCTTCCACAGGATGTTGTAGGTAAATTCCTGCTGATTGATCCACAAGAACTGGCTAAGCAATCGGGACAAGAATTTAACCCAGCAACCATGGATCAGGAAAAATCGCAAAAATTTGCGAATGAAGTGATTGCTGCTATCATGAACGAGTATGATCAAGCTACGTATTTCTTTGATATTGATCCTAAAGACGCTAAATTGCCACAAGGCGTTGAAGCAAAACAAGTGGTTCAATTTAAAATCACAAACGACAATGTGAAGCAAGCGACCAATACATTTATCACTAAGGCGCTGCCTAAGGTCCTTGATATAATGTCTAAAGATGAATATGCAGGCATGCTTCAAGTGAAGAAAGAAGAACTGGCTGAAGCGAAGAAAGAACTGCAATCCAACACCAGCGAAGTTAGCAAAAAGTTGGATGAGTTGAAGAACTATCTGACAGTGAAACAGTTTGACGTTAACACTGCTTTGAACAAGGATAACGTTCCTGTGTATCAAGATCTGAATGCGAACGTGGAAGTGAATGATCCTTCTACGAAAGATAATGTGAAGTTGTCTGTAACAGGATACTCGCAATACAGCAAGATCAATGAAAAAGCAGCATTTAAAGTGGGTATCCCAACAGCTGATCAAGTCCTGACGATCGAACAACTGCAACAAAAAATGCAAACTGTATCTCCTTAAACAGGGGATGACATCATTATAAACATCACTCCTTTGGAGGGGATGTAAGAAAACCGCTCGGCATAAGCCGAGCGGTTTTTTTTGTCTATGATTAAGTTGTTTTTCGTGCAGTATGAGTTCGTCACACGTTATCCTCAGCCAGAATCGCGAACATCTGATGATCTTGCCATTCGCCCTGAATCTGTACCAGCTTGCGAGCAATACCTTCCGGCTGAAAGCCACATTTCTGTAATACACGTTGTGAGCGATTATTATGCAGAAGGGTACCTGCCTGGAGACGATGTAGAGATAAGGCACGGAAAGCATATTGTATGATTAGCTTTAAAGCAGCCGTCATATGCCCTTTTCCCTGCTCCTGTTGATCCATCATATAGCCGACATCGGCGAATTGACCAACTCCACGCACCAGATTGGAAATAGAGATATAACCTATCAAACGTTCTTGTTTTAAGAGAAAGATACCAAATAAGTAGCCTCGATCTTCTTCCGCTTGGCGCAATCTCTGACGGATATAATCCTGTTGTTTCTCTAAAGTAAAAAATGAATTCTCATAAAGCGGTTCATAGGGGGCATGAGAGTCCCTATTTCGAAGCCTAAGGCCGAGAAGGGCTTCGCCATCCTCCAAGCCTAGAGGACGTAAAAAGATCCCCTGAGGCGTGTTATACAAGCTCATAGGCATGGGTGGATCTCCTTTCATAGGGAATTAGCAGTGAAATGAGAACTTTGTCCTTGTTCTCCTCAGGATGGAGAGGGGGGAGGAGACGATTTGGCAGCCGCTCTTTTTTGCCGGAGCTGTCGGAAAAAGTTTGTTAGCAAGGAGGCACATTCCTCTTGAAGTACACCACTGGTTACTTCTGTACAATGGTTAAAGCGAGGCTCCTGCAACAAATTCATTAGCGTGCCTGCGCAGCCTGCCTTGGGATCTGTAGTGCCATATATTAAATGGGGGACACGCGATTGCACAATGGCTCCAGCGCACATCGGGCACGGCTCCAAAGTGACATACAGCCTGCAATCCAGCAGGCGCCAGGCTCCCAGATGCTCACTGGCCTGCCGGATGGCAACCATCTCTGCATGTGCGGTTGGGTCGGTATCGGTTTCGCGCAAATTGTAGCCACGACCGATAATTTCATTATCTTTTACAATGACAGCTCCGATGGGGACTTCACCCAACGCTTCTGCCTTGTACGCTTCCTGAATGGCTTCTTTCATCCAATAGGCGTGATCCATAGTGGTCACTGGGGAATTGCTCCTTTCAAACGTCGGAATTATCCAACGAACAAGTATTCCGTTGTTAACATGATGTGAATAAAATTGTGGATAACACCATACTTATCCACATACTTATCCACAGTTTATAATAACTTCTGTGTATTTGTGGACTAAATGTGGATGATTATCTTATTACATTGTAGGTAAATGCTCGCCTATTGACAACATTGTTCACAAGATGTGTATTTATGTATATCCGGTAAATGTAAATGCTGGTATCCCAGACGCTATTACGGTATCATTGAGTTAGCAATTGCCAGTAATCGCCAGCATACGGCAAGAGGTGAGAAATCAGTGTGTCGATAAAAATCAGAATAACGATCATTTTGTCAGGGTCGGTCCTATTTATCCTGTTGTTAAACATCGCACTCAATTACTACACGACCCATGAAAATCTAAGAAGTGACAGTGAAACCAAAATGGTTCTGACGGCTAAAATTATCGGAGGAGCTATCGAACAAAACCGGCATAGCTGGGAAGCCGTTGACAAGCAGCTCGGATATAATTTGTGGCTTTCTGCTACGTTGGCTGCTAATCAGCTCGATTCCGACATCCGAAATATCCAGCAGGAACAGCTACAACAAATAGCTACACTCCACAGGGATATTAATATTTCTTTGATAATCCGAGAAGGACAGGGATATAAGGTTGTCAAATCTTCGAATCCTAAAGAGCTAACGTCATCCGACCCATTGACAGGGCATTGGAAAAATGCAGTTGACCAATTATATGAGCATGGACAGGTGACCATGGCACATGGTCAGAATCTGGATCATTTTTGGACCAGTTCATTTGATTACACAGATTCAGGCTTTGCACATATCAATAAATGGGGATTCTATTATGACCAAAAACGTAACTACTTAATTCGAATATCCTTCCAGGATACTTCAGTCCAGGATTTTATACCTATCCTGAGCCCAGCTGAGATTGTGAAGCAGACTCAGCAAGTGGATTATCGCATTTTGGAAATAACAGGAATCAACCCTGCAACCTTTGGTGGCGCTACGATGGACAAAAACGGTAACGACCGAAAGTACTATTATATGTACAACAAACCGATCCAATTCGGCACATATCAACTAGCGAGAGTGCCAGAGGATCGTTTGGCCGTGTCCAGGGCGATTCTTTCGGGAGAGAGTATCGTACAAGATTGCTATATCAAAGGCGAACGGGTGCTTGTCAGTTACATACCTTTTTATCCGTCAAACCGTGATGCCTATGTCATCCGTATTGTCATGAGTTATGATACCATCGCTTCTGTTATATCCAAGCAATTGATTAGCTTAGTAGCCATTTCCATTGTTCTTTTGGAGGTTGTGATCATTGGAAGCTATGTGCTCGCCAGCTTATTTGTCCGTCCCATACAGTCAATTTTGGGGAAAGTGAACGAGATGGCTGACGGTCATTTTGATACACGGCTACAAATTAAAGGTGGTCATGAGCTTGCACAGCTAGGTGAGCGCATTAATGCGATGGCCTACAATTTAGGGATGTATACGAGAAGACTTGAACAGATGTATGAAGAAAACCGTTCTGTAAAAGAGCATCTAGAATCAGTTATTAATCAGACGGCAGATGCAATCCATGTAACCGATCAGGAGGATTGTGTTATTCGGGTCAACCATGCATTCGAAGCTTTGTACGGATGGACCAAGAAAGAATTGGTTGGCCGTAAGCTGGAGTTTGTACCACCGCAGCTACAGGAAGAGTATGAATTTCAGAAGGAGAGCCTGCTTCAGGGAGAAAGCATCGTATCAAGTGAGACCCTACGAATGCGTAAGGATGGAAGTACAGTAGAGATTAGTATGAGTACGTCGCCTATTCTGGATGAACAAGGAGAAATCTTAGGTTTTATCTGTGTTTCTCGTGATATCACGGGGCGCAACCGGATGGAGGAACTGCTGCGTAGATCAGAGAAACTGACAACTGTAGGGCAACTGGCGGCAGGTGTAGCGCATGAGATTCGTAATCCATTAACCACACTACGCGGCTTCCTACAACTACAGCAGCAAAATCAAGTGTTAAATATGAAACACAACGATATTATGATGTCTGAGCTGGATCGCATTAATTTGATTGTTAGCGAGTTTTTAATACTGGCGAAGCCACAAGCCGTGCATTTTCAGAAAAAAGATGTCCGTTATATTGTGAGTGATGTTATTTCTTTGCTAGATAGCCAGGCGCATCTGTTGGGTATTGTATTCGATCTTCAGGTCACAGACGAACCTGCCTTGGTATATGCTGAAGAAAATCAGTTAAAACAGGTATTCATTAATTTACTTAAAAATAGCATGGAGGCTATGAGTAAAGGCGGCATCATCACAATTCATTTGTTCTTAGAGGGAGAAAGCGTTAAAATCGTCATACGGGACCAGGGAAAGGGCATTCCTGCAGAAATGCTGTCCAAGCTGGGAGAACCTTTTGTCACAAGCAAAGAAACAGGTACAGGGCTAGGGCTTATGGTCAGCCAGCGTATTATACAGAGCCACAAAGGTACACTGGATATTGAAAGCACAGAGGGAGAGGGAACAACGGCCCTCGTGCAGCTTCCGATTGCCAAGCCTGAATAACGAGTCAGGGCAGGAGGAAGTGTGTTCGTAGAAATGGAGGGTACACAGGTTGCGCATTAACAAGTTTATCAGCGAAACTGGCTTTTGCTCGCGTCGGGAGGCGGACAAGCTGGTAGAGAGCGGCCGCGTGACGATTAACGGCGAAGTGGCCGTGCTGGGCAGTCAAGCGGAGGAAGGCGATGATGTTCGTGTGAACGGCAAGCCACTGCGCGATAAGTCCGATCACGTCTATATTGCATTGAACAAGCCAGTGGGCATTACAAGCACGACAGAGAGCCACATTAGAGGCAATATTGTCGATTTTGTGGGGCACCCGCAGCGGATATTTCCGATTGGACGCCTGGATAAGGATTCAGAAGGTCTCATTTTATTGACCAATGATGGAGACATTGTGAATAAAATTTTACGGGCAGAAGGCAAGCATGAGAAAGAATATATCGTAACGGTGGATCGCCCGGTCACACCATCTTTTGTACAGGGGATGTCCAGCGGTGTGAAGATACTCGGTCAGCGGACGTTGCCTTGTGAGGTGACGCGTGTATCTGAGCATGTATTCCGTATTATTCTAACAGAGGGGAAAAATCGCCAGATCCGACGTATGTGCGCTGCCTTCGGCTATGAAGTTAAAAAACTGCAGCGCCTGAGAATTATGAATATTCGGCTGGGATCCCTTCAGAAAGGCGCCTGGCGTGACTTAACAGAGGCTGAAAAGCGGGAACTGGGCCAGATGCTTGATTATACGCTTAGCTAATGCAGAGGCCCTCTGATAGCCTATAGCGCTTAGCTCTCGTATATGACAGGCTAGAATACAGGAATCACTAAAGCAAAAGGCACCAGCTGCAAAAAAAATGCGGCGGTGCCTTTGTTCATATAACATATTCATGATCAACCTTCATTCGAGCTTGAGGTAGGACTAATAACTTGTGTACCGTTCTGATATTTGCGAAGAACGGAAATTTCGACACGACGGTTTTTGGAGCGTCCTTCTCCAGTTTGGTTGCTTGCCAAAGGTCGATACTCGCCATATCCGATGGATACAAACTTGGTTGGATTGAGCTGCGGATTCAGCAACAAAATACGCAAAAAATTAAGCGAGCGTTTGGCACTCAAATCAAAGTTGGACGGGAACTGACTATTGGAAATAGGTACATTGTCTGTATGGCCGGATACGATAACATCATAGCCAGGGAACTGTTGGAGCATGCTGGAAATGGACTTGGCCAGCTTCCTTGCCTCCGGCTTTACTTCGGCCTGCCCGGATGAAAACAGGGCATTATCACTAATGGTGATCATCAGCTGGGACTGGTTCAGCTTGGTGTTCAGCAGAGTGGACAGACCGTTATTTTGAATGTATTGATCCATTTGTTTTTTAAGCTTCTTTAAATCTTCTTCTTCCCGCTGAGCGAGTTGCTTCTGCAGATCAGAGGTAGAAGTGGCTTTCGATTTTAACGGTTGTGTTACTTGTTCTTTATTTTTGCCCATATCCATCGATTGTGATGACGGATTCGCGGCTGAGTGATCCAGCACGCCCGTACCGCCACTAAAAGCTGAACTTAGGGATTGAGCCATAGTTTCGAATTTTTTGGCATCGAGCGAGCTCATACCGAATAAGACAATAAAAAGAGCCAACAGAAGGGTCATTAAGTCGGAATATGGCAACAGCCAGCTTTCGTCAGCATGCTCTTCGTGCGGTTCATGTCTCTTTTTACTCACTGGAATCGCCATCCTTCTGGGTCATTGTAGCCCGTTCGGTCGGAGTCAGGAAGATCGTCAGTTTCTGACTGATGGCAATCGTAGATATCCCCGATTGAATGGAAAGCAGACCTTCGACCATCATTAATTTAAGCTCGACTTCTTTTTTGGATAACCGTTTCAGCTTGTTGGACATCGGATGCCACAGGACATAACCTGTAAAAATACCGAGCAATGTCGCAATAAAGGCTGCTGCAATGGCATGAGAGAGCTTTTCCATGTCACTAAGGTCGGCCAGAGCGGCGATCAGACCTACAACCGCACCAAGTACCCCGAGTGTTGGAGCATACATACCAGCTTGGGAGAAGATCAGTGCACCAGAGCGATGTCGATCCTCGGTAGCGTTGATATCCTCCATCAGAACGTCCCGTACGAATTCCTGATCATTGCCGTCAATAATCATTCGCATGCCGCCACGCATAAAGGGATCGTCGATTTCCTCTACCTTGGATTCCAAGGCGAGCAGACCCTCACGACGGGTAATGGATGCCCACTCGGTAAACGTACCGATGAGCTCTTTGCGGTCTAACAGTTTTTGTTCGGTGAAAATAACCTTGAACAGCTTCGGAATCCGTTTGATTTCTGCCATCGGGAAGGCCATAAATATACTCGCTGCCGTTCCGACGAAAATAATCATGTAAGCAGCGGGGTTGTTGACCAGATTGACGACCGGAGCGCCTTTTAAGATCATCCCGACAACCAGTGACAAAATCCCGAGCACAAGTCCGATAATGGTTGAAATTTGCATGATACACCTCATCCATGAGAATAGATTTTGAATCCTTTCATGCCGCATGGGTCATCCTTGCCCCAAGCGCGTCATTATGAGACGGATTATAGTATTTATCGACAAAACTCTCTTTTTTGTTAAGGGCGAATTTCCGGTATAATAAGGTGATTGGGTATTGAATGGCTGAACCACTGGAGGAAATAGCATGGGAGTAAAGCATGGGCGCGAGTATGAACAAATTTTGAACGATTTGACAGAGGCTGTGGGACGCATCCCAGATAGCTATGAATTTTTTGAAATGGAAGCAGAAGATTGGGACAGGCTGGACCCGGCGGGGCGTCAGGAGGTCAGTGAAGCTTTGGCAGAAGACTTATTTTATGCACTGGGTACAGAGCCCATTATCACTGTAGGTAGCGGTGTTGTGATTTATGAGCCGGAGCAGCACCGGATTTATGTACTCATTGGAGATGAGGAGCTGACGTCGGTCCCTTTGATCTAAAGGACGTCTGATGGATTTATCAACGGGGCCGTGGTAATATGTACACCAATATATCGTAGTTTTGGCCGCATGAAGCGGCTGAAAGGCTTCCGTATAAACGGGGAGGAGTTCGTAACATGCCTTTTACACAAGAAGAGATTGAAGCACATCTGGAGAAACTGGAGGGCTGGGAACTGGAGGAAGGACGATGGATCGTTCGGAAATACAATTTTTCCAGTTTTATGAAAGGTATTGCATTCGTGGATGAAGTTGCCGCTATATCTGAGGCATTTAATCACCATCCATTTATTACGATTGATTACAAGACCGTGACTCTGCGTTTGACCTCTTGGGACGATGGCGGTATTATGGCTGTAGATATTAAAGAAGCCCAACAATATAATGAAGCTTTTGAAAAAATGCGCAGCGGTCATTAAGTTTGTAATGATCTGTCGTATATATGCTAAGAGCGCCTTCGCTATACAACATCGCGGTTGTATAGCGAAGGCGCTTTTATTTATAGAGCCCGGTTCTAATGTTCAGGACGATATACCATACAATGGAACGGCTTTCTGCCATCTGGAGTCTGGCGCTCATAGGTATCGGTCAGCTCGAATCCAGCTGCCTTATAGGCTCGAATAGCCCGTTGATTCCACGTGAGCACCTCTAGGTCAATCTCATTCTGCGGGTGGCGTCGTCTGGCTTCCTCGGCAATGGCCCGGACAAAGTCGGAGCCTGTGCCGTGTCCGCATCTTTCAGGACGCATTCCAAGACCCAGCCGGGTCACACCAACCATAGGAAAATATTGGGCAAATCCCGCCAGCTTATTCTCTGCGTCCAGTACGGCAACATATTGCTCTTGGCGAAGCGTAGGACTCCCAAATTCGACTTCAAGTGCCTTCATTTGTTCCCATGGAAGCCAGCCATATATGTTGTAGGGGGGATCATAGCGCCACTCACAGATTTCAGCCGCTTGATGCTCGTCCATCGGCACGATCCGGTAGTTGGATATTGAGGCAGGCACTTTTCCATTCCTCCTTTTGCGTACTTCAATCATTAACAACAGATTGTAGACAAGTTAAAGAGGAATGGCAAGCGTGTTTATTTCGTACCTAAGTCGGGTATACATTCAATAAGAAGGAATTTACCGTTCAATGCTCCCCCAGCGGTGACGGTAAAACCGACGATGTTCGCTAACACTGAAACCTTTTGAGGCGTCAGTTCGTCAGTATTGATAATCATGGCTGATGTAGTGGACATAAAAAACCGCAATTCGATTCCGGCCAGAATCAAATTGCGGCTAGGGTTAGCTTGCTGTGCGGTGGTTATTCTACGTTGTCGTCATCAGGAATTTCTGAAGCTACAGAATGGTAAGCGTCTGTGCTCATAATTCTTTTTGCACCGACAAAACGGTTAGCGTAATAATTTTCGTTCAGTGAGCTAACTACTACACCACGTGAAGTCGAGGAGTGGGCGAATTTCCCTTCACCTACGAAGATACCTACATGGGAAATGCCTCTTCCTGTGGTGTTGAAGAACACCAGGTCTCCTGGTCTCATTTCATCACGGGATACAGAAGATCCCATTTTGAATTGTGATCCAGATTGATGCGGCAGTTTAATTCCCAGTTTGTTGAATACATACATTGTGAAGCCGGAGCAATCGAATCCCTCGAGTGTAGTGCCTCCGCTTCTGTAGCTCGTTCCTTTGGCATCTTGGATGACCTGGTCCATCTTGGAGTCTGCGAATGCACTGCCGCCACCGAAAGTAAAGGATGTAAAGGCAATGGCGAGACTCATAGCTGCGATCGTTAGCTTCTTCTTCAAAAAAAATATACCCCTTCCAATTGCCTGCGAGGTTAGCTTAAGGATTCGGTAGAAGGTTCCCCTATGACCACTCTGTTGCGAGATCAATTCACCCAAACTGGTTCCCCCGCTTCCTAGGTGCCAGGAATTAGGCTTAACTTAAGATGTGCACCTTGGAGAGCAGTATTCACGACAACGATGTTTTTAAGATAAAGGTTACAATAAAGATTACAAAGTTGTTACTATCAGTTCACTGCGATTATTGTAACAAAGACAGCAGGCTTTGGCAAATGTTTCATCGCAAAAAGTTACAAAAAAAAATCTGTTCCTAACATCGTAGGAACAGATTCTGTTAACAGTATTCAGTTATGTGTCGTGAGGACGGGGAAGAAAAAGTTTTTTTCGACAGCTGAAAATGCAGAAGATAGCATAAAGAGAGGGGTTAACTCCTGCTGGAGATATCGATATGCCATAGTCGGTACTGTGAACTGATATGCCACAGCCTGACTAGACTGGTAACAAAATGATACGATTGCTGGAGAATCAGCGCCAACATACCAGTCCAAATCATCGCCACGGTGCCAAATAGACCGAAGACCAGCAGCACACAAGCACCGAGCAGCAAGGATACGCCGACAGCGGGAAGAAGCTGGCGAAAGAAGGCGAGCAGGGACGATAGTACGGCGTGACCACTGACTGTGCCCAATTGCATATACAGGATGCACTGCCGAATGAACCACCCGTAAGCCATCCACCCCATGGCATAGGGCAACAAATGCAGCAGGTAAGAGGAAGATTGCAGGGTTCCTGCTACAATAGGATAGAGTCTTGGTACCACCCAAAAGGCGGGGAGCAGCAGCAGACCCAACTCGATGATGTAATACAACAGCGATGACATACCATGCCGTTTCATCCCTTTGAAGAAGGACAGGCTTTGCGGTTCAGTTGCATCGGTATACAGGCTTTGATAGATGCCGGCTCTAATAAAGGGTGTGATCAATATACGCAATACGGTTGCCCCTAGTAGTATCCATAAATATACGTGCACTTCTCGGCTGTCCATCAAGGCGATCTGGCCCTCCATCCAAAACAAAGTCCTTCCCAACTCGTTTTGGCTCTGATCCGGATAACGAAGCAGCAGCGGGATGACAGCGGACTGCACCAGCCGATAGAGAAATACCCCCCACAGCAGACGATATAGAAATAAAATGATAACGATATAAAAGCGTATGCGCACTAGCGCCCAGCCTTCTTTTATAACAGTCCGCATCTATAGACACCTCACCATGACAGACTTCCAAGCAGTGTCTCCAACAGCTTGGTTACACCTATACTCCAACGGGTTTGTTGTTTTTCGTTCAATTCAGCCTTCAGGTTATTATTAATATGCTTGTTCTCCAAGGCAATAGTGTATAGAGGATCGACGGCTACAGAGGACACGGGGGAGCTGCTTTTGAGTCGAAAGGTTGTACTTTTGCCCGTACCGTCCCATGCCTTGAATATCGTTGTGCCATCCTTGAAAGTAAATTGAACAGGAATCTTAGGATAATCTGCTCCTTTTTTGCTGAGCGTCACGACTGCTTCATATCCACTCTCCAACTTGCGGTTCATAATGCGATCGACAGAGAAGTCCGCCATCTGGCCGTCATATACATACTGTTCAAAATAGTGGCTCCATGAGCGTCCAGTCACCCTCTCCACAACACGCTGAAAATCCTGTGAGGTCGGATGCTTGAATCGGTACGTCTGGACGTAGGTCCGCATAATTCGGTCCATTTTCTTCATACCCACCTGACGTTCAATGCCTCGTAGTACCAACTTGCCTCGTGAGTAGGCATTCTGTGCATACTCAGCCGCTGATCCGTACTTCCAGGACTCGCGGTTTAGCGGCTGCGGAGAAGCTACCTGTCCCGATTGTAACGGCAAGTTGGGGATAAGCCCATATTCTTGCTCCATGAGCCGTTCTTCTGCATAGGAGGTAAAGCCTTCATCCAGCCAAGGCTCCTCAAATTCATTGTTGGCTACCATTCCGTAAAAATATTGATGCCCAATCTCATGAACCAGCGTCCGTTCCAGATTATAGCCGGGGTTCAGTTGGTCCGCAGCTGCGGCCGTGATCAGTGTCGGATATTCCATACCGCCGGCTCCACTGCCTGTTTTAGGTGGAACGACGATGGATAGAGTGGAATATGGGTAAGGCCCGTACCATTTGCTATAGTACGAAAGGGCAGCCTTGGCTGCGCTCATGTAACGTCCTTTGAGCTCCTTATGAGATGGGTCCAGATAGAGCTTGATTTTGACACCAGGAATCTCAGTGGAAGAAAAGGGTTCTTCTACAGCTACAAAGTTGGGTGAAGCAGACCAGGCAAAATCGTGTACATCATCGGCGTAAAATTGATATATTTTCTGGCCGTTCTGTCGTACCGCACCACGGGTGGGAAATCCGGTCGCTGCTACGATGTATGTTTCAGGCACTCGAATCCGTATGCTGTAAATTCCAAAATCGGCATAGAACTCGGAGTTGCCATGATACTGATGGAGGTTCCAGCCCTCCTCGGCGCGCCCACGTTGTCCCGCGGTCTCATAGACGCTGAGCTTTGGAAACCACTGTCCAGCCATTACAAAATCATCTGTCGCACCCATACGAGCGAAAATGCCAGGCAGTTTGACTTCAAACTTCATATATAGTGTGATTTCTTCGCCACCTCGCACCGGCTTGGGCAGACGCACCTTCATGAGTGAACGGTCGCTTGCGTTACCATCGTCTGGTTGTACATATTGAGTACGGTGCATGAGAGATAAACCGTCTTCTGTTTTTAGTTCAGTCAGCGTCATGGAGCCAAAGCCGTCTTTGGGCATGGTGTCTCCGCGCAGCTTTCCGCCGGATTCCTTCATAAAGGTAGTTTCCATGGAAGAGAAGGCATTTGGGTATAGATGAAGATACAGATCATTCACAGTTTTCTTGCCCGGATGCTTCCAGGTCAGTGTCTCAGTGCCTTGCAAAACTCGTCCTTTTTCCAGAGATACATCAATGTGATACTCTACCACCCGCCTGCTGAGAACTTCCGTAGCGGGCTGTGGAGGGTTTTTGGGCAGGTCGGGCAGGATGTTGGCCCCTAGAGACTTGCCCATATTTGGCGTAAGCGCAGACTCAGATTCGGAGTCGTATAGTGGTTTGCCTGCGGACAGAGGGGTGGATTGCGATTGGGGCTGCCATGCAAACCATAACGTTCCTGCTAGAAGTCCGAGGGCTAGTGTGGACAATAAAACGATTTTGGCGCGTGCTGGGGTCATACAATGGATACCTCCCGTTGACAAGCATCTACAGCATGTATATGTTTGCTTTCAGGAGATTATTAGTTAAAATATTTATAGTGTAGAATGAGTGTGAAAACGGAAATTGGAGGCCTAGTGACACATGAGTGAAAATCAGCCGGACGGCAAAAAGCAGATTGCACTGAATATTGTCAGTGGCAAGAGTAAACATAAGGGCTTCGGCGCAGGCTCAATCGACCTGAACAGCATGTCCCCGGTCATCATTGACCGAGGCGAGGCGAAAATTGATATCGGTGCCATGCATGCCAAAAGTAAAGTAGAACGTGGAATCAAGTTCTCTACGAATAAAGAAGATGTACCGAACGGACGCCAGGTATGGCTGGTATGGGTAGCTGTGGATCGTACGCCCGAAGGACGTATGTACGGTGGCGCGACCGCCTGCGAGATGCTGATTGATGACGAAGCCAAACGGGGATGGAAAATCCTCGCTGATCATGTTAACCGTATGGATTACGCACTCAAGCGCCGTTTCATGCTGGATGATCTCAGCAGCGAAGATAAAGCAGCGCTCAAAAGCCTGCTGATTTCGCATAACCCGGAATGGTGGGACGCTTCGCCTGAGGAATTGAAGCAGGCGCTAGAAGGGTAGGCCAGCTTTTACACAGTAAATCCTATGAGAAGCAACCCGATTGGAATCTTTGTTTAAGCTTTGCGAAGCCTTCAATTGGTAGCTTTCAGAGCAGTCGGCAGTAAGGTTCAGGAGTAGACCGATACCTTGGTTGGGGGCGGTCTACTTCTTTTTCATGTAGGTAATAAATATGTAATTATGAATTGATAATTCCTTGACATCATGGAAAGGCATTCACTATAATTCAAATAGAAATCGGTTTCACCCCGGTTTTATTAAAGTATTTTGTGGAACCGGTTCCTAAGAGGGTATAGTTATTTCCTATGGCTGTTTATGAATGTAATCTCTAAATAAGGTGGCATCGTTATGTTTAAATGGTTGAAAAAGAAGGCGGCTCCCCGTATTGAAGAATTCGACATGGTAGCGCCGATTAAAGGAAAAGTGGTCTCCCTGGAAGAGGTTCCAGATCCTGCGTTCTCTACGAAAGCTATGGGCGACGGCATCGCTATCCAGCCGTCTGAAGGCAGGGTCACTGCTCCTTTCGCAGGAAAAGTTGCTCATGTCATGGAAAAAAGCAAGCACGCTCTGATCATTGAGCATGAATCCGGCGTACAAGTGTTGATACATGTCGGAATTAATACCGTCTCCCTCAAAGGACAGGGATTTAATCCTCATGTTCAAGTAGGAGATAGCATTAAAGCTGGACAATTATTGATGGAGTTTGATCTGGATGCGATCCAGCAGGGTGGACTGCCTGTAATTACTCCGGTCATCGTTCCAGACGGGCAGGATATGATCAGTCATGTGGAAATACTGGATCATTCATCTGCTTCTCCAGATGTACCTGTATTAAGGGTTCATTTAAAAGCATAGCTCTCATTCAGAAAAGACTAATCAGGAATTCCTGGTTAGTCTTTTCTTTAGATGATTCACTGACTGGTCAAAGGAAGGCCTTCGATAAAACGGGCTAATACTTGAACTGGAGATGGAGAAGCCCGTTTATATTTGCTAAACTACCAATACAATAATTATTTGTGAATTTATAAAATATTTGCGTGGCGGTTAGGAGCGATGACGTGAAGAAAATTTATTTTGTTAGACATGGCCAAGCAACCGGACAGGAACCAGATGCCCAACTCACCGATGAAGGTGCCCGACAAGCTGAGCAGTTGGCTGATTTTATGGAGAATATAGGTGTGGAATATATTGTGTCCAGTCCATGGAAACGAGCCGTACGAACTATTCAGCCCTTGGCTGAGCGTAAACAGTTGCAGGTGTATACTGATCCACGTCTTCAGGAACGTGTATTAAGCCATGAGCATCTGGATCATTGGCTGGAAGTGCTCGAACAGACATATCTGGACGAGGACTTGAAGCTAGAAGGAGGAGAGTCATCCCGTGAAGCAGCGAATCGAGTAATCCAGCTTATTCAGGAGCTTGTAGAGCGGGCGGAAAATACGCTTATTATTGTAACTCATGGAGCTTTACTATCTCTTCTCATTCGATATTATGACCCGCAGTTTGGTTTTGAAGAATGGAAAAAACTTTCCAATCCCGACGTGTATTTGCTAGAACTGAATGAAGCGGAAGCTAAGATTCATAGAGTGTGGAGTATAGATTGGAATAAGTAGGATAGGTTCACTATAAGTACAGAATGGTTTCAAAAGGGGAGATGTATATTGAATACAAATCGTTTTGTAGAATTAGAAAAGGCATTGTTTCAGGCCTGGTCTTTGGAGTCTAGCTCTAAATGGACAGCTAATAATCCTGCAGCCGGACATTGTGGAGTCACAGCGCTCGTCGTTCAAGACAGGCTTGGCGGTGATATTTTGAAGACATGGCTGGATAGCAGCTGGCATTATTACAACCGAATCGGTGAGGACATTATAGATTTCACGGAGTCGCAATTTTCAAGCCTTCCACAGTATCAGCATGTACAATCCAACCGGGAAGAAGCCTTTTCAGACACCAATGCAGAGCAGTATGCAGCCTTGAGCCGGAGATTAGGGGAAACTCTTAACGAAAAGGTATAGGTGTAAGTAAGATATCTCCACAGAGAAAATTAGCCTCTAGACTATAAGGAGGGAGTATGATTAACAAATATATAGTAGTTGCGGTGATCATCCTAGCAATTGTGTGTGGCTTGCTACTGAATTCTTCTAAACAAAACCCAATACCATTGGACCAACAGACATCAACCCCACATAGTAAAAAGTATTCAGGCGAGAAGTATGTGGCAAGATATAGTTATAAAAGGGTAGATGATCAAAAGGCTGTATTGATGACATCCAATATTCTTCATGCTACATCGCTGGAGGAGGAGAGCAGTGCTCAGTTTAGAGGAGCGCTAATTACTTTATTTGGACAGCCTCAAAGGACATCGAAAGATTTGGAAGAAGCTTATGGGTACATAATTAAAGCGACAAATTCGACTGGACAGAGCTGGATATTGACTGCATACGAAGGACCAGGCGGTCCTGCTATAGGGGGAGATACTGAGAAAGACTCTATAACAGAAGTTGCGCAGGATCTGTTGAATCTGATTGAAGCTACAAAGCCCGCAAATTTCGAAGCTGAGGGCTATTATGAGGATACAGGATCTACTATTCGTTACGGATGTAAGAATCAAGTCTGCTATTACCGTGAAAGCACTACAGAGCAACATGCAACGTGGGAGTAAAATGACGGAGTGAACAGTAAAATACCAGAAGTAGATCGGTACCTAGTTGAGGGCGGTCTACTTCTTTTTCGTGTAGGTGAGTATTATTGCTTACGAATAAAACTAATGCAGCCAGTGGCTGGGAACGCTTAGAGACGAGGGCAGTTTGGTTTTGCCATTGCCTTTAGCTGAATTTAGTTGCGCTTGTGTAAGAAAGATACTTCCTTCCAGATTAGCCCCACTTAAATCAGCATCTCTAACATCTGCCCCGATAAGGTCAGTCATGCCTAAATCAGCCTCACGCAGATCAGCAGCAATCAGTAGAACGCCTCTCAGGTTGGCACCTCTCAGATTAGCGCCTCTTAAATTGGCCCCGATGAGGTCTCTACTCTTGATTTTTTTACTAAGTTTAGGATTCTCCACGTTTCCCCTAAATTTTCCTCGCACTAACTCACTTGTTTGTACAAGTAAATCATTGACTAGCGCCCTATGGGTGGGTACATGAAGATCTATGAGGGATTTGGGGTCTTGATCCGTAAGCTGCTCGGTTTTCGTCATTGCTTCTTGTAACTCGGTATAGATGGAGTGAGTTTCTTTTAAGCTAAGGGCTTCATTTAGGTAATAGAGCATTTCATGGAGCTGCTGCATGATGGGAAATAGATTGAACATTTCTTCGGCTATTGCCGGATCGTCTCTCCAGCTTTTTCCGTTGTATACAACTTGGGAAATTTTTTGACCTGCCCCAAAGCAATCATATACGGTACAGCCTCGCAAGCCGTTGTTTCTTAGACTTTTATGAATGCCACAGCGATAATCCGCATTTAGGTGTTGGCAGGGAGTTCCTCCATCCTTGTTAAAGGCAAAATCGGCAGATTTGGCATAAGGCAAGGCGACACAGCATAAACCAAAACATTTTTCACAATCGCCGGTATACAATAAACACACATCCTTTTATTAGCACCTACTAAATGTAATAGTACCAAAAAAAGATGGGTTATGGTTTATTGCTAAGTAAAATAGATCAGTTACCCTTTTGCCAGATTTAATTGCCATGAAACACCGTATTTGTCTTCGACCCAACCAAATTGTTGGCTTACGGGTGAGGCTTCAAGGGGCATTAGAACTCGGCCTTCTTGAGATAGCTGATCAAACACACGATGAATCTCTTCTTCCGAATCACAAGTGACGAACAGTGATAGAGCTGGGGTAAAAGGGTGTTTGTCCTTATGGTTATAGTCTATAGCCATAAAGGTCTGCCCTTTGAGGTTGAACACGGCATGTAACACGGACCCATCTTCCTGATGAAAAATGCTGATGATACCAGATGGCTTAAAAACAGAGGTATAATATTGCATAGCCTCCTCTGCTTGACCGGGGAACATGAAAAACGTTGTGATTTTTGGGATAGAATCCTGCATCAGATCAACTCCCTCAAGTGGATAATAGATGATAACATCTTTTCTCTTTTTTAATAGAAATATTCAGGACTAGAGACGTGCTTCATAAAGAAATATAGGTGTACTCAGGAAAGGGGAGACTGGATGATGAACGCGACAGCAAAGCTTGTTGAGATGATGGGTTCAGGCAGGAAACTGGACGCCAGCATTATTTCTGCCTATGCGAATGTAGTTGCCCAATACGGAACCGTGGAGGATGCTTGGAAGTTATATTGGCTTTTTGTAGAAGACCCTGATCACTATGTCAGGGGTTTGTTACTTGGGCCGATCATGAGATGCGGAGATGTTGCTCTGGCTCAGGATATGTACGAGCGTTACGTTCGAAATCAGGCATCACCGGAACATATACCTGATGGTGTGCTGCATGTGTTAGGTTATTTAGGTTATGTGGAAGCTGCGGCTGACCTCGCCGCATGGGTGAACGGACCATATGGAGCAGCATCTGTAGATGCTTGTTTGGGACTCGTACATCTTCCATGCGAATCGTTCCGTGAACGTCTGGTGACTGAATTGGAACAAGCAGTAGATCAGCATTTATTTAATGAGTACTTGCCTCTACTAAGCTTTAAATGCACTACTGAGGATATGGTCCCGCGATTGGTGCATTGGGGAGAACGACATGCTTCCGTAGACTGTAATGCGGGAATTATTGCTGGAATTGCACTGTATGGAGAAAAGCAGAGGGACACGATTCGATCTATATTGTGGAATCCGCTCTGGGAGGCTCAGGGAACGGCTACGGGAAGTTGTGTGTGGTCTTATTTTGCGATGCAGCATGTAGGGCTGACCTTTAGCGAGCTTATTCAGGATATAAAAAGCTACGATGTATCCAAAGCAGGTGTACAGGCCTTGGAGTATCGGTTGGAAGTGTTGTATGAAATGTTGGAACTAAAGCTTAGCTATAGAGCTCGACCGATCCGATTTGCTCGTTGTAACGAGGAATCATTCGTTCAGCTCTATGGCGATTTGTTTAGCTGGTCTACGGAGCATAAGGATGACTCTATGATAGGCTGGATGAACGAACGTTTGGGATATAAGCACCGGCTGCTGGAACAGTATGATGAGCTCAGGAAACGGATCGAAATTAAAATGGTGCATGAAATAGAGCTGGAGCATGTCCGAACGGGAAATTAATCGGGCTGGGATATGAAGGGATTTGACATAAAAGGACGGAATAGCAAGTTTGGCGACGATCTAGGGATTCGCCCAGTCCACGGGCTGATGTCCCGCATAGGATACATCAGCCTAGAACACAAGGAGTGAAACACATGTCTTTACAGCCACAAGTTCCTTTCGGAACGCAACCGGGTACTCCGGGTCCATTCACGCCGTCAGGTCCTTCATTTCCACAATTCCCCGATATGCAGGATCCATTCTCGTCTCCAGTAGGTCCGCCACCAGGCCCAGGATCATTTTCGCCACAGCCATTCTCACCGCCGCCACAGGGGCCGTTAGGTCCGCAAGGCGGGCAGCAAGCTCAAGCACCCACTTCCCCACCACCATCATTTACGCCACCAAAGCCGCTAGTTTCTACATTTGCAGTTGACCCTGGAGCCATGTTTGGTTGCCTGTACCGCAATACGTTTGTATGGCTAACGAACGGAGAGCGCTTCTGGATGTACCCCGTATTTATAGGCAGAACATCCGTAGCGGGTTTCCGATGGAGTGGACGTTTTTGGTTTTATTATGGTGTAGACACTAACCGTATTGAATCGTTTAGTTGTTTTTGGTAATAGCGCAGCTTTAGGGAAGAACGGGGCTTAACTGGGTGATGGCTGATAGCACTGACAAAAGAGCTAGAATGGGCGAATGAGATAAGTGAAATAAAGATAAAAAGACTGGGAGAACGCTCATGGCGTTTCCCCAGTCTTTTTTTGCTATTACTCCAGCCACCATCGTTTAAAATTGCCCCACCACGATTTTTTTTCGGCCTGTCGCTCCGCTTGATCGGTAGGTGCCGCTGCGGGTGGATTATTCTGCCCCGATAGGGTCTCCTTCGGCTCGGTACCGCTGACGAAAACCTCCAGCCGCTTATTGGGGCTGTCCGGGGCAGCCAGCTTGCCGCTGTCCGGGTCAATATAGGCGCTGACTACGCCGTCAGGGATTGGAAAGATTTTGGGCGGCACATTCTCCAGTGCTTTTTCCGTATATTGTGCGAAAATCGGTGCCGCCCGCCGGGCATCCTGCGTGCTGATGTCCTTGCCTTTGTCATATCCGACCCAAACAGCGGTGGATAGTTCGGGGGTAAAGCCGACCATCCACGCGTCCGTATTGGTCGTGCCGCTTTTGCCGGCAACCGGGCGCTTGATCAGCTTCGCGACCCGGTTGCCAGTGCCGCCTTCCTCGAACACGCCTTCCATGAGGCGTGTGAGGACATAGGCGGAGGCGGGCTTCACCACCTGTACGGGCGCGGCCTGCGGGGCTTCGTACAGCGATCGTCCGGCCGCATCGGTGATGCGCAGCACCGCCACCGGAGCCACCTTTTGCCCGCCACTGCTGATGACCGAGAAGGCCGAGGCCATCTCGAAAGGGCTGACGGGCGATACGCCCAGCGCTAGCGAAGGCACGGGCTTGAGCTCGCTCGTAATGCCCATTTTGCTAGCGAGGTCCATGACCTTGTCCGCTCCCACCTGTAGAATGGTGCTAACGGCATAAATATTATCAGACGCCGCAATGGCGCGCCGCAGATCTATTTCGCCCAAATATTTGTCTCCAAAATTTTTGGGCTTATAAGTTTTGCGGTTGTTGTCATAGTGGAACAACGTCGGCCGGCTTTCGAATTTGGACGTACTCGTCAATTGGCCGGAATCCAGCGCGCTGAGATACATAATCGGCTTGAAAGAGGAGCCTGGCTGCCGGGTTGTGGCCAGTGCATGGTTGTATTGATTCCCGACATAGTTCGTTCCGCCGACCATGGCCTTGACATGCCCGTTCCGTGGGTCCATGGAGATTAGTGCAGTTTCCAGTCCGTTGCTATTCTTCATGCCCTCATGGACAGCCGCCTCGGCTGCCTGCTGCATGTGCATGTCCAGCGTCGTATAAATGCTCAGCCCGCCATGCTCAAGCATCGCTTCGCTAATCCCAAATTGATGAGTCACTAGCTGGCGAACGTAATCGCGGAACCAGGGAGCAGCCTCCACTGTCCGACGCTGGCTTTCGGGCCGCAGAGCCAGTATCTCATCATAGGCCTTGGTGGCTTCAGCAGGTGTGATTCTGCCGATGAGCGCCATGGAGTCCAGTACAATTTTCTGCCGATCCTTTGCGTTTTTCATATGATTATATGGTGAATAGTAGGTCGGTCCTTTCGGAATACCTGCCAATAGGGCACTTTCGGCCAAATCCAGATCCTTTGCGGATTTACCAAAATACATTTGCGAAGCCGCTTCAATGCCGTAGGCGCCATGACCATAGTAAATTTCATTCAAATACATTTGCAGCAGCTCATTCTTGGAATACTTCATTTCAAGCTGTGCGGTATAGATGGCCTCTTTGGCCTTGCGCGTCCACGTTTTCTCGTGAGACAAGTAGAGATTGCGTGCAAGTTGCTGAGTCAGCGTGCTCGCCCCTTGTGACATATCCCAGCGGGTCAGATTAACAATTATCGCCCGGCCCAATCCTTTGAAATCAAAGCCAAAATGATCGTAAAATTTCCGGTCTTCCACGGCCAGTGTAGCTGCTATTAAATTGGGCGAAATGTGATCCAACTGGACAGGGATAGACTCCTTGCCTCCGGCAGAGAAGGTGGCAATGACTTGCCCCTGACTATCGAGCAGACGTGAATTTCGATCCGTATCGGCGAGCGGAAGGCTGGTTGTGTACAAATAGGCGAGCAGAATGCAGGCGGCGATGACCGTCAGAATCGTGAGAGACATCAGTCCTTGCAAGCATCGAATCCAAAGCGGTTTACGCTTGGAGGATCGCCCGGTAGTATCGGTCATCATGCCACCTCCTTCCATAGTTGATGTTCTCAGTATAGTCAATCCGAAAGCGTATATTCATTAGATTCGCATACGTATCCATTTTAAACAAGATTAAGCCTTTAAAATGCTTTTGCAGTCCATTCGGGTATTATTTATAATGGACGGATTGTCAAGCTAAGTGCGACAGTTTCTCTGAAAAGGATTCGTGAGCGGTTCTCCAACCCAAGCATTTTCGTGGTCTATGGTTGATCAAGCGCAGAGCAGTCTCCAAGGCTTCATCCGTGATTTGCGCAAAATCTGTCCCCTTGGGAAAAAACTCTCGCAAGAGGCCATTGGCATTCTCATTCGAGCCGCGTTGCCAGGAAGAATACGGATCTGCGAAATATACCTGTAGGCCATGAGCTTCTTCCAGGCTGGCGTAACAGGCGAATTCCTTGCCACGATCTGCAGTAGCGGTTTGAAATGCACCGTCAGGGTACTGCGAGGCTACTACACCAAAAGCAATTTCCATGGACAAAGCTGTACGGTCAGGCATGGGAACGGCGGTGTACAGTCGGGTCTTGCGTTCGATGAATGTAGCTACGCAGCCCTTGCTTTTCCCACGGCCCGAGACGACCGTATCGAGTTCCCAATGACCGAAGGTTTTCCGGGAACGAACCTCTTTCGGACGCTGAGAGATGGTCTTACCCACAGCGAACTTGCCGCGTGTCTCTACAGGCTTCTGCCGTTTACCTTTGTGGCGTAGGACGGCAAGCACTCCTTTCACCAAACGGCCTGTATATAGCCAGCGATAGATGGTTTTAAAGCAGACCACAGGGTGTCCCTCTTGACGGAGTCGTTCTACGATCTGCTCGGGAGACCACGTGGCATGAAGCTTTTCTTCAATAAGGACCGACTGCTGTGGTGTCCATTTTCCGGCTGGGACGGAGGACTTACGTCGCTGGACATAGCTCTCCTGAGATCGCTCGGCACAATAGGGCTTCTGCGTTTCATTTCGACGGAGTTCTCGGCAAATGGTGGCATGATGCCTGCCCAATTCACTGGCAATGGCTCGAGCACTTTTCCCCTGCTGGTGGAGGATTTCTAGCTTGCTGCGCTCGATTATGCTAAGATGTGTGTAGCTCATGGTGGATTCTCCTTGTGTGAATGTGGTGTAGGAACCTTCATTCTACACGAATCCGGCCATGGGCCATTTTTTATTTATTTCCCGTAGGTGTCGCACTTCATATTACAATCCGTCAATGCAAAAAGTGTGAAATTCAAGTGTGTTTGGTACAATAAAAATAGCAAACTCGGCGTTTGTGTGTTGCAGTTATAAGGAAAGTCCATGTTTATGCTACCGAATTGCCGGACACATACTTTGATCAGAAAGAAGGTTGGAAGGATGGACTTGTGGTTTACGGAGAAGCAGACTCCCTCTTTCGGTATTACAGCAAAAATCAAACAAACCTATGTCTCTGAGAAAACAGATTTTCAGGATCTGGCAATGATCGAGACAGAGGAATTCGGCAATATGCTTGTTCTGGATGGCATGGTGATGACAACGGTTAAAGACGAATTTGTATATCACGAAATGGTAGCGCATCCGGCGCTGAATACACATCCGAATCCGAAAAAGGTTTTGGTTGTAGGCGGCGGCGATGGCGGCGTTATCCGTGAGGTCATCAAGCATCCTGAAGTGGAAAAAGCCATATTGGTTGAGATTGACGGTAAAGTCATTGAATATTCTAAAAAATATTTGCCTGAAATTGCGGGGAAGTTGGACGAGCCGAATGTGGAAGTGCTGGTCAATGACGGTTATATGCATATTATCGAGCACAAAAATGAATACGATGTGATTATGGTCGATTCAACAGAGCCGGTTGGTCCAGCAGCGCCGCTATTCGAACGCGGGTTCTACCAAGGTATTTTTGAGGCGCTGAAGGAAGACGGCATTTTCGTGGCGCAGACGGATAATCCTTGGTTCAAGGCTGACCTGATTCAAAAGGTCAACAAAGATGTAAAAGAGATTTTCCCGATTGTACGTGTGTACGGTGCAAACATTCCAACCTATCCGAGTGGTCTTTGGACATTCACACTGGGCAGTAAGAAATATGACCCGCTTGAAGTGGACGAGACTCAAATTCCGGAAATGGACACCCGTTATTACAGTCCGCGCCTGCACAAAGCGGCGTTTGTACTGCCTAAATTTGTAGAAGATTTAACGAAGTAAACATTTTAAGAAGCGTCTTAGTGATCTTTATGCCCAGTACAGGGCGAAAAGAGCGCTATAGACGCTTTTTTGTATGAAACCAGAGTGTATTAGGCATGAACATATAGTGGACACTGAATTTCCTTTTAAGATAAAAGAAGGAAATTTAAGGGTGTATGTAGAACATACAAAAAACCAGACATTAAACAGATTTGTACTATCGACAGGGGAGGTTTGGTTATGGAAATTCATAAATTGGCAATGTACCAAAGAGGAGGAGACTTTTTTGATCAGACGCTCTTTTTATTACCTATGGGGATCTCAGACGATCTCTAACGCAGCAGATATTATCTATATGTTGAGTGTGGTGGTGTTGGTATTCAGTGCAAGTAATTCCTTAATGACGACCATTTTAATTCCGTTGTTCCGATTGTCGGCTCAAGTGGTTAGTGGGCTTGTAGCACCGATCGTGCTCGGTCGATTTCGGCTGACGCAGGTTCTGCTATTTTCCCAGTTTGGGCAGTTTGTCATTTTTACACTGCTGCTGCTTTATTTATGGATTGTACCTGAGCAAAGGTCGTTTCTGTTTATTTTTGTGATGGTATTTGGCATGTCTTTTTTGGATGGATGGACCAATCCTGCGCGTAATGCGCTTGTACCCCGTTTGGCTACTGGCGAGGGACTCATGCGAGCTAACGGTATGGTAGCGGTCAGTGATCAGGTGGTCAAGTGTGCAGGCTGGGCGTTGAGTGGAATGATTGTCGCTTGGCTGGGTTCCTTGAACACGCTTGTAATCGCATCCTGTTGTTATCTCGTGGCTGTAACTGTCACGTCCTTCATTCGTGATCCGCTGGATCCAAAGGAATTAAACTCCGCATCTTCAAAGTCCTCAGCAGATGTAATAGAACCCGCAAAGGAAAAGGAGAAAGACTCCCAATGGAAAGAGCTTGGGGAAGGATGGAAAATTATCTGGCATAACCGTCGTATTCGTTCTCTGATGATTGTCGATAGCGTGGATAGTATTGGGGGAGTCTCCTGGCTTGGCGTATTTATTTTGGCGTACGTTAGTCAAGTACTGCATCGGGATGCGAGCTGGTGGGGCTTTATGAATGCATCCTTTTTCTCCGGTACCATTTTGGGTGGATTGATTGTGGTTGGCTTGGTCAAACGATTGCAAAAGAACAGCTTTTTGTACATGCTTGGGGCATTGCTGGTATATGTTCTGATTACCATTGTATTTGCGCTGAATACCATTCCCGTGGCTGCGCTTATTCTTTTTGCTGTGTCAGGTTTACCTGTTCAAATGGCAGGTATTATTCGCCGCACCTTGCTGCAAACCAGTGCACCGGCAGCCCAGCTGCCCAAAGTAATGGCAGGAATTGATGTGCTTACCAATCTCGCTTTTGGTCTGGCTTTATTATTTATGGGCTGGTATGCTGACCGATTTGGTATGGTGCAGGTGTATTTGCTGGCTGCGGCTATGACTACCATTGCTGTTCTGATCGGCTGGTGGTATCGACGTGACTTTCAGGAAGACGAACCTATTGATCATCCAACCGCTACGGGAGCAGGAATTTAAGATTGGTGTTCTCGTTAGGCATGATATCATTCATTGGATGACTACATAATTAAATGCAGGTTTAAAATCGACTGTGACGATTGGGGAGAAAGTCTGCCATTTTCGTTCAATTTACAGGAACACCACTGGAATACGTTGACGGTGGTGTTCCTTTTAAAATTATATAGTACGTCTGCTGATCGGGATGCGCCATTCCTAATGTCAGACCCGTTTGCTCGTAAGATATGTTTTGACGGAAGGAGGAGTATAATTAGTGAATTTATGTAGGATTCCTTGTGGAGTCGTATCCGTAATTACCATCGAACGATATTTTTCCTGCATAAATTGTTCCGCGGCCATACGATCAAACAAGGAAATAAGATGATCGTAATAATGGTTAATATTTAAAAGCCCACATGGCTTTTCATGCAAGCCTAATTGCGCCCATGTGAAAATTTCAAAATATTCCTCCATCGTACCTGGACCACCTGGTAAAGCAATGAAACCGTCCGCAATCTCTGCCATTTTAGATTTGCGTTCGTGCATGGAATCAACAATGATTAATTCGCTCAGGCCATTATGTGCAATTTCACGGCTTTGCAAAAAGTAAGGGAGCACACCAATGACGCGACCTCCTGCATGAAGTGCTGCGTCAGCCACTGCACCCATTAGACCCACATTTGCTCCTCCATAAACCAGGCTTATTTCCTGTTCGGCAAGTGCCTTGCCTAGAGCAACAGCATGCTCTCGATAAACCTCAGACGCTCCATTACTGGAACCGCAAAAAACAGCGATACTTTTCATATGAGATTCTCCTTATGTATATCTTTTTGCAAGTTTTTGCTGGTGTGTTTGAAATATATCCTCCAAGGTGATGTCATACTTGTTGGCGATCACGATGAGATTACCCAGTACGTCTCCAAGTTCTTCGGTTAAATGTTCCTTGTTCTCCTCGAATGAACCGTCGATCTCATCTGGCCGGTCTCTGCCAATTTCCAGGGCGCGAATAGCTCTCGCAACCTCCCCCGTTTCCTCTGCCAGGAAACCGATTCGGACAAAGATATCCAAGTCTGACCAGTTTCTATCCTGATAATATTGCTTTACCCACTTTTGAAATTCATTAATGTCCATATTCAGCCTCCCAACTGCAACTCCATGCATAAATGTTGGCTACTCACAAAACCATAAGGTTTAGATGGTATAGAAACATTTGTTCGTGTTTTTATTATATAATATAAGGTGGGATTTATCAAAGAAAAATAAAAAAGCCAATTGCTTAAAAAGCAATTGGCTTTTTTAAAGACGTTGAGCTTATTGATGTGACCGTATCTGCTCAGCCTTTTTAAGCCGTAGTGAACTGGCTGTTATAGAGCGAGGCATAATGGCCGCCGCTGGCGAGCAGTCCTTCATGGGTGCCGCTTTCGACGACATCGCCGTTTTTCATGTATAAAATCAGATCCGCTTCACGGATGGTTGATAGCCTGTGAGCGATGACGAAGCTGGTGCGTCCGTCGATCATTTTCATGAAGGCCTTTTGGATGCGGGCCTCTGTAAGGGTATCTATGCTACTGGTTGCTTCATCCAGAATGAGCATAGGTGGATCGACGAGAATTACTCTCGCGATGGTAAGCAGCTGCTTTTGCCCTTGTGACAGGCTGTCGCCCGACCCGCTGATGACCGTATCGTAACCATGAGGCAGGCGCTTGATAAAGCCATGCGCATTAGCAGCTGTCGCAGCCGCAATGACTTCTTCGTCCGTGGCCTCTGGCTTCCCATAGGCGATATTGTCACGAATCGTTCCGCTGAACAGCCATGTATCCTGAAGCACCATGCCAAAGTTAGTCCGCAGGCCATCCCGGCTCATATCGTTGATATTCACTCCGTCGATGGAGATCGAACCGCTGTCCACATCGTAAAAGCGCATGAGCAGGTTAACGAGTGTTGTTTTGCCTGCACCGGTCTGTCCGACGATAGCTACGCGAGTGCCCGGTTTGACCTCCAAACTAAAGTTCGTAATAAGCGTTCGTCCCGGATTATAGGAGAATTTTACATGATCAAACAGAATCGTGCCTTTACTGCGCTCCAGCTGCACGGCGTTCGGTTTTTCCGGTTGTTCCGGCGGCGAATCCAAAATAGCAAATATACGCTGGGCAGAAGCTGTCGCAGCCTGAAACTGCGTTAATACCCCTGTAATTTCATTAAAAGGCTTGGCGAACAAATTGGTGTAAATGAGAAAGCTCGACAAACCGCCTACCGAAATTCCACCCAAAATGATCGAAATACAGCCAATCATAGCGGTGACTGAAAAAGTCATGTTGTTGACCAATCGGGTGGAAGGGTTGGACAAAGATCCGTAAAACTGTGATTTCACCCCGGCTTGGTACAGCTGTTCGTTTCTGGCGGAAAATTCCTCAAACGAGCGCTTTTCATAATGAAAGGCAGTCACTACCCGCTGTCCGCCGATCATTTCCTCCACATATCCGTTCAGGCTTCCTAAAATTTTGGCCTGCTCGCGGAACATGCGTTGCGATTTTGTAGTAATGAACCGTGCAACGCCATATGTGATGGGGGCAGACACCAAGACCACCAGCGTCATCACCGGACTGATATACAGCATGAGTACAATCGAACCAATAATG
This sequence comes from Paenibacillus ottowii, assembly GCF_006874425.1. Taxonomy (GTDB): domain Bacteria; phylum Bacillota; class Bacilli; order Paenibacillales; family Paenibacillaceae; genus Paenibacillus; species Paenibacillus ottowii. The sequence goes on from NZ_VIJZ01000017.1 coordinate 35,827, forward strand.
GTAATCAATCCAGTGATCAAAGTGGAAAAGCCCTGCAACAATCCATCCGACACGGCATCCATATCGTTCACAAAACGGCTAATGCTATCTCCTTGTGGATGATTGTCATGAAAGCTTAGCGGAAGGATATTAAAATGATCGAATAACTCCCGTCGCATATCATTTACAGTCTGAAAAGCAATGCGGTTCGTCAAATATGTGAGCAGCCAGCTAAATAGACTGCCTACAACATATACAATGCCTAATCCAAAAAGAATCAACGCAATGCCTCTAAAGTCTACCGCTCCTTTATTCACCATATGGTCGATAGCCCGACCAATCATATAGGGCCCGATCAGACTGGCAAGCACGCTGAGAATCGCGCTGACGATAACCCAAAACGTTGTTGATTTATATTGACCGACATAGGTTAATAATCTTTTCCAGGTTTCCTTGCTACTCATTGGTCCACCTCCTGCGTTGAGAGCTGGGAGCGATTAATTTCCTGGTATACTTCCGAGCTGCTCATCAACTGATCATGTGTGCCGCTCCCGACAATTCGGCCTTCATCAAATACAATGATTTTATCGGCATGCTGTACACTGCTTACTCGTTGGGAGACCAGCAGAACAGTCATGCGAGAGCTATTTTCCCGTAGCGATTTCCGGAGGGCAGCGTCAGTTGCGAAATCAAGTGCGCTTGAGGAATCATCCAAAATCAGAATTTCCGGATTGCCTACAATAGCTCTGGCAATGGTAAGTCGCTGCTTTTGCCCGCCTGACAGATTAAGCCCTCCTCGGGTGATCGGGGCATCGAATTTTTCCGGCAAGTTGGAAATAAACTCATCCGCTTGCGCAATGGCTGCGGCCCTGGCGACATCCTCATCGGTGGCGTGTTCACGCCCCCATCGGATATTATCCGCTATAGTCCCCGTGAACAGCAGGGCCTTTTGGGGGACTATCCCGATTTTCTGCCGCAATTGCTCCAATTTATAGTGCCGTACGTCCATGCCATCGACCTGTACGCAACCCTCCACTGCATCATAGAAGCGGGGAATGAGATTCACAAAGGTGGATTTCCCTGAGCCCGTTCCTCCTATGATCCCAACTGTTTCACCGGGATAGATGTCTACCACTATGTCACTAAGTGCCAATTGTCCTGTCTTATTGTAGCCAAAGGAGACGTGATCAAAAGAGATGGCTGGTACAGGACTGTTCTTACCTGTCTCTTTCCTGCTAATAGATGTGGAAGGGTCAGAATCGGAAATCGATGCTTCCGTATCCAGAACCTCCTGAATTCTCGCTGCTGAAGTGGCTGCCTTGGTGAACAGGATAATAAGATTCGTCACCACGATCAGGGCCAGCAAAATTTGCGTAATGTAATTAATAAACGCAATAATCTCTCCTTGAGTAAGAGAGCCATATTGGATATGGATACCGCCGATCCACAGGATGGCAATAATAGCTCCGTTGACCACCAGTAAGGTGGCTGGGCTCAGCAGAGCAGAAATACGTCCGACACGAATGGCGGTCTGGGTTAGATCATCTGAGGCGGTATTGAACTTTACCCGTTCAGCTCCTCTTTTGGCAAATGCACGTATAACCCGTACTCCTGTGAGATTCTCGCTTAGCACCAGAGCAATTTTATCGAGCTTCTTCTGGTATAGCTGGTACAGGGGAGAAGCCTTCGTAATGACCACATACAGGATCACAGCCAGAATGGGCGTAGCCGCCAATAGCACCAAAGCAAGGCGGAAGTCCAATATCATCGACATAATGATCGCCCCGATACAAATGAAAGGAGCACGAATGACCAGACGAATCAGCATCGCCACAGCCGTTTGAAGCTGATTAACATCATTCGTAATTCGGTTGATGAGAGAGGGCGTCCCAAATTTATCGAGATCCGCATAAGAAAACGATGAAATATGCTTAAACATGGTGTTGCGCAGTGTGGTTCCGAATCCTTGGGAAGCACGGGCTGCGTAAAACTGGCACACGAGAGAACTGCCAAAGCCCAGAATAGTCATGAGCAACATCAACAGGCCCAATTGCCATACATAATGGGTATCTCCCCTACCGACGCCATGATTAATCATTAAAGCTACCATAGTAGGCAGTAGCAATTCCAGAATAGCCTCAATCAGTTTAAACAGAGGCCCAAGAATCGTTTCCTTTTTATAGGGTTTCAAAAAAACAGCAAATTTCAGCAAATAAACCATCACCTAACCTGAATATTGTATAAAATTTTTCCTAGTGCAATTGCATATCTGAGTATAATTATGGCATATCCCTAACCATATGAAAAATATTTAATATATATTAGAGATATAGGTTTCACATATATCAGAACCGGAGGTTCATGATGGAATTAAGGCATCTCAAGTACTTTTTAGCGATTGCCGACGCCGGACAGATTACAGCGGCAGCCAAAAAACTGCAAATTGCACAGCCTCCCTTAAGTCAACAGCTTATGCAGCTGGAGGAAGAGCTTGGTGTAAAGCTTGTGCATCGAGGCTCACGGAGCATTCGATTGACAGAGGCCGGAATCATTTTACGGAACAGAGCCAAGCAAATCTTGGAGCTGACGGATGCTACGACCAGGGAAATGAATGATTTTGCCATGGGGATGAAGGGGACGCTCACCATTGGAACAGTCTCTTCCTCTGGAGCAACCCTGATGAAAGACAGGCTTTCCGAATTTCATAAAACCTATGCGGGTGTAAAATTTGAAATTCATGAGGGAAATACCTTTAGGATTCTCGATCTTTTGAACAAAGGGATTATCGAGGTCGGTATTGTCAGAACCCCCTTTAATACCACGGATTTAGGATGCAGATATGCCGAATCCGAGCCCATGGTAGCAGTAATGACGGAAGAACATGATTGGAGTCCTGAACAGAAGACTATTTCATTGGCTGAGTTGAAGAACAGACCACTCATTATATATCGCCGTTTTGAGCAATTGATCCACAATACCTGTATGAAGCACGGCTTTGAGCCGAACATCTTTTGCAAAAATGACGATGCCCGCACCACGCTTCATTGGGCCAACGAAGGGCTGGGTATTGGCATGATTTCGCGCTCCGCTTTGTCTTTGGGCAGCAATAATCATTTAATCGTTAAGGAAATTAGCTGTGAAGAATTGCACACACGAGTGGCGGCTGTCTGGTTGAAGGATAAATACATGTCTTCATTGGCTTCCCGGTTCATTGAAAGTTTTAGCGAGGCATCCCGTGCAGCCGACCTACAGTAGTTGAATTTTTTAAGTGTGAAAGCATCTTTTTGTAAAAACTCATTTGAATTGCAATCGGGAACTGGATATAGTAGTACAGTAGGATAGCGATAGAATGGAGTTTGAACACATGCCACACAATGCAAAGGTTCGAATCCGTCTTCATAGTCATCATGACGGAGAAGATGTGGTACAGGAGCTTCCTGGAGAAGCAATCGTTCGCGGGAAGCATCTATATATAAGGTACGAAGAGCCGCAAGAGAGTCCAGAAGGCGGTACGACACGGAACACAGTCAAAATTGGACCGGACGAGCTAAAGCTAATTCGCCACGGCGAGGTACAATCAGAGCAGTCGTTCGCGCTGGGACGCAGGTTGCCTGGATTTTACCGCTCGCCTTATTTAAACCTGAACATGTCTGCGCATACGCAGAAGCTCGATATTCGGATGGATGGTTTCACCGGACATGTGAGCTGGACCTATGATCTGTACGTATTTGAGGATTTCTCGGGGCATTTTGCCATCAGTTTGCATATACAGGAGGAGCAACAATCATGACAAGCAATCCACTGGAACTTATTAATCAAAAGGTAACCTCAGCAATCGAGGCAGCGGTGCTGGCGGCCGGAATCGTGAGCCGCGAAGAGCTGCCGACTATTACATTGGAAGTACCTAAGGACAAGTCACACGGTGACTTAGCTACCAACGTAGCAATGCAGCTCACTCGCATTGCAAAGAAGAACCCGCGTCAGATCGCTGAAGATTTGATCGCAAATATGGACCTAGCTTCCGCTTCTATTGAAAGTGCGGAAATCGCCGGACCAGGCTTTATTAACTTTCGCCTGAACAAGAGTTACCTCTATGCAGTGATTGGACAAGTACAGGAGCAAGGAGCAGATTACGGTCGTGTACACGTAGGTGCAGGCAAAAAAGTACAGATCGAATTTGTCAGCGCCAATCCGACCGGTAGTCTTCACTTGGGCCATGCACGTGGCGCAGCTGTAGGGGATGCGCTCTGTAACGTGCTTGATTTTGCAGGATATCAAGTTACTCGTGAATATTACATTAATGATGCGGGGAATCAGATTTACAATATGAGTCGTTCCATTGAGGCGCGTTATTTGCAGGAGCTGGGACAGTCTGCGGAGATGCCGGAGGACGGATACCATGGTGAGGATATCATCGGTTTTGCGAAGGAACTGGTGGCTGAGAAGGGCGACTCTTTGTTGTCCATGGAACCGGGAGATCGTGCTGCATTTTTCCGTGAATACGGTTTGGAAAAGGAACTGAATAAGATCAAGCGTGATCTGGAGCGGTTCCGTGTACCTTTTGATTCCTGGTTCAGCGAAACATCACTGTATGATAATGGTGAAGTACTTAAAGCGTTGAATGAGCTGCGTGACCGTGAGGAAATTTATGAAAAAGACGGGGCGACTTGGCTGAATACGACCAAGTATGGCGACGATAAAGACCGTGTATTGATCAAAAATGACGGCACTTATACGTACCTGACTCCGGATATTGCTTATCACCGCGACAAATACGCTCGTGGCTATGACACGATCATCAACATCTGGGGAGCGGATCACCACGGTTATATTCCGCGGATGAAGGCGGCAATGGAAGCACTGGGCAATGACCCGGATAAGCTTAAAGTGCTGATTGCCCAAATGGTCAGCTTGTTCCAAAACGGGGAAAAAGTAAAAATGTCTAAGCGTACTGGCAAGGCCGTAACGATGGAGGATCTGATGGAAGAAGTAGGCGTAGACGCGATCCGTTACTTCTTCACCATGCGCAGTATGGATTCACATCTGGATTTTGATATGGATTTGGCGATTTCCACCTCCAATGAGAATCCGGTATTCTACGTGCAATATGCACACGCACGTGCATGCAGCGTATATCGCCAAGCCGAAGAACAGGGGATTGCTGTGCTGCCATTGTCAGAAGTTGACTTGTCCAAGCTGACGGCTGAGCATGAATACGATCTGTTACGCAAAATTGGCGAGTTGCCAGAGGAAGTATCGGTGGCAGCTGCAAACTTTGCGCCGCATCGTATGATTCGCTATGTCTACGAGCTGGCATCATTGTTCCACAGCTACTATAAGGCAGAGCGTGTCATCACAGAGGATGCCGCTCAAACGCAGGCTCGTTTGGCGTTGTTTGGTGCGGTTCGCACGACCATTGCCAATGTTCTGAAGCTTGTGGGTGTGTCTGCACCGGAACGTATGTAATTAAACAACTGCAACGTATTGACCTTGTAGTCATATGTATAATAATAAAAGGAACCGTTCGTGCTGCCCTCTACAAGGAGGCTCGTTCGGTTCCTTTTTTAGGTTGGAGTACTTTTTAGGTATGAGTAGTTTAATAGCGTTCCAGTACCAGATTCGTTTTGAGGGAATCGGCGGGAATCAGCCATCCTTTGGATTGCAGCAGGTTAATCAGCTTGGTTCGGTTGCTTGCGGCAACATTGTAATCCGAAGTTTTGAAGGAAATTTCGATGATATTGTCAGTACCCGATCCGTTTGCGCTACGAATAGGCCATATTTCAACATCAGTATCCAGGCCCTGAAAGCTGCCCTCATATTTGCTGACCTCTACAGGACCGCGTACTCTGGAGTTTGCCAAGGTTTGTTTACCCCAATTGCTGCTTTTCCAGTTCTGCAGCTTGCCCGGAAGATTATCCTGCAATTGTTTTAAGGCTTGATTCGGGGAAGGCAGAGATAATCCTTTGGAGGCACTCGTTTTCCTATCATTGGAAAAGCTTAGTGTCTGCTTGTTGTATCCCCAATCCACCTCAGCCTCATAATTATCATCGGAGGCACTGAATCCTTCCTTATTCGCTTGGGTAAGTGCTGCGTCGATATTCCCGTCTGTGACCGTATAGCGTTTTTTGTAGGTTAATTCATAATTCTTTTTGTCTTCTTTCTTGCGAAATCTAACGTTCCAACCCTCGTCATTCAGTTGCAATGAGTCTGTGTCAAAATACTCGACCTTTAAGCGTTGCGCTTCCTCGCTGATTTGGAACTCATTTACGATGCCGTTTTTTAAAGAGCCATCCGCGTTGAGAACCTGAGCTGTATCCAGCAGCAGTTTCACCTCATAGCTTGGCGTGGCATTGGCAGCGGCTTGTACAGGCTCTGCTCCTTTCCATCCTGTTGCGAGCAGCACTGCACTCAGAGTTACTACCGACATGAATTTGGTGATACGATGGCCTGTTTTCATTTCATCCTCTCCTGTTCGTCCGAATGGGTTACACGTTACACTTTACGGGGGGGTTGTCAGTCGAATGTCAAAGTAAGATGGTATTCTGGTTAAAAAATACCATATTTTATATATGACAGCCAATATTTAATCTTGGTTTCATCCTAAATATTCAGTGAATCTGTGGATCAGCGCGGAGCGATGACGATCTCTGTTGCTGACCATATAAATGTGCCGCTCAACAGGCTGCCCCGGAATAGGCCTTACAACCAGTAAACCCCGCTCAACCTCTGATTGAACAGCAAGACGTGAGACAAAGGAGATGTGTTCTCCTAGCATAACCGCCTGTTTGATAGCTTCCAGTGAATCCAATTCCAGATAGGACGGAAGCCGGCGTCGTCCGCGCTCCAGCCATTTGTCAGTCACATGGCGTGTACTTGAATCTTTTCCATGCAACACAAAAGAGGCTGAAGCGATACGCTCGGATGTCAAATCGGTTTCGCTAGCGAGCGGATGAGTGGGTGAGCAGATAAGCACCAGTTCATCCTCTCCCAGGGATTCTGAGAGTAGCGTTGGGGATTGAAACGGCTCTGCTGATATAATGCCGAGGTCAATTTCGTGGCGAGCGAGCATGTCCTTGATCACGGGCGCTGTTTTCACGGACAAGGCGATGTGAATACCCGGATGCTCGCGGGCAAACCGGTGCAGCACGGCAGGCAGCAGGTAGGTAGCGGGTACATAGCTTGCACCAATACGTATACTTCCTCGTTGGAGCGTATCAAACTCACGGACGACTCGCTCAGCCTCTGCCGCAAGTGCATTAATCTTGGTGGCATAGTGCAGCAGTGCATTTCCGGCATCCGTCAGGATGATTTTGCCCATACGTGTATCAAACAGCTTGACTCCGAATTCACGCTCCAGATTTTTCATATGGAAAGTAACAGTGGGCTGCTTTAGACCGAGAAGCTCGGCTACGGTGGTGATTTTGTGGTGCTTGTTCAGCAGCTCTACAATATGTAACTTCAGAAGACTTAAGTTCACTGAGAATGCCTCGCTTTCAGGTTAATCGAGCAATCTATTCGTTGGGCAGCAGCATCAATCGCCTCTATATAGATTAAATCTATGAGTGTTAACACAATTCATTGAAATAATTAATTTTGTTTTAACTTTCCAATAACACAGGTTGCGAATTCAAGTTTTACACTGGGGTCAGTCACAAGAACAGGCAGGTAATGCGATGAATCAGGATCTATATATTCGTGGATTAAGTAAAACCTTCGGCCAAACCACCGCGCTGCACGAGACGAACCTGGTCGTACGACGAGGCAAGTTCACCACACTGCTCGGGCCGTCCGGCTGTGGGAAGACGACGCTCTTGCGCTTGATTGCTGGTCTGGAAACACCGGATACTGGCACAATCACGATGGGAGAGGAAATTCTCTTTTCAGCTGAACGCAAAAAGGATATTCCCGCACATCTTCGCCACTTTGGTATGGTCTTTCAGGATTTTGCGCTGTGGCCGCATATGACAGTGTTTGAAAATGTGGCCTTCGGCCTGCGAGCGAGCAAGCGGGGTAAAGGGTCTGTTAGCGCACAAGGGAAGGAACTACGGGACGTAGTGCTGGAGGCGCTCGATAAGGTGAGGTTGTCAGGGATGGAGGATCGCTATCCCCATCAGTTGTCTGGTGGACAGCAGCAACGGGTATCTTTTGCAAGAGCAGTTGCTACCCGGCCTCGACTGGTTTTATTCGACGAGCCGCTTAGTGCACTGGATGCTGTGCTGCGGGAAGAGATGCGCATTGAGATGATATCGCTTGTGCGCGATCTGGGGCTGACCGCCCTATACGTCACCCATGATCAGATCGAGGCCATGTCCATGTCTGATGAAGTGGTAGTTATGAAAAGTGGACATATTTTGCAGACCGGAACACCAGAGGCGATCTATAGTCGCCCAGCTCATCCAGAGGTGGCAAGGTTTATCGGTAAATCCAACTGGCTTGAGTTGGAACGGATATTATTTCGGCCTGAGCATGTCCGTTGGGGACAGGAGCAAGCAGATCAGCACACTTTTACAGTAGAGATTCTACATGTCAGCTATGTTGGCGATCGTTATGAAATCCGTCTACTAGCTGAAAATGGCGAGCAATGGACTGCATATCATTTCACCCGTTTGCAGATAGGCGAAAAAATGCGTATTTGGGTATCACCGCAATACATCCATCAACTTGGAACATAGTGAAAAGGGGTATACAGAAGATGATGAATAGAAGTGGTTTTCGTGCAGGATGGAAAAAAGGGGCTATGCTTGCTTTAACATTGACTTTTGGGTTGGCTGTGGCAGGTTGCGGAACCGCTACGACAGCGAAGGATGGCACGCGAGCAGATGGGACAGCAACACCAGCGGCGTCCGCTGATCAGAAGCTGGTTGTTTACAGCGCAGGTCCGGATGGCTTGGCAAAAAAGCTGGTGGCCGGGTATGAGGCACAGAGTGGAGTTAAGGTAGAGTTATTTCAGGGAACGACAGGTAAGATTTTAGCCCGCATGGAAGCGGAGAAGACGAATCCAGTAGCAGACGTGGTTGTGCTGGCATCGCTTCCGTCTGTACAGGGCTTGAAAAAGGAAGGACTCACGCTCCCCTATCCGGATGCCAAAAATGCGGACAAGCTAAACCCGGACTGGTCTGATAAGGAAGGTAACTATTTCAGTACCGGTGCCTCTGCTCTATGTATTGCTTATAACACGAAACTGGTGAAATTCCCGCCTACTTCTTGGGCCGACTTGGCGAAACCTGAGTACAAGGATCAGGTTAACATCCCCGACCCATCGCTGTCTGGCTCGGCCTTGGATTTTATGACAGGCTATCTAAGTGCTAAGGGCGATGGAGGCTGGACGTTGTTCGAGCAGTACAAGGCTAATGGTGTGACCATGGCTGGTGCCAATCAGGAAGCACTAGACCCCGTGATTACCGGAGCTAAAGGAGTAGTCGTCGCTGCGGTCGATTACATGACTTACAAGGCTAAAGCCAAAGGCGAGCCGATTGACATCGTCTATCCGACAGAGGGAACGGTCATAAGCCCACGTCCTGCTGCCATTCTCAAGTCCACACAACATGAGCAAAATGCCAAGGCATTCATTGATTATCTGTTGTCAGACGAGGCACAAAAACTAGTAGCAGATGCCTCCCTACTCCCTGGACGTACGGATATCAAAGCTGACAATCGTGCCAACCTGGACGAAATCCCATTGCTGAAAACCAATTGGGAATGGATGGGCGAGCATGGTTCAGACGTGACGGAGAAGTTCACGCAAATGTTCAAATAAGCCGATGGGAAGTTTGTCTGTTAAACACATCAGGGGCTGGTCTGTGGCACTTGCTCTGATCGCGCTTCTTTTCCTCATTTTGCTGCCATTGCTGCAAATCTTCATCCAAAGTGTCTATGTTGAGGAGAAAATTCAATGGGCGGCGCCTTTTCGAACGTTAGCTGCTTCTCAATTTGTAGGAGTGCTATTCGACTCGATTTGGCTAGGCATCTGTGTGATCGCAGGAACGACCATCCTTGCACTTCCACTAGCCTGGATCATGTCCAACACCCGACTCGCACATTGGCGCTGGTTGGATGTCGTGCTGCTGATTCCGTTTATGACCCCGCCCTATATTGGGTCCATGGGATGGATTCTGTTTATGCAAAAAAACGGGTATCTGGAGCAGTTGTTCCCGGACCTGCGCTTCTTAACATCTGCCTTTTTCAGCCTGGGTGGCATGGTGATGATCATGAGTCTGCATCTGTTTCCATTCCTATATCTGCTGCTGCGCGGAGCGCTGGTGAGGATTGGCGGCAGTCTGGAAGAGGCGGGGGCCGTCATGGGCGGAGGCTTTCTGTACAGGTTCCGTCGAATCATTTTACCCTTGCTGCTATCGGCATACGGAATGGGCGCGTTGCTTATTTTCGTTAAAACGATTGCCGAGTTCGGTACACCTGCTACCTTTGGGCGACGTATCGGGTATGAGGTCATGACTTCTGAAATTCACAAATATATTTCCAGCTGGCCTATTGATTTTGGCAAAGCGACGTCCATGGCCTCGGTGTTGTTAACGGCCTGTCTGCTTATGTGGTACGTGCAATCGGTGATCAACCGAAAGTTCACATACAGACTGGTAGGGGGTAAAGGTTCGCGGTCTTCCCGTCTGCGTGTATCCAGCTGGACTACAGGACTGAGTGTCACATTCATCCTATTGCTGCTCATTGCGGCTATTGGTATCCCTTACTTTTCAATTGTCGCGGCCTCCACCATGAAGCTGCGGGGAGTTGGATTGGCATGGAATAACCTTACACTCGGCTATTATAAGGAACTGCTGTCGTGGGGTTCAGAGAGTATGGAGGCACTGCTGAACAGCGTATTCCTCTCTTTGGGTGCATCGACGCTGGCTGTGGTGCTGGGCACATGGTTTGCGCTTGTCATCGGTAGCTCACACACGACAATCCAACGGACTGTTGATGCATTCAGCTTGCTTCCGAATACTGTGCCGGGAATTGTTATGGTGGTTGGCCTGATCTTGTGGTGGAACTCGCCGTGGATGCCGATTCCGTTGTATAACACATACGGCATGGTCGTTTTGACGTATGTTATTTTGTTTATCCCTTACACGGTTCAGTATGTCAAAAGCGCCTTTACACAGGTAGATCATACTCTTTTTCAGGCGGGGCAGGTATTTGGCGGGCGTCCGTCTTACATATTCCGCCGGATTATACTACCGCTGATTGTACCGGGGATGCTCGCTGGTTGGATGATGACCTTTACCATCGCTTCACGGGAACTGGTAGGATCATTGCTGATTTTACCGCCATCCGTCCAGACGTCTGCAACCTATATATTTGCCCAGTTCGAGCAGGGACAGGTATCACTCGGTATGGCAATGGCTGTTATATCGGTTGGGTTGACCACGTTGCTGCTGATCTTAATGGAAAGCTTAAACTCGCGAAGAAAGTGGAAATGATGATGACCAAGCTTAGAATTTGGGGCGGAGCGGGCGAACATGGCCGCTCCTGTTATGTTTTTGAAGGAAAGCAGCATCGTATCATGCTGGACTGTGGCGTGAAAAAGGAAGGAACGGGGCAGTATCCGGTTTTTCCACCGCAGATGGCGAAGGGACTAACTACTGTATTGCTGTCTCATGCACATGAGGATCATTCCATGGCGCTCCCCTTACTGTACAAGTATGGATATCGGGGGGAGGTCTGGACGACCAAGGCTACCGCTGAGCAGTTAGGCTCCTATTTTCGCTCGTGGCGTACTTTTGTTGAATCGAGAGGCAGCCAATTGCCGTACAGCGAACAGGATATACAATCCATTACCTATCGCTATCTGGAAGACGAAGCGCCGTCAGGAGTGTGGTATGAAGCTTGTCCGGGTGTGAGAATCCTGTGGGGACGCAGTGGACATCTGGCTGGTGCAGTGTGGTATACCGTAGAAATAGAAGGGAAGCGATTGTTCTTTTCTGGAGACTACAGCCGTGAATCTGAGCTTCTTGCTGCCGATGCACCAGACTTGTATACGGAGGAGGGCATAGGTATCCTTCCTGAATGCAAGCCTGAATCCACTCTAGTGGACATATCCATCATGGACAATGCCTATGGCATGGATATAGACCCGCAGCCTGTTAAACTGGAGCGGCTGAGGGTCGAGATGGAGCAGATACTATTGTCTGGTGGTCATGTGTTGTTGCCGGTGCCTGCTTTTGGCAGAGGACAGGAGCTGACCGTGTGGGCCAGTGAGCAATTTCCCGAGCACACAATAATTATAGAGCCTGACCTATGGCAAGGGTTAAAACAGTTAATTCGCTGGAAAGAGTGGCTGCGACCGGAAGCTCTCGCACGAATATTACATGTGTTAAATAGTAGCAGGGTGTTTGTGCCTCGTGATGCAGCTGAACGAGTAAGTCTGCTGGAACAGAACACGGCTACTATAATCGTAACAAGAGATGGCATGATGGATTCCCCGCAGGCGCGTTGGTATTATCAATATCTGTCGAATATCCGCAACATGTTGAACGAGATGGATAGCGAAAAAAACATTAGGAACAGTGTGATATTGACTGGGCATGCCTCGAATGGCTCTTTTGGAAAGCATCTATTGGAATGTACGGACTCCAATGACATCTGTATCGCTCGGCATTTAATCTACAAGGTGCATCAGGGATTATCGGATGTGAGGCAGATGTTGAAGAATGTGCCCAGCAAACAGGTTGTACTCGTTCATGCACCAAAACTGCAAACCGACCTTGTACGAGATGAGTTAATAAGAGAAGGAAATCATGGACATGGAGGTCCTGCCAGAGAAGTTCATTCTTTGGAGCCAGGCGCAACGATAGAGGTTTAGTATCATCAGATGGTGATTCACTTTGTGCCCTCCTGCATCAATCGGAAGGCATCCACTTCTCCAAGCTTGGTGGAGATGGAACTGCGTCCGGCACTTTTGCGAAGGCGTAGTGGTGTGGCGGTGCGCTTAAGCAGCGCTTTAATTTCCCCAGGCTCCAGTTCCGGTCTCAGTGAAAGGAGGAGTGCGATACTCCCGGTCACATGGGAAGTAGCCATAGAGGTGCCGCTCATTTCATGATGCTTTCCATGGATCCACGACGATCTGATCTTCTCGCCAGGTGCATACACGTCTACGAATTGCCCCCGATTGCTGAAAGGTGCGATACGTCTGTATTTGTCGGTAGCTCCGACTGATATCGTCTGGGAGTAGCGGGCTGGATAGTCAATGCTTCGACGCTTGCCCTCATTTCCCGAGGAAGCTACGATTACAATGCCGTTATGATATGCTTTATTCACCATATCAAGCAGTGCCTTGCTGCGCGACTTCATACCAAAGCTCATATTAATGATATCGACACGATTTAATACACACCAGTCGATACCAAGAATAATGTCAGAGACATAGGCGGCTCCATTATGATCGAATGCTTTTACAGGATGAATTAAAGCCCGGGGTGCTACGCCAACCATACCTTCGTCATAATTGGATGCTGCGATAGTTCCAGCAATATGAGTACCGTGACCATTATCGTCATAGGGTAACATGGTCCGGTTCAACAAATTGATACCTCTGGCAAGGGAATAGCGAAGATCAGGATGATGAAAATCTGCCCCTGTGTCGATTACACCGATTCTGACCCGATTCCCTGTCGAGGAAGGCCAAGCCTTGTATGCACGTACCTGTTTGACTCCCCATGGCATGGAAAGACTTTTCTCTGCTTTCGGTATATATGCCGTTTCTGCATGAACCTTAATGCGAGTATCTTCTTCAACGGTAACACCGTGGTGATATTTACCCAGCCTGTCTCCCCCTGAAAGCGGAGCGATGAGAGCACGGATTAGCCGAGCCGGTTGCACTTGTCGTAATCCAGCTAGCTCAGGTTTCAGCTTTTTGAGATAGGACAGGCATTCTCGGTATTGGTGAGGCTTATCGAACGTGATAATCTGTTTGTTCCGTCCACTGCCGGACGGCTCCGAAATACCCTCATGCAAACGCTGCAAAAAATCCGGATAGTCCATTTGAGACGGTCCCCCTCCGATGAGCCATGCTGAGGTATTGTATGAGCAAGCGTCAGCTGCGGCATGGGGAACTTGCCCCTTTTTTATGGAAATAGGCCTGCTTGTCGTGTCAAAGTAGCGGTGGACACATACGATACATGGAGAGCATAAGCTCTTGTGCAACAACTTTGGGAGGCCTCTCCCGGAGCGGGTACAGTCGAAGGCGGGGGGAACCCCGTCTTTTTTTACGTGTGCCGTCTTGTGCAGGGGGATTCCTGGAAATTATGACGATACCCATGTTTAACTTGCAATTTGCTTCCAAATAGGTTTTACTTAGTTTTGATAATGGATATGTTAGTATTGCATGTATCGTGTATGCTCTGAAACATGTTCTTGTGAATTACGTGTGAGAGGAAGTGTCCCTAGGTGAGTACACCACTCAACTTGAAGATTGACCCGGAGAAAGTCCATGAGACTCCAATGGTGGATTTGGCATTTATGGTATTGAAAGCAGCCAATACTCCATATTATTACCGTGACCTGATGAATGAAGTCGCCAAATTGCGCGGCTTGTCCAACGAAGAAATTAATGACGTTATTGCTCAGCTATATACTGAAATCAACATTGACGGGCGTTTTGCCTGTGTCGGTACGAATCTGTGGGGCTTGAAACGTTGGTATCCGGTAGATAAATCCGAAGATGCCCTGACGGGTGCCAAGCGTCCTCGTATTATTAACGATGACGACGATGACGACGAAGATGACTATCATGAGGAAGAAGAAACATACAACTCCGATGACGACTTCGATGCAGATAGCGAAGACGAGGATGGCGAGGACGAGCTGTTCGACGGAGAAGATGATGATAGTGACGACGATGTTGTGATTGACGATGAAGACCTCAGTGATGAGGAAGATACAGATGATGAAAATGACGATGAATCGATAGATGACGACGACGATTCACTTCGTTAAGAACAGGCTGCAAGGGGAGATACACTCTCCCCTTTTTCATGACCGTTTTCTTGGAACCCCTGCTGATTTATAGCTTTCAGATAGATTTATTCCAATCTGGTTCAATGGGCAAATTAACACAGATAACTTCCTTGACAGCGGATTGGACACGGGGTAAACTATTGCTTGGGCTTATGATTGATTCACTTATATGTTTGTTTTTTTGTATAAAAGTGCCCCGTACTACGGGAGTGCTTTTTTGTTTTTTATAGGGGTGTTTTCACTCATGAAAGAGGGCTAAGGGCGGCGGATTAGGAAAATATAACCGCTGCCTTCTTCATGGATGATAATCCGTGCAAACGGGTTACGATAACATCATAATGTCGCCTGAATTTTGCATCTTATCTAGGAGGGTTTTGAACAGTGACGAAGTATATTTTTGTGACAGGCGGGGTTGTGTCTTCCTTGGGCAAAGGGATTACGGCAGCTTCACTGGGGAGGCTTTTGAAGAACAGGGGACTGAAGGTAACGATTCAAAAATTTGATCCTTACCTGAATGTCGATCCGGGTACTATGAGTCCTTACCAGCATGGTGAAGTGTTTGTAACGGATGATGGTGCGGAAACGGATCTTGACTTGGGACACTATGAGCGCTTTATTGATATTAATCTGTCCAAGAACAGCAATGTCACAACAGGCAAGGTATATTCCAGTGTGATCAGCAAAGAGCGCCGCGGAGAATATTTGGGAGGTACAGTACAGGTTATCCCTCATATTACGAACGAAATCAAGGAGCGCGTGTACCGTGCAGGCCGTGAAGCAGGTTCGGATGTCATTATTACGGAAATCGGCGGTACTGTAGGCGATATTGAAAGCTTGCCATTTTTGGAAGCCATTCGCCAGCTTAAAAGTGAAGTTGGACGCGAGAATGTGATGTACATTCACGTAACGCTCATCCCTTATATTAAAGCTGCTGGTGAGGTTAAAACCAAACCAACTCAGCACAGTGTAAAAGAATTGCGCAGCATCGGCATTCAACCGAATGTTATTGTTTGCCGTACAGAGCATGAATTGTCCTCCGACATGAAGGCTAAAATTGCCTTGTTCTGCGATATTGATGCGAATGCAGTGGTAGAATGCCGCGATGCTTCTACTCTTTATGAAGTTCCGTTGAACCTGCGTGAAGAAGGTTTGGACGAAATCGTAGTTAATCATCTGAAGCTGACAACACCTGCACCAGATATGACTGAATGGGAAGGTCTCGTTGATCGAATCAGCAAGTTGGACAAGACAGTTGAGATTGCTATTGTTGGTAAATATGTTGCGCTGCACGATGCGTACTTAAGTGTTGTCGAGTCACTTTCCCACGCAGGATTTGATGCAAATGCGGACGTAAAAATCCGTTGGGTGAACGCTGAAGAAGTAACGGACGAGAACGTAGCTGACATGCTGAGCGGCATTGGCGGTATTCTCGTACCAGGTGGCTTCGGCGATCGCGGAATTGAGGGTAAAATCAGCACTATTCGTTATGCGCGGGAGCAAAAAATTCCGTTTTTCGGTATTTGCCTCGGCATGCAGGTATCTGTTATTGAGGTTGCCCGTTCCCTGGCTGGTCTCGAAGGAGCTAACAGCTCGGAAATCAACCCGGCTACCGATTATCCTGTCATTGACTTGCTTCCTGATCAAAAAGACATCGAAGATTTGGGCGGTACTATGCGTCTTGGCCTGTATCCATGTAAGCTGGTGGAAGGTTCCCTGGCAGCTGCTTGCTACAACGACGAACTGGTGTATGAGAGACATCGTCATCGGTACGAATTCAATAACGAATATCGTGAAGCTATTGAAAAAGCAGGTCTTCGCATTTCCGGTACTTCACCAGATGGACGTTTGGTAGAAATTGTGGAACTTCCCGAGCATCCATGGTTCCTAGCGGTACAATTCCATCCGGAATTTACCTCCCGTCCGAATCGTCCACAGCCTTTGTTCCGTGAATTTGTAAAGGCTGCATTGCAGCTTCAAGGTTAATGCTATAGCCTCAAAGACCTCCTCTGGGAGGTCTTTTTTTATCCCATGCTTCTTGATTATGAAAGAATATTCCACAATTATGTATAAGAGAAGGATTTTCTTTTTGCAGGAGCGAATATAATTTTAGGTATGGGACGGATATTGTACGTCATCGGACGCTGTTATGGCAATAGCTGCATGATCCTCGTTTTAAGATCTTAGGAGGTTAAAACATTGGAAAAGAAAAAAGTATTAATCGTCGATGACCAGAATGGAATACGGATTTTACTGATGGAAGTGTTCGGAAGTGAGGGTTATGAGACCTTTCAGGCGGCGAACGGAAAAATTGCTCTTGAAATTGTTGAGAAGGAACCACCCGATCTGGTTCTACTCGATATGAAAATTCCAGGAATGGACGGACTCGAAATTCTGAAGCATCTAAAAAGCATGAATCCCGACATCAAGGTCATTATGATGACAGCATATGGAGAACTGGACATGATTAAAGAGGCGACGGAGCTAGGTGCACTTATGCATTTTACCAAGCCCTTTGATATTGATGAAATGCGGATTGCCGTGAACAAACAACTCAGAGGTGACTAGGTAAGTCATTTGGGTCGATAACTCTGTTATTGAAACAGGGTTTTTTGTTTGTGATTATGGGAAATACTGAAAGTAAATCCTCTCCTTATGTAATTCTAAGGAAAAACGGTGTCCTGGACGTGATTTTTGTATGTGTTGATATGCAAAAGCTTGTTTAGTATTTAACATGGGTTGTGGTATAATAAGCCCGTATGTGATGTCGGCTAAAAAATATAGACAAACCCAAACACCTTTAGGAGGACTGTAACCATGCCATTGGTATCTATGAAAGACATGTTGAACAAAGCACTCGAAGGAAAATATGCAGTAGGTCAGTACAACATCAATAACCTGGAGTGGACTCAAGCTATCTTGGGCGCTGCTGAAGAAGAAAAATCCCCAGTAATTCTGGGTGTTTCCGAAGGCGCAGCACGTCACATGGGCGGATTCTACACTGTTGTTAAAATGGTAGAAGGTCTTATTCATGACATGAAAATTACGGTTCCAGTTGCAATTCACCTGGACCACGGTTCCAGCTTTGAAAAATGTAAAGAAGCGATCGACGCTGGTTTCACATCCGTTATGATTGACGATTCCCACAGCCCAATCGAGAAAAACATCGAAACAACAAAGAAAGTTGTTGAATATGCTCATTCCAAAGGAGTTTCCGTTGAAGCTGAAGTTGGAATGGTTGGCGGTCAAGAAGATGATGTTGTTGGTGACGTAATGTACGCTAAGCTGGACGATTGTGTACGTATCGTTAAAGAAACAGGTATCGATACACTGGCACCTGCACTGGGTTCTGTTCATGGACCATACAAAGGCGAGCCAAACCTGGGCTTTAAAGAAATGGAAGAAATTCGCGATGCTGTGAAATTGCCACTCGTTCTTCATGGCGGAACAGGTATCCCTACACATGACATCAAAAAATCTATTTCCTTGGGTACTTCCAAAATCAATGTAAACACTGAAAACCAAATCGCATTTGCGAAAGTAGTTCGTGAAGTGCTTGCTGCTAAACCAGATGCTTACGATCCACGTACATTCATCCAACCAGGTCGTGAAGCAATCAAACAAACAGTTATCGGTAAAATCCGTGAGTTCGGTTCCAACAACAAAGCGTAATAATGTTATAACTGGTCGTGCGTTTGCATAGACTGATTGTATTTTTGTTATAGCTGTCTTTATGCTGCACAAAACTACTTAAATCTTTACAGTTGAATAGTTTGATATGGAAAGCACACCGCTTAGCCGGTGTCTTTCCATTTTCACCACTAAAAAAGTTGAAAGTGTATGGTTTCAGTTTATTGTTTGACCGACTGCAAAACACGTAGGGGGACCCTCAAGCTTATGGAAAAATTGATGATCACCGGTGGACGGCCGCTTCAGGGTACAGTTTCCATCAGCGGTGCCAAAAACAGTGCCATCGCCTTGATTCCCGCAGCCATTCTGGCAGAGTCGGAAGTCATTCTGGATAATTTGCCGCTGCTCAGTGATGTGGCGGTGTATTCCGAAATATTGGAGGAGCTTGGCGCAAAGGTTACTTGGGAAGGTAGCCAGATGAAGATAGACCCTGCCTCCATTAAATCCATTCCTATGCCGAATGGACCTGTTAAGAAGTTACGAGCCTCTTATTATATGATGGGGGCCATGCTGGGCAGATTCAAGGAAGCGATCATCGGTTTGCCAGGAGGATGTAATTTTGAACCCCGGCCCATTGATCAGCATATCAAAGGTTTTGAAGCGCTAGGTGCCACAGTTACGAACGAGCACGGTGCTATTCATTTGCATGCCAAAGAACTGCGCGGCACCAAGATCTATTTGGATGTCAGTAGCGTAGGAGCAACCATTAATATTATGCTGGCGGCCGCACGTGCCAAAGGCGCCACAACTATCGAAAATGCGGCTAAAGAGCCTGAGATTATAGATGTAGCAACTTTGTTAAACTCCATGGGGGCGATTATTAAAGGCGCTGGTACGGAGACGATTCGTATTGAAGGTGTGTCGGAGCTGCATGGCTGTCGTCATTCCATCATACCTGACCGTATACAAGCAGGCACATATATGATTGCTGCTGCGGCAACCCGTGGAAATGTATTGATTGACAATGTAATCCCCAAACATATGGAGGCGCTCACTGCCAAAATGCAAGAAATGGGCATCGGTATCGAGGAATATGATGAAAGTATCCGCGTACTGGGTGCACCTTCCTATGGGCATGTCGACGTTAAAGCCTTGGTATACCCCGGCTTCGCCACGGATTTACAATCTCCTATGACCAGCTTGCTGACCCAGGCTCAGGGTGTCAGTGTGTTGAGCGATTTTGTGTACAGCAATCGTTTTAAGCACGTCCCTGAACTGGTACGAATGGGAGCTAAAATTCGCGTAGAAGGTCGGTCTGCCATTATTGAAGGTGGTCAACTGAATGCGGCTAAAGTAAAAGCGGCAGATTTGCGCGCCGGAGCGGCCCTCGTCATTGCTGGGCTTACTGTTAGCGAAGGGGTGACCGAGGTTACGGGTGTCGAGTACATTGACCGTGGTTATGATCATCTCGTCTCCAACCTGCGTCATTTGGGCGCAGATGTATGGCGGCAGACTGAGTAATAGAACAAGTACACCTATGCAGCCACAGCTTGATTTAAGATTTGGTTCATACTTAACAATCTTTAATCGGAAAACCGAAAAATCGGAATATTTCGGTATAATCCAGGCAGATGGCTGCATAACTTTATTTGTTTTGGTTAAAATTATGTTGATGATGTTTATGATATCATTGTCTATCATTTAGATGTATGAATGGACTTAATAATTGAATAGGTGGTTATTATATGGATCTGCAAATTTCCGATCTGGAAGAAATGAAGCTGACCGACCTGTACAAGCTGGCCAAGCAATACCAGATCCCGTACTACGGAACGCTCAAGAAGAAAGAATTAATTTTCGCCATTCTGCGCGCACAAGCTGAGAAGAGCGGATTAATGTTTATGCAGGGGGTTCTGGAAATACTTCCTGAAGGTTACGGCTTTCTGAGGCCGATCAATTATCTCCCGAGTACCGAAGATATTTACATCTCTGCTTCGCAAATCCGCAAGTTTGACTTGAGAACAGGCGATCTCGTTTCCGGTAAATGCCGAACGCCAAAAGAAAATGAACGATATTTTGGATTGCTTCAAGTTAACGCCGTCAATGGAAGAAGTCCTGAGCAAGCTGCTGAGCGGCTACATTTTCCTGCACTGACTCCACTGTATCCGCAAACCAAATTAGTCCTTGAAACTTCCCCCAACCATTTGTCTACGAGAATTATGGATGTACTGGCCCCTGTCGGACTTGGACAGCGCGGACTTATTGTGGCACCTCCCAAAGCTGGGAAGACGCTTCTCCTCAAAGAAATTGCCAATAGCATTTCAACCAACAATCCCGAGATTGAGCTATTTGTCTTGTTGATTGATGAACGCCCAGA
The DNA here is from genome assembly GCF_006874425.1 of Paenibacillus ottowii. Classification (GTDB taxonomy): domain Bacteria; phylum Bacillota; class Bacilli; order Paenibacillales; family Paenibacillaceae; genus Paenibacillus; species Paenibacillus ottowii. The sequence continues at coordinate 56,777 of NZ_VIJZ01000017.1, forward strand.
AGAAGTGACTGATATGCAGCGTTCTGTCAAAGGTGAAGTTGTGGCCTCTACATTTGATGAACTTCCTGAAAATCACATCAAAGTGGCAGAATTGGTGTTGGAGCGTGCACTGCGTCTCGTAGAACATAAAAAGGATGTCGTTATCCTGCTGGATAGCATCACACGGTTGGCTCGTGCCTACAATCTCGTTATTCCTCCTTCTGGTCGTACTTTGAGTGGGGGTATTGATCCCGCGGCATTTCACCGTCCAAAACGCTTTTTTGGCGCGGCTCGAAATGTGGAGGAAGGCGGTAGCTTGACGATTCTTGCTACAGCCCTGATTGATACAGGTTCTCGTATGGACGATATCATCTATGAAGAGTTCAAAGGCACAGGTAATATGGAGCTGCATTTGGACCGGAAATTGGCAGAACGTCGTATCTTTCCTGCAATTGATATCCGTCGTTCCGGTACACGTCGTGAGGAAGTGCTGTTGAACAAGGAAGAATTAGATACGATCTGGGCTATTCGCAAAAATATGACGGAAAGCCATGACTTTGTGGAAGGCTTCCTCAAAAAGCTCCGTAACAGCAAAAATAACGCTGAGTTTTTAGCTTCGTTTGATTTGACGGCTTCTTCTTCCAGCGGCTCTCAAGGTAATTCTGGTGGCCAACAACGAAGAACTACGCGTTCTACCACAGCGTCAGTTCCAGCCACAACCAACTAAAACCCATCTATTTGTATTTTATCTGTTCTGTAAGTACACAGCCGTTACCATTTATTTGGCTAATAGTGTGCTTGATGGAACGAAAGGAGCTCCATAATGTATTTGGTGTATGCCGACGAAAAAGGCAATGTATATGACCATGCTTCTTTGTATGGGCTTGCCCGTAGTGCAGACATGATTGTTGAAATCATGGAGGATGAGCTTATTCCGTTGCCGGAAGGAGCCACACTAGTAAGCCTGCCCAACACCCGCCCGGTCGGTATGAACCCTGAAACTGGGGAAATGGTCTCTCTTCCGGGAGATATGCAGGCAGTAGGAGCTTTGTTGCCGCAAGGTTTTACACGACTTTGCCTCCCGGGTTATGTGAAGACGGATAAGGAGTATAAACTCCCCTTGTTCGGTTATTCGGCCGTTGTCTGGAAAGACGGGGCATTTTATGTAACGGCAGAGCAGAGTGACAGTCCATCCAAATGGAATCCCGAAAACTGTGACCGCAATCAAGTCAAATTGGGAGTTCAGCGGATGACGGAGCAGTATCCCGAAAATAGGCTGTATCAGCATTTGTCTAACTGTGCGCTGGGCTATGAATGTCTTACTTCTTCGAATACGTTCCTGAATCGTTGGGAAGGGGGAGTTCCGGTATCTTATTCTTGTAATGCGGGCTGCTTTGGCTGTATATCTGAACAGCCGGATGATAGTGGTTTTGTATCTCCGCAGACAAGAATGAACTTCCGTCCCCGCGTGGAAGAGATTGTAGAAGTCATGTTGGAACATTTGAAGACACCTGAGTCTATCATCAGTTTTGGGCAAGGTTGTGAAGGTGAGCCTTCCACTCAGGCCAAACTGATAATTGATGCGATCAAAGAAGTTCGTTCCGTTACAGATATGGGGTACATTAATATCAACACCAATGCAGGATTGAGTGATCATATCCGGGGAATTGTGGATGCGGGTCTTGATCTCATGCGAGTAAGTACAATTAGTGCATTGGACGACCATTACAATGCATATTACAAGCCACGCGGTTACACGCTGGCTAATGTAGAAAAGTCACTCCGTTATGCATCCGAGCAGGGAGTGTATACGTCAATTAACTATTTGATTTTTCCGGGTGTAACTGACCGGGAGGAAGAAATTGAGGCAATGATTGAATTTGCCAAACGCACTAAGCTCAAGCTGATTCAAATGCGCAATTTGAATATTGATCCTGAAAGCTATCTGGAGTTGATTCCGCCAGCTCAAGGGGAGATTCTTGGCATGAAGCAAATGCTTGAGATTTATCGTGAGGAACTGCCGGATGTGGTGATCGGTTCCTACACTCATGTGCCACCGCAAGGGCTGGCACGTCCCAAACTTGCCAAGGCCTAATTAAGGTCGACAGCTACTTGAGACACACCGATTTTACACTGTTTTGGTATGCTAAAAAGATGTTGAAACACTTATATTCAAGTGCTATAATTTGAACATGTGTTCATACAACTCTGGACTGATAGGACGTTCAGGGCGGAAAGAGGTGAAAGTTAATGCAACAGGCTATTCAACCGAAGTTTAACGTAACTAATGTTACTTGCGCTTGCGGGAATACGTTTGAAACTGGTTCTGTAAAAGAATCTCTGCGTGTGGAGATTTGTTCCGCTTGCCACCCGTTCTTCACAGGTAAGCAGAAGTTTATTGATGCTGGTGGACGTGTGGATCGTTTCAAAAAGAAATACGGTATGTAATAAATTGCCGTCAAGCTATAAAGTTGTTAGAGCCTTCTGCAATTGCAGGAGGCTCTTTTTGTCGTTATTTGCTATTTGCATTTTATGCAACCATGAGATATACTTATTTTCACCGTGCTAGATGGGGAGGTAGCGGTGCCCTGTAGCTCGCAATCCGCTATAGCGAGGTTGAATTCCTGTTAGAGGTGTTGTTGATGTGAGGCTGGTCCCTGCGCACAATGTTGACGGTTGGGTCCTCCGCAATGAGTACTTGTGAACCTGGTCAGGTCCGGAAGGAAGCAGCCATAAGCAAGCCCACTCTTGTGCCGGAGGGTCGCCTAGCCCGAGTTGTTGTTCAGGGTTGCCGCTCGGATCACAACGATCAATAACAGGTGCACGGTATTATATAAAGAATTAGAACATCTTGGCGATTGTGCGAAGATGTTTTTTTGTGCTTATAAATTGAAATGTGTCTGGTTTAGATTCGGACGGGAGTATAGTATAATGAAGTGACCCTAAATGGTCATGAAAGTGAATGGGAAAGAGGGAACGCGCATTGGAACATATAGCGTTGTACCGTGCTTGGCGGCCGCAGGCTTTCAAGGACATGGTAGGACAACAGCATATTATCCAGACATTGCAGAATGCCATCCGCGAAAATCGCACGTCCCATGCTTATCTGTTCAGTGGTCCGCGAGGAACGGGTAAGACCAGCGCGGCCAAAATTTTGGCCAAGGCAATCAACTGTGAGCATGGACCTGCGCCGGAACCTTGCAACGAATGCGAGGCCTGTAAACGGATCACGGCTGGAGCGGTCATGGATGTACAGGAGATTGATGCAGCCTCTAACCGGGGCGTTGAAGAGATTCGTGATTTGCGCGATAAAGTCAAATATGCGCCCACAGAAGTGCGGCACAAGGTTTATATCATTGATGAAGTGCACATGTTGACGACGGAAGCGTTCAATGCCCTACTCAAGACACTGGAGGAACCGCCGCCACACGTAATGTTCATATTGGCTACGACGGAGCCACATCGGATTCCCGCGACAATTATTTCGCGTTGCCAGCGTTTTGATTTCCGGCGTGTATCGCTGGAAGAGCAGACAGAGCGGCTTAACCTTATATGCCAGCAGGAGAACATTCAGGCTGATTTAGATGCGCTGCAATATATTGCACGTCTCTCAGATGGCGGGATGCGAGATGCGGTTAGCGTCTTGGATCAGATTTCTTCGTTTACTGATGGTCGGGTTACGTATCAGCAGGTGCTGAATATGACGGGCGGAATCGCATCCGAGCAATTCGGCAAGTTAGCTTTGGCATTACTGAAAGAAGATGTGGGCACAGTGCTCCAATTGATCGAGAACTTTATGCAGGAAGGTAAAAGTGCGGATAAGTGTATGGAGAATCTTCTGTACTATTTCCGAGACCTGCTAATGATTAAGATGGTGCCGCAGGCGACCAAAATGACCGAGCGGGTGCTGAATCCAGAGCGGTTTAAGGAAGTGGCAGATGCTTTTACCAAGGAGCAGCTCTTTGCCATGATTGATACCCTGAACCGTTATCAGAGCGAGATGAAATATGCTGTTCAGCCCCAGACTTTATTTGAAGTAGCTCTATTAAAGTTATGCAGCATTCCGGGGGAGGCAGGAACTACTGTTCAGCCGACTGCGCAGCGCTCTGGGGCTGCGGCTGGTCAGGAAGATGTGGCCATGCTAAAGCGCCAGCTTGCTGAGCTGGAGAAGAAGCTGGAGCGTGCGATGCAAGGTGGCTTGGCTGCTGGAGTGGGCCAGGAGGCACCTTCTGGTGGTCGTCAGGTAGGTAGTCGTGCCCCTGCTCCGCGTCTTTCAGCGCCAGCCAAACTTCCTCCTCAGTTGGATCGCTATATCGCTGAAAAGTCGAGCGAAGCATTCGCAGCAGTGGGGCGTAAGTGGAGTCAGATTTTGCAAGGAGTAAAAGAGACGAAAGTTACGGTTCATGCCTGGTTTATGGATGGTGAGCCAGTTTCTGTGTTAGAGGACAGTGTGCTGGTCGCATTTAAGAACAACATTCATCGTGAAACTACCGAAAAGCCTGCTAATAAGCAGGTTATCGAGAAGGTTTTACAGGAGCAGTTGGGCCATCCTTATCGTTTGGTTACAATGATGCAAAAGGATTGGAATGCTGCGATTGAAGGAGTTTCCGACCAGCCTGCCGAAGAACTGCAACTGGAGCCGGAGCATGATGCGCCGGGAAAGTCCAAGGAGCCCTGGATTGATGAAGCCCTTCAGCTTTTTGGGGAAGACCTGGTAGTCATTAAAGAATAATTAATGTAGATGTATACTTCATTAAAGGAGATGATTGAAATGAACAATATGAACCAAATGATGAAGCAAGTGAAAAAAATGCAGGAACAAATGCTGAAAGCTCAAGAGGAGCTTGGTGAGAAGGTAATCGAAGGTTCTTCTGGTGGCGGTGTGGTAACTGTAGAGGTAAATGGACATAAAAAGGTGTTGTCCATCACGATCAAACCGGAAGCTGTAGATCCTGATGATGTAGAAATGCTGCAAGATCTCGTACTTACTGCAGTCAATGATGCTTTGTCCAAAGCGGACGAACTGGCTAATAATGATATGGGTAAATTTACAGGTGGTATGAAAATTCCGGGCTTGTTCTAGTCTGCCGCACAAAGGAGAAACACGCGATTGCATTATCCCGAGCCGATTGCAAAGCTGATTGATGCTTTTACGCGCCTACCGGGAGTAGGGCCAAAAACAGCTGCCCGGTTGGCTTTTCACGTACTGAAAATGAAGGAAGACGATGTGATTGATTTTGCCAAAGCGCTGGTCAATGTAAAACGCAATCTTCACTTTTGTTCAGTCTGCGGTAATATTACGGACACGGACCCTTGTCGGATCTGTCAGGATAAGACGAGGGATGCTTCCGTCATCTGTGTTGTTCAGGATGCTAAGGATTTGGTGGCTATGGAGCGTACCAAGGAGTTTGATGGTTTATACCATGTCCTTCACGGTGCAATCTCACCAATGGAGGGAATTGGCCCTGAGGATATCAAACTCAAGGAGTTGCTGAACAGGCTCAGTGACGAACGCGTCAAGGAGTTGATCCTGGCTACGAATCCGAACATTGAAGGAGAGGCCACGGCTATGTACATTTCCCGACTAGTGCGCCCATTTGAAATCAAGGTTACTCGTATTGCTCACGGTTTGCCTGTGGGCGGGGATTTGGAATATGCTGACGAGGTCACCCTGTCCAAAGCATTAGAAGGCCGTAGAGAGCTCAATTAGTAGGTGTAGTTACATGTTATAGGTTATGAGTCTGCAATGTCCTCGGGACATCCTTGACTCGCTTAGGGAGCCGTTATGGCTCCTTTTTTATTTTGCAGTAATAGAAAACTTTATAGTCGTTCCTGGTTCTAAGTTTGTCCTTTATTCAATAAGTATGAATAGGGTAGTCTTGCAGACTGTACACATAATTCAGCTTGTGAGGAGGATGAATGAATGTGGGAACGGATGAAACAAAATTTCCGTCGTCAGGAGAATGGAAAATCAGAGGCGGAATATCGGCAGGAATTGTTTGCACAGATTCGGGCTTCGCATGCGGAATGGTTGAGAGCGCATCGTTTATTTCATGAAGCTACGGGTAAGGATGAGATCGACTATGCCATTTTTGTTCTGGAAGCTGCCGAGCGTAAATATCAAATACATTTAAAAATTGCAAAACAGCAGGGTTTACATCGTTTTCACCTGCCAGCAGATGAACCGGGGTATGCAACGGACACAGATCGGGTTCATAAAAGGAGAGCGGAATGAGAGGGGCAGTCTGGCTTGTCTTGATTGCCTGTGCTGGATTACTGGTGTATCTAATCCTGAAAAAACGTCTGGGGATCGGTTGGTTTGTAGTCTTTGGAGCGCATATGGCTTTGGCAGCCATCGCGCTGTATGTTATCAATTATTCAGGGTGGATTACACAGGTGTACATTCCAATAAATCCGGTGACGATGGGAGCGGTAACGATATTAGGCTTGCCAGGGATTGCGCTTTTGCTGGGACTAAAAATAATATTGTTCGGACAGGCCGTATGAAAAACATAATTGTAGCAGTTATTGTGGGAAAAGGAAGTGTGCAAAACAGGCAAGTTTTGTTGAGTAGGATGCGGTGGAGATTTATTTTTTAAATTATAGTTGACGAGGAATTCAAAAATATGATACATTAATTCTCGGCCTTTGAAGCCCGGGGATTTTTTTGTGAGAGCAATGCTCAAATGAAGTTAAAAAATAATTTCAAAAAAAGTGTTGACTTAAATCTCGGATGTATGTTATATTAATTAAGTCGCCGCTGAGATGCGGTGGTGAGATAAAGTGAGATACAATAAAGGTTTGATCTTTGAAAACTGAACAACGAGTGAGTAAACTGATTTTGTTCGCAAAATCAAACATGAGATATTTTATCTCGTCAGTTTCAAAATGAGCTAATCGCTCTTTCTGTAAACCAACTTCGGTTGGTCTTTAATGGAGAGTTTGATCCTGGCTCAGGACGAACGCTGGCGGCGTGCCTAATACATGCAAGTCGAGCGGGGTTGTTTAGAAGCTTGCTTCTAAACAACCTAGCGGCGGACGGGTGAGTAACACGTAGGCAACCTGCCCACAAGACAGGGATAACTACCGGAAACGGTAGCTAATACCCGATACATCCTTTTCCTGCATGGGAGAAGGAGGAAAGACGGAGCA
>NZ_VIJZ01000018.1 GCF_006874425.1 Paenibacillus ottowii
GCAGGAAAAGGATGTATCGGGTATTAGCTACCGTTTCCGGTAGTTATCCCTGTCTTGTGGGCAGGTTGCCTACGTGTTACTCACCCGTCCGCCGCTAGGTTACTTAGAAGCAAGCTTCTAAGTAACCTCGCTCGACTTGCATGTATTAGGCACGCCGCCAGCGTTCGTCCTGAGCCAGGATCAAACTCTCCATTAAAGACCAACCGAAGCTGGTTTATCGAAAGAGCGATTAGCTCATTTTGAAACTGACGAGATAAAATATCTCATGTTTGATTTTGCGAACAAAATCAGTTTACTCACTCGTTGTTCAGTTTTCAAAGATCAAACTTTCATTGTATCTTACTTTGCTCCATCACCGCATCTCAGCGGCGACTTTTATAATATATCATTTCTTTTTGAGTTTTGCAAGAGTTTTTTTAATTCTTTTTTTCGAGCAAATCCTTCAAAAAGGAACGAAAATTAATTTACCATGGATAATGAATAGTGTCAATACTTTTTTCGATATCAGAAAGTATATTAACTTTCTGATATCTTGTTTGATATAGTTCTTCTTTCATTTTTTCATTGTTTGGTCTGGGGGACTCGGCCTCTGCGTGCATATTTGGATAGTTCCTTGGCGGGTGCAAAACGGGCATACATGCGGAAGACTGTTTTATATCGAAGTGCTATTGCATAACGGATATCCTGATCCAATCGAGTATCACTCATATCAAGCAGCATTTCATCTAGTTCCTTACGAAGAACGTAGTCAAGTTCCTTGCATTCCTTTTCGTTAAACAGCATACCCAACATATGACCATACTCCCTTATCAGCAGATTATATAGTGCTTATATTTGCTCAATTAGTTGTTCCAAACTTTACCTATTTTTAAACTCAACTGCTAAGGTCTCAAACTTACTCCGATGCATCTTTAAACTTTTTCTTACGCTCTCCCCTTTGTTATGTTCAATTTTCGGGAAATATATAAACAATTGGCCATTTTATTTTAATGCGACAGTAAACGATAAGTTATGCCGCTCTCAATCGCAGCTGCTATAAACAGAAAGATGACAGACCATATGGACACGGTTAACGTTTGTCTCAAAAAATCCTTCCACGATGGACCATTACCTTTTCGTTTCATTCCTATACTTGCACCAATGGTAGAAATTATATTGGTTCCAAACTTTAATCCGAAGGTACAGGCGATAATCAAAATAGGCAATTCAATCACACCGTGTGGCAATAATCCTTTTACGACAATTTCATACATACTTCTTCCCATATCTGCCTGTAGGTGTACTACAAAGCCTAAAACCATTCCGTTCACAATTAAAAATATAAAGGGCACGATTCCAAAAAGAGCTCCAGCGAATATAACTAACACGCATTTGATTGCATTATTGAAAAAGATAAACACAAAAAAACTCCATTGTGGATGCTCAGAGTTCTGTAAACGTTGCGCCACTCCCCCGAGTCCCTCCACTTGTTGGGTCAACATGGACTGAATAGTACCCGTACTTAACCATCCCACTACAATGCTTGCGCAGAAAAAAAGTGCAGAGATCAAAATTAACCGTCTAGTTGTTCGTAAAACATGAAAAAATGCTTTTATACCCATTTGTTGATTCCTCCGATTAGTCCAATGGAATAATTGACAACCCCTAGCATAGCTTTAAGTAAACAAGCACTTCTAGGATGAAAGGGGCATTAACTATGAGTTCTTTTTTCTACGTATTGAACGGCAAAAAAATCAAACGATTCCTGATCGTAATGGCAGCAGCCGTCTTTACTGCTGGAGTCATTTATGTAGAAACCGATAATGTTACAGTGTTTTCCGAGGAAGCACCAACTGCCATCTATAGTGTACCTACCGATAAAAAACTGATCGCTCTCACCTTCGACATTAGCTGGGGTGATAAGCGTACTGCCCCCATTTTAAAAGTTCTCGAAGATAAAAAAGTGACCAAGTCGACTTTTTTTCTTTCTGCACCTTGGAGTAAAACACATCCAGAACTCGTAAAACAAATTAAAGAAAGCGGATTTGAGATTGGCAGCCATGGTCATAAACACGAAAATTATAGCAGCTTAAGCGATGAAGAGATTCGTAAGCAAATTTCAACAGCTCATACCACATTAACCGAGCTGACTGGACAATCCCCGAAGTTAATCCGTATGCCTAATGGTGACTTTGATAAAAGGGTTCTTCAAGTTGCCAGCACTTTGGGCTACAAAACCATTCAATGGGATACTGACTCCTTAGACTGGAAAAACCCTGGTACGCAAGTCATCATCGACCGTGTTGTAAATAAAGCCCATCCTGGAGATATCGTCCTCCTTCATGCCAGTGATTCTTGTAAACAAACCCATGAAGCGTTGCCCGTCATTATCGACAAGTTGCGAGCACAAGGTTATGAATTCGTAACTGTATCTGAATTGCTGCAACAGGGCACAGTAAAAGGTAAAGAGGTTCGCGATCAAGCTTTGGGTCTTTAAGGAGTTATTTTACATCGTTCTCAGTTAAAAACCAAAAACAACTCGACATATTTCTCCCCAATCATCCGCATACTATCCGCATTCATGATAAAGGAGGAATACGGCCATGAATTGGACTCGTTTGCGATTTGTTAGCATGGTATGCGTACTGGGCGTTGCACTGAGCGGCTGTGGCTCGGATCAGGGTTCTGCACCTCCCCAGAACAGTTATAAAGAGATGAAAACGATGGTTGTCGATATCCTAAAGAGCGATGATGGAAAAAAGGCGGTAGAAGAAGCTTTAACTGGAGAAAAAGGGGAGAAATCCGGTCAAAGTGGTGAACAAGGTGGATCTGGGGGCAGCGTGGCAATGAAAATGCTGATGACCACGCAATCAGCAGAACAGATGAAAACCGCAGTAAAAGATACTTTGGTCTCACCTGAATATAAAAAAGAAATCGAAAAAATTATGACTGATCCGCGTTTTGCCGGAGAATTTGCCAAAGCTATCAACAGTCAAAGCAAACAACTTCATATGCAGCTTATAAAAGACCCTTCTTACCAAAAATCAATTGAAGCGATGCTAAAATCCCCAGAGTTAACCAAGATGTTTATGGACTTAACTAAAACTCCAGAATATCGCAAACAATCTATGACAGTCATGCATGATGCTATGCAGAATCCAATTTTTCGGCTTGAAGTTATGAATTTACTCAAAACTGTTGTACAAGAGGAACTTCAACCTAAGGTTGAGAAAAAAGGCGGAGAGCAAGGTGGCTCTGGGGACAAAAAGCAAGATGGGGGTGGAGGAGAAGGCGGCGGAGAAGGCGGACAAGGAGGAGGTCAGTAAAAAAAAGGCTGGTTCAAAACCAGCCTTTTTTATTATTTAGATTCCATGTGTAACCTCGTAATTTGAGCAGCTATATCATTATAAATAGCCCCTGTCTCCGACTCCGGTTTATAAACGGATGGGGAAAAATCAGCTTCTGACGGATGATTATCTGGAATACCCAGCGGAATTTGTGCCAGCAGTTTCGTATGGAGTGTATCTGCCAACATAGCCCCGCCTCCCCGTCCAAAAACGTAGTCTTTTTCTCCGGTGGAGGACACATAATAGGACATATTCTCCACAACGCCTATGACCTTATGATCCGTTTGAAGAGCCATTGCCCCCGCACGTGCAGCCACAAAGGCGGCCGTCGCATGTGGAGTAGTGACAATGATTTCTTCGCTCTGAGGGATCATTTGATGTACATCAAGTGCCACATCACCTGTACCTGGTGGTAAATCGAGGATCATATAATCCAGCTTGCCCCATTCGACATCACTAAAAAATTGTCTGAGCATTCTCCCCAGCATGGGACCTCTCCAAATGACTGGATTGTTTTCTCTAACAAAGAAGCCCATAGACATAATTTTAATGCCAAATCGCTCCACTGGCTGAATGATACCATCTTCGACAGAAGGTACATCCTCTACCCCGATCATATCCGGCACACTGAATCCATAGATATCAGCATCAATTAAACCCACACGCTTACCCTGTCTAGCTAGAGCTGCTGCTAAATTCACAGCTACTGTCGATTTTCCGACACCACCTTTTCCACTTGCAATGGCAATAAATCGTACGCCAGATGCTGGGTTAAGCAGCTCATGTTCTTCCATACCCACAGCATGGCCTTTGGTCAATACCGGATCAGCTACCTCCCCGGTATCCTGTTCATTTTGAATAGTTGATTTTTCAGACTCAGATGCCTCACGAATACGAATATGGACGTTACTTAATCCCGCTTCTTCTAACGTTTGCCGGATTTCCCGATCCAGTTCTGACCGCGTCTTTTCCTGACTATCCAGGGTAATAGCAGTCAATGAGATCCGATCCTCTTTAACAACGACATCCCGAATAAAATGGAGATCAATCAAACGACGCCCCGTTTGGGGCTCCCGTACTTGCTGAAGTAGCTCTATAACCTGCTCTCTTGATTGCATGAATAATCAGCACCTCTGCTTTATGATTTATGTAGTGGTAAACACTTACAGTATACCACTATCTGGCTTCAGGTGCTGAGGAGGTCCCCTTTTCTCCTGCACTGTAACGCAAAATCCCTTTATATATAGACGCAGCCACTTGTCTTTGATAGTTCTCGTCACTGAGTCTTCTAGCTTCTTCTGGATGGGACAAAAATCCGACTTCTACAAGAGCTGCCGGCATTTTGAGTGCCTTTAATAAATAGACTGTGTTCACGGTCTTAGCCACTCTGTCCGTATTTTCCAAATTACGTTTGATTTCTTCCTGGATTAAGGACGCCAAATTCTCGTTATCTGCATGATTAGGTACGAAAAAGGTCTGAGCTCCACTCCAACGGCTGGACGGGATACTGTTCATATGAATACTTAAAAAGAGGTCCGCTTTCTGCTCCTCAATCATACGTACTCGTTGCTTTAAATCCTCTGTTTTTCTTCTGGAATAGCCTTTTGTTTCTTGCTGTGCCAGATCGCGGTCATCCTCACGTGTCATGACAACAACAGCTCCTGCTTGCTGCAAATAATCACGCAAATAAAAAGCAATCGCCAGATTAATATCCTTCTCAATGACACCCTCTTTGCTGACCGCTCCTCCATCAGGCCCTCCGTGCCCGGCATCAATAGCAATTACCTTACCAGCAAGCGGTAGACTCCAGTGAATCCAGGCTCTCGAAGCAGGTATCTCATACAATGTCAACATGATAAATAGAACAGCGAGACAACAGCCTAAAAGCATTTTTTGCAGCGTCCGATATCGAATCCACAGTGTAACCTCTTTTTTACGGTTGTTTTTTTGCATAACAAAACGCCTCCGTCCTATACAGATACTAATAATCTATATGGGACGAGGCGTGTAGTTAGTACAACTCAGGCATGAACATATTCTTTCATACCTTCAATCAACACTTGAGCGACTTCTGGTCGTGTAAATTCAGGTGGCGGACAAACCCCGGAGCGCAACAATTCCCTTACCTTGGTACCAGAGAGCGTCAAATGATGCTCCTTGGGATGTGGGCATGTTTTGCTTGAGGCCATATTTCCACACCGGGTGCAATAAAAGCTGTGTTCAAAAAACAACGGGGTAATCCCCAGCTCTTCAGGTGTAAAGTGCTTGAAAATTTCCTGTGCTTCGTAGGTACCATAATAGTCCCCTACACCGGCATGATCTCTTCCGACGATAAAATGAGTGCAGCCAAAGTTCTTTCGCACAATAGCATGGAAAATAGCCTCTCTAGGACCAGCGTAGCGCATAGCAGCAGGAAAGACTCCCAGAAAAGCTCGATCAGCCGGATAATAGTTGTCCAGCAACGTCAGATAGCTCTTCATACGCACATCTGCTGGAACGTCATCTGACTTGGTCTCTCCAACGAGTGGATTAAGAAATAACGCATCCACAATTTCCATGGCGCTTTTTTGGATGTATTCATGTGCCCGGTGTACCGGATTTCGCGTTTGAAAACCGACCACTGTCTTCCAGCCCTTTTCAGCAAAAAGTCTACGTGTCTGCGCTGGTGTGTAATAAAATTCGCCAAATCGGGTAGGTTCAGGTCGATTCAGCACTTGTACAGTTCCGCCTACATAGGTAGCAGGTCGATCTAACAGTTTGTTTACACCAGGATGAGCGGGGTCATCCGTCTTGAATACATATCTTGCTTCCTCAGCCTGATCCACCTGATACATACTCTCAATATCAAGTACAGCGTAGATTATGCCATCTGTCTCCCCCACCAAAGCAACCTGCTGGCCTAGTTTCAGTTCACTGGCTATGCTTTCTGCTACTGCAAGGGTAATGGGTATACTCCAGACTGTACCATCAGCGAGCCGCATATCCGTTACCACTGAACGATAATCTGCCTCATTCATAAATCCTGTTAATGGAGAAAAGGCCCCCACTCCAATCAAATCGAGATCGGAAATTGTCCATGAGTTTACAGGGATAGGAAGCAAGCCACTTGCAACCTGCAACAGCGCTTCTTGCTCGGGACCTGTAATATTTCTATTAACGAGCGTTCCGCCATGCGGAAGAATTGCAGTCATAATGCACTTCCTTTCTATTCATAAATAAGTCTCAGAGCTACCTGCACACCATTTTATTTGTGAAGCCCACACTCTGTTTTCTCATTGCCTGACCAGCGGCCCGCACGTGGATCTTCCCCTGGCAGGACTTCGCGTGTGCATTGCTCACAACCAATACTAGGATAATTACGGTCATGCAATGGATTATACAGTACTTCATGAGTGTGAATATAGCTCCATACGTCCTCAGAGGTCCAGCTCGCCAAGGGGTTAAATTTAACGAGGCCAAACTTTTCATCATACTCTACCTTTTTTGCATTTGCACGGGTAGGTGCCTGATCGCGGCGAATACCGGTAATCCATGCATCGTATTGAGACAGAATGCGTGTCAGCGGCTCAACTTTACGTATACCACAGCATGCATTAGGATCTGTTTTCCATAGCTCCTCTCCATGCTCCGCAGCTTGCTCTTCAGGAGTGATTAAGGGAGAGACTCTAATAAAATCCAGATTGTATTTCGCTTTCATCTGATCTCGCGTGTCGTAGGTTTCTTGAAAATGAAAATCGGTGTCCAAATAAAATATGTCGGTAGCAGGACTAATTTTTTGAAGCATATCTACTAGCACTACATCTTCTGCTCCGAAGCTACAAGCAAAAGTAAGGTTCGGAAATGTATGAACTGCATACTGGATAATTTCTTCAGGCGTAGCCTCTTCGAGTTCACTTGCCTTGACTCTAATCAACGCTTCTTTCTCCAATAAATTCATTATCAATGCGCCTCCATATGAAGATTCATAAATAAGTGCCACTTCAACAATGCCGACTAAACTAATAAGATTAAGTACAGTATAAAACTTTCATATTTATTGTCAATCCAAGAAAAAACGTCATGAGGTAAACATCCATCCTCTCGCATTATGCAGAAACGCTGTTCTGTCAGCATTCTTTAACGCTCTCCTGCATACCTAACCAAGTTCATTTCCTTTATATAAAATATTCTTATACCCAACACTTGAAAATTGTCTTAGGTTGGCGAAGACGCTTTATCTACTCTACATGAACCAAAGAATATGCCCAATACGCGTTTGCCGTCGTATTTCTGACTGGAATGGGTTATTACGATCAGATAAACATATCTGAGGAAAAAAGCGTTGTGCCTTTGATCCATGATTAGCCTTAGATTTGATCCAGAAAATATATTTAGGTTCGGTTGTCATATTTACATATGCATTCAAAGATGATGCATACGTGGCCAGGATCAGCTCAAGTTAAGCTAGCATTTGACTACAAGATTCCCCCAAAGAATTCCACACCAAATTGGAACTCTGAGGGCAATCGAGCTTTCTATTGAGAAATTAATAAAAGGTGTATCTCATAGATCGCTAATAAGCCCCTATTCGCTCCTATAGGGCGCACAGAGACCCTTCTTGAGGAATTATTGCATTGGACACAAATAAGGCCATGAACGTAACTGGAGCCCTACTTAAGCCCTTTCTCTATGGTTAGAGAAACTCATCATCATTGCTGCATTACTACACAGGAGAAAATAGACATTGCTCAGCCAAAAGAAATCCTTGAGCCCTTTATCAAATTAGGGAAAACCAAAAAAAGCTGAACTATACTTTAGTCACAGGTTATAAACATTACAGGATAAACCATGCTAAAACAGCAAACTATATTTGTGCATAACCATATCGAACTTAGTTACATCGTGGATAACTTATGTACTCTGTACAATGTATGCTGCTATTTATGTATCTGCAGGACAAATGAGGCCATGAAATTCTAGGGTAGATCTATTTATCCACATATGGTTAATGAACAGTTAATGATCTATATAAAAAAAGAACCTTTTCCATATGGAAAAGGTTCTTCTGTATTCGAAATATTAACGTTTCGAGAACTGTGGAGCACGACGAGCAGCTTTGAGACCGTATTTTTTACGCTCTTTCATACGTGGGTCACGAGTCAAGAAGCCTGCTTTTTTCAAAGCTGGACGGAATTCTGGGTCTGCTTTCAACAGAGCACGGGAAATACCGTGGCGAATTGCGCCTGCTTGACCAGAGATACCACCACCATGAGCGATAACAAGTACGTCATAGCTACCAAGTGTCTCTGTCAGATTCAGTGGTTGTTTTACGATCAGTTTGAGAGTTTCCAAACCGAAATATTCATTAATATCACGCTTATTGATGACAATGCGTCCTTCACCCGGTACGAGACGAACACGAGCTACCGAATGTTTACGACGACCTGTCCCATAGTATTGTACTTGTGCCATGAAACTGTCCTCCCTTTTAATTATCCGCGAAGTTCGTAAACTTCAGGTTTTTGTGCTGCATGTGGATGCTCTGTACCTCTGTAAGCTTTAAGTCTCAGCTTCATTTTTTCGCCTTGACGAGTTTTAGGAAGCATACCGTGAACAGCCAATTCCAACATACGTTCAGGTTTGTTCTTAACCATATCTTGTGCAACTGTTACTTTCAGACCACCTGGGTGCATGGAGTGACGATAGTATTTCTTGTTCTCCATTTTTTTACCGGTCAATACGATTTTCTCCGCATTGATTACAATAACAAAATCACCTGTGTCCACATGTGGTGTAAATTGTGGCTTATGTTTGCCGCGAATCAACGCAGCCGCTTCGCTTGCCAGACGGCCGAGCGTTTTGCCTTCGGCATCAATGATGTGCCAGTTGCGCTCAACTTCATTTGGCTTCGCCATATACGTAGTACGCATGAAAAGTATCCTCCTTAAGTTCGTTAACAGAAATCATCATTTATCTTCGTTCGTTAAGTTGCTGCATTATCGATGGATTAGATGTTGCTATAAAGTGATTATCTTAAATGGGGCTGTGGGAAAGCCATTAAGAAAACACAACTTTTATATTACAGGATAACCATCAATTCTGCAAGGGAAAAATCAATGTTTTTTGATGTTTTCTTCATACTCTACATTCCAGAGCGTTAAAGCGTGTCCAACGGCCGTAGGGCCAGCCTTTGAACGGTTTTTAGCCTCCAAAATGGAAGGAATATCATCCGGCGATTTTTTGCCTTCTCCCACTTCCAGCAAAGTCCCCATTATAATTCGAACCATGTGCTGCAAAAATCCGCTGCCTGTAATATAAGTATGAATAATTCCCTGATCATCCGACCCTGGACGTGAAAAGGAATGATCTACTGTTATATAGGCGTCGTAAATGGTACGAATATGATTCGTCTTTTGGGAACGTCGGGATGCGAACGAAGTATAGTCAAAGGTGCCAACTAAATGGGCCAAGCCTTTTTCCATCGCTCTTACATCCAGCCTCGTTGGATGATGAGCCTGTGTACGACGATGAAAGATGTCTGGAAACCGGTTCGCATTTATACTGTACCGATACGTCTTTCGCTTCGCCATGCGGCGTGCATGAAAGGACAGTGGCACCTCTCTCGCATCCGTAACGATAATATCACGAGGCAGCCAGGCATTAAGTGCCAGACACCAGCGATGTACCGGAATCGGCGATTCAGTATGAAAATTGAATACCTGCCCGTATGCATGCACACCTGCATCTGTACGTCCTGAGCCTGTAATTTTAAGACGTTCGCCCGTCAATGAGTATATAGCATGTTCAAGACAGTCCTGAATGGTATTGCCACTAGGCTGCGTCTGAAAGCCGTCATATTGGGTTCCATCATAGTTCACCTTCATGCACAAGTTCCGCATGCTTCTCACACCTTTGCAGGGGTATTCTCTGGTCTTACAGGAAATAACCGAACATAACAAAGGAGAAGCCCCTCAAGGACTCCTCCAAGAGAAAAAAAGGGTTGTTCAGAATCAAGCCGATTCTGTCCACCCTTCCCTCATCTTCGCCTGTTTACGCGCGGTCAACCAATTCCAGATATACCATTGGAGCGGCATCGCCACGACGAGGTCCCAGTTTCAGGATACGAGTGTATCCACCTGGACGCTCATTGTAACGTGTAGCCAATTCGCTAAACAGCTTTTGGATTGCATCCTGCTCACCATCCAAAGTTTCACGGCGAACGAACGCAGCCACTTGACGGCGTGCGTGCAGATCTCCTTTTTTCGCTTTGGTGATCAGTTTTTCAGCAATAGAACGAACTTCTTTCGCTTTAGCCTCAGTAGTTTGGATACGCTCATACAAGAACAGATCGGTTACCAAATCACGAAACAAAGCTTTACGGGCACTGGAATTACGGCCCAATTTTTGGTATGCCATGTAGTTTCCCCTCCTTCACAAAACCGTTGCTGTACTATTCTTCCGTACGAAGTCCTAAACCAAGTTCCTCGAGCTTCTCTTGTACTTCTTCCAAAGATTTGCGACCCAAGTTGCGGACCTTCATCATATCTTCTTCAGATTTAGTCGTGAGTTCTTGTACCGTATTGATACCAGCGCGCTTAAGGCAGTTATAGGAACGGACGGAGAGATCCAGCTCTTCGATCGTCATTTCAAGAACTTTTTCTTTCTTGTCTTCTTCTTTTTCGACCATAATTTCTGCATCTTTTGCTTCATCCGTGAGACCCACGAATAACATCACATGCTCGGTCAAAATTTTGGCTCCAAGGCTCACAGCTTCTTCAGGACGAATAGTTCCGTCTGTCCAAACCTCAAGTGTCAGCTTGTCATAATTCGTAACCTGGCCGACACGCGTATTTTCTACGCCGTAGTTCACGCGTGCAATCGGAGTGTAGATGGAGTCGACGGGAATGACGCCGATCGGCTGGTCATCACGTTTATTCCGATCCTGCTTAACGTAACCGCGACCGCGATTGGCAAAAATACGCATGTGAAGTCTCGAACCCGGTCCGAGCGTTGCAATGTGAAGATCCGGATTAAGAATTTCCACATCACTATCCGCACGGATATCACCTGCCGTTACAACTCCTTCGCCTTCCGCATCGATTTCGAGTACTTTCTCTTCATCTGAGTGGATTTTAAGCGATAAAGCTTTCAAGTTCAGAATGATCTCCGTTACGTCTTCCTTCACACCGGGAACCGTTGCAAACTCGTGCAGAACCCCATCGATTTGAACCGATGTAACTGCTGCCCCCGGTAACGAGGATAACAGAATACGGCGAAGCGAGTTTCCAAGCGTCGTGCCGTATCCGCGTTCCAGCGGTTCTACTACGAATTTTCCATAGGTGCCATCATCATTGACGTCAACCGTCTCAATTTTCGGCTTTTCGATTTCTATCACTGCAATATCCCTCCTTCAAAACGTCGCTCCTATATGAAACATTCACCTTATCCATAGTCTATCATGTAGTACACCTAAACATCCATTCTTGGCAGTTTGTGCCGGATCTATACTACACGCAGAGGAGAAATCTCATTAGACGCGACGACGTTTTGGAGGACGGCATCCGTTATGAGGTACCGGAGTTACGTCTTTGATCAGGTTAACTTCCAGACCAGCAGCTTGCAAAGAGCGAATTGCTGCTTCGCGACCTGCACCAGGTCCTTTAACCATGACTTCGACAGTCTTCATGCCGTGTTCCATAGCAGCTTTAGCAGCAGTTTCTGCGGCCATTTGTGCTGCGAATGGAGTAGATTTACGGGAACCACGGAATCCCATGCCGCCTGAGCTGGCCCAAGAGATTGCGTTACCGTGTGGATCTGTGATCGTAACGATCGTGTTGTTGAACGTGGAACGGATGTGTGCCACGCCACTCTCGATATTTTTACGGTCACGGCGTTTTGTGCGTACAACTTTTTTCGGTTTAGCCATTGAATGTTATCCTCCCTTCTTATTTCTTTTTGTTCGCTACAGTCCGACGAGGACCTTTACGGGTACGAGCATTAGTTTTAGTACGTTGTCCGCGAACAGGCAATCCACGACGGTGACGAACACCACGGTAGCAGCCAATCTCAGTCAGACGTTTAATATTCAAGGAAATTTCACGACGCAGATCGCCTTCTACTTTAACTTCTTTGTCGATCGTTTCACGTAATTTGCTCACTTCATCTTCAGTCAAATCACGAACACGCGTGTTTGCACTGATGCCTGTTTCCTTCAAAATTTTCTGAGAAGTCGTCTTACCGATTCCGAAAATGTAAGTCAAGGCGATCTCAACGCGTTTGTCACGTGGCAAATCCACACCAGCTATACGAGCCATTTTACGCTACACCCCCTTCTATTAACCTTGTTTTTGTTTGTGTTTCGGATTTTCGCAAATAACCATTACATTCCCTTTGCGGCGAATGACTTTGCATTTCTCGCAAATAGGTTTTACAGAAGGTCTTACCTTCATGTTGATTACCTCCTCCAAGCTTTACCCTGGTAAAACTCGCTTCGTGAACATTCACATCGTTTTGCCGAGCAAAACAAGTTTTTTTAAATGACATACGTTTAATAAAAACCTGCATGAATTACTTGCGGTACGTTATACGGCCTTTGGTTAAATCGTAAGGCGATAACTGTACAACCACCTTGTCGCCTGTCAAAATACGGATAAAGTGCATCCGCAGCTTTCCGGAAACATGAGCAAGAATTTGATGACCGTTCTCCAGCTCTACCTTGAACGTAGCGTTCGGCAGTGGCTCGATTACCGTACCTTCAACCTCAATGACATCTTCTTTGGCCAAAGTCAGTCTCCTTTCTCTTCAGCTTGGTATTCGGACGAGTCCAGGAAAGTTTTCACTGCATACCGCAGTTTTCCGTTCGTCACCCGACCGCTTTCGTTTAAACTATTTACAATCTCGCTACTAATCTTTGGTTGAGGCACCAAATGAAGAACATTTTTCTTCTTCGCTTGATCAAACTTTCGTTTATCCCCATCCGCAATATACACAAACCTGCTATCTGCTATTGAAACGACAACCGCTATCTGTCCGGCACCTCTGCCCTTCAGAATCTTCACCAGCTGACCGATTTGCAGGTTTCCTTGCTGATTCATTCCAATCACCTACGCACTCAGTTTCGTGAAAATGTCCATGCCGTCCGCCTCGTCCGTCACCACTTGCTCAAAATGAGCACAAGAGATTACGTCCATCGTAACGACCGTCCAGTTGTCTTCCAGCGTCCCTACAAGGTGAGCACCTATTGGAATCATTGATTCAATAGCCAGCACAATGCCGGTTTTCAGCCTCGGCCCCTGTTCGGGAATACCACGGTTTGGATTCTCAATATATTGCCGAATGGCATGCGACATTGTAAACTGGCGAGGTTTTGTAATGACATCGCCTTTGTTTAACTTGCGTTTGCCGGGAAATCCGTGCACCAGTTGTTCGTTGACTGAAGCGCAAATGCTAGCAGGAAAACCGTTATAACCTTTAAAAGACGGCACAGCTCCCTGACTGCGAATATACCGATCAGCTAAATGATCAAGTTCACCGGTCGTAATACCGGGCTCGATGTGTCCCGCTAGAAAATGATCCGTTTCAGTATTCATTTTTCTAGCTTTCCTCATAAAGCTTGATTCCGTCCCCGACTTGCAAATGATCATTACAGCTAACCCCGCAACAAGGACACGATATTTTGGGAAACCACATCAATATCCTGTTCTCCGTCAATATGACGCAGAAGATTCTGGTTCTCATAAAACGTGAGGAGTGGTGCTGTTTTATTACTATATTCGTCAAGCCGTGTTCTTACGCTATCTTCGTTATCGTCAGGACGCTGATAGAGTTCACCACCGTCTTTATCGCAAATGCCTTCAACCTTAGGAGGATTAAAGACAATATGATAGCTAGCTCCGCAGCTTTTACAAACTCGCCGTCCTGTGATTCGTGCCAACAAGTTGTCACGATCCACTTTCAGGTTGATGACATCATCCAGTTTCGTATTCAAACGGTCCAAAATTTGATCCAATGCTTCAGCTTGAGCTAAAGTTCTTGGAAAACCGTCCAGCAAGAAACCTTTCTTGCAATCAGGCTGCTGCAACCGTTCTTCGACGATACCGATTGTTACATCATCCGGAACAAGTTCACCCTTGTCAATATACTCTTTGGCTTTAATGCCAATAGGTGTTCCCTGTTTCATCGCTAGGCGAAAAGCATCACCTGTCGAGATATGAGGAATGCCGAACTCCTTCACAATGACATCTGCTTGTGTACCTTTACCAGCCCCCGGAGGGCCCATGATCAAAATATTCACAATCTGTCACTCCTCAAGACGACCCCTACACAAGAAACAGCACAAAAGGTGCCGGTAAGCATGCGAACATCCTAAGCCGGTACCTATTGCCTATTTGTTGATGAAGCCTTTGTAATGGCGTTTGATCAGTTGGCTTTCGATTTGCTTCATCGTATCCAATGCTACACCAATAATGATGAGCAATGAAGTACCGCCAATTTGCACGGAACGAGGCAAGCCCGAAAGCGAACCGAAGAATACCGGCAAAACGGATATGACTGCCAGGAACAAAGCTCCTGTCATTGTCAAACGTGACATTACTCGTGTCAAATATTTCTCCGTGGCTTTACCTGGGCGAATGCCTGGGATATAACCGCCGTTTTTCTTCATATTGTCGGCCATTTGCTGCGGATTCATCTGTACAAAGGTATAGAAGAATGTGAAACCGATAATCATTACGACATACAAAACCATGCCTAGCGGCTTGTCATAATACAAGTAAGTGGTAACCCACTTAGCCCAAGCATGATCTGCCCAGAAACTCGCAATAATTGTCGGGAATTGCAGCAATGATACCGCAAAGATTACCGGAATAACGCCTGCCGCATTGATTTTCATCGGAATATGCGTATTCTGGCCACCGTACATTTTGTTGCCAACTACACGTTTCGCATATTGTACTGGGATTTTCCGAATACCCTGTTGGATGTAGATAACACCAACAATAATCAGAACAACCACCAAGGCAATGATAATTGCCTTCAGAATATTCATAAACAGTTGATCCGCTTGAATAAACTGAGATTCTACAATCGTACGAATATGTCTTGGAATACCTGCCGCGATTCCTGCGAAGATTACAATAGAGATACCATTGCCGATTCCCTTTTCGGTAATTTGCTCACCTAGCCACATAAGGAACGTAGTTCCTGCTGTAAGCACAATGGCAATAACCAGATAATCTGCAAAAGTAGCGCCTGGAATCATCGCTGCACCGTACAGTCGATTGAAACCAATCGATGTTCCGAATGCTTGGATCAAGCCCAGTATTACAGTACCATACCGTGTAATTTGAGCCAATTTCTTTTTACCATGCTCTCCTTGTTTAGCCCATTCCGCAAGTTTCGGAATCACGTCCATTGACAGCAACTGTACAATGATGGACGCTGTAATATATGGCATAATCCCGAGGGCGAAGATTGAAAACTGATACAATGCGCCCCCTGAGAAGGTGTTAAGGAGTCCAAACAACTCGCTTCCTGCCTGATCCTGAGAAGTAAAGACCTGCTTATTCACGCCGGGAACCGGCACGAAGGAGCCAATACGATATACAAAGAGTATAAACAGGGTGAACAGGATTCGGGTTCTAAGATCCTCAACCCGCCATATATTTTTCAGGGTCTTGAACATTAGATCACCTCGGTTTTACCGCCGGCAGCTTCAATTTTCTCTACCGCAGATTGAGAGAACTTGTTCGCTTTAACTGTCAATTTCACAGTGATTTCACCGTTACCCAGAATTTTAATTCCGGATTTCGCGTTCTTCACAATACCATTGTTCAGTAAAAACTCAGGGCTTACTTCTGTACCCGCTGCAAAACTGTTCAAATCTTCGATATTCAAAACCGCATACTCTTTACGAGTAGGATTTACGAAACCGCGTTTAGGCAAGCGACGATACAGTGGGTTTTGACCACCCTCGAAGCCCGGACGTACACCACCGCCGGAACGAGCGTTTTGACCTTTATGACCACGACCAGAAGTTTTACCCGTACCGCTACTAGGACCACGACCCAAACGTTTACGTTCTTTGCGGGAGCCTGGAGCTGGGGAAAGCTCATGTAACTTCATCGTTCGTTGCACCTCCTTGATTATTGTTTAAAAACTTTATTTCTTAAGCCTCGATTTCTTTAACAGAAACCAAGTGGCTAACTTGATTAATCATCCCGCGAATTGCTGCATTGTCGGGTTGAACTACTTTATGGTTGATTTTACGCAAGCCGAGCGTTTTAACAGTCGTTCTCTGAGTACCAGGACGGCCGATCAACGAACGAACGAGGGTAATTTCTAATTTCGCCATGATATTCCCTCCTTAGCCCAGCAGCTCTTCGATAGATTTGCCGCGCAATTTAGCAACATCTTCAGCGCGTTTCAAGCGGGACAAACCTTCCAAAGTCGCATTGACCATATTCATGGAATTCGAAGAACCCAAAGATTTTGTCAAGATATCACCTACACCAGCGAGTTCCAGTACAGCACGAACTGGACCACCAGCGATAACTCCAGTACCTTCCGATGCCGGTTTCAACAGAACCCGGCCAGCACCGAACTTACCTGTAACAAGGTGAGGAATTGTTGTGCCTACGAGTGGAACGTGAACCAGGTTTTTCTTAGCATCTTCAATACCTTTGCGAATCGCATCAGGTACTTCGCCAGCTTTACCGATTCCAGCGCCTACCCAGCCGTTGCCGTCGCCCACTACTACCAGAGCACTGAAGCTGAAACGGCGTCCGCCTTTGACAACTTTAGCTACACGATTAATATTTACTACTCTTTCAGTCAGTTCCAAAGTATTCGGATCTACACGCAAGTCGTTAACCTCCTTTTGAGAAATGTCTTAAAATTCAAGGCCTGCTTCGCGAGCTGCATCAGCCAAAGCTTGAATCCGTCCATGATACAAGTATCCACCACGATCAAATACAATGTTAGCATGGCCTTTTTCTTTCGCACGTTTAGCAACGAGTTCGCCAACCTTACGAGCTGCTTCTACGCTGCCACCGTTTTTGATTTCGCTGCTCAATTCTTTATCCATAGTGGATGCAGAAACCAAAGTTACACCAGCAACATCATCAATCAGTTGTGCATAGATATGCTTGGAAGAGCGGAATACGTTCAAACGAGGACGTACAGCCGTACCTTCGATTTTCTTACGTACACGCAGATGTCTTCTGACACGCGCTTTATTTTTATCTTGTTTTGTAATCATCTCAAGTTTTCACTCCCTTCAGTTTGCCTTTTAAGTCTTTATACTAAGACGCACTGGGTAAAAAAGAAGTACGAAGTCTTTCCAGTAGAAAGACCGCACAAAGTCGGTAAGAAACTTATTTCTTCTTACCGGCTTTACCTTCTTTACGGATGATGCGCTCGCCTTCGTATTTAATCCCTTTACCTTTGTACGGTTCAGGTTCACGAACGGAACGGATTTTAGCAGCATAGGCACCTACACGCTCTTTATCAATTCCGTGAACGATGATTTTAGTGTTCGAAGGAACTTCGAACTCGATGCCCGCTTCCGGTGAAATTTCAACCGGGTGAGAGTATCCAACGTTCAGAACGATTTTATCTCCGGATTTGCTTGCACGATATCCGACCCCAACCAGCTCCAGAGATTTTGAAAAGCCTTCAGTTACACCACTTACCATGTTGCTGACAACGCTGCGGGTTGTTCCATGCAAAGAGCGGTGAAGTTTGTTGTCCGAAGGACGAACTACATTAATTTCATTATTTTCCACAGTAACGGACATGTCTTTATGAAGCTCACGAGTCAATGTTCCTTTAGGACCTTTAACTGTGATCACTGTGTTGTTCAAAGTCACGTCAACACCACTTGGTACTGTGATTGGTTTACGACCAATACGGGACATATCTGTTGCACCTCCTATCTTTTAAACGTTAAATTACCAAACGTAGCAAACCACTTCTCCGCCGGCTTTGGACTGACGTGCTTCTTTATCAGTCATGATTCCTTTGGATGTTGAAATGATTGCGATCCCGAGTCCACCCAGAACGCGTGGAATCTCATTGCTCTTCGTGTAAACGCGAAGACCTGGTTTACTGATTCTTTTCAAACCTGTAATAACACGTTCGTTGTTCGCACCGTATTTCAAGAAAATACGGATGATCCCTTGTTTGCTATCTTCAACAAATTCCGCATCACGAATGAATCCTTCACGTTTCAGGATGTCGGCGATTTGTTTTTTCATTGTAGATGCAGGCATTTCTACTGTTTCGTGGCGAACAGTGTTCGCGTTACGAATACGAGTAAGCATATCTGCAATTGGATCAGACATAGTCATTGTGTATAAACCTCCTTCCCAAACAGGACTTTTTACCAGCTTGCTTTTTTCACGCCAGGAATCTGGCCTTTATAAGCTAATTCACGGAAGCAAATTCTGCAGATCTTAAACTTTTGCAGCACCGAATGTGGACGACCACAACGTTCGCAACGAGTATAAGCACGAACTTTAAACTTTGGTGCGCGTTGTTGTTTGACTTTCATTGAAGTTTTTGCCACTTAGCCTGACACCTCCTAAATAGTTTCGGAGAACAGGGTGTCTTTAAATCAGACGCCCAAAACGTTATGCCAACATTATTTCGCGAAAGGCATGCCCAGCTGAGTCAGAAGCTCACGGGACTCTTCGTCAGTCTTGGCAGTCGTTACGATAACGATATCCATACCACGAACTTTATCAACTTGATCGTACTCAATTTCCGGGAAAATCAACTGTTCTTTCAGACCAAGCGTGTAGTTACCACGTCCGTCGAAAGCTTTTGTTGATACACCATGGAAGTCGCGTACGCGAGGGAGTGTGATGTTGAACAATTTGTCCAAGAAGTAATACATACGCTCACCACGAAGTGTTACCTTTACACCGATCGGCATGTTTTCACGCAATTTAAAACCTGCGATAGATTTTTTTGCGCGAGTGATAACTGGCTTTTGACCAGCGATCAGTTGCATGTCGTTGAGAGCAGAATCAAGCACTTTGGAGTTTTGAACTGCGTCGCCAACACCCATGTTGATTACAACTTTCTCGATTTTAGGCACTTGCATCACTGTTGTATAGTTGAACTTCTGCATCAAAGCAGGAGTGATTTCTTTCAAGAAACGTTCTTTCATTCTTGTTGTTGCCATGAATCATAGTCCTCCTTTCTTCAAAAAAATAATTAGTCGATCACTTCGCCTGAACGTTTTGCAATACGTACTTTTTTGCCATTGTCCAAAACTTTGTAACCAACACGAGTTACTTTTCCGCTCTTCGGATCAATGTGCATAACGTTGGAAACGTGAATCGGAGCTTCCTTCTCGATGATCCCGCCTTGTGGATTCAGCTGATTAGGCTTTTGGTGTTTTTTAATCATGTTAACACCTTCCACAAGCACACGGTTTTGACGAGGGTAAGCAGCGATAACGCGACCTTTTTTACCTTTATCTTTACCAGTAATCACCAGAACAGTGTCGTCTTTTTTGACGTGCAGCTTGTTGTTATGGGATTCCAGAACTTTTTTCACTTTTGGCATTTCGTACACCTCCTACGGGCACAATTTAAGGTGAATTTAGATCACTTCCGGAGCCAAGGAAACGATTTTCATGAAGTCTTTGTCACGAAGTTCGCGAGCAACTGGTCCGAAAATACGAGTACCACGTGGGCTCTTGTCTTCTTTAACGACCACTGCTGCGTTCTCATCAAATCCGATGTAGGAACCGTCTTTACGGCGGATAGAACGTTTAGTACGAACAACAACCGCTCTTACTACATCACCCTTTTTGACAACGCCGCCTGGTGTTGCTTGTTTTACGGAACAAACGATCAGGTCACCAATTTGAGCTGTACGACGTCCCGTTCCACCGAGCACACGGATACACATCAGTTCCTTCGCGCCGGAATTGTCGGCTACAGTCAAACGTGTAAATGGTTGAATCATTTATTTATCCTCCTTTCGGAAAAACTACACTACATTAGATTATAACAGCTTTTTCAACGATTTCGACCAGTCTCCAGTTTTTGTCTTTGGACAAAGGGCGAGTTTCCATGATTTTAACAGTATCACCGATTTGTGCAGTGTTGTTTTCATCATGAGCTTTGAATTTTTTAGTCACTTTGATGCGTTTATGGTAGAGATCATGTTTTTTGTAAGTTTCTACAGCAATCACAATCGTTTTGTCCATTTTGTCGCTGACTACTTTACCGACTAATACTTTACGGGCATTACGTTCGCTCATTGTTGGCCTCCTTCCTAATTACAGGCGGAATTTCCACCCGGTCTAATATCTTAGCTAATCCCAAGTTCTCTTTCACGGATCACAGTTTTAGCACGAGCAATTTCCTTACGCACAGCGCCGATCCGAGTCGGGTTATCAAGCTGACCGGTAGCGAGTTGAAAACGAAGGTTGAAAAGTTCTTCTTTAAAACCGGAGATCTTTTGTTCGATTTCAGCAGTGGTAAGATTGCGGAATTCACTAGCCTTCATTTGCTTCACCACCCAATTCTTCACGTTTCACAAACTTAGTTTTGATTGGCAGTTTGTGAGCGGCAAGACGCATTGCTTCACGAGCAATCTCTTCCGGTACACCAGCAAGTTCAAACATGATCTTACCTGGTTTCACTACTGCAACCCATTTTTCTACGTTACCTTTACCACTACCCATACGAACCTCAAGAGGCTTTTGAGTAATTGGTTTGTCAGGGAAAATTTTAATCCAAACCTTACCACCACGTTTGATGTAACGAGTCATCGCAATACGAGCAGCTTCGATTTGACGGTTAGTGATCCATGCTGGTTCAGTAGCTTGCAAACCGTACTCACCAAAATTCAGTGTAGTACCGCCTTTTGCACGACCCTTCATGTGACCACGTTGTTGTTTACGATGTTTTACGCGTTTAGGTACCAACATGATTAGTTGCCTCCTTCCTGAGGAGCTTGTTTCTTAGCTGGAGGAAGAACCTCTCCACGATAGATCCACACTTTTACGCCAAGACGGCCATAAGTAGTATGAGCCTCTGCTGTACCGTAGTCGATGTCAGCACGAAGCGTATGCAGTGGAACAGTTCCTTCGCTGTACCCTTCGGAACGAGCGATTTCGGCACCGCCAAGACGTCCGCCTACTTGAGTTTTAATTCCTTTTGCACCGGAACGCATAGTTCTTTGGATTGCTTGTTTCAACGCACGACGGAAAGAAACACGACGTTCCAATTGTTGTGCAATGCTTTCAGCAACGAGAATTGCATCCAGTTCAGGATTTTTAATTTCAGAGATATTGATGTGTACCTTTTTACCGCCTGCGATTTTAGTGATTTCATTACGCAGATTTTCAACTTCGGAACCACCCTTACCGATAACCATACCTGGTTTCGCAGTGTGAATCGTTACGTTGACACGGTTAGCTGCTCTCTCGATTTCAACACGGGATACAGCGGAGTCTTTCAATCTTTTTTTCAGATGCTCACGAATCTTAACGTCTTCCAGCAAAAGATCACCGAAATCTTTGCCTGCATACCATTTGGATTCCCAATCACGGATAATACCGATTCGGAGTCCGACGGGATTTACCTTTTGGCCCACACGTTTTCCCTCCTTATTTTTCAGATACCACCAGAGTAATATGACTGGTGCGTTTGTTGATGCGGCTTGCACGACCCATTGCACGCGGGCGGAATCGTTTCATTGTAGGGCCTTGGTTTACAAAAACCTCAGACACTACCAATTTATTTACGTCCATAGAGTAGTTGTGATCTGCATTCGCGATCGCAGAATTCAACAATTTCTCAACGACTGGAGAAGCGGATTTCGGAGTGTGACGAAGAATTGCAATCGCCTCACCTACCTGCTTGCCACGAATCAAATCGATAACAAGTTTCACTTTGCGAGCGGAAATCCGCACGGACTTAGCATGTGCTTTTGCTTCCATTGAGTTACCTCCTCTCAAACACTACGCTGTGTTGATTATCTTCTTGTTTTCTTATCGTCATCTGTATGGCCTTTGTACGTACGCGTTGGAGCGAATTCGCCCAATTTGTGTCCAACCATATCTTCCGTTACGTATACAGGTACGTGTTTACGACCATCATATACACCAAACGTGTGTCCGATAAATTGCGGGAAAATCGTAGAGCGACGGGACCAAGTTTTGATCACGACTTTTTTGTCAGACTCGTTCAAAACCTCTACTTTTTTCAACAGGTAACCATCAATAAATGGTCCTTTTTTGAGACTGCGACCCATTTGTGAATCCTCCCTTCGTTAAAACGTAATCGTTCTTTAATATGTTAACGTGCGACTTAAGCGCACGTTTTATTACTTAGTACGACGACGAACGATGTACTTATCAGATGCTTTACCTTTTTTACGTGTTTTGTAACCAAGGGTTGGTTTGCCCCATGGAGACATTGGAGATTTACGTCCGATTGGAGCGCGACCTTCACCACCACCGTGTGGGTGATCGTTAGGGTTCATAACAACACCGCGAACTTCAGGACGTTGTCCCAACCAACGACTACGACCAGCTTTACCGATCTTAACAAGCTCGTGGTCTTCGTTACCTACAGAACCGATTGTAGCACGGCAAACTTTCAGAATGCGACGTACTTCACCAGAGGTCAAACGAATTGTAACATACTTCTCTTCTTTACCAAGAAGTTGGGCTTCCGTACCAGCAGCACGAACGAGTTGGCCACCTTTACCCGGTTTCAATTCGATATTGTGGATAACCGTACCTACTGGAATGTTTTCCAACGGCAAGGAGTTACCGATTTTAATATCGGAGTCCGGACCGGATACCACTACATCTCCTACTTTCAGACCTTTAGGAGCGATGATGTAACGTTTTTCACCATCCACATAGTGGATAAGTGCGATGTTGGACGTACGGTTTGGATCATATTCGATCGTAGCAACGCGGCCCGGTATTCCATCTTTGTTACGTTTGAAGTCAATAATACGATATTTACGTTTGTGTCCGCCGCCATGATGACGAACTGTAATTTTACCTTGGTTATTACGTCCAGCTTGCTTGCTCAGAGGTGCTAGCAACGATTTCTCGGGCTGATTTGTTGTGATCTCCTCGAAAGTAGATACAGACATTGCACGTCTGGCCGGGGACGTCGGTTTATACTTTTTAATTGGCACTGAGTTTCCCTCCTTACTTTACAGATTCAATTATACTGTTTCAAAAAACTCAAGCGGCTTACTGTCTTTGCTCAGCGTTACGAACGCTTTTTTCCACTCGCTCGTATAGCCGGAATGACGTCCGTAGCGTTTTGGTTTCGCAGGCACACGAAGTGTATTAACATTACTTACTTTCACGTTAAAAATCGCTTCGATTGCTTTCTTAACTTCGACTTTATTGGAACGAATGTCAACTTCGAAAACATATTTCAAGTCATTCATCATACCAGCCGTACGTTCGGTGATAATCGGACGTTTGATAATATCACGAGGATCCTTCATTACGCGAGCACCTCCTCTACCTTCTGAACTGCTTCCTTCGTAATGATCAGTTTGTCGTGTCCAAGCACATCAAGAACATTAATGCCGTCTGCGGCTACAAACTTCACACCAGGAATATTACGAGCGGACAGTGCTACATTATCATCATAGCTAGGAGCTACAATCAATGCTTTACGATCAGCTTTAAGGTTATTCAAAATGGCTGCGAATTCTTTCGTTTTAGGTCCGTTCAGTGTAAGAGCGTCCAATACGATGATTTCATTCTCAATCACTTTGGATGACAATGCCGATTTGATCGCCAGACGACGAACTTTTTTAGGCAATTTGTAAGCATAGCTGCGTGGAGTCGGACCGAATACAGTACCGCCACCAACCCATTGTGGTGCACGAATCGAACCTTGACGAGCGCGACCAGTACCTTTTTGTTTCCAAGGTTTACGTCCGCCGCCACGTACTTCAGAACGTCCTTTTACTTTGTGAGTACCTTGACGCAGGGAAGCCAATTGCATAACAACAGCGTCATGAAGAACGTGTTTATTCGGTTCAATACCGAATACTGCATCGTTTAATTCAATTTCGCCAACTTGGCTGCCGCTAATATTAAATAGTGCTACTTTTGGCATTTTGTGTTCCTCCTTTCTTCAGTTAATTATTTTTTCACCGTTTCTAATACTTTAACGAAGCTGTTTTTAGGTCCTGGAATGGATCCTTTCACGAGCAATACATTACGTTCTGTATCGATCTTAACAACTTCAAGGCGTTGGATCGTTACCGTTTCATGCCCCATGTGTCCTGGCAGGTGTTTACCTTTAGGAACGCGGTTAGCTTGAATGGAACCCATAGAACCTGGACCTCTGTGATAACGCGAGCCGTGTGCCATTGGTCCGCGGCTTTGTCCCCAACGTTTGATAACGCCGGCAAAACCTTTACCTTTAGAAATACCTGTTACGTCAACGAATTCGCCTTCTGTGAAGACATCAGCCTTCAGTTCTTGGCCAACCTCGTACGCAGCAAGGTCGATGCCACGAAGTTCACGAACGTAGCGCTTAGGCGCAGTATTTGCTTTTTTAGCATGTCCTGCTTCAGGTTTATTGGATCTTTTTTCTTTTTTATCAGAGAATCCGAGTTGGATAGCTTCGTATCCATCGTTTTCCAGATCTTTCTTTTGCAGAACAACACAAGGACCAGCTTCGATAACCGTAACAGCAAGTACGTTACCTTCAGGGGTAAACACTTGAGTCATTCCGAGTTTTTTTCCTAAGATACCTTTCATGTTGACACCTCTTTTCTTTTCCTAATTACATATTACAATTTAATTTCGATATCTACACCGGACGGCAGGTCCAAGCGCATCAAGGCATCCACAGTTTGTGGAGTCGGATTAACAATATCGATCAAACGCTTGTGTGTGCGCATTTCGAATTGTTCCCGAGAATCCTTGTACTTGTGTACCGCACGGAGAATAGTAATGATTTGTTTTTCAGTTGGCAGCGGAATTGGTCCGGAAACACCTGCACCCGAACGTTTAGCTGTTTCAACAATTTTCTCAGCGGATTGATCAAGAATTCTGTGATCGTAAGCTTTCAAACGAATACGAATTTTTTGCTTTGCCATTTTAGTCCCTCCTTCTATCGCCCAATTTGGTATCGGACATACTCCGTGAAAATTTTCTAACAGCCCTCCCATGGCAAAGGGGCCGGGTGTGTCAGTAACCTCTCACATCATCGCACAGTCACAAACAACATTAGTTATTATATCGAATAGTTCTGCCTATTGCAAGCAAAAACGAAAAAACAATATATCTTATTTTCAAAGATAACAATTGTGCTCGCAGCTCGCTGTTCTTCTTCAAGAGAAAAGCCCCCGCACCATGGCAGGGGCTCGTTTTACTTCGTTCCAATACGATGTTACTCGTTCCAGTACAATGTTGCTATATTCAAGGTTCGTAGCCTTATTATTTAGAGATTGTTGCTACAGCGCCTGCACCAACTGTGCGGCCACCTTCACGAATGGAGAACTTAGTTCCTTCTTCAATCGCGATTGGGCTGATCAGTTGAACAGTAACTGTAATGTTATCACCAGGCATTACCATTTCGGAACCCTCTGGCAAAGTGATGATACCAGTTACGTCAGTTGTACGGAAGTAGAACTGTGGACGGTAACCAGTGAAGAAAGGTTTGTGACGTCCACCTTCTTCTTTAGTCAAAACGTAGATTTGAGCAGAGAATTCTGTATGTGGGTTAACAGAACCTGGCTTAGCCAATACTTGACCACGCTCAATTTGTGCACGATCTACACCGCGAAGCAGTGCGCCGATGTTGTCACCAGCTTGAGCGGAATCAAGCAATTTACGGAACATTTCTACGCCTGTTACTACGGATTTACGGGATTCTTCTTGAATACCGATGATTTCGATTTCGTCGCCCACTTTAACTGTACCACGCTCTACACGGCCTGTAGCAACTGTACCACGACCAGTGATGGAGAATACGTCCTCGACAGGCATAAGGAAAGGCTTGTCAGTGTCGCGTTCTGGAGTTGGGATGTAAGTGTCGATTGTTTCGAACATTTCAACGATTTTCTTAGCCCAATCGCCATCTGGGTTTTGCAGTGCTTCACGAGCGGAACCGCGAGTGATTGGAGTGTCGTCGCCTGGGAAGTCATACTCGCTCAGCAAGTCGCGAACTTCCATTTCAACCAATTCCAGCAACTCTTCGTCTTCAACCATGTCGCATTTGTTCAGGAATACTACGATGTATGGAACACCTACTTGACGGGACAAGAGGATGTGTTCGCGAGTTTGTGGCATAGGGCCGTCAGCTGCGGATACAACCAGAATCGCTCCGTCCATTTGAGCAGCACCAGTGATCATGTTTTTAACATAGTCAGCGTGACCTGGGCAGTCAACGTGTGCATAGTGACGGTTAGGTGTTTCATATTCCACGTGTGCAGTGGAGATTGTGATACCGCGTTCGCGCTCTTCTGGAGCTTTATCGATTTGATCGAATGCTACAGCAGCACCACCGTAAGTTTTGGAAAGTACAGTTGTGATTGCAGCAGTCAAAGTTGTTTTACCATGATCGACGTGACCAATTGTACCGATATTAACGTGCGGTTTGTTACGTTCAAACTTAGCCTTTGCCATTTGAACAATTCCTCCTCAATAACATGTTTTATTTTAGGCTGTCGGAAACTTCTAAAACGAGAGTATCCGATCAGCTAATACATTGTATTACTCGCCGCCTTTGGTTTTAGCAACGATCTCTTCAGCGATGCTCTTCGGAACTTCTTCATAGTGATGAAGCTCCATGGAGAACACACCGCGTCCTTGTGTACCGGAACGAAGTGTAGTGGAATATCCAAACATTTCGGACAATGGAACCATTGCACGAATGATTTGGGCACCACCACGGGAATCCATACCTTCAATCCGACCACGACGGGAGTTCAACATACCCATTACGTCTCCCATGTATTCCTCTGGAACCGTTACTTCAACTTTCATAATCGGCTCAAGCAATACAGGTTTACATTTGTCTTTCGCTGCTTTCAGCGCCATTGAGCCGGCAATTTTAAATGCCATTTCATTGGAATCGACATCATGGTATGATCCATCCACGATTGTAGCTTTAACGTCCACCAGCGGGAAGCCAGCCAGGACACCGTTTTTCATTTGCTCTTCAATACCAGCAAGTGCAGGTCCGATGTATTCTCTTGGAACAGAACCACCGACAACCTTGCTTTCAAACTGGCTACCTGTACCTGCTTCAAGTGGTTCGAACTCAACCCATACGTGACCATATTGACCACGACCACCGGATTGACGAACAAACTTACCTTCAACACGTGCTGGAGCACGGAATGTTTCACGGTATGCTACTTGTGGTTTACCTACATTAGTTTCCACTTTGAACTCACGACGCATGCGGTCAATGATAATGTCCAAGTGAAGCTCACCCATACCCGCCAAGATAGTTTGGCCAGTTTCTTCGTTAGTAGAAGCGCGAAGAGTTGGATCTTCTTCGGTCAACTTACCGAGTGCAACTGCCATTTTGTCTTGGTCAGCTTTGGTTTTAGGCTCAACCGCGATTTCGATAACCGGATCAGGGAAATTCATGGACTCGAGAATAACTGGATTCTTCTCATCACACAGTGTATCACCTGTACCTGTATCTTTCAAACCTACGGCTGCCGCAATGTCACCGGAGTATACTTCAGTGATTTCTTGACGGCTGTTCGCATGCATTTGAAGAATACGTCCGATACGTTCACGTTTGCCCTTTGTTGCATTCAATACGTAGGAACCGGATTGAAGCACACCGGAGTATACGCGGAAGAATGTCAACTTACCAACGTAAGGGTCCGTCATAATTTTGAAGGCCAATGCGGAGAAAGGCTCTTCATCAGAAGAATGACGTTCAACTTCTGTACCATCTTCCAGATGACCTTGAATACTCGGTACATCAATAGGAGCTGGCAGGTAATCAACAACAGCATCCAGCATTAACTGAACACCTTTGTTACGGTAAGAAGATCCACAGATAACTGGGAAGATCTTAACTTCTACAACACCTTTGCGGAGAGCGGCTTTAATTTCTTCAACCGTGATCTCTTCACCTTCAAGGTATTTCATAGTCAAATCTTCGTCCAGTTCAGCAACCTTCTCAATCAATTCGTTGCGGAGTTCTTCGACTTTGTCTTTGTATTCCGCAGGAATTTCGGTTTCTTCGATATTTTGACCAAGGTCATCTTTGTACATATATGCCTTTTGTCCAACGATATCAATGATACCTAAAAAGTCATTTTCTGCACCGATTGGAAGTTGAATCGCAACTGCGTTCGCTTGAAGGCGATCACGCATATCAGCTACAACGTTCAAGAAGTCGGCACCAATAATATCCATTTTGTTTACATATGCGATACGTGGAACGCCATAGCGATCAGCCTGTCTCCATACAGTTTCAGACTGAGGCTCAACGCCTTCTTTCGCACTGAAAACACCAACTGCTCCGTCCAATACACGAAGGGAACGTTCAACTTCAACAGTGAAGTCAACGTGCCCCGGGGTGTCGATGATATTGACGCGGTGACCTTTCCAGGCAGCGGTCGTCGCAGCGGAAGTAATCGTGATTCCGCGCTCTTGTTCTTGCTCCATCCAGTCCATTGTTGCAGCACCTTCGTGAACTTCACCGATTTTGTGCGTACGGCCTGTGTAGAACAAGATCCGCTCTGTTGTTGTGGTTTTACCCGCGTCAATATGAGCCATGATCCCGATATTACGTGTATTTTTCAAGGAGAACTCTCTTGCCATGAAATGGGTCTCCCTTCAAAATTGAAGTTATTTTTTTAAGCTGAATCCTACCAACGATAGTGAGCAAACGCTTTGTTCGCTTCAGCCATTTTGTGCGTGTCTTCACGTTTTTTCACGGAAGCGCCTGTGTTGTTGGAAGCATCGATAATCTCAGCCGCCAAACGTTCTTCCATAGTTTTCTCGCCGCGGTTGCGGGAGTAGTTTACGAGCCAACGTAATCCCAGGGACGTACGTCTTTCTGGTTTTACCTCGATTGGTACTTGGTAGTTGGCACCGCCGACACGGCGTGCTTTAACTTCCAGGACTGGCATGATATTCTTGATAGCTGCTTCAAAAACTTCCATCGGGTCATTCCCCGTACGTTCTTGGATAAGCTTGAACGCATTATACAGAATGCTTTGAGCAACGCCTCTTTTTCCGTCGAGCATGATGCGGTTGATCAAGCGAGTAACCAACTTGCTGTTGTATACCGGATCTGGCAACACGTCTCTTTTGGTAACTGGACCTTTGCGTGGCATGGATATCCCCCTTTCTTACATGTTAAACCTGCATACGCGGTTTATATTCATTAGGATTTTTTAGCTTTAGGGCGTTTTGCGCCGTATTTGGAACGAGCTTGCATGCGGTTATTTACGCCTGCAGTATCCAAAGCACCGCGAACGATGTGATAACGCACACCCGGAAGGTCTTTTACACGACCGCCACGAATCAGCACTACGCTGTGTTCTTGAAGGTTATGTCCAATACCTGGAATGTAAGCAGTCACCTCTACACGGTTCGTCAAGCGAACACGAGCATATTTACGAAGTGCGGAGTTTGGTTTTTTCGGAGTCATAGTACCTACACGAGTGCATACTCCACGTTTTTGTGGGGCACTGATGTCAGTAGCTTCACGTTTCAAGGCATTAAAACCTTTTTGCAAAGCTGGTGATTTCGATTTCTCGATTTTGGCTTGACGTCCTTTACGAACCAGTTGGTTAATAGTTGGCATGTTGGTTGCCACCCCCTTCCTCAATTTTTGCTGTTACTTTACAAACCTTATCTAAGCCCACAGACCCAGGCGGTTCATAAAAGAACAAATGAAAAGTCTTTGCCGCCAAGAATAACGATTCCCTAGACAAAAACGTTCCTTACCCTATTGTTTTACGATAGCAACCATCGCGGCCCCTACTTCAATCCCGCATGCAGCTCCGAGATTTTTCATTGTGTCTACGAGAGTCACTTTGACTCCTTGCTTATCGCACAAATCAATGATGTTGGAAGTGAGACGCTGATCTGCATCTTCTGCCACATATACTTCTGAGGCGAAGCCCAATTCTACCATACGAATGGTTTGTTTGGTACCGATTTTGACATGAGCATCTTGTAGTCCCTGTTCTTTAGACATATCTCATTCCTCCGAAAAGACCCAATAGCATATAGGCTGCTCACGCACCTTTGCTATATTAGCATTGACTATGAACAATGTCAAGACAATTATCAACTATAATCTATTCAAACAAAGTAGTACGTTACTTTTTCATAAGAAGCGCCGGAGCACCGTTGCTGTAGCTTTTACCCAAAGCTTATATCTACGGTGTTCCGGGCTCATTATACTATTTTTATGTTACTCAGCTGAAATGGGTTCAAGCTCCTCAGATGAGGACTGCCCCTCTTCAGGCTGGGCAAATTTCACGCTACGATAACGGTTCATACCTGTTCCCGCAGGGATCAATTTACCAATAATTACATTTTCTTTCAGACCAAGCAACTGATCGACTTTTCCTTTGATAGCTGCGTCTGTCAAGACACGAGTAGTTTCCTGGAAGGAAGCCGCTGACAAGAAGGAGTCAGTTTCCAAGGACGCCTTGGTGATACCAAGAAGAACTGGTTTGGCTACTGCTGGCTCTTGGCCACTGAGAATAGCTATCTTGTTTGCATTCTCATACTCATGCACATCAACAAATGAACCTGGAAGAAGTGTCGTGTCACCCGCATCAATGATACGGATCTTACGCAACATTTGGCGAATCATAACTTCTACGTGCTTGTCGTTGATTTCTACACCCTGGTTCCGATATACACGTTGAACTTCCTGGAGGATATAGTTCTGTACCCCGCGAATACCTTTAATACGCAGCATTTCTTTAGGGTCAATCGAACCATCCGTCAGTTCGTCCCCGGCTTCAACAGTCATGCCTTCGCTTACGCGCAGACGTGAACCATAAGTAACCGAATAGGTTTTTGTTTCAGCTTCACCCTGAATGTCGATTTCGCGACGGTCTTTCCCTTCGCGAACCTCTTTAACTACACCGTCAATTTCACTGATGGTTGCCTGACCTTTAGGATTACGTGCTTCAAAAAGCTCCTGAATACGAGGCAAACCTTGCGTGATATCATCGCCCGCTACACCACCTGTGTGGAACGTACGCATGGTGAGCTGTGTCCCTGGTTCACCGATGGATTGAGCCGCGATAATACCAACCGCTTCACCAATCTCAACGTGTTTGCCAGTAGCCAGATTACGACCGTAGCATTTTTTGCAAACGCCATGTTTGGCACGGCAACTTAGCACGGAACGAATTTGGACTTTTTCTACACCAGCTTTAACAATCGCTTCAGCTTTGTTGGAGTCAATCAGTTCGTTGCGTCTAGCCAAAATCTCACCAGTCTCAGGATGACGTACGGTTTCGAAGCAATAACGACCTTCCAAACGATCGTACAGGTCCTCAATTACTTCTTTACCGTCCTGGATGCGGCTTACTGTAAAGCCTTTATCCGTTCCGCAGTCATCTTCGCGCACGATAACATCTTGTGCCACGTCAACGAGACGACGAGTCAGGTAACCAGAGTCAGCTGTACGTAACGCTGTATCCGCCAAACCTTTACGCGCTCCGTGTGTGGAGATGAAGTACTCGAGTACTGTCAGACCTTCACGGAAATTCGATTTGATTGGGAGCTCGATAATACGACCCGATGGATTCGCCATCAGTCCGCGCATACCGCCGAGCTGAGTAATCTGTGATTTGTTACCACGCGCTTTGGAGTCAACCATCATCATGATGGAGTTGTAGCGATCCATGGATTTCATCAAAATGTCTGTGATATCATCTTTAGCCTTGGACCAAATATCGATAATCCGGTCATAGCGCTCCTCGTTCGTAATCAGACCACGACGATACTGATTCGTTACGACTTGTGCTTTATCGTCAGACGCTTTAAGAATATCCTGTTTCTCTTGAGGTACAACTACGTCTGCCACAGCAACCGTTACACCTGCACGAGTGGAATAAGTAAAGCCAAGCTGTTTGATCTTATCCAAAATCACAGCCGTTTCTGTTGTGTGGTAAATCTCAAAGCAACGGGCGATGATATTACCAAGGTAATCCTTACCCACTCCACTAGCTTGTGGAGCGTTCTGAATGGCTTCAGTAAGATTTACACCCTTCTCATAAACAAAGAACTCTTCAGCAGTACCATAAAGCAGGTTAGCGCGAGTAGCATCATTGATATACGGGAAGCTTGCTGGGAATATCTCATTAAAGATAATTTTACCCACAGTTGTAATCAACATTGCATCCTGTTGCTTCTCTGTAAAGCTCGTTTTATTCAACGCCTTAACCGGAATAGCTACACGGGCATGAAGCCCCGCAGTTCCACGCTGATAAGCTGAGATCGCCTCATTCGGGTTGCGAAGGATCATGTTACTTCCTTCTTCTTCCTTGTTATCCATAGTCAAATAGAATGAGCCAAGGACCATATCCTGGGAAGGAGTAACAACAGGCTTGCCGTCTTTTGGATTCAAAATGTTGCCGGATGCCAGCATGAGCAAACGAGCTTCAGCTTGAGCCTCCGCAGACAACGGAACGTGAACCGCCATTTGGTCACCGTCAAAATCGGCATTATATGCCGTACATACGAGCGGATGCAAACGAATCGCACGGCCTTCAACCAAGATTGGTTCAAACGCTTGAATCCCCAGTCTATGCAGCGTAGGGGCACGGTTTAGAAGAACTGGATGTTCCTTGATTACTTCTTCAAGTACGTCCCATACTTCAGCACTCACGCGCTCCACCTTACGTTTCGCGCTCTTGATGTTGTGTGCCAAACCTTTGTTCACAAGCTCTTTCATTACAAAAGGCTTGAACAGCTCTAGCGCCATTTCTTTCGGTAGACCACATTGGTACATCTTCAAGTACGGACCTACTACGATAACGGAACGACCGGAATAGTCAACACGTTTCCCGAGCAAGTTTTGACGGAAACGTCCTTGTTTACCTTTCAGCATGTGGCTGAGGGATTTCAAAGGACGATTACCCGGACCTGTAACAGGACGACCACGACGACCATTATCAATCAGAGCGTCAACAGCTTCCTGCAGCATCCGTTTTTCATTTTGCACGATAATATCTGGCGCACCCAGATCTAACAGGCGTTTCAGACGGTTATTACGGTTAATAACACGACGATACAGATCATTAAGGTCAGAAGTAGCAAAACGTCCACCATCCAGCTGTACCATCGGACGAAGCTCAGGAGGTATAACAGGCAGTACGTCCATGATCATCCAATCCGGTTGGTTACCGGAATTACGGAATGCCTCAATAACTTCAAGGCGTTTGATCGCACGGTTTCGACGTTGTCCCTGAGCTGTACGCAGCTCTTCTTTCAAAAATTCCAATTCTTTGTCTATATCCAAGTCTTGAAGAAGCTTTTTAACCGCTTCAGCACCCATTCCCGCCTGGAATCCGTAGCCATATTTCTCACGGTAGCTGCGATATTCTTTCTCGGACAGGAGTTGCTTTTTCTCCAAAGGCGTATCTCCTGGATCGGTTACAACATAAGATGCGAAGTAAATGATCTCTTCCAAAGATCTTGGAGACATATCAAGAGCAAGACCCATACGACTCGGAATGCCTTTGAAGTACCAAATGTGCGATACAGGAGCAGCCAACTCAATGTGGCCCATACGTTCACGGCGAACCTTAGCGCGAGTAACTTCTACTCCACAACGGTCGCAGACAACACCTTTATACCGTACACGTTTGTACTTACCACAATGACATTCCCAGTCTTTCGTAGGTCCGAAAATCTTCTCGCAAAATAGTCCTTCTTTTTCCGGTTTAAGCGTACGATAGTTAATCGTCTCCGGTTTTTTGACTTCTCCGCGGGACCAAGAACGAATCTTTTCGGGGGAAGCAAGCCCGATTTTCATATATTCGAAATTGTTAACGTCCAACAAGGAGCAACCCTCCTTAACCAAATCCTGAGTTTTTAGGTTTGATACCGCCCGGCAGCACCGGGCGGTATCAAGAGGCCCGATCCATTCAAAATGGATTAAGGCATATAACAAAGCTGATATGAGTCAGTCAGCAGTCAAACTACTCTACGCCAACCTCAGAGCCTTCCAGATTCAAACTCAGCTTATCGCCAGTTGTATCATCCTCATCATCAAGCTCTCTCATTTCGATCTCTTGTTCGTCTTCAGACAGAATCTTCACGTCCATACCCAAGCTTTGCAGCTCTTTGATCAAGACCTTGAATGATTCAGGAACACCCGGTTCTGGGACATTTTCACCTTTGACGATGGATTCGTAAGTTTTAACACGTCCAACCACGTCATCGGATTTCACAGTCAAAATTTCCTGAAGCGTATACGCCGCACCGTAGGCTTCCAGTGCCCATACTTCCATCTCCCCGAAGCGCTGACCACCGAATTGAGCTTTACCACCCAACGGTTGCTGCGTAACGAGAGAGTAAGGGCCTGTAGAACGAGCATGGATCTTATCGTCGACCATGTGCGCCAGTTTGATCATGTGCATGACACCGACCGTAACTTCACGTTCAAAACGATCACCTGTACGCCCATCATACAACACTGTCTTACCATTGCGTTGCATACCCGCTTCTTCCATCGTATCAAATACGTCATACTCCTTGGCACCATCGAATACTGGAGTTGCCACATGAATACCAAGACGCATTGCAGCCATACCCAAATGCACTTCAAGCACCTGTCCGATGTTCATCCGTGAAGGTACGCCCAGCGGATTCAGTACGACTTGTACTGGCGTGCCATCTGGCAAGAACGGCATATCTTCTTCAGGCAGAATACGGGCAACGACACCCTTGTTACCGTGACGTCCGGCCATTTTATCGCCTTCGGAAATTTTACGTTTTTGAGCAATATAGACGCGTACCAACTGGTTTACACCCGGTGGCAGCTCATCGCCATTTTCACGTGTAAATACTTTAACATCTACGACGATTCCGTCGGTTCCGTGAGGAACTCTCAAGGAAGTATCACGAACCTCGCGCGCCTTCTCACCGAAGATTGCATGCAAGAGACGTTCTTCAGCTGTCAACTCAGTTACACCCTTAGGTGTTACTTTACCAACAAGAATGTCACCTGCGGCGATTTCAGCACCGATGCGAATGATGCCGCGCTCATCTAGATTGCGAAGCGCTTCTTCACCGACATTCGGAATATCACGAGTGATTTCTTCTGGTCCAAGTTTCGTATCACGGGCTTCAGATTCGTATTCCTCGATATGGATCGAGGTATATACATCCTCTTTAACCAGCTTCTCGCTCAGCAAGATCGCATCCTCGTAGTTGTAACCTTCCCAAGTCATGAACGCTACGACAACGTTACGTCCCAGTGCCAACTCACCCATCTCGGTGGAAGGACCGTCAGCAAGAATATCGCCAACTTTGACAATATCGCCTCTGTTTACGATTGGACGCTGGTTGATGCATGTTCCTTGGTTAGAACGCATAAATTTGTGTAATTTATACTTAACAATATCGCCTTTGACTTCAGCGCCATCTACTGTTTCAATACGACGCAGCCAAATTTCGTTAGCCGAAGAACGTTCAATCACCCCGTTGTACTTGGACACAACGCACACACCGGAATCTTTTGCAGACTTATGTTCCATCCCTGTTCCTACCAAAGGCGCTTTCGGAATCAGCAATGGGACAGCCTGCCGCTGCATGTTGGAACCCATCAATGCACGGTTCGAGTCATCATTCTCCAGGAACGGGATCAGAGCAGTTGCGACCGATACAACCTGTTTAGGTGATACGTCCATGTAATCGACACGGCTACTTGCCATTGGAATAATGTTATCAGACTGCTTGTTATAGCGAACAATAACGACTTCATCCTTAAAGGTGTTTTCTTCCGTCAATTCCGCATTTGCCTGAGCAACGATGTAGTTATCTTCTTCATCAGCAGTCAGGTAATCAATCTGATCTGTAACTTTTCCAGTCTTCGGATCTACCCAGCGATAAGGAGCTTCGATAAATCCGTATTCGTTGATACGTGCAAAAGTTGACAAAGAGTTGATCAAACCAATGTTTGGTCCCTCTGGTGTCTCGATAGGACACATACGGCCGTAGTGACTCGGATGGACGTCACGTACTTCCATGCCCGCGCGTTCGCGCGTCAAACCGCCGGGTCCGAGTGCAGACAAACGACGTTTGTGTGTTAGTTCAGCAAGCGGGTTTGTCTGATCCATGAACTGAGACAGCTGAGAGCTACCAAAGAACTCTTTAATCGACGCAATGACCGGACGTATGTTAATCAGCGCTTGT
This sequence comes from Paenibacillus ottowii, assembly GCF_006874425.1. GTDB lineage: Bacteria > Bacillota > Bacilli > Paenibacillales > Paenibacillaceae > Paenibacillus > Paenibacillus ottowii. The sequence continues at coordinate 36,694 of NZ_VIJZ01000018.1, forward strand.
GGCGTAATTACATTAGCATCCTGAATTGACATTCTTTCGCGTACCACGCGTTCCATACGGGACAGACCAATACGGAACTGATTTTGGAGCAACTCACCTACAGAACGCAAACGACGGTTACCCAAATGGTCAATGTCGTCCGTACTTCCGATTCCGTGAAGCAAGTTAATAAAATAACTGATGGAGGAAATAATATCGGCAGGCGTAATGTTCTTAACCGATTTATCGATATTTCCATTGGCAATCAGTTTTACTACTTTACCGTCTTCGATTGGCGAGAATACATCGATCGTTTGAAGCGGAATATCATTGCTTTCCAATACGCCACTAGCAACATGATACGTACGGTGTCCAACCGACTCTTCTAGTTGTGCCAAAATCTCGTCCAACAAGCGGCGGTCTACCATTTGCCCTGCTTCAGCGATAATTTCACCAGTTGTTGTATCAATCAGTGTCTCAGCTAGGCGTTGATTGAACAGACGGTTTTTGATGTGAAGCTTTTTATTGATTTTGTAACGGCCTACGTTGGCCAGATCATAACGTTTTGGATCAAAGAAGCGTGCAACAAGCAAGCTCTTTGCATTATCCAATGTAGGTGGCTCACCCGGACGAAGACGCTCATAAATTTCAATCAGCGCTTTCTCCGTGGAATCCGTGTTGTCTTTATCAAGTGTGTTGCGGATATATTCGTCATTGCCGAGCAAATCCAGAATCTCAGCATCAGTGCCAAAGCCAAGTGCACGCAGCAACACCGTAACCGGAATTTTACGGGTACGGTCAATCCGGACATAGATAATATCCTTCGCATCCATCTCCAGTTCGAGCCAAGCCCCCCGGTTAGGAATTACCGTTGCGGTGTATGTTGTTTTCGCATTCTTGTCGACTTTTGTGCTGAAATAGACGCTGGGAGAGCGAACCAACTGGCTGACAATAACCCGTTCCGCACCGTTAATAATAAACGTACCCGTTTCAGTCATCAGCGGGAAGTCTCCCATGAATACTTCCTGCTCTTTTACTTCCCCGGTTTCCTTATTAATAAGCCGGACTTTTACCCGAAGCGGTGCCGCATACGTAACGTCGCGTTCTTTTGCGTCGTCAACGGTATATTTGGGTTCTCCGAGAGAGTAATCGATAAACTCCAAAATCAGATTTCCTGTGAAATCTTGAATTGGAGAAATATCCCGAAACATTTCCCGTAATCCTTCCTCCAAAAACCAATCATATGATTTTTGTTGGATCTCAATCAGGTTGGGAACCTCGAGTACCTCATTAATACGTGCATAACTGCGCCGAGTGCGTCGACCATATTGAACAAGATGTCCTGCCAACTTAAACTCACCCCTCATGTCTACTCACTTTAAAAATACATTGCGAACCTCTGTTTGTGACCTTATAATAAGACACATACAGAAGATTCGATCTTACAAATACAGAAAAGCCCTTACTCGAATGCATTCGAAAAAAGAGCGACGTATCTGCAGAATCCTCTTACCGGAAGATCTTCATCACTTGTAGATTTGCCCAAAATGGTTATATTATACGTAATAGAGATAAATACTATACTCTGCTACGTATAAATCTATTGACATTTCAACAAACTAAAGCCATGGAGGGCATCCTAATACTGACATTTTATAATGTTATCACAGCCGAGGATTCAAGTCAATAGTCCTATTGCATTTTTCTAAGGCTTTTTTTCAGCCTTCAAAATCCGATATCCTTTATCCTTCGTAACTTCCTCTACATAACCAAAAAGACTCTCTATTTTAGCGCTCGCCGAAGGGGCTCCCTGCTTCTTCTGAATGACCACCCACAAAGCTCCACCCTCGTTTAGATGCTCATATGCAAGCTCAAAAATGGTATGCACCGTTTCTTTCCCTGCACGTATAGGAGGGTTCGTTAAGACCACATCAAAACGTTCATGCCGCACTTCATCAAACAAATCACTTTGTTTAATAGTGACATTCTTAATCCCATTACGTTCCGCATTTTCAACGGCTAATTGAACAGCTCGCTCGTTAATATCAACCATCGTAACATGCCCATCTGGGACAAGCGTTGCCGCCGCCAAACCAATCGGCCCGTAACCACATCCTACATCTAATACCGAGGCTTGTGCAGGAAGCTGCATGGCTTCAATCAGCACACGACTCCCATAATCAATTCCCTGCTTTGAAAAAACGCCTGAATCGCTGACAAATCGATATGAACGACCTCGCAATACTGTTTCTAGGCTCCGCCGTTCATGCGCCGTCTCTGGTCGTTTGGAGTAATAATGATCCGCCATTCACGCCCACCTCTTTCGGTTGTACTACCATCATAGCCTTTACAATACCATTTCAGACCTGTTGGTATTACCGTTTTACAGCAACAAACCCCTTGAAGATCACCTCAAGGGGTTTGTTTTAGTTCATTGTCTGCTAGAGAGCAGTCAATTATTTTACTTCTACAGAAGCGCCTGCTTCTTCCAATTTTGCTTTAATGGATTCAGCTTCTTCTTTAGCAACTTTTTCTTTCAATGGTTTTGGAGCGTTGTCAACCAGTTCTTTTGCTTCTTTCAGGCCAAGACCTGTGATTTCGCGAACTGCTTTGATAACGTTGATTTTGGAAGCGCCAGCGCTTGTCAAGATTACGTCGAACTCGGATTGCTCAGCTTCTGCTGCGCCACCTGCTGCGCCGCCTGCTACAGCTACTGGAGCTGCTGCAGTTACGCCAAATTCTTCTTCGATTGCTTTCACGAGATCGTTCAGTTCCAATACGGACATACCTTTAATTGCTTCCAAGATTTGCTCTTTACTCATGGTTGAACCTCCATTTAAATTCGTATTTTTTTGTTCTTAACTGCTATACAGCAGGTTTAATCCCTAACTTATGCGCTTTGCTCTTCTTTTTCTGCAACAGCTTTAACTGCAAGCGCGAAGTTGCGCATAGGAGCTTGAAGCACGCTGAGGAGCATGGAAAGGAGACCTTCGCGGGATGGCAGTTCTGCCAGCGCTTTGATTTCCTCAACACCGATCACACGACCTTCTACAACTGCACCTTTCAGTTCCAATGCATTGTTTTTCTTAGCGAAATCGTTCAAGATTTTAGCTGCAGACACTGCATCATCTTTGCCGAACGCGATTGCAGTAGGACCTGTCAATACTGCGTCCAGTTCAGTCAATTCTGCTGCCGCAGTTGCACGGCGGAGCAGTGTGTTTTTCAGCACTTGAAATTCGATTCCGGCTTCGCGAAGCTGCTTACGCAGCTCAGTTACTTGGGCAACATTCAGACCGCGATAGTCTGCAACTACAGTTGTTACGCTCTCGCGCAATTTTGCAGCTACAACTTCAACAGCTTCTTGTTTTGCTTGAATCACCTTTGCATTTGCCAAACTGTACACCTCCTGATCAATTTATCCACTTTGTTTGAAACACCCATTCTGGTGATCTACCAAAGTCGTTTTCCTGAGCATGAAAAAAGCCTCCGTAGAGTACGAAGGCTTGATAAATCTACATGGACGGAACAAGCCCGTCACATGAAACGTTCTATCATAACACCTCGGTAGGAAATTAAGCCCGAAGGCACCTACTGTCTACGGTAAGCATATTCAACTTTAACGGTCAGTCACAAGGACTCACAACTTTTACAGTATACCAATTTTGATTGAATATGTCAATCAAAATATTATCTGTAAACAGATGCGTTCACACGTGCACTTGGTCCCATAGTCGAAGAAATAGCGATGTTTTTCAGGTATACACCTTTAGCAGCCGCTGGCTTCGCACGGTTCAAGGCTTCAATCAAGGCTTTAAGGTTTTCGTTCAGTTGTTCAGCACTGAAGGAAGCTTTGCCGATTGGTGCGTGAATTTGACCTGCTTTGTCGAGACGGTATTCGATTTTACCAGCTTTAATTTCTTGAATAGCTTTGGCAACGTCGAAAGTAACTGTGCCTGCTTTAGGGTTAGGCATCAAACCTTTACCACCGAGCAAACGACCCAGTTTACCAACCTCACTCATCATATCAGGTGTCGCAACGCAGACGTCGAATTCGAACCAGCCTTGTTGGATTTTGTTGATCATGTCTTGATCGCCAACAAAATCAGCGCCAGCCGCTTCCGCTTCTTTCACTTTGTCACCTTTTGCAAATACCAGAACGCGTTGTGTTTTACCCGTACCGTGCGGCAGGACAACAACACCACGAACAGCCTGGTCTTGTTTACGAGCATCTACGCCCAGACGAACTGCAGCTTCAACGGTTTCGTCGAATTTAGCAGTTGCAGCCTTTTTCACCAGTTCAACGGCTTCCAAAGGCTCATAAGTCGCTTCGCTGTCAATCAGCTTAGCAGCTTCCAGGTACTTCTTACCATGTTTAGCCATTATCTTTTCCTCCTTATGTGGTATTAGCGGATATTCCTCCCACACTTGCCGGACAGTCAAACTGCCGGCACACGTAGATTAATAAAATTAATCTACGATGGTGATACCCATGCTGCGAGCAGTACCTTCAACCATACGCATTGCCGATTCTACGGAAGCTGCGTTAAGGTCAGGCATTTTTTGCTCTGCAATTTGACGTACAGCAGCGCGATTTACAGTTGCAACTTTCGTTTTGTTCGGTTCACCGGAACCTTTTTCGATTTTAGCAGCAACTTTCAACAGAACAGCAGCCGGTGGAGTTTTGGTGATGAACGTAAAAGAACGATCCTCAAATACCGAAATTTCAACCGGGATAATCAGGCCTGCTTGATCAGCAGTACGAGCGTTGAACTCTTTACAGAATGCCATAATGTTGACACCTGCTTGACCCAAAGCTGGACCTACTGGAGGCGCTGGATTAGCTTTCCCTGCAGGAATCTGCAGTTTTACCATTTTAATTACCTTTTTTGCCATGGATGACACCTCCTTGACTCAATAGTGGTAGACGGACCTATCGATCCTCCCACAAGAAACCTGTAAGAAAAATCTATATTTTCTCCACTTGAGTATAATCCAACTCAAGCGGGGTTTCCCGTCCAAACATGTTGACGTGAACCTTAAGCTTGCTCTTCTCAACCAAAATTTCTTCCACGGAGCCCACAAAATTCGCAAAAGGACCAACTTTAATTCGCACGGATTCCTTAACATCGAATTCAATCTTCGGTTTCGGCTCTACCATGCCCATATGCTTCAGAATCTGTTCAACTTCTTCTGGAAGCAATGGCGTCGGCTTGGAACCCGAGCCTGTCGACCCTACAAATCCCGTAACACCTGGTGTATTGCGCACAACATACCAAGAGTCATCGGTTTGGACCATTTCGACTAAGACATAACCAGGGTAGACTTTACGCATAACGGTTTTTTTCTTACCGTCCTTGGTTACCAGTTCTTCTTCCATAGGAACAAGAACACGGAATATCTTGTCTTCCATGCCCATGGACTCAACGCGTTTTTCCAAATTGGCTTTGACTTTGTTCTCATACCCTGAATAGGTATGAACGACGTACCATCTTTTTTCCATATCAAGCCACCTGGAACCCTTCCTAGATAATCGCTTCGATCACAGCGGAAATGCCGATATCGAGAACCCAAAAATAAATCGTGACGAACGCAATCGTCCCTACGACAATCAGCGTATAGTTGGTCAGTTCTTTACGATTGGGCCAGCGAACTTTCTTGAGTTCAGCCCAGCTTTCAGAGAAAAAGGAAAACAGAGACTTGAAACTGCGTTTCACGCCGACTACACCTCCAAAAACTATCTGGTTTCCCGATGAGAAGTCTGTTCGTTACAGGACTTACAGAATTTCTTCATCTCCATGCGGTCGGGGTGATTACGCTTGTTTTTCGTCGTTGTGTAATTTCTTTGTTTGCAATTCGTACAAGCCAAAGTAATAATTACCCGCATGATGTGCACCTCCCGAAGACATCCAACACCGGAAGTCTCATAATTGATCCTAAAAAAACCGCGAATTTAGGCCTACCTAAAACACTTTATCACACGAGGTTTTCCATGTCAACGAATGTTTGCATACATTTCGCAGTCCCGGTCGTGGTGCATTTTAACATCTGTCCATCCTTTGAAGCTGTTCTCTGAAATACTGCCTCAAAAACAAAGCGATATCTATTATTCATCTTTTTTAGTATAAATCATTTACAACACTTATAAACCTGTACAGCTTACCCAAAACGAATAAAAAAAGACTCAAACTCGAGCCTTTTCTTTGTCAGCCTCTACTTTCAGCTATCCCTTACTTCCAGATACTTTTCAAGTTTACGCTTGACCCGTTGCAGCGCGTTATCAATAGATTTCACATGGCGGTCCAGGTCTTCAGCAATCTCCTGATACGAACGTCCGTCTAGATACAACATAAGTACCTTGCGTTCTAGCTCGCTCAGAATCTCGGACATTTTGTCCTCAAGACCCACAAACTCTTCCTGATTGATAATCAGCTCTTCAGGGTCACTTACTTGTGTTCCGCAAATCACATCGAGCAACGTCCGGTCTGACTCTTCATCATAGATAGGCTTGTCCAGAGATACGTAAGAGTTCAGAGGAATGTGCTTTTGTCGTGTAGCCGTTTTAATTGCCGTAATAATCTGTCGTGTGATACACAATTCGGCGAAAGCCTTAAACGAAGCAAGCTTGTCTCCCTTAAAATCACGAATAGATTTGTAGAGACCAATCATGCCCTCCTGAATAATATCCTCGCGATCAGCGCCAATCAGGAAGTAGGATCTGGCCTTGGCCCGCACAAAGTTCCGGTATTTGTTAATCAGAAACTCCAGCGCTTCCCCATCACCTTCATGGACTGCTCCGACAATGTCTTCATCATTTTTGTAATCAAACTTTGACAACATGATATCCTTGAGGTCCACACTCACTAACAATCCCTCCGGCTGCAACGCAAGGTACCCGTTACTCTCTCAAATATACGACAAGTATACGCGATGTAACCTGATACCGTCAACCACAACAACCTAAAAAAGAAGAGCGCTAACAAAATTGTCAATGGTTTCAAAATGGAGAGCATACCAATTACTGGGTCACTCTCTCCTCCATCGTTCAAACAGTTTCCGAAGCTCTGGACTCAACTTGGCATCCAGCGAGTTACGGGACAATTTGGCATTATCCTGTTCAATCCGCTTCTGAACTTCCCTTTCAGATTCCTCAATCTCGATCAGCAATTCTCGTGCCGATACCCTGAGTGCTCCCTGGCCAAAGGCGACATGCTGCTCTACCTGATCACTTGTTGCTACGTAAATACTTCTTCTCTTGCTGCTCAGCTCACGGACCAGTCGCTCGATGCATTCGTCAGCTGTCTCTTTTTCTCTCGTGAAATAAATCTGGACTTTGCTCTGGGCAAAGGTCTTACCTAATCCTGGCACCCTGTAAGCATCAAATACGACGATGACTCTTCTGCCGGAATACGCCTGATGATCCGCCAGTCGTTCAAGCAGTCTGTCCCTCGCTTCCTGCATACCAGATTGTACCAGTGCGGAAAGTTCGGGCCAGGCTCCAATCATGTTGTAACCGTCCACAAGCAGAACATCCCGCGTGTCAGCCATATCGTCAGCCCCGTGCCTGTCGTCCGCGCAAGACTTCGTACATAACGACCCCTGCAGCTACAGAAGCATTGAGGGAATTAATTTGTCCCGCCATTGGCAGCTTGACGAGTACATCGCATTTTTCACGGATCAAACGGCCCATTCCTTTATTTTCGTTACCAATGACAATCGCTACGGGACCCGTGAATACTCCATTCCCAAAGACAGGATCAGTCGCCGTAACATCCGTGCCAACTACCCATACACCTTCTTCTTTAAGACGGTCAATGGTTTGTCCCAGATTGCTTACCCGCGCCACCGGCACATACTCTACAGCACCTGCCGATGTTTTAGACACCGTTGCAGTCACTGCAGCTGAACGCCTTTTCGGTACTATAATACCGTGTGCTCCGGTGCAATCTGCTGTACGAAGGATGGAGCCCAAGTTATGAGGGTCTTCAATCTCATCCAGCAAAACCAAAAACGGCTCTTCTCCCTTAGCACGAGCACTAGCAAGCAAGTCCTCTACTTCAGCGTAGGCAAAAGGTGCAGCTTGCGCAACCACTCCCTGATGCTGAATGCCTGGAACCATTTGATCGAGCTTGCGCTTGTCCACCTGCAAAACAATGATTCCTGCTTTTTTCGCCTCAGCCGTAATCGGCAGTGTCAAATGCTTTTGTGCATTATCCGCAATCCATATTTTATTTATCGTCCTACCCGAACGCAGCGCCTCTATGACCGAGTGCTTACCGGCAATCCATTCATCTTCCATCTCTAGCTTCCTCCCGGGAAACGGTCGATACTCAACCTATCCAATCCGTTCCCAATTTATGATTTTTCCGTATTTTCCATTTGTGCAATTCCGTACGTAACCAACTCTCTCAATCTGTCCAAATGTCCATCACAATAAAGATAACCAATCAACCCCTCTAGCGCCGTGGCATGCCGATACTCAAGCACATCAGCATTTTTGGGCAGGCTCCCTGATTTGGCATTTCTCCCTTGTCGGACAATATCACGCTCTTCATCCGTCAGCACTGTTTCTAGCAACCCCAACATACGGCTCTGTGCCTTGGCGGAGACAAGCTTTGTAGCTCGTCGATGTAAATGATTGGGACGCAGGTTGGGCTGTGCCAACAGATATTGCCGGACAGCCACCTCATACACTGCATCACCAATGTAAGCTAACGCAATGGGGGGCATCAAGCGAGCCGGCTTGGACGCAGGATACGGAAACCAGTTTCCTGCGCCTTCCACAGCTCCTGAGTTCAATGGATTATCACTCATTTCCGCCGCCACCGCATCCCCTGCGCGGTATCTTCAAGCACAATGCCCTTAGCAGCCAATAGATCTCGAATTTCGTCAGCTCTACCCCAGTTTTTGGTTTTACGAGCTTCGACACGTTCTGCAATTAACTGCTCTATTTCGTCATCCAGCAGTTCTTCACTCGGTTCTGAATAAATGCGAAGTACACTATTCATCGAGTGGAAGGTTTGCAATACAGCCTGTAGTTCCACCTGATTGACAACATCACGCTGCAACAAAAGATTGGCTTCGCTGACCCACTCGAATACCGCAGTGATGGCATCAGGTGTATTGAAATCATCATTCATTTTTTCCTCGAATTGCCGCAATATCCCGTCAAGCTTCATTTGCAGCTCAGCCGATACTTCTCCATTACCTTCTAAAGCAATGGCTAAACGATGCTTTACGTTGGCGACTGCATTGGCAATCCGTTCGACACTATTCTCCGCCTGACTCATCGTCTCTTGGTTGTAGTTTAAAGGATTGCGGTAATGTGTCGACAGCATAAAATAACGTAAAGCCTCAGGCTTGTGACGAGCACGCAGATCTTTAACCAGAATACCGTTACCGAGTGATTTCGACATTTTTTCATTATCTATGCGAATATATCCGTTATGCATCCAGTAGCGTGATAATGGTTTACCCGTAACCACTTCGGATTGTGCGCATTCGCATTCATGATGCGGAAATTGCAGATCCTGTCCGCCTCCATGAATATCCAGTGTATCCCCCAAATAGTGGCGAGCCATAGCAGAGCATTCGATATGCCAGCCTGGGCGTCCATCCCCCCAAGGACTTGACCAGTAAATCTCTCCCGGTTTGGCCGCTTTCCAGAGTACAAAATCCTCGGCATTCTCCTTTCGTTCATCCACATTGATGCGAATCCCAAACTGGAGTTCCTCCAAATTTTGACCTGACAGCTGTCCGTAGTCTTTGAACTTTTTAGTACGGTAGAAGACATCGCCACCATTCTCATAGGCATAGCCTTTGGCTACCAGATCCTTGATAAAATCAATAATCAGCTCCATACTCTCCGTTACACGAGGATTTATACTGGCAGCAGGAACATTCAATCCTGCCAAATCCTCATGATAGGCAGCAATAAATTTCTCAGCAACTGCCGGAACTTCCATATCAAGTTCCCGAGCCTTGCGGATCAGTTTGTCATCGACGTCCGTAAAATTCACCACATAGTTTACATCATAGCCCAAATACTCCAGATAGCTGCGTACCACGTCAAACACAATTACAGGTCGTGCATTACCAATATGAATGTAATCATACACTGTAGGTCCACATACATACATTTTAACCTTTCCAGGCTCCAGTGGCACAAAAAGCTCTCGGCTCCTCGTCATTGTATTATAAATTTGAAGCGACATCGTATGTTCCTCCCTTATGAAAATTATCCTTGTAATTTATTCTTTTGGGTTATCTGATGTTTCTGAGCAGATTGCTCATCCCTCAAATCAGACAATTCTGCTCGTAATCGTTCTATTTCCAATTGAAGAGCCCGTATAGAATCGACGACCGGATCAGGCAACTGGTGACTAAGTCGATCTGGACGTCTACCATCCTGTCTGACCACTCGCCCCGGGATGCCCACCACCGTACTGTTTGGCGGAACTTCTTTTAGCACAACCGAGTTAGAGCCGATGTTGGATTGCGCCCCAATGGTAAATGAACCCAATATTTTTGCGCCGGAGCCTATAACGACATTATTCCCAATGGTAGGGTGGCGCTTCCCTTTCTCTTTCCCAGTTCCTCCGAGAGTAACACCCTGATACAACACGACATCGTCACCAATTTCACAGGTTTCACCAATGACAACACCCATACCATGGTCAATGAACAGCCGATTTCCGATACGAGCGCCAGGATGAATCTCAATTCCTGTCATAAACCTCGATACCTGGGATATAACTCGGGCTAGAGTGCACCACTTTCGCAAATAAAACCAGTGTGCGATTCGGTGTGCCCAAAGGGCGTGAACGCCAGAATACGTAAAAATGACTTCCAGCTTACTCCGGGCGGCCGGATCATTATCCAAAACAGTTTGAATATCGGATTTGAAATGTCTGAACATGTCGCCCTCCTATTCCCTCCATATCCTTGCCGCATCACACTTCACATTTCGCCAATTTTCGTAGTCACCAGCACGCTTCGACATTTTTCAGTCTACAGCGTCTGAATCTGATAAAAATGAAAAAGCGCCTCCGCAGCCTAAGCTGCAGAGACGCATGAACGTGGTCCCACTCTGCTTCGAACATATCTGCTGCATAAAAACAGAGAAGTCCGTCTTTGGCGTCCTGTAACGGGAACGAATCGGCATGCCCTTGCCACATTAGCATTGTAGACTAACGAGGTTTCGGGCGCACGGCTCCCAGGCGCATTTCCTCCGCAGGTCATCTAGACGGCTTCCAGCCCGGGGTTTCCCCTCGGCCGTCCTCTCTGGCAAATGCCCTTATGCAGCGTACTTCTCCTGTTCGCAGCCTTTACACGTAAGTATCAATCCATATCAATGGAGTCATTATAGCGAAAAGACAACAAATTGACAAGAAATATCAGCCTTTAATTTGTGCCTTAAGACGGTCCAACACCTTGTCACGACCAAGTAAGTAGATGGTTTCGTTCAGGTCCCGCCCATGCGTTTGACCAGTAAGGGCCACACGAATCGGCATGAACAGCTGTTTCCCTTTAAATCCAGTTTCCTTTTGCACTTCCTTGATCAGCTTGGCCATTTGTGGAGCTGTAAATTCCTCGCTCGTTTCAACCTTAGCTGCAAAGGCTCTAAGTACATCAGGAACCTGCTCTTCAGCCAGAACAGCCGCCGCATCCGCATCCAACTCCAGATGTGAACGAAAAAACAACTCAGACAACGCTACAATATCAGACGCTGAAGTCATTTGCTCCTGGTATAAGCGGACAAGAGCTTTAGCCCAATCCTGTTGTTCTGCCGATAGTTCATTCGGTAACAGCCCTGCTGCCTGCAAATGTGGAATTGCCATGCTGGCAATCCGCTCAGGATCAGCCTTTTTAATATAATGATTATTCAGATAAGCAAGCTTGTTCGTATCAAATACAGCTGGGCTTTTGGACAAACGATTAGGATCGAAAATCGAAATCAGTTGTTCGCGATCGTAAATCTCTTCTTCGCCTTCTGGGGACCAGCCCAACAGTGCAATAAAGTTAAAAATGGCTTCCGGCAGATAGCCCAGCTTATCGTATTGCTCCATGAACTGAATAATGGATTCGTTACGTTTACTGAGCTTTTTATGATCCTCGCCTACGATCAGCGTCATATGACCAAAGCGTGGTGGCTCCCAGCCAAGCGCTTCAAAAATCATCAACTGTCGCGGTGTATTGGATACATGATCTTCGCCTCGTAGTACATGCGATATTTTCATCAAATAGTCGTCAACCGCTACAGCGAAGTTATATGTCGGAATACCGTCTTTTTTGACGATAACAAAATCGCCGCTTTCCTTGGAATTGAACGTAATTTGACCTTTAACCATATCGTCAAACGTATATTCACGATCTTCGGGTACGCGAAAACGAATACTTGGTACACGGCCCTCTGCTTCAAAAGCTTGGCACTGTTCTTCTGTTAAATCACGATGTTTGCCTGAATAACGTGGAGTCTCCCCACGCGCCGTCTGCTCTTCGCGCTCGCGCTCCAGCTCTTCCTCCGTGCAGTAACAGCGGTATGCCAGACCACGATCCAGCAAATCCTGCCAGTATGTTTTGTAGATGTCCAAGCGTTCAGTCTGGCGATAAGGTCCAAATTCGCCGCCCACGTCTATACTTTCATCCCAGTCCATGCCCAACCATTTCAAATATTTAAGCTGGCTTTCTTCTCCGCCCTCAATATTGCGCTTCACATCTGTGTCTTCGATGCGAATAATAAATTTTCCACCTTGATTGCGGGCAAACAAATAATTAAATAATGCTGTTCTAGCATTGCCAATATGCAGATGCCCTGTAGGACTTGGTGCATAGCGTACACGAACTTCCGTGCTCATATAATCTCCTCCAAATAGAATTACTCAAGATGATAGCATTTACTTGATTAGACAGACAACCGATTGAGCTGCGATTCCCTCGCCCCGCCCGGTAAATCCGAGCTGCTCCGTCGTCGTCGCCTTGACATTTACCTGGGACGACTCCTCTGCTTCCAGCACTCGGGCGATAATTTCATTCATCTGCGGGATGTATGAAATCATCTTGGGCTTCTGCGCAATGATCGTAGAATCGATATTGCCCAAGCGGTATCCCCGCTCTTTAGCCAGCCCCCACACATGCTCCAGTAGCTTCAGGCTATCCGCGTCCTTAAATTCAGGGTCGTTATCCGGAAAATGCTTTCCGATGTCTCCCAAGCCAAGTGCGCCCAGGATGGCATCGCTAATGGCATGCAGCAGCACGTCTGCATCGGAATGGCCCAGCAAACCTTTTTCATGCGGAATATGTACGCCTCCGATGATGCATGGCCTTCCGTCCACCATCTGGTGGACGTCAAATCCTTGCCCCACTCTGATCATTTGATATCCTCTCCCTCTGTCTTTACCCATAACGCCGCCATATCCAAATCCTCAGGCGTAGTAATTTTGATGTTCTTGTAGCTGCCCTGAACGACAGTAACCGGGATGCCTATCCGCTCCACCAGCATAGAATCATCTGTCCCCAAGAACCCTGTATGCTCCGCTTCCTCATAAGCCCGCAGCAGATCGGAAAGACGAAAAGTCTGTGGGGTTTGAATACTCCACAGACTTCGGCGATCCGGCGTTGCTGTAATGATACCATCCCCGTTCACTTGCTTGATCGTATCCTTTACAGGTACTGCCGCAACAGAAGCACCAGTACGCTGAGCAGCCTCCAGGCATGAACGTACAAGCTCAGGTTGAATCAATGGACGCACACCGTCATGCACCATCACCCAATCTGTTTGCAAGTGGCGCAAACCGCGATAAACGGAATGCTGGCGTTCACTACCACCAGCCACCACCCGTACATTTTTGCTGATCTTGTATTGATGAATCCAGTCTCTGCAGCGTTCCACATCTTCAGCGCCAGTAACCATCACCATTTCATCCACTTCCGGCATTGCTGCGAATATTTCAAGTGTATGTATGAAGATGGGCTTGTTTCGCAAAAGCAGAAATTGCTTGCTCTCCTGCGTCCCCATACGGGAGCCGCGCCCGGCCGCCACAATCACGACTCCTACCTGATTGTTCATTCAAATAACTCCTGCCCTGATCGCCTTGGACGATCCGTATGATAACACATCTACTTCATCATACCTCGTTTATTGAGCTTTTTCCAATAATTTCGGTTTAGCAAAGATCATACGGCCCGCAGAGGTCTGAAGTACGCTGGTGACCAGCACTTCCATGAGAGAACCAATATAGTCACGTCCACCCTCTACGACAATCATCGTACCATCATCCAGATAAGCCACACCCTGCCCATGCTCCTTGCCGTCTTTGATGATCTGTACCATAATCTCCTCACCAGGCAATACGACAGGCTTTACCGCATTCGCCAAATCATTAATGTTCAGCACAGACACACCTTGAAGCTCGCATACTTTATTCAGGTTAAAATCATTAGTTACAACCTTACCCTGCAACACCTTTGCAAGCTTAACCAGTTTACTGTCGACTTCTGAAATCTCTTCGAAATCCCCTTCATAGATGAGTACATTCACATCTAGCTCTTTTTGGATCTTATTCAAAATATCCAGACCTCGCCGCCCACGATTACGTTTAAGCAAATCTGATGAATCGGCGATATGCTGAAGCTCTTCCAACACAAATTCAGGAATCACAATGGTTCCTTCAATAAAACCTGTCTTGCATATATCAGCAATACGTCCATCTATAATAACACTGGTGTCTAAAATTTTATGTTCTTCCAGCTTGCGTTCTTCTACATTTGTTCCCCGACCAAAAAAACCTGAGCTCCAAAAGGATGACAGCTCGTCCCGTTTTTCTAGCCCAACCATCAATCCCACATATCCGCATACCAAGGTAACCGCGGTCTGAATAAGCAGACCAGGTGCCCCCAGCCCTAAAAAGAGCGGGTAAACGGCTAAGGAAAGGATCAACCCCACTGCTAACCCGATCACACCTGCCATCATCTCATTCATCGGAATTCGTACCAAACTTTCAATACCCTGCTGCAATCGATTCGCCACAGATGCCCCTGCGAATGAGCAGCCAGCCATAAATAGCACCGCTCCCGCTATCATCCAAACAGCCATTCCTGGTAAAGATCCATCATTCAACCATTGTGGCATCCATGACACGAAGCCCCCTATCCGCTGGTATAACGTATAGCCAAACCACGCGCCGCACAATCCTGTAAAAGTTAAAATAGCCTTTCTCCACATCGAGTCTCTATACCTCCTTTATTTTCTTTTCATCGTCTGCTATTGATTGGATACATAGCACTTCCCTTACCAGTATGATCCATTTTCTGATTAACTAACCCTGTGTTTTCACTTTTTATGCATATAAAAAAGCATTTATCTCCCTGAACGAGTCAAGGAAATAAATGCTTATTCTAATTTTTCTGATCCTAACGCTGCGAATGACGATATTGGTCGTCCTGTTCTTCCTGATTAGAACGATCCCGCTCACGTCCACGTCTGCGCGATAGCTTCCGAATGTTCAGCTTCATACCGTACAATGCATACAGCACCAATGGTATAAAAATCAGCTTCGACAGCTGATCAGGAAATTTAACGGCCAGAATCACCGCTGCGATTACGACCCATGGAGCAACCCAGATCGCTTTTTTCGGAAGACCAACCTTTTTGAAATTCGGATATCTCATGGAGCTAACCATCAAATATGAGACTAGCAACATGGCAATCGACATGTATAACAAAGAAATTTGGTCATGGAATAAGGACAAAGTGGCTAATACGCCACCTGCTGCCGGAATGGGTAAACCCGTAAAATAACCTGGTACACCTGGACGTACGTTAAAGCGAGCCAATCTCAATGCTCCACACATTGGGAAAATGGCTGTAACCGTCCAAGCCAGAGCCGAATTCGCATCATGAAAAGCAACCAGGTACATAATAACTGCAGGAGCAACACCAAAAGATATCATATCTGATAAGGAGTCCAGTTCTTTACCGAATTCGCTTTGGGCATTCAAGGCCCGGGCCATCCTTCCATCCAGTCCGTCCAACAACATGGCGACAATAACCATAATAGCGGCAAGACTGTATTTTCCGTCTACGGCCAATAAAATGGCGATCATTCCGAGAAACAAGTTACCCAAGGTACACATGTTCGGAATTGATTTGGTAATCATCTCTTCACCTCAATGTATGAATTGTTCCATTATAATCCTTTCACTGTATTACATTTACATTTGTCTGTCAATGAAAACTTGTTCCTGCAAACGTTTAAGCCCTTCTTTAATCGTACGCGCCCGAACCTCGCCTATACCATCCACTTCATCCAGTTCTTCAATCGTGGCAGTCATGACATGTGGAAAACGTCCAAATCGTTCCACCAGATTATGAATAATTACATTTGGCAATCGAGGTATTTTGTTCAGCACCCGATAGCCGCGTGCAGCGATATATTCTTCTGATGTCGCCGCTGAAGAAGGGTAACCTAGTAAACGTACAATATGATTCACATCCAGTAATTCGTCGTCCGTGGAACGTTTGAGGCCCAATATAATTTCACGAATCTTCTCGTCGCTGTCATCTTTAGCATAATCCTTATACAATAACCAAGCCTCTTCCTCGATATTGCTGACAAGCTCCTCCATCTGCATGCTAATCAGCCTACCCTCATTTCCGAGCTCGTTAATAAATCGTTTGATCTCCATTTTGATGCGGAGCACCATTTCAATTCGTTGAATAACATTAACGACCTCAGGCATGGTAACCAGTTCTTCGAATTCAGATGCTGTTAAATTGGTCGAGGCTTGCCCCAATACCGATCTATATTTTTCTAACGTCTGAATAGCCTGATTAGCTTTCGTTAAAATAACTCCGATTTCCTTGAGCGCATACCGTAAAGTCCCCTGATACAATGTAATAATATTACGACGCTGGGAAATAGACACCACCAGTTTGCCAGTCTGCTTCGCAACTCGTTCCGCCGTCCGGTGCCGAATCCCTGTTTCTATAGACGAAATGGAGGAGTCAGGAATCAATTGCGTATTGGCATATAAAATTCGTTTTAAATCCTCGCTCAATATGATTGCGCCGTCCATTTTAGCCAGCTCATACAAATAGTTCGGCGAAAAGTCACAATTAATCGAGAAACCGCCATCCACGACTTCCATTACTTCCGGGCTATAGCCAACGACCAGAAGAGCACCCGTTTTAGCACGCAAAACGTTTTCTAATCCGTCGCGAAAGGGAGTTCCCGGTGCCACAAGCCGCAGCAAATCGTTCATTTTATCCAGTTGGCTCGCTTCCTTCATTCTCAATGCCCCCTAATCTAGTGCGGCTGCCAGTGCATCTGCCACCGTTCCAACTCCTATAATTTGTATCCCTTTCGGATGAGTCCAGCCCTTCAAGCTTTTCTCAGGCATAATCACCCGTTTGAAACCTAATTTTTCCGCTTCTCGCACTCGCTGTTCTGCTCGGGATACAGCACGCACCTCGCCTGTCAGTCCCACTTCACCAAAAATCACATCATATGGCTTGGTAGGAGCATCCCTAAAGCTGGAAGCAATACTCACAGCTATAGCTAAATCCACTGCCGGTTCATCCAGCTTTACGCCTCCGGCAACATTAAGATAAGCGTCCTGGTTTTGCAAAAACATGCCCATCCGTTTTTCTAGGACGGCAATGATTAATCCCATCCGATGATGGTCAATTCCCGTACCCATTCGGCGTGGAGATGGAAAATGCGTAGCCGCAATGAGTGCTTGCAGTTCAACCAACACAGGTCGCGTTCCCTCCATACTGGCAACAACCGTGGAACCAGCCACCCCCAGTGGTCGTTCGGACAGGAAAAGTTCAGAAGGATTTGCTACCTCACGCAATCCGCTTTCGGCCATTTCAAAAATACCGATCTCATTCGTAGAACCGAAACGATTCTTAACCGCACGCAACAGCCGATACGTATGATGCCGCTCTCCTTCAAAATAAAGTACACAATCGACCATATGCTCTAACAAACGCGGACCCGCAATAGCGCCTTCCTTGGTCACATGTCCTACCAGAACTGTCGCAATGCCTAATCCCTTCGCGATTCGCATAAATCGTGAAGTACACTCGCGTACCTGAGCTACACTACCAGGCGCACTTGTCACCTCTGGCAAATATACAGTCTGTATCGAGTCGATGACCAAAAACTCTGGCTTCAAGCTGTCCACTGCTTCTTCAATCGTCTCCAAATTCGTCTCACATAATACGTATAAGCTCGGGGACAAGGCACCGAGTCGATCTGCACGCAGCTTCGTTTGGCGAACTGATTCCTCACCAGACACGTACAGCACCTTCAAACCAGTTAATGCCAGCTCGTTAGAGGTTTGCAACATAAGCGTCGACTTACCGATGCCCGGGTCGCCACCCACCAGAACAAGAGAACCCGGTACTACACCTCCGCCAAGCACACGATTCAATTCACCAATTCCCGTCAAAATTCGTGTTTCTTTGCCACTCTCCACTTCAATAATAGGAAGCGGTTTGTCTTTTGTGCTATGAGTAAGAAGGGAAGATCCCATTCCTTGTGTTTTTACAACGCTTTTCGTTTCTTCGACCATGGAATTCCATGCCTGGCATCCAGGACATTTTCCGTACCATTTGGGCGATTCATAGCCACATTCCGTACAGGAAAATTTAGTTTTTACTTTAGCCATACTTTGTTCCCTGGCTCCTTATTGACGACGATGATGTCAAATTTATCTTCTCACAGCATCTGAAAGAGCTGTAACAATAAAAGTTTACCATTGAAGCTTGGCGGACGTAAAGCAATATCACAAACTTTCCCAAAGCTTTTAGCCTGCCCTTTCAAGGTGTTCATTACACAAAAAAGGTGCCTTCGCAGTAGCTTTCCAGCCTGCGAGACACCTTTTTTAATGTTTTATTTACTAAACTGCTTTAGGACTTTGTGGATACATTGTCCTTTTTCGTTACGGTCAATGCACCGTTCTCTTCATCAATGAAAAGAGAGTCGCCTTTAGCAATGTTTCCAGTCAACAGTTCCTCAGACAGGCGATCTTCAATATGCTTCTGGATTGCACGACGCAATGGACGCGCACCATACGCAGGATCGAAGCCTTCCTTGGCAAGGAATTTCTTAGCCTTGTCTGTCAACTCGAAGTCCACCTCATATTCATTCAGACGCTTACGCAGCTCCTCAGACATGAGTGAAACAATTTCAGCAATATGTTTTTCTTCGAGAGAATGGAAAACGATAATTTCGTCTATCCGGTTCAAGAATTCAGGACGGAAGCTTTTCTTCAGCTCATCCATCACTTTGCCCTTCATGTTATCGTATTCCGCTCCCGCATCTACAACGGCTGTGAAGCCGAGCGTAGAGTTGCGTTTGATCGCCTGAGCCCCCACATTGGAAGTCAGAATAATCAAGGTGTTACGGAAATCAACAACACGGCCTTTGGAATCCGTCAGACGTCCATCTTCCAGCACTTGCAGCAGAATATTAAATACTTCTGGGTGTGCTTTTTCGATTTCATCCAGCAACACAACAGAGTATGGCTTACGACGAACCTTCTCAGTCAGTTGGCCACCCTCTTCATATCCGACATATCCTGGAGGCGCACCTACCAGACGGGATGTGGAGTGCTTCTCCATATATTCGGACATATCAATACGGATAACCGCATTTTCATCTCCGAACATGGATTCAGCCAATGCCCGTGCCAATTCAGTTTTACCAACCCCAGTTGGGCCAAGGAAAATAAAGGAGCCGATTGGACGCTTCGGATCTTTCAGACCAGCACGTGCCCGGCGAATTGCCCGGCTTACTGCCTTAACAGCTTCTTCCTGCCCAATCACACGTTCATGCAACAGTTGCTCCATATTCAGCAAACGATGTGTTTCTTCCTCTTTCAACTTGCTGACTGGGACACCAGTCCAGATGGCAACAACCTGAGCGATATCCTCTGGTGTAACTTCGGAATCTGTACGCCCCTGTTGTTCTTTCCATTGGTTTTTCGTGACATCCAGCTCTTCACGAATTTTTTGCTCTGTATCGCGCAGTGCAGCCGCTTTTTCAAACTCTTGACTTTGTACCGCTGAATCTTTTTCCTTGCGGATATCTTCCAGACGGTTTTCCAGTTGTTTCAGGTTTGGCGGTACTGTATAGGAGTTCAACCTTACTTTGGAGCCTGCTTCATCAATAAGGTCGATAGCCTTATCCGGTAGGAAGCGATCCGTAATATAACGATCCGACAATCTTACTGCAGCTTCAATAGCCTCATCAGTGATTTTCACACGGTGATGCGCTTCATAACGGTCGCGCAGACCATACAGGATTTGAATCGCTTCTTCCGGAGAAGGTTGATCCACTGTAATAGGTTGAAAACGACGTTCTAGAGCAGCATCTTTCTCAATATATTTGCGATATTCATCCAGCGTGGTGGCACCGATACATTGCAGCTCGCCACGTGCCAGAGCAGGTTTCAGGATGTTGGATGCGTCAATTGCGCCTTCCGCTCCACCTGCACCAATCAGCGTATGCAGCTCGTCAATGAACAATACGATATTTCCGGCTTGACGAATCTCGTCCATAATCTTCTTCAAACGATCCTCAAATTCACCACGATACTTCGTGCCTGCTACCACAGAACCCATATCGAGTGTCATTACACGTTTGTCGCGCAACGTTTCGGGAATCTCATTTGCTATGATTTTTTGTGCCAATCCTTC
Source organism: Paenibacillus ottowii (assembly GCF_006874425.1). Classification (GTDB taxonomy): domain Bacteria; phylum Bacillota; class Bacilli; order Paenibacillales; family Paenibacillaceae; genus Paenibacillus; species Paenibacillus ottowii. Next base: position 57,377 of record NZ_VIJZ01000018.1, read on the forward strand.
GGCAATCGCCGTTTTACCTACCCCAGGTTCACCGATCAAGACAGGGTTGTTTTTTGTACGACGGCTAAGCACTTGAATAACGCGCTCAATTTCCTTACTACGCCCAATAACTGGGTCCAGGTTATTTTCCTTCGCAGAAGCCGTTAGATCGCGTGCCAGACTGTCCAGAGTTGGCGTGCTGACATTAGCTGGAGCACCGTGATGACTGGAAACTGCCTCGCTGCTGCCGAGCAATTGAAGCACTTGCTGACGCGCTTTGTTTAGACTGATACCCAGGTTGTTCAGCACACGTGCGGCCACGCCTTCACCTTCACGAATAAGGCCTAGCAAAATATGCTCGGTACCTACATAGGTATGGCCCAATTTACGTGCTTCATCCATAGACAGCTCAATGACTTTCTTGGCACGTGGAGTATAGGCAATGTTCGTCGGTTGCTCTTGACCGCGTCCAATCAGTGTTTCCACTTCATCCTGGATTTTTTCCAGTCCCAGCCCTAAACCGATTAAGGCTTTAGCTGCTATTCCTTCACCTTCTCGAATGAGTCCTAGCAAAATGTGCTCTGTGCCAATGTTGTTGTGTCCCAATCGAACAGCTTCTTCTTGGGCCAAAGCAAGCACTTTCTGTGCACGTTCCGTAAATCTTCCAAACATCATATATCCTGCACCTCCACAATGTGTATTTCAGATCATTCTATATATTAAAGGGTTGTGCCTAATTTTTGCCGGATCAGCTTCGCCCGGTACATATCGCGCTCACCGGTGTTCATTTTATCCCCAAAGCTTTTTTGCAAAAAGCCGGGTTGCGTCATCACATTAAGCTCATTCATCGCTGCAATGGAAGGACGCTCCAAAATTCCTAAATCCACACCGAGACGTACATCGGACAGCCGCTGTGCAGCCTCCTTGGAATCCAAAACTGCTGCATATGATAAAATACCGAATGAACGCATCACCCGATCTGTAATCCGCAGCATAGATTCATTCATTAATCGTTCTCTGGCAGATCGTTCGTGCTCTATAATTTGCAGCACTACGCCATGTAGATTCTCGATAATTTCCGCTTCGGTTTGTCCCAGTGTGATCTGATTAGATACCTGAAATAAATTCCCGACCGCTTCGCTACCTTCACCATAAATGCCGCGAACCGTAAGACCTACCTGTGAAACAGCGGACAGTATACGATTGATTTGATGAGTCATGACCAATGCGGGCAAATGCATCATCACCGAAGCTCTCATACCTGTGCCGACATTCGTCGGACAACTGGTCAGAAAACCTCTCCGATCATCAAATGCATAATCAACATGTGCTTCAAATGCATCATCAATGACCATAGCGCGTTCCCAGGCTTCTCTTACCTGACATCCCGGATATAGACACTGAATACGCAGATGATCTTCTTCATTTATCATAACACTAACTGATTCATCATCACTTATCAACACAGCACCGTTGCGAGATTCGTTCGCCAAATTAGGACTAATCAAGTGCTTCTCAACCAGTACCTGCTTGTCGATCTCATCCAACTCGGATATTTTCAAGGTATGAAAAGTACCAAAACGACGCAAATCATCATACTGAAGGATATCCGTTAAGCGTTGAAGCACTTGTTCCGACTGCTGATTGGTAGCAAGCATGGGAAAAGGCAGATGCTGCAAGTTACGCGCAATTCTTACCCGGCTGCTAATGACAATCTCCGAATCCGCAGCATCACCACGCATCCAATCACTTAGCGGCTTTTCCGTAAATCGGATATTGGGCATCACGCATTCCCTCCTACTCTTCACAAACTTTACTCTTCAGTCATTTCTTTTTCAAGCTTTCTGATTTGATCCCTAAGCTCGGCAGCTGATTCGAATTCTTCCTGTACAATGTGTTGTTGCATCTCTTTCTTCAATTCATCAATTTGTCGTTTAACCTTTAGTCGGCCTCCAGTACGGACTGGAACTTTACCCACATGACTCGTACTGCCATGCACACGCTTGAACAGGGGGTCCAAACGACTATCAAAATATTGATAGCATGATGGACATCCAAAACGTCCTAGCTTACTAAACTGCGTGTAAGTCATACCGCAATCCTTGCATTGCAGATTTTGTGGAACACTGTGACCTGAGGATTGACTTTTTGTACTGGAGTCAAAATCCAACATCCCCGACAACAAGCTATGAATCGAAAAGCCATTAGGTGTTCCAGGGATCATCTCCCCTTTTTCCTTGGCACATGTCTCACAAATATGAAACTCTGTCTTTTCGCCATTCACAATTTTGGTGAAATGCAAAGTTGCCGGCCGCATATTACATTCTTGGCACAGCATAAAAGCACCTCCTTCAACGTCTGGATTTTTTACAAATCCCTACATCTGAATTGCAAATCTCTATTCACTGGTTAACGGATACTAGCTATTTGACTGCCAGCAACGAGATCAGCATAGCCTTAAGCAATCTTGCTCGCAGTTGGTCACGATAGGGGAGTTTCAGCAATAATGTATCCCTTGATAAAGCAGCCTTTATGAGACCAGCTTCCCTTTTGCTTAAAAAATGTGCTTCCTCTAACTGATAAATCAGTCCTTCTGCTGCCGACTGGCTAATTTCCTCCCCGATGCTCTGATGAAGGTGTGTATGGATCGCATGCTGTGCAGGTAATTGAATTCGCTGAATTCGAATATAGCCTCCACCACCGCGTTTACTTTCCACCACATAACCTTTTTCCAACGTAAACCGGGTACTAATTACATAATTAATTTGCGACGGCACGCAGGAAAAGCGATCAGCCAGATCATTGCGCTGAATCTCCACTAAACCTTGGGGACTTTCCAGCAGCATGCTCTTCAAATATTGTTCAATAATGTCGGAAACATTGCGCATTTCATCATCCTCCACTAACGGAAACGCAAGTATTCAAGTACATTTCACGCTCCACAGAGTCCGCCGTATATTGAACTTAACCAAACGGTAAAGTCACGAATCTAAGCTGTGCTCAGGTAATCACCTGTTCTACAACCATTAGAATTGTACCGTCTCGTCTCTAGTGTGACCTTTATTTGCGATAAAACATACACTTCTCTTTTGTCCATAAGAAGCATCTCCTAACTATATGCAAATCATGTCGGGCTTTTCATACTTCTTTGCTGTCAAATTGTTTTAAACGGCCAACATAATACATTTCTAGATTCACACTAGTTCTAATTGACTTTGACTTTCTTTGACTATATTCGTATTATAGCACAAATTTCTTTTTTGCCAAGGGGTCAATACCATTTTTCGCAATCTAATTATGTTTTATACCAAATAACAAAAAAACTCTCCCCATTACGGAAAGAGCTTTGCATAGCTATGATCAACCACATACGATTTGTCTAAAAAGGAAGAGGAGATTTAGAAGAACTAATTTAGACCTCTTATCAGAAAAAGTCCAATAAGAACGTTTGTTTTATCGGTATTACACGTTTGAGTGTAGCCACAGACTCACTGTTTCCTTCAATACGCCCCCACTTATACAGATTGTCAGCCTGCTGATAGCCGAGCAATAAAGTCGTCAATGACTGAATCCCCATTTCCAAGTCAGCTTCTGTGGCATTGTCAGATAAATTACTTGTATCCACTCTGTCCAGATGTCCATGCCCTTCCGTAGTAATCGTTAATCTCCATACTCCTTCATTCCAAGGAGCATATTGATCTGTCAGTTGTAAGGTCAGGCTTGTTTCCTCTCCACTCTGCTCAAAAGGGTATCTCTGTACAAAAGCAACTGCATCCACAATACGTCCCATAAAATAAGGCACTGTTTCCTGTTGAATCCGCGGATCATCGAGCAAATAAGGCAGATTATCATCTGCTGGAACGTAAACAAATTTACCTTTGGTTATCATCGAGTCATGATTTGCAAAATAAGTCCACAAAGCCCGACGTGCCATCTCATTTTCATATACCAACTCATCACAATTTAACTGTTTATCCTCTATTTTGTATAATGCATATCCCTGAGGATCGCCTGCATCCGTGTAATATACGGCGGTCCGATAGTTTTCATTTAGAATCCGTTCCTGCCACCATGCCTTATCTCGTACCAGCGTACCATTATAGCGCGAAGCATATGATTGATACACTTGGTCCAGTTCTGAAATATTTTTGACATCCCGTTTGACTGTACCTTCTGTTTTAAATTTAGCAGGAAATTTATCAATTGGAATGACGTATTTTTTGTACTCAATATACGTTTCCCATCCAAACTTACGATAAAAGGCAAAGGAGAATGGATGCAAAAATGAAAGGCTTTGTCCCGCAGACCTCATCTCTTCAAGCGCATGCGTCAACAAACGTGAAACCATACCCTCGCGACGCTTTTCCGGCCACGTTGCCACACCGGCAATGCCCCCCATATCAAAAACCTGACCATGTATGTATACCTGTAGCGGCAGCAAAGTCAGTTTAGCATTCAAGCTATGTCCATCGAAGATCCCCCATGTTTGCTCTGGTTTGAATTTCTTCTTGGCTTTCTCCAGATCCTCCGGGGACATTGTAAACTGAAAAGCGTACTGAGATAATTCTATAGCTGCTTCAAATTCGTCACGTTGTAATTGTCTAATCTCCATAACTTCGCCACCTCACTCGTATACTCGGACCTTTAAAAAAATTACGCACTTAGAGTGTCGCAAAGCCTTTTCTCTCTGTCAACCTTAGAAGCAGGTATCGATCCACAAAAACGCATAAAAAAAGGATGACAACCTCAGTGAGGTTGTCATCCTTTTTACATTTGCTTGGCAACGTCCTACTCTCCCAGGACCCTGCGGTCCAAGTACCATCGGCGCTGGAGGGCTTAACGGTCGTGTTCGGGATGGGTACGTGTGGAACCCCTCCGCTATCGCCACCAAACATGAATTTGCACTGCAAATTCTTTCGTAGGGTTATTCGGTTCATCACAGATTGTGTGAATGAATAGCCTTACGCTTGTCGTATGTACTTCTACATACCTTCAAGGTTACACCCTGAAAACTGGATCCGAAACTTCCTTGCGTCTTATCTTAGGATAAGCCCTCGACCGATTAGTATTGGTCAGCTCCATGCATTACTGCACTTCCACCCCCAACCTATCTACCTCGTCGTCTTCAAGGGGTCTTACTAATTGGGAAATCTCATCTTGAGGGGGGCTTCACGCTTAGATGCTTTCAGCGCTTATCCCTTCCGTACATAGCTACCCAGCGGTGCTCCT
>NZ_VIJZ01000019.1 GCF_006874425.1 Paenibacillus ottowii
GCCTCCTGTGCAATATCTACGCCGACAACTAAATGCGATGAGGAAATGTTTTCAATGCGTTGATTTTGTTTATCTTGTGATTTAAACTTCATAGTAGAGCGACCTCCTAGATGATGGGCTTTTTAGGGCATTGACCCGTGACGTAACCCCATCGTACCGAGGCGCTCGTTTTTGTGCAAAGACCATATTATTCGTTTTACAGGAATTCTAACGGGCGGAATAGTTCAATGCGATAAATAAGTGTATAATTTAGAAGACGTGAAGAATCTAATTGGGAGGCTTGTATGATTAAAGATCATTGGTTTACAGTGCAACGGATTGATGATAATACATACGCAATTAGTGAATACGGGCATTGGGAGAAAGTACATTCATTTTTATTATTGGGGAATCAACAAGGGGTGTTAATTGATACAGGTCTTGGGATTGATAATATCAAGAGAATAACAGACCAGTTGACATCCTTACCTCTAAAAGTTATTACGACACATGTCCACACTGACCACATCGGAAACCATGGCGAATTTGAACGGATCTTTGTCCATAAAGGAGATGAAGACTGGCTAATTAATGGGATTCAAGGCTTAACAATAGAACAAATCAGGAAGGATATTAGAAGAGATATAACTTTGCCTACACCAGAAACATTTGATCCGGATACATACCAGCCCTTTAAAGGAAAGCCGACAGGATTATTGAAGGATGGTGATATATTCGATCTAGGGAACAGAAGATTAATTATATATCACACTCCAGGACATACTCCTGGCCATATTTCAGTTTTCGATGAAACAAGAGGGTATTTATTTACTGGCGACCTGCTTTATGATGAAACGCCAATATATGCTTTTTATCCTTCAACGAACCCTGTCGATTTAGTAAATTCATTAGAAAGGATTGCAAGAATACCCAACGTCAAAATGGTATATGGTTCTCATAATACATTAGGACTTAATCCAATAATTTTAGATGAAGCAAAAATTGCAGTTAAATTTCTGAGGGAAAATGATCTCGCCAAATTTGGAACTGGGATTCATAAATTTAATGGATTTAGCGTTCAGTTCTAATAATCTTGTCCAACTAACTGGGAACGTTAATTCAATAAAATAGCGACAGTCTAGGACTTTATTTCGTATTATTAGGTCAACCAGAGATTTCTGGTTGGCCTTTTTTCTTAGGCGTCATATGATGGCGATAGCCGAGAGAACGTGGACTTTATTGGGGCGGGCCCCGTCATGAAAACAGTTCTCTCACTGCCCCCAATGACCATGTTTGAGCTGGTTGAGACAGGGATCTCGTATCACAATTGAAGCTACGGGAGGTACCATCGTGGGAGTGGCGGCAGCTTTAATATTAGGGAGTATGTTATGGAGCTGGTTGTAGGATTAGATGTGGCTAAAGGAGCCAGCGTCGTTCAGGCTTTTCTAGGTAGGAATGAATCATACGGAATATTGGAGAGTATTAGCACGAGGAGAGCGGTTTTGAACGATTGGGAGACTCTTAATGCGATGTGCACGCGGACCGGAGACTTATCATGTGAAATACTCAACATAAGCAATTTACTTACTTTTTGAAAAAAATACTTAAAAACACTTAACAAAAAGCGTTAAATTGCTTATGATGAATATAGGGAAAGGGGGAGGGGTTATATTCACCAAGAGGAACGACTTTTAAAAATTTTGGAGTATCTCCAAAGCCGTAACCAATTATCAAATTCGGAAATTTGCGATTTATTAAACATCTCGAGAGATACGGCAAGAAGGGATATTATTAAGCTTGTTCACGAAGGGGGGGTTATCAGAACTCATGGAGGTATTGCCTTACCCTTATTAAAAGAAGAAATAAGAGCCTACAAGGAACGTGTAACCTCAGCAACAAAGCAAAAGATGCTTATTGCAAAAGCAGCTTCTGCGCACATCGCTGACGGAGATGTTTGTTTCATGGATGTGTCGACTACCATTCAACTGCTCTGTGGGCAATTGGACAAGAATCTGACGGTTTACACACACTCGTTGGATAATGCAGAAGCTTTATCAGCAAAAAGTGAAATTAACATAAATTTGCTCGGGGGCAGATTTAATCATGAAAACCGTTTTTTTTATGACTACGACACAGCTATGCAGTTGAACGATGTTTTTTTTGACAAAGCTTTTTTAGGAGCTGCCGCCATTATGGAAGACGGAGTGTATTTTGCAAACCGTGATGATGCTTTAGTTAAAAAGCTGGTATCGGGACGTGCCAGAGAAGTATTTTTACTTGCCGATTTCAAAAAATTTAATTTAACAAGCCCGTTTAAAGGTCTGAATTTTTCCGAAATTGATATTCTAATTACAAATCAGGATGCCCCGAAGCATTCATTGCTGATGTTGCAGGATAGCGGAGTAGAAGTTATCAAGGTGCTTGAGGAAGAATAGTGATAAAAAATCGCAAGGGAGCATGGGCCATGATACAAGCAATCTTTAGCGATATTGACGGGACGTTGTTAAATTCAAAACATCAAATTACATTCGACACCAAAAATACAATCCAAGAAGTTGTGGGAAGAAATATCCCTTTTGTACTTGTTTCAGCGAGAATGCCAAGCAGCATTTTTCCTCTTCAGCAAGAGCTCAATATTCATGCTCCCGTCATTTGTTATAGCGGTGCTCTAATATTGGGCTTTGATAGGGAAATCCTCCATAGCATCTGCTTATCAAAAAAGAGCATTAAACAAATATACGATATTGTAACGGATCATTATCCTTCTATTAGTTTTAACCTATATGGCTATGACCAGTGGATCGTTGATAACACTCAAAATCCATGGGTAATTCAGGAAGCGAGGATTATTAATGCCTCTCCCATACAGAGGGTGCTCCCCTCATATTTAGAAGAAGATCATGATACTCACAAAATTTTATGCATGGGACCTCCCGAAGACATTGAGCGGCTTGTACAACAAATCAAAAAAGAAGTTACGGGTATCAGTGTTTATAAATCCAAGGGAACCTATCTGGAAATTATGGATGAGATGGTGTCCAAATCGTATGCCATTCAGGAACTCGAGGGGATATTTAATATTACTTATCGTGAATCGATGACCATTGGAGACAACTATAATGACATGGATATGATTTTGTACGCAGGCCTTGGGATTGCAATGGGGAATGCACCGGAGGAAGTTAAGAAAATTGCCGACTGGGTCACATCGAGCAATGATGAAGACGGATTGAAAATAGGCTTGGAAAAATACATTTTGTCCGTTTGAAATGATCCAGTGACACTGGATATGCAAACACCAGAAGACGGTAGGCATTGGAAATAGAAAGGAGAGGGGGACACGTAACCTGAGGATACTGAGTTTGTATCTCCTCGGTTTGAGAGACGAGAACGGTAGAAAAAGAAAAGCAGAGTGAGGCGACAAGAAGAGATCAACGTGTTCCGACTGTTGATCTCTTCTTGTGTTGAGCCCAATCAGCACGACAGATTACAACAAATCTGAGGAAAGATAGATTGGGAGTTTGGTCGTCTAGATTTGTAGTGAAGAGCTTATTTGCCTGTAGTTTTTGCAGAGAGCAGAAGAGGTTAACAATATGGATGCAAAATGGAAAAGGAATTACTATTCCTATATCTATGTTGAATTTCTATTTATATATGAGATCTTAAAAGGTGTAAGAAGAGTAATTAAAATCATAGTTTACACAAGAAAAATATCGCATCATGTATTCAGAAATGAAAGGAGAATTTATGTATCGACTTTTTGGTCCTGAAGCATATGGGAGATATATATTTTATTTAGACCTATATTATTATCTTTGATTTTATTATTTGCGTTATTTTTTATTATGGGGTTTAATTTTAAGTTTAAATTTATGAGTTGATCTATCTAGAGCAAGTTAGTATGAATTCAATAAGTGCCTTAGTTGCTGATTAACTAATCTGTAGTTTGGATCTATCCCCTCATGATAGACAGTGGAAAAAAAGTTCATGTTACAATGAACTTAACACTGTAGATCGGAGGGATTTTTATATACCCAAGAAAGCACAACCGTTTACCCGATATAGCGAAAAGACGGTTCATCTACGAACGTACATCCCATTGCGCTAGTTTCAAAAAAATTTGATAAACAAAATAATAACTGAAAGTCACCGACACTTAAGTCATTGGCAGGCCTTCAAGCTGGAATAAGTGCATAGCTCGACCGCTATTAAAGAGTATGCCAGCTTGTTAAAGCCAGCATTGTCCAGAGCGTTGCTTAAGTTTCTTTTCCAGCTTATCCGGGACTGAAGAGACGTTTTTCAATGCGAGAAGTCCATACGGCTCTTGTCTTATAAATACAGTCCATTTAAAGCGACTCGGAGGTACAAATATGCTAAGAACGATATTAGTTGTTGACGACGATGAAGAAATCGTAAAACTCATCACAAAGAGTTTAAGGTATGAGCAATTTGCAATACTTCCGGCATATTCGGGTAGAGAAGCCTTATCTGTATTGGAAGAAAATAACATTGATTTCATCGTTCTTGATATAGTGATGCCTGATATGGATGGACTTGATGTCTGCAGAAGTATCCGAAATTCTTATAATGTTCCAATTTTGTTTTTAAGTGCGCGTGATAAGGACATTGATAAAATCGTCGGGCTTGAAATAGGAGCAGACGACTACATGACCAAACCTTTCAGTATTCAGGAGCTTGCCTCCAGGATAAAGGCTCACTTCAGAAAAGTGGATAGGCTTTTTAAAGAGTGGGATGAACTTAGTCCCAGTAACGAAAAGACGAATTCTGCGCTCATTTTGAACGATAAGACGTTTGAAGCATACCTGAATAGCAGGAAGCTCGACTTATCAACGAAGGAATTTCAGATTTTGTCTATCCTCATGCGCCACCCCAATAATGTATTGACTCGTGAGCAGATATATGAAAACGTCTGGGGAGACGAATACGGAGAAATAAATACCGTAACGGTTCATATAAAAAATATCCGTAAGAAACTTGGTCCTGAACATGACTTTATTAAAACAATATGGGGCATAGGATATAAATACACGGAAAGAGTGCAATAGTATGAAACTGAAAATAAAACTTCCGCTTTTGTTCCTGCTGATGTTTATAATGTTCATGTTTTCGGTTGGAATATACCTGAAGTTTGTCTTTGCAGTATACTCTCCTATACGCAGTTCATTGCTAGACTCGCGATATATAGCATTGCTCCTGCCCATATTTGCAATTGCCTGTTTCATATTTATTATTCTGATTATCTATATTCATTTTTGCATAGAGAAACCCATTCAGCTTCTGAATACCAGGCTTGAAGAAGTAAATATTGTACATCCACTGCCTCCGCTAGCTCTGAGAAGTAATGACGAGATCGGAGAACTTTATAAACACTTTAATAAGATGGAGCATCGGCTTCAACTCGCGCACAAAGAGCAGACCGATATGATCGCGGCAATTGCCCACGACTTGAAAACACCCTTGACATCTATTAATGGCTTTACTGAACTGCTGGCTACGCACAAGGATTTACCAGAAACTGAAAAGCAGGAATATTATGATTTAATTCAAAAGAAGTCAGGATTTATGGTCGAACTCATCAATGATTTCTCCAGCTTCACCAAAGAAAAATTGGAGTTGGAATCTATGATAGCTAAACCTGTAAAAGCATCAAAATTATTTGAAAACATTGCCCTTGAATATGAGTATGAGTTGGCGGGACTTGACAACGAGCTTACTTGCCACCATTCATTCACGGAAAATATATGGCTGATGGTCAACGAACCGATGATACGTCGGGTTTTCGGCAACCTCTTTAGCAATGCTGTAAGATATGGAGGGAAAAATAAGCTGAAAGTGTATATGACCGGATACCCGCTAGGACAGTATGCCTATTTTCAAATCGAGGATAATGGAATTGGAGTCCCGGATAAGGATATATCTTCTCTGTTCCTCAAATTTTTCACTGTGGATAAATCTCGGCAAATCCAAAAGGGCGGGCTGGGGCTGGGGCTTGCAAGCTGTAAATCCATTATTGAACATCATAGGGGCGAAATTGGCGCCTACCCTTCTGGATATGGCGGTTTGGGGATAAGATTCAGCCTTCCCTTGGCCGCACAACACTGATTTTATTGTTGCGCATTTTCTTTTACAACAGGAGTTAATGGCTGCTGCCAGCTGTGAACACCCAGGCAGCAGCCATTTTTATTTTTTCAGTGTTTTATAATTTTTTATATTCTCTTTACAAACATTTATTTTTCTTTTAAAGAAGCTTTATCTTTGTGTTGTAAAAATTACTTGTAGTAAAAAAACTACAATAACTAGAACTCGAAAAGGAGGATGTTACAATGTCAATTGAGTTCAGCCGTTGGCCCAATCACTACATGATGTCATACCAAGTCACCAAAGCTTTAGGTATGGCAAGCCTCGGTGCTACGGATGTCATCGAGATCTACGAGGCCTGCAAAAAAATCGACCCTGATGACAAAGATACGTGGCACAGGGAATGGCTCATAACGGCTCAGGCATTGGAAAGACACGGCAAGGAGGCCGAAACAGCTGGAAACTGGTATACAGCACGAAACTGCTACATTCGTGCTTGCAATTACTACAGAATTGCGGAATATGCGGTGATGGATGATGACACCGAGAAAATCCGTCTATTTAAAAAAGTAAGTGAACTCTTCGAAGCTGCCGGAAAGTACTTCGATGTCCAACCGGAGAAGATCCAAGTCGATTACGAAGATGTCAAGCTGGATGGTTACTTCTTCTCCCCTTCCTGGATAAAAGGTCCGAAGCCGACCCTTTTTGCTCTCAACGGTGGCGACGAGTGGTCAATTGAAAACTATTTCTGGTTAGGTCCCGCTTTTATTTCGTGTGGATATAACTTTCTGGTCTATGACCAGCCTGGTACCGGCCTCTCGCTGTACGAAAAGGGAAAAGGAAGACGAGCGGACAGTGAGGCTTTCCATTCTCGAGCAATCGACTTTCTTCTAACGCGGCCGGAAGTCGATCCTGATAAGATTATCGTGCACGGTGAGAGTTTTGCGGCTTACGACTCTTTGCGATTCGCTTCGTTCGATCACAGGATTGCTGCCGTCATTTCCGACGGTGGTACGCACGCCTTTGATTGGGATGCAATGCTTAAATGGATGCCACCGAGTCTGGCCGCACATGGCATGAGAATTCTGGGGGCCAAAAGCTTGGAGGACTTTGCGGATAATCCGCGTTTTGCCTATAATCTTGAGGGCGTGCTCCACCAGATAGAATGTCCGCTTCTTGTAATGCACGGAGCGGAAGAGATATTGGTTCAGCCAAATCCGCTGACACAAGCCTTGAAAAATTATGAGCAAGCGGGATCGAAAAACAAGACGTTCTTCCCGATAGAGGATAGACGACTTGGGGGATTAGAACACTGTCAGGTAGACAACATCAACGTGCTGCATGAGGTAGTGCTGAATTGGCTCTGCTCAATTGGTCTTGGGCCAGCCGCACCTCGCCCTAAGTGATTGCCAGAGGCATCCAGCGCTATATGAAAAAGCAAAATTCGATATATTGAAAGATTTAGGTTTCTGATTGAGCTTATTCAGGAGTGTCCTACTTGGAATCCTGAATAAGCTCTCTCTTTATTGAGGAGTTGAAGACTGTGAGTATTTTCGGTTTTGAATCAAGAGCCTTCGGATCTTTAGGCGGGCAGCATATTTTGGTAACGTGCATCAACTTGTAGCCCCGGAAGTGGAGCCGGCTCACAATAAACTAATCGATAAGGAGTTTGGCCGTTAAGTTTAAAGCCGACATCGCGCCCTTTATTTGAGGGCGAATGTCGGTTTCTGCTATAATTAACCGTCGTTTCATGCAATCGAGGCACATATGTCCGCGTTCAGAAGAAAACGACTTCAAAATAGATAAGTGTACTAGGGACATAACGACGGCGTATTTTATAATCAGTCGGTGAGTTCTACTATCAAAATTCTGTAACTTGACTTTTAAAACTACAAATATAATAACTGAATATTACATTTGTAATACATGTGGAAATGAGAAGAGAGGAGGACATCGGGCAAATGCGGTATAACCTGCTGGCAGGGGTTCAAATAGACAATGTATTTTTAGGTAAAGAAGGATGAATATTGAAAAAATATGTATTAAATACAAGTAAAATAGCTTTATTTGCGATGACACTCTTTCTTGTGCTACTCGTTGGCTGTACAAAACAGGGGGCTTCAACTCCGCCTACTGAGAAGGAGCCGCCAAACTCAAACGCAGCGAATGTGGTTTTTAAACAGCTTGAAACCAAGTTTGACGCGCGGCTGGGCGTATATGTTATTGATACGGGAACAGGGAAAGAGGTTGCCTATCGGGCTGATGAACGTTTTGCCTATGCATCCACCTACAAGGCACTGGCAGCAGGCGCGGTCCTGCAGGAGAAGTCTAACGATGAACTAGGCAAAGTCATTAAGTTTGCCAAGGATGATCTGGTCACGTATTCACCGATTACGGAACAGCATGTGGATACCGGGATGAATCTCAAGGAAATCAGTGATGCGGCCATTCGTTATAGCGACAATACGGCAGGAAATTTGCTGCTAAAGGCGCTCGGCGGGCCTGAAGGGTTCGAAAAAGCGATGAGAGACAACGGTGACACTGTGGTTATGGCCAACCGTTATGAGACAGAGTTGAACGAAGCGATTCCCGGGGACCTCCGTGATACGAGTACGCCCAACGCCCTTGCCAACAGCTTCAAAGTGCTGACGATTGACGATTCCATGCCTAATGACAAACAAGAGCTGCTTATCGGCTGGTTAAAGGAAAATACTACCGGTGACGAACTAATTCGGGCGGCTGTGCCAGAAGGCTGGGTAGTTGGTGACAAGACAGGCGCAGGAAGCTATGGCACACGCAACGATGTTGCCATCGTATGGCCTCCGGATCGGGAACCGATCATTATTGCCGTAATGTCCAGCCGTGATACCGAAGATGCAGAGTATAACAATGCCCTAATCGCTGAGGCAGCCAAGGCGGCCTTTAAGGCTCTGGAGTAAGCGTAGCGGAAATATAAAGGTCAAATAGCCGGGTTCATTGAAAGGCAGCGGTACTCCCACTCAAACAAGTAAGGGTGTACTACTGCCGTTTCTTTTTCAGACTCGTTTTTAGATTCCTGGGATTATAGTTGCAAACTTATATAATCAATCTAAGTGAAGCACGGCTTTGCCCGAGAATTTCCGTTCCTTAAGATTACAGGCAACCGTGTCAATTTCGGTCCAAGACGCCTCCACTTGGATTCGTGGGATTAACCGCTCATCTATGACCAGCCGGGCCAGCAAACTCAGATCGTCCGCGACTGATTGACGAGTGAGTTCCTCACCTAAAAAGAAGCTGTACAAGGTTCTTCCTCCGCTGGTCACCATATTCTTCATATCGATCATTGCGGTATTTGAAGAGGAAAATCCTACCGCAACGCAAATCCCTTGGGGCGCTAGCTGCGGCAGCAACGCCGCCAGTGTATTGCCGCCTACTGATTCGATGATCAGATCGTACGGCCCAAATTTGCTGGCTGATGAAATTGCGGAATATCCAATGATCACTTCGTCGGATCCGACCTCCCGAACAAGCTCCGCCTTTTCTTCCGTGCTTGCCGTACCTACAACGTATGCGCCGGATTGGACTGCAAGCTGATGGGCGAATAGCCCAACTCCGCCGTTAGAGCCTGTAATGAAAATCCGTTTGCCAAGCAGCAAGCCGCCTTTTCGAAGTGCATAAAGAGCCGTGAGCCCTGCTACGGGGAGGGTAGCCGCCTCTGTAAAAGTGAGTTTGTCGGGGATTTCGGCCAACAACGGTACGGGAGCAGCCACTTGCTCGCTCCAGGCTCCCTTCGGGAGCAAACCAACAACCCTGGCCCCTTTTTGCGGTCCTGCGCCGTTCTCTGCCGGCTCGATGACAATCCCGGCGAAATCCCAGCCAGGACGGCTAGATATTTCCTGATTTTTAGCGTCACTCACTTCACCACGGTTGAGTGAGACGGCCTTCACTTGCACAAGCGCTTCCCATGGCTTAGGCTGCGGGGCGTCAACTTCCTTGAAGGCCAAATGAGACGGAGCATGCGGATCAACAACAATAGTACGAATCATATCGGTTTTCCTCCATGTTGGTTATGGTCATTAGATGACCTTCATTTCAATGAGGAGTATACTTTAAATAAAGGTTCGGCCCAAGTGCAGAACTACACTTCATAAGAGAAGGGAAGAGAAGATGGATATAGATACGGAGAATTCCAGACATAGAATCGTAATGGGAGAAATTGAAGCCCTGCGGATAAAACGCCAGCAAAAGCTTGTCGATCAACCTCAACCGTCCTTGAAACGATTTACTCAACAAGAGCTGAACGACGAGGCTTTTCCTTCGTATAAAAATCTGCTGGTTGGACGTACCCGCCGCATACCGACCCGCCAGACGATAATAAATATTGCAGAATATCTTGAGTGTACATCCGACGAGCGTAACGATTTGCTTTTGGCAGCCGGTTTTCTTCCAATTCAGACCGAATTGTATGGACGGTCGTTAGAGCGTGCATTAGAGTGGGCTCAGGAAACGATGAGGAGTATTCCTTTTCCTGCCATGGTCGTAACACATACTCAGGACATCAAGGGCTTAAATGAGCCGTTTCATCAATTGTTCGAAATCCCTCTCGACCGTTCATATGATGAGTTAATGAATAGAGTCGATTTACATTTTAATTCTGGTTTTCCTATCCGGTCCCGCTCCACGTTTGACAAGGCGTCGTTTAAGCAGTGGGAGGAGCACATCATAAACGGAATACAAGCCTTTAAGAGTGAGCACATGCTCTCGCGTTATGATGCGTGGTATCAAAAATTGCTGGATAGAGTTCAGAAATATAACGCATGCGAATATCTGAGTGTGCCGGATGTAGGGGGAAATGTTGATCAAATACAAACAATTCTAGCCAGAATGGAAAGCTCCGGAGACCTTATTCCCGTACGCTACAGACAGGTATCGATTTCCGCAGGCGGCCGCTTATATCCGCAAATTGAGGTTTTCCTGCCGGTAGATTCTGCCGCGCGCACAGTTTTCGAGAACCTAGGATGTCCAGTTGATTGTGCATTTGTCTAATCCGACACTTACAAGAGAATGGAATCGAAAAGTTATTGGTAGCTGATAATTCAGTGGTTTATTAAACTTCCTCAATATGATTTAGTTTTCTCACTCAGGCTCATGAATTTGCAGGATTTCACCGGCAGCTTCTGAATATTTGGCCAGAATTTTGCGAATTCCCCGAGCGGTATATTTTTTCTTCCATGATGATTCACGCTTAATAGCCGCCTAGTTGAGGCTTTTTGTATTTTAACGATATAAGTTCTTGTCAGAACCAGAAGACAAGAACTTATATCGTTAGCCGAAAAAGACAAGAACATATATGGTTAACCGTAATGATATGTGTTATCAATTGATCAATCATATAAACTTTATTTGAGGTAAAGATGACTACGCAAGTTTCCCCCTACTAAGTCCTTGCTCAATATCATAAAGTATATTCCAAAGTTGAATTATCTCTTATAACAGAATTTTCGGGCGAATTGATCGATAAAATCAAACATTTCGAACTAGACGCGGCGTTTGTAAAAGCCCCAGCCAACGATCCTGATATTGTTAAAGAGCTTCTTTATGAAGAAGAACTTGTTCTCATTTCAAACAGTGATTACAATGACATTGAAAAAGTACTCGCGAAGCCTTTTCTGATGAACACTAAAGGCTGTTTTCAATGAGAACTGCTCGAAAGTTGGCTAAATCCGTTGGTATCCATTCCGTAAGGTACATGGAATTCAATCATCTCGACGCCATCGTCCAAGGTGTAATTAGCGGGCTTGGAGTATCGCTTGTTCCTTATTCCGTCATTCAGAGATATATAGGTGAAAATAAGTTACGATACTTTCCATTTCCAGCCGAATACAAAACAATTCAGATCAGCCTAATTAGAAAAAAGGATAGCTTAATGACATCAGCGTTTGAAAAGTTAGTTCAAGCTTTTCAAACTTATGTATGGACTTTAAAAAGCAGAATGCACATCTGAAGCAGAGAGACGAACTTTATTGGGCACATTAACTTTTGGTGTATTATCATAGCTGCTGCAAGACCAATAAGGAGTCATCTGTTATACTCGTGTATTCTTGATTGCCATATTGCCAATTCACTTTTTTCAGAACAAATGGTTTTTTTGTTACTTCGCTTAGTGAGGTTGGATCCACAAGTCCCCATTGATAACCATCAAGCACTCTACGCCCATTATTATTATTTATTAACAGCAATGGTCTGGGAAGGTGCAATGTTGTATCTGGGTGCGTGCTCAGTGATCATTTTTTGAAGTTGACGATCTCACAAGAAACCAAAATAAGGTATTCATAATTGCAAAAGATTCTGAAGAAATGGTAGGGTGATAGGGATGAGAAGACTTGTGTCTGGTATGTCAGTAGACAACGAATTATTTTCTGATATTGTCAGATATGAACACGAAACTATAAGGGGAACGGCCATAATAAACTCGAATGTTGGTTCACCTATATTTTGGAGCTGTA
Organism: Paenibacillus ottowii; assembly: GCF_006874425.1. GTDB lineage: Bacteria > Bacillota > Bacilli > Paenibacillales > Paenibacillaceae > Paenibacillus > Paenibacillus ottowii. Next base: position 12,564 of record NZ_VIJZ01000019.1, read on the forward strand.
ACCTGCATCATCTTGTTTTTGATACCTGCGATCTTACGAATGCGAGATTTTTTGCCGGTAGTATGATTGATAATTGTACATTTATTCGTTCCGACTTGCGCTCTGTTGGCATTGCCAGAGACGAAGCTGTTTTCACCAATTGCGAATTTTCCAACTGCGATATGAGAGGGATGACATTGGAGAATGCTACGTTTATCGACTGTACCTTTTATAAATGTAGATTCAATGACCGGATTTTACAAGCGGCGAATATCGTCAATTGTTCCTTTGCCGGCAAGCTAGTGGATATTACGTTTGAGGGAAATGGGAAACAAAAGCTAATAGCCAATTTTGAAAACTGCATCCTTGACGGTGTTCGTTTTGTGAGCTGTGACCTGACGCAATGTACTCCGCCAAAATCCAAAAACCATCTGTATGTTGAACAGGTATCCGCACTTGTGAAAAATGCTTTGACGAAGATAGACGATGACCCTAGTCTATCTGACGATGATCGGAAAGTACTGGTACGCAGTCTGCGCAAGCTTGAGTATATGGAACAATATATTTTTAACACGGCGCATATGAAGAAAATATATGGTGATGTTTTTGTTGAGCGATTTTTCAGTAGTCTGGAATGTAACAATGCGTAGACCTAAACAATAGAAATTATATAGGATAATGACGGGAACAGTATATATGTAAAAGGAGTTCGCTTGAAATCATTACCCTCGGCGGATCACTGTATGGTAGTTGGATAGTCTATTATGTTAAATTGAACAGCATACTACTTTGAAAAGAAAGAGCATCAGCCGCCGTAGCGCTGCTGATGCTCTTTTTTCATGCGTACATAATCCGCATCCACCTTGGCTTTATCCCATTTCACCTTGAAAATCCGTGTCGATTCCGCTTTGATCGGATGCTAACAATGGAACTCGAAGGAACAGTATCGAATACGCCAGGAAGTTTTTTTATCAGCATCAATAGATGCATTGCCGGCTAGAATAGTTTCGAGAAAGCACAGGGAATCTGAAGTTGAAACTTTAACAGCAACACAAGCAAGAATTTGTTCTTGTTTTTTTTATGCTGAATTATCGGATACTCAAATTTATCCAGAGGAGCTTACCCTTGAAAGGGGAGTGGTGGATAAACGATAAAAAGACCCTAACTGGTCAGTATTACTCAAATAGATAGAAAAACTGTTCCTATCAGGGAGGAAGTTCGTTTTTTCTTTTTAAGGAATTATAAAGATAGTGTAGTTGACTCTTAGCTGGCTTAAAATTAATAGAGTAAAACTGAATGCTTCCTTAAGTTATTTTCTCGAATTAGATGATTAAGGATGTGGCACGTCAATCAAAACTCAATTCTTCTTTAGAGGAAAATATTCAAAAACTGTATGAGCGGGGATTCATAAAGTGCGTCGCGATAACCATCAGAAGCAAAACAAACGAAGAAACGTTTGTTCAAGTGAGTTTGACACTAGCCGCAATAAGTGCGGAGCGTATCCGCCCTTATTGTATTGTTGGATTCTTGACACTCGGAACATCTTGTTCTCTGAAGTCAAATCAAACAAAAACGCGCCTGAACCATTGTGGTTTTGCGCGTTTTGCCGGGACGAAATACGGTGTCATGACGGAATGTTCATAGCGGTCTGAATGTTTTTCAGATCGAGTTGAATTTGCTCTGTAAAATGGTAAGGATGGTATAGCCCCCGCTCCATCATGTAGATTGTTATCTTTTCATGGGAGTCTAAGGCTTCGTCGAGCTGTTTCATCAAAATTTGCTTGATTTCGGGGGTGGCACATTCGGTCACGGCCATGGCGTAGTTTCTGACACCGCTCTTGGCGTTCATCAAAAAATCCATTGCGATGACTTCGTCGGTCAGTGTATGAAGCCCTGTGATGTGTTCTAATATTGTGTTCATGTTTTTATCTCCTATAGGGTCATTTTAGACAACACTCCATCGAGCTCCTGAAGTTGCTGCTGTGATAATTGCACGTCTTGCTGCAAAATTTGCATGAGCTCCGGGTCTGTCACGAGAGCTTGCATGGTTTTGGATTTAGTGTTGCAAACGGTCTTAAACGCAGCTATTTCATGAACCTCCAGCATCTCATGCAAAGCATAATTGGAATTCATTCGGATTGTCCTCCCATGTATCTATCCATATTCAAGGCTTTAAGACAACTTTGATGCAATTGTCCGTTTTCGTATCGAACACTTCATAGCCGCGCTTAGCCTCGCTGAGCGGAATGACGTGCGTAACAATGTCTCCAGGGTCCACTTTGCCCGAAGTAACCAACTCGTACATATACGGCATGTAGTGAATGACCGGAGCTTGTCCGGAACGAATATTCACGTTGCGCTGCATGATGTCGCCGAGTGGGAATCCGTTATAACGTCCGCCGTATACCCCAGTGACTTGGATGGTTCCGCCTTTGCGGACAGCCTGAGACGCAATGACAAATGCGCTCATGGTGCCACCTTGCAGCTTCAAACCACTGGCTAGAAATTCGAGGTCGCTCATCTTGCCGTCCATCCCCACTGCATCAATCACGACATCGGCACCGCCTTTGGTCATTTCCTTGAGAGTGTTGCCGATATTCTTATCCTGTTCGAAGTTTACGATTTCCACATGGTTCGTTCGCTTCGCATGCTGTAAGCGGTAATCGACATAGTCGACGGCTATGACCCGCTTTGCTCCTTTCAGCCAGCAGAATTTCTGGGCCAGAAGTCCGACCGGACCGCAGCCGAGCACAATGACCGTATCTCCATTCTTTACGCCGGCGTTATCTACGCTCCAAAACGCCGTCGTCATGGCATCGGCAATCAAGCTTAGCTTTTCATCCGGTTGTTCGCAGTTTTCAGGAATCTTGAAGTGGGTAAAATTTGCAAACGGAACTCGTAAATACTCGGCTTGCCCGCCAGGGTATCCGCCGGTCGTTCCGGAGTAGCCAAAATATGCGCCCATATCCCCGTGTTCGTTTGACTTGTCACATTGGCTTTCCAGCTGATTTTTGCAAAAAAAGCATTCTCCACATGCGATGTTGAACGGGATGATTACTCGGTCGCCTTTCTTTACATTTTTCACACCGGGGCCTACTTCTTCTACGATCCCCATCGGTTCATGCCCGATGACATAGTTCTCTTGAAGGTTAGGGATCATCCCGTGAATAAGGTGAAGGTCAGAACCGCAAATAGCGGTACTGGTAATCTTTACGATCATATCGTCCGGTTTCTTAATCTTCGGTTCAGGCACCTCTTTGACCACGACATTTTTAATCCCTTGATACGTTACCGCCTTCATGCTTTATGTCCTCCAATATGTTCATCTGGGGTCCGATCAAACATCCCTTTACGCGACGTATCATCCGGGAACAAATTCATCTGCCCGATCATCACCGTATTTTTCGCCGAAAGCTGGTCGAGTTGGTACTGTTCGTTCAGTTCGTAAGGATGAAACCATTTTTTGCGAATCATGAGCTCTGAGACTTCTTGGTGCATTGCAATCCCCTGCTTAAGATGATTGCGCAGCAGCGCTCTTACATCTGGAGAAGCCGTTTCCGTCAGGGCTATGGACAAATTTCGCACCCCCTCCTTGGCACGAAGAAGGAAGTCCATTGCAAAAGTCATGTCTGCCATTTCCGGCATGTTTAATGAATTAATCGGGTCTAAATAATCGGTATTCATTTGCGTTCCCCTTTAATGTGTTATAGGTGTCGGATTATTCGGAACAGGTGCTTGGAAAGGAGCTCTTGCATAGATTGCTTGCAGTTCAGCCAACTGTTGTGTGGATTGAATTACGTCTTTCTGCATTAACGCTTTTAACTCTTGGTCAAAGACCAAGCCTTGCATAAGTTTTGACTTAGCGAGGCAGAGCGTTTTAAAATTTAACGCTTCATGCAGTTCCATCGATTCGTGCGGCGCTAACGCTGGAGTATTCATTGACAAATTCTCACCTCCTTTTTTTCACAAAGTTAGATTTCCCAACGCATCGCATCTTATACTAAAATTGATTGCTGGAATTGTGTGATCCATTACTCCTATTTACTTGCAGGAATACAAACAAAATATTAACTGCATACTTATTACTGTTTAAATTAATGATCTTTGCTTAAGGGAGGAGGACACACCTTGCCTAATGGAAACAAAATTGATCTAGCCACTGAAGATGCAAGAAAACCGGCAGAAAGTGCACTTAACTCGAGCGGCAATACGCTGGAGCAACATGCTTCTAACGCGGTTTCTGAGGTGCAAACGGCTTTAAATCAGGCGATGAACTCGATAAGTGAACCTAACGCGGCAACAAATTCACAAGCTTTGGAGACGGCCCGGCGGCAATTAACTCAGGCAGAGGAATTTTTAGATCAAGCGCAAACTTCAGCAAACGCATTACGTCTGCCGGACCAACAATAAAATGCTCTTGGCTCAGTTAGACTTTCAGACGAACTACTTGCCAAAGACAACGGTGAGTCACCGTCAAAAGGCTTCGGCTTGCGCCGAAGCCTTTTGTTTTTTGAGATGTCTTGGACATTTTCAAAAAACTTAATTAAATTCGTTGTTATTAAGTGAATCCCAATTTATAAAATATGCCGGCTTTGATCTCTTCCTGAAGTCAGCCTATCACCATTTTAGAAATTATATCGACAAAAATTAGCTCATCTCCGTATTTGAGCACCGCACACTCATTCAAAAGACTAGTATTACAGGCAGCAAAGTGAAATCCACATCGCCAATGTGTCGCATGATGCCACTTACCTGCACGGATGTTGATGACTAACCAGCTACAAACTGGTCGGCATCATAAAATTGAGGCGCAACAACCAGCAGAGGTTACTCTACTCTGCGTCTATGTTTTGGTTAGAAAAAGAATCATTAAGAGCTAGGCATTAGAAAAAGTTTTAAACATATTATAGGTAATATAGATAATATCCGTTCAAATATGGTGGGGAGGATATCAAAAAACCTATGTTACCTATGGAAGAATATTTCGGTAAGTTAGAACTCGTTTATTCATTTTATGGGGCTATGCCTACAGGCGTTAGTGTGTCAGAAACTAGGCGTATCTTCATTTGCTTTCCGAAATGGGGAGATGACGTTAGATTTACGGTAGCAGAAATTGTTGAGGGCCAGTTGCAGCCTTATCCTAATTTAGAAACGAATTTGGTAAATCCTTTGAATATCACTATGTCCTTCATCAGTGTCCAAAGTGTTGTTGCAGATGGAAGGGGGACCCTGTGGGTACTGGATACAGCTGCACCAAATTTTTCTGAGCCTATTAATGGAGGAGCAAAATTAGTCGCGGTAGATTTAGAAACAAATACAATAAGAAAAGTATATACATTTGCAGATGATGTAGTCTTGCCGACAACGTATCTGAATGATGTCCGATTTGACTTTCGTGTAGGTAAAGCAGGTTACGCATATATAACGGATTCTTCTTCCAATGGTCCAGGCGCTATTATCGTCGTAAATTTAGAAAACGGAAATGCGTATAGACGGTTGCATGGAGCAAGCTCAACTTCACCCGATCCCTATTTTGTACCGAAAGTGGAAGGCAAAATTTTGATGAATCGAAACGCGGATGGTTCGACATCTCCCTTTCGATTGGCCTCTGATGGTATAGCCATTTCCCCTGATGGAAAAATGTTATTCTATTGTCCATTAACCAGTCGCCAGCTATACTCAATCTCAACAGAATCGTTAAGAGACAGAACGATACCGGATTTCAAGTTAAGTGATCTTGTGCAGTATTGGGGAGAGAAGGGGGCATCTGATGGGATGATCACGGACGCAAAAGGAAACGTTTATGCTGGAGATTATGAAAACGATAGTATTCGAAAGATATTGCCGAATGGAATCATGGAAACCATCGCCCATGATCCCAGAATTTTATGGCCAGATACTTTCTCTATTGGTCCGGATCAATACTTATATGTAATTGTGAACCAATTACATAGACAGGCAAGATTTCATTATGGAAAAGACCTGCGAAAAAAACCGTATAGTTTACTACGTTTGAAAATTGATGAATTACCTGCATCTACCTTTTGATAAATAGAACCCATTGTTCAAATTGACTCTATTGCGTAGATCATGCATTTTATTTTTTATTATTTTGAGGAATTTAAAGGCCTCCGAACGGCTGTCTACTGAATTAAGGGGATCGATAGCTCAATAAAACTAAAAGAGGCAGTGTTTCACGATGTTGTGATCTCAAACGGGATGACATGGTCACACGAGTACAATCCTCGTCATGGACATACCTATATAGCACTGCTATAATAGAGGTATGAACACATATGACAAAATATTAGCAGCTGCTCTTAAGGTACTCGAAGAAGAGGGCGGAGCCCAATTTTCGACGCGAGCTGTCACTTCGATCGCACAGGTTACGGCTCCTACACTCTACCACCATTTCGGTAATGCCGATGGACTCCTGAGTGCAGCTATAGTGGAAGCGTTCAAACAGTTATTTGCAAGCAAAATTGCTGCAGTGGAGTCCCCTATTCCAGAAATGGCGCTTCGTCAGGGATGGGATGACTATGTGCGCTTTGCGGCAGCCCGTCCACGGATTTATGCGGCGATGATGGGGCGGCTGCTAGAGGGTGCCCATATCGAGGCGGCAGATCAGTCGTACCAAGCACTGGTGCAAAATGTTCAAAGAGTCGCCGCCGAAGGAAAACTGGCTGTTTCAGCCGAAGTTGCGGCAGATCTGGTCTGGGCTTCCGCCAACACGGCCTCATGGCTGTATGTGACGGCCCAAATTCGCAAGGCACCTCCCCCCCAGCCCAACGTCGTTGATCTCATTCGGGAAAGCGTAATGCAGATCATTTTGATCCTAAGGCCGGACGCCGGTTCAAAATGAGGGATCGATGACAGAACCTGGAGACTCCGGACAAAGCCCCATTGGGGCTTTGTCTTGTTTCATGGTAAAGAGATGAAGCACCACAAATAGTGGCACATAAGAGAGATCGCCTATCCAAGCAGGATGGCGATCTTTTTCATTTTCAGAGGGTTTTGATGAGCTTATTCCTCACGGCACGGTATTTCGTGAGCGTCGAAGTACATCACGTTGCGCCCGCCAAAAATGATGTTCAGGTCGCGAGAGGACAACATTATGCAAAAATGTATAGCACCGCTATAGACAGTTCTGTATAGCGGTGCTATAATAATCGTATAACAGTGCTATACAGCGCTCCATAACTTATCAAACTCAGGAGGTTTACAATGCCATATAACACTCAAGAAATGGTTGTCGTCACAGGTACTTCAAGTGGAATCGGCAGGGCTACCGCGGAGAAGCTCGCCGCTGACGGATTTCACGTTTTAGCTGGGGTTCGCCGTCAAGAAGATGCCGACAAAATCAAACAAAAAAATATCGAACCGGTGATTCTCGATGTTACCGCTATCGACACACTAAGGGCGCTGGCCGAACGAGTGGAGCAAGATACGCTTGGTCGCCCTTTGCGCGCCGTGGTCAACAATGCCGGCATTGCCGTTAATGCACCTCTTGAGATGGTTCCGCTGGATGAATTTCGCCGTCAGATCGAAGTCAGCGTGATCGGGCAGGTCGCAGTTATTCAGGCGCTTACTCCGGCCTTGCTGAACAGCGGCGGACGCGTAGTCAATATCGGATCCGTTGGCGGCAAAATATCAATGCCCGGTTTCGGAATTTATTCGGCTGCAAAGTACGCGATGGAAGCGATCAATGACAGTCTCCGCAGAGAGATGTCCTCGTTCGGACTCAAGGTTATCATGATTACTCCGGGCGGTGTCAGCACCAGCCTGTCGGAGAAAGGGGTTACGACAGCCGATCGGCTGTCCAAGTTGATGACACCCGATCAGCACAGACGCCATGATCGTCTTTTTGACGCCGTGAAGGCTCAGGCTGAATCATGGGCAACGGATGGTATCCCTCCTAAGAAAGTGGCAGAAGTGGTTTCACGGGCTATCCACGAAAGTAAGCCGCGCACCCGCTATACGGCCGGCCGCGATTCGGCACTGCTGACCCGACTGGTTCGTATTCTCCCGGATAAACTCCTCGACCGGATGCTCCGCAGCCAGATGAAGCTGCAGTAAATGGGAGTATGAATGATGTTACAACAACAGTTTGAACATGCCATTATTGTTGGTGGATCTTTAGGTGGACTAATGATGGGACTTGCGTTATCCCGTTCTGGTTATGCAGTGACTATTCTTGAACGTGCAGATTCATCATTAAGGAATGGTGCTTTTATTCGCCTACACACAAAACCTTATTCTAATAGTGAAATTGAACGAGAACTAAGCAATTTGGCATCCAATGGTAACAGCAATGTTGAAGCCTGGTCAGCCATTCAAGAACGTTTGCTCAATGCGGTCGCTAAACCTGGTATTACCCTTCAGCACCATACACGAATTGTTAGTATTGGGCAAAATGAATCTTCTGCTTGGGCTACTAGTGAAAAGGGGCAGACGTTTAAAGGAGACTTTTTGATTGACGCAGATGGATATCGCAGTATTGTCCGCGTTATTTAAGCCCTGACAAACCATTTGCAGATTATGCTGGCTATTTGGTTTGGGTAGGGAAAGTGGAGGAAAAATTGCTGCAGAAGAAAGACTGGAAAAAACGTCAGCTTTCGAACGCTTATTTCAATGATAGTGCTGCCGGTACATTGACTACTGCGATGATGCCAGGGATAGAGGGGAGAACCAATCCTGGCCAGCGATGGAGAGGTTTTTGCTGGTTTGATTATTCGCATAATCAATTGCTGTCTGAATTAGGTGTGTTAAACGATGGGACTGCCCAGCATTCCTTATACGGTGAAGCTATTCCGGTTTCGCTGCTGGAAGAACTATCACAAACCAGCCAAGCCCATTGAAGCAAAGAAGATGATGCCATTTTGCAAATCGCGATCAAGGATCGCAGTTTAATTAGGGCACCTGTTCATGGACGCGATTAAAAAGTATCCGAATTCGATAATAAATGCTTTGAGTGAATACCAAACACGTCGTATAGATGTGGTTCGTCAAGATGTTCTTGCGGGCCAGGGCTATAATCGTTCTTTTGGTTGCTTATAACAGCATTATGCTAAGCCATTGATTCACCAGAATTTCATGCATAAATAGGCAATTCCATTCAAGAAAATGCTAAAGCAAAATTACGAAGTATATAAATTAGGAGGAATTAGCATGAACGATACAAAGAACCGTTACGTTACTGTACTTTGGGAGGCGAGAGCTAAGGCAGGAAGAGAAGCTGAGATGAAGGCATTCATGACGGCTGCTGTCACCCCGTCGCGCAACGACCTGGGCAACATTGACTACGAGGCTCACGAGGTAGAAGGCAAGCCTGGCACATTCATCATCTACGAACGCTGGGAAGACAAGGATGCTCTCGATCGGCACCTGAACGCCCCCCGGATGCAGAAACTGGTACCCCAGCTCTTGGAATTGATGGAGGGATCCATTGAGGAAGGGATTCGACTCCTGAAGCCGTTTCGACCAGCGCAGTAAAATACAACACCGAGCGGAATTCATTAAGTTCTGTCGGGAAAGCGTGAGAGATATTTTTGAGAGCGGCTAAAGACTTTAGAGGGGGAGGTAAAAGATTGGCAACGATCGATGATTTTGCAGCACTAGATATCCGTGTCGGAACGATTAAGGAAGCGGAGTTTTTTGAAGAAGCAAAGATCCCTGCAATAAAGCTTAAGATTGATTTTGGAACGGGGATCGGCTTGAAATCCTCAAGTGCACAAATAACTAAGCGTTACAAGGTTGATGAAGTTGTAGGAAAGCAAATTATAGGAATCGTTAATTTTCCTCCTCGGCGCATTGCTGGATTCAAATCGGAGGTATTAGTTTTGGGAGGAGTCCCGGAAAAAGGAGATGTTATTCTATTAAAACCGGATACTGAAATACCTAACGGTACTCCTATTGGATAAGTTAGATGATGAGAACTTGATAACATTCCCGATATGATGTCATCGACGTCGACAGTCGCTCTTTGATTGAACAACGCGTAGACGTTAACTCAATACAATTAAGAAAGCAGCTGAGTAGTGTGTGAACTGCACCCCAATTGTTGGACACCATCTAACAGATCGGAAGTGCAGTTTTTTGTCAAAATTTAATATGGACTTGAAGAGCATTGAGAAATCCTTAGAAAGAGTTCGACAAAGGGAATATTCGAGAAAGAGATGTAATCAAGAATTGGTTTATGCAGCAAAAATAATGGTTGCACTTATGTAGTTCACATCATAAATAACATATCATTTTTCCAAAAAGGAAACCATTTTACCATATATTTAGGCTCATTGATCTACTCTTATAAAGTTACCTATTTCATTATTTATGTTTTCTAACGGAGGAGAGCGAGTGGTTCCTAATTTAAATTATCAGCTAAATAACATTGGAAGAAAAAAGGTTGTCGGGGACAAGAACATAGAACCATTAAGTCGCTTTATAAACGGCTTTTTTGTTTTATCGGTAGAAGTTGTTGTTCCGAGTGAAGGACAACAACTTCTACCGATTGCCGTTATGGACAAGAACATGAGCTGATTACCGATTAGATTAGTATCTAACATTGTTTCCATGCAATCTCTTAAATTCAATTGGAAGTCGCTCGCATGTATATATAATAGATGAATATTGCTTAAAAATATATAAACCGCTTGATGCCTTACTCAATCGGGAACAAGCTTCTATAATGACCGGTAGAGTGCTTCAGGATGCCGAAAATGAGAGAGGGAATCAGTGGGTATTTGGACCAGGATAGAATTGCTCAGTGGGCCAAAGGAGAGATTATGGGTCTTACGAAGCTAAATATGGTCCAAGGGTATCTAGTTTATATTGTGGGATTATGCGGTAAATAAGAGAAGGAGGATTTAGGAATGGAAGTGAACACAATTGAAAAAGAATTAGAGTTACATTTAACCGTTCTTTCGCTATTCTGCTTCTTTACTTGAATAAGAAAAAGGCTTTACCCATCTTGAAGTAAAACCCCCGTTAGCCTTAACATCAAAAAAATAAAACAGTCCTCAAGTATTTATTTTATTCAAATACCATAACCCAATATTTTTCTTCTGGTTTACCTTCTTCAACAACTTTCTTCCAACCATTATTCTCATAAAACTTCATCGCTTTTTGATTTTCAGATACACATTTCAATCTTATTGGTTTATTCATTTTTTCTACGGAGGCATTAACCAATTGACCACCAACACCCTTGCCTGAGAAATCAGGGTGAACAAATAAATTATGTATAAAATTATCTGGTAAGTACAAAGAAGCAAATCCAAGGATATGGGTATCTTCCTCTGCTAAAATTATATACTCTCCTTCAGTATGCTTATCAAAGTCTTCTAAAATCATTTCTTCTATATCTGCCCAATGAAAATTTTTACGACGAGATTCTAGGTATATAAGTCTTAAATCAGGGTAGTCTAATTCACTTGCTACTCTAATATTCATATTTTCACTCTCACTTTCTTTTATATAAATAATAATAACATTTTTTTAAAAATCTATATATCTTAGATTTAAATCTAGGTTTTTCTTCTTACACACTGCCCGTTACTTTAGGTACACCTTAGCGTATAATTGTCTTCGGAAAATAAAGTATTAGACCCGACTGCCTGAAATTAAGGGTTTAATGGAAAGAAATATCGTCAGCCTTTTTAAAATAAGTATTAGACTAGCCCAAAGATGAAAAAGCGGCACACTAAGACTTGAGAAATATAGTCTTAGACTGCCGCTGCTTCTATTGTGCTATCGTCTCCTATTAAAACCAAAACCCTACGTCGATAATTTTGTCTCCGTATTCATTATAGTTCCAACTCCATAAACACATTCTCAACAACCTGAATCCCCGTTTTTCACGGGGAATTCTCTGTTCGGGTTTGGAAAATGCGCTTTTCGCTCAATAGGCGATCAAACCCATTGAATCTAAGAATTAACTTTATGGATACCCGTACAGCTCATGGCCATTCAGGTATTTGCTTCAAATTCCGAACGATACCCTATCACTTGTGGGCTAAACATTTTTTGTATGAGTTGGCTGGGCTATAATTTCTTTTAGCTGTAAAACCTGTTTGTTTGTAGGAGGAATCTTGAGCATACAGGTACAGCTTTTACAAATAAGAGAACCCTTAAAATAACTTAACTCTTCGGTGGACTGACAAAATTTACATGAATGTCCTATGCGCAGGACAAGAACATGGTACTATTGCCGATAAAATGGAAGCCTTCTACGATGAAAATATGGATTCTATATGCATCGTAGATGAATCTGATAAGGTCATCTCGTTGGTGCAACTTAAAGAATCCTTACTTTCTGCAGGACCCAAATTTAATTTCCCCTTAAATTTCCCATACATACCTAAAGAGGGGATTTTGACACACAGCAAGTACTAACGATGATATTGATAAGAAGGAATTGCCGGGAGCGGGTTGAGTGTAAGGTGAACTTTCACCTGATAATTTAGACTTCTTTTTGTTTTCTGCCACTCTTCTCCGGAAATAGGTTTTGAGAATGGATGAAGTGCTACATATCCCATAGATAACGGGTCTACATCCCACTTCTGCATTTGCTGAAGAAGTTCCGTTGTACGCTCCTTCAGAAAGTTTTCAATTTCACTTTGCAATTCCATCAGGTTGTTTGTATCGCCTAAATAACGATCTCCTTGATATTCCACCAGTCTGGCGTACAAATTGACATTCACCGCGTAAATGCTGTCGCCGCTGTTCCAATGAAGGTCTACTTTTGAGCGAACCTGGCCGAGAAGAATGGAAAACTCAGGGAGGGGCAAAAGTTTAATATAATTTACATTATCCAGCAGCTGAAAGATGTGGTCTTGCCGGAGGGAAAGTTTTCCCGCCATTTTATCCTTCTGGAAGAGGCCGGTGCCTTCATACTTAAAATCATCCGGAGTTGCTTCAAAAACGGGTAGGACCGGATCGGATAAAGGATTATGATATTTTTGCAAAAAGCGGTGCAGATTGATGACCGTCATCGTACCCTGCTGTTTGTTTTCATAATGTTTAAACATACGATACAAAAAATACTCCAGATCCTTCTGTTTCTCAGTATTAGCTATGATATATTCATCGAAATTTCCGTGGACGACAACAAGATATAAGCGCTGTGTTGTTTCCGGGTCCAATAATAGTGAGGTAATTAGAGGCGCAATTCCCTTGCGGGCCAGAGATTCGCTGATAAAGAGTATCCGAAGCTGCCCGAGCTTGTATTCGCGGTAATAATTAAGGCTGAGATACTTTCTGCCTTCTTCGAACATATGCACCTCTTTGGTAACCAGCTTTTTGGAATCATGGGTAAGCGGAGGTGCCAGAGTGCTGATTTTGATTTTACCTTCGCTGCCTTCGCTGAGAGAAAGAAAGGTTACCGGGGCAATTTCTTCGATGGTATTGTTCTCGGTAAGCGGTGCGCAAGACGTCATTAGCGGCAAGCTTAATATCAATGTCAGGATGATGAGCAATGCTCTCCGTAGTTTCATATAGATGTGTTTCCTTTCCGCCGCATTGCGATCAGCAAAAGTATGGGAACCAAAAGAAAAGTAGCCGCTTCAGAGTACATGAAAAATCCGGGCCAAAGGTTCTGGAGCGTATCGGCTTTCCAGAGTTTTTCGTTTGTAATGACAAGGAGGATGCCCATAAGGAAGCAGCTGGCTAAATATCCGAACCGGCTGTTTTTTTCGAGAGTTTTGCCTGCTGTGATCTGCAGGGCCCCATAGAACATCAACAGAAACAGCGAGACGGCAAAGACGACGTTAAACATAAAAAAAGAAATCAGCAGGATTTCAATCCGTTCGAATATAGGGGATTGCAGGTAACTGATCATATTGAGCACCGGATACCCGGCCGTCTTCAAATACTCGTGTCCATAATAGAGGACAGTGGCAACAAAAAGGAGCAGGTATTCAAGTATAGTGAATAGATTAGCAATGGTCAGGTGTTTAATCGTTTTTCGATCCGGCTTCAGCCATGGCACTAAAAAGATAAGGTACTCCGGACCCGACAATGCCGACCAGCAGATGACAATACCTCTCCAGGAGTCCAGCGGCGGGTGGAGCGGTATCAAGGGATACAGTTGTTTATAATCTGCGACCGGCGGGAAATAAAAAGGAAGATAGCAGAGGATGAGCCATACGGAACCGAGAAAAGCAATCACAATGAAACGGAGAGTCCTTTCCATTCCATGAGAGGCTACGTAACAGCTTATCAATAGAATGGCGATCAACGGAACAGTCTTATTCATCACGGGAAAAATATACTCATGTACAATCCCGCTATACCCCAGTACGATCACAGAAGTTTTGAGGAACAGCGGAATCAGCCCGACCGCAGCCAGCAGCCGAATGGTTTTGGGACCAAGCAATTCCTTAAAGCCTTCAAGCCCCCGTGCCGCCCAGGGAGATGTCAACCACTTGGACAACATCCACAGCATCAGCTGAGAGAGAAGTCCCAATCCCAGGATCACCCAAACCATATAGAAATGGGCCAGGTACATAGGCATGATGAGAAAATAATAAAGCATTTGAAGTCTGTTCATGAGCAGCCCGGCATACAAGTTGCCAAGCGTTTCCTTTTTACCGAACAGCGTGAATGCGGACATGTCATCGTCTCCTGCGGCTGTATCGCCATTTTTTCAACGGTTTCAAATAGGAAGGTCGCGTTTCCATCCAATGAAGATTTACCCTCACTACAAAATCTTTCCAGTCCTTAAAATAAAGGGGGGTCAGAGGAGCCAAATAGGGCTCTCTCAGTGAAGTTAATCCGTTCAAATGCGCCAGCAGAACGATTAAGCCTAATATAATTCCGAATATACCGAAATAAGCGGCTAAACAGAGAAAAGTCAGCTGGATGACCGTATTTGCTTTGGATATCTGGTAATTCGGCGACAGAAAAGAGGCGATCCCCGATACACCTAGAAGAACGATCAGCACTTTGCTGGCAAAACCGGCTTCAACCGCTGCCTGTCCAATAACAATACCTCCTACGACACCTAAAGTTTGGCTCGTTTTGTTAGGCATCCTTAAACTGGCCTCTTTAATAATTTCCAATATTACGAGCATGATCAACCCCTCCCAAAATGGGGTGAATGGAAGCTTGCTGCGGGATTCAATCAGGACAAAGAGAAGAGGCAGAGGGATCATCTGGTAGTGATGGGCCGTTAAGGCAACATATACCGGAATCAGTATCAGCGACAGAAAAAAGCTGAAGAACCGGAGTAAACGCAAAAAACTGGCGACTATCCAGCGGTGGATATAGTCTTCGGGCGATTGGAAAAGATGAAAAAATGTTATAGGTCCGATCAGAGCAAATGGAGAATTGTCTACCAGGATCACGACCTTGCCCATGGCCAGCGAATAAGCGCATTGATCGGGTCGATCCGTTTGCTGCAGCTGCGGAAAGAGGCTGTTGGCGTGATCTTCGATAAAAACTCCAATTTGACCGGAATCAAGGAATATATCATAGTTCAAGGCAGCTAACTTCTCTTTAGTGATGGAGATAAGGTTAGTATTAGTTAAACCCTCAATGTATAGCAGGGAGACTGAAGTAGAACTAAGCGAACCGGCTGTGAACTGTTCCGACTTCAATGTACTTAAAGGAAGCCGCCGGCGAATCAAAGTTATATTCTGATCAATCTGCTCCGTAAAGCTATCCTGCGGCCCGTAAATAATGGTTTCCGTTTCTGATTTTCCTACAGGACGACCGAGGGTAACCGGAAGAACAGTGGTCCACCATTGATTTAACGCAGGCTCATGTACGATCACCGCTGCCCGCATCAGTTGCTTTTCTGCATCTTGAAGTGTATGAATTTCTGTGAATTTACAGTTTAAAATACGCTCCGGAACCGGGCTGTCGGTTAAAGTAAGCAATGGCTTCAGGATGGATTCATTGATGCGTGCCTCATCGACCAGCGTATCCAGATATATAATCCAAATCGGATTTCCGGAAGGTGGGCAACGTTCAATGATACTGGCTTCTGATATGCCGGCAAGCATCGTTTTTAAAACATCAAGGCTTAACGGATAGGTATTTATTTCGGAAGATTTCCACATGTAATCACCATTATCTTTTTATGGATTTTTCATTAAGCTTTATTATGGGCATTTGATTGGAAAATCATCCGTTCTTAGTTGAATTTAAATGCTTTGAATGAGAAGGGACTCGTATGAATTGAGCCGCGTCTGTGCAAACGCTGGAAGAAATAATCGGGCTTAACGAGAGGAGTGACGTTAGATGTTTAAAACGAAGTAATTCGCTAGACTATTATATTCGTAAAGCGGGCAGTGCTTTGCATAAATTTTTCAAATGGCTTGACCAGCACGTGGAGTCGGATGCTTCATCTCTCGAGTATGAAGATTTTCTCGATTTGTTTGATTACATTTCAAAGAATAACGATGGAGAGGAGTTTTCAGCTAAGTATACCGGGAACAATCTTCTACACATAAAGTTATTCTTTGATTGGGGGAAAGGTTCTCATACATTTTTTCCAACATACGTTGACTGGCCCAGTGATTTATATTCTGGAATTCATCGTGAGGCCCAAGAAGAAACATATTCCGGTGATGGCCTCGCTTTTGATGACCCAAACTTCCCGATGCTCATGAAGGAAGCAATTGAAAATTATCATCCCGAAGATGATGTTGAAGTTTTATGTCGCGCTTTTTGGTTAATTATTGCCTCATCACCGGTGCGTAAAACGTATCTGCTCAATCTTCAGGCTGAAGAATGTATGCTGCCATTGCCTAATGCTCCATCAGCGGTAGGATTATACAGCCCATATTCAGGTATTGAGAAAGCTAAACATCGTAACGGCCAATTTCCTATAATTGATTTTGCAGGTCTTAGAGCGGTCGAATTTTTACAGAAAAGATCGAGCGATAAAGCCTTCCGACCGATACGGAACGAAAGAGCGGATGCATCGTATGTGCATCTTTTTAAATTGGAATATCCCTGTATCTTGAATGAAAGACAAATATATAGGTTTTTTGACAAGATAGCAGAATTTATTGGACATGGAGATAAAAAAGGGAAGGCTCATGGTTACAGACACTATCTCATAACTCACATTGCAATCGAAACCGGGAACAGTGAGTTAGCACGACTTGCTGCAGGTCATGAAAATCAAACCATGCTGAATCGATACTTACGAAGTAATCTCTCCCGTCAAGCATTGTTATTTGCTACTATTAAGAAATATCAGGATGGTGAGATTGCGGGACGGTTTATTTGGCGAATCTTCGAAGCACTTGCCAGCGAACAAACTGAGCCTGACGAATTGATAAAAGCTTTGGGATCTGAAGAGCTATCTTTAGATGAATTCTTTGCAAAATTCGGGCTTCCAGCTCCTACAGGTGTAGGAAGATGTTTAATACAGGGGGCTTGCCTTTTTGAGGCAAAGTGTTTTTCCTGTCATCATTTCGCCATACGAAAAAGTGAAGCAGCACAGGCATTTCATACTTTGGCCAGATTAACCAAGGACATGTGGAACATGATGCGAGGCAGTCGGGATTTTACAACCAAAAACGCCAAGGCGGCCGGATTAGCTACGCAATTAGCGTTGCTTGGGGACATGATTCGGCATTTCGGCTATAGTGACGAACAGATTCAAATAGAGGTTATCAGTCGACTAGTCTGAGCTTAGATTGGAAAGAGGTGAAATCGTGTCGCAAATATTAGCTTGGCAATCCCTGAGATTTGGACCCATTACTGTAAGGCGAAAGGGACAATTCGAGAGTAGAGAGCATCTGACAAGATCGGAGTATGAACAATACAGATCGGCAGAGACTTGGGGACGGGTTGAACCTATTTTATCAAGCTCCTTAACGGATTTGGTACAACCCACAATATTTTTCAAGTTACCCGGCACCCAAAGAGATTACGTATTACTGCTTGCCTTTTTACAACGGATCAGTTTGCCTTTAGAGATCGCATTTCCAACCAAGACCGAATTCAATAAATTTCCTTTTCCCGAGTTACCGAATTTTGAGTACTTTGATGCCTTTATGATAAATACTATCCGGTATTGTATCCGATGGATAGCGAAAAACAACTACAAAAGGCAAAGAAAAGGATTCCTTTGCTTCGAACTGTAGTTTGCTTATGGTTCGCAGGTTACGCCCTTAAGGAAGGGTTAGAGGGTAATCATATTATTACTTCCTCTGTATTAGCAAAAGCAAGTAAGATCGCTAAATATCATAGAAGTAGTTTAACCCTCCTAGGTAAGATGTTAGCTAAAGAAACAGATTCCTTGATTGAAAATAAACCGGTCATACCTTGCGATGAAGCGGAAAGAAGTCTCTGGATAGCCACGGGAATATATCCAACCCAAACGCCGTTTGAGGAGAGTCTCTATACCTTTGCATTTTCTTACTTGAGGCAACGTGTGAATGATTCAATAACTGATGATTATTACGACGATGAAGGAAATTTACTTTTCAGATACGGTAAAAAAACTATCAGCATAAATTATTGGAAAGCGATAGTCAAGTACATCCGGTATTTTGCAATCAAATGTCGATCAAAAGGTCTTACTGACATAAGCGAGAATTCAATATCAGAAGTATACACAGAGATTTTTGGCCAGATGAAGGGACAAGAAGATAAGACGTTTTTCCGAGTGGCGCTTCGACATTGGCTTAGGTGGCTTATAAGAACTACAAATGCTTCATACAACATAGAACGGATTATGCCAAGACCTAGACGTGTTATGTCAAAAGATCATGGACGAGTATTTAGTATGTCCAAAGCTTATATTCTTGTGCAGACCTTAATGAACGATCAAACTCCTTTAATTAACGAGAACATTCTGATGGACTTTCGTCATAGGCGGGCTTGCCTGTTGATGTTATCAACTGCAGCAAGGCCTCATGAAATAGTTAATTTGCTTCAGAATGCTTTATTTATAGATTCGCAGGATAATTCCTGGATTCGTTTTCACAAAACCAAGACCATTCGCAATCAACCCGATCGAAACGGCTATGAATGGGTTCATCACGCTCTAGTGAAGAGCGATGCTGCAAGATGGTTTAACGAATTGATTCATTTTGCCCCATCAGAACCTATATTTTTTCCAAGAGAGTGGGGTGGGGATGGCCTTACGGAACTTCGTTTACTGGCTTCAAAACATAATGATGGCCCTATACGAACTAGCGGACTGTATAATTTTTTAACTCGCATTCAATCGAAGTTATGGCCTGAACTTAGGAAGCCATATTTCACACCCCATAATCTAAGAGCGCTCCATCTTACTTATCGGCGTATCTTAGGAGACAATGATGAGCTACTAGAGAGGCAGGCCGGACATAGTCATCCTTCCTCAAAAAAGCCTTATACGGAAACAATGCCTGCAGAAGAAGTTGCAAAGTTTGGTCATCTACTTCAAAAAGGCGTTTGGAGAAAGAAACCGGAAGGGGAGGATGCTGATAAGACAGAAGGGGCTGGAATTTCGTCTACTGAATATGTAGCCATTGATGAGATAACCGAAATTTCATCTAAGTTTGAGGTCACGCCTCAAAAGCTAGATGAAGCATATAAATTAACCCAGAAAATTATAGAGGAATCACCACGTTTCCAAGGTAAAGTTATTGATTTGGAAGATGAGTTACACGAGGTTAACGTAGGTGGTTATACGCATAATTGTAATGCACATGTCTTGCTAAACTGTGGTCATACACCCGGGCATTGTAGAGCATGTGATGATTATGTCCTGATGAGGGTACAGAAGATGCGCACAAGGCCGACATATTTCGTGAAATGTTGCATTATTACTATTGTCTCGATGCAGAGAAAAATTTCAAGTCCACAGGACAACGAAAAATGGTTTTTCAGAAGGCTGAGGATATAAAGGAACGGTTGAACAAAACAGAAAGAAGTCTCTGGGTAAATAAATTTAAAATGCCGCCAAATGAGGCGAAAAAACTGCATTCATTGCTCTTTAAGAAAGCAAAGGCATACTTTCGTGAACAGTCTAAAGAGAAGCCTAATCCAACTAATGCAGAAGTGCTTTGTTATATTTTAAGTGGGGAGGTAAAGTAAATTGGCTCGTCCGGTTTCTTTCAGTAGCAGCGACTTGGCATGGGAATGTGCACAAGTAAAAAGAAAGCTTTTAAATGATGTCAAAAAGGGGCGATTATCGCGTCTTTCAAAATCAGATGTGTACGATATGATTGCAAAACGCCCGCGAATCAGATTGAAAAGCTCGCGAATGTTGTGGACGGGTTCCTATAAGGAATATTTGGAAAAATGGTTCACCAAATTGAATGAGGAAATACAATTAATCCTAGACTCGGCCTCTGAAGGAGAACCAACGATTACAAGTCCTGAGATTGTAGCCCAGGAGCACCGGGAATTGCAAGCCAAGGTTACTCATTTAACACAGCTTATAAGTACGTATAAAGATGCTTTGGACGAATTACGCATAGAGAACGGACAGTACCGAGAATTAATCAGCCAGCGTTTCGGAGATATTGACTTATTCTAATGATCCTGAATGTCCCGTGTACTGATACCCTTCGCATACATATGTGCTCCTCAATGCCGGTCACATTCGTTTGATTTTTCTTCACGACTACAGGTTCAAATTCTACATCACCGTATTCGGAGGTTACGGTTTTCTTACTGTTGTAGCCGTCGCGGCTGTTTCTCGTTTGTTTGTTTTTACATCATGTTTCTCATAACCGGGATGCGTATCCAGTTCGGCTTCTAATGCTTCTTGAAGTACATCTGCAAATAATTCCTTTAATGTCCATTGAATATCTTCTGCCGATTGAAAATTATGCTCTTTTACGAATTGACGTAATTCTTGTTTTGACAATAATCCGCTTCAGGTCACCATGTGCTTATTCCTCCAACTTTGATCTAGTAGTCAGTATTGACAAATTTATCTCAGTTGAAGTAAAGATTATGTCCAAACTAAATTGTTACTTCAAGCCTTGTACGTAATTGAATTACAAATGGGTGAATCTCTCCCGGAGCGACTATTCTTTGGTGTGACGGTTCACTCGCAATTAATGAAAGCAGGCCGCGTGATAGATTTGAGGGCTGAACGCATTCTTATCATTGGAAATAAAACTGTATTTCATGAATATATCCAATCGTTATCGAGAATTGGTAATTTGTTAGAGAAGAAGATCATTGTTGTTTATCTTGGAGGTTTTCCAGGACCGGATAAACGATTTTTCCTTCGGCAAATCCAAGATAAATTTGATAAAAATGGTCTTCAGATTGAAGTTCAGTTTTGGGGCGACATCGATTGGGGAGGGTTCCAAATATTCCGGCATTTTCAAAAATCAGTGTTTCCACAACTACGACCCTATCGTATGGATAAGACTACTTTCCATCAGCATTTGGATTGGGCAGAAACCTTCACTGCAGATTATCAAGTCAAATTGGAGCAGCTACTGGAAAACACGGATAATTCCTAGTTTCACGGATTAATTCGAGAGATGTTGTGTACGGGCAAGCGTTTAGAGCAAGAAGCTATACTATTATAAACTGTATTTCAGCCACTGGTTGTTGCCGAATTCTATAAGATTCGTGGTAATACTTTGTATTGACAGTGTATTTCACAATAGCCGCGACTTTTGCGGCTTTTTTCATTTATTGTTATTAGTTGTTTTCTTGGACTGGGACAAAAATCAAAATTGAGCCTTCTATTTTTACCATAAAAATGCAAGTAAATCCGTAACTGGCCGATCAAGGAAACAAGGTTGTTACCAGGTTGGTGTAGAGCAAGGTAACGTCTGGGTATCTTGGCGGCTTATTTAAATGGGGGATGAAGAGCCAGTTGCAGACTACATTCTCACTTCCCGGCTACAGCAAGCGATCAAATCGTCCCGGAAATGCGGGTCGCCGAAACAGACCACATCATTACTAAAAAGCAATAGGGAGCTTTTTACGGAACGGAGCTCGACCTGCAGTTGCGTCGCCGGGGAATCGACACCATCGTCTTATGCGGCATCGCTACCGGGCTTGGCGTGGATACGACCGCGCGGGAAGCGTATATGAATGGGTATCAGCTGATTTTGGCGATCGATGCCATGACCGGGTTTTCTCAAGCCGAGCACGATCACGTGAAAAATTTTATTTTTCCACGCATCGGGCGTGTTCGGACAACACAGGAAATCATTTCTGCCTTTGCTGAAGTTTGAACCCAAAGGAGATGTGCCCTTGGATTTATCAGGTTCCAGGGGTCGTTTTTTTATTTCAGGAGGTTGGTCTCTATGACCCAAAAGAGAAGTCCCAAGTCCGATAGGATGTACCCCTGGTATGTCTTATCTGTAACCAGTCTCGGAGCGTTCCTGGTTCTGGTCAATATCGGAACGCTTAATGTCGCATTGCCGGAATTAAGCCAGCAATTTCATGCGAATGCGGCAGCTTCCAGCTGGATTTTACTTTCCTATATGCTGGTAAACACTATCCTGATTTTAATCTTCGGACAAATTTCGGATATTTTCGGAAGAAGCCGAATGTATTTAATAGGAATGGCCATCTTTACCGTATCCAGTTTACTACTCGGTTATGCTTTTAATGTAGAGGTACTAATCCTTCTTCGGATCGTACAGGCTGCCGGAGGAGCGCTCGTAGTGACGAACACAACACCGCTGATTACCGATGCGTTTCCCCAATCGCAGCTGGGCACCGGTCTCGGTCTGAATTTATTGTCCGCTTCCGTCGCGCAGGTGCTTGGCCCGGTCGTCGGCGGCGTGGTCACGACCGCCTGAGGCTGGAGGTGGGTGTTCTGGTCTAATGTTCCCTTCGGGATCATTGCTCTCATCTGGGGGCTCTGGATTCTAAGGGTGAAGCCCCTAGCGCACCTCCATAAAAAAGTGGACGGATATGGAGGCATCATGATCTTTGTCGCTTTAGCGGGTCTAATCATTGCTTTATCCAAGGGGGGAGAACTGGGCTGGGGAGACAAGCAGGTGATCGGAGGTTTTGCGATATTCGCCATATTTACTACTATATTTTTATGGCATGAGCATCGTTCAGCATCACCTCTACTAGATTTAAGCCTTTTTGAAAGCTGGACGTTCAGTATGGGGAACATCGCTACATTCTTTAATTCTTTTGCCCGTACGGCGGTTGCTCTGCTCTTCGCTCTCTATTACCAATTTGCCTTCCACCAAAACGCGCTTAATGCCGGTCTAAGGATCCTTCCAATTACGATAGGGATGTTGGTCATTTCTCCGATTGCTGGCATGTTGACTAAGAAGGCGGCCATTCGAGTTCTGGCCTCACTTGGAATTCTTATTTCTATAGCAGGACTACTACTACTCCTATTCGTGGTCGGTGGAAATTTCTCTTACGGGGTCACCGCTTGCGGCATGTTGTTAATCGGGGTCGGGACCGGTTTATTCCTTACCCCCAATACGACGGAGGTCATGTCAAGCGTTCCGGAGCAAAGCCGCGGGGTGGCGAATGGACTGCGGTCCATGCTATATAACTTGGGTCAAGTGCTGAGTACGGCTCTTTCTTTAACCATCGTCGGCGCAGCGCTGCCAGCCCACCTGAAGAACGTGCTGTATTCCGGAAAGAACAATGTGATTTCTGCCGTTGATTTTGCTTTCGTCATTCACGGTTACCGCTGGGTCATCATCGCACTAATAGGGACTTCTCTACTCGCTCTTGCTGCCTCGTGGTTCCGTCCGCAACAGAAAAAAGCTTACGAAAGCTCTTCAGCGGCCTCTTGACTTTGACGCATTGATGCCGCGTCAATCCGTCCGATCCTCATCGATCGGTCCTGCGGCTGCCGCCATAACCCCAGCGCGTCCGGTAAGCCCAAACTTCTGGAGCTAGCGATATATATCCGGCGGGTAGTGGAGCGTTGCGATATACTTTCACACGACACCAAGATATCCTCTTCTCCTAAATTCCGCCTTTTGGAGGCGCGAAAAAGATGAGAGTTCTAAAGTTAGAACATGTAGGTGTTCTAACACATAACGAACATTGTTCTTTACGAACAATGTTCGTTATGGTATAAATATTGTATGAACGTCCAAATACTGCATATGCGGTAAATGATACAGTAACATATAGTGGAAGTACTTATACCTGTCTTCAGGCACATACTTCCCTTGTAGGCTGGGAACCATCCAATGTTCCTGCTTTATGGAAGAAAGGCGGCAGCGGAACTACGCCACCTACAACACCGCCAACAACGCCACCAACAGGTCCTTCAGTAACAAAGCCTTCAGAAGTTCCAAGCCACATATGGACATACACAATGAATGCGGGCGATAAATTCGGTAAAGGCGGAGATTTTGCTTTATTGCTGAGTGCTTTGATCAAAAAGGAAAGCAGCTTTGGAGCAGGCTTACCAGGCAGTCCATCAGCCGGCGACGGATTGATGCAGGTAGAACCAAACACACGTAATGCTTATTTATCTCAATTCAGTTCAAAATTTGGCCGTGCTTATAATCACGGCAGTGAACAAGATCAGGTATGCTTGGGCGGACTGATTTTAAATGAAAAGATTACTAGATTCGGCAACATATATAATGGCTTATTACACTATAACGGAGGAGATAACTGGTATCCGGGAGCTACAGACTCTTATGGCCGTCCTATTCTGGCCAATCAATATGCAGATGCAGTTTACGCTACTTATAAGGGCTATGGCGGTAAGAACTAAGATGTTATTTATTTTCCACCCTTGCAGGTTTTACAATCCTACTGTACATGTACACCCAGTTTTGTAAGTAATACCGGGAGTGGGCGGGGGAGGACAAAGGCAACGATGCACATCCACCACAAGCCGGGAGAGAACATGAATGTGGATTGGGCCGGAAAAATAAACTGAAGTTAGTGTTTAAACACTAACTTCAGTTTAAGGGAGGAATTATGAGTATGGAAATTTTTGAGCAGTATGAATCCAACGTAAGAGCATATTGTAGAAACTTCTACGATGTGTTTGACCGGGCTAAAGGTGCACTGATTTATTCAGAATCCGGAAAGAAATTTGTTGATTTTTTTGCAGGAGCAGGAGCTTTAAATTATGGACATAACAACGAATACATCAAACAAAAGATACTCGCTTATCTTGAATCGGACAGTATTACTCATGGGCTTGATATGTACACAAAAGCGAAACGTGAATTTATCGAAAAATTCTCGCAGATCATATTGGAACCCCGAAAGTTAAACTATAAAATTCAATTTTGCGGGCCTACAGGTACAAACGCTGTAGAAGCATCGCTGAAGCTTGCCCGAAAGATCACTAAACGGACTGGTATATTTGCGTTTATGGGAGGATTTCACGGAATGTCGCTGGGGAGTCTGGTTGTTACCAGCAACATTCAGAAAAGATCTTCCTCCGGCATAGCATTATCCGATGTTACCTTTTTCCCATACTCCGAGAGTCCAATTGACTCATTCGATACTATTGAATACATGGAAGCCGTTCTAAACGACGGTCACTCGGGAATCGAAAAACCGGCGGCTATTATATTTGAAACCATTCAGGCGGAAGGCGGCGTAAATATAGCTTCACCCGAATGGATGCTCAGGCTGAGGGAACTTAGCGACAGACACGGTATTCTACTGATTTGCGATGACATTCAGGTTGGCTGCGGACGCACCGGACCGTTCTTTTCATTTGAACGTGCCGGGATGATCCCTGATATTGTACTGCTTTCCAAGTCAATCAGCGGGTATGGCCTTCCCATGTCTATTCTGCTGATGAAACCGGAACTTGATGTCTGGAAGCCTGGTGAGCATAACGGTACGTTCCGGGGAAACCAGCTTGCTTTCATTGGAGCTACAGCTGCGTTGGAATATTGGGAAATGAATAATTTGGAACAGTCTGTGAAATATAAGGAAGCATTTGTAAGAGAATATTTAACCAAGCAGATTTTGTCATTACATAAGGGCCTGACCATTCGGGGTGCAGGTTTGATTCGGGGTATTGATTTTTCCAATGTGGAGGATGAGCGAATCACGCAAAAAGTAGTAGAGGAATGTTACCAAAACGGTTTAATCATCGAAAGCGCAGGAAGAAAAGACAGTGTTATAAAACTTATGCCTCCGTTAACCATCGAGCTTGAACTTTTGCAGCAGGGTTGTTCAATTATCAGACAAGCTATTCAAGAGAATATAAATAAAGTATTGGAGGTCGAAAGTTATGGATAAAATCGCCATTATAGGAATAGGATGCCGTTTGCCAGGAGGAATAAGGGGGCCTGAGGAGTTCTGGGAAGCATTGACTGCGGGAAAAGATATGACTTCCGATTTACCCGAAGGCCGCTGGGATTTAGAAAAGTTTTATGATCCTGACAAATCAAAGCCAGGCAAGCATTACACCTGTCATGGTGGATTTTTAGATAAAATAGATGAGTTTGACCCTTTGTTTTTTGGTATTTCTCCAAGGGAAGCGGCCTTTCTTGATCCACAGCAAAGACTGATGCTGGAGACATCATGGGAAGCAATGGAAGATGGAGGCTTGGATCCGGCCAAGCTAGCAGGAACCAATACCGGTGTCTTTGTAGCGGGCTTCACCCTTGACTATCAAGCAATACAATTTAAAAACGAATCGGTTGAAAGTTTAGATACACATTCGGCAACGGGTATGATGATGACAATGTTGTCCAACAGGATTTCATATATATATGATTTCAGAGGTCCAAGTTTGTCTGTAGATACAGCGTGTTCGGGCTCTTTGGTTGCAACACACCTTGCATGCGGGAGTTTATTGAATAATGAATGTAATCTCGCAATAGCAGGCGGAGTAAGTGTTATAGCTACACCTGAGTATACCATAGCGGAAAGTAAGGGTGGTTTTTTATCTCCCGATGGACGGTGCAAAACTTTCGATTCCAGTGCAAACGGTTATGCAAGAGGAGAAGGAGCCGGCGTTGTGGTTTTAAAACGCCTGTCAGATGCTATCGAAGACGGAGATAGGATTTATGCCGTAATAAGTGGATCGGGTGTAAACCAGGACGGCCACACAGACGGGATTACTGTTCCAAACGGGCAGGCTCAGGAAAACTTAATGAAGGAGGTATACAAAAAGGCAGGAATATCACCTTCAGATATAACATATATTGAAGCTCACGGCACCGGCACTCCGGTTGGAGACCCTATTGAGGCTAATGCAATAGCACGAGTGGTTTCAACAGACAGGCCAAAAGATAAAAAGTGTATTGTCGGATCTGTTAAGACAAACATTGCCCACCTTGAGGCCGCTGCAGGAGTTGCCGCACTGATAAAAGCTTCACTAATCATAAAGCATAAGCAAATACCTCCACATCTGCACTTTAAGAATCCAAACCCTAAAATTCCCTTTGACGATTTATGTATACGAATTCCTCAGACCCTGGAGCCTTTGCCGCAACCCGCATTGGTTGGCATAAATTCATTCGGTTTTGGAGGAACAAATGCCCATATCCTCTTGGAGGAAGCTACAGATCTCCAAAAAGAGGGTACTCCTGAAGTTAATGTAAATACCGGATGGCCATATATGATTCCCATATCTGCGCGCTCAGAAAAGGCGCTAAAAAACTATGCGCAAAAGTATGTTGATTTTATTAATGGAAGTGGAGAAAGTATTTCTTTATATGATATTGGAAGCATGATGAGCAAAAAGCGCACCCATCATGACTATAGACTAGCGGTTTCGGCATCTTCAAAGGAAGAACTTGCAGGAAACCTGGAAGCGTATATTAAAGGACAAGCACGCCAGGGGATGTCTGCGGGAAATGTTGAGGCAGGAAAGTACAATAAAGCTGTTTTTGTATATACAGGTATGGGGCCCATATGGTGGGCTATGGGCAGACAGCTCCTTGAAAAAGACCCTGTGTTTAGAAATATGATAGAAAAATGTGATAAACTTACACGTCAGTATGCTGGATGGTCTCTGCTGGAGGAACTTCTCGCCGATGAGGAGAATTCACGTCTGGACCAGCCCCAGTTTGCTCAACCTGCCAATTTTGCTGTTCAGGTGGGTTTGACTGAAGTATGGAAATCCTTGGGTATTATACCCCATGCGGTGGTAGGACACAGTGTTGGAGAAGTGGCTTCTACATATGTTGCAGGAATTTACAGCCTTGAAGATGCCATGTTGGTAAGTATTCACAGAAGCCGTGCACAGCAAAAAGCAGTAAACAAGGGCACAATGCTGGCGGTAGGTTTACCAGAAAAAGAAGTTGTGGCCCTGCTGGATGAGAACATAAAAGGTGTTTCAATGGCAGCAATCAATAGCCCAAATTCGGTAACTTTGTCAGGTGATCCTGATGCCCTTGAGCAGATCCAAAAACAGTTGCAGGATAAGGGGGTTTTTGCGCGGCTTTTAAAGGTCAATGTAGCGTATCACAGTTACCAAATGGAACCATATGAGCAGGAGCTATTGGAGGCATTAAAAGGAATAAAGTCCCAGCCTGCCGGGATACCGATATATTCCACGGTTACAGGGAAAATGCTGACGGGTACAGAGTGTGATGGACATTACTGGTATAAAAATGTAAGAGAGCCGGTACGTTTTGAAGCAGCAATGTATGAAATGATTTCGTTGAATTATAACTTATTTATTGAGGTGGGCCCTCACCCTGTTTTAGCAGCTTCTATTTCTGATTGTCTGTCAGCTAAAAACGTTGAAGGTAAGAAGTTGTTCTCTATAAAAAGAAATGAAAACGAACAGGTTTCAATACTGGAGAACTTAGGGAATCTATATGCACTGGGATACCCTATAGATTGGAACAAGATTTACCGGTACCAAGGTGAGTTTGTAAGTCTCCCTCTTTATCCATGGCAATGGGATAAATACTGGATGGAAACGCAGGAATCAAGTGAATTTAGGCAGGGAAAAAATAAGCACAAGTTTTTAGGACGCCGTTTGAAAACTTCCAGCCCTATATGGGAGATTGAACTTAATACTACCTATATGACGTATCTTTCTGATCATAAAATACAAGGTATAGAAGTTTTCCCCGGAGCAGGGTATGTAGAGCTGGGAATGGCTTGTGCCAGAAGCTATTTTGGAGAGGGTTTTTATACAGTTGAAGATATAAAGTTTGAAAATGCTTTATTTTTAAATCAAGGAGTATCACCTGTGGTGCAGGTGGTTTTGGATCCAAAAACCGCAAAATTCGAGATTTCAAGCAGGATACCGGGACAAGATAAGACTTGGACATGCAATGCATCCGGCACAATAAGAAAACGGCAAAACATAAAGATCACTGCTAAAGATGAGTTGATTCAAATACTTGGCAATTGTACCAAAGAATACGGAAAAGAAGTATGTTATAAAACCTTCTATCAAATGGGTTTCCATTATGGTCCTTATTTCCAAGGTATAGACAAGATATGGAAAGGTGATAACGAAGCTCTTGGCAGGATCGAGATCCCTAAAATACTGGAGATTGATAGCTCTATCTACGGTCTTCACCCGGCGGTATTGGACGCCTGTTTCCAGGTTACCATTGCGGCAGTTGCACCACTTAATGAAGATGAAAATAACGAAGGCCAATCATTCCTACCTGTAGGAATAGACAGGGTGCAGCTTTATGGAAGGCCGGAGCCTGTCATGCTTTGTCATACACAGATGGTAGATAGGAAAGATAATAATTTGAACGCCAACATCCGTCTATATAGTGAGGACGGAAATCTAATCGCCGAAATACTGGGTATAAGAACTAAGGAACTTGGAAATAGTGGAGGGTCTGATGCTGGAAGAGTTAAGGATTATCTTTATGAGATAAACTGGGAGCTTCTAAAAAGTGAAGAAGTTGATACCCGCACAGCTGCTGCTAACTCTGGAGCATGGCTTATTTTTGTGGATCATAAAGCAGCAGGAAAAGAACTGGCAAATCTCCTTGAAAAAAGGGGAGAAGAATGCTTTATGGTATATCCTGGTGAGAATTTTGGTTGGCAGTATGAAGAGCGTGAGATATATATAAACCCTCGAAGCATTGAGGATCTTAGAGCGTTGTTTGATGAATTCTCAAAAATTAAAACGAAGCTAACAGGTATTGTATATATGTGGAGCCTCAATATCCTTGAGATCCAGGAAGTTAGCAATACAGCTATAGAAAAAGCTTGTTTTGAAAACCTGTTTGTATTAAAACACCTGGTACAAGCAACCACAAATCTGGGATTAAATTTTAAGCTGTGGGTTATTACAAGAGGAGCCCAAATGATCAACAGGGCTACTCCAAATTCTGCATTCTTACAGTCGTTGGTATGGGGCCTTGGCACCGTCATAGGTTACCATGAGTTGCCTTCAAATTGGGGAGGCCTTGTAGACCTTGACATAGAGGCCAATGCGGGTGAAATGGAAATGCTGTTAAAAGAAGTCTTAGGTAATGGAGAGAACCAAATTGCTTTCCGTAATGGGAATAGACTTGCAGCAAGAATCGATAAACTGCGGATTGATATGCAGCATCAAGTACCCGTACATCTTCGCCCCGATGGAAGTTATGTTATTACAGGTGCTTTTGGTGGCATAGGTATGATTACAGCCCAGTGGATGGTTGCCAAGGGAGCAAGACATCTGGTACTGCTTGGACGCGGAGAATTTCCAAAACGTTCTGAATGGAACAATGTAGAGCCAGGCAGCAGCCTTGCAGAGAGGATTGAGTTTGTTCGTAAGCTGGAGTCCCAGGGGGCAACAGTATATATTGGATCAGTGGATGTAACTGATGAGGAAAAGCTTGCTGGATTTTTTAAAGATTTTGATAAGGAAGAAAGGCCTCCTATTCGAGGTGTTGTACATTCTGCTGGTATTACGGATGATCAATTTCTTGAGGTTAGTAAAGATGAGACTTTTTATAGGGTCCTTTCGCCTAAGGTAAATGGTGCATGGAACCTTCACCGTATGACAGAGGGACGGCCTATTGACTTCTTTATTTTATTTTCTTCAGTTGCTTCTGTATTTGGTTCACCAGGCCAGGGAGCATATGCAACTGGGAATGCCTTTTTGGACTCACTTGCACATTACCGTTTATCGAGAGGACTTCCTGCACTGAGTATCAATTGGGGACCATGGTCAGAGGTTGGAATGGCTGCAAGGTTTATGGAACGTGATCCGGAGTATTATATACAAAAATCCATAGAATCTGTAACGGTAGAAAAGGGAATTAGGGCTATGGAGCACCTTGTTGGAGAAGCTGTTGCACAGTCTGTGGTTCTACCTATACTCTCGTGGCAAACGTTTGGGGAAAAATGGTTCTCACCCATGAGTTCTCCACATGTGCTTAAAACTCTTTTGCAAGATGAGTCAGGACAACAAGAGAATATAAATAAATCAAAGGTGGATGTTGATATCCTGGAGGATATTATTTCATCTCCAATACAGAGCAGGCAGAATATCGTTGAAATGCATATTAAAACAATAGTAGCGAAGGTTTTGCGTTATAATCCTGAGGATCTAAGTACCAAACAACCACTAACTGTTTTTGGGATGGATTCATTAATGGCCACCGAAATAAAAAACAGGATGGAGGTTGCCTTTAAAACACCTGTTTCCATAGTAGAACTTCTTAAGGGTTCCAGCATATACGATCTTTCCGAGCAAATGATATCAAAGCTATACGAATCGGGAAAGATTTCAGAACAGGATTCCCTAAATATGGGTAAGGCTGAGCTTGAAAGAATACCTAAAGTTTCTGAAAAAGAGTACTATGAAACCTCATCTGCACAAAAGATGATGTATATCATTAATAATCTTGAGGGTAACAACATTGGGTATAACATACCTGTGGGAATTTTATTTGAAGGTGGGATTGAAAGGGTTGCCCTTGGGGAAGCATTAAAAACATTGATACAAAGGCATGAAGCATTTAGGACATCCTTTGAGATGATTGATGGGGAGCTTGTGCAAAGGATACAAGATGAAGTTGATTTTACTATAGAATATTTTGAGTCTGAGGAAGACGGAGTAGAGAAAATAATCGATGAATTTGTAAGACCGTTCGATTTAAGCAAAGCACCCTTAATAAGAGTAGGTCTTATAGAAATCCATGCTAGCAGGCAAATACTTTTGCTTGATGTACATCATATAGTCTCGGATGGAACTTCAATAATCAGGACTTTTGATGAAATAGTTTCTATATTAAGTGGTGAAAGCCTTCCGGCAATGGAGGTGCAATATAAGGATTTTGCCCAGTGGCAGAATGGCTTGTTTAGCACTGAGGTTTACAAAAAGCAGGAAGAATACTGGCTTAATAGGTTCAAGGGTGAAATTCCTATCCTTGATATGCCTACAGATTATCCTAGGCCTGTCCTTCAAAGCTTTGAAGGAAATAGGTTGCTATTTGATTTAGACAGTCATTTGATGGATAAATTAAATGTACTTTCCTCCCAAACAGGAGCCACCGTGTATATGATACTTCTTGCGGCATTAAATACACTAATGTATAAATACTCAGGACAGGAAGACATAATTATTGGTACTCCTATAGCGGCAAGAACTCATTTTGATACTGAAAGAATACTGGGGATGTTTATAAATACCCTGGCATTAAGGAATTTCCCAGAGGGAAATAAGGCCTTTACTGAGTTCTTGGAAGAAGTAAAAGAAAGCTCCTTAGAAGCATATGAAAATCAGGAATACAGGTTTGATCAGTTTGTGACAAAACTTAACGTAAAGAGAGATTCAAGCAGAAATCCTTTATTTACTGTTATGTTTAATATTGTTCCTTCTGATGAGCATATTATGGAACATCGTGGTGAACTAAAGTATTCCAAATATCCGGTTGAAAGTAAAACATCAAAATTTGACCTAACATTCCAGTTGATACCAGATGGTCATAATACAATATTATGGATGGAATATGCTACACGTCTGTTTAAGAAGGAGACGGTAGAAAGGCTTGTTCAGCATTACTTTAATATCCTTGAAGAGATAACCTCAAACCCTGAAAAAAAACTATCAGAAATCAATATGTTATCCCAAGAAGAAAAGGAGCGAATAATATACGGCTTTAACGATACGAAGGTTGAATTTGAACATCACCTGACGGTACACCACCTGTTTGAGCAGCAAACGAAAGTACGTCCAGACAATATAGCAGTAGCGTATGAAGGCCGTAGATTTACATATGGCCAGATCAACCAAAGGGCAAACAGGATAGCAAGGTACATGCTAAAGGCTGGCACTGGTAGAGAAGAAGCCGTAGTTGTCATGCTGGAGAGGGGACCCTTATTTGTAGAATCGGTACTTGGTATATGGAAAGCAGGGGGGGCTTACATACCTGTAAATCCAAAATACCCTACACAAAGGGTGCTTGATATATTTAAGGAATCTAAAGCTGCCTATGTGTTGACCTTATCAGATTATGTGACCCAGCAGCTTAGTGAGAACTATAAAGGCCGAATTATATACCTTGACCAGTGTGAAAAAGAGATTGAGGCTGAAAGTGGCGAAAACCTAGATCTAGATATAGACATAAATAGTTTGGCCTATGTTATATATACATCTGGTTCAACTGGTGTACCAAAGGGAGCTATGATAGAGCATCTTGGCATGATAAACCACATCCATGCGGAAATAAAGGAACTTTGTATAACTAACAACAGCATAATATCCCAGAACTCGCCTCAATACTTTGATGTATCTGTATGGCAGTTCTTTGCAGCCCTAACCATAGGAGCTCAAATTATCATCTATCCAGATGAAATAGTAAAGGATGTTGCAAGGTTTACGAATCGGATCATAGAAGATGGCATAACGGTCCTTGAGGTGGTACCTTCATACCTTGCTTTAATGCTTGAGTATGTGGAAAATACAGGGAATAAACCGGAAAAACTTCATTACTTGCTGATAACGGGAGAAACCGTAAAATCCGGCATAGTAAGGAAATGGTTTGACCTATGTCCAAATACTAAAGTAGTTAATGCCTACGGACCTGCAGAGGCAGCGGACGATATTACTCTATATACTATGGAAGCTGCTCATGAAGGAGAGAACATTCCTGTAGGCAAGCCTATACAAAATATGAATCTATATATAACAGATAAAAACATGAACCTGTGCCCTATCGGAGTAAAAGGAGAGATCTGCGTCTCTGGAACAGGTGTAGGAAGGGGTTATTTAAATGACCCTGAAAAAACAGCCCATGTATTCCTTGAAGATCCTTTCAGAGAAGAAAAGGGGATAAGGCTGTACAAAACAGGAGACCTGGGAAGATGGCTGCCTGACGGGAATATCGAATTCCTGGGCAGAATAGACCATCAGGTTAAGATCCGCGGATACCGAATAGAGCTTGGAGAAATAGAAGCTCAGCTTCTAAAACATTCTTCAATAAAAGAAGTTGTGGCAGCAACAAGGGAAGACCCCCAAGGGAACAAGTACATCTGTGCATATATAGTTGGAGAAAGTGAATTGACAATACCGGAATTAAGGGAGTATCTCTCCAAAGATCTGCCAGACTACATGATCCCTTCATATTTTGTACAGTTGGAAAAACTGCCTTTATCAGCGAATGGCAAGGTAGATAGAAATGCCCTGCCTGCCCCTGATGGAAATATTAATACAGGGGTAGACTATGCTGCACCATTCGGTGAAATTGAGGAGAAGCTTGTACTGATATGGAGCCAAATCCTTGGAGTCCAGAAGATTGGAGTAAATGATAACTTCTTTGAATTAGGAGGAGACTCATTAAAGGCAACCAATCTTGTATCAAGGGTTCATAAAGAATTTGACATAGAATTTGCATTAAAAGAAGTGTTTATGGGTCCTACAATTTCGGCAATAGCAAAAAGTATTAAAAATAGACTTAACGATACAGTGGAAATCGAAGAAATTTTAAGCATGATTGAAAATCTATAAATAGGAATTAAAAGAGATGAAATAGAGAAGAGGGACGAAGTTATGGATAATTTGATGAAAAGAATAGAATCTCTTTCTCCAGAAAAAAGAAAGCTATTTGAGACGATGCTAAAAGAAAAAGGAAAAGATGTTTCAAAATATACGCCAAATGCCTTTTCTGGAATACCTTCTGCCAGAGAGCAGGAATTTTACCCTATGTCATCTGCCCAGAAAAGGCTGTATATACTAAACGAGCTTGAAGGAGCAGGTACTGCATATAACATGCCAGGCGTCGTACTGCTGGAAGGAAACATTGATGCAGTACGCTTCGAACAGGCATTCAAGGAGCTAGTAAAAAGACATGAGGCTCTGCGCACATCATTTCATATGGTTGAGGGTGAACCAGTACAAAAGGTTCATGATTACGTGGATTTCAGTATTACGTACCTGGAACTGGATGAAGAAAAAGCAGCAGAAATAGTCAAAGAATTCATAACGCCCTTTGATCTTAGCCAAGTTCCATTACTGAGAGTAGGACTTGTAAAAACGAACGAAGACAGGCGTGTTATGATGTTTGACATGCACCACATAGTATCAGATGGTATATCAGTCAATATACTTATGAGTGAGTTTTTGGATTTGTACCAAGGGAAGCCCCTTTTGCCACTACGGATACAGTACAAGGATTTTTCTGTATGGCAGAAGGAGATGTTTGCCGGAGACTCAATAAAGAAGCAGGAAGAATACTGGCTCCAGACATTTAAGGGTGATATACCGGTACTGGATATGCCTACTGACTATCCAAGACCGGCGGTACAAAGTTTTGAAGGAGATGCTGTAAGCTTTGAAATAAACCCTGAACTTTCAGTCAAACTAAATAAGCTTGCAACAGATAATGGAGCTACCTTATACATGGTACTGATGGCTGCATATAACGTACTCCTGTCCAGATACACTGGACAGGAAGACATCATAGTTGGAAGTCCTGTAGCCGGAAGGCCCCATGCTGACCTGCAGGGTATCATTGGTATGTTTATAAATACCTTGGCCATAAGGAACTATCCTGAGGGAGAAAAGACCTTCGTCCAATTCTTGCAGGAAGTAAGGGAAAATGCGTTTTTGGCTTTTGAAAATCAGAACTACCAGTTTGAAGAACTTGTAGAAAAACTTAATCTCATGAGGGACATGAGCAGGAATCCTCTTTTTGACACTATGTTTGCACTGCGCACTTCAAACAAGACAGAATTTGCAGCATCGGGTATAAACTTCAAACAATACAACAACTGGATGGAAGGCAGAAAGGCAAAATTTGACCTTATGCTTGAAGTGGTAGAGGGTCAAGAAGGTATAACATTTAACCTTGAATATTGTACCAGGCTGTTTAAGAAGGAGACAATAAAAAGGTTTGGAACCCATTACTTAACCGTTCTTGAAGAGATAACGGCATGCCCTGAAAAAAGGTTGTGGGAAATTGATGTACTGTTACAGGAAGAAAAACAGCAAATCCTATATACCTTTAACGCTACAGAGGCACAGTATCCTAAAAACAAGACTATCCATCAGCTTTTTGAAGAGCAGGCAGAGAAGAACCCTGATCATGTAGCTGTGGTATTTGAGGGTAAAAAGCTTACATATAGTGAACTCAATAAAAAATCAAATGGGTTGGCCCATGTATTAAGGGCTAAAGGAGTCAAACCGGACAGTATCGTAGGTATTCTGGCAGAACGCTCACTTGAGATGATAGTAGCAATCCTAGGGGTATTAAAAGCAGGAGGGGCATATCTTCCCATAGATCCAGATTATCCTGAGGAAAGAATAAGTCATATGCTGGAAGACAGCCGGGCAGTGATCCTGTTGACCCAATCACATTTTATAGACAAATATACATCAATAGGTACAGTAATAAATTTAGAAGATGAGCAGGAATATTCAGATGAACAATATAACTTATCGGAGGTAAATAAACCTTCCGATCTAGCTTACTTAATATATACCTCAGGCTCTACAGGTAAACCCAAAGGGGCAATGATAGAGCATAGAAACATAGTAAGGCTGTTATTTAACAGTAAAATGCAGTTTGATTTTAACGAAAATGATGTATGGACTATGTTTCATTCTATGAGTTTCGATTTTTCCGTATGGGAGATGTACGGGGCGTTGTTATATGGGGGCAGATTGGTGGTAGTTCCTAAAATGACAGCACGCAGCAATGTAGAGTATCTGAGACTTCTAAGGAATGAGAAGGTGACCGTATTAAATCAGACACCTTCAGCCTTCTATAATATAGCCAATGAAGAAGTATCATATGAAGAAAAAGAACTTAAGATAAGATATGTCATATTCGGAGGGGAAGCATTAAAGCCTGCATTGTTGAAGGAATGGAGAAAGAAGTACCCGCAGACTAGACTCATCAATATGTATGGAATAACCGAGACAACAGTGCATGTCACATATAAAGAGATAGAAGAGGAAGAAATTAGATCTAATGTGAGCAGCATAGGAAGGCCTATACCAACCCTTACAACATATGTAATGGATAAGAACATGAAAGTTGTTCCCATTGGAGTAGCCGGAGAGCTTTGTGTAGGAGGAGACGGAGTTTGCAGAGGATATCTTGGAAGACCGGAGCTTACAAAGGAAAAGTTCGTTCAAAATCCGTACAAGCCGGAAGAGAGGTTATATAGATCTGGAGACCTGGTCCGGTTATTATCTGATGGAGAAATGGAATACCTGGGTAGAATAGACCACCAGGTAAAGATAAGAGGCTTTAGGATAGAGCTTGGTGAAATAGAAGCACAACTGCTAAAGCATCCTTCAATTGAGGAATCTTTGGTGATTGCAAAGGAAGACCATCAGGGCAGTAAATACCTGTGTGCATATATAGCGGGAGAAAATGAGCTGACAATATCAGAACTAAGGGAGCATCTCTTAAAAGAACTGCCCGAATACATGGTACCATCATACTTTGTGCAGCTTGAAAAAATGCCATTGACAGCTAATGGCAAGATAGACAGGAAGGCATTGCCTGAACCCGAAGGTAATATAAATACGGGAATAGAGTATGAAGCGCCTATAGGCGAATTTGAAGAGAAGCTTGCACTGATTTGGCAAGACATCCTTGGAATTAAGAAGATAGGAAGAAATGACAACTTCTTTATGTTAGGTGGACACTCTTTAAAGGCTACAAGCCTTGTAGCGAGAATTCACAAAGAGTTCAATATAGACATGCCTCTTAAGGAAATATTTAAGGCTCCAATTATAGCGGAAATAGCAAGGTATATGAAGGAAGCAAAGGAGAGTATATATCAATCCATCCAAACTGCTAAAGAGATGGAATACTACCCTATGTCATCAGCCCAAAGAAGGCTATATATATTAAATCAGTTTGAAGGAGCAGGGACAGCATACAATATGCCAGGCAGCTTGCTGGTTGAAGGCAGTATTGATCTGGAGCTTTTTCAGAAGACCTTCCAACAGCTTATAAATAGGCATGAGACCCTTCGAACATCTTTCCATTTCATAGAGGGTGAACCCGTCCAGAAGATCAATGATCCTGTGGGTTTTAGTGTAGTGTATCTAGAATCTGACGAAGAAAAAGTGGGGGAAATCGTAAAAGAATTTATAAAGCCTTTTGATCTTGGAATTGCTCCGCTGCTAAGAGTAGGCCTTGTGAAAACGGGAAAAGACAAGCATGTCATGATGTTTGACATGCACCATATCATATCTGACGGTACGTCCATGGATATACTGGTACATGAGTTCATGGATATGTATGGAGGAAATAACCCTTCTTCCCTCCGTATACAGTACAAGGACTATTCTGTTTGGCAGAAGGAACTATTTGCTGGGGACAAAATAAAGAAGCAGGAGGAATACTGGCTCCAGGAATTTAATGGAGAAATTCCTGTGCTGAATATGCCAGTAGATTACCAAAGGCCTGCGGTTCAAAGCTTTGACGGAGGTTTTATCCGTTTTGAAGCAGGCAGTGAGCTTACGGGAAAACTTATTAAGCTTGCAAGGGATAATGGGGCTACTCTTTACATGACATTGCTTGCTTCATACAACATACTGCTGTCTAAGTATACGGGGCAGGAAGATATTATAGTGGGAAGCCCTATAGCTGGAAGACCTCATACAGATTTACAAGACATAATAGGTATGTTTGTAAATACTTTAGCCATGAGGAACTATCCCCAGGGAGAAAAGACCTTTGCTGAGTTTCTAAAGGAAGTAAGGGAAAACTCTATAAGGGCTTATGAAAATCAGGACTACCAGTTTGAAGAACTGGTGGAAAAGCTTAATGTAAAGAGGGATATGAGCAGGAATCCTCTTTTTGATACTATGTTTGTATTGCAAAATACCGGCTCATCAGAATTGAAGATAGATAGGCTTAAGTTTATACCCTATACAAATGAATTTAGAATATCCAAATTTGACTTGACATTAAATGCTCGGGAAACCCAGGAAGGTATTGCATTTGATTTGGAATATGCCACAAGGCTGTTCAAGAAAGAGACTGTAGAAAGGTTTGCAGCCCATTACCTTAATGTTCTGGAAGAGATAACGGTTTATCCTGGAAAAAGATTGTCAGAAATTGATATGCTTTCACAGGAAGAAAAGCAGAAAATACTATATGACTTTAACGATACAAAGGTCCGGTATCCTAAGGATAAGACTATACATCAACTGTTTGAAGAGCAGGTAGAAAAGACACCCAATAATATTGCTGTAGTGTTTGAAGATAAACAGCTGACTTATAAGGAAGTAAACGAAAAGGCAAACCAACTGGCCAGAAAATTAAGAGAAAAGGGAATAAAACCTGATAGTGTAGTGGGAATTATGGTAGAACGTTCCCCGGAAATGATCATAGGGATCATGGCTGTCCTAAAAGCTGGGGGGGCTTATTTACCCATAGCTCCTGAATACCCTGAAGACAGGATCCAGTTTATGCTTGATGACAGTGGCAGCCAAATTATTCTGATACAGGATAAATTTATAAATGCTAAAGGTAGTTACAGAAATGCTGAATTTATTAGCATAGAAAATCAGGAACTATTTACTGGGGATGTATCAAATCCAAAGTTAATTAGTAAACCTGAAAACTTGGCTTATGTAATATATACATCCGGTTCTACCGGCAAACCCAAAGGGGTAATGATAGAGAACTACTCCGTAATCAACCGGATCAACTGGATGCAGAAGCAATACCCGATAGCTGAAGGTGATGTGATCCTGCAGAAAACTCCCTATACCTTTGACGTATCGGTATGGGAATTATTGTGGTGGAGCTTTACTGGGGCCAAAGTCTGCCTGCTGATACCGGGAGGAGAAAAAAATCCGGAAGAAATCGTGAAGGCAATCGAAAAAAATAAAGTTACCACAATGCACTTTGTACCATCCATGTTGAGTGTATTTTTAGAGTATGTAGAGGAAAAGGGGATAATAGAGGAAATAGCAAGCTTAAAGCAGGTATTTGCCAGTGGAGAAGCACTGAACCTGAAGCAAGTAGAAAAGTTCAACAAGCTGCTGTACAAAGAAAAAGGAACAAGCCTGCATAACCTGTACGGACCAACAGAAGCAACAGTAGATGTATCCTACTTTGGCTGCTCTACGGAAGAAGAATTGGAGCTTGTACCTATAGGAAAGCCCATAGATAACATTAAGTTGTATGTTGTCAGTAAGGAAAAGGGCCTGCAGCCGATAGGAGTAGCGGGAGAACTATG
>NZ_VIJZ01000001.1 GCF_006874425.1 Paenibacillus ottowii
AAGGAAGTTTCGGATCCAGTTTTCAGGGTGTAACCTTGAAGGTATGTAGAAGTACATACGACAAGCGTAAGGCTATTCATTCACACAATCTGTGATGAACCGAATAACCCTACGAAAGAATTTGCAGAGCAAATTCATGTTTGGTGGCGATAGCGGAGGGGTTCCACACGTACCCATCTCGAACACGACCGTTAAGCCCTCCAGCGCCGATGGTACTTGGACCGCAGGGTCCTGGGAGAGTAGGACGTTGCCA
The DNA here is from genome assembly GCF_006874425.1 of Paenibacillus ottowii. Classification (GTDB taxonomy): domain Bacteria; phylum Bacillota; class Bacilli; order Paenibacillales; family Paenibacillaceae; genus Paenibacillus; species Paenibacillus ottowii. Next base: position 254 of record NZ_VIJZ01000001.1, read on the forward strand.
AGCAACAAGTAAAAAAGACCATGATCCTATTGAGATCATGGTCTTTTTTGTGTTAAATAACAGTTGAATTTTAATTAGAGTAAGTTGGTTATAAGTTCAGCTAAATCTGTGGATATTAGCTATTACATAGATAGATATTTTTTGAAGAAAATTAGTACCAGGTATTAGTATCTGGTGTTATAATATGAATAAGGACTTTAAAGGAGAGTGATCAGAATGTTGAATTCAAAAGCAAAGTTAACGGCCCTTGGCACTTATGTACCTGAACGGATTTTAACGAACGCCGACTTGGAGAAGCTTGTGGACACTAGTGACGAGTGGATTGTACAAAGAACGGGGATGCGGGAGCGACGTATTGCGGCTGAAGATCAATACGTATCTGATTTGTGTATACAAGCTATTAAACGTATGGTTAACCTTTATAACGTAAATGTAGACGACGTTGACATGATCATTGTAGCGACGAGCACCCCTGATTACTATTTTCCTAGTACGGCTTCTCGTATTCAGGCCTATTTTAATATTCCGAATACAGGGTCAATGGATGTTAGTGCTGCGTGTGCAGGTTTTGCCTATGGGCTTCATTTGGCAAATGGCCTTATTACGGGTGGGCTACATCATAAGGTTCTAGTGATCGGAGCCGAAACATTATCCAAAATTACAGATTATACAGACCGCACGACATGTGTTCTTTTTGGAGATGGGGCAGGAGTTGCACTAGTTGAATATGACGAGGATGAAGGGTCATTTTTGACCTCAGACATAGGAACCTTTGGGCAAGGTGGAGCACATCTTTACCGCGCAGGATTGTCCAACTATTTGGACGGAGAGAAGCTGCAAGATAATGGATTTATCGCTCAAAATGGACGTGAGGTTTATAAATGGGCTGTACGCTCTGTTCCAACTGGAATCGAACGATTAATGAATAAGGCAAATATGAAGAAGGAGGATCTTGACTGGTTTGTACCTCATAGCGCTAATATGAGAATGATTGAGTCGATATGTGAAAAAAGTGCAGTACCTTTGGAAAAGACGCTGACGAGTGTAGAGTTGTATGGAAATACCTCTGCGGCGTCCATTCCGTTGGCTTTACAGTGTGGATTGGATGATGGACGTTTAAGATATGGACAACGTGTGGTGTTATATGGATTTGGGGGAGGCCTGACGTATGCAGGTCTGCTATTAAAATGGAGTGTGTCCGATTTGTAAGTTGGTCTAATTAATGCATAAGCAATAGTAATAGTAATGAAAGATCATGTAAATAGACGTTCGCATTAGATTTATCGTAAGATGGCAGGATGGTATAATTAACATTAAGAGAGAAAGGAGCGTAACATGAAGGTATTGGTATTGGCAGAAAAACCATCCGTGGCCAGAGAGATTGCACGAGTGATGGGCAGCCGTGAGAAACATAAAAGTTATATAGAAGGCCCAAAGTATGTAGTGACATGGGCACTGGGTCATTTGGTCGGCTTAGCAGAGCCTGAGGATTACGATTCTAAGTATGCGAATTGGAACTTGGAGGACTTGCCCATTCTTCCGAAGAACGCCAAGTTAAAGGTATTACGGGAGAGCAATCATCAGTTCAAAGCTGTACAACAGCTGATGAAACGACAGGATATTGGGGAACTTATCGTGGCAACAGATGCTGCTCGTGAAGGCGAACTGTTGGCGCGTTGGATTATACAAATGGCAAACTGGAGAAAGCCTTTCCGACGCTTATGGATTTCCTCGCAGACGGATAAGGCCATCAAGGCAGGTTTTGCAAAATTATTGCCTGGTCAGCAGTTTGACCGTCTATATGAATCGGCTCGCTGTAGGGCTGAAGCAGATTGGATGATTGGTCTCAATGTAACTCGTGCGTTGACGGTTCGTTACAACGCCCAGCTTTCGGCTGGAAGGGTACAGACACCAACACTGGGAATGATCATGGAACGTGAGAAGGAGATCACCCAGTTTCGTTCTCAGGAATATGATACTTTGACGGCGGATTTTGGCTATTTTCAAGCAACTTGGCGGGCAGAAAACGGGGATTCACGCATGTTTGACCGTACTCATGCAGAGACTTTGCGCCGCAGGCTCGAAGGGGCCAAAGGTACAGTGGTGAGTGTGAAAAAGAGTGAAAAGAACGAGCCTCATCCGCTGGCGTATGATTTAACTGAGCTGCAAAGAGATGCTAACCAGCGCTACGGCTTCTCGGCCAAGCAGACGTCCAATGTTCTTCAGCGGCTGTATGAGCAGCATAAGCTGGTGACCTATCCACGCACAGACAGCCGTTATCTTACATCGGATATGGTGGATTCACTTAAGGAAAGACTCAGTAGCGTAGCAGTAGGTCCGTATGCTTCTTTAGCACGTCCGCTATTGCGTAACAACTTGCCAATCACAAAACGAGTTGTGGATGACAGTAAAGTTACAGATCACCATGCGATTATTCCTACTGAGCAGACATTATTGCTTAATCAGCTGAGCCCAGAGGAACGTAAACTGTATGATCTGATTGCGCGCCGTTTTATCAGTCTGTTCTACCCATCTGCACGTTATGATGCTGTAGCTGTATCGGTCATGGTGGAGCAGGAAACGTTTCAGGTCAAAGGTACAACTATAAAAAATAGCGGTTGGCGTGCTGTATATGACGAAAGTCATTATGAATTGGACGAGGAAGAAGCAGATGAGCGTGAAAATAATGGACGGGACGTTATTTTGCCTGAGCTGAAAAAAGGAGACTCCGTCCAATTGCAGCGTTGCATTGTACGAGCTGGACGAACGATGCCGCCGAAGCGGTATACAGAAGCGGCCTTGCTGGCTCAGATGGAAAAGCATGGTTTGGGTACTCCAGCTACGCGCGCAGATCTGATTGAGAAACTCGTCAGTTCCGATACGATAGAACGCCAGGGGAATGTGATGCATCCAACCGGCAAAGGCAAGCAACTGATCGAACTGGCGGCTCCGCAGCTGAGAACGCCTGAATTGACGGCACGTTGGGAAGCAGAGTTGGAACGTATAGCTCGTGGTCAAGGACAACCTGAGCCATTTTTGAATTCTATCCGTGCGATGGCGAAAGAACTGGTTGCTACTGTGAAAAATAGCAGTGCGGAGTACAAGCCTCATAACGTGACGAATAGCCATTGCCCGGATTGTGGTACAAAATTGCTGGAGAAGAAAGGTAAGAAAGGTAAGTTTCTCGTATGCCCAAGTGCGGATTGCGGTTACCGTCGTTCGGGGGAAAAACGCTTGTCCAATCGACGTTGCCCGCAGTGTCATAAAAAGATGGAAATGAAAGAGGGCAAAGCAGGTTTGTATGTAAGATGCTTACCTTGCGGTATTACGGAGACGCTGGATAAGGACAAACAACGGGTAAACAAACGGGAACAGCAAAAGTTGGTAAAACAATTTGAAAAGAAAGAATCTTTTGGTTCCAGTTTGGGTGATTTGCTAAAAGCGGCAATGGAGCAAAAGCAGGGCGAGTAAAGAATAGCCCAACATATACAAGCAACACAATCAGCAGGCATAAGTCGGTATAAAAAAGCTCACTCCTTGGCATGGTAATCCGAGGAGGTGAGTATTTATGCCCAAACATAAGCCGCTTAAAATTAATAATCAGCAAAATAAATCAAGTATACTGGAGGAAGAAATCGCTGCTCGTCCAGAGAAGCAAGCTAAATATCCTCCAAGCTTGAACGGAATTCCCAAACAGCATTCTTGATGCTGCATATAAGGGAAAACGAATGGCTTGTAAAGCATCAAGACGATTAAATACCAGATGAAATAGTGATTGGTGACAAAAATTATATTGCATAAAAGAAGCAGCAGTACGGTGGTGAACCGTAACTGCTGCTTCTTTTTCATAATAAGGATGTTGTATTTATTGGATTTGGGATGATTGCCCTTAGTATTCATTAAAGAAAGTTTGAATTTGGTTCACATCGTGCGTCTGGGTCAAAGCGAGCATGAGCAAAATCCGTGCTTTTTGTGGATTGAGCGAATCGGTGGACACAAAGTTCGATGCTGCGTCTGTTGTCGATGGGGATACAACTCCACTTCCTACGCGAGTGGAGCGGGCGATAATCACTCCTTTTTTACCTGCGGCCTCTGCGCCTTCTGAGGAGGTTTTGGACAAGGAGCCATTACCGGAACCGGCAACCACTATGCCCTTGGCACCAGCTGCTACGGCTGCATCATACAGGTAGCGACCATTGTTTTGATACTCGTATAAAATATCTACTTGTGGCAGCTGAGTCAGATTGGAGATGTCGAATACAGAAGAAGTCGTATGCTTATGAGTGGATTTGTTGTAGTAGTAGACCTGATCGCCTACAACAGCTCCAAGGTATCCCTGCTCTACAGACTTGAACGTATCGACTGCTGTTGTGTTCGTTTTTGTGATGTATCTTGCTGCACCGATGCGATCGTTCAGCAATACGAGTACGCCTTGACCTTTGGAGGTCGGAGCTCCGGCAACTTTTACAGCATTATAAAGATTGAATGGACCATCGGCACTGATGGCAGTAGCTGGGCGCATAGAGCCAACGACAACCACAGGCTTATCGCTCTTAACGACAAGGTTGAGGAAATAAGCGGTTTCTTCTAACGTGTCTGTACCATGGGTGATAACAATACCATCTACATCGTCTCTGGCGAGCAGTTCGTTGGTGCGTTTGGCAAGTTTTAAGAGGATTTCATTATTAACATCAGGGCTACCTACGTTAACTACTTGCTCACCACTGACATTTGCAATACTTTTCATCTCAGGAACAGCATTGATCAAGGTTTCAACACCTAATGCACCAGCTTTATAGCCGGTTGTATCTGTGTTGACGGAGGATGACCCTGCAATGGTCCCTCCTGTGGCCAATATTTTAATATTGGGTAAATGATTGGTTTGTTTGTCGGGAGTAGTAGTGGGAGTAACAGTAGATACCGTTGTGCTGGTTGTAGCTGCGGTCGCAGCGTTAGCAGTAAATCCACCACTCCATAAGGTACTTCCGAGAATAAAGCTGGCCAACAGGGGAATCATTGTCATTTTTTTCATGTTAGTCATATAAAGCTCCTCTCCAATCTTAAACCTTGAAATATTAATGATAGATTAACTGACAAAAATTTTGTCGAATTACGTTAATATCACGCATTATAGAGTGTGAGAATATCTTTAGTCAATAACTATGTTATGAAATATGACACGGAAATTTGTTTTTATATATGTAATCGCTTTAATTATACCTGAATGGAAGAGATTTGAAAACAAAACAACAAGCAGAAATCTCAAAAAGAGTCTGCTTGTTGTTTGTGGTAAAAGGTGAACAACGACGGAGTGTACCTTTAATCTCATTTAATGAGAGTGACAAGGGTGTAGTTGATGTTTTACGGTATTACATGGTTTTATAGTTGAAATATAGATCCATGATCAGGGGTTTTTGCTATGCTGTTTTGTTGGCAAGCTGGCGCTGGGAGTTCCTTTTCCTCGTTTACGGTTATGTTCTGCCTTTTTTGCATTTTCTCGCAGTTTCTCAACGTATTCATGGGTACTTTCCATTACAGTTCCTCCTTTAATGAAAATAGATGCACTTGGGAATTCCCTCATACCCCGTTACTATTTCCGCAAAAACGTTTTCCCAATCAGAGAAGGCGTTGTTTCTATAAAAGGGGTAAGGTTATAATGAAGGAGAGAGTCCTATATCAGTCCTAATACCTGAAACGGGTACGGTGTGCAAAAGGAGGAGAGACATTGCAGACAGGCTTGTTGGTATGGCTGCTGTTCATCAATGCAGTAGGCTATCTGGTAATGTCGGAGGATAAAAAGAGAGCACGTAAACACCGTGATCGTGTACCTGAACGGACATTATTTTTGCTGGCCCTGATCGGCGGGGCATTGGGTGTACTCATTGCGATGTACCGTAAACGCCATAAAACACGTCATATGAGCTTTAAATTAGGTATTCCTGCGTTGCTATTCATTAACGCATTGCTCTATGGATATTTTTTACGGTAAGGCTGGAGTTTAGCTTCTCACAGGTAAGTTTAATGAGGATTGAGAAGACTATTTTCTCTCGGCTATCACAGGGTGTAATGAAGTGAACAACCACAGGAATACATAATTCTCGTTTTTTGCTTTAACAAACTGAATTCGGAAGAGGTGCGTATTATGCTATTTTCAAAAGTGTTGCTTGCTTATGACGGTTCGGATGCATCCAACAAAGCCTTATTGAAGGCGGCTGAATTGGTAAAGGCATCACCCTCCTCGCAGCTTGAGGTCGTAACAGCATTCGATTTCCCACGGATTTTTATGGGCGAAGGTTTGGCTCCAATTCCAGCTTCGGTGAATAAAGAATATTATGATTTGGCTGAGCAAACTACGGATGAGGTTAAAAAGCGGCTTGCTGAGCAAGGTGTAGATGCCAAGGTGGAGCTGATTCAAGGTTCGCCAGCCGAAGTCATTTTGGATTATGCCAATGAGAATGGCTTCGATGTGATTGTGATCGGCAGTCGCGGTTTAGGCGGTATTCGTGAATTTGTATTGGGTAGCGTAAGTCACAACGTGGTGCAGCATGCGCGCATCCCTGTGCTGGTCGTAAAATAACGGAGTAAAAAAGTAAAAGTCGGATCACTACCTGTACAGGAAGTGCCGGCTTTTTATTTTTGTGAGTCAGATGTATTACAGGCTGTTATCAGTGTAGGCAGAGAGATAGCTAAATGTAATACAATAGTCCTGAGGTGTGCATATTAAGGGTCATGTTTTTGTTAAACACGAACATTTAATTGCATCATTATAACAATGTTCGTTTTCAAGTTGACATAGGGTGTAGGGAATTGTTAAACTATGAAGTGTATTGTCGATAAAAAATGAACTTTAGGTACAATTTAATTAGGTACACATGTTGGAGCAGAAACCCATCACGATGATGCTGGAAAAGTATATCGTTTGGTATGGAGTAAGCACAATCCTAACTCGTATAATGCCGGGGATATGGCCCGGAAGTTTCTACCTGGAAACCTTAAATTTCCGGACTACGGGAGACATACGGCTGAAGCCGCATTGGATGCGGTGGAACAGGCTTGCTTTTGGCATGCCTTTAAGAGGCTCTGTCGTTTGTTTTTTCGTAGTCCGGTGTCTTGAAAATAACGTTATTTTCGAGTGCCGGATTTTTGGCGCTTATTGATAAACAGGGAGTGAAGGACATGTCAGTGCAGGTCGCTGTCATTATGGGCAGCACATCAGACTGGGACACCATGCAACATGCATGTGCTGTGCTGGACGAGCTTGAAATCGGATATGAGAAAAAAGTAGTTTCAGCCCATCGTACACCGGATTTAATGTTTCGTTTTGCAGAGGAGGCCGCTGGACGCGGACTAAAGGTCATTATCGCTGGAGCGGGTGGGGCTGCGCATCTGCCGGGTATGGTGGCTGCAAAGACATCCTTGCCAGTGATTGGTGTGCCTGTCCAGTCGAAGGCTCTGAATGGGCTGGACTCCCTGCTCTCCATTGTGCAGATGCCGGGTGGTATTCCAGTTGCCACTGTGGCAATCGGTAAGGCAGGCTCTACCAACGCAGGGCTGCTGGCCGCACAAATCTTAGGTGCTTTTGACGAAAAGATAAGTCAGCGGGTTGTGGCAAGACGCGATCGTATCCGTGACGAGGTACTGGAAGGCAGTGACTCGCTATGAATGAAGCAAGTGAACTCGCAGGCCGTATCCGCCCTCCTGGCACAGTAGTTGGGATTTTGGGAGGCGGGCAATTAGGAAGAATGCTTGTACTGGCAGGAACAAACCTAGGCTATCGCTTCGTAACGCTGGACCCTACACCAGATAGTCCGTGTGGACAGGTATCCGAACAAATCCGTGCTGCCTACGATGATGAGCGCGCGGCCAGAGAGTTGGCTGGACGCTGTGATGTGATCACGTATGAGTTTGAAAATGTGGATGCGGGTGTAGCCGAGCTTTTGGAACAGGAATCGAGTGTACCGCAGGGCAGCAGCCTTTTGTACACGACACAACATCGTTTGCGGGAAAAACGTTCTATTGAAGCAGCTGGTGTTCCTGTCGCTCCATATCGCGAAATCAGCAGTTCTGCTGATATGGTTCGAGCGGTAGCTGAACTGGGTGTTCCGTGTGTGCTCAAAACAGCAGTCGGCGGTTATGATGGCAAGGGCCAAGTGGTCATTCGCCAAACAGAGCAGGCCAAGGATGCCTACGAACAACTGGCTGGAGGCGGTGCGGAACTGGTGTTGGAACAGTTCATCCGTTTTCGCTGTGAGATCTCAGTGATTGTAGCTCGCAGTACGAACGGTGAAGCCAAAGCCTTTCCACCTGCAGAGAACATTCACGTAAACAACATTTTGCACACGTCGATTGTACCCGCGCGTGTACCTGAACCTGTCCAGGAGGAAGCACGCAAATTGGCGCTAGCTGTGGCGGAGTCATTGGGTGCGGTAGGACTGCTCGCTGTGGAGATGTTTGTCACCGAAGAAGGACAATTATACGTTAATGAGTTGGCACCACGACCCCATAACTCCGGTCACTACACGATGGAGGGATGCGCGACATCGCAATTTGAGCAGCATATACGTGCGATTTGCGGTTTGCCACTGGGCAACACGAAGCTGCTAACTCCGGTTGTGATGGTCAATGTACTGGGTGAGCATTTGGAGGACGTGATTCGGCGTTTCGGACAATCAGACGCTGAAGCTGAAAGATTGAATGTTGTTCCGAAGCTGCATTTGTATGGAAAAAGTGAAGCCAAGCCAGGCCGAAAGATGGGACATATTAATCTATTGTGCCAGGATACGGAACAAGCGCTGGAATGGATTGATCAAACCAATATTTGGGGGAATAAATAGTTATGATCGAACGCTATAGCAGACCGGAAATGAGAGCGATTTGGACGGAAGAAAATAAATTTAAGGCTTGGCTGGAAGTAGAACTGTGTGCCTGTGAAGCATGGGCAGAATTAGGGGTTATCCCGAAAGAAGATACCGTGGCTCTACGCAAAAATGCAAGTTTTGACATTGAACGGATCTATGAAATTGAGCAGGAGACAAGACATGATGTTATTGCTTTTACCCGCACGGTGTCCGAAAGTCTTGGCGACGAGCGCAAATGGGTACATTACGGTCTAACCTCCACAGACGTGGTTGATACGGCCTTGGGCTATCTGTTAAAGCAGGCGAATGAAATTCTGGAACGGGATATTCTGAATTTTATTGAAATTTTGAAGGAAAAGGCATTGGCTTACAAGCACACACCGATGATGGGACGTACACATGGAGTGCATGCTGAGCCAACCACATTCGGACTGAAAATGGCCCTGTGGTACGAAGAAATGAAGCGGAATCTGGAACGTTTCCGCCATGCTGCCGATCAGGTACAATACGGCAAAATGTCTGGTGCAGTCGGAACATACGCCAACATCGATCCTGCTGTGGAAGAATTCGTATGCCGCAAGCTCGGCACCAAGCCTGCTCCGATTTCTACACAAACGCTCCAGCGTGATCGTCATGCTGAATATATGGCCACGTTGGCATTGATCGCCACATCGTTGGACAAGTTTGCTACAGAAGTCCGTGCCCTGCAAAAGAGTGAATTCCGTGAGGTGGAAGAAGCCTTCGCCAAAGGTCAAAAAGGATCTTCTGCAATGCCGCATAAACGCAATCCGATCGGAAGTGAAAACATCTCCGGTCTGGCACGTGTGATTCGCGGGCATATGGTATCGGCGTATGAGAATGTAACGCTGTGGCATGAGCGCGACATTTCGCATTCTTCTGTAGAACGTATCATTCTGCCTGATGCAACGATGCTGTTGAACTACATGCTGAACCGTTTTGGCAATATCGTGAAAAATCTGACGGTCTTCCCTGAAAATATGAAGCGCAATATGGCGCGTACGTATGGTGTGCCATTCTCTGGCCGTATTATGACGAAGCTGATCGATAAGGGCTTCAGCCGTGAAAAAGCGTACGATACTGTGCAGCCGCGTGCTATGCAGGCATGGGAAGAGCAACGCCAGTTCCGCGAAATTGTCGAGGCGACTCCGGAAATTACCGCCGTGCTCAGTCCAGATGAAATCGAGGATGCGTTCAACCCGGCTTGGCATTTGAAGAACGTGGATACGATCTTTAAAAAGCTGGGATTAGGGGAGTAAGAGGGAAGGTTGGGGCTTGGAGCGGATCAGGAGCGTGATGAGACTGCTGCGCGTACGGATCATTCTTCCGATTGCTGTTGCCCCTGGATTCCTAATTGGACAACCTGCAAAGGTTGGAATCCAGGGGCAAAGGCAAGCGCTAACGCTTCTCCAGAACGATTCCGTCCGCTCCGCTGCTTCCAGCACCAACTCTCATGCGGGAGCAGAGCTAGGGAAGGTGCGGCACATAAGATGCCGCACCTCTCTAAGACCGATAGAAAAGCCGTGTCTCACTGCTTTTCTATCGCAGCAAGCAACCGTTCCTGGAAGGACTGCCGAATTTGCGCAGCAAACAGCCCGCAGTCCTTCCAGGAACGCGCAAGGCTCAAGGAGCGGAGCCTTGAGCCACCCGTCCGCACCGACGTAAAAGCGTTGCTGGATGAAGCTTGTGCCAAACAAGCCTCATCCAGCGGAACGCGCTTGCCAGCACTACAGCTCCAACAACTCGTCATCCCTTGCTCACCAGCCAACCCTTGCGGGAGTCCCGAGGGCAGCAGTCCTGGGGGCCTCCCCGAGGGGAGGATTTAGGAGGGGTAAGGTTGATTTGGGAGGGGCAAAGGTTCAAAGAGCAAACTCTTTCAAGAGGAGGAAGTTGTAAATGTCATTGTCTACCGCCGAAGGTCTGATTCATGCACCGCTCTTGTACAAAGGTAAAGTGCGTGAGTTGTATGATCTCGGAGAACATTTTCTGATTGTCGTGACGGACCGGATTTCGGCTTTTGATTATGTGTTGGAACCGCCCGTGCCGGAAAAAGGAAATGTATTGAACAGGCTTAGTGCTTTCTGGTTTGAACAGACGAAAGACCTGCTGGAGAACCATGTCGTGCATACCGATGTAGATAAGCTCGGACATGTCATCGACGAACAGCATAAAGAGCTGCTAAAGGACCGGATCATGGTCACGCTAAAGGCTGAACGCATCGACATCGAGTGTGTGGTGCGCGGATATATTACCGGAGGCGGCTGGCGTCAGTATGAGCAGACCGGTGAGGTGAACGGTATTCCATTGCCCAAGGGGCTACGTAAGAATGAACGTTTTCCCAAGCCTTTATTTACACCGGCTGCCAAAAACGATGTCGGTCACGATGAGGACATTTCCCTTCACCAAATGAAAGAGCTGGTCGGGGCCCAGCTAACCGGTGAGCTTGAGGAAAAAAGCTTGGCATTGTACGAATTTGCGCGTGCTTTCTGCGATAAGCGGGGAATCATTTTAGCGGATTGCAAGTTTGAGTTTGGTCTTGTTGACGGCAAGGTGATTTTGATTGACGAAATTTTCACTCCGGATTCATCTCGTTTCTGGGCACAGGAGAAGTATGAGCTGGATGTGGAGATTGACAGCATGGACAAGGAGCCGGTGCGAAGCTATTTGGCATCTTCCGGTTGGGACAAGAATAGCAAGCCCGATCCATTGCCTGCTGAGGTCGTAGAAGAAACAACTGCAAGATATACGGATATTTGGCGGCGTCTGACGGCACAGTAAATAGTAATCATAATTCAACCAATAGGATTCACTCATTCGGAGGAGGAACTGAAGGAACATGATGAAAGCAACGGTCTATGTCACGATTAAGCAAAGCGTTTTGGACCCGCAAGGGGTTGCGGTGCAGGGCGCACTGCATTCTATGGGTTTCGGAGAAGTGGAAAGCGTCAGAATTGGTAAGTATATGGAACTGAATCTGGATACAACAGACCGCGAGAGTGCAGAGAAACGCATCATCGAGATGTGTGAAAAGCTGCTGGCCAACACGGTCATTGAAGACTACCGCTACGAACTGGAGGGCTGATTCCATGAAATTTGCAGTTCTGGTTTTTCCGGGCTCCAACTGTGATATTGACTGCTATAAGGCGATAGAGGACACGGTCGGTGAACCTGTCGATTATGTGTGGCATACTGCAACGGATCTGTCACCTTACGATTGTATTCTTGTTCCGGGAGGCTTCTCCTACGGGGATTATCTGCGCTGCGGTGCGATTTCCCGGTTTGCCCCGGTAATGAAGGAAGTAGCCAAAGCGGCTGCCGAAGGCAAATATATTTTGGGGATTTGCAACGGTTTTCAAATTTTGACCGAAGCCGGGCTATTGCCAGGAGCTTTGCGCCGTAATATGTCGATGAAATTCCTATGCCGGGATACGGTGTTGCAGGTTGCGAATAACCAAACGCCTTTTACAAGAGACTATGCTGCTGGTGAAGAGATCATTATTCCGATCGCACATGGTGAAGGCAACTATTACTGTGATGATGAGACGCTGGCTCGTTTGCAGGCGAACAATCAGATCGTATTTACGTATAAAGATAATCCCAACGGTTCCGTGACCGATATTGCAGGGATTTGTAATGAACAAGGTAACGTGCTGGGCATGATGCCCCACCCGGAACGTGCGGTGAACGCATTGCTTGGCACGGATGACGGCAAACGTATGTTTACATCTATTTTGAATGCTTGGAGGGATCGTCATGGCGCAGCAAGTGTCCGCTAAGGAACCGACGGCAGAGCAGGTTGCCGAACATAAACTGTATCAGCAGATGGGTGTGTCGGACAGTGAATATGCGCTGATCTGTGAATTCATGGGGCGTCAGCCGAATTATACGGAGATCGGCGTGTTCAGTGTGATGTGGTCAGAGCATTGTGCTTACAAAAACTCCAAGCCGTTGCTGAGACGTTTCCCGACGAGCGGTCCGCGAGTTCTGATGGGACCCGGTGAAGGAGCAGGGATTGTAGATATTGGAGACAACCAAGCGGTTGTATTTAAAATCGAAAGTCATAACCATCCATCCGCTGTGGAGCCTTTTCAAGGGGCAGCGACTGGGGTAGGCGGCATTATCCGTGATATTTTCTCCATGGGTGCAAGACCTGTCGCGGTGCTGAACTCTTTGCGTTTTGGCAAGCTGGAGAGCGACCGTGTGAAATATCTGTTTGAGCATGTGGTATCCGGTATTGCAGGCTATGGAAACTGTATCGGTATTCCGACCGTAGGCGGCGAGGTTGTATTTGATGAAAGCTATGAGGGTAATCCACTCGTTAATGCCATGTGTGTCGGACTGATTGACCATGATAAAATCCAGCGCGGTGTGGCAAAAGGGGTCGGCAATCCGGTGTTTTATGTGGGCCCGCCGACAGGTCGTGACGGGATTCACGGAGCAACCTTCGCCTCTGTTGAGCTGACCGAGGAATCCGAAGCGAATCGGACTGCGGTTCAAGTAGGCGATCCATTTATGGAGAAGCTGGTTATGGAATCATGTCTCGAACTGATCGACAGCGGTATTGTACTGGGTATTCAGGATATGGGCGCAGCGGGACTTACCTGCTCCAGTGCCGAAATGGCAAGCAAGGCGGGCAACGGTCTTGAGCTGTATCTGGATCAGGTACCACAACGTGAAGAGGGTATGACCCCTTATGAAATGATGCTGTCCGAATCACAAGAACGGATGCTGTTCGTAGTGGAGCCTAAGGATGAAGCACAGGCGCTTGAAATTTTCGAACGTTGGGGCGTTATTTGTGCCAAGGTCGGCAAAGTAACGGATGATGGACGTTTGCGTTTGTTCCATCACGGTGAAGTGGTGGGTGATATGCCAGTGACGGCGCTGGTAGACGAGTGCCCGATCTATGACAAGCCTTCCGAAGTTCCAGCTTATTATGAGCAAAATGCTGCTGTTGACACATTGCGTTACCCAGAAGTGACCGATTTGAACGGTGCGCTGAAAAAGGTGCTTTCATCGCCAAGTGTAGCCAGCAAGAAATGGGTATACGAGCAGTATGATTACATGGTTCGCACCAGTACGGCTGTTCGTCCGGGCTCAGATGCGGCTGTAGTGACTGTACACGGCACCCGTAAGGGACTTGCGATGACCACGGATTGTAACGGACGTTATGTATATCTGGATCCTGAGGTAGGCGGACGGATTGCAGTCAGCGAAGCCGCACGTAACATTGTATGCTCTGGCGGCGAACCGTTGGCGATTACAGACAATCTCAACTTCGGTAACCCTGAAAAGCCGGATATTTTCTGGCAAATGGAAAAGGCTGTTGACGGTATGGCAGAAGCTTGCCGTGTGCTGGATACTCCTGTCATCGGAGGAAATGTCAGCTTGTACAACGAGAACGCCAAAGGTGCAATTTATCCAACGCCTGTAGTCGGCATGGTCGGTCTCGTACATGATACTGACCATATTACGACGCAAGGCTTCAAGGCCGAAGGCGACGTCATTTTCCTAGTGGGGGAGACGAAGGCTGAGCTGGGAGGCAGTGAGTTCCAGGCTGTCGTGCACGGTGTATCCGAAGGACGTCCGCCTGAGCTGGATTTGAATGTAGAGAAAAAACTGCTGACCGCAGTACTGGGAGCGATTCAGGCAGGATTGGTACAATCCGCACATGACCTCGCAGAGGGCGGATTGGCTGTAGCGCTTGCCGAATCTGGAATTAGCGGCGGATTGGGAGCACAGGTCAACGTAGAAACGTCTTTGCGTCCTGACCATGCGTTGTTCAGCGAAAGTCAATCCCGCATTTTGTTATCCGCATCGCCGGATAAAGCGTCTGCGCTGGAGGCACATCTGCGTGGATTGGAAGTGCCAGTTACCGTATTGGGAAAAGTTGAAGGATCACAATTGACAGTTGAGGTGAACGGACAACCCGCTTTGAACGAGGCAGTTGCTAGTTTGAAGCAAATCTGGGAGGATGTCATTCCATGTCTGATGAAATAACAGCACGGACGTTGTGGACTGGAGATTATTATAATGAGGGCTCTGGTAAAGAGGGGCTGTTTGATAAATTAAAAGAGGAATGCGGCGTGTTCGGAGTGTACAGACACTCCGATGCCGCTTCCTTAGCCTACTACGGCTTACATGCGCTTCAGCATCGTGGTGAGGAAAGCGCAGGGATCTGTGTGAGCAGTGGCGACGAATTCCATTATCATCGTGGGATGGGACTTGTCAAAGAAGTATTTAATAAAGATTTGCTGGCTTCGTTGACAGGCGATATTGCCATAGGGCATGTGCGCTACTCGACAAGTGGAGACAGTAAGCTGACGAATGCACAACCTTTGGTGTTCAAGTATCGTGATGGTGATCTGGCGGTAGCGACAAACGGAAATATCGTGAATGCTTTGCAAATCCGGCATGAGCTGGAGCAGGGTGGGTCTATTTTTCAAACGACCAGCGATACCGAAGTAGTAGCTCATTTGATCGCACGGTCGTCCAAGGATTTAGTAGAGGCTGCCAAAGATGCATTAAAACGTATTGTCGGTGGGTTTGCATTCCTTATTATGACCAATGACAAGCTGCTTGTGGCTTCTGATCCCAACGGCTTGCGTCCATTAACGATGGGCAAATTGGGAGATGCATATCTGTTTGCATCCGAATCCTGCGCTTTGGAAACGATTGGTGCAGAGCTGTTGCGCGATATCGAGCCAGGTGAGTTGCTCGTCCTGGATAAAAATGGATTGCACGAAGATCGTTATACCGAAGAGAAGCAGCGTAAAGCGCTGTGTGCGATGGAGTATATTTATTTTGCTCGTCCTGACAGTGATTTGAACGGGGCTAATCTTCATGCTGCACGCAAACGGATGGGTAGCCAACTGGCGTTGGAGGCTTTTGTCGATGCTGATTTGGTTACCGGTGTACCGGATTCCAGTATTTCGGCTGCAATTGGTTATGCAGAGCAAACAGGTATTCCTTATGAGCTGGGCATGATTAAAAATAAATATACTGGTCGTACCTTCATTCAACCGAGTCAGGAACTGCGCGAGCAAGGTGTAAAAATGAAGCTGAGCGCTGTACGCCGTGTGGTTGAGGGTAAACGGGTCATTATGATCGACGACTCTATCGTTCGAGGCACCACGTCTCGTCGAATCGTAAATATGCTGCGGGATGCGGGCGCGTTAGAAGTACATGTACGTATTACCTCGCCGCCTTTCAAAAACCCGTGCTTCTACGGTATCGACACACCGGATCGTCGGGAACTGATCGCTTCGTCCAAAACCGTTGAGGAAATTCGCCAAGAGATTAACGCTGACTCGCTTTACTTTATGAGCGCTGAGGGGTTGATTGCCGCGGTAGGCGGAAATAACGAGCAGGATTACAAGGGCGGTTTGTGCCTGGCTTGTTTCGATAACGATTATCCGACTCAGGTAGATTTCA
Source organism: Paenibacillus ottowii (assembly GCF_006874425.1). Lineage (GTDB taxonomy): Bacteria > Bacillota > Bacilli > Paenibacillales > Paenibacillaceae > Paenibacillus > Paenibacillus ottowii. Next base: position 16,561 of record NZ_VIJZ01000001.1, read on the forward strand.
AAGGTGAAGAAAAGTTCGGGTGTAGTTGTTGAGAATAGGGAACAAAAGAGGTACAGTCGGTGCATGTTGTAGGTGAAGGTGGTTCTGAGGGAGCCACTCCGCGTGTGGAAGGTTCTTATGATCGCTGCGCTTCTCCAGAATCCTTCCACCCGCTGCGTTCCTCAGGTGTGCATTACTTTACAGCAGTGCCTGTACCTCTTCTGTTCCCACGAGGAAGAGAAGAGGTAAGGCCGTTAAAAACTCATGGCATAACTATTTCATGCCATGAGTTTTTAACGGGCGGCTGTAAAGCCGCCCTTGAGCCAGCGAAGCGAGGCTCAGGCAGCAGGCTGGGCGAAGCTGCCTGCCTCAAGGGGCAAAGAAGTAAGCCGCCCGTTGGCGCTGCTCACTTCTTTGCCTGGCACGTCCCCGCCTTTGTGAAGCAAATAGCCCGGGACGTGCCCTCGCCGCCATTATCAAAGGCGGCCACGCACCAAAGCGTGTCATTGTCATTTGCGGGCTGGCCCGCGAATGACAATGGAAAACACGCGACTCACAGCACGAACCACCACCAAGCAGCACCCAATCCTACGCATCTGACCGACTCTTGAGGGGTCCAGGGGGAGCAGCCCCATGGAATCCTCCCTGCTAGGGAGGACTTAGGAGGGTCAATCATTTGAAGGAGTGTTCATGAATGTCCGAAGCATACAAAAACGCAGGGGTAGATATCGCTGCCGGTAATGAAGCAGTAGAACGGATGAAAAAGCACGTCAAACGTACCTTCCGTCCGGAAGTGCTCACGGACTTGGGCGGATTCGGTGCGTTGTTCGGTTTGAATAAAGATAAGTACGCGGAGCCTGTACTCGTTTCCGGTACTGACGGTGTCGGCACGAAGCTGAAGCTTGCCTTCGCAATGGATCGCCATGACACCATCGGTATTGATGCAGTTGCGATGTGCGTAAACGACATTGTCGTCGGGGGCGCGGAGCCGCTCTTTTTTCTCGATTATCTCGCCTGTGACAAGGTCATACCTGAGAAAATCGAAGCGATTGTCGCGGGTATTGCAGAGGGCTGCCATCAATCGGGGTGTGCATTGGTCGGTGGTGAAACTGCAGAAATGCCGGGAATGTACAGCGAGGGTGAATATGATATTGCCGGATTCACTGTCGGCATTGTAGATAAGAGCAAAATCATTAACGGCAGTTCCATTGCTCCTGGAGATACTGTAATCGGACTGGCTTCCAGTGGAGTTCACAGTAATGGCTTTTCCCTGGTTCGCAAGCTGTTATTGGAACAGGAAGGCTATGATTTGCATGATGAAATCGAGGGCTTGAACGGCAGACTGGGCGATGTATTGCTGGAGCCGACGAAAATTTATGTGAAATCTGTGTTGGCATTGCTGGATAAAGTAAAAGTAAAAGGCATGGCGCATATCACTGGTGGCGGTTTTATTGAAAATATCCCTAGAGTGTTACCGGATCACGTTAATGTGGATATACAGTACGGCGCTTGGCCGATTCTGCCAATCTTCCAGCTCATGCAGGAAAAAGGCGAAATCTCCAACAAAGACATGTTCACCACCTTCAATATGGGGATTGGAATGGTGATTGTTGTCGGTGCAGAGCATGCACAGACCGCACTGGAAGTTCTGAAAGAACAGGGTGAAGCTGCGTATGTGATCGGAAAAGTAACGGAAGGCAGCTCGATCGTGACCTTTACGGGAGCCGAGGTATAATGAGCAATTACCGAATTGCTGTTTTTGCATCAGGCGAAGGGACGAACTTTCAGGCTTTGGTGGATGCGGCTGCGCGGGGTGAACTGGGCGGGGCCTCGATAGAACTGCTCATCTGTGACAAGCCTGCGGCTCCTGCTGTAGCTAGAGCACAAAAAGCTGGAATTGTCTGTCATACTTTTCGCCCTAAGGAATACCCTACCCGAGAAGACTATGAGCGTGAATTAGTGGCTTTGCTGGAGCAGAAATCGATTGATCTCGTTGTGCTGGCAGGCTACATGCGTTTGTTATCCAGTGTTATGGTTGATGCGTACGCTGGGAAAATCATTAATATTCATCCGTCCCTGCTTCCGGCATTTCCAGGGAAGGATGCTGTTGGACAGGCATTGGCCTATGGGGTGAAGGTAAGTGGAGTCACCGTCCATTTTGTGGACGGGGGGATGGATACTGGTGCGATTATCGCCCAACGTGTCGTGGAGGTTTACGATCATGATACAGCGGAATCCTTATCCGCAGCCATTCAATCCGTTGAGCGCCAGCTATATCCAGAGGTAGTTGGCAGACTGGCCCAAGGGAAAATACAATTGAATGGCCGCAAGGTGAGCTCACTTCTCTAAAGATAACTGTAATTTGTCATATCATTGTCCTAACAAGGATACTGTACAGGCATTTTCCGATATTTCTCGGGAAATAAATTGATAGAAGAGAAATTTGCGAAATTCTGAAAGAGCTAAAGGAGGAGACAGGGTGAGTATTAAAAGAGCGCTCGTCAGCGTATCAGATAAACGGGGAATCGTAGAGTTTTGCCGTGAGTTGTCCAAATTGGGTGTGGAGATCGTTTCGACAGGGGGAACGAGCAGCTTGCTGTCGAAGGAGGGCATTCCTGTCATCGGCATTTCAGAGGTAACAGGATTTCCAGAAATTATGGATGGACGTGTTAAAACACTCCACCCTGTGGTACACAGCGGTTTGCTAGCTGTTCGGGATAATGAAGAACATCAGCGTCAAATGAAGGAACTTGGATTGGATTATATAGATCTGGTCGTTGTGAACCTGTATCCTTTTGCGGAAACGATCGCCAAACCCGGTGTAACCTATGAGGATGCGATTGAAAATATCGACATCGGCGGTCCAACGATGCTCCGTTCAGCGGCAAAAAATCATGCTTTTGTCAGTGTAGTGGTCGACGCGGATGACTATAGCACTGTACTGGAGGAAATACGTAAGGATGGCGACACAGAGCTGAATACCCGTAAACGTTTGGCTGCAAAAGTGTTCCGTCATACGGCGGCATACGACGCATTGATTTCCGATTATTTGTCGAATGTGACAGGTGATCCGCTGCCTGAGCGTTACACTGTAACCTATGAAAAAATTCAGGATTTGCGTTATGGGGAAAATCCTCATCAACAGGCGGCATTTTACCGTGAGCCATTGGCGGCCAAGGGTACACTGACAACTGCGAAGCAACTTCACGGCAAAGAGTTGTCTTACAATAATATCAATGACGCTAATGCAGCCCTGCAAATTGTCAAAGAATTCAGCGAGCCGACAGTAGTCGCAGTTAAGCATATGAATCCTTGCGGTGTAGGGATTGGCGGCAGTATTTATGAAGCGTACAACAAAGCTTACGCAGCAGATCCGACCTCGATTTTTGGCGGCATCGTCGCGGCTAACCGGATTATTGATGGCGATACAGCGAACAAGCTGAGTGAAATCTTTTTGGAGATTATACTGGCACCGGGCTTCACGAAAGAAGCATTGGAGATTTTAACGAAAAAGAAAAATATTCGTTTGCTTGATCTGGGTGAGCTTTCCCCGGCTGAACAGGCAAAGAGCCGTTACGTCGTGACTTCTATTGAAGGTGGCATGGTTGTCCAGCAAAATGACGTTCACGCTGTAGACCCGGATGCACTTACGGTTGTAACTGAGCGTGCGCCATCCGAGGAGGAACTGAAACAACTTTTGTTTAGCTGGAAAGTGGTTAAGCATGTGAAATCCAACGCCATCGTACTGGCGGCAGATAATATGACCATTGGCGTAGGCGCAGGACAAATGAACCGTGTCGGAGCGGCCAAGATTGCGATTGAACAGGCTGGTGACAAAGCAAAAGGTGCTGTACTGGCATCGGATGCCTTTTTCCCGATGGGCGATACGTTGGAGTTGGCAGCTAAAGCAGGCATTACGGCAGTCATTCAGCCGGGCGGCTCTATCAAAGATGAAGAATCCATCAAGGTTGCTAACGAATATGGCATTGCTATGGTCTTTACAGGCGTACGTCATTTCAAACACTAAGTTGCGTGAGTTGTGAATGCAGCACACCTGAACGATCATACTGGAAGCGGGAGGAATCACCTGAATGGATATTTTGGTTATCGGCGGGGGCGGCCGCGAACATGCAATTGTGTGGGCGCTGAAGAAAAGCCCAAAGGCCGGACGAATCTATTGTGCGCCAGGCAATGCTGGTATCGGACAATTAGCGGAGTGTGTGCCGATTCCGGTGAGTGAGTTTGACGCATTGACAGAACTGGCTGAATCCAAAAAGGTCGGACTTGTCGTGGTGGGTCCCGATGATCCGCTGGCAGACGGCATTGTGGATGCCTTTGAAGCCAAAGGCATTCCGGTATTCGGACCGCGTAAAAATGCGGCGGAAATCGAAGGCAGCAAAATCTTCATGAAAGATTTACTGCACAAATATCACATTCCAACAGCAGCTTATCGCAAATTTTATACCTATGAGGAAGCACATGCCTATTTGAAGGAACAGTCTATTCCGGTGGTCATTAAGGCGGACGGATTGGCAGCAGGCAAAGGCGTGACAGTTGCTTACTCAATGGAGGAAGCGGAAAAGGCGCTGTCCGATATTATGGTAGCGAAGGTTTTTGGTGAAGCGGGTGCACAGGTCGTGATCGAGGAGTTCCTCGCTGGACAGGAAATGTCGATTCTCTCCTTTGTGGATGGGGAAACGGTTCGTCCAATGGCAGCGGCTCAAGATCACAAGCCGGTTTTTGATGGTGACAAGGGACCGAACACAGGTGGCATGGGCACGTATTCCCCGTTGCCCCACATAGCCGATTCTATTATGGAGGAAGCCATTGAGACGATTATTAAGCCGACGGCCAAGGCGATGGTTGCTGAAGGGCGTCCGTTCCGGGGTGTCTTATTCGCCGGGCTGATGATTTCGCCGGACGGCAAGCCGAAGACGATTGAATTTAATGCACGTTTTGGTGATCCAGAAACACAAGTCGTGTTGCCTCGACTAAAATCCGACTTACTTGATATTTTTCTCGCTGCCGTGAACGGCACGCTGGATCAGGTGGAGATCGAGTGGAAGGATGAGGCCGCGGTGTGTGTGGTGCTGGCATCCGGAGGTTATCCTGCAGCTTACGCCAAAGGGATACCTATCCATGGACTGGATCAGGCAGACGAAGCCATCGTGTTCCATGCTGGAACAGGTATCAACGAACAGGGTGAGTGGGTCACGAACGGCGGACGCGTGTTAGGCGTGGTGGGCTTGGGACGTGACATTGCCGAGGCACGAGACAAAGCTTACGAACAAGCGGCCCGCATTACCTTTGAAGGCAAGCAAAACCGTACAGATATTGCGGCCAAAGCATTGCTATAACAGCAATATATAGGATAAAGAGGACCTCTGCGGAGGTTCTCTTTTTTCGTTTGACAAAAGTATACTTATCCTATAGGATTAAAAATAAAAAAACTGACTGACTGATCAATCGGGAGGAGAAAACCGATGCAGCCACGCAAGGCGAAGCAACCCAAAACCCCTTCGAAGGAACCACCTATTGATCACGGGGGAGAAGAAACAGACCGCAGAACACAGCTACTTCATATTGCGTTAAAGCGGTTCGCCGAGCAGGGTTACCACCAAACGAAGATTTCAGATATCGTGGTGGAGGCAGGAGTAGCTCAAGGCACATTTTACTGGCATTTTAAAAGTAAAGAAGCCTTGGCGCTGGAGATTATCGCTACAGGCCGTGAACAACTGCTGTTAGCGATCGGGCAGGGGTATCGCCGTGATGCGGGAACGCTGGCTGATATGGTTAAGGCATCAGAAGCACTGTTTGTTCGGCTATTTCATTTTGCCTTGGAGAACCGTTATCTAATGGGTTTGCTGCTAATCGGCAGTGGTGTCGATGAACCCGTGCGGCAGAGCATCCGTGAGACCAGAACTGCGATGGAGCTTGCATTCCGGCGCAATATGGAGCGAGCGATCGAGCTGAACATGCTGCCTGCCGAATTAGATGTCGAACTAAGGGCAGCCCTGCTTATGAGCATGATTGAAGGGGTCATTATACGCTGGCTATTCGGTTCAGAGGGAACACATGACCACATCAAGCAGGTATCGGCTACAAGATTGGCAGAAGAGGCTGCTAATTTTGAATTTTATGGACTACTAGGCCAAGGCTAGTAGACGGTCAACATCGCATGAATGAGTAGTCGGTAACAAATAATATAGCCAAATTACACATATACACTTAAACATTTACATCTAGACAGGAGCGAACGACATATGAAAACACGTAAAAAAGGGTTCTTGGTGACCACACTCATGGCTCTGGCTTTGTTCAGCCTTGTGCTGAGCGCTTGTGGGACAAAGCCAGAAGCTTCTAATACGAGCAATGGAGCAGGCAGCAGTAATGAGGCAGCCGCCAATCAGCTAGAGGCCATCAAGAAGGCCGGTGTAATGAAGGTTGGCATGATGGGGACTTATCCGCCGTACAATTTTTTGAACGACAACAAGGAATTGGACGGGTTTGATGTAGATATTGCTAAAGAATTGGCGAAACGAATTGGAGTAAAAGTGGAGTTCACGGCGCAAGAATTTTCAGGACTGATTCCAAGTTTGCAAAAGAAAAAATTCGATGCAGTGGTTAGCCAGGTGGCGATTACAGAGGATCGTAAGAAGGCCATTGACTTCACAGACCCCTATATCACCAATCATGTGAATATTATCGTGAACAGCAAAACAAATGACATTACGAAGCTGGAAGATTTTAAAGGCAAAACGATTGGTGTTGGCCTAGGGACGAATGATGAATCTTACCTGCGCAACGAGGTGTTGCCGAAGGTAGGCGATTTTGAGATCAAAACCTATGATGATGTCATTACTTCATTGAAAGATCTGAACTCTGGTCGTATTGATGCAACCATTAACAATCTGTATGCTCTCAAGCCCATCATCGATAAAAACGGGTTCCAAATTAAAGCCGTAGGTGAGCCGGTTAAATCGGATCAAGCGGCTGTAGCTATTAACCAGAATACTCCTGAGCTCAAGGAAGCCTTGAACAAGGCTCTGAAGGAAATGAAGGAAGACGGCACTTACAAAACCATTTTCAAAAAATGGTTTGGCGAGGAACCAAAAGAATAACGTAAGCTTGTTACAGGCGTCTGGCTCCAGTCTTGGCTTTTATGCTGACATGGGGCCACTCGTCTGAAAGAAGGGAATATAACCGATGCTTGAATTAATGTGGGAGAACGTCCCTTTTTTATTGAAGGGTGCTTATTATACGCTGTATATAACGATTGTTTCTATGCTTTTTGGTCTAATTATTGGTCTGATTGTTGCTGTAGCCCGACTGAAAGGTAATCGACCGATTCGTTGGCTGGCCCGTATGTATGTATCGCTCATCCGGGGAACGCCGGTGTTGGTGCAGATTGCAGTCATTTATTATGGATTGGATGATTACGGAATATCATTCGGGTCGCTGACGGCTGCTTGTCTTGCACTGAGTATTAATACAGGGGCGTACTTATCAGAGACGTTCCGTGGAGCTATTTTAGCCGTACCGCAGGGACAGACTGAGGCCGCTTATGCTACGGGAATGTCGCCTGGTCAAACGATGTGGCGTATTATTCTTCCGCAGGCATTACGCATTGCAATTGCACCGATGGGAAATACGTTCGTGGGTATGCTTAAAGAAACGTCGCTTGTGTCGTTTATCGGGGTCAGTGAATTGATGCGACAGGCACAGCTTTTACAGGCGCAGTATTTGCGCTACATGCCGTTTTTGCTCGAAATTGCCTTGATGTACTGGATTATGAGCATTGGATTCTCCGCTATACTGGAGCGGGTGGAAAAGCGTCTGGCTCGAGCTTATTAAGGTGGAGATGATAGATGATGATAACAACAAACGGATTAGGTAAACGATTCGGACAGGTAGAGGTTCTGAAAAGCATAGATTTTCAGGTTGCCGCTCGTGAAATCGTCGTATTGCTCGGTCCCAGCGGATCTGGTAAAAGTACCCTGCTGCGTTGCCTGAATGGTCTGGAAGAGCTGTCTTCCGGTAAGTTTGAGGTGAACGGGATTGAGGTTGATGCTACGGCTTCCCCACGTGTCCGTCAAGCAGCCATTCGTGATATTCGCAAGCAGACGGGAATGGTGTTCCAGCAATTCAATCTGTATCCGCACAAAACAGCAATCGGCAATGTCATTGAAGGACTGCTGACAGTAAAGAAAATGCCGCGTGACAAGGCGATGTCTATCGGACAACAGCTACTGAAGCGGGTGGGATTATTGGATAAGCAGGATGTACATCCAACTCGTCTGTCCGGTGGACAGCAGCAACGGGTAGCTATTGCACGCGCACTGGCGATGGACCCAGCGATTATGCTGTTCGATGAGCCGACATCAGCACTTGATCCCGAACTTGTGGGTGAAGTGCTGGGGGTTATGCGGGAGCTGGCTCAAGACGGAATGACGATGGTCGTCGTGACTCATGAAATGAAATTTGCCCGCGAGGTGGCGGACAAGGTTGTATTTATGGCAGACGGAATCATTGTGGAGGAAGCTGCGCCACAGGCGTTTTTTGATGCTCCCCAGCATGAGAGGACACAAAAATTTCTGCGTCAAATTAGCGAGTTTTAAGTTAGATCAGGAATAAATTATAGATTACGAAGATGGAAAGAAGGCAATTGAACATGAAAGTATCTACAACTTGGCACGGCAAACGCGCATTTACTTCGGAAGGACCCTCCGGTTATTCCGTAGGGATGGATGCTACGGCAGCTTATGGCGGTGATGGTAAAGGAATGACACCGATGGAACTGCTGCTGGCGGGTCTGGCGGGATGTATCGGTATCGATATTACGATGATTTTGGATCGTTTTTTATCAGACATTCAGCGGATTGATATTGATGCCGAAGGTACACGCAAGGAACAGATGCCAACGGGTTTTACAGCGATTGATCTGACGTTCCACGTAGATGGAGATATTCCGGATTACCGTGTATGGAAAGCGATTCAGATGGGTAAGGAAAAATATTGTGCAGTATCCGACTCCTTAAAAGCGGAAATTCGGATGCACCTCATTTTGAATGGAACAGAAGTACCCTATCCAGCGTAAGTGTTGATGGGTAAGGAGAGTCAGCCTGTACTAAGTGTACAGGTTGGCTCTCTTTTTTATGATATATGAGAATATGGTACATAATGAATCTTCTCTACTTTAGCTTCGTTAAAACAAAACTCCGATATAAAACGGGAAAATAAACTTGTGTGTGAAGTGTGGCATATAGAAGTTACTGTAGGATGAGTCGTTTGAAAAGAAATGAATCAGCGGTTCGGTGTACAGATGGGAGGTAATCCAGCTAAAAGCTACAGTATAGTACAGCGGCGTTTAGCTGGATTGGAGAATTTGTCCTTTATGCGCTGCCTTTTTGCTTGCGCTCCCGCAGCAAGAGATACAGGAAATAGGGCGCGCCAATCACGGCTGTCACGATGCCAGCGGGAATTTCGAGCGGCGGCTTCAGTCCTCGTCCGAGCGCATCGGCAAGGACGAGAATCAAGGCACCGATCATGGCCGCGCCAGGCAGTAAATAGCGATGGCGATTGCCGAACAACCGCCGAGCGAGATGTGGAGCCAGCAGTCCTATAAAGCCGATGGACCCGATGGCAGCGACACAGGCAGCAGCTAAGGCTACGGATACGGCCAGCAATCCTGTACGCATACGCTTCACGCTAAGGCCTAAGCCAGCAGAGCTTTCCTCGTCCAGACTCATAATATCCAGCTTGCGCTGCAGCGTATAGGCGAGCGGCAGCAATACAACTAACCATGGCAAAAGTCCATATACTTCATCCCAGCCTTTGCCCCATAGACTTCCAGCTAGCCAAGTCAGCGTATCGCTGGCTTCGAGTGGATATTTGACCAGAATATAATCGGTTGCAGCCTGAAAAATAGCACCCACCGCCAGCCCGGTTAAGGCCAGCATGTTAGGACGCATGCCTCCCCTCATCGAAAGCTGTACAAGCAGTAGTGCAGCTACTCCGGCACCAATAAAGGCAGCGATCGGTAGCAGCGCCACGGGAGATGAGGGGAGCAGCACGATGACGAGAACCGCCGCAAAGCCGGCTCCCTTGGACACACCCACCACGTCCGGCGAAGCCAGAGGGTTGCGGATCATACCTTGCAGCAGCACACCAGCTACTGCGAGACCAGCACCAGCCATGACGGCCAGCAGGCCACGAGGCACTCGATAATGGTGAACGATGAACCAGGAAGAGGCATTTCGGTCAGTCAGCGCCGTGATCAGCTCCGAGGGTGTAATGTAGGTGCTACCCACGCCAATAGCAATAAAAGAAACACCCAACATAAGCACGAGTAAAATCCATAGCTTTTTCATCGTGAAGCCCTCCCGTTCTTGTGAGCCAGATATAAAAAGAAGGGCGCGCCCACCAGCGCAGTTACAATACCGACAGGCGATTCATAAGGGAAGGCAATAAACCGCCCAAGCACGTCTGCATATGTCAGCAGCAGAGCTCCGCAGATTGCAGACAAGGGGATGACCCGTTTGTAATTATCGCCTGTGAACACCTTGATGATATTCGGCACCATTAAGCCCACGAAGCCGATGGACCCGGCTACCGCTACAGCACAGCCTGCCAGCATAATAACTGAGGCTGAGGCCAATAAGCGGACAAGACGTACGTTTTGCCCCAGTCCCTGTGCCACTTCTGTACCGAGGCTAAGCACAGATAGCGAGGGGGCCAGCGCCAGTGCAAGGATCATACCCACGGCGAACCATGGCAGCACCAGCCGCGTATCGGCCCAGGTGGACCCGTCGATGGCTCCGGCGAGCCAATACAATACATCGGATATTTGCTCATTGAACACGAGCAGTCCCTGAGTGACAGAAGCCAGCAGCAGGTGTACAGCCATCCCTGCAAGGGCTAGCTTGACTGGCGTCATGCCTGCCGTTCCGGCCAATGCGTATACGAAGGAACCGCCTGCGATCGCTCCGGCAAAAGCAAAATAAATGCTGCCGGACGACCCGATATTCGGCAGCAGCACGACCGACAGGACGACAGCCAGCGAGGCGCCTGAGCTGACCCCAAACACCTGCGGCGAAGCCAGCGGGTTGCGTGTGATGGCCTGCATCAGCGCTCCGGCCACGGCAAGCCCGGCGCCGACGATCAGGCCAATGACGGCACGTGGCAGGCGTATCGTCAAGATAATGAGCTGATCCTTGGACGGATGCTCGGTGAACAGTGCAGTCAGCATGGTGGGGATGTCCATCCTGACTGGACCAATTGCTATGCTCAGCAGCAGTCCAGCAAGCAGAGCGGATAGAAGTGCAAAGAAGACCGGCTTATTTAGCCGGTCGCGTAAGGCTTGTCCGATCAACGGGAGCCGTCTCCTTTATTGTGCGCGGGATACAGAAGCGAAATCGCTTGCTCCAGTATTTTCTCGGCAGAGCCGAGTCCACGGTACCGGGTCCACAGTGCCCGGTTTACTTCGTAAATTTCCCCTTTTTTCACGGCCGTAATGTTTTGCCATAACGGATTTTGCTTCCATTCCGCAAGCAGCTTCTCATCGGCTTCCACCAAGAAGATCACATCGGGATCAGCTTGTGCAATTTGCTCCAGTGTCAGCTTGACTGTGGGTTCGCTTGTATTTTGAAGGGCGTTGTGGATACCTGCTTGCTCCAGCAGTTGTCCATCAAAAGATGATGCACCGTGAGCCGATAGTGAATCAGAACGGAACACCCCGAGCAATACGCTGCGGGACTCACCAGCTTGAACGCCTTTTTTCAGCTTGGCCATGGTAGCTTTATGTGCAGCTAGAATTTGCTCGCCTTTTTCCTTCTCACCCAACGCATCAGCGATAACACTGAAGGATGCCAGGTTTTGCTCATAAGAGGAATTGCGGCTCTTTAGAACAATGGTCGGAGCAATTTCGCTTAGTTCTTTATATATGCTTTTATGACGGTTCAGATCAGCAATAATCAAATCAGGCTTCAGGGAGCTGATCGTTTCCAGGTTCGGCTGTTTGCGTGTACCCACAGGTGTGAAGTCGATTTTTTTGCCAAGCAGTCCATCGATATCATCATCATTTTCCTGAGCAATGCCGACAGGTGTGATGCCCAGTTGAGTAGTGGCATCGACAAAAGAGAACTCCAGCGTTACGATTCTTTTGGGTTTACCTGTAACTTGGGTTTCTCCCATCTCATGTTTAATGATTCGAGTGTCGCCTGTGGCTTGAGGGGCTGCTGCGTTATTATTTTGTGACTGGCCCCCACATCCCGCCGTTATGACGGTCAGAAGTACCAGGATCACCGCAAGCAGCATGCCTGTGCGTAATGTCTGTTTCGGTGTTGCCATATGTTGTCCCCCGTTCCAAATATGCTTACCAGAGAAACTGATAATCATTATCAATTAACTAACTGTTGACCATTCTAGCAACCGGGAAGAGGGACGTAAATAATGTGATCATTTAAACCATTTTAGTCTATTAAGTGAATTAAGTTCATAAAAGTCACAAGCAACGAGGAGAGAGAAAGGGACACGCCTGGCAGCAGAATTGGGGGGGATTATGCATTTTCCTGCCGTCTGCGATAGATACGTTCCGGTCTGCCGACGGTTCCGTACATCTGATCGTGATGAGCGTCGCCACTTTCCACTAAATACTCCAGATACCTTCTGGCTGTAGATCGGCTCATACCTAGCTCAATTCCCACAGTCCCTGTAGTTACCTCACCTCGTCGATTCAGAAGCTCAAGCACCTTTTCGCAGGTTACTTTATCAATCCCTTTGGCCCATAGTTCTCCGGCCCCGTTACCTGCTAACCGACCAGTGCCTGCGCTTTGAAGCAGACGGTCAATTTCCGCTTGCTCCACCATGGATTGTTCCGCTTGCCATGTTGTGACTTGGCGTCGAAAACGGGCATATTCCTCTAAAGTCGCACGCAATCTCTCGAATACGAGCGGCTTTACGATAAAATCAAATACGCCTGCGCGTACCGCTTGTACCACCGTTTCAGCCTCCTTGGCGGCGGTCAGCATAATGACATCTGTCCCCGGATAGTGATGTTTGATGAACGAAAGCAGGGTTAGACCATTCGTATCGGGAAAATAAACGTCCAGCACAGCTAAAGACGGTCGTAATACATCCAGTTGAAGCTTTGCCTCAAATTCGTTCGTTGCTATTGCACATACGGTGAACCCGTCCACCTTTTCAATAAATCGTCGGTTTATCTCCGCAATTCGCGGATCATCTTCAATAATAAGAACCTCAATGTCCGATAATACCTGCTCATTCATGGACGTAACCTCCTGTTGCATTATTGCTTCTCGTGTCTGTCCTATTTAAAGGAATGTGTACTTCAAAAATGCTACCCCCACCAGGCCGTTCCTGTATTTTTATGGAGCCACTCATTCGTTCGGTGTACTCCTGCACGAGAGCAAGGCCATATCCGTGTCCTGCCTCTGCTTTGGTTGATGCGCCCTTAACGAACAGTTTTTCCTGGATATCTTCCGAAATACCCGCACCATTATCCGCAACTTGGACGATGATGGCTTCAGTCATTTCTTCAAGCCGGAACCAGACTTGTCCGTCAGATTTGGAGCCTGTTATAACAGCTTCCATGGCATTATCCAGCAGGTTTCCGGCGATGGTAGCAAGGAGCGACCACTCCAACGTAGCAGACGGAGTTGAAAATGCTCCCTTAATATATGAATGGAGTACAACCCCTTGTTCCAACGCCTGTTTTTTCTTGCTGATCAGCAGGCTGGCGATGATGGAATCGGCTGAAAGAGAAGAGGAAACGGAACGATGCATACGATAATCCTCCGACTCTTGAGTAATAAAGTCCACGGCTTCGTCATAACACTCCAACTGAATCAGCCCGGATATGAGATACAGCCGATTGGTATATTCGTGTGTTTGTGATCGCAGCACATCCGCATAATCCTTGACCTCCGTCAACTGCCGTGTCATGCGAAGCAGCTCTGTTTTGTCGCGCAGACTGGCAACGGTGCCCAACCTTCGTCCGAATCGATCCTTGATCGGTACACGGCTGACGACTACGACTCGTTGTTGGATCTCAATTTCCTCATTGAGTACGTTCTGTTCCTGATCAGGCTTCTTGCTTGGATTTTCCTCGATAATATCTGCAATAAGTATATCTGCCAGTTGATCTGCGGTATCCGCCAAGTGACGAAGCTCGTATCCATAGAGGCTGGTTTCCGGGGGGAGGCCCAGCAAACGGACGGCTTGTGGATTGGCAAGTGTGACTTGCCCATTGCTATTAACCGCGATAATCCCTTCGCCTATGGATTCGAGAATGGCTTGCTTTTCCTGATACAAACGTCCAATCTCCACCGGTTCCAGCCCATGCAGTTCGTGCCGTACCCGTCGTGCTATGACCAGACTTCCTACGATGCCGATCATCAATGCACCTACCATGAACCATAACCATGTATATGTGTATGTACGAATATTTTGCACGACATCTGTCATCAAGAAACCTACAGAAACAAGCCCGATGGCTCGGCCTTGTTTATCATAGACTGCGGTTTTAGCTCGCAGTGACGGTCCGAGAGAGCCGGTAGACTGTGTTATAGAGGGCTGCCCTTGCAGCACCTTATTATTTAGCGGGTCCATCATAGGCTGTCCGATTCTTTCCGGGTTAACATGCCATTGACGAATAAGATGACGATCTGCAATCGTAATAAAATCAGAACCGCTACTGGCTTGGACGGGCTTCACTACCTCGTTGATCCGCGCACGTAATTGCGTTGTGTCCGTCTGTTCTAGAGCTTCCCTGACCTGTGCATCTACCGCAAGCGTATTGGCCACGGTTAGCGCCCTTTTCCCAATCTCTTCGTACAAGGCGGAGGTAATCATATAGCGCAAGGATAATCCCAACAGTCCGGTGACGACCAGCACTAAAAGGGATATGAAAACCATTAATTTTGTCTGAAAACGCACATGCCTTCACCGCCATTAAACAAAATATAGGAGCAGCGGATCAGCCGATCAACTCCCCAATACCATTCATTTTACTGTATTCCAGAAACAGCCGCACTTTTAATCTATCGAAAGAATGGTCTATAATAGAATAGTTACATAATGTGAGGAGGAAAATATTGTGATTATTATTCATGCTGATATGAAGGTTTTACCTGAAAAAAGAGAGGCTTTTCTACAACAAACCCAAGGATTGATCAGCGCATCACAAGCTGAAGAGGGCAATGTACGCTATACGTTAATGCAGGATCTGAATGATCCCAATGCATTTACGATGGTGGAAGAGTGGAAGGATGCTGCTGCTGTAGATTTCCATAACAATTCTGCCCATTTCCAGGCATTTGTTGCTGCAGCGAAAGAACTGTTGGCTGCTCCGCTTGAAGTGAATGCTTTTCAGGATGCGACTAAACTGTAATCATCCTGTTGGATCATTTATAACTAGGAATAGGAGGAGATAGACATGGGGAACATTGCGGATACAGCTTTACTAAATAACGGAGTTCAGATGCCTTGGCTTGGTTTTGGTACGTACAAGGCGGAAGGTAATGAGGTCTACGAAGCAGTCAAAACAGCCATTGAGGTCGGTTACCGTCACATTGATACGGCGGCGATCTACGGCAATGAGGAACTGGTCGGACAAGCCATTCGTGATAGTGGAGCGGCCAGAGAAAATCTGTTTGTGACCACTAAGCTTTGGAATCAAGATCAGGGCTACGATTCAACACTGCGTGCCTTCGAAGAAAGCCGCAAACGGCTGGGTCTGGACATTATTGATCTGTATCTCATTCATTGGCCTGGCAAGGACAAGTACAAGGAAACTTGGAAGGCATTCGAGCGGCTGTATGAAGAAGGAAGCGTACGCGCAATTGGAGTAAGCAACTTCCAAATCCACCATCTCGAAGACCTCCTTAAAGACAGCAACACTGTGCCTGTCATCAATCAGGTAGAGCTTCACCCGCGTCTGACACAGCAAGAGTTGCATCAATACTGCCGGGAGCACCAGATTCAACTTGAGTCGTGGAGTCCATTGATGAAGGGGAAATTAACCGAGCAGGCAGATATCGTTGAGATTGCTGCCAAATACGGCAAAACGACTTCTCAGGTTATTTTGCGTTGGCATCTGGATCGGGGGATTGTAACGATTCCCAAATCGGTAACCGCGCATCGTATCCGCGAAAATGCCGATTTGTTCGATTTTGAACTGACGGCTGAGGATATTGACCGAATCAATGGTCTTCATCTGGATGAACGTGTAGGCACCCATCCCGATAAACTGTTGTTTTAAATAAATATTCACTTGTACAAAGAACCTCCCATCCTGCGTTTACTGCGGTTTGGGAGGTTCCTTCTTTAGGTTCAGATATAGCTTTGTCTAATTATTTGTTTAGCTTACGATACAACAAGAAAGAATAGAGCACAGGAGAGGCAACGGATATGATCAGTACGGTTAGGAAAATGACTACTCCCGCCATTCCACCGACCCATGCCGCCACCAATGCTGAAGCACCGCCAAGCATCATCATAGGACCACCGAAACGGTGCGTTTTACGCCATACCTCAGGATTAGACAGAGTCCACGGCGTGCGGATACCGAAGGTATAGTTCGGCTGTACCTGAGTCATATAATTCCCCATCACCATTAGCATCAGGCCGATTAACCCTAAAATTATAGCATTCATTTTCAGTTGTATATTCAGGTTGTACAGCAGCATTCCCCATCCAGCTACAGCGAGAACCACAGAAACACCTGCGCGCGTAACTTCATAGGCTTTTGAAAATTTCTCATAATTAGCTCTGTTGGGGTCCATGTGGCGTGCCAATCGAATGACCAGCGGGACCAGACCCAATAGCACGAGCATGATCATAGCACCACTTTTGCTCATGTACCTGTCTGCTGTATTGTTAAAGCTAAAATGCGAGGCAAGAACATCGGGAAGACGGTCGTACAGCAGTATAGCGCCTATGGCGGGTGATAAGGCAATCAAAGTTGTCAAAAGATCCATCAAGCTCCAAGGTGTTCGCAATTTCATTCAGATTCCTCCGCATCCTTAATAGGTTTCCCACTTTTCTTCGCAGGGGGATCGGGTTGGGCGATACTAAACATCCAACCGATCACATCCGCTACAACCGTTGTATGCAGGGTGTAGATAATGTTTTGCCCCTGTCGTTCATCCAGCACCAGCCCTGCCTGCTTCAAGATATTGAGATGGTGGGAGATGCTGGGTTTGCTAATTTGAAAATGTTCAGCTACTTCGCCCGCGCTCATGCTTTTTTCCTTTAAAAGCTGCAAGATTGTACGCCGGGTCGGATCAGCCAAAGCTTTAAAGGCATCATTCAAAATACATTTCCTCCTTTAGATATTTAGATAATATTCTAAATATCTAACACCATAGTAAAATAGAGCTATACTACATGTCAATGGATCAAGACATCATTTTAGAAAAAATGAACGAGGTCAATTATGTTTGTATAAAGCAATGAAATGGGCTATAATCAAATTATACAAAAAATAAGATTCTTAATTTAAAGTTAATTGGAGGAGGGAATAGATATGAAACACGTCTTTCGGAAAGGAAATGATCCGCAAGCCCCGGTTATTTTGCTGTTGCATGGTACCGGCGGGAATGAACAAGATTTGCTACCCTTGGCTGATATGGTAGCACCGGGAGCGTCTGTGCTCGGCGTGAGAGGGAATGTATTGGAAAATGGGATGCCGCGCTTCTTTCGCCGTTTGGCAGAGGGGGTGTTCGACATTGAGGATCTCGTATTTCGTACCAAAGAACTAAGCGAATTTGTGGATTCAGCAGCAGAGCAATACGAGTTTGACCGTAACAATGTGGTGGCTCTGGGTTATTCCAATGGAGCGAACATAGCGGCTAGTATGCTCTTTCATGATGCGAAAGCGCTGCGTGGAGCCATTCTCCATCATGCCATGGTGCCATTGCGAGGGCTGCAACTGCCGAACTTGAACGGTGTCCCTGTATTTTTGTCTTCAGGTGAAAATGACCCGATTGTTCCAGCTGCGGAATCGCGGGAGCTGCAAGCTTTGCTGGAAGGGGCCGGGGCGCAGGTGGAAGCCTATTGGGAACGCAATGGTCATCAATTGACCCGTACGGAAGCCGAAGCAGCCGGCCAGTGGTTTAGAAAGCATTTTAATGTATAAAACAACTCGATAACGATCAAGCTACGGTTTAGCGCTCTAGTGAGCGATTCTAAGATTAGGAGGCGTCAAACCGATGGCAAAACCGGATAATCGAGCAGATAATGTAGAGCATTTGCAACAAAATATTCAGAATACATTGCAGAATCTTCATGAGGCCGAAGGATACCTAAATGAATTCTCCTCTGAAATCAGCAATGAGGAGCGTAAGCAAATCGAAGAAAAAAATAATCGTCGTAAACAAAGTATTAGATCATTTCGCGAAGAAGTGAAAGACGAAGCAGCACATTCGCAAGAATAGTTAAAAGCAGCGCGGCCCGACTCCGAGTTTCATGGGAGTCGGGTCGTTTTTTTATACAGAAATGATCATAACCCCACTCAATTTATTTTCCCCCTATAATGCATTAAGGTCTGTTTTACACAAAATCGAATTTTTTTTGAATAATGTTGTTGTAAACTAATTTGTATTGATGTTAAATAATAAAAGAAAGCGCAATCATTTACGAATTAGGATTTCATCATGCGAAGGGGGAAGGATATGCTGCTGCGAAGAAAAAGCATGGCTGTGATGCTTATGGTGCTGGTTTTGATGGCTGGACTGCTGCAAGGCTGTTCTTTCAAGAACGATGAAAAAGATGGGCCGGGAACAGAACTTGTATTGTGGACATTCAATGAACTACATGAGAAGTTTTTTCTGCAAATGGCTGACCAATGGAACCAACAGCACCCTGATGAATTGATTAATTTGAAAGCGAATACATTTCCTTATGACAACCACCACAGCAAGCTTTCGATTGCGTTGCAATCAGGGGTTGGAGCGCCGGATATCGCGGATATCGAGGTGAACAAGATTGGTAATTTCCTCAAAGGAATACCGCAATTGGTCCCACTCAATTCGGTGATAGACCCTGAGCTCAAGAACATTGTGCCTTCCAGAGTGCAGATTTACGGCAAAGACGGTAAGTATTACGGCATTGACTTTCACGTTGGAGCCGAAGTGATGTATTACAACAAAGAGATTATGGATCAGGCGGGTGTAAACCCGGATTCCATCGTTACCTGGGCAGACTATGCTGCTGCTGGCAAGCAAGTGCTGGCAAAAACGGGCAAGCCGATGGCAACCTTGGAAACGAATGACCTGTGGAGCTACTGGCCGATGATCTCCCAGCAAAATTCGGACTTTCTGGATGAGAATGGCGAGTTGACGCTGGATAATGAAACCAATATTAAAACACTTGAGTTTCTCCAACAGATGATAAAAGACAAAATCGCTATTCCCGCACCAGGCGGCGGACATCATATGGAGGAATACTACGGGTTTATGAATAAGGGCGGGGCCGCTTCGGTGTGGATGCCGATGTGGTACATGGGACGTTTTACGGATTACATGCCTGACCTGAAAGGGAAGATCATCATTAGACCGATGCCGGCGTGGGAAAAAGGCGGCTATCGCTCAGCAGGTATGGGCGGCACCGGAACGGTAGTCACGAACCAATCCAAACACCAGGATTTGGCGATGCGTTTTCTAGCCTTTGCCAAGCTGTCCAAGCAAGGGAATGTGGAAATCTGGAAGCAGCTAGGTTTTGATCCCATCCGCAGTGAAGTGTGGACCATGCCGGAAGCGAAAGCCAAAAATAAATTTACGGATTATTTCGGAACGAATATCTTTGACACGCTGATCGAAGTCAAAGATGAGATCAATGCGGTGCATATCGGACCGAAAACGCCTGACATCGCCAGTGCTGTACGTAATAAAATACTTTACCGGACACTACAGAGTGGCGAAGATCCAGCTACGGTGCTGCATGAGCTGGCAGATGAACTGAGATAGACCCCAACAGGAAAGGGAGTGAGATTCATGGCAACGCCCGTTCATACGAACGCTAATGTAACGACAGGTCAGCCGCCACAACCTCAGCGTCCGACCAGAAGTCAATGGAGCCGATTTATTCATTCCAGTCGTACGGCACCGTATGTATTTGTCCTTCCATTTTTACTGTCCTTTGCACTGTTTTTTGCGTATCCGGTCATCTCGACGGTCATTATGAGCTTTCAGGAAGTCCTACCAGGGATCACAACTTACGTTGGCCTAGAAAATTATAAGGATTTAATGAATCCTACCTTTGGAAAAGCGATATTGAACAGCGTCCTGTATACGCTGCTCACACTGGTTGTGCTGATTCCTCTGCCACTGGTACTGGCGGTATTGCTGAATTCACCTAAAATGCCAGGCAGAGGGCTGTTTCGCTCCGTGATGTTTATACCCGCACTGACCTCAGTAGTGGTGGCAGGAACAATCTTCCGACTCATGTTCGGGGAATTGGATGGCTCGCTGATGAACTCCCTGTTAGGACTATTCGGCCTTGAGCCTTACAAATGGCTGATGAATGCGAACACCGGATTTTTAGCGTTGATCGTGCTGGCCCTGTGGAGATGGCTGGGTGTGAATATGCTGTACTACATGTCAGGGCTACAGAATATTCCTCCCGAGTTATATGAAGCAGCGCAGATTGATGGAGCCAGTCGCTTCGAATCATTTTGGCGGATTACGATTCCTATGCTGAAACCAGTGACGATTTACGTATTTACGATTAGTATTTATGCCGGATTGTCCATGTTCACCGAGAGCTATATGCTGTGGAACGGAAATAACTCCCCGAACGATATTGGGTTAACGATTGTTGGCTATCTCTATCGTCAGGGTCTGGAACAGAACAGCATGGGCTTTGGAGCGGCGGTGGGCATTGTATTGCTCGTATTTACATTGGTACTGAACCTGATCCAGCTCAAATTTTTTGGCATGTTTCGGAAGGAGGATTAAGCGATGGCTCAGAAACAAAAACGCCCGTTGTCTGCATTTCTCGTTGTCTTGTTCATTCTGTTTGCCGGGTTCGCCCTGTTTCCGCTATTTGCCGTGACGCTGGCCTCGTTCAAGCCATCAACGGAGCTGCTGCGCTACGGCTTGAATCTCAAGCTGGAGTGGGCCATCATGTCCTTGAAAAACTATGCGTTCATCTTTCAGGGGACGACGGATTATTTTCAATGGTATTGGAATAGCCTTGTCATTACCGTCTTGTTTACAGTGTTATGTCTGATATTGTCCGCGATGGTCGGGTACGGTCTGGAGATGTATCGTTTTAGACTAAAAAATGTGATTTTTACACTGGTACTGGTCGTGATGATGATTCCGGTAGAAATTATCATGCTGCCGCTCTACAAACTCATGATCGGCATGAAGCTGATCAATACGGTATGGGGTGTGATTTTGCCGTTTGTCGTCGCACCGATTCCGATCTTTTTCTTCCGTCAATATTTGAGCGGAGTACCTAAGGACTTTATGGATGCGGCACGGGTTGACGGCTGTTCGGAGTATGGTATTTTTGTGCGGATTATGATGCCTCTGATGGCGCCTGCTTTTGCGGCAATGGCCATTTTACAGGCTATGAATAGCTGGAATAACTTCCTGTGGCCGATGATTGTACTGCGTACCAACGACATGCTGACACTGCCGATCGGTCTGTCCAGTCTGCTGACGCCATATGGCAACAACTATGATGTCTTGATTGCCGGTTCGGTTCTGGCTATCTTGCCGATTCTCGTCGTGTTTCTGTTCTTCCAGCGTTACTTTATTGAAGGGATGACGGCAGGCGGGGTAAAAGGGTAACCATTACGGTGCTGAATGAGTCGATTGAATACAAAAAAATGTGTAAAGTCAGTGAAGACGGGCCGGGCATTGTCTCGGCCTGTTTTTTTATGGATTCAGTGATTTTCATTCTCATTTTCATGGCTATCAACTGCACAAGCTATAGGTAAACGTGGTATGATGTTTGAAAGATTTCAAATACAGAAATATAGGCGGAGCGTGGAGAAGCTATGGAACCAACAAAAACCCAGAAAACCGAACCGGCCACGGCATCAACCGTTGGCATGGAGGATATTGTACGGGCGCATCATATGCTGCGTGAGGTGATTGTTCGTACACCTTTACAGAGGGATGCCGTCCTATCGGCTAAATATAACTGTAATGTGTATCTGAAGCGAGAGGATCTCCAGGTTGTGCGGTCCTTTAAAATCCGTGGAGCTTACAACATGATTCGCAGCTTGACTCCTGAGCAAATGAAAAAAGGGATTGTGTGTGCGAGTGCGGGTAATCATGCACAAGGCGTGGCTTTTTCATGTAACGCGCTTGGCATCCACGGTAAAATTTTTATGCCGAGCACAACGCCCAATCAGAAGGTGAAGCAGGTACGTCGCTTTGGCGGAGACAGTGTAGAGGTCATTTTGACTGGGGATACGTTTGACGATGCTTATGACGAGGCCATGAAGGTATGCAGTGAGCAGGAAATGACCTTCATCCATCCATTCGATCAGCCGAAAATTATTGCAGGCAATGGTACGATTGCCATGGAAGTGATGGAAAGCCTGGATACACCTATGGACTATGTATTCGTAACGATTGGCGGCGGCGGTTTGGCGGCAGGCGTAGGTACGTATGTTAAAACGGTGAGTCCGACCACCAAAGTTATCGGCGTAGAACCCCTGGGCGCAGCATCAATGACAGAAGCAATGCGTTTGGACAAGGTTGTTACACTGGAACAAATCGACAAGTTCGTTGACGGAGCTGCGGTGAAGCGTGTGGGGCAGTTAACGTATGACATTTGTAAACATACCTTGGATGATATTGTGAAGGTACCGGAAGGCAAGGCATGTACAGCGATTCTGGAGCTGTATAATGAAAATGCGATTGTTGTAGAGCCTGCGGGCTCGCTGCCTGTAGCAGCACTTGATCTGTATCGTGAGCAGATTCAGGGCAAAACAGTGGTCTGCATCGTCAGTGGTGGTAATAACGACATTGATCGGATGCAGGAGATTAAGGAGCGCTCCCTGATTTACGAAGGGCTAAAGCATTATTTTATGGTGAATTTCCCGCAAAGAGCAGGGGCACTACGTGAGTTTCTTCAGGAAGTGCTTGGACCGAACGATGACATTACTAGGTTTGAGTATACGAAAAAGAATGATAAGGAAAACGGACCAGCACTTGTCGGCATAGAGTTGTTCCACAAGGAAGACTATTTTCCTTTAATTGAACGAATGAATCGCAAAGGGATTAACTATACGGAATTGAACAAAAATGAGAATCTGTTTAATATGCTAATCTAGCAAGGTGAAGTGCACCCCTTAGAATAGACATTGGAAAAACCCCCGGGTTTAGCCGATGAAATTCTAGGGGGTGTATTTTTATGGGACAAAAGTTTAAGACCTATTCAATTGCGCTGAAAAAAGAGGCGATTCGCCTTCACGTCGAAGAGAAATGGACATATCGCCGAATCACGGAGCCTTGGAGATTCAGGATGCAGATCGTGTGAAAAAGTGGATGAGGAAATATAGAGAGCAGGGAGAGTATGGACTACTAGATGGACGGGGACGTCGGAAGCAATATGTGAGTCAGGATCGGTATGTGCAAAACCTGAAACGGGAGAATGAGTTGCTAAAAAAGTGCTTAGTAGCCTGGAAGGAGGAAGCAAACAAGAGAGATATCAGATCATGGAAAAGGTAGCCATATACGGAGATATTCAGAAACTCTCCCACGTGTTTGGTGTGTCCCGAAGTGGGTATTACGCCTATTTAAAACGTAAACGAAAAGATCGCGATGCAAAGGCGAAGAAACAGGTGCTTCAAATTTATCAGCGATATGAAGGGAAATATGGCTATCGGCAGCTTCAGTTGTTCCTTTGGCAAGATCATGGGATTTGGATGAACCACAAGAAGGTGCTTCGTCTAATGCAAACGCTCGGTATTCAATCCCGAATTCGTCGCAAACGACGCTTCATAAGCTCGTATGCCCCTGCTCCGCGTGTAGCAGAGAACCGGCTGAAACGGAATTTCACTGCGGAAAAGCCTAATCAGAAATGGGTAACTGACATTACCCAGTATCGTGTTGGAGAGCGCTGGGTATATCTATCGGCAATTAAGGATCTGTTTAATAACGAGATCGTGGCTTACGAAATCGGCGAACGCAACGACAATGAACTCGTGCTCCGCACATTCAGCAAAGCGTTTGCTAAGCAGAAAGACGTGACCGGACTGATCGTTCACAGCGATCAGGGATTCCAGTACACGTCTCACGCTTACCAAGACATGCTACCCATGGTTGGCGCCCAAATCAGCATGTCTCGTCGAGGAAATTGTTATGACAATGCCTCGATGGAGAGTTTCTTCTCGCATCTCAAAACGGAAGGGCTCTACCCTTATCATATCCGAACAGTTACCGAAGCACAAAGCAAAATCGAGAAATATATTCGTTTTTATAACCGAAAACGGCCACAACGAAAACTAAAAAAACTGACGCCGATAGAGTACCGACGCCAGTTTGCCGCCTAGGGGCTTTTTTCAATGTCTACAAAATGGGGTCTTGACCAAGGAGCCTACGGGCTCTTTTTTTTGTATGTGCAATGTTATGCGTAGTTTATAAACTTCTTTTTATTTGAAATAAAGCGTTTACAAAATTGAAGTTTATAGGTTAATATATGTGTAACTTCATAAGCATAAACACTAATGCAATAAGCGTATCACCTGATTTTCATCATAAAGATATTAATTCGGAGGTGCGAAAGAATGTTGAAAGCATGGAAAAAATCAGTACGGGGTAGATTCGCCCGAACAGCGTTTGCTGCCGTAACTTCGGCTGCTTTGTTGCTGTCCGTGGTGCCGTCCACATCAGCCGAGCATTGGGCGTTAACTGGCGATGTGGCAGTACATGATCCGTCCATCACCAAGGAAGGCAATGCATGGTATATTTTCTCCACAGGGCAGGGGATACAGGTCCAAAGATCGGATGACGGACGCAATTTTTACAGATTGCCGCAAATTTTCTTATCGCCACTACCATGGTGGAAATCGTATGTTCCTAAACAAACCCCAAATGATGTGTGGGCACCGGATGCTCAAAAGTACAATGGACGTGTCTGGGTTTACTATTCCATTTCTACATTCGGATCGCGCACTTCGGCCATTGGTTTAACTTCAGCAACGAGCATTGGTGCGGGAAGCTGGAGAGATGATGGATTAGTGCTGCGGACGACGGATTCTGACGATTACAATGCGATTGACCCGAATCTGGTTATTGATGCTTCTGGCAACCCATGGCTTTCCTTCGGTTCATGGAATTCGGGATTGAAAGTGACTCGCCTGGATAAAAATACGATGAAGCCTACGGGCCAGATTTACTCTATTGCTAAACGTACGGCTGGTGGTTTGGAAGCACCGCATGTTACTTACCGCAATGGCTATTATTATCTGTTTGCTTCCATCGATAACTGCTGCAAAGGCGTAAACAGTAATTACAAAATCATATATGGTCGCTCCACCAGTATTACCGGACCGTATGTGGACAAGAGCGGAAAAAGTCTGATGGACGGTGGTGGAACAATACTGGATGCGGGGAATGACCGCTGGAGGGGACCAGGTGGGCAATCTGTCTATAACAACAGCGTGATCGCACGTCATGCCTATGACGCAACCGATGGCGGAAATCCAAAGCTTCTGATTAGCGATTTGAAATGGGATTCGGCAGGCTGGCCTACCTACTAAATAGAGGTTGCTTGAAATCATCCGTGTAGTCATCTCACATAGATATATCTAAAAACTGTTCCTCCTACAGGGGAACAGTTTTTGGCTTGCAATGTTGTAGAAACATGCTATTATGAATCAAGTTGATAATCATTATCATTTGCGTTTATTGTAATGAGGGTCGTAATGGCTTTCAGGTATGGAGGGAGTGACCTCACCAAAAATGCAGTCTAAAGACAGCATGGACAAACATACAGCTTCGACAGAGAGGACTGCTCCGGAAGTAGCCCTTATAGCCCGCACAGTGCTCCGAGCGGGGAGGATTCGGCAGGCGTTGTTGTTCACAGCCTCGGCTGTATTGCTGGCCTTGGCCATGTTTGCTGCCATTTCATTTGGAGCCAAGGATCTGACCCTAAGCACGGTATGGTCGGCAGTGTTTCACTATGATCGTTCGCTGACGACCCATCAGATTATTCATGAGCTGCGATTGCCACGTGTGCTTGGTGCAGCTATCATTGGGGCTGCGCTGGCGGTCGCAGGCTCTCTGATTCAAGGCATCACGCGCAACCCGCTGGGGGATACAGGTGTGCTGGGCATTAACGCAGGAGCGATGTTTGTAGTTGCAGTGAGTTTTGCCTTTTTCCCTGATCTGCCTTATGGGACGTTAATTGTTTTGTCGTTCCTAGGGGCACTGATGAGTACCTTGCTGGTATTCCGACTGGGAGCTTCCGCGCCAGGAGGATTGACACCCATGAGACTCACGGTGTCTGGGGCTGTGACAGCAGCCTTGTTAGGTTCCATGACTTCGGGAATTGCGATTTACTTTGATCTAAGTCAGGATTTAGCCTTCTGGTATGCAGGAGGTGTAGCTGGAATAAAATGGTCGCAGCTTGAGATACTTGCCCCGATTTTGCTTATTGTGATCGCTTGGTCTATGGGGCTTGCACGCTCCATTTCATTGATTTCAATGGGCGATGAGGTGGCACTGAATCTGGGGTTAAATCTCAGGCGTATCCGGCTGCTGGGGCTGCTGACTGTGGTGGTTCTGGCTGGACTGTCCGTATCAGCTGCCGGAGCCATCGGCTTTGTAGGCCTGGTCGTCCCACATATTGCTCGCAAGCTGATCGGTGTGGATTATCGCCAGATCGTACCATTGTCTGCATTATTGGGAGCCATACTGCTGGTGCTGGCTGATTTGGGAGCGAGAATGGCGAATCCGCCAGAGGAGCTAGCTATTGGAATTATGGTGTCTTTTATCGGAGTACCTTTTTTCCTCTTTCTCGCCCGTAAGGAAAGGAGGGAATTATAGTGAGACGCTCTCTAGGGACAGGGGATACAAGAACGACCAAGGCTTGGCTCGTTTGCTTAGTATTGGCTGGAATTAGCTTTGCTGTCCTTGTTCTCGGTTTGAATACTGGAACGATTCGAATTCCACCGCTGCGCGTGCTGGATACACTGTTTGGCGGGGGCAGCGGTCGTGATCATATGGTCCTGTTTGAATACCGCCTGCCGCGGATTGTTGTAACGGTGCTGGCTGGAGCGGGACTAGGTGCAGCCGGGGCGGTCATGCAAGGCTTATCGCGAAACGCACTCGCAGATCCGGGGGTACTTGGGCTGCATGCGGGGGCTGCTTTGGGACTCGTAATGTTTGTCAGTTTTTTTCGCGATCTGGAAGGATCAGCAGCTTTGCTCATTCCCTTGTTTACCTTTGCAGGAGGTGTCGTTGCAGCGGTGCTGATAGTTATGCTGTCCTATCATGGCAGCAGAGGAATCGTGCCTGTGCGCCTGATCCTGTCCGGTATCGGTGTAGCCTCAGGGCTCAGCGCCATAACGCTGTATTGGTCGTTGCGGCTGGATGAGGATACATACGCATTTACCGCACGTTGGCTGGCTGGCAGCGTATGGGGACGGGACTGGATACATGCAGCGGCTTTACTGCCGTGGATTGTCATTGTCCTGCCGTACGTTTTATCACAGACACGCAGCCTGAATAATCTGTCGCTAGGTGATGACACCGCAGCTGGAATCGGCACAAGCGTAAAGCGCCAGCGTCTGATACTGCTGGGTGCGGCGGTGGCTCTATCGAGCGCCAGCGTATCCATGGCCGGAGGGATTGGCTTTATTGGGCTGATTGCGCCTCATCTGGCTCGCCGTCTGGTAGGTCCGATGTATCAACATTTGCTGCCAGTAGCCGCTTTGGTCGGGGTCGTTATTCTGGTCATTGCAGATACAATTGGTCGTTCGGTATTTCAGCCGAATGCGATTCCAGCAGGGGTAGTGGTTGCTGTGGTAGGCGCTCCGTATTTTTTATTCTTGTTGTCCCGAACCAAGTGACAAGAGGAATAGGTTACATATAAAGTCCAATGCTGCATCTGATGCAGCATGCGGAATAACAACGAAGTAGAAGCTTTAAAGATTGAACATAAAAAATAGAGCTTCTATAAGTATGGGAGGGAGATATTTATGAGAAAAAATAGATTTGAGGGTTCGAGGTTTATACGTTCATGGGCAGCCCTGTCTCTTGTTGCATGTATGATCCTACTGTCCGCTTGTGGACAAACAGCAGACAAACAAGCTAGCGATACGAAAGCGGCCGATAGTGTGCAAACCACCATAAGTGCGGATTCGCGTATCGCTTCGATGTCTATTCATTTGACGAACAACTTGCTAGCACTAGGCATTACCCCGGCGGGCTCAGTTATTGGTGGAGATGTGAAGGATTTTCTGCCCCATGTAAAAGATCGTCTTCAAAATACCCGTAAGCTGGGGGTTGTCACAGATCCTGATATGGAAGCAGTACTGGAGCTTCAACCTGATCATATCTTCCTCGACAAAAAATATTCGGGAACCGATGTAGCCAAGTTTGAAAAAATTGCACCGACCGAGGTTTTTGATCTAGATGAAGGCACCTGGAAGGATCAATTGAAAAAAATAGCTATTTTGGTCAAACATGAAGCACAGGCAGATGCTTTTCTAAAAGATTATGACGCACAGAGGGAACGGGTTAGAAAGCTCATTCATTCCAAAATCGGAGACGGGACGGTCATGGCTGTACGTGTTACAGCGAAAGAAGTTCGTGTCATGGGGATGAAGCGTCCCGTAGGACCGCTGCTGTATCAGGATTTGGGCTTGAAGCCAGCCAAAGGTGTGGAAAAGATCAATAAGGCCTATCAGGTTGTATCCCAAGAGGTTTTACCGGATTATGATGCCGATGCCATCCTAGTTATTATCAGTAAAGGTGCGGATGCCCAAAAGGTATACAAGCAGCTGGAGGGAAATACAGTATGGCAAGGACTGAAGGCCGTGAAGCAGGGGCATGTCTATATGCTGGACGGACAGCCTTGGCTGGACTATTCCGCGATGGGGCACAAAATTGCTCTGGATAATGCAGAACAACTATTTTCCAAATAAGTACTAAAGTAAATTAAGCCGTATTCCCTATGCATCTTCTTGCAGTGAGGGGTACGGCTTTTCTGACGGTCACCCAAGCTTCGAATCGGATGGTTGATTGAAAAATAAAAAGGAGTTGCAACGATCCGTAATGAGGGGCAACTCCAGTGCGATAAGGTATGCTGGTTAAGAACGTTTTTTACGCAGAAAAATCGGTTTGAGTCCAATAAAGCCAATGGCTGCGAGCACTAAATTCATCCAAGGTGAGATCCTGAATACCGGCAACACACTGCGTAGCGCCAGTCCGGCGACAAGAATGATAACAACCAGTATGACATACATCAAGATGGATTTGAAATTTATCTGGGGCTTCACGGGAGCATGGTCTGGCTGCTGGTTCTCCTCGCCTTCTTCCGGGCGATTCATGAAATTCATCAATGCTTCAATCAGCAAAATAGCACCTGCGGCGATGATGATGAGGGTGGAGAAGCTAATTTTTTCAAAAGGGTGGATATCCCCGCCTGTAAAGGTGATAAACCAACCGATAATCGCCTGTGTCAAGAAAAACATGGACAAGGCAACCCATGCAATAAGCGTATAATGTTTTGCTTTATTCATTGCTTCCTCCTGCTTTATGATCGTATTCCGGGCTGATAAAATCGCCATTTTGTAACAAAGACAGTATACGTGAGGAAACGCCGGATGGCAAAAGGCTTTATCCTTTATGTATATTACCGCTGCATTCTCCTCAAACTGGATAAAGGGTGAGCATATGGAGCAACCTGAATATAAAACGTTGAGAGGATGTGGCATCATGGAACTGGAGAAACAGGCAGATTATTCAGTCCAAAAACGACTGACAGGTGCTACGAACGGGAACAACGGGGGAGCCTTGCCTGCAATCGTGAGTCACCGGAGCGTTCAAGGGACATCCCCAACGTACCGTATATTGGACGACACTGAGATGGCTGGCGATACAGAATTTGCAGGTGAACTGGGTGAACAAAGCTTCCGCAGTCTGTGGCATGAGGATCAAAATAGCGGCGCCTCTTGTAAACTGGAGTGGGAGGGACGAATCGAAACCCACCAAATGTTTAGGCACAGCTACGAGTAGCAAGTCGTCTACTTTAATGTAGAGGATACAATCTAATAAGCGAGTAGTATGGCGTTCTCCGGTATCATATTGGGGAGCGCCATTTGTTTACTTCCGTATCTGTATGAACTGACAGGTTGACAAGGAAGTAGGGCGATGATAGACTGATTTTACTATAAAACTTATTAAACTTATTGGAATTAAAGTGAATAAATATCCTGTATGGATATTCCACGTTACTATAGGAGTTTAAACAATTAAATGCTGAAGTGAAGCTTGGAACAGGGGGAATCAGGATGGAACGGCAAATTGGAATTCGTTATGAAAATGAGGAACTGGCCGCAACAATTCATTATCCAAACCGTACGAATGAGGGAGAGCGTCAGAGACGAGTTCCGCTCGTTGTCATTTGTCACGGTTTTGTGGGCAATCGTATCGGAGTAGATCGATTGTTCGTCAAGACGGCGCGTGAATTGGCCGAAGGGGGATATTTTGTACTGCGCTTTGACTTTGCCGGTTGTGGAGAAAGCACGGGTGAATATGGCAAGCAGGGGCTAGAGTCCATGATCAATCAGACACGTACCGTGTTGGATTACGCTGTGAATTGCGCGGACATTGACCCGACTAAGGTAACGCTGATCGGTCACAGTTTGGGGGGCGCGGTTGCCCTTCTCACAGCCGTTCGGGATAAAAGAGTACAAAACCTGGTCCTTTGGTCAGCCGTTGGCTATCCGTTCAACGATATCGTCAAAATAACGGAGCGAAGCGTGTATGATGAGTCTGTTAAAACCGGCCATGCAGACTATTTGGGATATAAATTCACACCTACTTATTTTGAGTCGTTAGCCCAATTCCAACCGTTCCAGGAGGCCGTTAAATTTAACGGTGATGTACTTGTTATTCATGGCACCTCGGATGATATCATTCCTGTGGATTATGCATTTCTGTTTCAAAAGGTATTCTGGATGCGTCCAGAGGGACGCTGTGATAAGGAAATTATTTTCCAGGGAGATCACACGTTTTCATCGGGTAAAGAGCGGCAACAGCTGATTGACCGCACACTGGAATGGCTGGATGAACAGGAACATATTCAACGGGATTGGCAGCACTGGATGATCTGATTTCAGGGTGTAACGCATTGTATTGGAAATTGCGCCTCCGCCGGAGTAAAATAAAAGAGTAACACTATACTGGCGTGTGGAGGTTGGCAGCGATGACATTACCCTCAATTTTTGTTGCGCATGGTTCACCGACACTGGCTGTAGAAAATAACGCATATACCAGCTTTCTTGCAAAGCTGGGCGCGAGCCTGCCCCGACCCAAAGGAATTGTTATTTTTTCCGCGCATTGGGATAGCCCCGATCAATGTATTGGCGCGGATGATCAGCATGCAGCGTTGCACGATTTCTACGGCTTTCCCGAAGAAATGTACACTCTTGATTACCCTGCACCAGGCGATCCAAAGCTGTATGAGGAGATAGGGCATCTGTTCAGTCAGCATAACCTGTTCCACCAGCCGGTTCGGAACCGGGGACTGGATCATGGAGCATGGGTGGTTTTGCGGCATATATATCCTGATGCGGACATACCGGTCGTACCCTTGTCTATTGATTCACGGCGCGATCCTCAGGAGCAATACGAGATTGGGCGAATGCTAGCGCCACTGCGTGAACAAGGGATCTTGATTCTCGGTAGTGGAGGCTTGGTCCACAACTTGCGGACACTCAAGCAGACGAGTGAGCCAGCCGATTGGGCAGTTCAATATGATGACTGGATCGCAGAGCAGCTTCAAGACTGGAATTTGCGTCATCTATTCCAATATGACAAGAAGGCTCCATATGCCAAGCAGGCGGTTCCTTCGTATGGAATAGAGCATTTTTCCCCTTTGTTTTACGTAATGGGGGCTGCGGATCATGATCGCTCTGCGCGTAAGCTTTTTCAGTCGTATGTCCTGGGCTCATTAAGTCTCAATTGTTGGGCTTTTGGTCAAGAAAGTGGTTTGTAAATGTAAAAAAGAACTTCCGAAACCACATGGTGTGTGGGGTTGGAAGTTCTTTTGCTGTATGCTTCTTGATTAATTAGCAGGCACGTTCTTTTTTAGCCAGGCGGATACTTGCGTAATACGCTTATCTTCATTTTGGTTCAGTAATGTCATAAATGCCTGCCGTAGATCCATTCCATGTTGTATCCAACTTGTAAAAGTTTGAGGAGAAGATGAATCCGAAAAAGGAGTCCCCAAGTCAGGATGGACTTGAGTACTCCTTTGTTATTTTAAATAGAGGAGGGTGCAACATGGCAACACCTTAGAGAGAAGCAACATAGCTGCACAAAAAAACAACCATTAGCCGGAGGATAACGGTTGTTTTATGGATAGTTAAGCTATTTTTCGAGTGGGGTCAGCGAAGGTATCTTTATTTTTACCAAACAGTCCACGCAGGAAGGGCAGTACCCAACGGTCAAAGCCGATTCTTCCGGCATTTGCACCAGCAACGATTAGGAAGATTTCAACCAGCAGGTAGATGGCATTGGTGCTTACTGTACCCGAGAACAGGAACGAGAAGTTCATGACCATAGCCATCAAAGTAGCCAGTGTAGTCAAAGTACCAAGCAGCAGGCCAACCCCAACCAAGAACTCACCCAGTGGAATCAGAACGTTGAACAAACCTACATTCGGCAGGGCAAAGGCTTCAAGGAACGATCCCCACCAGCCTTGTACAGCGGGATGTTCTCCACCTGTTTTGGCAATAGCCCCCGAGATAAATCCGCCTGCGTCGAATCCGCCAGTCAGCTTCTCAAGCCCGTGGGTCATCCATTCATAACCTAGGTAAACCCGTACTACAGTTAGCAACCACATTGCAACTTTGTTCTCACGTAACCAATTGTTAAACATTCAAACCACTCCTCTTTCTTAATCTATAATGATGGGCTGTATTTCAGTTTGTTTGGGATGATCATCTTTGCTACACCTTTATTGTATTAGGTTCAGTTACAGTTATTTGTGATAAAAATCACAAAGTTCGAATATTTTTTAAATTTTAATGTCTTTAGATAAGTATTCTATAGAGAGGCCATGCTTCACTCAAGACAAAAACAGGAAGAAAAGCTTATAATGAGAAAAATAAATAAAGTGGAGGGATGAACTTGTCCAGGCCCATTCCCCAACGAAATCATTGGTTGCGTGTGATGGCCTCAGCTCTGTTATGCATGACAATGGTGTCTTGTTCTGCTATGTCTAGGACGGGGGAGTCTGAATCCGTTCCCCAACCGACCCAGCAAGAAACAGAGAAGAAGGCGCTTGAACAGCCTAAGGAGCCTGCTGTTCCGGCATTTACAGCTCCGCTTACCGGGCTTCCGGTGGAGAAGCCAGTTGTGGAGCGGCCGCTAGCTATTATGATCAACAATGCACCGGCTGCGCGTCCGCAGGCAGGGCTTAGCCAGGCAGATATGGTATATGAAGTTCTTGCAGAAGGCGGAATTACCCGTTTGGTAGCTTTTTTCCAAAGTCATGGGGGTGATGTGAAGATTGGTCCAGTCCGGAGCATTCGGCCGTATTTGATTGAACTGGGCGAAACCTATGGCGCGTTGCCGATACATGCAGGGGGAAGTACAGATGCCTATGCGATTTTACAGCAGCAGCGGAAGGAACATCTGGATGAGATTTCAAATGGAGGAGCTTACTTTTGGCGAAGTAAAGATCGTCGACCTCCACATAATTTATACACAGATGTAAGCAGGCTCCGCCAAGGAAGCGAAAGCAAAGGGTATATTAGACAGACGGAAGTTCCCGTATATCCTTATCTTAAAACCGGAGAAACTCCAGTTAAGGTGGACGAGAGTGCCGCATCTGTGCATATCCGATTTTTGCTGAAAAGCTACCGCGTATCTTATACCTACGATCCAGTGAATCAACGATATAAGCGTTTTGTGAACGAAAAGTCACATTTAGATCAAAATAATAACCAACAGCTCTCAGCGGCGAATGTTATTGTGATGAGCACGAGGCATCAAACGCTGGATGATGTAGGCAGACTAAGTGTTGAACTGGATAGTGGTGGAGAAGCGATGGTGTTTCAACAAGGAAAGTTAATCCGTGCTGAGTGGCAGCATACATCTGGCGATGCGATACGTTTTATGAAAAATGGGGTTGAAATCCCGCTAACACCGGGTACATCCTATATACATGTGGTACCTGCAGATACTCCACTAGCGGAACATGTAACGTTTGAAGCGAATTAGAAAACGTAATACACCTTTTTAGGAAAAAAATGTCGGATAATGACTCTCCATGTCGGGCATTGTATACGTATATCTTGAAATTTGCTTTTACAAACATTACAAAAACATTGATGAGTGTGATAAGATAGCAAAGGTTGTCTATTGCAGTCGAAACAGGTTGCGGATATTTTCGTAAAGGGGTAATCGTTATGAGATTGAAGAAAAAGGATATATTCTTCGAGACGTTGGAAAATATGGCAGATACGATCGTGCAAGCAGCCGATTATTTTGCCCAACATACTTCAAATTTTCAAGATGTGACTTTGTTTACCAATGAGATGAAGAAGTATGAAAATAAGTGTGATGATTACACACACACGATTATTACTGAGTTGAACAAGACCTTCATTACGCCGCTGGAACGCGACGACATCATGGAACTGACAACGACCATGGATGATGTGCTGGACGGTCTTGAAGCGACAGCCTCTCGTTTTTATATGTACAACATTACAGAGCCGGACGAGTATATTGTGCAGTTTGCTGATATTTTGCGTCAATCAGCTTATGAAATTCAGAAGGCTGTACATTTGCTTTCACAGAAAAAATTGTTGGCTATCCGCGAATACACCATTCGCCTGAATGATCTGGAAAATCAGGGGGATGAATTACTGCGTATTTGCATCAAAAACCTGTTTGCAACTGTAACTGATCCTATTGAGCTGATTAAACGTAAAGAATTGTACGAACGCCTTGAAACGACAACGGATTCATGCGAGGATGTTGCAAATATGCTGGAATCCATCATTATGCGTAACTCGTAAGGGAGTCCTTTTACATGGATACAAGTTTACTGGTATTAGGTATTGTTATTTTTCTTGCTCTGGCATTTGATTTTATCAATGGGTTTCATGATACGGCGAACGCGATTGCGACTTCGGTCTCGACCCGTGCATTGACGCCGCGACGTGCGATTATTATGGCGGCGGTTATGAACTTTCTTGGGGCTATCATATTCACTGGAGTTGCCAAAACCATTGGTGGAAGTGTTGCTGACCCTACCAAACTGACCAACGGTACTGATATCGTCATTGCGACGCTGATCGCTGCGATTATCTGGAATCTTCTAACCTGGTGGTTCGGTATTCCTTCCTCTTCTTCCCATGCACTGATTGGTGCGTTGGCTGGAGCGGTGTATGTAGGTGCGGGAGAGGATAAATTAAATTGGAGCGGCTTCATCGGGATTGTTGAGGGGTTAATTTTCTCCCCGTTGATTGCTTTTGTTGTCGGTTACATCGTGATGATGATCTTGAAATACATCTTTGCTTATCGCAGTCCGCATACGGTGAACAAAGGTTTCCGCACCATGCAGGTGATTACGGCAGCTATTCAGTCGTTCACGCATGGTACGAATGATGCTCAGAAGGCAATGGGGATCATTACATTTGCACTTGTCTCGGCTGGGTATCAAGACCATTTGGAAGTACCTATGTGGGTGAAAATTTCAGCGGCAACCGCCATGGCGCTTGGTACGTCCATTGGAGGCTGGAAGATCATCAAGACGATGGGAACCAAGATTTTCAAAATTGAACCCATCAATGGATTCGCAGCCGACGTTTCGGGGGCTTCTGTTATTTTCACAGCTACTTTGCTTCATTTACCAGTAAGTACCACCCATGCCATAACTTCGGCAATTTTGGGTGTAGGCTCTGCCAAGCGTTTTAGCGCGGTTCGTTGGTCATTAGCTGGTCGTATTGTCATAACCTGGGTAATAACGATTCCGATTGCAGCGGTGTTGTCAGGTTTAATTTTCAAAATTCTTTTCTAGTTTTTCTGCAACATGTTTTCTTGAAAATTAACATACAATATAAGATACACAATAAGCTTCCGTCCGCTTTTTGCGGCAGGGGCTTATTGGCATTCTAGGGCAAAAATACATCTCCAAAGTTCACACATCCAGATAGTTCCATGAGATGTTTTAAAAAAATACCTGACATCAAAGTAGTCAATTTTTAATAACTCCTGTAGAATAAACAGAAAACTTTGAACCGTTCAACTGACTGGAGGATCTTATGCAAAAACCAAGAAAACTAATAGCACTCATGATTTGTTTGTTTTCTGTGGTTGCCCTGGCCGGTAATTTCGGTGTAGTGGCCCACGCAGAAAATAAAACAAAATATGATATCGGCACGGATACAACGTTCGCGCCTTTTGAGTTTGAAGATGTTAATGGTAAATTTGTCGGAATTGACATGGATTTACTGGCAGCTATTGCTAAGGATCAGAATTTTGAGTATACCATTAAGCCACTTGGCTTTAACGCGGCAGTGCAGGCCCTTGAAACGAATCAAGTGGATGGTGTCATTGCCGGGATGAGTATTACTGATGAACGCAAGCAAAAATTTGATTTTTCCGAGCCCTATTTTGACTCGGGTGTTGTCATGGCGGTCCGCAAGGATAATGATACGATTAAACGCTATGAGGACTTGAAGGGACAGCGTGTCGCTGTCAAAACAGGAACAGAAGGCTATACGTTCGCGGAATCCATTAAGGCTAAATATGGCTTTACTACAGTTCCGTTTGACGATTCATCTCAAATGTATGATGAAGTTAAAACAGGTAATTCGGTTGCCTGCTTTGATGACTTTCCGGTACTGGCCTACGGTGTGACTCAGAATAATGGTCTTAAGCTGGTGACCGATAAGGAAAAAGGCGGTTCTTACGGCTTCGCTGTCAACAAAGGCAGAAATGCCGAGCTGCTGGAGAAATTTAATGCAGGGCTTGTGAATCTCCGCAACAGCGGGGAATACGACAAAATCATGTCCAAATACCTTGGTGAATCCGGCAAAGGCGTGGCTCCTGTAGAACGCAGCCGCTGGGAGCTTATTTCAGCTTCGCTGCCCGCGTTGATCAAAGGGATGGGAAATACGCTGTTGTACACCCTGGTATCCTTGCTCGTAGCCTTTTTGCTGGGATTGGTGTTTGGCTTTATGAAGGTTAGCCATAACAAAGTGTTCCGCGGGATTGCAACGGTTTTCGTTGATGTATTCCGTGGTATTCCACTGATCGTACTTGCATTCTTTATTTACTTCGGTATTCCACAGGCACTCGACTTTAAAATGCCGCTTTTTGTCGCTGCGGTATTGACGTTATCCCTGAACGCTGGTGCTTATGTGACCGAAATTATCCGCGGGGGTATTCAGTCCATTGATCCAGGACAAATGGAAGCAGCTCGTTCGCTTGGTTTGCCGTATCGGACAGCCATGCTGAAGATCATTTTGCCACAAGCTGTGAAAATCATGATCCCTTCGTTTATCAATCAGTTGGTTATTACGTTGAAGGATACGTCCATTCTGTCGGTTATCGGTCTGGTCGAATTGACCCAATCGGGTAAAATCATTATTGCGCGGACGTTCCAATCCTTTGATATTTGGCTGGTCGTTGCGGTGATGTATCTCATCGTCATTACAGTCCTGACCAAAATTTCCAACCGTCTTGAAGGGAGAGTTCGCCGTGGGTAAAATTATCGTTAAAAACCTGAAAAAAAGCTATGGCAGTAATCAGGTGCTGAAAGGCATCGACATGCAAGTACGTGAAGGCGAGGTTGTATGTGTCATTGGTCCTTCAGGTTCAGGGAAAAGTACCTTTTTACGCTGTATGAACATGCTGGAGGAAATTACGGCTGGCGAAGTCATCGTCGATGACTACAAATTGGGTGACAAAAACGTGGACATTAACAAGGTCCGTGAAAATATAGGGATGGTGTTTCAGCACTTTAATCTGTTCCCGCATATGACGGTGCTCAAGAACATTATGTTCGCACCGACTGAGCTGGGCAAACAGACGAAGGCACAAGCCCGTGAGACGGCGATGAAGCTGCTGGATCGGGTAGGTTTGGCCGATAAGGCAGATGTATTGCCAGGGAAGCTTTCCGGCGGTCAGAAGCAGCGTGTGGCGATTGCAAGAGCGCTGGCAATGAATCCTGACATTATGCTGTTCGACGAGCCAACCTCGGCGCTTGATCCTGAAATGGTCGGCGAAGTGCTCGGCGTAATGAAAGATCTGGCTCGCGAAGGTATGACAATGATGATCGTAACGCATGAGATGGGCTTTGCACGGGAAGTAAGCGACCGTGTCGTGTTTATGGACGGTGGCTATATTGTAGAAGAAGGAACGCCACAAGAGGTATTTGGAAATCCGAAAAACGAGCGGACCATTAGTTTCTTGGAGAAGGTATTGTAAGAGAATTGAAAATGGGGCAGGGTTTGTGGATGTAGGCGGGATCTCGTTGTGAGACGCTCTGCGTTCCATTTGATCTTCCGATCGCTGTTTCCCCTGAATTTTTTTGGATTGTATAACACATGAAAAGGTTAGAATTCAGGGGCAAAGGCGAGCGCTTCGCTTCTCCAGATTCAAATGTACCGCTCCGCTACTGCCCACTGAATCTGCTCCTTTCTTTGCAAAAGCTGCCCCACTTTTATGAGTGGGGATAGACAGAGGCAATCGGCGCAGCGCTTTGCTTGCTGCGCCGAGGGGGTATAGCGAGTAAGCATCATTTGATTTGAATGGTGGAACCTGGGCATCCCACAACTGTATAAGAAATGAAAAAGGATTTAAGTGATAACGACCAATTATTTTAAGGATATGTTAGGGGGATTGAACCTGACATGTCCTTTTCTTATTTAGTGTATAGAAATATAGAACTTGAGATTTGTATAATGTGGAATGGCTTATATAAAATATAAATGACATATAAGACGGCAGTATTGAAGCTAGGGGGACATACGGTGATACGTACATTGACTATAGATCATGATCATCAGATGACGGTGGGACAACCGTTAGAGCAGATTGTCATGGAAGATTACATATGGATTTGGGCCGACTTTAACGAGCCTACAGAGAGCGAGTCAGAGCTGCTAACGAGTTATTTTCATTTTCATCCGCTGGCTGTGGAGGATTGTATGCATGTTCTACAACGTCCCAAACTGGATTATTACGAGGATGTACAGTTTCTGGTAGTGCATGCGCTTGATGCGGATACATTAGAGGCGGAAGAGGTAGATATGTTTATTGGCAGCCGTTTTTTGGTTACCTATCACCATCGTGAACAAGAGGAATTGGATCAGGCCTGGGAACGGATTGTCGAGCATGCGCATGAACGCAAAATATGGTCTCGCGGACCGCTGGCTGCAGCTTATACGGTGATGGACAAGCTGGTAGACAACTATTTTCCGAGCCTTTTTATCATTGAGGATGAACTAGCCGAGCTGGAAGGTTTGGGCGCACATGAATCGGTAGAGGAATTAATGAAGCAGGTGTTTGACCTGCGTGGCAGGTTGCTCAAGCTGCGCCGTACAATCGTCCCGATGCGTGATCTGATGTACCGTGTTTTAAATTCGCAGCATGTGCAGGGTCAGGGGGAACATATGGCTTATTTTACGGATATCTATGATCATTTATTGAAGCTGACAGACATGCTGGAGGCCGACCGCGAGATGACAGCCGACCTGAGAGACAGTTACATATCGCTTAATTCCAATCGAATGAATTCAATTATGAAGACGCTAACTGTAATTACGACTATTTTTATGCCTTTAACGTTGATTGCAGGAATCTATGGTATGAATTTTTCCAATATGCCCGAGTTGGGCTGGAAATATGGATATTTTAGCGTAATGTTCTTTATGTTCTTATTGAGTGTTGCGATGGTGGTGTGGTTTATTCGCCGAGGCTGGTTTAAATAAAACAGCCTACTTTCTTGTGCGCTTGCGCGGACGTCTGCGCGGTGTAGTGGTGCTTTTGCGCTTTGTCTTTTTCCGGCGTCGGCGTGGTGGTGTATATTCATCCAGTTCCTCAGTAAACTCTGTTTTGGAATTTTTGCTTGCGTTTTTGTTGAATGCGGGGAGCGCGCCCATAATCAGTTTTGCCATCGGAGCAAATTGCTGCACGCTAGACATGATTTTTTGTACCTTGCCGACAGTAGCAACAATCCCGTCAATACCGCCCATACGGTCAATTAAACCCTTAATATCGTTGAGATTACCAAGACTGCCAAGACCGCCAAGACCGCCAAGCAGTCCTCCTTTGGCCGGGGCGGGGTCTGGCGTGATCACGGTGGAATCTGTTACACTCGCTGGTGCCTCATAAGGTACCACTGCGGAGGAATCGGCTTGCGGAACCTCGCTGTAGGGATCGAGTCCAGGATAAGAAGTTGAATTATACGGATCGGAGATGGAACGCGTTTGCGCTCTCCGATGGTAGTAATGTCCAGGCATGAGATCACATTCCTTTGCAGATTGATACTCTACTGTATGTAACAAACGCACAGTGGGTTTAGGCACGTGTCCTGAAATCAGGTATAAAAGCGGATTTGGGCATTCGTACGGTATGCTTCTGTGGTCATGTAATGTTGTTCTGTGATGCGTGAAACCGTTAATGCTTGAAAAACTAACTATTTCTCAGGTACAATGAGGAGAGATTGTAACCTTTGGGAGATGATAATCTATGCAGCTCAAAAAGCTTAATGATAAAAGTATTGATCAATTATTCGAAGCTATCTTAACTCTTAAAAATTTGGAAGAGTGCTATGTATTTTTTGATGATCTGTGCACGATTAATGAAATCCAATCCCTCTCCCAACGTCTGGAGGTTGCCCGTATGCTTGGCAAAGGCAGCACATATAATCAGATTGAAGCTGAGACAGGCGCCAGCACAGCCACCATTTCACGTGTGAAGCGTTGCCTGAACTATGGGAATGACGGGTATAAAATGACTCTGGAACGTTTGGGTCGCTAATGCGGAACCCTGGGATACTGGTCATCAGCCATGGCTCTAGGGAGCCATATTGGGTGGAACAGGTGGATCAGGCAGTTGCAAAGCTTCAATTGCTGGAAGAAATGCCGGTAGAGGTTTCTTTTTTGGAAACGGTTAAAGGAAGATTGATTCAAAATGGCATTGATCGTCTGGAATCCTTGGGGGTAACAGATATACTGGTTATTCCTTTGTTTGTGTCGTCAGGCAGTACGCATGTAGATGAAATAAGCTATGCGCTGGGAGTCAAGGCTGCACCAGACAAAGAAACAGATCTGGAACCCTTTCGAATAAAGGCACGTGTATATTTTGGCAGTCCATTGGATGACGGTGAAGATGTTGCCCGCATGGTGTGGGACAAGGTTCGCCCGTTGTCGGTTGATCCTGCGAGAGAGGTTATTTTACTCGTAGGACACGGGAGCGTGCACAATGGCTTTCTTCAGCGCTGGGAGCGGGGGATTTCCTCGTTGGCCCGTACGGTGCAGGACGTGAGTGGGATCATCACAGACCACGCTTTGCTAAATCCCGAGCGTGTGCATGATAAGGCAGCGTATTGGAATCAGGAGCGGGGTCATAATGTTATTGTGGCACCGCTGTTTTTGAGTTCTGGTTATTTTACAAGTCATATGATTCCTAAACGCTTACAGGGGCTGGATTACCGTTATTCAGGAGATCCTTTATTGCCGCATCCTTTGCTTACAAGCTGGATGGACAGACAAATTCGTGAACTGTTACAGAGCATGGAGAAGCAAGCGTGGACCGATAATAAATAATCTGAATTTGGCGATGGTGTTCCCAACCTGAAATTCCCTTATTTGGATAGTGAATGGCTTCTTTTATTGTAAAAGAGGCCTTTTTCCAGTATGATGATATTTTGTACAGACTGAATTTGATGAATTGCTATGTGAATATAAATATCATTAAATATACGGGTGGCGTAACTGAATGAAAAGAGCTAGATTAATCTACAACCCGACCTCTGGGCGTGAGGAAATGAAGCGTCGCCTTGCGGATGTCCTGCAGCGCCTGGATGAAGGTGGAATTGAGGCTTCTTGCCATGCAACTACAGGGGAAGGGGACGCAACGCGTGCTGCAACAGAGGCCATTGAGCGTGGGTATGATATGATCATTGCCGCAGGTGGCGATGGTACATTGTATGAGGTTATTAACGGGATGGCTGAAAGGGAAAACCGCCCACCTCTAGGTGTGTTTCCACTAGGGACAACGAATGATTTTGCCAGAGCACTGGGCATTCCCAGGCATTGGGAGGATTATTGTGACCTCGTAATTCGTCAAAATCCGAAGCCGCTGGATATCGGAAAAGCCAATGACCGCTATTTTATCAACATCGCAGGCGGCGGTACTTTAACCGAGCTTACGTATGAAGTTCCAAGCAAGCTCAAAACGATGATTGGCCAATTGGCCTACTATTTCAAAGGTATGGAGAAGATGGTCAGCCTTGCACCACAGGAGCTGATCATCAAGGCATCGGGTCAGGAAGTGATCCACGATGAGTTTATGCTTTTCCTGATCGCCAATACGAATTCGGTCGGCGGGTTTGAAAAGCTTGCTCCCGGGGCGACAATAGATGATGGACTGCTCGATGTCATCGCTGTGCGCAAATGCAATCTGGCGGAAATGATCCGCTTGGTTACACTTGCCCTGCGCGGAGAGCATTTGCAGGACAAGAAAATCGTTTATTTCAGAACAGATTACATGGAAGTGACCTCACCTGGTTATGTTCAGCTTAACCTGGATGGCGAATTAGGAGGCACACTGCCAGCGACCTTCCGAAATCTTCCACATCATTTGAATGTGTTTCGGTAAGGAAATCAACGGAAATAGTTCTGTTTTTGTTGATTTGAGCAGTTCGATATACAGAGCGTAGAGAAGATAGTTGTTTTTTTGTAGGAAATATATCGGTCCTTGCCGTTCTCCGTGAGGAGTAACGGCATTTTCGAGTTGATGTTTAAACGTCGTCTACATGACGATTTGAATGATATGGCTGATTGAAGATAAGTGAGAAAAGAAGAACAGAAAGAAGTGACCATCATGACGAATAACCGTAGCGGACGTGGAAAAAGCCGCCGGAATACAGCAACAGCAACTCCAGTTCCAGGAAAGCAGCACAACAAGATCATGCAGGTGAAAAAAGAGAGAGAACTGGAAAAGTCACGTGTTGGG
The DNA here is from genome assembly GCF_006874425.1 of Paenibacillus ottowii. GTDB lineage: Bacteria > Bacillota > Bacilli > Paenibacillales > Paenibacillaceae > Paenibacillus > Paenibacillus ottowii. The sequence continues at coordinate 59,958 of NZ_VIJZ01000001.1, forward strand.
ACTGGGAATAAGATGCTTCAAGTCGAAAGAAGAAATGGGAATAGCAATGGAAATACGGATGGAAATGTGAATGATTCGGATCGGAAAAAGAGGGGAATAGGGCAAGATTCTCATCGTTCTTCCAACGGTGGGCGAAGTCAGGAAGCCTTCAATCGCAACCGTTCTAGTGCACAGTATCTGGATCTGCCTGTGCAAAAGAACGATGAGGTCGTAATAGACATCATCGGCATGAACCACGATGGCGAGGGTGTGGGGCGTGTCGAGGGGTTTACGCTGTTCGTTCCGGGTGCGTTACCGGGTGAAAAAGTACGGGTCAAGGTGCTGAAAACGAAAAAGCAGTATGGCTATGCCAAGCTGCTGGATATTGCGCAGGCTAGCCCGGATCGAATTGCAGCTCCGTGCGCCATCTACGATCAGTGCGGTGGTTGTCAGCTTCAGCATATGAGCTACGAAGCGCAGCTGGGCTGGAAGCGGCAGCATGTGGTGGATGTGCTGGAGCGTATTGGGAAGCTGAGTGTGGCTACGGAGTCCAGTGAGCATACTGCAGAGATTTTGGCTGCATCTGCGGATACAGATGGTGAGGCCGATACAGTCACGACTTCTGATTCGGCCATGAATGCGGATGGAAATGCCGACAGCATGTCGCGTGTACAAGGCGTACTCGTGCATCCTACACTTGGTATGAGTGAGCCGTGGCGGTACCGCAACAAAGCCCAGGTGCCGATTGGTGTCACCGAGGGCGGGCTTGTCGGTGGCTTCTACGCACGTGGCAGCCATCGTATCGTGGATATGAACACCTGTCTCATTCAGGACGAGCGCAATGACGAAGTTGTCGCACGGGTCAAAGAGATTGGCCGAATGCTGGGCATCAGTGCATATAATGAAGAAACCGGACGCGGGCTGTTGCGTCATGTCGTGGTGAAAACTGCGTTTCGCACAGGTGAAATGATGTTGGTGCTCGTCACGAATGGACGAGATATTCCGCACGCAGATGCGTGGATCGGCAGTATTCGTGAGCATATCCCACACGTGGCAAGCATATGCCAGAACGTGAACACGAAGCGAACGAACGTTATTTTTGGCGACGAGACTCGTGTACTGTGGGGTCGTCACGTGATCTACGACTACATTGGAAACGTCCAGTTTGCGATTTCCGCGCGATCCTTTTATCAAGTGAATCCCGTGCAAACGGAAGTGCTGTATAACAAAACCGTCGAATATGCCGGTCTCACGGGCAAGGAAACGGTAATTGATGCATATTGCGGCATCGGCACGATCTCTTTGTTCCTCGCTCAGCATGCGGACCAGGTGTATGGGGTGGAGATCGTCAAAGAAGCCATTGACGATGCACGGAGTAATGCGCTATTGAACGAAATGCGCAATGTGAAGTTTGAGGTAGGCGCGTCCGAGGACGTCATTCCTGCATGGAAAGAGCAAGGGATCACTGCCGACGTTATCGTCGTCGATCCACCCCGCAAGGGCTGCGATCCACGCCTGCTCGACACTATTCTGGAGATGAAGCCAGGGCGCGTGGTGTATGTATCCTGCAATCCAAGCACACTGGCGCGGGATTTAAGGATACTGGAGGATGGCGGGTACAGTACAGTGGAAGTACAGCCTGTAGATATGTTTCCGCATACGGTTCATGTGGAAAGTGTTGCGCTGTTGGTCAGAAAAGACTAATAGTTAAGGTGTATTGGCGTATACAGCAACGGAGCAAGAATTGTCATTACAGGTAGAGACTTGTGGAGGCGATTGTATCGCTCTCCCGCAAAACACATGATACCAATAAGGTAGATATGATTAAGAATGCCTTAAAGCATTTTTAAATAATTTAATACTGGCTACAAAAACAAAAAGTTGTTTGCTCTTTAACGGGGCAGGCAACTTTTTCTATATAAAATTTACTATCACTATGATTTCTACATACAAAAACGTAATTTTTTAAAATTAAAAGAACTATCGCTTGCATTTTCAGAAACAATCTTATAAGATACAAGTATCAACAATAAAAGTTAATTTAAGAAAGGCACAAATTTATATGAAGAGATTAGATAGTATAGTAGAGTTCGTGAGTGGTTCACCTCAATTTAGAATTATAGAAGTGTTTGATGATAAAGCACCACTTTATACCTATTATGGACAACAAGATATTGAAGATGATTTGGTTGGTATTGATTCTAATGGTAGTGACAGCAAACAAGTACGAACCTTGGATATGGTCAGTACGCTATGTCAAGGGGATATTGTTTTTAGTTTGATATCGGGAAAATCTACTATAGTTGGTGTGCAGCATCAGGGTTATCTATACACGCAAAACTACGTTAAATTAGTAACTGATGAAAAGGTTGACTCAAAATATCTTGTTTACTTACTTAATGAAGATAAATTCATTAAGAAACAGTTTCAAATGGGGCTACAGGGGTCTCAAGTTCTAAAATACACACTGAAACAAGTGAAAGAGCTTGAGCTACCAGATCTGCCAACAATAGAAAAACAGCGCATAATCGGTGAACTCTATTTCAACCAATTGCGACTAGAAGCATTGAAAATTAGAGTGGCAAATTTGGAAACTACCATAGTATTAGAAAAGCTTAGGGGGGCAATCAATAAATGACCGAGAATCAATTTGAAACAGAATTAATTCAATACCTGACGAGTGGCACAATTGCAGAACAAGAACATTCTGAAGGAACGGATAACTTTGATATCAAAGAATCAAGTGCTGGCTACATAGTGAAAACGAAATTCTGGAAATACGAACCGCATATTAAATCTACAGAACAACTCTGGAATAATTTCAAGGCGATCCTGGAACAACACAATCAGAATACGCTTGACCATCCGTTAAGTGTGGTGGAATTTAATCAAGTTAAGAAAATTATCTCTGATATTCAGACACCTTACGAAGCAGGGCAGTTCTTATATGGTTTAAATGGAGTGTCGCAAATCGAAATAGATTTAGATGATGGACGTCATGTGTTTCTTACTGTATTTGATCAAAAACAAATAGGGGCTGGAGATACCGTTTATCAAGTGGTCAATCAAATCAAACGACCATCAGTGATCACAGGAAAAGGAGAATGTCGTTTTGACACAACTCTCTTGATTAATGGTCTACCAATCATTCAAATTGAAGAAAAGCGTGATACGCGTAATGTCGATGAAGCGCTCAATCAGATGCAGCAATATGCTGCAGATCATCAGTATCGTGATATTTTCTCAACCTTGCAAATTTTGGTGGCAATGACACCAAATAATGTGAAGTATATGGCGAATACGACGGCAGATAAATTTAATAAGGATTTTGCTTTTAACTGGCAACGCAAGAGTGACAATACCATCGTGCGTAACTGGAAAGAATTTGCTGATTCTATGCTTTCGATTCCAATGGCGCATCAAATGGCTACTAACTACATGATTTTGGACGGAACAAAGAACAAACAAACGTTGAAAGTGATGCGTCCGTATCAAGTGTATGCGACACAAAATGTGATCGAGGGCTTGAAACGTTCAGATTTTGAACTTGGTACCAATAAAATCGGTTATATCTGGCACACAACGGGATCTGGTAAAACGATCACAAGCTTCAAAACGGCATGGCTGGCAAGTCGTATGCCGAAGGTGGACAAGGTTGTCTTTGTTGTGGATAGAATTGCTTTAACCAAGCAAACCAATGAAAATTACAAAGCCTATGATCCTGATGCGACAGAAGACACATTTGGTAGCGTTCAAAACACAGACAATACGACTGATTTGAGTCGCAAGCTTAAAAGTAAAGACAATAGCATTATTGTTACTTCGGTTCAAAAACTAGATACTTTGGTGAAACGCAAAACCTTTCAAGCTCCAGATAAGAATATCGTATTTATCGTGGACGAAGCCCATCGTTCAACTGGCGGTGACTCATTCAAGAATATCCAAAAAGCTTTTAAGAAATCTGCTTGGGTAGGCTATACGGGAACACCGATGTTTGATGAAACTACCACTGGTCTTCGAACAGAAGATATTTTTGGTCCACTATTACATGCATATACCATTCGTGAAGCGATTGCTGACCGTAATGTGTTAGGATTCAAGGTGGATTTTGAGACAACAATTAACGAAAAACAAATGAAAGAACAATATCTTCCTGCGTTCTACCGTGAACGCTATCCCAACTGGAATGAAGAACGAATTCAAGAGAAAATCAACAATCTTTCCCAAGAAGATATGGATGATGCTGTTGAACCCAGTTTCTACGATGAAAATTCGGATCATATTAAATTAGTAGTGCAAGACATTTTCAAAAATTGGCGTAATCGTTCTAATGAAGGCAAGTATAATGCTTTGTTCACAACTCATGTGGGTGGTGGTAAAGCAAGTACGCCAATGGCAATGATGTATTTTAAGGAGTTTCAACGTGTCAACGAAGAAAATAAGAAGAATGGCGGACAAACATTAAAAGTTGCGGTGACATTTAGTCAAAACACGTCAAACAATGATAGTATGCTTGCCACAAATCAAGGTTTGCACCATGCCATGACAGCTTATAATGCTGAATTTGGCACATCTTTTGGAATGGATGATGTTTCTGGCTATACCCAAGACGTGACTTCGCGATTAAATAAATCGGTCACCGATCAAAATTTCCTCGATTTGGTTATTGTGGTTGACCAGTTATTGACTGGTTTTGATGCACCTGAACTTAACACACTTTATGTGGATCGAACCTTGAAAGGTGCTGGGTTAATTCAAGCCTATTCAAGAACGAATCGTATTGCAGATATGCAAGAGAAGCCATGGGGACGTGTGGTAAATTACCGATGGCCTGCTCAAAATGAGAAGTTAATGAATAAAGCACTTGCTGTTTATGCCAATAAGAACTCAGCCATTTTGTCTGAAGAAGAACAACGTCAGTCTAATCAGAAAGACGGTATCATTGCCAAACCATTTGAAGATGTATTTAATGGTGTGAAAGAAGTGGTGGGGAAGCTAGGTAGCTTAACATCTGATTTTCAACAGTTGCCTCCATCTGAAAAGAAAAAGGACGAGATGCTCGATTTGCTCCGTGAATATAACAGAGGAATGGCAAAATTAAAGCAATATGATCCAGATGAAGTTGATGGTGAAAAAGTCGGATTTAACTACGATAATCCAGATGAACTAGTAGAGAAGTTAGGAATGACCTCGGAGCAAGAAGTTATGTTAACAACAGTCTTAACCAATGAACTTAAGTCGCATATTGCTAAAGAGAAGAAAATTCCTATGTATCAAATCGAACTGCGGATGACACATGTGAAGGATATTAGAGTTGACTATGATTATCTTACTGAACTCGTGGAACGATTATTGAACGAAGTCCACGAAGGCAAAGATGAAGAAGCCAAAGAGACGCAAGAAAAAATTAATCAATTTGCCAATGGGTTGGATGATCGTAACTATGCGACTAAAATTATGAATGCAGCTACTGCAATCATCAAAGGTCACTTCCCACCTGCAGGCTCTGACTTCAAGTATCCTGTGAAGCTGAGTGACAGTGAACATATCATCCAGCAAGCGAACAACGTCAGCCTGGATCGAAGGTTTCTTGACTTCCGAGTGAAGTGGGGGATCACAGATATTATCACAAGTGCTCAAATGCGAGAGTTGTTTAGTCGCCATCGCTATGGCTTACAAGACTTGGATGATACGGGTCAAATCCGTGATATAATCGCTCAAGCCAGTTCTGACTATAAGACACTTGCTCATGATGAAGAAGTGCAGTCATTATCTAAAATTAAATATCGCAACGGTTTGCGCGACGCAATTTACGAACTGGCGGATGAATTGGCAGAGAGGTAAACTAATCGAAACCGATTAGTGTAAGAATGCATCAATAGATTATAGTAGGAATATGGTTGTTTCCAATTTGGAAAATACCACTTCAACTATTGAAAAATTGGTTAGTGCAGAAATTGCACATACCACAGATAAATGCATTCAAAAAGGTTTTAAATTAAGAACATCCAAGGAGAACAGCAATGAGTGAAAAGAAAGAAAATGTACCTAAATTAAGGTTTCCTGGATTCACTGATGCTTGGGAACAGCGTGAGGCTAAAGATATATTTAATCCGATAGTTGAGAAAGGACATGAGAAATTACCAGTTTTGTCTGTGACTCAAGAGTCAGGCGTAGTTTACAGAGCAGAAGTTGGAATTGATATTAAATACGATCCTTTGACATTAAAAAATTATAAGGTTATACAACCTGGTAATTTTGTAATTAGTTTACGTTCGTTTCAAGGAGGATTTGAATTATCTGATAAATTAGGTATTGCTAGTCCTGCCTATACTATTTTTGTACCTAAAGAAACTAAAGAACAGGATAATTTATTTTGGAAAACTCAATTTAAAACATTTAAATTTATTGAATTGCTTAAAACTGTAACTTTTGGGATTAGGGATGGAAAATCAATTAGTTTTTCTGAGTTTGGAAATTTGAAATTATATTTTCCACCAAATAAAGAAGAACAAACTAAAATAGGAAACTTTTTTGAACAGTTAGACTACCTCATCACCCTTCATCAGCGTAAGTTAAATAACGCAAAAAATTTGAAGGCTGGGTTGCTCCAAAGAATGTTTCCGAAAAATGGCGGAGATTTTCCTGAAGTTCGTTTTCCTGGATTCACTGACGCTTGGGAACAGCGTAGGTTGTGTGAGATTGCTGAATTTAATCCTAAATCAATGTTGCCAGACGAATTTGAATACGTTGATTTGGAATCTGTTGTAGGTACTAATTTGATTGGTCATCGTACTGAATCAAAAGAATCTGCACCATCTCGAGCTCAACGGTTAGCACAACTTGGAGATGTCTTTTATCAAACAGTTCGTCCTTATCAAAAGAACAATTATTTGTATGACTTGCCCTATGATAACTATGTTTTCTCAACTGGTTATGCACAAATGCGACCAAGTATTGATAGTTATTTCTTGCTTAGCCGTGTGCAAGAAGAGTTATTCGTTAAGACTGTTCTAGATAGAAGTACGGGTACAAGTTATCCTGCAATCAACTCAAATGATTTAGCAGAAATTGAAATTAAAGTACCCCTTGATAATGATGAACAAGTGAAAATTGGATCATTATTTCGAAGTTTAGACAACCTTATCACCCTTCATCAGCGTAAGCTGGAACACTTGCAAGAACAGAAGAAAGCACTATTACAACAAATGTTTATTTAGGGGGAAAATAGAAGTATGAGCAATAATCTACAAAGTATTACAACAAAATTGTGGGCGATGGCAAATGAGCTTCGTGGAAGCATGGATGCTGCAGAATATAAGAACTACATTTTAGCCTTTATGTTTTATCGTTATCTGTCAGAACACCAAGAACAGTATTTAGTTGAAAATAATGTTATTGATGTTGCCGCTGGTGAATCGATCAATAGTGCTTACTTAGAACAAGCGAATGGTGACGATTTGAATGACTACTTAGAAGATATTTCTGCAAGTTTAGGCTATGCCATTGCACCGCTTGATACTTGGGAATCTTTAGTGCATAAGATTGATAATAGCATGGTGATTCCAAGTGATTATCAAACTATTTTTGATAACTTCAATCGAAACGCTGAATTAAATAAAGAAGCCGCGAAAGATTTTCGTGGCGTATTTAACGACATTAATCTTGGAGACTCGCGTCTAGGCTCTTCTACCAATGAACGTGCAAAATCACTTAACCGAATTGTAAAGCTTGTTCATGGCATTGAATACAAGGGTGAAGATAACCAGGATATTCTTGGTGCAATCTATGAATACCTCATCGGTCAATTTGCAGCAAGTGCAGGTAAAAAAGGTGGAGAGTTCTACACACCTCATGAAGTTTCTAAAGTATTGGCTAAAATTGTAACGGACGATGTAGAAGAATCCGAACATACCTTTTCAGTATATGACCCGACTTGCGGTTCGGGATCATTGTTATTAACGGTTCAAGGTGAGCTGCCTGGTGGAGATAAACCCGGGGCGATTAAATTTTTTGGTCAAGAAAAGAATACGACAACATACAACTTGGCTCGTATGAATCTGATGATGCATGGTGTTTCATTTAATAACATGACTCTGTCTAATGCTGACACACTTGAAAGCGATTGGCCTGATGGACCAGATGCCCAAGGAACTGACCACCCACGCTCATTTGACGCTGTAGTTGCGAATCCTCCTTATTCCGCTCATTGGGACAATAGCGAAACGAAACTCAAAGATCCACGTTTTAGGGAATATGGTAAACTCGCCCCTCGTACTAAGGCAGATTATGCATTCATTTTACACAGCTTGTATCATCTGAATGATACTGGAACAATGGCGATTGTATTACCGCATGGTGTCTTGTTCCGTGGTGCAGCGGAAGGTGCGATTCGCCAAACGATCATTGAGAAAAACTATCTTGATACCGTTATAGGCTTACCTGCCAACTTGTTTTACGGCGTATCCATCCCAACTACGATTTTAGTATTCAAGAAAAATCGTAAAACAAAAGACATCTTGTTTATCGATGCAAGCAATGAGTTTGAAAAAGGTAAAAATCAAAACAAACTTACTGATAAAAACATCAATAAGATTATCGAAACGTACCGAAATCGTGTAGATGTTGATAAATATGCTCATGTGGCATCACTTGAAGAAATCAAAGAAAACGAGTTTAACTTAAATATTCCTCGCTACGTGGATACGTTTGAAGAAGAACAAGTCATTGATCTTGCCGAAGTGAGTAAGCTTTTAGAGCAAGATAAAAAAGAAATCGCTGAACTTGAAGCCAAAATCAATGAACAGCTGAAAATTTTAGGTATTCATGTGTAGAAATTGACGAAAAGGGTCAAGGATATTATTCCTCGGCTCTTTTTTTAAGCCATTCGCTTGGGAACGGCGTAGGCTGGGGAAAGTTATGCCGTGCAGTATTTCTATGAACTGCGGCGCAGGACGTTATAGAAGATGGCAAGGAGGGGCGGCGCTCTTCCTTTTTTTGCGAGTCTTTTGGGGAGTATGCTCCTCTATTGAGTATGATATACTCATTTAGATGTCTATGCTTAACATATACTGCCGTTTGAACTACGTTGCTTAAACATGTTATATGTGAAGAAGAAGCAAGGACATGAACAGGTTAACTTTACCATTTTGGGACCAAAGATTTGTCCTGGTATTTACAGAGGAGTTTTTGATATGACGAATAATTTTTGGCGTGATTTGCCACGACCTTTTTTTATACTGGCACCGATGGAAGATGTGACGGATGTTGTGTTTCGCCATGTCGTAAGTGAAGCAGCCAGACCGGATGTGTTTTTTACGGAGTTTGCGAATACAGAGAGTTATTGTCACCCGGAGGGGAACAAAAGTGTACGCGGGCGTTTGACTTTTACAGAGGATGAACAGCCCATGGTGGCCCATATCTGGGGAGATAAGCCGGAATATTTCCGTGAAATGAGCACCGGTATGGCGAAAGAAGGCTTCAAAGGCATCGATATTAATATGGGTTGTCCTGTAGCGAATGTAGCGGAGAATGGGAAGGGAAGCGGTCTGATTTGCCGTCCCGAAATCGCAGCGGATATCATTCAGGCCGCCAAAGCCGGGGGACTGCCCGTTAGTGTAAAAACAAGGCTCGGTTTCACTGTCGTAGATGAATGGCGCGACTGGTTAACCCATATTTTGAAACAAGACATTGTGAATTTGTCCATTCATCTGCGGACAAGAGAGGAAATGAGCAAAGTAGACGCTCACTGGGAACTGATTCCGGAGATTAAGAAACTTCGTGATGAGGTGGCACCAGATACATTGCTGACCATTAACGGAGATATTCCGGACCGTCAGACCGGCTTGAAGCTCGCTGAGCAATATGGAGTAGATGGCATTATGATTGGGCGTGGTATTTTCCAGAATCCATTTGCATTTGAGAAGGAGCCGAAGGAACACAGCAGTGAGGAATTGCTTGATCTGCTGCGGCTTCATCTAGATCTCCATGATCATTACTCAGCGCAGGGGCCACGTTCGTTCAGCCCTCTCGCCCGCTTCTTCAAAATATATGTCCGTGGATTCCGAGGGGCAAGTGAACTCAGAAACAGCTTAATGAACGCCAAATCAACAAGTGAAGTGCGTACATTGCTTGATGAGTTTGGAAGCAAGGATCATGATGAGGTGGAGGAACGTGGGAATTAAATTGCCAAGTTGGGGATGGGCTGTTAGTAGGCATTGAAAACATAGGAGGATATATGTCCTGGAGTAAATTGAAGCAACAACTGGAGAGCTTCCGCTGTCCTGCGTTAGACGGAAGGGTCGAGTACCGAGCTACCAGTTATCGTTACTTACCTGATAAATCTGGAATTTGTTATATAACTGTAGATAAGAAGAACATACTCAATATGAATGATATCACTAGTCCAATCAAATGGTATCAGACGGAGTTGGAAATTAAGAATGATCCAGAGATCCAAGTTCCTATCAGCAATGAAGAAATTGAAGCGATCAGAAAAGATACTAATGTTAACGTTCCGGAAGATCGTCTACAAGTAATAGCAAGAGGTAGAAAAATATCAGAACATGCAAAGGAGCTTTTGTCAGCACAGGCCTCATTAAGCAAGTCTAATTTTAATGTTTTAGCTAATCAGTTTTTAACTACTTCTATAGAGGACAGCTTAGAGAGTAATGATATCTTATTGAATATTCTAGCTTTAGTGGACAGACGAGTAGGAAAAAAGCGAATATTAAACATGACCGAGAAGATGAAGTTAAAGCATCCGATTGTGCAGTATTTTTATGAGTTACGGCGCAGTACGTTATGAAAAAAATAACTTTCAATAATGGGGACACTTCATGTCAGGGTTGTTCTCACTGAAAACATGAATGAAGACTTGAAAGAAATTGGGGAAAAGTGGAGTGGAAAACAGGGCAAACTGGCTTCCATTATCATGTCTTTTCCCTGTTTTTTATATGGGGCTATACTGCATTGATTCCTACTTTGCAGGCTGGGTATCCCGTTGCGAAATTGGACACAAGCCTAACGAAGGTGAATCAAACGGTTAAGGAAAATTCGCGGTTTGTGTACGACTCCATGCTGAAGGGGCTGCGTCAGGCTGTAGAACATGAGATCAAAATTGGAATTGGAACGGATGCCGCCATGTCTTACGTCACTCACTATGATATGTGGCGGGAACTAGACCACTATATGAGACAAACGAAACTGAATGCGGGTCAGGTCATCGAACGGGTAACCCAATCTAATGCGGAAATCTTAGGCATTGATCATCTTACAGGTAGCATTGATACCGGAAAACAGGCAGATTTAATCGTGCTGGAGGACAACCCTTTGGACAATATAAAGGCTTTGTTGAATGTAGCCATGGTTATGGTGAGAGGCAATCTTATACAGACACCATCGGTGACCCGAATTCAGGAAGTGGACGAGCTGCTTGATTCAGTTTGGTAAAATTAAACCCACCCCGTAAACTCTAGTATAGACGCTTTCGCCGATTGTGCTTCGGATTGCGCTCCTTTACGCCATTCTTTTGGCGGCTCTCCCATAAGCTTGGAGAAGCATCGATTAAAGCTGGAAATGGAGCGATAGCCGACTTGCTCGGAGATCGAAAGAATGGAGTCATTTGTGCTTTTTAGCTGCTTGCAGGCTTCTTCGATTCGGGTGCTGTTTAGGAAATCGAGAGGGGACGTTCCCATAATCTCATGAAATTTTCTGCGAAAATGAGTTGTACTTAAATGGCACAGGTCAGCCAAAAAATCAATGTTAACAGGTGTCATATAATTTTTCGTGATGTACTCCAAAGCTGGAGAAATGGCAAAATCGCTTTTCCGGCTATGTACTGTTTCTGCATCTTTCAATGATTCATTCCTGGAGTGAATTCTGAGAAGTTCTATATAAAGGGATAGCAATAAGCCGTAGGCGCTTTCCTGATAGTAAGGATTCTGTTGTTGTAATTCCTCTACGATCGAAGTCGCAAGTGTATACACCTTGGGATGCTGCTCCTTGTTTAATATACAGTTCGTTCCCTTCATCACCCACAAGTTTGGCTCAAAGTTGCTGTAAGCGCTTTTAAGAGAGTGTTGGAAAAGGTCCTCTGGCGAAAAAAAGATATAAGACCAAAGGCTGGCTGTATTTGGCGAGCTGTACGTGGTGTGAGGAAGATACCTAGGGATAAAAGTCACATCCCCGGCTTTGAAGGGGACTGCTTCTCCTTTGATCTCCATGATGCCACCATCCGAATAGCAAATACCAATCTCCAAATGGTTATGGAAATGGAGATGCTCACTTTTAATATCTGAAATCTTCCAGCGTTCGCCGCTTAATAGCAAGACAGGAAAGCTGATGGGCAAGCTATAGTGTCGATATTCTATAACGGGCTTCTTTTTTCTAGGCATATTCGATACTCCCACAACTTGGATTTGAGTTGATTATAGGTCAACGTTACATCAAGCTTAGCCAGCAGATATACATAACAGGATTTTGCAAAATCCTCACATAAATGATTGGAATTGCGCAGTTTTGTTGCAAATGTGCTTAGATTGAGACTATTTTACTGCGTACAATGGAATAAGTAAAGCGTTTCCAAAACAGTGACAAACTGCTCTCAAACGCCTTTGGGGGCGTGTGCACTAGAAGAGGGGAATAACGATGCTTCAATTAACTTATGACAAGGAAGAGATATTAAGAGTGATCGACAAAGTCGTCAGAAAAACGATGGCGATGGATTTAACGTGGGATTGGCCTTGCGGTGTGGCTTATTATGGTGTATCCAGAGCCTATACGAAAACAGGAAATAAAGATTACTTGAATATGCTTGTCCAGTGGGCAGATGAATACATCGAGCTGGGTCTGCCGCATTGGACGGTAAACACATGTGCTATGGGCCATATTCTGATCACGTTGTATGAAGAAACAGGGGACCAGAAATATTGGGATATTGTGATGAGCAAGGTGGATTACATCCAAAACAATGCCCTTAGGTTCGGAGACCGTGTTCTACAGCATACGGTATCCACTGCTAATGATTTTCCGGAACAGGCATGGGCGGACACGTTGTTTATGGCTGCATTTTTTCTGCTGCGTGTAGGAACCAAATTAAAGGATGAGGAAATGATCCAGGATGCCTTAAACCAATATTACTGGCATATTAAATACCTGCAAGACCCTAGTAGCGGCTTCTGGTACCATGGCTACAATAATGTCAAGCAGGATCACATGTCCGGATTTTTCTGGGGGAGAGCGAATGCTTGGGGAGCATATACCATGTCACAAGTCAAAATTCATTTGAAAGACTGGTACTTGTATCCGAAGTGCATGGACGTGGAGTGTTCCCTTCGGGATCAACTGGCGGCATTGAAGGGTGTGCAAACAGAGAATGGCCTGTGGCGGACGGTACTGGATGACGAGGAGTCCTATGAAGAAGTGTCTGCATCTTGCGGTATCGCGGCGGCCATGATCAATAATGGCAATCCGCTGCATACCAAATACGTGCAAAAGGCATTGGAGGGCATCTTGAACCATATTAGCGAGGACGGACGGGTACTAGGTGTGTCGGGCGGCACAGCGGTTATGAAAGATCGGGAAGGGTATCGCAATATTCCAAAAGACTGGATTCAGGGCTGGGGACAAGGCTTGGCATTGGCTTTTCTATCCGACATGTTGAATTAGGAGGGATCGAAGTTGTCTAAACAAACAACGGGGTCCTTTACGCTACCAGGAGAATCCGGTTATGAGGCGCTGACCCTGAAATTAGCTGAACGATGGGGCGCTGATGTCATCCGTGACAGTGACGGCACGCAGTTGTCCGATGAGATTATAAACGCTGGGTACGGCATTTATTCCACAATCTGTATCATCAGAGATCATAACAAGTGGGCGTCCCGTAATCTGGAAAAGCTGCAACAGTGTTTTTTAATTACGAATCCGAAGGTAGCTGTACAGGATTATGTATCCATCTATCTGATGGAGGATTTTTTTACAGAACAATTCAAAGTAAATGATTCCAAAGAGGCGTTGAACTACTGGCAGGTTTTTGACAGAACGACCGGGGAAGAAGTTCCAAAGGAACAGTGGAATTATGAAAGGGAATCTGGAAATGTGGTCATTACCGGGATTGCCCCTTGGCATAAATACACGGTAAGCTTTATGGTCTATCGGATCTGGGAAGAGATTTCCATGTACAATCACACCACGAATCATTGGGACAAAGAGCATTTAATGCAGATTGATCCTATGTATACAGAAACGCAACAGTATCTGCTGGATTGGATGGAAGATTGGTGTCTTCATCATAAGGAAACCACGGTTGTCCGGTTTACCTCCTTATTTTATAACTTCGCCTGGATATGGGGCAGTAATGAGCGCAATCGCCATCTCTTCTCAGATTGGGGATCATACGATTTTACGGTAAGTTCAAGAGCACTGGATCTGTTTGCCAAGAGATATGGGTATTCGATGACTGCCGAGGATTTTGTGAATGGCGGGAAATATCGAGTCACACATATCCCGGCTGAGCAGCGCAAGCTGGACTGGATGGCATTTATCAATGATTTTGTAATTGAATTTGGCAAAAAATTAATTGATATTGTGCATAAGCACGATAAGCTGGCCTACGTGTTTTATGATGACAGTTGGGTTGGGATGGAGCCTTATAATGACCGTTTTCAAGAGTTTGGATTTGACGGGTTGATTAAATGTGTGTTCTCAGGTTATGAGGCGAGGCTGTGTTCAGGTGTAAAAGTGAATACGCATGAGATTCGGCTGCATCCATACTTATTTCCGGTTGGCTTAGGCGGGCTTCCTACCTTTATGGAGGGGGGCGACCCCACGCTGGATGCCAAAAAGTATTGGATTAATATCCGGCGCGCCCTGTTGAGGGAGCCTATTGACCGAATTGGACTGGGTGGATACTTGCATCTTGTCGAGCCTTACCCGGATTTTTGTGATTACATCGAAAAGATTGCCAATGAATTTAGAGAAATCAAAGAACTGCATCATGAAGGCAAGCCCTATCACATAAAGACGAAGGTAGCTATTCTGCACAGCTGGGGAAAATTAAGATCGTGGACCTTGTCCGGTCATTTCCACGAAACGTATATGCATGATTTAATTCATATCAATGAAGCTTTATCTGGTTTGCCGATTGAAGTGCAGTTCATTGATTTTGAGGATATCCGTCAGGGAATTCTACAGGATTGTGATGTAGTGATCAATGCCGGCTCTGCTGGTTCAGCATGGAGTGGTGGGAAGCACTGGAATGACATCAAGTGTGTGGACTTACTGACCCAATGGGTTTATGAGGGTGGCACCTTTATTGGCATTAACCAGCCTTCGGCGGTTGAAGGTCATGACAGCTTGTTCAGAATGGCACATGTCCTCGGTCTGGACGAGGATACAGGCTCCAGAGTAGCTCATGGAAGATGGACATATAAGGTTAGAGATGAGCATGGTTTGGTGCCTGAAGGGGCAAGTATAACGCCAAAGCATGGCATTTATCTTACTGATGGGTCAGCAGCAGTAGTGGATGAAACAAGTGGTATGATAACACTATCCACTCATGCCTTCGGTAAAGGCAAGGGGATTTACCTTCCTTCTTTCGAATTCAGTTGGGAAAACACAAGATTGCTGCTAAATATAATTCGCTTTGCGGGCAATGAGCTCAATGAAACGAAGTACATTACGGATAACTTATATACAGAGTGTGCTTACTATCCTGAAAGTAAAACATTAGTTGTTATTAACAATAGCGATCAACTTCAAAAAACGACGATTGAAACGGAATATGGCAAACAAACCATGGAGTTAGAGCCGTATGACACCATGATCACCCATATCGGCCTAACAAAATCGGTGTAGAAATGAAAAAATGAGAAAAAATTCAGCCAAATTACTAAGGATTTTGTCCATTCCAAAGTATCTAATCCTTCATTAACTATAAGTACAATAATGAAGGAGATGATTTCTTTGCGAAAGGCAACCTTATTGAAAATTAAAAATGCGGAAGCAAAGTTGGGAAAAAAACTGAAAAAAAGAAGTCACGTGGTTAAGAGCACTAGAAAAGCCATTCGTGTAACTCAACTTGGAGATGGGTTTGCACGTTTCACTTTCTCCCCAGTCACTCTTCCTCCAAATAGCTTTAGAAGCACTACGATTAACGGTAACGGCTACAATCTGATTAGCGGTTCATGGATTTTCTCAGGAAATGACCAAGGGTTTCTTCTCGATAACTATTCAGCAGCTGAAGACAGATGGTTCTTTACTGCATGGAACCCAACTGGAACCACAAGAACGGTATCCTATGCTGTTATCGCCAAACAGAAGCCATAATTCCAATGTCATCGTTAGCAGGGAAAAGGAGCTCAAGCCTTCTTTTCCCTGCTTAAATGTAAAGAACATCTTGAACAAACCTTCGATGGTCTCATAATTTTTGGTAGTAGGCTAAGAGGTGCGCTACTTTATCTTTAATCATTTGTTTTAAAGATTTAGGCTTCACTGATCGTACATAATGACCATATTTCATAAAATATTGAGCAATGAATTCCTCTTCTCCAGGATTATAGAATCCCTTAATGACTGTTTTATGACCCTGTTCTATTTTCATAGAGGGATAATGTTCTTTATAAAAAATATCCTTGGCTTGTTCTACAATCTCTACTTCAAAGTCAATGCTCTTCTCCGTTTGATACATCTTTAAGGAACGGCTAAGGAGTTCGTCTATGGAAAAATGAGAACTGATGTCCTCTTCTTCTACCAAGGTGATTCGATCACATCTGAAAACCCTATATTTGTTCGTTTTTAACTCTATTCCCGTAGCGTACCATTGACCAAACTTAGCGGAAATCTTGAAAAATTGAACATGGTAACTTTTGTTTCGGTTATTTTTTGAATATTGAATCTTACAGTATGTTTCATTAAGAATACTGGTTAAGATTTTGTCTAAATAGCGACTAACATGATGATGTTGATATATTTCAAATTGAAGAACCTTTTTCATTTTAT
This sequence comes from Paenibacillus ottowii, assembly GCF_006874425.1. Lineage (GTDB taxonomy): Bacteria > Bacillota > Bacilli > Paenibacillales > Paenibacillaceae > Paenibacillus > Paenibacillus ottowii. The sequence goes on from NZ_VIJZ01000001.1 coordinate 76,935, forward strand.
GAATCTGGTTTATTTGTAGTTCAGAAAGACAGTGTTTAAACTTCTCATGAAGTGTATTAGCACTCAAATGAAAGGGTGTGGATTGATAAGCTTCTAAGGTCAACATGGCAAAGTACAGAGCATACACTTCATCCAGCGTAAAAATAATAGGGGATAGCAATCTTTTTTTTAAGATACCATATCGCCCATGTCGGCCATGTTCCGAATAAATAGGCATGCCTAACTGTTCTAATGAACTAATATCGCGTAAGGCTGTACTTTTTGAAATATGGTATTTATCCATGAGATCATTTAAATTAAAGTACTCTCGACTATTTAAGTATCTGATCATGTCATTTAATCTCTCGGATTTCTTCATACATAAATCTCCTCATAAAAGGTGTCATGTTTTGATACCTTTATAAATGATAATAAGTTCAAGGTAATAGATCAAGTCTATAAGATATCTACCTAAAAACATGATAAAAAGGAGATTGATCTCATGAGTACAACACTGGAAGTAGCTATTTTCTTGTCCATGAACGGAAAAGCAAAGGAAGCTATAGCTTTTTACAAAAAACATTTTAACGCAGAGGAACGATTCCTCGTGACTTATCAAGACATGGCTAAACGTGACAGTTCAATACAGCTTACTGCTGAAAATAAAGATTATATTTCTCATTCAGTCTTATCCATCGGAAGAACAAAGGTTATGATAGCAGAAGAAACAATGAATCCTAATGAGGAATATACCGTAGGGAATAACACTTCATTATGTATTCAAAGTGCTGACAGAGGAGAAATTGAACAATTTTATCATAGTCTCATAACAGATGAGCGAGTGAAAATCATTGTACCTTTATCTAGCAATGTGTTTAGCCAAGCCTATGGTATTATAGAAGACCCGTTCGGTATCCAAATACAATTTATGTTTGATCATCGATTACGATAAAAAAAGCAGGCTGAAAGGTACAACAGCATGGTGAAAAGTGGATAATAAATGGATAGAAGTAAAAACTAAAATGGGAAGATCCAAGATACCACAGTAGAAAAGGAGACACTATGACGGAGAAAAAAGAAATAGCAGATAAAATAGGGTGGAACTTCGACAACAGTTATTCTCGTCTGCCGGAATCTATGTTTACTAAGCTCAATCCAAATCCTGTCCGCTCACCAAAGCTGATCATTTTAAATCATCCGTTGGCAGTCTCACTGGGATTGAACGATACGGCGCTGCAAAAAGAGGATGCCGTAGCGATGTTGGCCGGCAATCAAGTTCCCGACGGTGCTACGCCTCTTGCTCAAGCTTACGCAGGACATCAATTCGGACACTTTAACATGCTAGGAGATGGCCGTGCTCTGCTGCTCGGCGAGCAGATGACTCCCTCGGGTCAACGGGTAGATATCCAGCTCAAGGGCTCAGGCAGAACGCCGTACTCTCGTCGTGGTGATGGCCGAGCAGCACTGGGGCCGATGCTGCGCGAATACATCATCAGTGAAGCGATGCATGCGTTAGGTATAGCTACTACCCGCAGCCTGGCGGTGGTAACTACGGGTGAGGCGATCATCCGCGAAACTGAGCAGCCCGGCGCCATTCTGACTCGTGTCGCTGCCAGTCATCTTCGCGTCGGCACCTTTCAATATGTCTCAGCATGGGGCACGTCGCAAGATCTCCGTACTCTGGCTGATTACACATTGGAACGACATTACCCAGAAGTTAAAGCCGAGGAAAACCGCTACCTTCGTTTGCTTCAAGAAGTGATTAAACGTCAGGCGAAGCTGATCGCCCAGTGGCAGCTGGTAGGTTTTATTCACGGAGTGATGAACACCGACAATATGACCCTTAGCGGAGAAACCATTGATTATGGTCCTTGCGCCTTTATGGATACCTATAATCCTGAGACGGTGTTCAGCTCCATCGACATACAGGGTCGCTATGCTTATGTTAATCAGCCGCATATCGCTGCATGGAATCTCGCGAGATTGGCAGAGACGCTATTGCCACTGCTGCATGACGACAGAGAGCAGGCTGTCAAACTGGCCGAGGATGCAATTGCAGATTTCGCAAACATGTTTCGCCATCATTGGCTTGCGGGAATGCGGGCCAAATTGGGGATCTTTAACGAAGAGCCACAGGATGAATCCCTGATTGAGGACCTTCTTGTAATCATGCAGAAGTATCGTGCAGACTACACCAATACCTTCCGTGCCCTAACTTTAAACAAGCTGGAGGATGCGGCTTTGTTCAGCACTGCAGATTTTACCCAGTGGCACGAGCAGTGGCAAGCGAGGCTCGAGAGACAGCAGGAATCCGAGGCTTCCTCGCAGCAGCTGATGCGCAGCAGCAATCCTGCAATCATCCCGCGCAATCATCGGGTAGAAGAAGCGCTGGAAGCTGCGGTGGAACGGGAAGATTACCGTGTGATGGAGCAGCTTCTTGAAGTTCTTTCGGATCCGTATGTTTATTCTACCGAGCAGGAAATTTACTCTACATTGCCCGAGATATCCAGCTGTCCTTACCGAACTTTTTGTGGTACCTGATCTGTAGTAGTTGTGTTGAACAACTTGATGATTGCTTATTACATGCGTTGGTGGAGAAGATTGCCTTTGTCTCACCAACGCAATTTGTTTTTATTTTGAACTTGTTATTTACAGATGGGATCCGCCACTTGCATCAATCAATTGACCAGTGACCCAACGACTGTCCGATGAGGCAAGAAAGGCAGCTATATCTGCAATATCCTCAGGCTCGCCCCAGCGTTTGAAGATTGAAAGGCCAGTGGCAAATTTCTGCCCGTTGGGATCTTGTAGTGTCCCGCTATTCATTTCTGTGTTGATAATGCCAGGTTGGATGGCGTTGACTGTAATGTTACGGCTTCCAAGTTGATGAGCCAACACGCGCGTAAGTGTGTCGATTGCCCCCTTTGACATGCTATATGCAAAAACGCTAGGGGAAGCCACACGTGTAACAAATGAGGAGAGATTGATAATGCGGCCTCCATCGTTTAGACGCGGCAAAGCTTGCTGGGTAACAAAAAGAGGTGCTTTGACATTCATGTTCATGACTTCGTCAAAAGATTCTTCTGTTGTCTCTTCTAGAGAGACAATTTGACCGATTCCAGCGTTATTGACGAGAATATCAAACCGATTATCGCCTGTACGTTCTCGAAGCGCTTCATCCAATTTCGCATATAAATCTTGAATGCCGTTCAGGTCACTGAAGTCAGCACCGATCGTAAATGCAGCCCCTCCAATCTGTTCAATTTTATGCACCACCTCATCTGCTTCATGGTGCCTTTTTCCGTAATGTACTGCGACAATGGCACCCTCCCGAGCCAAACGTAATGCAATTCCGCGACCGATTCCCCGACTTGCACCAGTTACTAAAGCGATTTTACCTTTTAACATACTCATGTCTTCATCTCCTTGTTTGGAATTCATGACTAGTTATAGCACAAGGGTATGTTTGAAATGTTGCTCTTTCATTCGGAGTTCATGGTTTCCACCATAGGAATACAAGTTTTAAATAAAATATCGTGATATTTATCATTGAAAAAAACATGCATCTTCAACACTCTAATGCATTACATTAAATTGACCAATGTTCAGAAAAATGAAACTCCTTCCTTTCCATTTCATGTATAAAAATGTCTGCGAATTAGCAGTTGTATTTAGGCGTTTTTTGTCATACAATGCATCTAATGCTACGGACTCGGTCTTAGAAACAGTAAGGTTTGGACGGTAAATAGGACGTGGTTTACTTTGTATATTTATGAATCGTGGAACTACTGTGTAGTCGTTCGATCAACCACGTCAGTCTGAAAATTAATAATGTTTGGAGACAGTTTTCCGGATCATTAGCATTTGATGACGAACATATACGAAGGGGAGCGTTCTTTTGGAATCGAAACAATTAACGAGAGGGCTGAAGCCACGGCACGTTGAGTTGATTGCGCTTGGAGGCACGATTGGCGTCGGTTTGTTTATGGGATCGGCAAGTACGATAAAATGGGCAGGACCTTCGGTGCTGTTGGCTTATCTCTTAGCCGGGATTATTATGTTTTTTGTCATGCGGATCATGGGGGAAATGTTGATTCTTGAACCGGTGACGGGCTCATTTGCAACCTTTGCTCATAAATACATCAGCCCTTTGGCCGGTTTCTTGACCACTTGGTGCTATTGGTTCTTATGGGTTACGGTAGGAATGGCGGAAGTCACTGCGATTGGGGTATATGTGGCCTACTGGTTCCCAGATATCCCGCAATGGCTACCAGCTTTGGCAGGTGTAATTATTATTGCGCTGGCTAATTTGGCGGCTGTGAAATTTTATGGAGAATTTGAGTTTTGGTTTGCGATGATTAAGATTATCGCTATTATCTTCATGCTAGTGGTAGGTACGGGGATGATCTTCTTTGGCCTCGGCAACGGCGGACAACCGATAGGACTATCCAATCTAGTCAGCCATGGTGGTTTTTTTGCAGGCGGGCTAAAAGGGTTCCTATTTGCACTATGTATTGTAACGGCGGCTTACCAGGGGATCGAGATGATAGGTATTACGGCGGGTGAAGCTGAGAATCCGAAAATGACCCTGCGAAAAGCCATTAAAAACATCATCTGGCGTATTCTGATTTTTTACGTTGGTGCGATCTTCGTCATTGTTACGCTTTATCCTTGGAACCAAATTGGCGAGATCGGCAGCCCGTTTGTACTGACTTTTGCCAAGGTAGGCATTGTGGCTGCTGCGGGTATTATCAACTTTGTTGTACTTACAGCTGCAATGTCAGGTTGCAACAGTGGTATTTATAGTGCGGGCAGAATGTTATATACATTGGCCAAGAACGGACAAGCTCCTAAGTTCTTAGGGAAAGTCTCCGCAAGCGGTGTCCCTAGAAATAGTATAATAACAACGATTTCCTTGCTGCTGGTAGGAGTATTATTTAACTACTTAATGCCTGATTCCAAACTGTTTCTGTACATTTACAGCGCCAGTGTTCTCCCGGGTATGGTACCGTGGTTTGCATTAGCCATCAGTCAATTTAAATTCCGGAAAAAGTGGAAGAACGAAATGGAAGGCCACAACTTTAAATCTCGTTTTTTCCCGATCAGTAATTACATTACTATTATCTTTTTGTTGCTGGTGATTGTTGGAATGTGGTTTAACCCGGATACACGCTTGCCATTGATTGTTGGGGCAATATTCATGGCGATCGTTATTGTCGGATACTTTATCTTTGGTATAGGAAAGCGGCAGAGAATTGAAGAATTAGAGAAAAACGAATAGGCTGCTAATAATGTAGTATTTGCCGAGCGTAATTCAGATTATCTGAGTAGCGCTCGGCTTTTCTTTGTATATGAAGAGGAATGAGCTATGGAAAGGCTATGCGTGGGGGAAGAAAGTGTGTAGTTAATCTGTTCGCACTATAAGTGCAAATATAAATACAAAAAAAGTAAGAAGGGAAACGGAGAAGTTCATTATGGCCATACTCTTGCGATTAGCTTTAAATTCTGAGATGCCCGACATTAAAAACACTAGTCCTAAAAATAATTGTGCGATGGTGTATGCATGCTTGTAAGTATGCGGTAGATATCCATTTTCTTGAACATAGATAAGTCCCCTTCCTTTATATACCTATTGTATTATATTGTAAGGGTGAAATCTTTAGATTTCAAATAAATACATAAAGAGGAAGTGGAATCTGGCACCTTTTTGTTTTACAAAAGGAATGCGAAGATGCCCCAAGCCATGCTTGGGACATCTTTAAAAATAATCACTTTTACAACTTATTGATTACATATCTCACATGGTGCTAATATCGATCACAAATCTATACTTCACATCAGAAGCTAATACGCGTTTGTAGGCTTCGTCAATCTGGTCGGCCGATATCACTTCAATATTAGGAACAATATTGTGTTTTGCACAGAAATCCAACATTTCCTGTGTCTCACGAATGCCTCCAATCATTGAGCCTGCAAATGAACGCCGATGTCCGATAAGGGACATCACATTTAGTGACATCGGCTCCCCAGGGGCACCGACGTTCACCAATGTTCCATCAAGATTAAGCAGTGCAAAATAAGCGTCCAGATTGATGTTGGCACTAACCGTGTTAATAATCAAATCAAAGTGCCCAGCCAGTTTTTCAAATGTTTCTGGTTCGCTTGTGGCATAATAGTGATCCGCGCCAAATTGCAAGCCGTCCTCTTTTTTCTTTAATGTTTGTGATAAAACGGTTACCTCAGCACCCATAGCATGTGCAATCTTGATAGCCATATGGCCAAGGCCTCCCATGCCCACAACGGCCACTTTCTTATCTGGACCAGCTCCCCAGTGGTTTAACGGCGAATACGTCGTAATACCTGCGCAAAGTAATGGAGCAGCCACGTCAAGCCCTATGTTATCTGGAATTCTGACTACAAAATCCTCAGTTACAACAATGTGGGTAGAGTATCCGCCCTGTGTAGGCTCGCCGTATTTATCAACACCAGCGTAGGTAGGGACATTGCCTTTAAGGCAGTATTGTTCCTCTCCTTTACGACAGTTCTCACATTCGCCACAGGAATCGACCATACAGCCGACTCCTACCCGATCACCAACGCTGTACTTTGTAACTTTAGATCCTACATCCGTAACAATCCCTGCAATTTCATGTCCGGGTACGAGAGGGTAGTTCACTGGCCCCCATTCGCCGTGAGCCGTATGGATGTCAGAATGGCATATGCCAGCATATTTAATTTCAATCAGAATATCATGCGAATCAAGATCCCGTCGTGTAATTTCAGCCGCTCGAAATGGCTGATCTGGGCCGTCAACAGCTCGTGCTTTAGCAGTTATCATAAATAGCCTCCTATTTATTATATTTTTCAAGAGAATGCAGTGGTTCTCCATCATGTTTTTTTCTCTTGTAAATCCATGTTAATCCTTATAGTTAACTCTAAGTCAAGCGACTAGTTTATACTCCTTTTGAAAATTCCTGCTAGGGGACTGTGACACTTAGCAAATAACTTGATAAAATCCCTTTTATATCTTAGAGTTAACTCGAAGTCTATGTAATTAAGAATAGGAGATGCATGATGAAGACATATTCGATCAGCGAAGTTGCTAAAGAATTGAATCTTACAGCATATACCTTGCGTTACTACGACAAGGAGGGACTAATGCCTTTTGTAGAACGAACATCTAGCGGAACAAGATTATTTAAAGAATCCGATATTGACGCTCTAAAAATAATTGAATGTCTAAAATCGACCGGAATGCCGATCAAAGAAATTAAAAATTTCATTGATTGGTGCTCTGATGGGGATGCCACACTACAACAAAGATATGACATGTTTTTGGAACGAAAGGCTACTGTAGAAGCACAAATGGAAGAACTAAAGAAAACAATGGAAGTTATTGAACATAAATGCTTATATTACAAAACGGCATTGGATGCCGGAACGGAAAATATCCATAAAGACAATAATATAAGCAGTCACATGACTAACTAACCGAAAAGACATAATTTATCCACACTTCCTTCTAATATTTTACTGTTAATAGAATTATTGAAAAGCTATAATTCTAATGATAATTTAAGTGTATTTGGAGAAAAGAGGTTGTGGGTATGATGTTGAAAAAATGGCCAGCAGTATTCATGCTAGGTATTATCATGCTGGTATCTGTAGGCTGGAACAGTGGAATATCTTATGCAAAATATTATTACGAATACTCTTGGGATCAGTACAAGGGGACTGAAATCAAGACCTACAGGCTGACCCCAGTAGCAGGAAGAGCTGGATTTATGGATCAGGAAAAGGCCTTCGCTGCAGTTAGCAAAACCCCGAATGTGTATGGAAAGTTCAGTGGCTACCGAACAGAGAAAACAACCGAATTTGCAACCAAGAGTGTAACAGATGAGGTTTATAAATATGCAGTTGTTGATTTTAATAGCAACAAGGAGCCAGAAACTGTAGAATACGTTAATCCAAAAGACGGAATTTCTCATACATGGAACGGAACTGATGAGATTCGAGTTTTTATGAGAGGATCTGAGGCAGCATCTTTGGCTGAGTTATTTTATGAGGGAACTCCAAGTGAAGGACGCTATCATTTTAAGGCTGACGATGTCTACTTAGTAACATTCTGGTCCAGCGCAGCACAACCAATCACTGGCATGTCTGCTGAAGCACTCGTTGAGGAAGGCCCCTCTACACTTATAAACCGAGTGTGGGTAGCCCAAATAAAAGACAAAGATCCGGCCGCTTATCCGCAAAATGGAACGCTAAAGGGCTACTTTTATATTTATAAGGGCTCTGAGCTTAAAAAGGATTAACGAGCAGATCGAATGTAATAAGTGCATCTTACACTAAAAAAGAGATAACATTTTGTACTCAGGCAAATGCCGATACAGGTGTCATCTCTTTTTTTGTTTGTACACATGAAAAAAATGATAACCCCAAAAGATATAAGTATTTAATTGCCAATGAAAACCATTATTTAGTGATAGGAATTACGGCTTAAAAAAACAGAATGAATGAGCAGGGCAACATATTACTAAAGTCACTTTTTTTGCTGGCTTTATTCAATCCTAGGGGAATTATTCCGATAAACCAAGTATATACAGTTTGGTGTTAACAGTAATGAAAAATCGTTTGAAAACAAAAGAGATTTATTTTCAAAGTTGATATGAAGGTACAGGTGAAAGTGGCCCAGTGTCATCTCGTAAAGGAGGTGTAATAATCTCAAATAATGAACTGTGAAAAAAGGTTGAAACAAATTAGGCATTACATGGCTGGTTTACTGGCTGTCTGGTTGTTCTGTATACATAGTGCGCCTGTTTTTGCGGACAGAGCCTTTAACGATATCGAACATTCCTATGCAACTGATGCGATTGAGACCATGGCTGCTCAAGGTTATGTTACGGGTTATCAGGATGGGAGCTTTCGACCTTTACAATTGATCTCCCGGCAGGAATGGGCAAGCATTTTTGCTAAAACCTTAAAGCGAACATCGAATAACAGCGGCGCAACTTCTTTTCGTGATGTGTCACCCTGGGCTTTGCCTTATGTACAGGCCCTACAGGAAGAGAAGATTACGAAAGGAATTAGTGATCATTTATTCGGTGCCAAGCACAATATGACTCGTCAGGATATGGCTGTATGGTATGCCCGGTATTTTGGTGTAACTGATGAAGATCCCCTACATGCTGGTATATCCAGTTTTGTGGATCAATCTGATATATCAGATTATGCACAAACGAGTGTATGGCTGATGGAACGGTTGGAACTGATCCAGGGGGATACAAATCATTATTTCCATCCTAAAGAGCCTGTGAGTCGGCAGGACGCCACGCTGGTTGCCTATCGGATATGGTTAGGCGGTGACGGACTGAGAGAACGTGCCAAGCGCTTACTGGAGTCATCAGGAACTGGATCTGCAACCATGCCTCAGACGACCAGTCAACAAGAATCGAAGAAGAATGCGGTCGACTTGACACCGGAGATCAAGCAACAACCTGTAAATTCGGACATTGAGGAGCCTAAAAGGCATCGCTCAAACCCTGATTCACCAGTCTCCCCGGTGACACCAATAGAGCCGAAACCCGAACCGTCGGTGATACCACCGAAGCCGAGACCGGACCCGCCAGTCACACCGCCGGAGCCTAATCCCAAACCACCCGTAATTCCAGTAAATCCACCGGATCATTCTTCGGATTTTCTGGTAGATGAGGTGGTAATCAAGGCACAAGAGCTGGCAAATCAGCCGGAAACGTACCCTTCGTATCAGCTATCCTTTCAGCTCTATCATGAAGGGCGACCAGTAAGCATTCCTGCTGCCAGCGTCACGAGTGTCACATACACATTTAGTGATGAGTTAGGTGTGTTTGATACACAAGGGAAAATCGCACATCCTGAAAATATTCCGGCTGTGGACAGCTTCATTCCGGTCGAGATGAAGGTCACTATTGCCAAACCTTATCAGGTCCTTACAGCTCAGACCAAGCTGATCGTAAAAGGGAAGACTCCGCCGGCAGAGCCACCGAACGTAATCAGGTCTGTATACTTGGCTACGTATACTATTTCAGAGGCGGCTACTTTAGATCCTGCTGCTTGGAAAATGTCTTACGTATTTCATAATGCTAAAGGAGAGGTTATAGCTCCTGATATGCTGCCGTCCGACTTGATACTTCGGGTAGAGGATTCCAGTGGAATATTTGACGAGGATGGAAAGATTGCCAATCTGCATTTGATTCCAGCAGTGAACTCGGTCATTCCATTAAAAATTGTGGTTGAGTCACCATCCCAGGGGATTCACTTCACATCCGATGCGGAATTAAGGGTGGAACCCGGAGAACGCAAAAAGCAATACTTTGCTGTCTCCATCATGCTGCAGGGAAGCGTGACTACCGTAGACCAAATCAAGCAATCTCGTCAATTGCTGATGGATCACTTTGGTCCCAACATCAAAGTGACGTGGGCGATGGAAAACGGATTTGTTTTTGTGGAATCGAACCGACCTCAGCTTAAACAGGTTCTGGATTACGTCGATCAGTATGGAGATGAAGTCGGGATACTGGCGGGGTCTCCGAACCTGGACGCGCCCGAGCTTCCAGTTTGGAAAGCAAAAATGGATGAGTGGCTGTATATGTACCGTTACAATGCATTCAATGAGCTACACCAATCGGGTTCAATGGGATCACCATCCGTGTTTGAAAGCATGGATACAGACCCATATCGGAAGTACCTCCCGAAATCATTGACCAGCTTTACGGTGAATCCTGAACAGACTCAATGGTTAAAAGATCACTATCGAATTACATCCGCGATGGGATGGTCGGCTACACAATATAATGTCAACGGCATGTATGGTGAGGGCTCACCTTTGATGCCTTACTGGTCCCATAAGGACAATCCAATTGTTCCCGCACAAGGAATTGCCGATAATAGCGGTACCGTATTCATGAACTCGGTTACGATTGATCCGATTGGATCACGCTATACGAAAGATTCCTCACGTTGGACTCTTCATCCGGGTGACCCCTATGTGACAGAGACAGATGCGGCACCACAACTGTATATAGTACAGCAATATTTGGATAACCCTTATCAACGTATAAATACGGTAAACTACTTGTCCATTATTTTGGACATTAACGCACTTGCCAACACCCATAACATGGGTCCAATATGGGAGAACTTTGTGAATCATTTCCCGCTTGATCGTAAGGTCGAGATTGTAGGTGTGGACGGGCTGAAACAGATTTATGAATCGGTAGCGGGATCAAATAATGATCATACGGAGTTTACGCTCATGTTTAGAGGCTCAGGCATTAAGACGGCTATGGATTCCAATAATTCACCAGCGAATCTGCGCTATTTGTGGACCGAAAACGCCTCACAGCGCATTATTTTATCCAAAGAGGATGGAGATGCGGCATGGTCTATTATTGACTTTACCGACTATACCCGAAAACCGGTTCCGAGGCTGGCCTACAACCTGGATGGTCACACGGACGTAAGTTATGTTACCGGAAGAAACTTCAAGCTATGTCCAACGGCTCCTTTAACAGCAGATGAAATTGAGCGCGTAAAATCTCGTTTGAAGGACATCTATTTCGTGGAAAAAGTGAACTTTCAGTAAGCGTATGAAGTGACAAAAATTGTAGGACCTGAGTTTTATACAAAGAGGGCGCCCCACGGCCATGGAAATGGCTTGGGCGCCCTCTTTGTTTTAGAGAAAAGGTTTTATACCCACTCTACAATCTGATCTACAGGTCGACGAGTTTTGTCGCGCGGCTCGTTCAGACGGTATCCAAAAGCCACCATGCAAGAAATACCGAAATGCTCGGCATCCATAATGCCTTCTTCGGAGAGGATGCGTTCGATTTCTTGCTTATTAAAACCTTCGATCGGGCAGGAATCAATGCCGATTTGAGCTGCGGCAGTCATCATATTTCCCAGTGCGATATAGGTTTGTCGGCAGGCCCACTCGAACATAGCTCTTTCATTTTCCTCGAGCGCAAAATCTGATTTCAGGAAGGCATCATATACCTTCTCTTTGCCTTGCATCACTTCAGCAGGTAATTGCTGCACGTTTTCCATCATATTTTTGATATAATCGGATGAAGCTACCATATCTTTAGGCAATCTGGAGAGAATAAGCACAAAATGGCTTGCTGTTGGCAGCTGTTTTGTGGCCCCCCAGGAATAGGGCAGCAGCTTCTCACGCATTTCTTTACTTTGGACGACAACAAACTTCCAGGGTTCAAAGCCAAACGAGCTTGGGGATAAACGACCGGTTTCAAGAATAAACTCAAAATCGGCATCGCTAATTTTCTTATGACTATTAAATTCTTTTGTAGCATGTCTGAACTTGTATGCAGCTAAGATTTGATCTTTAGTGGTTGTTAAGGTTTCCATGGTAATTCCACTCCTTATGGATGTGATTGAAATTGACGCTTATCAATTGCATGACTAATATTAAATTATATATGACTGTTTTTGAAGTACGCACATTAATGTGCTGTAGTATATAAAATGATACTAAGGAGGAGAAAAGCCAATGCGCAATCGGAAAGGCGGCTTTGGTGAATGTACCGCTGGGAATGATCAGGCATGTCCTGTTGAGTACACGTTAGATGTGATTGGGGGCAAGTGGAAAGGGATTATTTTATACCATCTCATGTATGGGACTAAGCGATTTAGTGATTTTCGGCGGATCTGTCCGGGAATTACCCAGCGTATGCTGACACTCCAATTGCGCGAGCTTGAAGAGGACGGAGTCGTACACCGTGAAGTCTACCAACAGGTTCCACCTAAGGTTGAATACTCTCTTACCGAATTTGGAGAAACACTGATCCCGATTATTAACTTGATGAAGGATTGGGGAGAACAATATAAAACTAAACAGCGATCACCAGAAAGCAGCCTCCAGCAACCTACCCCCACCATGTAGGCTTCTAAGACGGATTTATGAAAAAAGACCTGGCCATCATTTTGGCAGGTCTTTTCATTTTATAAGTGAAAGAATACAACCTTCACTTTTCAGTTGACAACAGGGAGGGCGCTTGATATATTGCTTACGATATTGATAATCATTATCATGTAGATACAAGGCTATTTCCATATTACATAGGGGGCTATTAGTGTTGAGAAAAAAATCGATTTTTATGCTGGCTGCTTTGATGCTTGTATTGTCTGTATTTGTGAGCGCATGCGGCGGAAATAACACTGGAGGTAATCCTGCTTCAACTTCAGGAGATAAGCAAGAATCCACTGCTACTGGAGAGACAAGAAGCTTTAAAACGGTGAAAGGGGATATTCAGATTCCCGCTAAGCCACAGCGTATTGTTACGGATTTTTACGGCGGAGAACTGCTATCCGTAGGTGCTAACGTGGTGGGTGTGGAGCCGACTGCGTTTCAAAACCCTTTTCTAACCGATTTGCTGAAGGAAAAAGGAACCAAGGAGGTAGGGGACCCAACCAATTTGGAAAAGACGCTGGAACTCAAACCCGATCTGATTGTGGTTATGAAGGATACGAATTATGAAGCTTTGTCTAAAATTGCCCCGACCCTGTACATTCCGTACGGAACCACAACTAATATCTATGATACAGTCAAGCTGTTCGGGGATATCACTGGGGAAAAGGGCAAGGCTGGGCAATTTATTGCCACCTTTGATAAAAAGGCTGCTGAAGGTCGCGCTCGTCTGAAAGGTGTTATTGACGAAAAGGCAACCTTCGGTTTGTATGAGTTGACGGACAAGAACGCGCTTTGGATCTTTGGCGACAATGCGGGTCGAGGCGGACAAGCCGTATACAATGCGCTCAAACTGAATATGCCGAAAAAGACAGCTAATTCCAAGGAACAAACGGTGCAGCTTTCAATGGAGGTACTGCCGCAGTATGACGCAGATTACATGTTCCTGACAACCTATGATCCAGACAAAAAGGGTGCCGCGCTTAAGCAACTGAAATCGTCTGCTGTGTGGGGGAATCTGCCAGCGGTGAAGAAGAATAGAGTATTCTTTAATGATTTTGATACGTACTATCGCTACGATCCGATCGCTATTACCGGACAGATTGATATGATTGTGGATATGTTGATTGAAAGAGAGAAAGAGAATAAAGCTAAAAAATAGGTGTGAGATTCACAGGGTATAAGCACTTCACTACACGGACAACGAGCCGGAGTGAGGTGCTTTTTTATTGAGCAGATTACCAAGAATGAACAGAGCAGAGGCAAAGGCATAGAGTTGGACTGCAGCATATTCACTAATCAATTCTTTTATTTCGTCGTAATTACGATAGTATCTTCTTTTTGTATCCAATCTACCTTGGCTCCGAGTGTCTCGCTGATGAGCCTCAGTGGAAGATAACCAATACCGTTCACCATGAAGGGCGGATTGGTGAGTTCTACAGATTTACTGTTCACTTTTGTTTGGCTGGTTTTAAAATTTATTTCTATAGAGATGGAATGTTCGCCTACCTTGGAATGATCTATTTTTGCTATTTTGCTGTTGTAATCATATGTGACCTCAGCCCCTAGTTTGTCAAATACGGAGCGAAGAGGAATAAACGCCTGCCCGTTGCGCGTGATTACACCGTTACTTAGGGGGACAGGTGTATTGTTGAGACGGACGAGAATCGGCTTTTGCACAGGAACTGGCGTACTATAAAGAAACTCATAATCGCCTATACCGAGTTGCGCATGTTTGTTAACCCCCCAGCCCCACAAAGCGCCGTCGGCTTTTTGCATGATGATGTGCCGTGGACCTGCTTTGATGCTTTGAGTATTTTGAGCAAGTAATGTAAAAGGGACCTGGGATGATAACTTTTCGCCATCTAGAGATGCAATATATACATTACCAGCAGTGGTGAGAGCAAGAATGGAGCGTTCAACGAAAAAGGCGTCTTTAACATTCTGCACCCCTTTTAATAATACAGGTGTATTATCGTTATGATAGGTTGTATTGTCTAAGGCACCTGTAACGGTAGCCCCCCAGAACCATAGCCGACCTTGCTGATCAATCGCGAGATTGGAATACCTATTAGCCTTGATCGTCTTGATGCCCGATAAGGTATGAATTTGTGATACGGCTAGCGTTTCGGATGGGGCTGCATTTTTATCAAATTCTTTGGGCCATGTCCATACGGTGCCGTCTTTTTTTAGGGCTATATTTTTAGCAATTGCCGTAATATCCTTTAATGATGGAATAGGTTCGAAGCCCTGCAAGGCTTTTGTGTTTTTCCATACACTGCCGTCACTTTTTAGGAATATCCAGCGTTCCTCATAATTGGGTCTTTCTTCATAGTAACTATCGATATCAGCAACCTCGTCGATGCCAGACAGGGTTTGAAAAGGACCAAAAGTATTTTTATCTTCGAGTCGATCAGCTAAAAATATATTCCCCTCGTTGTTCAGAGCGAGTACATGGTCATTTAAACTGCTTACAGCTATGAGATTCTGTAGTCCTTCCAGGGAAACAAATTTCACGGATTCGGCAATGTTGTTTCTAGGCACATACCAGGCAGAGTGGTCTTGCAAGGTAAATACCAGATCGCCTTCGTTAATGATATTAGAGAATGTTTTTACAACGTTCGGCTTACCCTCTACACGAGTTGGTACGGATTGATTATAGCCCCACAGCCATAAGCTTCCATCGGATTGAATCAGACTCCCGGAATCAAAGGAGCGAATATGGGATGTGGAATTATCTCCGGCCGCCCACACGCTGGGACTGAGCAGCAATAACGTGATGATACTCAGTAATAGAGCACGTCTTTTCATACGATTTTCCTCATTTCTTGATCCATGTATATACGAGAAAAAAATGATCTTAAAGAATATCCCTTATCCATAGACGAAGAAAGCTTAGAAAAGTTTTCCAAAATTAATGAATTGCAATAAAATAACCTCCAAACCCAACGATTAAAGATGGTTTGGAGGTTATTTCTAATTAGCAAGTAGCAGAAATACGGGTTAGTACAGCTAGTGCGCTCTATGAGCTAACTACTCGCGATTCGACTGCGCACGGTCAATAAGGTTTGCTCTTTGATTTGTGCGATTTCACGGAGGAGTGCGGCTGTTTTGGCTTCGTAGGCTTGTTTGACATCCAGGTCCTTGAGCGAGGCAAGGTTAATGTCAATGGTAAGCAGGGCAGATTGAGCAGCTGCTTCGAACAGAATCGCACCGATGCCCAGATCAGAGATCACATTTTTATTGGCTATTTCCACAATGTTGTAGGCTTGTGATAATCCGTCCCGGCATACTTCCAGCAGGCGCATAGGCACCTCAATGGCAGCAATCACCGCTGTTTGTAAGGAATGGGTCCGATAGCGCTTTTCTTCGTCTGTTTCTTTGGGCAAACGCAGCGCGGTCATGTACTGTTCAAAGGATTGGATGTCTGCGGCCATTAGTTCCTCGCAATGTGTAGACAATCTTTCCATATTGCTAATGACTTGCGTCATTTGTTCACGGAATTGCGCGAATTTTTCTCCTTGCGAAAGGTTAGCGGTCATGGAGGTCATAGCTGCGCCTAGTGCCGCAGCCAGCGCGGATACACTTCCTCCACCGGGGGTAGGCGCTGCACTTGCAGCTTCTTTTAGAAAATGTCCGATGGACTGATTCCACGACAGTTCACTCATGAATAAACCACCTCTCTGGAGTAGTGTTGCAGACGTATCGCTTTGAGCAAATTTTTATACAAAATTGCAGTCGTTAAGGTACCCACACCGCCGGGTACGGGAGAAATGGCATGTACCTTTTCTACAACGTCCGGTGCAGCGTCACCCACGATTTTTCCCTCCAGCGTCTCATTTATTCCTGCGTCTACCAAAATCAAACCGGGGTGAACCATATCCCGTGTTATCACATCAGGACATCCGACTGCGACGAAGGCGATGTCTGCATGGCTCAGATGCTCTGCAATATCACGCGTACCTGCATGACAGGCGGTGACGGTGGCATTTTCTCTTTGCAGCATGTGGAAAAGGGGAAGTCCCACTGTCTGCCCGATGCCCACGAGCGTAACATTTTTGCCTGCCAAGGAGTGACCGTAATGCTTGAGCAACTCGATACAAGCTTGAGGTGTAGCGGGGTATAGCCCTGCGTCACCAGTTACGGTAGCCAGCTTGTTGTCAGGTGTAATTCCATCAATATCCTTGTAGGGGGCGATGGACTGTTTAATAACGGAGGCGGAAAGATGTTGAGGAAGCGGAAGCTCCAGCATAATGCCATGTACATGGGATGCATCATTTAGGGTGCCGATCAGATGCAGAAGTTCTGCTTCGCTAACATGACGATCAAACGTATGGAGATGAAATGAGATGCCCAGCTTCTCTGCTATTTTTTGCTTGGTACGTGCATAGTATGCAGATGCCGGATCACCCTCTACCAACAGGGTCGCCAGATGGGGACGGTGTCCTTGCTGTTTCATTTGCTCTACTTGGGAACGGATCGTTGCATACACTTGCTCAGCTGCTTCTTTGGATTTCATAATAATAGCCATAGTCCGAGCCTCCTCTGAATTTATCGCATAATAGAATCAACAGGGTGTCATGGTCTTATAAAACGAAAAAAAAGTATTTGCACAAGGTCGTCAAGACAGACGAATCCTCTGCAAATACTTCTCCCAGGCGAACGGTACGCTTTGTTTGTATGCTCCCTCGTGGTTGATTCCACTGACTTCGCCAGTCACATACAGCGTTATATATCTTACATTTTAGCAAATAATCATTAGAAAAGAAACCCGCGAACATTTGGAAAACAGAGGATACAGCTTGCCTATATGACAAATGTCATATACTCGAACTGACGTTTATGACTACAGCGAATTTACCGGTCTCCTTATACTGAGCTTAGATCAACATGTATGCCTGACAAAGATGAAGGTATGGGCTGCATTTTAAAGGAGGATCATAATGGGTATGACACAACTCCCGTTAGCTCAATTGAAAAAAAATATGGCTCCCTACGAAAAAATAAACACGAAATCCAGCGTTCTGCAACTCATCAATACCTTGGGACCGCTGATCCTATTGTGGTATGCCGCTTATCTTAGCCTGGCGGTTTCTTACTGGCTGACGCTTCCAATTACTATGATTGCGGCTGGATTTGTGGTACGGACGTTTATTATTTTTCACGATTGTGGTCATCAATCTTTTTTCAAAAGTCGCAAGCTGAACGATATGGTGGGAACGATTACAGGGATTATTACGCTCTGCCCTTATCACCAATGGAAAAATAGTCACGCGATCCACCATGCAACCAGCAGTAATCTGGATAAAAGAGGCACAGGGGATATGTGGGTGCTTACGGTAGAAGAGTACACAGCAGCATCCACATGGACACGGCTGGCCTATCGTATATATCGAAACCCTTGGGTGATGTTCGGACTAGGTCCGATTTATACTTTTTTGATTTCCTATCGGTTTAATGTCAAGACAGCCAAACGTAAGGAAAAAATAAATACCTATGTTACAAATATATCCATTATCGCCTTGTATGCACTGTTGTGCTGGGCTATTGGCTGGCAGGCTTTTCTTCTGGTCCAGGTGCCTATCTTTTTTGTTTCTGGTATGTTAGGAATCTGGCTGTTCTACGTGCAACATCAGTTTGAGGATTCGTATTTTGAGCATGATGAAGAGTGGAGTTATATTAATGCGGCCGTAGAAGGCAGTTCTTACTACAAGCTTCCTAAAGTATTACAATGGATTACGGGTAATATTGGTTTTCATCACGTTCACCACTTGAGCCCAAAAGTGCCAAATTACAATTTGGAAAAGGCGCATGAAGCGACACCGTTGCTTCAAAAGGCGACCACGATCACGATGAGTAGCAGTTTGCAATCTTTGAAGTTCCGCTTGTGGGATGAAAGCACAAAAACCTTTCTGACCTTTAAACAAGTGAAGCCGCTGCTTAGCAAACATGTGCGCACTTCAAACCCCATGCCTACACCTGTTGTAGGTACGGAAAGAAAATAACATTGTACGGAAATTGGTATGATAAGATAAGGGATATCTAAAGTAGAAAAGGGTGGCAGGATGCAAAAGTGGTATCAGATTTTCCAAAGAAATACGGGGCTCAGCCCTTATGTATGGGTCGTCTTTTATATCCTGCCCTTTTACTATTTTAGCTCCTCATCTACAAGTCATATCATTCTGGGTACCGCGATTATTTTGGTGTTTTTTGCTTGTTATGTACTGGCTTTTGTCTCTCAAGGTTGGCTCATATACTTTTGGACCAGTGTACAGATCGCGATATCGATTACGATGACGCTGCTGTTCAGCTATATGTATTTTTCTATATTTATCGCTTATCTAATTGGTAATATTAAAAGTAAGTCCGCTTTTACGACACTGTATATTACTTTAATGGTTATTACGATTGGATTAATTAATTACGGCTTTGTTTCTCAGAATCCCGTTTTTATTAAGCAGATTCCTTTTATTCTGCTCAATCTGATCGGTGTAATTCTCCTTCCGATTACGAATTTTAATCGCAACAAAAGTGATCGGCTTCAAGTTCAATTAGAGGATGCCAATAAAAAAATATCGGAATTGATCAAGCTGGAGGAACGGCAAAGAATCGCCCGTGACCTGCACGATACCTTGGGTCAGAAGCTGTCACTCATTGGGCTGAAGAGTGATTTGGCGGGCAAGCTGCTGGACCAGTACCCGGAACGGGCTCATGCCGAAATTAACGATGTTCGTCTTACCGCGAGAAGTGCGTTAAAAGAAGTACGGGAAATGGTTACTCAAATGCGCGGCATGAGGTTGGAGGATGAACTGCTACGTGTTCGGCAAATTTTAAAGGCTGCTCACATCGAACTGACCTTGGAGGGCGACCCCAAGCTGGAGCATACGTCATTAATGAACGAAAATGTGCTGAGTATGTGTATGAAAGAAGCTGTAACCAATGTAGTGAAACACAGTGGAGCTACCGCTTGCTCCATCACTATTGAGCCGTCTCGTAAGGAATTGACCCTGCGGATTCAGGATAATGGAGTTGGCATTACTGGAGAATATGGAACTTTTCGGGGAAATGGTCTGCAAGGCATGAAGGAAAGGCTCGAATTCGTGAACGGATGTATGGAGCTGCGTTCAGATCAGGGAACGACCCTGGTCATTAAAGTGCCCAACATCACTGAAAAACCGAATGAGGAGGTGGAGTCATGATTCGAATCGTCATCGCAGAAGACCAGCGTATGCTGCTGGGTGCTCTAGCCTCCCTGTTGGACTTGGAAGAAGACATGAAGGTAGTTGGAAAAGCAAGCAACGGGGAAGAAGCTATAGAACTGGTGAAGCAACATCAGCCAGACATATGCATTATGGACATCGAAATGCCGATCAAGAGCGGATTGGATGCGGCAGAGGAACTCAAAGGCTTGAATTGCAAGGTGCTTATTTTAACAACGTTTGCTCGCCCCGGGTACTTTGAACGAGCAATCAAGGCAGGCACACACGGCTATTTACTCAAGGACAGTCCCAGTGAAGAACTGGCCTCTTCCATTCGCAGCATTATGGCAGGTCGACGTATTTACGCTCCAGAACTGGTCGATGATGCTTATGCTGAAGTTAACCCGCTAACGGAGCGTGAAAAGACCGTGTTGGCGCTTATTGCTGACGGAAAGAATACCAAAGAAATTGCCGGTGAACTGTATTTAACAACAGGGACGGTGCGAAATTATATTTCAGTCATTCTCGATAAGCTGGGTGTCAGCAACCGGATTGAGGCGATTACACGTTTTAATGAAAAAGGCTGGTTCAAATGAGAGACAGGCCAAAAAAAGAAGCAGAACAGGGACGCTATAAAGCCACACGTAGCTGCTCTGTTTTTTTGTTTTATCCATAGATTTGCTATGCCTCTAGTGTACTTCCTTGTGATACAATAGGATAGTTGTCCACAGGATGGACTGGAGTACAAGGAGGAGCAGAACCGCATGAAACAAGCCCCATTTATAGCCGTTGAAGGGCCGATTGGAGCAGGCAAAACGACGTTGGCTTCGATGCTTTCAACCGAGCTGCATTTGCCGATGATCAAAGAGATTGTCGAGGAAAACCCGTTTCTCGATAAATTCTATCAAAATATAGATGAGTGGAGCTTTCAACTAGAGATGTTCTTTCTCTGCAATCGGTATAAGCAGCTAGAGGATACTGGCCTGCAATACATTGAGAAAGCACAGCCTGTAATTTCAGATTACCATATCTATAAAAATCTGATTTTTGCAGAACGTACGCTCAAGGGTGTGAAGCTCGAAAAATATCGCCAAATCTATCATTTGCTCACAGATGACATGCCTAAGCCTGACATTATCATTTATATTAGAGCAGATTTGGATACCTTGCTAGGCAGAATCCGTAAGCGCGGACGCTCTTTTGAGCAGGAGATGGACCCTGCCTATCTGGAGCAATTGATTGCGGATTATGATAAAGGCATTCAGTTTCTCGCCGAACAGTCACCTGCCCCACGTATTTTGACCGTGAACGGGAATGAAATAGATTTTGTAGAAAACCAGGCACAATTTGAACAAATTGTTTCCGATGTAAAGGAGCTTATAGAGTGAATAATTACAACATTCCTGCAAATGCCCTGATTACGGTAGCAGGTACGGTGGGTGTAGGTAAATCCACGTTAACGGGCGCTTTGGCCAGTCGTCTTGGTTTTAAAACCTCGTTAGAGCAAGTCGATCATAATCCGTATCTGGAAAAATTTTATCACGATTTCGAAAGATGGAGCTTTCATCTGCAAATTTATTTTCTCGCAGAACGCTTCAAGGAGCAAAAGAACATATTCTTGTCGGGTGGAGGTTATGTACAGGATCGTTCCATCTATGAGGACACAGGCATTTTTGCGAAAATGCATGCTGATCAGGGAACAATGAACCCTACCGATTATGAAACATATACTAGCCTGTTTGAGGCCATGGTCATGACCCCGTTCTTTCCGCACCCCGATGTACTGATCTATCTGGAAGGCAGCCTGCCCTCCATACTGAGACGGATTGAAGAACGCGGTCGCGAAATGGAGATCCAGACCGAGCGAGCCTATTGGGAGCAAATGCACCGCAGATACTCCGATTGGATCAACGAATTTGATGCCTGTCCTGTACTGCGTCTCAACATTGATGAGTACGATGTGCACGACCCTGCTTCCATGGATGCCATTTTGACAGAAGTGGGCAAAGTGATCTCCAAAAAGTAGAGATTCAACTCCCAAAAAGCATACGAGGACTGTGGTACAATCAGTGTAATTTATGCTGAGCGACCGCAGTCTTTTTTTATATGTGAAAGCTTGGAATAGGACAAGTGGTATAGTGGACAAGTCTTGGCTGGAATGCGAGAATAGTACATATATTAATGTAATGACTCACGGGAAAGGACGGGATACTGTGATGCGTTTTGGGATCGTTGGAACGAACTGGATAACGGAAAGATTTATTCAAGCTGCGATAGAGACGGATGAATTTTCCCTGACCGCAGTGTACTCACGAACAGAGGAGAAAGGCAAAGCCTTTGCTGAGAAATATAGCAGCCAGCCGGAGGTTTTTACAGATCTGGCGCAAATGGCTGCAAGTGATCAGGTGGATGCCGTATATATTGCCAGCCCCAATTCTTTACATGCGGAGCAAGCGATTTTATGTATGAACCATGGAAAGCATGTGTTGTGTGAGAAACCTTTAGCCTCTAATTCGGCTGAGGTGCAGAGCATGATCGAAGCCGCGCGCAAGAACGATGTTCTGTTAATGGAAGCCGTTAAATCCACGCTTATGCCCAACTTTAAAATTATACAGGATCATATGTACAAAATAGGCCGGGTTCGGCGTTATTTTGCAAGCTACTGTCAATACTCTTCACGCTTTGATGCTTTTAAGCAGGGCAAGGTGCTGAATGCCTTTAATCCGGCTTTTTCCAATGGTTCCTTGATGGATCTGGGCGTATATTGTCTGTATCCAATGGTGACATTGTTCGGCAAACCGGATGAGATCCGGGCGGTGGGGGTACTTTTATCCTCTGGTGTCGACGGCGAGGGTAGTATCGTCATGAAGTATCCAGATATGGATGCTATCGTCATGCATTCCAAAATTACAGATTCCTATCTGCCTACTGAAATTCAGGGTGAGAATGGAACAATGGTGATTGATAAAATCAGCCAGCCCTATGAGGTGAAAATTCATTATCGGGACGGCACGATTGAGGATTTGACCAAGGCACAGACGCGTGAGCCCATGTATTATGAAATTCAGGAGTTTATGGATCTGATCAAGAGTGGGGAACGCAACAGTTCCATTAATTCTTTGGAGTGTTCGCTGACAGTCGCTGAAGTGATGGAAGAAGCAAGACAACAATTTGGTCTTCGTTATGAAGCAGATTTGAAAAATTCTTCTGCACATTAGGTGGCTAGTGATTTAACAAAAACCTTAATAGCTTTCCAGGATTCCGCGACTGCTTCTTATATGGGGCAGTCTAGTTTTATGTATCAAGAGTACCTAGAAAATGAATAAGGCCTGCCGGTTTTGCAGATTTTGCAAACATCCGGTAGGCTTTTTTTGGTTTATATACCTAACCTCATTTTTACAAAGTGCTACATTTCAGCAAATAACGTATAAACAATTAATTGTTATGATCGTAATTATAACTTTTACATAATAACTGCACAGAGGAGTGTACACATGTTTAAAAGGTTTCAAAAGTGGTCAGCAACATCTATGTCTGTTGCCCTTGCACTAGGTTTGATTACGGGCATGTCAGCCTTACCAGTCGATGCTGAGTCATCAGGGAACACAAATCAAGGTATTAGTAAAGTTACAGCTACATTTTATGGAGACACCAAGGGCTCCAAAGGATTTACCTGGTATACTTCAAAACTGATCACGAAGAGCACTGTTCAAGTAACCAAGAAAACAGGTTCTGAAGCTGATTTTACGAAGGCTCTTACATTTGAAGGCACTTCCTCTCCATCAACCAATTCTGCAGAAGAGCTTGTCCATAAAGCTGTAGCTACAGGTCTTCAAGCGGACACAGCTTATTATTATCGTGTGGGTGATGGAGCGCGCGGGATATGGAGCGAAACAGGAACATTTCAAACGGCCCCTAAGAGCGGTGAATTTACCTTCATTGATCTAGCTGATACACAAGCCAAAAGCGAAGATGAAGCCATATTGTCTTCACAAACGCTTGAAAAAGCACTACAAACCGTAGGGAATGCTCAGTTTGTAGTTCACAACGGAGATATCGTAGATACCGGTACCAAAGAAGAGCAGTGGAACTGGTTGTTGGGGCATTCACAAAAAAGTCTTTTAAATACAACTATTGTTCCTTCAGCAGGTAATCATGAGGATGAGAACTACGCTTTTTATGATCACTTTAATATTAATGAGCCAGCGGGTTCTGCTACTAAAACAGGAGCGTACTACTCCTTTGATTACAGCAATGCTCACTTTATCGTACTGAACTCTAACGAGGACTCAGAGAAATATGCAAATTTTTCTGAAGATCAAGTTGAATGGTTAAAGAAAGATGCTGCGGCAGCCAAAAAAGCAGGTGCAAAGTGGGTCATTGTTAACATTCATAAAGGTCCCTACACTACTTCCAACCATGCAACAGATGCTGACATCATGGATAGCAATGGAGTCCGTAACTAAATAGCTCCATTAATGGACAAACTTGATATCGACTTGGTCGTACAAGGGCATGATCATATTTACGCTCGTACGAAACCAATCAACCAAGAGGGTAAAGCAACAACGCCTACCAAATTAAAAGATAGACTAAATGAAAAGACGATTGAATATAGTGTGAATCCGGATGGAAGTATTTATGTGATCCCAGCAACCGCTGGCCCTAAAGTCTACTACAAAAACCCGAGTGAAAAACTTGGAGATAAGTACTATAACCTCTTTGAACTAGCCGAAGAAAATCATGCGGCAGTCTATGGCCCAGATCCGAGTGATAATCGTAGACCTGTACGAGGACAGGTACAGAATTTTGTTGGCATCACTGTAGACGAAAATAAACTTACAGCCGTAACGTATGAAATTGATCAAAACAAAAATGATGCCAAGCCGTTTATTGTGGATCAATTCGGAATCATCAAAAAATATCAGTAAAATTGATTAATGGTTTCTAAATGATCATAAAAGGATATCCTACAGTCTGTTTGGCTGAGAGGATATCCTTTTTCATTTTCTAATAAAAACTTTCGTATAGAGATGTCTGATAATGGACTTGTAATACTTACGCCCTGTTCGGAAGCGGGTAAATCATACATAATGCTATTAACAGACCAACGTTAAAAAATAGAGTGCTTAATTTTACATATAAATTTCTTGCAAAACATGGGAGGATGAAACGATGGCTTATCAAGAAATCAATGGAGTACGCGTATGGGGAGCACCTGATCCGGGGGCACTATCTCAAGCCCGCACATGTGCCGAAAACGGTCATGTGATTCAAGCGCTGTTGATGGCAGATCATCATAAAGGCTACAGTCAGCCGATTGGCGGTGTGGTGGTGTATGATGGACAAATTTCACCCTCAGGTGTGGGGTATGATATCGGTTGTGGAAATAAAGCGGTAAGAACCAAACTGTCGGCAGCAGATATTATGCCGCGTATTTCAGCCGTGATGGATGAGATTGCACGTCAGATTTCGTTTGGCGTAGGTCGTGTGAATGAGGTTCAGGTAGACCATGAGTTGTTCGATGACCCGGATTGGTCGGTATATGTAGCGGTTGGGAAACAAGAGCATGACAAGCTAAAGTCCTTGGCGAGAGAACAGCTCGGTACCGTAGGGAGTGGCAATCACTTTGTTGATATATTTGTGGAGGAAGCGACGGAACAGGTCTGGATTGCCAATCATTTCGGCAGCCGGGGCTTTGGACATAAAACAGCAAGCGGGTTTCTAAATCTGGCTGCAGGGCGGGAGTTTCTCGGAAAGGCACCGGGAGAACATATGGATCAGCCGCCTGTACTGCTGGATATGAACAGTGAGCTGGGAGACATGTACTATCGTGCGATGCGCCTTGCCGGACGTTATGCTTATGCAGGGCGCGACTATGTGATAGAACAGGTGCTTGGTATTATCGGGACGGAAGCGGACTTTACGGTGCATAACCACCATAATTATGCATGGAAGGAACAGCATGATGGACGTGATACCATTGTGGTCCGCAAAGGCGCTACCCCTTCGGCCCCTGGCCAAATGGGCTTTATTGGAGGAAGCATGGGCGATATCTCGGTGATTGTACGTGGGAAAGATTCGGTAGAAAATCGGGATTCCTACTATAGTACCGTCCATGGCGCAGGTCGTATTATGAGTCGTACCCAGGCAGCAGGTAAAATGAATTGGAAAACCCGTACGCGTAGCGGGGGGCAGATTACGGACCTACAGATGAAGGAGGCCGTTCGAAACTATGGTGTTGAGCTGCGCGGAGCGGGTACAGATGAAAGTCCGTTCGTCTATCGTAAACTGCGTGAGGTGCTGGACGCTCATTCCGAGACGGTAGAGGTTATGCATGTCCTGAAGCCGATTGGGGTATGCATGGCTGGGGCCAATGAGTTTGACCCCTATAAGGATTAATGAGCCTTAGTTGTCTGGATACCCAATACTAATAACTGAACCTAATCATCTGCATGCTTATTCAGAATGCGTTATACTATGAATTATTGTACTTGTTCGACTGGAAACTGTAATTGGGGAGTGAGATAGATTTGGCAAAAATCATAAAGGTAAAAGATGTACGGATCGGTGAAGGAGCGCCCAAAATATGTGTTCCCATGGTGGGAGAAACGTTGGAGCAGTTAAAGGAAGAGGCTGACCATTTACGCACACTCGATCTGGATATCGTAGAGTGGAGAGTCGATTTTTTTGAGCATGTGGAGGACCTGGAAAAGGTAAAGGCTGCCTTACATGAAATTCGGTCTATTTTAGCAAATATTCCACTCGTATTTACGTTTCGCAGCGCCCGGGAAGGTGGAGAAAAGGAAATCAGTACGGCAAGTTATGTGGAGTTGAATCGTACAATAGCCGAAACGGGACAAGTAGATATGATTGATGTAGAGCTTTTTAATGAAGAAGACGATGTGAAAATACTGGTGGAAGCAGCACATAAGCATAACGTGTATGTGATTATTTCTAACCACGATTTTCAAAAGACGCCGCCGAAGGAAGAGATTGTGTCCCGGTTGTGTAAGGCACAGGAATTGGGCGGCGATCTGCCTAAAATAGCGGTGATGCCCACCAACACAGCTGATGTGCTGACCTTGCTGGACGCCACGCGTACGATGGCAGAAGAATATGCGGATCGGCCGATTATTACAATGTCGATGGCGGGAAAAGGTATCGTGAGCCGTTTGACTGGAGAACTGTTTGGTTCAGCGCTGACTTTTGGTGCTGCCAAGAAAGCTTCCGCGCCGGGGCAGATTCCTGTCACTGAACTGAGAGAAATATTGCAGGTGCTGCATAGCCATTCTTAAAAGATGCAGGTATTACTCACTAGCGAGTAAGGTATTCGCTTTGAACACAAAAAGGAGGACCACAGCGATAAGCATGCCAGGGCCCTCCTTTTTGTAACCCTTAATTCAATCCACGAGTAGGTTCATACAATTCCCAACCCAGTTTCAGCGTTTGAATAATATAGTCTGCGACTTCCTCAGCATCCAACTGATCGGTATCGATTTTGGAGTGATTCAACGCGTAAATGTCCTGTCTGGAACGGAAAAGTTCTTCGATTTCCTCTAGTGTCTTATTTTGCAGATTGGGACGAGTGTCAATCAGCATTTTGAGCCGATCTTTCCAGGAATCCCAATTTAAATCCAAGAAGAAAACAATCGAGGAAGCCAAACAAGCCTGCTTCACCTCTTCTTGTAGGAACGCACCACCGCCAACAGAAATGATTTTAAGACGCGTATTGCTGCACAGCTTCAAAATATGCTCTTTTTCAATCTCACGGAAACGCTTCTCTCCGTAAGTTTTGAAAATTTCTGTTGTTGGCATGTTGTACTCTTGTTCAATCTCCTGATCAATATCCACGAAATCGCGATACAGCTTGCGTGCTAGATGGGAACCGATCGTTGTTTTGCCTACGCCCATAAAGCCGATCAGCACAATATTTTGTTCTTTTAATGGAATCTCACTATTGTTTTGCACGATAACCACTCTTTTCTCACCAGTAATGTTGAGATGTAACGCTTCAAAGCACTAAATACATTATACGTTCATCAAACGTGTCATTCAATAGTATAGAACACATCAACAATGAGGTATACGATAAAAAGAGGCTTTGATTACCAATGGAGTAATAAACAGCAGACAAGCGAGGTTGGAGAATGAAGTGTTATGTAATGCGTAAATCGAAGAAAAAAAATTTGTACAAGTATAAAAGAGACAATATTGTGTGTTCTATTGAAAAAAGGATATATTTGGCCGGAAATATATTGAAATTACTGGAAGTATGGCTATAATAGAATTATACGAATTGTAAATGTAAGTGCTATATTTACAGTTTGTGTTTGGTTTAATTTATAATAATGAAGTACCTTTGAACCAAAAACCTAGTATACATATACAAAAAGACAAATATTACTTTAGGGACATGTATCGGTCAATAGGTTCATTGTACAAAGGTGGTGATATGGATTACTCGCTTGCGCTCTAGTCAACGAAGAGTTGGAGACAAGAACAAAAAAATATCTATGAGAGGGATGAATTGAAATGAAAAAAAACACAGCTAAAATATGGAAAAAGGGAATGAGTATCGCGTTATCCGGTATGTTGATCGCATTATTTGTTGGCAATTATTCTGCCCATGCAGCCCCGGAAGTCGTTCATAAGACCATACTTGTGAAAGCTGGAGAAGTATACGATGGTAAAGGAAAGACCGTAGTGGCTGACCCCGATACTTTGGGAGATGGAAGCCAGAAAGAGGCGCAAAAGCCTATTTTCAAACTTGAAAATAATGCAACGCTAAAAAATGTGATTATCGCCGCACCTGCCGCGGATGGTGTGCATGTATATGGAAATGGCACTATTTCCAATGTAACGTGGGAGGATGTCGGTGAAGATGCATTAACGCTTAAAGAACCAGGCACGGTGAATATTACAGGCGGCGGAGCATACCATGCATATGATAAAGTGTTCCAAATCAATGCCGAAGGCACAATTAACATTAAAAACTTTAGAGCCGATGATATCGGAAAGCTGGTTCGCCAACTTGGAGGCTCTACTTTTAGAGTGAATATGACTTTGGATAACTCGGATATTTCCAACGTGAAGGATTCGATCTTGAGATCGGACGGTCCTAACAGCAAAGCTAAAATTACGAATACTCGTTATCATAATGTAAAGCAATTGTTCAAAGGTTTTAAGTCCGGCAATACGAGCGAGTCCGGCAATACTCAATATTAATCGGTAGAGAATAGAGTAAGGATAGGGGTACGGATGTGATAGGGGGCTGTCTGACAGGTCACGTGATCTGCTTGGACAAGCCCCTTTTTGGGTGCATCGGGTTACCCCCAAACGATCTGGACTTCGTTCGGAACGAGGACTATGATATGATCGTGCTATTACATTTTATACAAAAAAGTTGGGTGGTTATGAATCTATTTCATCAATATGTGAATCTTGACGGTACTTTAATGGATACGCTAGTGCGGGATCGTGAAATTTTATATACAGGCACGAATGGCCGGCATGTGGAACGTTTTTACGTGTCATCTTCTGAAAGTTATATATTTAAACCACTAACCAATGACGATCAGAAGGGGTGCGAGAAATGGGTGTATGAGCATGTGCTTCCCGCATTACCACCAATTTATCCCCAATTGTTAGCTTGTTCCGATACAGACGTAAATGGCGGAGAAGAATGGATGGTGTTTGAGGACCTTGGCCCATTACATCACCTCCATACAGACGAAACCCTAGTGCAAGCTGCTGGACTTGTTGCACGGTGGCATGCTTTGCCGCCGGAGCATTTTGCTGGAATACCATTACGGGGACCGAAGCCGCTCATTCAGGAGATGGTTTCAGAGCTGCACAACCGTAAGACTGATCTATTAGAGCTTAGCAGCTCGCTCGGTTTTTCCAAGCAACAGATGCAGCGTATCTATGCACAGCTAGAGCATTTTTCTTTTTCACACCAGCTTGTACTGTCTCATGGTGATCTTCATCCGGGAAACTATGCGCTGAGTGGAGAGCGGTTAATGGTAATGGATTGGGAGCATGCTCATCTAAACACACCGCTGTGGGATGTATACCACCTGATCGACATGTCCCATCCGTGTTTCCCCCGACACATGACGTCTGAACTGCGCATTCGTCTGCTGGATACCTATCTGGAGCAGTTGGAGCTGTTGGGGATAAGGGTGGATCGAACGACATTTGTGCACGAATATGGCAGGTTTGCTGTGATATTTTCACTGTGGATGCTACTGCTAATCACAAGTGATTTGCAAAGGATGGGTACAGAGGTGCATAGAAATAGCGGCAAATGGTCAAAAGAGCAGTTAGAGTCACAGTTGGCTGAAACGCTAGCTTGTTTAAACCAATGTACAGTGATGATGGATTGGGGACAAGTCCAAACATGTAAGTAGTCAGTTTAAGACCTAGATTCTATATAGTTAGCCAAAGAAGGTAGGGAAATAGTCTATGAAAAAAGTCGGTTTAGTCATGAGAAAAATACAATTTGCTGAAGCGCAAGGTCCTCGTATTTTTGCAGAACGTCTGAAGCAGATCGGATTGGAACTGGGGATAGATATCGTATTTGTATCACCGGAACGCCATGTGAGCAGCCATGACTGGCTTCCAGGCTATGAGCACGAAAAGGGTGATCTGGTCAATTACGACATTGTACTAGACCAACTGCATGAGCAGCAGATTGAGCATGTAATTTATACGGTATCTGGCTTTACCTATTTGAACATGTTTTTTAAAAACAGCGTGCTCTTTCCGCATAGTTTTCCAGATCCGGCCCTGACAGGCTATGAGATGATGAAGCCTTTTTATCAGATTGTGGACAAGGCTATCGTACAGACTGCCTTTCTCAAGCAGGAGATGGCCTCGAAGTTTGGCGTAACCGATGTGACCGTGATCCCGATCGGATTTAATGAGCGGCTGGTGGAAAAGCATTTTGATCCCTCACAAGTGATGGAGAACCGGGTGATGTGGATTGGTAGAGACGAAGAGAATCGGCGTCCAGATCTGGTGCTGGAGTATGCGCAGCTTAATCCTGACAAGGATGTCTATATGGTGTTCGGCGGTGAACGCTATAAGGAAAGCATGAAGAAGTACGACATCCCGGACAATGTAAAACTTCAATTTGCATTGACGCAAGACGAGGTATTCGCACTGATGAACACGGCGAAGGTGTATTGGAGCTGCTCCAAATTCGATACATTTGCTATGCCGCTGACCGAAGCGCTTGCGATGGGGAAAATCGTCGTCAAGCCTGAGCATCCTTGCTATGGACATATCAGCTCTACGCATTCTTTTTCAGGTAATGAGAAAAACTGGTTCGAGCTGGTTAATATGGCTGCTGCCTCGCCACGCCGGGTTTCTCTGGAGAACCAGGCATATGCCATGGAACAGTTTTCAAGTCAGGTGATGAAGCAGGGATACCGCGACTTCTTTGATGGCTGGTTAAGCTGAACGCCTAGGCAAGGCACATGGAATAAGACCATAAAAAGGGACTCTCGCTCTAAAGAACGAAAGTCCCTTTTCTTATGATTGTATCTTTGCTATTGCTTCAGTATGAGCCGTCTTGCGATCCATCATGTAGCTGACCACCATCAGTAGCAGACCGCCGACAGTAATGAGTGATGCAACCCATGGAATGGCGGGCAGTCCCATGTGATTAATAACGATTCCCCCAACAAAAGCGCCGCCTGCGTTACCCAGATTCAATGCGGAATGGCTGGAGGTAGAGGCCAGCAAAGGAGCCTCATAGGCCAGGTTCATGATGCGAACCTGAATACCTGGCATGATGCCGAATGCCGCAATCCCCCAAATAAATACGGTGATAACGGCCAGTACCTTGTTTTGAAGTGTAAACGTCAGAATGGCCAGAATAACAGCCAGTACAGCATAGTTTGCGATCAAGGAGGGCAGTAGCTTCCAATCTGCGAGCTTGCCGCCAACGATGTTGCCAATTGTGACCCCTAGGCCGAACAGTACGAGAATCCAGGTAATGCTATGCTCGGCAAAGCCGCTAATATCGGTAAGCATGGGCGTAATGTACGTAAAGACAGTAAACAGGCTACCACAACCGACTGCACCTGTCAGCAGCATCAGCAGCACTTTTGGATTAAACAGGCTTTTGACTTCTTGTTTGAGACTGGAAGGCTTGTCTTGATGAATCACTGGAATATATCGAATGATACCGAAAAGAGAAATCAAGCCGATGACCACGATGGCTCCAAAGGAAGCGCGCCAGCCAAGCTGCTGTCCGATAAAGGTGCCAAAGGGCACGCCAATAATGTTCGCCACGGTCAAACCGGTCAGCACCATCGAGATGGCCCCTGCCCGCTTATCAGGACGAACCAGCCGGGCCGCAATCAGGGAACCGGCTCCGAGGAAGGTTCCGTGCGATAACGCGGTAGCCATACGGGCCGCAATCAGCAGCTCGTAGTTAGGAGCAATGACGGAAAAAAGATTCCCTAAAATGAATATGGACATCAGCAGACATAGCAGCTTTTTTTGCGGAACCTTATGGGTTAATACGGTAAGCACCGGGGCGCCAATAGCCACACCAAGCGCATAACTGGTGATTAACTGTCCGGCTTGCGGAATCGTAACATGAAGATCATGGGCTACATTAGGCAGAAGTCCCATGATAACGAATTCAGTCATGCCGATGGCGAAGGCACCAAGGGTCAACCATAGCAAGGAGGGGGGAAAGCGATCAGCTGTCATATTTTCTTGAGTACTCATAAGTTTCTTGTATCCTCCTGAAAAAATAGTAATGCGAGTATATCATTCCAGACGATATCTGGCGACCCATTTTGCAAGAATTTTACATACTAAGCTGATAAGGTTTGTATAATTTACAATAGAGGCAGGCTGAAAGGAGCCCATTCTGTTATTTTGGTAGTATGATATGGAGACAGGAAATGATGTTGTAAGGAATGAACCAGGGAGGATATAACGATGACACTTAAAGTGGTACATAGTATTACGGATTTAATTGGAGATACGCCTTGTGTGCGGCTGCAACGGCTCACAGGACCGCAGGATGCGGAAGTCTATGTGAAGCTGGAGTATTTTAATCCAAGCGGCAGTGTCAAAGATCGGGCAGCGGGCAATTTGATTGCCGAGGCGGAAAAGGCGGGACATCTCAAGTCGGGAGGCACCATTATTGAGCCGACCAGTGGGAACACAGGGATTGGTCTTGCGATGAATGCGGCAGCCCGAGGTTACCGTGCGATTTTGGTCATGCCTTCGAATATGACGAAGGAACGGATCAATATTTTAAAAGCCTATGGGGCTGAGGTCGTACTGACACCAGCCGAAGAACGGATGCCAGGTGCGATTCGTAAAGCTCTCGAACTGGGGGCAGAAATTGAAGGGAGCTTTATCCCGCATCAATTTGAAAATGAAGCCAATCCCGATATCCACCGTACAACCACGGCGCTTGAAATTTTGGAGCAGACGGAAGGGAAGCTGGATGTATTCGTCGCTTCTTCGGGAACGGGCGGGACCATCACGGGAACAGGTGAAGTACTGCGCCAGCACTTGCCGGATTTGCGGATTGTTGTGGTCGAGCCTAAGGGCTCGTCCGTACTGTCCGGGGGCAAACCCGGTCCGCATAAGCTGGTGGGAACGAGTCCGGGTTTTGTACCCACCGTGCTGAATACGGAGGTTTATGATGAAATCATACAGGTTTCCGATGAGGATGCGATTGCGATGACACGGGCGATTGCTGCTCAGGAGGGGATTCTCGTCGGGCCCTCCAGCGGGGCTACAATATGGACGGCCATTCAGGAAGCCCGGCGTTTGGGAGCAGGCAAACGGGTACTCTGTATTGCCCCGGATACCGGAGAACGTTATCTGAGCATGGGGATTTTCGGATAAAAAGACGCGGAATGGGGCCAAAGGGATACACGAACGTAAGTAAGTGGTAAAATAGGTGTGTGATAGCGATTTCACAAACTATTCAAAATGTTGATAAAGCAAGGAAAACGTTGAGGGTTGAAGGAGGAGCAGCATGAAGATTATGCCTTTACAGAAACGCGGAATCTCCGATAGTCGGCTGGTACTCGGTTGCATGCCTTTTGGTGGAGAATGGAGCCATGCACCGTTTACGCAGGAGCATGTCCTTGAAGCGGAGAGAGCTGTAGAAGCTGCACAATCCATCGGGATTACGATGTTTGATCATGCGGATATCTATCGTATGGGGAAAGCGGAGGAAATTTTCGGCCGGATTCTAAAGGGACAGCCGGGTTTGCGTGAACAAATCGTAATTCAGTCCAAATGCGGCATTTTTCTGCCGGATGGTACGCTCCCTGGCCGTTTTGATTTCTCATACGCTCATATCATGGAGTCCGTGGATGGAATTCTGAAGCGTCTAGGTACAGAATATTTGGACATCCTGCTGCTGCACCGTCCCGATCCGCTGGTAGAGCCGGAGGAAGTAGCGAAGGCGTTCAGCGAGCTTAAGGCAGCCGGCAAAGTACGACATTTTGGCGTTTCCAATATGAATGTAAGCCAAATTCGTTTTCTGGAGCGGAGCCTCACGGAGCCGCTGATTGTTAATCAGCTGGAGATGAGCCTGGCACATCTGCATTTTGTAGATCAGACCGTACATGTGAACCAGCAGGCGGGGACGAATGTTCATTTTGGCGAAGGATTGCTGGAATATTGCCAAACCGAGGATATTCAGCTCCAGGCTTGGGGACCGCTGGCGCAGGGGCGTTTTAGCGGAGGTTCGCTGGATGGGAAGCCTGAGCATATTCGTAAGACGGCAGAACTAGTACAGAAGCTGGCTTCTAAAAAAGGAACGACACGCGAAGCGATCGTTTTGGGCTGGCTGATGAAGCATCCGGCACGGATTCAGCCTGTCATTGGCAGCGCCAATCCTGAACGAATCCAAGCATGTCAGGATGCAGAACGCCAAAGCGAGCTGATGACTCGTGAAGAATGGTACCAATTGTATGTCAGTGCACGCGGACAAGCCTTGCCATAACCGGTATTACGGACTAGCTAGTTACAGCAGACGTATGCGGGTGTAAGGGTATGACCTCGTTTTATACGAACTGTATTCTAATAGGCCCTTCTTTCGTCTCATTAGCAGACGGCGGGAGGGCCTTTATGTGGATACATCTTATATTTCTTCGGCAGTTATTCCTCTTCATACCGGGCGAGGGCCTTGGCTGTTGTTTCCTTCATTCGCGAAATTAAGCGAGAGCCTTGAACGACCTTGACACGTTTGCCAAGGAAGCGGATTTTGGATAACACATATTCACATTCGTCTGCCTGGAAAGTGAGCGTAATACGATAGGTATCTGCTTCCTGATCATATTCAACCTCCTTTTCAAAACAGGAAAAAGCATATAAAATACGAGACATTTCACCGTTGTATACAGGAATAATTTCGATGATGCCCTGTTCTTTGCGCGACTCCAGTATACCGAGTATACGTTGGGTAAACTTCTCGGCTTCTTCAGGTAGAATCTCTTCCTCCGTAACGGTTACGATATTGGACAGTTTTGTGGACATAAATGCGCGGTGTCGGCGATTATACCAGAGTAGACTCCATTCTTTTTTGACCATGGAAAACTCCAGCTTATAGGGGAATCCGCACATTCGCTCATGCAGGCGACCGTTGCGCAGTTTATAGGTCATACAAATGCCAGAACGGGTTCGCAGAATGGAACGCAATTCACGCAGGAGTGGATGATAAACCGAAGCAGTAGGAACCCCTGCCTTTTCGCGTAGGCTGCCATCGGCCTCCAGAGGTTCGTCGTCTGCAAGTAATTGCCGAAGCTTATCAAGTGTAGACGGGGTAAAAGCCTCTGTTGCTGCCGAGTCTGCAAGCATAGACTTAAGCCAGACTCTTTCCTGCGAGGTGGTAGCAAAAGCACCCGATTCATCCAGCCGTGAGACGATCTGATAGTTAAATATTTTCTCGAACAGGCTCATAATAGGCTTGCAGCTCCTTCCATTCCTGTCTGAATTCCTTACGCAGCCGCTGGGGCTCCAATACCTCACAACTTGATCCGAAGCTGCGAATCCACGGTTTAATCTCAGTGATTCCATTCACTGTGATTTCATAGATAAAGGATTCACTTTCTTCCTCCGTAATCGTACCCCATTGTCCCTGTGACAGCACACGTTCCCGAATAAAGTTGCGCTTCGCCCCTTCGGGATTAAAAAAACGTACCCGCACCTTCACGGGACGACCCGTATCAACAAGCCAGCTATACCGCATTTTTTCTTCCAACACGGCTAACAGGTCGGCATAAAGCTGCTCTGGAACAGGCTTGCCCTCCACCAATTGGGTCATACCCTCCATCCGAAACTTCATGATTCCTTTGCCGCCCACATGACCAAGCACATACCAACGTCCATATTGATGATCATAGATGACTTGCAGGGGCAGAATGGTATGTTCACAGCCTTCAGTCTCTTTTTCAAAGAGTGGGTTTGTGTTCTGTGACCCGTACATGCTTCGTTTGGATGCCGAAAAATATAAAAAAGTTACACAGCGGCGTTGCCGAATGGCATGCAGCAGTGGATGAATATGGGCTTCGTCCAGAATGCGCGAATAATAATGGTATTTATATAAAAAAGGCTCTGCTATCTCCCGATCTCCGAGCTGACGGCGCATGGCTTTTTTAAGATGATCTCGTAACAGATATCCCTGCACAGAGGGGAGCTGGGTGTTGGCCATAATGTCCACAAAATCATATAGATCCAGTAATTCCTCGTCCGTCAGTTCTGTCACCAGATCGTTGCGGACAGCATAGCGATAGGGCCTGCCGCCAGGCTCCTTACGAACCACGCCGACTTCGACCAGATATTTCAGATCAGAACGAATTGTTTTCTCATCTGGCAGTGAACTGTCGGAAGGCAGACCATTGCAGCAAGCATCCAACAGTTCCATGGTAGTCATAGACTGTGACTGTAGCGCTGTCAGCAGAAGGGATAAGCGGACACTTTCTGATTCCTTGAGCGATTTGGCCCGAAACAGGAATAACAGCAATGGATCAGCGGATTCGTAATAATTAAAGCGCAGCATCTCATTAAAATCATGTCCCTGTTCCGCAGGCAGCTGCTGTTGTACGGATTGGACGATTTCCTTGAGGCGCCGGATCGTTTTATCAAAGGTATGTACCGAAATGCCAAGTCTGTCTGCAAATTGCTGTCGATTATAAGCGCCGCTTGTTAGTGTGAGCATACGCAGGAATTGAATTTCTTTATCAAAACTCTCTCTCGCCATGATGCATTCCCCGTTTCTGTAGCCGTTCTCCGAAAATAAGTATCCCTTTATTCTAACAGGGAAGGAAGGCAGGAAAAAGGTAATTTATTCATCTTTGTAATACTTTCGCCATGTTCATGACTTCCAAAATAAAGGATTATAAGGATATAAGGTAGCACGTTAAGTAAAGAGCAATACATAACAGAAGGGTGATGCAACATGTTTGGACGATTCAAAAATGAAGTGTTATATCCATGGGTAGGTAAGCTATCGATTTATGAAACGATTAAGCAGGGATTGGACTCTCAGGGCAGGCTTGTGGATGATCAATTGCCAGATGATGAAGAATACTGGGCAGGTCACACGATGCGTTGGGTGGCAGGAGGGCTGGATGGAGCGTTTGGGCATCATGGCGCTGGCGGAGATGGAGAGGCTGAAAAAGTTAAGGATTTGGCGCAGTTGTTGTCCAGACAATGCCGTAAGCCAGGGATGAAGACAAGACGTGAGACGTATATACGCTTGATGGAGGAAAATGCGCTCAGCCTGATAGATCCGCTGCTAGATGCGGTGCGTGAGCATCCAGCAATTCAGCCGGATCGATTGTATGAGGAGGCGCGTTGGCTGGCTGAACACGGAGCACATCGCAATGTAGTGAAGTTCGGCATTGCATTGCTGGGATTGCTGGAGACAGAGCAGCACCACGAGCTTATTTTAACGCTAGCAAAACATGATGAATTCACGCTATATGCGGCTGTAGCTATCCGTAATATTTCGGAGCAGGCCAATGAGCAGTTATATAAGTTAGCCTCACAGGTACACGGTTGGGGACGGATTCACGTCGTGGAACGGCTGGAGCCTGCGCGACAGGAAATACGTGATTGGTTATTACGGGAAGGATTCCGCAACAATGTCATGTATGAGTATCTTGCGTATGAGTGCGCCCATAAAGGCGAGCTGCATACAGCCATCGCTGTACCGCACATTGATCAGGAACTGTTTGACGGAGCGGGCGATATTCTGTCAGCGTTGCTGGCAGCAGGTGGACCTGCGGAAAGTATAGATGATTATGAGCATGCCGCTATGGTTATAGGCAACTACCTTCGTCATGCTAAGACCATGTGTACGACTGTGAAGCATTTTACGATCATCATGGATATTGCAGATTTTCTGGGTGAAGAAGACGATTCATGGGAGGCACGTTATGAGTATGAATGGACGCCGGAATTGCGTAAACGTTATGCGTCGATTTGCCAGCAGATGATGGATGATCCGCAGTGGGTAAAGCGGGTAGAGCAGGAGCTGCTGCATGCAGATTCACCGCATCTCCACTGTGCCATTCGCGCAGCTCGAATGCTAGCGCTAGATGTATGGCCTGTGCTATTTGATCAATTAAGCAAAAAACCAGTCAAGTCTAATCTATACTTTGAACTCATCAAGACAGAGGATGAACAGCG
Organism: Paenibacillus ottowii; assembly: GCF_006874425.1. GTDB lineage: Bacteria > Bacillota > Bacilli > Paenibacillales > Paenibacillaceae > Paenibacillus > Paenibacillus ottowii. The sequence continues at coordinate 115,761 of NZ_VIJZ01000001.1, forward strand.
GGCTCGTAAGCTGGTAGATTTTGCAGAAAAACACCTGCCTCTGGGAGAGATTGCTTCTGGTCCCGCTGATGTGCCAGGCTTTGGACCGGAGTATGAAGCGCATCAATGTCTAGGTGTGCTGCTTCAACTTTTGTCTTCTTACGAAGGAGTAGGACAAGAGCTAGTTGCTGCTGGGCTTTGGAGTCCGGTGATTTCTAATCGTCACGCAGCGCTTCATGTACTCAAGGCATGGCCTTCAGAGATGTGGGGAGTGAAAGCGACAGAGCACCTTCGTCGCTTATCTGTAGATGAAACGGAGGAGTCGATTAGAGAACAGATTCGGGAAATACTTTAATGACAAGGGAGGGAACAACATGAAAGATGTGAAGCATGGGCGGGATTTCATTCAACCGGAAATGCGGGAAATGATTTTGCGCGAGCTACGCGCATTGGAGCAGGCGGAACAGGTGCGCATTATATACGCCTGTGAATCAGGCAGTCGGGCATGGGGGTTTCCTTCACAGGATAGTGACTATGATGTACGATTTATCTATGTAAGACCGGTAGAATGGTATTTGTCCATTTTTGATAAGCGGGATGTGATTGAGCGGCCAATCAGCAATATGCTGGATATGAACGGCTGGGATTTGAAAAAGGCACTCCGTTTGTTTCGCAAATCCAATCCGCCTTTGCTGGAATGGCTGCAATCTCCGATTCCCTATCTGGAACAATATTCAGTGGCTGATCAGATCCGTGCGATCTCGCCCTTAACCTTCTCTCCGAAGTCCTGTATGTACCATTATCTGAACATGGCGCGGGGAAACTATCGGGATTATTTGCAAGGTGAACAGGTGAAGATCAAAAAGTATTTTTACGTGCTCCGCCCGCTGCTGGCCTGTGGCTGGATTGAACGATACAACAGCATGCCTCCGATGGAATTCGTAGAATTGATGGAGGAATTCATTCCGGCAGGTACCAAACTTTTTAAGGTAATCAGTCATTTACTGCAACGTAAAAAAGCGGGTGAGGAACTGGATATAGAGCCGCAGCTTTCGGTGGTGAATGATTTTATCGAGCAGCAGATTGCTTATTTTGAACATAAAGCGCCTTTGCTTCATCATCAGGAAAGTGGACGTGACCAGCAATTGGACGAGATGTTTCGCGCTGCGGTGAAGGAAGTATGGGAATCGTAAGCCGGGAAGGAGAAGAGAAGTATGCACATCACACTAAAAGCAACTGGCACAAATGCCGGGATGATTTCACATTTGCTCGCCAAGAACCCCCACAATACGTATGATCGCACGGAGAAAGGCGCACGTGTACGCATGGTGTACACCGTTTTTACCGAGGAAGAGGCGGAGATCGTCATTCAGGCTTCGCCAGATTCGATAGATTTGGTCAAAAACAGTCCGGACAGCTATGACATTACACAATATATTAATGACCGGGAGTTTGTAACCAGCAGCTTGTTCTGCACCTATATTCGTGGCGCGCTCGGCACGGCTTTGAATGGCAAACCCAAGGAAGACTATGCAGCATGGGTGACGCATCCTTTCGCGCTGGAGTTATCGTTTGGACCTGTTGCGTCGGATTTGCCCGATGCTGTGGTGGAGGGACTATTTGCACCGCTGGGCTATCAAGTGACCATAGAACGAGGGAAAGCGGATTATGCTTTTCAGCTAAAAAATCGAAGCACCGTCAGATATGTCACGCTAAGTGGCCAACAGACGGTGCAATATGCGCTACGTCAGTTATTGCTGTTGATTCCGGTGCTGGATAATTATAAACATTACTATATCAGTGAAGAAGAGTTGGACAAGCTGAAACGTTACGGTGAAGGCTGGCTGTCAGCGCATCCGCTGCGCGAGCTCATCATTCGACGCACGCTTCATTTTACCAATCTGATTGAGCAGTTTGAGCAATTGGAGGCTGCTGAAGCGACTACTGAAAAACAGGCGATCCAAGAACGAAATAATAGCCACGAACAGGTTCAGCAGCAAGAACAGTCCCTGGAGGCAGAGAAACAACAGCCTGCGGTACGGCTCAATGAGTTGCGGTATCAAGCCATTATGGATGTGATTCGCAAGCTGCCCCGAAGACAGAAAATCGTAGATTTTGGTTCAGGGGAAGGGAAGCTTTCGGCTCGCTTGGCCCGAATGAAGGGCATTGAAGAGATTTGGGCGGTGGAGCCGTCTGCATATGCACAGGTGAGGGCTATAGAACGTTTTGCCAAGCTGGAAAGGCATGCCGACGCAATCAGCCCTATCCCTATGACGGGCTCTCTCTTTTATTATGATGAACAATTGCGAGGAAAAGATGTGATGATCCTGTGTGAAGTCATTGAGCACGTGGATGAGCATCGTCTGAACCGGGTGATGTATACGATTGTGACCGAATATCAGCCAGGTGTGCTGATCGTGACGACTCCCAATCGCGAATATAATGAAGTATATCGTATGGATCAGCAAGAGCTGCGACATAGCGATCACCGTTTTGAATGGAGCAGAAGCGAGTTTCGTGAACGATGCGAGCAATGGATTGAGGAAGCTCCTTATTCATTAGCGCTGGAAGGAATCGGAGAAGAGGTCGAAGGTTTTGGACAACCGACCCAAATGGCTGTATTTACGCGCAGAAAGGAGCTGAAGGAAGCATGAGCATCTCATCCGAACGAACGATTGAATTCCCCCACGCTGGACTGGTTGTGTTGGTGGGAGCCTCGAACAGCGGCAAAACCACTTTACTGGACAAGCTGGTGAGCGAAGGGGTCTTATTGAAAACGGAAGTGGTATCCTCAGATCATTTTCGCCAGCTGGTTGGAGATACAGAATTTATAGACTGGCGTGGACTTCCTAGGCTGGAATCGGACGTGCTGTTCTATGAGTATCAGCAGATGTCAGCCAAGGCCTTTGAAGCGATGGATACCATTCTGGCTATGCGCTGTCGTCTGAATAAGCTGACGGTTGTGGATGCCACCCATTTGTATGCTGAGGACCGTCAGAAATATGTACAGCTAGCAGCCAAGGCACACGTTCCTGTGATAGCCTTGGTGCTGGATGTACCCGAATCTGTGCTGCTGGAACGTGATTTAGGCAGGGAGCATCCGCGTGGCCGTCAGCGGGTCAAGCAGCAGGCGCAGCTGTTAAAGCGAAATCTGCGCGGTATCCGGCAGGAAGGCTTTAACGCTTGCTATATCCTGAAGGATGTAGAAAAAATAAACTTTGCCCGTGGTGCTCAACCGCTGTTTCATGATATAGGGACAGGCATTGATATCATTGGTGACATTCACGGGTGCTATCGTGAGATGCTGGAAGTGATAGAGCAGCTAGGATATATAGAAGATCCGGAAGGGTTATACCATCATCCAGACGGTAGAAGACTGGTATCCGTCGGGGATGTGATGAGCCGTGGTCCAGCATCGTTACAAGCGGTGCAGTTCTGGAAAAAGCACGTGGACGCCGGACTCGCCTACATGATTGACAGCAATCATGGCTGGAAAATCGGTCGTTATCTTGATGGGAGAAAGGTGACTCTCAATCATGGAGATGAACGATTTGCAGCGGAGCTGACCCAATATGAGCACCAAGCGGGCAAGGCAGCAGCGGAACAGCTTAGAAGCGAGCTGAGAGATTTTCTGCTGCATGCACCCTCTCATCTTATTTTCGGCAGAAATGGGTTGCGGCACGTGGTTGTAACTCATGCCGGGATTAAGGATCATTTTATCGGCAAACAGTCGGCACGTATTTCGGATTACTGTCGTTATGGAGATACGGAAGGTCAGGATGCGAATGGAAAGCCCATCCGCAAAGATTGGTTCGTGGAACATGAATCGGGAGAAATAGTAGTATGGGGACATGATCCGAGACCGCAGCCGACCCTTGTAAACCAGACGGTGAATATTGATCAGGGTGTGGTATTTGGCGGTATGCTGACCGCTTATCGTTATCCGGAAAAGGAATTTGTCAGCGTTCCAGCTCATGAGAATTATGCAAATGACCCGGATAGCCCACTTGTCCGGTGGCAGAAAAAACGGTTTTCCCCGCCGAATTTACGTAAGCTCATCGCTGGTTACAGTGTGCTGACAGAATCATATGGTGAAGTGCGCGTACAAGGAGAATCGGTCAAATCCGATATAGATGCCGTATCACATGTGACAGTACCGATGGAGGAACTGGTATACATTCCACCGACGATGAGCCCTGCTCCCACGGTTTCCGCAGAGGAAGGTTATCTGGAGCATCCGCGTGAGGCGCTGGCTTATTATCGCGGGCAAGGTGTACAAACGATGGTAGCGGAGAAAAAGCATATGGGTAGCCGGGCGATTTTGTTATTATTCAAAAACGAACAGGCTGCTGTTGAATATGTAGGCTATCCGACATTGGGCACGATCTACAGCCGAAGCGGACGACCTTTCTTTGGGCCAGACCTCGGGAAGCAGGTGCTGGAGAAGCTGAATGCGGATCTACAGACTGCCGGATATTTTGAGCGGAACCAGACAGATTTTGTGCTGCTGGATGCGGAAATTGTACCGTGGAATCTCAAGGCTCGGGAACTAATTGCTGCACAATATGCGCATGTGGGTGAAGCAGCTCTGCTGGATCGCAGTAAGCTGGTCGACAAGCTGAAGCAGGCGAAGGCTATAGGTCGGGAGGTTGAAGACTGGCTGGAGGAAATGAAACGGAAATATGCGAATGCGGTAACGTTTCAAGAGGCTTTTCAAAAATATTGCTGGGATGTAGACGGTCTGGATGAAATTCGTATTGCACCTTTCCATACGTTGGCACACAGCAGCCGGACTTTTTTTGACCAATCTCATATGTGGCATATGGAGCAAAACCGGGAGCTGGCAGGACTGTCCACTCTGTTTATGGAGACAGAGTATCGTGTCATCACGGATGAAGCAAGCGAGGAAGAGGTTATTCGCTGGTGGAGTGAGATGACAGAGGATGGTCATGAGGGTATTGTGATCAAGCCGGAACGCTTTTTGATGAAAAATCGCGACAAGATGATCCAATCTGCAATCAAGGTGAGAGGCCGGAAGTATTTGCACATCATTTACGGTATGGATTATCTGGCCCCTGAGAATTTAAAGCGTCTGAAGCAGCGTCGAACGAATAAAAAGGAGCGTCATGCCCTGATGGGAGGTGCGCTTGGGATGGAGGGCGTAGAACGTTTTGTCCGCAAGGATACGGTAGACCGTATTCATGAATGCGTCCTGGCCGCGCTATCTTTGGAGTCGGAGCCGATTGATCCGAGATTGTAGTTTACGAAGGAGGGATTGAGATGGATAGGGGTACACCGTTAATTGATATTGGTGTGAACTTGATGCACCGTTCGTTTCATGCAGATCGGGAACAGGTGGTAGAGAGAGCAGCGGCTGTAGGGATTACACCGTTGATTATTACTGGAACCAGTGTCCGCAGTAGCCGAGAGGCTGCTCAGTACGCAGCACGTTATCCTGGTCAACTGTATGCTACAGCTGGTGTGCATCCCCATGATGCCAAAAGTTGCAGCACAGATACGATTCAGCAGCTTCGCCAACTTGCGGCTCAGCCGCAGGTCGTATCCATAGGAGAATGCGGGTTGGACTATAACCGTGATTTTTCTCCGCGTGATGTACAGCGCCGATGGTTTGGAGAGCAGATTCAACTGGCGGGTGAACTGCATATGCCGTTATTTCTGCATGAACGAGATGCACATGAGGATTTTGTCGCTATGTTGCGAGAGCATCAGGGACTTGTTGATAAAGCGGTGGTGCATTGTTTTACCGGCACTGCACAGGAATTGCATACGTATGTGGAGATGGGACTGTATATCGGGATTACAGGCTGGATCTGTGATGAGCGGCGTGGCAAGCATCTGCGTGAGTTGGTGAGGGATATCCCGCTGGACCGGTTGATGATTGAAACAGATGCTCCATTTTTGACCCCGCGCAATCTGCCTGTGAAGCCCAAAGAAGGGCGTAATGAGCCGATGTATCTCGCTCATATTGCCGCAACAATTGCCGAGTGTACAGGTCGGAGCATGATGGAAATCGAGATTGCGACGACGGAAACAGCCAAACGTTTCTTCGGATTATAGGATTGTCAAAGCCATAGATGTGGTATATATTATAGTGAATTAAAAAGCATTGTCGGGAGCTTGAGATAGTCAGGCTGAGAGGGTGGCCCTTGCCGCCGACCGTGAAATCTGATCTGGGTAATGCCAGCGTAGAGAAACCTAGAACACGATACAAAAAGCAGGATTACCGCCTATTTGTGGCGGCTAGTCGATGAATTCGTTTCATATCCTATATCAAGCTAATGAGCTGCGGGTCTGTAAAAAATTGCAGACAGGCAAGGGCGTTTTGTTTTGCACCTGACTTTAGCTTGGTTTCAGTGCAGTAGGCCACTGTGCTATATGAGATATGTCGAGAACTGGTACTGTATGGTGATCATTTTATGACTGCGCATAAAGCTTGCCTGGAGATTCAGCTCCAGACAGGCTTTTTTTTATGGTCAGAAGGCCTATTTTAACGAAAAAGGGGAGCGTATCAACAATGAGTACGAATGTAAGAACGTCCAAAGGGCTGAAGCTGACTGATATTTTGGTCACGATTGTAATCTCCGTGGTGTTTGGACTGGTCTACAAAATATGGGGACCTGTCTATGATTTAATGAAACCATTCGGTCTGCATGCCGAGCAACTGATGTACGGTATGTGGTTTATGGCTGGCACGTTCGCTTATCTTATTATTCGCAAGCCTGGAGTTGCGATTCTGGCAGAAGTAGCGGCGGCAACCGTCAGTGCTTTTTTAGGAAGCGAATGGGGCATGTCCACCTTGTACTATGGTCTACTGCAAGGCTTGGGAGCGGAGCTGTTCTTTGCGATTTTTCTGTATCGAAATGCAAACTTAGGGGTCGCTTCGCTCGCTGCGGTAGGGGCGGCTGTCACTTCTTTGATTTTAGACTTCAGCTACGGGTACATTGATCAGCTATCGACCTGGAACTATGTTTTGTATATTGGATTTCGGATGATTGGCAGTATTGTGATTGCTGGGGTATTCGCTTACTATCTGGCTAAGGCGCTGGAGGTAACCGGCGTTACGCGAAGTTTGAGACCTGCAACGGAACAAGATTATAAGGGGCTAGATTGATGAGCCCGGCAAACGAAGATGTGGCGGCTTCGATCACCCGTCTTCGGTTGAAATTTCCCGGTGAGCAAGAGCTGCTTTTTCACAATATGTCTTTAACTGTCCACAAAGGGGAAAAGCTGCTGCTGCTAGGGCCGAGCGGCTGTGGAAAATCAACGCTGCTTCAGGTGCTGAGTGGTCTGATTCCACGCACGATAGAAGTGCCTATGAAATGCGATGCTGCCGTGATCCCGAGTCTCTCTGGTATTGTATTTCAAGATCCCGATACGCAGTTTTGTATGTCGTATGTAGACGAGGAACTGGCTTTTGTGTTGGAAAACAAACAGATTCCAAGGGAGCAGATGCCATCCCGTATTCGTGAGCTGCTAATGCAGGTGGGTCTACCGACGGATGATATACATATGCCGATCGCCAGCATGTCACAGGGAATGAAACAGCGGTTGGCGATTGCATCTGTGCTAGCTATGGAGCCGGAAGTGCTTTTTCTGGATGAGCCGACGGCTTTGTTGGACGAGGAGGGCACGACACAGGTGTGGGATACCATTCGCAACATTTCGGCAGACCAAACATTGGTGATCGTAGAGCATAAAATTAATGAAATTGTCCATGATGTGGATCGGATTGTGGTGCTTTCAGCTCATGGGGAAATCATTGCGGATGGAAGCGCGGAAGAAGTATTTCATACGCATCGGCAGGCATTGTCCGAGTACGGCGTGTGGTATCCGGGAGTTTGGGATGAATCGTCTTCACCACGCTGGAATGAATCTATGATTCAGCAGAAGGGTGTGTTGCTTGCGGATTGTCCATCTACCTTAACACGTACAACGAATTTGCTAGAGCTGGAACATTTTAGCGGACTTCGGGGTGTAAGCTCAGTCATATATGTGGAGCAAGCGCTGGCGCAGCCTGGTGATTGGATTGGCGTGGTCGGTGAAAACGGGGCTGGCAAAAGCTCGCTGCTACTCTCTATGATGCGTTTACTCCGTACACAGGGGCGTTACTGTGTGGATGGAATTGAGGCAGGCGGCACGGAACAACTGGCAGAGCGCATTGGGTTTGCGTTTCAAAATCCTGAGCTGCAATTTGTAGCAAACACCGTACGAAGGGAACTGGAGTATTCGTTACCGAAGGGCTTGTTTACCGCTGAACAGCGTGGACAACGGGTAAATCGAATGCTCGTACAGTTCGGACTGGAGCGGCTGGATGAGCGTCATCCGTATCAGCTTTCGTTGGGTCAAAAAAGACGGTTGAGTATTGCTACGGCAATGATCCGGGAGCCCGAAGTGCTGCTGCTGGACGAACCGACCTTTGGGCAGGATGCGCGCAATACCTTTGTCATGCTGGATATGTTGGAGCAGCTGAGAGCGGCAGGCACGGCCATCGTGATGGTTACGCATGACCCGGAGATTGTCCGTCGGTATTGTACCGATATATGGCGGATTCAGAAAGGGGAACTACAGTATGAACCTGTCCTTTCCCCATCATGAAACTTGGCTGCATCGTGTGAATCCTGGCTTAAAGCTCGTGATGTTTTCCATGCTGTTTGTGGTCGTTATCGTTATCCATGATCCGAACGTTATGTTTAATGTTGCGTGTGCTATGCTGCTATTGCTTGTCTGGTCAGGACACCCATGGAAGCGACTGCTGCTGTACGGATCTCCCTTTATATTGGTGTTTATTTCAACCTCAACAGGCATGATGATGTTCGGCAAAGGAGTAACGACATGGTGGACATGGGGTCTAATCCACATTACACAGGAAAGTTTTTATCGAGGCATGCATCTGGGCTTTCGTGCATTGAGTATGGCCGCGGTAGGGTTGCTGTTTGGTCTAACAACTCGTCCGGTTAACCTTTTTTATTCACTGATGCAGCAATGGAAGCTCCCGCCCAAGTATGCATACAGCTTTTTGGCAGCTATGCGGTTGGTGCCGATGATGGTGGAGGAATTTCAGGCATTGAGACACGCCCACCGCATTCGAGGTTTGCATCAGCATGTGTCCAAATGGAATATGTATGCTACGCTCCGCAGGTACGCAATTCCGCTGCTTGCTCAAAGTATCCGGCGTGCGCAGCGCATTGCTATCGCCATGGAAGCTAAGGGGTTTGCTAACGAAACGAAGCGCACGTATTATTATGCGATCGGTTATTCGACTGTAGATATCATATTTATTTTATATTTTGTGGTGATGCTGCTGCTGGCTTGGGGAATGGGTACCTCCTTTCCTTATATAGGCGTATCGGATGTACGTTAATTGTTACCAAAAGGCTTTGCCCGTTTTCTGCTCTGTGGTATATTAATGCAATGGGAATTGACGGCTCGACAGACCCGCCTGGGCTGCCGGGCTTATTACATTTTCCCGCAGTAATGGATCATCAGGAGGCCAAGTTTCATGATTAAGCTGCATCAGGTAAACAAGCATTATACCACCTCAAGCGGCCTATTTCATGCGGTTCAATCCGTGTCTCTTCAAGTGGAGGAAGGGGAAATTCACGGTATCATAGGTGCCAGCGGTGCCGGCAAGTCTACGTTGCTCCGGTTGATGAATGTATTGGAAAGGCCGGATGAGGGAAATGTGGTTGTGAACGGGGAAGATCTGACTCGCATGCCGGAAAAACGTCTCCGTGAGGCGCGCCGATCCATAGGGATGATTTTTCAGCATTATCATCTTGTTCACAATCGGTCGGTAAGTGGAAATGTAGCAATGCCGTTGGAGCTGGCAGGTGTCGCGAAAAAAGAGCGAGTGGAACGCGTGCGCGAATGCCTGCAATTCGTCGGTTTAGCGGATAAGGCAGAACAGTATCCGGCACAGCTAAGTGGAGGCCAAAAGCAACGTGTGGCGATTGCCAGAGCTTTGGCGAATCGTCCTGCGGTGCTGCTTTGTGATGAGCCGACCTCAGCGCTTGACCCGCAGACGACCGCGGATATTCTAGGTGTGCTAAGGGAGATTAACCGTGAACTGGGAGTTACGATTGTAATCGTCACACACGATATGGACGTGGTTCGCAATATTTGTACCCGTGTATCCGAAATGCGGGACGGGCATTTGCTTTCAACGAAACATGTAGCTGCCCCTATGGTAGGTTCAACAGTGGAAGCAGGTGATGCTGATGAATGACATGTTAAGCATTATTGCACAGTATCAGTCAGAGATATGGAAGGCCATCGGAGAGACATTTATTATGGTGGGAATTTCGATCGCAGCAGCTGTACTGTTAGGGCTTCCGGCAGGAACGATTTTATATTTGTGTGGTAAAGGACAAAAGTATGAAAATCGACTGATTTTCACCATACTGAACAGTCTGGTCAACGTTATCCGCTCGTTTCCATTCTTGCTGCTCGTCGTGTTTATGATCCCATTTACACGTCTGGTGGTGGGCACGGCACTGGGCACGATGGCTGCTACCGTTCCCTTGTCCGTGGTGGCCATTGCCTATTATTCGAGGCTGGTGGAGCAATCACTACTTGAGGTGCCCAAGGGTGTGATTGAAGCCGCTACGTCTATGGGAGCATCCACCCTCCAGCTTATTTTTAAATTTCTATACGTGGAAGCCCGTTCCGGGCTGGTATTAGGCCTGACCACATCCACCATTAGCTTCATCTCCTACTCCACAGTGATGGGGATTGTGGGCGGCGGCGGGGTAGGCGATTTTGCTATTCGCTACGGTTACCAGCGGTTTGAAACAGGCTTGATGGCGTTCACCATCGTCGTCATGATTATTTTCGTACAAACGATCCAGTTCACCGGAAGCACCATCTCCCGCCGGATCGACAAGCGGTAAATGGTAGGTTGTATGGCAATTCACTTACACAACTCACTATGGGAAATAAAATGACTTTACAGTATCTCAAAAGCGGAGAGAAGGATTTGAATCTGGAGAAGCGTTAGCGTTCGCCTTTGAAATGGGATTCTAACCTATAAATTACTTTAAAAATCAGAGAGAATCCCATTTTAACAGCGATCGTAAGATCAAATCATTCGCGAAGCGGCTGCGGCTTTACTGTAACTCATTAACATCTTCCCAATCACAACTAATTTGGAGGTTCTTCATCGAATGCGTCTCAAAAACAACATGAAAACGAACTTGAAATTACTTACACTATTTGCAGTGGTTATGCTACTGGTTGCCGGATGCGGCGGTCAGAAGCAGGCTGCACAAGAAACAACAACTAAGGAAGCAGCTTCGCAAAAAGAAGTAACCTTGAAGGTAGCTACGCTAATTCCACCGATGACAGATGTACTGGATATCGTGAAGCCACTGCTCAAAAAGGACGGAGTCAACCTGGAAGTCGTCGTGCTGTCAGACAATATCCAACCGAACAACGCATTGGCAAGCCATGAAGTGGATGCGAACTTCTTTCAGCATGCTCCGTTTATGCAACAATATAATGAAAGCAACAAGTCTGACTTGGTAGCGGTAAAACCAATTTACAACGCCATTTATGGCGCGTACTCCAAAAAATACAAGAACATTAAAGACCTGCCCGAAGGTGCGACGATTGCTATCGCCAATGACCCGGCCAATACTGGACGTTCTTTGGTCATGATGGAGCAAAACGGTTTGATCAAGCTTAAAGAAGGTGTAGGCTATAATGCTACACAGGCTGATATTATTGAGAATAAGAAAAAGTTTGTGTTTAAAGAAGTGGATTTGTTGATGCTGGCGCGGTCACTGGATGATGTAGACATGGCTGCCATGTATCCCGCATATGCCAAACCGCTTGGTCTGACACCGAAGAAGGATGCGCTGATTACTGAAAAGGACGATACGCACTTTGCCATTAATTTGGTAGCACGTAAGGATAATGCAGATTCCGATGCCATTCAAAAGCTGGCAAAGCGGATGACTGGTCCGGAAGTACGTAAATTTTTTGAGGACAACTATAAGGATAGTGTAGTTCCAGCATTCTAAATAAATAAGTATTCAAACCTTATTTTATGATGATATATGACCTGTATAATGGAGTGAAGTCTGTGAAGAACAGATGATCTCCTTTGTGCAGGTCTCTTTTTTATCCTTAATATGGATGAATTTCATCGAAAACAGGGCACAAAGTCTTACTTTTTAAGATTTGGGGTGTTACAACGCTGTGAATTTTGGTCATAAAGGGTGATGGAGTAATGATAAGGAACATATTAAAATAATTATACGAACAAACATTCGTCTTGTACTTTATTAATGATGTTTGTATGAGGGTCGAGAAGTTCAGCTGACAACGGGTCAAAAGTGTGAATAAACAAGGAAGGGAAACGATATGAAGCTGTTTGTAACTGTAAAAAGTCTGGGGAAGCGCAAGCCCGCACTCGCACAACAGGAAATAGATCTAAGCCCCACCCCAGAAACATTGCGAGATTTAATTACTGCAACCGTTGCCCTGAATGTTCAAAAGCTACGGGAAAAGCAGGAGAGTGTCGAGCTGATTCCGTTCCTTACGGGAGAGGAAATCCAGGCACAAGGCGAGACAGGCAAAGTAGGATTCGGCTCCATATATAATGATGGTGTTCCTAATATTGAGGCTGCCGTAAATACGGCGATACAGGCTTTTGAAGATGGTTTATACAGGGTTTTTATATGTGATGAGGAAGCAATGGAGCTGGATGCGCCTTTGTCACTTCATGCAGGGGATGAGATTGTATTTATACGCTTCACAATGTTGGCTGGAGGCCTATGGTAGAGGGGGAGACGAAATATGCATCAGGAGAACAATGAGCAAGAATATTTCGCCACACTGAAAGAGCGCGCAGCGCAACTGGGTGGACAACAACAGGAGTTGGCTCAGTATGTTGTGGAACTGGGTAAGCTTCATTACATACAAGAGGTTGAAGAGCCATTTATCGAATGTCAGCGAATACTGAAAGAACGGGCGGCAGAAAGCGGACAACCGCTGTTCAAGCCACTGGCAGAGGTACTGCGTGCTCTAATTGGACAAATGACTGGCGATGTGTTCGCACATCTAACAGAGCATGTGACTGAATATCCATACAGCACCGGGTATGAGCGCAGACCGTTTCGCACTTCGGATATTACAGCTCATACTTCCCGGGTTTATAAAAAAATGGTGCAGTTGATCCGAATGGACTGTATCGGATTTTCTATAATGGATTATTTAACGAAAAAAGACTATGAACCAGGCAGGGATTACCGGGTTCAGGAAACGATTGGTGATTGGATTGCTTACGAGCTAGACAACGGCAATTCACAGGTGCTTGAGGCGCTAAAAGCTATTATTTATGGGGATAATCAGGCGGCTCTACTTACGCGCAATATGATTAAAGGCATGCTGCTGAGCCATCAAGAAGAGAATTACCATATGATTGGCGAATTGCTGGCAGCGGCCAAGCTTCAGGAGGGATTGCGTCAAAGCATTGTGGAGCAAATGGATGAAGGAACTCCAGAAGCACTCATTTATCTGTTAAAGGTGATCATTGACCAAGGCTTCATTCGTTACAGTTCGGTGGTGCGGGCGCTTGCAGTATGGACGGGCATGGGCTTGGAATCCGCCAATCAGCGGGTTGTTCGCCAATTGATTGAGCAGGCATATGATGCACTGACTTCCAGTGAACTGCGCCAGGAATGGCTGATCAGTTCAAATGCTAACGAACTATATATGAGTTTGTGGGCTACAGCAGTGCATGAGGAACGTGACTTGTATGGACAGGTTCGCCAACTTATGGAGCAGGGGGCGGCTTACCAGAAGATTGTAGCCCAGTATGTACTGTCTAGTACTAAAAACAAGGATATGCGCCTCGAGATTGCTAGAGAATATCTAGATGAAACTGACCCAGAGCTTCGCTATTGGATACTCACAAACTATACAACCGATTATTTTTATGAATGGGTAGAAGGCGGGACGGTCGCGAATCGAATCGTTAAAGTGGCGCGCACTCCTTTGTTGGAGAGCAAAGACGAACGGCGTAAGGATTTTGAACGACTTCATAACCTGTTTGTACATATGAAAAAGGGTGAGTCTATCGAGTCCTCCAAGGTGCTGGATTATGTAAATCTGTATCACCGCTCAGATGCACCTATTCAAAAAATGCTCTATCTCGCTGGCTATGATATGGACGCATCCTGGATTGGAGAAATCATAGCCTTAAAGGAAGAGATTAGCCCAAATCTGCGCGGCGAAATATTGAATCATTTTGTGCAGAACACTGAGGATACAGTACAGCGCGATTTTATTTTTTCCAGTTTGTCTGACAAAAGTATGAGTATCCGTGGGTTCGCTGTGGCCAAGGCGCGTAAGCTGACGCTGTCGGAACCAGAAATGCAGCAAATGGAAGCCTTATTAAAGCTCAAGACAGGCTCGTTGCGACAAAGTGTCATCGGTGTGTTGCTTTCACAAGCGGAAGAGCAGCTTGCTGGCTCTTTGGAACGCTTGCTTCGTGCGAAGGCGGAACTGCAACGATTGGGTGGACTGGAAATATTGACGAAGATATATGCAGATCCGGATCGTGCTCAGCAGTATGAAAATCTGCGGGCTTTGGCGGATATCATTCAGCAACCCACCGCCAAAGAGGTGCAACTGCTGTCCAAGCTGGGACAGGAGGATGCTTATACAGGTACAAACGGCTATGGCCTGTACGATCCGAATGTCAAGGAAGCTTGGCTGGAAGAAAGAGTTGATCTGGGTGATTTCCGAATGGCCGATGTTTTTGTTAGTCCATTGGACAAGCTCAAGCAGTTCTTGAATGGACTGGATGAACTGGTTCATCATCATCGGGATGTGGAATATACTGCGGAGTATTATTCAGGCTACAAAGATACATTGCTTATTGGAACGAACCTTCGCCCTCTACGGATGGTTCAGGTCGATGAAGTAGTGGATTCCAGGCTGTCTTTATATCCTCTTTATGAGGAGTGGGACCGTTATTTGCAGGAAAGCGGCATAGATGCGCGTGAACTGCTGGAGCTTGTTTTTTATGATCGATTAGAGCCTATGGACCGTACGTTGGATCGCTACTATCGATATTTCTCATTTAACTTTGGCTATCAAGAACAAAACAAGCAAAAGCTGCTGGAAGGATGGCGTAAAGACTTCGCCGAACAAATGTATCCTTTAGAGCGGATTAACGAGGTTCAAAAATGGATGGCAGAGCTGACCTATTCCGATCAGGTAAGCACATTAATCAATGCCTATTTTATGGACACAGCTGGAGCTGAAACATTTGACGTAATCGACTTTGCTTTAAATTCACTAATGCAGAGCATGCCTAAGGATAGACCAACAGAGGATATGGGAATGTTTCATCTATTGTCCGGCCCGTGGGTGGCATTAGAAAAGGGGCGAGTCCATGATGATGAGACCTTTAGGCGCTTTTTCCATACTTTTGTGAACTACGCAGAATGGCCAGGAATGGAAAATCGTTTTTATTCTCCGCTGAATCTGGAGGATTACTTCAAAGCCTATGAAAAAGGGCTGATCGGTGTAGGTGAAGTGTATCGTGAACTGCTGGCCAGTAGTGATAGCAGAAGTCATATGAGCACCTTAACTAATGCTCGTAATACATGGGTTTCCAGCAAGCCAGAGTTTTTGGAGATACGTCGTACAGTTATTGATCGACTGCTGGAGATTGAATTGGTTCGAGGCGATTTGCCTACCGAGGCTACGCCAAAGGTGATGGGTTTGAGTCGGATTGAAGGCATGGATTATTTTATCCGTATTTTGGGGGGGCTCGACAAGGAAACGTTCGTGCGTGGTTATGTGTATGGCTACGGTGATCGTATTACCAAAAAAGAATCGTTCAGCCACTTGCTCAAGGCATGTTATCCAAGTGACGGCGAGGATGCTGCATTGCTCAAGGAAAAGCTGAAGCACACTAAAATTACAGATAAACGTCTGCTGGAGGCGGCAATGTATGCTCCGCAGTGGATTGAGATTGTAGCAGGTTATCTCGGATGGGAAGGACTTCGCAGTGCGGCATGGTACTTCCATGCGCATATCAATGAAGGCTTTTCGGCTGAGAAGGAAACGATTGTAGCTCATTACTCACCGATAGCCCCGCAGGATTTTAATGATGGTGCCTTCGATATCCACTGGTTTCATGAGGCTTATGAGACGTTGGGCGAGGAACGATTTGATCTGCTGTACGATTGTGCCAAGTATATTTCGGCTGGAGCCAATCATCGTCGCTCCCAATTGTTTGCGGATGCGACGCTAGGTAAGCTGAAACGGAGTGAAATGGAAAAATCAGTGGAAGACAAGCGAAACAAAGACCATTTGTTGACCTATAGTTTGATTCCACTTGCAGAGCCGCCTGAACCAGATGTCCGTCAACGTTATGATTTTATTCAGAGGTTTCTGGAACAAAGCAAGAAATTCGGGGCACAACGTAAGGCCAGTGAGGCACTGGTTTCACGAATTGCACTTGGAAATTTGGCACGTAACGCAGGTTATGATGACGTAACTCGTCTCGTCTGGGATATGGAAGCTCGCAAGCTGGATGACCTCCGGTCTTATTTTGAGCCCCATGCCTTGGATGAGACTACAACGATACAACTCGTCATTGATGATGAAGGAGCGGCAGATATTGAAATTGTCAGCAAAGGGAAGACGCTGAAATCCATTCCGGCTCGTTTCAAGAAAGATGAGTATGTTACATCCTTGAAAGAGCTTAAAGTTGATCTGGTAGATCAATATCGCAGAGCTCGCAAAGAGTTGGAGCGCTCTATGGAGTCTGGTACCACCTTTATGGTAAAGGAATTGAGAGGACTGCTAGGTAATCCTGTGCTTGCTCCGCTGGTGCGCACACTGGTTTTCAAGGCTGGCGATCATCTCGGATATTTTAACGGGGATACATTAGCGTTGACTGCTCCTCCTGCTGAACAGCATACTATTAAAGAAGAAGATAAGCTGATTATCGCACATCCACTTCATTTGTACGAAAGTGGTCGTTGGAGTGAATTCCAGAAGGACCTATTTGACCGTCAGATACGCCAGCCATTTAAACAGGTGTTCCGTGAGCTGTATCTGCTAAATGCTGATGAACGTGCCAACGCGACAGTTTCCCGTCGGTATGCGGGACACCAGGTGCAGCCGAATAAAACGGTATCCTTACTAAAAGGTCGCCAATGGACGGTCAGTTATGAAGACGGACTCCAGAAGGTGTACTATGCCGAAAATCTGATTGCGAACCTGTATGCCATGGCTGACTGGTTCTCACCAGCGGATACTGAAGCTCCTACACTGGAGACGGTGCAGTTTTTTGATCGGGCAACCTATAAGAGCGTGCCTTTGGAGGAAGTTCCACCTGTTCTGTTCTCTGAAGTTATGCGGGACGTCGATCTGGTCGTCAGTGTTGCTCATGTAGGCGGCGTTGATCCAGAGGCCAGTCTGACGACGATTGAGATGCGTAGGGTCATTGTGCAGGAATCGCTTCGTCTGCTAAAAATCAGCAATGTACGCTTAGATGGGAATTATGCACGTATAGACGGGAGTCTTGGTGAGTATGCGGTCCACCTCGGAAGCGGGGGTGTCTACAAGCAAGCGAAGGGAGCACTGCATATTATTCCGGTGCATTCGCAGCATCGTGGACGCATCTTCCTGCCGTTCCTGGATGAAGATCCAAGAACAGCCGAGATTTTATCCAAAATCACGTTGTTGGCTGAGGATCAGAAGATCAAGGACCCACAAATTCTTGAACAGCTTCAAGCGTAAAATAGAAATTCCGGTATAGAGAAGTTTATAATTAACTCAACGTTCGCACCTAGACAAGGTTTCCAATCATCGACTGTATAGACGGAAGCTCAGTTTAGCTGCGGAGGTTGAGTTATTTAATATCACGTACGAATGGCCACGTATAAGAAGATATGCGTAGAGAGTTATCTCTATATTTTAATGAAAAGCTTATGGCATCACAATTGACGATAATAGGAGAATACAGCAATGATAAATAGCATCCTTTTAAAAGAGTACGCAACTGTGTATCAAGCGCAAGTTGTCGATTTAATTTTACATATTCAACAAAACGAATATAATATCGCCATAACCAAGGAAGATCAGCCTGATCTGCTCGATATTGAAAACTTCTATCAACATGGTAACGGCAACTTCTGGGTGGCTCTTAGCGAAGACGAAGTAGTAGGGACGGTTGCCTTGCTAGATATCGGAAACCATAAGACGGCGCTCAGAAAGATGTTTGTAAAACAAAACTATAGAGGCAAAGCCTTGAATGTTTCGAATCAATTACTACAGTATGCCATAGAATGGGCCAAGGAACGGTCTGTTGAAGGAATCTACCTTGGGACTACACCGCAATTCGTAGCCGCTCATCGATTTTATGAGAAGAATGGATTTGTTAGTATAGCTCTTGATGAATTGCCAATTGGCTTTCCAGTTATGAAAGTGGATAAAAAGTTTTACAAATATACTATTCAATAAATAGCCTAGCCAAGATGATTCTGAAGGAATTCCTGCTAAAATTGACTTTGTGTTCGCCTCGCCGCTTTTCTGCCGAGCCGCAATACAAACTGTTGCCGAACAGGAATTTCTTTTGTTTAGGGTAGGTGTTTGCTAGAATGAAGAAGATCGTGTAAGTCTACGTTGAATTTACAACTGGGAGGGAGAAGAGTATGAGCAAAAAGATTAAATGGGGAATTGTCGGTACGGGATGGATCTCGGATCAGTTTGTTGCGGATTTGCAGCACGTTACGAATGGGGAAGGATACGCAGTTGGATCACGCAATGTTGAAAGCGCTACCGAATTTGCAGCCAAGCATCAAATGGCACAGGCATATGGTAGCTATGAGGAATTAGTGCAGGATTCCGAAGTCGATGCGATTTACATTGGAACCCCTCATCCTTTTCATAAAGAAAATGTTCTAGCGGCTCTTCGAGCGGGCAAAGCTGTCTTGTGTGAGAAACCCTTCACAGTCAACAGCAAAGAGTTGGAGGAACTAATCAGCTACGCGCGTGACCATAAGCTATTTTTAATGGAAGCCATGTGGACGCGTTTTTTGCCCTCGATTCGCCAAGTGCAGGAGTGGATACATGCGGGACGTATTGGTGAAGTGAAGTTGGTGAAGGCGGAATTCGGTTTTCGCGTAGATTGGAACCCAGAGGGAAGATTATTGAATCCTGAACTGGGCGGAGGGGCATTATTAGATGCAGGAATTTACCCCGTTTCTTTTGCTTCGATGGTGTTTGGCCCTGAACCAGAACGTGTATGGAGTACTGCTCATATCGGGGAAACGGGCGTTGATGAGACATTTTCGATCATGCTGGATTACGGAAAAGGTCGCACGGCTATGCTTAACGGAGCAGTTCGTCTCGGACTGACGAATGAGGCATATATCCATGGGACCAAGGGCTATATCCACATTCCATCATTCCTGAATAGTACATCGGCTACTTTAGTTGTGGACGGTGAAGAGGCACAAAACTTTCAGGATGATCGCCCCTCTACAGGCTATGCTTTTGAAGCAGAAGAAGTCGGGCGCTGCTTGAACGAAGGTTTGCTCGAAAGTTCTACGATCTCTTTGGATGAATCATTAGGAATTATGAAATTAATGGATCAGATTCGTTCACAGTGGGGACTTCGGTATCCGTTCGAATAATCACATTGCTTCCAGGGGGCTTTTCAGGTTTTCTGGATCTTTTCGTTAACCCGTTTTTTATACATAAGTATTCCAACTTTCTAGAGTGCTCAGCCCCAACCGGCTAAGTGCTCTTTTTTTATTATCAAGTTTCAAATGTGAATAAATAAAATTTTAATATTGTTCAGAATCGGTTCAGAAGCGGATGATAAGATCTTTTCACTAACAAAAGAATGAACCGTTTTACGGGGAAACTGATGAGCAAGCAACAAATAAAGAATGCAGAAAGCGCTAATCGTGACGCTGCTGGCAAGTATAGTATGGGGACTACAACTTTGTTCATGCGGAAACGAAAGGGGAAACGTCAGTAATTGTGACTAAAGCGAATATAGTATCTTTTACCGATTCTGGCGGCGATGGTAATTCTGCAACGAATCTTACACCAATACCAATGCCAATACCTAAGTATGTACCTGTCACAGCCACAGTTCCTTCCGATCAATATGGCAGTATAGGTTCTGGTGATACACTAGTGGATTTACAAAATGTATTTTTGGCTGCCGATCAGGATGAGTTATCGTATCATGCGGTTACTTCAGATGTATACGTAGCAGAAGTAGAAATAGCAAGTCAACAGCTTATGTTAAAGCCCAAATCAGCAGGAAGCACACAGGTGTTTGTGACGGCAGAGGATGGAAAAGGTGGCAGAGCGAGCGTATTTTTCACCTATACAGTGACTGGCTCTATTGCTGATGTGAATGTAAATCACAGTCCTGTTGAGCAGCAGCTTAAGTAGGGCATAGGAATGGCTGGCAGAGCGACTATATTCAGGTTCATTAGGAACTACAGGAGGCATTTTCTTTTGTTCTTTTCACAGTATGTCGATGGTGGAGACGGTCGCATCGTGCTGCAATTGTTCTGCAACCAGGAATGTGATTTTTCTTATAAAATAGAAGGATATGAGCTGGAGGTTCACCAATTCATGAAAAACACGAATCGCATGAACGTGTCCAGCATAGCACTATATCCGGTTAATCCATTAATACCGTATCTGATCATAAACAGCAACTTTTACGATTTCATGGGTGTGACAAATGTTGCCTATTTTAATCAAGAGGGTCATTTCTATAACCCAAGCGAGTTTAATACGGTTGCATATGTATTAAAATATTCTGGAATTGAGGTAGATGTGCTTGGAGAGCCTCATTCGCAGGGTCAATTGTTTCCTCAAGGAGGGACATTTGTGCGTAAACAAGGTATAACATGCGGATCGCCCATTTTTAATCAACAGGATGAGTGGCTTGTTTACCCGAAGGGTACTTACCAATATGTGGGCAGGCATACACTTTAATTGATGAAGAAAGACGAGTCTGGAGCTGATTCAGAAGTGCGGGGGATATGGAATAGACGCTGACGGGTGATGAGAAAGCAGATATGAGGTATGTAAGAAAGATGCCAATTCGATATGAATCCTCGTCGTGGCCGCCGTCGGCCTTTGGCGGGGTAACCATGATGCGCAAGCATCACGGTTACATGAGAATGAAATGTCTGCTTAATTCATGCCAGGCATTTTTTTGTGGTGTGATTGATCGGATAATAAGTGAATTAGGATGTCCGAATAGCTTATAGCCATCCAGATAGGGGTACTCCTTTCTTGTAAAAAAGCTTGCGTTCATTACACGATGGGAACGCTGATGATTCCGTCCTTGGTCAAAATAAATACCTTTCGCGGCCTTATTTTTGTGTTTACTGTTACGGATCGCTGCCCATCAAATCTAATAGACTTATTCTTATTGATAAAGGTAAAAGAGGAAATTACCGGATTTAGTGTTGGGCGGGTATCAGTACCCGCACCGCCATTTCCGTTTAAAACAGCGGTTTTTCCTGCAATTGTTCCTTTTAAGAGAATGTCATGAATATGGCTTACCAGGATAAGCTTTACACTTTTTGATTTGCTTAGATTGGCTATAAATGCTTTATCATTCGGCGTTGTGACTGGAAATGCTTCACTGCTAGGGAAACTTTTGAACGACCCTGCTTTTGGCGGAACATGCATCACCACGACCACGTCTTTTTTTGTGTTTATCCCCTTGTTGAAGGTAGCTAAGGCGCTATTGGTAATTCCATACCTGGTCGGTTTCGCGACTGGTCCAACATCATTTAGCATAACCATCCGTAATTTCGGGGTGTTAATGATATAGTTCAGTCCATTTTCCTGTACAGTCTTGTTGCCTTTTCTTGGACCGATGATATTTTGGTAATTAACCAATGATCCATTGACACCATTTCTTTCATGATTCCCGGGCACCATAAAGAAGGCGATGTTCGTTTTCCTGACGAATTTTTCCACTGCATTTTTAAAGAACATAAGCTGTTCTGCAGATCCTGAAAATACGCCATCTCCGCCATATAAGATAAACAGGGGTTTTGGCTTTTGCTTGCTCGCTTTGTCCAAGCACGATAAAAAAATCTGGTATCTTCTTATCGCATCCTGCTTGGCTTTCGTGAATGACTGCAAGATGGCGTTTCCCCAATCAAACCACGTGTCACCCAAAAAAACAAATTGAAAGTTCGGGTTCTTCTGATTCGCAAGCCTCTTATTTAAAACCTTTAGCGAAATGTCAGTTAGTGTCTCGATGTGTGTGTCTACCAATGTAATCCCTCACAATTGTCATTGATTTTAGTCAACTGCTCTGCGGTTGTTTTTAAAGCCACAACAAATTGCACAAATGGTGGTCAATGATAGGTCAATATTCGTTTTATCGAGGTATGATTCAACCTTGTAATTATTACAGTCGTCCCCTCCTTGGGGTTGAAGCCGGTGATTGGGTGGAGAGTGATATTTGTTTCCTTCCCGGCTGAAGCAGATCCACGATCTGAGGCAACGGATTGAAAGTGAGGACTCATTTTTCTGACAATCCAGTGAGCGTACCACACCCTGTCTGGTTTATTTTGCAGTTTCGTATTCCATTGGCAATGAGGAATTCCGGACTTTTGCCAAAAGAGAAACTTGCCATTCTTGATATCCCATAAATGGTTGATTTTCTGAAAACGGATGCCCATACAATCCCCCGGATAAATGATGTTTGGTTTGCGTACCGTGCCAGGTGCCGGTTGAGAACACGGGTTGCCCGGCTTAGGCACAGGACGATCAAGATTTCTGAAAGGTGTTATTTGTACTGCTTCCAATCGGGATATAGGAATAAATAAATTTTCAAGAAAGATCGAGTTTTTGTCTTTACTGTTACGAATGTTCCAGTGCCGTAGCAAAATCCCATCCAGTGATTTCAAATTCGTCGTATCTAACGTTTTGGAAATGTGGATCAGTGTATTACCCAGTTTCTTTACTGCTCCCACCAACCTGCCATTATGGACACAGTGACACCCGCCTGAGTACGTTTGACATTGCGATGCTATACAGCCGTCCGCGGTCGGTCGATACAATACCCCGATACAAGATCCTTGGCGTATGATTGCCAAATTTTCTCCCCCTTCACACATAAGGTATTTTCTATGATATGGATGTAGGAAAGGGATTGTATAGGCAGTCGTACCGTCAAAACGCAGGAAATTTAGCGTCTATTGCCTGTTCTTTGTTATAGATTATGTTGGCATTAGATGCCAAAGATAAGAGAGAGTGTCTAATTGGCTACATGGGGGCCTCAAGATCAGAAGATAGTTCTTAGGGGGTTTTGCTGCGATACATAGGCAAATCTACGATGAACTTGTGCCAATTACGGATTTGACCTATCAGTCATTCAGACAAATTGTTCTGTATTCAGGATACATTCGCCGGGGTGGGGGAAATCGCTATGACACCCATTTAATTTAGCATTCTCTTTCAGCTTTGTATGATGTTCCCCATGGTGCTGGTCTCGCAGTCGTTTATCCGGCATGGATGAATTGGCATCTACCCATGAATCCAACAAGATATGAACAATTTGCACGAAATGTATTCGACTTGCAACAGCGGAAGCAGGCATCGAGGCGTCAACCAACTGGTTTGTTAGTATCGGTGCTCCGGTCAAACTAGAGCAAGTTCATATCGAAAAGGACAAAATTGAAGAGATTGCCTCCTATATTTACCGAACTATTGAAATGGCTCGGATGCAATTCCTTTATCCGAAAGAAACGATAGTTGAATTGTTGAACCATATGTATAAAATCATGTAATAAACATAAGACGACATTAATAAGACAGCGGTAGTCTCGGACTTTATTTATAGTTCAAGGCTGCCGCTCGTTTTTTTGTTGGAGTCAGTCTAAAACTTTATTTTCTTCGGAAATCTAATGCCCCGCCTTATTCAGCAGAATGATCCCAAATATCTTCAATTAAGTTAGTCCATCTCGTTACTCTAAAACGACTTCTTTGAAGCGTTCCAGGTGCTGCTGCGAAACGCCGCATTCGTTTTTTAAGTATCCCTCAATGTTTGTATGCCGGCTCATAATTCCCTCTAGCACGTCCTCCAGATAATCGCGCTTCACCTCCAGCATGGGTCTGATCCGCTCTGCAGGCACTCGGTAAAAGCTCATCAGTCGGATCAGTTTCTCGGCTTTTTTCATACGTGGCCCGATGCATATATTGGAATGCAAGTAGTCCTCAATCACGCTTTCGTAGGGAATTCCCAGAAACAGCTGAATAATCGCCACGATGAATCCAGTTCGATCCTTGCCCCCAGTGCAATGAATCAGGACAGGAAACTTCTCTTTTTCGGACAACAGAGTGAAAAGTTTCTGTAACGTAGACTTAGAGCCAGTCCCCATATGATGATACATGTCTTTCATCGTTTGCTCAAAATCGATATCTTTGCCATGTCTAATTAGATACCTTATAAATTCGAGACGGGTAAACTCCTGGCTTTTATCCTGCATGGTCAAATTCTGTACTTCGACTCCCTGGTTCAGCATGCGGCTCTTGTTCGATTTCTGCTCCGTTTCCGTTCTCAAGTCGCAAATCAGCTTGAAGCCGATTTGATCCATTCGTGCCATGTCGGTTCTTGATAACTTTGACAATTCGTCGGAGCGAAACAGGAATCCCTTTCTTACTTTCTTCCCATCCGTGGTGGCATAGCCTCCGAAATCCCTGAAGTTGGTCAAGCCATCAAAATAGAGTGCAGCGGTGTGCTCATGATTGTTTTTTTGCATATTCTTTTCCTTCCGTTCATTTAAAAATCCCTGTTTTTTCATGACTATATCAATGCTTTATGTTTCAAACCCCGACATTTATCTTATTTTGACTATCTGGTTTTGTAAAGGACTAATAGTTCATAATTCGAATAAATCTGTTTATATCGAGGATTGACACACCTGGCTCTCAAGGATATGATGAGTTGGAAACCTTAAAGTTTCTCATAAAACTAATTGGTCAAAAAGAGCCTTGACGAGCTAGTTTGAAGCAGGCTCAGTCCTCAACCTTCGTTCATTTCTAGAGAAAGCAGGTTATTTGTATATGTCTCATCATGCAGTTATTGACGAATCTTCTAAGGAAGACTCATTTGTATTCCGTCCATATTTTTCACCAACGCTTGCGATCGTCATAGGGACGTTTATGGTGATTTTAAACAGCACAGCTCTTAACTTGGCCCTCGCGACCTGGGTGCGGGAATTTGGAGTTTCGCTCAAGACCACCCAGTGGTCGGTAAACGCCTATACACTAGCACTTTCTGCGGTCATTCCGTTGGCAGGATGGCTCTCGGACAAATGCGGTGCTAAGAAGGTGTTTCTTTGTTCTATTGGATTTTTCATGCTAGGTTCCACATTATCTGCATTCGCGCAAAATTCCGGACAACTGATTTTTTTTCGGATCATTCAAGGTTTAGGGGGAGATATGGTTTCCCCGATTGGAATGACCATGCTATACCGCCTTGCGTCACCTGATAAGCGTGGGGCGATCATCAGTTTACTTGGGATTCCAATGCTTCTCGCTCCCGCGCTAAGTATGGTACTATCCGGCTGGTTGGTGGAATTCGTAGACTGGCACTGGACTTTCTGGCTCACTATTCCCAAATAAGATAAAAAAGGAGGCAATGCTTTGATTAAGATTCTCTTTCATCCTAAAACTCCCGTTTTTGTCACGGTGCTTGCGTGGCTTGCTGCCATGATAGTGGTCTGGTCTGCTCCTCTGGAGATCCCTGTTCATTTCATGAATGGACAAGCCGACAGGTTCGTCAGTCGATGGGGCGGTCTTTTTGGTTTTCCAGCCTTGATGACCGTGTTGCTCATAATCCGAAATTGGCTTGTCACTGTTGTGAGGCTTATTTATGTGCTGGCCTTACTCCATATTTGTATGCTATGTATCGCTTTAATGTAAGGGAGAACGCTTTTACTGAGAACTATGGAGTGGATCGGACGCCTCATTTTGGCACGACGCCTTCTTTTTTGCTCGCTGGATATTGGCTATACTTGATCAAGGAACTTTGATAAAAATCACATCTGTCCGTAACGAGTGATAAGGAGACATAAGCATGAGTTTAATAAAGGAAAAAATCGTCCAATCTGCTGTCCGCCTTTTTATGGAGAAAGGCTATAGAGCGACCTCAATTCAGGATATCGCCGACGATTGCAGTATCGCCAAAGGTTCCTTGTACAAATTTTTTGAGTCCAAGGAAGAGTTGTTCGTCAGTATATTGAAGCAACGCCAGCAGTATATGATGGATGAGGTGGAGCGAATTCGGAAAATGGCATTACCGCGCCGGGAAACGTATCTGGCCGAAATTATGGGTTTGTTCCAATTCTTTGGCCGTCACGGCTACTATATTTCCCGAGATTACAATGAATTTCCCTCGGCGAGCAACGACAACATCTCTACCCTCATTCATCAGATTCAGATTCAGATGTTCAGCTATTACCAAAACCTGCTGATGCGCCAATACGGCTCTGCCATATTGGATTGGAAATGGGACGTAACTGCCATGTTTAGCGGCATGATCCGGGAGTATACTTTTCATCTGCTATTCGCCTACAAACCAATCACCGTCGAAAAACTAGCAGGATTTATCGCGGAACGTATGGATGATTTGGTGCAAGGTTTGAGTAAATGTACACCACAGCCTCTGCTAACCTATGAGTTCATGAAAGAGTATGAAGAAGTGGATTTAGAGTCACTTGTCCCGACAAGCTCAGCGAGGATTTCCGTTTTGTTTCAAGCGATCTTGTCGATTATTCCTGATTTGTATATCCCGAATGCCAGAAAGAAGGAACTGCAGCAAGTGACCGTGTTGCTTGAGGAAGAGTTGGAAAATGAGGTGCCTAGAGCGTTTTTGATCCAGGCATTGTTGCGGGATTTGGCCGCTGAAGCAGAACTATCGTTCTATGCCCATCAGTTGCAACAGCGGCTAGGCGAGCTTCTTATTAAAGAATGATTCGATATGAGCAAAAGGCGGTTTTCTCTCAAGTATGATTACGTATTATTAGGTCAACCCCAAATTTGATTGGCCTATTTTAATAGGTGTTTTAAGATGATGATAGTCGGGGGAGAACTAGGTGCTGTCCCACTCGCCTCTACTTCACGGGAAATGGTTGATTCCGAACCAACAAGATAGGCGTTCATTTCTGGTGTTCCATCAAAAAACGTAAGACAACAGGTGGGAGTTAGGTTTTTTTAATTTAAGGTCGAAGCCGTAGCACTTGATGCGGGTTATTGACGCCGAGCGAAATATGTTCATTTGTCCGGCGAATCACGAACTGTAATACCGAACCACAGACCGAAAGGACTACCGGCAGTATGCTCTCGATTTTGAGATTTAATTGAAGGAGATCGTATATGATTATTCGAGAAATGAAAAAAGAAGACAATGTAAAAGTAAAAGAAATTATACAAGATTCATTAAAATCACTTGGATTAGCGATCCCTGGAACAGCTTATTTTGACCCTCAACTTAATGACCTACACCAATATTATAATAATTTAAAACATGCGAACTATTGGGTAGTGGAAATGGAAGGAGAAGTTGTTGGTGGAATTGGCATAGCACCATTTAACGAACATGATAAAGTTTGCGAATTACAAAAGCTATACTTAAGTCCAAAAGCTCAAGGTTTAGGGCTTTCCAAGAAACTTATGGAAACAGCTTTGTCTTTTGCCTCTAAACATTATGAAAAGTGCTATTTAGAAACAATGCATGAATTAAAAACTGCATGTTTATTATATGAAAAGTTTGGATTTACACTTTTACATGAACCTCTACCAGGTTCTGAACACTCTACTATGGATGCTTGGTATATAAAAGCTTTTCAAAGTTAGGTGTGCCAGTCTAATACTTTATTTTCCCTGTACAAGTGGACCCTCTTGACAAAATGTATCCTTCTTGCTGCAGAACTTGTTCAAATAAATTTTAAAGGAGAGAAGACGTTCTGATTTTATCAGTACGTCTTCTCTTCGATTCGAATGATTAATCAGTCAATGGAAACAATTGTCCATACATTATCTTTATCCTTTTCAAAATAGAAGGTATACCGTTTTCTCTTTCTATAATGAATCATAAGAACAATAAACCTTCTACAAAGGAGCAATTAAAATGAAAAGTTTAACATTAAAATACGCTATTGCTTTCCTGTCAGGTATAGTGCTGGTGGGAAGTGTAAGTGGCTTTTCTATCGTCAACGCTAATCGTACGTTGCATCCTAATACCTATGTTCAAAGTTCGGTTCATGCTGTAAATCCATCTGTGTATCAGTCTATAACGAAGTTTAAAAAGAGCGAAACCCCCAATCAATTGACTTGGACGGAAAAAAACATTACGTTAGTGGCAAAAAAAATTGAGCGAGAAAATATACCAAGTTCTGAGAAACGTGTCATTACATCCATAACCATTAAAAAAGGAGATAAAAATTACACCCTTAAAACAGATGGATATAATGATAAACTGCGTGATATATCTAGCGTAGCAGTATCTCCTTCTAATACATGGTTGGCTATACAAGCAGAGCGCAGCGCGGGAAATACGTTGTTACTGATCAATCTTGCAACCGGAAAATCTATCATTGTAAATGATCTTTTGAAGGCTAAAGGCAAAAGAAATATAGAATCCATCACTGCTTATAACTGGTCACCGAAAGAAGATCAAATTGCTTTTTCGTATGGCGATACATCAAGCAGCTCTATAGCCATTTATAATACAAACAAGGATGCCTTTATATATCTTCCTAGGGAAACGAATTACATTAGCACAAGTCTGATTTTATGGCATAAAAGTGGAAAAAATATAGACTATATAAGTGAGTATCCATCTGACCAAAAGAAGTTATACAGATACTCAATGGACAGCAAAAAAGTGAAACCTGTTAAAAAAATGAGCCAGATTGAATTTCAACAATGGTTTAAACTTGATAAATACACAACAAATTAAGAAATAAATGTTCTTATTTGTTGAATGCATAATTAATGTTCTCCTTTTACTTAAAGATTTTAAGTGATTATAATGAAAATATAATTTATATTTAGATTTTTGGAGTTGTTAGTTCCCAATATATCCGAATGTTTCGATTGCAAAGGAGAGGATTTATCTCATGAGTATACATTTAGAGTTGGATTCCTTGTCGGTTGAAAGGCTAGCATCGGTCCTTTCAGGACGGCCGGGTATGTTCAAGTTGTTTTATGATACAGAAGATTGTGGATGCAACGGCGTACTTGTCATCTTGGTGGTCGATGCGCCGAATGCAACCGATATAGCAGTTCAGTCCAATTCGTATTCTTTTTGGATTGATCGTCAGCAGGAACAGCAGTTCGACAGCAGAATGCGGCTTGAGGCAGATCCTAGTTACCCGTCGTTCAAACTAAGTAGCGATGCCGGCATGTTTAGCAGCAATATTAGAATCCAAGATCGGCGTGTAAACTCGGCGGAGGAGTGAGTCACCGATATTAATAGGAATTCATTAAGCACCATAAAGTAAATGTAAATGAACACCCAGTATCCCAAATAACGAACCTTGTTTAGCCTATAGGGCAGAGGTTCGTTTTTTTGTACTATATTTGATTTGTTCATCCAAAAAATGAAGTGTTTAGCGACCTGCTCTGAAATGGTACAATAAGCTTTATGATAATTTCAGAAGGACGATGAGATGATGAAAAACTTGCTCGTTTCAGGCTACCGTGCCCATGAGCTGAATATTTTCAGTCAAAAGCATGAAGGCATTCCCTACATTAAAAAGGCGATTGCAGGCAGGCTGATTCCCCTGATCGAAGATGGGCTGGAATGGGTGATTACCCCTGGCCAATACGGGGTGGACTTGTGGGCTTGCGAGGTCGTCGTTGCATTAAAGCAGCAATATCCTCACCTAAAATGCTCTATTATGATGGCTTATCAAAATATGGAGGAAAAGTGGAAGGAGGACAAAAAGGAATACTTTCAGCAGATTTGCGCCGGAGTTGATTACGTGGGAGTGGTCAGCCGCCAGCCCTATCAGGGAATCTGGCAACTCAAGGCACGAGATGAACTCCTTTTCCGCAAAACAGATGGTTTATTGCTTGTGTACGATGAGGATGCTGGAGAGGGAAGCCCACGTTTTATGAAGGAACTGGCATTGAAAAAACAACAGGCAGGAGGTTACCAGTATATCAGTATTAGCTCGGAGGATATCCAAAGCATAGCTGACGAAGAACGATTATTCATGGACCTCTGATTATTAAAGCATTAGCACGGATTTTTGAACAAAAAGGACGGCTTCGTCCCTTTACATTCATGTAAGCGCTATCATAAGATTTAAACAACAATAAATTATCAGTCAGATAAAATAAATTTATTAAAAATACAAACTATGAAAGGAGCTAATGATCAGATGAACAAAAGATTTCGGCATACTGTGTTGCTCTGTCTTGGTGTCATGCTGTGTGGGGTGGCCACTCCGATGGATAGCCCAGTTACAGCTGCCTCTGCGAGACAAATGGAGAAGCTGACCAGGGGAACTGTTGCAGTGAAGGTACCAGAAGGTGTACTGGTGAGCTGGCGCTTGCTGGGTACGGAAGCGGATTCGGTTGGCTTCAATTTGTACAGAGGGACAAGCAAGGTCAACGATACGCCGATTACATCGAGAACCAACTTTCTGGACAAGGCAGGTACGACATCATCTACGTATACCGTTCGTGCGGTGGTTAATGGAGCAGAGCAGGCCGCTTCTCCAGCGGTAAAGGTATGGAACAACAACTATCTGGACGTTCCCATCCAGCAGCCTGCAGGAGGAACAACCCCGGATTATGTGAACTACACGTACAATGCCAATGATGCCAGCGTAGGGGATCTCGATGGGGATGGCGAGTATGAGATTGTGCTGAAATGGGACCCTTCCAATGCTAAGGATAATTCGCAATCCGGTTATACGGGAAATGTATTTTTGGATGGATATGAGCTGGATGGAACACGCAAATGGCGAATCGACCTGGGACGGAACATTCGGGCTGGAGCTCACTATACGCAGTTTCTCGTCTATGATTTTGATGGAGATGGTAAAGCAGAGGTCGTATGTAAGACAGCAGATGGCACGGTAGATGGTATAGGTGTAAAAATTGGCGATGCTTCGGCTGATCATCGCAACACGAACGGGTACATTTTGAAAGGTCCCGAGTTTCTGACCGTATTCTCAGGTGATACAGGCAAGGCACTCAGTACGATTGACTATGTGCCTCCGCGCGGGACGGTATCCAGTTGGGGAGACAACTATGGTAACCGTGTGGATCGTTTTCTGGCCGGGGTTGCTTATCTGGATGGTGTGAGTCCCAGTATAGTGATGGCGCGTGGTTACTACACCCGCACTGTTTTGGTCGCATATGATTGGCGGAACGGCAATCTAAGCCGCCGCTGGACTTTTGACAGCAACAACTCCACCAATGCCGGGACGGCTGGACAGGGGAACCACAGTTTGAGCGTGGCAGATGTAGATGGGGATGCTAAGGATGAAATCGTATATGGCTCACTGGTGGTAGACGATAATGGAGCGAAACTGACTAACACGGGGATGGGACATGGAGATGCGCTTCATGTCGGGGATTTGGACCCGGACCGCTCAGGATATGAAGTGTTCAAGGTGAACGAGGACAAAAATGCCACCTACGGAGCCGCTATGTACGATCCGCGTAACGGCAACATTTTATGGGGTGTAAAAACAGGCAAGGATACCGGACGTGGCATGTCGGCAGACATTGATCCGCGAACGAAGGGGAATGAGCAATGGGCACCAGGCATCGGGTTACGTTCAGCCAAGGGGGAGCTCATTACCAACACGATGCCGTCTTCCATTAATTTTGGGATCTGGTGGGATGGGGATCTCCTCCGTGAACTGCTGGATCATACCTCATCAAGCGCCGGTAAAATAGACAAGTGGAACTATACGAACTCGACGACCTCCAACTTGCTTACGGCTACAGGGACGAGTTCCAATAACGGAACGAAAGGAACGCCGTCATTGCAGGCGGATCTATTCGGTGACTGGCGGGAGGAAGTCATTTGGCGCAAAAGTGATAATTCGGCGCTGCGCATCTACACAACACCCTATGAGTCTGAATACCGATTCCACACACTTATGCATGATCCGGTGTATCGTCTGAGTGTGGCCTGGCAAAACGTAGCCTATAATCAGCCGCCGCATACTGGATTTTACTTGGGAGAAGGGATGTCCAAGCCGCAGCAGCCGAACATATACACTCCTTGATGTGCAGCTCAGTAGTAAGGTGAATGCAAGTTACGAACATCATTAGAAAGAGCTCCAGACTAATGGGGCTTTTTTTGTTATGGGTACATCGAGAACGTATGATTTTCGTATAAACGGGAACATTAGTTCTTATTGAGTGATATATGCATGAAAAAGGAGGCGGAATCTGTGAGTTCTTTAACGATTGAAGGCATGATTGAGCTCGTGACTAATGTCGGATTCCCTGCAGCATTAAGTCTGATCCTGTTAAAATACATCCTCGTCACCCTTAATCGTAGATTGGAGCAGCTGGACCGTTCTGTGAAGCAACTGTCACGATCCTTGAAAGAGAGCGAGGTTAAGCAAGGAAAGCAGTCAGAACCTACGCTCCCGGCAAATACGGACAAACTTCGTGCAGAATGAACAAAAAAAGGCAAAAAGAAACAATTTAGCAACCTAATCGGGAAACGAAATTCTTATAATAGAAACGTGTGCAGTTTATGCAGACATATGATTATGGAGGTGTATAAGAGTATGAAAATAAATACGAAACTATCCGCACTATGTGTTGCGGCCACACTTTTGAGCGCGGCACAGGTCGCCGCTGCTGCACCCGCGGTGACCAATCCAGCGAACACGGCGCAACCAAACGTTGCTAGTCCATCAGCAACAGTACCGGCTCAGGTGCCTGCACCAGCAGCATCTGCGTCTGTTGCGACGCCTGCCCCTGCGCAAGCGCCGTCAGTTCCAGCAGCAACAGCTCCAGCCGCTGGTTCCGTCCCAGCGGCTACACCAGCAGCTCCGTCTGCACCAGCACCGCGCCCATCCGCGTCGGCAGCACCAGCGAAAGCTCCGTCTGTACCATCGACTGCCAAGCCGATCAAGCCGCAGCAGCCGTCCACTTCGGCGCCAGCTGCAGCTACAGCTACTAGCGTGAATCCAACCCAGCTGGACAAGCTGAACCATGAGAGTGCGGTTCCGCTTGTGCTCGAGGCGCAGTCTCGTTATCAGTATGCCGTCAGCGGTGGCAAATCATTGGGTCAAGCGTTCCAGTTGAACGGTAAAAGTTACCGCTATTTGTCTGAGGACATCGGCACGAAGACCAAATTAATCAACTATCTGACGCAGGTTTATACCAAACAGGCGAGTGAGCAATTTGTCGGCAAATTTTTCGTTGAAGTCAACGGCAGACTAGCTCAGTTGAACGCAGATGGCGGTAATTTGCTAGAGTTCAGTCGGGCTACGGCGAAGATGGTAACCATGACCCCGGTGAAGCGCAGCTACCTGCTGACCGTGCCGTATCCGGCAGAAACCAAGAAGGCAAACGAGAAAATCACTGTGAATTTTGAAAAGGTCGGCAGCTACTGGAAGGTCAGCTCCCCGCCGCATGTCATTTTCTAAAATAAGTTTGTGCAACGTTCTTTATAAATAGGGTATAGTGATGTTAAGGCTTGTTTCGTAAGCCCCAATTCAACGCAGGGGAGAGCTGTGCAATGATGACACCCATCAAGGTAAAAAACGTTAAGGATATTGAGAAGATCAATCAAATCGTATCCAACTATACGTATGACATCTGGATTCATGGCAAAAGCGGCATGGCAGATGCCAAATCCATTTTAGGCATGTATGTGCTCAAGCTGGATGAGCCGCTAACTCTGGTTGTACCTGACAACGTCAATCCCAAAAAGCTGTTCAAGGATTTGGAGGAATTTATCCATTTTCCTGCTCAAGCAGAATAAACAGCAAAAAAACACCTGCAGACACTGCATACGCTATTATTAGAATTAATGCAAAGAAGCCATGGAACTTAGGTTCCATGGCTTCTTTTTTAGTGTTCCTCTTCGTCCAAAAACGGGAGGTTGACGGAATAGTACATAACCCCCATAAGCAGCACGCCACCTACCAGATTCCCAAGCGTTACCGGAACGAGATTATGGATGACGCCAGCGACGGAGACCGTACCCGGATGATCCAGCACGAGCGCAATCGCGAAAGTACACATGTTAGCTACACTATGCTCATATCCCGAAATGAAAAAGCAGAATACAAACAGCATCATGGCGAACATTTTTGCGCCATTTTCCTTCATAAACATCGGAACAAAAAAGGCGAGGCAGACCAGCCAATTACACAAAATAGCGCGGAAAAACAGCTGCATTGCAGGCGCTTCCATTTTATGCTCAACCACGCTCAGCAGAAAGCTGTTCACGCTGGAGGAGTCAAACAGCCCGGTCAAGTAAATAAGGAGTGCAAACACACCCGCCCCCAGCAAATTGCCTCCATAGCTGGCAGCCCACAGCCGGAGTACCTGCCCCCAGCGCAGCTTCTTACGGAGCGCAGCATAGGTGTAATAGAAGGTGTTGCCAGTGAACAGATCCCCGCCGCCATACGCGATCAGAATGATGGCTGCCCCGAACGTGAGCGCTGCCATGGGATAAGTGAGTGGAGAATGCTCCATGTAAAAAAAGTTGCCCGTCTTGAAGGCGACAATAACACCGAATCCGATAAACATACTCGCCAGCATGGAACGCGCCAAATACCGGAGCAGGCTTTGCTTGTAAATTTTGTACTTCTTAAGGGCTAGCTGTTCGACATTGCGTAAGCCTTCCGTTTCCATACCAACGACAACCTCCTATTTTCTCATATCTTAGTCATTAAACCGACATGATTTTTCCTGAAACATGCCCAGTCTGTTAGCAATTTTGTTAGCTTAACAAGCCAAGTTTTTGCAGTCCGTACAAAATACCGTCTTCATCAGCGCGCTTTGTGACCATTTTAGCGGCGGCTTTGGCTTCATCACAGCTGTTCCCCATCGCGACACTGTTATGTATAGTAGTTATCATCTCCACATCGTTTAATCCATCACCAAAAGCGTATTGATTCTCAGCGGCAATGCCCAGTCTGGACGTAATCTCGCGGATGCCCTTGGCCTTGGAGCCAGCGTGAGGAACAACGTCCACCGAACTTGGATGCCAGCGTACAAAATCAAATGCCTTGAATACCGCTTCATAGAAAGGCTCTTCTTCTTCCGTACACATCAACAGCGTCTGATAAATATCTCTTCCCTGGAAGTAAAGCGGATCGTATCCGACTGAAATCTTGGCTTTAAGCGTTTGGATCGATTTTTCTACAAGCTCATCGTTAGGAATATTGGCCTTCATGTCCATATGATCCATATATACGAGAGCATGATTATGTGTGAGTGCCAGATCGGTCATCGCTTGCAGGGCTTCTCGATTCAGCGGATTGGTAGCGACGACTTCCCCGCGAAGCACGACATATTGCCCGTTAAAGCTAACGTAGGAATCAATTTCTAGCTGCTCACGGATATCTTTGAACATAAAAGGCGCACGTCCTGTTGCGATCGCTACCTCATGGCCTTGCTCTTTCAAAGCAAAGATAGCTTTTTTGGCGGTTAACGGCATTTTCTTATCATCGTCCAGTAATGTACCGTCGATATCGAAAAAAATAATTTTTTTGTCTGACATGTCCTTACACCTGACTTTCAATAATGTATTGTCGAAATAAACTTATACAGATTCATTATATCAAAGGAACTGTTTCTGAATACACAAATACGTATAAATCCTCATGAATGTCTGACTTCTATAGCTTACAATATGAAATAAGGATTACTGTAAACTGTAATACCTATCTCCTATTTTCATAGATGGGATGTGATCACCATGACAAAAATCCAAGTCACACCGGAGCAGCTGGATAACGTGGCCTCCCAATTTGCCAATGCCCACGGCATACTGTATAACCAGCTAAACGGTCTGGATAACACAATGAACCGCCTTCACAACCAGTGGGATGGTATGGAGAGAAACCGTTTTTATAATGACTATCGTACAGCTAAATATACGCTTTCTTCTATATTAAATAAGGTTCAATCCATTGAAATTGAGCTGAAAAGCATTGCTTTGAAATTTAGAAACGCGGATGGTGGGAGCACACGTGGCTTCTGGTCAGCCCTGGCAGCAGCGATGAACGCCAGTGCAGCGCTGTCGGGCAGCGAAGAGACTGGAAATCATGCTGAAGATATCGTGAATTCACCAAAGCATATAGACGAGTGGGAGCAGGCAGACGCGGAGAAATATCATCAATATGAGGAACTATTGAAAAACGCGGAGACCATCGGCGACAAGCAGGTCATGCAGAAAATCCACGACCAGATGAATGTCCTGCGGCTGCAATACGAGGACTCGGTGATTCGTACAGATTACAATACCGGAGAAATTTCCAAGGTTACATCAGACTCCCTGGTGACCGTCACTGAACTGACAGGTAAAGATGGAAGAAAAACAGATATATCTGATAGATAAAAAAGGAAATGTTATAAGTTATGAGTAAAATACAGACAAATACGATGACTGGGTCCAAAAGCATACTCAATCAGCCGGAGAGCACGCTCTGGGTGAAACGGCCTAGACCGTTACGGGGTATGGAATGGGTCATATTTTGTCGCGCGGGATTGGCGTCAGTGGAGCAGGGGCGGATGCAGTCTTCGGGTGGGGGAGAAACTCGTACCATGATCTACCGAACGAATAAAGAAACCGGACATGTAGAAAATATGTTTATCGTTACCAAAGGTGAGAATAAAATGAAATATCGCTATTGGGAGGATTATAACTAGGTCTTAAGCTAAGAACGAGCAGTATCTACTAAATCTACAGTCTTTTTTCTAAAACAGGTGGGAAGCAGTTGGTAACTGTAAACTCGCTATCTGGGGAAATCTGTGGATTTTTTTGTTTACCATTTTTTTCTGAAAACCGATATATTAAATAGATGGAATACATATTCAAGTTATTTTAAATTAAAATTCGAAAAAGATTAAATTACTAGTTTTATAGGGGGAAATAGTAAAAAAAATATGAGTATCGTGTTGTTTTGAGAGGGTAGGGAGAGGATGTTACTATATGCAAGCTAACTATCTAAATCACCCACAATGGCCTATTGAAAAAGATTATGAGTTTTCAGAGGAAGGCCTCCATTTTACGTACTCTGCGGGTTATAGCTGGGATGAAGTAAAGGGAGTCATTAATACGCTAACTGCTTTTTATATATTGTTGCCTGATCATAAGTTTATATTGGTTCCCAAACGGGTTTTTTCTAGTAGACTGGAGCACCGACAATTCAAAGAACTGCTGAAAAGCCGGGTCGGATCAGAGAGATGGGATTATAAATTTATAGATAAAATGAGCAAATTAAATAGAAAATGAATATATTTTTCTAGTCAATTAAATTGATGCCTAACACGGTTGTTAAAAGGAGGAACTCATATGTATCTTCTATTTTGTAGCGATCCTCTGAATTCTAAAAGTGTGGATATAGATTACCGTGAAGAGTACGAGGTTGCACGGAGTCTTGGTTTTGATACAGGGTTGGTTAATTTCGATAATCTGATTGAGGATGAACGAGAAAGGTCAGGAGCTAACCCATATATTGCTTCTAAGAATATGCGAGAAAATGTTGCTATACCGGGAAGCGAGTACGTGAACGCGCTTTACCGTGGATGGATGATAAGGCCGAAAGTGTACGATGCTTGGACTGCATCCTTGGAGGCAAATCGAATCAGAATGCTCACAAGTGCTGAGAGTTATAGGAACTGCCACTATTTTCCCAATTCATACTCGTTAATTCAAAATTTTACGCCTCGGAGTGTATGGCTGGAGCGGGACCAATTGGATGCGGAGCATATTCGAGAGGCGGTCGTGCCTTTTGGAACGACAGCAATAATGGTCAAGGATTTTGTTAAATCACGGAAACATGATTGGCTGGACGCCTGTTATATCCCAGATGCGTCAGATCAGGCGCATGTGGAACGGGTAATTCGTCGTTTTATTGAACTTCAGGGAACGGAATTGAATGGAGGAATTGTGTTAAGGGAGTTTGTACCTTTAGAATTTCTTACCCTTCACCCCAAAAGTGGTATGCCCTTGTCTAAAGAATATCGTCTTTTCTTTATGTTCGGAGAGCTTGTTTTTACGGTTAATTACTGGGATGAGACGGCATATGAGACAGTTCCTACAGATTTGCAAGAATTTATTCAGATTGCACGTCAAATCCAAAATCCATTTTTCACAATGGATATTGCTCGTACACAAGCAGGGCAATGGATTATTATAGAATTGGGAGATGGGCAAGTTTCGGGATTGCCTGAGCACACGGACCTTGAAGCGTTCTATACAAATTTAAAAAAAGCGGTGATAAACCGGGGATTATGATAAAAGGTGCAGTGCTTCTGTTAGATTGGAAGGCTGCGCCTTTCCATTTTTGCACGAGCCTATCATTCTACAAACTTGCAATCGCCCTATCAGATGGGGGATAATGGAAGGGGCACATTTTCGACAGAAAGTAGGGCTAAAGATAGAAAAGATACCTATAAAAAGTAGATCGGATTTACCGCATTTTTGTATATTATTGTAGAATAAGATCGTAATTCAGGTTATAGTAAAGGAAGAAATTAACTAGGATAGAATATACCCAAATACGTAATTGTGGAGGGAAATATGAGTACATTTAAAAATTGGTTGAATACAACTAAAAAAGGACTTGGTGACCAGGTTAAGAAATTTAAGAATAAAGATTTTATGGAAGCTGTCGTTGCTGGTTGTGCATTAGTGGCATTTGCTGACGGCACTATTAGTGCGGAAGAAAAAACAAAAATGGCCGGATACATAAATATCAGTGAAGAATTGAAAGTGTTTGACATGGGTGAGGTTATCAACCGTTTCAATCACTATGTAGCGAACTTTGAATTTGCACCTGAAATCGGCAAACAGGAAGCATTGAAAGCGATTGGTAAACTGAAAGGCAAGCCTGAAGTAGGCCGACTTGTCGTCGGTGTATGCAGTGCCATTGGTGCAGCTGACGGTGACTTTGATGCCGATGAGCGGCGAATTGTTGCTGAAATTTGTGGCGCGCTTGGTTTGAATCCGTCTGAATTTAGTCTGTAAATTTTATGGAAGGGAGGTGTGTTAATCAGTGGCTGTAATTAATCTGGTCAAGGGCCAGAAAATTGATCTGACCAAGGGAAACACAGGACTAACCAAAGTGATAGCCGGATTGGGATGGGACCCTGTACAGTCCAAAGGATTTTTTGGCTTCAAGAAGCAACCCAATATTGATTGTGATGCTTCTGCCATTTTGCTGGATGCCAACGGGAAGCTAACTCAGTCGGACAATGTAGTATGCTTCCATAATAAAAAAAGCCCATGCGGCTCAGTCGTGCATTCCGGTGATAATCTGACCGGAGAAGGTGACGGCGATGATGAACAAATTATGATTGACCTGGCACGGATTCCGGCCAATATCGATAAAGTGCTTGTTGTTGTGAATATATATGATTGCGTTAACCGGAAACAGGATTTCGGCATGATCGAGAAAGCGTATATCCGCATTCTGGACGGTGCGAACTCCAAGGAACTGGTGACGTTTAATTTATCTGATAATTTTGAGGGGATGACTGCGCTGATCTGCGGGGAGCTCTATCGCCATAATAGCGAATGGAAGTTTGCGGCAATCGGGGCAGGTACCCACGCCGTACATATTGATGTGCTGGCTGAGCGTTACATGTAATTTTAGGTTGCTCCTACAAAACTAATAAGAAACGGGGTACTTACTCATGGCAATTAACTTATCCAAAGGTCAAAAGATTGATTTGACGAAAACAAATCCAGGTTTGTCCAAAATCACGGTTGGTCTCGGCTGGGACACCAATAAGTACGATGGCGGTAAAGATTTTGACTTGGACGTATCCGTATTTTTGGCGAATGCGGACGGCAAAGTGGAAACAGAAAAGAACTTTGTCTTCTTTAATAATCCACAAAACGAAAACGGTTCTGTTGTTCATACCGGAGATAACCGTACAGGTGAAGGTGACGGAGACGACGAGCAAATTAAGGTTGATCTGAGCAGCGTGCCTGCTAACGTAGAAAAGATCGCCTTTACGATTACAATCTATGAGGCTCAAGAACGCAACCAAAACTTTGGACAAGTGTCCCGTGCTTATGCCCGTATCGTAAATGAGGCTAACAACGAAGAATTGGTTCGCTTTGATCTGGGAGAAGATTTCTCGATCGAAACAGGCGTCGTGGTAGGCGAATTGTATCGCCACAACGGTGAGTGGAAGTTCAATGCCATTGGCAGCGGCTACCAGGACGGTCTTGCAGGGTTGACACGCGATTACGGTTTAGCTTAAAAAATCCACACAAAGAAGGCAGGTATGCAGTATGACCATTAGTCTTTCCAAAGGACAACGTATTGATCTGACCAAAACGAATCCAGGCTTGACTCGTGTTGTTGTAGGTCTTGGCTGGGATACCAATAAATACAGTGGCGGCGCTGAATTTGACTTGGACGCTTCAGCGTTTCTGCTGTATGAAGACGGTAAAGCGAAGGCAGCTGACGATTTTGTATTCTACAATAACCCAACAGGTGGAGCAGGTGCTGTTACTCATACAGGCGATAACCGCACGGGTGAGGGCGACGGGGATGACGAGCAAATTATTATTGATTTTGCAAAGGTTCCAGCGAACATCCACCGTATCGGGATTACCGTTACGATATACGACTATGAGGCACGTGCGCAAAACTTTGGACAAGTGTCCAATGCTTTTGTACGTGTGGTAGATGCGGCAACGGATCGTGAAGTGCTACGCTACGATTTGGGTGAGGATTTCTCCACCGAAACAGCTGTGGTATTCTGTGAATTTTACCGTCAGAATGCGGACTGGAAGTTCCAGGCTATTGGTAGTGGCTTTGCTGGTGGATTGGGTGCGCTTGCTAAAAACTATGGCTTGGACGCTCAATAATATCCACTTGGGGGTGGTGTCCAAAGGGCGCTACCCTTTCTTTTTAGGCCATTGGCATGGCGTACGCTGAACACGACAAACGGACAGAAAGGTGACACACTCATGGCTGTTATCGTAGTAAAGGGGCAGAAGGCGGATTTGACCAAGACGAATCCGGGTCTGAGCCTTGTCAATATAGGGATCGGTTGGGAGTCCTCAGCGGCTCTGGAACTCGATACTTCTGCATTTTTGCTAGGCGCTGGAGGGAAAGTGTCGGGCGATGAGGATCTGATCTTTTACAATAATCCGACCACATCCTTTATCACTTATTCAGATGGACAACAGTTTGGCGACAAAAAACAATTTTCTCTGGACCTAACCAGAGTACCTGCCCATATCGAGAAGATCGCGTTTACGCTGACCATTTATGATGCGGATCAGAAACAACAAAATTTTGGACAGGTTCAAGGTGGATTTATACGTTTTGTTCATCCGGTTAATGGAGAGGTTCTGCGATTTAATTTGGACAGTGGTTTTACAGTCGAGACGGCCATTGTAATAGGCGAGCTGTACCGCCATAACGGTGAATGGAAGTTTAACGCGATAGGTGCAGGTTTTTCCGGTGGATTGGATGCGTTGTGTGCAAATTTCGGTATTGAAGTGGAAAATAATCCGGCTCCTCCGGCGCCAGTGCCTACGCCACCTCCAGCGCCTCGACCAGCACCAACACCCCCACCTGCACCTCCTGTTCCAAAGCCAGAGCCAGCTGCAACTCCAGTAAATCTGAATTTGCGGAAAATTGAGCTGAAGAAAAAGGGCGACACCATTAACCTGAAAAAGGGCTCAAGCGGGTTGGGTGAAATCCTAATCAATCTGAACTGGAATCAGGTGCAGCAGAGCAAAGGATTTTTCAGTCGTGGCACCAAGAGTGTCGATCTGGATCT
The DNA here is from genome assembly GCF_006874425.1 of Paenibacillus ottowii. GTDB lineage: Bacteria > Bacillota > Bacilli > Paenibacillales > Paenibacillaceae > Paenibacillus > Paenibacillus ottowii. Next base: position 157,767 of record NZ_VIJZ01000001.1, read on the forward strand.
GGGCTGCTTGTATGAGATGAAGAACGGGGATAAAGGGGTTGTTCAGGCGCTTGGGGAAGCATTCGGTTCTCTCCATCGCTTCCCGTACATTGCCCTCGATGGTGACGACCGGACAGGCTCTGTGAAAACAGGGGAAAATCTCCGCATAAATGGGGCTAAAATTTCTGAGATTAAGCGAATTTTGGTGTTTACCTTCATTTATGAAGGAGTCACGAACTGGTCACAAGCAGACGGGGTGGTCACGCTGTACCAGAAGGACGGGCCGGACATTATTGTTCATATGAACGAACATGACAATCGTAAAGGGATGTGTGCGATTGCGATGATCCAAAATGTGAACGATGAAACGTTCAGTATCGAGAGACTCGTGCAATTCTATGGCGGTCATCGTGAACTTGATCGGGCATACAACTGGGGCATGCGCTGGACGCAGGGTAGTAAATAAACTGAATTATCGGAGGCACTCTTTTCATGTTAAATGATTTATTCAAAAATATCAGCGAGAACTACGGTCATTTCTTTTCATGGAGTGATGTGGTAGGCACGTTTACTGACCCGGTAAGTTGGGGGATTATTGGTACTCTCATTTTGCTGGAAGGTCTTTTGTCGGCGGATAACGCTTTAGTTCTTGCGGTTATGGTTAAGCATTTACCGAAGGAACAGCAGAAGAGAGCCTTATTTTACGGGATTTTAGGTGCGTATTTATTCAGATTCCTGGCCATCGGCTTGGGTACCTTCCTGATTAAATTTACACTGATTAAGGTACTGGGTGCTGCTTATCTACTTTATATCGCTTATAAGGGCTTGTTCAAGTCCGAGGGTGATGGAGAAGTGAAGAACAAACCTACTTCTTTCTGGAAAACCGTATTAATGGTCGAACTGATGGATATTGCCTTCAGTATTGACAGCGTCATTGCCGCTTTTGGGGTGAGCGAGAAAGTATGGGTTCTGTTCATGGGTGGTATACTCGGTGTTCTGATGATGCGTGGTGTCGCACAACTGTTCCTCAAGCTCATTGACAAATTTCCGGAACTGGAACAGACAGCCTTTATTATGATCGCCATTATCGGGGGTAAAATGCTGGCTGCTGCTTTTGGCTTTCATATGTCGCAAGTATTATTCTTCGGCATTTTGATTGCCGTCTTTGTAGGCACAATGATTCTCAGCTCGGCGAAAAGAAAGAAAAAGGCCGACAAAGAGGCTTAATGTACAAAGTATAGCGAAATCCCTCCTGAAACTAAGGGGGGATTTCTTTTATACCCGAGGCGTAGGGCTTCAGTTAGGCGAGATAGAGCAAGAGGAGGGAAGGGCCCTGAAATATTTTAATGATTTAACCTCTGAGGAAGTAGAAAGCATCTTTTGTACTCCACCATTGGAGTTTCATAACCGTTCACCCAAAAGTATATTAGCTTATGCGATAGGGGCAGCTCTGTACATGCCGGCGACCCGCTTGGAAGTAGCGGAAGAGATCAAAAATGGAAAGCATGCAGGACTAACCACGGTCATTTTGGATTTGGAGGATGCTATAGGGGATCAGCAGGTCGGACAGGCCGAAGAATCGCTGGCACAGCAACTGCTTCAACTATTGACCTATGTGCGCACAGGTATGATGAGTGAACAGCAATTACCTTTACTGTTTGTACGTGTTCGCTCTGTCGAACAGCTGGAACGACTGCTGAACAGCTTGGGCGAAACCTTGGCGCTGCTCACGGGCTTTGTCCTCCCCAAGTTTTCTTCTGATCATGGACGGGCGTATTTTGCCCTCATTGCTGAATATAACCAGGCTATGCATACAAGGGCAGGAGACGCAAACCACAGACCTGTGTTGTATGGATTGCCGATTCTTGAAAGCTCTAAAATTATTTATCGGGAAACCCGCTGGAAAGAGCTACTGTCGATTAAAGAAATTTTGGACGAATATCAGGAATATGTGCTGAATGTACGAATTGGAGCAACTGACTTCTCCAGCTTGTATGGACTGAGACGCAGCCCGGATATTACGATTTATGAAATCGCCGTCATTCGGGATTGCATCGCGGATATTATGAACTTGTTCGGACGCGTGGACTCGGGTTATGTCATTTCCGGTCCTGTATGGGAATATTTCTCTCACCGAGAACGTATCTTTAAACCTCAATTAAGAGTGTCACCCTTTGAAAATGCATTTGGGAAGCCTGGGCGCCACTTGCGAATGGATTTCATTTCAGATGCGGTGGATGGGCTGATTCGAGAGGTCATGATGGACAAAGAGAACGGGATTATCGGCAAAACGATTATTCATCCGTCCCACATTAAGCCAGTTCAGGCCATGTATGTGGTGACCCATGAAGAATATATGGATGCACTTGAGATTGTTGAGCGTAACGACGGCAGTTTGGGTGTATTCAAGAGCACCTATGCCAACAAAATGAACGAAATTAAGCCTCATTTGAATTGGGCTCATCGTATTATAAATAGATCTAAAGTATACGGGGTGTTACATGAACAACAACAATTTGTCAGTCTCTTACCCAACCACGAAAACACATCTGCTGCCAATTCTGGAGCGTTTCAGCGTTAAAATTACGGAAACTCATAATCCATTCCGTCTTCCTGTGGACAAGCTGTTTGCGATGGCGGCACGAGTCAACAAAAAGCGTTCGTTTTTGTTTGTCAGCAAGGTGCTCGGCAAGCATATTCCGGTAAATCCATACACTTCTCTGTTAAGTGGGGCAGCATTGGCAGTCCTGCTATATAAGGAGCTTGTCCCACAGTCAGGACAACAGATGGATAAACTGATTCAAGAGGCCGTGAGAGGACTTCTTGACCCGAACTATGCGAAAGAGGCCTATGAAAAGCTAATGAATGAGCGTTTGACTTTTGCTTTTCCAGAGCCAATCAAGTTTGTTGGTTTTGCCGAGACGGCTACAGCCCTCGGGCACAGCATGTATAGGTTATTTGATGACGGTGCTACATATATTCATACGACACGCGAGGATATTCCGGACCTTCGGCCTGTTATTCGGTTTGAAGAAGAGCATTCGCACGCGGTTGATCATCGTTGCTATGCACTGAATGAGGATGCTTTTGCCGGAGATGGACCGATTGTGCTGGTAGATGATGAGATTACGACCGGAAAAACAACACTTAATATTATACGGGATATTCAGGAGCATTTTCCGCGCAAACAGTATGTGATAGCTTCGTTATTGGACTGGCGGACAGACAGCGACGAGCAGGCTTTTGCCGATCTGGAAGCAGAGCTGGGCATCAGGATTACGCCTCTAAGTTTGCTCAAAGGAAAGATAGAAATTCAGGGAGCACCGATACTGGACCACACAGAATATGCCGGACAGACCGGGAACGCAGAGCATGCGGCCACTAGTACTGTGGAGGTTAATCAAGATTCTCCTGGAATAATTGACTGCCATCTTGAAAAGGATGCTTCCACTTTTGAGCGAGTATCACACAGCTCTCTATCAACCGATGGATACGTCAATACAGCTCCTTATCTTAAATATACTGGTCGTTTTGGTCTACAATCCGCCGACAATCCAGCATTGGATGCAGAAATCGCGCGCACAGCTGAACGACTGAACCAACTTCGTTCAGGACAACGCACACTGGTAATGGGTACGGGTGAATTTATGTACATTCCTATGCGCATTGCTGCGGAGTTAGGTCCGGATGTTTCTTACCAATCGACGACACGCAGTCCGGTATATCCCCACCAGGAAGAAGGGTATGGCGTCGCTTGTGGTGTGACCTATCCTTCACCTGAGGACAGCACGGTACGCAATTTTATTTATAATGTAGAGCCCGGTCAGTATGACGAAATATTCGTTTTGCTGGAAAGAGAGTCGGACCCAGAGCGAATGAAGCCCATGTTGGATGCATTGGCCTGTCTGGGCTGCAAGAATGTGCATGTCGCTTATTTTAACGGTTTAACTAAGCAGGAGAATAAAGGAGCGCGGATATGAAGCAAGCACTTATGGAGCAAATACAGCAGAAGAACATTCATCCGCCCGTACCGCTAGGCAGTTATCCTGCCTCGGATGTTACTTTTTTATTGAAGGATTTGAGCCGAGTTGCGTTGGAACAAGGAACGGAGGATCGCGAAGAGGCGATACAGTCTGGAGTCCATTATTCAGAAATGCTGCCCGTGGAATACCAACCCACAGCAGAGTATATTGAATTGTTTCATCAAACGCTTGCCCAATCTGCCCAAAAGGTTGCATTAGCAGCAGCTTCTGTGGCTGAGATGATTGTGAGAAAAAGAGGCCTGAACACGGCGATTGTTTCTCTTGCCAGAGCGGGAACGCCTATTGGCATCCTGATCAAGCGTTATATTGACTGGAAGTATGGCGTATCTATGCCTCATTACAGCATTTCTATTATTCGTGGCAAAGGCATTGACCGGAATGCTATTTTATATATTTTACAGCAGCATGGGCTGGAAATTGAACTTCAGTTTGTCGATGGCTGGACGGGGAAAGGAGCCATTCGTCAGGTGTTGATCGAGGCTTGCCATGAAATGAATGCAGATTACGGGCTGCGCCTAAATGATGATCTGGCGGTGCTGGCTGATCCAGGCAGCTGCTCGGAGACCTTTGGTACACGAGAGGATTATTTGATCCCGAGCGCTTGTCTCAATTCAACCGTATCAGGTCTGATGAGCCGGACGGTATTACGCGACGATTTGATAGGCCCGGACGATTTTCACGGGGCTAAATATTATGAATCTTGGCGGTCAGTGGATCAGTCCAATACGTTTGTGGACACGGTATCCGGGTACTTTCAAGCCGTGGCTGAAACGGCGGTTGCACATGCGGAACAGATGACATTGAACCCGCCTGCCGTGACGTGGCAAGGCTTACGGGATATTGAGGCGATTCAGCAGGCATTTGGTATTCGGGATATCAATCTGGTCAAGCCGGGAGTGGGGGAGACGACCCGCGTATTGCTCCGCAGGGTGCCGTGGAAAATTCTGATTGACCGTGAAGATAATCCGAATCTTCAGCATATTATGCTGCTGGCCAAGGATCGTGGAGTGCCTGTTGAGGTATTTGAAGGATTGACTTATTCCTGTTGCGGAATCATCAAGCCGCTAAAAGGGGGACAAGAATGATCTACGCAAGTGATCTGGATCAGACATTGATTTATTCCAAACGTTCGCTTGGTGTGCCGCTGGAATCCCCTGGTCTGCTGCCTGCGGAACAGATCGACGGAGTGACGTCGGCTTTTATTTCTGCACAAGCTTTGCAATTGCTCAAGACCCTACCGGCAGATGTCATGTTTATGCCTGTGACGACCCGGACCATGGAGCAGTATAAACGAATCACCGTATTCCAGACGGAATTGATTCCCGCCTATGCCGTGACGAGTAATGGCGGAAACATCATTGTCGGAGGCGAGGTGGACCGAGAGTGGAATCGGAGTATTCACGAACAAGTACGCCGTGATGGTGCTCATGCGGAAGAAGCACGTCAAGTATTCGGACAGGTGCTGCATGAGGACTGGGTCATAAGCGAGCGTTTTTGCGATGAATTATTTTATGCTTTCGTGATCGACCGGGATCGTATGCCGCTGGAACAGGTGCTGGACAAGGCGCGGGTGATGCAGGAAATGGGCTGGGAGGTATCCATTCAAGGCCGAAAAGTATATCTGGTGCCTGCGGCCGTGAATAAGCAGGCAGCCGTGGAACATATTCGTAACCTCACCAATGGGGGAGCTGTGGTTGCATCCGGTGACTCTTTGCTGGACCGTTGTCTGCTGGATTATGCCGACTATGCGATTGCGCCGCGTCATGGTGAATTGTATCGGGAACAGCTGCGGGATCAGCTAGAGGTCAATTACCGATTTACGGAAGTGTCGGGGGTTTATGCAGCGGATGAAATAATGGAATATGTCTATGAAGTACACGGGAACATGTCAGCGGCTCGTACTTCATAATTAAAATCATAGGGGACGTGGCGCTGTGAAGAAGGTCAAAGTGTATTTTAACCGCTGGTTTTCGGTAGTGTATCATTATATGAAACGCTATTCGTAACAATGAGGACGGTATTACGTTCGAGATCTATGCCACACACTCTGATCCGCAGCACATGGCACTGCAGGCCAGTGATGTAGCTGAAGTAGAGCCGCGCACAAGCGGTGTGGAGTACGCACAATTTTGTGCTGATTTTTGTAGACGGCACCAAATTGATATCTTTATTCCGCGATGGAATATGCTCGATATTAGCAGGCATCTTTATTTATTCGACGATATTGGGACAGAAGTAATGGTGTGCCGGGATACCGAATTGCTGGAGCAATTGATGGAAAAGGATCTGTTTTATGAATCCATCCGTCAAAAGGGGATTGTCGCGATTCCCGATTATGCCATTGCCAGCAATGCCGAGCAGTTTAAACAGGCATACGAATCATTAATAGCACTTGGGCACAAGGTATGCTTTAAGCCATGTAATGCTGAAGGTGGAATGGGCTTTCGTATCATTGATAATGAACGCAACCCGCTGAAGGAACTGTTCGGCCACGCGCTGAACCATATTTCATTTGAGGAAGCACATCGCGTATTGTCTTCCACAGAGACGTTTCCCAATTTGATGGTGATGGAACTGCTGGAGGGATACGAATACAGTATTGACTGCTTGGCTGACCGAAACGGAAAATTGTTAACAGCCGTTCCGCGTCAGAAGGCAGGAGGACGTTTACGACTGCTGGAGCAACATCCTGAGCTGTTAAAAGTGGCAGAGAAGGTCGCTGAGGCGTATCACATTCCGTACAATTATAACATTCAAGTTAAATATAACGGTGAGCGAGCCAAGTTGCTAGAGATCAACCCGCGGATGTCTGGAGGACTTCATGTCTCATGCTTGTCTGGTATCAATTTTCCCTATCTGGCGGTAAAATCGGCTTTGGGTTATGAAATCGGTTCACTACACCCACAATACAACATTCTAGCCAGTCATATCGAGCAGCCAATCAAGATAAGCCAATCCTTACATTGACATAGATAAATATTGTTTTCTACAATATGGTAAGGGTTTACGTCAGGAGGTACAAGCTATGACTTCTAAAATGTGGGGTGCCACGATTGCTGTGGTCAGCTACCTGATTGCGCTTTTACTAAGTTATTGGTTGCCGTTGTTTGTGTGTTTGGCGATTCCGATCATTTGTATGGGAGGATACAGCCTCATCATGGCTGTTCGCCATCCTCGACCTAATCTGACCGGTTCCGTGATTCCGGTGGTGCAGGAGCAGGTCGGTGAGACACAGCAGCATGAAAAGGAGGATGCCGGTCGACCGGAGTCTATAACAGGACAAGCACGTTTGTCGGACCAGATGACCAGTGAATTTGTTCAGGTCATGGAATATTTGGATGTACTGGAGGACATGGTGATCTCCGAGGGACAGAAAGATGCGCTTGATAACGAGATTGTCGAGAAAGCACTGGCTCTATTTGCCCGTTTGCAGCGGGTCATACCGCTTTTGCACGAATTGAATAACAGCGAAGTGAATCACACGGTTCGGAGATTGATTTTGAAGGACTTGAACGGACTGATTAACCCGTTTCTTCGTCTCAGTGGCGATGCCAAACGGACCAACCGCAGGACGCTACTCAACGGATTGCGAGATGTAGATAGCAAAATATCTGTAATTGTATCCACGGTGGAACATAAGGATCTGATGGAATTACAGAGCAAAGCAGAGCTTATTCACCAGCGGTATAGCAGTTCCGAATTGTAGGCGATTTTTAATTTTTAGCTCTGAATAACACTGATTAGCCTTGGTTTAGCAGTTTGTTTTCAGAATAGGAGGTTAGCATTATGGCGACCCCATGGGCTGAATTGAAAAAAGAAGATGAACAAAAGGTGACTGAGGAGGCTTCACAGCTGATTCAAAAGGTAGCACAAAGCGATGTTATGAGTCTGGATACCTTAATGGATGACATCGGTAAGCTGGGGGTTAAAACGCAGGAACGGGCGGGACAAACCCTTAAAATGTTGGATCGTCCGGTAAACGACCTCATGTCTGGTGATCGGGCTGAGGTCTCGAATATGATCTTAAAACTCCGGGATGAATGCGAAACGCTTCAGCAGAGTAAAGATGTGGGTTTTTTTGGCAAGCTCCTGCGTAAAAGTCCGTTGAAAAACTACATTTATAAGTATCAGTCGGTGAAGACGAACATCGAGAAAATCATTACTGCTTTGAGAGATGGCAAGGATAACTTGGAAGAAAACATTGTCAGCATGCGGCAGTTGAAGAAGGCTTCCATCGAAGAAATTTACAATTTGCAGACGAAGATTGCCTTTGGTAATCGCTTGAAAGAGCTGTTTGAAACCGAGATTGCTAAGCCGGAAAATGAAAATCGCAAGCCTCATCTGGAGCGGGGATTGCGCAAAGTGGTTACTCGCACACAGTCGATGACTGAAATGATCTTGTTATACAATCAGGCGATTGCGGCAACGGATATTATTAATGATAATAATGATAAACTGATTGATTCCGTTAATAATGCGATTGATAAAACATCGAATCTAATCACCGTATCAGCTATGATCGCGATGGCACTGGCGGATCAAGATAAAATTATTTCAGCCGTTGATGCCACTAACCGTACGATTGAGGATCAATTCAAGGAAAATGCGAAGCTTCTCAAAACGACGACCGAGAGAACAACGGATCTGCTTAGCAAGCCGTCTATGTCATTGGAGGCTGTGAATCAGGCGATTGGCGATTTGGTATCTGCTTTGGATCTGTCTGAAAAATCGAACCGTCGAATTATTGAAAGCTGCCACGATTATACAAGTAAAATGACAGCAATCAATGCTAACCTTAGCCAGCGTTTGGGGATTGGAGGAAAAGAACAATCCCAACCGCTGAAGGGTAACCCTTCTGCTGAGGGGCTAAGCTCGTTTTTGAACTGATAGCTAATTTATGAGAACACAATAATCTATGAAAAGACGCCATGGTGAGTCCAAACGGCGTCTTTTTTTGGTTTGCCAGCGGACCCTAAAGGACATGATAAACATAGATAACATTCTCGTGCATAAACTCTTAAAAAGTGAACTGACAAAGGAGAGAATGAGCGTATAATGTCCTTTATCTTGGGCTGTGTCATTGTCTATTTGCTGGTGGCTGCCAGTAGCGAAAAAGCAGATTCCATTGCGGAGTTAAATGATTCTGTGAAATAAATTTTTTTATTGAAAATCATGCATTTTCTGATAGGATAGAGTTAAATATTGGAATCCCAAAGGAGAATGCATGCTGGAATTTTCATTTGAAATCATTGACGAATCGAAAATCAACATTGTATATCAGTATGGAAGCAGCAGCTTCAATTTTAATTTATTTTTTAACTACGGTGTGTGGACGCTGCATCCTTTTGACGGGATTCTGCTGCAGAACAAGGAAATGTGCCGTCTGATCGTTACAGATCTGTTAAAGAATAAAGATTTTCATGTCATGCTGGCACGCGAAAATATTTTATTGTCCACCCTGCGTACGTCGATTGATCTCAATCCTGAAACTCGGAGAGCGCGATACCTGGAACAGGAAGTTGATGAGATGTCTGAATTTGCTGAGACACATAGCTTTGAAGATGTGCTGCAAATCGAGCAGGATTCGATCCACGAGCGTATAGACTTTTTCCAAAACATTATCCAAAGGATGTATATGGAAGGATTCGGTCCGGAGGATAATGATTTTAACAAGGTGCAAGCGATCCTCCGCATTTATAAGACTGCACATGACCAACTTGGAGAATTGAGCGACTATCCTCTCAGAGGCGACGATCGGCGACGCAGATGGTAGATTAGACGGACTAGTGAAAACATCATAGAGGAGCGTGGGGAACATGAGCGGTATTTCTTTACTTAAAAAGAATGCGCAATTGGTACTGACTAAAAAGAATCTAACAAATGTGACCGCAAGAGTTGGATTAGTGCTCGATATTTCTGGATCTATGAGAAGTTTGTACAAAAATGGAACCGTCCAAAAAGTGTTGGAGAGAATTGTTGCTGTAGCAAGTTCTTTGGATGATGATGGGGTACTGGATGTGTGGGTGTATGATCACCGTTTTTCACGGTTGCCAGCCGTTACCGAAAATGACGTTGACAACTATGTTGAAAAACATATTTTGTCCAATGATTATTTGCCCAAGTTTGGTAGAAATGATGAGCCTCCAGTGATGCGCGATGTCATTGCCAAGTACACTAAGGAAGAAACCTCTTCAGATCCGGCTTTTGTTATTTTTATTAATGATGGCGGTGTGAAGCGTGGCAAAGGGGATAACATTGACAACGCGGTCATTGATTCATCAGGAGAGCCAATTTTTTGGCAATTTATCGGTGTGGGTGAATCCGACTTTGGCGTATTAAAGAAGCTAGACAACATAGAAGGCCGTGTGGTAGATAACGCTAATTTCTTTCAAATACAAGATATTGAATCAATGGAAGACAATCAACTATACGAACTATTACTTAACGAGTTCCCGTCATGGCTGCAAGAAGCGAAGGAAAAGCGCATTTATTAAGGCTAATAAGTCTTGTAGTACTATGAGAAACTTTTCAAAGTTATATAGAAAATGAAAAAAGAGAGAGCTCCGCTAGCAAACGCTTTGCGGAACTCTCTCTTTTCATATTACCAATCACTAAAACGTATAGAAGCTCTATTGGCGGTTGCTAGCGGAGCGGGCAGAATTGTTCTGGAGAAGCGAAGCGTTCGCTTTTGTCCCCGGATTTTAACCTTTACAGGTTTTAGTTTAATAGAAATCCGGGGGCGGTGGCGATCGGAGGAACAATCTGCACGCGCAGCGTCCACCAACCGCAAGAAAGCTTCTCATTTCCTTAACTCATCCCCATTAATACCACTGAGCAAAGTATAAGTCCCGCCCCGCACCCCGAGGTATATACCTTGAGGTGGCGGAACATGGATGTTTTCCAGGCTGACAGGGATTCATCGGAACGCAAACGTTCATTTTCCTCCTGTAATGCCTTGGATTGACGAATGAACAACTGCCCGATGTCGGCAAATCCCCGCAGGAAGAGGGTGAGGAAGCCACTTTGCAGAACATGGAAGATCGCACCGATCACCAAGCCTAGCAACCCTAATAGAAATAGTAGATTCGCGGTAGCCAGGTTTTCACGACCATAGATGAGATGAGGCGCGGCATATAAAAATCCTAAGGTACCAACAATCAGGGCAGTGATTCCAAAACGTAAAATCATTATTTTTCGACCCGTTTTGCAAAACGTAAATCTGGGTTCGAACGAGCATCAAATACGATCCCTTGAATTTTAGGACTGATTAATGCTGTATCCGCAGAGAACTGAATCGGAATAATCGGCAGATCATCCATCAATACGTCTTCCGCCTGATGAAGCTGTTCAAAGCGTTTTGCCGGATCAAGCTCAAAGGTTGAGGATTCGATCAGCTTGTCGTACTCTGGATTGCTCCAGTTGGTAAAGTTGTTCGAATTTTTGGAAGTATAATGCCCCAATACGCCAAGTGGATCAAGGAAGTTTCCTTCCCAGCCCATACGAGCAATCTGGAAGTTCTTTTGCTTAAAGGTATCAATATATGTTTTCCATTCCTGATTCTCCAGCGTCACTTCAATCCCCAAATTCGTTTTCAGCATTTCCTGAATGGCTTCAGCTACTTTTTTATGCTTGTCCGACGTGTTGTATTTAAAGGTGATCGGAGGCAGCTTGGTCAAACCTTCTTCTTTTAGACCTTCAGCCAGCAATTGCTTTGCTTTGGCCGCATCAAATTCATAGTATTTTTTCGGTGCTTCATCACGGAAGTCCTTGCCGGAAGGTGTTGTTGTCCCGTATGGAACATATCCGTATGCTGGAGTTTCGCCGCCTTTGGTTACGTTGGTAGCCAGGGCTTCACGGTCAATGGCGTAGGCAATGGCCTGTCTGATTTTTTTATTGTCAAAAGGTTTTTGTTTTACGTTGAAAGAATACGTGTACACACTAAAAGACGGATGCGATAGGAATTCCTTGTTGCTCTTTTCTTGATCCAGTGTATCTACGGGAAGGCTCAAGATCAGATCCAAATCGCCTGTTTTGTACATTTGATAATAGGTTGTGGAGTCTTGAACCATTTTAAAGTTAATCGTTGCCATTGTAATGGCATCTTTGTTCCAGTATTGATCGTTTTTCGCCAGCGTAATTTGCTCGTTATGCTTCCATTCCTTAGCTACATACGCGCCGTTGCCGACAATTGTGTTAGCTTCAGCTGCCCATTTGTCGTTTTTCTCTACCACAGCTTGGTTCACAGGTAAATAGGCGTGACCCACAGCAATTGTTGGGAAGAAGCTCAGCGGTGATTTTAGCTCAACGACAAGCGTTTTATCATCTTTAGCTGTAACACCTACATCTTCGATTTTACCCTTGCCTGTGTTATACGCTTCAGCACCTTTAATGTAGTAGAGAGCAGAAGGATCGTAGGCAGCCGTTTTCGGATTCAGTACCCGTTTCCAGGAGTATTCAAAGTCCTTAGCCGTCAGCGGGTCACCATTCGACCATTTTGCACCGTCACGAATGGTAAAGGTGTACGTTTTGCCGTCAGGAGATACGTCTACTTTACTGGCAGCACCTTCTACGATTTTACCGGCTTTGTCGTATGTATACAGCCCTTCATACAGGTTATCAATGACAAAATAGGACGTTGTATCTGATGCGAATGCAGGGTCAAGTGTATAAGGCTCGCCACCTGCCAGATTGGCTGTAATTTCTTGCGGGACATCTGCTTGAGACGCAGCGGACGAATCGTTGCTTGCTGTCTTGTCCGCAGTGCCAGAGCATCCTGCCAAAGCCGTTACAGCCAAAAGTAAGATGATTGTCATCCAATGCATTTTTTTCATCGTCGTTTTCCTCCATCGCTTATGGTTAGTTATCGAAAAAATAAAGTACACCGTACCGGGAGCTATTCATCCTCCTTTCCGGCAGGTATGCCGCGTGTGCGCACCACCTTAAAGGAATTGCCGTTTTTTCTGCGGTTCGGCGAGAAGCTGTAGAAGCTGCGGACCATAGTGACACCCCTTTCTTGTCCAATTGGATATCTCTGTTGTTAATGCTGTGAACGCGGATCAAGTGCATCCTGAAGCCCGTCTCCAAGTGTGTTGAATGCCAGCATGGTGAGAGAAATCATCAGTCCAGGGAAGAATAAGCGCCACCATTGACCGCTTAAAATAACGCCGAGTGAATCGTTAGCCATCGTCCCCCAGCTTGCCGAAGGAGATTGAATCCCCAGACCGAGAAAACTCAGGAACGATTCGGCAAAGATAGCCGACGGAATAGTGAACGTCAGGTTCACAATAATGATGGCCGCTGCATTCGGCAGCAGATGCCTGAAAATAATGCGTGAATGAGATGTCCCCAGGCTGCGGGCGGCCAGCACGTACTCCTGCTGCTTGAGCTGTAGGATTTGCCCGCGTACGACCCGGGCCATACCGACCCATCCGGTAATAGATAAAGCAATAATCATCGTGAGCAGGCCGGGCTTCATAATGACAAGCAGCAGAATGATAACCAGCAGATAAGGAATGCTGTACAAGATTTCAATAATACGCATCAGGACATTGTCGATTCGGTCGCCCATTTTCCCATGGCCCGCACAATAACCAGCTACACAGCCGACGAAAATGCCAAGCACCAAATCAATGGCAGCAGCAGCAAAACCAATCATAAGTGAGATTCTGGCCCCAGCCCATGTCCGTGCCCATACGTCCCTCCCCAGATCATCTGTGCCAAACCAATGTTCTTTCGAAGGAGAGAGATTCGTCTTCAAAAGGGATTGATCACTGGGTGCATAAGGGACCATGGAAGGCCCGACAATCGCCAGCACCATAATAATGATAAGTAGGGAAAGCCCCAACAGAGCAAGCTTGTTGTTGAAAAGTCTGCGAAGCCGATCCCGCCATGGTGACTCTTGGGGTCTGGTTAATGCGGGGGTGGGCATCTGACTGCGGTCTACAAGACTAAACAGGCTGTCTTTTTCGACAGTAGGTGCTGCTTTCATGTTAATCTCCTTTGCTGACTAATTTGATTCGCGGATCGACAAGGCGATAGGAAATATCAATTAAAAACAAAGTGACGACCAGAATGGCACTGTAGAAAATGGTCGTACCCATAATGACTGGATAATCCCGGTTAAAAATACTGTCTACGAAATATTTACCGATGCCTGGAATAGCGAATATTTTTTCGACGACAAAAGTACCTGTAATCACAGAAGCGAATAGTGGTCCGATAAAGGACAGCACCGGAATCAATGCATTACGTAGACCGTGACGAATAACCACTGCCCAGGAGGACAAGCCTTTTGCTTTGGCGGTGCGTATGAATTCCTCATGCATGACTTCCAGCATACTTGTCCGCATAAAACGGGCAATAACGGCAAGAGGTGAAACGGTGAGAGCTAGCGATGGAAGCACTGTATGCTGCCAGGTTCCCCATGAGGCGACTGGAAGCAGATGCCATTTGACGGCAACATACTTGATTAACAGTGGTGCCAATATGAAGCTGGGTACAGAAATACCAACAATGGCAATAAACATCGAGATATAATCCAGTGGTCGATTATGGTGTAAAGCAGCCAATGTTCCGAGCGAAATACCGGCTACGATCGCAACCACGATGGATTGAATGCCCAGCAGTGCAGAAGGTGGAAAGCCTCTGGCGATAAGCATATTTACATCTGTTGTTTTCGATTGAATAGACGGCCCCATATCCAGCACGAGCAGATTTTTGAGATACAATACATACTGCACAGCGAGCGGTTTGTCCAGATTGTACCGAGCACGCATGTTTTGCAATACGGTCTCTGGAATGGTCTTGGAATCGTTCGAGAACGGATCTCCCGGAATGATGTGCATGATAATAAACGTTAAAGTGACGATAATCCATAACGTAATGAGCATCGTGAAAAGACGTTTTAAAATGTACATGGGACATTATTTCTCCTGTCTATCAAGCTGATTTACATTCTATTGCTGCCAAATTCCCCGAAATGTATAAAAGCATATAAGAATACTAGGAAAAATAATAAAACGGATAAGCTAACATGTCAAGGTAAGGTTTTACATTATAGAACACAGGTCAAATTTTCGTCACAAGTTTTCCATTTTTATAAGAATAAGATTCCGCTGATTCCTCTCGACGAGTATCCTGTGGTATGGTATGATGATACTCTGATAACGTGTTAACGAACTAAAGCGTTTGCCGCCTATTCTTAAATACGGGGGTCACCATTGTTGGAGGGGAATAAAATGAGAAAAGCAGCCATGTTTACGATGATGATTGGGTTGATTATGATCGTGCTGGCCGGATGTTCCGGCGGTAAGGATAACAGCAAGTTGATTATTGGAATTGATGATAAATTCGCGCCGATGGGCTTTAGAGATGAAAATAACGAGTTAACCGGTTTTGATATTGATTATGCGAAGGCGGCCGGGGAACAAATGGGCAAACAAGTGGAATTTCAGCCGATTGACTGGTCTGCCAAAGAATCCGAGCTGAACAGTGGACGTATTGATCTCATTTGGAATGGATACACCATTACGGATGAGCGTAAGGAAAAGGTGCTGTTCACGAAGCCATATCTGAAAAATAGTCAGGTAATTGTTGTTCCGGCTGCCTCCAGTCTTTCCAAGCTGGCTGATCTGACGGGCAAAACGGTGGGACTTCAAACGTTGTCCTCAGCAGCCGATGCATTGGATGCGAATCCGATTAAAAGTAAATTGAAGTCAGTGTCCGAGTATCCGGACAACGTTCTCGCTTTGACAGACTTGAAAACCGGTCGCCTAGATGCTGTTGTCATTGACGAGGTTGTTGCCAAGTATTATATGTCTAAGGAACCAGGGACGTATAAGCTGCTTGATGAATCACTGGCTCCTGAGGAATACGGCATTGGCGTGAAAAAAGGGAACGAAGAGCTGTTGACGCAACTGCAATCTGCTTTGGGTGAGCTGCATAAGAACGGAAAAGCGGCTGAGATTTCAAAAAAATGGTTCGGTGAAGATAAAGTATTAAATTAATACGTAATGTATTGAACTAAGGGTTTAGGAGTCGAAGGTTATGAGTATGGAATATATTTTACGAATTATGAAGCCTATGCTTGAAGGGGCACAGATGACGGTTATTTTATTTTTCATTACGCTCATCTTGTCTATTCCGCTGGGATTTATCGTTACGCTGCTGGCTAAAAGTCGGTTTAAACCTATTGCCTGGCTGATGCACACGTACATTTATGTTATAAGGGGTACGCCGCTTTTGCTGCAATTATTGTTCTTTTGCTTTGGTTTGCCGATGTTGCCTGTTATTGGGGAATATCTGGTACTTGACCGGACAACGGCAGCGGTACTGGCGTTTGTACTGAATTATGCGGCTTATTTTGCAGAAATTTTTAGAGGCGGGATGTTGTCGATTGATAAAGGGCAATACGAAGCCTCGCAAGTGCTGGGCCTAAGCAAGTCGCAAACGCTGATTAGAGTCATTGTGCCGCAAATGGTACGGATTGCTTTGCCTGCGGTAACCAATGAAGCGACAACCCTGGTGAAAGATACGGCTTTGCTGTATGCGGTAGCGGTACCGGAACTTCTGCATTTTGCGAATACAGCTGTAAACCGCGATTTTACGATTGTGCCTTATGTTGTAGCAGCAGTTATTTATTTGTTGATGGCTTTGGTGCTTACCATATTCTTTAGGGCGCTGGAAAAACGTTTTAAATTTGAGTAAAAGGAATGTCGGATATGAACACAAACGCAATAGAAGTAACCGATTTGAAAAAATCGTTCGGCCAGCTCGACGTTCTGAAAAGAGTGAGCTTTAATGTTAAGGCGGGCGAGGTTGTAGCTGTCATCGGTCCTTCAGGTTCAGGGAAAAGTACCATGCTCCGTAGTTTGGTACACCTGGAAGATGTGACGGGCGGGACGATTCGCATCCATGATAAGGCACTGGTGGAAAACGGTCAGTACGCTTCGGCAGGTGATATTAAGAGTATTACTACCGGGATGGGCATGGTATTTCAGCATTTTAATCTGTTTCCTCATTTGACGGTGCAGGATAATCTGGAACTGGCTCCAAAGCTGGTGAAAAAGGTGAGCAAGGCTGAGCTGCGGCGCCAGAGCACCGAGTTGCTGGCTAAAGTCGGCTTGGCGGATAAAGCTGATGCGTATCCGTCCCGATTGTCGGGGGGCCAGAAGCAACGTGTGGCGATTGCCCGGGCAATGATGATGAACCCTGATATTTTGCTATTCGACGAGCCGACCTCAGCCCTTGATCCCGAGCTGACAGGCGAGGTGCTGCGAGTGATCAAAAAGCTGGCTGAGGAGCACATGACGATGGTCATCGTGACCCATGAAATGAATTTCGCGAGAGATGTGGCGGATCGCGTTATTTTTATGGACAACGGAGAAATTGCAGAGTCTGGTACACCGGAGCAGATTTTTGGCAATCCGCAGCTGGAGCGGACGAAGG
Source organism: Paenibacillus ottowii (assembly GCF_006874425.1). Lineage (GTDB taxonomy): Bacteria > Bacillota > Bacilli > Paenibacillales > Paenibacillaceae > Paenibacillus > Paenibacillus ottowii. The sequence continues at coordinate 175,235 of NZ_VIJZ01000001.1, forward strand.
TGTTTTTGAATCGGGTGGGGGATTAAAAACATAGTTGTTCCGAGGGGAGGCGCTGCGCGTGCAGATTATTCTTCCGATCGCTGTTACAACGGGATTTTATCATTTATATGACACCTGGTAAGGTTAAAATCCCGTTGCAAAGGCGAACGCTCCGCTTCTTCAGAACAATTCTGCCCGCTCCGCTCACCGACCACCTGTATAGGTACTATGTTTTTAAGCAGGAAGTGTGAGTAGGAATAAGAGAAAGGGAGATGGCAAAGCGCCATCTCCCTTTTGTAGTTGCAGGGCGTGCTGTAAACTGGGCTTATTTAAGCTGATAAAGTGCTCTTTTCTCCATCATTTTCCTTATCGTTTATGACCAGCAACTCATTCTTTCTCACTGCTAAATACTTCAATCATCGTTAATGCCCCCGTCCGATAACCGTGGGTGAACGCTGCTGCGGAGTGCAGGGAAGTTGACTCGCTTAATAAATCAAACATGACTTCAATTTGCTCAAAATCGACTGCTGGTAATTTATTTTTCAACATTTCCATAAGATCGCTAATTTTTTGATTCACTTTTTGAGATTCAGGGTCGGTTGACTTTACTTGTTCACTGGGACGCCAGTTCCCATAATAATAAATATCCTCCAAAATCATTTTTTTATCCTGCCTCCTATGAATACTGTTGTGTTAAGTCTTTGTTATCACGTAAATCTATCATCCAAGCAAAGTTTACTACATATGGAAGATACATATTGATATCTATGCGTTATTCGCATAAAACTTTTTTAGTATACAGGCTGAGTTAAAAATGTACATGCGGTGCCACTACGCGGTCGTATTTCTTAATCAAGCTAAAAAGTTTGAAATTCGGGCACAAAGGTGAATGTTATCGCTTGAACAGCACTATTCTGTCCGCTTCGATTCTTGTTCGACTTGGTGCTGACTTCTTACAAATCTCACAAACAACCTATTCCCGATATGAAAATGGAAACCTGGACATCCCAAGTGTTGTCTTGATCAAATTGGCGGATTTCCACAAGGTGAGTATCGACTTTATTCTTGGTCAGACAGATAATCCTGAACGTTACAGGTAAAAGGTATTACATTCACAATAAAGCTCCCGTGATGATTCACAGGAGCTTTGTCGATTGCCTATCTAACGGTATAATGTAGCCCATTCACATAAAGTTCTCTCTTTTTGCAGTTGCAGAGTATACTAATAGATCTAATATCAACAACTTCAATTCTTAATTCATGAATTCATTTCTAAATTTGCGGAATTCTTTAGGTGTTTTATTATAACGTTTTTTAAACGACTGAATGAAGTGATTTACGTGATTGAAGCCCGCTCTGTGGGCTATTTCAGTTATGGTATATTGCGTTGAGGTTAGTAATTCACTACTTTTCTTGATGCGGTATTGTAGCTGAAGAGATGATAGGGGAACAAATCATAGCTGTAGTCAACTTTCCTCCTCGACGAATAGCAGGCTTTAAGTCAGAGGTATTAGTCCTTGGCGGAATACCCGAAAAGGGGGACGTGGTTTTGTTGAAACCAGATATTAAATTACCTGATGGAACGCCCATCGGATGATAAATCGTTCCTATTTCATCTGTATCCTTTTCATAAAAGAAGGTAATGGGTTGCAAGTATAGAATTAATACCTATAGGAAACTACTAAATTTTGGAGGTTGGTAGCATGTCTGTAGTAGCTCAGTATCTTCAGGAATGGCTAAGGCACAGATTGGTGTTGCAAGAATTGGTTGAAGTGATTCCGGATGAACATATTGACTTTAAACCCTGGGACAATGCGATGCCTATGGGTTCCCTAATTGTTCATATAGCCAGTTCTATGGAAATGTTCGTGAAAACCGTTAAAAATGGTACCTTCACTCCACCGGCAAAGATAGACCAATATCACACAATAGCCGATATACGCAGCATAGTCGATCAATTGACAGAGGAAACAATCCGAGAATTGAAGGAATTAAATGCTCAACACCTAGAAAAGGAGATTGAATTTAAAAACTTCCTTGGCACGGGGAGCTTCTGGCTATCTACGGCGAAAGACCATGAGATTCACCATAAAGGCCAATTATTTACGTATGTACGAATGGTTGGAGTACAAAATATACCTTTTATGATTATGCAACCTCCCCAAAAAACAAATTAACGTTCGGATGTATTATTAAACGAAACCCAAACCGTAGCTTCACCAATATAATGAGACGGCAGCCATTGTAACGGCTGTCGTCTTCTCAATTAACGAGCAGTACTATCCTAATGCCTACCCGTAAAATTTACTCACTCTGAAAGCGGGCTATCTTCTTTTGATTGGTTATTTGAAGAAGGCTTTTTATTGAATGCCAATAACAAGATCAGTCCGATGATACATAATACACCCATCCATTGGAAGAAGCCAAAAGGCTCTTTTAACCAAAACACAGTTGTTAGAACAGCAGCTAACGGTTCCAAACTACTTAGAAAGCTTGTTTCTTTTGGTGATAGACTTTGTAAACTTTCTATATAGAACCAAAATGCGATCATTGTACCGAATATAATAACGAATGCTAGGTATAAATAGGTTTCTGGTGTCAAGCTTTTAAAATCGATTTGCCAAGGTGGATGGATCAAGCTTAATCCCAAACCGCCAATGACCATAGCCCAACCCACAATAACCAGGGAATCGTATTGCTTCAGAAGAGGTATTGCGTATAAGGTATAAAAAGCCAGGGCTATTGCTGATAAGATACCCCAAACGATTGCGATCTTCGGAACGGATAGTTGAGAAATAGAGCCATTTGTTAACAAGAAAAAGCACCCCACTAAAGCCAGGAAAATAGCTGTCAGATCCTTTCGGGTGAAGACAATGTGCTTTCGCAGAACTAAATAGATGATAATCATTACAGGTGCTAAATACTGTAATAGTGTCGCAACAGCAGCATTACCACTTTGGATGGATGCCATATACGTATATTGAACCGCTAGCATACCCACCAAACCGTAGACAATGAGTTGAAAAGCGGTCCTTCTATTTTTCCATACAGCCCATATTTGAGAACGTTCCTTTACCAAAAATTGCACGGCCAACAGTAAAACACCAGCCATGAGCAAACGTATCGTTACAAGCCAATTGACATCGATTTGTTGAAAGAGTTTTTTGGCAACGGTCCCACTGACACCCCAAAATATAGCTCCTGTGATCACAAGAAGTAATCCTGTTCTTCTAGCTGATTTGTTCATGAATATTCTCCACCTTGAGATATAATAATAGTGTTATAATAGGTGAAATTTTTTTCGAATAATACTTGAATATGATAAAAAAATATAAATATATTGAGGTTGTGATGATTTGCAAATAAAAAATTTCATGGTTGACCAAAACCTAAAAGAACTAACTGAGCACCGGACAGTCGTACTGCCGGTTGCGTGTTATGAAACAACGATTAGCCAAAATATACATGGACATATACCTCTTCATTGGCATGATGAAATTCAATTTGTTCTGGTTGTAAAAGGGGAAGCCATCTTTCAAATAAATGAAGACAAACAAATCGTACGACAAGGTGATGGCTTATTCATAAATAGTGGCTGCCTACACATGGCGGAAGATCAGAATGAATCGGGTTGTGTGTATATCTGTTTAAACGCTTCTCCTCATTACGTTTTATCACCAGAACTTTACAGCCCCTATGTAGCCCCTTATATTCAAGCAACTAACTTACCTTATGTATATATAGATTCTAATGAGCTCTGGGGGAAAAACATCTTAGATGCCATTTTGAAAATCAATCAATGTATTCAACAAAAATCACCATACTTTGAGATGGATATTACCATGCATTTAACAATGATCTGGAAAAACTTGGTCACGAATGGCTTTAAATTAGAATATGACCAGACGGAAATGGTAAAGAGTCAGCGGATCAAGCAAATGTTAAATTGGATCTATTTGCATTACGCTGAAAAAGTCACATTAGATGATATTGCGAAAGCTGGTCAATTGAGCCGTTCTGAATGCTGCCGATATTTCAAACGAGTGTTAAAGATAACTCCGCTGAATTATGTCATGGATTATCGGATTCAAAAAAGCTTGGTCTTATTGCAACAAGCAGAATCTAACGTTACAGAAGTTGCCTATAAGGTCGGATTTAATAGTACCAGCTATTTTATAGAAAGATTCAGAAAAGCGATGAACATGACACCGTTAGCCTACAAAAAATGTAAAATGGATGATTGATAACCTATGGATGAACGCTGCTGCGGAGTGTAGGAAAGTGGGCTTGCTTAATATACATATTATTATCTTTTGTTAATTACAAGGTGTGAGTATGGAAATATAATCTAGACAGATGTTGTAGAATTCTGAATGCAACCAAATATAAAGTATGGGAGTGAAGGAGGAAACAGATGGAGGATGAATTCGCTCAAATCCAATATTCAATTGAACTGCTTATGCAGGATAAGCTGCCACAAGAGGTCGTTAACCATGCAATGAATGAGTTTACAAAAAAGAAAATTGCTAAAGGAGATTTATTAGTTCATCAGGGAGTTGTACAAAAAGAAATATATTTTGTTATCTCCGGTTTATTAAGAAGCTTTTATATCGATGTTAATGGGGATGATATCACAAGATTTTTTTCAAAAGAGGGTTCAGTGCTTTGTTATGAAATATTGTTTGATCATAAACCTTCAAACCGTTGTATCGAGGCTTTGGAGGATAGTGTCGTTATGTCCATGTCATGTAATGATTTCAAAAAATTAATAGAGAATCATATATATTGCATGAAAGCTTATACAAAATTATTGGAACGTAAGTTGGAATATAAAATTCAAAGAGAGAGCAGTTTTTTATTAAAAAGTGCAACGGAGAGGTATTTGGATTTTAGAAAAGGGTATCCCCAATTGGAGAAGCGTATCAATCTAGCCTATGTCGCCTCTTATATCGGAATTACACCCGTGTCGTTGAGCAGAATCAGAAGAGCGATTGCGGAGGAGATTTAAAATTTGGAAAGCGAGGAGTTCATCATGAAATATGTAACCATGAAAAACGACAAAATACCGGCTATTGCACTGGGAACGTGGTCATGGGGCACAGGTGTTAACGGTGGAGACCGGGTTTTTGGAAATAACTATACTGCGGAGGACTTGAGACCTGTTTATGAAAAAGCCGTTAAACATGGTTTTACCTTATGGGATACTGCAGCCGTATATGGTTATGGCGCATCGGAAACCATTTTAGGCCATTTCATTAAGGAAGAACAAGATATATTGATTTCTACAAAGTTCACACCCTTCGATGGCCAAGAGCAAAACATGAGGAAGTCATTAAAGGAAAGTATGGAGAGACTTTGTAGGGAAAATATTGACCTTTATTGGATTCACAATCCCCGGAATGTTGAAAAATGGATACAAGAAATCATCCCCCTTGCAAAGGAAAATAAGATTAAACACATCGGGGTATCTAATCATAACTTGGATGAATTGAAATTGGCTGTTAGCATTCTGGAAAATGAGGGTTTGGAACTTGCAGCCGTTCAAAATCACTATAGCTTATTGTATAGGGAATCAGAAGAAGCAGGTATTATCGATTGGTGTAACGATAATCATATCGTTTTCTTCTCTTATATGGTTCTGGAACAAGGAGCACTAACAGGCAAATATAATGCTAATCATCCGTTCCAAAGCAATACAAGAAGAGGAGAAGCCTTTAGTATAGAAACCCTGAGAAAACTTCAAAATTTAATCAATGTTATGAGCGAGATTGGGGACAAATATAAAGTTGGACCGGCCCCCGTAGCAATGGCTTGGTCCCTTGTAAAGGGGACTGTACCCATTATAGGAGTTACCAAAGAAGCACATATTGACGATGCATTAACTGCTATAACTCTTACACTAGAAAAAAAGGACATTCATGATTTAGAACACGCTGCTATGGAGACAGGTATATCCGTTAGGGGCGCATGGGAAAAAAGTATAAAAAAATAATTTTGCGGTTTATAATGATGGTTTTGATTGCCCTGCTTACCCTTGTTTTGTCGCGTGTGCTTCCACAACGGAAACCGACACCTACATTAAATTATCGACAATTGATTCTATCGCTTGGCTTCCTATTTGTCCGTACACCCGTTCTACGTCGCCGCGCTTTCTATCAAGCTTGTCTGTTTGGCGCCTTTAGCTTGTTCTGGACCGTTATTCCTCTGCATCTGGCGGATCACTTTGGCCTCTCGCAGCAGGGGATTGCCTGGTTTGCCTTAGCTGGTGTGGGTGGCGCTATTGCCGCACCTATTTGTGGCCGATTAGCCGACAAAGGCTGGACCCGGGCTTTGACCGGCACATTCCTGGTGGTGGCTGTTTTTTCCTTCCTGCTTGCCGTACTGGTAAAAGGTCATTCTGTTGTGGGTTTACTGCTGATGGTTGTCGCTGCAATTACACTGGATATGGCTGTTTCGGGCAATCTGGTATTGGGTCAACGCGCTATTTATTCGATTGGCAAAGAATCAAGAGGACGCTTGAATGGACTGTTCATGTCATTATTTTTCTTGGGCGGGGCAGCTGGCTCTTCCTTGGGTGGCTGGGCATACGCTCAAGGTGGCTGGCAGACTGCAGCTGGTTTGGGTACAGTTCTCCCGGCTCTGGTCCTGCTGTACTTTCTGACCGAACGAAAGCCCGTTTTTAGCAAACTCAAACAAAGCTAAAAGTTGTATGCCTCCCGGGGGGAACACGACGTCGCTTTATCAGGTAATTAAAAGTTTGAAGTCGTTAAACTAACGCGATACATTAGGTATAAGTAATTGATGAAAAGAAGAGGGGAGAGCGAAATGAAGACAATCAAGTGCATGATGGACCACCTATACTGGGCGGACGGACGCATCTTGGACGCGCTCGAGGAGAGTAAGACGAAAAACAAGAACCTTCTGAAGCTGGTTCGGCACGTTGCGGTCGCGGAACGAGTCTGGCTGGACCGATTGCAGGGCAAGGGTAGCGCGCAATATTCGTTGTGGGAGGAAACGGAAGACCTGACGGCGATCCGGGCGATGTTCGAAGAAAACGCCGAGCAATATCGCATCTATATCGAAGGGCTCAAGGAATTCGAACTGGATGAGATGATTGACTATGAGAACCAGAGCGGGGGGGCGTTCCGAACGTCCGCCCGGGACATTCTGTTGCAGGTCCTCTTACATGGGCAATATCACCGAGGACAGATCAACCGGGCACTTCGGATTGAATCGGCTGAGCCTGCTCAAGTTGATTACATCACGTTCACGAGACTCTAACGGGCCTAATAACCACCATAAAATCTAAAGTTGTAGGTGAATTATGGTTTATAATGGAGATGGAGATGTTATAAAAGAAGACCCGGGTTAGAGGAGAGATAGATCATGACGGGTTCAAACTTCATTGGCATGCTTCCCGACATCGAGGAGGGGCGGCGAAGGGGATCACCGGCCGCTCGTACAACGAATATTCGATATGGAGCCGTTGGATGGGAAAATGCTTAAAGGTCTAAATGAAGAATTGGAACTCGCTGATCTTGAAGAGGACATCCAGGAAATAGGATATCCAGTAAAAAGGGAAGATTGAAAATAGTATGTACATAGACATTTCCTGTTGAAAGTCGCTATTAAAGCGGCTTTTTTTATTTTATTGGTGGTCAGAAGAAAAAAATCTAGATTACCTCAATTACTAAGGCTTGAACCAATAAGATCCTAAAAAAGACGATGTTAATTGTTCACATCCTTGACTTTCCCCTGCACGGGAAACTGTATACTCACATTATGTTATAGATTGGAGATGATATTTTGTTCAAAATCAGTGCATTTTCCAGGCTAAGCAAGGTCTCCTTAAAAACACTGCGTTATTACGACCAGATTGGCATACTTAAGCCGAGAAAAGTGGATCACGATACAGGCTATCGTTACTATTCCGCAGATCAGCTTCTTGAGCTCAACCGAATCTTGATTTATAAGGAATTGGGTTTTACATTGCCCCAAATTAACCAGCTGCTTCAGGAAGATATTTCATTAGAAAATATTCAAGGCATGTTTAAGCTGAAAAGAAGCGAAATCCAGCATATCATCGATACGGAACAAGCCAAACTCGTCAGGATTGAGGAACGTATGCAGCTTATAGAAAAAGAGGGGCAATTCGAAACGGGGCAAGAAATCAGAATCAAAGCAGATGGTGCTCAATCGTTTTTTTATCAGAAAACATGCGGGAAAGAAGAGGACATTCCAGATTTATTCCGTCAATTTGATCAGTTATTAACAATAGAAATTCGTCAATCGATTCAAGGTCCTCAGGTTGTTTTATGGAAAGAGATTGACGGAAAAGAGGATGAGTTTGAGTTTGAAATCGGTTATTTTTTAACCTGTGAATTGCGATCATTTCCAGAACCGTTTCAGCTACGGACCCTTCCTCCTGAACCGATGATGGCCACAATGGCTTTTCATTCAAATGCTAGTTTTGATTGTGCAGCCTGTGTTCATTTAGCTAAATGGATTGAGAAAAATAACTATCAGATCAAGGAAAACGAATCAGGTAGGGAACTATATTTACCGTTAACTTCAGAACGAGATGCACAATTCATAGAAATACAAATTCCCATTATAAATAGATAACTGAGGAAGGTGGAGTGGGGGAAATTGAAAAATAAACGGATCATCTATGTCCTGGCACTGGCTGTTTTTCTGATTGGAACCATTGAATATATTATTACGGGAGTTATTGAGATGATGGCTGTGGACTTGGGAGTATCTACTTCGGAAGCCGGGTTATTGGTGACTGTGTTTGCTCTTGCCGCAGCCATTGTCGCTCCGATTTTAATTGCATTAACGATCAATGCAGATCGCAAGAAACTACTAATGACGACCCTTGGTGTGTTTATTGCCAGCAACGGACTTATGTTGGTAGATCTTGCTTATGAAACAGTACTATGGATACGAATTATCCAAGGGGCTAGCGGAGGAATCGCTACGGTTGTAGCTATGGCAGTGGCGACACGGCTCGTTGAAAAAGAAAAAAGGGGCAACGCCATCGGCATCATTTTGATGGGGCTTAGCAGCTCGCTAGTGCTGGGTGTTCCCATGGGCACATTTTTTAGTGAGATGTTTGGATGGAGAGCGCTATTTGTTTTAATCGGATTATTAAGTGTTCTTCCATTACTGATTATCTATCAAAAGGTTCCGGCAATCAAAGAAGAAGAAAAGGTCACCCTCAGAATGCAGCTCTCTATTTTAAGAAATCCAACCATATTGACGGCCTTGGTTATTACGTTATTTTATGTCGGCGGCTATTCTACACTATTTACTTATATTACACCCTTTTTGCAGGCCACGTCCTCTCTTTCTATGACAGAAATTAGCGGTGTTCTGTTTCTGGCGGGCATTTGCAGCTTTGTTGGATCAAGAGTAGGTGGACAATTGGCAGATGCAAAGGGATCGAAATTTACCATTTGTCTCGGGCTCATGTTACAAGGGGCGACTCTTCTATTATTCGCTCTAGCCGGAGTCAATCTCTGGGTATTAATCATGGTTTTAATGATTTTTATGTTAGCAACGTGGAGCATTTCCCCGGCTCAGCAACTATATCTGGTTACTCTGGCGCCTCGAAATCCGGACATTGCTCTTAGTGTAAATACTTCGTTCATCCAATTTGGTTTTGCACTGGGATCTGGATTAGGCGGGTTAGTCATCAGTCGTACATCTGTCCTATATTTGAATTGGCTGGGTTTTGCCGCTGTAAGCATAGCTTTAATTCTTGCCATCTTACTATTTAATAAAATGAGCAGTGGAACTAAAACTCCTATAGTTACTAAATAAGAAATGGACTGGACCAAGGTGAAAACTATTCAATACAAACAAGAAGGCAGCCAATCAAAGTGATTAGCTGCCTTTGTTTAACTAACGGGCAGGATAGAGTGACTTTTGTATAGAAAAATTAAAAAAGAACGAATCAATTCGTGCGCAAGATCTGAATTACTCCCCAAAGAAATTTCTGCATACATGTAAAATTCCCTCGGCGTAAGGATAAGGGGCAACGTTGTTGTGGCATGACTTTGCCTCTGCCGTTGCGTTCTGGAGAAGATATCCATGGGCAACCATCTGAAGCATCTCGATATCATTTCCACTGTCACCGAAAGCCAATGTTTTGGACAGGGGGACCCGACTATAATCTATCAGGAATTGCACAGCCGCTTTCTTTCCAGTTCCTGCGGGGATAAAATCGACATCATATGCATGCTCAGGATCACCCGCCTTGGGATTGCAAATATTGATATTAATTCCGATTCTATGATTTGCAGCCAGATGCCTGATGATACGTATATCATATTGGGTTTTGACTGCTGATACCGGATAATAATAGTAGTTCATTTTGTACCCGGATTGCCCAAATTGAGTCTGTTCGTCAAGAACAATATTGAATGTTGATTTTAATTCGCTAATTAAATCTTCTACATCTCTTCGAGAGAATCCGGAGGCCCTTGTGATCTTTGCCCATGAAGGAACAGTGACCAGTTGTCCGTCAGGCGTGACTTCCCACATCTCTGTGCCCAGATTGCTCGCTATAAAATGGGGGAGCTGCGTCATACCGGCTATTTTTATTTTTGCTTGTATTTGCTGAACACTACTTCCGGTGACCCAAGCTATCTTTACCTGATAATTTTTGGCAAGCTGCTGGAGGTATTGTTCTAGTTCGTACACCATTTTGAGTTGTTCAGGCAAACATTCATGCGGGTAATACGTTTCGTCAAAATCAAACAATATTAGATATTCGGTTACAGTGGGGGTATATATGACTTTCATGAGTGTGACTCCTCCCATAGTTTGTTAACGATATCATAGTTGCAGGGAACGTTCCCAGGTCAATACTTTAGAAGAGGTGTTAATTTTGCCCACCATAATTGATATTTCACGTGTAAGCGGTCTCTCCAAGTCAACGGTATCACGTGTGTTAAATGACCATCCTCATGTATCTATTGAAAGCAGACAAAAAGTACAAAAAGCCATTACGGAGCTGGGATATGTCCGCAATACGCAGGGGGTTCAGTTGCGTCGACAGGCAAGCAATCATATTGGTGTGCTTGTCCCGGATGTAGAACATCCCTATTTCAGTCAGCTTGTTAGTGCATTAAGTCGATCTTTAGGCTCAATGGGGTATCAACTTGTCATCTATCAGACTGAATTATCCGGGGAGGATGAACGTGAGGTGTATGCCCGATTGGCACGCCGAGAAATGGATGCCGTGGTCATTGCGCATTCCCATTTCTCGGAGAGAGAAGTTAAAGAATATATAGGTTCTCACATTGGAGTCATATGCAACGAAGCGATGGACGGAGAGTTTCTCGATGTCTTCCGATTGGATGAAGAAGATGCAGTCTTTCAAGCGACAGCATATTTGCTGTCCAAGGGGCGCCGCCATCTGTTTTTCTGTATGGATCACCTGACACAACTGCAAGAGAAAAGATGGAATGGGTTTCAACTGGCTCACCAACAATTCGGTCTTGCCTGTATGAAATCACAATGTTATACGGGCCTGATGACTATGGAAGATGGTTATGCCTTGGGAGAACAATTATTTACTTCTGATCAATTGCCGGATGGAATGATAACAGGTAGTGACTTTGTAGCTACTGGTTTATTGAAAGCAGCAAAGCAAAAGGGGATATCAGTGCCTCAAGAAATGTCCGTCATCGGATTTGATAACCATCCTGTAGGATTAATGACTAATCCGGAACTGACCACATTAACCAATTGTATTCCTGATATGGTAAGGGATGTTACGGAATGTCTTACCCGACGATTGAAGGGGATGCGATCTGCTCCTATAACGAAAATCTACAAGACTTCGCTGATTATACGTAATTCTACTTAAAAAAAGTGAAGTGAAAAAACAAAGAAAAAGAAGGATAGTGATCACAGAAATGATTCAACTAACGGGCAGAATAGTTTAATCATTAAGGTTTTCTTGGTACCGAAAGAATGACTGAACAAGGATCTCCAAATTGACAAGTGGTCGGTCATATCATTGTTTCCTTAGACGTATAACGTACTGCGTTCATTTTTCACCCCTGCTTGCTTGTCTTCAGCTCTTTCCGGACGTTGGGAACTATGAGGTACAAAAAAGACCCAAATGTGATTTTGGTTGACACAGTGAAAGATTTAAATTATGTAATCATACTGAAAGAATGTTGTGGCTTGTGGTATAACATCACCCTACTAAACACCCAATATTCTAAAAATGGTTTTTAGTCTAGCGAATAACCGGCTATTCGTCCATGCCTAAAATAAACAACTCACGTACACTGAACCATATTTATAGGGAGGTGTCGTTGTTGAGTTGTCCGGATAAAAAAAATCGTGCAAAAAGAAAACCACAATTGTTTGTTATCCAAAAGAAAAGAAAAAAGAAACTGTTGAGTTTTCTGGATAAAAGAAAATCGTGCAAAAAGAAAACCGCATTTGTTTGTCATCCAAAAGGAAAAAAAAGGAAGAGACGTCTTCTAGTTATTAAAAAAATAGTGCGGGTACCGTGTCCCCCACCTAAAGGAAAGCAATTACTTCAAGGACTTGCGGGAGCAATTGCAGAAGCTGGACCTCAAGGACTCGCGGGAGCACTTGGCCCCCAAGGACTGGCAGGGATTGCAGGGGCAATTGGCGCACTTGGCCCCGAAGGGCTTGCAGGAGCACTTGGCCCCCAAGGACTGGCAGGGATTGCAGGGGCAATTGGCGCACTTGGCCCCGAAGGGCTTGCAGGAGCACTTGGCCCCCAAGGACTGGCAGGGATTGCAGGGGCAATTGGCGCACTTGGCCCCGAAGGGCTTGCAGGAGCACTTGGCCCCCAAGGATTGGCAGGGATTGCAGGGGCAATTGGCGCACTTGGCCCCGAAGGGCTTGCAGGAGCACTTGGCCCCCAAGGACTGGCAGGGCTTGCAGGAGCAATTGGCGCAGCTGGATTGGCAGGACCAGCGGGACCAGCAGGACCAGCAGGGGCAACAGGAGCAGCGGGACCAGCAGGACCAGCGGGACCAGCAGGAGCAACAGGAGTAGCGGGACCAGCGGGACCAGCAGGGGCAACAGGAGCAGCAGGACCAGCAGGGGCAACAGGAGCAGCAGGACCAGCAGGGGCAACAGGAGCAGCGGGACCAGCAGGAGCAGCGGGACCAGCAGGAGCAACGGGAGCAACAGGACCAGCGGGACCCGCAGGTGGAGTATTAGGTTTTGCAGATTTCTTTGCCTTGATGCCTCCTGATAATGCAGCAACTGTTGCTCCTGACACGGACGTAAGTTTTCCACAAGATGGTCCAATCAGTGGGACTGCAATTACCCGTATAAATGCGAGCTCTTTTAACTTGGCTACAATTGGCACTTATCAGGTTTTGTTTCAGGTAGGTGTAAACGAACCGGGTCAACTCATTTTAACACTCAACGGCGCTGACCTGGCTTATACAGTGGTCGGGCGTGCAACAGGTACTTCTCAAATAGTAGGAATGGCTCTTGTGCAAACAACGGTCATTAATTCAGTACTCACAGTGCGAAATCCTGCTGGCAATGCCGCGGCACTCACGATCACTCCATTAGCTGGAGGAACAAGACCAGTTTCCGCGCACCTTGTTGTTACGCAGATTGCATAGAGGGAAAGAAATGTAGTATTTTTCTAATAATGCCAATATCAAATAGAGGCCTACGACATAAATGTATTGCGTTGTAGCGATCGCTTCCCAAGACCCGGAAATTGTGGAATGAGCAAGGAATCAGGCACATCCGTCCGGGCGTCATATGCACCAGACGGAAAGGCAGGAGATAGGGGGGCATCTCCAGATATCCGTGATGGTGGACATCCCTTTTTTGAGAAATGCATAAAAACTAACGGAACGTTTAGTTCAATAGAACAGCAGCAGGCTCAGACTGATAAAAATAAAGTCCGTGCCTGCCGCTTTTGTATTGGAGCCAATCTCATAGTTATTTCCAAAGCCTTACGACCCAGCCATCCAGCCTCCACAGACGTTTCTTGCGAGCTGTTATTCTGAAAATAAAGCATCCGTTGCAAACGGCTGAAGGATAGGCAGTGGTTGAAGGGCGGCCGTCCGATCGAGATGTACAAACGCATTATAACGATCCGCCATGCTGGAAGGAACGTAATTGCCGAACCGCTCATGAGCAGGCTCATATACCACACCGATGGCACGGTGGCCAATGGTCGTATGCAGCATGGAAGATGCATCGTTGAGCATTATCATGCCATTTCGGCCGCCTCCCGCCTGATGCATGTAATACTCCCAGCTTCCTGGCTGTCCGGGCGGGACGGTCATCTTCTCAACCGGAGATCCCCAAGCTCTTCCAGCCAGTACCTCGCCCTGATAGGTCCCGAAGCCAATGGCAAACACCCGATGTTCTGGGTCCTCCCGCAGCAGTTGACCCACATTAACCATGCCATCCGCCATCATATCCGTTGCCCGCGCATCACCGATATGCGTATTATGCTCCCAGACAATGGCTTTTGCCGAGGCCCCGTAATAGGACATGATTCGCTTCAGGGATTCTACCATATGTTTGTCCCGTATATTCCAGGACTGTGGGCCGCCCCGGACCATCGTACGATAGTAGGCCTCCGAGCTGGAAGTGACGAGCATGTTCACCTCCGCATTCAGCTCTTCCTCACTTCCCGGATACGCCATGCGCCGGCTTTGCATCTGCTGTAGCAGCTCAACCACTTCTTTCTCACAGCTCTCCGAGAGCAGTCCTGCCGCAATGCCATAAGACTGATGGTCCCTGCTATATGGATCGAAACAGGCGTATGTCCTGCGGGCCTGTTTCAGTTGGGGAGAATGGGTCTCCTCCAAATAACCGATAATCGCTTCCATCGATTCCCATAGCGAGTACATATCAATACCATAAAATCCAACCTTCGGACGGGTACTGCCGCTGCCGTGATTCGCCTCATTGTACTCCTTGAGCCACTCCGCGAAATCACGAATGTCCGTGTTCGCCCACATCCACGTCGGCCAGCGGGTAAAATCACCCAGTGCATCGGCTGCCGAGGAATCGGCCCCCTCCATCCCTTTAACATACCGGTTCACCCGATAAGCAGAGGGCCAGTCGCCTTCCACACCGATAATGTTAAAACCCTTGCTTGTAATGAGCTTCTTCGAAAGCCCGGCCCGAACTCGGTAGAAATCAGAAGTCCCATGGCTCGCCTCACCAAGCAGCACGATATCTGCATCTCCGATGGCCTTAACCATGCGGTCCAGATTCTCCATTCCATCCAATGGGATAAATAATGCATTCAGCTCTTCCAAATAAGCGTTTTGCTCTGGTGGATTATCATTCGAATTCATGAAGTTGTTCCCTCCTACAGACGGTATGAGTGAATTATTTCCGTTTGTCCATTCATTAATCCAAAACATGGTGTCTGTTGGTATGAATGATTCATCCCACGATTAGGTTGAAATCCTATATAAATCGGTTGAAAATGTTGATTTTACCAATGGACAAGGCTTTGTACAATAGAGTTGTAGCGCTTACATTTCCAAGGAGGTTATGGCGAAATGAAGAGACTTCAGGTGATTGACAAGCAAACCAGGACCCCGAGATCGAAAAGGAGGCCGTGTTGATGAAATTTAAGGGAATATTGGCGGCGTTTTTGTTTTTAACCACAGCGTCTCTGTTGTTTGGGACGCATACGGCAGAGGCCCATGAACTATCCAATGACAAGCTAACGATTCAGACAGGAGAGCATGGAGAAATTTCGTCTATTCGTATCAAAGGAGATGCTTTTCCGACTGAATATGTCATGAATGCAACGGTGACACCTGAGCAGAACACGGCTGATCATCAGTGGCTAGGAGAGCTGATGTTCACGTACCGACTGGATGGAGGTAGCTGGACGAAGGCATGGACGAATAAGTCGGCAGACGCGCGTAAGATCACGACCAGCGGCAACCGCGTTACGGTCACCTACGAGAACTCAAGTAACGCAGAAGGCATACGCAATTTTAAAGTCATTGAAACCTATTCGGCGGAGTCGAATGGTTCGGTGTTGTGGAATATACAGGTACAGAATACCAGTGGCAAAAAATTGGAGATTGGCGATTTTGGATTGCCCCTACCTTTTAATGAACAGTGGACCTATGGTGATGCAATTTACGAAACGAGAGTTGTGACGCATTCCTTTATCGGCAATAACAGCTCCTATATTACAGCTGGGCGCCCCAGCGGCATTGGTTCTTCCCTGCTATTGATCCCTGATTCCACAACAGGTGCTGGTTTTGAGTATCAGGACCATTGGCGGGATGAAGAGCATCCGGGCAGCAAGTGGGCCTGGAACCCGGCCAACGAAGGCAAATGGTTGGAGGGACTGAATGTATTTTATATTCATTCCAATGTCATCAAGTCCACTAACCGGGGGTATCTGCCCAACACAAGTCTGATCCTGAATCCCGGCAAAAGCAAAAACTATGGCTTCAAGTTCCTGGCGGTAAAGGACGAGCATGATGTAAAAGATACGTTGTATCAAGAAAACTTGGTGGATACTACAGTCGTACCGGGCATGATAGTGCCTACGAATCAAAAGGCAAAGGTGGATCTGCGTACCAAGCAAACGATCAACAAGGTAACCTATCCAGACGGAACCGTTATTCCGCAGACGGATAGCAAGGCTGGAGGACATCAGATTTATGAGCTCAAATTTACTAAGCTGGGCCCGAACTTCATAACGGTAGAATACGGTAATGGCAACAAAACGGTTTTACAATTCTATGCCATTGAGCCGATTGATCAGGCGTTGCAACGGCACGCTACTTTTATGGTAGACAAAACCCAGTGGAACGTGCCAGGTGATCTGCGTGATAAGGTATTTGACGATTGGATGATGCATACCAAATCCAAACGCAACATTTTCAACGGCTATTGGGGCTGGGGAGACGATTGGGGTCTGAACTGCCAAGCGTAGTAGAAGCTACGTATGGAGAAGGCTCCACTAAATGGGTGGCTGTGGAATGGGAGGATATAGACCCTGCACAATATGCTGCTCCAGGTTCGTTTGAATTGAAGGGCAAAGTGGAAGGGACAGAGTTGAAGGCATTGGCCAAGGTGACTGTGATTGAGGCAGGGGCCGTGGCTTCACCGGCCACTTCGGTTAGCCCGGAGACTTCAGTAACTCCGCCAACTACGACATCCCCGGTAACATCTGCCTTGCCGGCTCTGCTGATCAGCCCAGCTAAATCAGTGGGAGCGTCCTGAGTAGGAGGCAACAACGTATAGTCATCGCTAATCTTTCCCATCGTCACTTTCTCCCTGCAAAGGGAGGAATGGCGATGGGTATCCTTGCATTTGAGGCGCAAAGCTGCGAACAAAATGTGAATGGGGGACAAAGTATGAGCAAGATTACATTTCTGGGTGCAGGTAGTACGGTGTTTGCTAAAAATGTACTTGGCGATTGTATGTTGACACCTGCTTTGGGACCTTTGTCGGGGATTTGCCGCCCTAATGTGCTGCACTGAACCGAACGAATATCAATATCAATACCCAGCTCTTAACAATTGAAGCTGCGATGACGGGGAAAAAAGAACATATCTATCACGCTGCTATGCTGGACCCGCACACCCCAGCTGAGCTATCGATGGATGATATCGTTGCTCTGTGCGACGGCCTGATTGCCGCGCACGGTACATCGCTTCCAGCTTATGTGTAAGGGAGGGAGATGAATGGGGAGCAGGGTCGTCAAAAGCTCGCCAGGATTCCTGCTTTGTGAGAAAAAAGTAACGTTTGATTTTTAGTCTGTTATGATTTATGATGTAAGAAATATTGGATGATGCTGGAACAATTTATAGGGTATGAACTGATATATTCATAGTTTTTGCGCGTGAAGCACACGGGCTGTTTCTTCCTTCTAAGGGAGAGGCAGCCCTTTTTTGTTGTGATTTTGCGGGAAATATAATTTTTTTAAGGAGTCAGCTTTATGATTTAAGGGGAGGGGGGCTCAAGAGTCTATATTTTTGGAATGCTTTATATTAGAAGCATTTCTTATAGATTTTGTAATTGGTAAACCCTATAATAAATAAGTTGTATCCAGTATTTTCCGAAAGTGGGGATACGATAAGTTTATGAGATTAGAGATGATATACATAGCTTTAAAGTTGAAGAAGACAAAGGAGATCGAGAGAATGGGGATAAAAAAATGGATGCTGAGTTTGACCGCAGTCACGTTGCTATGGGGCGCGGCAAGTACAATACCAACAGCGGAGGCGACAGGCAGCAATTCCAAACCAATTGAAGTTTTATTAAATGCGAAAAAAATACAGTTTCCGGATGCTAAACCTTTTCAGGATAATAATGATTATGTCATGGTTCCAATCCGGTTTGTATCTGAAGCATTGGGAGCTAAGGTGAACTGGGAGAAAGCAGGCGGCCAGTTAGCCGTGTCGATTAAAAATGATGCACATGCCGTTAACATGACAGTGGGGAAAAACACCGCTACTGTCGATGGGCAGACAAAAACATACGAGACGAAAATTATTTTGAAGCAAAACCGCACTTTCGTGCCGCTGCGGTTAGTAAGTGAGGGGTTGGGACAGACGGTGGAGTGGGATAAAGTCAGCCGCTGGGTCTGGATTGGGAAGAAGGAAATCGCTGCGCTGGAGGATACAGGGCATCAGGCGGTGAGTATTGAACCGTATAAAAAGGCTTTCACGTCTAATCCATATCTTTTAAAAGGTACGCAAGGAAAGCCATATGACAAAGTGATGATTTTCAAAGTTACTGACCTGCCACTAAAGCTAGTACGTGACATCTACAGTATTGAACCTTATACCAATGTAAAAGGTACACCTTACCTAAGAATTAGAGCTAAAACTACGTCTACCGCAGGGAATCTATTCTACATCACAAAAAACAATGACACACGCTATCGTTATCCTGTTGAAGGACTGACTACGGACAACGGTGATGGTACGAGAATGTTATATTACCCTATCTATTCATCAGGAGATGAGCTTTTTAATGGCGTTAAGAACTATAAATCTCTTAAGTTGCGAGATATTGAATATATCGGATTTCGCTTGGCAGCAGACGACTTTATTCCGTTGATGGTCAACCCGTGGAAAGGAAATTAGGCTGATGAAGAAAGCCAGCCGTCTTTTGGTCGTATTGCTGGCGGGAATTCTGTTGCTATTACATTTCCCGCCTTTCTATTTTTTCATTGACAAAGTAGCGGCAGATACGGAAGTTACACCTCTTTCCTATTTTGCAGATAAGAATGATCGCTACTTTGTTGGTATGATGTACTTTGACATGTGGAAAAATAGCAATAATGTTTGGGTTACTGACCATAAACAACCCAACAAAGATATGGATGGGGAGGCCACTTTCACGTACAAATTTCAATTTCCAGGAAGGAAGATTAAAAGTGTCAAGGCTCGGCTGTATACGGCATCAGATCTATCCAGATACTTTAATGATTCGCGACAAGATAGCTACGCGGAATACAGTGATTCTATAAGTCTCGGAACAACCGATGGGAATATTCGTCCCTTTCAAAAGAAAGGGATCGGCACGGATACTACAATTATTCCGATAACTGTAAGCATTAAATTGAATGCTTTAAGACCAAAAAATATCAAGGATGAATCCTGTCCTACCTGTGCCAAAGAAGTAGAGGCATACCGCATTTACCAGCCCATCCTTTTCAAAATTGAACTAGAGAGCGCACTTATCGTCAAGCATTTTACCACTGACGGTAAATCGCTTAACAACGTATTTTCACCATTAGAAGACAAGCTAAAACCTGATCAACCTTATGATTTTACCCCGCCAACCAACCCTAGATATGAGTATGTGGGTTACAAGAAAAGCACGACAGGTAAACCGCCAAGTGGAGATATTTTGCCAGGGATTGTACCTGGGTTTACCTACGACAGTTCTTTTGAGCAGTTTACCGCTTATTTGTATTACAGAAAAGCTCAGGGCTGTCCGAAGCCTGGAGAAAGTCAAGAAGGAGCACCTTCAGATTGTCAGGATAATGAACAGCCAACGAAAGGTGTTGTCTGCTCTCGTCCAGTCCCTGGGTTGCGCTTGGAAACTGCTGAACTCGACCCGTCAGTATCTGCTGTAATCAAAGCGGACCAGCGTGGTCGGGAACGATTTGACGTATCCAAAGGTATTCCTACCTCTGAAAGCCTGTACGGTCATGTGCAAGCCAAGAGATACCTTTTTCAACATAAATTTGTGAACATGACGGGCCAGTGTACATATACGGTGAATGTAAAACGAGAATACCGGTTGAGCTGGCGGCCTAAGAAAAAATCTCGGCGGAATGAGACTGTGAAGCGAACTTATACTTACCAAATCGTCCGTCCATACTCCTATTGGAAGATAAACAATTTGGAGGTATATGGCATTAAGGAGGCTGCGCTCCGAAACTATGCGTTACCCAATGAAGCCATCACCCTGCGTCCGCAATCCTATACACCCCCATCCTATATTGCAGCGACCCAGGGCAACTTTTATCCTCCTCCTGCACCGGGTACAGTGGATGGCGGCAGTCGCAGCAAAAACGGCGGCAGCAGCAAGCCGAGTGTACCCGATGACCGCAGTGAGCTGAAATCCAAGGCAGAGGAGGCTGTTAAGGAAATAGAGGTGGAAAACGATACTCTGACCTTTGAGAACAGGACCATTATGAATCCGGTGCGCGTCAAGGTAAATGGTCCTAAACCGGGTGTTATTCCCTCTTCCGGAGCAATTGGGCCGGATGTGCTGTACAGTCCGGATCATGTGATTGATAAGCACAAGATTAATAAATCCAATACGCCCAGTAGCGGTGACATCACTTACGCTGTTCTTAAAGGGAATATCAACGGAGGGGCGGATAAAACTTTTCCGATCCAGGGAATCAACACGGTGACTGTCCATACTCCCGTAGTGAATCTGTCTAGTGTATCGGATGATGCTGCTCATAATCAGAAAACTCGACCTACGAAGGGGCGATCTGCGCTTATTTTGGAGCGTCCTTTCCAGGTAACGATTTCGACAGCAGGTCCGCATTTGAATATTCCCGGCTACGGTGATCGGGAGTATGCCAAATACGTACGGACCAAGCAGGTGCGCTTTCCGTTCGATGTGTACAACAAAGGGAAGACGCATTTTTATCCGCGAGATACTTGGATCGACATTCCGGTGCTGCAACTAGACACTGACTTTTATTTGCCCGTATGGGTCGATGAAGGTAATTATACAGTCGAGTTCCGCACCATTGCCGAAAATGCACCAGATGGATTCACCGAACAGCGCCGTGCCAACAAGGATATTGTTCATCATGTTGCCAATGATGTGGTGAATATTGAGGTCATCGGACGAATATATGATTTTCATATCACGGATATTGCAGATTACCATTGGGAGCGGGTATTTCGGCAACGAAAAGGAAGTCCCATGCATAGCGGCTTGTCTTATTGGACAGGGCTCGGTAATATTGACGGGCTGCCAAGAGGAAACCCCGAGCCCTTCACATTGCCCATTCGCCCAGGTAGTCACCCACATGAAGGTTACGCAAATGTGGCGGTCAAGACAGGCTATCATTTCAAGTTTGATCTCAAAACCAAGGGAAATATGTTCAGCGCCGAGGATGGAATTCGCATCACCCCGTCATTTTATTGGGTGAACAAAGATGGGCGACAGCGGGAAGAGGTGGATCTGTATACTCATTCCGGTAGCCGAAAATTTATCCGTCTGGGATCAGCGGAGGATCGGGAGAAGCGATATGTTATTTTGAATGAAAGGTTACGCAATGTCCCTATGGAGGAAATGCAGGATACAGCAGCCTACCGCTATCAACATGAACTGAGTGAGGCAGAGCGGAGTCAATTAACGCTGGAACGTTATATAACGCTGTATGCTCAGCGTATTACACGCAGCAAGACCTGGATTGGACGCTATGACTGGCTGATGCTACCTGCGGCTGTACGTACCTTGATCGGTCCCAAGACAGACCTGCCGAATGGGGTTGATGCCGATCGTGCGAATGCGGCGATACAGCGCTGGTACGGCGAATATAGTCTGCCTGCTAATGTGTATGCCGTCACCAAAGAAACGGATTTACGTAGTGAAAGCCGTAGGCAGGAGCTAAATGAGCATACAGATATATTCAAGAAGACGGGCTTTATTGTCGTTCGTTTTAATTTGGAGTCACTCCGTCAGGGGAACACCGAGCATCCACATTTGCAATATATTAATGGTCCACTACTGAACCAATGGCAACTAGAGGGCTATCGCAGAGAGATAAAAGACCCGTACGGACACGCCTTTCATTTACAGGACGGAGATGTCATGTTTTATCATGCAGACCAGTCGAGTCGGGATGATTTTAGTTCATTTGTCTCTCACTAATTTGGGGTACACAAATTAAGGGTAACTTAAACTTATCTCTGCCGATGTGTACAAGCTTGACAAGCTCTTGTCAGAGCGTTCGATCAGTGTTCAGCTTTTTTACCGATATTACTGGTGCAGTTGCAATGTGAGCGGATAATTGAAGCCACTTCGGCACTAGTATAACTAGTAGAACCAGTAAAGTAAGCAGGAGAAGGAATGGCTTAACGTAAAACAAAACGAGCAAGCCTGATTTCTCATTCAGGCTTGCTCGCTTCTTGCACGGGATGTTATTGGGCTGGCACGGGAATGGTCATTTCGAGTTCCTTAATGTATGTTTTATCTCCGGTTTTAAATTTCCCGTCAGCCCCTTTGCCTTGACCGACAATACTCCAATCAGAGGGGTCAACTGTAAATGTATACGGTTTGATCGTCACATATTGGGGTTTGCTGCCTATAGCACTGTACAGCTCGTCAGTGTGATACTTTGTTCTAGGCTTTTTGTTTAAGAAGCCGACTTTCTGCTGTTGAAGCGTTTTCCCCTGATCATCTACAATGTCATAATACATCATGGATGGAGCGTACTTTCCTGTCTGCTTGGAAGATGCAGGCACCTGACCTTCGCTATCCAGCACCAGCCGGGTTGTACGGGAGGCAATATCGAGCTGTTTGACTGTATAACTGAAATCCCCGCTCTTTTGGGTTTTATTCGGCTTGATACTCACCATATTACCCTCCTTTTTAACAGGGACTTTAAATTCAAAAGGCTTGCTGATTCGGGTAACCCCTACCTGGATAGTCATTTCAAAATCGTCTGGAAGTGCATCCAACTGATTGTATTCAGCTTCTACGGTGTTCTTTTGAGTTACTTTGTCTCCAAACATGGAGTGGCTGCTTTTCAATTTATTCCCGTCTATCAGAACCTCGGGGGTCTTGAGATAGCCCTTCTTCTGATCTTTCTCAGGAACCATGCGTTTTTTGATTTTTTCATTAGTCTCTTTGGGATCTATTGGAAAATAGGGGCTGATAACTTGTTCGGGTAAATTTTTGCCTTCCCGTTCGATCGAAAAGGACAGCCGCGTGCCATCATAGAACACATCGCCAAGCTTCAGTGTAACCCCGTCCTGCGTCAGGCTTAGATTGGAAGAGGCGGTTTTTACAGCTGCTTCGGCACTGGCGGCGGCTGCTGCAATGGGGGATATGAATTTTGGCATCGCTGCCCCTGATCCCAATATCGCGAAAGCCGATGTTGTCAATAATACCCGTTTTAGAAATGTGGATTTTAAGTTTGTTTGTTGCATTAGACATTCTCTCCTCTCGAAAGCTTAAGATTTTTAAATTCATGTAATGAATAATAAATTTGTGATCAGTCATTCAGGGGAATCTTCATTTCGAGCTCCTTAATGTATGTTTTATCTCCGGTTTTAAATTTCCCGTCAGCTCCCTTGCCTTGACCGACAATACTCCAATTGGTGGGATCGACTGTAAATGTATACGGTCTGATCGTCACATATTGGGGTTTGCTGCCTATAGCACTGTACAGTTCATCAATATGGTACTTTGTTTTAGGCTTGCTGTAGAAGAAGCCAGCTTTTCGTTGTTGTAGCGTCTTCCCCTGGTCATCTATGATGTCATAATACATCATGGATGGAGCGAATTTTCCTGTTTGTTTGGCAGACGCAGGCACTTGACCTTCGCTATCCAGCACTAGACGGGTCGTATGAGAGGTAATATCAAGCTGTTTGACTGTGTAACTGAATGATCCGCTCTTTTGGGTTTTATTTGGCTTGACACTCACCATATTGCCGTCTTTTTTAACAGGGACTTTAAATTCAAAAGGTTTACTGATTCGGGTAACCCCTACTTGGACGGTCATTTCAAATTCGTCTGGGAGTGAACCTAACTGGTTGTATTCGGCTTGTACGGTGTTCTTTTTGGATACTTTATCTCCGAACGAGCCAAAGCTTTTAAATGCTTTCCCATCAATCAAAATTTCAGGTCTCTTGATATAGCCCTTCTTGTGATCTTTTTCAGGAACCATATACTTCTTGAGGCTTTCACTTGCCTTTGCATCCATTGGAATATACAGGCTCACGACTCCGTCAGGCAAATTTTTGCCTTCCCGTTCGATCGAAAAGGACAGCCGCGTGCCATCATAGAACACATCACCAAGCTTCAGTGTAACCCCGTCCTGTGTCAGGCTCAGATTAGAAGAAGCGGTTTTGGCAGCTGCTTCGGCACTGGCTACTGCTGCAATGGGGGAGATGAATTTTGGTATCGCTGCCCCTGATCCCAATATCGCGAAGGCCGATGTTGTCAGTAATACCCGTTTTAGAAATGTTGATTTTAAGTTTGCCTGTTGCACTCTAAAATTATCTCCTCTGAAAGCTGTAATATTTAATCCTTACCATTGGATAATCCGGCGACTTTGCCTTGTCTCATCCGTCTGTATAACACTCCTGGTGTTGTACAGGAGAGCCTAATTGCGTAAGCTCTCCCATTGACCAGTACTCTGCATGATTCTCAGGAACCTTTGTTGACTTTTTTGACAGGGACCTTGAATTCAAAAGGTTTGCTGATTCCGGTAACGCCTACCCGGATGGTCATATTAAAGCTGTCTGGAAGTGAATCCAACTTACTGTAGATAGCTTCTACCGTGTTTTTTTCGGATATTTTATCCCCAAACATACCAAGACTTTTAAATTTGTTCCCGTCTATCAGAATCTCAGGGAATATTTTGATATAGCCCTTTTTCTGATCTTTGTCAGGAACCATACGCTTTTTGAGATTTTTATCAGTTGTTTTGACATCCATTGGAATATACGGGCTTAGGACTTCCTTAGGCAAATTTTTGCCTTCCCGTTCGATGGAGTAGGACAGGCTTTTGCCATCATAGGACACATCGCCGAGTTTCAGTGTAACCCCGTTTTGCGTCAGGCTCATCTTAGAAGAAGCGGCTTGTGCGGGTTTCGTGTTACTAGCGGTTGCTGCAATGGGGGACATAAATTTTGGGACTGCTGCCCCCGTTCCCAATATTGCGATAGCTGATGTTGTAAGTAATACTCATTTTAGAAATGTAAATTTAAAGTTTGTCGGTTGCATTAGATATACGCCCTTTCATAAAAAAAGCTTGTGATGCGAACTTCCTGTATTAAATCATTTGTAATTAATTATTCAGGGGAATCTTCATTTCAAGTTCCTTGATATACGTTTTGTCGCCTTTCTTTACTTCGTTGCCATGCTCATCATTCACTTCGCCAACGATGCTCCAGTCGGCAGGCTTGACGGTCAAGGTAAACGGCTTAATCGTCACGTATTTCGTACCCGGCTTAAGAGCATCATACAGCTCATCCACATGGTATTCTGTCCTAGGCTTGCTGTGGAAATAACCGAATTGGCGCTGCTTAAGCATGTTGCCCTGATCATCTACAATGTCGTAATACATCATTGTTGGCGCATACTCTCCCGTTTGCTCCGGAGAAGCAGGTACTTCACCTTTACTGTCCAGCACCAGACGAGTCGTTGCTGAGGTGGATTTCAGCTCCTTCACGGTATAGCTGAAGCTGCCGCTGTTTTTTGTTTCATTCGGCTTGACAGTAATCATGGTGTTGTCTATTTTCACCGGAACCTTGAATTCATAGGGTTCATCAACACCCGTCATCGAAGTTCTGATTGTCAACTCAAACTCATCCGGCAGGGAGTCCAACTGCGTGAACTCACCTATGACTGAATTCATTTTTTTCGGATCATCACCATACGATTTTAGGTGAGAGTCTATATTTTTTCCATTAATCAATACTTCGGGGAAGTATTTAAAGTATCCCTTAAGCTGATCCTTCTCAGGCACTTTATGCTTCTTTAACCATTCCTTATCGCTATTTTCAGTTTTGACATCTGTAGGCAGATAGGGACTCACAGAGCCTTCCGGCATATTCTCGCCTTGACGTTCAATAGAGAAGGACAGGCGTGTACCGTCGTACAGCACATCACTCAAGGTCAGTGTAATCCCGTCATGAGACACAGTTTCATTAGGATGACTGAGAATGCCCTTATCTACAGCAGTCTGAATTTCATCTGCACTCAAACCATAAAAAATACCGCCGATTCCCGGAATTTGCTTGAGTGTGGCCGCCATCGTGGGTGATACAAACCCGGCGCCTACCACTCCTGCCCCTAATATGCCAACTACGGATGCCGCCAGGACAGCCCGTTTTGCAAATTTCGATTTCGCTGTTTTTCTTTGCATGGATCTTTCTCCGATCTTTTTCATAATTTGATCACTCATACTGCCTTTAGGCATGACTGATTCATTGATCCAATTCTCCAATTGGTCCATTTCGCGCTCATAAGGTGGTGTTGGATGTTTGTCCATTAACAAGTCCTCCTTTGCTTCTCTGGTCCAGCAGCTTGCGCCGAAGCCGCTCGTATTTTTTACGGATGGTTGCTGACTTTAAACCCATGATGTTGCTAATCTCCTCAAAGCTGTATTGCTCAACAGCCTTCAGTAGCAGAATATGACGCTCTTCGGGTGTAAGATAAGTCAACAGTTCTTCAATGACACTTTTATGAGGGGATACCTGAGCGATTGGCTCTTGTTCCTTGACCTGCTGAACCAGTTTGAGCCAGCGACTATGTTTCCTTTTGATGTTCATTAAGTGATGATAGGCCATCTTGTATAGCCATGCCGAGAAGCTGGTCTGTTTGCTGTATTGATGAAGATTCTCATAAGCTCTGATGAAAATGTCCTGAACAGCGTCCTCTGTGGCTTCATGATTCTTCAAAATATAGAAGCAGTAGGTGTACATCTGCCGCTCGAATTGTCGAATAATGATTTCATAAGCCTGCTGTTCACCAGCCTTGACGCGCTCTACGGCCAGCTCAATCTGGCTGTATTTATCCTTTGGATCCCCGGGGATGGTTGCCTGCAAGAGCTCACCTCCTTGTATTTATGTCTATATAACAATCGCAACGGGTCGTTTTGTGACATCATTTTTGTGAAACCTTGATAGGTATGTATGTTTTGATCACAGCTCGTCCATTTTATCATCTTATAACATTCAGACATGCTCACTTCAACTAACATAGTCGATTCATGAAATGGACCGTTAGTAATGGGCTAATGGGGATATTTTAATTGAAACGAACAACAACACGGATTTATGTAGAGAAATGCACGGATATTTAAACGCGTTTGGAGGAACGGCAAAACTATAATAATAAGGAATTTTAAAATATGTAAGCGCAATCATTTTGAGTATTTGCTTGTCATCACAATACAATTGAGGAGGACGAATGGGATGGCTCAAAGGAAAGGCGCATGGCGAAAGGGAACCTTGACCGCCGCGTTGGCAGCGATGCTGGCGATGACAGGCACGACTGGAGGAGTAGCTGCGGAAGACTTGTCCGAACCCACGCTGCAGGCAGAATCATCAATCGCTGTAGAACAGAACCGTAGCGGCAGCATTCAGCTGGAAAAACTGGATCGCGGACTGGTAGCTGCGGCGACGCAAGAGGGTATATTTTTAAGCTGGCGGTTATTGGCTCAAGAAGTGAATGGCTACAGTTCAACGGGGCTGACAGGAGCCGACTTTAACGTATACCGTGACGGCAAGAAAATCGCGACGGTGACGAACAGCACCAATTATCTGGATAAGGAAGGAAACCGAAATGCGGTGTACAGAGTCGCTTCAGTCGTTAACGGGAAAGAAAAGGATCGCAGTGCCAAAGTGAAGCCTTGGCAGCAGGGTTATTATGAGCTTCCACTGCAAAAGCCTGCTGACGGCGTAACACCTGCAGGTGAATCCTATACTTATTCGGCCAACGATATGAGTGTGGGGGATGTGGACGGAGACGGACTATATGAGTTTTTTGTTAAATGGGACCCTTCCA
This sequence comes from Paenibacillus ottowii, assembly GCF_006874425.1. Taxonomy (GTDB): domain Bacteria; phylum Bacillota; class Bacilli; order Paenibacillales; family Paenibacillaceae; genus Paenibacillus; species Paenibacillus ottowii. The sequence goes on from NZ_VIJZ01000001.1 coordinate 203,465, forward strand.
ACTCCAAAGACGTATCTCAGAAAGGGTATACCGGAAATACGTATGTCGATGCGTATACGTTCGAGGGCAAGCCGCTTTATCGGATTGACCTCGGTGTGAATATTCGCTCAGGTGCGCATTATACGCAGATGCTGGTGTATGATTTTGACGGCGATGGCAAAGCCGAGCTGATGTTCAAGACCGCTCCTGGAACCAAAACGATTATTTTTGACAAAAAGGGCAAGCCCAAAAAGGAAAAATATATTACCCTGCCCCGTGAGGATCGTAAAGCTGGAATTACACATAAGGACGATTATCGTTTGAACCGCACGGATTATTATGAGCATGTGGTGAACATGTTTATGAACTGGACGAAGCATGAAGAAGTGGTTAAGGGGCAGTGGCCTGCTACGCTGGAGGAGTGCTTTGGCATTGCTCCAAAGTATAGCTACCCGTTATCCCGAAAGGATGCGGAAAGTCTGACGGATTACTTTATGGATGTGTATGCTCCTGCGCGGAGCGACAAAAACAAGCTGAGAGAATTTGAAGGCTTCATCGTGGATGGACCGGAGTATTTGACCATTTTCAAAGGACAAACGGGCACTGAGCTGGAGACGATTCGCTATGAACCAGAGCGCCACGACGATGGTCTTATGTGGGGAGATTATGCCATGGCCCGGATCGAACCCGCTAATCGTGTAGATCGTTTTTTGGCAGGAGTAGCATATCTGGACGGACGCAAACCATCCGCCGTATTTGCACGTGGCTATTATACGCGCTCCACCTTGGCCACTTACACTTGGGATGGTCGTCATCTCCAAAAACATTGGATGGTGGATAGTGGTTGGGCACCGATGACCAATCCGTTTAATGATAGCCCGCACGGACGGGATGGAACGGACCCGAAATTCGGCACATTGACTACACAAGGAGCGCATTCGCTGAGTGTCGCAGATGTGGATGGAGACGGCAAAGACGAAATTGTATATGGCTCCGCCACGATCGACCATGATGGCAGCTTGTTATACAGCTCATTTGATGTTATGCCTCCTGAAAGCGCAGTTCCAGGGCAAACCGCCAGATTAGGGCACGGTGACGCACTGCATGTGACTGATATTGACCCTGATCGGCAGGGAAAAGAAATCTTTATGGTGCATGAAGGCGGCACCTATGCCCCATATGGTTATTCGCTGCGGGATGCCAAAACGGGCAAAGTCATCTATGGTGGATATTCCGGTAAGGATACAGGTCGGGGGATGATCGGTGACATCGACCCGAATCAGCGAGGACTGGAGACTTGGGCCATAGGCTTGTGGACCGCTGCGGGCAAACCATTGGATACCAAGATGCCGGGTACCAATATGAGTATCAAATGGGCGGCTGATATGACCACACAAATCGTGAACGGGGCGATCGACGTAACCCCAACCATTAAAGATTGGAAACGAGGCACATTATTAACTGCGTCAGGCACCAAAACGAACAATTATACCAAGGGAACGCCATCATTGGTCGCTGACATTTTCGGAGATTGGCGTGAGGAAATGCTTGTCCGTACAGCAGATAGCTCGGCGATTCGTATCTATTTGAGCACCGAGCCTACAACGCATAAATTGTATACGTTGATGCATGACCCGCAGTATCGTGCGGATGTGGCGCGTCAAAATACTGGCTATAATCAGCCGTCCTACACGAGCTTTTACTTTGCTTCCGATATGGATTGGGCGAACGTGCCCGTTCCCAAGCTCTACACACCAAAAGCCTTGATGGATGAAGAGAGCAGTGACGAAGCGGATGAGGTAGAGGCAGCGGAGGTAGATGAAAAAGAAGTGGATGAAACAAAAGTTGAAGAAAGCACTATCGATGAAACGAAAGTTGATGGAGCGGAGGTCGAAGCGAAGAAAATAGAGGAAGAGCCAGCAGCTCCTGTAGTTCCAGCAGAGGGTCAAAACGACTAGCTGAAGACTAAGACTCTATCTATATCCGGATTTTTTACAGACAGAACGTATAAAGGCTCGGATCAGGCGTATAGCGAATCACTTCATCCAACACTTTGAGCATATGAACCTAAATATAAAAGAACCATCGATGTCAGGAGGACTTCCCAACACTGATGGTTCTCATTACATCTAATCACATATTAGTTCCAGCCGTGATTAGATGGTGAAAAAATTGTAATTGAGCTTGCATTGCTACTGGTTATGCCACTTAGAGGTACAATGCTAATAAGAGCGAATATCACCATTACAGATACTAACGCCTTCTTCATGCTTCAACAGCTCCTTAAAAAGGTTTTGATACTGCTCTTTTTGCTCATTTGAAGCATACTGCCGATAAACCTCAAATAGTACAACAAACTTTTTGAAATCCACATTATTAATCATATTATATGATGTTAAAAACAGTAAGATGAGTTGTACTGAATCTTGATACCTATGATGTTTAGCATAGTAAACAGCACGATGATACAAGAATCTAAAATAGTGAGTTCTATTTGTAGCGTCTTCGAGATTTCCAAAATCCTCAATTTTTTCTGAGAATTTTTCAAGTATATCATCTACGTTAACTGAATGAAGTGAAGCTGTCTCCATGATCGTGACAAGTCCAGGTAATAATTCTTCTGGATTATCTTCTAAAAATTGAGCATATTCAGGTAGAATGCTCAATTTTCCTGACAGCAAATCATTGGTATACAGATTTGCTTTAGCAAAAAATTTGAACCGTTCGACTTCTTCCCAGCCGATTTTGTCCAACCCCGAAAACCAGCCCAATTCGGAATACTTTAAAATGTATTCTCTGGCCTGATCGTACAAACGGAGTTTTTGAAGAGCCGTTCCCTTGGCCAGATAGCTGAACCCATAATAAAATACCAAAGGCCGTTCAGCCTTAAAGAGATAAGGTAACTTTTTCAAGCTTGCTTCTTGTGCATCGTTATACATTTTTTCAGCAAGGCTATGCAGATGGTCGGCTATGGCCAATATATCTTCCCAGGCATGTTGAGAGAACCGCAAATGAAGTAATTCAATACATTTATCTAATCTATGATGATCCGTTAATAAGTAAGTAGCATCTTTCCCTTCCAAAACTTCTTCCATCCAACTTCCTCCTAAGTTTTAATCATGATATGGAGTATGTATGCCAAGATGTGAGTTCCAGAAATTATAGCAATCCTATACAAATATAACCATTTTTTGTCCGATGGTCAATTTTTCATTACATAAATGCTAATTTTTTTGTATCATATGACAAAATATTCATTCAACTACGATATGATCTTGAGAAATAAAACAAAGAAAGCTCCAGCCAAATGAAGGTTGGAGCTTTCTTTGCCTCGCGTGACGTGTTATTGAATATAACGGAACTATAACCATCTAGCTCAATGTCGGAGTCGATTCTCTAAATATCGGCTCTGTTCTGATATGTGTAATCTGATAGGGTCTGGAAGGATCTTTGACCCGCGCCAATAGCATCTCAGCCGCCGTAACACCCATTTCGTTGTTGTAGATATGCACGGTGGATAAATGAGGCTCTACAATTCGGGATTCAGGAGCGTTATCAAACCCAAACACGGCAATATCCTCAGGAATTTTCAAGTTTTTATTTTTGAGCGCTTTCATGACACTGACGGCGATAAAATCATTGGCACACACGAACGCAGACGGAAGCACGCTTATGCCCTCTAATTGTTTATCCATCCAATCCGATTCGGAGAAATAATTTCGGTCCTGATCAATAATGCAGCTAGATAAATCCACACTTAGACCTGCTTCGATTAAAGCACGGTTATATCCCACCCACCGCTCGTTGAAGCTTTTGCAATGTTTATAGTCCCCGACAAAACCGATCCGCGTCAAACCACGATCAATCAGGCTTTTGGTAACAGAATAAACGCTATGTTCATTTTCCATCAACAATAAATCCGCTTTCAAATCAGGGTAAAAAATGTCCACCGAACAATCAATAAAGATTGTGGGCAGTCCCAAACTCGTAACGAGCTCACTATACTGTGGATCAAACATTTCAATACAAATGATTCCGTCAACTTTGGAGGCTTCAAAATTATTGGGAAGTATTCCCGCTTGGGTTTCATTTTCTCGCACAATATGAATCGACAAATTATATCCTTCTGCACTTATTCTTTTTTCCAGCCCACTGATCAGAAAAGAGCCAAAATGCGAGCTGTTCGGCAGATTGCATGTAAACAGGGCAATGTTACCTTGGTTTTTAGGGATGATGCTGTCTGTTTCCACATAGGCAAATTGCTTATATTTGAGTTCGATCGCTTTTTTAATGACCTTGTTCCGAGTATCAACCGGAATGCTGTCACTACCGTTAATCGCTTTGGATGCGGTATTTCGGGAGATTCCCAAAGCGTCAGCAATGTCTTGAATGGTGACTTTTTCTTTCTTCATAGACAGGTTCCACCTTCACTTAATAAATGGATTGCCTGAGAGGTATAGTTGCCTCTGCTAGCTCTCCGTTCAGACCTAAATTGTATCCTAAATGTATAATAGTTCGCATAAAATAGCAATGTTAACTTTACAAATGCACAAATTATTTTTACGTTTATGTAATTTATTTTATGACTTGTATTTGCTTTATCGAATTAAAAGTTCAACTTCAAAGCTATCTTCTAACAAGCAGAGGGACAAATGCACATGGGAAATATAAAATCTGAGTGATACCAGCTGTATAAAACAATTATTGTTCACAGGTAGCTTTAAAAATTCAAAATACAGGAGTAAATTGTATTATCCAAGGTTGCAAAATCGAATTTTATCGAAAAATATTTTGGTCAAATGTAAATAATTTATTTTACAAAAGTTATTGACGGATGATGATTTGATTTGGTAAATTGAAGATGAAATTTGTAAGCCTTTTCAAATGCGTTATACAGACAGCTATTACAGATGGGGGGAAGGCAAATGGCCAACTTGGCTAAGGCAGCTCAGAGAAGTGTCGCACTGGGGGAGCAAAGGACCATTCGCAGTAAATTAGACTATATTCGCAAGAACTATTTTCTTTACGCACTGCTGGCGCCTGCGCTGATTCTTACGATTCTTTTCAAGTATGTTCCGATGTACGGGGCGATTATTGCATTCAAGGATTTTAGCCCGCTCAAGGGGATTTGGGGAAGTGACTGGGTTGGATTGAAATACTTCACTAAATTTTTAGACTCACCTAATTTTACGGATATTTTCTTCAATACGCTGAAACTGAGCTTTTATGGACTTGTACTCGGGTTTCCTGTACCAATCCTGTTGGCGCTCATGCTGAATCAAATCCGCAAGGCGGGATTGAAAAAGAATATCCAGCTTGTTTTGTACGCCCCTAATTTTATCTCTGTCGTTGTCATTGTGGGTATGCTGTTTATTTTCTTGTCTCCGACAGGACCCCTGAATCAAATCATTACATCGGTGACCGGCAACCCTGTGATCTTTATGACAGAGCCTGAATATTTCCGCTGGATTTATATCCTGTCTGGAATTTGGCAAGGGGCGGGGTGGTCTTCAATCATTTATGTAGCTGCGCTCGCTAATGTTGATCCCGAGCTGCATAATGCAGCAAGTCTGGACGGAGCCAACCTGCTTCAGCGTATATGGCATATTGATTTGCCAACCATTAAACCCATTATGGCGATTGTTTTTATCCTGGCTGCAGGAGGAATTATGTCGATCGGGTTTGAGAAAGCGTATCTCATGCAGACCTCCATGAATTTGCCTACTTCTGAAATTATTCCTACCTATGTGTATAAAGTCGGCTTGCAATCCGGCAATTATGCTTATTCAGCGGCGGTCGGGCTGTTCAATTCGGTGATTAATGTGGTTTTGCTGCTGACCGTTAACTTTATCGTCAAGAAGCTCAATGAGGGAGAAGGGCTTTATTAGGAAAGGAGCCTCTTTATGCATGTCAAACATTCCAATCTGGACCGCTTCATCCTAGGCGTGAATTATATTGTGCTCACTCTGGCTGTACTGATTATCGTAGTTCCCTTGGGTTATATCGTGATTGCTTCGTTTATGGACCCGACCGTTTTGTTAAGCAAAGGGCTATCCTTCCGTATTTCGGATTGGAGTGTGGAGGGGTATCGGAAAATTTTGTCCAACCCAGCCATGCTTCGTGGATTTGCCAATTCGGTCTTCTATTCTTCGTGTTTTGCCTTGATTTCTGTGACCGTTTCGATTTGTGCTGGCTATGCCTTATCAGTGAACAGTCTGGTGGGGCGAAATTTCTTTATGACATTGTTTATCATCACCATGTTTTTTAGTGGAGGTCTGATTCCAACGTACCTGCTGGTCAAAAATTTAGGGATGCTGGATACCGTGTGGGCTATTCTTCTTCCCGGTGCGATCAATGTGTGGGATCTGATTTTGGCGCGAACGTTCTTTAAAGGTGTACCTAATGAATTAAAAGAGGCTGCCAACGTGGACGGGGCCTCAGACTGGACGATATTTTTTAGAATTGTGCTGCCGCTGTCCAAACCCATTATCTTTGTCATTGCGCTATATGCCTTTGTTGGTCAGTGGAATTCTTATTTTGATGCCATGATTTATCTGGATAATGCACAGCTGCATCCACTTCAATTGGTGCTGAGATCGATCCTGATCCAAAACCAGACGATGCCTGGCATGATTAGTGATCAATTAGCGATGGCAGAACTAAAACGTCTTTCGGAAATGATCAAATATTCATCGATTGTCATCTCCAGTCTTCCACTACTTGTGATGTATCCCTTTTTCCAAAAGTATTTTGAAAAGGGTGTTATGGTCGGCTCTTTAAAATAAAAGATGCCGCACACTGCTACACGTGCATTTTACCTTTATCCGATGGAGGTCATCCAGATGAAAACAGTCAAAACTGCCTCATTTGCCGCACTGGCGGCGATCTTAGTTCTTTCCGGCTGCGGCAGCAGCAATTCCTCTAATGAGACCGATGCAACAGATGTGAATGGAAAAGTGACGCTTAACTTTATAACCCAAAGTTCTCCACTCGCTCCGGCAGACCCGAACGACAAGCTGATCAACAAACGGCTGGAAGAAAAAACGGGCATTCATATTCGTTGGAAGAACTTTACCAGTGACCAGTTTGTGGAAAAGAGAAATCTGGCCATTGCCAGCGGTGATTTGCCGGATGCGGTGTTCGACGCGGGCTACTCGGATTACGATTTGCTCAAGCTGGCCAAAGACGGTGTCATTATTCCGGTGGAGGATTTGATTGAACAGCATATGCCGAATTTTAAAAAGGTATTGGAGCAATCACCGGAATATAAAGCGATGTTGACTGCACCGGATGGACATATTTATTCCTTTCCGTGGATTGAAGAATTGGGAACAGGAAAAGAAGCAATCCAGTCCGTAGATGATTTGCCGTGGATTAATGTGGAGTGGCTGAACAAGCTGGGCTTGTCCATGCCAACAACGACCGAGGAGCTGAAGCAGGTCTTAATTGCTTTTAAAACCAAAGATCCCAATGGCAACGGGCAGGCGGACGAGATTCCATTATCGTTTATCGATAAGCCTGGCGGCGAGGATTTGGCCTTTTTATATGGGTCCTTTGGGCTGGGAGAGAACTGGGATCATACAGTGGTGACCAATGATGGGAAAGTCGTATTTACGGCAGCCGATAACGGATATAAGGAAGCTGTCAAATATATTCATGATTTATACAAAGAGGGATTGGTGGACATAGAGTCTTCCCAGCAGGATTGGAACACTTATCTAGCCAAAGGGAAGGATCACCGCTATGGTCTGTACTTTACATGGGATAAGGCCAATATTACAGGCCCAAATAAAAAATACGATCTCATGCCGCCGCTGGCTGGACCGAATGGACATGTAAATGTCACACGGACGAATGGCATTGGCTTCGATCGCGGGCGCATGGTGATTACCAGTGCTAATAAGAAGCTGGAGGCGACCGCCAAGTGGATTGATCAGCTGTATGATCCGATCCAGTCCATACAGAACAACTGGGGAACTTACGGGGATACCAAACAGAAAAATATCTTTGAGTATGATGCGGCAAAGGGAATGTTGAAGCATCTCCCGCTGGAAGGCTCGGCTCCGGTGGAAATTAGACAAAAGACGAACATTGGCGGACCGTTAGCTGTATTGGATGAATACTACGGAAAATACACAACCCAGCCAGAAGATGCCACATGGCGATTGGGTTTGCTCAAAAAGGTGATGGTTCCCCATATGCAAGCAGATCATAATTACCCTAAAGTGTTTTTTTCTATAGATGAGCTGGACCGCTTATCGACCATTGAAACCGATCTATTCGCCTATGTTCTCCGCAAACGTACGGAATGGTACCAGAATGGCAAGGTCGAAGAGGAGTGGCCGGAATATTTGCAGGAGCTGAATAGTCTGGGATTACAGGAATGGTTACAAATCAAACAGGCGGGCTATGACAGAAACGCAAGTAAATGATTCTTTTTTCGAGGGAGATGGAATATATGAACGTTGTTAGGCAAGAGAAATACCGCCCATCCTATCACTTTTCACCGAAAAACGGATGGATGAATGATCCGAACGGAATGGTTTATTTTGAAGGACGTTATCATTTGTTTTATCAGCATCATCCATTCGGCACAACGTGGGGGCCTATGCATTGGGGGCATGCGGTCAGTACTGACTTGGTGAACTGGGAAGAGCAGCCGATTGCTTTGGAGCCGGATGGGCTAGGAACGATTTTTTCCGGGAGCGCCGTGGTGGATGAGCGGGATACGTCCGGTTTTTTTGAAGGTAAGCCGGGTTTGGTAGCTATTTACACACATCATTATTCGCTTCCAAACACGGATCAGATACGCCAATACCAGAGCCTCGCCTATAGTACAGATTCAGGTGAAAGCTGGATTAAATATGCGGGCAACCCTGTGCTGGAAGATGAGCATTGCATTGATTTTCGCGACCCCAAAGTGTTCTGGCATGAGCCTACAGAGCAGTGGGTGATGGTGCTGGCCTGCGGTCAGACGGTTCGCATCTATCATTCTCCGAATCTGAAGGAATGGGTGTTTGCCAGTGAATTTGGACACGGCATCGGTAGCCATGACGGGGTGTGGGAATGTCCGGATTTATTTCCATTATGGGTTGATGGGGAGAGGTCACAGGTAAAGTGGGTTATGCTCGTAAGTATTGGGGATAATCCGGAGATTCGGGAAGGGTCCAGAACACAGTATTTTACGGGTGAATTTGATGGGACGACATTTGTGGCAGATGTGGAAAGTGAAAAAGTCCGCTGGCTCGATTATGGCAGAGATAACTACGCAGGTGTGTGCTGGTCGGGTATTCCGGCAGAGGACGGACGACGCCTGTTTATGGGCTGGATGAGCAACTGGAGATATGCCAATCAGACACCGACGGAACGCTGGAGAGGTGCCATGTCCATTCCGCGTGAACTCGCACTGGAAACGAGAAAGGGCACAGTTGCACTTATTCAGCGCCCTGTTCGGGAACTGGACGGATTAAGAACTCCTGTCCTGTCACTCACAGAGCCATCTAGTGAGGAAGTGCAGAACGCATTATCTGCCTTGCAACTGGATTGCTACGAACTTGTGGCTGAATTTGCAACCGCCGGAGACTTTGGCTTTAAGGTGCGGGTATCGGATGAACATGAACAAGAGACACTCGTCGGTTATACTTCTGCCACGCAGGAAGTATACGTGGACCGGACACGGTCAGGTTGTTCGGATTTTCATGAAGATTTTGCAGGCAGACATGGGGCCTCACTAGGAATCTTGCCAGATCGAATGGACATCCGCCTCTATGTGGATCGCTCGTCTATTGAAGTGTTTTTCAATCGCGGACAGGTAGTCATTACTGATTTAATATTTCCTAATAGAGAAGCTAAGGGTCTTGAAATATGCTCAGCGGAAGAGCAGGTCACTTTATTTTCACTGGAGCTTTATGCGCTGAAATGAGATTTTCTTCATAATCCGACTGGAAGGTAGGAAATTGGCGATGAGGATAGAGCTCACAAACACGCGAACGAACCTGACGGACTGGCAGATTAAAGGGAAGGGACGCATAGAGGATAACGCTCAGGGACTTTTGCTAAGATCGGAGCCACGGGAAAACGTGATGGCTATGTCTGGAACCACATCACAGGATTTTACTTTTGAAGCGGATGTGATGGTCACAGACATACAGGCAGATGCTGCCCTAGTATTCCGTTCCAGCGGGGACGGATGGTCTTCCTATATGCTTCAAATCGTGCCAGCTGCTGGATTATTACGATTACGCGATGCTGCTGGAGATATTGAAAGGCTCAAAGAGGAACGGCCAGTGGAATTACAAGAAGGAGATATTTATCATCTCAAGGTGAAGGTAGAAGGCTCGCAGCTTAAAGTATACTGGGATGAAGGATATCACCCGATTATAGATGTGGTCGATACGACGTATGCCTCAGGATATTTGGGATTGAATGTCTGGAATGGATCGGCTTTATTTCAAAACATTCAAGTCAGTGATATGGATACGAATGCAGGTGAACTGCTTTTGACCCGTGGGAAATGGCAACCGGACCTAAAAGGGCAGAGAGCCGAGGGAACCAGTATGGAAGGTGCGCTCAAAATATACGGTGCCGCAGCTGCTGACCTGGTGCTGGAAGGCAGTGTGTCGCTGAATTCTTCCCAACCGGGCATGGAAGCAGGACTATTTTTCAGAGGGAATCAAGTGGGAACAGAGGGTTATATTGCTTCTGTGCAAGGAGAGAATCATCAGGTCCGGGTACATCTGAGAAAAGCGAACGGAACGTTGATTACAAGCTCGGCGATGACGTATCCGGATACATCGGGCAGTAAACACAGTTTGGAAATCATTGCACACGGAGAGCGGATTCGCGTGTTTGTGGACGGCTACACATCTGCGGCGATGGACATCGTAGATAGCAGTTATTCCTGTGGTTTTACAGGTATGAAGGCAATTGGGGGGACGGCTTATTTTCAGGATTTCTACCTTACCTCTATCTCGAATTACTATACCGAAAAATATCGTCCGCAGTATCATTATTCCCCTGCCAGAGGTTCAGCCAGCGATCCGAACGGATTGGTATATTTCGAGGGAGAATATCACCTGTTCCATCAGGATGGTGGACAATGGGCACATGCGGTTAGTATGGATTTGCTGAATTGGAGAAGGCTTCCTTTGGCATTAAAGTGGAATGATTTAGGCCATATCTGGTCTGGTTCGGCTGTAGCTGATCTCACTAATACTTCCGGCTTGTTCACCAACTATGGCGGGAAAGGGCTGATTGCTTATTACACCTCCTATAATCCCGATCAGCCCAGGGGAAACCAGAGAATTGGCCTTGCTTACAGCACAGATCGGGGACGGACATGGCAATACCCAGTAGACCGCTCGATTGTAATAGAGAATCCGGGCCAAAAAGAAAATGATCCCGGCAACTGGGATTTTCGTGATCCGAAAGTAGTATGGGACGAAGCCTATCAGCGCTGGATCATGGTGGTGTCCGGAGGAGATCATATTCGTTTTTTTACTTCCACCAACCTGATAGATTGGAACTGGACGGATAACTTTGGTTATGGCGAGTATATACGCGGAGGGGTATGGGAATGTCCGGATTTATTTCGGCTGGCGGTAGATGAAAAAAATACCTATAAATGGGTTTTGATGATTAGCACCGGAGCCAGCACGAACACTCAAGGCTCAGATGCGGAATATTTTATCGGTGAAGTGACGGCTGACGGGAAGTTTAAAAATGATCTTTCACCAGGGAAGGTGCTTAAAACCGATTGGGGAAAAGAGTTCTATGCCTCGATGTCTTTCTTTAATGTGCCCGGCGGGCGGCGTATTATGCTGGCATGGATGACGAATTGGGACTATCCGTTCAGCTTTCCGACTGCTCCCTGGAAGGGACAGCTCAGCATCCCACGCGAGTTATCGCTAAAAACAACCCGTGAAGGCATCCGTTTGATACAGCATCCGATAGCCGAGCTGACTTCGCTGCGTTCTCATTTATTTTCGCTAATACATGAGCGTATCACGGAATCCTCTCCGAATATACTGGAAGGTTTGAAGGCGGGTGCCTATGAGATTGAAGCGGAGTTCGAATTCCCTTCCGTTGGGAGGGCATCGACTTTTGGGTTTTATGTACGAGAAGGCGGTGAGCAAAGAACGGTAGTCGGCTATAAAACAGACGTTCAACAGATGTTTGTAAACCGTGCTGAATCAGGACTTACTGATTTCTCTACCTTGTTTTCAACGCTTCATGAAGCATCGCTGGCACCGTCCAGGAATCGAATTCAAATGCGTATATTTGTGGACGAATCTTCAGTTGAGGTGTTTGGTAACCATGGGGAAGTCGTATTTTCCAATATCATTCTTCCAGATTCGGCACGTAGAGGGATGAGCTTGTTTACTCAAGGTGGTGAGGTGAAAGTGGTTTCTCTTCATGTGTATGCGCTACGCAATAGCTGGAGGGCTACAGAGGCTTCACTCATCAGACTGATGATGGATTACACCCAATTGGAGCTTGCGGAAGGACAATCGAAACGTCTGTATGCGAGTGTGGAGAATTCTGTGGAAAAAGAACATTTGCTGAATTGGGAATCCAGCAACTCTGCAGTCGTCAAGGTAATCCCGTGCAATGAGGGCTTTGCGACCGTGGAGGCACTTTCCCCTGGAGAAGCTGTTGTTACAGCCACCGTCACGGGGGATACGGTGAGAGCAAGTACCTCGGTTACTGTGTATGGAGGGATGTTTTATACCAACCTTTCAGGTTGGGAGCCGGATGTCGCTGCATCCCGCTGGATGGTGACGGCAGATGGTATACGCGGAAGCTATATCAGCGATGCAAATTATATGGCGTCTGAGCAGGCGAAAGATTTTACGTATAGGGCTGAGATGAAGCTGGATGGGAATGGGAGTGCTGGCTCCTTGATTTTCCGTGCCAACGCGGACGGGTCGAGTGGCTATTATTTCAATTTGGACCCGAACATGAAATCGATTCGTCTTTTTTATAAAAAAGAGGGTCGATTTGAGCAGCAGCAGGTGCTTGCTAAGGTTCCAAGATTTGTATTGCCGGGAGTAACCTATGCTGTCAAAATCCAGGCAGAAGGATTACGCCTGCGTATAGAGATAGATGATGAACAAGTAATTGACCTGGAAGATGATACGTTTGCCGCAGGGCATTTTGGTGTCAATGTATTTGGCGGGCAGGCTTTTTACCAACATGTACGGGTCGAGAAAGTCTGATTTGAATTTCGCGTTTTTGAAAGAGAGCTGTATTTTACGAGCTCTCTTTTTTTGTGTCTTTTTCGCTGGAGTCTCCAATTTGCTGGTTAAACGAAGCCGTTCAGAAGGGTATAATAAAATATAGTGCTATATAAAGTGCGTATATGGTATTACGCCCATGTTGAATTCATACAACGATTAGGCGCTGATCTGGAAGGACGGCTATGGGCAATTGGAGGAATGCTTGTGGGAATGATGTTCTCTTTTCTAAAAAAATATCGGGTTCCAGCTATCGCGGCGCTCGTGATGATGTTGCTGGAACTGACGGTAGAGTTATCGCAGCCGTATTTGATCTCCAAAATCATAGATGAGGGCATTCGGCAGCAGGATTTGCCTGTCGTCTGGTTGTGGGGCGGTGTACTGGTGGGCAGTGCCGTTATCGCTTTTGTGGCGGGAATATCCAGCTCCTTTTTTGCATCGCATGCAAGTCAGGGGTTTGGCTATGATGTGCGGGAAAAGCTGTATCAAAAGGTGCAATCCTTTTCTTATCCAGTGTTCAAACGGTTTGCTACTTCGTCGTTGATTACCCGCCTGACGGGAGATGTCACGCAAGTACAAGATACGGTGTTTATGAGCTTGCGATTTATGACACGGGTTCCGCTGGTGGTCATCGGCAGTATTGTAATGGCCTTGGTTGTACATTTTAGGCTTGGGCTGCTGCTGGCGGTTATGGCTCCGGTGTTGTTCGTATTTGTGCTTGTAATGATGCGGAGGACGGTCACTTTGTTTAAGGGTGTTCAGCGGCGCTTGGATGATGTTAATGGAGTAATCCAGGAGAATCTGACAGGCATTCGGCTTATTCGGGTTTTTGTGCGGATGCGGCATGAAATTGAACGCTTTGCCCATTACGGAAGCGAGTTGATGAAAGGGACGGTGTCCGCTCTACGCTGGACAGAAACGACAATGCCGTTCATTTTATTTACGATGAATGTAGGGATTATTGCAGTGCTTTGGTTTGGGCGCGCTCAAATCTCCACTGGAGATGCCAGTGTAGGACAGGTGGTTGCAGTCGTCAATTATTCTTTGCGGACAATTGGAGCTTTGTCTGCCTTGTCCGGTATCGTGGTAGTATTTTCCCGGGCAACTGCATCCACAGGGCGGATTCGAGAGGTTTTGGAAACGCCTAATGAAGAGGGGCGCGAGTTGGAGGCTGTTCCAACACCTAACACACGGATTGAGGGACAGGTGGAAATGGATGGGGTGAGCTTTCATTATCCGGGCAGTGATTTGGCTGTATTAAAGGATATCTCCTTTAGGGCACGGCCGGGCGAGCGGATCGCTATTATGGGGGCTACTGGTTCGGGCAAATCCTCACTTGTGCAGTTGATTACACGTCTGTATGAAGAAGATGAAGGTTATGTCCGCTTTGACGGAAAGGACGCTCGTGAACTGGATGGGTCCATTCTCCGTGAGGCGATTGGTTATGTCCCTCAAGAGGTACTGCTATTCACAGGCTCGATCAGGGATAATATTGCTTGGGGGCTGGAAAATGCTAGCCTGGAGCAGATTCAGGAAGCCGCACGCATGGCACAAATCCATCCTATGATTGAACGCTTGCCGCAAGGCTATGACACCATGCTCGGGCAGCGTGGCGTGAATCTGTCCGGCGGACAGAAGCAGCGGCTTTCGATTGCCCGCGCACTGGTGCGCCAGCCCGCGGTGCTGATTCTGGACGACAGCACAAGCGCGCTGGATGTGGGGACGGAAACAGCATTGCTGAATGCACTCGATGGCCTGTCCTGTACGACATTTCTCATTACGCAGAAGATCAGCTCGACGGCATCCGCAGATCAGATTTTACTGCTGGATGAGGGACGCCTGATCGCTAGCGGAGATCATGAGCATCTCATGAACAGCTCAGAACTGTATCGACGTATCTATAAATCACAATACGGAAAGGAGGAGTCGCATGCTCAAGGAACTCATTGAACCATTCCGTCAACCTACACCGGAATCCGGTGTACTGCGAAACCCGGCAGGTGCTAAAGGACGACGCAAGGCCAAAGCGAAGAACTGGTCTGGCACGGTAGGGCGAATTTGGGCTTATCTGGCCCGTCGCAAGGCCAAGCTAATGCTGGTATTGTTCATGGTGTTGCTCAGCTCCGGGCTGTCGTTGCTGGGACCATATTTGGTCGGCGTAGCGGTGGATGATTTTCTCGAAGGTCCGGGTGGGCGCACATGGATTTATTTTCTCCTCGGATTAGCGGCTGTGTATCTGCTGAATTCGCTGACCTCCTGGCTGCAAAATATCTGGATGATTGAGATTGCTCAAGAGACGGTGTACCGCATGCGTTTCGATCTGTTTTCACATTTGCATCGACTCCCTATCCCTTTCTACGGCAAACGTCAGCAGGGAGAAATCATGAGCCGTCTGACCAATGATATCGAAAATGTCAGCTCTACGCTGAACAGCTCGGCCATTCAAATTTTTTCCAGTATATTGACGCTGATCGGTACACTCACGGTGATGCTGTGGTTAAGCCCGCTAATGACTTTGCTAACCTTTATCGTGGTGCCGTTAATGTCAGCCGGAATGCGCTGGATTACACGCCGCACCGGGCCTTTATATAAGGAAAAACAGAAAAACTTGGGCGAACTGAACGGATACATTGAAGAAACGCTGTCTGGTCAGCAGATTATTAAAGCATTTTCACAGGAAAAAAGAGTCATCCGTGGTTTTCGTGAGCGTAATGATCGTATTCGGCTGTCGGGCTTCTGGGCGCAAACGATTTCTGGCTTTATCCCCAAGCTGATGAACGGACTGAATAATCTTAGCTTTGCCATTGTAGCAGGGATCGGTGGAATTTTGGCCATTCACGGCTCGATTACTATCGGGACGATTATCGTATTTGTAGAATATGCTCGCCAGTTCACTAGACCGCTGAACGATTTGGCTAACCAGTGGAATACACTGTTATCCGCTATTGCCGGAGCTGAGCGCGTATTTGAAATATTGGACGAAGATGAAGAGTCCAAGGATGAACACGGCGCAGTCAAGTTGAAGCATGTAGAGGGAGCTGTACGGTTTACGGATGTTTCCTTTGGTTATGATGAGGGAAGCGCTACGCTGGAAGCCATCTCTTTTGAAGCTGAACCAGGTGAAATGATCGCGCTGGTCGGTCCGACTGGAGCAGGAAAAACGACACTGATCCAGCTTCTTTCCAGATTCTATAGCCCAGATAAGGGAACGATTACGCTGGATGGGCGCGACATTACGACCATAGAACGTGAAAGCTTGCGTTCCCATATGGCATTTGTGCTACAGGACACCTTCCTGTTTCAAGGGACCATTCGCGAAAATATCCACTTCGGCAGGCTGGAAGCCACCGATGAGGAGGTTGAACAGGCATCGAAGCTGGCTAATGCCCACTCCTTTATCATGCGGATGAAGGACGGATACGACAAGGTGCTGGAAGCGAACGGCAGCGGTATCAGCCAAGGTCAAAAACAGCTGCTGGCGATTGCTCGTGCGATCTTGGCCAACCCTTCCATCCTGGTCCTCGACGAGGCGACCAGCAGCATTGACACCATCACCGAGATGAAAATCCAGGAAGGACTGGAACGGCTCATGCAGGGGCGTACAAGTTTTGTCATTGCGCATCGGTTAAATACCATACGTCGGGCTGACCGGATTTTGGTCTTAAAGGACGGCCGTCTGGACGAGCAAGGCTCTCATGAGGAGTTGCTGGCTCACAAAGGATTTTATAGTGATTTATATTATGGTCAGTTAAGAAAACAAAGCTCGTAAGCTGGCTCGATCAGATCTACAGGCATATTTAGAAAGGACTCCTTGATACTCCTTTTCTAAATATGCCTTTTTTACGGGTATGCAACATCGAAATATACTTAGACACAGGTTTACCTAAGAAAGCACTTGCTATATTGGTAGAACAAATAAGAGGGATGTTACAAGAGTTTGCACAACGGAAGCCTAATAGGTAAATCCGGCATAATGAGACTAGTTCCGTATGAGCTTGGCTCGTCAGGTTTGTATTTTTATTTACAATGGCCCCTATTTCAACTATGGTTTACACAGAGTAAAGGATTACGTAATGTAATATACGTTGCCATATTAGCTTGATCTATTTCGCGGAGGTGCGGGGATGAACGGAAGCCTGTTTGAGCCAGGGTTGCGGGACGGGGATTATATTCCCCGTTTTTTTGCTTACTATTACAAGCAATGGCGTGACTATACGATGTCTTATCACGATCATCATTCCACTGAGATCATGTATATGATTTCCGGCTTGTGCAGGGTAGATGTACAAACCGGAGAAGATACGGAAGAGAGCATTACACTTCGCAAAGGCGAGTTTATTATGCTGGACGCAGGTGTCCCACATCGGTTGGTGGTGGAAGGAGAACAACCGTGCCGGATGCTGAATGTAGAGTTTGGCTTTAAGGAAGGAGTGAGGGTAGGCCCGTCTATCCAACAAATAGCAGCAGAGGAACAGGAGCTTACGGCCTTTATGTCACGTCCATTCCCGTATCTGGTGCTATCAGACCCGGAAGAGGTATATTATGCGCTGAAAAGTCTCGTGCTGGAGCTGGATCAACGTAAAGAACAGCCAGGTGCCATGGCAGAAATGCTTTTTATGCAATTGCTCGTACGAATTGCACGTCTGCGGGAAGAAGCAGAGCGCAGCAATACGCAGCAAACAGATTTGTACATCAAGCGATGCATTGAATTTCTTCATCTGAACTATGATCGGGATATTGCAGTCAAGGACATGGCCGCGGCCGTCAATCTGCACCCGGGGTATTTGCATCGAATTTTCAAAAAACATACAGGGCTAACGCTTACCGCATATTTAACGATGCTGCGAATGGACAAGGCCTGTATGCTGCTTCAGCAAACGGACATTCCTATACAAGAAATTGCTGATTATGTTGGCGTCGCCAGTAGACAGTATTTCCACATGTTGTTCAAAAAGCACACAGGTCAAACCCCTGTTGAATACCGCTCTGCCGTCGAGCGCGATGTGAGGAACTATGGGGAGGAGGGGGGAGGGAGCTAATAACAAGAAGCCTCTGAACCCTTACCGATTAGGTCGGTATGAACTCAGAGGCTGTGTGATTTCAAGCATTATAACACGTGTGGGGCTTCTTGAGAGCTAAAATAGTGTCATTTTCCGAGCCACATATTTTCCATCTGTTCAAGTGATCTCCCCTTGGTTTCGGGAACCTGGCGCCATATAAAGACTACGACGAACAACGAAATGGCTCCGAATATCCAAAAGGTACTGGACGGACCGGCTGAACCCAGCAGGGGAGGGAATGCCTGGGACACCAGATAATCGCCGGCCCATAATGCCATCGAAGCAATGGCGACTGCTTTGCCGCGAATGCGGTTTGGAAAGATCTCCGAGATCATAACCCATACGATTGGTCCAAGCGATATAGCGTAAGAGGCCACGTAGATTAATATCATGATTAGCACGAGTGGTCCGGTGGTTAACCCCATTTTGAATGCGGCTCCAATAATGATCAAACAGAGGGTCATTAACGAGGTGCCGATCATCAATAGGACTTTTCGTCCCGCTTTGTCGATCAGCCAGACGGACACGATGGTAAACAACACATTGATCAACCCGATCCAGATAGTCTGGGTCAAAGAAGCATCCGTACCGAGTCCCATTCCTTTAAATATAACTGGCGCATAATACAAAATGGCATTGATGCCGGTGATATGCTGCATAACAGCGAGCGCAATACCGATAAAGAGAGCGACCCGAATACCGGGCGTGAACAATTGTTTGAATGAGTTGTTTTCATTTTTGAACGATTCCTTGATATCACGCACTTCCTGCTTAGCGGCTTCTTCACCGTGAATTTTTAGCAGAATCGGCAACGCTTCATAAGGTCGATTCTGTTTGATCAGCCATCTCGGGCTTTCAGGTATGAAGAGCATCAAGAGCATAAAGATTAGTCCGGGAACGGCTCCCACTCCGAACATCCAACGCCAGGCGGTTGAAACACCCCAGGCTTCATCCCCCAAGCTGACGATCCACGAATTTTGAAAATAAACCAGGAAAATGCCCGTTACGATGGCCAGCTGATTTAAAGCAACCAAACGGCCTCGGTATTTGGCGGGAGCGATCTCTGCGTTATACACCGGACAAATGGTGGAAGTGATTCCTATGCCGACGCCGCCGATCATGCGAAAGATAACATACCCGGTGAACGAATCTTGAATCGCAGAGCAAATCGAGCCGACAACGAATAAAAATCCGGCAGCCAGCAATACCTTTTTTCTGCCGATCCTTTCACTCATGTAGCCAGAGAGAGCCGCTCCTGTAACACTCCCTACAATCAGACTCGACACCGCCCATCCAACCTGAAATTCGCTCAGCGAAAAACGCTGCTGTAGGAATTCAACTGCCCCCGAAACAACCGCGATATCAAAACCGAACAGTATGCCTCCAAGAGCAGCTACGATGGACACCAATGTCACAAACAGCATACTGGGTTTTTCTGATTGAAGCGCTTTCTGTTTAGCGCTTTCATTATGGATGATTACTCCCATATGATCATCTCCCCTCAGATTCCTAGAACCTCATTCCGTTCTTCGAGGAGAAGTATAACACGCACCTTCAAAAGAAAGGTCGGTGATCGTCTTCAATAAACGGACCTTTTCATGCACGATTTTGACTTCGATTCCCGAATTAGAGATGAAGGGACCGAAGCTAGCATTACCTTGTCATTTGAGCTTAAAAAAATCCATGTCGAGGGTCGACATGGATGAATTTCTGCTATTTTTGGCCTTTGAACTCTGTAGGAGGAACGCCCGTTATCTTCTTAAAGACGCGGCTAAAATAGTTCGGGTCCTTATAACCCACTTCAAAGCTGATTTCCTTAAGCGCAAGGTTGCCCTCCTTGATCAGAGCAATAGCTTTATCAATCCTTAGCCGGGTTACGAAGTCGATGAACGTTTCTCCGTATTCCTGCTTGAAGATTTTGCTGAAGTAGTGAGGATTCAAATGGACGAAATCAGCCACTTCTTCCAGTGAAAGATCATCGTTAAACCGTTCCTCAATATACATTTTTGCCCTGCCCAGCATAGTGTGTGTTTGAACCTCTCGCTGTTCGCGTATCCGTTGCAGTGCTGATATGACGTACGTTTGCTGAAGCATTCCTTTCTCCGCTTTGACGGCAGGCACGGACGCATTTCCAGTCTCTGACGACTTTAGTTCGTCAAAGTAGCAATAACCTCCATCGCGCTTGCGTAGGGTAGAGGCAAAAACGGCTTCGAAATAGGACTTGCGAAGTCCTTCCTCGCCGCTATGCAGCGATCCGATTCCAATAGCCGCCTTGATGCCAAATTGCTGGTGAGCAAGCTCGGAGAGCTGCTGAACAAGGTGTTTAATCAGTTGCCGCCAGTCGTCTTGGCTGGTAGTAGACGGCTTTTGTAAAAAAGCGGCTACATGATGGTCAATCAAGGAGCTTACAATGGAATTTGGACCATGTGTTTTTACATAGCTTCGAAAATGGTCGTAAATTTTCTTTTTATCCTGCTCGTCCGTATATCCGTCAAAGGCGGTAATGATGGCGCTTCCCTGATCAAGAGGGAAGTCCAGCCATTCCGACAGCTGGGAAGCACTCGAATCCACCGTCTGGTCGACCATAAGCATTAGGGCCAGCTCATTTTCCGCGAGCGGCATTAGCTGTGAAATTTTGTGCCTAAGTTCCAATTCTTCCGTACGTGTCCGCTTCTCGCACTCAATTTCTTCAATCAGTCGTTTCAGTGTGCCGATGATGAGTTCTCGCTTTGCCGGCTTCAGAATATATTCTTTTACGCCCAAAGAGAGCGCCTCTTGGGCATAGGCAAAATAATCATAGGCAGTGACGAGCACAAATCGGGTATCGGGAAGACGTTCCTTTAATTCACGAAGCGCCTCAAGCCCGTCGATTCCGGGCATATTGATATCCATAATGGCAATATGGGGACGGTGTTCCTCCGCACATTCGATTGCCATGCGGCCATTGCCGGCATGAATAAACCGGAATACCCCTGGCATCGCTCGTTCCACTGTTAATTCCAGTCCTTCCCTTTCCAAAGCCTCGTCATCCGCGATTAACAACCGATACATTCGTCTGCTCACTCTCCTGCTTGACTGGAATTCGTATTGTTATGGTAGTACCTCGTCCGGTACTGCTACTGATTTCAACCATTCCTTCTTTTCCGTAGAATAACTGCAACCGCCTAAACACGTTCTGCATTCCAAGTCCCGTTGAACTACTGCTTTCAGCTCTGCCCTCAAGACGAAGCACGGACAGTCGGGTTTCCTCCGCCATGCCTTTTCCATTGTCTGAAATTTCGATTTGCACATCCTGGTCAACTCTCGACAGCATCAATGTGATAATAGCTCCGTTTTCCATATCTGCCACACCATGAAGAAAGGCGTTTTCAATCAACGGCTGGATCGTCAGGGCCGGAATCTGCTGCTGTAGTACAGAGGCGTCAAAGTGAAGATCAAAGCGAATTCGGTCCCGGAAACGTGCCTGCTGGATGGTTACATATTCGCCTATATGATCCAGTTCTTCCTTGAGCGTTACAGGTTTGTCCAGCTTTTGCAGACTGTACCGTAATAGATTGGACAGCGAAACGATCAGGTCGCTGGTCTTCTCCGCCCCTTCCAGGATCGCCAGTTTGGAGAGCACATTTAAGGTATTGAATAAAAAGTGTGGGTTAATTTGATTTTGCAGGGCCAGCAGCTCTAGCTCCTTTACAAGCCGCTGCATTTCCAGACTCTGTTTATCCTTTTCGATGAGGATGCTCAAGTCAGCAGACATTTGCGAAATGGCGTCTGCCAATACGCCTAGTTCGTCATCCCGCCGCGGTTGGGGCTTGATATCCAGATCACCTGTGGCAATCCGCTTGGCGAGTCCGACAAGTTTGCCGACAGGAACGGTAATGCTGCGCGAGACCCAGATTGCTAGCAAAACCCCCATCAGCGCGTTCATGCCGAACAATGCCACTCCCAATCCATTCATTTGCTCATTCTTGTTCCGAATGTTCTCGATGATCGGCCGGTAATAAGCCAGTTCAGCATCGATCAGTCGCTGCCCCTCCTCATGAATATAGCTGACGGTTTTTTCCGCTTCAATATAATGTTCAAAAGCCGATTGAGGCTCTTGTGCCTTTGCATCCAGAACGGCGGCTTGTTTCTGTTCCAGAAATGTGGACAACAGATTCACGTAGTCCTCCTCGGCGAAAGAAGGGTCGGTCGAGTCGGAGACATCCTGTATTTTGCCTTTCAACTGCTTTAATTGGTATTCTGTCGGTCCCTGCACACTCTTATCGCCTCTTGGATTGAGTAGAAAGGCATATAGGAGATTTAAGTTGCTCTCCGCCGCTTCGGAGGTTTGCTCGATGAGAAGAATGCGGCCAAGCATTTCATCGTAGCTTTGTTGTACGACCTTTCCGCTTTGGAATACAAAATAAGCGATGATATTGGCAAACACAACTAAAAGAGGGATGAACAGAAGCAGCTTCTTTCTGATCGTCATCGTCTGTCATCTCCGGACTTGTCGTCGGAAGTATCTGCATGCACTTCATATACTCTGGTGTATGTTAATTCCTGAGGATGGCTCCCCTTTAGATAATCATTTAGCAATTTTATGGCCTTGGCCCCCATTTCCTCTGGCTGTTGCACAATGGTCAGTTCGATTTTGCGATCTTTGATAGCTTTCAAAGTTTCGGCCATATCGTCAAAAGCAAAAATTTGTAAGTTTTGCGCTCCGCGCCGTTCTGAAGCCTCCAGAATGCCAAGGCCGTCCAGCGCACTGAATCCGACCATGTAGCGGATTTGCGGATACCGGGTGAGCATGTTCTGAGCTTGCTGGGCTGCCTGAAGCCGTGAAATATTGGAGGAGCGAATCTCCACAATGTGGAGATTGGGATAGCGGCTGATCACGGAACGAAAGCCGGCAAGCCTGAGTCGCTGATTCTCAACGCGCTCGTTGCTGATCATCACTCCAATGTCGCCATGCTCTCCAGAAGCCTTCGCCAACAGCACGCCCATCTGTTTTCCTGCTCCTTCATTATCCGTTCCGACGTAAGCCAGCCTCCGGGAGTCCGGCTCATCCGTATCGATCGTGATGACAGGTATGCCAAGTCCGGCCGCTTTGTTGATTAACCGGCGATACTCCGGATCATTTATCCCTTGTACTAAAATGGCATCCGCCTTACTGGCGATGGCTTTGTCCAGCAATTTGATCTGCTCGGACGGATTAATGCGGTCTGGTCCGATATAATCGAGCCGCATACCGTACTGCTTCGCTTCCTTTCGAGCTCCTTGTTCGATGGACCGCCAGTAATAATTATCTAACTCTTGTGATATCAATACCACTTTGGTATCGGAACCCCTGTCTTTTGGTGAAACCGCCTTCAATTGTTCAGCAAATTGATGAATTTGAAAAGAAGACAGAGTGAACTGAAACAACAGCCAGCCAAATAGCAGCAAGACGGGGATAAGGATAAATGTCCATTTACGGTTTGACATGTCCTGCTCCTTTGGGAATATTTAGATACTCTACTCATTATACAGCAATAGAAGTAGCATTCGCAGCTATCGTCAAGGCAAGCAGTATCTGTTGATGCGAAAGTTAGGATTTTTGACACTTAAGTACGAATCTGGTCATGATTTTGATAACGCTTTCTACTGGCATGTTGCTACAATGACGGTATATTACAATTCTAATTACCGGAGGTTGAATGCCGTGTCATTTAAAGTAGCTTTTATTGGAGCAGGAAGCATCGGTTTTACCCGTGGAATTTTGCGAGATCTGTTATCGGTACCGGAGTTTAACGATATTGAAGTAGCTTTTACGGATATCAGTCAGCACAATCTGGATATGGTTACTGAACTGTGCCAGCGGGATATTCGTGAAAATGGTTTGTCCATACAAATACAGTCCTCTACGGATCGAAAAGTAGCTTTGAAGGATGCCAAATATGTCATTTGTACAATCCGTGTCGGCGGTCTGGAAGCCTTTGCGATCGATGTGGATATTCCGCTAAAATACGGTGTGGATCAATGCGTGGGCGATACACTATGTGCAGGAGGCATCATGTATGGTCAGCGTGGTATCGCTGAAATACTGGAGATTTGTAAGGATATCCGCGAGCTAAGTGCACCGGATGTACTATTGCTGAACTACTCGAATCCCATGGCGATGATGACCTGGGCCTGCAACAAGTACGGGGGTGTGCGTACGGTTGGTCTATGTCATGGCGTTCAGAATGGGCATCACCAAATTGCCGAGGTGTACGGTCTGGAGAAGCAGGATGTGGACATTGTATGCGCCGGAATCAATCACCAAACATGGTACGTCCAGGCATCGCATAAAGGCAAGGATTTGACAGCAGGGCTGCTGGAGGCTTTTGAACAACATCCTGAATTTAGCCGCACTGAAAAGGTACGCATCGATATGCTTCGTCGTTTTGGCTACTACAGCACAGAATCGAATGGTCATCTTAGTGAATATGTGCCTTGGTATCGGAAGCGTCCGAGCGAAATTCTGGACTGGATTGATCTGGGGAGCTGGATCAACGGAGAGACAGGCGGCTATCTGCGTGTATGTACGGAAGGACGCAACTGGTTTGAAACAGATTTCCCCAACTGGATGAAGGAAGACCCACTGGAGTACAAGACGGAAAATCGCGGTGAAGAGCACGGCTCATACATTATCGAAAGCCTGGAAACAGGGCGTGTATATCGGGGGCACTTTAATGTCGTGAATAACGGTGTAATTTCCAACTTACCGGACGATGCGATTATTGAAGCTCCTGGATATGTGGATCGGAACGGCATTTCTATGCCGCAAGTTGGAGAACTGCCGCTCGGTCCTGCTGCCGTGTGCAATGTTAGTATTTCCGTCCAACGTTTGGCTGTCGAAGCGGCTGTACATGGTGACGATAAGCTGCTGCGCCAAGCGTTTATGATGGACCCGTTAGTGGGCGCGGTGTGTAATCCGAAAGAAATTTGGCAGATGGTCGATGAAATGCTGGTGGCACAGGAAGCATGGTTGCCGCAATACGGAGCAGCGATTGTCGAGGCGCGCCAACGTTTGGCTGCAGGCGATCTGATTCCAACCCGGCCTTATGAGGGAGCAGCACGACTTAAGGTGAAGACGGTTGAAGAAATGCAACTGGATCGGGATGCCGCCAATAAAAATGCAGGACAATCCGACAAAGGCAAGGATCGCGAAAAAGTACAGAACAGCAAGGCGTAACAGCTACTTGGTACAATCGCAGTAACGCTCATTCTATGGACCTGTTTATGAGCAGAGGTGGACTGTACAACGATAAAAGGGTGTTTTCATGGCCGTAGGCCTGGAACACTCTTTTTGCTGTCGATAGTTTTAACGATTTTAGCGTAGCTAGTAACGTGAGGTTTATCATTGTCGATTTGGGCTGACGGAAATTAAAGAATACAGTCTTGTTTTTAGGATTCGACTTTTTGACTGTCGACCTTGAATCCGCTGAGAGCTTATCATAGTAGGGAAGTTCAACAAAAGATAGAACGGATCGTAGAAAAAAAGAGGCCTTCCCGAACCGTCGTTGTGGCAATTCATAGCCCTAATTAATAAATGTACTCCTTAATTTATTCAATTTACAGGAGATTTCCAGCTCACTATAATCTAACATAGGAGGTGACAAAAAGGGGAAAATGTAAGCGTATGAACAAATAGAAAGCGCTTACCTTTTACAGCTATGAACGCCACTTTTTTGTGGAAAGAGAGTAGGCGTAACACACATTTAATCATATAACAATCAGGTGCCGACATAGGAAGATTAACAAAATCTACGGAAAGATAGGTGAAGCAATTGAAAACAAAGCAAGTGCTTCGTAAAGGAATGAAGTATGCTTTTGCGCTATCACTCGTCGCAAGCAGCTTTCTACCAGGTGCAGGATTTACGGATAAAATACATGCAGAATCCCATGTCGATAATCCTTACCAAGGAGCGACAAAATATGTTAACCCTGATTATGCGGCTAGTGTCGACACATCGATTGCCAAGGTTACAGATGCGAACCTGAAGGCAAAAATGCAAACGGTCAAAACGTTCCCGACAGCCGTATGGCTTGATCGTATTGCTGCTATTAACGGTGGTGGGGGCAAGCTTGGCTTGGAAGCGCATTTGGACCAAGTATTGGCGCAAAAGAAAGGCAACATGCCGATTACTGCGGAATTCATTGTGTATGATCTGCCCGGACGAGATTGTCATGCCTTGGCTTCCAATGGTGAATTGCCGTTGACTCAGGCAGGTCTGGAAACGTACAAAAAGGATTATATTGACAAAATCGCTTCTATTTTTGCGAATCCCAAATATAAGGATATTCGCATCGTAGCGATCATTGAACCGGACAGTTTGCCAAATCTGGTAACCAATCTGGATACTCCCCAATGTGGACAAGCCAAATCTACAGGAATTTATGAGGCTGGCGTTAAATACACAATGAATAAGCTGAACGAGATTCCGAATGTGTACAAATACGTGGATATCGGTCACTCTGGCTGGTTAGGTTGGGATAACAACCGTGCAGCAACGGTATCTCTGTTTACCACTATCTTCAAAGATACTAGCAAAGGTTTGTCCAGTGTGGATGGCTTTATCACGAATACAGCCAATACTTCACCGTTGACAGAACCGAATCTGCCTGATCCCAACCTGAATATTGGCGGGCAGCCGATCAAATCGTCCAAATTCTACGAATGGAATCCTAATTTCGATGAATCGGATTTCGCAGAGTCCTTGCATAGAGATTTTGTCAATGCAGGCTGGCCAAGCTCGCTCGGCATGTTAATTGATACCGGCCGTAATGGATGGGGGGGACCTAACCGTCCGACTTCCGCAGTCGGCAATGATATTAACTCCTATGTAAACTCAGGTCGTGTGGACAAACGTTCGCACCGTGGTAACTGGTGTAATAGCAGCGGAGCAGGGATGGGAACACCGCCACAAACGGCTCCAGCTGGCCATATCGATGCCTATGTCTGGGCGAAACCTCCAGGGGATTCCGATGGTTCCAGTTCACTCATTCCGAACGATGAGGGCAAAGGCTTTGACCGTATGTGTGATCCTACCTATACAACCAAGGATGGCACATTAACGGATGCTTTGCCGAATGCACCTATTTCAGGAGCATGGTTCCATGATCAGTTTGTAATGCTGGTACAAAATGCGTACCCTGCAATCGTGCCTTCCAGTGGTGGTGTAGACCCAGCGCCTACAGCTCCAGCTGTACCTTCAGGCTTAAAGGCTGTTGTGGGTAATGCCCAAGTAACGCTGACTTGGAATGCGTCTACTGGTGCCGACAGCTACACGGTAAAACGTGCCACTAGCGAAGCAGGTCCTTTTACAACCGTTGCACCTCTTGTTACTGCAAGAGAGTACACGGATAAAGGGCTGACGAACGGAACAACTTACTTCTATGTTGTAAGTGCTACGAATGCAAAAGGAACAAGTAAGGATTCCGCAACGGTAAGCGCTGAACCCAAAGGTACACCGACCGATCCAACCGACCCTACTGATCCTACAGAGCCAGCAGGTGATTTGGTTGTCATGTATCGGGCCGGGGACACCGATCCAGCGAATAACGCGGCCAAGCCTTTTTTTAACCTGAAAAATAAAGGGACAACACCGGTGAAGCTGAGTGAGCTTAAAATCCGCTACTACTTCACAAAAGATGGCAGCCAAGAGCTGCAATCTGCGGTAGACTGGGCGCAAGTAGGTAATGATAACGTACTGCGTACCATTACAGACAAGTATATTGAACTCGGTTTCAGTGCTGCTGCCGGTACGCTTGCTGCTGGGGCGCAAACAGGTGATATTCAGATCCGCATGAACCATAGCGACTGGTCTAATCTGAATGAATCCAATGACTACTCTTTCGATCCAACCAAAACCTCTTATGCTGAATGGAACAAAGTTACGTTGTTCCACAACGATAAGCTGGTATGGGGAATCGAGCCTAGGATGTAGGTGGAATTTGCATTGTACACTTGAGTAATTGAAATGGATGGTTAAAAAGGTTGCGGCACAACTGCCGTAGCCTTTTTTTAACGTCTTCGAATAAAGAATTCGATGACCAAGGGAATAAGCATTCAAATTGTGTATAATGAAAAAAAAGAATGCTGTTCTACTAATGGAGGGTTCATGGGCAAAAAGTTAATCTTAGACTGAGAGTGAAGCTCAAGCACCGACTACGGTAGATGTGGCGCTTCAAGTAGACGCAGAGCGATTTTTGCGTCATTTTCTTAGCCGGGTGGTATAAAAAAATAATCTAAAGATTGCCGATGAACCTGCATCGGCAATCTTTGTGCATATATGTTTTAATTACTTTCATATTAAAATAGGGCTAGTTAGAAAAACTGCCGAACCACAAAGGAGGAGATTCATTGTGTTTTCTGCTGCTCGGCGACTGCCTTTGCTGGAACATATGTATAATCATGCCCCGACAGGAATCGTGATTTTGTCGAGGGAGGGGAAGTGTCTGTACGTCAATCCCGCCTTTTGCAAAATGGTCGGATATGAGCAGGAGGAATTACTGGATATCCGATATTACCATCTTTTGTATCATGAGGCTCAGGATCAGCAAGGGTTGAGGGAGGCCTATGCAGGCTGGCTAAAGGCAACGGATCAAGTCTACAAGACAGAGCTGCGTTTAAAGCATAAACGGGGAACAACCGTCTGGCTAGCGCTGGAATTAACCATATTTGATGATGAGGCTACCGAGCAGTCTTATTTGATTGCGTATGCAATGGATATCACGGAGAAAAAGGACATGGAGCAGGTGCTTTCGGACAATGAGGATTTGTACATGTTGATTACCGAAAATACGCCGGATGTCATCTCCTACAGCACGGCAGACGGCGTACTTCAATATATTTCTCCTTCGGTGGAAAAACTTCTTGGCTATACGAAACAGGAGATGCTTGGGAAAAAACGATTGCAATTTTACCATGTCGAAGATGCCGATTACATGCGTGTACATGGAATGTTCAAGGAAACAGGCATCATGAAGCGGCGTGTCCGTCATAAGGACGGGCACTACTTGTGGCTGGAGGTATCGTTCCGCGTTATTCGGGATGAGCGAGGCAAAATCAAGCGGGTTCTGTCCATTGGCCGGAATATCACAGAGCGACAAAAGAGCGAGGAGAACCTGGCCAAAGCTCAACAGTTGGCGATGTTCGGCTCCTGGGATTGGGATCTGGTCAACAATGTTATGCATTTTTCCAAGGAATTTCGCAGCATATTTGGCTATCTCGTCAAGCCGGTTGAAACAAGTATTGACGCCTTCATGAAGGCGATTCATCCTGAAGATACAGAACGGATGAAACAGATTATCAACAACGTTATTTTAAAGGGAATTCACGAAGAAACCTTTTACCGGATCGTATTGCCCACTGGGGAACAGAAGGTACTGCGTTCGATCTGGGAAGCTGAGATGGACGAGCAGGCAGGCAAGCCTGTTCAAGTGGTCGGAATGATACAGGACGTTACAGAGCACCGGGAAATCGAGCAGCGTCTTCGTGAAAGTGAAAACCGTTATAAGTCCCTATTCCAGCATAATCCGCTTGGGATATGCGCTATGGATATGGAAGGTCATATTTTGAGTGTGAATCCAAGTCTGGAGCAGCTTACGGGTTATACGAGGGATGAGCTGCTTGGATCTGAACTCCTTGTAATGGCTTCCTCTGAGGAACAGGACAAAATCAAGCGTCATATGGAACTGGCCAGACAGGGGGAGACACAAACCTATGAATCGGAATTCATACATAAGGAGGGGGAGCGTCTATTCATCAAGATGACTCATATCCCGATTTTCGTGCAAGAGGACATTGTAGGCTGCTACGGGATTATAGAAAATGTGACCCCTCTTAAAAACTACATCGCTCAAATTGAAAAGCTCAGCAACGAGCATTCGCTCATTTTGAATGCGGTATCCGAAGGAATTGTGGGTTTGAGTACCGAAGGACATGTCCGCTTTATGAATCCGGCAGCTGTCGAGATGTTCGGCGTAGGCTCAGCCAATCCGCTGAACAGTTCATGTATAGACATGATTCGCCATGCTAACGAAATAGGCAGCCATTTTCCAGACGAGCAGGCTTCTATTCTGCAAGCGATTCGCAGCGGCGCTTCTTATCAGGCAGAGGAAGCTGTATTTTGGAAAAAAGACGGGTCCAGTTTTCTGGCCTCCTACCGAATCAGCCCTTTGATGGATAACGGTGAGCGAAAAGGAGCTGTGATGGTTTTTGTAGACAGGACGAATGAAAAGGAGATTATTCGGGCTAAGGAGTCGGCCGAACGTGCCGATCGGGCCAAGTCTGAATTTCTGTCTGTGATGAGTCATGAGCTGCGTACACCGATGAATGGCATTATAGGTATGGCAGGGTTGCTGGCAGACACCGAATTAGATGAGGAGCAGCGCAGCTATATTGATATTATTACCAGCAGTAGCAACGCTTTAATGCAGATATTGAATGAGATCCTGGATTTGAGCAAAATCGAAGCTGGCAAAATGTCATTGCTGCATGAGTCTTTTGTGCTTGGGGAAGTGGTTGGCAGTGTAGCTGACCTTTTCATGACGCAGGCTATGGAAAAAGGCCTCCAGCTAGAATGGCATGTAGATCAGGAAATACCAGGGATGCTGGTCGGTGACCATGTGCGTATCCGACAGATATTGGTGAACTTGGTGAGCAATGCGATCAAATTTACGGAGCGGGGGCGTGTAAATATTTTTGTGGAGAGAAAGGCCTACAGCCGCCGTAAAAAGAAATGCCTGATTGAGTTCAGTGTAACCGATACTGGAATCGGCATCCCGGCAGATCGTCAGCATCTATTGTTTCAGCCTTTTTCCCAGCTTCATCCGGCATTGAACCGGAAATATGGAGGGACAGGCCTCGGCTTGTCCATTTGCAAAAATCTGGTCAAGCTAATGGGGGGCTCTATTGGCGTGGACAGCGATGAGGCCAGAGGAGCAACATTCCGATTCCAGCTGGACCTAAAGCTGCCAGAGGGGCAGACGCTTGCGAATATAGACCGTGATCAGCCTTATGATTCAAAGGAAGGCTAAAAAGAAATAGCCGTGATGCAACCTGCATCACGGCTATTTCTGTAAGAAAGCAGCAAAGAAAAGATTGACAAACTGTTCTAACTGTACTATTAATGATAGTACAGTTAGAACAGTTGACCTATATAAATTGAATTTGAGTCAGTGTTGAAAGGAGGAAGTCCATGTTCGAGCTGGATATCCGCAGCCGCAAGCCGATCTATGAGCAGCTTATGGAAAAGGTCAAGGAAATGGTCGTGTACGGATCGCTTCAGCCGGATGAGCAATTGCCTTCTGTACGGGCGTTGTCCGCTCAACTTACGGTGAATCCGAATACGATTCAGAAGGCGTATCGCGAGCTGGAACGTGAAGGATATATCTATTCCGTTCAAGGCAAAGGCAGCTTTGTCACGCCTACCCAGCAGCCGCCGCAACAAATAAAGCGAGACGAGATCCGGGCGGCATTGTTAAAACAGATGATCGAAGCTGTCCATTTCGGTTTTACACAGCAGGAAGTGGACGACATATACGTGGAAGCTATGCAAACAAAGGAAAGGGGGATGTCCCTTGATTGAATTAAGGGAAGTCACAAAGACATTTACAGAAGAAAAAGCTGTTGACCAGCTAGCCCTTACGGTAAAGAAGGGCTCCATTTTTGGACTACTGGGCTCGAATGGGGCAGGGAAAACAACCTTGCTCAAAATCATTGCCGGAATTTATCGACCCGATGCTGGCAAGGTGTTAATCGGGGGACAGCCGGTATATGAGCAGCCTGAAGTCAAGCAGCACATTCTGTTTTTGCCGGATACCCCCTATTTCTTCCCGCAAGCGACAATTCGTCAGATGGCCAGGTTCTACCGCTCCATTTATCCAAGTTGGAGTGAGGAACGTTACAAACAGCTTACAGATATTTTCAAGCTGGACCCGAAGCGCAAGCTTCACCGTTTTTCCAAGGGGATGAAGCGTCAAGCCGCTTTTTTGCTTGCCTTGAGCTGTATGCCTGAGCTGCTGGTTTTGGATGAACCCATTGACGGTCTGGACCCGGTGATGCGTAGAATGATCAAAAATCTCTTGTTCCAAGAAACCGCTGCACGTGAGATGACTGTCGTAATCTCATCTCATAATTTGCGTGAGATTGAAGATATGTGTGATCATGTCGGCATTATGCACCAAGGACGGATGCTGCTGGAAAAAGAGGTTGACGACCTCAAATCTGATACGCATAAGGTGCAGGTTGCTTTTCGGGACAGCATGCATGAGGAAGCTGTCTGTGGTCAACTTTCGGTCGTACATAAGGAGCGAAGGGGCAGTGTTCTGCTGCTTATTATCCGGGGTGAGCGAGAGCGGATTACCGAGACGATTGAAGCGTATGAGCCGCATGTCTTCGATTTGCTGCCCCTGACGCTTGAGGAAATTTTCATTTATGAAATGGAGGACGCAGGTTATGACATCCAACCGATTCTTCTGTAGCGGCGGCGTAATTCGCCAATGTCTGAGACAGCATGGCTGGATCGGTCTATTGTACTTGGTAGGATTGCTGTTTACAGTACTACTGCCATTGTTTATGAGCATTGGTGATGAACAGCCACGAGTGGTTTTAAAAAGCTTGTTCGATAGCACTAACTCGGGTAATGAATTGCAAAAATTAATTTTAATGACCGTACCCGTGCTGGCAGGTGTGATGCTGCTTCGTTTTGTTCAGCGACAGGGGCCATCCGATTTGTATCACAGCCTACCTTTGCGTAGAGAGCATTTATTAACATCACATGTAATTAGCGGTCTTATTCTTTTACTTGTACCTGTATGGCTGACTGCGGGAGTAACCGCTTGGGTTAACACGTCAGTCGAACTGCCTTATATTTTTCAAATTAATGACGTTGGATCGTGGGCTTTGGTCGTGTCCGTCCTTACGATTTTCTTGTTTACTTTTACTGTGTTTGTAGGGATTTGCGTGGGACAATCGTTGCTACAGACCGTAGTAGTGTATGTTTTGCTCCTATTGCCTCAGTTTCTATTCATGATGATAGGGCGTTTTCTGGAACGTAATTTATACGGATATGTGCGGGTGCGAGAAACCGTCGTTCAATATATTAATGGTGGGGAGTTTCGCAGCAATAATAATGTTTGGGAAAACTTATCGCCGTTTGTACGCATTATGGACAACTTGCCGCAGCGTGCCTTTTCCTACATGGAGCTACTTGCCTATTTAGGTGTTTCTCTGTTGTTTGTTGCCTTGAGTTATGGTTTGTATCGTAAACGCTTGGTCGAGAAGGCGACTCAGGCCATAGCATTTCCTTTCTTGCAGCCTTTGTTCAAGGCAGGAGTCACATTGTGCGCCATGCTTATACTAGGCGATTATTTTTATAATGCAGGTACAAGAGGAGCAGCAAATTGGTCGATTTTTGGGTATGCACTTGGAGCTGTTCTAGGCTATATCGTTGTAGAAATGGTCATCCGCAAGACGTGGCAAATTGTGCGTGTTCGAGCTTTGGTGGAAATGGTCGTGTACGGTGTGATCATGGGGCTGGTACTATATATCCCGATATCAGGTTGGTTGGGTTATGAGGGGCGGATTCCAACAGCACACTCCGTAGAAAAAGTTTATGTCGGACGAGAGGAACCTCTAGGGGGGGATGCACAGACAGAAGCTTATTACTCCCAAGACAGGGCCTATATCGCCTCTGTGCTGAATTTACATCGTGAACTCGTACGTGCACATGCAGCTGGCGAGAAAACATTGTCCAAAAACCTGGCCGTCGAATCGGCATTCATAGTCTACCGTTTGGATGATGGTTCCACCATGACTCGGCGCTATACATTCCCGGAGAAGCCTTTCCGGACAGAGCTGGCTAAAGTGATGGGAGCTGAGCCTTATAAAACGGTAAGATACAAGCTGGATAAGCTGCAAGAAAAAGCGGAGACGATTAATATCCAATCCGTAGATGATAATGAAAGACGAGTGGTTTTAACCAATCCAAAAGAAACTCGTGAATTTAAAGATATACTCAGAGAAGAAGTACTAAATATGAGTTATAGCGAAATGCAATCAGAGGAATATCCATTGGGGAGTATTTCTATTACAAATAAAGAATCATCTTCTACCCATAACGAACCGAGATGGCAGCGTGAAATTTCATTTAATTGGCCGGCTTCCTACCACAAGCTTACAGGTTGGCTAGAGCAAAAGGGGTATGCGGATAAGGTGATCATTGATTCCAAGGATATTTTTTCGATACGGGCTGTTCCTATTATTGCTGAAGAGCTTGAACCTTATCAACCCAATCAGTATATTGACGACTATAAACTATTTAAAAGCATCCAACAGAAGTACAAAGCAATAACGATTGAAGATCCGAAGCTGTGGAGCACTGTACTGGAAAAGCGTAGATCTAATAGCTTTACTCCAAATATGGCGAAAGGCACTTACCTGGTTCAGGTCAAGATCAAACCTTTATTTAGTTCAGATCCCCACACAGGCTATTACTATTTTACTCCAAACGATATGACACCGGAGCTTGCCAAGGCTTTACCAGCAGTTCCTTAAGCTCTAACGAAGGACATGATCTGGTTTGGATAGCATATGGACGGAGGTAGATGAACATGGGATGGTTCGGACACGATATATAACAACCTTATCGACGAGCAAGAGCTCCTCCACATCAGGGCTGACATCATAAAGGCACAGAGAGATACAACGTAGAACATATAAAGAGAAGAGTTCAATTATGTACAGTCCAATAGTGGAGGAGCAAAAAATATGAAATATACAGGAGACCGTGAATTTCTACAGTTGTTGGAGCATCATGGGCAGCCATTTTCCGGATGGGATTTTTCATTCATTTCGGATACGGGACGAGTGGCGAGCGAGCCTTTGGACTGGTCTTATGCCAGCAAGGCTTTGGCATTGATTCATTCCTCCAAAGCGATGCTGGATATGGGCACAGGCGGGGGAGAGCTATTGTCGCGGTTACGCCCTTTTCCAGAGATCGTTTGTGCGACAGAGGCATATGCACCGAACGTTCCTATCGCCAAGGCAAGATTGGAGCCGCTGGGTGTGCGCGTGATGGCTATACATGATGACGACTCCCTTCCGTTTGGCGATGCCGGGTTCGATCTTGTGCTGAACAAGCATGAGTCATTTTCGCCAGCGGAAGTGCGCCGTATTATGCGTCCAGGAGGTACGTTTTTGACTCAACAGGCGGGAGGCCTGGATTGTGCAGGCATTAACGCACGATTGGGAGCGCCTGATTACGTGTATGCGGACTGGACTCTTTCTAAAGCACTTGCAGGTTTGAAAAGCAATGGTTTTGAAATCGTAGAGCAGCGGGAGCAGTTTCCGACACAGCGATTTTACGATATTGGAGCGATTGTCTATTACTTAAAAGTAATTGAATGGCAGATTGCAGACTTCCAGCTAGAGAAATATATAGAACAGCTGTATGGTCTGTATTTGGATATTAAACGTGATGGGTACTGGGACGTGAAGCAACATCGTTTTTTGATCCATGCCAGAGCAATATAAAGAGGATTCGATACCAAAAAGCCTTTCCCGCGGGAGAGGCTTTTTTGGTTATACATATTAGGGTAAGAACAAGATCAGAAGCCACATGGCGGTTGGCAGTGAAATACCAATGGCTATTGCTATAAGGGCAAGGGGGTTCTGAGGTAACTTTTAAAGTCCTCCTCCTTGTCCTTTTTCTCATGATAGAACGCTACCTGTGTTGCAAAGCTGTGAAGTAGCTTGAGTGCTTCGTCGCTGGGAAGGGGTTGTAGGGAATGCCACAGATCATCGTGTGCTTTTTGGAGCAATGCAGCATCTGATGTATGGTTTGGCTGATCGGTTAAGGACATTTTTACCATCCTTTCGTATACTAATCTTTACCATAATTGTACAATGAAGAAGCAATGGCTGACAGGCTCATTTTCATTTATAAGATATAGGGGGATGTACATGTCTGAACCAAAGGGAGTTATAAGCAAGCCAGAAGAGGGCAATTCTGTGCGGATCGCATGGTTTTGGCCATGGCTGGTCGGTACGTTTATGTTTGGATTGTTTTCAGTCATGTTTAATGTTATTTGGAGTCTGCTTGTAGTACCTCAGGTGCAGTATTTGCTGAGGCACGAAAGTGTGACAGATATAACCGTGATTGTAGTATTGCTGCTATATGCATGGCTGGTTGGTCTCATTTTTGCGGCTTATGGTGCTTTGAGTGCACGTATGTCCAGCATGCATAAGCTTCCGCTGATGCTAACGGGGCTAGCATCATTATTATGCGGGCTGTGGTTGTGGATTATCGGAATACAAGGATCTGGTGGCCAACTTGCCGAAATGTCTGGAGGAGCGTGGGAGTTTTTTTCACTCTATCATGCTTGGGCGGAACCTGTACTGGAGGTATTGGGGTTATACACACAGCGTAGTGGAATTTGGTTTTTGCTGACTTCACTGCTACCCATAGCTGGCATGGTAGTCGGGGTTGGGGTAGATCGTTACCCAGCGGTGACCGACAAGCAAGGAAAGGTGGACCATAGATGGCAATGGGTTGTAGCTGCAATATCTGCTGCGCTCATTATTGTGCTGGTGATTACGATCATGCTTCCTCAACGTCCGTACATTGCGGAGAGGGATTTTCCGGTAGTCGATGGAGCTACAGCGGCCATTCCATTCGCGCAGGATATGCTGCATGAATTGACCGGAATGAGCAGGGTTCGTGCGGCCCACGAACTGAAATTCAACACAACACATCAGGCTTATGTCAATCTGATTGAAAAGAGGGCGGATCTGATCCTGGTGGCGGGTCCATCTGATGAGGAATTGCGTCTGGCGAAAAGTCGGGGAATCCAAATGAAGCTCACACCCATCGGGTGGGATGCATTTATTTTTCTCGTACATAAAAGCAATCCGGTTGACGGACTTTCTTCGGAGCAGGTGCGCAGCATATATGAAGGATCTATTCGTAACTGGAGTGAAGTAGGGGGAAAGAATCAGCCGATCATTGCTTATCAGCGTGAGGAAAATTCAGGGAGCCAAACCTACATGCAGAAGAAAGTGATGAAAGGTCATGACATGGCTGAACCGCCTCGGGAACTCCGAATTGGTATAATGGGTGAAATGATTAATGCAGTTGCTGATTTTAACAAGGATCATAATGCGCTCGGTTATTCATTTTATTATTTTGCAAATGTGATGCATAATCGTCAAGAGGTCAAATTTTTATCTATTGACGGAGTGGTGCCCGACAAAGAACATATTCGTTCGAAACAATATCCATTCACAGCTCAACTGTTTGTAGTTACACGCGAAGGCGAGGAACCACGTGCTTCTATGCAACGATTACTCGAATGGCTGCAAAGCGAAGCAGGAACGCAGGCTATCGAAAAGGGTGGCTTTGTTCCTGTAAACTCGTAATCCTATCTCGTAATCCTATATGGATGATCGCATACAGACAGTATCGTAGTTTCACCATAAGAGTGAAACCAGTACAGTAGGGTAATACATAGAGTATACTTTGCTGTGAATACAATGACCCGCGCAGCAGGTATATCAACAACATAAGGGGATGAACAAAAATGAAGAAAAAAACATCGGTTTGGGTGCTTTTGCTCGCCGTAGCCATAGTGGCAGCAGGTTGTGAAACAGGTTCAAAGACAGGACAACCGGCTCAGAACAAACCAAAGGATTCTGCATCGGCACAAGTCAAAGGTTCGGGAGCCGCTGTAGCTACACCGGAACAACAAACTGCTTCTGACGGTAAAAATAGCACAACCCCGTCTAGCACTGGCAAACCAGTGGAAACAGGAGGGCAGGCTTCGACAGGCGCTAATATAGCAAAGGTCCGCATGGACAATATTACTGCATTGCGATTGATCGACGGCCGATCCGGCTGGATCGGCGGTAATGGATGGATTGCCCGAACAGACGCGGCTGCATCTGGCTCAGTCGGTTCGGCTTGGAATGTGCAGTATCAAGGCCAGGGTACAGTCCAACAGATTTTTGCCTTGAATGGAGAGCAGGCCTGGGCTGTTATGGAAGATAGCGGTTCATTGCTGGCAACTTCCGATGGCGGTAAGCGTTGGGAAGCTGTCGGGACTGTGCCTAAGCAAGGACAAGCGGGATTCTTACACTTTGTATCTTCCAAAGAAGGATTCAGTGGCAACCAATATACCAAAGATGGAGGGCAAAACTGGTCGTCGCTCCCCGTTCCTGGTCACACGGTAGGGCAACCATATTACCATGATCGGCAAAACGGCTGGGCGGTAGCTCAGAAAACAGAAGGTTCGATCCAGATTTTACATACCGTTAACGGGGGCCAAAATTGGACTACCGTCATGTCGCGAACAACCGAAGGGCCTCTAAACGGAGTAACTATTCGTTCGGTAGAGCGGGGCAATGCATGGATTGAACTGGTTGGAGACACGGGGATGAATCAGACATCGTATTCGCTTTGGCATACTGCTGATCGTGGACAAAGCTGGGACATTGTACTGGCAAATTCCACCGCTGGCGGCGGCCCGGCACCAGGGGTTAGCCAGCAGGACAACCAGGTTCCTAAAAATGGAGGGACAGCACCAGGCATGCTCTATGCTGTTAACAGCAGTACCGCATTGATGGGAGGCTACTGTGCACCGTGCGACAAGCCTAATACGATTGGTTGGACCCATGACGGTGGCAAGACGTGGAACAACGGCAAGCAAGGCTTTGATGGTTATGGCAATCAGCAAATCGGGATGGCCAATGCCAAGGAAGGCTGGGCTATTTTCTCGGATTCAGAGAAGGCTCCAATTATGTATACCACTTCGGATGGTGGTCAGCACTGGACGCAGAGTCATGTATTTGACAAGCCTGTGACACCAAACTCCTAGGGAGGGAATGTATATGGGTCAAAGTCAACATAAGAAAAATGCGATTACCTGGACGGACGGTCGTGAAGTACCCCTCATCGGACAGGGCACGTGGAATATGGGTGAAAAAGCCTCGCTCCGGCAGGAGGAGGTACGTGCGCTTCAACTTGGCTTCGAGCTGGGGATGACGCTGGTGGACACGGCTGAAATGTACGCGGAAGGCGGCGCAGAAGAGATCGTCGGGGAAGCCATTCGGGGCCGCCGGGACGATGTATATCTCGTCAGCAAAGCTTACCCCCATCATGCGGACCGTCAAGGATTGGCTCAAGCCTGTGAAGCGAGCCTAACCCGGATGGGAACCGAGTATGTGGACATGTACCTGCTGCATTGGCGCGGGAATATTCCACTGGAAGAGACAATACAGGGCATGGAAAAACTGCGTGAGCAGGGCAAAATCCGTAACTGGGGCGTATCCAATCTGGACAAGTTCGATATGGAGGAGTTATGGAGCCTGAGTGGGGGCGAAGCCTGTGCTGTCAACCAAGTGCTGTATCATGCAGCTTCACGAGGTATCGAATATGATCTGCTCCCTTGGAGCCGTACGCATGGGGTACCTGTAATGGCCTATTGCCCGATTGCCCAAGGTGGACGCCTGCGACGGGGGCTGCTGGAGCATCCCGTTATGTTAGACATTGCTGCCAGCCATGGGGTAACACCATCGCAAATTGCACTCGCATGGGTCATACGGGACGGTGATGTGTGGGCAATCCCCAAGGCTGTGCAAGAATCGCATGTACGAGAAAATGCAGCGGCAGCAAACATTCGGCTCACCCCTGAACAACTTGAACAAATAGACGAAGCTTTTCCGTTGCCAACGAGAAAGCAGCCGCTGGATATGGTTTGAGGAAGGAGGGAGCCGATGACAGAGCCAGGGACTGAACTGCACGAGGTAGACGATCATCTCGACTATGGATTATCCGTTGTATTTATCGGCTTTAACCCCAGCTTGAAATCAGGCGAGGTAGGGCATCATTATGCGAATCCACGCAACCGCTTTTGGCGCATATTGGAGGGGGCTGGCTTGACGCCTCGCTTGTACGATCCATCGGAAGATCGAGAGCTGCTAAAGCTAGGCTACGGTTTTACCAACATTGTCTCTCGTCCCACTAGGGGAGTGGAGGACATTACACGAGAGGAATACGCCGAAGGACGTCTGAAGCTGCATGCGAAGCTTATGGAGTACCGCCCGAAGGTCGCTTGCTTTGTCGGCAAAGGCGTGTACACCGAATATAGTAAAAAATCCAAAGCAGATTGGGGATTCCAGCCTGAACCGCTAATCCCTGAAATGCATGAATTCGTGGCACCCTCGTCTAGTGGATTGGTGCGCATGTCGCTGGAAGAAATCACAGATATTTATCGCCGTCTCCAAGCGTTCCTTTCGTCAGAAGCCGTCTAAATGCGATTAAATATGTTAGATGCAGTTAGCATACAAAGAAAGAACCATACACTTCAATCCCTGCGGGAAAAAGTGTGTGGTTCTTTGTGCTGCTTCGATTTTATTGCAAGGCTTTGGCCTGCCATGCCTGTTCCGCAGGAACATAAGGATACCCCAGATCACGGGCGACTGCTTCGTAGGTGATATGTCCATTCAGGACATTGGCACCGCTAAGCAGCGGCTTGCTTCTGCGAAGCGCCTCTTGCACGCCAAGATCCGCAAGTTGGAGAGCATAGGGAAGCGTCGCGTTCGTCAGAGCGAGCGTGGAGGTTTGCGGCACCGCACCGGGCATGTTCGCTACTGCATAGTGAATGACGCCATGTTTTACATAGGTTGGCTGATCGTGTGTCGTGATATGGTCAATCGTCTCGACAATGCCACCTTGGTCAATGGCGACATCGACAATCACTGAGCCGGATTGCATGGTCTGCACCATGGCCTCTGTTACGAGCCGTGGGGCTTTGGCACCGGTGATCAGGACAGCGCCGATCAGCAGATCGCTTTGTGCTACGGCTTCCGCAATGTTAGAGGGGGTCGACACCAGCGTATGAAGCTGATTGCCAAAAATATCGTCCAGCTGGCGCAGTCTTGGCAGGCTCAGATCGATCAGTGTAACATCTGCGCCGAGACCGATGGCGACCTTGGCCGCATTGGTGCCGACCACCCCTCCGCCAATAATAGTCACTTTACCGCGTTTGACCCCCGGCACACCTGCCAGCAGGATGCCTTTCCCCCCTTTTGGTTTTTCCAACAGCTGTGCTCCGATTTGTACAGCCATTCGGCCTGCAACCTCGCTCATGGGTGTAAGCAGCGGCAGGCTTCCTTCAACATCTAGCGTTTCGTAGGAAATGGCAGCTACGCCGTTGTCTGTTAAAGCCCGGGCGAGTGCGGGCTCGGCAGCCAGATGCAGATAGGTGAACAAAATCAAATCTGGTCGAAAATACCCGTATTCAGAGGGGAGCGGTTCTTTTACCTTGATAACCAGATCCGCCTGGGACCACACATCTGCAGCTTGCTGTACAAGGGTAGCCCCTGCAGTGGCATAATCTCCGTCTGTAAAGCCGCTTTCAGCACCTGCATGGCTTTCTACAAATACATGATGTCCGTGTTGAATCATTTGAGCAGCACCCGCAGGTGTCAGAGCAACACGGTTTTCATTGTTCTTAATCTCTTTCGGAATCCCAATTTTCATTTCGTTCACCTCTCCTAAAAAATAATTGTTATCCTACGGCAAATGATTGTTTTTAGGGCAGCTACGCTGCAAAATCAAAAATGGCACTATCATTTGTATGCAGTTTACCGATTAGTTACATGGACTCAAGCCGATAAATGCAATTCATGTTAGATTAGGTACAGTTTACAAGGGAGTAAACTCCTTGGCATCATACATTTTGTCGGATTATCTGACTTAAAGGCTCGACTTTTTGATGAATATATGTCATATAAAATGACATAAAAACATACATATAAGGAGAATGCCGATGAAGGGTAAAAAAACATTTACCATTGCGGATGTGCTGGAACGTCCTGTTTTCCGGCGGGCAAAGTTGGCTGCTGGGGAACAGGGCGTCAATCGCCGTGTGGGCTGGGTTCATGTGTTAGAAATCACCAATGTATCCCCCTTTGTGAGCCGTCATGACCTGATTTTGACGACCGGCCTGTGGCTAACCCGGAAGGGGGAAGAACGCGCCGAGTATATGGAACAACTGATCCGCTCGGAAGCCGCAGGATTATGTGTAGAGCTCGGCACGAGCATCCATGTGATCCCCTCGGAAATACTGGAGTTGGCGGAACGGCATCACTTCCCGGTCATCGTATTTGAGCAGCCGGTGCGTTTTGTTGAAATTACACAAGATATTCACTCCCTACTTATTAACCGACATCATGAACTGTTAAAAGATCTGGAGCGATTTTCACGTCAGCTTCAGCAGGAAACTCTGCGCAGCACCGATATGAACGCCCTCTTGCGTGTGCTTCATGACTATGCTGCCCGGCAGATCATCTACATGTCCTCCATTGATACCAATCGATTCGTGCCCTCCGTCCAGCCGGATGTAGCAGACCATATTGCAGATTTTTACGCCCATGAAGTGGAATCAAGTATGACGGCCGATCGGGAGGGGCACCTGCTGTTTCATCTGAATGAATCCACTGCTGTCTTGTTTCAGCCTGTTGTATGCTTCGGTCAGGTGTTTTCTGCGGTAGGTGTGGTCCTGCATAGTGAAATGCCGACCGAGGAAATATCGCTGCTCATTGATTACACAGCCAAGGCGGCCGCTACATTGGTACTGAGAACACAGTTTCTTGAAGACCGATTGCTACGTAATCAAAATGAACTGATTCAGGATGTGTTGAACGGCCAGCTTCCGAGTGAAGAACAGGCCCAGACCCGGATGGGACTGCGATTGTTAACGAAGGGACGGTATTTATTTTGGGCAGGGATCATTGAGGTAGAGCATCAGGACAAGGACGCCAGTCAGGTGCGCAAGGAATCCATCAATCAGGATGTATTAGTGCTGCTTCGTTCTCTGCTGAAAAAAGAAACGTTGCACAATCTGTTAATGATGAAGGGAAGTCAATGCTACATCCTTTGTGCCAAGGAGGAATTAACGCTGCGTTCCGCAGCACAGATGAAAAAGGTGCTGGCCCATACGGTCCAATATATTCAGAACTATGCCGCAGGACAGCTTGACAAGGTGCGCATTCATGCAGGTTTTGGCAAGATGAGACATCGCATGACAGGGATGGACCGTAGTTTTGAAGAGGCCTATCAGGTCATTGAAGTCGCGCGAAGCGTCCCGGTGATGAAGGATCAGCTATTTTACGACACCATCGGAATCTATCAATTGTTGAAAGCAGTGCCTCGTATTCCTTTTCTACAAGAATTTGTACAAGACCATTTGGGGGAGTTGATTGCACATGATCGTGAGCACCATATGCAGCTTCTGGATACGCTGGATGCCTACTTTCAATGCCATGGCTCCAAGCGTGATACTGCCGGAATTCTGTATATTCATAGGCAGACCCTCTATAATCGGCTGGATAAAATCAACGAAATTGTAGAAGGAAATTTGACAGACCCTGATAAGCGCCGTTGCCTGGAGATGGCACTTCTGGCTTACCGGATGCTTCAGGCTGAAAATTGATCCTAAATGACTAGCTCTATTTTCCATTCTACTCATTTACAATGCGTATTAACACTGAGATAATAGAAGAGATCAGGGAAATATTTTGAAAGGGGATTAATATGAATATAAAAAAATGGATTGCCGTCCCTCTTATTCTGTTAATGGTAGCTTTGACAGGTTGCCAGGCAGTAGGGGGATTTGATGTAAGTAAAAATTTATTGGGAACACTTGATGTGAAATCCCAGCAAACAACGGAGAAGATTTCACTTAAATTAACTCCAAGAGAAGGAATCACACAAGGAGATCAGGAAATCATAAATTTGCTTAATTCGATTTCGGTGACTGTAGATGAAGCCAAGGTACAGTCGGAGGAAATTGTTTCTGCCAAGGGTACATTGCACATTGATAAGTATAATCTGCCATTTGAGCTTGCTTTGGATCGCCAAGGTATCGCTATTCAATTGGAAGGTGCTAAAAAACCTTATTACATATCTTTAAACTCGCAAGAGCGTTTGAGCGGTCTGCCTGCTGGGTTTGATCCGTATGTATATTCCAAAGATGTGAGAGCTCTGACCAAAACAGCGGCTGCACTTATGCTCAAGCATGCTCCTAATCCTTCGACCATTTCTGCAACGTCTGTAACTGAAGAAGTGTACGGTGAAAAAGACAAGGTGAAACTGACCCATCTCCATGCAGAACT
Source organism: Paenibacillus ottowii (assembly GCF_006874425.1). Classification (GTDB taxonomy): domain Bacteria; phylum Bacillota; class Bacilli; order Paenibacillales; family Paenibacillaceae; genus Paenibacillus; species Paenibacillus ottowii. The sequence goes on from NZ_VIJZ01000001.1 coordinate 247,924, forward strand.
GCGCGGTGATGAACTGGTTGCATTGGTAAAACCGTTCCTGACGAATCTGGCCAAGGACGAGGCAGGCTTGAAAGAACTGATCAGTCAAGCCATTGATGTGACTAAAACGATCACTTCCGGTATGGCTATTGAGGGTAGTGATAAAGTAACAACGGAACTGAATGAAAACAAAGAAAAACTGGTCAACGAAGCTTACACCGAGGTTAAAAAGTATTTGGATCTGGCTGTGGCGCAGTATGATGCAGGAGTTAGCACCATGTATGCACAGGCACCTGAAATCAAAACAGTTCTGAGTGCAAACACGGTGCTGAAAAGCGACATGTATTTTGATGAAAAAGGAAATGTTCGCAAAGCGCTGTCAGACCTGACAGTTGCATTGCCAGACATCGACGGTCTTCCAGTGAAATCCTTTACCGTTCTGACCGAGACTCAAGCCTGGAACGTCAACGGTAGTGTAACGGCCGATAAAGTAGATATTTCTAACGGTGTGATTGACTTGAATAACCAAGCTGAATTAACACCAGGAGCAACACTGCGTAACTTTGAAACAAATTCCCCGATCTACAATATTTTAAAAAATGATTTGGAAATTACAAAAGTAGAAACCACTTTCGATCCTAAAGACGATTACTATGTCTTGGAGAATCGTAAAGGTACGGCTTTCATCCCATTGCGTGAACTGACAGGCGAACTAAGCGCAGAATTAAAATGGGATGCAGCTGCCAAACAAACAACAGTAATTGATGATATTACGGGTAAAACGATTAAGCTGAAAAGTGGCTCCAAGCAGGCTGTATTGGAAGGAAGCACATTGACGTTGCCACAAGCTCCATATACGGATGAATATGGCACATTGTATGTTCCTTTCAAATCTGTTGCTGAGGCGCTTGGCGCCACTGTAACTCGTAACAGTGCTGGAGAATATGTACTGAAACGCGATTAAAAAGAAATTAAGCACATCTTGGAACCGGCCCCGATTAGGGGCTGGTTCTTTTTTAGTTATATTGGTAAAATGCTCAGTAAAGCGATTAAAATAAGCGCTTACAGATTGAAATTGTGCCATACTTTTACGTAGGGAAAATTGAGATAATTAAAGCATCATTCTGAGTGGAAGCACACATACAAGTAGGGGGATATACGATGAAAGATATGGAGCTATTGAATTCAAGCGAGGGACAGATTGTTCTCGCACGGATGTACGGCCAGCAACAAATTTCCGAGCAAACCTCTCGATATCAATCACTTATACAGGCGTATCAGGAGTATTTTGGTGTAGGGGATATTGAATTGTTTAGTGCTCCGGGACGCTGCGAAATTGGAGGGAATCATACAGATCACAACCATGGAAAGGTGCTGGCCGGCAGTATCACACTTGATACGATCGCTGTGGCTGCTAAAGTAGAGGAATCCGTTATAACATTCTTTTCTGAAGGCTACCAAACGAAATACGTCATTGATTTAAACGACTTGTCGCCAAAACCGGAGGATGACGGTACGATGTTGCTGGTCCGTGGCATTGCGGCAGGTTTGCTTGAATTCGGGTATCGCATCGGAGGCTTTCAAGCTTATATATCAAGTAATGTATTCTCTGCTTCAGGTTTAAGCTCTTCCGCTTCGTTTGAAATGCTGATATGCACGATATTAAATCATTTTTATAACGAGGGCGCGTTAGACACTGTTGCTACATCCAAAATTGGTCAGTATGCGGAGAATGTCTATTGGAACAAGCCTTCAGGGCTGCTCGATCAGATGGCTTGCGCATATGGCGGCTTGATTTCCATTGATTTTGAAAATCCCAAGGAACCCATCATCAAACCAGTCCATTGGAATTTTGAGCAAAACGGATATTCCCTGGTTATTGTAAATACAGGTGGAAATCACGCTGATTTAACAGATGATTACGCAGCGGTGCCGAACGAAATGCGTGCTGTGGCTCAGTCTTTAGGCGCTTCTGTTTGCCGTGACTTATCGCCTGAGGATCTGTATGCCAATCTCAAGATGGTTAGGGAAAAAGCTGGGGATCGGGCAGTACTTCGTGCTTTGCATTTTTTTGAAGAAAATAAGCGTGTGGATGAGCAGGTGAAATCGCTGGAGGAAGGGCGCTTTTCTGATTTTTTAAAACTCGTCACGGAATCCGGTAATTCTTCATGGAAATGGTTACAGAACGTATATAGAAGTAGGATTGATCGGGAACAAGATGTATCGGTTGCACTGGCCCTAACGGAAATGTATTTAAAATCAATTGACGACAGCGCATGCAGAGTACATGGTGGTGGCTTTGCCGGTGTGATCTTGACGATTCTTCCAAATGATCATGTGGATGATTACAAGGCGTGGATCAGCGGAATGTTGGGAACTCCGGTACTTGTAGTCAACGTCCGTGAGGATGGCGCTGTTAATGTAAGTGAATTGATCCATGCTGAACGGACTCGTAGCGGGTGTACTAACTAGTCAGTCGGAGACTTTAACCTATGGGTTAAAGTCTTTTGTCGTTTTTATAGCCGATACAGCTTAGGGATGCGTTATAATAGAGGGATGGAAGTTCTAATGAAGGAGGGCCTGTCATGGCAATATATCCGTCCTGGTCCTATTCACAGTCGAGGGCCCAGACGTTCGATGAGTGCTTACGCAAATACTATTATCATTATTACGGCTCACATAATGGCTGGAATTCGGCACAGGGCACTGAAGAGCAAGTGACCTTGTATCGGCTTAAGCAACTGAGCAACTTATATATTTTATTCGGAAATATTACGCATCAAATGTGTGAATCGGTCATACGAGGGTGGATGGAAAAAGGGACGATCCCGCGCACCGCATTTCTGGAGACAGCTATGAAGAACATGCTGAATGACAGCTACAAGGAATCATTGCACCGTGAGCTATGGCTTCAAGATCCCAAAAATCGCGTCATGCTGGCAGAGATTTATTACGGAGACGAGGTGCTTCCGGAACGAATTGCCCAGATTAAGGAGCGTCAGCATGCAGTGGTGCACAATTTGTACCGTACCGCGGTTTGGCGTGAGCTGCAACAGGGGCAGGCTCGAATCGTTGAGGTGGAAAAATGGGATACGATGCTCCTACACGAGACAAAAGTATATGTCAAAATGGATTTGCTCTATCGCAGAGACAACGGAGATATGGTAATTGTAGATTGGAAAACAGGTAAAGAAGGCGACTTCTCCGACCAGTTATTTTTGTATGCTTCCTATGTGCAGGAGCACTATCAGCTTCCATTGGAGAAGATTGAGGTGCGCGTGGAGTACCTGATGACAGGAGAGCATGAAGTATATCGCCCCACACCAGAGGAGATCGACAAGGTAGTTGGCAATGTAGGCCGTTACATCAAGGAAATGAAATCCTGTCTTGATGACGATTACTATAATCGCCCCAAGCCTGAGTCTTTCTTTACGCCCATGCCTTCACGCAGAGTATGCGGAGGCTGTAATTTTCGCGAGGTGTGTAAGTACCGAGCAGTGTGAAAATGAATGGGATTTTTCCTAGAAGTTGCGGAATGAGCGATGGCGATCGCCTTTGCTCCTAGATTTTCTGAAACCGCTTTCCAATTTGGAGAATACGGGGTATGATAAGGGTATTATTGGAAATTGCGAAGGGGGACCATGGAAAATGTCGAGTACAGGACACACACGTATTCTTTTTCAAGGAGATTCCATTACAGATGGGGGAAGGGGACGGAATGAGGACGCCAACCATTGGCTGGGGCAGAGCTATGTGTATCTGATCGCTGGTGCACTTGGGAGTCGCTTGACTGCAACGCAGCCTGAATTTGTGAATCGGGGAGTTTCAGGGGATCGGGCTTCGGATTTGTATGCACGTTGGAATGAAGACACGTTCAGTCTACAGCCGGACTTGCTCAGTATTCTGATCGGAGTGAACGATGCCTGGCGGATCGTGGAGCAGGAGCCATCCGGGGTGACGGACCGATTTGAACGATCCTATAGCCACCTGCTGGAGGAAACGTGTGAAGTGATGCCAGAGATCGGACTGGTGTTATGTGAGCCGTTTATTTTGAAAACAGGAGCTACTGAGGCGCGCTGGGATATTTGGCAAGAAAAAATAACGGGATACCAGCGTATTGTACGTCAACTTGCCGACCAATATGGGGCCGTATTTGTGCCGCTCCAAAGCATGTTGAACGAAGCCGCTACGAAAGCGGACGCTTCCTATTGGCTGCATGACGGGGTTCATCCGACAGCGGTTGGGCACCAGCTCATAGCTGATCAATGGATAGATATCGTGCAAAAGAGTCCGCTGGCGATTCGTTAACAAAGTCCTACATAGTCTATTCCTTATCATTTTTGGGTAATACACGATTATGGGCATCATTATTCATACGATGATTCCATCCAAAAATGAATGTCAAAGGGGGTGCTTCTTGCTTCGTCATCAACGGGGCAAGAGGGGGCTATGGAAACGATAAATATCATTCTGGTTATTTTACTTATCACCTTAACTGCTTTTTTTGTGGCCTCGGAGTATTCCATTATCCGTGTACGGGTATCCCGTATCAATCAATTGGCCTCAGAGGGCAATAAAAACGCGAAAGCCGTTAAAAATATTCTATCTCGGCTCGATGAGTACTTATCCGCTTGTCAGCTTGGTACAACACTAACTTCAATGGCGCTGGGCTGGTTAGGGGAATCTACAGTTGAGAAGCTGCTGCATCCCCTGTTTGTGTTGGCACATATTCCGGCCGGATTAACGGGGGTACTCTCCTTTTTGCTGGCTTTTTTGATTTTGACCTATTTTGAAGTGGTCGTTGGGGAACTGGTGCCCAAAACATTTGCCATCCAAATTGCCGAACCGATGGCATTGTTTTTTGCCCGTCCCATTACAGTGTTCTATAAAATAACGTATCCCCTGAACTGGGTGCTCAGTCGCTCTTCACGTGTCATTACGGGTCTCTTTGGGCTGAAAAAGGTATCTGAAGAAGATGCGGCACTCAGTGAAGCTGAGCTTCGTCTGGCGTTATCTGAAGGCTATCGTAGTGGTGAAATTACGCCGACAGAATATCGATATCTGAACAATGTATTTGATTTTGACGACCGTGCAGCCCAGGAAATTATGGTACCACGCATCCACATTCGTTCCATTTCTCACCAGGCAACGGTAGCCGAGTTTATGGAGCTGATCGAGGACAAGGTCTATAATTTTCTACCTGTAGCTGAACATGGGGACCGGGATCGTATTATCGGGATGATTCGCGTAAAGGAAGCTCTGCATGATTTGGCCCGTGGACATAGCACAGGGAACACGACGATGGCATCTTACATTCATCCGGTGCTTCAGGTGATCGAGACGGTTCAGGCTCGGGATTTGCTAATTCAGATGCAAAAACGACGTATTCCAGTAGCGGTGCTGGTGGATGAATATGGTGGTACGTCTGGGCTTGTCACCCTGGAGGACATTATGGAGGAGATTGTGGGAGACATTCCTTCTTATACGGATACCGAAATCCCTACAGCGCTAACACCACTCATTACCAAAAAAGATGATCATCGTTACATACTCAAATCACAGGCGCTTATTCATGAAGTCAATCGGCGCTTGGAGACGGATATTGAGGTCGGGGACGTATATACGATTGGCGGTTGGATGCTTTCAGAACGTTTTGATATCCAGCAAGGAGACAAGCTGACCAGCGGATTATGGGAGTTTACTGTACTGGAAAAAAACAGTCATCAAATAGACACAATTGAAGCGGTTAAAAAGGCGATTGTTAAGCAGGAAGACAACAATTATTCTCAATAATGGAAAATGGCATTGCGGAGTAATAGAGCGTTTTAGATGTGGTGAATAGCCTGCAACGTAAGCTGCAGCGCGATTCGTCCGCTTTTTTGGCGCAAATTTCTGTCTGAATAACATATTGTTTTTGTAGTTAGGTCAGGGGACTTAGAGATCTGCATCTTTATGCTTATAAATATAGGTGTCTGTGAAAAATACTACTAGAAATGTAGCAATTTTATGGTAAAATGGAATCAAATTTGAGTTTTTTGAGGTGGGCTACAGTACATGAAGATGTCACTAGGTACGAAAATGGTTACTGCATTTGTCTCGATTTCAGCAATAACCTATGGAACAAGCGCTTTTTTTATTTTTGTACTCAAGGACTGGCTTGCTCAAGGTACACAGGAATGGGTGTATACTTCGATCATTTTGTTATTGGGCGTCCTGTGGAGTGGCATTTTGGGCTGGTTGATCTCAAAATTACTTACACGGCCAATTGTTAGATTGGCTAAGGCGGCAGAGGAAGCTTCGGCAGGCAACCTGTCTGTCGTCATTCCAGAGCGTCGTTCTGATGATGAAATCAAAGTGTTGTACGATGCATTTCGGCATCTGATGCTGAACATTAAAGATATGTTCAATGAGATCTCGTATAGCACCAGAACAACTTCGCAAAGTGCGGAAAATCTGAGCTTGGCTATTGTGCAAGCTACGGCGCAAATCGAGTCCATGTCTACGGTGGTAGAGGATATTCTGGATGGCGTGGAGCAGCAAAAACAAGCATCTGCCCAATCTATTAAAACAGCGGATCGAATGCTGGGCGATTTTAAATTGATGCGCAACAAATCGGGGCATATGCTGGAACTGTCAGGCCACATGGAGCATTCCGTGGATTCGACACAGACTGTGTTTTCATCCCTGATGGATGGAATGGGTGATCTGACAGCTTCACATAGCCGTTCACAGCAGGTGATTGCACGACTGGAACAAGAAGCTTCTCAAATTGAAGCGATTACAAGCACTGTGAAGGATATTGCCGAACAGACCCATCTGTTGGCGCTGAACGCTTCCATAGAAGCAGCGCGTGCGGGAGAAGAAGGGAACGGCTTTGCTGTAGTGGCGCACCAAATCCGCGCACTTGCCGCCCAAAGTACGGAATCTGTACAGCAAATTAATGCCATCGTTAGCCGTGTACAGTCGCAAATCGTTGAGACCGTGGAGTTGATGCATCAGCAAACGTCCTTGGTCAGTGCTGAGGCGGAACGGACAAGCTCTGTGGATCAGACGCTGAACCGTTTGAACGCCATTGTACGTGAATTTGTCGAAAGCATCCGTACCATGGAAGAAGCCGTAACAGAGCAAACGAACCGGGTGGATCAAACCTTTGAGCAGATTCATCGTATTCAACAAATGTCAGGGGCGTTCTCTGAGGGGGCTCACAAAATTTATAAGGCTGCTCATGAGGAGACGGCAATTATGCAGGAAATCTCATCTTCTTCCGAGGATTTGAAAGTGCTTACCAATAAACTTATGCTGAAAACACGCGGAATGCAGCTGTAACTATAACCGTCATGTGAGATATAATGCATACCAATAGAACAACTAAACTTAGCCGCTGTACACCGGAAAACGAAAAAAATCGTTCTCCAGTGTACGGTGGCTATTTTTTAATTTCAAAAAACTCACATTGTTTTCTGGAATGGTAGGCCAGATCACTGACGCTGGACTGCACAACGATGGTCTGATCGTCAAAACGGATAATAATCCCGCCCGAGCCAATCAATTGGTCATCTTGGAATACCCGGACACGAAGATGACGCTCTAGTGCTTCGCTGAAATCCTGATCTGTAATTAATCGGCGATTAATAGGCATGAGGGCTCTCCTTTGAATATGATATCTTTTATCATAAAGCTTAAGGTATGGAACAAGCAAGAAAGAGGGCTAGAATATATTCGACTGTTTGGTATAAAATGGAGGATATAAGATATGAAGAAAAAAAGAGATCGATCGAAAGGGGCTTCCTATGGACTGGCTAGGGTCAGGGTCTTGGGTGGATGCGTACGCGCCGGAAGGGTTCGAGGCTTTTACTCCGTCGCATGGGTTGGCTGTACTGGGGCTTATTGTATGCGTTTTGCTGCTGTGGCTGACGCGGGGATGGATTGGATCGCATAAGCCTGTAAGTGAGGGAATTCGCTGGCTACTAATTACGATCCTCATACTTGCAGAGGTGACATTGAATATATGGTATGTGGCGCAGCATATTTGGGATGTTCAGACCTCATTGCCCTTGGAGCTGTGCAGTGTGACACTGCTGTTGTCTATCCTCATGCTTATTTTCCGCAGCCGCTGGTTATATCCGATAATCCTATTTGCCGGAATTGGAGGAGCGCTTCAAGCAGTACTCACGCCTAATTTGGCTTATGCATTTCCGCACTATCGTTTTATCCATTTTTTCGTAGCTCATAGTGCTATTATTTTGGCCGCCCTATATATGACCTGGATCGCTGGATTCCGACCGACGTGGAAGAGTGTAGGGGGAGTTATGCTATTTCTCAATGGCTTGGCGTTGATGGTGTGGATTGTAGATCGTGCTCTCGGTGCCAACTATATGTTTCTGACCGGAAAGCCATCGACACCGTCGATACTGGATGTTTTGGGGCCATACCCTATTTATATTTTGGCAGAAGAGGTCATTGCACTGTTATTCTTTTCTCTTCTGATGCTGTTGTTTGAGGTGCTGCCAGGAGGCAGGCTGTATGTCCGTCTTCGCAAAGGAGCTGTGTATGGTGATGACGGAGTGCTATAGAAGCATGGTAAAGCCATGCACACGTCATGCACAAAGCAGCCTTTTCCACTAGTAATAACTAGAGATAAGGCTGCTGGGAATGTCTAAACTTGCCTGGGTACAACGTTCTCCTTTAAGCTTAACGCAACAGGGATTCCGCTCCGTCTACATAGATTTCCGTACCTGTTACATGTGACGACTCGTCTGAGGCGAGGAACAAGACCAGATTGGCCACCTGCTCTGGCTCACCAGGAGCGTCTTCCAGTGGGTGCTGTCCGCCCTTCGGAAATTCGACAGGAATTTGTACCTTTTTCAAGTCTTCGGTAGGGTACGTGTTATCATCAATTTTCGTATCGATCGCTCCCGGACATATCGCGTTGACCCGAATTTTGTAACGGGCCAGCTCCAACGCTGCCATTTTCATAAAAGCAACCTGAGCTGCCTTGGTGGAGGCGTAGGCTGAGAATCCAATACCCGAAAAGGTTCGATTACCGTTGATCGAGCTGGTAATGATAATGCTGCCGCCGCGTTCTTTCAGGTATGGAACGGCATATTTAACGGTAGCGAAGGTGCCGCGTAGATTAATGTTCATCGTGCGGTCCCATTCCTCCAGCTCCATAGTCTCAATAGGGGCCATCGTGCCATTAATACCTGCGTTGGCGAACACGATATCCAGCTTTCCGTAGGTTTCCGCGACTTTAGCGAACCCCTGCTGAATCATGTCTGGCTTGGAAATATCACACTCCAGCACTAGTGCTTCACCGCCAGCCTGTTCAATGATTGCTTTGGTCTCCTCCGCATGCTCGGGTGTCCGATCCAGCATGACCACTTTGGCGCCTTGTTCTGCAAAACGAATAGCGGTTGCTTTACCGATTCCTGAACCTCCACCACTGACCACTGCTATCTTTCCTTGCAATCTCTGCTCTGCCATTGACTATTCCTCCCATTCCGTTCATAAGCTAAACCTGACTCGTTATTCCAATACCTCTGAACGCTATTGGTGAAACAGTAGTAGCTGTATTTCACCCCATTTGCGAAATATGGTAACATAGGCGAACCAGTACGAACATATAGCCCTAACCTATAGATCTGAGCAAATATTGGAGAAAAGGTGAGTGACGGAGGTGGATCGAATTGGACAATAAGCGAGATGACCGATCCGAATCGACAGGCGCTATAGCACAAATTGGAAAAATGAAACCGTGGGTCTTAAACGGTCCCAGTATTCAAATTGATCCGTTATTTCCCTATTATGCCAACCGGTCGCGGGATAGCATAGCGGATGAGATCGCCCTTGCGGGCTACCAGACCGTGCATTATTTTGTTGTGCGTGAAAATGAAGTGGATGGAGCGCTTGTGGCTGCTTTTCAGCGCAGAGGCATCGCGGTGTGGGCGATGGTGCTGGGCAATGGTGCTTTTGGCGTGTCCCAGCTGCCGCCAGCGTGGAAGGAATGGCGCATGGAACTGTTGCGTGAGCCGAATGACGGCTTTCAGCGGCTTTCCCATTTTGCACAGGAGTATGTGGAATGGAAAAAGAAGGCCGCTGCCCGGCTCGTCACCGATATTCCATTTGACGGATTTGAGGTGGCGGAGCCATATTTCCCCGAATGGAACGGGCTGCGCAGTGGAGTGTACGGGGATATTGGGCCACATGCGCAGCGTGCCTTCCGCGCGCGCTACGGTGAGGACATTCCGAATTTCCGCGATAAGCATGCGCGGAATTACTACCGGAAGGTCCCGAAGCTGTACGCGCAGTGGATCGATCTGCGCGTGGAGGCTGTGAACGGGCTTATCCGTGAACTGGTGAACGGCGCGGGCGGTGTGCGTGATGTCCGGCCAGACATCTGCGTGGCGACATGGTCGCTTGCTGTGAGCGGGCGTGGTGATATTCCCGGTCAGCTGCGGGAATGGCAGGGTCTGGATGCGGTAGCCATGATCGGTTGCGTAGCCCCGGATATGCACATACTCCAGACCCATTGGCCGGACTGGATGCGCCGCCGCCTGCCGCCACAGTATATTCGCGGCTACGCTGGCATCGCGCAGTCCATACGCGCCGTTTATCCCGACCTGCCCCTCGGGGTGCAGGCGGATATCGGTTCACTCGCGCGGATGGTGCGGGACCGCGAGTGGACACGGCAGTTTGGAGCTGCCGCCCTGGAGGGCGACTACAACGCCTGGACTGCCTATGAGTACCATCTGGGAGGCTACATGTACGATGAACCTCCCGTGCCTCTTAAGGCAGAACGTTCAGCCGATGACGAAGTGGTTATTTCTTTTAGCAAGCGGATTGCAGCCCCGTCTGTGGATGAACTGCGTATTTGGAGTCGGGAGGACAACGCGAATTCAACTCGCGGTTTGAACCACAAGCTAAGGAGTGATTCACTAACACGGCTAGAGCTTGTGGATGCAGCAGCAGACGGAAACCGTCTATGGCTGCGTGTACGTAATCTGCCAACAAGGGCGTTTAGCTTGCGTCTGGATGGTGTGCAGGATACACCGGAGCTGTGGCTGCTTAAGGGCAGAAAGGCACATCGCAATCTTCCCGAGCATGAAGTGAAGGTTCCTTAAAGGGTTTGGGTAATAACTAAATAACGGCTGGATAAAGGCTCATTTGCCTAAGTATAAACATAAACAATAGTGGAGTGAAAAAAGTATGTGGGATTGGGATTACCTGATTCGGGTCATGTTTGCCGGGTTGTGCGGCGCGTTAATCGGTTATGAACGCAAAAGCCGGATGAAGGAGGCCGGCATACGCACGCATTTCATTGTCGGGATCGGGGCATCGCTTATGATGGTGGTATCCAAATATGGTTTTCAGGATCAAACGGTTTGGTCTAACCTGTCGCTGGACCCTTCCAGAATAGCAGCGCAGGTCATAAGTGGAGTTGGCTTTATCGGCGCAGGAATGATTTTCACACAAAAAAATAGAATCAAAGGGCTTACCACCGCTGCGGGCATCTGGACTACCGCCGGGATTGGGATTGCTGTCGGTGCAGGAATGTATGGGCTTGGCGCGGGTGTAACGCTGTTTATTTTAGCGGCTCAGTCCTTGCTCCATAGTCGTTTTTATCAAATGGCTACCCCTTCTACACGGCAAGTAGTTGTGCAGGTTGATAATGAGCCGGGCGCACTAACTCGAATCAAAGAACTGCTAGAAAACAAGAAGCTGACCATTCACAGCTTTCACGCAGAGCGCATCAATAACGGTGAGCAATTGGTTATTCATATGCTGCTAAAGCTGTCACGGTCAGAGGGAGTGGAGGAATTGTTGTCACTGCTGCAAGAGATGGAAGGTATTCGTTCAGTCGAAACCAAATCCAATTAGACGACTTTACTGCGCGTCTGGTAATTTTTGTCGAATGCTGACAGCCCATGTAACAGTAAAAAACTCTAAAAATAATGATTGAAAACGCTTCCTTTTGTGTATATACTCTTACTACATCCTAGAGGCAGCAGCTTAGAAAGCATCAGGGGATCAGCAAAAACGACCTCATGCCTATGCACAAGGTCGTTGCTGTTATCCCGTTTTGAAAAACGGGTTATTTTACTTTGACGGGTTCTGGATATTTTTTACCCAGCGTATCAACAGTAACTTTTTCCATCGTAGCCGGTTTGATGGGTTTGTCATTGCTATCCCGCTTGGAGTTGACGATAGCGTCGACTACGTCCATCCCGGACGTTACTTTACCGAAAGCGGCATATTGACCATCGAGGTAGTCCGCATCGGCAACCATGATAAAGAATTGCGATCCAGCGGAATCCAGATCCGCCGAGCGGGCCATGGATAATACGCCACGTGTATGTTTGAGTGTATTGTTAAAGCCGTTACTCTTGAATTCCCCTTTGATACTGTAACCTGGGCCACCTGTACCGTTACCTTGCGGATCACCACCCTGAATCATAAAGCCGGGGATGACGCGATGGAAAATGGTACCGTTATAAGCTCCCTTTTGCACCAAGGAGATGAAATTGTTAACCGTGTTCGGTGCTACTTCCGGATACAGCTCAAGCTTGATTTTCTTGCCATCATTCATGACAATCGTGACAATCGGATGTGAAACAGCCTTGCTTTTGTCTTTAGTTGCAGCGGGAGTTGTGGTGCTTGTCCGACTTGCGGCTTCCACATCGGTCGCTTTTGTGCCACATCCGGCAACCAGCACGAGCATGATGGCCAGCAGGCACAACGTGTACCATGGGCGTATCGATTTTCGGTTCATTGATATTCCTCCTGAAAGGTTGGATGGGTAACATCCTAATTTATAGTTTGGGGACAGCGCAGAACACTTTTCCATGTACTATCATACCTTTTTTGCTAGGGATAAGGAAATACGGGTTTGAAAGCCGTATTCTTGACCCATACTGCTGCTATTCCCAAGGAAAGGGGCAGGATCATGATGGAGGTAGACAAAAAGCTGGCTAAAGGTCTCATATGGGGTATGGCGTTCAGTCTGCCGGTTTGGATAGGGGTGTTGTACTCAGTACAACATATTCGTGACTGGCTATAACATAAAGTGTAAAGATAGGCCAAAACCGCAATGGTTTTGGCTTATTTATATTTGTGCCAGTCCAAATCGCTGTTATTCAACAGGTGTTCAAAGTTGTTGTCCAGCTTCTTTTGTTCAGCTTTTTTTGCTTCGAGGGCACGTTGCCGTTCGTCTTCTTTACGCTTGTCCTGTTCTGCTTGTGCTTCATTGGCCTGAGCCTTAAGTTTGTTCAGCACGTCCTGACTTAATAGATCCTTTAGCGTAGCAGGTTTGTCCTGAGCTGCAGGAGCAGGGAAAGACGAATTTCTCTTCTTAGCCATTTCATCATCTCCATTCCATTCGATTATATCAGCTTCTTCGTGGTTGTTCCACGCTGAAAGGCTAAGGGTTACGGTAGACTTTTCTAATTTAGAGGGTAATAATGGATTGAACAGAAGGGACGTGTGGCAGCATGCATCTATATTGGAGGCGCAATCTGGTTGTTTTGTGGATTGGAGTATTGTTTTGCAGCATGGCCTATTCCGTGTCGATTCCGTTCTTACCTATTTTTCTGAATACGGAACTGGGCGTAAACAATCAGCTGGAACTATGGTCGGGGATTGCTTTTGGAGTCACCTTTCTAGCGAGCGCGCTGATTGCTCCGTTTTGGGGCTCGCTTGCAGATAAGTATGGACGTAAGCCGATGCTGATTCGATCAGGCTTTAGCCTGGCCGTATTGTACCTGGTATGTGCTTTGGTGACAGACCCATACGTATTTGTGGGGGTTCGCTTGTTTCAAGGACTCCTCTCCGGATTTATTCCTGCAGCGATAGCGCTGGTTGGAACGGGTTCACCTGAAGAAAAAACGGGCTATGCCCTTGGCATTATGGCGACTGCTGGAGCGACGGGCAGTATTATAGGTCCGTTGATTGGCGGTGTGGTGAGCCATTATTATGGCAATCGGAATGCCTTTTATTTCTCTGCGGCTCTAGTATTGGTATCTGCGTTAATCGCGACATTTGGCGCTAGAGAGGATAGCTTCAAGGGGACCAGTACCCGCTCGCATGTGCGTGATGATATCAAAGAGGCTATTGCGAATCGGCCGCTGTACTTTTTGCTTATTCTGGCTGGGTTAAGCACCTTTTCCGTCATGATATTGGAACCGCTAATTACGGTGTACGTGCTTGAAATGGGTGTGGACCGCAGCCATGCATCTTTAAGCTCCGGGATTGTATTCTCAGCGGTAGGTATCGCGGCGGTGCTGATGGCTCCCCGATGGGGCCGGATTGGAGGGAACATCGGCTTTGCACAAGTGCTGCTGATTGGGCTGATCGGTTCGGGAATCGGGAACATCTTGCAGTTTTTTGTAACCAATTTTGTTGGTTTTGGTGCGCTTCGATTTGGATACGGATTGTTTTATGCGTCTGTGATGCCAGCGATCAATGCAATGACTGTGGAGGTCACCAAACCGGAGTTTCGCGGACGAGCCTTTAGCCTGAATCAATCAGCTACCCAGCTCGCGACGATGGCGGGGCCGCTGATCGGCGGCATGCTTGGCAGCTGGATGCCCATTCGCTGGATCTTTGTATTAAACGGGGGCATCTTGCTGATTGCAGCGTTGTTGCTATGGGCGAAGGGAAAAAACGTTTTTACGGCTTCAGCACAAAATAACGCAACGGATCAGAATATTCATTCTGCCGGATAGGCGAATTAGATAATTATCCCAAACCCTTATTTTTAGTATATTATTCATAACCCTTTACACTGTTATTACGACAGGGAGGGATATTTTATGATAAGAGACGACATTTTGCGTCAACAGCTTGAGAATGCTCGTCAAAAGCTGTATGTTTTACAAGCAAAGCATGGTTTTAATCATGCCAGTGTGCTTAAACAGTCTGTAATTATGGATAACCTCATTAATCAATATAACCACCTTTATTATATAAAAGAAAAAAAGCCGACTGCATAGATATAACTGACTGGGCGAGAAACTTTTAGAAAGGCCGCTCGCCCTGGTATTGTAGGATTGAAACACATATTCAAACAGGACTAATCTGTATCGTTTTAGGTGCTTTTTTGATGTGCACTCATGAGTACACCTATAATAACGACCAGACCGCCAATAATTTGGCGCCATGAAACTGTTTCATGCAATAGCACGACAGAGAAGATCACCCCGAATATCGGAACCAAATTCATTAAAGAAACGGAACTGCTCGGTGACAGCTTGATTAATCCGTAATTATAAAGCAAAAATGCGATAACAGAGCAGAACACACCCAGATACATAAGCAACATAAACGATCCCGTGGTCGGGGCCTGCCAGCTATCCTTTTCTAATAGGGCTAATGGTATGAAAAAGATACTACCTGCAACGGTTTGATAAAAAGATAACGTCACTGGTGGATATTTGTCCACCACCTTGCGCGTCATAAAAGTGTAAAACGCCCATGCAAATCCAGTTCCAATCAATATTAAATTTCCGATGAGTTGATTTTTGCCACCCGGACTTTCGCCCACAGAGGTTAAGAAATATACCCCAATCATGGCCAGTGCTATACCGCAGATTTTATATTTGGATAATTTGACCTTGTACAAAATAAATTCAAGCAGTGATGTAATTGCGGGATACGATGCGACAATTAATGCTGCGTTGGAAGCGGTAGTCAGGCTAACCCCTATATTCTCCATTGAAAAATAAAGAGTGATTCCCAAAACTCCACTAAACGAAATCGTAGCCAAATCTTTTGGTTTTACTTTGACATGTTCTTTTTTGATCAGCAAAACGATACCTAATACAATAGAAGCTATTATAAATCTGGATAGACCCAAGGTTAGAGGAGGAAACGTCGTATAGGCTGCTTTGGTAGCAATAAACGAGGTGCTCCAAATTAATAGGGCTAGAATCGTAGAACTGTAGTAAATCCGGTTGCTTTCGCTGTGGTGAGCTATGACTTTGTTCAAGTTAAATCCTCCCTAAGGTCATCCCCTATGAAAATATGATAGTAGCTACTATGGTTACTACTATAAAAATGCTATTAAAAAGATAGTTTGTATATCAGTTTTTGTCAAGGGGAAGTGATATAGTAAGGAAGAACATGAATTGAGGAGAAGACGTCATGAAATCAAAACCAAACCTATTAGAAATTCTGCGTGATTTGAATTTTAGTGAATATGAAGCCAAGGCTTATGTGACCTTGTTGGAAAGCTCTCCACTTTCGGGATATGCCGTCTCATTGAACTCTGGAGTTCCGAGATCCAAAATTTATGAGGTTTTGTCGGGTATGGTCAACCGTGGCGACATCATGGTCAGTCAAGAAAATACACCTCTGTATGTGCCGCTTCCTCCACATGAATTAATTGCCCAGAGAAAACGCAAAGCAGAGCAGATTTTTAATGTGGCGCAAGAGAGTCTGGAGCAGTACACAGCATCGTTTCAAAATAGAGAGAACATTTGGAATATTTCGGGGTATGAAGCCATTATCAACCGCATCAATGAAGGTGTGAAGGGAGCCAAACACCGAATTTTACTGGAAATTTGGAAAGAGGATGCCGAGGTGTTCCGAGATGCCCTGGAGCAAGCCGCTCAGCAAGGAATTGAAGTGGTCATTGTAGCATATGGTGATCTTAACTTTGATTTTGCTACCGTTTACCGCCATGATATGAGTGAGGAGATTACAGCCGAAATCGGGGGTCGGTGGATTGTGCTTAGCATAGATGATCGGGAGGTTGTGGCTGGCATACTTTCACTCGGGGATGACAGCCGCGCTGCCTGGACGCTGCATCCGGGGCTTGTGATGCCGATTACGGAAGTGATTATTCATGATATTTATATCATGGAAATCCTGTATGAGTTCCGTGAAGAATTGGAGGCAAAATTCGGACCTAATCTAATCCATCTTCGCAATAAGTTCGCTATGGGTCTGAATGGAAAAGGATATTATGTACCTTTGACTGAAAAAAGCATTAAACGTGTATAGAGATCGTACGAGGTCCAATTGCACAAATAAAAAGGCCCATGGAGTATGATTCCATGAGCCTAATTTGTTGAATGCTGTGTTTAGGATGATAACCTTTTAGGTATTCTTTTTATTGAAGATTTTAGGCATAAAGTTAGTTTTACGCTTTGAACAAACCGGATTCTTTGACTTCAGACAGGAATTTATGGAACTCAGGTATGTTCAGCTGTTGCTGGGCGTCGGACAAAGCAACTGCCGGGTTCGGGTGAACTTCTACCATGATCCCGTCAGCACCAGCTGCCAGGGCAGCTTTGGCGCAAGGGGCCAGGATGTCCTTACGTCCTGTAGAGTGAGTCACGTCCACCAATACAGGCAGATGGCTTTCTTTTTTCAAAATCGGAACCGCGGAAATATCCAGCGTATTGCGTGTCCATTTTTCATACGTACGAATACCGCGTTCAATCAGCATGACTTGTGTGTTGCCACGGGAAACGATGTATTCGGCAGCATGCAGGAACTCTTCCATGGTCGCAGCCAGTCCGCGTTTGAGCAGAACCGGAGTTCTGGTTTCACCCGCAGCTTTAAGCAATTCAAAGTTATGCATGTTGCGCGCGCCAATTTGAATAATATCGATGTATGGGATTGCTTCCTCCAAATGTCTTGGATCGACGATTTCACTGATTGTAGCCAGCCCGAATTCGTCGCCTACGCGTTTGAGGATTTGCAGGCCTTCAATACCTAGCCCTTGGAAATCGTACGGAGAGGTACGCGGTTTGAACGCACCACCACGCAGAATCGGTACACCGGCTTCCTTGAGAGCCGCACCTACCTCGCGCGTTTGCTGGTAGCTTTCTACTGAGCAAGGCCCTGCAACCATGATGGACGCTTTGCCGCCCACCAGCGTATCCTTAACCTTGATAACCGTGCTATCTGGTTGATTTTTACGGCTGACGATCAGATGTTTTTTATGTTCCTCTTTTTGATAGTTCAGAGAAGCTTTAAAAATATCTTTGAACAACTGGCGAATCGTAGCATCGTCGAAAGGTCCACGATTAGCTGCGATCAGCTTGTCCAGCATTTGTTGCTCACGCACTGGATCAAAGTCAGGTACTCCTTGAGCTTCTTTCAATTTTCCAAGCTGTCCCGCCAGTTCAGCGCGTTGGGACAGCAGCTCCAGCAATTGCAAGTTGGTAGCATCGAGCTGTTCCCGCAACAGTTCCAAAGAGTTTTCATTGGTTGACATACAGTACACCCTTTCCGAATTTAAATTGTTTTTTCTTTCAGCCCGAAGACCTTTTGCAGAAAATAACACAAAAAGGCACTCGTCGCAAGGGACGAATGCCGTGGTACCACCCTAATTACAGAAGTATACATACAAGTCGTCAACGTCATTCAATTGACGGCAGTAACCTCTGAGCTTGATGCCCGTAACGGGGGCTTCCGGATACCTCTACAGCGGACAAAGGAATGCATCCTTCTATCGGTTCAAGGCTCGACTCGGGAGTGAATTTCAACGCAGGATTGCGATACGTTCTCAGCAATACGTATCTTTCTGTGGGAATCCGCTAGACGTTTACTTGTCTCCGTCCATGTCTTTGTTCATGGTATTCAAAAGATTTGACCTTATTTTAAACAAAGTGGATGCAGAAGGCAAGCCCTGATTTTCCGATTCTAGTTTTTGTATTCCCTATCTGTCCTTTCATCATGCCTGATCTTTGGGTTCAAGCTCCGCAGATGCTACTCCTCGTGGGTTATCTTCGGTAGAGGTATCGTCGGTATGGGTCTTGTCCGCAGTCCTGCGGTCGTCTGCTTCCACAGGATTCAGGGTTTTATAGCGTTTGTACTCCATATCAGCCTGAGACATCGGATCTTTGTACATAGGAGATCGGTCAGCTCCTTTCAGTGTTATACCCTTCATTACCCGCAGAGCAGGAGGGGCAACCGCTTTCTTGCCCCTTATAACGTAAATGATTAATCCAGAATATCGTCGCTATCCAGTTGTTCTTCTTCATCCCCATCGGTACCGTTCAGCAAATCTGTACCATGCAGGAATTCAGCAGGCGCAGAAGGATCAGCAGGACTGTTGGGAACCAGTTCATCAGCATCTGGAACGTCCTCCAGAGGAGTATCCGGTCCCTCGATCAAATTCTCCCAGTTTTTTTCTGCATTTTGCAGGGAAGGCTCAAAATCATGATCCTGTAGCTCCGTATTTGGATTGTTGCGATTGGCCATCTAACTCAGCTCCTTTACTTTTTGCTGCTTAATTCGACCTTACCCAAACCGCAGAACGGCTAAACCTTGTGTTAGTGTGTCTGCAAGAAGTTAAAATCATGCGATCAGGGAGTTGCTCTTTCTCAATTCACGTTTTTTTGATAAATGCTGTGATATGATAAAGAAGAGCTGGAGGGATATGAATTGGAATGGTACATGTTTGGTCCGATGATTAGCCGGATTCGAGTAGGTCAAAAGGCATCTACCCCAGGCTATTCGCGTACCGTTATTCGGCGCCCGGATGGTTTATACTGGACAGATGGCGGACAGGCCGGAAAAATAGTAGAAATACGTGATTATTTATTCTCTGATATTTGGACGATATATGAGGATGAAGAATGTGAACCTTGGATTAGGGTCAGAGAGCAGATGGAGCGGCGTGAACAGGAAATGATCATTAATCAATATGAAGATTTTACAAATAATGATTAAAAAGAACATGATACCCTTATTATGAAGAAGGTATAAACATCATCGTATAGAATAATATAATTTTAGGACGAGAAAAATGTTAAAACATATACAAACTTGTAAATCCTACTATGTAACTTTGAGGTGCTTAATATGAGGCATGTGCCCAAAGCTGTCGCCGCTCTGCTAGCGGTCATTGTGATACTATTGTCGCTGGACCCTACTGGCTATGCAGCCAAAATGACCCCGGAAATTGAGAATAATATACCCTCCTGGGATATGAGATGGGGAGCAGAAAACGAGGATGGCTCTTTAGATGAGGTAAATAATCCCAGTAAGGCGTGGATGCATATTGAAGATGATACACAACTGCTCAAGCAGCCGGGGAATAGAGGCACCGCGTGGATTCGTATTAAGTTACCTTCACTAAATGATGAGACACCAGCGATACTTTTTGAAAATATTTATGGAAGACATATTACGCTGTATAAAGATGGTACCAATTTTTATGAATCCTACCGTGGATACAATTATGAGAATAATCGCATTCTGATTCCGCTGAAGCCAGATGACAGCGGCAAAACATTATACATATGGACGGAAAGCAGCAAGCATAGACTGGGCATTAGCGGAAATGTGTTGACCGGGGATTATCGTGACTTGTTGGGGACCTTGGTCAGAATTGATATTTTGGATATTGTTCTAGGCAGTACATTTATCTTTATCGCGCTGGTACTGCTGATCTGCTCGTTCTTCCTGTTCCGCCCGAGCATGGCCATGTGGCTGTCCCTAAGCGCGATTGTATTGTCTATCGGTCTGCTGATCGTAACGTATTCGCCATTTTTGTACACGTTCTACCGCAGCTATGGCAAGTTGTATTTACAACTGTTTGATGTGGCGTTGTTTATTCTGCTGCCTTCCTTAGCCTTCTTTTTTGAACAAAATATCAATTCGATTATACTGATTCGCAAATTTAGAAAAGTGTTAACCGCCTACTCTTTGTTCTGCTTCACCATGATGATTGTGAATCTAGGAGCACAGGAGCGACTGAACGATGTATATTATTTTTTCAGTGTCAATATCCTCAGTATATTACTCGTAGCTTTGCTGGTCCTTCTGGTATTCGCTTCGGTTCGCATGGCCCTTAAAGGAGACCGTGAAGCGATTATTTTATCGACAGGATTTGCATTTTTTGCTGTCATCTCTATTACAGAACTAAGCTGGTTCTTCATTCGGGACGGACACTACAATATGTTTCTATGGAAATGGGGCGTGTTTGGCTTTGTCCTGGCATTGATTGCGATCTTGGGCAGAAGGCTGGCGGAAAAGCACAAGCAGGTAGTTCGGTATTCCAGAGAACTGGAGATGTTCAATAATGAGCTTCAACGTTCGGAGAAAATGGAGATTATTAGTGATTTGGCTGCATCTGTAGCTCATGAGGTACGGAATCCGCTCCAGGTTACACGTGGATTTCTTCAGTTGATGAGCAAGCAGGAGGATGGTAAGAACAAAGACTATCTGCATATCGCTCTGGAGGAGCTGGATCGCGCTTCCGCGATTATTACCGATTTTCTGACTTTTGCCAAACCAGAGTTTGAACATACCAAAACGTTGACCATTTTGGATGAGTTCAAACATATTGAAGGAATCATCAGTCCGATGGCTAATTTGCAGGGTGGCAAAATTTCGCTGGATATTCCCCAGGAAATCAAAGTGCGGGGGAATTCTTCCAAATTCAAGCAGGCATTCATCAATATCATCAAAAACAGCATTGAAGCGCTGCGAGAACAAGGACATATTCATATATGGGCTTATGTGGACAATGGAGAAGCAGTCATTCATATTCGAGATAATGGTGAAGGGATGGATGCTCAGACCTTATCTAGACTAGGCGAACCTTATTTTTCGAATAAGACTAAAGGAACGGGTTTGGGGATGATGGTGACCTTTCGGATTATTGAGGCGATGAATGGTAAAATAACTTTTACAAGTGCAAAAGGGGTGGGAACAGAAGCGACCATCCGCTTCCCCGTAGCCGGATAAGATCCGGCTTTTTTTCGTTCGGAGAAAGCGGAGGAAGCTTACTGAGCCCACCCGCATGAGACTAAAAAGTTATAAGCTTAAATAAGCTGCAACGCACCAATTACCACATGGAGCGAGGTTTCTGGGATGCAGCCAGCACGCCGGAAGGGTCTGGAGGGATGACCAGGTAAAACTGATCAGGCGTTTCCTCTACCGTTTTGATTTGGATATGGTCGGGGATCACGACTCCTAACACATCACGAATTGCAGATTTAGGATCTGCCATCAGTTTTTCTCTGAAACTGGCATCCTCCCAAGCTTTTTGAATGACTTGTGTTTGAAGAACTTCAGTAGCCATCAAAATTCACCCTCTCATTCAATTGGTTATAATTACCTAGTTAGTATACCACGAAAGTCTCGGAAAAATCTAGAACTATTTCATATTTTTGGAGAGCCAATAGTCAAGTCCGCCTCTTCTCAAATGTGAGCGTCCGCCTTCAATTTCTGCCGCCTCTTCGCCCAGTTCTGCTGCGATGGAATGCGCAAAACTATGCAGATCATGGATGGAAGGCTCCATAGAATTGAGCTGCTGGACTGCTTGATCAGCAATGCTCACATAGCTGGTGAGCACGTCACGTACATAAATCGCTTCCTGAATTTGTTGTGGTCCTAGTCCTTCACAGTACGCTATCTTCTGTTCGGCACTAATATGGGACAATAGGCAGTTATAGCTATGTTCCACCAAATCTTCTGACCAATCCGCCCAATCATCCGACATTTGGAGGACCAGCAGTGCTAAATCCGTCATATGGGTAACGGTTTGAATCAGATCAGCATGGCCTGCGAGTAGTAAAGCACCCGTGCCAGCCATTTTTAGCGGGCTTGCTTTCAGTGCGACCTTATGTCGTTCCCCTTGAAAATAGTCCTCTGTTCCTTCGGATGTCACACTAACGGCCCATTCGTTCACATATGTCCGGGCATATGACCAAAAAGGAGAGGTTGCCGGAAAAAGGTCCTGATAAATGCTCAGACACTCGGTATAGAAAAGCTGGCTTAAGGCGAGTTGAATTTTACGGTTGTCTGCTGCTGTGTCCATCACATCGTCTTGAATAAAATAGTGCGCCATGATGAACACATTTCCGAGTGACAGCTTGCGACATACTTCGGAGGATAGTCCTGTGAGTTCCTGCAGCCAAAATGGAAGTAAATAGCATATATAATTACGTGTACTATCTTCCCGTAACGGATTAAACCGCGCCAGGAAGTCTAACCCCTCTTGATGAAAGGGTGCCGGAAATGCGGATGTCCGTTCCTCCGCTTGGCGGAATACCTTTTCCAATTCTTCTTTGTATGCAAAATACCATTCCATGGCTATCACCCGCATCTCTTATAAATGTTTTTATAGCGACCTCTGGTTGTTACCCGCCATTATACAACAGATTGCAATTTTCAAGAATTTGTTATTTTTGCGTAAAGAATGTTGTGAAAAGCATATAAAATGAATAAAAAAAGCTGAAAGAGAAAATATAGATGAAAAAGGGTGAAAGAAGGGTCTGCAACATGAATAAACAATGGAAATTGACCGCTGCTATCCTATATGGAGGAGTGATGATGTACGGTACTGCGAGTATTGCGGGAGCATCTGATATTGAATCGGCTACTTCGTTGCAAGCTCTCACTCCCAATGTTTCGGTCCAAGGAGAAGCCCGTCAGTGGAAGGTTGAACCACAGGGCAACGATCACGAGCACGGACATGTGCACAGACATAGACACGGTAAAAGACCTGGCGGCTTGAATCACCATCTCAACGAGAAAGTAGCCAGACTGCTGGGGATCACACCTGTTCAGTTAGAAAAAGAATTGGGACAAGGAAAATCGTTGGCCGAGGTTGCTAAAAGCAAAGGCATTCGAGAGGATCAGCTTATAGATAAATTGAAGAATGAAATGACCGTGGATTTGAAGCGGATTGTGAACCGTAAAGGTCCGATTACATTCGATCGTAAGTCTGGAACTTCGAAGGAAGCTCAATTGAAGCGATAGTCTGGGAGTAGGATCGTTTTATAAAAAAAAGGATGGGGAATACCCATCCTTAAATTTCCACTTCTTTATCCTGCACAATGTCATATTTAGTTACTTTACCAGTGTATTTGTCTACATAATAGAATCCATAAGTAGCAATGTGATCAGAAAAATCTTCGTAGGCTCTTAAAGAGTATTTTGTTCCTTCGATCCCTTCAACCATTACGTGTAAATTATATTTAGTGGCGTCGTTTTTTATTTTATCCAAAAGGATAGTGATTGCTTGATTTTCTGTAATAATTTTTTGCTGTTTACCTAAATACAGTTTATTACCATTGATGGTGACTTGTCTGCTTTCGGTAGTTCCAATATCCTTAACAGAGATGTACGTGTTTCCGTTGTAAATTAAGCCCTCGGCAGTATTCTTTTTTGTACCCTCTAAAAATACATCAAACTTTTTCACAACAGCATTTACACTTGTTCCAGATGCAGCCATTGCGGTTGCACCCGTAATCATCATACCCACGATTAAACCCACGAATAGCCCCTTTAATTTGTCCTTCATTCTAATTACCCCTTTTATGTATGTAAATTTATTTATTAATAATATCCCAAATACCACCATGCATAAAGTGATTGTTGTGAGGAGACTCAGCCATCTTTAAAAAGCTTGAAAAAGTCAACGGTTTCATTAAAATCTTCATCATCCGTATAAATGTTCATGACCTTGCCTATTTCAATTGCAAAATCTACATACTTATTGGGTTTAGCAGATATGATATTCTTGTGTATCTCCAGACCCGATGGATGAATCACATGGTTTTTAGAAGATACACCTGCTAGCTCCAATAGTTCTGTGGCAGAACAAATGGTCGCGATTACTTTATGATCATTATTCAGTGCATTAATGAGAGCTAGCAGTTGCTTGTTCGTCTTTAATTGAGTGTTATCCCCACCAGGTATAATCAGAAGTTGAATGTCCTCCGCAGACACTTCATCCAGGGCTACCGAAGGCGTAACTTTAAAATCCTCATAGGAAATGACAGGATCTTTGGTTACTCCAAGCGTAACAATGTCCCCTTTGGTTTTCATAAAATAGGTCGCTAGCATAATTTCAAAACTAACATAACCATCATAAATTAGAACATGTGACTTCATTGAACACCTACTCACAACGTTAATTTTTTAGCTTTGAGCCTGGGAAAATGCCTGTTTAGGAAGTTTGTATATAGACCGAATATATCATCTTGACGAGTTTAAATCCATATTTTACAGCAATATCATTTAGAAGTTTTGGTGATTTTAACTTGTTAATTTTGATAAATATGGATCCAAAGTTAAAAAACCAGTCGCCCTTGAGATAAACAGCGACTGGTTGTTGAAGTTTACTG
Organism: Paenibacillus ottowii; assembly: GCF_006874425.1. Classification (GTDB taxonomy): domain Bacteria; phylum Bacillota; class Bacilli; order Paenibacillales; family Paenibacillaceae; genus Paenibacillus; species Paenibacillus ottowii. Next base: position 272,994 of record NZ_VIJZ01000001.1, read on the forward strand.
GGATCAAGTTAATCAATATGTTCAACCAAATGTTGCGACGATGATCGTTTTATGCTGTTCTCACTACCTCCAGCTTCCTTAACAGCAGGAACAGGTATTGGACATACCTCGATGTTTCCCTTCAAATCTTGTATGCATTTTTCACATAAAAATGAATCTCTGAAATAGCTTAAATCCTGAACCGAATGGCATAAGTGACAGCAGACACCAATATACTTCCGCATACTTAACAATCCGGTTTCAACATCCAAATAAAATTCTAAAGACTCGCCAGCTTGAATACCCATAGAGGTTCGCAATTCCTTTGGAATAACAATCCGGCCTAACGAGTCTAAGGGACGTGTCATACCTGTATTTTTCAAGTGACCTTCTCCTATCATAATAATCTATCATCCAATGATCTCCTAATAAAAAGATAATAATCTATAAAGTAAAAGTATTTATTGATGTTCCAAAAGATGGTGTTATCATGAATGAAAAAACAGTAATAATACTATTTGTTTCAAAACTATATGAATTATTGAAAATGGGAATTTATGAAGATGCTGAAAGGGTGGTTTATCATGGAAATCACACCTACGATACAGGCAGAAGTTCAAACCTATCTGAAACGAAAAGGCTTAACCATGACCGAGTTTGGTCACAAGATCGATTTGAATGTAGGTACAGTTAGTGGTATTGTGACGGGCAACCGATCTATGTCTGTTCACCAACTGGATAGTATTACTGTGGGAATGAATTTACCACCGGATTATTTTTACGAACGCTACATTGAAGAATGCATTGAAGAATGTCCGCTCAACTGGAAAAAAATCAGTCCGTTCCTGTACCGATGTATTGAGCTAGGGCGATTGGACTGCTTGCAGCGAGTTGTCATTCTGTTATTGGATAACCCTAATTATCTGCCATCCCTCTTTGAAGTCGCCGAAAATGTATACAAAGACGGTTACAACGAAGCAGCCGCTTACTTATACAAAAAGGTAGCTGAAAGTGAGAAGCAGCAGCATTCAGAGCGATTGGCAATCTGCCAGTATCGCTTGTTCCAAATCAAAGTTGGACAGGATCGGACTGTAAATCTCCAAGCTGCCATTGAATTTGCCCCCTTTGTGGATCGCTTAGACGAGATAGAGCAATTAGATGCTCTAAAAGATTTAGCGAATGTCTATAGGTCATTAAGCATGTGGGACAAGGTGTATGAATTTGCACATCGGATGGGTCAGTTAGGACAGCTTCAATATCATTTGGTTCACAATTCCAAGCGCAAAGGAACAGAACCACGAAAAAAGCTAAGTAGACCATTGTTTGTATACATAGTTTACGCCGAATTGTTGTGTGCTAATGCTTGTGATGCAAAAGGCGATCATGCACAAGCATTAGCACATATTCGTGGTTATGCTGACCTTAGTTGGGTGAAGGAAAAAGACCCCGAGTCTCTGTATTGGAAGAAGCAATATCAGCAATGGGCGAAAATTAATACTTACGTCAACAGACTTATGTCTGGTGATATTAGTGTTCTGCCAGATTACGTAGAACATATTGCTGCTGAAAAAGAGATCTTTTCCGAGCTATTAAACGTCCTTGAAGTGGCTAATCGCTATAATGTAGATGTAGATCATATTCTCCGGCGGTTTGAATCGCAAATTGCAGCGTATCAGGAGTCGTCTTCTTCGGACATGTACACACAACAAGTGTTACCAGAAGAATACGTAAGGTTTTGGTACAAGATAGCCAAGTACAGCCTAAATAAAGGCAGATATACATATGGTTTCAAATGTTTATTAATCGCCTTTGAAAAAGCTGTTACAATTAATCATGTATTACTTATTGCCAATTGTTTTGGATTATTTTCTCATTTCAAAACACATGCGGCTCCTAAAACACAAGCTCAGTTCCAATCTATTTATGAGGAGGTGTGGGAGAAAAATGATCAAAAAGATGGCTTTCTGCTTGGCGGTAACTAGTTTTTTACTGGTATTCACAGTACCAGTTCAAACTGCAAATCTAAGCCACGGCACGATCCAAGTTCAAGGACATGTTGGTGGATCTTGATCAAGCACTAATTCATTTACTCTAGGCCAGCTTAATGCTGGTCTCTTTTTGTATTATTTTGTAATTTTTTGCTTCAAAATTGATCCTGACGTATTTGTACATCCTTTCTTAAAATGAGATTCAATAGGAGGTGTGCAGGATGAACAAGGATGAAACGAAAACGTTAATTCAACAAATGGAATGCGCCAGACAACGCCTACATGATCTGTACACAGAGTATGGCTTAGGACATGCTTGTGTACTGGAGCAGTCTATGCTTTTGGATGAACTGATTAATCAGTTCAACCGTATGTTTCAGACCAGGAAGCAGCCTCACCAAGTTGTGGATCAGATCATGATCAGCGACAATGGTATGTTGAGTTCATCCCCCCATTCTTTTTATGCAAAAGTGTGACTTCTCCCACGTAATGCTTATAATTATTCTATATAATGACTTATTTTAAAATAAAATACATATCCATGTCATAAAATGTTAATCACTCTGGGATATGATTCAGCATACTTTGACAATAAAAAAAGCAGAGCTCAATACATGAGCCCTGCGAAAGTCTTTTGGTGTAGCTTGGAATCCCTATGCTGAAACGCTGAGCAGAAGATTAGCCAAGCTCCTGTGTGCTTTTGGAAGCACGTTTGGAGGAGAGAAACTGAAAATGAAGCCGCCAGTTCAACCGCTGTCTGCCTTTGGAGCCAACAATCCAGTTGCCGCCGGGCAGATGGGCAAAGAGCCAACTAATGCCGAGAGAAGCACTTGCCACGACGACAAACGTAATGAGCGTAGCTGTAAAATGATGATCCCCCAGTGCAAGCGGACGGGTATAGTAGGATATAAAGGACAGCACGAGCGCATGGACCAGATAGCCTCCAAAGGAATAGCGTCCGATCCAGTTCAGCATACGGCGAAACGGCTCGGACCGCTGGTCTTTTTGCAAATGAAGCAGTAGTCCGTACAACAAAAGTAACTGTGAGACAATCAGCACAAAGGTGCTTGGCTTCAGATAAGTAGAAATATTGAGATTGATCGTATCGCCCGACTGGATTAGCATGGTGTGACCCATGAGCATAAACAGACCGATAAAGACAAATACATTCCATGGCAACGTCTGTTGGGCCAATCCCCGCCAGGTGTCCGTCATATAGGCGCACACGGCGCCCAGCATAAAATAGAAAAAATACATAACAAAGTTATATGTGCGGTAATCTAACAGAGTCTGCCCAAAGGACGGCAACCAAGTGCTCCATGCAGACATGTCGTAGTAGGACCAATGTAACAGCAACGCATAAGCCGCAGCGGCAACCAGCATCACAGCCAGAACAAGCTGCTTGCGCCTTTTTGTGCTATAACGACGTAGAAACGTTCGAATCTGCTCGGTTGCCTTTTCAAATAAAGGAAACCAAATATAAAACTGAAAGATCATGACCACAAACCATAGATGATATCCGCTGACGGGGATAATCATTTCCTTGAACATGCCTTTGTAAAAGGATAGATTTCCCCACTGCGCGGTTGACCAGTTCTGAGTACATACCCAATAAACAACCGTCCAGCAGAGAAAAGGAACATAAATATCTCGAAACCGCCTGCCAATATAACGGGAATAGCCAATCGATTTATTACCATTATAAAATAGCAGCGCCGCAGACAGGAAAACGAACGTCGGTGTGCCAAAACGTGTCAAATGGTACAGCATCGCGAGCATAACGGAATCCGGCTGTTGGATGTCGCTGCGATAAATATATTCGCCAATGCAATGCTGAAGCACGACAGCGAGGTAGGCAAGGCCCCGTAGTTCTGTCCACTCCGTGATACGCGGCTTGCTCATCCATATCACTCCTTTTTCTCAAGATTCGCACCTGTATTCCCTAGCACAATTGTAGGTATTGTACCTTAGGAACATTAGTGCAAGATTAACGCTACCTGAAAGTATGGAGAGTGAAGTGGTTCCAATTTGATATGATTGCGTTTACAATCTAAATGAAAACAAAGTAAATTTAAATTAAAGGATACGCATAGGAAGAGGAGAGGAAGGATGAAAAAAACGCTGCTGGTGTACATGCTGTTAATTGCGGCCTTTGCTCTCTATGTGTTCAGATATGAACAATCCGAGCGGTTGAATGGAGCTTGGGAGGAAAAAGGGCTGCGAGGCAGCATCGGAGAAACGTACATGATGATTACGTTCCAGTCCGGTTTGGAGTATTGGAAAAGCGGGCTCAAAGGGTTTGAGGATGCTGGGGATGCCTTGGGGGTAACTGTGGAGTACCGGGGGGCTACCCGGTATGATGCTCAGGAGCAGATGACTGTCATTGAGCAGGCGATTGCTCGTAAACCCGCAGGTATTGCCATATCAGCGATTGATCCACACTCCCTGATCCCGGTCATTAATAAGGCGCTGGATGCGGATATTCCTGTAGTGCTGTTTGACGCCGGAGCACCAGGGAGCCGGGCGTATACATTTTTGGGTACGGATAATTACAAGGCGGGCGTGACCGCTGCGGAAAAAATGGCAGAGCTGCTGGGACGTGAAGGCCAAGTCGCTATTCTGACACTGCCGGGGCAGCAGAATCATGAGGAACGCTCGCGTGGCTTTCGCGATACCATTCAGCGGCAGTATCCTGCCATGAAGGTGGTGGAAGTGGTGGATGGTCACGCTGACGTGATGGTGTCCAGGGATGAATCGCTAAGGCTGATGAAAGCTTATCCGAAACTGGCGGGTATTTTTGTGACCGAAGCCACCGGAGGAACAGGTGTGGGGGAGGCGGCACTGAGCCAAAAAAACAGTCATCCGCTGAAGATTATTTCTTTTGATACGAATAAAGCGACACTCGATATGATTCGTGATGGAACGATCTCGGCCACAATTGCGCAAGGGACATGGAATATGGGCTATTGGTCACTCCAATATCTGTTCCATCTGCATCATCATTTGACGGTTCCTGCACCTTCTTCGTCCGGAGATAACACCCCACTGCCCGTGCGGGTGGATACCGGGATTTCCGTAGTCACCCAAGCGAATGTAGATGATTATTATGCAAAATAAATATTGGAAGCGCATCCAATTAAGGGTGCATCAAATGATGCCAAGGTTACGCTTGCGCAATATGCCTTTACGTTATCAGCTCATGCTGCTATTCCTGCTGTTTGGCATCGTGCCTTCGCTGGGACTAGGCCTGTTGGTGAATTGGACGGTGGAGCGAATTGTGGAGCGGCAGGTGGAAAACCATACGATGCAGTTGATTGGCAAGGTGAACGAAGCACTCGATACCAAAATGGAAAATTTGCAGAACATGACGTATCTGATTGCGTTTAATCCTGAAATTGGGGATTTTTTGAAAGGACGGACCCTGGCTGATGGCCACGCGGGTCATACAAGTGGTGCAGCGCCAGAAAACCAAGGGAAGCAAGCACAGCAGCCTCTCCTTAACCAGTCTCCAGGCTCCAAGCAGGTAGTAAGTTCCGTACAGGAGCAGGATACACTGTATGAAATGAAGCAATTTTTACAGGGCTTTACCACCTTATATCCTGAAATTGCCGGGATTCTGATCGTTAACGAAAAAGGCGATTATATCAGCAATGAAATGTATGCTCGAAGCACGCGCAGCCTGACGGAAGAAGACTGGTACATACAGGCGGCGCAGCATGCAGGGATATTCACGGTGCTGGGACAGCCAAGTCACCGTAATGTGACCACTCATGTCCGATATAAAGACAGCGAAATTGTATCTGTCGTTCGCTCGGTCACGGACTCGGAGACGGGACATGTACTGGGTGTGATTATGATTGATCTCAAGCTGCGGGCAGTGTCGCAAGCTGCCAGAGATGTAACCCTGGGCAAAAGCGGGTATGTCATGGTGACAGATGCTGAGGGACGCAGTGTATACATGCCGGATATGCCTTTGATTGAACGCATTCCGCCGCAATGGTTTGGCACAGGGGACAGCGGGATGTTTACCCGTGAAGCGGGAGGTAGGGAATTGCTGTTCATGTTCCAGGCTTCCGAGTTCACGGGCTGGAGAACCGTGGGAGTATTCCCGGCGCGCGAGTCTACACTGGAAGTGCGGCAAATTCAGTTCTATGTCGTTTGTTTTGTTTTCATTGTATGTCTGTTTGGCTTAACGGCATCCTTGCGATTGTCCAGTTCCATCGCGCAGCCGATTTTCCGGCTTATGTCTTATATGCGTAAGGCAGAGACAGGGGATCTTACGGTTCGCCAGTGGAGTGAGCGCGGGGATGAGATCGGAATGCTGGGCCGGAGCTTTAACCGGATGCTGGAGCAGATCCGCCGTCTTATGTCGCTTAGCGAACTGAGGGAACGGCAAAAACGGGATGCCGAACTGCGCAGTCTTCAAGAGCATATTAAGCCGCATTTTCTATACAATACGCTAGATACCATTCATTGGATGGCCCGAAAAAATGGAGCAGACGACGTATCTGACATGGTGGGGGCGTTATCGAAATTGTTCCGCCTTGGGCTATCCAAAGGGGATGACTTTATTCCGCTGCACTCCGAGATTGAGCATATCTCAAGCTATATGCAAATCCAGCAAACCCGTTATCGTGACCGGCTTCGCTGGGAATTGAATGTTCCCGACGAGCTGAAGGATCTATTCGTATTGAAGCTGATGCTTCAGCCTGTGGTGGAAAATGCAATTTATCACGGCATTAAGGCCAGACGCGGTCCAGGCACGATTTGCGTAGAAGCTAAAGCCGAGGACGACAAGCTGCTGCTGACGGTACGTGACGACGGTGCAGGGATGACAGCGGAACGTCTGCGTGAGCTGCGTGAATGGCTGGAAAGGCCACTGGAAGCGATGGAAGGAAGACAGAAACAAAAGGGAGTTCGTACAAATGGCAGGAGCTACGGCATGCTAAATGTGCAGGCGCGTATACGATTGTCTTTTGGCGAGGAATATGGAATTGCATTGGACAGTAAAGAAGGGGGAGGTACCTGCGTAACAATCACTCATCCGTTGCTGCTGGATATGGCGCAACTGAAGAAGCCTTATGACAGAGGAGAGGGTCAGGATGACGAAATTCAAGGGAACAGACAACGCGACAACGGCGAGTCTGATTGACCAAGCCATACCAGAAGTAGGCATAGCCACGGCCAAACGTTATCAAGTACTGATCGCAGATGATGAGCCGATCATTCGTGAAGGGATTCGAGATTGCCTCGACTGGGCGGCTCTAGGCATGGAGGTTGCAGCAGAGGCAGAGGACGGTGAGGAAGCGCTGGAACTGGTTGCTCAGCTTAGCATCGACATCGTACTGGTCGATATGAATATGCCGTTCATGGACGGGATTGAACTGATTCGGCGACTGCGGGAAGAACGCCCGGAGTGCCGTTGCCTGATCATTTCCGGGCATGATGAATTTGCTTATGCGCAGGAGGCTGTCCGACTTGGCGTAGAGGATTATATTTTAAAGCCGGTACATGCGGAGCAACTTCACGCTGCATTGTCGCGCCTTCGTCAACGATTGGACGAGGAGCGCAAGCGTGCGGTGTATATAGAGCAAGCTGCCGGGCAGATTGAACGGAATATTCCGCTGCTGCGCCAGCGGTTTTGCCTGGAATGGCTGGAAGGACAGCACACGGGAATAGACATTATGGAGCAGTTGGCGTTTTTACGTCTTCCATCCCGGCCGCCTGTTCAGATCGGTGTGGTACGGTGGCCAGCGGTAGAGGCACGGCAGACGATTATGCGTGAGAATGATCGCCAATTGTTTCTTTTCGCCGCTGAAAATATTATTGGCGAACTGCTGGAGGACCGATCACATGTGTTGTTCCGCGATGCGAATGGGCTGATCGGCATATGCCTGTGGCAGGAGGCACCCGAGACGATCGGTGCTTCCATAGAGCAGGCCATTGGACGCTATTTGAATATAGCGGTCCACACACATGTGGAGCCCAACACAGGTGGGATGGAAGGCGCAATCGATGCGTATCGGATCAGCCGGGATCGGGTGCACGGTGAATCGCAGCTATCTCCCATCGTGCGCCGGGCACGGCAGCTTATTCAGGAAGGTTATGCCGATCGGGAACTGACGCTGGAAGCACTGGCCTCGCGTCTACAGGTATCTGCTGTATATCTTAGTCGTGTGCTCAAAAAGGAGCTCAACGACAGCTTCGTGACCCTCGTCACACGTGCCCGTATTCGCAAAGCAGTGCAGCTGCTGGACTCTACGACGTTGTCTGTGCTTGAAATAGCAGAACGTACGGGATACGACAGTCAGCACTATTTTAGCACTGCTTTTAAAAAGGCCATGGGCGTGTCGCCTGTGCAGTACCGTAAGAACGGAGGAATTCAGGAGAATTCGTTGGAGTAGGAATGGAATGTTGGAATGCGGAATTGTCCTGCACCGTCCCATGATAATCTGTGCTAAAAAGTGTGTGTGTAATCACACCTGCACGTTCAGGGGTTTGTTACGCTGTAGATAACGAACAAATATCTATCAATATTTGGAGGAAAACAATATGTTTTGTTATCAGTGTGAACAGACGCCGAGTGGCGGGTGTAAAGTCATTGGAGTATGCGGAAAAAATGAGACGGTAGCGAGTTTGCAGGATACAATGATTTTTGCATTAAAAGGCATTGCTGCCTATGCCACACATGCACGTCAGTTGGGATATAGCGATCCTGAGGTGGATCGGATTACGCATGAAGCGTTATATATGACCTTAACCAATTCTAACTTTAATGTACAAGAGCATTTGGAAATGGCGATGAAGGTCGGAAATGCAGCTGTACGGATCATGGATGTGCTGGATCGTGCGCATACGGATCGTTTTGGCATTCCACAGCCGATTACCGTCAGCCAAAATAAAATCGAAGGCCAATGCATCGTCGTGACCGGACATAATTTGTACGCGCTGGAGGAATTACTGCGGCAGACCGAAGGAAAGGGCATCAACATCTACACTCACTCGGAAATGCTGCCTGCCCACGGTTATCCGGCGTTAAAGAAATATGCACATCTCAAGGGCAACATCGGCAAAGCCTGGTACGATCAACGCAGATTGTTCGAAGAATTCCCGGGCGCGATTCTTGCCACGACGAACTGTGTTATGCCGATTAAAGGCACCTATGCAGACCGCTTCTTCTCTTATGAAGTAGCAGGGCTGGAGGGTGTTGCCAAAATTGTGAACGATGATTTCTCTCCACTGATCGAACGTGCGTTGGCCCTGCCAGCCGCAGATGTAGACTCTGAACAGGTGCTTACGACAGGATACCATCATGAGACGGTCATCGGGCTAGCACCTGAGATCATTCAGGCAGTCAAAGACGGACATATCCGTCGTTTCTTCGTCATCGCGGGCTGTGACGCACCAGGCAAAGGCGGCAACTATTACCGCGAGCTGGCGACATCCTTGCCGAATGACACGGTCATTTTGACCACGTCCTGTGGTAAATTCCGCTTTAATGATGTGGACTACGGCACTGTTGGAGATACTGGCATTCCGCGTTATATTGATTTGGGGCAATGCAACAATTCGGGTTCTACTGTGAAAATCGCTCTGGCATTAGCAGATGCTTTCGGCTGTACAGTGAACGAGCTGCCTGTCAGCATCGTGCTGTCCTGGTTTGAGCAAAAAGCGGTTGCCATCCTGCTAGGCTTGTTCAGCCTGGGCATTCAGGATATTCGCATTGGGCCGAAGCCGCCTGAGTTTATTTCTTCTGGTGTACTGGATGTACTGGTGGAGATGTTTGGCTTGAAGCTCATTACGACTGCAGAAGAAGATATGAAAGCGATGCTGGCGTTATCGTAAGGAATAGAGATGGTGGGGAACTGCAAAGCGCAGTTCCTTTTTTTTGCTTCATCGTTCATCGATTCTCATAAAGATGTCCGTAAGAATCTTTAAGGCCAGTTCAGTATCTTTGGATTCACGAGTTCTTAGGAGAGACAAAATGGCTTTTATACTCGAATCTTCTTCGGTAAGCTCATCATTTTCCTTCACATATGTAAGTAACTGATAGACGCTCACGTTCAATGCCTTTGCTATTTTCTCCAGATTTTTTAAAGATATATTTCTCTCCGCGCGCTCAATGAAACCAATGTAACTCGAATTGAATCCTGCTTGTTCGGCTAAAGCTTCTTGGGAAAGTCCTTTAGACTTTCGAATATCTCGAATACGTGTACCGACTAATTCTAAAAGTTCTGACATGTTTACACCTCTCTATAGTTAGAAGTGTAGAGAAAGAGTTACATCTAATTAATATGCGTTAGTAAGTAAATTGAATTAAAAACTACTATATAGTAATATTCAATATGAAGCTTGTCCGATAGCTAGAAAATTATACATTTTAGTGGTCCATTGATATGCTACGTTGCTCACACTGTTTATGAAATTTTAATTCAGGAGTTGATACCCCCATGAAACATTACTCCTTAAGCAACCAACTACATAGTGAAGCTGATTTCAAATTGCCTGAGTATAGCGATACCCACATATTGAATTGCATGCTGGATTTTCAAAAGCTTGCCCAATACCAAATGCAGCTTGCCCAGATGATGCGAGACCATAATCAATGGCTAAACTGCCTCATTCTTTGTGATCGTGCCATGTTTTCTATGGCGAAGGCCATATATGTGCATCGAAATCAAATCATACCTTTATCCATTAGCCTATCCATGAACGATCTGCTTAGGCTAATTCGCTCGGATGCGGAGCCGTGTTTAGATGTGGTGCTGTTTATGGGCACCGTGCATTATCTGGTTTCCGGAGAGGATGAAGCATCCGAGGAGTCGATGAAACAGGAGGAAGTAGACATGTTGCTTTATAAAACAGACTCTATTCTAGAGCGTCTATCGCGGCGTATTGTAACGAATCCATCGAAGCGGTATCCGTCTATTTTTAAAGAAAGTCCGTTCAATTAAATTGTTAAATTTTTAAACTTCATATCAGAAAGGGTGTTGTTTGAAATGCCTACATACAACAAGCTGGTGCGGGATGAGATCCCGCATATCATTATGTCTCAGGGTAAGGAATGTCGGACACGCATATTAGACTCAGAGGACTATAAGCAGGAACTGCGAACGAAGCTTCGTGAAGAGACTGAGGAGTATTTTGCAGCGGACAAAGATCAGGACGCGCTGGAAGAACTGGCGGATATGCTGGAAGTCATCCGAGCGCTGGCAGAAGTACATGGAGCGAATGTACCCGAGCTGGACAAGCTGCGGGCGGACAAAGCCGAGGCCCGGGGAGGATTCCAGGAGCGGGTGTTCTTAATTGATGTCGACGAAGCTTAATGCCAAGTGGTACACATGGAATAAACCTATTTTCTTATATATTATGTATAGTTAACGTTTGATGAATTCTACGTACATGTCATTGATGGGATGCCCGTGTGAATCATTTATTCCAAAAAGTTTCTGTTGTGAAGACAGGGATTTTTTTGTTTTTAACTAAAGTTAGCAGTCGTAATATTCTTCCATTTGATGATACAATAAAAGGACTATTTCAAATACGAAATTCGTTTAATTTATTATTTTCCTTGTTTTCACGAAGTTCGTAAATAAGACGTTATTGGAAATCAGCGAAAATCACAAATAAACCTTATAAATCTCCTTCCCAGATATTCAGTTAACAGAAATTTGATGAATAGAATAATATTTATTTATACTTAAAAAATCATATTTAAGTCAAACGGAAGGACTGTTTACGATAAATAGTAAAGGGATCTCGTTAGTTCAAAACTATGCTTACATGTTTAAACAGGATCAACTTAAGACACTAAAGGAACAGTACAAGGATAAAGATAATTTTCACATTTATATGGTTGGTAAAAGACCTCTTATGATGTTTGATACATCCTCTTATGAAACTTCAGGGTCGATTTTTAAAGGAAATATCCGTATTGCTCATGAGGGTACATTTAAGAACGTCAGTATTCAAATACCTATGGATGAAATGATCGTTAAGGTGAGCTTTGAGATGAATGATCAATATATTATAATTGAAACCCTTACACAACCAACTTTTAAAGCTCATGCTGCGTTATTATTGCAAACATTTCTTGCTCAATCTGAAATGGACTCTTCCATCATGGATCTTCAAGTATTATATATTGGTCGCGCTTTTGGTTTTAAGGAAACACCAACTCGCAATGTTTTTGATCGACTACAACAGCATGAAACCGTACAAAAAATTTATAGTGAAAGAAGTTGGGACACTGATGTTTGGTTGACAGCTTGGAAATTTAGTCCCAATTCAATTGCGTTCTTCGATCCCAATGAATCTAATGATGACTTAAGAAGTTACATCCATGACCTAGTTGAATCAAAAAAGAATAATACTAGTTTTTTACGAATATCCGACAAACAAAATATTGCTGTTGCAGAAGCTGCTTTAATTAACTACTTTAAGCCCATCTATAACGATAAATTTAAAAATAACTTTCCTTCATCAGATCATGAATACAAAGAGTGTTATGAACTAGGTCTCGATTATGTGATGGTAGAATTAGATACAAGTGGTTTGGGTTTTAGGCTTTGGAGTGAAGAGGCTGAAGTTAATAATGAACATATAATTAAATATACTTTTGATTCGAAACAAGACTTTGAAAATATGTTTTCTTATATAGGTTAGCCTAAATAAGTTCGTTAGTTTAAAGTAAAATAGTGATTTGAAAATTACTTAAGTAATTCAAAGAAGTCACTGACATCCAATAACATAATATTCACGCTGCAAACATTTGTCCTTGGTCCGGCATTCGCCGGACACCCAGCATGTGCTGGGTCGTGAATACGGGAACGTTAGGTGAAATACTATAATAATTTGGAGGTCAAAATTTAAAATGCTGAAACTAAAAGAAGAATCTCTCAATTGGTCCTTGAAGCATATTAATAAATACGGGGATTCTTATGTTTTTCCAAAGCTTTTTGAATTTGAAGCAATTAATGAGAATTGGGATGATGTGAAAAATCATCTATTAACAACTGATGTATACTCTAATGGAGTTAGACCATATAGAACTACTATTACACCAAAGAGTAATGTCGGGTTTAGAATATGTACTCAATTAGATCCCTTAGATTCAATAGTATATAACGCATTGATTTATGAAATATACGAAGAAATAGAAAATAAAAGAACACCAGCTGTACATGATGTTGTGTATTCATTCAGGCTAAATCCTAAAAGTGATGGTACCCTGTTTGATCCTAAATACAGTTGGAAGGAATTTGAAGATAAAACAAGAGATTTGTTAGGATCTGAAGAGTATTCGTATGTTGTGATGACAGACATTACGGACTTTTACCCAAGTATATATTTACATAATATTGAAACCCATCTGCGCGAATGTGTGAGGTTAAGTGGAAAGAATGCTCATGCTGAGACTTTGATTAATATAATTAAAGCTATGCACATCAGTCAGACTCATAAAGGACTTCCAATTGGTCCTCAGTTTAGTCGCCCAATAGCGGAGCTTATACTAAATGAGATCGATATGATACTTCTTGAAAATGATATTATGTTTATTAGATATGTCGATGATTACCGGCTTTTTTGTAAATCTGAAAATGCTGCCTATAAATCTTTAGCATTTTTAGCACAAAAGTTATATGATATTTTAAATTTAAAATTAAATGAACAAAAAACTAAAATTTTGACTACTGAAAGCTTTATTTTTAAGCATCTTTATTTATATAAGGATAGAGAAAAAGATAGGGTAATTGAAGAGTTCTATGAGTTATTAGATAAACTGGGGTTTAGTAGAGATTTCTATGGGGAAATTGATCTTTCCTTATTGGGAGAAGAAGAAATAAAAAAACTCCATGAGTTAAACATATTTGAATTACTAGAAGAAGAACTTGAAAAAGATGACTTTGATATAGGCTTTGCTAAATTTCTAATCGGAAATTTAGCGCGTTTTGATAATACTGAAGTAGCAGAATTGATATTGACAGAAGAAAATATGAGAAAGTTGTTTCCTATTATTAAAACTATTATTAGTCATCTTGAACTAGTTAGATCTTATAGTGAAGAACAAAAGCATGAAATAGGAAATAAAGTGTTAAGCCTACTTCAAAGTAGCTTTATGAGTGAGTTAGAATTCAATAGATCTTGGTTATTGCATCTATTTTCTAATAATGATGAATGGAACAATAAACATTTTTTTTCAGAATTAATAAAGAAATATCATGATAACTTCACAGTGAGAGAGTTGATCCTGGATTTAGGAAGATCAAAAAATCATAGATATTTTAGAGAAAACAAATTTAGTATTATTTCTGATCCTTGGGTCAGGAGAGCTTTTCTAGTAGCAATAAGTTGCCTACCAAAGGATGAACGAAATCCCTATTATAAATCAAGAGGTTTAACTCAAAGAGATTTATTAGAGCAAGTAATAGAGAAATGGGCGCAGAAAAACTCCTTCTAGAATGTCTAGAAAGCATAGTACTTCATCTAACATAATATTCAAGCTGCGGCTCCTCACGAAGGCTTGGTCTGTCGGATGGATTCCAAGGAAGTAGATTCAGCAGACACATCCGACTACGTCGGACGTCATGAATACTACATGAACGTTATCTAAAAGATCTGCCCCAGAGAGAGTGAAAGTATTACATTCGCAACGTCCTGTTGCTCGAAGAAATTATACAGATTCATGGGTGGTGTATTATGAATTCAGGATTTTATGGGAATACATTCGCAGTAATAATAGCAGTGGAAAATTATCAATTTAGAATCAAGACAGTTGATTATGCGAGGAATGATGCAATAGCATTTCAACAATGGCTTATAAATAATCTTAAAGTACCTCAAGAAAATATTAAGCTTTGGCTTGATGTTGATGCGACAAAATCCGCGCTTAATGAAGAACTTCAATATGAGATATCAAATCTTACTGAAAGTGATCGATTTATTTTCTATTATGCTGGTCATGGATTTTATGATGGAGGATATAACAAAATAACAACGTGGGACACTCACCCCAATAATATACAAGAAACTACTGTTTCACTAAACCGAATATTAATGGAGCCACTAAGAAACTCAAGATGTAATCAATGTTTGATATTTATAGATGCATGTGCGAGTTATATTGATGAGCAATTAGTTAGCAGAGATTTTATTGCTGATATGAATACCAAAGAGTTTAGCGATTTTGTGCGATCAAGCAATTATAGAGCTATGTTTCTGTCATGTTCACGTGGAGAGAAATCATACGGTAGTCCAGAACTAGGACATGGAATATGGACACATTTTCTGATAAAGGCATTAAATGGAGAAGCCCCCGAAGCAGTTGAACGTGAACGATTTATTACTAGCACATCATTGCAGAATTATTTAAGCAAAATAGTTCCGGATTATATTAAATCTAGTACAGACATAAGAGGAACTCAAAAACCATGGGCCGAAGTCTCTAGCTCAAATACATTTATTATTTTTGAAGTTTCAGGAGCTAGTTCTGAAGGAAGTAATAATTATATTGATTTTATATTTATTCCTGAAAGACTTATTATTGATTTTGAAAATGACTTAATAATTGCTCATCTTAGAGGTCTCGAGAATGATGGAAGACATTTTCCAATGTATGATTATGAAGGATTGAAAGAAATAGATGTAGAGGCGTATTGTATAAGGATTAGTAAGGTTAAGAATGAAATAAGAAAGATATTAGAAGAAATTATGGATTTTCTAATGGAGTACGAGTGGGAGGAAGAAGTTATATTTGAGAGAAGTGATGATAAATTCAACATTAGTGCATTTCTTTACGAAGATGACAAAACGAGAGAAATAACTGTTTCTCTGGGGCTATCCTTGAAAATTTCAGGCCTACACCCAATGGGTGATACAATATTTGATTCTGAATTCGACGTTGCTAATGATGAACTTAAAATATATACAGATTCTAGTGATTACAATTTAGAGGAAGTAGAGATTCAACAAATCTTTTCGGATTGCTGGGATGAAATTAGAAGATATTTTTTGCTTCAAAAGGAAATTGAAAAAGAATTATTAAATGAAATTGACGAGTAAATAGATATTCAGTTGAAATATATTATAACATTAGTAATTAAATGTGGGTCGACGTCCTGTCTTAATTCGGAGATGTAGGGCAGATTCATCAGATAACAACATATTCACGCTGTGGCTCCTGGCGGAGCCTTGATCTGCCCGAGGCATTTCGAGGAAGTGAAGTCAGGCAGATAACCCTGCTAACCTAAGTCTTCAAGCGGACCCGGCCGGTCAAGCCGGCCTTAAGGTCCCCGGGTTCGAGAATACAAGAACGTTATACGACAAAATCAAAAGCAATAGGAAAGGGAGTCATATGATCTTCTAGATGTTAGAATTTTTCAATTCACTAAAGAGTTGTAGAGCGTCTTTGAAACCTTGTATGTAGATGCTTCTTTCTAAGATGGATTGTAGAGAAATTTGAGCATCTTCGTACAGAAAAACCGTATGTTGAAGTTGATCGGGTAACGCTTCGCGAAGCGTTCTAAAGTATCGATCTGTCTCCGAAGAAAGCTGATTGTACTCCGTATGGTACTCCAGAAGCTCAGCAAAGAGTAATTCTAAACGTATTCTTATAAGTGGCTCTGTCAATGATTCTAATGCATTAATCATATGTTGTTCCTCCTTCGATTAACTTCATAGAGTTATTATATAACCTTATGTAGTTAATTACAAGGTGAATATTTGACTTTGTAGAGTTAAATCTTTGCTTTTCGTTGATGATTACTGATATGGGAGATAAGATAGAATTATGGAGGGGAAAAGATGACCGTAATCAAGTGCAATATAAGGGAACTCATGGCAGAACATCGAATAGATGATATAACAGAATTAATGGCGAAATCGGGATTGAGTCGGAATTCAATTAATAAGCTATATAGGGAAACGAATATAGAAACAACAAAGCTGGAGACTTTATTCAAGCTTTGCGATACATTTAACTGTAAATTATCTGATTTGATTGAATATCTACCTGGAGATAATCAATAGTGAGAGCAGATTCAAGGAGTGATTCCGTCGTATAACATAAATATTTAAGTTGTGGCTCCGTTGGAGCCGGGGTCTATGTGTACTCTTTAGATAGCCGATTTAATGATTCTACAAATTGAGACTTTGCCAATCGTAAGAAGGCTAAAGTCTTTTTGTGTTTTCAATTATATGAGCGATCTCCCGACAATCTTTATTCCTCTTCAAATCATTCCCCCATCACAAAGGTTAAAATTTTATAAAAAAAGTTCAAAACCTGCAAAGACCTTTCCCGGCCTGGAATGATACCATGTGTTTGCACATAAAAAAAGAGAGGTGCTCATCGCCTCACTTATGTAAGCGCTATCTAATTAAAGATCTAATCAGCAATGACCTGAGGATTTTGCAAAATCCTTACCTTCAAATGACTTGCATCACATGAGGAAAGGGGAACTTCATATGAAAAAGGGAGCTGTTGTTGTTTGGCTTCTGGTTTTGGCCCTGATGCTTTCGGCCTGCAATCTGGCGGAGAGTGGAACGGGCAGCAAGGAAAAAGGCTATGTGGGTATTTCCATGCCGACCAAATCGTCTGAGCGTTGGGTAGGGGACGGGGAGAATATGGTTCGGTTGTTTCAGGAGCAAGGCTATAAAACGGATTTACAGTATGCCGAGGACGTGGTGGAAAATCAAATTTCCCAAATCGAAAACATGATCACCAAGGGCGTCAATGTCATGGTCATCGCTTCGGTCGATGGGAACACGCTGACGGATGTAATTCAGAAGGCACATGACCGAGGGATTCAGGTCATTTCTTACGACCGTCTGATTCGTAACACACCGTATCTGACATATTATGCGACCTTTGATAACTTCAAGGTGGGCGTATTACAGGCGGCATATATTGAGAAAAAGCTGGGTCTCAAAGATGGCAAGGGCCCTTTCAATATCGAGCTGTTCGGCGGATCGCCGGATGACAATAATGCATACTTCTTCTTTAATGGTGCGATGTCCGTACTTAAGCCATACATTGATTCCGGTAAGCTGGTCGTGCGCAGCAAGCAGATGACGATGGCGCAGATCGCTACACTGCGATGGGATGGAGCTTTGGCACAGTCGCGGATGGATAATCTGCTGAGTGCCTACTACTCAGGGGCCAATCTGGATGCGGTGCTCTCTCCGTATGACGGCATTAGCATCGGTATCATTTCATCCCTGAAAGGGGTCGGATATGGATCAGCGAACAAGCCGCTGCCGATCATTACCGGACAGGATGCGGAGCTGGCTTCGATCAAGTCCATTGTGGCTGGAGAGCAGACCCAAACTATATTTAAGGATACTCGCAAGCTGGCTGAGCAAACGGTTGTGATGGCCAATAGCATTTTACAAGGCAAGCAAGCGGAAGTGAATGACGTCAAATCGTATAACAACGGAAAAAAAGTGGTTCCTGCGTACCTGCTTGATCCAATCTCGGTGGATCGGACGAATGTGGAGAAGGATATTGTCGGCAGTCACTATTACACCAAAGAGCAAATCGGACTGAAATAAGAGTAAGAATCCAACCGAAAGGAGCGTATCCCATGACTGGAATCATCTTGGAAATGAAGGGAATTACCAAAACCTTTCCTGGCGTAAAGGCATTGGAAAATGTGAATCTCAAGGTCAAGGAAGGCGAGATTCATTCGCTGTGCGGCGAGAACGGTGCGGGCAAATCGACGCTAATGAAGGTACTGAGTGGTGTATATCCACATGGAACCTACGAAGGGGATATTATTTTCCAAGGCAAAACGTGTGAGTTCAAGGATATCAAGCAGAGCGAGGAATTGGGCATCGTCATTATCCATCAGGAACTGGCATTGATCCCTTATCTCTCGATTGCGGAAAATATTTATCTGGGTAACGAGCGCGCCAGTGGCGGCGTGATTGATTGGAAAGAGACTTTTGTGGGGACACGTGAGCTACTGTCTAAGGTCGGTTTGAGTGAAAATCCCAATACCTTGGTTACGAACATCGGGGTCGGGAAGCAACAACTGGTCGAAATTGCGAAGGCGCTCTCTAAAAAGGTAAAGCTGCTTATTCTGGATGAACCAACAGCGGCATTGAATGAGGATGATAGTGAAAATCTGCTTAATTTGATGCTGGAATTTAAAAAACAGGGCATTTCCTGCATTCTGATCTCCCACAAGCTGAATGAGGTCGCAAAGGTATCGGATTCGATTACGATTTTGCGGGATGGGAAGACGATTGAGACGCTGGATATGAAAAAGGATGAGGTCACAGAGGATCGGATCATTAGCGGGATGGTTGGACGCGATTTGACCAGCCGTTATCCAGAGCGTCATGCCGAGATTGGCAAAGTCGTGTTGGAAGTGAAGGACTGGACGGTATATCACGAGCATCATGCAGACCGCAAGGTGCTGGATCAGGTGAATCTGAACATTCGCCGTGGTGAAATTGTCGGTATTGCCGGGCTGATGGGTGCAGGACGGACTGAGCTGGCGATGAGTATCTTTGGCAAGTCATACGGACGCAATATCTCGGGTCAACTGATTAAGGACGGCAAGCCGATCCAGAACAACACGGTTACGGACGCGATTAACAACGGTTTTGCCTATGTGACAGAGGACCGCAAGGAGTATGGCCTCATTTTAATGGATGATATCAAGCGCAATATTTCGCTGACTGGTCTGAGCAAGCTGACGAAGGGCGCTGTGGTCAATGAGCAGGAGGAAGTCGTCGTTGCAGAGGAAATGAAAAAAAGCATGAACATCAAAGCGCCGAGTATTTTACAGAAAACCGGTAATCTGAGTGGCGGCAATCAGCAGAAGGTAGTGCTGAGCAAATGGATTTTTGCCGGACCGGATATTTTGATTCTGGATGAGCCGACACGCGGGATCGATGTGGGTGCCAAATATGAAATCTATACGATTATTCACCGACTTGCCGCTGAGGGCAAGGGCGTGCTGGTCATTTCGTCTGAGCTGCCAGAGGTATTAGGCTTGTGTGACCGGATTTATGTCATGAATGCCGGGCGGATCACCGGAGAGGTTAGCCGTGAGGACGCTTCGCAGGAAACGTTGATGAGATATATGACCAAGTCAGGAGGCGTGAAGCATGGAAACCATAACTAAACTATTTAAAAATAACATCCGCCAATACGGCATGATGATTGCGCTGGTCGTTATTATGATTTTATTTGAGGCACTGACAGGCGGCTTGCTGTTGAAGCCGATTAATATTACCAATCTGATTTTGCAAAACAGCTACATTCTCGTGCTGGCGATCGGGATGGTGCTGGTTATCATCACTGGGCATATTGATTTGTCCGTCGGCTCCATAGCCGCTTTTGTCGGTGCAGTTGCCGCCATTATGATGGTCGATTGGCAGCTTCCAGCGTGGGTCGCTGTGATTGCAGCTTTGCTGGTCGGAGCGTTAATTGGGGCATGGCAAGGGTTCTGGGTCGCTTATGTACGGATTCCGGCATTTATCGTTACCCTGGCGGGAATGCTGCTCTTCCGCGGATTAACAATGATCGTGTTGGAAGGCCAGTCGATCTCTCCTTTCCCGGGAGGATTTCAGAAAATCAGTTCAGGTTTCCTGCCGGATTTTTCAGCTACCGGTTATAACCTGGTATCCATCATTGTCGGCATTGCACTTACGGTATGGTTTATTGTGAATGAACTTCGTGAACGCCGTTCTCAGCTTAAATATGGATTTGAGGTTCCACCACAGGCGTTATTTGTACTCAAATTGATCGTAGTGGCTGCTGTGATTAATTTGTTCACCTTCATGCTTGCAAGCTATGCGGGGATACCGAACATTCTCGTCCTGCTGTTCATCCTGATCGTGGTATATTCCTTTGTCATGAACCGCACGGTTATGGGCCGTCATGTGTATGCACTGGGTGGAAATGAAAAGGCAGCGGGCCTGTCTGGTGTCAAAACGAAAAAAGTAACATTCTGGGTATTTGTCAACATGGGCGTATTGGCTGCTATTTCCGGTCTCATCTTTGCTGCACGTCTGAACGCGGCTACGCCGAGAGCGGGTACAAACTTTGAGCTGGATGCCATCGCGGCTTGCTTTATCGGTGGAGCTTCAGCGTCAGGTGGGATCGGTACGGTTTTTGGAGCGATTATCGGTGGCTTGGTTATGGGCGTACTGAATAACGGCATGTCTCTGATCGGCCTCGGTATTGACTGGCAGCAAGGCATCAAGGGCTTGGTACTGCTGCTGGCGGTTGCCTTCGATATTTACAACAAAAACAAAAGATCAGTCTAAGCTTATATTCATTATTGTAAAATAAACAAACCTCCAGTCCCACTTAACTTGTGGATGCTGGAGGTTTGCTTGTAATGTTAGGCCTTATGGCTATTAGCCAACCCAACTATGTCGTCACCATTTGTCCGCCGTTCACATGCAGCGTTTGACCGGTAATGTAGGAGCCATCATCCGAAGCCAGCAGCACATAGGCAGGAGCTAATTCATAAGGCTGCCCGGCCCGCTTCATCGGCGTATTGCTGCCAAAGGTGCGGATGACTTCGGTCGACTGTGTGGCCGGATTCAGCGGAGTCCAGATCGGACCGGGAGCAATGGCATTCACCCGAATACCCTGATCGACCAGATTGTTAGCCAAAGCGCGCGTGAAGCTGACAATGGCTCCTTTGGTAGCTGAATAGTCAATCAGATTCTTTTGCCCAACATAGGCTGTAACCGATGCCGTATTGACGATGCTGGCCCCAGCCCGCATATACGGCAAGGCTTCTGTAGTCATATGGAAGAAGGAAATAATATTTGTGTCAAACGTATCACGAAGCTGCTGCTCACTGATATCCAGATACGATTCACGCACAAACTGAACACCCATATTATTAATGAGGATATCAATACGACCGAAGGTTTCCATCGTTTTTTGAACAACCAGACAGCAGTTGCTTCTTAGCCTTAGATCACCCGGAATTAGCAAACAACGCCGGCCAAGCCGGTGAATGACATCACGGGTTTCCATAGCATCTCGATGCTCATCGAGATAGGCAATGACCACATCGGCCCCTTCCTTGGCAAATGCCACTGCAACTGCACGACCAATGCCACTGTCCCCGCCGCTGATAATAGCCACCCGATCCTGAAGCTTTCCCGTGCCGATATACTTTGGATTATCAAAGATAGGGCGTGGAACCACCAGGTATTCCAACCCCGGCTGTCTATATTGATGCTGGGGAGGAAAAGCAATCGGAACTTCTTTACATTGGGTTTCTGTACCATAATAAGGATGTTGATATTGCCAATTCATTTAATAATCCCTTCTTTTAGGCGTTTTGAAATCCAATATATGCAAAATGGGCGCAAATGGTGATTCAGGATGGTCGCCTTATGCCGAAATCGTCGCTCCATCCACCGGAATATGGACGCGTTCCTGCAAACCTTCACGGTGGATATGTTCTGTAAGCTCGGAGCGAGTCAGCACACAATGGTTGATTGCTTCCATATGCACAGCAACGACTTGGGTGTAAGGGGCATGCTGTGCAACAGCCGTTACATCTTGGGCAGTCATAATAATAGGATCGCCCACCGTAAACCGCGCTCCTCCAGCGTTCACGATCGTCCAGTCAGGGTGGTATTCATCCAGTGCTTCCGCAACTTCACTGCACCAAATGGTATCCCCAGCCACATAAACGACAGGCTCGCCTGGAGCCTGAAATACAAAGCCGGATACGGGTCCCATCTGTTCCCCGATTTCCCCGGTTCCGTGATGCCCGGTTGTACGGCTAACCTCGATTTTCCCGACTGAGCCAGCCACTGCAATCGGAGCAACCTGTGTAAAACCGTCGGCTGTGATTTGTTCTTCATTTCCGGGCTGGCAGAAGACAGGGATTTGTTTGTCCAGCCAGCGTACTGCCGCCGGGTCCCAATGATCCAGATGCAAATGTGTGACGATGACTACGTCAGGCTGGCCAAGCGTCTGCCATTGCGGCGGCAAGGGAACGAGCGGATTACGGCGGGTGTTTTCCGTGTTAGGGACCGGTGGGTTTATCCCAGCATCACTCAGCATCGGATCAATCAGAAATTTTATTCCAGCGTATTCGATCCACAAGGTTGCGTTGCGGATTAGTGTGATTTTCATATATGGAAGCTCCTTTGATCGTAAATGTTTTTTGACCGACTGTATTTTCGGCTGTTCTTTGTTTCTGCTACAATCATACCTGACGGAAATAGATACAGGCTACGGCTTGCTGAAAGGAAAATCAGCATTCTCGTTTCATCATGAAAGGAAAAATAACTATGGAACTATTCGTACCTGATGAGACCGACCTGCGCATCCTTCATCATCTGATTGAAGACAGCTCTTTAACGCATAAGGAGGTCGGTCAGCTTGTTCATTTGACGGGTCAAGCAGTAGGGGCACGTGTGCGAAAAATGCAGGACGCGGGCATCATCGAGGGTTATACGTTGCGCTGGAACCCTGGAAAAATTGGACAGACGATCCATGCCTTTATTACGGTTTTTTTAAATTCAGGAACGACTCACAGTGCTTTTCAGGCTTTTGCACGGGAGCATCCCTCTATCGTCGAAATCCATCGGGTGAGTGGGGAGGGCTGTTATTGGATGCGGGTACGCATGTCTTCACAGTCAGAGTTAAATACGATGCTGGATGAGCTTACGAAGTTTGGTAACTACAAATTGAGCTTTTCCATTGGCGAAATTTAATGATAAAAGCTTTCGGCGTTTGTGCCGAAAGCTTTTGTTTTACGAGGGCAATCGAAGCAGCGTTACAGGCACATTTTAAAAATATGCTGCAAGCCGTGTTGTCCCATTTTTGTGTTACCTTCATCGATAAAGCCGCATTTGAGATAAAGACTTTGAGCAGAAAGATTACGGGCATTGACGCCCAGTACAATCTCGCGAATATGTGGGAAGTGTCTAGAAATAAACTGTGGTAGCAAAAGCAGTCCTTGTTTAGCGAATCCTTGTCCTTGATCTGCGTAATGAATAGAAAACGCACGCAGTAGCAGTGCCTCAGAAGTATTCGTATAGTTTGCTAATTCATCTCCATCATATAAAATAAAAAATCCAACCGGTCTTCCGGTAGCCGTAATCACGACAGGATGGCGGTGTGGGTCTTCCTTGGCCAGTGCCAGCATGTCATCTGGCATTCCAGTAAATTGCTTTTGCTCCTCAGGCAAATAAAAGGTATGTAAAATAGCATCATGCTCACAATGGTAAGGGACAAGCTCTATATTATTCATCATTACACTCCGATCTGAACAAATTTTAATCTAATATATCAATCTTGTTTGCTAAAAAAAGAAACCTGAACTCGCCTTACTTACGTATTATCCATACATAAACTAACATAGTCAAAAGGAGACATCTACGCTTATGAAGCCGCTGATAGAATATCGTGAAAGTCAGGATATATTGCACCAAGAGCTAAAGCAGATTGAGAAGTGGGAGAAGGAGCAGAAGGATATTTTTTTCTGGGAAAAAATCGGCAGGTGGCCCTTTATGCTGCTGGATCGGCTGACGCCGAAAATCATTAAAGACAAGCTGGAGCAACTGCTAAACGAGCTGGGCAGCTTCATTCAGAATGGCGGCAAATATTTGGTGAAAGAAGAAACGGTTCTGAGCAGGCTGAACAAAACGGCCTGTGAATATATGATTAAGCAAAATAGTGCAGATTCCGTCTTAGATACGGAGGATCAGCCCCGTGGCGGGAAAAATACAAATGCTGAGCATAGTGACGATTCTCTGTGGGATTTGAAGCAGGTGGCTGAGCTACCGCTAACGATCATGGATCAGACTGCGGACGATATAACGTCGGGGCGCATTACCTTTGCCACCGCTCAGGGAGCAACTACGGGGATAGGCGGTGTGTTTACGATTGCGGCGGATATTCCTATTTTGCTCGGCTTGTCACTCAAGGTGCTTCAGGAAATCGCTTTGTGCTATGGCTTTAACCCTCATGATAAGCAGGAACGCATTTTTATTATTAAATGTATGCAATTTGCTTCATCTGATATTGTGGGGAAAAAGGCTGTATTAGAGGAACTGGCCTTGTTCGATGATCCTTCGCGTCAGGCACAGGTTTTTTCGCAAATGCAAGGATGGAGAGAAGTCATTAACACTTATCGTGATCAGTTTGGTTGGAAAAAGCTACTGCAAATGGTCCCAATTGCGGGCATCTTGTTTGGCTCCATGGCCAATCGAGGTGCTATTCATGACGTAGCTGAGGCGGGGAAAATGCTGTATCGGAAGCGTCGTATTTTAAAGCGTTTGGTAGAAGTAGAGAATGGGTTGGAGTAGAAGTAAGGAATGGAGGAGAGGTGAAGAGTGGGGAAGAAGTGAGGAATGTGGCTTGAGTTAGTTGTTTATGAAGGTGTGCAGCGGCCGAGATGACCGCCGCACGTTAGCCTGTTACACTTCGGCTCCATTTTCTTCCGCCCAGCGATTGAGGGTTTTGTCTGTAGGAAGTAGAAATGTTAAAATGCCGAGCAGTGGCAAAAAGCCACACAGGAACATGATGTTGGTAATGCCTACTTTGTCGATCCAACTGCCGAGCACAAGTGCGCCCACCCCACCCAGACCAAAAGCCAAGCCTGTAATGAGACCGGACACCGTTCCGATTTTGCCAGGCACGAGCATCTGTGCATATACGACTGTGACCGAAAAGCTGGACAACATAATAAATCCGATAATCGCCAGCAGGATCGCCGTCCAGAATTGGTTGGCATAAGGCAATAGCAGGGCCAGTGGTGCAGCTAATACCATGGACAGAAAAATCATATTGCGTTTACCAAACCGGTCTGCCAGCGGGCCGCCAAAGAAGGTGCCCAAGGCTCCAGCTCCGAGGAACAGGAAAATGTACAACTGTGCATCAGCCAATGGCATTTTAAATACTTCCATCAGGTAAAACGCATAGTAGCTTCCGACCGACGTCGAATACCACGAACGAACAAATACCAGCAGAATGAGGACAATCATGGCAAACATAATGCGGCTGCGCACTTCGGGCTTCATACGGCGTGTTGCCGCTTTTTTGCGTGCAATGCCTTCTGTACGCAGGACGTTACCGTACCAGCGGGCAATGAACGATTGCACTACAATCCCGGCTGCCGCAATACCTGTGAACCAGATGGCGCCAAATTGCCCCAACGGGATAAAAATCCAGCTCGTGAGCATCGGTGCCAGTGATTGACCTGCATTGCCGCCGACCTGGAAAATGGATTGTGCCAATCCCCGGCGTGATCCTGCCGCCATATGGGATACGCGCGAGCCTTCCGGGTGAAAGGCAGCTGAGCCCAGACCTACGAAGATGACTGCGACTAGCACTGCTTTATAATCGGCAGCATAGGCGAGCAGCAGCATGCCAGTCAGCGTAAAGCCCATACCGATAGGAAGGATAGCGGGCGTAGGCCGTTTGTCCGAAAACAAGCCAATTACAGGCTGCATGATCGAAGCTGTGAAGTTGATGGCGAATGAAATCCAGCCGATCTGCGTGTAGTTTAGGCTCATAGAATCCTTCAGGATTGGAAAGATCGCTGGAATGACCGATTGAATCGAGTCATTGAACAGATGAACGAAACTGATCGCAATCAGAATTACAAAAACGGTGCTTTTCGCTTGCGGCCCCGGGAGGGGGAGCGATTGGCCCGTTTCTTTTTTTGTAGCCGATTTAGTAGTCATGGCAACCTCCGGGTATGTATGTATATTTTAAGATATAGGAAGCAATCCATTTGCAGCAAATGGCTGAAAGGGGGATAAAGCCCCTCTTTCCTCCTCGCTGCTTGCCCATTCTGCTGGATACTCTTTATTGCTCGATCCTTTATTTCACAACAGATTAACTTGCCCTGAGTGTATGATATTTGCATGAATTGGTTCCATGTTGAATGTTGTTGATATTCTTTTTACATATAAATAAGCAAGCAAAATTTAACAGAACGAAGCTCTTTATTTAACAAACTTAAGATATGATTCTTTATGTCATACATCTTGTTGTATAGATAATAGCTCCGTAGAAACAGTATGCAGAGCACAAGAGAAGAGAGGATCTGATTTGAGAATGAAATTGCTAAAGAAACCATTATCAGTTGCATTATTATCTTTACCTTTACTTCTAGGTTCTCTAGGTGGAAGTTATGCGAGTGCGGCCACGCTGCCAACAACAGTAACTCCAACAGAACCGTCATGGGGGTATTTTGTAGATCATTATAAAAATAATAGTGCTGCTAATAAGACGGAAAGCTCCAATTCGACTCTCGGATTGCTTTCTGAATTTAATAAGCTTTGGACTCCTGGCGCTACCTGGGACACAGGCACCAAGCTAAACAGCAGTGTACTGGACGCTAATATTCAAAAGGTGATCGATATCGCTGCCCGTCGCACTGCCGGTGAGGCCGATGCGGCTTACTTGGATGATCGCCGAAATCAGAGCTACAGTATAATCGACGGTCTGGGTTCGCTTACTGATATCTATCGAAAGAAGGCAGGTGCGACGACAACAATCAACGACGTCCCGGCTGATGCCACAACTAAAAAATATGAAGATGAGGGAACGAATGTAGGGGACACAAGCTCCAGTCTTGGTAACATCGTGAAACTGGTCAATACCTTGCGTGGGGATTACTCTACGACCAACCCGGCTAAATCTTACTTTAGCTATCCTCGTCCGTTCCGCTGGAGCGATAATTCAGTGGTTGTTCCCAGTCTGATCCCTGCACTCAAATCTGATGCTACTAATGATGGCGGCTTTCCTAGCGGTCATACCAATGCTGCGTATCTCAGTTCTATTGCCATGGCCTATGCCATGCCGGAGCGTTATCAGGAATTGCTGACACGAGCTTCGGAGCTGGGTAATAACCGCGTTGTTGCTGGTATGCATTCCCCACTTGATGTTATGGGGGGACGTGTCATGGCAACAGCGATGGCGGCTGCCATCCTGTCCGATCCAGCCAATAGCAGCTTGAAGAAAGCAGCTTATCAGGATGCTCATACGCAATTGTTGTCCCAAAAGGGTACAGCCCCAGATCGATAAAGCAACTATGCCACGAATAAAAAGAATTATAATGAACGATTAACGTACGGATTCAGCCCAATTAATCCAACGACGAAGCCAATGACAGTGCCTAAAGGAGCGGAGGTATTATTGGAGACACGCCTGCCTTACCTTGATAGCACACAACGCCGTTGGGTATTGGCCACTACAGGTCTTCCATCTGGATATCCTGTGCTTGACGATGCCGAAGGATGGGGACGATTAGACCTGTTTTCCGCTGCGGA
The DNA here is from genome assembly GCF_006874425.1 of Paenibacillus ottowii. Classification (GTDB taxonomy): domain Bacteria; phylum Bacillota; class Bacilli; order Paenibacillales; family Paenibacillaceae; genus Paenibacillus; species Paenibacillus ottowii. Next base: position 301,235 of record NZ_VIJZ01000001.1, read on the forward strand.
TGGCTACGGTGCTTTCGTCAATAATGTTACAGTCAATATGGACTCCTCCAAAGGCGGTTTCAATGCATTGGATCGCTGGCGCAACCATATTTCTGGGGTTGGAAAGCTGACTAAAAAGGGCACAGGTACGTTGAAGCTTATGGGTAGCAATACGTATACCGGCGGTACACAGATCGATCAAGGCATACTTGCAGGGAATTCGGAGACGGCCTTCGGAAGGGGCGCAGTTACAAATAACGGGGGAACTCTTCTTAAAAATAATTCTGGAAAGCTGGTTGTTAGCGGGAATTACAAACAAACTGCCAAGGGAAAACTTGAGCTCAACCTGCAAAGTAAAAATGATGTGCTCAAAATTAAGGGAACAGCCCAACTTAACGGGAAATTACGCCTGAATTTTTCTAATAAATATGTACCAGCTAGCGGCGCCACCATTATAACCTATGGTAAACGCAATGGGGCATTCTCTTCCATTGAAGCAGCGGGTTTACCAAGCAATTATAAAGTGAAGGTGGTCTATACAGCTAATAGTGTTCAGTTAAAAGTCACAAAGTAACCAAATAGGACAATTAAAGGTGCACCTTTAAAATACACCGGATCAACTATGAAGTTATCCAGTGCTCATTCTGAAGGTGCATTTTTTGTTCCCGTACAAAGCCGATTTCTCGGTGTTATTTATAGCCAAGGGTATAAAAAGGTCAAAATTTGACCTTAATGTAGTAAAATAATCGCACTGTTTGAAAGCGCAGTCATGTTATTCTTAAGAGGCATATTAGTCCAAGTTTTAAGGGTTCAGACTAACTAAGAGGAACAGAGGAAAGGAAGAAGACTGATGAGTCTTGAAAAAGAATACGTTAAAATAGCCCAGGATGTCATTAAAGGGCTTGGCGGAGAAGACAATATTATTTCTATGGCACATTGTGCCACACGGCTGAGATTGATTGTAAAAGACAGGGACATCATTGATGATGAATTTATCGAAAATATTGATAAGGCAAAAGGGGTGTTTTTTACCTCTGGACAATATCAGATTATTTTTGGAACCGGTACCGTGAACAAGGTTTACGAAGCGATGGTCGGCCAGAACGTATCTGCGACATCGAAGGCAGAGCTGAAAGAGAAGGCCTCAACCCAAGATGATAACTTTTTCAAAAGAATGATCCGCGTTTTCGGGGATGTATTTGTTCCCATTATCCCTGCATTGGTAGCTACCGGCTTGTTTATGGGAGTTAGGGGCTTGGTAACTCAGCCTGCACTGCTTCAGTTATTTGGACTTACACCGGATGATATTTCTGCGAATTTCATATTATTTACGCAAATACTGACCGATACCGCGTTTGCCTTTTTACCTGTGCTGGTATGCTGGTCAGCATTCAGAGTGTTTGGCGGGTCGCCGATCTTGGGGATTTTGCTCGGACTCATGCTCGTAAGTCCTTCATTACCTACATCCTGGGATGTCGCTCAACATGTGAAGGAACCTCTTTTATTTTTAGGCTTCATTAAAATCGCAGGCTATCAGGGCTCCGTTCTGCCGGCGTTCATTATAGGGATCGTGGGAGCGATGATGGAGAAAAGAATCAGGAAATCCGTTCCTGAGGCATTGGATTTGATTCTGACACCGTTTCTGACATTGTTGCTCACACTGGTACTGGGCTTGTTCGTGATTGGTCCCATCTTCCATGAAGTAGAGGTTTTAATATTATCGGCAGTTACAGCTATTTTGAAGTTGCCGTTTGGCATTGGCGGGTTTATTTATGGTGGCATTAATCAGATTATTGTCGTTACCGGGCTGCACCATGCGCTCAACCTGATCGAAATACAAATGCTGGTAGATGGCGGCTGGAATATGGTTAATCCGATTAGCTCGGCATCTATTTGTGCACAAGCGGGTGCGGCGTTAGCTGTCGGCTTGAAATCCAAAAGATTAAAAACCAAATCTATTGCTTACCCGTCTGCTGTGTCTGCACTACTCGGCATTACAGAACCCGCTATTTTTGGGGTGAACATTCGATATGGCAAACCATTCGTGATGGGCTTGATTGGGGGAGCAGTTGGAGGATTCTTTGCACGTATCTTTAATGTTCAGGCCACAGGCATGTCGATTACAGCTATACCTGGTTTGTTGCTGTATTTGAATAATCAGATTTTTCTGTATGCTTTCGTTTGTTTAATCGGTTTTGGTGTCGCATTTGCGTTGACGTGGATCTTTGGATTTAAAGAAAAAGTAGAGAACAAATAAAATTTAGTGGAGAAAATCATGGACAACAAAACATTGCTTGAAAAATTGAATACCCTTTCAATAGAAGAGAAAATTGGTCAGCTTATTCAACTGACCGGTGATTTTTTTGAAGGAGACATGGATACGGTTGTGACGGGCCCTTTGAAAAAACTGGGGCTAAATACGGACTATAATATTTATAATACGGGCTCCATATTAAACATTACCAACCCGGAAAAAATAATTCGATTGCAAACCGATTATTTGGAGAAATCGGCTCATAAAATCCCACTGTTATTCATGGCAGATATTATCTACGGATATCGAACCATTTTCCCGATTCCGATCGCTCAAGCATGTAGCTGGAACTATGAGGAGGTAGAGAATGCCGCTTCGATTGCCGCCCGGGAGTGCTACGAGGAAGGCATTCATGTAACCTTTTCCCCTATGGTAGATTTGGTGAGAGACCCTCGCTGGGGGCGGGTGATGGAATCGCCTGGTGAAGATACCTTGCTGGCGCAGAAATATGCCCAGAGCGTAGTGCTGGGAATCCAGGGAAACAACTTGGAAGGTGGAGCCGTACCAGCCCATAAAATTGCTGCTTGTGTCAAGCATTTTGCCGCTTACGGAGCACCTGTCGCCGGACGGGAATACAATGCCGTGGATCTATCTGAGCATGCATTGCGAGAATATTATTTGCCTGGATATCAAGCTGCAATAGAAGCGGGTGCCAAGCTTGTCATGACGGCATTTAATACATTGAATGGGATCCCTGCGACTGGAAACGAGTGGCTTAACCGTAATGTATTAAGACAGGAAATGAATTTTGACGGTGTATTGATCTCGGATTACGCCGCTATTGAAGAGCTAATCATGCATGGTTATGCCGAAGACGAGACTTCTGCCGCCAGGCTGGCACTGTTGGCGGGCGTGGATGTGGATATGAAAACGGCTGTGTACGCTAATCAATTGAAGAATGTAATAACTGGTAACGATTATATGCTGGAGCTTCTGAATGAAGCTGTATACCGTGTCTTAAAGCTGAAAAATGATTTGGGGCTGTTTGAGGACCCATTCCGCGGATTACAGGAAATCGTTAAACGTTCAACCAGCAGCATTTTGTCAGACGATCATAAACAAGCGGCACTATCCCTGACAGAGGAATCTGTGGTGCTGCTGAAAAATGAAAATAATGTATTACCGTTATCAAGGGAAATGAAGATAGCTTTGATTGGTCCCTATGCAGAAGAAAATTCTACCTTGGGCATGTGGGCGATTAAGGGGGAGGAGACAGACACTATAAATTTGAAAACGGGGTTGTTACAGCTGGTTGGCCCCGACAATCTCTCGGTATGCAGGGGGAGTTATCTGCTGCCTGTTGATGCAAGGAAAACGTTCGATAAATATGCGGACAAACTGGCGGTGGAAACAAGCTCGGAGGAAGATCTACTGCAAGAAGCCATTAGGAATGCAAATGAAGCAGAAGTCATAGTCCTTGCCTTGGGAGAAAGTATTTATCAGAGCGGAGAAGGTGGATCACGAACGAACCCGGCGCTTCCAGAGCCGCAGTTGAGACTACTTCATGAATTAAGCTTATTGGGCAAAAGGATCGTTCTGATCGTATATAGTGGAAGACCTTTGATCCTTACCGATGTTGCTGAAAAGGTGGACGCGATTATTCAGGCCTGGTATCCGGGCACGATGGGCGGAGAAGCGCTGGCCAATATACTGTATGGAGAAGTAAATCCGTCTGGGAAATTAGCGATGACCTTTCCACGTAGCGTCGGTCAGATTCCGGTATACTACAATGAGCTGAATACAGGCAGACCGAATTTAAAAGAAAATGGCTCTTACCGCTTTGCGTCCCGATATATAGACGAAGTGAACGAACCCTTGTATCCGTTTGGCTATGGCCTATCCTATACCTCATTTGAATACAGTCTATTAACCGTCAGCCAAAAGGAAATGAAAACAAATGAGTCAGTGGATATCCGCATTTCTGTATCCAACACTGGAACGTATGCTGGGAAAGAAACGATTCAATTATATATTCGCGATAAATTTGCAAGTGTGGCAAGGCCAGTGAAGGAATTAAAAGACTTCAAAAAAGTATTTTTGCACAGCGGCGAAACTAAAATTGTTGAATTTTCAGTGGATGAAGACATGCTTAAATTTTATGGACGTGAAATGGAATATAAGAGTGAACCTGGCGAATTTGAGGTTTATATCGGTTCAAGCTCACAGGAAACTTTGCTAAGCTTTAGTTTTACTTTGTTACGGGAGGATCAACATGAATAAAAGCGACGCTTATCATCTTAAATATCATATTACTCCTCCCTACGGGCTATTAAATGATCCTAATGGACTTGCCTTTTTCAAGCATCAATATCATGTGTTCTATCAGTGGAACCCCAAAGGAACCGAACATCGAAACAAATGCTGGGGTCATGTTGTTTCCAGCGATCTGGTGCATTGGCAAAGGAAAAGTGTTGCGCTAGAGCCTTCGGAATGGTATGACAAGGACGGCATTTATTCCGGCGGCGCCATAGTGCATCAGGAAAAACTGTATCTGTTTTACACAGGAAATGTAATCAGGGATGACGGTGTCAAGGAAAGCTATCAATGCGCAGCCATCTCGGAGGACGGGGAGCATTTTCAGAAAATGGGCCCCTTATTCGAACATCCCAAGGGCTATACCAGACATGTCCGAGATCCCAAAGTATGGAGAGATCGGAATGGGAGCTGGTGGCTGATCGTGGGCGCTCAAAGAGAGGATTTGACTGGAGATACGCTTATCTACAAATCCACAGATTTGTCTGTTTGGGAATGCCAAGGATCATTTTTGGAGCATGATCGTGAATTCGGATATATGTGGGAATGTCCTGATCTACTTCATTTTGCGGAAAATGATATTTTTGTCTTCTCTCCACAGGGTTTACCGGAAGCAGGCGAATATTATAGAAACCCTAACCAATCGGGATATATGGTTGGGAAATTTATGAATACAGGAAAATTTATCGGGAACCTTGCCCATTTTAAAGAGCTTGATCGAGGGTTTGATTTCTACGCGCCACAGTCATTTAAGGTGAATGACAGAACCATTATGTTTGGGTGGATGAGCGGCATGAATGAAGAAGCGGAGAGGGCTGTTCCCACCATTCAGGAAGGCTGGATTCATGCGCTGACTTTACCTAGAGAAATAGTGCTATCTAACGGTGTGCTCTATCAAAAACCATTGCCGGAATTACAATTGTTAAGACTGGAGGGTGTGCATTCCCAGAAGGACATTCACAAAAATGGGGTTTGGCTGCTGCCTTCTTTGCAGGTGGAATGCATTGTTCATTTATCGAAGCTTACAGAAAACTTCAAAATGATCATAAGAAATGCTGTGGAAATTAACTATGATTCGGCAGAAAACAGTATAACCGTATGGAGAACAAACTGGTTGACCAACCAGAGGGAGTACAGAAAAGCAACGTTAGCCAATCAACTTGCAGACATGCAAATATTTATAGAAAGCTCAAGTCTGGAGATTTTTCTGAACGAAGGCGAGGAAGTATTTACTCTGCGGTATTTCCTGGAGGATACGGAACAACGCACTGTGGTACTTGAAGCAGGAGACAATGAAGGGAAAATTGAGATTTATCAGCTACAGGAATGTGATGTCATAATCAATCCTTAAAACGATATGAGTATCTTTCACCTGTAGAGCTACAAGCAGGCAAGAAAAGGCTGTTCAAGACTCCGTTTGCGAGAAGAACTGCCTTTTTTTGTATTGGTCGACTGGATAGATTTCAGCTTGTGTAGGCATTTTACTATCGGTATAGTATGAGTATTAGAGTATATGACTGAATATAAATTACTGTTGATTACTCATAGCTGGTTACTGAGGTGTCGTATGAAAAAAATATATGAACATATCGAAATAGACAGAAGAAAAATGATTAACCTCTTTATGTTTCAATCGACAGATACAGAAAGAGTCATCCCGATGCATTTTCACAGCAATATGGAATTAATCTATTGTACAAGTGGAAGTCTGAAGGTGTGGCATGAAGGAAAGATAACCATTTTGAAGGAAAAGGATGCACTGTTTATTAACAGCAATGTACCGCACTCCACCCAAAGTATTACGGAAAATCAAGTCGTTGTATTGCAATTTCCAGCTACCTTTTTTGCCAATGAACAAGTATTCATCCAATTAAACACGCAAGAGCGAGAAGTTGAACATACTATACTTTCTAAATTAAGAGAGTTGTTTATGGATATATATAACCTGCATGTTTCCAAAGGAAGATATGACTATATTTTAGAGCAAAGCCGAATTATTGAACTTAAGTATTTGCTTGTTAATCATTTTAGTCAGGCAGCAGACTTACAGCCAGAAATATTTAGTGAAAAGCAGCAAAAGATAAAGACCATTATGGATTTTATTAAAGAGCATTATGCTGAAAATATTAGCCTGGCGAAAACAGCTCGAATCTGCGGCTATTCGGAGGCCTATTTGTCGAGAATGTTTCATGAATATACAGGTCAGACGTTTACGGAGTACAAGCAAGTTCTTTGTTTGGAAAAGGCAATTGATTTATTGGAAACAACGAATAAGCCACTTACAGAAATTTCTTACGAGGCTGGCTTTCCAAATGAAAAATCATTTAGAAAAGCTTTTAAGGAAGTTATGGGCAAAACCCCTTATGAATATAAAAAATCAAAATTTGATCTGAGTGTGTAAAACTCACAAGTACGACCGGCATCTTGAGTTCATGCTCTGAAGTCCATTTTTGCCCAATTCCAAACCTATAATTTTATGAGTATATAAATTCATCCTATTTTTCATAAATATCAAGGGGCTGTCCCTGAGTCGTTTTAAGACTTTTACAGGATAGCCCCTTGGTATTTTTACACTGGGTCAGAAGAGCTATGAGCTTATCGATTATCTACGGTCTCCGGGTACATATCATGATTCATCATGCGATGCTCGGCCATTTGCTCATACTTGGTTCCCGGTTTTCCATAATTTGTATAGGGGTCAATGGAAATGCCGCCGCGTGGCGTGAACTTGCCCCACACCTCGATATAACGCGGGTCCATCAGCTTGATCAGGTCATTCATGATAATGTTAACGCAGTCCTCGTGAAAATCACCGTGATTGCGGAAGCTGAACAGGTACAGCTTAAGGGACTTGCTTTCAACCATTTTAATATCAGGAATATAGCTGATGTAGATGGTTGCAAAATCAGGCTGTCCTGTAATCGGGCACAGGCTGGTGAACTCCGGGCAATTAAACTTCACAAAATAATCCCGGTACGGGTGTTTATTATCAAAGCTTTCGAGAATGGCAGGATCATAAGCAAAAGTGTATTGTGTGCCTTGGTTACCAAGCAGGGTAACGTCGGTCATTTCTTCGGGTTTTCTTCCGGTCATATTGAGTGAGGCTCCTTAAAGTTGGTTTAGTGGTAAAAAGGTAGGGAGTTATGGTGGTGGAGAGGCCGCTCCGCGAAGGATTTGAGCTTCCGATCGCTGTTGAAATGGGATTCTTGCTGATCATTTAAAAGATGCATAGGTTAGAATCCCATTTCAAAGGCGAACACTATCGCTTCTCCAGCTTCAAATCCTCCGCTCCGCTGCCGACCGCCGTCATCACCATAAAATCCCTGCTCGTTTACCTGTCGGTTGGGCAGAAGTGAGATTTCGCTCCTTATATTTAAAGAGCGTTATTTTATGGAGAAACTCCGTCCTCACGGACGAGGGTTTCTCTTGTTTTATAGCTTTGAGGTGTCGAGGGTGTACTCGACTAATTTGACGTATCTTGTGTATCACATACAGCTTATATGGAATATATTGTATATGCATGTTATACGCCGCGTTTGTTGCCCCATACGAGGGTGTGGAGCTGCGGGAGGACTCTTACATCGTTGAGTCGGGTATCGTCCATAACTCGGTCGATAAGCCATTCATAACGATGTAAAAGAGACTCTGCGATCTGTCCAGTGTTCTCCGTGTTCACATCGGGGTTACCCGTCTGGAGGAACAACGGTACGTGTGGATAGCGCTCGTGAATGGTGCGGGCATAGGCAAGATCGGTGTCATCGAAGATCACGACCTTCAGGCTGCATGCTCCAGTGTAGAGTCTGACTGATTCATCCTCATATTGCTTGCTGCACGTTGGGATCGAGACGTTTGTCGCAGACTTGGACGCTCCAGCTATCTTTTGATTTGACAGACGGGCTACGATATCATCCAGCACGTCCCAGTTGGTCGTCATGCCAGAGCTGGGTGGCTTCGGGGACAAGGTCACCTCATCGATATCGTACAGCCATTCCTGCCAGCGGGAACCTTGGGTTTCGACGGCGATGGCCATGCCTTGACTGCGTAGCAGGGTAACTAGCATCCCGAGCTGTGGCAGCAGGGCAGGATTACCTCCGGAAAGGGTCACATGCGAGAACCGTTCGCCGCCGATGGACTGTAGTTCCTGCCATATCTCAGTGGCACTCAGACGGCGAATTTGATCTTTGGCGCTGCCATCCCAGGTAAAAGCGGAGTCACACCATGAGCAATGGTAATCGCAGCCTGCGGTACGCACAAACATCGTTTTACGACCAATGACCATCCCTTCGCCCTGAACGGTGGGACCAAACACCTCCAGTACAGGAATAGAGGCTGCTTTAGCCTTGTCGGGTGTAGTCATAGGTTGGTGCGTATTTATGGTATTAGCAGTTATAGTATTACTCATCGAACATCCACTCCCGTCGGAACTCGGCGTAGCTGGTAGGTGTCTCGAACAGCCGTACAAACTCGGTACGTCCCCCTTCAACACGATTGCAATATACATCCGAGGTCAAGGCTGACTCCATTTGTTCAAAGATCCAGACGACCATATTTTCCGCCGTTGTATTCATTGGAGGAAGCGTCTCATTCAAGTAACGGTGGTCCAGAAAAGGCTCAATTCGCTCTTTCCAGATCGTTTTGATATCGCCAAAATCCAGCGTCAGCCCTGTTTCTCCTGGTATACCGCTTATGCCGAATACGACGACATAGGTGTGACCATGCAGATTTTTGCATTTGCCTTCATAACAGTGCAAATGGTGTGCTGCATCGAACGTAAACTGTTTGCTGACGAGTACACGTTTGCGGTGATACCGGAGCTGAGAGCGCTCAATGTCTGTCCCAAACTGCTGAAGCTTGTCGACAATACGAAAGGTACCTGGCTCACGCATGGCCTTCAACTCCCTGGGATGAAGCGCCGCGAACCGTGAGATACTGCTCCAGTCCAGCACGACGGAGATTGCAGGCAGGACATTCCCCACAGCCATCGCCAATGATGCCGTTATAGCATGTTAATGTACGGGTTCTCACAAATTCAAAAGCCTTCAGCTCATCGGCCATTTGCCAGGTTTCGGCCTTATTCAACCACATGAGCGGGGTATGAATCACAAAGGGATAGTCCATTGAAAGGTTCAGTGTAACGTTCAGCGATTTAATAAAGGAATCCCGGCAATCGGGATAGCCGCTGAAATCTGTTTCGCATACGCCTGTAATGATGTGGCGCGCTCCTTTTTGCTTGGCGAGAACCGCTGCAAAGCTCAGGAACAATAGGTTGCGACCGTCTACAAATGTGCTAGGCAGTTCGCCTTCCTCTTGAGTAATGTCAATGTCGGAACGTGTGAGGGCATTCGGGGCAAGTTGGTTGAGCAGGCTCATATCCAGTACCGTTTGCGGAACACCTAGCTCTTTGGCAATTCCGGCGGCAACTTCGATTTCCTGCTTGTGGCGTTGACCGTAATCGAACGTCACAGTTTCTACTTCGGCAAAATGTTTTTTTGCCCAAAATAAACAGGTTGTGCTGTCTTGGCCGCCGCTGAATACGACGACTGCTTTTTCGTTTGCAAACATAAAAAAACCTCTCGATCTTCTTGGAATGGTGTAAGACACAGCGTCTTGTCACTTGGAAGAAAGAGAGTTCTTGAACCGGCTTCAACAAAAAACAGGCCTTGCCCCGCAAATTCATTTTTCAATGCGGAGGACAAAGCATCGTTAGTTTTTTATAGAGGGAGTTCGCGAACCTCTCCCATGCGCTAAGCATGGATTTTCTTCATTAGCATCTGTCACGAGGACAGACCGCTTCATTGATAGCATTGCCATTATAGCATGGCAGGGCTATTTGATAAACACTCCACCAAATGGAATGACTTCCCTTAAAAATCGTTTGATCACACCATCGTCGTTCATATCCTGCTGGAGCCGCCGATGATGCTCACCTGCATGAAATAGTACGGTACCGTGTCCCGTCATTTTAAACTGATAGTTCATATGCTGGCTGGCCAGATGGTTACCGTATACGGTTAACTCCAGCTTGGCATTTTCGGGATAGGCTATGACGCTGCTTGCATCGACATAGATCGGCTCTGACGGATGAAGCTGTTCTTGACATACCAATCCCTGTGTCAAAATACCGATGTGACCTGTCCCGTCAAATTTCATTTTAATGACATCACGGCTAAACAGCATGTTTTTCATGCTTAACAGCTTGGTACGCATCTGGATGCCGGAGCTGTACCAGAACAGGTTGCGAAAATCGTATAAGAGATCATCGCTTCCTTCAAGCTTGATCATCTTCAGACTAAAGCCAGGAGGAAGGGCGGCAATTAGCCGACAAGCCCCTGTGAAATCAGCTTGAATCAGTTTGTGCTTGCGATACATGCCTTTAATATTCATCAGCTTATCACTGCGGCCTGAACTGGGTCCGCGATATGCGATGATTTGCTGCGGATGCAGAACATGCAGCTTCTCTCCTTCAGCCAGATCGAGCGTTATGACCGAACCGACACTTTCATCATGGTGTTGTCCTGCTTGTATGTCCATGCAGACCTTTCATCCTTTCAGGTGTTAGTATCTTCCCGAACGTCGACGCATCCCGTAACGCAATAGTCGGATACCGATAAAATAACCAGCCAGCAGAATGATAGCCGTGATGATGAGCATTTTATTTCGGTGTGAAGCCTGATCGCGCTGGGCTTGAAGATTTTTTAGTTCTGTAACGGTGTCATTCAGCTTGCGGTTTTGCTCCAGCAGTTGGGCGTTTTGCTTCTGATAGGTTTCAATGCTGGAACGGGCCTTTTCCAGATCTTCCCGGGTTTGGCGATAGCTTTCCTTGAGCTGGTACACATCGCCGGGCAGGCGTGAAAACTGCTCAAAGCCTTGATATACATCATCCCAATAAGCAGCATGAACTTCGGGTACACGGGTGACTCCAAAAATAAACAAAAGCGCTATAGCAGCGCAGATAATGCGGCGGTATAAGGCAAAGTGACAAGTTGCTCGTGCCAAGAGATGTCCCCCTTTTGATAAACCAGGATGTTAGATGATATAGATCATTACCCACATCACATGGTTACGTACAATATCATGGTTTGGGTGCAGATTTTAGAATATACTGACGACAAAGACGGGAAAAGATGATCAAAAAAACTCGATATATTAGTTTAAGTGTACCCTAAAACGGGTATATCAAGGAAGCGGCAACCTTCCGGCATTTTTCCCAGCAAACCAGTCAAGAATAATCCGCACCTGATCAGGGCTTGGATAGGAATATGAATGAATTGAAATATATAAAAAATGGATATAAAAGGAGATTTTGGAATATGAACGAAAGAGAACAAAACTATACCATTTTAAAAATTACTGTCAATGGAAAACCATTATCAAAGGAGCTCATTGTGGACAGCACTACTTTTGCTCCTATATCCGATGTTTGCACAAAAACGAATATTTCTTTAACAGAAACCTCAATTTCATAAGTTTAAATATATGAAGTAGACTATCATGTAGCCCGGCATACGCCGGGCTATTTTTGCGTATTTATGCAATTTGAAAGGATTAAAATGTTATTTCGCGAATTAGGTCCCCTTTCATAAAGATTACCATGTATAATTTTCACAATCAAACATATGTTCCCTGACAATATAGTGTCAGATAACACTGTTAATTTAGAGTTACATGTTCTTTTAGGGGGAATTTACCAGTGGTGAAGTCAATGCTCAATGTAACGTATACATGGGACAGAGAGTCTATATCTGCGAATGGGTCCAAACAAGTAAATCTACTGATAGAATGGGGCTATGGAGCTATACGTAAAAGAAAAGGGAACCTAATACCGAAGGCATCGGGATGTGACCTTCAACTTCAGTTCAGTCCAGAAAACGGGGTAAATTTATTAAAAGCTGAAGGGGTGAGACTTGGATTTAAAAAATCAGAAAACGGTGATTGCATGTTTGTTCACTGTGGGGATGTGCGGCGGGGCAAATATAGACAAGCTATTTTGACGTTTTCTATCCCTGCTCACGCGTCCGGAAGACATACGATTGGAATGATCGAGTGGAGCTGGCGCAAGCCATCGCAGGAAAAGCGAACGCTGATCCGGACGGACCAGCTCTATATCCATTACACGCATCATCTTGGTTTGCTGAGCATGCCATCCAACCCGAAGGTGGAAAAATACATAAAGCTGAATGAGACGTCCCCAATTGTGAAAAAGGCGTTGCGTATGTACGAGAAAGGGGAACCTGAGCGAGGAGCGTTCATCCTTACGAGACAAGCAGATGAATTGCTTATATATGCAGCCAGAAGCGAAGACATGGATTATCTGGAGGAAGCCGAGTTACTTTTGTCCATACGCAATAAATGGAGTGGGTCTTTTGTATCGTTTAAAGCGTATAGCTCTAAAGTCTTTTTTAATAAGGAAATATTGATAGGAGATGTTCATTTTACGGAGAATGATAGGTTGAGATAGATAATTATGCTAGTTTATTTGTGCAAATTAGTCAGTCTAATTTACTATCTTTTTGTAAAGGAGAGACTTCCTTGACTGATCGGTTGATACGTTTAATGCGGATTATTACTATTGTTCAGGCAAATCCGGGGATATTGGCAAGAGAGCTTGCCGAACGTTGTGAAACATCAGAACGTACCATATACCGAGATATGGAGGCGCTAAGCGCCATGCATATTCCGATCGCGAATATGGGGCATGGCAAGGGGTACATCTTTATTAGCAATTTTGCTTTGTATCCTCTAAATTGGACAGAAGAAGAGGCAGAGGCTTTTACCAAGCTGGGAGAGATTATGGAAACGATCAAGCCTCTCTTACCGCCAGCTTTTGAAAGTGCTTATGAGAAAGTGATGGCCTCTAGTCAGAAAAAAAAGATGGACCAGACGAGCTTCGCGCAGGAAATGAAAAATATCATCCGGCTCGGCTCGACACTTGATCGGGAAAACCAGCCCTATCTGCTCAGGCTGATTGTTTTGGCGAGTCTTACGCAGCAGACAATTGAAGCGGAGTACAGCTCGCCTCAAAACGAAGATGTGTCATTGGTGCAAGTAGATCCTTATTGTTTGGTTCCTCAAGACCGGCGATTCTATATGCTTGGTTTTTGTCATAAGCAATCCGCTATGAGAACCTTTCGGATCAGCCGCTTTCGGAATATGAGGATTTTGCCGTATACGTTTCAAAAAAATACATCTGAAATGGAAATGTTTTTTAAAGGTACCTGGTCGGTGACCAAAGGAAACCAGAATATTCGGTTTGTGGTACGTTTTTCCGCCAATTCTGTATATCGGGTTAAAGAAGAGGAACTGTTCATCAAGCCTCTTCTCAAGGACTTGCCGGATGGTAGCTTGTTGTTTGAGGTGACGGTCAATCATGACCGTGAGTTTCTGGATTGGCTCACATCTTATGGAGCTGAGGCTGAAATTCTGGAACCTTTACGTTACCGCAAACGTATGCAAGAAATGCTGCGAACCTGGGGGGCGTTTTATTTCGACAAAAAGGCAGGAAATCAGGAATAACAGGGGGGGATACCCCGGAACGGGCCGGGGAGCTATCTGCTTAACGGTCCTTAAACAGGTTGGCGAGATTGCCGAAGGGACTGTACTGTTCCTGTTCTTCTTCTGGTGAAGAGTAGACGAGCTTCGAGCCGCGGCTTTCCTCATCGTCAGCAGCATTATGAACTAAAGTAATACGATCAAAATGGTGCATGAAAACCTGAGCGGTGTTCACAGCATCATCCAATGCCCGATGCTGTTGACCGTCAAAGTCAATGTTGCACAATTCCAACGCCTGAGACAAGCTCAATTGACGATACTTTCCATTGGAACTAAACAGACGGGAAATTTGCTTCTGTATATCATTTGTATTATGAATCCAGCCGAGATCTACATGATGGGTACGACAATGGGACACCAGCTTCTGACGGTCATCCGGACCCCATGCGCATAAATAATAAGGCGAATCCGTACCGAGCCAGGCAATAAATTGCTTCACGGCTTCAGGAAAGAGTGGAGCAGCATCAATGTCTCGTTGAGTAATACCCGTGAATTGAACGGTATCTGTAGAGAGCACAGGCCGATTCGATGGTCTTACAAAACTGTGAAATGTATCTGCAACGAATAGGCCATCGTCTCCCTGAATAACTTTGACGGCACCGATATCAATGATTTCAGAGGAATATCTGGCGTTACGGCTAACAGTAAATTCAAGATCATAAATAATGTATTGCATTTAATGAACTCCTTCCACACATAACTGATCCCGACGGATAACAGGACAAATGTTTTCTGCCCGAATGACTCTTCTCCATCATACCTCTCGCTTCACAACTTGTCAGCGGTTAAAAGGCTTGCTTTCAAAAAAAATATGCGATGTCCAAATGGGCTTGGACTATCGCATATCTATAAACTCCCTGACATACAGCAGCATCCAAAATCACTTGGATTTCGAATGCTGCTTATACTAGCTATGGAGTTAGGCCGGGAGGTCTAACTTTTGTCCTGGATAAATACGGTGAGGATTTTTCAATTTATTCAACTGCTGAAGCTGTTGCCAGGTGGTACCGTGTTTGCGAGAAATGGCATACAGTGTATCCCCGGATTTTACAACATATACATGGCTATTTGCAGCTTGTGCAGCAGTCGATGCCTGCTGTGGCTTGGCGGTTTGAGGCTTTGCAGGTGCCGATTTCGCAGGTGTCGATTTCGCAGGTGCTGGTTTTACAGCCGCTGTGGAATCGGATTGTGGTTTCTCCTGCTGAGGTGCTGGTGTCGCGGCTGGAGCAGACGGTACAGTTTGTGTGGCAGGGACAATAGCTTTTCCATCTGCCTTGGCTTCTTGAATACGGCCGTCCGCTTGTACTTGCAGGCTAGTAGAGCCGGTCTTTTGCATATAGCGGATTAACGCTTCATCCAACGATCCGAACATACCTGCTTGTGGATATTTAGCGAACATCGTATATTGGTCACCGCCTACGGCAGTAAAATCATTGGTAGCCAGTGTATAGGTTGCCTCAGGATCAAGGGCCTTTCCACCAATCAGGATGGAGTGAACACGGCTGCCTTTGGCTGCGGAGGTGTCTATTTTGAACGAGATACCGGACACCTGTGGGAAACCCCCGCTTGGTTCCGGGTAGGCGGCTGTGCCATTTTCCAGTGCAGCCTGAAGGTCAGAGCCCTTTACTTTCAAGGTAACAATTTGGTTGCCGAAAGGCAATACAGTGATGATGTCTCCCTTGGTAACCGTGCCTGCTTTGATGGAAGCGCGGATACCGCCACCATTCGTTAAAGCCACATCTGCCCCCGAAACGTCACGCATAGCATCGGTAAGCAAGTCGCCAAGATTGGTTTCACCCGCACGCACCTTTTCGCGTGCTCCTTCCAGATTTACACTCGTTTGTGCTACCACCTCTTTAAGAATAGGTTCTTGATCTTTCTGAATGGAGGAGATTAATGCAGCAATTTCAGCATTCGGCTGAACGCCGGCAGCTTGAGTCGAATCGATCAGCTTCGCTTGCTTTTGGACAACCTTACCGCCGTCTACCCATAGATCCACCACACCCAGATACTTGGTGTATTCACCTGCACTGGCGATCAACGTGCCGTTATCACCGATCAGGCCTTTTTCGAGTACGGTATGGCTGTGTCCGTCGATGAAAATATCAATGCCGGGCACTTCCTTCACGATCTTGAGGCTGGTATCTTTGCTGGACGCATCTTGCCCCAGATGACCCAGAGCCACGACGACATCTACTTTGCTGCGAATTTCGTCTACGGCCGCCTTGGCTTCCGCCGCAGGGTCAGTGAACTGAATGCCTTCCACATTTTTAGGGTTGGTTTTATATGCCGTTTCAGGTGTAGTCAGACCGATAATGCCGATTTTAACGCCATCGACTTCTTTAATAGTATACGGTTGGAACAAACGTGTTCCGTCCGTTTGCTTAATGTTGGCGCTCAGCACAGGGAACTGAATCTCCTTGCTCAATTCAACCAGATGCTTCCAGCCGTAATTAAACTCATGGTTCCCCGGAACCATTGCATCATAGCGCAGCTTGTTAATTACTTTCACAATACTCTCACCGTTAACCAGGGTAGCAAAGGTCGTTCCATGAACGGTATCCCCGTCATCCAGCAGCAATGTATTGGGATTAGCAGCGCGGTATTGGTCGATGATTCCTGCCAGCTTGGCGAAGCCCATTTCCTTGTCATTGGCCACCACGTGAGCATGGGTATCATTCGTATGTAGGATGGTGATGTGTTTGCCGCTGACTGGAGTCGTTGTTGTCCCCGTTCCCGCTGTCCCCGCATTGGTAGCTGGGTCCGCTGCTGCAGTGCCGAGACATCCGAACAGAAGCGCGGCGGTCGTCAAGATCGACGAGAGTTTTTTCCATGAGTTCATGTTGTTCCTTCAACCTCCCATAAAATGAATGAATTAGAGAAACCGCTTACGTCCACATTTTATCAGATGATTGTAAAAATAACTTCTATTTTATATCAAAGCACTACATTTTTTTGATCTATCGGTTGTTAAAGCTATCGTCAAATTACCTACTATTATAGAGGAGTAATAAAATGAACAGGAATTCATAGAACGAGAACTAACGTTCTGTTTTGTAGTCAAAAAAAAGGGCGGTTTCTTTAGGCAGCCCGATCCGCGGTAAATAGTGATCCAATGTTTCGTCAGCCAGCGGCGGATTCCCTTCACTCAGCAACAGTACGGCAAAGCGATTGGCCTGCTGTTCAAATTTGCCGGGGGAAAAGTAGGAATGCTCTTCCATAAAAAAGCGGCTAATCCCTTTATGCAGTCGATCATGGCCCAATTCATGCGCACAGACAAAACGTTCCCATTCTGGTGTAAGTCCATTGTGAATGACGATAAATCTCCTGCGTAGCTTGTGATAATACAACCCTTTGGTTGTGGAGCCCAGATCGCAGTAGCGGATATGGATGCCTAGGGCATTCGCGATATCGAAAGGGCAATTGGTACGGTATTTTCGGACAAGTTTGTGAATGAGTTCGTTCATACGTTCACCTACTATCCCTGATCTTTGCTCGCACCGGGGTCGGCGGGCTTTTTATGTTTGTTCATTTGCTTGGCTTCCCAGAACAGGCCTGTCAGTACGTCCTTGATCCGTTGACGGTCTTTTTCATCCAGTGGAATGCCATCAAACATTAATTCGTCGTCTTCCTCCAGCATTTTTTTAAAATCCCGGCGGTCTTTGGAAGTTGCCCATTCCGGCACAGTAGAACGATAAAGTTCATGCGGATTTTGCTCGATTGAATCATCGTCGGTCCAATATCCAGCCGCCTTCATCATTTCAGTATAGGGTACGCTGAGTGCGTCTGCTATTTTACGGAGGGTGGAGGGTTTGGGAACGCCGCGGAGTCCATTTTCGATGCGGGAAATTTGTGAATTACTAATGCCTGCGGCATCTGCTAATTGGTTGATGCTCAATTGCTTGTGCTCACGCTGCTGTTTTAAGTAAGTTCCGAATGCTGGCTGTTCCACAATGGAGCTCCTTTCTGCATTAGAATCATAGGTTTAGCTTTATTATACCATTAGGCAAATAGTAAAAGCACGTAATATGCCAAAAGGCATAGAAAAATAGAGCGAATATCCTGTTTTTGGGGCTATATTGCTTTTTTTCACGATGGATACCTATCCTAAATAATGTTATGTTATACTCAAGATGCGAACAAAAGGGGAACACAATGTAAACAAATGCGTTTTTCTATTTTAAAAATACATCATTGTCAAAAGGCATAATATAAGGAGTGTTGCTTTTTATGAGAAATAACTTACCCGAATTAGACCGTCGCAAAACGCAGAATGCATTGGAGGGTGTGTTTGAGAAATACCGGATTTATAAAACAATAACCTTTATGGATCGGGAAAGCTTTATCACTGCTGGCTATACGGATCGCCCGAACGGACCCACAAATGTGACAAGCGACCCAACGGCCCGGACTGCCGTATATAATGTAGATGCTCCTGCCGCCCGCTTGGCCTATTGCCAAATGGTGGATGCGGTAGTGAGCCGCTTGAATGAACGTGAACAGCTGCTTATCCGTGAGCGTTATTTAAAGGATGACGATGTGTTCGATTACAAGGTCTACAATTATGTGTTGGACCCGCCAGTCAGCAAGGATACGTATACGAAGCTTCGTACGCGTGCTTTTTACAAAATGGCGCTAGCGCTGGCAGACCAAGGTGTTTTGAATCTGGCAGGCTTGCAGAAGAGTGCGGATCGAAGACTGGGTTCGGTAAATGCATAGGGGTCATAGCCTGTGGCTCTATTAACCTAGATAGCAAGGAGTATGCACCACAACGGCGAATAAGAAGCATAGGTTCGTAATTAAGATGGGAACGGAGGAAGGATGCATTGAGAAGTGAACAAGAAATGCTGGATATGCTTGTAAAGTTTGCTATGAACGATGAAAGAATACGCTTGGTCACGCTGGAAGGATCGCGTACAAACTTCAATATTCCTCCCGATTCATTTCAAGATTATGATATTTCTTACTTTGTAACAGATATGGATTCTTTCAGGGAGAGTGATCAATGGCTTCACGTTTTTGGGAATAGACTTATGATGCAAAAACCCGAGGATATGGAGCTTTTTCCATCAGAACTAGGCAGCTGGTTTTCATATATCATTCTTTTTGAGGACGGGAACAAATTAGATCTGACACTGATCCCCATGAACGAGGTAGAGGATTATTTTACGAATAGCGATGGTTTAGTAGAGGTTTTGCTTGATAAGGATGCACTGATCCAAGAGGAAGTGATCGCAAACGATCGTCAATATTGGATTAAAAAGCCGACGGCAAGGGAATTTGATGATTGCTGTAATGAGTTTTGGATGGTCTCGACTTATATCGTAAAAGGATTGGCGAGAAAGGAAATCCTGTTTGCTATCGACCATTTAAACGAGATTGCACGACCTAATTTGCTGCGCATGATGGCTTGGAAGATTGGATCAGAGCAAGGGTACACCTTTAGTGTAGGAAAAAACTATAAATTTATAAATCAGTATCTTCCTAATGAAGATTGGGAAAGCCTACTATCTACTTACTCTGAGAACGGCTATCGCGAAATGTGGCAGTCTTTACTTACTTGCTATGCATTGTTTAGAACATACGCTAAGGCTGTGGCCAGCAGTTTGAAATATGAGTATCCAGATTACGATGAAGCCATTACTAGATATACTGAAAATATTTATAATTCATTAAATTGAATGATATCAATAACCGCTCTTTTTAAAGGGCGGTTATTTTTTTGTGTGCAGTATCAACAATGAGATTAAGCGTGTTTTAATGATAGGAACAAATGTTCGCAAAATACCACCTAACTTCATCCCTAGTCTCTGCTTTTATCGTCCATTTCCCCGGCAGCGCATTCGTTATTAGGGTGTAAGATTATATCATCGGGAATCAAGACAAGAGGACATACCGAAGACACACACAGTCAAACGTTAGCCGGCCAAAAGGGCCGGTTTTTTCATGCGGTCATCGTCTTTGTCACTTCCCGGGAATTCGATGTATAGAAAGGAGGAGTCGTGTTGCCTAAGCAAGGGATGCTGCAATGCATGAGTACAAGGCTGCGCCGGATGAGAACATGGAACTGGAAAAAAGCCTGGCTAAACAGTTACAACATGCGAGCACAAGATACGCAAGGGTGGCATGCCACAGAATGAGACAGGCCTTTAAGCAAAAGCTCATTGACATTATTCCAGCGCTGCAAGGGCGTGTATACGATGTTCAGCCACCCTCGCAGACGGCAGAGGAGCCGTATGCGGTTATGGCACTGGGCGAGGAAATCTGGAAATCTTCCTGGGCCGGTTATCGGCAGGTTGTCCGCATCAAGCTGTACGCAGGACAAGCTGGGCTGGCGCAGGCGGATGTATGGGCGAATGCCCTGATTGCCGGGCTGCACCGGACACCGGTGACAGGCAAAGGTGAGGACATGTCAGCTTTTACCGCACATTATTTGGGCGTGCGGGATGCAGAAAAGCTGGACACAGTTACGGGTAAGGCCTATAGAACGCTGCGTTTTGGCGTGTATGTGCCTGAAACCGAAGGCGGTTCTGCTACTTCAGCATCTAATGCAGCACAGCCGGAAGAGTGGCTGGCAGCGCTGGTCCACTGGACGCAGAAGCAACTGGGCGAATCGTGGTCGGTATACGCCGACGCATGGCCTGCTCAGCCGCTCGGCCACGCGGTATTATGGCGGCTGAGCGGCTGTGAAACCCGGATGGCGGGAGCTTCCATGTATGAGCTCCGCAAACGGTTTATCGGGCATATCATCGCCCCGGATACCACCGAGGAAAACCACGCAGCTTCCGCGCTGGTTGAAGGCTTTGCCGCTCAAATCCAGCTTCCTCTGGAGCAGGACAAGGGCCGTTATATGTCTATGGCTGAAGCTTCAGCCGATTTACAGGCAGATGCCATTTTAGACGGTCAGCTTCGGTTGATGCTGGTGCAGCGGCGTATGCGTCCGGCTGAGGAAGCGGCGTTGATTCGTAGAGTGGAAATTCATCCTATTTTGAAATGAGGTGGTCTGAGTGACCTTGGAAAACCATGAGAAAAGCCTGCTAAATGCAGGGCAGGAAGCAAGTGACCCACGCTACACGCTGGAGGAACTAAAGGAGCACGCAGAATCATTGTTTTCTGTAAAAGAAGAAGTGCTGGCAGGCGCCTTTTTTGGCACACAGGACAAGCAGTTTACGGTAGCAGAAGCACACATTAAAATCGAACAATTTATGAAAGCGAAGGTGGATTAATTATGGCAGGCGGAACATGGGAAAACACGAATAAACCGGTATTACCGGGTTTGTATATGAATTTTCAGGCAGCAGCAGCTTCAGCGATTCAAGGTGGATCGCGCGGTACGGTCGTTGTACCCGTTAAGGCGAATTGGGGCCCTGTACGTGAGTTTGTAGAGGTTGGCAGTGAAACGGCTATTAGCCAAATCTTCTCCGGTGACAGTGAGAATGGTGCGACAGCATATTCCACGTTGTATCTGGCTTTGCTGGGAGGTCCAAAAAAACTGCTCGCTTACCGCTTGGCAGATGACACGGCTGCTGAGGCGTCTGTAACGCTAAAAAGTGGTGGCGAGACCCCAACCGATGTGCTGCGTTTGAAGGCTTTGTACACAGGTAGCCGCGGTAATGGTTTTGCCGTAACGGTACAGCCGACTTTGGGCGACGAACAAGCTCGAGAGGTGCGCCTCTATGAAGGAACCAAGCTGCTCGGTACGTACAAAGGCAGCGACGGCACGGCTGCTTCGATTGCCAAGGCGATGAACGAGAACAGCGAAAACGTATGGGTGAAGGCTGAGGTTGTCGGCGAAGGCGGCATTCCAGTGGATGTTAGCGGCGTTCACCTGACAGGCGGCAATAGCGGCAACAGCAAGCTGGTTAATGCCGATTACATCGCGATGCAGGAAGCACTTGAAGGACAGGATTTTAATGTGCTGGCCCTGGATTATGCAGCCGATCTGGCGTTGCTGCAAAGCTTTGCTGCCTGGATCAAACGTGTCCGGAATGAAGGCAAAGGCGTCATCGCTGTATTCGGCGGTTCTGCCGCAGATGATGTGTCCAAAACGGCTGTCAGCTTGGCTTCCGCACGTTCCCTGGCACTCAATCATGAAGGCATCGTGAACGTGGGCACAGGCGTACGTCTGGCAGGTACAGACTATAGCTCTGCCCAAACGGCTGTCTATGTAGCCGGACTGATTGCAGGCCAACGGTTGAACCAATCCGCAACGTATGCAGTTACGCCTTTTGAGGATGTAACCCGCCGCTGGACACGTTCCGAGCAGGAACAGGCTGTCCGTAACGGGGTTTTCCTCCTGTTCTTCGACGGTCGTCAGGTCAAAGCGCTGCGTGGAATCAACAGCTTGGTGAACCCGACGGCCGGACAAAACAACGCATGGAAGAAAATCCGTTCCATCCGTGTTATGGATGCCATTAACGCTGACTTGCAGCGTGCAGCCGAAGAAACTTATATTGGCAAAATCAACAACACAGTAGAAGGCCGTTTGGCACTCATCGGTGCGATCAAAGAATACCTGGCACAGCTGTCCCTGAGCAACGTAATCGAGGCAGATGGCTACGATGTCATTCTTGACCCAGCCTACTACGGTGATGCGCCAGTCATCAAACCAGAGCCGGACCAAGTGTTCCTGCAATGGAATGTGAAGCTCACCGACGTGATGGAGCAGCTGTTCGGCACATTTTACGTGCAATAAATAAGCATTTTACGCGCATAAGCATTTCGCAGGTGATCAGTAGGATTGCAATAGCATTTTAACAACGAGGATTTTGTGAAATCTCGAACTATATTATGAATTATTTTGAGGAGGAAAAAGAAATGTTGGATGCTTCAAGAGTTATTTTAGGTACGTTTGGTCAGGCATATATTGATGGGGTATGGCAGACACATATTAACAAGCTGGAAGCTAGCGTGGAAATTGATAAAAGAGAACTGAATTTGGTAGGTAATACGTGGAAAGTCCATAAAAATGGAGCTAAAAAAGGTACTGGAACGATGAGTGGTTACAAAGTAACTTCCGATATGATTCGTCGTGGTTTTGAGAAATTCGATATTATTTCCAAGCTGGACGATCCCGAATCTTTTGGACATGAACGTGTTCGTTTGATTCGCTGCATGCCGGATAAAATTCAATTGGCTAACTGGACTGCAGGGGAAGAAGTACCAGAAGAAACGACTTTCACCTTCGAAGGCTATGAGCTGCTTGACCCGATTGTAGCGAACTAAATTGGTTAACGGGGAATGGGATGTTGTCAGGTGTCCCGTTCCCCAAATGTATATAAGAATTGTGAAATTCTGAAATAAACAATAAGGGAGAATGACTTATGAGCTTGAATGAGAATATGACAGAAGAACAAATTTTGGACAGTCTGTTTGAAGCCGCTGAAAAACTTCCAGAAGAAACAGTTCGTATCAAGCGCCTCGATATGAAAATTGTGCTGCACGGTCTGACCTCCAGTAAGGTAGACAGCATTCGTGAACGTTGCACGATTCGTCGAACCGTGAAGGGCGCCGTTGATGAAAAAGTAGATACCGAAACGTTCAACGCCTTGTTGATTTCGGAAGCTACCGGAAAGCTGGAAGTGAAGGGTCTATCCCTTAACGGTTGGGGCGATCCTCGGATTACAAGCCGCTTGAAGCTGTCCGGTGGCGAGCAGTCTGTCCGTCGTATGCTGCTGGCGGGTGAACTGGACGCAGTAGGGGATAAAGTGCTGGAACTGTCCGGTTTTGGCGTTGAGATTGCTGATCTAAAAAACTAATCAGCTCCGGGGGAATGACGACGATGCTGTACCATTTGTGGGTCCGGCACCACCTTCGTCCCGGAGACTTTTGGCGGCTTCCTCGCGGTGAGCGCATGCTGCTGCTGGCGTTTGCTGAAGAAGAACTAGATGCTCTAGCAGATAATACGTAGTAGTAAAAGGAGGTGTAGGTGTGGATGATATTTTGGATATAAGAAGTTTAAGTAGAGTTAATAAAGAATTAAAAGCTATGGATCGATACTTTGAGAGTATCCAGAAGAGGGCAAGAAATTTTGGGCTTAGTAGTTTCCAAAGACAAAAGATAGTTATTGACCAAACTACGGAGTCAGTTAAGCGACTTTCTAATGCGTTGAGTAATTTAACTTCACGTTTATATAAAATAAATCGCCTGGCCCGAAATTTATCTGGAATTAAGATTGCTGTTAAATGTGCCTGTTCTAAGGATTGCTCGAAATGTAGATCAACATGTCACAGTAAGATGGGCAGTTCTAATGGGATCAACCATTCTTTGACTAATTTACAAAAAAAGATCACGTCTCAACTTGGTTTACAAAACAAAGTAAACATTAACAAGTCCTCAGCTCCTGGCGTGCCCTTAAAAACTAGCACATCTAATTCTCCCAGCAAATCTGTAATTTCTCAGAGCTCTGCGACTAAAAATACTGAAAAAGAAAAGATAGTTGTAATAAAGCCTGTTATGAATACTATGGCTTTCATTAAGAAATTTAGTAAGGTGAATGATGCTGTAGAATCACTAAATAAAACTATTAAAGCCTACAAGGCCATTACTCCGTCACAAGTTGCTGCAATGCCTTCATGGTTACAAACTGCTAAAACTAAAATTGACGATGTAGTAAATCGAATTAAAACATCTACTATTTACACACGAGCAGCCTCTATGTACTCGGGTGCGCCATCTTGGGTAAAAACAGGTTTGAAGGGTGCAGGTAAAATAGCCAAAAGCGCCATTGTTGTTGCAGATGTTGTATATGATGCTTCTGAAATACTCAATGCTACTGGAGAAGAAAAGTATAAACTAATAGGTGAATTTGTTGGCTCAAAAATAGGTAATATAGTAGGTAAAAGTGTAGGTGGAGCTACCGTGGCTATTCCTTATGTGGGACCAGTTATCGCTCCTATTGCCTCATTAGTTCTTGGGGCGGCAGGAGAGTGGTTAGGTGGTATAGGTGGGGGCAAAATTATGGAAAAAGTCTGGTATGCTAAAACGCATCTTAAAGGCTGGACTAAATCCTTAAATGAAGGCATTGATACTACTACCAAAGATTTTAAACAAAGTATGAATGGTTTTAACAATGAAGTGGCTAATAAAACGAATAATATAAAGACTACTGCTCCTGTAACAATTGATTCTTGGAGTAATAAAATTGTCAATTTCATTGGGAACAAAAGTGAAAGTGCTATCGGAATTGTTGAGAATATAACAGGGAAACTCTCAAAAGGAATACCTTTATCTAGTGATTTGACTAA
The DNA here is from genome assembly GCF_006874425.1 of Paenibacillus ottowii. Classification (GTDB taxonomy): domain Bacteria; phylum Bacillota; class Bacilli; order Paenibacillales; family Paenibacillaceae; genus Paenibacillus; species Paenibacillus ottowii. The sequence continues at coordinate 326,576 of NZ_VIJZ01000001.1, forward strand.
TAATATGAAGGGAGCACTTGAAAACAAGATTAATGGTGTGAGTAATCGATTAAAAGGTTATGTTCCAGGGTTGGCAGAAGGGGTCAAGGAGAAAATCAACAATATTAGTGAAGGGACTAAAAATTTCTCTAATAAATTGAATAACTTTGTTCAGAAAAATGCTGACCCTTTTAAAGAAAAAGTTAAAAAAGCAACATCAAAAACAAGCGATTTCCTTCAAATGATCTTGGATTCTCCAGAGAAATTGAACTGGGAGCTTATTCAGAGCACAGAGAAAACTGCTGCTAAAAAAAGTACTCCGAATAAATATTCTCGGACTTTAGTTGCAAGTTCTAGAACATATCGTGCAAATGATAGACACAGAACGGCAGCAGTCCATTCAGTAAAGAACACAAATAGAAATAAATCAAACATGCAAGTGAATATGCCAACAGGAGCAATTCAGGTGGCTGTTGGTGAACGTGTTAATTTTGATGCTTTGGCTTCAGAAGTAGGCAAACGCTTCGTAGCAGGATTCCGTCAAGCTATGGATAACAACAAGACAGCTAGGGCCCTAGTGTGAGTAGGAGGTGAATAGTATGGAGTTTAGTTTGACGGATGGTAAGGGGAAAAAGTTTCAGTTTCCAGTAAATCCTGAGGAAGTAACGATTTCACGACAAAAAGGATTTGATACAACAACGATTTTATCCTATGGGGAGTTTGACTTCCCACAAGGGGAGAAGGTGAAGGAAATCTCCTTCTCTTCTTTTTTTCCAAAAGAGTACAATCCAGCGTATTGCACATACGAAGACATCCCTGATCCGCAGGAGGCCATGAACACGTTGAATGGCTTTTTGTTATCCAAGAGCCCGCTACGCTTTATCATTACAGAGACAGCCGTGAATGTACCTGTAATTGTGGCTTCTCATAATTCAACCTTTCGGGGCGGGGAATATGGGGATGTGAATTTTGATTTGTCACTGCGAACCTGGAGTGAAATGAAAGTGGCCAAAAAAGCCGGCAGTGGGGCGAAGTCTGCTACAGTCAACAAAAAGCCTCGCACGGATATGAAAGAAAAAAAGAAGACTTACACGGTTAAATCGGGAGATTCCTTGTCCAAAATTGCCAAGCTGGAGTTAGGGGACAGCTCGCAATGGAGTCGCATTTATCAGCTTAACAAAAAGGTCATTGGACAAAATCCAAATTCTATTAAACCGGGTCAAAAGCTGGTGTTATCATGAGCTACAAAGTCATTTTACAGGATAAATATGATTTATCACCTCTCGTAGAGAACATTAATTTGAGGGATTCGCTGGAGCAAATCGCTTATCAGGGCACGGTCAATTTGGTGGTTACGCCGGATATGCCGCCCATTTCTCCAGGGATGTCGATTCGGGTAAGTGGGATTCCTTATGGTAAAAAGGATTATGTCCCGTTGCTGTCTCCAGCCGTTATTTGGGAAGTAGAAACTTCGAACAATGGGCTCAAACGTATGACGCTGACGATATATGATCGCACCGTATATTTGGACAAGTCCGAGGATGAATATTTGCTCCCTGCCAAGCAGACAGCTACCCAGCGTTTTCAGAAGTATGCGAGGGACTGGAAACTAAAAATCGCTTCATTGCCAGACACAAGAAAGCAGCTCGGGCGCGCTGTATACCGAACACAGTCCATTTACTCCATGATGCTGGGAGATCTGCGGGAAACGGCAAAAGCGGGAGGCAAGCTGTATCATCCACGGATGGTTACTTCCGGTTTGGAGCTTTATGAACTGGGCACGAACAAAGATGTGTACATTTTGGAAAGAGTGACCGATACGACACAATCCCGTACGCTGGAAGGTGCGGCCACGAGAGTGAAGGTGCTGGCTACAACGGCAAGCGAGACGGGCAAAGAGGTTCCTTCCAAAGTGATGGCACTTGAAGAAAAGGACATTGCCAAATATGGAACCCTTCAGGTAATCGTGCAGGATGACGAGGTGAAGTCGGGTGCAGCGGCACGCGAGTTGGCCAAAAGTAAGCTGAGAGGCATACAACAAACGATATCGGTAAATGCGCCAGATATGAACACGATTCGAGCAGGAGACGCGGTAATGTTAGGGGCCATGAAGCTGCTGGTGATTTCAGTGAGCAGGGAATTGGGCAACCCGGGCAGTATGTCGCTGGAGCTCGGAACGTATGGCGATGTAAAAAGGAGGTTTTACCTTGAATAAGGACCCCTACGGGCATTTAGCCACTGCGCTGCAATCCTCATTTCATAAACATACCAAGCAAGCGCTGAGTGGAGTAGGTGCAGTATTAGGTACTATCACCTCCACAGGACTCAAGCTGGACGATTTTAAACATGAGCTCCAGGATTATCTGGTCGCCGAGCTGCCGGGGCTGCTATCTGTACCGCGCCATATGTACAAAGGCACCTCAACCTCGGTGGAATCAGAAAATTGGGAAGGCAAAGAGCTAAAAACTTCCTTTTATATCGGGGAAGATGAGCTGGAGGATGTAAATCTGAGCCTGAACAAAGGACTTAAGCCTGGGGATCGGGTACTGGCGGTGCGGGTGAATAGCGGTAACGATGTGGTTGTCGTGTGCAAGGTGGTGAATGGACGTGGCTAATTTATTTCCCGAAACAGATGATATGATTTGGACAGATGCAGATGTGACCGATCCAGATGTGCTGGAGGATAACCGTGCAGTATTTGGGCGAAGCTGGAGGTTTGATTTTGAAGCCGGGGAGTTTGTTATGAGCCCTAGTCGTAAAATCGTGACTACAGGCGAGAAAGAAGCCTGGGTACAGTGGTGTGAAAAAGCCATACGCACTCCTCGCTATCGGCATGTGATTTATTCGCCTGACTATGGAAGTGAGCTGGAGGAGCTGATTGGCAGCAGCTATGGGCACGGGGTGCAGGAAAGTGAAATTAAACGCATGGTCACAGAGGCGTTGCTAGCGGATGCACGTACGGCTAGTGTGGACCAGTTTACGTTTCGCTGGGAAGGTGAGGCATGCTATTTTAGCTGCCAGATTACGAACGTGCGAGATGAAACGGAAATTGTGGAAAGTGTGGTGATCTAATGGTAGACTTGCCGGAATATTTGGTAGACCAGACGGAAGAGGAAATCTTAAATCGAATGCTGGAAAAAGTGCCTTCGGACATTGATAAGTCCGAGGGCTCTTTTATTTGGGATGCGCAGGCGCCGGTGGCGTTTATGCTTTCTGAAGCCGCAATCTGGGCGCAGGAGCTGCTGCGTCGAGGCTTTGCCAGCACAGCAGCCAGCGATAACCCGGATTTTCGCTCGCCAGAGCTGGATTTGCGGACAGCAGAGCATGGAGTGACACGGCGGGAAGCCGTTGCGGCCTCAGGGAAGGTCAAGTTCACAGGCACAGCGGGAACAACTGTCCCAGCGGGAACGTTGGTGGCGACTCCGGCAGATGATGTGTCCGGAGAAGCCTCGATTGAGTATGCGACTACGGCCTCGGTCACGCTGGATGAGCAGGGCACAGGGGAAGCAATCATCCGGGCGGTCAATCCCGGACGCCGCGGCAATGTTCCAGCAGGCGTCATCCAGGTGATGGCTACTCCGATTAGCGGGGTGTCCTCCGTGATCAATACGGAGGAAACCAAAAGCGGCACAGACGTTGAGAGCGACCAGCTGCTGCTGGAGCGTTTTTATGCCAAGGTGCGGAACCAGGGCACAAGCGGCAACAAGGCGCAGTATACCCAGTGGGCAAATGAGATTGCTGGCGTGGGTGGCGTGGAGGTTGTTCCGCTCTGGAAAGGTCCAGGAACAGTGGGGCTATATGTGCTGGATACGGATAAACGCGCTGCCAGCCCGGATATTGTGGCTGCGGTGCAAAAGTATATCGATCCAACTCAGGATGGGCAAGGCGAAGGGCTAGCACCAGCGGGCCCCGTGGTGACGGTCATGCCAGCGGCTGAAGTAGTAATAAACATTTCGGTCAAGGTACAGCGCACCAAAGAGAAGCCGTCCACTCTGGATGAAATCAAAAAGCTGATTGAAAACGGTGTGCGGACGTATTTGAAGCAGCTTGCTTTTTACAAGGCAGATCCGTTGGTACGGTACACCCGGATTTCCGCTGTGCTGCTGGACATTCCAATTATTATTGATTTCTCTGAACTGAAAATTAATGGACTGAGCAATCAGAATATTGAGATTGGATCAGGTCAGGTGGCCGTACTGGGGACGGTGAGCGTCAGTGAGTAACAGCGGAATGAACAGTTTTGAAGAGCTTTTGAATAACCCAGACGAGGGAAAACGTACAAATCGTAGTGACACTTTTGTTAATCGAGTAACTCTAGCGGAAGATGCAATGGGTCAAATGAGCAGCGAGCGGGGACGCGAGCTGCTTTCCTATTTGCCCGCCTATTATGAAACCTCACGTGTGATGCGTTCTGATATGGATGCTAAAGGAAGCGAACTGGACGCTTTGTATCTGGCAATGGACGCAACGGTGGGACAGTTTTTCGTACGTACTGCCACCTGGGGGTTGGAACGCTGGGAAATGGAGCTGGGGATCGAAACCGACCTGGCGAAGCCATTGGATCAACGGCGTGCCGTGGTGGAATCGAAGCTGCGAGGGGCAGGAACTTTTTCCGGCCGGCTTGTCAAAAATGTAGCTGAAGCGTATGACGGAGGCACGGTAGAGGTTACTTTTCATCCTGCCGAATGGGGATTTACGGTCAAATTTATAGATACCATCGGGATTCCTCCCAACGTGGAGGATCTGAAAGCAGCCATTGAGGAAATCAAGCCCGCTCACATGGCAGTGGAGTATAAATTACGTTACCTGACCATTGCCGAAGTGGAGTCTATGACCCTCTATGAAAATGAACATACAACACAGGATAGATATTTAGGAGGTGGCGCATAACATGGCAAGCGAAAAAACACCGAATCTTGGTTTAAATCAAATTGACCGCACATCACCCAAAACGACGTATTTTGATTTGGAAAAGTATCTGGATCAAAACTGGCGGTCTGTTGATGAATTTGCTGGTGGTGTAAATGATAGTGTAAATGAGATTAAGAAGCGCCTGGATACGACGGAACGCAAGGCGGTAACTTTGGAACCCGGTGTACAGATTGTTCGTGCGGAAAAGGCCGCGCCATTTTCGTTGACGGGACTAAGCGGACGTACGTTGGTGAATTTGTTGGGGCGGGTAGGCTCTTGTGACCGAATTGACAGCCTTTTAGGTTGGGAAGCTGATCTTGCAGTGGATACATCTAATAAGGCGCAGGGTACGGGATCTATCAAGGTTACTGCAAAGAATGCCTCCGGTGTGTATAACGTGTATAGTACCGAATTAAAGCTTACTGGTGGAAGATACTATGTCGCCCTGGCTGATGTTAAAAACATCAATGCCTCAAGTAATATCTATGTAAACTTTTCTACAGGTGGTAATAAGGCGCTCAAACAGTCCAAAGATCAGAGTCGATTTGTAACGATCTATACAAAATGTGTACCGACAAACGATACTGAGGTGAACTTAGAAGTTACATCAATTTCAACAGCAACTGGCCAAGCTTTTTATGTAGACGCTATTCGTCTTTATGAGATTAACGCTTCAGATTATGCTGCCTTAGACAGCATGACCGCTGAACAGGTAGCTATCAAATATCCATATGTGGATAGCATAATGCCTGTTCGTAATCCGTATGCGATTCGGTACGGAGAAAACCTGGCCCCGCATTCTTTTTATTCTTGGGATACTAAGGTTGGAACGCCTATTATTAAAGACGGTCAAAATGTTGTCGTTTCTTCTTCGAATATAATGATAGCATCCATCTCCCCGCTAGTTCCTGGGCAAATTTACACTGTTTCCGGTCAGTCGAGTGGGGCAACGGGCAGAATACATGTAAATTCACAAAATGAGACTGCAGTTATCGGTAATGTAACAGGTAGTGGACGTATCTCGTACACATTCACAGTTCCTGCGGGCACTAATGGTATAGTAATCCGTTTGTTAGGGACATCCACGGAAGAAATAACGCTTTCGGATATTATGCTCAACATTGGCAACACAGTAAAACCATTCAAGCCGCGAGAAGACTCCATGCTTGCTCTGCAAACAGATTTGCACGCAGATCCGGTGTCAGGTGGTAATGCCGATAGAATTTTTGTGCAAGAGGGGCAGTGTTTTAAAAGTAAGATATGGAGAAATTTGGTGCTAGATGGGTCATTACCTTGGTCTTTTTTTTCATCAGCAACGGGATATAAAGTTGTTCGACTACCTATCACTAACGGCAGGGTTGATAGTGAGAGAATAACTAAGTTTGATGGTAAGTTGATTCAACATGTTTTCCCACTGGGTGGGTCAGATCAATCGCACCTTAGTCCGGATTCTGGCGTTGTTGGTCTGTCCATCTCGAGCGCAGATAGCGGATGGGGAGACAACTATACGCCAACAACGGATGAAATTAAAGTGTATTTTATGGGTTGGAAAATGTATGATGCTGGAACGTATACTCCAGAGGCGGCACAGGCAGCAACTATCGCCACATATAACGGCACAGGCACAAAATACTGGGTACATCGCGTTGGTACAGCTACCTATTCCAAGCCGTTACCTAGCAGCTCTTATGAAGAATACACGCCTTACCAACTTGTGTATCAGCTTGAGGCACCTACTGTTGAACCTATCGTTAGCGAGGGACAGTTATCGTTTAACGAGGGGGATAATCAAGTTGAAGTAGGTACGGGGATTGTTCTGCGTGAAAGCTCTGGTGTTAACACGATTGCTGGTTTTTACGCCTATATAAATGCCGAACACCCTCTAAAGTACAAGCCGTGGAATATCCTTGGTGTGTACAGAAATGGGAAAAAGGATTCTCGGTGGGAGGTTGTTATTAGACCAGCGACAGACCCTGCTATTTCAATAGGAAGAGCATTTGCGAGGTTAGCTGTAGGATTGTATGATCCAGCGGATAGCTTTTCAACAACTTACGTTATGTCGGACCTATCACCAATTATACAGTTCATAGGCTCCTACGCAGCCAATGAAAAGACGCTGTTGACAGACTTGGTAAAAAGTGTACAGCAGGCTAACGCTCGTGTGTCTGTGGTTGAGAACAAGAAGGCTGACAAGGACAAACCTGAATGGATTACGCCTACGTTGCTTAATGGTTGGGTCAATTATGATACAGTTCGTAGACCACTGAGCTATTACAGAGATTCACAGGGGTGGGTTCACGTTCAAGGGTATATAAAGGGTGGTGTGGGTACTTTCGGTTCAGTCATTTTCAGCTTCCCAGAGGGGTATAAGCCCGAAAGTCCGATAGAGGTAAATGGAATTAGCAACAATGGCACTAACTCTACGCCTTGCACTCTTTACGTGGGGGTTAATAGCCTACAATGTGATACGGATGTTAAAAATTCCGCCTTGGTAGTTAACTTCTCATACCGCGTAAAACAATAAGGAGGTCACGCCATGAAAGCAGCACCTAAAGTAAATACAAACGGCCTCTATCTTGAGGACGAGCTGGTGGACGATACCTTTTCAGGTATCGTCCCTTTTTATACTCCATTTTCACCTACGCTATCTGATACAAACCAGCAACTAGCCACCCATCGGCTTGCTGACAGTAGCTCTAGTACCACAGATGGAACAAGTTCAGAAAGCATCCCTGCTGGTTATACAGTAGGGATTCCAGTGCCATCTGGTCTATACCATCCTCGTTTTGACATCCAAGGTTGGCTGACCTATGAAGCGGAATATAATCAAAAGCTGATGGAAGCACAAAAAGCCTTTGATCAGTTGAACAACGAATCCCAAGTTTTATTTCAGAAGCAGCATGATGAATGGCGAAGCAAGCCGGAAAACGAACGTGGAGACGAGCCTGTATATTCTGCTCAGACATTCACGGCTCCAGAACGAAGAGAGCCGACGACATTCTGGAATGAAGGGTTGAGTGAGGAAGCAATTAAGGAACTGGCACAAAAAGCAGGGCAACAGCCAAGCGAGACAGATCAACTGAAGCAGCGGATTGCAGATCTCGAAGTGACGTTGACCCAGCTCATGCTTGGTAACACATGAAAATAACGTGTACTGACGATGATATGTAACAACAATCTTTATAAAAAGAGGTGAAGTCATAACCATGGCAGCTTTAACAGAGGCTCAAATACGTATTTGTGCTCATGCTTGCATCACCCGCTATGATCGGGGAGAAGGCCATGTAGCAGCTATTATTGGAAACTATGCTTTAAATGAAGAACAACGTAAACAAGTGTTTGGAATGATTTTATCCAATCGCTCTGATCTGGTGTTGGATAACATAGAGGATTCGCCATCTATGGAGGTTTCGAGTGCACAGCGAGAAACGGTTAAATGGTATAGCTCAATTTTCCGTAAGAAGACAGTATAAGTACAGAGCAAAAAATGCCTGTACTCAAAGGAGGAGTGAGCATGTATGAAAGAGTGTTTTTAGTTTTGATGAGTTTCTCCAGGCTGAAAATGAAAAGACAAAGCAAACCTTTTATAAACATTCAGCCCGATCAGGTGGTAGAGCTGGGGATGGTGAGTATGGATGGGTATTGATGAAAAAAAGGAATCTGTTATCCAAGATATAACCGGAGAATTCAAAAATCGAATGTTCAGTTCGCGGGGACAAGAGCTATTCTCCTATCTGCCAGCCTATTATGAAACCTCTCGTGTAATGCATGTCGATATGGATGTAAAGGGTAGCGAACTAGATGTTCTATATCTTGCTTTGGATGATACATTAGCCCAATTTTTTGTTCGCACCGCCACTTGGGCGCTGGAAAGCTGGGAGATGGAGTTAGGTATCCCGATCAATTTGGGAAAGCCGTTGGAACAGCGACGTTCTGTCGTGGAGTCGAAACTCCGTGGGAGTGGTAAATTTTCAGGCAATTTAATACGGAAAATCATGAACTCTTTTGGTGTGGAAGGGGAAGTAGACTTTCATCCGACGGAATATAAGTTTGGTATAAGCTTTGAAAACCATATCCCCGAAAATATGATTGATTTCAAAAAGATTATCGAGGATATTAAACCTGCTCATCTTGCTTTTTATATGAATAATAAAACTAGGCTTGCATTTCTTCATGAGAATCTAATGGTTTCTCGTATTCGATTACGTTCGCGAGTTCGCTTTTTTGGTGGGAAGCCATGGTATCTAGATGGTGTCGAGTTACTGAACGGAATAGCCTCTTTGTCTGGGTGGACAGAGGAACCTATGCGTTATGTGAACCGTATGAAATTAGTCACCAAATATCAAGTGATTCATCATCAGGAAGGCAACGTGAAAATTCGAAACCATTATTGGAAGTTAGATGGAAGTAGGAAGCTGGATGGAAGTCAGATGTTAAGCTCAACGGAGAAAGTCATTTCAATTTAAACAAACTAGCTTTTACTTTTAAAATAGAAAGGATGATAAGTGTGGCAGAACAAGTTCTGACAGTTACAACTGCTTACGCAAGGGAACAAATGGCACGTGCCCGCGCTGAGGGAGGAACGCTGACAAAAGTGATAAAGATGGCGTTTGGTAGCGGAGGCGTAGATCAAGCGGGGAAACCACTGCCTTTGGACGGAGCAGAACAGGCCTTGAAAAAGGAATTGATCCAAAAGGAAATTACTAGTTTTGAATTCATTGCGCCTGCGACGATCCGTTATATTTGTTCACTAGCAGAAAATGAACTGGCGGGTGAGACGATTAATGAGCTTGCGCTGGTAGACTCGACGGGTAAGCTGACAGCTGTTCGTACAATGACTAATAAAGTGAAAGATAGTGATATGGAATTTGTATTCGAAATTGATGACATTTATTAAGGAGGATGAAGAAGTATGAGTATACAACAACCACGCAGATTTGTTACTACTGATCAGGGACATGCGGACGTTCTGAATGTCCCCATTGATACTCTTTACGCAAACGATCAGGAATTGGCCGCACAGGTTGAAAATATTAAAAAGGATCCGGCTGGAAACGGGGTTGCTTCTAAGGAAGCGTTAGACAGCCATGCCAGTAATACAGATCTCCACGTTACGGCAGCCAAACAAGCGGCATGGAGTGCAGCTGAGGGAAATGCCAAAAAGTATACAGAGCAATATGCAGCACCAAAGCAGCATAGTCACCCGGCATCAGATTTGCCTTCTGCATCCACACAGGCGAGAGGGATTGTGCAGCTTAATACCTCTACCGGCAGCACAGCTACAGATCAGGCAGCTACTCCCAGTGCGGTAAAGGCGGCTAATGATAGAGCGAATGAAGCTTACAACCGGGCTGAACAGGCTTTTCAATCTGGCAATGACTACAAGCAACGCTTGGTAGCCGAAATCATTGCCAATGGAGGATCGGCTACAATGTCAGAGGACTTTAATAGTCTCATCTCGAAAATAGCACAATCTGCACAAATGAAATATAAGGTTCAAACGATTCAGCGCGGGACGGCTAACGGCGACCTATTCACGATGCCTGCTGGGTTTAACAGCCTGGCTTCCGGTTCACTCCTGTCATATGGTCCCGGAGTCAGTTCGGCTTTTTATATGTCTATGAGTCAGGACGCTACTGTTTTATTCTACATGCTGGATGGTTCCGGTAGACGATTTGACTTTCCGGTACACCGTGAGCCTTGGAAAAGCGGTTCTACCTACTACTGTACCGGATTCAAAATCGACAAGGCAGTAGGAACAGCTAGTGTTATTTTTTATACAGGATCGGCACAGCAGGGGACGGGTGGCCCGACGATATCAATCAACATCCCAGGAGACTTTAACCTAAAAGGTGGGGTCAAATTGCGCTGTGATATTACGGGCAGCATCACTTGGTACTATCAAGGTTATCTTACAGCTATCGGGTGGTAGGTGGTTGTTATGAGTAAAAGATTAACCAGCGTATCCAAACCGGATACTCTTTTTTTCTGCCCCCAACCGTGGTCGGGGGCTTATATTACGTCGGGAAATTTTTCCTGACCAACAGATCGGGGGAACAAACATGCATGAAAAGATCGATCAGATTTGGCTGGGGTTTTCCACGGGGACCTTGATCGGTTATTTTTTCGGGGGGTGGACCACAATGTTGACGTTGCTGTGGTGGATGGTCGTGATCGACTTTTTCACCGGATGGGCAGCGGCCTGGATTAATGGAGAGCTGAAAAGCCGCCAAGGGTATTACGGTATTTTTCGCAAGGTTACCGTGTTTCTACTCATTACGGTAGCTCATCTGATCGACGGTATTCTCGGGGATGCACATTACTTCCGGGATGCCGTCGTTTTCTTTTATTTAGCGAACGAGCTGTTGTCCATTATAGAAAATGTGGGCAGAATGGGAGTGCCGATGCCGGATATTTTGCGGAATGCGGTAGCCATTTTTGAGTCCAAATCGAGTGGGGAAAAAATAAAGCCACCCGACCCTTCCGACAAAGAAAATAAAGCTTCATAAAGTGCTGACCGTCGCCCTTGCAAAAAAAAGGAAGATGGTCTTTTCGCCTTTTTTCGGCATAAAAGTGGAAAAGCCCATACCGGCTCCTTGGTCCAAGCATATATAACAGAGACAGAGTGCTACAACATTATGAATGACAGGGGGGAGCGCCTTATGCAAAGTCGCAGCCCTAACGCGGCCGAAGGCATTGACGTGTCCCGATATCAGGGAACGATTGATTGGAAACGTGTGCGAGCCGATGGCAAATCATTTGCATTTATTAAAGCAAGTCAAGGACAGCGTTACATTGATCCGACATTTATCACGAATGCAAAAGGGATCAGGGCAGCCGGAATTTTACTTGGAGCTTACCATTTTGTAGATGCGACCACTGTAAACGCAGCCAAAGCGGAAGCCAGGCATTTCGCCGAGGTGCTGGATCAGGTAGGGGGTGCGAAAGCGCTAGACTTGCCAGCGGTCATGGATTATGAAAACAATCCGGGAGGGCTTAGCTCAGCCGCAATTCATGAGATTGCACTGGCATTTTTGACGGAATTTGAGCGAGTCAGCGGTTGCAAGCCGATGGTATATACGGGCAATGCTTTTGCTGCCCATTTCAAAGCCCCGTTGGGTAGTTATAAGCTATGGATTGCGCGTTACAGTAGTACACGAGTGCCTAGTGATACCACACCATGGAAGAATTGGGATTTCTGGCAATACAGTGATAGTGGACGGGTTGAAGGCATCCAAGGGCCAGTTGATCTGAATGTATATGCTGGAACAGAGGCTGAGTTACGCCAAGCATTTGCAAGAGAAGAGGGGGAAGAACCCATGACAGCGGAGGAAAAAGCAGTATTTAAGGCCCTGCAGCAGCAGGTGGCCGCCCTTGAAAACAGCAGAGATGTGCTCAAGCAAACATTAAATGAACAGAGCGCTTATATTAAAAAGGTGGATCAGCGAGTAGCTGAACTGGAGGCGCGTCAGGCTATGCCTGTACCAGCCTGGGCCAAGGAAGCGATGGCTGCTGCTGTTGCAGTTAATCCGGCAAGCCCGATTGTGGATACGAAACTGCCAAGCAGTTATGATTTTTATCGTTTGCTGGTCGTGTTGAACCGTCTAGGTGTGTTTAAAATCACCAAGTAATTTACTAGAGCGTTTATAAAGTGTGAGTCATTGGGTGAAAATGCAGCATATCTATCAGCAGGACCGAGCTGCGACGGCCCCTGTATGTTTCTTTATTTTAGAACATAGCTGGGAGTTGGGATTTAAAGGATGGAAGCGGTGTTGTAAGAGGCAGATGTTTACTTATAAAGTTTCTGTGGCATTTTTTCATCGTAAAAGGAGTCAGGCCGTGTCTGTAGGTTCAGTGATGAATGCTTCTTTGAGAAAGATCATACTCCTGCTTGTAGGTTTACGACCACAAGCAGGAGTTTTATTTGATATGAACGTGTAAGTTGATTTGTGATGTTAATTAACATGATGCATAAAAACATATCGTAATGTATGAAGAACCCCCTTGTCTGCTTCCAGATTTTATAGTAAAGTATCCAATAATCAACTTATTTTGAAACAAGTATTCACTATCTGTGAGTATATATCACACATTCTCCATGATCTAACATAATCCTCTCTTTTATGACATTACATCTATTCAATTTTCCTACTACATCTCTTACATACACCACTAGATTATGAGTGCTTCTGCCAGTATTTTACGATAAAAGCCTGTCCAGAACCCCCATACTTTCCCTACTACTACACCTATTGGATGAACTCTGAACTTGGGACTACAGCTTGAGGACAAGCTTGTCATACCAATCCATAGGACTTGGTATTCATCCGGTATCAACGAATTAACAATATATAAGGTGTGAAAGGGGCTTGCTGCATGGGCAAAAAATACGCAAAACACAACATCTGGACAGTACTGCTGGTACTTGCGCTAGGAGCTGTTTTGGCGCTTTCCGGTTGTGGAGGAGCAGGTGAAGGTGCAAAACCAGAGGCAGGAAAATCGCCAGGCGGAGCGGGGGAAGGTGTGCAGGACACGTTAATTTATGGGCGAGGTGGGGATTCCGTGGCACTGGATCCTGCCATTGTAACAGATAGCGAATCCCTAAAGATTGGACATCAGGTATTTGATTCCCTATTGGAGTACAAGGACGGTACAACCACAGTACAACCCGGATTAGCTGAGAGCTGGGAAGTGTCTCCAGATGGTTTGGTGTACACATTCAAGCTGCGGCAGGGTGTGAAATTCCACGACGGGACTGACTTTAATGCAGAGGCGGTCGTGTTTAACTTCGAGCGCTGGGCTAATACGAAAAGTCCATATAAATATGAGGGAGACTCATTTGACTATTATGACTCCATGTTTGGTTCCGAAAAAAGCCGGGTGATCAAATCGGTCAAGGCAGTAGATGCCAGCACCGTTCAATTTACATTAAATAAACCGCAGGCTCCTTTTCTGCAAAATTTAGCTATGACTTCATTTGGGATTGCTAGTCCCAAGGCTGTGCAGGAGAAAAAGGCTGATTTCAAAAGCAATCCGGTGGGTACAGGACCGTTTGTATTTAAAGAATGGAAGCGGAATGACTCCATTACACTGGAGAAAAATCCGAATTATTGGAAGAAGGGACAGCCCAAGCTGGCTAAGGTCATTGTGCGCTCTATCCCCGACAATACTGCACGATATAATGCGCTGCAAAACGGGGAAATTGATCTGATGGAAGATATGAACCCGGATGATGTGAAGCAGTTAGAAGGTAACAGTGAGTTGGTGAAAATTGAACGTCCACCTTTCAATATTGCGTACATTGGGTTTAATTTGAAGAAAAAGAAATTCGATAATCCCAAGGTGCGGCAGGCATTGAACCACGCAGTAAACAAGCAAGCTATTATTGATGCACTATTTGCCGGACAGGCTAAGCCAGCGGTTAATCCGATGCCACCTACGTTATGGGGATACAATGATGGCATTCAGGACTACGCCTATGATCTGAATAAGGCTAAATCTTTGCTGGCGGAAGCGGGCTTCCCTAACGGGCTTCCAGAGCCACTAATCTTCTATGCCATGCCTGTATCTCGTCCATACATGCCTGACGGCAAAAAGGTAGCAGAGGCCATTCAGGCGGATTTTGAGAAAATAGGCGTCAAAGTCAACATTCAATCTCCGGAATGGGCTACGTATCTGGATGATCTTAAGGCTGGGGAGAAGGATGATTTGTACATGCTGGGCTGGAACGGGGACAATGGCGATCCGGATAACTTCCTGTACACCCTATTGGACAAGGATACAATTCCAGGTAATAACCGCAGTTTCTATGCGAACGAGGAGCTGCATAAAATTCTAGTAAAAGCTCAAACGGAAGTGGATCAGGACAAACGTACTGAGCTGTACAAGCAAGCGCAGGAAATCATCAAAAAGGATGCGCCATGGATTCCACTGGTACACACGACACCTTTAATGGCCGGGAAAACTAACCTTAAAGGGTTTGTTCCTTCTCCAACAGGCACCGAATCGTACAGTAATGTTTATTTTGAATAGCCTAAACGCAAGCAGGCGGTGAATAGCATATGAACTCATATATTGTAAAAAGGCTGGCTATATTGATTCCGGTATTGCTGGGTATGACGCTTATCGTGTTTTCGATTATTCATGCTATTCCCGGTGATCCGGCGGAAACGATACTGGGGGACAAGGCCACGGAGCAGTCCAAACAGGCGCTGCGCGGGCAATTAGGGCTGGATAAGCCGTGGTTACAGCAGTATGGGACCTATCTAAGTGAGCTGGCACGAGGGGACTTGGGCGATTCCATTCGCACCAGGCAGCCGATTGCCCGGGAAATGGTCCCTTATCTGGCGGCTACGCTGGAGTTGACGGTCGCAAGCATGTTTTTTGCCGTTGTCGTGGGTATGAATGCAGGCATTGTGAGTGCCTGGAAGCGAAATTCCTGGTTTGACTATGTCAGTATGGTGATTGCCCTGGTCGGAGTATCGATGCCGATTTTTTGGCTGGGCTTGATGGAGCAGTGGATCTTTGCTAATAAGCTGCATTGGCTCCCTTCCATCGGACGCATGAATTCCCGTGATCCAGTGGAAGCTGTGACGAATTTAGCCGTGATTGATGCGTTCATAGGTGGACGTATGGACCAAGTGTGGACCGTCATCAAGCATTTGATCCTGCCCAGTATCGCACTGGGCACGATTCCAATGGCGGTCATAGCGCGTATTACCCGTTCCAGCATGCTGGAGGTGATGGATGCGGACTATATCCGCACCGCTCGGGCGAAGGGGCTGGCATCTTTTCAAGTGGTGTACAAACATGCACTTAAAAATGCCGCTATCCCCGTGCTTACTGTCATCGGTCTTCAGACCGGCTCTCTACTGGGAGGCGCCGTACTGACAGAGACCATATTTGCCTGGCCTGGCATTGGGCGGTACATTTTTGAAGCGATAAGCTCGCGGGACTATCCGGTTATCCAAAGCGGAATTTTGATCATTGCGTTCCTGTTCGTCATCATTAATCTGATTGTCGATTTGCTGTATGCCGTTCTTGACCGGCGTATCCATTATCATTAATCAAGTCGTCAATGGGTCAGAGGGGAGGTTGTCCGATGTCACAATTTTCAATGCAACCCAATAACATACCGACAACACGCAGTCCATTGGCGTATTCGCCTGTCGTGTCAGGCCCTTGGAGAGATGCGTGGAGAGCTTTTCGCCACAACAAGATGGCATTAGTTGGTCTGAGCATTATTATCTTCTTTGTCATCATTGCTTTGATCGCGCCCTGGATTGCTCCTTTTGACTATAAAGAGCAAAATTTGGTAAGCCGCTTGCAGCCTCCTTCCGCAGAGCATTGGTTCGGTACCGATGATCTGGGTCGAGATTTACTGACTCGTACGCTGTATGGCGCCAGAATCTCGTTATGGGTCGGTTTCTTGTCCGTTATTGGTTCGATGATTGTAGGAACTGCTCTGGGATTAATCGCGGGCTTTTACGGAAAATGGGCTGATATGATCATCTCGCGCCTATTCGATATCTTGCTGGCGTTTCCGGGCATTTTGCTGGCAATTGCTATTGTGGCGATTCTCGGGCCGTCGTTGGAAAATGCATTATACGCTATTGCCATTGTCAATGTGCCTACGTATGGACGTTTGGTTCGCTCCAAGGTGCTGAGTGTTAAAACGGAGGAGTATATAACTTCTGCGCGGGCGCTCGGGGCTAATAATCGGCGCATCATACTCCGTTATATTTTGCCTAATAGCCTGACACCGATCATCGTACAGGGAACATTGGGGATTGGAACGGCCATCATTGAAGCAGCAGCGCTCGGATTTCTCGGTTTGGGTGCACAACCTCCTGAGCCTGAGTGGGGCAAAATGTTATCCGATTCGCGGCAATATATCCAAAATGCACCTTGGACGGTTATTTTTCCGGGTGTATCCATTATGCTAACTGTTTTGGGCTTTAATCTGATGGGGGATGGCCTGCGGGATGTTTTGGACCCGAAAGCAAAGCATTAGAACTTGGTTTCGTTTTCTGAGGTGTTCCCTGGCCTGAATATGCGGCTGGAGGGACACCTCTTTATTATGATATTTCTTGATGTTTCGGTAAGATCACTGTCTGTGCAATGGCGCCAAAAATAATTTTCATTGCTGAAAGTCATGTGAACTTTCCTGAGGCGTGAAAAAAATGTATAATCACTCCAATTGAGTACGTAGGGAGTGGGCTTTATGACATGGCAAAACAAGAGAGAACATCGGCAATTTGCGGAGCAGACACGAAGCGACGCTTCACGGGCGGCATATGAACGGGATTATTCCCGATTGATCCATTCACCGACTTTCCGTCGGTTGCAGGGTAAATCACAAGTATTTGGCGCAGGCACAGGCGACTATTATCGCACACGGTTGACACATTCTTTGGAGGTAGCGCAAATTGCCCGTGAGGCAGCACGAAGCTTGCTGCGCCGTCATCCAGAGGTAGAGTTGGAACAGGCGGATAATGCAGGACTGATCATTGACCCTGAGGTGGTGGAGTGTGCGTCGATCGCACATGACTTTGGACATCCACCGTTCGGGCACAAGGGAGAAGAGGTACTGGACGGGATTTTGGATCAACTGATAGAGACAAAGGTAGAAAAGATATCCGCAGCTGGCGGCTTTACGCCAGAGTCCAAGCGTGGACTTGAGGCCTATGCGCGTGAGCGACAAATTTATGAGCATTTTGAAGGGAATGCGCACAATTTTCGGCTGATAATGTTTTTGGAGAAGCGTGAAAATGTGGATGGTTTGAATTTGTCGGACGCGGTGTTGCTCGGAATCAACAAATACCCGTATCCAGGAATTTTGAATAAAAAAGGGTTGTACCTGCATGAGTGGGAATATATACGTTCGATCCGTGAGGATTGGGGCATCCCTGACGGTAAAAAAACGCTGGAGGCCCAGCTCATGGACCTGTGCGACGATATTGCTTATTCCGCGCATGATCTGGAGGATGGGATTAAGGCAGGGAAAATTGAAGTGCACGAACATTTCTTATATGATCCATACTTAATTCGTCTGATTACGGAGAAGATCACTACGCTGGAGGATAGCTTCTGGCAAGGCTGGCAACTGACTGAGATTGAACAGAAGGTAGCGGCAGTGCTAAGCGAATTTTTGAAGGTGTGGAATGGCAAGATGCCGATATGCGAACACGACTATTCTCGCACCCGCCGTGAGGTGAAGGCATACTGGGTCAGTCTGTTTGTCAGTAGTTTAGGTGTAATTGATGATGGAAATTGGAAGAAGGTAACCTTTGTACGGGATGGAAGCGAGGATTTGGATATGCTGCGCACGGTGAGTGTGTTAAAAAGCTTCGCTTGGGTCACCATGATCCGCGATCTGCGCGTGCAGCGTCTGCAAAAACGCAGTGAATGGATGCTCAGACGGTTATGGTTGGCTTTCCTGGACCCTGAAACATCCAAGTCCATTATTCCAACCGATTGGCTCCAGCGCTATGAGCGCGACCAAGCCAAGGCAAAACCGATCTGGACATGGGAGCATATGGTCATCGATTATATTGCAGGCATGACCGATGCGTTTGCTGAAAAAATTTATAATGAGTTATATGGTCTGAAGGTGGGTTCCATTTATGACCTGGACTAACACTTTTATTTAACCCTATATAGTAGAAGAAACTCGTTTAGAACGGATATAAGGGAGGGGGGAAGGCGTATATGCAACCTCAATCTTTAGCTATTAACTCGTTGAATCTTGGTGTACTTGATATGGTACCGCTGCTGCCCGGCACTCGCCCGGAGCAAGCGGTTCAATGGGCAGCGGAGTTGGCGAGACAGGCGGAAGCGTGGGGATATACACGCTACTGGACCTCCGAGCATCATGATATGGAGGGGCTGGCTTCCTCCAGTCCAGAAGTGCTGTTGTCTCATATCGGGGCGGTGACGACAACAATCCGACTGGGTGCGGGAGCTATATTGCTTCCGCATTATAGTCCAGTCAAGGTCGCCGAATGGTTTCATCTGCTGGCCGCTCTATATCCGGGCAGAGTCGAATTGGGGCTGGGGAGAGCCCCTGGCGGGGGACCTCATGCTTCGATGGCACTAAGTGGCAATTTTCTTCAACATGTGACCGAGCTGCCACAGAAGATGGAAGCTCTATTGGCTTTATTGGAAGGCACATATGAATATGAGCAGACCCCTGTGATTGCCCGTCCGATGCCAGATCAGCCGCCAGCACTGTGGATGCTGGGTACCAACCGAAAAAGTGCCGAATATGCTGCAAGGTATTCAACAGGCTATGTATTTGGCCAATTTATGAGTGAACAGCAAACGGAAGAAATGCTAAGCATTTACCGCTCTCACTTTCAGCCATCCACCCGGATGGACAAGCCGCGTACTATGGTTGCTGTAGGAGCAGTATGTGCTTTGACGGATGAGTTGGCGCAGCAATGGGCTGCTCAGATTTCATTAGGCGATCCGGCGGTACGGGCCAGTTGGTTGGTGGGGACACCAGCGGTTATTGCTGATCAGTTGCGTAGTTTGCAGATCAAATATGATAATAATGAGTTTCTACTGGTCACACCCATTCCCGATTATGAGCAGCGGCTTCTTTCCTACCGACTCATAGCGGAGGCGATGAATTCCAGTCTGGAATCCAAATGAAATGATGAAAAGAGATTCTAACATGAATAAACACGAAACGAATATGAGTGAAATGAAATCAAGCTACATTTATACCTATGCGTGTCATGAAACCGAGCGTGAGCTGTGCCTTTTGGAACTAAAATGCTTATTTGGTCAGGAGCCCATGCATAGTTCCATGCTGTTGTCCCATCTTCGGCTGGAGCCGGGAGTCAGCCCGTTTATCCATCTTCGTCTGGATATCACCATCAATGCGGACACGCTGGAGGAACTATGTGAAGCGGCTTCTATGTTACAGTTGGAGCAAGGAAAGACTTTTAAGGTGCTGTGCCTTAAAGAAGGGGACAATGGGGCCGACTATGATGAACGACGCGGGATAGAACGCCGGATTGGCGCACGTATTCAGGGGCAGGCGCAAATGAAGATGCCGGATGTCACCCTAGGAGTCATACGGGTAGGAGAACGGTGGCTAATGGGCAAGTGCGAGTATAGCGACAGATCATGGCAGGAACGTCGTCAGAAGCCGCAAAATTATTCTACTGGACTCCCCGTTTTGGTAGCTAGAGCACTTGTGAATTTGGCAGCAACAGATCTAACTGCCTCTAAGGAAAAATCAAGCCCCTTAAAACTGTTGGACCCGTGTTGTGGTATGGGCAATGTAATGATTGAGGCATTGAGTATGGGCAAAGATATTCGCGGCTGTGACATCAATCCGTTGGCAGTACGTGGGGCACGAGTGAATTTACGTCATTTTGGATATGAAGAGGATCTGGTGAAGCTCGGAGATATGAATATGCTCACAGGCGCTTACGATGCAGCTATATTGGATATGCCCTATAACCTGTGTTCCGTGCTCCCTGCTGATGAACAAAAAAGGATGCTGCGCAGTCTGAGACGTCTGGCCGCGCGGGCAGTGATCGTGAGCACGGAGCCGATGGCAACATTGCTATCCGAGTCAGGCTGGGTCGTTACGGAGCAATGCCGCATCCATAAGACAGGTATGAGTCGGGAAATCTGGATCTGTGAGTAGGTTGTTAATACTGAGTTTTATAGTTAACCAAATTCAGCGGCAGCTTTTGACCCGTAGCATAGGCTTTTAAATTCGTAAGAAAAATGTCCACCGCTCGTTCAGCATATCGGTCTGTATCCCCTGCAATATGCGGTGTAATTAGCACATGCTCCAGGCTCCATAGTGGATGTGACGCAGGTAGCGGTTCTTCCTCAAATACATCCAGTCCGGCAAAGGCAATATGTTTCTGCTCCAGTGAACGTACCAGGGCATCTGTATGAACAGTCTTGCCACGACCGACATTAATGAAGAAGGCTCCTTTGCGCATAGCTGCAAATGCTTTTTCGTCAAAGAAGTGATGGGTCTCTTCTGTGAATGGCAAAATATTTACCACAATATCCGCCACGCCCAATGCTTCATGCAATTGTTCGTTGGTGTACATGCGTTCTACATGGGGAGCTTCCTTGCCGGAACGGCGAACCCCGATCACACGCATGCCGAAGGCTTCTGCGATCCGGGCGGTTTCACGCCCGATTTCGCCAACGCCTGTAATCAGCAGCGTTTTACCACGTAATTCCGTCAGTTGACCTGCCGGTGGTTGCCATGTTTTCTGACGCTGCAAGAGAGCTGCTTGCTGTAAATAACGGGTATGCGATAGCAGCATGCCAAAGATCTGCTCCGTGATTGGAATCGCATGCACACCGCTCGTATTCGTGAGTGCAATGTCGCGCTTTTCCAGTTCGGCAAGCGGCAGCTTATCAATCCCAGCCGACCAGGTTTGTATCCATTTCAGTTTGCTGTCTGGATGTAATGCCTCCTCGGCAATATGCTTGGACCAGCCTAAAATAATCTCGGCCTCACGGATTTGTTCAGACTTCAGTTCTTGAGCCTTGCCAATAATCAACTCGTAGCCTGGAGCCGCTGCATGAACCTGTATTTTTTGATCTTCCGTCAGTTGATGTAAACTTAAAATGCTTCCCATGATTCATTGCCTCCTCGATGTTTGAATTCTTTGGAGTTTCCAATATATTCTGGCGAACCATCCCTTCAAGGATAACAGATTGCCGGAAAATTTGCATAAGAAGGGTAGAAACAAGCTTGTGGTGTCATTATATATAACAACAAGTGGCTTACCCTGATTAGGGACCAACCAAACAGCTATTTTTTGGAATATCCACGGGATAATCATAAGAAAGGAGAAGCGGTTGATGAAAAATGAATCGCAAAGGCTTTTTACAGCGATTGCTTTGCCGAACGAGCACAAGAAGAAGTTACGTCATTGGGTGGAGCAGGATTTGAATCATTTGTCTTTTCGCAAATGGAGTGACTTCAGAGATTACCACGTGACCCTACAGTTTCTGGGTGATGTGGCGACCTCGGTTATTCCACAACTTGAGCAGGCCCTAGCTCATGCTGCGGCTGAGCATCGTCCGTTCACGCTCGGCATAGGTGAGGCAGGCTTTTTTGGACGTGAACAATTTCCGCGTGTACTGTGGAGAGGAGTGACCGGGCAGCGAGAGCCGCTAGATCAGCTATACCAGTCCATACTTCGGGCTACCGAACCGCTGGGTTTTAAACCCGAGCAAAGGCCTTATCGACCCCATATCACCGTAGCGCGTTCGTATACAGGAGAAGAGCCCGTTTCAGCGTCAGTGTGGCAGTCAAATGGCCGAAGCGGCGAGTCTTGGGTAGTGGGGGAATTTGTGTTATATGCAACACGAATGGGGCAAAAACCGATGTACCAAATAATTCAAACATTCCCATTAATGAGGTGAAACCCTTGATCTATCAGCGAATTTAGTGATATAGTGTTTCAGCGTTATTCAAAAAGCGCATTTTGGGTTACATATCAGAGGAATGTGCTTAAAGTTAACGGGAGGAACATTATGGAAATTATTAAAGAACATCGTTGGTTTGCACCTCTTTTGAGTGTGCTGCTTGTTTGTATATTGGGGATAGGCCTCTACGCTGAGGTTCAGCAAACACAGAATAATCATAAAAATGCACCTATGAAATCTCTGAGTTGGTCAGGAAACACTTCAGTTCCTACATATGGCGACAGGATGGGGACCCGTAACGGGTCAAACAGGACAAGCCCCATCTTTGTCGCTGCTCATGGGCAGCCAAGCTGGAAAGAAATCATGCCGACTCCGTTACCCGCTTCCCAGATGAAGCAGGTGGAACAAGCTCGGAATAACGCTGTTACAGGCAAGAAAAAGCCTGAGGTCCAGCATAGCAAGTCCGCAATCCTAACCCCTCCTACAACCATCTACTTTACGAAGACAAAAATGCTCACTCAGAACGACAAGGCGTTGTCTACCTGGAGCTATCCTGTCTCCGCTAAAGAACTGCTCCTGCTGCAAAAAATAGTAATGGCAGAAGCAGAAGGCGAACCGTACGAAGGCAAAGTGGCAGTTGCCAACGTTGTCTTAAACCGGCTGCGGTCAGCCTCATTTCCCGATACGATTCAGGCAGTGATTTATCAAAAAGCGCAATTTAGTCCGGTTGCGAACGGGCGTCTTCGTCGTGTTCAGCCTAATCAGGACAGCATCCGTGCAGTTACAGCTGCTTTGAATGGCCATAAAGCCGTGCCTGATAACACCTGTTTTTTCCTTTCGCTTACGTTGGCCCAGGACCTTACGGTTCATCATTCGCGTACCAAGGTAAAGACAATCGGTCATCATACCTTTTATAAATGAGTATTTTGCATAAATCCCAAAAGCGACAAATAACAGCCCTTTCTAAACAACGGGTTCAGCTTCGTGAACGTATTTTGTGTGTGCGTGAAGCTGGCATGCAAAATAGGTATAATAGGTAAAGGAAGGTAATCTTAATCATGAAAGTGACAAAGGAGGCGTAAATGTTATGAAAATCACATATTATGGACATTCAGTTGTTTTGGTGGAGGCAGAGGGAAAACGGATTATTATCGATCCTTTTTTGACAGGTAATCCTAAAGCAACCGTACAGGCCGAAGATATTCAGGTCGATGCAGTGTTGTTGACACACGGTCATGCCGATCATTTTGGGGATGCAGTTGATATTGCCAAGCGCAATGATTGCCCTGTGATTGCGGTGGCGGAACTGGCTGAATATTGTTCATCTCTGGGGACCAAAGCTCACGGTATGAACCTGGGGGGTGGTCACCAATTTGACGGTTTTCATGTGAAATTTACGCTGGCGTTCCACAGCTCCTCTTTGACAGTGAATGGACAGACGATCTATATGGGAGAGCCAGCAGGGATTTTGTTGACCATGGGAGGCAAAACATTTTTCCATGCAGGGGATACTGGCTTGTTTGGCGATATGCGTCTTATTGGGGAAACCAACTCCATCGATGCCGCAGTATTGCCAATCGGTGATGGTTATACAATGGGACCGGAGGATGCCTTATTGGCAGCGAAATGGCTACGGGCAAGCCGCGTGATACCGGTGCATTACAATACTTTCCCCGGTATAGAGCAGGATGGAGATGGCTTCTGTGACCGTCTTCATAAAGAAGGTATTGAAGGGAAAGCATTGAAGCCAGGCGAAAGTCTCGAATTTTAATACGAATTCTCAATTTGCAGGCATACACTTGATGAATCGCAGGTTCATCAAGTCTCCTTATGTCAGCCTTTTCTGTTCCCTGGAGGGATAGAAAAGGCTGATTTTTTAATGAATATTTATACATAAAAATGATACATTTTTGCATTGGTACGTTGAAGCTGTAATGTAAAAGATTTATTATCACAACCATAAAAACTTTGAATTGCTAACACAATAGGTCAATGATAAAATGATAGAACTAATTAGATTCATCAGTGGAATCGACGTGTTTTTCAAGTCAAGCCATTGCATAATTATTGAAAAACATGCGTATCGGCGGACCGTACCGCCTTGAATACGTCTTATGTTTTTGTCCCCCATTCCTCGTAGTTGTTCTTTGCTTTACCTCTTGTTGCCACTGTCTTCTATTCGGCCGCCTGTATTTCAGGCCAGCATGACTTTATAACAGAAAGGTTGCGTTCCATGAGACAGACAGGTTTACCACCCAAACAGGGACTATATGATCCCCAATTCGAAAAAGATGCCTGCGGCATGGGCTTTGTTGCCCACATCAAGGGAAAACCATCGCACGATATTGTAAGTCAGGCTTTGACCATGCTCGTAAATATGGAGCATCGGGGCGGTCAGGGAAGTGAACCAAACTCCGGTGACGGAGCAGGGGTCATGATTCAGGTTCCTCATCTGTTTTTTCAAGAGGAAGCGGAGCGATTGGGCTTCAAATTGCCAAAGTCCGGACATTACGGCGTGGGTATGCTTTTTGTATCCAATGATCCAGAAGTTCGTGAGATGCATGAGCAAAAGCTTAGAGACATCATTATGGACGAAGGTCAAAACTGTTTGGGTTTCCGCGATGTACCTACCTATGACGAAATGCTGGGTAAATCGGCCAAAGCAGCCAAACCTGGCGTGCGTCAGGTGTTCATCGGCCGCAGTAGCGATTTGAAGGAAGAACTGGACTTTGAACGGAAACTGTATGTCATTCGTAAACGTGCAGAGCTTGCTATTCGCTATAACCAAGAGGATCAGAATGGTGAGTCGTTCTATATTCCAAGTTTGTCCTGTCGCAAGGTTGTATACAAAGGAATGCTGACAACGGAGCAGGTAGGGAAATTTTATTTGGATTTGCAGGATGAGCGGGTAACATCGGCGATCGCGCTGGTCCATTCCCGTTTTAGCACGAATACGTTCCCGAGCTGGGATCGTGCGCATCCTTATCGTTTTATGATTCACAACGGTGAAATTAATACCATGCGCGGCAACGTAAACTGGATGCATGCACGTCAGGCACAATTTGAAAGCGAAGCGTTTGGCAGCGACATCAAGAAGGTTAAACCAGTCATCAACCCAGACGGCTCGGATACAGCCATGTTTGATAATACGCTGGAGTTTCTGTATTTGAGCGGACGTTCGCTTCCTCATGTAGCCATGATGATGGTGCCTGAGCCGTGGAACAAGCATGAAACTATGGACCCGAAAAAGCGGGCATTTTATGAATATCACAGCACTTTGATGGAGCCGTGGGATGGACCTGCTGCGATGGCGTTTACAGACGGTATCCAAATCGGGGCCATTCTCGACCGTAACGGTCTGCGTCCTGCACGCTACTATGTGACCAAGGATGATCTGATTGCACTGTCATCTGAGGCGGGCGTATTGGACATTGCACCTGAAAATGTGCTTTATAAGGATCGTCTCCGTCCAGGACGTATGCTGCTGGTGGATACCCAAGAAGGCCGCATCGTCTCTGATGAAGAGTTAAAGGAACGTATCGCATCCGAAGAACCTTATCAGCAGTGGTTGGATGAGCATTTGATTGATCTGGATGATCTGCCTGAAGCACTGGAGCAGCCAGAGCCGAAACATGAAAATGTAAATCAGTTGCAACTCGCATTTGGTTATACGTTTGAGGAACTGCGCAAACTTCTGGAGCCAATGGCACTTACGGGTGCGGAACCAATTGGCTCAATGGGGTACGATGCTCCACTGGCGGTATTATCTGACCGTCCGCAACGTTTGTACAATTACTTTAAACAAATGTTTGCTCAGGTTACCAACCCGCCAATTGATGCCATTCGTGAAGAGATCGTGACGTCTACTGCAACGACGATTGGACCAGAGCGCAATTTGTTGCACCCAGAGCCAGAAAGCTGTCGTCAAATTCGGTTGGATTCGCCGGTGTTGTCGAATGAAGAGTTTGCCAAAATTCGTCACGTACACCGTCCAGGCTTCAAATCCATGACCATTCCGATCTTCTTTGAAGCTAAGAAAGGTGCTGAGGGTTTAAACCAAGCACTGAAAGGACTGTTTGAGGCAGCCGACCGTGTCATTGACAAAGGTCATAATATTCTGATTCTGTCTGACCGTGGAGTGGATGCGGAAAATGCAGCCATTCCGGCGTTGCTGGCTGTTTCCAGCCTGCATCACCATCTGATTAAGCAGGGTACACGCACACGTGTGAGCATTTTACTGGAATCCGGTGAGCCAAGGGATATTCACCATTATGCGGTGCTGCTGGGCTACGGTGTGAGTGCAGTTAATCCGTATCTGGCATTTGAAACGCTGGATGTTATGATTCAACAGGGTTTGCTGCGCGGCATCTCGCACGAGAAGGCAGTTAAAAATTATATTAAAGCGGCCACCAAGGGTGTCGTTAAAATATTGTCCAAAATGGGTATATCCACGATTCAATCCTATCGTGGAGCGCAAATTTTCGAGGCCGTAGGTTTGAAACAGGATTTTGTTGACCGTTATTTCACCTGGACCCCTTCCCGTATCGGCGGTATTGGTCTGGAGGAAGTGACAATGGAATCATTGGCCCACCATAACCGTGCTTTCACGGATAAGGACGGCAACGACAAGGTGCTTGATTCGGGCGGTGAATACCAATGGCGTAACGATGGAGAAGAGCATTTGTTTAACCCGCAAACAGTGCATTTGCTCCAGCAGGCGGTACGCTCGGGAGACTACGAGCTTTACAAGAAGTACGCCAAGCTGGTACAGGGTGAATCTGAACAGTATTTGACGATTCGCTCCATGCTTCAATTGAAGCCTGCTGGTGGGCCTGTGCCACTAGATGAAGTGGAATCTGCTGCATCGATTATGCGCCGCTTTAAAACGGGGGCTATGTCTTTCGGCTCGATTAGCCAGGAAGCGCATGAAGATTTGGCGATTGCGATGAATCGAATCGGCGGCAAGAGCAACACGGGCGAGGGCGGGGAGAACCCTGCGCGTTTCATCCCGGATGCTAATGGTGATTCACGCCGCAGTTCGATCAAGCAGGTGGCCTCTGGCCGATTTGGTGTAACGTCGAACTACCTGGTGAATGCCGACGAAATTCAGATCAAAATGGCGCAAGGCGCGAAGCCGGGCGAAGGTGGTCAACTGCCAGGACGCAAGGTGTATCCTTGGGTCGCCGAGGTACGCGGTTCAACGCCGGGGGTAGGCCTGATTTCGCCACCGCCGCATCATGATATTTATTCTATCGAGGATTTGGCAGAGCTCATCTACGATCTCAAAAACGCCAATCCACGTGCTGACATTAACGTAAAGCTGGTATCAGAGGTAGGCGTGGGCACGATTGCTACAGGGGTAGCCAAAGGCCGTGCTGACATTATTCTGGTCAGCGGTTATGACGGTGGTACAGGCGCTTCTCCGCAAGGCTCCATCCGCCATGCGGGTATGCCTTGGGAGCTGGGGCTGGCTGAGACGCATCAGACGCTCATGCTGAACAACCTGCGCGACCGCGTAGTATTGGAGACAGACGGTAAAATGCTGTCCGGACGCGATTTGGTCGTAGCTGCCCTGTTGGGTGCGGAAGAATATGGCTTTTCCACAGCGCCGCTCGTGGCGTTGGGCTGTATTATGATGCGGGTATGCCAAATGGATACCTGTCCGGTTGGTGTGGCTACTCAAAATCCGGAGCTGCGCAAAAATTATATGGGTGACCCTGCCCATGTGGTGAATTTTATGCGCTTCATCGCAGAAGATGTCCGTGAAATTATGGCAGAGTTGGGATTCCGTACGATTCAGGAAATGATTGGCCGTACGGATTGCCTGGATACTGTGAATGCTGATTCACACTGGAAGAAGAAAGGCGTAGATCTGAGCTTGCTGCTGCATGTTCCTGAGCTGGAAGACGGAAGTGTACGTTACCGTGTACAGCGCCAAAACCACGGACTGGAAGAAACACTCGATATGCTGAAGCTGGTACCGATGGCAGCGGAAGCACTGGAGAGCGGAACGCCTGTTGAGGGTACCTTGCCTATTACCAACGTAAATCGTGCAGTAGGTACGATTCTGGGCAGCGAGGTCACACGTAAATATGGGGCGGCAGGTCTTCCTGAGGATACGATTCGCTTTAACTTTATTGGATCGGCAGGTCAAAGCTTCGGGGCCTTTATTCCGAAAGGCATCACGCTGAGCGTGGAAGGCGATAGCAATGACTATGTTGGTAAAGGCCTATCTGGCGGTAAAGTTATTGTAAAAAAATCTCCCAAAGCGACCTTTAAGGCAGAAGAGAACATTATTATCGGAAATACAGCCTTGTATGGAGCGACCAGCGGTGAAGCTTACATTAACGGAATCGCAGGCGAGCGCTTTGCCGTTCGTAACTCCGGCGCACGTATTGTTGTTGAGGGCGTTGGTGATCACGGTTGCGAATACATGACGGGCGGACGTGTAGCTGTACTGGGTGGAACCGGACGGAACTTTGGAGCCGGGATGTCCGGAGGTATTGCATACGTCCATGATCCAGAGGGAACGTTCCTAAGCCGTTGTAATCTGGAAATGGTGTTGCTGGAAGATGTGGAAGACCCTGCGGAAGCAGCGGAATTGCGCGGCATGATTCAGCGCCATGTTACTTACACAGGTAGTGAAGCAGGCCAACGTATTTTGGATGAATGGCAGACTGCGATTCAGCAATTTGTACGGGTGATTCCAAAGGATTACAAGCGTATGGTTGAACAGATCCAAAAAGAAGAGGCGACCGGTTTGAGCGGAGATGAAGCTCTACTGGCAGCGTTTGAAGCCAATATGCGTGAATTGGCGCGTACCGGGGGCTAAAAAGTAGACCGCCAAATTCAATAAAAAGGACTTGTTGAATACCGCTGTTATAGTCACGGCGGTACCAGCAAGTCCCTTTTTCAGGTTGATCAAAAAATGTGATTTATTACCTTGACAAACGTCATAAATTCTGACATTACCCCCAAAATGTTTTCCTGAAACGGTAAATATGTTATAAAAAGTACCAAATTTTTTGGAATGTAACCGTTTACGTAAGAGTTTATGTCTTGTTATTTATTTTTGGATTGGTTATGATTTTTTAGAGTACACAAACAAACCTAATATGCCCACCGTCCCTTCAAAACACAGAATAGGGTGACAGGATGAAGTTGAAGAAGTCAGCAGAAGACAAAATGATTTTTTTATACCGTTATGTATCTTTATCTTTAACATCACTTGTTTTTCTGTTCGAAACATCTAGATTAATGGTATGGCAAAAGCTATTACTAATTGTTTTTCTATTTTTATCCGTTACAGCCTTTACTTGGATTTACCGTAAATACAGACTTCATGATATGGTATTGAAATGTAGTATTGCACTAGAAACGGCAGGGATTATTTTGCTGCTGTTCCCGACCGGAGGGATCAATAGCCCGTTCAAATGGTATGTGATTACTCCCATGTTGGTAGCTTGTGCTCATCTATCTATGAGATACAGCTGGACGCTCCTACTTTCTTATATCGGTTTGGTGCTCACATTTTGTTATATCTTTTTTACACCAGGTCAATATTTTTTGTGGGATCTTATATTGCAGAACATTAATTTGTTTCTGGTATTGATCGTAACCACGATGGCAATGCAGGTTATTCGCGTCATGAAGGACGAACTGAAGGTGGCTAAAGATCAAGCCAATGAGACGATGGATCATATCAAGTCGATTTACCACATTATGGAGACGACCAGCCATAATGAGGCACTAAATCTGGGGCAGGTCATCTCGGATTATACTGTCAAGCTAACCAAGCAGAGCCGTGCATTTTTCTGGCTGGACAGTCAGGAGGAGGATGCACCGGCAAGCAGCCAGACAGGCTGGACAGTAGAGGAAGAGGAGCAGCTATTTGAGGAACTGGGGAATTACCGGGAGGAGTTCAGGGAAGAACGCGAGCCATTCTTTCGACATCTGCCGGAATGGGGCGACTTCCTTATGATCACTGTACCGATGACGACCCGCTTTGTAGCGACGATTGGCCTTAAGCTGGGACCGGATCAAAGTTTGACGGGGAGACGCTGGCTCGTACAGCAACTGATATTCCTAGCTGAGCTGAGTGCTGTGTTTTTGGAGCGGTATGAACTGGAGCGTATCGAGAATCAGTTGATTGTGACGAATGAGCAGAACCGGATCGCCAATGAAATGCATGACAATGTCTCACAAAGTCTTTTTGGTATTGTGTACGCAACGCATTCTCTCCGGCAGACTTGGTGCCATCAGCCTAAGGAGCAGGTGGAGGAACAAATTGATTTAATCCAGCAATCTGCAAACCAAGCGGTTAGAGAGCTGAAAGGGGCAATTCATAGTCTAAGCTCGAAAAAAAGCGGAGGCTCAACTTGGTTGGGGTCAGTGAAAAGTCATCTGCATACACTCTCCAAGCTGAACCATGTACAAATTGATTTTGACATCCATGGTGATCATTATTCACTTCCGTATTTGTACCAAAAGGCTTTGTTCCGCATCATTTCCGAAGCGGCGGGGAACGCAATCCGTCATGGATTGGCCAAGCGAATTGATGTGAAGTTAAAATTGACGCCCCAAGTGATTAGACTGTCTATTCATGACGACGGAGTAGGATTTGAGACGGCGAGAATGGTAGCAGGAGGTGAGGCGGTCAGTGCAGGCGGGGGCCTGGGCATGATGAATATGGAATATTTAGCTCAATCGATGGGAGGCGAATTTGATATTTCAAGTCGAATCGGAGAGGGAACACAGATTCGATTGTCTATTCCGGTAAATGCTTATGAATGAGGATTTTGCAAATCCTTGAATACAATGTGTGAACATTCTGCAATACAAAATCTGCGGTAACAATCGGATACATAGGGATTATGCAAATCCTGAACTGTAGACAGGAGGCCGAATCATGAAAATTGTCATTGTCGATGATCATCCTTTAGTACGGAAAGGACTCGCTGCGGTTATATCCATGCAGCCCAATGTTCAGTTCGCGGGAGAGGCCCAGAATCAACAGGAAGCGCTTGTAGTGATCGAGGAAACGAATCCAGATTTAGTGCTGCTGGATTTGAAATTAGCTGATGAATCAGGCCTGGATATTATCAAGATAGCGCGCGGACGCGGGTTCAAAAGCAAATTTATTTTGCTGACCTCTTCTGCAACACGTGAAGACTTTCTGAAAGCAGAGGAAGCCTCTGTGGACGGTTATGTACTTAAGGAGGCTTTGCCTGAGGAATTAATTTACGCGATTCATCTTGTCAACAAAGGACGCAAATATTATGATCCGGCTATTCTCGAAAATAAACTGCGTGAAGATGCAGGTAATCTCACAGACGACCTGACACCCAAGGAAAGGGAAGTGCTGGTTGAGCTGGGGCAAGGGGCTTGCAATCGTGAAATAGCATCTCGGCTATTCATCAGTGAGTTCACCGTCAAAAAGCATGTTAGTCAGATCTTGGCCAAGCTGCGATTGGCAGATCGTACGCAGGCAGCATTATATGCGAATGCGATTGGTCTGGCGAAATACGAGCCGACCAATATGATGATGCGCTAATCCCATATGCAACGCTATAATTTCATATTCGAGTGGTATGGGAAAAGTAGAAAAAGCCATAAAATCACCAAAACTGGTGGTTTTATGGCTTTTTCGCTTTCATTTTTCCACAATCGACAAAGTATGGTACAAAAGTATACCATGCCGTATCCAAAAGTATACATCCCCCTTCCCCTGTAGTGAGGGAGAAAGTGCCGTTCGGTTCCATGTCGTCCATACAACGGATTGTTACAATTAGATCATACTTAAAATAAGAAGAGAAATTGTATGGGAGGGAGGATTTTTGTGGAGAAAACCATTTTGGATTATTTAGTCCTGATCAAAAAAAGATTGTGGCTGATTGCGATTTTTGTCATTCTCTCATGTGTAACGACTTACATTGTGAGTGACAATGTCGTAAAGCCAGTCTACTCCGCTTCAAGCCAACTGCTGGTTAATCATATTTCCGCCAAGCAGGGGAGTAACAATCTGAATGACGTCAACACAAGTCTTAATTTGGTGGAAAGCTACAAGCAAATTCTCACTTCACCTAAAATTATGGACGCTGTGGTAGCGACTCATCCTGAGTTCCATTTGACGTCGCAAAAGTTGGCAGAGAAACTGCAGATTAAATCCTCGGATAAAAGTCAGGTGATCGGCTTGACGTTTGAGGCAGGCAGTTATTCTCAGGCCGCAGCGGTTGTAAATGCAGTAACCCAGAAATTCGTGCAGACGGTTCCGGGGTTGATGGAGTTAAATAATGTAAAAATTTTAAATGAAGCGGACCCGCAGGCCAATCCTGACCCGATTAATGGGAATCCGCTCATGAATATTGCGATTAGTTTTCTCGTATCGCTCATGATTGCGCTGGGCACGATTGTGTTCCTGGAAAGCATTAACGGCACGCTGCGCACGGAAAAAGAAGCGGATGCAGACATCGGCATTCCGGTAATTGCATCGATCCCTGTCATTCGCAAGAAGGACATCGATGGAGTGGCCGGAAATTCCAAAGAACGGGTAGGGGAGCGTAAATATGCTGCGATTGAATGACATGTTGATTACAGAAAGTAATCCATCATCGTATATCTCGGAATCATTTCGATCCCTCCGTACATACATCCGGCAGCAGGTGATTGGACAAAAGAACCGTGGGACGGTTCTTTTGCTAACCTCGCCGGAAAGCGGAGCGGGGAAAACAACACTGATTGCCAACATCGGAGTTTCCTTTGCTCAAGAAGGCAAAAAGGTAGCTCTGGTGGATTGCAATCTGCATAAGCCAGCGCTGCACGAGATATTCGGAATGGAGAATACCGGAGGTCTATCGGCTTATTTGCGCGGTGGGGCTTCTTCCAAATCTATCGTTAGGCATGGTGGACTGGAGCTATCGGTTATTCCCGGTGGGGACAGTCTGTATAACGCAGCAGATCTGCTTGGTAGCGAACGCATGGCAGAGCTGTTGGAAGAGCTCAAACGTGAATATGACATCATCTTGCTCGATTCGGCGCCAGCGCTGAATTATACGGATGCCCGCCTGGTTGCAGGCTTGACGGATGGTGTGATTCTCGTGGCCAAGCATGGCCGGACCAAGCGGGAAGATCTACGCAAAACAAAGCAACTCATGGAGCAGGCCAGTGCGACGCTGGTTGGAATTGTGATGAATCAGGTGAAGTAAGCAACACCAAAATTCGATGAAGCAAGGAGAATGAGTGCGATGATGAAAAAAGTGAAGAAGGCCATTATTCCAGCAGCAGGATTGGGAACGCGCTTCCTCCCTGCTACCAAGGCAATGCCTAAGGAAATGCTTCCAATTATCAATAAGCCTACGATTCAATATATCGTGGAAGAAGCGATTGCCTCTGGTATCGAGGACATTATTATCGTTACGGGTAAAGGGAAACGGGCCATTGAGGACCACTTTGACAACGCATTTGAGCTGGAATCCAAATTGCTCGAGGACGGTAAGCTGAAGCTTCTGGAGGAAGTACAGCGTTCTTCGGGAGTGGAAATCCATTACATTCGCCAGAAAGAACCAAAGGGCCTTGGACATGCGGTATGGTGCGCAAGACGTTTTATCGGGGACGAGCCATTTGGTGTGCTGCTAGGTGACGATATCGTAACAGGCCAGACACCTTGCCTGCGCCAGCTGATGGATCAATATGAAGAAACACAAAATTCTGTTATCGGCGTACAGCGGGTACCCCAGGAATTTACGAACCGGTACGGCATCATTGAACCGGATCAGCAGGACGGACGATTGTACCGAGTGAATAATTTTATTGAAAAACCGGCTCCAGGCACAGCCCCATCCGATTTGGCTATTATGGGTCGTTATGTGTTCTCGCCGAAAATTTTCAAATATCTTGATCTTCAGGAAAAAGGAGCTGGCGGCGAAATTCAGTTGACGGACGCGATCCAAAAGCTGAATCAGAGTGAACGTGTATACGCCTATGACTTTGAAGGCACACGTTATGACGTAGGTGAACGTCTTGGATATATTTTAACCACTCTTGAGTTTGCGCTTGCCAGTGATGATTTGAAGTATCCGGTTATGGAGGCTATGAATGAATGGCTAAAAAAGACCGAGAAAGCAACCACAGTGGGTTGAGAGGAGGTACGTCAGCATGAGCATGGAAAATTTACCGGAGGATGGCGAGGCTGTCATGTCAGGTAAAGCGTTTTACATGCCATACGGAAATACACAAATTCAGGATAAAACGTCCTACCTGGTCACAAAACGCCTCCTTGATATGCTGCTGTCTTTCGTGGGCTTAATCGTTTTGCTTCCGCTTTTTGCAGTGGTGGGCATTTTGATTAAGCTTGAAGACCCAAAGGGAAGCGTATTTTTCAAGCAGATTCGGGTGGGCAAGAATGAGAAGTTATTCAATATGTATAAATTCCGTTCAATGGTGTCCAATGCCGAGGAACTGAAAAAGGACTTGATGGAGCTGAATGAAGTGAGCGGCGCCATGTTCAAAATTAAGAACGATCCTCGGATCACAAAAGTTGGCAGTTTTCTGCGCAAGACGAGTATTGATGAGATTCCGCAGCTGTGGAATGTGTTGGTTGGAGACATGACTTTAGTGGGTCCGCGGCCGCCGTTGCCCAGCGAGGTTGAGCAATACTCCGATTATGACAAGCAGCGCCTGATTGTAACACCAGGATGTACGGGTTACTGGCAGGTGAGCGCACGTAACAGTGTAGGCTTCGAAGAAATGGTGCAAATGGATTTGAAGTATATTCATGTTCGCAATACGTGGCTCGATCTGAAAATCATCATGAAAACAGGCGTTAAAATGCTGTTCTCCAAGGATGCTTACTGATGGATGCATTTAAGCGAAGTCCCGCAGTGTCCGTCGTTATTTGCACCTATAACCGGGCGGACCTGCTGGAGAAAACGTTAATGTCTCTGCTGAAGCTGGAAGACCTTGCACTGGCTGAGATCATTGTGGTCGATAACCGATCCACCGATCATACAGCTGCAACGATCAAAAGATTTACCGTTGCACATGGCCAAGATATTCATCTTCGGTATCATTATGAGCGCGAACAAGGACTGTCTGCCGCTCGTAATGCCGGCATTACGTTATCAAAAGCAGACGTCATTGCTTTTCTGGATGATGATGCAATTCCGTGTGTTACATGGCTGCAAACGATTATGTCGGCCTTTGGGAACAATCCCGAGCTGACGGCTATGGGTGGGAAAATTGATCCTAAGTTTGAGACGGAACGGCCGAGCTGGTTGACGGGTCCGCTTGAATTGCCTTACACGATTATTGATCTGGGGCAATCTGTCCGTGAATATCCGGCGGGGCTGAATCCATTTGGAGCGAATATGGCTATGCGCAAAACGGCTTTCGCCGCCGTCATGTTCCCGCTCCACTTGGGCAGAAAGGGAGATATCCTACTATCTGGCGAAGAATCGTGGGTGTTCGAGCAAATCCGTAAAAACGGTGGAACAATTATGTATCATCCGCACATGGCTGTAGAACATTTTGTTCCAGCTTCACGCTTAACAAGAGAATGGATTATGAACCGCTACTATTGTCAAGGCATGTCCAACGCTGCTCAGGCCGCAGGTCTGCGCGGGAACGCGATGCTGATGGCAAAAGTGGTAGCCAAAGCATTATACATCACGGTGGATTCCCTGCTGGCACGTACTGAGGGCAGGAAGCTGTTGAACCGGTGCAGGCTTGAAAATATCCGCGGAACGCTGGATACCCTGCGCAACCGGAAAAGCGAGTCAGCTGCGGGGTGAAAAATTGAACATGAGTAACTATCCTTGGACTTCTAGAATAAACACTATACAGCATGTTTTTATTTTTCTATTGGGCGCTCTTGCTGTAGGAATTGCAGCTACCTATCAACCTGTGGTCAGTATTGCTGCGGTATGCTTACTACTTTTGTTGGCTGTGTCTATCCATCATCCTGAGCGCATCAGCTATGCGGTGTTGCTAAGCACAGCGGTCTCGGTCGATTCTCTGTACCAGGGTGGCGTGTTTGGCATTGAGATCTTGTCATTGTACAAATTGGGCATTTTGGCTCTGCTAGTGCCATGCATGCTCGTATATGGCATTCGTCTCAAGTTCAGCTATCCGGTCTGGGCATTGGTGATCATGCTGGGGATTACATTTGGATTTTCGGCATGGCTGCCTTTGTTAACGACCTCGATTGCCGTCAAGGCGTTCGTGGGACTATCCCTTCCCTTCTTTTTTTTACTGATCCAGTGGAAAAAAGATGTGGCGGAAAAGCATATTCGACTGATTAGCCTGTTGCCGATTATTAGTGTGGTCATAGGATTAGGTTTGCAGGTTTTAGGGTTGCATTCCTTTACAGATGTGGAATTTACGGGCGCAGTCAGAGTACAAGGAGCGAATATACCGCCGCATTTGGCAATGCTCTCCTTTCTCGGAATTGCTGTCTCTCTGATTGAGGTCAAGCGCAAACCTAAGCAAGCTACCTTTTATTACACAGTATTGGCACTGAACTTTCTAATTTTAATCGCCACCGGTACACGTGGGCCGATTCTGGCGTTGTTATTAATGCTTGCTGTGTACCTGTTTGATATTGCCCGTCAGTACCTCAAGGGAAAAGTCAATTATTTGCTACCGCTGGCCGGATCGTTTTTGGTTGCTCTGGGGGCGGTGGCCCTGCAATGGAACAATTTGAAAAAACGCTCCTTCGAACGGGAGACCGATACAGGCATTGACCTGTCGGGACGCTCGGAGGCATGGGAATATTTTTTGAACAGAGTACATGATTACCCTTGGTCAGGAAGAGGTCTTGGCGCGGTAACGGTTGCGAACGACGGGACGTTATTCAATGGCTTTGTTGTACCGCATAACGAGTATATACGCTTTTATTTTGATACCGGATATATCGGTTGCGGGCTATTAATGCTTTCATTGCTGATCGTGTTCGCTCTTATTTACCGGTCACTTGCCAAGTCTATCAAACCTTATTTTGCAAGTTTAATTGCAGGTTTTCTGATCTACTCGTTTTCAGATAATACGTTGTCGACGGTTCAGATGATTATTCCGTTTTGCTGGTATTTGAACGCATTATACCAGACATCTACTCAAACCGATTTTCGCAAAGAGAAGTGATACGATGAGCAGAGTGAACATGTTCGATGTCAACTTTGATAATTATGATTTTAATGATCTACTCGAATTTATAGATACTTCTATTGAGCATCAGCGTCATTCCTACATTTTGACCTGTAATGTCGACCATGTGATCAAGCTTCGCAAGGATGATGAATTCCGCAAGGTATATTCGGATGCCGGAGCCGTAGTGGCCGATGGAATGCCTATCATTTGGGCGTCTAAGTTACTGAAAAAGCCCCTCAAACAAAAGGTGTCAGGGTCCGATTTGTTCACCCGGCTTGGAGAGGCTTTTGAAGATCGAGGCTACCGTTTGTTTTTTCTGGGTGCAGCTGATGGTATTCCTGAAAAGGCAATGCGCAATCTCCAGGAATCCTATCCGAACATGAATGTGGTGGGCTGCTATTCTCCCTCTTATGGTTTTGAGAAAAACGAAGAGGAGAACAGATACATTATCCAGTTGCTTCAAGAGGCTCGCCCAGACATCGTTTTTGTAGGTGTAGGAGCACCGAAGCAGGAAAAATGGATTTACAGATATTACGAGACTTACCGCGCTCCGATTTCGATTGGGGTAGGAGCGACCTTTGATTTCCTGTCAGGAAATGTAAAGAGAGCACCGGAGCTGATGCAGAAGACAGGATTTGAATGGTTTTGGAGATTGTCTCAGGAGCCTAAACGTTTGTGGAAAAGATATCTGATTGAGGATTCCCAGTTCCTCGTTCTGCTGTTTAAAGAGATGTTCAAGCGGAAACGGGTGAAGGGAGGCCAGGGGTGAGAAACATAAGTCGGTTGGCAGATCA
This sequence comes from Paenibacillus ottowii, assembly GCF_006874425.1. GTDB lineage: Bacteria > Bacillota > Bacilli > Paenibacillales > Paenibacillaceae > Paenibacillus > Paenibacillus ottowii. Next base: position 364,822 of record NZ_VIJZ01000001.1, read on the forward strand.
GCAGCTTTCCATCTGGCTAGGAAATCGGCGCGGAATTGGCATGATCGGCATAGGGGTGCTGGCTTGTATGCTGCCACTCGCCATCGGATTTGCCAGCGCCAAGATGAATCCCACCATGAGCCAACAGGGGGCCATATTGCTGGCGCTCGTTTTTCCGGCCTTCCTGCTGGCGATCTTGCAATCACGGCTTCTGATTCCTTACACATTGGTGGTGTGGGCAGTAGGCCCGGAAATCCGCCGAATTGCAGATTGGATGGAGGGAACGTATCACTCGGTGTCCCTGCTGAGCGTGGCGCCACTGCTGGTAAGCAGCATGTTGATTATTCCTGTGTTGCGGGGTATTCATCTGGCGGAAAAGCCATTAACCCGAATTGCTGTATTTTTCGGCATAGAATTAGCCTACGGAAGTATGGTCGGGTTATTCAAAAATGGCATCGTTTTTGCATATGATTTGGCCAATTATGTGGTTCCTTTGCTTCTATTGCCTTATCTAGCGATTAAGCCTATGAAAGCAAGAGAGCTGGATCGTTTGCTGTATTCATATGCCAACATTGCTGTCTTTGTCGCGATATACGGCATAATTCAGTACTTGATGGTACCGCCTTGGGATGCATTTTGGATGAATCACGTGGAGATGAATTCCATTGGTGTGCCAGAACCGCTTCAAATCAGAGTATTTTCTTCCCTGAATTCTCCTGGTCCATGCGCTATTTTCCTGGCAATGGCCCTTGTACCGATGCTGATGGAAAAACGGTGGCGAGGCACTTTGGGATGGGTTGGAGTCCTGCTGACAGTCGTGTGTCTCTTGGTCACGCTGGTACGTTCTGCCTGGCTGATTGCATTCGTCATGTTGCTGGCTTACATCCTCAGTTCATCCTCCAAAGGAAAGTGGAAGACCCTGTTTCAATTGGCTGTCGTCGGCCTTCTTCTCTACTTTATAGTTCCAAAACTTCCGGGGGCAGAAGGTTTGGTGGCTCGCATGCAGACGTTGACAGATATTCAAGAGGATCATTCGTACAATGAACGTCTGGATTTACTGCATACGATGCTTCCGGCGATTACTAGCAATCCAGTCGGGCAGGGGATCGGGAGTGTAGGAATTGGAACCAAGCTTGATAACGGCGGCGATCTCGGTGAACTTGGGATTATGGATAATGGATATATAGCCATTTTCCTCACCTTCGGTATTTGCGGAGCATTCTTTTTCTTCGGTGGTCTGTTCGTTATCATCAAGCGCCTTCTCGTCCGTATTGCCGAACGGAATTCCAGTCAGCCTTATATCAGACTGGCGTTGGCTACATGGGCCGGAGCTGTAGCCAGTCTCATATCGGATAACGGTTTCCCCGGTATGCGCGGCTATTTGATCTGGATGATGATCGGAATAGGACTATGGGCAAAAGACGTCATCGCGGAAAGAAGGTAAAGGCTGTGCAAAACTTACAAGCATTATCCGCACCTGTCCGGACACTATGGTCCACGGTGATTCGGTTTGCCAAAAGCAAAGATAACAGCTCTGCAGCAGTAAAAACGATGATATTCAGTATGCTGATTCTCGTCGTGAATATGCTGACTGGTGTGCTGACGGCACGATTCTTGGGTCCGACTGGACGCGGGGAACAGACAGCGATGGTGAACTGGTCCCAATTTCTTGCCTTCTGCATGAGCTTCGGTGTTCCGTCTGCGTTGATTTACAATGCCAAAAGGAAGCCAGAAGAAACAGGCAAGCTGTATGGTCTGGCTTTGCTGCTGGCCACGGTGTTTGGGGGAGTAGCGACACTCGTCGGAGTATTTCTAATTCCTTATTGGCTGCGCTCTTTCTCTTCATCGGTCATACTGTTCGCGCAATGCTCTATGATGATGTGTCCGCTCATAGCGATTTCACAGGTCAATAATGCATTGCTTCAAGTTCGCTCGGAATATAAACAATACAATTTATTCCGGTATCTGGTACCCCTAAGTACGCTGCTGGGTCTGGCGATTCTGATCCTGACAGGGACGATGAATCCGTACACCTCAGCATTGGCCTATTTATTACCAGGCTTGCCGATCTATATCGGCGTTACGATACGAATGATTCGTCTGTACAAACCGAAGGTAAAGAACAGCTGGACGCAATTTAAAAATCTCTTTACCTACGGTATGGGTTCATACGGAAATGATCTGATGGGGCAAGTTTCCACTTATATTGACCAGATTTTGATTGCGGGTCTATTGAGACCTGCTGATCTCGGGCTATATGCGGTAGCGGTCAGCCTGGCCCGGATGGTGAATGTATTTTCAACCTCAATCATTGTCGTGCTGTTTCCCAAAGCCTCCGGTCTGGATAAGGAAGAAGCGGTAGCCATTACCTTTCGGGCATTTCGAATAACTTCAACGGCAACCATTTTGGCTGCGCTGATGTTAATGCTGATTGCTCCGTTCGTATTTACCTTGTTATATGGTCAAGAGTTTAAACAAGCGCTTACGGTATTCCGGTTTCTGGTGCTTGAGGTTGCTATCAGTGGAGGTACCATGGTGTTGGCACAACAATTTATGGCGTTGGGCAAGCCAAAGCTGGTTACCATTCTACAGGGTGTCGGATTGGCGCTCGTCATTCCATTGCTGTCCATACTCGTGCCGAGATATGGATTGACGGGTGCAGGGATAGCAATGTTGTCTTCGGGGATTTTACGGTTCGTTTTCATTTTATGTAATGTTAAATTCGTTCTGAAAATGAAAATTCCAAGACTGCTTATTTCCAAACAAGATTTTCAATGGCTCCGATCAACGATGTCACATTACATCCGGAAAAAGCCAGTTAACGGTTAGATAAAGAAGGAGGCACCCGCTAATGAACCACATGTCTAGCGTTCCCGCGGACAACCGGATATCCGTAGTTATTATCGCTCAGGATGATGGCATTCGAATCACAGCTGCCATTAAATCCTGCCAGCCCTTTGCGGACGATATCGTCGTCATTGACGGAGGGAGCAAGGACAATACGATTCAGGTAGCTGAATCATTGGGCTGTCGGGTGTTTTCCAACCCATGGCCCGGTTATGCCAAACAACGCATGTTTGGTGTTGATAAAGCGGAATTTGATTGGATTTTTCTGATTGATACAGACGAAGTAGTGGATGCAGAGTTGCTTGGTGAATTGTTGAAAGTAAAGGAAACGCTCCACGATCCTGCCAAAGCCTATTCCGTATTTCGCATTGGCGATTTTCTCGGCAAATGGATGAACAAGGGCGAATATTTAGTTCGCTTGTACAATCGGCAGATTTATGGCATCACCAATAGCCTTGTTCATGAAATGCCAGATGTAGCCTCTTCCCAGATTGTCAATCTGGAGGGCGTGTTATGGCACTATGGCTTCCGCAGCATCAGTGATCACATGACACGTTTTAACAAATATACAGATCTTGAAGCAGAGACGGCATTTAACAAAGGGAGATCCTTTCGGATTACCAGACTATTGTGGAGGCCTCCCGCTCGCTTTGTACAGAAGTATTTTGTTCAAGGCTTATATCGCAAGGGGTTGGCGGGTTTTGCCGTAGCCGTTTTCTGGGTCATGTATGAGTTTCTCGTCTGCTTCAAGCATTATGAGCTAACCAAGCGGAGAAAAAAGATAGAAATTGTGAATGACGGACAGACCGAGCAGAAAGGAGAAACCAGCTATGTCGTACAATAACGGATTTCGTATTGCCGCCACGGGGCTCAGCTGGCCGTCCTTGCAGGCGGGCGGTCTCAACACATATTTCAAGTCCATCTGTGAGCAGCTTACGCTAGAAGGCAATACGCTGGATGCTCTCATCTGTAGTGATGAGCAGCCGCAGGCGCAAGACCGTATTCGGATTCATTCGATTGGCAGCAAGCAGCAGTCCATCTGGAAGCGCAGAGATCTGATGCAAAAATATGCAGCAGAGCTGTTCGACAAGCAGCCGATCGATGTGCTGTATTCCCACTTTGCTCCCTATGGTGTCGGGCCGGCACTAGAGGCGAAAAAAAGAGGAATCCCCGTCGTTACCACTTTCCATGGACCCTGGACGGAGGAATTAAAGATTGAAGGACAGGGAATTAAGCATTTTCTAAAAACGACGTTGGCCAAATCCATTGAAATGAAAGCTTATGGTTTGGCGGATAAATTTATAGTGCTAAGCGAGACGTTTCGCGATATTTTACATGAGCACTATAAAGTTCCACTTAGCAAAATCCATGTGATTCCCGGTGCGGCAAATGTGGAAAGATTCCATCCGGCAGAGGATCGGGCTGCCGTACGAAAGCAGCTGAATTTGCCACAAGATGCGACGATTGTGCTAACCGTTCGTCGTCTTGTGAATCGCATGGGACTGCTACAACTGCTCGAAGCATGGAGACGAGTAACCGAGCGACATCCTGATCATCTGCTGCTGATTGGTGGGAGAGGTCCCTTGATGGAGGAATTGGCTTCCAAGGTGGCGGAATACAATCTTCATAACCATGTAAGGCTGCTTGGTTATGTGTCGGATGAGGAGCTGCCCCTGTACCATCAAGCCTCGAATTTGTTCGTTGTGCCAACACAGGCGCTAGAGGGTTTCGGTCTGATTACCGTCGAGGCGATGGCCTCGGGGCTGCCCGTGCTGGCTACCCCTGTGGGCGGAAACAAGGAGATTTTAAGAGGATTCCGTCCTGAGCTACTGTTCCAGGGGACGGACAGTGAAGCCATTGCTGAAGGGCTGCTGCGTGTGCTGGATCATCGTGAATCTCTACCGAATGCACGGGAATGCCGGGACCATGTCCTGAGCAGATATACATGGGGACATGTGGCGGAGCAGGTGGAAGAAGTGTTCCGACTGGTCCTTGACAGAAAGGCGGCGGCAAAATGATGAGAGTGGCTTATATTGACCATACGGCAAGATGGAGCGGTGGCGAAGTCGCTTTGTATAACATCCTGACGAATATCGGAGAACATATCGATCCGCTCGTTATTTTGGCGGAGGAGGGTGATTTGGCGGATCGGCTTCGCCAGCGTGATATTGATGTGCGTATCGTTCCCTTAGATGATTCGATTCGCAATCGGGGACGGAATGCCGTTAATCTGGGTGCGCCTGCAGCAGCCTTTCGCTTGCTGGCTTACGGCAGAAAACTCGCGCCTTTGCTGCGTGAGGAAAAAGTCGTGTGTGTCCACACGAACTCACTCAAGTCCGCACTATATGGTGCAGTAGCGGCCAAATCAGCGAAGTTGCCGTTGATCTGGCATATCCGTGACCATATCGGTCCGCCGTATCTGAAGCCGATTGTGGCCAAAGGGATTCGGCTGATGTCCCGCTTTTTGCCCAACGGAGTGATCGCCAATTCCAAATCCACGCTGAGTGCGTTGGAATTACCTCCGGACAAAAAGACGCTCGTCGTCTACTCCGCTTTTGCCAAAGCAATTACAGCTCGTGATTCGGCTGCGCATGTACGTGGCGATGACTCGTTTAACGTTGTATTGGTTGGCAGATTGGCGGAATGGAAAGGACAACATATTTTACTGGAAGCGGCCCGCTCTTTTTTACCAGATCAGCGTGTGAAATTCTGGCTGGCTGGAGATGCGTTGTTCGGAGAAGAGGAATACAAACAACGATTGGAATCCACGATGCGCGAATACGGATTGACAAACGTCAATCTGATGGGACACGTCGATGACATTCAGGGTCTGATGCAGCGCTGTGATTTGCTCATTCATACCTCCATTACACCGGAACCATTCGGTCAGGTCATTATTGAGGGCATGGCTGCAGGCTTGCCCGTGATCGCTTCAAATGAAGGTGGTCCCAAGGAAACGGTAGTACCCAATGAAACCGGGCTGCTCATTGAACCGGGAGACCCAGCCAAGCTGGAAGCAGCCATCCGCTGGATGCTGGAGCATCCACAAGAACGTCAGCAGATGGGTGAGAAAGGGATGGAACGGGTCAAGAAGCATTTTGTCATCGAGAACACGGTTAAGGATATAGTTCATTACTATAAGGGTTTGTTGGCAGGAGTCTGACCGACATTCGCGTTAAAGGATGATTCAGATGAAAATAGCGATAGCACATGATTACTTAATCCAAATGGGCGGAGCGGAAAGGGTAGTGGAGGTATTCCATGATATGTATCCGGAGGCTCCCATCTTCACAACAGTGTTCAGCGATGAGCGTCTGTCGCGTAACTTGAAGGATGCGGATATTAGAGCCACTTGGCTACAAAACATCCCAGGAGTGAAGGCCAACTTCAAAGGAGTGCTGCCGCTGTATCCCATCGCTATCCGTGATTTTGATTTTAGGGATTTCGACATTGTTTTAAGCTCCAGCAGCGCATTTATGAAAAGCATCCAGGTACCCAAGCATACGTTTCACATTTGTTATTGTCACACACCGATGCGATTTGCCTGGGATTACGATACATATATGGCCCGGCAGTCCAAATCCAACCTGCTCAAAAATATGCTAAAGCTGTACATGAACAGGCTGAAAACTTGGGATGCCAAAACTTCTCGCAACGTAGACCAGTTTGTCGCCAATTCTTCCGTCGTCAAGCGGAGAATTTTGCACTATTACCAACGGGAGGCAGATGTTATTTTCCCTCCTATCAATACATCCCGTTTTAAACGTGCTACAAGCATCGGTGACTATTATTTGATCGTATCCCGTTTGGTATCCTACAAGCGCATTGATCTCGCGATTGAGGCATTCAAACGTAACGGTCTCAAGCTGCGCATCGTTGGCGAGGGACCGGATCGTAAACGACTCGAAGCCATGGCTGCCCCGAACATTGAGTTCCTCGGCAGACTTGAGGACGAAGAGGTTAACAAGTTGATGGCGGAATGTCGTGCGCTCGTTTTTCCGGGCGAAGAGGACTTCGGTATTACCCCTCTGGAGGCGAATGCGGCCGGACGGCCCGTTATCGCTTTTCAGGGCGGGGGAGCACTGGATACGATTGTTCCTCATGTGAACGGCGTATTTTTCCGCAAGCATCAGGTAGACGATGTGCTGGAGGCCGTCGCAAAGGTTGAGCAACATGCATGGAATGTGGACGATATCATTAACCATGCTCGCAAATTTGATGAAGATAACTTCAAGGATCAATTGAAAAAGTATGTAGAACAAGCCTATGTGAACTTTCTAAAAGGAGGATGAACGGAATGAAGCTGGCTGTAATCGGTACTGGATACGTTGGGCTCGTCTCGGGTGTATGTTTTGCGCAAAAAGGTAATGAGGTGATTTGTGTCGATCTGGAGCAGTACAAAATCGACATGTTGAATCGTGCGGAATCTCCGATTTATGAACCGGGTATTGAAGAATTGATCGCGTTGAATCTGGAAGCTGGTCGTTTGGAGTTTACCTCGGATTTGGCCGATGCGGTACGTCGATCGGATGTTGTCATTTTAGCGGTAGGTACACCTTCACTGGCTAACGGCGAGGCGAATTTGTCTTACATTGAACAGGCGGCCGCTGATGTCGGGAAAGCCATGAACGGGTACAAGATTATTATGACCAAAAGCACCGTACCTGTCGGAACAAACGAAAAGATTAAGGATGTAGTCGCTCGTCATACGAGCTTGTCATTTGATATTGTATCCGCGCCGGAGTTCCTGAGAGAAGGTTCAGCCATCAATGATACGCTTTATCCAGATCGCATCATTATTGGTTTGGACAATACAGGTTTGCGTGAAACAATGGTCACTCTGCATCAAGTTTTCACAGATAAAATCTATGTGACGGATATCCGCAGTGCTGAAATGATCAAATATGCCTCCAATGCGTTTCTGGCAACTAAAATATCGTTTATTAACGAGATTGCTAATATTTGCGAAAAGGTTGGCGCAGATGTTACCTGCGTAGCTGAAGGTATGGGTATGGACAAACGGATCGGTTCCTCTTTCCTGCAAGCAGGGATCGGATATGGGGGCTCTTGCTTCCCGAAAGATACGAATGCGCTCATCCAAATTGCGGGTAATGTAGACTATGAGTTCAAGTTGTTAAAATCGGTGGTCGAAGTGAATACCGACCAACGCTTTATGATTGTATCCAAGCTGCGTGAATCGCTGGGTCAGCTAAACGGCGTATCGATTGGCATTTGGGGCCTCGCCTTCAAGCCTAATACAGATGATATCCGCGAAGCTCCAGCACTGGAAATCGTAGAAACGCTCATTCAGGCAGGAGCCATTGTCAAGCTGTATGATCCGATTGCGATGGATAAATTCAAGGAGCGCGTGGATCATCCGAATATTGTATGGTGCTCCTCCCCGCAGCAAGCCGCCGAAAAAAGCGATGCTGTGTGCCTGCTAACGGATTGGGAAGAGTTCAAAAAAGTTGACCTCGTGCAACTGGGCTCCATTCTACACAAGCCAGTTCTGATTGACGGTCGTAACGTATTTACCGAGGAACAGATTCAAGGCTCTGGGCTGGAATACTATTCCGTAGGTCGTCCGCGGATGAGTGGGTGGAACAGAGATAAGGTGGAAGTTTAAAAAGTGACCGAAGTGACCGGTTAAAAAGTGACAGTGGCTGTGGCGGGGGTGAAGACGCTACGCGTTCCATTTGATCTTCCGGTCGCTGTTGCAGTGGGATTCTCTGGATTATATAGAACATTCCAAGGTAAGAATCCCACTGCAAAGGCGAACGCTAGCGCTTCTCCAGATTCAAATGGACCGCTCCGCTGCTTTTCCGCACAGAGTCACGGTTTTTAACCTCCCATCTTATGGGATGGGAGTAGGAAGGGTAGATCAGAAGGAGCGGCATGATTGAGCCGCTCCTTCTGATCAAGGACGCCATGCGGCAATGCCGCACGCCCCCCTGTGGAGCAAGCTTACCATGCGGATACGCTATGCTGCTCCTTGTAGAGCAAGACGCCATTGCAGTTGCCGCAGGCAATCTTGGCAAGACGTTACGAAACCTCGATTACTAAAAAGCTTGCAAGCACAGCGGGCAAGCACCGAAAGCGTGAGACTTTTACAGGCTGACCGGACTTAATAATGTCCGGTCGTGCCTTTTGCACCACAAGGTATGATCGATATGATGCATTTTTGAGTAGCGCAGGAATGGATTTGAATCTGGAGAAGCGGAGCGGTCGCCTTTGACTTGGGATTCTTACATATAAATGTCTTACACAATCCGAAGAATCCCACGGCAACAGCGATTATAAGATCAAATCCAGACCGTAGCGGGTCACTCAACCTAGCCCCATTCGATCACCCACACATAATAGAGAGGAAGTGGAGAGATATGAAGCTCGTACTTTTGTCTGGTGGTTCCGGTAAAAGATTATGGCCGTTATCCAACGATTCCCGTTCCAAACAATTTTTGAAGGTCCTGGAGAGCCCGGAAGGGATTTCGGAATCTATGGTGCAGCGGGTATGGAGACAATTGGGAGACAACGGATTATCCGAATCCTCGTTTATTGCGACAGGAAGAGCGCAGGTCGAAATGATCCAGAGTCAGGTCGGATCGAATACGCGCATTATTGTTGAGCCGGAACGCAGAGATACCTTTCCTGCGATTGCACTGACAGCGACTTATCTATATTCCATTGCAGGTGTTTCGCCTGATGAAATTATAGCTATATTGCCTGTCGATCCTTATGTAGAGGATGCTTTCTTTGCTTCCGTAGCCCAACTGGAACATACACTTCAGGAGAGTGAAGGAAAGCTTGCACTAATCGGGGTTGTCCCTTCCTATCCTTCAGAGAAATACGGTTATATTATTCCGAAAAACGATGCCATTCAAGGTAGCACAGGCTACCGCGAAGTGAGCCATTTTCAAGAGAAACCCGACCGGGAGCAGGCGGAACGTCTAATGGAACGCAATGCTTTATGGAACTGCGGGGTTTTTGCATTCAAATTAAGCTATTTGCTGGATATTCTGGCAGCCAAGGGCTTGCCACTGAATTATGAAGAAATGCAAAAGCAATATGCATCTCTGGAAAAAATCAGCTTTGACTACGAGGTAGTCGAGAAGGAAAAAGATATCGTCGTTCTTCCATACAATGGTTTTTGGAAGGATCTAGGGACCTGGAATACACTCACAGAAGAGATGTCTCATCAGCAAGTGGGTAGAGGGGTAGTAACGGAGGATTGTGTCAATACAAGTCTTATTAATGAGTTGGACATTCCGGTGGCGATCATTGGAACAAATGATCTGATTGTAGCTGCTAGCCCAGACGGTATTCTTGTGACCAATAAGGCAGAAAGTCCACGCATCAAGGAAGTGCTCAAGGCTCATGATCAGCGTCCAATGTATGAAGAACGTCGTTGGGGGCAGTATCGGGTTGTAGACTATGTAAAGTATGACGAGGGTAATGAGGTTCTGACCAAACGAATCCGTGTACACAAAGGTAAAAATATCAGCTACCAGCTTCACTTCAAACGGAGCGAAATCTGGACTATTATTAGCGGCGAAGCGGAAATTATTTTGAATGAGAAGCTGCACAAGGTGAAGGCTGGTGATGTCGTCCGCATCCCTGAAGGGACGAAGCATAGCATTTTGGCTGTGACCGATGTAGATTTGATTGAAGTGCAGACTGGCTCTGAGTTGGTTGAAGAGGATATTGTACGCTTTTGTATGGATTGGAATGAAATTTCTCGTCATCAATTTATCTCATAATTATTTTCGTAAAAACGTAAAAAAAGAAAGTTAGATGAAAATTTATGACCTAAACTGTCGAAATTGGGCGAAAACCTGTAAATTCATGAACATGACCTATTAAATTTTGGTAAAAAAAAGTCGATACTTAGGTTAAGAAGGAATCCAAACTCCTTCCAACGATAAACGCAGCCCTGTCGAAAGGCAGATACGCAAAGCTAAAGGGCCTTCCCGTAAGGATGGCAGCCTGGCTACCGAAAGGAAGAGCGAAAGTGAGATTCAATTTTATTCCTCTGTATCGACTGATACGTCATGTACTCCCAGTTGTTATGCTTTTTTCTTTGTTTCCCGTCGGTTTTGGTGGTTTTCTGTCTGTGGTAAATGCCGCTTCATTACAACCTGTTAATTCGGACGCTTCTACTCAGGCCCGTGAACTATACAATTATTTACTCAGCATCTCTGGAAAAAAAACAGTCACTGGTCAGCACGATTATTTGGAGAGCCCAGATGAACTTAGCAACAAAGTCCAAAAAATCAGCCAGGCGTATGTGGGTCTGCACGGCTTTGAGATGGGAGCCATCTCTGGTCAATCTGACACTATAGAAGCAGCACAACGTAAAAATGTCGTCGATAGCGCTATTCATTGGAGCAGATCTGGTGGCATTGTGGCGATGACTTTTCATGAAGCGCTGCCGGGTAGGCCGCTGACTTGGGCCAATGTGCAGGCGAAAGTAAGTCAGGCGGAGTTCAATAAATACGTAACGCCAGGCACTGCGCAGTATAACCTCCTTATAGCCGATCTGGATAAGGTCGCTGTATCGTTAAAGCAGCTTCGTGATGCAGGGGTTCCGGTATTGTGGAGACCTTACCACGAAATGAATGGCGACTGGTTCTGGTGGGGAAACAAGAACAATTTTAATCAGCTATGGAACATCATGTACGACCGTTTTGTAAACACGCATCAATTGAACAACCTGCTGTGGGTGTGGAGTCCCAATGCTCCTAATTCCTACACTGTCCCGTATACTCCGAAATATCCGGGGGATGACAAAGTGGATATTTTGGCAGTAGACATTTACAACAATGATTTTAAGCAAAGTCATTATGAAGGACTGCTCGGACTGGCACGGAATAAACCGATTGCCATTGGGGAACATGGTGAGATGCCTAGCTCTGAGGTGTTGCAGGCTCAGCCGAAATGGGTATATTCCATGACGTGGGGCAACATGTTGACCGAGAATAACACAACCAATCAAATACAGGATTATATGAAAGATCCGAGGAGTCTGACACGGGATGATGTGAAAAACGGGCTGGCAGCAATGCAACTACCTGGGACAGACATACCGACCTTACCGGATGAGGGACAAAGTGAGCCTATTCCGGCTCCCCCAGTAGTGGTCGTACCCCCAGCTCCGACTCCTCCTTCCGTTCCTGATGTGGTATATGTGAACGGGCTGCGGGGCGAATATTTCAACAATATGAATTTGAGCGGCAGTCCTGTTTTGATCCGTACAGACAGCAAGCTGGATTACAACTGGCGCGCTGTTGCCGCTGATCCTAAGGTAAATGCCGACCAGTTCTCGGTTCGCTGGACTGGTAAAGTCAAACCACAATACAGTGAAACCTATACGTTTACAACGATATCCGATGATGGTATCCGCGTATGGGTAGACGGCAAATTGGTGATTGACAGTTGGTTCAAACAAAGCTGGACAGAGCGTAAAGGCAGCATTGCTTTGGAAGCAGGTAAAATGGTAAATCTAAAAGTGGAATACTATGATGAAAAAGGCGATGCGATGGCTCGTCTGATGTGGGAAAGTCAGCATGAAGCGAAAGCGGTGGTTCCCGGAAACGCTTTGTTTCTTCCTTGATAGATACTCTTTCCCGGTCAAAAATTTTGAGGAGAGAGGGTGTATCATATGATGAAAAAATGGATGACCCATAGGTATGCGGTCGTATTATCCGGACTACTGGGTATCGCAGCTCTAGCCATGATCGTTTGGTTTATATATCCGCCTTCAAAAAGTGCAGAATTGCAGACAGATAAGGTAGCGGCGGCCAGTCCAGTATGGAAGCTGGGTCAGAGGGATGACTCTTCAGCGGAATTTAAAGGAGTGGTCGGTAGGGATAATATCGATATTTCTGCAGCAGCAGCTTCTACCGAATCATCCGCTAAAGCAACATTTTCGGCGATGTCGGCAGCAGAGAGTACAACAGTTCCGGTATTGCTCAGCAGTGGAGATGTTCCTCCCGGATTGAATGCATCCACGAATCCAGAACTGACACTCCAGTATAAGCTGAATCAGATTCCTCCCAATGGTATGATATTCCGCGTCCGGATTTTGGATGCGGGCAAAGCTGTACCGCAGATGGCTGTTTTTTCAAATCATCAGCTGTCCGGAATTATTCAGATTGCCGGGGTATCCGGCACCGGAAGTACCTATAATTTCAAAAATAACTACGAGCTGTATATCCCCAAAGAACAATTGCAAAGCGGTGTTAACGTACTCAAGCTAAAGACAGCGCGCTGCCTATACTGCTCCTCTGCAGAAGATAAAAATGTGTGGTGGACTTGGGATGACTTGAGCTTGGAGACGTTAGCTTCCCCTGCGACTGAACCGGTACATGGTAAATATATACTGACCGGTACGAATGTGAACAATAAAGAATTTTATTATGATCAGGGTGCAGTTAAGCATCTGCCATACGTTCTCAAATGGCTGGGAATTGCCTATAGCGGCAACGTCATGAGGGTCACCTGTGCCAGTAATGTGGGCAAGGCATGCACAGACGTGGATGATTACTATCAAACATTAAAGCAGTATAATATGCAGTCGTCTGCTTTGTATCTATACACAGGTGATATTAAGCTGCAAAAAGACGGGACTCTGCCAGAGACGGCTAAGCAAAAGTTGCGTGATTATGTAAAAAAATACGGCTCATACCTTCAGTATTATGAAGTAGATAACGAACCTGGCTTGTTTAACCGCTCCAAGGCAGTAGATCTGGCTGTGGCTAAGTGGTTGAATACGGAAGGCAAACAATTGGCACCGCATCTCAAAACCGTAGCGCCGGGTTGGGCCTACTGGCCGACATACTCTACCAAGGCGTGTAAAAATCAAACCGGAGGGACACAAAAATGTGGTGATCCGGATGGATGGGAACGGGACCCTGCGCAGCGTAAACAGCTGGAAGAAGTCACCGACCTGACCAACGGACACGCCTATGGTGAATCGTATAATGAAGAGGGCGGGGGCAGCTTCGTTCAAAATTTGAAAACCTTTGGTGGCTCAAGCGACGGACTAGCGAAAAAAATGCTAAATACGGAGTTCGGCACTAACGATACGCATCGAGATAACCCTGATTACGGGGCCAGTCAGCCACAAGCAGCCGCATTCGATCGGATTATGCGCTCGCAAATCGGGTTTGCTGATATGTTCATCCAGCATGCAGCTTTTTATAAGGATTACACGCTGTTTAAAACAGGCTTTGATCTGCAAAGCCACAATCCGGCTAACACGGAAATCTATCCGTTTGGGCAAGGGCAGGACACCCGCGTTAAGATCATGAGACGCTTAAGTCTAGCTTATGCCACGCATGGCAAACCGCTGACTTATACCATACTGAATCCAGAGGAAACCAAGGATAAGATGGTTTATGTTCGCGCGGTCGATACATCCAAGCTTAAACCGCTGGTAGGCAGCGGCGCTACCTCGAACAAATTGCTGGTGAATCTAGTCAATTTCGAATCCACCACGCAGACCGTTCGTGCACGGGTGACGATGCCAAAAGCCGGCTTGTACACGGGGGAACGTTTTGGAGCGGGTTCTACCTACAGTCAGGCGCAGCGTTCCATATCAGGGCTCAAGGCATCGCCTGCCCTTGATTTTGAAGAAAAGCTGGGGCCTGGCGAATCGGTACAATATATTTTGGAATTAAAAAGCACAGATCAGGCCGCAGCCTCTGCTCCAACAGAGGTCAAAGCCGCCTCTATTCAAGATGGAGCGGTGAAGATTAATTGGCTTCAAGCAGAAGGCGTAACTTCCTATGATGTGCTGCGTGCCGACCAGACAGACGGTGCCTACCAGGTAATTGCATCGCAAGTAGCAGGAAGCACGTATACGGACCGCACAGTAAAAGACGGAAGTCATTACTTCTACAAAGTCCGAGCGACCGGGGGAACTCAGGTTTCCCAGGCAGCCGAGGTTGCTTAATCACACCAGAATGCATATAGGACCTTACCTAATGAATACCTGACATCAATTCAATAGAAAGCAAAAAAGAACCTATCAGGAGAAAATAGGACCTGGCAGGTTCTTTTTTATTTGCAAATCGTTCTGAATTGCCAATACTTTACGTATAATGGAGAAAAAAATAAGAAAATCCTTTTATATTCTCGTCATAAGACGACAACATTGCAGCTATGTATTCATATATAATAGTTTTGTTCATGACTATACATACATGGTTTGTAAGGAATTTCTTTCCGGTGACCAAGAATAATAAAGTGAGGTTAATGCTGAATGAATAAGGAAACAGAATTAGGGGAGAATAGCCCTCTTATTCGAAACAACGCACGGAAAGCAGGCAAAGCGGCTATCCACTTGGACATCCGGAACATTTTGCTCCAATGTGGGATCACGACATCGGAATGGCTGAATGACGATGTAGATGACATCAAGTGCCGGAAGGACAAGCGCATGTAAATTTCAGTTGCTGGTCCTACTTGATCCAAACATCGAGCAGCAGCGCTTTCATTTTTCCATCATTCGTTCCATTCGAACAAATGCGATAAAGCGCTTGGCTTCTTCCTCAGTCAAGGTGCGTCCGTCAATCGTCAGGTTAAAACGTTGCAGGATATCCTCGTCGGACAGTTCAAGCTGATCCACAAATTCCCTCACATCTGAATCTAATATGGCTGTCGGCTGGCTCGTACGTCCCACCAAATAATCGATGGTTACCCCGAAAATATCAGCGAGCTTGGTCAGGGTCTCAAAGTCTGGTTTGCGTCTATTTTTTTCATAGTGAGAAAGAGCCGCCCGCGTAATTCCGAGGGATTGCGCTAATTCCTCTTGTTTTAATCCCTTATGTTCTCGTAATTCAGCGATGCGGGTTCCATAATTCATCTGTTTTTCCTCCTGAAGGCAAGGTTAAGAAAGGTAAAAAGGGCAATTTTACGCTTGACAAGATACAATTTGTATCATAAATTGATTATGTAGTTACATAATGTATCTGTATTTCATAGTTTTCACTTGTATCTTCATTTATATACCCTAAGAGGCCACCGATGATTGAGCATTTCGTGCGTATTCGCTGGCTAGACCTTCTATGCGCTATTATACAACATTTTACTATAGATTAGAGGGTCATGCATCGTTCTTTTCCCGTCATGCAGAGGATCAGTACAAGCGTTATTCCATCGAAAACAAGTCAAGCAGGGAGGACTGGTCTTGTGCAGTTGAAAGAGTACATCCGTTTGATCCGCAAAAGAATGTGGTTGATTGGCAGTATTGTACTGCTGGTGTGTACTGTAGTAGGCATAAAAAATGTATATTTTACCCCGCAGGTTTATGAAGCTACTGCAAAGCTCATTATTAACCAGACGCCACGGCCGGATCGTGCAGGTGTTGTCGATTACAGTGTAGTGCAAACCAACATAGCCTTAACGAACTCCTATAAGCAAATTATGATCTCCTCGGCGATTATGGATCAGGTGGTCGCCAGCTTCCCCGATCTTAAGGTTACTCCGTCAGCTTTGGCGCAAAAATTGAGAGTGAACACCGCAGGTGATTCACAGGTCATGGATGTTACAGTTCGCGACTTGTCGTATACAAAGGCTGTGAAAACCGTCAATGCGGTAGCCAAAGTATTCAAACGGCAAATCCCCTCTATCATGAAAATGGACAATGTCACCATCCTAAGCGAAGCCAGTTTGAATGATCCAGCAGTTCCTGTGAACAATAATCCCGCTATACAGATTTTTATTGCTTTTGCCATTTCTTTATTGTTGGGAATAGGCTTGGCGTTTTTGCTGGAGGTATTGGATGATACATTTAAGAATGAGGAGGATGTTGAAAAAGAGCTCGGTCTGCCTACCTTATCCCTGATTTCAAAAATGAAAAAAGAGGATAGACGCTCTGACAGCTCTACTACAACTCCTAAACAGATAGGTGAGGGACAATATGCCGCGATTAATCAATAATCAGCTTGTTACATCCTTACATGCTCAGTCTTCCGTTTCGGAGGAATACCGCATGCTTCGCACTAACATCCAGTTTTCTTCTGTAGACGAGCCAATTGAAGTGATGATGGTGGCTTCTGCTCAGGCGGGTGAAGGCAGAACAGTCACGATTAGCAATTTGGCTGTAACCTATGCACAAGAGGGGAAAAAAGTGCTGGTTATGGATATGGATCTGCGTCGATCCTCTTTGCATCATATGTTTGGTTTGCGCAATCATACGGGACTGACACGGGTACTTGCCAATCAACAGCCATGGCAGGAGGTGGTTCAGGAAACCGAGATTGATCATCTGCATGCAATCACAGCTGGGCCGAATCCACCCAACCCGTCCGAGATGCTTAGTTCCCGTAGAATGAAGGCTCTACTAGTTGACCTAAAAGAACATTATGACGTGATTTTGATGGATACGCCCCCACTGCTGTCTTTTCCGGATGGTCTCATTGTAAGCGCCATGTGTGATGGTGTCATTTTGGTAGTGCAGGCAGGGAAGGTCAAAAAGGATGTTGTTAAGAAAGCGAAGGCAAATTTGGAAAGAGTAAAGGCGCGCATTTTGGGTGTAGTGCTCAATAACGTGAAGCGCCGCACCGATCGTGGTATGGAGGAACGCAATCTGACATGAATAAATCGAAGGAAATAAGAATATATAAAATTCTTTTAACAATGTATAAATAATATTTATCAATGAGGAGCGAGGTGATGAGACGTGTCTTCTTCCCGCTCGAACGAGGCCGAAGCGTTGGGCGCGTCAGTGGATGTATATTCGGTCGCTCATGGGCTTGAACGACGACAAGGATGGAGCATATATCCGCTCGTAAAGCGAAGTATGGATATTATATTGTCTTTTATTGGAATTATCGTACTGTGCCCGGTATTTCTACTCGTCATTTTGTTGATTAAGCTGGAGGACCCCAAGGGGAGTGCATTATTTTATCAAATACGTATTGGCAAACATGAGCGGCCGTTTCGTATGATCAAATTTCGTTCCATGGTGTCTGATGCCGAAGCCAGATTGTCTGCACTGCTGGAGGAAAATGAAATTGAGGGTGCAATGTTCAAAATGCGGGACGATCCCCGCATTACCCGTGTCGGCCGCTTTCTTCGCAGAACGAGTATCGACGAACTACCGCAACTCTTCAATGTACTGCGTGGACATATGAGCCTTGTAGGACCCAGACCCCCTCTGCCAAGAGAAGTCCATGATTACACCATGAGGGATAAGCTACGTCTGACAGTTACACCGGGCTGCACTGGACTATGGCAGATCAGTGGTCGCAATCATCTAAGCTTTGACCAGATGGTTGAACTGGATTTGGAGTACATATCTAGACGCAGTTTCCGCACGGATATGATCATCATGCTGAAAACATTTCGTGTGCTGTTGGGCTCCAAAGATGCATATTAAAGTCAATTTAACAAAGAGGGGTAGGAGAGAAGGATGGAGCTTCATTCCAACATCTATGTGGCAGGGCACAATGGGCTGGTAGGTTCCGCGATTGTCCGCGCGCTTCAGAAGGCGGGATATCGTCATATTATTACTCGCACAAGCCGTGAGCTGGATCTGCGTGATAAAGAGGCCGTAGATCATTTTTTTGAAACAGAGCCCGTGGATTATGTATTTCTAGCAGCGGCCAAGGTGGGCGGAATTTTGGCAAATAACGAATATCCGGCTGATTTTATCCGTGACAATCTGCTTATACAAACCAATGTGATTGACGCGGCATACCGGGCGAATGTAAGCAAGCTGTTATTCCTCGGCTCGACCTGTATTTATCCCAAATTTGCTCCGCAGCCATTGCGCGAGGAATATCTGCTTACGGGTGAGCTAGAGCCTACCAACGAGGCCTATGCGATTGCTAAAATTGCCGGAATTAAAATGTGTCAGTCCTACAACCGTCAGTACGGAACCCGTTATATTTCCGTGATGCCAACGAATCTATATGGACCGGGCGACAATTTTGATCTTCAAACCTCTCATGTACTGCCTGCGCTGATTCGCAAGTTTCATGAGGCTAAGCTGAAGCACTCTCCGACGGTAGAAGTATGGGGCTCCGGTACGCCTCGCCGGGAATTTCTTCATTCAGATGATTTGGCTGATGCCTGTCTTTTCCTGATGAATAGCTATGAGGGAAATGAGATTGTCAATATTGGTGTGGGTGATGATATTTCGATTCGTGAGCTGGCTGAACGAGTCAAGAATGTAGTTGGCTATGAGGGCGAAATTACCTTTAATACATCCGTTCCTGACGGAACGCCGCGCAAGTTGGTGGATGTATCCCGGCTTTCCGGGCTGGGCTGGTCGGCGCGTATTTCACTAGAAGAAGGATTAAGGTCCGTGTACCAGACGTTTCAAGGTCTAGATCTGGTTGAACAATAATTAACGGTGGGGGAATTGGGATGAAAAAAGCGCTGATCACAGGGATTACCGGGCAAGACGGGTCTTATCTGGCTGAGTTTCTGCTGTCCAAGGATTATGAGGTGTATGGGATGCGCAGACGAACCAGCACACCGAACTTTGAAAATGTATCGCATATTCAAAATGAAATTCACTGGCTTTCCGGTGATATGACTGATCTGGCTTCGCTGATCGAAGCCGTCCGTCAGTCCGACCCAGATGAGGTCTACAACTTGGCCGCTCAATCCTTTGTAGCGGCTTCATGGCCGCAGCCCTTGGCTACAGGGCAAATTACAGCGTTATCTGTCACCAATATGCTGGAGGCGGTTCGGATTGCCAAACCGGAAGCACGCTTTTATCAGGCGTCAAGCAGCGAGATGTTCGGTAAAGTACTGGAGACACCGCAGACAGAAACGACCCCGTTTTACCCACGCAGTCCTTATGGTGTCGCCAAAGTGTACGGCCATTGGATTACAGTCAATTACCGCGAAAGCTTTGATATGTTTGCTTGCTCCGGTATTTTGTTCAACCACGAATCGCCCCGCCGAGGGCTGGAGTTTGTAACACGCAAAGTGTCAGATGCAGTAGCTCGTATCAAGCTGGGATTGCAGCAGGAGCTGCGTATGGGCAATTTGGATTCACTGCGAGACTGGGGATTTGCAGGGGATTATGTCAAGGCGATGTGGCTGATGCTTCAGCAGGACCGACCAGATGATTATGTCATTTCAACGGGAGAAATGCATTCTGTGCGGGAACTGCTGCAAATTGCTTTTTCCCATGTAGGTTTAAATTATGAGGATTACGTTGTTATTGACCCGCAATTTGTTCGACCGGCAGAGGTAGATCTATTGCTTGGCGATTGTGCCAAGGCGAAAGAAAAGCTAGGCTGGCGATTGGAAGTCGGCTTCGAGCAGCTTGTTCGTATGATGGTGGATGCAGACTTGGAACGTGTAAAAAGGCAGGCTGCAGTCGAAACTTCCGTCGTCGTGTAAGAGGTGAAAGAGGCCACCCGCTGGCTGGGGGGTCTCTTCGTTGTACACGATTTCAGCTGCATTAACAGATCAACAGGTTATAAAGCTGTGTTTGAGGTCATTTTTCAAGATGGAGTAGAACCTATGACATTAGTCAAGAAACGTGTCAAACCGCGCAGAAGCTTATTGGTGAATACATCCTGGCTGTTCGGTGACAAAATGATCCGCATGGTGTTCGGGCTGGCAGTCAGCATTATCATGGCGAGGGTGTTAGGACCAGAGGAACTGGGAAAATGGAATTATGCGGAATCCTTTTTCGGAATGTTTCTAATTTTCACGACCCTTGGCTTTGATTCAATATTAGTACGCGATCTTGTCAAAGATCCCAAGGATGAGCACGAGCTATTGGGGACAGCGGTTCTGCTGAAGTTGTTAGGTACTTTGGTAGCCATTGTACTGTCCTATTCCTTTATTTCACTGCTCAGACCGGAAGACAGTTCAGTACGGTTAATCAATCTGATTCTGGCTACAGCCTCGGTATTTCAGTTGTTTGATATTATCGACTACTGGTTCCGTGCGCAGATGTTGTCCAAATATACGGTTGTTGCCAAGAATACCGCCTTTGTCCTCGGTTCCACCGCAAAAATCGTTTTACTGTTGTCCGGTACTCCAATCTGGACAGTGGCGTTGTGTGCTCATGGAGAGTTTCTGCTGGGGAGCTTGCTGCTGCTGTATTTCTTCCATAAGGAAGGACGGCGTGTGAACAAGTGGACGTTCCGCTTCACGACTGCTCGGCGAATCATGGATCACAGCTGGCCGCTTATTTTGTCCTCCTCCGCTGTGTATGTGCAGGCACGGATCGATCAGGTCATTATCGGTGAAATGTTGGGAAACGAAGCGGTCGGGCAATACTCCGTTGCACTCCGACTCATCGAGGTGCTGGGCTTTATCCCGGTCGTTCTAACAACAGCCTATGCTCCAGTGGTAACGCGTTCCAAGCAAACAGGAAGCGATGAATACAGACGGACGTTGTCTAACGTGTATCGGCTGATGTTTATATGCTTTCTTGTGACTTCAGTTCCCTTATTTTTTCTATCCCAATGGGTAGTAGTTGTGCTGTATGGGAGAGAGTTCACTGAAGCAGGCTCGCTGCTGTCACTGTTTGCGATTCGTCTATTTTTCACCAACTTTAGTGTCGCCAAAAGCTTGTTTATCACCAACGAAAATTTGTTCAAATACACGCTGCTGACCTCGGTAATTGGTGCGGTTACGAATATCGCCTTCAATTACGCGCTGATCCCATGGCTTGGGGTTCGAGGGTCCTTAGTGGCGACGATTTTGTCCTTTACGATATCTGTATTTCTAATGGATTTGTTGTTTAAGGAAGTCAAAGCCAATTTGGGTTGGATGATGAAGTCCATTCTGACCTTCTGGCATGTTCATATTACAGTACCGAAAGTTGGAGAGAACAATCATGATACCGATTAAACCGTTTGTTCGGCATGAGGAACAGTGCCCGCATTGTGGAGGTACGTTACATGGTGGAGAGGTGCTGTGGCAGGGAATCCACGTATGTGTCAGTACTAAATGTGAGGGTTGCGGACGTGAATACCTTGAGGACATGAGGGTGGGTCATGCGACGTATTCACCTTATCGTGTAGAAATGCCTGACTATACCCTGACCGGTGATGCGAAGTCAAGAAAATGGCTCGGAGAGCCTTTGCGGCAATCGTTGATGAATCCTTCCTATGATTTAGCAGTCGGTATGACCGTGCATAAAAAGAAAGCTTCTTCGCGTGTAATCATTGTCAACACTATAGATTATTTGTATGGCCATGCATTGCTCAAGCTGCTGAATGTTCAGCGCGAATATGAGCAATCGCCGGAATTAGGGATCATCGTTATTGTGCAAAAGTCGCTGGAGTGGATGGTGCCAGCATATGTATCTGAGATTTGGACGGTTGATGTACCGTTCAGCAAGGCACGAAACTTTTATCCTATGCTGCATCATCGGATGATTGAGGAATTGATGCGTTTTGATGAGGTGTACATCAGTCCGGCATATTCACATCCCAACCAGTTTGAAATTGAGCAATTTACAGGTGTTGCGCGTTATGACGAGGAACGTGAACCGAATCCACGTATTACCTTTGTATGGAGAGAAGACCGCTTGTGGAGCGGCAGCCATCATATGGCCAGAGCGGTGCAAAAGTTTCCACAACTCAAACGTGGACTGAAACCGCTAATTTACCATCAACGGAGCAAAATCATCAGGCTGTTCCGCAGGCTGAGAGAAAGCTTCCCTGATCATCGTTTTACTGTTGCGGGACTCGGGCGCACAGGGAGCTTCCCGGCATGGATTTCTGACGAGCGTGTATCACGCTTCGACCGGGAAAGTGAGCTGCGGGTATGCGAAATATACGCAGCCAGCCGATTAGTCATCGGCATTCATGGCTCCAATATGCTGCTGCCTTCTGCACATGCAGGTATGACGATCGATCTGATGCCTAAGGACCGATGGGGCAATTATGCCCAGGACATTTTATTTCACGAAACGGATCATCGGCTTACAGCCTACAAATATCGCTTTGTGCCGATGGAATCAAGCGTGACCTTGGTAGCGGGTATGGCAGCCGCTCAGCTTAAAGGGGCAGACCATTTTAATATGCAGATGATGGAGGAAAGACAGCGGCAGGGGGACCATTCAAGTTGGAGGGGGAAGGCCGCTTCGGGCAGGGTTTGATCTTGGAGCGGTTAATGTGGATGGCAGTCCGCTGCGGGACGGGTTTGATCTTCCGATCGCTGTTGACGTGGGATTCTTTGGTTTGAATAAGCCCTATAGAGGGCGGAATCCCACGGCACTTTATGCCTGCATTCCCTTTTTTAAGATGGGGTGACTTTATGGAAACGGCGGTCAGTAGCGGAGCGGTCCATTTGAATCTGAAGAAGCGCTAGCGTCTGCCTTTGCAGTGGAATTCCTACCTCGTAATGTTTTATATACCCTGGAATCCCACTGCAACAGCGATCGGAAGATCAAATGGAGTGCGCAGCGGCCTCTGAACCCTCCGCCTCCCATAATTCACCCAATATGAAATGGCAGGAGTACTGATGATGATTCCAAAAATATTGTATCTTCGCAACTTTGCCAGCAAGGTGAATGGAGCCTCATACAATTTGCAGGAAGTTGGCTTGGGTAAAGCGCTCGTCCGTAAAGGCTTCGATTGCGATATTGTTTACTACAACGATCGTAAGGAGACCCATCTGGAACAGATTTACCAGCACGAAGGATGCACCTTGCGTATTATCTGGCTGCACGGGTTCAAGTTTTTAAGCAACAGCATCTACAGAGATGTTCTCAAAGATTCTTTTCTGAAAGCTTATGACCTGGTCATTACTACAGAATACAACCAGATTATGACCTATCTGCTTTCCCGCAAATGCCCCGACAAGCTGGCGCTATATCACGGACCATACCGGGATAACACGCATGCGCTGATCCGCAAACTGTACGATGCTATGCTGCTGCCTAAGGTGACAAAGTCTCTACGCCGAACCTATGTTAAATCCGATCTGGCCAAGCGCTATCTGGAGAATAAAGGCTTTAACAACGTAATAACGATCGGAGTCGGACTGGATCGCAGCAATGTAGAGAAAGGATTCAACAGTGACGACAACAGTGGAGCGCGCGAGGAAAACCGTGAAGTTGCGAATGAGCTGCGTCGGATCGGAGATCGCCCGGTGCTACTGTATGTCGGTGTACTGGAGGAACGAAGAAATATACGTTTTATGCTGAATACGTTCAAAAGAGTACTCCAAAGGCATCCTGCCTGCCTTTTGTTAATGGTTGGGAATGGACGGAAAGTAGATACGGATCGCTATTGGGCATATGCCCAGCAACTGGGGTTGACGGATAGCATTATACATTTTCCAAGAGTGGAGCAACGTCATCTGTGGCAGATCTACGGAGCGGCAGATGTGATGCTGTTTCCGACGCAATACGATATTTTTGGTATGGTGCTGCTGGAAAGTATGCTGTTCCGCGTTCCGATTATTTCCTCGGTGAACGGTGGCTCGGTTACCTTGATTGAGGATGGGGTAAGCGGAGTGATGCTGAGAAGTTTTTCGGAAGAGGAATGGGCAGGTCGCATAGGCACGCTGCTGGAGAATGCTGAGCTTAGACGAAGCTTGGCCGAACAAGCATTCCTTACGATCGAGCGGATGTCGTGGGATCGGATTGCGGATGATATCGTAAGCCAGCAACGGGCTCAACCTATGAGTTCCAATCACGTTATGCAATCAACACAGGAAAGAGGGGCAGCCACGTGAGTCAACAGGTTAGCAGACGAATGACCCCGCCTGTAAGCAAAGTACTGATCATCCATAACTTTTATCAGCAAAGTGGGGGAGAAGACAAGGTTGTCGAGCAGGAATCGGCTATGCTGCGTTCCAGAGGAATAGAGACGGAGCATTATTATGTGCATAACGACAGCATTAAAAGCAAAGGGTTGGCCAACATGGCCAAGCTGGCGGTGGAGGCGACATGGTCCTTCCCGGAATTCAAAAGGATCAAAGAGCTGCTTTTGCGGGTGAAACCGGATGTGGTACATGTGCACAATTTTTTCCCAGTTATATCCCCTTCGGTCTATCATGCCTGTGAACGGCTGGGGATTCCGGTGGTCCAGACCCTGCATAATTACAGGCTGATTTGTCCGGCGGCAACCTTTATGCGAGGGAATGAGGTTTGTGAAAAATGCTTGCACGGCTCGCTGCTGCATTCCATCCGTCATGGATGTTACCGAGGCTCGCAGCTGCAGACGATTCCGGTGGCGGCGATGATTAAGTTCAACGAGCTGATCGGCACATGGCAGCACAAGGTAAGCCGCTATATTGCGCTGACGCAGTTTGCACGGGACAAATTTGCCGAAAGCGGCCTTCCGCTGGACCGCATCGCAGTGAAACCGAATTTTATCCATCATCAAACGGTGAAAGCCAAGTATGATCCTAATGATCGTTATTTGTTGTTCGTGGGGCGGATTTCCGCTGAAAAGGGGGTTCGCAATTTGCTGCAGGCCTGGTCACAGCTGGAAAATCGAGACGGATTGAGGCTACTCATCATTGGGGATGGTCCGGAAAAGGCTGAACTGGCTGCAGCTTATCCGCAGGAAGATATTCAGTTTCTCGGCAAGCAGGATGGAGACACGGTGTTGAATTTTATGAGCCGGGCCATGTATGTCATGGTGCCTTCCATTTGGTATGAAGGTTTTCCGATGACGATTGTAGAGTCCTATTCCGTAGGAACGCCAGTATTGTGCAGCCGAATCGGCGCACTGGAGGAAGTCGTGAAGGACGGGGTGACGGGTTTCCATTTTCAACATGACGATCTGGAAAATATAAAGACCGTGATTCGCCATGCAGTTGCCTATGAGAACTATACAGCTATGCGGCAGAAGGTGGCGGAAAACTATGCCGCACATTACACGGAAGAAGTGAATGTGAAGCAACTGTTGGCGATATATAGCGAGGTCATGGAGGAATGTGACAATGAAGCAGCCGCCCCAGTATAGAGTCGGAAGGATTGCGAGCACAGATGTTGCAGCACTGACATTTCAGGAGACGGTACATACGCTGGAACAATGGGCAGTCGGACGAAAGGACAGCTATGTATGTATTTGCAACACCCATTCCATTGTCACGGCCGGGAATCAGCCCGAGTTCCACGAAGCGCTCACTCAGGCTGATTTGTGTACTCCAGACGGTATGCCACTGGTATGGGCGCTCAAGCTGTACGGGTTTGAGCGTCAGGATCGGGTGGATGGTCCCAGTTTGATGCTGAAGTTGTGCGAACGTGCGCCACAAATGGGGGTGAGCGTATACTTTTACGGCAGTACGCCAGATACGCTGGATAGCTTAAAAGACAGGATAGGGCAGGATTATCCTGGAATTCGTATCGCGGGCAGCTTTTCACCGCCATTTCGTGAACTTCAGCCAGCTGAGGAGAAGCGGATCGTTGAGGAAATCAATGCCTCAGGTGCGCATATCATATTCGTTAGTCTGGGCTGCCCAAAGCAGGAAATCTGGATGCATCGCAACAAAGATCGTATCCGAGGCGTGATGATCGGAGTAGGGGCAGCCTTTGACTATATTACAGGCAAGGTTCGCAGACCGCCGCTAACGGTACAAAGGCTGGGACTGGAATGGCTTTACCGTCTGCTCTGTGAGCCAAAACGTTTGTGGAAGAGATATGCGTATAACAATCCAATGTATATCTATCGTTTTCTCAAATCCTATCGGCATAATAAAAGGCTCACGCTCTATCATAATCGGCATACAGGGAGAGGCATAGAGAAGTAAAGCGGAGCAAAAGTACGATGCAATGAGACAGCATGTAAAAGGGGGAATTGTTTTTGAAGCTATGTGTGGTAGGTGCCGGATATGTTGGACTGGTGTCAGGGGTCTGTTTTGCCGCGCTTGGAAATACCGTCGTCTGTATCGACCAGAATGAAGATAAAATTCGGCAGTTACGTGCAGGCGGGGTACCGATTTATGAACCAGGCTTAAAGGCTCTAATTAAAGATAATGTGGAGCAGGGGCGGCTGAGCTTTACAACAGATATCGCGGCCTCGGTGCAAGCAGCTGATATTGTTATTTTGGCGGTAGGCACGCCTTCATTGCCGAGTGGAGAAGCCAACCTGTCCTATATTGAAGAAGCAGCGTGCGAGGTGGCAGATGCCATGAATGGCTACAAGATCATTGTCACCAAAAGCACGGTGCCTGTCGGAACGAACGAGCGTATTCAAAACTGGATGGCGAGTCGCACGAACTATCCTTTTGGCATCGCTTCGGTTCCTGAATTTTTACGAGAAGGCTCGGCAGTGATAGACACTCTACAGCCAGATCGGATCGTCATTGGAGCTTCTGATCCGCATGTGGCGGCGGTGCTAACTACTCTGCATGAGCCGCTGACAACGAATATCTTAACCACGGATATCCGTTCGGCCGAGATGATCAAGTATGCGTCGAACGCTTTTTTGGCGACCAAAATTTCGTTTATCAATGAGATTGCTAATATTTGTGAAAAGGTAGGGGCAGACGTTACACGCGTGGCCCACGGTATGGGGCTGGACCAACGGATCGGTTCCTCCTTTTTGTCCGCTGGTATTGGCTATGGGGGTTCGTGTTTTCCCAAGGATACACAGGCTTTAATTCAAATTGCAGGCAACGTAGATTATGAATTTAAGCTGCTGAAATCCGTAGTAGAGGTGAATCAGGGACAACGTTTTAACGTGATCCGCAAGCTGAAAGAGGCACTGGGTGAGCTGGAAGGAGCTACGATTGGCATATGGGGGCTGGCCTTTAAACCGAATACAGATGACGTAAGAGACGCTCCGGCGATGGATATCATGCAGTCGCTGCTGGAGGCAGGGGCGCACATTCGTGCATATGACCCGATCGCTACCGCTAACTTCCGGCGATTGCTGGACAGCCCGGAAATACAGTGGACCGATAGTGCGCGAGAAGCAGCGGTAGGGTGCGATGCATTGTGTCTTCTGACAGAATGGGAGGAGTTTGGTGAGGTCGGATTGGGTGAACTGAACGAGCTGATGAAGTATCCCATTATGATTGACGGGCGCAATGTGTATAGGGAAGAACAAATCAGACAAACTTCCTTTGCATACTATTCTGTTGGTAGACCACAGATGAACAATCTGGATATAGATCGTCATCAGTCTGTAGTGAATCCGTAAAGGGAGGCTGCGTATGAAACGATGGCTGAAGGTGACGTTGGGCGCCGTGGCGTTATTGGTGGTAGGAGGGGCCGCCTATACCACCTATGTGTATCATTCCTTTAAAACAGCGGCGAATGCGATGTATCATCCGCGCAGCATCGTGCAGCCCGGAGCCGTCTCTAGCCTTGCAACGGGCGGAGTGGGGCGCTCCGTGGGTACAGACACTGGAGCGAGTACACCCAATCCGGCAGCCATCTCCCAGTTCAAGCCGTTCACCGTGCTGGTGCTGGGTGTAGATCGGCGGCCGCACGATCCAGGTCGATCCGATACGATGATCGTTCTATCTGTGAATCCCGCCAAGGGTTCGATGTTGATGTTCAACATTCCACGCGATACGCGAACAGAGTTGATGGGTAGAGGGCGTGATGACAAAATCAATCACGCGTTTGCTTTCGGAGGCGTGGATATGTCGATCCGTACGGTAGAGCATTTTTTGAACCATTCGATAGATTACTATGTACAAATGAATATGGAAGGGTTTGCGAAAATGGTGGACCTTGTGGGGGGAGTCGAGGTTTACAATCCGCTTGATTTTCAGTATGAGGGGCATCATTTTGCGCAGGGGAATTTGAACTTGAACGGAACTGAAGCATTGGCCTATGCCCGTATGCGATTTGATGATCCGCGTGGGGATCTCGGAAGGAACGCCCGCCAGCGAGAGCTGCTCAAGCAAATTCTGGCCCAATCCATCAGCGAAGAAGGGCTGTTGCGAGTAAAACCGATCCTGGAGGCAGCAGGGAAACAGATTCGCACAGACATTAGCTTTGACGATATGAAAACCTTTCTGACCCAGATCGGCCCTTCTCTTAAGCAGACGGATACCGTTGAGATCAAGGGACATGGGAGCAAAATCAACGGCGTGTATTATTACATCGTAGATGAGCCGGAACGCCAACGCATCCATGGAATATTGGAGAAGCACTTGCTCACAACTGCCCCATCGCCTTAGGCAGGATCGTAGCAGGCGGGTGTCCCTCAGGGGAGACCCGTTGTTCTCTTCTAAACTCCTCTTGTCCCACATACATCTGTAGAGTATTCGGTACAGTCCGACAGAGGGAGGGGCATGTATGCTGCTTAGAAGGAGAGCAGCTTCGGCGTTCGTCCGTAAGTTGCTGTATTTTGCAAGCATATGTGGGTTGCTATGGCTGCTGTGGATGGGTCTGCGTGGGATGATGTCTACGGGGGAAGGGAATCAAGCCGTAAAAGTGCTGAATGAGTTCTACACGATGGAGCAATCGGGGAATTTTGGCGGCTCATGGGAGCTTTTTCATTCACAAATGAAGAAAAAATTCGAGAAGTCCACGTATGTACAACAGCGTGCGCACGTTTTTATGCAGGATATGGGGACGGATACGTTTACGTTTGAACTGGGGGAACCGCAGGCTGAGTACGATATTCGTACTGATTCGAATGGAGAAGAGCTAGGTAAGGTCTACCGTATTACGGTCACTCAACATTACAAGACTCGCTTTGGCACTTTTGATATTGTGCAGCCTTGTTATGTGACGCAGGAAGATGAGGAGTGGAGGGTGCTTTGGATATACAAGGAAAAGGAACAGCCATAATAAGATGCCCCCGAAGGTGTTTCTGATAGGATAAATATGGTACAATACTTCCAAAACCGGAAATGTACAGTAAAAAGAATAACAGCTTCACTCCGGGTGGAAGGAGTTTCATAGCATGCAGCAAGCGGCAGGACAGGTTCCCGTAATACGTATGGAGGGTGTGAGTAAAATCATTTCCTCAAAAGCGATCGTGGACAATCTGACACTGGAGGTTCCGGCCGGACAGGTATTTGGTTTCCTCGGACCCAACGGTGCGGGAAAAACGACCACTATTCGTATGATGGTTGGCCTGATTTCGATCAGCAAGGGTGATATTCATATTTGTGGAGACAGCATCATTACCGATTTTGAAAAGGCTGTTTCCCATGTTGGTGCGATTGTTGAGAACCCGGAAATGTACAAGTTTCTGACAGGCTATCAAAATTTGCAGCATTTTGCACGTATGTCTCCCGGGGTGATCCAAGAGCGTATAGATGAAGCGATTCGTCTGGTAGGACTCGGAAACCGAATTCATGATAAAGTCAAAACCTATTCGCTCGGAATGCGGCAGCGACTCGGGGTAGCTCAGGCAATTTTGCATCGACCGAAGCTGCTCGTGCTGGATGAGCCGACCAATGGCTTGGACCCGCAGGGTATTCGTGAACTGCGGGATTATTTGCGTCAATTGACCCGTTCGGAAGGAATTTCCGTATTTGTATCAAGTCATTTGTTGTCCGAAATGGAGCTGATGTGCGACCGTGTGGCTATTATTCAGAGCGGGCGGTTGGTCGATATCAAGCAGTTGAAGAATTCAGAGGGAGAACTGCAGACGGCAGAAATTGCTTTTGAAGTCAATGATGCCGAGCAAGCTTATACCCTTGCTGGAGCAGGGCGCATCGAAGGCAATCAACTACTGCTGCACTTGGAGCGGGAGCAGATTGCAGAGATGAACAGTCTGCTGGCTGCAAATGGAGTCAAGGTGTATGCCATTCACCCGGTTGCCCGTACGTTGGAAGATCAATTTTTGGAAGTGACGGGAGGCGGGTCCATTGGCTGATTTCTTCAAGCTGGTACATAACGAAAATCTTAAAATCTACTTGCGTGTGCGCACGTGGATTATGCTCGGACTGCTAGCGGTCATCACCGCTGTGATTCCAATGCTGATTTCTCTGGTTTCCGATCAGGTCAGTGTGTGGGATGGCATCGCATTGACAACGTTGTTTACATTTTTTCTAAATACGACGTTTACGGTTATTGTAGCTGCTGATTCAGTGGCTGGCGAATTTACATGGGGGACGATTAAGCTGCTGCTCATCCGACCTTGGACTCGCAGCAAAATTTTGTTGTCCAAGTATATATCGGTGATTTTGTTCAGTTTGCTTGGAACGATCGTTTTGGTTTTGATGGTTACGCTATCCTCCTGGCTGATGTTATCGAAGGACACACCAGCAGGCTCTGTTCCGCTGTTCAGTGATCCAATCTCTTACGTAACGCTAAACTTCTTGTATAGCTATATCGCCTTATTCGTAACCATGGCTTTTGCATTTATGTTATCCGCAGTGTTTCGATCCAGCGCCTTGGCGATTGGTTTGTCCTTGTTTATGATGTTCACCAAAACCATTTATAACTCGATTGGCTTGTTCAGCACAGATCGTTTTGAATGGACCAAATACGTACTCTTTACGCATATGGATCTGAAAAAATATCTGGATATGCCGCCGGGTACAGTAAGTTCCGATCTAATCTTTTCGCTCGCCGTGCTGGCCGCTTATTATGTGGTTTTTATCGCAGTTGCCTGGGTGGTATTCGTAAAACGGGATGTTTCAACCTAGACATGTTTCTCTTAGAATGAATGATTTAATCATACGAGGATTTTGGCAAAATGCCGAGATCATAAAAAGGAAGTCCAATGCTTAGGCAGTTGGACTTCCTTTTTTATATGTTAACACTGTTCATGCAGTATTTATGTCATTTTTGCTACATATTCTGCAAGTGTGGGTATATTGTAATCTATTTTCAGCAAGAATCAATCAATAGGGTCGGTTTGCGTTTAAAGAAGTAGAGAGAAACAGAACAGGGGGGCGCATGATATGCTGCAAAATAATCGTTTTTTTCGTCTGACTTCAGGAATCGTCATGCTGTTGCTCATCATTTACTTGGGCACCAAAGTAAGTTTTATATTCAGTCCTCTCGTATCCTTGGTCAGCCTGCTGATTGTACCGCTGATGCTATCTTTTTTCCTCTATTATTTATTGAGACCGATCGTAGATGTTATGGAACGGAGAAAAATCAAACGATCGATTTCCATATTGCTGATCTATTTGGTCATTGGCGTGTTGCTATTCCTTTTCTCATGGGGAGTGTGGCCTACGCTCCGTGATCAGGTAACCAATTTATTTGAGAATGCGCCGAAGCTCATTAAAAGTCTGGTTGATCAATTGAGCCAGTGGCGGCATAATCAATCCTTGAGACAAGTGCTGCCTCCAGGTGAAGACCCGCTGTCACAACTGTCAGATACCTTAAATGAAGCCTTTTCTGCGCTGTCAGATTATTCGGTAAAGCTGGTATCGTTCGTATCCTACTTTTTTATTGTATTGGCTACCTTCCCGATATTGCTCTACTATATGTTGAAGGAAGGGAGCAAGTTTGGCCCCAAAATGCTAAATTTCTTTCCTAGAAAATATCACAAGGACGCGCTGGAGGTGATGGAGGATATCGATAGTGCGCTTAGCAGCTTTATCGTCAGTCGGGTGCTGATCAATGTCGCACTGGGCTTGATGATGTTCCTTGGATTTTTGATTATTGGTTTGCCTTATGCCTTGCTGCTTGCCGTTATTTCGATTTTCCTTAATTTTATTCCCTATGTGGGGGCAGTAGCTGCTTCTATACCTGTGGTTATCATTGGATTTCTCGAATCGCCTTCGATGGCGCTCTGGTCGCTGGTGGTGGTGATCGTTGCCCAGCAAATTCAGGATAATTGGTTATCACCGATTGTCTTTGGCAAGCAGTTGGATATTCATCCGTTGACTGTCGTCATTTTATTGCTGGTTGGTGGCGACCTGCTCGGGATCTTGGGGATCATTTTGGTGATTCCATTATATATGTGCGGCAAAATCGTCATACGCAAGGTGTATCATTTATTTTTGGAACGCAGAGTGGAAGATATTATGGAGTGAATGGAGGTTGTACTGGATATAAAAGGAGTATAAGCCGATCTAGCCTGCTTCAGGTTGTAGGGTGGCTTCGCTGTCCTCTTCGTCTTGGCTGAAACTGGATTGGTTTTCATCATCCGATTTCTCTGTAGCCGTCAGCGATTCTGCCTCTATGGCTTGGTTCATCGTGGTTTGGTTCATTTGACTGGTGCCGTTCAGGATGCCGCCTTCAGAGATGACCAGCGTGGGGGTCGTCGTATTTCCATACAGTTCGCCTGTGGGTGTAATGGTCAATCGTTCTTCTGTGGTGATGCTGCCGAACACCTTGCCGGCCAGAATGACGTCCCGTGCAATGATGTCCGAGCGTACAACCGCAGATTCTCCAATGACGACAGTATGAGTGCTGTAGATATCGCCCTGAAAGTGACCGTCGATGCGAATATTGGCCTCTGCCACAATCGTACCTTCAAAGCGGGTGCCATGCGCGAGCAGTGTATCCGTAGCTGGGGTGGGGAGCTTTTTCTTGGATTCCTTGAACATAAGCGTGTGCCTCCAATCCTTTATTGTCAGTATTTTGCAAAATCCTCATTGTACATACAGTAATGGATCGACAGGTTGGTTATGCTTGACAATCTGAAAATGAAGATGAGGTCCTGTACTTCTTCCGGTGCTTCCTAGCAGGCCAATGGTCTGTCCTTTGTGAACACGGTCCCCCGGAGCCACCTGCATACCGCTTAGGTGCATATACCAGCTCTGAAGTCCGTCAGGATGCTGGATGATGATACACTTGCCGCGGGCTCCACTGGAAGCGGCCTCCAGCACAGTGCCTGCTCCTGCCGCATAGACAGGATCGCCGGATTGACCGGCAATGTCCACGCCGGAATGAAAAGCGGACCTACCTGTAAATGGGTCGCTGCGATAGCCGAAGCTGGAGGTCATGCGCCGCGAACCCGCAGGCCAAATCGAGGGTCTCCCTTGTTCAGTAAGTTCGAGTCTGCGGGTCTGGAGCAGCTGTGCGGCTTGTTTGCGCTCCAGGTTCTGCTGGACGGCGTTTGCTTGTTGAATCGAGCGCGGAACCGTACGTTCCACGGTGTCCAGCAGAGCCTCGATTTCCTGAAAGTCATCCATGGCCTGGCTGGCTAAAAGGGCTGTATTTTCATGCACTGCGATCAATTCGCCTCCGATATGATCGGAAGCATTCCAGGAGAGCGGAGTTATGGTTGATTTATGGCTGCTTGTGCTGGAGGAATTTCCGTATTTACGAATGAATTGCTGCATTTGTTGTTCCAGCTCTGTTACGCGCTGGAGACGTTCGCGAATACTGGTGGCTTGATTCGTCAGCTCCATGACTTCTTGTCGCAGCCGCCCAATAGCTGCGTCTTTGTCTGCTACCGTGACCTCCATCTGCAAACTCTGAACAGCAAGATTGGTTTCCATTTGGGAAATAATATGGGAAGAACGGATTTGCAGCCCGATCACGAGCGTAGAGATTGATGCGATCACAAGGGTCGGGACGAGAATGACAGCGGCTGTGGAGCATTGTAGCTGCTTGGGTGGTTGCTGTGCATCCCGAATGACAAGCAGGGTCATCCGGCGATTTAGGCTTCCTTTTTTCATAATCGCTCCTTTCCGGACATCGCTCCTATAGTGCTTGGTTACTATCTATTCAGTTTAAAAGGCAAACATGTCAAAAAAATTGGAGCTTTGTATAAAACGTAGATATATAAGGAGGCTTAGACATGCTGTGGTTGCTGTTGGTTTTAATTGTTTTTATTTTTCAGACCGGGACGATTCTGCTATTCGAATTTCGCAAGCCGTCCAAGGCGGTAGCCTGGCTCTTTATTTTATTTTGTTTCCCGCTCATTGGTTTTGTGGTGTACTATTTTGTCGCACAGGATTACCAGAAGCGTAAAGTGGTTCGTAAAGCAGGATCACAGCTATTTCGTGAATTCCGTGAACGTCTGTGGGCACAAACCAGGGTGATTGAAAATGTAGAGCAAATGCACAATCCCCATTTCAAGCATCAGGAGCGTCTGTTTAATCAGTTAATTCGTATGTCGGAAAACCCGTTGACTGGCTGCAACCGCACTCGTGTGCTGACGAATGGAGAAGAGACCTTTGAGGCCATGCTGACAGCGATGGAGCATGCGCAACACCATATTCATGTGGAATTTTACATATTTCGAGCAGACGAAATCGGAAAGAAATTTCAGGAGGTCATGATCCGTAAGGCCCGTGAGGGAGTGAAGGTGCGATTCATTGTGGATGGGGTAGGAAGCTACAATTTGCCCTATTCATTTATTCGCACTTGTAGTGAGGCTGGGGTGGAATTTCATTATTTTCTACCGCCTTTTTTTGCCACGCTGGATCGCCGGATTAACTATCGTAATCACAGGAAAATTGTGGTGGTGGACGGCACGATCGGATTTGTGGGGGGAATCAATGTAGGCGACGATTATCTCGGAAAGTACCCTAAAGTGGGATTTTGGAGGGATACACACTTGCAGATTGAAGGAGATGGCGTTTATTTTCTGCAAAATGTGTTTCTTAGCGACTGGAAACTGGCTTCAAAAGAGCGGCTGATGGATGTGAATTTATTTCCCCCACATAACTGCACAGGGATTGAGGAAGTGCAGATTTTGAGCAGTGGTCCTGATCAGGTGTGGGATACGATTCAGGAATTATGCTTTGGAGCGCTCACGGTTGCCAAACAGCGGATTTGGATAACGACGCCGTATTTTATTCCCGATCCGGGGATTTATGAGGCGCTGAAGCTGGCGGCCGTCAGTGGCATCGATGTAAAAATTATTATTCCCTACCAATCAGATTCAAAACTGGTTCATCTGGCCTCACTGTCCTATGTACAAGAATTGCTGGAGGCAGGAGTGGAGTTCTACCAATATCGAAAAGGATTTATTCACGCCAAAGTGGTGATTGTGGATGATTTGCTTGGCTCGGTCGGGACCGCAAATATGGACATGCGCAGCTTTTTCTATAATTTTGAGTTGACTGCTGTACTTTTTGCCACTTCGGCGATAGATCGGCTTTCTGCAGATTTTGTAGAGGACATTTCCAACTCTTCAAAAATAGAATTGAATGTGTTTCGCAGACGTCCTCGATCTCAAAAGTTAGCTGAAATTCTAACTCGCATGCTCTCTCCTCTCCTTTAAAGGCGATTTTCGCCGTTTTTATCAATATAATCCCTCTTTATTG
The DNA here is from genome assembly GCF_006874425.1 of Paenibacillus ottowii. Taxonomy (GTDB): domain Bacteria; phylum Bacillota; class Bacilli; order Paenibacillales; family Paenibacillaceae; genus Paenibacillus; species Paenibacillus ottowii. The sequence continues at coordinate 400,687 of NZ_VIJZ01000001.1, forward strand.
TGATTTATGTGCTCTTTACTAACTTTTTTGCGCAAAATCACAGTTTTATGATATACTATTCGTATAACTAAGCGCCGTAAAGGAGAGGGGACTGCGGGGAGCAGCCCCTTTTTCGGTCTAATATACCATACTGTAACGGGGGGATTTATATATGAGTGTAGTGAGCAAGGAAGTCCAAAATCTGTCTGAGATCACAGATGTAACCGGAGAGTTGACCAAGATCAGCAAAATTCCAGCTAATCCAAAGAACAAAGTAAAACGCTTATTCCAGCGTGCAGCCATGATCGTGGTTGGTGCAGCGCTGATGGCTGTGGGACTGGAAATATTCCTGGTTCCTAATGGCGTTATTGACGGAGGTGTTACAGGTATTTCCATTATGGCCTCCAAGATTACTGGTTATCCGCTCGGTATTTTCCTGACCCTGTTGAACCTTCCATTTTTACTTATCGGTTACAAACAAATCGGTAAAACCTTCGCTTTATCCACATTATTCGGCATTGTTGTTATGTCCATCGGAACTGCGTTACTTCACAATGTAAGTGCATTGACTCCAGGGGAACCGCTGCTCGGCGCGATCTTTGGGGGTGTCATTCTTGGCGTTGGGGTGGGTCTTGTGATTCGATCCGGCGGCTCGCTGGATGGCACGGAGATTGTGGCTATTCTCGTCAGTGAGAAGACTCCCTTTTCGGTCGGTGAGATCGTACTGTTTGTGAATATTTTCATTCTGGGAAGTGCAGGTTTTGTGTTCGGTTGGCCGAATGCCCTGTATTCCATGATTGCTTATTATATTGCTATGAAAATGATTGATATTACGATTGAGGGTCTGGATCAGTCCAAATCGGTCTGGATTATTAGTGAGAAATACCGTGATATCGGAGATGCCCTGACGGACCGTCTTGGACGGGGAGTAACTTATCTGGAAGGGGAAGGCGGCTTTACAGGCGAGAGCAAGAAAGTGATTTTCGTCGTCATAACCCGACTGGAGGAAGCGAAGCTGAAGAGCATTGTTGAAGATTGGGACCCGCACGCCTTCGTTGCGATCGGTAACATTCACGATGTGAAGGGCGGACGCTTTAAGAAAAAAGGAATACACTAGCGCAAGGGGACAATTTCTCAGCCTATGGCTGCGGGGTTCGTCCCCTTTTTTATGCTTCCAAGCATGGATCAGGTGGGGGAAGCCTTGGTGCGCATATGCTGAAGGATATTTTCGATCGGCTGGGGAGGGACCTTAGCGATCAAGTCGCCTACCTGGTTTAACCGTTCCTCAATATTCAGCAAATGGTAGTCAAGTGGCGACACATCCTGCCGTACCTCCTCCCAGGTTAGCGGAGTGGAGACCGTAGCGCCGGGACGTGCCCGTGGAGTATATGGAGCAGCTAGGGTTTTTCCCTGATAATGCTGCAGATAATCAAAATAGATGGCTGTTCCGCGATCCTTCTTTAATCGTTCCAGAGTGAACAGATGCGGGTGCTTTTCCGTCACAAATTGGCCAACCAACAGGCCAATGCTGCGCAGCTCGTCAAAGGTTACGCCTGTACGGATTGGAACGATAATTTGTACACCTGTGGCCCCGGAGGTTTTGGGGACCGAGTCCAACCCAAGCGAAGCCAAAACTTCGCCTACAATGGAGGCGGCCTCCATAATACGTGGCTCGACCTCTCTGGATGGATCAAGATCAATCATCCATTCACAAGGCAGTTGGCTTCCTGCTAGGTGCAGAGAGGGGTGAAATTCCAATGCAGCTTGATTACCGAGCCAGAGTAGCTGGGGCAGCTTGCCGAGCACGATATACTCAATGCCGTCATGCAGAGCGGTTTCAATGTAGTCTGGCCGCGGCTGTGGGGCATTTTTCTGATAAAAAAAATCCCCGTGAATCCCATGTGGCCAACGGATGACAGTCAATAGACGCTGATGGCAATATTTGAGCAGGAAGGGGGCCAATACCGCAAGCTTGCGAAGATATAGCGCCTTAGTTACACCCGCTTCGGGCCACAGCGGTTTATCCGGGTTTGTGATCGCAATTTCATGACCTTCGATCGTAATCGTACCTTTAACAGCTCGTCCCATAGTGCTAAGCTCCTTTTGGCTAACATGCAGCAACATCAATTTACAGACAACTGACTGCACTTCTACATCTACATAAGGTTTAACATGAACATGCAGCACAGAAATTATCCATTAAAGGGATTGACAAGATACATTATGTATCATAAATTATAATAAAAATACGATGTGTATCTATTAAAACATCTCTGAGCAGAGGTAGAGGAGGAGTGTGCTTGATTGACAAGCAAGGCGGAAAGCTCGTATTTCTATTGAGTGTCCCTCGAAGTGGAAGCTCGCTGCTAACCGCTATTTTGCAAAACCATTCTCGCCTGTTTGCCACACCTCTTCCACTTGCATACCCGCTTATGTATGAACAATTCGTAGCTAATCCAACGTTGGAGATCGAGAAGCTGTGTCATTTTCTGGGGGTCCATTATGAGCCGGGGATGGAAAGGTACGGGAACTTTGCGGATACGCCTCAATCCAGTCTTTTTTATAGCATGGGAGCGGGTGATCCGTTTGTCATAGAGCATGAACAGGCGCATCAGAATTCAGTACATAGCTGGCAACATCTGTTGAGTACAATGGTAATTGAACTGTACACACCAATTCCTCCAACAAAGTGGCTTTGAATGGAAGACAGCTTATCGAATGCTGGAAGAACATGATGCGTATAACAAGGACTTAATGACAATTGCAACTCATCATGCTGCACCTCACACCACGGCAGAGATGGACATGGCACAGATGGTGAGTAATAGACGCATTCAATCGCTGGGCGTCTATAGTGTTATCAAGTATCGGAAAAGAAAAGGGGGGAGAACGTGAGTGCAATTGCCGGAATCTATAGATTTGGGCATGCGGCTGTATGTGCTGAAGAAGGCGAGAAAATGATGCAAACCTTGCAAAAATATCCCGCCGACCGCGTGTGCATTTGGCATGAAGGTTCCATTTTTTTGGGATGTCATGCCCAGCACGTGACCCCTGAATCTATTCATGAGCATCTTCCCTTTTATGATGAGCTAAGGGATTTGGCCATCACGGCCGATGCGATCATTGACAATCGTGCTGAGCTGTTTGAACGGCTGGCAGTTGGGCAGGGGCAGCGGCAAGATATCACAGACAGCGAGCTGATTTTGCTGGCATACGACAAATGGGGTGTAGATGCAGCCGGCTATCTAATAGGTGATTTTGCCTTTGTCATTTGGGATGCTAAAGAACATCGATTATATGGTGCTAGAGATATGACAGGCAATCGTACGCTGTATACCTACCAACATGACGGAGGATTTGCGTTTAGCACGGTAATCGCTCCGCTATGGGTTCTGTCCTCTCTGAGAAAAGAACTGCATGAACCCTGGCTGGCCGAATTCTTATCGATCCGTGCGATGCAGGAATCGGTCGATATCGGGACGACCGCCTACAAGCATATTAACCAGTTGCCTCCCGCACATTGGTTCACCATGGAAGAGGGAAAACAAACGCTCCATAAGTATGCATGTCTGGAGGAGGTAGAGCCACTGCGGCTCAAAACAGGGGGCGAATACATAGAAGCTTTCCGCGAGGTATTCTCACAGGCGGTGAATGCCCGGTTACGGACGCATCGGGCTGTAGGGGCTGCCCTGAGCGGGGGATTGGATTCCGGAGCGGTTGCCAGCTTTGCCGCGCCATCGCTGCACTTACAACATAAGCCGCTACATGCTTACAGCTATGTTCCTGTACAAGATTTTACAGATTGGACACCGCCTACATTGCTGGCGAATGAACGCAGCTACATTCATTCCACGGCTCGTTATGTGGGCAACATTCAAGAAAATTATATGGATTTTGAAGGGAAAAGCCCGTTTTCTGAAATTGATATGTGGCTGGAGTTGATGGAAGCTCCCTACAAATATTTTGAAAACTCCTTCTGGATCAGGGGTTTTTATGAAAAAGCTCAGGAACACAATGTCGGTGTTCTGTTGACTGGAGCACGCGGGAATTTTACCGTATCGTGGGGGCCTGCGCTGGACTATTACGCCCGTCAGTTTCGTCGTTTGCACTGGCTGCAATCCTTGCAGGGGGTGTGGCAATACAGCAAGCTTACAGGCAATCGTATGTCTCATCTACTCCCCGTGGTGTTGAAAAAAGCCACTTCACTTGAAGCCTGTACATGGTTGCGACACAGCCATCGAAGTCCAATTCCATCACTGATTCACCCGGAGTTTGCCAAAAGGATGAATGTAGAAGATATTCCTGTATTGAGTGGCACCGGTTGGAGAAAAAGTGCCGATCAGACAAGAAAAGAGAAGTTTTCAAATTTGGCGATTGCCAACAAAAATGGTGTCATGGCGACCAAGCTTTCACTCCGTTATGGCCTGTGGGAACGTGATCCGACCGGAGATAGCCGTGTCATTCGCTTTTGTTTATCGGTGCCATTTGAACAATATGTACAAAACGGTCGGGACAGGGCCCTCATTCGTAAAGCTATGCGTGATCATCTTCCTGATGATGTTCGATTGAATCAGCGAGTACGCGGCGTACAGCCTGCGGATTGGCTACATCGTATGATTCCTTGTTGGGATGAGTTTATGGGAGAGCTGCAAGTGATGTGTCATGATTTAAGAGCTGCCGAATATCTCAATATGGACTATATTAAGACCGCGATGGCGAACTACCGAAGTCCCCGTCCGGAACAGGCATCTGATCCGAATATACGACTGTTCATGCATAGCTTGATCGTGTACCGTTTTCTCTGTGGATTGAACTAATTCTCATTTATCCGGTCAGACGGGTGCCATTCGTGAGAGGGGAGGTGATGAGATGAGTAAAAAAGAATGGCAGGAACCCACGATTGAGGTGCTGGATATTAACCAAACTATGGCAGGTAAAGGCTGGAAGCAGATTGACTGGGTGTCAGACCACGATGCCGATTTGTATAATCCTAGCTAATCGATCATTATACATGGGCCGATGCTGGGCTGAGAGTCAAATAGCTTAATGATCACGAGCCGTCTTTATTTCTTTGGGGTAGGTTGAACCCGAAGAAATAAAGACGGGATTTCAAGAATAGGGGAGTGGTCCTAGCGTGCATGACAGGAATACCCATATCCGTCGGGTGAAATATACAGCCTTTGGGCTCAGGATTGCCAGTGAGCTGATCTTACCAGAGCTAATCCCGGCAGAGCCGGGAGTGGAAGAGGATGTAGTCATTCGACAGGCTGATTTGTCAGCATGGAGGGAGCAACTGGAGCAGACCAATTTTGTAATGCAGGATGAACGCTTTATGTTCCAGATCCCGGGCACAGCCATTTATGCGATCAGAGAAGGCAAGGAAATCGAGGTAAGTATGCTGCCTGGGGCTGATCCCGACACCGTGCGGCTGTATATACTGGGTACATGCATGGGGGTTCTACTGCTGCAAAAACGGACTTTACCTATTCATGGAAGTGCGGTCGTCATCGGGGGGCGGGTCTACGCATTTGTAGGTGAATCCGGCGCGGGAAAATCGACGCTGGCTGCTGCGTTTAGACATGCAGGCTATCAGATGGTTAGTGATGACGTAATTGCTATAAATGTCACGGCTTCCGCAGCTATCGTATATCCGGCATATCCGCAGCAAAAGCTGGGGCTGGAAAGCTTGCTTCAATTGGAGGCTCTACAGGAGAAACATGTACTACACAAAGAGCACGTTCTTTCCCTAACCGACGGTAATCCTGCAACGCCACAATACCGAGATTTGCGTAAAATTGCAGGTGAGTTCAATAAATATGCGGTGCCTGCTGTGAATGAATTCTATAATGATCCGCTTCCTCTAGGCGGCGTATTCGAGCTTGTGAACAATTCATCAAACGGTGAGTTGATGCGTGGAGGGGAGCCAGTGATGGTTACGGAACAGCCCTTGAACAAACTGGAGTGCTTGCATACATTGCTCCAGCATACATATCGTAGGGGAATCATTCCGCGTATGAGTTTGGGTGAATGGTATTTTGATACAGCGGCCCGGATGGCTCGGAAGGTGGAAGGCTGGCGGCTGCTGAGGGACAGCTCCTTCTTCACGGCGTCCGAGGTTGTACAGCGAGTACTTGAACTCATTCATAAGGAGGAACATTATGGCAGCCACGAATTCAGCTAAGGATCATTATCGCGTCACGTACAGTGAAGAGGTCTATGTAAGTGATATGGACGGGGAAAAAGTAATGATGAGTATTCATACCGGAAAGTATTATAATTTGGGCTTCACGGGAGGACGAATCTGGGAACTGGCAGAATCCAGTCCTTCACTTGGAGAGATCGTAACTGTCCTGACAAATGAATATGAAGTGGACGAGGAACAGTGCAGGCAGCAGGTACATACTTTTATAGCTGAATTGGAGCGGGAAGGATTGTTGAGACTCCTACCGGAGTCGGACTGACATGCGGATACAACGGCTTTTTCTCTTGCCTCCAAAGGTCAGGAGATTGTTGCCGGAAGCCTGGCTGGAGCTGGGGTGTGCAAGGTTTCGCCAGCGTCGTTCTTTTGGAGATTACTCAGGGGCTTGGGGGATCTGTGTGGAAGAAACTTCCTGGCAGTGCGAGGATGGGCAGGAGGAGTCGATCCGTCACATTTCACAAGCTGTGGATGTAGCCAGTCGTTATACTCCTTGGCGCAGTAGCTGTCTTGTACAAGCCGCAGCCGCTATGACGTTGCTGGGACGCAGAAAACTGGACTGCACATTGTATCTGGGCACAGCCAAAAATGCTGCGGGCCGATTGGCAGCACATGCATGGGTACGCAGCGGACCGATCTATGTTACGGGAGAACGGGAGATGGAGGCATTTACCGTGGTGGGGATATTCGGAAGACACGCGGTGACAGCTACAAATACGAAGATAGCGGATAAAGGCAGTTCTCTGTTTTAGTGCGATACAAAAGAAAAAGAACGTTCAAAGAGTCAAAGGAGAAAAATCCATGGCCACCAAGTCTATTTGGGAACTTGCTAACTGGAATGAGGATCAGGAATTAACGTTGTTACTCTCTCTGCTTCGTAAAGACGTCAACCTATGGCAGGATACGGCGACTCTTTCCCAGTTGCAGGAGATGGATTGGTCCCGCTTGCTGCGTTTGACAGAACATCATCGCGTGGTGCCTACGGTGTATCTCCAGCTAAAAACGTTAGATCATCCGTTCATTCCCGCAGAATTGCTGCGGTACCTTCAAGGGCAATACCAACGAAACACGCTGCGCATGCTCCAGCTTCAAGCAGAAGCAGAGCGTCTGACCAGGCTGCTCACAGCTCACGGAATCCGTGTCCTGATGCTAAAGGGGCCTGCTCTGGCGCAGCAATTGTATGGAGATCTTTCCCTGCGTACCTCTAAAGACATCGATTTACTCATCGCCCCGGATGACATGGATGAAGCGGAGCATTGGATGAAGGAAGCCGGGTATGCGTCCAAAAGCGGCGAAGTGCGCGTCCTAGGCAGTTGGAAGTGGAAGGATCATCATGCCTCCTTTCTACACCTGCAAAAGAGGGTCGAAGTCGAGTTGCACTGGCGGCTTCACCCGGATGGGGGGCGGGAGCCCTCCTTTGACGAGCTTTGGGACTACCGGCAAATGGGCAAAGCCGAAGGTGCACAAGCCAGTCGGATGGCCCCAGCGACTTCTGTAGAGAGCAGGACGGTGACGACGTCCTGTATGTATACGCTTGGCAGCCAGCATCAATTTCTGTACTTGAGCGCACACGGAGCGCGTCACGGCTGGTTCAGGCTGCGCTGGTTAGTTGACATCGACAGGCTTGCTGTGCGCACAGTCGATTGGGCGCTGCTTCCTCTGCTGCGCCGTTACGGAGGCCTGCCTGCGGGCGGGCAGGCTTGGGCGCTGGCCGCTGCGCTGCTGGGTACGCCGATCCCGGAGCCGATGCGTCCAATATCGGCTACCCGGCAGGCACACAGGCTTGCGCTGAGCGCGCTGGCCTTTATGCAGGCCAGCGTACCCGCCCCGTACCCGGTTGCCACTAGGACGGGTACAGACAGACTTGCTCGGTCAGAGCTGGTGCCCAGCGTAGCTTTGACCGAGCCGATGAAGACCACCCCTACGGGGGGCGGTACTTCGGTTAGCCGCACTTACTTGCTTTCCTTAAAGGAGCCGAGACATAGGTTATGGTATTTCATCAGCCGTTTGTTTCCTTCTACGAGGGATTCAGTCGTTTTTCCACTGCCTCGCCAGCTACATTTTTTGTATATTCCTTTACGTCCATTTCTTTGGCTGAAGCGGCGATTTTCAAAGCACTGATCTGATAAGGAGTGTACATGATGACTCACCTGCGATTATATATGACCAAGCTGTATGGCGTGAACGGCGGGGCGTTATTTCTCAATATTGGATGTATGATCATCGTCAGCCTACTGGAGAGTGTCGGCATTTATATGCTTGTTCCGATGCTGGCGGCCATCGGCGTATTCGGCGGTCATTCCGAAATGCCATTTCTGTCGGATGGATTTGATTATTTTCTACCGCATATTCCTAAAAGCTGGCTGTTGCCAGGGATGTTGCTGCTTTTTGTAGCGCTGCTTACAGGGCAGGCTTTGCTTCAGCGTTACCAGTCCATTCTCAGCTCGCGGATTCAGCAGCGTTTTATGCGTTCCCTTCGCATAGATGTATACACTTCCTTTATGAAGGCGCAGTGGGCTTTTTATTTGCGTCAGCGCAAATCTGATTTTAGCCATGTGATGACGACCGAGCTGGCGCGCGTCAGTCAGGGAACCAATTTGCTCCTTCAACTGGTCACAGCCGTCATGTTTACGCTAATCCAGATTGCGCTGGCTTTTTGGTTATCCCCTTCTTTAACCGGGCTGGTGTTTGTGAGTGGATTGGTGCTGTTTGTCGTGTTCCGTCGTTCCATCCGAAATGCCAAACAATTAGGTGATCGTACTACTGAGCTGTCACAGGTTTATTTTGCCGGAATTACGGATCATATGAACGGGATGAAAGATATTAAAAGCAATCTGCTCGAAGCGGCGAATATCCGCTGGTTTCGTTCCCTGACGCAGCGCATGGAGGACAATACGACTCAGTTTGTTCGGCAAAACGCGACCACACAGTTTTTTCATCGCATAGCGGCAGCTATTTTTGTCGTTAGCGTCCTTTTTGTGTCGCTCCAGTGGCTGCATGTTACACCTGAAAAACTGATTGTGCTCATCCTTATATTTTCCCGCTTATGGCCCAGGTTTGCCCTTATCCAAGCGAGCTTGGAATATATCATGTCTATGGTCTCTGCTTTTGAAAGTGTAACCAAAGTACAACGGGAATGTGAAGCATTCTCAGATCCCTCGTTGATCGGGCTTACATCCTCTGAGACTCACGTTCCATTCGATTTATCGGAACATCAGCTAGCATCTGTATCTGTACGGCAACCCTTGTCTCTTCATAATGGAATAGAATGCACACGTCTGGATTATTGCTACGAGGGTGCAGTAGAGCCTGCGCTGCGTCAGATTAATTTGTTTATACCCGCCCGGGGAATGACCGCCATTGTTGGGAAATCAGGAGCAGGTAAAAGCACCATGGTCGATGTGCTGATGGGGTTTTTACGTCCAACGAGTGGGCAGATTCAGATCGATGGGCATGTTTTGGACGACGAATTGCTGCCACTGTGGCGACAGTCCTTTGGCTATGTATCACAAGATCCATTTCTGTTCCATGCGACCGTCCGCGAAAATTTAAAGCTGGCCGATAAGGATGCTACTGAACAGCAGCTATGGGAGGCATTACATTTTGCAGCCGCAGACCACTTCGTATCCAGACTGCCAGAAGGGCTGGACACCGTTATTGGTGATCGCGGGATTCGTCTGTCCGGGGGAGAGCGTCAACGGCTGGTCCTTGCGCGGGCTATCCTGCATCATCCTCCTGTACTCATCCTGGATGAAGCGACAAGTGCGCTGGATGGTGAGCATGAAGCTGCAATTCAGGCAGCATTGGAACGGATGAAAGGTCAAATGACGTTGATCGTGATCGCTCACCGTCTGTCAACGATCAGACATGCGGATCAAATTGTTGTCCTGGATCAAGGCGAGATCATTCAGCAGGGGAACTACCGCCAACTGGTAGAAGAGGAGCGGGGGGCGTTCAGTCAGTTGCTTTCGTACCAAAGCACTGTCAGCGCCGCCCCTTAGTCAGATTTTTCTGTAAGCTCAAGTTTCTTTACGTTTAGCAGGGCTTCTTCTCTTTTTAACTGGAGCAGGAGAGATGTCGTCGCCTGCGACAGCCTGCTGTGCTGTCACGGCAGCTGGCTTACGTGCAGCGCGTTTTTTCGCACCAGGACCGGGGTCGGTAACGACTGGCTTTACTGCCTCAATACTGGCTTGAAGGGCAGCCATCAAATCTACCACATTCGTTTGAGGCTGTGTTGGGGCAATGCGCACCTCTTCTCCAGCTACTTTATGCTGGATAAGATCAAGCAGACGCTCGCGGTACTGATCCGTATACTTTGCTGCATCAAAAGGGGTAGACAGTTGCTCAATCAGCATTTTTGCCATGGTCAGCTCCTTTTCTTTAACCTCCTCCTGTCCGGGCAAGTTGGGAACTTGAGCAATTGGACGAATTTCGTCCGGGTAAAACATGGTTTCCACCGCCAAGCATTCATCCAGTACGCGAATGGCGGCAAGGCTGCTTTTCGAACGAATGGAGATTTGGGCAATCCCGATTTTTCCGGTATCCTTCATGGCATTCATGAGCAGCTTATACGCATTGGAGCCAGCCTGATCCGGGGACAGATAATACGTTTTCTGAAAGTAAATCGGATCAATTTCCTGTAAATCCACAAAATCCAAAATCACGATATTTTTATCGGCTTGTCCGCTAACTTGCTCCAGTTCCTCCTTGTCAAACATGACAAATTTTCCTTTTTCATATTCGTATCCTTTTCCAATTTCCTCCCATTCAACTTCCTTATCACAAACAGGGCACTTTCGTACATAGCTCAGTGGGCTTCCACATTCCTTGTGAATATAACGCATGGAAATGTCCTTATCTTCAGTAGCTGAAAACATTTTAACTGGCACATGAACCAGCCCGAAGCTGATCGCGCCTTTCCAGACCGTATGCATACCGCCAGTCCTCCTTTTTTAATCCGCATTTTTCATTTTTCACTTAGTATGCTTCGTGCAAAAGATTGTATGAGGGGCAAATGAAGGCTGCGAAATTGTTTTGATTTGCGCATGTTTTCGGCTTTTTTGGTGAATGTTAAGCCATATCCGATTCAAAGGAGGTACACAATAGATGCCTAGAAAACCCTATCCTCGGCAAATTAGTCATCGTGTGGGTCAAAGTCACATTGCCTTTCGAGGGCCTGCTGGAGGCGAACAGGATGCATTGCCGCCCGAGTTTGCTCTTTCACATGGAACACAGTCGCCTTTTCCTGTAGCTGTGGCTCATGTAGACATGGAGGCTGTAGTTTCAACCTCGCCTTCTGATAGCTTTCCTTCATTAGATGTTGAACGGATTATAGATGAAGACTAGGTCACAATATTTCTAAATATGTTGTACAAAAACAAGCAAAAGGAGGAAAACAGATGAACGTGGAACGAGCAAAAGCCATTTATGATTCATCCGACACGATTGCCGTCCAATTGGATGGCAAACCGATTTGGATTGAGCATGTAGATGAAGCGAATGGTATGGCAACGGTACAGATCGGCAGCAGACCCGGCGATACACAAACTGTTCGTGTAGATCGATTGGAAGAGCAATAGGAGAGGGATACCAAACTAAAAAGGCTCGCAATTGCTCAATGAGCAATTAGCGAACCTTATTTATATCCTAAATGCGATCTGAAGATGGAAAGACAAGTTAAACGCTAGAGAAGTTAATTGAAAGGTGGAGATGGTGTTTCATGTCTACATCTTTTACACTGCCATGGTCTTCAAATGTGGTGAAACGATCAGTTCAGCCTCTGTTGCCTTTTGGACATCTTCCACCGATAAACCTGGAGCAATTTCCTTGAGCATGAGCCCTTTACCCGGAATAACATCAATGACTGCCTTTTCGGTTACGATGGTCTTTACAACATTTACGGCGGTGAGGGGCAGCTTGCATTGTTTTAGTATTTTTGGCGCCCCATTTTTGTTCACATGCTCCATGGCTACAATCACTCTCTTGGCTCCAACCACCAAATCCATTGCTCCGCCCATCCCAGGCACCTTTTTCCCTGGGATCATCCAGTTTGCCAGGTTACCTTTTTCATCGACCTCCAGGGCACCCAAAACGGTGACGTCCACATGCCCTCCACGTATGATGGAAAATGAAAGCGCACTGTCCAGAAAGCAGGCACCTTTTACGGTTGTAACATAGTTTCCGCCTGAATCGATACAATCGACTCTTTCTTTTCCCGGGGCTGCTTTGGGACCAACGCCGACGATTCCGTTCTCAGCCTGCAGCATAATATTAACGTTTTCAGGGATATAGTCCACTGCCATTGTAGGCAATCCAATGCCCAGGTTTACCACTTCGCCATCTTTGAATTCCTGGGCTATTCTTCTAATAATCAATTCTCTATTATTCATTGTCTCCACCCACCTTTACAATCGCATCGACAAATATTCCAGGAACGTTGATATGATTGGGGTCAATTTCCCCGGCCTTTACGTATTCGTCGGTCTGAGCAATTACATACTCGGCTGCGGTAGCCATAACCAAATTGAAGTTGCGTGAAGAACCGTTGATGACCAGGTTCCCTGCTTCATCAGCTTTATGGGCTCTGATGAGCGCCACATCGGCTTTCAGCGGCAGTTCGAGCAGATATTCTCTTTCGTCAATTTTGATTTTCTTTTTTCCTTCCTCTACAATGGTGCCTACACCTACAGGGGTTAAAATACCACCCAAACCAGCTCCACCTGCGCGTATTTTTTCAGCAAGCGTTCCTTGCGGGAAGAGTTGAACGTCCGCTTCTTTCGTCATCAGGAGTCTTCCTGTTTCTGGATTGGAGCCAATATAGGATGCAAAAATCCGCTTGACTCTGCCACTTTTCACAAGTCTGTAAATAGATAATTCTGGTGTGCCTGTATCATTGGAAACGATCGTAAGATTGTCAGCGGAATTGGTGTCGACAAGCGCACGCACCAGTTCCTCCGGAATGCCTCCTTGCATAAAACCTCCGACCATCACCGTGTCTCCGTCTTTGATTTTCTTAACTGCTTCTTCAGCGGAGTTTACTTTTTTATTCATGGTTCCGTCTCCTTATCTATTTTTTAGGAAGCAAACTTTATTGGAGATAATCGTATAGGACTCTTCCATATGGAAGCGTTAAATCGGCAATAAAATGTTTTCCGCCAACATAAGCTTTAACCGGCAAATCTGCTACAGGAGCATTAACATGTGGGATCAAGCTTAATCTGGCAGGCCCTGACCAGGCGCCTTTTACAGTAATATTTTCAAGATTATATGCCACTAGCTGAGCAATTTTAGGGGTGCCGTCTACATCAGGAATTAATTTTAAATTAACTTGCGTTTTTGCGATGGCTTTAGCCGTTTCCTTTTCATCAAGCACGTTATATTTGAAAGGGGTGGTTCCCATGGCTACCAGGACGTTATTGTAATGCAATGTACCCGTCAGCGTCTCAGTATCTTCAACGACCAGGCGAGGTTTCGCCCATTTTTTCGGAAATCCCCAAATTTCACGTCCCCCCAGAATAGCAGGTGCATTATCCAAATACATTTGGGCGACAAAATTGCACGGTTCTCCCTGATAAGTACACGGAATGACAATACCGCTTTCCTCATAGCTTCCCAAACCGGATGAATCGGGCATTTTGATCCATTCATAGGAGACCGTATTACTTCCATCGGGCTGAAGGGGTTCCGGGACCGCCTGTCTAATCGCAGCGGGATCGGATTCATAGGTAATAATAAAGAATTCCCGGTTGATGAAGCGGCATGGCGGACGTCCATAACTACCACTGGCCGCAGGCATGGATTGGAGTGAAAGTACATCTTTTTGATTCATAGCGATCTCCCTTCTTTTTTAAGAGGTATTTCAACAATTATCTTGAACGCGCATTTTAAATGCGAGCATTTTCAACCAGCATGGCTATTCCCATTCCTGTTCCAATGCATAACGAGACTACGCCGTAACGTGAAGATCTGCGCACCATTTCATGAACTAACGTAACCAATACCCTAGCACCGCTTGCACCAACAGGATGACCGATTGCGATCGCGCCGCCATTGACATTGACCTTCTCTGGATTAACTCCCAGCTCTTTTTGCACCGCCAGCGCTTGTGCAGCAAACGCTTCATTGATTTCAAAAAGATCAATAGAATCAATCGACATTCCCTGTTTCTGCAGAAGTGACGAAATAGCTTTTACCGGTCCCATTCCCATATATGCAGGGTCAACACCAACAAGCGAGTAACCTTTGATATAGGCCAGCGGCTTTAACGCATGTTCCTTACATTTGTCTTCCGACACGACTAACATAGCCGCCGCACCATCATTGATGCCCGAAGCGTTTCCGGCAGTAACCGTTCCGTTCTCCTTAAACGCGGGCTTTAAGTTTGAAAGTTTTTCTTTCGTCGTATTTCCTCTTATGTGTTCGTCCTCTGTGAAATAAGTAGTTTCTTTTTTGTTTTTGATCATGACCGGAACAATTTGCTCTTCAAAAAACTTGTTGTTTTTTGCTTTGGAAGCCTTTATCTGGCTTTCATAGGCAAATGCATCTTGCTCCAGTCTTGAGATTCCATATTTTTCGGCAACATTTTCTGCGGTAATTCCCATATGGTAATGGTTGATTGGGCATGTTAGGCCGTCGGCCACCAGGGAGTCTACCAATTCACCGTTGCCAAGCTTATAGCCGTTTCTTGCATTTTTTAGCAGATAAGGGGCGTTCGACATGCTCTCCATGCCTCCAGCCATGACGATGTTTCCTTGTTCCGCCAATATTGAATCGTAAGCTAATGCGACGGCATGAAGTCCTGAACCGCAAACTGTGTTTATCGTTGATTCGGGTACACCAATGGGGATACCCGCTTTAAGTGCCGCCTGTCTAGCAGGGTTTTGTCCATTGCCTGCTTGAAGAACATTTCCCATAAAAATTTGATCAATCAAAGAAGGCTCTAATTTACTTTGCTGAAGGCATGCCGTCATCACGGTTGCTCCCAGTTCAGGAGCGCTCAAGGGCGCAAGGGCTTTATTAAACGAACCGACCGCTGTTCTCAACGGGCTTACTATAGCTACTTTTTTCATAAAAACTCACATTCCTTTCGCTGTGTTCGAGGACACATACATCCATGACTGCACTTCAATTCGTAATTTTCGGTCCTAACCTACGAAACGCAGAGACTGCAAGATACATTTACATGCGGGCATATCATGGTGCCTAGACAGTGAGTATGATGGTCCGATCGCCTTCTTTCCCGTCTGGAAATTAAAACCAGAATTATCATAGTTCCAATACAGATTTTGCTCAATGTTCAAATCTTTACATAGATCTAAGTACAGATGTTTATGGAGCCATATCCTCCACAATAATTAGGCCATTCTAACGTTTCCTGTTAATTTCTTTATTTTTCTGAAAGTTGTGATCAAAAATTGAATTTTCTGTTAAATATGAAATTTCAAATCAAGCTATGAAAAAGTTTTCTTCGAGTCCTTTTTATGTAGACCTTATCTTCGGGCCACTCATTGCATTTGACGTTATAACGTCAGTATTTTTTTGTTAGCGTGAACAAAAAAATAAGCCGATTGCTTGAAAGCAACCGGCTTGGAGCATAAACTTCAAAAAACTCAAGAAAAATGTACATCTGCTGTCGCAAGCAAACGTGCAAAGCGATTCCCTAGCGTTGCATTGTGATGAGCTACAATTTGTTCGCCGCTCAGCACCTTGCTATCAAATGTAGTATGCGCATCAGATACAAGCACGTTGTTTTGGTATCCCAGACTATAGGCGCTTCGGCAAGTCGTGTCGAGACAAAATTCAGTCTGCATCCCGGCAATAATCAACTGATCTGCCCCCAATTCCTGGAGCGCATCACCCAATTCAGTCTGGTAGAAGCTGTCCCAGGATGATTTACGGACAATTCGTTCATGAGGAAGAGGACGCACTACGTCGGCGATAGCCCAGCCTATACTGTTTTCCCGGAAATCCTCATCTGCTTCATCAGTATGCTGTACAAAAATTACCGGTGTGCCGGCAGCTCTGGCTTGAGTCAAAAGCTGCTGCAAATGTGCTATAACCTCCTGCTCACGATATAGCTTCTCATCATACATGAACATAGCCTGCTGAACATCAATCAAGAGTAAAACGGTTTGCCCCATCGGTTCGATTCCCTCCCTGTGTGTATTATCTAACTACAATAGCATGTCTACATGCCTTGCGGCGACATAAGGTGAACTATATAATAAAGAACAAGTTGGAACGGTCCGATGCGGACGAAAGGTGATTAAAAGAGATGACAATTTCGCAGGAACAGTGTGTATTCCGTTCTGTCTCAGAGGCACAGACCGGGACATTAGCAGGCTTTTTGGCAGCCAAAGCGGTTCCCGGAACCGTAATTGTGCTGGATGGAGATCTGGGAGCGGGTAAGACTGCTTTTTCCAAGGCTTTTGCCAGCCATTTAGGTGTGCCGGGTATCGTAAATAGCCCAACCTTTACCCTCATTAAGGAGTACGAGGGTCGATTGCCTTTGTATCATATGGATGTATACCGGATTTCCCAGGACGAGGCGGAGGATCTTGGGCTGGACGAATATTTTTACGGGACAGGAGTATGTCTGGTGGAATGGGGTAGTATTATACCGGATATGTTGCCGGATCAGCGGCTTCACATGTATATAGAAACAACGGATGTAGGGGAGCGCTTGATTCACCTGAC
This sequence comes from Paenibacillus ottowii, assembly GCF_006874425.1. GTDB lineage: Bacteria > Bacillota > Bacilli > Paenibacillales > Paenibacillaceae > Paenibacillus > Paenibacillus ottowii. The sequence goes on from NZ_VIJZ01000001.1 coordinate 417,557, forward strand.
CGGGTACGGCGAGCCTTATGAACAATGGTGCCGCAGTTTGCGGGAGAATGGAGTTTGAACCATGCAAAGAGAGCATACAGATGTAAATGAAAAGCCGCGTGAGCGGTTTTTGGCGTTAGATACAGCGACGACCGTAATGGCGGCCGCCCTGATGAACGGAAAAGAGCTGCTGGGAGAAAGTAACGTTTTGGGTGAACGCAATCACTCGGTGCATGTCATTACCGAGCTGGAACGGCTCTTGAGCGAAGCAGGACTGACACGCAACGATGTGGACGGCCTTGCCGTAGGTGTTGGACCGGGATCTTACACCGGTATCCGAATTGCGGTGACAGCAGCCAAAACATTAGCTTGGGCCTGGGGGGTTCCGGTGACTTCCATTTCCACTTTGCAGGCTTTGGCATGGGGTGGATGGATCCGTGGTATCGAGCTGAAAGGGCAAGAAGGTAAACCTGAGTCTGTGCATAACGGCTCGTCTGGGGCGCAGGCAGCAGACTGGATTGTGCCTGTGCTGGATGCGCGCCGTGGTCAGGTGTACACGGGACTGTTCGCCGCGAATACTGTTAACGATATCGGCAGCCCGCAGCGGTTAGAGCCGGATGCCATCCGGTTGATGACTGCATGGACGGATGACCTGCTGCAACGTTTGGAGGCATTGCCTGCCGAAGAACGTCCTGCGGTTATTTGGCTCGTAGGTGAAACGGCGATTCACGCCGAAACTGCGGAGCGCTTACGTGCATGGAGCGAGCTTCGTATTGTACCTTATGAGCTGGAAGGAAAATGGGTTGGCCGCCTTGGGGCGGATAAGCTGCTTCGTCAGGAACATGACGAGCTACATACGCTGGTTCCGAATTATACCCAGCTGGCGGAGGCGGAAGCCAATCTGCTTCGTCAGCGCTGAAGAGGCGGTGAACAACATGGCAAAGAACATACAGCGGGAAGAGAAGATTGAGTTTCGTTTAATGCAACTGGATGACATCCCCGATGTGCTGGAGATTGAGCATGAAGCGTTCACGTTGCCGTGGACGGAGGAAGCCTTCCGCAATGAGCTGACGATGAATCATTTTGCTAAATATATGATTATGGAACTTAATGGACGAGCCATTGGTTACGCAGGTATGTGGACGATTATGGATGAGGCCCATATTACGAATATTGCAGTTCGCGAGGCATATCGCGGACGCAAGTTTGGAGACAAGCTGTTGGATGAGCTGATGCAGACCGCCTCTTATTTAGGGATGGAGCGTATGACTCTGGAGGTACGGGTAACGAACCGAATCGCGCAAGGCTTGTATGAGAAAAAGGGCTTTAAGCCCGCAGGTGTGCGCAAAGGCTATTATTCGGATAATAACGAGGATGCTGTGATCATGTGGGCGGATCTTCCCGCACACGGGGCATCCGGTGAACAGGAAGGAAGCGTGCAGGAGCAATGACGCAAGCGGAAAAAACAGGTACAGGCTCTGCCAGCGGTGAGCCTTGCTATATACTGGCAGTGGAAACGAGTTGTGATGAAACGGCTGTGTCCGTCGTGAAAAACGGCACAGAGGTGCTTTCGAATCTGATTTCCAGTCAGATTGAAACACACAAAGCTTTTGGCGGGGTTGTGCCAGAGGTAGCATCACGCAAACATGTGGAAAGTATTACTTATATGCTGGACGAGGCTATGCAAACATCGGGAATCAGTCCCCGCGAGATTTCAGCAGTTGCGGTGACACAAGGACCAGGACTGGTTGGCGCATTGCTGGTTGGAATTGTGGCCGCCAAGAGTGCGGCAATGGCGTTCGGCAAGCCGCTAATCGGAACGCATCATATTGCGGGACATATTTATGCGAATCAGTTGGAGCATGATATTGTATATCCGTGCATTGCTCTCGTGGTGTCAGGAGGGCATACTGAGCTGGTACTGATGGAGTCCGAGGGTCATTTTCAGCTTATTGGTCGTACAAGGGATGATGCGGTTGGAGAAGCCTACGATAAAGTAGCGCGAGCCATCGGATTTCCGTATCCTGGCGGTCCGCATGTGGATCGTGTAGCCCATGAATCGAAGGAAGTGGTTACCTTGCCGCGTGCATGGCTGGAGCCGGATTCTTATGATTTTAGCTTCAGCGGCTTGAAGTCTGCAGTGCTGAATGTAATTAACCAGACGAAAATGCGCGGAGAGACCGTTCATGCGGGGGCGATTGCAAGAGGTTTTCAAGAGTCGGTCGTAGAGGTGCTGGTGGAAAAAGCGATTCGCGCTATGCGTGAATACGGTGTGAAGCAGCTGCTGCTTTGCGGCGGTGTTGCTGCTAATCGTGGATTGCGTACAGCATTGCGGGAGCGCTGCGAGCGTGAAGGCATCGAACTGCTTATACCGTCCATGAAATACTGTACAGATAATGCAGCGATGATCGGTGCCGCAGCATACGCCAAGTGGAAGCGTGGAGAATTCACCTCATTGGACATGAAAGCTGACCCAGGGCTGTCTCTGGAAGAGTGGTCTGTTCAAACTTAATAGGAAGGACACGACACGTCTTAAGGGTCGTGTCTTTTTTGTTTCGTGCTATACATATATAAAAAAAATTTCAAGAGGATAAAATACAGGAGTTTGAGCGCAGGAATGCCAGTATTTTATTTCCTCGCATGATTCGTCACAATTGTTTACGATTTTTCATGATCCAGCAAAAAAATATGAAAATTTTATACTGCCCGAATAATGATGTGATTTGTCAAGTTGTGAACAAAGTTATCCACATATACCGTACGAAATGTGAATAATTAAGCTGAAAGCAAGCAGGCTAAGACTTTTAGGAGATAGCCGAATGGGGGATATATCATAGCTAGAGTGAATGTGAAATCTGTGGATAATGTGGATAAGATGGTGGATAAATTTGGTTTTCATTTGAAGTTGGCGTTTTATCAATAAAAAAATGGCCCAAAAGGCCATTTTTCAATATCGTTCATGCACAAAAGCTGTGGATATTCTTGTGTACAAAAAATAGAAGAGGAAAATGTGAAATTTTTATGGCTAGGATGTTATGCAGCAGCTTTTATGCCTCAAGCAGTTCCTCCCAGGATGCATAGGTTTTGGTCAATTCCTGTTTATGGGTGTCGAGTTCTGCCTGAATACTCTGAAGCGCCGTGTAATCCTGATAAATCTCAGGCAAAGTCATTTGTTCCTCTAAGCCTGCAATTTGTTCTTCCAGCGTTTTGATCTTGTTTTCCAATGCCTCCAGCTTGCGTTGACGGCTGCGTTCCTCGCTTTTGGCTTGTTTGTCTGCCGCATAGGTGGCCGCACGTGATTTGGGGGTGATCTCGTCTGTTGCTGATGCAGAGGAAGACGATGTTTTGCCACGACTGCTCTGACTTGCTTCGAGAGCTTCCTGCGCTATTTCTTCCAGCTCTTGTTTTTTGGCTACATAGTCATCATAATTCCCCAGGAAATGTTCTATTCCTTCAGGATGAAGCTCGATAACACGCTCAGCCATTTTGTTAAGGAAATAACGGTCATGGGAGATGAACAGCAGTGTACCGTCATAGTCCATCAACGCCGCTTCCAGCACTTCTTTGCTAAACAGATCGAGATGGTTTGTAGGCTCATCGAGAATTAATACGTTGGCTTCACGCAGCATTAGTTTGGCCAGGGATACGCGGGCTTTTTCTCCTCCGCTTAATGAAGCTATCTTTTTCAGTACATCGTCACCGCTAAACAGGAAATTACCCAGCACTGTCCGAATCCGTGCTTCTTCCATATGAGGGTACTCACTCCACAACTCCTCCAGTACGGTATTGGCGGGGTTCAGGTTTGTCTGCTCCTGGTCATATAAGCCGATTTTGATTTTTGTCCCCCAATGGATAGACCCGGCAGCCGGTTTAAGTGAGCCGGTCAGGCATTTAAGCAGCGTCGATTTACCGATCCCGTTCGGACCAATCAATGCCACCGTATCTCCTCGCTTTAAGTCAAAGGAGGCATGCTGGAATAAAGGCTTTTTGCCCTCATACGCTACGGAAAGATCGCGCACCTCTAATACTTCTTTACCCGACATATAGGCGGTTTCAAAAGAAAAATGGGCTTTTTTCAAATCGCCCATAGGTCGATCCATGCGATCCATTTTATCTAGCTGCTTGCGGCGGCTCTGGGCACGTTTGGTTGTAGAGGCTCGCACGATATTGCGCTGTATAAATGCCTCCATACGGGCGATTTCTTCTTGTTGCTTTTCGTAATGCTTGAGATTTGTTTCGTACTCGGCAGCCTTTAGTTCCATATAGCGGCTGTAGTTGCCTGTATAGCGGGTGGAGCGATGGCGTTCGATTTCAACAATCGTTGTCACCAGTCGATCCAAAAAATATCGGTCATGTGATACGACCAGCAGTGAGCCGGAGTAGCCGCGCAAATAGTCTTCCAGCCAGGTCAGTGTCTGAATATCCAGATAGTTGGTAGGCTCATCGAGCATAAGCACATCTGGAGCGAGCAGCAGGATGCGTGCTAGCGCAAGCCTGGTTTTTTGACCTCCGCTCAGGGTGACTACAGGCGTCTCGGGTGCAAATGAACCAAAGCCCATGCCGTGCAGCACACTGCGAATACGGGTCTCCATTTCGTAACCGCCGTGATCCTTGAACCAGTCTGAGCGTCGTGCATAGCGTTCGAGCAGATCGGCATAACGCTTTTCGTTCTGCGCATTGGCCGGTTCGGCGATTTCCTGCTCCATTTGCCGAAGCTCTCGTTCTGCATCAATCAGCGGTGCGAACACCAGCATCATTTCATCCCAGATCGAGCGGTCAGAATCCAAACCGCTGTTTTGCGCCAAATAACCGATGCTGGTTTCCTTTGCCTTAAAGATTTGTCCACTGTCATACGATATTTCACCAGCAATGATTTTGAGCAGGGTCGATTTGCCTGCACCGTTCACACCTACTAGTCCAATACGTTCACGTTCCAATATTTGAAGGTTAATCCCGTCCAGAACGGGTTCAATTCCATAGGATTTCGTAATTCCGGTTACTTGCAATAGCATAGCGTATCGTTCCTCCATTACAATTTGCACAGTTCTGCCTGCCTTTTTCGCAGGTACCTTCCTTCCAGTTTACATGAAATTACCCACTATTGCACTGCTTTCACTCCCCAAACCCTTGAGCCTCGTGTAGTCAATTTGTATAAACAATGATAAACTTAAACGAGAAGTGAAAAAGAATGAAAAAAACTTGCAACGTACAGCACTTACTGACAAATGAACAATTGTAACGTTTGGATGATTATCGACGATTGTGCGGGAGGGCGGATATGTGGATGTCTGTAATGTGAAGAACGCGCTGCGTGTACAGCAACGGGAAGCGCGTGACTCCATGGACCCGCTGACAAGGCAGAAGGCATCGGCTGTGGCCTGTCGGCATGCAATCGAGGCATGGGAGCAGCTTAGAATAGACAGAAATGGGGATAAGCTAACCTTATTTAGTTATCTCTCTTTTGGCAGCGAGATTTCGACGACTCCCCTCATTGAGCATTGCTGGTCACAGGGAGATCGTGTCCTGGCCCCGAGAGTGGATTCGGTAAGCCGAACCATGGAGCTGAGGGAGATGGATGAGTACGGAAATATGGTGCCCGGCGTATGGAACATCCCTGAGCCTGCATTGACATGCAAGGAATGGTTGCCTGAAATGTGGACGGGAATCGACTGGGTGGTTGTCCCCGGCTTGGCCTTTGATCGTCATGGAGGCAGGATCGGCTATGGCGGGGGTTACTATGATCGCTTTACCGCACAGGTAGAGGCAGAGAAGCGTAATAACGGTTCCGTAGGTCCACTGTATGTCTCGCTGCTGCTACCGGGACAATTGTTAGCACAAGTACCCATGGAGCCAGGAGATTTGCGAGTGGACGTGCTGTTTACACCGGAAGGACGCTTCGATTGTGATCATGGCAAAATCGACAAATGATGAATGAAGTAAAGTTGGGTATGTGAAAGGAGCTGTGAGGGAGTCGTGGATTCCTTTACTCATTTTAACGAACAGGGACGAGCTCGTATGGTAGATATTTCGGGCAAAACGTCTACGGTTCGTACGGCAGTCGCCGTGACTCAGATTACGATGGATCCGGCTACATTGACGGCTGTAAAAGAAGGAAGAATTGGCAAGGGTGATGTTCTTGCCGTAGCCCAGGTCGCAGGGATTCAAGGTGCGAAAAAAACGTCAGACTGGATACCGATGTGTCATCCGCTGGCGCTGACAGGCGTGAACATTACTTTTTCCGATAATGGACATGATGTGCTTCATATTGAAGTTGAAGTGAAGACCGAGGGTAAGACAGGTGTAGAAATGGAAGCTTTGACAGCGGCTTCAGCCGCAGCGTTAACCGTGTATGATATGTGCAAGGCGCTGCAAAAAGATATGATCATCGGCCCTACCATGCTGCAATCCAAAACGGGTGGCAAGCATGGGGATTTTCAAAGGGAGGACCACCAGAAACCTTGACATAGACAACATTGTCGCCGAGAGGGTACTGTGATGTGATGGAGGATGCAGCGCGGCTGTTTCTGATTTTCAGAAGAGAAAGTATTCTTTCATGATAGGAGAAGGGTGATCTTATGGTGTGGAAAACGGCGATCCTAACAGCCAGTGATAAAGGGGCAAGGGGAGAGCGTGAGGATACAAGCGCACAGGTCATCCGGGAACTCGTCGAAGAAGAACTGGGCGGAGAGATTGTGGAATACCGGATCGTTCCCGATGAACCGGATGAGATTATTGCGGCTTTGATCGAAATGACCGATTATTTTCATGCAGACTTGGTGCTAACTACGGGCGGAACCGAACTGGCGATTCGTGATGTGACACCTGAGGCGACCAGACGGGTCGTGGAACGGGAAGTGCCAGGTATGGCGGAAGCCATGAGAATGATCGTGATGCAGAAAAATCCGGCGGCCATGCTATTTCGTGGAATCGTGGGGATACGCGGACGTACGCTGATTGTCAATTTGCCAGGAACGCCAAAAGGCGTACATGAAAATTTGGCAGCGATTATGGATCAACTCCCGGAAGCATTGCTTATGGTGACAGGTCAGTTCCGGTAGAAGGCAGCCCATGTGTGTGGTATGATACCTGTAAGAATTTTAAGGCCGTATACGGACAGAGGTTTTTCATTTTGTTCGTCAATATAAGGAGGATTACTACACATGCCCAATATTGGAGCACCGGGTTATATTTTGTTAATTATTCTGGCGCTGCTGCTCTTTGGTCCGAACAAGCTGCCTGAGCTGGGCCGAGCTGTAGGGCGTACATTCCGTGAATTTAAAAACGGGGCACGCGATATTTTATCTGAAGATGAACGGACTGAGCGTAAAGAAAGCAAAGATAGTGTGGTCCAAGCATCACAGACGACGTCTTCAGAAGTTCAACCTCAGCCCGAGGATAAACGCTTGTCATAGATTTAGTTATTTATTATTGCTGTTTGTATAACGAACATGAGCCTCTTCTTCAGTGAAGGGCTTTATTTTTTAGGAGGCGCTGCTGCGTCCCGTTCAGAAAGGAGGAATGGACTTGTCCCCACCAGAGCATGAAATGCCGCTAATGGAACATCTGGGTGAGCTTCGTCGCAGAATAATTTATGTGCTGATTGTATTTGTATTGGCATTGGTTGGTGGCTTGTTCGCGGCGGGTTCTGTCTATGACTGGCTTATTCGATCCGGTTCGGCGCAAGCTTTTCAGTTAAACGCATTTTCCTTTTGGGACGGGATTGGTATCTACATGAAGATCGCCATGATCATTGGCATTGCAGTGGCGTTGCCGTTTGCCTGCTACCAATTGTGGAAGTTTGTCAGCCCGGGATTAAGGCCGCAAGAACGGAGTGCAACTTTGCGATATGTGCCTTATGTGCTGCTTTTGTTTATGATTGGCGCTGCTTTTGCTTATTTCATTATTTTCCCGATGGCGATTCAGTTCACATCGTCCGTCACCAAAAGCATGGGGTTGCAGGAAACGTACGGTATTGCACAATATTTCACCTTTATGTTTAACATTGTGCTGCCTGTAGCGCTGCTGTTTGAACTCCCCCTGCTGATTATGTTTCTGACAGGGATTCGTGTACTCACCCCGATGAGGCTTCGCAAGTGGCGGAAGATCTCTTATTTCCTGCTTGTTTTTGTCGCTGTTGTGATCACTCCGCCGGATTTTATATCCGATTTTTTGGTGGCGATTCCGTTGTTGGTGCTGTATGAAGCGAGTGTATATCTGTCATCGGTCGTGTACCGTAGACAACTGCGTGCACAGGAAGAACGGGAAGCCCAATTGCGTAATTTTTCTTAAATCTATCAGCATAGCTGTCTTAAAAAATAACCATTAGCCTTGAGTTAACGGTTATTTTTAGGATAGGTAGATATAATCAAGAATGGCTGTCCATAAAAATTCCCATAAAAAATACATTAGGGACTTGAAATTCAATCTCAAGTTGAGTATCATAAAGTTGGTTGTTAGCACTGACGACTGTTGAGTGCTAATACATACAACATAACAACCAAATTACAGGATAAACACTTAATAAGGAGGCTATTTTTCATGATCAAACCTTTGGGTGAACGCGTATTGGTGGAAGCAATTGAGCAAGAAACAACGACTTCCTTCGGAATCGTACTTCCTGACTCTGCCAAGGAAAAGCCGCAAGAAGGCAAAATTATCGCGGTTGGCGCAGGCGCATTGAAAGACGGTGCCCGTATTCCTCTGGAAGTAAAAGAAGGCGACCGTGTTATTTTCTCCAAATACGCTGGAACGGAAATCAAATATGAAGGTAAAGAATATTTGATTATGAAAGAAAGCGATATCCACGCGATCATCGGTTAACCGGAACCCGGACAAGACCTAAATATAGGAATTGAAACAAATCATTCATAATCCATAGGGAGGTTTATCACAAATGGCTAAAGACATTAAATTTAGTGAAGACGCTCGTCGCTCCATGCTGCGCGGGGTAGATGCATTGGCTAACGCTGTTAAAGTAACACTCGGACCGAAAGGCCGTAACGTTGTACTGGAGAAAAAATTCGGTAGCCCGCTCATCACTAATGACGGCGTAACGATTGCAAAAGAAATCGAGCTGGAAGACGCGTTCGAAAACATGGGCGCTCAACTGGTTAAAGAAGTAGCAACCAAAACAAACGATGTAGCTGGTGACGGTACGACTACGGCTACTGTTTTGGCTCAAGCCCTCATCACTGAAGGTTTGAAAAACGTAACTGCTGGCGCAAGCCCAATCGGTATCCGTAAAGGGATCGACAAAGCGGTTAAAGCAGCTGTTGCTGAACTGCAAGCTATCTCCAAACCAATCGAAAGCAAACAATCCATTGCTCAAGTAGCTGGTATTTCCGCTGCTGATGATGAAGTAGGCGAACTGATCGCTGAAGCTATGGAAAAAGTGGGCAAAGACGGTGTCATCACTGTTGAAGAATCCCGCGGTTTTGCAACAGAACTGGAAGTAGTTGAAGGTATGCAGTTTGACCGTGGCTACATTTCTCCGTACATGATTACAGATACGGACAAAATGGAAGCTGTACTGGACAATCCATATATCTTGATCACTGACAAAAAAATCACAAACACACAAGAAATCCTGCCATTGCTTGAAAAAATCGTACAACAAGGCAAACCACTCGTTCTGATCGCTGAAGATATTGAAGGCGAAGCGCTGGCTATGCTCGTTGTCAACAAGCTGCGTGGTACATTCAACGCTGTAGCTGTTAAAGCTCCTGGCTTTGGTGACCGTCGTAAAGCAATGCTGCAAGACATCGCTGCCCTGACTGGCGGTCAAGTAATCACAGAAGAATTGGGTCTGGACCTGAAAACTGCTTCTGTGGACCAACTGGGTACAGCACGTCAAGTGCGTATTACAAAAGAAAACACGATTGTGGTTGACGGTGCTGGAAACAAAGCCGACATCGACGCTCGTGTTAGCCAAATCCGTACACAACTGGAAGAAACTACTTCCGAGTTCGACAAAGAGAAACTGCAAGAGCGTCTGGCTAAATTGTCCGGCGGCGTAGCAGTAATCAAAGTCGGTGCGGCTACTGAAACAGAATTGAAAGAACGCAAACTGCGCATCGAAGATGCTCTGAACGCAACCCGTGCGGCGGTTGAAGAAGGTATCGTATCCGGTGGTGGTGTAGCGCTCCTGAACGTATACAAAGCAGTTGCAGCTGTTGAACTGCAAGGCGACGAGCAAACAGGCGTGAACATCGTGTTGCGCGCTCTGGAAGCTCCAATTCGCACTATCGCTGCTAATGCAGGTGAAGAAGGCTCTGTAATCGTTGAGCGTCTGAAACGCGAAGAAGTTGGCGTAGGCTTTAACGCAGCTACTGGTGACTGGGTAAACATGATCGAAGCTGGTATCGTAGACCCTGCCAAAGTAACTCGTTATGCATTGCAAAACGCTGCTTCCGTAGCAGCAATGTTCTTGACTACTGAAGCAGTGATCGCTGACAAGCCAGAACCAGAAAAGGCTGCAATGCCTGATATGGGCGGCATGGGCGGCATGGGCGGCATGATGTAATAAAACCAAAAACCCTTGTTGCACCAAGGGTTTGAGGGGTTGTTATATTGATTTGTTAACGATTTGTTAACAATCAGTCTGTTTTTTAGAGGCTCTCATTAGTTCTCCGAACTTTTGAGAAGCCTCTTTGCTTTTTCTGGCTTAGTGCTGGTAGGGTATTTTATTGTTTTTAGGGATGCTCTTATGACAGTAAGTATATTTGGGTTGACAGCACATTTGGACAGCAGTATGCTTTGTTAAGGAAATATTGATGTCCTCGTTAGGTGAGGCTCCTATATGAACATAAGCCACTGCCCGGAAACATCGAAAGATGCCAATGGGTATAACAGGAATTGCCGGATTAAGGCTCTTCTTAATGTGGCTAAAGAACTTTGGTTCTTTTACGTCGTATAGTGCTAAAGCTCGACTGGGGGGAATCGGATATTTGTATGCTTTATCTTGCATGCAGAACTGCGCCCTTCAGTTGAGCTGAGGGGCGTTTTTATTTCAATGTGCAGGTATTGGCAATGATCTGGCTCCAGTGTGATCAGTAAAATATGGAGCCCACAACATGTTAAGGGAGAGGGGTTGAACCATTCAATGAATAGTCGAAGTTCGTCTGAACCGGATCCAGAACCAGTGAGTCTATTGGTAGTCGGGTTAAAACTAGATACCATAATTGAGTATGGTTGCTACTCCTTTCCTACGGGTTAGTATTGGACCCGACTGCCTTAAAACAAGGAGGCAGTTGACATGTCAAAAATGAATTTTTTTCAAAAAAAACAGCAAAATAAAAATGCTACTCATATTCAAGGCTTTGATATTGAATTGAATCAGGAAAATACTCGTCGTATTGATCGTCTAGTCGATAGTTACGAAAATAGCATTCTTTCTCATTTAGATGAAGCGTACCAAAGAACAACAAGCTGGCAAGATCGTCTTGCGGATCGGATTGCATCATTTGGCGGTAGTTGGAGATTTATTACTTATTTCGCTATCTTTCTGACCCTCTGGATACTCTTGAACAGCTTGCCGTTTACTCGCTTTCATTTCGATGAACCTCCATTTATCTTGTTGAACTTGTGTTTGTCCTTTATCGCAGCATTTCAGGCTCCGGTCATTATGATGAGTCAGAACCGCCAAGCTGCAAGGGATAAGCATGAATCGATCATTGACTTCGCGATCAACTACAAAGCCGAACAAGAGATTGACGATATGCAGAGCCACCTTCATCGGATCGAAGGCGAACTGATTGAGATTAAAAAACTCTTACTTGTTCTAAAACAACCGAATGAAGAACACAAATGACACTTTAGATTATATAGAGGCCCCGTAGAGAAGTTTTTACCTCAATCGATTCAGATTAACGAATCTTATTTCTTTCGAATCAGTTTAAATTTAGAGTAGATATATCGGTGATTCTTCAGGATCAAGCCCATATAAGGATGTACAAATTTATGATTCGAAAATAATACTGGGCCTCGGGAAGTAGCATGCCTACGGCTCGTGCTGCAGCAACTTCCGTTATTTATGGAAATGATATTTATGTAATTGGTGGCTATAATGAGACGGTCACTTTTTCAAAAGTGATTTCCAATTCTCATTGCGCTCATTGTTAATCGTTGACTCACGATTAACACGTCCTTGTAAATAAGCAGGGCTCCCGCGAGGGAGCCCTTTTTTATGCAAGTGCTTTTAATTTTACTTTTAAGAATAGGGTACACCAACAGCAAAAGTGGATAATCTCTACAACCATAATGATGGATTCTGACCAGTTAAGTAGGGTTAAAGCTTTGGAACATAGTGTGCACATAATTAGAATGGCTTCGAAAATCAGAACGTCCATTAATAAAAAGATAATTGTGTGTGATTTAGGCCTCTGTAAGAGCTGTAGAGCGTGGAAATTCCAGAGTGTGGAGACTAATTCCATCATTATGACTCCCACACACATTCCGATATAACCAAATTTGGGGATAGCCAGTAGGGTGTAGAGGATCATGAAATTGGAAAGGACGCCAATGCAGAGGCCAATAAAAGGAGTTTTCTTTCGATTTTTTGCCCATAAAATACTTGTAGTCACTTCCCGTAATCCGACAACTAATGGTAACATTGCTAACGACTTAATCGGATTTGCAGCGTTTTGTATTCCAAAAATATATAAGGAAATTTCCGGAGCGTATTTAAAAATGAAAAAACCTGAGGCTAATCCCCAGACCCATGCTATTTGCATGGCAATATAGCTCTTTTTGTAGAATAAATGATATAGCCTATTTTGCCAATCTGCAGTTATTTTCATCGTGAGTGTATGGGTTAGGGAGCCTGTAATCAAAGTAGGCATATAAGCGACAACCAGTGCGATGCCAGTAACAGTACCGAACATCTCGGCTGATTCTTTGGGCGAAACCCCCGCAACCTGTAATCGCTGAGGGATGATCATGGCATCAATAAAGTCGGAAGCAGGAATAAGTAAGCGTGTAAGGGCGATAGCAAGTGAAGCCTGTACTAACAAAGGCAAATCCGTTCGAATAGATGGAAGAGGTGAGGGGGATAACCCGATTACGGGACGATTATATATAAAGAAAGCAGAAAGAATAGCAAACGATACGATCGCGCCTGTAAAAGTCCCAAGTACTGCTCCGCCTACAGCAAACTCAATGCCAGATTGAATAAATAGCGGCACCATACACATTAAGGTACCAATTCTCACGGATTGTTCGATAATTTCCGAAAGGGCAATGGTGGTATATCTTTCAAGCCCTTGCAAATAGCCGCGCAGTAAACTTAACAAGGGAACGACCAATATAGCAGGAGAGAGGTAGCGAATCGCAAAGTTGAGCTGCGGATAACCAAGCAAATTAGCAATTGGCGTTGAAAGGCGAAAGACCAGGACACTACATGCTATTCCCGCGAGAATCATGAAAACTGCAAAAAACTTAAATAGCCGCCAGCCTCTGGCTGTATACTTAGCTGTAAACATACCCAGAGCTGTCGGCAATCCTCCAGAAATAATCATTAGTATTAAGCTATAGAAGGAGTAGGCCAGCTGATAAAGCCCCATTCCTTCTGCTCCAACAAACCGTGTCATAAATACTTTTCCGACCAAACCTATGGCTTTCACAACAATCATTGCATTAGCTCTTACCATGGTTTGTTTTAAGATAAGAGGTAATTTCAAATTTTTTTCCCCCATTAGAAGTTGTCCATTATCATTTTATGACAGCAACTGTTGGGGTATGAACATGATACTTAATCTCGTATGTGAATCAACAAATACTTGGTGTTTTTGTCCCATCCCAAATCAAAAGGTACTTTAAAACGGTCGGCAGTATGGGAGTTGATTAAAGGATAGCCACTCTGATCAAATCCTACTACAACAGAGAAATGATCTACATCTCCTCTTAAAACGTAAGCAATCAAATCACCTGGAAGTAGCTGGGGTTTTTCGGGTTGCTGCTGTAAGTCATTGACGGATTGGACGACATTGGAAAAGCTTCCTTGTCCGATAATCCTGCCATACCCAGAGCGTATAAGAAAATTTTTAAATGCATCCGTCTGAACCCATGCTTGGCTCCCACCGTTACCATAGGAGTAATGCCATCCAGATCTCATAGGAAGTCCTCCGCCTTCCTCCTTGTCTCCGATAACTTGAGAGGAAAAGTTAGTGCAGTCTCCTCCTTTAGAGTTGTAATCCAGGTATTTTTGGTTGTAGCGCTGACCATTTCCTGCCCCCCATGTTATTCCTGCATACTTGTTGGCATAGTCAACGGCTCGTGATCGGTTGTATTTATTAATAATCTTTGTTGGCTCTAATACAGCTTTATTGGCAATGAAATGCAAATCGCTTTTTTCGATTTTTTTGGGGTTCTCTTCCAAAGGATCTGAATACCATTCCCGTTCCACGTACCAACGATTATCCTTTTTTCTTAGTGTGATGCCATGCCGTGTTCCAATTCCAAAATCATGCTGACCGGGATAGCTATTTACATACTCATAACTCAATTTCAAGGATTGGACAAGTGACACTTTTGCCATGTCACCCAGTACTTCTATACGAGCTATCCTAATGGAGCTTTCCGCATTCACAAATTTTATTTTACGATGCTTGGCCCATTCTTGAATGTATTCGGCTCTATTGATTTCATGAAGATATTCGTAGTTACTTCGTTTGTCTTTTAACAAGTAATGGTCCTCGATATGCTTTTTATCCTGATCCATTAATAATCTGGTACGGTCTTCAAACAATTCTTGAAGAAAAGGGACCACGTTATCCTTCTGAACTGGCTCGGCTTGTGCATGAAAATTAATGAAGCTGCAAGCGGGGATCGTTAGCAAGATCATGCACAGTAAGTGTAATTTTTTGATTCTAAGCACCTGCATTCATTCTCCTTGGAAAGGTAAATTGTTTTTTGAAAATGCCCTACTTTTGTATCATAAGTTTCTCACAGGCTGAATTCATGTGTGCTAATTTGGTAAAGACGACCAATCGCCCTTCATGTTCCTTCTTGCTTCGACTGTAGCGCCCAGCACAGGTAATCAAGTTTAAACGGTGCTCTTCTGTAGGACCAAAAATCGTTTGAATCGGTGCTTCGGGGGTGAGGTAAAACTTTACGGACTCCACTACAAATTGAAGCTTGCAACCATTATCGCCAGTTACATACACATAATCGCCTTTTTTCAGTTTTTTTAGAGGATAAAAAACTGCTGGACCCGTGTATGTATCGACATGCCCGTCCATAATTGCATTACCTGCTGAACCTGGCAACACATGGTTAGATAAATACCCTACTCGGTCTGTTTTATCTGGGACGCCCATCTGGCCATTCTCTAAATAAGTTACCGGTTCTATAATTGAATGAATACGAACCGCTGGAATATCGATTTTATGTGGAATGATCCCGGGAAAATAATTTTTTTTAACAGGTAAAGAATTTTTTGTGATTTTATAGGCTTGAGTTTTAACCTTAACTGGCTGATTCGTGGGAATTTTTCTTTGGTCTTTAGCTGTGAGCGAACAGCATGTGGTTCCCAATAAAATCAATAGCACCATAAAATAAATGATCCACTTTTTGTTCATATGAAGAAAGAGAGAGGGGTTTAGTTGATCCTCTCTCTTTTGTCCCTCCTAATTCATTTGCTCGCTTGCGCCACCAAATCCTGTTTTTGGCAATTTAGTAGCCTTTGCTTTAATGCTTTTAGCTTTAATACTTTTCGTATGCATTGTTTTTCCATCGATCATTTTGGCAGGTGCAGCTTCACGTGCATGCAGCTTGTGAGCTTTCTCATGCTTGCTCTTAGCATGTATTTTGTGCTCTTTTTTCGTATGGCTCTTAGCCTGTTGTTGGTGCATTTTGTGTTCCTGTTTTTCTGCGGGCGCAGATGCAGATGCCATCGATCCTACAGACATAAATACTGCCAGAGATGCAACAGCCAATATTGCTTTTTTCATGATATTTGCCTCCTTGAATAGTTGTTAATTGTTAATCCCTAATATAATTTCCGTACCAAGAGCTTTTCATGTAGCCAAGTATTTCCTAGAAGGTAGTTATATTGGACTTTACATAAATGAAGTCATTTATTCACTTCAATAAATCCTTCGGGAATCTTGTGAGTCGCAAGCAGTTCGGAAACAGTTATAAAGGTAAAGCCTCTTTTTTTCAGCTCAGGCAAAATGATTTTCAAGGCTTCCATAGTTTGTGTACTTTTATATACATAGTCGTGCATAAGAACAATATCGCCGTTACGAGCATTACGGAGTACTTTGTTGGCGATGCGTTGCACACCAGGTTTTCGCCAATCCAAGGTATCTTGATGCCAGGACCATAAAATTATTTTTAGCCCTTTTTCTTTAGAAAGTTCGACGAGTGAATCTGTATAATAACCGCCTGGTGGACGGAAAAAGTGAGTTTCTGTTCCTGTAGCCTTAACAATGCTGGCTTGACCCTGGTCAACCTCAGATAAAGCTTTATCACGGGAAATTCGATGGAAGGATGGATGATGAAAAGTGTGGTTGCCGACATCATGCCCTTCTTTAAGCTCTCGTTTTACAATGTCAGGAAATTTTTCTACGCGGCTACCAACAACGAAAAAGGTCGCTTTAGCATCATATTTCTTAAGCAAATCCAAAATAGCCGGCGTGTTACTTGTATCCGGTCCGTCATCAAAAGTCAGAGCAATTACCTTGGGTTGATGAGTAGGAACTTCCCATACAATATCGCCACGTTCTTCATAATAGGATCTTCCCTTTGTATGTGCAGGAGAGACGTTTGAGGTGTTCTGTGCGATCACATATGGAGTAGGGAAGGAGCTGGAGCACAGCAAAAAAGCAGCGATGGCAGAAGACACCAATCGAATGTTTTTCATCGGGCCTAATCTCCGTTCTAACGTTTTTAGGTTAGGTTGCCATGAAGAAGTGTGCTTTATTCGACTATCTTAGAGCATCGATAGACTAGGATATGTGCTGTATGATCTAATCTTTTAATGGGTTGGCAAAATTATTATCTACTTACCTGAATGCCCTGTCATAGAATGTATTTATGCATATATTGAATTGTACAACGAGTAAAGGAGGTTAGGGCTATGGGAGCATGTGATAATAACACTCCAGGTGTTGGCGGTATGTGGACTTCTACAGCAGCAATCTTGGTACTTTTTATTCTGTTGGTTATAATCACTAAATCATTCTGGGTTTAATTTTGCTAAATAACTTCTATTAAAAATGGTGTAAACACCCTACTGGCTGTTGAAGTGTACCCCTTAGAATAGACATTGGAAACCTTCTTGGTTATTCCGATGAATTCTAGGGGGTGTATTTTTGCAGTTTGCTCTTTTTTTCTTATGACGGATTGTAATATGAAGTGCGACACCTACGGGAAATAAATAAAAAATGGCCCATGGCCGGATTCGTGTAGAATGAAGGTTCCTACACCACATTCACACAAGGAGAATCCACCATGAGCTACACACATCTTAGCATAATCGAGCGCAGCAAGCTAGAAATCCTCCACCAGCAGGGGAAAAGTGCTCGAGCCATTGCCAGTGAATTGGGCAGGCATCATGCCACCATTTGCCGAGAACTCCGTCGAAATGAAACGCAGAAGCCCTATTGTGCCGAGCGATCTCAGGAGAGCTATGTCCAGCGACGTAAGTCCTCCGTCCCAGCCGGAAAATGGACACCACAGCAGTCGGTCCTTATTGAAGAAAAGCTTCATGCCACGTGGTCTCCCGAGCAGATCGTAGAACGACTCCGTCAAGAGGGACACCCTGTGGTCTGCTTTAAAACCATCTATCGCTGGCTATATACAGGCCGTTTGGTGAAAGGAGTGCTTGCCGTCCTACGCCACAAAGGTAAACGGCAGAAGCCTGTAGAGACACGCGGCAAGTTCGCTGTGGGTAAGACCATCTCTCAGCGTCCGAAAGAGGTTCGTTCCCGTAAAACCTTCGGTCATTGGGAACTCGATACGGTCGTCTCGGGCCGTGGGAAAAGCAAGGGCTGCGTAGCTACATTCATCGAACGCAAGACCCGACTGTACACCGCCGTTCCCATGCCTGACCGTACAGCTTTGTCCATGGAAATTGCTTTTGGTGTAGTAGCCTCGCAGTACCCTGACGGTGCATTTCAAACCGCTACTGCAGATCGTGGCAAGGAATTCGCCTGTTACGCCAGCCTGGAAGAAGCTCATGGCCTACAGGTATATTTCGCAGATCCGTATTCTTCCTGGCAACGCGGCTCGAATGAGAATGCCAATGGCCTCTTGCGAGAGTTTTTTCCCAAGGGGACAGATTTTGCGCAAATCACGGATGAAGCCTTGGAGACTGCTCTGCGCTTGATCAACCATAGACCACGAAAATGCTTGGGTTGGAGAACCGCTCACGAATCCTTTTCAGAGGAACTGTCGCACTTAGCTTGACAATCCGTCTTATACATAAATCAAATTAAAGAGGGACGTGTTAACGTCCCTCCATCCAGTCAATCCATTGAATTGAATAAGCCTCTAATGGAAGAGTTGTAATAAACCAAACATGATAGGGTCAAGCCTATGCCTATCTTTCCTAGATGAAGTCAACAGCCCAATCTTTTTAGTTCATTGCACAATAAACTAATTTGACTAGACTTTGGAGGTGATCATTAATTATGTTTCGACATCATTGTTGGCAAAACAAAATGCATCGGAGAAAATTTAGAAGATGTACAGTTAAAAAAATCAAAGTTTTACCAAAGGTCATTGTTAAAGGGATTCAAGGTCCTCAAGGTCCTCAAGGGCCCCAAGGACCACAGGGGCTGCCAGGTCCACAGGGATTGCCAGGTCCACAAGGAGTTCCAGGTGCTCAAGGTCTTCAAGGAATTCCCGGACCTGCAGGGGCAGTAGGAGCAACAGGACCGGCAGGAGCAATAGGACCCGCAGGGCCAGCAGGAGCAACGGGGCCAGCAGGGCCTGCAGGCGCCGGGATATCAGACTTCTTAAGTGTTTTCAGAGCAGATCCTGGTACGGGGACTGACACAGTTCCGGGCAACTCACCAATTACCTTTACTGGGGTTTTAGCGAATGTTGGTGGTGCATTTACTTTCATTCCTCCATCTCCAACAATAACCATTAACGAGACGGGGAGCTACTTCATCTCATTTTCTATTCACAACCAGGGTGATGCGGCATTCAATCTCACTGTTAACGGAACTCCTATAACACCATTACCTTTCACAGGGAATGGTGGGGGACCTACCGCAGCTGAGGTTATCATAACCGTTACAACTGTTCCAACTACAATACAACTGGTAAATGCCAATGCAACTCCTGCCCAGTTGCACAATAATATTAATACAACGATGACAATATTAAAGTTGGCGCCTTAATATTGTTGCTTAGTAGTAACTTATTCAGTAAAAGGTTTAAGGTTTATGTCTTTTATCCGGTCAGTTTGTCTAATTTTTCAGAGAAGCCCTGAATGGGATAAAGCCAAAAGGATGTAGTTGGAGAGCAGCGGACGATGTGACTAAGGACATTGTCGCTGCTTTCTGTTCCTGAAAGTCGAAAGATAATTAGGCAGTTGGACGCCTTGATTGAAAGCGTTGACATGAATTTTAACTCTCTATATACTTAGCTTAGTTAAATGAAAATGAATAACATTAGGATTGTTACTGTTATGCAAAGCGCAGGCAAAACCTAAGGAACAAAATGTTAAGATCTCGGGATCTTATGTATTTTGTTATCTTAGGTTTTTTTGTTTATGGAGAGAGGGAGGTATTATGTTCACATCTGAGAGGAGCGACAAATTTGGAATATAAATATGAGCTGGTTCAGGCAGACCACCATTTTCCATTGAAAATTATAGTTCATTCTTCTAATGAACCAGCATACATACCTAGACATTGGCACGACAGTATCGAAATATCCTATGTACTTTCAGGAAGCATCGACAATATCTATATAGATGGCACGAATTACAGCTCTAAAAAAGGAGATATTGTGCTCATTAATTCGAATGCTATTCATTCCTTTTCTGTGGCTAAGGGCAATGGGAGAGAGGCTATAACCATTCTGATTCCTTCAGGATTTATTAGAGAAAATACGAAGGGCAGTAATCCTATTTTATTTGATTGCATATCCATTTTCGAAAGCAACGAGCAGCGATTACAGCATTTTAAGGAACTGCGTGATCTATTAAACACATTATTTGTAGCTTACCTCAACCAGCACAATGACCCTTTAGTACATATCCATTTAACGTCACTATCTTATAAACTGGTATACCTTTTATTAATGCATTTTAAAATGGACAACGAATCGGTCCCTGGCTTTAACACTAACAAATATTTGGAACGGCTGACGTTGATCACCGATTATATCAAAGAAAATTACGATCAGAGCCTATCCCTGGATTCCATAGCCCAGGTTTTTGGTTTGTCTCCCGAATATTTGTCCCGTTTTTTTGTAAAGCATGTAGGTATGACGCTGTTTCAATATATCAATGCCATCCGTCTGGAGAAATCTTTCCGTGCTCTTATGAATACGGATCATTCAATCCTACAAATTGCGCTGGAACACGGATTTCCGAACGAGAAGTCCTTTGTCAGGGTATTTAAAAAGGTGTATCAGGCGACACCGCATCAATATCGAAAAAAACACAAGGAGCGTCTGCAGCCAGGAGTCAGTAATTGACCTGAATTAGGCTAATAAAAGGCAGGATGTAAATAAAAAAATCGTTAAAATTATTTATGTAAGCGTTTTACTAATGGATCTGGGAGGTAAGTCATCTATGTTTAAACAGTTTAGAACGGTTGCTAAAACCACTATGTTATTTACTTTAGCTGTCAGTACGACCCTTGCTTTCAACTCTGGTGCATGGGCCAAGGAGCCCACCTCATACCGGACGGTTGCGGAGGTTAAGGATTGGGGAGCAACCATTACGAAGATCATTGTTAATCTGGGTAAGCCGATACCCAAAGATGCGATAACCAAGGAAACATTTAAGGTACATGTGGAAAGAAGCGACAATAGGTTGGTAAATTCCTTTATTGAAAAAGGCAACAGAAAGGTCACCAAGGCCTATGTATCGGACAAAAGCGGCAACCCTGTAAAGAAAACAGGAAGCTACGTTGTGCTGGAAATGGAAATCGGCCCGGCCTTAACATTGGGCTCCGCTATTCATTATGATACAGGTTCCGGCTTTAACGGATGGAATGATAACCAATACACAATCACGCAGCAAAAGGCTATTAAAACCCAATCAGGAACGATTTCCGGCTTGAAAATTGACACCTCCTCAGGTGAAATTCGGAAGCTTGTTGATCAATTTACAACTGGCAAAGCGACTTTTGATGGGGTTACTTTAACCTATGCGGACTATGCACCAGCAAAAGACAAAGTGAAAAACCCTTTGGTGATCTGGCTGCACGGGATGGGAGAGGGAGGTACAGATCCGACGATTCCAATTTCGGGTAATAAAGCAGCGAATTTTGCCTCTAAGGATATTCAATCTTATTTTGGCGGAGCTTATGTGCTGGCACCGCAGACCCCAACCTACTGGATGGATGGTTTTACAGGCTTTGGTGACGGAACCTCAAAGTACGAGCAAGCCCTGATGTCCTTAATTAAGGAGTACGTGGCCAAGAACAAAGACATTGATACAGACCGAATCTACATTGGCGGAGACTCCAACGGCGGATACATGACGATGCTGCTGATCCGTGATTATAAAGACTATTTTGCAGCAGCTGTGGTGGCGTGTGAAGCCTTGAAGGATAGCCTTATCACCGATGAACAAATTAACGATATGAAGGATCTTCCGATCTGGTTTGTGGCTGCCAAAACCGATACCGTGGTTCCACCCAACGATTATATGATTCCGACCTACAATCGTTTAGTGAATGCCGGAGCAAAGGATGTCCATATGTCGTTATTTGATAACGTAGTGGATACTTCTGGTTTGTACAAGAAAAGCGACAAAACACCGTATGAATACAATGGCCACTGGTCCTGGATTTACGTGTATAACAACGAAGTATCGAAGGTGATTAACGGAAAGAAAACAACGATGATGCAATGGCTGGCCTCCAAAACATTGGACTGAAAAGTATAGAGAGGCCTCCTGCATATTTTAGCTAATCTTGTTGTTCTTGTTTCTTTCACTTATTGACCTCAATTAGCCCGTCTGGCTTTTCTCGATTAGAGAGTAACTCAGATACAGTGACGAAGGAATAACCTCTTTTCTTGAGCTCAGGGAGAATAATCTTCAGGGCTTCAACGGTTTGTGTACTATGATGTACAAAATCGTGCATGAGGACAATGTCGCCGTTACGGGCGTTGCGGAGCACCTTATTAGCAATACGGTGTACGCCCGGCTTTCGCCAATCTAGGGTGTCCTGATGCCAGGACCATAAAATAATTTTCAGCCCCTTTTCCTTGGCTAGCTTGACGAGTGAATCGTTATAAGAGCCTCCTGGTGGTCTAAACAGATGGGTCCCCGCACCAGTTGCCTGAACGATACTCGCCTGACCTTGATCCAGTTCGGACAGAGCTTTGTTGCGAGAGATATGCTGAAAGGATGAATGAAGGAAGGTATGATTGCCAATTTCGTGGCCTTCCTCTCGTTCCCGTTTTACAAGGTGCGGCAGCTTTTCTACACGGCTGCCGACAACAAAAAAGGTCGCTTTCGCATCGTATTTTCGAAGTAAATCGAGAATGGCAGGTGTATTGCTAACGTCCGGTCCGTCATCGAATGTGAGAGCGATGAGCTTACGATGGGTAGGAACTTCCCATACAATGTCGCCCCGTTCCTCGTAATAGGCTCTTCCCTTTGCAGGAGCGGGGGAGGCGTATGAGGTGTTTTGTTCATTAGATAGAATGGGACAAGGACTGACCCACAGCAAAGAAACAGCGATTCCAGCACATAGCAAACGGTTATATTTCATCAGGCTTCTTCTCCGTTCTAATGTATTCTCACATTAGCTTGCCTAGAAGAAGCGTGCACCATTCCTCATTTCTGAAAATTATATTTGGTTATTCTGTTTAATTGTAAAGAAGCTGCTGATACAATCGATTTAAGTTGAATCAATATGGTATTTGTAATTAACGAAAGCAAATTAAAATTTTTTGTTTAGTTGCTCTTTTAGTATTTCTATATGCTTACTGAGCAGTTCTATTTTTCTTTGAAATAATTTATTGGTTTTTCTTATTTTAAAGAGGTAGATCATTGCACATGAACATATAAAAATATGGATAAAGCAGAACCAGTAGATTATGGTTACAGATATAGTCCAGGTACCTATCAGAATCCTCTCCTTTATTTCGATTTTATTAGGTGTGTTGTTTCTGCCAAAATCTCATCCAATTGATGCAATGCTTTGTTATTTTTAAAAGTGCAAATAATAAAAATAAGAGCAAAAATGAAGAGAAGTAACTCACTTCCTAAGAGAAAAACTAAAGACATTTCATGAAGAAATAATTCATCAAACATAGAATATACCTCCAATTTAATTTAGTTGTGGATCAACCTAAACAGACTGACTCAAGACCAGCTCGTGCAACCTTGTCATTTACTTGGGTTAAAGTAAATGGTTACTTTAGTTCTACAAACAAATTATTTTTATATGTTAACAACAGTTCAGCAACCTCACAATTACAAACATATTAATTATAATAGGTGTTTAACGTAAACATTTCATATACAAGATAGATAAAAAGGCTCTCTCCTAGTTAAATAAACTAGAGGAAGCCTTTTTAGGATTTGACAAGTGAGTTTAGTATAGGAAGCGTCTGAGGCAAAAGATAGTATAGTACATAGCAAGATATGATTGCTGAATTATAGCAGGGCTAGCTTGCTTGTTGATAACATCCTGTGCCCATGTTAAGTTGTACATATCTTGGAAGTCAACGGGATAAGTCGCAAAAGCTGATTTGAGGTCATGGAGCTGCGACTCATTCCTGAACTTCGAACAGGAGATGAGATGGGATGACAACAGATGAAAAAGAGATGCGAGCCATTAGTCTGACGTTAGAAGCTGGCGAACACATCCGATCTTGCATTAGGTGTACGTATGATTGGCAGCAAAACTCCGAGAAGATATCGCTTTGTGGAATGCTGGCAGTAACGTCCCAACGAATCATCTTCTATTCCTGCACTATGGATCATCCTTGGGTCAAGTTCATTAATTATCACCATATTTCGCTGGCTAAGCTGGAAAAGGATTTGTCGGATACTAGGGGGAACGTCCTGCTGATCCATCGGGGGGAGAATGAGGTGTTCTGCCTCCTTCCCAATGGAGAGCGTATCGATCGTTTTGTAGCCGTACTAGAGCAGGAAGCAGGCATCTCCTGTAAGAACCAATAATTATGGAACACAAATAACTAAAACCTCCAACTTCGTAATGTGCCAACATTAGGCTGCTTACGGATTTGGAGGTTTTTTGTCTTTAGTTAAACAGATGGCATGGATTAAGCGCTAGCTCAACAGGACTATAACCAACAAATTAAATAGCACCAGCGGCAGAATGACATTGTTGTAGGCATAGGAACGATAAGGGGTAGGAGTGCCTGGGGAAGGTGAATGATACTGCTGAGGGACTCTCAGATACAGATGATCCGCATCCATATGCACAATCGTTCCTTCATACACATGATGATCCATCGTTTGTACCCTGACTGTACGATTCATGTAGGGGCCCATTTGATGATGTATTTGATCGCGGACTTTCTTGATTTCTTGTTGAAATTCAGGTCTAGCCTGGTATAAAGTTCTCGGACTGACGGTGTTGTACGGCATTCGCCTCTGACCTCCATACTCATAATAATGATATATCGTATGCAGAAGCCTGTGCCCTTGTGCAGGTACCTAGTAAGATAGGTTTTACAAAGAGTCAAAACATTAACATTTTACTCCAGTCCACTTGATGTTCCCTTTACACCAAAACGATACACTTACTGAGGTTGGTTTGAAAAGAAAGGGGCGTTCCGTTTTGGGTGAACTTAACAAATCTTTGGGACTGGGGACGAGGAGCCAGCAACGGACATCGTCTAAAGCTCGCATACGCACGGGTTCGCTAAAAATTCAAAGATTGCGCGAAAACGCGCTGGCGTATACCTTTTTGGCTCCATCGCTTATTTTGTTTGCTGTATTTATGTTTTACCCGATGATAAAGTCCGTATATCTCAGCTTACATTCTACAGATCCTGCAGGAAATGTTGCAAATTATGTGGGGCTAGATAACTTTGCTATGCTGTTCAGTTCAGGTCAATTTCTGCAAGGGATTAAAGTCACGCTGCTTTTTGCGGTATTAACGGTACCTGTAGGCATTTTACTGGCGCTAGTACTCGCGGCAATTACACACAGTAAATTACGTGGAATGCGCATCTTTCAATTTGCATTTTCGTTGCCTATGGTATTGTCGGTAGGTTCATCAGCGGTCATTTGGAAATTTCTTTTCCATCCCACACTGGGGATGTTCAACTATGTGCTTTCCCTGTTACATATCAATCCGGTTCCGTGGTTGACCAGCCCGGACTGGGCGCTGTTCTCCGTAGCCATCATGACCATCTGGATGAATCTTGGCTTCAATTACATAATCTTATCGAGCGGACTTCAAGGGATTCCGGATGACATGTACGAAAGTGCCAAAATGGACGGAGCTGGACCGTTGGTCACGTTTTGGCGTATCTCGATGCCACTGCTATCACCGACGATCTTTTTTGTGACCGTAGTTTCCATCATTGGTGCCTTCCAGTCTTTTGCTCAAATTAATATTTTGACCAAAGGTGGTCCCGTGAACAGTACGAATGTATTCGTATATTCCATTTATCAGGAAGCTTTCGTTAATTTCCGGTTCGGAACAGGAAGTGCGCAGGCCATTGTCTTGTTTGCCGTCATTTTGCTGCTTACGATGATTCAGTTTAAATGGGTGGAAAGAAAGGTGCATTATCAATGAAACAACACCTGAATTCAACATTACTGTATGTGCTGCTTACGATTGCAGCCGCTCTGATTTTGTATCCGGTGATTTATACATTTTTTATGGCGGTCATGCCACCAGAGGAAGCAAGTGCTTACCCACCAAGCTTTTTCCCGCATTCCTTTCATATGGCCAATTTTAGTGAAGTGTTTGAAATCGTTCCGATTGCAGCTTTTATCGGCAATACCTTTCTCATTTCGGGTCTGACAATGATTGGACAACTGATTACAGCCAGCCTAGCGGCCTATGCCTTCGCCAAAATGGAATTCAAGGGGAAAAACTTCATTTTTAGCATGTTTGTCGCCACGATGATGATCCCTTGGGAAGTTACCATTATTCCCAACTATCTGACGGTACGAAGCTGGAACTGGCTTGATACATATCAAGGGTTGACGGTTCCTTTTCTGGCGACGGCATTCGGTACATTCCTGTTAAGGCAATTTTTTCTCCAGCTTCCCAAGGAACTGTTCGAGGCTGCTCGTATGGATGGGTGCGGACATATCCGATATTTCCTGTTTCATGTGCTCCCGTTATCGCGCCCTGCGCTCGGTACACTGGCTGTGTATTCATTTCTGAACATGTACAATTCATATCTCTGGCCTTTGCTGGTCACGAATAGCGAGAATATGCGTACTGTACAGATCGGTATATCCATGCTCGAATTTCAGGAATCGACTTCATGGAATCTCGTGTTTGCGGGTACGGCACTTGTCATTTTACCGTCTCTGCTCCTGCTGATCTTTGGACTCAAACAGCTGGTGCGTGGAATGGCAGCAGGTGCGCTTAAAGGCTAATTATAGATGCAAAAGAACAGCAACACCTGCGTAAGCAGCCTATATACAAAGCTTTAACTCACAAGAGGTACGAACATTTCATTCAAGAATCATTTAATCAAAGGGAGAGAAGAGAGATTATGAGATTTTTTCGTTTGAAAAGTGCTTTGACCCTGCTTATTCTGACTGCTATGGTGGTTGCAGCAGGTTGTAGCAACAATACAGCGGCGGAGAAGCCGAGTAATGGTAATGATACGGGGACTGCAGCGGCTTCACCTATAAAGCTGACTTGGTGGCATTCAATGTCCGGCAACGGTGAAAAAGCAATCAAGCAAATTGCTGCTGACTTTAACGCTAGTCATAAGGACATTCAGGTAGAGCCAGTATATCAAGGCAAATACGATGATAGCTTGAATAAACTGAAAGCGTCACTGGGTTCTAATAGTGGACCGGACATCATTCAAGTATACGAAATCGGCAGTAAATTCATGATCGATTCCAAAATGATCACACCTGTGCAACAATTTATTGATGCAGATAAGTTCGATTTGTCACAGCTTGAACCGAATATTACACGATACTACACGATTGATGGTAAATTGAACGCCATGCCGTTCAATACGTCAAACCCGATTTTATATTACAACAAAGATGCTTTCAAAGCCGCAGGACTTGATCCAGTTAATCCTCCGAAAACGTATGATGAATTCGAAAAAGCCGCCAAAGCCTTGAGCAAGAATGGTAAATCCGGTGCATCCATTGCCATCTACGGCTGGTTTATGGAGCAACTGTTCGCCAATCAAAACGCGGACTATGTGAATAATGGCAACGGACGCGAGCAAGCAGCTACGGAATCTTTGCTGAATTCGGATGCTGGTGTAAAAACGCTGACATGGTGGAAGAAAATGATCGATGAAAAGGTCGTATCCAATCTGGGACGTAACTCGGACGACACGGCGAAAGCTTTTTCCGCAGGACAAATTGCGATGACACTGGATTCCACCGCTTCGCTGCGTAATATTGTGGAGCAGGTTGGCGATAAATTCGAAGTAGGCACAGGATTCCTGCCAAGAGCCAATGAAGCAAAAGAAGGCGGCGTGGTTGTAGGCGGCGCGAGCTTATACATCATGAACAACAAGCCTGAGGCCCAGCAAAAGGCAGCATGGGAGTTCATTAAATTCGTCGCTTCCCCAGCAGTACAGGCACAATGGAGTGTGAACACCGGGTACTTCCCGATTACGAAAGCAGCTTATGACGAGAAGGTACTCAAAGATAACATGGTAAAATATCCGCAATTCAAGACAGCCGTTGACCAGCTGCACGCATCAGCACAATCCACCGCTACACAAGGCGCAGTGATGGGTGTATTCCCAGAAGCGCGTCAAATCGTTGAAGGTGCGATCGAAGCTGTTCTGAGTGGTCAACAGCAGCCAAAACAGGCCTTGGACCAAGCTGCACAAGAAATTACAGGCAAAATTGCGCAATACAATCAAACGGTGAAAAAATAGTCAGCCCTCCCCTAAAATCAGCTGATAATTCGTAAATGTGCCCCCTTATTAGCTGATTTTATGAAATAACGGATCGAATGAGTGACCCCCTCACTTATTCGATCCGTTTTTGCATTTTTATTTTAGAATAGTCGTTTAGACGAAGTGTCTAAAATAGTCAATTTTACACATTTCCTATTGCTGGATAACTGAATATGGGCTTATAATAAATACATAATTTTTGCACTGGACGGTCAGTTCAAAAAAGGAGGAAGCATGAAACAGCAGACAAAGGAAATTATTTTTAACGGCGCACTCAAAGCTTTTTCCGAACGAGGTTTTAACGAAACAAATATGGAGGAAATCGCTAAGGTATGTGGCATAGCCAAAGGAACCCTATACTACAATTTTAAAAACAAGCAAGAATTGTATATTTACATTTTGAAGATGGGGATGGAGCGTTTTGTCCACGATATCCATGAAGCGATGGCTCAGATTCCCATGGATCAGGTGGAAGTCAGGGTTCGCAAGCTGATCCAGGTACATATTGAGTTTATCGGGAGAGAGCCGGACTTTTGTCGTCTATTGGTCAGTAAGGGATGGGTCTCACAGGAACAGCATTTTAATATTAGGCAGGTGCTGTCAGACTATTTTGATTTTATGGAGGCAGAGATTGATTCCGGCAAGTCCTATGGGAAAATTTCAAGTAAGCTGGATGCAAAAACGACTGCAAATTGTTTATTCGGCATTTACATTTTTACTCCAATGCGGTCGATGGTATGGGGCGAAACGATGAATCCACAGGAAGTTCGCGAAAGTATCGAGGTATTTGTATGTAACGCGCTGGGGATGCAACATTAAATAGACAGGTGGAGTGATGAGAACATGAAAGCTAAAAAATATGCGATTTACATCGTACTTATTGTTTTAATTGCTGTAGGAATCTATGCTTTGACTGCATTCCCACGAGGGAGCGCCAGCTTATCTGCAGATGAGTCTTCTTCTATTCCTACGGCTTATGTAGAATCGGATACGCTCAACGCCAGTTTTAAGATGGCAGGACGTATTGATCAGATGCTGGTGAAAGAGGGCGACAAGGTAAAAAAAGGGCAGGTGATCGCCCATTTGGAAAGCCGTGAGCTGGAAGATAAGGTGAAGCAAGCACAGGCTGCATTGCTGGCAGCCAAAAGCAATGTGTCCAAAGCGAAAGCCAGCGTATTGCAGGCTCAAGCAGGGGTAGGTCAGGCACAGGCTACTGTGAGTGCCGCTCAGGCCAAGAAGAGCCAGGGGGCGACAGCAGTCACTGTGACCGCTGAGGCTTCCTCCAGCCAGATTGAACAGGCCATAGCAGCTTCTAACGCCGCCAAAGCAAAACTGGATGCCCTCAAGAGCGGGGCAAGACCGCAGGAGCTTGAGCAATTGCAAGCATCTGTGAAGGTGGCCAAGGAAACGCTAGACCTGACTGTTAAAAATCTGGAGCGTGCCAAAAAGCTTCAAGAAGCCGGTGCAGCAACCCAGGCATCATTGGATCAAGCGACATTGGAACATCAACAGGCAGTGGCCAAGTATAATGCAGAGTCGCAAAAATTGGATATGGCACGCGAGGGAAGCCGCAAGGAGGAAATTACAGCGGCTGAAGCTCAATACCGTCAAGCCTTGGCTGCCGTGAAAGAAGCACAGGCAGGAGCAGGCAAGGTTGCAGTGCAACAGGAAGATGTCAAAGCTGCTCAGGCTTCGGTAGAGCAAGCGCAGTCCGCTGTGAAGGCGGCGCAATCGACGGTAGAACAGGCACAATCTGCGGTTGAAGGTGCCAATGCACAGGTAGCCCAAGCGCAAGCTGCACTACAGGAGGCTCAGACCTATTTGAGCTATACTACGCTACGTGCGCCTGAGGATGGGATCGTCAAATCCAAGTCGCTTAGCTTGGGTGAGATGGCTAGCGCAGGATTCCCGGTCTATACCATTGAAACATCTACACAGCGTTGGGCTAAATTTTATGTACCGGAAACGTCTCTGCACGGCCTTCAAGCAGGGGATACAGTCCAAGTTAAATTACTGTCAGGTGGCAAGGAGTTGAAAGGCAAAGTCATTCTGTTAGAATCGGCTGCGGACTTTGCTATTCAAAAACCGAGCCAAAGCTCTGGTGATAAGGATGTCCGTTCCTTTGGTGTGAAGGTTGCATTGCCGGATCTTGCCGCTTCGGTTCCAACAGGCTCCACGGTTCTGTTTACAGGCAAAGGGGCGCAGTAATATGCAGGATTCACAAGAAAGACTTCGTATCCGCGATGTGTTTCGCGAGGAATGGCTGAGTATCTTCCGCGACCGCCGCTTTATGGCTATTCTGCTGATTACACCAATAGTGTATACGATACTGTTCGGCTTCCTGTATTCGCATCAGCGGATTACCGAGATGCCTGTCACAGTGTATGACGGCGATAATTCGCAGCTTAGTCGCCAAATTATTCAGGCGTTCGATGCGACCGATTCATTTGCCGTTACACGGCAAGTGACCAATCAGGATGATGTAGTTCGCCAGGTGGAGACTGGGGAAGCTAAGGTCGGAATTGTCATTCCCGACAATTTTACCACTCGGCTTAAGCATGGAGAAAATCCACCTGTGCTTACGCTGATTGACGGCAGTAATATGATGTATTCCAATAGTGCCAGTCGAATAGCCAATCAGGTCATTAGTAGCGTGAGTGCTGGAGTATCGCTCAATTCCATGAAGCAAAAGGGGATGAACGCCGAACAGGCTGCCTCGGCGCTGACTACCATCCCGTTCCGCTCCAGGGTGCTATTTAACCCGGTATATGATTATAAGCTATTTATGCCGTTGGGGGTTATTTCTGCGGCTCTCCAACAGTGTTTGCTGCTTGGTATTGCGTTGTCCTGCACGCGTGATAAGGAAGCAGGGACTTGGGGAAGATTTGGCGCATGGAAAAACACTCCTTGGCGCTTGGCCATTGCCAAGCTGGCACCCTATTATGCGGCAGGGGCTTTCAATGTGCTGACTGTATTCAGTATCAGTGCCCTATGCTTCGATATTCCGTTTAGGGGACAGGTACTGCCATTGATTTTGGTGTCGCTGGTCTTTAACTTTGCCTTGTGCGGATTAGGGTTCCTGTTCAGTCTTTTTTCCAAGACCAGAGTAGACGCAACTCAAACTTTGATGCTCATTGCTGTTCCTTCCTTTATGCTGTCAGGCTATACGTGGCCATTGGAAGCAATGCCCGGCTTCTTGCGGAGGCTTGCTGAGATATTGCCGCTGACGTATTATCTGGATGCTGTACGGAACATTACGCTCAAGGGACTGGATATCACATACATCTTTAAAGATATGATCGCTCTAGGTGTCATTGGTTGTGTGAGTCTACTGGTGGCCTTCGTGATCTATCCGTTATTCTTTAGACAGCATCAAACGACAGCGCAGCAAGCCGAAATGCCTGTACAAAAAGGGTTCACACTTAAAGGTTGAGAGCAAATTTAAATATGGATATTCAAAAGGCAGATCGGGAGTAATCCTGATCTGCCTTTTACTTATTAGTATGGTATAAATAGCGAAAGAAGCCGGAGCCGTTTAGGCTCCGTTATCCTGCAATTCAGTAATGGATTTAACGTTCATATAAGCTGGAACAACCAACCCGGTTTTAACACCAGTCATATTCGCACCCAGATCGTCGAGCTTATCTTTGTATTTAGCCCAGTAATCCGCATGTGTTAACGGCAGCCATGCAGCTGGGGAGGCGTCTATATCACCACTAGCGACACCCGTCCACATAGGACCTGCTTCAACTTGCAGTGCGGTTACTTTGTAACCCAGTTTGTTTTCCATTATATATTTCAGCAAATTAGTACTTGCAATTTCCGAATCCCAAGCTACATAGCTTAGCTTAAAGGTGTCACCGTTGACAGGTTGCAGACCCTGAGTCCATTCCTTTACCTTGTCGGCATGTTTCTCTGCCCAATCTTTGGCAGCTTGTTCTGGACTGGTTCCGGCCTGGATGGCAACCATCATTTCACCCATATCTTCGGACGTCCATTTGAAACGTTTTAGAAACTCATAAGCAATGGGAGCATCCTGCTGCAATCCTTTGCGGGCAATCGTATGGATACCCTCAGCTTCACCATAAGACTTCTTAGGGTCTTCCAAATATTTGAGATCATATTTGTTGAACATCCAGTGAGGAGTCCAGCCTGTAATAATGATCGGTTTTTTCGCCTTGATGGCTTTGTCCAGCGTGGCCGTCATGGCTGCACCGGAACCCTCGACTAGCTTCCAATCAGACAAGTTGTAGTCTTGAATGGCTTTAGCCGTTGACTTCATAATGCCAGCCCCGGGATCAATACCGATAATTTTATAACCAACCTCTGTGCCAACCGTATTGGCAGGTGCACTGCCTTTGCCAGCAGCGGAATGATCTGTTCCAACAAAGTATTGAGATGCGCCAGCGATCAAAATGACTGCTGTAACTGCTGAGGTGATCCATACTTTTTGCTTGCTGGATACACGACTTTTGCCTTTCTTCGTCGGCTTAAACAGGTTTTGCGTAAAGCGGTCAAGCACAATAGCCAGAACGACGACAGCCAAGCCAGCTTCAAAACCTTTACCGATTTGTAGCTGAGTTACAGCACGATACACAACTGCACCGATACCTTCCGCACCGATCATGGAGGCAATAACAACCATGGACAGTGACAGCATAATCGTCTGATTAATACCAGCCATTAAGGTAGGCAATGCCAGTGGCAACTGTACTTTAAACAGCTTTTGCGCCGATGTTGAACCAAATGCATCAGAGGCTTCAACCAGCTCATCCGATACTTGCATAATCCCCAAGTTGGTCATGCGAATGGTTGGGGGGATCGCAAAAATAACTGATGCGATCACACCCGGTACAACACCCAGGCTGAAAAAGGTAACCGCCGGGAGCAAGTACACGAACGCAGGCATCGTCTGCATAAAATCAAGTAAAGGCGTGATAATACGTGATGCTGATTTACTGTATGCACACCAGATTCCGATCGGAATCCCGATAACAATGGATACGAGCGCAGACGTGATGACCAGTCCGAGCGTATTCATCGTTTCACTCCAATAGCCGAGATTATCAATCAGCAGGAAGCCGATGACAGTAAACAGTGTAAGCTGTACCCGCCCAATCATAAAGGCGATAATCCCGATGATCACGATGAACACCAGAGGGTGCGGAAGCATAAACAAGCCAGAGAAGAAGCCAACTACGGCTTCAATAACCGAAGAAATAACATTAAACAATCCAGCCAGATGAATACCCATCCAGTCTACAATGGATTGAATCCACTCAGCGATTGGCAGTTTCGGTATCATGGGCATTCACCTCCTTTGTAGTAGGTACATCTCCACTTAGTGCACCTAGTAGAGCTCCACGGACGATAACGCCCAGCAACTTCTGCTTGTCATCGACGACAGCCAGTGGCACCTTGGACGAGCTTGTAATTTCAAAGAGATCATTAATGACCGTTTCAGCGGTCACCTGCGGGCCGTCCGTGATCAAAATATCTTCAATCTTCAAATTGTTGCGCAGTGCATGAACAGCATCCTCGGCATTAATTACACCCAGAAGCTTTTTGGTGCGGTCAATGACGAAGAGATTGGAAATCCCACGCTCCCGCATCAATTCCAGAGCTACACGCGGACCACGGTCCATCGTGATGGTTTCTGGACGAAGCATGACATGAGCAGCCGTCAAAACCTTGGACAGATCCACATCCTCGACGAAGCGGGCTACATAAGAGTTAGCTGGTTGGATCATAATTTCTTCCGGTGTACCAATTTGTACGACTACTCCGTCCCGCATCAAGGCAATCCGGTCACCAATCCGCAGCGCTTCATCCAGGTCATGGGTGATAAAGACAATCGTTTTTTTCATTTTATCTTGGAGCTCCAGCAACTCATCTTGCATGTCACGACGAATGAGAGGGTCCAATGCGCTGAATGCTTCATCCATCAGGAGAACTTCAGGGTCATTCGCCAGTGCCCGTGCAAGGCCGACACGCTGCTGCATACCGCCACTCAACTCATCGGGCATTTTATCGCCCCAGTTTTTAAGACCAACCAGTTCCAATGCTTGTTGTGCCTTTTCCTGGCGCTGTGCTTTATCTACCTTTTGAATTTCAAGACCATATTCTACATTTTCCAATACAGTCCGATGTGGGAACAGGGCGAACTTTTGAAAAACCATGCTGATGGTTTTACGACGAACTTCGCGGAGCTGTTCTTTGTTCATCTTACGAAGATCTTTGCCGTGGACCAGAATCTCACCGGAGGTAGGCTCAATCAAGCGATTTAGCATTCGCACCAAAGTGGACTTGCCGCTACCTGATAACCCCATAATTACGAAAATTTCACCTTGCTTAATTTCCATGTTGGCCCGATTCACACCAACAGTAATCTGTTTTTCTTTGGCCAGCTTTTCTTTGCCCCAGCCTTGCTCCAGGAGCGGAACACCTTGCTCTGCGTGAGGACCAAAGAGTTTGCTGACATTTTTGACTTCCAAAATCGTCATACATACACCTCTTCTTTCTATACTTTGCTTGGTATTAACCCCATATTGCATGATGGATTGAGTATAAAAATCATAATTCTGTACATCCTGAACGGTTAATGACAAAAATAATTGTAACAGAAGCATTGCTTACATTTCAAATAAAAAAACTGTTCATAAAGTACGTACAGAAAAAACTGTACAAACTTTCCTTCAATATGCTCCCTCGTTCTTTAGAATGCTCAAACATTCGAAACTTTACAACCGATAGTGCTTTTTTTAAAATAGACAATGAAATATGACCATAAGAAAAAGATCTATGTATATCCATAATTTTAAAAGTTTACTATCATTAGCAATTTTGCGAATTATGATTTTGAACGATCATGCTGTTGTAATATAGACAGAAGCTTTGCTTTTGAAACATTTCATTGATTATTGAAAGATTTCATATATTGCGTCAAAGCTAATCCTTAACGGGTAAGTCGTTCATACTAGGTTGTGCAAAATGCTCTAAAATTAGGAGGTTGCAAGCATGAGCTTGTACCAGTTAGGTGATGAGCAGCAGGCTTCGCTGCAAAAAATTCGCAAACGTGTCATAGAAGCTATAGGTAAAAACATGGACCTATATGGAATCACTCTGTCTGCGGGACATTTGTACGGTTTGCTTTTTTTTGCGGATAAACCGATGACGCTGGACGAGATGGGCCGTGAAATGGAAATGAGCAAAACGAGCATGAGTACAGGAGTTCGAACGTTGTTGGACCTGAAAATGGTGAACAAGGTATGGAGCAAAGGCTCACGCAAGGATTTGTATGAGGTCGAGTATGACTGGTATCAAACATTTACTGACTTCTTCGCTATTAAATGGAGAAAAGCAGTAGAAACAAATTTATTGGTACTTCGCAAAGCCATCGATGAACTGGACAAATTGATGGCGCAGGGTGAGGAATACGAGGAATTCAAGGCGATTCTTCAGCAAGACCGTTTGAAAATGAAGCAGGCTGTTGCTTATTACAAGTGGCTGGACCGATTGATTGATTCGATGGAAAGCGAAGAAATTTACAAGCTGATTCCGAAAGAAGAGGTTCGGGATTAATCACGAACCGACTGACCTGTCTACAAAATGCCGGAGCGCAAAAGCGCTTCCGGTATTTTTTGGTTTGGCCCTGCGCAGAGGGTATAATAGAGATATGTAAAGAGTGATATTCTACCGTTCTGTTGAACATATGAGATAAAGGAGGGTTCATG
The DNA here is from genome assembly GCF_006874425.1 of Paenibacillus ottowii. Taxonomy (GTDB): domain Bacteria; phylum Bacillota; class Bacilli; order Paenibacillales; family Paenibacillaceae; genus Paenibacillus; species Paenibacillus ottowii. The sequence goes on from NZ_VIJZ01000001.1 coordinate 453,511, forward strand.
ATGGAAAGTAGTATAGTACATACTCGTTTAGGTCAATTACGTGGGGAAACGAGGAATGGGTATCATGTATGGAGAGGTATTCCATATGCACAGCCTCCTGTTGGCAAACTACGCTTTCACGGACCGCAGCCGTTGGAACCTTGGGAGGGTGTACGGGATGCGACGAGTTTCGGACCTATTTGTCCGCAACCCATGCCCTCCGCTGAAAGTATGACCGGAAATCTGGTGGAACCGCCAGAGCAGTCCGAGGATTGTTTGTACCTGAACATTTGGACACCTGCTTCAAAGGCTCCTGAGAAGGGACGCCCAGTGATGGTGTGGATCCATGGCGGTGCCTTTGTCACTGGATCTGGGATCATCCCTTTATATGACGGGGAGCGCATGGCGAAGAATGGCGATGTGGTTGTAGTTACGATCAATTATCGGTTAGGGCCGTTAGGATTTTTGCATTTAACTCCAAAGGGAAATGGGCTGACCTCAAATGCCGGCTTGCTGGATCAAATCGCTGCGCTGAAATGGGTTAGGGATCATATTTCTGCCTTTGGCGGCAACCCGGATGAAGTAACGGTGTTCGGTGAATCGGCAGGCGCGATGAGTATTGCCGCTTTATTGGCGATGCCAGCCGCTGAGGGGCTATTCCAGCGTGCAATTTTGCAGAGCGGGGCATCGCAGGTGTTGCCAACTGCACAGGCCGAGCAAGTGGCGGCTGTCTATTTACAGCAACTGGGTGTAGACACTCAGCATCCTGAGCGATTGTTTACGTTGCCGACAGATGCGTTGATGCTCGCTATGGCGAAAACGCATGAAGTCATCGGACCAGGGATGGCGATGATTTATCAACCCGTTGTAGATGGAGTCACCTTGCCGGATGTCCCACTGTCGGCAATTGCCCAAGGCTCTGCCAAACGGGTATCCGTTATGATTGGAACGAACTTGCATGAGGGGGATTATTTCATCCGTAAAGAATCCCATCTTATGAACAGGTCAACAGCATGTCAGGCATTGGAAATGATGACAGGCATGTCTGACATTGGCGACCTGATTGAAGCATTTCCAGTTACGATTAAGGGACAGGCACAAATGCTGACCGATTTCATTTTCTGGCGTCCTGCGTTGGCTCTTGCCGCTGCACAGTCGGAGTATGCCTCGGTATGGATGTATCGTTTTGATTGGACACTGCCGGGACATCCAACTTTCGGACAAGCGGTTCACGGTGCAGAGATTGCTTTTGTTTTCGACAATCTGGAGCTGCTGGGCAAGCTTGGATTAGAGATTCAGCCTTCGATGCAGAAGCTCGCTCATCATATGCAGCAGGCGTGGGTTGCTTTTGCACGTGCTGGGGAGCCCATGCTGCCTGAGAGGGTATGGCCGGAATATAACAGGCAACAGCGAGCCACAGCTATTTTTCATCAGGATATTATGGTGGAACATGATCCGGAAGGGGATAGACGCCGCCAGCTAACAGGGCAGATGAGCATATAGGTAAATACGAGACATGGTCGAAATGATTAACGAAAAAGCCTTCACCCGTATTTTGTATACGGATGAAGGCTTTTGTGAGTAAACAGATGTGGCACTCATTATGCTTGTTTGCATGAAACTTAAATCATGCAGTGTAGAGGTTAAATCTTGAATCGCTTAACAAGCCCTTGCAGATCCTGAGCCATTTTGGACAACTCCTGTGAGGAAGATGCGATCTCCTCCATGGCTGCCATTTGCTCCTGAGCGGCAGCGGAGGTTGTCTGCGAACTGTCCGCCGAATTGCGGGATAGGCTTGCCAAATGGGTAACAGTGGCAGAAACCTCCTCTGTGCTGGCTGAGATTTGTTCAGCAGCAGCGGATACGCTTTGAATTTGTTCCACGATATGAGAAGTAGAGCGTTCAATATTCGCGAATGCACCTTCTGCGTCCTGACTAATTCGCAATCCCTCACCTACCTGATTACGAACATTACCGTTCATCGTGGCGGTAGAGCGTTGAATCAAGTCGAGCATCTGCGTAATAATCTGACTGATCGAATCGGCGCTTTCCTTGGACTGTTCCGACAGCTTGCGTACCTCTATAGCGACTACTGCAAATCCACGCCCAGCTTCGCCAGCTCTAGAGGCTTCAATAGATGCGTTTAGGGACAACAAATTAGTTTGCTTAGCAATGGCGGCTATAGCCGAATTCATTTGCTTGGCATCGTCCGAGAGCTGGGATAGCTCATCCATCAGACTAGCCGTTTGGCTTACCGCCTCCAGAATGCGGTCCATTTGTGTCCGCACATGGCTGATCATTTGACTACCTTGAGCTACGTCTTGCTCGGTTTCTCCAGCTGAATCCACGATAGAGCTTGCCGATTCAGCAATCGTGCTGACACCCTTCGCCATTTCTTCAACGGCATTAGCGGTTTGCTCGGATGCTTCGGCGCTGGTCGCTGCATTTTCTGCGGATTCCATAACCGTTTCCGCTACATGTTGTACGGACTCCGTCGTTTGCTCTGTGCTCTCCTTGATTACCAGGGAAGAGGATGCAAGTCGGGAGGACGTTTGGTTGACCTCGGAGACCATCATATGTAAGGAATGTGTCATCTGGTCAAAATTCTGTGCCAGCTCGCCGAATTCGTCCTTCCTAGATAGATTTACACGTTCGGTCAGATTGCCGTCACGCACGATCCTTGTTCCTGCTTGTAGCTTCTTGAGTGGGATCAGGAACGAGCGAACCATGAGCACAATGATGATCGCAGCAGCCAGTATGGAAATAACAATTACAATCAGGCTTTGCTTCAGAATTGGCTGAGCTGCATCACTGTAATCCTCCAGATCTGACAGTGCGACAATGTCCCAGCCGGTGAGCGGGTCCTTAAGTGTAAAGGCCTGCACGTCCCGCTTCATAAATTGAATTTGCGACACGGAAGGAATATTATTTTCCCCGGTTGCCGCCACTTTGGGAAGTCCCTCCATGGTGTCAGCCGGTTTTTTGCCTGTCTTGTCAAAGGCTGCTCCAGCTCCAGATACAACCTTATGGTCAGAATCAACAATGATGAGTCCTCCGCGTTCGCCTATCTTAACAGACTGCAGACTGTCCCCCATCTTGTCCAGATTCAAAGCCAATGCAACAGCCCCTTCACCGTTCTTCAGCGTTGCCGATACATTAACTACTAAGTTCCCTGTCGTAACGCTGGCAACTGGAACACCGACAAATATGTTGCCCTTATGTAGCATCGCGTTTTTGTACCATTTTCTCTCCCTAGGATCATAATCAGCCTCCTTTTTTAGCGGAGAACGGATATATTCTCCTTTCGCATTGCCGAGGAGCGCGGCATCTAACTCAGGATGAGCTTTGACGATGTCATCCAATTTTTTCTGAAGGGCTTCTTGATCGGAACCAATGGAATCAGCTTGGATTTCACTGGTAAGGACGTCCACGTCCTTCATGATCGGGGATACATACTGATTAACATTGCTTTGGATCAGATACAGATTCGTGTATACGGAATTAGCCATTTGCTGACTGAGCTGTGTCGTAGCCCCCTGATAAGAAAAGTATCCAATAAGTAAGCTCGGAATCAATAACACAGCCAAAAAAGAAATGATTAATTTTGTCCTCATTAAATAAAACTGCTTGAGAAACCTGTTCCACCACGGAACTGTTTGTTTTTCTTTAGTCATGTTTTTTCTCCTCTGTGTCTGATGGTCACTACATTGTTTTATTCGACAGAAATCGACTAATTTTATAGATGTAATCTTGAAAAGTGAGGAATCAAGGCATGTTTTAGGTACTTTTTTTGAAAAATAGTTCTTAAGGACTAATCGAAATATGAATATAAATACATAAAAAGCCAAATCGGAGATGCAAAAGCATCTTCACGATTTGGCTTGGGTGAGCATGAAAGGGGATCATGCTATTCATTTTTCTGTTGACGAGAAATTATAAAGAGTGTGATCCAGATCAGCATAAAACCAGTCAATTGCGCTACGGTAACGATTTGCTGAAAAGCGATCCAGTTAATCACGACACCAACCATGGGAAAGCTCAATTCTGCCATTGTAGCATAAGAAGCTTTGGTTGTACTTAAGCCTTTGTAGTACAGTAATAAGCTGAGAAGACCCGGAAGCAATGCCTGCAGCAGCAAGTTAATAATTACAGCAGCGCCCGCCCATGTACCTGTGGGCATATTCCACGGAGCATGCTCCACAGAGGTGAGGACAATGAGCAGAGGGAGCGCCACCATGAAGCGGAGAGAGGTTACCGTCTCATATTTCATCGAACGAAGCAAGTAGCTGCCCATAACGGTCGAGCCGCCCCACAGAACTGCTGCACCCAGTGCAAGCAAACTACCAACGTGAACAAAATCATGAACATGCCCAAAGGGAAGCGACCAACCGAAGGTCAGAAGATAGGTCCCGAACAGAGCGATGACAATTAATAGTCCAAAATGACGCGGCAACATTTCCTTCAATATCACGCGGGCCAGAATAATAGCGACCAATGGCTGAAGCTTCTGGAGCAAAAGAACTGCATTCAGATCACCGTTGCTGAGTGCCATGGTGAAAATCACACTGGCTAGTGCCGAGCCGCCCCACGAGACAAACAAAATAGCGATAACTTGACGAAAGCGGATCGTTTTGAGCTCCTCGCGATGCTTCCACAGCATCGGTGTCAGAGCGATAAAGAGCAGTACATGCTCCATCAGTACGATTTGTGCTGAAGTGAATGATTTTAGCAAAATAATACGAAACAGCGGATCTGCGCCCCACAAGGCCGCTCCAATGGCGACTAGCCAAAAACCGCTTTTCATGTGGGAGCTACGATCAAAACTTTTGGATGATAGTACAGTTGATGATTGACTCATTCTTAATTAGCTCCTTGCGAATACAGGACCGGTGGCACAAAAACCCCCGTCCATGGCGAAGGCCATGCAAGACGGGGGTTGATCAAATAAACTTGCCGCTTTATGCAAGTTAAATGAAGCCACTGCACAACCATAATGCAGTATTCATCGACTTTGCGGCATGTTCCTACTTCGATCTTCTTCCATCCGGACTTTACCGTCGGCTTTGGCATCTCACCAAATCAGTCCGTATCCTGTTGCCAGATACAGAGTCGCGGGCTTAGCTCCATGAGCCATACCGCCGGTTGGGAATCTCACCCTACCCCGAAGATCCTTATTCCGTTTTTTAATTTCTCCTATAGGATATACCTGTTTTAGAATGAAGTCCAGTGAAAAATGTGTGTATATTATTACTAGGCAATATCCTTATACTCAATGCGCCGAATGGCTGCATAAGCCACAAGCATGCCCAGCACAGAAAAACTGATTTGCACGGGAGCAATGGAGCTAAGGGTAGCACCGTGATTATTGGAGAAAAGCAATGCTACAATCAGAATCGAGGTCACAATGGTCGTGGGTACAGAGTATCTTCGCATTCCCATATACAGCGGAACTAGTCCCATAAAGCTGGCGGCAACGGCATTGATTAGCGTGCGCGCTGATTGGTCGGCTAGTATGGAAAAAGTAAGCTTATCCGGTACAATTATGACAAACTGGTTAAGCAAATGAATCGCAGCCGTAATGATGATTTCCGATATTACAATAGACAAGAACGTAAACAGCAGCACAATCAAGAGCTTGGCGATCATTAGCTTTTGGCGATGAATCGGATACATGAACAAGATTGTAATCGATTTGGATTTAAATTCTCCTACGATAAAACGGCATAGCAGGACGGAGGCAAATACAATAAACGTGGCCCTTACCATATTGTCCATGAGATCGAGAAGCTGAGCGTACTGTGTAAATTCGGGTACTCCTTCAATGTGGCTGTCCAGCGCAATAGTACTAAGCAACCCTAGAATGCAGGCGTTGGCGATCAGCGCTGAACGGATGTAACCCGCTAGATGAAACTTTTTCATCTCCAACTGTATCAATTTAAGCATGGTGATCCCCTCCATGTAACAGACGTAAAAAGTAGTCTTCCAGCGTACTGTTTTTCTGATGAATGGAATCGACCTCTACATCATTTAAAATGAGCGTTTTCGTAATTTGCTTCTGTGGTACACTAGTATCGTAAATACGTATACTCTGTTCATTAAGCACCTTTATATTATTTAGACTCAGGTGATGGGAAAGGATGTAGGCTGCCTTTTTACAATCGTTGGTCGTAAATTCGATATATTCCGTATTGGCATCCCGTACCTGTTCCATCGAAACTTCCTCGATCAGCCGTCCGTGATTAATTACCCCTATCGTATCCGCAATCTGCTCAATTTCCGCTAAAATATGACTGGACACAAGCAGCGTCATCCCATATTCTTTGCATAGCATATGGAATAACTGCCGAATTTCCTTGATTCCTACCGGGTCTAGACCATTAATCGGTTCATCCAAAATGAGTAGCTCCGGCTTGGTCGCAATGGCTCGGGCAATCCCGAGACGCTGCTTCATTCCTAGTGAAAAGTCTTTTACCGGCTTGTCACCTGCATTCCGCAAGTTCACTAATTCCAGTGCATCCCGGACAGCCTGCTTATTATAATAGCCCATGTATTCACAATGAAGCTCGAGATTTTGCTGAGCCGTCAGCCTGTCATAAAAAATAGGATATTCAATAATCGAACCCATTCGTCCGAGCAGATGATAAGACTGTGGCGTTAGCTTTTCACCGAACAATTCAATCTCCCCCGAGGTCGGCTTGAGCAGATTAGTAATCATTTTCATCATGGTTGTCTTGCCCGCTCCATTGGGACCGAGAAAGCCATAGGTTTCCCCCTTGCGCACATTCATATTGACCCCTGCTATAATTTCATTGCCCTTCATGGCTTTGGTCAGCTGATGTGTACGTACTATGTAAGTCATGGGTGTTCTCCCTTCGTATGCTGTTGATATTTCAAGAATAAAGGGCGAAATGTTCATTTTTCTTTCGTAATTCTTACAAATTTATTAAGTTGAGCAATTTGCTTAATAGTTGATCTTCTTCAAGGTAAAGGAGAAGACGGTCTGCTCATAGGGTTTGCTGGTTAATTGCATCTCTCCGCTCATGCATTCAACCAGGCGCTTGGCAATCGTAAGCCCTAGTCCACTGCCCTGAATCGTCTTATTACGCGAATCCTCAAGTGTGTACATACGTTCAAAAACCTTATCCTGCTCCGGCTCCTGTATGCCTTTTCCGCGATCCCACACCTCTATACGCACCGTATCCTGCTGTTCTAACAGCCTCAGGCCTAGCGTTCGACCTTCTGCACCGTAGCGAATGGCATTCGAAATGAGATTGCTCAGCACCCGCCCAATGGCTCCTTCGTTCCCCAAGGCATGTATGGGATGCTCCGGGATATCAATATGTACTGTAAACCCCTGAGCCGTCAGCAGATCATAAAACTCCAAAATGCTGCGTCTGCACAGTTCTCCTATTTCTAGTCGAGTCAGTGGAATGTCAGTATCGTTAGCTTCCAGCTTCGCCAAGTTAAAAAAGCTTCCGATCAACTCAATCGCTTCACTGGTCTTTTGATGAATTCTGGATAGCAGCTTCATACGTTCTTCCGGCAGCATATCCGGATCGCCATCCAGCATCTCGGCATATCCAAGCACAACGGTAAGCGGGGTCTTAAGATCGTGGGAAATATTCGAAATCATTTTTCGCATAGCGATTTGGCTCCGGTTGTAATCGGCTGATACCCTCAAATTTAAATCTAGTAACCGGTTGATTTCCGTCATAAGTCGCTGCAATTCAACGTCACTTGTAACATATAGCAGCTTTTCCGCATGATTCACGGTCACGATCCGCTCTAGTAGGGTTCGAACATTCTTGATTTTGCGCTTATAGGCGACGCGTTCTCGCCACAGCCATAGGATAACGCCAGACATCATAAGGACGACAATCCATTCGAAAATGTTTTCGATGTTCATATCAACCGTTCTCCCATTTGTAACCGATGCCCCACAGTGTCTTAATGTGGACAGGGTGAGAGGGATCTTCTTCAATTTTCTCACGCAGACGACGAATATGGACGTTAATCACGTTCTCATCCCCCATATAATCGTCTTTCCAAATAAATCCGTATAGTTGAGCTTTCGTAAATACCCGGTTCGGATTGGATGCAAACAGCTTCAGGATATCGGATTCTTTGGCTGTTAGCTGAATTTCATTTTCATCGCGTGTGACTGTAAAATGATCAAAATCAATGCGTAAATCTCCATAGGTCAACACTTGTGCTTGCGGCTGTTCCTCCTGCTGTTGCAGACGAGCATAGGTAGTCGATCTGCGGATTGCGGATTGAATACGTGCCGTCATCTCAAGCATCGAAAAAGGTTTGGCAACATAATCATCTGCCCCGAAGCCTAGTCCAAGCGCTTTATCCACATCGCTATCCTTAGCCGACATAATCAGAATTGGCACGGCGCTGCGGGTACGAATTTGCCGGATTACCTCCATACCGTCAACCTTCGGCATCATCAAATCCACGAGGATCAGGTCGTAAGTATGACGTTCAAAGGCAATAAGCCCTTCTTCCCCGTCATAGGCGGTGGTTAAATTGTAGCCCTCCTTGGTGAGTGCTTTTAGCAGCATTTCAGCAATAGATAGGTCGTCTTCAATAAGTAAAATATGCTGTGGCATAGGTGTGGAACACCCCTAATTTTTAGATTAGCTCGTATGACGAACTGTATCTGAATTATATAGAGCAGTGGAGCGGATTTCCATAACATTTTGTCCCAGAATAATTAAAACTCCCCCGGCTTGCTCAGAGAGCTACGTCACTAACAATTGCACCATCGCGTTCAGAAGAAAGACTTAATTCAATCATAATATGGAATAGATTTCGCAAATCAGCGAGTTTATAAAAATACAGGTTTTTATGAATCTAAAAGTAAAATCGTGAAATATTTCACAATAAAAATGTTGGCATTTGCACGAGACGGAAAGCATGGACCATGTATGATGCACTTGTAAACATCAAAAATCAAAAAGGAGGTACGACAAATGGAGCATCCATTGCATGTTGCTTCGGAGATTGGGGAATTACAAACGGTGTTATTGAAACGTCCGGGACAAGAATTGGAAAACTTAACGCCGGATTATTTACAGCCGTTATTATTTGACGATATTCCCTATTTGCCGGTGATTCAAAAAGAACATGATTATTTTGCCCAAACTTTACGCAATCGAGGAATTGAAGTTCTTTATTTGGAACAACTTGCGGCAGAGGCATTAGTGGATGAAAAACTGAGAGAAGAATTTGTTGACCAAATGTTAGAAGAAGGAAGGGCAGAGGGAAATGTTTCACATCGAATTTTAAAAGAATATTTACTTTCCTTCTCCAATGAAGATTTAATTCAAAAAATAATGAGTGGTGTCCGAAAGAATGAAATTGAAACGAGTAAGAAAGTGCAATTCCATGAATTTATGCAAGATCATTCTCCATTTCATCTAGTTCCATTGCCAAATTTATATTTTACCCGCGATCCTGCAGCAGTGATTGGAGATGGATTAACGATTAATAAAATGAGAGAAACGGCACGAAGACGTGAATCATTGTTTATAGAGTATGTCATTAAACACCATCCGATATTTACTAGTCATCATGTGCCGATTTGGCTGGACCGCAATTATGAGTTTCCAATCGAAGGCGGAGATGAGCTCATTTTAAATGAAGAAACCATTGCTATTGGTGTATCAGCACGTACCTCAGCTAAAGCCATTGAACGTTTAGCCCTAAATCTATTTGGCCGTCAAAAACAATTCAAGAGAATACTAGCCATTGAAATTCCAAAGTGCCGGGCATTTATGCATTTAGATACCGTATTTACGATGGTTGATTATGATAAATTTACAATTCATCCAGCGATCCAGGGACCACAAGGAAATATGAATATTTATGTTTTAGAGAAAGGTCCAGATGAGGAGACACTAAAAATTACCCATCATACCTCTTTAATGGAATCTCTAAAAGAGGTTTTGGGCTTAAAGGATTTGGTTCTTATTCCTTGCGGAGGGGGAGATGTAATAGCCTCTGCTCGTGAACAATGGAATGACGGGTCCAATACATTAGCCATTGCCCCGGGAGTAGTTGTTACGTATGACCGTAACTATGTATCCAATGCTTTATTGCGTGAACACGGTATTGAGGTAATCGAAATATTGAGCTCGGAATTATCCCGTGGCCGCGGGGGACCACGATGCATGAGTATGCCCATCGTTCGAAAAGATATTTAAATCATAGAGAAAGTAGGGATAAATATGGGAGAAACGATTTCAAGCTTACAAGGAAAAAGTTTTCTTGCGGAGATCGACTTTACAGCAGAGGAATTGTTGTATTTTCTCGATTTAGCAGCAGATTTAAAAGCGAAAAAGAAAAATGGCATTCCCCATCGTTATTTGGAAGGAAAAAATATAGCTCTTTTATTTGAAAAAACTTCTACTCGTACACGGTGTGCATTTACAGTAGCTTGTACAGATTTAGGCGCGCATCCTGAATATTTAGGTAAAGGGGATATTCAGCTCGGTAAAAAAGAATCCGTAGAAGATACGGCAAAAGTGTTGGGCCGCATGTTTGACGGAATTGAGTTCCGCGGCTTTGCTCATAAAACAGTGAGATCTTTAGCTGAGAATTCGGGTGTACCAGTGTGGAATGGTCTAACGGATATGTGGCATCCAACCCAAACGCTCGCGGATTTATTGACCATCCGAGAACATATAGGGCATTTGCGAAATGTAAAGCTCGTTTATGTTGGCGATGGCCGAAACAATATTGCGAACAGTTTATTAGTTGGTGGTTCAATCGTTGGAATGGAGGTTCGGATTTGTGCGCCAAAATCATTATGGCCTGCACAGGAAGTCATTTATTTGGCGCAAAAGTTTAGTGACCGGGTCATGGTAACCAGCAGTATTGATGAGGCTGTTGCAGGTACAGATGTAATCTACACAGATGTCTGGGTATCTATGGGGGAAGAAGATAAATTTGCGGAACGTATTGAGCTGCTTTCACCTTACCAGGTAAATATGCAAATGATTAAAAAAACAGGGAATGATGATGTTATTTTTTTACATTGTTTGCCTGCATTCCATGATCTCGAAACCATGTATGGAAAAGAAATTTATGAAAAACATGGATTGAGAGAAATGGAAGTAACCGATGAGGTATTCCGCAGCAAGCATTCAAAAGTATTCGAGCAAGCTGAAAATAGATTGCATACCATTAAAGCGGTTTTAGCAGCTACTTTAGGAAATATGGAGTAAAGAGGGAGTTTACTATGCCTTCTTAATCTCTCTTCCCTATCACTATCCAAAAGAGAGAGGCGAGAGTAGTGGGTGAAGAAAAGAAACTAGGACTATTTACTTTAACAGCCCTTGTTGTCGGTTCGATGATCGGTGGTGGAGCATTTAACTTGGCCAGTGATATGGCCAAAGGAGCCGGGCCGGGAGCTATTATTATCGGGTGGATGATCACAGGAATCGGAATGATTGCACTTGGATTATCTTTTCAGAATTTAACTCGAAAAAGACCGGATTTGGAAGGCGGTATTTTTAGTTACGCAAAAGCTGGATTCGGTAATTTTATGGGCTTTAATAGTGCGTGGGGATACTGGGTAGCCGCATGGCTCGGTAATGTAGCTTACGCAACTCTATTATTTAGCTCATTAGGCTATTTTTTTTCAATTTTTGATGGGGGACAAAATATAGCGTCGATTATTGGAGCGAGCATAATGCTCTGGTGTGTTCACTTGCTGATTTTACGAGGCGTACAATCGGCGGCGCTTGTAAACTTAGTAACTACAATCGCGAAATTAGTTCCCGTGTTTGTGTTTATTATTGTGGGGATCTTTGCTTTTCAAATCAATATATTCGTAGACGGATTTTGGGGACAAGGCGGTATATTTGATTGGGGGGCGGTAGGCAGCCAAGTTAAAAGCACCATGCTTGTAACTCTCTGGGTATTTACTGGGGTTGAAGGGGCAGTTGTTCTATCTGGCCGTGCAAAAAATAAAAGTGATGTCGGGAAAGCGACAGTCATTGGATTGATAGGAACACTTATTATTTACGTATTGATTACAGTATTATCTCTCGGGCTTATGCGGCAAGCAGATATCGCTAATTTAAAAAATCCAGCCATGGCCTATTTGTTTGAAAGTGTTGTTGGAAAATGGGGCGCTGCATTTATTAACCTAGGTTTGGTTATTTCCGCCTCAGGCGCTTGGCTAGGCTGGACTTTACTTGCCTCTGAGATTCCATATTTATCTTCTAAAGATGGGCTTTTTCCAAAATGGTTTGCGAAAGAGAATAAAAATAAGGCCCCTGTAAATTCATTATGGATGACGAATGGTTTAATTCAACTTTTTTTATTAACCTTCATTATTTCGGATCAAGCATATCATTTTGCGTTTTCTCTGGCATCCTCCGCTATTTTAATTCCTTATGTGTTTTCAGCGTTTTATCAATTGAAGTATAGCTTGCAGTCAAAAGAAAAAGACCGAACCATCAATACTGTCATTGGTATCGTTGCGAGCATTTATGGAATTTGGTTAGTTTATGCCGCTGGATTGGATTACTTGTTGTTAGCCATGACCTTATATGCTCCAGGCATTCTCATCTATTATAAGCTGCAAAAGCAAGATCACCCCAAGCGAATATTGACCCGGGTGGAACTGATCTTATCTCTTGCTATTGCTGCTTTAGCAGTTTTCACAATCTATGAATTAATGACGGGAAATATAACGATTTAATATATTTGGAAATAAATACAATTGGAGGTCGAAATATGGAACGTAGAAAAATGGTAGTGGCCCTAGGTGGAAATGCTATACAATCCGGTGATGCTACGGTAAAGGCACAACAAGAAGCATTAGAACAAACAGCAGAACAACTTGTGAAAATAATACAAAGTGATGTAGATGTCATCATTGTCCACGGGAATGGTCCGCAAGTAGGAAATATTTTATTACAGCAAAAAGCGGCGGAATCGGAGGAAACCCCCGCCATGCCGTTGGATACTTGTGGTGCGATGAGTCAAGGAATGATTGGCTATTGGATGGGAAATGCGATTGCAAAGGTATTGAGAAAACAGAGCATAACTAAAGATGTGGTAACAATCGTAACAAGAATGGTTGTTGATGAAAACGATGGAGCATTTAATAATCCCACAAAACCAATAGGGCCTTTTTATACAGAGGACGAAGCAAGAAGATTGATGAAGGAAACCAAAGCAGTATTCAAAGAAGATGCGGGAAGAGGATGGAGACGAGTGGTACCGTCACCAGCACCTGTAAGCATTCTTGAATATAAAGTGATTGATTCTTTAGTGAAGGATGGGAATATCGTCATTGCTGTTGGAGGTGGCGGAATACCGGTAATTCAGTCTAAAGAAGGATTAACAGGAACTGAAGCAGTTATTGATAAAGACTTCGCTGCTCAGAAATTAGCCGAATTAGTAAATGCCGATACACTTGTCATTTTAACTGCAGTTGATTATGTGTATGTGAATTTTAACAAGCCTAATCAAAAAAGATTAGAGTCTGTAACTGTGGATGAATTAGAACAATATATAAAGGAACAACATTTTGCAGAGGGAAGTATGCTTCCAAAAATTGAAGCTGCTATTCATTTTGTTAAACCAAATTCAGCACGAAAAGCCATTATTACTTCTTTAGAGAAGGTATATGAAGCATTGGAAGGAAAAGCAGGTACGCTTATTTCCAAAGAAGAGGGGCCTGTTCATAAATAAATAACTTTTAAAAATCCGGATTTTTAAACCCATTGGTCGAGTTTGGGATGACTTTTGCTCCCGAATTCGGCCTGCTTGTTTCGTTGATCCTTTATAGCTTAAAGATAACAGAGGTGGATTTATGAATAAACGGAATGTGATCGAAAATTTAAAAGAGTTTGATTTATTTGCTGAATTGTCAGAAAAAAAACTACAAAGCTTAACAGAGTTTGTCTATTGGCGAACTTATAAGAAGGGCCAATTTTTATTCCTTGAAGGGGATTCAAGGGAACGAATTTACCTTTTGTTAGATGGCTTTGTAAAAGTAGAGCGGGTAAATCAAAGTGGGAACTTGCTATATGAGGACTATGTAAAACGATACTCAATTTTTCCTTATGGCGGCATGTTTACAGATAAAAGATACAATTACTCAGCAGAAGCACTGACAGATGTAGATGTATATTATATTCCTACAGCGATTTTTGAAGATATGTTAAAGGCTAATCAAAAACAATTAATATTTGTTGTTCAGCAGTTTTCTTTAATTTTAAAACTCCATGAACATCGTATACAACATATTACAATCCCGAATGCGCAAGATCGGGTAATACAGTCAATTAATTATTTAAGGCAGGATTTAGGGGAACAAAATGGGGAAGAGATTGTGATTTCGTGTCCACTGACCACAATCGAAATTTCTAAAATATCCGGAACGTCTCGGGAAACGGTTAGCGGTGTGTTAAACCAGTTAAAGAAAGATCACATTATTACAGTTTCAGGTAAAAAAATTATAATCCATGACCCCACCTATTTTGAGGAAATCTCTATATGAACAAAAAGATGAACGTCTTCAAAAAGAAGGCGTTCATCATTTTTTTTGGTTATGACAACGAATAAAATCATTGGAGCAGTCATGGACACTCCTAACACAACATGTAATATATTTAATATTCATATTCTGCTCCCTATATTATTCTGAAAGAGTTTACAGGCGGCTTTTAGAAATCCGGTGTTATGATATATAAGACATGTCTTATGCAGAGAGTAGGTATGTCGAATCATGAATTACGCATTACGGTATAGGACCGTCAATAAAGGAGAGCAATGATGTTTGTTATACGGGGAACACAAAAACTGCTGAAGGAATGGGAGACTGAACCACTTCACGTTGATATTTATCCGCCTTTGAATAGCTGGCATGCTGGCTTGTTTTTACTGAATCGGAGAAAAAATATTGTGTTCATGCATGATATATCCCGCTTAAGTGTCACGCTGTTTGGGATTAAAAAATCGCAGTACAAGAATCTGCCAGCTCTTTTTGTACAAGCCTTGAAGGAATTAATGATCAGCGAAGGGTTTGATGAACAGATTGTAGAGGCATATACACAGGAAGGCGGGCAGATGCTGGCAACTACGACAAATAGACATAGTGTGATGGTAACCTTAGATGAGATTATATTTATTATGAAGGAACTCGACATGGAGCATGGATGCGAGCTGGAAAAGAACCAGTGGAATAACCGAATTGTGTTCAAAACGGATCAATACAAGTACCCTATTGATGTTTTTAAAGAATTGCTAGAAAAGCATTATCAAGTAGAGAGTAGTTGAGCGTTTACTATGGATAGCAATGCTTGCGATGAAATGAATCATAGCGCAATAAACGGTACACTCTGATAGAATAAAATGATAAAGGATTTACACCATCAGTCGGACTTATAATACAGGGGGTACATAACGAAGGATGAAGAGGATTGTTGATGTTGCCAAAGAAGCAGGAATTGAAGAAGAGCATCTGGAGACGTACGGCAAATACAAAGCGAAGCTGAATCCATCTTTGTGGGAGCAGTTGAAGGATCGCCCGAATGGAAAGCTGGTGCTGGTTACAGCGATGAATCCCACTCCGGCTGGGGAAGGAAAAACACTGACAACCATCGGGCTATCCCAGGCATTAAATGCGATGGGGCATAAAACCGTGGCAGCCCTGCGGGAGCCGTCTCTTGGGCCTTGCTTTGGGATGAAAGGAGGAGCAACCGGGGGAGGAAAGGCCCAGATTGTTCCGGCGGAAGACATTAATCTGCATTTTACAGGTGATATACATGCGATTTCGGCAGCACATAATTTGCTGGCAGCAATGATTGATAACCATTTGTTCCATGGAAATGCTTTGCGGCTGAAGCCAGAACGAATTGTGTGGAAACGGGCTGTCGATATGAATGATCGGAGCCTGCGAAGTATTGTAACCGGATTGGGTGCGGGGAATGGAGCGGTGAGAGAAAGCGGCTTTCTGATTACCTCGGCCTCGGAAGTCATGGCGGTGCTATGCTTAAGTGAAAATATGGACGATCTTAAAGTACGGTTGGGTCGAATGGTGATTGGATATAACGAGGCCGGTGAGGCGGTAACAGCAGAGGAGCTGCACGCAGTGGAAGGTATGGCTGTGCTGCTTCGGGAAGCCTTAAAGCCTAATCTGGTGCAGACGCTGGACGGAACTCCGGTTATTGTGCATGGTGGACCTTTTGCTAACATTGCCCATGGATGCAGCAGTCTGATCGGTACAAAGCTGGCATTGAAGCTGGGAGAGGTGGTCGTCACAGAGGCAGGGTTCGGGGCTGAACTGGGAGCGGAAAAGTTTTTTGACATCAAGTGCCGTCAGTCCGGCTTGCAGCCAGATGCGGCTGTGCTGGTCGTAACTGCCAAAGCGCTGAAATATAACGGCGGGGTAGCTAAACATGAGCTGGACGCAGAAAATCTGGAGCAATTACAACTCGGATTAGCCAATATGAGCCGGCATGTACGGAATTTGCAAAAGTTTGGTGTGCCTGTATTGGTGGCGATTAACCATTTTGTAACAGACAGCGAAGCGGAACTGGATTTGATTTTCTCGGAATGCCGCAAGCTGGGTGTACCCGCAGAGCTTTCACAAGTATGGGCGCAGGGAAGCCAAGGGGGAGAAAAGTTGGCCCAAAGCCTGCTGAACTTACTTCAGAAGGAGAAAGCCCATTTTGCACCGCTATATGATCATACGCTTGATTTGCAAGCGAAAATTAGCGTCATTGCCAAGGAGCTTTACGGTGCGGCAGAGGTAGCTTACGCGCCTGCGGCTAGACGGGCGTTGGCTGGTATGGAGCAGCTTGGTTTTGGACAACTGCCTGTATGTATGGCCAAAACACCCTATTCTTTCTCAGATCAACCTTCCTTGCTAGGTGCACCGGAAGGCTTCACCATTCACGTGTCCAGCGTATCATTGTCCGCAGGCGCAGGTTTTGTAGTCGTGGAAACAGGCAATACCATGACGATGCCAGGACTGCCCAAATCTCCAGCAGCTGAACATATGTCTCTGGAGGCAGATGGGAGTATTCAAGGACTCATGTAGCATTTTACTAGAAAATAGCAGCATTTTGGCATCAATGAACGAGTAGTTTGGGCAGGGCAGTGAGCAGCTTTTGCCGAGTCATGGCATCGCCCCAGTTCCAACGGTCTGCTTCTACGAAATATACCCGGCCTTGACGAACAGCAGGTAGGCTGTGCCAGAGAGGGCTGTTGAGCATGTATTCCAGCGCATGTTTGGAATCTGGCGCTGTAGGGACAAGCATAAAAATACGGTCGCCAGCGTAATCAGGCAATTCGTCCGGGTCAATTTCTGCGAAGCCTAGTCCTGCGTCAAGCATCTTTTGGATTGACTCGACAGGCTGGAAGCCGTGCGGATGGTAGAGGGCCGATGAGAATCCGGACATGCCCATGACAAAAAGCCGATCCACATGATCGAAGATAAAGACAGAGGCGGTTTCTCCGGCTGTAATATGCGTACTAAGCTGCTGCCACATCGCTAGATTACGAGCGGCGAAGGCAGCTAACCAGCGTTCGGCTTCGCGTTCCTTATCGAGCCAGGCGCCAAGTGTACGCAGCCGTTCCTCCAGGGCGGCAAAGGAGTTGAAGGTGACGGTGGGCGCGATGCTTGCAATGCGCTCATATTCCTATTCATCTGAGTTGGCGATGATAATCGGATCAGGATTGAGAGCGCTGGTCACGCCGGTATCCAGCGGAAGTCCCACGTCAGTTACGTTCCCAAGCCGATGCTTATAGCCGCTGTATTCACTGAGCCGCAGACTTCCTCCAATGGGTGTGGCTCCTAACGCGAGCAGATCGCCCATCGTTTCACCATGATAGATGATGCGGCTCGCTTGGCGCGGGATATGAATTTGGTGGCCTGTCCAATCCTTAACGCACACAGAACCGGGAGCGGATAGCGCATATTGGCCAGGGGGAACCCCGGTCATTTGTCTAAAACGCCGATTAAAATAATATTCGTCAGAGAAACCCACCTGACGGGCAATTTCACGCAAAGGCCGTTTGCATTCCAGCAGCAGCCGCTTGGCATGGTTCAAGCGCAGCTCAGTGAGGTAATGCAGCGGCTTTTTGCCTGTTATTTTGCGAAACAACTGGAAGTATTGCCATATGGAAACGTTCGCCTGTTCGGCAAGCTGCTTGACGGTAAGGGGCTTTTCGTAGTGTTTTTCCATATATGTAAGGGTGTTTTCCACCGATGCGGGTAATGCCGAATTAGCGCCATCGTTATACTCGACATGGGCGTGTGCTTCCTGCCATAGCAAAAGAAGCTTTTGAAACATGATTTGCTGACGTAATGCAGAAGTTTGATGATGCGGCTGGCTCGTTGGTTGGGCGCTATAAAATAACTCTTCGGCCAACTGAACAGGCTTGGAGGAAGAGGAGACAATGTATTCACGTGGTTCTGGCAGGACAGAGCTAAGATATAGGGAGGCCATGCCCGTTACGTTTTCAGCCAATGTCATGTCTGATAGTGTCTCTAATGGCATAGCGATCACCTGAAATGTGATTTTGTAGTATTCAGGTACAGTTCCAACCAAGGGGGCGATGCGATAGGATTCCCCGGGAGTTAACCAGTACCCATGACCTGGGTGGAAGACATACTGCTCTGGTCCAATATTCACCGTACCTGTTCCACCGATGAACATGAGCAGACAGTGATCTGAATGTGGACGAAATTGTAGTCTATCGTTAAGCTCACTAGCCAGCACAATTTGCTTAAAATGAAAAAGCAGCGAGCTGGAAGGGGGTGAATATTCAGACGACGGGGACGGGTTCACGGTGTAATGCTCCTTTTATTGAGAATGGTTATCATATATGCATAAGTATACCTCCTTTAAGTTCAACAAAAAAGAAGCCTATCAACAAATGTCGATAAGCTTCTTCGAACTTATTTTATGAGCTTGGGCAGTTCCTCCAATAGCCATTCTCGGGTAGAAGCATCACTTTCGGTTTTACCAATGTCCTGCATGTACACATGTCCCTGTTGGACGGCAGGCAGCTGGAGCCACAGCTTGCTTTTCATTAACTGTTCGGTAGATTGGCGGGCTTCTGAGCTTGGAATGTTCAGTATGAAAATCCGATCTTCCGCGTATTGTCCAATCACCTCCTGCGATATTTGCACGAATCCTTTGTTCTCGTCCAGCGCTTGCTGAATAAGAGGAGTAGGTTTGAGACCATTTTTTTCATACAGTATTTGTGACAGGCCTGTCCGCGCCATGACGAACAAACGATCACCTGGATAGTAGGTAAAGACCGAAGCTGTTTCACCCGATTTCACACCTTTCGCATGAAGTTTGCTCCACATCTCTGCTTCCTTGATTTTATATTGGGCTAGCCAGTCTTCAGCAGTTTCTTTCTTGTTCAAAATGTCTCCGAGATGTATCAAACGCTTATTTAATGGCGCAAAGGTATCGAACATAGTGGTAGGTGCGATTTTTGTTAACGCTGCATATTGTTTTTCGTCCGTATCGGCAGTAATGATTAGGTCTGGTTGTAGAGCCAATGTTTTTTCTAAATCAATGGGAAATCCTAGGTCCGATACATTCTGAACTTTTTTTCATATATCTTTCCCTCGATCATAGAAGTCGATGTACCAACAGCCTGTACGCCTAAAACCAATAGATCCCCATAGTTTTCTCCGAAGTAAGCAATGCGCCCAGGAGTCGTGGGAATGTCTACTGTATGTCCCTTATAGTCTATGTAGGCGCGAGTTGTGGCTGCTTCCGATGTTTTTGTTGATGCTGCTGTGTTGCTGTTTGCAGTCTGATGGTTGTCTGATGCGCCGCACCCCAGCAGCAATGCCCCCATAAGAGAGAATAGATAGATCAGAGAAGTGTATTGTCGAGTAGTTTTTTTGTTAATCGTAGAATTCTTGTTGATCATAGCAACCTCCGTATAATAGAATGATTCATAATATTGCAAATGAGAATTATTATCACAAAGGTAATAATAAGCGCTGATCCCTCAATGCTTAATGGACAAACTTGGTCCATGGATCCGATTTTGTACAAAATGAGCCTTAAGTGGTTTTCGTCCATACGTTCTTTAACATGTTATTGATTTGTCATTTTTTATGGTATAGAGTATCAGTTTTATACATTTGAAAGGGGTTTTGAAATGGCATTGTTTATTACATATGTTTTACTAGGTTTCTCTATAGCGTTACCTATAGGTACCATTACGGTTGAAATGACGAAGCAAGGGCTAAAGAATGGATTTATGCATGGATGGATTGTGGGTCTTGGGGGAATGACCGTCGATTTGTTATTAATCATTGGTTTATATTTTGGTCTGGCCTCGGTCCTATCCTTACCTATTGTACAGGTGATCATGTGGCTCATCGGAGCTGTATTTTTGTGCTATGTAGGGTACGACAGCATCAAAAATGCGGATCATGATATTGCGCTAGAAGGAGAAAAAAAGACGAAATCATTATTTTCTTCCTATAAAAATGGGCTGCTTGTCGCTATTTCACCAGGGAATTTAGTGTTCTGGGTGAGTGTTTTTGGGACTGTGCTGGCAAGTTCATTTGATCGGTCAAATACAAGTCAATTCCTGATTGTTGGCTTAGGTATTTTGTTTGGTATTCTTATCCATGATTTAGGCTTGATGACCCTTGTAGCGACAACACGAAAAGCCATGAACCGAACCGCCATCAAATGGGTTACGATCTGTGCTGGTGTGGTTTTGATTGGTTTTTCGGTTTACTTCCTGTATGAATTTATGATCAGTCTCCAAAAGATTTTATAGCCTTGTACAAAGATGCGCTCAAGCTTGTCATGCCAGTCTGCATAAATCGAACAAGTCCTTCATAGACATGTACTAATTCATTTAAAACATGTGCTGAAGGGGTTGATGACATGCGCCGGATTTCATGGATGCTTGCCATGGTCATGTGTGTAACGTTGCTGCTGGCCGGGTGCGGCAAGAAGAGCGCAGACGATGTGGTTAAAGATTTGAGTGACGTGGTGAGCGACCTGAACAGCTACCATGGTACAGCTGTGATGACGCTGCATACCGGCGACACGCCGCAGGAATACAAGGTGGATATATCCTATCGCAAGCCGTCCTATTACCGCATTGCCATGACGAACGAGAAAAAGGACGTTACGCAAATTGTGCTTCGTAATGATGAGGGTGTTTTTGTGCTGACACCCAGCCTGAACAAGAGTTTCCGATTCAAAAGCGACTGGCCAAACAATCAAGGTCAGGTATATTTATATGAAACGCTGGTTCGCAGCATTATCGGTGATGCCTCTCGTCAGCTGGCTACCGATGATAAGTCCTATGTGTTTGATGTGGCGGCGAACTACAACAGCCATGCGCTGGTCAGACAAAAGATATGGCTGTCCAAAAACAACTATGCCCCTACTCAGGTACAGGTATCTGATGCAAATGCCAAGGTGGTTGTCGATCTGAAATTTGATCAGTTCGCTTTTGATACGAAGTTTGACAAGGATTCCTTTGATATGGAACGGAATATGGCTTCAGGAAAAACGAGTGCAGGTAGCGAGGGAGCGCCATCTTCAGGGGCAGTGGATTCCAGCGGTCCGCTTGATGCCTCTGGTGCGTTAGAAGGAGCGACTGGCGTGACATCCAGTGAAGCCAGACAAGAGCAGGGAACCGCAGGGGGCGATGTCCAGCAGCCTTCTGGTGAAGCGAAGAGTGACGGTACAGCCACAGGCGATACGTCCAAGCCGGAAGCAGCAACTAATGGAGAGGCGCAGCAGCCAGCACCAGGCTCAGTGGACGCTGCAACCGGAACGTCAGCGGGAACGGATGCCGCAGAAGCTGTGATGGGTGAATTTGGCTTGATCGAACCGTCCTATACGCCAGCCGGAGTACAGATCAAGGATACCCCTGAGCTGGAGGATAATGGCACACATGCGGTGATGCTGCGTTATAGCGGAACGTATAACTATACCATTGTGGAGGCGCGTCCCAAAGATCGGGCGGTCGCACTTTCCGCAGGTGAACTGGTTGATATTGGAGGAAGCTTTGCTGTTTTGACAGGAAGCGAGCAGCAGACGATGACCTGGATGAATGATGGTATAGAGTTCAGAATCACCAGTGCTGACCTGCCTGTGAGCGAAATGATACAAATTGCCGCTTCTATACAGGATCAATCGGGTAAATAAAATTTTATAGACGGATGCAGACGGTCTAGAGTGTACAATGCTCTGCTGCCGCCCGTATCCGTCTTTTGTTCATTCGCAGTCTAAGATGTGCATCGCTTGTATATCCTGTTCTATTGTAGATATGGTAGAGGAGGCTGGCAAAGCCCCCCTGCCATTGACAGCCACGTCTCTGAACATTACCATTAACCTTTGGAAGCAAGGATTTTGCTACAACTGAATGGTAAAGGTTACGTTACAGGCTAACAATTGAAGAAGGTGACTGGATTTTGCAAGCACAATACAGATCGACCCGGGCCGAAATCAACCTGGATCACCTTGGCGCCAACTATGAAGCCTTTCGCAAGGTATTGCCTGCGGATAAGCTGATGCTGGTCTGTGTCAAGGCTAATGCCTACGGACATGGTGCCGTAGAAATTTCAAAGGAAATGGAACGCCTTGGTGCGGATTATTTGAGCGTCGCTTTTCTGGATGAGGCTCTGGAGCTTCGTCATGCGGGGATTGAACTGCCGATCCTTGTACTCGGCTATACTTCGCCTGAAGCTGTCCAAACAGCTTGGGAGCATGATATCTCATTAACTGTGTTTAGTGAGGAAGTGCTGGAGGGTATTCGCAGATTGGACCGTCAAGGAAGCGAACGCAAGCTGAAGGTGCACATCAAAATAGACAGCGGGATGGGAAGGCTCGGTTTGCTGCCTGGAGAAGCGGCTGTCGCTTTTGTTCGGCAGGCTCGCGAATTAGAGCAAGTGGTGCTGGAAGGCATGTACACCCATTTTGCCCGCGCGGATGAAGAAGATAAAGGCTATACACTGCTGCAATATGATCGGTTTCGGGGCGTGGCGGATGCGCTAAGGGAACAAGGTATTACTTTTCCCATTATACATACGGGCAACAGCGCGGCCACCATTGATACCCCTTCCCTTTCCCCCAATATGGTGCGGATTGGCATCAGTATATACGGTCTGTACCCATCTGATGAGGTTAACCGGCAAGTCATTAAACTGTTGCCTGTATTGTCTTTAAAGACAGCAGTGGTTTATACCAAGACGCTTCCTCCCGGCTGGGGAGTTAGTTATGGCACCCGGTATGTAACCTCTAGTGAAGAGCGGATCGGCACACTGCCAATCGGTTATGCGGATGGATACTCCCGCATGCTAAGTGGGAAGGTCGAAGTGTTGATACGCGGTCGTCGCGTCCCTGTACTCGGTACGATCTGCATGGACCAGTGTATGGTATCCTTACAATCTTTCGCAGAGGATGCGGAAGAAATTCAAACCGGCGAAGAGGTTGTTCTCATCGGCCAGCAGTCCGGCGAAATGATTGCGGCGGACGAGCTGGCATCCAAGCTTGGTACGATCCACTACGAGGTGATCTGCATGATCGCAGACAGGGTACCGCGTGTTTACATGCGAAATCATGTTCCTGTCGTTCGGGTGAACTCACTTCTTCCAACCCGCTGGAATTAATTTCATAACGCAAATTACCGGATAAAAGCAGGAGTTTTCGTATAACGTCCCGAAATATGTACAAAGGAAAGAAAAGAGCGCTATAACTGTCAAAAGACGCATTAGGCTCCGCTGACACTTGTATTTCGGGGATCAAACGCCTGTACGAAAACGAACTGCGTAGTTTATAATGGAATGCAGCATAGATGATATACGAATATCATATACATTCTTTTATATTCCGTTTGAATAAATTACCGGGAATAACGTTATAATGGTACAATGGCGACAAGGTTTTGGGGGTGGAAGAGAAGTTGGCCAATTTGCAGAACACCAAAAGAATAATGATCAGTTTGCCAGATCATCTCTTGCAGGAAGTGGACGGGATCGTAGCTATGGAAAATTCCAACCGCAGTGAATTTATCAGGCAGGCAATGAAGCTTTATGTAAGTGAACGTAAAAAACGTTACATTCGTGAAGCTATGCAGCGTGGATACATGGAGATGGCTAAAATTAACTTGACCATGGCATCCGAAGCCTTTCACGCGGAGGAAGATGCAAACAGCACCTTGGGCCGTACAGTTAGCGGGGTGTAATCCATATTGATCGTAAAGCGCGGCGACGTTTTTTTTGCAGACCTTTCACCCGTAGTCGGTTCCGAGCAAGGTGGCGTCAGACCTGTGCTGATCATTCAAAATGATATCGGCAACCGGTTTAGTCCTACTGTGATCGTAGCAGCTATCACTGCACAGATTCAGAAGGCAAAGCTGCCTACACACGTGGAGATCGACGCGGCGACGCATGGCTTTGATCGTGATTCTGTTGTTCTTCTGGAGCAGATCCGGACGATCGACAAGCAAAGGCTTACCGACAAAATCACCCATTTGGATGAAGAAACCATGCGCAAAGTGAGCGATTCACTACAAATCAGTCTCGGTTTGATTGATTTTTAGTATGATGGAACGACGAGTGAAACGGGAAAAGGACAGCGCATTAGCGCTGTCCTTTTGCATGTCCGAAGAAAAATATAGGTAGGGCTTGCTTTTACGCTACCCGCTGGCGCTTTGAATCATTTTTTGTGATAATAAAAGATATGATGTATGACAAGAGCTGTGAGGAAGAAGGGATAGGTTTGTCTAACGAGGAAACAAAGACGGAAATTGGGCAGGAGCCGAACGAAGCAGAACGCCAAGAACGGATTGTCAAACAAGTGGCGAGTGAGCTGTCGCTGGCACTCAAGCAAATCCGGACAACGATAAGTTTATTGGATGAAGGAAATACCATTCCTTTTATCGCACGTTATCGTAAGGAAATGACAGGAGAGCTGGATGAAAATCAGCTGCGTGAAATTGAAGATCGCGTGCTGTATTTGCGTAATCTGGAGGATCGTAAGGTAGAGGTCATCCGCATTATTGATGAACAGGGTAAGCTGACAGAAGAGCTGCAAGCTGCTATCACCTCTGCGGTTAAACTTCAGGAAGTGGAGGACCTGTACCGTCCATATCGGCAAAAGCGCAAGACGCGCGCCAGTGTGGCCAAGGAACGGGGCTTGGAGCCACTGTCCATCTGGATATGGGGACAGCCGAAGCAGGGTGATGCTTTGAAAGAAGCTGAAGCCTATGTAAATGCTGAGCTGGGAGTTGAAACCCCTGAGGCCGCCATCCAGGGTGCCTTGGATATTTTGGCTGAAAATATAGCCGATGATGCGACGATTCGCCAATGGGTACGCCGATATACACTGGATCATGGGATGTTGACCTCTGAAGCAAAGGACAGCGAGCAAGAGTCTGTGTATGAAAACTACTACAGCTATCGTGAGCTGGCTAAAAAAATGCCACCCCACCGTATTCTGGCGATTAATCGCGGGGAGCGGGAAGGTATTCTTAAGGTTGGTCTGGAGGTAGCGCCGGATTCGATTTATAATTATGTGGCGGGTCAAGTGATTAAAGGATCGTCCGTCGTAGAGGACCTGCTACGCAGTGTCATTGAGGATGCATACAAAAGACTCATCGCGCCGTCTATTGAACGTGAAGTGCGCGCTGAAATGACAGAGAAGGGCGAGCAACAAGCCATCTCTATCTTTGCAGGCAATTTGCGCAGCCTGTTGCTTCAGGCTCCGATCAAGGGGCGTCGTGTGCTTGGAGTCGATCCGGCCTATCGGACAGGCTGCAAGCTGGCGGTTGTCGATGACACAGGCAAGCTGCTGGAAGTGGCTGTAACGTATCCGACACCACCAAACAACAAGAAGCGTGAGGCTGCCGAAACGTTCAAGCAGCTGATTGCCAAATATGGTATCGAGTTGATTGTCATTGGTAACGGAACCGCATCGCGTGAGACGGAGCAATTCGTAGCCGAAGTTATCGCGGATATTGGCGACAGCAGTCTCGCATATCTGATCGTTAATGAGGCAGGTGCGAGCGTATACTCTGCCTCCAAGCTGGCACAGGAGGAATTTCCCGATTTGGACGTGGCTGAGCGCAGTGCGGCGTCTATCGCACGTCGTGTGCAGGACCCGTTGGCTGAGTTGGTTAAGATTGAGCCGAAGGCCATTGGTGTAGGTCAATACCAGCACGATGTGTCGCAGAAACATCTGGATGAAAGTTTGAAGGACGTTGTAGAATCGGCTGTTAACCACGTCGGCGTGGATGTGAACACAGCTTCCTCGGCGCTGTTGTCTTACGTGGCAGGGATCAACGCGACAATTGCTAAAAATATCGTTAAGTACCGTGAGGAGAACGGAAAATTCAGCAACCGCCGTCAGTTGCAGAAGGTGCCGCGGCTTGGTGCAAAAACCTACGAGCAATCCATTGGTTTTATCCGTATACCGGGTGGCGAGAATCCTCTGGATCGCACGCCGATCCACCCTGAGTCGTATGCTGTCGTAGACCGCCTGCTGGCGGAACTGGGCATCAGTGCTCATGATCTGGGTTCGAAAGCTGCAACAGAAGCGCTGAATGTGTCCAATATTGAGCAGTTGGCAGCGAAGCTGGAAGTGGGTGTGCCAACATTGCGGGATATTTTGGACAGCCTCCAGCGGCCGGGACGTGACCCGCGCGACGAGCTGCCATTGCCTGTATTCCGCAAGGATGTGTTGAAGATCGAGGATCTGGCACCAGGCATGGAACTTCAGGGAACTGTCCGCAATGTCATAGATTTCGGCGCGTTTGTTGATATCGGTATTAAAAGTGACGGGTTGGTTCATATTTCACAGCTGCGCAGTGGTTTCGTAAAGCATCCGATGGATGTTGTATCTGTCGGTGATAACGTAACAGTGTGGGTGTTGAATGTTGATTTGAAAAAAGGCAGGGTAGGTCTGACCATGAAACCTCCCACAGATGTGCAGTCACAGGCATAGTGGTTTAAATAAAGCTGTATAACCTTTTATGAAGGTATAAAAAAAGCCGGAATCTCCGAACCATGTTTGGAGATTCCGGCTTTCCATTTGGGATGATTTTCTGCTTTTACCCGTTGTTGGCATCAAATTCTATACCAGGTGCTTTATGATAAAAAAACCAACAATCGTTTAACAGTTTAATTTGGCGTCGGTCCTTTTTGTAAAAGGCCCGCATGAGCTGGTTGCTGAGCCATTGAGGCAAGCCGATCCCCTCCTCTGCGTTACTTCTGTATGTTTAGCATATGGGGTGGATACCTAAAGTGTGCTTGTGAATCAGGGTTAGACTTCGGCCGTTATTTTATAATATGCTTGTCAGTATGAAGCAAAGGAGGTACGCCATAAGGATGGAGTTCAAGTCTCTGGGCAATTCAATGAAACTTTGCATGAGTAATGAAGAACTTCAAGCATGGGTAGAGCGCATCTCGCTGGAGAGCTTCGGCGTGCCGTTTCAACATCAAGCCACCTTTAACGCACGTCTGTCTTCTACAGGCGGTCGATATTTTATGAAAAGTCATCATATTGAAATTAATCCACATCAACTTGCAGCTTATGGACGTTCTGAGGTGGAAAAAATAATAAAGCATGAGCTGTGCCATTATCATCTGCATCTGCGCGGAATGGGTTATAAGCATCGCGATGCTGATTTCAAAGCATGGCTGGCCCGTGTAGGAGGGAGCAGGCATTGTCAGACTCTGCCGGGAAGAATGGGAAGAAAGCCTCAGCCTTATCGGTACAAGCTGGTGTGCGTTTCCTGTCAACATGAGTATATGCGCAAGCGTAAAATGAACCCACAGCGATATCGCTGTGGAAAATGTGGAGGTAAACTTCGTTTGTTGGCACTTGACGAAACCCCCTGATTCATGGTAAATTAACCGTACTGTATGATAATTTACAGTAATGTTCCCTGATAGCTCAGTTGGTAGAGCACTCGACTGTTAATCGAGTTGTCACAGGTTCGAGTCCTGTTCGGGGAGCCATGGAGAGATACCCAAGTGGCTATAAGGGGACCCTCTGCTAAGGGGTTAGACTGCGTAAGCGGTGCGAGGGTTCGAATCCCTCTCTCTCCGTTGGTGTTTATAAGCAGAATAAAGACGCTCGTATGCATGGTATGATGCTTACGAGCGTCTTTTTCGTCTAGATCTGTTTTTAAGAATTTGCTATATGTAAGACGGACGTGTTGCGTACAGCATGAAGCAGCGTTAGTCTGAGTTGTACGCAGTACGCAACGAGTCCCTTCTATTTCACGGCGTCAGCCTCGACGGTTTTGAGTAGATTCAGCAGAGCATGGGCAACGCCATCTTCTACATTGGTCAGGGTAACGTCGGTGCAGACTGCCTTTATATCGTCTTTTGCATTGCCCATGGCGATACCTCTCCCAGCCATCGTTAGCATGGAAATATCGTTATAGCTGTCTCCGATCGCTACCGCTTCCTCCATGGGGATGCCCAGATGATTCGCGAGATAACGCAATGCATTACCTTTAGAAGCATCCTTGTGCTCGACTTCAAAGTTATGGTCTGAAGAGATGACCATGTTCAGGCCCTGAACATCCCGGTAACGTTCACGCCCTCGTTCCAATTTGGCATGATCAAAGGAGAAGCAGAGCACGTTATATATCTCTACATCCAGAGGAATCTGCTCATATGAAGCGATGCGGGTATGCCCGGTCTGTTCATATTGCTTTTCAGCTGCATGTAATAAAGTATCCAGCGAAATATCCGGGTTGGTACTCAGCAAGCGGTCCATTTCAACAGCAAGTAGCTGATGTCCCTTTTGTGGAGAATAAATGGCCCGGTCTGTCATGACCTCATAATAGAAGTTGTTATCCTCAAGCCAGCTCAGCACTTCAAATGTTTCGCTCCGGCCCATGGGAGTAGAGGTTAACTGGCGACGATGCACATCATGTACAGTGGCGCCGTTTGCTCCAATGACAGGAGTGACAAGCTCTGCTTCCTCTAGTTTCGTCCAGGCATCATAAGCGGCTCTGCCGGTGGCAATCGTCACTTGGACACCTTGCTGCTGCGCCTTGCGAATGGCCTCAGCGTTCGCTTTGCTTATTTTTCCTTCCTCGTTCAGCAGTGTTCCATCCATATCAATCGCGAACAGTTTCATTTCTCTCCAGCTCCTGTCTTTTGATCTCTCAGTTATATATTTTGAATCTAGTAAGAGGAATTAACTTCAATGCTACGAGGGGACAACCACTTCAATATCATGATGTTGCAAGATTTCCAGCATTGCTGGTTCTGGCAAACGATCGGTGATCACGATATTTATTTCAGACAAATCCGCAAAACGATACGGAAAATTGATTCCGAATTTCGAATGATCCGCAAGGACGATCACTTGATCTGCCTGTTTCATCATCTGATGCTTCAGCATACCGTCTTCTTCATGAATCAGGCTTAGTCCGTGAGCGGATATACCTCCAATGCCGATAAAAGCTTTGTCTACAAAATAGCGAGACAAAGTGGCGATTACGGCCGAGCCATATACATACCGGTGTTCTTTTTGCAGGTGGCCTCCCAACAGATGAATGGAGACACCGTCCTTTCTGGATAGCACGTCAGCCTGATTAATTGAATTGGTGATGACCGAACATTCGCGCACATTCAGTCTTTCTGCACATGCCTGTACGGTGGTCGAGGAATCCAATATAATACGATCCCTATCTCGTACCATGCTGGCAGCCAGTTGTCCGATGACTTGTTTTTCCTCTGATACAGTTAGTAGTCTTTCGTTATAGTTTCCAATTGGATCGTGATGCAGTTTAGGAAGAAGAGCGCCGCCGCGGGTGCGAATAATTTTTTGATGCTCCTCAAGCTTTACCAGGTCTCGACGGGCAGTATCTCGTGAAACATTAAAAATTTCACAAATATCATCCACCGAAATGCGCTTGTGAAGCTGTAAGTACTCCAAGATTTTTAACATTCGTTCTTCCTGATACATAGAAAGCTCCTCTAATATATAATAATTTCGGTATCTCGTAAGTGATTATAAGTAAATGTAAGTGATATTGCAATCGATTATGGTGATTTTTTAAGAAATAGAGAATTGGAGATAAGGAAGTGTAAGTGAATATGCATTTTTTTAATTATAAAAAAATAGTTTTTTTAAAATTTATAAAAATAAGTATTGTCATTTACTATTTTATTTGATATACTCTTTCTTGTCGCCAAGTTGGTGTATATCATAAGGCCCGTTGGTCAAGGGGTTAAGACACCTCCCTTTCACGGAGGTAACAGGGGTTCGAATCCCCTACGGGTCATTGTTGTCTTTACAGACTACATGTTGCATGCTTAAGGGAAATTCCTGAGGTCTAGTCTAGTGGCGGACAGCTTGGATGAACAGCATGAGCCATTAGCTCAGTTGGTAGAGCACCTGACTTTTAATCAGGGTGTCGAAGGTTCGAGTCCTTCATGGCTCACCATTTATATTTTGTTATGCGGTCGTGGTGGAATGGCAGACACGCTATCTTGAGGGGGTAGTGAGCGTATGCTCGTGGAGGTTCGAGTCCTCTCGACCGCATCAATGGAATAAACGGAAAAGTCTCTCGCGTTAGAGGCTTTTTTTATTTGTGCATTGATGGAATTAAACAATGATTATGATGAAATAATGATTCCATAGTATAATATGACGCCATAATGTTATAGAATAATAAATATATAAACTTATGAAGTGACGGTGAAAAATATGGACACTCAACTGTTAGGAAATATATCAGAAAATATTTTGGGCTTGTTTCCGATTGTGAAGAAGAAATTTTTCACCTACGGTCCGCTTGATCTTCCTTTGCATTTGTCACCTAATAACTTTCAGGTGTTAATGCTTCTGCGTGAAGTGCGTTCGTCTACGGTATCAGATTTGTCCAAACAACTTAACGTCTCACGTCCCAACATGACTCCTCTGCTGGATAAGCTGGTGGAGCATGGGCTGGCTGACCGCCAATCGTGTGACTCGGATCGTAGAGTTGTGAACGTAGCTATTACAGAAGAAGGCGACGCTTTTTGTGAACAGGTATTTCATACCTTCTCCAATAAAATTCAAGAGCGACTGGTGTATCTTCCAGAAGAAGATTTGTTGCACTTGAGTGAAACGTTGAACGAATTGAAGCAGATTCTACTTAAAATCGATAACGCTACTACATGATTAGCATGAGCGAACTGACTTAAAAACCGCCCTTTCTTCGGAAAACGGGCGGTTTTTGTTGCATATTGTGGTATAATGAAAGCCAACATACATAATTCGGTAATTTTAGCACACGTGATCTTTGAATTAGGAACAGGGGACATGATATCGTTATTTGAGAGCCTGCTAGGGAGGAAGGGACTTCTATGCAATCTATTTACCAACGCATTGAGGAGCTCATTAAGGAACGAGGGATGACGAAAAAGGCGTTTTGTCAGCAGTTAGGCATTAGTACTGGAAACTTTGGAGATTGGAAAAGAGGAAAAACGACACCGGGCACGAATAAACTCATTGAAATCGCTTCGTTTTTTGATGCCAGTCTGGATTGGATTATGCTGGGTCGAGACGTGCAGGGTAAGGTGCTAAAGGAGTCGCAAGACCCTTATTTTTTTGAAGCTTCAGGGCAATTGAATTGCCAAGGAGAATCACTAAGTGAGGCGGAAAGAGATTTTATACTTGAGTATATTGAATTTACCCGCTTTCGTAAAGAGAAAAACCAGCACAATTCAACTACGGGTTAGTAATTGGCTGTGGGATTTGATGAGTGTGATCCAATGTGCATGATTGGAAGTAATTAGAAAAAAGTTACAGCGTTCGGAGGGGAACCATTGTGGGAGATCAAACTATTTATCAGCGGATTGAAGCTTTAATTAAGGATCGAGGAATGACCAAGAAGGCATTTTGTGAGAAGCTTAAAATCAGTTCAGGAAATCTCGGTGATTGGAGAAGGGGAAAAACAACGCCGGGTACCGCCCATTTGATTCAAATTTCGGACTTTTTTAATGTATCGCTCGATTGGTTGATGAAAGGGATCAAGCCGGGGGAAGGCGTGCTTCAGGAGCAGAAGGCTGCTTATTTTTTTGGGGTGATGGGGCCACTGAATTGCCAGGCAGAAGATCTGGAGACAGAGGAACAGAACTTTATTTTAGAATATGTTGAATTTGCCAAATACCGTAAGCAAAAAAGGGAGAAGGACAAAGTAAAGCCTGAGTAACTTATGGCTGAGTATCTGGGTGAACAACCCGTAAAACGGACTGAGGGGTTCGGTTTACGGGTTTATTTGGTTGCTCGATCATATGGCGGCATGACTGTTGTTGAAATACTTGTTGGGATTAGTGCGGTGTCGCCTCCTTATAATCGTTATCGTCGATATTCAGAATTGCAGCAACTTGTTTTCTGTACCTCTGTGCTTTGCGGGTGCCATGAATCAGATTGGACAAGCGTGAAGGCGGGATGTTATGTGTCTCACAAAATGTTTTCTGATCCAGTCGAAGTTCGACAAGCCTTTGTTTGATGGCCCACCCGAAGGAGGTGACAGGCATTTTGTTGTTCAAGAGAAATCGCCCCTTACGGATTCTTGCAGAATAATTGGTGTGATATAATAATCATCAGTAAACATGTTAGAATTAACCATCTAAAACTATGATACACTTTTATACGTGTTTATACAATCGTAAATACGTTATTTCGTTAAAAAAATACTTAATTAAGTGTATGAAGTGTAAATAATCCGGCTATAGACTGTTATTGGTGTGAATTCGGATAGATGAATAAATAAATACTCTGCCGCTTGAGGAAAGGACAGAGTATTTTTTATTATGACTGTTAGATTGGTGAGATGAAGCATCAGAGGGATGCTGGAAGGCGTTTAAACAGCTCTGGGGAGGAAAGGGACCTGGATGCATCCAATTGGCTACTTTGGCTCATATAAGGTGGCTGAGTGATGTAGGAGTTGGTTCGATGTTTGTGGAGAAGGTGACGCTGAAATGAGCTTGGCTTAGGTTTGTTAGACTTCTTCCAGGTGGTGAGCAGCTCGCTGGTCATGCGAGCAATAAGAGAATTTTTTTCCTCGTAAGGAGGATTGAGCAGTCTGAAGGCATCTTCGACACAGAAGGATACCGCTGTGGCAAAATAGCCGTGAATGGTCTGTTCTATATCAGTGTCGAGGAGGAAGTTAATCCAAGTGTGGACAGTAGCAAGTGTGCCGATTGCCTTGTATTGAATGAGTGTGTCTTCCAGTTGGTCAAATTCTAGCCAAGGATAGAGAGCCTTTGTGAGCTTGAGCAGACGCTGACTGGAAAGTCGCGACTCTTTTATATGCTGCGAGGAAGGATGTTGGGTATACAGCATTTTATCAATAAGGGCGATTCGCCAACCGTCATTCTGCTGGATGGCGACATACAGATTTTTGATGGCCATGCCGTCAAGGGTTGTAATGTGAGGATACCACTCGTCCCGCATGTAATGCTCCAGATCTTGTAGACTGTTCAAGTATCCATTGCGGAAACGTTCCTCCAGTCCGTGAAATCGGGTGAAACCACCAACGGGTAGGGAAGGGTCCAACAATAATGCGTAGTTTAGCAATCGGTTACCTTTATGCAGGATGGTTCGCCTCCTTGAAGTGAATACCTGTGTAATATTATTTAACTTAATATTGTTTATAATGAGTTAACTTAAATGATTATGTAATATATATTTACATAAGAATATTTTATGTCAAATAAAATATTCTTATGTCTCATATATGTTATATAAAGCGACATATAAAATAATTATTATATTTCTGTTTACAAATTGTTGCTGAGAGAGTATAATAAATCTGTTGCCTCAATACATTATGACATGCGGTCGTGGTGGAATGGCAGACACGCTATCTTGAGGGGGTAGTGGGCGTACGCCCGTGGAGGTTCGAGTCCTCTCGACCGCATTATGTGCAATACCTAGTTAAAAAGCATCCTGACACGTTTTATGTGAAGGGATGCTTTTTTTTGTTAACTTTCTTTATACATCCCGCCACAGAAGCGACCCATGACAACGGATCGCTCGTTAACTGTTATGAAGAAAGATTGTCAGTTTTCCTGCAAAAGCTTTTCAATATCTCCTGCAAGCTTATCTGGAGTGGTTTGCGGCGCATAACGCTTAAATACATTACCTTTTCGTGTAATTAAGAATTTAGTAAAATTCCATTTGATCGCTTTAGAGCCCAATACGCCCGGAGCAGTGTGGGTCAGGTAACGAAATAAAGGGTGAGCTTGATCACCATTGACATCTGTTTTGGCGAACATCGGAAAGGTCACACCATAATTGAGTTGGCAAAACTCGGAGATCTCCTCGTTGGAACCCGGCTCTTGTTTGGCAAACTGGTTGCTGGGAAATCCCAAAATTTCGAGCCCCTGTTCATGATACTGGTCGTATAGCTCTTGTAGTGCTTTATATTGGGGGGTTAACCCACATTTGCTGGCAGTGTTCACGATAAGAAGAACTTTCCCTTCATATGTGGATAAAGGAATTTGCGCTCCTTGCAGGGTCTGCGCATTATATTCATATACGCTCATGCTATTCCTCCTCGTTCAATAGTCTACAATTAAATTGTAAACAACTCAAGGGAAGGTTGCAAGCCAGGAAGAGTATACAGGCATTGAACTATTGTAAAATCATCTTTTGTTCAAAACGGTAAATTGCGCTTCAAATGGGGCTAATTGAGGAGTTCTTTCTCATAAAAACGGGTTTAATCGGTAATTATCTGGTACATATAGCGTATTTTCTTTCCTTTTTACAATTAAGGAGCAACCATGCCTTACCCTACGCCAATATTGACATGCCTTTCATTTTCAAAAAGGGGTGAAATATAGAGATTTCGAGAGATGTGAGAAGCATAGATGTGTTGTAAGCGTTATTATTAATCTTTTATGCTCTAAAGGTCGATTTATAGCCTTGCTGTTGAGCTTTACAGTCTTCCTTGCACGGGTGTATGATTCAAGACGTAATTTCAAATTAACAACAATGAAGCAACAACGAATTGTCTAAAGCGCTGAATTTTGCAGTTGCAAAAGCGGGGGAACCAACGAACATGTACGGCTTTGAAAGCCGCGTGTCTCATGGGGTGAATTTTTCGGTCAAGTGCCGTAAATAGGGCGACTCTCACGTCCGAATCCGACAGCTAACCTCGTAAGCGTACAGGGAGAGGCAACAAACCGCCGTGTGCAGCCATGGTTTATTTTATCATGGAATGTATGAAGCCGGAGGAAGCCTTTTTCCTTCGGCTTCTTTTTGTTGTCTTTTTATACCGGGAGAGGAGCTACTGATGGAAGGTCGGTTAATTATTGTCACTGCACCGAATGAAGCGGGCAGAAGTTTTGTGAAATTGCTCATGTTCAAAAAATTGGCGTTTGCAGTTCTCACAAACAGTACCCAGGAGGAACGACAGCTCAAAAAAATGGGTGTGGAGCACATTGTGCGCATCAATACGATGCAAGCGGGAAAATGGAATTTTCCTAGTAAAGAAATTGGGAGTGTGTATTTGTTCGAAAACAGCTTGAATTTGACTTGCCGTTTCCTGCAAATATGTCGGCCACTAACATCAGAACCGATCTATGTTATTACGCACGGCTGTAATCCACAAGGAATTTATCGGGGATTGGGAGCGGACCATGTGATCTACACATTGAACGGAGAGGTGGGTTTCTTGCTGAACGGATAAGCACTTATAACATAGCTGGTTTAAGATTTTATGATGGATCAAAAGGACAATCTGAGGAGCGATACGGAGGATAGGAACATGATGGATTTATACATGCTGCTCGTAATGGCTGTGAGTTATGGAGTGATATTGCTGTTTATACGCTGGTGTGATGTGCAGACCTCAAAAGGAGGGCGAAAAGGATGATCGTTGTGCTAGGGCTCACGGTTATTGTGTTCGTGTATTTAATCTACGCACTCCTGAATCCTGAAAAGTTCTAGTCAACGATAGGATCGAGCAGGCGGGAACAGCAGATCAAGAATGAAGCATCAAGGGCATATTCGCAAACGTGTGCACTCAATGGATGGTCTGAATTAGGTCTGTTGTTCCAAATGCAGGAGCATTTTAAGGAGGAATAGAGGATGGAGCTACTGCAAATTGGAATTGTGATTGTCATATTGCTGCTCTTGGTTAAGCCAGTGGGGACCTATATGTATCACGTATTTTCAAATGAACCGAATCGGACGGATCGGATTTTTGCTGGGACGGAAAAGCTGATTTATAAGGCTATAGGCTTGAAGAAACAGGAAAGCATGCGTTGGACCACATATGCTTTGAGTTTCATTGCAACCAATGTGGTGCTTGTAGGGATCAGCTATCTGCTATTGCGCTTGCAGGCGATACTCCCGGGCAATCCGGTTGGAAACAGTAATATGGAAGCGTCATTGGCCTTTAATACCGTAATCAGCTTTATGACCAATACGAATCTCCAGCATTATAGCGGTGAAAGCGGGCTTACGTATCTGACACAGATGGCGTTCATCACGATGATGATGTTTACTTCGGCTGCATCTGGATTATCGGTTGCTGCGGCTTTTATGAGAGGTTTGACGCGGCGCGGTGAAGGGCTGGGCAATTTTTTTCAAGATTTTATTAAAGCCATCATACGGATTTTCCTGCCGCTTGCCTTTGTGCTTACGCTGGTGCTGGTAGGGCTAAAGGTACCGCAAACGCTACAATCTACGGCGGATATTACAACTTTAAGCGGTACACAGCAGCAGATTGCTATGGGGCCCATTGCCTCACTGGAATCTATCAAGCATTTGGGCACGAACGGGGGCGGTTATGCTGGAGCTAATTCTGCGCACCCTTTTGAGAATCCAAGTCCTTGGACGAACGTACTGGAGATTCTAGCCATGTGGGTAATGCCGGCTTCGCTGCCGTATACTTTTGGCTTGTTTGCCCGTAATCGCAAGCAGGGCTGGATTATTTTCAGCTCGATGATGGTATTGTTTCTTATTTTTCTATCCATTACATATGTGTCGGAGAAGACAGGTAATCCGTTAATCCAGACACTGGGGGTGGATGCATCTCAGGGAAGCATGGAAGGGAAAGAGGTTCGTTTCGGCATTGGACAATCGGTATTATTCACTACGGTCACAACGGCGGCAACGACAGGTTCGGTCAATAATATGCATGATACACTGACCCCGCTAGGTGGTATGGCTGCTTTGGGAGAAATGATGCTAAACGTCATCTTTGGCGGCAAGGGCGTCGGACTGATGAATATGCTGATGTATGCAATTCTGGGAGTGTTTATATGTGGACTGATGGTCGGAAGAACCCCGGAATTTATGGGTAGGAAAATTGAAGGCAAAGAAATGAAGCTGATTGCGATTGCCATTTTGGTACATCCGTTTCTCATTCTCGCTCCAACTGCGCTTGCGTTTATGAGCCATTGGGGATACGATGCAGTCTCTAATCCCGGATACCACGGGTTGACTCAGGTGCTTTATGAATATGCATCATCTGCGGCAAATAACGGTTCGGGATTTGAAGGTCTTGCAGATAACAACGTGTTTTGGAACGTAACAACAGGAGCCGTTATGTTCTTTGGACGATATGTATCCATGATTGCATTGCTGGCTGTAGCGGCTTCATTGAATGCCAAAGCACCGACCCCGGTGACGACGGGCACACTGCGCACGGACAACAAGCTGTTTGGAGCTATTCTAATCGGAGTTGTCCTGTTGATTGGTGCGTTAACCTTTTTGCCGGTGATCGTATTAGGGCCTGTAGCTGAATTTTTGACCATGTAATGAAGAAGAAAATGAGAATGGATGAACGGGGTGCTTGATCATGAAGGAAGAACGCAAACGCATGCTGGATAGAAGCATCTTGAAGCAGGCAGTCAAGGATAGCTTTATAAAATTAAATCCGATGATCATGATGAAAAATCCTGTCATGTTCGTCGTAGAGATCGGTACATTGGTCGTGCTGCTCATGCTGCTGCTTCCCGGTTATTTTGGAGCCGGTAATGAGATGGGCTTTAACTTGGCTGTTTTTATTATTCTGTTGTTTACATTGCTTTTTGCTAACTTTGCCGAAGCGCTCGCAGAGGGACGGGGGAAGGCACAGGCTGCTTCCTTGAAAAAATCCAAGCAGGATTCACAAGCTAATAAGCTCGTCGGGAATGAGATTCAGGTGGTCAGCTCGACAGCATTGCGTAAAGGTGACGTGGTAATTGTTTCTCAGGGCGAAATGATTCCAAGCGATGGTGAGGTCATTGAAGGTCTGGCCTCGGTGGATGAATCTGCGATTACGGGAGAGTCGGCTCCGGTCATCAAGGAATCGGGCGGTGACTTTTGCTCGGTAACTGGCGGGACGCGGGTGGTCAGTGACCGCATTAAGGTGCGGATTACAACTGAGCCGGGTGAGACGTTTATTGATAAAATGATTTCGCTTGTAGAAGGTGCACAGCGGCAAAAAACGCCAAATGAAATTGCGCTGAATACATTGCTGATCAGCTTGACGATTATTTTTCTCATTGTCGTGGTGACGCTGGCCCCGATAGCCCGTCATTTTAAGATTGATTTGCCTGTTCCCGTGCTGATTTCGTTGCTGGTCTGTCTGATACCGACCACGATTGGCGGGCTTTTGTCGGCCATTGGGATAGCTGGTATGGACCGGGTTACCCAGTTTAACGTGCTGGCTATGTCAGGCAAGGCGGTAGAAGCATCCGGGGACATCAATACGATGATTCTCGATAAAACGGGTACCATCACCTTTGGAAACCGGATGGCGAGTGAATTCGTGGTGGTGGATGGTATAGAAAAGGCAGAGCTAGCGAAATGGGCGGCGATGAGTTCACTCAAGGATGAGACGCCAGAGGGACGCTCAGTACTGGAATTGATGCGCAAGCAGGAATATACACTGGACGATTCCTTGGCAGCAGGTGGAGCCTTTATCGAGTTCAAGGCAGAAACCCGGATGAGTGGTCTGGATCTCGCCGATGGACGAAGAGTACGTAAAGGCGCCGTGGACTCTGTTCGGCAGTGGATTGTATCACAAAAAGGCAGTGTTCCGGCCGATCTGGAGGAAAAAGCGAATCAGGTAGCCGCAGAAGGAGGTACACCGCTGGCAGTGGCGCTGGATGATCGGATATACGGCATTATTTATTTGAAGGATACGGTGAAGCCAGGTATGAAGGAGCGCTTTGATCAGCTCCGGGAAATGGGTATCCGTACGATTATGTGTACCGGTGATAATCCACTGACCGCTGCGACCATTGCACGCGAAGCAGGTGTGGACGACTTTGTTGCAGAAAGCAAGCCGGAGGACAAAATCGCGGTTATCCGCCGTGAGCAGGAGCAGGGCAAGCTGGTGGCCATGACCGGAGACGGCACCAATGATGCGCCTGCGCTGGCTCAGGCAGATGTCGGTCTTGCCATGAATAGCGGTACGGTCGCGGCCAAGGAAGCTGCGAATATGGTGGACCTGGATTCCGATCCGTCCAAAATTATTGAGGTGGTCGCCATCGGGAAGCAACTGCTTATGACGCGCGGGGCATTGACAACGTTCAGTATTGCGAACGATGTTGCCAAATATTTTGCCATCATTCCGGCGATGTTCATGCTGGCCATTCCGCAAATGGGTGCATTGAATGTCATGGGACTGGGTTCCCCGTTATCGGCTATTTTATCGGCGCTTATTTTTAATGCAGTCATTATTCCACTTCTGATTCCGCTCGCAATGAAGGGTGTAAAGTATAAGCCGATGAGCTCGGATCGTCTGTTGGGACGGAATTTACTGATTTATGGGCTGGGCGGTATGGTGGTACCGTTTGTCGGCATCAAGGCTATTGATTTGCTAGTGCATTTGTGGATTTAGCGCAGAAAGGGTGAGCGACATGAGTGGTTTTTATCGGATGTTGTCTGGACGCAGATTTGCTGCACATGAAAAAGCAGGATCTGTGGGACAAGGTCATAACATAC
The DNA here is from genome assembly GCF_006874425.1 of Paenibacillus ottowii. GTDB lineage: Bacteria > Bacillota > Bacilli > Paenibacillales > Paenibacillaceae > Paenibacillus > Paenibacillus ottowii. The sequence goes on from NZ_VIJZ01000001.1 coordinate 493,428, forward strand.
GTACAGGAACGAAGGCGGTTGCGGAAAATCAACCAGGAAGACAAGAGATGCGAGGAAGTACAGTTATTGGAGTGGCTTTACGAACCTCTGTGCTAATGATCCTGTTGTGCGGATTGGCATATCCGCTAGTCAGTACAGGGGTAGCGCAGATCCTGTTTCCGCAGCAAGCAAATGGCAGTATGCTTCGTGATGCGGAGGGGCGGGTAATTGGCTCCGAGCTGATTGGACAGTCCTTTACTAATCCCGCTTTTTTCCAAGGCCGGGTATCAAGTATTGATTACAATGGGGCAGGCTCAGGCTCAAGTAACTATGCGCCGTCCAATCCGGCATTGGTGCAGCGGATCAAGGATTCTATTGCGGATTGGCAGAAGCATAACCCGGATGTACCCGTAAGTCAGGTTCCATTGGACCTGATTACGAACTCCGGCTCTGGTCTGGACCCGCACATCTCGCCACAGGCGGCACAGGCTCAAATTCCGCGTATTAGCAGCTTGACGGGGATTGAGCAGGACCAGCTGAAGGCAATGGTGCAGGAGCAGACAGAAGGCCGCAGCGCCGGGGTGTTCGGCGAGCCGCGTGTGAACGTGCTCAAGCTGAATCTCGCGCTTGAAGCGCTAATGAAGGTTAAGCCAGTTAAGTCATAGATAGATGAAAAAGGTATCCCCGAGCGATAAGCGTGGAGGGATACCTTTTTTCTACGGATTGGGATATTCTGAGGTGGGTCGCTACAAAGGAAGTATCATTGTTTGATGGACATTTGGCTTCAGCCCAAGAACCATCACACGTGTTGTACTCAGGAGCATTCTACAATTGGGGAGTATTCCATTTGTCATGGGTACGGGGATTATGAAAAATGAGGTATTCCATGGCTATTTTGCTTCCTGGAATACCTCTTTTTTTACTGGTTACTTGCAAACAGCCTGTCAGCCTGAAATTGTTTGGATGATGAGCACCACATTTAAGACAATGATGATAGCAGTCACGATCCAGGTCAATACTTTTTGCCACATTTTATTCGCGAATTCACCCATAATCTTTTTGTCACTGGTAAAGAGCAGTAATGGAATGATAGCAAAAGGAAGCTGGATGGATAAAATAACCTGACTCAGCACAAGCAGCTCTTCGGCACCTTTTTCACCTGCAATCGCTGTGACGATGACCGCTGGAACAATCGCGATAAGGCGGGTCACCAAACGACGCAGCCAAGGTGAGAGACGAAGGTTCAAGAAGCCCTCCATCACGATTTGTCCAGCTAAAGTGCCTGTTACGGTCGAGTTTTGACCTGAGGCGAGTAACGCCACCCCAAACAGTATGCTCGCAAGTGTGGTTCCGAGTAAGGGCGAAAGCAGATAATAGGCATCACTAATCTCTGCTACATCTGTTTTTCCTGCTGTATGGAATACGGCAGCTGCTACGATCAAGATGGCTGCATTAATGAATAGAGCGAACATCAGCGCTATACTGGAATCCCAGGTCGCAAATGTAATAGCTTCCCGTTTACCTGCTGATGTCCTCTCATATTTGCGAGTTTGTACAATAGAAGAATGCAGATACAGGTTATGCGGCATTACGGTAGCGCCCATAATACCGATCGCAATGTACAGCATGCTTGGATTCGTCAAAATTTGCGAGTCCGGCACAAAGCCCCCCAATACGCCGCCCCATTCCGGCTGTGCCAAAATAAGATTAATGCCAAAACAGCCGGCAATCGTAGCCATTAGTACAATGACGAGGGTTTCCAATGCCCGAAAGCCTTTGTTTTGCAGCAGCAAAATGAGCATGACATCAAATGCGGTAATGATGACCCCGTATAGTAACGGTAGACCGAACAGCAGCTTTAGCGCAATGGCTGAACCGATGACCTCAGCCAAATCCATGGCTGCAATGGCAATTTCGCATAAAAACCATAAGCTAATCGCTACAGGGCGACTGTAGGCGTCACGGCACATTTGAGCCAAATCTTTACCTGTGGCAATGCCGAGCTTGCCGGCTAGGGCTTGCAGCAGGATAGCCATCAGATTGGAGATCAGAATGACACTAAGCAGTGTGTAGCCGAATTTCGATCCACCAGCGATGTCTGTGGCCCAGTTGCCGGGGTCCATATAGCCGACAGCGACCATATAGCCGGGTCCGGCAAAGGCAAGAAATTTTCGAAACCAGGTGCCGTCCTTCGGGACGCTTAAAGAACGATTCACTTCCGACAGTGAAGCGATTTCCGCGAAGTTGCCCTTTGAATTTTTCATACGCTTCACCTTCTTTATCCATGTTGAATTATATTATTAGTGACATAGCGATTGTGTTATCCCTATTGTACACCCACAATAGTTTTTGTCTAGTGCAACTTTTATGTGGACAAGCAAATTTGTCGTATTTTTGAAGCAGTTGACCATTTTAATAAAAGTAAACAAGGGAAAAAACCAAGCAATATTGCCCCTAAGGGGAGTTTTAAAATGATTCATTTTGCTTGGCTTGTTTAAAGTACATACGAGAGGGAAATCATGTATTAACATGACGAGAATTCCTGTGGAATGCAAAAAAAAGTACAGAAGGAGAGATGAAATCATGGAAGCGTTATACACAGCATCAGCAACAGTACATGGTGGGAGAGACGGTTCAGTTGCTTCTTCCGACGGGGTTTTGAAGCATAAGCTGAGCACGCCGAAGGAGCTGGGTGGCGCAGGTGGAGACGCTACGAATCCGGAGCAGCTGTTTGCAGCAGGCTACGGCGCATGCTATGAGAGCGCGTTGGCGAATGTGGCCCGGAAAGCCAAGGTAAAGGTAGACAATGTAGAGGTCACCAGCCACGTATCGATTGGCAAGGACTCTAGCGACGGCGGCTTCCAGCTAGCAGTGCGTCTGGATGTGAAAATGCCAGGAATCGAGCGTTCCCAGGCTGAAGATTTGGCGCGCCAAGCACATGATTTTTGTCCGTACTCCAAAGCAACTCGCGGTAACATTGATGTTGAACTTAACGTCATTTGACCGTATTTTTAAAAGTTCTACATGCGGCCGCCGATTGATCGGCGGCTTTTGCACCTAGATCCTGGCTGCTGAGATTTGCGACCATTTGACATCATCGCCAAAATTCATTAAGATGTCATAGGTGATTCTGGTCATCAGGTACGAAACAAATTTGAAAAATACGGGTGATATGATGTCTTACAGACCGAATATTGTTAATTTCACGCTGGCTGGCAGCAACGAAAAGGAAGGGCTTTATGAGTTTGAAATGAGTTTGGCCGATGGAACGGAGTGCCGCGTTTTTTCTCAACGTAATCCGGAGTGGACTTTGACGAATATTAGTCGACTGCTAACGACACCTTGCCCGGTATGCCATAAGGATTTTATCTGCAAGTGTATGGATCAGTTCCATGATGAGTTTTTAGAGCAAATTAATGCAAAACAGCTGTTTGAGAAAGCGTTGAGCTAGTTTTTCGAACAGGATAAGGATTATACATTCCTAAACAAGCGTCGGATACTTTCGGCGTTTTTTTGTTTATAATCGTATCGTTGTGTTTCCATGCCGTTGATTTCTCTGTGGAGGTGAAATACGTTGATGAACCAGTCTGATCATGTGCATACTGGACATTCCATTGTATTGGTGGATGGGGTATGCCACTTTTGTCAGGGAGCAACCCGCTTCATTATCAAACGTGATCCTAAGGGAATATTTCATTTTGGTTCCCTGCAATCCGAGGTGGGACAGGAACTTTTACATGCAGGTGGACTGTCTACAGATCAGCTGGATACGTTCGTACTGATTGAAGACGGTACGTATTATACAAGGTCTACCGCAGCTTTGCGGATTGCCAAGCGCCTTCGTTTTCCGTATCCGGTGGCCTATGTGCTCATCTTGGTTCCCCGCTTTGTACGCGATGCTGTCTATAACTGGGTAGCGCGTAACCGATATCGTTGGTTTGGCAAGGATGAAGAGGATCAATGCCAGATCCCCCCACCAGAAATTAGGAAACGATTTTTTTAGTTGTCTTTTTTATGTTTATTTTTGCGACGGTAATTATGAATCAGTAGTATCACGGCTACCACGATCAGTATGAGCCCCGTAACCGATACATACACGATATGTCGTACATTGGGTACGTTGACCGACAATTTTAGCTCGTTAGGCTCTAATGGAGCAATGTCCCAATAGAGTGTTTTTCCGTCATCCGACACCCGGTCCGCATTGCTGGAAGCAGGCTGGATAGGTAGGGAGAGACTGAAGTTAAGGTCCAATTGTCGCTCTAGTAATTTGCGTGCAAACACATTCATTTGTTCTAATTTATCACTCAGGCCACGGGCTTCTTCAGGAAGCATCCGAGGCAGATCAAGCTTAAGCGTAAGATCCATATTTGTTGTGAAAAAATGCTGGCTCACAGCGCGTTTTATTTCTAATCCCTCAGGCAGATGTAAACCCTGATCGGGATTTTTTTGGTTTGTGCTCCAATCCCCTTGATAATGCCCCTTTATTTGATATCCCTTCCGCCCCTGTTCCGATAGCGGCTTTACATTTACATTGTTGCTTTGTATACGTTGAACTAATCGGTCGAGCAGGCCGGGATTGTCCAACATCACCAGTGTCTGGTTGTTTACACTGAATGTTGCATCCATATCTACACTTTGATCGAGATGAACATCTACATGGATGTCACCCCGAGCACAGGAGGTTAAGGCAAGCAGACAACACACCAGCATAAAAATGAGTAGTATTTTTCGTAACTGGATATGCCGACGTTTGTTCCAATAAGGACCATATCCTGCTGGGTTCATGACCTGCACCTTCTTTTTGTATGATTTCTTTGATTTAACCGACTGACATCTCCTATATATTACACATTCGAAGAGCCAAAATCGAACGTTATAAAAGAAAAGATAAGATTTATATCTTAAAAATGTTTCCTTAGGTAAAAACTTTGGTATATACTCTAAAATATAGACTCGATAAAAAATAATTGTCTCAAGGAAATAGTTTGTCCCAAAAATAAATATTAAAAGGAGGATTTTAAAACATGAACAAGCAGTTTAAGAAGGCTTTGCCGCAGTGGGTGGCGACGGTTGGCGTGTTGTCTCTAGCTCTGGTTCTAGCGACTGCATGTACCGATCCCAAGAAGACAGAGCAGGGAGCAGCGAGAGGGAAGGGACAAAAAATAAAGGCTACGGCTACCATCGGCATGATCTCTGACATTGTCGGGAAGGTCGGTGGTGCTCATGTGGAGGTCACGGGAATTATGAAGTCAGGCGTTGACCCGCATTTGTACAAGGCGTCCCAAGGAGATATGCGTAAGCTGGACGAAGCCGACGTCATTTTTTATAACGGGTTGCATCTGGAAGGAAAAATGCAGGACATTCTGGAGAAAATCAGCAAGCAAAAACCTGTTATACCCGTGTCTAAAAACATTGCCCAGAATCAATTGCGTGCAGCTAGCCCGGAAATGGGGTCTGAGTATGATCCACATATCTGGTTTGATGTACAAAACTGGATGTCTGCGGTAGAAACTGTCAGAGATGAATTGTCGGAACTGGATGCTACTCATGCAAAGGATTATAAGGCCAATGCCGAGGCTTATCTCGCTGAGCTACGAGAGCTAGACGATTACACGAGAGAGCAGATTGCCAGTATACCGCAGGCTCAGCGCGTTCTTGTCACGGCACATGATGCCTTTGGGTATTTCGGAGACGCTTACCAGATTGAAGTAAGAGGACTTCAAGGCATGAGTACAGAGTCAGAGGCGGGCTCACAAGATGTGACCAAGCTGAGAGATTATCTGGTGGAACATAAAATTAAAGCCATATTTCTAGAATCAAGTGTTCCGAGAAAGGCCATAGACGCGGTTATTCAGGGCGCAGAACAGCAAGGTCATACCCTAAAGGTTGGCGGCGAGCTGTATTCGGATGCGATGGGTGCAGAGGGTACGGAAGATGGAACATATATTGGAATGGTCAAGCATAACGTGAATACGATCGTCAAAGCTCTTAAATAAGGAGGCGTAGACAGATGGTACATTCACCACTTGTTGTTCGTGATTTATCGGTAGCCTATCAAAAAAAGCCCGTATTGTTCGAAGTCTCTTTTGAGGTGCCAGAAGGCAAGCTGATTGGTATTATCGGCCCCAACGGGGCTGGTAAATCTACATTGATCAAGGCCGTGCTTGAACTGATTCCAAGACTGAAGGGCGAGGTGCTGGTCTACGGCAAACCTTATAAGCAACAGTTGCTCAAGGTTGGATATGTACCACAGCGTGAATCGGTAGATTGGGATTTCCCGACAAACGCTCTGGATGTGGTTATGATGGGACGGTACGGAAGACTGGGCTGGTTTAAGCGTCCGGGAGCAGCAGACCGCCAGGCTGCGATGGAGAGTTTGGATAAGGTTGGAATGAGTTCATTTGCAGACAGGCAGATTAGTCAATTGTCAGGCGGCCAGCAACAACGTGTTTTTTTGGCGAGAGCACTTGCGCAGGATGCTCAGCTTTATTTTATGGATGAACCGTTTGTCGGTGTGGACGCCGCCACAGAAAAAGCTATTATTTCATTGCTTAATGATCTGAAACAGCAGGGGAAAACCGTGCTTGTTGTTCATCATGATTTATCTACGGTTACGGATTATTTTGACCAAGTTATGCTGCTGAATGGGCATTTGATGGCGTTTGGAGAGACAGCAGATGTTTTTACCGAGGGAAATCTGCAACGTACGTATGGCGGGTGTCTGAGTATACTCAAAACAGGTTCGGAATCCGGCACGATACTCGGAGTGAGGTGAGCAATATGACGAGCTTGGCGACGCTTTTGACAGACCCAAACATGCAGTGGATTTTGCTAGGCTGCATTTTACTTGGTTTAAGCAGCGGGGTGATTGGCAGTTTTATGTATTTGCGTAAGCAATCGCTTATGGGAGATGCTTTGGCCCATGCAGCTTTGCCGGGGGTATGTGTGGCTTTTATGATCACAGGTACCAAATCCGTGTTTGGATTTATGATTGGAGCAGCCATTGCAGGGATGGCTGCTACCTTTGCTATCAGTGCGTTAACCCGGTATTCGCGAATTAAAAGCGATTCGGCGATTGCGGCGGTGTTGTCCGTATTTTTTGGCTTCGGCATAATGTTGTTGACCGAAATTCAGCATCGTGGCGCAGGCAACCAAAGTGGGTTGGATAAATTTTTATTTGGCCAGGCTGCGGCAATGGTATCGTCTGATATCTATACGATGGCGGTAATTTCGGTGGTGCTCATCGGAATATGTTTATTATTTTTCAAGGAATTTAAGCTGCTTAGCTTTGATCCCGGCTTTGCCCGTGGACTTGGTTTTCCGGCAGGTTTACTGGATAAGTTGTTGATGCTGTTGATCGTTATTGCGGTAGTTGCTGGCATTCAGGCCGTGGGCGTCATTATGATGGCTGCCCTGCTAATTACCCCAGCCGTGTCGGCCAGATACTGGACAGAGAAGCTGGGTGTTATGGTGTGCCTATCAGGCTTATTTGGTGCCATAGCGGGTCTGGGTGGGACCGTTATTAGCTCTCTGGGACAAAATCTGCCAACAGGGCCGTTGTGCGTGTTGTGTGCGACTGTGGTGTTTGGTGTAAGTCTGATCTTTGCGCCGCAGCGCGGGATGATTTCCAAAGCTATCGTTCGGATACACGCCAGAAAAGGTCTAAAGCAGGGAGTCGGAACACGGCCAAGGGAGGAGCGTGCCCTATGAGTTCATTTTATGTAATTCTGACGGGAATGTTAGTGGCAGGGGGATGCAGTATTGTTGGCTGCTTTCTCGTGCTTCGGAAAATGGCTATGATCGGTGATGCGATCAGTCATGCGGTACTACCTGGTATTGTCATTGCTTTTCTCATTAGCGGATCAAGGGATTCGGTGTGGATGATGTTTGGTGCGGCTGTGCTGGGGCTGCTAACGGTATATCTGATCCAGCTATTCCAACAAAGTGGCCTGCAAAGTGATGCTGCGATTGGCGTGGTATTTACAACACAGTTTGCTATCGGTGTATTACTGATCAGTGTGTTTGCTTCCAATGCCCATCTGGATATGGACCACGTTTTGTATGGGGAAATTGCTTATGTCCCGTGGAATACGCTAGAGATTGCCGGCTTTGACGTAGGTCCGAGGGCTGTGTGGATTACGGGCGCGATGTTTTTGATCAATCTGCTTGTGGTAGGAGGATTTTTCAAGCAATTTAAAGTCAGCTCCTTTGATCCCGCCTTGGCAGCTTCCTTGGGCATTCCGGTTGTATTTTTTCATTATCTGCTGATGAGTCTCGTATCGCTAACAACGGTAGCGTCATTTGAGAGCGTGGGTGCAATTCTAGTGGTTGGCATGCTCGTTGTACCTCCTCTTACCGCTTATTTGCTGACAGAGAAGCTGTCTCTTATGATTGCATACAGTGTGGGAGTTGGCGCCATTAGCTCGATCATAGGCTTTTATGCGGCAAGTGTACTAGATGCTTCTATTGCGGCATGTATGCTGTGTGTATCGGGTGTGTTGCTGCTTTTGGCTTTTCTCTTTTCCCCATCTCATGGTGTAGTATGGCGAAAGTTATTTCAACAATGGGGAATCGTTGTTGGAGATAGCAAGTAAATGTCGTAGGAAGTGATCCTATATGAATTACTCAAAATAGCGTGCAAACGGGCATTAAGTGCCTGAATGCACGCTTTTTTACGCTTATGCTAAGCTGTGCGTTTTTTTTTGAGGCAAGCTTGCTGGATCATCTTGAATTAACCGGGACACGGGAGTACATTCTTTACAACTACACAGGAGGGGCGGAACAAGCTGTTATCTTCGGGGAGGGACGAGATTGGAGAGCTTCAAACGTAAATCACCAGAGGAAATACTGGATTCGATTAACAAACTGCATCGGGGCAGACTCAAAATATACATTGGTGCGGTCAGTGGCTCGGGCAAAACGTATCATATGCTGCAAGAGGGACAAACGTTGCAACATGAGGGAATTGATGTTGTGATTTGTGCGGTATCGACCCTGCAGCGGCGTGAGACCGTGGAGCAGGTCGGCTCGCTGGAGCGAGTGCCCAGTATTCATTGGATGAAGGATGGCGAAGAACAAAAGGATCTGAATGTGGAAGCTTTAGTGGCACGAAATCCTGAGGTAGTGCTGGTGGACCATTTGGCACATCATAATCGAAAAGACGCCCCATTTCCAACAAGGCTGGAGGATATTCGGTATTTGCTGGAGCTGGGCATTAGCGTCATTACAACGGTCAATGTTTATGAACTCGAAGGAATCACAGAGTGGGTATATCAGCTGACAGGTTTTGAAGCGGAATCTACAGTCCCTGTGGATACATTGGAGCTGGCGGATGAAATTCGTCTAATTGATGCCACTCCAGAAATGATTTTGGAGCGGCTGGCGAAAGGTTACATGCATACGCCCAATCCTGAGATGTTTCACCGGGGAAATCTGGGTAAATTGCGTGAGCTCGCTCTGCGACTGGTGGCAGAGGATGTGAATGATTCGCTGGAACGGCACCGGGAGGAGTTAGGCTTGCACGGGGCGTCAGGAGCAGCGGAGCGTATTTTGGTGCCTGTCCAATATCATTGGAATGGGTCCATTTATGTGCGCAGAGGGGAACAGGTGGCTAAGCGTTTGGGTGGAGATATGCTGGTGGTCTCCTTTGTCAGCTCGAAGCGCAAGCTGTCCAAGGAATCAGCAGCCTTCAGGCGTTCCATTGAACAGCTGGCTGACAAGATCGGATCGACCTTTGAAGAAATCCCTCTCCTTTCCCGCAGAAGGCTGCCACGTCAACTTATCCATTATGCGGTGACTCACAATGTTACCCGAATTGTTATGGGGCACTCTCGGCAGACTCCGTGGCAGGAGTTGGTTAAAGGATCATTGGTGAACGGAATTTTAAAACGAATGAAAAATATGGATCTGCTGCTGATTGCGGACCGAGCCGAACAGGAAGGGGAACGGATTTTGCCAACGATGAGACAGGAGGAAGGAGATACTGACCCGTATCATCGTTTGAGCGTTGAGGAAGTACAGGCTGAGGAAGCCAAAATCCTACGGGGCAAGCTCAAGGTATACATTGGTGCTGCTCCGGGGGTCGGCAAAACATACACCATGCTGAGAGAGGGGAATGATCTGCTGGAAACCGGGATTGATGTGGTCATCGGATTGCTGGAAACGCACGGAAGAGCAGAAACGCTGGCCCAGGTAGGCTCTTTGGAGATGATTCCCCGTCAGTCTATTGAGCGTCATGGTGCATATTTGGAAGAGATGGACACTGAAGCTATCCTTAGGCGTAATCCTGAGGTAGTGCTAATAGACGAGCTGGCACATACCAACATTCCGGGAAGTCTGAAATCTAAGCGTTATCAGGATGTACTGGTCATTTTGGAACATGGTATTTCTGTTATATCCACAATGAATGTGCAGCATCTGGAGAGCTTGAATGACGCAGTAGAACAAATTACTGGTATTCGGGTGAGAGAGACTGTCCCTGACCATATGCTGCGTTTGGCCGATGAAGTACAGCTTGTTGATGTGGCTCCCAAATCGTTGCAGCAGCGTATGCGTGAGGGGAAGATTTACGATCCTGCGAAGGTGGAGCAGGCACTTAGTCACTTTTTTAAGCTGGGTAATCTGATTGCGCTGCGTGAACTTGCTTTGCGGGAATTGGCAGATGATGTAGATGAGCGGCTGGAGTCCTGGGATCGACACGAATCACTTCGGGGACCGTGGCGCAGGGAGGAAGTGATTTTTGTAGGCGTGACGCTAACCGACAATGCTGAAAGGCTGATTCGCCGCGGCTTTCGCATTGCTTTTCGTCTGAAGGCTATGTGGATTGTAACTTATGTTCATGTTGGTGAACGTGTACCGGAGAAGCTGAACCTTCGTCTGGAACAACTAAAGCTGCTGACCCACCGACTGGGGGGAACCTTTGAAATTCGGCTTGCTTCCAGTCGACGCGAGATTGCCGACATTTTAATTGCTCCAGTGGAAGGATATTCGGGTACGCAGCTTATCGTGGGACAGTCTTCCCGAAGTAGCTGTTGGGGGAAGACTGCGGTTGTGCCGAGGATTCTCCGTCAAGCACGTCATATGGATGTTCTCATCGTGGCGGATTATGATCCGGACATCAAGTTGGAAACAGATTATTAACAAAGCCTAATTGATTCATAAATAGTTATATGCTGGTTACCGGTTATTCACTGCTTCCATAGTATATTCTATCTCAAAGAAATGGAGGCGAGATTGAATGTTTAAACATCGTAAACATTTTTGTCATTTTCCAAAGCCAAGAAAACGTGTGACTAAGAAAATCATTAAGGTGACTGTCATCAAGTTTAAGCCAAGATTTAAACATGAAGACTTTGAAAAGAGATGTCACTGCCGCAAACGTCGTCACCATCACCATCATCACTGCCACCATCGTCATCATGAATGTCATCGTCGTCATCACAAATTCTACTAAGTTGAAGATCGTAGGAGGCGGGGCTAGACTGCCCGCCTTCTCCTAGTACCAGGATTTCAGGAAAGTATTTGTACAAAAAATACTTGCTCTAAAATAGGTGCTATGCTATCCTACCAGTAAATAGAATTTCTGTGACGGAAGCACCGTTCACCAACCGTATGTACTTACGGATGGATGAGCGGTGCTTTTTTGCGTTGTTCCGTTGGGAAAGGGGATGAGCGTTATGGTTCCGGTAAAAGTGGTATTGGCCGTAGAAGATCGGGATTATATTGAACCACTGCTGAATTATGTACATGGAAGTGAATACGCCAGAAGGCTGAGAATAACGGCATTTTCGCAGCCAGAGGCATTTCACCAATACATGATAGAAACCAGTGGAATGAAAAGGCCTGAGGTGGTAGTAGGTGAAGCAGCTTTTCTGAATTTATGGACAACCCGGGAAAATGCAGATATTCCTTATTTGGTTTTATATGAGGGGGAACAAGTGAGCGAATATGAACAGCTTTTATTAAAATATCAGCCTTTATCTGAGTTGGTCAGTTCTATTTTGGAAACGGCGAGACAGAGATCGAATAGTCGGAAAAGCGTAAACAGTCAGGAAGGTGGAATGATTATTGGCATGGTAGCAGCTTCTGGTGGATTGGGTAAAACAACGACCGCGCTCAATATGTCAAAGCAACTGGGCAATGAGGGATATTCGGTATTCTATTTGAATCTGGAAACGATGGATTCAAGCGCGTTGTTCACTGGTTCAGACGGTTCAAGCGGATCACAAGAAGAAGGACTATCTAGGCTGCTGTATGACCTCAAATCGGAGGGGAAGGAGGGCGCTTTATTATCTATGGCTTCCTATTGTGTGCATCGCCCTGAAATTCAGGCAGATACTTTTCAACCTGTCTATAATCGCAAGGAATTGATGGATATGACTTGTGATGAAGCAAAAGAGCTCATTCGGACGATTGCTGAAAGCGGGCAGTATGATGTGGTAATCGTAGATGGTGATTCTGAACATGGTGAGCGGGCTCAAGCTGTACTTGAGGCCAGTCATAAGCTGATCTGGTTGCTGGCTGACGATTTAATGAGCATGCACAAGTGTGGATTATGGCTGGATGTTTTAGCAACCACGCAGCCTGAAGGGCTTAAAGCCATGATATGCAAAACCAGCTTTGTGGTGAATCGCTACATGGGAACTATGATCAACTCGTTACCTCGTGACTTTATAGAGCTAAACGGAGCGTTACCCTATATCCCTTCATGGAAGCAAATGCAGCATCCTGAGCTGCTGCTTAGTTCACCGATTTATCAGCGGGAAATCCGCCATTTGTGCCGCGAGTTGTTGGATATGGAAAGCTCAGCACAACCGTCGGTTGCTTGGTCTTAAGGGGATGATGAATATGAATGAGGAACAATTTAAGGCATTGCGCGCGGATATCCGTAACGGGCTGGACGTAACCTCCTCAGTCAAGGATACAGATCTGGTACGGCATATCGAAAAGCGAATTCTAAATGATGTCGAGCTGGCGAGCTTAACTTCCCGAGAGAAGCACGCACTTGTCCGCAAAATGTTCAACTCTTTCCGTGGGCTGGATGTGCTCCAGCCATTGATTGACGACCCGACCGTTACGGAAATTATGATCAACAGTCATCGGGAAATTTTTGTGGAGCGGGCAGGTGAGGTGATTCAGGTGCCCGAGCAATTCGAATCCCGCGAGCGGCTGGAGGATTTGATCCAGACGATTGTAGCTGGGGTGAACCGAATTGTAAATGAGGCTTCCCCCATTGTGGATGCCCGGTTAAAGGATGGATCACGCGTAAATATTGTACTGCCGCCGGTTGCTCTCAAGGGACCGACGATGACCATACGGAAGTTTCCCGAGCGTCCCATGACGATGGATGATTTGATACGAATGGGTGCGCTGGATGCAGAAGCAGCCGCTATGCTCAAGGACTTGGTATGTAGCAAGTACAACATTTTTATAAGCGGCGGAACGGGCTCTGGTAAAACAACCTTTCTGAATGCATTATCCCAGTTCATCCCTTCATCTGAGCGAATTATTACAATTGAAGATTCGGCAGAGCTACAAATTGTGACGGTCCCAAACCTGGTATCCATGGAAACACGGAATGCAAACACCGAAGGGAAGGGAGAAATCACGATTCGTGATCTGATTCGTTCCTCCTTGCGTATGCGGCCCAACCGCATTGTGGTGGGTGAGGTCAGAGGGAGTGAAGCGTTGGATATGCTGCAAGCAATGAACACAGGACACGATGGATCGTTGTCAACCGGTCATGCGAATAATATCCGCGATATGGTCAGTCGGCTGGAAACGATGGTGCTTGGCGGGGCAGAACTTCCGCTTGGAGTAGTACGGCAGCAGATCAGCTCGGCCATTGATATATTTGTTCATCTATCACGCCTACGCGACAAGTCCAGAAGAGTACTGGAAATTAGCGAAGTGATTGGCTTTGAAAATGGCGAGGTGACGCTGAATCCTCTTTATCGCTTCCGGGAGAGCGGAGAAAGTAAAGGACAAATTGTAGGGGGACTAGAACGTTGTGGCGGAGGACTGCAACATACTTTGAAGTTGCAAATGGCCGGGATCAAGCCGGAAAGCTGGCACAGGAAGGGAGTATCGATATGAGAACAAGAAAGGCAACTGCCAAGCAAGTGTCACATGAGGTCCCTTCTCTGCCAGATTATACGGTGTATACCTTATCGACTGTACAAAAAAGTCTATGCATTCTTTTTAGTGGTGTGCTGTTTGCGATGATCGGATATCTATTTTATCACCAATGGATATTATCATTGCTATACGCTGCTGGAGCTGTGGTGACCCCTCGTTATTTTAGGAGGTTTTTGCTGCAACGACGTAGGTCTGCTTTAAGCATTCAATTCAAGCAGGCTCTATACTCGCTTTCATCTTCTCTTTCAGCGGGTAGGTCAGTGGAAAATGGGTTTCGTGAGGCTGTAGAGGATTTAAGGCTGCTTAGTCCAGATGGAGACCACGAATTGATCTTTGAATTTAACATTATTACAGCCTGCCTCGAAATCGGACAGCCTGTAGAGGCTGCTTTGCAGGATTTGGCTCGTCGGGCTCAGATGGAGGATATTACGAATTTTGCAGACGTATTTAGGGCTTGTAAACGAACCGGAGGGGATCTGGTAGAAGTCGTACGACGGGCTTCAAGTGTCATTGGTGAGAAGCTGGACATTCAGCAGGAGATCGGTGTAATGATTGCGCAGAAACGATTTGAATCTAGGGTTATGTTTGCAGCGCCTTTTTTGTTTGTTTTGTTTATGACAGTGACAGCAGGAGACTACATGATGCCCTTATACAGCGGTACAGGTATGATTTTATCAACTTTTTGTCTATCGGTGCTTGGTGGTTGTCTCGTGTGGATCAATCACATTATGAAGATTGAAGTGTAAGGAGTGATGGGTGTGTTGATGTTGGTTTGTCTGGTCATGCTGGTTCTGCAAGTGGGAGGTTGGGTGGTGCTGAACCAAATGTACGCTGCTAAGTATGCACATTTTCGCCATATGAAGCTGGAAGGACTGCGGCTACAAAAACTTTCGGTGCCATTTGTTCACATGCTTCATGTTTCACGTGCTACTCAAAGGCTGCCTTTGCTGATGTTCAAGCTTCAGCGATCGATACAGAAACTGTATGGTATGCGCAACAGTGGAGAAAAGACGATGCTTTTTCTGGCCGAAATGTTGGGTTACGGATATATGGTGGCTGCTGGTGGAGCATTAATATCGCTCATGTTGGGCGGGGAAGCGACTGGACTGGTGCTTGGCTTGGGGCTCGGTGTCCTGGTGCCAGTTGCGTTGGTCAAGGATCTGCTTGGGAAAGTACAGAAGCGGGATCAGCAGATTTTAATGGAATTGCCTGAACTATTGAGTAAAATAATGCTTTTAGTTGGTGCGGGGGAGACGGTACAGCGGGCTTTGCTGCATTGTGTGGAACGAAAAGGGGAGGATACGGTACATCCATTGTATCGGGAATTGCGGCAGACAGTGGGGGAATGGAAAAGCGGCTATTCCTTTCAACAGGCATTTGAACATCTGAGCAAACGTTGTGGTATTCAGGAAGTGACGATATTTACAACGACAGTTTTATTGAATATGAGGCGCGGCGGGAGCGATTTTGTAATGGCTTTACGTGAGTTGTCTCAGACATTATGGAGCAAGCGGACTTCAATTAGCCGCACAAGAGGGGAACAGGCTTCTTCAAAATTAGTTTTCCCGATGGCGCTAATCCTGCTTACGGTTATTGTGTTGGTGGGCGCTCCGGCTTTAATGATGATGAACATGTAGGAGGATAAAATGATGACGACATTAGTAGCAGGCAGTATTCGTAAATTGTACAAGGATGAGGATGGTTTGGGGACGTTAGAAATGATCCTGATCATTGCGATTCTGATTGCGGTAGCAATTATTTTTAAGGATCAGATCAAGAAAATTGTAGAAGGGCTGTTGAAAAAGGCGGATAAAAAAAGTAACGATTTTATGGATTCATAATGCAGCGCAAATTAGCACAAAAAGAGGATGGGAGCTTCTCCTTGGAAGCTTCCCTCGTCTTTCCCATTTTGCTGCTGGTCATTTTTGTAATGTTATTTTTTTGCCTGTACATATATCAAAAATCTATATTGGTGCAGGTTGCTTCTACTGCTTCAGAAAGAGCTGCTTACAGCTGGGATAACAGCTTTAAGGACCCACGTACAGGAGCTTTTGCGCAAGGACAACGGGATTCTCTCTATTGGCGTTTGAAGGATGACGTGATGTTAGCCGCTCTGTTTGGCTGGGCCAGAGCCGATAATCAGGAACGTGTACAGGTGCCGGGCGGCACTGGAGGAGGGGGGATACCTACTCAGAAGCTATCCAATGCAGCAAACAGAATGCCAATGGGCATGCAGGGGCAGATGGCATATGAGAACAGTATAATACGCCGTAGGGTTACCACAGAGCTCAATAAGATGGTGAAGGTTCCTTTGCTGAATCAATTTTTAGATCAGACAGATTTACAAGGAAAAATGAGCTCGGGTGTGGTAGAACCTGTGGAATGGATTCGTACGGTAGAGATGGTCCGTTATTATGGTGCAAAGTTTATGGGTAGAGGCTCAGGTGAAAAGGTAGATCCGTCAGTTGCAGGTAAAGTATTGATGCAATATGGGCAAAACGGTCGTTAAGGAGTAGGTAGCGGGAATGTCACTGGAAAGGAGGAAGCGGGTGTTTGGTAAGGGACGTAATACAAAGGACGGGGAATCAGGTGCTGTCACGGTCTTCCTCATTCTGATTTTGGCGGTCATGTTCGGTTTTATTGCTGTATTTATTGATTATGCGAGAATTGCTGCGTTGCATGTGCAGACCGAACGGCTGACCCATGCGGCGGTACGGTCAGTGATGTCTGCTTATGACCCGGCATTACAACAGGAGTACGGTTTATTTGCTTATGGTGAAGGCGGCGGAGAACAAATTATGGTCAAAGTGCTGAATGACAGTGCTCGGCGTACGGCGCGCGCGGAAACGCTGCCGCTTTTGAATATGAAGCTGGATTCCAGCTCCCTGCAAATGGAAAGGGAGCTTGGTAAATATGCCACATTCAACGAGCAGATCCGTGAAGAGATGAAGTATAAGGCACCTGTCGATTTTACGTTTGAAGTGCTCGAAAAGTTGAAGCCACTCTCTCAAAATATGAAGGAAGCTTCACACACGGTAGATTTGCTGAAACGGCTGCAAAAGCTGTATGACAGACGAGAAGGCAAACTGGATGACATGCTGGAGAAACAGCGTAAGGCAGGAGTATATATGGAAGAGGTTCGTAAACGGATTACTAAACAGAGGGGTGCATATATGCCTAATCAGTATATATGGGATCCACTTGAGGTTGTAGCCGATATTGCTGCTCAGTATAAGCATTACGTGCATGTATATGAGGATAACAAGAAGAGTGTGGACGACGTAAAAATCATGCAAATGGAGAAGTATGCAAGAAGGGCAAGAACAGCACTGGATCGCCTGCAACAGGTCATGGTTAAGGCTGGAGAGGAGCATGACAAGCTGCTTGTGGAAGCCCAAGATCCGTTGAATGAAGCCCGGCAGATTAATGAGGAGATGCGCAAAGTCATTGCCCAATATAAGCAGAGGGCGGCCAATGCAGGCTATGACGAGATTTCCGCAGCCCCCACTCCAAGTGGAGGAGGCTACAATGCCGATCAGGCTGTAGGAAGTGCCCGGCAAAAGGCAGAGGATTTGTTGATTCCCGATAATGAGTTTGAGCAATGGGCAGCAGAAATCGAAAAGCAACGGACAGCTATAAATACTGCTAACAATAGAATAACGAGTATGATGCGTACCTTGTCCTTTTATACAGATCCATTTTTGAATGCAGACATGCTCAAGCAAGAAGTCGCTTCGACGCTTAAGGAGATAGATAAATACTTAAATGCGTATGCTTGGACTGGACCCGCAAATGTACTCGACGGTGAAGCCAGAACGATGGACACGCGACGCGGTCCGGACAAAGAACGCAAGAAAATGGAAAAAGAGGCGAAAAACAAGCTCAAGCAAGCTTATCGGATCATTGAGGTTCTTTCTAAAGGTAAACAAAGCGCTGAGCAATTCCGAGAGGTCGAGCAGTATTACAATGAAAGTATTTTGTTTAATCAGTCCACAACCAGTCCATCTATATCTGCTGATTTGTCCTATGACACCTATGATGCAGCGGGGTCTTCCATGGATAGTATGGATGGATTATACGAGGCGGCATCCAATTTACTGACTCAGCTGGGAGACGAGTTTTACCAGAACGAATATGCGCTTTCCTACTTTCATCACGTAGACTTCAGCCGATTTGGCAGTTTGACCGGATCAGGTGGAAAGGTAGGGAATGCCGCACAGATTTTAGGGGATCAACTGGAAGTGAATAATCAGGAAGTTGAGTACATCTTGTATGGATTCCATAATCCGACGGGTAATCTGGCATCTGCCTATGGGGAAATTTTTGCTATGAGGCTTGCCATTAGAACGATGGAGGGATTAGTTAAAAATAGCTCAAAAGGTAACCCGTTGGTCGTATTGGCGGCAGCCTTGTTATATGGAGTAGAGAAGGCGATTGAAGACATGGTCATGCTGGCACAAAAAGGGGATGTGCCTTTGTCTGACTTTCTGAAATTTCGAATGACGTATAAGGATCATTTGCGATTGTTCCTGATGCTCCATAGCAATAATGAGCGGAAAATGTCCCGTATGCTTGCTCTGATTCGCCTGAATACAGATGTCAATCCAGCTGAGCGGCGTACGTATGTAAAGGGTGAAGTCAAGAATGGGATGAGACTGTGGTTTCTACCGGGAGTGATGAAGATGCTTGGAGCTGCCTCCCAAGAAGGGGAGAGCATTAAGGGAAGTGTGTACTATGTCACGAAAACAGCGCATTTTTCCTACTAATCAGCATCTACGCCAGGTTTGTGGACAGGAGCAGCGTGAACAAGGAAGTATTGTTTTAGAAGCGTCACTGGTGCTGCCATTGTTTTTATTCTTTATTATTTTTCTCATTTATATGGTCCAAATGACGCTGGTATCTACAGCCTTGCAGACTACTGCTTCAGAAGCGGTTAAGCAGGTTTCGGCTAAAATCTATCCCGTATCTCTAGCTGTGGAGGCGGCGTCCGCGAAAATAGATGCAGCCCACGAACCGCTGGATGAACTGCCTAAGTTATCCGTGAGTGAATATGCAAGCCAATTCGCTGCCCAACTGCCACCTCCAATCGGTGATTGGGTAGAAAGTGCTGTTCAAGGCGGCAAAAAGCCACTGGAGGAGCTAAAGGGACGCTTGACGGAGGCTGTACTTGATCCTGTGCTGAAACCGATGCTAAAGCCTTTTATGGAGACAAGCATTCTGGAGTATGAACGTGTCCATATAACGAGCGTGCATATACCCTCTCTTACAGAAACTAAGGCCCCTTATTTTAGAGTAGAGCTATCGTATGAGCTACCGATGAAGGTCCCCTTTCTGTATCGCAACATTGTGCTCCAAGCTGCAGCCGAGGAACGTCTTTGGATCGGCGATACAGGAGAGGGAGCAGGTACAGGTGATGCGACAGGGGATAAGGATGCGAAGAATTCCATACAGCTGCTCGTCAAACCTGAACCTGCTGTGAAGGGAGTTTACAATTTGATCAAGGCCAAGGTTGAACCCGGGACGAATGCAAGCCTTTCTGTACTTTATAAGTCAGGTGAAAGCACGGCTCAGCACTTGGGCTGGGCCTCGGCTGATGCAGGTGGGATTATTGAATGGAATTGGTTCGTGGGAACGAACACGACACCAGGTCAATGGAGCTTTGTGATTGAAACGGAGGATGGCCAACGTATCGAGGTTCCGTTTTCTGTGCAGAAGACAACTGATGGATAGGCGAAATATAGACGTTTAGAGATAACTATGATTGATGGAAAAGGGTTGGCAGTCCTACAAATTTCTATTTTTATAAAGGGGAAAGATCACATTGACGTGGATGTATATTGTGTGCGGAATTCTGCTGACGATTGCGCTGGTCACGGATTTAAGAAGCATGAAAATCCCTAATAAGCTTACAGTGCCTGGCATAGCAGTAGGCTTGCTGTTCAATACTCTGTTTGGGGGCTGGCACGGTTTTTTATTTGCTGTTGCTGGTCTTGGAACAGGCTTTGGATTCATGCTGATTTTGTACTGGATGGGAGCTATTGGTGCAGGAGATGTAAAGTTGTTCGGCTTAATTGGAGCATGGACAGGTGCTGCTTTTGCGTGGCAATCGGCTCTATATTCGATTTTTTTTGCAGGCATTATTGGTATAGGGATTTTACTATGGAGGAGAGAAACCATCATGAGATTGCGACGTGTGGCGTTTAATTTAGGAGGACTTTTCCTATTTCGTAGCGGCAAGGCGCTGATCAGTGGGAGAGAAGCGCATATCAGGTTTCCTTTTATGACGGCAGTCATTCCGGGGGTGGTCAGTGCTTATCTTTACTTCTTGTCATGACGTGTCCGCTTTGGGAGATCATGCTACCTCAGGAAATAAGAAAGGGTTAAGGAGGTCATGAATTGTTTGGTTTAAGCAGGGATTTTGCCCGGAATGGCGGGACCTTTATGATTCTAAACAAGGAAGGTGGGCTCAAGACCGATGATTTAAATTCTGTACAGACCAGAATGTTGACTAGTAATCGGATTCCTGGTCTGCTGGAACTTAGAATAAAAGAAGTCGATTTTCAGATCGAGTTACATTACGATATTTCGGGGAAACGTATGCTTTCCCAAGTATGGAAAGGTGGGAGTGTATCGACTTCTGATTTCTACCGAATTCTCTTTGAAGTAGCAGATACTCTTCATCGTAGTCCGCAATATATGTTAAATATCCGCCAGTTTATGTTGCACGAGGATTACATTTTTGTAAGCGGGTCGGGTACAAGGGAGACCGTCAGTTTAACCTATATTCCTTTGTGCAGTGTACAGTATCCAGAACAAACAGGCAGTTATTTTAAACAGATGATTATTCGTTTGCTGACTCGTGTGGCTCACGCTCAGGGAGGATTTATACAGCGCATACTTGATCTATGCGATAGAAATGAATTTGAGGTGGGTGCGTTAAAGGAATTACTGTTGCAGGGGATGGCGGCTGGTGAACAAAGCGTAGGCGGTCAGGATGAGGATAAATCATCTATTCATTCCTCTCATACCCTACAGGGTAACTATACAGATCGTGGCGAAAGAACGTACAGGCAAGAGCACCGGGAGACTCTGCAGGAAATCCAGGAGCTTAAGCGGGTCAATCAACTCAAGCAGTCTATAAAACCTGAAGAGAACGTCGAGGTAGGAACCGACGAAGAAATGGAAGATGCGGAGCCTAAATTGCAACAGTATAAAACATACATTGCTCTCGGATGTCTGCTCGCCTCGGCTATCGTTTGGCGCTACATTTATTTGGATCATCCAGAGACAGTGCCCTTGCTTATTTCAATTGTGCTGACTTTGGTACTTGTCGCTGTTGCTTATATAAGCTGGATGGGGAAATTAGAGCGTAATCGAGCTTCAGCTCATCTTTATAGTGAAGCAGTTCCTGTATTGGATTCGGAATGGTTAGGAACCACACCTTCAGCACAACGGAAAAATGACCGTTATCAGGTAGATAAGTTGACTGGGTTTGTAGCAGGACGCCATCGCCAAGATAAACAATCCTTCGATTCGAGTGATCAAGGGCGGGAGAGCTGGCGTTGGACTCTTCCAAACTCAGAATCTAAAGGCGTGGGAAACCAAGCGGCGGGGGATCGAGAGAAAGTAAGTGCGAATTATGATTTACACGAGCCTTCGAGGAAAGGTATCGCGTGTGTAAATGAATTGGACGACAGTGATACCAGCGAGGCTTATTATAAGTCCTTATCCGGTGTCACGGAACTACTCAATACGATGTCCAAGCAGGAAACCGTGCTGCTTCGTCCGGATCAAGAGATACAGAGTCCACCTAATCAGCATTCGCCAATTGCTTGCTTGGATCGTAAGTTGCCCCGAAGTGGAGAGACCGAGCGCATACGGTTGCAGCCAGACCAATTCGTTGGAGGCAGCTTTATCATCGGAAGAGATCCACAGTTGGTCCAGTTTGTAGAGCACACGGATGGAGTCTCCCGTTCTCATATTGAGCTTTGCATAGTTGCAGGAGGACAAAACCATATGGTTAAGGATTTATCCTCGACGAACGGAACTGTGCTGAATGGAGAGCCTATGGTGCCTTATAAGGAGTATGCAATAAAGGAAGGAGACACTTTTAAAATCGCCGGAGTCTCTTATACTTATCGGTTGGACTCTTTTAAATCCTCCGATGCATCTTGAGTAAAGATTAAATGAATATATGTTAAGAAGAGGCCTATTGTATTCTGGGCTTCTTTTTATAAATAGATTACCATTCATAGGCCTAAAACGTTGCAGCTTAAAGATTTTACTTCATATATCTATCATCCACAGAATCCATTTTAACGCTGTTTGTGAGGAGAACGGAGTTCCTCTAGCGCTTCTTGCAGTGAAGGATAGTTAAACTTAAATCCGTGCTCCAGCGCTTTGCGCGGTATTACCTTTTGACCGTCCAATACAAGCGTGCTCATCTCACCCAATAGCTTTTGAACGAGAATGCCAGGAACGGAAAACCAGTGCGGACGGCGGTATACCTTAGCTACTGTTTTCCCGAACTGGTCGTTCGTCATGGGATGTGGTGACGAAGCGTTTACTGCCCCGGAAATCTCGGGTGTATGGATACAATACGAGATCAGACGAACGATATCCCCAATATGAATCCAGCTCATCCATTGATGGCCACTCCCTATTTTACCACCAATTCCGAAGACGTAAGGCATCTTCATGAGTGGGAAGGCTCCTTCTTTTCTGTCCAGCACAAGGCTGATGCGTAACTTAATTAGACGGGCATCGGCAGGATAGGCATTGGCAGCTTCCTCCCATTGCTCAACCACCTGGGACAGAAAATCTTCCGAACGACACGGACTTTTTTCGTCAAATGTTTCGGTCAGGGATGTGCCATAGGCCGCTACAGCCGAAGCCTGTATGATGACTTTTGGTTTTTTTTGCAGAGCATTCAACGCTTGAGCCAATCGGGCAACGGATTGCAGTCGTGATTGAAGAATTCTTTGTTTAGACTTGTTCGTCCAGCGCTGATTCAGCGTCTCTCCTGCTAAATTAACGACCGTATCCGTGCCCTCCAGTAATTCAGGCTTTTGTTTTAATTCGTTCCAGCTCATATATTGCAAGCGAGGGCTCTCTTCATGGCTTACCAGCGGCTTGCGGGTAATGACTTTCACGGTATATCCGTCATCTAGCAGACTTTTGACCAGTGCACTCCCCACCAATCCAGTTCCTCCGCATACGATGATGTTCATCCAGCCTATCCTCCTTCCCATTCAAAAAAATGTTCCTGTTATAAAATATAACCTTTTTTGCTAAAAAAACATCATGTTGAATGTATCTGTATACGCTACAGGAGGTTGATTTATTCTGATGTGTACTTTGTTCGTATATTCCTTTTATGGAGTCATCTAAAAAAAGCTGCCATAAAAGCTATGTTGTTTGATTTCAATAATCACGTTAAAATGATTAAATTAAAATAAGACAAGCATAACAGGATAAGGGGATGAATCAAAATCATGCTGAAAATTGGTTCTCATGTGTCCTTCTCGGACAAGGGTCTGCTCAGCGCTACAAAAGAAGCGTCTTCTTACGGGTCCAGCTCGTTTATGATATACACGGGAGCACCCCAAAACACGCGCCGGAAGCCGATGGAGTCCATGTATTTAGAGGAAGGCAAGCAGCTGATGGCGGAAAAGGGAATGGAAGATATCGTGGTGCATGCCCCGTATATCATCAATCTCGGCTCTTACAAGGAAAATACCTATGAGCTTGCGGTCAGCTTTCTTCAGGAGGAAATCCGGCGTACACATGCAATTGGTGTGAGAAATATCGTGCTGCATCCGGGAGCTTTTACAGATAAAGATGCAGAGTACGGAATTGGGCGTATTGCCGATGGTTTGAACGAGGTACTGAACGGTGTGAAGGAGACCGATGTCAATATTGCACTTGAAACGATGGCAGGCAAAGGCACCGAAATGGGACGCAGCTTTGAGGAAATTGCCTCTATTATAGATAAAGTAGAGCGTAACGAACGTCTTACGGTTTGTATGGACACTTGTCACATTCATGATGCGGGCTATGATATTGTCAATGATCTGGACGGTGTACTGGAGCAATTTGACCGTGTTGTCGGCTTGGATCGCATCGCAGTTGTTCACATTAATGACAGCAAAAACCCAGTTGGCGCTCATAAAGACCGCCATACTCCGATTGGATCGGGCTGGATTGGCTACCAGACCATTCATAATGTGGTTCACCATGAAGCACTTCAAGGACGTCCGTTTATTTTAGAGACACCGTGGATAGGAAAAGAAGCTAAAACTCAGCGACCCATGTATGAGGTTGAGATCGCCTTGCTTCGTGGTAATGTAAAAGAACGCTTTGGAGATGAGTTTTTGGGTCAGGTAGAGCAGCTGCATTCGTTTTTCAAAAAACAGGATGTGGATGTCCGAAAATTTGTGCTGGATACCTGGGCTCTGCTGAAAAATGATGCTAAAGCAAGAAAAGCAGATCCACGTGAGCCGCTGGAACGTCTGTATGACATGGTAACGGAAGCAGCGCTTTTTCCAGAGATGAGCGAAGAACACATTAATCAACGATTAATTGCCTGGTTTGCTGGTAGTCATTTGCCAGTGACGGTATAAGATAAGGGGGATGAATAGCCACATGGAACTTCACGTAAAACATCAGCCAAATAGCACTTCATCTACACATGAAAACCGTGCGCGCATGCTTGTATCTTGTCCAGATGGACCAGGTATTGTAGCGACTGTGTCCCGCTTTTTGTATGAGCATGGAGCCAATATCGTTCAATCTGATCAATATACAATGGACCCGTCCGGCGGTATGTTTTTTATGCGGATTGAATTTGATCTGCCCAATTTGAGTGCAGCACTGCTGCAATTGGAGCAGGACTTTGTCGCTGTTGCCGAGCAATTCCGTATGGAGTGGACGATTTCAGCGGTCAGCCGCAAGAAAAAGCTGGCTATTTTTGTGTCCAAAGAAGATCACTGTCTGGTAGAGCTACTGTGGCAATGGCAAGCAGGGGATCTGGACGCGGATATTTCATTGGTGGTTAGTAATCATCCGGATATGAAGGAGTATGTGGAGTCCTTTGGCATTCCTTATCACCACATACCGGTGACAGCTGATACCAAGCCAGAGGCAGAGCGCCGTCAGCTAGAGGTCATTGGCGAAGAGATTGACGTGATCATTCTGGCCCGGTATATGCAGATTATTTCGCCCAAGTTTATTGAGCATTACCGCAACCGAATTATCAATATTCATCATTCCTTTCTACCTGCTTTTGTGGGTGGCAAGCCGTATGCCCAAGCTTATAATCGCGGTGTAAAAATTATTGGTGCTACTGCGCATTATGTAACCGAGGAATTGGACGGCGGTCCGATCATTGAGCAGGACGTACAGCGGGTAAGCCACGGAGATGATGTAAATGAGCTAAAACGGATCGGTCGCACGATTGAACGGGTTGTTTTGGCAAGAGCCGTGAAGTGGCATACA
Source organism: Paenibacillus ottowii (assembly GCF_006874425.1). Taxonomy (GTDB): domain Bacteria; phylum Bacillota; class Bacilli; order Paenibacillales; family Paenibacillaceae; genus Paenibacillus; species Paenibacillus ottowii. Next base: position 519,042 of record NZ_VIJZ01000001.1, read on the forward strand.
GAGGATCGTATACTGGTTCATGAGAACAAAACGGTCGTTTTTAATTGAACTTCATATTTCAAAATGATGAAAACTTGTGAATACACATTTCGGATAAAACAAAGCCTAACTCATAATGGGCTTTGTTTTTTTTTTGTGGTGTTTGCGTCACAGGCCCCTATATAAATTTTTTTGCGATTTTTCTTATTTTTTAAATGAGGTTGATACATAACGGGTATATTGATATGAGGGCTCAGTACAATTCGACAATCATCTTTACAAACGATCTGGCAAACTTCCACGGCAAATGGTACAATACTTATGAGTGTATAAGTCATATTGAAACATTCAAGCAGATTCACTCACTTCAATAGTCTCTGTCTCTATATGGGACGGTGATATTGAAGAGTATGACCGAATGCAATTGACATACTTCATACAATATGAGGAGGCAAACCATGACTGACCAGAACCAAGCGATTCAAAAGGATGAAAACTCCATGATCGACAATTTGTCCATCACAACCATTCGTACGTTGGCAATTGATGCCATCGAGAAAGCGAATTCAGGACACCCTGGTATGCCGATGGGCTCCGCGCCAATGGGCTACCAACTTTTTGCTAAAACAATGAACCATAACCCAGATCACCCTACATGGGTGAACCGTGACCGTTTTGTACTGTCTGCAGGACACGGTTCTATGTTGCTATACAGCCTGCTGCACCTGAGCGGCTATGACCTGCCTATGGAAGAGCTGAAGCAATTCCGCCAATGGGGCAGCCGTACACCGGGTCACCCTGAGTTTGGACACACTGCTGGTGTAGATGCTACCACTGGACCTCTGGGACAAGGTTTGGCAATGTCCGTAGGTATGGCTATGGCAGAAGCACAACTGGGTGCAACATATAATAAAGACGGATTTAAAGTTGTGGATCACTTCACATATGCTATCTGTGGCGATGGCGATCTAATGGAAGGGATTTCGCATGAAGCCGCTTCGCTGGCTGGTCGCCTTCAACTGGGTAAGCTGATCGTATTGTTTGATTCCAATGATATTACACTGGATGGCAAACTTAATCTGTCCTCTTCCGAGAGTGTTGCCAAACGTTTTGAAGCATACAACTGGCAAGTGCTGCGTGTAGAAGATGGTAATGATCTTCCAGCTATCCAAAAAGCAATTGAAGAAGCGCAAGCTGATGCAACCCGTCCTACGTTGATTGAAGTGAAAACAGTTATCGGCTACGGAAGCCCGAACAAACAAGGTAAAGGCGGACACGGCGGTACTCATGGTTCCCCGCTGGGAGCAGAAGAAGCCAAGCTGACTAAAGAATTCTACAAATGGGTATACGAAGAGGACTTCCATGTACCACAAGAGGTTCGCGAGCACTTTGCTAAAGTAAAAGAGCGCGGTATCGCAGCTAATAAAGCATGGGATGAACAATTCGCGAAATACAAAGCAGCTCACCCTGATTTGGCAGCTCAGTTCGAAACAGCTGTAAAGGGCGATCTTCCTGAAGGTTGGGATCGTGATCTTCCGAAATACTCTACAGAAGACAAAGCGGTTTCAACTCGCGTAGCTTCTGGTAATGCATTGAACGGATTGGCTCCAAATGTTCCTTTCCTGACAGGTGGATCTGCTGACTTGGAAAGCTCCACGATGACACATTTGAACAACCTGACGAACTTTACGCCAGAAGATTACGCTGGCCGTAATATTTACTTCGGTATCCGCGAGTTCGGTATGGCTGCTGCGATGAACGGTATGGCGCTGCACCAAGGTGTAAAAGTATTTGGCGGTACATTCTTCGTATTTACAGATTATCTGCGTCCGGCTGTTCGTCTGGCGGCTCTGATGGGATTGCCTGTAACCTACGTTCTGACTCACGACAGTATTGCTGTCGGTGAAGATGGCCCAACTCATGAGCCGATCGAACAATTGGCTTCTCTGCGCATTATCCCGAACTTGACGGTCATTCGTCCGGCTGACGGTAATGAAACTTCTGCTGCTTGGGCTTACACGCTGGAAAACAAGAAAAACCCGGTTGCACTGGTATTGACTCGTCAAAACTTGCCAATCCTGGCTGCTACTGCTGAACATGCACGCGAAGGAATCAAACGCGGTGCTTATGTGGTTGCAGATGCAACAGACGGCAAACCGGTTGCTCAAATTCTGGCTACAGGCTCCGAAGTACAACTGGCTGTTAAAGCACAGGAAGCATTGGCAGAGCAAGGTATTCAGGTTCGCGTTATCAGCTTCCCAAGCTGGGATCTGTTCGAAAAACAAGACAAAGCTTACAAAGATTCCGTTCTGCTGCCTGAAGTTAAAGCTCGTTTGGCTGTAGAAATGGCGTATCCACTGGGATGGGAAAAATATGTTGGCGACCAAGGCGACATTCTCGGTATCAGCACATTTGGCGCATCCGCTCCTGGTGACCGCGTAATTAAGGAATACGGTTTTACAGTAGAGAACGTGGTTAGCCGTGTAAAAGCTTTGTTGAAATAAACCACTGGAGCAGCAATTAGGAAGAGTTTGTCCATAAAGCAATGATCGTGTATTGCTGGCAAACGACCTACCTGATCGTGGCAATCCATGTATTACAAACAGTCGTAACCTGAGTAAGGCTTACGGCTGTTTGTTTCATACATTTGTATTTTGCGGAAAAATGTCTTTTGGATGATCGTCTATAGAGTACACCGATACAGTGTGTATTTTCATACTGAAACTGGAATCCAAATTATGTTATGATGCACCATATTCATTCACCATTGAGAGCAGATGAGGGGATAACGAATGACACAGTTCGATGGAGTAAGCGTAATTAAAAAAGCAAATGTTTATTACGATGGTCAGGTTACAAGTCGTACAGTTATCCTGGGTGACGGTAGTAAGGTAACACTGGGGATTATGCTGCCGGGAACGTACGAATTCGGTACGGATTCCCGTGAGATCATGGAGATTTTGGCAGGGGATCTGAGAGTGTTGCTTCCAGGTTCCGAGGAATGGCTGGAAATACAAGGCACGTCAACCTTTCATGTACCTGCGAAGTCTTCCTTCAAGCTGGAAGTGCGAAGTGTAACGGATTATTGCTGTTCTTATCCTGAATAATTAGCTGAAAAGGGTAAGAGCACTCAGGCTACAAGCCAAGTGTTCTTACCCTAAAGCTGTGTCATCATTAACGCACAGCATTATGCTTACAAAGAAACGGCTTACTCAAGAGGCTGACCACCAATGGTGCGGCCAATCCATGCTTCGTATGTTTTTACGACGGCAGATAGATCCTCATCGCCGTAGCCTTGTGTTTGTCCGGCTTGAAACAAGCTTTTGGCTATGGACAACATGGGCGTAGGGATGGACAGGCTGTCTGTTAGTGAGGAAGCGAGCTTCAAATCCTTGAGCATCAGAGCAAGTGAGAACTGGTTGCTAAAATCATGCTCAATGATTTTGCGCCCTTTGAGGTCAGCGGCTTTGCTGCCTGCCGATCCGAGCTGTACCAATTCTAGGAAGCTGTCTGCTGGAATGCCGGATTTAGCCGCGATAGCAAAGCCTTCAGCCAGAGCGAGGTTATTTATACCGACCATCGTATTGTGAGCAAGCTTGGCTACGGCTCCGCTGCCATTTGGCCCCATATGGAGCACTTTTTTGCCCAAGGTATCAAAAACATCTGACTGTGCCGCAATCACTTCTGCATGACCGCCGACCATGAACACGAGTGTTCCATCAACAGCGGCAGGCTTGCTGCCTGTTACGGGTGCATCAATGAAGGAACAGCCCAGCTTGTCCGCTTCAGCAGCCAGTTGTTTGACCAGCTCAGGTGAAATCGTGCTGTTGTCCATCACGGTCATACCAGCCGTAAGACCAGCAAACACACCGTCCTGACCGTAATAGACGTCACGTATTGATTGATCATCGCTGACCATGGTAATGACCAGGTGCTGCCCTTCGGCCGCTTCACGAGGGGTTGAAGCTGTACGTGCGCCTTGCTCTACCAAGGGTTCGCAGCGCGAAGCAGTACGATTATAAACTGTGACTCCGAATCCCTGTTTTAGCAGATTGGATGCCATCGGGGCGCCCATCGTGCCCAGTCCGATAAATCCGATGTTTTTCATTGCTAATCACCTTTCTTGTTGGAAGTTGCCGTCCGATGCAGATGCGAGTTCGGCTTGAATTGAATATTGAAACAATTGTTCTATGTTTCATTGTAGCATGGGCATGCTAGCCTATCTACAGCAGGGTCTGACAAGGCACAGGACATATAGGTAACGCAAGCTTGTCAGGCTCAGCAAATTAAAGTATCCTATTCCTAAGTCCTTATGTTCGTATTCTGGTCTTAGTAATACCAAACAGGAGGTTCCAAACATGTCTAAAAAAGTTATTTTTGATTACACGAAAGCCCTCTCCTTTGTAGGTCAGCATGAAATTGATTATTTTGCAGAGCCTATCAAGTTGGCTCATGAGCAATTGCACAACCAAACAGGCGTAGGCTCCGATTTCTTGGGTTGGATTGACCTGCCTACCAATTATGATAAAGAAGAATTTGCGCGCATCCAAAAGGCTGCTGCTAAAATTCAAAGCGATTCCGAAGTATTGATTGTAATCGGTATCGGCGGTTCTTACCTTGGAGCACGTGCTGCGATCGAAATGCTGTCGCATTCCTTCTATAATGCGCTGCCTAAAGATCAACGCAAGGGTCCAGCCATCTATTTTGCAGGCAACAACATCAGCTCTACATATATGAATCATTTGTTGGAACTGATTGAAGGAAAAGACTTCTCTGTCAATGTCATCTCCAAATCAGGTACAACAACAGAGCCTGCTATCGCTTTCCGCGTATTCCGTGCAGCTCTGGAGAAAAAATATGGTAAAGAAGAAGCGCGCAAACGTATTTACGCGACAACGGACAAAGAACGTGGCGCTTTGAAAAAGCTCGCTAACGAGGAAGGTTATGAATCTTTCGTTATTCCTGATGATGTCGGTGGTCGTTACTCCGTACTGACAGCTGTAGGCTTGTTGCCGATTGCTACAGCAGGCATTAACATCGAGGAAATGATGCAGGGCGCGGCAGACGCTTCCAAAGAATACAGCAATCCGAATGTTGCTGAGAACGAGGCTTATCAATATGCAGCCGTTCGTAACGCTTTGTATCGCAAAGGTAAAGCAATTGAGATTCTCGTAAACTATGAGCCGTCTTTGCATTTCGTATCCGAATGGTGGAAACAGTTGTACGGAGAAAGCGAAGGTAAGGATTATAAAGGCATTTATCCAGCTTCTGTTGATTTCTCGACAGACCTTCACTCTATGGGACAATTCATTCAGGAAGGCAGTCGTAACATTTTCGAAACGGTAATTCAAGTAGAAAATGTACCTAGTCACATCACCATCGAAGCAGATGAAGATGATCTGGATGGACTGAATTTCCTGGCAGGCAAAACGGTGGATTTTGTAAATAAAAAAGCATTCCAAGGTACATTACTGGCTCACACAGACGGACAAGTACCAAACCTGATTGTAAATATTCCTGACTTGAGCCCTTACTCCTTTGGCTACCTTGCTTATTTCTTCGAAAAGGCTTGCGGCATCAGCGGCTACCTGTTGGGCGTAAATCCGTTCGATCAACCGGGTGTAGAAGCTTACAAAAAGAACATGTTTGCTCTGCTTGGCAAACCGGGCTTCGAAAAAGAAAAAGCGGAGCTTGAAGCAAGATTGTCTGAATAAGGGAGCTATAATCTCTGATTCGAAACAGGTTTCGGTCAGAAGCGTTATGGTGTATAGCAACATTTAAGTACAGGAAAGCAGTTCGCCAGCTGCCAGAAGCGGGGAACTGCTTTCTTGTAAAATGAAGTAAGGAAGGTTATACGTGTATGTTGGAACAATACCGAACCGTACGCGGTGCCGGCAACAAGGAAATTGTAATCCGAAAATCCCGTTTTATCGGCCATATTCAGCCTGTTGAAACTGAGGAAGAAGCAGTTGCTTTCATAGAACGCATCAAGAAAGAGCATTGGAACGCTACCCATAATTGTTCGGCTTATATGATTGGGGAAAGAGACGAAATCCAAAAGCAATCGGATGACGGAGAACCAAGCGGGACGGCAGGAAAGCCTATTTTGGAGGTCATCCGCAATCAGAAGCTGAAAAATGTCGCTATTGTGGTTACCCGTTACTTTGGCGGAATTATGCTGGGAGCAGGCGGACTGATTCGCGCATACTCAGATGGTGCTGTTGCAGCTATTGAGGCAGGGGATGCGATTACGCGTGTGCTGCATCGTGAGGTTTTTGTGGAATTGGATTATACCTGGTTGGGCAAAGTGGAAAATGAATTACGCAATCGCAGCATCCGTACCGGAGAAACGATGTTTACGGATAAAGTTACTTTAACCTGTCTGCCGCTGGCTGGTGATGCGGAATCCTTCTGCAACTGGATAACCGACTTGACACAAGGACAATCGCTTGTGTCGGAGGGAGAGCAGCTTTACTTTATTGAAGGGGAATAAATAATATGGCTAGAAGAGCAGTAGAACAGGAGTTGTCAAGAGGGCGGATTCTGGAAGCGGCCAGGCACTTGTTTATCACCAAGGGCTACCGTGCGATTTCAATGCGCAGCATTGGCCAGCATCTGGGTTACAGTCATGGTTCATTATATTATCATTTTAAAGAGAAGGCTGAACTGTTCTACGCCATTGTGATTGAAGATTTCAATACCTTGCGTGGGATTCTACTGCAAGCAACAACAGGCACGCCTGATGATGGCTTGAGCAGATTGGAGTACTTGATGCTGGAATATATCCGTTTTGGCTTGGAAAATCCATATCAGTACGAAATTATGTTCATGATGCATGATGAAGAACTATTTGCATACTGTCGTACAGAACAAAACCGTTGTGTAGAATTATTCGCATCTATGATTCGCCAGGAATTGAGTGATCAGGGACATTCGGAGGAAGAATGCTCCAGGGTACCGAAAAGTCTGTTTTTATCCATGCATGGCTTTGTGTCATTTTATATTCAGGACGGATTAACATTTGAAGAGATCAGGCCTGCTGCTTTAGCACATGTAAAGCTGCTGTGCAGACACCTATGAGCGTACCTGCATTCACACGCTTCAGCCATAAACATGTAGGGCGCTTTTTTGGGTGCTTTCACTTCATGACGGTGACTAATCATTACGGTACTTTGCGAAAGCGACTAAGAATTTAACAGACGATGATGTATCCAGCGGGAGAATATCATCGTCTGTTTTTTTTGTACGTCCCCGTCAGCCCTTCATAATTTTGACATAGTACTGACGTCTGCGTGGGCCGTCGAATTCACAAAAATAAAGTCCCTGCCATCGCCCAAGCAACAGCTTACCCTCATGAATGATAACCGTTTGTGAGGGGCCTGTCGTAATGGATTTTAGGTGGGACGCCGTATTTCCCTCCATATGACGATATTGGGGATGCTCCCATGGATAAACCTCATCCAGCCTCAAAATAACATCATGTTTGACATCAGGGTCGGCATTTTCATTAATAGCGATGCCGGCTGTCGTGTGTGGACAATAAATTAATGCTGTTCCTTGCTGCACCCCGCTTTTTTCGATGAGGGCTGCAACTTCGCGTGTAATATCACGCATTTCATCTCGCCGTGTCGTAGATAATTCAAAAGTATGCAACATGAATCCATCTCCTTTCTATGTATTACTTTACCCTTTTCATACTCAAGATAATATATAGAGTTGACGAAAATTGCTTTCCTTTGATAAAGTATCACATAAGAAAAACAAAGTAAGTTTATTGGAATAATTAAATGCTCTCAAAATAGGTGCGTGCTTTGCGGTTAGCAAGGTTGCTGCTGTTCCTAAACGGGTCCAGAGGCGGAAAGGAAGTGTACGGATATGCATGTGGAAGTAAGAGGGTTAAACAAGCATTTCGGTAATTTTCATGCGGTAAAGGACGTATCTTTTGATATTCAGACGGGCCATCTTATTGGTTTGCTTGGTCCAAGTGGCGGGGGGAAGACCTCCATTCTTCGCATTTTGGCGGGGCTGGAGCAGCCGGATGCAGGAGAGATCCATTTTCACGGAAAAAGGGTAAACGAGCTGGCACCACAAGAGCGTGGAATCGGATTTGTATTTCAAAACTATGCTTTGTTTAAGCATATGAGCGTGTACGACAATATTGCCTTTGGCTTGAAAGTGAAAAAAAGCTCCAAAACTCACATCAAGGAAAAAGTCGCTGAACTGGTTGAACTAACGGGGCTCAAAGGCTTTGAGCATCGTTATCCGCATCAGCTGTCGGGTGGACAGCGACAGCGGGTTGCTTTTGCGCGTGCTTTGGCACCAGAGCCTCAACTGCTGCTGCTGGATGAGCCGTTTGCAGCTATTGATGCCAAGATTCGCCAGGAGCTGCGCACCTGGTTGCGAGAGCTGATTGAGCGAGTGGGTATTACGTCTATTTTCGTCACCCATGATCAGGATGAGGCGATTGAAGTAGCGGATGAAATTATGGTGATTAATCAAGGACGGCTGGAGCAGAAGGGAACGCCTTGGGATATTTATAAAAAACCGGGAACCCCGTTTGTGGCTTCCTTTATTGGGGAATCCACGGTGATTGAACAGGCGGGTAGTCTCAGGGGCTTTGAGGAGGCGGCCGGAGTGGGAACACGTGCCTTGATTCGTCCAGAGTACATTGATGTCGGACCGAGTGAGGAATTTGCGCTCCTGTCGGCAACCGAGGAAGGCATAGTGAAGCATTTGCATTTTCGCGGGAGTGAATGGATGGTTGAAGTACAGGTCGGTGACCAGCGTCTCATAACATACCGTTCGCTGGAGAAATCTACGCTGGAGCCTGGTCAGCAGGTGCGAGTGTTGGTGCATCGGGCCTATCTATATAATGAGGAGTCCAGCTGGATGGTGGAGAACCGTCTGAAGGAAGACCCGATGCCTATCATCATTTAAAAATAAAACGATCACGACTGAGGGGGTGTCTAGCCTGATTTTCCGGCTTTAGACATGCTCTTTTTGTCGTTGATTGCTGGACTGATTTACGCAGACTTGGTATGTTCGTTATAATAGTAGTAAAAACACCCAGATAGATAGGAGTTAAATCATGAATCGGCTTATTTTTCTTGGCACGGGGGATGCAATGGGGGTTCCACGTGTATATTGTGATTGTCCTGTGTGCATGGAGGCTCGCACGACAGGAGCGAATGTAAGGTTGAGGTCGTCTGTGCTGATTGAAAGCGAGACAGAGGATTTTATGATTGATTGTGGCCCCGATTGGCGCAGACAGCTGGAATTGCGCGGCCTGCGTTTTATCCCTACGATCCTTGTGACGCATGCACACTTTGACCATATTGGAGGATTGCCAGAATGGGCGGATGCCTGTCGCTGGACCGGGAACCGAGGGCGCTTGTTCGCTCCACAGGAAGTGATCGATACGATCTTACGTCAATTTTCCTGGCTCTCTGGAAACTTGGACCTTATTCCAGTAGATCAGGGAGTCCAACTTGGCGGATGGAACATCCGGGGCTGGCGTGTGAATCACGGGAAGAACGGATATGCTTACGCTTATCGTCTGGAAAAAGACGGCTTCTCATGGGCCTACTGTTCGGATTCAATCGGACTGAATGAGGCGGAGATTTTGCCTCTACATAACCTGAATTTACTCGTGCTGGGAACAAGTTTTTACCATGAAGAGGCCGAGTATGCCACCCGCTCGGTATATGACATGCTGGAAGCTCAGGAGCTTGTAGGAAGACTGAAGCCCGGAAGCACGGTATTTACACATATGTCCCATGATGTGGATATCACACACAACTACGGGCTGCTGGAAGGGATTAGTTTGGCACACACCGGCATGAGTTTGCCGTTAGAATAACGATTCACATCGTTCGGCTGATGCGTAGAAGTGTGGAGATCCCTTCTCTGATTTGCAGCTCATTAGCGTAGGAATAGGACAACCGTATATGCGTTTTACCCTCTGCGCCGATGGGATCAAATACATTGCCCGGCACAAAGGAAACAGACTTTTGTATACTTTTGGCCAGCAGCTCATTGGGTTTGATCGTAGAGGGTAGCTGGAGCCACAGGTTGAGTCCTCCCGTCGGACTAGTCCATGTCCAGCCTGAATCACGGAGACTGGTCTCCATCATTTCCTTGCGAATCTGGAGCGCGATGCATAGCTTTTTTAGATGCTGCTGCATACGTGGGGATTGAAAGTATTGTAAAAACAGCTTTTGATTCAGCAGCGGTGATCCATTGTCCACTAGCGCTTTGACGCTTAGCAGGCTGTTCATGAGCTGACGCCGACAGGTAACGGCTGCGATTCGCAGACCAGGTGCAACATATTTGCTGTAGCTCCGAATATAGACGACGCTTCCTGAGATATCATAGGCGAAAATGGGGGAAGGCGGCTTTTGCCCAAAGCTGATATCATAGGTGCTGTCATCCTCGACAATAAGACAGCCGTAGCGCTCGGCCAGTTCGGGCAGTCGTTTGCGCTGCTCATCAGGGATCGTAAAGCCAGTCGGATTGTGAAATGTCGGATTCATATAAAAGAGACGAGGTTTTTCCGTTTTCAGGCACCATTCAATGTGATCCATATCATAACCTTCCGGTCGTATATCCGTTACAGTCAGGCGGGCGCCTTGTCTGCGGAATATTTCCATGGCGGGGCCATAGGCTGGACGTTCGATTAATACACGATCTCCTGTACGGATCAGAGAACGGGAAACCAGGTCAATGGCTTGCTGTGCGCCGGAGGTAATCAGTACTTCGTCGGTTGATACTGCGAAATGCTTATCTGTGCTAAAATGCTGCGCCATGGCATCACGAAGCTCAGCGTCTCCTTGTACAGCAGAATAAGTAGCCGCGATTTTCGGATGCTTTTCAAACACCTGCATCATTAGTTCTCTCCAATATCGGTTGGGTAGGAGAGAGGGATCAATCAGGGCCTTGGAAAATTGGAAATCCGCGTTTACGGCATGAACCTGGGTGAGTCCATCCATCCCCCTCCAGACAGAAACAGACGGATCGTCTGCCATGTAAGTGGATTCTGAATGGAAGATCCGTCTTGTGGATGAACGCTCCGAATAGGTAGTAAATGGCCCCAATTCTGCTGCATGGGAAGCATGAGCGTAATATCCCGATTTATCCTTTACATAGATACGTCCTTGTTGCTTTAACTCCTGATATGCCCGGAATACAGTTAACCGGTGTACACCCAGTTCCTGAGCCAGGCTTCGCACAGACGGCAATTTAGCGTCTGCTGGCCAGTCCCCGCGCTCCATCCGCACATTTATGTAATGGACGACCTGCTCATACAGCTTTAAGCCCGGATATGTCGAGATCTGTTCCGTTGAAAACAATAATTCGCTGTTATCTTTGCCCATGCGGTCCACGCTCCTTTGTGTGTATTGTACTATACAGCACTTCAAAAACGTGTACAACTGTTCTGTGGTTGCCCATCTGTTCTGTCTGTCTCCTTGTATGCTTGTGAGTAATAGAAAGGAGAGGGAAGTGTCATGGTTGGTATCGCCTTTACAGTTATGTGTCTTATTTTTGGCACCACATTTTTGGCTATCAAAGTGGGGGTGGAAGCTGGACTTCCACCATTCCTATCGGCAGGCACACGTTTTATGGTAGCTGGGGCAATTTTGTTTATAGCGATGAGACTTTTGGGAAAGGTTCGGTGGTCGTTATTATGGCGTAAGGAAATACTGCTGATTGGAACGGGAACGACCTTCGGCACATTCTCAACACTGTATTGGGCAGAGCAATATGTCAGCTCGGGAATTGGTGCTATTTTATCAGCCACCGGACCGATGATGATTGTGCTGATGCAGTCTGCAATACTGCGGCAAAAAACGACGAGAATTACGCTCATGGGCTGCATGATCAGCTTTCTTGGGGTCGTACTGGTGGTATTGCCCGGCTTGGCCGTTCAAATCAGCGGTCTGTGGTTGGCAGGTTGCATGGCCATTTTGCTGGGTGAACTGTGTTATTCGGGTGGAGCTCTGTATTCCAAACGAGTCATGGATGCGTTTCGTGATACGAACCCGATTGCCTTGAATGCGGCACAAATGTTCCATGGTGGTTGGATGCTGCTAGTGCTGTCGGCTTTCACAGAGCCTTGGAATTCTGGGGAGTGGAATCTGCTGCCTGCTATGGGATCTCTATTTTATTTGATTTTGTTTGGTTCTATGATTGCGCAGACACTCTTTTACTGGCTTATGGCGCGTACGAATCCCTTGTTTCCGACTACATGGCTCTATATTTCACCACCGATTGCTGTAGGCCTGGGTGCTTTTTTATATGGAGAGCACGTAAGCTGGTGGATGCTGGCAGGGGTGCTGCTCATCGTGATCGGATTGATGTGTATGAACAATGGAATCATTCGTCTGGTGAACAGACGTAAAGTACGTTCTGTAGCCTGATATTTTGAAAGTTGTTAGATTATTATGAGACATGACAGAATGAGATATGACAGAAGAAGCCTCCAAACTGCCGTATGTAACTAAACAAGCGGCGTTTGGAGGCTTTGTTGATGTAATTTGTTCATTTAGGTATATCCGTTAACAGTCACTTTTTTGCTTATTCAACATTGAGTATAAATTTATCGATGGCATGCTTGACACCGTCTTCGTTATTGCTGCGAGTAATGTAATCAGCCAGCTTTTTCAAATCAGGAATCGCATTCTCCATCGCGATGCCAAGACCAGCACATTCCAGCATTTCATGGTCATTCCAAGAGTCGCCAATGGCAATGGTCTCCGACAGATCACAGCCAAAATGGTTTGCAAGGAAGGTAAGCGCGTGGCCCTTGGTGCCTTCATGATGCATGATTTCCAGAAAATGAGGCTTTGATTTTGTGATATGCACCTCGCTGCCAAGCAGCTCACGCAGTTCGGGAATTAATTCATCCAGCACTTCCGGCTCGTCAATAATCAGCAATTTAGGAGCAGGTTGCTCTATAACTTTACTGAACACAGGCTCGACAAAATATTCCGTGTTATTCAGCTCGGTGTAATCTTTAATTTTCTGATTATCTTCACGTGTGTACAATTTGTCATCTATATACGTTTGCAGATGCAGATTGCGTTCCACACAGAATTCATAGAGACGACGTGCAGCTACGAGTGGAACATAACGCTCATACAGTACTTTTTCGTCCAGCAAGTTTTTAACCAGAGCTCCCTGGTACGTAATGATCGGTACGTTTAACCCCGTCTGGCGTGCAATTTTGTGCGCGGAAGCATAAGCACGTCCAGTCGCGAGAGTAACCACCACACCTTTAGCTACAGCAGCTTCCAAAGCCTGTTGTGTCGCTGGAGTAACTTCTTTCTGGTCATTAATGAGAGTATCATCAATATCAATGGCAATTAATTTATACATATCGGTATTCTCTCCTTTATCTCTATCATGGGGCAATATTAAAATTGTATCTTATAATATTCAAAATGACAATATTGCATTAAAAAAGGGACGGCGCCCATAAGAGCCCATCCCCTTATAACCACTGAAGTATTGGTTTGAAACCATGGAAAAAAGTAACGGTTAGTCTTCCAAAAATACAAGTCCAACAAAGTCGTCTAGCTCAATATTACCGAAGTAATGCTTCAAATCGAGAGAGGATAGAGCTTGACGGACCTCGCCTTCCTCATAGCGCTTGCCGCGCAGGATATTTTCAATATCAGCGACATCACCTACGCCGAAGAAATCCCCGTAGATTTTAATATCACGGATGTAGCCTTCCTTCAGATCCATACGGATATCTATAATACCGACCGGGAATTTACGTGTGTGCTTGATATTACTCTCCGGAGATAGACCGTAGTTCCAATCCCACGACTGATAGCGTTCTTTGGAAATTTTATGGATTTTAGCCCAATCCTCATCGGTGAGCTTATATTGAGGCACCTGATCCAATTCTGAGCCAAAGATGGAGCGCAGCAGTTCCTCGCGAAATTGTTCTATGGTCATTTCACGGTCCATCAGCTCGCTGATATTAGCCACGCGACTGCGGACGGATTTTGTGCTTTTGGATTTGAATTTTTCGGGATTGGCGTGCAGCGATGCAGCCACATTGTCCAGATTCAGGTTGAACATCAATGTACCGTGGCTGAACATGCGTCCACGTGTGGCAAATTGGGCGTTTCCTGAAATTTTACGTTCTCCGACCTGCAGATCGTTGCGTCCTGTCATTTCGGCTTCTACTCCCATTTGGTGCAAGGCGTCAATCACAGGTTGCGTAAATTTGAGGAAATTATGAAAGGACTCCCCGTTATCCTTGGTAATGAAGCTGAAATTTAAATTACCGAGATCATGATATACAGCCCCACCGCCGGACAGGCGACGAACGACTTGAATATTGTTGTCTCTCACAAATTCAGCGTTGATTTCTTCAACGGTGTTTTGATGCTTGCCTATAATAATAGAAGGCTGATTAATGTAAAACAGCAGATAGCTGTCGTCCAGCGGTAAATGCTTGAGCGCATATTCCTCAATAGCAAGATTAATGGCTGGGTCGTGTATGCCCTGGTTGTCGATGAACAGCATGTCCATTCCTCCGTATATAAACTGTGTAATTTATGTGTGCCTCCTTCTATTGTAACCCAAGTGAGCTATGTACAAAAGCTCATTTGCATTGACGGAACGCAAAAAGCAGCCTCATAATGGAGCTAAATGATTGGAAACGGGCGGAAAGGATGAGAGGCAATGATAGAGGTTTACGGTCATGGCGGGGACAGGGAAACAGCTGCCGCGACATTTGGCGGAGCTGCGGCTGATTTTGTGGATTTTAGTGCGAATATTAATCCGCTCGGTCCGCCACCGGAGGTGCTTGAAGCGCTGCAAAGCTCATTTGACACGGTGATTCGCTATCCAGACCCTGGACACCGCCATTTTAAAAATATGCTCGCACGGCGGCTGCATGTTCCACCCGAGTCGCTGAGTATCGGTAACGGCGCGGCTGAAAGCATGGCGCTCCTGCTATTAGGATTGGCTCCCAAGCGTGTGGGTACTGTGGAGCCGTGTTTTTCCGAATATGCTGAGCTGGCTGGTAAATTCGGAGCCGAGGTTCACCGGGTATACGGGAAGGCCTCGCTTCAATGGAAGGCGGATGTGGAAGACATCTTTCAGCTCATGGAGCAGGTAGATGTATTGTTCCTAGGGCAGCCGAATAATCCGAACGGGGTGCAATATGGCGAGCAGGAGCTATACGAACTGGCAGAGTCGGCTGGCAGATCGGGTACCGTGCTGGTGGTAGATGAAGCATTTATTGATTTTATCCCACTGGAACGGCAAATCTCGCTACTGCCTGTGCTGGAGCGCTATCCTCATGTGATTTTGATCCGATCGATGACCAAATTTTATGCCATTCCTGGCTTACGATTGGGCTATGCGATTGCTCATCCGGACTATATCCGGCGAATGACGGCCAAACAGGTGACCTGGAGTGTTAATGGATTGGCGTTGCTGGCTGGCGAGGCCTGTCTGAGAAGCGGACAAGCTTATGAACGCCGCACACAGGAACTGATCGCTACGGAGCGCAGTCGCTTATTGGCTGCCTTGGCGGAATGGGGCTGCGGTGTCGTTCCTGGCGAAGCCAATTACGTGCTGGCAAGAGCACCGGGAACGTGGAGTGCATCGGCTATTCAGCGGGCGCTTGGACAACGTGGAATTCTTATACGTAGTTGTGCCATGTATCCAGGACTGTCGGCGAGTCATTTTCGAGTTGCGGTCAAGGACGCCGAAGCCAATGATAGGCTGCTGACTGCACTGGGTGAAGTGCTGGAGGAGGATCAGCGGCGTGATCGTTAGCTTGGTAATCATGGCAGCCTATCTACTGGACAGGCTAATCGGTGATCCGAGATGGTTGCCGCATCCAGTCATCGGGATGGGACATGCCATTTCAGCATTGGAAAAAGCGATTCGTCGTAAGGTCCGTAGTGACCGGGGACTGAAACGCGCGGGCATACTGCTCCCACTCATAGTGGCAGGAGGCTCCTTTGTGCTTGCTTGGGGACTGTTGCGTGTGCTTGCATGGATTCACCCGTGGCTGTCTGTCGTCGTAGAAATTGTTCTGATCGCTACAACAATTGCTTCCAAAGGGCTAAAGGATGCAGGGATGGCCGTATACCGAGCGTTGCAGGCGAACGACCTGGCTGCGGCACGTCGGGAGCTAGGCATGATTGTCGGGAGGGATACGCAGCAGCTTGACGAGCCTGAAATTGTGCGTGGTACCGTCGAAACGGTCGCTGAAAATATCGTGGACGCCATTATTTCCCCACTTTTTTATGCTCTGATCGGGGGAGCTCCCTTGGCACTAGCATATCGAGCTGTAAATACGCTTGATTCGATGGTCGGCTACAAAAATGAAAAGTATCTGTATTTAGGCTGGGCCTCAGCACGTCTGGATGATGTAGCTAATTACATTCCGGCTCGCCTGACAGCAGCTATGCTTGTAATAGCGGCCTGGTTGCATCGGCTGGATGCTGTACGAAGCTGGCGCACAGTCAAGCGGGATGCCCGTCTGCACCCAAGCCCCAACAGCGGCTTCCCCGAATCAGCGGTGGCAGGTGCACTGGGGATTCGTCTTGGTGGCTATAACGTCTACCACGGCGTACGCTCCTTTCGTGCCTACATGGGCGAAGGGCTACGACCGCTGGAGTCGCAGGATATCCGGCATACGATCCGGCTGATGTTCGCTGTATCCACTATGTTTGTTGGATTGTGCTTGCTAGGAGCCGCAGGGTATTTTGCCTTGGGATGGGTGCAATGAGGAGTGACATCATGTTGAGACAAGATATAGAAGGGAAAATAACGCAAGAATGTGTACTAAGTCCGAGCTTACAACAGGTTAATGAGCCGCATGATGCTAAAGAAGATCCACAGTGGGACATGGAGCTCATGCTAGTTCGTCATGGCACAACCTTATGGAATAAGGAACGTCGATATCTGGGACACACCGACTTGGGTTTGCTATCAGGAACTGAGCAGGAGTTACAGCCTTTACAGGAAAAATTGCAGGGGCATTCCTTTGCTCGAATCTATTGCAGCGATTTGATGCGATGTCGCCAGACCTTGCAGATCATTTTGCCGGAATCAACATTATCTGTTATGCCTCCTATGATGGAACCCCGTCTGCGAGAGCTTCACTTTGGCGAGTGGGATGGACAAACGTATGACATGCTCAAGGATGTGGCGCTATATCGTGCTTGGATTGATGAGCCGCAACGAATCACCCCACCTGGAGGAGAGTCATGGAACCATTTTGTGAATCGTCTGCGTGAATTCCTTGGCTCTCTGTTTGCGAGGCGCACTGCTTTGAAGGTTCAGCCCACAGAGTCGAATGCTGAGCCGCCCTCTGTTTTGATTGTCACGCATGGTGGTGTAATTCGCCAATTAGCCTGCATGCTGATACCTGGACATGATTTTTGGAGCCTGAATCCAAAACCGGGAGAAGCGTCTAGGATTCAGTTAAGATGGGCAGGACCGCACAAATGTATAGCAAGATTGCTTTCTTAATTAGAGAAGAGACGGTGAATAAAGCGGCAGTTTGGGTTGTAAGCCGACTCTTTTTAACCTATAATCATCAAGTAAAAGAACGGCTTGACTACCACTACATCAAATATCCAGCAGACGAGGTCGGCGCCGTGTGAGGAAACTATGGTTTCCTTCATTGCGTTGTTAAAAGGGAAGTCGGTGTGAATCCGACACGGTCCCGCCACTGTAAATGGAAACATGTTCGCTAGCCCTGCTTTATGTGCCGCCAAGCATATAAAAGCATATCAGGACATGCATCTTCCATAAGTCAGGATACCTGCCCATCTGCCTGTCACCATAATCCTTCGAGGAAAGGATGACGTGTTCGCAGTGACTGTCCATGCGGAAAGAAGCTGCCCGCCTGCATACAATCTGTGCTTACGTGACCCCTGCGTCCTGATATGAGGATGCGGGGGTTTTTGATAGGAAAAGAAGGCTGGAATGAGGGAAATATCGGATGAAGTTCAAGTAACGCTCTTAACGATTTTTATATGAAGGGGTGCAAAACATGGCAGGGAAAAAAATAAAGGTATGGTCAACAGGTCTATTGGCACTGATATTGGCAGTTGTGCTGAGTGCATGTGGCACGAATGGAAAAAATGTTGAGAATAAAGAGGGCCAAACTTCCTCACAGCAGTCGGGACAGACCGTAACTGCCCAAGAACCTCCGGGCAAAACGGTTTACCCGCTAACGGTTAAGGATGCAACAGGGCAGGAATTTACATTTAAAAAGGCTCCGAACAAGATCGTTTCCGTCTCCCCGGCAGAAACCGAGGCACTGTTTGCCATCGGGCTGGATCAGGAAATTGTCGGTGTTTCGGATTACTCTGATTATCCGGAAGCGGCTACGAAAAAGCCTAAAGTGGGCGGTATTATGAAGCCGAACGAGGAGGCGATCATTGCTGCGAATCCTGATGTCGTTTTTGCAGGGATTTCACTTAGTGAACAGGCTACGACCAAACTGCGTGACATGGGAATTATGATTTTTAAAACGGAACCGAAAACCGTTGAAGATGTCATAGCTAACATCGAATTGTATGGGAAAATCACCGATCATCAGAAAGAAGCGAGAGCGGTGACCGACAAGATGAGAGCAGATGTAGCGGAAGTGAAAGAAGGAGTTAAAAACATCGGCAAAGGGCAGAAGCTGCGGGTATACGTCGAGTTTTCACCAGGCTGGACAGTGGGTAAAGGCGAATTTATGGACGAGCTGATTACGTTGGCGGGAGGAGAAAACGTAGGTGCCACGCAGAAGGGCTGGTATCAAATCAGTGAGGAAAATATTATAGCTGCCAACCCTGACGTGATTTTGTACAGCAAAAGTGTCAAGGATGACAAAACAGGTCAAACCCTCGGCGATATCATTAAAGCTCGCAGTGGATGGGATCAAATATCGGCTGTCCGTAACAACCGTGTATTTGCCGTGGATGATAATTTGATCAGCCGTCCAGGTCCACGCGTAACGGAAGGACTCAAGGAAGTAGCCAAGGGCGTGTATCCTGAAATTTTCAAATGAACCGCAGACTGATCGGTTTTGGAGGGACAGGTCTTGTTTTGCTGCTGCTGACGCTGCTGCTCTGTCTTGGCATCGGCTCGGTCAGTCTTCCGGTCAGCCAGATCACAGGTATTTTGATCAACCACCTACCATGGTTAGGTGATACGTTTACACCGGACTGGAATACATCCGCAGAGCAGATTATTTTGAAGGTTAGACTGCCACGTGTGTTACTTGGAATGTTGGTCGGAGCAGCGCTGGCGCTAGCGGGAGCCGGATTTCAGGGTGTGCTGCGTAATCCCCTGGCTGATCCGTATACACTGGGGGTATCCTCGGGGGCTTCGGTAGGAGCGGCAGTACTGATTTATTGGGGACTTCAATTTTCATTCGTGGGGATATGGACGCTTCCGCTAGTCGCGTTTATAACCGGCATGCTGACGCTGTGGATGGTGCTGACGTTGGCGCGTGAAGGTGGGAAAATTCCCACACAAAGCCTCATTTTATCAGGTGTGGTGATGCAATCTTTTTTAGGAGCTATTGTTTCTTTTTTGACAGCCATGTCGAAGGAAACAGTCAATGAAATATTGTACTGGACGATGGGAAGTCTCAGTCTGCGAGGCTGGTCATATACAGGAATTCTGTTACCTTACGTGATCATAGGACTGGTGTTCCTGTGGAATCGGGCACGGGTACTGAATATTCTGGCTTTGGGTGAACGTCAGGCAGCACATATGGGAGTTCATGTAGATGCGACGAAGCTATCTGTCCTGATCATATCTACCTTGCTCACAGCGGCCGCTGTCTCGGTATGTGGTGTCATTGGTTTTGTCGGACTCGTTGTACCTCATATCATCCGTCTGATGACAGGTCCCGATTACCGGATGATTGTTCCGTTATCTGCACTGGGTGGGGCTATTTTTATGGCTTGGGCAGATACCGCAGCTCGCACGTTGTTAGCACCAACGGAAATTCCCTTAGGCGTGATGACTGCCTTTGTGGGAGCACCGTTCTTTGCATATCTCCTGTATCGGAACAAGAAGCTGCGCAGGGGGGATCTGCTGTGACCGAACAAAGTGAATTACTGAAGGTGCGTGATCGAGCATTAGAGGTAGCGGGCCTGAGCCGTGCTTATGGGGAATCCCATGTGCTAAAGAATGTTAGCTGGAACGTAGACGAAGGAGCTTGGTGGGGGATCATTGGTCCGAACGGGAGTGGAAAATCGACCTTGCTGCATCTGCTTTCTGGCGTAGACCAGCCGACCTCTGGAAGTGTTCATATCTATGGTAAAAAAATCGATAGCTACAGCAGAAAAGAGCTTTCCCGATTTGTAGCCGTACTCCAGCAGGAAGGGATTCCTCCAGTAAGATACACGGTCAGGGAAGTTATAGAAATGGGTCGCTTCCCTCATCAGGACTGGCTTGGCAGGGAAAAAGGAGTCGACGTAGAGGCGATTACGGATCGAGTTCTAGCGCGATTGAGTCTAACTTCACTAGCCGACAGGACATTGGACCGCTTGAGTGGGGGACAGCGACAGCGTGTAGCTTTGGCGAAGGTGATGGTGCAGGAGCCACAGATATTGCTGCTGGACGAACCTACGACCTATCTGGATTTGCGATATCAGCTTGAATTTATGGAATTGCTTGCAGAATGGCGCCAAGAAACGGGTGTGACGATCGTTGCTGTTTTGCATGATCTGAATTTGGCGGCTCAATTTTGCGATAATTTGCTTGTACTTAAGGATGGAATGGTTGAAGGATTGGGTACTTCATCGGATTTGCTGACAGAGGATCGGATTCGGCGTGTATATGGTGTTGAGCCTGTGATGCTTCCGCATCCCGATAGCGGTGTGCCGCAGCTCTTGCTGCGCAGAAGCACTGCGTCTACAGCAGAATCAATAGGAGATTGTGAACATACTAAAAAGAGCAGGGAGTGGAAAGTATGAACGACAAGCTGCGTCAGCTGATTGATAGCATTGCCCAGCCTGATGGGGTGGCGGCTTCGGCAGCGTCAGCACATTTGGACCAATTAACAAAGCCACCTGGCAGTCTTGGAAAGCTGGAGAGTTTGGCCATCCAGTTAGCAGGAATTACTGGCGTGGACAAGCCTGAATTTGATCGTAAAACGGTAATGGTCATGGCTGCGGATCATGGAGTGTGTGAAGAGGGAGTTAGCGCCTTTCCAGCAGAGGTGACGCAGCAAATGCTGTATAACATGCTGTCAGGCGGCGCGGCAATTAATGTGTTGGCACGTCATGCGGGCGCCGATGTCCAAGTAATAGATGTTGGTGTGAATGCGGATGTTGCTCATCCGGATTTGGTGAACCGTAAGGTACGCATGGGCACTTCAAATATAGCTAAAGGGCCAGCGATGCTGCGTACGGAAGCGGAACAGGCGGTTTTAGCCGGAGCTGAAGCCGTAGCAGAAGCCGTAGCAGAAGCCGTTAAAAGGGGCACACGGCTATTCGTTACCGGAGAGCTGGGGATCGGGAATACGACAGCCAGCGCTGCGGTTGTATGTGCGCTCACCGGGCTTGAGCCGGAAGTTATCGTAGGCCGAGGGACGGGGGTAGATTCAGCGGGGCTTACCCGTAAAATAGCCGTTGTCTGCCGTGCATTGGATGTGAATCAGCCGGATGCTAATGACGCTTTGGACGTGCTGACCAAGGTCGGCGGTCTGGAGATTGCCGCCCTGGCAGGCGTCATCCTCGGCGCAGCCGCACATCGCTGTCCAGTGGTGCTGGACGGCTTTATTTCCGGCGCGGCTGCCCTCGCTGCACGCGCACTTGCGCCTGCGAGCGCGGCGTACATGCTTGCTTCGCACGCCTCGGATGAGCGCGGACACGCGGCGGTGCTCCGCCAGCTCAAGCTGGAGCCTATGCTTCAGCTGGACATGCGGCTCGGAGAGGGCACGGGCGGTGCGCTTAGCTTGCACCTGATTGACGCGGCGTGCCGCATTATGCGCGAAATGGCGACCTTTGCCGATGCAGGTGTATCGGACGGTCAGGGAGCCGCGCAGCGATGAAGGCGCTCGTGACCGGCGGGGCACGCAGCGGAAAAAGCGGCTTTGCCGAGCGATTATGCATGACGCGCGCCCCGCGCGCCTGCTACATTGCAACGGCGCAAGCCTATGATGTGGAGATGAAGGAGCGCATCGCCCTTCATCGACTCCAGCGCGATTCTGCCGGGTATGACTGGCAGACGCTGGAGGAAGCGCAGGCGCTGCCGGAGCTGCTGCGGCGGCTTGGCGGCACGCAAGCGTCGCAGCCTTCACCTGCGCCTATGGTGCTGGTCGACTGCCTGACCCTATGGCTGTCGAATGTGCTGCTGGCCGCAGGTGAGGACGGCGAAGCTACGGCCAGAGCCGCCATGGATGAGCTGGCGGCAGCTGTGGAGCAGTATCCGGGATCGCTCGTCATCGTCACCAATGAGGTCGGTGATGGTATTGTACCAGAATATCCGCTTGGCAGGTTGTACCGGGATTTGAGCGGGATGATGAATCAGCAGATCGCCCGTCTTTGTGATGAAGTTTTTTTAGTGACGGTGGGCATTCCCGTAGAACTTAAACAGTTGGAATATAAGCTATGAGCCGCGAACGTCAGGCTATTGCTGCAGCTTTTCAATTTTTAACCCGTCTACCGATCAAGGCGGAGCTGGATTTCTCCCCGGAGCTGCTGAAACGCAGTGCAAGCTATTATCCGCTGGTTGGAGTGGTTATTGGCATTATCGTCTGGGGCTTTGCAGCGATTACTGCTATGGTGCTGCCACCACTGCCGTGTGCAATTCTTACCCTTGCTATCTGGGTATGGTTGACAGGCGGCCTGCATCTGGACGGGTGGATGGATGCGGCTGATGCCTTGTTCAGCTACAGGTCCCGTGAACGGATGCTGGAGATTATGAAGGATAGCCGTGTAGGAGCGATGGGTGTGATTGCTTGTGTACTGCTACTCATGCTCAAGGCTTCTTTGCTGTATACGGTGCTGGTTGAACGGAATGTATCCGGCCTGTTGATACTTCCGATGGTTTGGAGCCGTTGGTTCATGGTACATGCGATGATGCGCTGGCCTAAAGCCCGGAACGATGATGGACTGGCGGCGCGTTTTGCTGATATGAATAGTAGACGTGTCGGACTGGCCGTATTCTGGGCAGTATTAGTGACGCTATGTGCTGCCGCAGGGCAATATATCTTTGCAGATTTTGCTATAGCGACTGAGGAAGCAGGAGGACTATCGTTGGCAGGGGCATACTTACAGATGCTTCTTTCATATTCTGGCTCTCTTCCAATCTGGCTAGGCTTTGCGTTGCTTCCGCTCTTGGCTTACGGAGTTGGAAGCTTTACAGCAAACCGTATTAACTGCCGCCTAGGGGGACTTACGGGGGATATATACGGAGCTTTGAACGAATTGCTGGAGGCGGTTTTGTTGCTGTGTATTGTCATTTTGTACGGATTGTGACCAAATTTGAATTGAATTCGTTAAAGGGGAAGAGGCAATTGTCAACTTTCAAACCGTCCTGCACAAACCCGGCCGCTATATTGATGCTTCAAGGAACAGCGTCGGATGTGGGCAAAAGCGTGGTGACGACCGCGCTGTGCCGGATCTTTAAGCAGGATGGCTATCGTCCCGCACCGTTTAAGTCACAAAATATGGCGTTAAACTCTTATGTTACTGAGGACGGCAAGGAAATTGGACGTGCTCAGGGTGTGCAGGCCGAGGCTTGTGGTATTGAGGCGACGACCGATATGAATCCGATTCTGATTAAGCCGGTCAAGGATATGCACTCACAAATTGTTGTACACGGTGTACCTTATGCCTATATGAGCGCCTCCGATTACCGAAAGGATTTTTTGCCACAAGCCAAGCATACCGTTATGGATGCGCTGAATCGGCTGCGCGATACCTATGATATTGTACTTATGGAAGGAGCGGGCAGCCCCGCAGAGATTAATTTAAAGGACCGCGATATTGTAAATATGAACCTTGCAGGCTGGGCGGATGCTCCAGTATTGCTGGTTTCGGATATCGACCGGGGCGGTGTCTTTGCCTCTCTGGTAGGGACTATCGAATTGCTGGAACCCCATGAAGTACAGCGTATCCGTGGATTTATCATTAACAAATTCAGAGGCGATTTGTCCCTGCTTCAACCGGGATTAGACTGGCTGGAAGAACGGACAGGCATTCCTGTGCTCGGTGTATTGCCCTATTTGCCGGACATTCGTATTGAAGCAGAGGATTCGGTCGTACTGGACAAGATGCCTAAGCGGTCAGTAAAGGATAAAGAATTGGATATTGCAGTGATACGATATCCGCGTATTTCCAATTTTACGGACACGGATGCTTTGGCCGCAGAGCCTGACGTGAGCGTACGTTATGTCACAGAGACCGGACAATTGGGCGTACCGGACGTCATCATCTTACCGGGAACCAAAGATACCATCGGAGACCTGCTGGAATTGCGTGAAAGAGGGTTGGAGGATGACATTCGAGAGGCCATGAAGACGGGACGCACGCAGCTGGTTGGTATTTGTGGGGGCTATCAGATGCTGGGTACAGCGCTATTTGACCCTGATGCTGTCGAATCTGGGTTGCCGCAGCAGGCAGATGGATTAGGTTGGCTATCTTTATCCACAACCTTCTTAAAGGAAAAGCAAACCGTGCGTGTTCAAGGAATCCTGTCTAGTCATTGTCCACTTTTGCTAAGCACTGCCCCTGACTCAGGTTCTGCCTCCAAACCAGTCATTGAAGGTTATGAAATACATATGGGTGTGACGGAGCATGTCACAGAACCACATGTATCTATAGACAGAACTTTAGACTCAACGAATATGAAAACATTATTCCAGATTCAGCGTGGAGAAGGAAACACCTTTGATGAAGGTTGGGGCACGACTGACGGTAAGGTATGGGGAACTTACTTGCATGGTGTGTTTGATAATGACCGTTTTCGCCGATCCTGGTTGGATGGACTGAGACAAGCCAAGGGCTTAAAGCCTTTGGACAGCACTTTTACTGTGCGTGAAGCCAAGGAACGGGAGTTTGATCGTGTCGCAGAGGTAGTACGTGCTCATTTGGATATGGAGCAAATCTATCGCATTCTGGGGATGAATTCATAAAATTCTTCATGGAAGTTCCTTTAAATCGCTTTAAAAAAATAAAGAGGTATCTCTACAGTCATTTTTGTGACTGAGAGATACCTCTTTTAGGATATCAGCTTACTTAATTTTAAACTTTTCAACCGCTTTTTGCAGCTCCGTTGCTTGTTGGCTTAATTGACGAACAACCTCACTGTGGCTTTCCATTTCATTCAGTTGCTCATCGGCATTTAAACCGATTTCCTGAATCATATGCTGTGCATTGGCAGCGATGAGAGCTGTTTCTTCCACGGAAGCAGATACTTCCTCCGAACTGGCGGATACTTGTTCCGTTGCTGCGGATACGGTTTGAATCGTAGCGTTAATCTTTTGCATGAGCTCACTCAGCTGGCTAAAGGCAAAACTTGCTTGCTGAACCATCTCCGTTCCCGAGTGAATCTCACGGCTAACCTGGGTCACAGAGTCCACCGATTGCTTCGATACTTCCTGAATAGTAACCAAATAGTCCGAAATCTCCTGTGTTGCTTCTTTGGATTGCTCTGCGAGCTTGCGAACTTCTCCGGCAACTACAGCAAAGCCCCGTCCATGTTCGCCTGCGCGGGCAGCCTCAATGGAGGCATTCAGAGACAACATTTGAATCTGCTTTGTAATATCGAAAATTGCAGAAACGATGCTGCCAATGGCTTCTGAGCGTTCGTTCATACTATGTATG
Organism: Paenibacillus ottowii; assembly: GCF_006874425.1. Lineage (GTDB taxonomy): Bacteria > Bacillota > Bacilli > Paenibacillales > Paenibacillaceae > Paenibacillus > Paenibacillus ottowii. The sequence goes on from NZ_VIJZ01000001.1 coordinate 544,841, forward strand.
TGTCGAAGCGACTCATCGGCAACATGTCCTACCTGTGACATTTGAGCTACAGCTTTTTGAGCGAGCGTATTCCCGTTGACCGTTTCTTTCGTCGCTTCGCTGATTTGATCAGATACATCGTTGGCGGAGGAGGCGATATACTGAACCCCTTGAGCGATCTCCTCCATAGCCTGCGCATTTTCAGCAGCGGCCGAAGCGATGCTGGTACTGCCCTTGGCTACTTCTTCAGCAGCAGCTGTAGAGTCCTGTACTTTTACACTCATAGCCTCAGTCCGACGAAGCAGCTCGTCCGAGCCTTCAACAACCGCCCCTGATGTAGAAAGGACATGACCAATCATTTCTTTTAAGTTATGAGACATAGATTGGAAGCTGCGGGCAAGTTGAGCAATTTCATTAACACCATGAACTTTCGCTTCTTGCGACAGATCACCTTGGGCAATTTTTTCACTATGACGAACCAATTCGGCAATGGGCTGCACAACTTTACGTATGACAAGGGTAGAAATAATTCCGCCTAGCAGGAGTGTTACCAAGGTAATACCTATGCAAATCCATAGTATTTGTTGGGATTTTTCCTGTACAAATCCGACATCTTCGTTCACGCCAAGAACTAGATTACTGCCTGATATGGCAAAGAAGGCGGTTTTGTGAATTCCGTGCGGATCACTGTACATGTCACTAATATTCATCTCGCCTTGCTTTGCTTTTTTAATATCTTCCACAGGTACGAGCGTATCCTTAACCTTGTATGCTGCTTTTACGTTTCGTGCGACAACTTCGGCCTTACCATCATCCTTCAGAACCGCAATATATGCCGATTCTAATTTGAGGGTGTCGACCTTGTCTTGAAGATAAGCTTCCATCTGCATAGCAGAGCCCGAATCAGAACCACTTCCTTGACCAGCCTGAACCGCTAAGGAAATATTGAGATCCTGGTACACATTTTTTGCTCCAGTTTCTAGCAGTTGATCTACTTGAGGCATGACACTGCTATTAATGATACTCATGGCTACTGCATAGAAACTGATGCTGAACAAAAGGGACGCAAAGAGCTGAATCAACAAAAACATAATCCGTAATTTTGCGCCTAGAGAACGATTAAAAAGCTTCATGAAAATTCTCCTCTCACATAATGGTAATAAAACAGACGATTGCCCTGCTTGATGTAGGCCGCTTGTCCAATGAGGTACTAGACAGCCATGATCTACTTGTTTTCCTTTCTTTACTTGAAGAAAAGACTGAAAATGTTCGGATTCTATGTATATTTCAGCTGTATTCAAGGGACAAGAATGAGAAAGGGAAGTAATCCATGATTTACTAAAAAGTAGGTTAGACCTATTTTACATAATTAACAGACGGTTGAATAGTCATATTTGCCCAAAAAGAAACAAAAAATATGAAACTATGGTCTTGGGTGTTTAGATGTAAGTTTGATGTAAATTATCAGAAATAAGAAATTTAAAAAGCTTTATCTGTGTTTTTGTAACTATTGTATAACCCGATCAGTCGTCTGTTTGATTTTATCTCAGGCGTATTCACTCCGCTCTTGCCATTGCTAATTGGTGGAGAAATCATTCAGGGAATTGCGACTGCTTTATTGGTCTTAGATTTTTTTTCTGATACTCAAGCCTTTACCGCTGTAGGGTACATTGGTGGAAGCGTATTTTATTTTTTGCCCGTAATGATAGCGATCAATGCAGCAAGAAAGCTTGGTAGCAATATATTTATTGCGGCGGCAATTGGGGCCTGCCCTTATTCTCCCGGCATTATAGAGCTGCTGCAATCCAGCCTGAAAATGAACTCAGACGGTTTACCCGTGGTGGAGCAACAGTATCTCGCTTCTTTTATACTGATCCTTATTGGTGTCTGGCTTGCATTGAAGATTGAAAAAGGATTGAAAAGGTTCGACCGCTATTCAATTCAACTGCTGGTCGTTCCGACATTGACGCTTATCGTTATTGTACCTTTATTGCTGTTTGTTTTTGGCCCGCTGTGGACGACCCTGGCACATAATTTGTCGTATGGTTTTGCTTCACTTTTTGACGATGCGGAAGTATTGGCGGGCATGCTGTAGGCTTGGTGAGTGATTCAGGACTTGAAATGCTCATTCACGTGGGGATGGACACTGTTAAACTAAAAGGACTTCATTTTACGTCTCATCTTAAAGCAGGAGATCGCGTGAAGGTAGGCGACCTTATACTGGAGTTTGATCTGGTGGAAATCCGCAAGGCTGGTTACGAAACGATTACGCCTGTTATTGTTACGAATGTGGATCAGTATAGCGAGTTGGAGCCTGCTGGAAATCAGCATAAAGTGGTTAAGGAACAAGAACTGCTATACACAGTGATTGTCTAACCGTTGGAAAATTCTACCCCTAAATTGAATACGAACCGTTGTGTTCAGAATAACAAACAGCAAGCCTTCATTCTTACGAAGGCTTGCTGTTTTGGCATTTACCTAAAGCCTACAGCTGAAGCAACTTTATTATTTTTATTTCAATAAAACCTACAAAAATAGTTGGCTTTGTGATATAGTAATCTTCGGATTGAAGGGTCGCTTTTTTTAAAACATCTTACGTTTAAGTTTGGAGGAAATGATATATGGATACCTTCTTTATTATTTTGAATGTCATCGTGCTGCTTGCACTGCTCGGCGTGTTGGTCTGGTTGCAGAAAAAGCGCATCTCTTTTACAAAAAGAGTATTTACCGGGCTCGGCTTCGGACTGATCTACGGGGCTATTCTTCAATACGCTTATGGGGCCAGCTCAGAGGTCATTACCAAATCGGTCGATTGGTTCAACCTTGCAGGTAATGGTTATGTCCGTTTGCTGCAAATGGTCGTTATTCCGCTGATCATGGTGTCGATTATTTCAGCTATTATGAATCTAAAGGGAAGACAGAACCTTGGCAAAATAAGCGTGTCCATTATTGCAGTACTACTGATTACAACGGCAATTGCTGCTTCAGTAAGTATTGTAACCAGTCTGTCTTTTGATCTAAAAGCAATTGAAATTCAAAAAGGGGACAAGGAGCAAGCGCAGGGCCTGAAGATGGAAGAACGTCTGGGAACAGTCCAGGATATGACCATTCCACAGCAGGTATTGGAGTTTATTCCTTCGAATCCTTTTGAAGATATGACGGGGGCACGCCGTACATCGACCTTGGCCGTGGTTATCTTCTCGGCTTTTATTGGGGTAGCAGTACTCGGTTTGGATCGTAAAAAACCGGAGCAGGCGCAAACTTTCCGCAAAGTGATCGACGCAGTGTACGCTGTAGTGATGCGGATTGTAACGCTAGTGCTGAGATTAACGCCTTATGGTATTTTAGCACTGATCACGAAAGTGGTAGCTACGACAAATCCGGATGAAATCTTGAAGCTGATCAAGTTTGTACTTGCTTCTTATGTGGCTTTATTGGTGATGTTCGTTATTCATCTTATTTTGCTGGCCTTGTTCGGCTACAATCCAGTGACATATGTGAAGAAGGTATTGCCTACACTGGTTTTTGCCTTTACTTCTCGTTCCAGTGCAGCGACCATTCCATTAAATGTTGAAACACAAACGAAAAAGCTTGGTGTGTCCGACGGCATCGCGAATCTGTCCGCGACCCTGGGAGCGACCATTGGGCAAAACGGCTGTGCGGGTATTTATCCGGCGATGCTGGCCGTCATGATTGCTCCAACAGTGGGCATAGATCCTACAAGTTGGAATTTTATCCTCACGCTTATTCTGGTTGTTACGATCAGCTCGTTTGGTGTGGCAGGTGTAGGCGGTGGGGCCACCTTCGCTTCCCTGATCGTGCTTTCTACCATGAACCTACCTGTGGCCTTGGCAGGATTGCTCATTTCTGTTGAACCGTTGATTGATATGGGACGTACTGCGTTAAATGTTAATGACTCGATTACAGCAGGTCTCATTTCAGGCAAGGTACTCAAGGAGAACGATCACGACGTGTTTAACAACCATGGCATGGATCTGGATGCAACGGCGCACTCCTAATTAAAAAGATAAACGGATGGTGTTCACTACAGTCTCATATCGCATCTATAGCATATGTATATGTGTAGTGTGTACCTCCATACTCAGAGCCGACCCTAAGGTCGGCTCTTTATATTGAACTTATGACCGTGTAAATTATAGCTGTTCACAAATCCTAATCTATGATACATTAAAATAATGTTTTTCCGGCTTGTTCGGATGAACCGCGGTTCGCAACCATCCCGCGCTATCAAAACTAGGAGGCTTTCATGTTTAATCTGTTATGGGGGATAGCATTTGTCCTCGTCAATTTTATGTTCTTTTTGCTATGTTATCGGTTGTTCGGTAAAAAAGGGCTGTACGCCTGGATTGGCGTTGCTACTGTATTGGCCAATATTCAGGTAACCAAAACCATTGATCTGCTTGGCATTACCACGACATTGGGAAATACAATGTATGTATCTATGTATATGGCCAGCGACTTACTAAATGAGAAGTATGGGCCTAAAGAGGCACGAAAAGCTGTATGGTTTGGCTTTTTCACTCTGATTATGACGACGATCACGATGCAGATGGTGCTGTTGTTTGAGCCTACTGCCACGGATTTTGCCCAGACACCTATGCAACAGCTCTTTGGATTGTTGCCAAGGCTTGCGCTTGCCAGCTTGACAGCCTATGCGGTTAGTCAATTGCTGGACGTGCGTCTATACGCCTGGATTCGTAAATTTTTCCCGGAGCGTCATCAGCTCTGGATTCGCGGCAATGGCAGCACGATGATCAGCTCGTTTATAGACACCCTCATTTTCTGTAGTATTGCCTTTTACGGCTATGCGTGGGGGATATGGATCGAGCTGCTGTTTACCACCTACATCTTAAAATTTATACTGACTGCGGCGGGTACACCAATTTTGTACATCGCACGCAATTTCCGTTTGATGGAAGAGGAGGAGCAAACCCTCAAGCCGTGATTGGCTTGGGGTTGCCCCTCTTTTTTTTCATACTTCTAACCTATAAATTACAAACAATAACGATAGATTACCCTAGCACGGTCAGTTCCTTCGGAAATGAGGTCAGTACTTCCACACCCTTAGAGGTGACCAGAACATCATCTTCAATCCGCACGCCTCCGAGACCTGGCACGTAGATGCCGGGCTCGATGGTGAACACGAAGCCTTCATGAAGCAGATCGCTATTGCCTCCGTGTACAGACGGATATTCATGAACACTCATGCCAAGACCATGTCCAACCCGATGGTTAAAAGCTGGTCCATATCCAGCGGCTTCAACAACGGCTCGTGCTGCCTGGTCTACGGATGCACAGGAAACTCCAGGGCGAATGGCGGCAATTCCGGCTTCGTTTGAACGAAGAACCGTATTATAAATCGTTTCCAGCTCTGCCGACAGCTTGCCAAAGGCAAACGTACGCGTAATATCCGAAGCATAACCACCCGAATATACGCCCATATCAAACATAAGCAGATCGCCATGTTGTAGCTTGCGGGTCCCCGGAACCCCATGAGGTAAGGCTGTTTTGGGTCCAGACAAGACCGTAGTGTCAAAGGATGGACCATCTGCCCCAAGCTTTTTCATCTGGTATTCGATTTCAGCTACCAGCTCGACTTCCGTCACCCCTTCACGAACATGCGTTAGGCCGTGACGAAGAGCATCTTCCACCAAACGAGCTGCGTGTTTCAGACGTTGTACTTCCTCAGGTGTTTTTCTCACACGCATTTCTTGAAGCACCGGACCCAGGTCCACATATTGAGCCGCACCAATGGCAGTATGTAATTGTTCGTAACGGAGGACGGAGACGTGCTCCTTTTCCAGTGCGAATGCTTTCACACTAGTACCCGTGCGTTGGCGCAACAGATCATATGGATTGTCCGTATCGGTGTGGGTGGATATACGCTTCACGGAAGAAGCGGCTTGGGCTGCTTCGGCATCCAGGGCGGGTACAATCAGTTCTGGTTCTTGGTCACGAAGCAGCACGAGACCTAGAAAACGCTCATGCGGATCACTCGCAAAGCCTGTCAGGTAGTAAATATGCTTGGGATCGGTCACAAGTAGGCCATCCCAAGCTTGTGACTTTAGTTCATCATACAATTTGGCAATTTTATCATTCATAGAGTCTCATTCCTTTCTGTCCATTTATTCATTATAGCTCTTATTACATCCTAATTTATATTTATAAATGGGTTATTCTTTTGTCTGACTTAATGCTTGTAGACGTGCCTGTACATTTTGATCATAGTAACCACCATGGTAGCAGAGTACCTTATCAACATCCAATACCGTCAGCTTATCGAGGCTTTTCAGCGCCAACGGCATATCTGGCGTAGCCGACTCGGCAGGACCGACCAGCTCACCTTCGACTACGCGCAGTTCATCTGCTGCCAACAGCAGCTTCTGTGCAGGCACATACAAGCTGATATGTCCGGGCGTGTGACCGGGTGTATGAATAATTTGTATACCCCCACCATAAGGCAGATGCTCACCGTCCTCAAGAATATGAGCAAAGCGCAAGTCTGGCAGGCGGCGAACCATATCCTCTGCTTGCTGCTTGAGCGCAGCATCCATCAGATTAATGCGTTCCGGCGTCAGCTTCACAAATGGTCGCTCTCCTGTCATATAAGGAATGTCATCCTTATGGGCCAGTAGGGCAATATTCGGCAGCAAGTCCAATAGTGCATGAACATTTCCGATATGATCAATATCCTGATGTGTTAAAATAATTCTTTTCAAACGGCTTATATCCTCACCCACATCGGAAATAGCCTTGCGTAGTGGCTCCAATTGCCCGAGCATTCCCGTGTCAACCAGTGTAAGTCCATCCTCATCCTTGATCAGTACAGGATAAATGGTCGATTTTCCAAAAAAAGATTCCATAGGGACTTCCAAAATCAAAATTTGAGTTCCAATATTCATATTAAGCTGCTTCAGATTCCCTTGACTCCGAAGCACACCTCCTGTCTCATGTCGTTATATCGGTTAACTAGTGTTGGCGTTTCTTCAAACCCTATTATAAGGCTCTTTGGGACGAATCCGCAAAACAACTCGATATGGCTGTTCGGGCGCTTGTCCTGTACAATAAATAAATAAATAAATCACCACAATAGGGGGGCAGATACGATAATGAACAAGGACCAATCTTTTTCCATTGAAATTGCATGCAGAGAGGATCTTCCCGATATTGTGGATATTTATAATTCTACGATTGCAGGACGAATGGTCACGGCAGACCTGGAGCCTGTTACAGTGGAGAGCCGTATTCCCTGGTTTGAGGCTCATGAGGAAAATCACCGCCCTTTGTGGGTACTCAGACAAAAGGGAACCATTGGCGGATGGGCCAGCCTTCAGTCCTTTTACGGACGTCCAGCTTATAACAGCACAGCGGAAATTAGCATCTATGTCCATGAGGATGCTCGTGGAACCGGAACTGGAAGCCGTTTGGTACAGCACTTGCTAGATGAATGCCCTAGATTGGGAATTACAACGCTGTTGGGTTTTGTGTTTGGTCATAATGAGCCGAGTATTGCGCTGCTGCGGAAGTTTGGCTTTGAGCAGTGGGGGTATTATCCACGTGTGGCTGTACTGGACAGTATAGAGCGAGATTTGGCTATATTGGGTAAGCGAGTAGGTTAATATTGAGCGTAGAAAAAGGCTGTCTCCAACATCGTCTCATACACTGTCAGTGTAGCGATTTGGGGCCAGCCTATTTTTACTTGCTATCACTTTGCCTTGGACACCGAGGTTTAAAACGAATGCTGTGAAAAATTTGATTAAGCACCTCAGACATCACCAAACCAACTGCTATCGCCCCTGCGATCATCAGTGTGTTTATAGCCAGCTCCAGTGCCTGAGGATAATGTTGTTGTACGAATTGGCGCATGGCATTATAGGCCATTCCTCCTGGCACGAGGGGGATCATGCCTGCCACGCTGAAAATAATCACAGGCATTTTGTACAGTCTGGCAAAACCTTGACTGACAATGCCAATAAGGATCGTGGCTAAAAGGCTGGCGGTCACAGGTCCCATGCTATCCGTGGTTGAATAATAGACGAGCCAGCCCAGCATACCGACAAAACCACATTGCAGCAGCGAGCGTTTGGGGGCATGGAACAGTATACCGAAAGCAGCGGTAGCAATAAAGCTTGTGAATAATTGTGCAAGCATAAGCTTGAATCTCCTCCAAATTACATATAAGAAATGATAACTGCAACACCAGCCCCAATGGCAAAAGACGTCAGGCAAGCATCTGCGCCTTTGGAGAGCCCTGAGACGAGGTGCCCGGACATTAAATCCCGAAGGGCATTTGTAATTAATAAGCCCGGTACCAATGGCATGACGGAACCGATGATAATCTTATCCATCATCTGTCCCCAGCCGACGATCACTAACAGAGCCGCCAGCAAGCCGATTAGAAAAGATGCAGAAAATTCTGAGAAAAACTTAACCTTAACGAGTCTGTGAAAATATTGTAAGGCTGCAAATCCGATACCGCCGCACAACACAGCTGAGGGGAAATCTCGCCAGATTCCACCAAACATGATCATAAAGCAACCGCTGGCCAGTGCCGCAGCGATCAGCTGTACACGATTGGAATAGCGGAGGGGTCCACGTTCAATTTCCGAAAGCTCTTTTACGGCTGCGCTTGGAGACAAGGCGCCTGTGCTGATTTTACGTGAAATAGAATTGACCTCTGTCACCTTGTGCAAATCTGTGGTTCGCTCTACAATCCGGATGAGCTTGGCAGGTTCCGAATCATTGATGGCAAAAAAAATTCCAGTTGGCGTTACATAGCTATGGGACTCGGGTATGCCATAGGCCGAAGCAATGCGAGACATCGTGTCTTCAACACGATAGGTTTCGGCTCCATTTTGCATCATCAGTTTGCCAGCTAGCAGACAAACCTCAATGATTTCAGGAGTAGGATAGGAATGATTATTCATGCTCGCTCTCTTTCATGCGTCCGGGTCGTTGGACCCTGTTGTTTTCATTTATTGTAGCACAAAAAGCCGCCTTTTCAGAGGCGGTTAGATGGGGCGAATCTAGGGAATTTATCAAGATTCTATCGTATCGGGAATAACGGTATAGTAGGACTCTTCTAGGTATGTTGCAGCCTCAGACAAGCCCATCAATTTAAGCTGTCCTGTTACAAAAGCACGAAGAGCTGAATGGGTGAACAGATGCTGTGTCTGAGCGTCCCGAATAAAGGCAAGTCTGGCTTCACGCGAACCGCTACGGAACAACTCACGTACAGCTTCACCTTGTTGTTCCCAAAGGAATGGCTCCGTAACGTTCAAGAAGTTGCTTTCAATAGAAGAGCTGTGCTTTGTCGAAGAAGATGCCTGAATACCCAACCCATTCAATGTAGGAGCAACTTCATTTTGCTTTCGTTCTGTTCGCAAGCTGTCGATATAGGCAGCCATATCTTGAATGGGGAGAATGCCAAAGCGTTCACGAAAGCATTCGCGTACAAATACAGTACGTTCATCTACAGCCTGCGCAGGACGCTGACCAGCATGTCCAGAATAATCAGCTCCACTGGCGTAGTACCGTTTTAATGAACTGTTTTCTGTATAAACCACGTTTAAAAAATCCTGCAAATGGCGGGCAACCACCCATACCCCCGTCCAATCGACGGGAGAAACGCATACAATCGGAGCCCTTGAAAGGTCCTTTTCAAGACCAAAATCGGTTAAAAAGCCATAATGTATCCCGTCCACCCCAGCATGTGCAAAAGGAATAACATCAGGCGGTGTAGCCATATATCGCGGAGCGCGGCCCTGTTCCATAATCAATCCCAAATCAAAACTCAGAGAATGCCGGTTCGCTTCAAGCTCCTGTTCAAACTCTATAAGTGCCTCAATCAAAGGTGTGGCTGATCCATAGGCTAGGTTAGAACCGGAATCCATTGCATATACCTCCCTTTTTCAAGTACATCTGTAAAGCGTTCATCCCTAAAAGGTACGTGATTTTACACGAAATGTAAACCTGTATGACGAATATTTTCAAAAATGTGACCTTTTACCCGTGTGTTGTCAAATAAAACGCTTACGTTCAAACCAGGACAAGATACCTATGTTAGCGCAGCAGAGAAGTAAAGCGAGCCTGCGAAAATGACAGTTTTTTTAGTGTATGTTATCACCTGTGAAGTGTGAATGCGAGCTACAACTCAGTAAGGACAGGGTGCATCGTAATAGGTCAACGGGTATAATATCAGGACAAGGTAAAGAGGAGCCTCATCCAAAGAATGAACAGAAAGAAGTGGGCATATGAACTTGCAAAAGAAGGCAGTCTTTTTTGATGTGGATGATACAATGTACGATCATTTGCACCCTACACGTGATGCATTGCGTACAGTATTAGGGTTGAGTGAGCATTTTCCTTATGAGGAAGCCTACCACCGTATTCGCTATTACAGCGATTTGCTATCGGCTAAAGGAGGACTATTGGAGGGGAAGGCAGGAGCGAATGAACTGGATGATATGAGGGAAGGTCGTTTTATTCTGGCATTACAAGAATTTGGGGTAGATCTTACCCGTGAGCAGGCGGTTCAGGTCCAACAAGAATACTTGGATCGTCAGTACCGAATTGAGTCTTTTGAGGGGGCTACCTCGTTAATCGATGAATTGAGCTCGGCTGGCTATGTGGTTGGTTTGATTACGAACGGTCTTGAAGAACACCAGATGAGTAAAATTAAAGCTATGACATTGGAAAATCATGTTGCAGCAGAGCATATTTTTGTGTCTGGGACGGTTGGTTATGCCAAGCCTGATCCGCGCATTTTCGAAGTAGTAAACGAACGCACAGGAACTTTACCAGAGCATTGCTGCTACATTGGGGATTCCTGGCGCAATGATGTAGCGGGAGCTATCGCTGCCAATTGGCAGGTAATTTGGTTCAATCACAGGAACGCTACTCCGGAATCTGACGTGGCGGGGGTCTATAAAACAGCGGCTAGCTACGCAGAGTTAAGAAGGCTGCTCCTGCCGGACGCACATTAGAACGGTATATACCATGTTTTTAAAAAGAATTCAACCTTTTTTGAAGCTATTTCAAAAGCTGGTCCGTAATACTATTCATCTGTTATAAATCTAACTTCATTTGAAATTAGTAGAACAGAGAAGGAGGGATCGCACATGGTAGAACAATGGAGACAGGCAGACGACATCATAAGTCAAGTAACCGTATATAGTACGGAAGATAATGATCCAGTTACCATTAAAACAGCCACCCCAGGGGTTCGCTGTATTGGCATTGGGACAGATGCGGCCGTATTTACGCTCGATACGTTGCCAGGCTATGCGTTCAAGGTGTACTCAGACATGGCGATCGAGAAAAAAGATGCAGAGGCCGATGTGTATGAGCGTTTGCGAGGGTCTGATTTTTTTCCTCATTATTATGGAAAAGGCGATAAGTACATTGTCATTAGTTACGAATCCGGTATTACGTTGCTGGATTGCCTGCTGCAAGGAATTCCGGTGCCGGAGCAGGTCATTCTGGACGTGGAAGAGGCGAGGGAATTCGTCAGGTCCAAGGGGTTGAATCCTCGTGATATTCATCTCAAGAATGTACTCATGCAAGACGGACGCGCCAAGGTATTGGACGTATCTGAATATGTAAAAGAAGGCGATGACAAGCGGTGGGAGCATTTGGTGTGGGCATACCATACGCTGTATTCCAGTTTCTCCGAGGTTAAGGTTCCCTCATGGATTTTGGATACGATCAAAAAATGGTATTACAAGCTGGACAACTCCAGCATCAATCTGGAGGAGTTTGCCCAGCGTGCCAGTCAATTGTTTTCTAGATGGAGATCATAACCGCTGTGACAGGTAACCGAATACAACTGTATGTTTCAATACAAAAGGATTGCACCCGCTTTACGGGAGCAATCCTTTTCTTTTATCTGAAATCTCTAGGCACTCTTCTGGCTGTACCGCTCGCAATCGCGGCTTGAATCACCTTTTTACGCACCTGTTGCACCGCACCTTCGTTAAATACACCCGGGATAATATACAGTTTGTTCAATTCATCGGGACGGATAGTGCCTGCGATGGCTTCTGCGGCCGCCAGCTTCATCTCTTCGTTAATTTCACGGGCGCGGCAGTCCAGTGCTGCTCGGAATATGCCAGGGAAGCACAGTACATTGTTAATCTGGTTTGGATAGTCCGAACGCCCAGTGGCGATGACCCCTGCAATGTCCTCGACGTCCTCCGGGTTAATTTCCGGAACCGGGTTAGCCATGGTGAACAGGACAGGCGCTTCCTTCATACGCTTTACATCTTCTCGTTGCAGTATTCCACCTGCCGACAGACCGATAAACACATCCGCGTCTTTTAGAACCTCCGATAGCGTGCCTGACAGCCGTTCAGGGTTGGTATGCTGTGCATACCAATTCCACATCGGATGCTCATATGTTTCATCGGCTGTAAGTGCACCGTGTCGGTCAACACCAATGATGTTGACTGCTCCTGCCGATAGCAAAATTTTGGTACAGGCCACACCAGCAGCCCCGATACCACAGACAACAATTTTGACATCAGACAGAGATTTGCCGACCACTTTGAGCGCGTTAATCAGCCCTGCATACAAAACGACAGCTGTGCCGTGCTGATCGTCATGAAAAACAGGGATGTCCAGCTCATCACGTAACCGCTGTTCAATTTCGAAGCAGCGTGGTGATGAAATATCCTCTAGATTAATACCGCCAAAGGCTGGGGCCAGCTGCTTAATGGCCTTAATGATTTCTTCGGTGTCCTGCGTATCCAGGCAGATCGGGAAAGCATCGACGGACCCGAGCTGCTTGAACAGCATGGCCTTCCCTTCCATAACTGGCATAGCTGCATACGGACCGATGTTGCCGAGTCCGAGGACAGCGCTTCCGTCAGACACGACAGCGACGGTGTTGCGCTTAATCGTTAGTCGGAAGGCTTTGTCCTGCTCCTCATGGATGGCCATGCATACGCGCGCCACATCAGGAGTGTACACTCTGGATAAGTCGTCGCGGTTTTGAATCGGGACCTTGGGCTGCATTTCAATCTTGCCCCCGAGATGTAAGAGGAAGGTGCGATCAGAGATGGACAGTACCTTTACACCTTGTGCTTTTTTAATCCGGGCGATCATTCGGTCGATTTCTGCTGGATCAGCAATGGTGACTGTAATATCTCTCACAGTGGCCTTCTCAGAGGTGCGGATGACGTCAATGGCAATGACATCTCCGCCATGTTCGTTTACCAATGTAATCAATTGACCAAACTGGATGTGCTCGGTGGAAATTTCCAGTCGTAAAATAATATTTTTACCGCCAATACCGCCTTGCATACAAATTCCTCCTTTGTCTTTCATAACAAAATAGTGAGATCAATTGATTGCGCTTACAATTAGGGGCAAGTCTAAAATCTGGATGATAGTTAAAATTAGTGGTTTCTTTCCCTATCATAGTGAACATTCTTCCACTTGTACAGATCAAGCTGAGCAATCTCTAAATTTTTGTAGCCAAAAAGGACGAGAGCTGGGCTGAATTTCAGTCCAAGCAATCGTCCTTTGTGCAACATTATGATCCATCTTTTGTTTACGTCATATTTTTGCCGTAGTAAATTTCGTCCATTTCGATTTTAAGTCGTGCGGATATATTCTGTTGCTCTTGTTCACTCAGACTTTCCTTCGTGTAGCCAAACAGATAGTTGTCCAGATCAAATTGTTTTAGCTTGCATTTGGTATGGAAAATATTTTCCTGATACACGTTCACGTCGATCATGTCATACTGATTGCGTACTTCGTCGGGAATATAGTTTTGAATCGAGGCAATATCATGGTCTATAAAAAGCTTGTGACCATTCGTATCACGTGTAAAGCCGCGTACCCGGTAATCAATCGTCATAATGTCCGTGTCAAAAGAATGAGTCAAATAGTGAAGTGCCTTGAGCGGGGAGATTTCCCCACAGGTAGAAACATCAATATCTGCACGAAACGTGCTGATTCCTTCGTCTGGATGGTATTCAGGGTAGGTGTGAACCGTAATATGACTTTTATCCAGCTGGATCACGACAGACTCAGGTAAAGGGCCTGGTGATTCTGCATACGATTCAGTCGGCACCTCCACAATAGGCCCTTCGGATATAAGTACCGTCACGCTCGCTCCTTGAGGGACATAATCCTGTTGGGCCACGTTGAGCACATGGGCGCCGATTATATCAGACACATTTTTCAAAATAGCTGTCAGTCGATCTGAGTTATATTGTTCATCAATATATTCGATATAGGCCTCGCGTTCCTCTTTCGTTTTGGTGTAGCAAATATCGTACATATTGAAGCTCAATGATTTGGTCAAATTGTTAAATCCGTGCAGGGTAATCCGCTGTTCCGGTGTTATGGTCATAGGCTATTTCCCCTTATAGTCGCAGTATTCATACGTAATATTCCCAACACGCCTCTTCATATACCGATTCATACAATCCACTCTGTAACGGACAAAATAAAGACCTGAATATGTATGTCTTACCCGTTTGACATCATTAAAAACAGGCAGCATCACTTGAGATCCTCTTGATTTTACATGTATGGGAATTTAACGTTAATATACTTTATTTCTTACTCAGCGTTTTTTTAGTAACAGAGCTTATAATGTGGACTATGTATACAGGAAAGGAACGAAATTGACAGTGGATTCGTAATATAACAGAAGATTTAGGTTCGTAATTCCTGAATTTAATGTATCTTATCTTCATAATGTTCAAATCTTAACCGAATATGATTATAGACCCTCAAAAATAGTGATTTTGTACATTGCGTAAAACGAGAAAAGCAACTTCAGCTACTGATGTGCGTATAATGAAATAAACGTAACAAGCTAAGAATTATGAAGTTAAATGAATTTTTGATCGCAAACTCATTTTATAAACCTATCTCATGTTACTGTAAGAAAATGGTGGAAGGAGTATCAAGATGCTGGCTTTGTCCGATCCGGTCTGGACTCTGCTCCAAGGCCCCTACGGTTCTTCTCAATACGTCCCAGAAATGTTAAAACAGCTCCAAGCCGGATATGATGGCGAAATAGCTGACACCTTGTATTGGGAGGAATTATATCACCAAAATACGTTGTATACTTGTACATTCGCGGCTGTACCTTATCTAGTAGACATTGCGCTAAAAAGTTCTGATATAGGAATTCGGGCAGATATATATAACATTTGCGGAATATTTGAAGCGAAAAATAATAATCCCTTACATACCAAAATTCCATTAGAATTTGCAAGGGATCAGGTGGAAGTGGATTCTAACCTGGCAGAATATATTTACGTGCAATATCAAAGTGCCATCGTACGGCTTGCAGAATTGACGGAAGAAATGGTGCTTTATGCGAAAGATCACGAAGGAAATGTCGGCAAGCGCTATGTTCTCGCTGCGGCCGCTGCCTTTGAGGGGTATCATTGCGTAGCCTATATGCTGCAAACCTTTGATACAGGTGACGAATATATGCTGGATTGTCCTCATTGCGGTACCCCGCTCTATATTTGGCCTGATGAACGGAGTGACATTCTCGTTGTCTATGATATAGACCCTGTAAATTCAAGCAATCTAATCCCCTATCCGATCCGCCCCCGTTCATTGGACCATAAAGTTGCAAATATACAGTGGTTGCACGAATATGCTAAAAAAATAGATGAGAAATTGCTTCTTGCCCAGTTACCCTACTTAAACGGTTGGCTAGAATGTCCGGTGTGCCATACGCCTATCTATATATGGGATGAGTTGATGAAAATGGCTGATGGTGTTCGGACGTATACCGCTTAACCCATAAAAAAGGGGGGGTGTCTTTGGACGCCCCCTGATTTCTTTATTATTTATACTCACTCTCGTGTGCTTTACTTCAGTCTACTCCCGAAACGGATTCAGAAATGATTTAGGAATGTCAGATTCAAAACGCAGCAATACTCCAGTGACGGGATGAATAAACGACAATACCTGTGCATGCAGACCAAGGCGGCCGATCGACTTGCTCTTGGAACCGTATTTTTTATCTCCAACAATCGGGTGACCGATATCCTCCATATGCACGCGGATTTGATTTTTGCGTCCGGTCTCCAAACGTACCTCTAGCAAAGAAAAATGCCGATTAGCCTGAAGCCGCTTGTAATGAGTGACTGCGTGTTGTCCGTCATTCGGATAAGGACTGGAATACATTTTCAGCGTCTTGCTTTCTTTCAGCCATGAGGTGATTGTGCCCTCGGCTTTTTTAACCTGACCTTCTACGAGAGCAATGTATGTTCGTTCATACACAACTTCCTTCCATGCTTGCTGCATTTCCTGCTGTATGGCTTCGCTTTTCGCAAACATCATCACTCCTGAGGTATCACGATCCAAACGATGCAATACAAAAATGCGATTGTACGGATGCTCGCGTCGCACGTGGGCTGTAAGCTGGCGATACGCTGTGACTTCCTGCTCCTGCGCCGAAGCGACGGAAAGCAGGCCGGCATCTTTATGGATGACGATAATAGCTTCGTCCTCATGCAAAATACGCAGCCCGGTTAGTGGCACCACAGGAGCTACTTTTTCCTTGGAGAGCGCGACAGTCTGTCCTTGCTCCAGCGGAAAATTATGCACAGTACGAGGAATACCATTGACGGAAACTTGTCCGCGAGCCAGTGCAGATTTAATGGAATTACGGCCCATGCCAGTCACATGTTCAACTAAAAAGCTCAATAACTCGGCAGGCTCTTGAACAGTGTATGTTTTGGCAGGGGCTTTATCCGAAGTATGGGTTCTCCGTTGAGCTTCCGGTCTATTGGAGCCAGATTTTCCGGCAGGTTTGTGGTTTCGTCTGGAAGGACTTGTGTTTGGCGTTGATTTTGTATGATTTTTCCGTTGGGGTTTCCGATTATTCATGGGTTCTTTCTCCTTCTTGGAGCCGTGTCTCTTCATACTTGTGGACCAATTTGCGGCACCGTGTTCACTATATCATGAGAAAACAGCGAATGCCATAAGAGACTAAACCTGATTCCAGGCTTTCAGCGGTTGAACATTACCCCTAACCCCGGTAAACTATAAGGTAACGAAAGAAAAGCCGATAGGCGTCAAGGACGCTAGAAATATGAGGAGTTTTGAAACTATGAGTGTACAAGCACCAACATTGGAACGGGCGCAGGACTTGCTGCAAAAATTTTATGGCTATCCCGATTTCCGGGAGGGACAAAAGAAAATTGTGGCCAGTATGCTGGAAGGCAACGATACGCTGGGCATCATGCCGACAGGTGGCGGAAAATCGATATGCTACCAGATTCCTGCATTGTTGCATGAGGGGCTGACAATTGTCGTGTCACCACTCATTTCGTTAATGAAGGACCAGGTAGATGCGCTGACCACGATGGGGATTGCAGCTGCCTACATTAATAGTACGCTGAGCGGTCGAGAGGTCAATGACCGCATACGCGCCGCACGCAACGGGGATTTGAAGTTGCTGTATGTTGCTCCTGAACGATTGGAGCTGGATTGGTTCCGAGATGAGATGGCTCAATTACCGATTTCCTGCGTTGCAGTAGATGAGGCTCACTGTGTATCCCAATGGGGCCATGATTTTCGGACAAGCTATCTAGCTGTGGCTCCATTCGTGGACGGGCTGTATGAACGTCCAATCGTAGCGGCGTTTACAGCAACGGCTACACCGCAGGTTATGGATGACATTGTACGCCTGCTTCGTCTGCGTTCACCAGAGACGTTCGTTACGGGGCTTGGAAGACCGAACCTGGCGTTCAGTGTGCTGCGTGGAGAAGACAAACGCAGTTTTTTACTGAACTATACTCGCGAGCATGAGGGTGAATCGGGCATTATTTATGCGGCGACACGTAAAGACGTGGACGATTTGTATCAACGTCTGTGTGACGCTGGCATGGCAGCAGGACGTTATCATGCAGGAATGACAGATCAGGAACGTGCAGATAGTCAGGAAGGTTTTCTGTACGACGATATCCGTGTCATTGTCGCGACCAACGCCTTTGGCATGGGGATAGATAAATCAAACGTACGCTATGTCATTCATTACAATATGCCTAAAAATATGGAGGCGTACGTACAAGAAGCGGGGCGTGCAGGACGTGATGGCGACCCGAGTCAATGTATTTTGCTGTTCGGACCGCAAGATATTGTGACCCAGAAGTTCCTGATTGAGCAAAACCCTCAGGATGAAGACCGCAAGCGCAACGACTACCGCAAGCTCCAGCAGATGGTTGACTATTGTTACACAACTCGCTGCCTGCGTTCGGCACAGTTGGAGTACTTTGGAGAAGCGGAGGAGCATGAAGCCTGCGGCATATGCAGTTCGTGCACAGATGAGCGGGAACTGGTGGATATGACTATAGATGCACAAAAGATTTTTTCATGCATTCATCGAATGCGGGAACGATATGGGGTTTCGATGGTGGCCTCGGTGTTGAAGGGCTCGCGTAACAAAAAAGTGCTGCAGTATGGTTTTGACAGCCTGCCAACCTACGGTGTGATGGGCAACCGCACAGAAAAAGAAATTGCTGAAATTATCAATGTTCTTGTGTCGGAAGGCTACCTGATGCTATCCGAAGGGCAATATCCGGTCGTACGCTTGCAACAACTTGCTGCTGAAGTGCTGAGAGGTCAGCGGAAAGTCATGCAGCGTGTGGTGCGACATGCCACTGCTTTTGCTAGTGGAGCGGGGTCACGCGGACGAAAGGGACGCGACACCTATCCTGCCGCGGTCAACGAAACTGTGTTCGAACAACTGCGCCTGATCCGCCGCGATCTGGCCGCTCAGGAGCATGTACCGTCTTATATTATCTTCAATGATGCCACGCTGCGAGAAATGAGCGTAGCGAATCCGCAATCCGAGGCAGACATGTTGCGGATCAAGGGTGTTGGTGAAGTGAAGTTCCGCAAGTACGGCAAGCCGTTTCTTGATTTCTTTCAAAATCAGGGGAATACCGGAGGAATGGTAAGCGAGGATGAAATTTTTGCAGACGATGTGTACGAGGATTTTGAATAGCTATACTAAAGATATACGATTCCTATGCAAACTTATAGAAGGTTGTGACCTATGAAAGTCATTTTATCAACATTAAATGCTAAATATATTCATACCTCGTTGGCCATCCGATGCCTCAAAGCCTACAGTGAAAAGGATTTTGATATCGAGCTGGCGGAGTATACAATTAAGGACCCTGTGATGAACATCGTATCTGATCTGTTTCAACGAGGGGCAGATGTCATCGGTTTTTCCTGTTATATTTGGAATATTGAAGAGACGATTAAAGTCATTGATGTATTGAAAAAGATTATGCCCGAGGTCAAAATTGTTTTGGGTGGTCCAGAGGTATCTTACGATACAGAGCACTGGATGAAGCGCTTGGCGAATGTGGATTTTATTGTTGTTGGCGAGGGAGAGGAGACCTTCCATCAACTGCTGCAGGAGCTGGAGGGGGATCGCAAGTTCCATTTTGTATATGGACTGGCTTACCGTAAAGGCGAAGAGGTCATTATCATGCCCGGTCGTCCAAAAGCGGACTTGAACGAGCTCCCGTCGCCCTATCGTTTTGCAGAGGATATCCCGGAACTTGGGAAAAGGGTTGTTTATTTTGAAACGAGCCGCGGTTGTCCGTTCAGCTGCCAATTTTGTCTGTCCAGCATTGAGGTCGGGGTGCGTTATTACGATATTGAGCGTACCAAGTCGGATATTCTGTACCTGATAGACAACGGGGCCAAATTGATTAAATTTGTGGACCGAACATTCAATATCAAACGAGATTATGCACTGGAAATGTTCAAGTTTTTGATTGAAAATCATCGTGGTTGTGTTTTCCAGTTTGAAATTACAGCAGATATTATGCGTCCCGAGGTATTGGATTACTTGGCGGAGAACGCGCCACCGGGAGTGTTTCGCTTTGAGATCGGTGTCCAGTCAACGAATGATCCCACCAATGAGTTGGTTAAGCGCCGCCAGAACTTTACCAAGCTTTCCCGCACCGTTACAAAGGTCAAGCAAAGCGGCAAAATCGACCAGCATCTGGATCTGATCGCCGGATTGCCATTGGAGGACTACAACACATTCCGTAAAACGTTTAATGACGTTTTTGCGCTCGGACCAGAAGAGCTTCAGCTTGGCTTCCTCAAAATGCTGCGTGGTACAGGTTTGCGGCTTGACGCCGATAAATACAACTATACGTATATGGATGTTGCGCCGTATGAAATGTTGAGCAATGACGTCCTTTCCTTTGCCGATATCGTACGGCTCAAACGCTTGGAAGACGTATTGGAAAAATACTGGAATTCTCATCGCATGGACCATACGGTGAACTACCTGATTGAGCGTGAATTCTCGTCCGCCTTTGACTTCTTTCAGGAATTCGGAGACTACTGGGAAGGACAGGGCTGGCAGAAAATCGGACATCAGCTCGAAGACTTATTTACGCGTCTCCAATCCTTTCTGGAATCGCGGGGAACCAAGCGAATGGATATGGTGCTTGGACTGATGAAGCTTGATTATTTCCTAAACCATAAATATAAACCGCGTAAAATCTGGTGGGAACATACCTTGGAGAAGGACGATTGGTCCAGCTATATGAAAATGGTTCTTCAGCATCCGGACGCGCTGTTGTCACCTGCGGTGGCAGATGTGGGCAAGGAAAGCACAGGTGAGACGGATGTGGCTAGTCAACAGCTGCAACCATACCGCGAGATGATCCCCGCCTTTGCTTCCTTGAAGCTGGGTGAAAAGGAACTGCAAAAGCACGCTGTACTTGATGTGCTGCCGTTCAGTCTGGATCATATCCTGAGTGGTGGTAGCCCATTAACTGCCGAAGGCCGCACACTGTTGCTTGTAGTCTACCAACAGAATGGACAGCAAAAACCGTTGTACTACACCATGCCCATCGGCAAAAATATCGCCGCCATTTAATAAACACCAGCAGGCATCGACTTTTGGTATACCCAAGTCGATGCCTTTTTTATGTGTTATAAAAAAATAGGCGACCACTCCAATTTTTACATTCATAAAATCTATTGCTTTACGATTTTTTACAAAACAAATATATGATGAATTTATTATATATATTAAATTTATTGGAGTGTGACCTTGTGAAAAAGCGTTCCATGAAAAAGAGCATCCTTGCGTTAAGTGCTGCAACTGTTTTGACTGTACCCTTATTATCTGCCGATATCCCTAAAGCTTTTGCAGCCTCGACTTCTACGAAGTCCACTGTTGCAGAGTCCAAGGCACAGAAGTCTGCATCAGTTAAAGCGGATACTCCTAAAAACGTCATCCTCTTTATCGGTGATGGTATGGGAGAAGCCAGTCGCAACGCGATTCGCTTGGCAACGGTTGGAAAGTCTGGATTACTTGAAATGGACAAGATGCCTGTAACGGGTCTGGTTAGCACAAGTTCAGGGGACAACCTTGTTACAGATTCTGCAGCCGCTGCGACGGCCATTGCAACAGGTGTCAAAACGTATAACGGCGCGATCGGGGTGGATTTGAATAAAAAACCAGTGACCACCATTATGGAGCTGGCTAAAAAAGCAGGCATGTCTACAGGAGTAGTAACGACAAGCCAAGTGACTGACGCAACGGGTGCGGCCTTTGGTGCGCATGTCGAAAAACGCTCTGCGCAAAGCGAGATTGCCAAGCAGTATCTTGAGAAAAGCAAACTGGACGTGATTCTGGGCGGGGGCGAGGATTTCTGGTACCCTGCAGGAACAGCAGGTAAACACCCGGATGCACCGGCAGAAGATCCTGAGGAAGCTAGTAAAGGGACGCAAGGAAATTTGGTGGAGCAAGCAAAGAAGTTGGGGTATAGCTATGTGACAGATCAGGCAGAAATGAAAGCATCCAAAGGCTCTAAACTGCTAGGGCTGTTCGCCAATGAAGAAATGTTTCAAGCTCACAATAAACTAGGCAATTCTTACAACCCAACGGTTTCTTTGCCAGATATGACAGCCAAAGCTCTTGATGTTTTATCCAAAAACAAAAAAGGCTTTTTCCTAATGGTAGAGGAAGAAGGAACGGATGAGATGGCGCATGATAATGAAGGTGAATTAACCATTAAAGCCGGGCAACAGCTGGATAAGGCAGTCAAAGTAGCTAAGGACTATGCCAAAGCGCATCCAGATACATTGGTATTAGTGACGGCAGACCATGAAACAGGCGGTTTGGCGATTGAAGGTAAGGATGCGAAAGATGAAGCCGACGATGGTACAACCAATGAAGACGGTCCTTTCACCATTCATGGCACGAACGAAACATTCTATATTGATTGGACGACAAAAGGACACACTGGAATAGATGTGGCATTGACTGCCATGGGTCCAGGCTCCTCGCAATTTAGTGGAAATTACTCGAATACGGCCATTCATGACAAGCTGGTCAAGCTGCTTCAATTAAAGAAGTAACGTGATGTGAAGGCCGCCCTTAAAAGGCTTTTCCATATTGGCAATATGGTTTTTCTTGTGATAAACTATAGCCAATAGGTATATACTAAAAAAGAGTAAGGATGCTACCAACATCCTTACTCTTTGGCAACAGCTGCTTATAAGGGCGGTGGCTGTAGGGTTGGATTAGTGAAATAGACCGCTAACCTTTTCCAGAGGGCGGTCTATTTCTTTTTGTTGAAGGAAATAATCAAGATCCTAACATTGCAAATTGAATCATCGTAGTGGCACGACAGGTAACTTCTAAATTATGAACATACCGATATATTCAACCTTTACTCCTCTGTTGTTTTCTTCCCCCATACAAATTTCATTATCAAAAATATGATTACCAGCACGGTGACAAGCAATGCCACCTGCATGCCATAACGATGAATCAAATCTCCCGCTGCTTGTACATGATCGCCAAAGAGACGTCCAAGCAAAAAGAAGATCAGCGTCCAAACCAAGCCCGTTGAATAAGAAAAGAGGGCATAACGCTTGAAACTCATCCTATTGATCCCCACAATATAAGGGACAATGTGGCGAACGACCGGCAGCAAATAGCTGATACATATAGTGAATTTTCCATACTTATGTACTAAATTTTCTGAAAATGTAATGTACTTGTCCATTTTTTTCTTCCGACGCAAACGATCCAAAATGGGTGTACCCAGGTTTCTCCCCAACACATAACCCAAGGACAGACCAGATACAACCCCAAGATATACAATAAAAAAAGCAGGTAACGGATGAAGGATCCCCATGCTTGTTACGGCCCCGCCAGTCATCACTATGACTTCGTCTGGAATGGGCAGGCCCACAATTCCCAGCCATAGACAGAAGAATAATGCTGCATAACCATACTGTTCGATGATGGAAATTAAATATTCAACATCCATACCCATACTCCTTCCTTAAGCTTTCTTTCGGCATACATAGACGAATGCGGGTGGAACATTCATAGGTACAAACTTGATTTCTTCAATATCAAACCATTCACCTAGCTGCTGTTTCATCTGTTTAGAATATTGAAAGGCGACAAACATTCCTCCATCCCGCAGTGAGAGATGGATTTGTTCTACGATTTGATCTCGCATCACTTGTGGAAAGTTAAAGAACGGCAGTCCGCTGATTATACAGTCAAGCTGTTCAACTTGGGCATTTTTCATAGCAAGCTGAAGCTCACGCGAGTCGGAATAGCATAGATAATTCGGGAACCTTTTTTTTAAGCTTTGCTGCATGGTCGGGTCCTTTTCAAAGAGCAAAACCTTGGGTTGAATTGTTGTCGTAGACGGGATGTATTGGGTAATGGCCCCTGTGCCAGCCCCAAGCTCAGCCACGGCATGAACTTCACTCCATGGAATGGATTCTATCATATTTTTAGCTAAAAATCTGGAACTGGGTGTTACGCTACCCACATATGCAGGCGAATACAAAAATTTGAGCAGGAACATGAATCTTTCCTGAACCAAATGACTAATACGGATCATACACCTTTCCCCTACCTTCAATTTTTTAAAAACACGTTCAATGATCTCTGCTAAGAGTAACAAATTATCCCTTGACTTGCTCCTGTCTAGAGTAGGGCTCAGCTCCCCGTCCTGCGGAGGGTACTTTCCTTGACTATGGTCTAGGATAAAGAGAAGAAGTTCGGTATGGGTCAGTCCATATCATTCAGTGTACGCCGGGGGGATGCAGGCTCTTAGTTTCATAGAGAGCCTGCTTTTGCGTTTATATCAGTTCATAATGAATCATGTGACTAAACATAAAAAAGTATATACAATAAATAACAGTGGGAAGATGAAAGGTTTCTAACTCTAGTTTTATAGATGGAATCAGTAAGTATTAGTAAACATTCTAATTTGGAGGATTTATGCCATGACGCTGGAACCTCAAGTGAGTCGAAGTAGTAGGGATGAAGCTCGTTTCGTCAGAAATAAGCTGATTGAGTTTAATGCAAAATACGTCCCGGCAGATATTCAAACTCGATATGAAGAGATTAATTTTACGCTCAAAAATGGAGAAGGCCAGGTTATCGGTGGACTTTTAAGTGTATTATGTTGGAACTGGGTGGAGGTTGATATATTGTGGGTAGATGAGGGCCATAGAGGAAAGGGCTACGGTTCGCAACTGCTTGGCGAAATCGAACAGATGGCTAGTGATAAAGGATGTAATTTTATACAACTAAATACCTTTTCTTTTCAAGCGCCTGAATTCTATGAGAAACATGGGTATGAAGTAGTCGGTGTTATCGATGAGGCTCCTAGAGGCTTTAAACACTATTATTATAAGAAAAATATCTACTGAGGACTCCGAATATGCGCGTACGGATCAACGAAGTATATAAAGATGAAAAGATCGTCATTCGTAGGATTGGCGAGGAAAAGGTATACGGCTACTGGGCTTTTTTTTGGTGTGAGTTGACCTCGGGATATGCGTATGTTGTTCCGTATAAACAAAGCTTGGACAAGTTGACTCCTGGCTGTGTCATTTCGGTTGAGATTTATCAATCCAGTATAAAAGGGTTCAGAAGACTGCGCCCTACTGAAAAGACAGGCATTGTTCGCACTCAACCAAAGCTAGGTGACTATTGGATCCAAGGAATGGTACAACAGGTGATGCACGGCGAGGCAGGCGGGATAGAATGTTTGGAGATTGTTGCAGGAGATGCTACGTTTGTTTTAGATTCGGAAGAAATGAATGGTGATGTCAACGTTAAGGTGGGCGACGGCGTCGCCTTTGCAATCATAGGTCTACAGTTGTTTGACGAGGGACTATGATCGTTCTATGGGGGATTTTAATCACAATATGTCGGTGTGAAAGATAAAAGCTAGATTAGAGAATTGTGAATAAGAAAGGTATGATCAGATTGGCTACAGAAGTGGAACACAAAATTTATACCATGTGCATGATTCAAGACGGAACCAAGGTATTGCTTATGAATAGACCGAATCGAAAGGGATTTCCGGGATATATTGCCCCAGGAGGAAAAGTAGAGTTTCCAGAGAGCATTGTGAACGGGGCTATTCGTGAAGTAAAGGAGGAAACAGGCTTAACCGTTACGGAAATTGTATTTAAAGGCATTGACGAATATTGTGATCCAAACCAAGGGCTGAGATATATGGTCTTTAACTATTTGGCTACAGCAACGGAGGGTGAACTATTAAAGAATCCCCCTGAGGGAGAGCCGCTGTGGGTGGATATGAAGGAAGCATTAAATCTGCCAATGCAGGATTGGTTTAAGCGGAGATTCCCATTGTTTTTCGAGCCGGGGACATTTGAGGTTAGCTCCGTGTGGATTGCGGAGACGGATGAAACCCTGGAAGCAACGACTAAGAACTATGGGGTGTAGAGATGAAGACGACCGTTAGCAGGAGAATGAACGTTTAAAGAGGAGGTAGTGAGTAGGATGCAGGGCGTCAGATTGGTTGAGCCGGATCAGGGCTGGAAGGATGCTTATCTTTCATTTTATGAGGAATGGAAAAAGAGCCAAGAGCAAATGGTACCGTGGGTGATTTCTATAGAACCGTATGATTTTGAAGGGATGCTGACATTTTTAAAGCACCAGAAAAATGGAATTGGCCTATCTGAAGGCTGGGTTAAAAGTTCGACATACTGGCTGGTGGATGCAGATGATCAGGTTGTCGGAGCAGTGAATATCCGTCATGATCTTAATGAGCATCTATTAAATGCGGGGGGTCATATTGGCTATGGTATCCGTCCTTCTGCACGAGGGAACCGGTACGCTGTGACTATGCTGGACCAGGCATTGGGCATAGCAAAAGAATTGGGCATTTCCAGAGCCCTCGTCGTATGCGACTCCGATAATATCAGTTCCAAAAGAACGATTTTGCGGAACGGAGGAATAGCAGACAAGGATTACATAGAGGAAGATGGAAACCGTGTAAACCGGTTTTGGATTAAGCTGTAAGTGAGGGAGAGGAATGCAAAAGCTCATGAAATTATGGCCAGAATATGCGCAAAACATCATTGTCGGTGTCATTTTCCAGGGACAATGGAATTGGTATGTGACGGAAAGAGAGTATTGGTTTTTGAATACCGAGATGGAGGAACGGTTTGGTATCGATATTTTAGATGAAACCACAGCGGGAGCATTTTTAGATCACATCCGTGAATATAAGGTAGCTGCGGGAGAGCTCACTACAGTGCTTCAGGTGCTAGATGATGCAATCCAGCATAAGGATGAAGTGTTGGAGTTCTATCCTGCTTTGTATGTTGATTTTGACCAAAAAGTTCTCTACTCGCTATTTCCAGAGCCAGCTTCTTTCGAACACTATGTGCCGGTAGGGTGGAAAGGAGAATATCAAAACTTCCTGAAAGAGGTCCCTCCTGCTGAACAATATTGGATAATCCACGGGAGTGACTTTTTTAAAAAATACACCTGAAAAGATAGAGGAGGAAATGAGCATATGAATTCTTCCATGCATGAATTTAAAATGATATCCAAGCACAGAATGTACGATCAATATTTGGTTAAGCTGCGGGCATGCATCAAACTTCTGGATGAATCCATGTTATGGGCCACTGGTGAAGCGGAACAGAACAGTATTGGAGGAATCATCCATCATATAATGGTGCATGTGCGTAGAAATGCAAACAAACTCATAGAT
This sequence comes from Paenibacillus ottowii, assembly GCF_006874425.1. Classification (GTDB taxonomy): domain Bacteria; phylum Bacillota; class Bacilli; order Paenibacillales; family Paenibacillaceae; genus Paenibacillus; species Paenibacillus ottowii. The sequence continues at coordinate 571,882 of NZ_VIJZ01000001.1, forward strand.
CCGACGATTACATACAAGCAAGGGATGGAGGAGAGCTTCAAACCTTCAGTGCAAAACAAAAAACAACTTCTGGATGAAGTTGAAGATGCTTTTTCTTCCTTCTGTTCAGCATTGGATAACACAGGTCATTTAAATATGTATGATGTTTACCATGTGGTAGAGCATACAGCTTATCATCTGGGACAGATCATAGATCGAGTTCAGAGACTGGCAGGTCACCGTTTTCAATTTGTGCAAACCGGACTGAATGAAAAAGCATTGCGTGCCATAGTGCAGCAATCCTTGCCTAATACACAAGATTAACGAAAAGCAGTAGTCAGATAACTATATAAAGTGTAATTCAATAGTCATGAACACCTCTGTCACAGATATGTTTTATTTCTTAATTGATATTGATAATTATTATCACTTATAATAGAAGCAGACATATTACGTGACGATAGGGAGAGTTGCAGAGTGACAGGGTCCTTGGAATTATATGATGTAACGATCATCGGCGGCGGTCCAGCCGGTATGTATACTGCTTTTTACAGTGGCATGAGAGATATGAAAACCAAACTGATCGAAGCCAAGCATGAGCTGGGCGGACGGATGCGCATATACCCGGAGAAGATGATATGGGATGTTGGAGGGGTGACCCCGATTTTATGTGAAAAGCTGATCGACCAGCTGGAGCAGCAGGCACGGACGTTCGAGCCAACCATTGTATTGGGGCAACAGATTACAGGTATGGATCGGCAAGAAGATGGTACGTTCCTGCTGACTTCTGCCACAGGGGAACAGCACTGGACGCGTACGATCGTTCTGGCCGTAGGTTATGGTATTCTCAAAATGGCTAAATTGGAGATTGAAGGTGCCGACCGTTACGAGGTTACAAACCTGCACTATACCGTACAAGAGCTGGAGCCGTTCCGGGACAAGCATGTTCTGATTTCCGGTGGAGGCAACTCGGCGGTAGATTGGGCGAATGAGCTGGAATCTATTGCAGCGAGTGTGACAGTTGTACATCGTCGGGATCATTTTGGTGGACATGAGAAAAATGTAGCCCATATGAAATCCTCTTCGGTTCGTGTTCTCACACCTTATGCGGTAAGCCAGTTACATAGCAACAACGGAGAGTCGATTGAGCAGGTGACGATCAATCATGTAGATACGGGCGAAACAGAGATGCTGAATGTTGATGCAGTTATCGTAAATCATGGCCTAAAATCCGATTTCGGCCCCTTGCGCAATTGGGGACTGGATATGGGAGAGTGGCATGCCCGAGTGAGTGACAAGCTGGAAACGAATCTACCGGGGATTTTTGCTGCAGGCGATTTTGTCGAATACGGAAGCAAGCTGTATCTGATTGCAGGTACGTTCACAGATGCTGCCTTGGCCCTCAACAGCGCCAAGCTGTACATTGATCCGACAGCTGACAAAGCTGCATATGTATCTTCTCACAATAGCCGTTTCAAGGAAAAAAACCGCGAGTTGGGTGTTGTGGAGTAGATAAGATACACCAGTTGAATAGAGAAGAGTCAATACAGAAATTTCCAAATAACTTCCGTTGACCACGATTGATGTGGTTGAGGAGGTTCTTTTTTTGCTAGGTTACTGATTTCTGATGCTAGAGGTTGATGCCATACGCATATAGCATAAAATAAAGATAGCCTGTCCTTTTCGGACTTAAAGAGTAGAATTGGAATGGAAAAGATAAGGAGCGTGAAAAAATGAGCTTACGAGAGGTGCTTGAACAGCACGCGATTTATCTGCCTGATGATATGCTGGAAGCTTTATTAATCCATCGTAAGAAGCAGGAAGGGCGGAAAGTTCAGCTACGATTATTGAGTGAGCAGGAGCTTGCCGAGAGTATCGAGTGGATGGCGCAGATCGAGGTGTTCAAACATATCGTCCCTCTATGGACGGATGATCATTCTAATTATGTAGGTCTATATGCAGAGGGGCCGTTGGCATATAGACTGTGTTATATCAATCACGAGGAAACGGATTTGTCGCCAGTGTATCGAAATGCGGCTTCGCTAATTGCAGAGTTGGGGCAAAATCCAGTGCAGGATTGGGACCAGCTGCACAAGGATTACCCATCTGGTGGGGACATAAGTGCCAAACAACTAACAGAAGATATTCGCTGTAAGAATGAATTACAGGCTATATTGGAAAAGGATTCATCTATGGAGGATGATGTGAGATGCCAGCTTCTTTACAGCTTAATGGCAATTACACCTGTCAGTGAGGTGGATTCATTGCTTCTCTATGTGGATGATGAAGATATGTATGTACAGGAACGTGCATGTATGCTTTTGGGACATCATGGGTATGAACCAGCGACCGAATTATTAAAAGAGGTAGTGAAGCATGGAAGCCCGAATGGGAAGCTGGCAGCCCGTAAGGCGCTCTCGATGATTCGTGCTAAGCAAATGGACATGCGTATAAAAAAAACAAACCAACCTCACATAGCACATATGGACGGGATTGAAAGGTGACTTATGAAGAGACGAACAGAGCAACAGGAAGCGATAATGGTAGAAATCATCCAAAAGGTAGAGCCGTATGTACAGCAGCAGTTGGAGCATGACCACAGTGGTCACGATTGGTGGCATATTGATCGCGTGAGGAAGCTGTCTATTGAAATTGCTGCAAAAGAAGGTGCAGATCCGTTCGTATGTGAACTGGCAGCACTGCTGCATGATGTAGCGGATGAAAAATTAAATGAATCCAAACAAGCGGGGCTGGATAAAGTGGAGCAGTGGCTGCATCAGCATGTAAACGATCCGGATGTGATCACACACGTGATGACCATCATTGCTACGATGTCCTACAATGGTGGACAAAACCCTCCTATGGAAACGCTGGAAGGTCAGGTTGTACAGGATGCAGATCGGTTGGATGCCCTGGGGGCGATTGGGATTGCAAGAACCTTTATGTATGCAGGCTCAAAAGGCAGTGTCATGCATGAACCGGATCAAGACTATTCACAGTATGATTATCGCGCCGCAGGTAAAAGTGCCATTTACCATTTTTACGAAAAGCTGCTCAAACTCAAGGATTTAATGAATACTGCTTATGCCCGAGAGCTGGCAGAGGTCCGTCATCAATGGATGGAAATGTATCTGGAGCAGTTCTATAGAGAATGGAATGTGAGTGATATCCGATAGAAAAAGGGAAGCTGATGCTTCCTAATCTGAGGCTGTTTCCTCTAACCGAGCAAATCGGAGGGGAAGCGGCCTTTAGTTTTTTTATAAATGTCATATTGATATTATTGTTTATATGTGCTATTTTATTGTTAATAACAAATTGATAATAACAATAAAGAAGTAACAGGGTGCCGAACACAATAAAGAAAGCGGGGAAACGACGATGTTTGGATTTAATTTTGTTAAATTTCAGCCCAGTGAGTATGTCATGAAGGTGAAGAATGGGAAGGTGGTTCGAGAGGGAGTTGGATTATCTTTTTATTACTACGCCCCGACTACCTCGGTTGTCGTCGTACCGATCTCTTCCATTGATGTGCCGTTCATGTTTGAGGATATGACGAATGATTTCCAAGCGGTGACAGTGCAGGGGCAACTGACTTATCGGATTGTGGATTACCGCAGAACGACGCAGATTTTAAACTACACGTATGATTTAAAGGAGCGACGCTATATTTCGGATGATCCAAGCAAACTGGCCCAACGGGTGATAAATATCGCCAAGGTGCTTACCAAAAAGTATTTGGAACGTGTCCCACTCAAAGAAGCTGTTCAGTCCAGTGAACGTCTGGCTCAAAACATGACGAAGGATATTGCTCAACATACTGAAATGGAGAAACTGGGTATTGAGGTCATGGGGCTGTCCATTTTGGCGATTTTACCAAATAAGGAGACGATGAGAGCACTGGAAGCACAGGCGAGGGAGGAAATTCTTCGCAATGCGGATCAAGCTTTGTATGAGCGCCGTAACGCATCCATTGAGCAGGAGCGGCGTGTGAAGGAAAATGAGTTGAATACGGAAATTGCGGTGGAGACGAAAAAAAGACAGATTCGCGAAACCCAACTCGATGCCGAGCGTTCCGTAAAGCAAAAGCAAAGTGAGATGAAGGAGGAGCAGTTGCGGTTTGACACGGCGTTGGAGGAGAAAAAGCGCGAACTGATTGAGCTGACCGTAACGAATAAAAAGGCCGAAGCTGATGCCAAGGCCTATGAGCTAACAGCGGTGATGAAATCGTTGCAGGATGTCGAGCCTAACGTACTTCAAGCTATGGCCAACATGGATATGAGCCCAGATAAGCTGATTGCGATCGCCTTTCAGGAACTTGCAGAAAATGCAGGAAAAATCGGTCAGTTGAACATTACACCGGATCTGCTGCAAGGTCTCATGTCAGATACGGGAACGAGCGGATCAGCAGGATCGAGAGGCTCTGGAGGAAGAACACGATGAACAGCCGAATGACAGAGCAGAAGATTATTTTGGTGAAGCGTAAAACGCGACTGGAGGAACTGATTGTCCGATACAACACGGTGCAGCAGGCTCGTTTCTTTATGGAACGGCTGGGGGCGGATTTCAGTGATTATGTGCTGGAGGATGAGAATTACCGCAGGGCGGTGGCAACGGCGACGTCCGAGTTATCGGCTTTGGGACGTGTACAGATTGTGGAGCGGGAGCATGTGCCGAACTTTATTTTTGGTGAACAGGATACGGTGGTGGTACTGGGGCAGGATGGTCTGGTAGCCAACACGTTAAAATATTTGACAGAACAGCCGCTGATCGGTGTGAATCCAGATCCAATGCGCTGGGACGGGGTATTGCTGCCGTTTACTGTATCTGATCTGCGCTGGGTGGTGCCAGATGTGTTCGTGCACAGACGGCCGATTAAGGAGGTTACGCTGGCTAAGGCCCAACTGAATGACGGTCAATCCTTATATGCCGTGAACGATTTGTTCATCGGGCGCAAAACTCATGTGTCTGCGAGATATGAGCTGAGATTGGAGGGGCAGGTAGAGCAGCAATCATCCAGCGGTATTATTGTTTCCACAGGACTGGGAGCGACAGGCTGGTTGAAGAGTGTGCTGGCTGGAGCGGCCGGAATTGTCGGCAGTGCTACACGGCACCCAGTCTCGCTGACTCCAGATCACCTGATGACAGATGCTGCTTTCAGTCAAGAAGGGGCAGTAGAAGGAATGGGGCATGATCATCGTGCAGCCTGGAGTTTGCCATCGCTTTATTTTACGGTGAGAGAACCGTTTCCCAGCCGGACGACTGCTGCGGAGCTGGTATTTGGACAGGTGGCAGTTGAAAGACCGCTGCGTATTGCTTCGCAGATGCCGGAGAACGGAGTTATTTTCAGTGATGGAGTAGAAAGCGACTTCCTGGAGTTTAATGCTGGCATTGAGGCGACCATTGGACCGGCGGAGAAAAAAGGGCATCTGGTCGTATAGAGGTTTGTACAGGACAGCAATGGGTAATTATGATTAAGGTACAACCATCAGATGAAATTAATAAAGGAGGAATCAACATGAGCGACCATACTCAAGACGAGGCGAAAATCCGCAACAAGAAGAACGAGGACGGAGATTCCTTGATGGAGAAGACGAAGCTGGACAACGGCGTGGATATCGAGCCAGAAGCTGATGAATGGATTGCGAAGCCCACACCAGTATCATACGACGATACAAAATCCTCTTCGCAGAAATAAGGCTCTTGCGTCTCAATAGAGCAATGATGCAAAGACAGATGATCCTTTAAGTGGGTCATCTGTCTTTTTAAATTTTTAATTAAATCTGATCTGGAATATACTTTCCATACTAGCTCACGACGGCTGCTTCCCTCTGTTTTCAAGAAAATTGATTTCAGATGATCCTGCACCGTGTAAGCCGTAATATGAAGTGCACTTGCCAGTCCCTTGGTAGAAAAGCCTTGCACAATGAGATGGACAAGCTGTCTTTCTCGTTCAGTCCATGAGTAGATCTCGGCCATCGTTTGACGCAAATGGTAGGCTATGGACGCGCTAATGTTCCAAGTAGTTGTTGCTCTTCCGCGCTGAATACAGGTTTCCCATGGTAGCGAAACAACGTAATAAATCCCCAGCAGCCCCCTTTGTTCATAAACGGGACCCGCAGCTCATCCCCGAATCCAGCGGGTTGCAAAACCTCTCTATAACGTATACTTCGGTCCGGCTGGCCTTTTGTAGACCCATGAAGCGTTGCGATGGACTGTCCTTCTCGCACCAGTTGATCGTATTTCATGATATCTTCGTACAGATATTCGTATTCTAAATGCATGGTTTGCGATTAAAGAGGGAGAGACGGCTTATGACAAAGGATAACATCATCATCATTGGCGGGTATGGTCATGTTGGAAAAGTTGTATGTGTAGAAGATTAGCTCGGGGTTAACCAATCTTTTGGCTTTGCAAGTGACACAGCTCATGGATCAGACGGATGAATTGAACATATCTTTGAGGCTGGGCTTGGGTGATCAACACGGTCAGGCTGCGATTGAGTGGACTGTAGATCAGATTCATACCGACTTGGAGGTGATAGAACAGGGACGTCCAGTGACTCAAAGAAGCTTTACCGACGGCATAGTAGCAGACTTTGGTGTAGGAGTGGATCGTCATCGGGCGTATCGATTTCCCTTTTCGGATCAGCAGACACTTCCACGTACGCTCATATTCCTACAGTCAGCACACGCCTGTGCTTCGATTCGCGTTTGACCACCCGGCTTCTGGTAGGGCCTCGGACGATCGGGATATCAAGTCTGCTCCGACAGCTAGCAGTTCGTGAGGTTGTAGTTCGCAGCTTTGCCAAGGTGCACTTTGGAGGAAACGCTATAGCAGTCAAGGTAGACGCCCAAGGAACGCTCATTGGCAAGGAGACGAGTGTCGAATGCAGGCTAAGGGGACATCATCAGTCTAATTTAACTGCGAAAGCCGCCGTCTTTGCAGCGCTTGCCCTGTATCGTTCAGAACTTCCAGATGGTGTTTTTCACATGGAGCAGGTATTTTCATGGAATCGCATGCGGACTTGGCTGGGACAGCAGGTAGACGTAGATATTCAAGTGAACGGACAGCAAGTATAAAAGTCATATATCTGAAAAAAGGACTCTCATATCATCCAAGCTTATTCGGCAATGCCTTGCGGATAGGTCTTGGATTTCTTTTCCTATTGGATTACACTAAAAGGAAGTACATATTTCTGGGAAAGACCAGAGGGGATGATATGAAATGTGGAGTCCCTATGAACATAGTAGGCAGCATCCGCACGATTTTATAGTAAAATATCGATTTTACACACCGGAAGAAGGAGGCAGGAAACAACTGCCTATTCAGGGTTATCGCTGCGATTTTTCCTATGAGGGCGACGATATTACAACAACGGGAATTTATGCAATACATCCTGAGTTTGAAGATGAAGAGGGTCAATTGATCATGGATACCAGGCACCCGGTTCACCGGGAAGGTCAGGCAAGAATGTGGATTTTGTTTGGAGAAATGAGGGGAAAGGTACACCGACACCGGATACATGTAGGAACCAGGGGATATTTTATGGAAGGCCCACGCCGAGTCGGTGAAGTTGAAGTTACAAGTCTGGTAGGCCTCTTGACCAATCCGCTCGACTAAGCTGCTAGAATTCAATCAGAAGGTGCAATCAGACAACGATGGAGGTGTTCAATCCAAGATGGATGTCGCTTATATTATCGATCTATTACGTAAAGACGATGTAACCTTAACCCCAGGCTTATCCACCCGGGAGATTTCTGAGGTCGAAGACAGGTATGATATTCACTTTCCGCCCGACTTAAGAGAGCTGCTGATGAACGTTCTTCCAATCGGTAGAAGCTTTATTCCTTGGAGAGATACGTCACCACAGCGGATGGGTGTAATTTGGGAAAGGCTGAATTGGCCGCTCGAAGGTATGATTTTCGATGTGGAACAGAATATGTTCTGGCATTCTGAATGGGGGAATAGACCAACAGATTTGCAGGAAGCCGTGGACATATGTAAACGTGAGTTTTTGCGCGTGCCCAAGCTGATCCCCATCTATGGTCACCGATATATCCCAGAGCAGCCTTGTGAAGAAGGAAATCCGGTATTTTCAGTGTATCAAACGGATATTATCGTGTATGGAGAAAGTTTGCAGGAATATTTCAAGCAGGAATTTGGAGAGAAGACTTACGAACAGATTGATTTTGAGGCCGTAAAAACAGTTCGCTTTTGGAGTGATTTATGTAGTTGAAGCGTCGAATCGCTAGGAAGTTAAATAAGTCGAGGCAAAGGAAGGATTGTGATCGGAGTTGTTCAATTCGTCTCAAGCTGATCGGTATAAATTTACGGACAGAAAGGAGCTCGTTATGTCTATAGAAGCCATTATTTTTGATCTGGATAATACACTGATTCATCGCAAACAGGCATTTGCTGCATATACGGAGCGTTTTATAGAACGATTTATTGTGGCAGAAGAACCAGCCAGCCACGCGGCTGTCGTTGAGCGAATACGTCTGGCAGATCAGGACGGCTACCGGGATAAGAAAGAGCTGTATACTGAGCTGCATGCAAACCTGAAACTGAAAAATCCCGATACGACAGTCCAGGAGATGCTGGGCTTTTGGTATGGGGAATTTCATAAGTTTACGGTATTGATGGATGGGGCCAAGGAAGTGCTGTCCGAACTACGGTCTCGAGGCTTGAAGCTTGGTATTATTACCAACGGCTCACTTCGTACGCAGCAGGCTAAGATTGACCGGGTTATGCTGAGAGATTATGTGGATTCCATTATCGTATCGGGTGGCGTCAACGTCGAGAAGCCTAATCCTCGTATTTTCGAGTTGGCACTGAAAGAGCTGGACATTGCCGAACCTGGTCATGCCTGTTACGTAGGCGATCATCCGACGAATGATATTCGTGGTGCGCAAAGTGCAGGGCTGCATACCATCTGGCTGGAAGGCTTTATGACGTGGAATGAAATGGACATTGTACCGGATCATCAGATTGGGAGTCTACGTGAAATCACTGGCTGGCTGGATCGTCTCAGCTATCCATCGAATATGGAGGAGGGGGCATCATGAGTAGGGAGCAGCAACCGAATCCCATTCTGTTATCGTTCCCGGAGCAATTCCAGACGGAGCGATTGACCATACGCGCTCCGCAATGGGGCGATGGCGCGGCGGTTAATGAGGCGATACGAGAAAGTGTAAATGAACTGCGACCTTGGCTTCCTTTTGCTAGAAATCTCCCTACGGCGGAGGAATCTGAAATTCGTTCACGCCAAGCCAGACTTAAATTTCTGGATCGATCTGACATGGTGCTGTATATATTTGATACGGCTTCGGGACAATTTGTAGCCAGCAGCGGTCTGCATCATATTGATTGGGATGCACGAAGATTTGAAATTGGATATTGGCTCAGAACCTCATGGACTGGAAAAGGTATTATAGCAGAGGCTGTGAACAGTATTGCGGATTTTGCCATACAGCATTTGCATGCCAATCGGGTGGAGATTCGTTGTGATTCCAGAAACACGCGCAGCGCCAAGGTAGCAGAACGCGCAGGTTTTACACTGGAGGGGATTTTAAGAAACATCGAGTATGATGAAGAGGGGAGCATGGCACACCAAATGGTTTTTGCCAAGGTTCGTGGTATTGAATTTTAGCAGGTGCTTGTAGGATGCTGTGGAGGCTTATTATGATTCATGATATGACGAAAAATACAGACAAGTTGGTGTGCATACAATATGACATCAGCTTAAGGTTCAGCAATCTTGCAAACGCTATCCCAAGGGATGCTATACGAGCTTTTCAGCCGTTTGGCGGATGTTTTTCTGTATTCGGACAGGTAATGTAGTATGAAAAACATTCGTAAAAGCAGCAGTAGGGGAGTTATTCTGAAAAATATGGAGAGGTTCCACTGGAAAGCTCGTGCTGCGTATTTGGCTGCCGTGGCTGGTCATGATCTTGTTGGGCTTGGGAAGCCGGGCTTTCTCCACCCACTTACCTGCATTCGTTGCTAATCATTTTGGGGATGCTTTGTGGGCGTGCATGATTTATTTTGGGCTGAGAATGTTGTGGGTGAATCGTCAGTTGTCTGTAGCCCTTTGGGGCAGTTTGCTGTTTTGCTTTGCTATTGAGTTCAGTCAGATGTACCAGGCTCCCTGGATTAACCACATTCGGGCGACAACCCTGGGCAGCCTAGTGCTTGGCAAAGGGTTTCTGACCGTGGATCTGATCAGGTACACGATGGGTATTGTGGTCTCCTGGGCACTGGACCAAGGCTGCCAAAGGCCGGCCGGAATCAACAGACGTATAGAACGAGAACGATGATAAGCCACTCAAATAATCTGAGAAGCGAGGGTTGCGCTTGAAACAAAAGAGAAAGCGTCACAGGTTGGTGGGTAAGATGATTGGGTTATGCGCAGGGTTCAGCTTGTTGTTTGCAACTATACTTATTCCAGGGCAGGCGTTAGCCGAAAAGCAGCTTGCGGCGCCTCTTCGTTTTGATTTTGGCCCTGGAGACGTAGCTGACGGCTACACCCAGGTCACTGCCAAGGATGCTTACACGCCTGAGCGTGGCTATGGATTTATCGATCTTTCCAAGGTAACTGAAGAGAACCGTGGTGGAAGTGATGCTATACGCTCAGATTTTGTGCGTGTTCAAGGCTCATCCTTTGTCGTCAATTTACCACCTGCGGATTACACGCTTTCTCTAATTGCCGGAGATACTGCAGGAAACACGGATATTACGGTTAAAGCCGAATCCATTGTGAAAGTAGAACCTACTACCAAAACAGCAGGACAATTTGTTGAGGCTGCGTTCGAGCTTGCACTCATCGACGGTCAGCTCGAATTGTATTTCTCAGGAAATGAAGCGAAGATCAACGCCTTGGTTATCACTCCCAAGGAAGCTCGAACGGCTGGAGAGCACCCCTCCATATACCTTGCAGGAGATTCTACGGTTCAAACTTACAAAGCCTCGATGAAGCCTCAGGCAGGCTGGGGGCAAATGATTGCTCCATTTTTTACAGATGAGACTATTTTTGTGAACCGTTCTATTGGAGGACGCAGTACGAGGACCTTTTTGGTTCAAGGGCGATTAGATGATATTTTACGAAATATCCGTCCAGGAGATTACCTGTTCATACAGTTTGGGCATAATGATGCCGCGATCAATAATCAGGAGCGTTATGTTTCACCTGCCGATTACAAAGTATACTTAAAAACGTACATCCAAGGAGCCACCCAACGCGGTGCGATACCTGTGTTAATTACTCCTGTAGGCCGCCGGGATTATGATGCAGCAAGCGCTTCGTTTCGGATCAGTTTTCCGGAATATGTGCAGGCCATGAAGGAAACAGCATCAGAGACGAAGGTTGCGCTGGTCGATCTTAGTCGATTGAGTGTAGACTACTATGATACACTAGGACTGGAAGGAACACTTCCGTTATTTTTACATTTGGAGCCAGGTGTATATCCTGCATTTCCTGATGGCGTGAAGGACGATACACATTTTCAGGAGTATGGTGCGGAGCAAATAGCCCGGTTGGTAGCCCAAGGGGTTCGTGACTTGAATATTCCTTTATCTTCTTATGTAAAGGCAGAATAGTTGCAATAGCACTGAGTTTCCACAACCATGATACACTCAGAAAACAAGCTGACCCTACCCAAACCCAGTAATATATATAGGCTTGGGTAGGGCATTAATGTTCTGAACCTTAAAGGAGGAAGCAGCATGACAGTCGCTCAACTTCATAGTCTTATTAACGGTCAACTCCTGCATAATCAGCATCGGAGTTTATTTTACATGCGCGAGGGTTCTGTTCTGCTAGGACCTTCAACGGAAATGACGTACTGGCTGACGCAGCGAAGCCCGGAACTGATCCTCATGCTTCAAAGTTTGAAGCGCCAACATACATATCATGTTTTTGTGAAAGATGTAGCGGCCAAAATACTGTCCCAGTTTGTAAATACCAATCAGTATCTACATTTTCACACAAATCATGCAAGGGAGCTTGCGGAGCTGTATGATCGATTTTTCACCCGGATTGAAAGGCTGTTTCAAAAGAAAACTATAGCTGGAGCAACTCTGGACTTACTGCTTCAGCAGCATTATGGGCATTTGAGAGATTTCCTTATTCGTACCAATGGACGTGAAATATTCGCTAAGTATGCAGAGAGTGAGTATACCTTTTGGATACCTTGTGAGGAATATACGCCGGAACTGCAAGCCAATCTGCTGGGATTGGACCTTGCTCGTTTGCAAGAGCCTGTTCTAGATGTTGGTTGCGGATCAGAGGCACGGTTGGTTACCTATTTACGTTCCTTGGGATTTGAGACTTACGGAACAGATCGGCTGGCTGAGACAGAAGGTTGTGTCATTCAAGGAGATTGGTTAGAGACCACTTATGGAGAAAGTACATGGGGAACGATCATTTCACATATGGCATTCTCCAACCATTTTATACATCATCATCTGAAGACAGACGGCAATATTCATGAGTACGCTCATAAATATATGGAATTGCTTAGAGCCATTCGGCCAGGAGGGAGCTTTATTTACAGTCCATGCCTGCCATTCATGGAAGAGCTTTTGAGTGTCCGAATGGGGTATCAAGTAGAGTATATCGAGTCCTCTAAAGGTTACAGAGCTACGAAAATAACGCGTATACATTCATAAGTGCTATTATCAGTCATTTGTCAGATTCACTCTTGGAATGGTAGTATAAGGATAGATATTACTCTATTTGGGATTCGGTTAATGATCAGGATTCTCATGACATTGATTTGATAGCATTGTTGTCCTGGATAATAATAATTAATCTATAGGTAACGGGGTATTTTTCAGGGAAGATTAAACCATATTTTCCTAAAAGCCGATATATGGAAATGAGGCGAAAACACACTGTTATTATGCCCGCGCAAATTGGATGTAATAATTGGGTTAGGAGAGTAGAAGAAGTGTCCGATCTGTATACAAAAAAAGAAGTAGAAGATTATGTAACGAACGTGGCTTTCGAACGACCTTTAGGTGTAAGCATTTCAGCTATTTTACTGATCTTTAATGGAGCACTCCTGTTGGTGACACAGCTATTGACACTTAATGCATTAAATGAGGCTTCTACATTATTAGGCATATGCAGAGGCATGTTTCAAGGGTTCATTGCATTGCTTGGTTTGGCAGGAACGACTGCCGGAGTCGGCATGTTGTTTGGTAAGAAGTGGGCTTGGTGGTTGGCGTTATTTTATTTTACATATGAGACCATGCGTTATGCGTGTGCCATTCTGTTTATTCCAGATATCTCCCCAGCGTTAGACGGTGTGCAGCTTAGCCCTACTCTATACTACGTTAAATATGGTATGCGTATTATTTGGAATTTATTTTTTACAATATTTCTGTGTCGCAGTACTGTGACCAGCTTTTTTCAAACAAGTGAAATTAATAAATGGAGAGCATGCAGCGTATTATTTCTCATCAATGGAGTTGTGGTGGGGGTCGGCTGGTGGTTGATTAAATAGGTTTTTCGAAGTAGAGGGGAGATGTATGTTGGCAATGGAAACGTTTCCGGTTTTGGTGACTGATCGGCTTTATTTAAGACAGCTTACATTAGCAGACGCGGAGGACATATTCACCTATTTCTCCAGAGATGAAGTCACAAAATATTATGATTTGGAAAGCTTTACGGAGGTAGAGCAAGCAGAAAAATTTATTCGTTCCATGTTAACGAGATATGAGAAGCAAGAGGGCTTTCGATGGGGGATTACGCTAAAAGAAGTTCCTGAGCGGATCGTGGGCACAATTGGATTTCATAACTGGCAGAAGGAACACTCCCGTATCGAAATCGGCTATGAGCTGGCACCGGAATACTGGCGGCAAGGCCTGATGACAGAAGCGATAAAGGTGGTAGTGGATTACGGCTTTCAATTACCGCAGGTTCACCGTATAGAAGCCTTCATTGATCCAGATAACGAAGGCTCCAGACGGTTGCTGCTCAAAAGTGGCTTTACTAAAGAGGGTCACTTGAGAGATTACTTTTATGAAAAAGGTCAGTTTGTGGACGCTGTTGTTTTTGGCTTTCTTCGCAAGGAGTTTTCCGCGGAGCAGTAAGTTTACAAATATCCTTTGTCCCCGTAAGGTTGGAGTCGATCAAGCCAGGTCTGCTCCAGCTTTGCCAGCGCGTCTTTGACATCAAAGAATTCCGAATCCTTTTTCTTCAAAACATCCAGCACTTCAAATTCAAACGAATCTTCGCCGTACTCATTCCATTCCTGTTGTAGTTGTTTATTCTTAAATCCACCCATATTTAGCTCAAAACGCCGTCCATTCAGCGACTTTAAATTCGGCGTGGAAGCGACGAAAATTTTCCCATTGCGTGTATTGCGAATACAATAGATTCCCGCCTCTGTCTTCATCTCCATGTATTGCTGAACTAGTTCTTTTCTCCGATCCATTGTCGAATCCCCCTATTTTAAAATGCTAGCTTTACGATTCCTTCAACCAATATTCACTGCCATCCGGTTTGCGATCTAGTAGACCATATTCGATCATATATCTTCGCACCGTGACATAATCGTTATATACTTCCTGTAAAATCGCATTGATATCTTTTTCATGATATATTTGTCCCTTCACAAACCGGCACGCAATTTCACGCAGCACAATCAGCTTGTGCTTTTCTTGCATTTTAAAGGTCTTTAGGCGACCGTCTGTACCATTCGGAAAATACTTCGTGAGTACCTTTTGCCTTTCGTCTTCTGTAATGTTGTAACGTTCGTCCACCATCCGTGCTCGTACGGGTACTTCTACGATGGCGGGAGCGTGACGGTCTTTCTCTTTTAACAGTTCCATTAATGTGAGAAATACCCTGGCCTGTCGTTCTTTCTCCTTGAGTCCAAAGCGATGATTGCGTATGGTGGATGCGCTGCCGATTCCGGTTTCCTTTTGAATATCCGCATCGCCCATACCTTGATAAAATAACTGAAGCAGCCGATTCTGATGATCCGTGAGTCCGGTCAGCTTTTTGTCCAGACCGATCAAATAGTCAAACACCGATCCGTATGTCCGCTCAATATGAAGGCGCATATACCGCTCCGCGTCATAGAATACCCCTTGATCCTGATATATGATGCCTTGTTCATATCGTTGTCCGTCCAGCAGGCAAACCACCTGCTCCCCTTGGCGAATATATCCACGCTTCAGTTCTTCAACACCAGCATTCCAGAATAGTTCGGAATGATCCATTTTAGCAAACACCTCAATTAATTGATGATTATTTTATAGACAATATAACATTTTGTTTATTTTAAATCAATGAGTTGAAATTTCTCAGGTCCTTGACATTGTTCTGTTATGTACAAAAGAGATATAATTTTGTTATTATATGTAAATTGTTATTGCGTTGGGACTGGATAGCTGTTATATATTGTAATAAGTTGGGTTGATAAACAATGAACAAAATGCGATTAGAAGAAGCCATAGAAAGTGGAGATTTAAAGGAAGCAGTAAAGATAATAGAGGGTGTGGGTGAAAAGTTAGATCATTCATTCACTCCAATATTATCTAGATATTTGGCAACGACGAATAGTGTATTGCTCAGAAATGTAATTGCCATTACATTAGCTGATCTAGGAGACAGTGGAGCGGTGCTGCCACTTATCGACTTGTTAAGAAATCCAAATACCAAGGGGAATAGAGGAACACTTGATAAGTAACGTGCAAGATAAAATTACTAAAGCTCAAAAGGAACTATGTAGACAAATGATAAGAAGGAAGCTAACTGATCATAAAAACAAATGTAAGCGTGACTTTTTGCTAGAATCTTTAGAACTTTTTACATGATTTTATATTCCTAAGATGCCATATTCCTTAAAATTATTGTGAGGAGATATGATATGAAATATAGATTTGCTGTCATGGATGATGAAAGTGGGCTCACAGTTGGTTTTTGTCGAGATGTGGTTGGATTAACGGGTGATATCATGGTCGAAACGTATGAAAAGGTCATGTTTGAACAATTTGTCTTTAATGAGGAATTCATAAGAAACATAGCAAAGACAAAACAATCTATATCCAACTTGTACATTGCTATTTTAGATGATGAAGAAAAAGTGATTGGAAGCTATTATTTTCATTTACCTGAATCCTACATAATCCATAAACAAAATTATAATAAACAAAATTTCCATCTGGAGTTAACAGGCATGTTTGAAACGAAACCCTCCTCTGTAGAATTAAGATTATGGGAGTTTTTAAAGGGAACCCAGCCGTATGAAAATAATATATGGCATACCTTCTCTAAAGAAGAGCGATCCGGATGGCTAAACGTGACTAGAATATATTCTGCATCTAATCATTTTGCCAGACCGGATAAACGAGGAGAAGTCTATACTTTAGAGGGCGAATACATATCTGATTTTACAACATTTTTTATAGCACTTGGTGAAGCGATTAATGGGCCGGGAGGGTACTTTGGATTTAGCTTGGACAGTATATCGGACTGTCTCTGTGGAGGTTTTGGGGCAGTAGGACCGTTCACGATCGATTGGAAAAATGCACATTATTTCTTGGAAAGATTTGAGGAAGAATGGGACCAAGAAAAGAGATGTTATGAATTTTCACCACAGCAATATTTTAAGGAACTCTTAACGATTTTAGAATCAGGTGGTGTTTTCATGAATTTTTCTTCGGATAATAAGATCGGAAAGCAAGAAGGAAATTTTTGAAATGGAACATAAATTATTGCATCCACCTTTTACATAGGAGGAAAATGTATTTGAAGTTTGTGTATGGCTATTTTAGCGAACGTATCAGTTGCTGACTAATAAATATGAGCGGATTGTGAGTGAAGCTGATCAATTCTTGCACCACAGCTCCAGCAGGCGTGCTAAAACCCCAATCAGCTTCGAAAAATATTTTCTGCTGCTGCTCTGATGCAGGTGGATGAGGTTCTTCCAAGCCATATTGCTCTGCTATCCTCTCCTTCGTTTTTTGATCTATGACAAGGTCATCCTGTGCAAAGGTATAGCACATAGGAATGCTTAATTGTACTAAAAAAAGTAGTAGTGCTGCGGAAATGATTATTTTTTTGCTCTGCATGGTTAGCTCCTGTGATCTCAGATTTTAGTCTATACTTTTTGTGTCACTCACACTAAATTATGCCTTTACAGGCTTTTATGACCAGATTATAATGGTAAATAACAGCAACGGTTTACATACACTGGTTCATCGGGGTATAGCGCAGTCAGGTAGCGCGCACCCTTGGGGTGGGTGAGGTCGTGGGTTCGAATCCCGCTACTCCGATTATAATCCAAATGTCCTGCGGGTGCGGATCGTGCGCCAGCAGGACATTTTTTTATATATTACATCTATCCTATCGCTTTTTGTCGCTACTGGCTTTTGACGACCTAGTCGTATGTACGAATGTATGTACTTGTGAGGCATTGAAGGGAGATAGGATGGAGCCACCTCTGCTTCTGCACGGGATAGGAGGCAAAAGTGACAAATCAACAATCCCTTCAATGCTACTATCTGTAAACTTTTTGCATTTGCCTATAAAGATTCCTGAAGGGCCTTAGAAGAAGTGCTGTAATCAGCATAACGGGGAAGCACAATAGTGTAGTATATTCCTACAAAAACGGTACAGACCCCAACTAATAAAAACAAGAGCTCAATTGAAATAAATGAAGGAAAGCTCACAGCAATAAAACCTAATGTAAGAGACTGGGACAGCATCATTAACGGATTAATCAAACCTTGCACACGTCCCATCATTTGAGGATCTACAATACGAGGCAGCCATCCTCCTATGCCAATGTTAATGAACGGAAGGATCAGTGCAATGACAAAATTGATCATCAGAAAAGCATAGAGGTGGTTAACAAATCCAAGTGTGCACATCCCCAATCCGGCTACCAGAACTCCGGCTGCAATCATTTGGTGTAGCTTTAACTTGGTGGAGGTGAGCGAAGCGATTAGGGTACCAAGCAACACACCAGCTCCAAAAATAATACCTGCCCATACCGTATACTGCTCATAGTTGGCTGGAGCTAGTTTATATTTAAGAATAAACATCGGTAAAACACTAAAACCACCATTTAAAATACCAAACATAAAAAAGCCTGAAACCAACCAAAGCAATAGTCTGTTGCGTAATATGTAAAGAAATCCTTGTTTAAAATCGATCATGACAAGTTTGAATTTTAGTTGTTTAAATTGATGTGCCCCGTTCGGAAGGCGTACTTCCTTGGAAATTTTGCAGGAGCGAATAAGCAGTGCAGACACAATAAAAGAAACAGCATCAATGAGGATAGCTCCAGTAATTCCAAGATGCCAATATACGACGGCCCCCAGAGTTCCTCCAAATAACATGAAAAGACTCCCCATCATTTGATTAAGGCCTGCGGCAATGGTGTAATCATCTTCGTTTAATATCCCCTGTACAATGGCACTTTCGGCTGGAAAGAAAAATTTGGAGACAGCACTACGGATGAAGAGGAGGGCAAATATCAAAGGAATCGAATCGACCCAAATAAAAATAAGCAAGCATAAAGATAAAATAGCGCTAATCCAGTCACAATTAACAGCAATTTTTTGTCTGTCCATCCGATCTGCCAGCACTCCAACCACGAGAAATACTACCAGCATCGGGAGCGAATACATTAACTCGGCAATCGTTGCATAGTAAGGCTGACTTGAAAACCGTTTCAACAAATAAAACATGAATGCAGTAACCCCGATAACTCCTCCCATTTGTGAGGCAAAGGTTGCCAGAAAAAATCTGACATAATTCTTGTTTCTAAGTATTTGTTTTAGTCCAGTCACAGTTCCATCCCTTTCGCTTTCAAAGCGGTTTTTAGATGCCTAAGTAAAATAATAGTGAAAAGTAGGAAAATTGTACAGAAAAGTGACTTTAATGTCACTTTAAGTTTGAATTTGCATCGTATCGACAACCCAAATACCCAGCCATCAGTTGATATCCAATGGCTGGGTATTTGGGTTGTCAGGTGTTTGATTCCTGAGTCACAAAAGGGTGTCAACCTCAATCTTAATTAAGCTAACGTCTCGCTATTTGTAGCGATTACTTTTTATATCAATCACAGATTTAAGTTTGTGATTAGGATATCTTTTTATATCACATTCTAATCTTTAGATGATAAAGAATACAGGAAATACAGAACAACCCGATTCATCTCATTTACGCATGGATATGTTGAGAAAAAGGAAATGCTCATAGCTAGAAAAGTTTATACAATGGAAGAGAAATAAACACTGTGAAATTCGACTTTTGATGATGGATTTCATATAATGTGAACATAGTGTGAATTACTCAAATTAAAGATTTAACAAAACAACAAAATGAAAATGATTTCCGTCCAGCTATGAATTTCAAAATTTGACGGAGGGAACGAGATGACAATGGAAGAGAGCAGCAGACAGGTACCTTGGCAGACGTATTACGGACCTAATCTAGGTTATGTGCAGGACCAGTATGAAAAGTATGTAGCGGACCCCGGGACAGTTGATCCGGCTTACCGCGAGCTGTTTGATCAATGGGGCGAGCCGCCACAATCCGAATATTCGGCTGCTTCCATGATAGACAACAAATTGCAGGGCCCCCCTCCAAATGCTCTGGGGCACCTTGATTCAAACACATTACAGAAAGCGGTTACAGCGGGCAAAATGGTGTGGAATATCCGTGAATACGGACATTTGGCCGCCCAAATTGACCCACTGGGACTGGATGAAGAGCAGGATACACGGTTGCTTGATCCAGCATCTTACGGTTTAACTGAACAAGACCTGAAGGCTTTTCCAGCCTCTTTAATATGGGATAACGCTCCTGCGGGAACACTGAATGGATGGGAAGCCATTCAACGGCTACGTGTAGCATACACGGGACCGATTGCCTATGAATTTAGTCATATTCATAACGAGGAGGAACGTAGCTGGTTGAATAGCTATGCTGAATCCGGTTGGTCCTCCAAGCCACTTACAACACAGGAACGCAAGTCTTTGCTGGGCAGATTAATAGAAGTAGAACAGTTCGAAGAGTTCCTGCATAAAACATTCGTTGGGCAGAAACGTTTTTCCATCGAGGGTAATGATGTGCTTGTCCCTGTACTCGACGAGATTATTCGTCTAACTACAAATGCGGGAGCAAGTCATGTCCTGATGGGGATGGCGCATCGCGGCCGTCTCAATGTACTAGCACATGTGCTGGGCAAGCCTTACAGCAAAATTTTCTCTGAATTTCATCATTCGCCGAATAAGGATCTGATACCGTCGGAAGGTTCCACAGGAATCAACTACGGTTGGACTGGGGATGTAAAATACCATCTGGGCGCAGATCGTTTTGTAAAAGATGGGGAAGCCGTGCAGGCCCGTCTGACATTGGCGAACAACCCAAGTCACCTGGAGTATGTCAATCCGGTGGTGCAAGGATTTTCGCGTGCAGCACAGGAAGACCGCAGTGAAGCAGGCTATCCGAAGCTGGATGTCAGCAAGGCGGCTACCATTATTATGCACGGTGATGCGGCATTCCCGGGTGAAGGTATCGTAGCCGAATCACTTAATTTTACGAATTTGCGCGGCTTCCGTAATGGCGGTACAGTGCATATCATTGTCAACAATCGTCTGGGCTTTACGACAGAGAGTGTTGATTCACGTTCAACCCGTTATGCCAGCGATCTGGCTAAGGGTTACGAAATTCCGATTGTACACGTGAACGCGGATAATCCAGAGGCTTGTATTGCTGCCGCTCGTATGGCCGGCGAATACCGCAATCGTTTCAAAAAGGATTTTCTGATTGATCTGATTGGTTACCGTCGTTATGGTCACAATGAATCCGACGACCCAGAAACAACCCAACCGCTGGTATATCGTAAGGTGAAAAATCATCCAACGGTTAGCAAATTGTATGCTCAAAAGCTGATGAAGCAGGGCATTGTCGATGAAGGGTATACTGCCAGTCTTATCGATAAGGTCCAAACCCGACTGAAGGAAGCGCATGAGCATGTGAAGAATCAACCGGAAGAAGAGCCAGAATTTACAGCTGTGAAGGCGAAAAAGAATCAGAGCACACCGGTCCGTACGGCGGTTGAATTGAAAAAGCTGCGCCAAATCAATGAAAACTTGCTCAAATGGCCACAGGCTTTTCATGTATATCCGAAGCTGGAACGAATTTTGCAACGTAGAAAAACAGCTCTGAACGAGGGTGAAAAGGTAGATTGGAGCTTGGCGGAGACGCTGGCTTTGGCCACCATTCTAGCAGACGGCAAGCCTATTCGTATGACAGGTCAGGATGCGGAGCGAGCTACTTTTGCTCATCGTAACCTTGTGCTGCATGAGCCTGAAACTGGGCGTACCCATTGCCCGCTGCATACATTGCCGGAAGCACGTGCTTCGTTCAGTATTCATAACAGTCCATTGTCTGAGGCGTCGGTTCTCGGCTTCGAGTATGGGTATAACGTGTTTTCTCCTGAGACGTTGGTTATTTGGGAGGCGCAATTCGGCGATTTTGCCAACTGTGCGCAGGTTATTTTTGACCAATTCATTTCCGCCGGCCGTGCCAAATGGAGACAGAAGTCCAGTCTGGTAATGCTGTTGCCGCACGGTAGCGAGGGACAAGGGCCAGAGCATTCGAGTGCACGTCTGGAGCGTTTCCTCCAGTTGTCTGCACAAAATAACTGGACTGTCGCCAATTTGAGCAGCGCCTCACAGTATTTCCACCTGCTGCGCCGTCAGGCTGCATTAAGCGAAAGCGAGGAAGCACGTCCGCTTGTGATGATGTCGCCCAAGAGCCTGATTCGCAACAATCGTGTCGCTTCGCCTGCTTCTGAATTCAGCGAGGGAACATTCCGTCCTGTGTTGGAACAACCTGGTCTGGGATCACGTCCGGATCGCGTAGAGCGCATTATACTGTGCAGCGGCAAGATTGCCATTGATCTGGAGGAAGCGTTGGAGAAGGATAAGAACGGGAATGAGGCCGAAGAGCGTCTGCACATTATTCGTGTGGAGCAGCTATATCCTTTCCCGGCAGAGGAAATTCGGAATATTTTCAGCCGCTTCCCACATGTGAAGGAGTTTGTATGGGCTCAGGAAGAACCTAAAAATATGGGCGCCTGGAGTTATATGGAGCCTCGCCTGCGAGAGGTTGTGCCACAGGGAGCGGAAATTCGCTACGCAGGCAGACCGGATCGTTCCAGCCCGGCGAGCGGTTATCAGCAAGTACACAGCCTAGAACAACAGCGAATTATTCAATCGGCGTTGAAGCAGGATTCCAAAAACAATATTACACTGGGGAGGTAGCGGCTGTGAGCGATATTATAGTGCCAGCAATGGGAGAATCCATCACGGAAGGAACAATCTCCAAATGGCTTGTGAAGGAAGGGGATTCCGTAGGACAGGGAGATGTTCTTCTGGAGCTGGAAACGGATAAGGTTAATCTGGAAATTAGTGCGGAAGAAGCAGGTGTGGTCCAAAAAATCCTTCGTCAGGAGGGGGACACCGTGGTTATCGGTGAAGCTGTTGGCTTGATCGGAAGCGGCAGTGCGGAAGCAACCGGGGCCGGAGAAGCCGCAGCGACTCAAGCGCCTGAGGCGCCGTCTGCAGCAACTTCACCAGCTTCCGTAGAAAGCGGCGGTAAAGCAGTAGAAAAGCCTGCACCGCCAATTCCCTCCAATAGCGACGGGAATGGTCAGACGGCATCACCATCCGCCCGAAAGCTGGCGCGTGAGCGCGGGATTAATCTGGAGCAGGTACAGGGAAAGGACCCGCTCGGACGTGTGTTCCAGGAAGACGTAAAAACGCATAACAGTGCTGAAGCATCACGTACAGCATCTGTACCTTCGCCTCCTGCTGCTGGCAAGCCTGTGACTCCGTCCCCAGCTCATACAGAGTATAGTAAGCCTGTGGAGCGGCAACGGATGTCCCGTCGGAGAGCAACGATTGCCAAGCGTCTTGTGGAAGCACAACAAACAGCCGCCATGCTGACCACTTTTAATGAAGTGGATATGACTGCCATTCTCGATGTGCGTAAACGCCGTAAAGATAAGTTCAAAGAGAAGCACGATGTAGGGTTAGGTTTCATGTCCTTCTTTACGAAGGCAGTGGTTGGTGCGCTCAAGCGTTTCCCTATGGTGAATGCAGAAATCAATGGTGATGATATCGTACTGAAAAAATACTATGATATCGGGATTGCTGTATCTGCCAAGGAAGGTTTGGTCGTTCCCGTTGTCCGGGATGCTGATCGCCTTGGTTTTGCTGAAATTGAGAAGAGCATTGCGGATTTGGCTAGCAAAGCCCGCTCCAATTCTCTTTCGCTGGCAGACTTGCAAGGGGGAACTTTTACCATAACCAACGGAGGTATTTTCGGTTCCCTGCTGTCTACGCCAATACTGAATACGCCGCAAGTAGGTATTTTGGGCATGCATAAAATTCAGCTCCGCCCGATTGCCATCGACGAGGAACGTATGGAAAATCGTCCGATGATGTATATCGCGTTGTCCTACGACCACCGTATTATTGATGGTAGCGAGGCGGTTCGTTTTCTGGTAACGGTCAAAGAATTGCTGGAAGATCCCGAATCATTGTTGCTGGAAGGATAACATAAATCTGGCGAGTGTATCACCTCTGCACGTTCATGACAAAAGCAGGCTCTTGCGGGTCTGCTTTTTTTCCTGCATAGTACTAACATAAGGCTATAGACAGTACAGACATTCAGATACAGAGAAGGGCGGGAACTGTTTTGGACAAAGACTTGCGCTATCCGATTGGACCATTCGTGATTCCAGATACGATTACAGAAGAGCAACGGATCACATGGATTGACGACATTGCTGAATTGCCTGGAAAACTGCGTCAGGCGGTCGAAGGACTGAATGAACAGCAGCTCAATACGCCTTATCGCGAAGGGGGATGGACGATTCGGCAAGTTGTGCATCATTTGGCAGACAGTCATATGAATAGCTATATCCGTTTTAAGCTGGCGCTGACCGAGGATACACCGACAATCAAGCCCTATGATGAGGGGCGCTGGGCCGAAATACCAGATGCTAGGGAGCTTCCGCTGGAACCCTCGTTGCAACTGCTGGAGGGACTACATGAACGTTGGGTGACCATGTTGCGTTCGTTGGGGGAAGATCAGCTGCACCGAACATTTATTCATCCTGAATCAGGCCAGACGATCCGTCTGGAACGAAACATTGGCATCTATGCCTGGCATGGCAAACATCACACAGCTCATATTACTTCCCTGAAAGAACGAAATGCTTGGTGATTAATTCAGAAATGATACCATGTTGAAATATAAAGGAATACAAAAGAAACCTTTAAAGCACGATAAAAGTGACTTTAAAGGTTTCTTTTGTTAATTTCTCACTAGGATGATGACTTGGATGATGCTGATAAACTGGATGCTTCAGAGGCTCCAGACAAAATGGAAACAGAGGTCTCCCCTGTGTTAATATGACGGTCAAGCCAGTCCACGATATCATTCATTACCTCGTCGCGATTGGTTTCATGCAGCATCTCATGGCGACCGTCAGGATAGAGGCGATACTCCACGTCTTGAAGCTCTAGGCTTCTATACATATCCACTAGCGACAACACACCTTTGCCGAACAAGCCCACTGGATCACGATCCCCGGCAAAAATATAAACGGGTAGTTTGGGATTGATTTTTTTCAGCGATGAAGGCCAGTGGATTTCTTGCAAAAGCCTAAAAAAATCAAGAAAAAAGCCTGTCGTGCAAATAGCTCCGCATAATGGGTCGTGCACGAATTGATCTACTTCATCAGGATCACGAGACAGCCAGTCGAACGCTGTACGCACAGGGCGAAAGGCACGGTTAAAGCCGCCAAAGACCATAGCGTTGAGCAACATGCTGCGATGATCCATTCCCTGCAGTTTGGCTTGCAGCAGAGCAACCTGCTCTCCGAGTTTCAGCAGTCCACGCCGGCCATTGGTTCCTGATAAAATAAACCCGTGATACGACTGCTGATCATCATACATAACTTTTTGGGTTAAAAAGGACCCCATGCTGTGACCTAGTAAAAAACGAGGTTGATCAGGGAATTCCTTGGCCACAATTTCGCCTAGCTCCAGCATGCCTTTTGCCATTCGATTGAATGCATTTGCTCCCGGCATACCCAGCTTATCAGGATCACCAGCTGTGCGCCCATGGCCGATATGATCGTTAGCATACACACCGTAGCCAGAAGCAGTGAGCTTTTCAGCCAGCTGAATGTAGCGGTAGGACGTCTCACACATGCCATGCGAAACTTGAACGATCCCTTTGACGGGAACATCTTGCTCGGGCAGCCAGCGGTAGGCAAAAAGCTCTGTTCCGTCATCTTCAGCGATGGTGAAGGTGTATTCCCGCATGATCAGACATCACATCCTTTAAGCTTTAAGGAAGATAAGATCTAAGTACGGTCATTCCGTCATTTAGCGTGTAACCGCCGAGATTAGCGGGGAGTAGGAAGCAATCTCCTGCTTTACATGAAAGGGATTCCATATTATTGTCCCATGTTATGGTCCCACTGCCTTCGCAAACCACAAGAATAGTGAAGCTGTCTTCCGTTGTAGAAAGTGTCCAACTTCCATCTACAATACCCTTTTCTACAACAAAATACTCACAGGATGCCAGTTGGAGCCATTCTCCAGGCTGCAAGCCATCCGTTTTCATCGTTGTTGCGCCTGCACCTTCGTAGGAAGTTACATTAAGGGAGTCCTCGATGTGCAGCTCACGAGGTTTGCCGTCCAGACCGGGGCGGTTGTAGTCATATAAACGATAGGTCGTATCCGAATTTTGCTGGATTTCAGCAACAACAACACCCGCACACAGTGCATGTACGGTTCCAGCAGGAATGAAGAATGTATCGCCTGCTTCAACTGGAACCTGGCGCAAACTGCCCATGATATCTCCGCTCTCAAGAGCTGTACGCAGACTTTCACGAGTTACACCTTCGGTCAGACCATAAATAATTTTGGCATCCGGCTTGGCATCAAGCACATACCACATTTCAGTTTTTCCTAATTCTCCAGCTGGAAGTCCAGCGTAATCATCTGTGGGATGCACCTGAACCGATAAGTCATCATTACAATCCAGTAGCTTGATCAAAAGTGGAAAACGTCCGCCTTTTTTCGATACGCCCTTTGCCCCAAGCCAATCCTGTCCATAGGTCTGGCGAATTTCATCCAGTCCTTTTCCAGCCAGCTCGCCATTGATAACCGTTGTTGTTCCATTCGGATGATCGGCAATCATCCATCCTTCACCAATATGTCCTTCTGGTGGGGTCAGACCAAATTGTTCTAAGGCTCGTCCTCCCCAAACTCTCTCTTTGAACTCAGGTTGAAATTGCAGCGGGTATGGCTTTAGCATAGTTTCTCTCCTCCAAAATGAGTAATGACTACGATCTAACTGAATCAGGAAATCAAAACGTGCCGCTGGGCAATAAATCAGGATGGATAGGCCCATATGGCGCTAAAAATATATGTAAGGCGGCTAAAAAAGCAGCTCATTACCTAAATACGCGAGAATACCCCGACATTATTTCTTTTCAACGGCCACTACGTAAGGTGAAGCATCTCGTTGTAATTGACGGTAAATAATGCTTTGACCGCTGGAGACTGGAAGGGCAGAAGCCCATTGAAGGACGGCTTCTGCTTCTTCCCTGCCGCCGGCATGCCCAGGATATAATACGGCAGTCAGAATCCCACGTGGCCGCAGCAACTGCAAGGCAGCTTCAAGTGCGACGAGTGTGCTGTCTGTATGCGTGATGACCGTAGGATCAGCCCCTTCGGACGGCAAGTAGCCGAGGTTAAACATGACCGCAGCCACTTTGCCATGCAGCCGGTCTGGAATGGCCTGCTGCATTTGCTCATGGCCTTGCAGCAACAGTGATACTTCTGCTATTGAAGGGGAAGTGTCTTCTTCCAGCCGACGACGGGCGTAATCCAAGGCTTCCTGCTGGATATCGAAGCCGTAGACATGCCCCCGTTTGCCAGCTGCTTTAGCTAGAAACAACGTATCTGCGCCTGTGCCGACGGTGGCGTCTATAGCAGTATCGCCTGGCTGCACCCGCGCAGCTACCAATTGATGAGCATAGCTCAGAACAGACAGGAATCCCATTTAAGACTTCCTCCAGTATTTTCCCTGCCACGTTTCACGTGATTTCAGTTCATTATCAATGCCGTTCAGCACTTCCCATTTCTTAAGCGACCACATGGGACCCATCAGTAAATCGCGGGGGGCATCTCCGGTCAACCGATGAACGATCATTTCAGGGGGCAAAAACTCCAGCGTATCTACAATGAGCTTAATGTACTCGTCCTTTTCCAAAAAGCGTAGCAATCCTGCTTCGTACTGCTTGACCATCGGCGTTTTGCGCATGAGATGCAGCAGATGGATTTTGATGCCCTGCACATCCATAGCTGCTACTGCACGTCCTGTATCGAGCATCATTTCATGCGTCTCCAGGGGCAGACCATAAATAATATGGGCACACACACGGATATTTCGCTTACGCAGCTTTTCCACGGCATCCAGATAACATTGAGTATCATGAGCGCGATTAATCAGCTCAGAGGTCGATTCATGGACGGTTTGCAGCCCCATTTCGACCCACAAATACGTGCGTTCGTTCAGCTCGGCTAAATAATCCACGACATCATCAGGCAGGCAATCCGGACGTGTAGCGATGGACAGACCGACAACGCCGGGCTGCTCTAAAATAACCTCAAAGTATTCTCGCAGCTCTTCAACCGGGGCATATGTATTCGTGTAGGCTTGAAAATAGCCAATATATTTAGCGTTGGGCCATTTTAAATGCTGGCGGTCCCGAATCGTATTAAACTGGGTGACCAAATCATCACGGCGACGTCCGGCAAAATCACCTGATCCGCGTGCACTACAAAAGGTACAACCCCCTTTGGCGATGGAACCATCGCGATTTGGACAGGTAAAACCCGCATCCAGCATGACTTTAAATACTTTATTTTGAAATTGCTCGTGCATTTCGTAATTCCAGGTATGGAACCGTTTATCTCCCCACTGGAGAGGAGCAGGCAACAAATCTGTTTTCATGGGTGTACTCCTTTTTTTACGATCACCCTATTGTAACAAAATTCAATCTTAAATGGGAATCACTTGACCGAGAAAGTCATTAAAAAGTGCGGATTTTATGGCTTTCCGGATTGAAAAAGGTTACACAATATGTTATATTGTAAGCGGTGCCAGACATATGATAAAAGGACTGTTTTTATCCTGAAGATAAAAAGTTATCAGTCGCTAATGATTATTCTTCAGGGAGGCAGCTGTGCTGTTTCTATCGCCTGCTTTAGGGGAAGTGCACGTCGGTTCCATCACAAATAACCCGTGAGGTGATCTTTTATGGAAACGCAGGATAAGACGCGTATGGATAAAGTTACGGTTGAGTTGACCTTTGATGAGGCGTTAGCATTGACGGGTGTCCGTTTTGGACAGGATCGTCAGATTGGAACGTCTGCACGTCAAAAAATCAGAGCCGCTTGCCAAAAGACAATTGATTTTTCACCTGCTGATGGGGTAGACTATGAACAATTAAATTAGTTGGACCCCAATCCAAATATATTGAAAAAGGAATTTCATTTCCGTATCTTCAAGCGGGGGTGAAATTCCTTTTTCCTTGATAACAGAGTATATGGAGGAGTAACATGCGTTTACGCGGAAGAAAAGGAATACGTGAAAGTCTAGAAGAACAGCAAGATCTGGTCATCTTGGAACCATCACAGTATAAGGGGAAATGGCAGCAGCTTTTTGGTAATGATCGTCCCATTCATGTGGAATTTGGCATGGGTAAAGGGCAATTTATAAGCCAAATGAGCTACCGAAATCCAGAGGTTAACTATATCGGCTTTGATATGTATGATGAGCTGGTTCGCCGTGCTACTGAAAAATCCCGTCTGGCCTGGAGTGATTCAGAGGTTGTTACACCGCCTAATATCAAGTTGGCCCTGGCAAATATCGAACAGATCGAAAATGTTTTTGAACCAGGAGAAGTAGAACGCATTTATCTGAATTTTAGCGATCCCTGGCCTAAAGCCAAGCATGCACGCCGTCGTTTGACGCATCCGCGTTTTTTGGACAAGTACCGTCAGCTTTTGAACAGCAAAGGGCAAATTCATTTTAAGACGGACTCGGAGACACTGTTTGAGTTTTCTCTGAATTCATTCGCCGACAGCGGTCTGCAAATGACGAACATTTCGTTAAACCTTCATCGTGACGGAATCAATGAGGAGCATGTCATGACGGAATATGAACAGAAGTTTATGGGTAAAGGTATGAACATTCATCGTGTCGAGGTGTTGATTGGGAAAGACGCTTTGGCAGAGTACGAAAAAACACGGCTCGAAAAATACGGAAAGTAACCATAGACAAAAATAAATAAAGTAAACCAAACAGGGTGCTTCCTTTTAGGAAAGCACCCTGTTTGGTTCCAGTATATCCAAAATACTCTGTGCGCTCTGAAGAGGATAATATCGCGCTACATTATGGATGTGCTCTTGTCGCTTGCGAACGATTTCTGGAAAATCGTATAGCAGACGGTTCATCCATTTCACGACAACGTCCAGCGAAGTAATCGGTTCTCCGAAGCCTTGAGCCGTAAAATATTGACAATTTTCCTCCTCCTGTCCAGGGAGAGGCTTGTGAAACAGCATCGGAATCCCTTTGGCCAGCCCTTCGGTGCATGTCATTCCGCCAGGCTTGGTAATGAGTAGATTCGACACTTCCATTAATTTGTCGATTTCCCGTGTAAATCCAAAAATATGAATGTTTGAATGATTGAACCGAGGATCCAGCTCCATTTTACGACGAATTTTATCATTATGCCCCAAACAAAAAATAAATTGAATTTTTTCTCGCCAATCGGTAAGCGAACGATGTATGACTTCGTCGTTCATCAGGCCCCAGCCGCCGCCCATAACGAGTACCGTCGGGATGGATTTTAGCCCAAACTGTTCTCTGATTTCATCGTGCCCAGGATGTTCCCAAAAATTTGGATGAACCGGAATACCAGTTACCTGGATTTTCGATACGGAAACTCCGCGCGCGCGCAGCTTACGCATGACTTCAGGCGTAGACACAAAGTACCGGTCAACCTCGGGACTAATCCATGTACCATGTGCATCGTAGTCTGTAATGACGGTACACAGCGGTACATGTAAGCCTAAGCGCTTCAACCGTGAAATGACTGCGCTTGGGATAGGGTGAGTACATACCACCAAATCGGGACGAAGCTGCCGGAGAATATTTCGGGTCTGTGTGTAGAACAGACGGTGCAAAGCGAGCGTTGTAAGACGGTTTAATGACTTTTTGTATTGATGACGGTAAACCAATCCGACTAGGCGAGGCTGCGATACAACAGTCTTCTTGTATGCTGTAATAATAAGCGGGGCCATTCTCGGATTCAAAAAGCTCCCCAGCTCCAGCACTCTTGTCTGCACATCCGGAGAAAGCTTCCGCAAGCTGCTTGAGAGCGCATAGGCAGCTTGAGTATGTCCGGCACCGAAACCTTCCGATAATAATAACACTCGTTTTTTAGCCACTCTCATTTCACCTGTTCCTGCTGGGATGTTCTCAATCATACCATATCGGCTTTAAGGCCAGAATGCAACCGTTCCTATTGCGGCAGACGTTCCGATGACTGCTCCTGCAAGCACATCCGTGGGATAGTGAAGCCCCAAATAAATTCGGGAAAAACCTACAATTATCGCTACAGGCAGCAGCAATAGTGCTAGCATGGGTGACTGCAGCATAAAAGGAACGGTAGCTGAAAAAATAGCGGTCGTGTGCCCTGAGGGAAAAGAATGATCCGACAAGGGATTGCGGAATGTATTTGTGCCTGGTAGCGCCAAGTACGGACGTATCCGCGGGTACAGCTTTTTAACGATAGCTACAGGGATGTGACTGATCGCAAGAGCGATAGCTCCCTTCATGCCGGAGTCTTTCCATGGATACGGAGCAAGCCACCAAATAAGAAGCGTAGAGGCTATTGTAAAGGTAGCCCCGCCTAAATGTGTGAGATAATACAGCCAAAAGTTCAAAAAACGGTTGTGTAAGCGCCCGTTGATCCATTTGAACAATCGCTGCTCCAGACTTACAAGTTTTACGACTAGACGTTGCATTTGGTTTCCTCCGGTTGCCGGTTCAGGTCTGTCGGCAAATATTTTGAATCAATTTGACATTAATCAGGTCTAAGTAATTATTCTCTTGCTCTCATCATATTTTTAAACGCTATTCATTTCAAGAATCACCACTTACCTGGTTCAATTCTACACAAAAATGTTAATGGAATATAAGCTGTATTGTATAACTTTCTTTGCGTTCATCCGTCTAATAAGATAGAGTGGATAGAAGTGGTTGCTAATTGGCCCACAAAAAGGAGGGACCAAAGAAATAAAAAGTTAGCAAATGGATGAAAATAAGACCTAAGCGTCATGAATAAGAGGTCCAGCGCCGCATTCTCGGTTCAAACGGGAATTTGTCGTGTTTTTTTGCTGCTGAGACCCGTTTAGGGGCTTTGACAAAAGGTTGAAAACCAACGAAAATCGTAATGGCATTCCTGTGTCAGCCAAAAGGGGGCTGCACAGAGCCAAAGAAGAAAGCAAGGGTCGGGTCAAAAACTACAGAAAAGGCGCATAAAGCGCCGCAACTTGCGCTACACAGATAGAAAACAGACAAACGCAAGATTTTTAAAGGGGTATAAAAAGGGGGTAACAAGAGATCATGTTAGACGCTATTTTTGTGACGCTCCAGGTCATACTGGCGGTGATCGCAGTCTATCAGTTTGCATTCTCCTTGTTCGGATTGGTTCGTAAGAAAAGAAAAGTGCAGGCGGCTCCAGAAAAATCATTTGCTATTTTAGTCGCTGCCCACAATGAAGAACAAGTTGTCGGAGCATTGATGGAAAATTTAAAGGAGCTTGACTATCCAAAGGAACTGTACGACGTATTCGTAATCTGTGATAACTGCACAGATAAGACAGCGGACATCGTTCGTGCTCATGGCATGAATGCATGTGAACGTACGAATCCGAATTTGCGTGGTAAAGGCTACGCTATTGAGTGGATGCTCAAGGAGCTGTGGGCTATGCCGCGGCAATATGATGCCATTGTCATGTTTGATGCCGACAATTTGGCGCATACCAATTTCTTGAGCGAAATGAACAATGACTTGTGCTCAGGCGCCCGTGTCATCCAGGGGTATATTGATACTAAAAACCCTGAGGATTCCTGGATCACAGCAGCATACGGGGTATCTTATTGGTACATCAACCGTTTGTGGCAACTGTCACGTCACAACCTGAATATGGCTAATTTCCTTGGTGGTACAGGCATGTGCTTTGAAACAAATCTGCTCAAGGAAATGGGCTGGGGTGCAACAAGTCTGGTAGAGGATTTGGAATTCACCATGCGTTGTACACAACGCAACGTATACCCAAGATTTAATTACGATGCCAAGGTGTATGATGAGAAGCCGTTGACATTCAAAGCTTCTTCCAGACAGCGTCTGCGCTGGATGCAAGGTCACTTCACGGTTGCTCGTCGTTATTTCTTCCCATTGCTGTGGCAAAGTATCAAAGATAGAAGCCTGATTAAATTCGATATGGCTCTTTATGGTCTGAACGTGTATATCGTACTGTTTACCTTCTTGATGACAGTAGCGATGTGGGTAGATATTGTAATATTCGGTGGACCCAATATTGAAAATATCTACGTACAATTCCCTGCGTGGACTGGTTTTGTGGCCATAAGTTTGAATATTATCACCTTTTTGATTGCGATGATCTTGGAAAAGGTCACGTTCAAAAAAGTATACCTGTACTTGCTGCTGTTCCCAGTCTATCTGGTTTCGTGGTATCCGATTACGTTCTATGCATTCTTTACACAGAACAACAAGCAATGGAGCCACACCCAGCATACGCGTGTTGTTCGTCTGGAAGAGGTTCAGAGCAAGCAAGGTTAATGATTGTTGAAGCAAAACTATGTAACCTACAGAGGACGTGTACACCTAATTTTCATAAAAGTATTGACGCCTCTGTAGTAGCATGATATGATATTCGAGTATGTTAATTGAAAAGTATGGATTAACAAGCAGAAGGTCCGACTTCTCACCTGTCCGGTATTGCCGGCTGGTCATGATCCAATGATTTGTGAATTCAACTTTCATGATGAATTGAGTATCAGACAGGGATGTCGGCTGCATAGTCGTCATCCCTTTTTTGTGCTTAAACACAATACAACAATAACAGGTTCTGGAGGTGGAGGGTTATTAGTAAGGAACATATGATCAATGATGAGATTCGAGTGAGAGAAGTACGTCTAGTTGGTGCAAACGGGGAACAAATCGGGATTAAACCGACTCGTGAAGCTCTGCAAATGGCGATTGACGCAAACTTGGATCTCGTGAACGTGGCGCCTCAAGCGAAGCCGCCCGTGTGTCGGATTATGGATTACGGTAAATTCCGTTATGAGCAACAGAAGAAAGAAAAGGAAGCCCGTAAAAACCAGAAGATCGTTGACATCAAAGAGGTATGGTTCCGTTCCAACATCGAGGAACATGACTACCAGACCAAGTTTCGCAATGTGGTGAAGTTCCTGAATGAAGGGGACAAGGTGAAATGCTCCGTTCGTTTCCGTGGTCGTGAAATTACCCATGCTAATGTGGGACAAAAAATTCTCGAACGTGTAAAAACGGAAGTTGCTGATCTTTGTACCGTGGAGCGCCAACCCAAGCTCGAAGGACGCAGCATGATTATGATATTGGCTCCAAAGAGTCAATGACAAATTAAGGAGGAAGTTCAATGCCAAAAATGAAAACACATAGCAGCCTTAAAGGCCGCTTCAAAATTACCGGTACTGGTAAAGTGACTCGTTACAAAGCTTACAGAAACCACTTGCTTTCCCACAAATCCAAACGTGCAAAACGCGTTCTGGGTACTAACCCTGAGATGGCACCTGGGGACGTTAGACGTTTGAAACAAGGTCTTGCTAACCTGAAATAGTATAAGCACGGCAATAAATAAAGTATAAACATTATTTGGGAGGTCTTTTGATATGGCAAGAGTAAAGGGCGGATTCGTCGTTCGTCGTCGTCATAAAAAAGTATTGAAGCTTGCTAAAGGTTATTTTGGTTCCAAACACCGCATTTTTAAAACAGCTAACGAGCAGGTAATGAAATCGCTTGTTTACGCATACCGTGACCGTCGTCAGACGAAACGTAACTTCCGCAGATTGTGGATCGTGCGTATCAACGCAGCAGCTCGTTTGAATGGTTTGTCTTACAGCAAATTGATGCACGGTCTGAAATTGGCTGGTGTGGACATTAACCGTAAAATCTTGGCTGATCTTGCAGTCAATGATATTAATGCATTCAACTCTTTGGCAACTGTTGCTAAAGGTAAAATCAACGCTTAATTAAGGTGTAAAAACCGCGAAAGTGGTAACAAAGGTGTCCCGAGCAGTATGCTGTGTAGGGACGCCTTTTTTTGTACATACTTAACACTAAAAAAGATTTTGTTTTCTTCAAAATACGAATAAATATGACGTAAGATGGCAGAATGTATGGATTTCTTAATTTTGTAACGCTTACATTTTTGGAAATCTAAAAAAAATTGACCCAAGGTTATTAATTGGCTAGATTTTAGTCGATCATAATTGTATAATCTCTAAAGTAAGTCTTCTGTACGATCTGTCTCGTCAGTAAATGACATGAAAATGATGTGCATTTTCTAAAGAAAAGAGACAGTCCAGGGATCTAACACTAAGGGGGAACAGTATCAGCATGAAGAAATTGTTTAGTATGTCTTTGGTTATGCTGCTGGCGATCTCGGTTATTCTCGCAGGCTGCGGTAACAAAAATCAAGGTGCGTCCAACGCAAATGGTGGAGAAGCAGGCGGTTCTGCCAAAACATCAAATATCCAACTTGGCATGGTTACAGATGTGGGCGGAGTAAACGACAAATCGTTTAATCAATCTGCTTGGGAGGCACTTCAAGCTATTCAGAAAGAATCAGGCGTTAAAGCTAAATACTTGCAAAGTAAATCCGACCAAGATTATATTCCTAACCTGAATCAATTCGTTAAGGGTGATTTCAACCTGACTTGGGGAATCGGTTTTAATCTTGCGAATGCGATTGGACAAGTAGCCAAAGACAATCCGAACAAAAATTTGGCGATCATTGACAGTGTTGTGGATGCGCCTAACGTTAAATCGGTTGTATTTGCTGAAAATGAAGGTTCCTTCCTGGTAGGGGTTGTGGCTGGTAAACTTACTAAAACAAACAAAGTTGGTTTTGTGGGTGGACAAGACAGCCCGCTGATCAAACGTTTTGAAAAAGGATTTGAAGCAGGGGTAAAGGCTGTAAATCCAAAAGCACAACTGATTGTGAACTATACGGGTGCATTTGATAAGCCGGATCTTGGTAAAGCTGCTGCAGCAACGATCTACAATGATGGTGCGGACATTATTTTCCATGCAGCTGGCGGATCAGGAACAGGCGTATTTAACGAAGCACTCGCACGTAAGCAGCAAGGTCAGCAAGTATGGGTTATCGGCGTAGATAAAGACCAATCACTTGAGTTTGGTGACGGAGTAACATTAACTTCGATGGTAAAACGCGTAGATGAAGCAGTAAAACGTGTATCCCAAGAAGTAATTGACGGTAAGTTTAAGGGCGGTGTCGAAACACTGGCTCTGAAGGATAACGGAATTGGATTGGCAGATACATCTTCGAAAAACGTTCCTAAAGATGTGCTTGATCTTGTAGAACAATACAAGCAAAAAATCATTAAAGGCGAGATTAAAGTTCCTTCGAAATAAGCTAGACTGAAGAACATAGAGGTAGCGACAAGGCTGGTTCATAAGACTAGCCTTGTTCTTACGTCTGGAGTTATAAGATTATAATGGTCAAAATCAGCTCATTGGAGCACATACTATAAAGTGTATAAGGGTGATCTCATGGATGCAGCGACCCCCGTCGTTGAGTTAAAGCAAATTACAAAACGATTCCCCGGCATCGTTGCCAACGACTCCATCAGCATCAAGCTGCATAAGGGAGAAATTCATGCCCTTTTGGGTGAGAATGGCGCGGGTAAATCTACGCTTATGAATATTCTTTTCGGACTATATCAGCCGGATGAAGGGACCATTGAAATGGGAGGAAACCCCGTACAGATTGATAGTCCTAATAAGGCAATTGATCTGGGGATCGGCATGGTACATCAGCATTTTAAGCTTGTACAGCCGTTTACCGTAACCGAAAATATTGTCCTGGGTTCGGAGCCACGTAAGGGTCTGAAAATCAATTATAAAAAGGCTGCCGCAGAAGTACAGCGGTTATCTGAGCAATATGGACTTCAGGTGAATCCGAATGCCAAAATTGAGGATATATCTGTGGGTATGCAGCAACGTGTGGAAATTATCAAGACACTCTATCGTGGTGCAGATATTCTGATTTTCGATGAGCCAACCGCGGTGCTGACACCACAGGAAATTTCTGAGTTGCTGGACATTATGAAGCGCTTAGTCGCTGAAGGCAAATCAATCATTCTTATCACGCATAAGCTCAAAGAAATTATGCAAATTGCCGATACGGTTACGATCATTCGCCGAGGTAAAGTTATTGATACGGTCAAAACCTCTGAAACAACACCGAATGAGCTGGCGGAGAAAATGGTAGGCCGCCGTGTGTCCTTTAAAGTGGATAAGAAGCTTGCTCAACCAGGACAAACTGTACTGGAAATGAACAATGTAATCTCTAAAAATAAGGATGGCATTCATGTTCTGAATGAATTGAACCTGCAGGTTAAGGCCGGCGAGATTTTGGGGATTGCTGGGGTGGACGGCAATGGACAGAGTGAGCTGATTGAAGCCTTGACAGGATTGCGCAAGGTGGATAGCGGAAGTATCCGTTTGCTCGGAAAAGAACTGACAAACCAGCCACCGCGCAAAATTTCAGAGGCAGGCGTTTCACATATACCGGAGGATCGCCATAAGCATGGATTGGTGCTCGATTTTTCCATGAGTGAAAATATGGTGCTGGAGACGTATTATCAGGCACCTTACAGTAAAAACGGCTTTTTGAACAAGGACGCTATAGAAAAACAGGCAAAAAGCCTTATTGAGAAGTTTGATGTAAGAACACCAGATATTCATACCAAGGCAAGAGCGTTATCTGGTGGGAATCAGCAAAAGGCTATTATAGCGCGTGAAATTGATAAAAACCCAGACCTTCTCATCGCAGCTCAGCCTACACGCGGACTGGATGTTGGGGCTATTGAGTTTGTCCAAGAACAATTGATTGCCCAGCGGGATCAAGGTAAAGCGGTACTGCTTATTTCATTTGAGTTGGACGAGATTATGAATGTATCCGATCGAATTGCTGTTATTTATGAGGGCAAGATTGTCGGGGAAGTGCTGCCTGAAGAAACGAATGACCAGGAACTGGGACTCATGATGGCAGGAAGTGCAGTGAAGAAAGGAGTAGAGAATGGCTAACCTATTGAAAGTATTCACAAAAGACTCCTTTGTTCTGGCACTGGTCTCTATTGTTTTTGGCCTCATTCTGGGTGCTATCGTGATGTTGATTGGCGGGTATGACCCTATTGTGGCGTACTCTGCATTGTTTAGCCGTGTGTACGGAGACACCTACAACTTTGGCGAAGCGATCCGTGAGATGACTCCTTTAATTCTAACGGGATTGGCATTTGCTTTTGCGGCTCGTGCCGGGTTGTTTAATATTGGCGGCGAAGGTCAGTTTCTGGTCGGTATGACAGCTGCTTCGATTGTGGGCATCAAACTTCATGGGTTGCCTGCTATCATTCATGCACCGCTAGCTGTGATTGCAGGAGCCGTTTTCGGAGGCTTATGGGCTGCGATTGCTGGCTATTTGAAGGCCAAACGAGGCGTTAACGAAGTTATTACATGTATTATGATGAACTGGATCGGACTGTATTTGGCTAATTTGGTGATTAATCAGTTCGCACTTTTGGAAGGGGAAAATCGCTCTGTAGATATCCAACCTTCCGCTTCTATTTCCATTGATTGGCTGTCCCAGATGATGGGGAATGCTCGGGTTCATTGGGGCACCGTTATTGCTGTGCTGGCGGCAGTGTTTTTCTATATTTTCATGTGGAAAACAAAGCAGGGCTATGAGCTTCGGGCTGTCGGATTTAACGAGGATGCATCTCGCTATGCAGGTATGAATGTAAATCGTAATATTATAAAAGCGATGTTTATTAGTGGTGTTTTTGCTGGATTGGCTGGTGCCTTTGAGGTGTTGGGGGTTTTCCATTATCAATCTGTTATGGCAGGATCACCGGGAACCGGCTTTGACGGCATCGCTGTGTCTTTGATCGGGATGAATAATCCGTTCGGTGTACTGCTCGGCTCTGT
Source organism: Paenibacillus ottowii (assembly GCF_006874425.1). GTDB lineage: Bacteria > Bacillota > Bacilli > Paenibacillales > Paenibacillaceae > Paenibacillus > Paenibacillus ottowii. Next base: position 610,283 of record NZ_VIJZ01000001.1, read on the forward strand.
TTTGTTCGGGACGCTTACGTATGGTTCTGCAGGGATGAGCTTTAGCGCGGATGTACCACCAGAAATTATCCGGGTAGTTATTGGCTCGATTATTTTCTTTATTGCCGCCCAAGGTATTGTGCGTTGGGTTGTAAAGCCGCTGTATTCCAAGCGGAAGAAAGAGAAGGTGTTGTAAAATGAGTTGGTTAACACTTGGTGAATTAATCCATACGACGCTCGTTTTTGCGACGGCGATTATTTTTGCGTCTCTTGGCGGAGTTTTTTCGGAAAAATCCGGTGTAACGAATCTCGGGTTGGAAGGACTTATGGTATTTGGCGCATTTGCGGCAGGTGTCGGCGGATTTTATGCCGAGCAAGCGGGATTAGGAGGCACCTCTGCGGCCTGGGTAGGTGTACTGTCAGCTGCGGTGTTTGGTATTCTGGTTTCGCTAATTCATGCTGTAGCCTCCATTACGTTCAAGGCCGATCAGGTAATCAGCGGGATTGTCATTAACTTTCTGGCAGCAGGTAGTACACTGTATATGGTTAAGCTGCTATTTGAGGGTGATGGTGACACCGGCCGGATTCAAGGCTTTAACGAGATATCCATCCCTTATCTAGTGGATATTCCGATTGCAGGAAAAGCATTTTTCCAAGCCTATCCAACCACATATCTAGCTATTCTATTGGTTATTATTGGCTACTTTACTTTGTATAAAACACCGTTTGGCTTGCGTTTGCGTTCAGTAGGAGAGCATCCAGGTGCGGCCGATACAGTGGGGATCAAAGTCAATCGCCTTCGTTATATCGGTGTTATGATTAGTGGTGCGTTGGCTGGGATTGGTGGGGCTACAATCACTTTGACTACGACCAATATGTTTTCACATAATACGGTTTCAGGGCAGGGTTATATTGCTATTGCCGCTATGATTTTCGGTAAATGGAATCCGCTCGGAGCTTTTGGCGCGGCAGTGTTTTTCGGTTTTTCACAAGCGATTCGCAACTATGTACAGCTGTTTGCATGGTCGCAAAGTATTCCCCAGGAAATTATTTTTATGTTGCCGTATCTCTTGACGATTATTGTGCTGGTAGCGGCAGTTGGACGTTCACGCGCTCCAGCCGCTTTGGGTCAACTGTACGATCCAAGCAAGCGTTAATAACTACCTATACGGCTGAATGTTTTTGGCTAGACGCATTAGTATATTTGAAAAACTGGTATCTGCATGTGCAGGTACCAGTTTTTTTATGTTGTGCAGGCATTTAAACATACGCTTCAGGCATGAATGGAATAGACTGTGCTATGCAGATTGGACGGACGCTCGGCCCCTGTCAGCTCAGTCTATTTTGTGGTGGTGGTGAGCTATCAAGGAGCCGTTCAATCTGTCCATCCGTTGAGAAAGAAGGAGGAAATACGATGAAACAGGCAATAACCAGAAAGCAGGTGGAGAAGCTTGTCGGTAAGGTCATCTTCGCCACACGTAAGGATGGCTCCCGGGTCAGTGGTAAGCTGATTCGCATTTCGGGTAACCGACTAATTCTTCAACCCAACCGTAAGAAGAAAGTAAACACGAAAGCGATTATTCCGCTGGTGCTTTTTGATTTGCTAGCCATTGGCACAGCTCCATACGTTGGTGCCTACGCTGGCTACGGTCCAGGTTATGGAGGACCAGGTTATGGTCCGCAGTATGGAGCGTATACAGACGGGGGATATCCCGGAGTAGGCTATCCGTTTTACCCCAACTTTTTTTAGTTCTACAACATCACGAACCCGAAAATTATAATTTTCAAAGCGACTTTTCGAGTTCGTGGCATCGGCTTAGAGCTACGTAACGCATCATGTGGTATCGATGACGTAAATAAAAATGGATCCCTCGCACGTTGTCTTCGTCCACCATCACCTTAGCTCGCTTGCAGCGTCGCAATCGGCCGTATTGTTCGGCACACTCCAGCAACTTTTTTCCGTATCTTTTACCTTGATGAGCCGAAGCGATTGCAATCAAATCAATGTATAAAAGTTCTCCGTGCAGCATAACATGAATGAAGCCAACAACCTGTGCATTATCCGGTCTGCAAGCTACAAAAGTGATGCCCCGGTTTAAGCGCCGGGGTAATTCTTTTCGTATTTGATCCATCTCTTGGAGACTTAAATGCGATAGGGGGACAAGCTCTTGCTCGATTAGACGAAAGATCATTTTGTCATCTTGGGCGCAACGTTTGCGAATCATAAACAGGCCTCCTTTTTTACCCTTTTAGCAAGATATGTCATGGCTTTGGAGGTGTACAAAGTCTCTCTGTGCGGTCTTTTTTATATTATGCGGATACCTCTTATAAGCGTGCGGCTCAGAGGTGCTAAAGCAGAGAAACATAAATTTTTATGAAATCTGGGTATTGACTATCCCAGATGAGGGACATATAATGTGTCTAAACATTTGAAAGAATGACATGAACACAACGGCAATGAAGAGGACGAAGTGATTAGGGCTCTTTTGTTCAGAGAGTGAGGCATTAGCTGCAAGCTTCACCAAAATCCCTTTTTAACGAGCTCACCTCGGAGCTGTTTTCCTGAAAAGTATTTGGGCCCATGAGCTTAACGGTGCACTGAATCGCCTATTAGGGAAAATCGTACGGTCTACGTTACAGACGCCAGATATGGAGATCCTTTGTGATTTCTGTACCTGCCAAGGTTCGATATTGCGAAATATCGGGCAAACACGGGTGGTACCACGGAAGCTACAGCCTTTCGTCCCTCAGCAACAGTAAGTCTGTTCTAGGGATGAAAGGTTTTTTTGTATTTACAAATGTAAGCTGTATGTGAATTTTGTAAAGGAGGATGACCAATGAGTGCACAAATTCCTGAAGTTAGGTCAACCGATGAATTACGTGAAAAGTGGATGAAACCTGAGGTGATTACGGGTTCGGAAATTTTACTCCGTAGCCTTTTGCTGGAGGGAGTAGAGTGTGTCTTCGGATATCCTGGTGGTGCAGTGCTTTATATCTACGATGCCATGTACGGCTTCAAGGATTTCAAGCATGTCCTCACTCGTCACGAGCAGGGAGCTATTCATGCGGCAGATGGTTATGCACGGGCAAGCGGTAAAGTTGGTGTCTGTATCGCGACTTCCGGACCTGGAGCGACAAACCTGGTAACTGGGATAGCGACAGCTTTTATGGATTCGGTGCCGTTGGTGGTCATCACGGGTAACGTTATATCTTCCCTGATCGGTACAGATGCTTTCCAGGAAGCTGATATCACGGGAATTACAATGCCGATTACGAAGCACAGCTATTTGGTGAGAGACGTAGAGGAGCTGCCGCGAATCATCCATGAGGCATTTCATATTGCCAACACAGGTAGAAAAGGACCGGTACTGATTGATATTCCAAAGGATATCTCCGCAGCCCAGACATTGTTTGTCCCACAAACGGAACCTGTGACCATGCGGGGTTACAACCCGAAAGTGTTGCCCAACAAGATTCAACTAGACAAGCTAACTCAAGCTATTGCCGAAGCAGAACGTCCATTTATCCTAGCAGGTGGAGGAGTTGTTTACTCCGGTGGACATGAAGCACTTTACGAATTTGTTCGTAAAACGGAAATTCCAATTGCGACAACCTTGCTTGGATTGGGAGGATTCCCAAGTGGACATGAACTTTGGACAGGGATGCCGGGAATGCACGGAACATACACCTCTAACCAGGCGATCCAACAATCAGATCTGCTGATCTGTATCGGTGCCCGTTTTGATGATCGGGTGACAGGCAAGTTGGATGGATTTGCTCCTCAAGCCAAAATCGTACACATCGATATCGACCCTGCTGAAATTGGAAAAAATGTGGCTGCGGATATTCCAATTGTAGGTGACGTGAAGGCAGTATTAGAACTGCTGAACCAGGATGTGAAACGCGCAGACCTGGCGGATGCATGGAGAGCGAAAATTCAGCAATGGAAGGCCGAGAAGCCTTTTTCTTATAAGGATTCGGAAACAGTGCTTAAACCACAATGGGTTATCGAATTGTTGGATCAAACGACCAAGGGCGGAGCAATCGTTACGACGGACGTGGGACAGCACCAAATGTGGGCCGCACAGTATTACAAATTCAATCAGCCGCGCTCATGGGTCACCTCTGGTGGACTGGGTACGATGGGATTTGGTTTCCCTTCTGCGATCGGCGCTCAAATGGCCAATCCTGACAGATTAGTAATATCGATTAACGGAGACGGCGGTATGCAGATGTGTTCGCAGGAGCTAGCCATTTGTGCTATCAATAACATTCCGGTCAAAATCGTAATTATCAACAACCAGGTACTTGGAATGGTTCGCCAGTGGCAAGAACTGATCTATGACAATCGGTACAGTCACATTGACCTGGCTGGAAGCCCGGATTTTGTGAAATTGGCCGAAGCATACGGTGTCAAAGGACTGCGTGCTACGAACAAGGAAGAAGCACGTCGGGCTTGGCAGGAGGCGCTTGATACACCCGGACCGGTCGTTGTCGAGTTTGTAGTCAGCAAGGAAGAGAATGTATATCCGATGGTGACGCAAGGTTCGACCATTGATCAAATGCTGATGGGGGACGAGTAAAATGACGACAAAAAATACCATTGCTGTACTGGTAAATGATCATCCCGGCGTTTTGCAACGTGTGTCTGGACTATTTGGCCGCCGTGGCTTTAACATTGAGAGCATCACCGTAGGTCAATCGGAGGAAGCTGGATTATCCCGTATGGTCATTGTGACTGTAGGGGATGAGAACAACCTGGAGCAGATTGAAAAGCAGCTTTACAAGCTGGTTGATGTAATCAAGGTCATCGATCTTAGTTCCAAGCCAATGGTTGCTCGGGAATTGGCGATGATTAAGGTGAAGGCTGAACCGCCTCAGCGGCCAGAAATTATGGGCGTGGTAGAAACGTTCAGAGCAGCTGTCATTGATGTTGGAACGACAAGCTTGATTGTTCAGGTCATTGGCGATACTGAAAAAATCGATGCGATGATCGAGTTGTTGAAGCCTTACGGTATTCGCGAGTTGACCCGAACCGGGGTTACAGCTATGATACGTGGAAATGCATAATATAAAGCTTTAACGATTTACCGCTTATAGCGCATTACACCATTAAAGAATCGCCCGCATAAGAGCGGGTGCTCGAAGAGATTTTTAAATGCCATTCGGAGGCAAAGTCTCTTGGACTACCCGCTCATTATGAAGGGTCCAATTAAAAGGAGGAAATTAACCATGGCAGTTACAACGTACTACGAAAAAGATGCAGAACTCAGCGTATTGAAAGGAAAGACGGTGGCCGTTATCGGTTACGGTAGCCAAGGACATGCTCAAGCACAAAACTTGCGTGACAGTGGTGTGAATGTTGTTATTGGTTTGCGTGAAGGCAAATCAGCTGATGTCGCAAGAAACGACGGTTTTGAAGTTCTGAACGTAGCTGATGCAACAAGCCGTGCAGATGTGGTTCAAATTTTGTTGCCTGATGAAACTCAAGCTTCTGTTTACAAAAATGAAATTGAACCTAATCTGAAAAAAGGCGCAGCACTTTTGTTCTCCCATGGTTTTAATGTTCATTTTGGACAAATCGTAGCTCCTAAAGATAGCGATGTATTGCTGGTTGCTCCAAAATCCCCAGGACATATGGTACGTCGTACCTATGTAGAAGGGTTTGGTGTACCAGGATTGATCGCAATTGAACAGGACGCAACAGGTCAAGCCAAAGAAATCGGTCTTGCTTATGCAAAAGGCATTGGCTGTACACGTGCGGGCGTAATTGAAACCTCCTTCCGTGAAGAAACGGAAACGGATCTGTTCGGTGAGCAGGCGGTATTGTGTGGCGGTGTGAGCGCACTTGTAAAAGCGGGCTTTGAAACATTGACTGAAGCAGGATATGCTCCTGAGATGGCATACTTCGAATGCTTGCATGAGCTTAAGCTGATCGTTGACCTGATGTATGAAGGTGGATTGGCAACTATGCGTGATTCCATCAGTAATACAGCGGAATATGGCGATTATGTAACTGGACCACGTGTGGTAACAGAAGATACAAAGAAAGCTATGAAGGATGTATTGACTGACATTCAACAAGGTAAATTTGCTCGTGACTTCATCCTTGAAAACCAATCTGGACGTGCATTCCTGACGGCTACTCGCCGTAATGAAGCTAACCATCCGATTGAAGTGGTGGGCGGACAATTGCGTGAAATGATGCATTGGATCAAAAAGTAATAACCTTTTGTACTATAAGCTCGACATCATGAATTATTTATAAATATTAATTACAATGCGGCCCTGCTTATTGCGTGAGCCGCATTGTAATTTAAGGGTCCAAAATGCTGAGGGAGGTGCGTTAGGTTGCGCAAAATATATGTATTTGACACCACTTTGAGAGACGGAGAACAGTCACCTGGCGTGAACTTGAATACTCGTGAGAAAGTGGAGATCGCCCATCAGTTGGAGAAGCTGGGAATCGATCGTATGGAGGCTGGTTTCCCGGCTGCTTCTCCGGGTGATCTGGCGGCTGTTAATGCAGTAGCAAAAGCTGTAAAAAATTCGACCGTTATTGGCCTTTCGCGTGCAAGGGAACAAGATATTGATGCGGTACGCGAGGCACTCAAGGGAGCACAGGACCCATGTATCCATATCTTTTTGGCAACCTCTCCAATCCATCGTCAGCATAAGCTGCGGATGGAGAAGACACAGGTGTTGGAAACTGCTCGTGCTGCCATTCGTTATGGGTTAAAATATTTGCCAAAAGTGGAGTTTTCTTTAGAGGACGCAGGACGTACAGAGCTTGACTTTGTGGTTGAAATGGTCACCATGGCTGTACAGGAAGGGGCTTCTGTCGTCAATATCCCGGACACGGTAGGTTACTTAACACCCTACGAATACGGAAATATATTCAAACACATCAAGCAAAATGTGGTCGATGTGGAGAAGATTCAATTGAGTGCACATTGCCACAATGACTTGGGAATGGCTACTGCTAATACGCTTGCTGCCATCTTGAACGGGGCAGACCAGATCGAGGGAACCATTAACGGTATCGGTGAACGCGCTGGAAACACGGCTATTGAAGAAATCGCCATGGCATTGGAGACTAGACAGGAATTTTTCCAAGCCAAAACGTCTCTGCAATTGTCTGAAATTGCACGCACGAGTCGTTTGGTTAGCCGCTTGACAGGGATGGTTGTGCCGGGCAACAAGGCGATCGTGGGGGCCAACGCTTTTGCGCACGAATCAGGTATTCACCAGGACGGCATGCTGAAGGAGAAGACGACCTATGAAATTATGACACCGGAAAGCATCGGTCTGAAAGAAAGCAAGCTGGTGCTGGGCAAGCATTCAGGGCGTCATGCGTTCCGTGAGCGTTTGGTCGAGCTGGGATACGAATTGAGCGAAGAAGATCTGAATCGCGCTTTTGGCCAGTTTAAGGATTTGGCTGATAAGAAAAAGGAAGTATCGGACGATGATATCCTGGCATTGCTGGAAGAAAAATTGGCCGATGCACCTGAAGTCTTCAGGCTGGAGACCATTTTCGTAACTTACGGAAACAAGGCTACGCCTTCTGCACAAGTGCGTCTGGTAAACGATGAAGGCCAGGTGATCGAGACAGAAGCTGAAGGGAATGGTTCAGTCGATGCGATCTATAATGCGATTGACCAAGCCAGCAGCGAGAGTGTTGTACTTTCTGATTACTCCATTAAATCGGTTACTCATGGCAAGGACGCTCTAGGGGAAGTACATGTGGTGCTGACTCAAAACGGAATATCTGTACAGGGCCGCGGGGTAAGTACCGATATTTTGGAAGCAAGTGCACGGGCTTATGTGGATGCACTGAATGGTTTGATCGACAAGCGTAAAAATTACAGCAATCGCGTAGATTATAAATCCTAATTTTATACAAACCTAGGCATTGAATATAGACAGGATCGGGTTGTTTCCGATCCTGTTTTCTTATTTTTTAATAAAAAAACGAGCTTATAGGCAGAACCTATTGAATTGATAGATTCTATATCTTGGTCAAAGCCATGCTCTATATGTTACAAAGAAGGTATGAGAAATACGGTCTTATGGCTGTATAACAAGAGGAGTGTACGTGATGACAGACGTTAAAAAGATTGCAGTAATAGCGGGAGACGGAATCGGACCTGAAGTAGTTGCAGAGGCAGAGAAAATTTTGAAACGTACGGAAGAAGTGTTTGGCCTTTCATTTGAAACAGAGCATGCCCTGTTCGGCGGGATTGCCATTGATAAGAAGGGGACTCCATTGCCGCAAGAAACATTGACCGTATGTCAATCTGCAGATGCCGTGCTGTTGGGAGCGGTCGGAGGACCACAATGGGACAACAATCCTAAGGAACTTCGTCCTGAAACCGGATTGCTCGGTATTCGCAAAGAGCTCGGTCTGTTCTCGAATCTTCGTCCTGCTGTTGTTTTCGATTGTCTTAAGGACGCGTCTACATTGAAACCAGAAGTATTGGAAGGAACGGACTTGATTGTGGTACGTGAGCTGACGGGCGGTATTTATTTCGGTGAGAAATACAGACGAGAGAGTGCTCAGGGTGAGGAAGCGATCGATACTTGTGCATATAATGTAACAGAAGTTGAGCGTATTGTTCGCCAATCTTTCGAAATTGCACAAAAACGTCGCAAAAAGCTCGCATCGGTGGATAAGGCCAATGTGCTGGAAACTTCCCGTTTATGGCGTGAAGTCGTTAACCGCGTCGCTGTAGATTACCCAGACGTCGAGCTTGAGCATGTATTAGTCGATAACTGTGCCATGCAATTGCTGCGCCGTCCATCCAGTTTTGACGTCATTGTAACGGAAAATATGTTTGGTGACATCCTTAGTGATGAAGCAGCTATGCTGACCGGGTCCATCGGGATGCTCTCCTCTGCATCACTTGGAGAAGGCAGCTTTGGTCTGTACGAGCCGGTACACGGCTCGGCGCCTGATATTGCAGGCCAGGGACTGGCGAATCCAATTGCAACAATTTTGTCCGTTGCTTTGATGTTCCGCCTCACCTTTGGGTACGAGAAAGCAGCCGATGCTATTGAGAAAGCGGTAGCTGAGGTACTGGATGCAGGGCACCGTACAGCAGATATTGCGGTGGATAAATCTCAAGCGATCTCGACAGCTCAAATGGGCGATTTGATTGCGGCAGCTATTCGCTAAAGTTTCCGGAAATGCACCCGTTCTGAAAAAAAGCTTCCTATTATATAGGGCGGTTATACAACATAACTTTACAGCAAAAGTTTAACACCGTAGCTCCTGAGCAATCAGGAGCTACTTTCGTATCAAAAAGCTTAAAAAGCCCAAAATGTGAAAAGATTATGAATTTTCAAGCCAGTTTAAAATAATTATAAAAAAGTAATGGTTATAATATTGACTTTGTTTTCAGCGAATGATAACATTTATCAAGTAGGTGGTTTGTTACAATACAGATGATTGAGGAAAACACAATTGGTGTTTTTCTTACATATTTTAAAGGAGGATTTCACATTATGGCAGAAAGATTGGTAGGAAGACCCGCACCTGATTTTGCATTGGAAACAGTGTCTGGAGACGGTCAAGAATTTGGCTCGGTGAAACTTTCCGATTACCGTGGCAAGTGGCTCGTATTTTTCTTCTATCCACTGGATTTCACATTTGTATGCCCAACAGAAATTACAGCTTTGAGCGATGCAGCTGATCAATTCAAAGAGCTGGATACTGAAATCTTGGGTATCAGTGTAGACTCCGTGCATAGTCATAAAGCATGGATCAACACAGCTAAAGAGAACAACGGTCTGGGCAAATTGAACTTCCCATTGGCTTCTGACATCACGAAGAAAACAGCAAGTGACTATGGCGTTCTGATCGAAGAAGAAGGCGTTGCATTGCGCGGCTTGTTCATCATTGATCCAGAAGGCGAACTGAAATATCAAGTGGTTAACCACAATGATGTAGGCCGCAGTGTAGAAGAAACATTGCGTGTACTGCAAGCATTGCAATCCGGTGGATTGTGCCCAATGAACTGGAAACCAGGCGATAAAAATCTGTAATATCAATTTCACAAGTTGAATTTAAACAAGCAAGCCCCCAACATGCGGTTACTCTGCCGATGTTGGGGGCTTGCTTGCCTGCGCTGTTCAGCGGAACATCTGGGAAGTAGCCTGTCTGAATCATGTAATACAGAGTGAAGTAACAAATAATTATGGAAATGTTGTTGTGTTCTGGAGGAATTTTGCCTAATGAAAGCGAATAAGGTATTGTAGAAGATAAACAAGGCAGAACAGGTTTTGTTCAGAGGAGGCTGAGCCCGGATGAGTTATTGCTGTGGAGCAAGCATGGTAGGAACCAAGGGAACGCTGAAGCATTACCGCACCCAAGTCCATAATGTTCCTTTGCTGTTTTGCCCGGTATGTCGTCGCATTGAAGTTCATTATAAAGTCGAAAATGAGTATGAAATTTTGGCTGAGTATGCACATGGAGATGGGGCATCCGAGATTGATTTTCAGGATTATGTTATGGAAGACGATGATACGATATTTGAAAATTGTGTGAATCGCGAGAGCGAAGATGCATTTGAAATTGTAAAGCGCCAAATTGACATGTCGCTGGATTTATTGATGGTAGCCAAACAAATGAACGATGAGAAATGGCAGGGAGAGCTTAAGAGAAGACTGGCCGTTATGAGCCAAAGACGATTCCGGCTTCAACATAATAAGAGCGGCAGTTGACATCCTACACACCAAAGAAGCTCTCAATTCTGGAGAGCTTCTTTGGTGTGTAGGGCGCTTTTCTTAACTTATTTTTTAATTTTGGTAATGTTGCGCAGATATTATGACGAAAGAAAATAGGAGAAAAATGTGGATTCGACACTTTTTCCGATTGACTGTGATCCTTAATCTTGTCTATCATAAAATAAGACTCGAATCGAAAAAAATGGTCGGAGTTGAATGAAACTGTTTTTTACCCATTTGAAGGGTAATCGGTAGATACCTTTCTCTTCTTCAAGAATATTACACGTCCGATACGGCCAGTTTATCATTCCGATACAAGGGGGAAGCCTGGCATGATCAGTGAATTCCAAGAAGCCTTGCTTGATACCGTGGGAGCTTGCCCTTCCACACAGATCGCCAATAATAAGTATGAAAATGTACTGGAGAACCTGGATAGTGGTATCATGCTGTTTGACAGTGACGGGGTACTGACCTTTATTAACGTGCAAATGGCGAGATTACTGGAGTTACCACGTAGTTCGCTTGCGGGTCGCAACCTGATGCAAATTTTGCATCATCCTGAGTTAAGTCGGTTTAAGAAGAAGAAAATCATGCGGATTTATAAAGAAACTATCTTTCATAGAAAGCGCTATCATGAGTTGATTGATGAGTATGGTCGGCATTGGTTGATAACAGTGACCTACGGTGATCAGATGGATGGCGATTTTTTATTTAGTGTAAAGGATGTGTCGGATTATAAGCAGATTGAGCAGACGGCGTATCAAAATGATAAGTTGGCCATGCTTGGACGTATTTCGGCCTCTATCGCCCATGAAATCCGTAACCCGCTTACTGCAATCCGGGGCTTTATTCAATTGCTGCGGCCGCACTTGGTGGAGTTAGGCAGGGATGAGTATGCCCGGATTATTTTAACCGAAATCGATCGTGCAAACGATATTATTTACGAGTTTTTAAATTCGTCCAAGCCTTCGGCTCCGCAAAAAACAGCTGTATCTGTGATGGGGCTTTTAAAAGAAGTAGTATTGCTCACAGAAAGTGAGGCGTTGATGAAGGGCTGCCAGATCGCACTGGATGAAAATGATGAGCTCATGAAGGTTTCTATTGACGTGAAGCAGATTAAACAGGTTATCCTCAATATGATTAAAAATGCGATGGATGCCATTGAGAGCATCGGTGGGGAACGAGAAGGATGCATTGATATCCATACAATACTTGAGGGGCCTTATGTTCACATCTGCATTGAAGACAACGGGTTAGGTATGGACAACAATACATTATCGCGTTTATTTGATCCCTTTTTTACAACAAAAGAAAGTGGAACCGGCTTGGGATTGGCTGTGAGCTATCGTATTATCAAAAATCACGGAGGCTTCATTCATGTTGACAGTAAGCATGGAAGCGGTACACAATTCAAAATTACCCTTCCTGTAGTCTAATATGGAGATTTTTCGCAGAGAGGTCCTGTACAAACTATTTCTGTTATAGTGTGCAGCGTTGAGGTATAGGTATAGCCCGTTGGACAAATGTCGTCTGAAGCGCATAATCTGAAAAGATAATGCGCTTTTTTGGTACTGTAAGCTCGTGTATTTGCGCAAATGCGCAAATAAATTCATGGATATAGAACAAAAAAATGATTCACCTTTCACAGATTAAATGCTATTATATACCAGAATACAACATTTTTTTTGATACTATAGACTTAAACAACGGCTTCCAAAGCTGTCAAACGTCTTAGATGATCGGAAACTCCGATATGCAGGGGGCTGAAGAGGCTGAATGAATATACGGCTGGAAGTAAAAAAAACGATAGGCATCGGTATGGCTGCGATAGTTTTGTTTGTCATGGCCCAGTTATTTCACGTAACTTTGAATAAAATATACTCTTACAATGTATTTTTCTTCGTATACCCAATTTTAGGATTTGCCTGTGCTGCGATTTGTTTTTCTATTTTTTATCAATCCTGGTCCGTTTTGCTGGAACAGTTAACCTGGCAGAGACTTCTTATTGCCCCAACCTTTCTGGTGACTGGTCTGCTTTACCTGGTTCATATCGTTTCGTTTAGTTTTGTGAGCCTGACGGACTTTGCTTTGTCTCCAGGCATTTCGTTGTGGCTGCTGTTTGTAATTCGAGCCTTTACCTCTGTTATGCTCCTATTCGTTTGCTCTCTTCCATTTAGAAAAACAAAGTCTGAATACAAGACAGTGGCTTTGTGGGCGGGAATAGGTTGCACTTTGCTGATTTTAGGAGTTATTAAGGCCTATGACGCAGGCTTACCAGATCTACGTATAAGGTACGAATTGGGCAGCCTAGGCTTGACGTTGAATCTGGTAGTCATGTTGCTGCTGGTCCTTACATTTATTTTTGGAGTACGAAAATATAAGAAAGTTCGCCCGGCGGAGTTGGGCATGTTACTAATGGTTCGTGGGATCGGGCTGTGTGTTGTGAGCCAGTTGTTTTATTTATTTTCTAGGCAAATGAGTGATATTAATCATCTTATAGGACTTTTGACTAACGTGATTGCCTTTTATAGTCTGTTGAACGGTTTGGTCAGACTCATGGTTCTGGTTCCTTATCGGGAAAAACAGGCGGCAGAATCTGAGTTTAATCATATCGCTTATAATGATGATATAACAGGCCTCCCCAATCGCCGACGTCTTTCCCAGCGGCTGGATAAAATATTGCGCAACTCATTGAAGTCTGATGAGACAGTAGCTCTTTTAGTGCTAAATATTGATCGTTTCAAAGCGATTAATGATTCGCTTGGACATACGGCAGGCAATTATTTGCTGTATGCGGTAGGCGAACGCTTGGCCCGTTTTTGCCGTGAAGGAGAAGCAGTCTTTAGCATGGGTGGAGATGAATTTGCCTTTCTTCTAATGGGCTATGAAGATTCAGATGCCGTGAGAAATCGTATTGATGATATGGTGAAGTTGTTTGATCAGCCTTTTGATATTAATGGGGAGTCGTATCATGTGATGGTGAGCGTTGGCATCGCTTTGTACCCGTGGGATGCGAATCAGAGCGAACAACTTATCCAGCAGGCAGATACTGCTGTTCATAGTGCCAAGGAGCAAGGCGTGAATTTTCAGCGGTATGCTAGTGTGATGCAGATGCGAGCGCATGAAAGACTACAACTGGAGAATGATTTGCGGCGAGCGCTTGAAAATGAGGAATTTTCTTTGGTGTATCAGCCACGTGTCCACCTGCAAAGTGGCGAGCTAACGAGTTTGGAGGCGCTGGTGCGTTGGAATCATCCTCATCGTGGGATGGTCATGCCGGGCGATTTTATTCCAGTGGCTGAAGAAAGTGGCCTGATCGTGCCCTTGGGGGAATGGGTGCTGCGTGAGGCATGTCTCCAAAATAAACAGTGGCAGGAGCAAGGATATCCACCCATCCCGATATCGGTCAATTTATCCATGCGCCAATTTCAGCAAAAAAAACTGGTGGATGTTATTCGGGGCATTTTGGCCTATACGGAACTGGAACCACGCTATTTAGAGCTGGAGATTACCGAGAGTATGACTTTTGATAAGGACAGGGCCTTTGAACAATTGAAAAAAATAAAGGCTATCGGTGTGGCCATCAGTATTGATGATTTTGGAACGGGTTATAGTTCACTGCATTATTTGAAAAATCTCCCGATTGACCGTCTTAAAATTGACCGTTCCTTTGTAAATGAGGTACTGGTCGATAGCAAAAATGCGGCCATTGTATCTACCATTGCCTCTATGGCTCACCATCTAAAGCTGAAGGTCACGGCTGAAGGGGTGGAAAATGAGGAACAGCTCCAATTTTTGCAGGCCCAGGATTGTCATGAAGGACAGGGGTATTATTTTAGCCGCCCCATTCCGGCAGAAGTGTTTGAAAAATTGTTTTTACGTAACTCTGTGAATTGGCTGATTCAGGATGGGATGTAGTATGCTTGCATTTTCCAGAAAGGTAAGTTATACTGTATAACATCCTGATTCAGTTGGTCGACGAGAGCTTAAGTGTGTCATACATATGGATCAAGATGTTATATAATGCGGGTGTAGTTCAATGGTAGAACTTCAGCCTTCCAAGCTGATAGCGTGGGTTCGATTCCCATCACCCGCTTACTATTTTAAAGTTTCCGAACCCTTGTGAATCAAGGGTTCTTTTTATTTTCAATTGGATAATACTTTTAGCCGGGGTGTGGTTCATTCAACACCAATTTGGTAATTGGGAATAACGCCGGTATTTGCAAATATGCTGTGATCTGCTATATTGACTGCAAGTAAGTATCCCATAAAAAGGAAGGTTACCATACGTCCGATGAAGTAAGCACACTGATTTTCCCATTTAACTGCATGTTACTGGCAGGCGGCTGCAAGCTGCAACGGGAGAAGTGTGTCTGAAATGAAAGAAACAAATCATAGCAGTCATTCTATATTCCTGTATGCAAGTCGCAGCCTTCTGCGGCTTTTTTTATTGCTTCCGGTGTGAAAACCGGGCTGGGAAAGGATGATCGTGGTATGAAAACCATTTTGCGAGTTCGCAACGTAGTCAAGGAATGGAACGGGGCATCTTTATTGGAGAAGGTGTCGCTGGACGTGACGGAAGGAGAACGGCTCGCGCTGTTCGGAAGAAATGGAGCAGGTAAAACGACGCTATTGCGAATATTATTGGGAGATGAAGCACCAACCTCTGGTCAAGTAGAGCATGATTTACCATTGGAAGAGCGCGGCTGGCTGAAGCAGCAGGATACGTTGGATGGGTCACGAACCGCACTGGAGGCCGCGCAGCAGGCCAGCCCTAAGCATTGGCATCTCAAGCAAGCATTGAGACAGCTGGAAGCTCACCTAGCCAATCCTGGGAAGGATATGGAGCATCATTTGGAGCGTTACGGGGAGCTGATGGATCAATACGAGCGTCTGCAAGGCTTTGCCTGGGAGTCTGAGGTGGAAAAGACGCTCACCCGAATGGGTATGCCTGCCCAGACGTGGTCGATTGCTTATGGTGATCTGAGCGGAGGGCAGAAGACGAGGGTACGGCTGGCCGGACTGATGGTCAGGCAGCCGAAGTTGCTGGTGTTGGATGAGCCAACCAACCATCTGGATGCCGAAAGCTTGCTCTGGCTGGAGCAATGGCTGTCCACGTATCCTGGAACATTGCTGTTTGTATCGCATGACAGAACTTTTTTGGATAAGGTGGCTACAAGCTTGGTTGAGCTGACACCCAAGGGCATTAAGCGCTATAAAGGCCGATATAGGAATATAAAGCGCAAAAGGAGCGGGAGCTACGAGAGCAGGAGGCGAGCTATCGGAAGCAGGAACTGGAGCGGCTGGAGGCTAACAGGGTAGAGCAACCGCGTGAAGCCCCGTCTTTGCACATGAAATTAAGTGACAGCGGTTTTCAGGCTAAATATTTGCTGCGTGCTGAGCAGGTTGACTTTAGCTACGACGAGCGTGTCATTATGAAAAATCTAAATCTGAACGTTGCACGTGGGGATCGTTTGGCTGTTCGGGGACCCAATGGAATTGGCAAAACCACGCTGCTTCGGTTATTGACAGGTCAGCTGGAACCGCAGATAGGGAAAATTACAACCAACCCACAGTTGAATATCGGATATTTTTCACAGGAGCTGGAGCAGCTTCCAGAGGACCAGACGTTGCTTGACAGTCTGCTTGCACTCCCTACGATGACCTAAACCGAAGCGAGAACGGTGCTGGGCTGTTTTCTATTTGCCAAAGGGGATGTATTTAAAAGGATCGGAACGCTCAGTATGGGAGAAAAATGCAGGATAGCTTTTTTGCGCTTGTACTTTAGTGGAGCCAATCTGCTAGTGCTGGACGAACCGACAAATTACTTTGACATTGAAACCCGTGAAATTGTAGAAGATTCTTTGAACCGAAATGATGGGGCGTTGGTACTCGTCTCGCATGACCGGGAACTGGTACGTTGTACGGCAACTCGGCTGCTCGATATGAAGCCGGGAGGCGGATATGAGATCTATGAAGGGACGGCCGACGAAAAACAAGAAGATGAACGGAGCCGCATTCGAGAGCCAAAGGATCAAGAGGAGCGGGAAGAACATCTTAGATTACAGCTGCGTCTTACCGAATTGATGGGAATGGCAGGGACGAGTGAAGAAGATAAAGAGGTCTTGAGCGATATCAGGCGCATTCGTGCTAAGCTGGATCGGTTAAATGATCCCGATATCTGTAGGAATGAAATATAGGCGCTGCTTGCCAAATTGCAGTAGTTTGCATATAATAATGAGCAATAGTTCGTATTTTGAAAATGTCTTGATGGAGAAGAGTAGGCAGTGTCCGATTGAACAGGGAGGAAGCGCCGTAGGATTGAGAGCGTTTCTACAAATATTGGGCTGTTGAAGTTCGCTCCGGAGCAGTTCCTTGAACCTCAAGCGTCATGTAAATGGCGGATGTGTAAGTAGGGGATACCGGTTCACGACCGTTACAACGTGCAGAGCGAGACGATGATGTATTACATGAATGATCACCCGAACTGGTTGCCGCAAGGTAAAGTATCGGGTAGCTGATCTTCATTGTCTAACGAGGGTGGTACCACGGTCTTTTCGTCCCTTTCCGGGAGAAAAGACCTTTTTTTGTTGTCTGAAAAGCTGGATATGAAGAAAGGGGACTGAACAGGCGATGAGCGAAACCATCCAAATGAAGGAACATTTGCTGGCCTTGAAGGAAGAAGCACTGGAAGTATTGGAGAAGGTGGAAACACCCAAGGAACTGGCTGAACTACGAGTTAAATATTCGGGTAAAAAGGGTGCACTGACTGAAATTTTGCGCGGTATGGGCAAGCTGAGCGCGGAAGAGCGTCCAGTTGTTGGACAGGTAGCCAATGAGGTGCGCGAGGCGATTGAAGAGGTCGTTAACCGTAAGCAGGACGAGTTCACGAAAGCAGAAACGAACGAGCGTTTGCAAGCGGAGAAAATCGACGTTACGCTGCCTGGACGCGCACTGCCGCAAGGCGGGCTCCACCCGCTTAACAAAGTGATTGAGCAAATTGAGGATATTTTTACAGGTATGGGATATCGAGTGGCTGAGGGGCCGCAGGCAGAGACTGATTATTATAACTTCGAAGCATTGAATCTTCCTAAAAACCACCCGGCACGGGATATGCAGGATTCATTTTACCTGACGGAAGATTTATTGATGCGTACCCATACGTCACCGGTTCAGATTCGCGCAATGGAGGCGATGAAGGGTGAAACGCCTATTAAGGTGATTTGTCCGGGTACGGTATTCCGACGTGATGATGATGATGCAACACATTCCTTCCAATTCCACCAAATTGAAGGTCTTGTGGTTGGGAAAAACATTCGTATGAGTGATTTGAAAGGGACCTTGCTGCAATTTGCACGCGAAATGTTCGGGGAATCGACCGAAATCCGGTTGCGCCCAAGCTTCTTCCCGTTCACCGAGCCAAGTGCTGAAGTAGACGTGACTTTTGTGAAGAAAAACGGCGAACGCGTATGGATCGAAATTTTGGGCTGTGGTATGGTGCATCCGAAAGTGCTGGAAATGGGTGGTTTTGATCCCGAGGTGTACAGTGGCTTTGCATTCGGTATGGGTGTAGAACGGATAGCCATTTTGAAATACGGCATTGACGATATTCGTCATTTTTATAACAGCGATCTGTCGTTCTTGAAGCAGTTTGCGCGTCAATAAACAACTATATCAAGGGAAGTGAACCCATATGAAAGTATCATTCGAGTGGCTGTCCGAGTATGTATCACTGGATCAAGTGAGTGCGGAGGAGCTGGCAGAAAAAATCACCCGTTCGGGCATTGAAATTGATGAAGTCGAACATCGCAACCAAGGAATTACTGGCGTCGTTGTAGGCTATGTCAAAAGCAAGGAAAAGCACCCGGACGCGGATAAGCTGAATGTGTGTATTGTTGATGCAGGTCAGGGAGAAGACTTGCAAATTGTGTGTGGTGCTAAGAACGTGGATGCAGGTCAAAAGGTTCCTGTTGCAGTTGTAGGTGCCAAACTTCCAGGAGATTTCCATATTAAAAAGGCTAAGCTGCGTGGTGTTGTATCCATGGGCATGATCTGCTCGGCCAAAGAACTGGGCATGAATGATAAGCTGTTGCCAAAAGAATTGCAGGAAGGCATTTTGGTGCTGCCAGAGGATGCTGAAATTGGTACGCCGATTACGAAACTGCTTGCCCTGGATGATCAGGTGCTGGATTTTGATCTGACACCCAACCGCTCGGATTGCCTGAGCATGCATGGAGCTGCTTATGAAGTGAGCGCCATTCTAGGACGTGACATTTCGCTGGCTGACCCTGCTAAGGATCTGGTGGAAATTAGCGATGCAGCGGCAGATCATCTGTCCATAAAGGTAGATGTTCCTGAACTGTGTACGCATTATGCAGCACGTTATATCACAGGTGTAAAAGTGGGCCCTTCCCCATTATGGATTCAAAATCGTCTGATGGCGGCAGGGGTTCGTCCAATCAACAATATCGTAGATATTACGAACTACGTCATGCTGGAATACGGCCAGCCGTTGCATGCTTTTGATGCGGATAAGCTGGAACATGGAAATATTGAGGTTCGACTTGCTCGTGCAGGCGAAACTTTGATCACACTTGACGATCAGGAACGTAAGCTGGAACCGCATATGCTACTGATTACGGACGGCGTGAAGCCAATTGCATTGGCTGGCGTGATGGGCGGAGCCAATTCCGAGGTCACGGATGCGACAGTCAGCATCGCACTGGAATCTGCGAAGTTTGACGGCGGTACAGTTCGCAAAACATCCCGTCAACTCGGACTGCGCTCAGAAGCAAGTCTGCGTTTTGAAAAAGAGGTTGATCCAGGCGCTGTTATACATGCTGTAAATCGTGCAGCTGCGCTGATCCAGCGTTATGCAGGGGGGACTGTACACCAGGGCATCGTAGAGTCTGCTTTTGCAAAAGCTGAAAACCGCATTATCAAGCTGTCGCTAGATAAAATAAACCGATATTTGGGAACCGAACTGTCCCTGCTTGAGGTGAAGACGATCCTTGGTAGACTTCATTTCGGATGTGGCGATGCAGAACAAGGGGTGTTGGAAGTTGAAGTACCTACACGCCGCGGGGATATTACTATTGATGTGGACTTAATCGAAGAAGTGGCACGTTTGTATGGCTATGACAATATCCCAACCACGCCGATTGAGGGACCGACAACTCCAGGAGCTTTGACGGCATCGCAATCCCTGCGTCGCTCTTTGCGTAGATTGCTGGCTCATGGTGGCTGGCAGGAGACGATCAGTTACTCTTTTGTACATCCGCAAAGCACAGCCTTGTTTAATGCTCTGACAGAAGGCAGTCATCCGGTACGTTTGGCCATGCCTATGAGCGAAGACCGGAGCGTTTTGCGTACGAGTATCATTCCGCAGATGCTGGATACAGCGGTGTACAATATGAATCGCAAGCAGGATAATCTGGCCATTTTTGAGATGGGAACTGTATTTTATACAGAAGAACAGACATTAACCCGCCAGCCGCAGGAAATTCAGGTGCTCAGTCTATTGCTGACTGGGGTTCGCCGTGAAAAACAGTGGAACATCGGTGCTGAAAAGGTTGATTTCTTTGATATTAAAGGTGCGCTTGAAACGGTGTTAGATTATTTCGGGCTAAGTGCCAGCATTCGTTATGTGGCTGACCAACCGCAAAGCTACCACCCAGGACGTTCCGCTTCGGTATGGCTGGATGTAAATGGTAGCTCTCAGCGGATCGGTACGATTGGGCAGATTCATCCGGAGCTGCAACAGTCCTATGGGCTGAATGATACGTATGTAGCAGAAATTTCGTTGCAACAGCTCATTGAACATGCAAACTCCCATATTCAGTTCAAAGAGCTGGCTCGCTTCCCGTCCGTGGAACGTGACATTGCTCTCGTGGTGGATAAAGATGTTGAGGCAGGGGAGCTGCTTCGTGTTATTCACGTTGCAGGCGGAGAACTGTTGCAGGATGCACGGGTGTTTGATGTATTTACAGGCAGCAAGCTTGGTGAAGACAAGAAGAGCGTAGCTATTTCCCTGACCTATCGTCATTGGGAGCATACGTTAACAGATGAAGAGATCAATGCGGCGCATTCTCCTGTCGTTACGTCTCTGGAACAAACTTTTGGAGCGGAATTGAGAAAGTAGCAGGAAATGCGGGAAGCCGTATCGAATCTTAGTGACAGAGGTTCGATACGGCTTTTTGGCCTATCATCATTGAAGCTCTCTACTCTGATATTCACCCGCTGCGGGGAAGCCGGGCTAATAAGGTTGAACGCTTCACGAAGGCGGGTTACCCTAGTACCGGACACATCTTAGAATCAACATACAGTAGTATTGAAGGAGGGCATAATTGTGACTACACCAGATCGTACTCGCGTCACTGTAGAGATCTACGGTACTTCTTATAAACTTGTCGGTAGTAATAGTGATTATATGAAGCAGGTTGCCAATTACGTAGATGAACGTATGCATAGCATTTCTCAAGCTCATTCGCGTCTGGATATGCCCCGAATTGCCGTGCTGGCTGCGGTTCATATGGCTGAAGAAGCTGTACAAATCCAGGAGATTCAGAGCCACATGAATCGCTTGGCAGCGGAACGGGCGGAACTCCGGGGAGATCTGGCGCAGCTCCAGACGGCCCTAGGGGAACAACAGCAGAAAAATTCAGATATGCAGCAAGCTCTTATTCAATTGAGGGAAGAAAAAGAAACAACGCAGAAGAAGCTGATGGAAACTGAATCTGCATCAGCCAAGGAAATTGCCGAGTTGAAGGCAAAGCTTGAACAGCAGGAGAAAAAAGCGGCTGAGCTTGAACATGAACAAAAACAGGCCAAGCGTGAATTGGAGGAATCCCGGCAAGAAGCTTCTCGAAAGCTGAAGGAGCAGCAAGAATCTGCGAATGCGCGTGTCCGGCAGAGAGAAGAGCAGCTGAAGAAGGAAATAGTCGAAGCGGCCAAACAGGCTGAAGCTAAGCTTTCGGCTGCGGAGAAGACTCATCAGGAGCAGAAGCGTATAGAGCTGGACAAATTGCGATCTGCTTTGCGGCAAGAGCATAGCCAGAAGCTAAGCGAATGGCAGACCAAGTGCTCCGGGCTGAATGATCAGCTGGAGCAGGAACGTAGACAGGCTGAATTGGCACTAAATGAAGAAAAGCTCCAGCATGAGGAAGCACAACAACGTGCCGAGGAAGCTGCACTGGAGCAGGAGATTCGGATTGAGGAGCTTCAGGAGCAATTAGAACAAGTACAGGCAGGAAGCGCAGAGCTTTCTTCTCGCCTGGAGGAGGCTCAAGAGCAAGCTGCAGCATTGAAGCAACAACAGTCCGAGCTGGAGGTCGAGCTGCAAGCACAGCAACAGGCGGCAGCAGAGCGGGAGCAGGCAGGTACGCGCGCACGTGAAGAACTGCAAAGCAGATATGATCAACTGGCGGCTGAAGCCAAGGCTACGCAGCAGCAGGCAGCTAAGCTAGAGGAAGAACAGCGCCGGATGCAGAAGTTGCTAGAGCAAGCTCATGTATCTTCTCGCAAGCTGCAGAGCGAGCTGGCTACGCTGGCTGAAAGCGAGAAGTCATGGAAGAAGCTTGCAGAAGAGCGTCAGTCGGCAGTAGAAGAACTGGAACTTTCCCTGCTGGAAGCGCGTGAACAGAAGGAAGCGATAGAGGAGCAGCTGCAGCAGTCCATAGCTGAGGTTGAAGCTGCTAATAATCAATATGCTTCACAGCAGCAACGTCTAGTTCAACTTGAAACGAAAATCAAAGAGCTGTCACCTGAGCTGATTCGCGTTCAGGACGAGCTTGAGCAAGCTAATATTCGAGAGCAAGAGAGCGCGAAGGCGTATCAATCGCTTCAGGAGCAATATGGAAGCATGAAGAGCCGAGCTGGGCAACTGGAGCAACATATTAAGCAGCTCCAGCAGGAAAACCATGACCGGCAAAGTGAACTGGAACGTGCTGAGAAGGCTTCTGTGGAATGGCAGCATAAATATGATCAGTTGAAGGCTGAAGCGGAACGTCTGGAAGCTGAAGATGCTGCCCGTAAGGAAGAATTTGCATCTTGGGAACGGGAAATAGCGGTAACGCTTGAACAGAAGGAACAACTTCAGGAGGAGATACGTTTCGCAGTTGAGGCTGCCAACACCGCAAAGGCAGAACAGCAGTCCATCGAGCAGGAACGGAAGGCCTTGCAGTCTGAATTAGACGAAGTGGGTCAGAAATATGAAATGGCGGCTCATCAGCTTCGGTTATTACAAGTACAACAGGATGTAGATCGAGAAAATACAGAAAAAATTTCGACAGAATTACGTCAGCTCAAGGAAGAATACACCAAGCTTCAAACGGAGTATAATGAATGGATTGAACTTATTGAACAGGATCAGTAGATACGGATTATAAATGTAAGGCAATCCCCGGCTGCTCATGGCTGGGGATTTTTTGTCTATGGTCATGCTAAAAAGTGTAAAATGGCAAAAAGCTGTCCTTTGGCAGATGAATCTGCTTCGGGACAGCTATACTGGAAGTGTCTGCTGAAATTATTTCGCTTCCTTGCGTCCGGCTTCAAACGGTGTCGATACCGGAATGAACAGATCGATAATCCCGATAACCAATGCAGCGAGCAATGCGCCCATAATCGAAACACTAACATGGGCCACGACATATTGAGCGACCCAGATAACCAGAGCGCTCACCAGAAAACCAACGATACCGCGTCCAAATGGGGAAACGCGTCGACCAAATATCGCCTCGACGATATAGCCAATCAAGGCAATGACAATGGCAAGGATCAGCGCACTCCAAAAGCCGCCTACACTAAATCCGGGAACGATCCAGCTTACGACCATCAGAACCAGAGCGGCAACGATGAAACGTACAATGTGCCCGAGAATGCTCACGGAATAACCTCCTTTGTTTTTTTGAATTAACAGGGTTAGACAAAGGTTAGTGTGTGGCATAAAGAGCTTTCTTATGTGTAAAGCAGAGTTGGCAAATAGCGTAAGTTTGCTGCTTTCGGTATAATATAGATATAAGTGAAAGGAGCAGTGAAGTTGGACTCTAAAATTTTCAAAACCCTTGAATATCAAAAAATTCTAAATAAACTAAGTCACTATGCCCAAACGGCAACGGGACAACAGATCGCTCTTCGATTACAGCCCAGCGACGATTTGGAGCATATCAAGAAATTGCTGAAAGGTACGGATGAGGCCTATGCTGCTGATCGGTTAAAAGGAGTGCCTTCCTTTAATGGAGTAGTGGATATCACTCCGGCGGTGAAGCGTGCCCGTATTGGAGGAACGTTAAGTCCGCAGGAGTTGCTTGGGATTCGGACAACGGTTCAAGCTGCACGCCGTATACAGGTATATGTGACAAGTTTGCATGAGGAAAATCCTGTTGAAACATTGCTGTATTGGAGTGAGCAGCTATCGGAGCAAAGAAGTTTGGAAAACTCGATTAAAGGCTGTATTGACGAAAATGCAGAGGTGCTGGATTCCGCCAGTACAGAGCTTTCACAAATTCGCCGCGAGCTGCGATCAGGTGAAGTGCGTATCCGTGAAAAGCTGGATTCCATGATTCGCTCCTCAACCGTATCCAAAATGCTTCAGGATCAGTTGATTACGATTCGTGGAGATCGGTTTGTCATCCCGGTCAAAGCCGAATATCGTTCTTATTTTGGCGGAATTGTGCATGATCAATCCGGGTCCGGCGCAACATTGTTTATCGAGCCTGAATCCATTGTAGCTATGAACAACAAGCTGAGGGAAACCAGGCTGAGAGAAGAGCGTGAAATTGAAGTCATTTTACAAAAGCTGACCGCACTTGTCGCAGAACAAGCAGATATGTTGCTGTATGATGTGGATATTTTGGGCAATCTTGATTTTATTTTTGCAAAAGCGCGTCTTGCTCGTGAAATGAAGGCAACGTTGCCTTTAATGAATGATCGCGGGTACTTGAAGTTGAAAAAGGGTAGACACCCTCTAATTCCATTGGAACAGGTCGTTCCCATAGATGTGGAGCTGGGTAATTCGTACACCTCCATTATCGTTACCGGACCGAATACAGGGGGGAAAACCGTTACCCTGAAAACGATAGGTCTGCTAAGTTTAATGGCGATGTCTGGACTGTTTGT
The DNA here is from genome assembly GCF_006874425.1 of Paenibacillus ottowii. Taxonomy (GTDB): domain Bacteria; phylum Bacillota; class Bacilli; order Paenibacillales; family Paenibacillaceae; genus Paenibacillus; species Paenibacillus ottowii. Next base: position 635,102 of record NZ_VIJZ01000001.1, read on the forward strand.
GCCTGTTGAGGATGAAAGCCAGCTATGCGTATTTGATGCAATCTATGCCGATATTGGTGACGAGCAGAGCATTGAGCAAAACTTGAGTACATTTTCCAGTCACATGACCAATATTATTAGCATCTTGAAGAGTATGACACCTAAAAGCCTTGTATTGCTTGATGAGGTGGGGGCAGGAACGGATCCGGCCGAAGGTTCGGCGCTGGCTGTGTCCATTCTGGAACATATACATGCTATGGGTTGCCGTATGGTGGCGACGACTCACTATAGTGAATTGAAGGCGTATGCCTATGAGCGCAAAGGAATTATTAATGCAAGTATGGAGTTCGATGTCGCTACGTTAAGCCCGACGTACCGCCTTCTGGTCGGTGTACCCGGACGAAGTAACGCTTTTGCCATTGCCGAGCGATTGGGATTGCCGGGGCGGATATTAGATTATGCTCGTGGCGAGGTAACGGAGGAAGACCAGCGCGTCGAGCACATGATTGCGTCACTGGAGCAGAACCGTTTGACTGCTGAGCAAGAACGGGAAAAAGCAGAGCAACTGCGTAAGGAAATGGAAGCATTGCGTACCCGCCATCAGACCGAGCTGGATAAACTGGAGTCACAACGGGACCGCATGCTGGAAAAGGCTGAAGACGAAGCAAGAATTCTCGTAGATAAGGCTCGTAGTGAAGCGGAGAAAATTATTAATGATTTGCGCAGATTGGCTCAGGAAGAGGGAGCCTCGGTTAAGGAGCACAAGTTGATTGCAGCTCGTAAAGAACTGGATGAAGCTGAACCGAAGCAACGTAAGAAAAATACAGCCAAACGTTCAACCACTACGCGTACTCGTTCGATCATGGCTGGCGATGAAGTATCAGTTCACAGTCTGAATAAAAAAGGTCACGTGGTTGAACTGACTGGCAGCAAGGAAGCTATCGTTCAGCTGGGCATCATGAAAATGAAGGTCAGTCTGGACGATCTGGAGTTACTGCAACCAGCCCCAACGACTACTCCAAGGGTCCAAAAGCCAGTCACTGGCGTTAAGCGGACACGGGATGATAATGTGCGTAGTGAACTTGACCTTCGGGGAGCCAACGTAGAGGAAGCACTGATGGAAGTGGACCGCTTCATGGATGAAGCGTTTTTGGCCAATCTGGGTCAGGTATACATTATTCATGGCAAAGGTACCGGGGTCCTGAGAACCGGTATTCAGGAGTACCTTCGCAAGCATAAGCATGTGAAAAGCTATCGTATCGGTAACTACAATGAAGGCGGCGCGGGTGTAACGGTTGCTGAATTGGAATAGATATAGGTTGCTGACCGAGAACGCTTGGTAGAACGGGAGGGACGAGGTGAAGATGGCGATTGATGAATTGCTATCGCATCCGTTGGGGATGATGCTGGGTTATTTCTCCGTGGCGGTGCTGGAGTTAATTGTTTTTTTATCCTGCTTTGAGCTGGTAACCCGTTATAAATGCTGGGAAGAGATCAAGCGAGGCAATGTTTCGGTAGCCATGGCAACGGGTGGAAAAATGTTTGGTATTTGCAACGTGCTCCGCTTTGCAATGGAGTCTAAATCCAGCGTGTATGATACGATGATCTGGTCGTTCGTTGGCTTTTTACTGCTGCTTGCAGCGTACTTTCTTTTTGAATTTCTGACACCGGTATTTTCTATCGATCAGGAGATTAAAGAGGATAACCGGGCAGTTGGCTTGTTCTCCATGATTATTTCTATATCACTTTCTTATGTGATTGGTGCGAGTGTAACTTGACACATCCTGTATACTAGAGCTTGGTATACGCATTGGAACGGAAGGATGATAAAGATTGGAAATGACGATTTGTCCATGGTGTAACATGGAAATTATCTGGGATGAAGAATTAGGACCTGAAGAAGAGTGTCCTTATTGTCATAATGATCTGAAGGGATACTCAGACCTCACCGATGAGGAAGATGAGTCTGAGTCTGTTCCTCCACCTGCTCACAAACATAAGGATGGGCATGAAAATGCAACACATGATCATGCGGATCATGAGGGTTCTGTAACTCCCGCGCTTCACGCTCATGGAGAAGAAGACCTTAAGGGTTACCGTACATTGAGTATTCAGCTTGGCGATGATGACGAACAGGATATTTTATATGAGGCAGAGGATGAAATGGTGGTTGAAAAGCCGGCTGATGCACCGTTATTGCAGGATAATGAGCTTCACAAGCTGCCTGTGCTGCATACTTTACAAAAATTCGAAGAAAGCGGTGCAGATCTTATGGCTTATGAACAAGGTGCTGAACAAATACTCGATAGACAAGAGGAAGTTCTTGAATGTTCCCAATGCGGAGAGTATATGCTGCATGCGGGTTTACAAACCGTCACCAGAGAAGGCTTTGAATCATCGATATCTCCAGTGCTCGGTAAACCTGTTCTCGATTTGCCGTTCGTTTTGAATGTTTATGTGTGTCCTAGCTGCTTCCATGTTCAGCAGACTTTGTCAGAGGATGACCGCTTGCGGATGCTGGAGAAGCTCAGTGGTATTTCCAATAATTAAATAGCAATTCCCCGGATAGGTCCAAGCTCAATACGGGCATGTTATATCAAAGAAAACTTTGAACAGGCTGGCTCGTAATAAGCTGATTGGTGATTTTTCCGTTGGGGGGAACTGCATTGAAATCAAACCTGAACGGACAATCCATTCTGCTACTAAGCTTGAATGGATTGTTTGTGTTTGCAGCAGCATTGTCCGGTACATTTCTTAATGTGTATTTATGGAAAAGCAGGCAGGATTACGCGATGATCGGATGGTTTAATGTCAGCCAACAAATCGCGCTGGGAATTATGGTCTGGGTGGCTGGAAAGTGGGTCAAGGAACATAACAAAATGAATGCCCTGCGCGTGGGAACCGCATTGTCTGGCCTATTCTATCTAATCGTGTTGTATACGGGACCTCAGGCTGTAAACTACATATGGCCGCTCGGAATGTTATTGGGTGCAGCATTAGGTTTGTTTTGGCTGGCGTTTAATGTCATTTTTTTTGAAGTCACGGATCAGGCAAGTCGTGATCATTTTAACGGATGGGTGGGTCTGCTGGGCTCGTTTTCCGGTATAGTGGGCCCGTGGCTCTCTGGTTGGATTATTGCGCGCATGGAGGATGATGCGGGGTATCGCGTGATATTCAGTATTTCCTTGGCCTTTTATGTCGTAGGGGTGGTGCTGAGCTTCTTTCTCCGCAAGCGTAAACCGACAGGAAAGTACAATTGGAAGGAACCTAAGCAGCGATTGTCACAAAAGGGGAGTATGTGGCGTCCGTTGTCGTTATCACTTGTTACACAGGGCATCCGTGAAGGGGTATTTGCTTTCCTGATAACGCTGCTCGTGTATGTAGTTACTCAACAGGAATGGAAGCTAGCACAGTTTTCACTTATTACATCAGGGGTTTCATTTTTTAGCTTTTGGGCTGTCGGAAAATGGCTGAAGCCACACTATCGCTCGGCTGGTATGCTGTTGGGTTCCGTGCTGTTGGTGATCGCGCTTTTACCGTTATTGTGGCGTATGGAGTATAGCACACTGCTGATTATGGGGATTGGCACGGCTTTATTCATGCCTTTGTATTTAATTCCTATGATTTCTGCGAGTTTTGATCTGATGGGAACGAGTGAAGGAGACGCTAATCAGAGAGTGGAACTGGTGGTACTGCGAGAACTATGCTTAATGATAGGCCGGTTGACGGGAACACTGATTTTCTTGGGTGTTCTAAGTATTAGTAAGGCTCCTACGGCGATGATCTGGTTATTGATTGGACTTGCATTGATGCCAGTGATTGGGTGGATCTTCATGCGAAGTGTGCTGAAGATGGAACAAAAAACGAAGCAAAGCAAGGCTCATTCTCACGCACGACGCTGGCACAAGCAAACCGAATAATTATAAATTCAATACCAAAGAACCTCCAAATCCGTTGATAAGGAAAAGGAGGTTCTTTTTGTATCTCATTTAAATCATCGGTTCTGTTGTCTCGGGTGAGGGTTTGGTGGGACGGATCAGAGAAAACAGCTCCATTTCAGGTCGGTGTGTGCCCGTCAGCTCATCAGCCAAAAGCTGTGCGGCCACCATACTCGTAACCGTCCCATTCCCCCCGTAACCCTCCAAAAAGTAGCAGTTTGGAAAACGTGGATGTGGACCAATATAAGGCAAGCCATCGTGGGAGGTGCCGAATATAGCCGCCCAAGCATAATCGATTTGAAACGGGACGCCGGGAAAATGCTCCTGTAGTGCTTGGAGTAGCTTGTGCTGTTGGTGCAACAACCTGATTTCACGCTGCTTGGCATCCAGTACGGGCTCATCCAAACCACCAATAATGATACGTCTTTCCGGTGTTGAGCGCATATACAGATAAGGACGAGCAGTTTCCCAGATCAGACACTGCTCATGCCATAAGGGAGCATCTCCGATGGGATTGGTGGCGATAGCATAAGAGCTTTCTAGCACGGCTCCGCGATCTGTTTTAATCTCTTGTGTTTCATAACCTGTAGCAAAAATAACTTTTTTTGTACGGATCATCCGGCCGTTGGCATGACAAACGACCTCCTTATCGTTGAATTCAAAATGTTTAGCTTCTGTATGCTCATATAAGCGAACACCGAGACGGCTGGCAGATTGCAGCAGTCCCTGGGCAAATAAAAACGGATTAACCTCAGCATCTTCGTGCGTATATAAGGCTGCTGGTTTTCGAAAAGGAAATCGGGCAGCAACCTGATGTTCATCCCAGTATTCCACTGGAAATCCAAAACGGGTTAGCTGTCTGTATTCTTCCTGGAGCACCTGTACATCCTCTTTTGTACTTGCGTAGTACAGGCTGCTGCGGCGAATAAAGGCAGGGTCCTTATCCAGTGTGGTAGCCAGTTTATCTAGCTGATCCAGCGCATCCTTGCACATACGGTAAAACAGTACACCGTTGGTCTCGCCAAACGTATTAATAAAAGAGGTTAAAGTCTTGTCATTGCTATATTGCAGCAATCCAGTATTGGCAGAAGAGCTTCCATGTGCCAGCCTTCGCTTGTCAATAAGTACAGTGTCCACCTGTCGTTCTCCCAATAGCCGGGAGCAGAGGGATCCACCCATCCCGCCTCCAATGATCAGTACATCACAATTTATATCCTCTGCTAAAGGAGGAAAATCCAGCATTTGCTCCAAAGTAGTCGGCCAAAACGTATTCCCGCTTATCAATTCCATAAATAGCACTCCTCATAGGCAATATGTAGTATTTCATATGTGTACATAGTATTTCGCCAAACGGACAAGATAACCAGCGTGCAACAAAACATTTAAGGAGGCACGGAGATTATGCAATCTACGAACATGCAACCCCTGACAGGCAAAGAGCTGGAGTACATCGTAGACTCCATTTCCAATGAAGAACTACTGCTCAAACAATGTGCGGCGACAGCGGCTTCTATTCAACAACCAGCCATTCAGCAGGCCTGTTTGCAACTGGCAAGAACTCATGAGCACCACTTGAATGTACTTTCCAATGCTCTTCAACAACATCAACAACTTGCCCCTATGCAACCGCAGCAGTAATTACTACTAAAGGAGGTTTGACCAGATGTATTCACAAAACAATATGTCATTTATGCCTGAAGAAGATTTGCTCTATAGCATTCTTGCCGATATGAAGCGTACAGTGCGCGAGTACACAACAGCGACGACAGAATCCAATTGTCCGTCTGTGCGTCAGATGTTCACCGACCTTACGAATGATACCTTGCGTATGCAAGGGGATTTGTATCGTCTGATGAGTCAAAACAATATGTACTCCACTTCGTCAAAAGCACTGCGTATCGATTTGGACAAACAGATTCAAGAAGCTCGCAAGACTCAACAGGAATGCCAACAGTTCATTCAGCAGAAGTCGTCATCCTCGGGAGTATATGGCCAACCTATGCATCAGCAGGGCCAATCTGCTCACCAAAGCAACCCTTATTATATGTAAACGGGATTTTCCGTTTTTGAAGCAATTTCCCATAACAGCCGTCCGTCTTGCCGGGTTTACCGGGGCGGGCGGTTTTTCTTTGCAGGTTTAAAGTGCGTATTGTATGATGTATAGTAATCTCTTTCGATGGAGGCCTTATGTAGAATGACAGAGCTGAATGAATTGAAATTAAAAGTGCTGGAATTGTTAAAAGAAGATGCAAGAAGAACACCAACTTTGTTGGCTACTATGCTGGGGGTAGACGAGCAGGATGTACGTACCTCGATTAAAGAGCTTGAAGACCAACACGTAATCGTCAAATACGCCGCTGTAGTCAATTGGGACAAAGTCGACGACGAAAAGGTTACCGCTTTGATCGAAGTGCAGATTACACCTGAGCGTGGGAGAGGATTTGAAGGAATTGCGGAACGGATTTATTTGTATCCGCAAGTTAAATCGGTTTATCTCATGTCCGGTGCCTATGATTTGCTGGTAGAGGTGGAAGGTCGCAATCTCCGTGAGGTCGCTAATTTTGTGTCGGAGAAGCTATCGCCTATCGACTCGGTTTTGTCTACCAAGACTAATTTTACGCTTAAAAAATACAAGCAGGACGGAATTATCTTTGAGGACCATCAGGAAGATAATCGTCTGATGATTTCGCCGTAAAGGAAGATCATGATGAATCTCAAAACAGAAGCATTTACCGACAACAACAAAGCCATGAGTTCTTATTTATCCCCATTAGTACGCGAGATCCCATCATCGGGTATCCGTAAGTTTTTTGACCTGGTGGGTGGCAACAAGGATATTATTACCCTCGGGGTAGGCGAACCGGATTTTACAACCCCTTGGCATATGCGGGAAGCCTGTGTCTATTCATTGGAGCGGGGCTTTACTAGCTATACGTCTAATGCCGGAACGCCGGAACTGCGTGAAGCGATTAGTGATTATCTGAATGAGCAATTTGACGTCCGTTATGATCCTAAAAATGAGATTATTGTGACCGTTGGGGGTAGCGAGGCGATTGATCTTGCGTTGCGCGCGCTAATTGTGCCTGGGGATGAAATTCTCGTGCCTGAGCCGTGCTACATTTCCTATTCGCCAATCACTTCGATTGGAGGCGGGATTCCGGTCGGCATTGAAACGTTTGCCAAGGATGAGTTTAAACTGACGGCAGAGGCGCTGGAGGCAAAAATTACACCTAAATCCAAGGTGCTGATTTTATGCTATCCGAGCAACCCGACCGGGGCTACGATGACTTATGAAGACTGGCTTCCGATTGCGGAAATCGTGGAAAAGCATGATCTGATCGTCATCTCTGATGAAATCTATGCTGAATTGAACTATGGCGATAAGCATGTCAGCTTTGCTTCGGTACCGGGCATGATGGATCGTACGATTCTCGTCAGTGGTTTTTCCAAAGCCTTCGCTATGACCGGCTGGCGTATTGGCTATACATGTGGGCATCCTGATTTGATTGCTGCTATGCTCAAAATCCATCAGTACACGGTCATGTGTGCGCCTTCGATGGGGCAAGTTGCAGCACTGGAAGGCTTGCGAAATGGTATGGGTGAGAAAGACCGTATGGTTGAAGCCTATAATCAGCGTCGCCGTCTGATGGTTGAAGGATTCAGAGAGATCGGCCTGGAATGCCATGAGCCAAGAGGAGCTTTTTACGTTTTCCCTAGTATCCAAAGCACAGGACTTAGCTCGGATGAATTTGCACAGCGCCTATTGACCGAGGCTAAAGTTGCGGCTGTACCTGGCAATGTGTTTGGTTTGGGAGGCGAAGGGTATCTTCGTTGCTCATACGCAACTTCTGTTACCCAGTTGACGGAAGCCTTGGATCGGATTGGTCATTTTGTAGAGAAAGTGAAAAAAGAAGGTTAAAATTATTTTTTTATGGGTAATTCATAGAAAATAGTCTTTTATTTCTAAATTTCTATGCTATAATTTGAAATCGGAAGCAGGAAGTTCAATTTTTCAACTACAGGAGGAGTGCTCATGTCATATGTTGGATATAAGTCGCCGAGTTCAATAGGATACGACATTTCCCTGGAAGATGAAATTTTGTTCCTGCGCAATGAGATGATGCGGACGTTTCAGGAAGAGCAGTCCTTCACCTCTGATCTTGTTATCGAAATTAGCTGCAAGCTTGATTTGAAAATCAATGAATATATGAAGCTGTATGGTACGGAATGCAGGGTGTAACTGTGTGGAGTCACCGTAGCTACGAAGAAGGCCGCAGGGCCTTCTTTTTTTGCGTTCACAATTTATGCTATATTAGTGGCATGGAAGAGGGGGCGTACATATGAGAGCAGCGCTAAAAAGGCTATCGCCATGGATCTTCGGAATAATGGCACTTGTACTACTGGCTGGATGTGGGGGACGGGATAAAGACAGCTTTTCCATATTTATTATGGATAAAGGGGATGCTTCAGGTATTCGTGACGAGCTGGCACAAAAGCTTAAGGATAAGCTGGGCGAACAGGCTCCGACGATCGAGATATCAGTCAGCCCACTGTATAATCAGCAGAAGCTGGTCGTAGAATATGCGGCCGGAGAGCATGATTTGTTTCTCTTGCCAGAAGAGGATATGAAGCTATATGGACAGAATGGCTCGAATCTACCGTTAGATGATGCCTTTGACAAAAAGACGTATACCCGGGGTGTATTCGAGGGCGGCGTATTTAAGAAAAAAGAGCAAGGTGAAGAAGGAACGGATGTAATCAAAGAAACTCATTTGTACGGAATTCCGGTGGAGCAGATGAAGATGTTTAAGGACCTAAAATATAACTCAAACACATTATTTGCTACCATACCGCCACGCACAAGTAATAAAGAAGAAGCCATCAAAGTGCTGAAAGCACTCACGGAATGATAAAGGGGATAGAATGATATGGGTATTTATACCAGAACAGGTGATGAAGGACAAACCTCTGTGATCGGCGGACGAGTGTCCAAAGATGATGACCGTGTGGAGGCGTACGGTACCATTGACGAGCTGAACAGCTTTGTAGGACAAGCAATCAGCTTTGCCGAGGGGGAGAAGTTTGCGGATATTCGGACTCAATTGGAGGAAATACAGCAGGAGCTGTTTGATTGTGGTTCGGATTTAGCGTTTGTAAAAATCAATGAAAGCAAATACAAGGTGAAAGACGAACTGGCAGAGCGGCTGGAAAGCTGGATTGATGCATGCCAGGAAGAAAATCCAAAAGTGGAGCGTTTTATTATTCCGGGAGGCAGCACCTTATCTTCGACATTACATGTTTGCCGTACGGTTTGCCGACGCGCGGAACGCCGTGCAGTTACACTAGGTAAGCACACAGATATCAACCCTGCGGTACGTCGGTATTTGAACCGCCTGTCCGATTATTTCTTTGTGGTAGCCCGCACGGCGAATGTACGCCAGGGTGTGCCCGATGTCGAATATGTGCGCAGCAAAAAAGTGTTCCGCAAATAAGGAGGCAATCGGGAATTTGTGATGAGCTTGTATTATGAACCTATCGTATATACGATCCCTCCTGAGGAGGAGGGCATGCTGTTGAAGACCATTCTACAAAAGCGTATGAATATCTCTCGCAAGCTAATATCCAAACTCAAGCTGACCGAACAGGGGATCATGCTGAACGGGAAACGTGTGTATATCAGCGAAAAGGTGAAGTCTGGGGATCGAGTAGAGATTCGTATGGAGCGCGAGCGTTCTGATGATATTTTACCCGAACCCATCCCTTTTGAGATTTTGTTTGAGGATGAACATCTGTTAGTGGTGAACAAGGCGGCGGGCATGATTGTCCATCCGACTCACGGTCATTACACAGGGACGCTGGCTAACGGGGTCGTGTATTATTGGCAGACCAAGGGAGAACTGTATCGGTTTCGTCCTGTTCATCGTCTTGATCAAGAGACGACGGGTGTACTGGTTGTAGCTAAAAATCCGTATGTTCACCAGCATATTTCCGAGCAGATGATTGCGGGAACGGTGGACAAGCGCTATACAGCTCTTGTGCATGGGTGTCCTGAGCAGCAGGAAGGCAGGGTGGACGGACCGATTGATCGCAACCCGGATAATCCGCATTTGCGTATGGTGACTCCAGATGGTTATCCTGCACTTACGCTATACAAGCTGGAGGAAGTGTGGAACGGAGGAAGCCGCATCGGTCTAAAATTGGAATCCGGACGTACACACCAAATTCGGGTGCACATGACATATATCGGGTGCCCGCTGATCGGAGATAAAATGTACCGGATTACACCCGATAACGAAGCGCAGCGTGAACAATATGATCAGCTTGATGCTCGAATGCCTCGACAAGCCCTGCATGCTTCAGAATTGTCTTTGGTACATCCTGTGTCCGGGGAGCGGATGACATTTTACGCTCCTTTGCCGGATGATATGATTGCACTGCAAGAGCTGTTAAGAGCTCAATATCATCTGAAATAAAATATTCAATAAGAGATTGAAACCAAATGGAGGTTAATCTAGCGATGAGCCAACTGAAAGTATATCAATATTCTAAATGCAGCACCTGTCGTAATGCAGTGAAATGGCTGCACAACAAGGGGCATGAGACGGAACTGATTCCTATTTTCGAACAACCGCCTGGCCCGGAGGAACTGGAAGACTTGATTAATAAAAGCGGTCTGGAATTGAAGAAGTTTTTCAACACAAGCGGTGAAGTATACAAAGAGTTACAATTGAAAGATAAGCTTGGAAACATGAGCCGTGAAGAGCAAATTTCGCTTTTATCCTCAAATGGAAGATTGATCAAACGTCCAATTGTAACCGACGGGACTAAAGTAACAGTAGGATTCAAAGAGGAAACATTTGAGGGGACATGGGGAGCTCAATAACGTCCAATTTGCCACCATGTTATGTTATACTGTGGGGGTTAAATATTATGATGAATGGGAGCAATACAATCTGTGACACAACGCAATGAACAATCCGTAATGCTGGTTGACGGCATGGCTCTGCTTTTTCGTGCTTATTATGCAACCGCCGCAAACGGTTATATCCGTCGTACAAAAGCTGGAGTACCCACGAATGCTATATATGGTTTTATTCGATATTTTTGGGATGCAGTTCAAACCTTTAACCCTACTCATGTTATTTGCTGCTGGGACATGGGCGGAACAACATTCCGTGGGGAACATTTTGCTGCGTATAAAGGAAACCGAGCCGACGCGCCAGACGATTTGATTCCTCAATTTTCTTTGATCCGTGAAGTGACGGACAGCCTCGGCATTCCCAATATTGGGGCAGAAGGCTTTGAAGCGGATGATTGTATCGGTACGCTCGCACGCCATTATTCACAAAATGAGGACATGGATGTCATGATTCTCTCGGGAGACCATGATTTACTTCAATTGGTGGATGAGCGGACACGGGTTATTATTATGAAAAAAGGACATGGCAATTATATGGTATATACCCCGGAGATGCTACTGTCTGAGAAAGGGCTTAAGCCGCGACAAGTAGTTGACCTCAAAGGTTTGATGGGGGATGCAAGTGACAATTACCCGGGAGTACGGGGAATCGGTGAAAAGACGGCTCTCAAGCTGGTGCAGGAATACGACTCCATTGAAGGCATTCTGGAAAATCTGGATCAATTGACACCATCGGTCCGTAAAAAGATCGAGAGTGATTTGGATATGCTGCATCTTTCACGCAAGCTTGCTAAAATTCACTGTGATGTGCCTGTTGCGTGTGCTCTAGATAGCTGCCTGCTGACGCTGGATCATGTGCAAATTGTCGATAAATTTGAACAGCTTGAAATGAAAAGCTTATGTGCGTTGATGGGCGTCGCAACCGGATCATAATGAGACTGTTAAGCTTGAGATGTACATTACAGGTGGACTAAGTTTTATAGGGGTACTGGCGCTCGGTGCGCTAGTATCCTTATTTGTATACAATTATGCCAGCGAGGATATATAGCCATGTGAAGGATTTTATACAATTGTGATAAGGGGATTGACCTTAGGCTCGTTTCAGGTGAATATAGTTAATAGAGATCATGGAGAGGGGATTACAGCAGCTATGACAGTATTGGGAGCAATTGAGGCAGGCGGTACCAAATTTGTATGTGGAATTGGAAATGAACGAGGGGAAGTATTGGAAAGAGCTAGCTTTCCAACAACGACTCCAGCAGAAACCATGGAGAATGTCATTGCATTTTTTGAAGGCAAGGGGATTGAAGCGCTGGGCGTAGGCTCATTCGGACCGATTGATCCTATCGAAGGCAGTGATACATATGGTTATATTACAACAACGCCAAAGCCGCATTGGGGAAATTACAATCTGATTGGCAAACTGAAGGAGCATTTCGATGTACCTATGGGGTTTGACACAGATGTGAATGGAGCAGCGCTGGGTGAGTCCATTTGGGGTGCGGCTAAAGGATTGGAAAACTGTCTGTATATTACAATAGGTACAGGCATCGGAGCGGGTGCTTTGGTTGGCGGAAAGCTGGTCCATGGATTATCCCACCCGGAAATGGGGCATATTCTGGTACGTCGTCATCCAGAAGATCACTATGAAGGCACATGTCCATATCATGGAGATTGCCTGGAAGGACTGGCAGCGGGTCCGTCACTCGAAAAAAGATGGAAGGTAAAAGGACACGAGCTTTCTGTTGATCACCCAGCCTGGGAAATGGAGGCACATTATCTGGCACAAGCTTTAATGAGCTATGTATTAATCCTGTCACCGCAAAAAATCATTATGGGCGGTGGAGTCATGAAGCAGGATCAATTGTTCCCACTCATTCGTACCAAGCTTCAAAAACTCTTGAACGGATACGTACAGCATTCGAGTCTGACTACAGAAATTGAACAATATATCGTATCTCCGGGATTGGGTGACAATGCTGGATTGTGCGGTGCTTTGGCTTTGGCAAAGGAAAAGCTCAATTCTTAGAATTTGTGGTTGACGGTTCTCCAAGGTCTGGTTATCATATAAACAACAGCATAGTACGGATCAAAAAGGGAAGCACCTTTCTTGCGAATACGCGAGATAGGTGCTTTTTTTTGCGTTTTTGTATTGTGCGGGTCAGTATTTCAACCATATGAGGGAGGAAGAATCATGGAGATTGTATTTTTAAACCGCTTGTCCAAACGGAATGAACAAGGTTGTGAGGACTTTGCACAGGTATGGATTGGGCAACATGAAGGGAGATGGAGTGCAGGCTGGAGCACACACCATGTGCCTGATGAAAGTATAGACGACCTTTGGTATGAAGGCAGCTTGTGGCAGGAACTACTGCATGTATACCGTCATGAGCTGGCGCTCAAGATGGCTGAAGGCTACAGACCTTTAATTCATGGCGTTTTTCATGAGCAAAAAGGATCATCAGGACGAGGACAAACACTACAAAAGCTCTATTGCTATAGTGATTTGTTTCCGCGTGATGAGGTGTATGAACAATTGACAATGTGGAGACGGCAAAAGGCAGCAACTGAGCGAAAAGCACCTTATTTAATCGCTACGAATCGACTGCTTCGCCTCATCAGCGTCTATCTTCCTCATACCGAAGAGGAATTGCTAGAACTGCCTGGTATGGGCCAGGGTAAGGTGTCGCAATATGGGACGGAGCTATTGACTATAACGAAGCAAAATGATCGAACCACGCCATTTCCGCTGAATTGGGTAACAGAGACGTTGGAAGAAGAAGTTTTTTTGTCATGGCTGTACAAGCAAAAAGAAAACCAGTACAGACAGGAACTGAATAAGTTTAGCCTGACTAGAGCGATTATTGAGGGTATTTCGGAGGGTCTTTCACTAGAGCATATCGGAATAAAGACAGGCTTGCACCGTAAAGAAGTGATTGAAGCTGTGGAGCATTTGGATCGAGATGGAATGGATATGAAAAAGTTGATCCTCAAGGAATTAGAACATGTGTCTGAGGAGGAGCAAACAGCCATCTGTTCTGCTTATGCAGAGTTGGGAGATACGCTGCTCAAGCCCATTATGTTAAAAGTGTATGGAGAAGAAAAAGCAACGGAAGCAGGACTGGATCAAATTTATGAGCGATTGCGGCTGGTCCGTATACGGTTCCGCCATCAGGAAGTACCTGACCGACATGTTGGATAATATAGATACGCAAAGAAGTGTCATAAAGTAGTACAAATAGGTCCAACAAAGCAAAAAGCAGCAGCGAGTTCTTATAGAACACGGCTGCTGCTTTTGATGACTAAACTCGAAAACCGAAAAAATTCAAACCCAATCCTTCTTGCGGAAAATACAGAACATACTGACACCTAATGCCACCATAATCCCGATGACGACAAAATAACCATAACGTGTATGAAGCTCAGGCATATTATCAAAGTTCATCCCATATATTCCGGTAATGACCGTCAGCGGCATAAATACAGTTGTAATGGCCGTAAACACACGCATAATTTCATTTGCACGGTTGGCGATACTTGATTGATAAGCTTCTCGAAGGTTCCCCATCAAGTCGCGGTAAGTTTCGAAAGTCTCCGAAATTTTCACAGCATTTTCATAAATGTCGCTAAAATATTTTTGCAGTTGATCGTCGATCAGTCGCAAATCCCGTTTGTTCAGGGTGTTAATGACTTCCTTTTGCGGACCGAGCACTTTTTTTAGCCACAGAATCTCACTGCGCAAGCCGATGATTTCGTTCAAATGCGATTTTTTCGTATGCATTAGAATGTCTTCTTCCAGCTTTTCAATGCGAACCTCAATCCGGTCACCAACCAGAAAATAGTTGTCAACGATCAAGTCAATCAACAGATACATAAAACGGTCAGGCTGGCTGACTTCCTGCTCCCACAGCAAGGGCTTGAGGGTACGAAGCTCATTGATTTTCTGCTTGGTCACCGTAATGATAAAATGGCGGCCGAGAAAAATATTTAAAGCACGCAAAAATATTTCTTCATCATCAAAACGAATACTATTTACAACGATAAAATAATGGCTTTCATAAATTTCAATCTTTGGGCGCTGTTCTTCTTCACTCAAACAGTCTTCTACTGCAAGATCATGCATGGAAAATAAGGGCTGAAGCACTGCCAGATCCTCGACATCGGCATCAATCCAATAAAAGCCTTCTGCCGGTGCAGTGAGCGCCATTTCAATTTCTTCGACAGGGGTAAAAACCCCGTTGTTGACCAAACGGATTTTCATATATAGTCACTCCTTATGCTCCGTCGTAACGGAAATACGTTTACCTTAAGCATAAGGAATGGACTCAGTTGCCAGTTAGCCGGTTCGGGTAAGCGTGCATAACATCAAAAGCAGGAGGCTTTTGGAGCATGCAGAGCCTGGCGTCCCGTCTTTCGGCAAGCTGAAGTCATTCCTATGCTGTTGTTCAGGGATCGCCGCCTATTCGGACTCGGGTCGCCTTCCATTCCGGATTCACCTCACAAATGTTCTTTTTTAGGTTGCCACAGTACCGCAGAAAACACTCTCAAGTACACTGCTGCACTATATTTTTGCCTATTAGCACTTGTATAGTATAACGCTCGACCTACGGCCTTTCAAGCGCAAAATCATGGGCTAAATTAACGGTAATCATATAAGCTTCTGCGATAAGGGGATATGATTTAACCTATGGAAAAGGTAGACAAAAGGTGAATGCAGGATACAAAATTACAAACCCATCTTGACGAAGCCCAGCCGATGCATTAAAGTGAACAACAAGAACTTTGTGAACTTAAAATGAATATAGCGAAATCTTATCAAGAGCAGGTGGAGGGACTAGCCCGATGATACCCGGCAACCGGCGATTTTAATCGCACGGTGCTAATTCTTGCAGGACTCGCGCTTTGTACAAAAAGCGTAGCCCTGACAGATGAGAGAGGCGCATATGGATACAAATATGACCTTTCTCTAACCGAGAAAGGTCTTTTTATTATATGCCTGGCATCTCTACCAGCGATTTTCGCACAACTTACCGATCAAGGAGTGAGTTTACATGCCGATTAAGATTCCAGATACACTGCCTGCTAAGGAAGTACTGGAGGGCGAAAATATTTTCGTAATGGATGAAAGCTTGGCCTATCATCAGGATATTCGTCCATTGCGCATCGCCATTTTGAATTTGATGCCTACAAAGGAAACAACAGAAACTCAACTGTTGCGTCTGGTCGGCAATACGCCATTACAAGTGGATGTCACGTTGGTGCATATGAAGTCTCATGTATCTAAAAATACATCGCAAGAATACTTGAACATGTTCTATAAAACGTTTGATGAGATCAAGAACAGTCGTTTTGACGGCATGATTATTACAGGAGCCCCTGTAGAACAACTTGAGTTTGAGGATGTGACCTACTGGGAGGAGATCCGGCAAATCTTTGAGTGGACGAAAACAAATGTTACTTCGACCATGCATATCTGTTGGGCCTCACAGGCAGGCTTATACCATCATTTCAATGTTCCAAAATACGGGCTCGACAGCAAATGCTTTGGGGTATTTCCACACACCGTTATTAAACCTAAAGTGAAACTGCTACGCGGCTTTGATGAACTGTTTTATGCTCCTCACTCTCGGCATACGGAAGTTCGGCGGGAAGATATTGACCATATCGCCGAATTAGAGGTTTTATCCGAATCCGAGGAAGCTGGAGTGTACCTGGTAGCCACACTTGATGGTAGACAAATCTTTGTAACAGGGCATTCAGAATATGATCCGCTTTCACTGAAATGGGAATACGACCGCGATGTGGCCAAAGGACTGGATGTTGACGTCCCCAAAAATTATTTTCCTAACGACGATCCTGAACGCATACCGCCCTCGATCTGGCGGGCTCATGCCAATTTATTATTTTCAAATTGGCTTAACTATTATGTATACCAAGAAACACCTTATGATATCGGACCTCAGATTTAAAAAGGGGCTTGTCGTTTACCCTTATACAGTACCACCTTGCAGTAGCGCAGCAGTATAGTCTTGGACATCCATTTTTGCAGCATATGTTATAGCACCTATCTATGGAAGTGAACAGGAGGATTCATATGAGTGAGAAACAGTGGAAAATCGAAAGCAGATTGGCACAAATCGGTTCCATTGAGGAGCCAGTAACTGGGGCTGTGAATTACCCGATTTACCAATCTACAGCGTTCCGCCATCCCCGACTGGGTCAAAGTACTGGGTTTGATTACATTCGGACGATTAATCCCACGCGAAAGGTATTGGAAGAGGCTGCTGCTGCACTCGAATCTGGTGATGCAGGCTTTGCATGCAGTTCAGGAATGGCAGCGCTGCAAACTGTTTTTGCATTGTTTGGTCAGGGAGACCACCTTATTGTATCGCTAGATCTTTATGGCGGGACCTACCGTTTACTGGAGCGTATTTTATCTAAATTTGGTGTGACTGCAAGCTATGTGGATACAAACGATCTTGAAGCACTCCAACAGTCATGTCGACCCAATACCAAAGCTGTCTTCATAGAAACGCCTACCAACCCGTTAATGATGATTACTGATATTCAAGCGGTGGCTGCATGGGCATCGCAACATGAGTTGCTTACAATTGTAGATAATACGCTGCTAACACCATACTTCCAGCGGCCATTGGAACTGGGTGCGGATATTGTGGTACATAGCGCAACCAAATATTTGGGTGGGCATAACGATGTGCTGGCAGGGTTGATTGTTTCCAAAGGAAAAGAACTGTCAGCTGAGATTTCCTTTCTGCACAATTCCATAGGAGCCGTGCTTTCGCCAAGCGATTGCTATCAGTTGATGAAGGGGATGAAGACGTTAGCACTGCGTATGGATCGACATGAGCATAATGCAACAGTGTTGTCTAACTATTTACTGACGCACCCGGCAGTGGCAGAAGTATTTTACCCGGCGCTTGAAGGTCATCCGGGTCGTGAGATACAAAATAAACAATCCAGCGGAAACACAGGGATCTTCTCTTTTAAAGTAAAGGATGCTCGCTATGTGGAGCCTTTGCTTCGTCATATTAAGCTCATTGCGTTTGCCGAAAGTTTGGGCGGTGTGGAGTCGCTAATGACTTATCCCGCTGTGCAGACACATGCGGACATACCAGCAGAAATTCGGGATGCAGTCGGGGTAGATGACAGGCTTCTGCGTTTCTCGGTAGGCATTGAGCATACAGATGACCTGATTGAAGATTTGCGTTCGGCACTGGAAGCGGCACGTCTAGAAGTAGAGGGAGGGGAGCAGCAATGATAGAAGATGCGAGGGGAATCGAAGTAGATCTGGGCAAAGAACGGAAATTCGCAACCAAGCTGCTGCATTTTGGCTCTGAAATTGACAGTGTTACTGGGGCATCGAGCGTCCCGATCTATCAAGCTTCTACCTTTCATCATCATGATATTTTTAATCCTCCACAACATGATTATAGCCGTTCAGGCAATCCGACACGACAAGCTTTGGAAGATTATATTGCCTTATTAGAAGGCGGAGCTTGTGGTTTTGCCTTTGCATCAGGCATGGCTGCTATCTCCACAACATTTATGCTCTTATCGGCTGGAGATCATGTCATTGTTTCGGAAGATGTATACGGAGGGACATATCGTCTGCTGACCTCCATCTTGAAACGAATGAATATCGAAACAACCTTCGTCGATATGACGGATCTCAATCTTGTAAAAGAGGCGTTGCAGGAAAATACAAGAGCTGTGTATATGGAAACCCCCTCTAATCCGACACTCAAAATTACCGATGTAGCCGGAATAACCGCTTGGGCAAGGGATCATGGGCTGTTGACGTTATTGGACAATACTTTTATGACACCGTATTATCAACGTCCGATCGAGCAGGGAGTTGATATTGTATTGCACAGTGCGACCAAGTTTTTGGGTGGACACAGTGACGTACTGGCAGGACTTGCGGTAGCTCGTACCGAATCGTTGGGGAGACAAATCAAGCAGCTTCAGAATGGATTGGGTACCGTGCTGGCTCCGCAAGAGTCTTGGTTGCTTATGCGTGGGATGAAGACACTGGAAGCGCGTATGGCTCATAGCGAAAAGAGTGCGGCCAAACTCGCAAACTGGCTGAACGAGCGCAATGATATTGAAGCGGTATACTACCCGGGGTTGGAGAACCATCCAGGGCGTGCAGTTCATGAGTCTCAATCCAGTGGTTATGGCGCGGTGATTTCGTTTGATGTAGGTTCTGGTGAGCGTGCCAAAGCGGTCCTCAGCCGTGTACGTATTCCCATTGTGGCGGTGAGTCTAGGAGCAGTGGAAAGTATCTTGTCGTACCCGGCAATGATGTCACATGCGGCTATGCCGCAAAGTGTACGCTTGGAGCGCAGGATTACGGACGGACTACTTCGTTTCTCCGTTGGTCTAGAGGACATTGATGACCTGATCTGCGATCTGAATGAGGCGCTGTGCTAGAGCGTTAGCATATCCATAGCATGTTGGCATTTTTACGAGGGAAGCAAATATATGTAGTCCTTAGCAGCAGGTTTCCGATATTCAGGAGACTTGCTGTTTTCTATATACAACGGGAATAAGTATGGTTCCTTACCTAAAGATATGTTAGTATTATCATTAGGTTTTACTATGCTAAATAGCACAGACAACATACAAGGCTAGTCATGAACATACATTACGGCAGGGTTCGAACGCAGGTTTGTGAAAGCATTCTCGTTCATAAGTCCTGTCTTTCATTTCGTCGCCCTGTGACAGCGAAGGAGGATACACCATGAGTGTAATCGACCATATTTTAGATAAAGCCCTACGCGGCGAACGCCTGAATTTAGAGGATACTGTAGCTTTGTTCGAATCAGACGAGGTTGAAAAAATAGGCCATGCGGCCAATAAAGTCATGAATCGCATGCATCCTAATCCCATTAAAACCTTCGTCATCGGACGAAATATTAACTATACGAACGTGTGTGACGTATACTGCCGTTTTTGCGCTTTTTACCGTAGACCGGGTTCCGATGAAGGTTATGTTTTGCCGGATGAGGTGATTTTCCAAAAAATTAAGGAAACGCAGGAGGTAGGTGGCACCGAAATCCTAATGCAAGGCGGTGTAAATCCAAATCTGCCGTTCAGCTATTATACCGATTTGCTGAAAGCTATTAAGGAACGTTTTCCCGATATCACGATGCATTCCTTCTCCCCAGCTGAAATTCACAAAATGAAGGAAAAATCCGGTCTATCCATGGAAGATACGATCCGGGCTATTCATGAAGCTGGATTGGATTCTCTCCCAGGTGGGGGCGGAGAAATTTTGGATGACCGCACACGCCGCAAAATCAGCCGTCTCAAAGGCTCCTGGCGTGATTGGATGGATGTTATGCAAACAGCTCACAAGGTTGGGATGAACACGACAGCTACGATGGTTATCGGCTTTGGCGAGTTGATGGAGGAGCGTGCGCTGCATTTGTTGCGTGTCCGTGACGCTCAGGACGAATGCATTGAAAACAAGTATAACTCTGAAGGATTTTTGGCCTTTATTCCGTGGACCTTCCAACCAGATAACACCAACCTGAAGAAGGAACGCCAGACGCCTGAGGAATATTTGAAGACTGTAGCGATCAGCCGTCTTGTTTTGGATAACATCAAGCATATCCAGTCTTCATGGGTAACCATGGGACCGGAAATCGGTAAAAAATCGCTGTACTACGGTTGCGATGATTTTGGCAGCACCATGATTGAGGAGAACGTAGTTTCCGCTGCAGGTGCAACGTATAAGGTTAACATTGAATCTATTTTACAGTTGATCCGTGAGACGGGTCACATTCCAGCACAGCGCAATACCCGTTATGATATTATTCGTACTTTTGACAGTGCTAGCAGCATTGAACATGATTTTATTATGCAAAATTAATATTAGCTAATATAACGTACATTACAAAACGCTTATCTTTTACTATTCCATGTACAAGGATAGTGAAGATAAGCGTTTTTGTGCTGAAGAATGAAAATCCTTCAGTATCTTACTCTTCTTTGTATTGTGGTAAATATATTTGGCTTTGCTACCGTTCCCATCGTTTCATATACATGATCTCAGCCTCAGGGTCTGCCATTTGAATGACTGCCTTAAAGCGCTGCAAATCCAGGAGATGAACGCTGTAAATGGTAGCCATTTGTTCTTTTTTATCTGATTCACTTTTCGTCTTGCCCTCTATTAGGGTAGAGCTTCTAATGGGTGTGCTGTGCAAGCGCAGCCTGCGATGTATGGCATCTTCGACAGCTTGCTGCTTTTTGCTGACAACACAAACCATACGTCTCAAACCGGTAAACATCAGCCGGGTCGTTTCATAGGCAGCGAGACAGGATAAGGCAGAATAGAGAGCTGGCTCCCAGCCTAGCACAAAGCCAGCCGTAATAAGTAGCAAACAATTACACAACATTACAATCTGTATTAACGGAATTTTCCGATGGGTTAGCATCAAAGTGGAAGGACGACCATCGTCAGACTCATTGAGTCCTAGTGAATCAAGCAGCCCACCGTGACGAGCCGCCAGTCCTGCGCCAAGTCCAATACAGATTCCGCCTCCCAGAGCACATACGACCGGATGGCCACTTACTGCTGGAAAAGGCGAGAGAATGATGGCTGAGCCTGAAAAGGCAAACAAACCAGGGAGTGCACGAAGCAGCATGGGCTTGTGAGTAGACAAAGAATACAGCAGCATTAGTGGCAAGTTCAAAACGAATAGCAGTAACCCAAAATGCTCCTGCGTATAAAGCGACATAAGTCTGGAGATTCCGGTGACGCCTCCAGCGATCATATCGTGCGGATGTAGAAACAATTCCAGACCGACGGATGCGGTAATTCCGCCAATCACCGTATAAAAGACAGGGAACCTGCTCGCATCTCCTGAAGCTGGCCTCACAAACCGCCTCATAGAGCTTCGGCATATTTTACAGCGTGCAGCATAGCCTTCCCTCCTATGGATTGTCGTATCCAGCTTTTACTATTACGCCGATTTGCTTTCTTCCTTTCGTACGCGCGAGTCCTTGAATTTAAATATTTTGTTTAACATATTAAAAATAGGCTTTGACTGTTTGGTCAGAAGCGGCCCAAGAATCGCTAGTATGAGCACATAGATGGCTGCAAAGGGTTGAACTATATCAATCAAACCGCCTTCTTTACCCAAGTTGGCCATGATGATCGAAAATTCGCCTCGCGCCACAATAGTCAGGCCGATATTTGCGGATGCTTTGTGAGATAAGGAAGCTGTGCGCCCAGCTAACATACCTGCCCAAATGTTACCGAATAGGGTGAGAAGGACGGTTGCCAGCGCAAGCCATACGGCGTTTCCCCCAAGGGACAACGGATCAATGGATAATCCAAAGCTGAAGAAGAACAGTGCACCGAAGAAATCGCGGAAAGGAACAATTAAATGCTCAATCCGTTTGGCGTGTTCCGTTTCAGCCAGTACCAGACCAACCAACAGGGCTCCAATAGCTTCCGCGACATGAATCGTTTCCGAAAAACCAGCCACCAGGAACAGAGAGCCAAAAACAACAAGTCCGAATACCTCATTGGAGCGGATACGGAGAATCCGATTTAGCAGAGGGACGGCTTTTCGACCGATGATAATAACTGCCAGCATAAAGCCAAGCGCGATGAGTGCCGATAGCAGTACACCCCCGAGCGAGGAAGAGTCGCTAAGAACTATTCCGGAGAGGATGGAGATGTAGACGGCGAGGAAAACATCCTCAAACATAATAATGCCTAAAATCATTTCCGTTTCAGCGTTGGCGGTACGCTTGAGATCGACCAGCACCTTGGCTGCAATCGCACTGGATGATATTGTCGTAATTCCGGCAATAACCAGTGTTTCTGCTACAGGAAAGCCGATCAGAAAGCCGAGAGCCAATCCCAGTGTGAAATTAATGCCAATATAAATGGTACCGCCCACGGCAATAGAACGACCTGATTTAATCAATCGGCCAACTGAAAACTCCAGTCCTAAATAAAAGAGAAGGAACAGCACACCGATTCTGCCCATAAAATCAATAAAAGGGGCGCTTTCGATAAACCGAAAATCAAAATGCCATAGCTCCATCGCATGCGGTCCAACTGCCATTCCGATCAGAATATAAAAAGGGATGACCGAGAAGCGCAGTTTGGAGGAAATCAGTCCGGCTGCAGCAATTAAAGCGATAGCCAATCCAACCTCAAATACCAGGTGATCCATCCAATCACCCGCTTCCGTTCATAAGAATTTGTTTAAAGCGTTTCTGCTGGTCACGTTCTCCGACAACAACTACAGTGGCATCATCGCAAATCATCACTTCGGGACCGGGATTTACATATTTTTTTCCCTTTTTCTCTACAATCGCAATAACCGTGGCCCCCGAGTTTTGTCTTACATCCAGCTCCCCGATGGATTTGCCAACACTTGCATAGTGTGATTCCACTCTATACCATTCAATAATAAAATCGTCAAATGTCATTTCTACACTTTCAAGCTGCCTGGACTTATACGTCATGCCACCGATTATGGAGGCTACCATTCGTGCTTCCTGATCATTCAGGGTTGTCATAGAAATGCTTTGCTCCAGATCCTCGTAATCAAAGTGATATAGCTCACGTCTGCCATCATCATGAATAATAATGACAATTCGATCGCCGCTCTCCGCATCTATTCGATACTTAATTCCGATTCCTGGCAAAATAGACTCTCGAATATCCATGTATAAAGCCTCCTGTATAATACGTTTATTTAAGTGAATGATATGGGAAATAAATCACATACTCTGAAAGTAACTTCAAGAATAGAATAATATCAAATTTTTAATAAAAAATGGAATATTAAGTTTCATACATGAAATGAATAGGAAAAGTTAACAAAAAGACATGCCATGTGGTGATGTGCATGCTAAAAGGGGGTTAAGCCACATAACTAGAGGTAAATTTAATGGGGAGCAAGAACAATTGCTTCTTTAGCTTACAGATAACTGGAATAAAAGGCAGACGTAGCTTGGGGATGCTCAATAGCAGCACAAGCGCTACCAGAATGACAAAGGGAAGTGATTTGGTCGCAGCAATCACCAGATGCAGTAACAGGGAGGATTTGCGTACCGCTGGTTTGGAATGATGCTCCAGCCCGTGGGTGTCCGTTTCTAACGAAGTAACATCGTCATGAAGCATAAGTGATGATTCTGCAGTAAACTGAAGGGATTGAGTGGTGTCTTCCGCGTGGAACGTTACAGGAAGGGACAAAATCTGGACGAAGCTCAATATGACGATTATGAATGTACGCAGCATGTTCAGCATCGTTGACATCTTATCCCTCCCTCTTGTGAAAAATTCATATCACTATAACCTTAACATACCCCATCCTAAATATTCAAACGTCTTTCGATTTTTACTTATCACGGTAATTGTTTATAACACGATTAGCACCTCTTTGAAACCTGATCAGCCTCTTTTGTTCGTATGTCTTTCTGTTTCCAGTCGTTCACTTCGTATAACCCTTCAGAGGCCGCCATATACTGAAAGCAGTGATCGAAAGGAGTGAGCCAATGGAACTGTTTACAGTGTGGACCAATACAGACGGGGATCAGGAAACCGACCGTTTTTATGAAGTGGTCAAAAGTAGAACCAAGGGACTACATATGTCACGGCGCGGATTTCGATTCACTTTCAGACAGCTTGACAACAAAGTGGCATGGACCTGCAAGGGCACTGAAAGCAATTCGGCGTTTGAAAGCTTTCTTCCCTGTGTATACAGCATCATGGCTTCGGCGATAGCGGATTATATTATCGAAGTTAGGGAGTGGGGGATACTCGATCTTATTCTCACCAAAGCCTGTTCTCTGCTGGAGAAAGAGGACGTTGAACAAATTCGGAGCATGATTCGCTCGCTGTTAAATGATGATGGTCCCCGAGGGCGTCTCAAACGCCACGGTAAGCTAACCAGTCTCCTGGAAAGGGACTTCAGGGAGCTTCGTGTGATCAATTTGGAAGGGCTTATTCAATTTAGACTGCATGCGTATAAAAAAGAGCTTGAAGAAATCGTTGAATATGCCATGGAAGAATTCTGGGCAGATCGGCAATACGAAGAATTTATGGGGTTGCTTAAATATTTTGTGTTTTTTCAGGAGAGCAAAGTTCCACTCGTACATGTACTTCACCAAGGGGGGCATAATTTCACCATTCTCGATAATGCCATGGTGCCCATACCGACTCCTGATGCAGACGACATTATTGTAGAAATGCCGGGTATTGAACTGGAGATGGAGGTCGAGGATCGAATTGTCAGCACCCTTATTTCGATATCTCCTGCTTCCATTATATTGCATACAGACGATGAGCACACCCCTATTGTGCGGACGCTCCTGCATATTTTTGAAGACAAAGTGAAGCTGAGTAAACTTTATCCAGGTCAGGATGTTCAAAAATAATCAACCGTTCGTATAAACTCATGGGTTTCTGGAAAGCCTTTGCCTCAAGGGGAGGTTTTTTATGAGATCCATGTTGGTATGGAAACGAATCTTAGGAACCATATTCATCGCAATCTGCCTGGTATTGTCCGGCAATGAGGTTTACGGTCACAAAGAACCGGTCCAGCATAAGAAATGGCAGTCCACACCTGTTTTAGCTCCACGTGAAGAGCAGGTGATTACGACCATGACGGTCACGGCAACAGGATATACAGCAGGCTATGAATCCACCGGCAAACGGCCGAATCATCCCGGTTACGGTATTACGTATTCCGGTGTAAAAGTGCGTCGTGACAAGAATACACTGTCCACGATTGCGGCTGATCCCAAGACGTTTCCATTGGGCAGCATTTTGTACATTCCAGGTTACGGCTACGGGATTGTAGCAGATACAGGTTCAGCGATTAAGGGTAATAAAATTGACTTGTATTTTAAAACAACCCGACAGGTGTATTCTGAATGGGGCAAGAAAGATGTGGATGTTCAAATTATAAAAAAAGGAAACGGAAAGTGTACGGAAAAAATGATAAAGTCGCTGCAAAAGGCGATAGAAACGCATAAGACCATTCCGCCCGAGACACTGGATGCTTCCATATAATCCTTGCATATTGTTTTTTCTCACTTCACATACTATGTTTCGGGATAAGCTTTTCCCGCAAACCATACTGGGAGGTTGAATAATATGCCAAATCAAGGCGGAAATTCTTTTATGAACAAAGGCTTTAAGGCAAACACCGGAAATCAGTTTAAAACGGAATTTGCTCAAGACAATACGGTAGGCGTTGTTTCTCAAAAGGTAAAGCAGTCTGAACAAAATAAAATTCAAGACAACTTCCAAACACCTAATGAGAAGTATGACGAAGAATTTGCAACAGATCAAGGCGGCACAAATGTAGTAGCGCAAAAAGTTCAAAACTCCAGTCGTAATAAAATCCAAAGCAATGCACAAACACCGAACGAAAAGTTCGACGAAAACTTTAACACTAAATAAAAAAGCATATACAAAAGACAATGCTCCGGATATATTTCCGGAGCATTTCGCGTTGAGTAAAAGTGGCTAGAACCTATTAGGTCTAAGGTTTTATCTCCTTTTTAATTGTTTTTAAGGTGGAATTAAGGTTTAAAGTGCAAAATAAAGTCAGTTAAACAACACCACCTAGAAGCATAGGGTTTGGGAGGAGATATACAATGGACGAATTTAAAAATAATAATTCCGGGCGCCGGAACGACAATGATCAGGTTGACAACGATAAAGCAACTCGGCAAAACGAATCAAATGGTTCCTCGTATTACTATTCCTATGGCCCTTTTTCCTCAGTGCAGTCGGACGGACAACGCAGGGAAGGCCAGTCGGTGGAAGACGTCGAGATTACGCCACCGCAGGCAGTGAGACCTCTTCCTTCTTCTTATCAACGTGCTGTGCCTGAGCAACAGGACGGTTCAGGTCGGAATAACGGCAACTGGCAATTTAAACCGAATAAGCCTAAATCGCAGGTGAAAACGATTTTCTTATCTTTTTTAGCCGGAATGCTGGTCATCACGGTATTGATGTATACAGCCGACCGAACCAACATGTTCACACCAGAAACAGCGTTGACTTCGGCGGCAGCTGAAAGTGGAGAAACGACGAATTCAGGAACCACCAACTCCAACTCGGCTCCAAGTGCAGTTCCGGCTGTGATGCCTTCAGGTACGGCTGATGTTCAGTCTGTGGTAGCCAAGGCTGGTCCAGCAGTCGTCAAAATCGAAACGCTGGCCAAGCAATCTAGTGGAGGCAGACAAAGTAGCCCTTATTACAATGACCCGCTATATCAATACTTTTTCGGCAATCAGTATGGCGATAGTGGCAGTAGCGGCAATAGTAACGAAAATGAAGGTAGCAACAGTGGACAGCTAACTCCGCTGGGTATTGGTTCCGGTTTTATTTTTGATAAATCGGGTTACGTCCTGACCAACAACCATGTTGTGGAAGGTGCAAGTGTAGTACAGGTTACCGTAGAGGGAACCAACAAGCCTTACGAAGCCAAAGTTTTGGGCAAAAATGCAGATCTTGATTTGGCGGTTCTTAAAATTGATGGTAAAAATAATTTTCCAACTGTAACCTTGGGGAACTCCGATAACGCTAAAGTGGGCGAGTGGATGGTTGCGATCGGTAACCCAGAAGGCTTCGAACATTCGGTAACAGCCGGGGTGTTGAGTGCGAAAGAGCGTACGATCACTATTAATAGTGAGTCCACCGGAAAACCGACGCAATACAAGCATCTTATTCAGACAGATGCCTCCATTAATCCTGGTAACTCTGGCGGACCGTTACTGAATCTGCAAGGACAGGTTATCGGTATGAACGTAGCTGTAAGTGCAGACGCACAGGGGATCGGATTTGCGATTCCGTCCAATACGATTTTGGAAGTCGTTGATAAGTTGAAAAATAACCAGCCTATTCCGAAAGAACCTGTACCCTTCATTGGTGCAAGTCTCTTAAACTTGAGCCCTGAAGTAGCCAAGGAATTAGGTACATCTCTGACCGAAGGCTCGGTTGTTCGGGATATTATATACAAATCACCTGCTTATCAGGCCGATCTGCGTCCTTACGATGTAATTATCGGAGCCAATGGTACGCCTTATAGCACATCACAAGAGCTCATTCAATTCATCCAAAAACAAAAAGTGGGTACAGCTTTGACACTTAACATTGAACGAGCTGGGCAGAAAAAAGATATTCAGCTAAAAATAGGCAACAAAAATGACTTTAGCTCTACGCTTCAACAATAAGAGAATAACTTAAAAATTGAACATGAACGCAAGAAACGGAAGGAAGACCCTTCCGTTTCTTGCTGTACGCAGTGGCAAGATGCTACACGCGCCTACTCCTGCTACAATAGAGGGAAAAGAAGAAGAGACAAAGGAGTTTGATCGTGTATGCGTTCTACTATTCTGATCATTGATGACGATGAAAAAATTGTATCCATGCTGCGCAGAGGGCTGGCTTTTGAAGGATATGAAGTACTGACAGCCGCGAATGGAGCAGAAGGATTGAATAAAATGTTAACAACTGAGCCTGATCTGGTCGTGCTGGATGTCATGATGCCGCAGGTCGATGGTTTTGAAGTATGCCGTCGTATGCGGGAAGGAGGAAGCACAGTACCTGTCCTGATGCTTACAGCCAAGGATGAGGTGGAGAACCGGGTAAAGGGTCTGGATTTAGGGGCTGATGATTATCTCGTAAAGCCGTTTGCTCTGGAAGAACTGCTGGCACGAGTGCGAGCGCTTTTGCGGCGTAAAACTGAACAGCAGGACAACAATGCAAATCGGCTTATCTTCGAGGATTTACAACTAGATAACGAATCGCGCGAAGTGGTTCGTGGTGGCAAACGCTTGGAACTGACGGCCAAAGAATTTGAATTGCTCCATTTGTTCATGCAAAACCCGAAACGCGTTCTGTCACGTGATCTGATTATGGATAAAATATGGGGCTATGACTATAGCGGAGAATCAAATGTGCTGGAAGTATATATTGCCATGTTGCGACAAAAAACGGAGCAGAATGGTGGCAAGCGGCTTATCCGTACCATTCGGGGAGCTGGCTATATTTTAAGAGGTGATGTGTAATATGTCTATTCGGTGGCGGCTGACAGCTTGGTATTCGAGCATCTTGGCTATAGTGCTTGTCATTTTTGGTCTGGCTATTTACGGACTAGTATATTATTACACATATAATGAAGTGAAAAGTCAGCTTATGACTCAGGCGCCACAGATTAACAAGCAATTACGCCTTATTATAAAAGGGGGCTTGTTTGAGGTCCCTAACCTGGATCTGGGGTTGGAGCAGGGGCGTGGAATAGATGACTCACAGCTATATGTCCAAATTTACAATTATACGTCTGGTGTAACCAAAACGACCCAAAATATGAAAGACCTCAATATCACCTTCCCTGTTCCGTCTACAGCAACAGGAGCAGTTCAAAGTGAAGGGGTTCGGCGTGTGAATGTAAATGGCGATTCCTTTATGATTTATCAACAGCCGATCAAATCCGAGGAGCTGGGCTTGGTGGTTGGGCTGCTTCAGGTTGGGCAATTCACAGGCTCTCAGGACCGACTCATGAACAGGTTGCAAAATGTGCTCGTGTACGGTTCGTTATTTGCCTTACTCGCTGCTGCAACCTCTGGTCTCTTCCTGGCTCGTAAATCTATGAAGCCACTGGTCAAGGTCATTGAAGGGGCCAATCAGATTCAATCGAGTAATGATTTGAGTGTTCGGATTGAATATGACGGTCCGCCGGATGAAATTGGACAATTGATCGGGACAGTTAACAACATGCTGGGACGTACAGAAGTGTTTTACAAGGAGCTTGAAGATGCTTATGGCGCGCAGCGCCGCTTTGTGGCCGATGCATCCCATGAACTGCGCACACCCTTGACGACGATTCGTGGCAACGTTGATTTTCTACTCAAAATGTGGACGACCGAACCGGATGAGCGACCGAATATGGATGAAGCCATGATTCGCGAGCTTTCTATGGAGGCGCTGAGTGACATGGCGGATGAAGGCAAGCGAATGAGCCGTTTGGTGAACGATATGTTATCACTCGCGAGAGCGGACACAGGGAAAACGTTCGATAAGGTGCCTGTTGCGCTGGAACCGCTCGTAACCGAGGTCGCTCGCCGTGCTCAGTTTTTGGAGCGAACGGCCGAATGGAATGTGGGCGATTTTTCGTTGTTGAATGGTATTTATATGGACGGAAGCAAAGATTATTTGCAGCAGATGCTATTCATTTTCATTGATAATGCGTTTAAATATACCCCTGAAGGCACAGTGCGATTTGATGCGATTGTATATCAGGGACAGGTGGGGCTACGGATCAGTGATACAGGCATTGGAATGGACAAAAGTGAGGTTCCCTTTATTTTTGACCGATTTTACCGGGCAGATGAGTCACGCGGTGTGACGGAGGGAATTGGCTTAGGGTTATCAATTGCCAAATGGATTATTGATGAACATCACGGGTCTGTGGAAGTGGTTACGCGTCAGGGAGAAGGAACGACCTTTGTCATCTGGCTTCCAGTCAGCTTTTCCGCGCCTTTGGAATAAGCTATAATAGGAGGGCAACAACATCATAGAATTGGCCGGTAGAGGCATAAAGCCCACAGCTGTCCAGTGATTGGAGCTGTATACTGTGTCGAAGAAAGCGGGGGCTCTTTTTGGAGGTACTCAGAATTTCGCCCCGGGGTTACTGCTACGGCGTAGTCGATGCCATGGTACTGGCTCGTCAAGCAGCCAGAAATTTGGACTTACCCCGGCCTATTTATATATTAGGCATGATTGTTCATAACAGTCATGTTACCCATTCCTTTGAAGATGAAGGGATTATTACATTGGACGGACCGAACCGCATGGAGATTTTAAGCCAGGTAGAGAGTGGTACAGTCATCTTCACTGCTCACGGCGTATCACCAGAGGTCCGCAAGCTGGCACGGGACAAGGGATTGACTACGGTTGATGCAACCTGTCCTGACGTGACGAAGACACATGATCTGATTCGGGAGAAGTCTGCCGAAGGCTATCAGATTATTTATATTGGCAAGAAAAATCATCCAGAGCCAGAGGGAGCTATCGGTATTGCCCCTGACCATGTACATTTGATTGAAAAGGAAGAAGAGATCGACAGTCTTACCCTGTCAGGAGACAAAATCCTGATTACGAATCAGACGACCATGAGTCAATGGGATATCAAGCACATTATGAAGAAGCTGCTGGAGAAGTATCCAGGTGCCGAGATACACAATGAAATCTGTTTGGCGACGCAGGTACGTCAGGAAGCGGTAGCTGAGCAGGCAGGACAGGCGGATCTGGTGATCGTGGTCGGTGACCCGCGAAGCAACAATTCAAACCGATTGGCTCAGGTGTCGGAGGAAATAGCTGGTACCAAGGCTTATCGTATTTCTGATGTAACCGAGCTGAAGAGGGAGTGGCTTGAGGGTGTAGCCAAAGTAGCAGTGACCTCTGGGGCTTCAACCCCTACGCTGATTACCAAAGAGGTCATTACGTATTTGGAACAGTATGATGCGGATAACCCGGAAACATGGGAGATTCGGCGAACCATTGATATGAAAAAGCTGCTGCCTCCTGTACGAGTAAAGTCAAAAACGACGAAATAACATATGATTGATGACAGCCGTTATTCGGATACAAGCATCCGGATAACGGTTTTTTATATTGCTTAAGTGCCGATGTTATTCAATTAAACCAGGTTCACTAACTCGAAAAATAGAATAATTCGAGACAATTAAGCCTTGACGAGTAGAACTAAAACAGGTATAGTTGCTTTAACGAATAAAAGCTTAAAAGCGAACAAGCGTCTAAGTGTCATAATGTTATTCAATATGGTTAATAAAATATAGTTTATAGAGAGGAAGAAAAAAATGATCGTTATCGCTGGTGTTCACACACCTGAAGAACATATCCAAGCTATTGTTGAAGTTATTGAAAAAGAAGGGTTGCAGGCTCATGTGTCGCGAGGATCGGATCGTACGATTATCGGACTGATTGGTAGTGTAGAGCCAAAGCTGGCAGAACATCTGCGCCAAATGAAGGGTGTAGAAGATGTGGTTAAAATATCGAAGTCCTACAAATTAGCGAGCCGTGATTTTCATCCGGAAAATACGGTGATCTCCATCAAAGGTGTAAATATCGGTGGGGGCGAGCTTGTCGTTATGGGGGGGCCATGTGCTGTTGAGTCTGCTGCACAGATCGATGAAATTGCCGGATTGGTCAAAGCTGCAGGTGCACAAGTTCTGCGTGGAGGTGCTTTTAAGCCGCGTACAGGGCCATACAGCTTCCAAGGAACGGGTGTTGAAGGTTTAATCATGATGGCTGAGGCGGGCCAGAAGCATGACCTTTTGACCATCACAGAGGTCATGACACCTGAATATGTAGACATCTGTGCGGAGTACGCTGATATTCTGCAAGTAGGTACACGTAATATGCAAAACTTCGATCTGTTGCGCAAGCTGGGAACCTGCGGTAAACCCGTATTGCTCAAGCGCGGTTTCAGCTCGACTTATGACGAATTCTTGAATGCTGCCGAGTACATCTTGGCAGGTGGCAATCCGAATGTTATGTTATGTGAGCGTGGTATCCGTACTTTCGAGACCTACACTAGAAATACGCTCGATTTGTCCGCAATTCCTGTGTTGCAACAGTTGAGCCATTTGCCAGTCATTTCCGACCCTAGCCACGGTACAGGTAGACGTGAATTGGTTGTTCCTATGACAAAGGCCTCAGTTGCTGCTGGAGCGGATGGTTTAATTATTGAAATGCACACAGACCCTGACAACTCGATGACAGGCGATGGCGTACAGTCTCTATTCCCGGATCAATTTGCAGATTTACTGAAAGATTTGGAATTGTTGGCGCCCGCAATTGGTAAAACATTCCATACCCCTAGTGCCGTTTCTTAAGTTAATTATTTACACTAATGCATAAAAGTTTTGCAGCAACGCAGTGAATAGGAGTAAAATGACCTAAAAGCCCGATGTTTCGGGCTTTTTGTGTTGTGCAAATGTTATCAAGAGCGTAAGCATATCTAACATTAGTTTAAAAAATACCTTACATAGCTATTGACCCGTGTCATGTTTGAGATTTATAATGACGACAGAAAAAACATTCGATCATGAACATTTCAGGGTTGTATAAGACTTAATGTTCGGAAAAATTGGGAGGAAGAAGACATGTCCGTTGAAAACGTATTGAAAACAATTCAGGAAAATAATATTGAGTGGGTAGATTTTCGTTTTGTAGATTTGTCTGGTCGTGCTCACCATATTTCATTGCCAGCTTCCGAAGTAGATGAAGAAACATTTGTTAACGGTGTTGCTTTCGACGGTTCTTCCATTCCCGGCTATCGTGGCATCGAGGAATCCGACATGGTTATGCTGCCCGATCCGGAAGCGGTTTTTATTGACCCTTTCACTCAGCATCCTACGCTGAATATTTTGTGTGACATTGCTACGCCAGACGGCGAAAAATATGACCGCGATCCTCGTGGCATTGCAAAAAAGGCTGAGGAATTTTTGCAATCTGCAGGAGTGGGTACAGCGGCATTCTTTGCACCTGAATCTGAATTTTTCATTTTTGATGATGTTCGCTACGAAAGCGGCATGAACAGCTCCTCCTTCTTCGTAGATTCCGAGGAAGCAGCTTGGAACACGAACCGTAAGGAAGAAGGCGGCAACTTGGCCTTTAAAGTGGGCGTGAAGGGCGGCTATGTACCTGTAGCACCAGTAGACACCCAACAAGACATTCGTAGTGAAATGTGCCGTTTGCTTGAAGAAGCTGGTCTGAGAATTGAGCGCCATCACCATGAGGTGGCTACGGCAGGCCAAGCGGAAATCAACTTCCGTTTTGATACACTCAAGAAAACAGCAGACAACCTGCTCGTTTATAAATACATTGTACACAACACAGCTCGTCAATATGGTAAAGTGGCAACATTCATGCCGAAACCGATTTTCGGGGACAACGGAAGCGGTATGCACGTTCACCAATCTATTTTCGATGGCGACACTCCTTTGTTCTACGAAAAAGGTGGCTATGCTAATCTGAGCGAAATGGCTCTTCACTACATTGGCGGTATTCTGTACCATGCACCTGCGCTGATCGCTTTGACAAACCCAAGCACCAACTCGTTCAAACGTCTCGTTCCTGGCTACGAAGCGCCAGTTAACCTGGTGTTCTCCAAAGGTAACCGTTCTGCGGCTGTACGTATTCCAGTAGCGGCTGTTACTCCTAAAGGCTGTCGGATCGAGTTCCGTACACCGGACTCCACAGCTAACCCTTACCTTGCTTTCTCAGCAATGCTGATGGCAGGTCTGGATGGCATCAAGCGCAAACTGAACCCAGTCGAACTGGGCTATGGTCCACTCGACACCAACATCTATGAGCTG
This sequence comes from Paenibacillus ottowii, assembly GCF_006874425.1. Taxonomy (GTDB): domain Bacteria; phylum Bacillota; class Bacilli; order Paenibacillales; family Paenibacillaceae; genus Paenibacillus; species Paenibacillus ottowii. Next base: position 669,350 of record NZ_VIJZ01000001.1, read on the forward strand.
TCTGATGCTGAAAAAGGCAAAATCCGCAGTGTACCTGGTTCACTGGATGAAGCTCTGGACGCACTGGAAGCTGATTACGAATTCCTGACTGAAGGCGGCGTATTTACGAAGGACTTTATTGATAACTATGTAGAGTTCAAACGTTCTGAAGCGAAATCGGTGAACATCCGTGTTCATCCACATGAATACAGCCTGTATTTTGACTGCTAATATTACATGGATAGTATAGCTGATTTGAATAACACTCATTAGCCTGCGGGGAATAGTTGTTGTTCAAGATAGGTCTCCGGTCTTATACCGGAGACCTTTTACCATTATGATAAATATTACAAAATAAAGATGTTAAATATATTAACATTCACAGCTTTGTCACATCATAAAGGAATTCAGAAACATTTTTATACAAGTCTTGAACGCATTTATGAATACTGCTATCATAGCGATAATATCCACACCAGAGTAGAGAAGGGATGGGAAATTGTTGAGTAAGAGAGCCTACAATTTTAATGCAGGACCGGCGGCATTGCCGCTCAAAGTACTGGAACGTGTACAAGCTGAATTCGTAGATTTCCAGGGAACAGGGATGTCCATCATGGAAATGTCTCACCGTGGAGCCGTGTATGAATCTGTCCATAATGAAGCGCAGGAACGTCTGCTATCTCTGCTGGGCAATCCACAAGGCTACAAGGTATTGTTCCTGCAAGGGGGTGCAAGCACGCAATTTGCCATGCTGCCTTTAAATTTCTTGAGTGAAGGGCAGATCGGAAGCTATGTTATGACAGGCAGCTGGTCGGACAAGGCATATAAAGAAGCTAAGCTATTAGGCAAGGCTCACATTGCTGCTTCCTCCGCTGATGCGAAATATATGCGTCTTCCGAATGTGGATGCATTGGACTTGCCTGAGAATACTGCATATGTGCATATGACGTCCAACGAGACGATCGAAGGTACACAATTTAAGCAATTCCCGGATACGGGTTCCGTACCGCTGATTGTGGACATGTCCAGTGATATTTTTTGCAAGCCATTTGATGTTACTCAATTTGGATTGATTTATGCTGGCGCGCAAAAAAATCTGGGACCTTCTGGTGTAACGGTAGTGGTTGCCCGTGAAGAACTGCTGGCTTCCTCACCAGCTCATATTCCTACGATGCTGCGTTACAGTACTTATGAAAAGAATAACTCTCTCTACAATACGCCCCCATCCTTTGCCATATACATGGTGAATGAAGTGCTGAAATGGATCCAGGAGGAAGGCGGTTTGGAAGGCATCGAGCGTGTGAATCAGCAGAAAGCTGCTTTGCTATACGATCGTATTGACAGAAGCGAAGGCTTCTATCGTGGTTGTGTGGACAGCACTGATCGTTCTATTATGAACGTAACCTTCCGCCTTGCGAATGAGGATCTGGAAAAACAATTTATTAAAGAATCCGAACAAGCGGGTTTCATCGGCTTGAAGGGGCATCGCAGTGTAGGAGGGCTTCGCGCCTCGATTTACAATGCGGTTCCACTGGAGAACTGTCAAGCATTAGCTGAGTTTATGGATGGATTTAAGCAACGTAACAGTTGATTATAGAGATATATATTTCGATACACGATATTTAAAATCGAAAAAGTTAAAGAAGAGCCTTCCCTGAATGTGTATAGGGGAAGGCTCTTAGTGGTGTAGGGATATTGATATTTTTTTGTCAGTTGATGTCTATATTCCTCTGATTTTGTTAAAATGAAGAAAGTGTATGTTTTCATGTACACTTTTTGGTTAGACTTTAGGTTATTTGTCTGATGAATTTAATGATGAAAGGAACGAAAACTGATGCCATTACATATTGTGCTTGTCGAGCCGGAGATCCCAGCTAACACAGGGAATATTGCCAGAACTTGTGCGGCAACCGGAACGCATCTGCATCTGGTTAAGCCACTGGGCTTCCGAACAGATGATGCCACGTTAAAACGGGCGGGGCTTGATTATTGGTATGCTGTTCACATTGAGTATCACGAGTCTTTTGCTGAAGTACAAGAAAAATATCAAGACGGTCGCTTTTTTTATGCGACGACAAAAGCAAAACAGCACTATAGTGATATTGAATTTCAGGATGGAGACTTTTTGGTATTTGGTAAAGAAACGAAAGGTTTGCCTCCTGAGCTGCTAGCTGCTAATCCTGATACATGCATCAAGATGCCGATGTCAGATAAAGTAAGATCTCTAAACTTGTCGAATTCCGCTGCGATTATCGTATATGAAGCACTGAGACAATTGGATTTTCCAGGTTTATCGTAACGAACATCAATTGTTTAAGTATAAATGCGAATAAAGAACCAGGACCTTAGTTGCTAATAAAAGTTGCACTATTATTGCTCGAAAGTACATGACAGTAGAGCTTATATAAAGGATATAGGGTCATAAATTTGCGGAATTTCTCATTGAAAGCTAATGATAATTGGCTTTCCGGTCGATAAAAATATTATAGACATTCTGTACCATACTTTGTTATGGTTCATGATTTTATGAAAAAATGTAATAAAATTTCCTGCGATCAGCAGGATTCGACAAAAAGACAGCGAATACTACATAAAGAATAGTGTCTTTGTACCTAGTTTTTCGCCTGGGAAGAAAATTGTAAGTTATTACTTAATAGGAGAGGTGTACGATCACGATGAAACCTGCCGGTGTGGTACGTAAAGTCGATCAGTTGGGGAGAATAGTTCTGCCTAAGTCACTGCGTAAAAGATATCAAATGAATGAGGGAGATCCTGTCGAAATTTTGGTTCAAGGCGACCATATTATTTTGGAACGTTATCGTCCAAAATGTGTATTCTGCGGCTCAATTGAACAAGTAAACGATTTTAAAGAACGTTATATTTGTGCTCAATGTCTAACAGAAATGACACAGTACTCCTCCTAAATGAGGTGAAAAAGCATCACGACATTCGTTCGTGATGCTTTTTTTCGGATAGAGTTATGCTGAACAGCATATATTTATTTTGATAGTAAACTACACATAACTATTTATAGAATAAAAAATGAGTAGGGACTGGACGCAAATTACCATCTGATGGTTTATTTACGATTCGACCGTTTAGTATAAGGGATGATGAACCACCGCCGTCCAAATTATAAGCATCTTGAACACCCAGATTGTACATCTTCCCTTGGAGTTCTTCGAGCGTTGCACCTGAACCCCCGCTTTCATTGTAGCCGTCTACGACAATAATAAGCAGCTGATCATCTTTATAGTTGCCAATGACTGTGCGTGGAGCCCGCTTGGGAGAGACTTTCCATTTGTCAGGAACAGGCACTTTTTGGCCTTTTTGTAACAGAACGGGGACAAAGGTGGCTCCAAAGGCAGGTTTTAAGCTGTCAAGAATATCTTGGTTGTAAAATTTGCCCCCAATAAGCTTACCATCGTTACTCAATCCGACGAATGACAAATCCTTGAAGCTTGACTGAAAGCCGGTAAGGTAACGGCCGTTCAAGACAGTGGTGCTTAATGGATAGCGTTTTCCGTCTCCATCTGCAAATCCGCCTGCGTTGATGCCTGCAACAGCTCCGTGTCTCAGCACTGCACGCAGGGTCGTTTCTGAGCCACCCAATTTGTCATTTCCCAAAGACATTTTCATTGCTGTAGGATCTTTAAGTTTGATTTTCATTGCGTATCCATGATAAATTCCCGGGTTTACCTTAAACAGCTCAATGGTAATCCGGTTGCTATCTACCCGCTCATAAGGAATCCCCAGTTTGGCGGTGATACGCCGGTTGTAGATGACCTCGGGGCGTTTGGACTGCGTAGAGGCAGTCGCAACAAGCTGATTCATCGTTTGGGTCGTTTGTTTGTAGAGCTCAGACGTCCGGCGAATCGTAGATAAGGTGTACGCTGCTGTTTCCTTGGCCTCATCAAGCTGGGTTCCTACTGATTGCGTTTGTAAAGTGATTTCAGCTTTTTGCAGACTCGGAGATGTTGATTCAGGAAAGCGCAATGGGGGATGCACTAACAAAATACACCCTAACAAACCGATAAAAGGAGCAAGGGCCAACATAAAGAACCGGTTGACTTGCTTTGCGTCTATATTCATTTTAGCAAGTCCATTTTTTTCTGAAGTGTATTGAGCTGCTGCTTGACTTCGTTTAATTGGGTATACAGCTTATTACTATTATCGGTCTTGTTATTGGCATTATCCTTTGTAAAGGTCAGTAGCTCGTTGAAGGACTGTACTTTACCCTGTAACCCGCTAACCTCCTTGGAAAGTGCTGTCAGTTGCTTTTCATAGTCGGATTTAAGTGCCTGAATCTGTTGGTCTGTATGGGTTTGCATTTCGTTTAGCATTTGCTGCTTCAAGTGATTGCTATACAGATAGGTTGCGAGAGCACCTAGTATAATAAGAATGAACCAAAATAGCAGAAAAGTCTTTACGGGCAACCCCTTTTTTGAATTGCTCCGCCGGGCTTCGGCAGGAGGACGTTCAGGTGAAGCTTGCATGCGATTTTCAACTCCCGTATAAATTCAAAATTTCAGTCTTTATTTGCAGTTCCAATTCTATCATGGGCCTATTTATTTCGCAAAAGCGAAATAGCTATATAAAAATATTGGAAAAAGAGATTGCATCGGAAGGAAGTCCTAGGATACAATTTCCTTAAATCGTTTTCGCTTCCTATACGTTCACATTTACGCAATTCTACATAAGCAAGCTCTAATTTTTCGATTATTTTCGCTAACTATGTATTTTTTTGTCAAATCAGGAGGTTTAGATATGAGAAAAGTATGGCAGGTGGTCATCATAGATATCCATCCTACAAGTATGCTGGGAACAAAGCTTATTTTGGAAGACCAGCAGGATTTACTTGTCAGAGGGATGTCTTCCTCCGGCACAGAAGGCCTGGAGCTGGTTTGCTCCATTCGGCCGGAAATTATTTTAATGGACTATAGGTTGCCTGAGGGAACGGCGGAACCGTTTTTGACACAAATGCGGGTCTTGTCTCCGGACAGCCATATTGTTATTATGACGGATGAGGACAATATTACGTTGTTTCAGCAGTTAATTTCACTTGGGGCCAATGGAATGCTATCCAAGCAGGCATCACCGAGTCAGTTAATTCACCTGATCAACGGTTTTCGCGAAGGATTTGCTTCTTTACCAATGGATTGGATTCGTTGTGGAAATTGGCCATTTATGCCGTTAATGGCTGCTGAGCCTTTTGACGAATTGACGCAAACTGAAGTTTTTATTATGGAACGTATTGTACAAGGAATTACATATGACAAAATTGCGATCGAGATTGAAGTTAGCCGGCGCTCCATTGATAATTATCTACGTAAAATATATGCAAAACTAGGTGTGTCCAGCCGGGCGCAGGCGATTGAACGTTATGCCTTATATGCGCGTCAGACGAAGCAGCTATATGCTTGACGCGTCAGCCCGGAGAACATGACTATTTTTCAGGAGAAGGAGGATGTTCATGCAATATTCCTTTGCTTCACGAACGGCTGCGATGTTGGCTTCTCCAGTGCGTCATATCCGGGAAAATGCGAGAAGACATTCCTTTATATCTTTGGCTGAAGAGTTGCCTGCACAAGAGCTGTTTCCGGTGAAACTGTTGGAAGAAGCGGCTCATGACGTGTTTGGCTCCGGCCCTGACGCCCTCCAGTATGGTGAACCGGAGGGCTATTTTCCGTTGCGGGCATGGCTTGCAGGAGAGTGGGAACAGCGTAAAGGAGTAAGAGTACCACCAGGTCAAATCCTTCTCACCACAGGCAGTCAGCAGGCCATAGACTTGATTGTAAGGCTGATGGTGGATGAGCGTGATCCGGTATTGGTCGAGAACCCGACATCCCCTGGATGTCTGCAGGTGCTATCGATGCAAGGGGCGCAGATCGTTCCTGTAGAATCAGATGGGGAGGGCGTTATTCCCGACAAGCTTGAAGCTTTAATGATCCGTTATCACCCCAAGCTTTTTTTTGCTACGCCAACGTTTACGAATCCAACAGGCTCCTTATGGAGCGCGGCTAGACGGCAGGAAATTTTGGACCTGTGCAGGCGTCATGAGGTGTTGGTCGTTGAGGAAGATTCTTACGGCGAGTTGCATTTTAAGCAAAAACACGAAACACATGATAAAAGTCCGCATGCCCAGAGCCGAAAGTTTGCAGAGGCCTACCCCTCACTATTCGCACTGGATCATGCGGGTCAGGGCGGTCAAGTGTTATATATCGGTTCATTTAATAAAACAGTTGCCCCTGCACTGCGAACTGGCTGGGCAGCTGGTCCTGCGCCGCTGATTGAAGGGATGTACGCCTTGAAGCAACTGGCTGACGTGCAATCCAGTACGATGAACCAACGACTGCTGTTCCAACTGCTGGCCAATTCGCGTTTTCAATGGCACGAGCACTTGGCGATGTTGAACAAGGAATACTCAACTCGACTCCAATTACTCCTTGAGTTGCTTAAGCGCCCGTTTTGGAAAGATGTGACGTATCATATCCCATCCGGTGGGATGTATGTGTGGGTGAAGTTGCCCGCAGGGCTGGATAGCGCCTTGCTGCTCAAAGCAGCGCTACCCAAGGGTGTAGCCTTTATGCCAGGGGCGTTGTGTGCAGTTGGCGATGAAGGTGCGTCCCATATTCGTCTTAATTTTAGCCACCCGGGCCGAGAACAACTGCTTATGGGCATGAATTTGATCGGTGAGACGATCGGTGAATTTACTGCGCGAAGCTAGCAAAAGTCACCACCGGGGTGAGTCATCCTCGGCCTCCACAACATTGGTGGAATAATCGCCGAATGCTTCCGCAATGTGCAGCTGTTCACCACCCTCGTTAAACTCTGCCGCCATTCCAGCGGCCGTTTCAATTCCCTGCTGCTGGAGCACCTCCGCATACTCGCTTAGAGCGGCTTTACCGAACGGAGTCAGCCGATAACGACCGCGGGCTACACGTTCAAACCAGCCATAGTAATTGCGCTGGAGCACGGCAGCAGCTCCGCTGACGGCTGCTGTACGGGCAAGCTGCGCCGGGGCGGCTTCTCCTAAACCCTGCAAAGCAGCGGCTACGCGCAGCGCTTTTTCCCGGTAGGCGGTGACCAGCTTGCGCCGGGTGCTCCCGCCGACATTGTGGTCACCGCTGCGTGCGTGAAATTCCCGCAGCAGCTTTTCCTTGCGCGAGCCGCGGCGGACGGCAGTCGTTTTGTGAACATTATCGCTAGGTCCCACGGGCTTACACAGTACCTCAACGAGCGGAGGCTTTGTTTTAAAATGCGTGACGGTGAGCAAGCCAAGCCCCAGTTGACGGCACAGTCCGACCAGCTCATTCCAGCGTTGATTCACCGCTCCTTTTTTGGCACGATTCCGTTCTACGGCTACATATACATTACTGCTTAGCTTCAAGCGTTGCATACCTTGCAGCACCAGCGCCAGGTTAAACGTCTTTTTTATCTCCACAATCAGTGGTGTTTCCTGTCCTGGCTTAATCCCCACCAAGTCGCAGTTGCGTACTTCTCCCTTGACTTCATATCCCAAGTTTTCAAAAAAGGTTTTGACCGGAGCGTACAGCTCCGTCTCATGCCGAACTGCCATGGACTCTCTCGCTCCTTTATCCCATTATTCCGAGCTTTTATTGTACCATAACGGTTCAGATCCGCATCGTTGTTGTCTATTTTAGCACAGTGAATCCCTTTGTTTTTGGAAAAAGCCTAGAGACCTGTCACAAAAAATAGGTCAATTCTGAAATCAATCTGCATAGGTATGTATTACACTTTTTTTAAGAGGATCGCATCATATCCTGAAAGGCGTGACGAGTGTAGCCATAATCATCAAGAGTGGAGGATAGTCATTACGCAGTCATGGGAGGAACCGAGCATGAATATTTTTGACCGCCTTGCGGAGTACCGAGCGGAGAACAACCGCTTGGCCTGGAACGGCACTTTTAGAGAGTATATCGAGATACTCAAGAAAGACCCGACACCGGCGATGACCGCTCATGCACGGGTTTACAAAATGATTGAATCTTTTGGTGTAGAAGAGGTTGGGGGACATAAGCGATATAAATTTTTTGAGCAGGAGATATTTGGGCTGGATCGTGCACTAGAGAAGCTGGTGGAGGAATACTTTCATTCCTCAGCCAGGCGGCTCGATGTCCGCAAGCGCATCCTTCTTTTGATGGGACCTGTTAGCGGAGGGAAATCGACACTGGTCACTTTGCTAAAGCGTGGTCTGGAGAAGTTTTCAAGAACGGATCAGGGAGCCGTGTATGCCATAGAGGGCTGCCCTATGCATGAAGATCCCCTTCATCTTATTCCGCATGAGCTGCGCCCCGACTTCGAAAAGGAGCTAGGTGTGCGCATTGAAGGTAATCTGTGCCCATCCTGCCAGATGAAGCTGCGTACAGAATTTGATGGCGATATCGAAAAGGTGCGTGTGGAGCGGGTATTTATATCAGAAGAAAACCGGATCGGCATAGGCACGTTCAGTCCTTCTGATCCGAAATCACAGGATATTGCTGATTTGACAGGCAGTATCGACTTTTCCACTATTACCGAGTATGGTTCAGAGTCTGATCCGCGCGCCTATCGATTTGATGGAGAGTTGAATAAAGCGAATCGCGGACTGATGGAATTTCAGGAAATGCTGAAATGCGATGAGAAATTTTTGTGGAATTTATTGTCTCTGACCCAGGAGGGAAATTTCAAGGCCGGGCGGTTTGCGCTCATCAGTGCTGATGAATAGGTTATATACTCATAAGACTAAAGAAATCACGCGTAACCAAACCCGGCTTTAAAACTGGGTACAATACATATTTAGCAGGAATACGGCCCCGACCTCGTTCCGTTAATTCCACAATAACACGATCAAAGACACTTCTCAGTATTTTATTACGATCAGATTTATCTTCTGCTGCTTGGTACGCCTCAAGAACAGATGTTAGATTATTCTTCACCACATCAATATCAATTTGGTTTCTCTCCGTAGGAAGTGGTTTACTTGCTTCTGCTTCTAGAAGGGCAAGCTCCTGTAACTCCGAATCAATCTCCGCTTTTCTTTCGTCAAACATTTCATCTGTATACTTGCCAGTTTCATATTTTTCATATATGAAATTCATCCGCTTCTTTAGTTCTTTGCTTCGCGACTCAATATATGAAGAAACGTCTTCTTTATAATTAACCTTTTTATCTTCTGCAATAAGTTGGGAGAGTTGTTCTTGTAGAATATCCTTATCTAAATTTGAAAAATGCCGCAACACTTCCAGTAAGTCTTCTTCTATAGATCTATATTTCAAAAATGTACAGCCGGAAGTAGTACACCACAAAAATTCTTTGTGATATTTATTTATAGTCCCCGATTTTGTTTTGTAGTTTTGAACGCTGTATTGTCTAACCATTCTCCGGCCGCATTTCTGGCACACGCATAGGCCAGCAAGTTCACAAGGGGAAAAATCCATCTTGTTACGCGGTTTATGAGCAGAGTCAATTAATTTGCCCTGTGCCTGTAACCATGTGGTAGGGCTAATGATAGCCGGGAATGCATCCGGTACGATTATATGTTCTTCTTCTGGACGCTGGACCATTTTCCCATTGATTCTCTGTGTAGTTCGGAAACGCAATGTTCCTATATACCGCTCGTTGCTTATTAGCTGTAATAGTTGATTTGGATGCCATTCTTTTTTTCCTTTAGGTGTCCGTATCAATGTCTTTTTGCTTATATATGTAGCCAAAGCCCGGAAGCTAACAGCACGTCTTGTTCCGTCAGATTCTGGCACACCATTTACATAATAATCAAAAATCATACGCACAATACTAGCTTCCTCTTCATTTATAACTAGCTTTTTCGAATCCTTATCATAATCGAATCCGAACGGAGCAGGACCAGCAACCCAACGGCCTGCAATTGCGTTGTTCACTCTCCCTCCAAATAGACGTTCTCTAGTTGTTTCAAATTCTTCACGAGACATAAAGAGTTCAAATCGGATTTGCCGTAGGTCAGACGGGTTACGAGGATCATATAACTTGTAAGGAGTTAAAATGAAAATCCGATTATCAACTATTAAATCATAAATAACACCCATATCAGTATAAGAGCCACGGCCCATACGTGATATCTCTTTAACTGCAATAGCCTGGTATTTCTTCATGCGAAGATCATCAATGACACCTTGGAAAACTGGCCGTGTTGATATTTTGTCACCGGACCCGACTTCGGGCCGCTGAGTATAAGGGATTCCCAAAGGTTCAAGGACTCTGTCCATTAACTCTTTTTGGGCTTTTAGAACATCTTCGCCTGTTCTTCTTTCGTGTTCTTCATCTGCTCTGGATTTACGCAGGTAGTTAATTATGTTTTCAATTCCTAAACTAAGTAGAAAATCAGCACTTACAGGAGCCATATACAACATCCTTTAGTTTTTATTTTGGTATGTGTAATGTATTATATCCCAAACAAAAAAGTAAAAGAACGAAAATCTTAGAAAAATAATAGTAAAATGATAGAAGATAGTTATCACATTTTTGATTTTTGATCTGATATATTTATAACATCGAAATTTGGTGATCAGGAAACTTTTCCTTAGCTTCACCAATCCATAAGCAAGCATGAGGGGAACGAAAATTCGTTCTCCTTTTTGCTATGCCATAACAAGGAGGAAACTAGCATGTCTGTAAAACCACGTTTCGCATTTCTCAGCTCTGATGGTATTTTACATCTGCATGATGAAGAACACGCAGCACAGCACGGCAAGCACGTTCAAACATCCCTGACGGATGATGAAAGCGGCTTTCCGATCGTCGAGGGTCAAGGCGTTGTTTATTATGCCCGAGAAGATAAAGCCTACGTTAACGGTAACAAGTCGGACGGTAAACTTATTGCCACCCCACCAGTGCTCAAGCAACTTGCAACAGAGCTATTGTAACACCTTACCCGGCTTATGCCGGGCTTGTGGTGCATACAGGACTATGGGCGGTTCGATTCCGCTGTGCGCCATTTATTATTATCCGGGGGAACATACATGATTAAGTCAACCAAGCGCCCACCGCCTGTGCCTGCTGTTTCGCCTCTACAGCCGATCAAGTGTCAAGGCTGCGTATGGGGTAACTGGACAGGAACAAAACAAACATGCATGTGGGTGAATTGTAGAAAGGGATGATGTTATGAACGGACTGACCAAAGAGCAGCGAGAAACATTTGAGGACACTATTCGCAAGCTACATGAAGCTGCTGCCGCTATGTGGAAAAGCATCAAAGAATCATTTGCCCCACTGATTGAAGCGTTCAGAAAAATTACAGTCGACGATCTGAAATGGCTATATGAATACAGCCCACACATTTCTCCTACATACATGAAGCTTAATTATCGGCAAAGGCTACAGTCTCAGGTAATTGATCGTCGCCCTGTACGCATTGTGGCAAGGACGCGGTGTTAATGGCTCTTAAACGATTCTGCGGTAAGCAGGGATGCAAGGAACTGGTCGCAGGCAATGAGAGGTACTGTGAGGCTCACCAAGAGCAAGTACGCAGCTATGACCAGCAGAGAGGCACAGCAGCCGAGCGCGGCTATGATAGCAAATGGCGCAAGGCACGTGAAGGCTACCTACGTAAGCACCCATTATGTACCTACTGTTTCCAACGTGGGTACTTGGCTGCTGCGACAGTAGTCGATCATATCATCCCGCACCGGGGAGACAAGCAACTGTTTTGGGATAGGGATAACTGGCAACCGCTGTGTAAGCAATGCCACGATACCAAGACAGCAAAAGAAGATGGGGGTTTTGGGAATGGGAGCTAGCTATGATCCTATAACGGTTGTATACAATAGCGTTGTTAGTGTAACTGTGTCTGCGGATGGATTCCAAGCAGTCATAAACGCTGACGCATTTTTGACGGCGAAACAAGCCGAGTATTTCAGAACAGAGGTTGACGCCGCAACAAGCAATTACATAGGTCTTCCAAAGACCTACTATAACCTGTTTAAGGTGGCTAACGATGTGCATATTTTGATTAGTAAGTTTAAATCTGTGGGGTGGATCATCGTATGATAAAGAAGACTGTAGACGCGCCACCTAAGCCGCCAGAAGGATGGCGAGAGGCTGTAAGTAGGCAAGATGAGCGTATAGGATATATTCTGCGTAATTTGGAGAGGCGTTGTGACATTAGCCTTGAGCATGAGGAAGTATTCCAAGTGTTAAGGTTGAACGCTGAGTACGATAAGGCTAAGCAGGAGGGTAATTATCATGCCTGATTTCTATTTGCACCACATACAGCCTATAGACAACCGGACAAACCATATCATATTAGGCCGTAGATCAACAGGGCGCTTCACTGCTGTAGCGGTACGGTTGCGTTGGTGGGATAGGCTGCTAGGACGTTCTCTGTTTGATAAGACTATCGCCAAGGCTGCACGTACTCAACGTGTGTGCGATATAGTCAATAAGCACGGAAGAGAGAGGGATAACGCATGATCATTAGAATGGGAATCTATGAGTTGGAAGGTACACCGCAGGAATTAGTAGAGTATGACCGATTGACTGATGAGTACGAGGAAGCGAAGAGGTTAGCCGCAGCCACCAAGGATGTAACAGTTAATGCACAGCTACACGGTAGACACTACATGCGAGTGGAGATAGACCTTGACCAGACGTGTACAACGCAGGACGTGCAACAGAAGGTTAGGCAGGTACTGAATGAATTTTTTGAAAAAAATAAATTTAAGATTATTTCTTAGAAAAGGGGAAGGGGGGTCAAATTTCTAAAAACTTTTTTTGGAATAGACCGCGTCGGACTTTTTTCGCGTAAAAACTCGTTTTATAAATTTTTCGGGATTTGGAGGTGCGCCCGGATGGGGAGAAATGCAAAACCGATTGACCTTCACATCGCGGGGGGCAATCCGAACCGATTAACCAAAGCACAGATTCAGGCGCGTAAAGAAGGTGAGGTTAAGCTCGGAAAAACTGAGCTGGAAAAGCTGAAACCGCCTGTGTTTGTAAAGGATGATACAGTTGCTTTCGCTCACTGGAAACAGTGCATGAAAGATTATAAAGCGGCGGCTGCTGAAGGTGTGAATTTGCTTTCTAGCTCCGATGTGGGACTATTGGCGATGTACTGCCGGACATATTCAGAGTACGAAAAGCTGCTGAAACAGTATCAAAAAATTGAGCGAATTTCCATTGAAGATTATGTATTTGATGAATATTTTGAAGAATTAACTCGCAAAGCTGAGGAAGCGGAAGAAGATTTGAACGAGTATGGTTTGAGGGCACAAAAGTACCTTTCCCAACTTGCTTCCTTAGAAGGTGTATTAAAAATCGAAACGGCAATCAACAAGAAGATGGACATGCTTCTCAAAATGCAGGACCGTCTTTTCTTAAACCCTTTGTCTAAGGTAAAGAATGTTCCGAAGCCGAAGGAACCGGAGAAGACCTCAAGCAAGTTCGGAAAGTTCGGGGGGAACCGTAGTGGCTAACCCGCAGATTTACCCTTACAACACTGTCGGTGAGACGGATCGGGTAACGGCCTATGCACTGGAAGTGGTGTCCGGTAGAATTGTTTCAGGACAGGCACAGCGACAGGCGTGTGAGCGCCACCTTCGAGACTTGGATCGGCAGGGTACGGAAGATTTTCCTTACGTGTTCGATCCAGATAAGGCCCATGAGATTATAGAGTTTGCCGAGTCCCTCACGCTGGCAGAAGGCGAGGAACCTTTGCCGCTTGAACTATGGGGCTTTCAAGACTTTATGTTTGGGAGTTGGAATGGCTGGGTTACGTTGGATGGTTACCGTCGATTCCGCACCTCATATGTTCAGGTGGCCCGGCAAAACGGTAAATCTTTGGGCAACGCGGTCCCGGCCCTCTTTTATGGAAACTTTGACGGCTATAATTATCCCCAAGTATACTGCACCGCTACAAAAGAAGCTCAGGCAAGAATTGTCCTAAAGGAATGTATCAAATTCATTGATGCAGACCCCGAGCTTGGTGGTTCAGATTACGAGTCGGGGCTATTTGACGTTAAAGACTATAAGAGCACTATCCTTTGTTCTCTGACCAAGGGTGAAATCAGGGCGCTTGGTCGAGATACGAAAACGATAGATGGATTCCGTCCATATTTTGCGAGCGTCGACGAATATCATTTACACAAAGACAATCAAATGTACAAGCTGCTTGCTGATGGAACCAAAAAATTAAAGCAATGCCTTATTTCCGTTATTACAACCGCAGGCTTTAATATCAACGGTCCGTGCTATGAGTTGTACAAATATTGCAAGTTAATTCTATCCGGCGCACATGCCGACGAAACTCAGTTCGTTTTTATCTGCGAGTTGGACAAAGACGACGATGTATGGGATGAAGCCAACTGGCCGAAAGCTAACCCGTTATGGACTCCTGAAACTTTAGATAGTTTAAGGTCGGAAGCGATAAAGGCCAAAGTTCAGCAAGGGGAAGAACTGCGAAACTTCCTCACCAAGTCCTTGAATCGATGGGTTCAGTTCTCCGATACGCAGTATATGAACATGGAGCATTGGCAAGCCTGCGAATCTGACACGACCATAGAAGATATGGAGGGCAAAGAATGTTATTTAGGACTGGACCTTTCAAGCGGCGGCGACTTAACTTCTGGATGCTTGGAATTTCCTTTGGATGTGGATGGGCAGCGCAAATACTACATCCATTCTCACAGTTGGATTCCGGCAGCGCGGGTACAGGAGCATGTGCAGTCTGACCACGCGCCGTATGACATGTGGATTATGGAGGGGCTGCTTACTCCTACGGAGACAATGGGCGGCGTGAAGACGGACTATAAGTACATCCTTACTTATTACCGGGATCTAATCAAAAAACATAAATTGAAATTAATAGGCATCGCTTATGACCCACATAATGCGGATGCCTTTTTGTCTGACCTTGAAGAGTTTGGTGTTGACCTGGTCGAGATAGTCCAAAGCGCCAAGAGCCTAAATGATGCAACGGTTGATTTTAGGCTGGAAGTTGAGGCAGGCAACGTCATTTATGATCGTCGCAATAAGTTGTTAACGTGGTCTATGGCGAACGCTAAGACCACCAGTAACAGTTTTGGGGAAATAAAGATAGACAAGGACCCCACAGCGAAAACGAAGCGTATAGACCCCGTGGACGCTGTTATAGACAGTCACAAATTAACATTGTCCATGAACAAGAGTATTAACTTGAATGATTACATCATGAGCGACGATTTTTCGTTGTAGATTGGGGGTGATACTTTGGCAAAACGTAAAATGAAATGGTGGTCGCGGCGCTCAAATACAGATGTGCAGAAGTCGGATCTTAAAAATCCGGCAGGATGGTTTATGGATTGGCTGTTTGGTGAAAAAACGGCCAGTGGGAAAAGGGTGAGCAATGGGAATTCTATTATAAATTCAAATATCTATACGGTTTGTTCTGTATTGGGTGGAGATATCGGTAAATTACCCGTTCAAGTATTCCGGAAGCGTGGAGGGAAAATAACCAAGGATACGGATCATCCAGTATCGTACTTGCTTGGGACCCGATCTAATCCACTTATGAGCGCCTATACATTCAAAGAATTATCTATGGTTCATCTTGCGACATGGGGGAATTTCTACGCCAACATCGAGTGGGACGAAATGGGATTACCAAAAGCTCTATGGCCTCTCAATCCTGCACAGACTGACGTTAAGATTGATTGGACTAATAATGAAATTTGGTATATAACAACTCTTCCGAATGGAGTACAGCGCAAGTTACACATGTCTGATGTACTCCACTTAAAATTGATCAGCACCACCGGATTGAAGGGCATGAGTCCAATTGCTGCATTGCGTGAGAAGCTTGGTTCTCAGAACGCTATGGAAAAATTCACATCATCTTTTTATGAAAACGGCACGTCAATAGGCGGGATACTCAAGACGGAACAGAAGATTGACAAACCAGCAAAAGAGCGTACCCGTGAGGAATGGAATAGATTGCATACCGGACTAAACAATGCACATCGTATTGCTGTGCTGGATGCTGGACTGGATTATAAAAGTATTGGTATGCCTCTTAAAGATGCTGAATTTATAGAGACTCAAAAATTTGGTATAAGTGAAGTTGCCAAGCTGTACAAAATTCCGCCTCATAAACTTGGACTTTTGGACAAGGCGACATTTTCCAATATAGAACATCAATCCATTGAGTATGTCAAAAACACGCTTCAGCCGCACATCACCAATTGGGAACAAGAGGCTAATTTCAAGTTATTTACTCAAAACGGAGCGCGAGACAAAGGGAGATACGCCAGATTTAATGTTACCAGTGAGCTGCGCGGAGACAGCCAAAGCCGCGCAGCGTACTACAAAGAAATGATCCAAATGGGTGTCTATTCTATTAACGAAGTTCGGGAACTGGAGGAACGTGACAATATCGGGGAAATGGGCGATAAACATCTTATTCCGTTGAACTTCACAACTTTGGATAAATTGGAGCAAATACAAACCGGAGTCAATCCGACGAAGGGGGGTGAAGGAACTGAGCAGAAACAATCCGATGAAGGACAACAAGGAGAAACGGACGCTACCGATACAACTCCAAGTGAGGGAAGCGACTGAGGAAGACGGGACGAGAACCATCACTGGAGGAATCAAGTATGAGACTGACAGCGAAGTAATGCGGGACTGGTACGGAGACGAGTTTGTTGAACAAATTGCTCCTGGTGCTTTTGACGAAAGTATTAGAACGCGGGGCGTTGTAGGCTTGTGGTCACACGATACCTCTCAAGTGCTAGGTAACACTAAGAGCAGCACTTTACGTTTATTTAGCGGGGATAAGGAATTGCGCTTTGAACTGGACATTCCTAACACAAGCTCCGGAAATGATGCCTGGGAATTGATTCAGCGCGGCGATGTGGACGGTGTTTCCTTTGGAATGCGAGTCACTAAGGAAAAATGGTCTTCGGAGGATAGAGAAGGTGGGACAAAGCTATATAAACGTTCAATTCTGAATGCTGAATTGTATGAAATATCGCCCGTTGCTTTTCCTGCTTATCCATCCAATGAAGTGTCCTGCCGATCGTTAGATGAATTTAGAGCTGGAGACAAATTGAAAGTAGAAAAATTATTGCTTGAAATCGACCTATTGGGATTGTAAGGGTCGTTTTTTTATACCCAAATACTGAAAGCGAGGAATTTAAATGGACCCGAAAGAAAGAGAACTACGCCAACAATTGGCGGCAAAAAAAGAAGCAGCTCGCAAGCTGGTGGAAGAAGGAAAGATTGATGAAGCCCGTTCTTTGATTACGGAAGCAGAAACCATTTCTGCCAAGATTGAAGCTTACCGCAGTTTGGAAGGTATCGAAACGCCTCCCGTTGATCCTGATTCTGTAAAAGAACCGGGTGATGATGAAGAACGTAAAGCCGATACTTCCAAGGAATACCGCAGCGCCTATGAAAAATACTTGAAGTTTGGTCGAAATGCGGAAATGTCCGATGAAGAACGGGCTGCATTTAAGGCGAAGCAGAATGAAGCACGGTCAATGAACGAAGGTGAAAAAGGCAGCGGGGGAATTTTGGTCCCTGAAGATGATAGCAAGGATATTATTCTTCAGAAAAAATCTAAAACCTCTATTCGCAATTTGGTTGGAGTAAAACCAGTAGGAACGTTGTCCGGTAGCCGTCCGAAACGCCGTGGAACTGATTTGAAAATGAAGAACTACGACGAAAAAACCAAGATTGACAAAATGGATACCCCACAATACGAGGAAATCAAATACAAGGTCCATAAATACGGCGGGATTTTTGAGGCTACTAATGAATTGATAGCTGATAGCGCTGTTTCTATCAGTACAGAACTTCTTGACTGGTACACTGAAATTTCTCTCAATACAGAGAATGACGAAGTGTTTTATGGAATCGGTGGGGAAAATTCCACAGAGGGTATTTTCACAACTACAAAATACCGTACTTTGCCTACACCAACCTCAGGCGTTGATATCAAACTCCTAAGAAAGTTGAAAAATATGGTGGATGCAGGATATAGACGCGGAGCTAAATGGGTTATGAACACCGCTGCGACTGAAGCTCTGGCTGACATGAAATATGCAGACGGTAAAAGTGTTTTGGTTCCCGATCCAACGCAAGCAGACGTATTCACCTTGTTTAGTTATCCAGTCGCCGTTTTTGATGATATCAAAACAGAAACTGGCAAGACAAAAATTGCTTTTGGTAACTTTGAAGTCGGTTATTACTTCTTTGATCGTAAAACCTTAGAAGCTAAAACGACTGATGAAGGCGGAGACGCATTCGAGAATGATACTACTCTTACTCGTATCATTCAGCGTTTTGATGGCAAGCCAGCAAATGAGGATGCAATTGTTATCCTGACTGGTGTTCCGGTAGAAGCCTAATATTTAGGGGCCTAGGCCCCTGAAAGGAGGAAACAGCATTGAGTTATTTGACAAAAAACCACGCAACGCCAGATAAGTTAACAATCGGCGGGGAAATAGCCGTTGTAGGTGACGGAAAAATCACTAAGGATGGTGTGGCCGTTAACTTGGGCGGCTCCGCACAGTTGGTAGATGGTTCTGTTACTGCTGCAAAATTGGCAAACGGTGCTGTAACAGTAGCCAAGCTGGATTCAAGTTTAACAAGTACCCTTAATGGCAAGCTAACAGCCACAAAAGCAGCAGCAGTACCGGACACAGCAGCAACGGACGCGGCTGGTGTGCTTGCCGAACTGCGTGATTTAAAAACTAAACTTCGCGCAGCAGGAATTTTAGCGTAATGCTTACCACGATTGCAAAAGTAAAAGGCCAGCTAGGTATCCCGATTGAGGACACTAGCGAGGATAACAACCTTAACATGTACATTATGGCAGCGTCCCAAGCTATAGAAAGTTTTTGCCGAAGGTCTTTCAAAAAACAAACATATACTGAAGTGCTGGACGGTTCTGGATCGTCCTTTTTGGTGTTGCGTAATTTTCCGGTATTTTCTGGTGTTGCGACTATGGATAAGGATCAATTTGCAGTCGAGGCCAACGAGGACGGTATTTTATTTTTGCCCAAAGGATGGAATACAGGACAGCGTAGTATAACGGTTCGGTATGAGGCGGGGTATGTGCTTCCGGGCGATGATTCAGCCGATAATCCGCGCACCTTACCGGAGGCGGTTGAAGTGGCCTGTATATTTGTTGTGCAAGGAATGCTACAAAATCCCACAGCAATTGGGGTGAAGTCTGAACGTGTCGGGGATATATCTGTTACCTATGGGGATACAGACGCATTGTTTTCTTCAACCGTTCAGGCGCTTCTTTCTCCTTATGTGGGGAGGTGGGTCTAATGGCTGGAGCAAGACGGACACGCACTCGCCGCGCAAATGTGGAACTGGATGAAACGAGTTTCCTTCCGGCAATCATAGCCAATTTAAACAAGCTCGCTAAAAAAGAGGTCCATATAGGTATGCAGGGTAATGCTGACCTTGCAATGATTGCCGGGGTCCATGAATACGGATCAGCCAAAATGAAAATCCCAGCTCGTTCATTTATCGGGACAGGAAAGAAAAAATCGGCTGCTGGTATCTCCAAGTGGGTCCGCACGAACATAACCCCTGTAGCTATGGGTAATATGGACGTTATGGCCTTTCTTGAACAGATTGGAGTAATTGGGGAAACGAAGACGCTTGCTAATTTTAATAGGATTAAGCAGCCGCCACTTTCCCCGCTTTATGCCCGGCGTAAGAAAGGGAAGAAAATCCTTATTGCAGAGGCCGAACTTCGGGACTCTATTACCCATGTGATCGTGGACAAGTAGGAGGTAGGTTATGCGTAAGTTTGCTTTCGGGGGAGTCGTGCGGAAATATAACGTGCCTTACGTATTTGTCCGACCCGGTTCGGGGGAATGGGACGAAGACGGTGTATGGGTTCCGGGAAAAGAAGAACGAGTTTCGCTACAGGGTCATTTCCAGCCCGTTTCAGCCAAGCTCCAGCAGGAAGAAGGCGGTAACTACACCGAGGAAGATAGGACACTGTACACGGCTTCCGTGCACTCTAACGGCGACCGGATAGAGTACCAGGGAAATCATTACACAGTTGATACCTCTGAGGTACGAGAGTACAGCGATATTAATAAATACATGTTGAAAAAGGTGGTCAGAAATGATTCCATTCAGGGCGATTCGGTCAGCGATAGTTCGTAATCTATCGACCTATTTAGGTGTCAAGGTGGTGGAGTTGAACGGCGGGGGAGACATGCCGAAAGGCGCATTCCTGACCTACTCATTTACAGATGGTCCGGCAGAAGGACGAGGTTTCCCAGTAGTAACACAGGAAAACGGAAAATTGGTGCAGCGGGAGACGGTGGAATTTACCGTCTCTTTTTTGTCCTATGCTTCGGATAGCGCTGACAGCATTACAAACGCGCTTAGGGCGCAGGACTGGCTTAAAACCATTGGACGGGATGTTCTCAAGGATTTGGACGTGATTGTTTTTAACATCGGTAACGTGGACAACCGAGATATTCTTATTGCGGACGAGTGGGAACGACGATACGGGTTTGATGTAGATTTTCGCACCACCGCCGTTACTTCGCAGGACCTTGAATACATCGAAAAAGTGAAAATTGCAAACAAAATAATAACGTAAGGAGCTGATTGTTTTGGCGGTACGTGGAGACGTTCAAGTAATTATTAATATCCTTCGTCCTACTCCTAAAACCGGATTGGGTAGGCCGCTTATTATCGGTGCTGCTGCGGCGGCTACTGAGTTTAAATTGTACTATGATCTGGACGCTGTTCTGGAGGACTTTGCGAACACGTCACAGATTTATAAAGCTGCTTATGCTCTGTTCAATCAAGGCAGCAATTCACCCGAATCCATTGCAGTAATGCAGTATAAAACAGGTGACCCACTTGCGGACTGGCTTCCAAAGATTTTTTCGAAAGACTGGTATTATCTTGTATCTACCAGCCGCACACTGGCAGATGTCACGGCGATAGGGGATGCGGTGGAACTGGATGATTCGCGGCTATTTTTCGTAGCATCAAGCAGTAAGACGGATCTGGCCACAATTAAAGCCAAGAAATACACCCGCACTATTTCCTTTTACCATGAGGATATAACCAATTATCCTGACGCTGCTTGGATTGGTAGTGCAGGACAAAAGCCAGCTGGGTCATTGACTTGGAAGTTTCAACCGCTTAAAGGTATTGCGCCTATGGATATCACTGAAACTGAGTTGCAAGCTATTCACGCGCTGGGAGCGAATACCTATGTTACTAAGGCTGGAGACGATCAAACATCCGAAGGGCTAACAGTATCAGGGGAATACATTGATATTATGCAATGTCGGGACTGGCTCATACTTAACATTCAGTTGGGTGTTCAAAAATTGTTCTTCCGTCAGGACAAAGTAGGGTTTTCCAACAGCGGCATCGCTCAAATTGAAGCAGTTGTTAAAACCAATCTATTGCGAGCTGACCAACAGGAAATGATAGCCCACGATGATGATGGATTGCCGTTGTACTCAACGGATTTTAAACGTCGCTCTGAGGTAGATCCAGCAGACCGGGAAAAACGCCAGTACAATGATGCAAAGTTCACCTTTGAGCTGGACGGAGCAATTCACCAGACAAAAGTCACAGGATTAATCCAAATTTAAGGAGTTGATTTAATTGCCTAAAACAACCACATATGATCCTATGGACCTCTCCGTATCAGTTGGAGGGGTTTTTCTTACGGGTTTTTCTGAGGACTTGGTAGAGTGGGAAAAAGACGAAGATTCAAATACTTTTAAGGTTGGCGCGCAGGGTGATGTACTCGTAACCAAGGTAAATAACCCACTTGCTACACTTAAAATCACATTGCTTGCAACAAGTCCGCAAGTAGCATATATGGACAAACTAGCCGTTACTGGTCAGGTAGTGGATGTTAGTGTTATTTACAATGGCACCCCAAAGGAAACCATCACCAGTACAGCCGGGGTCGTCAAGAAGCCTGCTGCCCGTAAATATGGGAATGAGGCAGATGACCGGGAATATGAAATTCAGTTAACAAACCACGAAATTCTTTAATCCAATAATCCAAATTTAAGGAGACGATAAATCATGTCAAATTTCAAACAGAAAAAGTTCACTTCTACGTCAGGTAAAGAATATTTGTTCCAATTCCCAGGTATCCGTGCCGTTGCTCAAATTTCTGACCGGGTTAAAAACAAATTTGGTATTGCATCGGATGAAAAATCAGCGGATGAAGTGCTGAAGCATGTTGTAGTTGAACCAAAAATGAAAATTGAAGACTTTGGTACGGATGTTAAGGAGTTTAACGAAGTTATTTTTGCCGCAATGCAGTTCATGAACGGAGTGGATGAAGATGATAAGTCAGAAGGAAGCGGAGCGACGAGCGAGGGCTAATTGGCTTACTTGGAGACTTCTCCTGTCAGATATGAACATAAATTATTCGGATCTGAACGAGATGGACCATGACGATATAGCAGAGGCAAATGCTGCTTTGGATATCTATTTGA
This sequence comes from Paenibacillus ottowii, assembly GCF_006874425.1. Taxonomy (GTDB): domain Bacteria; phylum Bacillota; class Bacilli; order Paenibacillales; family Paenibacillaceae; genus Paenibacillus; species Paenibacillus ottowii. The sequence goes on from NZ_VIJZ01000001.1 coordinate 691,798, forward strand.
AACAGCAAGAAAGAGCAGCAAATAAAAAATGAATGGAGCGCCTATTTTGGGCGCTCTTTTTGTTGTGAGGTGAATATATGGCTGGCGGCGTAATAGGTAACTTAATGTTTGCCGTTGGTTTCAAAGTGGCAGAAGGTCCATTGCGCCGGGCTGAGGACCAACTTAGCAGCTTACGCGGTGGGGTATTTGCTTTCGGGGCTGCCGCAACGGCGGCTATGGGGGCTTTTGCTGTGGCTTCTATTAGCGCTGCATCAAATTTTGAAAAGAATATGGCTCAAGTTCAAATGGCTACTGGGCAAACGGATCAACAAATGTTGGCAACGAAAGAAATAGCCAAGAATTTGTATTCCCAAAACTTCGGGGAAAACTGGCAGGACTTGAGCGGCGCTATTAGCACCACGGCGCAGATAACCGGACAGACCGGAGCGGCGCTGGAGGGTACAACCAAAAATGCAATGCTTTTGGGTAGAGCCTTTAATTTTGAGGTTGGGGAGTCTGTAAGGACCACCGATACCATGATGCGGCAATTTGGCATAACGTCAGAGCAATCCATGACATTGTTGGCGCAGGGGGCGCAAAAGGGGCTTGATAAAACGGGCGAGCTGCTTGACACAGCTAATGAGTATTCCGTTTCTTTTAAATCCTTGGGGTTCGGCGCTGATGATATGTTTGATACTCTGGCTGCTGGATCGCAAAACGGGGCTTTCAACCTGGACAAAGTCGGTGACGCGGTTAAAGAATTTAACATCCGGGCCAAAGACGGTAGCAAGACCACTACACAAGCCTTTGAAATGTTGGGGCTTAATGCGGATAAGATGATGCATACATTTGCCCAGGGGGGGCCGGAGGCTAAAAAGAGTTTTCAACAGGTTATGCAGATGATCGGTGACATTGAGGACCCGGTTCAACGTAACACCGTCGGGGTTGCTTTGATGGGTAGCCAGTTTGAAGACCTAGAGGCCAAGACGATAACTGCTATGGGGTCGGTGAAGTCGCAGTTTAACTCTGCTGCCGATACGCTCAATGATATTAATAAGGTCAGGTTTAACAGTCCCGGCGAAGCACTTCAAATGTTTGGTAGGCAAATAGAAACTGGGATCTTAATACCTGTTGGTCAAAAGCTGCTGCCGTACCTCAATCGGTTTGGACAGTGGGCGGCTGACCACAAGCCCCAAATAGAGGCGTTTGGCGCAGCTATAGGGGATAAGATAGGCAAAGCGATTGAGTGGCTTACAACCAAAGCACAAGAGCTATGGCCCACACTTCAAAGTGTTGGCAGTACAATCGCGGGTGTCGTCCAGAAAATGACGAGCTTTGAGGGGTTCGCACCGAGAATCGCAGGCATCGCAGCCGCGTTGGTAGCTTATAAAGCTGTTGTAACTACTATTTCCGTCGCTACACGAATATGGACAGCGTTCCAACTGGCATTAAACGTTGCAATGAGCCTCAACCCTATCGGGCTGGTGGTTGCTCTAATCGCTGGATTGGTTGTGGCCTTTGTGGTTGCATATAAAAAATCTGAGAAATTTAGAAATATCATTAACGGGGCATGGGCAGGAATTAAAATTGCGTTTGCTGCAACCATGAACTTTTTCACCACGACAGTTCCAAATGTTTTTAATGCCATTGTTAATTTCATTGTTCAATGGGGGCCAACCTTCTTAATTTCTTTGACTGGACCGATTGGGTGGGCTGTAGCTGCTGTCGTTAAGTATTGGGATGAGATAAAGGCGTTCACTATATTAACCTTTATGACCATTCAAATGTGGTTGGTCACTTTATGGACAGGAATAACCGGGAGCATTAGCGGGGCTGTATCGTCCATATGGAGCCGCATAACCAACGCTTGGAACAACGTAAAGACCACTACGTCCAATATATTTAATGGCGTAAAGTCGTTCCTTTCCAATGTGTGGAATAGTATTCTGTCCACCATTTCAACAACAGTCACCAACATTTGGAACAAGATAACGGGCATCTGGAATCAAATTATCAGTTACCTTCAAGGAATCAACCTATTTGAAGTAGGTAAGAACATAATCGAAGGCATGATTAACGGGATTATGTCTATGGCCAATGCCGTAGTGGACAAGGTTAAGGGTATCGGTGACAGTATACAAAACAGTATCAAAAGCGCACTTGATATTCATTCCCCGTCTCGTGTAATGATGGAGCTTGGTTTCTTTACAGGCGAAGGCTTGGCGAGAGGGATTGAAGGAACTCAGGACCGTGTGGCTGCTGCTGCAACTGGCATGACGGACGAGATTATACCATCCACAAATAGCCCAACAAATGCGCCAGCCCGTAAATTAGCCCCAGCTCGTGTTGGCGGAGGGGGCAGCGCAGGCGGTGCGATGAACATTAGTGTGAATATCGACCTTCGGGCAGATGCTTCAAGCGCTACGGTTGCCGGGGATGTAGCCGCCGAGGTTCGCCGCCAAGTTCAAAAGATTCTAGAAGAAACATTCCGGCGTGAGGGATTTGTTTCACCGGAGGTGAATATGTAATGGCAATGATAGATAGTCACTACATTTGGATTGAGAAAGAGTCACCCACATTCGATGTGGAGATTACTTCACAACCTGTTGAAAAAGGAATAGATATGGTGGACCATGTGCAGCGAAAAGCCCGGACAATGCCCCTTAGTGGGGTTATATCCGGGTCGGATGCGGCGCGGGTGCTTACATATTTAAAAAAGGCATCTGACACGGGACAGATTGTAAAATATGTAGGCCGTACAGCTTTCACGGGAATTATATCCGGTTTAGCGACTGACCACGACTATACAATTGCTGACGGTTACGCCGTGTCGTTCACGATAACAGAGGTCTTGGTCGCGCAAAGTTCATATGTGGGCAAACTCCCGCTTCCTGTTAAAGCGCAGGCGGCGAAAATAGTAAACAGTGGTGTGAAGCAGAAGAAGGACAAGAAGAAATCAGGCAAAAAGGACAAGACCAAGAAAGGTAAAAAGGGTAAGGGCAAGGGAAAAAAGGAGAAGGAAAAAGTCCAAAAGGTTAAATTCAAGAAGGGTAGCCCGTGGGCTTAGGGGTGAACGCTGATGGACTATGAATATATAGAAATTGAAAAGGAAAACATTCCTTACCGTTTCGATATTGAACTGGCTGAACAAATGTACACCTTCGAGATTCACTATAATGCTGAAAACGACTATTTCACCATTGATTTAGAACTGGATGGGGAAGTGCTAGTTTACGGGGAAAAGATCGTATACGGCATACCGCTGTTCTATGATGTGCAAGACGACAGATTCCCGAAAGTACCCATCGTTCCCTATGACGAATCTGAAAACAGTACAGCCGTAACATGGGACACGCTCGGTGTGAGCGTGTTTCTTTATGTTATAGAGGAAGAGGATGAGGACGATGCGTAATTTTGGACGTGTGATAGAGGTCTTGACCGCTGGTATGAAGTTTTCCAGCGATAAGTACAACATTGAGGGCAAAGTACCGTTTGACAATGATACCTTGCCGAACGAATCAGAAATTAAAATCTGGAATTTGGCAGAGACAACCATAAACAATATCAAGCGCGGAAAGGTATTAATGCTTAATGCTGGATATAAGGGTGATGTGGGTCTACTGCTCCACGGCTACATATCCAACGTAGATACCGTTTGGGAGGGCGTGGACAAAATCACCACTATCCATGTACTGGACAGTGAAGACCTGGACAAACGCGAGGTAAAAGAAATTGCCTTTGCTGAAAACACACTCGCCAGCAAGATTATTAAACAGATGGCAAGCTATATTGGTCTACCTATTGCTCAATTTAATCTAAATCAGGATTACCGCTATCAGGACGGATATACCGCAAAAGGCAAAGTAACGGAAATAATCGCAAAGGTCGCTAAGGATTGCGGGACCAGCGTTTATATAAACAAAAACAAGCTGTACGTTCGTAATCTGCGAAGCGGAGGGGATAATGTGTTTGCGGTCAATACCAAAACGGGATTGATCGGGACCCCGGGCCGATTTGAAAAGGATGGGGCCAAGGGCTTTAACATAAAGATGCAGCTCCAGCACAGGGTAACGACGGCTAGTATGCTTAATCTGTCTTATTCCCGTTTTACCGGGAAAGCACATGTCCGCAGTGGTTCTCATACTTTCAGCCGGACAGGTGATTTTGTAACGGAAGTGGAGGCGATTTTGTGAGTAAGATTGATCCTGCCGCCGCTATGTCTGCTTTGTTGGATGGCTTTTTGTCGAAGCTGTATACAGATTTTAATGTGGCCTTCCCATGTAAGGTCGTTAAATTCGATCCTGTGAAAATGATTGCCAGCGTACAGCCGCTTATCCGAACGGGCAGCGATCAGCCTGCTATGATTCAGGCTGTGCCGGGGCTGGGCTACCGATTAAAACCTAAAGACGGTGGCAGCGAACAAGAATATTTACCTGTATACAAGCCGGGAGACGTGGTTTATGTGGTCGTTGCAGACAGGGAAATACGTAACGGGCTTGCTGGTGCGGTGGCTGCGCCTGACACGGCAAGGCAACATGATAGCAATGACGCGGTTATAGTCGGGATATTCCCGGCTTCTTTTAGTTAGGGGGTATGAAAGCTTGCAATCATTCAAACTTTCCGCTGACGGAGATTTGGAGTTTGATAGCCGGGGGGACCTGGTCATGAACGAAGGTGACGAAGAACTAGCACAGTGTTGTCGAATTGCTATTGGGACCAACGCAGGGGAATGGTTTCTGAATCCTGATATCGGTCTTGCTTTTCGTTTGTTTCTCGGCAAGCTTGCCAGCGAGGAAGAAATGAGAAATGAGCTTACCCGTGCATTGTTGCAGGAAGAACGAATAGAGAGCGTGGACGATGTTACATTTTCCGTTGACCGTGCGGCCCGGCTGCTAACAGTTACGTTCAAGGCAACCGGAACGAATGGCGAGGTAATCCAGCAGGAAGGGGTGAGTATTAATGCTGGATGAAAAGGGGTTTAAGCGTAAGAGATTCGACGATTTAATAGATGAAATGGAAGACAAGGCCAAAGAGGTATACGGCGACAAAATTAATACTTCCGCCCTCTCTCCGCTGGGTATTATCTTGCGGATTTTTGCGTGGTTTCTTGCCACGGTTTGGGGGCTTGCTGAAAAGGTATATTATAGCGCCTACGTAAACACCGCAGAGGGAAGCAGTTTAGACCGTCTCGGTCCTCATGTCGGTGTATCACGTGCTCTTTCGCAATATGCAACAGGCAACGTAACCCTTACAGGAACCCCCGGTTACACAGTGTCGGCGGGTTTTTTAGTGTCAACAGATACAGATGTGCAGTATGAAACTACATCTGATGCCACTTTCCCAGCCTCCGGTAGTATGACGGTTCCCGTGGAGGCGATGGAGGCGGGTTTATCTGGCAATACGCCAGAGGGTACAGTAACGATCATCGTTAACCCGGTACCGGAAGTGACAGCAGTAAACAATCCCGCTGCTATTCTTGGCGGACGTGATAAGGAGACTGACCCGGAGTTCCGTGATAAGTTCAGTCTGTCGGTAGCTGGCGGCGGATCAGCGACAGGCGATGCTATACGGGGGGCGGTGCTGCGGGTAACTGGGGTACGTGCGGCGGCGGTGATTATAAACAATAAAATCACTCCTGATGCTGCTGGTCGTCCTGCAAAATCATATCAGGTGTATGCTCTTGGTGGATCAGACACCGACATTGCCAACGCAATTTTATCTGTGGGCGCCGCGGGCATCGAGTCTTACGGTGACATATCCATGCAAGTTAAGGACCTTAGTGGGAACCTACAGCCGATTAAATTTAGTCGCGCCGTGGTTGTACCTGTTCATATAAAAATTCAGGTTTATAAAAGTACGGCCTATCCTTCTGATGGAGACGATCAGGTTAAATCCAAATTGGTCAGGTTCATTGGCGGGGCTGACTTAGACGGGACTGTATACGCTGGCTTGAGCATGGGGGAGGATGTGGTAATGATGCGCCTTGCTGCTGCTGCATATTCCATTGTTGGCGTGGAAGATGTGGTTATAGAGCTATCCACGAATGGAACAAGCTACGGGACACATAATTTAGTTGTGGACGTGCAGCAAGTGGCCCAAACAGCAGCGAATTGGATTGAGGTGACGCATCATGATTTCTCCGGTTGACCTTATTAAAAAGCTGACGGATGTGTTTACCAAAAATCCGAACAGCAATATAGGAAAGCTTTTTACAATTGTAGCTGGCCCGATAAACGACTTAGAAACTACGTTCAAAACAATCGAAGAATGGCGAGATATCGACACTGCAAAGGGAACTACATTGGATCTTATCGGTGGAAATGTGGGACAACTTCGAGGTGTGGCCACTGATGAAATTTACCGGATAATGATTAAAAGCAAGATAGCCCGTAACCTATCCAAGGGTGACGTTAACACGATCATCCGGGTCATTGCTCTTGCGGTTGGTGCAGATTACAGCGAAATTAAGATTCAACAGAAATTTAGTGATCCGTTAGACCCGGAACCAGCGGCATTATCCCTCATGCGCTTACCGCTTGATAAGTTGGACGAATCCGGTATTGAATTATCGCAGTTCGTGCAAATAATTCAAAAAACCGTGGCGGCTGGCGTTAGCGTCCAAAGTATTGAACTGGCTGGAACCTTTGAGTTTGGTAGCCTGCCAGAAGAAGCAGACCCAGAGCGCGGGTGGGGCAGTTTGGACGATTCAGTCATTGGCGGCAAGCTTGGCGCGGTTTATGAGCCAGGGAAAAATACAGATTTACCTATTTAGGAAAGGAGTAATTTTATGCCGTTTAAAGAGAAATTACCGGAATGGTTTGCGGCCGGAACGGAACCTACTACAACACAGAAAACAGCGGGTTACACACCAGGTTTGAAACCTCCGGCACAGTGGTTTAATTGGCATTTGAACACATCATATCTTGCTCTTAAAGAGCTACAAGAAAACGCAGTCCATAAAGAAGAAATAGAATCGCGCTTTAACACAATAAATACCAAAACGGTTACGCTGAATGCAGGTGTACAGATACTTAACGCTGTGAAGGCAGCTCCGTTTTCATTGTCCGGCGTAACCGGGCGAATGTTGGTGAACTTGCTGGGTCGTATGGGAAACTGTGAAAGCGTGGGCCTATGGTCGTCCAATACTACAATCGCAACGGATACAGCTAATAAAACCAGCGGAACCAGCTCATTTAAGCTTACATTAGGTAGCATACCCGCTACGGCCTCTGCAACCTTTTTGACCACACCAGGGCGCAAATACATCGCTGTTGCAGATGTGAAAAACGGCAATACCAGCAAAGTAGCCATGTCTATAAATGGTATTGCTGGCGCAGTTGGAAATGAGGTTACATCTTCCTCTGTTTTTGCACCATCTGTTGTGCGGTTCGCCGCGACGGACTTTTTTCACATTGTTACGATCACAGGCACAGGCAACAGCGGAAGCACTTTTAATATGGACAGTGTGCGTGTTTACGAGGTCAGCGAGGCGGACTATGCAGCAGCCGCGACCCTTACGCCTGCTCAGGTAGCAGCTAAATGGCCTTACGTAGACAGCGTAATGCCTGTACGTAATCCATATGCGATACGATACGGGGAAAATCTATTGCCAAGCTTTTATGAGTGGGCGGTCATCAACACAGGGATAGTCAATCTACAAGGTCCCTACAAAGCGAGTGCTTCAACAAGTAGCTATCCTGGTCCATTTCCTTTATCGCCCTTAAAAGTGGTTGTTCCTGTATTGCCGAATACAACATACACAATCTCAAGTGCAGGTGACGGAATACAGTACATTGAACGTCGGGATGAAAACGACTCTGATCCAAGTGGGGAGGTTGTGCCAGGCGTAATTGCTGTAGGTTCTAAAACATTCACCACATCGTCACAAACGCGATTTTTATCTGTGCGGCTTAGATACGCCGCTGCAGGTTCATTCACCCATGAAAATCCTATGCTTAACATCGGCAGTACAGCCAAGCCATTCAAACCGCGCGAAGATTCCATGTTGGCGTTGCAAACAGACTTGTACGCCGATCCAGTTACAGGAGCCAATGCCGATACGGTATTTGAACGTGATGGGCAATACTTTAAGTCCAAGAAGTGGCAAGGATTGACGATCGACGGTAACAGGGCGTGGGTACTTGGTGACGCTGCTGCTACTGCTGGAGTCAGACAAGTAAAAATAGTAGGTCTTGCGGCTGGCGCTGTGGCTGCAAGCGGGGTTGCCACGAAGTTTGATGGAAAAATAATGCCACAAGGCAGCACGGGCAACACAGCCGACACGAACGCAGTCACCGCAGCAGGAGACATCTATATTGGTATCAGTGTTGCTGACAGTGGATGGGATGATAAATACAGTCCATCACAAGATGACATCAAAGCCTATTTCTACGGCTACAAAGCCTATGATGCTAATACTATCACGCCAGCACAGGCGCAGGCAGCGACAACAGCGACGTGGAACGGTACAGGTACTAAGTATTGGGTTCAGCGTATTGGCTTGCCTAACTTTACTCAATCAGCACCACAGCAGTCCTATGCAGGGTATACACCATACCAACTCGTATACCAGCTTGCAACGCCTACAGTAGAGCCTATCGTATCTGAGGGGCAACTATCCTTCAACGAGGGAGACAATCAGGTTGAAGTAGGTACGGGGATTGTGCTGCGTGAACGAAATGAGACGTATCAACAACCTGTGGAAAAATTATGGAACGTCAATAACGCAAACTACACTACTACGGCGTGGCTTAAACAAAAAGCATCGGATATTTTGGCGATTTATAAAAATGGCAAACGCGATTCCACATGGATGATAACCAACAAAATGGTTACAAGTGCGGGGGCGTTGGCGCAGCAATATGATACCGATCATGACGCAGCAGCAGCTTACAGCGTTACGTACCTTATGCTTGACCGTTCGCCAGTCGTACCGTTTACAGGTTCCTACGCAGCCAATGAAAAAACGCTACTTGCGGACTTGGTGGATAGTGTACAACAGAATACGGCGCGTGTGTCGGTGCTGGAGAACAAGAAGTCTGACAAGGATAACCCAGGTGTGTTAAGTCCGACCTTACTAAACGGGGTCATTGTTGAGGCGTCGTTTTCTCCTGTAGAATACGTGAAATCCTCAGATGGTTTGGTAACGTTTCAAGGGTCTATTAAACCACCTTCCGCTGGTACCTTTGTAATGTTCCGCTTGCCCGAAGGGTATAGACCTAAGCAACTCGTTGCCTTAATGTGTGCAGGCAACACAGGAGCCGCAGATGTGCCTGTAAAAGTCCTTGTATCTGAGAATGGCAATGTGCAAATGGAGTCTACTGTATCCTTGGCTTGGTTGAGGTTAGACGGTATTAAGTTCTTAGCGAATAGATAAAGGAGGTCACAACATGAAAGTAGTACCTAGAGTAACTACAGAGGGGTTCTATATTGAAGACAAACTAATGGACGATGCCTTTAATGGTGTCGTCCCTTTTTATGCCCAGCCGGACGATCAGGACGAGGATACTGAGCCGACAACGCCGGAACTAATAGGCTATACGGTTGGTGTACCGATTACAACACCGGGACTGTTCAAACCGCGTTTTGATCTTGCTGCATGGAAGGCTTATGAGAGTGCCGTATACGAGGCACAAGAGGCGTATATAGCCGCACTGGACGAATGGCAATCTAAGGGCAGGGCAGAAGGGGAACAGCCAGTATATGTTGCTCCTAAGCAGCCTGATAACCTTTGGACAGAAGGACTCACACCGGAGCAAATAGCAGAGCTAACAAAGCCAGCTACGCCGGAACAAAGTGAAACTGATTTGCTCCGTCAACGTCTGTCCGACTTGGAGTTGGTGCTCACGGAAATTATGCTAGGTAAATGAGGGGAGGTGAAATGAATATGGCAGCTATGTCCATGCCGCGCGTTCGCATTTGCGCCAATGCTTGTATTACCCGGTATGAGCGTGGAGAACGAGGAATTGAAAATGTTGTTGATAGTTATCAGATGGATGATGAAAATCGCAACTTAGTTTTGGCCGAGATTTATTCAAAGCGTCCAGACCTTGCAGCCGATCCAGTACCTGAGCAACCGAAAGAACAAGTGTAACCAGCGCACCCAAAGGGATGCGCTATTTTTATGCCCTCGGAGTGGACGAGGGCTTTTCTCTGCACCGGAATAATTAAGAGAATATTTAACGGAATAATTTACGCAGATTTTGACAAAGGTCAGGAAAATTGTCCTGACCTATAGAGACGGGGGAGAACGATGGATGACAGATTAACACACATTTTTAAGGGAGCGGCGGCGGGGTTTGGAGCGGTAGCCGGCTACCTGCTTGGAGGGTTTAGCGTGTTCGTACATTTGCTGCTCATTATGGTTATTGTGGACTGGCTGACTGGCTGGGCGGCTGCTTGGATACGTGGGGAGTTACGCAGCCGAGTTGGTTTTCATGGGATCATTCGCAAGGTGGCAATCTTTTTGGTTGTAGTCGTTGCACATTTTATTGATGCAGCACTGGGCGGCCTTAATTATTTTCAAAATGCAGTCATCTGCTTTTACCTAGCAAATGAACTGTTGTCTATTACTGAGAATGTCGGACGGATGGGCGTACCTATGCCTACAGTATTACGAAACGCCGTAAAGATTTTCGAATCAAAAAGCGATCCAGCACCTAATCCGAACATGTCAGAGTCAGAGCCAGAAAATAAAGAGCAGGGGCAAAAGCCTGCTGTATAAGGGGGAGTTATTTTGCAATCACATAAAAAAGGTAACGCGCGGGGAATCGACGTATCCCGATATCAAGGAAACATTGACTGGAAGGCGGTTAAGGCTGACGGTATTTCATTTGCCTTCATCAAGGCCAGCCAGGGGCAACGTTACGTTGATCCTACATTCACTACGAATGCTAAAGGAGCCAGAGCAGCCGGGGTATTGTTGGGGGCATACCACTTTGTAGACGCAACCAGCGTTGAGGCAGCCAAAGCGGAAGCCCGGCATTTTGCCGAGGTATTGGAACAGGTAGGTGGTGGGAAATCTCTGGACTTGCCGCCTGTAATGGATTATGAAAACAATCCCGGCAACCTGTCTAAAACGCTTATTAGTGCTGTAGCGTTGGCCTTTCTGCTGGAGTTGGAGCGACTTACAGGACGCAAGCCCATTATTTATACAGGCAATGCATTCGCAGCCAATTTTAACGCCTCATTGAGCGGGTACCCATTATGGATAGCCCGATATAGTGAAACGCGCGTACCGAGCGATACAGTGACGTGGAAACGTTGGGATATTTGGCAATACAGCGACAGCGGCAAGGTAGCAGGAATAAAAGGGAACGTGGATATGAATGAGTATGATGGTACGGCGGACGAGCTACGTGAACGTTTCACAAAGCGCCCTGAGCAGCCGGAGACAGTCACGTCCGGTACGTTCATCGTAAATGGCAAACAGGTAGGGAAGACGCTGCTCTTTAGTGGCAGGACGTATGTTCCGTTGCGTGTGCTTGCTACTGTGTTGGGTTTATCGTGTCATTGGGACACCAGTCTCAAGGTCGCTTATTTAAATGGAGCCAAGCTGCAATTTATCCAACTGGTCGAAGGAGTGGCATATGTGCAGCTAAGACCCGTTGCGGAGGCATACGGCGCTGTAGTGTCCTGGGATTCAAAAAATAAAATCGCATCGTTGAAAACGAAAGGGGATAAATAATCATGCAAACAATTATCGAAACCGTACAACCATATGTAAGTACCGTCGCTACAGCTATTCTAGGAGTCCTGACAGCCATTGTTATAGCTGGACTGAACACGATTAAGGTGAAGGCTAATGAGTGGATAAACGCCCGTACAACGGAGTCACAGCGCGTCCTGTTGCACAAATTGGCGGAAGAAGGATTCTCTCTCTCTAAGACAGTTTTCAAAGAGGCAGACGGTCCGAAAAAGCTACAACAGGCTTTATCCTATGTAACCAGACAACTACAACAAAGAGGTATTTACCTTACTGACATAGAGATTCAGGGGGCCATCGAAAAGGCGTACCTAGACTACAAAGCCAAGCAAAAACCCATTAGTACAGAGGAAACTGCTATAGCGGTTGCAGGAGACGATATTAGCACAGAAGAAGCTGCACGAGTAGCGGCGAAAGAGGCTATGGTTGGTTTGGCAGCTAAAGTAAATGAGCTATTAGCCCAAGCTACAGCAGAAGCTGTACCCGCTGCTCCTGCTCCTATTCAGCCTGAGTCTGAGTCTGTTCCTGCACCAACAACAGAACAAATGCCTGTAACTGCGGAGTAAAGACTAATACACATTGAGCAAGTAAGAAAAAGCTCTGCTAACCTTAATTGGTCGGCAGAGCTTTTTTGTTATTTAAAGTAATTACGAATACTTAACAATAGAGCAACAATACTTATTGCCCATCCAGATATAGATATGGTCCATAAGATGGCATCATACATAGACTTACCTCCTATAATGGAGCATGGAATCCCGCGTTATACCTCATCATACTCTTCATATTCAGCCTTACGTAACAATTCCCAAAACTTCTGTACGTCCCCGCCTGATTCGAGATAGGTGTCAATCATGTGTTTTGCCTCAACAACTGAACAGGCCCATGCGCCTCCAGGCATTGCAAGACAACCATTCTCCATAACGATGTAGCCACGCCGTATATCATTCCCCTTTATCCGCCAAGGATTTCGCCCCATATCCAACTTGGGTTGGATTATGAATCCTTTGTACTCAATACGAATATCTGGAACATGAATTAATCCATTGCTGCGGTATTCTGCTTTTTTCTTTTCCATTTCACGTCTCCTTGCGTAAGGCCGCCGCCAATTGTATATATCAAACTGTTATGTTAAGATTGGGTGGAGATGGCGCTATACTAGCCGCCACCTCTGGTACTTTTAACGTTTACGCTGCCCGCGTCGTTTAGGTACCTTTTTCTTTTTCTTGCTCTCTTTAAACACTTTGACCAAACCGATAATTGCAGTTATCAGGTTTGTGAGTGCGGTGGAGAGCAAGACCCAATCTATTGCTCTCAAATTTCTTTCACCCCTTTCGGAAGCTTGTGTTTCACTTCCTGTAAATAATATATCACATCCTGTAGTTTTTGGTCAAGCAAAAATGTTTGATTTTCTGTAATTAAAATATTATAATGCGTATATAAATTACAGGAAAGGGGTCTTTCGATGGCTATAACGTATAAGCCCTTGTTGAAATTGTTGGTTGAACGAGGAATGAAAAAAATGGATTTGCGTACAGAATTGAGTTTGGGACCGTCTACTATCGCAAAATTCGATAAAGGTGAGTACGTATCTTTGGAGGTCGTTGAAAAGCTGTGTGCATATTTCGATGTGCAGCCCAACGATATTATTGAGTATGTAAAAGAGCAGGAGGGGTAAAACCTCGCTGCTCTTTTTTTATTGAACAAAATAAAAAGCCCTCAACATGAGGACTTGTGTGGTATAATCTGGATTGGACAACGGGTGGGGTCACGGCGCAGCCTTCTGTAAAGGAGGTGATTGACGCCATGACTGCACTTGGTGCGTTTTACATGATCCTGAAAGTAATTTCAACGATTCTAAGCCTATGGTTTAGTTCACGGAAAGTTTACCGATGGATACGTAAAAGACGTAACAAGCGCAAAACCCACCGCTAAGGTTGACCGCCTACGGTGGGTTTTGCTGTCTTAACAGTAATATAATGCGCGCCGTGAGGCACATCGTTGTTCAGGGGGAGCTAGCGACTCCCCTTATTTATATTATTATGTTACCACACTGAAACTATACAGGCAATGGGATTGCCTTTGTTGACTATAGTCAAATATTAAAACCCCGGATTGCTCCGGGGCTTTATTTATTTAAGCTCAAGTTTAACTGAGTATTCTTTTTTATCTTGAGTAGGTTCCATACCGTTACCCTCAATGACATACCATTTCATTTTAATCCATTTGATATCAGCAGCATGACCGCGTTTCAGGAACCAAATTATATTCCCATCTTTAATAACGCCTTCTTCAATTTCTCCGCCGATGTGATCAGAGGTCACCATGTCTGCTTGAACCTGTTCACCAGTAGAGGTAATCAATTCCGCTTGGTCAGGGTATGTAGTGAAAAGTTTTTTAGTGGTGTTTTCAACTTTGAATTTCACTCCAACAGCAGAAGCTGTAAGATCATTTGTATTTCCATCTTTAGGAGCGCGGTCAGTAACAACTACTTTTTCAATAGTAGAAGTAACACCATTCCATGTATCTGTCCATTTTGCATCGTTATAGTAGGTCCAAATGTCGTCGGGCTTTTTCTCTGCTTCAACCGGCGCAGCCCCTTCTTTAGTAGTCGCTGGTTCAGCAGCCTTAGTTTCTTTAGCTGGTTGGCTTTCTACTTTTGCCTGCGTAGGTGTTTCGTCCTTAATAGCGGTCTTGTCAGCTCCACACCCAGCAAGCAGGCTAATCGCCGCGATAGCTGCAACCGTGAGACTTAAAGTTTTCTTCAACTTACTTCCTCCTATTGATCAATAATATATGGATATAGTCTATCAGACCTAGGAAAATATTTCTACAAAAACATGAAATACTTCCCAATTTGGCTTGAGCAAAACCGCCGAAAATCGTATATTTACAGGGGAAGAAAGAAAAAATGCAGAGGATGAGTAGTAGATGTGGGATACGTCTATGTTTATAACTTTTTCAGTGGTTGAGAGTTTTGCGGCTTTTGTATTGACGTTGACTATTTTTAGGTTAAAAGCTTTGGACTTCCAATGGCAGGCCTTAGTAGTGACTCTACTAATGTCGTGCCAAAGTTTCGTTCTGCGGGAAGAATTACAATTGGCTTTTCTGGCTCCAGTAATAAACATACTGTTAATGGTGCTACTAATAACAACGATAGTTAAAGTACCGCTGATATGGTCTTGTATACTGTCGGTGACTGGTTTTTTTGTCTATACACTGTTCCAAACAATACTCTTATTGCTTATGTACTCTGATGTACCTATGAGCGAATTACAAGGGGGATCGGCAAAGGGGTCTTTGTTACAAGCCGTGACCAGTGCAGTCGTGTTGATCGTATCAGGACTGCTTTATAAATTCGGAATAGGTTTTATAGCCCCGTTTGACAAACTACGAATTAAATGGGAACAGAACATTGTCATTATCGTAATCATAGGAGCGCTGGCAACCCTGACAGTAATAGCGTATGTAAACGATGTATGGCTTAATATAGCCTATTTTGCACTGGCAGCGGGGATGTTTCTATATTACGCGCTGCGGAAGGAGAGAGAATATGATTGAGCCATTATCCTTACGAATGGCGCAACATATCAAAAGTGTTGTACCAGACCATCCGGCCTCAGTGCCAGTATTACAGCATGCATTGGCTGTCTTATTGAATATGGTGTTTATTACGGGCTTGACCCTCGTTATATCGGTTTTTACAGGCCGCACGAGGGAAGTGGTGACGATTATGGCGGCATTCGCCTTTCTCCGTCAAATGACTGGAGGTATACACCTTAAAAGTGGCATGGGCTGTGTAGCTGTTTCCACACTGTTGTTTACTGGCTTATCGTTCATCAGCTTGGATCACAACTGGACGATAGGTGCAACATTGGTCAGTATGCTTTTAATTCTAGCTTTTGCACCAGCGGGAATCGAAAACCAAACACGTATACCACCAAAATACTTTCCGTTGCTTAAAGTGCTGGCCTTGTGTGTGGTTGGGCTCAATTTTTACTTTGCTGATCCAATTACGGCAGTGAGCTTTTTGTCACAAACCATACTGTTAATTAACTTTAGGATAGGAGGTGAAACAACACATGAAGAAGCTTAACATTAAAAGAAGCACCTACTACGCCCTGGCTACTTGCTTATCATCGTTTGCTGTAATGACTGTTGTGGTGGCTAGTTTATTTTACGTATACAATCCAAAGCCGCCAAAGGAACTAATGAAATAAGCTTGGAGGACACATGATAATTTCAGTCACCGTGGAGCACGACAGGGGCCCAAAACTACTGGATGTGGGTACGATCCTCTTTATTGAGAGCCAGAGCAGCATCCAACGTATCGCAATGCATACGTTTGACGGCGTTTTTTACACAGTTGGACCATTGGGATATTGGGAAATGCTATTTAATAGCGAAGGGTACAGATTTTACAATGTTGATCGTTCCTACACTATAAATGTAGATGAACTGACGGGGATAAACGAAAACTTGAAACTTGCTGAATTTCAAAGTAGCCAGAGCTACAAAAAAATGACCTGCACAATGGCAGGTCTGAGATATAAAAAAATAGCTGCAGCTTTGGCGAGATTAAAGCCAGATATTATATTTTATAATTAGTAGAGAGCCGCTAGGTTAACAGCGGCTCTTTTTTTATGGAACATGTAACTATAACATATGTCTTAAGTAGGATGCTGTCGAAACTTGTTGTCGAAACTGTAAAATTCATATATGAATTTGCTTTTACAAATGAGAGTATTTGGGATTTAATAAAAACATAAACCAGTCATTTGTTTGTTACCCATATGGGTGACAATAAGGCTGTGGGGGAGCAGAAAAACTACTCCACCTGCTTGCGGACGACTTCAAGTACATATAGGTCGGTGATTCTGCAGTTAAGTCGATAAGCTGCATTAAAGGCGAATTCAAGGGACATTTTACGTTCTCCAGTTATTAGCTTATTGACGAATTGCCTTGAAACCCCCATTACTCTAGCAAAATCAGCCTGATTCATTTTGTTCTCTTCAAGTCGCTCCAGCAAGAGGCAAGCCCCAAGCCGGTAATCCATACGGGTCTCCTCTCTATGTATTCCATTTTAATCAAGTGTTCGTATTTTTGTTCGTATTTTTGTGGTATACTGATTCCAACCTCTCAAAAACGGACGTCATTTAATTTAGGAGTGTTGTTTATGGATTCAAAAATTGATTTGAAATGTTACTTAGAAATGTTACATAACCAATATCAAGGGATTGACACAACGGAAGTTGAACAGCGTTTAGAAGAGATCATTTCTTCCAACGTTTTAGAGCTGCCTCCAGAAGTTCGATAATATCGTCAGCTTCTTCTTTACTCAGGTCATGACCTTTATAGCTCAATTTGTACTGGTTTAGTCTCTCTATAGGTATTTCAGCCAACTCCGATTCTTCGTGACTATCGGGGTTGTTTGCATTTTTACCAATTTCAAATTGATTAACATCTGTTACTCCAATTAGATAATCAACAGTGGTTTGATATAAATTAGCCAATTTCCCGGCTATTTCGGTTGTTAATCGTCGTTCCCCTTTTTCAATATCGTAATAGTATTGAGGCGTAATCCCTAAAGCCTTCGCAACTGCTATACCGCTCATTTTCTTCTCTTTTCTTATTCTTTTTAATCTACTATCCGCACCAGACATTAGTTTACCGCTCCTTCTATTTAAGCATTTTGCTGTAATGATAATAACATTCCCCATGTTTTTAAACAATAAGCAAAATGCTGAAAAAATGAGCAATTTGAAGCATAATGCTGATAATATCAGAGAAATGCTCCATATTTAAGCATAATGCTTAAATTTGCTCATTTACATATGTAAGCATAATGCTTATTATTTAGTCATGGAGGTGAACAACAATGAATTTCACAGAAGCTGTTGAGGCTGCTATGGAAGCAAAGGGAATGAGTAAAGCTGACTTAGCCCGGGCCACACACCGAAGTTACCAGTACATTAGTGATTTATTAAAAGGTGAGCGGAGGTGGCATGAAGGCATTATCAACGAGGTCTGCGCTGCTCTCGGTATTCAAATTGAGTTCAATCATCAGCCTTAACTATCAGTGACCAAATTATACAAGGGAGCCACAATATGAACATAATTAGCTTTGTATTCAGTAGGGAGGGAAGGCATGGATAACATTCAACCAATTGAACAAAAAATGGTTCCTTTCAATGGAACTGAATTGCTTGGAGTCAAAGCGAATGATGGGAAGGTTTATATCGGAGTCTCATATGTTTGTAATGGAATTGGTCTAAGTGAAAAACAAAAGGATCGGCAAGTAAGCAATATTCAGGAAGATGCCACTCTAAAACAGGGGGCAAAAAAACTACCCCTCAAATTTGGGGGGCAGCAAAGAGAGGTGCTAGGGATTGAGCTTGACTATCTACCGCTCTGGCTTGCGAAAATCTCTATCACACCCAATATGCAAGTAAACCAACCGGAAGTTGCGGATAAGTTGGTTCAATACCAATTGAAAGCCAAAGATATTTTGGCAGAGGCATTTATTCCAAAGGGGTTTGACTTTGATAGCCTTAGTCCTGAACTTAAAGCCATTTTTATAACAGATGCCAAGGTTCAACAGCTTGATTCTCGCGTGGAACATCTGGAAAATCACACCACTATTGACTATGGTCAACAACGCGAATTAAGGAAAGCAGGCAATGCCAGAATCGTCGGACTGCTTGGCGGAAAGAAATCGGCCGCCTACAAGAATAGTAGCCTACGCAATAAAGCTTATCAGGCTATGTGGAATGACTATCAAGACTTTTTTGGGATCAACTCTTACAGCAATACTTTCACGAAGGATTTTGACCGTGGATTGCAATATGTCCCACATTGGACTCCACCTAATAACCTTATGAGGGAGATTGAAGAAGCTAATGGACAAACATTGTTCTGATTTATCATTACCAGAACTGGCCCGTATGTGGTTTGGTAATCCGTTACAACATGCCGTACTTGTCAAAAACCTAATCAGAAAGGAACGAAACAAATGAATAAAAATTATGAGAATATGGGGAAAAAGTACGACAAATTACAATCAGCTAGCCATGGGATCTTAGAACGTTTTATCGAAGCTGGTACAGAAGGTGATTTTAAAACTCGTGAACGAAAGGCATGGACCCAAAATATTATTATTTCTAAAATGAAAGCCCGGATTTTGGATGATATGATTTCCAAAGCCAAAAAAATCATAAAAACAATTGATGAAATTAGAGTCATGCGGAATGATCCTTACTATGAACAGGATGATTACATTTTCATGCAATCTTGCTTAATGGAATGTGAAGATCACGCTCGCCATAATGCCAAATACGTTCTTGAATATGCTATGTACGTAGATGAGACAAGTGGTTATTACAGTGAAGCGGAAATTCGCAGTATGTTATCAATCGGTTATGAGGATTGGAAACGCTGGGTAGATCGAAATAAACCGTTAATGTCGATGTTGGTCACGAAGGTAGGAAATGAACCTTTAACCCATCATTGTATGGATTATATGATGGATGAATTAACGAAAAATCCCCAAACTCGGGAAATGATGCGGAGAAAGACAGAAGAGTTATTTGGCCCGTTTATGGATTTTGAAGGTGGCGACCTATGAAAATGCATGAAGAATTGAAAGCAAGAGCTGCTGATATGCATAAGCGTCTAGGAGGTACTATATTCGCTTTCCCGATAGAAGAAGAAAACCCTTTGTCTAAATATGCAGTGGCTGTGTTTAACGGGAAAGATTACTCTGTTTACCCTAATGCTATGACCATTGAAGAAGCGGCTGCTGGCATTTTAGAAGTTTTGAATGGATTTAAAGAAGAGGGTTGGGATCATGACTATGAACGCAATGTACGTTTTGCTTTGTATCAATCACAAGTTGATGCGCCCAGCGTAACTATGCGGAGACTAAAGAAAGGAAAAGGAAATTACACTATTCCAGCTTATGAAAGTGATATAGACGTTATGGACAATCCTGACGATCCAGAAGGCAAGCTCTTTTCTGCGCGTGGGCTAATTAAATTCAGTTACTTGACCATGATTGATGAGAAAAACCCTGTAGCTATCAGTTTTATGAATGAATATTACAAATTGCTTGCCTCTTTCAGATATGGGAAAACAGCAGCGGCTATCAAACAAGAAGTACGGCGTATGGGGAGAGATGAAGCTATCCGTTGGATTGAACACACTTATGAACGGTATATCAAGGATAGTAGAACCATAACGGACATTTTAAATGCCGTAGGGAAGGGGCAGCGATAATGAGTCTTGCTAATCATTTAACTCTGAAGCAAGTTCGCGAGAACTGCAAGAAGTCAATCGAACAGGTTAGTGATGAAACGGGGATTTCAGTTGCTAAGTTAAAACGCTGGGAGAAAGATGCATCAAGAGCGGAAACGTACGAGTTCTTTCGTCTGTTGCAATACTACAAAATATCTTTCAATCATGTTCATGCAGGAAAAGCAGAAGACGTATACAAAGCTCGTAGAGAGGCGGTGAGCGTGTAATGGGAATGGACCCTATGGTAATTGATCATTTGAATTGTCATGATAATGTGACGCAAATCAAAAAGGATTTAATCGAATTACTTTGCATTGTTCAGCAGGATGAAGTGTTCACTAGAGAAATGATTTCAGAAAAGATATTTAAAGCTGTTCAAGATCTAACATATGCAGAAGAAATCCATTTTGGTGTAATCAAGGGTTTCTATGATGAACAAACAAAAAGCCTTAACAATACCTTGGCCGGGCGTTAAGGCGACATAAATCAAGGGACAAGCCCACGCGCACATTATAAGTCATGTCATCATAAAGCGCAAGGGCTGTCCCCAAAAATGGGGAGAGTTGAACATGAACAGATGCCAGATGGTTTCTTTTAGAGCAATTGAGCCTGATTTCAGAAGACTTCAAGGTAAAGACCCTATGGATAGTGAACCCGTGTTAACGGATGTATTCGAAAACGGAATGATTGAGGTTCTTCGTGAACTGGCTACACATAAATTTTTAACCCGTAACACTTCCCGGGATATGCTCCCACACATCGAAGAAGCCAATAAAATTCTTTGTGATAATTTTTCTGCCTTACGCGATAAATTGCCTAAAAAGGAAAAAGAAGCATTAGGCGATCTGGAAGGCGATTTCAATATTGTTGCTGGATATGAAGAAGAAGAAGCCTTTGTTAAAGGGTTCATTGAGGGATATCGCTTTTTAAAAACATTAC
This sequence comes from Paenibacillus ottowii, assembly GCF_006874425.1. Lineage (GTDB taxonomy): Bacteria > Bacillota > Bacilli > Paenibacillales > Paenibacillaceae > Paenibacillus > Paenibacillus ottowii. The sequence goes on from NZ_VIJZ01000001.1 coordinate 712,712, forward strand.
ATGTGTCAACGGGGAAAGATTGAAACAATCGGTCCAAGCAAATGACACTTAAGTCACAGAATAGTGTGGTGGTGAAATGAATGACTTTATCCCTAATGGATATATCATCTTAGCGCGAAAAATTAGGAAGTCTAATCTTTGGCTTTCTCTCAAGGCTACTCATAGATTGGTAATGATTGAACTGCTTTTGCAAGCCGCATATCAAGATTGTGAGGTTGTTAGAAATGGTGAGATTATCCCCCTTAAACGGGGGCAAATTGCAACCTCTTATCAAATGATAGCGGATGATATTGGAGACAAGCAAGTAACAGTAAAAGTTGTGCGTAACGCGATTGAAAAATTAGAAAAACATGATTTTTTGGCAAAGGATGAGGCAAAAGCACGGGCAAAGCGTGGATTGCTCTTAACCATTGTTAATTACGGGGTTTATCAGGATTCCGATAACTACAAGGGCAAAGCAGAGGGCAATGAAACGGGCATTACAAGGGCAAAGCAAGGGCAAAGTGAGGGCAAAGCAGGGGCAATACACAATAAGTTAAAGAACTTAAATAAATCTAATAATGTTTTAAAAGATATATATGATTATTGGAATTCGCTTGAAATTATCAAGCATCGAGAACTAACTCAAAAAATGCAATCCAGTATAAACGCCAGATTAAAAAATATGAGCTTCGAGGAAATGAAAGAAGCCATAAGCAATTACAACACCATCATTAAAAGTGATTTATATTGGTACACCTACAAATTCACTTTGGAAAAATTCATGAATGCTAAAAACATTGATCAGTTCTTGAGTGAGAACAATCCATTTGAAACGTTCAAAAAACAACAGGGAGGTGGAGGACGTGGACAGCGTAAAACCAGTCATGCGGGATCTTCTCAAGAGAGTAGAAACTATGAAAGCCCAACAGAAGACCTCATCCTTGGAAAGCCAAAGGAAGGAGAAGACGGAATTCTTTCCGAAGAGCTATTACAGCGAATTAGAAGCACATGAGGGATGTCCAAAGTGTGATTATACCGGAACCATTAATACATTCCGCTGGGTAGAGAAAGAGGGGTATACGGACAAACATGGGGCGCCTATGAAGGTGCAGGTGGCGCAAGTGGAGCCCTGCTCATGCTTGCTGGATCGGCAGCTAACAAAATATACGGCAAATAGCAGCTTTAATTATGAGCAAAAGCAGCATACTTTCAAAAATGCTGATATTGACGCGAAGAATGCCCAGCACTTTGCTATGGTTACGAAATTCGTTGATAACATCGAAGCCCACCAAGAGAAAGGAACGTGGCTTTATATCTTTGGGGATGAAACCCGGATTAAAGGAAATCAGAGTGCATACGGCACTGGCAAAACGTATTTGATGGATTGTATAGCTAACGCGTTGGCTGAAAGACGCATACCGGGCCTCTATGTTACCGAGGAAACACTTTTCGGGGATATCAGGTCTACCTATAGTCGGAACAGTGAAGAGAGTGAAACAGAAGTTTTGAGCCGCTACTATAACGTTCCTGTGCTAATGATAGATGATTTGTTCACCGCTTCATATTCTGAATGGGCTGAAGGTAAGCTGTACAGCATCCTAAATGAACGCATGGATAAAAACAAGATTACAATTATCACCAGCAATTACGCAACGGAACGTATACATCTGCGCTTGCCTCTGAATGGCAGGAAGATTGCCAGCCGGATTATTGGACAAGCTCAGCGAATTGAAATGATTGGTCCCGATCGGCGGGAGAAGAAAGCACGAGATAGATTTCAACTGGAAACGGGGAACGAGTTATGAAGATAATTGTACGTTCAGCTCCAGTAGGAGCGCCATATGAAAAATTGGTCGGTAAAGAAGTGGAAGTTATGTATAACGATCCAGCATGGGGGCCAAATGATTTCATAGTGAAAAACGGGCCTTACTATGAGGGTCAAAATAACCTCCTTACTATTCCTTTTGGGGACGCTGTAATTACAGATATGAGCGGATCTGAATTTGAGGACGGACTTGAGCTAGGAATGAAGGTTGGAAAACATGATAAAGCCCCTATAAAAAAGGGGAGATGAAAATTGAGGATAGAAGCCGCAGAAGTAGCCCAACAGCTTAGTGATATTTTGAAAGGTATCAAAACAGAGTATGAACACCTTGACCGTGAAGTTCGATATTACGATTTGGAATGTACGGACCTGCTTCACGCTTTAGAGTTCATGGAGATTGATAACGATATGCGATTAAATATCTCTCAGCAGCTTCAAGATAACCGGAGGAAACGTAGAGTAATCAAAAACGAAAGAGAGCGCCTACAGCCCTTGTACGATGTCTCAGAAGGACATCCGCATTTAGTCTATGAATTTGAAAAAGCGAAATGGAGAGCTGAAAAGATTGAGTGCATACAGAAGCATCGTATGTACACACCGCGTATTAGAACGGATATGCAGCAGGCTTTTGACAAGGCCAACCGCAGGAATGATATAGCAGGGGGTTGAGTATGAGCCAACCAACAACCGATTTACCAAAGCTAGATAATAAGAAGACAAAAAATGCAATAGTAGGTGTTTTTGAAAAATATCAAATATTTAAGAATACGATAATTGAACAGAGAGAGGCAACCATAACGGCCAGTTATCAAGATCGTCCGAGTGGTCCAACCAATGTAACAAGCGATTCAACTGCGAATGTTGCAATATTTAATGTGTTCGAGCCTGAACACCGCAGACAATTTTGTGAAAACGTTGAACTGGCTGTCAGTTACCTGTATCCAAAGTATAGAGAGATAATCGAATTAAAATATTTGGGTGACGACATGCCAACTGATTACGCAGTTTACAATTTCAAAATGGATCATCCCATTAGTAAGGACACTTACGCAAAATTGCGAAGAAAAGCATTTCAAAATTTAGCATATAGCTTTCATGCTTTTGGGATTATCAACATACAGAGCTTAATAGACACAAAACGCGCGAACATACGGACAAGCAGCTTCGAATAAACTATACAACCAAGATCGGAGGGGAGGGAACAATGTTAAGTCCAGGGGATTATGGCGACTCACACGCACATAAAAAAGTGGAAATTGAAAGTAAGGTCACAACGTACATTCAAGGCAAAAACGGACTCATTGGAATTATAATCCCGCCCTGTGAGGGGCCGACAAACGCATTAGAAGACCTTCACCGTACAATCGCTGAAATAGCAATTAAACAAGCCATAAAGAAAGAAGCCACTCCAGAATAAGGGGTGGCTTCTTTCTTTATAGATAAGTAGCTTATGAAAAAAGGCTGCTACACCAACGTTTTTCTTTTGCATATATCATGACATAACAGATGAATAGGTTATATACTCATAAGACTAAAGAAATCACGCGTAACCAAACCCGGCTTTAAAACTGGGTACAATACATATTTAGCAGGAATACGGCCCCGACCTCGTTCCGTTAATTCCACAATAACACGATCAAAGACACTTCTCAGTATTTTATTACGATCAGATTTATCTTCTGCTGCTTGGTACGCCTCAAGAACAGATGTTAGATTATTCTTCACCACATCAATATCAATTTGGTTTCTCTCCGTAGGAAGTGGTTTACTTGCTTCTGCTTCTAGAAGGGCAAGCTCCTGTAACTCCGAATCAATCTCCGCTTTTCTTTCGTCAAACATTTCATCTGTATACTTGCCAGTTTCATATTTTTCATATATGAAATTCATCCGCTTCTTTAGTTCTTTGCTTCGCGACTCAATATATGAAGAAACGTCTTCTTTATAATTAACCTTTTTATCTTCTGCAATAAGTTGGGAGAGTTGTTCTTGTAGAATATCCTTATCTAAATTTGAAAAATGCCGCAACACTTCCAGTAAGTCTTCTTCTATAGATCTATATTTCAAAAATGTACAGCCGGAAGTAGTACACCACAAAAATTCTTTGTGATATTTATTTATAGTCCCCGATTTTGTTTTGTAGTTTTGAACGCTGTATTGTCTAACCATTCTCCGGCCGCATTTCTGGCACACGCATAGGCCAGCAAGTTCACAAGGGGAAAAATCCATCTTGTTACGCGGTTTATGAGCAGAGTCAATTAATTTGCCCTGTGCCTGTAACCATGTGGTAGGGCTAATGATAGCCGGGAATGCATCCGGTACGATTATATGTTCTTCTTCTGGACGCTGGACCATTTTCCCATTGATTCTCTGTGTAGTTCGGAAACGCAATGTTCCTATATACCGCTCGTTGCTTATTAGCTGTAATAGTTGATTTGGATGCCATTCTTTTTTTCCTTTAGGTGTCCGTATCAATGTCTTTTTGCTTATATATGTAGCCAAAGCCCGGAAGCTAACAGCACGTCTTGTTCCGTCAGATTCTGGCACACCATTTACATAATAATCAAAAATCATACGCACAATACTAGCTTCCTCTTCATTTATAACTAGCTTTTTCGAATCCTTATCATAATCGAATCCGAACGGAGCAGGACCAGCAACCCAACGGCCTGCAATTGCGTTGTTCACTCTCCCTCCAAATAGACGTTCTCTAGTTGTTTCAAATTCTTCACGAGACATAAAGAGTTCAAATCGGATTTGCCGTAGGTCAGACGGGTTACGAGGATCATATAACTTGTAAGGAGTTAAAATGAAAATCCGATTATCAACTATTAAATCATAAATAACACCCATATCAGTATAAGAGCCACGGCCCATACGTGATATCTCTTTAACTGCAATAGCCTGGTATTTCTTCATGCGAAGATCATCAATGACACCTTGGAAAACTGGCCGTGTTGATATTTTGTCACCGGACCCGACTTCGGGCCGCTGAGTATAAGGGATTCCCAAAGGTTCAAGGACTCTGTCCATTAACTCTTTTTGGGCTTTTAGAACATCTTCGCCTGTTCTTCTTTCGTGTTCTTCATCTGCTCTGGATTTACGCAGGTAGTTAATTATGTTTTCAATTCCTAAACTAAGTAGAAAATCAGCACTTACAGGAGCCATATACAACATCCTTTAGTTTTTATTTTGGTATGTGTAATGTATTATATCCCAAACAAAAAAGTAAAAGAACGAAAATCTTAGAAAAATAATAGTAAAATGATAGAAGATAGTTATCACATTTTTGATTTTTGATCTGATATATTTATAACATCGAAATTTGGTGATCAGGAAACTTTTCCTTAGCTTCACCAATCCATAAGCAAGCATGAGGGGAACGAAAATTCGTTCTCCTTTTTGCTATGCCATAACAAGGAGGAAACTAGCATGTCTGTAAAACCACGTTTCGCATTTCTCAGCTCTGATGGTATTTTACATCTGCATGATGAAGAACACGCAGCACAGCACGGCAAGCACGTTCAAACATCCCTGACGGATGATGAAAGCGGCTTTCCGATCGTCGAGGGTCAAGGCGTTGTTTATTATGCCCGAGAAGATAAAGCCTACGTTAACGGTAACAAGTCGGACGGTAAACTTATTGCCACCCCACCAGTGCTCAAGCAACTTGCAACAGAGCTATTGTAACACCTTACCCGGCTTATGCCGGGCTTGTGGTGCATACAGGACTATGGGCGGTTCGATTCCGCTGTGCGCCATTTATTATTATCCGGGGGAACATACATGATTAAGTCAACCAAGCGCCCACCGCCTGTGCCTGCTGTTTCGCCTCTACAGCCGATCAAGTGTCAAGGCTGCGTATGGGGTAACTGGACAGGAACAAAACAAACATGCATGTGGGTGAATTGTAGAAAGGGATGATGTTATGAACGGACTGACCAAAGAGCAGCGAGAAACATTTGAGGACACTATTCGCAAGCTACATGAAGCTGCTGCCGCTATGTGGAAAAGCATCAAAGAATCATTTGCCCCACTGATTGAAGCGTTCAGAAAAATTACAGTCGACGATCTGAAATGGCTATATGAATACAGCCCACACATTTCTCCTACATACATGAAGCTTAATTATCGGCAAAGGCTACAGTCTCAGGTAATTGATCGTCGCCCTGTACGCATTGTGGCAAGGACGCGGTGTTAATGGCTCTTAAACGATTCTGCGGTAAGCAGGGATGCAAGGAACTGGTCGCAGGCAATGAGAGGTACTGTGAGGCTCACCAAGAGCAAGTACGCAGCTATGACCAGCAGAGAGGCACAGCAGCCGAGCGCGGCTATGATAGCAAATGGCGCAAGGCACGTGAAGGCTACCTACGTAAGCACCCATTATGTACCTACTGTTTCCAACGTGGGTACTTGGCTGCTGCGACAGTAGTCGATCATATCATCCCGCACCGGGGAGACAAGCAACTGTTTTGGGATAGGGATAACTGGCAACCGCTGTGTAAGCAATGCCACGATACCAAGACAGCAAAAGAAGATGGGGGTTTTGGGAATGGGAGCTAGCTATGATCCTATAACGGTTGTATACAATAGCGTTGTTAGTGTAACTGTGTCTGCGGATGGATTCCAAGCAGTCATAAACGCTGACGCATTTTTGACGGCGAAACAAGCCGAGTATTTCAGAACAGAGGTTGACGCCGCAACAAGCAATTACATAGGTCTTCCAAAGACCTACTATAACCTGTTTAAGGTGGCTAACGATGTGCATATTTTGATTAGTAAGTTTAAATCTGTGGGGTGGATCATCGTATGATAAAGAAGACTGTAGACGCGCCACCTAAGCCGCCAGAAGGATGGCGAGAGGCTGTAAGTAGGCAAGATGAGCGTATAGGATATATTCTGCGTAATTTGGAGAGGCGTTGTGACATTAGCCTTGAGCATGAGGAAGTATTCCAAGTGTTAAGGTTGAACGCTGAGTACGATAAGGCTAAGCAGGAGGGTAATTATCATGCCTGATTTCTATTTGCACCACATACAGCCTATAGACAACCGGACAAACCATATCATATTAGGCCGTAGATCAACAGGGCGCTTCACTGCTGTAGCGGTACGGTTGCGTTGGTGGGATAGGCTGCTAGGACGTTCTCTGTTTGATAAGACTATCGCCAAGGCTGCACGTACTCAACGTGTGTGCGATATAGTCAATAAGCACGGAAGAGAGAGGGATAACGCATGATCATTAGAATGGGAATCTATGAGTTGGAAGGTACACCGCAGGAATTAGTAGAGTATGACCGATTGACTGATGAGTACGAGGAAGCGAAGAGGTTAGCCGCAGCCACCAAGGATGTAACAGTTAATGCACAGCTACACGGTAGACACTACATGCGAGTGGAGATAGACCTTGACCAGACGTGTACAACGCAGGACGTGCAACAGAAGGTTAGGCAGGTACTGAATGAATTTTTTGAAAAAAATAAATTTAAGATTATTTCTTAGAAAAGGGGAAGGGGGGTCAAATTTCTAAAAACTTTTTTTGGAATAGACCGCGTCGGACTTTTTTCGCGTAAAAACTCGTTTTATAAATTTTTCGGGATTTGGAGGTGCGCCCGGATGGGGAGAAATGCAAAACCGATTGACCTTCACATCGCGGGGGGCAATCCGAACCGATTAACCAAAGCACAGATTCAGGCGCGTAAAGAAGGTGAGGTTAAGCTCGGAAAAACTGAGCTGGAAAAGCTGAAACCGCCTGTGTTTGTAAAGGATGATACAGTTGCTTTCGCTCACTGGAAACAGTGCATGAAAGATTATAAAGCGGCGGCTGCTGAAGGTGTGAATTTGCTTTCTAGCTCCGATGTGGGACTATTGGCGATGTACTGCCGGACATATTCAGAGTACGAAAAGCTGCTGAAACAGTATCAAAAAATTGAGCGAATTTCCATTGAAGATTATGTATTTGATGAATATTTTGAAGAATTAACTCGCAAAGCTGAGGAAGCGGAAGAAGATTTGAACGAGTATGGTTTGAGGGCACAAAAGTACCTTTCCCAACTTGCTTCCTTAGAAGGTGTATTAAAAATCGAAACGGCAATCAACAAGAAGATGGACATGCTTCTCAAAATGCAGGACCGTCTTTTCTTAAACCCTTTGTCTAAGGTAAAGAATGTTCCGAAGCCGAAGGAACCGGAGAAGACCTCAAGCAAGTTCGGAAAGTTCGGGGGGAACCGTAGTGGCTAACCCGCAGATTTACCCTTACAACACTGTCGGTGAGACGGATCGGGTAACGGCCTATGCACTGGAAGTGGTGTCCGGTAGAATTGTTTCAGGACAGGCACAGCGACAGGCGTGTGAGCGCCACCTTCGAGACTTGGATCGGCAGGGTACGGAAGATTTTCCTTACGTGTTCGATCCAGATAAGGCCCATGAGATTATAGAGTTTGCCGAGTCCCTCACGCTGGCAGAAGGCGAGGAACCTTTGCCGCTTGAACTATGGGGCTTTCAAGACTTTATGTTTGGGAGTTGGAATGGCTGGGTTACGTTGGATGGTTACCGTCGATTCCGCACCTCATATGTTCAGGTGGCCCGGCAAAACGGTAAATCTTTGGGCAACGCGGTCCCGGCCCTCTTTTATGGAAACTTTGACGGCTATAATTATCCCCAAGTATACTGCACCGCTACAAAAGAAGCTCAGGCAAGAATTGTCCTAAAGGAATGTATCAAATTCATTGATGCAGACCCCGAGCTTGGTGGTTCAGATTACGAGTCGGGGCTATTTGACGTTAAAGACTATAAGAGCACTATCCTTTGTTCTCTGACCAAGGGTGAAATCAGGGCGCTTGGTCGAGATACGAAAACGATAGATGGATTCCGTCCATATTTTGCGAGCGTCGACGAATATCATTTACACAAAGACAATCAAATGTACAAGCTGCTTGCTGATGGAACCAAAAAATTAAAGCAATGCCTTATTTCCGTTATTACAACCGCAGGCTTTAATATCAACGGTCCGTGCTATGAGTTGTACAAATATTGCAAGTTAATTCTATCCGGCGCACATGCCGACGAAACTCAGTTCGTTTTTATCTGCGAGTTGGACAAAGACGACGATGTATGGGATGAAGCCAACTGGCCGAAAGCTAACCCGTTATGGACTCCTGAAACTTTAGATAGTTTAAGGTCGGAAGCGATAAAGGCCAAAGTTCAGCAAGGGGAAGAACTGCGAAACTTCCTCACCAAGTCCTTGAATCGATGGGTTCAGTTCTCCGATACGCAGTATATGAACATGGAGCATTGGCAAGCCTGCGAATCTGACACGACCATAGAAGATATGGAGGGCAAAGAATGTTATTTAGGACTGGACCTTTCAAGCGGCGGCGACTTAACTTCTGGATGCTTGGAATTTCCTTTGGATGTGGATGGGCAGCGCAAATACTACATCCATTCTCACAGTTGGATTCCGGCAGCGCGGGTACAGGAGCATGTGCAGTCTGACCACGCGCCGTATGACATGTGGATTATGGAGGGGCTGCTTACTCCTACGGAGACAATGGGCGGCGTGAAGACGGACTATAAGTACATCCTTACTTATTACCGGGATCTAATCAAAAAACATAAATTGAAATTAATAGGCATCGCTTATGACCCACATAATGCGGATGCCTTTTTGTCTGACCTTGAAGAGTTTGGTGTTGACCTGGTCGAGATAGTCCAAAGCGCCAAGAGCCTAAATGATGCAACGGTTGATTTTAGGCTGGAAGTTGAGGCAGGCAACGTCATTTATGATCGTCGCAATAAGTTGTTAACGTGGTCTATGGCGAACGCTAAGACCACCAGTAACAGTTTTGGGGAAATAAAGATAGACAAGGACCCCACAGCGAAAACGAAGCGTATAGACCCCGTGGACGCTGTTATAGACAGTCACAAATTAACATTGTCCATGAACAAGAGTATTAACTTGAATGATTACATCATGAGCGACGATTTTTCGTTGTAGATTGGGGGTGATACTTTGGCAAAACGTAAAATGAAATGGTGGTCGCGGCGCTCAAATACAGATGTGCAGAAGTCGGATCTTAAAAATCCGGCAGGATGGTTTATGGATTGGCTGTTTGGTGAAAAAACGGCCAGTGGGAAAAGGGTGAGCAATGGGAATTCTATTATAAATTCAAATATCTATACGGTTTGTTCTGTATTGGGTGGAGATATCGGTAAATTACCCGTTCAAGTATTCCGGAAGCGTGGAGGGAAAATAACCAAGGATACGGATCATCCAGTATCGTACTTGCTTGGGACCCGATCTAATCCACTTATGAGCGCCTATACATTCAAAGAATTATCTATGGTTCATCTTGCGACATGGGGGAATTTCTACGCCAACATCGAGTGGGACGAAATGGGATTACCAAAAGCTCTATGGCCTCTCAATCCTGCACAGACTGACGTTAAGATTGATTGGACTAATAATGAAATTTGGTATATAACAACTCTTCCGAATGGAGTACAGCGCAAGTTACACATGTCTGATGTACTCCACTTAAAATTGATCAGCACCACCGGATTGAAGGGCATGAGTCCAATTGCTGCATTGCGTGAGAAGCTTGGTTCTCAGAACGCTATGGAAAAATTCACATCATCTTTTTATGAAAACGGCACGTCAATAGGCGGGATACTCAAGACGGAACAGAAGATTGACAAACCAGCAAAAGAGCGTACCCGTGAGGAATGGAATAGATTGCATACCGGACTAAACAATGCACATCGTATTGCTGTGCTGGATGCTGGACTGGATTATAAAAGTATTGGTATGCCTCTTAAAGATGCTGAATTTATAGAGACTCAAAAATTTGGTATAAGTGAAGTTGCCAAGCTGTACAAAATTCCGCCTCATAAACTTGGACTTTTGGACAAGGCGACATTTTCCAATATAGAACATCAATCCATTGAGTATGTCAAAAACACGCTTCAGCCGCACATCACCAATTGGGAACAAGAGGCTAATTTCAAGTTATTTACTCAAAACGGAGCGCGAGACAAAGGGAGATACGCCAGATTTAATGTTACCAGTGAGCTGCGCGGAGACAGCCAAAGCCGCGCAGCGTACTACAAAGAAATGATCCAAATGGGTGTCTATTCTATTAACGAAGTTCGGGAACTGGAGGAACGTGACAATATCGGGGAAATGGGCGATAAACATCTTATTCCGTTGAACTTCACAACTTTGGATAAATTGGAGCAAATACAAACCGGAGTCAATCCGACGAAGGGGGGTGAAGGAACTGAGCAGAAACAATCCGATGAAGGACAACAAGGAGAAACGGACGCTACCGATACAACTCCAAGTGAGGGAAGCGACTGAGGAAGACGGGACGAGAACCATCACTGGAGGAATCAAGTATGAGACTGACAGCGAAGTAATGCGGGACTGGTACGGAGACGAGTTTGTTGAACAAATTGCTCCTGGTGCTTTTGACGAAAGTATTAGAACGCGGGGCGTTGTAGGCTTGTGGTCACACGATACCTCTCAAGTGCTAGGTAACACTAAGAGCAGCACTTTACGTTTATTTAGCGGGGATAAGGAATTGCGCTTTGAACTGGACATTCCTAACACAAGCTCCGGAAATGATGCCTGGGAATTGATTCAGCGCGGCGATGTGGACGGTGTTTCCTTTGGAATGCGAGTCACTAAGGAAAAATGGTCTTCGGAGGATAGAGAAGGTGGGACAAAGCTATATAAACGTTCAATTCTGAATGCTGAATTGTATGAAATATCGCCCGTTGCTTTTCCTGCTTATCCATCCAATGAAGTGTCCTGCCGATCGTTAGATGAATTTAGAGCTGGAGACAAATTGAAAGTAGAAAAATTATTGCTTGAAATCGACCTATTGGGATTGTAAGGGTCGTTTTTTTATACCCAAATACTGAAAGCGAGGAATTTAAATGGACCCGAAAGAAAGAGAACTACGCCAACAATTGGCGGCAAAAAAAGAAGCAGCTCGCAAGCTGGTGGAAGAAGGAAAGATTGATGAAGCCCGTTCTTTGATTACGGAAGCAGAAACCATTTCTGCCAAGATTGAAGCTTACCGCAGTTTGGAAGGTATCGAAACGCCTCCCGTTGATCCTGATTCTGTAAAAGAACCGGGTGATGATGAAGAACGTAAAGCCGATACTTCCAAGGAATACCGCAGCGCCTATGAAAAATACTTGAAGTTTGGTCGAAATGCGGAAATGTCCGATGAAGAACGGGCTGCATTTAAGGCGAAGCAGAATGAAGCACGGTCAATGAACGAAGGTGAAAAAGGCAGCGGGGGAATTTTGGTCCCTGAAGATGATAGCAAGGATATTATTCTTCAGAAAAAATCTAAAACCTCTATTCGCAATTTGGTTGGAGTAAAACCAGTAGGAACGTTGTCCGGTAGCCGTCCGAAACGCCGTGGAACTGATTTGAAAATGAAGAACTACGACGAAAAAACCAAGATTGACAAAATGGATACCCCACAATACGAGGAAATCAAATACAAGGTCCATAAATACGGCGGGATTTTTGAGGCTACTAATGAATTGATAGCTGATAGCGCTGTTTCTATCAGTACAGAACTTCTTGACTGGTACACTGAAATTTCTCTCAATACAGAGAATGACGAAGTGTTTTATGGAATCGGTGGGGAAAATTCCACAGAGGGTATTTTCACAACTACAAAATACCGTACTTTGCCTACACCAACCTCAGGCGTTGATATCAAACTCCTAAGAAAGTTGAAAAATATGGTGGATGCAGGATATAGACGCGGAGCTAAATGGGTTATGAACACCGCTGCGACTGAAGCTCTGGCTGACATGAAATATGCAGACGGTAAAAGTGTTTTGGTTCCCGATCCAACGCAAGCAGACGTATTCACCTTGTTTAGTTATCCAGTCGCCGTTTTTGATGATATCAAAACAGAAACTGGCAAGACAAAAATTGCTTTTGGTAACTTTGAAGTCGGTTATTACTTCTTTGATCGTAAAACCTTAGAAGCTAAAACGACTGATGAAGGCGGAGACGCATTCGAGAATGATACTACTCTTACTCGTATCATTCAGCGTTTTGATGGCAAGCCAGCAAATGAGGATGCAATTGTTATCCTGACTGGTGTTCCGGTAGAAGCCTAATATTTAGGGGCCTAGGCCCCTGAAAGGAGGAAACAGCATTGAGTTATTTGACAAAAAACCACGCAACGCCAGATAAGTTAACAATCGGCGGGGAAATAGCCGTTGTAGGTGACGGAAAAATCACTAAGGATGGTGTGGCCGTTAACTTGGGCGGCTCCGCACAGTTGGTAGATGGTTCTGTTACTGCTGCAAAATTGGCAAACGGTGCTGTAACAGTAGCCAAGCTGGATTCAAGTTTAACAAGTACCCTTAATGGCAAGCTAACAGCCACAAAAGCAGCAGCAGTACCGGACACAGCAGCAACGGACGCGGCTGGTGTGCTTGCCGAACTGCGTGATTTAAAAACTAAACTTCGCGCAGCAGGAATTTTAGCGTAATGCTTACCACGATTGCAAAAGTAAAAGGCCAGCTAGGTATCCCGATTGAGGACACTAGCGAGGATAACAACCTTAACATGTACATTATGGCAGCGTCCCAAGCTATAGAAAGTTTTTGCCGAAGGTCTTTCAAAAAACAAACATATACTGAAGTGCTGGACGGTTCTGGATCGTCCTTTTTGGTGTTGCGTAATTTTCCGGTATTTTCTGGTGTTGCGACTATGGATAAGGATCAATTTGCAGTCGAGGCCAACGAGGACGGTATTTTATTTTTGCCCAAAGGATGGAATACAGGACAGCGTAGTATAACGGTTCGGTATGAGGCGGGGTATGTGCTTCCGGGCGATGATTCAGCCGATAATCCGCGCACCTTACCGGAGGCGGTTGAAGTGGCCTGTATATTTGTTGTGCAAGGAATGCTACAAAATCCCACAGCAATTGGGGTGAAGTCTGAACGTGTCGGGGATATATCTGTTACCTATGGGGATACAGACGCATTGTTTTCTTCAACCGTTCAGGCGCTTCTTTCTCCTTATGTGGGGAGGTGGGTCTAATGGCTGGAGCAAGACGGACACGCACTCGCCGCGCAAATGTGGAACTGGATGAAACGAGTTTCCTTCCGGCAATCATAGCCAATTTAAACAAGCTCGCTAAAAAAGAGGTCCATATAGGTATGCAGGGTAATGCTGACCTTGCAATGATTGCCGGGGTCCATGAATACGGATCAGCCAAAATGAAAATCCCAGCTCGTTCATTTATCGGGACAGGAAAGAAAAAATCGGCTGCTGGTATCTCCAAGTGGGTCCGCACGAACATAACCCCTGTAGCTATGGGTAATATGGACGTTATGGCCTTTCTTGAACAGATTGGAGTAATTGGGGAAACGAAGACGCTTGCTAATTTTAATAGGATTAAGCAGCCGCCACTTTCCCCGCTTTATGCCCGGCGTAAGAAAGGGAAGAAAATCCTTATTGCAGAGGCCGAACTTCGGGACTCTATTACCCATGTGATCGTGGACAAGTAGGAGGTAGGTTATGCGTAAGTTTGCTTTCGGGGGAGTCGTGCGGAAATATAACGTGCCTTACGTATTTGTCCGACCCGGTTCGGGGGAATGGGACGAAGACGGTGTATGGGTTCCGGGAAAAGAAGAACGAGTTTCGCTACAGGGTCATTTCCAGCCCGTTTCAGCCAAGCTCCAGCAGGAAGAAGGCGGTAACTACACCGAGGAAGATAGGACACTGTACACGGCTTCCGTGCACTCTAACGGCGACCGGATAGAGTACCAGGGAAATCATTACACAGTTGATACCTCTGAGGTACGAGAGTACAGCGATATTAATAAATACATGTTGAAAAAGGTGGTCAGAAATGATTCCATTCAGGGCGATTCGGTCAGCGATAGTTCGTAATCTATCGACCTATTTAGGTGTCAAGGTGGTGGAGTTGAACGGCGGGGGAGACATGCCGAAAGGCGCATTCCTGACCTACTCATTTACAGATGGTCCGGCAGAAGGACGAGGTTTCCCAGTAGTAACACAGGAAAACGGAAAATTGGTGCAGCGGGAGACGGTGGAATTTACCGTCTCTTTTTTGTCCTATGCTTCGGATAGCGCTGACAGCATTACAAACGCGCTTAGGGCGCAGGACTGGCTTAAAACCATTGGACGGGATGTTCTCAAGGATTTGGACGTGATTGTTTTTAACATCGGTAACGTGGACAACCGAGATATTCTTATTGCGGACGAGTGGGAACGACGATACGGGTTTGATGTAGATTTTCGCACCACCGCCGTTACTTCGCAGGACCTTGAATACATCGAAAAAGTGAAAATTGCAAACAAAATAATAACGTAAGGAGCTGATTGTTTTGGCGGTACGTGGAGACGTTCAAGTAATTATTAATATCCTTCGTCCTACTCCTAAAACCGGATTGGGTAGGCCGCTTATTATCGGTGCTGCTGCGGCGGCTACTGAGTTTAAATTGTACTATGATCTGGACGCTGTTCTGGAGGACTTTGCGAACACGTCACAGATTTATAAAGCTGCTTATGCTCTGTTCAATCAAGGCAGCAATTCACCCGAATCCATTGCAGTAATGCAGTATAAAACAGGTGACCCACTTGCGGACTGGCTTCCAAAGATTTTTTCGAAAGACTGGTATTATCTTGTATCTACCAGCCGCACACTGGCAGATGTCACGGCGATAGGGGATGCGGTGGAACTGGATGATTCGCGGCTATTTTTCGTAGCATCAAGCAGTAAGACGGATCTGGCCACAATTAAAGCCAAGAAATACACCCGCACTATTTCCTTTTACCATGAGGATATAACCAATTATCCTGACGCTGCTTGGATTGGTAGTGCAGGACAAAAGCCAGCTGGGTCATTGACTTGGAAGTTTCAACCGCTTAAAGGTATTGCGCCTATGGATATCACTGAAACTGAGTTGCAAGCTATTCACGCGCTGGGAGCGAATACCTATGTTACTAAGGCTGGAGACGATCAAACATCCGAAGGGCTAACAGTATCAGGGGAATACATTGATATTATGCAATGTCGGGACTGGCTCATACTTAACATTCAGTTGGGTGTTCAAAAATTGTTCTTCCGTCAGGACAAAGTAGGGTTTTCCAACAGCGGCATCGCTCAAATTGAAGCAGTTGTTAAAACCAATCTATTGCGAGCTGACCAACAGGAAATGATAGCCCACGATGATGATGGATTGCCGTTGTACTCAACGGATTTTAAACGTCGCTCTGAGGTAGATCCAGCAGACCGGGAAAAACGCCAGTACAATGATGCAAAGTTCACCTTTGAGCTGGACGGAGCAATTCACCAGACAAAAGTCACAGGATTAATCCAAATTTAAGGAGTTGATTTAATTGCCTAAAACAACCACATATGATCCTATGGACCTCTCCGTATCAGTTGGAGGGGTTTTTCTTACGGGTTTTTCTGAGGACTTGGTAGAGTGGGAAAAAGACGAAGATTCAAATACTTTTAAGGTTGGCGCGCAGGGTGATGTACTCGTAACCAAGGTAAATAACCCACTTGCTACACTTAAAATCACATTGCTTGCAACAAGTCCGCAAGTAGCATATATGGACAAACTAGCCGTTACTGGTCAGGTAGTGGATGTTAGTGTTATTTACAATGGCACCCCAAAGGAAACCATCACCAGTACAGCCGGGGTCGTCAAGAAGCCTGCTGCCCGTAAATATGGGAATGAGGCAGATGACCGGGAATATGAAATTCAGTTAACAAACCACGAAATTCTTTAATCCAATAATCCAAATTTAAGGAGACGATAAATCATGTCAAATTTCAAACAGAAAAAGTTCACTTCTACGTCAGGTAAAGAATATTTGTTCCAATTCCCAGGTATCCGTGCCGTTGCTCAAATTTCTGACCGGGTTAAAAACAAATTTGGTATTGCATCGGATGAAAAATCAGCGGATGAAGTGCTGAAGCATGTTGTAGTTGAACCAAAAATGAAAATTGAAGACTTTGGTACGGATGTTAAGGAGTTTAACGAAGTTATTTTTGCCGCAATGCAGTTCATGAACGGAGTGGATGAAGATGATAAGTCAGAAGGAAGCGGAGCGACGAGCGAGGGCTAATTGGCTTACTTGGAGACTTCTCCTGTCAGATATGAACATAAATTATTCGGATCTGAACGAGATGGACCATGACGATATAGCAGAGGCAAATGCTGCTTTGGATATCTATTTGAAACAGCAAGAAAGAGCAGCAAATAAAAAATGAATGGAGCGCCTATTTTGGGCGCTCTTTTTGTTGTGAGGTGAATATATGGCTGGCGGCGTAATAGGTAACTTAATGTTTGCCGTTGGTTTCAAAGTGGCAGAAGGTCCATTGCGCCGGGCTGAGGACCAACTTAGCAGCTTACGCGGTGGGGTATTTGCTTTCGGGGCTGCCGCAACGGCGGCTATGGGGGCTTTTGCTGTGGCTTCTATTAGCGCTGCATCAAATTTTGAAAAGAATATGGCTCAAGTTCAAATGGCTACTGGGCAAACGGATCAACAAATGTTGGCAACGAAAGAAATAGCCAAGAATTTGTATTCCCAAAACTTCGGGGAAAACTGGCAGGACTTGAGCGGCGCTATTAGCACCACGGCGCAGATAACCGGACAGACCGGAGCGGCGCTGGAGGGTACAACCAAAAATGCAATGCTTTTGGGTAGAGCCTTTAATTTTGAGGTTGGGGAGTCTGTAAGGACCACCGATACCATGATGCGGCAATTTGGCATAACGTCAGAGCAATCCATGACATTGTTGGCGCAGGGGGCGCAAAAGGGGCTTGATAAAACGGGCGAGCTGCTTGACACAGCTAATGAGTATTCCGTTTCTTTTAAATCCTTGGGGTTCGGCGCTGATGATATGTTTGATACTCTGGCTGCTGGATCGCAAAACGGGGCTTTCAACCTGGACAAAGTCGGTGACGCGGTTAAAGAATTTAACATCCGGGCCAAAGACGGTAGCAAGACCACTACACAAGCCTTTGAAATGTTGGGGCTTAATGCGGATAAGATGATGCATACATTTGCCCAGGGGGGGCCGGAGGCTAAAAAGAGTTTTCAACAGGTTATGCAGATGATCGGTGACATTGAGGACCCGGTTCAACGTAACACCGTCGGGGTTGCTTTGATGGGTAGCCAGTTTGAAGACCTAGAGGCCAAGACGATAACTGCTATGGGGTCGGTGAAGTCGCAGTTTAACTCTGCTGCCGATACGCTCAATGATATTAATAAGGTCAGGTTTAACAGTCCCGGCGAAGCACTTCAAATGTTTGGTAGGCAAATAGAAACTGGGATCTTAATACCTGTTGGTCAAAAGCTGCTGCCGTACCTCAATCGGTTTGGACAGTGGGCGGCTGACCACAAGCCCCAAATAGAGGCGTTTGGCGCAGCTATAGGGGATAAGATAGGCAAAGCGATTGAGTGGCTTACAACCAAAGCACAAGAGCTATGGCCCACACTTCAAAGTGTTGGCAGTACAATCGCGGGTGTCGTCCAGAAAATGACGAGCTTTGAGGGGTTCGCACCGAGAATCGCAGGCATCGCAGCCGCGTTGGTAGCTTATAAAGCTGTTGTAACTACTATTTCCGTCGCTACACGAATATGGACAGCGTTCCAACTGGCATTAAACGTTGCAATGAGCCTCAACCCTATCGGGCTGGTGGTTGCTCTAATCGCTGGATTGGTTGTGGCCTTTGTGGTTGCATATAAAAAATCTGAGAAATTTAGAAATATCATTAACGGGGCATGGGCAGGAATTAAAATTGCGTTTGCTGCAACCATGAACTTTTTCACCACGACAGTTCCAAATGTTTTTAATGCCATTGTTAATTTCATTGTTCAATGGGGGCCAACCTTCTTAATTTCTTTGACTGGACCGATTGGGTGGGCTGTAGCTGCTGTCGTTAAGTATTGGGATGAGATAAAGGCGTTCACTATATTAACCTTTATGACCATTCAAATGTGGTTGGTCACTTTATGGACAGGAATAACCGGGAGCATTAGCGGGGCTGTATCGTCCATATGGAGCCGCATAACCAACGCTTGGAACAACGTAAAGACCACTACGTCCAATATATTTAATGGCGTAAAGTCGTTCCTTTCCAATGTGTGGAATAGTATTCTGTCCACCATTTCAACAACAGTCACCAACATTTGGAACAAGATAACGGGCATCTGGAATCAAATTATCAGTTACCTTCAAGGAATCAACCTATTTGAAGTAGGTAAGAACATAATCGAAGGCATGATTAACGGGATTATGTCTATGGCCAATGCCGTAGTGGACAAGGTTAAGGGTATCGGTGACAGTATACAAAACAGTATCAAAAGCGCACTTGATATTCATTCCCCGTCTCGTGTAATGATGGAGCTTGGTTTCTTTACAGGCGAAGGCTTGGCGAGAGGGATTGAAGGAACTCAGGACCGTGTGGCTGCTGCTGCAACTGGCATGACGGACGAGATTATACCATCCACAAATAGCCCAACAAATGCGCCAGCCCGTAAATTAGCCCCAGCTCGTGTTGGCGGAGGGGGCAGCGCAGGCGGTGCGATGAACATTAGTGTGAATATCGACCTTCGGGCAGATGCTTCAAGCGCTACGGTTGCCGGGGATGTAGCCGCCGAGGTTCGCCGCCAAGTTCAAAAGATTCTAGAAGAAACATTCCGGCGTGAGGGATTTGTTTCACCGGAGGTGAATATGTAATGGCAATGATAGATAGTCACTACATTTGGATTGAGAAAGAGTCACCCACATTCGATGTGGAGATTACTTCACAACCTGTTGAAAAAGGAATAGATATGGTGGACCATGTGCAGCGAAAAGCCCGGACAATGCCCCTTAGTGGGGTTATATCCGGGTCGGATGCGGCGCGGGTGCTTACATATTTAAAAAAGGCATCTGACACGGGACAGATTGTAAAATATGTAGGCCGTACAGCTTTCACGGGAATTATATCCGGTTTAGCGACTGACCACGACTATACAATTGCTGACGGTTACGCCGTGTCGTTCACGATAACAGAGGTCTTGGTCGCGCAAAGTTCATATGTGGGCAAACTCCCGCTTCCTGTTAAAGCGCAGGCGGCGAAAATAGTAAACAGTGGTGTGAAGCAGAAGAAGGACAAGAAGAAATCAGGCAAAAAGGACAAGACCAAGAAAGGTAAAAAGGGTAAGGGCAAGGGAAAAAAGGAGAAGGAAAAAGTCCAAAAGGTTAAATTCAAGAAGGGTAGCCCGTGGGCTTAGGGGTGAACGCTGATGGACTATGAATATATAGAAATTGAAAAGGAAAACATTCCTTACCGTTTCGATATTGAACTGGCTGAACAAATGTACACCTTCGAGATTCACTATAATGCTGAAAACGACTATTTCACCATTGATTTAGAACTGGATGGGGAAGTGCTAGTTTACGGGGAAAAGATCGTATACGGCATACCGCTGTTCTATGATGTGCAAGACGACAGATTCCCGAAAGTACCCATCGTTCCCTATGACGAATCTGAAAACAGTACAGCCGTAACATGGGACACGCTCGGTGTGAGCGTGTTTCTTTATGTTATAGAGGAAGAGGATGAGGACGATGCGTAATTTTGGACGTGTGATAGAGGTCTTGACCGCTGGTATGAAGTTTTCCAGCGATAAGTACAACATTGAGGGCAAAGTACCGTTTGACAATGATACCTTGCCGAACGAATCAGAAATTAAAATCTGGAATTTGGCAGAGACAACCATAAACAATATCAAGCGCGGAAAGGTATTAATGCTTAATGCTGGATATAAGGGTGATGTGGGTCTACTGCTCCACGGCTACATATCCAACGTAGATACCGTTTGGGAGGGCGTGGACAAAATCACCACTATCCATGTACTGGACAGTGAAGACCTGGACAAACGCGAGGTAAAAGAAATTGCCTTTGCTGAAAACACACTCGCCAGCAAGATTATTAAACAGATGGCAAGCTATATTGGTCTACCTATTGCTCAATTTAATCTAAATCAGGATTACCGCTATCAGGACGGATATACCGCAAAAGGCAAAGTAACGGAAATAATCGCAAAGGTCGCTAAGGATTGCGGGACCAGCGTTTATATAAACAAAAACAAGCTGTACGTTCGTAATCTGCGAAGCGGAGGGGATAATGTGTTTGCGGTCAATACCAAAACGGGATTGATCGGGACCCCGGGCCGATTTGAAAAGGATGGGGCCAAGGGCTTTAACATAAAGATGCAGCTCCAGCACAGGGTAACGACGGCTAGTATGCTTAATCTGTCTTATTCCCGTTTTACCGGGAAAGCACATGTCCGCAGTGGTTCTCATACTTTCAGCCGGACAGGTGATTTTGTAACGGAAGTGGAGGCGATTTTGTGAGTAAGATTGATCCTGCCGCCGCTATGTCTGCTTTGTTGGATGGCTTTTTGTCGAAGCTGTATACAGATTTTAATGTGGCCTTCCCATGTAAGGTCGTTAAATTCGATCCTGTGAAAATGATTGCCAGCGTACAGCCGCTTATCCGAACGGGCAGCGATCAGCCTGCTATGATTCAGGCTGTGCCGGGGCTGGGCTACCGATTAAAACCTAAAGACGGTGGCAGCGAACAAGAATATTTACCTGTATACAAGCCGGGAGACGTGGTTTATGTGGTCGTTGCAGACAGGGAAATACGTAACGGGCTTGCTGGTGCGGTGGCTGCGCCTGACACGGCAAGGCAACATGATAGCAATGACGCGGTTATAGTCGGGATATTCCCGGCTTCTTTTAGTTAGGGGGTATGAAAGCTTGCAATCATTCAAACTTTCCGCTGACGGAGATTTGGAGTTTGATAGCCGGGGGGACCTGGTCATGAACGAAGGTGACGAAGAACTAGCACAGTGTTGTCGAATTGCTATTGGGACCAACGCAGGGGAATGGTTTCTGAATCCTGATATCGGTCTTGCTTTTCGTTTGTTTCTCGGCAAGCTTGCCAGCGAGGAAGAAATGAGAAATGAGCTTACCCGTGCATTGTTGCAGGAAGAACGAATAGAGAGCGTGGACGATGTTACATTTTCCGTTGACCGTGCGGCCCGGCTGCTAACAGTTACGTTCAAGGCAACCGGAACGAATGGCGAGGTAATCCAGCAGGAAGGGGTGAGTATTAATGCTGGATGAAAAGGGGTTTAAGCGTAAGAGATTCGACGATTTAATAGATGAAATGGAAGACAAGGCCAAAGAGGTATACGGCGACAAAATTAATACTTCCGCCCTCTCTCCGCTGGGTATTATCTTGCGGATTTTTGCGTGGTTTCTTGCCACGGTTTGGGGGCTTGCTGAAAAGGTATATTATAGCGCCTACGTAAACACCGCAGAGGGAAGCAGTTTAGACCGTCTCGGTCCTCATGTCGGTGTATCACGTGCTCTTTCGCAATATGCAACAGGCAACGTAACCCTTACAGGAACCCCCGGTTACACAGTGTCGGCGGGTTTTTTAGTGTCAACAGATACAGATGTGCAGTATGAAACTACATCTGATGCCACTTTCCCAGCCTCCGGTAGTATGACGGTTCCCGTGGAGGCGATGGAGGCGGGTTTATCTGGCAATACGCCAGAGGGTACAGTAACGATCATCGTTAACCCGGTACCGGAAGTGACAGCAGTAAACAATCCCGCTGCTATTCTTGGCGGACGTGATAAGGAGACTGACCCGGAGTTCCGTGATAAGTTCAGTCTGTCGGTAGCTGGCGGCGGATCAGCGACAGGCGATGCTATACGGGGGGCGGTGCTGCGGGTAACTGGGGTACGTGCGGCGGCGGTGATTATAAACAATAAAATCACTCCTGATGCTGCTGGTCGTCCTGCAAAATCATATCAGGTGTATGCTCTTGGTGGATCAGACACCGACATTGCCAACGCAATTTTATCTGTGGGCGCCGCGGGCATCGAGTCTTACGGTGACATATCCATGCAAGTTAAGGACCTTAGTGGGAACCTACAGCCGATTAAATTTAGTCGCGCCGTGGTTGTACCTGTTCATATAAAAATTCAGGTTTATAAAAGTACGGCCTATCCTTCTGATGGAGACGATCAGGTTAAATCCAAATTGGTCAGGTTCATTGGCGGGGCTGACTTAGACGGGACTGTATACGCTGGCTTGAGCATGGGGGAGGATGTGGTAATGATGCGCCTTGCTGCTGCTGCATATTCCATTGTTGGCGTGGAAGATGTGGTTATAGAGCTATCCACGAATGGAACAAGCTACGGGACACATAATTTAGTTGTGGACGTGCAGCAAGTGGCCCAAACAGCAGCGAATTGGATTGAGGTGACGCATCATGATTTCTCCGGTTGACCTTATTAAAAAGCTGACGGATGTGTTTACCAAAAATCCGAACAGCAATATAGGAAAGCTTTTTACAATTGTAGCTGGCCCGATAAACGACTTAGAAACTACGTTCAAAACAATCGAAGAATGGCGAGATATCGACACTGCAAAGGGAACTACATTGGATCTTATCGGTGGAAATGTGGGACAACTTCGAGGTGTGGCCACTGATGAAATTTACCGGATAATGATTAAAAGCAAGATAGCCCGTAACCTATCCAAGGGTGACGTTAACACGATCATCCGGGTCATTGCTCTTGCGGTTGGTGCAGATTACAGCGAAATTAAGATTCAACAGAAATTTAGTGATCCGTTAGACCCGGAACCAGCGGCATTATCCCTCATGCGCTTACCGCTTGATAAGTTGGACGAATCCGGTATTGAATTATCGCAGTTCGTGCAAATAATTCAAAAAACCGTGGCGGCTGGCGTTAGCGTCCAAAGTATTGAACTGGCTGGAACCTTTGAGTTTGGTAGCCTGCCAGAAGAAGCAGACCCAGAGCGCGGGTGGGGCAGTTTGGACGATTCAGTCATTGGCGGCAAGCTTGGCGCGGTTTATGAGCCAGGGAAAAATACAGATTTACCTATTTAGGAAAGGAGTAATTTTATGCCGTTTAAAGAGAAATTACCGGAATGGTTTGCGGCCGGAACGGAACCTACTACAACACAGAAAACAGCGGGTTACACACCAGGTTTGAAACCTCCGGCACAGTGGTTTAATTGGCATTTGAACACATCATATCTTGCTCTTAAAGAGCTACAAGAAAACGCAGTCCATAAAGAAGAAATAGAATCGCGCTTTAACACAATAAATACCAAAACGGTTACGCTGAATGCAGGTGTACAGATACTTAACGCTGTGAAGGCAGCTCCGTTTTCATTGTCCGGCGTAACCGGGCGAATGTTGGTGAACTTGCTGGGTCGTATGGGAAACTGTGAAAGCGTGGGCCTATGGTCGTCCAATACTACAATCGCAACGGATACAGCTAATAAAACCAGCGGAACCAGCTCATTTAAGCTTACATTAGGTAGCATACCCGCTACGGCCTCTGCAACCTTTTTGACCACACCAGGGCGCAAATACATCGCTGTTGCAGATGTGAAAAACGGCAATACCAGCAAAGTAGCCATGTCTATAAATGGTATTGCTGGCGCAGTTGGAAATGAGGTTACATCTTCCTCTGTTTTTGCACCATCTGTTGTGCGGTTCGCCGCGACGGACTTTTTTCACATTGTTACGATCACAGGCACAGGCAACAGCGGAAGCACTTTTAATATGGACAGTGTGCGTGTTTACGAGGTCAGCGAGGCGGACTATGCAGCAGCCGCGACCCTTACGCCTGCTCAGGTAGCAGCTAAATGGCCTTACGTAGACAGCGTAATGCCTGTACGTAATCCATATGCGATACGATACGGGGAAAATCTATTGCCAAGCTTTTATGAGTGGGCGGTCATCAACACAGGGATAGTCAATCTACAAGGTCCCTACAAAGCGAGTGCTTCAACAAGTAGCTATCCTGGTCCATTTCCTTTATCGCCCTTAAAAGTGGTTGTTCCTGTATTGCCGAATACAACATACACAATCTCAAGTGCAGGTGACGGAATACAGTACATTGAACGTCGGGATGAAAACGACTCTGATCCAAGTGGGGAGGTTGTGCCAGGCGTAATTGCTGTAGGTTCTAAAACATTCACCACATCGTCACAAACGCGATTTTTATCTGTGCGGCTTAGATACGCCGCTGCAGGTTCATTCACCCATGAAAATCCTATGCTTAACATCGGCAGTACAGCCAAGCCATTCAAACCGCGCGAAGATTCCATGTTGGCGTTGCAAACAGACTTGTACGCCGATCCAGTTACAGGAGCCAATGCCGATACGGTATTTGAACGTGATGGGCAATACTTTAAGTCCAAGAAGTGGCAAGGATTGACGATCGACGGTAACAGGGCGTGGGTACTTGGTGACGCTGCTGCTACTGCTGGAGTCAGACAAGTAAAAATAGTAGGTCTTGCGGCTGGCGCTGTGGCTGCAAGCGGGGTTGCCACGAAGTTTGATGGAAAAATAATGCCACAAGGCAGCACGGGCAACACAGCCGACACGAACGCAGTCACCGCAGCAGGAGACATCTATATTGGTATCAGTGTTGCTGACAGTGGATGGGATGATAAATACAGTCCATCACAAGATGACATCAAAGCCTATTTCTACGGCTACAAAGCCTATGATGCTAATACTATCACGCCAGCACAGGCGCAGGCAGCGACAACAGCGACGTGGAACGGTACAGGTACTAAGTATTGGGTTCAGCGTATTGGCTTGCCTAACTTTACTCAATCAGCACCACAGCAGTCCTATGCAGGGTATACACCATACCAACTCGTATACCAGCTTGCAACGCCTACAGTAGAGCCTATCGTATCTGAGGGGCAACTATCCTTCAACGAGGGAGACAATCAGGTTGAAGTAGGTACGGGGATTGTGCTGCGTGAACGAAATGAGACGTATCAACAACCTGTGGAAAAATTATGGAACGTCAATAACGCAAACTACACTACTACGGCGTGGCTTAAACAAAAAGCATCGGATATTTTGGCGATTTATAAAAATGGCAAACGCGATTCCACATGGATGATAACCAACAAAATGGTTACAAGTGCGGGGGCGTTGGCGCAGCAATATGATACCGATCATGACGCAGCAGCAGCTTACAGCGTTACGTACCTTATGCTTGACCGTTCGCCAGTCGTACCGTTTACAGGTTCCTACGCAGCCAATGAAAAAACGCTACTTGCGGACTTGGTGGATAGTGTACAACAGAATACGGCGCGTGTGTCGGTGCTGGAGAACAAGAAGTCTGACAAGGATAACCCAGGTGTGTTAAGTCCGACCTTACTAAACGGGGTCATTGTTGAGGCGTCGTTTTCTCCTGTAGAATACGTGAAATCCTCAGATGGTTTGGTAACGTTTCAAGGGTCTATTAAACCACCTTCCGCTGGTACCTTTGTAATGTTCCGCTTGCCCGAAGGGTATAGACCTAAGCAACTCGTTGCCTTAATGTGTGCAGGCAACACAGGAGCCGCAGATGTGCCTGTAAAAGTCCTTGTATCTGAGAATGGCAATGTGCAAATGGAGTCTACTGTATCCTTGGCTTGGTTGAGGTTAGACGGTATTAAGTTCTTAGCGAATAGATAAAGGAGGTCACAACATGAAAGTAGTACCTAGAGTAACTACAGAGGGGTTCTATATTGAAGACAAACTAATGGACGATGCCTTTAATGGTGTCGTCCCTTTTTATGCCCAGCCGGACGATCAGGACGAGGATACTGAGCCGACAACGCCGGAACTAATAGGCTATACGGTTGGTGTACCGATTACAACACCGGGACTGTTCAAACCGCGTTTTGATCTTGCTGCATGGAAGGCTTATGAGAGTGCCGTATACGAGGCACAAGAGGCGTATATAGCCGCACTGGACGAATGGCAATCTAAGGGCAGGGCAGAAGGGGAACAGCCAGTATATGTTGCTCCTAAGCAGCCTGATAACCTTTGGACAGAAGGACTCACACCGGAGCAAATAGCAGAGCTAACAAAGCCAGCTACGCCGGAACAAAGTGAAACTGATTTGCTCCGTCAACGTCTGTCCGACTTGGAGTTGGTGCTCACGGAAATTATGCTAGGTAAATGAGGGGAGGTGAAATGAATATGGCAGCTATGTCCATGCCGCGCGTTCGCATTTGCGCCAATGCTTGTATTACCCGGTATGAGCGTGGAGAACGAGGAATTGAAAATGTTGTTGATAGTTATCAGATGGATGATGAAAATCGCAACTTAGTTTTGGCCGAGATTTATTCAAAGCGTCCAGACCTTGCAGCCGATCCAGTACCTGAGCAACCGAAAGAACAAGTGTAACCAGCGCACCCAAAGGGATGCGCTATTTTTATGCCCTCGGAGTGGACGAGGGCTTTTCTCTGCACCGGAATAATTAAGAGAATATTTAACGGAATAATTTACGCAGATTTTGACAAAGGTCAGGAAAATTGTCCTGACCTATAGAGACGGGGGAGAACGATGGATGACAGATTAACACACATTTTTAAGGGAGCGGCGGCGGGGTTTGGAGCGGTAGCCGGCTACCTGCTTGGAGGGTTTAGCGTGTTCGTACATTTGCTGCTCATTATGGTTATTGTGGACTGGCTGACTGGCTGGGCGGCTGCTTGGATACGTGGGGAGTTACGCAGCCGAGTTGGTTTTCATGGGATCATTCGCAAGGTGGCAATCTTTTTGGTTGTAGTCGTTGCACATTTTATTGATGCAGCACTGGGCGGCCTTAATTATTTTCAAAATGCAGTCATCTGCTTTTACCTAGCAAATGAACTGTTGTCTATTACTGAGAATGTCGGACGGATGGGCGTACCTATGCCTACAGTATTACGAAACGCCGTAAAGATTTTCGAATCAAAAAGCGATCCAGCACCTAATCCGAACATGTCAGAGTCAGAGCCAGAAAATAAAGAGCAGGGGCAAAAGCCTGCTGTATAAGGGGGAGTTATTTTGCAATCACATAAAAAAGGTAACGCGCGGGGAATCGACGTATCCCGATATCAAGGAAACATTGACTGGAAGGCGGTTAAGGCTGACGGTATTTCATTTGCCTTCATCAAGGCCAGCCAGGGGCAACGTTACGTTGATCCTACATTCACTACGAATGCTAAAGGAGCCAGAGCAGCCGGGGTATTGTTGGGGGCATACCACTTTGTAGACGCAACCAGCGTTGAGGCAGCCAAAGCGGAAGCCCGGCATTTTGCCGAGGTATTGGAACAGGTAGGTGGTGGGAAATCTCTGGACTTGCCGCCTGTAATGGATTATGAAAACAATCCCGGCAACCTGTCTAAAACGCTTATTAGTGCTGTAGCGTTGGCCTTTCTGCTGGAGTTGGAGCGACTTACAGGACGCAAGCCCATTATTTATACAGGCAATGCATTCGCAGCCAATTTTAACGCCTCATTGAGCGGGTACCCATTATGGATAGCCCGATATAGTGAAACGCGCGTACCGAGCGATACAGTGACGTGGAAACGTTGGGATATTTGGCAATACAGCGACAGCGGCAAGGTAGCAGGAATAAAAGGGAACGTGGATATGAATGAGTATGATGGTACGGCGGACGAGCTACGTGAACGTTTCACAAAGCGCCCTGAGCAGCCGGAGACAGTCACGTCCGGTACGTTCATCGTAAATGGCAAACAGGTAGGGAAGACGCTGCTCTTTAGTGGCAGGACGTATGTTCCGTTGCGTGTGCTTGCTACTGTGTTGGGTTTATCGTGTCATTGGGACACCAGTCTCAAGGTCGCTTATTTAAATGGAGCCAAGCTGCAATTTATCCAACTGGTCGAAGGAGTGGCATATGTGCAGCTAAGACCCGTTGCGGAGGCATACGGCGCTGTAGTGTCCTGGGATTCAAAAAATAAAATCGCATCGTTGAAAACGAAAGGGGATAAATAATCATGCAAACAATTATCGAAACCGTACAACCATATGTAAGTACCGTCGCTACAGCTATTCTAGGAGTCCTGACAGCCATTGTTATAGCTGGACTGAACACGATTAAGGTGAAGGCTAATGAGTGGATAAACGCCCGTACAACGGAGTCACAGCGCGTCCTGTTGCACAAATTGGCGGAAGAAGGATTCTCTCTCTCTAAGACAGTTTTCAAAGAGGCAGACGGTCCGAAAAAGCTACAACAGGCTTTATCCTATGTAACCAGACAACTACAACAAAGAGGTATTTACCTTACTGACATAGAGATTCAGGGGGCCATCGAAAAGGCGTACCTAGACTACAAAGCCAAGCAAAAACCCATTAGTACAGAGGAAACTGCTATAGCGGTTGCAGGAGACGATATTAGCACAGAAGAAGCTGCACGAGTAGCGGCGAAAGAGGCTATGGTTGGTTTGGCAGCTAAAGTAAATGAGCTATTAGCCCAAGCTACAGCAGAAGCTGTACCCGCTGCTCCTGCTCCTATTCAGCCTGAGTCTGAGTCTGTTCCTGCACCAACAACAGAACAAATGCCTGTAACTGCGGAGTAAAGACTAATACACATTGAGCAAGTAAGAAAAAGCTCTGCTAACCTTAATTGGTCGGCAGAGCTTTTTTGTTATTTAAAGTAATTACGAATACTTAACAATAGAGCAACAATACTTATTGCCCATCCAGATATAGATATGGTCCATAAGATGGCATCATACATAGACTTACCTCCTATAATGGAGCATGGAATCCCGCGTTATACCTCATCATACTCTTCATATTCAGCCTTACGTAACAATTCCCAAAACTTCTGTACGTCCCCGCCTGATTCGAGATAGGTGTCAATCATGTGTTTTGCCTCAACAACTGAACAGGCCCATGCGCCTCCAGGCATTGCAAGACAACCATTCTCCATAACGATGTAGCCACGCCGTATATCATTCCCCTTTATCCGCCAAGGATTTCGCCCCATATCCAACTTGGGTTGGATTATGAATCCTTTGTACTCAATACGAATATCTGGAACATGAATTAATCCATTGCTGCGGTATTCTGCTTTTTTCTTTTCCATTTCACGTCTCCTTGCGTAAGGCCGCCGCCAATTGTATATATCAAACTGTTATGTTAAGATTGGGTGGAGATGGCGCTATACTAGCCGCCACCTCTGGTACTTTTAACGTTTACGCTGCCCGCGTCGTTTAGGTACCTTTTTCTTTTTCTTGCTCTCTTTAAACACTTTGACCAAACCGATAATTGCAGTTATCAGGTTTGTGAGTGCGGTGGAGAGCAAGACCCAATCTATTGCTCTCAAATTTCTTTCACCCCTTTCGGAAGCTTGTGTTTCACTTCCTGTAAATAATATATCACATCCTGTAGTTTTTGGTCAAGCAAAAATGTTTGATTTTCTGTAATTAAAATATTATAATGCGTATATAAATTACAGGAAAGGGGTCTTTCGATGGCTATAACGTATAAGCCCTTGTTGAAATTGTTGGTTGAACGAGGAATG
This sequence comes from Paenibacillus ottowii, assembly GCF_006874425.1. Classification (GTDB taxonomy): domain Bacteria; phylum Bacillota; class Bacilli; order Paenibacillales; family Paenibacillaceae; genus Paenibacillus; species Paenibacillus ottowii. The sequence goes on from NZ_VIJZ01000001.1 coordinate 742,973, forward strand.
AAAAAAATGGATTTGCGTACAGAATTGAGTTTGGGACCGTCTACTATCGCAAAATTCGATAAAGGTGAGTACGTATCTTTGGAGGTCGTTGAAAAGCTGTGTGCATATTTCGATGTGCAGCCCAACGATATTATTGAGTATGTAAAAGAGCAGGAGGGGTAAAACCTCGCTGCTCTTTTTTTATTGAACAAAATAAAAAGCCCTCAACATGAGGACTTGTGTGGTATAATCTGGATTGGACAACGGGTGGGGTCACGGCGCAGCCTTCTGTAAAGGAGGTGATTGACGCCATGACTGCACTTGGTGCGTTTTACATGATCCTGAAAGTAATTTCAACGATTCTAAGCCTATGGTTTAGTTCACGGAAAGTTTACCGATGGATACGTAAAAGACGTAACAAGCGCAAAACCCACCGCTAAGGTTGACCGCCTACGGTGGGTTTTGCTGTCTTAACAGTAATATAATGCGCGCCGTGAGGCACATCGTTGTTCAGGGGGAGCTAGCGACTCCCCTTATTTATATTATTATGTTACCACACTGAAACTATACAGGCAATGGGATTGCCTTTGTTGACTATAGTCAAATATTAAAACCCCGGATTGCTCCGGGGCTTTATTTATTTAAGCTCAAGTTTAACTGAGTATTCTTTTTTATCTTGAGTAGGTTCCATACCGTTACCCTCAATGACATACCATTTCATTTTAATCCATTTGATATCAGCAGCATGACCGCGTTTCAGGAACCAAATTATATTCCCATCTTTAATAACGCCTTCTTCAATTTCTCCGCCGATGTGATCAGAGGTCACCATGTCTGCTTGAACCTGTTCACCAGTAGAGGTAATCAATTCCGCTTGGTCAGGGTATGTAGTGAAAAGTTTTTTAGTGGTGTTTTCAACTTTGAATTTCACTCCAACAGCAGAAGCTGTAAGATCATTTGTATTTCCATCTTTAGGAGCGCGGTCAGTAACAACTACTTTTTCAATAGTAGAAGTAACACCATTCCATGTATCTGTCCATTTTGCATCGTTATAGTAGGTCCAAATGTCGTCGGGCTTTTTCTCTGCTTCAACCGGCGCAGCCCCTTCTTTAGTAGTCGCTGGTTCAGCAGCCTTAGTTTCTTTAGCTGGTTGGCTTTCTACTTTTGCCTGCGTAGGTGTTTCGTCCTTAATAGCGGTCTTGTCAGCTCCACACCCAGCAAGCAGGCTAATCGCCGCGATAGCTGCAACCGTGAGACTTAAAGTTTTCTTCAACTTACTTCCTCCTATTGATCAATAATATATGGATATAGTCTATCAGACCTAGGAAAATATTTCTACAAAAACATGAAATACTTCCCAATTTGGCTTGAGCAAAACCGCCGAAAATCGTATATTTACAGGGGAAGAAAGAAAAAATGCAGAGGATGAGTAGTAGATGTGGGATACGTCTATGTTTATAACTTTTTCAGTGGTTGAGAGTTTTGCGGCTTTTGTATTGACGTTGACTATTTTTAGGTTAAAAGCTTTGGACTTCCAATGGCAGGCCTTAGTAGTGACTCTACTAATGTCGTGCCAAAGTTTCGTTCTGCGGGAAGAATTACAATTGGCTTTTCTGGCTCCAGTAATAAACATACTGTTAATGGTGCTACTAATAACAACGATAGTTAAAGTACCGCTGATATGGTCTTGTATACTGTCGGTGACTGGTTTTTTTGTCTATACACTGTTCCAAACAATACTCTTATTGCTTATGTACTCTGATGTACCTATGAGCGAATTACAAGGGGGATCGGCAAAGGGGTCTTTGTTACAAGCCGTGACCAGTGCAGTCGTGTTGATCGTATCAGGACTGCTTTATAAATTCGGAATAGGTTTTATAGCCCCGTTTGACAAACTACGAATTAAATGGGAACAGAACATTGTCATTATCGTAATCATAGGAGCGCTGGCAACCCTGACAGTAATAGCGTATGTAAACGATGTATGGCTTAATATAGCCTATTTTGCACTGGCAGCGGGGATGTTTCTATATTACGCGCTGCGGAAGGAGAGAGAATATGATTGAGCCATTATCCTTACGAATGGCGCAACATATCAAAAGTGTTGTACCAGACCATCCGGCCTCAGTGCCAGTATTACAGCATGCATTGGCTGTCTTATTGAATATGGTGTTTATTACGGGCTTGACCCTCGTTATATCGGTTTTTACAGGCCGCACGAGGGAAGTGGTGACGATTATGGCGGCATTCGCCTTTCTCCGTCAAATGACTGGAGGTATACACCTTAAAAGTGGCATGGGCTGTGTAGCTGTTTCCACACTGTTGTTTACTGGCTTATCGTTCATCAGCTTGGATCACAACTGGACGATAGGTGCAACATTGGTCAGTATGCTTTTAATTCTAGCTTTTGCACCAGCGGGAATCGAAAACCAAACACGTATACCACCAAAATACTTTCCGTTGCTTAAAGTGCTGGCCTTGTGTGTGGTTGGGCTCAATTTTTACTTTGCTGATCCAATTACGGCAGTGAGCTTTTTGTCACAAACCATACTGTTAATTAACTTTAGGATAGGAGGTGAAACAACACATGAAGAAGCTTAACATTAAAAGAAGCACCTACTACGCCCTGGCTACTTGCTTATCATCGTTTGCTGTAATGACTGTTGTGGTGGCTAGTTTATTTTACGTATACAATCCAAAGCCGCCAAAGGAACTAATGAAATAAGCTTGGAGGACACATGATAATTTCAGTCACCGTGGAGCACGACAGGGGCCCAAAACTACTGGATGTGGGTACGATCCTCTTTATTGAGAGCCAGAGCAGCATCCAACGTATCGCAATGCATACGTTTGACGGCGTTTTTTACACAGTTGGACCATTGGGATATTGGGAAATGCTATTTAATAGCGAAGGGTACAGATTTTACAATGTTGATCGTTCCTACACTATAAATGTAGATGAACTGACGGGGATAAACGAAAACTTGAAACTTGCTGAATTTCAAAGTAGCCAGAGCTACAAAAAAATGACCTGCACAATGGCAGGTCTGAGATATAAAAAAATAGCTGCAGCTTTGGCGAGATTAAAGCCAGATATTATATTTTATAATTAGTAGAGAGCCGCTAGGTTAACAGCGGCTCTTTTTTTATGGAACATGTAACTATAACATATGTCTTAAGTAGGATGCTGTCGAAACTTGTTGTCGAAACTGTAAAATTCATATATGAATTTGCTTTTACAAATGAGAGTATTTGGGATTTAATAAAAACATAAACCAGTCATTTGTTTGTTACCCATATGGGTGACAATAAGGCTGTGGGGGAGCAGAAAAACTACTCCACCTGCTTGCGGACGACTTCAAGTACATATAGGTCGGTGATTCTGCAGTTAAGTCGATAAGCTGCATTAAAGGCGAATTCAAGGGACATTTTACGTTCTCCAGTTATTAGCTTATTGACGAATTGCCTTGAAACCCCCATTACTCTAGCAAAATCAGCCTGATTCATTTTGTTCTCTTCAAGTCGCTCCAGCAAGAGGCAAGCCCCAAGCCGGTAATCCATACGGGTCTCCTCTCTATGTATTCCATTTTAATCAAGTGTTCGTATTTTTGTTCGTATTTTTGTGGTATACTGATTCCAACCTCTCAAAAACGGACGTCATTTAATTTAGGAGTGTTGTTTATGGATTCAAAAATTGATTTGAAATGTTACTTAGAAATGTTACATAACCAATATCAAGGGATTGACACAACGGAAGTTGAACAGCGTTTAGAAGAGATCATTTCTTCCAACGTTTTAGAGCTGCCTCCAGAAGTTCGATAATATCGTCAGCTTCTTCTTTACTCAGGTCATGACCTTTATAGCTCAATTTGTACTGGTTTAGTCTCTCTATAGGTATTTCAGCCAACTCCGATTCTTCGTGACTATCGGGGTTGTTTGCATTTTTACCAATTTCAAATTGATTAACATCTGTTACTCCAATTAGATAATCAACAGTGGTTTGATATAAATTAGCCAATTTCCCGGCTATTTCGGTTGTTAATCGTCGTTCCCCTTTTTCAATATCGTAATAGTATTGAGGCGTAATCCCTAAAGCCTTCGCAACTGCTATACCGCTCATTTTCTTCTCTTTTCTTATTCTTTTTAATCTACTATCCGCACCAGACATTAGTTTACCGCTCCTTCTATTTAAGCATTTTGCTGTAATGATAATAACATTCCCCATGTTTTTAAACAATAAGCAAAATGCTGAAAAAATGAGCAATTTGAAGCATAATGCTGATAATATCAGAGAAATGCTCCATATTTAAGCATAATGCTTAAATTTGCTCATTTACATATGTAAGCATAATGCTTATTATTTAGTCATGGAGGTGAACAACAATGAATTTCACAGAAGCTGTTGAGGCTGCTATGGAAGCAAAGGGAATGAGTAAAGCTGACTTAGCCCGGGCCACACACCGAAGTTACCAGTACATTAGTGATTTATTAAAAGGTGAGCGGAGGTGGCATGAAGGCATTATCAACGAGGTCTGCGCTGCTCTCGGTATTCAAATTGAGTTCAATCATCAGCCTTAACTATCAGTGACCAAATTATACAAGGGAGCCACAATATGAACATAATTAGCTTTGTATTCAGTAGGGAGGGAAGGCATGGATAACATTCAACCAATTGAACAAAAAATGGTTCCTTTCAATGGAACTGAATTGCTTGGAGTCAAAGCGAATGATGGGAAGGTTTATATCGGAGTCTCATATGTTTGTAATGGAATTGGTCTAAGTGAAAAACAAAAGGATCGGCAAGTAAGCAATATTCAGGAAGATGCCACTCTAAAACAGGGGGCAAAAAAACTACCCCTCAAATTTGGGGGGCAGCAAAGAGAGGTGCTAGGGATTGAGCTTGACTATCTACCGCTCTGGCTTGCGAAAATCTCTATCACACCCAATATGCAAGTAAACCAACCGGAAGTTGCGGATAAGTTGGTTCAATACCAATTGAAAGCCAAAGATATTTTGGCAGAGGCATTTATTCCAAAGGGGTTTGACTTTGATAGCCTTAGTCCTGAACTTAAAGCCATTTTTATAACAGATGCCAAGGTTCAACAGCTTGATTCTCGCGTGGAACATCTGGAAAATCACACCACTATTGACTATGGTCAACAACGCGAATTAAGGAAAGCAGGCAATGCCAGAATCGTCGGACTGCTTGGCGGAAAGAAATCGGCCGCCTACAAGAATAGTAGCCTACGCAATAAAGCTTATCAGGCTATGTGGAATGACTATCAAGACTTTTTTGGGATCAACTCTTACAGCAATACTTTCACGAAGGATTTTGACCGTGGATTGCAATATGTCCCACATTGGACTCCACCTAATAACCTTATGAGGGAGATTGAAGAAGCTAATGGACAAACATTGTTCTGATTTATCATTACCAGAACTGGCCCGTATGTGGTTTGGTAATCCGTTACAACATGCCGTACTTGTCAAAAACCTAATCAGAAAGGAACGAAACAAATGAATAAAAATTATGAGAATATGGGGAAAAAGTACGACAAATTACAATCAGCTAGCCATGGGATCTTAGAACGTTTTATCGAAGCTGGTACAGAAGGTGATTTTAAAACTCGTGAACGAAAGGCATGGACCCAAAATATTATTATTTCTAAAATGAAAGCCCGGATTTTGGATGATATGATTTCCAAAGCCAAAAAAATCATAAAAACAATTGATGAAATTAGAGTCATGCGGAATGATCCTTACTATGAACAGGATGATTACATTTTCATGCAATCTTGCTTAATGGAATGTGAAGATCACGCTCGCCATAATGCCAAATACGTTCTTGAATATGCTATGTACGTAGATGAGACAAGTGGTTATTACAGTGAAGCGGAAATTCGCAGTATGTTATCAATCGGTTATGAGGATTGGAAACGCTGGGTAGATCGAAATAAACCGTTAATGTCGATGTTGGTCACGAAGGTAGGAAATGAACCTTTAACCCATCATTGTATGGATTATATGATGGATGAATTAACGAAAAATCCCCAAACTCGGGAAATGATGCGGAGAAAGACAGAAGAGTTATTTGGCCCGTTTATGGATTTTGAAGGTGGCGACCTATGAAAATGCATGAAGAATTGAAAGCAAGAGCTGCTGATATGCATAAGCGTCTAGGAGGTACTATATTCGCTTTCCCGATAGAAGAAGAAAACCCTTTGTCTAAATATGCAGTGGCTGTGTTTAACGGGAAAGATTACTCTGTTTACCCTAATGCTATGACCATTGAAGAAGCGGCTGCTGGCATTTTAGAAGTTTTGAATGGATTTAAAGAAGAGGGTTGGGATCATGACTATGAACGCAATGTACGTTTTGCTTTGTATCAATCACAAGTTGATGCGCCCAGCGTAACTATGCGGAGACTAAAGAAAGGAAAAGGAAATTACACTATTCCAGCTTATGAAAGTGATATAGACGTTATGGACAATCCTGACGATCCAGAAGGCAAGCTCTTTTCTGCGCGTGGGCTAATTAAATTCAGTTACTTGACCATGATTGATGAGAAAAACCCTGTAGCTATCAGTTTTATGAATGAATATTACAAATTGCTTGCCTCTTTCAGATATGGGAAAACAGCAGCGGCTATCAAACAAGAAGTACGGCGTATGGGGAGAGATGAAGCTATCCGTTGGATTGAACACACTTATGAACGGTATATCAAGGATAGTAGAACCATAACGGACATTTTAAATGCCGTAGGGAAGGGGCAGCGATAATGAGTCTTGCTAATCATTTAACTCTGAAGCAAGTTCGCGAGAACTGCAAGAAGTCAATCGAACAGGTTAGTGATGAAACGGGGATTTCAGTTGCTAAGTTAAAACGCTGGGAGAAAGATGCATCAAGAGCGGAAACGTACGAGTTCTTTCGTCTGTTGCAATACTACAAAATATCTTTCAATCATGTTCATGCAGGAAAAGCAGAAGACGTATACAAAGCTCGTAGAGAGGCGGTGAGCGTGTAATGGGAATGGACCCTATGGTAATTGATCATTTGAATTGTCATGATAATGTGACGCAAATCAAAAAGGATTTAATCGAATTACTTTGCATTGTTCAGCAGGATGAAGTGTTCACTAGAGAAATGATTTCAGAAAAGATATTTAAAGCTGTTCAAGATCTAACATATGCAGAAGAAATCCATTTTGGTGTAATCAAGGGTTTCTATGATGAACAAACAAAAAGCCTTAACAATACCTTGGCCGGGCGTTAAGGCGACATAAATCAAGGGACAAGCCCACGCGCACATTATAAGTCATGTCATCATAAAGCGCAAGGGCTGTCCCCAAAAATGGGGAGAGTTGAACATGAACAGATGCCAGATGGTTTCTTTTAGAGCAATTGAGCCTGATTTCAGAAGACTTCAAGGTAAAGACCCTATGGATAGTGAACCCGTGTTAACGGATGTATTCGAAAACGGAATGATTGAGGTTCTTCGTGAACTGGCTACACATAAATTTTTAACCCGTAACACTTCCCGGGATATGCTCCCACACATCGAAGAAGCCAATAAAATTCTTTGTGATAATTTTTCTGCCTTACGCGATAAATTGCCTAAAAAGGAAAAAGAAGCATTAGGCGATCTGGAAGGCGATTTCAATATTGTTGCTGGATATGAAGAAGAAGAAGCCTTTGTTAAAGGGTTCATTGAGGGATATCGCTTTTTAAAAACATTACATGTGTCAACGGGGAAAGATTGAAACAATCGGTCCAAGCAAATGACACTTAAGTCACAGAATAGTGTGGTGGTGAAATGAATGACTTTATCCCTAATGGATATATCATCTTAGCGCGAAAAATTAGGAAGTCTAATCTTTGGCTTTCTCTCAAGGCTACTCATAGATTGGTAATGATTGAACTGCTTTTGCAAGCCGCATATCAAGATTGTGAGGTTGTTAGAAATGGTGAGATTATCCCCCTTAAACGGGGGCAAATTGCAACCTCTTATCAAATGATAGCGGATGATATTGGAGACAAGCAAGTAACAGTAAAAGTTGTGCGTAACGCGATTGAAAAATTAGAAAAACATGATTTTTTGGCAAAGGATGAGGCAAAAGCACGGGCAAAGCGTGGATTGCTCTTAACCATTGTTAATTACGGGGTTTATCAGGATTCCGATAACTACAAGGGCAAAGCAGAGGGCAATGAAACGGGCATTACAAGGGCAAAGCAAGGGCAAAGTGAGGGCAAAGCAGGGGCAATACACAATAAGTTAAAGAACTTAAATAAATCTAATAATGTTTTAAAAGATATATATGATTATTGGAATTCGCTTGAAATTATCAAGCATCGAGAACTAACTCAAAAAATGCAATCCAGTATAAACGCCAGATTAAAAAATATGAGCTTCGAGGAAATGAAAGAAGCCATAAGCAATTACAACACCATCATTAAAAGTGATTTATATTGGTACACCTACAAATTCACTTTGGAAAAATTCATGAATGCTAAAAACATTGATCAGTTCTTGAGTGAGAACAATCCATTTGAAACGTTCAAAAAACAACAGGGAGGTGGAGGACGTGGACAGCGTAAAACCAGTCATGCGGGATCTTCTCAAGAGAGTAGAAACTATGAAAGCCCAACAGAAGACCTCATCCTTGGAAAGCCAAAGGAAGGAGAAGACGGAATTCTTTCCGAAGAGCTATTACAGCGAATTAGAAGCACATGAGGGATGTCCAAAGTGTGATTATACCGGAACCATTAATACATTCCGCTGGGTAGAGAAAGAGGGGTATACGGACAAACATGGGGCGCCTATGAAGGTGCAGGTGGCGCAAGTGGAGCCCTGCTCATGCTTGCTGGATCGGCAGCTAACAAAATATACGGCAAATAGCAGCTTTAATTATGAGCAAAAGCAGCATACTTTCAAAAATGCTGATATTGACGCGAAGAATGCCCAGCACTTTGCTATGGTTACGAAATTCGTTGATAACATCGAAGCCCACCAAGAGAAAGGAACGTGGCTTTATATCTTTGGGGATGAAACCCGGATTAAAGGAAATCAGAGTGCATACGGCACTGGCAAAACGTATTTGATGGATTGTATAGCTAACGCGTTGGCTGAAAGACGCATACCGGGCCTCTATGTTACCGAGGAAACACTTTTCGGGGATATCAGGTCTACCTATAGTCGGAACAGTGAAGAGAGTGAAACAGAAGTTTTGAGCCGCTACTATAACGTTCCTGTGCTAATGATAGATGATTTGTTCACCGCTTCATATTCTGAATGGGCTGAAGGTAAGCTGTACAGCATCCTAAATGAACGCATGGATAAAAACAAGATTACAATTATCACCAGCAATTACGCAACGGAACGTATACATCTGCGCTTGCCTCTGAATGGCAGGAAGATTGCCAGCCGGATTATTGGACAAGCTCAGCGAATTGAAATGATTGGTCCCGATCGGCGGGAGAAGAAAGCACGAGATAGATTTCAACTGGAAACGGGGAACGAGTTATGAAGATAATTGTACGTTCAGCTCCAGTAGGAGCGCCATATGAAAAATTGGTCGGTAAAGAAGTGGAAGTTATGTATAACGATCCAGCATGGGGGCCAAATGATTTCATAGTGAAAAACGGGCCTTACTATGAGGGTCAAAATAACCTCCTTACTATTCCTTTTGGGGACGCTGTAATTACAGATATGAGCGGATCTGAATTTGAGGACGGACTTGAGCTAGGAATGAAGGTTGGAAAACATGATAAAGCCCCTATAAAAAAGGGGAGATGAAAATTGAGGATAGAAGCCGCAGAAGTAGCCCAACAGCTTAGTGATATTTTGAAAGGTATCAAAACAGAGTATGAACACCTTGACCGTGAAGTTCGATATTACGATTTGGAATGTACGGACCTGCTTCACGCTTTAGAGTTCATGGAGATTGATAACGATATGCGATTAAATATCTCTCAGCAGCTTCAAGATAACCGGAGGAAACGTAGAGTAATCAAAAACGAAAGAGAGCGCCTACAGCCCTTGTACGATGTCTCAGAAGGACATCCGCATTTAGTCTATGAATTTGAAAAAGCGAAATGGAGAGCTGAAAAGATTGAGTGCATACAGAAGCATCGTATGTACACACCGCGTATTAGAACGGATATGCAGCAGGCTTTTGACAAGGCCAACCGCAGGAATGATATAGCAGGGGGTTGAGTATGAGCCAACCAACAACCGATTTACCAAAGCTAGATAATAAGAAGACAAAAAATGCAATAGTAGGTGTTTTTGAAAAATATCAAATATTTAAGAATACGATAATTGAACAGAGAGAGGCAACCATAACGGCCAGTTATCAAGATCGTCCGAGTGGTCCAACCAATGTAACAAGCGATTCAACTGCGAATGTTGCAATATTTAATGTGTTCGAGCCTGAACACCGCAGACAATTTTGTGAAAACGTCGAACTGGCTGTCAGTTACCTGTATCCAAAGTATAGAGAGATAATCGAATTAAAATATTTGGGTGACGACATGCCAACTGATTACGCAGTTTACAATTTCAAAATGGATCATCCCATTAGTAAGGACACTTACGCAAAATTGCGAAGAAAAGCATTTCAAAATTTAGCATATAGCTTTCATGCTTTTGGGATTATCAACATACAGAGCTTAATAGACACAAAACGCGCGAACATACGGACAAGCAGCTTCGAATAAACTATACAACCAAGATCGGAGGGGAGGGAACAATGTTAAGTCCAGGGGATTATGGCGACTCACACGCACATAAAAAAGTGGAAATTGAAAGTAAGGTCACAACGTACATTCAAGGCAAAAACGGACTCATTGGAATTATAATCCCGCCCTGTGAGGGGCCGACAAACGCATTAGAAGACCTTCACCGTACAATCGCTGAAATAGCAATTAAACAAGCCATAAAGAAAGAAGCCACTCCAGAATAAGGGGTGGCTTCTTTCTTTATAGATAAGTAGCTTATGAAAAAAGGCTGCTACACCAACGTTTTTCTTTTGCATATATCATGACATAACAGATGAATTGATCGTAGCTCATACGAATGAGTCGGAATATAAAAGCTTTATTGCCAATAAAAAGAATGAGGCGTTGCAGTCACGGATGATTGTAATGCCAATTCCCTATAATTTAAAAGTATCCGAGGAAGAAAAGATTTATGCCAAGCTCATTGGGCAGAGTGACATGCGGCATATTCACATCGCTCCTCATGCGCTGCGAACGGCTGCCATTTTTTCTGTGCTCACCCGGCTGAAAGAAACCAAGAAGCAGGGGATGGATTTGGTTAAAAAGATGCGCATGTATGACGGCGAGGAGGTCGAAGGCTATAAGGAAGCCGATCTGAAGGAGATGCAAAATGAGTTTCTGGAGGAAGGCATGTCCGGCGTTGATCCAAGATACGTCATTAATCGTATTTCTAGTGCACTGATTAAGCAAAATGTGGAGTCCATCAATGCTCTGGATATTTTACGCGCCATTAAGGATGGCCTAGACCAACACGCCTCCATCACCAAGGAAGAGCGGGAGCGTTATCTGAATTTCATTTCCGTGGCTCGTAAGGAATATGATGAGCTGGCGAAAAAAGAAGTACAAAAGGCTTTTGTGTACTCCTTCGAAGAATCAGCCAAGACGCTGTTTGACAACTATTTGGATAACATCGAAGCTTTTTGCAATTGGGTAAAAATCCGCGATCCGCTTACCGATGAGGAGCTCGACCCGGATGAGCGGCTTATGCGCTCTATTGAGGAGCAAATCGGGGTGTCGGAAAATGCGAAAAAGGCATTCCGTGAAGAAATATTAATTCGTATTTCTGCGTATTCCCGCAAGGGTCGGAAGTTTGAGTATCACCATCATGATCGGCTGCGAGAAGCCATTGAAAAGAAGCTGTTCGCCGATTTGAAGGATATTGTGAAGATTACGACTTCGACCAAAACGCCTGATGCTAATCAGCTCAAACGTATGAATGAGGTGATTAAGCGACTAATAGAGGAGCATGGCTATACAGCAGCTAGCGCCAATGACCTATTGAGATATGTAGGTAGTCTCCTGAATCGGTAAGGCGAAATAATATGTAAAGTATGATGAAGATGAATTGCAATGGATGGTGACACGAAGGAAGTGAGATATTTAATCAACGTGTTTCCTATAAGGAATCCGGCAAGCACAGGATGTTTCATGTGCGGTCGGATTCTTTTTTAACTGAAATTACTATGAAAAAAGTTACAAACAATTCGCTGTTTTTTAACATTTTCTAAAAAGTTGCCGATAATTATGGTGATGTAAAATCTATGTAAACTATGATTTGGAGGATCTTATGATTCATGTCGCTGAGAGTAGATTAAAACAGATACAATATATTGGTATAACTGATGATGATTTGGCTTTATTGCATCATTATCAGGGACTTTTCCAATCGATTGTGAATGAAGTCGTGGATCGTTTTTATGAGCATGTAAAAAAGGTTCCCCATCTCATGTCGATTATCTCTAAATGGTCGAATATTGAGCGACTCAAGCAAACACAACGTGAATACTGGCTTTCTCTTGCAGATGGGAAAATAGATGATTCGTTTATCGAACACCGCCTTTTTGTGGGGCAGGTACATTCCCGGATTGGATTGTCTTCCGATTATTATTTGGGTACGTACATTGCTTATCTTGATATTGCAGTAGACATTTTCAAGCGTTCGGGGATAGAGGATTGGTATTCTATTGTGTACGCTCTTTCCAAAATGTTCAATCTCGATTCCCAGCTTGTGCTGGAAGCCTATCAGGAAAAGGAGAAAGAGCAAGTCAGCGATCTCGCCGATGAACAAACGCAGATGCTGACTGTGGTGTCCCGAATTGCACAAAATTTGACGGGGATGATTGCTGAACTTAGGGGAAATACCGATAATATCGCGAATAATGCCTGCAATACTGCTTCTTCGCAGGAACATACAGAGGAACTGGTACTGCAATTGAGTGATGAAATTAAGCATATTGAACAGATGAGCAGTACAATTCGAGAATTGTCCGATCAGACTCATCTGCTGGGATTGAATGCGGCGATTGAGGCAGCCCATGCGCAAGAAGCAGGACGTGGCTTTCAAGTGGTGGCACAGGAAGTGCGCAAGCTGGCATCTAATTCAAAGCAAGCACAGGAGCAAATTCAGCGCAAGGTGCTGGATATTGCCCGTATGCTTGACAGTGTGCAATCCGAAACCGCTATCACCACAGCCAGTGCCCGGCAACAGGCCTCCAGCTCGGAAGAATTGGCTTCCTTCACCAAGCTGATTGAAACCATGGTGAAGGAATTGGAGATGCTGCAGCATTCCTCAGAAATAATGAAGGTATAAGATACACAAAAAACAGACCTCATCGCCCGGTCTGTTTTTTACTTAGTTCCCCCCCAACTGATTATAGCAGCGCTCTAAGTTCACGTCGGTATTTGTTCAAATGCACAAACGACGGAATGACACGCTTCGCAGAACGAAATCCACCTATTCTGATGTTGCGAACGACATGATAGGGAGAAATCAGCAATGCGTGAAGCAGGCGCAAGTCCTGGGTGCTCAATGGTCGGTATCGTTGATAGAAGTCGATCGCGCGCAGCATCTTTGTCGCATTCCAAAGACAATTCCGATGAAGAAGATGAGAGAGATCTTTCATCCTTACATGTAGGGAACAATTTTCAAAGTCGATCAAATAGATTTTGAACTGCCTGTCTTTGATCAGATTGGGATAGTTATAGTCACCGTGTATAAATGCAGTCGCTTTTTGTTCCTGCTGGATTGCTTCTCGAACTTTGGACTGCTGTAGACGATCTAATACTTCTTCACAAAGAGCTACGAGATGGGCTGTGCCTTTGTAAAGGCTGAGGCGTTTTTTATATCCAGCTACTTCATCACTCAAGCCTTCATAACGGATTCTGGAAGGCGGTGCTTCCGTGGCAGGAAAGCCTGCGGCATGAGTGTGGAATTTGGCTAAAGTAGCAATGCCCTTTTTGAAGTCTATTCTTTTTGTAAATTCCGGTCTGGGTCCATGAACCCAATTGGTTAATGTATACGATATACCTTCATGGGTCATATAGGCAGTTTGCTGTACGGTTGGATAGACCTTTTGGCTACGTGTAAACCCGCGCTCATCCAGATAGGACAAGACACGTGTAATAAAGCGAATTTCTTCTTCCGGAAATTTATAAGGTTTTAAGCAATAGGTTGTATTAGCGGTTTCAATCTTGTGAATGTCCTTCATTTGGCGGCTACGCTGAATTTTGATTCCATACATCTGCTCAACGCTTGATAAAATCGACATTTTGCCCCTCACTTTCTTTTATGGACGGGTCCATTCCTGCAAAATATGGATGATTTGTAATCGAAGAGGCCACGACTGATCCCAGTTGTCCAGGATTTCGCGGTCTCTTGAACGATTTGGATGCCGGGAAGCATGCCAGGCTTCTCGTGGCAATTTATATAAAGCTGTAACAATCTTCCGTTCAGTACGGCTTAGTGGTTTACGTTTTTGGTATCCTTTCAACAAGGATTGCACAAATTCAGGATTGAATTGGGTCGTATTCATAAGAGCCTTTGCCAAATCAGTATAGACTGAGCCAATCTTAACCCGATCCCAATCAATGATTTTGAGCTGACCGTCATCAGAAATAATGACATTTGGGATGGTGATATCACCGTGAATCAAGGAGGGATGCCGACGTTCCGCTCGAAGCAGTCTTATAATGGATGCGTCCTGCAAATCCTTCCATGCCCGCCTGGATAAACGGTTACAGTCTTTGCCGTGAGTGTTGTACCAGTTGCGGTACTCTTTATCCTGGCGGCTGACTTTTGTTATTTTTTTTTGGAAAAGACGGTCTTGGTTTTTCCATATCCGCAATTGTTGAATGGTCGGAGGAGACGTTCCTTTCTCGGTCCGATGCAAGCCAGTGGATGTGGCATGAAGGGTGGCGAGGGCCAGCCCCAGTTTTTCGTAATCGTCAGCGGTTTCCAGTCCTCGTCCTTTGATCCACTGACTTACATAAAATGGTGTTCCTTGATCTAGTGTCCATAGCTGGCCGGAATGAGTGGGGAGCCATGTGGGCATGTAGGTATACTTTCTCTTTTTCAAAAGCCTTATATAGCTCGCAACTCGTTCCATCTGTTGAATCGTATTTGAATATACCACCTTTGAACGACTAAAGGGCTTTAATGCATAAATCCCCTTTTTCGTTTTCACTTGGATGACTGCATTTTTTCGATATAGAGATGAGACTAAGCTTGATTTTAAGGGAATCAGGCCGAAACGACGGGTGATTTTGCGAATTTGTGCTTTGGTATAGGATTTCGCCATAAGAACCTCACTTGACTTTTAATTGAAGAAAAAGGTAATCCTCTGTTAGTTATCAGTCTATTCATGAGGAAATAATAGGTGCAGTTTTATGTAGGTATTCTCAGCCGATACGGAAGTATTTTAGCGTATACAGACAGTAAGACATTCGGTAAAATACAGACTGGAACGAATACACGATATGACGAATTTTGATCTTGACGATTCAAGTGAGCAGTTTATATACCATACATGTCTGATTCATTATTATTTGTGGGAATATAAGTAGTTGAACGTTTTTTTGGGGCAGGAGGGAAGGACATGGATAAAAGAATACTGATAGCGGACGATGAGGCGAGTATTCGGAATGCGCTAGCCTATGCGTTAAAGCGGGAAGGTTTTTTGGTGGAAACTGCCGTGGATGGAGAGGACGCATTGGAAAAAGTACATATGTTCCACCCGGATGTGCTTATACTGGATGTGATGATGCCCAAACTGGGCGGATATGAGGTGTGCCGTCGTTTGGAAAATCGGAAAGGCATCGGTATTTTACTGCTAACCGCTAAAAACGATATCGTCGATAAGGTGCTCGGCCTGGAGCTGGGAGCAGACGATTTTATGAGCAAGCCGTTTGACCTGAGAGAACTGCTCGCACGTATTAAGGCATTAGTAAGGAGGCTGGAACGAGAAGGAGCGCCTGCGCCGGAAGGAACGGAAGTAATACTAGGTCCATTACGAGTGCGTCCATCCAGCCGAACAGCTGAACTTGGAACAAAAGCATTGGATCTGACCCCCAAGGAGTTTGATGTGCTGGCTCTGCTGGTGTCCCATGCCGGGAGGGTGTATACGCGGGACGATCTGCTGGAACAAATATGGGGCATCGATTATGTGGGGGGGACGCGGACGGTGGATATTCATATTCAGCGCTTGCGCAAAAAACTGGAGCCGCACCAATCGATGCTGCAGACCGTGTATGGAATCGGCTATAAGGCGGAGAAAATGACGTGAACGAACATCATTCACTCCACCCGGAAGGAAGCTTGCAGTCTACGGACCCGCAGAAGCGCAAACGTAAGCGTACAGGCTTGAGTCTACGCTGGAAATTTCCGCTGGTACTGGCGGCTTTACTGCTGTTTACAGTCGGTGTGCTGAGCTGGCTCGTGCTTACTGGTATTCGTGCTAATCAGACAGACCAAATGGAACGCGGATTAAAGCGTCAGGCGGAAATCGTAGAGATGCGCGTAAAACAGTCTTACCTGTTGGGAGCTCGCCAATTACCCGAAGACTTCATGAAAAAGCAAGCACCTCAGCTTGCCGTGGAACTGGGCGTATCCAGTAATATGCGCGTTATTTTATATGATGGCCAGGGGCATGAGGTTGGGAATTCTCTACCACTGGCTTATAGAACAGATGTCAGCCAGGCGCTTTCTTATGCGCTCCAAGGGAAAATTGCATATATTACGGAAGGTAGCTCAGTTACTTATCTGGCTCCGCTTCAAGGTCCAGACGGCCTGCTGGGAGTGGTGCAGCTTCATAGCTCAACAGAAGCGCAGCAGCAGTTTTACCAGGCGATTGCCCGCTTGTTTTTATGGACAGGAGGGGCGGTGCTGGTCTTAAGCTTTATTCTGGGCTTAGGTTATGTCAGCCGCCAGACGAGGGACATCGGACGACTGACCCGCGCTTCTGAGCAGATCTCGGCAGGGAACTATCCAGAAGCCAGATTGCTGCGACGGCAGGACGAGCTGGGAAGGTTAGATGAAGGGATGCTCCAGATGAGTCATGTGATCCGGACAAGTATTACCGCGCTCGAAAATGAAAAGCTTCGCCTGGAAGAAGCGGTTCAGCGTTTGAGAGAGCTGGAGCAGCAGCAAAAGGCTTTTATCGGCAATATCAGCCACGAACTGAAGACTCCGTTGACCTCTATTCAGGCTTATGCTGATTTGCTGGATATGTATGGGGATGATCCCGAATTGCTGCGGGAAGCGAGAGAAAGTATCGCTAAGGAAACCAAACGGTTGTATGAGCTTGTCGAGGACTCGCTAAGACTAGCTGTGCTGGACAAATACGATTTTGAATTACATACGGAGGAAGTTGACCTGCATTTGCTGCTCGAAGACGCTGGTAGTCGAATCCGCGGGAAGGCTGCGGCACGTGGACTGAATTTTTCGATGGATACCCTTCCTGCTAAGGTGTGTGGAGACCCTAAGCATCTGATACATATTGTACTGAATTTACTGGATAATGCAGTGAAATACAATCGGGACGAAGGCTGGGTTACGTTATCCAATCGAGTGGAAAAGGACACCGTGACAGTGTATGTACGCAATTCCGGTCCATGGATTCCGCGGGACAAATGGGACATGATTTTTGAGCCGTTTGCGACCTTAAGCCATGATCGTTCTCGTCAGGACAGTGGCACGGGACTGGGTTTGCCTCTGGCACGCAGACTGGCGGAGCGCATGGGTGGAGAGCTGCGGCTTACAGCTTCGGAGGATAGTGAGTTGGAAAAGGACAATGGTCATTCAGGTGCAATTGGCAATGAATTTTCGCTCAGGCTACCCCTATTGGTTTACGAGGGCTTCGAGTAATTAAGTCGCTCTACGTCTTTAGGGCTAGGAATGGTGTCTTATTTACAACTTGGAAACAATTCGATGTATTCATGAGATGTTCAGGTATTAAGCTGGGGGTAACGATAACAAGGAGGCCGTTATACAGGATGAATAAAAAACTAGACAGCTATGGGCAAAAGAACGGCCTTCCCCAGCTCGAACATCCCTATGCATGCTTTTTCAGACACAAAGTCATAGGGTTGCTCATGACTGGCTTGATCGCTGTAGGGTTGCTCAGTGGCTGCAGCATTAAAAGCGCAGGAGAGACCCATCCATCATCTGGTATGAAACCGGGGCAAAAGCTTACTGTAATTGACATGGATGCAGCTCGGCAGCAAGTATCGGACGAGCTGGTGGTACAGTCCATTGACAGGCTGGGGGATGTCTACGCGAGGTCATGG
Organism: Paenibacillus ottowii; assembly: GCF_006874425.1. GTDB lineage: Bacteria > Bacillota > Bacilli > Paenibacillales > Paenibacillaceae > Paenibacillus > Paenibacillus ottowii. Next base: position 761,290 of record NZ_VIJZ01000001.1, read on the forward strand.
CTGAGTGATGAAGAGTTGATTGTAGAGCGTCGAAATCAGTTATGGATTCATAATGTAAAGACCAGCCAGGAGCGAGTTTTAACACCAAGTCGTAACGCTCTACAGTTACTTGCTGTGGTATCACCAGATCAGCGGCATGTCTTTTTTACGGAGGGCAGCGCCAGCAGCAAGTATGATATTCAGGGCTATATTTTAGAGCTAAGCAGCAGTAAGGTTACATCGGTTGGCCAACTGGACATGACTAACGAGGTAAGCTGGGGCGATGAGAATCATCTCATTACAGGTACACCAGACGGTAAGATACATCTGATTGGTCTGGACGGCAAAGCAGAACAATTAAGTTTTCAAGATCCGAATCGCTCAGAATTAATCGCTCATGTCGAAAAAGTAAGTAACGCCATATTTTATACAGGCCATGATAAACAAGGGTATCCGGTGCTGAATCGGTTCACTCTCAATCATCCTCAGGTTGTGACTGTTGCAGAGAGAATCATGTCCTTTGCCGTGTCACCTGATGGTAAATCTATTGCCATTGAAAAGCGGAAATGGAATACATCCGAACCAGCCCGTATGATCATTTTGGACGAACAAGGCAAAGAGAAAGGAAGCGTTGGTCAAGGGACTTTAATGAGTCGTGGAAGCTGGTCCAGTGACGGGACCAAGCTTGCTTTTTCCATTTATGATGAGGATCAGCAAGGAATGAGAGGGCTCTATGTATTTGACCAGTCGACAGGTAAAACCACTCCCGTTACGACTGATATCCAATCCTATGACAGCCCGACGGTATGGAGCCCTTCCGCCCGTTTTTTATCCATGTACCAGAATATTTCGGAAGGTGGAAAACAACTGAATCAGAGCTATATCGTCGAATTTAAGAAAAAATAGTAAAAAAAGGCGCATTTCCTTCTTCGGAATGCCCCTTTTTTAATTACGCTGACTATTCGATTGTGTATTACTATACAAACTTGCGATGATGCTTTTTCCCATCATATGAAAATAAGGCGAGCTTCCCCTCAATCATCGTTTCCAAATGAACGGCTCGCCCCCATAGTTGGTATACATATGGAAGCGTGCGCTCCATATATTTTAAATCCAGTTCAATGCCTTCATACTGGTGCTTAAGCTTTAACTCACCCGTATGCAGATAGTCTCCGTCCTCAACGACGATGTAAGGTGAGCCTCCATTTACGCGTGAAAACACAAGCTGATCCCGTATGTTTTCCCAGGATTTATCGGTAATTTTCCAGTCCGGTCCCCGTTTCTCAAACACGTACAGATCCAAATCCTCCGTTAGTTGCTTGGTCATGTAATTGCGTATAAAAGAGGTATCCGAATCAAACTCTCGCACCTCGAATATTTTAGCCCGGCCCTCGCCCGGTTTACGTCCTTGGCGCTCTTGTTCCTCACGGGTGGGGTTATCCCATCGCTTTTCAATATCTTCAAATATTTTCAGTCCCAAATAATACGGATTCAAGCTTTGCTTGGAAGGCTGTACAACGGAAGCGTTCAGCATGGCAAATTCAACGGTTTCATCCCCAGTCAAATCCAGTTCTCTGACAATCCGTTGATGCCAATAAGAGGCCCAGCCTTCATTCATGATTTTGGTCTCCATTTGGGGCCAGAAATACAGCATTTCATCCCGCAGCATCGTCATGATGTCCCGCTGCCAATCCTCCAGTACTTCGGAGAATTCCTGAATAAACCAGACGATATCTTTTTCAGGTTCCGGTGGGAACTGGCGTACCTTAATACCCTCGGTCTCAGCCGAATCATGCGGCTTTACTGTGTCCAGTGACCACAGATCATCGTAAGGTCCGGTTGGACGCTGGTGTTTTTTGGGTTCTTTTTGCTCCTTGATTTTGAGTTCCATGTATCGTTGTTTATCCAGATGCCTTGGTTTGATGAGCTGTGGGTCTACATGTTCTTGTATCGCCAGTACAGAGTCAATGAAGGATTCCACGGCCTTTGAGCCGTACTCCATTTCATAGCTGCTGATCCGTTCTGCGGTGGCAGACATACTCTCTACCATATTGCGGTTGGAGGCCGAGAAACGGGCGTTATGTTTGAAAAAATCGCAGTGTGCCAGTACATGGGCGACAATCAGTTTATTTTGCACCAAAGAATTTCCATCTAGCAGGAAAGCGTAGCAGGGATTAGAGTTAATGACCAACTCATAGATTTTACTCAATCCAAAATCGTACTGCATTTTCATCTTGTGAAATGTTTTTCCAAAACTCCAGTGGCTAAAGCGCGTAGGCATACCATACGCCCCAAATGTGTATACAATATCCGCCGGACAAATCTCATACCGCATCGGATAGTAGTCGAGTCCGAATCCATCAGCAATCTCCATAATTTCTGATATCGCGTATTCCAGCTCTTTCTGGTCGGTACTCATCCCGCTGTTCCCCCTTCCCGTTTGCGAAAAAAGGTGCGTAGGGCCTGGTATACCTCACCTTTTTCCTTGATCACATAGTACATAAACTGATCTGCCTTAATATTCTTGTAGGCTGACATCAGCGTACTGCTGCGATTATATTGGTTCACTTCTCCATAGCCGAACATATTGCTGCGTTTCATAAGCTCCTCAATTAGTTTCACACATCGTTCATTGTCTGAGCTTAGGTTATCGCCATCGGAGAAATGAAAGGGATAAATATTATAAGCGGAAGGAGGATAGCGCTTGTCGATAATCTCCAATGCTTTCAAATAAGCAGAAGAGCAGATGGTGCCGCCACTTTCACCGCGAGTGAAAAATTCTTCCTCCGTAACCTCCTTGGCTTCGGTATGATGCGCAAGAAAAATCATTTCCACCTTTTCATATTGGCGACGCAAAAAGCGCGTCATCCAGAAAAAGAAGCTGCGGGCGCAATATTTTTCAAAAGATCCCATGCTGCCTGAGGTGTCCATCATAGCGATAATTACCGCATTGGATTGAGGAATGGTTTTCTCTTCCCATGTTTTGTAACGAAGATCATCTGGACTAATATGATGAATGCCCGGATTCCCCTCACGAGCGTTGCGGCGCAGATTTTCGAGAATGGTTCGCTTTTTGTCAATGTTCGCTTGCATGCCTTTTTTGCGTATATCATTGAATACGATAGATTCAACCTCGATTTGATCCTTATCTTTTTGCTGCAAATGCGGTAATTCCATTTCCTCGAACAGCATATCTTCAAGTTCCTCTATGCTGACTTCAGTTTCCATAATATCGTATCCCGGCTGGTCGCCTGCTTTCTCACCTTTGCCTGGCTTTTGGGAAGCAGGATCACGTCCGATGACATCCCCCACCTGACTGTCGCCATCTCCTTGGCCTACGTGCTTTTGTTTTTGGTAGTTATAAATGAAGCGATATTCATCCAAACTGCGAATCGGCACTTTGATAATCTGTTGACCATCCGACATTATAATATTTTCTTCCGTAATCAGATCGGGTAGATTTTGCTTAATAACATCTTTGACCTTCTGCTGATGGCGTTGCTGGTCCTGGTACCCTTTGCGATGCAGCGACCAATCTTCGCGGGATACGACGAATGAATATGGCTGGCGTGGTTCCGGCATTGTTAGGCACCCCCCAAGTGGATACACGGCACAGTTTGGCCTTGTTGGTTATTAAGTATATTCACGGGGATGTACGATATGTGATGGAACTCGATTTAAATTATGCCCGTTTGCTTTATAATGAAAGTAAAAAATGTAAAAAAAGAATGGAGAACCTTGGTTATGGAAGAAATTGCAGTGCTTATCGTAGACGATGAACAGGGACTGCGAGATATGCTGACAACGGTATTAAAAAAAGAAGGGTTTCTTCATGTTAAGCATGCAGCCACGGGGCAAGAAGCGTTGCAAATCGTGATGAAATCTCGTATTGATGTGATTGTGCTTGATGTTATGCTCCCTGATTACGATGGGTTTGAGGTGTGTCGTCAGATGCGTGTATACACGGAAGCTCCTATTCTTTTTTTGACAGCAAGAGATACAGATCTGGACAAATTAATGGGCTTTGGTATTGGAGGGGACGATTATATTACCAAGCCGTTTAACCCGTTGGAAGTTGTTGCGCGTATGAAAGCCCGAATGAAATATCGAAAAGTGACGACAGCGGATATGAAGCCTGTCTTACGAATCTTAGACTTTGGATATTTTTGTCTGGAGCTAGACTCAGGTGTATTGTATGTGCAAGACCAAGAGGTCGATTGTCCTGCACGTGAATGGCTGCTGCTGGTATTTTTGTGCAAGCATCCTAACCGTATATTCAGTGTTCGTCAGCTATACGAAGCAATATGGAGCGAGACCTTCTTGGGTGATGAAAAGACAGTAGTCATTCATATCTCCCGTTTGCGAAAAAAAATAGAACCTGATCCCAAGCACCCGCAATTTTTAGTTAATGTTAGAGGGCTAGGTTATAAAATGATATCAGCCAAGAGGGGGGAGCAAGAATGAACTCTTTGGTCAAGATGTCCTTTCGGTTTATAAAAGTAACATTATGTTTTGCACTAGTCTATGTTCTTTGTTTTCTGATCTGTACTATTATATATATTTTTATAAAAAGCACATTTGATACCTCTCACAATATGAATATTGATTTTTTCTGGATCGGACTTGGGATCGTGCAGAGTGTTGTGTTCATAGTTGCCTATGGATGGTATATAGGCAAACCCTTGGTATATGTAATCAAATGGATTGGAAATATAGCAACAGGGGAATTCCAAGCGCCGCTAAGTGAGCTAGAACTGCCAGAGCGTAAAAAAAGTCAGAGAAATAGTTATAAGCCTCCGTATCAATTATATAAAGAAGTATTCGAACAAATGAACATCTTATCTGCTCAATTGCGCAGCAATGAGGAAGAGAGGATGGAAATAGAAAAGCGAAAACAGCAGTGGGTAGCAGGCGTAAGCCATGATCTCAAAACACCGTTATCTTATATTGAAGGGTATGCAGCCATGCTGACTGCTCAAGAGTATGATTGGTCCGAGGAAGAAAGAAGAAGCTTTAGTATGATTATCAGTGAGAAAGTGACGGAGATGAAGCAGTTGATTCAGGATTTGAATGCTTCTATGCAGCTCAAGGAGGGGGCCTTGCCGATTCAGTTGAAGAAGGAGGACATTGTGGAGTTTCTCCGCAATACGGTCTTAGATATCGCTAACCATCCTTCGGCCGAGCAGTATGAATTTTCTTTTATGTCATTGGAGTCAGTATGTACCATGCCCTTCGATAGTAAATTATTAGGTAGAGCATTGAAAAATTTTTTAATGAACGCAATCATTCATAATCCTCCAGGCACACATATTTCAATGGAAATAAATAAAGAGAGCGATAAGCTTCATATTTCTATCGAAGATGATGGAATAGGCATGAATCCAACTGAATGTATACAGATGTCTCCTTCCAAAGAGCATGGGATACCTATTGCCAAAAGCTTTATTGAAGCCCATAACGGAACGCTTCATATTCTTCCAGGAAGTAAAAAGGGTACCAGTATGGAAATTACATTGCCGCTAAATAGGTAACTCCTTAACATCTGTGCCCTCCATTTTAGAGTTCGCTCGTTTTTTTGCCTGTTGTTTAGGAACTGTTTACTTGATGTTAACTTTCTTTCAGTAAACTGTATGTAACTAAACTTCAGCGTCAAAAGTCGAGAGGAGATCAGGAAATGTCTGAACATGTAATACGTACACGTCAGCTAACCAGGCGTTTTGGAAAAAGGGAATTTGTCAAACAAATAAATCTACAGGTACCTGAGAAGCAAATTTACGGATTTTTGGGACCAAACGGGGCGGGGAAAACAACCACGATTCGTATGCTGCTCGGGCTGATAAAATCCACATCCGGAGAAATTGAGATATTTGGGAAAAAGCTCAAGGATCATCGCATGGAAATATTAAAGGATGTGGGTTCGCTGGTTGAATCACCTGCCTATTATGCTCATTTGTCTGCATATCGAAATTTGGAAATCGTTACAACGATGCGTGGGTTGCCGACCCGAAAAATTCATAAAGTGCTGGATTTGGTGAGATTAAGTAAGGATGCGTACCGTCCAGTAAAAGGATACTCCCTGGGAATGAGGCAAAGGCTAGGAATTGCCATGGCATTGATTGCCGATCCCAAATTGTTGATTCTTGATGAACCGACGAATGGTTTGGACCCGTCCGGAATTCAGGAAATTCGGGAGTTAATTATGAGCCTGCCTGATGCTTACGGAATGACGGTATTGGTTTCGAGCCATCTATTAAGTGAAATCGAACAGATTGCAACCTGTGTAGGAATTATCAATCAAGGGGAAATGATTTTCCATGGAACGATGAAAGAACTTACAGATAAAAGCAAGCCTCAACTATTTATTGAAACCCAAAATCCTGTTCAGGCTGCTGGAGACCTGATGCAGCATGGATGGATTGCCGGAGCTGAATCTATGGAGCAAAAAGAAGTCATAACTCCTATAGTAGACCGTGAGCAGTCATCGGAGATGATCAAAGTGTTAGTGGAGCATAATCACCCCGTCTACCGGGTAAGGGAGAAGAAAAAAACATTGGAGGAAATATTCCTGGAGCTGACGGGTAAGGAGCGAAGCTTATGATACTCCAAGTTATCAAGGCGGAAGGATATAAGCTGAAAAAAATATGCTGGTGGCTTCCTCTAATACAGGGCTGTGTCCTTACAGGGATGACTGTCATGGAATGGTATCTCTACTTTCGTCAGGGGCCAGGAGGGGTCTATGCTGGTTTTGCGGTTATGTTTATGTTCATCTCGTTTGTGATGCTGCTTGGCGGTACACTTCTAGCAAGTATTATGGCGGGTACAGAGCATGATACCCAAACATGGAAGCAGCTTATGGCCATGCCAGTTCCCAGAAGCTACATCTACTTATCCAAAATGTTATGGGTTGTGATTTTGCAGTTTGGCACCGCCTTGATCACGATAGCAGGGATGAGTCTCATCTGGGTGTTGTATACAAACGAGCCCATTCCTTGGCGAGTTATGCTGCTGCAGCCGATTAACGCCAGCTTGGCTACTCTGCCTGTACTTGCAATTCAACTTTGGTTGTCTACGCTTTTTACTAATCAGGCATTTCCGTTAGCATTTGGCATATTTGGTTCTATTGCCAGCTTGTTTTTGGCACGAACAAGTATTTTTTGGATTAAATTATTGCCTTGGTCGTATCCGGCTCTATCAAGTCCTCTAATAAAGGGATACGTAATGTGGGTGATCATTGCTTTATGTGCAGGGCTCATCTTCACAGGACTCGGTACTCTACAGTTTAGAAAGCATGAATTCAAATAGGAGGAGGAAAAGTATGAGATCCATTTTACGCGTGGAGGCGATGAAGGTTCAATGGGTCATGGTATGGATTCTCATTATATTAGATGCGGTTATCAATTCTTTAATGGGAGTCATGGAACTGAACGATTTGAAGCAGTTTTATGAGCCTAGCTGGTTAATGCTATACACCTATGCGGCGCAATTTCACTCGATGTTTTTTTATCCGCTTTATTGTGGAATTATCGCTTCTCTTTTGTGCGCATACGAACATCGAGACGGGGGATGGAAGATTTTATTAAGCAGTCCGTATCCCCGTCAGCGAATCTATTATGCAAAATATATATTGCTCATTCTCATACTGTTTCTTGATCAGCTTACATTCATAGTAGGATATTTTGCAGGTGGGTATATAGCGGGTGCTCCAGGAGAAATCCCTTGGACTCTCGTCCTTTTTACTGGATTGGGAGGGTGGTTCGGGATTCTTCCATTGGCAGCCCTCCAGCTTATACTCTCAGTAAAAATCCGTAATTTCGGAGCTTCACTGGGAATGTCCATTTGCTGTGTAGTTCCTAATATTGTTATGACAGGCTTTCATTCTTCCATAGGTGCATGGTTTCCTTTTACGATTCCTTATTATATCATGTTGCCGCAAACAGCGAGCTATGCTCCTAGAGTTGAGCCTTATAGTCTTGGCTTGATTGTACTTGTTACGTTCCTAGCCTATCTATTTGGTGGAAGAAAGATGTTTGTGAATAGGGACTGGTCGTAGTTAGTGTCCCATCCATAAAAGTCGAACTACGGCCATACTCACAATACCGACCACTACAGTAGCAAGCAAATTTTTGCTCCACAAGGCGGTTATCAGTGTAGGAAGGACTGCTATAAGCACTTGCCCATTAAGAGTGACCGAAGTTTCGGTTCGTTCGAGCAGGTTTTCCATGACTAGTGCCGTGAAGATGCAAATGGGAATGTAGGACAGCCACTGTAACACGGGCTTGGGCAGTGTCAGTTTTTGCAGCACGATGAAGGGAATGATTCTTGGAATCGCCGTGACAATCATGCCGCCGACAATGATATGCAGGACATTGGGATTAATATTCATTTGTCGGTTAACACTCCAATCGTTGCGGTGATCATAGTCGATACAATGACGGCGATATGTGATGGCACCCACCAGGACAAAAGGTACATTAGAACGGCCATACATAGCACAAGCAGCAGGCGATGCTTGAGTTTAGAGGTCTGGACACTTTGGAGCTGGGAGATAAGCAGGGCAAGGAACATTGCAGGCAAGGCAAAGTCCAGACCAAACATTTCTGGATGGGAAATCCAATTTCCGAGCACTCCTCCAGCCACACAGGAAGCGATCCAAGCGAGATATGCTGTGATATTAAGCCCGTTCATCCAGCGGTCACTGACCTGTCCGCCCTTAGCCAATTTATACGACGCTACCCCAAAGGATTCGTCTGTCAAAAGAATACCGATGCCTATATTTCTCCACAGTGAATATTTAGAAAAATAAGGGGCCAACGACGCACTTAACAGCAGATGGCGGGCATTTACTATAAATGTCGTTAAAATAATGACAGACAGAGGACTGGCTGTAGCCAGCATGGAGCACATAATAAATTGGGAGGCGCCAGCATATACAAGCGCTGACATCAGGCCAATTTCCAGAGTGCTCACCCCTGATGAAGCGCCCACAATGCCCGCCGCGAACCCAATACATACATAACCAAGCAATGTAGGGATACAATCTTTAACCCCTTGTAAAAAGCTGAGTGTATCGTGTTTCGTTCCACTCAACTCTGAAGCTATGGACATGTCAATCTTCCCCCAGAACACAAATTTTATAATAGTATATAACGGAATTCTAAGAGTATCAATATATTATACATTTGTATGTTATATTGGATAAACTCTATAGCAAACATGTCATCTTTTGTGTATTCTTCATATATAGACTTATGGATACCAGGAGGGACAGTCCGTGGATTCAATGCAGTATATTATTGGCTCTAATTTAGCTCAAATCAGGAAGACTAGAGGACTTAGTTTGGATAAGGTCGCTGAACTGACAGGGGTCAGCAAAGGGATGCTGGCTCAAATTGAAAAGGGGAAATCCAATCCTACAGTAACCACGCTATGGAAAATTGCGAACGGCTTGCATGTATCTTTTTCCACCTTTCTTAAAGAAGACCCGCCGCAAATCACAAAGATTCGGAGGGCGGATTTACATCCAGTTATTGATGAGGACGGTAACTATTTTGTTTATCCAGTATTTCCGTACCACTCGGAGAAGAAGTTCGAGGTATTTACGGTAAGTCTGAAGCCAGGTTTTACACATCAGGCAGAGAAGCATCTGGGAGAGGAAACAATTCTCATGATCCGTGGAGAAATGTACTTTGAAATGCAGGGGCAGCAACTCAAACTGAGTGCAGGGGATGCGGTACAATTTCAAGTGTCTGATATCCACGCTTATCGCAATGATTCAGATGAGGATGCTGATTTTTATGTCTTGATTTATTATGCGGATTAGTGGGAAGATTAATATAGTCTACAACAGACTTTCACATAAGATTCTCCAAAAGCCTGAAATATAAAAAGAGAGCAACGAGGAAAAGAGAGGAAAGAACCCATGGAAAGCAAGTACATTCGAGAAACCTACTGCTGTAAGACGTCCCGAGTATTTCCCAATGATATCAACAATCATAACACGCTCTTCGGAGGCCGATTGATGTCGTATATCGACGATATCGCATCTATTGCTGCCTCCAAGCTGTGCCGTACGAACACCGTTACGGCTTCGACGGATTCGGTGGACTTTTTGCTGCCTATCCACCCAAGCGATTCTGTCACGCTGGAAGCGTTCGTAACTTGGACAGGCCGCAGCTCGATGGAGGTGTTCGTAAAGGTAATTCGCGAAGGATTAATGACTGCTGACCGCAAAATTGCAGCCACCGCCTTCCTGACCTTTGTGGCGTTGGACGAGAATAACCGTAAGGTGACTGTCCCACAGGTGATTCCCGAAACAGAAGAGCAAATGCACTTACACCAAACGGCTCCATCGCGTGCAGCCATACGGCGTCAGCGGAGGGAAGAAAGCAAGCAGCTGGCTAGTTTTCTGACGACAAATTTCCCGTGGGAGGTATAGTGCACTAGACATCACCGTCTTTTTGTTTTTGCATAAAAAGGGAGCCGCTTTTCCGTTAGAGATCGCTAAGATCTGCTCGGATTACGGCTCCCTTTGATAAACGTTCTGAGCTATTCCATTTTAACTATGCGGAAATGCTGGTTCGTTCCGCCATTATCGCCCCATTGAATGGCTTTAGCTCCATCGGCGGTCGCACCTTCGGAAATGTCGATCAGCTTGCCAGTTGCCCGATTTTTCAGCTTGTAATAACCTCCGGTTACGGATACCAGCTGCCAATGCTGACTGGACCAGCCTCCATCATTCCACTGTTCGATAACTACGCCGTCCGCTGTCGCACCGTTTTCAACGCCAATCAGCTTCCCGCTGTTCCGGTTTACAATTTTATAATATCCATCGCCTGTATCCTTAAGCTGCCATTGCTGGCTTGGTGTACCGGAATTTGCACGCTGCTCCAAGTCTGCTCCGTCTGTCGTCGCATTGCCAATGATGCCTAGCGGCTTGTTGCTCTTGCGGCTTACCAGCTGATAATAAGCATTCGGGTCGATGACCATCGGTGTAGTCACGCCCTCCACCACACCACTGGCGGTATCAATGTTAATACTGTCGAACCAATCCATTGCTAATGAAGTCGCAGTTGGAAAACGCAGCGGCAGCCATACATATGTCGAGTCCTGCACAGGACCACTCCAAGCCCCCGCCCAGCGGTCGCCCAAATACAGGTACGAGGTAGCCTGCGTACCTTCAACAGGAATGACGTAGGCCGACTGTGAACCATAGGTTGTACTATCCCCGAAGTTCATCGTATTGCTCCAGGTTCCTTCAATACTGGATGCGGTAGCATACTTGGCCTGATTGGGGTTCCAACCAGTTGCTCCGGATGTAATCAGGAAGTAGACATCTCCTTTTTTGAACATCGCCGGAGCTTCACGATATTGTCCTGGCCAAAGTGTAGCCACCAAGGATTCAACTTGTAGAAAATCCGGTGTCAAACGATAAATGTTCAGATTCGCGTTGACACGGGTAGCGGAGATCAGGTAAGCAGTACCGTTATCGTTATATACGGTCATATCGCGCGAATCATAATCCAGCGGACGGAAGCTGCCCTGATACGTATAATCGCCGTCTACGGTATCCGAAGAGGCAACTGCTACTCGGGCCTCGTTATAATTAATCCCGTTTTCCTTGTGCATCCACAATACGTATTTACGTGTTTTTTCATTATAAATCACTTTCGGACGTTCAATATTTGATACATTCAGTTCGGCGGCCGAACTGCTAGTCAGCACGTTTTTGCGAAACTCCCAGTTTTTTAAATCCGTGGAACGATAGGCGGATACCGCCTTGAACGTACCATTGGGATTACGATTTTCACCAAACCAATAATAATAACCATCTACTTTAATCATCCCGCCCCCATGGGCATGAACCACGTTTCCATTTGTATCTTTGAACTGAATGCCGTTCACAACATTGGTTGAAGCGGCTGAAGCAATCTTAGGTGAGAACATCTGAAAAATACTCAACGAAAGCAAAATAGTAAGCATAATACACAGCAAGCGGGCAAAATCATATTTCATTGTTTCGTCCTCCTCTGTATGTGTTATTTTAAAGCGCTTTCATTAGTAGGTCCTATGAATTAGCTTTGATAGAGCTGCCTATCCCAATTGTATCCATATTGAATTGAAAGTGCTAGAGTAGTATATTGACCATATATATGGAAAGCATCATCCAAATTTGACAGACTTCCATCGAATGGGGAGTATTACAAACATACTGAAATTCATTAGGATATACGGGAGGCGACGATGGAAATATACGCGATTGATACGACCAAGCCGCAGGCTGAGGAACATTATGAATTACTGGTACATCAGGTCTCACTGGAAAAACAGCACAAGTTGGATCGTTTTTTACATCGTGAAGACGCTTTGAGGGGATTATACGCTGATGTGTTGTTAAGGTGGTTGGCTTGTCGCCAATTAAAAATACCAAATGTCAGCCTTCAGTTTACATACAATGCTTTTGGCAAGCCCTCCTTGTTGAATGCACCGGCATTTCATTTTAATGTTTCCCATTCGGGAAAATGGGTAGTATGCGCCGTTGACGATCATCCGCTTGGTATCGACATTGAACAGCTCCGTCCTATTGATTTTGAGGTAGGCAGGGTATGCTTTTCAGACACAGAGTATGATGCATTAATGCGTCAGGAACCAGAGAGTCGCTTATCTTATTTTTATGATCTTTGGACGCTTAAGGAAAGTTTTGTAAAGGCCGAAGGACAGGGACTAACGCTGCCGCTAAAGTCTTTTTCATTCGAGCTGGAAGCCCAGTCGTCTATAGGTTTCACGACAGAGGGCTTTACTACGGAGTATTGCCATTTTAAGCAGTATGAGCTGGACCCGGATTATAAAATGGCTGTCTGTGCAGCTCATGATGATTTTGCACAGGAGGTACAGCAGGTAGATATAAATACACTACGTTTGGAAGTGGCAGCCTTGTCTTAATATGCAGCCAGATCAAGCATATCATTGGAAAAAAGGAGATGAGTGACGTTGACATTCGTTTTGTTTAGGCATGGCAGGTTATATGGGGATTGGGCTTCCAAAGGAGACTCCATAGTTGTAGAGGATGGCCGCATACAGGCCATTGGATATGCCCGGGAGCTTGAATTGCAGTTGTCCGGTAAAGAGTATGAAAGCGTGGATTGGGAAGGTGCCCATGTACTGCCGGGCTTAACCGATGCACATATGCATTTGTCTATGCATGGTATGAAGCTGGCTATGCTGGACCTGACCTCAGCTACTTCCAAGGACGAAATGCTGGCTATGCTGCGCAAGCGAGTCGCTGTAACACCGCCAGGAGAGTGGATTTTAGGACTCAATTGGAACGAAAATACGTTTAAACCTGTTGAAATTCCGAATATAGCGGAGCTAGATGCCATTACAGATCAGCACCCGGTCTATCTGACCCGTACGTGCTTTCATACGTTTTTGGCCAATTCAGAGGCATTTCGGCGTGCAGGTATTCACGAGAACACCCCTGATCCGGCTTCGGGTGCCTATGGACGAGATGCAGATGGTCGGTTAAATGGATTAATTTATGAGGAAGCATCCTTTGCCTTTACAAGCGTACAGCCAGAGCCGGATTATACGGTGAAGAAGGATACGATCCGGCGAGCTTGTCTGGACGCGCTACGGCTTGGTCTAACTGCTGCGCACACGGAGGATTTACGTTTTTTGGGCAGCGTGGAGACAATGCAGCGAATTTACAGGGAGCTAAGAGAAGAAGGCCTTGCATTTCGCACACACCAGCTCATCTATCATCCGTTTTTGGACGAAGTGAAAGTGCAAAGGCTGCGTGCAGGAACTGGCAATGAGTGGTTCAAAATCGGTGCGATTAAAATATTCGCTGACGGCGCTATTGGCGGGAGAACAGCTTTATTATCCGAACCTTATAGTGATGCTCCACATACGTCTGGAATGGCGATTCAACCGCAGCCAGAGCTGAATCAAATGGTGGCAGCAACCAGAGCCGCAGGCTTTCCAGTCGCGGTACATGCCATCGGAGATGGGGCAGCGGACATGATTTTGACAGCAATGGAGGCCCATGGACTAACGGAAGAAAGCGGGTTGCCGGATCGTCTGATTCATGGGCAGGTGCTAAGGGCTGATTTGGTCAAAAGAATGGCGAAGCTGCCGCTAATTGCGGACATTCAGCCTCGTTTTGTCGCAAGTGACTTTCCTTGGGTACTGAATCGGGTTGGGAAGGAACGGACCGAATATTTATATGCCTGGAAAAAGCTGCTGCAAGCAGGTATTCCGTGCGCTGGAGGCAGTGATGCGCCGATCGAGCCGCTAAACCCATTTTTGGGTATACATGCGGCAGTGACTCGCGCCAAGCCGGAAGAAATGCATGAGGGCTATCTTCCCGCTGAAAAGCTGGATGTTCACGAAGCTATTCATCTGTTCACTATGGGGAGCGCAGTAGCAGCAGGCGAAGCTGATGAAAGAGGGACAATCGCTGAAGGCAAAGCCGCTGACTTTACCGTTATTGACCGCGATGTGTCGCAAGGTCCCCAAGCTCTACTGGATGTTAAGGTACGAATGACCGTTGTGAACGGGCAAGTTGCATATCGGTCGTAGGCTGGCATTACGTATGTACGGCAAAAGCCTTCAACTTCACTTTTCACGTGAGGTTGAAGGCTTTTGATCTTACAAGCCACGCTGTATAAAGCGGTCCGCATTTTTCACACTGGACCACAGATCAGAGCTTGCGCCGCCTGTATACCAGTAGGCGAAACCAGCAAATCCCTCATCCTGACCCAAACGGTACTTGCGTGTAAAGGATCGCCCTTCTTCCAGCCATAGCTTATGGAGCTGAGTATCTTTGTATGATACGGTATACTGCTGAATATCCTCGTGCCAGATCGGCTTGGAAGAGCTACGGGATACCAACTGATTTTGCAGATCCAATGAAATATCAGAGGAAGCGACTGACTGTCCGCTAGCGTTAAGTGTCCAATTCCGTGTAAATAACGGCAACGCCAAAATCGCCTTCGCCGGATCGGTCGTTTGTACAAAGCGCCGCACGCTTTCACGCAGCCATGGCAGTGAGGACACAGAGCCGGGTATGGAGCTCCCTCCCCAATGCTCGTCATATCCCATCAGGATGAGATAGTCTGCCGCAACGCCAAGCTGTTCATAATCAAAAGCGGCAGTCCAGTCTGTTCCATAATCAGGAGATACACACAGTGCTAACACCGCATTTTGACTTTTCAAGGCAGTCTTTAATTGTTGGATGAACAATGTAAGATAGGCACGGTCTTGACCGTCTACATTTTCAAAATCAATGACAAGCCCGTCCAAACCATATACAGATACAGCATTGGCAAGTTGAGTTATGGTTTTAGCCCGTAGTACCTCACTGGACAGAATTTGGTGCGTCAGCGCCAAGTTGGAGCGGTTGCCTACCATAGCCCAGATCTTTTTTTGATGTTGTTTGGACCAGGTAAGTAACGAAGAACTGGTGTAATCGCTGATAATGCCTGTTTCGTTTAGAAAAAACCAGCGTGGTGACAGGGTGTTGATGTTGGATTGGAGCACCGTATTTTCAAACTGCTGAACGGTTTGGTCATATTGCCAGCCCAATCGAATCGAAGAAGCAGTGGAAGCAGCTTGGCGAGCATGCTGTGTTGAATACGTCAGCAGACGTTCCAATAATGCCGCTGTTTCTTCACGAGTAAGCGAAGATGCCGGACGAAAATAATTGTTTTCGCCTTTCATAAAGCCATAACGACTCACGGTGATTACCCCTTCAAGAGCCCAATCTGCAATTTCGTTACGATCTGTGAAAGAGGAAGTAGCGTCACCTGATCCGCCCGAAGAGCGGATAAGACGGGCAATCATTAAGGCTGCTTCTTGCCGCGTTATAGGACTATTAGGGTGAAATGTAGCGGAAGATCCTCCCTGTACGATATCAAGCTGCGAAGCCGCTTCAATCCAACCGTAGTACCACGCCTGTTTGGGAACATCCCGATAGGAGGAAACAACTGCTTGTACAGGTTCTAGACCGAGTGTACGGTCCAACGCGGTAACCCATTCGGCTCTGGTAACGGCCTTTTTAGGAGAGAAATAACCAGGCTGTGTTCCTGTTAAAATTCCTTTAGCATACAGGGAGATAATAGACTGATAGGCATAGCTGTGTGAAATATCTTGAAATGCTATGCCGGATGCTGCTGCCGGAGCGGCTAAGTATGAAATGAATGTGGTAAATAATGTAATGATGGCTGTAGCTGCTGATAAAATAAGTTTGGTTACCCAACGCGATCGTTTGGAACTCATACCCAATAACCTTCTTTTTTGATAGATTGGAAGTGTATATATCGTTACTCGACGAATAATACTATCAAAAAGAGGAAAGTTATTCATTGCTAAATTGCTGGAAAAAACCAAAAAAACCGCTACCCAATGGGTAGCAGGTTTAAAGATTGGTTAAACTATGCTTTTTTGGCATACATAATACCGATCGTTTGTGGACCACAATGACTGGATATGACGCAGCCTGCTGTTGTTAGCAATACCTCTTGTGCGTTCGTTTCCTCTTGCAGGCGTGCTTGCAGCATTAGCGCATCTTCTTCAGCCAAAGCATGTACGACAATGATCATATCGTTATCCATTACATCCCGATGCTTCAGGGCATTTTGCAGCATTTGATCCAGTGCTTTTTCACGTTTGCCGCGGACTTTATAGGCAGGCGTCATTTTTCCGTCAATTACTTTGATCACGGGACGAATTTTGAGCAGGCTGCCGATTAGATTTTGCATACCTGAGCATCTTCCGCCTTTATACAAGTATTCGAGTGTATCAATGACAAATTCTGTGTCGATTAGCGGTCTGGTTGCCGTCAACATGTCTACAATCTGCTCTATCGTGCTGCCGTTTGCTGCCGCGCGAGCAGCTTTCATCACAAGCAGGCCAAAGCCGCACGACAAATTCAGGGAATCAAAAACCGTAACGCGACCTTCAGGGAATTCGGAGGCAGCAAGCAGCGCATTCTGGTATGTGGATGATAGCTCGGAAGACAGACTGATATATAAAATGTCATCCCCTTGTTCTATGTAGGGCGTAAAGGCTTGAATGAAATCTGCCGGAGAAGGTGCAGCGGTACGAGGTAAGCGTCCCTCGCGGCTGACACGCTCAAATAACTGTTCTGGGTGGATATTCACCCCATCTTGCAATGCATCATCACCAAATACTGTATAGAGTGGCACAATGCTAATCTCGTACTGTTGGCGCCAGTGGGCAGGGACATCACTGGTACTGTCTGCAAAAATTTTAATTTTGTTCATACCTTAAATCCTCTCTGTGAGATGCAGAAAAATCATAAAGATTGCACGGAGGAAGGATAAATATCCGCTGTGCTATTCGGAATGGAAAGACCGATGGCAAGTAGTGCAATAAAGCCTACAATAATGAGTGCATTAATGATTAATCCTGTAATAGCAAAGGTTTTCTTACGGTTTTTTAACGCAATGCCGATGATCCCGACCACAAGTCCACTACAATTCAGCAGCAGGCTGCCTAAAAAAATAAAGGGAATCATCACCGTTCCAGTTTGCTGCAAAGCGACTTCCGGGTTCATTGTTTGGTATTGGCTGAAATGAGCCATCAGATTAATGACCATAATAGCCAAAATAATATATCCGATCAGACTGACGAGCGACATAATAAAAGAGGCGATTCCGGGACCGGAATGTTTGAGCTTGACCGGAGGCTGGAAAACAGGAGCTTCTGAAAAAACAGGGTGCTCCTCAGACGCAGCAGGCTTTTGCCAATTAGGATCTTGGTTACTCATTTTTTCAACTCCTTGAACATAGTTCGAACAGGTACTAATTTTCCACAAAATAAGCAAAAAAGCAAGCCATCTTACACATTACCCTTCAATAGACAGGGGTTAATCATCAAATTTGGTATGCGGTTTGTTCCCACACACTGGCTGGTAAACTTCATGCTATTCCGATAAAATAAGAAGAACATTCGGGTAAAAGGATCAGTGAAAAGGAGTATAAAAATATGCAACGAAGATGGATAATGGTAGGATCTATAATGATGATGTTGGCAGTAGCCATTGGAGCGTTCGGAGCGCATATTGTAAAAGCACGGATCGACACGGATGCATTGGCGATCTATGAAACCGGTGTGAAATATCACATGATTCACGCTGTCGGTTTGCTGATCGTTGCGTTGGCTGCCGGACAGTGGGGGCCTTCGACCCGTTTAAGATGGGCAGCGCGTCTGTTGTTCACGGGTATCATTTTGTTTTCTGGCAGCTTGTACGTGCTAAGTTTAACCGGAATCCGTGTGCTGGGGGCAATTACCCCATTGGGAGGCGTATGTTTTATTGCAGGATGGATACTTTTGGCATGGGCTGCTGCTGCTCTAAAGAAAGAGGACTAGAAAGCCTATTGGATCATACCAAAAAGAGAACCGAGGAAAAACATTGCGTCTTTCCTGTCGATTCTCTTTTTTCATACTTAATTGTTTTTAAGTGAGATGTTACACTTATGATGTGATTTCATCGATCTCGTTCATTTTAAAGGAATACACTTGCTTCTCATCGACATGATATACACTCAGCAGGCTATTATCATGATCCAAGTTGAGTATGCGGCAAGGAATGCTGCGCTGTCCGCCATAGCGGTTCACGATTAGCCGTACAAGTGTATTGTCTTGTATATAGCGTTTGATCCATTCATACGTACTATGGTCTTGTTGTGTTGCAGGCTTTGGCTGTACGTGGGATTGTTTGATCTCTTGAATAACGGGCGTCTTGTTTGTAACTGCGGCTGACTTCTTTTTGGAGAATCTTTCCGCAAGCGTAGCGGCTGCATCAGATGGGCTATTAACGGCCGACTGTTTTTTAAGATACAATGCAGCTTCAATTAAATTGCCAAGTTCGATACCAGACTGAATGCGGCTATCCGCAATTTGTTCGTTTTGGCTTAAGA
Source organism: Paenibacillus ottowii (assembly GCF_006874425.1). GTDB lineage: Bacteria > Bacillota > Bacilli > Paenibacillales > Paenibacillaceae > Paenibacillus > Paenibacillus ottowii. The sequence continues at coordinate 780,210 of NZ_VIJZ01000001.1, forward strand.
GATTAAGCAGGAACTGAAGGGCCTCTACATTCGAACGACCTTTAACTAATACATCAACATTAAATAAATAACTGGTTTCGTCTTGATTTGATTCCTTTTTCATACATCCTCCAGCCCAAGCCCTGGGTAATTAGTCTTTTGTAGTATCTATCAATATATCATTAAAATGTAATCTGTCATAGGGCCTAGGGCCCTGTTGTTGGATATTAACAAAAAAAGCCCTATATAAAGACCTATGCGTTAAATTTTCTCTGAATACACAGAAAATATACCTTCTAGCAGGTGCATATAAATAAGAGATTTATATGCGAAGATTAACAGAGCCAAAGTAGGCATATACCGAGAATAAGTGAGATGGGGGATTAAATCAAGTGATTTAAATTTTAAATATTTTACAAAAAATATAGCGCAGCTTGTCTGCAAAAAGGATCTCATCCGCTTTGAAGAAAAATGAAAATCCCCCTTAATGAAAGAGGGATTTTGCATATCGAAAACAGGGTATTAGCGTAAGCGAATTTGATGCAAACTTTATTGTCGATTAAAATGGGATGCGTTGTGAGTTCAGATGATAGTCATGTTCGACAGCCCAGCTCACAAGACCGCTCCAAAAATTTTCACAGGCTGAGATGACCTTCGAAGGTTCCTCCAAGTCACCGGACATGACCAGCTTAACTACATGCTCAAACCCTTGTGGACGACTCGGCAGCTCCAGTGCCTCTGGTAGAACCATTGAACCCGTTGAGAAAGGTTTCTGATTGTGTAACCCAACTAACATAGCCCCATAGTGGACAAACTGCATGATCAAGTAAGGCAAGTAGGTATGAGGTCCATTTATCTGGACATTTCTAAGCTTTCCAATAAACTCATACATTTCACCTACAAGCATTTCGTTGATTGCATGCCTGAAATCTTCTGTTGTTGGGGATTCGGCCGCTTCTTTTAATGTAGAAAAATATTCTTTAGGATCATATAGACGAAGTGGGGAAAAGAAGGGTCCATGTGTCAACGGCCAGTCCGCAACAGTAGAGGCATATTCTATTTTATGAGTAGCGTGGTGACTTATGAAATCCTTTGTTAAGAGAACTAAAAACATTACGGTCAATAATTTTCTTTTTCATTGTGTGATTAATGAAATGCCTAGCAGAGATTTTGTCAGTCTTAGAATATACTCTTCAAAAACTTCATTCTTTGAAGTGAACTTTTCTTGGAAGGAGAACTGGTGCATCAACCTTCATAAACCTCATATGTGTGCTCTTATTATTAAATATGCCATAGCACATGGATGGGACTACAGCCAAGAAAAGCAACAGATGACAATGGATCATGCTGATTTTCTTATAGCCGAACTAGGCTTAGAAGAATAATATTGAAGCATTTGATCATAGCAAACGATGTAACCACATCAAACCAGCCCGCTCTGCTTCAGCAGAATTGTGCGAATGATAAAAGGATAATCATATAAAAAAAAGGACCCAATAGGCCCTCTTTTCCATACGGACTAAGAGACTCGTCCAATCTACCAATTCACCATTCAGCGAGGGTTTAATTTCACCTGCGAGCCCTTGCCGCCTGTCTGGATTCCAGTTTCCTTCACACCAACTTCCTTCAGATCGCCCAGTAGACGCTCCAGCAATGCTTTGGCGACGGGTGCTTCTTTTGCGCCTGACGCCTTAACGACCAACTGCACTGGTTTACCAGAGCGCAGCTGTTTGTCTGCCTGACGCAGCTTCGTGTCGTAATCATGTTCCTCAATGTGAGCCGTGAAGCGAAGCTCCTTGACCTTTTCTTTGCTGCTATTCCCTGCGGCTCGTCCGTTGTTTGTTTTGCTTGCTCCAGCTTTTTTTTGCACAAGTGCTTTTCCTTTGCCTTTTGCAACCAAACTGCACGGTGGTGGACTACTCATCAGTGAGGTGCAGACTAGATCCGCTCCTTGGGATCGGGCCATAGCCAAGGCTTCTGACTTGGAGACAACACCTAGATTCTCCCCAGAGAGTCCAGTAAGCACCACCTCATCAGCTTTAATTTGCTCGTTGATTAATACTGCCACTTCAATGTAGCCTCCCTAGAAACAATGATACAGCTATCATATACGGAACCTGTGTGCGATTCAATTGAACTTCGATATATCCTTATTGACAAAAATCACTAACCCCTATACTCTTTTACTGATAATGATTATCATTTTCTAACGCATATACATACAGGGGTGATTGAGAGAAATGAAAAAGATGTTAAATAGCCTATTGTTATTTGTAGTTTTTGCAATTGTATTGGCAGGCTGCGGTTCGGCTGGGGATAACTCGAGGACAGAAGGTGCTCCAGGGTCTAAACAGGCATCTACAGCGGCTGGTCCAGTAACGGTAAAGGACGATCATGGTGAGGTGAAACTGGACAAACCAGCAGAACGAGTCGTTGTACTTGAATGGACATTTACCGAAGATCTGATTGCACTTGGCGTACAGCCAGTCGGGAACGCAGATAATGCAAATTACAAGCTGTGGGTGACACCAGAGGCGAAGCTGGCGGATACCGTTACAGATATCGGTACACGGAGCGAACCCAATCTCGAAGCGATTGCGGCACTCAAGCCAGACCTTATTATCTCTAACGCCGATAACAATGCAGCGATCTATGCACAGCTTAAGGGGATTGCACCAACGATTGAGTTCGATCCTTACAAGGGGAACGGTTATGATTACGATCGTATGGTCGAAATTTTCAAGCAAGTTGCCGTGGCTACCGGTAAAACGGAACAGGCTGATAAAGTCTTAAGCGAGCTTGACCAGCACTATGTGGAGGCAAAGGCTACATTGAAGAAAGCGGGTAAAGCTGACTTTCACTATGTGCTGACACAGGCCTTTACAGCTCAAAATGCTGCCAGTCTGCGAATGTTCAAGGATAATTCGGTTGTAGCGGGAACGCTCGCGAAAATCGGGCTGGTGAACGACTGGAAGTCGAACCAGACTGAGAAGTATGGATTTAGTACCGTAGGCATCGAAGCTCTTCCAGCTGTACAGAACAGTAATTTTATCTACATTACACAAAAGACGGACGATGTATTTGGTGCTGCAATGAAGAACAACTCAGTATGGAACGGATTGAACTTTGTTAAAGAAAAACGCACCTATCCGCTAGACGGTACAACTTGGACATTCGGTGGCCCAATCTCATCGAAAGTACTGGTTGACCAGGTAGTTGGGGCTCTGATGAAATGACTCGAACGGACACAACGGGTTTATCGAAGACTTGGCGTATAGGAGGCATCTTTGGGGGCGGATTGCTCGTCCTCATCGTGCTTTTTTTTGTCAGCTTGTGTTATGGGGAAGCTCCGATCCCGCTACATACAGTCATCGAGGCGTTGACCCAGCGTCAGGATACGCTGGAGCATAACATGGTGTGGGATCTTCGGATGCCGCGCACGGTCATCGGCATCCTGGCCGGCGGTGCGCTGGCCATTGCGGGTGCTTTGCTCCAGGCCATTACCAAAAATCCACTGGCGGCTTCTGATACCTTAGGGATAAACGCGGGTGCCTACTTTGTGGTTGTACTGGGTGCGGTGATGTTTCCTGGCTTGCTGCACCAGGCGCCGTTTCTATTTGCCGCCGCTGGCGGTTTGCTGGCAGCGGTGCTGGCTTACTTTATGGGCGGGGGAAGAGCTGGAACCCCGATTCGGTTGGCGCTGGCAGGCTTGATCGTATCCATGGTTCTCGGTTCGTTTACCGGAGCGCTGCATATTTTTTATTCATTTGAAACACAGGGACTGTTTCTCTGGGGTTCCGGCTCACTGGTGCAAAATGATTGGAGCGGGACGACGTACGCTTGGCCTTGGGTTGTAGGACTCTCGGTTATTGCTGTTATGCTGTCAAGGCAGTTTGATGTGCTGGATCTGGATGAGTCCACATCCACATCCCTTGGACAAAAGGTTAGCCTGACCCGGGCGGTGGGCATTGTGCTGGCGGTTCTGCTGTCGACCATTACAGTCAGCGTCATTGGCCCGATCGGGTTTGTAGGTTTGGTAGCTCCGCATTTGGTTCGCTTGAGCGGGCTGAAAATGCATCGGTGGGTATTGCCCGGTTCCTTCCTATGGGGGGCACTGTTGTTGATCGGCGCAGATGTGCTGGCGAAAATGGTTCACCAATCAAGCATGGATCTGCCAACCGGAGCGGTCATGGCCTTGATCGGGGCACCTTGGTTGATTTGGCTGATTCTGTGGAAGATGAAGCTGCCGTCGGGTGTAGGCGGACAGTCTTCCATGAACATAGGTGTGCGCTCTCGGAAATTACCGTTTGGCCGGCTGGTTACATTATTTGCGTGCTGTGCCGTGCTGCTAACGGTATTCAGCCTGATGTTTGGAGGCATGCGCATTCCGGTGGGGGATCTGCTAGCCGGCCTGTTTGGCGGGGAGAGTGCGAATTCGGCTTTGCTTCAATTTAGAATACCACGCACGTTGGTAGCGGCCGGAGCTGGTATCGCGCTTGCGGTCAGCGGCGTCTTGATCCAACTAGCGGTTCGCAATCCCTTGGCAGATGCCTCGATCATCGGGGTGTCTTCAGGGGCCGGTTTCGGCGCGCTTGCAGTGATTATTGTCTGGCCTGGGCTGCCTATTTATATGCTGCCTATCGCGGCGATTGCCGGGGCGACGGTGTCGGCAGCGGTAATCTTCTTCTTGTCGTGGAACAAGCAATTAAACCCGTCTGTGGTCATCCTGCTTGGTATTGCCGTATCTGCCATCGGATCAGCCGGTATTCAGGTACTAATCATCCAAGGTTCGCTCTGGGGTAGCACCGGCTATATCTGGCTGACCGGTAGTACCTACGCTCGAAACTGGGGACAGGTGGCGACCATCCTGGTCTTCCTGCTCATGTTGTTGCCAGTAGCGTGGTGGCTGGCTCGTCGTTTCGACCTCTTGGTATTTGACGATAGCAGTGCCATGGGTCTGGGACTTCCGGTGCGCCGCACCCGGCTGTTGGCGATGGGAGTGGGTGTGCTGCTGGCGGGCGGAGCAGTAGCCTGTGTGGGCACCATTGGCTTCATCGGGCTGATTGCCCCGCATATCGTGCGTACGTTAATCGGACACCATGTACGTCGTTCCATTGTTCTGTCGAGCATCTTGGGAGCGGTCATGTTGGTGCTGGCGGATACAATTGGACGGACAGTGCTTGCGCCGACCGAAATTCCTTCTGGATTGCTGATTGCACTGATCGGTGCACCGTATTTTCTATACTTGATGTATCGCTCCAATAAGAGTAAGTCAGTGTAACGGAGGATGCTCACGAACAGGCTGTTTCCCAGCGGATTTTCCGTGGGGAAGCAGCCTTTATTAATTATTCTTTTACGCCATCATGGGGCTTTATATTTACAAATCTAATAAAATAGATATAATGTGATATATGGAACCATCATTGATTTATAAAGCTTTGTCTAACGAAACTCGTCGTCTGATTATGCAGTGGTTAAAAAAACCGGAAGATTATTTTGATGAGCAGGCTTATTTAAAGCAAGGGCTTAATTTTCAAATTGGTGTATGTGTGGGAGATATTCAGGCCAAATCGGGACTTGCACAGTCTGTAATTTCAAGTTATTTATTAACGATGCAAAAATCCGGTTTGTTAGAGTCTGAGCGGATAGGGAAGTGGACGTACTATCGTCGGAATGAAAAAACAATACAGGAATTTGCCGAGTACATCCAAAAAGAACTATAAACAGAAAGGAGTTTTTTTTCACATAACATATCCATAAATCTATATATATGACTAAATGGAGGCTTATACTTAATATGAAAAAGGTTAACCCGTTACTTATTCTCATTTTAGCTTTAGGCGTGTTCGGTATTATTACAACGGAAATGGGGATTATAGGCGTTCTTCCCCAAGTAACTCAAAAATTCAATGTATCAGCTGCCCAGGCTGGTTGGCTCGTCAGTATATTTTCTTTAGTGGTTGCCATCTCAGGCCCGTTTTTGACCTTACTCGTTTCTAGCATGAATCGTAAAGTTATTCTTTTAGTCGCTGTATTCAGTTTTGTTATTTCAAATATTGTCTACGCCTATACTACTCATTTTGAGGTCATGCTCATTTTTCGTGTTCTCCCTGCTATATTTCACCCTGTTTTCTTTTCGGTTGCCCTCGTGACCGCATCTCATCTTGTCCCCCCTGAAAAGAGCAGTAAAGCCGTCACCAAAGTTTTTGCCGGAATTACGGTAGGCTTTGCTTTTGGTGTGCCCTTGACTTCTTATCTTGCTGAGAAGATAGCGTTAGAAGCTGCTTTCTTGTTGGGAGCTGTCGTGAGCATGATTGCATTTATTGGAATACTCATATGGCTTCCTTCCCTGCCAGTTCAGAAAAAGATGTCTTACGGCAAACAACTTGGTATATTACGCAAGCCTCAATTATGGTTCAATATTGTGTCTGTTATTTTTATTTTTGCAGCTATGTTTTCAGTGTATAGCTATTTTGCCGAATATCTTGGAAAAGTAACTCTAATGAACGGATCATGGATCAGCATAATGCTGATGGTCTTTGGGGTCGTTATGATTTTTGGAAACTTTTTATTTGGAGGGTTATTACATAAAAATCTGACCAAGACCGTCATCACGTTCCCGTTGCTATATATGGTCATTTACGTATTCACTTATGCTCTGGGTACATCTTTCCTACCAATGATCATGGTTGTACTCATTTGGGGAGTCGTGCATTCAGGAGGACTTATTATTAGCCAAGCATGGTTAACCACTGAAGCGACAGAAGCTCCAGAGTTCGGTAACAGCTTGTTTGTCTCCTTTTCTAATCTGGGTATTACGATAGGTTCTGCTATCGGCGGGTGGTTTATCTCTCACTTGGGTATACACCAGCTCATCTGGAGCGGACTGATGTTTGCGCTGCTAGCATTTTTATCTATCACGATAAAAATAAAAATGTTCAAATCAAATGCAACGGAAGCGAACGTGCGTTAAAATATGGAGAGACATGAAAAGAAACTCTACACGATGACCATAAAATGATGCATGGGGTGAGGTTAATTGCATATTGAATGGACTTCGGTTTTAATAACATTTTTAATAGTCAGTGGAATCTTCGCGTTGCTCATCTGGGGAGTGATATCCTTAATTAAGCGTTTTCGCTAATCACAATCAAGAAGTAGGTATCTCTAATTGTTGAAAATTATATTATCTAAGGGGAGGAGTCTGGTGAACATTCGAATGTATCACGATCTGGAAGCTCAATTGGAAGAAACGATTTGGGCTCTTGGAGAGGAAGCTGCTCTTGCACTCCCATTAGATAGCAGCATAGCTGAGGAAAAAGCACGGAAGGCTTGGGATCTCATCCCCGAGCCTAAGCATACATGGGGTATTACAAGTGTAACCTTGCATCTGTATGTTCAAATTCTTAATTATAACAATCATATGCAGCGATCCATAGAGCTTTTAAATGAGGAAATTTTAGACTTGGAGAGTGCGGGGGATCGGATTATACATGCGGGGCCTTACATTCAAATGGCGGAAACGCTTCTTCTTCAGAGCAAGCCTGCATTAGCTCATGAATATCTCCAGAAGGCCTACTCGATTGGGAGTGCAAGAGCATTTCGGGATCAACCCAAGCTGTATCTCGAAATGGCGAAAAGTAAAGCTCTGGATAAACAGGATATATTGCTTCGATTTAAGGCGTTGGATGTGAATGCCCAACTTTTGAGCGAACTAAAAGATAATCCGTAACGAATGTCATGGTCTCATCTTTTACATTTGACGAGGACGATTTGAGATCAACGTAAGCCACTACCCCGGATTTCTGGATTGAATTAATAAGTGGGAAAATTCGGGGATAACAATACATAGAGGAGAGAAAAGAATGAATATTAGACTGCTTGATTCAAATGAAAATTATCCGTTAGAGCTCTTGTTACTAGCTGATCCGTCGCGCCAACTTGTTGAGGAATATTTGAAAAGAGGACAGTGCTATGTAGCAGAAATGGACCATCAGATGGTAGGAGTCTATGTACTTTTACCGACAAGACCCGAAACAATGGAGATAGTGAATATAGCAGTTGCAGAAGTCATGCATGGTAAAGGGATAGGCAGACAATTAGTAACCCATGCCATTGAAACAGCCCGGACGCAAGGCTATAAAACCTTAGAAATCGGTACAGGAAACTCTAGCATTGGACAGTTGGCTCTTTACCAAAAATGTGGTTTCAGAATTGTGGGGATTGATCTGGATTTCTTTGTCAGACATAACTATTCAGAAGAAATTTATGAGAATGGCATACAGTGTAGAGATATGATTCGTATGTCTCAGGATTTATAAAATTTGATTGTTGTGCAAACCTTTTCAATACATCTTAAGTAAGGTTCTGAAAGGTATATGATATTGTTCCAAAAGATGGTACAATGAACTGCGGAAAGGCTATACAATCATTGGATTGCAATAGTCCTTTTTTAATGAGTTGATATCCTAATAAGTTCCTGATAAGGGGTGGTTACTTTGTACAACACAACAACCACGATACTCACAGAGATAACAAAACATATGAAAGATCATGATTTAATCCTAAGCGATCTAGCTAGAGAAGCTGAAATGAATCCGGGCACCATGAGCAGTATTATTAATGGAAATCGCACACTTTCAGTCGATCAGCTAGATCGAATTACACAAGCAATGGGCTATCCCGTTGGTTATTACTATGAACGCTATGTGTCTGAGTATTTAACAGAGGCGAATCCGAATTGGCGTCGAATGAGTCCTTTCATACATAACTGTGCAAGACTCAATAAATTGGACTGTATTCATGAAGTTGTTAATTTATTGATGGATAAACTAGGTTATTCAGAATCTTTATTTGAGCTTGCCGAAGAACTTTTTAGAGAAGGGCTTTACGAAGCGGCAACTATTCTATATGAGAATGTGGCTTTAAGTGAGAAAAAGCAATATTCAGAACGTCTGGCTATGTGTCAGTACCGTTTGTTCCATACAAGGCAAGGAGATAATCAAGAGAAAAACTATGAAGCAGCGGTTCAATTTGAAATATACGTTGATCGGCTAGATGAGATAGAACAGTTAGATGCATTAAAAGATCTGGCGAATACATACCGTTCGTTACGAAAATGGGACAAAGTAGAATTATTCGCTAAAGTTCTGGGAGAGAAAGCTAAAATTCAATATAACATGGAGCAACAACGGCAGCCGTCCAAGAGAGAAAGTACTAAGAAACCAAGCTTTCCTCTGTTTGCTTATTGGGCTTTTTCTCATTTGCTTCGTGCTGAAGTTTGTGAAGCTCGTAAAGATTATGAGAAAGCACTTCAACATACGTACAAATATGGTGACTTAAGTTGGGTGAAAGAAACTGATGATGTCACTTCAGAATGGAAAATGAGGTATAAAGAATGGTCTAAAGCTAATACTTATGTAAATAAACTTCATGCTGGTGAAATTGCTGTTTTGGCTGATTATGTAACATTTTTTTCTTCAAGGAATGAAGAGTTACTTTCCGGATTAGATAACATACTTGAAGCTGCTAATCGATATCATCTAAATGTTGATCATATTCTAAATCAATTTCAAACAGAAATTTTAGCTTTGCTGGATAAACCTGAGTGTGTAGGTACGTACAATCAACAATTAGTTATAGAACGTTATATTCATTTTGCACATGAATTAGCGGTTTACTACTTTAACAAAAATAATTTTGCAGATGGATTTACTTTTTTGTTAAATTGTTTGGAAAAATCTACATTAATCAAAAATAAGTCGTATATAATTAAGTGTGTAAAGATGTATGAGTCCTATCAGGAGTGTGCAGCATCTGAGACGAAGATAGCATACAGAAATTTAATTAATGAGGTGGATAATAATGAAAAGTAAAGTAATTCTATCTTTTTTAGTTACTAGTATTATACTAGTAGTAGTTCCCCCTCTTCAGTATCAAGACAAAGGGTCTATTTATGAGCCTACTGGACAACACGGAGATATGTGAGAATAAAAAGGTCTCCAGTATAGGGCATAGTAGAACCTAGAAAATCATCATTATTAAGTGGTTAGATGGAATGATCCGTCTAGCTTTTTTTATTGTGTGTTTTGCTATATAAGCAATATGAGGAAATCTTCTTTTGAGAAATATATGTAAAAAGTGCAAAAATGTTATGTGTGTTGTTGTAAACAACTGAAGGTTGTATGGATTTGTTCTAAAGACGATACAATTATGGTTGATAAAGTAATCTTTACTAACCATTTCACTATTACATCGTTTAACTATATATCATATTCCGAGTATGTTGAATGGAAAGGGTGGTATATCTATGGAGATCACACCTACGATTAGAGCAGAAGTTCAAACCTATCTGATACGGAAAAGTTTAACCATGACCGAGTTTGGTCACATGATTGATTTGAATGTAGGTACAGTTAGTGGCATCGTGACGGGCAACCGATCTATTTCTGTTCACCAGCTAGATCGCATCACTATGGGAATGAATTTACCACCAGATTATTTTTATGAGCGTTATATTGTTGAGTGTATTGAAGAAGAACCGCTCAACTGGCGAAGAATCAGCCCTTTTTTGTACCGATGTGTGGAGCTAGGACGACTTGACTGCTTGCGAAGAGTTGTAGGTATGTTGCTAGATAATCCTGTGTATCTTCCTTCACTTTTTGAAGTAGCCGAAGATTCTTTTAAAAAAGACTATACTGAAGCAGCGGCATTCCTTTATGAAAGTGTGGCAGAAGGGGAAAGGTATCAGTATTCAGAACGATTGGCGATATGCCAATATCGATTGTTTACGATTCGTATAGGAGACGATCAAGAGAAAAACTATGATGCAGCCGTTCAATTTGAACCTTACGTTGAACGGTTAGATGAGATAGATCAGTTAGAGGCATTAAAAGACTTGGCGAATACATACCGTTCGTTACGAAAATGGGATAAAGTAGAACAATTCGCTAAAGCTATGGGAGATAAAGCGAAAATTCAATACAAACTGGAACAACAGTGGAATCAGCTGAATAGAGAGAATTCGAAGAAACCAAGCTTCCCTCTGTTTGCTTATTGGGCATTTTCTCATTTGCTTCGGGCAGAAGCTTGTGAAGGAAGGAAAGACTACGAGAAGGCACTTCAGCACACTTATGCTTATTCCGATTTGAGCTGGGTAAATGCTACAGATGAAACTGCTCTGAAATGGAAAAAAAAGTACGAAGACTGGGCAGTAGTAAATACGTACTTAAATAAGCTTCTTTCTGGCGATAAGAGCGTTCTATCTGATTATGTAGCTTATATTTCTTCAAGAAAAGATGAAATTCTTCCCGCTCTTGATATTATGATTGAGGCAGCTAACCGATACCATTTTGATGTAGATGATATTTTAAATCAATTCGAAGAAGAAATCATATCCTTTCTGGAGCAGAAAAAGGTTGAGGGATTGTATACTCAACGATTCACAACAGAGCGATACACTCATTTCTCAAGGGAATTGGCGATCTATCTTTTACGTAAGGGGAGGTTTTCAGAAGGTTTCACATTTTTGTTCAGTTGTTTGGAAAAGTCTGCTGAAGCTAATAATAGAATACAAGCAATCAGATGTATGAGGCTGTTTACACATTTTAAAGAACATGCATCTGCTCACACAAAGGCAGTCTATGGCGAACTGATTAAAGCGGTTAACGAAGATGAAGAGTAAGTTGATCGCATCATTCCAGTCTTTTTATGTTAGTAGTAGTGAAAGCTCCTTCTGAACATTAAGAGAATACTCCAATAACGGATCAACAGAATCTGCAAATCAAGTTCAAAATCACCAGCCATTAGAAGGAGTAAGAGTATGAAGACAGATAAAATAAATGATACCTACTATGCTGGATTTGAAGGAGAACCAGAAATAAGAGTGATTTATACAAATTCAGATGAAAGCTATGTATTGAAGATATGGAATGGATACTTTGAAATATTATTGGACTGCTTGATTTAAATAGAGTCTGTACAAAGTAATATACTAAGTGAGTATGATGCTCACGAAGGCTGGTATGAGGAAAGTCCGTGGGAAGTGAAAAATATTAGAGAGACTTTACATTTGTTTGATTCATATAATATTAAAATTTGACCGAGGAAGAAGCGAAAAGTTTAACTAATATATTACCTGTACTTCCTGGCCCTAAGGACAATATAATTATATTGTTACAGAAAGCCATCAATATAAACGGTAATGTGTTCATTGAGTATGATTAATATTTTATAAGCTTGCGCCTTTGACATAAAATGAGGACAGGCTTTTTTAAAATAGTTAGTCAATCAAATAGAGGGTACGAGTTTCTGAATACAGCAAACAACAATATCATCGATGATAAAATGGCTGTGCCTCGATAGGATAATATAACTTGAGTAGGAGTAAGCTTAAAGCGGCGCTATCTGTGACGCCGGATTTGCTTTGAAACGTCAATAAAGAAAAGGAGCTATTGCGATTGAGCGGCTCCTTTTGCTTTAGGATTATTCTGGGAAGTCTACTTACTTATTTCCTTTTATACATAAAAAATGATTGTATAGACCAGTATATACACTTGTGAAGGTCACTGAACTGAAGGAGAAACGAAATGAATCAGGATTAGTAACTGTTTTACTAACAACTTTTAATGAGAAAGAGGAGGTAGTGTTTGAAGGGGATTTGACAGTTTTAATAAGAAAATAAGACAGACAGTCAATCGGGGGTTTTTGTGTTTGAATAGTTAATGAGCACAACAAACATTTATTAAAACAAGCAATGCTGGTTCAGTATTGCTAAACCTGCTATTGTTCTCTATGAAGTGTCTAAAAGTTAGCACTCCGAAGGATTTAATACCCAATCGAAATCAATGCTATAAATTACTACAAAAACGTTAGATCAAAACACCAAAGGAGCAGTCATGCCAGTCGGCAGCGGCGCTGCTCCTTTTTATTAAGCTCCCTCGAAATGATTAATTTTTCTCACTCAAACTCTTGAATTCGCAGGATTTCACCTTTAGTTTAGCGCGAGATAAGAAGGGAACAGAGGAGCCGATAGCTTGGAACAACTGAAAGGGCGTGCAG
>NZ_VIJZ01000020.1 GCF_006874425.1 Paenibacillus ottowii
ACTTCGATCAATTGGCCGATGAGTTTTGGATTTTCCAGCCTAGCGGTCTTCAGCAGACCCGAAAGTCCTGAGAAAAGCTGCCCTTCTCCAGCCGCCGCCACGACAAGCTGGACCAGCACCCTTCCGGCAGGCTTGTCTTTGAGTAGGCCTTGGATGCTCTCAAAGGCGTGCACTGCATAGGCCTGAAACCGCTCATCCACCCGGCTTTTCCCGGATGTGAAGGCCAAGACCTGTGCTGCTCCGTTCACTCGTGCTTCGAGCCGTTCAGATAAAGCTTCGTCCGGCTCACACAGCAAAATGATACGGCGGTCATAGACAGGTGCTTCGACCTTCAGCGGCACGTCCTGCTCCTTCCAAACTGGCTCCAGCAGCAGGGTATGGCTAGCTGCAGCCACAGGGGCTTCCGCTGCTGCTCTGACCTTGGCTGCTCCAGCCTCCACCTCAGGAGCCCAGCAGCGTTGCTGAGCAAAAGGATACGTAGGCAAACTGATTCTTTTCGGCCGCACATCGTAATATAGTAATTTCCAATCGATATAGAAGCCTTTGGCCCATAGCTCTGCCAACTTGTTCATCTCACGATTTAAGATCCATTTGCTCACTAATTCCTTGAACACTTCTTCCTGCTCAAACCATTGCACTGGATCTTGCTGATTATGTTCTGCCCGCCAGCAATTCTCGATATGTTCTTGTCCATTCGCGAACGATTCCAGTTTTTGCACCAGTTCGCTCGTATTCTTGACGATAAACGCTACCCGACATTTCATTGCCATTCGTCCTGTTTGAAGCGTAAAAGATACATCCGACAAATCTACTTCTTGAGAAGCTGTCAAGAAAGCCGAGAGGTCCCCAGCATATGCCTTAAGGCGCTGATCATTTTTGGCAGACAAAGGAATAAGATAGTCAGCAGCATCGTTCATCAAACTGGATTTAGAGCCTTCCGGTTTCTCATGGGCTATAAATTGTTCGAAAATGGCATGAGCATTCGTTCCCCCTATGCCAAAGGAGCTTAACGCCGCCCGATGGGGAGCCGAAGCATGTTCCCATTTCCGCAGTTTATCAACGACATAAAAAGGCGATTCAGACAAATGGATATCGGTATTGGGTTTATCGTAATTAAGCGTAGGAGGAATCTCATTATGGTATAAGCTTAAAGCGACTTTAATGCACCCCGCCAAACCTGCTGCAGTGTCCAAATGTCCGATATTGGTTTTGACCGATCCAATACCACAAAATTGTTTTTTGTCCGTGTACTGCCTGAATGTATCATTCAGGGCAGCAAATTCAACCGGATCGCCCAATTTGGTTCCGGTTCCGTGTGTCTCAATATAACTGATCGTTTCAGGATGAATTCCAGTTGATTCGATCGTCTTCTGAATAACTTCAGACTGACCCTTAACACTTGGAGCATAAAACCCCAGTTTGTCAGTCCCATCGTTATTCACGCTAACCCCTCGTAAAATCGTATAAATATGGTCACCGTCTCTAACGGCATCCAGCGTTTTTTTCAGCAGAACAACTCCAACCCCTTCTCCGCCAATCATTCCGTCTGCCGAATCATCAAAAGCTCTAATATGACCATCACTAGAAAAGTTCAAGCCAGGCTGATATACATAGCCTAAGCTGTTGAAAGGAAAGATTGTTGACGCTCCAACTAACGCGTATTTTGATTCACCAGATAGCAGGCTCTGCGAAGCTAGACGCAGTCCGACTAACGAGGAAGAACAGTTCGAGTGCACAAATAGACTGGGACCCTTAAATCCCAATTTATGAGAGATCATAGTAGGAATGGTCCCGCCCTGTGCCAAAATCCAGGTTACATATTCATCGGCATTTCTCAGGACATTAGGCGACTGCGATGCCAAATTAGGAATAAATGCTTGATAAAAGCTACTGCTCGCCGACATATACACACTGGTTTCAGGAATTTCTTTAGAAACATAACCAGCATCTTCAACAGCCTTCCATGCATGCTGTAGCAGCAATTTCATCTGAGGGTCCATAAATTCAGCATTTTTTTGGGACAAGTTAAAAAACTCAGGGTCGAAATACTCTTTCCCCTCAATCGTACATTGTCCAGACACATAGTTGGGATGCTCGATAATCTCTCTCTCCAACCCTAATTGAGCTAGTTCCTCTTCGGAAAAGTAGCGGACACTTTCCACCCCTGCCCTCAGATTGCTCCAAAACTCAACGTGGTTTTTTGCACCCGGGAAATGGGATGAAATTCCTATGATTGCAATGCTATCCTCATAATAATCAGGGTAGGCTGGTTTATGTTCATCTTCCTTCGAGTCTATTCTCTGTGAAATGGTGTTTTCAGCGGTATCTGTTTGTTCTGCTGCAAAAGCTGGGGCTTCGCCATTTACTTTCGTAATATAGGCACTAAGCTCCTTAATCGTTGGATACTTGAACAGGGCTGTCACCGAAATATCGCATTCCAGCTTGTCCTTGATCTTGCTAACCATCTCTGCGGCTGTAAAAGAATTTCCACCCACGTCGAAAAAGGCATCATCTGTACTTAGATGATCGACATCCAAAAGCTTTTTCCATATTGTTAAAACTTGATGTTCAACATCTGATTGCGGCAAATGGATTTTTCTTGTTGCTGTAGCGAGTTCGACCCTGCGGCTCCTTAATTCCTTCCGGTCTATTTTTCCATTCGGGGTCAATGGAAGCTTGTCCAGTTCGATAAAGAATGCTGGAATCATATAATAAGGCAAGAGTGTTTTTAAATATTTTCGCACTTCATTTGGGTCAAGTGAGGAATTCCCGAACTCGGAGTCGTTCCGCAAATAGTAGGCAACAAGTTGCTTATCCCCTCCTTGTTCCTTGACAACCACGACACATTCATCAATTCCTGGATATGTTCTGACCTGACCTTCAACTTCACTCAGCTCAATCCGAAACCCGCGAATTTTCACTTGATAATCCATCCGACCCAAATACTCAATAGAGCCGTCAGAAAGCCACTTGCATAAATCTCCAGTTCTATAGAGCTTAGTTCCGGGCTTGAATGGATTGTCAATAAACTTTTCATCCGTAAGCACCGGCAGATTTAAATAACCTCTGGCCAAGCCACTACCCGAAATGAAAAGCTCACCCGGAAACCCAGCAGGCACAAGTCTAAGATGCTGATCCAAAATATAAATCTGGGTGTTAGCAATAGGCTTACCGATCGAAGTCGGCTTGTCGGCAGTAATCGGCTGAATTGTAGACCAAATCGTCGTCTCAGTCGGACCGAACATATTCCATGCCTCACCGTTGTTATGCACAAAATAAGATTTCAATGTTTCCGAAAGTGCTTCTCCGCCACAGAGGATTTTCATATTTTCTTCATTCTTCCAGCCAGCTTGAAACAGCATCGTCCAAGTCACAGGAGTAGCCTGCATCATTGTCGGTTTTATTGTTTGAATCTCCTGCTTGAGTCTTTCAACATCCTTGGCTTTTTCAGAACTGCAAACATAACATTGAGCGCCTTTAATCAAGGGCAGATATAATTCAAGTCCCGCGATATCAAAGCAATACGTTGTCACAGCAAGCAGTTTATCCTGCTCTGTTATGCCTGGCTTTTCTCCCATGGAAAGAAGAAAGTTGGTCAACGCTTTGTGCGGGATCATGACACCTTTAGGTTTCCCTGTACTTCCAGAGGTATATATCACATATGCCAAATGGCTAAGCTGTACTTGCCGTTTGAGTGTCTTTCTTCCCTTTACACTACTTTCCAGTTGATCCCAATCGTTATCAAGAACAATGCAGTTCACATGACTCCCTGCCAGCCGAGACACTGTTTCCAATAATTCCGATTGCGTAATGACAAGGGATGCATTGGAATCCTGAAGCATATACTCCAATCGATCCTCCGGATAGTCCGGATCAAGCGGCACATAGGCTCCTCCTGCCAGAAGGATTCCCAACAGCCCAATGACCATCTCTAAAGACCGTTCCATGAAAATTCCTACCAGCGTATCAGGAATCACGCCCTGATTTTGTAAATGTAGGGCGAGCAAAGTGCTCTTTTCTTTTAATTCCCGATAGGTAAGAGATTGCTCTTCATACACGACTGCAATAGCGTCAGGCGTTTTCCTTGCCTGTTTTATGAATAATTCAGGGAAGCATTTATCTGGATAACTTATTTCAGTCGCATTCCAGTCATAAAGGATGCTGTTCTTTTCCTCTTGCAATAGTAATGAGCAATCCTGCAGGGCCCCTGCAGGATTACTCATTAGTGCTTCCGCTAATCCGATGTAACGCTCAGCCATCTGTACGATGGTTGCTTCATCGAACAAACCGGAACGATATTTGATATTTAATGTCATCTCTTCTTCCTGCTCCAATAGCTCCAATACCAGTTCATATTCACCTTCCTGGTGAATTTCCTCTACCAACTCAACGGTAAAGCTATCGCGATACGGCACACAAAGCTGCTGCAAGCTTGAAGTTTGCAGAAAGTTTTGGTAGGAAAAAACTGTTTGGAAAACTGGCGAACTCGCCAGCAGACGCGGCACATTTAATGCTCGAACCATAGCCGGAAAAGGATAAGAAGCATGATCCATCCCATTGACTACGGTGATTTGCAATTTTTTCATAAAATCCTGGAATGTCTCTGTTTCCGACACTTGGCTGCGTATTGGAAGCATGTTAACAAAATATCCGATTAATTGGTCAAAACGCTCCTCTGGTCGTACCATAACTGGCAGGCCAACAATAATATCTTTCTGTCTCGAATACTGGTTAAGCAATATCACATACATACCTAACAAAACGGTAGACAAGCTCATATATTGTGTGCGGGCAAAAGATTTTACCCGATTGACCCAATCGACCGGAAGCCGCTTGGTGTATGTTTGTCCTTCCATGCTCGGACTCAGCAAACCTGAGCGGTTATATGGAAGCTCTAGGGTCGGTAAAGTATCCGACAGCTGTTGCTTCCAATAGGAAAAATACTTCTCCCCTTCTACACTCGCCAGCATCGTTTGTTCCCATTCCACAAAGTCGTTATAGCTCGCGGCAGGTGGTAAAATGACGGGTCTCTTTCCTTGTACCGAGTCTTTATATGCATCTAAAAAGCTTTGAATAAAAAAGACGAAAGAACTACCATCAAAAATAATATGATGGATGACCACAAGTATAAAATGTTCTTGTTCGGACCTGGACATCAGATAAACACGCATCAAAGGGTCCTGTTCCAACGCGAATGGCTGCTTTGCCTTGCTCCGAATAAAGGGAATGATTTCATCCGTTTTCAAGCTTGAAATATCCTCAACCTGTAAATTGAACGGCTGAGCAGACTCCAGCTTTTGATAAGGAGTCCCGTTTACCTCTTCAATCACACTTTTTAGAATAGGATATTGTTCTAAGACGGTGTGGAAAGCATGTTTAATGTTCTCGATCTCGACTTTCGTATTAAACCGGAGACATACTGGTATATTGTAAGCATTCATTTCAGGAGACATTTTATGTAATAACCACAGCCCTTTTTGAACTTCAGAAAGTGGATTCCATTGCAAACCGTGCCGGATTGTCTCGGTCTCGGCCTGTACAACCGGTTTATCTTTTTCAATCTTTTTGGCTAAATAAGCCGATAGTAGTTGGATTGTCGGGTATTCTAGAATTTCTCTTGCATTAACCTCAATTGAGTAAGATTTTTCAATGCCTCGTATGAGCTTCATGACAAGTATGGAATCGATGCCGTAGCCGTGAATATTTTTATTCAAATCCATTGCCTCGGGCTCCAAATTCAGTTCTCGATGCAAAAATTGCACCATATATTCCTGAATCTTCAGCTGTATCAACGAAACAGCGTCTACAGTAGCATCCGTTGCTCCAATACCCGAATGCGCTGTTGAGAGGGTACTCCGATATTGATAAAGCGCCCTAAGCTCTTGTTTGATGTAAGCATTACAGCAAACCTTTCTTTGGATTTTCCCGCTCCCCGTTTTGGGAATACTCCCTTTTGGCAGCAAATATATATCATAGATCTCAAGTTGATGCGTCCCAGATACAGCGTTCAGCATGTTTTCGACCAGTCGTTTATATTCCTGCTCATGAAGAGGTGCTTCAATCTCCTGTACGACGATTACTTTTTCCTGACCATTGATTTCGGTGGAAAATACAGCGATAGATAAGGTCAGCTCCGGTATATTCTTTTGGATGGTCCATTCAATATCGACAGCATGATGATTTTTGCCGCGAATGATAATGACTTCTTTCTCTCTGCCGATGACATAGATATGATTGTCCGCAATAAAACCAAGGTCTCCTGTACGGAAAAAACCACCTTCATGTGTAGTAGAAAGTACCGCCTCAAAAGTACTGTCCGTTTCTTCCTTCCTGTTTAAATAGCCCTCTGCCGTCCGATCAGATTTAATCCAAATTTCTCCAATTTCCTCTGGTAGACATTGCATATGACTTTCAGGATGAACAATCCGTATTTCTGTCGGAGCTTCGATCTCCCCGCAGCTAACAACGGACTTCGAAGGGTTCTTCTCATCAGTGTATTGGACTCTTCTTTGCTCCAAGCTAGCTATATCCAAATTAAGAAATCTTATCGACTGACCCGGTTTTACACTGGTAACAGGACACAACTCGGATAAGCCGAGAAGAGGACAAAATATATTTTCTTTAAGCCCTAATACCCGGAAGTTATGGACGAATTTTTCGTAACTCTCCTTCCGAATGGGTTCACCTGCACATATAATAGCTTCGAGATGGTGTAGGGAATATTCCTGTAGTGAAGCTACGTCCAAGGTGGAGCAGCAGTAATCGAATGCAAAGTTTGGCGCAGCCGTATGGGTAGCCTGATACTTGTCAATCATCTGAATCCAGTGCTCCGGATTTTTAGCAAAGCTTTCTGGCGGGAGAATAATGCTTGAGGCGCCATTCAATAGCGGTACCAAGATATTATTTTGCAATCCAAAAGCATGGAATTGCGGCATCCAGGAAACGATACGGCTATTTTGGTCAATTCTCCATTGCTCAGCCTTAACCTGATTCATCAAACATCTATGGCTGAGAATTACACCTTTAGGCAGAGATGTAGAGCCTGATGTGTACAGCAAAAGGGCCATATCTTCAGGTGCTGGCAATCTCATCTTTATATCTATGTGGGCAGCGCTCTTTTGAAGAATCTCATCAATATTTAGGATACGAAACGTTCTATACTCCGGTTGTGTTTGAAGATAAGCTTTGAAGGCAGTATCTGTTATGATACATACAGCCCCGGAATCCGTTTGAATAGGCTTTATTTTCTCAAGCATTTTTTCATCTGGCTCTGCTGCTGTAATGGGTGTAGGGATGGCTACGATGTTTGCATAAAAACATGCCAGCATGCTGCTGATATATCCCAGACCCTGAGAAAATACAAGGAGCGCTCTTTCCTGCGCAGCCAGTTCTTTCATTAGAATGTTGCTCAAAGTTTGCACTTGCAGCAAAAGCGTGGTCCCCGTAAGAACGTGAGGACGCTCTCCTTCATTCTCAAAAGTAAACAACTCTGTTTCAGGAAATTGCCGGCAAGTTTCCATAAAAGAAACGATCGGGATATTAAAGTCTGATCTTTGATCATGTTTACGTGTCATTCATCCACCAACTCCTCAAACCACAAAATTTAAATACAGCATGAGCTAAGTGCTTATCACGATGTCTATTTTGAGCTGCTGTTTCACGCTTGAAACGTTGCCTAACGAAAGTAGCAAAGAAAAACGAGTGATGAGAAAGGCTATGCGCCCCTTTCACACTCGTTTCCAGATCCCCATGAAAAACCGTAAAAGCGCCAACAAATATAAATAAATAAGGATGTGAAAAAATTATTATTTTCCAAACAGGTTGATGATTCGTTCTTTAACCTCGGCTTGATGAAAGGTCTTCTCATGCATAATCAGCTCTTGTTCTACGATTTTGGGGAGCTTGTCCCGGAGTGGAGCAACTAGATGATCCTTTAATGTGATTAATGAAAATCTGGGTTTCTCGGCCAGCTGTCTAGCAAGATCCAATCCATAGCTCCTCACTTCTTTGCGAGGCAGAACTGGAAACGGCACTCCCCGCTTCTCCAGTTCTGCGCCTCGGTAATTCCCCCCATTTAACAATAATTCTTCTCCCAGGCTGAACCCTAGTTTTTGAGGAATAATGAACGTCGCGCCCATTCCTGGTGTGAATCCATATCTCATAAAATTAGTCGTGTACATACTTTCCTTACTCAGGATTACGAAATCAGAAAATAGCCCCATGACAAAGCCCCCACCAACCGCATGGCCCTGCATGGCAGCTATCACTGGAACTTTGCAGTTCAATGCCAGAGAGTAAATATTTTCATCAGTAAACTTCGATGTTCCTTCATGTATAGCCAATAGTCCTTCTTGCGTCCCACCAGTGGCAAAGTAGTTGTCATACCCTGTTAGAATTACGACTTTGCAGGTCGAGTCATTCTGGATCGTATGGAACGCTTCTCTAAGTCCATGCGTCATTTCAAGTGTAAAGGTATTTTTATGAACTCTATCTTGCATTGTTACTTGAATAATCCCTCGCTCGATCTCAAGTAACTCAACCACAGATTGTGACATGATGATCTACTTCCCCCTAAGCATCCCGTCTTGTGGCAAACGCCCATCAGTCCATCCACGGAAATTGACCTGTTTCGACATATCGGAAAATGCCCTTCAGATTTTGAGCGTCTGAAAACACCTCCTGATTGGACGCCAGCGCCAGTGATTTATACTGACGCAAATCGCTAAGTTTGTCCATAAAGCGTTTGTAGCGTAAAATACCCGTTTTGGACAATCGTCTGAGGCGTAATAAATGCTTGCGCAGCACCGTATCACTCTGGGCATCATATGCATCGACTAACCCCCATGTAAGAGCCTGCTCAACCCTAATCGGCTGTGTCATTAATGTCAAATAATTCGCTTTTTGGAATCCAACTCTGCGTACTAAAAAGGGAAGAACACAAGCAGGTAAAAGCCCAAATAACAATTCCGACAGACTGAACTGTGCTGTCTGATCTGCTATCACAATATCGCTGGCAGCAATAAATCCAATGCCGCCAGCGTTTGCCTTTCCTCGCACATGAGAAATCGTGATATAGGGACCTGTCGCCAGTTTTAACCACAGATCATATAGAGGTTCTGGATTCTGTACATGCTCATGTTCATTTGCCATTTTTTCGTACATTCCTTGAAAATCCGCTCCAAGACAGAACACCTCCGGTAGACCTTCCAAAACAACGATCGTAACCGACTCCTCACACAGTGCAAGCACATACATGCATTCCTCAATAAGGGTATTATTTATTGTGTTATTTGCCTCTGGTCGGTAAAACCGTAAGTAACAAATCGATTCTTGAAACCGAACCTGAATCGTTTGATAATTCATGATTCCCACCGATATTTGCGGTGAAATTCATAGATTTCCTCCAGATATAATCGTTGTCTCCCTTTCCCGGAATCGATCACTCCAGGAACCAATTGAAAATCAAGTTTGGTATTGCGGGTTCCAAAACGTACAGCGCCACTGCCTTTCAGCAAGGATTCATATTCATCCATGGATAATTGGTAGCGGTCATCCAAATTACGTTCGATCTCAAAACGACGTAGATATTCCTGGCTTTGCGGCATGACCACCCCGCTATAAAATTCCGAGC
This sequence comes from Paenibacillus ottowii, assembly GCF_006874425.1. GTDB lineage: Bacteria > Bacillota > Bacilli > Paenibacillales > Paenibacillaceae > Paenibacillus > Paenibacillus ottowii. The sequence continues at coordinate 9,632 of NZ_VIJZ01000020.1, forward strand.
AGCAGCCTGATCCATAGGAAAAGCAGCCAATCCGCTTCGGAGAATCAAATGTCCCCTTATCAATCGTACCTGCCAAGGACAGATACAAGGTCGCTCCCATAATATTGCCGACTCGTTGACAATACTCCAATCCGGGCTTTACACGTTGTATATAATCTGCCTCAATCTCATTTGGTTTGGCCTGAGTCATCCGTCGCATCATTGTTCGATGTGCTCCTTTTACCATTCCACCAAATGGGGTATGGAAGGAAAGATACTGGAAGGTATCTTTATAGTCCACTCCTTGTACCCGTTTCTGATATTCCAAAAACGCTTGCTCGCAGCAGTCCAGATAGGACATTAAAGACAAGTCTGCATCTCCGGCCTCGCTATCTGGTATCGGCCGACAAGTATCCATTACCTCATAGCCATAATATCCATTAGCACCCGCATCGACTTGGAATATATGAGGGTTTTCACTAATGAGCATGGCCACAGCTCCTGCCCCTCCGCTTGGTTCGGCGTAAGACCAATCCTCACTCAAAACATCCCCGCCTTCAGCAGCAATAAATCGTGAGATATCACTGGCAATAACAAGTGCTTTGGCGCCTGGCGAGACCTGGGATAAAATAAAATTCACCGCCATTTGGAATCCGGCGGTACCTGAATAGCAGGCTTGCTTGAGTTCAAATAGCCTACAATTTCGGTTGAGTCCCAAATAGTGGTGAATGTATGTACTGATTGATTTTCCAAAATCAATCCCTGATTCTGTACAGGTTATAAGCATTTCGATACGGTTTTTTTCCGCTTCAGAGAGAGCGTCTACCAACGGTTTTGCCGCATTGACTCCGAAGGTAACCGGATCTTCATAGGGCAGGGCAACTGCCTTTTCTTTCATTAATAAATTTTCAAATCTCGCAGGGTCCAACTGCCTGTGCTGTGCTAATTGCATGACATCCAGATAGGCTGAGCCCCCAAACACGTTCATCGCCTCAATTCCTACCAATACCATAATGCTCCCCCTTTCTTAAATACCCGACTCATATTTTTGCATACAAATGGCCGTATTGATTCCGCCAAACCCCATGCTCAGATTTATCGTATTGTGAATAACTGCTGGAATAGGCTCATTTTTCACCCAGTTGCAATTCACTCCGATAGGCCCCTCCAAATTACGCGTAGGATGAAGTCTCGACTCCTTCATCTGTAAAAGAGTAGCAATAATTTCAACCGTCCCGGCTGCACTCAGGCCATGGCCGATAATGGATTTGGTTGCGTTGATATAAGCGTGTGATAGATTACAATCCTGTATTGCTTTTATTTCGATCTCATCGCCAACTACTGAGCCTGTCCCATGAGGATTAATATAATCAATTTTTTCCGGCGACAGCTTTGCCTTCTCCAAGGCCCTTTTAATCACTCGAACCTCGCCTTCATAAGAGGGATTGGGGTTGCGGTTCCGATCCATCCCCATGTCCCAGCCTGTAAGCTTTGCATAGGACTTCCCCTGACGCTTCATTGCAAAATCCGAGCGCTCTATGACGATAACTCCGCAGGATTCCCCATATATGAACCCGTCGCGCATCTGGTCAAAGGGGCGACATGCCATAGCTGGTTCATCAGCATATCGGTCGCTTCCCATCGCTCCCAAGGACCGCAGTGCCTGGCATTCCAAATACGAAATATCCATCAACGCCCCCATCGCAATACACACATCGACCCGATTCGCTTGAATCGCCTCCATCGCTTGAATGATGGCGACTTGTCCACTCGCGGAAGCCCCTCCGATAGTATATGCTAACCCTTGGATGCCGAATTGCTCGGTACATAGTCCACACAAATCAGTATCCATAAAGGAAAGCCCATAGGTCGGAGGTACAAAGTACATTTTTTCACGATAAGTTTCATAGGTTTGGTATAATTCCCGTTGCTGAAAATTGGAGCCTCCAATCACCAGTCCAATCCGGCTTGGGTCGACGTGATCCAACTGAGCATCATCCCAGGCCTCTTGAAGGGTAACCATTGCCACCTGCCCCGATAATGATGCGGTTCGCAACAATCGTTTGGAAATGGCCTCCGGATAAGACAGAGAAGGCAGCTCCGCACCTATAAATGATGCTTCCCCTTTTCTGCCTGGACGTTGCATCACTCCAAATGCATGTTGCCCTTTGAACAGCGCCGAAGCAAAGGCAGTCTTCCCTTGGCCAATCGACGAAGTAACACCAACTCCCGTAATAACCAACTCAGGCTCTTTATAATTTGGCATAGAGCGCATCCGTCAATTCTCCTACATTTTTCACGCCAGATAACTCAACGCGAGGAATATTAAGAGATAGTGCTTCCATTGTTTTCATTACAATATCGGCTCGATCTACCGAATCTGCACCCAAATCCACCAAACGATCCTCATAATGGAACGGGTGATCCTTTAACTCCGGAAGCACCTCGCAAATACAACGTTTAACGATTTCAAATACTTCTTCTTTATGCATGTTTACCCTCCCAAAATTGAATTATTTACAGACATCTTTGATGAAAAAGCGGATTAAATGGCTCACATATTCGAGACATGTTCATACTCCATTCCGTCTTTCTCGGCGCTACAATAGTAAAGATGTAGTTACCCAACCGATACGACTGGGCAGCATATTGTGGGAAATGCGAAAATGTACTCCGGAAGCATCCACCTTGAAGTCTGATCTCGTTAATTTCAAGCACTTGCGATGATGCTGTAAAGCCAGTGCGCAATATTTTCGAAATCGCCTCCTTTACCGTCCAAGAAACCGTCACTAAAACGGAGTACTCCTCTATTCCTCGGACAGCTGCGATCCTTTCCCTTTCCTCCATCGTCAGTAGGCTTTCCATAGTCTTAATTCGACCGGGATTGATCTTCTCAATATCAATGCCCATAGGATGTGCTTCTGGAAAAACAACAGCGGTCCCAATATCATCACAGTGGGCAATGCTCACTTGGTAGCCGGGGGCAGCGGTAGCTCGAAGCAAGGGCTGGCCAAAAACACCTGTCTCCACGCTTATGTTGCGCAGGTTCGGCTCGCTTAACAGCACCGATGCTGCTTGTTTTGCACTTAGCCTGCCGAGCATAAAGTTGGCTTTTCGACGCTGGAATAGCAGGCTCTCGAAGTAGCTACACTCTTCTGGATGAAACATCTCCGAATCGAGAGAAGCGCCGGCATGGCAAACTGCATGCACAATACTGACAGCTGCCTTCATCACAGTCTCTTCCCGCTTCAACATGAGCTGTTCCGTATACAAGACCACGTGCATGTCCTCCTATAAGTAGACAGCTTCTTACCAAAATGGAATCAAACGCTCAAACCAAAAAAAACCTTCAATTCCCTTTAAGGGCTCTGAAAGCTTCCACTTGGAGAAGAATATCCCCAAAGATTGTTCTATTTAAACTTTACTGATAATTTCTAAAGCTACGTTCACTAGTCTGATATCACCCATAAATTCTAACTGAATAACTGCCTGTCTTTTATGTCTGTCTATCTTTTTTACTATGCTGCTTCTTCCTTTAAGCGGTCCATCTATGATACATATCTTGTCTCCTTCAATAATTCCAATTGAGGATTCTATACAATATCTATCATTGCATAAACTCTCTAAAACTTGTCTCTCGCAATTTCGCATGGAAGCTTCTAACTTCGAATATCTCAATAAACGAATGATATCACTGGAAGTGTAAATCATTGAATTTGTACTTGTTACGAACTGCAAGTCAGGTAAGTTCGACTCAATAAATACATAACTGGGGAACAAAGGTGCTAATTCTTTCTTGACTGTTCCTGCTACTTTAAATAGCCTCTCTTGGAGCGGTATAAATGGTTTGTAATCTTCAGAATCAAACCACTTATTAAATAGTTGTTTAACTCTTTCTTCCCTGCCCGTTCGTACAAAAAGTACGTACCAATTCACTTCGCTCATCTCCTAACAAAACATACTGCAACTCCTATTATGTCTGCTGCCAGTATATAACATAGCTTCGCCCTTTCACTTATCCTGCTTGATAAGCTACATTCTCTCACGCTATATCCCTCATTAGTGGTTAACGTGACCCGCCAGCGATTAACCGTAACAAGTTCCTTTATTTTTCATATAATCATATAACTGGAATAATATAATTCCATTATAATCCTCTGCTCAAACCGTGTCAATTGCCATTTTGGCAACAACGAAGTCTATCTTTTGGGGATGAAGAGCCTTTTCACCCTTTAAAACTCACCACTTTTACCCGCTCATTTGAAATTGAATAGACCTATTTGGTTGGGACGCATTCTGAAATTAACAAACGTCTCCATACTCGTAAATTGAAAATAAATATTTTCATCCATAAGGTGACTGAGTGGGAAACCAGGTGCTTTCCCATATGAATGAGCAGGATAAATTTGAACGGAGCTATCAACCTTTCGCTTTATTTTTTGAATGCTATTATATAAGTCTTTCGGATCGCCTCCATTCGGATCACAAAAGCCACATCCTTCAATAAAAACAGTATCTCCTGTAAATAAGTGATTTGATAAATGATAGCATACACTTCCCACCGTATGTCCTGGGGTCATAAGACTTATAATTTCCGTATCTCCAAGCTTGATAAGGTCCCTGTCTTTAATAGGATGTAAATTTTTACATCTAAAGTGGTAAAAATCGATTTCTTGTATGGACATGAATACGTGGGGGTTGTACTTTTCCAGAAGCGGATTTACCAGATTAACATGATCTAAATGTGAATGGGTTAATAGTATGGCTTTGAGATTACCATTCAACCGATGAAGATATGACTCTATTTTCAATAAATCCCATGACGGATCGACAATAGCAATGTCGCCTGTATTCTTATCCATTACAATATATACATAGTTAATGAAATTCATAGAACGGACTCTTAACTGTTCCATATGGTACGTCAGACTCATATCAGCTTCACTGAACCCACCTTCCCATGACCCACTCCAAATTTGTACGTAAAATTTACTGTTCAAATGCGGCTGAATTGATCTGCATCACTTATGCTGCAGTCTTTGCTAAGAGTTCCTGAATAACAAGCATTTTTGCCCTTTTCGGAATACTTCTTGCCTCTAAAGTCTTTTGTCGAAAGTTGCTGTATCAATGATTATAGCAACTTATGCAATAGAAAGGCCTCGGCCCTCTGTTACAAGATTTTGCTTTTATAGAGTTGTCTGAGCGCTATTTTCTGAATTTAAAAACAAATAAACACCATTAGACTGTCTCCATCTGTTCCTGCTCCGCATTATGAATTAACAGGACATGGTTATGCAGACAAATTCGTGATAATATCTATGTCACAGTAAGTAGATATGAATTAATTGTTTGGAGGGATAAGTTTGACTAAAATTCATCAGAAGTTGACAGAATTAATTGGAAATACCCCTTTGTTAGCACTGTTAAACTACAGCCAAATCCAAAATATTGAGGCACACGTAGTAGCAAAGTTGGAATATTTAAATCCGGCCGGGAGCGTTAAGGACCGAATTGGATATGCTATGATTAAAGACGCTGAGGAGAAAGGCTTAATCAATAAAGACTCCATTATTATCGAGCCGACAAGTGGCAATACTGGGATCGGACTTGCATTTGCAGCTGCGCCTCTTGGATATAAACTTATAATTACACTTCCTGAAACATTTAGTATCGAACGTCGCAAGCTTTTGTCTGCGTTTGGTGCTGAGCTTGTGTTAACTCCGGGATCCGAGGGGATGAGAGGCGCTATCAAGCGTGCTGAGCTCTTGGCTGCGGAAACACCGAACTCTTTCATACCACAGCAATTCAGCAATCCTGCCAATCCAGAAATTCATCGCAAAACTACAGCAGAGGAAATCTGGCAGGATACAGACGGCAGTGTAGATATTTTTATCGCGGGCGTAGGTACAGGTGGAACGATTTCGGGTGTTGGACAAGTATTGAAGGAACGAAAACCTTCTGTAAAAGTGATAGCCGTCGAACCGTTCGATTCACCCGTGCTGTCTGGCGGTACTCCAGGGCCACATCAACTACAAGGACTCGGTGCTGGTTTTATTCCAAATAACTTTAATGATGAATATGTGGATGAGGTTTTCAAAGTTAAAAACGAAGATGCGTATGAAACTGCACGCCTGCTTGCCAAAACAGAAGGATTGCTTGTTGGTATTTCTTCGGGGGCTGCGGTTTATGCAGCAACACAAATTGCGAAGCTTCCGGAAAACAGAGGCAAGACGATCGTCGTTATATTGCCTGATACAGGTGAGCGTTATTTGTCCACTCCGCTTTTCTCAGACGTAGAATTATAAAACGCCGAGGGCAGGAACCCCCCTGCCTCTTTTGTTATGTTTCCAGGCGCGACAAGCAAGAGCCATAGAACGAATTGATTCCTTTTTTCGCTAGCGAAGTAAACGTTATCTTGGCACAGCGCGATATCGTTGGAGCTCATCAGGCTTTTTCTGTAAAAGTGGCCTCCTCCATAGTAGTCTTGTACCAATCTGTAAGCCTCGTTCATTAACTTGATGCGGGTGTTATACATCGTTACCGTTACCCTTAAGTTCCCCTCCTCTATATGTAGCCTCTAAACTCCAGATCATTCGAGGTTTAATATCGTAAAATGCCTATTTTCAGATGAGGAAATGTAATGATCTTTTGGTCACCATCCCAGCCTTCTATGATTACAATATAGAGCGTACCCGTCTTCGCTCAGCAGAATCATTGTAGAGTATTCATATTAGCGTTCAATAACAGGCACCAAAGCATTCAACTTCTTAGTTACCTGGCGTTTCCGTTTTGCAGAAGTTTACGACAGCGCACGTGAAGCCAGGGGAAGATTATGGGGGCGATATTCCTGAGCCAGTAGGATAAGAGAAGAACAGCAGTACATTTAATGTGTATATTCCTAAATGCCTTCGTCATCCATTGCTAAAAGGGGCTACCTAAAATTATCCCTTGAACCAGCCTTGCCTTTACAAATTGAGCAAATGAGGGATTTACAATAAAATCGGCCCCCCGATTAACTCAGCCTAAACAGACGCATCGCAGTTTCAGCCAACCCCAATAGCGTTCATTCACCACATTGGTGCCAAGATACCAAAGGCTGCAGCACATTAGATACATTTAAACTTTCAGGAAATTATCCAAGTAGGAGGAAATAACCATGGCATTTGAAGGTTATGGAGAAGACAAACGAGAACAATGGTTTCACTGGCCGTTCCCCTTGTCGGTATCAATACTGTATGTGGATGCGGATGTAGATGAAGCAGAAACGAAATGGTACCTCATTGACGAACAAGAAAAACACCTGATCAGAATTAGGGATGAAAAGCAAATTGAACTGCTTCATCATTGCATGTATGGAGTCTTGTTAAATGACGAAAAGATCAACTGGATTATTGATAAAAATGGCGGTCGATTTACCTATCACGATAGTGTGCAAGATTTTATCAACTTCCAGAAAGAATACCTTGATACACTATAAGAGGCGTGAACAGTAAAAGCTCTACTGACCAATTAAGGTTAGCAGAGCTTTTCCATATAATATTTGCCCAAGCCCTTTCTCTGAAATCGCTCATCGATTAGAAACCGATCGAACCAGATACGTTTATTATAAAGGCACTCCTCAAAACAGAAAAACACCCTACCAGTTCGGCTAGTAGGGTGTTACACGTTTTTAGGAGCTGATATCAAAAAATTAAACCCACATTGCTCTAGTGATTATAACCAACAAAATAAAGAGCACTAAAATCGCTCCTGTAGAAGTCCACATACCACCAACCGGAGTTGGAGTTGTGTTGTCACATCCACACATAGCTTAAACCTTCTTTACTTGTTGTGCACCTTAATATATGTATCCATTCGTATTGTGGCAGGGCATTCAAGAAAGCAAAACGAAGGCTCACACCAGATAAACCAGCAGAGCCCCAAAGTTTTATTTAAGGATTAATGTTAAGATAATTACCAACAAAACAAACAGTGCCAGAATAACAGTTATCAACGTCCAAACTTTCCTGGCAGCCTTCCCGGAACCTCTTCCAATTTCCCTCACACGTTACGCCTCCTTATTTACTCATAGGTTATGCGAGGAATTGTTTAGGGAATGGATTTATGGGTAAACAAAAACACACCGGCAGCAAGTTAAGCTACATTGAAACTCCCGTCCAATTTCCTTTCCAAGTGTCAGCACCTTAAAACAAGAAAAGACGAGCCAGTTGAAGCTCGCCATTATTACTATTGATTTTAAATTGTTTGACCAAATACACTGTACTCATAAGAGTCGAATCTTCAGTAGTCTGTGGTTAATATCGACACTCTTTCTCATCTCCAGTATTTCCACTGTACCTATGGGCATGAGGAATGCTACCGTTTACTGTTGTATACCCTTCAAAATGATGGTAATGCCCACCGCATGCCAAGTGAATGGCTGGTCCTGTAGTTCCTCTAATTAAATGCGTATGTTGATCGTTAAATGATGTTTCTGCATAATAATTATGAACATGCGGAACACCACTTGGAGCTGGTTCTGTTACTCCAGCGTAATGGTGACAGTGTCCCACATCAAATGATGTGTTCCCTTTAAAAGGATGTACGTGAACATTAACTGGTCTACCGTCCCACGAACTAATAAAAAGCTTATGGGAATGGTTAGAATCAGAATCACCGGAATGAACAACAAAACCTGTTATTGGTATTTCCATCAATAGCCACCTCCTTTATCAACTGCCATATACTATGAAAGGGGTAGTGTAAGTGTTCAAAAGGTTATTTGAGTTGAATTGGTTTCCATATTCGGGTGGGTGGCAACAGACTGTCAGAGCGTATGTGTTCTCTCTGCTGTTCCCGGATGCAGCGTTTGAGAAATTTACAGGTTCAAAAACCGCAGATACTTCTCATACCAAATAGGTAATATTTTCCATTCAGGCTGAAAGCAGAGAAGAAGTAGATGCCTTTATTCACAAAGTAGAACTTGCCGGAGGAAACATGTTTGGCAAGGCGAGTGAAATTGACGGCTGGATGTACGGTGCAGGATTTGCTGACCTGGACGGTCACCGCTGGAACCTCCTGTACATGGATGAGAGCAAAATGCCGAAACGCTAATATGAAAACGCCGGTCACCTGCTTAAGTCACTGGCGTCCCCCTATAGTCTCATATCTGTAATCCAAGCCAAAATTGTTATTTTTTGTGTGGTTGATGCCATTTCATGCCCTAGCATGCCTTGGAACCTCTAAAGGCACTCCGTTATCAAGCAATTGGCATGCATATGTTCGGCGAAGACGATGGGGATAGACCTTTGCCTCGATAAGGCATTAATCTTCTATTGAGGGGCTGTACGTCAATTCAACTACTCCCCGATGTGGTAATCTTCCCCTCATTAACATTTCATTTTAATCATGACCGAACATACAGTCTATATTAAAAAAGATATCCACGTCGAAAATTAAAACAATATTTCATTGAATGCCACATATTTGTGGATTAGAGAGCTACTTTGCTTAAATAACTGCGTGGGTATGCCCATATGTATATGGAGAAACTAGCCGCGCATGTCAAAGCTATGTGAAAATCCACAAGTTTGTCCCCCATTCGTCCCCCAAAAGCGGAAAAGTCCTTGCTTCCTGTGATATGGGTGTGATGATCTCAATATCTAAAAAAGCAAAGAACCCTTGAATATAAAGGGTTCTTTGCTTTAAACTAGTATGCCGAGGACCGGGATCGAACCGGTACGGTAGTCACCTACCGCAGGATTTTAAGTCCTGTGCGTCTGCCAATTCCGCCACCCCGGCAAGCATTTAGGAACGCTATTTTACACTTACTTGTTCTTGTGTTACAAGTATCTGAGAAGCATGCTTATCGAAATGTTCTCGCTATGTAAATGTCGTTCAACCGGGCACCAACTTATAATACGACAATTTCATCTAATTGTAAAGTGTTTTTTCAAAAAAAAATAAATTTTCTTTTTGTATAACTTGTGCACATTTGATCTACACTAATAAACGTCTTTCCAAACCACCAGAAGGGGTGTTACGAATGCGTGAAGGTATGATTCCAACTGTTCTTGGGACGGTAGTATCGGCTTCAGGCGCTGTGTTGCTGAGCAGTAAGTACAAACTTGCAGCTACAGGCATTCTCGGTTTCGGATTGGCTCATGTTGTTCTGGGAGCGATTGATTTGATTGAGCATCGCTAGTTGTTTGGAAAGTACCGGGCGGGATTTATCCTTCCCGGTTTATTTTATAAGCGTTTAAGACGAAGCATAAGCGTTTATGTAAAGTGTAGAATCTGATCATGCCTAAGAAGGAGCGTGAATGTGCTATGAAAAAACATAACTCTGATAATAAGAGTCATACTGACGATCGAATCGAACATAAACAATCTCTGGATCAGCGTGAACCAGGATTTGATCGGCTTCCTGACACTAATGTCAATCCACCTGCAGCTACCGATATGATTGATGAAGCCGTAGACCGGGGAATAGACAAGTTGCGCAAAGATTTTACAAAATAAAGCATGAATTATAGGTCACAGGTTGTTAAGTATCACTTGAAGATAAGCATGATCCAACCAATAATTGAGATCCACAGCACAATGCTGATGAAGAGTCCGCACAAGAGACCAAAAGAAAAATTACCTTCGCTCTTCGGCATAGCACTGCCAATTTTCAATCTAAGCTTCATTTGATTCCAGTTCATAGAACCCCCTCCTTAAGTTCTATTTCGGAATATGAAGCTTATTTTTGTAGACCTATAGTCATGTTTTTATAAATAAAAAAGGGGTTTTTGTCCTATCATCTCATCCTGAGCGTGGCAATAGAATTACAATTACCCCTACTAGACAAATCAACCCACCAATAAAATCGTACAAGTCGGGTGTCTTTTTATCAATCCACCAGCCCCATGCAATGGAAAGAATAATAAAGACACCTCCATATGCTGCATATACACGTCCAAAGGAGGAGAAAACCTGAAAGGTAGCAATGACTCCATAGATCGCTAAAATCACGCCGCCGCAAAGTCCGACATACCATGTCTTGCCTTCACGAAGCCACTGCCAGATCAAATATCCACCTCCGATTTCAGCAATGCCTGCCAAAATAAAAAGTAAAGCTGCCTTTAACACCATTTCACATCCTAATTTTTTTGACTTTCAGTCATCTCATTAAAGCAATCGACCTATAATAATAATTAAGGCAATTAGGCCAACCAGAATAAGCAGATTACTGACCTGACGCCATAGGCTAGAAGCTCCCTCGGAGTGAAGCTTCCGCTGATTGGCATCAAAGTTTGCTTTGGTTCCCTCAGCATCTGCTGGGCTAGAAAATGGTCTGTGTTCTTCATTCATATGAAGGCCTCCTTTTTCAATCCAATGTAATCATACCAAACTTTTCCGTCAATTTCGCGTTGCATTTATGCTTATTCTTTACGGGAATTTCCAAACACAGGTTCATAGGTGTGAAATGTGCAAATCATATGTCGATATTTCACTGAATATAAAGTATGATGGCGAATCATGGTAGAGTGGGTATTTAGACGCCTTTCATTGCAGGACGGTAGTTATGGTATAATTTAGTCAACTTGTTCAAGATCATAACCATGAACACAACAGGTTACTCACCCTGTCATAAAAATGCATCTAAGAAAATCCACATCCGCGGTTACAACCTGCATATTCTGTTTGTAGACCCAGGAGGAGGATACGGATGTCCCCTATTTTTGTAGCTAGTTTAATGATAATGGGTATCTTTTTATTTCAGGCAGCCATCATTTTAGGCATCATACAGTGGGTTTCTAAACGTACCCGCCGTCCAGCACAAACCAAAATGTACCTTACAATGGGTTTGCTTGTTTCACTAGTTGGCTTTCTTGTATGGAACAACTGGATGTACTCGCAAGAACTTAATGGGTGGACCATGATTAGCCTGGTAGTGATCACGATTAGCGCCTACATACAACTTAGAAAACAAAAAGAAAAATCTTAACCCTATTACCAGCATCAAAGGAGGAGCGCCATGAAATCTCACTCAACACGTTTTTGGTTACAGAGGGTGCTACTGCTAATGCTTGTTTTACTCTTCAGTGTCTCTCAACAATCGTTCATTGTTGCCGACGCTGCACCGCCGATTAATGCTCATGCCTCTGCCAAAGCCAGGCAATTACTTGCTTACCTAACCAATGTACCAGATGGTATGCTAATCTCCGGACAGCATGATTACTTAGAGGCTCCGGATGAACAAAATAACAAACTGCAGCAAATCAGCGGACAATATGCAGGACTTCACGGCTATGAGTTTGGAGGGCTGGCTAATCAGTCCCGTACTGCCCTACGAGAGCAACGTCAGCGTGTTGTGAATAGTGCTATCCAATGGAGCCAGGACGGCGGAATCGTAGCTATCACCTTTCATCAGGCGTTGCCGGGCAAACCAAAAACATGGAAATACGTACAAGCCAAAATTACTCAGGATGAATTTAATCGTTACATTACGCCGGGAACTCCGCAATATAAACAGCTCATCGCCGATTTGGACGAGGTGGCGCTGTCCCTTAAAACTTTACGGGACGCAGATGTGCCCGTTTTATGGAGACCCTATCATGAGATGAACGGCAACTGGTTTTGGTGGGGGAACAAACAAAATTACGCTAAGCTGTGGAATCTGATGTATGATCGATTCGTACATGTCCATCATTTAGATAACCTGTTGTGGGTCTGGAGCCCCAATGCTCCAAACGCATATAGCACTCCCTATAATCTGTCCTTTCCAGGCATTAACCGGGTAGATGTGCTTGCAGCCGATATCTATAATAATGATTACAAATCCTACTACTACACTGATTTATTAAAGCTTGCACAGGGCAAGCCTATGGGAATTGGAGAAAGTGATATTCTGCCAAGTGCGAAGGTGCTACAGAAGCAGCCAGCCTGGGCCTATGCCATGACATGGGGAAAGGAACTGTCGACAACCAATTCACAGGCAACCATCAGACATTTTATGAATCAAAATAATATAATTACACGAGATCATCTCCATGAGTCTCTGCGTTAAAAAAAGCTTGCACTTTGCTACTAGAGCGGAGTGCAAGCTTTTTTTCATACCTAGCCAAATAAGCTTTCTAACTATTTCTGATTACCTCTTCAAGATCTAGATCGGCATACGCCTCTTCACCAAGATGTACGGATACAATGGTGTAGATCCGCTTGGTTAATCTGGACATCAGCCGATCACCTAGTGCTACGGAATATTCTTCCCGAAAATCCCCAATCTTGTGAAAACCGCTGGACATATGGATGTACAAGTTGCCTCTACGTGTTTTACCATGTACCAACATCAAATCTCCTCCTACGTGACCAACCTAATTTCCCTGTTACTTCTATATCGGTCAGAACAAGATAGGATATAAGTCCCTGGTATCCTTCTTTCGTTTCAGTGGGGAGTGCACGTAAACGAAACGGACCTGTCAATGTTATGACAGGCCCGTCTTTGTAAACCTATTTTTCTGATTAGAGAGAAACTAGTCTTGATAGGATTCAGCAATCGCATTTGCTGCGATAATTGCATTATACACATCATCAGGGCTAACTGGGAACGGCATGTTGATCATCGTATCATTCGATGCACAAGCAGCTTCAGCTACCTGACGCCATTCGGCCTCAACAAATTCCTCTACACCCAGATCACGAAGTGTTAATGGAAGACCTACATCCTTAACCAGCTTAATCACGGTTTCCAGCTCTTCTTTTGGTGAGTTTTCCAATACCAGCTGAGTTAACAAACCAAAAGTAACCTTCTCACCATGTTGTGCTTTGTGAAGTGAAGGAACAGCCGTCATACCATTATGAATAGCATGTGCGGCTGCCAATCCACCTGATTCTGCTCCGACACCGCTCAGATAAATGGTCGCTTCGATCGTATCCTCAACCGCACGAGTATATACTTTACGATCCACTGCACGCTTTGCCTTCACGGCATTTTCCAGCAATGTATCATAACAAAGGCGAGCAAGTCCCAGACCTGTAGTGGAAGGCTTGTTCAGCACCAGATTGTCCCCATTGGCTTGATAGCAGGCACGAGCTTCAAAATAGGTTGCCAGTGCATCACCGATACCAGCTGCGAAGAAGCGTGCAGGTGCCGCTGCCAAAATACCTGTATCCGCAAGTACTACATCCGGATTCGTAGGCAGGAACAAATATTCATCAAAGGAGCCATCCTTCTTGTAAATAACCGCAAGCGCGGTACAAGGGGCATCTGTAGAAGCAATCGTTGGAAAAATAACAACAGGCAGCTTTTCATAGTATGCTGTTGCCTTGGCAGTATCCAGCGTTTTTCCCCCGCCAATCCCTATAATAATGTTCGAACCATGTTTGCGTACTAAATCACGGTTACGATTAATCTCTTCTTTTGTACATTCATATTGAAATTTCTCAAATACTACCTGGTTGCCAGCTGCTTCAATCGAAGCCCCAGCCTCCTTTTGGGCTCTTTCAAGTATGAACTCATCGCAAATAACATAGGCCTTATCGCCATAATCCTTAATGTAGTCATTTAACGACGAGAGCAGATTTTGTCCAGAAATAAATTTCTTGGGTGAAGTAACGGACCTTACAACGTTTGCCATGTAAATTCCTCCTCAGCTTTGACTCATACTCAAATTAAAAAATCTTTGGGCATGTGACCCCTTAACTATAAACCTCTTTTCACATTATTAAAAGGCTTATTATGGAATATTTTATGAACAAATTGTGTATCTATTAAACTTGAAGACTCGAACTCCATTCAGAGTACAAGATGCCCATCATGATGCGATCATAATTGTGACCATCACGGAGAACAGCGGAACGAACTCTACCCTCAAGCTGAAACCCTGCCTTCTCATAGGTACGGATCGCTTGGGTATTGTACTCAATCACATCCAAGCCGACCCGATTTAAATTTAGCTCATAAAACGCATAACGAAGAATGAGGCGCACAGCTTCAGCTCCAAACCCCTTGCCACGGTAGTCTGAAGTACCTATACCTACTGCCAGCTGCCCGCAGCGATTATTCCACTCAATCCCATGTATAGCAACAAATCCGATTAAGACATCATCTGCCAACGTCCTTAATCGAAAATAAACCTCGTTAGAGTTAGGAGATCCTTCTGACTCCATCTGTTTCAATGTGTAAGGAATCGCCAAATCCGTATCTACATTGCGCAAATACTTCGCATCCTCACCCCATTTGAACATCACTTCAGCATCTTCTTCCCTGACTGCGGCCAGTTTTATTCGTTCCCCGTAAAATAAATTTTCGATTTTAATGATCCTTCAGCTCCTAGTATGAATTGTGTACCGTGTTTTCTCTTATTCTTTTCAGCTATCCAATGTCTGCGATACAAGCTCATCCTTATGAATTCAATGTTTAAATTTTACAAAATAATCATCCCCAACACAACCAAATCATTACAATTGTCATGGTGCGATACACAAAAAGACCTTGCGGCTGCAAGGTCTCCTATCTCTAATATTTAAACAACATAGCAACCAATTGATATCCAGCTCCAATCGTCCAGAACAGCACATAATCGCCGCGCCGAATACGCCCTGACTCGATCCCTTCAGATAAAGCAATGAACGGGCTGCTGGTACCTGTATAACCGTAACGATCACCCACATAAATCATTTGGTCATCCTCCAGCCCCAAGTGATCCTGGATCTTCAACACATTAGCCAATGAAAATTGAGACAGACAATATGCTCGTACATCCTGAGGCGTCAGCCCATTCTTTTGTAAAATGCGTTCAAGCAGCTCAAATGTGGGAGGCAAGGCCATATTGGCGTCGAACGGAAGCCACTGAATATATTTTCCAGGTGCATTCCTTTGGAGTGTCGCAGCTAACCCCTGGGCCGGGTAAAGTATTTTATCTATATTGACAGGGTCTGTAAAATAAAGGGAATCTATAAATCCAGTGTCCTCTTCCGTACGCTCCAAAATAGCTGCACATGCAGCATCCCCATAGTTGGCATAAGTAATTTCATCCGCAG
Organism: Paenibacillus ottowii; assembly: GCF_006874425.1. Classification (GTDB taxonomy): domain Bacteria; phylum Bacillota; class Bacilli; order Paenibacillales; family Paenibacillaceae; genus Paenibacillus; species Paenibacillus ottowii. The sequence goes on from NZ_VIJZ01000020.1 coordinate 25,619, forward strand.
GATCGGAAATGAGTGAATTATAATCCGAACCGATAATAAGCGCAGTCCGCACATCGGGATTAGATAACATCGACCGACTGGCTTGATCGACAGCTACTGTCATCCCTGCACAATTCGCATTGGAATCCATCACTGCCACATCATGTCTGGCCCCAATCGCCTGGTGAACAAACAAGGCATTCATCGGAAACAGCAACTCAGGAACTTGAGTGGAGAACACGATCATATCCACATCACGGCCTGCCATACCAGCTTGTTCCAAAGCCTTTTGTGCAGCTGCTATCCCCATGGTTAGGCCGTTTTCGTGCGGGTCATCAATGATATAACGCTGTTTTCTACCCATATGCTCCATGAAGCGTCGAATATCTTTCCCCCGTTCGTCAAAATGGCGAATATAATATTCGTTATCCAACGAATGGGAAGGATGATATACTCCGATTGCTTTTATTTTGATATGGCTCATCAGGTTTCCCCCTTACACATACGTCAGCACATTACTGTACTACAATATCTACGTTGTTTAATCCTGCTTCACGTGCTACGCGACCAAGCTGCATTTTAATAATCGTTTGCTGGAGGCTGATGACAAAGACGATTTTGGCAAATCCAGTTTCTTTATAACGTACAAAAGACCCCTTCAGTTTCTCTACTTCACCCGGTCCCAAAAGTGCCATTTGGGTGCAGTCTACCTTGAGTGTAAAACTCGATGTCTGAATGGATGAAGTTTTGGCTATATAATCCTTGACAAAGCTGTCATATTCCTCTTGGCTAAAAACTCCGTTTACTGCCATATGTACCGTTTTAATGACTTGATCCACTTCGATGGTATAAGGATGTTGACTCATTTTAGAAAAACTCCTTTGATTTCATTTTTTGTCTATTAAGAGTATCGGAATAATAGGTAGCATTTTTAATATGAAACAAGATACTTGCTCCCTAATATATTACAAATTAGTGAATAGCCAAAAAAAAGCCGTCACTGCTTCTCAAAGAAGCTAACTGACGGCTGAAAAATCGTATATGCTTGTGTGTAATTAATTCGTAAATGTATGACGCCCCAGTGAGATGACTGCCGGACGGCTTTTACTCCATTTGGCTGTGGCAATGGCCGGGTTGTAATAAAACAAGGACCCATGGGTCGGGTCAGCCCCATTAAGTGCCTGTCTGGCTGCTCGATACGCAGTTTTGTTAGGTTTGAGGCGGTATTGACCATCCTGTACAGCGGTGAATTGACCCGGCTGCAAAATAACGTCCGGGATTGAGCTTGGAAATTCGCTGGATTGCACACGGTTTAATACGACAGCGCCTACAGCTACTTGTCCTTCAAACGATTCTCCCCGCGCCTCGGAATAAATGATTCGTGCCAGCTGATCCAGCGCGGTTACGCGAACCTTCCCGAACGAGTTCAGCTTGGCCTGTGTTGCCGCTCCGGCTATACCATCAGGCATCAAACCGTAATCCCGTTGAAAACGAGCCACCGCTTTGCTGGTCAAAGAGCCATAGTATCCCGTAAAACCAGCTTTGAAATAACCGAGTGAATGAAGCCGCTGTTGAAGCTCTAGCACCCGTTCGCTTTGAATCCCTTTCTTTAAAGCTGACGATTGTGCCTGTGCTTGTGCTGGTCCGACTGACAATACGGTACCTAACATACATGCGCAGGACAGGATTAAAATAGATAATTTTTTCATATTCCAGACAACCTCCTCTTTCATGTTCTGTCCGGTGCAACCATTCCGGCCTGTACAACTCGGGGACGTTTATCCGATGATGTTTCTTGTGCCATATCTTATGACTAGCTGCGGAAATGACGTGTGGCTACATATGGAATCGGATATTGATGCTCTCACACGTCCGTTGCAGTATACCACAAGCCGCATTTACGTATCATCCGGCTCTGGTCCTAAGAATGCCCCGGCTAATAAAACGTTATCCATAAAGGGATGACGTGTATGAGAAGCAATAGACCATATTTTGACTACACTTGAATACGTGACTTTTTTCGCTATTTTTCGATTCAATCTACCCAGGACCTAGACCTAACATCTGCTTTTTTCAATCACATTTCCGTGCACATATGTATAGGCGAATGCATAGGGTAGCGTACGATCTCCATTTCGAACAATAGAAAGGCAGGAAAGGATACATGAAGTCAGATATGGATTACACCTCTTCCACTGTACAGTTCACTTATGATTTAAAAGACAATGTTTTGTTTCGGAAAGATGCTCAGAACTTGATCAACGAGCTGTCGATCCAGCAGCTCAATACATTAGCGAATGTATCGCTGCTGGATATCCGTCTCAGCACTGCTAATGTTGTGGAACCTCACTACCATCAAAATGCTACAGAACTAATCTTTTGTATCTCTGGATCAGTGACCGTATCGCTGATTAATCCCTTTACCCACGAGTTACGACATTTCCCGATCACACCTGGCCAGGTGACTAACGTTCCACAGGGATGGTGGCATTATCTAGTCGCCACCATGGACAACACTCACTTGTTGGCGATTTTTAACGCTCCAATCCCAGAATTCATTTTGGGCTCCGATATTTTGCGGCTAACGCCAAGCAACATTATGGCTCATACTTACTGTCTGGATGAGAAGAAGGTTCAGGAAGCGCTTGCCCCTATAAAAAAACCTGTCATCATCGGTCCTCCCAATGACTGCAAGCAGCAGCCCCCGCGCAAACCAGAGATTCATGTAAGACTTGCCGATACTTCTCCACAACATCAGGTCGCCCCCCAAGGAGATTATAACTATACCCATGAATATCCTGGCTTTTCCTTCAACCCCTATCAAGTGCAAGATTAACCCAGATCAGACCTCAAATACAACGGAATCCACCCTCTCTGTATGTTCGCCGTTACCGTAAGACCTTCCCACTCATAAAATGCCAATGTGTATAAGAGGGGGTGATGGAATGGACGCTTACTACAACTGTTTGAGATGTATGAATAAAAGAGTGCGTATTCTCACCGTTGATGGAAAACAGTACGAAGGAACCATTACGGATGTGGATCGTAATAATGTGTACTTAAAAACCGAACAGAACGGACGTGTGCAAACGTCTGCCTTTTATCCTTACGGGTATGGTAATCAAATTTTAACTTTGAGCCTGTTCACCCTGTTGGCGATTGCTTTAATTTAATCCCCAATCCATTGCCCGTTTCGGCCTATAGATGCCCAAGCACCTCATTTGACAGTTCTCCGGCCCCACACAATTTTGTGTACGGCTTGTGCGCTGTTATTTGGGGTGCTTTATCATACGATCCATCCTCTAAAAACACTTAACCCCCCACCGGTAATAACCAATGGGGGGTTAAACTACTCAATTAATTTAGATCCAAAAAGACTTTGTAATGATAACGAGCAGGATGAACAATACCAGAATAGCTCCAGTCGATGTCCAAACGCCTGGGTAGCCCCCTACTGAACCGCCACCGCAACCTCTGTCACAATCACTCATGATCATTGCCTCCTTTATTTAAGGTACAACATAGCTTATGTATGGAGTCTTCCTACGGACCGGGCTTTTTGGCAATGTTATGAATGTTTTCGCCGTTGGGCATTAGCCTACACCTTTCCTAGGCAAGAGCATAGGATATCACAACTAATCCTGAAGGAGTGAAGCAATTGAATTCAAATCAAATGTTTAGCTACAACGTTAATCAACCTTTCCCTCACCATCCGGCCTCCCACCATGTGGTGGTAAACCCCGTAGATCCATACGTCGTAGAAACATTAAAATCAGTAATCGGCAAGTACGTTGTACTGGAAACAACACGCGGCAGAATTGATGGATGTGTAGTGGATTGTAAGCCTGACCATGTCATCTTGGATGTATACGGCAAAAAATTCTTTGTTCGAATCTGCGAAATCGTATGGATCATGCCTAGCTAAACAAAGCAGACATCAAAAATCCTCGCAGATCCTGATCCGGATTCGCGAGGATTTCCCTATAAAAAACCTGCTAATCAAGCCCTCCTACAGTCCCAGTGAAGCACGAAGCTCGTCTATCGTTCCATTGTATTCATCTAGGTCGACTTGACCACGGATGCCTGGAACGCTGCCTGTGCTGCTGTACTGCCAAGCCCACCAGCTATTCCAAGTTGGAACCGCAGTCGGCTTTTGCGTAGTGCTGTATCGCGCTACCCACAGTTTGTACATAGAAAACGTAGGATCAAACTTAGAAGCAAAGACATTTCCCGTATATACGATCGGCTCACGTCCGGTAAGCTTCTCCATCTCATCCAAAAAAGCATGAGCCACTTCACTGATTTGTGCGGGTGTAAGACCTTTAGGATTATTTTCATAATCCATTACAGGGGGCAAATCCAGCCTGCCTCCTGCTGAGTCTAAAGCCCTGGCAAAATTAGCCGCTTCCTGACGAGCTCCATCCATGGTAGTTGCGTTCAAAAAGTGGTAGGCCCCAACCAGAATGTTAGCATCTCTGGCCCCCTGGACATTAGCTAAAAATTGATTATCTTGATATTTGGTGCCCTCTGTAGCTTTAATGAAAGCAAACGCCTTGCCTGCCGCCGCCACCTGCTGCCAATCAATATTGCCATTATAGTGAGAAACGTCAATCCCCTGTGCGTGATCGTTGGAAGAAATTGTAGGCTCAACAGGTACAGTAGTCACAGTCTCGGTAGATGCTGGCTCTTCGGATGCCTGATCCAACGCAATGACAACTTTATCATCATCAGTATTGATTAGATGAAAGGGTGTGCTGTGATCAAGATCGACCACAATACGTACCGAGGCTGGGCTTGTACTAAACATGGAGTATCTCACTTTGGAAGCATCTGCGTCGTCAGTAACTGAAAAACTTCCTTGTCCTCCATTATTAAAAGATTGCGATGATGGAAATTCCTCACCAAACTTCGCATCAGGTATGTCTACAACAATACGATCGGGTTGGGTCAACGTGGTTACTTTGGGGCTTACCTTTCCATCCACCGTTACCGTTAATTGATGATTATTGAAGCTAATTTGATTTATAGCCGTACGTTCACTAGGTGTTGTATCACTTGCAGCTGAGGTGGTTACGCTGTTACCGCTTGAAGCAGGCGGAGTCGTCAAGAACACAGTTTTAAGCTCGTTGTTCCAAGACACTTCGATTCCCGTCTGTTCAGATACAAAGCGAAGCGGAACATAAGTCGTCCCCCCGTTCAGCAAAGGAGCTACAGCCAGCCCTATCGGTTGGCCATTAACTGAGGCAATGGGATTGTTGACCTGAAGACTCAGGTTAATATTTTGCTTATGTATAGTTACGGTCCCTGTCTTGGACTCCCAATTCACGCTATACCCCAATTCCTCTACAATAAGACGGAGTGGAACCAGCACATTGCCCTGTACTTGCTGAATTTGCGCTCCTTTACCGGCACTTATATCTTTACCATCCAGTTGAATATGCGAATTTGAAGACGCCGCGTGACTTTCTCCTGGAAATGCTAATAGAAACAGAAACAAAAAAGCAAATAAACCAATTTTCTTCATATGTACCCTACCATTCTCTAATTTTTCGCTATAAAAATCTTACTTTCTACGGCCCTCAGAACCCTCCATTTTGATAGACGCGACTCCTATGTAAAAAGTTACGATAATTTCATTATATATTTCAGCCTAATCATATGAAAGTACTAAAAAGCTCTACCAGCTATATGCAAGCAGAGCTCATTCCAGTTATTCATACAGTTACAAATGTTAGTCCTACAAGAATGATCGAAGTAATAGAAAGTACAAGTAAGGGCAGCATGGCCTTTTCTCGCAAAGTCTTAAAGCTCACATTCAGCCCCATGCCTACCATAGCCATTGTTAACATAAAGGTAGTGAGCTGGGAAAGTTCGTTCATTAGCTTAGGTGAAACGACAATATATTTTCCAAAAACGTAACTCCCCAGAATACTTGCCGCTATAAAACCGATGAGGAACCAGGGGGATTCCACTTTAGTACCCGTACGCATCTTTCCAGTACGTTTCATCCAATACATTAAAATAAAGCTAAGCGGTATGAGTAAGAAAACACGTCCCAGTTTGGCGAGCAAGGCCATGGCAAGAGCATCCTGTCCAGCAGGTGCTGCCGCTAAAGCCACATGTGCAATTTCATGTAAACTGATGCCTGACCAGATTCCATACTGTATATCTGTCAGAGGAAGCCAAGGCCGAAGCACTGTAAACAAAATAGCAAATACCGTGCCAACCAAGGCAATGAGTCCAACACCTATAGCTGTATCCTCATCGTCGGACTTCAATATAGGAGAAACAGCTGCAATGGCTGCTGCACCACAAACTCCGGTTCCAATACCGAGAAGAAGCGAAAGCGAAGCATCTGCCTTAAATCGTTTGGCGAGCCAAACCGTAAACAAAATGGCAAATACCACAGTGCCTACATCGCGCAAAAGCAAACCCAGCCCATGATGAATAACATCATCCATATTTAGCTTCAGTCCATATAAAACAATAGCTCCGCGCAATATTTTCTTGGCTGAGAACTCAATTCCTGAGCGTACAGCTTCAGGGTATCCCCACAACTGTCGGTATAGTATAGCGAGAAACATCGCACATGCCAATGGGCCTACATAATGAAAGCCGGGCACTTCGTTTAGACCGTACCCTGCCAGTGCAAAGATCATCGTTAGCACAATGCCGAATAAAAATCGAAACAATCGACCTTTGTTCAATAAAAATTTGACGTGTTGAATATGACTTTTCATGCTGATTCCCTCCAGTTCTACATGCATACAGCTTAATATGTATTTTGTTATAAGAAAAATAACTCATTATAATAATGATCATAAGTAAATAGGCATAATGGAATTGGAGGAATAACTTTTGGACCAGTCTTTAATTGTATTTGTTAAAGTCGCGGAAAAACAAAACTTCACACGCGCTGCTGAGGCGCTACATATGACCCAGCCTGCGGTAAGCCAATATATTCAAACACTGGAACGCAGTGTAGGAACCCGACTTCTAGAGCGAAGTAATAAATATGTGCGCTTAACTAAAGCAGGAGAAATTGTGTACCATCATGCCCAGGAAATTATTCGACTCCATACACGTATGCAGTACTTGGTGGACGAGCTGATGCATACGGCAAAGGGTAACCTGTCTATTGGGGCAAGCTATACGTATGGTGAATATGTACTGCCGCATGTAATTGCGCAAATGAGAATCCAGTACCCACTCATTCAGCCTTCCATTATCATCGGCAATACGCTGGAAATCGAAAAGCTCGTGATCCATAATCAACTGGATGTAGGCATTATCGAAGGAGAATTTCAGCATGAGCATTTACATATTGAATCCTTCGCCGATGATGAAATGGTTATCGTCGTTCCGCAAAATCATCGTTTGGCCGGTACATCTCAAGTGGATATAAGTGAGCTGCAAGAAGACATCTGGATTCTGCGGGAAGAGGGCTCTGGAACCCGTGAGGCGGCTGAAAGGATGTTTGCACAGCTCGGATTTTATCCTTCTCATATGATGAATTTTGGTAGTACACAGATCATCAAAGAGTCTGTAGAAGCAGGCTTGGGAATTTCTTTGCTGTCCCAGTGGGTGATTCAAAAGGAACTGGCTTTAGGAACCTTAGAAGTGTTGGATATTGTCAATCTTCCGTTCATTCGGAAATTTTCTTTTCTCACTCCATCTGTGGTATTTGAGACAAAGGCAACCACCGCTTTTTTGGAGATTTTGCGAGACTATAGTGTGAAAAGGTAATGTGCAGAAAAAAAGCACCCATTAAGGTGCTTGCAATATAGTCAGTACTATATTTTTTATGAGGAGAGATGATCCTTACCATGATATAAGAAATGGGAAAAGTCAGCGTAGCTCCCTTGGAATTGTTGCATATCATGAGCAGCAATACCTACAAAGTTCCCTGTAAATCCTCCGGTTAAAAAGCTGATATCCTGTATTTCAAAAAGTCGCTTCCAGGCAGGCTCATCCCCAACTCCATAATAAAATTGCGCATGGGATGCATGGACCTCTACAGCCAAATGAACAGGAAGATCACTCTGAAGGACTATCACCTGTGGAACTAATGTAAATGAATTAGCTTCACATCGCATCATGCGCAGCACTTTTCCCACTCCCTCTTCATAGCTAACATACGCATACAAATAGTCCTCTTCATTGAGGTACAGCAACAGCCCCGCCATTTGCAAATAGCTGGTTGCCTGATACTCCAGTGCTGTTTCTACCCGAAAGTGATGATCCGTTTGCCGAATGGCAAGCACGTGATGCTGGAACAAACTTTGTATGGATTCCCCGGCATGGATTCGAAGATAGCCCGGGCGCTGGCTTAATGAACACCAGCTATCGTCCGCCAGGATACGCAATGTGTTCCACGTTTTGTCAAGTGTGGGGCCCTCGAAAAAGTCTTCGAAAATATACTCCTGCTGCTCTTGCTTAACCGAAATTGTCCCTTGAGGCGCAGGCACCTCCAGTTGAGGTGTATGGCCCCCGGCGGTTAATCGCAGCCAGCCTTCATCATTCCAATAGACCTGCTGCAAAGCTGTCTCGCGCCCTAAAATGGCATATTTCCCCTCCACCGGACGTGTACATAAATGAGCCATGTACCATTCACCGTCTGGTGTTTGTACCAGACTGCCATGTCCTGCACATTGTAGCGGGAAATTCAACTGATCACGAGATGTAAGCATCGGGTTATGCGGGTCTACTTCATACGGACCGGATATCTGCTTGGAGCGTGCTACGGTCACTGCATGCCCCGTACCCGTCCCACCTTCCGCTGTAACAAGATAATAATAACCGTTCTGTCTATAGATGTGGGGCGCTTCTGTCTTCTTCAGTGGAGTGCAGTCAAAAATTTTAACAGGCTCGCCAATAAGTCGCTGTTGCTGGCTGTCATACTCCTGCATGACGATACCCGAAGACTTATTGCTCTCCAACATGCGGTAATCCCACAATGCATTCAATAGCCATTTGCGTCCATCCTCATCATGAAATAAAGACGGGTCAAATCCACTACTGTTCAGATAAACAGGCTCAGACCACGGTCCGTGGATCGAAGGCGCCGTTATCACAAAATTATGAACGTCCTTGAATGGACGCTTGGTGCTTTTCACATCGGTATAGAGCAGATAAAACAGGTTATCCGCATAGCTTAGCTGCGGTGCCCAAATGCTGCAATTTTTTGGATTGCCTCTCAAATCAACCTGGTCAGTCAAAATATCCGTACAGTGCTCCCAATGAGCCAAATCTTTGGATTCATACACCCGTACTCCAGGCAGCCACTCAAACGATGACACTACAATATAGTAAGTATTTTCTACTCGCGTAATACACGGATCGGGATTAAAGCCTTTTAAGATAGGGTTTTGGATCATCATGAGACATCACTTCTCCTTGCTCTTCCAAAATGTGACTCCCTTAAAAACCTGTTCCTTGCTCCATTCTTCTGCCCTCGCTTCAAAACAATCTGCCCACGGAACACGTTGCTGACGTAAAGAAGCTATTTCATCAGACCCACCATATTCCTGATAGCAGACGGTTTTCTCATTCGCGATATTTCCCCAATTATCCCATCCGCGTGGGTCAATATGACCACCCATTTTACAATCCACAAATACGGTTTTGGCATACTCCCGCCACGGACGGCCCAAAAAAACAGGGGTAATCTCAGGCTCTGCGGTTAAATAGCAATGATCGAAGACATAGCCGTACGTTTGTCCTTGAGGCGTAGAGGCGGCTGTAACGTAGCTTGTATGGTTCTTATGGTGACGCAAACTACGAATCTCGCAATCTTCAAAGTAAGCGGTAGCCCCGCCAAAAATGAAATCTATCGTACCCTCGATGTAACAATGCTGATAGAGCTGGCCATAGTGTGCATGATGTTCTTTCAAAGGAATTCCACCAAACTGCAATCGCTCTTTCGGTGCAGGAGGCAGAGGGCCTGTAAATAACGTGTCCTGGCACCCTTTAAAGGTACAGTTTCTAAAGACAGTTTGATCACAATGAGCGTATACCGCAACGGCCTGCCCAATGTGTTCTCCCTGTCCAGCCGTGTTGGAGATGTTGAGATTTTCTAGGATCAAATGGCTGCCGCCTAAGAATAAAGTCGGCGTCGCGAAGGTTCCTATTTCCTCACCTGCTTCATCCCGTTCCCTAGCATACCGACCCATTCGAATCTCTACCTGCCCGATGCCTATGATATGTAGGTTGGAACGGTAAATCCGCACCTCTTCCTCATAGGTACCCGATAAAATAGTTAGCGTTTCCATTTCGTTGGAAGGCGATTGCTCCAATAAATTAATCGCCTCCTGAATGGTGCGGAAATCACAAAAGGATTCTTTTCCGACTAGCATGGTTACCCCGATCCTTTCATTTGATTTACAAGTGTTCAGCTAAAAATGACTGCCAAGCCATTCGCATTTCCATGGTCTCCATATGTCCACCGCCCGCAATCACAGGCTGCCAATGCTCCGGGTGACCTGCTTTCTGGTAAGCTTCCAACAACCCCTCTGCCAAATGCTCGACTCCTTCAATAGGACACATCCGATCATTTTGACCTGTTATACTCATCCGTGGACGAGGTACGATCCGCTTCTGAATATCCAGCGTGGTGAAATGCTTTAACAAGCCGGGAACATAGGAATAGAAGCCGTGATGATCCAATCCTCTTTTGGCGATCAGTGTATGGGCATCTACCTGTCCGCAGATATCAACCGTGACCTGTATCCGTTCATCTAAAGCAGCCAGCCACCATGCCATGAGTCCACCCATCGACATGCCGATCGTCGCGATACGGGAAGCATCAATGTCCTCACGCTGGCACATGTAATCTACCAAACGACGGTTATCGTACAGCATCATGCCCCACAGCACCTGGCCCTGCCAGAGCATTTCTTTTACCAGCTCGCTCTCGGTTTTACCTCCACGTTCATTGAAGCCCCACATGTCGATACAGCACGCGCAATATCCCATGTCTGTCAGAACTGTAGCAAACGAGGGCTGCTGTAAGTAAGGACTGCTATGCAGCAGCTCCCTACGTCCATTGGTATAGTTGCCCCCATGTGAATGGTTAAAAACGACCAATGGGAACGGACCATCCCCTTGTATTGGTGTAGCTACATAAGCGGGTACAGACTCGATCCCGTTCAAGTCCAGCAGGAGACACTCCAGTTGATATCCCTCCCGCTCTTCTTGATTCAGCAGAGTTGCCGTGATAGGGCGATCTGCCGGAAGGTCCCCCAGCAATGCTTGCAACTTATCCACGTTTTTATGCACCCTTTCACTCCCTCCTATTTCAGCACATTTTGTTCAGAAGGTTGTATCTTTACTTGTTCTATAAGCTTTTCAGGCTGAGCTGTATTCTTCGAGTGGCAGCGATTGATTTCAACGTCTTCCCCATTTTCAATATAAAAGGCAGGACCTTCGTGATTCTCAATTGTGACCTGTTGAAACCGAATATCCCTCACGTTACCTAGATAAAAACCACGGTTATTCATATCCTCAATTCCTGACATCATAGCCGGACGTCCGGGAATCGCATTTTTAGCCATAGAAATATCAATATTGGAAAATGTAATTTCAGCAATATATTGCTCTGCAAGTCCGTATAAGAAGCCAGCCGCCGCATGAACCTGACGTGCCGTGATATCGGAAAAATGGATTCGTCTAAAGCACGGAGTTTCATCCGTAACCGGATAGGGATTTTTATCCCACACATATTTGTCCTTGCCCCGGGGTCCGCAGAAATAATATAGGTTCAGAATAAATGGACAAATGACCTCCTCCATCACAATGTTGCTGACGCGAATATCCTCGATGATTCCGCCACGTCCCCGTCTGGATTTCAGACGTATGCCCCGATCTGTTTGCTTGAACACGCAATTGCTGATCGTAACATTACGAATATCTCCGCTCATTTCGCTTCCCAGTACGACAGCACCATGGCCATGAACCATTGTACAGTTGGTAATCGTAATATTTTCACAAGGAACCCGCTCTTGGGTATCTTCGGTTCCTGCTTTAATCGCAATACAGTCATCGCCTACATCTATGTTGCAGTTGCTGATACGAACATTGGAACAGGATTCGGGATTAATACCATCGGTATTGGGTGAGTCTGCCGGGTTAAGAATGGACAAATTATCAATCGTAACGTTATAGCAAGCAATGGGGTTTACAGTCCAACTTGGGGAATTTTTCAACATGAGATCTTTAATGGTGATCCGCTGACAGCGGTCAAAGCTGATTAATTTGGGTCTTGGATACTGTAACTCCTCAGAGTGATTCCGATGCTTTTCCCACCACGGCTGACCATTTCCGTCCAGCGTTCCACTGCCTGTAAGCGAAATATTCTCAAGGTTCTCTCCATAAATGCACGAGGCATGTACTTCCCGCTGAACGCCTTCCCATCTGGATTCTACTACAGGGTAATCAGCCAGTTCCGTACTGAAGGAAAGAATTGCGCCTGGGCTTAAATGCAGCTCGATGTTACTTTTCAGAAAAATAGCGCCCGTCAAATACGTTCCAGACGGAACCAAAACAGTTCCTCCCCCAGCATTACTGGCCGCCTCTATGGCAGCCGCAATGGCCTCTGTTGCCATCGTTGTACCACCCTGAACTGCCCCATAATCTACAATGTTATATAATTGCATTTCTTTCTCTCCTGTCTTTATTTTTTCGTTTTCTTATACGCTTCCTCATACTCAGCGGTAATTCGTGCTCCGCCTGATTGTTTCCAGTTTTCTACAGCTGCTTTAAATCCGGCTTCATCAAGTTCACCCATAATAAATTTGAAGGAGGCGTCAGTAATAATTTTCTCCAGCTCTGTTCCTTGCTCATTAGCAGTGACTGAATCCAGCGGCACTGTCGGGTCCAGAACAGCAAACTTATTATTTTCTCGCACTAATTCATTAGCCATTTCCTTTTCCGGATTAGCATCCTTTAAGTTATAAGTGACTTCACTTGGTCTGGAGCTTGAAAACGGCTGTACGTCTGCTTGCCACAAATCTGTATCTATAATTTTGAAGGAACCATCCTTTTCGATTTTATAATGAGTACCTTCAATACCACCGGTCATGTACATATATACATCTTTGTCAATTAAATCATCTACAAATTGCAGCAGTCTCTTCAACTCAGCTTCCGTCTTTACTTCAGATTTCGGAAAGGCCAGCAAGCCTCCTACACCACTTCCTTCAGACCATACGTGATATTGTCCATCTCCATTCGAAATCTTGTTAACAGGCACCAGCTTCAGCCCTTTTTGTAAGCCTTGAGACAAGGTTCTAAGGTTAGAGATATCAATCATGCCTGTATAAATTCCTGCTTTACCTTGTGCAAATTGTTGTTGCTGGTCCGTTTTAGCGGTTACAGCAAAGTCTTTGGAGAGATACCCGTTTTTGTATAATTTATTGGAATACTTTAAGGTCTCCATATATTGAGGAGTATCAAACTCCGGCGTAAATTTCCCGTTTTCATCTACTTTCCAGCCATTAGGTGTTCCAAAGTAGGAACTTAACGTTTTGAAACTGCTGTAACGCAGATCCGATCTGTCAACAAACCCAGTCGTATCATTTTTTCCATTGCCATCCGGATCATCTTCTGTAAACGCTCTCGCAACTTCATACAGTTCATCCAGTGTGGTTGGCACCTTCAGACCTAAGCGATCCAGCCAATCCTGACGAATGACCAGACCCGCGCGGGCGAGATTCTTTTGGAATGGAACCCCATAAAGCCCCCCTTCAATGGAAGCGGCTTCGCGTACTTCAGGCGGGATCTTTTTTAAATTTTCATAATCATCTAAATATTTGCCCACATCCCAGAATAGTCCTGATTTCAATGAACTACGCACTGAGGAATTTGTCATCATCGTCAAAGTCACCATATCTGCCAATTCACCAGAAGCCAGTGCGGTGGTAATTCTCTCTTCCTTGGAAGCATCCGGCACCCAGTTGAACGTAATTTTGGAATTGGTGTATTCTTCGATTTTACTTTTAATCGTTTCAGTAGGCGGAGAGGCTGTGTGGAGTACGTTCAGCCAGGTAAATTCCAGTTTGGATTTGGGATCATAGGTTTGGCTGCTTTTTTCCTCTGCCCCTTTGTCACCACAAGCCGCTAGAAAAACACTCATGACCATCAGTGCGGCAAGAAGACCCGATACTCCCTTTTTCATCTTGGTACCTTTTTTCATCGTGTTTGCTCCTTTTCTGTTGTATATTCATGCCATATCTTCCTCTTTCACCAGAACCTCTCGCTCTATTTTGCTGAATACCTGATGCGTCATCCACATCACGAGATAACCGATAAGGCTCGCTCCGGCAAAAGTCAGAATTCCTGGGTACAGGCCTAGAATCAATACATAAAGCACGACAATGGCTACAAAAAGAACAAGTGTATATTGTAAATACGAAAATCCAATGACAATCGACATCTTGATCTTCAGTCTGATGCCTTTCCAATCATAGTGAGCCAGCAAAGGAAAAATGTATGATAAAGAGATAAGATACAAAAAGGCACCCATCAGTGTCACCACACGAACATACCAGGAGGAGACGTTGACGATATCCACGTAGAGCACATAACCCACAACGCTGTAAAGTCCGCCAATGATAACTGCTTCTTTAAAGCTTTCTTTAAAGTAACGTACAAACGTCGAGAAAATGGCGATTTCTTCATTGCCCCGAATCCATTGCCTTAAAATGCTCAGCATAGCAACGGTTGCAGGTCCCACACCTATAAAACCCAGGCCCATGATCGTCGCAATCGTCCACAGCAAGTTCAGGTAGACCAGGCGTAACAGGCGCCTGCACCATTTGTTCATGTTTTCTACAAACCGTACCATTTTGCATCCTTCCCATCGTCATTAGTAAACGCCGTCCTCACCAAATTTCTTAGCGAGTCGATTGGAGAACATAATCAGAATCAAACCTACTACACCTTTAAATAGTCCTACTGTCGTACTGAAACTTAACTGTCCATTTTTTAAGCCCGCAGTATAAATATAGGTGTCAAAGATTTCGGCAACCTCGCGGTTTAATGAGTTCAATAACAGATACATATGCTCAAAACCCAAATCCAACGTGCTCCCGATTTTCAAAATTAACAACGTAATAATAACCGGGCGGATCGCTGGCAACGTAACGTGCCATGTCTTGCGCAAACGTCCAGCGCCGTCCATCTCTGCGGCCTCATACAATTGTGTATCCACCACTGTAATTGCAGATAAATAAATGATGGTAGACCAGCCGAGTTCCTTCCAAATCACTTGCCCGATATAAACTGTTCGCAGCCATTGCGGAGATGTCAAGAAGCTGATCTTTTCACCGCCCAGCGCGGCAATCATTTCATTCAGCACACCGCCGTCCACCGTCAGGAATACATAAGAAATCGAAACGATAATAACCCATGACATAAAATGCGGAATGTAGATAATGGTTTGAATAATGTTTTTGAAAAACATCTTCCTAACCTCGTTCAGCATAAGCGCCAATATGATCGGCAATGGAAAAAAGATTACAATATTCAGTGCAAATAAAACCAGCGTATTGCGAAGCAACATAAAAAAAGTAGGCTCAGTAAACAAACGAATAAAATGCTTCATTCCTACCCATGGACTGCCTGTGATTCCCTGAAAAGCTTGATAATCCTGAAATGCAATTACCAGTCCCCCCATAGGGAAATACTTGAAAATAATGAAGTAAACCAGCCCGGGTAAAACCATCAGATAGAGTAGCTTGTGTTTCTGCATTCGTAAAAGGCTTTCCGTCGTTCTTTTGTTCTTTTTCATTCTCATCTTCATATTTGGTGCGGGGGCACTTGAGACTTTCATTAGTAGTTCGACCTCCTTCAAACGTTCCTGTATACGCTTTCAAGAGTACGTTATTTTCGGCATTCCGCATATAATCATAAAATGATAGCGTTTACAAAAATAGGCGAACAGCCTACTTTACACCCTTTTCACCTCAGATAATGATTACTACACAACTTAATGATTATCCTCTTGTTTTCACCCTTAGAGAACACCTCAAGTTATGATTATATACGGAATTCTTTCCTCTTGATAAGGTTTAAATGTAAACGATTACAAGGAGGTCACCCACATTGGAACAGCCATTATTCAAACCAAAATCACGAAAAAAAGAATCGCTGGGCAGTCGTATCTTCAACATTGTAAATAGTACACTCTTGATTCTCATTGCCCTCACTTGTCTCTTGCCTTTTTTGAATATCATCGCCAGCTCATTTGCTTCAACTGAGGAAGTAGTGGCCAAGAAGTTCATTTTATTCCCTGTTACTTTTTCTTTGGATGCTTATCGCTATATCCTATCCACTCCAACGATTTTTAGAGGACTTGGGGTTTCGATCGGAGTAACGATCGTGGGTACAGTTGTAAGTATGATTTTTACCGCTTTTATGGCTTATGGATTATCCCGAAAATATCTCCTTGGCCGCAATACAATTAACTTTATTGTTGTGTTCTCTATGTTGTTTAGCGGGGGGATGATTCCGACATTCCTCGTTGTCAAAAGCATGGGGCTGATCAATTCGTATTGGTCCTTGATTCTGCCCGTAGCCATCAATGCGTTTAACCTGATTATCATGCGTAACTTTTTTCAGGCATTGCCAGATGATTTGGAGGAATCGGCTAAGATGGACGGATGCAACGATTTTGGAATCTTCTTTAAAATTATGTTGCCCTTAGCCCTGCCTTCTATTGCAACTATTTCTTTGTTCTACGCTGTTGCCTACTGGAATACGTACATGCATGCCATTCTCTATATCAATGATTCTGCCAAATGGCCGATTCAAGTCCTGCTTCGCCAAATTGTTATCGTCTCCAGTGGTATGCAGGCAGAAGGAACCGCGGTAGATGTCATCCCGCCTGCGCAGACGATTAAGATGGCGGTCATTGTCATAGCGACCGTTCCGATGTTAATCGTGTATCCATTTGTGCAAAAGCATTTTGTCAAAGGAGCTTTGTTGGGGGCAATTAAAGGTTAATTGGCTTGCTTCATCTTTCGATAAGCCCCTGGTGTAACCTGTTCTTTTTTCCGAAAAGAGCGGATGAAGTTTTGCGAATTATGATATTGCAGTCGCTCGGCGATTTCTTTAATCGTCATATCTGTCTCAACGAGCCACTTTTTGCTCATTTGCAGGCGATAGCCCATCAAATATTCACTGAACGTCGTTCCGTATTCTTTTTTGAAAATGCTGCTTAAATAATTCGGATTGTAATGTAGTCGATCTCCAATGAGTTCCAATGATAATTCCTGGTCATATTCAGCACGGATAATCGCGGCTATTTTCTCAGAGAGACAACGGAATTGCTGATTTGTCTTCTCCTTCATGTTTTTTACCATGGGGAGAATAACCTGCTCTAATAGCATACGTTCTATCTCCTCCGGGTTACGAATGTCCAGCAAACGGTGATACAGGGCATGATTGTCTTGCGTTAGCAGCACTTCAATCCCTAATAGCTGCTCTAGTTGGATAAGATTATTTACAAACCGTACCAACAATACTTCAAAGTTCATGGAATGATTGTTCTTTGTCATCATTTCCGCCAATAAAGAGTGTACGGTATGATGTACCTGCTCTTCATCCCCTATGCGGATGGCATCAAACAGATTTGACTCCAATTCTGCAGGATAGTGAAGCAGCACCGGCCCTGAAATGACCATGGAAATATCTTCATAAAAAATAATCGACTCTTTACCCAGATTCAAACGGTGATGCAATGCTTGCTTGCTCATCTCACAAGCTTCTTTACTGTCTAACAAGTTATCATACGCTGTGCTTATACCGATGCTGATAGATACATTTAGATACTCTTTTACATTCTGAATCAAAAGGGACGCATGATCCAGCACTTGCTTTCTCATTTCCTGTGCACTCTTATTTGCCAGTATTAATATGGTAGCCTGGGTGTTGTCGTTCAAAATAATGGGAAGCATACGCTGTTGCTCTGGAATCGTTTCTTCTACGATCTTGTTAATGGCCAGCAGTAAAACATCTTTATCCGAAGGTTCCCGATCCCCCAGATTATCCAGTTGAACCAACAAGGTAATATACATTTGATTCTCGATCTGCGGGTAGCCCAGACGTGGCATTTTTCGTGCCAATTCCTCTGCGGAAATACGTTTGCGAAACAGGTTGAGAATCAATTGTGTTTCCAACTGTGGCATTTCGGACTGTATGAGACTTTCCAAGCTTTCCTTCTCGGTTACAATGTTGTCGATGGAATTAATAATCCACTCAATTTCATTTTTGGAAGGTTCATTTTTGAAAGTCAAATTAGGATTTTTGGGCAAGCTGCGTTTTATTTGCTGAAATGGCTTGGTAAAGTAGATGGCAATGATGTAGGCTACGACCACCATTAAAAGCGTTAAAACAACGCCCATCATGATAATCCCAAATTTGGTCGTTTGAAACGCGTTTGCAATCTCTTTTTTGTCTAATACCGTTAAGTAAGTCCAATTGTTGTAAGCAGATTTGGCATAAATGATTTGTCGTGCAGGCTGATGCTCCGTTTTCTCCAATGTGAGCATGCCTGTGTTGTCTGATTTAGCCGTCACTTCCGAAATGTGCTGAAGCTGCTGAGCCGACAATAAGGAAGTAGCAGGCTCCGTTTCGTACATCAAGTTGCCTTGGTTATTCAAAATAAACACAGGCATATGGTCCTCTGTTTGAATGGTACGACTTAACGTCTGCGACGAAATATCAGACAGCGCAATCGCCTGCTTCTTTTTGGAAAACACAGGTAAGGTATTCACAAAGCGGATTCCTTTATCTGTTTTGATCCAGAAGAGTCCCTTCTCTTGGTGATCGATATAGGTACTGATCAGCTTTTCTCGTTCCGTTGTCGTCAAATAAGACAGGCTTCCATTGGAGATTCTCCAATTCTGATTTAGACTGATCAGTGAATACTCAGTTCCTTCCAATCCCATCGTAGCAATATAATTGAGCTGGGTATTTACATTCCGATACGCTACAAAATCTTTTTCTGTAATGGGATTTTTGACAACTTCACTAAAGGAACTGGTCGTGCTATACGTATTAAAAGCGTATTCAATCGTTTGGATTTTCTGTTCCAGGCTATTTCTGATCTGTGCCATGTAGCTTTGCTTGGTATTGGAAACTCTCTCCACAACGGAGCTAATTGTTGTAAAATAAATGTAGCTGCCGAAGCTGGCCACCAATCCTATTCCCAAAACCAGAATCGTAATAAAAATAGTGTAGAACATTCTTCCTTTTTTCATTGCGCTCCCCCTTTGGTTCTTGGTATTACACCAAATTATAGCGCTTTCATTTCGAGGTTTAAATCTTTTTTTCACGTGTGCATTGTTTTTTACATCCGTATCATTCCAATTTATGTTGATTTTATTTGGTTTAACGGCAGTTAAAAAGAAATTGGGAGGTCTCTTATGTTACATGTCGTTAGTACTCAGGAACAGATCGTAAAAGAAGAATTTCCGCTAGATACTTCCTTCCTCACCCTCTATCCCGTAGCGGTACATGAAGCCCGTCCTTTTGTTTTGGTGTTACCTGGCGGTGGCTACGAGCATTTGGCCTCACATGAAGGAGAGCCGATCGCCCAGTGGTTAAATGATTTAGGTATTCACGCGGGTGTGCTGGAGTATCAGGTCGGCAATTTCGAGGTTACCTCCTTGCTGGAGGATGTTGAACATGCCCTACAGTGGATTCGCCAAACACCGCATGACTGGCTAGTGATCCCTGATCAAGTGGGTCTCATCGGTTTTTCAGCAGGCGGTCACTTAGCCTCCATTGTGTCCACGATTGGAGCAGAAAAACCAAATCTTCTGATGTTGGGGTACCCTGTAATATCATTTCATGAGCCTTATACGCATATTGGAAGCCGTACGCATTTTTTAGGCGAACAGCCGACCTCGGAGCAGCTTCAAGCCTTTTCATCCGATCGGCAAGTGACTGCACAGACACCCCCAACTTTTATGTGGACTACGGCCAATGATGGCGCTGTACCGGTAGAAAATAGCCTGTTGTTCGCTTTCTCATTGTCTAGGGAGCATATTCCGTTTGAACTGCATGTATTTGAAGAAGGGCGGCACGGATTGGGACTGTCTGAAGACAACCATGAATGCCGACAATGGCTCGACCTGGCGGAAAAATGGCTTCAAAAACATGGATATGCGCAGGCAAGACAGCAGATGACAACCCGACTGTTTATCGCAGGAGACTCTACTGCAGCCCAAAAAGGGGCAGCCGAAAAACCGATGACAGGCTGGGGCGAACATTTGCAAGCTTATTTTGGCCCAACTGTGCATGTGGACAATCGTGCCGTCAACGGACGAAGCACCAAATCCTTTATAGCAGAAGGGCGATTAGCCGATATTGAAAAAGATATTCAAGCTGGTGATTATCTGTTTATTCAATTTGGACACAACGATGAGAAAAAAGAAGACCCCGCGCGCTACACCGATCCTGATGGAGAGTACCGTCTAAACTTAATTCAATTCATTCAGTCCGCTCGGGAACGTGGCGGAATCCCAGTACTGTTGACCTCGGTCAGCCGCCGCCGCTTTACCGCAGACGGTGAACCTGATCCGCTGGCCGTGGGAGCCTATCCCGCTGCCATGAGACAAGTTGCCAAGGAAACTCAGACGCCGTTGCTCGATATTTTCAAAGCATCACAGCAGCTTTATCGTTCCATGGGTGAAAAAGAGTCTCAGCTTCTATTTATGCATTTGCCTGAAAAAACGCATCCTAATTACCCGGCTGGTATAGCAGATAATACTCATTTTTCGGACGAAGGAGCAAGGAAAATCGCCCAGTTGGTAGCTGAAGCGATTCGTCAAAGTACGGAGCTGTCTGCATTAAAACCACGTATGATCGAAAGAAATCTAGATCGCAGTGAGACGCTTGCGCACCAACTTGTCAACTAATATCAAGTGCCAGGTATGTTAATACGAAAACGGACCTCGAGCGTATCACGCTGATGTCCGTTTTTATTCTTTTATAGACAAATTTGGTTCAGATATAGAGAATAGCCCAAGAAAATTAAGTATATTAAAATGAATTTCTTCAATTGTCATATTTTAATTCTTTTATATCTTATAGTACTTTAGAATCATTTTAATGTATTATTTTGACAACATTTGTCGAATGAAGTGAAATCAATAATTTTACATGGTATATTTTAGGAGCTCATATCATACATAAGGAGGATTTTTTAATGAATACTAAGAAAATATTATTATCAACAGCTATGTCTTTGGGACTCCTTGGAAGTATTATCGTTCCTAGTGCGTCCGCATCAGTAGGCCCTTCTCCAGTAATTACACCTATTGTAGAAGTTAATGGAGTATACTACAGAACGGCTACGTTGCCACGTAATTATTCCTATGCGCTGTCAAATTACCCAGGGGATACTTATAAAGTGGCGAGCGGAAATGTCACCGTTTCCGCTTCCGGCGTGGTAACTACCACCACTGCAACGAATGCAAGAGTTGAGATTTACGCTGGTAATGGTAAATTGAGAATGGTGTATACCGTTAAGGTAAACTAGGAAAAAGCGGTAAAGAGAGCACTTGCCCGTCTATGAAGTGCACCCCTTAGAATAGACATTGGAAAAACCCCCGGGTTTAGCCGATGAAATTCTAGGGGGTGTATTTTTATGGGACAAAAGTTTAAGACCTATTCAATTGCGCTGAAAAAAGAGGCGATTCGCCTTCACGTCGAAGAGAAATGGACATATCGCCGAATCACGGAGCACTTGGAGATTCAGGATGCAGATCGTGTGAAAAAGTGGATGAGGAAATATAGAGAGCAGGGAGAGTATGGACTACTAGATGGACGGGGACGTCGGAAGCAATATGTGAGTCAGGATCGGTATGTGCAAAACCTGAAACGGGAGAATGAGTTGCTAAAAAAGTGCTTAGTAGCCTGGAAGGAGGAAGCAAACAAGAGAGATATCAGATCATGGAAAAGGTAGCC
>NZ_VIJZ01000021.1 GCF_006874425.1 Paenibacillus ottowii
GTTCAGGAACACAGAACCTCCAAATTCGATTTGACCTTGTCCATGAGTGATGAAGACGGGCAGATCAAGGGTTCCTTTGAATATTGCACGAAGCTGTTTGGCGCCGATGCGATTGAACGATTAACCGAAGATTTGATAGCGATCCTGTCACAGGTTGGAGCCAATCCAGATTTGCTATTAAGCGATATTCAGGTGAACTCAGACGAGCAGACAGAAGGCTTCTCGCCAGATTCCATTGACTTTATGTTCTAGACCAGTTTTCAGTTTTCTAAAAATGATTTCACTGTGCAGGCAAGGGCAACGGCTCGTCCGATGGCCCTTGCCTGCAAAATATTTTCCTGACATAACAACGATTCGTTCTTATTTCGTCGCTCTCTCAAATTGCTTTGCTCGGCCCAATAACTGTGATCGTATTCTCCTATACTTAGGAGATGAACCCCACAGCTCGAATAGCAACACTATATTGTCTGAGACAATCAAGAGATTGACGATATGCGTTTTGGTAAATACACACTTCAGTAGAGAGGTAGCACATGCTCAATCTGATTTGGTCTGGACTATGTATAAATGAATAAACCTCAGGGACCTATCCATCTAAAAAAAGGAGCCCTGAGGTTTTTTATTATTGAGTAGGAAGGACTTGCCTGTAGTAATACGAAGCGGTCTCAAAATCTTTTTGGTGATAGTAAGCTTCAGCTATAAGGACATACAATTCGCTTATTTTTTTGTGAGCTTGCTTTTGTTGATATATGGTGCGAGCTAAGAAGAAGTGATCCAGAGCTTGCGCTAGATTTCCATTACAGGAGTTGATTCGTCCTATTAAAATATTGAGCTGGGCTTTTAAATCCAGATTCATATTTACATGCAAAAAATCATTACAGATTCTTTCTGCTTCTTTAATGTTTTGAATGTCAATATAGAGCTCAGCAAGCTCCAATTTGGAATTGATCAGTCCTTCTTCATCGGATAACAAGGAGTATGACTCAATAGATTTCTCGATATAGACTAAAGATTCATCATAATTCTTGATCTTTTTATACAGAATACCCAAATTTAAGAGTGAACCCGCTTTCAACTTCTTATTGTTGGTTTGTTCAAAAAACAGGAGGGATTGCTCGTACTGCAGCTTCGCTTCCTCCCAATTCCCCGTTTTTTTATAGCATACGCCCATGGTCATTGAAATTTCGCCAGCCTTATAAAATGCACTGTTTTGTAGATTAATCTGCTGAGCCTCCAATAAATGAGTTAGCGCAGAAGTAATCTCATCCAAATGGCAGTGAAAGATGCCAAGGTTGAGAAGAACATCAACATAAAGCAGTTTGTCGACTGTAAATTGCTTGGTCAGCAGCAAAGCATTGTTGAAGCTTTTTAAAGCCTCTGTTAGCTGATTGGTGCGATACAAAATTTGACCCTGCAAATTATATGATTTGGCTCTAATATCGTAATCAAAAGGAGGAGCATGCTGAATGACATCTTCAATATATTCATAGGCTTTTTCCATATCGTTAGATAACCAGTAATACCTTGCATACAGTAATTGTTGCTTGGCTTTTAGATCCGCTTCTTCCTCTGTGATTTCTATACTCTTTATTATGTTTAGAAACTCATTTAACAAATTGTTTTCAAGATACTGTTCCGCCCTTACTAATTGAGCAGGAATGGAGGGAGGAAGGGAAACGGTTTCCGGAACCTCTTCTTCTAACAGAAAAGTAATAGAGCAATTTAATCGCTCCGCAAGCTTGCTGATGATCTCAAAAGAGGGCATCGCATTTCCTTTCTCAATTTGACTAATGTAACCTCTGGTTACAACATCTCTGGCTAGATCCTCCTGACGCATTTTTAAACCTTTTCGTAAATTCTTTATCTTTTTTCCTAGTAAAATCATATCCATAAAAAATACCCCCTTCTAATACATATTAATATGTTAGCATAAAATACATTTATAAAAATATATTCAAAAGTTTACTAATTGTGAAATTGAAGAAAATAAAGCTAGTACAAGTATGGCATATTAATCCAAATAAATCATTAGAACTTATTAAACTTTTTTTGTAATATTGCCAAATTAGATAGGTTCAGATGAACCATTCGCGCCAAAACATACCATTAACAACTAATTTCTTAAAATATCTTGAAAGTTTTCAAAATAAACTTTGACATAATTTGTTACCAGTAGTATCATAATTTCCAAGGAATTAATGACATATGAGGAGATGATGAGGGATGAACAAGAAACAAATGATTCGAGTTTCGCTTTATTTGTTACTGTTGGTATCATTTTCATCTGGTTGTGAATATTTGTTTGGCAATGGATTTTTTGCAAATCTCACGACAATAGATGTCTTGCCCTGGTCATTAAATGTATTTCGTCTATAGAACAGCATGAGTAAACTACATAAGATTTATTGAAGCCCACATTAAAAGGGGGAAGAGAATTGTCAACTTCGAGTTATGGAATTCGTGGTTTTGGACAGGCACTGGGGCAGAAGCGAAAAGTAGAAGACGAGGTTCATAAATATACATCTAATATTGATAAAGTGAAAAAATGGGGTTACGAGTATTTTTATGCGGCGGCTCCTGAAGTCAGCCAAACGGATTTAGCGTTTCAGGCTGCGGAAGAAGCTCTGAACCATGCGGGGATCACAGCGGAAGAACTTGATTTTATTATACTGGCCATTAGCGAAATTCCCGAGTATCTCTATTGGGACCCTGCCTGTGAGCTTCAACATCGTCTTGGTGCACATTCCTCGGAAGCCATTTTATTTAACCAAGCCTGTAGTGGCGGGCTCATGGCCTTTGACACAGCAGCTGGCAAGTTTGCTGTTCACCCCGACTATCAATATGGCTTAGTGGTTACCTCCAATCGTAATAGCGAAGAATACCGCAATCGTGTCACATACAATTCTTGTTTTCACTCCGATGGTGCTTCCGCTGCTGTTGTCCAAAGAGAACATCCACATTGCCGCTGGGTCAGCACGAAAATATGGAGTGATGGTACATATGCTCCTCTTTTCCGGTATGATTGGGGCGGGAGTACAGAGCCATTTAATCCTGTTAATTTGCAGCACATTCATTCCTTTTCACCGCTGGCAAAAGTGCAGGTTTTTTTTGACGCTGATCCTGTAAAATTGATGGAATTTATTGAATTGCTAAACAAGCGCATTCGTCTGGTTACAGAGCAGGCGTGCGAGCAAGAGGGAATTCAATTAACTGATATCCGTCGAATCATTTATCTCCACGATAATGTTAAATCTATGCAGGAGATTGCTGAAATTTTTGAAGTAGATATAGACCGAACCAATGCTAAATTGGCGACCCAATATGGTCATATGGGAGTCACCGATCAACTTTTTGATTTTAAACAATATATAGAATCCGGCGAGCTGAACAGAAACGACTATGTGGCACTGATTGGGATTGGAAACGGAATGCACTGGGTTTGCAGCTTATTCCAGGTCTAATTTAGCTTGAAATAAAGTCTGTTTTTGGAGGAATATAGTGAAAGAAGATATGATACAAATTCATAGTCAAGATGGTGTGCTGGAAGGTCGATTGGCATGGCCTGCTTGTACTGAACAGGAAGTCCCTTGTGTCATTTTGTTACACCCTTGGGGAGCATGGGACATGGATGGAAGCCATCCTGCGGATATGAGTGTGGATGATCAGCCTGTTCGGATGTTTTTACAACTACGCGATGCCATCGCAGATAAGGGAATGTCCGTACTTCGATATAACAGCCGTTTTGTACCTGCGTCCAATGATTCAGCCGTGGATTATCAGCGCCGTACGTTTTCAGGACTAGTTGAAGATGCATGTGCAGCCGTTGATCTTGTAAGAAACACCGATGGAGTACAAGCTGAAGCCATATGGTTGCTTGGAATTTCTTTAGGTACTGAAGTAGCTATTGCAGCATCTGAGAAAGCCCCTATCTTAAAAGGGTTAGTCCTTATGTCTACCATCGGCGAAAATTATCTTTATCGACGTTACTATATGGATGTAGAGCGCAAGCTGCAATGGTTGTGGGAGCAACAACTAGTTGAAAAGGACGGTACGGTGAAAGTAGAGGCCTTACGGGAACTCGATTTACCAAGATGGGGATGGTGGGACCATCTGGAGGAAGAGTTACAGACCTTGGAATCTGCTTCATATGAACAGATCGCTTCTATTTTAAAATTACATTACGATAAAAATTTAGCACGGGATTTGCAATTAGGGAATGAAGAAGCACCATCCCAATTTTGGCAGGAATGGATAAGCAATGAACCTGCCTATAAGCGTATTACACAATTTACTGGACCAATATGTATTATACAGGCAAGCGATGATAATGCGACTCCTATTCGGGAAGCGTATTTGCTCAAAAATGCACTGAAGGATCGTTCTAATGTGAGCTTCACTGTATTCGATCAATTAGGCCATATTTTTTCCCCACGCAGAGGTGACGCTCGAAGAACATATGGACCTATAGCTAGTGAGGTGCTGAGTTTTTTAACGCATTATCTTGAAGAAAATAACTGAGCAGGAGGAGACTATGGAAATCCATGAGCTTGCCAGGAAAATTCGTCGCTTGAGCCGGGGAGATGATACAAGCAATACCGATATTCTTCTAGCATTGCGACAATTAAAGACCTATGAAGAGCTTGATGTAGTAGGCCACGCTTTGGAAAAGGTGAGTCCTGTTATGATCGGGATTCAGCCCAGAAAGCTCAAAACTTTAAAAATTGCAATTGTCAGCAACTTTATAGCTCAACCTATAATATCCTCTCTACGTACTCTTCTACTCATACAGGAAATCTCACCCGAATTTTATCTCGCTGAATATAACCAGATTGCATTCGAGTTATCCAATCCACACTCAAGATTAGCAAATTTTAAGCCTCAAATGATTCTCTGCCTGCTGGATGAGCAATTTTTGCTTCCACAGGATTGGGATACATTGAATTCTGACTATATTCGTTCACACGGTAGGGAACAGCTTGATACGCTATACAAAATGCTGGACCAATACAATACTTGGCAGCCCAGCACGTTTGTTTTAAATACAATTCCGATTAATTCAATTGATTTAAGTAGTATTATTTCCTTTAAGCATAAGGCTTTATGGGGACGTTTGTGGAGAGAGCTAAACGGCCGATTACTTGAATTCTCGGAGCTGCTTCCTTCGGCTTATGTGCTGGACCTTGAAATGCTATTAATGAACCACCCCGGATTATTAAGAGATGAGCGTATGCATTATTATGCCAGTATCGCTTGGCATAACGATGTGTTTTTACTCGTTGCTCAAGAAGTTGCCAGTTTGAGCCGTGCCTACCTGGGCCTCTCGAAAAAGTGCCTGGTGCTAGATTTGGATAACACATTATGGGGAGGTGTTATTGGAGACGATGGTCCTGCAAATATACAGCTTGGAAGCCTGTATCCTGGCAATTGCTTTGTAAACCTGCAACGGATTGCTAAAAGATTAAAGCAGCAGGGAGTTATTCTTGCAGTATGCAGCAAAAATGAATTTTCCATTGTGGAGGAGGCATTAGAGAATCATCCTGAGATGTTACTTCGACAGACGGATTTTTCAATCATGCAGGTCAATTGGGAACCCAAAAACGAAAATATTCGCTACCTTGCCAATCAACTGAATATCGGTTTAGATTCTCTTGTCTTTATAGATGATAGCCCGTTTGAGCGGCAACTGGTCGCTTCAACGATACCTGAAGTAACAGTTATTGATATAGGTACGGAACCTGCTTTATATCTAAACAGCCTATTGGAGACAGGTTACTTTAATGTATTGCAGACAACGGAAACCGATCAAAATCGCACAGAAATGTATCGTATGCAGGTTGAAAGAAAAGCGTTTTCCAAATCCTTTTCTTCTCCGGAAGAATACTTAAAGCAGCTGGAGATTTGCGTAAATATATTTGAGGCTGATGAGTATTCTATGCCGCGTTTGATGCAGCTGAATCTGCGGACGAACCAGTTTAACATGACCAAAAATCAATATACCGAAGCCTACAATCTACAAAATCAAAAAGAAGGACTGGTAAGCTTGCTTGGTTTTACTTGCAAGGACCGTTTCGGACAGGAAGGAATTATTGGGGGAGTCTGGATTAACAAGCAGCCGAATCATTGGGTGATCCAGAATTTTATGATGAGCTGTCGTGTATTCTCACGTAAAATTGAATACGCGGTTCTTCAGTATATAGTAGATGAAGCCACGCGTTGCCGCATTCAATACATTGAAGCGGAGTATCGTCATACCTCTAAAAATCATATCGTATCTGATTTCTATACAAATGCTGGCTTCCATATGATCCGCCAAGAAGATGAACATACTCAGTACAGAATAAATTTGCCGATTTCAGGTTCGCTACAGCCAGCCTGGATACAAGTTCGCAGTGAGAAAGGAGAAATGCACAATGTCTGATTTTGATCGGCAACTTCAGGAACTGGTGACAGATGTATTAAATACGGATACGGAAGTTCAAGAAAATACTCGACTGGATACTCTTGAAAATTGGGATAGCTTCAATTCCCTCCGTCTCCTTGTTCAGATTGAACAAAACTTTCAGGTCCGAATTAAACTGGAGGATTTTCACAAGTCGCTTACAGTAAGAGAGTTAGGGAATATTATTTTATCGCAACAAAGCGGTAAGACAGTAGAGGTGGAGTAAGTGGAACTTTCTAAAAAACGGAAGAGCCTAGGTTTGCTGGCTTATCCCATTTACTTTGAGCTGTTAGCCGGGGTTATAGCGGGAATTATTGATATTTTTTGGGTCGCACAGTTGGGTAGTGCATCAGTCGCAGCCGTGACGGTCGCAACCAGTCTGGAAAATGTACTTCTTGCCATTATACTCATTGCCAGTGCAGGAACTACGGTTCTGATTTCACGCTACTTGGGAAATAAAGATTTATCCTCTATCAAAAGTGCAGTCAGAGATAGCTGGATTTTGTGGGCGGTAATAAGTCTTCTGGTTGGTGGAATGGGGTATGTATTCAGAGCTGAAATTGCGAGTCTTTTCACTAGCTCTGAAGAAAAAGACACGCTGATTTTAACTACAGCATTTTTGGCAATTTCATTTCCGGGAATCATCATTTTCTATGCGCAAAATATGGTGGATTCTATATTCAAAGGTTACAGCAATACAAAGTTTCCGATGCAAATGGCGTTATTGTCTAATTTGTTAATTCTCGTGCTGGATCCGCTTTTTATATACGGTTGGCTGGGATTTCCCCAATTAGGTGTACAAGGAGCAGCTTTAGCTACTGTGTTAGGGCGAACAATCACTTTGATGATTGCTTTATACACATTCTACCGATCCGATATTATCAAGACATTAAAACAGGTCGAATATGGTGCAAAAACACGGAAAAATGTAAAAGATATTCTTAATATCGGTCTTCCCATGTCAGGTGACTTTATAGCTCGTATGGGGAGCAACATGATTCTCATCGGCTTGATTGGAACCTTTGGAGTCTATAGCATGGCGGCCTATGGAATCGGGACGAAAATCATTGTATTTATAACGATGTTTTTCTACGCGGTTCGACAAGCAGCGAGTATTCAAATCTCTTACCAATTGGGTGCAGGAGAAGGCAAAAGTTTTCATAAAATCGGTAAGAAGGTACTTTGGCTAGGCGGAACCGTTGGATTACTAGCCGGCATACTATTATTAGTATTGGCTCCATTTTTACTTCGAATCTTTACGAATAGTGAACAAGTCATTCAGGAGGGGATGATCTATCTTTATTACATGAGTCTCTATTTGTTGCCTCTTTCGCTTGCAGTAAGTATCGGAGGTGTGTTTTTAGGCTCAGGTCAAAGTCGAACGATGTTTTATGTGACATTAATAGGGACTGCCGTTACTCTTTTAGGGGCATTCACACTCCCTTCTTTTAACAACCTGTATGTGCATGGTATTTGGATATCTCAAATTCTAGGAGTCGTGGTACAAGCAGTGGTGCTGTTGTTTTTATTCCAGAGAGGAAATGCATCTATTAAATCAATTGCTCTGGAAGGCTAACTATTCAATGAACTGAAATGGGAGTGAGAGAATTGAAGGATAGACAGGTCATTGTCGTGATTCATCGTTTTGGAGGTTTAATCTTTGGTAATTATATGAACTACAACACAGTTATTGATCATTCACAAAACGATGTCATCTACTTTGTGAATGAAAATGGATATAAAGATATTGCCGCTTATAAAGAACAAGCAGCTAAAATAGTTCGATTTGAACGTCTGGAGCAGCAAGATGAACTGGATCAAGCTATGTTTGAAGTGGTCAGTACCTATGGCCCAATTGATCACCTCATTAGCTTATCCGAATTTGATATGGACGTTGCCGCATTTTTAAGAACAAAGTACGCTATTCCGGGTGTAGATGAGCAACAGGTTCAGTTGTACCGGAATAAGGTTGAAATGAAGAAGAGATTGAAGGAACACTCTATACGTACCCCTTATTTTATTGATTTTACGACCTCCGATGAAGTCCTTGCTTTCGCTAAAAAAGTGAATTATCCGCTTATCCTAAAACCTAAAGTTTCAGCAGCCAGCATAGGGGTCAAATTAGTGCATACCGATGCAGAGCTGGAAGAATTTCTAACCACCATTTCCTTGGCTGATTATGAGGCCGAAGAATTCGTTGAGGGTACCATTTTTCATATCGATGGCATTGTGAATAAAGGAAAAATCGAGTTTATATCTGTGTCGCGCTATGTAGGTAGCTGTCTGGACTTTTCCAAAGGAAAGCCGTGTGGTTCCATTCTGATTACTAAAGATAAGAACCTACGGCAGCGTATTGTTGATTTTACAGGCCGTTCGTTAAAAGCCCTGGAATTAAGTGAGGGTTCCTTTCATATGGAGCTGATTCATAAACAGGAAAAAGAATTGGTGTTTTTGGAAATTGGCGCACGTTTTGGCGGGGCGGAAATTCCATTCTTTTTACTTGATCGCTTCGGTATCCATCTCGGTGAAGAAACGGTCAAAATCCTGTTGGGCACATTTACGGGAGTTCCTGAAGCGGATTTAAATATACATGGTGGTTTTCTACAAATACCTGAGCCACAGAATACTCCGCTAGAAGTCATCCATGTAACAAGCCTCAAGGAGCAAATTCCGGAAATCTTTTCAGAAGTTATTCCTAATGCTGGAGATATCATGGATGGAAGCGGCTCTTACTACCATATCAGCGGTCGATTTATGTTCGACGGACAAAGTGAAGACCAGGTAGAGCAGGCTATTCTTAAAAGCATTCAACTTTTCCACTTGGAGGGGAAACCTTTAGAAAAAATAAAGATATGAAAAACATCCCTTCCCCTAAACGGTCACTGTAAATATAAAATCTCGAGGAGGTAGTGGAAAATGGTTGTGGACATCAAAAAAATTTTTCCGATTCCTGGTGTAGAATATTTGACAGCCAAAAGAAATATCGTGATCGAGGATTTAAATGTGAATAACTCTTTATATTGGATGCAGGCGCTCTCGTCTTTGTATCCGGAGTTCGCAGAAGAATTTAAAACGGTCTTTATCTCTCAAAATGAGTCAGGAAAACCTCATATCATTTTAGGTTTAGGTAATTATGTATCTATCAAAGTCTCCGCAAGTAAAACGCTGTTAAAAACGAATATTTATATTCAAAATAAAATGCTCTCTGAAATCAATGAATATGTGAATGTAACGCATATGCCTTATAAGGATATTTTTAATAAACTTTCAGAAATGATGAAGACAGTTCAGATGCAAATCCCAGAAGAGTTTGCGGATATGTCATTTTTAGGTGGCTGGATGTGCGAAACCATTCATGATGAATTGCAGGAAGTTGCCGTGTTTACCCTCCCCAAAATCCTTATTCAAGGAACGGAAAATCAATTTGATGTCCTTAGCTGGTCTAACGACGTAATCTTGCCTACCTCAGAAACCATTAGCTATTTAGAGAAGGCAATTCAGGAAGAATACAAAGGAACGATTTCTTATATACCCGATCAAGATACCTATATGAATAACCTGAATCAGATTTTAGATCAGCTGGGTAACAAGGAATTTGCCAAGGTGGTAGTGACCAGAAAGGCAGTCATTCAATTAGAAGAAATGAAAAGTATAATCCCCTTATTCTCAAAAATAAATCAAAAAAATTATCAGGAATACAGTTACTTTTTTAAGTGGAATGATGAAAAAGAGTGGTTTGGTGTATCGCCTGAGGTGCTGCTTATTAAAAAGGGACAGAAGGCGATTAGTAAACCGCTTGCAGGTACACGAAAAATTGCATACGGGCACAAAACAGAGGAGGAAATTATAGCTGAATTGCTTCACGACAATAAGGAGAATAAGGAGCATCAATATGCTGTCAGTCTCATGGTTAACGATCTGAAGGAATTGGCGGTCAACAAAGATGTAGTTATCAATGAGGATAAACATATTCTCAAAACTCCGTATGCCTTCCATTTGAAAACTCATATGTATGCTTCCTTAAAAAAAGAAGTTTCTACATTTGATGTACTCGGCAGCATTTATCCGCCTGCTACGATATGGGGGGTTCCGCGTTTGGAAGTAGAGCCTGTGCTGTCCGAGGTGGAGGCATTCAAACGGGAGTTTTTTGCAGGCGGTTTTGGTTATTGCAGAGCCAATGACGATTCCAATTTTGCGCTAACGATACGAACTGCCTATCTGGAAAATGGAAAGTTACACGTTTTTGCCGGAGGCGGGATTGTTGAACATTCAAATCCTGAAAATGAATGGAAGGAAACAAGAACGAAAATGACTCCGTTCATCGGGAATATTGAAATTACGAATGAAACTAAAGGGGGAAGTTTGCATGTTGGACATCTATAAATATAATAAATCGGCTCCGCCTTCAATTCATGATGTTATCCAAGCGACCTTAAAGTGGCATTTTTCAGAAGAGACAGGCTCCCCCTTTTGGCTGGAAAAGCGCACCTCCTTGCCTTTCAACCCGCTGCATGACATTCAAACATTGCAGGATCTGGATGAGTTTCCCGACTATACGGAAGAGATGAAAAGGATTCCCGTGGAAAAATTGATTCCTAAAGGGATGCATACATTGGATTGGGGCTTTGAAGTGTTTGAAAGTGGGGGAACGACAGGCTCTCCTCAAAAGATCGTCGACATGCTTTCCAGAAAGAAAGCTCTTGAATGGGTATTTCAAGAACTGAATGATCAATCTGTATTCGAAAATTGCACAGGGCACTGGCTGCATGTAGGCCCTACGGGACCCCATATCGTAGGCCGTTCGATTGGACGGATGGCAACCTACCTTTCCAAGCTGTGCTACTATATTGATTTTGATCCGCGCTGGGTAAAAAAGTGCTCCAAAAATAGAGAATTCGATGTTGTTAAAGCCTACATACAACATCTTTTGGAACAGGTTTCTACGGTGCTGGAAACGCAAAATATTGAAGTGTTATTTGCAACTCCGGCGCTCCTGGAGGCGATGAGTAACAATGAAAAGCTGTCCTCCTTAATTCAGAAGAAAATTAAAGTTATTATTTGGGCCGGCACCTCTATTGATGAAGGCACACTGGATGCGCTGGAAACTTTCATTTTTCCAGAAGCCCGCTTCATCGGGTTGTATGGAAATACGTTAATGGGGATCGCACCTCAGCGCCAAAAATTCAAAGACGATCCTAAAGCCTGCGTTTTTCAAACATTACATCCCTTTTCTATGGTTCAATTAGTGGATAAAGAGAATCACAGAGTATTAACACCATATAACACCTATGGACAAGTCAAGTTGACATTATTCTCTCCTGAGTTATTTATCCCTTCACGCCTCGAGCGGGATCAGGCCCTGCGCGTTGCTCCTGTAGGTAGTTATACTTGGGATGGCGTAGCCGATGTGAGGCCGATGGAAAATGTGAAAGAGAAAATCTTCGAAGGGGTTTATTAACCTATGCATATTCCTTTTATATGGTCTGGAGCGAGATACGAGTCGAAGCATAGAAGAGATTTAACATCTCTGCAAGGTTTATCTCTAGGTGAAATAGATGAGCTCCCGTCCATCCTCATATCGAGAATCGCTCATGAGCTAAAAGCAACTCCGAAGCAAGCGTTGGCTGATGTCCATAAAGCTTTCAAAAAAGCTGCCGATTTATTTGGTTCAGCTACGCTAGATGGAGAGAGTCCACAAGATTATGTACGTCATGTACATTTGATATCAGGCGTTCCGCTGAAGGCGATTGAATCCTCGGTAAAAGAATTAAGTCATGCCTTGGCTACAGCAGAACAGTATATTACCGGAAGTGCTCCAAATTTGGCTCCTATATATACGGAAAATGCTTCACGAGAAAATAAAACAGCCTATTGGGTACCGAAAGGCCAAATTTTATCTGTTATCGCGCCCGGTAATAATCCGGCCGTGCACAAAGCCTGGATTGAAGCGCTGGCAGCAGGTTATAAAATTTTATTGCGGCCCAGCGCGAAGGACCCTTTTACACCTTACCGCCTGATCCGTTGCCTGTTAGCTGCCGGGATATCTCCCTTTATGATTGCTCTAGTTCCTGGAGATCATTCTATTGTCCAAGCCATTGTAGACGCAGGCGATCTTGCACTCGTATTTGGAGATCGTAATACAGTCGAGCAATACAAAGGCAATCCAAAAGTGATTACCCGAGGACCGGGCTATTCAAAAGTATACTGGCACTTTGAAGCAAGCAATCACGACCTAATTGCACATGCTCAAGCGAGAGATGTGATTGTTCGCTCCGTCGTAGATGGTGGAGGAATGAAGTGTACCAATGCAAGTGGGATTGTCGTGAATAAAGCTCATCTTCATGAGCTAGATGAAATCGCGCTGCAGCTAAACGGGTATGGCTCGAATGGTTTGCTAGATTATACAAGTGATCTTCCCGTATTTAGGTCAGATAAAGCCTATGCAATTAGAGACTATGTTCATCAAATATTTCATTCCACCGACATCCTTTGGAAAAATGTGAAGGATGAAGAATGGATTATAGACTATGGAGACGGTACAGCCGCACTTTCTCCCTTATTGGTCCATATCAATCATCTACCCGATCATATTCGGTATATGGAGCTGCCCTTTGCCTGTAGCTGGGTATACACACCTGAACCAGATGAGGTCCGCCAAACTCTGAAATCCACCTTGGCACTAAGCCTGCTAACGGAGGATCAGGATTTGATCCATTGGGCTATTACCGAACCGACGATTAAAAAATTAGTAATCAATAATGCACCGACATGGACTACTCACGATATGGTTCCTCACGACGGCTTTATTACAGAACATCTTTTTATTTCAAAAGGTGTAATTTAGGAGGGGAAATATGAGTATTCAAACATCTAAAAAACTTGAGTTGATTGATTTATCTATTGCTTTTTCCAAAGGGATGCCTAAATATAGTGCGGACTGGTTTCCAAAGTTTACGTTTGATGAAGTAGCTCCGGAAACGATGACGGCCGCAGACTGGAAACGACGCTTTACCATTGTATCTTTGTTCGCACATAATGGCACTCATGTAGAGTCTTCCGACCATGTGTTTCGTGATGGAAAAACAATCGACCAGGTTCCTCTACAACACTTTGTCGGGTATCCCGTTTTGATTGACCTGACCGATATTCCAGATCAAACCGAAATTTCAGCAGATCTCCTCAAGCATAGAATGGCTCCTCTCGCTATAGAAGAAGGCGAAATTCTGTTATTCCATACAGGCTACGATGATAGAGAATGGGGAAAGGAAGGCTTTTGGGATCGCTCCCCTTGGCTCAGTGCAGAGGCTGCGGCTTATATTGCCTCCTTAAATCCTGTTTTCATAGGGCTGGATTTTCAAACTGAGAAACCCGCTGAGAAAAACTTTGTGGTGCATAAAAATATAGTTTCACAGGGCGCGGTTCTATGCGAGTATTTATTTAATTTAGATCAGCTCAACTCTGACACTTTATTCGTAGCCCTGCCAATCAAAATTTCCGATGTAGAAGCTTCACCTGTTCGAGCGATTGGCATCAAGGGATTAAGGGGCTAGATCATTACCATGGCGAAAAAAATATGCATAATTAGCGGTGCAGCCAGAGGGATCGGGAAAGCCACGCTCTATAAATATGTCGCAGAAGGATATACATGTATAGCAGTTGATAGGGATCTTAACGCTTTAGAGCAATTAAAAGCAGAGGTATCCACAGAAAAAGCTGCTTCGATAACAACATGGTGTGTGGATCTTCTGCATGACCAAAAAGAGTTGAAGGATCAGCTTGCTGATTATGTACCCGACACAGAAACGCATCTGACCTTAGTCAACAATGTAGGCGGTTCTCAAGAGAAACGGACGCCTTTTCATGATATTTCATGGGAAAGCTTTAATTCATCTTTTGTTTTTAACTTGAAGCCTGTTCTTCAATTGACACAAGCTTGCTTTCCCGTAATGAACAGAAATCAGAGTGGGAAAATTGTGAATATATCTTCAATATCTGCCCGTAAAACGCTAAAAAATGTAGGTGCGGATTATTCCGCGTCCAAAGCGGCTGTCATTGCTGTTTCCCGGCATTTGTCCTATGAATTTGCCGAGCATGGAATTCTGGTGAATACAGTATGCCCTGGAATTATCGGAACCGATCGCATCCTTCATAGATGGCAAAATCGTGAAGAGAAGATTAATCATGAGGTGCTGAGCGGTATACCATTACTTCGTTTGGGGACGCCGGAGGAGGTAGCCGAGGCTGTTTATTTTCTGGGTTCAGAAGCAAATCAATATATTACAGGAGCTGTTCTGGACGTGAACGGTGGAATGTATACGCCTTAAACCAAACCTGCTTGAAAGGGTGAACATGTTGCAAAATAACAGAGTGGCATTAGTTACAGGCAGCTCCAGAGGTATCGGTGAGGAAATCATTCGAAAGTTATCTGAGTCCGATATGGATGTAGTGATTACGTATCATAGTAATAAGCAGCAAGCAACTCATTTGTTGGATACCATCAAAAAAAACAATCGAAACGGGTTATTGGTACGGCTTGACCTGAGAGACGAGTCCAGCATTCTTCGGGCTTTTGAGGAGATTGAAAAGTATTATGGGAAACTGGACATTTTAGTTAACAATGCAGGGATTGGAGTTCCCCAACCCATTGAACAGCTGACGCTAGAAGAATGGAATCATACCTTAACGATTAACCTTACCGGAGCATTTTTGTGTACCCAATATGCTATTCCGCTGCTTAAAAAAAGCGAAGAAGGCAGAATTATTAATATTTCCTCTGTTGCGGCTTTAACAGGAGGAAGCTTCGGCCCTCATTACGGCGCTTCCAAGGCTGGATTGATTGGATTAACTAAATCCTCAGCCCGCGAGCTGGCAAAATACAATATTAGTGTGAATGTGATCGCGCCAGGCCCGATTGCTTCGGAAATGACAGATTCGTTAAATGACGCTGTGATGGAAGGGATAATTGGGAATACGCCGCTGGGTCGCTTGGGTAAAAAATCCGAGGTAGCGGAGCTTGTGCTCCAGCTGGCCAATCCGCAAATTGGTTATCTCACTGGACAAACCATTGTCATGGATGGCGGACGCTATATGCAATAATTGCATACATTTAGGATGATCCAATGTGTAGGCATATGGCTCCTTTAAAAGTCGCTAATTTAGCGGCTTTTTTTATCGCTACAAGTTGTACCACGTCGAAAATAGAACTTACTTCGATTGCCGTAAACTCCATGTAAGCGTTTGACATATTGGAATATCAATCTATAATTATGAACAGAATTGGACACGCCGAGATGGGAGAGTCCTTAGGAGAATGGGTCGGAATGACACTAAAAAAAAGAATCTTTTTATTGTTTTTTCTTAGCGCGTTTATTCCCTTTATCAGTATATTTGCAATTTCTTATTATACCATTGACTCTATTTTTGCGAATAAAATCAATGACGGAATTAGGAGCAATCTACAACAGGTAACTTCATCACTGGAAAATTCAATTACCAATCTGAATCATGTTACTCAGCAATTATCATATAGCGGTACTTTAGGCAAAAAACTGGATGAAGTCTTGAAACCTTCCTCCAATATAATTGAATTGATTGAGGCTAGAGATGAATTAAAGAATGAGTTAAATGTTGTAACGTTTACTAATCCGAATATAGGCTTGACCTTATATTATTTCCAGAAAGAAGGCGCTACACAGTTCGCTAACTTTCCCATCAAAGATCGTTTTGCCCCTGAGTCTTTGCCTGTGCTTTTCAAATCTTATGGAATCGCGTACTATGGTCCCCATATCAGTATGAACCGATTTAATGATCAGCTCGTTTTATCTGCTATGCGAAAGGTGCAACTGCCTCAAAGGGACGATGTATATGTATACGTAGAATCCGGCTTTCGCCTTACGCAGGATATACTGGGTTACAACCAATACCAAGGAGCTTTATCGCATTTGATCCTGAATGGTGAGGGTCAAATTGTTTACAGTGAAATTCCGGAAACGATGAAAGTGGGGGAGAATTTCTTCAGCTTATCAAAAAGTGCTGCAAAAGATGGAATATCCCGTGACTATCATTGGTTTAAGGAGGACTCCGCTCAGAATTGGAGCGTCATATCAGTAATATCACAGGCTAAGTATCAACAGGAGAAAAACCAGTGGTTGCTTCAAATAGTACTGGTCGCTTTATTTTTTCTTGGCTTTACTGTATTTCTTGCTTGGCTTCTGTGGAAGATGGTATACAAGCCACTCGGTCTGTTCCATTCGGAAATTAACGGAATGTCTCAGAATCCACAAGAGGCAGGTAGCCAGACCCGCACTCATATTCCCGAGTTCGATTTTCTATTGGGCGAATTCTCAAATATGCAGCATCAAATCGGTGACCTGTTCAAGGAAGTACAGCAGAAAGAGAAGATCCGTGCAGATTTGGAAGTAGAAAAATTGTTATATCAGATCAATCCTCACTTTCTGATGAATACGCTAGATACCGTACACTGGCTGGCCGTCATGAATGGACAAGGAGAGATTGACAAGTTGGTACAATCTTTAAACAAGCTGTTGTATTACAATTTGGGTAAATTAGGGCAAGTATCGACGATGGAAGAAGAAATTGATGCGCTAAGACAGTATCTAGTCCTGCAGCAAATTCGATATGACTTTGAATTTGACGTGCGTATTTCAGCGGATGACCATGTGCTTCAAATACCTGTGCCTCGTTTTATTCTGCAACCGTTGGTTGAAAATTCTCTCTATCATGGACTGAGTGACGAAGGTTTTATTCAAATTGAAGTTACACTCACCAAAACGCTGAATATCCTGATACAGGATAATGGAGCCGGCATGACCGAGGAAGCGATTCAAAGACTCTTGAACAATCGTATAGCAGAACATAAAAAAGTAGGGATGGGCATCGGACTCAATTATGTTCACCGCATGTTGAGGGCACAGTACGGAGATCAAGCACAACTGGTGATCGAAAGTGAATTGGGTACAGGGACAAGTATTCTGCTCATACTTCCTATCAAAGGAGAAGATGTTCGGGGATGATTAAAGTATTGATTGTGGATGACGACAAATTGGTACGAAAAGGTATAAGCTCTGCGATGCCGTGGAATGAGTTCAATATGGAAGTTGTAGGAGAAGCAAGTAACGGGTTAAAAGCATTGGATTTTCTAAAATCTCAACCAGTCGATCTGATGTTGACGGATCTCGCGATGCCGGTGATGTCAGGTATTGAACTGATGCGAGCTGCAAGGCAACTCTATCCAGAGCTTCATATTGTCGTATTAACACTGCATCAAGATTTCGATTATATCCAGGAAGCGCTCAGGCTGGGAGCCGTTGACTATATAGCCAAGGTACAGCTTGAGAAGGAGCAATTCGAACATGTGCTGCATCGAATACATACCCGAATTGACGAGCTGGCGAATAGAAAACAAAAGCAGCCGCTGCTGAGCGAGACCAATGTCCATTATCGCCATGTGTATGCCCTTGTTTCACTGGATCGCAAGTTAGGACAGAACTGGCCGATTGAACCGACATCCAATGGAGAAGAGCTCCGATGGGAGATTGAACGGAACAGTTGGATGTGGGCGGCACCCATGGACGTAGGGGATCAGCTGTTCCAAAGACTGAAGGAATCCCTGAACCAAGTCCACCAAAGCGCCTTGCTGATTATATCCGATGTACAAGAGCGAACGTGGTCGCAAATCCAAAACTGGATTATTAATTATACAGAAACTTCCTTATTCTATGCATACGACCCTGATGATCCTGTCATTGCCGTTTCGATGAATGTGGATGACTCACTTCCAATTGAACCGCAGGATGAAGATATGGATCGAATTAAGCAAAGTTGGTTTCTATCACCATGGCCCCATAATGACAGTTACTACAACCAACTGATTGAACAGTTCAAATCACTAAGACTGCATAAAAGCCAGCTGATAGGATTGCTATACTCGATCGTTATGGAATGGAATCACCTTTTTGCCCAGACTAAGCTGGGTAGAATCTCAATGAGCCATTCTTTTCTATCCTGGTACGAGGTAGAAGCTTGGATCAAGCAGACTTCTGTGGGCATTCGTAAGGCAGATGTACAGACTTCGTATTCACAGGAAATTGTAGACGCCGTCAAAAAATCGATCATAATCATGCAAAATGATTTGGACCAAGCCTTCACTGCTTCAAGTTTGTCCCGGCAACTGAACATCAGCCGAAGCTATTTCAGTCAATGCTTCAAGGATCTGATGGGGAAGACCTTTAATGAGTACTCCCGTTTTATACGCATAGAGAAGTCTAAAGAATATTTATTGAATACAAATAACACGATTTTCTGGATTGCGGAGCGAGTGGGTTATACGGATGAAAAATATTTCAGCCGAATTTTTCGCGAATTGACAGGCCTGCTGCCAAGCGAATATCGCCAGCTGGGCAGAGGGGATAAAAAGCGTACTCTTTTATAATTCAGTCAAGCCGACAGATTTCTGATAGGAGCTGCCGGTTTTTTGTTCTTCACTTTGATTAGTAAGTTTGGATAGACAGATGTATGTCGATAGGTAGGATAAATGATTACAAGCTAACGATGACCTCATGCTCTGACATGAAACCGCATACATTTTTCTATCCAAACAGACGTTAAATCCCTATCTCGTTTTGTCTTCATCGAGTTTTATAATGAAAGCGCAACCAACAATGATAGAGAAATATTCACAACGAAGGGGAATCGAATGAGATGACAACTAATTGGTCCGTAAAAAGCAAATTGTTGACGAGACGTCTAGCCGTGCTGTCGTTATCTGCCCTGATGATTTCAACCCTTGCAGCCTGTGGGGCATCATCCAACCCTCCCACTGCGAAGGAAGCGGGCAAATATGAGGTAACACCCGGGGACCCATTCAGTGCCTATAAAGACGAAATAACCGTCACGATGGGTCGTGTGACTACAGCCAACCCGAAACTGCCGGCTGGAGATTCGTATGAGAACAATGCGTATACTCGACTGGTCAAAAAAGCGTTTAACGCTCAAATTAAAGACCAATTTGAAGCGAACGGAGAAGATTACAGCCGTCAGGTTTCGCTCGCCATCGCCTCTGGAGAACTGCCTGACATGATGCGTGTCGATTCCAAAGATGAACTCAAAGAGCTGGTTGATAATGATCTGATTGAAGATATGACGGAAATTTACAAACAGTATGCCACAGATAATATCAAGAATATTTACGACTCTTATGAGGGCCGGGCGTTAGACAATGCGACGATAGATGGACGTTTAATGGCGCTTCCAGCTACTTCCCTAGATTCGGCACCAACCATGGTCTGGCTTCGTCAGGATTGGCTGGATCTACTGGGAATCCAGCTTGACGCAGACGGAGATGGTGCCATCAAGCTGGACGATGTGGAGAAAACGGCCGAGGAATTCTTGAAAAGAGATCCGGGTCAAACCGGGAAACCGGTAGGTATACCCTTTGTGAACACCCTGAATACAACTGACTATAATGGTTCTGCCTATACCATGCTTGGAGTTGCCTCAACAAAGGGTTCATTCCCTCAGTACTGGATGAAGGGTAAAGATGGCAGCATTGTTTATGGCTCAACAACAGAGGAAACCAAGCAGATGCTAGGCGTCATGGCAGATTGGTTCAAGAAAGGCATCATCGATCCGCAATTTGGAACACGCACATTTGATGATATTACTGCACTGTACACCAACGGCCAATGCGGTATTGCTTTTGGACCATGGCATATTCCCGACTGGGGTCTGGGTAACGTGAAGCAGAAGGATAAGAATGCGAAATTCACGGCTTACACTTTGGAGGATGCGGATGGAAAGGTAAACGTGGCACACGCCAATCCAGCTAATCAGTTTATCGTTGTAAGAAAAGGATACGAACACCCGGAACTCGCCGTTAAAATAGTGAACCTTTTCTACGATAAACTGGCAAATGATAAAAATGTGGGAACATCTATGCCAGAAGCTGCCAAGTATCAAGAGAACGGCGTAGACGGTTCTACCAGACCGTTTAATATTGAAGTCAACTCGGCGACCTCGTTACTGGATGACTACTCTGACATCGTTCGCGGGATTAAAGGAGAGATTAGTCTGGATCAGGTCCGGACAACAGAATCAAAGAACAATA
Source organism: Paenibacillus ottowii (assembly GCF_006874425.1). Classification (GTDB taxonomy): domain Bacteria; phylum Bacillota; class Bacilli; order Paenibacillales; family Paenibacillaceae; genus Paenibacillus; species Paenibacillus ottowii. The sequence continues at coordinate 20,565 of NZ_VIJZ01000021.1, forward strand.
TTAAAAGTATCCAAACTTACTTGAGCAATATGGATACGGATAACGTAACAGCTTGGTCAAAATATCACTCGCGCATCAACGGAGTGGGACTGATTGACAAACTGACACGGGAAAACAAATTTGTATGGATGACACCTGCTTACTCTGGAACTACACCAAGCATGAAACAGACCTGGGCTAATCTGACCAAGATGGAGCAAGAATCTTTCATCAAAATCGTGACAGGTGCAGAACCCCTGAATTACTTCGATACATTCGTTAGCAATTGGAAGAAGCAAGGCGGTAATCAGGTAATTCAGGAAATTAAAGACGAGGTCGCATCCAAAAAATAAACAATCATGAACGGTTAGCAGGGCTGCGCATTCGCAGCCCTGCTTTAGGAAAGGGGTCCATCCATGAAACAGGGGAATGATAATGCAAAAAGCCGATTGGGCACGGGTGCCATGTATCATCTGATGATGCTTCCAGGTATTTTGTTTTTGCTTATATTCAGCTATGTTCCGATGGTCGGTGTCATCACGGCGTTTCAGGATTATATACCAGCCAAGGGGATGTTTGGCTCTAAATTTGTAGGACTGAAGCACTTTATTTATATGTTTAAGCTGCCGGACATCGCACAGGTTTTTAGTAATACGTTGGTGATTGCCATTGCCAAGATTCTATTGGGAACACTGATGGCTATCATTTTTTCCATTTTGTTAAATGAGATCCGCATTAGATTCGTAAAAAAAACCGTACAGACAATCGTTTATCTGCCACACTTTCTATCCTGGGTAGTTTTAGCGTCTGTGGTTGTTAACATGTTCAGTTTGGATGGAATTGTGAATCAAATTTTGGTTATTTTCGGTCTGGAGAATATTAATTTTCTCGGCAGCAACACCTGGTTCCAGCCGCTGATCATTGGAACAGACGTGTGGAAGGAGTTTGGTTACAGTTCCATCGTCTATTTGGCTGCAATTACTTCAATTGATCCGGGTCTGTATGAAGCGGCAGGAATGGATGGAGCCAGCTGGTGGAGAAAAGTATGGCATATTACGTTGCCAGGCATGCTGCCTATTATCCTGCTCATGGGAGTGATGAGTCTAACCAATATTTTGAGCGCTGGCTTCGATCAAATTTATAATCTGTATAATCCAGTTGTCTATGAGTCGGGAGATATTCTGGATACTTATGTATATCGGATTGGACTCGTTGGGCGACAATATAGTTTCGGTACGGCTGTTGGCCTGTTCAAGTCAGTGATCGGTATTGTTTTGCTATTGTCCGCCAACCAATTGGCCAAAAAATACACTGACCGTAAAATATTTTAAGGAGGCAAACCCTGTGTCATATTCTAAGAGCCAAAAAGGTCGAATAGGCGGGTTAGTCATCTATGCCATTGTCATATTGCTGGCATTGATCTGCCTTCTTCCGTTATGGAATATCGTTGCGATTTCATTTAGCAGCAGCGAGGCCGTATCAGCTAATGCTGTAGGTCTCATACCGGTCAATTTTACAACCGCAGCGTATACGAAAATTATCGATGATGCTCAGTTCTGGCGTTCCTTTGGTATATCTGTTCTACGTGTTGTACTCACACTTCTTCTCAACATGATTCTTATTGTTCTAATGGCCTACCCGCTCTCCAAGTCGAAAAGGGAATTTAGGGGCAGAAATATCTATATGAATATCATGATCTTTGCCATGCTGTTCAGCGGCGGGATGATCCCAAGTTATCTACTGATCAAAAACCTCGATATGCTCAATACAATTTGGTCGCTTGTTCTACCAGGAGCTGTCCCTATATTCAGTGTCATCCTTGTCATGAACTTCTTTTCTGCTGTACCTAAGGCCCTAGAAGAAGCAGCATTCATCGATGGAGCCAGTCCGCTGCAAGTCCTGTTCAAAGTGTATGTGCCTGTGTCCATTCCTGCGTTGGCGACGGTAGCACTATTCAGTATCGTGGGAACATGGAATGATTTCTTCAGTGGGCTGATCTATATGACCCAAGTCAGCAATTATCCGTTAATGACTTATATCCAATCCCTTAATGTGAATATTGCGGAGCTTCTTCAATCCGGCACCAACTCAGCACAACTCAGCAACTTGACTGAAATTTCAAACAAAAATCTAAATGCGGCCAAAATCGTAGTCGCCGTCATCCCGCTGCTGCTGATTTATCCGCTGCTTCAAAAATATTTTGTAACTGGAATTGTTGTAGGATCGGTAAAAGAGTAATTGTATGCTGTTATATCCACAGAGCTTTCAAGATAGTAATGTTGACTTCCTATACTCAAGGCAGTTCTTGATTTTTAGCATTATCGTATTTATTTGCCACCCCTCGAATAGGCTGTATAGACGCCAAAAGATCTGTAAAAAAGCCTAAACGTGGGGAAGTGACCTGATGCCATTATCCGGTGAAAATGCAGTAGAATCGGAAATGATTTCACCTACTGAAGACTTGATGGGTAAACACGATGTATTAAAACGAATTTTTCTTATTCAAGAGGCAGTATTATCCAACTTTTCGTTGGTAGATTCACTTCGGCAAGGCGGATATATTCTCTATGCCAGGCATGCAGAAGCAACACAGGGAATAGATCAACCATACCTTAACTTCCAGAATTGTTCTACCCAAAGGAATCTTTCCGAAAAAGGTAGAAGACAGGCTATAGCCTATGGCGAATTACTACGAAGCTTACGCATTCCCCTTGAACTTCCAATTATCGCTGGCCCTTTTTGCAGAACCCAGGAAACGGCTGCTTTAGCTTTCGGATGGGGAAATATTCAAGTAGATCCTTTTTGGTATCAAATTTATCGATTGAGCGGCGTTTTAAACCCGATAGAACAGGAATGGATATTAAGTTCCCTCAAATCAATCTTGGAAATCCAACCGTCCCCTGGGAGTAATAAGGTCATTATCGCTCATAGTTTCCCAAAGGGGATTGGTTTAGGCGAAATTCCAGACATGGGAACTATCGTTATAAAGCCTTATGGAGTAGGCAAAGGTTTTGAAGTGATCACACAAGTATCTTTAGAGGAGTTAAATACTAAGAACTTCTAAAGATAAAAATAGCAGATTAAGGGTAACGATTGGCAGGGCAGAAGTTGAGCAGGGAGTTAATTTATTCCTTATGCTCGACTTTTTTATGCCTTGCCGCGAAATTCGTATGCGGGATCGACGATGTCATTGCAAATACAGCACCGAAGGTTGGAGACATGTTTTTTCACGTTTAACCATGTTAAAATAATAGAATAATTGGAGACATGGCATGGAGAGAAGGCGGGTTGAATCAATGAAACCAAAACTTAATGATGTTGCACAATTAGCTGGAGTTTCACCGACTACGGTTTCTCGCGTACTTAATAATCGTGGCTATATCAGTCAAGAAACGAAGGATCAAGTTCATAAAGCGATGCAGGAGCTAAATTATTTTCCTAATGATGTGGCTCGGTCATTATTTAGTAAACGAACAAATCTGATTGGATTAATCATTCCAACTACAAACAACCCATTTTTCGGAGAGCTGACTTTTCATATAGAGAATATTTGTGCGTCATTAGGCTATAAGCTGTTACTTTGTAACAGTTTGAATCAGCTAGATAAAGAAGAGTCTTATGTAGATATGCTTATGCGAAATCAAGTTGATGGTATTATCGTTGGTACACACAACCGAGGTATCGTAAATTATGAACAGAAGAATATTGCCGTCATTGCGATCGATCGTTTCCTATCCGATTCAATCCCAGTTGTAGGATCGGATAATTATATGGGTGGAAAACTGGCGTCAGAGCTGCTTATTGGAAAGGGATGCAAGCATATCTTGCACATCAATGGCCCTGTTGAATTGGAAACACCAGCAAACTTAAGAAGAAAAGCATATGAAGATGTGATGGAACAATATGGTCGAGAGGCAATTACCTATGAAGTACATGATCCCTTTCACCAACAGAATCACGATGAACCGATAAAGCGCTTACTTGATGAACATCCTGAAGTAGATGGATTGTTCGCGAGTAACGATATGGTGGCTGCGTCTTTTATTGCTGAAACAAGAAGAAGAGGAAAACGGGTTCCTGAAGATATCCGCGTAATTGGATATGATGGAACAGAAACAACCCGTAATCTTCTTCCTGAATTAACAACAATCCAGCAACCAATACAGGAGATCGCGAGATCTTCCATAGAGTTACTTATTAAAGAAATTGAAGGTGGCTTCAGTGATGTCCCGCGAGAAACCTATCTACCCGTGAAACTTATTGAAGCTAGTACAGCTTAATACCATTTCCCTAGTTTTCTGCATATGTATAAGGTGGAGCTATCCTTATTGGAGTAATTGAAATCAAAGAGGAGAGCTCTTTTCTTTCGAAAATGTGTCAAGCGGTTGACACATGAAAGCGGTTGACATATAATCAGTCTGTAAATACGAAAGTGCTTTCATTTACATTAAATGTTCAACTAAGAGGAGCGTTCGATATGAGAAAGTCAAAGAGCATGTACTGGAAACTAAGTGCCTATTTCTTCTTTTTTTTCTTTACTTGGTCAGCAAGTTATTCATTGTTTTCCATCTGGCTAGGTCAAGAAATCAGTCTGAATGGTGCTGAAACAGGTGTTATCTTTACTGTAAACGCTATCTTTGCTCTATGTATGCAACCGCTTTACGGCTATATATCTGATAAAATCGGCTTAAAGAAGCATATTTTATTTCTAATCAGCTCTTTACTTTTATTTGTTGGTCCTTTTTATATCTTTATCTATGGGCCGTTACTTCAATACAATGTGTTTCTCGGCGCCATTGTAGGCGGGTTATACTTGGGTATTGCTTTTTTAGCGGGGATCGGAGCTATCGAATCTTATGTAGAGAAAATCAGCCGAAAATATGACTTTGAATACGGGAAATCTCGCATGTGGGGCTCGCTAGGTTGGGCAGCAGCAACATTTTTCGCTGGTCAGCTCTTCAATATCAACCCTAACATTAACTTCTGGATTGCATCAGTATCTGCTGTCATTCTGTTTATCATTATGATGACAATTAAAGTTGAAATGACAGAATCTGAGCTGGAGCGAGCAGAATCTGTTAACTTTAAGCAAATCGGCTATTTGTTTGCAAATAAGCATTTGTGGTTCTTCATTTTATATGTTCTTGGTGTTACCTGTATTTACAATGTGTATGATCAGCAGTTTCCAAATTACTTTTCATCGACGTTCTCCACGGTTGCTTTAGGCAATCAAGTTTACGGTTATTTAAATTCTCTACAAGTATTCCTGGAAGCAGGCATGATGTTCTTAGCGCCTTTCATTGTCAACAAAATTGGAGCGAAAAAGGGTCTGATATTGGCAGGCTTCTTGATGGCGTTCCGGATCATGGGTTCAGGCTTAGTTATAGGACCTTACGGTATCTCAGCTATGAAATTGATTCATGCATTGGAACTGCCAATCATGCTGATCTCCGTATTTAAGTACTTGGCTGCTAATTTCGATACGCGGCTGTCCTCGATTTTGTATCTGGTGGGATACCAGTTTACGAGTCAGGTAGGAGCTTCGATCTTCTCGCCAATCGCCGGTATGTCTTATGACATTAGAGGCTTTGCAAATACGTACGTAATTATGGGTGTTTTCGTATTTGTCTTTGCAACCATCTCAATCTTTACCTTAAAGAAAGAACCGAAAAAGCTAGATCCCAAGCCTAACAAGCATATTAAAACAGCATAGGAGGAAGACAAATGAACAGCACATATATTAACAATACGAAGCAAGCTGAGGAAGCATTAAAACAGGCAGAAGCGAAAATGAACAAGCGGTACCGATTAGGTTATCACATTATGGCACCAGCAAACTGGATTAACGACCCCAATGGATTAATTCAATTTAAAGGTGAATATCACGCCTTCTATCAGCATCATCCTTATGATGAGAATTGGGGTCCAATGCATTGGGGTCACGTGAAGAGTAAAGACCTTGTCCATTGGGAGCATTGTCCGATTGCATTAGCACCAGGAGATGCGTGTGATCTTGATGGCTGCTTTTCAGGAAGCGCAGTAGATAATAACGGGGAACTGACACTGATCTATACTGGCCATCATTATATTGATCAACCCAATAATATCTTTTTCCAAAATCAAAATGTGGCAGTAAGCACAGATGGCATTCATTTTACAAAATTAGCGCAGAATCCCGTAATCGCTGAACCTCCGACAGATAGCTCCCAGCATTTCCGTGATCCGAAGGTATGGAAGCATGAGGATACATGGTACATGATCCTAGGTAACAGCACGAAAGAAGATCTGCCGCGTGTTATTTTATATACATCTCCTGATCTTAGAACTTGGACCTATCATGGTGTGCTTTTGCAGGGAGATAAGAATATGGGCTTCATGTGGGAGTGCCCTGATTTCTTTGAACTGAACGGTAAGCATATATTCATGTTCTCCCCACAAGGTATCGATGCACAAGGAGATAAGTACAATAACTTGTTCCAGACGGGATACTATGTTGGCGAATATAATTATGATAGTAATGAATATCAGCATGGAGAGTTCATCGAGTTGGATAACGGTCATGACTTCTATGCGGTTCAAACTTTTCTAGATGATCAAGGTCGCCGCATTGCGATTGGTTGGATGGATATGTGGGAATCGGATATGCCGACAAAAGCAGACGGCTGGTCCGGAGCGCTGACGATCCCACGTGTAATTACGTTGGGCGCCAATAATAAATTGCTGATGAATCCAGTAGAGGAAATGAAGTTGCTTCGTCAAAGCGAACATGTTTTGTGCCAATCTAGCACTATTTGTGGTAGTTACTTGGCGGAAGTTGAAGCGGATCTGCTTGAAGTGAAGGTCGTGTTCGACCTGACAAAGTCAAGTGCAGACCTGGTAAGCTTGAAGCTTTGCGGAACAGGTGAAGAGGAGACAGTTATTACTTATTCTATCCTGGGTCAGAAACTTATGCTTGATTGCTCTATATCAGGCAAGAAAACGGATGGAGTACGTCAAACAACCTTAAATGCAGAGGGACAGTTGACGTTGCATGTATATCTGGATCGCTCATCTATTGAAATATTTGCGAATGAAGGGGAAGCTACGATGACCAGTCGTATCTATCTAAGTGAAAAACTGCTAGGCATAGAACTCGTATCGGAGGGCGGAGAGGCTATAATAAATGAATTGACATACTGGAAATTGAAAGATATCTGGCAAACTGAATAACTCGATGAAAAAGGTTGCTTTCTGAGTCGTTGAATGACTTAGAAAGCAACCTTTTCACGATGCAGTACCGAACTAAAGTTGCTTCAGTTAGCTAATTCTACAGTTTACTTCAGATAGGTTCCCGTTTCTCCAATTCCGCCTCTGCCATTCAATACATACACCCTTGCATTTCCTTTACCGGAGCATGTCAGGGTAAACTTGCCATCGGTAACAGTTTTGGAATCACCAGTCACTGCATCCACATAGGTTCCGTTGGGAATGCCGGTAAACGTGGCGTTGCCCGAAATCGTGACCAATGCAAAGCTGTCAATGCCTTTGTCGCTGTCGGTATATCTTCTCTTAAACGCCAGATCGCCCGACACATTCTCTGTGGAATACTGGCCTTTTTGCAAGGCGGGAACAGCTCTTCTGATTAAATTAAGCTGTCTGATATGTTTCGCCAGAGGATGGTTGAGCGATTCCGCAAGTGTTCCGGTAGCATGGGTGTATTTGCCGTAATCTTGTACCGTAAGATTGCCTTCTATGTGATCGCCGTAATAAGCCCGTCCCGTTTTGCTTAGTGGTGCGTTTGGACCCGGATCAATGACAGCCCCTTTTTGAAATTCGATTTCGGAACCATAGAAAATAGCGGGTATTCCGCGGAAGGTGAACATCAGATCGAGATTTTCAGCCCAAGTATCTTGTGTACCCGCGAATCTTTGATTTTCTGGAGCCTGGTCAGGCGCATAGTCATGTGAGTCGACATAGGTTACATTCCACGTAGCATCATTATAGTATTGGTCGCCACTTCTCATATTGAATGCTTCATGAGCGCTCTTGAATGCCCAATGCATTGGGAAATCAATCACATCCATACCCGATTTCATCGAATAGTCAGGCTTATGATAGGTATTTCCGTTTAAGAAAGCATTGTTTGAGGTTGGCTGTCCTGCTGTAGTAGAGTTGTCCGCCCACTCTTTTTCAACTGACGCTTTATTGGAAGCGTAGTCATTTTTCCCATCGCCCGGATACGATTTCGAGCTTTTCCAAGTATAGAATGGCGTCGAAATTGCTGGAATGCCACTGTTCCAGACATCTCTGTACCGGGTGGCTACTTCTCCAAAAATATAGAAATCCGAGCCGCCTCTTGTCTTCCAAGCAGGAATATAGTATTTATTGAAAATATACCGGCTCACATGCTTGACCGTATCGACACGGAAAGCGTCCACACCCATGTCAATATAGTGATTGTAGGTATCAATTAAATATTTGTTAACTACAGGGTTCTCCGTGTTCAAATCCACGCAATCTCCCGCTATCTGTCCGGTTTGAACTGTATAGGATTCCCAGGAAAGACTTTTCTCCGTATGGTAAATGTTTTTATTCGTTCCCTCGTTCTTCATTAAATCGAGCCTTGCCTGATATTGCTGATCAGGCGTCAAAGTATCATAGTTTGACGGCAGCTTATCTGTAGTTTTCACCAAGTTATTAGCAGTATCCGGTTTAGCCGGATCTTTCTTAAACATGGGGTACAAATTCTCTTCACCAAAATTACCAGTATGATTGACGACGATGTCCTGAATAACCTTCAGCCCTTTAGCATGGGCCGCATTGATCAAATCCTGATAAGAAGCTCCTGCCGACTCATATCTAGGGTCTACTTTGGAAAAGTTTATTGCATGGTAACCATGGTAATCATAACCGCTGGCATTCTGCACAACAGGTGTAATCCAGATGGCGCTGAACCCGAGGGCTTTGATATAGTCGAGCTTTTGAATCAGCCCCTTAAAGTCTCCTCTCCAAGCCGGGTCCGAATCGGGATTACGCGCCTTGGCATCATCCCATGCATGTACATTGTTGCTTGGGTCACCATCATAGAACCGGGAAGTGATTACGAAGTAAATAGTGTCTTCCCGAAAATCGCCCTTATCCCCAATATTATAAACAAAGCTTTGTTTGGTTTGATTTCCAGCACCGTCTATAACGAGAAATTTTAATGTCGTGGTCTTGGAGATAAGGATGGAGGGTCCGGTCAATCCAGCAAGAGCATTGCCAAGGACATAAACTTTTGAACTTATGGTTGGTTCCGTACCATCTTCCGTATAGTATGCTTTGGTCGTAGCTGCCTTGTTATCTTTGATCGTGAAGGATACAGTCACGGAGGAATCGGAATGCTCAGCAGGCAAATTCGCTGTGATTGTGGGAGCTTGCAGATCTGTATTCAGGTCAATCACATAATCGAAAGAGGATATATTTCCAGTTTGACCGCTAGAATTGACGCCGAAAGCCTTAATGGTCAAAGAAGAAGCAACTTTAATTGGAGAGGTATACATGGTCGAGGATGTCGTAGGTGTCGAACCGTCTAGCGTATAGTAAATCTTATCGTCACGGTTGGTACTGGACAGCGTCACCGTTTGGGACGAATCGTATGTTTTGGGTACAGGAGAGGCAGAAATCGCTGGAATTTTAGGCATCTCCGGGTTGGCATCATACCATGTGTTATCTGTGTAATACCAGCCCTCTTTCACACTGCGAGACAAGTCGGCCGTCTGTTTACCGCTGCCGTCATTAAAAATGAGACTTGAGCCCATAGCCCCGGCGATGGTGTAACTGTACCAGTCGTTTCCATCCGACTTCATCAAAATTCCCGGCCACGCCCCGCTTATTGGCACAGTTGCCGGATTCAGATTCCAGTAATGGATTCGAATCGCTGAATTCCAGCTTGAAGGCTTCTTAAAGTGAACCGTTAACCCAGTTTGAGTGGAATTAACTGTTGTGGTAGGTGCATATGTAGCGGTAACGGTAGAAGTGATCGAAGGGGTGGTCGATGGAAGAGCAGTCGCTGTGGTATTCGTGTAGGTGGCCGTATAATTGTTGTTACTCGAAGCTACACTGGGTAAACCGAAGAAGTTGAAGCAAAGCGATACAATAATCAACCAAGAAATAAAACTCCCCGTTTTTTTTCTTAGCAAGTTAACAACCTCCTGATAATTTTAGTAGGATAGATAATGCAATCGGTTGCATAGAAAAACAAAAAAAGAAAGGCATTTATTTTAATAGAATGGATTCATTGATCGCCTCCTCCGTTGTATATTTGGAAAACAATCATTGTACACGCTTACAAAATAAACGATGAGAACAGCGCATTCAGACAGGCTCTATACCAATGATTTTTCCTTTTATGATTATATCAACCATACTTTTACTGGTCAATGCTTCGCTAGGGACATATATTTCAATCCTAAGATAGCCTGTTCATCAATGAAGCCAATGTCCGAAAAGCTTATAAATTTATCTTGAATATAAATGTTGACAAGTTGTTAAATAAATGAAGTCATCTCATTGAGTGCAATCGAATGCAAATGATTGCCCCATATGAAAGCGAATACATATTGTTTTACTCTCTTTTGTTTACTCCTAATCTCTTAAGAGAGGTTGGTTGTAAAATAAAATTAAAAAAGGAGTGTTTAGCATGAGGAGAGAAGACAAGCCCCGTTTTGAGATGTACCTGGAGTATTGTTCTCTTTGTCGTATTGTTGTTACAAACGATTGGGTTTACTCCCGAAGCACAGGCGAATGCTGATGTTCAGCAGTTAGGCGATTCAGACTCGAAGCTAACAGCTGCCACAAACTACGAACTTCCGGAAAGGACGAAGGATGGTCTTATTTTTCATGCGTGGAACTGGTCTTTTGCTAACTTCACCAATCCAAGCCAACAAGGAAGGGGTGACAGAAGGCAGCAAGTGGTGGATTTTGTACCAACCTATCAACTTTAATATCGGCAACTCTCAATTGGGAAGCAGGGAGGATTTCAAACAGCTTTGCCAGGAAGCGCATAAATACGGTATAAGTGTTATCGTTGATGTTGTCGCTAATCATACGGGGAATGCGGGCGGTGGAAATCAGCAGTATCAGCCGGCGCATAATGTTGATCTGGTGATCAAGAATAACCGCTATTTCTGGCATGAGGCCAGAGGTGTGGAAAACTGGAATGACCGTTGGCAAGTCACGCAGTGGGGAATTGGTCTGTCCGACCTCAACATGTCTAATCAGGAATTGTAAGATATCATTATCGGCTTCCTGAATGACGCCATTTCCTTGGGCGCCGACGGCTTCAGATTTGACGCCGCTAAGCATATTGAGCTGCCTAACGATCCCGGGGGCTACAACTTCTGGCCCCGGGTACTGGGCTCGTTGAACAATAAAGACAAACTGTTTAATTACGGGGAAGTGCTTCAAGGCGGAGCTGACAACTTTGCTGGCTATGCCAATTACCTCAGTTTGAGCGCCTCCAGCTATGGGGGGAGTGTCAGATTTGCAATTGGATATTGTCTCAGGATGTCGGCAGCCATGAACGCTCGTTTAACAGATCGAATTAAAATCGCTCCAGGCTTCTGGACTAGCCTGAGAGAAATCGGATAGAACCCATTGACGTTGCGCGCCAATGAATCTTCCGATAACCATAATTAACGGACCGATCGTACCGTCCGCTCAATATTATACCATTTGGCAAGCTTATTACGAACAATCCGGACGTCGCTGCGGGAATCGTCAAACTTGCGACAGCGTAAGAGACGGCACAGTATCCGTCAGCCGTCTTGGCGACCTTTCACGCTCGCGACTTCCGTGACGTGCTTAACTGAATGGCGCGCTATAAGCAAATGTGCCCTCCCGTCTATTAGTTATTGAACTAACTGGAATCGTTAGTTGAACAACACAGCAGCAGTCTATGACTTTATTTTCTCGTTCATGGCTGCTGCCGTATGAAATGTTGGGGGCAGTCTAAAACTTAATTTTCTTTGGACATGATCCATACCGTAAACGCCGCCTTCATCGAGGTCACCGGATATTCGACAAAACTCCCAACATACTGAGCTCATTTTGGAAAAAACCTTACAAGAGAGCGTTTCCATTATTGACGTTGGATTGCTTAAAAAACCATCCCAGCAGGTCCAGCAACCGCGTAGGAGCATCGAAGGTTAGGATACTCCATGTTTTGTAATGCTGTCCCGAATTTCTAACTGATGCGATATGGACCAGTGGACAGCTGCTAATTCTTCTCCTCTAATAAGCTTAATGAGATTGCGGGCGGCGACCATGCCAAGTTCAGATGCTGAATATCGGACAGTTGATAATTTAGGCCGGATTATTGTAGCCATATCAATGTCATCAAATCCCAAGAAGGAGACCTGTTCAGGTATTTTCACCCCATTCTCGGCCAGAAAGTTCATAGCACCTATGGCAATTCGGTCCGTTGCGCAGAACACCGCACTAGGCAATGGACCTGAATGATAAAGCTTTCTCATAGAGGTTATGCCGTCTTCAACTGAATAGCCGCTTTCCAATACACGTTCGGGACTTACTGGCAGGTGAGCGGCCTTTAATGCCTGTTCATAGCCCAAAAAACGCTGATTGCCCACTGAAATATCCCCCGCTGGCCCCTGCAGCATCGCGATATCCTGATGCCCCTGCTGAATTAAATAAGTTACCGCTTCAAAAGCAGCCGTTATGTTGTCAACATGCACGGAAGGAATGGATTGGTCTCGAAAATCGCGTCCGATAAGGATACAGGGAATTCCCGCCGCTTCAATGAGCGCGAATAGCGTATCCCGGATTTCGCTTACCGATATAATAATTCCGCTCGCCTGCATTTCACGGAACATATTGTAATAGTGTATTTCAGAGTCCTCGTCCCCCCCTGACAAGGCGATTATGACATCGAAGCCGTATAGATGCGCTACTTGATTGATGCCTTCAACCATGTCATCAAAGACGTTGTTTTTAATTGCGGGCAGAAGTACTCCAATCAGAGATGTATTATTCTTTACCAGTGTCCGTGCTATGGCATTTGGACGGAATTGAGTGGCTTCAAGGACATCCTGAACCCGTTTGCGTATTTCGCTGTTCACCGTCTGGCTGTTATTGATTACTCTGGAAACCGTTGAAATGGAGACGTTGGCCATTCGAGCCACATCTTTTATAGTCATTTTCATTGTACACACCGACTTTCAAGCAAGTATTTATTTAGAAATAAGTTCTCAAAGTGAATTGAATTTATTATATCAGTTTATTGAGTTTAACAAAGATTCCAGAGCAAAGAAAGCGCTTGACCTTGGTTTATTAGGGGAGTATAATCAACTTCGGAAAACGTTTTCTAGTATTTTTTGGACAAAAATAATTGTTTTTACCAATAATAAGCTGGATTAAAGGTATTTCAGCTTCTTTTTTTAATTATTGAGAAAACGTTTTCCTTATGGCCTTGGGTTGTAAAGAATAACAAGGGAAAAGGAGCATGAGCATGAGAAGTTCGAGCGATATTGTTGTAATGGGAAATGAGGCTTCAGTGCAAACCGGTACAAATATTACGCTGAAAGAAAAAATGGGCTATGGATTCGGTGATTTTGCCAGCCAGTTACTGTTTGCCGCCGCAATGACATTTCTATCCTACTTTTACACAGATGTAATCGGGATCAGCGCCGGGGTCATTGGTACTTTAATGCTAGTTGCACGCGTACTGGATGCGTTTATTGATGTTGCGATTGGGGCTTTGATCGATAAAACGAAGAGCAGACACGGGAAGGCCCGTCCTTGGTTACTATGGATGTCCGGGCCATTTGCGTTGTCTGGAATTCTCTTGTTCACGGTTCCAAGTGGAAATATGACAATCACTATTTTATACATTTACGTTACCTATCTGCTGATGAACTTTATCTATTCCAGTATTAATGTCCCTTATGGTGTGCTTAATTCCATGATAACGCAGGATTCATACCAGCGTTCTTTGCTCAATATTTTTCGTATGAGTCTGGCGAATATTGGTGCCTTGCTAATTAATTATTTCACCCTCCCGTTAGTGAAGTCGTTCGGCGGCGGTCAAAAAGGGTGGATTTTCACCTTTATTATATTTGGATTGCTCGGAACTTTCTTATTTCTCGTCACCTTCTTTAGTACCAAGGAAAGGGTCACTCCATCTGTTGTACAAAAGCCAATTCCGTTTGGACGCGCTTTTGGAGCGCTGATGCGTAATAAATATTGGAAATTGATTCTTGGGTTTGCTGTGGTCTATTTTATAAATAACGCACTGGGCACAGGTATGAATATTTACTACGCACGTTATGTGTTAAAAGACGCCAATCTGATTGGAGTGCTCGGCATATCCTTACTGCTTCCTTCCCTGTTTGGTTATATGCTATTGCCCCCCGTCGTTAAGCGGATCGGTAAACGGAATTCTTCTATTATAGGAAGTATCCTCTTGATTGTGGGATCGGTTGTCATTGCCGTCAGTCCCACAAGTCTTATGGCGGTCTGTCTGGGGCTCGTTATTAAAGCGCTTGGTCATGCGGCTATTCTCGGAACCTTCTTTGCCATGTTGGCAGATACCATTGAGTATGGCGAATGGAAGACAGGAATGCGTACCGAAGGACTGGTGTATAGTGCGGGTAGTTTCGGCACAAAAGCGGGAGGCGGTTTGGGAGCAGCAGTCATCGGCTGGGGACTGGCATTGGGAGGATATGCTGGTGGACAAGCAACAATCAGTGCCACTGCGCTAGCGTCTATTCATTTCATGTTTATCTACGTTCCAATTATCTTGGCTGTTCTGCAAATTTTGTTTCTGGCATTTTACAACCTAGATAAATTATTTCCGGGTATTGTCAAAGAACTTGAATACTTAAAAAACGCTGAATAATTACTTGGTAAATGAGGTAGCCCTTGAATGAACTCATCCTATTGTTGAAATACTGGCAGCAGGGCAGTTCAAGAGGGCTGCTTTTTTCATTGAAGTAATCTTCAGGGGTAGCGGCGGTAGCTGACGGCCTTTTTCTATATAGTCACAGACAAATCTGTCAGTTCAAAATACCATTCTAGGAAAGAGTTAAAGCTTTTCCATTGCGAATTCAATTTACCAGCAAAAAAATCCTCCATCTGCTGGCCCAATCCTAAGCCTATGACTTCGTCTGTGTTCTTATTATAAAAAAAGCCGAACTCCCCTTCAAAGTTATCCAACGGAATGTATTCTTCAGGCAGGTTTAAACCGACATGAGTTCTCTCCATGCCTAACATATAATCCGAAGAATTGATCATAAACCAACAAATCTGGTAGATTTCACGTCGTCTATTAATGAAAGTCGGCCCATCCTCTGCATGCAAATAAAACGCAGCAAAATCTGAACCCAAATCGATGCCTAACTTTACTAATGCGTGTTCATACTCCTCTGTAATGTCTTCAAACCACCAGTTTTTGCTTTTGCAATAATTGATCACTTTTTCCGATAGCATTTTGACTACTCCTCCGATATAAAATAAACTATCTAAAATTATCTCCCTCAGTATATCATATCCCTTTCCATATCGTTCTTCGTGCCTTGCCAAATCAGCAATGAAAGCTTGCAAGCATCAAGAGATAGGGCTAACGCCGATTACGAGTTTATATATTCGGCACCCAGCTATGTTGGATAAGTGGAAACTGAGGTCATCGTTTCAGTGCCTGCTGTGGAATACTGGACTTTCGATGAATATGATGCATGGATGAACGCGGAGAAGAAGAACCTGAAGTCCATGACTGGTTCGTCATGGACTCCTTCCACTGGTTGGTTTATGTGGACAGAGGACAAGGCTTGACCCTATGCCGACAATGGATATGAACATGGGTTGAGTACACAGAGAATCTATTCCGCTACTCTGGACAATCTTGGGATGAAGCAACAGGTCTTCAGTATCGCTAACCATTCCTTCTGTTTTACCAAGGCACAACTCCATGATCGTCAAAAAAGCCACCAGTTGGACCGTCACTATTTATTGTGGCAAGCTTCACTACAATGGAGGCTGCTTGTTCGACCGAACGATAGCCACTATTACCATTTAAATCGGTAGCTGTAAATCCAGGGCAAACTGAGTTGATTTTAACAGGAGAATCGCTTAATTCTTTAGCAAAGAAAACGGTTAAAGCATTTACAGCCGTTTTGGAACTATTGTAGGCGAGCGAATTCACATTATAAAATTCCGACGTTGGGTCTGAATTCAAGGTTAAGGAACCTAATCCGCTGGATAGATTAACGATTCTTCCGGAAGAAGAGTTTCGGAGCAATGGAAGCATTGCTTTAGTAGTAGAAAATACGCCGAAAACGTTTGTCTCATAAGTACTCTTCAGAACGGACAGTTCCAATTCACTCGGAGGTATGTCGCCTTCTAAAAACACGCCTGCATTATTAATCAAGATATCAAGCAATCCGTATTCTTCCTTGATCCATTCCACTGCGGAGAGAACAGAGCTTGTGTTTGTGACATCAAGAACCACTGTTTTAGCTTTAATTTTCTCCGTTTCCAATAATGTTACGGCCTCATGCCCTTTTTTTTCGCTTCTTGCTCCTATTAAAATCTCATACCCCATGTTTCCCAATTGTCTTGCTGTCTCAAAACCAATACCTTTGTTTCCACCTGTAATTAATACGATCTTGGACTTATACATAAAATTACCTCCCTAATCTATTTTCTAAAACCTGTACTTACAAAAATGTATTAAATTCTTATCTTTTTCATGACTATTTCTCATCTAATCACAATATGAACTCCTTTCATTTTTGATATAATTAATATAGTGAAAATGATTGATACTTGTAAGTACGCACATTTTTGTAACTTAATGAAAGGAGTGGCGATATGGGATATGGATTAAAAGGATATGGCGATTGCAGTGAAGAGGTTATAAGAGCCTGCCCTGTTGAAATGGCTTTGCATATGATAGGAGGAAAATGGAAGGGAATCATTATCGACATTTTATCCGAAAAATCGGTCAGATTTAATGAACTTAGACGATTAATACCAGGGATTTCACAACGAATGCTGACTTTACAGCTCAGGGAACTCGAGGCGGATGGAATTGTGAAGAGGGTGGTAGATGACACTGTGCCACCCAAAGTAGAATACTTCCTAACTGAACAAGGAAATAAATTGTCGAGTATTATCGATTCTATAAGAGTATGGGGAAAAGAGTTTCTCTCCTAAGTCTGCGATCGGGAAGTCTTAGTGGATAGCCGTATGCTTACTCTCTGCTTATAGATATGACGAACAAAGAAAAATCTCTTTGAAGCTGCTGACTTATATCCATTTCGATATATGAGGACGAATTAATATGTAGGTTTTCTTGACTATTTAGTCTTGAAAAAATATAATGAGGATGAAAGGAGGATGAAGTTGGGAAGAAACAAAGAATTTGATACGACAGAAGTACTTCATAAAGCTATGGAAGTATTCGGACATTACGGCTATGAAGGAGCCTCACTGCCTCAACTACTGAAGGGACTCGGCATTGCCCGGCAAAGCTTATACGACACGTATGGTACGAAGAGAGACTTGTTTGTCCTTGCTCTGAAGCATTACGTTAATGAGAAGAGTAACGCAGTCATGAAGTATTTAGCAACCTCTGAATCTGCAAAGCAGGGGATAGCTTATGTATTTCATGAAGCAGCAAAGGTATTAAAGGATAAGAACCGGCAAAAGGAATGTTTTATTATTTTTTCAGCTATTGATCAGATGCCTCATGACATGGAGATCAAAGCTTTTTTATTAAAAGATTTAGATACACTGGAAGAAGCCTTTTTTGAAACTCTGGTTCGAGGTCAGGAGAATGGAGAAATCTCGAGTGACCGAGACCTTCGAGCTTTGGCACGTTACTTGAATTTTGCAAGATACTCCTTGACCCAATTGGCCAAAATGACGAGTGACCCCAAGGTTATGGATGATTACGTCGCGGTAAGTTTATCTGTATTGGATTAATAATGGAGCTTTATCATGGCTTCATTATTATTTTTCGAATTTCCAGACTGAACAGTCCGATTTCGATATTTTTTTGCTTATTTTGGACTGAATGATCTATTAAAAAGGAGAGATGGATATGACAAGTGGAAATTTTCCTGAAGCCCAGGCAACCGAAATTCTAAAGGTGTTTCAAAGCAGTTTAGTAAAACAGGATCTTGAAAGATGGTTAACGCTATTTCGAGAAGATGCCGTCGTTGAGTTTCCTTATGCTCCAGAGGGTTATACTCAAAGACTGGTCGGTATTGAAGAAATTCGTAATTACATTATTGAGCTGTTCAAGCAAATGAATATCCTCTCTTTCTCATCTCCAGACCTGTTTGTATCTAAAGATAAATTGGTTGCTGAGTATACATGCGATGCTGTAATGACAGGAACAGAAAAAACGTATCGGCAGCGGTATATTTCCATGTTTCACTTAAAGGATGGGAAGATAACACTTTTTAAGGATTATTGGAATCCAACGGTCTTACTTGAAGTCGCACAAGGCTAGATTTTTAAACTTACAATTAAAAGGAGATAAAACAAAATGATGAATCAACAAAAGATACTTATTACAGGCGGAACAGGAAAGACAGGGATAAGAATTGCAGAAAGGCTGAATCAGCAGGGATATTCCTACACCATTACCATGAGGAATAAAGAAGCCATTACAACCCCTCAAAATCAAGTCTATTTCAACTGGTACGATAGTTCGACTTTTCTCCCTGTCCTGTATAATATTGAACGAGTTTATTTGGTTGCACCCGTGGGCGACCCAGAACCCATTAAAGTAATGAAACCATTTATTGAAATGGCGTTAAAACAGGGAGTACGGCGGTTTGTACTTCTCAGCAGTGCATCCATTCCAGAGGAAGGTCCGGTATTTGGCCCTGTCCATCAATTACTGAAGAAATTGGTTCCAGAATGGACCGTGCTCAGGCCTTCTTATTTTATGCAAAATTTCACCGAAGGTCAGCATGCAGCAACCATCTCACAACAAAATTTGATTTTTAGCGCAGCAGGGCAAGGTAAAGTTGGCTTTGTAGCAGCTGAAGACATCGCTGAAGTCGCTTTAAGAGCACTTACTGATGAGGATGCACATAATACGGAGCATATGATTACGGGGCCGGATTCTCTTTCATATGATGATGTTAGTCTAATTATTAGTGAAGTAACGGGAAGAAAGGTTATACACAAATCAATATCAGATGATGAATTGACCCACAGCTGGTTAGCAGCAGGGATAAGCAAGGATTATGCAGAAATCATGACCAGACTCGACCGTAAAATTCGCGAGGAAGGGGCGGAAAATCTAAGTACGGATACTGTAATGAGGGTGACTGGGAAGGCACCTGTCTCTTTCCAACAATTTGCACAGAAACACGCAGACATCTGGATGCAAGAATCGATCAGTACTATAACATTTTAGCCAAACTCTAACAGTGTACATTACACAGCGGTAACGCTATCTGTGTTGGCTTAAAGTTTGAAGAGGCGTAAGAATCTCATTATATTACGGTTGATACTCAAGCATATTAGCTGCTGGCGAATCTGGCGTTCTTCAGATTTTTTCACTCATTATTTCACAACTTTGTGTCAAAAAAGAGGTAAGCTTTGTGTCACTGTACAATAAGTTTGTCCAAAATTTATCCGAGGAGAGTGAAGATTTTCAGGACGACCTACTGCAAAAGATTAGTGTACTCCTCCTTGACGGATAAGCAAATGGAGTTAGTTATTAGATCGCGATGGGTAAAAGAAAAAGAAGAAGCAGCCTCGACAGAGATACTCTGTGGGGGCTGCTTGATGACAACTGACGATACTTCATTAAGCTCCCTCGAAATGATTAATTTTTCTCACTCAAACTCTTGAATTCGCAGGATTTCACCTTTAGTTTAGCGCGAGATAAGAAGGGAACAGAGGAGCCGATAGCTTGGAACAACTGAAAGGGCGTGCAGGAACAGGGGTGCGGGATGAATCACCCAATTCACTCCATATTCTGCACGTCTCCATGTCGCTCCTAGCGATTTTCACTCCCATGTCTCAACGGGTCCAAGCCCTTTCGTTCCTTCGTTACATCTACTAAGGGGTGGAGGTCGGTTTTTCTAACGGAACGGGTCCGAGCCCTTTTGCGTAATGTCTCCCGATACTCCGTGCTTTTTGGAATCCTGCGAATGCATCAGCTGGTGAGAAAATGCCGGTTAAGCTGCTTGCGGAAAAACTTTGTTGGAGTCGTAAGCCTCGCTGCTCTTCGCCAGACTGACAAGGATTCGGGCTACTTTACCGCATAATTTCATAATAGATTTCATTTTCTTTAGCTTTTTCACGTCGACATTGTGGTGGTGCAGCGCTCTAACATCCGGATTGGTCATGACCATGCACATCGTCATGAGATAGAGGAAGCGTCGGAGACGAGGGCGCCCACGTTTGCTGAGCACCATCTTTCCACGCCATTTCCCAGAACTGGCTTCTGCTAGATTTAGCCCGGCATGGCGGAGTAAAGCATTGCCGTGTGCATAGCCGCTCAGATCACCGGCTTCACCTAGCACACCAGCTAAGCTCGTTGCATTTACGCCTTGAATGGCAAGCAACTTCTGAGCGTACGGAATACGCACCAGGATGTAGTGAAGCTCGTGCTCAATCTGCTCAAGCTGGCGCTGCGCCAAGTCGTATTCTTCGAGCAGCTGACCCAAGTGCAGTTTGTAGGCGTGCAGCGCCTGCGTGGCGCCAACACTGCGTTTAGCCAGGGCAATGAGCTGCTCGGCTCGATGAATGCCCGCATGGCGTTTCACGTATTGCTTCCAGCCGGCAATGACTTGTTCCGTCGTTAACTGGCTAATGTCCTTCGGGAGAGGAAACAGCCTTAACGTGGCTATGGCGCTGGTGCAGGTAAGGATTTTAAAGACGTGACGAAGTTCCGGAAAGACTATATCTACCCAGCGATGAATCTGGTTAACGGCGCTGTTTAGCCGTTTGGCAACTGTGTCGCGGTTGGCCATGAGAATCCGCAGCTCCTCGTAAGCTTCCGGGTTGAAGCGCACAGGGGAATAGTAACCGTTTTTGACCATATCCGCGATGACGAGCGCGTCTTTGCGGTCGCTTTTAGATGGCGTATTGTCGCGGTTTTCCTTGTTCTTTTTGACGAGATGGGGATTTACGAGAACAGCCTCAATGCCTTTGACCGAAAGCCAGCGAGCCAGGCTGAACCAGTAGTGACCGGTGGGTTCCATGCCGACGATGACTTTGCTCAGCGTGTACGACTTGAGCAGATCTTGAATCCAGCGGCCGAACAGCTGGAAACCCTCGTCATGGCTGCCGAACTCTAGCGGCGATCCTAAGGCAATTCCCCGAAAGCTAACCGCACGAGCGACGTG
>NZ_VIJZ01000022.1 GCF_006874425.1 Paenibacillus ottowii
CCTATGATGCGTTCCCGCTGTATGAAATCCAAGCACTGACTGAGCAGAAGCAGGATTTAATCAACCATATTATGATATTTGAAAATTACCCGGTGGAGCAGCAGGTAGAGCAGTTGGGCAGCGAGGGGCAGGATAAATTTACGATTTCGAATGTGGTGGCTACAGAGCAAACCAACTATGATTTGAACGTCGTTGTTATGCCGGGTGAAGGCATCAAGATTCGATTTATGTATAACGCGCTCAGCTTTGATCAAGCAGGCATTGAGCGTCTGCATGGACATTTTGTACGTCTCTTGGAGCAAATTTCGCTTAACCGGAATGTTCGTGTTGAAGAGCTGGAACTACTCACAGTAGCCGAAAAACAACAGATTACAGCCGGATTTAATGACACGGCTGTTGCATTTCCGTCTCATCAGACGGTCCATCAGCTGTTCGAGGCTCAGGTGGAATCTACGCCGGATCAGGTGGCATTGGTGTTTGGACATCAGAGTCTGACTTATCAGGAGCTAAATGAACGGGCGAATTCATTGGCACGAATGCTTCAAGCACAGGGAGTAGGACCTGACAAGCTGGTTGGTCTGATGGTGGAGCGCTCCGTGGAAATGATCGTAGGTCTACTGGCCGTGCTAAAAGCAGGTGGTGCTTATGTGCCGATTGATCCCGAATTTCCGTCCTCACGTATTGCATACATGCTGGAAGACAGCGAGGCGGCAGTGCTTCTGACCAGTCGTAATTTGGCAGAAGAGCACCAAAGCCATGCCAATATCCTATTTCTTGAGGACAAAGAATTGTATCAGGGAGAGAGTGGCAACCTGGAGGCGATTGCCCGCCCAGAGCATTTGGCTTACGTTATCTATACCTCTGGTTCGACGGGTAATCCGAAAGGAGTTATGCTCCAGCATCGCTCGGTCCTCAACTTTATTACAGGGATGCGCGGAGTCATTGACTTTGAAACGAGCAAAACGATTTTGTCACTCACGACCATTTCATTCGATATTTTTGTATTGGAAACTATTCTGCCCCTGCTAGGTGGAATGACGGTGGTGCTTGGCGACAGCCAGCATCAGGTGAATCCTCAGGCGCTGGGTGAATTGATTGCTCATCATCATATTGAGATGTTGCAAATGACACCATCTCGTTTGCAAATGCTGCTGGGTCATGAAGCAGGCTCCCGCGCGTTGCAAGACGTGAAGGCCATTATGGTCGGGGGTGAAGCCCTTCCGTCCAGGCTGCTCGCAGCACTGCAAGAAATCAACGGTCCCCGTATTTATAACATGTACGGACCTACAGAAACGACCGTTTGGTCGACCGTACAGGAACTGACCCATGCTCAGCAAATTAATATTGGACGTCCCATCGCGAATACACAAATATATATCATGAATGCGAATGGGGAATTACAGCCAGTCGGTGTACCGGGTGAGTTATGTATTGCAGGGGAAGGATTGGCGCGAGGGTATTGGAAACGTGAAGAACTGACGGCAGAGAAATTTGTGAATAATCCGTTTGCTGCTGACGAGGCAGATTATGAGCGGATGTATCGTACGGGTGATTTGGCAAAATGGATGCCAGACGGCAACATTGAATATTTGGGTCGGATGGACCATCAGGTGAAAATCAGAGGTTATCGGATCGAACTGGGCGAGATCGAATCAAAGCTGCTGCAGGTGCAGTCCGTACAAGAAGCGGTCATCGTGACCCGTACGGACGAAACGGGTCAAACCCAGTTAGTAGCGTATTACGTCGCAAGTCAAGAGCTTGGAGCTAGTGAGCTGAGACAGGAGCTGGGACAAAAGCTGCCAAGCTATATGGTGCCGTCTTATTTCATCTGGTTGGAGCAGATGCCGCTGACACCGAATGGTAAAATCGACCGCAAGTCCCTGCCAGCACCGGAAGGTAGTCTGCACAGCGGTGCGGAGTATGTAGCTCCACGCACGGTAGCAGAACGAGCACTCGTAGCGATCTGGCAGTCCGTCCTAGGCGTGCAAACCGTCGGTATTTTGGACCATTTCTTTGACCTGGGCGGCGATTCGATCAAGGCGATTCAAATCGTATCACGTGCGTTCCAGGCAGGCTACAAGCTGGATATGAAGGATTTGTTCCGCTATCCCATCGTTGCAACACTTGCACCGCATATGCATGAGGCAAGTCGTAGGGTAGATCAGGGAGAAGTGAGCGGGAAAACGGCATTGCTTCCGATCCAGCACGGGTTCTTTGCACAGGAGCAAGTGGATGCGCATCACTTTAATCAGGCGGTTATGCTGCACCGGGAGCAGGGTTTTGACGAGTCTGCTCTGCGTCAGGCACTTGGCAAACTTACAGCGCATCATGATGCGCTGCGGATGGTGTTCAGCAAGACAGAGCAAGGCTATGAAGCATGGAACCGTGGCGTACAGGAAGGTGAGCTATATCATCTGGATGTGGTGGACTTTACGAACTTGACGGATGAAGCCGCGCTCAGCGCAGCCATTGAGGCGAAAGCCAGTGAAATTCACAGTAGTATTCAACTTCATGAAGGGCCGTTGTTGAAGGCCAGCTTGTTCCACTGTGCAGATGGGGATCATCTGTTGATGGCGATTCACCATCTGGTGGTGGACGGGGTATCGTGGCGCATTTTGTTCGAGGATTTAGCCACAGTCTATGAACAGGCCACCCATGAGGAGACGCTCCAGTTACCGGATAAAACGGAGTCGTTCCGTTCTTGGTCACAAAAACTTTCCAAGTATGCGAATAGCGCTGCAATGGAAAGTGAATACGCCTACTGGGAGCAACTCAACGCAGCGGCTTTGTCTGACCAGGTACGCTTGCCTGAGGATCAAGCGGAAGCCGAACCGTTTACCTTGGCTGACACGGATACAGTGATCTTCCAGCTTACGGAAGAAGAGACAGAAAAACTATTGAAGCAAGCACACCGCGCATACAACACGGAAGTGAACGATCTGCTGCTGACGGCATTAGGCATGATGCTGTACACGTGGACGGGTCATGAACGTAGCCTGATCAACCTAGAGGGACACGGACGTGAGAACATTTTGCCGGATACGGACATTTCTCGTACGGTAGGCTGGTTTACGAGTCAATATCCGGTGCTGCTGGATATCGGTCGTGGTCATGCTTTGTCGGATCGGATCAAACAGGTCAAAGAGAGCCTGCGTCATATTCCGAATAAGGGAATGGGCTACGGAATCTGGAGATATTTGAGTGAATCTGGTCAAGCGATTCAGCAAGCAGATGTACTGAACCTTGGTCAACATCAAGCTTTTGCCGAATCTCAAGTGAGCTTTAACTATCTCGGACGGTTTGATCAAGACTTGGCAAACAGCGATATTCGTATGTCTCCTTATTCGATTGGATCGGTCATTAGTGACCGGACGAAAATGAAATATGCTCTCGATGTGAGCGGAATCGTAACTAGTGGCATCTTGGAACTTGACATTCGGTATAACGGCAAAGCCTTCCGTAAGGATACGGTCCAAATGTTAGCCAACCTGTTGAAATCCAATCTGCTTGAAGTGATCGAGCATTGTGTGACACGGGAGCGGACCGAATTGACTCCAAGCGATGTGCTGTTCAAAGGTCTGACCCTGGAGCAATTAGATACGATTAAGGAGCAGACAAAGGCGATTGGGGAATTGGAAAATGTGTACCCATTGACCCCCATGCAAAAGGGGATGCTGTTCCATAGTTTGATGAATGCAGAAACCGGCGTGTATTTTGAGCAGGCAACCTTTGATCTTGAGGGCCACTTTACGCCAGCTATATTCGAGGAAAGCCTAAAGCTGCTGGTTAGCCGGCATGCGATATTACGGACGAATTTCTACAGCGGCTGGCATGGACAACCATTGCAAATCGTCTATCGTCAAAAAAATCCGAGCTTCCGTTATGAGGATGTCAGAGGGCGTGAACACGCTGTAGCTGAATTTGTGACTCAGGACAAAGCTCGTGGCTTTGATTTAAGCAAGGATGCGCTTATGCGCGTAGCTGTCTTCCGCACGGATGATCGCTCATACCGTTTTGTATGGAGCTTCCATCATATCGTAATGGACGGCTGGTGCCTGTCACTGATGACGGATGAAGTGTTTGGTGCATATTTTGCCTTGCTGGAGAACAAGCAGCCAGAACTCGCACCTGTTAAGCCGTATAGTGACTATATCGAATGGTTGGAACATCAAGATGCACAGGAAGCAACCCGTTATTGGAGTGACTATTTGGCAGGTTTTGAACAGCAAACCTTGTTGCCTGGTGAGAGCGCGCAAGCTTCTGTAGTAGAACGAGATGAGGATACTAACGGAAGTGGTAACAGTTCAAACTCTGGCTATGTTTTGGAAAAGCTGCCGTTGATGTTGGGTAAAGAACGGAGTGCCGCCTTAAACCAAATGGCCAAGCAACAACATGTAACGATTAACACATTGCTGCAAAGCGTTTGGGGCGTTATTTTACAGAAATACAATAATAATCAGGATGTTGTGTTTGGTAGTGTGGTATCCGGTCGTCCGGCAGAAATTCCAGGTGTGGAAAGCATGATCGGTTTGTTTATCAACACGATCCCAGTACGCATATGCAGTGCACAGGAAGCTACATTTGCTGAAGTATTGCAGCGCACACAGGAACAGGCTCTGGCCTCCAGTGTGTATGACACGTTCCCGCTCTACGACATTCAGGCACGGACTGAACAAAAACAAGACCTGATTCATCACATTATGGTCTTTGAAAACTACCCCATCGGGCAACAGATGAAGCAGATGGGTGGTTGCGGCGAGACCAAGACCCAAACAGGTTTCTCTATTTCCAATGTGGAACTTGCAGAGCAAACCAACTACGATTTTAACCTGATTGTCGTGCCAGATGAGGATATCTCTATCCTGCTTGAATACAATGCGCTGGTGTATGACCGGTCTGCAATGGAGCGTATCCGGGGTCATATGGACCACATCATCGGACAAATCGTGGACAACCCGTATATCCACGTGAATGAGCTGGAACTAGTGACAGCAGAAGAGCAAGCGCAAATCGTGCAGGTATGGGGAGATACGGCAGCAGCCTATCCGCAGGATCAAACGCTAAGCAGTCTGTTTGAGCAGCAGGCCGCGAACACGCCAGAGCAAGTGGCGGTGTTGTGCGGAGCGGAATCGTTGACCTACCGTGAGCTAAACGAGCGAGCGAACCGTCTCGCGCGCACCTTGCGTGCGGAAGGGGTACAGCCAGATCAGCCTGTGGGTATTCTGGTCCACCGTTCACTGGACATGATCGTAGGCATCTATGCGATCCTCAAGGCCGGCGGAGCCTATGTACCGATCGATCCAGAATATCCGGCCGATCGCATCCGCTTTATGCTGGAGGACTCAGGCGCGAAGCTGGTGCTGACGCAATCGCATCTGGCGGAGCAAGCATCGCTGAGTTTCGACGGTCAGGTGCTGGTGCTGGATCGTCAGGAGCAGGGTGGCAAGCACATTTACCACGAAGATGGCTCGAATCTGAAGCCCCTGGCTGGACCGCACCATGTCGCTTATGTCATCTACACGTCCGGTTCCACGGGAAAACCGAAGGGCGTCATGGTAGAGCACCATTCCGTGCTGAACCGGATTTTGTGGATGCATGATCGTTACGGTTTGAGTGCAGAAGATACCATTCTGCAAAAGACCGCCTTCACCTTCGACGTGTCGGTGTGGGAGCTGTTCTGGTGGTCGATGGTCGGCTCGAAGGTAAGTCTGTTGTCCGTGGGCGGGGAAAAGAATCCGGAAGACATCGTGGACACGATTGCCCGCGACGGCGTGACCACGATGCACTTTGTGCCGGCCATGCTGCATGCGTTCCTGGAGTATGTGCAGCAGCAGCCACGGGAAGTGATGCAAGCGAAACTGGGCACGTTGCGCCATGTTTTTGCCAGCGGCGAAGCGTTGCCGCCACAGCATGTGGCGAGATTCCAGCGGCTTGTGTCGAGCCTGGCCGGAGCGAAGCTGGTCAACCTGTATGGTCCGACCGAAGCGACGGTGGACGTCTCGTACTTTGATTGCGAGCCGGATGAAGAATATGCGGTGATCCCGATCGGGAAACCGATTCAGAATATCCGTCTGTACATCGTGAAGGAAGGCACGGAGCAATTGCAGCCGATTGGGGTTGCGGGTGAGCTGTGCATCGGCGGTGTCGGTGTAGCCCGGGGGTATCTGAACCGTCCAGAGCTGACGGCCGAGAAATTTGTGAAAGATCCGTTCTCTGGTGGGGAAACAGGATACGAATGGATGTACCGTACCGGCGATTTGGCGAGATGGATGCCGGACGGAAACATTGAATATCTGGGCCGGATCGACCATCAGGTGAAAATCCGCGGGTACCGGATTGAGCTGGGCGAGGTCGAAACGCAGCTGCTGCAAGTGGATTCGGTACGAGAAGCGGTTGTCATGGCTCGTGCAGACGAAATGGGCCAAAAACAAATGGTGGCCTACTATGTCGCGGGACAAGAGCTAGGAGCCAGCGAGCTGAGAAGTGAGCTGGGCCGAGAGCTGCCAAGCTACATGGTACCGTCCTACTTTGTACAGCTGGAGCAAATGCCGCTGAGTCCCAACGGCAAAATCGACCGCAAAGCACTGCCAGCACCGGAAGGCAGCCTGCAAACTGGAGTCGATTATGCCGAGCCGCGTACAGCGCAAGAACGCGCTTTGGTAGCGGTCTGGCAGTCGGTGCTGGGGCTACAGACGGTCGGTATTTTGGACAATTTCTTTGATCTGGGCGGCGATTCCATCAAGGCCATCCAAATCGCATCCCGTACGTTCCAGGCGGGCTATAAGCTGGACATGAAGGATTTGTTCCAGTATCCAACGGTTGCAGCCCTGGCCCCGCATATGCACGAGGTCCGCCGTATAGCAGGTCAAGAAGAAGTCAGCGGGGAAACGGCGCTGCTTCCAATCCAGCACTGGTTCTTTGCCCAAGAGCGCGAGCGTCCGCAGCACTTTAATCAAGCGGTCATGCTCTATCGCGCTGAGGGCTTTGAGGAGACGGCGATTCGCCAAGTCATGGACCACCTCGTGAAGCACCATGATGCGCTGCGTACAGTCTTCCGTCCAGATGCCTCGGGTTATACGGCTTGGACACGCCGTGTAGAGGAAGGCGCGCTGTATACGCTGGAAATGGTGGATTACCGTGAACAGCAAACCTATGCAGAAGCGCTGGAAGCGAAGGCGACGGAAATTCAAAGCAGCATGGACCTGTCTGCAGGACCTTTGGTGAAGCTTGGATTGTTCCGCACAACCGAGGGCGACCATTTGCTGATCGCCATTCACCACTTGGTGGTGGACGGAGTGTCGTGGCGGATTCTGTTTGAAGATTT
>NZ_VIJZ01000023.1 GCF_006874425.1 Paenibacillus ottowii
CCTATGATGCGTTCCCGCTGTATGAAATCCAAGCACTGACTGAGCAGAAGCAGGATTTAATCAACCATATTATGATATTTGAAAATTACCCGGTGGAGCAGCAGGTAGAGCAGTTGGGCAGCGAGGGACAGGATAAATTTACGATTTCGAATGTGGTGGCTACAGAGGAAACTAACTACGATCTGAATATGCTCGTTATGCCGGGTGAAGGCATCAAGATTCGATTTATGTATAACGCGCTCAGCTTTGATCAAGCAGGCATTGAGCGTCTGCATGGACATTTTGCACGGCTATTGGAGCAAATTTCGCTCAACCCGCATGTTCGCGTTGAAGAGCTGGAACTACTCACAGCGACAGAAAAGCAGCAGATAACAGGAGCGTTTAATGCGACGGCTTCTGCATATCCAAGCCATCAAACGATCCAAAAGCTGTTTGAGGAGCAGGCGGAACGCACGCCGGATCGTATGGCTGTCGTTTGGGAGCATCAATCTTTAACCTACCGTGAGCTGAACGAGCGAGCTAACCGTCTTGCACGCACCTTGCGTTCAGAAGGAGTAGAACCAGATCAGCCGGTAGGTATTCTGGTACAACGCTCGCTGGACATGATCGTAGGCATCTATGCGATCCTCAAAGCGGGTGGAGCCTACGTGCCGATTGATCCAGACTATCCGGCCGACCGCATTCGTTTTATGCTGGAGGACTCAGGAGCAAAGCTGGTTTTGACGCAATCGCATCTGGTGGAGCAAGCATCGCTGAGTTTCGACGGCCAGGTGCTAGTACTGGAACACAAGGATATCTACCATGAAGATAGCTCCAATCTGGAGCCGCTGTCCGGGCCGCACCATGTCGCGTATGTCATCTACACCTCCGGCTCGACAGGAAAGCCAAAGGGCGTCATGGTGGAGCATCACTCAGTCCTGAACCGGATTTTGTGGATGCATGATCGCTATGACTTGAGTGCGGAAGATACGATTCTGCAAAAAACCACCTTTACCTTCGACGTATCGGTGTGGGAGCTGTTCTGGTGGTCAATGGTCGGCTCAAAAGTGAGCTTGCTGTCGGTTGGCGGGGAAAAGAACCCAGAAGACATCGTCGACACGATTGCCCGCGATGGCGTGACCACGATGCACTTTGTGCCGGCCATGCTGCATGCGTTCCTGGAATACGTGGAACAGCAGCCACGCGAAGTGATGCAAGCGAAGCTGAGTACACTGCGCCATGTCTTTGCCAGTGGTGAAGCATTGCCGCCACAGCATGTGGCCCGGTTTCAGCGGCTCGTGTCGGGTCTATCTGGGGCGAAGCTGATCAATCTATACGGTCCAACTGAAGCGACGGTGGACGTGTCGTACTTCGATTGCGAACCGAATGAAGAATATACAGTGATTCCAATCGGGAAACCGATCCAAAATATTCGTCTGTACGTCGTGAAGGAAGGCACAGAGCAATTGCAGCCGATTGGGGTAGCAGGGGAGCTGTGCATCAGCGGTGTTGGCGTAGCCCGTGGTTACTTGAACCGTCCAGAACTGACGGCGGAGAAATTCGTAGCCAATCCGTTTGCTGAAGGGGAAACCGGTTATGAGCGGATGTACCGCACTGGCGATTTGGCGAGATGGATGCCGGACGGGAACATCGAATATTTGGGACGGATTGACCATCAGGTGAAAATCCGGGGGTATCGGATTGAGTTAGGCGAGGTCGAAACGCAGCTGCTTCAAGTGGAATCGGTACGAGAAGCGGTTGTTATGGCTCGTACAGATGAAACGGGCCAAAAACAAATGGTGGCCTACTATGTTGCGGGGCAAGAGCTTGGCGCCAGCGAGCTGAGAAGTGAGCTGGGCCGAGAGCTGCCAAGCTACATGGTGCCGTCCTACTTTGTACAGCTGGAGCAGATGCCACTGAGTCCAAACGGTAAAATCGACCGCAAGGCTCTGCCTTCACCAGAAGGCAGTCTGCAAAGCGGAGCGGAGTATGTAGAGCCTCGCACTGGAGCGGAACGGGCACTCGTAGCAATCTGGCAGTCTGTCCTGAATGTGCAGACGGTCGGTATTTTGGACAACTTCTTTGATCTGGGCGGCGACTCCATCAAGGCGATTCAATTTTCTTCCCGACTACTTCAAGCAGGGTACAAGATGAATATGAAGGACTTGTTCACATATCCAAGCGTGAAGGAACTGGCTTCGCATCTTCGGTTAGCAGACAAGCAAACAACCGAGCAAGGCGAGGTCACGGGGAAAGTGGCGTTAACGCCGACTCAATACTGGCTTGTAGAACAGGGTCAAGTGGAGGCATATCCATTTAATCAGGCGGTTATGTTGCACCTGGAGAAGGGCTTTGACGAAATCGCTCTACGTCAGGCGCTCATGAAGCTGACAGAGCATCATGATGCTCTACGGATGGTGTTCAGCAAGACAGAGCAAGGCTATGAAGCATGGAACCGTGGCGTACAGGAAGGTGAGCTATATCATCTGGATGTGGTGGACTTTACGTACTTGACGGATGAAGCCACGCTCAGCGCAGCCATTGAGGCGAAAGCCAGTGAAATTCACAGTAGTATTCAACTTCATGAAGGGCCGTTGTTGAAGGCTGGCTTGTTCCACTGTGTAGATGGAGACCGTCTGTTGATGGTGATTCACCATTTGGTGGTGGACGAGATATCGTGGCACATTGTGTTAGAGGATTTAGCCACAGTTTATGAGCAAGCCGTTCATCAAGAAGTACTTCGATTAACGGACAAAACGGATTCATTCCGTTCCTGGTCTCAAAAACTTTCCACTTATGCGAATAGCACAGCTATGGAAAGTGATCGCGCCTATTGGGAGCAACTGAACGCAGCCGCTTTAGCTGACCAAGTACGTTTGCCTGAGGATCAAATACAGGCCGACTCGTTTACCTTGACTGACACGGATACAGTAGTCCTCCAGCTTACGGAAGAAGAGACATCAAAACTATTGAAGGAAGCACACCGCGCATATAACACGGAAGTGAACGATTTGCTGCTGACTGCATTAGGCATGATGCTATACACGTGGATGGGGTATGAACGCAGTCTGATCAACCTAGAGGGATATGGACGGAAGGAGATTTTACCAGATACGGACTTTTCTCGTACGGTAGGGTGTTTTACAGTTCAATATCCGGTATGGCTGGACATGGGCAGTGATCCTACTTTATCGGGACGCATCAAACAGGTTAAAGAGAGTCTACGTCATGTTCCGAATAAGGGAATGGGCTATGGAATCTGGAGATATTTGAGTGAATCTAGTCAAGTGGTTAGTCAGCAGGCAGATGTACTGAACTTTGGTCAACATCAAGCTTTTGCCGAGCCACAAGTGAGCTTTAACTATCTCGGACAGGTTGATCAAGACTTGCCAAACAGCGATATTCGTATGTCTCCTTATTCGATTGGATCGGTCAATAGTGACCGGACGAAAATGAAACATGCTCTCGATGTGAGCGGAATCGTAATGAACGGCATCCTGAAACTCGACATTCGGTATAACGGCAAAGCCTTCCGTAGGGACACCATCCAAATGTTGGCTAATCTGCTAAAAGCCAATCTGCTTGAAATGATCGAGCATTGTGTGACACGGGAGCGGACCGAATTGACTCCAAGTGATGTACTGTTCAAAGGTCTGACCCTGGAGCAACTAGATACGATTAAGGAGCAGACAAAGACGGTTGGGGAATTGGAAAATGTGTATCCGCTAACGCCAATACAAAAGGGCATGCTGTTCCATAGTTTGATGAATACACAAACCGAAGTGTATTTTGAACAGTTGACGTTTGATCTTGAAGGAGATTTTGAGCCGGGTATGTTCGAGGAAAGCGTAAAGCTGCTCGTAAGCCGTCATGCTATTTTTCGGACAAATTTCTACAGTGGCTGGCATGGTCAACCATTGCAGGTTGTCTATCGTCATAAAGATCTGGACTTCCATTATGAGGATGTCAGAGGGTGTGAACACGCTGTAGCTGAATTTGTGTCCCAGGACAAAGCTCGTGGCTTTGATTTAGGCAAGGACACACTTATACGCCTAGCTATCTTCCGTACAGGGGATCACTCATACCGTTTTGTATGGAGCTTCCACCATATTGTGATGGACGGTTGGTGTTTGTCACTCGTAATGGAAGAAGTGCTAAGTGCGTATTCGTCCTTGTTGAAAAACAGGCAGCCAGAGCTCGCACCTGTCAAGCCGTATAGTGACTATATCGAATGGTTGGAACATCAAGACGCACAGGAGGCGACCCGTTATTGGAGTGACTATTTGGCAGGTTTTGAGCAACAGACCTTGCTGCTTGGTGAGAACGCGCAAGCTTCTATAATAAATCGGGATCAAGATGCAGACAAAAGCGGTGGAAGTTCAAATTCCGGGTATGTTTCGGAAAAGGTGACCTTCGGGCTAGGTAAAGAACGGAGTACAGTATTGAAACGTATTGCAAAGCAACAGAAAGTAACGATTAATACGCTTTTGCAGACTGCGTGGGGTGTTATTTTACAGAAATACAATAATAATCAGGATGTCGTATTTGGTAGTGTGGTATCTGGGCGTCCAGCAGAGATTGAAGGCGTGGAGAATATGATCGGTTTGTTCATAAATACAATTCCAGTACGCATTTACAGTGAACGGGATGCAACATTTGCTGAAGTATTGCAGCGTACACAAGAACAGGCTCTGGCCTCCAGTCCATATGACACGTTCCCACTGTATGACATTCAGGCACTGACTGAACAAAAACAAGACCTGATTCATCACATCATGGTCTTTGAAAACTATCCGATTGGGCAAAAGATAGCTCAGGCGATTGATTCCGGCGAAGCAGACGCACACACAGGTCTCTCTATTGCTAATGTGGCAATTGCGGAGCAAACCAACTACGATTTTAACCTGATTGTCGTGCCAGATGAGGATATCTCTATCCTGCTTGAATACAATGCTCTGGTGTATAACCGGTCTGCAATGGAGCGTATCCGGGGTCATATGGACCACATCATCGGACAAATCGTAGACAACCCGTATATCCGTGTGGATGAGCTGGAATTGGTAACGCCGGAAGAACAAGCGCAAATCGTGCAGGTATGGGGAGATACAGCAGCATCCTATCCGCAGGATCAGACGCTAAGCAGTCTGTTTGAGCAGCAGGCCGCGAACACGCCAGAGCAAGTCGCGGTACTGTGTGGTGAAGAGTCGCTGACCTATCGTGAGCTGAACGAACGAGCCAACCGTCTCGCACGCACCCTGCGTGCGCAAGGGGTTGAACCGGATCAGCCTGCGGGCATTCTGGTTCACCGCTCACTAGACATGATCGTGGGCATCTATGCGATCCTGAAGGCCGGCGGAGCTTATGTGCCAATTGATCCAGAATATCCGGCCGATCGTATCCGCTTTATGCTGGAGGACTCAGGTGCGAAGCTGGTGCTGACGCAATCGCATCTGGCGGAGCAAGCATCGCTGAGTTTCAACGGCCAGGTGTTGGTGCTGGATCGTCAGGAGCAGGGTGGCAAGCACATTTATCACGAAGACAGTTCCAATCTGGAGCCACTGGCCGGACCGCACCATGTTGCGTACGTCATATATACCTCTGGCTCCACGGGAAAACCGAAGGGCGTAATGGTAGAGCACCATTCCGTGCTGAACCGGATTTTGTGGATGCATGATCGTTACGGTTTGAGTGCAGAAGATACCATTCTGCAAAAGACCGCCTTCACCTTCGACGTGTCGGTGTGGGAGCTGTTCTGGTGGTCGATGGTCGGCTCGAAGGTAAGCCTGCTGTCTGTGGGCGGGGAAAAGAATCCGGAAGACATCGTGGACACGATTGCCCGCGACGGCGTGACCACGATGCACTTTGTGCCGGCCATGCTGCATGCGTTCCTGGAGTATGTGCAGCAGCAGCCACGGGAAGTGATGCAAGCGAAGCTGGGCACGCTACGCCATGTCTTTGCCAGCGGCGAAGCGTTGCCGCCACAGCATGTGGCGAGGTTCCAGCGGCTTGTGTGGAGCCTGACCGGAGCGAAGCTGGTCAACCTGTATGGTCCGACCGAAGCGACGGTGGACGTCTCGTACTTTGATTGCGAGCCGGATGAGGAATATGCGGTGATCCCGATCGGAAAACCGATTCAAAACATTCGTTTGTACATCGTGAAGGAAGGCACGGAGCAATTGCAGCCGATTGGGGTTGCAGGGGAGCTGTGCATCGGCGGTGTCGGTGTAGCCCGAGGGTACCTGAACCGTCCAGAGCTGACGGCCGAGAAATTTGTGAAAGATCCGTTTGCCGGTGGGGAAGCCGGATACGAACGGATGTACCGCACCGGCGATTTGGCGAGATGGATGCCGGACGGAAACATTGAATATCTGGGCCGGATCGACCATCAGGTGAAAATCCGCGGGTACCGGATTGAGCTGGGTGAGGTCGAAACGCAGCTGCTGCAAGTGGATTCGGTACGAGAAGCGGTTGTCATGGCTCGTGCAGACGAAACGGGCCAAAAACAAATGGTGGCCTACTATGTCGCGGGACAAGAGCTAGGAGCCAGCGAGCTGAGAAGTGAGCTGGGCCGAGAGCTGCCAAGCTACATGGTACCGTCCTACTTTGTACAGCTGGAGCAAATGCCGCTGAGTCCCAATGGCAAAATCGACCGCAAGGCCTTGCCAGCACCGGAAGGCAGCCTGCAAACTGGAGTCGATTATGCCGAGCCGCGTACAGCGCAAGAACGCGCTTTGGTAGCGGTCTGGCAGTCGGTGCTGGGGCTACAGACGGTCGGTATTTTGGACAATTTCTTTGATCTGGGCGGCGATTCCATCAAGGCCATCCAAATCGCATCCCGTACGTTCCAGGCGGGCTATAAGCTGGACATGAAGGATTTGTTCCAGTATCCAACGGTTGCAGCCCTGGCCCCGCATATGCACGAGGTCCG
>NZ_VIJZ01000024.1 GCF_006874425.1 Paenibacillus ottowii
TCCCACTACACTATCAGGTTTTATTCCCTTTTCTCTTAATTTTCTGGCCAGTTGGTTTGCCTTTTCGTTTACTTCCTTATAAGTCAGCTGTTTATCTTCAAACACTACAGCAATATTATTGGGTGTCCGTTCCACCTGTTCCTCAAAAATCTGATGGATGGTCTTTTCCCGAGGGTATCCTGCTTTTGTATTATTAAATTCATATAATATTTGATGTTTTTCGTCTTGTGACAGCATATCAATTTCTAATAGCCTTTTTTCAGGAAAGGCTGCTGCCTCTTCCAATACATTAAGGTAATGGGCAATAAGCCTTATAACTGACTCTTTCTTAAACAACCTGGTAGCATACTCCAATTCAAATGCAATACCGTCCTCTGTTTCCTCAGCGTTTAAAGTCAAGTCAAACTTGGATATTCTTACTTCACTGTCATAGGGCATAAACCTTAGCCCATCCATCTTCACTTCTGATGCCTCGATATTTTGCAGTACAAACATAGTATCGAAAAGTGGATTTCTGCCCAGATCCCTTTCCAGGTTAAGCTTATCTACCAGTTCTTCAAATTGGTAATCTTGGTTTTCGTAAGCCCTTAAGGAGTTTTCTCTTACTTCATTAAGGAAGTCCACAAAAGTCTTTCCACCTTGAGGGTGATTCCTCATGGCTAGCGTGTTTACAAACATACCAATAACGTCCTGAAGATCAGTATGCGGCCTTCCTGCAACGGGACTTCCAACTATAATATCTTCCTGTCCGGTGTACTTGGATAAAAGGACATTGTATGAAGCTAAAAGTACCATGTAGAGCGTGGCACCATTATTCACTGCAAGTTTGTTCAGTTTAACAGCAAGCTCCTTGCCTGCTTTGAAACTGATCACATCTCCCTCAAAACTCTGTATAGCTGGCCTAGGGTAGTCTAGCGGCATATTAAGCAAAGGAATTTCTCCTTTGAATACTTGGAGCCAGTATTCTTCCTGCTTACTAATTGTCCCATCAGCAAACAGCCTGTTCTGCCATACGGAAAAATCCTTGTACTGAATCTTAAGTTCCGGAAGTTCCTTACCTTCATACAGGCTCATAAATTCTC
Source organism: Paenibacillus ottowii (assembly GCF_006874425.1). Taxonomy (GTDB): domain Bacteria; phylum Bacillota; class Bacilli; order Paenibacillales; family Paenibacillaceae; genus Paenibacillus; species Paenibacillus ottowii. Next base: position 1,083 of record NZ_VIJZ01000024.1, read on the forward strand.
TTACCAGTATGTCGTCAGACACCCCGTCAGATATAATATGGTGCTTATCAAACATCATAATATATCTGTCTTCTCCAACTTTTATAAGCCCAACCCTAAGTAAAGGAGCCTCATCAAGGTCAAAGGTCCTAATAAATTCACTGGCTATTTTCGCAGCTCTTTCCTCATCGGTTTCCATATACATAACACTAAAATCCACATTGCTATGGACCTTTTGTACCGGTTTACCATCTATCATATGGAATGAGGTACGGAAAGACTCATGTCTGTCAACAAGCTCCCTAAAAGCCTGTTCAAAGCGCAGTTTATCGAGTTTGCCTTCAATTAGCATAATACCAGGCATGTTGTATGCCATCCCAACTGCGTCAAGCTGGTTTAGAATATACAGCCTTTTCTGGGCGGATGAAATTGGATAGTACTCCATCTCCCCAGCCGGCCCAATAGAATGAAATACACTCTCCTTTGCAATCTTGATGCACTCGGCAACTTCAGACATATTTGGGCTCTTAAATATTTCTTTAAGCGGTATGTTTACATTGAACTCTTTGTGAATCCTGGCAATAAGATTTGCTGCCCTTAAGGAATGTCCCCCCAGCTCAAAGAAATTGTCGTTTCTTCCCACTTTCTCTATACTAAGGATATCCTGCCACAACCCCGCAAGTTTCTCCTCCACTTCACCCAAGGGTGCGACATACTCTATTCCAGCATCGATATTGCCGTCAGGTTCGGGCAATGCCTTCCTATCTATTTTGCCATTGGGAGTCAGCGGCAGCTTTTTTAACTGCATAAAATAGGATGGTATCATATAGTCTGGAAGGTCCTTTAAGAGATGTCCCCTTAGTTCTGCTATTGTTAATTCATTTTCCCCTGCCACATAGGCACACAGATACTTGTTTCCCTTCTGATCTTCCCTTGCAATAACCACTGCTTCCTTTATTGAAACGTGCTTTAGCAGTTGTGCTTCTATTTCCCCCAGCTCTATTCTAAATCCCCTTATCTTTACCTGATGATCTACTCTTCCTAAAAATTCCATATTCCCATCAGACAGCCATCTGGCCAGATCCCCTGTACGATACATCCTTTCCCCTGGTATAAACGGGTTAGGTACAAATTTTTCAGCTGTCAGTTCGGGCCGGTTTAGATATCCCCTTGCAAGCCCTTCTCCCCCTATGCACAACTCACCCAAAACCCCTGTAGGCTGAGGTCTCAAGTGTTTGTCAACAACGTAGTATTTTATATTTTGCATTGGCTTTCCGATAGGTACACTCCCGGATTCCAAATAGCTTCCCAGTCTCTTTTCGTAATAACTGGAATCTATGGTGGACTCAGTAACCCCATAGCTATTAACAACCCGCAGTTTCTCTCCATACCAGGATTGTAATCTTTCATAATCTTCCACAGAGAGAGTATCTGATCCAAGTATAAGCAACTTGAGGCTATCAATAATCAAAGCATTATCATGGATATAATCCATAAGAGGAATAATCAGTGCCGGTGTGGATTCAAAGATGGTTATTTTATGGGTTTTAATAAGTGAATATAATCGTGCAGGATCGTATCTCTCCTCGGATGAACAAATAACCATTTGGCCTCCGTTGAGCAGCGTTCTCGAAACATCTCCCACAAATACATCAAAAGAAAAACTTGCGATTTGCAACAGCTTTACATCCATATCCGCAAGCCTATATTCCTTTTTCCATGCGTAAGATATGTTGACAAGACTTCTATGCTCTATCATGATCCCCTTTGGCTTTCCTGTGGTTCCTGATGTATAAATGACATATGCTAAATTACAAGATTTATTAATGACAGGAAGATTTTCTGTTCTCCCGTTGTAATTCACACAGTCATCAAAGCTTATAATATCAAGATCAAATTTAATTTTTTCTTTATGATGTTCTTGCGTAAGAATAATTCCAGCCAAGCTGTCATCGATCATATATCTGATTCGTTCTTCAGGATATTCGGTGTCTATGGGTAAATACGCGCCTCCTGCTTTAAATACAGCAATTACACCTATTATCATTTCTATGGACCGGTCTACCATTATAGCTACTACACTGTCAGGTTTTAATCCCTTGTCCCTTAAGATCCAAGCCAGTTGATTGGCCTTTTCATTAAGTTCTCCGTAAGTCAAGTATTTATCTTCAAATACTACTGCTATGTTATCAGGCGTCTTTTCCACTTGTTCTTCAAATAGCTCTTGTATGGTCTTATCCTTAGGATATTCTACTTTTGTATCATTGAAGCCATAGATTATTTGCTGTTTTTCCTCCTGGGACAACATATTTATTTCCGACAACCTTTTAAACGGATTTGCGGTTATCTCTTCCAACACGTTAAGGTAATGAGCCGCCAACCTTTTTAAAGTCTCTTTTTTGAAAAGCCGAGTACAATATTCAAAGCTAAAAGCCATACCATCTTCACGCTCTATTGCATCAATGGATAGGTCAAATTTTGATATTCTATACTCTAGCCCGTTATTAAAAGGTCTGAAGCTTATACCAGGTACTGCAAATTCTACCTTAGAGGCATTTTGCATGGTAAACATAGTATCAAACAGTGGGTTTCTGCTCATGTCCCTCTTCAAGTTAAGCTTCTCAACCAGTTCTTCAAATTGGTAATCCTGATTGTCATAAGCCCTTAGAGCGTTTTCTCTTACTTCATTCAAGAATTCTACAAAGGTACTATCTCCCTTGGGGTAATTTCTCATAGCCAAGGTATTTACAAACATACCAAGGATATCCTGCAGGTCTGAATGTGGCCTTCCGGCTATAGGGCTTCCAACGATTATGTCTTCCTGTCCGGTGTGCTTAGACAGCAATATGTTGTATGCCGCGAGCAGTGTCATGTAAAGCGTAGCCCCATTATCCCTTGCAAGCTTGTTTAATTTATTCGTAAGCTCACTGCCTGCTTCAAAGCTAAAAAAATCCCCTTCAAAGCTTTGTATTACAGGCCTTGGATAGTCTAGCGGCATATTCAGTACAGGTATTTCTCCCTGGAATGCTTGGAGCCAGTATTCCTCCTGGCTGCTAATTCCGCCCTCATCAAACAGTTTATTCTGCCATACAGCGTAGTCCTTGTACTGTATCCGAAGTGCTGGAGGGTTGTTTCCTTCATAAAGATCCATAAACTCACGAATCAGTATGTCCATGGAGACACCATCGGATATAATGTGATGCATATCAAACATCATAAGATGCCTGTCTTCTCCCGTTTTTACAAGCTCTACCCTTAGCAGAGGAGCCTTGCCAAGATCAAAAGGTCTGGCAAATTCCCCAGCATACTCTGCGGCTTTTTCTTCGTTAGTTTCAAAGTACATCACGCTGAATTCCACATGGTCATGAACCTTCTGGACCGGGTTACCATCGATCATGTGGAACGATGTTCTAAGAGTCTCATGCCTTTTTACCAACTGCCTGAAGACTTCCTGGAAACGCGCTGTATCAATGCTTCCTTCCAGCAGCATAATACCAGGCATGTTGTATGCTGTCCCTGCCCCTTCAAGCTGGTTTAGTATATACAGCCTTCTTTGTGCAGATGACATAGGGTAGTATTCCATTTCTCCTGCCGGTTGGATTGACTGATATAGGCTCTCCTTTGAGTCTTTAATATATCTGGCAATTTCTAAGATGGTTGGTGTCTTGAATATTTCCTTAAGAGGTATGTCTATATTGAACTCTTTGTGAATTCTTGCTACAAGGCTTGTTGCCTTTAACGAGTGTCCCCCAAGCATAAAAAAGTTATCATTTCTTCCTACCTTCTCTATTCCAAGGATATCCCGCCACAACAGCGCAAGTTTCTCCTCTATTTCTCCCGAAGGTACTACGTATTCTACGCCGGTATTAACATTGCTATCGAGCACAGGCAATGCTTCCCTGTCTATTTTTCCATTAGGGGTCAATGGCAGCTTTTCCATCTGCACAAAGTAGGAAGGGATCATGTAGTCCGGGAGCTCTTTTGACAAGTGTTCCCTCATCCCCTGTACGGTTATTTCTTGATCCGGTACGACGTATCCACAAAGATACTTATTTCCGTCAGCTCCTTCTTTGTCCAATACCACTGCTTCTTTTATTGTTTCATGCTTTAATAACCGGTTCTCTATTTCACCCAGTTCTATCCTGTAGCCTCTTATCTTTACCTG
>NZ_VIJZ01000025.1 GCF_006874425.1 Paenibacillus ottowii
GGTTGGGGGTTCAAGTCCTCTCGCCGGCACCATTTTGGAGGATTAGCGAAGTGGCCAAACGCATCAGACTGTAAATCTGCTCCCTTACGGGTTCGGTGGTTCGAATCCATCATCCTCCACCAGTTTTTATAATCATATGGCGGTCGTGGCGAAGTGGTTAACGCACCGGACTGTGACTCCGGCATTCGTGGGTTCAAGCCCCATCGGCCGCCCTTTGATTCTTAATCTAATGGGGATTAGCCAAGCGGTAAGGCAACGGACTTTGACTCCGTCATGCATAGGTTCAAATCCTATATCCCCAGCCATTAAGAGCCATTAGCTCAGTTGGTAGAGCACCTGACTTTTAATCAGGGTGTCGAAGGTTCGAGTCCTTCATGGCTCACCATTAATAAATTGTTTTGCGGTCGTGGCGGAATTGGCAGACGCGCACGGTTCAGGTCCGTGTGGGCTAACCCCCCGTGGAGGTTCGAGTCCTCTCGACCGCACCATATTTTGCGGACGTGGCTCAGCGGTAGAGCATCGCCTTGCCAAGGCGAGGGTCGCGGGTTCGATTCCCGTCGTCCGCTCCATTATCCATACGGCGCCATAGCCAAGTGGTAAGGAAAAGCTCTGCAAAAGCTTCATCCCCAGTTCAAATCTGGGTGGCGCCTTGACTGCTCATTATGGAATTTAATATGCGCCCTTAGCTCAGCTGGATAGAGCGTTTGACTACGAATCAAAAGGCCGGGAGTTCGAATCTCTCAGGGCGCGCCATTTCTTAAAAAAATGTATAATGTCGGGATGTAGCTCAGCTTGGTAGAGCACCTGGTTTGGGACCAGGGGGTCGCATGTTCAAATCGTGTCATCCCGATACTGATTTGCGGGTGTAGTTCAATGGTAGAACTCCAGCCTTCCAAGCTGGTAGCGTGGGTTCGATTCCCATCACCCGCTTTTTGCTATAGCGGATTCTTGTTGCCTCAGTGGTGACACCTTATAAATAAAGAGAGCCTGTCTGGGGACAGAGCTCTCTCTTTTTTTGTGCATTTATATTCCATAGATTGCATAAAGTGAGTGCTATCGTTAGTACTTGCCATCGGTGTATCTCTCCTGTTCCTGCAGGGGAAGAGAGATACACCGATAACTGATTTAGTATACAGATTTTACACTGGAATGGTTAGTTGGATGGAGGTTCCCTGATTTGGTGCAGAGGTCATGCTCATGAAGCCGCCCACTCCTCTAGCTCGTTCTTCCATGCTGAACAATCCAACTCCCTCTCCTTTGGATTCTCCAGAGAAGCCGATACCCTCATCCCGAATAATTACTTTTATTATTTCGTCTTGATCCTCTACATCAACGTATGCTTCTGCTACATCTGCGTACTTGGCCACATTCGTTAGTGCTTCCTGTACAATTCTATAGATTGCTATCTCCTTTCGGATATCAAGGCGTTTACGTAAAGTACATTGAAAATGCACTTCGATTCCATAATGAGAGCAGAAGTTTTCAATATAGGTTCGTAAGGCTGGCACTACGCCTAAATCATCCAGAACGGAGGGACGGAGTTCCCATGCTAGACCACGAACATCTTTGATGATGTCGGTTACCTGTGTGCGCAGATTTTCTAAAGTATCACTGGGCTGTTCGGCTAGTTGGCTATCTAGTTGAATAATAAGTGAAAACAGGCTTTGCCCAATCCCATCATGAAGTTCTCTTGAAAAACGTTTACGCTCTTCCTCCTGTATTTGCATGACTTGCGTCATCATGGTTTGAAGCTCTGCTTCTACTTTTTTTAATTTAGTTACTTCATTGCGGATCGCTAAGTACTGGTAGGGTTTACCTTCGTCGTTCATAAATGGAACGATCGTAGTATTCACCCAGTAGTAGCTGTTATCTTTAGCACGATTCCGTATTTCTCCCTGCCATACCTTACCTGAACGGATTGTAGTCCACAGGTTCTTCATAAAGGCGGGGGTATGATAGCCCGAATTAATGAGACGATGATCCTGCCCGATCAATTCTTCACGAGTATATTGCGAAATTTCACAGAACTTATCGTTTACGTACTGAATAATGCCTCGATGATCGGTCAGAGCAACGATGGAAGAGGTATCTAAAGCAAATTTGAGATTGGATAGCTGGTGGAGTGAATTACGCAGTTCATGAAGAAAAGGGGAATCTAGTACGTGATTTTCCAAATCACCCAGCAGTTTATCGGTAGATTCCTCAAAGTCAGGCAACAGTAGAGGGTTAGAAGGTTCATTCATAATGGAGCAGCCCCTTTTTCAGTGCAAATTTGACCAACTCAGGTCGTGTCTTCAGGTTAAGCTTCTCCATAAGGTTGCTTTTATGGGACTCTACGGTTTTGACGCTGATCACCAGGTGTTCGGCAATTTCCTTGTTGGCATATCCTTTGGCTACCCATGAGAGGATCTCCTTTTCCCGCTCAGACAGGGATTCATATGGTCCAGCTATGCCTTCTTGTTTGATTTTGTCCAAGTATTCACTCATCAGGCGTTTGGTTGCATTGGGGTAGAGATAGGCACTACCTTCGGCCACAGACTGGATGGCAGCGAGTAATTCCTCGTGAGGCGCACTTTTCAAAATATATCCAGATGCTCCGGCTTGAATGGCTCGGAACAAATATTCTTCGTCGTCATGCATTGTTAAAATAAGCACTTCTGTATCTGGCAACTGTTTTTTTAACTCAGTGGTTGCGGTGAGGCCATCTTTGCCAGGTGGCATACTAAAATCCATGAGCACAACATTAGGTTGTAGTTCCACTGCTTTGCGGATCGCCTCATCCCCGTCTGCTGCATCTCCTACTACCTTAATACCGTTTTTGCCGTCCAATAGGGCCATGAGGCCAGAACGTACGACAACATGATCATCCACTACAAGTATACGAATCAATTAGTCATCCCCTCGAACGGTAAAAAACCGTGCGTTTTGTCATAATCATAGCAAATTTTAGGGATTTCAATCAACAGAGATCGTTAGATGATCCGTTCATATGGACTTATTTTATAATTTATTTTATATTCAATTATCAATTTATGGAGTGAGAGGGAGGGCACATAGCTGGCCAAGGCGATGAGCGACTTGAGTCGCTTGGGCTACATCAGAATCGCTGAATGTTCTCACTTCACGGTTACCAAGAAGTAGCACACCATTGGGCAAGTCTCCCGTACTGGAAAAGGGAATGGCTACTGCAGAATGTAACTGTTCGGCCAGCATAAGCGCACACTCTTGGCGTAAACGTATACTACCTGATATTAAAGCGCTAACGGTTACAGTACGTCCCAGACGAACAGCCATCCCGGCAACCCCATGCCCGACTTTAAAAGAGATAAGGCGATAGCGGTTGTTTCGACTGCCGGAGGCATAATACCAATGTAACTTACCCCCTGACTTGGACATAAATGCAAGGGCAGTGAGATCCCCATGAATATGATTTCGCAACTGGTTTAGTTCTTTTCGCATTTCATCCGTTATTTGCAGCATAGAAGACACATCCTTTTTCTTAACCAAACTGTAGCTCTAATTTATTGTAATTCCGACAGGTATAAAAGTAATTCAGGGAACCCCCTGATCTATAGGTTCAGGAAACACTGACTTTTCATTAGAGTGGGTAATTTATAAGGGAAGGAGCGATAAAATAGGCAGTTAGATAATCTTGGAAGTGATATTTATCACTGCAAATCAGGGAGTAGGGAGGTGCAAAATCAGGTGTTCTCCCGATAACAACCCAACCATCAAAATATTATGATAAGGATATCAGGTAAACACGAGGAGGACGCTAATATGCAAGCCACTTGTATGGAACGGTTTGGGGACGAAGCACAGCGCACGGGAATTCAACTTTTTCTGACGGAAGAGTATTTTGAGCTGTTAAAAGATATCATGTCCTGGAAGAAGGTAAAGGCAGGCGTTATGCTTTTCAGGGAGGGTGATGATGCGGAGCAGCTTTATTATATACATTCAGGTCATGTTAAACTCCGTAAATCGACAGAAGATGGCAAAGAATTGATTCTAACTATTCAGCATCAAGGCGATTTGATCGGGGAGTTTAGTGGGATAGATGGAGAAGAGTATAGTTGCACTGCAGAAACAGCCGATGTGTGTGAGTTAGGTGTCGTGTTTGTTAAGGATCTGGAATCTCTTCTGTCTAAAAATGGGGAGATGGCACTTCAGTTTATACAGTGGATGGCGATGAAACAACGGATTATGCAATCACGGTTTCGAGACTTACTATTGTATGGCAAAACAGGGGCACTAGCGTCTACATTGATCCGTGCAAGTAATACATGTGGTGTTGCTGTGAAAGATGGCATTTTACTAAATATGAAGCTAAGTCACTCCGAACTAGGTGAGATGATTGGAGCAACGCGCGAAAGTGTGAACCGGATGCTAAGCTCGTTAAAAGAGCAGGGAACTCTGGATACGAGAGACGGAAAAATCGTTATTCATGACCTCAAAGTGTTGCGTGGCATGTGCTGTTGTCCTTCGTATGGTCAATGTGCCCATGAGATTTGTAGACTATAGAATGATGAGTATCGTTAGGCGGGGGCTAAAAAACTCCGTCTAATTGTAAGTTCTGACCATAAGCAAATAAAAGGAACGAGCATCATGGGAATTGTAATTTATTACAAGTTGTAATTTGTAGTTCAAAATGATATATTATTTGAGCTGACAACAAAACAGCCGTTTCAGAAGATAATAAATAGGGCGAAATGATCTTCGTAAAAAGGAGAAAAAAATAACCCTTGCATTTTTGAAACGAACATGATATAATCTTATAGCTGCTGAAAAATGCGGTGAAGAAAAAGTTTGATCTTTGAAAACTGAACAACGAGTGAGTAAACTGATTTTGTTCGCAAAATCAAACATGAGATATTTTATCTCGTCAGTTTCAAAATGAGCTAATCGCTCTTTTAATAAACTAGCTTCGGTTGGTCTTTAATGGAGAGTTTGATCCTGGCTCAGGACGAACGCTGGCGGCGTGCCTAATACATGCAAGTCGAGCGGGGTTATTTAGAAGCTT
>NZ_VIJZ01000026.1 GCF_006874425.1 Paenibacillus ottowii
ACTTCGATCAATTGGCCGATGAGTTTTGGATTTTCCAGCCTAGCGGTCTTCAGCAGACCCGAAAGTCCTGAGAAAAGCTGCCCTTCTCCAGCCGCCGCCACGACAAGCTGGACCAGCACCCTTCCGGTAGGCTTGTCTTTGAGTAGGCCTTGGATGCTCTCAAAGGCGTGCACTGCATAGGCCTGAAACCGCTCATCCACCCGGCTTTTCCCGGATGTGAAGGCCAAGACCTGTGCAGCTCCGTTCACTCGTGCTTCGAGCCGTTCAGATAAAACTTCGTCCGGCTCACACAGCAAAATGATACGGCGGTCATAGACAGGTGCTTCGACCTCCAGCGCCACGTCCTGCTCCTTCCAAACTGGCTCCAGCAGCAGGGTATGGCTAGCTGTAACCACTGGTGTTTCCTCTGCTCTGGTAATCGTTGATTTGATTTCACTCTTTGTGCCTAAGCTTTTAGTCATTTGGGCTTCATTCCCCGGCGCCCAGTACCGCTCTTTTGCAAAAGGATAAGTCGGCAGCGGAATTCTGGAGTACTGTTCATTTGAAAACAAACGCTCAAAATCTAACGGATATCCTTGCACATATAAGTCCGCAATCGTAGTTAAAAACTCCAAATACTCACGGACATCACCTGCATTTTGACAGTTTTGAATACATTCATTTCCATATCTTTTCAAGGACGTTTGAATGCGTTGGTCTTTTTCATGCAGTTCAGAATAATAAACTTGAGAAGCACTGCCTTTATCCAGCCACCTTTTAAGGGACATAACAAGTTCACCTTGATTACGGGCAACACATGCAAGCCGATGATTGCAATGCTTTCTCCCAAGCAATAATGTATAGCTCATGTTACCGCAGTCTGCCTCAGGCTCCTGTTCGCAATAAGCAATCAGTTGCTCAACCTGGCGGCGTAATTGTTGAGAAGTTCGAGCGGACAGCGGGATGAAATACCCCGGCTTTTCAGAATGTCTTCGTTTCATACGTGGAGCCTCTTCGATAACCATATGAGCATTGGTGCCACTAGCACCAAAAGAGCTGACTGCGGCGCAGCGCTTGGCTTCAGGCTCAATCAGCCAATTTTGCAATTGCGTATTGACATAAAAAGGACTGTCCGCAAATTGAATATTGGAATTACCTGATCGAAAATGAAGTGAAGGCGGAATCTGCTCATGCTTTAGTGACAATAACAACTTGATCACTCCTGTGATTCCTGCTGCAATTTGCGTGTGACCGATATTCGTCTTAATAGACCCGATCGCGCAATATTCCTTCTTGTCCGTATATTTTCTAAATGTTCGCGTCAATGCCTGGTATTCAATTGGATCTCCCAACTTGGTACCCGTGCCATGTGCCTCCACCAATTGGATTTGCTCTGGATGGATATGAAAAGTATCGTACACATATTGCTCCAGTCGCTCCTGAGACTTCTGGCTTGGTGCAGTAAGTCCATTCGTAGTACCGTCCTGATTGATTGCTGAGCCTAAAATTACCCCATAGATATGGTCACCATCGGCAACTGCTTCGTCAAGCCGTTTGAGTAAAACCGCGCCAACAGCCTCTCCTGGAACCATTCCGTCTGCTCTGTCATCAAAGGTATAACAGTGCCCTGTGTGAGATAGCATTCCTGCCCTGTCACCATATAAATAGCAGCGAGGGGTCGTATGAATATACACCCCGCCAGCTAAAGCCATATCCGTTTCTCCAGACCATAAGCTTTGGCAAGCAAGATGGGCGGCAACTAACGAACTGGAACAAGCTGTATCTACAGCTATCGCCGGTCCGTGAAGATTCAAGTAGTAGGAAATTCTGGCGGGAATCACGGAGCCCATATGGCCCCACAGTGCTTGCGGAGGAAGGTCTTCACCCAGCAGTCGCTGGTAATCTCCTTCGGCACAGCCTACATAAACTCCACACCGACGTCCATCTATCCCTGCACCCGCATAGCCCGCATCCTCTAGAGCATGCCATGCTTCCTCCAGAAACAACCGCTGCTGTGGATCCATGTAGGTCGCTTCCAGCCCCGAAATATTGAAAAAAAGCGGATCAAACTTATCAATATCTTCCAGAAAACTTCCATAATTGCAGTAATTCGTGTTTTTTTCCTGGTATTTTGAAAGATCCCAGCGAGTTACCTCTTTTACTAAATCGTCGCCATTTTTAAGGTGGTTCCAAAGCTCATGTACATTATCAGACCCGGCAAACCGCCCGCTCATTCCAATAATTGCAATCGGCTCTCTTTGCGCTAAGCTTCTTCCTGCATTCTCCTGTTTGGGTCTCTCTGGCTCAATGGATGCTCTTACCGTTTGAACTGGATTGAAGATATACTCCGGTTCCTCAGGCGCTTGGGTTTCATGGCTCGCATCTTTCCCATCCTCAACTGGATCAGCATCAGCATTGTGTCCCAAGACTTGTAAAACGGTGTCGCCGAATTGGCTTAAAATGTATACCGTCAGCTGTTTGACCGAACTGTAATCAAAGATGTCTGTGGTCTGCAAATGAATGCCCAGCCCCTGATTAACATCCTGTACAAAGTTGACGCCAAGAATAGAGTCCAGGCCATAATCTGCGAATGACTCATGGACATCAATCATTGAAGACTCCACATTCAAGGCCTCAGCCAACTTCTCTACGATAAGCTCCCTGACATGCTCTTTAGCCATCTCATCAGTTACATCAGTAGCTGGTTGAATCCCTTTGTCACGCTGTTTCAATGGAGGCTTGCCAGGTTCAAGCTTCTGTTGATCCCGAAGTATGCCATCGCTTTCAGCCACAATAATTTGCTGGCCTACTTCATGCGCTTCCTGAGCGGGGAAGAAGACCGACCGGAACCCCTCGCTTTCCAATACCTCCTGCCAACGTTCAGGGTATAAACCGGGAGAGCCTGGAATGCGCAGCTCGGGGTCATTATAAAGCCACCATCCCTCCAACAGGCCAAAGGTTAGGTGGTTTAACAGCGAGTTTCCACTGATTTCATTGATAAGAATCAGGCCGTTTTTTCGCAGCGATGCTTTGACATTGCCTAATGTCTGCCGAATGTTCCTCGTGGCGTGCAGGACATTGGTGGCAATTGCAATATCATATCCGCCCGTGTCGATATCTTGTCTCACAGCCGACTCTTCCACATTAAAAATTTTATAAGTCAGGTAAGGATTTTGCGGGCCGTACTCTTTTTGCGCATGCAATAAAAATGCTCTGGATTTATCGGTATAACAGTATTCACGAATATGCTCCTGATAAGGTCGAAGCTTCCGGAAGAGCATCGCGCTGGTTCCTCCAGTGCCTGCACCAATTTCAATAATTCGAATCGACCCTGACGGGTCATGCTTAAGCCGTTCATTCAAGTAGGAAACTACAATATCCCCCAGCACTTCATTAAAGTAATCTGCTGCAGGACTATTTTTATATATACCTTCTACCAGCTTCATAGAGGACTGAGGAAAAACAATGTCAGTGGCAGGTATGTTTCCGGTCAAAATTTCCGGCAACTTGCGCAATGTTGATTCTACGAGTACAACCCAGGCCGAGAGATCCGGATTTTTCAGCCATTCCCCTTTCTTCAATTCCCATTCGTTCCATACAGCCTGCAGATCAACCAAAGCTGTATCCGTTACGCTATAAGAATCTCCTTTACGGTAAAAATAATGATTCCGCGCCAATACCTCTATGCTTTCTTCAAGCCAGCGATCGTATAAATTCAGCAATGCTGTTTGGGTTTTAAAATCATTAATCATAGCTTTCTTGTCCATATGTGCATGGGGGCATAATCCCATCAATTGCAAATACCCCCATAGTAGTCTGCATAAGACATCATTCATTTCCTTCATCTGTAAGCCTCCTCATCCGATTAGTCCCTCGCGTCGCCCTATCCTGTTCCGAGTAAGCTTGGTTGTCGACCATAGTCGAAGGAATTCTTTCGTATTCAGCCGCTAGATAAGAAATATCTGGCATTTTCTTCATTTTAACACTGGCTGAAATATGATTTTGAATATTCTGGATATATGAAGGAATAGCTTGGGAATAAGGATCGTCGCTTTTATTTCCATTCATTTGCGAACTATCTGCCGCTGTTTCAGGTGTTTTTTGATCAGCAAATATATCCGTTGGCTGTACAGCTTTGGGAGATTCAATGGAAGCCTGCTTGGTTTTAATATCCGTGATCCAATACCGTTCCTTTGCAAAAGGATAGGCTGGCAGGCTTATTCTCTGCGGCTTGGCATCTCCATAAAGCATGCTCCAATTCATCGCCAGTCCCTTTACCCAAAGATCCACTAT
>NZ_VIJZ01000027.1 GCF_006874425.1 Paenibacillus ottowii
TTGCGTACCCGCTTTGAGCTGATCGACAGTGAGCCGATGCAATGGATTGAGGATACCGTGCCGTTTGAGGTGGAATATACGAAGGTACAAGCAGCAGGTGCGACGGCGGATGCAGCTCAGGACACAACTACAAATAGGTACACAAGGGTCAACGTAGAAGTGCAAGAACGGGTGCGGCGATTTGTCCGTCCGTTTGATCTCAAAGCTGCGCCGCTGCTGCGGGTAGGTTTGGTGGATTTGGGCGTATCAGGGGTAGAGCAGGAGGCTCAACATCTGCTTATGCTCGACATGCACCATATCGTTTCGGATGGGGTGTCCATGGAGGTCCTGACCGATGAGTTTGTCCGCTTGTATGGCGGTGAAGAGCTGGCGCCGTTGCGGATACAGTACAAGGATTATGCCGTATGGCAGCAAAGCGAAGCCCATCAGGAATGGATGCAGCGTCAGGAAGCATACTGGCTGAATACCTTCCAAGGTGAATTACCTGTACTGGATCTCTCTACGGACTTTGTCCGCCCAGCGGTACAGAGTACGGCAGGGGATACGATCGAATTTGTACTGGGGCGTGAGGTGAGTGAACGCCTGAAAGAACTGGCGGCGCAGACCGGCGCTACCTTGTATATGGTGCTGCTGGCGGCGTACACCACGCTCTTGCATAAATACACAGGTCAAGAGGACATCATCGTCGGCACGCCAATTGCCGGACGACCGCATGCCGAACTGGAAAGTCTGGTCGGTGTCTTCATTAACACGCTGGCGATCCGCAATTATCCGTCCAGCGACAAAACCTTCCTGGATTATCTGCAAGAGGTCAAGGAGCACGCGCTCAGTGCGTATGAGCACCAGGACTATCCGTTTGAGGAACTGGTGGAAAAGCTGAATGTAGCGCGGGATACGAGCCGGAATGCGTTGTTTGACACGATGTTTGAATTGAAGACCTTGGAACAGCAGGAATTCGAGCTGGAAGGTCTGACCTTGAACTCCTATCCACTGGACAATCATACAGCCAAATTTGATTTGAGCTTGGAGGCCGTAGAGCAGCCGGAAGGTATGCTGTGCAGCCTGGAATACAGCACGGCGCTATATAAGCCGGAGACCATGATGCGATTAGCCCAGCATTTTGCGGAAATCGTTCGAGCGATTGCCGATCATCCGCAGCAGCCACTGGCAACTTTGAATATGGTCACTGCCGAGGAAAAAGAGCAACTTATCCACGGTTTTGGAGAAGTGGGAGTAAGAGATGTTGCTGCAGGCGAAGCAGGAGCCCTGTTCCATGCCTTGGTGGAAGAACAGGCTCAGCTTGTACCGGATCACGTGGCGGTGGTGTACGAAGAGCAACAGCTGACGTACCGCGAGCTAAATGAGCGTGCGAACCAACTCGCTCGCAGATTGAGAAATGAAGGCATTGGATGCGAGTCGATTGTCGGCATTTGGAGTGAACGTTCGGTAGACATGCTGGTTGGCGTATTGGCGGTATGGAAGGCTGGAGGCGCCTATGTGCCGCTGGATGCAGACTATCCGTCCGAACGGATTCGTTTCATGCTGGAGGATAGTGGTGCGACGGTGCTGTTGACCCAGACGGGATTGCAAGAGCGTGCCCAAGCATGGCTGAATGAAAGTAGGCAGTCCTTATCCGGGGGCAAGACTAAGGATGAGTTGGAAAAAGCCGTTAGCGCTGAAACGATCGAATCAGGTACTCTTCATGGAACCGTGAATGATACAGCAGATTCGCCACCTAATGGCGAAGCAGCATCTGAATCGGCAACAAAGCTGCGTCTGCAAACCATGCTGGCATTAGACGATGAGTCACTGTACACCGGGGATATGACAGACGTAGATCACATCAACGAACCGCACGATTTAGCGTATGTGATTTACACCTCCGGGACAACCGGACGTCCGAAAGGCGTTATGATCGAGCATCGCAGCTTGGTCAATACGGCTACGGCGTATCGCCGGGATTATCGTCTGAGCGAGTTCCCAGTACGACTACTACAACTGGCAAGCTTCTCCTTCGACGTGTTCGTCGGCGATATTGCACGGACGCTTTATAACGGGGGCACGATGGTCATCTGTCCGAAAGATGATCGCATTGATTTTAGCCGTCTGCACGGATGGATTCATGATTATCAAATTACGGTGTTCGAATCCACACCAGCGTTGATCGTACCGTTTATGCAGTATGTGCATGAACAGGGACTGGACATGAGCAGTCTGGAACTGCTGATCACGAGCTCAGATAGCTGCAGCGTGACGGACTACCGGGTGCTGCAAGAACGGTTTGGGGCAGAGATCCGCATTATTAACAGCTACGGCGTCACGGAAGCAGCGATTGACTCCAGCTTCTATGACGAAGCGCTGTCGAAGCTGCCAAGTAGCGGCCATGTGCCGATTGGGCAGGCATGGCTGAACGCACGCTTTTACATCGTGGACAGCCAGCTAAATCCGGTGCCGATCGGTGTACTGGGCGAGCTGTGCATTGGCGGAGCCGGGGTCGCACGGGGATATCTGAACCGTGCGGACCTGACGGCCGAGAAATTCGTAGCGAACCCGTACGTACCAGGTGAACGACTGTACCGCACCGGCGATTTAGCGCGGTGGATGCCGGACGGCCATGTGGACTTTATCGGCCGGATGGATGATCAGGTCAAAATCCGGGGCTTCCGGATTGAACTGGGCGAGGTGGAAGCGCAGCTGCTGACTGTGGATGGGATTCAGAAAGCCATCGTCACCGCCTGGGAAAACGAAGACGGAGACAAGGATCTGTGCGCGTATGTCGTCGCCTCGGAGGCGCTGAATTTGCCGGAGCTACGCAGCACACTCCAGCCTAAACTGCCGAACTATATGATCCCGACGTATGTCGTACAGCTGGATCGATTCCCGCTGACACCAAACGGGAAAATTGACCGCAAAGCGCTGCCTGCGCCGGAAGCGCGCCTTGAAGGAGGCACGGAGTACGTGGCGCCGCGCACACCGCTGGAAGAGCAATTGGTACGTATTTGGCAAAGCGTTCTGAATCATCGGCGGATAGGCATCCAGGATAACTTCTTTGAAGTGGGCGGACATTCACTGCGTGCCACCACCCTGATGGCGAAAATCCATCAGGAGCTGAATTACAAGCTGGCCTTGCGAGACATTTTCCAATATCCGACGATTGAGCAATTGGTACAGGTGATGGGTGAAGATCAGACCCCGCAAACGTATGTATCCATACCTGTGGTGGAGGCGCGCGCATATTATCCTGTTTCTTCGGCACAAAAACGGATGTACGTGCTGAGCCATCTCGAAGGGGGAGAGGTGAGCTATAACATGCCGGGAGCTTTGATTATCGAAGGCTCCTTGGATAAAGAGCGACTGGAGCAAGCCTTCCGCCAGCTGATTGCCCGTCATGAAGCCTTGCGAACCCGATTCGAGATGATCGATGGCGAGGTGATTCAGCGGATTGAATCCAGTGCCCCATTCAGCGTGGAGCATGTGCAGGCAAGCGAAGACGAGACCCCGCAGTACGCCCAAGACTTTGTACGTGCCTTTGATCTCGCCCAAGCCCCATTGCTGCGGGTTCAGTTGATCGAAAA
>NZ_VIJZ01000028.1 GCF_006874425.1 Paenibacillus ottowii
GAGTGAATGAGCTGCGGGCACAACTTTTGCAGGAGCTGCCTGATTACATGGTACCGTCCAGCTTTATGCAACTGGATGAGCTGCCGATGACCCCTAGTGGAAAAATTGACCGAAAGGTATTGCCCGAACCCGATCTAAGTGTGGATGCAGGAGAGGAGTATGTGGCACCGAGAAACAAAATAGAGGAGATATTGGCTGAAATATGGGGAAATGTCTTAAAAATTGAGCGAGTTAGCATTAAGGATCATTTTCTGAATCTGGGGGGAGATTCTATTAAAGCCATCCAGATTGTGTCCAAGCTTCATGACTATAAACTTAAACTGCAACTGAAGGATCTTTTTGATCACCCTGTGATCGAACAATTGAGTACTTATGTACAATCTGTCGAGCACACTGCTTTTCAAGGAACGGTAACAGGGGAAATCCTGCCC
The DNA here is from genome assembly GCF_006874425.1 of Paenibacillus ottowii. Classification (GTDB taxonomy): domain Bacteria; phylum Bacillota; class Bacilli; order Paenibacillales; family Paenibacillaceae; genus Paenibacillus; species Paenibacillus ottowii. Next base: position 432 of record NZ_VIJZ01000028.1, read on the forward strand.
ACGCCTATCCAAAGCTGGTTTTTCGAGCAGCCATTTGCGGCAAAACATCATTTCAACCAGTCTGTTCTGTTACATAAGAAACAAGGGTTTGACGAATTGATGTTAAGAAAAGTACTCGACCGTTTGGTGGAACATCATGATGCTTTGCGTATTGTAGTGCGTGAGAAGGCGGAACAGGTGGTTTTGTTCAACCGGGATACAGAAGGCGAACTATATTCGCTGGAGGTAAAGGATTTAACAAATCAGGATATATATGATAACTCCGTAAAGGAAGAAGCTGCCAAGCTTCAGTCAGGTATGGATATAGAACGGGGACCTCTGCTACATGCGGGTTTATTCAAAACAAAAGACGGTGACTATCTGTGCCTAAGTATTCACCATCTGGTGGTTGACGGGATCTCTTGGCGGATTCTTTTTGAGGATCTTTCTACGGGATACCGACAGGCGCAGAAGGGAGATAAAATCACATTCAGAGGGAAAACGGACTCTTTCCGCGCATGGTCTGAACAACTTTATGCGTATGCCGGCAGCGGGGAGCTTCTGCAAGAAATCACATATTGGCGCGAACTGGAGCGGAATGAAATCAAGCCTATTCCCAAGGATCATTACGTTCATAGCAGAACATATATGGATAGCGATCATATCGAAGTTGAGTTGGATGAAGCCCAAACCGCCAAGCTGCTGAGAGAAGTGAACAAGGCTTACAATACGGAAATCAACGATGTTCTTTTGATGGCACTGGGAGAGTCGATTCGTGAATGGATTGGAGAAGACAAGGTACTTGTTAACCTGGAAGGGCATGGGCGCGAAGATATCATTCAGGATGTGGATATCAGCAGAACCGTTGGCTGGTTTACCGCCCAATACCCTGTGATTTTGGATATGTCAGGTGTCAAAGATGTGTCTTCCCGCCTGAAAGCTGTCAAAGAAAGCCTCCGGCGCATTCCGCATAAAGGCATTGGCTATGGCATTTTAAAATACCAAACGATTCTTCAGGACGAAGAAATCTTAAGATTTAAATTGCGGCCTGAGATCAGCTTCAACTACCTGGGGCAGTTTGACCGGGATATCGATACTGAAATATTTACCCTCTCTGATGTTCTTGGCGATGAGACCATTTCACCTGATATGCAGAGACCTTATTGCCTGGACATTAACGGCAGAGTGGCTGATGGAAAGCTGCGGTTGAACTTCGCCTATCACAAGGATGAATATGAAAGGGCTACGTTGATCAAGGTGGCGGAAGACTTTAAACGCAATCTGGAGCAAATTATCGAGCATTGCACATCACGGGAATATACGGAACTGACGACCAGTGATGTGAGTTCGAGGAACATTATGATAGAGGAGGTAGAAGAGGTATACCGTGCAATAGGGGGTTCCAGGTCCAATATCACAGATATTTATACACTGACCCCTATGCAGTCGGGAATGCTATACCACTTCCTAAGGGAGCAGAACTCACATGCGTATTTTGAACAGGCCGTGATCAGCCTGAAGGGTGAGATCGATAGAAGTTTGTTTGAGCGAGCTTTTCAGCAGGTAATTCAAAGGCACGATATTTTGCGAACCGCTTTTATTTATGAAAAGGTAGGAAAACCGCTTCAAGTCGTTTTAAAGGACAGACCGGCTGAAATGTTTTTTGAGTATATTTCCTTCTTGACAGAGGGAGAGAAAGAAAACTATTTTGAAGCCTATTTAGAGAAGGACAGAGAAAAGGGTTTCGACCTCACTCGGGAGCCGCTGATCAGATTCGCTTTGATTAGAATGAGTACCGACAGCTACCGTTTGATTTGGAGCTTTCATCATATCATTATGGATGGATGGTGTCTCGGCATTGTATTTAAAGAGCTGTTGGAAGTTTACAGTTCGCTTCGTAAAGAAAGCATACCGCAATTAGATACGGTGCATCCTTATCGTCAATATATCCAGTGGTTAGAACAAAGGGATGATCGGAAAACGGCGGCTTACTGGGAAAACTATCTTACGGAATACGAACAGCCTGCGCTGCTGCCCAAAATCAAAGGGGGTATAACTAATTCGGCATACATTCAGGAAGAATACGATTTTACGATAAATAGGGAAACCAAGGTGAGTTTGGAGAGAATCGCAAGAGAAAGTGGCGCAACGTTAAGTACTGTGATACAGGCCATATGGGGAATCCTGCTGCAACGGTACAACAATACTCGGGATGTGGTGTTTGGAACGGTTGTCTCGGGTAGACCGGCAGAAATTCAAGGCGTTGAACAGATGGTAGGTCTATTTATTAATACGATTCCTGTCAGAATTCGGGCAGAAAAGGAAGAAAGCTTCTCGACGCTGATTGCCAAACTGCAACAGGAAGCATGGGCATCGGAGCAACATCACTATTATCCGCTGGCGGAAATTCAGTCCCGGACCGCTCATGGAGGCGGATTGGTGCAAAATCTGCTGGCCTTTGAAAACTATCCGATAGAGGAAGCAGTCAAAGGACAGGGCGACCACGAAACAGGTTTGAGCGTATTGTCCACGAAGGTGTCCGAACAGACGAATTTTGATTTTAATTTCATTGTTGTACCTGAGAACGATTTACAGATCAAATTCCGCTACAATAGTTTGGCCTATGACAGAGGCTTAATGGAGCGGGTAGCTGGACAGGTTAAAATGATCATCCGTGAAATTATCCGTTGTCCAAAGGTGAGGATCGAAGATATCGAGATCGTACCGGAGGAAGAAAAGAGTATGCTAGTTCGCGATTTTAACCGCACAGAGTTGGAATATCTGAAGGAACAAACGATTCAGGGGTTGTTTGAGGAACGAGCGAAGCAAAGAGCGGAGCATCCGGCCTTGGTCTGGGGAGAACAAACGCTGACCTATCGGGAGCTGAACGAACGGGCCAATCGACTGGCCACTGTCTTGAGGGCACGTGGAGT
>NZ_VIJZ01000002.1 GCF_006874425.1 Paenibacillus ottowii
ACTCCACGTGCCCTCAAGACAGTGGCCAGTCGATTGGCCCGTTCGTTCAGCTCCCGATAGGTCAGCGTTTGTTCTCCCCAGACCAAGGCCGGATGCTCCGCTCTTTGCTTCGCTCGTTCCTCAAACAGCCCGTGAATCGTTTGTTCCTTCGGATATTCCAACTCTGTGCGGTTAAAATCGCGGACTAGCATACTTCTTTCTTCGTCTGGCACGATTTCGATTTGCGAAATAAGAGTTTCACTTTGCTCCATGACTTGAGCAAATAAATGCTCAAAGTGGGAGATAACGTTCTCAATGGGGATGAATCTTTCGAAAATCTGTATTTGATAGTCAAAATTAATAGTTACATCCGCTTCACCTTCTTGTCCCCATATCAGGAGATTGAGCGCATTCCTTTCATGATGATGCGGTATGCTCATAATCCGGGTTGCTGCACCGATCAGCGTTTCTCTATTTTCCTGTTCCTCGAAAGAAAGCGATATATCAAACAGCTTACCTTTCTCATTACTATGCTCGTTAACTGCCCGGTAAATTTCACCAAAGGACATTTTCTGATGTCGGTAGCATTGCATGAGCTCACGTTTAATGCGCTTTAGCAGCTCCTTAAAGCTTATATCCTCTTCAGGACAGATGCGCAGCGGCAGCACATTAGCGAAATGCCCCATTGTCTGCTTGTATGTTGCTTTACCCCGGTTAAAAACCGGGACGCCGATGACCATTTCGTTTCGGTTGCAAACCCTGCTGAAATAAAGGAACAGTATGCCTAAAAAGTAATGAAACGACGAACACCCTTCCGCTTTGCAAAATTCAATCATTTGATTGTATAAGGCCTTGTTTATCGTTAAGGTTCGCCGATCACTCCAAGCGGAATCACCTTCATCGAGGTTCACCCCTCTGCTCAATAGAGGCTCGGGAATAGTTTGATATTTGTTCTTCCAGAACTCCCTATCTTTCAAAAAGGCCGGAGAATTCAGATAATCCTGATTATCGGAGATAAAATCAGCATAGGAATAGACCGTTCTGTTCATCTCGTCAATTCCTTGCGTGAGTTTATTATAATTGTCAAAGATTTGATTGATTAAGAGAGCAAATCCCCATCCGTCGATCACCAAATGGTGAACCTTAAGTAAAATGAAATAGGTATTGGGAGCACCTTGCAATAAATCAAATTGAAAATAATAGCGATCTGATTGAAAAGGCTTCAAAAACTCTTTTTTCATCCAGTTAATACAAAAAGAATTTGGATTTTCCTTCATCGAAAAATCATATAACGGAACTTCATATTCGACTTCCGGCAAGAATGTTAAATAGGGTTCTCCCTCTTTACCGATAAAACGGGCACTAAGAGAATCGTTCTGTCTGATTAGTAAATGCAAGCACTCCTTCATGATAGTCGTATCCAGGCTTCCTTTGATCTCAACATACCCACCAATATTGTAAATAGGTTTGTCAGGGTACATGCACTGTTCAAACCATATGTCTTTCTGATAGGAGCTCAACGGATACTCCTTAATAGTTATCATGCTCGTTTCCATAAAATTACCTCCTGTTGTTTATCATTCCATACACTTTACCTATATACATAAATGCTTTACTGCTGTAAATAAAAGAAGCCTGTTCCCATATAAAAGCACAGGAACAGGCAGCAGACTTCGCCCGGTTTCCTTCGGCAACCTGGCAATCATGGCTGTTTAATTCAGCTTTAGACCCATGGCTTTGTGTCCACCACTTTCGAGGTGTTTACGATTAACGGGAAATAAATAAGTATATTTTTTCATATTTTTAAAACACCAGGCTTTATACATTCAAAAAATTAGACTTTCTATAGTCTATATCAGGACTCAGCCCACACTGAGGCTGCAACACAAGCCTTTCGGAAGGGTTTAAAACACGTTGTTAGATGCCGAGTAAAATGTTCCAGTAAGCCATTAAATTGCCGTCTTCCGACAGCTTCAATGTATTTTATTTCATTCCTGCTAATCTCCACCCCCAAAACTCAGATATACCAGCCTGCACAACCTTGGCGACTACGTTTTTTTATGATTCGCTCAATCGGCTTTAGTATTTGTACATATTATGAAATTAATAAAATTAATTGTATCATATGAAAAAAATATAATTTTGTCAATAACTTCTAAGTTTCTAATAATACCATAATACTTTGAAGGCTTCTCTCGCATTTGGTGTTTCGCCGATATTGGCGTTGTAAGTTTAGGGGGAGTGGAGACAGTTGGTGAACGTGAGCCTACGATTACTTGGATCTGAGCACTTGGTTGGAAACATGGCTGACCATCTCAATCTCACTGGCTGTTAAGGTAAACTTCATCGCCTTTACATTCTCCTGGGCATGATGTACCTTTGAAGCCCCGGGTATCGCAAATACCCTCTCGCCGTGAGCATTAATTAGCCAATTCAGGGCAATCTGTGTTGGTGTCGAATTATATTGCTGAGCCAACTGTTCCAGCACTTCAATCAGCGGCTTCGATCTCTGCAGCCCTGAATTCCGGAATGCCGGCGTCCATTTACGAGGACCCTTGATCGACTTGACCAGAGCAGGATTTTTATGAAATTTTCCGCTTAAGATCCCCTGCATTAATGGGGAGTATGCGATGATCGCCACGCCGAGCTCTTTGGCCGTATCCAAAATTCCATTCTGCTCGATTCTACGATCGAGCAAGCTGTATTTTACCTGATTCGAAACCAGTCGAAGGCCGTGCTCTCGCAACACACGATCGGCCTCACGTATTTGTTGCGCGGAGAAGTTGCTTACACCCACATATTTAATCTTACCTTGCTTGACCAATTTAGCCATCGCATTCATCGTCGCGCCAACCGAAGCAAAGGAGTATGGCGAATGCACCTGGTAAAGGTGAATCGTCCGTTGAGCCAAATGGTGAATACGTACATCAATCGTTGCTGTGATGCTGTCTGCAGTGCGAAAGGCCGGCCACCATTTCGTCGCGATATTTGCCTGTCCCGCGAGCGGCCCTCCAATCTCATTTAGCGTATCGGCCAGTAGCTGCTCAGACTGTCCGCCACCGTATGCTTCAGCAGTATCAAACCAATTAATTCCACCTTCTAAACTAGTCTTGATAATTTGCTGTATATCCTCCCGACACATCACCGGCCAGAATTTCCCGATCATCCCTTTTCCGTTACTGAACTGCCAGCAGCCAAGCCCAAGCGGTGACAGCATTAAATCCGAGTTGCCCAGTTTGCGTAGTTGCGTTGAGTCTGCCACAGTTACCGTTTTTGCTTCCACGATCCTTCACCATCTCCTATCTCCTGTAAAAAAATTAATTTTTAAGTGCTTTACTCCCTGAATTGTACAATTCATTAAGGGAAGTTCTCATGAACGCAAGATGTAGAGTGGTGCTTATAAACTAATGAAAAAATTTATCTTGCATAAACCCTTAATTATTTTATCGGTCGGTACCTTACAAATGTTTAATCTAATGTTAATTATTTATTTTTTATGGGGATTTTTAGGATGTATAATCTTGCTATAACTTAATTTGGCACCAGTAGGCATAAAAAAAGATGACTCCTGATGAATTCAGAAGCCATCTGACCACAGCCAAAAAAGTAATCATCTTGATTTCATGATAATTTATCGCTATTCATGCTTCAATTTTCCTCACGAACGCTAAGTTTTCCTGTTTCTGGTGCATCCAGAACAATCCGCGCTTTGACGGTCGATCCGTCTTTACGCTTAAAAGACAACAATTGTGTCTGCCCCTTCGCGAGCAGGGACTTGAGCATGGTTTCAGTAATCTGCTTGCCGGCGTATTCCTTCCAAATGACAAAACCACAACCCTGCTTATAGTGGCTGCACCCATACCCTTTGCGGCCTTCAATTATGCTTCCACCGCAATTGGAGCACGGACAGCTGCCCAACGTCTTCCTTTGACTCGCTAAAGTATCTGATTGTCCATCAGATGAGCTTCGCACAGTTTTTGTAGCCGAATCGCGTCTTATGGATGACGCTGCTTGCTCCAGCACAGTACTTCCCGCACTGCTACGGCCCCCTGAGGTTGTGCGCCCCATTCCTTTGGCGGCTGCACTTCCACTCGCACCTACACTGCGGGCGTTTCCCTTCCCTCCCGAGCGATTGTTCCTGGTCTCCTCGCCAAAGGCATTTGCTGGAGCAGGCGGCTGCTGCCTTACCTTATCAATGATGGACAACGTGAATCTTTTAACATTATCCATAAATTTCTCCTGAGCTGCCTCACCCTTCGAGATCTGATGGAGACGGCGTTCCCATTGACCCGTCATCTCCGGTGAGGCTAATAGATCTACACCGGCATGACGAATCAGATTAATAGCCATCTTTCCTTTATCCGTAATAAGAATCTTTTTGCCCTTCATTTCAATGTAGCCGACCTTCTTCAATCGTTCAATTGTGGCAGCTCGGGTCGCAGGTGTACCTAAGCCGGCATCCTTCATAACCTCACGCAATTCCTCATTTTCCATCTGCTTACCCGCGCTTTCCATCGCTTTAAGCAATGTGCCCTCCGTATAGCTTTTAGGAGGCTGAGTCGCCTTTTCTTTCATCTCAGCGCGCACACAATCCACCGCACGCCCTGCATCAATTTCAAACTTCTTGTCCGTCCACTCGTCGGTTTCCTCTTCATCCTCTTTTTTAGATGATTTACCCTTTTTACCTTTATCCTGATCAGCCTTGTTTAAAACCACTTTCCATCCCAAGGACAGAAGCTCCTTAATATTGGTTTTAAACCGATGCTTGTCGACCTGTGTCATTACCGTATGCATTTTATATTCAGCCGGCGGAAAAAAATGCGACAGAAACCTACGAATAACCAGGTCATAAACATTTTGTTCCTCTTTGCTGAGCGTTCCTGGTCTTTTTAGCGTCGGCAAAATAGCATGGTGATCCTCAACACGAGACGGATTGCAGACCGATTTATTCTGTTTATGGACCAAATTAGGGTTTGCTTGTTGTACCAGCTCAGCATAAGGACCTGTTCCCAGCATCCGTAATGCCTTATGCATACCGTCTATATTCTGCTCTGTCACATAGTTAGAGTTCGTACGCGGATAGGAAATGACCTTGTGACGCTCATAAAGCGCTTGTGCCACATCCAGTGTTTTTTTAGCTGAATAACCGTACTTGGCATTCGCCTCGCGCTGAAGCAGCGTCAAATCGTACAGCTTAAAGGGATACTCCTTTGTCTGCTTCGTATCATATTTGGTGATTTTCCCTTCTTTTCCGCGAACCGCTGCAGCGATTTCCTCGGCTTCTTCCGGTTTCGTCAGCCGATCTCCCTGCCATGCCCCTTTGTACTTAATCTGATCTTGTTTAAACTCAGCCCACACGTCATAGAAGGTTTGAGACTGAAATGCTTCAATTTCCTTTTCTCGATCATGAATCAATGCCAACACGGGAGTCTGAACTCGTCCTACTGACAGCAGTGTGTTATGTCGGGTTGTAAACGCTCTGGAGGCGTTCATGCCAATCAGCCAGTCCGCTTCACTTCGTGCCCGCGCAGCTTGAGTCAGGAATTCAAACTCCGAGGCATCTCTTAATCGTTCAAAGCCTGTCGCAATACTTTCCGCCGTCAAGTCCGAAATCCACAAACGCTTAACCGGCTGTCGGAGCTTTAGCTGCTGCTGAATTAACGCAAAAATATACTGTCCTTCACGCCCAGCATCACAAGCATTCACGATGGCATTGCAGCGCTTGGCCAGCTCACCAATTATTTTTAGTTGATCTTTTGTTTTCGGATTGGGTACAATTTTGAATTGCTCAGGGATAATCGGAAGATCTTGAATACTCCATCGTTTGTACTTAGTATCGTAAGCATCCGGCTCAGCCAGGCCCAACAAATGACCGATCGCCCACGTTACAATGTATTTCTCCCCTTCCAAATAAGTACGGTTATTTTTAGCACGCGGCTCCATTACAGCAGCAATCGTCCGTCCCATATCTGGTTTCTCAGCAATAATCAACGTCTTCATTCATTCCATTCCTTCCTGACGGCCTTCTGTTTCTCCTCCATGAACCATAAAATACATGGAACACAAATGAAAACAGGTATCCCGGCCTCATGCAAAAGGAGCCTTCTCCATGGCGAAAGCTCCTTTGTAAATTTATTTCGTCTAGCGCTTCAACAATATACGTCTATTATACCATAGATATCATGGTTCTCTCAGGTCATGATTTTATGTAACCTCAGAAAAGATCATATCTTCCTCCTTTAAAGTAATATGAAATTAGTAAAAGCAAATCGAAACTACATTCAAAGTAAATCGAGTCATGTTTATGTAATTTAATATGACATATAGTTAAGATTATTCTAATTTTCTGTTAAATAAATGTACATTTTTCTATAAAAAAGCTACACACAGCCCTACTTCTTATGTTATGATCACTGTAGATAACAACAAAATGATTAAGTAATCAAAATCAGGTAATATTATATGACATTATAATAACAACATTCTATGTAGCATTCTATACAATTCGATTGAACAAGTAGTCTACAAGTTTGAAACACAAATAAAGCCCCATCCTAAGATGGAGCCCTTACTTGATTTATAACCTAAAGTTTATAATTATACCAAAACGGTAGCACCCATGAGGTATTTATCAACCTCGCGTGCAGCTTCTCGGCCTTCATTAATAGCCCACACAACGAGACTTTGTCCGCGGCGCATGTCACCGGCAGCAAAAACCTTATCCACATTCGTCACATATTTCCCATAACGTGCCTTAACGTTGGAGCGACGATCCGTTTCCAAACCGATTTCCTTCACAATCGTTTGCTCAGGTCCATCAAACCCAATCGCAATCAGTGCTATTTGTGCCGGGAATACGCGTTCCGTACCTGGAATCGGTTGGTAGATTTTACGTCCTGTTTCATCAACAATACGTTGAATTTGAATGGTATGCAGTTCTTTCAGATTACCATTCTCATCACCCACAAATTTGGTTGTCATGATAGAGAACTCACGCGGGTCTTCCCCGAACAGTGCTTTGGCTTCCTCCTGTGCATAATCGAGAGAGTACACATTCGGAAACTGCGGCCAAGGATTCGCGATTGGATCACGTTCCAGTGGAGCTTTGGCATGTGTGCCAAATTGAGTGACACTCCGGCAACCATGCCGCAAGGAAGTAGCTACACAGTCCGAGCCTGTATCACCGCCACCGATAACAATAACGTCCTTGCCTTTGGAGGACAAATAGTTGCCGTCTTCGAGATTGGAATCCAGATAACTTTTGATGGTGCCATTCAAATAATCCATAGCATAATGGACGCCGTTCAAATCGCTGCCTTCAATATTGAATTCTCTCGGCTTTGTAGATCCACCACATAGCACAACTGCATCATAATCAGCAACCAACTGCTCAGTGGGGATATCCTTGCCAATTTCCGTATTCGTAATGAATTCAATACCTTCAGCCTCCAACAAATCTACACGGCGCTGTACAACCTTCTTATCCAGCTTCATAGATGGGATTCCGTACATCAGCAACCCGCCTACACGATCTGCACGCTCATACACAGTCACGCTGTGCCCTGCTTTATTAAGCTGTGCTGCTGCTGCCAATCCCGCAGGACCTGAGCCAACAATAGCCACTCGTTTGCCTGTACGTTTTTCTGGCGGATTAGGAACAACCCAGCCTTCCTCAAAGCCCTTTTCAATAATCGCTTCCTCAATGGTCTTAATGGTAACAGACTGCCCGATAAGGCCTACAGTACATGAACCTTCACATGGTGCAGGACAGACACGCCCCGTAAATTCGGGAAAGTTATTCGTTTTGTGTAACCGCTCTAACGCTTCCTTCCACAAACCACGATATACGAGATTGTTCCATTCCGGAATAAGATTATGAACCGGGCAGCCTAAAGTCGCTCCCATCAGATCCATCCCCGTATGACAATAAGGAGTTCCGCAGTCCATACAACGTGCCCCTTGGGTACGCAGCTCTTCTTCAGACATATGCTTATGGAATTCTTCCCAATCCTTAATACGCTCCGCCGGGTCCCGGTCTGCAGGAAGCTGTCGTGTGTATTCCATAAATCCAGTTGGTGTAGACATGTTACGTTCCCCCATCTCTTCGCTTATGAACCCCGATCATCCATTCAGAATTTAAGTCAAATTCGAACTTGTCTGTTTGTGTTATGAAAGGGTCTGTTCTCGTTGAATTTGATTTATTGTATCACAATACAGCGTAAAAGTAATGAAAACTTATGCAACTTTCTGCATCTACAGCCAAAAGGATTTTTTATATGGTTTATTAATTTTTCAAATGAGCTAGGTCGAATTTACCTGTTCTTATTCCGTTCTCTCGTAAACAACGAAACGGTAGTTATATGGATTTTTATCATCCTTAATACCTGGCGTTTCACTGACTATATTCCAACCACTCCAATCCAGATCAGGGAACGTCGTATCACCTTCAAAAGTCTCCTCGATTCGAGTCACAATCAGCCGATCAGCATGTGGCCAAAACAGCGAGTAAATCTCCGCTCCGCCAATGACCATCAGCTCTTCGTCTTGTGCTAGCTGGAGCCCTTCCGCCAGTGTATGGATCACTTCCGCACCTTCCGCCTGATAGTGCTCATCTCGAGTCAAAATGACGTTACGTCGGTTAGGAAGGCATTTCCCACCAAAGGACTCCCATGTTTTGCGTCCCATGAGTACCGTTTTATGCATCGTCTGCGCTTTGAAGAAGGCCATGTCTCTGGGAAGGCGCCAAGGGAGCCTATTATCCCGGCCAATCACACCATTTTGTGCCATAGCCCATATCATTGAAATGCCCATCTTTCCACCTCCTCTAATCAGATGGCGACAGGCGCCTTGATCCCTGGGTGATGTTCGTAATTCTCGAAAACAAAATCCTCATAAGTGTAATCAAAAATGGATTCTGGCTTGCGCAGAATTTTCAACTGTGGCAAGGGATACGGATCACGTTTCAGCTGCGTATGCACTTGTTGTATATGATTTGAATAAATATGCACATCGCCGCCTGACCAAATAAACTCTCCTGGCTCCAAGCCGCACTGCTGTGCAACCATATGCGTTAGCAATGCATAACTGGCGATGTTAAACGGCAGCCCCAGGAAGGTATCCACTGAACGCATCGTCAACATACAGGAAAGCTTTCCTCCAGCTACGTAGAACTGGAATACAAAATGACATGGTGGCAACTTCATAGATTCAATTTCAGCCACATTCCAGGCACTGACGATATGTCGACGTGAATCCGGATTGTTTTTGATAGCCTCAATGACATTCGCAATTTGGTCAATATGTTGTCCGTCCTTTGTTTCCCAGGCACGCCATTGCGACCCGTATACAGGCCCCAGATTCCCCTGCTCGTCTGCCCATTCATCCCAAATGCTAACCCCGTTTTCCTTGAGATAAGCAATATTGGTTTCCCCTCGCAAAAACCATAACAGCTCGTGTATAACGGATCTCAAATGCACTCTTTTAGTCGTCACCAGCGGGAAGCCCTTGGCCAGATCAAAACGAAGTTGTCTTCCAAAAACAGAAATTGTCCCCGTCCCTGTCCGATCCTCTTTCTCCACTCCGTTCTCTAAAATATCCTCTAGCAATTCCAAGTAGTTGCGCACGTTGTTTCTCTCCTTTGAGCATGAATAAAAAACAGCATCGTCGATTTTAATTTTGAAATTTGAAATTTCTCAATCTGCACCATTATCTATATTTAGTTTATCATGTACGGTACTTTGTTGACCATGTACTGTGTGAATTTTCATGTTAGCCCCATAATGTTAAAGTCTGAAAAAAAGAGACAAAGAGCGCAGATAAAGCGCTCCTTGCCTCTTTTTTCATGTATGAAAACCAAAAACAAGATAAGTGAAATGGAATTAGCGACGTGGCGCCAATGCATGAATCGGATGACCCATTACAACTTCCGCTGCTTCCATCACGAGCTCACCCAGTGTAGGGTGAGCATGGATAGTCAGGGAGATATCTTCGAGTGTAGCACCCATTTCAATCGCCAGACCCAGCTCAGCAATCAGGTTGGAAGCTTCCAAACCTACGATTTGCGTACCCAGGACCAGACCTGTATCTGCGTCAGCAACGATTTTTACAAAGCCTTCAGCAGCGTTCAGGGAAACAGCACGGCCGTTTGCTCCATAAGAGAACTTGCCAACTTTGACATTGTAGCCTTTTTCTTTGGCTTGTGCCTCTGTGTAGCCTACGCTAGAGCATTCTGGATCTGTGAACACTACAGCCGGAATACATTTGTAGTCTACTACAGATGGTTGGCCTGCGATTGCCTCAGCAGCTACTTTACCTTCATATGAAGCTTTGTGAGCCAGAGCAAGACCAGGAACAATATCGCCAATTGCGAAGATGTGAGGGATGCTAGTGCGTCCTTGGTGATCAACTTTCACCAATCCACGTTCATCCAGTTCTACACCAATCAGATCCAGACCCAATTCTCCGTCTGTATTTGGACGACGTCCAACAGTGACCAGCAGGTACTCAGCAGTTACTTCTTTGCTTTCACCGTTAACGGAGAATTTCACTGTCACATCTTTATCAGTTTGTTCCGCACTTTCCGCTTTAGCGCCAGTGAAGATTTCGACACCTGTTTTCTTCATGCTTTTCGAAACGATGGAAGTCATATCTTTGTCAAAGCCAGGAAGAACAGTATCCATACCTTCAATAATCGTTACTTTGGAACCGAATTTGGAATACATTTGTCCAAGCTCTGCACCAATGTATCCACCACCGATAACGATCAGGCTTTTCGGGATTTCAGGCAGGTTCAATGCTTCTGTAGAAGACAGAATACGTCCGCCAAATGGGAATGGCTTCAATTCGATAGGACGGGAACCTGTTGCGATAATTGCATTTTTAAAACGGTAACGTGGTGATTCATGTTCGTTGAATACACGCGCTTCGTTTTCGTTGATAAACATGCACTCACCATTGAAAACTTCAACTTTGTTACCTTTGAGCAAGCCGCTTACGCCGCCTGTCATTTTCTTAACAACACCATTTTTAAATTCTTGTGTTTTAGCGAAATCAACTTTTACATTTTCAGCTGTAATACCGAAAGTTTCGCCATGTTTAGCTGCTTCGTATTGATGAGCCGCAGAGATCAAAGCTTTGGATGGAATACATCCACGGTTCAAACAAACACCGCCCAGCTCAGATTTATCAACGATCAATACGCTTTGTCCCAATTGTGCGGCACGGATGGCAGCTACATAGCCGCCAGGACCCGCACCGATAACCAATGTGTCAATATCCAGAGAAGCGTCTCCTACTACCATTGATTACACCTCCATTACAAGCAGCTCAGGGTTAGCGAGCAGCTGTTTAATATAGTTCATGAAGTTTTGAGCAGTTGCACCGTCAATAATACGGTGGTCAAAGCTCAGGGAAAGAGCCATTACTGGAGCGGCAACAATTTCACCGTTTTTCACGACTGCTTTTTCGCTGATACGGCCAGTACCCAAAATTGCAACCTCAGGGAAGTTGATGATTGGAGTAAAGAACATACCGCCTGCGGAACCAATGTTAGTGATGGAAATTGTACTTCCTCTCATTTCATTGGCAGCCAATTTTCCATCGCGACCACGTACAGCCAGATCACGGATGGAATCAGCGATCATCCAGATGCTCTTACGATCAGCATCTTTGATAACAGGAACGATCAAGCCGTTGTCTGTATCTGTAGCGATACCGATGTTGTAGTATTTTTTGTAGACAATTTCGTTAGCTTCTTCGTCGATCGAGGCATTCAGAGCCGGGAATTGACGGGAAGCGGCAACCAAAGCTTTTACGATGAATGGCAGGTAAGTTACTTTTGTACCTTTCTTCTCTGCAATTGGTTTGATGCGAGTACGGAAAGCAACCAGCTCAGTTACATCCACTTCGTCCATAATTGTAACGTGTGGAGCTGTGTAAGCCGATTTAACCATCGCATTGGAAATAGCTTTACGGATACCTTTAAATGGTACGCGTTCTTCCTCAGCACGCGGATCTGCAGCTGGTGCGGATGGTGCTGCTGCTTTTGCTTCTTTTTTAGCTGGCTCTTGCGCTTTTGCAGCTTCTTTTGCTACTGGTGCAGCCGCTTGGCCTCCGCCATTTTTGAAAGCTTCTACATCTTCTTTAGTGATTTTACCATTTTTGCCGGAGCCACTCACTTGAGCAATGTTAACACCTTGCTCACGAGCAAATTTACGTACGCTAGGAGTAGCTAATACGTCTTTGTTGGAAGCAGCTGGTGTTGCTGGTTTCGTGTTCGCTCCACCTTTTGCAGCATCCTCTTCTTGTTTAACAGCAGCTGGTGCTTCTTCTTGTTCTGGAAGTTCACCTTCAGCAGCAATGACAGCCACAACTTGACCTACGTTAAAGATGTCCCCGTCTTTGGCAAATACTTCTTGTACTGTACCATTAACCGGACAGGGAACTTCAACTACAGCCTTGTCGTTTTGTACTTCCATGATGATATCGTCATCAGTTACTTTGTCACCGGGTTTGATATGCATCTTGATGATTTCACCTTCGTGCAGACCTTCACCCAGCTCTGGGAATTTATATTCAAATCTAGCTGCACCTGCAGCTCCGCTTTGTGCAGCAGCACTTGGCTCAGGGCTAGCAGCTGGTGCTTCTGGTGCATCTTCTTGCTCAGGAAGTTCTCCTTCTGCGTCGATGACAGCCACGACTTGACCTACGTTGAAAACGTCTCCGTCTTTGGCAAATACTTCTTGTACCGTACCATTAACCGGACATGGAACTTCAACTACAGCCTTGTCATTTTGTACTTCCATGATGATATCATCATCAGTTACTTTGTCGCCGGGTTTGATGTGCATCTTGATGATTTCGCCTTCGTGAAGACCTTCACCCAGCTCCGGGAATTTATATTCAAATTTTGCCACGTTTAAAACCTCCCAAATTTACGGTGTGCTTTAATTAAAATTCCATTACTTTATTAACCGCATCAATGATACGTGTTGGCGTTGGCAACCAAGTATCTTCAATTTGAGCAAATGGATAAACGGTATCCGGACCTGCTACACGCAGAACTGGTGCTTCCAGATGCAGGATTGCTTTTTCGTTAATTTGTGCAATAACTTCAGCAGCCACACCTGCGCTCTTTTGCGCTTCTTGAACAACGATCGCACGATTGGTTTTTTGAACGGAAGCAACAATGGTATCAATGTCAATCGGGCTGATTGTACGCAAATCAATGATTTCCACTTTAATACCCTTTGTTTTTTCCAGCTCTTCAGCAGCCTTAACCGAAGTGTGTACCATCATACCGTAAGTAATGATCGTCACATCGGAACCTTCACGAACTACATTAGCCTTGCCCAGTTCAACTGTATAATCATTCTCAGGAACTTCAGCACGGAATGCATGGTACAGGTTCAAATGCTCCATGAAAAATACTGGGTCGTTATCGCGAATAGACGCAATCATAAGACCTTTAGCATCGTAAGGGTTGGAAGGAACAACAACCTTAATACCTGGTGTTTGAGTCAAAAGACCTTCCAGGGAATCTGTGTGCAGCTCAGCTGCTTTAACACCGCCACCGAAAGGTGTACGGAATACGATTGGAGAATTGTAACGTCCACCGGAACGGTAACGCATACGGGATGCTTGAATTGCCATTTGATCGAGCGCTTCAAAGATAAAGCCTACGAACTGGATTTCAGCTACAGGGCGGAAACCTTGGATACCCAGACCGACAGCAAGACCTCCGATTGCGGATTCCGCCAGCGGAGTATCGAATACACGTTCTTCGCCAAATTCTTTTTGCAGACCTTCTGTAGCGCGGAATACGCCACCTACATGACCTACGTCTTCACCGAAAAGCAGGACGTTAGGGTCGCGTTTCAACTCTACGCGCAGTGCGTCACGAATCGCTTCTTTCATGTTCATTTGTGCCATTTGCTTCATTTCCTCCTTAAACATTGACAGATCAGTTTCAGTTCAGGTCAATCGAAAAGCAGACCGGATCGGGTTGCCGCCCGGTCTCTCTCAAATTCAATTATTTAAAATCAGCTTTTTGCTCTTCCAAGTGCTTAGGCGTAGTTTCGAACATACTATCGATCAAGCCAGGAATTGTCATTTTTTCCGTTTTCTCAGCTTTTTTGATCTCTTCATTGACTTTTGCCTTCGCTTCTTCTTTTACGCGAGCTGTGTCTTCTTCAGTCCAAAGACCTTTTTTCTCCAGGTATTTCGCAAAGCGGGCAATTGGATCTTTCGCATTCCATTCGCCTTCTTCTTCTTTAGAACGATATTTCGTCGCATCATCAGAAAGGGAATGTGGACGGAAACGGTAAGTAACCGCTTCAATCAATGTGGCACCTTCACCATTACGTCCACGCTCTGCAGCTTCTTGAACTGCTTTAATAACTGCAAGCACGTCCATACCGTCAATTTTCACGCCTTTAATACCAGCAGCTACTGCTTTATGAGCGATCGAAAGAGCAGCCGTTTGTTTTGAGAATGGCGTTGTGATCGCGTAACCATTATTTTGCACAAAGAAAATAACTGGCAACTTGTATACACCAGCGTAGTTCAGACCTTCGTAGAAATCACCTTCGGAAGAACCGCCGTCGCCTGTATATGTAATGACGACTTGTTTTTGTTTTTTCAGTTTGTAGCCCATTGCAATACCCATAGCGTGCAGAATTTGCGCACCAATGATGATTTGCGGCATCAATACGTTAACGCCGTCCGGTATTTGACCACCGTGTTGATGACCACGGGAATACAAGAAAGCTTGATATAATGGCAGGCCATGCCAAACGAGTTGCGGAATATCTCGGTAGCCTGGTGCAATAAAGTCTTCTTTTTGGAGCGCAAATTCGCTACCAACCATTGTTGCTTCTTGTCCGGATACCGGAGCGTAGAAGCCGAGACGTCCTTGACGGCCCAAGTTAACAGCACGGTCATCCCAAGTACGTGTAAATACCATACGATACATAATTTCTTTCAATTGATCATCTGTAAGTTTAGGCAGTTTATCTTTATTGATAATTTCACCATCCGGAGAAAGCACGGACAGAGCCTCAACTTCCTCTGTGTAAACTTCATAAGGAACCTTGCTCATTTTCTTCACCTCAACAAAAAAATTTGAATATCAAGTTCCGCTGTTATAGGATTATTATACACCTGTTATATCGCTCGCGTCAAAGATTTAGTTATTTTTTTTGAGTTTAGCACATTTTTGTGTATGTAACAGGGTGTGTTTTTTACTATAACAGCTTAGTACATGATTGAAATTTTAAACATCTATTGCAATCAGGGTAATCTTAACTTATTGTGATCCTTAATGCAAAATAATACCCAAGAAAGGTGACGAAAAATGACGGATTCTCGGTATTTAAAACGAACCATCCTTAAAGACGAAGTAGAGAGCCGCTTACTTGGCGAAACACGAACTCTCCGGATTTATTTGCCGCCCGGCTATAATGAAATTTTAAGCTACCCAGTTGTCTATTGTCAGGATGGAGAGGAATTCTTCAATTTTGGACGCATTGCAACACACGCCAACCGGCTCATACTGGATGAAGGCGTAGAACCCTTCATTATTGTAGGTGTGGAAGTAAACACCAAGATCAGAACTCAGGAGTACGCTCCCTTCGGTAATCGTTTTGCGGCATACACTGCCTGTTTTGCAGAAGAGATTATTCCCTATGTGGAACAAAAGTATCCTATAAGAAAAGATGCAGCGTCCCGCATTCTAGCTGGAGATTCACTGGGTGGCAGTGTGTCTCTGCACTTGGCACTGTTGTATCCCGAGCTGTTTAACCGCATTATTAGCCTTTCAGGTGCCTACTATGAAGCTTCGCAAGAAATTATTGCCCGTGAGAAAGAACTGTCTCATCTGCGTGTGTGGATGACAGTTGGCCTTCAGGAAGATGCATTTGAGAGTGATACCGGCATTTACAACTTTGTAGAGCTGAACCGACAATGCGCAGATTTGCTGCGCGAGCGGAACGCCGAAGTTTCTTACCGTGAAAAGGATGGCAAACATTTGTGGGGCTTTTGGCAAAACGAGCTGCCTGACGCACTAATGTATTTTTTGGATCACGCCTGAATAATAAAGATCCCAGGCAACGATGAGGAATGGAGCATTGACCTTCGAGGTCATGAGGCTCTTTCCTCTTTCTCGCATTTTGGTTGCGCTTTCAAAAATGTATAACGAAAAACGGCAACGATTGCCGTTATCTGTCGTTCACATTATAGCTTTTCTTCTATGATCTTGTCCAGCAAGGCATTGCATCCCGCGTCCATTAATCGATAGGTCTCCTCAAAATTACCAGTAAAATACGGGTCAGGTACTTCTCTTAACTTTTCTTGAGGAAGCAAATCCATGAATTTTAGAATATCAGCATCTGCTCCACCTGTAAGTTTGCGCATGTTTCGTTCATTAGAGTCATCCATGCACACAATATAGTCAAACGCATCAAAATCACGTTCTGTTATTTGTCGTGCCTGTATACCTTGCTCGCTAATTCCGTGTAGCTTAAGTTGCTTTAGCGTTCCCTCATGCGGAGGATTTCCAATATGCCAGTCGCCTGTTCCAGCCGAGTCCACCTGGATTTCTGCGTCTAGTCCCCGTTCCTTTACCTTATGTCTCAGTATGGCCTCCCCCATCGGAGAGCGGCAAATATTGCCTAGACACACAAACAAAACGTTAATCATTTCATTCCCCTTCCTATTCACGTTACACTTCTTTTTTCTGTTCCATTGTAGCCAGTTCCTCCAAAATTGTGCAAGCCATATTTAAAGCGGTATACTTAAAATGATCGTATATATGGGACCGTATACAGAAAGAAAGGATGTTGGACATGACGAAAAAACGAGCCATTGTATTTTCAGGCGGTCGTCTTATTGAAGAAGATTTACAACAAATACAACCCGATGATTTTATTATAGGTGCAGATAAAGGCGCTCTTTTTCTGATAAAGCACGGTGTTACACCACATGTCTCTGTAGGAGATTTTGATTCGATCACACCTGAGGAACAAGAACAGGTAAAATCAGCAAGCCAACGTATGATTGCCTGCGATCCAGTACATAAGGACCTAACTGATACAGAGCTTGCTTTAGAAATTGCTATGGAAGAACAAGCAGATCATGTACTCTTGCTCGGTGTTACTGGCACTCGAATGGACCACACCTTAGCCAATGTTCAAATATTAGTACGGGCCATGCAGCATCACATTAGTTGCGCTATCATGGACGAACATAATTTTATTGAGCTCACCGGATCAACGCTGGAAATCCAGCCTATGGGCTATACATATACATCGCTCATTCCTTTGACTCCCGAAGTAACAGGTATAGAACTGGAAGGTTTTATGTATCCACTTCACAATGCCACCCTTAAAATGGGACAATCACGTGGTGTAAGTAATAAGCTAACAGCTGAAAAAGGCACGATCTCCATCAAAAGTGGTCTGCTACTGGTTATTCAAAGCAAAGATTAATTATGACATTGTTGTAACTATTACAAAGACTATTCAACCACTCAAAACCCTTGTTAATCAAGGGTTTTTCCGTTTACCCATGTTCAAGAATCCATTTATTTTTTACAAATTGTAATTTTTAATCGTTTTTTAATAATCACGATGTATGCCTTGTCCCACAAGCATTTGAGCATCGTTTTCCAACTATTAGGCGGCTTCAAAACTGTTATACTCAACGCTGTCAGTTAGTTAGCAACTCAGCAAAATATTGCACAAATCATTTTTTGGAGGTACTTACAACATGAATATGCATAAAATCATAAAAAAGGTAATTATCGCAGGAGTCGCTGCCACGATCGGCTTTGGTACTTTTGCCATTGAGGGAACAAATACAGTACAAGCTGCCACTGCAACTACTTCTGTAGGTCAAAAAGTAATTGACTATGGTAAAAAATATATGGGCACTCCCTATAAGTTTGGAGCTTCTACCAGCACCACTCGCAATTTTGACTGTTCTTCTTTTATGAAGCACATTTTCAAGAAATACGGAGTCGATTTGCCGCGCACTTCTGTTGAACAATCTAAAGTCGGACGTGCCGTATCCAAATCCAATTTGAAAAAAGGCGATTTGGTGTTCTTTTCAAGCGGTAGTCGTGCCACAGGACACAACATTACTCACGTGGCAGTCTATATGGGCGGGGGTAAAATTTTACACACCTACGGCGGACCTGGCGTAACCATCTCCGATTTGAACTCTGGCAACTGGAAAAGAACATACATTAAAGCACGTCGCGTGCTGTAATGTAAAACTCATTAGAAATAGGTAAGCCGGAACGAAACGTTCCGGCTTTTTTTTATATCATTTATGCTAACTAATTTGCTTCGGTTGGCGTTCTGAGTGAATAGCCAATGCCTCGTTCGGTTCGAATCATTTTAAATTTTTGCCCTTTATCTACTTTAACCCTCAGATGTCTGATGTACACGTCTACTACGTTCGTATCAGCGATATAATCATGTTTCCAAACGTCCTTTAATATTTGCTGTCTGCTACAAACTTGGTTAAGATGTATTGCCAGATGCAGCAAAAGATCGAATTCTTTCGGAGTTAACTCCAGTTTTCGCTCCCCTCTCCTCACCGTTCTGCTTGCCGTGTCTATATGTAAATCTCCTGCTTCGATTGCCTTCTTCACATCACGTTCAACACCAAAAATTCGTAATAAATTAGCTATTCTAGCCTGAAGAACTCTAGGATAAAAGGGCACTACCATTACATCATGTGCTCCTTGTTCAAAGCAGGAGACAATATGTGCCTCCTCATTTGAAGAAATCATTGCAAGGATCGGTACATGAGGATAGCTCTGCTGCAAAACGCGAATCAAGCCTTGACTATCCGCCTGTTCATTTTTAATGTTCAGGAGTAGCAGACTTACAGGATTCTGAGCTGCATAAGAGCTTACGTATGACATATTGCGAACATGAACCACCTGATAACCCGCCTGCTCCAATGGACGAACGATTACAGCGGGCGCTTCATTTTCATCTACAAGTACAATTAACGGGCTCATCTTTTCACCGACCTGATTTGGACATCGCGTTACATATTTGAACACGAACAAGTTTGTTATAAGCCATTAAACATATTTGTATTAGTGTAACAAAAAAGCAGAAAATCATTCCCTGAAGAATGGTTTTCTGCTTATGGTTTATATAGTTTTTAGCCCAAATAGCGATGATACAGACTTCTTGCTTTCGCCACGTCCTTTGTCCCATGAATCAATACTCTGCCATCCGCAAAAACAACCAAGCGATACTCGTCTACACTAAAGGAAACCAGATACGAATTCCACTCTACGTTCCCCTCGCTCAATGCTGCAAATCTATCTGCTATCTCTGCGAGATCTAGATGTGCCCGGTTCGCGGGTCTGATTTGAACGGTCTCCCTGCCGCACAAAATATCTGTTTTCTGCCGATGAGAGACCGATAAATAGGGATACGTCGGTTGGCTACCACAAGAAGGACAATTCGCCTTTTTAAGACGATCCACTGCTATTGCTACATACTCATTTTTCCACAAATCAAACGAAAGCAACTTCCCTCTCAATTCCTCGGGATATCCACCAAGAAGTTTGAAAGCTTCTGTAGTCTGGTTAGCCGTGACCATTTGTACCGCCTGCGGAATAATGCCGGACGTATCACAAGTCTCCCCTCCAAACGGTACAGTTCCCATCAGACAATGTAGACAAGGCGTTTGACCCGGTAAAAAAGTGTAAGTTACACCGTAGCTACCCACACATCCTCCATAAATCCAAGGAATACGATGCTTGAGTGCCATATCATTCATAAGAAGCCGGGTATCGAAGTTATCGGTTGCGTCCATCATGAGATCCACTCCTTGGATCAACTCTTCCAGCTCTTCTACCCCAACATCCAAGACATGTGCATGTATGACTGTTTCCGAATTAATATCCTTTAATCTTCGCTGGGCAGCTATTGCTTTGGGACATCTTTGCGCAGCATCACTTTCCTGAAAAAGCTGCTGGCGCTGCAAATTGCTCCATTCCACATAATCCCGGTCTACGAGACTTACCGTACCTACTCCTCCACGAACTAGCGTTTCTGCAATACCTGTACCCAACGCTCCAACACCTAAGATTAGTACATGAGAGGAAGCAAGCCGGCGTTGTCCTGTCGGTCCAAAGGGTGCAAACCTTTCCTGTCTGGAATAACGGTCACTTTGTGATGGTTCAGCACCGGATTTTTCAGTTATCCTCATCCCTGAACCATACCTTCTATCGGACTGCTTGCTGAAGCATAACGTTTTACAGGAATCATCCCTGCCTCAAAACCATATCTACCTGCACGTACAGCCAGCTTCATGGCCTCAGCCATTTTCACAGGATCCTTCGCTCCCGAGACAGCTGTATTCAGCAAAACACCATCTGCTCCCAACTGCATTGCCATTGCTGCGTCACCAGGTGAGCGAATACCAGCATCGACAATGACCGGAACTTCCGCTTGTTCAATAATCAACTCTAATGAAAATGGATTGAGCAACCCATGTCCTGTACCAATGGGTGACGCCCCAGGCATAACGGCATGTACTCCGAGCTCTTGTAACCTCTTCGCTAGTATCACATCATCCGATATGTAGGGCAGTACAACAAAACCTTCCTCTAGCAGCTTTTCACTAGCTTTCAACGTTTCAAAAGGGTCAGGCAACAGCGTCTTGCTATCCCCAATGACCTCCACCTTAATCATATCGCACAAGCCGGAGGCTTTTGCCAACTTGGCAATACGGATTGCCTCTTCTGCTGTAGTTGCTCCTGCTGTGTTGGGAAGAAGTGTATACCGGCTCAAATCCAGTGTATCGAGAAAATGCTCCTTGTCCCGTTCCTCCAAATTCAGTCTGCGTACGGCGAACGTTAATATTTCAGTCTCAGCAGCCTCTACAGCTTGGAATTGGATGTCCAGATCCGAGAATTTCCCTGTTCCCAGTAACAGCCGAGAGGTAAAAGATGCTTTTCCAATGGTTAACATGATCAACCGCCTCCTACAAAATGTACAATTTCCAAGCAATCTCCATCCTTAAGCACCGTTTCATGATGATCTTCACGGGTCAATATATGCCGATTCAGCTCTACCACTACGGTTTTCACCTTTAAATCAAGTTCATGCAGCAACTGATCTACACGAGTGATTCGATTAGAAATGGTCATGCTCTGTCCGTTAATGGTCAGCTTCATAAACTTTCCTCCTTGAGAAGTTCAGAAGGAAATTTGCTTATTCCAAGTTCAGCCGCATCTGCCCCTTTAAGCATAGCGGCCATCGCTCGCCCAGTCGCATCACTAAGCAGGACACCGTTGCGATAATGCCCGACTGCAGCATAGGCGCCCTCCACCCCAGGAACAGGACCAATAAAAGGTCGCTCCGCTGCTGCCTGCGGACGTAAGCCTGCCCAAGCACGTATAAAAGCAGCTTCGTGTACACACGGTAACCAAACAGATGCACGTTCCAACAGCCCCTTTAATCCTCCCGCGGTCACCTCTTTGTCATATTGATGTGGAAGACTCGTGGCGCCAATCCAAAGCTCGTTATTCTGTTTAGGTACGAGGTAAACATCGTCGGCATAAATGGTATAATCCAACGGATGATCTTTCAAAGATACAGCTACCGCTTCGCCCTTGACCGGATAAAGTGGATAATCAAATCCAATCTGCCCTAGCAATTTTGAGCTGTCCAAACCTGCGGCAATCACGACCTGATCGCAGGAAAAGAAACCAATGTCCGTTCGCACACCGCAAACTCGACCGCCCTGTATGACCAGTTCCTTAGCTTGAGTTCCAGACCATATTGTTGCTCCCAGCACCGCAGCTGCCCCTGCATAAGCACGGCAAAGCTGGACAGGGGCCACTTGTGTCTCCTTCGAACGATAGATAGCACCAATTACTTGATCTGCCAAGCCCGGAATCCGTCGCGCCACTTCCCTGGCATCCCACCAAACGTGACAATCATCCTCTCGCATCTTAGCAGCATTCCAGCGTTTTTGCCCCTCTGCTTCCGAACGAAAAGGAGTCACAAAGCCTTCTGTACGAAATTGCACTGAAATACCCGATAAACGCTCCAAATCACTGACAAGTTCAGGGAATGCATCTCGACTTGCACGGGCAAATCGCGCCAGCTCATGATCTGTGAATTCTTCACTTTCCGCTGCCAGCATTCCCACCGCTGCTCCAGATGCTCCCTCACCGGGGATCCATCGTTCCAGCATAATTGTACTTCGTCCCTCCTTGGCCACATGATAAGCAATGGAACTGCCGATCACGCCTCCACCTATGACCAAACACTCAGCGTGTGCTATCGCTTTGGTCTCTGTATGTGTCTCTGACATTTATCCCCTGTCTCCTATCTGGTGAGTATTCAACTTTCTTTAGTCCGTTTTCTAGCTTCAGATTCGCGAATTACAAGATCCACCATTCGCCTATATTCCATCGCTGCTGCAATGGGGGACTCAGCTTCCCAAATACCAGACATCACGGCAATTCCGCTTGCTCCTGCATGATAAAGCTCTGGAACATGGTGCGGTTGTATGCCGCCGAGCGCAATCACGGGGATGTCCGACAATCCGCATATGCGTTCTAGCTGTGCTATCCCTCGCGGTACAAGTCCGGCCTTGCAAGAGGTCTCATATACATGACCATACAGTACATAGTCCGCTCCTGCCTGCTCGGCAGCCTGTACCTCCTCCAATGAATGAACAGATACTCCACAGCGTGTGCCCTCTAGCAGTAGACTTTTTGCATCTACTACAGATAACCCATTAGCCGGTAGCTGGACAGCTCCTGCCAAGGTAAGTAAAGCTACGTCCACACGATCATTTACTACAATTTTCTGCAAAGGAACTTTCTGCTCCAGCATGCTACGAGTCAAAGAAAGCAAAGCAGACGCGCCTTTCTGTTTTGAACGTACGTGTACATAGTGAATGTAAGGATAAATAGCGGCAGCCACTTGAGGGACATCTACACAGGACACACTTTCCATCGTGATTACGTGTAATTCGATTTCAATTTCACCTCACTTGAGCTAAAAAATATAATCGTATTAGCTGAACTTATATTGTTGCAGCTCCATATAGGTAATATCATACAGAGCTAGCCACATGTGCCAGCAATAATGAAAGGAGACCCTATGTAAATTCGTCTACGGAAGATCGAACTAATGAAAAGAACGAAACACAAAAAACCACTTCCCTAAGGAAGTGGTTAGACGAACGTTCAAAATCAAACGGACTAATATATCCGTAAACGTATATCGTTCCCCGCACGAACAAAAGTAAAGAGCGTCTCTTGTTTGTACGGTGCTCACTTCCCTACGCTGGCATAACCCAGATCAGGTACAAAGGGTCCGAAATCCATTTATTCCGTCTCAGCCGCATGGGCGGCTCCCCTAGTGTGACTATTTTATTGTATCAGCTAACGATAGCTTAGCATATTTTCCTAATTCTGCAAACCCTATATTGTGTGAAATATGCTAGAACTGGATTTTAGTTTACTTTACTAGACCACTCTTCCACATTCCACGTTTTGGTTACCCAATCTTCGTAAAAGTCCGGTTCGTGGGATACAAGCAATACGGTCCCTTTGTATTCCTTCAATGCGCGTTTCAATTCATCCTTTGCTTTGACGTCCAAGTGGTTTGTTGGCTCATCAAACAGTACCCAGTTGCTCTCACGCATTAATAGTTTACAAAGACGGACTTTAGCCTGCTCTCCACCACTAAGCGCAGATAGAGGCCGTGTAATATGCTCATTCTTCAAACCGCAGCGTGCCAAATGCGCACGTACTTCATGCTGATTCAAATGTGGGAATTCATTCCACACATCGTCAATCGGCGTAATTTTTCCAGCCTTTACTTCCTGTTCAAAATAAGCAGGCTGCAAGAAATCACCTTGATAGGTCTTTCCGCTGATTGGCGGAATTTTTCCCAAAATGGTTTTGAGCAACGTAGACTTACCGACACCATTGCAGCCGACAATTGCGATCTTTTCGCCACGTTCGATCGTCATGGACATTTTAGGCAGAAGGGCATGTGTATAACCTATTTCAAAATCAATACCCTCAAAAACCGTTTTCCCGCTCGCACGGGCTTCTTTGAATTGAAAGGTTGGCTTTGCAGCTTCTTCAGGCTTATCAATACGTTCGATCCGGTCAAGCTGCTTTTCACGGCTTTTTGCACGCCCTGATGTAGATGCGCGCGCTTTATTGCGCTGAATAAAATCTTCCTGTTTCTTAATATATTCCTGCTGCTTCTCATATGCATCAATATGCTGGGCTTTGTTCAGATCCGCCATTTCAAGAAACTTTTCATAGTTAGCTGAATAACGGGTCATCTTAGCAAATTCAAGATGGTAGATGACATTAACGACTTGGTTCATAAATTCAGTATCATGTGAGATTAGGATAAAAGCATAAGGATAATCCTTCAAATATCTCGTAAGCCATTCAATATGCTCCACATCCAAATAGTTGGTAGGCTCATCCAACAGCAATACATTCGGCTTTTCCAACAGCAACTTAGCAAGCAGGACCTTTGTCCGTTGTCCACCACTAAGTGCAGCTACATCCCGATCCAGTCCGATGGCAGAAAGCCCTAATCCATTCGCCATTTCTTCAACCTTCACATCAATGAGATAAAAATCCCCCATATCCAGTTGCTCTTGAATTTCTCCCATCTGTTCCAGCAGAACTTCCAACTCTTCGGGAGAAGCATCTCCCATTTTGTCCGTAATCTGCATCATTTCCTTTTCCAGCTCCAACAGAGGAAGAAAAGCATCTTTTAACACATCACGTACTGTTTTACCTGGTGTCAGCTTGGTGTGCTGATCCAGATAACCATAACGCACACGTGGAGTCCATTCCACTTTGCCTTCATCCTTAAGCAATTTTCCAGTCAGAATGTTCATGAGTGTCGATTTACCAACACCGTTAGCTCCTACCAATCCTACACGTTCCCCCGCAAGCAATCGAAAGGAAACATTTTTAAATAATGCACGGTCCCCAAAGTTGTGGGATACATTTTCTACAGTCAATAAACTCATAAGCTGTTTTTGGCTCCTTATTGTCATCGGCGCTGCCGACTGTTCTTATATAATACATTTGATTTCTTTCAAAGCTTTATTGTAGCACATCCAGTCACCTTATCGGAATATGAAAACAGCGAATTTTAAGGTTTTTCATATGGTCATCAGTATGATCAACCCAGTATGTTAGTAAGTCAAATAGTCGCCAGCATTACTTCACAAGAAAAGAGCGACTAGGAGTGTGCGGAACATCCATTTTCTAATGTTGGAACCGACATGGGCAGATGTGCATATACTTTCTAAAAACTAACATTGGGAGGAATAAACTTGTATCAAGTACCTTTTTACTGGGGAAATTCATATTATATGCGGGCCGATTTTGTACCGATCTGGAACACAAGCTTTCAGGAAGCAGTACAAATGATAAAGGAAGCGGTACAAGGGGAGCGTAACGATGAGTTGTTCTACAGTGAATTGATCAATTTGGCTCCCTCACAGGAGCAGGTGGCTATTATTGAAAGCATCCGTAACGATGAGCGCGCCCATAACAAAATGTTCAGAGAGATGTATTGGGCTTTAACAGGACAGGAGATTACAGGTATCAGTAGTGAGAAATATGAAAAGGTGCACTCCTATGTCGAAGGTCTGCAGCGCGCCTTGATGGGAGAGCTGGGTGCGGTAGAACGATACCGCAACATCTGGTTTGGATTGCCTACTGGCATCTATAAGGACACGGTGTACGGTATCATCTTGGATGAGCTTAAGCACGCTGCCAAATACAATTATCTGATTACATTGAATCTCAAGTAGTTATTTTCTGAAAATCAATACTATTCCATATCAATTGGATGCTGAATATTATCCTTATAATCATCCACATAAAGTTGGCCGTTGCTGCCTTTAACGGCATAGAATACATCCTCTAACTTTTTGCCGCGTGCTTTGAGTTGGGAGTTCATCCAGGATTCAGAAATATGGTTGGAGTCTAAATTGCCATGCAAAAGCTGTCCGTCGATTACAAGCTCAATTGGGAACTGTGGGGCATTGCCTGCATTCAACTGTAGGTCTTTTAATGTCACGGCTTGCAGTTCCTTCTTCTTTTGGGCAGACAATTTTCCGTTAATCTCAAGTAGGGCGTACTCCACTTCTTCTACATTAAAAATATCTTTCTCGCGAAGCTGTTGGTTTAAAGAATCCAATGTCATATTATTTTTTTTCAAGTTATCTTCGAGAATGAGCCCTCCTTCGATGAGAACGGTGGGGGTTCCTTCTGTCCACATCTTAAAGCTTCTGAATTTCAAAAAAAGCTTGGCTAAAACATAAGAAGTAATTGTAAAAACGGACAGGGCTATTAATAGGTGGATAACTTCTATTTTTTCGTTAAATGCAAAGTTAGCCGCCATAGCTCCTAATATAACTGCCGTTACGAATTCATGAAAGTTCATATTGGAAAGGGTTTGCTTCCCTAATATTCTCCCAATTATCATTAAGATAAAGAATGCTGAAAAACTTCTGATTAAAATAACGAGATGGTCATTCATGCAAAAGCCTCCTTGTTAAAAAATTGCAGATATTAGTATATATACTCCCCCCTTCACTAGAGTAATATACCTATGGGATTAATGCTAAATGCTTGGGAACTGCTAACTGTTAATCCTATCAATACAACCCCGTTGTCAGCAGAAAATAAAGTATTAGACTGATCCAATTAAAGAAACAGCGGCAGTCTAAGACTTGATAAATAAAGTCTTAGACTGCCGCTGTTGTCATTCATTCAACTATCTTCTTCCGATAGCGTAATCATTCATTGTATTCACTATTGAGCCTTAATCTCCGCTTATTGGACAATATTACATAGCCTAATGAAATAGAGAATCCAGGTGACCTTCGATGCAGATCCAATCGCAATTATAAGCGTTCATTAATTCTGGTCAACAATTCCTTCAAGGTTTGCTTCTCCTCTTCGGTAAGGACTTGAACGATTTCGTCCTCCACCTTTTGGAAGGAGTCATTAAATTCTTCAATCAATTCAACGGCCTTTGGTAAAACATAAATATTTTTTTGTCGTTCATTATTAGCTGGGATTTTACGCTCGATAAATCCTCTTTGCTCAAGACCTTGAAGCACACTTGTAATGCTAGCCCCGCGCAGATGGAACCGATCAGCAAGCTCCCTCTGAATCAATCCAGTCTCTTGATTCTCGTAAATATACAAAATTATTTTTCCTTGTTGAGCGGTTAATCCTAACTCTTTTATGCTACCGTCCGCTTTTTTCTTTAACTTAAGGCCAATAACCTGAAACAAATCCAGATAAGGCGTATACTTGCGAGGCTTCATGATTGTACCTCCCCATATTGTTAGAAAGCTAACTGTAAGTAAATAAACTATACAGAGATCTAACTTTCGTGTCAAACAAACATTAGTTTATTGACAGTTAGATATCTAACAGTTATACTTCGAATTGTTGGACAGCAAACACTTGGGAGGAATTCAAATGGAGAAGGTAGCTCAAAATGCTGCATTAGACCAAGTTACGGCGATTACAAATGTACGTATCTTTGATGGACATCAAATTATTACCCCCAGATATGTTGTCATTAAAGGGGAGTCCATTATTTCAGTGGGTGGAGACATTCCGGCCGATGCAACGATTATCGATGGGGAAAATGCGACCCTAATGCCTGGTCTGATTGATGCCCATGTCCATACCTCAATCGGAGGATTACGCGATGCCTTAAAATTCGGCGTTACAACAGAACTCGAAATGAACGGCGATTTTACTAAAAGAGGGCGCGAGATTCAGTTAAAAAATGTGAATGACGTCGCAGACGTCCGTTCTGCTGGCATAGCGATCACCGCTCCGGGCGGACACCCAGATGAATTACTGCCGGATGGAGACGAAATACCGGAATTCGTATTAAAGGAACTAGAGAAGTTATCGAAAGAAGACCGGGAAGCGATGTTGGCTGCATACGCTCACGATCACGAAGAAATACCACAAGTGACCACGGTGGAAGAGACGATTAAACATGTGCATACTCAAATGGAAAATGGAGCTGACTATATTAAGATCATGATTGAAGAAGGAACGGTCATGGGTGCACCTTGTCTGCCTGTACTAAGCGACGAGATTTTAAAAACAGCCGTGACAGAAGCACACAAGTTCGATAAGTTGGTCATCGCCCACGTCTTAACGGCTCGTTCATCGCAAGAAGCCATCGATTTTGGAGTCGACGGTTTGGGCCACTTGTTTATTGACAGACCCGAGTACACGTCCGAGTTAGTGAAATCCATAGCGAGTTCAGGCGCTTTTGTTACACCGTGCTTGGTGTTGAATTCATCGATTACTGGAAATCCGGCATCGGAATTGGCGAATGATCCACGTGTTCACTCCAAATTAAGCCCGGATTGGATCGATATCTTAAACTCCAGTTTCAATACGTTTCCACAAGGCAATATGGAGGACAGTTTTAAGAATGTGATGGACCTACACCGTGCCGGAGTTGATATTCTGGTAGGGACGGATGTTGCTCCGGTTCCCATTCCGAATCTTGGAGGCCTTGCTCATGGAGCCAGCGTCCATCATGAAATGCAATTGCTGGTGAAGGCTGGGTTTACTCCGATAGAAGCGCTTCAGTCGGCTACCTCGAAACCAGCCCGTTGCTTTGGTCTTATCGATCGCGGCCGTATTGCCGAGGGTGCGCGCGCTGACCTTATACTAGTAAACGGTGATCCCATAACCAACATCTCGGATTCCTTGTCCATTAAAGCCGTATGGTTCAAAGGTGTACAGAAACTAAACTAATCATTTTACTCTTGTAATAATATGTTATATATAATGAAAACATTTTTGTGGTAGGGCACTCTACTTTGAAGAGTGCCCTGTTGTTCGTCTCTGTAATTAAACTCCTTCCCGGTCCGTTACTTCAATGAAAACTGACAGCCGTTTGTGGCTAGCTCCCGTCGATTCATGATTGAACTAAATTTTTTCGTTAGCTTAATCGCGCATTGCCGGTCTAATGAATGAATATGGTATTTTACAAGTGATAAGGCTCGTTTTTACTAAGGATGGCGTATATGTGATATATAGTTGTTGGCGCAGGCAAACACACCTACCTTGTAAGACTTGTGTTCTTTCTTTTTCTTTTGTAATAGCCTTTTATTTTTGACTTGCTCCTTGTCGCAGGTCAGATTACACGGCCAAATAAATTGCTCTTCGTAGTCGCTTTGGCACCCCGTTTTGTAATCCGATTATTCATTGTGGTGAACTTACCTGAGCTATACACTCCTGCAAGATTAAGTGTAATTTCCTCCTTCTGTTTCTCCAATATCTCGAGTTGAGACTGAAAAGCAAGTAATAAGATAATCATGCCCACAAAAATGATATTTTGATAGAAGCTTCGGCTGAATTTAGTTTTTTGCTTCAGTGCTATGTCTAGCAGCTTTTAGTGGATTATTTTAAGCCATTATCATATGGATATTCGAAGTATCCCGCAGCTGCCGCAGATTGTTCATCTGTAAAATGTTCAACCGCTTTAAAGGGAGCTGGACATGAATCTCTATAAAAATATTTGATTCCAGTATCCGGTTCTATGGCCCCGATAATAGGTTTTTTTCTGACGACTCTCCCACCACCAAACCCGTAGTTATTGTAATACCTATCTCCAACTGGAATGCCTTGAATAAATGCAATCATCCCCACATCATCTATCGTGTTATACCACTCCTCCTGTGAAATAAGTGGTAGGGTGAACGTATAGGAAATACTATTATGTGCTGCTTTTTCGTTGTGGATATTAATTATTCGCGCCAAGTCCTCCTGAACGCTGCTAACGATGGTAGAACGGCGTATTTGCTCAAATGTTTTTGAATCATTCAGTAACGAAATGGGGGTCTGGCCCTCAAACTCCTTCTGAAAACCCTCAATCCATCTATGATTCTGGGCATTATAGGCATGTAAATAATTATCCAGGGTAAACCCCACACTATTTCCTGCAGAATCGACATAGGCATAGGATTTTTTTACGCTCCACTTGTGTTCTATGGTGGCTTGTCCATGCACGTCTTGGTAGGTTGCTGAAGCAAACGTATAATAACCATCATAATCCAGAACCACAATGACAGGTATGTAATCCAATAATGCACGTTGTGCCGCTGTATCCCCATCAATGCCCATATTAAGGTAAAGAGTGTGTAGGAACGTGGTCAATGCTTCCTCTTTATCTACACGAAAAAACTTATCTGATCCGTATCCTGCCTCACGTTCCTGGCGTTCATTCTGTGAGAGCACAACACCTGCATCCTGAACTGCGGTACGAAGAGCAGACGTATATTTCATTTCTAGCTGCTGCACTTCACGTTGATTCTGCACCTGTATATCACTAACCACACCAAAGGGTAAAAAGAGCAGGATAAAAATAACTGCAAAATCAGTAATCTTCATTCAAAACCATGCCCCCGTAAGAAGCTGCTACTGCCGGCTTACCGTTATCTAATCCACCCAGAAGCCATGATTTGTATAAATCCGCAGGAGTCCGATTCATATTATGTAATCGTACTGCAAAATAGTCACCAGCCATCAAGGTATACCGACGCGTCTGTTCCGACTTAGGCTGCGAATGATCTGGAAACAGTGCAGGTAAGATTTGTGGGTTATAGTAACCATCGTATACAGCTTCATAATTACCCAGAAAACTGTCTGGCTTCGCTGCGTCTACATAGTTCGGTACATATTTTTTGTGCATATGCTCCAAGTTAACTTCGTACGTATTGCCTGTCAGCTCCAGATCATGCATAAAATCGTTATACATCGTCGGTGTAATGTAACCTTTGGTTCTGACCATATCAACAAAATGTACAGTTGAATGATATGCATTTAACCCGGATATATCATCCTGCCGTTCAGCAGCTTGAGCTGCGGGTACGATATACAAAAGCAATACAGCGAGCAGCGCCCCCAACAGTTTGGATATTGTTTGAACCACTTTAGTCCTCCCCCAATTTTTCAAAACGTACTGATGTTATATCTCCGTTCCCATTTCGCTGTGGGTATATGGCATATGCAGAGGAAGCATCCAAGGCAGATACATCCGGCTCAAACGGTTCAGAGTACACATTGTACTCTAAACCGTCAACTTGAACAGAGATTCCCTCCTGTAAGTTCATACGAATGGTTTGGATGACTTGAGTCCCTTTAATCCGTTGCGGTGTCTCCACTTTAATAGTACGGGATATTCGTCCCTCAGATTGTTCCTCCTGCTGCGACCTTAATTCAAGTGCACTTCCCAGTTGACAAGACAAGTTTGCTGCCGTTGCACATGCGGTTATAAATAAAATAACTGACACACCAAGCTGTAGCATACTTGAAGCGTGATCAGACATGCTGACATCTCCCTTATGACTATTGATCTTTGCTGTACTACTTAAGACTGAGTAAACAGCAACCCACGTACCACGTTTGATTTGTCTTTAACAATTTCAGCCTTGAATTTACCACTTGGATTTACGTATTCATTCTCCTTCTCATTTAGTGTATTCGCAATTTTCCCCGTCTTATCACTGCCGCCATTCACGGCACCATACTGCTCACTGTCTGGACTAATATTCAAAGCATTTCCGTACCACTGTCCTGCCATGTTTTTTCCAGTTTTAATCTGAATACCGAACTGGTCCTTTCCCTGAAATTTCCGCAGCGCATTGGTTACCTGGGAACCACTAATCGTAGTGCCGTCGTATACCGTAAAAGAGGCCTGAGACAATTCAGTCTGGATATCGGCAAAATTGTTTTGTGCCGTTTTAGTGGCTTCCTGAGCTGAGATAAACAGTATCACTACAATCGTAATTAGTGCGATGGTCAAAAATATCCCAGCAGCTACCTTTAATGCTGTTGATGCGTTATTCATTTTTTCTCTCCTCAACTTGTTAATTTTGGATTAATCATCAATGAAATTACTTACTGAATTTTTTGTATTTGCTCATAATAGCTATCCATTTGAACAAAGCTCATACCGATCAGCGGAATCACCAAATATAAAAAGATAAGACCATACATCGGCGCAAACCCAATCATCCTCCCCCAGATCGCCTTGCTGTCTATTATTTTTTCATACTCCTGTTTTCTTTGTTCAAAATAGTAGGACATATGGGATTCCAAATCATCAAATGCCTCTCGAATCGTAATTTTGCCTAAAGACAAATAGAGCTTGTCCACTAGACGTTGAAATTCCGGCAAAGGCGCTTCTTCTTTCAGCAAATCGAGAGCTGCCTCTGGTCCATGTTCATAATGAAGCAGACATTTTTGCAGAGGTCTTTTGAAGATCACTGAGAATCTGTTCAACCACTCCAATATTTCCTCAACAGACATTCGTTCCATGGCCCGTAAAATGGAAATAACCGTTTGAAACTGATATACCTCATGCTTCATATCCAAACGACGCATTTTCCGCTGCAAATATAATAAAAGCATGGGCAGTTGATAGGCTACATACCCAGCAACCATACTAATCAGTACTTCCCACCACTTGATGTATTCATCATTCCACTCCTTCAGTTCCTGGAGGATTCGTTGAGTATTCCTGGATAGCTCCTCTGGAGTAGCTGTGCCATTAGCAAAATTCTCTAAAGTAGCGTACGTTTGCTCATATGTGCTGTCCGCTTTCATGTTCAGTGTTTGCATGATTGCGCGGTCAATTTCACTTTGCTTCAAAGCTTCCTTTTCCTCGATCGGACTTAAACGTCCAAACATTTGGCCTGATTGTACTGGTGCATAAAGGATGTGCGTTTTTTCAGCTTCATGTAAAACAAATATAGTACCGATGCTAAGCACTAATCCTAAGATAAAAAGAGCGATTCTGCGTATGTAGAGCCACTCGAGCTTTACCTCCGCACCACTTTCCTTTAATAGTCGGGTTATCTGGAAATAAGATGACATATGCTGCCGAGGCATTAAAGAATCCACCATATTTCGAATGACGGGCAAACGGTATAACTTCTGCTCCCACACTCTCCGTCCTTTACCCGCACGATATCCTGTCTCGTCGGACTGTTGCAGTTTCTGCAACAGAAAGTAGGATAGGATGATAACAATGTACACAATCAATTTGATGATATAGCCCAATTTCCCCTGATAAAACTCATCCATGGATGGAAAGCTGGATCTCGCCCATCTCTCGATTGGGGTAGTAAAGAAGACGGGGGCCAGTGCGATCACGTTCAAACTTTTTAGCAGATAGTCCAGTCTATTTCTCCGCAGCAACTCCAACTGGATTTCACGTGCAAGACTGCTTAGTCCCTTTAAATAGATGGAACCACCTTCCTCAATCCGATCACCAAACTCCATTACCATATACGAGATACCGGCAAAGGCTTTTAAAAACCGATTGGGAGCCGATTCATAATATCTTTCGAGTGCCTCATGCGGATCAGCATCTGTTAATGCCTCATGGATGAGTCGTGCATGTCTTCCAGCCTCTGCTCCTGCTATATCGGCCGCTTCAGATATGGATTCTTCTACCATACCGTGCTGATGATAGTGATGACGTACATTGGCAAACAACTCGATCATTTGCGCAA
This sequence comes from Paenibacillus ottowii, assembly GCF_006874425.1. Classification (GTDB taxonomy): domain Bacteria; phylum Bacillota; class Bacilli; order Paenibacillales; family Paenibacillaceae; genus Paenibacillus; species Paenibacillus ottowii. The sequence goes on from NZ_VIJZ01000002.1 coordinate 33,589, forward strand.
GTAGCCTTTTTTCCACTTGGCTAGTAGCTACATCTATAATAAGGCTGTTAATTACCACTCCACATAGAACGGCCAATATAGCAAACTCTATTCCTGGTTTCATCATTAACAGCACAACGCTGCTACAAGCAAAAGCACACCAGACGGACAATATCATCTTCATGGTTTGAAGACGAAGCTTATACTCATCGTATGCATGCTGACCAGCTAGTCGTTTACGTACACTCGTGATGTATCCGGATGTGATAGGAACCCTCATACACAGCGTGTACAATTTGTGCATCAGAGTTTGCAGTTCCCGTGAAAGTAACGCTTTTCCTTTTCGCCCTTCCTGTACAGAATGAATTCGACCTCTGCGTACTGCATAGCTTTGATGCTTATGCAACCAATTCAAAGCTATAAATAGTACTGCAAATCCCCCACCTGATATAAGCAAAACCCACAACATAATTTCTTTAAGACTCATAGTTTTCCTCCCAATAACGGGTCAAAAAGCTGCGGAAATCTGCTGCATCCTTTGCATTCATCTGCTCACCCATTTCTTCTACACTTGTAGGTGTTAAAGGCTCCATGGGTATATAGCTTCCATTTCTATACTCCATGACATGGCGATAGCTATAGCTTGATGAAGCATTGGGATCTACTTCCGTATGCTCTGGATTACGCGGCACACATTCTGTGATCCGTTCGATATAACGCCGCCCTTCCGCATCACGCTTGAGATGCACATCAAAATTAATGACATGCACTACCTGTTCTTCAGCAATGCCTTCATGCTGAAATACCCCAGTTTTGAGCAGTGAATTACGAAGTGAAAATACAAGATCACGAAATGTTTTAGCATGGTGAGTAAAAATAGTGAATAGACTGGCAACCTGTGACATTTGAATCATCCAGGCAGCTACTTCATCACTCGCTACTTCGCCCAAAATATTGACGGTTCCATCTGTTTTTTTCTGCAAGTCAAGACCTTGTTGTCCTGAAATATGATCTGTTTCTCGAAAGGTAAGAATATTACGGCGACTGTAAATGCTACGCAAATGCAGCTCAAAAGCCATTTCTTGAACGCGAAGCGTATACGAAGCGTAAATATGTTTGACCATCGCCATTAACAAGGTTGTCTTGCCTGAACCCTGCACGCCTGTAATTGCAGTAATCCGACTGCCTTTCATTAGATAAGATAGCAGCTGAATTGGAAAATCAGCGTTTCCCCCGCTAATTAACTGTTCCAGCGATGTGCTTTGAATATCAAATTTACGGACAAAGAAGGCCCATGATTCAGAGAAAGGAGGGCGCACTACTACTACCCGTGATCCATCCTTCATTTCGTTGACCTTATAACCATTCGCTTCAGAAAGCTGTCCCGGATAATTGTATTTGTAAATATTTTGACACACCCTTTTAAGCTCACGTTCCGATCCGAAGGAAAGGAATGAAAGATGGATAGTTTTACCTTTGTAGAAAATCCATATGCTCTCATATCCATTCGTTGTGGGCGCAGACGTTTGTTCAAACACATACCTATCCGAAGGCCAATGTGGTGATGAAGAAATACCACCTTCCGGCATACCACTGACACCCCCACTTACACCATCAATCCTCTGGTCGCGAATATCATCAATGACAGAAAAGCCTTTGTAATGCTGATACATCCGTTGCACAATAATATCCACTTTCTCCATAAAAGACAGGGGACGATATTCACAGTCATAGATATAGCGGATATCCTCTGTCGTTACGAAGTAGCTTCCATCCTCTTCACCTGGCTGTGAGTACCTCATTTCGGCTAAGTCATAGGTATCCAATAAACGTGATAGTGCATCCGCGCCAAACTTCTGCTGGTATTGGTAAAAAATAATTTCGAATTGATCCTGTGTGCTAAACAACTCAGGTCTGGAGAATGGCATTACAGTATCGGCGATTTTCTCGTTCAACCCGTAACCGTTAACCAGAAGCTCACTCATCAGGTTTTTAACAAAGCGTTTATCTCCAATGCTGCCATTGGCACAGTTCTTTAACGCCCTTCGTAGCTCCGCCCTTTGATGGATACGTCGCCTATATTCCTCCTCATGTAATCCTGCATCCGCCATCTGGCTATGACTTAGTTCATGAAGCGCATTTTTGATATACTCTAGCAATGCTTCGAATGTGGCATCTTCGCTCTTTGCTTCTACTTGAAGAGCTGAACGTTGCGGGTGAAACTTCCCTCGATATTTAACAATAATTGGTACGGTGCACAACAACAAAATACAAGTAGTTATTAATCCGTTGATCACATAAGCAGACAGCATTAAGCGCCCCTCTCCAAAGCCTTGAGCCGAAGATCGGACTCCACCGTCTCCAAAATAGCTTTGCTTATTTGCCGTACGCCCTGCGCCCAACCTACAGACTTAAAAAGCTTTCGCTGTTGCTCTTTTCCACTTCGTACCTCGCGCTGCACATGACCAATCACATCCCTTCGGTTCCATGCGTCCATAAATTTGGTGCTGTAAGGAACTGTGTGCAAAGTACCCTTGTAGCCATATCTCCTGCGGATATTCGCTTCATTTGCTTGTGAACGCACATCATATTTTCCAAGGACAATTAATAAGGGTAATGACGAATATGTGGATAACGGAGACACAGAATCAAAATAAGCGTCCAACTCACGCATATTCTGAGTGAGCGAAAGAACGGCCAGTTTGGCTTGTGCGCATGCTTCATGTTGTACAGCCCCCCAGCCTACTCCACTTCCTGCATCAATCAGCGTTAAATCGTAATATTGATTCGCTGTATCGATCACCACCCTTACAAGATTAGGGGAAAGTAGCGGCGGTGTAGCTCCAAAACCGGAGGTTCCCTCAAGCATATCCAGTGTGTGTTCCAGTACTGGTGCCGTATAGTTACGAATATTTTCTCTAGACAGCGTCCCTCTTAGAACTAAACGTGAAACAGCATCCCAGCCTCCTTCCTGAATTTGTAGACTTGGATCGTCCATACTGTACTCCTGGATAGGAAATCCTGATTCAATACCGGTATGCCTACAGCCCAAATGAGTCAATAATAGTCTTCCTCTATATAAATTACCTAGTGTAATGGCTACTGCTGCAGCTAATGAGCTACTTCCACTTGCTCCCTTAATGGGACTCCAAAACAAAATAGTGCTCATGCTCTCCTCCTTTCCGCACGCTTTAGCGCACGACGACTCTCTTTTATCTCCCAACTCATCCATTCTCCAATGCAACGACATAATTCTCTCTTATATATTCTGGATAGAGGTTTTAGCAAAAGCTGTTTTTTATGCTCATTTTCCAGCTTTAGAGCAAGCTGCCCCTCATCCCATGGTAGTACATACGGTTCTTGCTGCCATAAGGCAGGAAAGCGGTTCATGTATTCCCATAAATACGACTCCTCCACACCGCAATCCACTGCCTGTATAAATAGCTTGTGAAATACAAGGTCTTTGGGAAAGTCAGGTTGATCAAACAAATGGTCAAGCCAACTCTGTCCGTTGTGCATGAGCATGCGGCTATAATCACTAACCCAAACTCGCAGTTCCGCCTTTTTCCAAACAGAAATCGGACAAAAATCAGGTAGCTCTATATCCAAGATAACAATGTCATAAGTCTGTTCTGACTTTTGATCAGCCAGCATACCGATATGCAGATCTTCCCACGCTGTAAATCCAATCGCTACATCAAATCCACAAAACTTCGTAATAGGTAGTGGTTTATCGAGCATTCCTATGCTATACCGGTACCGCCCCTGCCGTGTAGCATCCACAAGCAGTACCTGTTGGCCGGAAGCTGCCAATACACTGCTTATGTTTAATAAGGTATCGCTTTTGTCACAAAGACCGGCAAATATCCATGTTTTCATACTTCCGTTCCTTTTCTCTCATTTATTGGGCATACGGATCAGAGCTACCGCCCTGCGTTAGAATCTTCGTCTGTTCTTTGTGATCCTGTTCTTCACTTCTTGAATCGACAATTCCATTTGCTGCGTCTTCAATAGTTGCGCCTGCATCCTGAGATGCAATCTCCTCACTAAGGCTTCTCTCCACAGGTGTTGAAATCACATTGTTTGAAGAACTAATAGCATTTTCTAGAGAATCTCGTAGCTGCTTGGACAGTTTCTGTTCAGCAACACGGATCAAGTTCGGATCACTATTCATTAACGCTAACACCTGCGCATTAGGTGGATAAGTCGGGATTGCCTTGGGCTGAAATTGGGGATCTACGTATGTTAAAGCATAGATGGATGCTTTATGTAGATAGGCATCTACAATCGCACTCGAAAGCGAGAGTATTTCCTGCTCATTCATAGTGACCCATACGATTGAACCTTCCAGTCGGAATATCTTCTTTTTGGATAATAGGATGTAATCATGGCCTGTTGGAAATTGAATGCGGATATCCACTTCGTCCCCTGACTTCAGGCTGCTGGGTAGTACTACCACTTTCAGCTCACGGTTGCGTAGATCCTTAGGTGTAGGTTCATCAGCTGTAATCATAGCCGTTGTAAGCACAGATCCTTTTTTAAGCTCTATCTTGGCTGTGGTGCCAGAAACTTCGCTCCTATTTGCTAATAAATTAGACGGAGCTTGAGAACCAGGAACTTTAATTCCCTTCAAATCTTTAGATGTAATCTGTTCGCCTGGTGAAATGTCACGAACAACCGCCCAGCCTGTTTTCGCCGTCCGTTGCTCTTGTTCATTCAGTTTCCATTTCTGTTCAGCCTCGACCTCTGCCTGTTTCCTGATCTCACTCATTTGATGGGTATTTACCATTAGGTAGCCCACAAAGATAATGCCTACCATTCCTGCCCCAATACAGCCTGCATATAGTTTTTGCTTGCTGCTTTTTCTTAGCTTGGACACACAGCTTCTCCCCTTTCTCTTTTTAATATATACCTATCGATTTAGCGCTGCCGTTTAAGGAACCTAAAACGTTTTTTACGAGCAACTGTAATGACTCCACGAAAAAGTTCGTCCAATACCTGATCCATTTCATCATCACGCTCGAAAGGATCTGAATGAAACGGCAGCGCAAATACTTTATCGTGATCCAGCTCCTTTCGTAACCTGCGGACAGACTCTGAGGTTGCCAATGGCAAGCAGTAATTCCATTTGCGTTGCGGATGACGCTGAAGAGATCGGGCTAGACCCGTTATATCCTGAACTCTCCATTCGGCTCCTGAGCCAACAACTAGCGGGTAATCGGCTCTCAAAAATTCTTCCAATCGTTCATTGTCCTGCCCACTCCCCAAGTCCAATACGATAAATCTGTAGGAGCCGCCCAGCAAAGAAATGACATCCGCACGAGATGTTTGCCGCCAATAATGGACTCCGTCGACTTCAAAACGCCGACTTGAACTCGCTTGCCCAGCAGCTATGCCTTCTACGGCTTCATGAAGTCGGGCAAATGCCTTAGCTGTACTATGCAGTTCAACTAATGCTACGGAGCGGGTTCTTCGAGCCAAATAGTGGCTCACCGCAATTGCTGTGTGCGTTGCACCAGAACCGGAAGACACACCCAGTACAGCTACTACCCTTGTACCCGCATAATCGATCGAATCATTACTAACAGATTTTCCCGGTTGAACAGACTTAAAGTCTGCACTGCGCCTCAGTTCTCCAATGACCTCCTCAGCAGACTGGAATCGTTCCTCAGGATGATGCCGTAGCAGCTTTCGTATTATCGGGATCAAATGCCGAGGCAATTCCCCACGAATATACCCTTCAACTCCTGTTGTCCACTCGCTATATTTACCACCCGTACATAGATACAATAGTAAAGCCCCCAGACTGTACAAATCCGAGCGAGCATCTGTCTGACCTGTTCCATATTGTTCAGGGGCGGCAAAGCCCACTGTGCCCAGCTTTATCGTATCCTGATCCAGTTCATCCTTATAACTCCTCGCTATCCCAAAATCAATCAGCTTAAATTCCATATCCGGTGTCAGCATAATGTTCGCCGGTTTGAGATCCCGATAAATAACTGGCAATTGACGGGTATGCAAATAATCAAGTACATCCAGCACCTGCAAAGCGAAGGGAATGATTTGCTCCTGTGGAATATAGCCTTGGTAGCCCTTCATGTATGCTTCTAGTGTAATTCCTTCGATATAGTCCATGACCAGATATATCGCACCGGATGGAGGATGTTCAAAAAAATCAACAATTCTCGGCAGACGTGGATGGCTTAGCGAAATCAACATTTCGGCTTCTGTCCGTATAAACTTCATCATTTTTACATCGGCTACCGACTCCTTCACTGCCCATTGCTTACCCGGCAGCTTTAAATCTTCGGCCATGAACACGCGGCTCATGCCTCCGGAACCTAACGTGCGAATAATTCGGTAACGCTCACCGACTATTGACCCAAATTCTAAATGTGATGGTTGGTTCATCATTCTCTTACCTCCCTTCTATACGCAGACAACGCAAAAAAGGGAAAGCCATCGCAAAATGCAGTCTTCATGAGTTCATGAAAACAATATTCGCGGGATGCTTTCCCTTGATTTAACATAATGATTTTTTAAAGGAACAATTTGGACTTATTATATAGCATACCTAATCTATTGTAAAGAATTATTTTCCATACTTAATCATATACAGGGTAATCTCATCTCGGTTATGGAAAAGCTGCTTAGCTCGCTGAATTTGCATGCCGGATTCCTCAAATGAAGCAATCACATCATGAATGAGCGCCAAAGGCTTTTTATGCATTAGCTTGACTGTTACGATAGCCGTACCACCACTGCGCAAACTGTATAGTAGATCAGTAACGAGCCTTGCCATCTGTTTTGGACTCCAACTCATATCACAAACCAGCAAATCGAACGAATTCTCTTTAAATTTAACTTCACTTGCATTTTTACGCAGAAATGTTAAATTAGCGTACTTCATCAGTGAGGGGTCCATCTTGGCTGGATCAACAGCAGTAACTTTCAGTCCCCGCTCCAACAAGAAGGAAGTCCATCCGCCCGGTGCTGCCCCAATATCAAGCCCCTGATGGAAAGCGCTAAAGTCAATGCCGAATGTCGCTTCTGCTTCCAATAGCTTGAATTTAGCACGAGAAATCTGTCCTTCTTCCTTCTGAAAACGAACCGCACCTCCGCTCCAATCCGATAGGTTGTCCTGAGGATGTGATACGCCAGCGTACCACGTATCCGTATCTGCAAAAACGGACACAATAACATCGGCGCCTTGCACTACCAACTCCATAGGTAGATCACTTAGTTGTTCACTCAAGGCCAGCTTGAGCGCACCTGCGCTTTCAGTCCAACTGCTATTAGTTCCCTTGCGTACTTGCAAAGAAACACGTTGATCTATCAGTTCCTTACGGTTACGGATAAATGCAACCAGGCGCTCTTGCACTTGAACTAGATCCGTTCCTTCCTCCTGAAAATGAACAGGGAACAAATGACGCAGAAACATCGGTGGTTGGCCTGCAATCGTCCTCACTGTTTCCATTTCTCCAGCAGGTAATGTTGCTAAAAAAACTTCACCAGGTAGAAGCATCGTGCTTTTCACAGAGCCAAATAATCTTCTAAGCTCCTCCTGAGCATAGGGTGCAAAACCATGGTTGGCCGTACAAACAAATCTCGATGTCGACAAAGTGGACTCACCCTGCTCATCTGTATTCATGTATAGTTCCTCCAAAATAACGTTACCCTCCAGCGCACACCCGAATCCAGGGACGTTCTCCATCCCATTCCAACTCAACTGGAATTTCATAAGTATGCATAATCAATTCTTTCGTTAAAACTTCTTTTTTCGGTCCAGCAGCTGCAATCTTGCCATCCCGAATCAATGCAACATGCGTAAAGAGGGGGACAATCTCCTCAATGTGATGAGTTACATAGACCACTGATAAGTCCCGCTTGCGAAGCCGATCAATCTCGACCAACATTTTTTCCCGTTCAAATAAATCCAACCCTGCACAAGGCTCATCCATAATCAACAGACGAGGTTCAGCCATCAGCGAGCGGGCCAGCATCACTTTTTTTCGTTCTCCTTGCGACAATGTGCCCAACGGGTGATGAATAAGATCGCCTAAATTCATACCTTCCAGCAGAGATACGGCTTTTTCTTTTGCCTCCGTCGGAATCTCCTGATAAAAACGTAAAAAAGCATACGCACCTGTAGCCACTACTTCCCAAACGGGATCTTTTAGCGCCAGCTTTTCCAGTAATGTCTGGCTAATGTATCCGATCTGCTTGCGAACTTCCCGCACATCACATTGACCATACGTATGCCCAAGCACCTCAACTGTGCCACGACTTGGAAACATATACCCTGTCATCATTTCCAACAATGTTGTTTTGCCGGAACCATTTCGACCCAAAATAGCCCAATGTTCACCATCTCGTATTTCCAGGCTTACATCGTCCAAGATACGTCTTTCTTCGCGCTGTAATGTAATGTTTTTCATGGATATCATTCCATCACGCTCCTTATCCTGCTCAGCAAGTGTTCTACAGATTCCATTTTGTAGATGATTTCAGGATTTTTGTTTTCACCATTATATATAAGAAGCGCCGGGACGCTGGAAATCCGATACTCCTGCACTAGTTCAGGAATATAGTTAATATTGCTCTGTACCACTGTTCCTTCGGGAAGCAAATGCTCTGCTACCTCCAACATTCTACGGGCAGCCGCGCATGTCCCACACATGGGAGTGTATACAAACAAAGCCAGCTTGCATCCCTCCCATATGGCACGGCGTGCCTCCTTTTGTCCGACCTCTTTCATCGCTTGGACTCGCTTATGATCTCTTGCATACGCGCCTCAGGAATGGGTCCGTTATGCACAGTGACTCCCTCCGGCTTATTCGCATAAAGCAGTTCATACATGGCTTGCCGCCCCTGTGGACTGGAGGAATGCAAGTAAATTTCGCGCGGATATAATTGTTTACTTGCAATAGCAGCAGCTACATCCTTTCCCGTCGGTTGGCCTGGACCCAAATCATAATCTAACGACAGGATCGATATAGGGTATTCATGAAGCAGAAGCAGACACTCATCCGCGTCCCTTGCCAGCTTAAAACCTGGAGGACAAGGTCGATAATCGTCCATAAACAAATACATCAACTTCTCCTCCTTCTTCCCAAAAAGTAAGCTTACATAAGTCGCTTAGTACTATTATCCTCTGTACATTTTACTGCCAGCTTTGAATCATTTGAATATCCTCCTGATGTGTACCATCAGATCCCGCTTCACTCTCCAAAACGACGGGAATACCTCTTACAGCTTCTTGTTCTGTTATCCAGCGCATACCTTCAGTACCAATGTAACCTTGCCCCACGCGCGCATGTCTGTCTTTTTTTGAGCCGTACGGGTATTTGGAATCGTTCAAATGAACTCCGCAGAGCGCTGACCAATAGCCAAGACGATCTCCTTTTTCAAGCAATGCTTCGTCTATTCCACCGTTCCACAAACCTGCTGCATATGCATGACAAGTGTCCAGGCAAAATCCGATGCTGCCAGAATCTCGACACAGTTGGCGAATTTGGACCATTTCCTCCAGCGTAGTTCCCATAGGACCGTGATCCCCAGCTTGGTTTTCAATTAATATTTTAGCATTTCCCTGCCAGCCACCCAGCACATCATTAAGGCAGTTAATAATGTTATGATAGCCCTCCAGCGGGTCAGACGAATGCAGATGTCCAAAATGAACAACTATCCCCTTCGATCCACAGGCTTCAGCAATATCCAGATCATTGCGTAATGAAGTAACCATCAGGTCATAAAGTTCCTGACCCCGTTCGCGACCATGAGCTGGATTAACGGGATATGGCGAGTGAGCAATGGATTGAAGCTGGTACTCTGAACAGTAAGCTTTACAAGCAGCGGCATCTGTGGAGCTCCATTCCTTTAGCCTAAGACTACGAGGATTTTTCGGAAAATATTGAAATGAACGTCCTCCCTGCTCTCGCGCACGTATAGCAGCTTTGGAAAAGCCACCACGCGTACTCACGTGGGAGCCGATGAGCAATTTAGGCATCATGCTGCTGCACCGGGCAATAAAATGCTTTTTTTCCCGCCAGCTCGACTCTTACAATTTTCCCACCGCTTGGAGATTCTTCTCCTTCACGGTCATACACTCGACACTGATGATCAAAGCCACCTGTTAGTGTGTCTCCCTCCATCAGAGGCATTTCAATATAACCGCCCTCCGCAGTAGCTTCACGAAGTACGGATTGAGTAGCATGATATAGCTTTTCCACTTTTTCAGGAGACTGTACAATGTTTTGTATCTTGGAACCCGGGGTAAATCCGGCGATATAAGCAATTTCGTCCGAATAGCAATTGCCGATCCCCGAAAAGATCTGCTGATTGACCAGTGTTGTTTTCAAAATTCCGCGTCGTCCTTTTAGACGTGCTGTAAAATTCTCCAATGTCATCCGGCGATCTAACGGATCAGGTCCCAGATCTGACAGAGCTTCATCTGTTTCTTTAGCCGTCAGCAAATGGAGATAGCCTAAGCGCAGTCCGATAAAATAAAGCTTCATTCCACTGAAATTCAATTCGATCTGAACTGTACGGTTTGGACGTTGCTCCTCCGTTCCCAGATACAATAATCCTCCCAACATCAGATGAAGTACCAACCGTTTACCCGTGTTTAAATGAAAAATCAATTGCTTGCCCCGACGCTCTAAATATACAACAGTCGCACCCAGCAATTGTTTTTTAAAGGTTTCTACTTCAGAATTAATGGACTTTTCACGGGTAACCGTCACTTCAGTAATCGGGATGTCCAAAATTTGTTTTGATAATAAGATTCTGTAGTTTTCCATTTCGGGAAGTTCCGGCATATCAACATCTTTCCTTTCGTAGCTACATAGCTTTTAATTCTCACACATTTCTAAGACATATATTTTTATGACTTTAGCTCTTCTTTCATCCATCCCTGCAGTTCTTCCAAATTTTCAAACATCAGGTCAGGTTTCACTCCAACGGCACGAATATGTTCATCCAAATTAGCGCGGGTCGTCACGCCCGAAAGAATCAAAACTGTCTTGCAACCTGCTGCTGCACCTGCCGCAATATCTGTAAGCATATTATCGCCCACAACCAGAGCTTCATCCGCTCTAATGTTCAAGCGATTCAGTGCATAATTCATTAGCACACTTGAAGGCTTGCCAATGACGACCGGTTTGACCTGTGACGCAGCTTCAATAGCAGCTCCAATTGTACCTGCACCTGGTGTAAGTCCGTCATCCGAAGGCAATTGTAGATCCGGATTTGTCAAAATGAATGTAGCGCCTTCCCGAATCCAACGCATGGCAGCTGCCAGCGTTTCATATGTAAATTGACGATCAATCCCCTGTACCACATAATCAGGATGGTCTTGAACAAGCTGCAAGCCAGCTCCCATGAGTGCCTCGCGTAATCCCGTTTCACCAATACAATATACATGAGCTCCAGGACTTTGCTGGGCAACATATTGTGCAGCTGCTAACGCCGAAGTGTATACTTCATGACTAACTGCTTCAATTCCCATACGAACCAAATGCTCGGCTACCGATTCGGGTGTGCGCGAAGCATTGTTTGTGACATATGCATAAGGTATCTGCTCCGAACGCAATCGGGAAATGAACAGATCCGCACCCTTGATCATCCGCTTCCCATGATAAAGTGTTCCATCCAGATCAATTAGTAACGATTTTATTGCAATCCCCTCCCCCACTTCAATTTCATCATAACATTGAACATAATTAATTCACTCCATGAATGGTACTCTCCCTTTTTATTTAACCACCTGAAATACTTAGATCATTAAATAGAGGTCCTTTCCACTCATCTCATCTATCTTAAGTCAAACATGCATATGAAGTCCATGAATTGCTGGTAAACCATCCAAAATAGCGTCATTCCTCGCTAAAAGCCGTCGGTCTCACATTACATAAGATCATTTCTTCGTCGAATTCCATCGAAGATGCCACGTCTTCAAAGGAAATTTCCTGTATTTCCTGAGTAAACTCAAGCAACTAAATCCTTTAAATTCGATATATAGAAACTCAAATATGACACGCCTCCATATGTGGTAGAACAATTTCGTCTTCCCTACTCTCTTACCGTCTCACCTCTTGTCGCATTCTGCGCTTTCCCGGAAAATAATTTCTGGTGAAAAAGAAAAGCACCGGAGCAAGCCCCGGCACCTTTGCACATATCGTATCTCCAATCGTTTATTGACCGGTATCGGCTATCGGTAACAATACATGCTGCTCCGCAAGCGATGAATTGGGAAATAGGCTTCTTGCTTCCTCCAGCAAAGGCTGAAGCTGCTCCTGATCTTTATACCTAGAACTAAAATGCGTCATAATTAACTGGCTTGCACCTGCGGCTTTTGCAGCTTCCGCTGCCTGGAGTGCCGTACTATGATGATACTCATACGCCGTATCCGCCAGATCATGCAGAAAAGTGGCTTCATGAACGACGACAGTTGCATCTCGTGCCAGCAGTACTGTATTTGGACAAGGTCTGGTGTCACCTAAAATAGTGATGATACGCCCTTTTTTAGGTGAACCCAATACATCCTGAGGATGCAGAATAACTCCGCCCTCTACTTCCACGCTTTCTCCACGCTTTAATTTACCATACACCGGGCCAGGCTTGATCCCATATCGCTCCAGCAGTTCTTGGTTAAGCTTACCGGGCTTATCCATTTCTATAATACGGTAACCATAGCTGTCAATCCGATGATCCAGCAATGCTGATTCCACCCGAAATTGCCCGTCATCGAACAGAACTCCGCCCGTGTGCTCGACAATATGCAGTTGATAATTGATACGAGATTGGCTGATCCCTAAAGATAGCTCGATATATTGCTGGAGCCCAGGCGGTCCATAAACCGTCAGAGGTGCCGTGCCTCCCTGATATGCCCTGCTCGATAAAAGGCCCGGCAGACCAAAAAGATGATCCCCATGCAAATGAGTGATAAATATTTTTTCAAGTCTGCTCAGCTTGAGCGGCGAACGCAATACTTCCTGTTGAGTGCCTTCGCCGCAGTCAAACAACCACATGCTTCTACGCTCCTCTAATAAACGAAGAGCAATGGATGTTACATTTCGCTGAATTGTAGGTACCCCTGCATTCGTACCGAGAAAATATAATTCCATGACATTTACCTTCTTCCTGCTGACCAGCAAAAAACCTCCGAAGCTCGGAGGGTATTTGCTATCCCATCTGATAGAGGTGTTAAACCTTTTAAACCTTTTCGACGTTAAAATACTGCGCCTGAGGGTGGCTGAACACCATGGCTGATACTGAAGCCTCCGGTTCCATCATAAACCCTTCCGTTAGCTCAATGCCAATGTCCTCAGGTTTTAACAATTGGAACAACGGTCCCTGATCCTCCAGATCCGGGCATGCCGGATAGCCAAAGGATACCCGTATCCCTTGATATCTGGCGCCGTGCCGCTGCTTCATCGTCATATCGGCGGGGTCCGGGAAACCCCAGCTATCTCTAATTATGTGGTGAAGCCGTTCTGCCAGCCCTTCTGCCACTTCGAGCGCTACCGCTTGAAGTACATGTGAGCGCAGGTAATCCCCTTTGTCTTTCCACTGGGTAGATAGCTGCTGAATACCATGGCCAGCGGTAACAACCATGAAACCTACATAGTCCATAACCCCTGATTCCACTGGTTTCAAAAAATCAGCCAGACATAGATAAGGCTCTACCTGCTGACGCGGAAACGTAAATGTGTGCAGTACCTTGCTCACATCCGACGGATCATAGATCAGAATTTGGTCTCCTTGGGATTGTGCTGGAAAGAAACGATACATAGCATGCGCTTGAATGATTCCGTCTGTCACAGCCTCAAACATAATGCTATCCACAGTTTCCTTCAACTGAATCGCTTTCGGGTCCCCCGAAGCTAGCAGTTGCTCAACATTCCCTTTTAAACCAAGATGATGCCCCATCAGCATCTGCATATTCACATAAGGCAGAATATAATTCAACGGATAGTTACGCAATACGTGGCGATCCGTATCCGGTGGAATATACACAGGCAAATCCTGAGCAATGCTAGAGCGTACAGCCCGAGTAAGCTTAGGGAGCGGCTTGGTTTCCACAACTGTTGCCGCTTCGGCCTCACGCTCAGCCTTCATTTCCTCAGCCATTTTTTTACGGGATTCAGGGTCCATAAGCTTATTGGCAATATCCAGACCATCCATAGCATCTTTTGCGTAAGCAACTAGTCCATCATACTCAGGACGAATACGATTTTTAGTGAACTTGCGCGTTAAGGCAGCTCCACCAACCATTATTGGAATATCAATGTTCGCATTTTTCAAATCCTGTGCGGTTAGCACCATTTGTTGTGCCGATTTAACTAGCAAACCGGATAGTCCGATCATATCAGCCTTTTCTTCACGATAAGCCTCAATGATGCGTTCTGGTGGTACTTTTATACCCAGATTTACAATATGGTAACCATTGTTGGATAGAATAATCTCCACCAGATTTTTACCTATATCATGCACATCACCTTTGACCGTAGCCAACAAAATCTTACCTTTTACCGAGGATTCATTTTTCTCCATGAACGGCTCTAAATAGGCAACTGATGCTTTCATTACTTCAGCGCTTTGCAGAACCTCCGCAACGATCAGCTCATTATTGTTAAAGAGCCGCCCTACTTCTTCCATTCCCTTCATCAGCGGTCCGTTAATAATCTCCAGGGAAGAATATTTGGCGAGCGCTTGCTCCAGATCCGGGATCAGTCCTTCCTTACTTCCCTCCACGACATAGGAAGCCAGTCGTTCTTCGAGCGAAAGGTTTGATATCTTCTCTTTTTTCTCCACTTTCTTGTTACGGAAAGCTGCTACAAATGCAGATAACGTATCGTCATTTGTATTATAGATCAGATCTTCTGCCAATTTCCGTTCATGCTCAGGGATAGATGCATAGCGTTCAAGCTTCTCTGTATTTACAATCGCATAATCCAATCCTGCTTTGGTGCATTCGTATAAATAGACAGAATTAAGTACTTCACGACCCGCTTCCGGTAAACCAAAGGATACGTTACTGATGCCCAATATGGTATGAACCCCGGGGAGAGCTTCTTTAATGATACGTATGCCCTCAATCGTTTCCTTCGCGGAACCAATATATTGCTCATCCCCTGTTCCTACCGGAAATACGAGCGTATCAAAAATGATATCCTCTGCTGCCAGACCATAACGGTTCACCAACAGGTCATAAGAACGTTTGGCCACCTCAAGCTTATCCTCACGCGCAATTGCCTGTCCGCGTTCATCAATCGTTCCGACAACAACAGCAGCACCATATTTATGAATAATAGGGGCCATTTTCTCAAATTTCTCTTCACCATCCTCCAAGTTAATGGAGTTAATAATGGCCTTACCTTGCGAATACTGAAGAGCTTTATCGATAACTTTAATATCCGTGGTATCAATCACCAACGGTACTTTCACTTTGTTTACGACCAGTTTCAAAAATGCTTCCATATCTATCATCTCATCGCGATCCGGATCTTGCACACAAATATCAATGACATGTGCACCGCTTTTTACCTGAGCGCGAGCAATTTCAGACGCCTCTTCATATTTGCCTTCCACGATCAATCGTTTGAATTTACGGGAACCAAGAACATTCGTTCGCTCACCAACCATATATGGACGATTGTCCTGTTCAATATACACAGGCTCAATACCTGATACAGCGGGAGGATGATGACCTACGAGCTGACGAGGCTCGTACTGCGCCATACTTTCACTCATAACCCTTATATGCTCTGGTGTGGTACCGCAGCAGCCACCTGCGATATTCAACCAGCCTTTTTCAGCGAAAGCAGCCATTTTACGAGCTAATGAATCCGGCGATTCATGGTATTGACCATTTTCATCGGGCAGACCCGCATTTGGATAACAACTAATAGCTGCAGAGGACATTTCAGACAAAGAACGAATATGATCACGCATAAACTCTGGACCTGTAGCACAATTCAGTCCAATCGAGATTGGATTTAAGTGTTCGAGTGAGATGCAAAAGGATTCAATATTTTGTCCGGCCAACGTTGTTCCCATCGGCTCAATCGTGCCAGAAATCATTAACGGAAGCTCAATCCCTGTCTGCTCAAAAGCCTGACGAATTCCAATGCTTCCCGCTTTAACGTTCAGCGTATCCTGTGAAGTCTCCAATAGAAGAACATCTACCCCGCCTTCAATAAGCGCCAAAGCCTGCTCCTGATAGCTTTCAATCAACTCTGCAAATGTAACACCGCCTGTGACAGACAAGGTTTTCGTGGTTGGACCCATAGCTCCTACAACAAAACGAGGCTTGTCCGCAGTGCTGTATTTATCCACCGCGTTACGCGCCAGTTTGGCTGCCACCAGATTAATTTCACGGGCACGTTCTGGTATATCGTAATCCGCCAAAACAACGGACGTTGCTCCAAATGTATTCGTTTCAATCAGGTCTGCTCCGGCTTCCAAGTATGCTTCATGAATCCCTTGAATGACATCCGGTCTCGTTAAGACCAACATCTCGTTGCAGCCCTCGAGTTCTTCCCCACCAAAATCAGCGGGAGTAAGGTCCTCTTGCTGAATCATAGTGCCCATAGCACCATCAAGAAGCAGTATTCTTCGTTGTAACGCATCCTGCAAGCTAACTTTATCCAAAATTTCTTCACCCCCGCAAAACGTTAAATCCTAGTTTAGCAGAAACCGTATCATTTAGATAGATTGAAGTAAAAACATACGTTTTATACAGGCTGTTCTTTTCCATAAACGACTTGACTGATCTATTTTTAAAGTATGCATCGTTATAGACGAACGTCTTTAAACTGTATTTTTTAGTTATAGACGTTCCCCTTATCAATGTTTTAATCCTATATTGTACAACAGTTCAAGACATGGTATTCTTTATATAACATTAATCCAAGTGGAAAAGGGTGAATTATATATGGCAGAAATTTTAATACGTAACACGAATGAGCGAATTAGCGGTGAGGAAGAAGTACGTGAATTTTTGGAGAGTCACCAGGTATTGTATGAACACTGGGATGCTTCCAAGCTGTCAGGGGAACTGCAAGAAAACTTTACACTGACAGATGATCAAAAAGCCGCTGTTCTTAACACATTTGAATCCGAAATCAAGGATTTAGCCGCACGTCGCGGATATAAAATATGGGACGTTATCACCTTATCTGAAGCAACGCCGAATCTGGACGAGCTGCTGGCCAAGTTCGAGCAAATTCACACTCATACCGAGGATGAAATCCGTGCCATCGTTGCTGGTAAAGGGATTTTCATCATTAAAGGCTCTGAAGAGATCGGCTATTTTAATGTAGAGCTTTCACCAGGTGACGTTATTTCCGTACCTGAAAATACTCCGCACTTCTTCACTTTAATGGGAAATCAAAAGATCGTCGCAGTCCGCTTGTTCATCGAAGAAAATGGCTGGATTGCCGAACCATTCGAAGATCCAACATTCATTAAAGCTTAATCATAATTTAGGGTGCGCATAAGAAAACTCCCTCTGCTCTGTATCATATCGAGCGAAGGGAGTTTCTTGATATCTTTTTGAAGACTGTGGATTTCTCACTTTAGCGATTGAATAATTCCGTGCAATTCAGACAAATGCTTGATTTGGAACTTAGGCTTAATCTCGGTGCTATTGGTTTTAGCGTTCCGATTCACCCACACCGAATGTACACCGGCTGCCAAAGCTCCTTGAATATCAGTCGTCAGCTTATCTCCTACCATTAGAGCTTGTTCAGGTTCAATACCTAAAAGTCCCAAGGCATGCTCAAATATCGAAGGATCAGGTTTGCCCCGACCAAATGAACCTGAAATGACAATATGATCAAAAAAAGGAGCCAATTGAGGAACCCCATCCAGTTTCTCCTGTTGTAGATCAGGGGAACCATTTGTCAGCAATAACAACTTGTATTGCCCCTTCAATTGTTCCAGTATCTCAAACGTTTCTTCATATACATGTGGACGTGCACGTCTTTCCGAAGCAAATTGGGTAGCTAGCTTTTGCGCCAGCTCCTCATTATCTATCCCCAACTGCTGAAGCCCTCTGCGCCATGATTCCTTTCGATATACAGGAGCCAACTGTTCCAGTTGACGGAATTCAGGTTGCTCACCTGCTGTAAAATTCGCCCACAGTCCTTCAAACGGATTAATACCAATCATTTGAGTAAAACTAAAGGTTTCATAGGACTCATACAAAGCGCGCGCTTCCTTGCGAACAGCTTCTTCCAGAGTTTTGGGATCAGTACCTGTTTCTCGGTAGCCTGTTTGGCACGCTGCATCAAATGCTTCTTCTACACTACGTTCATCCCACAGAAGGGTGTCATCAAGATCAAACATTATCGCCTGAATCGTCATATGAATTATCCACTCTCTTTCCACTGTATATGTAGGTCTGTCTGTTTGGTCACGTATCAGATCATTATGTGCGCATATTAAGCAAGTGGCCGCACCATGTTATATAAAAAAATAACATCATACGGCCTTACTTACAGCTACAGGCTAAATCCGTTATTTCTTTTCTACCTGTATCTGATTGGATAGTGCAAACTTTTCAAGGCGTTCTGCAATGGCATCCGTGTCATAGCGTCCCAGTGATTTTGTGAAGATAAAATTACCGCCCTTGCCTTTTCTTTCAACGGTAACGTAGCCCTTTTCAATTTTGATCGCTTTCATGTCCCCTGCTGTCATCGGGCGTTCTCTACCACCTTTTAACATATAAAGGGTGTCTTTTCCTACCTTTAAATAAGGACGACGAATGAAGAAGATCACAGCCAGCATCAAATACAAGCCAAATACAAGCCAATCCATTCCCCGCATGCCGGTCTTAGTCAAAAAGTAACTCATAAGCATGTACAATACGGCAAGACCAGCCAGCATGATTGGTACAGTAATATTACGGCCACGGAAAATGTCCATTGCTGAACCTGCACCATTAATGGTTTGAATGCCTTGTTTCTTGCGTATTTTATTTAAATGTGCTGTGTTTTTACGTACTTTTCTTTCAAATGATCGGGCCATCTCTCAATTCCCTTCCCATAAATATTACATGAAAACAATTGCCTTAAAGCTGATCTATATAGATACCAGGAAAGATACCTAAAACAAAAGGCAAATGATGCAGGCTTCAGCGACCTTAATGCTTCAGCCCGCCATTTCCCTTCGACGTATCATCGTCCACAAATTCAATGGTTTCAAGCTGCTGCCGAAAATTACGACGAATGTTGCCTAAATAAATTTCCCGAAGATTGGCGCGCTCTGTGGTTTCCTCTTCCGTCAATCCTTCGGCTTTCGCTTTGCGCGCTAATTCATTAATGCGCTGTACCAAGCTGTCTATATCCAAATTGTGTCCCCTCCATAAAAGCAAAGATATAATACACTTTGACATGTAGAAAAGAGCTTGTCAAGGCTCCCGCATGGCGCTCCCTGACAAGCTCTATAGTCTGTAAATCAGAAGTGTGGAAGCTTAAGTACCTGACCTGCCTGTACTCCTCCACCTTCCAAACCGTTAATACGCACGATTCCTTCAATATATACCCGTGTATCCATTCGTTCCGGCTTGTGATTCACTGCAATCTCCCATAATGTATCTCCAGGTTGTACGGTTAGCTTAATCACTTCTTCCTTAGAAACGGAAGGAGCTGCAAAAACCGTAAGTACACCTGCCCCTGCAACCCAAACGACAATGACAAGTACAAGAAGCTTAAGTAAAAGAGTATTGGTATATATCTGTAACAAACGCAACTTCCCCTCTTTTCGGGTCACCTGTAAATCTTCTAAATTCATCGAGAAAATACTTTGATAAGTGCTATATTTCATAATTGGCCACGTCCTCCAAACGTTTGTTCTTATGTTTTTCACAATATAACACGAACGTTTGTTTTGTTCAATAGAAAAGAGAACAAAAGTTCGTAAATATTTTTAGGGATTATTTAGAACTTATGTTTGTACGAACGGAGGTTCTATGCTATAATTTTCCCAAACGTTACTAAATGGGGTTGATACGGTATGTCTAAGATTTCGAGCCGCCAGCAGGCCATTCTTGAATTTATCCGCAATGAAGTGCGTCTAAAGGGATACCCCCCTTCTGTACGCGAAATAGGCGAGGCAGTCGGATTGGCCTCCAGTTCTACAGTTCACGGTCATTTGGATCGTCTGGAGAAAAAAGGACTCATTCGCCGCGATCCTACGAAGCCACGGGCTATTGAATTACTCGGTCAAGACGAGTCGGATAACAGCAACTTGATTAATTACTCCATTAGTCGTGTTCCCGTCGTCGGCAAAGTAACCGCTGGTCTTCCTATTACGGCGACAGAAAATATTGAAGATTACTTTCCTCTTCCCCAACACTTTGTTGGTGAGGATAAAATATTCATGTTATCTGTTGTAGGCGAAAGCATGATTGAAGCTGGTATTGCTAACGGAGACTATGTAATCGTACGTCAGCAGCAGACCGCTGATAACGGAGACATTGTTGTAGCTATGACAGATGAAGACGAAGCTACAGTTAAAACCTTTTACAAAGAAAAAGACCATATCCGGCTTCAACCTGAAAATCCAGCCTTTGAACCACTTCGCCTGACACACGTCAGCATATTGGGCAAGGTTATTGGACTCTTCCGGGACTTCCACTGATTTATCGTGCTTTCTTCCCCGTTATACTACTAACAATATAAAACCGGCCACCTAGGTGAGCCGGTTTTATATTGTTAGTATCTTTATTATGTATGCGTCTAACAGTTAATCTTTCCTTTTTGGTAACTTACATTGTTCCACTATAATATCCGCCCCATTATTCGAGACAGTTCCGTCTGCTCTTTTCTGTTCCTTTCATAAGCTAATCATATGGAAATTTGACTCATGTGAACCCACTGTATCCTTCCTAATATAACGTAAAGGTGGGAAGGCGAACGCAGGCAAGCATGAGCTTTTTTATTAAACACTTAGATACATAGGTACTAGCTTCTTTTCGTCTTTAGTAGATTTATGCTGATACATTTCTAGCACAATTGACATATGTATAAAGCAGACCTAAAGCAAAGGAGATGTGCAGATGATCAGAAATAGAGTTAAAACGTATAAGCATCGCATCGGAAAAAACAGATATCTGGTCGTTAAAGTTTTTCAAGCGGCAGCTGCGAGAACTGGAAGCGGAAATGCCCTCGCAACCAATGCATTGAATATCAAAATTTCCAAGCGTAAGCATAGACATCACTAAGATTCTACCACACCTTCATTCTTTGAAGGGAGGTGATAATATGAGCAGAAGACACTCCAACCGTGAATTAAGAAGAAGAAGATTAAACATCCGTTCCAATCAAAGAGCCACTGCGCGTGCAAGAGGTAACGCACTGGCTGTTAATCTGTTTAGCGTGAATGATAGACAACGTAGACGTTAATAATCCTTTACAAGCAACAAGCAGGAAGAATTCTTCCTGCTTGTTTTGTGTTAAATGATACATCAGAGTACCCGTCCTATATTGTTACTGTAAATACAGCTAACCTTAAAGATGCTGGAACTGACCCAATATCTCGATTACACGGTATGGTACGAACGGAGATTATGTTACTGTTTCATTTGCAGATCCTAACCGTCGGCTCGGCGATGTTTACTTACACTCACATTAGGAACTTTCTAATATTTAATTATAGCTGATCCTGCTTTAACCCACTCTTTGGATTCTAATAGAATCCAACCATATACATGGTGAATCAGAGTCAATTTTTTGCTTTATCTGAGAAAGATTTTCATAGTTGCTGGAACCGTAAGGAGTCTTATTGTTTATCCTCATCATTAAACATACGGCTTAATGATTGTCAAAGTAAGGGGAGCTTTGTCTGACATAAAAAATACACTTTCAGGTAGATTTCATTGTTCTCTCTCTCTCTATTAGCTCAATAATTGCTTTAGAAAGTGACGATATTGTTTGTGAATGTTTACATGGCGTTCATTTCTTTAAGATTATGTTCCGCTCCGGTGGTCGAATCCGTTAAATTGCTTAAGCAATTGGATGAATTCATGGAGCTCTTCATCTTTCCAGTTCAAAATTCGTTCATAGAAAACCGACTCTTTCTCCTTAAGTGCATCAATTAATTTTTGCTGTCCATGCTCGGTAAGAGACAACACAACTCCCCGTCCATCACTTTGGGATGTCTCTCTGTTCAAATATCCCAAAGACTGGAGCTGTTTGACAAGACGACTCACTGAACTTCGATCCATCGCAGTTGATTCCGCTAAAGTCGCAGCGTTCGTTGGGCCATAAGAATACAGCCAACGAACAATATGGAAGGCGGCAGGTTGTAAGGAGGAATCAAATTTCGCAGCAGCTCTGACATTCAGGGCATGTGAAGCACTGATGAGTGCGTTAAGCTGTTCCCCTAACTCAATCTCCAATTTCGCCCTCGGTTCATCTTTGACTTTATTATATTTCATCCTCAATCACCTTCCTCTCGATCAAAAAATCATCAGCACAAATTTGATTGACATATATCAACTAAATTATTATAGTGGACATATGTCAATCAAATATGCTAACTCACCGGATTGACTGCTCCAATAAATTGTAACACATGAAGGAGAAATGACGATGTCCAAAAGTGCTGTTGTTGTCATAACAGGCGCCACGAGTGGCCTTGGACAGCTAGTCGCAATTGAATTGGGAAGACGTGGTTGCTTTGATCTTGTTTTGACTGCCAGGAGTAAGGAACGTGCTGAAGCTACAAGAAAAAAGATTGAGCTGGTTAACGCGTCAGCAAAAGTTGACTTTTTTTATGGAGATTTATCAGTACTGAAGGATGTTCAACGTATCGGGAGTGAAATAACCGCCGCATACCCTAAAATTGATGTGCTGTTAAACAATGCGGGAATCCATGCTTTTGAGCAACGCATTACCTCTGAGGGATTACCCGAAATGATAGCCATAAATTATTTATCGCCGTGGCTGTTAACTTATACGCTAAAACCGTGCCTTCAGAACGTAGGTAAGGCCAGAGTTGTCAATGTTGCCTCCGAAGCTTCACGCCGTCACGGAGTTTTAAAGCTCCCTGAGGATTTAACAGATACAACTCCCTTTAATGCTCGGGGCTCATCCCCCATTTATGGTAAAACCAAATTATTGAATATTATGTTCACTGCTGAACTGGCAAAACGGTGGTCGGATACGGGAATCAGTGTAAATGCACTAAATCCAGGATTCAATGTTAGCGGTTTGGGACGAGAACTTTGGTTTGCCCCTCTATTGGAACGATTGCTGAAGTTTTTCCGCCTTGGGGATCCGCGAAGAGGAGCAGATATCATCACCCGATTGATTGTAGAGCCGGAATATCATAAAAAAACAGGTGGATACTTTAACGTCAGAACCGGGAAATCTATTAAACCAGTGTTACCTGGCAGTGATCCTCAGATGCAGCAAAAACTATGGAAAGCCACAGAAGAATTACTAGAACAAAAGGGATTCCTTCCATAAACAAAAAAGACTCATACCAGATACCCAGCAGAGTCCTCCTATTCTATATTCAACCAACTAATGTGCCAAAAGAGTATCACCGATCCAACCGGATTACTTGCTTAATACGGAATATGGGATATGCATCGTGAAAACGCCGTGTTTAACATTTCTTGGTTATAAATCAAATGCTTACTATTTTGACCTAGCACCCAGTTGGCAAAACCTAAGGCTCTGCTGTAACTATTATAATCGTAGGGATTAATCTTGAACCCTAGAATGTCCAGCATAATCTGATTCTCTTCATCTGATAATTCCAAGCCTAACTTGCTAAACTGTCTTTGACGAATTCTCCGCGCGGTAGCATCCTGTATAGCTCTATGCTGATTGGATACTTGTCCATTATGTTGACGATAATACAATACGTTTATGGGCAGGTTCGCCATTTGTACCTGGAAAGCTAATCGGTTCCACAGCTCGTAGTCTTCGGCATGGAGATAATTGCTATCATATTGAACACCAAGCCGATGGATCATGCTAGTACGCATTATTATGGCGGGATGGCAGATACAACAATGAAATAGCAACCATGTTTTAATTTCTTCATGACTGGCCGGATTTACTTTCATTGTTCCCCCACTTGACGTAGTAAAAGCAGCTCCACATACATCAACCAATGGATTTTGATCCATAAATGCTATTTGTATAGCTAGTCGATCTGGCGTAGATATATCATCGCTATCCATACGAACGATATATTCACCATTAGCCTTCTTTAATCCTTCATTTAGAGAAGCGACCAATCCTCGATTGGTTTTATGAAAGATTTTTATCACCCTAGGATCTGTTATTTGTGAGATAAGAAAGGTAGATCCATCTGTCGAACCATCATCAATAACAATTAATTCAAAATCCGAATAGGTTTGAACCAAAATACTGTGTATTGCTTCCAAGACAAAATCCACATTATTATAAACAGGCAGTATGACTGAAGCACGTGGCACAATACTCCCTCCATTTCATATTTTAAAAATGGAATCAGTAACAAAGAGACAAAACAACCTCCCTGCTTTTGGATAGCTGTTCCTTCTATATCCCTCATGTTCTAAGGTATGTTCTAAAATACTTTTCGAAGCGGCTTCTCGGTAATATACTATGCCCTTTTAAGTATTTAGCTGGAATTTATTTTCCTTTTCTTTTATATGATGAGATGTATCGAAGTATCGTATAAAACAAAATAGGTTCACTAGTCGCATCAAAGATTGGTTTGAATATTCAAGCTACAGAATCTAGTTAAATAATAATATTCCAAATTACGTTGACAAAATAAGTTATAAATTTGTACAATTAGGAAAAAGTTTGGTTTCAATTCCAACCTTCTTTGTAAACAAACATAGTGTACATAGCAGTAAAGTTATTTAGCGATTAGTATAATCGCTCTTTTTTTTCCTTTCCTTTTGCAAATGAGATCGTATTCCATTTATGGTAAGGAGATAGAATGATGGAACAAAATATAACATCTGTCGAACACTACACTCCAATTTTGATTGTTGGTACGGGGATCTCGGGACTCACCGTTGCTTATTATTTATCAAAAAATAATATCAAATATACGATCACAACAAAAAAGAACGCCCCTAAACAAAGCAACTCTTTTCTCGCAGCCGCAAATACACGCGTTCCATCAGAGAATGATATTAATAATATTATTAATCTTACGATTGATAAATGTGGAGCAGATCGATCTGTTATTGAAACGCTTTATAGAAACTCCAACACAATTATAAATTTTTTTGAGGAATTAGGGATTTCGTATGAGAAAACATCATTTGGTATCATGCCTGAATGTATGATTAAATCACAGGGAGGAAAAAAATTAATTAATGGTTTGTTACAACATATTGAACAACCACTGTGTAATAAAATTTTGATTCATTTGGAAAAGTATGCACATGGAATTATCGCATTATTTTATGACATACAATTAGATCAATTCATCAGAATATATACTAATTATTTGGTATTAGCTACAGGAGGATATGCGGCGCAATTTAGTTACAATGATAATTCACCGGGTTCGACTGGAGAAACGCTAATTTTAGCTAAAAAAATAGGTGCAAGATTAAAGGGAATGTCTACAGTAATGTGTCATCCTTGGTCCATATACAATGGAAGACAAATTTTATTGGGCGGAGTGGTATCTTTAAGTCAAGGGAAAATAGTAGATGAGGAAGGAATTCAATTATTAAAAGATAAGTATATTTGCGATGCTATCGCTCAAGATGATTACCATGAAATGATTGACGAAATTTTACATTTTCAACTAGAATGCATCAAGCAAAAAAAGGATATGTACTTGGATATGAGCCATGCTAATGAAAATTTATTGAATGAAAGATTCAAAAAATATGGATTTAGCACTAATGTGGTTAAAAATAAAAGGATCAAAATTACACCAACGATGCATTATTCTTCAGGAGGAATCGAAATCAATGCTAATGGTGAAGCTATAAACTTAAATCGTGTTTTTGCTACAGGGGAAGCTCAATTCAATGGTGACCTTGGGATGGGAAGAATCCCTGGGCAAGCATTCGCATCAGGTATCGTTTTTGGTAAATTAATAGCTGACAAAATAGCTAATGAAGGTGTCTTCAATACGCAATACCCGTTTTCATTTAAAGCTCCGCCTGAAACTATGCAGCTGTACTCAATAGAAGATAATGACTTTCCAATTGAAGAATTTCAGAAAGAGTTGTCCACTCTAATGGTAGATCTGCTCGCTCCCAATTCATCTATAGCTTCGCTGACACTCCATAAAAGAAAAATACAAAAAAGTCAGAACATGATATTAGGTAGAGCAAGAGGATCAGGAAAACGATATGAGGATATTTTAACACTATTTTTTGGACATTCTGTCGCATTAGAAATTATAGAAGATCTTGAAGTAAAGGCATGCGTTAAAGGTTAATAAACCTGGCAATGAGACATTCTCGTTTCTGCAAAGCCAATAAGCGCAAACTACTATGGCATGCATCCATATGTATAGCTATGACTCTGTGACCGGCATTCAGTTAACCAAGAAAATCCAATCAGCCAAATCCAATAGGTGTTAACTTCTTATTTGAAGATTTTAGTGAAGATTAAACTAACTAGAAAATTAGTAATGGAAAATTGACTCACGTTACATCACGTGTTGGTATGACTTTAGCCAATAACTGAATAAACACGTTTTCTAGGGTTCCGCAATCGCAAGATTGGTCTGGTCCGAGAGAAGACGCACAGCCAAGTGGCTGTGGCACGGAGGGATAAAAGCCTGGAGAGATAAACGCATTGTGCGTTTTATTTCCCAGGCTTTTATCTTTTTTATGGCTAATTTTTTATTACGTAGTTTAAGGAGGAACGTGTTATGAACAAAACGTGGATTTCAATCATTGTGGCAGCTATATTCGAAGTTGCTTGGATCACGTTGCTGTTATTAGAGTGATT
This sequence comes from Paenibacillus ottowii, assembly GCF_006874425.1. Taxonomy (GTDB): domain Bacteria; phylum Bacillota; class Bacilli; order Paenibacillales; family Paenibacillaceae; genus Paenibacillus; species Paenibacillus ottowii. The sequence goes on from NZ_VIJZ01000002.1 coordinate 60,513, forward strand.
GGACTGAAAATGCTTAGTAAGAAGAAAGAAGAGGTGAAAGAAGTAAGAATTGGGTGTATTTGATTTTTGCAGGCATTTTGAAAGACTTTCACTTCGCTCCTACTTTTTCATAGAGGTAATTTTGTCCAAACCATACTACCACGTACTTCATATACTATAAAAAACAAATAGAGGGGTGTTGTTTTCATGGCTTTTACAACAGGCATTATTACAAATACAGGAACTGTCTCCTCTGCAACAAATCTTGCAATTAACATCGGCAATGATAATCTTAGTTTTTCATCCAACGTTGTGTATCATATCTACGTATGGAACAGTACGGTGAGTAAGGCACTGGTTTATGCAAGTTCACTGAATATCAATGCCAACACGAGTCAACTTCTTAATTTCAACATTGCAGGTAATTTTGCTTACGAAGTTCAGTTTCTCGTAACAGGAACGGTTCCGACAGATACAGTCATTACTGTATTTGGGACGGACTCATCTGGAAACGTAATTCCTTACCAAAAAGTATTACAACAAGACCTCACCCAAATCGCACAACTCAACCCATAAAAAAATTTCCATTATCCTTTAACAAAAGGAGAAGTCATCATGGTAAATGTACAAATCTCACCAAGTACTAGTAGCCAATTTGAGCCCTCCATCGCCGTAAACTGGTTAAATCCCTCTGTTATGGTGGTGGTTGCTGTAGATTTAAGAACAGGACCAGCGGCTATTGGCTTGTACAGGTCAATCGATGCAGGTGCGACATGGAGCACAACGATACTCCCAACACCAGCCGGGTTCGCTAGCATCGAGTCCCCACATGTTGATTATATCTTCCCCAATTCCTTTGTCGTGGCGGCCCATGCCTTTGATTCAGACGGCCTCAGCGGTACAGTCGTCACTTATACGTCCATAGATAACGCATCTTCGTTCGGACCGCCTGTTATTGTTAACCAGGGATATGGACAATTCGTCAATGACGATCAAGTAATTGTTACCACTGATAAAGCCGGCTCCAGCCCGTTTTTTGGAAACATTTATACTGGTTATACACACGACTACAACACGCAATTTATACCCGGAAATACGATATTCTTCAATCGTTCCATTGATGGAGGAAATACGTACTCGGCTCCATCCCTTCTCTCTTCAGTTAACGAATTTGAAGAATTCCCCGGGATGGCTATCACATTAAATGGAATTCTTATCATAGGATGGATTACCCAGCCCCCCGATATAAGTGAATTTAACACTCGTACATCACAAGATGGTGGAACAGCCTTTGGAATTGAAACCCGAGTTACGCCCGTCGTTGTCCCACCTTCCCCGCTACCAGGATACCAGTTCAGGTGCCTGACATACCCTGTCATGGGAGGCGACATCTCGAATGCACCAACGACGCGAGGAAATGTCTACGCTGTATGGCAAGACTTTCGGCAAGGCTATTCGGATATATTCCTCTCTGTCTCGACTAACTTTGGCGTCGATTGGGGTCCGCCTCAACCCATTACAAACAGTCCGGCGGGATCGCAGAACTTTTTTCCGGCCATTACAGTTTCTCCATCAGATGGGGCAGTTTTCGTTTCCTATTACACCAATCGAGTCAATGCGCCTAATCTTGACGTTTTTCTGGCTACCTCCAGAGATGGCGGAAATACATTTACCAACACTCGCATAACGACCACTTCAATCAGTGTGGCAGGGCTAACCTTGATCGGAGACTACATTGGCAATGCCGTTGTCCCGCAGACAGACCGTCTTGTAACGGTTTGGACAGACACCCGAACCGGAACTGAAAACATTTGGTTTGACGATAACCAATAAACCCTAAGATCTCAAATTTTGAAACAAAGTGAATTAAAAACACCTTACCAGCCGAAGCCAATAAGGTGTTAGTTAAATGAAGAGAGAGCATCCAACCGCTATCTTAAGAAAGTTAAATCCAACACGATTTAAGGATGATAACCAAGAGGATATAGAGCACCAAGATTGCCGTTGTAGAAGTCCACGCACCGCAAATAGCTGGACCTGCGCATCCACTCATAGCTTTAGCCCTCCTTTATTTGTCGTCACTTTAATATATGTGTAAATACACTCTGTGACCGGGCGTTTAGGTAAATAGAAAAATCCCCGCCCACCGTTATGAACTGACCCCAAAACGTTAAACACAGACAGACTTAGGCTGCTACAGAGGACTGAATGCGTTATTCTACGGGCGGACAGTCCTCTGAGCTTTTGTTTGGTTCTTCGATAGTTGTAATAGTATATATATTGATGTAGTTCTTGAATGAAATGTTCAATGGATTCAAATTCTTGTATGTAAAGAAGTTCCTTCTTTAAGATTCCAAAGAAATTCTCTATCACGGAGTTATCCAGGCAGTTCCCTCGGCGTGACACACTTTGCGTGACTCCTCTCTCAGAGAGCATATACCGATAGCGCTTTTGTTGATATTGCCACCATTGATCAGAGTGCAGAATGAAATTGTGTTGCTTCTCTGGTAGCTTCTGTCTTATGATTGATTGGAGTCATTTTGCGAATCTCTCTGGTCATGATTCGGTATCCTGCTCGACATTTTAATTCATCATTAAATAAACGCCTCATTTCTGTTTTCACATCGGCGTACTTATCAGGCTTGTTCTACTTTTTCACATGATAATAGTAAGTGCTTCGAGGAATGCCTGCAATGTTGACAAGCTCTTTCACGTTAAATTCATGCCTTAGCTCGTAAATCACATGAGCTTTGTCATCGTTTGTAATGAGTTTTTTTTCTGCACTAAGGCATTCATTTTTTTTAGGTACGTAACCTCCATACGAAGGCGTCGGTTTTCCTTATTCAGCTCGTCTATAACACTTTCATTTGCCTCCAATTCTTTCTGTGGCTCTTTATTAGCTGTACGTCTACTTTTTCACAGGAGCTTTATAACTCAAATGGTTCTCATGCATATCTTCTAATATGTACTGCTTTTGTTCTCCAGTAAAAGTTCTGTGCCATACTTACGTGCTGCTTCATTCTCAGACAGCGCCCCTCAAGTACAACTATAGCAACTTTAATTCATATTTCTTCGCTGTATTTAACCATAAAGTAAAATCCGCCCCCTTTCTTCTTAGCGGATTATACCAAGTGTTTAAGATTTGGGGTGCGGTTCAGTTAAGGTTGCAGGGATTGGCCTTGCTTACGTTTGAGCCCTCCAACTCACATCCTTTAGTTGAATAACCTGACTATGTGACTGAACATATGTGACTGAACAGTCACAGTAACAATAAACAAAAACTAGCTGCAATGATTAAAGTACTATTTTTTAGTATTTTAATCATTTATTATAAAAAGAGGACATGGATATTAATAGTAAAATAATCTTTCTCTTTGCCCTACACTAACTAAACTTTCATACTTTATAAAAGTTCTAACGTCTGCAAATTGTTTAAACTGCTCAAATAATTTTATGCATCTAATGAAAAAGGATTCTTTGTTATTGGCTAATGATTTAGATAACACGTCTAGCAGGTATTTGAAGCCATAAGAGTAATTGCCTCTGTTCAAGTAGTATTTAGCAAGTTCATATTTAAAACATGTTGTTTGCTCTGGTACTACCTGATGAGTATACATATCCGATGATGGCTGTTGTACAAAAGAATCAATAATCATTTCAAACCGTTTAAGTATATCATTGACGTCTAACTGAAATCGGTTAGCAGCTATCATAACGTTCAATAGCTTCGAAAGTTTCTCACTTTCCATAGTATGTGCTGTTTCAGCTATGTATTCAACATAATCTGGAAGCACACTTATATCTCCTGACAGGAGCTTATTAACATAAATATTGCATCTCGCCCAATCCTGATACAATTTAACCCAATAAAGGGTATTGGCATCAGTTTCTTTGACCCAATCCAAGTCTGCGTAGGCATATGTATATTGTAGAGCTTGCTGGTAATCGCCTTGGGCATCACAGACACTTGCACACAGCAGGTCAGCATAGGCAATATATACAAACATAGGGCGACTCAACTTTCTGGTAGCCTCATCGTATTCTCGACTCTTGTATTGGTGTTTCATTGAATATTGGATTTCCGCTTTAGCTCTCATTTTGCGAGCAACTTCATCAACCTTGTCCCATTTTCGTAAAGACCTGTACACGTTTGCCAAATCCTTCAATGCGTCAAGCTGGTCTATTTCATTCAAACGCTCAACATAAGGCTCAAACAGTGTTGCTACCCTTAGGTTACGACTTTGATCGTCACCAATCTGGATCGTGAACATGCGATACTGACAAATCGCCAAACGTTCAGAGTGCTGATATTTCTCCACTTCTGCCACGTTTTCATAGAGTATCAGCGCGGCATCATGCCGTCCCTGTGCCAATAATTCCTCTGCAATGTCAAATAGCTTGGGCGAATACAGTAAATTATCCATGATGACTCCCACCACTCGACGGATCACACCAAGCTTGCCCAACTCCGCACAGCGATATAAAAATGGCTCAATTCGCCTCATATTCGGAGGATGGTCGATGATGTAGTTTTCTACGAACAAGTCGTAAAAGTAGCCTTCTGGTAAACCCATGGCCTCAGTAATTCGATCCAGTTGGTTAACAGACAAAGGCTTGTTTCCTGTCACGATAGCACTTACTGCTCCCCTATTCATATCCGCAATATGACCAAATTGTGTTAAACTCAAACCCTTTTGTTGTAGATATCTGTCTAATTCAGATCGAATCGTAGGTGTATGCTTCATTCCATAGCCACCCTTCGAATAAAAATTCCATAATTTTTAAAAACACACTTCATTTTTCACCATAATTGCCCCATATGTCAATATATTATGCAATTAATATAATTAATTAATTTTTCTCATTAGTTGACCACAAAAAAACTTACCACTAATCTTTTCTGCCGACAGAGAGTATGATTCTTTTCATTATATTTTTGCTGTATGTTGTTCCTAGTTTTTTAGCAATGAGTTTAGTTGAATTATGCGAGGATTTTTAGCCTAAGAGACAACGCAGGTTGTAGTTAATTTGCTATTGTGATAAACTGGATGTAATTTGATGACGGGAGTTGAACGGATACATGTAGGACTTTCTTGTTTTGAGATCTCGAAAAGAACGGACTCAGCGATTTGGCTAGGGTCGTTTTATTTCGTCTCTGCAAGAAAGGTCTGCATTTCGTTTGCGCTCCCTATCCGGACAATCATACGGCCCTTTGGAATGGGGTCTTATTTCCTCGTATGGATTAGAGCCGCAAGAAAGCACCTTTCTTGCGGCTCTTTTTTATTTCCACACGAAAGGATGATTGCCATGCCCGCCATTCAGGTAACCAATCTTACTTTTGCCTATCCAGGCAGCTATGACCCCATATTTGAACATGTCCATTTTCAAATTGATACAGACTGGAAGTTAGGCTTTACAGGACGAAACGGTCGGGGTAAAACGACGTTCTTAAACCTTCTGCAGGGGAAGTACGAATACAGCGGTACGATCTCCACACCAGTGGCCTTTGATTATTTTCCGTTCCCCGTCGAACATCCAGAGTATTTGACCTTAGATGTCGTCGAAGAGATCGTGCCAAACTATGAAAGCTGGAAGCTGATGCGCGAACTGAACCTGCTGAAGGTGTCAGAAGACGTGCTGTACCGGCCATTTGAATCGCTGTCCCAAGGAGAACAGACGAAGGTATTGCTAGCCGTGCTCTTCATTCAAGACAATCGATTTCTGCTCATCGACGAGCCGACCAATCATCTCGACCTGCATGCACGCAAGCTTGTTGCCGATTATCTGAATACAAAGCGCGGTTTTATCCTTGTTTCACACGATCGGGCTTTTCTCGACCGCTGCGTAGACCATATTCTTTCGATCAATAAAACGAATATCGAAATCCAAAAAGGCAACTTTTCCAGCTGGTGGACGAACAAAACTCGCCAGGATACATTCGAAATGGCACAAAACGAAAAGCTGTACAAAGACATACAGCGTTTATCCGCTTCTGCTAAACGTACTAGTAGCTGGTCTTTCGAGACCGAAAAATCGAAAAATGGCACACGAAATTCCGGTTCCAAGCTTGACAAGGGGTACGTCGGACATAAGGCAGCCAAAATGATGAAGCGCTCAAAATCCATCGAACAGCGGCAACACGCTGCTTTAGAGGAAAAATCGAAACTGCTCCGAAATATCGAGCAGTCGGAAAGCCTTGCGATTTCTCAGCTTGAGTATTCCAAATCCGAACTGGCAATACTGGATCACGTCACAATTTACTACGGGGAAAGAGCGGTTTGCAAGAACGTGAGTCTGACGATTGAACCTGGAGATCGTATTGCAATTTCAGGTCCAAATGGTTCAGGTAAATCTAGCTTGCTTCACCTACTCAACGCTGAGGCGTTACACTATACAGGTACGTTTCAGCGGGACCCGCAGCTTCGCGTTTCCTATGTATCCCAAAATACTTCTCATCTGCGAGGAACACTCTCCGATTATGCAGCAGAGCACAGAATTGACGAAAGCTTATTTAAGGCCGTGTTGCGTAAACTAGATTTCGCCCGCATCCAGTTTGAAAAGGATATATCCGCGTTTAGCGGCGGGCAGAAGAAGAAGGTTTTGATCGCGAGAAGCCTATGTGAGGAGGCTCATCTGCATATTTGGGACGAACCACTCAACTTTGTCGATGTGATTTCCCGGATGCAAATTGAGGAACTGCTACTTGAGTACACGCCGACCATTGTATTTGTGGAACATGATCGGGAATTTCATGACCGTGTCGCCACAAAAACGATTGAACTCGGTGGGGATTAGAATTTTATAAATCAATCGAACATCGGCAGTCTAGGATTTTATTTTTCGTCCTTGGCTGCCGCTTTTTCTTTTGGAGCTTTTCTAACGGGTATTTTAACTTAAAAAACAAACAACAATAATCTGTGTCCTCTACAAGATGGATAGTTTGTACCTTTTAAGCAAGCTTCCTCGCGGGTATTATTCGAGCAGAATGTGCCTAATTATAACGACTTCTATCTCTCCTATACAAGCATGCCGCCGAATCGATTACGTAACTCGTCCATCGCTCCATCAAGTTCATTCAGGTCTATGTTCCCTTTGTCTCGACTACCTTTACCCTTTCGCGCCTCCAACCTGATCCCACACATCAGCAAAACGCTCGATTCCGCTTTGGCTGTTTTAACACTGGTGATTATCTAAGAAATATAGACTCTCAGCTAAAACCTCGACAATAAGCATAGTTGCACTGGATTGATATACAAGCTTTTTTTACAAGATCCATACATATAAATTTTGGAATAGCAACATATTACAGTTGACTGATATCTAGAAGGGAACTATATGGCCATGGCTGACAAGTTAAAAAAATGGCTGTTTAAACAGTCTTTACGATCTAAAAATGGCACGAGCTCTGAACCAGTTAACGAGGAAAAATCAACCAAAAAATCCAAAGAGCTGAGTGGCACGCTTAAGGAAAACGTGACCATGCTGAACCAGGAAATAGGACATAGCGCGGATTTCATCCTTCGTTGTTTGAAGGATAAGCAGGGCAATCCGGTTCTCGCTGTAGGTTTTCTTCAAGGCCTGATTGATCAGCAAATTTTAACGACACTGCTAGAGGAGCTCACTGCAGGTATTCGAAATGGAGATGTCTCTGATCGTAATGTCAAAAGTTGGTTGATGGATCGTATTCCTATTGGGGGCATAACTTGTCTTGACAATGAGCAATCGCTTATCCATGCCGTTCTTTATGGACAGGTTGCTCTCCTCGTCGAAGGCAGCTCCAAGGCCTTTGCTGCTTCTATCAGTGGAGGGGCTAAAAGAGCAGTTGAGGAGCCAACATCTCAGACAGTAATTCGTGGTCCTAAAGAGGGGTTTACCGAGGATATTTCCACCAATATTGCACTTCTCCGGAGAAGGATCAAATCAACTGACCTCCACATTGATTCTCGAATTATCGGATCATATACGCAGACGAAGGTATCGGTGGCATTTATTCGAGGCTTAGCAGATCCGGAGGTGGTTAAGGAAATTTCCAGACGATTAGATTCCATTAACACTGACAGTATTCTCGAAAGTGGATATATCGAGGAATTTATTCAAGATGGGGTATGGACACCTTTTCCAACTATATATAACACTGAACGTCCGGATGCTGTAGCAGGCAGCTTGCTTGAAGGGTTGGTAGCGATATTGGTTGATGGGACTCCATTTGTATTGATTGCTCCCGTAGCCTTTTTTCGGTTCATCTCTTCCAGTGAGGACTACTACCAACGTTATGATTTGGCATCTTTTCTTCGGATCGTTCGGATGGCATCCTTTTTCTTGGCATTGCTTTTACCCGCGTTCTTTATTGCAACAACTACGTTTCACCAGGAAATGCTGCCTACAACACTGCTTATCACTCTGGCTGCGCAGAGAGAAAATACACCATTGCCAGCCCTGCTTGAGGCGATGTTAATGGAGCTGACCTTTGAGGTTATCCGCGAAGCAGGTGTACGAATGCCACGTGCAGTAGGGCCTGCAATCTCTATTGTCGGGGCGTTGGTTCTTGGACAAGCTGCCGTTCAGGCGGGTTTGGTCTCCGCAGCTATGGTGATTGTGGTATCATTCACAGCTATCTGCAACTTTGTGCTGCCTGCGATCAATATGGCAGGGTCTGTTCGTTTGCTCAGATTTGGACTCATGCTGTTAGCAGGTTTATTTGGATTATACGGAGTTTTATCGGGCTTGGTTCCCATCCTCGTTCGATTAGTATCTATGAATTCGTTCGGCATTCCTTATATGGTGCCGATCGCACCTTTCTATAAGGGCAATATGAAAGACATGTTAGTGCGTGTACCCTGGTGGAAAATGAAGAAACGGCCGAAAATGATTGGGATCTCCAATCCAGTAAGGCAGACAACAGGGCAGGAATCGTATGCAGAAAAGGCAGGCGAACACGGGCGAGATCCCATGGTATAAGGGGGAACCGATATGTCTCAATTTGGCAGGTTTATTTTGGCCTTGATCATATTATTCATTTTGGCGGGTTGCTGGAACCGAGTTGAGCTGAATGAGCTATGGGTAACTGCAGCTACAGGGGTAGATATGATGGACGACGGACAGTGGATGATGTCCTATCAGATCGTTGTTCCCTCCGCCATTGCAAGTGGAACCGGAGGAGGCTCGGGAGGCTCTTCCCAACCAGCATCCCAAGTATTCTCAGTAAAGTCCAAAACCTATAACCAGGCGTTATCGTACAGCAATTTAAAAACATCAAGACAAATCTACATAGCACATAATCGTGTTGTATTTATCGGTAAAAGAGCGGCTGAGAAGGGAATGGATCGTTTAATCGATTTTTATCTTCGTAATACGGAAGCCAGAGAAATGGTAACTATGGTTGTAACGGACGGACTAGCCTCTGATCTATTAAGGAAATTGTTGCCACCTGAAAAAATTCAAGGCGCCGCCATGGCTGAATTGGTCGACAAAGAGAGTGATATGTTATCGGTGTTTCCTAAAGTTAGGGTTTATGATTTCGTATTAAGCATGAACTCGGATTCCAAATCTATTGGAGTACCTGTCGCCGAGATGATCGGAAAAAGGGACTATCAGGATGAGAAGGAAGCAGAGAGTCTGGATGTCTTCAAAAAAACATCGGCCCCTCTCAAACTGGCATTAACGAAATTGGCCATATTCCAAAACGGAAAGCTCAAAGGATTTCTCAACAAGGAAGAAAGTCTGGGCGTATCTTACCTGTCTCAAAAGGTTAACAACACCGAAATTTCGTTCCCATGCAGCGAACAACCCGGTAGGGAAATGTACTCTTCCATACTTGTAAACTCTGCTAATGTAAAGCTTACACCCCAAAAAACGAATTCTCATTACACTATGCAGGTTGGAGTGAAAATTAACGGGACTTTAAATGAAACAACATGCACTAAGGATATTTCTAAGACGAAGACCATACATGATTTGGAAAAAGAGATTGCAAAAGAAGTCACCAGTACGATAAATGAGGGCTGGGCTAAACTTCAGGAACTTGGTGTAGATGCAACTGGTTTTGCTGACCGGGTTCACCGAAGTTTCCCAAGGGAGTGGGAAACGGTAAAAAAAGACTGGGATCAGGAGTTCAAGAGGATAGAACTGGACATTCGAGTGGATGCACGAATTAAGCGTCCTGGGCTCCTACAAAAGCGTATCGGAAGTCAAACCTAAACCAATTTGTATGAAGGGACTCAAAAAGTATGAGGGAAACCGTCACCAGGGTATCCGGGTTAGCTATCGCCTTTTCCTTGTTTCAGGTTGGCAGTACAACATTATTCCTATTGGGGGCTAAAGCCAAGCAAGATGCATGGCTAGCCATGCTGATCGGTGCACTTGCAGGCTTCGTCCTGCTAATCATGTATTTATACATGCATAAGCTTGACCCACACCGGGATTTGTATGAGCTCCTATGCCATTATTGGGGAAAATGGGTTGGTAGGCTGGGTGGGCTTTTGTTTATCAGTTACTTTGCTTATGAAGCTTCCAGGAGTGTCAGGGACATTGGTGAGCTCGGCGCATTGACATTGCTGAACAGAACCCCTACCGAAGTTATTACGTTTATAGCGTTAATTGTCTGTGCCGATGTAGTGCGGTTTGGACCGAGGGTCTGGTTCCTTCTATGTCATATCTTCCTTCTTCTATTGGTTTTTGGTTATAGCATTTTATTATTGCTTACTCCTTTTACAGGACTCATTCACTTTGAATTTTTGTTTCCTGTATTGGAGAATGGTCTAACTCCCGTAGTGAAGGCTGCCATTCCCGAGATCATATCTTTTCCCTTCGGTCAGACAATTCTTTTTCTTGTGCTGTTCAAGATTGTCACGGATAAACGTAAATTACAGCGGTCGATCGTCATTGTTTACTGGATCACTGCTGTGTTCCTTATTGTAATGAATGAACTTACAATCCTGGTTCTGGGTCCGGAATGGGCAGCATCAAGCACCTATCCCTTATTTGAGGTTACACAACTAATTCAGCTACCAAAAATCGTCGAGAGAGCTGATGTCCTATTTTCGATGATTCTATTTATTGGAATTGGAGTCAAAACTGCTGGTTTTATGTTTGGTGCCGTCATTGGACTTCAAACAATAACCCCTTTTAGATATAAGCCTGCGTTACTGTTGCTGAGCATCATCATATACGGCCTTACGTTTCTCTCCCCAAGGTTAACCGAATTTTTGTGGTTCGGTCTTCATGTTGCTTTGATTCAAATCTGGCCTATCTTTCAGATTGCTCTACCTGTCCTCCTTTTCCTGACCATGCTAATTCGGAAGAAAAAGAGAAGGGCTTATGGTTAACTATAGCCTTCTCAACACTTCCTTTACAGTTCATAAAGGTACATATGCCTTTACGTCTACCACTATGGTATTTTCAAAAAGCCTCAGTAATAAGATCTGGTTCTTTAGCCGTATCTGTTTCTATGATAGTGTTCATTGAAGGATGACCGACATATGTTCCTTTTTCCCAATCCATGAGGCTGCTTTTTTATGGACAGAGCTCTCTTTAAGGCTGGCTTTTGCTCACTTTCTTGATATTGTACATCCCACTCTCCCAACAGATAAAAGCAATAAAAAACACAAGCATTTGCGCTTGTGTTTTGATTTAACCTATATATCAGATCACTCTCGAATTTTCTTGGCAATTTCCATCAATTCATCAAGAGTCATTTTAAAAGCAGAAATCGTATAAAAGTGATCTTTCGTAATTAGATGAACAACTTTTCTCTCTTTACCATTTACATAGGCAGCGGTATGGCCATTGATTGTAGTCAACTCAACGTTCTCCAACTTTCGTCTCAACCGGAATCTGTGATGGAGCTTTTGATTCAGCAGCATATGAGCTATTTACAAAAGCAGCACTGCCTATTACGAGTGCGCCACCCAATGCTACAGCTACTAATTGTTTTTTCAATTTTAGCCCTCCTCTCAATCAACTGTCCTAAATTAGATTTAATTTTCTTTTCAACGCAAGTCCTCCCATTTTCATATATAGGATTTTATCCCAGTTCATGCAGAAAGTCTAAGGAAAGGGCACAGAACAACACATTTGTATTGTCAAAGTATGAACTCCCAAATTGTTAAGCTATACTATAATGGCAAAAAACGAAGGAGAATTGAGAGGTACAATGAGTACAATGTTTTTGATCGGAGAAATTTCCACGCTCTTTCAAATCGATATCCGAACACTACGTTACTATGAAAGCATTCATCTTTTTGAGCCAGCATCAGTCGATGAAACAACTGGTTATCGTTATTATTCAATTGATCAATTCGAACGCCTGAACACAATTCTTTATCTCAAAGAGCTTAATATCCCGTTTATAGAAATAAAACATTTTCTTGACAATCGCAATGTGGATCATATTTTAACTTTATTAAAAGAGCAAAAACGCAGAACAGAGAAAAAAATTACTGAGTTCAAACAGATTCAACAAAGAATTAATAAAAGAATTCAGCAGATCGAAGATGTATCTAATGTAGAAGAACTCTTCAAAATCCGGGTAACGCAGCTTCCCGAACGAATGATTGTCATGCTGAAACAAAAAATTGATAGAAGTGACAATCTGGAAATGTCGATCCGTATGTTAGAAAAAAATAGTAATATGAAATCTACCATTTTCCTCGGACAAGTCGGATTAGCAATATCTGTAACGAATCTACAACAGAAAAAATTCGATGAGTACGATGCTTTATTTCTATTCGTGGAACTGGATAAACATCTATACTCCAATGCGACTATAAAGTCTCTTCCTCAACAAAGATACCTGAGGGCTATATTTTGGCAGATGACGCACTCGAAATCACTTATATTGATTATGGACTTACACAGGATACCTCCAAATTCGTTACTGAGATTCAAATACCGATCGAATAATAGTTGACCCTCCAGTTACTGGAGGGTTTATTCTTTTAAAAAACAAATTGTAGGAGAGAGCGACATGATTGGGACGATTGTTAATGTAGCTACAATTAATATTGGTAGTCTAGCAGGAAGTATTTTTAAGAAGGGTTTAAAAGAGTCTTACCAAGATATTCTTATGCAGGCAATGGGTTTGGTAGCGGCTGCACTTGGTATTAATGCCATAGCTACATATATGCCGCAAAGCCAATATCCCATGTTGTTTATTGTTAGCTTGGCACTGGGCGGCGTTATTGGTCAGAAACTTGAATTGGAGCAACGATTCAAAAATGTGGTTACAAAAATTTCAAAAGGAAATTTGGTGGAGGGGTTATCAACTGCCATATTGTTATTTTGCTTAGGAACAATGTCTATTTTGGGACTAATAGAAAGTGCACTGGATGGGATAACCTCAATTGTTCTGGCGTCAACGTTCGGAATCGGGATCATTTGGTCTGCAGTAGTACTTTTTTGTTGGCAAGGGTCACTGTACTTGCTGGCAAATGTTTTATCTAATTTCATCACGTCTGAACTATTGACCGAAACATCAATTGTTGGCGGGGTGCTAATATTCTGCGCTGGTTTAAGCGTCCTTGGCATACGAAACTTCAAGACGATAAACTTAATTCCAGCACTGTTGATCCCTGTTATATTTATCGCCTTGAAGAGTACAATAGGCTTCTAAAGTGGATCTAACATACTCCATTCTTTGGCCTCACATTTTTGTGCCATTTGACACCAAATGACCGGTTTTTTCCGGTCTTTTCTTATGAGAACCTCTTTAACCTAGATAAAGTTCTTTAGCTTCGAAGGCATCCTCTTGAATACTATTGTATCGCTACGGATTTTAAAGAAAAATATTGTTTAGTAATATTATATTTTTCTTGCTTTAACTACAAAAGTTACAGGTAGCATCTTTGCTTTTTTCGCAAAGTCACTGTTATCATCCCACGATTGTATAATTTCATCATCAGATTGTTCAATCATTTGCTCAATTACAAATCCCGCTTTTGCCAACGCATTCACATAGGTTGATAGTTTTCGGTCCGATAATGCTAGCGTGCCTTCACCAAGTGATACTGAATACCAAGACTCATCAAAGTAACTTTTTTTAAAAGTAAGCCTATTATTTTCTGCAACAACACATTTGTGTATAGGATGAGACCAACTGAAAATAAATACACCGTCTTTTTTTAGATAAGAAGCGATCCGGCAGAAAGTCCCCTCAAGGTCGGTGGTCCACCCTATGGCATAAATCGAATAAACAAAGTCAAAATAATTCTCCGGTATACCACATTTTTCTTCCATGGGAGAACAGATTAATTTTGCTAAAAAACCGTACGACGTCAAATACTGCGTTGTCTTTTCGATCTGTTTTTCTGATATATCCGTGCCCCATAGTTCAGATGCTTTGCGTTCCGCTAGATATCGCAAGGATTGACCGCTTCCACAGCCTATCTCCAGCATCTTTTTTCCTGAGACATCGCCAAAAAGTTGGCATTTTTCTTCTGAGACAAATGCTCCATAGAAAGGAAGTGCGGTTGTTCCTAAGATTTCATTTCCTTTTGTATCCCAAAAGATGCTGTTTATTTTATGTATAGAATTCTTGTCCATGTCGACCGAGACGGCGCTACCAACCTCGCCAGCGCCTATAATGTTTGTTCGAGAAATAGAATTTTTGTCCATGTCGGTACCATCCCCCAATATAAATAATGTGAGCTAAACGTCTATCCCGACTTGCGTGTTATCTTAAAAACACATATTGAACACGAACACTCTACGCTATTGATCCCAAAATAATGTACCACTTTCCCATGAACAAATCCATCCAACATACTCCAAATGTCGTCCGTTTGATCTCGCAGACACGATCCTAGTGAACAAAGAGCTTCATCTGAATTAGGTGAGTTAAAATGGTTTATCATCTCCTCCTTTCGCTCTTTAAGCCATTTTTCAAATCATTTCGAGGGAGCCTAATTGGGCGATTAACTTATAAGAACTCACCTAATGCATTTGGAAATTTACAAATCTTTAAATACAGCAGCTAATCCGTAAGATTGTTCTTTGGGCTCTGGTTGATACGTATCTTCAACTAATGCAAAATTTGGTTTTTTTATATAAAATTCTATCGCATCATTATAATCTTTTACAATCATAGCAATATGAACAATGAACTGAATCATTTTGAGTCCCCCTATTGTTCGTTTCCTCTTTTCGCGTAGATGGCTAATAGTCTGTCAGAGCGTGTGTATGCCCTCTCTCTGCTCTCTGCTGTACTTCTTCATTTAACCTGTGTAAAATAAAGAACGCTCAAAACGGCTCATGTTTTGTCGTGCGAGGGCAAAAGAAAAAGCACCTCAAAGTGTGCTTTCATTAAAATTCGGAAACTTAATGCATAGTCAAAATAATAGTATGACAAGCAACTGGTTTAGCCGTTAAAGTTGTTAGGGATCTATGTTCTATCTGATACTTAATATCCACTTCTATAGACTCAGAAAGTTCAGAAAGGTAAGCATTAGCTTCCTCTTCAAGGACAGCCAAGTTGTCGCTTTGAAATATTTTAATCTGATACATATCCCCACCTCCTAATCATAATGAAGTTTCGACAACTAGGAAGGTATTCCCTCTTTTACGCAAGGTCGAAGGCAAAACTGTTTGGTCCCATCCCATCTCCTTCAAACCATTCAAGCCTTTCAAACAACTTTTTTGTCTTTAAAATAAAACATCTTATTGTGCTCGTTAATTTCGCGAAGCACTTTGCAGGGATTTCCCACCGCCACAACATTTGCAGGAATATCCTTAGTCACGATACTTCCAGCTCCTATTACCGTATTGTCGCCAATAGTCACACCCGGAAGTATAATGGCCCCACACCCTAACCAGCAATTTTTCCCGATAGTAATGGTCGCGTTAAATTGATAACCTTTTAAGCGAAGTTCAGGCAAGACGGGATGCCCGGATGTTGCTACAGTCACATTAGGCCCAAACATCGTGTAATCGCCTACGTAAATATGAGTATCATCAACCATAGTTAAATTGAAATTGGCATAAACCTTTTTCCCAAAGTGTACATGCTTTCCTCACCAATTTCAGCAAACATTTTTTTGAGGAGAGTTGCCCTCTTTTCAATTTCAAAATCCTGGATTGCCGGCGTAAGTAAGCAGTCCCCAAGTATATTTTTAGCAAAAACTGTACTTCCTGCCCCTAAAAAAACGATTTTATTAACTTACCACACTCTCCTCTTGTTCATCTACCCCTATGTTGATCGTGAGGTTTATGTCTCTACTATAAAATCACAACAACATTTTGAGGATGGAACATTGACATTCTTACATGGAGATTTGTAGTATAATTACTTTCGGATCTACTCTATACAAAAGGAGAAATGATAATGGAAAATCCAGAACATTATGAGTATAGAGTACAGATTAATCCGTACTTGTTAAACGCTGAGCTGAATGTCACATTTGCCGGTGCAGCCAGACCTCGTCCTCGCCATAAAGTAGGTCCAGCTGTATATAATTACATATTGATTCATAGTGTAGATCATGGATATGGTACCTTTGATGGCAGAGGAAGAAGTATCGTTTAGGTCAAGAAGATGTTTTTATTATTTTTCCAGACGTATTATTTAGCTACGAAGCCAACCATGCTGAGCCACCATGGTCCTATCGTTGGATAGCTCTTCAGGGACGACGTGTTACAGAAATGCTTGAAAATATTGGTGTTACAATTACTGATCCCATCGTAAGGGGTGCAAATTCTACAAATCTGGCAAGCATATTTGAATTAGAACATAAATCGGGCCAGACGATCACTACCTTAGCTACTGATGGTTGGTTTCGCTTACCCTTAGCAGAATTTGCTCGCTTGAATGCGAATAAATCACATTATTCTTCAGCTGAAGTTCTTACCGACTCCGAACGTTTAGTAGAACAAGCGATTAGATGGTTTCAAACGCAGTATATGCTGCCAATTTCCATTGAGAAATTAGCGGCTTCTCTTGGCTATCACCGCACACACTTTACTAAGGTGTTCAAACAACAACAATTCAAAAAGTGGACAGGAGCATCACCAACTCAATATAGAGATGAATTAAAACGATCATATAAAGATAGGTTCTAACAAGAGTGGCGCAGCTATTTTACTGATGGCTTTCCCCAAATACAGAATGCTCGTCATTTTGTAAATTCGTCGCTATGCTCTTCGAAGCTCTAGTTACCCTAAGGCCGCTTGGAAAGAGAAACTCTGAAAGTCTGGAGGGAAAACAAGGTGAAAATGGCACTCACAGATGATCAAACGATGCATTCTGGTTATAGAGCACCAGCCAACTCACGTGAGGTTATTCGATAAGTAGTAGGAGACATACCTAGTTTCGCCGTAAACTGTTTAATGTAATAAGTATCATACTCAAACCCCGCAGCACGGGCAATTTCATTTAGGCTCATATCTGTGTGAGTCAGAAGATCACGCGTAACCTTCAATCGATAAGAAAGCAAATACCCCATTGCTGTATTTCCGCATCTCTCCTGAAATCTCTTATTCAACGTTACACGGTTCAAATGAGCGCAATTCGTTAAATCCTCTAAGGAAATCTTGTTTGAATAATGGGTGTGGATATAATCCAATACTGCATCAACTGGTGAGTGTTCCCTTTGTTGATTCAATTCTTCTAACAACCCCAAAATTTGAATCAGATACCTTTTGATTCTACACACCCAAAGCGCGTCGCTTTGCGCTTGAACCTCCGTGCCCAGCACAAAAAACCATTCCAATAAAAGTGGATAAGCCGTCTCGGTTATACGAGGTACGCCGTAAGAGCCCTGATTTCTTTGAAAAAGAGAAAGGCCTGTATGTATCCTGGGAATTTCTGGATAATATTTCTTGGTTTCAGACAGAACGGTCGAGTTCAGAAATTCAAGGTGAAAGCTAAAGGATTGCGCAGCCACATCGTTTTTTTCCATCACTTGCACTTTATCGTCTTCTGTCAAACATAGTACGCCGGGTGCGCTAACGAATATGGGCCTTTCGTTCAAATTCCATTTGATGCTTCCAGACGTAATAAAAATTAGCGTAAGCCGTTCGGGATGGGGAACAACCGTAAAATCCTCGATGGCGTTGAATTCAATATTTACGGTTCTTTGTTTGTAGCGGTCTATTTGTGGCATAGTCATCACCTATCAAATCGTATAGTTAAATGCTTCACTTATAACAGTGTAGCACGCCAATCCAAATGATATAATGACGTCGTCAACATCCAGACGAAAAGGAGAAGCAACGCTATGGCCATTAAACGTTTCAACATTCATATATCCCATGAAGTTCTTGATGATCTGCATTCCAGGCTGCAGAATATCCGTTGGCCGGATCAGTTGGTAGAATCGAATTGGAAGCAGGGAACGGATTTGAATTTTTTAAAAACACTCGTTTCCTATTGGCGAGATCAATATAATTGGCGCCCACAAGAATCTTTGCTTAACCGGTTATCCCAATATCGCTGCCAGATCGATGGAATAGATGTACACTTTGTTCATGAGCATGGGAAAGGTCCAGCTCCCTTGCCCCTTATTCTTACACACGGCTGGCCGGACAGCTACCTCCGTTATCAGAAAGTCATTCCTCTGCTTACCGATCCGGCCAATCACGGCGGTGATCCTGAAGATGCTTTTGACGTCATCATCCCTTCCTTACCCGGGTTTGGGTTCTCTGGTCGTCCAATCCATGCCGGCGTGAACAATTATTATGTCTCTGAGATGTGGGCCAAACTTATGACGGAGAAATTGGGATATCAAAAATTTGCTGCCGCAGGTGGCGATATAGGCTCTGGCGTCACAAGATATCTAGCTTCAAACCATCCTGAGCTTTTAGTAGGCATTCACCTGACTGATATCGGCATTATTCGAGAGCTTATGGCTGCACAGGATCCAGACAAACTTTCGGAAGCAGAACGCCAATATAGAAAAAACGCTGCCGAATGGATTTCCAAGGAAGGAGGTTATATGTCCATGCAATCAACGCGTCCACAAACTCTTGCTTATGGACTCTCCGACTCACCGGCAGGTCTGGCTGCCTGGCTTATCGAAAAATTCCGTGCCTGGAGCGACTGTGGGGACGACCTTTTGAAAACCTTCGATCTTGATGAATTAATCACCCATATCATGATTTATTGGGTTACCAACACTATAGCTTCATCAACACGTATGTATTATGAAAATGCAAACTCTTTGCCGCCGCTCGGCTCCATACAAGTTCCAGCGGGCTTGGCCTTATTTCCGGCCGATATCCTGCAGCCTCCCCAAGAGTGGGCTTCGCGCAGCCTCAATATCACCCGCTGGTCTCCAATGCTCCGCGGCGGGCATTTTACCGCTCTGGAGGAACCAGAGTTTTTTGCCGAGGATATTCGTGCATTCTTTCGGCCTCTTAGAACTAAGATGAATAATCCATGATGCTGTCCCGGTTCATTCCTCTGCCGCTTTCTAAGATGACATCCTGCAAATATGAGCATTAGTATCCTGATAGTTTAATGTTTAATTCTACTTTAGTCCCAAAAATTTAATTTCAGTAATTATATGTTTCATGTTGAGCTAGATTGATACCTTGACGGAGACGATGTTGGAGCAGACAAGTAAATATGTTTGCTAAGAAAGAAGCAGAATGCATGACTAGAATGTCATATCTTGCAGTTTCTTTTATAAGATTCGCTTCTGCTTCCAGAAGTAGAGTATTGTGAGGGTAATTCAGGAGGCTACAACAAAGGACCTCAAAGCTTCTCCACTCGGTAAATCCCTTGTCATGTAGTGAGTATGCATTTCAGTTTATGTAATGTGATAATTTAGTGGTTTTTTTGGTAGATAAATGTAAATCAGAGCACTATAATAACCTTACACCATAGTTTGCATACGAAGATAAACAAACTAAGGAGACTTTACTTTTGAAGAAATCTGTTATCGCTTTGGCTGCTGGCACAGTTCTTCTTGGGGCATTATCTGTACCGACATTAAGTTTTGCAGAGCAAGCCCAAACTTCAGCAAGTATTTCTTCTGAAACATCATATTCTCCATCTCAAAAGAACAGCAAATGGGTCACTGGTATCAGAGGCGCAACGGTTAATGAGGATAAGAAATCGACAGTTCCAACTTCAAAATTTTACATAGAAGGAGGCTTTGCAGGAGATATTTATTTGTATAAATGGCAACAAAAAGGCAACCATAGAGTATGCCCATTATATCAAGGCTTCGTCTACAAAATACTCCCTTAATAATAAAAACAACTCTAAAGTAAGCACTTTTTTCATAAGTGCTTACTTTTTTCATCGTTATTATCTGCCATATTTTTTACTCATCTCTCATGAATTACCCTTTCTATTAGCATGCATCGGTCTATACTACTACACCCATTTAATAGTACAGTGCATAGTGTATAGGCTCTTATCGTGGGGTGTCTCCTACAAGATGAAAGAGAACATGATATTCTTGGATCATGTCGTCCGGTTTCTTCAAAGTCGTTTCATACTCTCCACGGCTTGTACAATTCCCTTGAAGCACTTAAGTATACTTTCAATCTGTTGTAGATTATTGGTATAATTCACTTAAAGGAGCTGATCAAATGGGATTCTTGCTTATTCTTATTGCTATTGCTTTTTTTACGTTTGGTATTTTAAGTAAACGAAACCCCACCTGGGGATGGCGTGCCAACGAAGCCTGGAAGATCAAAGGTGACTCAGAACCAAGCGACGCTTACATTAATGACATGAAATTTTGGGGCTCTGCATCTATTCTCTTTGGTTCCTTCTTTTTAGTGTGTGGACTTTTGGTTATCTTTCTGTAAGCTCTGCGATCTGTTTTTAGTCATCAGCCCCAAACAAAAAAATCCCTCAACGCATAGAGCGCCAAGGGATTCCACATTTTAGTAAAGCGTCAGATATTGATCACGTTCCCATTGATGTACTTGGGTGCGATTTATGTACGAATTTATCACTTCATCTTTTCCTTTATTAGGATAGCGATTTATAGAACATTTCATCAGAAACGTTGTTCACAATCTATCATAACTTTTCATGAATTGGGGGACGTTTGGGGGACACTTAGGGGGACGATTTTAAGACCAATGTAGGGCAGATGGGAATGAACCATTCTACCCCGTTTTACATACTACTTTACGAAAGTGAATTCATGAATCCATGAAGGAGCTTCTACTATTACAACGACCGGCAGAGTAGTCCCAAATACCTGAAGCATAGATAAGGTATAAATTTCAGCATTCTCTTTTTTAATGTCCCATTTAATCTTTAATCTGTGTATTTGCATTGATGCACGTCCTTTGTCGTATTTACTGGAGTGCCTCTCAGTGATATAATTTGCAACGAATAGATGTCTACTGGAGGATCTCTGATTGAAAATCTCCCGTGGGAGATGCCGACTTAAGGAGCTACTCGAAGAACGTCGTATAAAACAAATCGATCTTGCTAGACGCACCGGCTACAGCAGACATTTGATTTCTAATTGGGCCAACAATCAGGATAAAATGTCTGCTGATGTTATGATTAACATAGCTTATGCCCTCGATTGTAAAATGGAAGACTTATACGAACTGATCTTTGAGTGAGCCTGTTGGCTCTCCCTCGGATAAAAGTATGGTTGAACCATACTTTTTACAGACAACTGTACTCCCCTCCCTTTTTTATTTTCCAAGTCAATTATGTCTATAATCGAACATATCAATTTTTGACATAACTATACTACTATTAAATCCCATTATTAGGGGCTTGGCAACAAAAATTCGGGCGCTGAATGTCTCTTAATATTCGACATTATAAGACACTTATTTTCGACAAAAAAAGAGTCGCTATTTTGTAGCAACTCCAGTGAAGATTATTTTCGAATTAATAAAACCCATTTCTTCAACAACCTCATCAAATCGATGGTAAGCAATTGGACATCTTTTCGATGTTTTTGTTACTTCATCTTCAAAGTAAGCATCTTTAAAGATACCATTAACAATCTTTACTTTTTCTACATTAAGAGTGTTGCTTCTATCCACATTTAAAAAACGATATCCGTTACTATTCAAAAAATTCTCCCAATGTCTCAAGGTTCCTACCATATAGTATGTTTTATCAAATGTATGAACCAGTATCTGGTCTCGCTTTCTCCCCTTAGAGATGAAAAGGACTTTGTCTACTAAAACATTTTCTCCTCTTTCTATACCTCCAGGATCTGCCGATACGGTTAAACTTAGCATTTAACATTCCCCGCTTACTTTAACAATTCTTTCGGTGGTTCGGGACTGTGAATCCATGACAGACTTGCCGTGCTCACTGATGCAACTGCAAGTGTTGTCAACATTGCAGCAATATTGTAATACATACTAGCCTTCACTTTACTCGGTTTGGTTTTCTTCATTTTTCACACCTCCTTCTATTAGTGTTAAACTCTGAACAAAAAAACTGGCAGCTACCACTGGAAAAGCCAACCACAGATTTAAAGCAACAATTGCAACTCCCATCAACTTTAGCAACGGATAGTGCTTCTTAGATATACGCGTCTTCCCCTCCACCCTCGATGGCGCGTAAATCAAGATAAGCACAATACTTATTATCGACGTAATAACGATCCAATTGTAATTAAAACTTGCGAAAGATAAAGCAGTAAGTAGAACTGTAGATACAACAATACACACTATATTGCTCTTTAAATGTATTCCTCCTACAATTTGGCGCAACATTGAAAAAGATATCATAGCTAGCAAAGCTTCCTGCATTCTGTCCGTAAAAAATGAGATACCTATAGTCAGTAAAATAATTGAGACTGTATTGATCGCAACGGATATCCCGTGTTTTAAAACATCTATAGATGAAGGATGATCAGGGACAACTGTTTTGATGTGAGTCGCAATATTAAGAGCGATGGTGTCAAGGCTTTTTATAGTAATCACGCTCCGTTTTTAATGCATAATATAAAAACATGGCAGATGCTAAGGCAATAAATAGAATACTCAAAAAGAAATTATTGACGTAAAACATAAATGCACAAGCTGCCAATACTCCTATTATTAAGATAATAACGAGTACATACTCCCACTTAAAACGTAGATTTTCATAATCTGCCGTAAAGCCTATTTTAAATTTATACAGGAACCACGAAATAGCTAACACCCATGCACTAGTTACCGCTTGCGCTAACGATCCTTCTGCTGAGGTCTGCATTTCTGTTGTCAAGGTACCAAAAAGCATTAATATAACCGCCGCTTGGAATAATGTGTACAAAAATGTGCCTGTAATGGATATGATGGCTGCCCAAATAATCGGCATCCTAACAACAGTGGTTATTAATAACGTGAACAATATAATGTTTATGGTTGGAGCAAAGAAAGATAAAGATGTCTCTTCTCTCAAGATAAAGCTCTGCAAATTCATTATCAAACCAATAAACAATGCAGGCCATATATAGTCTAAGGCTCTAACTCTAAAAATAGTTAACATTAAAACAAACGCCGCAAATGTTTCTACAGTCGAGAAAAGCAAGAACCGTACAGGCTCCCACATAACACATAACCCCTTCTCATAATTGGTAACAAATATGCTTTAATTCTATATTTGTTACTTGTTAGAGGCAATCCAATTACCATGTTAAATGGAAGTATTTATGTATTATGTGAGGTAATTATTTTCAGCCTGCCGATATAATATCCTCAAGCCTAATCCAACTAAAGTCATCTTCCCCACGAAACAGTTTTACTTCGCATCTAGCGGTGTTAATTGACGTTACTACACCAGTCATGTCCGTATCGTCAAACGGGCTAAATACTGTCACTGTCACGGCTGTACGTGTATTGTAAGACTCTATTAGAGCCTGCTCGATCAATTGTACCTCTTGGTCATCCAGCTCCGGTTTACCGCGCCGTTGACGGTCTTTCATTAAACGCAAATAAGCTTCTTTGTGCTCAGGGATGATTATCCGACTGCTTTCCCACAAGCCATTACCTTCTAATTTTTTCGACATGTATTTAGCCTCCTGATGTATTATGTAGAAATTATATTACGAACATACGTTCTAGACAAGACCTTTCGCGTTCTGAATCTAAAACTTTTGTACTAGAAAATTATTCCTAGGTCATATATACTAATTTTACAATAATATTACCAATAGATAGGGGTTATGTAATGACTGCAATTGCTGTGATTGCTTTGCTGGTTTTTTTTGTGTTTTTTGTTTTGTGGGCTATAGCTTTAATTAGAAAGAATGGCAAGGCTAAGAAAATGTTTCTCTTTGGTTTAGCTGCTCTCTTAGTATTTATTATTGGAATATCAGTCGCTGACACTCAGAAACCAGCCGAAACTAATTCCAAACCAGTAGCTACCACGCCTGTTAATGAGAACAAAGTTACTACTGAACCAGTCCAAAATGAACAGACTGATGCTAAAAAACCATTGATTGACACATCGCTTCCTTTTGATAAGTTTTCATCTGCTCTCTTTGCATTGCCAGTATCTAAGCAAGGGGAAACATTCGATAGTGTAAGAAACCAAGTTGTTTCATGGTCAGGTGTTGTTATTGAAGCTGGATCAAGCAGCCTTTATGTCTATGGTAAACCTGCAGATTACAACGGTGAATCATGGTCAGATATTAGCGCTGAAAAGAAAAAACTCGGGGATGTTATCGTTGTAAAAGTTTCAGATCGTTCAGAATTGAATGGTCTTAATCCGGGGGATATGGTTACCTTTAAAGGTGAACTTGGTTCCCGTGGTGCTAAGGGAGAAGCCAATTGGAAACTATACAACGGAAAAATAGAGGGTCGGACAGTAGCAGAATCGCCAAACCTCGGAACCATTACCAAAGCTAAATATAACAAGATTAAAAATGGAATGACTTATGAGGAAGTTGCGAAAATTATCGGTGGTCCCGGTGAGGCTCTTTCAGAGGTTGGTGAAAAAGGAGACGAATTTTATACTGTAATGTATTCGTATAAAGGTGAAGTCGAACCTGGTGCAAATGCCGTTTTCACATTCCAAGGTAACAAACTACAAGCAAAAGCACAATTTGGTCTTGAATAAAACGGCCCCCGAGCAATCCGGGGTTTTAATATTTCTATAACCATTATGACTATTGTCAACAAAGGTAATTCCATTGCCTGAATAAAATGAATATGATAACATAAGAATAGAAAAAGGGAACGGCAGCCACCGTCCCCTGCACGACTTACCGCTATAAGAGCGGTCAGCAATTGAGGTTTGATCCAGAAATAGACCGTATCCTCACCAGGGCGGTCTATTTCCGTTTATGGAAAGAAAGTATCAGAATCACCAACGTTGCGAATTGAATCATCAACATCAGTGTGTCTTTAACTTCCATGGCGTCACCTCCCTTCCGGGAGATTAGCCGACCGCCCTATATAGCCGTTTTGTCGCACAATCCAAATTATACCACAAGTCCTCTTTTATGAGGGCTTTTTATTTTACTTCGAGTATTCACTTACTTCAAACGTTAGGATACGATCATATAGCATATAATCCTTACGGCTGCTGAATGGGCCTTTATTGTTATCATGTTTATTAACGGCGTATGAAGCCGATCCAGAACCAGCCTGCTTACCTTCGTACCATGAGATAAAATCATTGACCTCTTTCATGCTCAGGTCGAATTCCTTCTCTAAGCCATTTGTCATGGTGACTACCAGAATAGCACGATCTCCCACCGGGTTATTGGGTTGAGAGGTTCCTGGATCTCCCGGTTGACTTGGAGAGGTTCCTGGATCTCCTGGTTGGCTTGGAGAGGTTCCATTATCGCCAGGCGCATATTTCTCAAAGTCTGAAAAGTATACGGATTTATTAGATCCGCCTGCTACATATATTGTATTATTCAAGCTCACTGCCGATAAAAGCCCCCTTGCAGTTAGTATGCTAGGTACTTTAGACCATGTATCTGTCTTGGGGTTATATTTTTCAACTTCATCCGTTGCTGGCCCGCTTATCTTTTCAGTAGCAGTATTACCTCCAATGACATATATTTCATTGTTTAACACTGCAGCTGACAGCCCCATACGTTTGGTGGACATTGGTGACTTTGTTGTCCAAGTATTGGCTTGAGGATCATATTCTTCTATAGAAGAAAGCAAGCCTTTTGATTCATCGAAACCACCTATTGCATATACCTTTCCATTAACTAAAGCAGATGTGATATATCTACGAGGAGTGGATAAGCTAGCTTTTGTAGTCCAGCTATCGGTACTTGGATCATACTCGTAAACATCTGCGGATGCATTGTTATAAATATTGAATCCACCTATTACAAGAAGCTTTCCATTAACAAATTGAGAGCCGTGACCAGCTACAACCTTGGGAAGTGACTTTCCCTTCTTCCACTCATTTGTTATGGGGTCGTAGATATCCAGTTTGTCATTTATAGGCTCGCCTCCTGTAATATATATTTTCCCATCATATACAGCAGCGCTTACCGTTCCTCTTGGTGTCGGGAGTTTTCCTTTTTGCGTCCATGTTTTAGTTTCAGGATCATAAACATCAATTGTGTCATAAAATTTATTCGGATCATGTCCGCCAATTGAATATATCTTGCCATTAACGGTTACTAGGGTTACTCTGTCAATTTTATTATTCAAATTGGTCTCGCTTATCCAAGCATTTTGTTCAGCAAATATCTGTTTTTCTGTTGAGAAAAAAGCTATGCAAATAATAAAAAACATAAATAATTTTTTCAAAACAATTTCTCCCCTTTTTGTTTTTGTATGCTAAGATTACTCGATTCGATCTAATGAGTCTAAACATAAACTTGCTTATCTATAAATATGTTCTATATTCTTGCATATTTATTTTTTATTGGGTATTAAAAAGGACTCATTCCAGCTTCTATACTGGCTGAGTCCTTGTTTTTAACTCACGATAAATCTTACCTTTGTGCCATTAGAATATTTATCTAACTGATGACTTACCCATGATCCTGCTCCCCGGTTATCACTAGGGGTTATGTATCTGATATCTGCACCTGCGCCGCCTTCAGCACACATTGCCATTGGCCATTCATCGCGGTCATATCCTTTTTTAGTTGGATAGCCCTTGAGTGACTCCTTCCTGTTTTCCTCAGCTCCATCACGATCAATCGTACATACCGAAGAATGTCCGGCTGCTATCGCATCCCTAATGTGTGCTCCGGTTTCAGGGTAACGTGAACTAGGGAACTCCAACGTATACCCAGATGCTTGCTGGTTGATTGCTGTCGGTTCAGCATAGACGCCTTGAACGGAAAAAATAGCAGCTAGTAAAAATACAATTAATCCTCTTGCAATTCCTTTTATCATATGACACCTCCATAGTATTTAGCCTTCTTTATACTAATTGGAGAGTCATGTCGAAGTATCGCATAGCTTGTCGCAAAACAAAAAAAGATCGCCAATTACCCTCAGAGTCCTTTACGTCTACCTAATTCGCACTAATCAAATAGTAATTTGTCAATTC
Organism: Paenibacillus ottowii; assembly: GCF_006874425.1. Taxonomy (GTDB): domain Bacteria; phylum Bacillota; class Bacilli; order Paenibacillales; family Paenibacillaceae; genus Paenibacillus; species Paenibacillus ottowii. The sequence goes on from NZ_VIJZ01000002.1 coordinate 87,883, forward strand.
AATGTGATCTATTTCGCATTAAAAATAACAATATATACTATATATTGAATAAGTAATCAAATTTTATTCGAGAGGATGTTTTTGAATGAAGTTGGATAAGATCGTCGTCACTTCCCTTTTGTCATTAGCTTTGTTAGGAAGTTCGTCAGCCGCGTTTGCTTCAACACCCGTTAATAATCAAGTATCCACGAATAGTCAAACATCGTCTATAGTTACACCACAAGGTCTTCCCCAGAAATATGTAACCGGTTATACAAAACAATATCAGAAAGGAGATAAAATCCCTACTACTATTGCTTATACAGAACCTGGAACTGGTTGGGGTGGTTCGTTAACATTGTATGACACTGTACTGGTAAATAATGTATACGTGGCGTACTATCAAGGTTATATTACCAAACCTGATTAATTCGAAAGGCATAACCATTCTAGCCATAATGACCGTATAACTACAATACGATGTACACGTTCAAATAAGCGTGTTTTTAAGTAAATAAACAACAAAGGACTCCATACTGGTTACATACCAGCGGAGTCCTTTTTCACATCTACTCTAAATTCAAACTGCTTTCTCATAAAATAGCTTCCATTAACCTTAATTGAATCAGGTGTATATTTTTCTATCATACCACCATAATCTACAATCTCCACCATTTCGTCGTTCAGTGGTCTAACTACGCATACTCGGGACTGTGATAGAGCTGCTCCCAGAAAATCGGCATCCATACTAAGCACTTTATATATGTTTCCCAACTAAATTCTCCTTTACAAACTAAATATTTAATGTTGCTTTAAACTTCTCGGTCGCCTTGTTGATAATTAATACAACAAGGTTTGAACCATAACCGAGCAGAAAGACAACAAGTTGGGCATTCGCAAAATCTATACTTCCATCTTTTTTTGTAAACAAAACTCCCACGAATAAAATTGGTACAAAACAAGCTATCAGTAATTTAGTCAATGATTTATTAAATTTCTCATAATACGTAGTTATAAAAAAGAACATAGCCCCTAGCATACTTAACACTAGATATTTAATATAAAGATATTCAGTGTTGTTGTCTATTCCTACGTTATCAATTGTTATATACATTAAAGAGTAAATCATAATTAAAATAATAAACATATATGGTGTCGTTACAATCGTAAATTTAGAGGCCAGTCTTCCATGTGCGAAGACTTTACCTGATTTATGTTCTTTTAATATAAGAATAAACTCATCAATCTCAAATTTGATTTTAAACAGCTTATTCTGGTCATCAGGATTAATGGAATTAAGTTTTGTAAATAATTTTTTACATCTTCTAATTACAGCCATTCCAACTTCGTCATATTCATCTGCATTCTCCGAAATTTGCATCAACTTTTCAATTAAATCTTCTTTAAGTTTACTCATATTACTCCTCCCAAAAAACTATCTGTTGAATTTTTTAATTAAAAACGGCTTTTACTTTTTCAATCATTTTATTCAAAATGTAAGTGAGCATATCAGAACTATAACCAAGTAAGAATACATATACATTCTCATTTGTGAGTGAAAAAGGTTCATTTTTATCTATAAATAAAACACTAATAAAAATAAATGGAATAATCATGGAAACTAAAAGTTTATTACCAACCTCATTAATCTCTTTTAATGAGGTCGTAACTAAAAATAGTAACGCTCCATATAAACTTATACCAACATATTTAAGGTATATTCTGGTCTCTTCAAAAAAATTATTTCCTGAATTCATTATAAAAATTATGGCATAAACCATTAGCAAAATTGAAAAAAGCATGTACAAGTTGTGTATCTTATTAGATATAAAAGAATTGGCTTTTATTCTAATTTCATCAATTTTTAAATTCAAGAGATACAACTTCACTTGTTCATCATCTTTGATCCTAAAGAGTTTTTTATATACCTTTCTTATATCTTTTAGAACCTTTAATTTCTTTGCTTCAGGATCAGACCTAAATGATTCTTCTAAAAGTATATTTAACTTCTCTTCAATAATTTTCTTTGTATATTCCAATTTATCACCCTGTATATGTATTTACTTATATTCCCTATTTAGATTATTGCAACATTAAACGAATTAGTCAACAAGAACTATTACTATTGAACCATTAGATTTTAAAAAAATTATCAACTATTCTCGATAAAGATAACTCCATCTCCTTTACCTTATTTAATTATCAGATAGCACAAAAAAGGCATCTTCTCTAGAAAGAGAAAATGCCTTTTTTGTGCACTACTTTATTTAACACTTATCGCCTCCCAATTAAGGGAAGGCGACTAGTCTCTGTTAATTTAGAAAAGCAAAACTCAAAATTTATCGTTATTAAAAATTATTTCAGTCCATTACAATATGTTACTAACCAACTACTTAAAAAGAATCAATATTAGCAAAACTAAAATTATCAACTTACACATTCCAAAAGTTGTTCTTACCATTTTTAAAATAAATTCTTCAGTAAATTTCATCATTGTCTGACCCCTTAACCAAGATCAGAGGCCTAGTCGCAATTCCAACTACAATATACCATAAATTTCAAAGAGAAGCTATACTCTGATGCACTTTTACCTGACTAAACGTAACTGTAACTGTTCTATATCCGACTTTAACACTTTATATGTATGGTTCATGCTGATCACCTCAGGAAGGTATTCGGTGAACGGTATGGTAATTCCTTTAATGAAGAAGGTCCCACCAATCATTAAGTTAGCGGGACCTTCTTACCTACTCCATTTAGAACTCATAGCTAACCAAGTAGCTTTTCCTTCAACTCAACACTTCTATTGCTCTCGGCAAGCTTTTCAAGCACTTCTCGAGCATCCCACTCGTGAATTGGGTGCACTCTAAGTTGATATTCTTTTATAAATTTTTCAAATACTTCATAACTCAACTCAAAATCATCAACTTTGAAATGTTCTTCAAAGTTCTTAGTGACTTTTTGAACATCAGGGTTACTTTGATCAGGATGCAAACGGATGTTAAATAACATACAAAGATTCGTGATAAAATGCTGATCTTCTCGACTAAGCTCTTTTTCAGCACACCACTTATCATATGGGGACAATTCATCTTCTGCTAAACGCAACAATACAGATTTCCATTCAAGCAAAACATTTATGCGTTTCTCAAGCTGGGTAATATTTGAGTTTTCCATGATGCACCTCTCACTTTCCAAGTCATTAAAGTATTACTTTGCTACCATAATAAATCAACCACTCAACAACCATCCCTACTCCTTCTGCAATTCCTTTACTAACGACTCCTCTCATTTCTTGAACGATAGCAGACCTTGCGCCTGCGGCTATTTCAGCAGTAGTCAATTCTACTGCTCCTAAGTAACTTTCAAGAACACCAAAAACCTTACTGTTATATTTAATAACAGCTGCCACTGTCTCTGTATCAAAGAATTTTTCCAGAGTCCATCTCGACACAGGGTTATCAATAACATATCTTAATGCTTTAATAGCAATTTCTACAGCCTTAACTTTTACACCTTGGGTACTAACTTCCCCATCAGGCTGTACAGTAGGAGCAGGCGGAGTTACAGTATTAGCATCTATCGTTGGTGCTGTTCCGTATGTAGCAGTTACTGAAGATGTTTCTGCAAACGCCGCAAAAGGAGTTATAACAGAGAATAATAAAGCAGTTGCCATTGAACTCAAGATAGTTTTTTTAGCTAATTTCCATTTCACTTATACATTCCTCCAATATTTTGTATTTACAACAAAATAATATATAAAAATGAATGTCGAAGTAAGAGGAAAACCGTAAATTTAAATAAACAGTAAGGAAGTCCCATTATGAATTCCTTTAAAATTCTAAATATTCAGCAATGACATAAATAAATTTCAAACTATTCTTCCTTCTTAGACATAGTCTTTCGAACTAGAACATGTAAAAATATTGTTGTTTATTGACAAAAATCCCCGCCAACCAATAAAGGTTATCGGGGATTTTACTACTTAACGATAAATTCAACCTTCGTCCCATTTTTATATTCATCCAATTTGTGACCTACCCACGATCCAGCTCCACGATTATCCTTTGGACTTATGTACTTAATGTCTGCACCTTCTCCACCTTCGGAGCACATCGCCATAGGCCATTCATCTCGATCTTTGCCCTTCTTGGTGGGTATACCCTTTAGGGACAACTCACGGTTATGGTCAGCTCCTTCGCGGTCTATGGTGCATACTGGTGACTTTCCGGCTGCTATAGCCTCTTTAATGTGCTGTGCTGTTTCGGGATAACGGTCTGACGGGAATTCTAGGCGCACGGCTTCTCCTGGCGCTGTTGTAGTGGCCACAGGAGCGACGGTCTGCACCGAAGGCTTTGTATCTCCCCATTCTGTGTGGGACAGTGTATTTATAAACCCACCTAATACTATTAACGCCCCAAGCAAGCAAATTGTAATACAGGTTTTACGCATAACGTCTCCCCCTTAAACGTAAAAACACCCCACCAGCTTAGCCAGTAGGGTATCACCGATGCTTTCGGATTGGAAACTTTCTGATTTTATAGTATCAATTCCTTAAAATTTCAAGTTGAGAATCAAGTTTTTGTGAACACTCATTTAACTGTGTAGTTAATTTATCATATAACGGACCTTCTAATGTTATATCATTATTTTTTAATAACAATATCTTACTATAAACTGACGAAAGCGTGTGTATGACTTCATCTTTTATCTCTTGTCCTATTAATGTAGAACATTTATTCCAATTTGAGTCACTTAAATATTTAATAAAATCTTTTTTTCCGAGATAGTAGTGATCTCTTGAGTTTTCTAAAAGCCTAAAGTTTTTGTCAACTTCAACTTTTATCAATCTTATTACGGCATAATTGCCAGACTGTCCTTTTAACCTGTCTAATTCAAAAGTTTTATGAACCTGATATGCGGCTACTATATAAGCGACCACTGCACCTATGAAACTTCCCACGATGCTCCCTATACCGCCAACAACCGCACCTATATAGTCCCCTCCCGATATCCTAATACTCCCAATTAAAAAAACACTCAATACGATTAGTGAACCTGTTGCTAATGAAATCAGCGATGTAATTATAAGAGCACGTAAGGAAACACTTAGATTTTTCTTCATAATTATCATTCCCCTACATTAATTCAAAAAGCCTTCGAATATCGTCATCATCACTATATTCTTGAATATCAGATAATCGAAGGCTAGAAGCGTTTCCCGCGTTATTCCCTATTGGAAAGTCATTATCTAATGCTTGGGTATTAGGCGACTGTATCAATTCAAATGTTACAACCAAATTGTCCTCTACGAGCGAATATGGAATTGTTGTTCCACAATTTTTACAAACGAAATTTGAATTCAAATTCAAATGTTCGTCTGGCCCTGCAACCCTATGGTTACAAATAGGACACACTAGAGTCACTCTCTTTTTCAATAAATTAAGGTCTGCATTGTACACGCTTTGTGAAAATAATTGTAATGAATGCCGAATATCAATCCCACAGTCAAGACTAAATTGAAGGGGATTTAAATGTTGAAGAGTGTTTTGCCTTCTAGTCCCTAGCCACCAATCGTAAAGTTGGATTGATTGATCAGGAAATTTCGCCCTCTTCAAATTTTCTAAACACGGAAAGAACATGCTCTTGTACCTCCTTTGGAGCACATTGAATTTCTAAAAACTGCAAAACAACTCTGTTGTCGTAGACTTCAAATCTAGTTTCAACTTTTTTCATTCCTCCTCCATCTTGTTCTCTTGATTCAACATTTTCCTCCGGATGCGAAGAAGTATCATCTTCATTAGAATCATGCAAGAACCAAGTAACCCAAAGTTTATTAAGTTTCATCAATTCATCTAATGTCTCTCTCGTGTCGAAATAGATATCAGCATATTCAATTCCATCCTCCGCAGAAAGAGCGACAACCTTTGCTCCCGACTGGTCGGAAAAATCAATTTTGTCTACTATCCCTAATTTATCTTTATCATAAGCTTTGTAATTGATTAAGTCACTTAAAATTAAGGATCTTTCAAATAAACGTGCTACCCGAATTGGTATATCGACAGGATATTTACTACTTTTTAACTCAACAGTAGAAGACAACTCTTTAATTGTATGTTCAATTACCGAAAGATTGTCTAAAACTTTTTTGGAATATGGCGCTTCTGCTTTATCCGTTAAAACTTTGAATATTCTGTATAGTGTGTTTTTCGTTTCAGACATATTAATATAAACGATTTTGAAAATATTTTTCAATAATTCCCAGTAATATTCAAAATCTTGTTTTGACTGAGCTTCATTAACTATGTAATTATTAGAATGCGGTCTTGTTTTTATCAGTAGGTATCTCTTTTGAGGAAAAATATCGATCCAATCATAATCCGTTATTATCTTAGTTGTAATCATCCCTTCACCGTCATCAACTTCGACCGATGCTTCCCTTATAAATGCCATAGATATCTTTTTGACTTGGTCATCTAATTGTTCTACGTTTAGATATACCATATCTCCAGCTTTCGAATCTACACTCATTAAGTCATTGAAGTTTTCAAAAGGTAACGATCTAGCAGCTAAGTTTGATTGAACCGATCGGTATGAACCCAACACGCTTAAACTTTCAACTGCGAAGTTACAAATGAAAATTTGTCTATTGCGCCCATAATTGATTTCTTCAACTACGAAATCTTTAAATGTATCTATAAATGTATTATCTTCCATCAATGCATTATTTAATCTTTCGTAAGCAGAGGGCTTTCCGCTATGTGTTTTTCCGTTCTTTTTGAGAAAATCTCTAATTCGATATTGGTATAAATAATCTGCCAATCCTTTTGGAATTTCCACGATAATCTGCTCCTTTAGGAAAATAGTTCCTTAATGATAGGAGTATTATATACTACTTAAGCCCTAAATGCATAGCAAAAGATCAGGACTAGTAGATTAGCACCCAACTAGAGTATGCTAGCAGGGTGCTTACTTCATTTTTTATTCTACTGCTACTCCCGTTACATTAGCCTGTGGTGCTGGAGAAGCATCTTGATGAGTTTCAGGTACCGCGCTTTCCACGGTATCTGCTCCAGTAGCTTGTGATAGGATTGCAGTAACTTGAGCAGCTAACGATGATACAGCTTCCTTAGCTGCGGCCTGTGCTGCCTCCTCGTTTGGCTGTACTTCAGGAGCAAGTACTGACTTCGTCTTAGCCTTGTACTCCAAATATGCCTTCTCAATCGCGGATTTTAGCTCTACTTGGGATACTACAATACCTTGACTGGAAAGTGTAAGTGAAGCATACTGCAAAGCCTCCTGAAGCTTACGTTCTCCTCCAGCTTCTTTAAATGCTGTTTGAGCAAGTGCAAATGCCTCCCCTGCTACTTTATGGATTACCTCACGTTGTGCTGCCGTTGTACGCGCTTCTAGCCACACGTTAACCTTAATCTTGAGTTTGTTCAGACCTCCTAAAACAAACGCTGTAAGCACACCTACGACTGCTGTTGCAATAGTACTTACATATGGCTGTACAGTTTCGATAATTGTTAACATGATTACTTTTCCCCTTTCGTTTTCAACGATGCGATTTTATTCTTTGAATCCCAAGACACTACCGCCCCATAAGCATCAGCAATTGGTTTGAGCTGTACATATGCTGTACCCTCTATAAGTTGGACAGTTTGCAGCTTGGACCCGTTTAAATAGGCTTCCTTGCGAACGTTGTCCCAACGATAAGATAGGCCCAAGGCATTTGCCAAAGACCGCAGCGGTACATAGGTTCTGGAGCCATACAGGAGTGCTTTCCCCGCTTCCTTGCCATTTGCAATAAAAGTACCAGATGTGAATGTTCCCGCCTTATCTGGTGAAACAGGAGGCTTGGTGAAGCGTGCTCGCAACTCGTCCACTGTGCCGTTATACTCATTTAAATCGACTGGCCCAGTAATACCGGATACCTTGCGTGTGCCGCTCGGCAGAGTCCCACCATACTGACCATCGGAGTATTGCCAAAATTCCCAACGTGACCAGCCAGACGCATCAGATGGGGCCTTTGTGGCATGGTACCGCGCAATCCATAGTGGATAACCAGATAGCCCGGAAAATTTGCCGATAAACGATGGGTACGTGTAAACAATTGGGCGTACTCCAGTAAGACGCTCCACTTCCTCCAGAAACGCCTTAGCGACCGCCGTAACAGTTGCTTTGCTTAAGTTGGACTTATTGGACTCATAGTCCATCACGGGCGGCAGGTTGAACGTGGACACGCCTCCTGCATCCTTTATTGCCTTTGCAAAGTTTGCCGCCTCTTGTCGGGCCAGATCCGGCGTGGTTGCCGAATCATCAACATAGTGATACGCCCCGATCATCAAGCCAGCGGCCTTCGCATCCTTCACAAATTTAAGAAACGTTTTGGAGCGGAACGACTTGCCCTGCGTTGCCTTGATAAATACAAAGCTGATTCCGTCTGCGGCAACCTTTTTAAAATTTATGTCGCCCTGGTGATGGGATACGTCGATCCCTTGCGCGTTACCTTTTTTCCTTGCTTGCATCTTCTCTATCCCCTTCCTGACTTCCGCTTTTACTTTTTAGAACCTCAACCGCTTGTCGGATCACTGGTGGTATTGGCGCTCCAAGCCTGCCGCCGTTCTCAAGAATCGAAAGCAGCTCATTTGCCATGTAAAAATAGGCGACTGCATCCCGGAAAAGATGCGAATCGCCTAAGACACCATCAATTAGATGGGATACTGCTACCATTGCAAAAATAAATACCTTTCGAGCGATACCAATAAGACCAATCTTGCTTTTTAAACCAGGTCCGGTACCCTTCTTACCTTCCGCGCCAGCGGCAAATAATCCGGTCACATAATCAATAATGACCAGAGCAAGTAACACCCCCAATACTCCCGACCACCCACCGTAAAAATACGTCACAGCACTGCTTCCTAAAGCAGTGCTGAACTTAAAAACCTCCCACTTATCCACCTTGCTTCCCCCATCTCTCCGTTCAGGAAACTTTTCCTGAGCTATCTATCATCGTCTGCTTTCTGTTTCTTTTCTTCTTGGGCCTGTATATCTGCTAATGCATTTCCTACTGCTATATCCAATCCCTCAAGTATTTCTTTACGTTTATGTGGTTGTGAAGCAATTACAGCAGAAATGACCTCAGTCAAATCCTCAACAGGTCTGGTTAGATCCAGTTGTATATCCAATGTAGATTTTATTTTTGCCATGGGTTTCGTCACCCCCTCAAGACGCAAAATAAGCCCCTGATTTATCAGAGGCTTTCATACTTGTATTGTATTTGTATTTGATTACTTATTTACTACGGATTAACCTTTTTCTTCATCTTTGTTGTGAAGGGATTATTTCATAAGTTGCAGTATCATTCTTACCTGAATAGATGAATGTTAAATATAACGGCTCTTTTAGATTAATCTTATCGTCAATCATAAAAGGAGCAATAACTTCCTTAGTGTATTTCGCTTGGCCCTCACCAGGAGAAAAAATCTTTGTGGATGGACTGTCTAATCTGGCTAATTTACCACCTACAGGCTGTAATGTGACATCTCCCTGTCTTAAGACAGCATGGAAATTCTGGTAAGCGTCTTCCCTATTCATACCTACATCAATAGAGAAGTACAAGAAATTTTCGTTTATGTTATCTCGTCTTACATCACTGACTGAAGGCATATCCATCTTTTGAGAGTCCTTATATGCTCTTCTTATGATTTGATATGTTGGTGTGTAGAAATATACTAATGGTGGATTTCCTTTCATTTCTAACAAATTGTTTTCATGAACCTTGATTATCCTGCTAGATTCCTCTTGAAACATATCACTACGATCACTCTTTAGCCCTTTATTTATTGCCGCTTGTATTTGATCATCTGTAAATTCGTAGTACCAATGATTATTAATTACAGGTACAGATGCTTCATCCAGTTCCTTGTTCTCCGATAGAAAAGATGAAACGCATACTACAATAAAAAGCCCAACAACAACCGTCAAAATAATCCATGCCTGTTTTATCTTTTTGTTCATGAATTACTTCGTGAGGGCAGCATTTACTTCGGCTAAGTCAGATTTGTATTTAGCTATATTGTTTTCTGCTGCCTTTATGCGTTCTTCAGTATCTTTTGTTTCGGAATCTAGCTTTTCCATCAGTTTTTCATTTCCTGAATATTCAGTCTTAAATTTACTATATTTTTCGAGAGATTTTAGCATGCTCTCTTTATCCTTTTCGCTATCAGTCACAAATTTTTCAAGCTCTGATTTTCTATCTTCTAACTTAGAAATAGGCCACCCTTGGTATTTATTCGAAACAGACTGAGCCATATTATCAGTTTGTTTTGAAGAAGAATTTTCCGACGATTCAATTTGAATTGTTTTACCATCCACTTTTAAACTCGCCCCTAAAGAGTCGGTGACAGCGCGAAGCGGAACATGTGCTTTTCCATCAACGACTATCGCGTTTTCAGACAGGGAATTACCATTAACCTTTACACTATACTCTCCTGCCACTGTCTGCCCAACCATAGATTTAATTTGATCCGCAAATGCGTTTCCAGTCGTAGCAAAAACCACACCGATCAACAGACCAATGAGCAAATATGACCATTTTTTCATCATTAGAACCTCCTATGTAGTATATATGTCCTAATATTACCATCCATAGAAGGTGCAGTAAACATTATGTTGTCAAGCTACTTGTACTTCCGCCAGCAGGTATATTGACTGTTGCAACCGTTCTACCACGACTGAACAGTTTTAGATTCCTGGAACTTGGATCAAATGTCGCATTAACAATTAATCCATTAAACAAATCGCCACGAATCTCGGCTATTTCATTACGGAAACTGCTGATTGTATCCTCAAGTCCTTCGATACTCCCCGGCTTAAGATCAAGACCACTCACGAATGCCTCAGAGAAATCTACAGGTCCTTTTAAGTACGTAGCATCGTCAACTGATCTTATGATAATAGGTCCCATGTTCCCCATATGAAATCCTTCTCTATCTCCGTAGACACTTCCTCTCGGCGAGCCATCATCCATAAACAATAAGCCGCCTCCATCATTATACTGACCTAATGAGACAGCTTCTCCGCCACGAGAATTATAAGCAGTAAGACCATTAGAATTTATTTCTATGCGCCTACCCTCTTTGGCTGTACGGAATAAGGCTCCTGTAATAATACCGCCTTCTATTTCATTACCGATCAGTTTACTACCGCGTATTGTACTTGCATTAACTGTACTAGCCCTAATATCTGAAGCATTCATTTCTGAGTTATCAATTTGGCCCGTAAGCTTGATTGACCTGGCAACAACATTCCCCTGCATATCTACTTTGAACGGTGCAATAGTATAGTCATCGTTTCCGGCACTAATTCCGTCAGTATTTATTTTGGTTACGTTATTACCACTACCAATAACTAAAGAAACGAAGCTACCAAGTTGCCCAATAATCTGTTCTGCCAATACTCCACGAGCAGTTATAGCAGCACGGATCGTTTTCCAACCATCTGTTGATATGCCTATCCCCTTTGAAGTCAGACGCACTTGTTCCAATGGATTTGTCTTTTCTTGAGCCAATATTCCGCCTTCTGGTGGGTAAATCAATTCCGTTTTACTGTTATTAATATCAATGACAGCTTGTTTGGCATAGGCTTCAAAAACTTCTGTTCGGATCTTTCCGTTACTAAACGAGTTGTTAACAATGTTCTTACTTCTCTCCAAGTCACTGATAATGTCCGCATAGTCTCGTAAATTGACATTGGATATCGTAGGTTCACTGTGTTTGTCGCGGCTATATGGATACTCTGTAAGCTCTGTGATTCGAGCTTTGAGTTTGTTCATATCCATAGCCGGGTCAATGCACATTACTGTGTCACCTAAATGTGGTTCTGGCTCTGTATTGTCAATTTTAAATAGGTCAGCCGTTGATACGGTAACTTCTAGTGTTACGTTCTCTTGCTCCCTGAGAGCCTTTCGAGTAACCTTAAGCAACTCCTCAGGTTCTTCAATATCCTGCTCTATGATTTCACCATCATAAAATGGTACGGAAGCACTGGCCCAATATTGAGCATAAGGAGAAATTAAGTAGTTAACTGCCAGCTTCCCGTTTACAATCGTTCCCGGCACACTGGAAAGCAAACTCCGCTCCTCGTCCGTCAGTTTAGATGCATCCATTCCAATAAAGGTGCGTCCATCCTTCATCTGCGAAAACATGCGGGTTACAAGGGATTCCCCTTTATCTTTGAAGGAGATAGAAACGATATTCTTTTTGAGTCTGTATTGTAGCCCATTATCAGCCCCGATCTTTTTTCTCAGATTGATTACAAAGTTATCCGGTTCGACTTCACATTCATACATTTGCACGATCTTATTGAGAGCTTCCAAACACGTCCCACGCCCGAAGTCCTTGACATCATGCAAATCGAATGTGTCGTGGATAACGAATTTGAATCTCCCGCCCGTAGCAGCTGTAATAAGATCCGTGAGTTGATTGAGATGAATTCCATATGCTTCTGCAATGTATGAAGCATATGGAAACTTGTAATCGTTAAGCTTGAACATGATGTGATTGCAATAGATATTTGCAGTCAGCTTTTTTCCCTCTCGTGATCGGCTACGAGACTGAATGACATAAAACTGGCCACGCTCATCCCGAACGTGGCCCTTGATTGCTATCTTTTCACGGTAATCCTCTGAGGTCATTGGAACCATGAAGGTTAATTCATAGTCACTGTTAATCCTGCGCCGCCGCTGAATGTCATAAGAGTCCACTAGCGTTCCAACACGCCGCATATTTTTATCAAACACTTGCATAGTTGGAGTAGGCATAGTCCACCTCTCTTAATATAAAAATTTATCTCGGTGTGTAATACGGAACAAAACTGTCCGTCCTGTTTCGGGGTCCGTCCAGGTCAGGTTGTTATTGCCGAGATTCAAGTCAAAGAAATCACCATTGTAAAGATGCGATACGTTCTGACCATTTCTCATAATTTTGAAATTTCCTGCATCTATAGTAATGACTTCGCCAGGACGGAAAACGTCCGTAAACTCAATATAATCAGTATGGAATCGACTGGCCTCGCCTGGATGCAATCGTCCTTCTCCAGACATAGGTACAGCCCCCATTAATATTTCTCGGACGTAATCAGCGTTCGACATTCGCCCATCACCGGACATAGGCGCTGCTTCTAAATCATAAGACCGGACAAAATCAGATTGCGCCCGGCCTTCGCCTGAAAGTTTCACACCTACGGTCATATCTAAATTAAAGTCCAATATATATTCTGTGACCGTTTCTGCGTCCATGACATTGAATGACATTAGGTTAAATGCATTGTCAGTTTCGCTCCCGCTCGTCTCTTTACGCCGGGAATACATTTGTCCCTGACCGGATAAATGGGCGGACAGGTCTATTACATTCCCATCTGCTGAGCTGCCCGAATTAAGAGCAAGGTTATTGAATCCTGTTGTGTTAAACATGACCTCCCTCCTAAATTACGTTCTTCTCTGCCCGATGCATGTAAGCCTCATTTGAGTGTTATATACGTTATGATCTACCGAGTCGCTTTGAAAAACTTTAAATGATATAACGTCTCCAGCTACTAGGTATTGTTGATCATCCAACGTCAAAAAGGTGACTAATCCAGTACCTAGCCCCACGCCTTGTCGGGATGTTAAATTTGCTCCATTCTTCTGTACTGTCAGGTCTGCGATTTTGGTATTAGGCAAGCTTTCTATCGTGACCAGTGAATTAATGTGGTACCACCCGCTTTTATTGATCACTACCGTGTTTCCATCACGCATAGAATAGCTGTCTTCCATTACGGTAGTAACTGGTACATCAGTAGGAGTGGAATTAGCTGGCAATGTATATCCCCCGCTTCGTAGGTACACAAAAGGCGTATTCCCAAAAATTTGACCTGATAATGGAGATTTTTCATCCGTTGCACCTTTTGGAACAGTTCCAGCCACGACGATGATAGAACCCAGCTGCGATTGTATACCTGTAACGTTCCCAGACCCTGTGCAATTTTCGATGTAGAACCACGAACGAGCATCAGCAGCTATACCAATATTGCGATTAGAAATTTTACAGTTTACGATCCGTGCATTAGCGTCATAACTACTAATACCATGCTGGCTTGTTGAAACCCCTTCAATAACCACGTTCTCAATCAAAGTACGATTACAATAGACCAGAGATATACCAACCTTTTCAGTCGTTGTGATTGTCAGGTTGTAAATCCCTGCACGGTTCGTAAAGTTGTCTAATGTAACAGATCTAACCTTGTATAAGCTGGTATCCTCTGTTTCACCCTTAAGTTCTAGTGTCTGGGCACGTAGTTTATGCTTAATCTCAACGTCTTCATCATACGTTCCTGGTAAGAGCACAATGGAAAATCGAGACAAGCTTATAGGCTTCATTACACTTACAGCTTTGGCGATGGTTTTAAATGCCTTAGCTTTAGTCAGACCATCATTTGAATCTGATCCGTTAACGGCATCCACGTAATACACATAAGCGTCTGTTAGTTCCATACCTCGCAATTTGTCGTCAAGATCTTCAATATTGTGCTGCGCCGCTCGAAGGTCGGAAGCAGTAAAATTACGTGCTACCACAGCACCTGATGCCCAAGCACGTGCTACGCCTTCGAAGCCCCTGACGCATCCTTTAAGCGTGTTATCCTCTATGTTTGTATATGTGATTGTCTCCGCTACATCCCCGTTGCCTATAACCGCTATACCTTCGCCTTGTAATAGTACAGCAGCATTCGTTACCTTGATTTCAGTTTGAGTCGAAGTAATAAGTTCTGACAACTCTGTACGCGGCGAATTCACCACCGGGGGATACATTTTTTCCATGTCTAGGACCTACCCTTCATCTATGCTTATCTGACCAGCCATAAAACGTAGCGTGTCATTTGTTTGTACCGTGCGCGGTGTTTTTACAGCTCCGTGATATATCAGATTCCCCCCCGTCGCTGCCGTTCGGATGCCAATATGTGTTACCAATCCCCACTCAGACGTTGCAATTGGAAAAGACACATCCTCTGTACTGGAAGCAACTGCCCTACGATCGGTAATAACTGGCGCACCAAAGGTCACAGCTCGCCGTACATAGCCGCTTCCGTTAACTTCCTGCCCTGTATCTGCATCCGTTGGATTGCTTGTGTATAAGGCGATATATACGGTCTGAGGGGCTGTAAAATTTATTCCCCTTAAGGTTGCATTAATACAGGCCGTTTTCCACCAATTACTTTTACTTAAAAGTATGTCCGCCAATGTAAAGACCCCCTACTCAATTAGATATTCATTTGCAATTCGAAAATTTCGTATGTCGTTTTCACCAATGTTGGTCAGAACGATAACAGGACTTGCTCGTTCGTCTCCAACTGACGTAACTGAAACGGTCTGCGGCGACTGTGTGATGGTCACCTCTTTAATGTTCTCCTCACTCTCGGGAAACGGATGTTCACCCATTTTGATTGGTATGGTTAATTCTCCATCCCAAAGTATTTTTTCGATATCCAATGTTCCGGCATAGCGCCCGATATATCGCCTTCCCGGTAAGTCTGAAAACGTGAATACAATATCCCCTTTTTTGGCATTAAAAAGAGCCGCCACTTGGGCGACTCTCCTATGGTAATCAAGGGTTATATCATCAGCCATTAGGACGCATTCAAGATTGATTGTTCGCGCTCCATAGGTACTGCCAAAATCCAGTTCTCCATCCCTCTCAGCTATCTCAAGGCTATGGTCCTTCGTCGGCGGTAACACAGGTATGTTGTGCTTTTTAAGCCCTAATCCAATGGATTTAAAGGACTTACCATCCACCGTAGCGTCTATCATTAAGACTTGCCTCCCCTCGTTTGCAACCTCCGTACAAAGTTGTCCCGTTCACTCCAGAACACCTTTGCTGCGGATTCGTCTTCAATATAAGTATCGCCTGATTTTATTACGAACTGGTTGCTGATTTGCTGCGGATTTGAACCGCCCGAAGCCATTGGCATAGAGAAGTCTTGCATGGAGAAATTAAGTTTCGGCATCTTAAAATTGATAATTTTCCACAAGTTACTCTGTTGTTGACCATTCAAATACATTTCCCCTTCTCGAGCAATGACGGGTACCTCTGCTCCCTTCTGGCCTTGAACGATCCCGCCAGAATGGAATTTTTGAAGTTTCCCTGTATCCTTCTTAATGCCATACTTATTCCGCAGAGCGGCATTTTCCTCGTGCAGCTTGGCCTTCTCAGCAGCGCCTGCCGAATACCATTTATCAATATTAGAATTGTATCTCGCCAAATCGCTGTCCTTTTCGGATATTGAGGAACCTGTATCAAAGGATGCAGACAATGAGGTAGCATTGATTTCAGCCATTTTAGCCTGATAATCAGCAATAAACTGGTCCAACTGACGCAAAATCTCCGAGTTCTTCTCGGTTTCTTTTGAGATTTGGGTATTTTTCAAATCTTCAGCTTTAGATTCAACTCCGTCTGAATACTCATCGTATTTCTCAGCAAGCTGATCATAATGCTGTTTGGCAGCTTCAATCTGGTCATTGTAGTCCTTTTCCCGTTCAGCCTTCTCGTCTTGGAGCTTCTTCTTCTGATCCTCCAGTCCACGCTTAGCAAGCGTCCGGTTATGTTCCCGCTGCATATCTTCGATATCTTTTTCAGTCTGTTTCCGTTCGGCAATACCTTCGGGACCGACAGCAGATTGTAGCAGGGCAAGGCGCGCTTGTTTCTCCGCCATTGCACGTTCATAATCCTCGTCTTCGTTAGCTGTTTGCATTTTGGCGAGCAAGTCATCTATGGCCTTAATTTTAGCGTCCTGAGCCTCGATAAAAGCATCCCGTTCCGCCTCAATGCGCTTTACTTCCTCATCCCGAGTCTTTTCAAGTACTTCCTTTTCCTTTTTGGCAGCTTCGGTAGCAGCCTTCTTCTGATCTTCCAAAAGTTGCTTCTTCAAATCATTGACCTGTACATCAATTTCCATCCGTTGTTCTGATCCTTCTTTATAAAGAGCCTGCATTTTTGTCCATAAATTGAGCTGATCGGAAACAGATACGGCTTCCATACTCTTTTGGTAATTGATTCGTTTTTGGAAGTCGGACAGAAATTCATCTTCCAGAGCTTTACGTTTCTCATAAATCTTCTGCTGCAACTCAAAACTTTGTTCGGCAGTACGATCCTTTGCCTTACTCATACGCATATAAGCATCATATTCCATTTTCAGAATAGAAATTTGGGTTTGCCCTGCCATTTCCATTTTGGAAGTTTCTTTATCAATCCACTTCTCACTGTTTTGATAGCGAAGCTCATTGTATTTGGCGGTTAAATCATAGATTTGTTTGGCAATCTCTCTACGGTTAGCAGGAAGCAGATAATTTTTACTTTGCTCCTTCTTGTAGAAATCCAGGCTGGTTTTAACCATCTCAATTTCCTGTTTATTAGCCTGCCGCATTCGCTCGGTTCTTCGCTCAAGATTCTCAACATCTTCCTGAAACCTGGAGTCATTTAGTTTCTGAACATCGCGGCTCCATTGCTTCATTGCATCCTTATCTTCGGTTAAATATTGCTTATGCCGCTGAGCCAATCGTTTGTATCCAGCTATTTGCTGGTCTACAGACCATTCATTTCGTTCAGCGATGTACTTAAAATTATCAAGTTCGTTATCATAACTATCTTTTCGTGCCGCAGATGCGTCCTTAGCTGCTTTTTCAGCTGCACGTTCCGTATCGCTCTTGCCTTTTTTGCCCCCGCTTCCCTTCGATTTTTTTGAACCAGAAGAACTCACACCAAATTTAGGATCATTATATAGCTTGGTTAAAGCATTAATCTGAGTGTCATACTGTTTCATATCTTTCTCGTATCCGCTATATATTTCGCCTATATCTTTTTTGCTTTGCTCCATGTTTTTCTTATCTTGGTTTAACTGGTTCTGAAAAGGAGCATTTAGGAAAGATTTCACTCCGGTCATATTGTTTAATTCTTTTTGTTTATTAAAAACTTCTAATGAACTTTGAGCCATAACTCCATTCAATCTAGCTTTTAACTCAGCAAGACTCTTAATCGCTCCAGCCTCTTTAATGTAAACTGCGATGCGATCATCAGACTCAAGTTTTGTACTTAAACTGGACGCTTTTTCAGACTTTAGATCATCTATAGCCTTTTGAATTTTAGCTTTACGAACAACTTCGAGTGCATTCTTTTCGAAAGCCCATCCCTCAGAGGTTTTGTAAATCTCTGAAGCTAATTGAGGGTATTTGAGGATTAATTCTGCCGCAGCTTCTGCGTTCATGGACTGTTTATTTGCAAGATCATCTAAAACAGTGTTCATCTCAGAGATAGCCTTGCCGTTACCCTGAATCTGTTCTCTTAAATCAGCAAGGGCTTCCTCTTGGGTTTTGGCACTTTCGGCTGCGGTACCTGCATTACCAGAAAATTGATCGAACCCATCAACAGCAATTTGGGTCAACTGCACTTGGGTTTCTGCTAAAGATTCAGAGAGCTTATGATTCTCAGTAATCAGGGCATGAACTGCTTCCTTAGCATCCTTGACTTGCTCCTCCTTTTTCATAGTCCCCATTCTTTTTTCTATTCGCTCATTTAACTCTGCTTCGGTTGCAGCTAGCTTCTCTTGAGCTTTGGCTAATTCTTCAGAATTAGCTTTCTGCTGTCTCATTATTTCAGACTGTTGATCAAGAAGAGTCAGTCTGCTTGCCTCTCTTTTCTTTTCAATCAGTTTATTTAGATTCTCGATTTCTTTTTTGACAGCAGAATCATCATAATTGTTTGCTGATAAACGCTTGGCCCCTTCTTCTCCGAGTGTGATTACTAAAGCTTTTGATACCTCATCTAACTGTTTCTTAATCTTTGTTTCTTTTTCTAATGATAAGTTTCCTACATTAAGGGACTGTTCTAACGACTTGTGAGCACTTACCAATTTAGGTAGTAAATCAATTTGTCTCTGATATTGACTCATCATTTGTTGTGATGCGCCAATTTCATCTTTTAAAGACTGAATTCTCTCCCTACTCGCCTTTTCAGACTTTCCGCTTTGGAAGGCGTACAATGCAATAGCTCCTGCTATTAAGGATATTCCCGCTGTAGCTGCTGCTGTGGTTACTGTGGCTGCTGCTTGAGCGACGGATAGGGAATTGGTTGCTACTGTAGCGCCTTCCGTAGCTAATGTTAACGCTCCCTGTGCTACCGTAGCTCCTTCAGTTGCAGCAGTTCTCGAAACAGTCGCAAGGGTCGACCCTTGCGCAGAAACAATATTGACTTGATTAGCAGTAGTATTTGCTGATACAGCGACTGTTTCCGCTGTTTTTGCCGCTGTTAACACTTTGACTGCTTCAATCACATTAAAGATCGGACCACTCAATGCCTTATATGCAAGAAGTAATCCACCAATAGCTGCTGTCCCTTCAAATACTCCTGCCGGAACTTTGGTAAGCCCAATTAAAAGCTGATCAATTACATCCAATACATCTTTAATCATGCGTCGAAGCCCGTCGTCTCCTGCATTGTTGAATATCTCTAACAAAGAGGCTTTGGTCTGAGCAGCTTTTCTCTGAATCGTATCCATTTGAACTTTTAGATATTCCATTGTAGAACCAGTAGATCCAATAGAAGCAGCTGTACCTAACAAAATGTCTCCAGCGTTCAGTGAAGCGGCTAGTTTTGCATATTGATAAACGCCACGCGATATATCAGCGTAGGATTTCGTAAGGTCATAATTTTTGTCGATTACTTTTGTCGATAACTCTAACAGGATGTCTTCTGCCCTTTTCCACTGCTCTGTACCATTTACAACTTCTTTTGTCTGAACTCCTAATCTCTCAATCTCTGCTACGGCTTTATCTGTACGAATTGTACCCAGGACTGTCTTCCACATGTTCCCCAAGTTTTCCCCGCTGAGAGCCGTGTTACGAACACCTGCTGAAATCAAGCCGTTCATAAAATCAAATGAAACGCCTGTTTCTGCCGCTATCTTACCTGTCCGTTCGAAGGCAGCTCCCAAGTCTCTCGCTGGTGCCATCGTGTCATGGGCAACCTTGGACCAGGAATCCAGCACGCGACCACCAAGCACCATGGCATCGTTGCTGTCTTTAATCTGCACGCCATATTGAGCAAATGTGGACTCCATTGATTTAGTCGCGCCTTCAAGAGAAACCAAATCGACAGTCGAAAGCATCGTAGACTTACGCACCATTTCCTGAACTACGCCTGCGTCCTTATACATCCGGCCCCAAAGACGTGCTGATTCGGTAACGTCCATAATTTCCGAACCAAGGTCATGCGCCGTTCGAATAAATTTGGTCGTCTGGTCATGAAGTTTTTCGGTGTTCATCACCATTTCTTTGGTGCCTTCGTTGTACTCCAAAAAATAGTGCTCATTGGTTTGGATATAACCCGCCATGTTGGACTCAATGCCAACTAATCCCTCTTTAAGTGCCTCCTGCGTTTTATGCATAGCTGCATATGCTGTATTAAATACAAGGGCATGGGTAGCCATATCACCTACTCGGCTAATCCAGTTAGGAGTTGTATTAAAAGTCTGCTTCATTTGCGCTTCAGTTTGGCTTAAAGAGCGCCGGATCTTCTGTTCTTCCTGAAGGACTTTCTCACGAACTTGTGCCTCTTTTTGCTCCCTGGCACGTAATGCATTCATCCAAAACTTTTCGTAATCTTGTGCGTTCTTACGTGCCTGCTGTGCTTCTTTCTCTGCCAGTTGAGATATCTTCATCCGTATGGACTGTTCTTCCATTAAGACACGTTCACGCGTCCTGTCGTCAGTCCCAGCCCCTGAGGCCTTTGCCGATCTCTGACCTGTCAATGAAGCTTTATTCTGCAAAGCCTCCATACGCTTCAGGTGTTCGCGTTCCTGTTGTTCTATTGCGTCTTCACGCTTTTTTACAATGGCCTGCTGTGCTCTAAGCTTCTCGTCGGTTATCTTATTGGCCTGCTCCAATTGATTCTTCCGAGCAGTATTTAATTCTGCTTGTGCAGTGCGTTGCTTAACAAGAGCTTCGGATTCAGCGAGGATCTTCTTCCGTCTGTCTTCTGCACTCAAAGCAAACTTATCCGCACTACTGGCTAAGGATTTAAAATTCTTCTCACTTAGCCCCAGTTCAGAATTTAAAACTTTAAAGGATTCAGCATTCGCCCTTGCTCCGTTGTCTATTACTTTGAAAGCAGGTAGTATCTTGGTGGTATCCAAGCTTATACGCGCACCTACTACATCTTTACTTAAATCCGCCACTTTGCTCACCTCTTCATAGGGTTCAGGAAACTTTTCCTGCCCTGAATACAGAAAAAGAGGCATCCTGCATGATTGCGGATGCCTCTTAATTTACTTGGCGAAGAAACCAAGATCAGATAATGTCTTAACCTTCTTCGGCTTTTTGTTTTCAACATTGCCACCGTGAAGAATGATTTCAAATTCCCGGTTTCTGTTCTTGGCCTTCATGAGCGCTCTAATTTTTGGAATAGTCATATTAGGCCATTCGGAATCTGATATTCCATTACTGATACACAAGGCCCAAAGTTCTAACCAGTCGGTTTCATGATCATTTTCAACTGAATCCATTTCGTCCGGTTCTTCCTCATCATTCTCTTCCTGGTCTGGAGGAAACGACTCAGAATAGAAATCGGTCTAATAGTTTGTCCAGTTCTTCAATACCGTCCTGGTCAATCTGTTCATACTCTTCTTCAGTTATTTCTTCAACCAGAACAAGGTTAAATACCTTTTTGTACGTATCCTCTACTTTAGGCCAGTCAACCGCTTCCCGGTCTTCGGTAGCCTCCCACTTTTTCCGGCCTATCGAAAAGGAAAACTTGTGTACTACACCATCCATCTCTTCACGAACCTGACGGATCAATGCAATTGTTCCAATCTTCACGTGCTTTTTGATGCCCTCTGCCAATCGAATTTCAGTTCCGATGTTAAGCGTTTTATCCAATTGTTTGTCTGTACTCATTAAATTTCCTCCTCAATGTATGTAGCCCCCTAGCGCTCTGGTAGGGGGTTGGGTTAGTGATTAATTAGATACCGAAAATGATTTCCACTGCATATCCGTTAGGGTTTTCCGGCGTGATATCCGGTTCCATAATCTCCAGCGCCAATGTGTTAGTGGTTGGCTTTTTGCGTTCTTGGGACACGTCCAAAGTTCCGCCCCCGAGGGCCTTCCAAATAGTGAGCTGGCAAGGGACTTCTTTACCGTTCCGATCATCGGTTAAGGAAAAACGGTGTACCAGCTTAAATGGTTTCGGACGGCGTTTACCGCTTAAACTACTTCTTGTAGCATTCTCTTTTGACCATTTGAACGTAACGGTTATTAACTTCCCTTCGTTTGCAACATCAGATGTAATTTTTCCATCAGATGTAATTACGTACTGTTCTGCTGTTGGAGTGGAAGCAACACGAGTCAGTTCAGTAAGTTCTCCTGTGTCAGTGTCTTTTAAGTAAACGCGGTCACTCTTATCAACAAAGGTTCCATTATACTTCGTCGGAGCCTTTAATTTATAGCCATCAGTAGCGGTCAAAAATCCTTGCTCTACCTCATCAAATTGAACTGTGCCTTTTTCTGATTCAGCCCCTTGAGACAACTCAGCCAAAATATCAGAGTAACGAGGAACTTCCATAGAGGCCTTATCCCCTAAATCCTTAGCAGTGTAGTGGAATGCATATCCACTATCGCCGCCCATTACTTTGTCCCAATCAAACTGCAATTGCAAAGTGACTTTAGTGATTTTATCATCAAGAAACTTAAGCCTTCCGCCTTCTTCATAAACCTGTGCTGACCCCACACCATCAAATACTAAAGGTTGCATAAAGTTTCATCCTCCTTATGTGAACATAAAAAACTGGTCAGATTATTTGACCAGTTCCCATAAACGCTTATCAATTTCTGCAATGCGACTGTACTCTTTGGTTAGCTTGTAACCCTGTTTTGGATTCCAGACCCCCATGATACCCAACCCTTTAGCAAGCGCGATTTTTTCAGCAATCAGCGTATCCCATTCGGTAGGTTCTGGTTTAGGAGGATTAGGTTGAGTCCAATTCAATTCGGTTTCATAAGTTGTACCAGCAAGAGTAACAACATTAAATTTGTACTTCTTGGTTGCATTTGCTTCACTAAACCATAGAGTTTCCTGATCATCCGGTTCAATTTTAACCCCATCTTTTTCAATACTGGATACGTTGGTTTTAGCCAAAGAAACTCGCTTTTGTGCTGAATCCAGCAGCTCATATTCAACGTGGTTAACACCATTGTGATCACCGGATCTCCCGGTTGCTTTCCATACAGCTGCTTCTGCCATTCTGCTCACCTCAATTCATTCTCAAGTAATCAACATCGAAAATTGCTTTGTACCCCTTGGCCCCTTGGATGCCAGTAGCAAAATCTGAGTCATAGGATAGCACACAAAGATAGGACATAACCCCCTGTGCAAACAACCTTTTTTCGTGCAAGGTTTTGAAAGCTCTTTCAAATAGAAGCTTTGCCTCATATGCTGTCTTACCATAAAAGTCGATACAGAACTTACCTTCGAACACCAGTGGATTAGTGGCATATCGTCCCGGCATGACATATTGGCAGATATGTGGAACTGTATCCTTAGAAACCGTTATCTCAGGCTCCATGCCTTTCGTAAATCGCTTTACGATATCAGCAGAGGGTGATGAAGGAGTAAGCTTCAGCATGCTCATGAGTTCCGAATCTGCTTTTAAAGCATTCTGAACAGCATCAATAAGTTGTAGGCTCACTCCTTTACCTCCTTGAAGTATCTGTGATAAGGAAATTCAGTGATCACTCGGCTGATACCGTCCAAAATCCGTTTTCGGTTGGACTGGATTGCAATACGTAAAAAGTAGGTTGGAGGTGTGGCCCTAAATGAAGGATCAATATCACCGCGCTCCGCAAGCTCCTCCAAATCTACTCCAGCATATCCCCCACCTGATTCCTTCATGGTACCGTCAATCGCTCGGTACTTTCCACGGGAACGACCTACAATAATACGATCACCTTTGGACCTCAGTCGGTTCCATGCTTCACTATTCATGTAGGTTATTAAACCGGGATTTTGGCTGCTGTCTGCCATCTTGGAGCCTTTACCGAATTGTTCAAGCCACGCCTGCCAGTAATCCGCTGTAATGTCGCCTGAAATCATTTGATTAGCAAGCACGAACATGTGCATCTCCAAATGGTCCCGAACTGCCGGATAGTACCGTATGCCGCTTTTGGCTGTCAGCATGACCAGTTTCGTTAGCCCGGTAATTTCAACAGCGAGCTTATTCTCCAGATCCTTTGCCGCTTTCGCTGAATCATACCCTGTAATCATCGGCGGTCCTCTGAAAGCTGAACATGCAGCAAGTTAGGATACTTGATCCTATCTACCACATCTACCTGGTATGTCTTCCCGCCCATTACAATCCGGTCAGGCGCGGATAGACTTGAGTCTTGAGGGTCTCTTACATCGACTGTCGTCTGTAACTGCAAGGTAAACACGGTACTCGGCAGCAAGCCCGGCTCCTGTTGTCGCAATTGTGCTGTGACATACAGTGCAGAACAAACAACATCAGCAGCGACCGACGTGAATTCCGCATCGCCCACCGGATTATCATTTGCATCGTAAGCTTGCTGGTATCTTTGCACCTCTACCACAGCGTTCGTTTTAACCAAAGAACAGTATTTGTCCTGATCTACCGTTTTCCTTAAGGTTAGGACGAGAAACCTGTCCTCTGCCTGTACCAAGGAACCACGATTAACGAGTGATTCAGATGAGAATACACCGTTATAGACGTATTCTTTGCCCATTACAGTCGTCGCTTTGGTTTCCCTTGATAGAATCACTACATCTTCGTTTCCGTCCACCACACACGGCGTATGGCGGTGTAAGAACTCATAGAACAACTTTCATCACCTACCTAAATGACCTATGTTCAAACTCAGACAGAAGATCGGCTATTTCTGGCGTGATCATACTGTTGCCGAAGTATTCAATGTTTAAGTCGAAGTCCTTCTTCGATTTCACGTTGGTGTTCGGGTTCCCAGCTAACTGCCCTATGATCAGTCCACATGCCACCTTGACCTTATCAGGTATAGTCTCCCAACCACTGGTATACGTCACTTCTAGCTCTGCATACGCTGAACCGAAAGAAGAATAACCGCACCAGACTGTACCAATATCCTTGTCTATATCAATTGTGCCGATATCAGCGATTGTTTCGAATCCTGGCGGACCAAAGAAATTACCCATCAATCCCTGCTTCAGCCTGCCCTTTACCTCCTTCACCTCTACAACCGGGTAATAAGACAAATGCCCTCGCTGCTGATCGGTAAGCGGTATACGCTCGGTATATGTTGTAACTCCGATCTCACGTTTGCACCGTCCATCAATTACGGCTGATGCTCTGAGAATAAGTGGAGTAGTTAATTTGATCCCTACCGGAACGAAGTCAGAATCCGTTAACTCAAGATACTGACTCATTCTACATAGCCAGCATCAGCAAGCTCGTCTGCCAGTTCATCCGGTAACTGTGCTTCGCCATCCACAAAGTTAACAACCCCATTTTTAAAATGAATCGTGTGAGCCCCCTTTCGCTGGCTTGGTGTACCACGAAGCGTAACTTTTCGGACCGCTGGAATTCTCGTAGCAAGAAAAGAACTACGTGCATCATTCAGCGCCGTTGTTTGAGCGTCGAACTGGCTCGGCTCTGCGCCTTCAGTGCTAACCAGTACCTCTGCCGCTGCAACAGTTGCCTTGAACACATCTACCGATTGTTGAGGGTATTGCCCTCCGCTCTCTCCAATCTCAGCTTGATCCAACAATGTAGTGCTTTCAGCAATTGCATCTTTCAGCTTATCTAGATTCGATTTTGCCAACTGAATCATCTCCTCTCAAAATGAAAAGAGACGGTCACATTAACCGTCCCCTGACTTTAAAATTTATTAGGATACCGCCGTGATCGTCGGACGCTCAATTGTGCCGTAAGCATGTGCGTAACTTGGACCTTTGGCTACTGGAGCGCCATATTTGATACCTACGTACTGTTCTTGGAGGTTCGACGTTGTACCCAATTGAAAGAGATAGATGCCCTTCTCACCAACATAGTGATACTCAATCATAGGCTCTGTGACGATGGCAATTCCGTAGTCAGTGTTTGTCGCCGTTTTTGCATTAACTGTTGAAGGAATAAACGGCTCTGGAATGATCGGCAGCAGACCTGCGGCCGTCATAATAGCCAACACTTCTAAGCCAGCCACCGTTGTTTTCTTGAGGTTGCTGATTTGCGTTTCATTGTTGGCAGCATTCCGTTCTTCTTCCTCCAGATAGTGATGTGCGATAGGGTGAATGTATATAGCCGTTGGCATAAGTTCGTACAGTTCACTCGCCACCATCGCAGCTACCTTGGCCCGAATAGCAGATACAATTGAAGCCGTTGCCCCAACTGTGAATGTGTTCGTAATCTGACTTGCAAGTCCTACATATTGTAAGGTTGTAGGTACAGCCAAACCAGTGTCATTACCTCTCCAAAGTGCTTTACCATGCGTAAGTCCAATGGCATTCAGCATGTCGTTCAGATCCTTGGCTTTCAATTCAGGAAAGTTGTTTTGTTGCTGACCCAGCGTTACATCATAATGTCCAAAGTTAACTTGGTTCGTAAGAGCTTTGATCTTCACACCATGAGGTGTACGTTGATTGCTGCTTGCTGTAGCGGAAGGGTTACGCGGATCAATGAACGCGCCGCCATTCACAGTATTCTGTTCATAATAAGTAGAAATATCACCTGTTGCTGGTACATAATTCAAGCGTCCATCCAAAATAGATGTTCGACGTAGTACATCCGTAATTTCCTTCTGAAAATCGTCTGTGATAATTGCCCCTGGCCCCTGAAACTGAGCTGCCGCAGCAACCGAAACAAATTGAGCTACTCCAACACGGTTATTCATGTATTACACACTCTCCTTTTCGGCAAATTGTGCTTTTGCCTGCATTTTAAGTTTGAAGGATTCGGAAGAAGGAAGGTCCAAAGCATCGACAGAAGCACAGAAGGTTTTGTAATCATTTACTTCCGCTCCGGCTGCAAGATTGGCATTACTGCCATACTTGGACAATAATGCGGACGCGCTGAATGTTTTGCGTTCTGGCTCTGCTGGAGGCGCACCCGCTGCTTTTAACTCTTTCAATTCTTTTTCTAAAGCATCTGCTCTATCTTGAGCAGCCTTTAGGTCAGCAGCAGCTTGTTCTTCAGCAGTCTTCTGTTCAGCTTCTTCACTTGCAGCTTTCATGGTGGTGATATCTGTTTTAATTGCTCCCACCTCTGTGACCACGCTTTGCACACTCGCAGTGATAGCAGTCATACCGTCTTGTAATGCCTTCATAGACTCTTCCATCGCTTTAATTTGTTCCGGTGTCATATCGACATCCTCCTTGTCCTTTTTCATGTTACGAGCAGCAAAGCTCGTTGTTTTATAGGCAGCGGCATCAGCGAACAGGATAGCTGCTCCCGTACCACAAAATTCAATTACATCTAGCACATCATCCAAATCAGTAGCATCCTGAACTGCGGCTTCCATTTCCAACGATGCTCCGAATTGATATTCGCTCCAGTCATACTCAGCCGCCAGCCCATTGTAGTAACGAATAGTCGCAACCACATCAGGAAAATCCTTTGCGTAAATGTATCCATCAATCCATGCATACCCATCAAGCGAACGGTAAGCCTTATCAATCACAGCGACTTTAAATCGCGGATCATGGTCCGCCATACCGTTGGCATAGTCAATATTCAAGGCCATACCAACGAAAGTTTGAAGATATTTGTCGCAAACACTTGATGAAATACGAATACGTTTCCCACCAGCACCATGAGGTGAGCCATCACTTGGTTGGTCAACTGCGAAAAGAGCACATTTGAAAGGAACCTTGTTTGGATGTCCTCCTTCTTCGGATAACTTGAAGTCCTGAACACGCATCCGCTGGTTGCTCATTTTCAACGTTTTAAGCATTTAGATTCTCACCTCCCTCCGTGATATTTCTGTTGTCTGCGTTCTGCTCGGTTTCTCGGTGTCGGCACTGACCTTGGATATGTCAGTCTCACAACACTGCAAACAAACCTTGTAAACACGTCCTCACCGCCTCTCAGGGCAAAATAAAAACACCTACTCTTCAGCGGTGTCAGATTCATCCTTTTCTGTTTTGTTCTTATTGTTCAGCGGATCATCTTCAGGAAGATTGCTTAACAGCCTGTCCTTCTCCCCTTGTATTTCTTCCTGAGTTTTATTCAAATCAATAGCTGCGGTATTACCTGGTTGTAATAATACTTCGCCATGTTTATTAGGCAATGCTTTACGCGCCAGACCATCACGTACTTCATCTGGTGTCGTAACTCTCCGGTCGAGATAAATCGCATCAATATCAGCTTTGAGTTTTTGATCTTTTAACGATGCTTCATAATGAAATTTAAACTCGATCACTCCGCCCAGCTTAAAAATACCGTCAATGATGTGATTGTTGATATGTTCCACAATGTTTTCAGCTATAGACTTGACCGTTTCGTTCGTGTCGTCGTCTTCGCTATCTGCTGTAGAGCGGTTAACATCTTTCGTCTGCCCCAGTTTCTTAGGGGATATATCAAAAGCAATCGCTACGATCTCAATTAAGAAGCGCTGCCACTCAAGAAACAATGCCTTATCATCCGTAGCCCCTAGATCAAGTACACTTGGGTTCTCTCCCCCGATAATTGGGTTCAACCCACGTCCTATTACTTCATTCTCCCAATATGCACGAAAAGCCGCAACCGCCTTGGTATCAGTGTTCTTTCCAAGATTAATCAACTTCCTTATTGCCGTGTTTGAAGCCTGCTTCCCAGCAGAACGATGAGCTGTAATGAAGCTTTGCACCGATTCCCAAACCGTTTCGAGTGGTGATAGTCCAAAAGGAGTATTTGTTCTTGGATTCATTCGTATATACATCAGGTCGGAAGATGTTAAGTGAACATATTGTCCGTTAACCCGCTGTGCATAACGCCATGAATTATCTTTTCCATCCCAGTCCGGGTAAAGGTCGACAGAGAAAGAGTCCACCGGATACATCCTGAACGGCCTAAGAGGATCGCCAGCTTTCAACACTTCCGATGAACCTGCACTACATACAAGCATATCTTCAACCATTTGCTCAATCCATGAACGGAATGAGTCACCAGGATTCGGCTTTAGTAATGATCGTTCAATAACTTTGCATATCTCTCTATATTTTTCTGTATCGTTCTCGTCGATGGCAGCTACGGACCAGTTCAGCTTTGTGATTCCATTCTTGATAACATTAATTGCTCTGCGTGGAATCGGGGATTCCGATAACGTTCGTAAGTTGGTCGGTGTTCTCTTCGGCGCTGGCTGGTTACTTCCCTTACTCATCATGATACCAAACGGGAATGGATAGCTTTCCGTCTGTCGTTCAGGTTCGTTCTTCGGTCTTCCCGCAGCTAACCAATTAATTATCCACTGTCGTACACCCAAATCTGTACCTCCCTTCTGACGCAACAAAAAAGAGGTCAGGAAATTTTTCCTGCCTCCAGTATTCGTTCATATTTCTATGTCTAAATAATATCATTGAGTTATTACGGTGTTACTACGGATTTATGCCTATACCGCAAGAAGTAATCTCGACCTTCTAATTAAAAGGTCGTAAGTTGAACAAATGCTTTCCGCAGTATCATGGATTTCACTGATCACTTGATTAAAACGTTCGGGCTGTTCCTCCTCCCAATCACTCGGCACACTAGAATAATCAGAATTCATTTTATTTACCCAAGTGTTTTTAGCCAAAAGAAATAAAAATTTATTTACGTCTTGGTATAACTGTTTCCTTAATCCTTCAAGCTCTGGATTTACAAACTCCATTGTTGCATTATCTCCATCTTGATGGAAATTCCTCAAATCATCAAGTAAATCCCTTCGATAAGAACCTTCAAAACTATGAGTCCTGATGAAGTTAATAGAACCATTAATAGGAAGCGTTTCCTTAATTGATTCAATAAGACTTATGTCTAAATTCTTATAAGCATCGGTATATTCAAAATCATATTTCACTTCTTTGGATTCTGTAGTTTCATTAGATGGGTTAATAGCACCAAGTTCCCCAATATTCCTTCGAACCTGGTTACAAAATGAACCAAGCGCTGCCGTAAGATCATCTCGTGTACTATCAAAGCGACCGGGAGAAATTCCTAGTAGATCAGTGGGAAGGTGGAGGTCTTGATTTTCAGAAGGGGTTACAAAATAAACCCGTTCGACTCCAATCTTTCCAATAAAAAGTCCTGTTTCAAAAATGACATTGTCTCTAACTGTAGGATTAGCTTTATTTCTCATTTCAGTTATATCATCAGAACTGAAAATAAATACAGCAAAATCACTAATGGAAGCCTGTTTAATTAAGCTGCTCAATGCCGTAACAGACAAATTGAATACACCTTGGGTCCAAACGGTGCATTCGGCATCATAATCTAAATTTTCCTGTACAGCGAAAGCAATTGCTCTTGACTCTGCTGAAGATCCAATAAATAGCTTCGGTTTCATGAAGTCCTCCAAATAATATATTTATGTTGTTAATTATATAACTATCATTTGTTCTCTTCCATAAATTTCAACCAAACGCAAAACCGGATTCAGTTTGAACATTTGCAAACGCCAAAATAAAACCATCTGCTCTGTCTGGAGATTGAAGGCCACGTTTTTTCATATCCTCTTTACGCTCCAGAAATATCTTGCCATTACTACCCATCCGCCATTTTCGGGAAGTGAGCTGCGTTATCAGTTTTTCATCATCTGGCAACTGTAAATCTCCAGGTTTGCCAAGAACATAATTACTCATGTTAGCCTCAAGCATTTCCTTTATGTGGCCCCATTGCTCTGCCCCAAGATTGCCGTAATGAGCATCTTCTGCTGCCGATCCGTTATTAACTGGAATAATGGTGTAGCCCAACCCTTTCTCCTCATTAATCTCATTCAATCTATCTGTTACAGCTCCACCTATTCCGCTATCATCAATTCTTATTTCTACTTCATCCACTTCTGAATGTTCGACCTTCACATCATCAACCAGGCGCAATACCCATCCTGTAGTTGTCATAGTGTCCTGCTTGTGGTGGAAATGAGTCTTTACCACCTTGCCGCCCATACGTGCATACATGGTTGTCTCATCATCTCCAAAACGTGCAACGTCAACGCCAACAAATAGCTTTGTTCCAGAAGGTTCAATTTTAACTTCATCTTTGGCAAATTCAGCAGCTTCCAGAGAGATGAATGTATCAGATTCACCACGGGGAAACTCGCCTTCTACACGGACACGCCATACATCGCTTCCCTCTCCATATTTCCGCTTAAGCATAGCGATGTTTTCTTTACTTGTTCTAGGACTGTCCAAACAGGATACCTTACGTGTTTTATAATCGGATCTATCCTTATTGTGTGAATCATAAAAAACACCCGACGTTTTTGTCGGGTTGCCGCACATCAATATTTTGTTGAACTCACCCGACAACGTACCTAAAATAGCTTCCATGATTGGATCAGCAACACCCGATGCTTCATCCACAATAAATAGCATGTAGTCCTCATGGAAGCCCTGCATATTCTCAGGCTTGGTTGCTGTCCGAGCTGTAGCGAACCAGCGTTCCTCATAATTCTTCATGTATATTTTGGTCTTAGTCCACTTAAGGATTCGTTTCAATACCGGACTTTTAGATTGCCATTTATTAATCTCAGCCCATAACACGTCATGTAGCTGCTGTCTTGTAGGAGCTGTACAAATCACCTTTGGATAAGGGAAGCAGGACAGAAACCAAAGGGCTGTTGCAGCTTCCAGCCCAGTTTTTCCTACGCCTTGACCTGAACGTACTGAAACGCGCGGATTATTAGCTAAATCCATTAGAGTGCTTGCCTGCCAATCATCAGGGTAGAACTTAAGCATTTCTTGACAGAACAATATAGGATTCTTACGATACTCAGGAATCCGTATCTTGAATGCTTGAAGCCTCCGTTTCGTCTCCGGCGAATCCTTCTGCTTCATCACCTACCACCGCCTCTACCCAATCGTCAATTAGATCGTCTTCTGTATTTCCTTCTCCCGTGACTTTTGCTCTTTCAAGTTCAAGTTTCTCACGCTGCATCTTAAGTTTTTCATCTTCAACCATTCGTTTATGTTTGTCTGGAAGCAGATCCATGTATTTAGTCAGCACATCCAATGCCTTAGTTTTATCGTGTAGTTTAACACTTACGCCATCCTTGCCCTGCTTGACTTCTGAAACCAGAGTACCATCAATTTCATCACTATTTTTAAAAGAAACATAATTGTATCTGTATTTCTTCGTTTCTCCAGTGTCTGGATCAAACACAGGGTCTCCTTCTAAGCCAAGAACATCCTCTTCCTTTTGACCGAATTCTACGTAGTCCGTTATGTCTGCAAAAGCAATTTTCATGTACTCCATTAGAACGCGCTGAGCATTTAAACCAACCCCATCCATCAGGGATTCGTTGTAATTCTGTATCGCAGCCTTAATTTCAGGTTTCCTCAATAATTCCCATCCAATTGAATATGCTGTTTTCTTACTATATCCAGCAGCCATTGCCGCCCTTGTCGCGTTGAAATCTCTGAGGTATTCCATTATGAAGATCCGCTGTTTCGGCGTTAACCCCTCTTCGTCCGGAATTTCCGGTTCTGGCTTCTCCTCGATTACTGGAACGCTCTTTTTTGTTTTGGAACGCTCCATATCAATAGAGCGTTCCGGTATTTTTTTCGGAACGTTCCGTATTTCTGGAGCAGCGTCTTTTAGCTCTTTAGAGAGCGCATCAACTGTTAGCAGGGTAGCATATACCTCTCTTGGCTTATCACCTTGATATGTACCGACAAATTTACGCCGCTCCATTTCATCAATCAGTCGAGCTGCTCTGCTATAGCCTATCCTCATCCTTCTCTGTAATAAAGAAACCGAGGCTTGTTTGGCCTCGGCTACAATTTGGACAGCTTTTAGAAAAAGCTCATCAGGATATGATGTTGGGTCTTCATCTTTAACTGGAGCCTCTTTATTATAAGGCGCTCCATTTTCATCAGAACGTTCCGTATCCTTCACTTCTCCAGCAATTAAACCCTCCCACTTATCTTTAGCCTTCCATCCTCTTACCGTACCTTCAGATACACTAAGTTGAGAGGCTATATCTGTGAGACGTATGTTGCCGGAACTGGCTTTGTATAAATCAAATGCTTCGTCCCGTTTCGGATCTCTCTTTCGCCCCATAATCTTATTATTCACCCCTTTTTGATAATGTATCTGAAGCTAAGGAAAAGTTTCCTGAACAAATAAAAAAGCCACTATTCAGCAGCTTTCTCTTGTTTTTCTTTGTATTCTCTTCGATAGTCCACTCTAATGTTAAAAGATTTTTTATACCAATTTCGTCCAAAGAATTCCCAGTAGCCTTCTTGAATGTGAAATTCACTTTTCATTTCTGTCCAATACAAATAATTCATACCAAGGGGGAACCATATAAACCATGTTAAAAATAGCGGTACTACTACATAAAAAATTAGTCCATCCCTTATCTTCTTCTTCACTCAAATTCATCTCCTATATTGTTCCATACGATAGTATCGACATTAAGGATACAGAATTTTATAAAACAATACAGCCTTTCATTCAAAATTAAAAAGAGCAGCGTAAAATCGCTGCTCCTATTGTAGTGATCGTTAATTTGAGTCCTGTCTCCGATTTAGTTTTGAATGCGCCCTAACCCTCCGTCATGCGCTTGCCACTGCCGCTCCCTTATACATGCGGAATGGTTCCCAACGGGAATTATTTCACAGCGATTACCGTCAATCGCTATAGTCCGCATTACGTGCGGAACAATCTGCCGCCCTTATTGATGGGGTATTATGACCCTCTTTACGGCTGTTCGAATTAGTTGTAGTTCGATGTGGGCGAGGCGTGTATCGCGGCCTTGCGTCTATTCCGCCACCACATTTAAATCTTAACGATTACAGAAGTTGACTAGCTAGTGATTTAAGGCCACTTGGTACAGCAATTTGTTTGCCATTATCTTCATTTCCGTTTACATAAGCTGTGTCTTTGTCTGCATAATAGATTACACCTTCGCCGCCGATAACCGGAAAACCACTTTCGTCGTAATCCAAATTTGTACCCACATACTTGCCATGCTTAACTGCTTCATCTTCCAATGGATGGAGATGGAGAATTTTTTCCTTGTCCAAGTAAGCGTAACTATGTGCCATGTTTATTGCCTCCTAGAATGGATTTAATTTGTTCCTGAATAAAGTGTAAATCCTTTCTACTACGCGCCTACTACGGATTTATTAGTTCCTACTATCAGCAGAAAATAAAGTAGTAGACTGAGCCTAGAAATTGAAACAGCGACAGCCAAGAACGAAAAAAAAGTCCTAGACTGTCGCTTTTCCATTGAACTAACGTTCCTCGTTAGTTGAATAAGCACGCTTTCTTTTATTACACAATATCTTCGTACTGTTCAGTATTTCTATCATTCATCTTTTACTGTTATTATGAGAAGTGTTAGACTAATATAGGTTTTATATACTTATTACCGATTACTAAGATGTGTAATCAATGAAAGGATTTGATGAATGTGGAATCGACTAATTTCAAAGTTATACCTGAAAAACTTAAAGGTAGGACGATTGAAGATGTCGCCATCACTACTAATGCTGTGGTTATTAAATTTACTGATGGTACTTTTTTAGATATCTATCTCGATGAGGCTGCACAAACATTAAAGACATCAACAAACAAGCTGGATAGTTAACTCAACACTTTACACTTAGCTATCATTTTCCCAGCTTCCTCCTTCACAGTTTGCGTCAAATGCGACATAAAACCTCCACTTATCTTGTTCAACTAAACTGCCCGTTAGCTTAATGAAGCATCGTCAAGACTATTACTTTATTTTCAGTCTAGAACTTTAGACACCTAAAATTAAGACCGCAAAGGCTTAAGCCCTTACGGTCTAATTTACTTCTGGCATCCTCAGCCCAATTTCTCCTTCTTGGTTTCGTCCCCGGCCATAGTCGATGGTGACAAAATCCAATGTACGGTTTGTTTTTAGGCTGTTTGCTATATTAACAATAACCCTACGCCGTTTATCTGCAAATGTAGTTGCTGAGATAGGAGGAATGTCCTTGCGATAACCTTTTTCCAAATATTGTTGAGCTTTGAGATATTTCATACCATCCAAAAATAACAGCTTTGCTATCAATCCCTCGTGCTTATCACGCATATTATTTATTGCAAACTTAATGTTATTCGTAAGGAATTGATAGAATTTATAATTCACATGGCGCTGGTCTTTGAGCAGAACGGCGTTAGCTGTCACATCTGCTGTCAGTTCTTGTCCAGAAACTCGCTTGGCAACCGAGCCTTCCGCTGAAAGTAGATCATATGCAGCCATTCCGTTTTCCAATTGTTGAAGTGAGTATTCATAGTTTTTGATTACATCAATTAAGTCAGTATATTTGTTTAGCAGCCACTTTGTTTTTCTTATATCTACCGCATCTACATCGTCAAAAAAGTTTACTTGGACTATTTCGTGTGTATCAGAAGAATCTTTATGAGATTGATCACTTATTATTACAGATTGCATATGTTCCATAAACACGCATCCCTTTCAAAGGAAAATGATATATTATTTGAATTTCAAGAAATAAATATAGTTATCTAGGACTGATTAAATCTGCTATCAACATAAGCTATAAGTTGTCCGAAAACCAAGTATTATCCCCGAACTATTAAGATAGTTAAACCACTACCGCACATAGCAACAATATCTTTCTTAACCTGTTTATTTCTCAGAATATTCCACTTGTGATATTATACTTCATATAGGCTGACAGTCGCTGCCAAATTAAATATAGATTAAAAAATACAAAATTCGACAAGAAGGGGACTACCTAACATGGATATTTACGATTATGCAAGAAACCCATTAAAAGAGGATTGGCAAAAGATTTGTGGAGAAAAGGTAGAGGTCATTAATAACCTCGGCCTCAGTGATCCCAAGAGAAAGTTTAATGTTCTTAATCTCTTTGATGGCTACCATGGTATTAATTTGAGCTACTGGATTCGAGAATTCAACAACAGAATCTTTGATTTGATTACTAACTACACCTTACTCAAGTCCTATTATGATGCCGGAATCCCAGATGAAGAATGGTACAAATCACCAGGCGATAATGGCGAAAGCATTCAATATTTTCCGCATTTTAAAGAAGAGCATTTTGGTAATTTGTATTGGTTCAGTTTTTATATGGACAGCTACTATACTCGATTTGAAGGAGTAATTGATTCGGTCTATCATCTTGTCAATGTAAAATATCAGTTTGATGTGGAGACAACTCTAGGTTTTAGAATTAGAGTAATGAAAAAACTTAAGACGAAGGATAGTGATCTTTATGCATATCTCAATTCATTACCAGAAAACCCTGTATTTAAAGAGATAAAGGACTTCAGAAATAATATTGTACACAATTTCAGACCCAACCAAGTTGATTCTGGTTTATCCAAAACTAAAAATGAGGACGGCTCTACAACCTATTCTATGGGGATCGGTAATTACACTTCTTCAAGTGAGTTTCTAAATAACATTAACGAAAGCTTGGATTTGTTATTAGAAATTACAGACAAGATAAGAGAGAAGGTTAGTTTGTCTGAGTAGTAGAGATAGGTCAAGTTATTAGCTGATATCCTTTTATAAAAATACCAATTAACCTTAATATTTTACCTATTCATAATTAGGAGGATTCGTTATACCGCTGGGTCAGTCACTGTTTCCCATGATTAATTACATGTATCGGATAAGTTGATTCTTTGTAATAATCAGGGTTTACATAACATTTTCTAATATTATTTCTGGCTTCTTCATAATCTTATATCCTGCTTCTGGGTAGAGGGACACCGCGTCCTGTATTATTTACATGTAAGCGAAAGATATGATCGGGTGCAGGTGTTACCTACACCCTGTATCGGTTTAATCCCGATGATCCATTTCAAGTTCGTCCATCATCCGCTGCAAGTCTCCCAAATCCAGATTGTTATCCTCAATCCCCTCTGCTTCAAGGCGGTTAATTTCCTCGCGCAGATCGTGCCACATCATATAATAATTTGGTATCATATCTATCATCCTTCCAACGCTCAACCAGGAGCGTATTGTATTGGTGGTTACTCTCCTTGGGGGTGTAGCAGCTCCGGGTTATCGTGTATGTTTCCAGCGATATGCATATTTTCTTCACCAAATTCATCCAACGAATGCAAACGTCCGGTGGAGTGGCTTTTCAGCACGTAACCAGCCGTTTCCTTGTTCCAAACAACCATATATTTGCTATCATTGTGCGTACACCCGTATTCACTATCGCAGTCGCAGGCAATGAACATAATGTCGCAATCGTAAAACTCTAATCCGTAATATTTTACAAACTGACCTACTGTTTCAGGGTCTACTGGATGTGATTGCGCTCTATGATCTACAATGTCCACCCTGCCGTTGTGCTGCCAGATATCTCCGAATACCCATTCGGAGATATCAAGCCGTTTACCACGGAATTTAATATCTCTCATGCTTATCGCTCCTTATATAGGGGTGTAGGGTAAGAGGCTGTTATGCCTCATTCAAATTCAGGGTTTCCAAACTCCGTTTCGTAATCATCTATGACCAGTGTTGCTTTTTGAGTCCACATCTTGAACAAAG
This sequence comes from Paenibacillus ottowii, assembly GCF_006874425.1. Lineage (GTDB taxonomy): Bacteria > Bacillota > Bacilli > Paenibacillales > Paenibacillaceae > Paenibacillus > Paenibacillus ottowii. The sequence goes on from NZ_VIJZ01000002.1 coordinate 125,630, forward strand.
TCGCATCCAATCCGTACATTCCACCCATAATCACACGGTTATCGAATTTCTTATCTGAAACCTCGGCTCTTGATACGGTCATATCTTTTTCAAGCGATATCATATATTTGCATTGGTACCACTCAACATCTTCTTTCGGGTCCATATATACGTACTTGGTTCCGTATTTTTCCTCTACAATAACCGTGATTTGCTCAACCTCTTCATAAGACAGTTCTTCAAGTTTAAGCTCATCCTCAACCATTTCTTTTACTAATTCTGATAATCTATATTCATTCTTCCCTGTTCCCAGCAACTCTTGTAACTGCTCTTGTATTCTCGCTGCGCCTTCTTCATGAATCGAACGCTCTAACTCACTTTTAATAACGTTCAGAATAACTTGGTTGTACGAAGGGATGTCCAACTTATCGAGATTGATTTGTAGTTGCCCTTTTACCGTTTCTTTCAACCCTTTTCCGAAGTCACTCCAACTACGCAAGGAATCTTCGACAACATCCTTAATAGTTTCTTCCAGTTGCTTCTTAATGATTTTCTCTACATAACCTTCTTCGTTTAATGCTGCCAATTGGTTATTAATGATTAAGTTCATATCCATGTGTTATCTCTCCTTTATAGGTAGTAGGGGGTGTATCCCCCTTAAAATAGTGTTAATTGGCGATTGTCGAAGTTCATTAGCAGTAGTTCCTCGGTTTCCGTTCCCAATCCATCACCACCAACAACCTGCTTATATGCCTGGAAGGTATCTCTGTTCCAGTTTGGGTAAAGTTCGTCCAGCAACGGATCCGCATAATATGAGAGAACAACGTTTCCCTTCACGTCGTTTAAAATAGCAGCCAAATCTCTGTGTAACTTCTCCGGGCTTTCCTTGTCTTTATCCGTTAAGGCATACTGTTTTTCACGACCGATGTAGGGTGGATCGACGTAAAACAAAACGTCTTTCCCATCGTATTTAGGAATCAAAGTCCGAAAATCAAAATTCTCAATCATCACACATTTCATCCGTTCAGCGAAAGCACTAAATAACTGGCAGGCGCTTATATACCCTGTCGCTGGGTTGGATCCGGACTTTGTGCTGTGCCTCCATCCTGTTCTTGCTATCTCATTCGCGTTCCCCTGGGATATGCCGGAACGATTCATGTAGAAAAACCTTACAGCTCTTTCGAACGGATCTCGAGGTAACGGTTCGTTTAGCCATTGCTCGTAAAGCATGCGGCTATATGGCAGGCTTTCGCATTCATTTTGTAACTTCTCCGGTTCTTCCCTCGCAACCATGAGGAAGTTCACTACGTTACCGTCAATATCGTTGTACACCTCATGCGCTACTCTTGGCTTCTGAGAGATTACATGAGCAGCTCCGCCAAAAGGTTCGATATAAACGCGGTGCGCAGGAAACTTGCTTATGATGTGCTGTGCATATTTGCTCTTACCGCCAAACCAGATTAATGGGCTTCGTACTCCTTGCATGGTGTATCCCCCTTATAGACTGTCATTTATGGCTTTTATAGCTGCTAGGATAGGGTATATCTGATACGGCACCACCGCGTTTCCTAGGGCCTTTATTCTATGCTCGTCCATCCTTCGGGAAACCCCATAAGTCGCTCTACTAAAGTCGGCGGCGGATACTTTAGACCATGTACTTGTCTGCAATAATCCCTGAAATTGTTGTTCGGCCCTCTGCCGCATTTGGCTGCGGCCTCGGGAGACCTGCCCCCCCTGTAATCGCTGGCAGTCGGTGTAGGCAAGAATGAACACCCTTGCTCTCTCATGTTGCGCGTCAACAGCTCCAGCCGGAATAACGAACGGTTGCGCGGTGTAGCCGATGTTGTCCAGGTCATCAAGCACATCGTCGAGTCCCAATGTGATGTGACCAGCAACATTTTCACCAACAAACCAAGGGGGCCTAATCTCTTGTAGTATCCTGCTAACCTCCGGCCAGAGATGACGGTCATCTGCTTCGCCTTTTCGCTGCCCGGCGTTACTAAAAGGTTGGCAAGGATATCCGGCGGAAATAATTCCAATTGAGTCTGTGTCGATTCCATCAGCCTGTAGCCTCTCTTTCGTTACGTTTCGTACATCATCGTAGATTGGGACCATGGGCCAGTGCTTGCGAAGCACTTGCTGCGGAAACGGCTCACGTTCGCAAAATGCTACCGTCTCCATGCCTGCCCAATGAGCAGCCAAATCAATTCCACCGATCCCAGAGAACAGGCTTAATTTACGCATATGTGTATCCCCCTTATGGAGGGCTGTTCCCTCCTTCTTATCCCCTATGGGGCCTAATTTCTAGCCCACTTAACCTTAATCCCAGCTATTTCACACGCCTTTTTCATCCCTTCGCGGAAAGCTGAATCTTCACTAGGGGTTGTTGGACATGGTAGCCCTTCCCTATACAATTCCAATAGCTTTTCTTCCATTGTTTGTTCGACTTCATAGCCGATGTATAAAGCACGAATGAGTTTGTCTAGCGGCATACCATTCAGTGGCTTCATTTCTTCCCAAACCCAAACCTCAGTTACGTGCTTTCTAACCAAACCTTCAATATCCGAACGTTCCTCTTTCCACAGTTCAATCGCCTTTGCCTGTGCTTTGGTTAAAATCACTTTATCCATGTGTTTGTCCTCTCTGCCCTTGGGGGCTAATCTTCAAATCGTTCACCATAACCATATGAAGGAGCTGGTTTACTGAAATTGTTCAAGGCATCGGATATCATGATGCTAAATACACTCATTTGCTTAGTATCCATAGACTCTAGCAACCGAATCTCTTTGCTTTTTAATGAGCGTCCCGCCGCTGTAGTAAGTAAATCCATGACTGGCTTTATAGATTCCAATCGTTCCTGCTTTTGAGCTATCAAACGTTCCTGTGCCGCCTGCTTGCGGTTGAACTCTTCCCAATCCTGCTCGTCATACCAAAATCTAGGTCCATGAATCAGAGAGTATGTTGATATCCAGCTTTGAAGCTCTTCTTCGTTCGTCTGAATACGGTCATGACACAAATCGCAGACACGCATGGCATTGGTCTTAACACCGCGTCCGCTCCGACCTCTTGGCATTACGTGGTGAGTTTGTGTTGCATTTCGTCCGCAGTTGCACTGGCATAACCCATCCGTTTCCTCAATCAGTTCCTTAACAACTTCTGGTGGAAACTCGGCTCGATCAGCCCGGGATGGACGTGACTGGTGGTGAGCAAAGATGTCTTTCTTCCAATCTGGAATCGGATTTCTGCTTTTCTTTCGCTGTCCAAGGCTGCTGTACGACTTCTTCTCTTTAACTTTTTTCTCCGGTTTCCAGAATGTTTGATGAGACATTCTCCCTCGCCACCTTCCCAACAGATTGATTCGTATTTTCTGTGCTTATGCTTATATTTTGTGCCTAAACCGCTACGGCTCCACTACGGATTTTAGGGGTTCAAGCAGTCCTACTTCCTCTAAAATAGAATAATGTTTACACCTTTCTTCCGTTGTTACACGCACTTTATTTATCGTATGTGATGTGTAGAAGGCTACAGCCTGCTGGACCTCAATCGGCTCATCTTCGATATTGTTTAAGTCGAGCTTTTTCACAAGCTCCCCTCCCTTATGCGGCGATTATATTTCTCTTGAAAATCACCTTTTATTTTAGGCGGTAAGGTATCAATTACCTCATCCCATATGTTCAATAATTCACTGTTAACTGAAGCAAATTTTTGTATATCCACGTAACGTTCCACCAATGCTGTAGTGAACTCATCCATTTCTTGTTCTGTCATACACCATGCCTCCATTACGTTTTTGGTTCCAGTACATTGTTGCTCTTTTGGGTACAGTGTTGCGTTGCGTATCGAATCATTCAGCGTAGGAAAAGTTTCCTGAACTGATCTTGGCTTGTGCCAACCTCACCGGATAATCCCGGCGAACGCTCTGAGCTTAATGACCTGTTTATACTCGCTCAGACGAGTTTTTAATTCTTTGATCCAAATTGTAAGTAGGACGAAACTCCATTCGAATTCCCAAAAACCATCTTGCCAGAACACCCATTGCTTGTATGTCTTTCTCATAAAAATATACCTCCGTAAATTCGATATCGTATTTCGAATATTTATTGATTGTCCTAATAATATACGATATCGAATATTAAGTCAACATGCCTTGCTAAAAATTATTCGCTATCGTATAATTCGGCTGAGAGGTGAAGTACATTGTTTAAAGTGAAACCGAATCTGACACCCTTGTTAAAAAAGAAAGGTATCATTCAAACGGAATTGTCTGAAATGACTGGAATTCCACAAGGTTCAATTAGTAGATTTGATAAAAACAGCCGCCATGAAGCCTGGCATTTATTCGCTATCGCTAAAGCGCTAGATGTTGCGATTGAAGATTTGTTTATTACTGAGGAGCAAGAGGATTAATTAAGAACCCTCTATGCTCCTTTTGTTTTGCCTAGATCGGATTAAGAAGTCTTTCAAGCCGTATAACCTCTTTCTGGAGGTACTGAATTAAATCAGCTGCCTCCTCCAGCGCCATGAGCTTCCAGTCATAGGCCATATCTGATACCTGGTCTATTGTGGTTCCATACTTCTTGAGGCCTTTCTCATTTTGTTTGTCCAGCAATTCTATGATCCGTCGCGTTACTTCTGGACGTTCAATTTCATTTTGGGAGTGTTTCATTTTATCTCCTCCTCCACTTCCGAAAGAATAAGCGCATTACCCTCAAATTTCATCTCCGCTTGATTTGAGTCACTTATTGGCCCCCAATGGTTATTAGTTTGCATGATACGAACTATATCAGTGGCATATGGTTCGTCTGTGTTAACTACCAGATACGTATTAAGTGGAGGCTTTCTGTCCAGAAGCCGCAGCTCTTGAATCTTCCACAGAATACGAGATAGATCACTTTTCTCACGTTCATCAAGGTATTTACTGATATCCTCATTTTTTAATACGGTGAATTTGACTTGCACTCCGGCCAGTTCTGGCATTTTTCATCTTCCCTTCTGCTCGTTTGAGTAATTTATTCGCATCCCGTTTCCGAGCCGCTCTCTCCTTCTTCACTTGCTGTAACAGAACAAATTCCCCTCGATGCTTTGTAAGTAATGCATAGTCGGATATTTACCTTGAAACAGCTTCAATTTAACTCTAAAAGTAGACGTTTCCGCTCCTTTTATGTCAATAACTCGTTCGCTTCCATCCAGCGCAGTCACAAGGAAATCTGCTATATACGTCACCTTCGGCTTTTCCTGCAAGACAAATTTGGGTTGACAACTAAAATCTTTGATCTCGCCATACTGTTTCTGCCTAAGAAGCTCTATATAATACTCTCCTTCCATTCGAGAATCGAAGTAGGTTCCGGTCACATCAAGGTTGTATTTCTCTATCTCAGCTATTGTAAAAAGTGTCCCATCGTCCGTAACGACTACTTTACTGGCATTATATTTGCTCATTTAATCTACCGTCCTGTATGGCTGAACCACATGGACACTTTGATGATCTTCGTTGCTGAGAATGAAAATAGACTTCATTTTGCCTGTGAAAACCAAAGTGACTTTTTCCCCATCCAAAGCTTTTAAAGCATCCATAGCATACTTAGAATTCAAGGAAATGGTTAGCTCCTGCCCAGTAAACTTAATAGGAACAATACTTTCACTTGCCTTACCCGTTTGCTTTCCTTTTCCACGAATATTTATTTCTTTTTCAGTTACATCAAGCCTAACCATATTATTTTTCTCTTCTTTTGCCAGGGTGTAAATAAGTTCAACGGACTCCAAAAATTCTTGTTTATTTATCTCAATCCTCGTACCACTGTCAGGAACAATGACCATCTGGTGTATGTCTGGATACTCACCCTCCAGAACACGAGAGTAAAAAGTGAATCTCTCTGTGCGAGCAAAGGCATAGACTACCTGATCGTCCCTCCCTTTTGAAAATCCGAATTGAACATCGTCTTTATCTGTAATGATCTTCTGTAGTTCAACCAAACCCCTTGCTTCGATCACGGCACTCCCAAAGTCACCCGATTCAATAACCTTCTCTGTTTTTGAAAGGCGATGCCGATTGGTTGCTTCCATTCCTATTTTCCCGTTCTTTAGATAGACATTTGCTCCAGTTAGTATAGGCATGCCTTTACCATCAATGTCTGCCGCGAAGATAGCCTTTTTGAATAACCCCCTTAGATCTTTCCCTGTAATTTCAATATATTCATTGTCATTTATTGAAGGAGGCGGAGGAAATTCCTCGGGGTCCAATCCTGCCATTTCAATTTCTTTATTCCGAGACGTGATAATTACATTCAGACCATCTTTAGACTCAATCCGAACATTACCGCTTAATTTCTTGAGCATTTCCAAAAACAGTTTAGGTAGCACTATCTTTCCATTCCGTTCGATTTGAACATGTTCCTCAAAAATATATGACTGGATTGTTGCTCTATCGTCAGTACCAGTCACAGTTAAGCCCTCGTGATTGGCTTCGATTAAGAAGCAACCAAGTACCGGCATGATGCTTTTGGCTGAAATAGCTTTACTTGCGTCCTCTAAAGCTTCAGCTAGTAATGCGCTGTCTACTACTATATTCATAAGGTTTGACCTCCATTTCGCTATCATTTTTGGCATTTGGGTTGCATTCCGGGCATGGTCCCATCATCAACATTGAGCCACGAAACTGGTACGCCACCTTGCTACCTCCGCATGTTCTGCACATATGCTTACCCCCTACGTCTATTCCGTCCGCCTACTGGCAGTATTTTTACAAATGGTTCTATTCGCTCAAAGATCCGGGCCGCTTTTTTGTCATTCTGTTTCTGTTCGCTCGGCTTGCTGTCTTTCACATTCGCCAAGTGTTGTTTCAACTCACTCATGGTTAAATTCGATGTGTAGATCGTCGTTAGGCGTTCCATCCGCCGCTGAAGTATTGGTCCCAGGACTTCATCCCTTGTCCAAGTCGTTAATGACTCGGCCCCGATATCATCCAATATCAACACAGGAACTGTTCTCAAAGCATCAAGTTTACTTTCAACTGTCTCTGTCTTTGAGCCAATTGCATCCTTAACCTCCAGTAGGAAATCAGGAACATAGACCATCAGTACGCTTACGTCACGCTTAGCCAACTCTTGGGCAATGGCACCAACAATACGACTTTTGCCTACACCCATTTGACCGTAAAAGTACAAACCTTTTGTTGTTTCACCTGGTACAAATTCATCACAAAAGTTTATTGCCGCTACAATTGCAGATATCCGCTGCGGGTCAGGTTCAATGTCTTCAAAGGTGGCATTCAGGATGTGAGCCGGGATGTAGTGGCTCTTGATCCTCTGACCTATCCCTTGTTCCCGTTCGTAAGCAGCCAGCAATGGGCATTTTCGAAGTCGAAAGACCAGTTCATCACCTTTGGTCGGGCTAGGTTCTGCAACGCTTGTATGCCCCTTCTGTTCGTTCTGGCAATCCAGTAAACCCGGGCACTCGCTGCATTTATCGCAATAGGATATATGCTGTGATAGATCTCTATATCGTTTGGGTTCTGTCAAATCGTCCGTTCTGTCTGGAAACTCAGCTTTCAGCCGATGAACCTCAGGATGGTTTGCTAGACGTTCCAACACCGCAGCCTGTCTCTTGGCAAAACCATCGGGTATTAATGCCTTTAGTTCTTTTCCGAAGCTCTCCATGTGGCATCAGCCTCCCTGTTTAGCCCTCAATTTTACAAGCATGTTCTGAATGTCCACTTGGGTATATTCGCTTGTTGGGACTTCTATTTCCGGTTCCACCTCATCCAGTGGTGTTTCATCCTCTTTGCTCTTGCTATCAACTTCTCGCAATGCATGCAAGGAGAAAATAATAGTCGCACAATAACTCAGACTCCGTATCCCATCGCGCTTATGCTTAGGTTTAAATTTGTCAAAGGATTGATCAATTCCGTCCAAGGCGGTTTGAAGCGGTACACCAGCAGCTAGCAATTCATCAATGCTCGTTTCGTCGGCTGCTGTAATGTATAATCCTTTCCCTCTGCGCTGTAGGTACTTGTTGGCAACGGCGTTGTGATAATCTAGTTCCGCAGATGATATTTCGTCCTGTCCAGAGTCGGCATCTGTTTCAGGAGTGACAGGAACGGCATCCCGTCGGGTGAACGGTCCCCCCTCATTTTCGGATTTGATTTCAGTCTCGGGCGTTAAACAACAACTACTTTCTTTTTCTAGTTCTAAATCTAATTCTTTATCTGTTTCGTTACCGACCGTTACTGTAACGTTACCAGTAGCGTTTCCTGTAACAGGAGGATCATTTTCACCTGAAGCAAGTTGTTTTTGTTTGTTCCGGTAATTTCGAACCCTCTTTTTTGTTTGTTCCCTGACCTTATCCATTCCATCTACATTTTGATGCTTCTCCCAGTTAGGTAGAAAGAAAGCTCCTTGCTCAGAAACTTCCAGCATCCCGAATCTTTCAAAGATGGATAGAGCCATTTTTATAACTGGTAGCGGCCTCTTGATCACTGAAATTAACATATCCTCTGTATATGGAATAGTTTCGGTCAGCATGATGTAACCGCCCATGTTTGATCTGCCAGTCATAGTCATTAGCTTCAGCCATATAACAATGATCGTGTCAGCTTCGGGCATATCTTCGATGATTTTAATTTTTTCGTCGTCAAACATGCCAGTACTGAGCTTGATCCATTTTATTTCTGCCATGTTTCAACCTCTTCTCAGCTTTTGAATCATAAACCTACCTGTTTGCGCTGGCGTTGTTTCCAAACTCCGCCAGTAACACCTTAAGGCTGTATTTTAAAGAGTTTATTACCTGGTCATTACTTTCTACAGCATTACTCCAGCGGACCTTATCAGCTTCTGCGTCTGCTTCTTGGAGGCGAAGTTCAATTACCGCTAATTCCGCTCGCTGCTCCCTCAGGTTTTCTGCCGCTATATATGCTTCGGCATAAACGCGTTTCCTCTTGGCATAGATCCGCTTATATTCCCTTATGGCCTCAGCTGCCTTACGCCCCAGGAGAATCTGGACTTCGGTCAGCAATTCAATCTTACGTGCCAGTGTAGCAGGGTAATCATGGCTGCATTGATCCGCAAGGCTATAAAGCTCTCCGAGCGTATATTGTTTTTGTAGAGACAATGCAGCCACTCCTTTTTTTAAACATGTGCTCCTATGTGGAGTAATCGTTCTCTAACCTCAGGCCAAAGATATGCTTGTCCACCTTCTCCATTTCCATCCTGGCAGAACCATTTTGAGATAGTTGGCTTGCCACCTGTGACATAATCTCGTAATCCTTTAACCCAGGATGATTCTGTACCCGACATATCCAGTGAACGAGTGTAGAGAGACATAATCCGTGGTGGATCATACTTTTTCTCACCTAATCTTTGGCCAAAGAAATATGGGTTCCCTTCGGTTTCCATCAAACCAAGTCGGCCATTATCTTTTTTAAAAAACTGGAATTTACGAGAGGTCCAGTTGATTTCATATAAGTAATCCAGCACGCTATTCGCTAGCTTAATCCTTCCGTCTTTCCCAACTTTTTTAGCCGTTGTACTCCATTCCTTTAAATTAGCCTCACTAGGAATGAATCTGGATTTTGGGTTGTGATGACCTGATCTCTTCGTCAGTTTTCTAAGTCTGTTTTCGGGTTTTGTAGCAAGGTCAAACAATTCGAAACTTGCCAAGTTGGTATAGTAATCTTTATTAACTATGACCCACCACATATTATTGATATTGTGGTAGACGGTCCCACGCATCAACGTTCCTTTTCTGCCTCTGAAATATTTCACTTCGCCGTTATTTATCCGTATCCCATCTTTATCGAGAGCGTTATAATCAGGAAGGTTTTCTGAACTCCAGTGTCTGCTTGGCGAATTAAGCTTATGAAATACCTTATCGTATGACGTTTTTAGTACTGGTTCAGAGTCACAAGTAAATCCTTCCTTCAGTAAAAATTGTTCCATATATCTGACTTCAACTAGAAACCGCTTTTGGAGTAGATAAGGCATCTTTTCAAATTTGTTAAAGTCATATCTACCGCCGTTTGGGTTCTCTACATTGATTTCTTGATAGAACTCAAGTTTTGCACCACAATTATATTTTTCACCAACAAACAGAAGTTCTCCCTTGTTGCCAGCAAAGTGATCCTTAGAAAGGATAGAATAATCACGGTCAATTCGTGGATCAGATCCAACAACAAAACCTCTTTTTCTCATCATGTCTAACATCCGTAAAAAGGTAGGATGAGATATTTCTTTATCTCCTCTTACAGCTATGCTTGTATTCCAGATGCTAAAATCCTTGTCTCCTCTCACAAGACAGGCCCCCTGTTTTCATTTTCAAAATCCTGTGTTATACTTCCGTTGAATTGTTTCTTAAATGATCGTGTTGGTAGCACGATTGTTTTTCTGGACTTCTCTGTCTTTTCTTTTGCGGTATAACTTACGGCAATAGTAATTACAGAAAAGTCCTTCTTCTTTTGGATTGGGAAACCTCTGGCCTGCAAAAACCTCTTTTCCACAATGCACACATATCCCTATTCCTTTCCCGGATATCTTGTATCCTGATGGCTTAGAATCCTCCAAACCTTCATATTCTTCGTTCTTATCTATAGATTTCTCTAACTTACTCAACTGAGCAGTAAGCAAATCTATTTGAACATGAATCTCGTCATTCGGTAATCCGAATTTAACAGCGTCAATACTGTCCTCGTATAACTCACGTAATTGCGCTCTAAGCACCCTAGATTGTTTATGCTCGTCCAAGTCCAACTCTCTCAGCTCCATATCTCCGCTTCAAGTTCGGATATTCTAGTTTTTAATCGCCTTTCTTGATCCCTCAAAGGCTTCATCTTCTGAATGCAAACGTGATTAGGCCATGGACTATCTGTAATAGCATATTGAGTTTTATAAATGGCCCGAAGCTTTTGTTCAGTTATTTCTTTTTCCTTTTGAAGAGAAAGCTTTTTCTTATCCTGCTCTGTCAGCTGTAGCATCTCAATATCTACCGAATGTTGACAATTCAACCAACGATGCATGAGTAATACAGCGGCTATAAGCGAGTCTGCTGGTTGATCCAATGTAAATTTGAAGCCTTCATCATCTACAATAGGAATAGAGTAAATGGTTTGCATTTTGCTACTCATTTTGACTTGCTCTTGCGTTGTATATTACGAACGATAATGGCATGCTGTAATTCGTTTTCGAACCAGATACGAGCCAATTCCGATAGAGTCATAATCATTCACCCTTTAGATATAGTCTTCTGGACGGAACTCTTTAACGAAGTAAATGGAATCATCAAAATCAATGCGCCGGATGTGACTGTACTTTGCAACTGAGAACAAAACTTTTAACTTACTCCAAATCATGCGGCGATATTTTCCGACCGTTTCGTTAAATTTTCCATCTGTCTCCTTATAACGATCTTTTGTGAGAGTAATGGACCTGATTCTAACTGCCTCCTGTAACTGATAGCATTCAGCATCCGTCAGCGTTACACTGTCTCGAACCTCTTGAACCATCATCTGGACTTCCTCAACCTTTCCAGTAACATCCTCCTGCATTTTCTTCATTCCGTCCCACAGGCCGCGAATGGCAATTCCTTGAGACTCTGTAAGTTGGAGCTGCTTTTCCACCAGCATCATATAATCCGGTTGTTGATTATTGTTTATCAACGTCATATACTTCTACCGCCTTTCTGCCGTTTACGGCTGGTCTAACTTGATCTATAAAACTTTGCAACATATCAAGGCTTTCCCCCAAGCGCTTTTTCTCACCCATGTTTGCAGCTCCGATCGCACCTAACATGAATGAAGTGATTCCGACCGTTTCAAGAAATCTTTTGACGTGGTTATTCAATTGCAAGGCATTGATATTGGACTCAGAACGAAGCTTCTTCATTTTTAATTCCGCTTGCTGTTCGTCAAAGTCATCTGTCTTCTGTAATTTCAAAGCTTCCAACTCTTCTTTCTTCTGTTGGTAGCCAGATTTCAATTGCTCGACTTTTAAACGTTCCAGTTCTAAATCTTCATTGAGTTTGTTTTTCCAATATTCGTCACGCTGTTTGAGCTGCGCCTCAGCTTCTTTTTCCTTCTGCTTGATGAATACCGTGGTTTCTTCCTCGTGACGCTCTACGGCGGCATTTACAGCCTCTTCAAGTTGATCCACAGGAATGGCATCTTTGTACTGTCTTTGTAACTCAAGCTTGTCCCGCTCTGCCTGCTCTGCTCTTTCCTCTGCCTCACGCACAGCAGCTTCGAGCCGAGCTTTGGTTTCTACAAATGCCTTATGAGTGCTGATCAAACCTTCATCAAGCTGTTGAATGATTTCAGGAGTAGCATTTTCCGCAATAAACTTCGCTTTGTCATACTGCCTACCGGAACCAAAGCCTGCTTGATCCGCTACAATGTCCCGTACTTGTCCGGTTGGTTGGTCAGGTAAATTTTCCTTGCCGCCAACCATCCGTTCTCTGGCCTTTAGACGTTCAACTTCCTCCAATCTCCGCGCCCACTCGACTCGCTCGCTAAACGTGAATTCCTTGCGATGTTCGTTTTCGCTGATCTCAAGCTGTAGTTGATGTTCAAGATCCTTTATTTCCATGACTCTGACCGTTACTTCTTTCCGACCTAGAAACTGATGTGCTCTTAGTCGCCGCTCTCCAGCAATTAACTGATAATCTGGTGTTACTACAATTGGATTAATGAGTCCGTTTTGTTCTATATCTCGGGCCAGTTCTTCAATTCCGCCAAAATCCTTGCGGATACGATCACTGACTTTGATTTTGCTGATACCAATTTGCAAGGCTGATTCTCCTTTCTTTCCATCCCCTCTGTGATAAAATGTAAGTTGTTGTAGCTTTATCAATTCATCAAAGAAAAGAGATGCTACTTGTAAAGATATTCTCGCTATTTTTTAATAGAGTAGAATGCTTACATTCTTTAAATCATGCAGTCAGTTATCCAGTTGTTCTATATTGGGTGTAGTCATTTAGTTTTGTTCTCCTTTCTTTAATAAGATTGTTCCAATAACCAATTTTCCAAGAACTCACGCGTTTCTCTCGCAGGAAAATACCATTTGCTCCCTACTTTCCGTTTCGGAAATTCTGGATGATAGAAAAATTGTTCTTGTATAAAGTTCCAACTCATACATGTACGACGCTTTAATTCAGCCGCATCCCAAAATACGTACTCCACATCAGCTTCTTTTAAAACCTCCGCTATCTTCGATTTGACCAGTTGAAAGGCTTCTTTTTCGTCAACGCTGACTGACAACATGTTTATCCCTCCTTAATTGTTGTTTTCTTTTAATTTCTTAGGAACCAGCTTGATCTCTAACCCCAAAGCATCGCAGGCTTTTCTAAGCGTGGTTTCGTTCCACCGACGACTTCCATTTAGCAAATTGTGCATGTACTGCGGGGAACACCCAACTAAATGAGCTAAATCAGAAGGATTTAATCCTTTTTCATTTATAAGTGGCCTCATTTGTTCAGAAACCTTCATTTCATCACCTCCGTTGAACTAATATTAATCTATTTGATTAATTAAATCAAACGTAAAATTAATCAAATAGGTTCAAATAGAAGCATTTTAGATTATTATCCATATAGTTTAATATATATGCTCAATTTTTCGCCTATTTGCTTCTTTTTAATCTATTTGCTGTTTGTATTTTAATCTATTTGTTGATATCATTAATTCATCAATTAGTTTAAAAGGAGCGGTCACAGGACATGTCTAGTTATCCTAACCGGATAAGAGAGATTAGAAAATCACAAAAGAAATCAGGAGTACAAGTAGCTGAATTTTTAGGAATTACCCCTCAATTTCTATACAATATCGAAAAAGGAAGCCGAACTTTAAATACTGAGGTGGCTTCAAAATTAGCCGAGTATTTTGATGTAACCGTAGATTACCTTCTTGGCCGTACAGAAGCCGAAAAAGATGATCGCCAATATCCAGAGTGGGCCACGTCAAAGGACATTCGGGATTTTAAAACAATACTTGAAGAAGATGCGCCGGTAATGTTCGATGGCGTACCAATCTCAGAAGACGACAAAGAAAAAATTAAACGGGTCATGGAAGCTATGTTCTGGGATGCTAAAAAGAACAAAAAAGATTAATTGTTTTGAATGAAATAGCTTTCCTAAATATTAACTTTGCGCTTTCACCGCTGCGAGGCGGTTTCACATACACAAAAAACGGAACATTTGTTCTATTGGAGGAATAATCATGGCAAACTTTAAAAGATTAAAGAGTGGTTGGCGGTATCGGTTAAAGTACACCGATCCGTTTACACAGCAACAAAAGGAGAAGTCAGAACGGGGATTCCGTACAAAACCGGAAGCAGAGTTAGCTGCAGCAGAATTTTTAAAGAGAATAAAACAAGGTTACGAACAGATTGACAAGCCTCTCGTCGATTATATAGAAAGTTGGATCATCAACTATAAAAAAGGAGATGTTAGAAAAAACACACTTAAACAACATATGAACAATCTAAAAACACACATTAAGCCTTATTTTAAACAATTAATGATAAAAGATTTAAAACCAGATATGTACCAAAAATTTTTAGATGCTTGTTTAGAAAAAGGCTTAAGCCGAAGAACAGTCGAAATAATTAACTCAACAGTTTACAGTGCTTTAGAACTCGCAGTAATTCAAGGAAAGTTAGAACGTAATCCTTGCATAGGATCAATTATTAAGGGAGAGAGGAAACAAAAAACTATTGATTTCATTGATTCTGAGGATATTCCTCGTTTTCTTTATACAGCAAGAGGATATGGTTATATATACTGGATATTTTTCAAGGTGCTGTTGGAGACTGGCATGCGTAAAGGTGAAGCCGCTGCTTTAAAGTGGTCTGATATTAATTTTAAGGAGAAAAAAATTCACATTAATGAAACTTTGGATTTCCAACCTGATAACGAGGACGAGCTATTCGGGGAAACAAAAACCTTCAAATCAAAACGAACAATCAGTGTAAGTACATCTCTAATCAACGATCTAAAGTATCATGCTAGTTGGCAGAACCAGAATAAAATTAATCTCGGAGAAACAATGTACCGACATGATTTAAATCTCGTTCTATGTAGAAATGACGGACGTCCTATGCCGAAGTCAACACTATTTAACGCATTTAAGCGTATCTTGAAGCGCGCTAGTCTCGATGGAGTTTTACGTATCCATTCTCTTCGTCACACTTACGCAGTGCTCATGCTTGAAGCTGGAGCCGATATAAAGTTTGTCCAGGAGCAGCTTGGTCATGGTAGTGTGCAGATTACATCTGATGTATACGCACACATTTCTAAGAAGTTAGAGAAACGTAACATAGACAGATATGAGGAATACACAAGCAAAATTCTCGGCTCAAACAATTTTAAGTCGGGGGACGTTTGGGGGACACCCCAGAAGAATTAATAAACTCCTCTGAAACGTCCCCCATTACAACTCCCAAAAAAACCGCATACTCACAGGTTTTTATCTATTAATAAAGCGTCAGATATTGATCACGTTCCCACTGATGTACTTGGGTGCGATTTATGTACGAATTTATCACTTCATCTTTTCCTTTATTAGGATAGCGATTTATAGAACATTTCATCAGAAACGTTGTTCACAATCTATCATAACTTTTCATGAATTGGGGGACGTTTGGGGGACACTTAGGGGGACGATTTTAAGACCAATGTAGGGCAGATGGGAATGAACCATTCTACCCCGTTTTACATACTACTTTACGAAAGTGAATTCATGAATCCATGAAGGAGCTTCTACTATTACAACGACCGGCAGAGTAGTCCCAAATACCTGAAGCATAGATAAGGTATAAATTTCAGCATTCTCTTTTTTAATGTCCCATTTAATCTTTAATCTGTGTATTTGCATTGATGCACGTCCTTTGTCGTATTTACTGGAGTGCCTCTCAGTGATATAATTTGCAACGAATAGATGTCTACTGGAGGATCTCTGATTGAAAATCTCCCGTGGGAGATGCCGACTTAAGGAGCTACTCGAAGAACGTCGTATAAAACAAATCGATCTTGCTAGACGCACCGGCTACAGCAGACATTTGATTTCTAATTGGGCCAACAATCAGGATAAAATGTCTGCTGATGTTATGATTAACATAGCTTATGCCCTCGATTGTAAAATGGAAGACTTATACGAACTGATCTTTGAGTGAGCCTGTTGGCTCTCCCTCGGATAAAAGTATGGTTGAACCATACTTTTTACAGACAACTGTACTCCCCTCCCTTTTTTATTTTCCAAGTCAATTATGTCTATAATCGAACATATCAATTTTTGACATAACTATACTACTATTAAATCCCATTATTAGGGGCTTGGCAACAAAAATTCGGGCGCTGAATGTCTCTTAATATTCGACATTATAAGACACTTATTTTCGACAAAAAAAGAGTCGCTATTTTGTAGCAACTCCAGTGAAGATTATTTTCGAATTAATAAAACCCATTTCTTCAACAACCTCATCAAATCGATGGTAAGCAATTGGACATCTTTTCGATGTTTTTGTTACTTCATCTTCAAAGTAAGCATCTTTAAAGATACCATTAACAATCTTTACTTTTTCTACATTAAGAGTGTTGCTTCTATCCACATTTAAAAAACGATATCCGTTACTATTCAAAAAATTCTCCCAATGTCTCAAGGTTCCTACCATATAGTATGTTTTATCAAATGTATGAACCAGTATCTGGTCTCGCTTTCTCCCCTTAGAGATGAAAAGGACTTTGTCTACTAAAACATTTTCTCCTCTTTCTATACCTCCAGGATCTGCCGATACGGTTAAACTTAGCATTTAACATTCCCCGCTTACTTTAACAATTCTTTCGGTGGTTCGGGACTGTGAATCCATGACAGACTTGCCGTGCTCACTGATGCAACTGCAAGTGTTGTCAACATTGCAGCAATATTGTAATACATACTAGCCTTCACTTTACTCGGTTTGGTTTTCTTCATTTTTCACACCTCCTTCTATTAGTGTTAAACTCTGAACAAAAAAACTGGCAGCTACCACTGGAAAAGCCAACCACAGATTTAAAGCAACAATTGCAACTCCCATCAACTTTAGCAACGGATAGTGCTTCTTAGATATACGCGTCTTCCCCTCCACCCTCGATGGCGCGTAAATCAAGATAAGCACAATACTTATTATCGACGTAATAACGATCCAATTGTAATTAAAACTTGCGAAAGATAAAGCAGTAAGTAGAACTGTAGATACAACAATACACACTATATTGCTCTTTAAATGTATTCCTCCTACAATTTGGCGCAACATTGAAAAAGATATCATAGCTAGCAAAGCTTCCTGCATTCTGTCCGTAAAAAATGAGATACCTATAGTCAGTAAAATAATTGAGACTGTATTGATCGCAACGGATATCCCGTGTTTTAAAACATCTATAGATGAAGGATGATCAGGGACAACTGTTTTGATGTGAGTCGCAATATTAAGAGCGATGGTGTCAAGGCTTTTTATAGTAATCACGCTCCGTTTTTAATGCATAATATAAAAACATGGCAGATGCTAAGGCAATAAATAGAATACTCAAAAAGAAATTATTGACGTAAAACATAAATGCACAAGCTGCCAATACTCCTATTATTAAGATAATAACGAGTACATACTCCCACTTAAAACGTAGATTTTCATAATCTGCCGTAAAGCCTATTTTAAATTTATACAGGAACCACGAAATAGCTAACACCCATGCACTAGTTACCGCTTGCGCTAACGATCCTTCTGCTGAGGTCTGCATTTCTGTTGTCAAGGTACCAAAAAGCATTAATATAACCGCCGCTTGGAATAATGTGTACAAAAATGTGCCTGTAATGGATATGATGGCTGCCCAAATAATCGGCATCCTAACAACAGTGGTTATTAATAACGTGAACAATATAATGTTTATGGTTGGAGCAAAGAAAGATAAAGATGTCTCTTCTCTCAAGATAAAGCTCTGCAAATTCATTATCAAACCAATAAACAATGCAGGCCATATATAGTCTAAGGCTCTAACTCTAAAAATAGTTAACATTAAAACAAACGCCGCAAATGTTTCTACAGTCGAGAAAAGCAAGAACCGTACAGGCTCCCACATAACACATAACCCCTTCTCATAATTGGTAACAAATATGCTTTAATTCTATATTTGTTACTTGTTAGAGGCAATCCAATTACCATGTTAAATGGAAGTATTTATGTATTATGTGAGGTAATTATTTTCAGCCTGCCGATATAATATCCTCAAGCCTAATCCAACTAAAGTCATCTTCCCCACGAAACAGTTTTACTTCGCATCTAGCGGTGTTAATTGACGTTACTACACCAGTCATGTCCGTATCGTCAAACGGGCTAAATACTGTCACTGTCACGGCTGTACGTGTATTGTAAGACTCTATTAGAGCCTGCTCGATCAATTGTACCTCTTGGTCATCCAGCTCCGGTTTACCGCGCCGTTGACGGTCTTTCATTAAACGCAAATAAGCTTCTTTGTGCTCAGGGATGATTATCCGACTGCTTTCCCACAAGCCATTACCTTCTAATTTTTTCGACATGTATTTAGCCTCCTGATGTATTATGTAGAAATTATATTACGAACATACGTTCTAGACAAGACCTTTCGCGTTCTGAATCTAAAACTTTTGTACTAGAAAATTATTCCTAGGTCATATATACTAATTTTACAATAATATTACCAATAGATAGGGGTTATGTAATGACTGCAATTGCTGTGATTGCTTTGCTGGTTTTTTTTGTGTTTTTTGTTTTGTGGGCTATAGCTTTAATTAGAAAGAATGGCAAGGCTAAGAAAATGTTTCTCTTTGGTTTAGCTGCTCTCTTAGTATTTATTATTGGAATATCAGTCGCTGACACTCAGAAACCAGCCGAAACTAATTCCAAACCAGTAGCTACCACGCCTGTTAATGAGAACAAAGTTACTACTGAACCAGTCCAAAATGAACAGACTGATGCTAAAAAACCATTGATTGACACATCGCTTCCTTTTGATAAGTTTTCATCTGCTCTCTTTGCATTGCCAGTATCTAAGCAAGGGGAAACATTCGATAGTGTAAGAAACCAAGTTGTTTCATGGTCAGGTGTTGTTATTGAAGCTGGATCAAGCAGCCTTTATGTCTATGGTAAACCTGCAGATTACAACGGTGAATCATGGTCAGATATTAGCGCTGAAAAGAAAAAACTCGGGGATGTTATCGTTGTAAAAGTTTCAGATCGTTCAGAATTGAATGGTCTTAATCCGGGGGATATGGTTACCTTTAAAGGTGAACTTGGTTCCCGTGGTGCTAAGGGAGAAGCCAATTGGAAACTATACAACGGAAAAATAGAGGGTCGGACAGTAGCAGAATCGCCAAACCTCGGAACCATTACCAAAGCTAAATATAACAAGATTAAAAATGGAATGACTTATGAGGAAGTTGCGAAAATTATCGGTGGTCCCGGTGAGGCTCTTTCAGAGGTTGGTGAAAAAGGAGACGAATTTTATACTGTAATGTATTCGTATAAAGGTGAAGTCGAACCTGGTGCAAATGCCGTTTTCACATTCCAAGGTAACAAACTACAAGCAAAAGCACAATTTGGTCTTGAATAAAACGGCCCCCGAGCAATCCGGGGTTTTAATATTTCTATAACCATTATGACTATTGTCAACAAAGGTAATTCCATTGCCTGAATAAAATGAATATGATAACATAAGAATAGAAAAAGGGAACGGCAGCCACCGTCCCCTGCACGACTTACCGCTATAAGAGCGGTCAGCAATTGAGGTTTGATCCAGAAATAGACCGTATCCTCACCAGGGCGGTCTATTTCCGTTTATGGAAAGAAAGTATCAGAATCACCAACGTTGCGAATTGAATCATCAACATCAGTGTGTCTTTAACTTCCATGGCGTCACCTCCCTTCCGGGAGATTAGCCGACCGCCCTATATAGCCGTTTTGTCGCACAATCCAAATTATACCACAAGTCCTCTTTTATGAGGGCTTTTTATTTTACTTCGAGTATTCACTTACTTCAAACGTTAGGATACGATCATATAGCATATAATCCTTACGGCTGCTGAATGGGCCTTTATTGTTATCATGTTTATTAACGGCGTATGAAGCCGATCCAGAACCAGCCTGCTTACCTTCGTACCATGAGATAAAATCATTGACCTCTTTCATGCTCAGGTCGAATTCCTTCTCTAAGCCATTTGTCATGGTGACTACCAGAATAGCACGATCTCCCACCGGGTTATTGGGTTGAGAGGTTCCTGGATCTCCCGGTTGACTTGGAGAGGTTCCTGGATCTCCTGGTTGGCTTGGAGAGGTTCCATTATCGCCAGGCGCATATTTCTCAAAGTCTGAAAAGTATACGGATTTATTAGATCCGCCTGCTACATATATTGTATTATTCAAGCTCACTGCCGATAAAAGCCCCCTTGCAGTTAGTATGCTAGGTACTTTAGACCATGTATCTGTCTTGGGGTTATATTTTTCAACTTCATCCGTTGCTGGCCCGCTTATCTTTTCAGTAGCAGTATTACCTCCAATGACATATATTTCATTGTTTAACACTGCAGCTGACAGCCCCATACGTTTGGTGGACATTGGTGACTTTGTTGTCCAAGTATTGGCTTGAGGATCATATTCTTCTATAGAAGAAAGCAAGCCTTTTGATTCATCGAAACCACCTATTGCATATACCTTTCCATTAACTAAAGCAGATGTGATATATCTACGAGGAGTGGATAAGCTAGCTTTTGTAGTCCAGCTATCGGTACTTGGATCATACTCGTAAACATCTGCGGATGCATTGTTATAAATATTGAATCCACCTATTACAAGAAGCTTTCCATTAACAAATTGAGAGCCGTGACCAGCTACAACCTTGGGAAGTGACTTTCCCTTCTTCCACTCATTTGTTATGGGGTCGTAGATATCCAGTTTGTCATTTATAGGCTCGCCTCCTGTAATATATATTTTCCCATCATATACAGCAGCGCTTACCGTTCCTCTTGGTGTCGGGAGTTTTCCTTTTTGCGTCCATGTTTTAGTTTCAGGATCATAAACATCAATTGTGTCATAAAATTTATTCGGATCATGTCCGCCAATTGAATATATCTTGCCATTAACGGTTACTAGGGTTACTCTGTCAATTTTATTATTCAAATTGGTCTCGCTTATCCAAGCATTTTGTTCAGCAAATATCTGTTTTTCTGTTGAGAAAAAAGCTATGCAAATAATAAAAAACATAAATAATTTTTTCAAAACAATTTCTCCCCTTTTTGTTTTTGTATGCTAAGATTACTCGATTCGATCTAATGAGTCTAAACATAAACTTGCTTATCTATAAATATGTTCTATATTCTTGCATATTTATTTTTTATTGGGTATTAAAAAGGACTCATTCCAGCTTCTATACTGGCTGAGTCCTTGTTTTTAACTCACGATAAATCTTACCTTTGTGCCATTAGAATATTTATCTAACTGATGACTTACCCATGATCCTGCTCCCCGGTTATCACTAGGGGTTATGTATCTGATATCTGCACCTGCGCCGCCTTCAGCACACATTGCCATTGGCCATTCATCGCGGTCATATCCTTTTTTAGTTGGATAGCCCTTGAGTGACTCCTTCCTGTTTTCCTCAGCTCCATCACGATCAATCGTACATACCGAAGAATGTCCGGCTGCTATCGCATCCCTAATGTGTGCTCCGGTTTCAGGGTAACGTGAACTAGGGAACTCCAACGTATACCCAGATGCTTGCTGGTTGATTGCTGTCGGTTCAGCATAGACGCCTTGAACGGAAAAAATAGCAGCTAGTAAAAATACAATTAATCCTCTTGCAATTCCTTTTATCATATGACACCTCCATAGTATTTAGCCTTCTTTATACTAATTGGAGAGTCATGTCGAAGTATCGCATAGCTTGTCGCAAAACAAAAAAAGATCGCCAATTACCCTCAGAGTCCTTTACGTCTACCTAATTCGCACTAATCAAATAGTAATTTGTCAATTCAATGTGATCTATTTCGCATTAAAAATAACAATATATACTATATATTGAATAAGTAATCAAATTTTATTCGAGAGGATGTTTTTGAATGAAGTTGGATAAGATCGTCGTCACTTCCCTTTTGTCATTAGCTTTGTTAGGAAGTTCGTCAGCCGCGTTTGCTTCAACACCCGTTAATAATCAAGTATCCACGAATAGTCAAACATCGTCTATAGTTACACCACAAGGTCTTCCCCAGAAATATGTAACCGGTTATACAAAACAATATCAGAAAGGAGATAAAATCCCTACTACTATTGCTTATACAGAACCTGGAACTGGTTGGGGTGGTTCGTTAACATTGTATGACACTGTACTGGTAAATAATGTATACGTGGCGTACTATCAAGGTTATATTACCAAACCTGATTAATTCGAAAGGCATAACCATTCTAGCCATAATGACCGTATAACTACAATACGATGTACACGTTCAAATAAGCGTGTTTTTAAGTAAATAAACAACAAAGGACTCCATACTGGTTACATACCAGCGGAGTCCTTTTTCACATCTACTCTAAATTCAAACTGCTTTCTCATAAAATAGCTTCCATTAACCTTAATTGAATCAGGTGTATATTTTTCTATCATACCACCATAATCTACAATCTCCACCATTTCGTCGTTCAGTGGTCTAACTACGCATACTCGGGACTGTGATAGAGCTGCTCCCAGAAAATCGGCATCCATACTAAGCACTTTATATATGTTTCCCAACTAAATTCTCCTTTACAAACTAAATATTTAATGTTGCTTTAAACTTCTCGGTCGCCTTGTTGATAATTAATACAACAAGGTTTGAACCATAACCGAGCAGAAAGACAACAAGTTGGGCATTCGCAAAATCTATACTTCCATCTTTTTTTGTAAACAAAACTCCCACGAATAAAATTGGTACAAAACAAGCTATCAGTAATTTAGTCAATGATTTATTAAATTTCTCATAATACGTAGTTATAAAAAAGAACATAGCCCCTAGCATACTTAACACTAGATATTTAATATAAAGATATTCAGTGTTGTTGTCTATTCCTACGTTATCAATTGTTATATACATTAAAGAGTAAATCATAATTAAAATAATAAACATATATGGTGTCGTTACAATCGTAAATTTAGAGGCCAGTCTTCCATGTGCGAAGACTTTACCTGATTTATGTTCTTTTAATATAAGAATAAACTCATCAATCTCAAATTTGATTTTAAACAGCTTATTCTGGTCATCAGGATTAATGGAATTAAGTTTTGTAAATAATTTTTTACATCTTCTAATTACAGCCATTCCAACTTCGTCATATTCATCTGCATTCTCCGAAATTTGCATCAACTTTTCAATTAAATCTTCTTTAAGTTTACTCATATTACTCCTCCCAAAAAACTATCTGTTGAATTTTTTAATTAAAAACGGCTTTTACTTTTTCAATCATTTTATTCAAAATGTAAGTGAGCATATCAGAACTATAACCAAGTAAGAATACATATACATTCTCATTTGTGAGTGAAAAAGGTTCATTTTTATCTATAAATAAAACACTAATAAAAATAAATGGAATAATCATGGAAACTAAAAGTTTATTACCAACCTCATTAATCTCTTTTAATGAGGTCGTAACTAAAAATAGTAACGCTCCATATAAACTTATACCAACATATTTAAGGTATATTCTGGTCTCTTCAAAAAAATTATTTCCTGAATTCATTATAAAAATTATGGCATAAACCATTAGCAAAATTGAAAAAAGCATGTACAAGTTGTGTATCTTATTAGATATAAAAGAATTGGCTTTTATTCTAATTTCATCAATTTTTAAATTCAAGAGATACAACTTCACTTGTTCATCATCTTTGATCCTAAAGAGTTTTTTATATACCTTTCTTATATCTTTTAGAACCTTTAATTTCTTTGCTTCAGGATCAGACCTAAATGATTCTTCTAAAAGTATATTTAACTTCTCTTCAATAATTTTCTTTGTATATTCCAATTTATCACCCTGTATATGTATTTACTTATATTCCCTATTTAGATTATTGCAACATTAAACGAATTAGTCAACAAGAACTATTACTATTGAACCATTAGATTTTAAAAAAATTATCAACTATTCTCGATAAAGATAACTCCATCTCCTTTACCTTATTTAATTATCAGATAGCACAAAAAAGGCATCTTCTCTAGAAAGAGAAAATGCCTTTTTTGTGCACTACTTTATTTAACACTTATCGCCTCCCAATTAAGGGAAGGCGACTAGTCTCTGTTAATTTAGAAAAGCAAAACTCAAAATTTATCGTTATTAAAAATTATTTCAGTCCATTACAATATGTTACTAACCAACTACTTAAAAAGAATCAATATTAGCAAAACTAAAATTATCAACTTACACATTCCAAAAGTTGTTCTTACCATTTTTAAAATAAATTCTTCAGTAAATTTCATCATTGTCTGACCCCTTAACCAAGATCAGAGGCCTAGTCGCAATTCCAACTACAATATACCATAAATTTCAAAGAGAAGCTATACTCTGATGCACTTTTACCTGACTAAACGTAACTGTAACTGTTCTATATCCGACTTTAACACTTTATATGTATGGTTCATGCTGATCACCTCAGGAAGGTATTCGGTGAACGGTATGGTAATTCCTTTAATGAAGAAGGTCCCACCAATCATTAAGTTAGCGGGACCTTCTTACCTACTCCATTTAGAACTCATAGCTAACCAAGTAGCTTTTCCTTCAACTCAACACTTCTATTGCTCTCGGCAAGCTTTTCAAGCACTTCTCGAGCATCCCACTCGTGAATTGGGTGCACTCTAAGTTGATATTCTTTTATAAATTTTTCAAATACTTCATAACTCAACTCAAAATCATCAACTTTGAAATGTTCTTCAAAGTTCTTAGTGACTTTTTGAACATCAGGGTTACTTTGATCAGGATGCAAACGGATGTTAAATAACATACAAAGATTCGTGATAAAATGCTGATCTTCTCGACTAAGCTCTTTTTCAGCACACCACTTATCATATGGGGACAATTCATCTTCTGCTAAACGCAACAATACAGATTTCCATTCAAGCAAAACATTTATGCGTTTCTCAAGCTGGGTAATATTTGAGTTTTCCATGATGCACCTCTCACTTTCCAAGTCATTAAAGTATTACTTTGCTACCATAATAAATCAACCACTCAACAACCATCCCTACTCCTTCTGCAATTCCTTTACTAACGACTCCTCTCATTTCTTGAACGATAGCAGACCTTGCGCCTGCGGCTATTTCAGCAGTAGTCAATTCTACTGCTCCTAAGTAACTTTCAAGAACACCAAAAACCTTACTGTTATATTTAATAACAGCTGCCACTGTCTCTGTATCAAAGAATTTTTCCAGAGTCCATCTCGACACAGGGTTATCAATAACATATCTTAATGCTTTAATAGCAATTTCTACAGCCTTAACTTTTACACCTTGGGTACTAACTTCCCCATCAGGCTGTACAGTAGGAGCAGGCGGAGTTACAGTATTAGCATCTATCGTTGGTGCTGTTCCGTATGTAGCAGTTACTGAAGATGTTTCTGCAAACGCCGCAAAAGGAGTTATAACAGAGAATAATAAAGCAGTTGCCATTGAACTCAAGATAGTTTTTTTAGCTAATTTCCATTTCACTTATACATTCCTCCAATATTTTGTATTTACAACAAAATAATATATAAAAATGAATGTCGAAGTAAGAGGAAAACCGTAAATTTAAATAAACAGTAAGGAAGTCCCATTATGAATTCCTTTAAAATTCTAAATATTCAGCAATGACATAAATAAATTTCAAACTATTCTTCCTTCTTAGACATAGTCTTTCGAACTAGAACATGTAAAAATATTGTTGTTTATTGACAAAAATCCCCGCCAACCAATAAAGGTTATCGGGGATTTTACTACTTAACGATAAATTCAACCTTCGTCCCATTTTTATATTCATCCAATTTGTGACCTACCCACGATCCAGCTCCACGATTATCCTTTGGACTTATGTACTTAATGTCTGCACCTTCTCCACCTTCGGAGCACATCGCCATAGGCCATTCATCTCGATCTTTGCCCTTCTTGGTGGGTATACCCTTTAGGGACAACTCACGGTTATGGTCAGCTCCTTCGCGGTCTATGGTGCATACTGGTGACTTTCCGGCTGCTATAGCCTCTTTAATGTGCTGTGCTGTTTCGGGATAACGGTCTGACGGGAATTCTAGGCGCACGGCTTCTCCTGGCGCTGTTGTAGTGGCCACAGGAGCGACGGTCTGCACCGAAGGCTTTGTATCTCCCCATTCTGTGTGGGACAGTGTATTTATAAACCCACCTAATACTATTAACGCCCCAAGCAAGCAAATTGTAATACAGGTTTTACGCATAACGTCTCCCCCTTAAACGTAAAAACACCCCACCAGCTTAGCCAGTAGGGTATCACCGATGCTTTCGGATTGGAAACTTTCTGATTTTATAGTATCAATTCCTTAAAATTTCAAGTTGAGAATCAAGTTTTTGTGAACACTCATTTAACTGTGTAGTTAATTTATCATATAACGGACCTTCTAATGTTATATCATTATTTTTTAATAACAATATCTTACTATAAACTGACGAAAGCGTGTGTATGACTTCATCTTTTATCTCTTGTCCTATTAATGTAGAACATTTATTCCAATTTGAGTCACTTAAATATTTAATAAAATCTTTTTTTCCGAGATAGTAGTGATCTCTTGAGTTTTCTAAAAGCCTAAAGTTTTTGTCAACTTCAACTTTTATCAATCTTATTACGGCATAATTGCCAGACTGTCCTTTTAACCTGTCTAATTCAAAAGTTTTATGAACCTGATATGCGGCTACTATATAAGCGACCACTGCACCTATGAAACTTCCCACGATGCTCCCTATACCGCCAACAACCGCACCTATATAGTCCCCTCCCGATATCCTAATACTCCCAATTAAAAAAACACTCAATACGATTAGTGAACCTGTTGCTAATGAAATCAGCGATGTAATTATAAGAGCACGTAAGGAAACACTTAGATTTTTCTTCATAATTATCATTCCCCTACATTAATTCAAAAAGCCTTCGAATATCGTCATCATCACTATATTCTTGAATATCAGATAATCGAAGGCTAGAAGCGTTTCCCGCGTTATTCCCTATTGGAAAGTCATTATCTAATGCTTGGGTATTAGGCGACTGTATCAATTCAAATGTTACAACCAAATTGTCCTCTACGAGCGAATATGGAATTGTTGTTCCACAATTTTTACAAACGAAATTTGAATTCAAATTCAAATGTTCGTCTGGCCCTGCAACCCTATGGTTACAAATAGGACACACTAGAGTCACTCTCTTTTTCAATAAATTAAGGTCTGCATTGTACACGCTTTGTGAAAATAATTGTAATGAATGCCGAATATCAATCCCACAGTCAAGACTAAATTGAAGGGGATTTAAATGTTGAAGAGTGTTTTGCCTTCTAGTCCCTAGCCACCAATCGTAAAGTTGGATTGATTGATCAGGAAATTTCGCCCTCTTCAAATTTTCTAAACACGGAAAGAACATGCTCTTGTACCTCCTTTGGAGCACATTGAATTTCTAAAAACTGCAAAACAACTCTGTTGTCGTAGACTTCAAATCTAGTTTCAACTTTTTTCATTCCTCCTCCATCTTGTTCTCTTGATTCAACATTTTCCTCCGGATGCGAAGAAGTATCATCTTCATTAGAATCATGCAAGAACCAAGTAACCCAAAGTTTATTAAGTTTCATCAATTCATCTAATGTCTCTCTCGTGTCGAAATAGATATCAGCATATTCAATTCCATCCTCCGCAGAAAGAGCGACAACCTTTGCTCCCGACTGGTCGGAAAAATCAATTTTGTCTACTATCCCTAATTTATCTTTATCATAAGCTTTGTAATTGATTAAGTCACTTAAAATTAAGGATCTTTCAAATAAACGTGCTACCCGAATTGGTATATCGACAGGATATTTACTACTTTTTAACTCAACAGTAGAAGACAACTCTTTAATTGTATGTTCAATTACCGAAAGATTGTCTAAAACTTTTTTGGAATATGGCGCTTCTGCTTTATCCGTTAAAACTTTGAATATTCTGTATAGTGTGTTTTTCGTTTCAGACATATTAATATAAACGATTTTGAAAATATTTTTCAATAATTCCCAGTAATATTCAAAATCTTGTTTTGACTGAGCTTCATTAACTATGTAATTATTAGAATGCGGTCTTGTTTTTATCAGTAGGTATCTCTTTTGAGGAAAAATATCGATCCAATCATAATCCGTTATTATCTTAGTTGTAATCATCCCTTCACCGTCATCAACTTCGACCGATGCTTCCCTTATAAATGCCATAGATATCTTTTTGACTTGGTCATCTAATTGTTCTACGTTTAGATATACCATATCTCCAGCTTTCGAATCTACACTCATTAAGTCATTGAAGTTTTCAAAAGGTAACGATCTAGCAGCTAAGTTTGATTGAACCGATCGGTATGAACCCAACACGCTTAAACTTTCAACTGCGAAGTTACAAATGAAAATTTGTCTATTGCGCCCATAATTGATTTCTTCAACTACGAAATCTTTAAATGTATCTATAAATGTATTATCTTCCATCAATGCATTATTTAATCTTTCGTAAGCAGAGGGCTTTCCGCTATGTGTTTTTCCGTTCTTTTTGAGAAAATCTCTAATTCGATATTGGTATAAATAATCTGCCAATCCTTTTGGAATTTCCACGATAATCTGCTCCTTTAGGAAAATAGTTCCTTAATGATAGGAGTATTATATACTACTTAAGCCCTAAATGCATAGCAAAAGATCAGGACTAGTAGATTAGCACCCAACTAGAGTATGCTAGCAGGGTGCTTACTTCATTTTTTATTCTACTGCTACTCCCGTTACATTAGCCTGTGGTGCTGGAGAAGCATCTTGATGAGTTTCAGGTACCGCGCTTTCCACGGTATCTGCTCCAGTAGCTTGTGATAGGATTGCAGTAACTTGAGCAGCTAACGATGATACAGCTTCCTTAGCTGCGGCCTGTGCTGCCTCCTCGTTTGGCTGTACTTCAGGAGCAAGTACTGACTTCGTCTTAGCCTTGTACTCCAAATATGCCTTCTCAATCGCGGATTTTAGCTCTACTTGGGATACTACAATACCTTGACTGGAAAGTGTAAGTGAAGCATACTGCAAAGCCTCCTGAAGCTTACGTTCTCCTCCAGCTTCTTTAAATGCTGTTTGAGCAAGTGCAAATGCCTCCCCTGCTACTTTATGGATTACCTCACGTTGTGCTGCCGTTGTACGCGCTTCTAGCCACACGTTAACCTTAATCTTGAGTTTGTTCAGACCTCCTAAAACAAACGCTGTAAGCACACCTACGACTGCTGTTGCAATAGTACTTACATATGGCTGTACAGTTTCGATAATTGTTAACATGATTACTTTTCCCCTTTCGTTTTCAACGATGCGATTTTATTCTTTGAATCCCAAGACACTACCGCCCCATAAGCATCAGCAATTGGTTTGAGCTGTACATATGCTGTACCCTCTATAAGTTGGACAGTTTGCAGCTTGGACCCGTTTAAATAGGCTTCCTTGCGAACGTTGTCCCAACGATAAGATAGGCCCAAGGCATTTGCCAAAGACCGCAGCGGTACATAGGTTCTGGAGCCATACAGGAGTGCTTTCCCCGCTTCCTTGCCATTTGCAATAAAAGTACCAGATGTGAATGTTCCCGCCTTATCTGGTGAAACAGGAGGCTTGGTGAAGCGTGCTCGCAACTCGTCCACTGTGCCGTTATACTCATTTAAATCGACTGGCCCAGTAATACCGGATACCTTGCGTGTGCCGCTCGGCAGAGTCCCACCATACTGACCATCGGAGTATTGCCAAAATTCCCAACGTGACCAGCCAGACGCATCAGATGGGGCCTTTGTGGCATGGTACCGCGCAATCCATAGTGGATAACCAGATAGCCCGGAAAATTTGCCGATAAACGATGGGTACGTGTAAACAATTGGGCGTACTCCAGTAAGACGCTCCACTTCCTCCAGAAACGCCTTAGCGACCGCCGTAACAGTTGCTTTGCTTAAGTTGGACTTATTGGACTCATAGTCCATCACGGGCGGCAGGTTGAACGTGGACACGCCTCCTGCATCCTTTATTGCCTTTGCAAAGTTTGCCGCCTCTTGTCGGGCCAGATCCGGCGTGGTTGCCGAATCATCAACATAGTGATACGCCCCGATCATCAAGCCAGCGGCCTTCGCATCCTTCACAAATTTAAGAAACGTTTTGGAGCGGAACGACTTGCCCTGCGTTGCCTTGATAAATACAAAGCTGATTCCGTCTGCGGCAACCTTTTTAAAATTTATGTCGCCCTGGTGATGGGATACGTCGATCCCTTGCGCGTTACCTTTTTTCCTTGCTTGCATCTTCTCTATCCCCTTCCTGACTTCCGCTTTTACTTTTTAGAACCTCAACCGCTTGTCGGATCACTGGTGGTATTGGCGCTCCAAGCCTGCCGCCGTTCTCAAGAATCGAAAGCAGCTCATTTGCCATGTAAAAATAGGCGACTGCATCCCGGAAAAGATGCGAATCGCCTAAGACACCATCAATTAGATGGGATACTGCTACCATTGCAAAAATAAATACCTTTCGAGCGATACCAATAAGACCAATCTTGCTTTTTAAACCAGGTCCGGTACCCTTCTTACCTTCCGCGCCAGCGGCAAATAATCCGGTCACATAATCAATAATGACCAGAGCAAGTAACACCCCCAATACTCCCGACCACCCACCGTAAAAATACGTCACAGCACTGCTTCCTAAAGCAGTGCTGAACTTAAAAACCTCCCACTTATCCACCTTGCTTCCCCCATCTCTCCGTTCAGGAAACTTTTCCTGAGCTATCTATCATCGTCTGCTTTCTGTTTCTTTTCTTCTTGGGCCTGTATATCTGCTAATGCATTTCCTACTGCTATATCCAATCCCTCAAGTATTTCTTTACGTTTATGTGGTTGTGAAGCAATTACAGCAGAAATGACCTCAGTCAAATCCTCAACAGGTCTGGTTAGATCCAGTTGTATATCCAATGTAGATTTTATTTTTGCCATGGGTTTCGTCACCCCCTCAAGACGCAAAATAAGCCCCTGATTTATCAGAGGCTTTCATACTTGTATTGTATTTGTATTTGATTACTTATTTACTACGGATTAACCTTTTTCTTCATCTTTGTTGTGAAGGGATTATTTCATAAGTTGCAGTATCATTCTTACCTGAATAGATGAATGTTAAATATAACGGCTCTTTTAGATTAATCTTATCGTCAATCATAAAAGGAGCAATAACTTCCTTAGTGTATTTCGCTTGGCCCTCACCAGGAGAAAAAATCTTTGTGGATGGACTGTCTAATCTGGCTAATTTACCACCTACAGGCTGTAATGTGACATCTCCCTGTCTTAAGACAGCATGGAAATTCTGGTAAGCGTCTTCCCTATTCATACCTACATCAATAGAGAAGTACAAGAAATTTTCGTTTATGTTATCTCGTCTTACATCACTGACTGAAGGCATATCCATCTTTTGAGAGTCCTTATATGCTCTTCTTATGATTTGATATGTTGGTGTGTAGAAATATACTAATGGTGGATTTCCTTTCATTTCTAACAAATTGTTTTCATGAACCTTGATTATCCTGCTAGATTCCTCTTGAAACATATCACTACGATCACTCTTTAGCCCTTTATTTATTGCCGCTTGTATTTGATCATCTGTAAATTCGTAGTACCAATGATTATTAATTACAGGTACAGATGCTTCATCCAGTTCCTTGTTCTCCGATAGAAAAGATGAAACGCATACTACAATAAAAAGCCCAACAACAACCGTCAAAATAATCCATGCCTGTTTTATCTTTTTGTTCATGAATTACTTCGTGAGGGCAGCATTTACTTCGGCTAAGTCAGATTTGTATTTAGCTATATTGTTTTCTGCTGCCTTTATGCGTTCTTCAGTATCTTTTGTTTCGGAATCTAGCTTTTCCATCAGTTTTTCATTTCCTGAATATTCAGTCTTAAATTTACTATATTTTTCGAGAGATTTTAGCATGCTCTCTTTATCCTTTTCGCTATCAGTCACAAATTTTTCAAGCTCTGATTTTCTATCTTCTAACTTAGAAATAGGCCACCCTTGGTATTTATTCGAAACAGACTGAGCCATATTATCAGTTTGTTTTGAAGAAGAATTTTCCGACGATTCAATTTGAATTGTTTTACCATCCACTTTTAAACTCGCCCCTAAAGAGTCGGTGACAGCGCGAAGCGGAACATGTGCTTTTCCATCAACGACTATCGCGTTTTCAGACAGGGAATTACCATTAACCTTTACACTATACTCTCCTGCCACTGTCTGCCCAACCATAGATTTAATTTGATCCGCAAATGCGTTTCCAGTCGTAGCAAAAACCACACCGATCAACAGACCAATGAGCAAATATGACCATTTTTTCATCATTAGAACCTCCTATGTAGTATATATGTCCTAATATTACCATCCATAGAAGGTGCAGTAAACATTATGTTGTCAAGCTACTTGTACTTCCGCCAGCAGGTATATTGACTGTTGCAACCGTTCTACCACGACTGAACAGTTTTAGATTCCTGGAACTTGGATCAAATGTCGCATTAACAATTAATCCATTAAACAAATCGCCACGAATCTCGGCTATTTCATTACGGAAACTGCTGATTGTATCCTCAAGTCCTTCGATACTCCCCGGCTTAAGATCAAGACCACTCACGAATGCCTCAGAGAAATCTACAGGTCCTTTTAAGTACGTAGCATCGTCAACTGATCTTATGATAATAGGTCCCATGTTCCCCATATGAAATCCTTCTCTATCTCCGTAGACACTTCCTCTCGGCGAGCCATCATCCATAAACAATAAGCCGCCTCCATCATTATACTGACCTAATGAGACAGCTTCTCCGCCACGAGAATTATAAGCAGTAAGACCATTAGAATTTATTTCTATGCGCCTACCCTCTTTGGCTGTACGGAATAAGGCTCCTGTAATAATACCGCCTTCTATTTCATTACCGATCAGTTTACTACCGCGTATTGTACTTGCATTAACTGTACTAGCCCTAATATCTGAAGCATTCATTTCTGAGTTATCAATTTGGCCCGTAAGCTTGATTGACCTGGCAACAACATTCCCCTGCATATCTACTTTGAACGGTGCAATAGTATAGTCATCGTTTCCGGCACTAATTCCGTCAGTATTTATTTTGGTTACGTTATTACCACTACCAATAACTAAAGAAACGAAGCTACCAAGTTGCCCAATAATCTGTTCTGCCAATACTCCACGAGCAGTTATAGCAGCACGGATCGTTTTCCAACCATCTGTTGATATGCCTATCCCCTTTGAAGTCAGACGCACTTGTTCCAATGGATTTGTCTTTTCTTGAGCCAATATTCCGCCTTCTGGTGGGTAAATCAATTCCGTTTTACTGTTATTAATATCAATGACAGCTTGTTTGGCATAGGCTTCAAAAACTTCTGTTCGGATCTTTCCGTTACTAAACGAGTTGTTAACAATGTTCTTACTTCTCTCCAAGTCACTGATAATGTCCGCATAGTCTCGTAAATTGACATTGGATATCGTAGGTTCACTGTGTTTGTCGCGGCTATATGGATACTCTGTAAGCTCTGTGATTCGAGCTTTGAGTTTGTTCATATCCATAGCCGGGTCAATGCACATTACTGTGTCACCTAAATGTGGTTCTGGCTCTGTATTGTCAATTTTAAATAGGTCAGCCGTTGATACGGTAACTTCTAGTGTTACGTTCTCTTGCTCCCTGAGAGCCTTTCGAGTAACCTTAAGCAACTCCTCAGGTTCTTCAATATCCTGCTCTATGATTTCACCATCATAAAATGGTACGGAAGCACTGGCCCAATATTGAGCATAAGGAGAAATTAAGTAGTTAACTGCCAGCTTCCCGTTTACAATCGTTCCCGGCACACTGGAAAGCAAACTCCGCTCCTCGTCCGTCAGTTTAGATGCATCCATTCCAATAAAGGTGCGTCCATCCTTCATCTGCGAAAACATGCGGGTTACAAGGGATTCCCCTTTATCTTTGAAGGAGATAGAAACGATATTCTTTTTGAGTCTGTATTGTAGCCCATTATCAGCCCCGATCTTTTTTCTCAGATTGATTACAAAGTTATCCGGTTCGACTTCACATTCATACATTTGCACGATCTTATTGAGAGCTTCCAAACACGTCCCACGCCCGAAGTCCTTGACATCATGCAAATCGAATGTGTCGTGGATAACGAATTTGAATCTCCCGCCCGTAGCAGCTGTAATAAGATCCGTGAGTTGATTGAGATGAATTCCATATGCTTCTGCAATGTATGAAGCATATGGAAACTTGTAATCGTTAAGCTTGAACATGATGTGATTGCAATAGATATTTGCAGTCAGCTTTTTTCCCTCTCGTGATCGGCTACGAGACTGAATGACATAAAACTGGCCACGCTCATCCCGAACGTGGCCCTTGATTGCTATCTTTTCACGGTAATCCTCTGAGGTCATTGGAACCATGAAGGTTAATTCATAGTCACTGTTAATCCTGCGCCGCCGCTGAATGTCATAAGAGTCCACTAGCGTTCCAACACGCCGCATATTTTTATCAAACACTTGCATAGTTGGAGTAGGCATAGTCCACCTCTCTTAATATAAAAATTTATCTCGGTGTGTAATACGGAACAAAACTGTCCGTCCTGTTTCGGGGTCCGTCCAGGTCAGGTTGTTATTGCCGAGATTCAAGTCAAAGAAATCACCATTGTAAAGATGCGATACGTTCTGACCATTTCTCATAATTTTGAAATTTCCTGCATCTATAGTAATGACTTCGCCAGGACGGAAAACGTCCGTAAACTCAATATAATCAGTATGGAATCGACTGGCCTCGCCTGGATGCAATCGTCCTTCTCCAGACATAGGTACAGCCCCCATTAATATTTCTCGGACGTAATCAGCGTTCGACATTCGCCCATCACCGGACATAGGCGCTGCTTCTAAATCATAAGACCGGACAAAATCAGATTGCGCCCGGCCTTCGCCTGAAAGTTTCACACCTACGGTCATATCTAAATTAAAGTCCAATATATATTCTGTGACCGTTTCTGCGTCCATGACATTGAATGACATTAGGTTAAATGCATTGTCAGTTTCGCTCCCGCTCGTCTCTTTACGCCGGGAATACATTTGTCCCTGACCGGATAAATGGGCGGACAGGTCTATTACATTCCCATCTGCTGAGCTGCCCGAATTAAGAGCAAGGTTATTGAATCCTGTTGTGTTAAACATGACCTCCCTCCTAAATTACGTTCTTCTCTGCCCGATGCATGTAAGCCTCATTTGAGTGTTATATACGTTATGATCTACCGAGTCGCTTTGAAAAACTTTAAATGATATAACGTCTCCAGCTACTAGGTATTGTTGATCATCCAACGTCAAAAAGGTGACTAATCCAGTACCTAGCCCCACGCCTTGTCGGGATGTTAAATTTGCTCCATTCTTCTGTACTGTCAGGTCTGCGATTTTGGTATTAGGCAAGCTTTCTATCGTGACCAGTGAATTAATGTGGTACCACCCGCTTTTATTGATCACTACCGTGTTTCCATCACGCATAGAATAGCTGTCTTCCATTACGGTAGTAACTGGTACATCAGTAGGAGTGGAATTAGCTGGCAATGTATATCCCCCGCTTCGTAGGTACACAAAAGGCGTATTCCCAAAAATTTGACCTGATAATGGAGATTTTTCATCCGTTGCACCTTTTGGAACAGTTCCAGCCACGACGATGATAGAACCCAGCTGCGATTGTATACCTGTAACGTTCCCAGACCCTGTGCAATTTTCGATGTAGAACCACGAACGAGCATCAGCAGCTATACCAATATTGCGATTAGAAATTTTACAGTTTACGATCCGTGCATTAGCGTCATAACTACTAATACCATGCTGGCTTGTTGAAACCCCTTCAATAACCACGTTCTCAATCAAAGTACGATTACAATAGACCAGAGATATACCAACCTTTTCAGTCGTTGTGATTGTCAGGTTGTAAATCCCTGCACGGTTCGTAAAGTTGTCTAATGTAACAGATCTAACCTTGTATAAGCTGGTATCCTCTGTTTCACCCTTAAGTTCTAGTGTCTGGGCACGTAGTTTATGCTTAATCTCAACGTCTTCATCATACGTTCCTGGTAAGAGCACAATGGAAAATCGAGACAAGCTTATAGGCTTCATTACACTTACAGCTTTGGCGATGGTTTTAAATGCCTTAGCTTTAGTCAGACCATCATTTGAATCTGATCCGTTAACGGCATCCACGTAATACACATAAGCGTCTGTTAGTTCCATACCTCGCAATTTGTCGTCAAGATCTTCAATATTGTGCTGCGCCGCTCGAAGGTCGGAAGCAGTAAAATTACGTGCTACCACAGCACCTGATGCCCAAGCACGTGCTACGCCTTCGAAGCCCCTGACGCATCCTTTAAGCGTGTTATCCTCTATGTTTGTATATGTGATTGTCTCCGCTACATCCCCGTTGCCTATAACCGCTATACCTTCGCCTTGTAATAGTACAGCAGCATTCGTTACCTTGATTTCAGTTTGAGTCGAAGTAATAAGTTCTGACAACTCTGTACGCGGCGAATTCACCACCGGGGGATACATTTTTTCCATGTCTAGGACCTACCCTTCATCTATGCTTATCTGACCAGCCATAAAACGTAGCGTGTCATTTGTTTGTACCGTGCGCGGTGTTTTTACAGCTCCGTGATATATCAGATTCCCCCCCGTCGCTGCCGTTCGGATGCCAATATGTGTTACCAATCCCCACTCAGACGTTGCAATTGGAAAAGACACATCCTCTGTACTGGAAGCAACTGCCCTACGATCGGTAATAACTGGCGCACCAAAGGTCACAGCTCGCCGTACATAGCCGCTTCCGTTAACTTCCTGCCCTGTATCTGCATCCGTTGGATTGCTTGTGTATAAGGCGATATATACGGTCTGAGGGGCTGTAAAATTTATTCCCCTTAAGGTTGCATTAATACAGGCCGTTTTCCACCAATTACTTTTACTTAAAAGTATGTCCGCCAATGTAAAGACCCCCTACTCAATTAGATATTCATTTGCAATTCGAAAATTTCGTATGTCGTTTTCACCAATGTTGGTCAGAACGATAACAGGACTTGCTCGTTCGTCTCCAACTGACGTAACTGAAACGGTCTGCGGCGACTGTGTGATGGTCACCTCTTTAATGTTCTCCTCACTCTCGGGAAACGGATGTTCACCCATTTTGATTGGTATGGTTAATTCTCCATCCCAAAGTATTTTTTCGATATCCAATGTTCCGGCATAGCGCCCGATATATCGCCTTCCCGGTAAGTCTGAAAACGTGAATACAATATCCCCTTTTTTGGCATTAAAAAGAGCCGCCACTTGGGCGACTCTCCTATGGTAATCAAGGGTTATATCATCAGCCATTAGGACGCATTCAAGATTGATTGTTCGCGCTCCATAGGTACTGCCAAAATCCAGTTCTCCATCCCTCTCAGCTATCTCAAGGCTATGGTCCTTCGTCGGCGGTAACACAGGTATGTTGTGCTTTTTAAGCCCTAATCCAATGGATTTAAAGGACTTACCATCCACCGTAGCGTCTATCATTAAGACTTGCCTCCCCTCGTTTGCAACCTCCGTACAAAGTTGTCCCGTTCACTCCAGAACACCTTTGCTGCGGATTCGTCTTCAATATAAGTATCGCCTGATTTTATTACGAACTGGTTGCTGATTTGCTGCGGATTTGAACCGCCCGAAGCCATTGGCATAGAGAAGTCTTGCATGGAGAAATTAAGTTTCGGCATCTTAAAATTGATAATTTTCCACAAGTTACTCTGTTGTTGACCATTCAAATACATTTCCCCTTCTCGAGCAATGACGGGTACCTCTGCTCCCTTCTGGCCTTGAACGATCCCGCCAGAATGGAATTTTTGAAGTTTCCCTGTATCCTTCTTAATGCCATACTTATTCCGCAGAGCGGCATTTTCCTCGTGCAGCTTGGCCTTCTCAGCAGCGCCTGCCGAATACCATTTATCAATATTAGAATTGTATCTCGCCAAATCGCTGTCCTTTTCGGATATTGAGGAACCTGTATCAAAGGATGCAGACAATGAGGTAGCATTGATTTCAGCCATTTTAGCCTGATAATCAGCAATAAACTGGTCCAACTGACGCAAAATCTCCGAGTTCTTCTCGGTTTCTTTTGAGATTTGGGTATTTTTCAAATCTTCAGCTTTAGATTCAACTCCGTCTGAATACTCATCGTATTTCTCAGCAAGCTGATCATAATGCTGTTTGGCAGCTTCAATCTGGTCATTGTAGTCCTTTTCCCGTTCAGCCTTCTCGTCTTGGAGCTTCTTCTTCTGATCCTCCAGTCCACGCTTAGCAAGCGTCCGGTTATGTTCCCGCTGCATATCTTCGATATCTTTTTCAGTCTGTTTCCGTTCGGCAATACCTTCGGGACCGACAGCAGATTGTAGCAGGGCAAGGCGCGCTTGTTTCTCCGCCATTGCACGTTCATAATCCTCGTCTTCGTTAGCTGTTTGCATTTTGGCGAGCAAGTCATCTATGGCCTTAATTTTAGCGTCCTGAGCCTCGATAAAAGCATCCCGTTCCGCCTCAATGCGCTTTACTTCCTCATCCCGAGTCTTTTCAAGTACTTCCTTTTCCTTTTTGGCAGCTTCGGTAGCAGCCTTCTTCTGATCTTCCAAAAGTTGCTTCTTCAAATCATTGACCTGTACATCAATTTCCATCCGTTGTTCTGATCCTTCTTTATAAAGAGCCTGCATTTTTGTCCATAAATTGAGCTGATCGGAAACAGATACGGCTTCCATACTCTTTTGGTAATTGATTCGTTTTTGGAAGTCGGACAGAAATTCATCTTCCAGAGCTTTACGTTTCTCATAAATCTTCTGCTGCAACTCAAAACTTTGTTCGGCAGTACGATCCTTTGCCTTACTCATACGCATATAAGCATCATATTCCATTTTCAGAATAGAAATTTGGGTTTGCCCTGCCATTTCCATTTTGGAAGTTTCTTTATCAATCCACTTCTCACTGTTTTGATAGCGAAGCTCATTGTATTTGGCGGTTAAATCATAGATTTGTTTGGCAATCTCTCTACGGTTAGCAGGAAGCAGATAATTTTTACTTTGCTCCTTCTTGTAGAAATCCAGGCTGGTTTTAACCATCTCAATTTCCTGTTTATTAGCCTGCCGCATTCGCTCGGTTCTTCGCTCAAGATTCTCAACATCTTCCTGAAACCTGGAGTCATTTAGTTTCTGAACATCGCGGCTCCATTGCTTCATTGCATCCTTATCTTCGGTTAAATATTGCTTATGCCGCTGAGCCAATCGTTTGTATCCAGCTATTTGCTGGTCTACAGACCATTCATTTCGTTCAGCGATGTACTTAAAATTATCAAGTTCGTTATCATAACTATCTTTTCGTGCCGCAGATGCGTCCTTAGCTGCTTTTTCAGCTGCACGTTCCGTATCGCTCTTGCCTTTTTTGCCCCCGCTTCCCTTCGATTTTTTTGAACCAGAAGAACTCACACCAAATTTAGGATCATTATATAGCTTGGTTAAAGCATTAATCTGAGTGTCATACTGTTTCATATCTTTCTCGTATCCGCTATATATTTCGCCTATATCTTTTTTGCTTTGCTCCATGTTTTTCTTATCTTGGTTTAACTGGTTCTGAAAAGGAGCATTTAGGAAAGATTTCACTCCGGTCATATTGTTTAATTCTTTTTGTTTATTAAAAACTTCTAATGAACTTTGAGCCATAACTCCATTCAATCTAGCTTTTAACTCAGCAAGACTCTTAATCGCTCCAGCCTCTTTAATGTAAACTGCGATGCGATCATCAGACTCAAGTTTTGTACTTAAACTGGACGCTTTTTCAGACTTTAGATCATCTATAGCCTTTTGAATTTTAGCTTTACGAACAACTTCGAGTGCATTCTTTTCGAAAGCCCATCCCTCAGAGGTTTTGTAAATCTCTGAAGCTAATTGAGGGTATTTGAGGATTAATTCTGCCGCAGCTTCTGCGTTCATGGACTGTTTATTTG
Source organism: Paenibacillus ottowii (assembly GCF_006874425.1). Lineage (GTDB taxonomy): Bacteria > Bacillota > Bacilli > Paenibacillales > Paenibacillaceae > Paenibacillus > Paenibacillus ottowii. The sequence goes on from NZ_VIJZ01000002.1 coordinate 165,913, forward strand.
CAAGATCATCTAAAACAGTGTTCATCTCAGAGATAGCCTTGCCGTTACCCTGAATCTGTTCTCTTAAATCAGCAAGGGCTTCCTCTTGGGTTTTGGCACTTTCGGCTGCGGTACCTGCATTACCAGAAAATTGATCGAACCCATCAACAGCAATTTGGGTCAACTGCACTTGGGTTTCTGCTAAAGATTCAGAGAGCTTATGATTCTCAGTAATCAGGGCATGAACTGCTTCCTTAGCATCCTTGACTTGCTCCTCCTTTTTCATAGTCCCCATTCTTTTTTCTATTCGCTCATTTAACTCTGCTTCGGTTGCAGCTAGCTTCTCTTGAGCTTTGGCTAATTCTTCAGAATTAGCTTTCTGCTGTCTCATTATTTCAGACTGTTGATCAAGAAGAGTCAGTCTGCTTGCCTCTCTTTTCTTTTCAATCAGTTTATTTAGATTCTCGATTTCTTTTTTGACAGCAGAATCATCATAATTGTTTGCTGATAAACGCTTGGCCCCTTCTTCTCCGAGTGTGATTACTAAAGCTTTTGATACCTCATCTAACTGTTTCTTAATCTTTGTTTCTTTTTCTAATGATAAGTTTCCTACATTAAGGGACTGTTCTAACGACTTGTGAGCACTTACCAATTTAGGTAGTAAATCAATTTGTCTCTGATATTGACTCATCATTTGTTGTGATGCGCCAATTTCATCTTTTAAAGACTGAATTCTCTCCCTACTCGCCTTTTCAGACTTTCCGCTTTGGAAGGCGTACAATGCAATAGCTCCTGCTATTAAGGATATTCCCGCTGTAGCTGCTGCTGTGGTTACTGTGGCTGCTGCTTGAGCGACGGATAGGGAATTGGTTGCTACTGTAGCGCCTTCCGTAGCTAATGTTAACGCTCCCTGTGCTACCGTAGCTCCTTCAGTTGCAGCAGTTCTCGAAACAGTCGCAAGGGTCGACCCTTGCGCAGAAACAATATTGACTTGATTAGCAGTAGTATTTGCTGATACAGCGACTGTTTCCGCTGTTTTTGCCGCTGTTAACACTTTGACTGCTTCAATCACATTAAAGATCGGACCACTCAATGCCTTATATGCAAGAAGTAATCCACCAATAGCTGCTGTCCCTTCAAATACTCCTGCCGGAACTTTGGTAAGCCCAATTAAAAGCTGATCAATTACATCCAATACATCTTTAATCATGCGTCGAAGCCCGTCGTCTCCTGCATTGTTGAATATCTCTAACAAAGAGGCTTTGGTCTGAGCAGCTTTTCTCTGAATCGTATCCATTTGAACTTTTAGATATTCCATTGTAGAACCAGTAGATCCAATAGAAGCAGCTGTACCTAACAAAATGTCTCCAGCGTTCAGTGAAGCGGCTAGTTTTGCATATTGATAAACGCCACGCGATATATCAGCGTAGGATTTCGTAAGGTCATAATTTTTGTCGATTACTTTTGTCGATAACTCTAACAGGATGTCTTCTGCCCTTTTCCACTGCTCTGTACCATTTACAACTTCTTTTGTCTGAACTCCTAATCTCTCAATCTCTGCTACGGCTTTATCTGTACGAATTGTACCCAGGACTGTCTTCCACATGTTCCCCAAGTTTTCCCCGCTGAGAGCCGTGTTACGAACACCTGCTGAAATCAAGCCGTTCATAAAATCAAATGAAACGCCTGTTTCTGCCGCTATCTTACCTGTCCGTTCGAAGGCAGCTCCCAAGTCTCTCGCTGGTGCCATCGTGTCATGGGCAACCTTGGACCAGGAATCCAGCACGCGACCACCAAGCACCATGGCATCGTTGCTGTCTTTAATCTGCACGCCATATTGAGCAAATGTGGACTCCATTGATTTAGTCGCGCCTTCAAGAGAAACCAAATCGACAGTCGAAAGCATCGTAGACTTACGCACCATTTCCTGAACTACGCCTGCGTCCTTATACATCCGGCCCCAAAGACGTGCTGATTCGGTAACGTCCATAATTTCCGAACCAAGGTCATGCGCCGTTCGAATAAATTTGGTCGTCTGGTCATGAAGTTTTTCGGTGTTCATCACCATTTCTTTGGTGCCTTCGTTGTACTCCAAAAAATAGTGCTCATTGGTTTGGATATAACCCGCCATGTTGGACTCAATGCCAACTAATCCCTCTTTAAGTGCCTCCTGCGTTTTATGCATAGCTGCATATGCTGTATTAAATACAAGGGCATGGGTAGCCATATCACCTACTCGGCTAATCCAGTTAGGAGTTGTATTAAAAGTCTGCTTCATTTGCGCTTCAGTTTGGCTTAAAGAGCGCCGGATCTTCTGTTCTTCCTGAAGGACTTTCTCACGAACTTGTGCCTCTTTTTGCTCCCTGGCACGTAATGCATTCATCCAAAACTTTTCGTAATCTTGTGCGTTCTTACGTGCCTGCTGTGCTTCTTTCTCTGCCAGTTGAGATATCTTCATCCGTATGGACTGTTCTTCCATTAAGACACGTTCACGCGTCCTGTCGTCAGTCCCAGCCCCTGAGGCCTTTGCCGATCTCTGACCTGTCAATGAAGCTTTATTCTGCAAAGCCTCCATACGCTTCAGGTGTTCGCGTTCCTGTTGTTCTATTGCGTCTTCACGCTTTTTTACAATGGCCTGCTGTGCTCTAAGCTTCTCGTCGGTTATCTTATTGGCCTGCTCCAATTGATTCTTCCGAGCAGTATTTAATTCTGCTTGTGCAGTGCGTTGCTTAACAAGAGCTTCGGATTCAGCGAGGATCTTCTTCCGTCTGTCTTCTGCACTCAAAGCAAACTTATCCGCACTACTGGCTAAGGATTTAAAATTCTTCTCACTTAGCCCCAGTTCAGAATTTAAAACTTTAAAGGATTCAGCATTCGCCCTTGCTCCGTTGTCTATTACTTTGAAAGCAGGTAGTATCTTGGTGGTATCCAAGCTTATACGCGCACCTACTACATCTTTACTTAAATCCGCCACTTTGCTCACCTCTTCATAGGGTTCAGGAAACTTTTCCTGCCCTGAATACAGAAAAAGAGGCATCCTGCATGATTGCGGATGCCTCTTAATTTACTTGGCGAAGAAACCAAGATCAGATAATGTCTTAACCTTCTTCGGCTTTTTGTTTTCAACATTGCCACCGTGAAGAATGATTTCAAATTCCCGGTTTCTGTTCTTGGCCTTCATGAGCGCTCTAATTTTTGGAATAGTCATATTAGGCCATTCGGAATCTGATATTCCATTACTGATACACAAGGCCCAAAGTTCTAACCAGTCGGTTTCATGATCATTTTCAACTGAATCCATTTCGTCCGGTTCTTCCTCATCATTCTCTTCCTGGTCTGGAGGAAACGACTCAGAATAGAAATCGGTCTAATAGTTTGTCCAGTTCTTCAATACCGTCCTGGTCAATCTGTTCATACTCTTCTTCAGTTATTTCTTCAACCAGAACAAGGTTAAATACCTTTTTGTACGTATCCTCTACTTTAGGCCAGTCAACCGCTTCCCGGTCTTCGGTAGCCTCCCACTTTTTCCGGCCTATCGAAAAGGAAAACTTGTGTACTACACCATCCATCTCTTCACGAACCTGACGGATCAATGCAATTGTTCCAATCTTCACGTGCTTTTTGATGCCCTCTGCCAATCGAATTTCAGTTCCGATGTTAAGCGTTTTATCCAATTGTTTGTCTGTACTCATTAAATTTCCTCCTCAATGTATGTAGCCCCCTAGCGCTCTGGTAGGGGGTTGGGTTAGTGATTAATTAGATACCGAAAATGATTTCCACTGCATATCCGTTAGGGTTTTCCGGCGTGATATCCGGTTCCATAATCTCCAGCGCCAATGTGTTAGTGGTTGGCTTTTTGCGTTCTTGGGACACGTCCAAAGTTCCGCCCCCGAGGGCCTTCCAAATAGTGAGCTGGCAAGGGACTTCTTTACCGTTCCGATCATCGGTTAAGGAAAAACGGTGTACCAGCTTAAATGGTTTCGGACGGCGTTTACCGCTTAAACTACTTCTTGTAGCATTCTCTTTTGACCATTTGAACGTAACGGTTATTAACTTCCCTTCGTTTGCAACATCAGATGTAATTTTTCCATCAGATGTAATTACGTACTGTTCTGCTGTTGGAGTGGAAGCAACACGAGTCAGTTCAGTAAGTTCTCCTGTGTCAGTGTCTTTTAAGTAAACGCGGTCACTCTTATCAACAAAGGTTCCATTATACTTCGTCGGAGCCTTTAATTTATAGCCATCAGTAGCGGTCAAAAATCCTTGCTCTACCTCATCAAATTGAACTGTGCCTTTTTCTGATTCAGCCCCTTGAGACAACTCAGCCAAAATATCAGAGTAACGAGGAACTTCCATAGAGGCCTTATCCCCTAAATCCTTAGCAGTGTAGTGGAATGCATATCCACTATCGCCGCCCATTACTTTGTCCCAATCAAACTGCAATTGCAAAGTGACTTTAGTGATTTTATCATCAAGAAACTTAAGCCTTCCGCCTTCTTCATAAACCTGTGCTGACCCCACACCATCAAATACTAAAGGTTGCATAAAGTTTCATCCTCCTTATGTGAACATAAAAAACTGGTCAGATTATTTGACCAGTTCCCATAAACGCTTATCAATTTCTGCAATGCGACTGTACTCTTTGGTTAGCTTGTAACCCTGTTTTGGATTCCAGACCCCCATGATACCCAACCCTTTAGCAAGCGCGATTTTTTCAGCAATCAGCGTATCCCATTCGGTAGGTTCTGGTTTAGGAGGATTAGGTTGAGTCCAATTCAATTCGGTTTCATAAGTTGTACCAGCAAGAGTAACAACATTAAATTTGTACTTCTTGGTTGCATTTGCTTCACTAAACCATAGAGTTTCCTGATCATCCGGTTCAATTTTAACCCCATCTTTTTCAATACTGGATACGTTGGTTTTAGCCAAAGAAACTCGCTTTTGTGCTGAATCCAGCAGCTCATATTCAACGTGGTTAACACCATTGTGATCACCGGATCTCCCGGTTGCTTTCCATACAGCTGCTTCTGCCATTCTGCTCACCTCAATTCATTCTCAAGTAATCAACATCGAAAATTGCTTTGTACCCCTTGGCCCCTTGGATGCCAGTAGCAAAATCTGAGTCATAGGATAGCACACAAAGATAGGACATAACCCCCTGTGCAAACAACCTTTTTTCGTGCAAGGTTTTGAAAGCTCTTTCAAATAGAAGCTTTGCCTCATATGCTGTCTTACCATAAAAGTCGATACAGAACTTACCTTCGAACACCAGTGGATTAGTGGCATATCGTCCCGGCATGACATATTGGCAGATATGTGGAACTGTATCCTTAGAAACCGTTATCTCAGGCTCCATGCCTTTCGTAAATCGCTTTACGATATCAGCAGAGGGTGATGAAGGAGTAAGCTTCAGCATGCTCATGAGTTCCGAATCTGCTTTTAAAGCATTCTGAACAGCATCAATAAGTTGTAGGCTCACTCCTTTACCTCCTTGAAGTATCTGTGATAAGGAAATTCAGTGATCACTCGGCTGATACCGTCCAAAATCCGTTTTCGGTTGGACTGGATTGCAATACGTAAAAAGTAGGTTGGAGGTGTGGCCCTAAATGAAGGATCAATATCACCGCGCTCCGCAAGCTCCTCCAAATCTACTCCAGCATATCCCCCACCTGATTCCTTCATGGTACCGTCAATCGCTCGGTACTTTCCACGGGAACGACCTACAATAATACGATCACCTTTGGACCTCAGTCGGTTCCATGCTTCACTATTCATGTAGGTTATTAAACCGGGATTTTGGCTGCTGTCTGCCATCTTGGAGCCTTTACCGAATTGTTCAAGCCACGCCTGCCAGTAATCCGCTGTAATGTCGCCTGAAATCATTTGATTAGCAAGCACGAACATGTGCATCTCCAAATGGTCCCGAACTGCCGGATAGTACCGTATGCCGCTTTTGGCTGTCAGCATGACCAGTTTCGTTAGCCCGGTAATTTCAACAGCGAGCTTATTCTCCAGATCCTTTGCCGCTTTCGCTGAATCATACCCTGTAATCATCGGCGGTCCTCTGAAAGCTGAACATGCAGCAAGTTAGGATACTTGATCCTATCTACCACATCTACCTGGTATGTCTTCCCGCCCATTACAATCCGGTCAGGCGCGGATAGACTTGAGTCTTGAGGGTCTCTTACATCGACTGTCGTCTGTAACTGCAAGGTAAACACGGTACTCGGCAGCAAGCCCGGCTCCTGTTGTCGCAATTGTGCTGTGACATACAGTGCAGAACAAACAACATCAGCAGCGACCGACGTGAATTCCGCATCGCCCACCGGATTATCATTTGCATCGTAAGCTTGCTGGTATCTTTGCACCTCTACCACAGCGTTCGTTTTAACCAAAGAACAGTATTTGTCCTGATCTACCGTTTTCCTTAAGGTTAGGACGAGAAACCTGTCCTCTGCCTGTACCAAGGAACCACGATTAACGAGTGATTCAGATGAGAATACACCGTTATAGACGTATTCTTTGCCCATTACAGTCGTCGCTTTGGTTTCCCTTGATAGAATCACTACATCTTCGTTTCCGTCCACCACACACGGCGTATGGCGGTGTAAGAACTCATAGAACAACTTTCATCACCTACCTAAATGACCTATGTTCAAACTCAGACAGAAGATCGGCTATTTCTGGCGTGATCATACTGTTGCCGAAGTATTCAATGTTTAAGTCGAAGTCCTTCTTCGATTTCACGTTGGTGTTCGGGTTCCCAGCTAACTGCCCTATGATCAGTCCACATGCCACCTTGACCTTATCAGGTATAGTCTCCCAACCACTGGTATACGTCACTTCTAGCTCTGCATACGCTGAACCGAAAGAAGAATAACCGCACCAGACTGTACCAATATCCTTGTCTATATCAATTGTGCCGATATCAGCGATTGTTTCGAATCCTGGCGGACCAAAGAAATTACCCATCAATCCCTGCTTCAGCCTGCCCTTTACCTCCTTCACCTCTACAACCGGGTAATAAGACAAATGCCCTCGCTGCTGATCGGTAAGCGGTATACGCTCGGTATATGTTGTAACTCCGATCTCACGTTTGCACCGTCCATCAATTACGGCTGATGCTCTGAGAATAAGTGGAGTAGTTAATTTGATCCCTACCGGAACGAAGTCAGAATCCGTTAACTCAAGATACTGACTCATTCTACATAGCCAGCATCAGCAAGCTCGTCTGCCAGTTCATCCGGTAACTGTGCTTCGCCATCCACAAAGTTAACAACCCCATTTTTAAAATGAATCGTGTGAGCCCCCTTTCGCTGGCTTGGTGTACCACGAAGCGTAACTTTTCGGACCGCTGGAATTCTCGTAGCAAGAAAAGAACTACGTGCATCATTCAGCGCCGTTGTTTGAGCGTCGAACTGGCTCGGCTCTGCGCCTTCAGTGCTAACCAGTACCTCTGCCGCTGCAACAGTTGCCTTGAACACATCTACCGATTGTTGAGGGTATTGCCCTCCGCTCTCTCCAATCTCAGCTTGATCCAACAATGTAGTGCTTTCAGCAATTGCATCTTTCAGCTTATCTAGATTCGATTTTGCCAACTGAATCATCTCCTCTCAAAATGAAAAGAGACGGTCACATTAACCGTCCCCTGACTTTAAAATTTATTAGGATACCGCCGTGATCGTCGGACGCTCAATTGTGCCGTAAGCATGTGCGTAACTTGGACCTTTGGCTACTGGAGCGCCATATTTGATACCTACGTACTGTTCTTGGAGGTTCGACGTTGTACCCAATTGAAAGAGATAGATGCCCTTCTCACCAACATAGTGATACTCAATCATAGGCTCTGTGACGATGGCAATTCCGTAGTCAGTGTTTGTCGCCGTTTTTGCATTAACTGTTGAAGGAATAAACGGCTCTGGAATGATCGGCAGCAGACCTGCGGCCGTCATAATAGCCAACACTTCTAAGCCAGCCACCGTTGTTTTCTTGAGGTTGCTGATTTGCGTTTCATTGTTGGCAGCATTCCGTTCTTCTTCCTCCAGATAGTGATGTGCGATAGGGTGAATGTATATAGCCGTTGGCATAAGTTCGTACAGTTCACTCGCCACCATCGCAGCTACCTTGGCCCGAATAGCAGATACAATTGAAGCCGTTGCCCCAACTGTGAATGTGTTCGTAATCTGACTTGCAAGTCCTACATATTGTAAGGTTGTAGGTACAGCCAAACCAGTGTCATTACCTCTCCAAAGTGCTTTACCATGCGTAAGTCCAATGGCATTCAGCATGTCGTTCAGATCCTTGGCTTTCAATTCAGGAAAGTTGTTTTGTTGCTGACCCAGCGTTACATCATAATGTCCAAAGTTAACTTGGTTCGTAAGAGCTTTGATCTTCACACCATGAGGTGTACGTTGATTGCTGCTTGCTGTAGCGGAAGGGTTACGCGGATCAATGAACGCGCCGCCATTCACAGTATTCTGTTCATAATAAGTAGAAATATCACCTGTTGCTGGTACATAATTCAAGCGTCCATCCAAAATAGATGTTCGACGTAGTACATCCGTAATTTCCTTCTGAAAATCGTCTGTGATAATTGCCCCTGGCCCCTGAAACTGAGCTGCCGCAGCAACCGAAACAAATTGAGCTACTCCAACACGGTTATTCATGTATTACACACTCTCCTTTTCGGCAAATTGTGCTTTTGCCTGCATTTTAAGTTTGAAGGATTCGGAAGAAGGAAGGTCCAAAGCATCGACAGAAGCACAGAAGGTTTTGTAATCATTTACTTCCGCTCCGGCTGCAAGATTGGCATTACTGCCATACTTGGACAATAATGCGGACGCGCTGAATGTTTTGCGTTCTGGCTCTGCTGGAGGCGCACCCGCTGCTTTTAACTCTTTCAATTCTTTTTCTAAAGCATCTGCTCTATCTTGAGCAGCCTTTAGGTCAGCAGCAGCTTGTTCTTCAGCAGTCTTCTGTTCAGCTTCTTCACTTGCAGCTTTCATGGTGGTGATATCTGTTTTAATTGCTCCCACCTCTGTGACCACGCTTTGCACACTCGCAGTGATAGCAGTCATACCGTCTTGTAATGCCTTCATAGACTCTTCCATCGCTTTAATTTGTTCCGGTGTCATATCGACATCCTCCTTGTCCTTTTTCATGTTACGAGCAGCAAAGCTCGTTGTTTTATAGGCAGCGGCATCAGCGAACAGGATAGCTGCTCCCGTACCACAAAATTCAATTACATCTAGCACATCATCCAAATCAGTAGCATCCTGAACTGCGGCTTCCATTTCCAACGATGCTCCGAATTGATATTCGCTCCAGTCATACTCAGCCGCCAGCCCATTGTAGTAACGAATAGTCGCAACCACATCAGGAAAATCCTTTGCGTAAATGTATCCATCAATCCATGCATACCCATCAAGCGAACGGTAAGCCTTATCAATCACAGCGACTTTAAATCGCGGATCATGGTCCGCCATACCGTTGGCATAGTCAATATTCAAGGCCATACCAACGAAAGTTTGAAGATATTTGTCGCAAACACTTGATGAAATACGAATACGTTTCCCACCAGCACCATGAGGTGAGCCATCACTTGGTTGGTCAACTGCGAAAAGAGCACATTTGAAAGGAACCTTGTTTGGATGTCCTCCTTCTTCGGATAACTTGAAGTCCTGAACACGCATCCGCTGGTTGCTCATTTTCAACGTTTTAAGCATTTAGATTCTCACCTCCCTCCGTGATATTTCTGTTGTCTGCGTTCTGCTCGGTTTCTCGGTGTCGGCACTGACCTTGGATATGTCAGTCTCACAACACTGCAAACAAACCTTGTAAACACGTCCTCACCGCCTCTCAGGGCAAAATAAAAACACCTACTCTTCAGCGGTGTCAGATTCATCCTTTTCTGTTTTGTTCTTATTGTTCAGCGGATCATCTTCAGGAAGATTGCTTAACAGCCTGTCCTTCTCCCCTTGTATTTCTTCCTGAGTTTTATTCAAATCAATAGCTGCGGTATTACCTGGTTGTAATAATACTTCGCCATGTTTATTAGGCAATGCTTTACGCGCCAGACCATCACGTACTTCATCTGGTGTCGTAACTCTCCGGTCGAGATAAATCGCATCAATATCAGCTTTGAGTTTTTGATCTTTTAACGATGCTTCATAATGAAATTTAAACTCGATCACTCCGCCCAGCTTAAAAATACCGTCAATGATGTGATTGTTGATATGTTCCACAATGTTTTCAGCTATAGACTTGACCGTTTCGTTCGTGTCGTCGTCTTCGCTATCTGCTGTAGAGCGGTTAACATCTTTCGTCTGCCCCAGTTTCTTAGGGGATATATCAAAAGCAATCGCTACGATCTCAATTAAGAAGCGCTGCCACTCAAGAAACAATGCCTTATCATCCGTAGCCCCTAGATCAAGTACACTTGGGTTCTCTCCCCCGATAATTGGGTTCAACCCACGTCCTATTACTTCATTCTCCCAATATGCACGAAAAGCCGCAACCGCCTTGGTATCAGTGTTCTTTCCAAGATTAATCAACTTCCTTATTGCCGTGTTTGAAGCCTGCTTCCCAGCAGAACGATGAGCTGTAATGAAGCTTTGCACCGATTCCCAAACCGTTTCGAGTGGTGATAGTCCAAAAGGAGTATTTGTTCTTGGATTCATTCGTATATACATCAGGTCGGAAGATGTTAAGTGAACATATTGTCCGTTAACCCGCTGTGCATAACGCCATGAATTATCTTTTCCATCCCAGTCCGGGTAAAGGTCGACAGAGAAAGAGTCCACCGGATACATCCTGAACGGCCTAAGAGGATCGCCAGCTTTCAACACTTCCGATGAACCTGCACTACATACAAGCATATCTTCAACCATTTGCTCAATCCATGAACGGAATGAGTCACCAGGATTCGGCTTTAGTAATGATCGTTCAATAACTTTGCATATCTCTCTATATTTTTCTGTATCGTTCTCGTCGATGGCAGCTACGGACCAGTTCAGCTTTGTGATTCCATTCTTGATAACATTAATTGCTCTGCGTGGAATCGGGGATTCCGATAACGTTCGTAAGTTGGTCGGTGTTCTCTTCGGCGCTGGCTGGTTACTTCCCTTACTCATCATGATACCAAACGGGAATGGATAGCTTTCCGTCTGTCGTTCAGGTTCGTTCTTCGGTCTTCCCGCAGCTAACCAATTAATTATCCACTGTCGTACACCCAAATCTGTACCTCCCTTCTGACGCAACAAAAAAGAGGTCAGGAAATTTTTCCTGCCTCCAGTATTCGTTCATATTTCTATGTCTAAATAATATCATTGAGTTATTACGGTGTTACTACGGATTTATGCCTATACCGCAAGAAGTAATCTCGACCTTCTAATTAAAAGGTCGTAAGTTGAACAAATGCTTTCCGCAGTATCATGGATTTCACTGATCACTTGATTAAAACGTTCGGGCTGTTCCTCCTCCCAATCACTCGGCACACTAGAATAATCAGAATTCATTTTATTTACCCAAGTGTTTTTAGCCAAAAGAAATAAAAATTTATTTACGTCTTGGTATAACTGTTTCCTTAATCCTTCAAGCTCTGGATTTACAAACTCCATTGTTGCATTATCTCCATCTTGATGGAAATTCCTCAAATCATCAAGTAAATCCCTTCGATAAGAACCTTCAAAACTATGAGTCCTGATGAAGTTAATAGAACCATTAATAGGAAGCGTTTCCTTAATTGATTCAATAAGACTTATGTCTAAATTCTTATAAGCATCGGTATATTCAAAATCATATTTCACTTCTTTGGATTCTGTAGTTTCATTAGATGGGTTAATAGCACCAAGTTCCCCAATATTCCTTCGAACCTGGTTACAAAATGAACCAAGCGCTGCCGTAAGATCATCTCGTGTACTATCAAAGCGACCGGGAGAAATTCCTAGTAGATCAGTGGGAAGGTGGAGGTCTTGATTTTCAGAAGGGGTTACAAAATAAACCCGTTCGACTCCAATCTTTCCAATAAAAAGTCCTGTTTCAAAAATGACATTGTCTCTAACTGTAGGATTAGCTTTATTTCTCATTTCAGTTATATCATCAGAACTGAAAATAAATACAGCAAAATCACTAATGGAAGCCTGTTTAATTAAGCTGCTCAATGCCGTAACAGACAAATTGAATACACCTTGGGTCCAAACGGTGCATTCGGCATCATAATCTAAATTTTCCTGTACAGCGAAAGCAATTGCTCTTGACTCTGCTGAAGATCCAATAAATAGCTTCGGTTTCATGAAGTCCTCCAAATAATATATTTATGTTGTTAATTATATAACTATCATTTGTTCTCTTCCATAAATTTCAACCAAACGCAAAACCGGATTCAGTTTGAACATTTGCAAACGCCAAAATAAAACCATCTGCTCTGTCTGGAGATTGAAGGCCACGTTTTTTCATATCCTCTTTACGCTCCAGAAATATCTTGCCATTACTACCCATCCGCCATTTTCGGGAAGTGAGCTGCGTTATCAGTTTTTCATCATCTGGCAACTGTAAATCTCCAGGTTTGCCAAGAACATAATTACTCATGTTAGCCTCAAGCATTTCCTTTATGTGGCCCCATTGCTCTGCCCCAAGATTGCCGTAATGAGCATCTTCTGCTGCCGATCCGTTATTAACTGGAATAATGGTGTAGCCCAACCCTTTCTCCTCATTAATCTCATTCAATCTATCTGTTACAGCTCCACCTATTCCGCTATCATCAATTCTTATTTCTACTTCATCCACTTCTGAATGTTCGACCTTCACATCATCAACCAGGCGCAATACCCATCCTGTAGTTGTCATAGTGTCCTGCTTGTGGTGGAAATGAGTCTTTACCACCTTGCCGCCCATACGTGCATACATGGTTGTCTCATCATCTCCAAAACGTGCAACGTCAACGCCAACAAATAGCTTTGTTCCAGAAGGTTCAATTTTAACTTCATCTTTGGCAAATTCAGCAGCTTCCAGAGAGATGAATGTATCAGATTCACCACGGGGAAACTCGCCTTCTACACGGACACGCCATACATCGCTTCCCTCTCCATATTTCCGCTTAAGCATAGCGATGTTTTCTTTACTTGTTCTAGGACTGTCCAAACAGGATACCTTACGTGTTTTATAATCGGATCTATCCTTATTGTGTGAATCATAAAAAACACCCGACGTTTTTGTCGGGTTGCCGCACATCAATATTTTGTTGAACTCACCCGACAACGTACCTAAAATAGCTTCCATGATTGGATCAGCAACACCCGATGCTTCATCCACAATAAATAGCATGTAGTCCTCATGGAAGCCCTGCATATTCTCAGGCTTGGTTGCTGTCCGAGCTGTAGCGAACCAGCGTTCCTCATAATTCTTCATGTATATTTTGGTCTTAGTCCACTTAAGGATTCGTTTCAATACCGGACTTTTAGATTGCCATTTATTAATCTCAGCCCATAACACGTCATGTAGCTGCTGTCTTGTAGGAGCTGTACAAATCACCTTTGGATAAGGGAAGCAGGACAGAAACCAAAGGGCTGTTGCAGCTTCCAGCCCAGTTTTTCCTACGCCTTGACCTGAACGTACTGAAACGCGCGGATTATTAGCTAAATCCATTAGAGTGCTTGCCTGCCAATCATCAGGGTAGAACTTAAGCATTTCTTGACAGAACAATATAGGATTCTTACGATACTCAGGAATCCGTATCTTGAATGCTTGAAGCCTCCGTTTCGTCTCCGGCGAATCCTTCTGCTTCATCACCTACCACCGCCTCTACCCAATCGTCAATTAGATCGTCTTCTGTATTTCCTTCTCCCGTGACTTTTGCTCTTTCAAGTTCAAGTTTCTCACGCTGCATCTTAAGTTTTTCATCTTCAACCATTCGTTTATGTTTGTCTGGAAGCAGATCCATGTATTTAGTCAGCACATCCAATGCCTTAGTTTTATCGTGTAGTTTAACACTTACGCCATCCTTGCCCTGCTTGACTTCTGAAACCAGAGTACCATCAATTTCATCACTATTTTTAAAAGAAACATAATTGTATCTGTATTTCTTCGTTTCTCCAGTGTCTGGATCAAACACAGGGTCTCCTTCTAAGCCAAGAACATCCTCTTCCTTTTGACCGAATTCTACGTAGTCCGTTATGTCTGCAAAAGCAATTTTCATGTACTCCATTAGAACGCGCTGAGCATTTAAACCAACCCCATCCATCAGGGATTCGTTGTAATTCTGTATCGCAGCCTTAATTTCAGGTTTCCTCAATAATTCCCATCCAATTGAATATGCTGTTTTCTTACTATATCCAGCAGCCATTGCCGCCCTTGTCGCGTTGAAATCTCTGAGGTATTCCATTATGAAGATCCGCTGTTTCGGCGTTAACCCCTCTTCGTCCGGAATTTCCGGTTCTGGCTTCTCCTCGATTACTGGAACGCTCTTTTTTGTTTTGGAACGCTCCATATCAATAGAGCGTTCCGGTATTTTTTTCGGAACGTTCCGTATTTCTGGAGCAGCGTCTTTTAGCTCTTTAGAGAGCGCATCAACTGTTAGCAGGGTAGCATATACCTCTCTTGGCTTATCACCTTGATATGTACCGACAAATTTACGCCGCTCCATTTCATCAATCAGTCGAGCTGCTCTGCTATAGCCTATCCTCATCCTTCTCTGTAATAAAGAAACCGAGGCTTGTTTGGCCTCGGCTACAATTTGGACAGCTTTTAGAAAAAGCTCATCAGGATATGATGTTGGGTCTTCATCTTTAACTGGAGCCTCTTTATTATAAGGCGCTCCATTTTCATCAGAACGTTCCGTATCCTTCACTTCTCCAGCAATTAAACCCTCCCACTTATCTTTAGCCTTCCATCCTCTTACCGTACCTTCAGATACACTAAGTTGAGAGGCTATATCTGTGAGACGTATGTTGCCGGAACTGGCTTTGTATAAATCAAATGCTTCGTCCCGTTTCGGATCTCTCTTTCGCCCCATAATCTTATTATTCACCCCTTTTTGATAATGTATCTGAAGCTAAGGAAAAGTTTCCTGAACAAATAAAAAAGCCACTATTCAGCAGCTTTCTCTTGTTTTTCTTTGTATTCTCTTCGATAGTCCACTCTAATGTTAAAAGATTTTTTATACCAATTTCGTCCAAAGAATTCCCAGTAGCCTTCTTGAATGTGAAATTCACTTTTCATTTCTGTCCAATACAAATAATTCATACCAAGGGGGAACCATATAAACCATGTTAAAAATAGCGGTACTACTACATAAAAAATTAGTCCATCCCTTATCTTCTTCTTCACTCAAATTCATCTCCTATATTGTTCCATACGATAGTATCGACATTAAGGATACAGAATTTTATAAAACAATACAGCCTTTCATTCAAAATTAAAAAGAGCAGCGTAAAATCGCTGCTCCTATTGTAGTGATCGTTAATTTGAGTCCTGTCTCCGATTTAGTTTTGAATGCGCCCTAACCCTCCGTCATGCGCTTGCCACTGCCGCTCCCTTATACATGCGGAATGGTTCCCAACGGGAATTATTTCACAGCGATTACCGTCAATCGCTATAGTCCGCATTACGTGCGGAACAATCTGCCGCCCTTATTGATGGGGTATTATGACCCTCTTTACGGCTGTTCGAATTAGTTGTAGTTCGATGTGGGCGAGGCGTGTATCGCGGCCTTGCGTCTATTCCGCCACCACATTTAAATCTTAACGATTACAGAAGTTGACTAGCTAGTGATTTAAGGCCACTTGGTACAGCAATTTGTTTGCCATTATCTTCATTTCCGTTTACATAAGCTGTGTCTTTGTCTGCATAATAGATTACACCTTCGCCGCCGATAACCGGAAAACCACTTTCGTCGTAATCCAAATTTGTACCCACATACTTGCCATGCTTAACTGCTTCATCTTCCAATGGATGGAGATGGAGAATTTTTTCCTTGTCCAAGTAAGCGTAACTATGTGCCATGTTTATTGCCTCCTAGAATGGATTTAATTTGTTCCTGAATAAAGTGTAAATCCTTTCTACTACGCGCCTACTACGGATTTATTAGTTCCTACTATCAGCAGAAAATAAAGTAGTAGACTGAGCCTAGAAATTGAAACAGCGACAGCCAAGAACGAAAAAAAAGTCCTAGACTGTCGCTTTTCCATTGAACTAACGTTCCTCGTTAGTTGAATAAGCACGCTTTCTTTTATTACACAATATCTTCGTACTGTTCAGTATTTCTATCATTCATCTTTTACTGTTATTATGAGAAGTGTTAGACTAATATAGGTTTTATATACTTATTACCGATTACTAAGATGTGTAATCAATGAAAGGATTTGATGAATGTGGAATCGACTAATTTCAAAGTTATACCTGAAAAACTTAAAGGTAGGACGATTGAAGATGTCGCCATCACTACTAATGCTGTGGTTATTAAATTTACTGATGGTACTTTTTTAGATATCTATCTCGATGAGGCTGCACAAACATTAAAGACATCAACAAACAAGCTGGATAGTTAACTCAACACTTTACACTTAGCTATCATTTTCCCAGCTTCCTCCTTCACAGTTTGCGTCAAATGCGACATAAAACCTCCACTTATCTTGTTCAACTAAACTGCCCGTTAGCTTAATGAAGCATCGTCAAGACTATTACTTTATTTTCAGTCTAGAACTTTAGACACCTAAAATTAAGACCGCAAAGGCTTAAGCCCTTACGGTCTAATTTACTTCTGGCATCCTCAGCCCAATTTCTCCTTCTTGGTTTCGTCCCCGGCCATAGTCGATGGTGACAAAATCCAATGTACGGTTTGTTTTTAGGCTGTTTGCTATATTAACAATAACCCTACGCCGTTTATCTGCAAATGTAGTTGCTGAGATAGGAGGAATGTCCTTGCGATAACCTTTTTCCAAATATTGTTGAGCTTTGAGATATTTCATACCATCCAAAAATAACAGCTTTGCTATCAATCCCTCGTGCTTATCACGCATATTATTTATTGCAAACTTAATGTTATTCGTAAGGAATTGATAGAATTTATAATTCACATGGCGCTGGTCTTTGAGCAGAACGGCGTTAGCTGTCACATCTGCTGTCAGTTCTTGTCCAGAAACTCGCTTGGCAACCGAGCCTTCCGCTGAAAGTAGATCATATGCAGCCATTCCGTTTTCCAATTGTTGAAGTGAGTATTCATAGTTTTTGATTACATCAATTAAGTCAGTATATTTGTTTAGCAGCCACTTTGTTTTTCTTATATCTACCGCATCTACATCGTCAAAAAAGTTTACTTGGACTATTTCGTGTGTATCAGAAGAATCTTTATGAGATTGATCACTTATTATTACAGATTGCATATGTTCCATAAACACGCATCCCTTTCAAAGGAAAATGATATATTATTTGAATTTCAAGAAATAAATATAGTTATCTAGGACTGATTAAATCTGCTATCAACATAAGCTATAAGTTGTCCGAAAACCAAGTATTATCCCCGAACTATTAAGATAGTTAAACCACTACCGCACATAGCAACAATATCTTTCTTAACCTGTTTATTTCTCAGAATATTCCACTTGTGATATTATACTTCATATAGGCTGACAGTCGCTGCCAAATTAAATATAGATTAAAAAATACAAAATTCGACAAGAAGGGGACTACCTAACATGGATATTTACGATTATGCAAGAAACCCATTAAAAGAGGATTGGCAAAAGATTTGTGGAGAAAAGGTAGAGGTCATTAATAACCTCGGCCTCAGTGATCCCAAGAGAAAGTTTAATGTTCTTAATCTCTTTGATGGCTACCATGGTATTAATTTGAGCTACTGGATTCGAGAATTCAACAACAGAATCTTTGATTTGATTACTAACTACACCTTACTCAAGTCCTATTATGATGCCGGAATCCCAGATGAAGAATGGTACAAATCACCAGGCGATAATGGCGAAAGCATTCAATATTTTCCGCATTTTAAAGAAGAGCATTTTGGTAATTTGTATTGGTTCAGTTTTTATATGGACAGCTACTATACTCGATTTGAAGGAGTAATTGATTCGGTCTATCATCTTGTCAATGTAAAATATCAGTTTGATGTGGAGACAACTCTAGGTTTTAGAATTAGAGTAATGAAAAAACTTAAGACGAAGGATAGTGATCTTTATGCATATCTCAATTCATTACCAGAAAACCCTGTATTTAAAGAGATAAAGGACTTCAGAAATAATATTGTACACAATTTCAGACCCAACCAAGTTGATTCTGGTTTATCCAAAACTAAAAATGAGGACGGCTCTACAACCTATTCTATGGGGATCGGTAATTACACTTCTTCAAGTGAGTTTCTAAATAACATTAACGAAAGCTTGGATTTGTTATTAGAAATTACAGACAAGATAAGAGAGAAGGTTAGTTTGTCTGAGTAGTAGAGATAGGTCAAGTTATTAGCTGATATCCTTTTATAAAAATACCAATTAACCTTAATATTTTACCTATTCATAATTAGGAGGATTCGTTATACCGCTGGGTCAGTCACTGTTTCCCATGATTAATTACATGTATCGGATAAGTTGATTCTTTGTAATAATCAGGGTTTACATAACATTTTCTAATATTATTTCTGGCTTCTTCATAATCTTATATCCTGCTTCTGGGTAGAGGGACACCGCGTCCTGTATTATTTACATGTAAGCGAAAGATATGATCGGGTGCAGGTGTTACCTACACCCTGTATCGGTTTAATCCCGATGATCCATTTCAAGTTCGTCCATCATCCGCTGCAAGTCTCCCAAATCCAGATTGTTATCCTCAATCCCCTCTGCTTCAAGGCGGTTAATTTCCTCGCGCAGATCGTGCCACATCATATAATAATTTGGTATCATATCTATCATCCTTCCAACGCTCAACCAGGAGCGTATTGTATTGGTGGTTACTCTCCTTGGGGGTGTAGCAGCTCCGGGTTATCGTGTATGTTTCCAGCGATATGCATATTTTCTTCACCAAATTCATCCAACGAATGCAAACGTCCGGTGGAGTGGCTTTTCAGCACGTAACCAGCCGTTTCCTTGTTCCAAACAACCATATATTTGCTATCATTGTGCGTACACCCGTATTCACTATCGCAGTCGCAGGCAATGAACATAATGTCGCAATCGTAAAACTCTAATCCGTAATATTTTACAAACTGACCTACTGTTTCAGGGTCTACTGGATGTGATTGCGCTCTATGATCTACAATGTCCACCCTGCCGTTGTGCTGCCAGATATCTCCGAATACCCATTCGGAGATATCAAGCCGTTTACCACGGAATTTAATATCTCTCATGCTTATCGCTCCTTATATAGGGGTGTAGGGTAAGAGGCTGTTATGCCTCATTCAAATTCAGGGTTTCCAAACTCCGTTTCGTAATCATCTATGACCAGTGTTGCTTTTTGAGTCCACATCTTGAACAAAGTCGCATCCAATCCGTACATTCCACCCATAATCACACGGTTATCGAATTTCTTATCTGAAACCTCGGCTCTTGATACGGTCATATCTTTTTCAAGCGATATCATATATTTGCATTGGTACCACTCAACATCTTCTTTCGGGTCCATATATACGTACTTGGTTCCGTATTTTTCCTCTACAATAACCGTGATTTGCTCAACCTCTTCATAAGACAGTTCTTCAAGTTTAAGCTCATCCTCAACCATTTCTTTTACTAATTCTGATAATCTATATTCATTCTTCCCTGTTCCCAGCAACTCTTGTAACTGCTCTTGTATTCTCGCTGCGCCTTCTTCATGAATCGAACGCTCTAACTCACTTTTAATAACGTTCAGAATAACTTGGTTGTACGAAGGGATGTCCAACTTATCGAGATTGATTTGTAGTTGCCCTTTTACCGTTTCTTTCAACCCTTTTCCGAAGTCACTCCAACTACGCAAGGAATCTTCGACAACATCCTTAATAGTTTCTTCCAGTTGCTTCTTAATGATTTTCTCTACATAACCTTCTTCGTTTAATGCTGCCAATTGGTTATTAATGATTAAGTTCATATCCATGTGTTATCTCTCCTTTATAGGTAGTAGGGGGTGTATCCCCCTTAAAATAGTGTTAATTGGCGATTGTCGAAGTTCATTAGCAGTAGTTCCTCGGTTTCCGTTCCCAATCCATCACCACCAACAACCTGCTTATATGCCTGGAAGGTATCTCTGTTCCAGTTTGGGTAAAGTTCGTCCAGCAACGGATCCGCATAATATGAGAGAACAACGTTTCCCTTCACGTCGTTTAAAATAGCAGCCAAATCTCTGTGTAACTTCTCCGGGCTTTCCTTGTCTTTATCCGTTAAGGCATACTGTTTTTCACGACCGATGTAGGGTGGATCGACGTAAAACAAAACGTCTTTCCCATCGTATTTAGGAATCAAAGTCCGAAAATCAAAATTCTCAATCATCACACATTTCATCCGTTCAGCGAAAGCACTAAATAACTGGCAGGCGCTTATATACCCTGTCGCTGGGTTGGATCCGGACTTTGTGCTGTGCCTCCATCCTGTTCTTGCTATCTCATTCGCGTTCCCCTGGGATATGCCGGAACGATTCATGTAGAAAAACCTTACAGCTCTTTCGAACGGATCTCGAGGTAACGGTTCGTTTAGCCATTGCTCGTAAAGCATGCGGCTATATGGCAGGCTTTCGCATTCATTTTGTAACTTCTCCGGTTCTTCCCTCGCAACCATGAGGAAGTTCACTACGTTACCGTCAATATCGTTGTACACCTCATGCGCTACTCTTGGCTTCTGAGAGATTACATGAGCAGCTCCGCCAAAAGGTTCGATATAAACGCGGTGCGCAGGAAACTTGCTTATGATGTGCTGTGCATATTTGCTCTTACCGCCAAACCAGATTAATGGGCTTCGTACTCCTTGCATGGTGTATCCCCCTTATAGACTGTCATTTATGGCTTTTATAGCTGCTAGGATAGGGTATATCTGATACGGCACCACCGCGTTTCCTAGGGCCTTTATTCTATGCTCGTCCATCCTTCGGGAAACCCCATAAGTCGCTCTACTAAAGTCGGCGGCGGATACTTTAGACCATGTACTTGTCTGCAATAATCCCTGAAATTGTTGTTCGGCCCTCTGCCGCATTTGGCTGCGGCCTCGGGAGACCTGCCCCCCCTGTAATCGCTGGCAGTCGGTGTAGGCAAGAATGAACACCCTTGCTCTCTCATGTTGCGCGTCAACAGCTCCAGCCGGAATAACGAACGGTTGCGCGGTGTAGCCGATGTTGTCCAGGTCATCAAGCACATCGTCGAGTCCCAATGTGATGTGACCAGCAACATTTTCACCAACAAACCAAGGGGGCCTAATCTCTTGTAGTATCCTGCTAACCTCCGGCCAGAGATGACGGTCATCTGCTTCGCCTTTTCGCTGCCCGGCGTTACTAAAAGGTTGGCAAGGATATCCGGCGGAAATAATTCCAATTGAGTCTGTGTCGATTCCATCAGCCTGTAGCCTCTCTTTCGTTACGTTTCGTACATCATCGTAGATTGGGACCATGGGCCAGTGCTTGCGAAGCACTTGCTGCGGAAACGGCTCACGTTCGCAAAATGCTACCGTCTCCATGCCTGCCCAATGAGCAGCCAAATCAATTCCACCGATCCCAGAGAACAGGCTTAATTTACGCATATGTGTATCCCCCTTATGGAGGGCTGTTCCCTCCTTCTTATCCCCTATGGGGCCTAATTTCTAGCCCACTTAACCTTAATCCCAGCTATTTCACACGCCTTTTTCATCCCTTCGCGGAAAGCTGAATCTTCACTAGGGGTTGTTGGACATGGTAGCCCTTCCCTATACAATTCCAATAGCTTTTCTTCCATTGTTTGTTCGACTTCATAGCCGATGTATAAAGCACGAATGAGTTTGTCTAGCGGCATACCATTCAGTGGCTTCATTTCTTCCCAAACCCAAACCTCAGTTACGTGCTTTCTAACCAAACCTTCAATATCCGAACGTTCCTCTTTCCACAGTTCAATCGCCTTTGCCTGTGCTTTGGTTAAAATCACTTTATCCATGTGTTTGTCCTCTCTGCCCTTGGGGGCTAATCTTCAAATCGTTCACCATAACCATATGAAGGAGCTGGTTTACTGAAATTGTTCAAGGCATCGGATATCATGATGCTAAATACACTCATTTGCTTAGTATCCATAGACTCTAGCAACCGAATCTCTTTGCTTTTTAATGAGCGTCCCGCCGCTGTAGTAAGTAAATCCATGACTGGCTTTATAGATTCCAATCGTTCCTGCTTTTGAGCTATCAAACGTTCCTGTGCCGCCTGCTTGCGGTTGAACTCTTCCCAATCCTGCTCGTCATACCAAAATCTAGGTCCATGAATCAGAGAGTATGTTGATATCCAGCTTTGAAGCTCTTCTTCGTTCGTCTGAATACGGTCATGACACAAATCGCAGACACGCATGGCATTGGTCTTAACACCGCGTCCGCTCCGACCTCTTGGCATTACGTGGTGAGTTTGTGTTGCATTTCGTCCGCAGTTGCACTGGCATAACCCATCCGTTTCCTCAATCAGTTCCTTAACAACTTCTGGTGGAAACTCGGCTCGATCAGCCCGGGATGGACGTGACTGGTGGTGAGCAAAGATGTCTTTCTTCCAATCTGGAATCGGATTTCTGCTTTTCTTTCGCTGTCCAAGGCTGCTGTACGACTTCTTCTCTTTAACTTTTTTCTCCGGTTTCCAGAATGTTTGATGAGACATTCTCCCTCGCCACCTTCCCAACAGATTGATTCGTATTTTCTGTGCTTATGCTTATATTTTGTGCCTAAACCGCTACGGCTCCACTACGGATTTTAGGGGTTCAAGCAGTCCTACTTCCTCTAAAATAGAATAATGTTTACACCTTTCTTCCGTTGTTACACGCACTTTATTTATCGTATGTGATGTGTAGAAGGCTACAGCCTGCTGGACCTCAATCGGCTCATCTTCGATATTGTTTAAGTCGAGCTTTTTCACAAGCTCCCCTCCCTTATGCGGCGATTATATTTCTCTTGAAAATCACCTTTTATTTTAGGCGGTAAGGTATCAATTACCTCATCCCATATGTTCAATAATTCACTGTTAACTGAAGCAAATTTTTGTATATCCACGTAACGTTCCACCAATGCTGTAGTGAACTCATCCATTTCTTGTTCTGTCATACACCATGCCTCCATTACGTTTTTGGTTCCAGTACATTGTTGCTCTTTTGGGTACAGTGTTGCGTTGCGTATCGAATCATTCAGCGTAGGAAAAGTTTCCTGAACTGATCTTGGCTTGTGCCAACCTCACCGGATAATCCCGGCGAACGCTCTGAGCTTAATGACCTGTTTATACTCGCTCAGACGAGTTTTTAATTCTTTGATCCAAATTGTAAGTAGGACGAAACTCCATTCGAATTCCCAAAAACCATCTTGCCAGAACACCCATTGCTTGTATGTCTTTCTCATAAAAATATACCTCCGTAAATTCGATATCGTATTTCGAATATTTATTGATTGTCCTAATAATATACGATATCGAATATTAAGTCAACATGCCTTGCTAAAAATTATTCGCTATCGTATAATTCGGCTGAGAGGTGAAGTACATTGTTTAAAGTGAAACCGAATCTGACACCCTTGTTAAAAAAGAAAGGTATCATTCAAACGGAATTGTCTGAAATGACTGGAATTCCACAAGGTTCAATTAGTAGATTTGATAAAAACAGCCGCCATGAAGCCTGGCATTTATTCGCTATCGCTAAAGCGCTAGATGTTGCGATTGAAGATTTGTTTATTACTGAGGAGCAAGAGGATTAATTAAGAACCCTCTATGCTCCTTTTGTTTTGCCTAGATCGGATTAAGAAGTCTTTCAAGCCGTATAACCTCTTTCTGGAGGTACTGAATTAAATCAGCTGCCTCCTCCAGCGCCATGAGCTTCCAGTCATAGGCCATATCTGATACCTGGTCTATTGTGGTTCCATACTTCTTGAGGCCTTTCTCATTTTGTTTGTCCAGCAATTCTATGATCCGTCGCGTTACTTCTGGACGTTCAATTTCATTTTGGGAGTGTTTCATTTTATCTCCTCCTCCACTTCCGAAAGAATAAGCGCATTACCCTCAAATTTCATCTCCGCTTGATTTGAGTCACTTATTGGCCCCCAATGGTTATTAGTTTGCATGATACGAACTATATCAGTGGCATATGGTTCGTCTGTGTTAACTACCAGATACGTATTAAGTGGAGGCTTTCTGTCCAGAAGCCGCAGCTCTTGAATCTTCCACAGAATACGAGATAGATCACTTTTCTCACGTTCATCAAGGTATTTACTGATATCCTCATTTTTTAATACGGTGAATTTGACTTGCACTCCGGCCAGTTCTGGCATTTTTCATCTTCCCTTCTGCTCGTTTGAGTAATTTATTCGCATCCCGTTTCCGAGCCGCTCTCTCCTTCTTCACTTGCTGTAACAGAACAAATTCCCCTCGATGCTTTGTAAGTAATGCATAGTCGGATATTTACCTTGAAACAGCTTCAATTTAACTCTAAAAGTAGACGTTTCCGCTCCTTTTATGTCAATAACTCGTTCGCTTCCATCCAGCGCAGTCACAAGGAAATCTGCTATATACGTCACCTTCGGCTTTTCCTGCAAGACAAATTTGGGTTGACAACTAAAATCTTTGATCTCGCCATACTGTTTCTGCCTAAGAAGCTCTATATAATACTCTCCTTCCATTCGAGAATCGAAGTAGGTTCCGGTCACATCAAGGTTGTATTTCTCTATCTCAGCTATTGTAAAAAGTGTCCCATCGTCCGTAACGACTACTTTACTGGCATTATATTTGCTCATTTAATCTACCGTCCTGTATGGCTGAACCACATGGACACTTTGATGATCTTCGTTGCTGAGAATGAAAATAGACTTCATTTTGCCTGTGAAAACCAAAGTGACTTTTTCCCCATCCAAAGCTTTTAAAGCATCCATAGCATACTTAGAATTCAAGGAAATGGTTAGCTCCTGCCCAGTAAACTTAATAGGAACAATACTTTCACTTGCCTTACCCGTTTGCTTTCCTTTTCCACGAATATTTATTTCTTTTTCAGTTACATCAAGCCTAACCATATTATTTTTCTCTTCTTTTGCCAGGGTGTAAATAAGTTCAACGGACTCCAAAAATTCTTGTTTATTTATCTCAATCCTCGTACCACTGTCAGGAACAATGACCATCTGGTGTATGTCTGGATACTCACCCTCCAGAACACGAGAGTAAAAAGTGAATCTCTCTGTGCGAGCAAAGGCATAGACTACCTGATCGTCCCTCCCTTTTGAAAATCCGAATTGAACATCGTCTTTATCTGTAATGATCTTCTGTAGTTCAACCAAACCCCTTGCTTCGATCACGGCACTCCCAAAGTCACCCGATTCAATAACCTTCTCTGTTTTTGAAAGGCGATGCCGATTGGTTGCTTCCATTCCTATTTTCCCGTTCTTTAGATAGACATTTGCTCCAGTTAGTATAGGCATGCCTTTACCATCAATGTCTGCCGCGAAGATAGCCTTTTTGAATAACCCCCTTAGATCTTTCCCTGTAATTTCAATATATTCATTGTCATTTATTGAAGGAGGCGGAGGAAATTCCTCGGGGTCCAATCCTGCCATTTCAATTTCTTTATTCCGAGACGTGATAATTACATTCAGACCATCTTTAGACTCAATCCGAACATTACCGCTTAATTTCTTGAGCATTTCCAAAAACAGTTTAGGTAGCACTATCTTTCCATTCCGTTCGATTTGAACATGTTCCTCAAAAATATATGACTGGATTGTTGCTCTATCGTCAGTACCAGTCACAGTTAAGCCCTCGTGATTGGCTTCGATTAAGAAGCAACCAAGTACCGGCATGATGCTTTTGGCTGAAATAGCTTTACTTGCGTCCTCTAAAGCTTCAGCTAGTAATGCGCTGTCTACTACTATATTCATAAGGTTTGACCTCCATTTCGCTATCATTTTTGGCATTTGGGTTGCATTCCGGGCATGGTCCCATCATCAACATTGAGCCACGAAACTGGTACGCCACCTTGCTACCTCCGCATGTTCTGCACATATGCTTACCCCCTACGTCTATTCCGTCCGCCTACTGGCAGTATTTTTACAAATGGTTCTATTCGCTCAAAGATCCGGGCCGCTTTTTTGTCATTCTGTTTCTGTTCGCTCGGCTTGCTGTCTTTCACATTCGCCAAGTGTTGTTTCAACTCACTCATGGTTAAATTCGATGTGTAGATCGTCGTTAGGCGTTCCATCCGCCGCTGAAGTATTGGTCCCAGGACTTCATCCCTTGTCCAAGTCGTTAATGACTCGGCCCCGATATCATCCAATATCAACACAGGAACTGTTCTCAAAGCATCAAGTTTACTTTCAACTGTCTCTGTCTTTGAGCCAATTGCATCCTTAACCTCCAGTAGGAAATCAGGAACATAGACCATCAGTACGCTTACGTCACGCTTAGCCAACTCTTGGGCAATGGCACCAACAATACGACTTTTGCCTACACCCATTTGACCGTAAAAGTACAAACCTTTTGTTGTTTCACCTGGTACAAATTCATCACAAAAGTTTATTGCCGCTACAATTGCAGATATCCGCTGCGGGTCAGGTTCAATGTCTTCAAAGGTGGCATTCAGGATGTGAGCCGGGATGTAGTGGCTCTTGATCCTCTGACCTATCCCTTGTTCCCGTTCGTAAGCAGCCAGCAATGGGCATTTTCGAAGTCGAAAGACCAGTTCATCACCTTTGGTCGGGCTAGGTTCTGCAACGCTTGTATGCCCCTTCTGTTCGTTCTGGCAATCCAGTAAACCCGGGCACTCGCTGCATTTATCGCAATAGGATATATGCTGTGATAGATCTCTATATCGTTTGGGTTCTGTCAAATCGTCCGTTCTGTCTGGAAACTCAGCTTTCAGCCGATGAACCTCAGGATGGTTTGCTAGACGTTCCAACACCGCAGCCTGTCTCTTGGCAAAACCATCGGGTATTAATGCCTTTAGTTCTTTTCCGAAGCTCTCCATGTGGCATCAGCCTCCCTGTTTAGCCCTCAATTTTACAAGCATGTTCTGAATGTCCACTTGGGTATATTCGCTTGTTGGGACTTCTATTTCCGGTTCCACCTCATCCAGTGGTGTTTCATCCTCTTTGCTCTTGCTATCAACTTCTCGCAATGCATGCAAGGAGAAAATAATAGTCGCACAATAACTCAGACTCCGTATCCCATCGCGCTTATGCTTAGGTTTAAATTTGTCAAAGGATTGATCAATTCCGTCCAAGGCGGTTTGAAGCGGTACACCAGCAGCTAGCAATTCATCAATGCTCGTTTCGTCGGCTGCTGTAATGTATAATCCTTTCCCTCTGCGCTGTAGGTACTTGTTGGCAACGGCGTTGTGATAATCTAGTTCCGCAGATGATATTTCGTCCTGTCCAGAGTCGGCATCTGTTTCAGGAGTGACAGGAACGGCATCCCGTCGGGTGAACGGTCCCCCCTCATTTTCGGATTTGATTTCAGTCTCGGGCGTTAAACAACAACTACTTTCTTTTTCTAGTTCTAAATCTAATTCTTTATCTGTTTCGTTACCGACCGTTACTGTAACGTTACCAGTAGCGTTTCCTGTAACAGGAGGATCATTTTCACCTGAAGCAAGTTGTTTTTGTTTGTTCCGGTAATTTCGAACCCTCTTTTTTGTTTGTTCCCTGACCTTATCCATTCCATCTACATTTTGATGCTTCTCCCAGTTAGGTAGAAAGAAAGCTCCTTGCTCAGAAACTTCCAGCATCCCGAATCTTTCAAAGATGGATAGAGCCATTTTTATAACTGGTAGCGGCCTCTTGATC
This sequence comes from Paenibacillus ottowii, assembly GCF_006874425.1. GTDB lineage: Bacteria > Bacillota > Bacilli > Paenibacillales > Paenibacillaceae > Paenibacillus > Paenibacillus ottowii. Next base: position 193,821 of record NZ_VIJZ01000002.1, read on the forward strand.
ACTGAAATTAACATATCCTCTGTATATGGAATAGTTTCGGTCAGCATGATGTAACCGCCCATGTTTGATCTGCCAGTCATAGTCATTAGCTTCAGCCATATAACAATGATCGTGTCAGCTTCGGGCATATCTTCGATGATTTTAATTTTTTCGTCGTCAAACATGCCAGTACTGAGCTTGATCCATTTTATTTCTGCCATGTTTCAACCTCTTCTCAGCTTTTGAATCATAAACCTACCTGTTTGCGCTGGCGTTGTTTCCAAACTCCGCCAGTAACACCTTAAGGCTGTATTTTAAAGAGTTTATTACCTGGTCATTACTTTCTACAGCATTACTCCAGCGGACCTTATCAGCTTCTGCGTCTGCTTCTTGGAGGCGAAGTTCAATTACCGCTAATTCCGCTCGCTGCTCCCTCAGGTTTTCTGCCGCTATATATGCTTCGGCATAAACGCGTTTCCTCTTGGCATAGATCCGCTTATATTCCCTTATGGCCTCAGCTGCCTTACGCCCCAGGAGAATCTGGACTTCGGTCAGCAATTCAATCTTACGTGCCAGTGTAGCAGGGTAATCATGGCTGCATTGATCCGCAAGGCTATAAAGCTCTCCGAGCGTATATTGTTTTTGTAGAGACAATGCAGCCACTCCTTTTTTTAAACATGTGCTCCTATGTGGAGTAATCGTTCTCTAACCTCAGGCCAAAGATATGCTTGTCCACCTTCTCCATTTCCATCCTGGCAGAACCATTTTGAGATAGTTGGCTTGCCACCTGTGACATAATCTCGTAATCCTTTAACCCAGGATGATTCTGTACCCGACATATCCAGTGAACGAGTGTAGAGAGACATAATCCGTGGTGGATCATACTTTTTCTCACCTAATCTTTGGCCAAAGAAATATGGGTTCCCTTCGGTTTCCATCAAACCAAGTCGGCCATTATCTTTTTTAAAAAACTGGAATTTACGAGAGGTCCAGTTGATTTCATATAAGTAATCCAGCACGCTATTCGCTAGCTTAATCCTTCCGTCTTTCCCAACTTTTTTAGCCGTTGTACTCCATTCCTTTAAATTAGCCTCACTAGGAATGAATCTGGATTTTGGGTTGTGATGACCTGATCTCTTCGTCAGTTTTCTAAGTCTGTTTTCGGGTTTTGTAGCAAGGTCAAACAATTCGAAACTTGCCAAGTTGGTATAGTAATCTTTATTAACTATGACCCACCACATATTATTGATATTGTGGTAGACGGTCCCACGCATCAACGTTCCTTTTCTGCCTCTGAAATATTTCACTTCGCCGTTATTTATCCGTATCCCATCTTTATCGAGAGCGTTATAATCAGGAAGGTTTTCTGAACTCCAGTGTCTGCTTGGCGAATTAAGCTTATGAAATACCTTATCGTATGACGTTTTTAGTACTGGTTCAGAGTCACAAGTAAATCCTTCCTTCAGTAAAAATTGTTCCATATATCTGACTTCAACTAGAAACCGCTTTTGGAGTAGATAAGGCATCTTTTCAAATTTGTTAAAGTCATATCTACCGCCGTTTGGGTTCTCTACATTGATTTCTTGATAGAACTCAAGTTTTGCACCACAATTATATTTTTCACCAACAAACAGAAGTTCTCCCTTGTTGCCAGCAAAGTGATCCTTAGAAAGGATAGAATAATCACGGTCAATTCGTGGATCAGATCCAACAACAAAACCTCTTTTTCTCATCATGTCTAACATCCGTAAAAAGGTAGGATGAGATATTTCTTTATCTCCTCTTACAGCTATGCTTGTATTCCAGATGCTAAAATCCTTGTCTCCTCTCACAAGACAGGCCCCCTGTTTTCATTTTCAAAATCCTGTGTTATACTTCCGTTGAATTGTTTCTTAAATGATCGTGTTGGTAGCACGATTGTTTTTCTGGACTTCTCTGTCTTTTCTTTTGCGGTATAACTTACGGCAATAGTAATTACAGAAAAGTCCTTCTTCTTTTGGATTGGGAAACCTCTGGCCTGCAAAAACCTCTTTTCCACAATGCACACATATCCCTATTCCTTTCCCGGATATCTTGTATCCTGATGGCTTAGAATCCTCCAAACCTTCATATTCTTCGTTCTTATCTATAGATTTCTCTAACTTACTCAACTGAGCAGTAAGCAAATCTATTTGAACATGAATCTCGTCATTCGGTAATCCGAATTTAACAGCGTCAATACTGTCCTCGTATAACTCACGTAATTGCGCTCTAAGCACCCTAGATTGTTTATGCTCGTCCAAGTCCAACTCTCTCAGCTCCATATCTCCGCTTCAAGTTCGGATATTCTAGTTTTTAATCGCCTTTCTTGATCCCTCAAAGGCTTCATCTTCTGAATGCAAACGTGATTAGGCCATGGACTATCTGTAATAGCATATTGAGTTTTATAAATGGCCCGAAGCTTTTGTTCAGTTATTTCTTTTTCCTTTTGAAGAGAAAGCTTTTTCTTATCCTGCTCTGTCAGCTGTAGCATCTCAATATCTACCGAATGTTGACAATTCAACCAACGATGCATGAGTAATACAGCGGCTATAAGCGAGTCTGCTGGTTGATCCAATGTAAATTTGAAGCCTTCATCATCTACAATAGGAATAGAGTAAATGGTTTGCATTTTGCTACTCATTTTGACTTGCTCTTGCGTTGTATATTACGAACGATAATGGCATGCTGTAATTCGTTTTCGAACCAGATACGAGCCAATTCCGATAGAGTCATAATCATTCACCCTTTAGATATAGTCTTCTGGACGGAACTCTTTAACGAAGTAAATGGAATCATCAAAATCAATGCGCCGGATGTGACTGTACTTTGCAACTGAGAACAAAACTTTTAACTTACTCCAAATCATGCGGCGATATTTTCCGACCGTTTCGTTAAATTTTCCATCTGTCTCCTTATAACGATCTTTTGTGAGAGTAATGGACCTGATTCTAACTGCCTCCTGTAACTGATAGCATTCAGCATCCGTCAGCGTTACACTGTCTCGAACCTCTTGAACCATCATCTGGACTTCCTCAACCTTTCCAGTAACATCCTCCTGCATTTTCTTCATTCCGTCCCACAGGCCGCGAATGGCAATTCCTTGAGACTCTGTAAGTTGGAGCTGCTTTTCCACCAGCATCATATAATCCGGTTGTTGATTATTGTTTATCAACGTCATATACTTCTACCGCCTTTCTGCCGTTTACGGCTGGTCTAACTTGATCTATAAAACTTTGCAACATATCAAGGCTTTCCCCCAAGCGCTTTTTCTCACCCATGTTTGCAGCTCCGATCGCACCTAACATGAATGAAGTGATTCCGACCGTTTCAAGAAATCTTTTGACGTGGTTATTCAATTGCAAGGCATTGATATTGGACTCAGAACGAAGCTTCTTCATTTTTAATTCCGCTTGCTGTTCGTCAAAGTCATCTGTCTTCTGTAATTTCAAAGCTTCCAACTCTTCTTTCTTCTGTTGGTAGCCAGATTTCAATTGCTCGACTTTTAAACGTTCCAGTTCTAAATCTTCATTGAGTTTGTTTTTCCAATATTCGTCACGCTGTTTGAGCTGCGCCTCAGCTTCTTTTTCCTTCTGCTTGATGAATACCGTGGTTTCTTCCTCGTGACGCTCTACGGCGGCATTTACAGCCTCTTCAAGTTGATCCACAGGAATGGCATCTTTGTACTGTCTTTGTAACTCAAGCTTGTCCCGCTCTGCCTGCTCTGCTCTTTCCTCTGCCTCACGCACAGCAGCTTCGAGCCGAGCTTTGGTTTCTACAAATGCCTTATGAGTGCTGATCAAACCTTCATCAAGCTGTTGAATGATTTCAGGAGTAGCATTTTCCGCAATAAACTTCGCTTTGTCATACTGCCTACCGGAACCAAAGCCTGCTTGATCCGCTACAATGTCCCGTACTTGTCCGGTTGGTTGGTCAGGTAAATTTTCCTTGCCGCCAACCATCCGTTCTCTGGCCTTTAGACGTTCAACTTCCTCCAATCTCCGCGCCCACTCGACTCGCTCGCTAAACGTGAATTCCTTGCGATGTTCGTTTTCGCTGATCTCAAGCTGTAGTTGATGTTCAAGATCCTTTATTTCCATGACTCTGACCGTTACTTCTTTCCGACCTAGAAACTGATGTGCTCTTAGTCGCCGCTCTCCAGCAATTAACTGATAATCTGGTGTTACTACAATTGGATTAATGAGTCCGTTTTGTTCTATATCTCGGGCCAGTTCTTCAATTCCGCCAAAATCCTTGCGGATACGATCACTGACTTTGATTTTGCTGATACCAATTTGCAAGGCTGATTCTCCTTTCTTTCCATCCCCTCTGTGATAAAATGTAAGTTGTTGTAGCTTTATCAATTCATCAAAGAAAAGAGATGCTACTTGTAAAGATATTCTCGCTATTTTTTAATAGAGTAGAATGCTTACATTCTTTAAATCATGCAGTCAGTTATCCAGTTGTTCTATATTGGGTGTAGTCATTTAGTTTTGTTCTCCTTTCTTTAATAAGATTGTTCCAATAACCAATTTTCCAAGAACTCACGCGTTTCTCTCGCAGGAAAATACCATTTGCTCCCTACTTTCCGTTTCGGAAATTCTGGATGATAGAAAAATTGTTCTTGTATAAAGTTCCAACTCATACATGTACGACGCTTTAATTCAGCCGCATCCCAAAATACGTACTCCACATCAGCTTCTTTTAAAACCTCCGCTATCTTCGATTTGACCAGTTGAAAGGCTTCTTTTTCGTCAACGCTGACTGACAACATGTTTATCCCTCCTTAATTGTTGTTTTCTTTTAATTTCTTAGGAACCAGCTTGATCTCTAACCCCAAAGCATCGCAGGCTTTTCTAAGCGTGGTTTCGTTCCACCGACGACTTCCATTTAGCAAATTGTGCATGTACTGCGGGGAACACCCAACTAAATGAGCTAAATCAGAAGGATTTAATCCTTTTTCATTTATAAGTGGCCTCATTTGTTCAGAAACCTTCATTTCATCACCTCCGTTGAACTAATATTAATCTATTTGATTAATTAAATCAAACGTAAAATTAATCAAATAGGTTCAAATAGAAGCATTTTAGATTATTATCCATATAGTTTAATATATATGCTCAATTTTTCGCCTATTTGCTTCTTTTTAATCTATTTGCTGTTTGTATTTTAATCTATTTGTTGATATCATTAATTCATCAATTAGTTTAAAAGGAGCGGTCACAGGACATGTCTAGTTATCCTAACCGGATAAGAGAGATTAGAAAATCACAAAAGAAATCAGGAGTACAAGTAGCTGAATTTTTAGGAATTACCCCTCAATTTCTATACAATATCGAAAAAGGAAGCCGAACTTTAAATACTGAGGTGGCTTCAAAATTAGCCGAGTATTTTGATGTAACCGTAGATTACCTTCTTGGCCGTACAGAAGCCGAAAAAGATGATCGCCAATATCCAGAGTGGGCCACGTCAAAGGACATTCGGGATTTTAAAACAATACTTGAAGAAGATGCGCCGGTAATGTTCGATGGCGTACCAATCTCAGAAGACGACAAAGAAAAAATTAAACGGGTCATGGAAGCTATGTTCTGGGATGCTAAAAAGAACAAAAAAGATTAATTGTTTTGAATGAAATAGCTTTCCTAAATATTAACTTTGCGCTTTCACCGCTGCGAGGCGGTTTCACATACACAAAAAACGGAACATTTGTTCTATTGGAGGAATAATCATGGCAAACTTTAAAAGATTAAAGAGTGGTTGGCGGTATCGGTTAAAGTACACCGATCCGTTTACACAGCAACAAAAGGAGAAGTCAGAACGGGGATTCCGTACAAAACCGGAAGCAGAGTTAGCTGCAGCAGAATTTTTAAAGAGAATAAAACAAGGTTACGAACAGATTGACAAGCCTCTCGTCGATTATATAGAAAGTTGGATCATCAACTATAAAAAAGGAGATGTTAGAAAAAACACACTTAAACAACATATGAACAATCTAAAAACACACATTAAGCCTTATTTTAAACAATTAATGATAAAAGATTTAAAACCAGATATGTACCAAAAATTTTTAGATGCTTGTTTAGAAAAAGGCTTAAGCCGAAGAACAGTCGAAATAATTAACTCAACAGTTTACAGTGCTTTAGAACTCGCAGTAATTCAAGGAAAGTTAGAACGTAATCCTTGCATAGGATCAATTATTAAGGGAGAGAGGAAACAAAAAACTATTGATTTCATTGATTCTGAGGATATTCCTCGTTTTCTTTATACAGCAAGAGGATATGGTTATATATACTGGATATTTTTCAAGGTGCTGTTGGAGACTGGCATGCGTAAAGGTGAAGCCGCTGCTTTAAAGTGGTCTGATATTAATTTTAAGGAGAAAAAAATTCACATTAATGAAACTTTGGATTTCCAACCTGATAACGAGGACGAGCTATTCGGGGAAACAAAAACCTTCAAATCAAAACGAACAATCAGTGTAAGTACATCTCTAATCAACGATCTAAAGTATCATGCTAGTTGGCAGAACCAGAATAAAATTAATCTCGGAGAAACAATGTACCGACATGATTTAAATCTCGTTCTATGTAGAAATGACGGACGTCCTATGCCGAAGTCAACACTATTTAACGCATTTAAGCGTATCTTGAAGCGCGCTAGTCTCGATGGAGTTTTACGTATCCATTCTCTTCGTCACACTTACGCAGTGCTCATGCTTGAAGCTGGAGCCGATATAAAGTTTGTCCAGGAGCAGCTTGGTCATGGTAGTGTGCAGATTACATCTGATGTATACGCACACATTTCTAAGAAGTTAGAGAAACGTAACATAGACAGATATGAGGAATACACAAGCAAAATTCTCGGCTCAAACAATTTTAAGTCGGGGGACGTTTGGGGGACACCCCAGAAGAATTAATAAACTCCTCTGAAACGTCCCCCATTACAACTCCCAAAAAAACCGCATACTCACAGGTTTTTATCTATTAATAAAGCGTCAGATATTGATCACGTTCCCACTGATGTACTTGGGTGCGATACATATCCCATTCAATTTCCTTAAGCTCATAGAAGTAAGCCAGAGCATGATCACCCAGTGCGTCAGAGATCACCTCGCTCCGAATAAGCTCAGACAAAGCTTCTTTCAGGTCCGCAGGCAGACTTGGAATACCTTCTTCAATCCGCTCTTCCTCGGACATCACATAAATATTGCGATCAATTGGAGCTGGCAGAGCCATCTGACGTTTGATACCATCCAAACCTGCTCTCAGCATTACAGCCAAGGCTAAATAAGGATTCGCTGCCGGGTCAGGGTTCCGAACCTCGACGCGCGTGCTCAGGCCACGAGATGCGGGAATCCGAATCATCGGACTGCGATTGCTTGCAGACCAAGCAACATAACAAGGCGCTTCATAACCTGGTACGAGACGCTTGTAGGAATTAACTGTTGGATTCGTGATCGCTGCCATTGCGCGTGCATGTTTAAGAATGCCAGCCATATAGTGGCGAGCTGTCTGGCTTAATCCGAGTTCATCCGTCTCATCATAAAATACGTTTTCATTGTCCTTGAACAACGATTGGTTGCAGTGCATACCGGAGCCATTCACGCCGAACAAAGGTTTTGGCATAAAGGTGGCATGCAGACCATGCTGACGAGCAATCGTTTTAACCACGAGCTTGAACGTTTGAATCTGATCGGCAGCTTTAACTGCATCTGCATATTTAAAGTCAATCTCATGCTGACCAGGTGCTACTTCATGATGGGATGCTTCTATTTCGAAGCCCATCTCTTCAAGCTTAAGAACGATTTCACGACGGCAGTTCTCCCCTAGATCCATTGGAGCCAGGTCAAAATATCCGCCTTGGTCATTCAGTTCTGTGGTCGGATCGCCTTTTTCATCCGTTTTGAACAAGAAGAATTCAGGCTCTGGTCCCACATTCATCGATGTGTATCCCATTTCTTCGGCTTCCTTAAGTACACGTTTCAAGATCCCCCGCGGGTCACCTGCAAATGGAGAGCCGTCTGGCTTGTAAATATCGCAAATCAAGCGAGCTACGCGGTCTGAGGTTACCCAAGGGAATACAACCCAAGTGTCCAAATCTGGGTATAAGTACATGTCAGATTCTTCGATACGTACATAACCCTCTATGGAAGAACCGTCAAACATCATTTTATTATCCAATGCTTTTTCCAACTGGCTTACAGGAATTTCAACGTTCTTAATAGTGCCCAATAAGTCTGTGAACTGCAAACGAATAAAACGAACATTTTCTTCTTTCGCAATCCTAAGGATATCATCTCTTGTATAACTCACAGTAACCTCTCCCTTTCTGTAACGACTGTATGCAAATCGACTGTATCATAAATGACATTAAAGATGAGATCGTTTTTTAAGTAAAATAACCTTATGTCAAAAGGCAAGTCACAGCATTATCTTTTATTAAAAAATCGTGATAATTCGCCTTGGATCAAAGATACCTGTCCTGGTCTTTTGCCTGCAACAAGTTGTTGTTTTAACAAACGATGAAGCTGAGTATCGGACATTTCACGGCGTTTGACTTCCGTATCTGCAGTAATAACTGTAGCTTCCTCCGACTCCTTGGTAACCGGATTCATGACTTGTTTTATTCCTGCAATGTTAACACCTTTCTCAATCAAAGCCTTAATTTCAAGCAGACGCTCTACGTCATTGAATGAAAAAAGACGCTGGTTACCCGATGTGCGGGCAGGAACTATCAAATTATGCTGCTCATAATAACGAATCTGACGCGCTGACAAGTCCGTTAGCTTCATGACAATACCTATTGGAAATAAGGCCATATTTCTGCGAATTTCGTCGCCCATTTGTCATCAACCTTCCAGTGATCTATTATTCACCTTATTGTACATTTAGCTGATGCAAAGTGTCAATGATATGTTAGAAAAACTCACAATAATTTACGTTCTTTCATCGTTTGTAGAGCCATAAGTACTCCATATTTGACATGAGAGTAGGTTAAGCCCCCTTGCATGTAACCAATATAAGGCTCTCGTATCGGAGCATCGGCGGATAATTCCAAACTTCCACCTTGGATGAACGTACCTGCGGCCATAATAACGGGATGCTCATAACCTGGCATATCCCACGGTTCTGGCACCACATGGCTATCCACGGCCGCTGCGCGCTGAATGCCCTGTACAAAAGCAATTAGATGTTCTGGCCCACTAAACGAAATGGCCTGAATCAAATCCGTGCGCTCCTCATGCCAAGCAGGTTTGGTCTCAAAACCCATTTCCTCAAAGACAGCAGCTGCGAATATGCTTCCTTTAACAGCTTGCCCCACCAATGTGGGAGCAAGGAACAACCCTTGGTATATGCCTCGTGTAGTACCTAGCATAGCCCCTACCTCTCCACCGATTCCTGGTGCTGTTAAGCGATAGGATGCCAACTCCACATATTGATGTTTTCCGCAGATATATCCACCCGTTTCTGCAATACCGCCTCCGGGATTTTTAATTAACGAACCTGCCATCAAGTCGACACCAACCTGAGTAGGTTCCAGCTTCTCAGTAAATTCACCATAGCAATTGTCCACAAAGACAATAACGTCAGGCTTTATCTTCTTCACACGTGCTGTCATTTCTTCAATATCAGCTACACTAAAGGAAGCTCTCCAATCATAGCCGCGTGAACGCTGGATACCGATCACCTTGGTATTGGCATGAATTGCGGACTCCACGGCTTTCCAGTCTACTTTACCGTCTGCTGTCAGCGCTGTTTCACTATAAGTAACACCAAAGTCCTGCAATGATCCTGTTCCGTCGCCGGGCTTACCAATCACTTTGTGTAAGGTATCATAAGGACGACCTGTAATGTATAACAACTCATCCCCCGGACGCAGCACACCAAATAAAGCCGTGGCGATGGTATGTGTTCCCGAAGCAAAGTGCGGACGCACCAACGCTGCCTCCGCACCGAACACATCTGCATAGACTTCTTCCAGCACTTCACGCCCCCGATCATTGTAAGCATATCCCGTTGAACCCGCGAAATGAAAATCGCTCACTTGCTTGCGCTGGAAGGCCTGAATGACCTTCCACTGATTTGCATCTACAATATGATCTATGTGCTGTATGCGTTCTTGTATTTTATGTTCGACTGTTTCCTGAATTTGCTGAATTTCTGGACTAAAAACTACCATTTACCTTCTTGACCCTCTCTCTTCCGCAGCTTTAAGCTAATCATGTTATATTTGTTGTTCAATTTGAACGATGAACATTATCATTTTATTAACCTAAAAACATCATTAGATGTTAACTTTCTGTGAACTCGCTGAGCGCATGACCATACTTTTCGTATTCGCCTCTTTGAATTTCTACCTCATAAATGACATCATTGCCGTCATACTCTGTCAGTAGCACATCCCCAATTCGATAAAGCACCGATGTTAAATCCCCACGTTCCGCAGGAATACGGAACCTCAGCGTATCACCGCTTAGATGCTCCTGAATCAATTCACGAATGCGTAGCAAATCCGTTTCATCAAATGCGCTGATTTTCAAATAACCCTCCCCGGAAGGAAGCATTTCTAATTGTTCAGGGGTGCAGGCATCTTTTTTGTTAAACAATACAATCTGAGGCTTGTCCGCAGCCCCAAGCTGTTCTAGGATTGACTCTACAACTTTCATTTGTTCGTCACGCATATCCGAAGAGGCATCCACGACATGTAAAATGAGATGAGCCTCATTGGCCTCCTCCAAGGTTGCCCGGAAAGAAGCTACCAAATCATGAGGCAGGTTTTGAATAAACCCTACTGTGTCTGTAAGAATAACTTCTTTGCCACTTGGCAGTTCCATTGTTCTGGAGGTAGGGTCAAGTGTCGCAAACAATTGGTTCTCAATATATACATCGGCAGCTGTCAGTTGCTTCAACAGCGTTGATTTGCCAGCATTCGTATAGCCAACGAGTGCCACCTGGACAATGCCGGTCTTTTGTCTGCGCTCCCTATGTAAATACCGGTGACGCATCACTTCGTCAAGTTGGCGTTTCAGATCACTGATTCGGTCACGGATGTGACGACGGTCCGTCTCCAGCTTGCTTTCACCAGGACCACGTGTTCCAATTCCGCCACCGAGCCGTGAAAGGTTTTTACCATGTCCAGACAGTCGAGGGAGTAAGTATGACAACTGCGCCAGTTCAACCTGGATAATGCCTTCCCGTGTTTTTGCACGCTGAGCAAAAATGTCCAGAATCAACTGTGTTCGGTCAATGATTTTGAGATCCAGGCTTTCTTCCAGATTTCGTACCTGGGCTCCCGAGAGCTCTTGATCAAAAATAGCTGTATTTGCTCCCAATTCTTCGGCAACGGCACGCAATTCATCCACTTTTCCCTTGCCAATAAACCATTTTGAATCCTTGGATTCCCTATTTTGTGTGAGCACGCTCAGCACTTCAACTCCCGCTGTCTCAGCCAGTTTCACCAGTTCCTCCAACGAGTATTCCGTATTGATGCCGGATCGTTTGACTTCATCTGTAATTAAACTGACTAATACCGCCTTATCCTGTATTTCGGTCTGTGTATCATGAGTGGAGTTCGCCATATTGTTAGCTCCTTTATTTTCATGTCAACTCTCGAACAGAAACCGACCTGATGTCAGGCCGGCCCCCGTTCGATGTCATACAATTCGAATGATTCAGATTCCTATTATCGCCTATCTTTTGTCCATTTTCAAATCCTCAGGTCGCAACGTCATCAATTCCTGCTTGCCCGGTTGCCCGCTTCTGTACTGATTAAGCAGCCTGACAGCTTGGTGCCGAATTGCTTTTTCAATCACATTACGAACATAACGTGCATTGCTAAATGCATGGAGGCTGTCATTTCGCTCATTTAGCAAATGCTCCTTCATTTTGAGTATAGACTGCGGCATGAGAATATAATCCCGTTCCTTAGCCATCATCTCTGAAATTTGGATAAGCTGATCAACGGTGTAATCAGGAAAATCCAACTGGATTGGAAAGCGGGAAGGAAGGCCAGGATTTGTCCGTAAAAAAAAGTCCATTTCTCCCGAATACCCGGCAAGGATCAAAATAAACTGATTTTTTTGGTCCTCCATGGCTTTTACCAGGGTATCAATCGCTTCTTTCCCAAAATCCTTTTCCCCTCCGCGTGCTAAACTGTAAGCCTCATCAATGAACAGCACGCCGCCAAGAGATTTCTTTACCAGGTCCCGCGTTTTTTGTGCCGTGTGACCAATATACTCCCCTACCAGATCAGCCCTCTCTACTTCAATCAGATGGCCCTTGCTCAGCACCCCCATTTTCTGCAGCATTTTAGCGATAATGCGGGCTACTGTCGTTTTTCCGGTACCAGGATTTCCTTTGAAAATCATGTGATATACGTGTGCGTTGCTCAGCAGACCCGCATCAGTGCGCATATGAGCGATTTGCAAAAAGGCATATACCTCAAAAACCAGCTCTTTGATGTTATCCAAGCCGACGAGATGATCGAGTTCTTTCTGAATTTCCTGATAAAGACTGAGATACTGCGGTAGCGTCTGCGACTTGGTCGAAGCCACTGCTTCCGTCTCGTCCACAGTCACCGAAGCGATCGGCTCCGGGCTACGCAGCACGACATTGATTTGTCTGGAAGGTCTCTCCTCCGACCGCTTGCCCGCGGCGATTCCCCGTCCGTTCATGCATCCATCACCTCAACATTTCTTCAGGCACAGCTTACCCTATTAATGTATTCGGTCCGGCATGTCCTTATTAGCATAAAAGCTACGAGAACGTGTACAAAGCTTTCCCTCAATTCAGGCAATCCAAGCTAGGGCACTGATCCACCACCGTTGCAGCGTCCATTTAGCATAAGCCAGCACTTCTCTTGATTGATGAATGGGCATATTCAGCACTTTGGATTCGGTCAGAGCCATTTGGGGATGATCATAATCTAAAAATTGAGCAATCTCCATTGCTCGAGGTCCATGATAGCTATGTGTGATGATGACGGTGGAGGTCCAGCCATACTCCTTCATGATACGCTGGCTGAAAAGCAGATTTTCGTAAGTACTGGTCGCCTGGTTTTCTAACAAAATATGCTGTATAGGGACTCCCCTATCTACCAAGTAGCGTTGCATACCCTCGGCCTCCGTATATGGAAAATCAGGTTGATCCAGTCCTCCACTAACAATTAGACGCTGAACCGTCCCATTGCGATATAATCGCAACGCTTCTTCTAACCTTTCTCTTAAACCTGGGCTGGGCTCAGCTCCCCACATAGAGGCGCCTAGTACAATGCCAATTTGGGCACGCTGGAGCGGAGTGGTAGAGACAGCTGTATTCATATTCCATACTCGGACACCTGCCCATACCAATCCGGCCAAAATGAAAATTACCAAACCAAGTATCAGACGCTTCGATACCTTGAATATTTTCCTGGAGCGACTCTGCCTGTTTTGTGGTTCATGGCGTTGGGAGCCAGTGCTTCTAATCCACTGCACAGCTCTCACCGTTCTCTCTTGAAATCACCGTTATGAAACCATTCTGCCCGGTGTTTCAGCGACATTTTAAAATAGGGGAACATATGAGCATCGATCTGATGTAACAGGTCAGCCGCCGTTCGGTTAGCCAATTCCGCTTCCTGCGTTGAAATATGACCCCGTTGTAGTGCCTCCTCCAGTTCATCCTCATCGACCAGAAAAATTTCGCCGTTTTTAAGCACAACAACATCCAAATACAAATCATCAAACCAAGGAACTCCTTGATCCGTTACTCCTTGATTTCGGCAGGTATCAATGTACCATTCAACGATTTGCTCTCGATTGTCAAACATTGCAGTCACCACATAATGCTTACCTTTTGGATAATACTGCAACCAGGAATAACCTTTATCGGCTATGCAAAACGTATGACCACCATAACTTTTCCATAATGGCTCCTTGAGACTCAAAATAGTATACAGGGTCACATATCCTGTAAACGCATCACTTTCTACATACCGGCAAGCAAACTTGCGATTAGTGATCCTGCGCCAGTTGGCCCGGTCTCCGAATTTGCGCTTCATAAATGATGTTCCTCTCCAACATTGGTAAAACCAGCTTACCATATTTAAACTGTACACTCAAAAATAACCCCTGTATTACAACAAAAAAGGTATTTTCAGACTGCCTAAACAGTCCGAAAATACCTTCGAGTTAAAACTGAAACAACCTACACGAAATCATACTTGCTAATCCCGATTGTGACGCCCACGATTGGAGTTCGAATGACCGTTGGAATTGCCTTCCTGACTTCCATCCATAGTAGCTCCCGTGGTAGATGAATCCGTATTTACTGAATTTGTCATAGTATCCTCACCAGTAACGCCTGAATTCGGGGTAGTCGTCTGACCATTGCCCTGATTGGTATTATTTCCGGTACCAAAATTGTCGTTACTGTTGCCTGTGCCTCCAGTACCATTTCCATTGTTCACTCCAGGAGACGTTGGAACTTGGTCAGATCCAGTACCATCAGTACCTCCAGGAGACGTATTCCCCTGGTCTGTACCGTTCTGACCGTCTATATTCTCACCATTATCCGGTAGTGTTCCGTCCTGATTAGGATCGTTTCCTGTCTGTGGATCTACCGGAGTCGTCTCTGCCGGAATTTCTACACTAATTGTATTGGAAGCTGCAGATTCTTTACCATCTGCTCCATAAGCTACGACATAGTATTGATACGTTTTTCCAGCTACGGGAGACGTATCTTCCCCACTCGTGCCTCTCATTGCCTCCATAATCGTCCTAAAGCTTCCTTCAGAAGACTCTTTACGATAAACGCGGTATTGTACATTATCTCCCTCGGCTGCATTCCAGGATAACGATACGATTTGGGTATCCTGACTATAAGACCCGCTCAGTCCACTTGGAGCAGTGGCCTGAACCGTCTCAACTGGCTTCTCCTCAACCGGTGGTTCATATCCCTTCGGCTCGCTAAATTGCGTTACCGGGTGCCCCTTGAGAGCTTCACCCATGACTCTTCCGAAAAAGGCTGCCGACTGTCCGCTGTAGTTTCTCAACATATGCCTGCTGTCCGGCTTGTCATACCCCATCCATACCGCTCCGGTATATTCTGGCGTATATCCAACAAACCAAATGTCACGGTTGCCACTGTTGCCGCTGATTCCGCTTTGGGTCGTACCCGTTTTACCCGCTACAGGCCAGTCAATACGTGCTTTGCGACCTGTACCGCTATTGACTACATTTTGCATCATCTGTGTCATTTCATAAGCCGTTTTTTCACTCATAACTGATTTGGATTCCTCATTATGAGTATAAACCACTTGATCATCACTATTGTTAATTTGCTTGATGGAGTAAGCTTTTTGGAATTGTCCTTTATTGGCAAAAGCGCTATAGGCCTGAGCCATTTCAAGGGTATTAGTTCCTCTGCTCAATCCCCCCAAGGCGATAGCAAGCGAGTGATCATTTTTGTCCATCGGTATGCCCAGGTTTTCCGCAAATTGAACTCCTTTTTCCACACCAATTTGGTTCAACAGCCATACAGGTGGTATATTTTCAGACTTCGTAATGGCATCGATCATGCTGATGGACGAAGAGTAACCATGCAAGTTTTTCGGGCTGTATCCGTTAAAGCTCTGACGTTCGTTACTCAAAGGAGTATCTATCGTAAATTTACCGGATTCCAGAGCTGGTGCATAGGCTACAATCGGCTTAAAGGCCGAACCTGGCTGTCTGCGGCTCTGTGTCGCACGATTGAAAGTTCCCTTTTTGTAGTCCCGTCCAGGCGCCATCGCAGCAATCCCGCCTGTTTGGTTGTTAATGATAACCATCGAGGCTTGGACAGGCTGATCGTCAGGACTTTTCTCGAACATGTCATCATCTGCCATCGCTTGATCCAGCGCATTTTGAGCCTGAGCATCCATTGTCGTATGAATTTTATAACCGCCAATAATCAGGTCATTGCCGCTGACTCCTGGCAGTGCATCCTCTGCCTCATCCATAACATATTCTATGAAATTTTGATATTTTTGCACTTTTTCTGGTTGTTTGTAATCATAATTTACTGCCTTGGCCTCTTCCATCTCCTGTTTTCCAATCATCCCCTGCTCAAACATCAGCTGGAGAACCACAGCACGCCGGGCCTTTGAATTTTCCGGGTTACTGATCGGATTATACTTTGATGGCCCTTTCGGGATAGCTGCCAGTGTAGCAATTTGCCACAATTTTAATTGTTTTAAGTCTGACACGCCAAAATAGCCTTCCGACGCTGCCTTAATACCGGAATACGAGCGTCCAAACCAAATCCGATTCAGATATAGCGTAATAATTTGATCTTTATTCAAATTTCGCTCCAGCGCCATTGCGATGGATACCTCTGTCGCTTTACGGAAAAAGGTTTTGTCACGTGTCAAAAATAAGTTTTTGGCCAGCTGCTGCGTCAGCGTACTGCCGCCTTCCACAGCCGAGCGGGCTATGACGTCCTTTACAGCCGCCCGACCGATAGACCAAATATCGACACCCTGATGCTCATAAAAACGTTTATCTTCTGTTGCGACAAAAGCTTTTTTAAGCAAATCTGGTATTTCTTCACTTTTCACAGGATCACTTTTCTGCACAGACAGCTCACCCATGAGCACACCGTTGCGGTCATAAACCTTTGATGTCTCGTTCACTGTAATTTTGTCCTTGTTGGCTTTGTAGATTTTTTCGCCATTAACCATGACAAATAAATAGCCGCCAAGTGCGCAAAATATGGCTAATGCTGCTGTAATAAACAGCGTCCAGCCCACTCGCTTACCTGTTATTTTCTTTTTCTTGCCCTTCGGCTTCTCTTTAGATGTGTTTCTATTGCGATTGCCGGATCTGGACAATGAATCGTTTGGCATTCCCCTGACTCCCTTTCGCGAATAATCATAATGTCACCGAGCATAGGCTTAAAGCTGGCTGTCGGTACATGAAAGTAAACGGAATGAAAAGAACAACCCTGATCAGGTTGCTCCCGGTCACATTCCTATACAGTTAGACGAGACGGACGCCTGAAAAGTTTCATCATCTGGGCGGCCGTCGCGCCGTAATCAGTTATCGCTAGCGTTATCTTGTTGTACAAGCGACACATTGCGCTGCGGTGTAAAGGTGGAGATGGCATGCTTGTAGATCAGTTGCTGCTTCCCATCCGAATCGATAACAATTGTAAAATTGTCAAACGCCTTAATCGTTCCTCGCACCTGGAATCCATTGATGAGGTATACCGTTACAGGTATAGAATCCTTGCGCAATTGGTTCAGAAACGTATCTTGGATATTAATAGACTTGTTCATTTTAGCCGTACCCCCAATAATCATTTGGATTGTTTTGAAGTATATTCAAGGTCTGTCCGGAACTTTCCTGCTATAATTTCGTGTATTCGGGCAGCATGAGCAGAAAAATTTTCGAAATCAGTGACATCTACCCACTGGATATCCTTCATATGGCGAAACCACGAGAGCTGCCGCTTCGCAAAATGACGCGTATCCCGTTTTAGCCAAGTCACCGCCTCCTCCAAAGACACCTCTCCCCGCAGGTAGGAGGATATCTCTTTATAGCCTAGACCTTGCATGGAGATGGCATCGCTTCGCACTCCCCGTTCCATTAAGGAGGTTACCTCAGCAACAAGCCCTTGATCGAGCATCCCGTCAATTCGGTCTTCAATACGTTTATATAGCATTTGCCTATCCATTGTCAAACCCACGATGCAGAGTTGGTAGGGTGATTCCTTTTTTTGATTGGCAAGTTGAGAGCTAAGTGTTGTTCCGCTAACATGGTAAATCTCCAGCGCTCTCACGACTCGACGACGATCATTAGGATGCAAACGAAGTGCACTTTCGGGATCAACTGCCTGTAGTCGCGCATGAAGTGCGTCAGCTCCAAACTGATCGGCATAGTCAAGTTGTTCCTGGCGAAAAGCTTCATCAGCTCCTACCTCGGAAAACTTATATTCATAGCACACGGATTCTACATATAAACCCGTTCCACCTACGATAAAAGGCAGCTTTCCTCTAGATTGAATATCAGGTATGAGACGACGACAGTCTTCCTGAAATTGGGCTACTGAATATGGGTATTCAGGCTCATGAATATCAATTAAATGGTGCTTGATTCCTTTCATTTCCTGCTCGGAAATTTTGGCAGTTCCAATGTCCATATGGCGGTATACCTGCATGGAATCCCCGGAAATAATTTCCGCGTCAAAATGTCGAGCCATCTCGATGCTTAGTTTCGTCTTGCCAACCGCAGTCGGGCCCACAAGAACAAGTAGTTTAGGCTTAGATGCCACTGTCAATATCAATCACTCCGTACACTGTTTTCGTTGTGCCTCGTTGTTCCACACGGAAGCCGAGACGGGCAAACTCACCGCTACCCCTTTTTTCTTTTAATACAATTGTTTTTCGCGCAACCCTTTTCGCTTGTAAAATACTCTCTTCCTCCAGCGCATCTGGATTAGCCAAACCTCTTAAGGGACCGATTGCACTGGAATCGAGCAACGGATCACGGAACATCGGATCAAAATAAATAATATCTACACTGCGGTTCGGCAAGCTGCGCAAATAGTCCAGATGATGACCAAAATGAACGTCAATGTTGGAAAAAGCTCTATCTACTTCAGCGTTACCGGAACGATAATGCCTCATTCCATCCTTGATTAGTGCATAGACGGGGAATGAACTCTCCACAGCTGTAACTTGTCCAGAGCTTCCCGTTCCAATGGAAAATAAAAGAGAATCCGTACCGAGTCCTGCGGTGCAGTCCAGAACGGTATCCCCTGGGACAAGTCGGGCAGCCGCCAACATGGGATCTGGCTCGCCCTTTAACACCCTTTTGGCTCGAATAAAGCCCATGCTTGGATGAAAAACCATCGGTGCTTGTTCCAGACCAATCAGTCTCACTCCGTTCTGCACCAGCACCAGAGCCTGACGGACTTTGTGAGCCGCGATTAGCTTAGCTACGGATATGCCACGACGTGGGGCGTACAGCACTCCAAGCTCGGCTGCAAGCAGCTTCGCACGCTCCACCACCTCGGCCGAGGGAGAGTCTCCTGTCGTGACCAGTAATTCAGCTTGCTTCTCATGAAGCACCCTCTGCTTGTCTTCTTCACGGTTTTCCCAATCCTGCAACATATTTATACTCCCTTACATTACTCTTTTAAACAGTTTCTCCAAATCATATGTGGAAAAGGAAACAACGATGGGCCGCCCGTGGGGGCAGGTATAGGGCTGTTTACAGGCTGCCAAACGCTCTAGCAGCACGGCAGCCTGTCGGTCAGTCAGCTTCTGATTGGCTTTAATCGAAGCCCGGCAGGAGCACATAATTGAGGCTGCTTCCCGCAGTTTAGCTAGATCGATAGCTTTTTCCTCCAGTACCCATCCGGCCATTTCTTCAATGACATCTGCTTCTTCCCCTTTGGGCAGCCAGTACGGATATGAGCTGACACGGAAGGTTTGCCCGCCAAAATGCTCCAAGTACACCCCCGCCTGTTCAAACCAGTGCAGCCTTGCTTTCAATTTTTCCGTCTCGGAAGGCGTAAATTCCAATGTAATTGGCAGTAGTAACTCCTGTGATACTGATTCAGGATTACCAAATTTTTCGTAATAAAATTCGTAATTGACCCGCTCATGCGCGGCATGCTGATCAATTAAATACAAGCCCTGGTCGTTCTGCGCAATCAGATAGGTCCCATGGTGCTGACCGATTAAACTCAGCTCAGGAAACGTGGGCAACTCGGGGGCTGCTCCCGACAATGCTGTCAATTGCTCTGTATTTGGATGATCCTGGCCCGGTTCCTGATTCGTGAAATTAGTAGTGTTCTCTGCAATTGGTGAATTAGAAGAACGGTAAGCAGCAGTAGCAGCCGTTTCCTGTATCCCTTGGCTGTACAAAGAAGAGGCACCTGTCTCTGCATGATCTCCTGTGGATGTCCGTGTAGTCGTACCATCAGGAAGTGACACGCTTTCTCTACCATCACTTCCATTGTTGTTTTCCACAAAATCCGCATCAAGTTCATCATCACTCATACTCGGATTAGCGAATTTGTTTGGCTGTCCAATAACTGAATGACTCTCTTTATTTGGATGTTGCTTACGCTGCTCGTTCATCCTCTTACTTTCTTCCTTATTGCTCAAGTGATTAGGTTGAGGCGATTTTTGAACCTGCTGCGAAGCCATAGAAAGAGGTTGTGTTCTATTATGACTATCATTTGCAGAAGTATCTACTTCCGCACCGCTTCCTTTTGAGAAGTGAAACTGCTCCTGCACAAACGAACCGCTATCCTTGCCGCCAATTTCGCGCTTAACTGCCTTCGGAATCAGCACTTGCTGCCCTAGTACAGCTTTTACCGAATCTTCAACCAGTTGAAACAGTTCAGCTTCTTTGCTGAACCTCACCTCCAGCTTGGCTGGATGAACATTAACATCTACCAAAGAAGGATGCATGTCAAGTTGGATCACAGCCAGCGGATAACGATTAATTGGCAACAAAGTGTGATACGCCTTGAGCAGTGCCTGATTGAGCCCAAAGCTTCGCACAAATCGTCCATTCACAACCGTCGAGATTGCATTTCGATTCGATCTGGTCCATTCTGGACGGCTCACATAACCACTAATGCGGTAATCAAGGCTCTCTCCTTCCAGCACCAACATCGATTTTGCCGCAGAAGTTCCATAAATAGCAGCGATCACCTGGAGCAAATCACCATTTCCCAGCGTTTGCAGCAATGTATTGCCATTATGCCGCAATGTGAAGGCCACTTCCGGGTGCGAGAGTGCCATCCGGTATAAAACATCCGAAATGTGTCCCAACTCCGTCTGGATCGTTTTCATATATTTTAGCCGTGCAGGTGTATTATAAAACAGCTCACGTACGGTAAAATCCGTCCCCTGCCTACCAGCAGCATCCTCGTGAAGCACCAGTTTACCGCCCTCAATCACCAATTTACGGGCACGGCCGTCATCTCCAGCCGCTGTGAGCAGCTCTACTTTTGATACAGCCGCTATACTTGGCAATGCCTCTCCCCGGAAGCCGAGACTTGTGATTTGAAACAGGTCACGGCCATGTCCGATTTTGCTTGTTGCATGCCGATAAAATGCCGTTTCTACGTCTTCAGGCTCAATCCCACTGCCATTATCCGTCACCCGAATACTTTGCAGGCCGCCTTCTTCTACCCATACATCCACCCGTGTACTGCCAGCATCAATCGCATTTTCCACCAGTTCCTTCACGACAGAGGCTGGACGTTCCACGACCTCACCGGCAGCAATCTGGTTGGCAATATGCTCATCCAACACTCGAATTTTAGACATCCTGTTGACCTCCTCCTGACTTTAAAGTGTGATGAAAAATAAGCAAAATAATAATTTAGTATATTTTAATTACAGACCATTGGCCTTGTTTTTTAATTCATTTAACAGCTGCATTGCCTGTAAGGGCGTCATGTTCATGACATCGGCATTTTTCACCTTCCGTAAAATTTGGCGCACGATCGGATTAGCTTCTGCCAGCTCTGGGTGTGGCTTGGAGGGAGCAATATCCTGCTCTCCGAAAATGGACAGCTGTACCACTTCAGATGCTGCTTGCTCCAGCTTGCTTGAGTCTTCCACACCCTGTAGCGTGTCTTCCTTGACCAAGGTGGCTTGCTGTGATCCAGACTGGGCCTGTGATACAGTTTCTATATTTGCTGGCAATGCCTGGTCTGCATGTTTGGCTGTCATTGGAGAAATCTCTTCTGTCCCTGAAACGGAACGGACATCAGTCCCTTCCTTCGCTCCTCCTGCTGTCTCAGTGCCTGCCGTTACTTGAGCAGCCGCCTGCTCAAACCCATACAATAGACCATTCGCCCGCTCAATAATGTTATTAGGCAAACCTGCAAGCCGGGCACAATAGATGCCATAGCTGCTACTAGCCGCGCCCGGTATGAGCTTGCGCAGGAAGTTCACCTTGTCGCCGCTTTCCTGCACAGCCATAGAGTAATTTCGCAGTGAAGACAAACCTTGCTCCAAATGGGCCAGCTCATGGAAATGGGTAGATACCAGCGCCTTACAGCCAATAGTATCATGCACAAATTCGATAACCGCTTGTGCAATGGCCATTCCTTCACTGGTGGACGTACCTCTTCCCAGCTCATCAATAATAATCAAGCTGCGCGGAGTTGCTTTTTCTGTCATGACTTGAATATCTGCCATTTCGACCATAAATGTACTCTGCCCGCCGATAAGATCATCCGCAGCGCCAATCCGTGTGAAAATGCGATCCAGCATCGGTACTTTAGCACGTGCAGCCGGGACAAAACAGCCAATTTGAGCCATAATTGCAATGAGTGCAACCTGACGCATATACGTACTTTTCCCAGCCATATTCGGGCCAGTGATGAGTAGAATATGCGCATCGGCTTCCTCCAACACTGTGTTGTTGGCGATAAAGCCGCCATCTTTCATAACAGCTTCCACAACAGGGTGCCGCCCTTGTTCTACAACAAAGTCATATCCTGTTGTCAGCTCAGGTTTTACAAACCCTCGTTCCGCGCTAACCGTCGCCAGCGACTGATACACGTCAATTTCAGCAACTTGCTCTGCCAGCTTTTGCAGGCGAGGAATTTCAGCGTTCAGTTTACTGCGAAGCTCGGAGAAAAGCGTGTACTCCAGATCAACCATTTTATCCTCAGCTTCCAGAATTAGCGATTCCTTTTCCTTCAATTCTGGTGTGATATACCGTTCAGCATTCGCCAACGTCTGTTTGCGTTCATATCGACCTTCCGGTAATGAAGCCAAATTGGATTTGGTCACCTCGATGTAATAACCAAATACTTTGTTGTATCCGATCTTGAGCGACCGAATACCGGTTGCCACACGCTCCTTGGCCTCCAGCTCAGCGATCCAACGTTTACCGTTCACACTCGCCTCACGCAGTTCGTCCAGACGCTGATGGTAGCCTTCCTTAATAAGTCCTCCATCTCTTACGGAAATCGGAGGTTCATCGGCAACTGCTTCTTCAATCAATGTACACAGGTCTGTACAGCTGTCCAATGTTTGGGCAATCCGTCTCAGTGTGTTCGACGGAGATTCAGCGCACAGCTCGCGCAAAGACGGAATTTGGGCCAGGGACAGCTTGAGGGCGATCAAATCGCGTGCATTTGCACTACCAAAGGCGATCCGCCCTACCAAACGCTCCAGGTCGTAAATCTCTTTAAGCTGAGTACGTACGTCCTCGCGGAAAATAAACTGGTGGTAAAGCTTGTCTACCGCTTCTAACCGTTCCTCAATTAAACTGCTGCTCAACAACGGCTTATCGATCCACCGCCGCAACAAACGTGCGCCCATGGATGTCTCTGTCCGATCCAGCAACCACAGCAGCGAGCCTTTTTTGGAGCGTTCACGTACCGTCTCCACCAGTTCCAGATTCCGGCGGGTAAATGGATCCAGAATCATAAAATGATTGGGCTCATAGACTGAAATTTGGGTCAGTTGGCCTAGCGATCTTTTTTGCGTTTCATTTAAATAGGAAATCAAGCGCGATACGCACCGTCTGCGTTCCTCCGTAAGCCTTGCCCACGTGGCTTCACCGAATTGATCCCGTACCAGATCATCCTTCGATTTGTCCCAGGCCGTATATACAACGCGCCGTCCAACGGGAGACATACGGGAGGTCACGAAATCGAGCAAATGGGCATCCCCCAACATTTCGGACGGCTCATAAATGTTAATTTCATCTAATAGCCATTCTTTCGAATCAGGTACGGAAGTCACATAGAGTTCACCTGTCGACAAGTCACACGCCGCCAGTGCCAGCATCCCATCCGTCTCTGTGACACATACCATGTAGTTGTTGGATTTGTCACCCAGCACCTTGCCTTCCATTACCGTACCCGGGGTCACAACACGGACAATATCCCGTCGCACCATCCCCTTGGTGGCAGAGGGCTCCTCCATTTGCTCACAGATGGCCACCTTATAACCCTTCTCAATGAGGCGTTGTATGTAATTTTCTGCTGAATGATAAGGCACGCCGCACATCGGAATTTTCTCCGCGACGCCACCCTCGCGACCAGTCAGTGTAATTTCCAGCTCCTTGGATGCAAGAATCGCATCATCAAAAAACATCTCGTAAAAATCGCCAAGACGAAAAAACAGAAATGCATCTTTAGCCTGCTCTTTTATGGATAAATATTGCTCAATCATCGGTGTATATTTAGACATACCTTTTCCTAGCCCCCACACTTTGTTCCGTTTAAACTCACAATTACCTTTCATTATATCAAAAATGACAGTCGATAACATGAAACCATCTCGGGTGTTGACACTTGATTTTACGAAAGCTTCCAGTACGGGCGCAAATCCCGTGTTTCATCCCATTGCTTTCCTTTGCGAAGGCTGTCTAGCAACGGCTCTATATAAGCTTCATATTGAGAGTAGATCTCTAGTGAAACCATATCTAAAATAAGTGGTTCCATATACTCTCTAAGCACCATCTGGTCCCCTTCATAAAAGGCTCTGTGAGCCGCTTCCTCCTCCAATGGCCTACGCGGCAAACGTGAGAATTGGGAAGCGATCAGAAACGCCATCCCTATCACACCCTTTGCCAACTGTGGTGAGATTAGAAAGCTGGGCAGGGTACGATATTCAAAGCCTCCGTACGACTGACGGCGAAAATCGCCCAAATTGCCATAATGCGGTCTGCGCCGAGCCGCGCGCTTGTCTTCCAGTAGCGCCAGAGGCAGCGCCAAATAGTTATCTAATGCCCTGAGTAAGGAACCGTTTAGCGGAACCCCGCTAAAATGCAGATGTCCGCCCAGGGGAAAACCCGGTTGCGGCATTCCGCCCGCCTGCCAGATGAGCGTGTGGTCATCTATCCGCCGAGCTGCTATCGCAAAAGCTTGGCGCAGGTGCCTTAGCAGACGGGCCGGATCTTCACTTGGTGCAGGACGAAGCTCAGCGACTGGATACAGCGTTCGTCCTCGGCGAGTAACGGCATCGCAGCCAGCTACGCCTAATCGGTCCAAATATCGAGAAGCCGGAACAATCCTACCCTCCGGCATACGAACCAGCACAAATTCAGGGTCCATTCCGATTAATAGTCGATTTCTCCCTTGTTCTGCTGAAAAAACTTCCCCCTCTACTTCCTCTTCACGAGCGGCAACTTCATATAGCGTGGCCAAACGTCTATCATTTAGCCATGGCTGGGCCAAGACTTGACGAACCTGACAATTACGCTCTCCCAGGGGCGCGAGCACTACTTCACCACTATCCAAACCAAGTGTATATAGCGCTCGTACAGCCAGCCGCTCCATCCGGACATAGAGCGGTGATTGATGATCTAGTACAGACAGATCATATGCACTAACTTGGGCCGAACCTTCGAGGGCACGTCTACGGATTTCCAGCACCCGCAGTTGATGGATTTGCACCGCGTAGCCGATCGCAAAATCTGCAGTACCACCATCCAGCCAACGAACCGATATACCTGCGCGTTCCAGTCTGCGCATTTTTCCATCATCCGTCATCTGCCTGAAGCGTCTGAGCGCCTGTCCCGGCTGCCGCATCATACTCCCCCTTACCGATCTATGTACGGATAAAAACGATCCAACACAACAAAAAAGGAGGGCCTTTGCCCCCTGCGCAATATCAGCCGGCGCAAAGAGTAAAGTGGCCCTCTTTTTGGTCACTCCTGTCAGAGCTCGTCGTCAATGAGGTCGGGGTCGAGCTCCTCATAGTCCCCCTCTTCCGCTCCAAAATCAAAGTCCTTGTCAAAATCTTCACTGCTGCCATTCGGAAATACCTCTACAACAATCTTCGTTTCCGCCACCAGCTCCACCGCAAATTCCCGCTCGACCCGGATCATTACGCTGCCACCTCCAGAAGACACACTGGCCTCGACGCAGCTTGGCTCCTGTGTAGCTTCGGCGGATACTTCCACTGTAGACGCCCGGTGCTTCGGATCAAGATACGAGAGCGGCACATTTTCTACGTACGACACCGTTTCCTTAGCCACATCGGTCTGCGAGTTTTTATCGTATGAGTACCAAATATTGATATCATACGTCCCGATGACCTCAATGCCGTCCCCAGCCGCCACTGCTTCATACTGGTGATTAATAATCCACGCCCCCAAAATACTGGTCGGATTATTCGGCGGAGTTACGGTATGGGTTACGGTAGAGAATCTGCGACCTTTACCACAGATCGCTTTGGTAATAATCTCTCTACGATTTTTATGACTTAATGCCATTCTTGAACCTCCTCCATACAATCAATCATTCCATACATATGTATGCAGGTTGTGGGCGAATGTTGAGTGAATAGGCGAAAAGGAAAAAATATTTTGTATAAGCATATGCCGCAATGGCTTGAACTCATGCACGCCAATGTGTTACATGCTGCTCAACGATCTGTAAAAATTCGCTGAGAGCTGGCGATTTCCACTTTTTTGTGTGATAAGCGACCTGAGTAGCCACCTGCTGTTCACTGTCATCCCAGGCTAGGCGCGCCATTTTCCCTTCTCGCAGTTCATTTTGTACCGTAACTAGCGGAAGCAGCGCAATTCCCAGTCCAGCCATGACACATTGCTTGATAGCTTCAATGCTCCAAAATTCCAGACTAGGATCTGCGAAAATACCATGTTTGTTCAAATACTGCTCAAAAAGGATACGATACGTACAGCCAGCCTCCGTATGCAAAATGGTTTCGTCCTTCAAGTCGGCAGGCTCTACCTGTGTATAGGCAACCAGCGAATGCTTCAGTGGTGCGACAAGCGCCATTGGCTCATGAATAAGCGTGGTGATATTCAGTTCCCTGTCCTCTGTCTCAGGCTGAAGTAAAAAAGCCAAATCCAGTTCACCGCTACGAATCAAATCACGTAACTCCCAGCATTCACCGGGTTTAAGGACGATTTTGACCTTGGGATACCGCTCCCTGTACTCACGAATCAGACCCGGCAGACGAAAAGCAGCCAGTGACTCTGGTGCTCCTATTTTTAGCGTCCCTACTAATTCAATTTCTGAACGAAGCGCATCCTTAGCCATAGCATGCATCTTGGAAATTTCCTGCGCATAGGGCAGCAGACGCCGTCCGGCATCAGTCAGCATAATTTTCTTGCCAATGCGATCAAACAGCGGCGTACCCAATTCTGTCTCCAGGGTTTGAATTTGAGCAGTGATACTCGACTGTGCATAATCCAGTATACGCGCTGCTCGCGTGAAACTGCCTGCCTCAACCACATTTAAAAAGGTAAACAAATGCCGCGACTCCATAATCCGCTCCTTCGATCGTTTTTTCCGATGCAAGTAATCGTTATATTCCGTTTTTCCGATAGATTGATTATCTGATAAGCTGGAGAAAATAACAAGAGAAAGAAGGCTTTACTGCATGACGAATGAAAATAAACTTCAGTCCACTATTGGTCTTCCACAGGCCATTGCGCTCTATATCGGAGCTGTCCTGGGTTCGGGGATACTGATTGTGCCTGGCCTTGCTGCCCAAATGGCGGGACCAGCATCATTGCTGGCATGGGGCTTCATGACCCTGCTCATTCTGCCAATGGCGCTTTCCATGGGGCTTCTATCCGCCAAATTCCCGAATGCAGGCGGGGTATCGCATTTTGTAACATTGGCCTTTTCCCCACGTGCCGGTGCTTATATCGGATGGTTTTTTCTCATGTCGGTTCCGATTGGCGCCCCTGTTGCCGCACTTACCGGAGCCGGCTATATGACCGCAGCCATGGGCTGGGGAGAGGAAAGCCGCATCATGCTGGCCGCTGCTATGCTGGCAGTGGGCCTGATCATTAACTGGATTGGCATGAAGGTTGCCGGACGTATTCAGATTGCTGTCGTGATAGCCATCATTGCCGTCCTCGTATTCGCTATAGCCGCAGCACTCCCCCAAATGAAAACTGTTCACTTTACGCCGTTTGTTCCACATGGCTGGCTCGCTGTTGGCCAAGCGGCTGCGATTCTGTTCTGGTGCTTTATCGGTTGGGAGGCCGTGTCCCATATGTCAGAGGAATTTACCAATCCGCAGCGGTCTGCCGTTAGAGGTGTGACCATCGCAGCTGTCATTGTCGGATTGCTTTATTTCCTTACTGCGCTTGCTACAGTGGGCACACAAAGTTACCTTGCAGGGGGTTCGGATGCTTCGCTTATATGGGTAATTAGTCAGGCTATCGGGCCATGGGGTGCGGTCATTGCTGGGTTGACGGGTATCTTTATTTGTACCGCTACGATTATTGCTTACGTAGGTGCCGCTTCACGTGTCGCTTATGCTTTATCTCGACAAGGACAGGCTTTTCGCTGGATGGGGATGTTATCACAACGTTTCCATACCCCCATCGGGGGCATTGCTTTTCTTAGCGTCTGCTTCGTGATCATTATGGTGTTGTACGGTAGCGGCGCTGTTTCACTCACCAACCTGATCCAGTTCCCGAACGCCACGTTCATTTTGACCTATCTAGGCGGTTGTGCAGCAGGGATTAAGCTCTTACGCGGGAGTCGTTGGGGAGTTTTCATTAGCTGGATTTCCTTCATCTCCACGGCAGTTGTCTTTCCTTTTGTCGGGTGGGCTATGCTTTACCCTTGCCTGATCACTGCTGTTTTATGGATTACAGATCGAATTCGGCATAAAAGAGCTTCTACTAATTCAGCTTCTCCTATCACCGAACAAGAAAAGGCTACTGTCCGTCACGGATAGTAGCCACTCAAGGTCTTTACTCTAATTTTTCACTGGAGTAGGGGCCTTGTCCTTTTTAGCGATTTTCAAATACTGGTGAAGCTCATGTGTAAGCTGTAACAATGCCGAACGGATCTCGAATTCCTCCCGTGTGGCAGGAAGCTCCATCGCTTTAAATTCTTCACGGACCTGTTCCAGCAGCTTCTCAGTCTGCCCCGTATAATGTCCAGCCAAAACGTCGTTGCTAAGCTGATCGAACAGCTCGGCCAGAAGCTTGGCCTGCGGCATGTGCTGATACATTTGTGAGATCAACTGCATCATGTTTTGAATCGAATCCAGCTGTTCTTTGCGCATATAAAAATACACATTCCAGCTTTCTTGGGGACGAAGCATCTGATTTTCCAATGAGCGCCCCGCCTCGGTGACCCCTTGGCTGATCACGCTGTCCGCTTCAATCACTTCCTTGCCATCCCATATGTATGCCGGATTACGCAGTGTATTGGCCATATTTCTGAATATAACCGAAAATGTTCGGTCCACTTCCTGCCTGATTTGTTGCATTGTATTATCAGAACGCGGCATATAAGCTAAATTGACAACCATCGCAGAACCCAATCCAATCACCAGCAGAGCCAGTTGGGTCAGCAGTACTTCCATATCAATTACACCGCCGCTGAAAACTCGGAAAACCACGACTGAACCTGTGACGATGCCTTCCTTAAAGCCCACCCGTACAATGACCGGAAACGCCGTTAAAATATATAATGCAAGTACCCAATCATGGAATCCGAAGACTACAAACAAAACACAAGCAAAAAGAAGTCCCACGACGGATGCAAAAAATCTTGCCGAAATGGTACGGAGACTTCTCTTGCGTGTGACATCCACCCCCAAAATTGCTAAAAGTCCTGCCGAGGTGGCCCCATGAATGCCTACCCCCTCCGCAATAAGTACGGCCATTAATGCGGCAATAGCCGTTTTAATCGTACGAAAGCCCATGAAAAAATTCTGTCCCCTCTAGATGAAATCTGTTTTCTCATTTTCATAAATATTAAGTATTTCATTTTCATGGTACTTTATTTTCACGTTTTGCACAAATATTCAGAAATTTAATAATTACCGATGAGGGCGACCTGAAAGCAAGCGATGCTCCACATACACAACCGCCTGATACATCAATGTAGCTACGACAGCAATGATCAACAGACTAGACATGACCAGTGTGAAATTGAACACCTGAAAACCATATATGATCAAATAACCTAAACCGTTTTTAGCAACCAAAAATTCACCAACAATCACGCCAACCCATGCCATGCCGACATTAACTTTCAGCGTAGAGACAATTGCGGGAAAGGAGGCGGGCAAAATCACCTTTTGAAACGTATCCCGGCGTGTTCCTCCAAACGTGCGAACCACTTTGACCAAATTGGGGTCGACTTCCTGAAAGCTGTTGTATACCACAAGTGTCGTAATGATAACCGTAATGGAGAGGGTTGTCATCAGAATCGCGGTAAAACCAGCCCCAAACATGACGATAAAAATGGGCCCCAGTGCTACCTTGGGCATACTGTTAAACACAACCATATATGGATCAAGCACCCTCGATAAAAAAGGCGACCACCAAATAAGTACCGCCAGCAACGTGCCGAGCAGTGTGCCGAGCAAAAAACCTGCCATCGTTTCTCCAACAGTGACACCTACATGTCCCCATAATTCCCCGCTGAGCGCATCCTTACCCATCTGAGTGAAAATTTTGCTAGGATAGCTAAACAACAATACATCAATCCACTTCAAACGACCTGCAATTTCCCACAATACAAATAAAAGCAGCAAAATAGCTATCTGCACACCTGTTACTAACCACTGTTTCATACGCCTGTTACGCAAATACGCCTGATGCAGTCCTTGAATCCAACGTTGCTCAGGCTGATCAGCTTCGTTCTTCATACGTTAAATCACTCCTTTGCTCCCGAAGCCTCCAGTTCCCCCCATATTTCATGAAATAGCTCATTAAAGCCTGGCTGTTCGCGTGCATAAAAAGGCTGCGCTTCCCGAATGGAATCCGGAATTTCGAAGGTGCGCCGGATATGACCAGGATTTCGCCCCATCACTATAACCCGATCACTGACTGCAATGGCCTCGGACAAATCGTGCGTGACTAAAATCGCCGTCTTCTCTCGTTCGCGCAAGGTTTGCACAACGAGGTCCTCCAGCTGTAGCTTGGTTTGATAATCCAGCGCGGAGAACGGCTCATCCAGCAGCAGCAGTCCCGGGTTCGTCGCCAGCGTCCGTACCAGTGCCACACGCTGACGCATACCTCCAGACAACTGGGATGGATGCAAATGCTCCTTTCCTCCCAGACCCATGCCTTCCAGCAATAATCGCGTCCGTTCACGCGCAGCTTCATCAACGCTGTTGCTCAGTTCCAGACCTAACAATGCGTTATCCATGATCGTCCGCCACGGGAAAAGATAATCCTGCTGCAACATGTAACCGACCTCAGGGCTCGGGCCATTTACCAACTGACCTTGCAGCATAACTTGACCTGCCGCTGGACGCAGCAGCCCAGCGATCATAGACAGGATCGTCGTTTTACCGCAGCCGCTTGGACCAACCAAACTGACAAACTCCCCTGTATTTACGGAAAAATCGATCTTCTCAACCGCCAGTGAAGCTTCCTGATCCGTTACGTATACATGTGTCACTTGGTCCATTCTCACCATCGGGCTCGTCACATCCACAGTGAGACCACTCCGTTCCTCCATCATGGCGAACCTCCAGCATCGACAGCTGTATCCGTCGCTTCAGTTGTGCTCTTTTTCACATCTGTCTTAGTATTCCCGATAGAGTTGGAGGAGATCGCCTGTTTTGCAAAGCTTGGGTTTACCAGCTTATCTAGGGCAACAGGGCTTTTTAGCTCACCTGCCGAAGCCATGATATCCTGTAAGTTCTTCCATTCCTTTTCCTCAATTATCGGGTTCGTTGCATAGGTGCTCTGTTCCTTGTAGCGCTTGATACTACTTGTCAAAACAGCTAATTCTGTATCTTTAAAATAAGGTGTAATCGCTTCAGCAATCTGTTCAGGGGAATGCGAAGCAATCCACTGCTGTGCCCGATATATGGCATTTGTAAATTTCTGAGCGGCCTCGCTATTTTGTTTTAAATAGCTTTGCTTCGCCATATATACCGTATACGGCAACTCGCCACTCTCTACACCAATGGAAGCAACGACCCGTCCCCGTCCTTCCTTTTCAAAAATAGAGGCCTGTGGTTCAAACAGCTGCACGTATTCCCCTGTACCTGAGCCAAAAGCAGAGGCAACATTGGCAAAATCAATATTTTGAATTAGCTTCAGATCCTTATGAGGATCAATGCCGTGCTTGCGAAGCGTAAATTCGAGTGACATCTGTGGCATTCCGCCCTTGCGTTGCCCCAAAAAGCTTTGTTGTTTCAGCTTTTCCCAGTCAAAACGATCCTGGGCTTGCCGAGCAAACAAAAAGGTACCGTCCGTCTGTGTCAGCTGGGCGAAATTAATGACAGGGTCCTCTGCTCCTTGCTGATACACATAAATAGATGTTTCCGCGCCAATCAGCGCGATATCCGCCTGATTGGACAATAACGCCGTCATCGCCTTGTCTCCCCCAGGGATTGTAGCCAGTTGGACATCCAGTCCCTCCTGAGCAAACATCCCCTGGCTCAAGGCTACATACTGCGGCGCATAAAAGACCGTACGGGCTACCTCGCCAAGCCTGATCTCAATCGTCTGCTCCCCTTTGGAGGCACACCCACTGAGCAACAGTAATCCGAATAGTGCCGCAGCTACCACCGCTTTGTAACGAGCGCCGTATTTCATCCTTGTTCCCTCCCCACCTTTGCATCGTTGGCTTCATATATTGTTATGCGGCTGTCAATATAATGGTTAATCGCATACAAAAACCCCGCATTTGCCTAAGAATGCGGGGTTTTGTATGCAATGATATGAGAATTTCCAAATCACAGCTTGTATATGGATGTATATTTTTCTTCCAGATAATCAGCAAGATAATCAGGGTTCAGATCCTCACCGGTAATCGCTACAATCAACTCAGATGGCGTCCGGCTCTTGCCGTAACGATAAATCCGTTCGGTCAGCCATTGCTTGATCGGCTCCAGCTCCCCAGCAGCAATGAACTCATCCAGGTTTGGCAGCTCCTTGCGCAAAGTCGCAAAAATTTGCGCTGCATACATGTTGCCAAGCGAATAAGAAGCAAAATAACCAAAATCGCCACCGGACCAGTGAACATCTTGGAGTACGCCCAGTCCGTCATTCGGTGGAAGAAGCCCCAGGTATTCTTTATATTTAGCATTCCACACCTCAGGGAGGCGTTTAACGTCCAGCTTTTCATTAAACAGCATTTTTTCAATCTCATAGCGGACGATGATATGTAAGTTATATGTCAGCTCATCCGCCTCAATACGAATTAATGAATTTTCCACACGGTTGACTGCCCGGTAAAATTGCTCTGCTGTAACCTTCGCCAAACGATCGGGAAAATGCTTTTGCAGATCATTGTAGTACCGATCCCAGAAAGCACGACTGCGTCCGATTTTATTTTCCCACAAGCGGGACTGGGATTCATGAAT
This sequence comes from Paenibacillus ottowii, assembly GCF_006874425.1. Classification (GTDB taxonomy): domain Bacteria; phylum Bacillota; class Bacilli; order Paenibacillales; family Paenibacillaceae; genus Paenibacillus; species Paenibacillus ottowii. The sequence goes on from NZ_VIJZ01000002.1 coordinate 227,100, forward strand.
CCCCATAGAGGTTCCTCCGGACAGTAGTGATCCTGCCAGTTCAGGAGCAATATTTTGTTCGTACAGCGCATGCCCTCCTTCATGCAATGAGCTGAAAATAGCACTGGTTACATCATCTTGCAAATAGTGTGTTGTTATACGTACATCACCTGGATTTAATCCTGTCGCAAAAGGATGCACACTCTCATCCAAACGACCTGCGTCAAAGTCATAACCCATCTGCCCTAATATAAACAGACTGAACTTTTCCTGCTGCTTCACATCAAATACACCGTCTAAAAAGCTCTTATCCGGCTGATGGGGTGATGCCTGAATTTTAGACAATAGGGGCACAAGGCGCTTTTTTAGTCGATCAAAGACAGCATCCAGCTTTTCAACCGTCATACCTGGCTCATATTGATCCAAAAGCGTATCGTACTCTGTATCCTTAACACCCCAATAGCCGATAAATTCACGCTTCATGTCTACGATTTTAGACAAGTACGGTTCGAATCCGGCAAAGTCGCTATGTTCCTTTGCTTCCTCCCACTTGCTTTCTGCCTGAGCCGCTAAAATGCTATACTCCCGGTAGCGGTCTGCTGGAACCGAACGATTCAAGTCATAATTTTTGCGACATTCCTCTACCAATCTGCGGTCATTGTCCTCCAGTTGCTCCAGCTTGTCTTCTGCGGCAAAAAATTGCAGCAGCTGTCCCATTTCATCTGAGATCATCAGCTTGAACATTTCCGTGGACAGCATGCCCAACGTCTCGGACCGAATGTCAACGCCCTTGCGTGGAGCGCCTGTCCGTAAATCCCAGTGCAGCAAGCCGACTGCTTCGCCATAACTGCTGATTTTGTGTGAGATTTCCTTTAAAGCCGTCCATTGATCCAACGTCTGTTGCTCCATAATTAGGGTCACCTCTTTAACTTAAAATGGTTAAAACTTTACAACTACCTATACTTGATGATACTTATATTAAAAAGTATAATCAACACACAACATGTACGACCAGCTCCTAATACCTGGATCACGTTGGGCAGTACATATTAAATTATTTTAGAATCTGGAGGGAACTATCGTGGATCACATCCAAGAAATTTTAGAGTACAATCGTGTTTTCGTAGAAAACAAAGAATACGAGGCCTATAGAACGGGCAAGTTCCCTAACAAAAAAATGGTCATCATAACCTGTATGGATACGCGGCTAACGGAATTGCTCCCCAAAGCCATGAACCTGCGTAACGGGGATGTCAAAATTATTAAAAATGCAGGTGCAATTATTTCACAGCCTTTTGGAAGTGTAATGCGCAGTGTGCTAGTCGCTTTATATGAGCTGGGAGCAGACGAAGTGCTCGTTGTAGGTCATTATGAATGCGGCATGGCTGCACTAAATGCTGATCACATGGTTAATGAAATGCTTGAACGCGGAATTTCGCAGGAAGTGCTAAGCACATTAGAAAATTCAGGTATTAAGTTAAATAAATGGTTGAAGGGGTTTGACAACATTGAAGAAGGGGTACAGACTACAGTGAAGCTTATTAAAAACCACCCCCTTCTCCCTCCCAATACGCCCGTTCATGGTATGGTAATACACCCGGATACAGGCGCGTTAACCCTTGTTGTTGACGGAAATAACTAGTAAACAGAATCTTTATCCGCAAAAGTTATCAGGGTAGTTCAGGCGCGTATATACGTGCTTAAACTACCCTGTTTCTATGAAAAAAAGCACATATACATCCCGAATGACCCCAACCAATTTTGGCTAACCTGTGAACGACTGGTGTGAAAGTTGTCAAACCATACAGTTTCAGTGTACACTTTTTATGGAACTGCAGATTACCTGCCGCAGAGCTGTTACAACTGTTACTTTGATGGATGAAGGAGATAAGATATATGAATTTACTATCGTATGGTCTGTTGGGACTTCTCGCCAGAGAGGAATCCTCCGGCTATGATCTGATGCTGCGTATTCAGCCTTTTTGGCAAGCCAAGCACAGTCAGATCTATCCGCTTTTGGCCCGTATGGAGAGCAAGGAACTGCTCGCCTCCCGATGGATTCAGCAGTCCGACAAGCCTGATAAAAAAATGTATACCATTACCGACAAGGGTATCCATATGCTGCAGCAATGGTCTCAGGAAGCGTTAGCTGCTCCGGTTACACGAGACGAGTTAAGCCTTCGCTTATTCTGCCTTTGGTTGACGGACAAAACGAGCGCCAATCGTATGCTGGAAGAACGGAAACGTTATTTTATTCAGAAAATTCAGCATCTGGAGGATATTTTGAACAACATCCCCGCAGAAAATTTGCACTTTGGCAGCAAAAACTTTGGTGACTATATTTTAGTGCAAAAAGGACTTATGAATGCCAAAGCAGGCCTAGAATGGTGCCAATTGGTTTTGCGCATGCTGCTTGCCGGTGATGTTAGAGCGGACACTAATCCGTTTGCCATAAAAGCTGAATGATTTTATCAATCCGTGTACAGGATTTATGTACGTTATCGTTTAATTTTTTAGAATTTAAAATTCTTTGAAACCCTTTTCCATGTTATATCGTATTACAAGGTAAGCGGTTGTTTGACCTAACCTATAGCACAAATTACTAAGGGGGATTTTTTTTACATGAAAAAGACTTTTACTTTGAAAAATATGATGATGCTGATGATGGCTTTCACCCTACTCATTGCTATGATCGCACCGTCTACAGCTGATGCAAGGCGTGGTGGCGGATTTAAATCCGGACCAAAAACATACCAATCTACACCAAGCAAGACAAGTGATAGCAGCGGCATCAATAAGTCTGATAGTGGAACTAAATCTAGTGCAGCTACGGGCAACACAAGCAGAACTGGTGGATTCCTCGGCGGTGGCGGCGGATTCCTCAAAGGTATGATGCTGGGCGGCTTGGCAGGTATGCTCTTCGGCGGATTGTTCGGCAACATGGGTGCATTGGGTAGCTTGCTTGGTCTTGCCGTTAACGTTCTAGCAATTTATGTCCTGATTATGGTGGGTGTAGGTATCTACCGAGCTATCAAAAATCGCCGCAGACCCGATGATTCTCGTGGAGGACGTTACTAAGTTATGATTTTGAGTATGGATGAGATTGTCAATGCCATTTGCCTGCATATGGCTGAACGCAAGGGCGTACAGCCTACTGATGTGGTTGTGGAGCTAAGCTGGGATGAAGATACAGGCTATACAGCCGAGGTTCATGTCCAGGGACGCAGTCAATATCTCGTGGAAGCCAATATGATTGAAGCTATTCTGAGATATCTTCATTCCGAATACAATATTCGTGCCTACCGCGAGCAGGTTAGATTAGATTTGGATGAAGAGATTACGGCTATTGTCCAAACTTAATTAAATGGATAGGACAATCGTACAAACTTATTTCGAAACAGAAGAACCGCTCTTTGCCTAGTGGCAAGGGCGGTTCTTTTTTTGCTCTTTTCTCTCTAATAGATCGTCAAGGCTGTATGCGGCACCCTTTCCAGCAAACCGCTATCGTACATTTCCCGAAACGGTTGCTCTTCCATATGGATATAACCGATATAACAGCCGCATTCTTTCATCCGGCACGGACGCTGGGCGCTCAGCCCCTCCAGACCGTCTCTGTACAGGTGGCCAATCACGCGTCGGTCCTGATAACAGTGTTTTACTCGTCCGTCACCTTGGACGTAAAACACATCTTCTCCCGCGCGACATGCTCGCCCTTGACTACTGTAATCCTTTAAATTCCACTGGAAATAGGGATCTATCGCCGTTAATTCGGAAACCTCGGCATCCGTATAATATTGTGGTCGATCTTTGTAGGCGTTGACCCACATATATACTTCTTTTGGAAGTTGCGTCCGCAAGGAACGAATAGCCGGAAATGCCTGTTTCAATCCAACTGTACCGACACTATAGGAAATGCCAAGTTCATATAGCTTCATCGCCTGCGATATAAAAGCTTGCTCTTTGGTTTCTCCAGGATGATATGTAGCCCACAGCGCAGCCGTCTCAGGATTAAGCTCTTTTGTCCAATCCAGCTTAGCCGATAGGTTTGTCTGTAAGGCCACTTTTTCCACATGCGCCATATGGGAGAACTCAATCATGGTCTTACGATACCAGGAATGGATCAAGGCTTCTCCATACGGATTAAAAAAAATGGAGAGCTGATGTCCCAAAGCGCCCTGCTCTCGTACCCAATCAGCAAAACGCTCCAACTGCGCCCGATCCTTGTTCAACGTTTCCCGACTATCGACGTTTTTACTGAATGGGCAGTAAGGACAAGCATAGTTGCACGAGGTCAACGAACCACGATAATATAAGGTCGCTCTCATGCGCCTACATATCCTTCCATACGCTCACGTACTGACGTCGAGATCATCCAGTCTCCAATCGCGTCAGAATAGGCCATTCCTTCCTCCGTAAGTCGAAGCGTCTCCTCCTCGACCACAGCCATACCCGATTCCAGCAGCAACGACATTCCTGTAAAATCGTCCACCAAGGATACACCAAAGCGCTCTGCATAGGCACATAGCTCCAGCCCTTCCCGATGAAGAAGCGCCTTCAGGATAAAGCGCCGCTTACGCTCATCCTCATCTAAAATAAAGCCGTAATCAGCCAGATCATGACGCTCTGCTGCAACATAATCTGCGATAATACTGCGTGTTGCTGCTGCACTGACGCCATACCGGCTGGCATAGTGTACATTGCGTGTATAAGAGCGCGCACCACACCCCAGTCCAGCCATGCCCTCCTCCTGGCAACTGTAGGGTAGAAGCTGCTTGCTGGATATACCCTCATCTTTAGCAAAACGGCGCATGGAATATTGTACATATCCTGCCTGCTTGAGGCGTTCGCGGGCTACTTCATACAAACTAAGGCGAATATCATGATCCAGCCCGGTATAACCCGGCTTTAAAATCGTATTTTCCCGAATATATAACGGGTAAAGAAAGATCTCTCCTGGCGAATAAGACAGAGCTTCCTCAAGAGAATACAGCCAGGTTTCCACCGTTTGGCCAGGCAGGCCATAGATCAGATCCACGTTAAGCAAAGGAAAATTGTATTCTACCAGCCGCTCAAGCGCTTCTCTAACAAGCTTGGGCTTTTGAGGTCGGTATATGGCCGCACTTTCTGATTCCACAAAGCTCTGGATTCCCATGCTGATACGATCCGTACCGCGGCGCTTGAGCACTTCCAGTCTATCCTCGGTTACAGTGTCGGGAGAGGTTTCAACTGAAATAGAGGCTCGCTTAGGGTCCAATCCCATAATATTTTCCGCAATGTCAAATAAACGCTCCACCAAAGGAGCCTCCAACAAGGTCGGTGTACCTCCGCCAACCGCAAAACGCGAAAAAGGCCGACCGCCCATAATGGGTGCCCATTGTCGTGCTTGTCTTTCTAGCGCATCTACATACTCCTTGTGCACATCCTGACGCTTGTCTGGCAAAGTGAACAGGTTACAAAATCCGCAGCGAGCTGCGCAAAACGGTATATGCATATACAAAAAATAGCTTTCTAACTCTTCTTTCTCCCACAATTCCTGCAATGAGAGCGGTGTATCAAACGAACGGTAGGCCGTTTTATGCGGGTAAGAGTATAGATAAGAGCGATAGGGAGCTTCTCGGATCGTACGTGCCCATTCAACAGGAGTATCCGGCCACTCAAATCTCGAATTCACTAAGTTTGTGTCTATTTCCGGAGAAGTCTGGTTGGCTGCGCTTGTTGGGTGCAGGTGATTCAGATTCATAGCTTTCATTTCTGCTCCTTTCTCGCGCTGGTTTGGTTTCTTTATAAATTACCAGTGCAGACTACGTTTCTTTTTGTCCTACAATATAAATTCGCGGTAAGGCACATTCCACACTACCTCGTGCGCTAGGCGATGTCCCTCGTAGCCGTCTTCCCCATAAGCTGTACCATGGTCGGAAAAAGCCATGCAAAACGTCTTGCCCCGCTTCCGCAAAGCATCAAACAAGCGTCCAAGCTCACCATCCACATATCGCAAAGCCGCTCGTTGAGACTCTACTGAATCCTTTGAAGTGCCCTTTACAAAATAATGATTAGGCCCGTGGATCGCTGATACATTTAGAAATAAAAACAAGCGCTGTGCAGGGTCTGTCTTCTCCAGCAATTTCAGGGCATGATTCACCTGATGCTCCGTTGAACGGGGGTTGGTGACGCCAAAGTTCATGCGCCAGTAGCTCTCTTGAAAATACCCGGGCAGCACCTTTGCCAGCTTGTTCTTCTTCGTGAAAAAAATAACGCCGCCGATACAGATGGTCCGATAGCCCTCGTTCTCCAGCCCAGACACAATATCCGGAGCATCGAACAGCCAGGTATGTGGATGCGTGCGCAGTCCCGTATCCTTGGTGTGAAACAGCCTGATATGCGAAGACTTATCCGTATTTGCCGGAGTCGGCAAAAATCCGCCAAAAAAAGCATGGTGTGCAGCATACGTAAAGCTCCCCGGTGTATGGCGCTTTTCCCATGACCCGGAGCCGCACAAATTCGGACAGTTTTCTTCTTCCAGCTTGGCTACATCATATCGCAGGGTATCCAGCGTAATCATAACAATATCATGAGAGCCGACAATTTGATTCATGTCAATCATTATCTGTCTTTCCTTTCCAAAACTGCGCTCTTATTAGCAAGGTACAGCATTTCCCATTCATATGAGTTCCAACCCTGATGTTCCACCCGGTACAGTAAATCACCAAATGGATTAACATCCAATACATAGGGACGACCCCCGTGAGCCGGAACGAGCACGTCCAATCCAGCAACCATGGACGCTGGAAAAGCCCTCATAGCGGCTTTTGCAGTATGCTGGACCGATTCCACCGTACTCTGTGAGAGTCCCGCATCCATTAGCGAGAGTCGTTCATTACGCAAATGCAGATTTGTAATGGGGCTGTTGCTCAAACGTAAGACCGCATGACAAGCTTCTGAGCCACACACAAGTTGACGCACATCATAAACACGTCCATTCAGGGTCGCTTTGGGAATCCAGCGTTCCACATGTACTCCTTCCACACATAACCAGTTAAGGATGGCATGAATGTCCTGCTTGTCTGTATAACGACGCAATCGCCCGGCATTATAATAAACGCGCTGTCCATGGATGATCTCTGTTCCAATCGTAGTTACCGCCAGCTCTGCATGCGTCTTGGGATGTACCTGATAAGCCATGACACCAGAAGCACCTGATCCGCAAAATATTTTCACAAATACGCGGTGAAATCCACTCTCTTTCATAGCGGTATGCAGATCGACGGCATCACGAAAGGCAGCACCTGAAGCAGTAAGCACAGGCGGAACCCTGATGTCTGCCTGGTTTAATACAGCACTACAACGCCGTTTGTCAAACATGACGGCTATTTCTGCAGGATCGTTCATCCAGCGCGACGAGGGCCAGAGCCGCTCAACTTCATGCCGCAGCCAAGCCAGCAGACGGCAATAGCCCCGGAACCATTGTGCCGGGTGCCAAATGCGACCATGCTGCTCCTGTAATCGGCGCGCTTCTGCCGCCAGTATACCTGTGTCATGTGCCCATTCCGGCCATGGCAACAGTGAATCATCTCCCTCGGCATCCGAGGCGCCCAGAGCAATCAACTCCCGCTCTACCTGAAAATTTTCGCCCGGTGCATCCAGGCGGAGTGGCGGACCGTTGTCCACCCGCCCTGCCAGCAATTGTCTTATGCTCTCTTGTACATGGACACTGCCATTCACGCTATCTTGTGCAGCTTGTGCGGATATCCTGACCATCAGTTCGCCGAGACTGTGCTTTTCTCGGATGGCCCTGAGCACATCCATATAGGAAATCTCCAAAGCGGGCGGAAGCTTTAATCTGCTTCGTGCCTCCTGCAGTCCCGTAGTTCGGCGATTCCCCGGATTACCGAACAAGATAAACGGCTCATTGACATTTCTGTCCCACATCATCACCATAGAGCCGCCTCACTTTAACTCTTTTTAATTTTAAAATCTATCTGCTATAGAAATTCATTGCAACAGTTTATTCAGTCAGCGATGGATAGCGCCAATCGTCTTCTTCATCTGCTTCTTGTTGATCCTCTACGTTTACAGATAAACCTGACTTTTTCCAGCGTTCCATCATCTCACTAGACATATAATGATAGCTCAAATCCAGATGCTTCAGCCCTTTTATACTTTCACAAGCCAGCAATGCTTCTGCACCTTGATCAGACAATGTACCTTGTGAGAGATCCAGCACTTCCAGTTGTCCAATCACTGGGGCGTTAGCGGCAGCAATTGCAATTTCATCCTGTATTTCACTGTCCTTGAGTCCCAAGTATGTAAGTTTTGGAAAAGGATTGCTGTCCAAAAACGGTAAAATATCTTCCAGTTTACCGTCAAAACCATAGTCCTCGACACCCAAATACAGCTCCAGCTTGCGCAGTTCAGGCAGTTCTGCATTACGTATTTGCTGAAGAACACTCACAGGCAGACCGCCACAAATAATAACCAATTCCTGAAGATGATCATGGCGAAGGGGTTCCAAGCTCAGATCCTGGCTTCCTTTAATATATAAAGATTCAAGGTTTGGAAACGCTTCTAACAACGGGGAGAGATTCGTTTGGTTAATCCATGACACCTCACACTCGTCATATTCCATATCACCAATAAACAGCTTGCGTACTTTCGGAAATTGATCTTTAAGCTTCACTAACACCGGTATAAAATCATCTGGTGAATTTTCATAGGCGCCGCCCCAATCTCCAATGATTAGGTCCGTAATTTGTGCGCTCTCCGGCTTGGCAGCCAGTTCCTCAATAGACTTGGCCATGGTTTGACCATTCTCATAAGCATCATAATCCACTACCAATTTCACTTCCATCTTCCCATTCCTCCAATCGCTTGTCTGAGATCTCGTAAACTATCTATTTCCAATTTAGTCTATCCTATTCTACCAATGTTCGTCAAAAAAAAGCCCCAGTTCGACATTAATCTTATGTAACATATGCACATTGAAATAAAAACAAGACAGCCCGCAAGCGGGCTGCCTTGGCACGTCCTTAATAAATTTCTACTATTTATATAGTATGCAAGTTTAAAACCAAGTTATTGGGTAATTGTGATCGGTGAGTTATCGGACAACAATGCCAGATTATTTACAATCACATTCTCTTCCTTACTCAGGCCACTGGTAACGAGTGTTTGTGAACCTGTCGTCTGAACAGTCTTCACTTCCTTGCGCTTCGCATGGTCGCCGTTTACCACATATACATATTCTTTACCTTGATCTTTTTGAACTGCCGCAGTTGGAACAACAATACCTTCTTGCGCATTGGAAGCGACAAAGCTGATATCAGCCAACATGCCGGATTTCAGTTTCATGTCTGGATTAGCTACTGAAATTTTTACAGGATATCCTTTACCACTTGCATCCAGCGGGCTTACATTTTTCACTGTACCTGTTGTTACAATGTTGGATGCTGCAACACGAACCTGTACTTTGTCACCTGCTTTTACATTGTTGATCTGTTCTGCTGGGACATAGATCAATGTATTGACAGTACTCAGGTTAGCGATGACCAGCGCAGGAGACTGAGCGGACACCATTTCGCCCACCTCTGCATTTTTTGTACCCACAATACCGTTGATTGGTGAGGTAACAACCGTGTCATCCAATGCATCCTGAGCAATAGCTACATTCAGTTGTGCCTGCTTAAGAGATTGTTGGCTAGACTCGATGCCCGCTGTATTTTGAGATACTTTAAGCTGATTTTGCGCATTGCTGTAGCCGCTATTGGCATTACTATAGCTATTTTTTGCTGAATCATAGCTGTTGCGGGCTGTAGTCAAGGCTTTTTGAGCAGCTTCTAATTGATCTTTTGCATTAGCCTGCGCATTTTGTGCATTATTATAAGCCGCTTCCGCATTCACAACTGCGGTTTTTGCTTGTTCTAATTGTGCTTGGGTGCTTGCACCAGCATCAAACAGACTTTGTGTACGTGTTACATTCTTTTGCGCATCTGCCAAAGCTTGTTGTGTTTGTTTCACCGTGTTGGCTGCCGAGGAGACACCATGTGTTGCTTGTTCTACGGCTGTGGTTGCTTGATTAATAGCACCTTGTGCCTGATTGATTGCGCTTTGGGATTGAATCACACCGCTCTTGGACTGTACTAGACCCGAAGTAGCTTGAACCATCGTTGATTCATGGGATGCTTGAGCGGTACTTACGCCGGCTGCTGCTGCAGCGGCGGCGGCGCGTGCTTTTGCAACGTTATTCCGCATATCCTTATCATCCAGCTTGAACAAGACTTGCCCCTTTTTAACCTCGGAGCCGATATCTACAGGCAACTCAACCACTTTGCCGCCCACTTTAGGCACGATGTTGACTGTTTCTGAAGGTGTTACCGTACCTGTATAAATATTTCCCTGTCCGATAATCCCCTGCTGTGCTTGACTAATTTTAACCGGAACGACCATGTCCTGTGCCGCTCCGCTATTACTGGAGCAGCCTGCCAGCACTGCGCCGCCGAGGACTAAAGCCGCTAATGTACTTTCTACTCTCAATATTTTCATGATAATTCCCTTTCTTTCTGTCCGTGGAAATAATGTAAGCCATCCAGTCGATATTTTTGTATTTCTCTTTATTAAGCTTCCGGCTGTGTCTTTGCTTTCTTCCTCTGAATAAACAAAAAGATGAGTGGAATCGTGCAAAACAGCGGTATGGATGAAATGAGGAACGTATCCCCAATTCCTCTTGATGTAGCATCCAGTGTGATCAAACTACTTATGGATGACATCCATGAGCTGCCCATTGTCGCTTGAAGCACATGAGCAGAGTCTGGGGTAATGGACTCTGAAATTTGCTGGGCATGAGCAGCCGAACGGCTTTGCATAATGGCGGTCAGTACCGCAATCGCCATAGATGCAGCCACAGTACGCACCAGATTAGACGCTGTAGACGCATTAGCTACCTTGCTCGGATGAACGGCGTTCATACCGACTGTGGATAACGGCATCATACAGATCCCAATTCCTAGACCCCGTAATGCCATTACGGTTTCCAACCAGGCATGCGAAGTATCTGGCGTAAGCTGATGAAGATGATACGTCATAAAGCTCGTTAGCGTCAGGCCCACAAGTCCTAAAGGCACAATGCCGAACTTATCAAATAGTTTCCCGGCAATAGGCATCATGGCTGCCATAGCAATGGCCTGCGGAATGAGGATAATACCAGTATCAATCGGTGACACGCGCTGAATATTTTGCAAAAACAACGGTGTTAGGAACGTTCCTCCGTACATCCCCATCATGACCAGACTGGAGGCAATAACACTAATCGTATATTTTGAATTTTTGAATAATGATATTTCAATTACAGCATTATCCTTGCCGCTTTCTACATAGATGAGAAAAACAAGTGCCCAGAAAGAGATAAAGAGCAGGGATACAATGCCAAAAGAAGTCCAGCCATCACGCTGACCGTTTGTCAATGCGTACAAGAGCGTTCCTGCACAGGTTGCCGCCAATAAAAATCCTGGCAGATCAAACGGTTTCGGCGTAACCTTAGGCGGCTCCTTGATGAGAAGGATGACCATTAAAATGGCAAATAAAGCAACCGGCAAACTGACAATAAACAAGAAACGCCAGTTAAACCATTCAATTAAGTAACCGCTCAGCGTAGGTCCTATAGCCGGTGCCGCCATAGCGGCGATCCCCCATATACCAAGGGACATCCCGATTTGTTCACGCGGCATAATTTTGTAAATAATCGTCATACTCAGCGGCATAATGACACCACCGCCCAGACCAGCCAATACACGCGCTGCAATCAGGGAAGAATCACTCCATGCAAAAATACATATTCCTGTCCCCAGCGAGAACACGCTGAGCGCCAGAATCAAAAACTTTTTGTATCCGATACGCTGCTCCATATATCCGGTAATCGGGACGATTACGCCGGATGCAAGCGTGTAACCTGTAATAACCCACTGAATACGTGTCGTCGTTGACCCTAAATCCGTCGTCAATCGTGGAATGGCGACATTGATCAGACTGTTGTTCAGAATGGCGACAAAGGCGCCTAAAACGATAGCAAAAAAGGCAAGCCAGCGTTCTTTGGAAGAATCTGTCGAAGGAGCAGCAGCAGTTTCATTGGCAGCCACATGGACCCCTCCTTTTTAAGATGTATGAATTTTTACTTCCACGTTGGTTCCAGGGATAAGCTTCATGTCCTTAGGCTTGTTCACGGCAATTTCTACAGGTACGCGTTGAGTCACCTTATTAAAGTTACCACTTGTGTTCACAGCAGGAACGAGCGAAAACACTGCATTGGAAGCCTCGCCCACTTTGCGAACCTTACCTTGAATTACCTGGTCACCTGCTGCATCAAGCGTAATGTCAACAAGCTGTCCTGGTTTAATACGGTTAATATCGGTTTCTTCAATATTCGTAGATACATACAGGTTGTTCATATCAACCATAGTCGCTACAGCACTACCCGGTGTTCCGATTTCATGCTCCTTCGAATAAATCTTAATAACAGTTCCGTTAATCGGCGCACGTAGAACAGACTTGCTGATCATGCTCGCATCCAGACCCGATACATCCTGCTCGGCAATCGGTTCGTTGCGCTGCAATACATCGCCTTCTTCCACATCAATGTGGCTAATCTCTCCGGAAATTTGCGGCATTACCTTATACTGATCGGCTTGAATACGCGCATCATCACTTTTAACAAAGTGTGTTGCCTGATACCAATAATAGTAGCCAATAGCTCCACCGCTCAGAATGAGCAGTACGATGAGAATCGGCAATACAGTTTTCTTACTCACTTGTTCCACCCCTGTTGTTCAAAAAATTTTTATTATTCAACGCTAATATTTTAATATTGAAATATTAGGCCATTAAACCAAATGGAGAACGTAAATAAACACATGACTACATGCCATGCAAAAGACAGGACAAACTTTATGTACATAGGACAATCTAATCCATAGTCCACAAACCGTCTTCTTTATATTTAAATATTTTCATATAACTATTGTACATTGAAATATTATAGATATAATTATCTATTCAGGCAATATAAATTTTCAGTTTTTTCAGAATTTTTTTTCATAAAAAAGAACCTTGTTTCCAAGGTTCTTTCACGAAAAGGGATAGTTTACAATTAAAGGGTTGCACAACAAACCTAAGAAAAAAGCGTAGGTCCAATTGACCGATCCTTGCTGTTATTCGCCTCCCGCTCTTCCTTTCTGTCCTTATTCGCTCTGTTTTGCTGAGAACTTTGCTGACCCATACATCCTCTGTAACGACAGTGTTCTGTCGTCTTCTGTATATCCTCTACGGAGCCTTTTAATAATTGGACATAATCTAGGGATTGCTGTAAAGAAGTCGATCCAGGAAGAAAACGAACTTTCTTACCCTCTAGCAGACAGTATACCTCAATAAGCTGAGGAAGAGCTCCAAATGCATAATAACAAAATACATTTGTTAGATGTTGAAATGTACTAATAACGTTGGGGTTGTAGTCCACCATATACTTTTGAATCAGCAATGAGTCCGCTTGTTCTGAGAGTTGCCAAGCTGCCTGAATAATCAGCGAAATATCGACCTCCAACTCAGGCACCACTGTGAAAAATTGTTCATACAACATCACAGGCATCCATAAGTCATTATTTAAGGCACATATTTTTGACAACTCGCCTGACACTTTATTTTTGACATCCCAGTAATGAAACAATGAATCAAAACTGTTCGACTGCTTAGGCCACCATTTCTCCAGCACATACTGGACAGGGACTTCGCGCCGTACCTCTACTTCCATTCCAAAGTATTCGTTCAACGCATGCCCTATCGCATATTGAACCCGCTGTCGCCAATTCCAGCCCTCACGCCCTCGTTTTCTCTGTGATGGACGGATTGGCTGCGGAGTTCTCCACATCTCCTCAAGCTGATAGTCGTGCAGAAGAGGAAAGCCGCTTAAGCTATCGCCATTGCGCATACCTATCCCTCACTCTCTTCTCAGGACACTCCAATACCAGCCTGTGCGAATTGTCTTCCGTAAGCTCGGCAATTCTCCTTCTCGTCATCCAATGGATTGAATTCAATCTTGAGACTCTCCTGAATGACAGATGCACCGCGTTCTTTAACTTTTTCTTCTACCAGATCCACTGCGCCACAGAATTGCGTGTAAGACGTATCTCCACTGCCAAATACAGCAGTCTTTTTACCAGACAGATCAAGCTCATCTAGTTCCTCGTAAAAATCTAAAAATTCATCAGGAAGCTCACCGTCTCCCCATGTATATACACCCAACAGGAATCCGTCATATGCGAGCAGTTCTTGCGCGCTGCAATCATACGAAGCCTTCAACTCCGCCTCATGCCCGGCCTGACGAACGCCCTCGGCGATCAATTCCGCGATTTCCTCTGTATTACCGGTCATGCTAGCATAAGCAATCATGATTTTACCCAAGTTCATCCCTCACCTTTATTTGAAATATGGGATGCTTTCATTCCCTATTACTCAAATAATATTTGATAATGATTCTCATTGTCAAATACATTTTTCAAGCATGATGTGCATTTTGAAAATATATACGCAAAACAGCCGCATTACAATGCGGCTGTTCGCTGTTAAAGTCTATAAAATGGTAAGGCATCCTTCCATTAAGGAAGTTCTACGCTCCTGCAAACTTCAACGTAAAGATATTACGTACGTACAACCTAATCCGTTTTTCATAAATATAATGAAAATTAAATAGTTGTACGTACAAGTGGGATTAATTTCATTTTAATATGGAAGCGCTCTAATTACAAGTACATCGAAAAAAAGTATTTTCGCTCCACCTGACTACTTACTTATTCATGGAATCATTCGATTGTTGCTAAGGTTTGTTGTACAATAGACTCCATGTGGGGATTTTACGCAGCTTGCTGCCTAAATCCTGAATTGACTGCTGAAGGATGGATTGTACATGTATGTAGCACAAGAGTGGAAAGACTATGAAGTAATGGATACAGGCGGCGGTGAAAAGCTGGAACGTTGGGGCAATATTGTCCTGCGTCGTCCCGATCCGCAAATCATATGGCCGTTGGCAAAGGAAACAGCCGAATGGCGCAATGTTCATGGGCATTATCATCGCAGCTCTTCCGGGGGCGGCCAATGGGATATGAAAAAGCCTATCCCTGAGCGCTGGACGATTAGCTATGGACCGCTTAAATTCCACATTAAACCGACCAGCTTCAAGCATACTGGTCTTTTTCCAGAGCAGGCAGCCAACTGGAGCTGGATGATGGATAAAATTAAAGGCGCAGGCAGACCCATTTCCGTATTGAACCTGTTTGCTTACACAGGAGGAGCCACTACTGCCGCAGCGTATGCCGGAGCCAGTGTAGTTCACGTGGATGCCGCCAAAGGTATGGTGCAGTGGGCAAAGGAAAACGTTCAATTGTCCGGCCTGGCTGACCGTCCAGTACGCTTTATTACAGACGACGTATTCAAGTTCGTGCAACGGGAACAACGGCGGGGCAACCAATATGATGCAATTATTATGGATCCCCCTTCTTATGGACGCGGACCTAACGGAGAAACCTGGAAGCTTGAAGAAAGCTTATATCCGTTTCTCGAATCCTGCATGAGCATCATTTCGGACCAACCATTGTTCATGCTGATCAACTCCTACACGACAGGCATTTCACCTACTGTATTGCGCAACATGCTGAGCATGACAATGCAGCAAAAGTATGGCGGCCAAATTAGCGCTGGTGAAATCGGATTGCCGATCACACGCTCAGGTTTGAATTTGCCTTGTGGTATTCTCGGACGTTGGGAGGCTTAATTCCTCTTATGAATCAAGATGAACTTGCCCGGCCCGGACATACACAACCAAATATTCCTGTTTTGTATGAGGATAATCATGTCCTGGCGGTTGTAAAGCCTGTCAATGTTCCGACACAGGAGGATGCTAGTGGTGATCCAGATCTGCTGTCTCTACTTAAGGAAGATCTGAAAATCAGACACAATAAGCCTGGTAACGTCTTTTTGGGTTTAGTCCACAGGCTGGATCGCCCCGTAGGCGGAGCCATGATTTTTGCTAAGACATCCAAAGCTGCTTCTCGCCTGTCGGAGTCGGTTCGAAGCCGTCATTTTCACAAACTGTATACAGCTGTTCTAAATGGCGTTCCTACGGCTCTCCAAGGACGTCTAACCCATTACCTGCTAAAGGACAACCGTACCAACACGGTCAAAACGGTTAGACCCGGCACGGATGGTGCCAAGGAAGCCATTTTGGAATACCGCGTGATCGGACAAGCTGCTGGAATTAGTCTTGTAGAAATTAAGCTGCACACCGGACGCTCGCACCAAATTCGCGTACAGATGCAGGCCATCGGCTGTCCCCTCTATGGAGATCAAAAATATGGCGGCAATCTGAGCCGCCCCGGTCAACAGCTAGCCCTCTGGTCCTTACTCGCTGGAGCACCGCATCCGGTCACCAAGGAGGCCATGAGCTTCCACTCACTTCCTCCCGTCCAGTTTCCTTGGAGTGAGTGGCCCTTGTCGCTTTATGAAAATATGATTACGTCGGAAAATTGAGCAGACTCACCACAAATAACCCGCATGCATGTAGACAAACATGCAGTGCGGGTTATTTTTTTGCCCAAAAGCAAATTAAATGATATCCATGCTCATGATGAGGAAGCCACCGTCTTCCCCTTTTTGCTATTGGCCAGTCGTTGACGAGAACGAGCGTTTTGAGCATTCGTATTTTTGATAAAAAACGCTAAAATCAAAGCTGTCACACTCAATAGTGTTGCTATGATAAAAGCCGAGTTAATACCGTAAATCGTAGCTTGATTACCTGCAGCCAGCATTACTGCTTTGTCTGTAACATTCAGTCCCTCAGATGCGACAATCGTGGTCAAACGGTTGCTGGTCTGAGAAGACATCACCGTCACCAGAATAGCAGTCCCAATTGAGCCGGAAATCATCCGCAGCGTATTGCTCATCGCCGTACCATGTGCATTCAAGCGTTGCGGAAGCTGATTCAGTCCGGCCGTTTGGATCGGCATCATCAGCAATGACATCCCGAACATCCGCACCGTATAATTGATTAACAGTGTCATATAAGTGGTTGATTCGGTCAAACGTGTAAATTCCCATGTCGTTACAGTCATAATCAACAACCCAATTACAGACAACCAGCGTGCCCCAATTCGGTCAAAAATAGCCCCCGTCACCGGAGACATAATCCCCATTAGAATTGCTCCCGGTAACATTAGCATACCAGACTGGAGCGGTGTAAAACCGCGAATATTTTGCAAGTAAATTGGAAGCAATATCATACCGGCATACAAAGCCATCGTCACAATCACGTTAATGATTGTCGTCAAGCTGTACACATCGTATTTAAAGATACGGAACTCCAGCATAGGTTCATCTACCTTCAGTTGGCGGACAATAAATAACATAAGCGCAATCGTCCCAACGATGAGTGTAGACAGGACCGGAACACTTCCCCAGCCCGATGTTCCAGCATCACTAAAGCCGTATAACAGCCCGCCGAAACCGAGTGTAGATAAAATGACGCCGAGAATGTCCAGCTTAGGCCTGGATTGCTCGGTTACATTTTTCAGAAAAATAAATCCAATCACAATCGAAATCACTGAAATTGGCAGGATGATCCAGAACAATATTCGCCAGTCATAATGCTGGACAATATAACCGGATAAGGTTGGTCCAATGGCTGGAGCAAACCCCATCGCAAGTCCCAGCGTTCCCATTGCACGGCCACGTTGCTCTATTGGGTAGATGTTCAAGATAACGACCATCATTAAAGGCATCATAATCCCTGCACCTGCAGCCTGAATAAGCCGACCGATCAGCAATATGCTAAAACTTGGCGCTATAGCACATAACAATGTCCCAATTGAAAAGATAGTCATTGCACTCATAAACAATGTACGAGTGGAGAAACGGGCAATCAAGAATGCGGTCACCGGGATCAATACCCCGTTCACGAGCATAAAGCCTGTGCTAAGCCACTGAGCTATATTGGCATCTACATTCAGATCACTCATCATTTTCGGTAAAGCTACACTTATCAACGTCTGGTTTAGTATTGCAACAATAGCGCCAATCAACAGAGCGGCCACAATAGGGGCTCTGCGGACATTACCTGATAGTGTCATTTGAGGACTGCTCAAGTTGATTCATTCCTTTCGATGTTAATTTCATGATCATTTGTTTGTGGATATCCAGGACCATATCGAGCTGCTCCTTCGGGATATCCAGAATAGGCAAGACACGCTCCATCCACATGGCGTCTACCTTTTGCATTATGTCTTTTCCTTCCGGCGTAAGCGTCAGTACTAGTGATCTGCGATCATGCTCATGCCGTCCGCGGACGATATATCCCGCTTTGGTCAAGCGGTCAACCACTCCGCTCATAGAGCTGCTTCCCACATGAGCTATCTCTGCCAGCTCAGATAACCCAATATTGGGGCGTTTATTCAGAATCGCCAAAGTCATGTGCTGAATGGCCGTCAGATCCAGATGCTGCTCCTCATTCCAGAAAGCATAAAATATGGTCTTGTTAACCTCCCTTACTGATTGAATAATCCGATACACCTCAAGTCTGTCTTCCTCTCTGTTACTCACTAGAACCATCCTTCTTCCTATTACCCAATTCGCTATCCTTATACATAAACTATTAACTATTTGCATACGAATTGTTATTTATTCATAACTGTTATTTTATCATCTCTTATGTAAATGTCAACATTTCCATAAACACCCCTTACGAAAGAACACAAAAAAACGCGGACATGATACCATAACCGGTATTGATCCGCGCACTTTTATTGACCTTAGATGTTAATCTGCTGTGTAGTAGCTACATTTCATGTTTCCACTCGTCTAACTATTCCGCTCGCTCTATTTGTTCCTTTATTCCCTCATCTTCACTAGCTGATACAACCGTTTTCGTCTTCGTTGTAATTTTCCCCAACAAATAGACCAACAAATTCTGATTGTGCTGAGATATCCGATTTAGTGCAGAACCCAGAAAATCGTCCCGGATTTGCAATCCACGCTCCACTTCTTCTCTGCCTTGATCCGAAATAACAATCCATACAATTCTACGGTCCTTTACGTCTCTGAACCGGGTGACCAGTCGATTCCGCTCCATCCGATCCAGTAGCATCGTAACTGCCGCAGGTGTGGTGGCGAGATATGGGATTAGTTGAGACGGCTTCATACGGCCATATTCGTTCAGAACCTCCAGCACCGTGAGTTGAGCCTCCGTTAGAGATGGAGCTAGTTGCTGCTCCATATGAACCTTGTAATCCTTAGCCATTCTGGACCAGATTTTTGCAAATTCGGTCGTTTGCATTTTGCCTCACTCCTTTAAATAACAGGGTCAGTAAAAGCATCAAAGTTAACGTATGGGCCACCGTCCGGATTGTAATTCATCACATTAAATTTTCGCCATTCCGCCCCAGTTTCCTGCCGTTTTTGGAGTGTCAAATGAAAAGGGGAAGGAAGTCTCACTCCGGATTTGGAGGCGGGTCAAGGTTCGACAGCATGACGGCAAAAAGGTCCTCATTCGTGCCGGAACGGCACGTGAGGACCTCTCTTTTTCGAGCTAAAAAACGCTTGACTTTATAATTATTCTACTGCCTGTGAACTCTGCGGCTCACTACGCGGCAGCACATTTACAATTTCGTCCTTCTTCTCTACAGGAGCTAGCAGCTTGCCTGTATCCTTGCGGTCAGTTAAAGGAGCTTTTTCCGAAAGGAAGGACATCGTCTGCCCTTCTGATGTGATGACAAATAATTGAACAGCTTCACGACAATAGAAGGCAGCCACGATTCGAGTTCCGTTCGAACGCACCCGCTTGCCTTCCTTGAATTCGAAGGTGCTGATTCCTTTACCGCCTCTTCCCTGAGAAGGATAATCCAGCAGAAGCGTACGCTTGCCGTAACCGGATTCGGTGAGGACCAGCACCTCTCCTTCGTCTTCTTCTACCCATAGCGCTGCGACAATCTCATCGCCTTCTGCCAGTTGTATACCTTTGACACCCGCTGAAACGCGGCCCATGGCATTAACCTCTTGCTCCTTGAAGCGTATGCTCATCCCCGCACGGGTAATTAACATAATATCCTTGCTATTGTCACTTAACGTTACTGATAATATCTCATCGTCGCCAGCCACCTTGCAGGCTGCTACAGCACTGGAGCGCTTTGTGGCATATTCCGTAAGTTCTGTTCGTTTGACTTGCCCTCTCTTCGTTACAAACACCAGACTTTTGCCGATTTCCTCCATGTTTTTGATCGGAATAACGCTTATGATACGATCTTCCTTCGCTAGCGAAATGACATTGACAATTGGAGTGCCCGGCTCTTTCCACTTATACTCCGGTACCTGATGCACAGGAAGCAAAAAGTATTGTCCACGCTGGGTGAAGACGAGCAGCACGTCAAGTGTATTCACGTCAAGGAACTGGGTTATGTAGTCCCCTTCTTTAACACCGGAGTTGGAACGTTCCCCGCCAGAACGAGTGAACGATAGCATACTCGTACGTTTCACATAGCCATCTTTCGAGAGGGTCAGCAACACGTCCTCTGCCGCAACCATGACCTCCAGATTTACTTTAATCTCTTCTACCTCACCCTGTATCTCCGAACGACGGTCAATGCCGTACTTTTCACGAATTTCCAGCAGCTCCTTGCGGATCAGACTGATCAGCTTGCGGTCACTTTCCAGAATGGAACGGTAATGGGTAATTTTTTTCTGAATGTCCGCAAGTTCTTTTTCGAGGGTGGTAATCTCAAGATTCGTAAGACGATACAATTGCAGAGTCAAAATGGAATCCGCCTGACGTTCACTAAAGCCAAACATCCATTGCAAATTATTTTGTGCATCCTGGCGGTTTTTGGAAGCTTTAATAGCCGCGATGACCTCATCCAGAATGTTCAGCGCCTTGACTAAGCCTTCCAGTACATGCGCGCGGTCCTCAGCCTTTTCCAATTCAAACTTGATACGGTTTGTGACAACTTCGCGCTGGTGTGCAATATATGCTTCCAAAATGGATTTTAATCCAAGCTGATGCGGCGCTTTGTTTACGATGGCTACCATATTGAAATTATAAGCCACCTGGAGATCGGTTTTTTTCAGCAGATATGCCAAAATACCTTCTGCATCGGCTTCCTTCTTCAGCTCAACAACAATACGCAGGCCATTTCGTCCACTCTCGTCACGGACCTCGGCAATTCCTTCTACCTTTTTCTCCAGACGGATATTTTCCATAGCAGTTACGAGTCTGGATTTAACAACCTGGTATGGAATCTCTGTAATAACCAGTTGCTGCTTGCCACCACGCAAAGACTGAATTTCCGTTTTAGAACGGATATAAATACGTCCTTTGCCTGTTCTGTAAGCATCCTTGATGCCTTCGCCACCCATAATGAGTCCACCAGTCGGGAAATCCGGGCCTTTAATAAAGGTCATGATTTCTTCCAGCTCGATCTGTGGCTTTTCCATCACTGCGATAGTGGCGTCAATTACCTCACGTAAGCTGTGCGTTGGAATTTCAGTTGCAAAGCCTGCTGAAATCCCGCTTGAGCCGTTTACCAACAGATTAGGATAACGAGATGGCAGCACAACAGGTTCCTTGGCCGAGTTATCAAAGTTGTCCTTGAACAAAACCGTGCGTTTTTCGATATCACGCAGCATTTCCATTGCGATCGGAGACAAGCGCGCCTCCGTGTAACGCATAGCTGCTGCAGGATCATCATCCTGAGAACCCCAGTTGCCATGACCGTCCACCAGTACGTGGCTCATTTTCCAAGGCTGTGCCATCCGTACCATACCATCATAAATAGATGAATCACCGTGAGGATGGTAATTACCCATAACATCCCCAACGGTTTTGGCGGATTTGCGATATGCTTTTTCCGGAGTATTACCCGAATCGTACATCGCGTACAGAATCCGACGTTGTACGGGCTTTAATCCGTCCCGCACATCAGGTATTGCCCGATCCTGAATTATATATTTGGAATATCGGCCAAAACGGTCACCGACCATTTCCTCCAGATAAGCTGGCAAAAATTGCTCCGATAAGCTCATGTCTACACCTCATTTAATAGCACTACTCTACGTATTCCGTGAAATCCACGTTTTCCACGATCCAGCGCTTACGTGGATCTACCTTGTCACCCATCAATGTGGACACACGGCGTTCAGCTTTGGCAGCATCCTCAATTTGAACGCGCAACAGGGTGCGTGATTCGGGATTCATTGTCGTTTCCCATAACTGATCAGGATTCATCTCCCCGAGTCCTTTATAACGTTGAAGCTCAAAATTCCGTCCAAATTCTTTTAGGTAATTATCAAGCTGCTCGTCAGTCCAGGCATAACGAACCGTTTCGAGCTTACCCGACTTGCGGGTTATTTTATACAATGGCGGCTGAGCAATAAATATGCGTCCTGCATCAATGAGTTCTTTCATGTACCGATAAAAGAACGTCAACAACAGTACTTGAATGTGCGCGCCGTCCGTATCTGCGTCGGTCATAATGATGATTTTGGAATAATTGCTGTCTTCCAGCGAGAACTCTGTTCCTACCCCCGCGCCAATCGCTGCCGTAATAGCACGGTACTCATCATTTTTCATAATATCGGCAAGCTTTGACTTTTCCGGATTCATCGGCTTGCCCTTTAACGGTAAAATAGCCTGGATCTTGGAATCTCGACCCTGTTTGGCCGATCCTCCCGCCGAATCGCCTTCCACGATAAATAATTCATTACGTGTAAAATCTTTAGATTGCGCAGGCGACAGCTTACCATTCAAATTAGAACTTTCACTGCGCTTCTTGCCAGAACGCATTTCGTCCCGAGCCTTACGCGCAGCTTCACGTGCTTTGGACGCTTGAACTGCCTTTTTAATCAAAGTTTGCGCAATCTGTGGATTTTCTTCCAAGAAACGCTGCATCTGTTCAGATACGATGGCATCCACTGTACTTCGTGCCGAAGCACTCCCCAGCTGATCTTTTGTCTGACCGACAAATTCAACCTCAGCCATCTTGACACTGATTACAGCCATCATGCCCTCACGTAGATCGTTACCCTCCAGGTTTTTATCCTTTTCCTTCAACAGCGCTGTTTTGCGTGCATAGTCATTCATCACACGAGTGTAAGCGGTTTTGAAGCCTGTTTCATGCGTTCCCCCGCCACGTGTTGGAATGGAGTTAACGAACGAAGCAATCGTCTCTGTGTAACCAGCATTGTATTGGATGGCAATCTCTACTTCAATGTCCTCTTTCTCAGCATTAAAGTGAATAACATCATGCAGTACATCCTTGCCCTCATTCAAAAAAGCAACAAACTGACTCGCTCCACCCTCATAATAATATTCATCTGACTTTCCACTGCGTTCGTCTTTAAGCTGAATACGAAGGCCGGAATTCAGAAAGGCAATTTCCTGAAGGCGCTCAGCCAGTGTATCATAGTTAAAATGGATGCCTGACTGAAAAACGCGAATATCCGGTTTAAATGTAACTTTTGAGCCCGTCTTGTTAGTATTGCCCAGCACTTCAAGGCCTGTGGTCGGTTCACCGACATGCTCCACGCCCTTCTTGTCCTGCCAATATTCGAACCGCTGACGGTGAATCTTGCCGTCCCGGTAGATTTCCACTTCAAGCCATTCCGAAAGAGCGTTCGTTACAGACGCACCTACCCCATGCAGACCCCCGGACTTTTTATATCCCGAACCGCCAAACTTACCTCCGGCGTGCAAAATGGTGAATACAACTTGAGGCGTAGGAATTCCCATTTTATGCATTCCCGTAGGAATACCGCGCCCGTTGTCTGATACTGTAATAGAGCCGTCCTTATGCATTGTGATATCAATGCGAGAGCAAAACTTGGCAAGATGTTCATCCACCGCGTTGTCTACAATTTCCCATACCAAATGATGCAGTCCCGAAGAACTGGTGCTCCCGATGTACATGCCCGGCCGTTTGCGAACTGCCACAAGCCCTTCGAGCACTTGAATGTCGTCCGCGCCATATTCTGAAGCTCCGTTCTGTGTACCGGAAGCTCCCGCAGACAAGTCGATTTTGTCGACCATTCATGCTCCCCCTTTGTCTAATCGTAACCGTGTTTTGCTTTATTCTTGATGGTTTTCACCAAAAATGCAAACAGATGTTTTCTTTTACCTTGTCCATTTTAATTCAATATATCCCGTTTCGTAAAGATGGCGAATGAAACAATCAATGCCGCAGCCCCCCAAATGCCTAGTACAGCTAAAGAAAACGGAAGGGTCATTCCCTCAATCGGGGCAGGGCTTCCAGATAAATAATCGGTTAATCCCAGGTTAACCATAAATAAATATTTGGCGCTCTGCCAAGATGAAGCCATGTTGGTCAGGATAGTGCCCGAAATGAGCGCAGCCATCATGACCACGATACTTGCTGCTGTACTACGCACCAGAACAGATACCATAAAGGCTAACGAAGCAACGACCAGACTGACAAACCAGATCAATCCGGCTTGCAGTATCAGATAATGCCATTGTGGAATTGCATGGACAGCAGACATATTCACCGTCGCCCCCACAATTTGAAAGCCGGTAAATACCGGGACATTAAAACCACGAAAGCCAAAAAACAGGCCTGAGATGAGATAACTAATGACAAATACGGCCAAAATGATGAGCGATACAAACATATACAGTGTCAGCAGCTTGCTCAGTAGTATTTTCCACCGCCTGACCGGCCGAGTCAGCAACATTTTTATCGTGCCTGTCGTCCGTTCTCC
This sequence comes from Paenibacillus ottowii, assembly GCF_006874425.1. GTDB lineage: Bacteria > Bacillota > Bacilli > Paenibacillales > Paenibacillaceae > Paenibacillus > Paenibacillus ottowii. The sequence goes on from NZ_VIJZ01000002.1 coordinate 251,865, forward strand.
TGAAACCAGATCCGAGGCAATGGCCATGATCAATAACGGAACGAACAGGTTTATGGAATTATCCATAAACTCTCTGGTAAAAGTGACTCCATTCGGCTCGTTAGGATTCACGTCATTTTCTAAATAATATTGCATCTGCTGCACAAAGACACGGCGGTAGGTCTTCCATTCCTCTGGAACCCTATCGCTGCCCAGCGAGTTTTGGTTATCGGTAATGGCCTGACGTAGTTCAAGCCGCCAATCATTGCCGAATTTTTCGCGATTGTTTTGTGCCACTTTCATCTGAGCATACGTAAAAATCGGCACAAGCACCAGCAAAACAAGTAAAATGACATAAAATCGTTTCTTCTTGATAATTTTTAGGGTTTCATTTTGTACGAGCGGTAAAATATTATTCAAGTATCTCACCTTCCGTCATTTTCAGAAATAGTTGCTCCAGCGTAGGATTGATTTTGGTTACACCTTTAACGAAAATACCGGAAGCTGTCATGTGTGCGACCAGCTCCGCAATATGCTCTTCATCCATTTCTGTAAAAATAGCATCGACTCCGCTAGCTGCAACAATGCTGTCATCAATGAATTCATCGACATTCGTAATTATTTGCACATACGGAGAATTTTGCAATAGGGCAAGGCCCTGATCTCGAGGTTCTAGCTGCCATACGGCCATATGCGAGTGGGTCTCAACCAGCTCCCGCACCCCGCCAACAGCTAGCACCTTGCCCCGACTTATAATTGCCACACGATCACATAGCAACTGGATCTCGCTGAGCAAATGGCTGGAAACAAATACAGCCATGCCTTCTGCCGCCAACAAACGAATAAAGGCTCTCATCTCTTTGATTCCCTTAGGGTCTAGCCCGTTCGTCGGTTCATCCAAAATGAGCAGCTTTGGTCTGCCAAGCAAGGCTTGAGCTATACCAAGGCGCTGACGCATCCCTAGTGAATATGTACTTACCTTATCATGGATGCGACGATCGAGCCGAACCAACTCAACCACTTCGCGAATACGCTGTTCATCTACACCAGGCTGCATCCGGGCAAAATGCTCTAAATTCTCCCATCCTGTCAGGTAGCTGTACACCTCTGGATTTTCCACAATAGAACCTATATGCTGTAAAGCCTGCTCAGGCTCACGATTTACATTATGACCGCATACGGTAATTGTCCCTTCCGTAGGCTTAATTAAATCAACTAGCATACGAATTGTCGTCGTTTTTCCGGCACCATTGGGACCGAGAAATCCGAAAATTTCACCCGCGCGGACGTCGAACGTTACATCATGAATGATCATTTTGCGTTTAATGCGTTTCTTAACATGCTGAACAGAGATCACGATTTCACTATTGCTGCTGTCTCTGTCAGTGCTACCAACCTGGATGGAGGAATGAAGACGGGACGCTGCATCCGTGGAAGACGAATCTTTAGTCACTACAGCATCGGTCTTGTCAGCAGATTGGATGCTCATTACTTATTCCCTCCCTTTTTCGCTTCTGCAGGTTGGCTACTTGTAGACTGTTGTTTTTGATCGACATGATCAGATTCCTTCGTGGCAGTAACAGCAAATCCTTGTGCGATACGTTCAGCGATGGCCTGGTAGCCCTGGCCGTTTGGGTGAAAGTGATCGGAAGATAAATAGACAGGCAAATTTTGCTGAAATAAATCGAATGTCGGAACCAACGTCATGTTACTATTTTGGTTGGTAATGGCCATGGCGGCCATATTCCATTCAGTTACCACAAGATTACCCGGAATTTTCATTTCCTTCAGGTCACTAAATGGATTATATAATCCAACATAGATGATTTTAGCATGGGGATTGATTTTCCCTACCTTTGTCAGTACCTTTTGCAGACGCTTGGCTGCATCAGGAAGAGCTTTGCGTAGACCGTTGAGTGTAGGCGGCTCCTTTCCGGTTTGGGCAGCCTGAGCGCCCTGGAACAAATCATTTCCGCCAATGGAAACTATAATCACATTAGCTTTCTTCAGTACATAAGACACACCTGGCTCATCCAGCTTGGTTAAAAGTCCTTGGGTCGTCAATCCATTAATCCCCAGATTATTGATGAGCTGTGCCTTATGTCCTTCCTGATCATTTAATAAAGTCACCGACCGACGCACAAAACCACTTCCGGAGTCATCCCCCGTTCCTTTGGCTAGCGAATCTCCAATGGCAGCTACGCGCAGCTCTCCCGTCTGAGCAGTAGCCGATGGTGCAGTTTGTGTCTGCGATGAACCGGAATGTACAGGCTGATTACTTACCAATGGCTCTGGAACTGTGATGCTTCGTATTGCTGCAATAAAACCGTACATTAATAGCAGTGTGGCGGCAATGGAAACGGAACCGACAGACCGCCAAATCCATTTTGATGAATTCACTCGTGTTCCCTCCTGATAGCTTGGTGAAATAAACATAAAGCTTCTTATGTCATTTTGCAAATAAACCGATCTGATTCAAGCGAAACATAACATTTGGAATCTCATATCATTTTCCACGAACATACTAAAAAAGGATGACAAATTGCCACCCTTTTATCCTTTTTTGTACTCACACCCTTCCCTCTGATCAGCAGTAAAATGGAAGGAACTATTTACTATCAGGAATAAAACTTCTGATCCATTGTCCAAAACTGCCCGGATTTCGGCTTTGGATCAGTACTGTTCCTTCACCGCGAAAACGACAGACAAGGGCTTCCCCACTCGTTACGCTGGACAACCAGCCTTTGGATGCTTTTTCAATTCTATAATCCATATAATCCGGCCATGCCACCAGATGAGCATTATCAATAATGCGCTCCTCTCCTGGCGCGATATAAATGGGATGAATGGCTCCATAAGAGGATAGGAATACAGTACCTCGACCACTGATTTCGACAATAAAAAAACCTTCACCGGAAAATAAGCCTTTCATCAGGTTTTGCATTTTTGTGCTAACCTCAATCCCTTCCGTACAGGCCAAAAAACCGTCCTTTTGGACCAATAGCCTATATGTGCCGTCCAGTTCCACTGCTTGTACATCCCCTATGGTTGCGGGGGCTAGCAGTACTTCAGCAGGTCCCCGGGCTGCCCTCAGTTCTTGAAAAAAGAATTTTTCTCCGCTCAGCATTCTGCCTAAACCACGTAACAGCCCACCGTCTACCGTCCCCTTTATATCTACACTGGAAGACATGGAAACCATCGCTCCCATTTCTGCTTTAATAGTTTCTCCGGGGTCTAGCCGTACCTTAAGCATAGCAAAGGCACCTTCATGCACGATTTCATAGCTCATATATTCACCTTGCTTTCCAAAAGTAGTCTGATCCATCCAGCTTACTGTTATCATACTATAACCATGTCCCTTATGTCTTTTCAGGTATAAAACAATGATTATGCTTGAAGAGACATGAGAGACATCAAAAGACCCGCTGAGCATTGTCAGCGGGTCTCACCATTAGCGCTACGTCACGATCTGTTCATTCACAGCGAATGACGTTTGCAACATCATTTTTTCTATCAACTTAGTTACGTGTGAACTCTTGTACCCAATATCCATTGTAGTAAGCTACACCAATTTGTGTATATTCTGCCTTCAAAATATTTTCACGATGTCCCTGACTATTCATCCAAGCAGTCATTACTTCTTGTGGTGTTTTTTGTCCCATTGCAATATTCTCACCTGCATACGTATAAGTTACACCAAATTTTTTCATCATATCAAATGGTGAACCATACGTCGGAGAGGTATGGGAAAAGTAATTATTCGTGCTCATGTCCTTCGCCTTCGCTAAGGCTACTTCTGTGAGCTTTGTATTAGATGTGAGAGGCTTCAGACCTTTTTGGCTGCGTTCGTTGTTTACCAGCTTTACAACCTCGGCTGCAAATTGAGACTTGCTGAGTTGCGCATTAGAATCTGAAGACTGACCTGTGCCTGAGTTGGTGTTTTGTTTTTGTGTCTGTTGCTTGTTAGCAGAGTTTGAAGCATTTTGGCTACCCTGATTCGTCGTTTGCTTGCCAGAAGAAGGATTCGCTGTTTTTGCAATAGCCTTGTCCGGATCAGTACAATCCTTAATGACTGTCTTCGTTATTGTCGTTGTCCCGTTGGACATATTGACTGTGTACCCGTTATTTTGAAACCATTGTTGTAATTGAGCAGACAAATCGTCAGCTGGTGAAGCTGATGCCGGAACGATGAATCCTGCGGATAAAACGGCGCTTAGGCTTCCCATCACCAGTGTTTTTTTCAACATATTCTTCATTTCGTCATCTCCTTGTTGTATATGTGCCTTGTTGAGAACGTCTCAGGTTACAACTTTGTAATCATTACTCTAGCAGTATATCATGTTTTATAGCATCAGCAAGGGTATAAAAGTTGGAAAAAAAATAGCCCTGCTCGGCAATGGCCGACAGGACAAAGTTAAAAATAGTGAGGCTTTAAGTACTAGATTATTGTTACAGGCTGATTATCTAAGCTTTTTGCTGAAACGATAGCCTTGCTTTTCAAAGCCGATTCGATTGTAGAAAGCGCGGGCCTCTACTTGTTTGATGCGGTTATTCGCTCCAGTAATGAATAAATGGTAGCAGCCTTGCGCACGCCCCCACTCCTCACCACAAGCAACCAACCGCTTGCCAATGCCTTCGCCGCGATACTCCCCGCTCACGACCAGCATGGTGATTTGTACGGCAGGATCAGGATAAGCCAAGCTTTGAGCCGTATGCATGCCGATTACACCGACAACACGACCATCCATTTCTGCAACCATCATATTCGCTTGGCTGTCCTCTTGCGTTGTTCCCATAACTTCTTTCATAACACCACAAGTCATGGGGTATCCAACTTCTCTGAGTAGTCCGGTTACGGCTTCGCAATCGCCAAGCTCTACGGAACGAATTGTCAGTACTGGAATCATCACACTGTTAGACATGATTTACCTCCACTTTCAGCATATTGGCAGCTTCTTTGGCTGTCTTCCGTGCTGTTTCCACATCTTCTGCAGCGCTAAGCGCTACAGCCATCCGGCGTCCCGGCTTGGTTTCAGGCTTCCCGAACACTCGCACCTGTGTCCGGGGTAGCAATAATGCATCATGCAGACCGCTTATTAAAAAATCGCGTGTAGCCACTTCTGCCTTCAAGGTAGCTGAAGCACCTGGTGTAAGCAGCGTGACGGATGGCACCGGGAAGCCGAGAATCGCCCGAACGTGAAGCGCAAATTCAGACAAATCCTGCGTAATCATGGTCACCATACCAGTATCATGCGGACGCGGGGATACTTCACTGAATATGACGCTATCAGCCGTTAAAAACAGCTCTACGCCAAACAATCCGTAACCACCCAGTTCATCCGTAATCGTACGGGCAATATCCTGTGCCTCCGAAAGCTGCTTGTCCGTCATGCCATGAGGCTGCCATGATTCGACATAATCCCCATCTTTCTGAATGTGGCCAATCGGTGGGCAAAAAGTTGTACCTGATACCGATCTGACGGTCAATAAGGTGATTTCGCTCTCAAATGGGACAAAAGCTTCAACAATGACACGTGTCGTTTTGGCACGTGCGCCTTCCAGCGCAATATTCCAGCAGGATTCTGCATCTTCGAGTGTCCGGCATACAGACTGCCCTTTACCCGACGAACTCATCAAGGGTTTGACCACACATGGCGTGCCCAGCTCTTGAACCGCCGACCGTAACTGCTCAAAATGATCTGCAAAACGGTAGGCAGCAGTCGGAAGCTGTAACTTCTCGGCAGCCAGCCTGCGGATACCCTCCCGGTCCATCGTAAGACGGGCGGCCCGGGCCGTTGGTACTACGTGAAATCCCTGTTGCTCTAATTCTTCCAAAGCACCCGTAGCAATAGCTTCGATTTCAGGTACAATTATGTCGGGCTGTTCCTTGCGAATTAGTGCTTTCAACGCCTCAGCATCCTGCATGTCCAGACAGTGAGAGCGATGGGCCACCTGCATTGCTGGAGCCAGCTCATAGCGATCAACAGCAATACATTCCACGCCAAGCCGCTGAGCTTCAACAATGACTTCTTTTCCCAATTCGCCGCTACCCAGCAGTAACATCTTCTTAGCCTTGGCAGAAAAAGGAGCACCCCACATCTTGAACTCTTCCCCCTCTGATGATATTGCTCTGATCTCTTTTCATCTTTATTTTCAGGGTTTAGCTCCAAGAATGCAATAGTGCTCGGCACGAAAATTTACAAAAAACGCGATTTTTTGATCTTTTTTTTACAAAAATCTGAACTGTGCTTCCACCAGCCCCCGATATATTCCATGTTTTTTCATCAATTGTTCATGATTACCACTTTCCTGGATTGCCCCATGGTCCAGCACAACAATATGATCAGCATTCCGGATGGTGGACAAACGGTGTGCGACCATAAAAGAAGTTCTACCTTCCAATAGCACCTGCAGAGCTTCTTGAATTTTCAGCTCCGTTTCCGTATCAATGCTGGCTGTAGCCTCATCCAGAATAAGGATTCGCGGATTAGCCAATAAGGCACGAGCAAAGGATAAGAGCTGACGTTGGCCCATGGACAACATCCCCCCACGCTCCTCTACTTCTGTTTCGTAGCCATCTGGTAGCTGAACAATGAACTCATGAGCATTGACTGCCTTCGCAGCCGCTTCAATTTCCTCATCTGTCGCATCCAAACGACCAAATCGGATATTATCGCGTATTGTCCCCGAAAAAATAAATGTATCCTGAAGCACGATGCTAATCTGGCTGCGCAGGCTCTCTACCGTGACATCTCGCACATCATGGCCGTCAATGGTAAGTCGCCCTGATGTAATGTCATAAAAACGGCTGAGCAAATTAATAATGGTACTTTTACCTGATCCGGTATGACCCACAAGCGCTATGGATTGCCCCGCCTCGACAGAAAGATTAATACCTTTAAGCGCCTGACGTCCCTTTTCATATTCAAAAACGACTTTTTCAAATTGGATATCCCCCCGAATAGGCGGCAAGACTTTTGCTCCCGGTTTGTTCGCAATATTCGGCTGTTCATCCATGAATTCAAAAATTCTTTCTGATGAGGCCATTGCAACCAGCAGCTGATTATACATTTGGCCCAACCGATTAATCGGCTCCCAAAAGTTCCCTACATAGTTGGCAAACGCAACCAGCAAGCCCACCGTAAGCTGATCTGTCTGAATTAGATGAGCTCCAAACCAGAACAGCACAAGCGTACCAAACCCACCGGTAATATCAATAAGTGGGCCAAAGACCTGATTCATGGCAGAAGCCTTATCCCACGATTTTTTACTGGAGCTGTTCATATCGTCGAAATATGCCATGTTTTCCTGTTCCTGCGTATACGCTTGTGTCACACGGATTCCCTGAATGGATTCATTCAAGTGAGAGTTGATGCGCGAGTTCTTCATGCGTACTTCCTGCCAGGCGCGACGGATGCGTACACGCAGCTTGGTCGAGATCAAAAACATAATCGGAACGGTCACAACCACCGCCAAACCGAGCTTCCAGTTAATAAGCAGTAAAATAACAATAATTCCGAGAAGCTGTACGCAATCAATTAGGACATTCACTGCACCGTTCGTAAAAAGATCCTGTAGCGAGTTAATGTCATTCGTCACACGTACTAATACAGAACCCGCCGGTCTTTTATCAAAAAAGTTAAACGAAAGCTTCTGAATATGCTTGAACAAATCTTCTCGCAAATCGTAAATAACCCGTTGGCCAATAATATTGGTGAATTTAATGCGGTACGTATTGGCTGCCCATTGAATTAAATACAACAAGAGCACGGCACCTGTGATAAGCAATAGTAACTTTACGCTCGGCAGTGCAGGCCATGCGGGAGCAATGGCCTTGTCAATGGCCAGACTGATCAAATATGGAACCGTCAGCTTAGTAATCGTGCCAAGAATCATCATGACTAGAAGAATCGGCAGAATCTGACGGGCATAAGGTTTCATATATGCTAGCAAACGTTTGAATTCCACCCAGTTAAACGGTTTGTCAATAACCTCATCATCTTGATAGACAAAGCGCTCATTGATCGGCTTTTTTAACGGCTTAGCTTTTTCTACAGGGATATTCATGGTCTCACCTGCCCTTCGGATACACCGTCTGGAGCCTCCGCTATGTAATCGGCGTATTGAATATGATACACATCTTGATATGGTCCTGCGGTAGAAATGAGCTGTTCATGGGTTCCCCGTTGAACAATTCGTCCTTCCTCAAGCACCACGATTTCATCGGCATGACGAAGCGAGGAGATTCGATGAGCGATAATAAACGTTGTGCGTCCACGCATAACCTCTTGAAAACCTGACTGAATTTCATGCTCCGTTTCCATGTCAACCGCACTAGTGGCATCATCCAGTACGAGTATTTTCGGATTTTTGAGTAATGCGCGCGCGATGGCGATCCGTTGTTTCTGCCCTCCAGACAGGCCCAAACCACGTTCACCGACGACAGTGTCGTATCCCTGCGGTAATTCAGTTATGAATTCATGCGCCTGAGCCAGCTTGGAAACACGTATGATGTCATCCATACTGACATGACTTAATCCATATGCAATATTGTTGCGTATAGAAGACGAGAACAAAAATGTTTCCTGAAACACAGACGAAATTTGAGCACGTAAATCACGAACTTTCAACCGGCGTATATCTTTGCCATCTAACTTGATGCTTCCCGCGTTCACATTATAAGCTCGCATAAGTAGTTGAATAATGGTCGACTTCCCGGACCCCGTTCCTCCTAAAATGCCAATGACCGATCCCGGTGGCGCATCCAGATTAATGTCAACAACAGCAGGCAGCTTATTTCCATAAGCAAAGGTTACATGTTCAAACGTCACATGTCCCTTCACTTGATCGGTATTAAGTGTAAGTGCATCAGCTTCATCTGTTACATCTATGGACTGATTCAGCAGCTCCAAAACCCTCTCACCGGAAGCTTTGGACTGCGTATAGTTATTGATATGAAAGCCAATGCTCCAGATGGGGCCAATAATATACCAAATTAAGCTAAAGAAGGCGACGAGTTGCCCCAAGGTCATTGACTTCTGTATAACCAGATACCCACCCATTCCCAAGAGAAGAACCACACTGACCGAGGCAATGAGTTCCATAGCAGGAAAAAATCTACTCCATAAGGACGCGGCCTGAATTTGGTTACTTTTGTACTGCTCATTGCGTACTGAAAATTTTTCAACTTCATAGGATTCGCGAGCAAAAGATTTAACAGTTCGCACACCTGTTATATTTTCTTGTACCGCTGTCGTCAGGGCGCTGAGAGCAATTCGCATTTCCTGAAAGGTGGGATGAATCCGAGATTCAAACTTGAAAGTGACGAAGAGTAGCAATGGCATGCTGATCATCGTAAAGAGGGTGAGCTGCCAATTAATATACAGCATCATAATAGAGCCGAATACGACCATCAGTAGCACATTGAGGAGCTGGGCAAAACCAAATCCGATAAAGTTGCGAATCGCCTCCAAATCACCAGTCAGACGGGACATAAGATCCCCTGTTTTGGCAGTGTCATAATATCTGAAGGAAAGAAATTGCAGCTTCTCGTAGCAGGCATTGCGAAGTCGATACGCCAAATAGTTGCCTAGCCGTCCACCAAAAAAACCATGTAAAAATTGCATAAATCCTTTGATAATCACGACTCCCAGTACAGTCAGAGCCAGAACCGGAACTTTGTCGAAGTCACCGGGGATGATAGCGTTATCAATAAGCCGTTGGAGCAGGTTCGGATACACCAGTCCGAGGGCCGTCGCTATCGCAAGGCATAGAATGGAAAGAAATAGATAATGTCTCCTCTCACGAAAAAAAACTTGCAGTTGCCTGAGCACTTCCATGTCAAGTCCCTCCATTAGTTGCACGACGTTGTTATATGGCTTAGTGAAGTTTACCATCCGTATTCCCAGGCGGCAAAGAGGATAATAGGTCGTTTTCAGGCAGGTTCGCAATTGGCAAGTGATTAGACAAATTAAATCGCTTTCTTATCATTGAATATGGCTATTTCCTCAGTTTTCCTGTCTTTTTGAAGTATGCTTAAAACACCGGATTGTCCCACAACCCGGTGTCCTGACCTTACGGCCATCATAAATATATTTATATGGATTCCAAAGCCGCAATCTGACTAGCAAGCTCTTCCCAAACTTGTGGCTCCTCACCACCCTTAAGTGCATGCTCCATGCCACGAGTCGTCTCCAGCATTTGCTCGCGAAGCTGTGCTTTCTGACATGTTTGTTCTTCTTGCATCATTGCAATGTAAAAAGAAGCCATTCGCTCTCGCTGCTGCTCCACAGCTTCCCCGATTAGCTGACGTAATACGGGCTCTAATCTGGTTTGTAAATTCGCGCGTCCCGTTCCTTCAAAAAATAGCTTTGGATTTTTAAAGCTATTCCAATAATCCTTCCACTGAATGGAATCCTGCAAGGAAATATCGATTAGCTCGGGAACAGCCCATGTTCTGAATTCAGGAACTGTGCAATCTAATCCATTTAACTGATGGTTCATGTGATCTACGCACTCTTGTATAACCTTGCGCACCAAGGCTTGCCCCGTTTTTTCCAGTCTGAGTGTGGTTGCCAATAGTTCCTGAGACAGCTCCAATTCGATCAATCGCAGCAGCTCACGACCACAAGATGCAAAGGCCGAACGAAGATCACCTACTCCTTCACGCAGGACAGATGGATGAAACGCTTCAGCCATAAATTCACCCGTTCGGTAGGCAAGCCTTTGACGTACATGATACAGCAGTTCATCAGTTTCGTCCGACAACACGGATTTACCATGGCTGCCGGTTGAACCAAGGAGCACCTCCTCCAGCTCCCCACAAATTCGGGTTAATTGCTCTAATCGAACCTCACGCTCCTCAGCGCTATACCGAGCATCAGCAGCATGTTGTTCTATCCGGTTCCGCAGCCGTCCCAGCTCCTGCATAGCAGATGTAATGGACAAGCCTGCCAACTCTTCGGCTGCAAATGCCGAAAAGTCATTTTCAAACGCATCAAATCGTGAAGCTGAACGCAGTGAAACCTCTCCCTGCTCGGCTGCTTCCAACGCCAGCATGCTGGAAAGCGGATAAATACGCGGCTTGCGGATTCCGTTGGCTTGAAGCTGTTCCTGAACATGCTGAGTTACAGAATGTAGTTCTTCTTCAGAAGAAGCCAGATCGGATGCATTGACGATAAAAAATGTCTGATCCAGCGCCAATGTCTCTTTGACTCGGCCCAATTGATTCAAGAACTGCCGGTCCCCTTGTGTAAACGCATGGTTATAATAGGTCACAAATACAAGGGCGTCTGCATGTTTCATATAGTTGAAGGTCACGCCCGTGTGCCGTGCATTTACAGAGTCGGCACCTGGCGTATCTACCAGCACGATGCCCTGACGAGTCAGAGCGCAATCATAATAAAGGTCGATATGCTCCACGAAGCATGACTTGCGCTCGGATGCGACAAAATCTCGATATTGCTCTAAATTTACCTGAAGCTGTTGCCCTAGCAAGCTTTCAGCTTCTTCCCATCCAGCTGCAGCAGCTTTTAAAAAGCTGTAATGAGGTCTTCCCGCAGGATGAATGCCTTCCGGTGATAACGCATTTACGGCTTCTTGCCAGCCTACAGATGCTGGTTCGCCCAATCCTAATAACCGAAAAGAGTATCTAAGATCTTCTCGCAACGCATCCGCTGACTTCATATGGACATCAGCCGTGGCATGGCGTTCATGACTTGTAGGCGCCATAATGCGGTTAATCGCCGCTGTCGTCGGATGCGGAGATACGGGCAATACTGCTTCGCCCAGCAAGGCGTTGGCAAAGCTGGATTTGCCGGCACTGAACGCTCCGAATAGCGCCAGCGTAAACCGCCCGTCCTCCAGTGCAGAAGCACGTGTATGCAAATCCCGAACAGCCGCCTGCATGGCAGGGTACGGGCCTACCAATGCAGCGGCGGCTTTCAATCGTGCCGCTGCTGCATCCAGCCGCGTACGGCGGCCACCTGCGGCAGACTGTGCTGTGGCGGCCGTATCCGCCCGTGGCTGCACCGAAGCGTCGTGCGAGCCAGGGATGGCTGGTCGCACGGCACCCGTTGCTGCCGCAGCTGGCGGTACAGCAGCGGCCATATCAGGCGCAGGAGCAGGCGTGTCCGCACGGGGCAACCCGTCAGGTGCGGAAGCCTGCGGCAGCAGGCTTCGCAGCAGGTCGGCGTGCGAAGCCAAAGCTTGCACGCGAGTGCTATAGCGACTCGCCGCGTCCGCCTGCGCGAGCAACGCAGTGCGCGCATTCGCGAGAGCCTCGCGGCGGGCTTCGACCCGCACTGCAAGCTCGGCCAGCAGGCGGTCTACCAACGCCAGCGCCTTGCGGCGGCAATCAGCGGTCACTGCAGCGCGTAGGTCCTTGCAATAGTTCAGCGTATACTCCGGAGACAAAGCATTTTCCTTTACTGTCTGCTCTACTAGTTGCCGATCCATTACAGGACGGATGTCATCCAGCTTCTGCTCCATCTCAGCGGTCCACAGACCTTGAGTCTCTCCCCAAGACCTCAGTAAATCACGCACATGAGGCAACAACTGTCCCTCCACCTGATCGGTCAGCATCCCTGCCAGCCGGTCCAAACGGCGTTCCTTTTCTCGTTCAGTCTTTCCTCCAGCAAACCATAGTCCTGTTTTAAAGCCCGGTTTGCGGCTCTCTAAATATTCGCCCGCTGCTTCACGTAGCTCTGCAGGCGTGAGATGTGCGTGTTCTAATAGATGATCCAGCTCTTGACGCAGCCGTTTATGCTCCTGCTCTGGAAGCATCCTCCAGTGTTCATCTTCTTGCTGCAAGGTTTTCTGCTCTATGTCTAAGCGCAAAATGGCTTCTTCTCCACCCGCTTCTTTTAGCAGTGTGTTTAGTTCCTCTTCTTCAGCGGTTTGCACCGTCTCCACATGCTGCTCTACCAAATGGTGCATGGAGGACACTAAACTATATCCCAATAACTCTGTTTTGCGCTCCAACAATTTCGGAATCAAACGCGTCAGCTGCTCCCATTGATTCCACGGGTGATTCTGCTCCTTCAAGGAAGTAAACAGAATGTCTGTGTAATGTACCTGCCAGGCATGAAAGCTGTTTTCCACCTCATTACGATAATGTGCAAATGATAGCTCCCGCTCTCGGTGTTTATCGATTTGATTGATGATCAAATATAACGGCTTGCCCCAATCCGACAAACTTTTGGCAAAGGACAAATTATTTTCAGATTGAACATGATTGTAGTCCATTACATAAAAAACAATATCAGCCCAATGTAAAGCTGAATGTGTCGCCATCGCGTGTCCGTGGTCTGTGGAATCTACGCCGGGTGTATCCAGCAGCACTCCTCCGCCAGATAATATCGGAATTTTCTCCCATACTTCAACGAATTCATAGGCTCCACCATTTTTACAATACTCAGCAAGCTCAGATAAGGAGGCTTCCACGATTTCCGGCTCCGGGTTTTCCAATGATTGGGCTGGATGAATAAGCGCTCTCGAACGTCCATTACGGATAGACACTACATTAGCGCTCGTAGGCACCGGTCCAGATGGGAGCACGGTTTTACCACACAGGCTGTTAATCAAGCTTGATTTACCTGCTGAAAAATGTCCACAAAAGGCAATGGTCAGCTCTTGCGCATGCGCTTTTTCCAGCAAATCTCCTACCGCCTTCGCTCCTGCTACATCCCTTGCTTTATACAAGGTATCCTGTATCTGTTCTATCGTATTCAACCACTTTTCCGCATCCCCTGTAATCGTTTGCATCATAAGCTACGGCTCCACTCCTTGTTTCTTATCTGCACCAAATAGCTATATTGTAGCATTCTTAAGCCACTGTGAGAATCATCACAATAAAAAAACTAAAAAAGCGCTCCCTGCCTGTACCTGGCTTTTGGGAACGCTGTTCTTGTAAATGACAACATCCAGAGGGTCTATCTGTCGTTGTTTCAAATCGTTTGATGACTTTCCCGTTCCGATCAATCAGAAATTGCGTGAATTTCCATTTGATCGAATCTCCTGGTAAGTACTCAGGATGACGCTCATGAATTAAAGGAATAAGTAGTTGGCAACCGAATGCATTTCATCAAAGCCCTCAAAGGGCAACAATGAAGCAAGATATGTAAACAACGGGTGAGCCTGCTTCCTGATATTGAAATGTAAAACCGCACTGGCTGAATAATGAAATCGTCCATAGCCAGCGTTTGACGATGGTCTGTAAAGCTTGTGCAAAATATGCGCCTCCGGGCTGGTTAGACCAGCCGAGCCGCCTATACCGGAACATGCAAAACGCATGTCATCCGCTAATTGCACTTAATTAGCCGCAGTCTCAAGCACTGGCAGCAAAATTTCAAATACTTGACCATGCTGTAAAATCGTAATTCCACGAGATTTGTCTTTCATTACGACCACTTCTGGCTTTTGCGACATACGCTCCAAGTAATGCTCGGGTACATCACCAGAATGACTAACTGTGATTCCTTCTAATTCGCGTTCTTCATTTTCAGCAAACTCTGTTGTTACAATTTGCTCAAAAATATCAGAGAACGCTTCAAAATTGTCTGTATATACCGAAATGCACTTCATTACTCTTCATCCTTTTCTACACATAAATGGTTAAACCCTATTACCCAAATAGGTCTATCGGGTCTTTAAGCTCTACGTTTCTTATCTTTTCTGATAAGAGACGTTTTCATACGTTTCTTGCCTTCCCTGCACACATCAAGTAATGGACATACCTGACATTGAGGGTTTTGAGCTTTACAATGGTAGCGTCCGAAAAAAATGAGCCGGTGATGGGTCACAGACCATTCATCCCTAGGTACCCTTTTCATCAGCTTTTTTTCCACCTCAAGCACTGAATCATCCCACCCTGCAAAGCCGAGCCGTTTGGAAACGCGCTCTACATGCGTATCTACCGCAATAGCTGGTACATCAAAAGCAGTAGAAACTACGACATTAGCCGTCTTGCGGCCAACACCGGGTAGCTTGACCAGTTGATCATGCTCCGAGGGGATCTCTCCCCCGTACTGGTCTATTAAAATACGGCAGAGGTTATGAATATGCTTGGCCTTGTTTCGGTACAAGCCGATTCTACGAATATCCTGCTCCAGTTCCTCAAGAGGAACAGCCAGATAATCCTCAGGTGACTTGTACTTTTGAAACAGGTCTGCCGTTACTTTATTGACCATCTGATCGGAGCATTGAGCAGACAATAACACGGCTATCGTTAATTCAAAAGCATTGTTATGGTTCAGCTCACAATGGGCATCCGGAAACATTGTACCGATGGTGTCCAATATATGACGTGCGGTTGCTGCATTCACGGAAATCCTACCTCCTAGCAAAAAAAACGTCTTGATACGGGATAGCCCGCATCAAGACGGTCACTCTAAATAATCATCCGGAAAGAAACGAATACTATTTGTGCATGACTGCCTGCATAGGCGAGAAATACACTCCTATATTATCATTATCTGTCACAGATTGCACGTGAAAAGTGTGTAAATTCCCAAGAAATTTTCATACAGTCTGATCGATTAGCGACTCATAGGATGCTCTAAATCTACATGTCCCATCAAGGACTCCAGAGATTGACCATCTACAAGCAAATCCAGTGTTTTGACTTCCTTGAATTGAAACATCGTTTGCTTCAAGGCATCAATAGCTAACTCCTCGCCGCCAGCTCCTAATCGAGCCTCATCCGGCAGAGAAATATCAAAGGTCAATGCACCGTTATCTAATTTGATCTTATGCACATTAATTTTCTCGGACCATAACGGAATGAGAGCAGAATTACCACTTTTTTGTAGAGCTTCAAACGCTTTTTTGAATTTTTCCAGCTCGCTTGGGTAAGTAATTTCCTTTTTCTGTTCTTTCAAGCCGTTCTCTTGTGTATCTGTGTAGTACACCGTGATCTGCTGTGTTTGTTGATCTCCCGACTTTTCCGTGTCCGTTTTGGTCTTGGTAGGCTCCGTCGATGGAGATGCAGGTGTTTGACTCGCTCCATTATTTTCAGCAGACTGCGCTGATGAATCAGGGGTCGTCTGGTCAGGTGTATTATTTTGTGCAGCTGGAGTTTGTGTTTCCTGAGATGGAGTCGCAGGAGCCGATGTTTGCTTAGAGGCACACCCTGCACCTGCAATGGCAAACAGTGCCAGCAGACCTGCAATTACAATTTTCTTGTTCATACGTCTGTCCCCCTCCTTGCTTAACGTTGGCAAGCGGTTTGTTGAAGATTTATTTTACACCGAGATACGCTGTGATTCCATCTGCAATCCCTTGAGCTACCCGGTTTTGGAAATCCCCATCAAACAGTGTTGCTTCCTCTTTTGGATTACTCAGATATCCTACTTCAAGCAAAACAGCCGGCATAGTCGTTTCCCGAATCACATGGAAATTTCCATAACGAATGCCTCGGTCTGTCAGACCTGTCGCAGGAGCAAAGTACTTATGCATAACGTCAGCAAACGCTTTGCTTGCACTACGCTGGTAATACGTCTCTGTACCATTGGAAGCCGAGCTACCGCTGCTGTTAGCATGAATGGATACAAATACGTTAGCTTTAAGATTTTCAGCCACTTTTACACGCTGTTTAAGCTCTAAAAAAGTATCATCGCTACGTGTTAACACAACCTCAATATTCGGATTCTGTTTTAATATGCTTTCTACTTTCAGAGCCATCGCCAAGTTGAAGGTTTTTTCATAATTTTTTCTTGAAGCACCCACTGCTCCGGAATCTTTTGCTCCATGTCCAGCATCAATAACAACGATCTTTTTACCATTGCTGTTCACTGGAGATGTCTGCGTATCATCTGGCTGTGACCCGTCCGGTAACGTTGCGTCTGGCGTCGTATTCACCGAATCCTTGGAAGCCAGATCGACGATCACATGATTTGATCCATCATTATATGCGGTATAATTCATGGCATGTTTCAGATCAATAACAACACGCACCGTTGATGGTTCCTTTTGAAATAAAGCATAACGGACCCCAGACACATCCGCTTCATTTTCAATGTCCAGCGAACCATTCAAATTGCTATCCAGCTTCTGCTGGTCTCCAAAATTATCAGCAAACGCCGTCGCTGGCAAATCCACCACTACCCGATCGGGGCCTGTCATCGTAAACGCTTTCGGCTTGACGGCACTCGCTGTTGTGATGGTTAAACGGTTTTGGCTAAAGCTAACCCCCTGCACCTGCGTCACACCTGAATCTGCATTATTGGCTGGTGCAGTTACACTGCCTGTACCTGTACTGTTATTTCCGGACTTAGGAGGTGTAAATTCCCCGTTTCCAGACCCGCTGTTGCGGGTATATAATTTTACGGACTTGGAGCTGCTGTCCCATTTTACGTCCAGTCCCATTTGCTCGCCGATAAAGCGAAGCGGTACAAGGGCATAATCGGAACGCAGCAGAGGCGAAGCATCCAGACTAATATCGCTTTCATTGACAGTCGCCGTCTTACTTCCGATTATCATTCGGATCGAGGTACTGTCCTTCTCAATCGTTATGGTTCGCGCCTGCTGCTTCCACGTCACGTCATATCCCAAATTTTCAGAAATTACGCGTAGCGGAACCATCGTACTTCCGCCAATAACTTGTGCCTTAGCCCCACTAGGGACACTTAACTGTTGATCGTCGAGATAGATCTGTGTTCCACTCGAAGCCGCATGTCCATAACCCGGAACCGCCCACATGAAGACAAATAATAACAACAAAAAACCAAATTTCTTCATTCGTCACCCTTCCATTCATAATTTTTTTGCCACATGCTCCGGTGCGGCGACCTGATATACGCGCTTATGTAATATCAGACAACCTTATAGACGTTATCTCACACCAAAAGTTGCGAATATATTCCATCATAACAGAAATATACGTGCCAAAGAACTATTTTTGTCGAATTTTGACTAAAAATATAGACCATTCGCTTTCCGTCAAAAGTCACAGTCAAAAAAATAAAAAAAGCTACTTTTCACCCCCCATGAATTTTCATCAAAAGGTGAAAAAGTAGCTTTTATTTGCGAGCATTCTTAATTGAGTGTTCCAGTTATCCCTGTGTCTGTTCCAAGATACTCCTTTAGGCTATCGACAATACCTTCGGCAATCTTCTGCTGTGTTTCTTCTGTAAACATGGCCGCTTCATTGGACAGATTACTAAGGTAGCCACATTCCAGCAATACAGCGGGCATTTGTGATTTTCTCGTCACCACATGGTTTGCCACCTTAATGCCATTATCCTTGAACCCGGTTGCAGCCACAAGATGTTTGTGCATGATCGTGGCGAGGCTCAGACTTTCCTGACGTGCATAATAGGTTTCAGAGCCATTGGCTTTTCCGTTATTAGAAGCTGGCATGCTGTTGCCATGAATGGAAACAAACACGCTAGCCTGTTGATTATTAGCGAGCTGTGGCCGTTCATCCAGCGTAGGGTACGTATCTCCATCGCGAGTTAATACAATTTGAATAGCAGGATCATTTTGAAGAAGCTGCTGAACCTTTAATGCTACCGCCAAAGTAAATTCCTTCTCATGTCGTCCAGTCACACTGCCTGCTCCAGGGTCCTTGCCGCCATGTCCTGGATCAATTACGACAATTCGCCGTCCTTCGACATTCGTTGGTGCTACTATCTCCGGATTCACACTACGTTCACGTAACTTAAGGGTGATATCTCCTATGCCGTTTGTTGAAAGATCGTAATCACGCACCTGGTTTAATACAATGACGATACGAGCACCCCCTTTTGTTCCATCCGCAGGAGCAAATCTGATTTCCTGTACATCCTGACTGTCACTAATCGTCAACGCCCGCGTGCCATCCTTGCGAACCGGAAACGACTGAAGAAGATCTGTTGATAGTGAAGCCTCCGGTAAATCAACAACTATACGGTCAGGTCCCGTCATTTTGGATACTTTAGGAGTTAGGTCTTTGTTCAGAGAAATCTTTAGCGTTTCATTATCAAAGGAAATGTTTTGTACAAGCAGCTCATTTGCAGCAGTCTGTTCCGCCTTCGACTCCTTGGATGGTGAAGAAACGGCTTCCGAATGCTTGTCTGCTTCAACTGGAGCTAATGTCGTCACTGTTGCTGCAGACGTTTTAGTTGTACTTTTTGTGCTCTGTGTTGACGTTTGCGACGATTGTTGGGATTGAGACTGCTTATCCGCTTGTTGAGTTGCCATCTTCTGACTGAGGTTTACGGATTTATTTTGATTATTCCAATCTACTTTTAATCCCATTTGCTCCCCAACAAAACGCAAGGGAACCATGGTCGAGCTGCCCCGCAGCACAGGCGGTGCATCCAAACTGACTGTTTTTCCATTCACATCAGCCGATGTACGGCCTACATACATAGACATATCGGTACTATTTTTTTGAATTGAAATTTTATAGGCTTGTGGTTCCCACTTAAACTGGTATCCAAGCTGCTCGCCAACCACCCTGAGCGGTACCATGATTTTACCATTGACCATTTCAGGCTTGGCATCTGCAGGCGCTTCCACCCTTTTGCCATCCAAAAACAATTCTGCTCCAGCCGCATTTACATGAGGGGAGGACGGCCATAACCAAATCATAATAGCCGCTAGTATCACCCAACCATATTTCTTCATCCTCATTCCCCTAACTTATTTATGTATTTTTTATGTTTCTTCACAGATACAATCCATCAACCATTTTACATTTACAATACCATGTTGAGTCGAACCGTCAACCCCTTATTTACCAATTTATGATCTAAACATAACAAAAGCCCGCAGGCAAAAGAGTTGCCAGTACGGGCTGTCTGTTTATCAAATAAATCAACTATATTCCTTCTATTGAAATTGAACTGGAAATTAGCATTATGCGCCTTGTTTTGCCGCACGTTTCTGCTCATAAGCCAGAATTTCAGACTCATGCTGGAGTGTCAAGCCAATATCATCCAAACCTTGCAACAGAAATTGACGACGATGCTCATCCAAATCGAATTCAATATGCAGACCGTAATCGTCAGTGATTGTTTTTTCATTCAGGTCTATGTTCAATTGATAGCCATCATGCTTTTCCGTGCGCTGGAACAATTCCTCTACTTGTTCTTCAGACAGCTTAATCGGTAAAATACCGTTTTTAAAACAGTTATTATAGAAGATATCCGCAAAAGAAGGCGCGATTACACAACGGTACCCATAGTCCATGATGGCCCACGGCGCATGCTCACGAGAGGAGCCGCAGCCAAAGTTGGCGCGAGAAATTAGCACAGAGGCTCCTGCATAACGAGGCTTGTTCGGTTCAAATTCAGGATTAATATTACCTGCCTCATCAAACCGCCACTCGTAGAACAAAAACTGCCCAAAACCTGTACGCTCGATTCGTTTCAAAAATTGCTTAGGAATAATAGCATCCGTATCCACATTCACCCGATCCACAGGCGCTACAATTCCTTTTAAAGTTGTGAAAGCTTCCATCGTAAATTCCTCCTCCGTATCCTAGCGGACAACTTCTTCCTGCTTGAATTTCCAATCCCGTACATCAACAAAGTGTCCATGAATCGCCGCAGCGGCTGCCATGGCCGGAGATACAAGGTGAGTGCGTCCTCCGCGTCCCTGACGACCTTCAAAGTTACGATTAGAAGTTGAAGCACAACGCTGCCCCGGTTGAAGTACATCTGGATTCATCGCAAGACACATGCTGCAACCCGCTTCGCGCCATTCAAATCCTGCTTCTTGAAAAATGACGTCCAGTCCTTCTTGTTCAGCCTGAATTTTCACACGACCCGAACCAGGTACGACAATTGCTGTGACTTTGTCAGAAACCTTGTAGCCCTTGGCTACCTCGGCCGCAGCGCGCAAATCTTCAATCCGTCCGTTGGTGCAAGAACCGATAAACACATAGTCAATCGCAATATCCGTGATTGGTGTGCCTGGCTTCAAATCCATATATTCAAGCGCTTTTTCAGCTGCTTTACGTTCGTTTTCTGTCGGTAATTCTGCCGGAATTGGTACGGTTGAGGAAATATCTGTACCCATGCCCGGACTGGTGCCCCACGTTACTTGTGGAATTAAGGAATCCACGTTAAACTCCAGTACGACATCAAACTCGGCGCCTTCGTCGGTGACAAGCTCTTTCCACTCAGCAACTGCTTGATCAAAAGCATCACCTTGTGGCACATGCTCGCGTCCACGCAAGTAGTTGAAAGTCGTTTCGTCTGGCGCAATCATACCTGCTCTGGCTCCGCCTTCAATGGACATGTTACACACTGTCATGCGTTCTTCCATGCTCAATTCGCGGATGGACTCGCCCGTGTACTCAATAACATAGCCTGTAGCGAAATCAGTACCGTATTTGGCGATGACACCCAAAATCATGTCCTTGGCTGTCACCCCAGGTTTGCGACGCCCTACAAAACGAACCTCCATCGTTTTTGCTTTTGCTTGCTGGAGACATTGGGTTGCCAATACGTGCTCTACCTCGCTGGTTCCGATACCAAAAGCGAGTGCTCCAAACGCACCATGAGTGGAGGTATGGCTATCGCCACAAACAATCGTTTTCCCCGGATGAGTCAGACCTAGTTCAGGTCCCATAACGTGAACGACACCCTGATCCACCGTATCCAGATCATATAGTGTGACACCAAAATCGCGGCAATTTTGAGTTAATGTATCAATCTGCTGCTTGGAAATCGGGTCCGTAATATTGTAACGATCTTTGGTCGGTACGTTATGATCCATTGTAGCAAACGTGAGCTCTGGACGACGTACCTTGCGCCCACTAAGACGGAGGCCCTCAAACGCCTGCGGTGAAGTTACCTCATGCACGAGATGAAGATCAATGTACAAAATACTCGGCTTGCCCGCTTCCTGATAGATGACATGGTTATCCCAAATTTTCTCGAACATGGTCTTTTTACTCATCAATATTCACCCCTGTGTTTTTCGAACCTAGTGGAGAGAAGCTGTACAGCTCTCTCTTGGATGTCAACAATATACCATGGCATGCCTGATTGGTCTAAGATATGATATCTATAGAAGTAATAGTTTTGACCTATAACTAGGTGTCTCCCTCTAATCTAATTCATGTAAAATTTTGGTCTGGTGTAATGAATTTCACATCTTTCGAGGTCAACCTGTTCTACCATAGAAGAGTGATACGCCGTGCTGGGCAGACCATTTTGGTCGGGACATTTACTTCCTGTTCTAATTTAGCTACAGAGGCTGTCTGGCATGCGCGGCAAGTTCGCCTTTATTTTGATTCGAAGCGGAGTGTCCAGATGTTGAATACCGAATTGGAATACCGAGAGCGCATCAGGAAGCTGGCCGTATGTATTGTCAAGCATTACCGAGGGAAAGGACCGGACAACGTTAAGGTCTCTCTGGACTCACCACTCCGAGTTACAGTAGAGATCCAGGGTACTTTGTCTAATTTGTCCGAAATTCTCGTTCATGAAGGCGCTGTGGAAAAGGTCAGTGATTACTGGAACGTCCTTCGTCCTTATCTGGAAAAGGAGTTTATGAGGGAAGCCGAAAAAACACTTGGCAGTCCCTTCACTTACACTTGGGAGGTCTGCCCCTCCGTCCATGGAGACGGACATATTATCATTACTTGTGAATTACAGCACATACCCCGGTTGGATTAGCGGGAAGGAGATTAGCTCCTCGCTCGCGGATAAGCCAGTACAGGATGCAGCGTAAAGCGGCATTTTTGTATTGGCTTTTTTTCATGTTACGAGTTTCATCTATTTCATATAAAAAGAGGTGCTGCACACATGGCAGACAAAGTATTAACAGTATGTCCATACTGCGGAAGCGGTTGTCAGCTTCATTTGCTAGTGGACAAAGGACAGGTAATTGGCGCAGAGCCAGCTAATGGCCGTACAAATGAAGGAACATTGTGTCTGAAGGGACATTACGGGTGGGATTTTCTGAATGATCCACAGATTCTGACTGCACGCTTGCGCAAGCCCATGATTCGCAAAAATGGAGTCATGGAGGAAGTGGAATGGAATGAAGCCATTCAGTATACTGCCGAACGGCTGTCAGCAATTAAGGAAAAGTATGGACCTGACTCTATCATGGGGACGGGCTCCGCACGCGGTCCGGGGAATGAAGCCAATTATGTCATGCAAAAGTTCATGCGGGCAGTCATTGGCACAAATAATATTGATCACTGTGCCCGTGTATGCCACGGCCCTTCCGTAGCAGGTTTGACTTACTCGCTTGGGGATGGGGCTATGTCCAACTCTATTCCTGAAATCGAACATTCAGATCTCCTTTTCGTGTTTGGATACAATGCGCCCGAAACGCATCCTATCGTCGCAAGACGTATTGTAGCTGCCAAGCAAAGAGGTGCCAAAATTATTGTATGTGATCCGCGTATGACTGAAACAGGACGCATCGCGGATATGTGGCTACCTCTAAAAGGCGGCTCGAACATGGCTTTGGTGAACGCCTTTGGTCATGTGCTAGTACATGAAGGGCTGTACGACAAACGATATGTCGAAGCAAACACAGAAGGCTTTGCCGAATATGTAGAAAGCATTAAAAAATATACACCTGAATATGCGGAAGGCATTACAGGTGTCAAGGCTGCTGACATTCGGGCGGCTATGAGGGAATATGCCAAAGCTCCTACCGCTACAATTCTATACGGAATGGGCGTATGTCAATTTTCACAGGCCGTTGATGTAGTAAAAGGTCTTGCTTCCCTTGCCCTGCTTACTGGTAATCTGGGCAAACCGAATGTTGGTATTGGCCCTGTACGTGGACAAAACAATGTTCAGGGCTCCTGCGACATGGGTGCATTACCCAATGTGTATCCTGGTTACCAGGATGTCATCGACACCGCAGTTCGTAAAAAGTTTGAAAAAGCATGGGGTGTTGAGCTACCGCGCAAAAAGGGATATTCACTTACAGAAGTACCACATCTCATTCTGAAAGAGAACAAACTGAAGGCTTATTATATCTTCGGCGAAGATCCTGTACAAAGTGATCCGAACGCTGCCGAGCTGCGTGAAGCGCTGGAAAAATTGGAATTTGTCGTGGTTCAGGATATTTTCATGAACAAGACGGCACTGCATGCGGATGTCATCCTCCCTTCTACCGCTTGGGGCGAGCATGACGGGGTGTATTCTTCGGCAGACCGTGGCTTTCAGCGCATCCGCAAGGCCGTCGAGCCTCAGGGTGATGTAAAGCCAGACTGGGCTATTATTAGCGAGGTTGCTACTGCTATGGGCTACCCTATGTCCTATGCAAACACAGAGGAAATTTGGGATGAAATGCGAAGCCTAAGTCCCTTATTCGCTGGTGCCAGCTATCAGAAAATGGAGGAACAAGGCGGCGTACAATGGCCATGCCCTACAGAGGATCATCCAGGTACACCGTATTTGTACAAAGGCAACCAATTTTCCACACCTAGTGGTAAAGGCCGATTATTCGCTTGCGAATGGCGCCCGCCGCAAGAACAACCGGATGCCCAATTCCCGCTTGTCTTATCTACAGTCCGTGAGGTAGGTCATTACTCGGTGCGTACTATGACTGGTAACTGCCGTGCATTGCGCCAGTTGTCTGATGAGCCTGGATTTATTCAGATTAGCCCAGAAGACGGAGCAGAGCTGAACATTCTGGATGGCGAAATTGTGGCTATCTCCTCACGTCGGGGACGCATTATGGCGCGGGCACAAATCAGTGACCGTGTGCAGAAAGGTGCGACCTATATGACCTATCACTGGTGGGTCGGAGCATGTAACGAGTTGACCGCCGATTTTCTCGACCCGGTATCCAAGACCCCGGAATTAAAATACTGTGCCATCCGGTTGGAGCGGATTGCCGACCAAGCGCAGGCTGAACGTGATGTACATGAATCATACCAACAGATTCGTAAACAAATGAACGTTCAGGAAGCCGTTTTAGCTGACAAGGTGACGAGATGAGCGGCGCGCGAAACACGCTGAGCCGTCCGACAAACAGAATGGGGTCAGCCGATAGAACAAGTGCTGTTGCCTCCTCATTCGTCGTTGCAGACGGCGGGCAATGTATTGGCTGCAAAGCCTGTGAACTGGCGTGCTTCGCCGTTCATGGGCAGGCGGGGGGTATAGGCGCTTCGGTCGGAACCGTCAGTGTGCCTGTGGTTCCCAAGGTATATGTGGTGCGCGCCGGAGATACGTACGTGCCAGTGCAGTGCCGGCATTGTGAAAATGCCCCCTGTGCACATGCCTGCCCGGTGCAGGCCATTCGCCAGGAGGACGGCGTAGTCATGATTGATGAGGACCGATGCATCGGTTGCACCTCCTGTGTCTTGGCCTGCCCCTTCGGGGCAATCGAGGTGTCTCCAGTCTATCGAGCCGGGCGCGCTGTCACGCAGTCCGGTCTGACTAACCGTGCAAATCGAACCACGCTTCCCCGCACTGCGGCAAGCAAATGCGATCTGTGCGCGGAAACAGAGAACGGACAGCCTGCTTGTGTAGAGGCCTGTCCAAATCATGTGCTACGGCTGGCCAAAGGCATATCCGACTCGCCTCCAGAGCCTCGGCGGGAAGTCTTTTTCCCACGCCTGTAAGGTCAAAATCAGCCGCAGAAAGGTAGAAAACCATGTCAACAACAGACAAGATCTCTTCGCCTCCTTGTATGAGGACGTCTGATTCTACAGACCCTGTCATTCATATTGACCCAACGCTCTGCACTGGATGCCGACGCTGTGCGGGTGTTTGTCCGGTAGATGCCATAGAGGGGTTGCCTGGAGAACCTCAAACTGTGAACGCAGACCGCTGTGTTATTTGCGGTCAATGTGTGCAAATCTGCAGCGTATACGCCTCAGATTGGGCAGATTCATCTCCGCAGGCAGCTGCCGCCCAACGTCAGGAACGTATACGTAAACGCGATATGCCTGCCGACATCGGCGAGCCACTATTTGCTGCCTATTATAGCTATAGCCTAAATAAGGTAGCAGACATGATGAAGAAACCAGGACAGCTTCGGATCGTTCAGTGCGCCCCAGCCATTCGCGTGTCTCTCGCAGAGGAATTTGGTATGCCATTTGGTACACTAACGCCCGGCAAAATGGCTGCTGCCCTTCGTCGCCTCGGCTTTGATCGAGTATATGATACGAATTTCGGAGCTGACGTAACCATCATGGAAGAAGGCACCGAGCTGATTCGCCGCGTAACCCAGGGTGGACCATTACCGATGTTTACATCCTGTTGTCCAGCTTGGGTCCGTTTTGCCGAGATCGAATATCCCGATCTGCTAGACCATCTATCTAGTTGCAAATCACCAATGCAAATGGTGGGAGCACTGGTCAAGACCTATGGTGCTCAACTGGATGAGGTCGAACCAGCGAATATTTACAGCGTTGCGATTATGCCTTGTACCTGTAAACAATTTGAGTGCGATCGTCCTGAAATGGAATCCGACGGTTATCGTGATGTAGATGAGGTGCTGACCACACGTGAGCTTGCATACTGGATCAAACAACAAGGCATTGATTTTATGAACCTGCCTGATGAAGAATTCGATGCCCCGTTAGGACAATATTCAGGAGCTGGCACTATTTTTGGTGTAACTGGAGGAGTTATGGAAGCTGCCATCCGTACAGGCTATGAGCTGCTGACGAATGAAAAGCTGCCAAAGCTCCAGCTGGATTTTGTCCGTGGCGAGGAAGGCATTCGAGTAGCAGAGGTACAGGTGGGCGATTTGCAGCTCAAGGTAGCGGTCGTCGCTGGACTCCAACATGCCTATCAGCTCCTGGATCGTGTGCAGGCTGGCGAATGTGATTATCATTTTATTGAGGTGATGGGCTGTCCAGCTGGATGTATCAGCGGAGGAGGGCAACCCAAGCTCATGTTGGAAAAACAAAAAGTCGAGGCTTATCGTGCACGCAAATCGTCCATCTATGGACATGATGCTGCATCTCAAGTGCGCAAATCGCATGAGAATCCTTTTATTATCAAGCTGTACGATGAATTTCTAGGCGAGCCACTAGGTCATGTATCACACCATCTCCTGCACACGACCTTTCAAAAGCGTGGACCCGGCAGGCAGAGCCACAGCAGCAGTGATATGTCCGTCAAAGGACATAACGATTATCCCGTTCATTAGTACGTTCAACACATAGAGATAAATCATTAGAAGTTATAATTTGTCGTTAGTTAGAGAGGAGTCGAGTTAGTATGAATCGCTTTGTTTTAGCTGATCCCGATCAGTGTATCGGCTGTCGCACCTGTGAAATCGCCTGTGTTATCGCACATTCACCGGAGAACCCTTTTATCTCGCCAGATGACGAGTTTCATTTTCACCCTCGCCTCAAGGTGATCAAATCCTTTGGAGTCACCGCGCCTGTCCAGTGTCGTCACTGTGAGGATGCTCCATGTGCTAATGCTTGCCCGAACGGCTCCATTACGAACGCAGACGGCTGCATTCTTATTAACAGCGAAAGCTGCATTGGCTGTAAAACCTGTATGATCGCCTGCCCTTACGGTGCGATTACTATGGTGCCTCAATATAAAGACGGTCAGCCTGTCGTGCAAGATGGTCTGTACACTAATGTGTCAGGTCGTTTGCAACCCAAAGAGCGCATGATCGCCAGCAAATGTGATTTGTGCGAAGGGGTCGACGGCGGACCAGCCTGTATTGGAAAATGTCCAACTCAAGCCCTCAAGCTGGTCGAGCCAGATCTGGTTCATGCCCGGGTTGAGGAAAAACGAGCTGCAAGTGCACGTCAACTGCTGCATATGACACGCATTCCGGCGACAGGTCTATGACATGAACCCGTCTTCTCCGCTGGTCAAAGTTATGCGTACTGAACGGGATGCACTCGGAGACATGGACATTCCTGTGGATGCCTTGTATGGTATTCACACCGCGCGCGCGATGAACAATTTTGCAGTCAGCGGCAGACCTGTGAACAGAAACCTGATCCAGGCTCTTATATTGGTGAAAAAAATGGCTGCTCAAGTCAATGGTGAGCAAAAACGGATACCTGCCCGCCGGGTATCTGCCATTGTAAATGCTTGCGACGAATTACTCACCGGACGGCATCAAGATATGTTTACCGTGGATGCCATGCAAGGCGGCGCAGGCACTAGTACCCATATGAATGTGAATGAGGTCATTGCTAATTTGGCCGTCACACATCTAGGGGGACAGCCGGGACAATATGAGCTTGTACATCCGCTGGATGATGTCAACTGCTGCCAATCTACGAATGATGTCTATCCTACGGCGCTACGAATTGCAGCAATACGCCTGCTGCGCCCTTTATGTGACACGATGTCTTCGTTACAAGCTGCTTTCCAGCAAAAAGAAATAGAATATGCCGACCTGCTCAAATTAGGTCGCACACAGCTAATGGATGCCCTGCCCATGATGGCCGGGCAAGGCTTTGGTGCCAACGCAAAAGCTATAGCGCGTGACCGTTGGCGCCTCTATAAAGCCGAAGAAAGGCTGCGAGAAATCCCTATAGGAGGCACAGCGATTGGCACAGGTATGAATGCGCCTCGGGCCTATAGCTACCGAATGGTCGAAAAGCTGGCGGATGAGACTGGATTAGGGCTATGCCGTAGCGACCACCCCATGGACCCCATTCAAAATATGGATGTCTTCGTGGAGGTATCGGGTCTACTCAAATCCGCTGCGGTAAATTTGCTCAAAATATCTGGCGATTTTCGTCTGCTGGCCTCTGGTCCTTTCGGTGGTATCGGTGAATATATGTTACCTCCGGTTCAAGCTGGTTCCTCTATTATGCCTGGCAAGGTCAATCCGGTGATGGCTGAAATGGCCGGATTGACAGCAATGCGCGTGATGGCCAATGATGCAGCTATAACAATGGCTGCTGCCTCTGGACAGCTGGAGCTGAACGCGTTCCTGCCGTTGATTGCCGAGTCGTTGCTGGAATCACTGCATATTCTCAGCAATGCTATTCAACTATTCGAGGAACGGTGTGTTCGCGGTCTGATCGTACATGAGGAACGCTGCTCTGATAATCTGCGCAACTCAGCTGTGATGGCTTCCGCACTGGTCGCAGAGCTTGGCTATGATGAAGCTGCTTCCATTGCATCAGCAGCCATTGCACAGGGTCGCTCACCTGAGGATATTGCAGAGGATCGTGGTCAACTGACCCGTGCGCGGATTGACCAATTGTGCCATCCCTATACCGTTACAAAGCCTGGAATTCCAGGGCAGGAAGAAGGAACTCACCATGGGAATGAATGATACCCCGAGAAGTAACCGACCGCATATCGTTCTGCTTGGTCGCCGAAATGCAGGCAAATCCAGCATTCTGAACACCTTGACCGGCCAGCCCGCTGCTGTGGTATCTCCTGTGGGAGGAACGACTACGGACCCCGTTTTCAAGCCGATGGAGCTACTCCCTGTGGGTCCTATTGTTCTGGTGGATACCGCCGGACTGGACGATGAGGGTGAGATCGGGGAGCTGCGCCGCAACAAAACGCTAGAAATTGTTAATAGTACAGACTTGGCTCTGCTCGTCATCGACGCCACTGTTGGCGTCGGTCCATTCGAGCATGAACTACTTGAAAAGCTACGCGCCAAAAAGATTCCTGTCATTGGGGTACTTAATAAAATAGACACCCTTGCTGAATCAGATCCGATGGCTGCAACACTGGAGACCGAATTGAATCTCACACTGATTCCTTTCAGTGCTTCTTTGCTCCGTGGGGACACAGAACTGAAAAAAGCCATCACGAATACACTCCCCCAAAACGAAGATCGCTTCCGCATCGTAGGTGACCTGTTGTCACCTGGCGATCTGGTCGTGCTGGTGGTTCCCATCGATAAAGCTGCACCAAAGGGTCGATTGATTCTGCCGCAGCAGCAAACGATCCGTGATACGCTAGAGAGCGATGCTATCGCTGTAGTGACCAAAGAGCATGAACTACGCTTGACGCTAGAGCGACTGGGGAACAAGCCTCGCCTGGTCATTACCGATTCACAGGTCTTTATGAAAGTCGCAGCCGATACGCCCAAGGATGTACCTCTTACCTCTTTCTCCATTCTGTTCGCCCGTCACAAGGGCGATCTGGACGAACTGGTGCGAGGAGCAAGAGCCATTGATCGCCTCAAGGATGGAGACCGTGTGCTCATTGCCGAAGCCTGCACTCACCAATGCCAATCTGACGATATTGGTCGAGTAAAAATCCCTCGTTGGCTCCGTCAAACGATAGGCAAACGCCTCATTATTGAGCATGCATCTGGCTCCAGTTTCCCTGACGACTTGAGTGAATATGCGTTGGTTATTCATTGCGGTGCCTGTATGCTCAATCGGCGTACAATGCTTCACCGGATGTCTGAAACGAAAGCCGCCGGGGTGCCGATTGTGAACTATGGTGTTTTCATCGCTTATGTACAGGGTGTCTTTCCCCGGGCTATTGAATGTTTTCCATCCGCTATGCTGGCATGGGAGCAAGCGGCTGAAGCCGAAAGTTATTCTTAAAATCTAGTCATTAATACTTTTTCTCTTGACATACAAAAGCAGCCGCGCTGATTCCAACGCGACTGCTTTTTATTTTCAATTCCTATTAATATAAAAATGAGAATTTCATGACGTGATTGATACTACCCATAATATAAATTACTAAAAATACAAATCGCGCTCGCCAGCTTCCAATCGTTCGAGTCTGTCAAGCGTCAAACGGCGCGTCGATTCACGTGGTATACGCTCCAGATTCTCTCGCAGCGCAGCAGCTCCTAGTTCACGTGCCTCCTCGTCCCCATAATCCAGTAGATATTCTTGGAAGGTCAGCAGCGAATTGGGCTGGCACACATTGTGAATTTGTCCAGATTTAGCAAGTTCCATGAAGCGATCTCCGGTTCGTCCCTCACGATAGCAAGCTGTACAGTAGCTCGGCATATATCCGCCACGGCACAAACTTTTAATAATTTCTGATGGTGAGCGATGGTCTCCCACCTCAAATTGGGGCTTGTCTTCCGTGTCCTGTTTTGCATAGGCCCCTACGCCTGTAGCTGAACCTGCACTAATCTGTGACACGCCTAGGCCGATGACACGGTCTCTATATTCTGGCTCCTCGCGTGTGGACAGGATCATACCAGCATAAGGAACAGCCAGTCGAAGAACGGATACAATTTTCATAAAATCCTCATCGTTGACCAGATATGGATATCGTTCCAGGTCCACATTTTCAGCTGGGCGCAATCTTGGAACCGAGACTGTATGAGGCCCACAGCCAAAGGTTTCTTCCAAGTGCTCGGCATGTTTCAGCATCGCTACAGTTTCATAGCGGAAATCATACAAACCGTATAATACACCGATTCCCACATCATCTATACCCGCACGCATGGCTCGGTCCATTGCGGTGGTGTGCCAATCAAAGTCCCGTTTTGGTCCTTGTAAGTGAAATTTACGGTAGCTTTCCCGGTGATATGTTTCCTGAAATAAAATATACGTCCCAATACCCACCTCTGCCAGCTTCCGATAGTCCTCCTCGGTTGTAGATGCAATATTTACATTGATCCGCCGGATGCTGCCGTTATCTACCTTGACCTCATAAATCTGGCGTAAACAATCGACAATATAGTCGATAGGACAATGAACAGGGTCTTCTCCCGCCTCCAGTACGAGTCGCTTGTGTCCCAGTTCTTGAAGCACTCTAACCTCCTCTACCAATTCCTCCGGAGTCAGGCGACTACGTGTAAAGCTGTCATTGGTATGCTTGTAGCCACAGTATTCGCAGTTATTAACGCAATGGTTGCTTACATATAAAGGAGCGAACAGTACAATCCGGTTGCCGTAAATTTGCTCTTTGACTGCCCGTGATGCTTTGAACATCTCTTCCAATAATTCTGGATCATCTACATGCAAAAGAGCCGCCGCTTCACTCGCATTCAGTCCGCGGCAGGCTCTACCCTTTTCTAAAATTCCCAAAATGCGCTGTCGATTTGTTGCCTCTTGTTTCCCTTGCTCCACAGCGGCCATAATCTCCGCTTCATTAATAAAATCCGCCGACACTTTCTCTCGTACTCCACTCACGTATACCCATCTCCTTATTTATGGTTACTGCAATGTTTCCGTTACGACCTCATAAAGTCTCTTGTCTCAAAAGCTGACGTTGTACTCTCAAACTATCTCCACGTCCCATATCGACTTCAAATCCAGCTCCACGGATCCGAAGTTCCAAGCAATGCCGACATTGGGCAGACTCATCGCCCAAACATATTTTATTCTCATAAATGGCATACTTCGGTCTCACCGCCAGTGGCGACAAATTAGGCATCACCACATTTGCTCCCGCCTGAAGCGCCTTCTCCCTTCCTTGGGGATGAATCGTTCCCATGGCCGTGGATGCCGGGATAAGCGCATCTGGAACGACCAATCGGGATAATGAAATGATATCAAGCGCCTTTTCCATGCTTCCCTGACTGGCATCACGGAGTGGCGTATTGCTGTGCGGTAAGAAAGGGCCAATCCCGATCATATCTGGTGACAGGCTGTGCAAATAAACCAAATCGTCTGCCAATTCGCTGTTCGTTTGTCCCGGCAATCCCACCATACATCCAGCCCCAATCTGAAATCCGATACGCTGCAACGCTTGCAGACGGCTGCGCCTGCTTTCGATCGTCATTGTCGGATGCAGCTTGGCGTACAAACTGGGAGAAGCTGTCTCATGCCGAAGCAAAAAACGGTCCGCACCCGCCTCATATAGTCGCTCATAAGTTTCGTCATCCCGTTCACCGATGGACAATGTAACCGCCACATCCGCAAACCGGCTTTTAATTTCCCGAATTAGTTTCGTCAGCCGGGCAGTCGTAAACCAGTAGTCCTCCCCACTTTGCAAAACAAAGGTCCGATAGCCCAGTTCGTACCCCTCCGCGCAACAGGCCAGAATTTCTTCCGGCTTCAACCGGTAACGGTCTGCCTGTTTATTCGAAGCGCGCAGTCCACAGTACATGCAATCCTGACGACATATACTTGAGAATTCAATTAGTCCTCGTAAAAAAACACCTTTTCCATAACGCTCCAATTTGGTGCGAGCTGCCAGTTGGCGCAGTTGAGCTCGTAGCGTCGGCTCACTATCCAGACGTGTCAGCAGCTCCGTCATTTCCGTATGCGTCCATTCCTTGCCATCAACCAGACGCAGTAATAATTCGTCCGTGACTCATCCCTTCTTCCCTCGTCCATCCGGACTTTACATCATCAGTGGCCTATGTCGTACATGTATTATTCTAACAACATTAGAGAGAAGATAACGTGACTAGTTTCACAGAAAATCCCATTTTCTGAAAATCAATTTCATTCTCAACTTTTAAACTTTGTATTCATCTATACACAAAAAAAGTTGCCTCCTCCTTTAAAGAGGAAACAGCTTTTATCGATGGTTTTGTTTTATTACTGAATCAAATCAATCGCCTGTTGGGGTACAAAATAATCAATGCCGTTAAATACGATTACACCGTTGAGCGTGGAATGTTTACCATTCAATGTAGCAATACTTTTGTATACTGGAAACTCCAGCTTGTTACTGCCTTTGGTTACCGTGATGACTTTCGTGTCCGCAGAAAACTTGGCTCCTTTAGCTTCAAATGCAGCTTTTGCAGGAACAAACAGCTGCTTGCTGACTGGTGTGACACATGAAATTTGTTAGGACTGGGCATTTAATTTTATTATTGTATAATCAGTCTATGATGTAATAGGAATAGCTTATAAGACAAGGAGCGTAAAGTACGATGGAATTCAGACAGCTTCAGTACACCTTGCAAATTGCAGCGGAAAAAAACTTCTCCCGCGCCGCTGAAAAACTGCACATTGCTCAGCCCTCGTTGAGCCAACAATTATCCAAACTGGAAAAAGAACTTGGGGTGCTGCTATTTCAGCGCAACACCAGCACGGTGGAACTAACCCATGCTGGAGCAAGCTTTGTGGAAAAGGCAAAAAAAATAGTCGATGCGGTGGAACAGCTCCGACAAGAAATGGACGATATCTCTCAGTTGAGAAAAGGGAAGGTCGTCGTTGGCAGTATGCCTATCACGGGCTCCCACCTGCTACCACATGTTCTGCCTGTATTTAAGAAGGCGCATCCAGACATTGAAATCGTGTTAGTCGAAGATTCATCCATGAATCTGGAGAAAAAAACGGCCAGTGGCGATACAGACCTCAGCCTACTCTCTCTCCCCTTAGTAGAGCCTACACTTTCTTATGTACCCATCGGTGAAGAATGGATTGATCTCGCTGTTCCTCCGGGTCACCCCCTAGCCCTGCGTAAGAACGGTACTCAGCCGCAACCCGTGCATATGGAAGAACTTAAAGACGAGCCTTTTGTTGTCCTGAAAAAAGGACAAGGCTTTCGCAAGCTGACGATGGATCTATGTCATCAAGCAGGCTTTGAACCCCATGTGGTGTTTGAAAGCACTAATATGGAGACGCTCCAATCGCTCGTCGCGACAGGCATGGGTGTGACACTGGTCCCCCGTTTTATTGCCCGTGCCGCCAGCAGCGAGTTTGTTCCAGCACTGCTGCCACTAGCCGAACCTACCCCCAGCCGTACTCTGGCGATTGCTTACCGCAACGGACGTTATTTGTCTAAAGCTGCTGAAGCCTTTATTGATACCTTCCGAGAAACAGTCAAGCAACTTTCTCAAAAGTAGGAGCAAATATGGAAAGGACCGTCTTCCTCCCCAGCCAGCCAGAGAGGAAAACGGTCCTGGGGCTTCGCCCCTATACTTTCAACACTGCATTTAGTTCACGGGTTCGATTCACTGTTGCGTGTTGCTTCCATCTGTCTTCAACGAACCACATTTCGTTTTCATTTAAATTTCATGTCAGCCTCGCCTGATTACTCTACGCTTGCTCGGAAACTCCACTTTATCCATCCCGCATCACTTCTTTCCTTAAGGTCTCTAGTCTTGGTATCCCAAGAATGTCCTACCTCAGTTCCAATGTGCTGTGTGATCCCAAAGTGCCTGTCCTCGCCTTGTTGTGATCAGGGTGTCCCTACATGTGGTGGACTTTTATCCTGATCATAGCCCATTTCATAGTTATTTCCGACAACCTGTCTATTTAAGCCTCTCGGCCGTGACAGGCCATCCCTATTCGCCAGTTCGGATCTACTTTGGTTATCCATCGTTATCAACCTCCTGGTGTCGGGATACTATTATAATACACCTATAGGCTGTATCTGAAACAGATGGGACATTTTTTTTATCGGGAAGAACCAAACGCTTGCTGCACGTCATCTTCACTCACTTGTGTCTTAATAACCAGTTTCGAAGGATCTTGAGGCGAATAGATAACCTCTACAATACCTCCCTGCTGCAGTTTGGATAGTTGGGAAGAAAAAACATCCTTTTGCGTGGTTACATTAAATGTTTCGCCATTGCTTTTCGTTACCGTCAGTGTGAATTGAAGCTTGATTTTATTGGGCCCCGCTTCCCCCATGGGTGTGACATCCAGTATCTTCGCATAGGCCTGCTCGCCGGTTTTGGCAATTTCCATCAGCTCAGGCGATACGCCCTGCTTGACCATCTGCTCATTCATTAACGTTTGCAAATCCATTTGCGACACCTGACCTTTCAGGTCAAGACCTACCTTCATTTTATTTTTCTCTGATATGATCAAGGGAATGATTGTGCCTGGCTGAAATTGAGCCATGGAGGTCAATGGAATAATCGTCGTCAAAACAGTATCATATTTGTCTTCTCCCTGCTTGGTTACGGTCAACCCGAGCTTTACCTGCGGCTGGTTGTTTATATATGTGCCTGTTTGTTGGACACTTGTAATGATTCCCACTCCAGGAACACCCTTCTTGATTTTACCCCCTCCAAAAAATAGACCTAAAATGCCAGGCAGAAATATAAGCGCAAAGCCTGTGTAAATTAACGGCCGATACCATGGCGCCTCCATAATCAAAAATGGATCATCCCATAAATATTCAGCCAGAAAAGGTGAAAACCCTACACCAAACACTAGAAGTATCCCGATCAGGCTCAAAAATCCTTTCATTCTCCAAAACCCCTTTTCCAATCATCTGTTTAATAAATATGCCCGTAAGAAAGGCGTACCGACTCTATTCATCTTACGCTGTCACCAGTCCCATATAAATGAGTTCTGATGGATTTATCGGATTGCTCCCCAGCCCCACTGTATCTCCGGGCCGCGGAATTTGCAGCTTGGAAACGAGGGTTTCCAGCGTTTTTTGGTATCGGTTGCCGCTTACTTCCGTCACATCTAGTACAAGCACCACAATCGGATCAAAATTCACAAGTTTCCCAGTATCTGTTACCGAAATGACAACTGCAGTCGCTGCCATCGCCAATCCACCGTTAGCCGCCGTTTGGGCTTGCCTTGCCGAGTTTAAACTCTGGTTGATCTGTTCCCGCTGCTCCTGGGGGATTAGACCTTTCATAAATAATCCAGACAATCCCTTATTCATCAGTTGATCTGCATGTTCTATCGCATCCTGCTGTTTTTTCTTCTTGCTGAAAAAGTTCATCATGTAGCTGCACCTCGTATACTGTATTGTTGTTCCTTATGAATTCAGTATATAAGACGGTATCCGGCATCACAATACGTTTTGGCACATACAAAAAAACCGAAAAAACAGCAGCTTTAAACTGCATTTTATCAGTTTATTTTTGAACTTTGGCATGGTTTACACAAAATTTTGCTCAATTCGGAGCATTCTTTCGTATGATCGTCCAATCGTTTTGCGCAAAACAAGTGCACGCATACTATTTTTTACGCAAAAGATACACCAGTTTACGATAATACGCTGATGATTCTTTATAGCGACGGCTATCCTCGGACACTACAGCCAGCGTTTCATATAGCTGCTCAAGTCGCGTAGGATGCTGGAGGGCTTCAAAATAAGGCAAACATTGCTGAGCATGCACCCAAAAAGCATCCTGATTTCCCTGGGCAAGCGCAAGCTGGCTTTCATAAAAATCAAGTCCCATTTGCTGATCCGTTGTCAGATTAGTTTTGCGCAGCTGATCCAGATGCTGTGAGAGCAGCCCCCAGTTTTTCCGGGAAAATGCGATCTCACAACGATATATCAGCGTAACAGGCAGCATCATTTGCTGCATTTCCTCGCGCTCCCGGCTTACCAGTGCTTCAAAACGCACCACTTCCTCCAAGGCCTTATCCAGCTCGCCAATCGACGTCAGCATAATAATCCGATTGTTCAGGATCGTCGTAAGCATATCTGCTGCATTTTCCAAATAGACCAAATTGGCTTCCGCCATAGACAATGTTAACAGTGCCTCCTGTACAGACCCCATAGCAAAACAATAACCGCTGTAAGCTACATACAGACCCGTCAATCGATGAAAAAGCCGGTCGTCATATACCCTGCGCATCGTCTGCTCGAACACCTGCTTTGCCTGATCAAATTGCTTGACCTGAATGCAGGCCTCCATCATAATGTTTTGCGCATTGAGCCAGTTTTCCGTCCCCTCTTCCACCAGGCGGATCAGTTGCGTAACGCTATTTAGTACATCATAATAATGGTTTTTAGAGCGGAAATACTGAATCTTATAAAATAAAATTGCTTTTTTTAGCGGTGCAGGCAGCTCCACCTCATCCGAGCGACCAAACTTCTCCAAGTAAAAATTCAAATAGGTTTGATGTAAATATTCGTAGGCCGTTGGGTCATTGATCTGCTGAAAATAAACAGCCTTCATCAAATAAGTCGTCATTTCCACGACAAGCGAATCATTGCGATCCTCCAGGTGATCCACATAGCTTTCTGTCGTGGTGTTACCCAGCTTGGACAGCTCTGTGAAAATCTTATCCGCTGTAGCCAGCGTCTCCTCATCTTCTGCCGATGCACGCAATAGGTAGGAAGGTTGTACACCTAGCCGCTCAGCAATTTGCTCAGCCAGATCCTCAGCCATCGGGTAACGGTCAGCCAGTATATTCGCAAAATGTGCAGGTGTAACTAATCCGTCTACCAACTCTTTACGGGACAGGTTTTTCTTTTTACACAAAAATTCAATACGTTCCTTAAGCATGGATTAATCCTTTCTACACTGATTATCTGTCATACAGTAAGGGTCGCCGATCTTCAAACACCGGAATACGCCCACGCACGTCCTGAACCAATGCAGACTCAATGAACCCTGTGACAATCTCCTCCTGATCTCCACCCTCGGCCATGATTTCTCCCCACGGATCGATGATGAGCGAATGCCCGAAGAAATCGGTATCTCCACTACGACCTACACGGTTACAAGCAATGACGTACATTTGATTTTCAATAGCCCGTGCGGTCAGCAGGGTGCGCCAGTGATGAAGCCGTGGATGGGGCCATTCTGCGGGTACGATCAGCAAATTTGCACCGGACATGGCCAAGCTGCGGGCCAATTCAGGAAAACGGATATCGTAACAGATTGACGCTCCAGCCTGTATCCCGCCATCCAGTGCAAATACCACTTTTTCCTCGCCAGGCTGTAAATATTTCTCTTCATCCATAAGTCGGAACAGATGAATTTTGGAGTACGAAGCCACCTCTGTGCCTGTGCGGTCAAAAACGAGCATTGTATTATACACATGACCGTCGCTCTTTTTTTCTGCGATCGATCCGGCTACTATATTAACTTGATGTGTGGCGGCAAACGCCGCTATCCATGCCCGAGTCACCGTTCCTTCCTCGTCCGCCAGCTCTTGAATGCGATCCAAGGCATAGCCTGTATTCCACATTTCCGGCAGTACAATCAGATCCGGCTTCTGTTCGGCCTTTACCGCTTGTTCCATTAAAAATCGAATATGAGTGTTGTTTTCCGGGGGATTTCCTATTTCTATATGAGCTTGTATAAGTGCCACACCGAATGGCTGAGCTTTCTGATACGTCAAAATCCTTCATCCTCTCTGTGAGTCGGAACTTTCCGTGCCCCATTGTCCGGTATTTTCTCCCATCATAGCCCGATTAGTCTGGATTACGCAACCCATGCAAGCTTAATTCCCCCTATACAACTCGGTAAAATCGTGATAGATTGTTTCTTAAACTATTCCAAAAGGTCGTGTGCATGGATGACTCATTTTTCTATTCCCTCCGCTGACATCATGAAACAGTTACCCACTCAATTTTTTGCCACACTTGTACAAAATGTAAACCGTGAAATTGCAGCAGGGCATGATGTCATTAATCTCGGACAGGGAAACCCGGATACTCCCACTCCTTCTCATATTGTTAAAGCTTTGCAGGAATCAGCGGATAACCCGCTGTATCATAAGTATTCACCTTTTCGCGGTTACAGCTTTCTCAAAGAAGCCATTGTCCAGCGCTATCAGGAGGATTACGGTGTAACGCTTGACCCGGAAAGCGAGGTCGCCATCCTGTTTGGCGGAAAAACAGGCTTGGTTCAGCTACCGCAAGTTCTGCTTAATCCCGGCGATGTGTGCCTCGTCCCTGATCCCGGCTACCCCGATTACTGGTCTGGCGTAGCCTTGGCTAAAGCGGAAATGTCCTTCCTCCCCTTAAAGGAAGAGAACCGTTTCCTGCCCGATTATGAAGCCATTACCGAAGAAGATCGCCGCCGCGCCAAATTAATGTTCCTGAACTATCCGAATAATCCGACTTCGGCAACTGCTCCACTTTCTTTTTACGAGGAAACGGTTGAATTTGCGCTACGTAACAGTATTGTGGTTGCCAGTGATTTTGCTTATGGCGCTATTGGATTCGATGGCAAGCGGCCTGTAAGCTTCCTTCAGGCCGAGGGGGCTAAGGATGTTGGAATTGAGTTCTATACCTTGTCCAAAACATACAATATGGCAGGCTGGCGTGTTGGTTTCGCGCTTGGTAATGCCAAAATCATTTCGCTGATTAATTTGCTACAGGACCATATTTATGTCAGCCTATTTGGCGGCATTCAGGCAGCAGCGGCGACAGCCCTGACGTCCTCACAGGAATGCGTAACCGAGCTGGTTGCTCGCTATGAATCACGCCGTAACGCTTTTTATGATGCCCTTGGGCAAATAGGCTGGAAGGCGACGCGTCCAAGCGGCTCCTTCTTCAGCTGGTTGCCCGTGCCGCAGGGCTATACTTCGGCTTCCTTTGCGGATCTGCTGCTGCGTGAAGCCAAGGTAGCTGTCGCTCCAGGGATTGGGTTCGGTAGCGGCGGCGAAGGATATGTACGAGCAGGGCTTCTGAGCTCAGAGGCTCGACTGGCCGAGGCGGCTGATCGAATCGGCAAACTAAACCTGTTTGGTTAAGCCGTATTTTCCAGCTACAACTTCTTTGCCAAACTTGGTCTTTTCGTGGTATTCTGTATCCAATATCATTTAGCGCGTTGAAGGGACTATTAAGAGAGGCTCAGTCCTGTTCAGAGAGTAAATTCCGATAGGCTGCAAGAATTTACCTGGACTCTCTCCCAACTCCTATCCCCGAGCGCCCTGCGCAATCAGGCGGTTCCTGCCGTTAACAGGGTTCAAGTGGGATGATCATGAATCATCAATGAAGGTGGTACCGCGGAAGCACAAACTTTCGTCCTTTTTATACAAAGGATGGAAGTTTTTTTGCATTAAAAAGAGTAATATTAAGGAAGTGGACATCTTGTCAACACGTATTGTCATTAAAATCGGCAGCAGCTCCCTGACTGGAGTGGAAGGTGGACTGAATCGGGAAGCCATCGCTTATTTTGCCAGGGAAATCAGCTTGCTTCGTGCAAAGGGCCATGAAGTGCTACTGGTTACTTCAGGCGCTGTAGCCGCCGGGTTCCGGGAAATTGGGTATCCTTTCCGGCCCAAACTGCTGCATGAAAAGCAAGCGGCCG
The DNA here is from genome assembly GCF_006874425.1 of Paenibacillus ottowii. Classification (GTDB taxonomy): domain Bacteria; phylum Bacillota; class Bacilli; order Paenibacillales; family Paenibacillaceae; genus Paenibacillus; species Paenibacillus ottowii. The sequence goes on from NZ_VIJZ01000002.1 coordinate 292,551, forward strand.
CTGCCGTAGGCCAAGCTCTTCTGATGCAAGCCTATGAGCAGGCTTTTAAAAATTTTGACCTCGTAATCGCGCAGGTTCTGCTGACCCGTAGTGACTTCTTGAGCCGCAAACGGATGAACAATGCCGGAATGACTGTAGAAGAATTGCTGCGCCAGCAGGTTATCCCGATTTTTAACGAAAATGACACCGTATCGATTGACGAATTGAAATTCGGCGATAACGATATGCTGTCTGCGCTAGTTGCTAATCTGGTCAAGGCCCAGCATTTGATTATCATTACGGATACCGATGGCGTATATACGGCAGACCCGCGCAAGCATCCGAATGCCGTACGTTTTGAACGTATCAAGGAAATTACAGAGGAGGTTTATGCATTAGCCGGAGGTTCCGGATCAGCAGTAGGAACTGGCGGAATGCGATCCAAAATCGAGGCTGCCAAAGTAGCTACACGCGGAGGTGTGCCTGTATATGTGGGTCGCGTAAGCGAGAATGGCGATTTGGACGCAGCCGTCGCAGGGCATGGACCGGGCACTTATTTTGATACTCACCTGTCTTCACTGCCGATGAAAAAACAATGGCTTGGATTTATGTCCACGCCTCTTGGCTCAGTGCATGTAGACCAAGGAGCCGAGGAGGCGTTGGTACACGGAGGACATAGCCTGCTTCCGGTTGGCGTACGCCGTGTAGAGGGCAGCTTTCATGCCGGAGATGTCGTTGAGGTGCTGGGACCGGAAAATAAGGTGTTAGGACGCGGCATCGTGAATTATGATGATGAACAGCTTCGAATCGTACAAGGTTTACCCAGCGGCGAGGTTGTGGGCAAAATCGGCCCCATTCACCGGCTTGAGGTGATCCACAGGGACGAATGGATTACATTATGTATGTAGGGAGGCCATATTATGAGTGATTTAACGACAAATACAGCAAAAACAGAAGAAAACCAGTTCAGTGAAGTACGAACCAAAGCAAGTCTCGCGAAAAAAAGTGCCATCATTATGAACCGACTGACTACAACCCAAAAAAACGAAGCATTGTTTGCTATGGCTGAAGCTCTAGTGAACCATACTGAGGAACTCATTACAGCGAATCATATGGACCTGAAACGTGGAAAAGAACTAGGTACGTCGGAATCGCTGCTCGACCGCCTCAAGCTGACCGAGGAGCGAATCGGAGCTATTGCCGAAGGATTACGCCAGATTGCTGCGCTACCTGATCCAGTCGGTGACACGCTTGAGCAAATTGAGCGTCCCAACGGTCTGCGAATTGAAAAAATACGTGTACCGCTAGGTGTCATCGGCATTATATATGAAGCACGTCCAAATGTGACTGTGGATGCTGCAGGTCTGTGCTTGAAAACAGGCAATCCGGTTGTGCTGCGCGGTGGCTCGGCTGCTCTCTCCTCCAATCGCAAGATTATTGAAGTGCTCCAGCAAGCGCTAGACGCCACAGCCGTGCCGCGCGAGTCGCTTCAACTTATTGAAGATTCAGACCGTGCCTCTGTCAACGAAATGCTTACGTTGAATGGCTTGCTGGATGTGATTATTCCACGCGGCGGGCGTTCACTTATTCAAAATGTTGTTCAAAACGCTACCGTGCCTGTCATCGAAACGGGAGCTGGCGTATGCCATACATTCCTGGACGCTACAGCGAATGCAGAAATGGCCGAAGCCATTACACTCAACGCCAAAGTCCAAAGACCGTCTGTATGCAACTCGATGGAAACATTGCTTGTGCACTCGGATTATGCACAAGCACATTTAACAGAATTAGCGGAACGTTTCCGTAATGCCGGGGTTGAGCTGCGCGGTTGTGCGCGGACACAAGAACTGGTTCCTTGGGCTGTTCCTGCTACGGAAGAGGATTATGGCACCGAGTATAATGATTACATTTTGAATGTCAAAGTCGTAAACCATTTAGACGAAGTACTGGAGCACATTGCCCGTTATGGTACGATGCATTCAGAGTGTATTGTCACTGAGAATAAAGCTCATGCCGATCGTTTTCTGCAAGAAGTGGACGCGGCAGCCGTGTACCACAATGCATCCACTCGCTTCACGGATGGCTTCGAGTTTGGATTTGGTGCCGAGATCGGAATCAGCACACAAAAATTACATGCCCGCGGCCCCATGGGATTGCCTGCCTTGACTTCAACCAAATACCGCGTGTACGGTACTGGACAAATCAGGGAATAATATCATAAATCAATCCGTATCTTTGGAGGTATGAATCCATGTGTGAATCACAAACAAAAGTGTTAATTAACGAGCAAATTACGTTTTTCGGGGCAGGTTCAATGGCTGAGGCTATTATTCGTGGGATGACGAATCGTTCTGTCGTCAAACGTGGCGGTATTACTGTCATCAACCGCAGTAATCAGGCTCGCCTTGAAGAACTTCAGCAGCAATACGGAGTATTATTCCAAACTGAAGATGCCGCCAAAACAGAACTGCTGCGTCATTCTCCAGTGATCGTGCTTGCCATGAAACCTAAAGATGCTGCCAAGGCCCTTGGACGGCTCGGCCCCCTCCTGTCAGATGAACAGCTGATCATTTCAGTCATCGCCGGTTTGTCTATTCGTACCATGCAAACATTGCTGGGTCGCAAGCAGCCCATCGCGCGGACGATGCCTAATACGTCCAGCTCGATTGGACTCGGCGCCACAGGCATCAGCTTTTCCAAAGAGATCAGCGAAAGTCAGCGCAAAAACGTGCTTACGATGTTCGAATCTGTAGGTACGGTAACGGTTATAGAAGAAGAGAAAATGGATATATTGACTGGCATTTCCGGAAGCGGTCCTGCCTATGTCTACTATTTAATGGAAGCCATGATCGCCGGGGGAATTCGCGGTGGCTTGACTCCTGAACAAGCGCACGAATTAACGGTACAAACTGCGCTTGGAGCAGCACGCATGGTACAACAAACCGGAGAGGAGCCTTCTGCTCTTCGCCACAAAATCATGTCTCCTAATGGCTCCACGGTAGCTGCATTGGAAACACTGGACAAAGGTGACTTCTACGAAACGGTGATTACGGCGGTGCAGCGCTGTGCTGAACGATCCCGCGAGATGGGAGCTGTACTTAAGGAGGGAATTGAATGAGCTATTGCCTGGCGACCTACCGAGTATACGATGACAGAGCTGATTTTAACAAAAAGGCCCAATCTATTGCCATCGGCATGACGGTGGGCAGCTGGACTGAGCTCCCTCAGGCCAAGCGGGCTGCGATGCAAAAACACCTCGGCTCTGTTCAATCTGTAGATATTCACGATGGAGGTCCTGGTGAGCGGTACGCCGACCTGACCATCGCTTACCCAGATGTTAATTTCAGCCGCGATATCCCCGCTTTGCTGGTTACGGTCTTCGGCAAAATTTCAATGGACGGCCGAATTAAGCTGACGAAGCTGGGTTTCTCGGAAGCCTTCCTCTCTGCTTTTTCGGGACCGAAATTTGGTATCAGCGGCTTGCGCGATCAGCTTGGCGTGTATGATCGACCTCTGCTTATGAGCATTTTCAAATCCGTGATTGGGCTCAACTTGGACGAACTGCGTGAACAGTTTACCCGTCAGGCTCTCGGCGGCGTTGATCTAATCAAGGACGACGAGATCTTGTTTGAAAATGCGCTGACGCCGATTGAAAAACGTGTTGAAGCCTGTATCCGGGCCGCTGAAGCGGCTGAGCGTGAAACTGGTAAAAAGCTGCTGTATGCCGCTAATTTAACCGGTCCAACCTCGCAGCTCAAAGCGCAAGCCCTCAAGGCTATCGACGCAGGCGCGAACGCGTTACTGTTTAACGTGTTGGCCTACGGTTATGATGTGCTGCATGAACTTAGCAGCGATCCCGCCATCTCAGTGCCGATTGCAGCGCATCCTTCGTTAGCGGGTGCTACTTACCCATCGCCTCATTATGGCATATCGGCGTCCGTCCTGCTCGGTCAGCTTATGCGCCTGGCTGGCGCTGACCTTGTTCTCTTTCCTTCTCCCTACGGCTCCGTGACGATGCCACGTGAGGAGAACATGGTGATCCGTGACGAACTGATCACTCCTGATTCACCGCTGAAGGCCAGCATGCCTGTCCCTTCCGCAGGGATTCACCCAGGGCTGGTGCCGCTCATTGTACGTGACTTTGGTACCGATGTGGTGGTTAACGCTGGGGGTGGCATTCACGGACATCCACTGGGTACAGAAGCTGGTGGCCGTGCTTTTGTTCAGGCGATTGAAGCGGTCCAGCACAATGTTCCGCTGGCACAATACGCCCGTACTCATCCTGAGCTGCAATCTGCGCTTGACACGTGGGGAGGCGAACGATGAGCACTACAAAGAAGCCCGTCATTTTTTGCGATTTTGACGGGACCATTACAAACAATGATAATATTGTCGCTATTATGAAGCATTTTCAACCTGCGGGCTATGAACCTATCATGCATCAAATTGTGAACGGACATATATCCATTCGTGAAGGTGTAGGGGCGATGTTTGCCCTCATGCCTTCAGAGCAAAAGGACGAAATTATCTCCTATGCACTTGGACAAGCGGGTATACGTGAGGGCTTTGCACGCTTTTTAGACTTTGTTCAAGAGCAGCAGATTGAATTTTTCGTTACTAGCGGCGGTATTGATTTTTTTATTGATCCATTGCTAGAACCGTTTAATTTTCCACACGATCACATTTATTGCAATGGAGCGGATTTTTCGGGAGATCACATCCAGATAACGTGGCCGCATCAATGTGAGGAGCCGTGTAAGAATGACTGCGGCATGTGCAAAACAACCGTCATTCGTCAATACCCTCCCGAGCAATACGAACGGATTTTGATTGGCGACAGCCTGACCGATTTTGAAGGAGCCAAAATTGCCGACTTGGTGTACTCCCGCTCGCATCTAACATTAAAGTGTCAAGAGCTTGGTGTACCGCATGTACCCTTTGAGACATTTGACGATATTATCAAGGATCTAAAGCAAAAACAGGAGCAGGGGGTACTGTAATGAGTTTTAACCTGGCAGACATTTCAATCGAGGAAAAACGCCGTGCTCTGGAAGAACTTGCTGATGTCAAGGAACTATTCGCCTCGCGCAACTGGTTCCCAGGCACAAGCGGAAATTTGTCGATCCGAATCGGTAATTTTCATCCTGAACAATTTTATTTTGCAGTCACCGCTAGCGGCAAGGATAAAACCAAGCGCACTCCTGAAGATTTTCTGTTCGTAGATCAATACGGAAAAGCAGCAGAAGCCACAAACCTCAAGCCAAGTGCAGAAACGCTCATCCATTGCGAAATTTACCGACTGACAGGTTGTGGAGCGGTTTTTCATGTGCATACCGTGTTTAACAACCTGATTTCTGAATATTGCGGCGAGCAGGGCTTTGTACCTGTACAAGGCATCGAGCTCATTAAAGCTTTTAACATTTGGGAGGAAAATGCCGCCATTCAGATTCCCGTGCTGCCCAATTATGCTGATATCGCCTCGATTGCCAAGCTGGTGCCGGGCGTGCTGAATGATCAGGTTCCAGGGATTTTATTACGTAATCACGGTATTTATGCATGGGGGCGTGATGTGTTTGAAGCTAAAAAGCATCTGGAGGCGTTTGAGTTTCTGTTTGAAACGACCTATCGCTCCTTACTGCTAAAAACTTTGAAATGAATAACTTGTAAATATTAAAGATGCATATCGGTGAACTATAAAAATTGGTCATCAAATGTCGGGAACGGAGCCTAGCGAAAGCACGGTACGTTCTCTTTTTTATTCAAAAGAGTTCTAGCCCACTGGCAAGATAAAAATGAGTTGAGGTGGTCCGGTGAGTAAAGTTTTAGAAGATATAATACTAAATTTAGAAAAGCAGCTGATGCATGCTCAGAGAGAGGATTTTGAAAGACTATTAGCTGATGACTATCTTGAGTATGGTTCGTCGGGTAAAAAGTACGATAAGTCAATGCAATTAAGCTTTTTAATTGGTAAATCTCCATTAGACTATATTCCATTTGTGATTACTGACTTTAACATAAGGCTGTTATCTTCAAATATTGTACATGCAACATACTGTACGGAATCGATTGATGCCGGAAATAAGTCACTTAGAAGTTCCATTTGGAAATTAAATGAAGGACAATGGCAATTGGTTTTTCATCAGGGCACTCCAACCCACTAGAGTCTCATTCTAAACCTTCGATCTCCTAAATCCTGTAAACATCTTTGAATATTTTCATTGCCTGGGAAGTTCCTTTTGCTTCATGTTGTAAAAAAACGTCCCCTATTGGGGACGCTCCAGCGTGAATTGCTCTCCTAGCTTTGCATAGTTATTCCCAGCCAACCGACTCACCGGACGCAACTCCTTGGCAATCACATATGTATTTTGGTACGCTTCCTCCGACAAATGATACTGCACTACGCGACCAATTAATAGATCACAGGCAGGTGTGTCCTCCTTGCCTCCCAGCGGGATCACTTTCTCCAAAATACATTCCATGCGAATCTTCGCTTCCGTCACACCCGGAACGGCGATTTTTGTACTCTGGATCGGAGTAAGACCTGCCAGTGCAATCTCACTCTCCTCCGGCGACAGACGGGAAGCCGTCACATTCACCGCCCCCACGTTGTCTTCGTCTGTAATATGTACGACAAAAGCATTATGCTCTATCGCATTACGTGCTGTATCTTTGGAAACTCCATCAACACGCTGTACGGATACAGACAGCAGTGGCGGCTCGGCGGCAACGATAGAAAAATAACTGAAAGGAGCACCATTCAGCACCCCTTTGCTGCTCAAAGTCGTAACAAACGCTACCGGCCTTGGGATAATACTTCCGGTCAACAGCTTATAATTTTCACGCTCTGTAAGTGTGTCAGGATTCAATGAAATCATTTTTTCCCTCTTTTCCAGTTACATTCGCTCTTTCGAATGCATATCATCAAATTACGCCTGGTTAAGCAACTATATGTTTGAACTAGTGACATAGCGAAAACCCAAGCTCCCTAACAAGTATCGCGTGTATAATACAAAATGTAAAGCTGAAGCTGGAAGCACTCTCTATTTTTCAATCACATTTCCCTGACTGTCACGCACAGTAACCGCTATTCCCTCAGGCACAGCAATGGTAACGTCCAGCTGATGATGTGTTTGCATAAAACGTGTGGGAACCTGGCTGAGAAGTACATACAGTGTATCTCCAACTTGCTTTGTTTGATACAGCTCCATTCCTTTGAAATCTTCCTCATTGCCTGTATAGACATAACTCCCGAACACATGCACCTCCGGTGAGGTGGTTGCGTCAATTTTGACTGCATAAGGGTCTTCACCCTGCACAATCACCTTGGTTACTCCGGCTGGCAGCTTTTCATGCCAATCTGGAAGAATCCTTGTTTCCTGTACCGAACTCATTATTTCTCTAACTTGCGGAGTGATCCCTAATGAACTGACCAGCGCAAATCCAATACAACAAAAAACCAATACCGCCGTAATAAACATGCTAAACACATCATATCGAATGCGCTCACGTGTCCCTTTCCAGGCAGTATACATTAAAATTTCCAGTCCCAGCAAAACAAATACGACAGGCCACCAGGTTAGTGCCTGATCCAGTATGCCTACTCCCCAAAACTTGGAGGCAAACGTTACGCCCCCCAGCAGCACCAAGAACAGCCCCATTGATAGTCTTCCGACTTTCCATACACCTGTTGGCGCGTTGGAGTTCTTAGAGGTACTATTCTTATGAGATGAAGTGCCCAATATGCCTGTTGCACCAGTCATGTCGTTTTGAGAGTGATGGGCTCCCTTAAAGGAAGCCTCACTCTTTGAAAATTCAGTATCCATTTTATCGTTTCTCCTTTGCTCGCTTAGATTTGGAATTGCCGATCATCATCCAAACACCGCCGCCAATTAATAGGAGGGAGACAATAATGGTTCTTAAATACATGTCAACTATGTTGTAAATTCGTTCATCCGGGAACAGGCGATCCAGTGTTGGAACAAGTACGTTAATCAGGATGTAGTATGCACCCAGCAGAAGCAGTCCTAAGCCTACCCAGCGGTGATATTGAGCAAACATACCGATCACAGGCTTGTCGATCAGCTGCTCCCGTCCATAACGGCTTACCTGCTGCAATGCATCAAAAAAGCTGTAAAACCAGACCACCGGAATGAGGAACAAAAAGAGTGAGAGATGTAGCACGTCCAGTATATAGATAAATCCTAAAAATAGTAGCATAAGCTGGAGTCCACGTTTTTGCAAACCAATATACATATGCCCAGCACCCGGAAATACCGATAAAATGGTAGCCAGCATTTTACTACGACGTCCCTCAACTCTTCCATGCTCCAGTTCCTCAAACAAAGTCCGATCCTGAAGAATGTCTCCGGCTTGTTTGCGGTGTACATGCTGCACCGCATCAAACATACAATACAGCCAAATAATCGGCAATACGCCCGCAAACGCCAAAAATCCGGATTCGTTCGTAATGCTGGTAATAAAGACGAGAATCGCTCCAAAGCCAAAGAAGGATAGCAGAAAAGACAAGCCACGCTGCATCAGCCCCAAATGAAGGTGTCCCAATCCAGGAATAAATGACAGCAAAATCGTAAAAAATCGCTCATTGTCTGATCCTTTTTGAAAAGCAGGTGATCCTGCCATACCATAGTAGCCTTGTTGATAATGGTTATGGTCTGGGCCAGATCCCATACCCGCTCCCGGGGCATTTGTGCCTGTGTCCGTTGCCCCCTCTGGTACCTCTCCTGTTAAACCAGTCTCTCCATAAGGTCCACTTTGCGAGTAAAAGCCATATGGATTGGGTCCTACATGAGGGGGATATGGAGCAGCAACTGCACGAGGATCATAACGTAACAAGCTAATCACAATGTGCAGCATGCTGAGTCCCCACAAAAGAGCAGCAACAAATATACTTCCCAGAAAAGGCGTTCCATCCCTTGACACTACTGAAAAAAATAATCCTCCAGCCAGAAATCCGAAAAACAAAATAGTATATACAAACGAATTGGCTTTTCTGGTCCAGTAATAATGTCCTACACCTGGAATGATGTTCAATAGAAATGCCAAGAGCTTGCTTCGTTCCGTATAAGGCATTGCTACACTTCCTTTCTATTTATGAGAACTTGATAAATGTCCAACTGAAGGCTGGTTTAAACTTGTTCATCTTACCCTTTCATTTATTCAGGGCTTTAATTTATCGAGCCAGGTTGTTGTAGCTTGCATGATTTCTTCGCTGTAAGACACGCGTTCATTGGGAGGCATCTGCTTTCCGCCTGAATGCGGCATCATTTTGTCAAAGGCTCCACTAGATAGCAAGATCAACGTTAGGCTTGCCGCAATAACATAATGAAATACAGGTTTTTCAAACCAACGGCGTTTTTTGAATACAACTTGATTCGGCACTTCTATATCGGGGAGAACGGCCATTACCTGATCTGTGAAGCGTTCCGTATCCATCCAGGCAGAGTATTCTTTCAGTGCCGGCTCTAATTGCTCCAATGCAACAAGATATAACATTAGCGCTTGTTCATCTTGTAACAAGAGCTTTTCCAGCCGAGTAGATTCCTCTATCGTACAAGTTCCTGTAATGTATGCATGCCAGTCATTCGTTTGCCCTTCCATCCACGGTCTATCCTGTTGGTCAGTCATCGCCATTCCTCCTCCTTCCAGTGATTTCGAATCCATAGTCGTGCCCGATAGAGTCTGGACTCTACCGTTTTTAAAGCTACCTGCGTTTCTTGTGCGATTTGATCGTAGGTTTTGCCCTGCATATAGTAAGCTTGAATAATATCCCGATGTTGCTCGGGTAACTGGGCGATTTTTTGTGATAGTTCTACTGTTTGTTCTTCGCGGATGAGACGGGCCAGTACATCCTCATCCGGGGAAGGAAGCTGCACAAGGGATTGTGCCACGTCTATAAGCTCTGCAGGCCGCCTGTCTTGTTTGCGTTTGATATCCAGCGCTTTATGGAGCGCAATTCGGCTCAGCCACGTTTTAAACCCTTCGTTCCGGTACTGGGGGAGAGACTTGTACACCTGAACGAACGCCTCCTGCGCGGCATCTTCCGCTTCCTTACTGTCATGTAATACCGAATAGGCCACATGAAATACATGCTTGCTGTACAACTCTACGATCTCACGGAACGCCTGCCGGTCACCAGACCGGATTCGTTCAATGATTCTCTCTATATCAATGACGCTCTCCCCCTTCCCAATACTATAGACGCCAGAGAATTTTCTCCCCCTGCATATTTCGAAAAAAAATATTTAAAAAGGACACACCCTTCAACTCGAAAGGTGCGTCCTCTATCATTAAAGCTTATTTACACTTCATTGTGAAAGTTATAATGCATAAATCGGTTACCTGAAAGGTCGTTCTATGATTTTAACTACGACCACCACTACGGAATCGCTGGGCATATTCTTTCGCATCCTGAGCATTACGGACCCGGTTTCGGCTCCACTCTAACAAAATGCGATCTATATACCGGAAATGTACTTTCCCGGCAAACACCGCTTCCTTCAGAGCCAGCAAAATCAGCTCCTCCGGATACCGATCCTGATCCACCCAGCTGCTGATCGTCTCGTATTCCATCGGTGATAACGGTCGGCCGAATTCTTTCTCAAAAATCGTGAACAAATTTCGTTCTTCTGTAAGCGGGGATTCCGATATTCCATTCAGTAAATCCGGCTTCCCGGCAAACAAAATGTCATCTTCATCGTGCTGCTCTGAACGCTCGGCGATCATACATTCAGCCAGCTTGCGATACAGCCCCGTCAAGTTATAACGTTCAAATTGCACAGATGAGCTGCGGTCTTCTACGGAATCTATCCGCAAAAATCCTTCTTTCATGAGCTTGCTGAAATAAAGTGCGATTTCGTTTGCAGTGCAACCCATACGAGCCTGCAATTGCTCCCATGTCGGAAAATCATTACGTTCCGCTTGTTTAAATGCAAGTAACTGCATCAGCAGCAGCATTTCACCATCCGTCAGCCGAAGCGTCCGATAATGCTTGAGCAGGGCGTAGGGAATTTGAACCATTCCGGTTTCCATAGCGTAGGCTACTCCCTCCGCCCATTCTGCCGCTGATGTCTTGTTGAATGATCCTGTCATTGATTATGGATACAAACGATACAGCATACGTGGGAACGGAATTGTTTCACGTACATGATCGAGTCCACAAATCCAGGCCACTGTACGCTCCAGTCCCAATCCAAAGCCGGAATGCGGAACGGTACCATAGGTGCGCAGATCCATATACCATTGGTAAGCCTCACGTGGCAAATTATGCTCGTTAAAACGTTCTTCCATCAGTGCTGGATCGTCAATCCGTTGGGAACCCCCGATAATTTCGCCATACCCTTCAGGTGCGATCATATCGGCGCACAGAACAACCTCTGGGCGGGCTGGGTCAGGTTTCATATAGAATGCTTTAATGTGAGTCGGCCAATGCGTAATGAACACGGGCTTGTTATATCTTTCGGCAATAGCTGTTTCATGAGGAGCACCAAAGTCTTCACCCCACGGGATATCGAATCCTTCACCTTGAAGGAAGGCAATTGCCTCATCGTACGTAATCCGTGGGAATTCGCCTTGAATTTGTTCCAGCTTCGAAACATCGCGTCCGATAGCTTCAAGCTCCTTTGCACAATTTTTCAGAACAGACTGCACGATATGGCTTACAAACTGCTCCTGAATGCACAAGGATTCTTCATGATCCACAAACGCCATCTCAGGCTCGATCATCCAGAACTCAATCAAGTGACGGCGTGTTTTGGACTTTTCCGCACGGAAGGTTGGACCAAAGGAATACACTTTACCCAGCGCCATTGCCGCAGCTTCCATGTACAATTGTCCACTTTGTGTCAAATAGGCATCTTCGTCAAAATATTTGATATGGAACAACTCTGTTGTACCTTCTGCAGAAGATGGAGTTAAAATAGGCGGGTCTACTTTCGTAAAACCATTGCCGTTGAAAAATTCCTGTACAGCCCGGATAATTTCCGCCCGGATAATCAGAACAGCACGTTGCTTGGCGGAACGCAGCCACAAGTGGCGATGGTCCATCAGAAAGTCTACACCGTGCTCTTTGGGAGTAATCGGGTAGTTTTCGGTCAAATGAATGATTTCAATACCTGTAACCGTTAGTTCAAAGCCCGATTGGCTACGTGGCTCCTCACGCACGATTCCAGTTACATAAAGGGAGCTCTCTTGAGTCAAGGATTTGGCGTCATTCCAAATATCCTCCGACACTTCGCTTTTCACGATAACCCCTTGAATATACCCGCTGCCGTCTCGCAGTTGCAGGAACTGAATTTTACCACTGGACCGCTTATTGTTTACCCAAGCGCCGATTGTAACCGTTTCCCCTACATGGCGGCCCACTTGGGCAATCGTACTTTTATTTGTCATGACCGTCTTCTCTCCTTAAACCGAAAATCAAACAGCCCTTCCCCTTGGGTCAGGCTGTTTGCTCTCGCTGTTTGGTGCATGCAGAACTTAAACTATAGGTCCGCATGTATAAAGTTTACATTTAGGGACCGAACTACTGAACCAGACGGAACGTATCACGGGCAATTACCAGTTCTTCGTTCGTTGGAATGATCAGTACTTCTACCTTCGAGTTTGCAGTTGTAATCCGACGAATCTCGCCAGAACGAACAGCATTCAACGATTCATCCAGTTCGATACCGAGGAATGTCAGTTGCTCCAACACTCTTTTACGCAGAACGACGGAGTTTTCGCCTACGCCTGCCGTAAATACAATTACGTCTACCCCGTTCATTGCGGCAGCATACGAACCAATATACTTACGCAGACGGTATTCATACATTTCAAATGCCAATGTAGTATTAGGCTCGCCTTTTTCCATACCTTCTGTGACTTCACGCATATCACTGCTGATACCAGAAATAGCTAGAAGTCCACTATGCTTGTTCAGCATGGAATTGACTTCATTGACAGTCAATTCTTCTTTGTTCATGACATAAGGCACGATCGCTGGATCCAAATCACCACTACGAGTACCCATCATAAGACCTTCTAATGGAGTCATACCCATGGAAGTATCTACGGACAAACCGCCTTGAACTGCTGTTACACTACCGCCATTACCGATATGACAAGTGATAATCTTCAGGTCTTCCAAAGGACGGCCGACAAATTTGGCAGCTTCCTTACTTACAAAGTCATGGGAGGTACCGTGTGCACCGTAACGACGAACCTTGTACTTATTGTACAACACTCTAGGGATGGCGTACATATAAGCTTTTTCAGGCATAGTTTGATGGAACGAAGTATCGAATACCACAACCTGCGGTACTTCTGGCATATTCGTCTCAGCCGCTTTAATCCCCATCATGGATGCCGGGTTATGCAGCGGAGCCAGGTCGAACAAACGGCGGATTTCACTCTTCGCTTCAGGTGTTACGAGTGCTGACTGTTTGAAGATTTCGCCACCATGAACCACACGATGACCCACAGCCTGAATTTCACTAATACTGGAGATGACACCATGCTCTGCATCTGTGAGTGCATTCAGCACTTTGCGGATGGCTGTAGTGTGCTCCAAAATTTCGCTAACTTCAGTGTATTCTTCCTTATTGGTTGGTTTATGCGTCAGAATAGAGGAATCCATACCAATACGTTCTACCAAACCTTTTGCCAAAACGGACTCGTCCGTCATATCATATAATTGGTATTTCAGGGAAGAACTACCTGCGTTGATTACGAGAATTTTCATATCCGGTCACCATCCTTGTCATACTTGAAGAAACCTTCGCCCGATTTCACGCCCAGATTACCTGCACGCACCATTTTCTTCAGGACGATGGACGGACGGTATTTCAGCTCGCCAAATTCACGGAACATCCGCTCCAAAGCGGCCAGAACGGAATCCAGACCAAAGCGGTCAGCCATTTCCAAAGGACCGTTTTGGAAGCTGTAGCCGATACGCATAGCATCATCGATATCTTCCGCGGAAGCTACACCCTCTTGAAGTACATGAGCCGCTTCGTTAATCAGGAGGCAGATAATCCGGCTAGTTACAAAGCCAGGAGATTCATAAATCATGACTCCTTTTTTCTCCACAATTTCTTCCACAAACATTTTAGTGTTTTCAAATGTTTCGTCTGATGTTTTCAAACCACGAATAATTTCCACAAGATCAATACGGGATACTGGATAAATAAAGTGCATACCAATAACACGCTCTGGATACTTGGTCGAGCTAGCAAGCTCGGTCAGGCTCAGCGTGGATGTATTACTTGCAAGAATAATATTGCTTGGACACACATGATCCAGCTCTTGGAAAACAGCTTTCTTCTCGTCCAGATTCTCTGTAATGGTTTCAATCACCATATCACAGCTAGCAAGCTCCGCCAGATGGGATACTTTTTCAATGCGAGATAAAATCAATTTTTTCTCTGCTTGAGTAATTGCCCATTTTTCGAGTTGCTTGTCTAGACTTGTTTCAATCATATTATAAGCGTAGTCTAGTTTCTCTGGTGTCTGCTCTACTAGCAGCACATCGATTCCTTTGGACGCGAGCATTTCAGAAATACCCTGTCCCATGGTGCCGCCGCCAATGACGCCGATTTTTTTAAATTGCATGGTTCTTAACTCCACCCTTTCCTGGTCACTCTCATATATTGTATCCTTCTTTGTCGAAAAATACATGTTTATGTCCCAATAGATAATAATATCTTAGCACGGACTAAAAGTAAAAAAAAATAACCAGCATAAAAAATTATGCTGGTAATAAAGCATTTTCACTAAATTGACATCTAAATTGATCTCCGGACAGAGTTTCTTCCTTCATCAGGATATCAAGAGAATTGTCGAACACAGGACGGTGCTTTTCCAACAACTCCAAAGTCCGGTTATGCAGATCATTCATAATCTCGCCATTTTCCCGCATAAGTTCTTCTTTTGTAACCATTTCCATGTTAATAATTCCAAGAGAAGTCAATCCGGAAGTCATCATCGTATGAACGATGTTCAGTGCCTGCTCAAAATCATTGCTTGAACCAGTACTCCGGCCCCCGTAGTACATTTCTTCAGCCGTAGCCCCTGCGAGCGAAATCATAATCTGCTCTTCCAGGTACTGCTTGGTATATAAATAATGCTCCTGCTGTGGATTGTGACGCACATAACCGAGCGCTTTCCCACGCGGACTGAGCGCTACTTGACTTACGCTGCCAGGGCGAACGATTTCAGCCATTATAGCATGTCCCAACTCGTGAATCGCTACACGTTTTTTCTCTTCCAGTGTCGATTCTCGGTCTGTTTTTTCACCCATCATCACCTTGTCAATCGCCATAGACAGATGACTCTGCGCAATCATTTGCTGATCCTGTCTCATGGCATAGATTGCTGCTTCATTCATGACGCTCTCAAGCTGCGCACCGGAAAAACCGTACGACTCCTCTGCGATTTTGTCCAAATTCGCATCTTCCTGGATCGGTTTGTTTTTGGCATGAATTTTAAGGATATGAAGACGGCCTTTCTTATCAGGCAAATCTACTTGAATATGACGGTCAAAACGTCCTGGACGCGTTAAGGCGCTGTCCAGCATTTCTTTACGATTCGTTGCCGCAATGAGCAATATCCGCGGTGTATCTGCCGAATAAATGCCATCCATTTCTGTCAGCAATTGATTCAGAGTCTGATCATATTCTCGTTGCTGTCCGCCCTCACGCTTACCGCCAATAACATCAATCTCATCAATAAAAATAATTGCATTTTCTTTCTTTTCCTTGGCTGCACGAGTGCGAGCCTCCCGAAACAACTCACGGACACGACCTGCGCCGACACCCACGTACATTTCAACAAATTCACTACCTGAAGCTGCAACAAACACAGAGTTGGTATAATGTGCAGCTGCTTTCGCCATCAGCGTTTTTCCTGTTCCCGGAGGGCCTGTGAGCAAAACACCTTTTAATGGACGAATGCCAAACTTGGAAATTTCATCATGTCGATTCAAAAAATCCAAGGCTTCACGCAATTCCTGTTTTGCGCTTTCTTGACCACCAATTTCCTCAAAAGTCAGCTTGTCCGGGCCATTTTTTTTACGTTTGCGTTCTTGCCCAGCACCTACGGCCAAGCCGCCACGCGCATGCATCAGCATTAACAAGCCGCTGAGCATCACGCCCGCAACCAGCAGAGGGATAATATTTACCCCTATAAAAACGAGAAATATAATGGTCACCGGTATAATACCGATTAATATTTCCTTGATCCATCTAGGCATTAGGCCATACCCCCATTTGCTGAGATTGACGTGGCAAAACGATAAACTTCGTCGCGTTGCCTTCACTGAGTCGGATATAGACATTGTTCGAATCCATATCGGTATCAGCCTTGATCCCTGCTTTTTTCTTTTTCATCTGCTCAACTGTAGATGAAATTTGAGTATATTTTTTATTTTCCATCGCTTCGGCTACAGGAAACATAGCTTCAGACCACCATTGATTCAGTGATGAATTGGAATGATCTGCGATATCCAGGTTAATCGAACGGCTGCCAATGATGGACTGCCCTTTTTGCTTAACCACATCGACCAACCCGGCCACATCCGCCTGCGGTTTGAGATCAAGTTTCAAGACGACCTGATCCTGTTTAATATCTATTTGAGCGCTTTTCACGCCTGGATATTGAGATACCAGTTTTTCTAGAGGACTTTGCATTGTAACCTGACGATAAATGAACCATCCCCCAAATAACAACAAGGCTGCCAAAACGGCCGCCACAACTATAGGAACTGCACGTAACTTCAAACAACATCCTCCTCTCAAAATGTAAAACCCAGAAGAAACGGGACGAATGTCAACAAACAACCAAATTTCATGATCTTATAGCGATCAGCAACTTATTTATCTATCATATTTGTCTATCACTTATCAAATATAGTATATCATAACGTGAATCTAATATCGAAGGCAATGTGTGGAGGAGTTGTGAGAAGGCAAAATCATTGGTTATGGGTGGAAGCCGATGTCTTAGCAGAAAAATTAGCTAGGTATGGATGCTTCGCTAGCTTAAAGCCCAGCTTTGCAGCGCAGCAAGAAAAAGACGTAAATACGAATTATATCGCATTTACGCCTTTTTTTCTTCATTTCAATCATTCCAAGCTATATAGTCTGAGTGTAAAAGTTACCTTCGCGCAGCGCGGTGTCTGTTCCCTCCTACCTCAGCACTTCCAAACCACCATTCTCCATTCTTAACATCACGCTAGTAATTCGGCAAAGTATACTTTATCCCTGTCGATCCCCCATCAGAGAAACGATAGAAGGTATAGTTATGATGGCTTCCATCATCGTAAAACAGTTGCCATACATATTCGCCATTGAACACACTCGGTTGGAGTCTCACAATTTTCACATTAGGAAGTTGCTGCTGGACGATCGCCGTCATTTTTTGTTCGTCGACTCCGTTTTTTATCAGCTCAGTATGAACACCTTTTGGATCTGCAGCAGGGATGTTAGGTTGCCCCTCCATTTTCTGAAAGGGAACCCACACCATTATATTTTCATTCTGTGCGTTTTTTCCTTCAACTACCCAATATATCTGATCCCATACAGACTTCCATGTCTGAGTCGTGCTTACCAGACCACCCACTTGCTTGGCCTTAATGATAGCGGCATTTTTCTCAGCCACCTGGTCTTGAGTAACGTAGGAATAATACCAGAAAATGCTGACCAGGATCAGTATTACGGCCAAAATGGCGACCGCTATCCATTTTTTCTTATTTTTCAAACTTGTGCTTCCTCTCTAAGGGGATGTGACACCTGAATTAGCGCGACAGCAGCCCTTCAAAGGCGGCTTGTGCCTCATGTTTGATACGTTCCTCGTCCATCGTCAGGCATTCGCCATTTTTCACAACCTGACGGCCGTCTACCCATACATGAGCCACGTCTTTGGCACTTGCAGAGTATACGGCATGGGAAATAAGATCTGTACGCGGCAAGAAATGAGCTTGATTCAGATCTAACGCGATAAAGTCAGCCTTGTTGCCTGCTGCCAGCGCTCCTACCTCTTTTAAACCGATTGACTTTGCGCCATATTCTGTTGCCAGACGCAGTGCTTCATTGGCAGGAACTGCCGTAGGGTCACCAGACACTCCCTTGTGAATAAGTGCCGCCAGGCGCATTTCCTCGAACATATCCAGGTTATTATTGCTGGCAGGACCATCTGTTCCAAGAGAAACGGTCACTCCTGCACGCAGTAGTTCAGGCACTCTTGCTACGCCGCTTGCCAGCTTCAAGTTGCTGCCTGGATTATGGGAGACCGCTACACCTCGTTCTGCTAATAAGGCAATTTCTTCGTCGTTCAAGTGAACGCCGTGGGCAACCAGGGAAGGACGAGAGAAAAAGCCAAGCTTATCTAAATGTGCAACTGGACGCAAACCGTAATCACGTACGTTTTGCTCAACTTCGGCGATCGTCTCGGACATGTGCGTATGCAATGGTAAATCGAGATCATGTGCAGCTTGTACGAATTTCTCGATAAACGCAGGCGGACATGTGTACGGGGCATGCGGTGACATCATGGTTGTGATACGGCCGTCTGCTTTACCATGCCAGTTGCGCGCAAAAGTTACGGCCTCAGCCAGCTTGATCCGCTGTTCTTCTTCTGAGCATAGTCCAATTGCTCCACGCATCAGACTTGCACGAATGCCAGACTCTTCAGCTACACGAGCCACCTCATCCATATGGTCGTACATATCCAGGAAAGTCGTGGTTCCACCCTTTAGCATTTCTAACACTGACAAAGATGTTCCCCAGTACACATCTGTAGATGTAAACTTGGCCTCCATAGGCCACATTTTTTCCTGCAGCCACACTTGAAGGGCCAGATCATCTCCATATCCTCGCAGCAGAGACATCGCCGCATGACCATGAGTATTCACCAGACCAGGTAAGAACAATAGCCCCTTACCGTCGATTGCTTCCGTCTCTTCCTCACCAGCAGGCAAAGTCTCGCCAATGTAAGTAATGCGGCTATCCTCCACAATCATAAAACCATGAATTACTCCCGCTTCGGCTCCATTTACGGCAAAAGAACCGTTTTTAATTACCCATTTATTCACTGTCATATTGTGCTTCTTCCTTTCCATCCTCCAAATAATATGCGAGGCTAAGCAAATCAGTTGTAAAATCTGTGGCATGTATCCGAACGTTAGCCGGTGCCTTGAGAATGATAGGTGCAAAGTTCAGAATCGCTCCAACTCCACTCTCAATGAGCCTGTCAGCTACGTGCTGTGCCTCAAACTCAGGCACTGTAATAATCCCGATTCGAATATTTTTTTCCTTCACAGTCGCTTCCAGTTCATCCATTGGCTGAACGACCAGTGTATTGATTCTGGTTCCAACCTTATCTGGAAACGCATCAAACACTGCCACAATCTTCATATTGTCTTTTAAATATGCGTTATAGTTTGAGAGGGCTTGACCCAGATTACCCGCTCCGACCAGTACTACATTAATCTGCTGGTCGATTTTCAGGATATGGCGTATTTTCTCAATTAGATAAGAAACATCATAACCGATACCCTTCCGGCCAAAATCGCCAAAATAGGCCAGGTCTTTACGGATTTGGGCCGGATTCAAATCCAGCCTCTGCCCCAGCTCTTGAGAAGAGACCGTAGCCACTTCCCGTTTGTGCAGTGCATTCAGATAGCGTAAATATACGGGTAACCTCCGTACGACAGCCTCTGAAATTTTATCTGATTTCATACTTGCTCCCCCTAATTGTAACGGACCTTAGGTGTCCGTCCGTTGTGCCTCTGTCTCCGGGGCGGATTGGAGCCATTCCGCAATGCGTGGCACCATTTGCTCCGATGGCATATGCTCCATTTTGGGTCCCGGCAACGAGTACAAAAAGTGCTTTCCGTAATAGGATTCGATCACACGTGTATCGTAGACAATGACGACTCCGTGGTCGCTCGCTGTACGTACCAACCGACCAAATCCCTGTTTGAAACGGATCACTGCCTGTGGTACAGACAGCTTCATGAATGGATTCTTCTTCTGCTGCTGGAGCAACTCGCTTTTTGCCTCCAGTAACGGGTGATTGGGCGGTTGAAACGGCAAGCGAACGATGGCCAGGCAAGTCAGTGCCTTCCCTGGAATATCGACGCCTTCCCAGAAGCTGCTGGTTCCCAGCAGTACAGAAGCTTTGGCTTCCTGAAACCGGCGGGTTAGCTTGCTGCGGCTTCCACTGTCCACACCTTGTCCTAACACGGTAATATCACTGGATGCCAGCGCTTCTTTGAGCGGCTCATACACTTGCCGGAGCATCCGATAGGAAGTAAACAGAACAAGCATTCTCCCCCGCGTTGCCTGAGCAGTCGCCCCTAGAGAGCTAACGAGCATCTCTACAAAGTGTGCATCCCCTACACTACCCTTCACACTCGGAAAATCCCGCGGAATGACCAGCAACACCTGATCCCTGTAATTAAAAGGGGATGGGAGCTGAGAAGTCATTAATCGTCCTTGATCCGCAGCCTCCTGCAAGCCGAGTTGCTCGGTCATGTACTGAAATGACTTATCTACCGATAAAGTAGCAGATGTCAGAATAATACTTCTTTTTTTGTCAAAAAACATTTCTTTCAACTGACGGCTCACATCGACGGGCACCGCATAAAATTGCAATGACTTACTACGGAATTGCCCACTCGCTTCGAGCCAGTATACGGTTGTTTCATCATCGAGTCGTATAAAGAAACGTAAATTTTCCTTAATTCCCGCCAAATCCTTAAACAGACCCGTAATATCTGTAATGAGACTATCTGCCGCATAATCGTCATGTTCTTCCTTGACATCCAGCATCAGCTTGTCGCCCTTGCGCAAAATTTCGCTCAGCGTTACATATAGCTGATTTTCCAATGCTGCCGCCTGATCCCACTTCGCGGGCTTCGCCGATGGTTTCAGACGTGAAGAAAACTGCCCTGTTTCTCCCGGCGTTGCATCAGTACGTTCCGGCAACATGCCAAACAGCTTATCGCTTAACAGGTCCCAAGTTTCCTTAACCTCTAAAACGAGTGGATACAGCTGGTCAATGGTTGAGGCCCATTCTGTTGACTTCTCATGCCCCGATTTTGCCAACTGCTGACGTAGCGAAGGCAATTGTCCATTCTTACTGTCCTTGAACAATCGAGTCAGCGTGTGCACAAGTGTGAAATATTTCATATGCATGCCCAGGTGCTTGCCAGCTACTTCTTCTAGATGATGAGCTTCATCAATGACCAGATGTTCATAGCTCGGCAGCAGTTGGTGACTTGCTTTGACGTCGGTGAACAACTTGGAGTGATTCGTGATAACCACATCCGCTGTTCCTGCTTCATGACGTGCACGATGATAGTAGCATTTACGGAACCATGGGCAAGAACGACCAAGACAGGACTCGGAATCACTGGCCACCGTTTCCCAAAAATCCCCTCCACGGTTGCTCAGGTTTAGTTCCTCATCATCACCGGTTTCTGTCAGCGTCAGCCAGACGATCATTTGAGCCGCTGTAATTAAGTCTTCCTTTGGTGTCGCGAAGTCTCTTCTGTTTATTTTATGTTCAAACTTGCGCAGACACAAATAATGTCCCCGACCCTTAAAAATGGCAGCCCGGAACGGGAACGGAATCACTTTTGTCAGCATCGGAATATCACGCTCTCGCAATTGCTCCTGCAGATTAATGGTATGCGTGCTTACGGTGACCCTCTGCCCATATTTTACACTATGATATAGTGACGGAAGCAAATAACCTAGGGACTTCCCTGTTCCTGTCCCCGCCTCAATCAACAAATGCTTATCTTGACTCAGGGCTTGGTTTACACCCTCAATCATTTGGATCTGGGCCTCGCGCTCCTCATATTGGCTCAAAGATGAACGTAAATTGTCCCGCACATCATCCATATACTCCTCAAAGGAAACACCTGACAGCGGATTCGGATCATCTTCTCTACGCGGAGTAGCCAGCTCGGTCCAATCCTCCACTTTAAGCGCAAGCTGACGGAAAAATTGATGTTTCTCCAAATCCTGAATAGGATCAAGCTCTTTCTCTTCCCGAATACCGTCAAGAAACCAACCAAGATCACTGTCTTCCTCTGCAAACAAATCGCTAAGCCGCTGTATCGTTATCAAAGGTAATGCCTGAAGCTCACCTAGACACTTTAAAAACACCTCAGCTGTAGCCAACGCGTCACTGTCTGCCTGATGAGGGCGGTCATGTGCCAGCCCAAACTCAGAGGAAACAAAACCCAACTGGTAAGAAGATAGCGACGGGAACAAGATTTTTAGAAAATCCATCGTATCCAAAATTCTACCGCTGAAGGGTAAGTATCCGCACCGATCCAAAGCGCTTTGCAAAAAATTGAAATCAAACGCCACATTATGACCGACCAGCACGACATCGTCCAGCATAGGCACGAGTTCCATCATCATTTCTTCGAGTGAAGGCGCGTCTTTGACGTCATCGTCTGTAATCCCGGTCAAGCCGGTGATAAAAGGTGGAATAGATCTGCCAGGGTTTACATAAGAGCCGTAAACACGGGAAATGCTGTTATCATGATCTATAATTGCAAGTCCGACTTGAATGATATCATCCGCGGACTGGGTGCCTGTCGTTTCAAAATCCAATACCGCAAATTTCATTCGAGCTTAATCCTTTCTTTTGACACATACAAAAATAATAACTCCGTATAATAGCATAGCAGAAGATTGCCTGTTTGGAAATTAAGACAGCCAAAAAAGACGATGCACACGGCGCCCAAGGAGGTGGGCATGCATCGTCTTATTCGGTGTCTGACAGCTACATCCAGGTTAACATGGAGCTGTTGCATCGAAGCTTTTCGGCACCAGACAAACAGGCTTGCATATTGTGCAGTGGCTCGGGTAGCGTTGGATCGAACTGATGTGCGAGAGCAAAATATTTTTGCGCCTCTTTTACGTCAGCCTGCTTTGCCATCAAACAGCCTAACGCATTAAAAATGACGGCTTTTAGTCCTGGTTGTTCAGTTAGGTGCAGCACCTTCTGAAAATGACCTACAGCCTCTGCTGAATCATCCAGTTGAAAATAAGCCATCCCCATATACATGCAACTCTGCCAGCTGTTTGGAAAATGCTGTAGCACCTGCTTAAATTGCTGGATGGCCTCAGGGTACATAAGTAATCGATAATACCCCTGCCCCCGGTTAAAAGCCGGCAGCTCCTTTTCTGGCAATTCAGCGTCAGACATGTCGGTCTCTGCGGAAAAGCCAGCAGCACGCAAGCAAACCATTTTTTCCTCAAAAGCCAGCCACTCATCCATAATTCCATCACTCATTCTCCGCAGCAGACTCCAATTCTGCAGCAGCTCCTGTCTGCGGGGGCCCTGGGCTGATGGGTAATGCTTCACGATATCATCTAACATGCTGTTCATTTCTGCGAATACATGCTGGAACATGTGCATCCCGCCCTTACGAAAGATGGATTATTACAATCACATTTTTCGCTTAAATGAGGGGTTTCATCCGCGCTCCCATTCATTACATGATCGTCGCGTGTACTTCCTTGTTCATCGTTTGGGCTGGTTTATTATGTTCATCCACAAATACCACAGTTGGCTTGTATGTTTTGGCCTCTTCATTTGACATGGAAGCATAGGAAATAATGATGACTGTATCCCCAGGCTGAACCAGACGGGCTGCCGCACCGTTGAGACAAATCACGCCGCTTCCGCGCGGTCCTGGGATCACATAGGTTTCCAGTCGAGCTCCATTGTTATTGTTTACAATTTGAACCTTTTCATTCTCCAGCAGATCCGATGTCTCCATTAAATCTTCATCTATGGTAATACTCCCCACATAGTTCAGGTTGGCTTCGGTAACCGTCGCGCGGTGAATTTTAGATTTCATCATGGTTCTAAACATGGGAAAGTACCTCCACTTTCTGTATTCTTATATTGTCAATCAGTCGGGTATTCCCAAATTTTACAGCCAGCGCAACAATGATGTCGTCCTGCACATCACATAGACGCTGCTCAGGGCGAAGGGGCTCCAGACCAGGAAAAGTTAATATTTCAATATAGTCAATATCCGCCAAAGGAGAAGAGGCAATGGTAGACTCCACCATTTGACGTATCTGCTCCATCGTAACGGTGTTCTGTACGATATCTTCGCTCACTTCTTGCACCTTACGCAGGGACTGGGACAGGACCAACGCCTGCTTACGCTGTTCCGCACTCAAATATACATTACGGGAGCTAAGAGCCAAACCATCGGCCTCTCTGACGATAGGACAAGGTATAAGGGTCACATTCATATTGAGATCAGTCACCATTTGTTGAAGCACAGCAACCTGCTGCGCATCCTTCATTCCAAAAAAGGCCAAATCAGGACCTACCATATTAAACAGCTTGGCTACCACTGTAGTCACACCGTCAAAATGACCTGGACGGGAAGCACCGCACAAGCGGTCTGTCAAAGCGGATACGTGAATTTTGGTTTGGGTTGGCTGCGGGTACATTTCTGCTACCGTCGGCAAAAATACAATATCCACGCCTTCGCGCCGAGCTACCTCCAGATCACGAGCTTCATCGCGAGGGTAGCTGTCCAGGTCTTCGGTAGGTCCAAATTGAATTGGATTTACGAAAATGCTAAGCACCACCGTATCTGCCATTTCGCGCGCCTTTTGCATCAAGCTCGCGTGCCCTTCATGCAGGTATCCCATTGTTGGTACAAATCCAACTTTATGTTGCAGTAATGAGGCAGAATCGTGTACTTTTTTTTCTCCATTGACTCCAAGCTGCCGACGTTCGGCAATAACCTTGCGGAGCTGAGCTACTTCTCTTACGATGATCATGACTGAGATTCCACCTTTTCCTTAGCTTGTTCCCGCGCTTGTCCTTTTGCTTGTCCGTACAAGGACTCCAGGGACTCCACAACGCGATCATCCGCGCTAAACACATGCTCTTGGGCCGGGAATGCCCGCCCTTTTACATCGCTCACATATTGCTCAATACTGCTGCGGATCAAGCCGCCTACATCGGCATAGGTTTTCACAAAACGTTTGCTGAAATAAGGCGAAGCATATTGAATCAGATCGTGATAAACGAGTACCTGACCGTCACATCCACGTCCTGCACCGATTCCAATCGTCGGAATGGAAAGTTCTTTAGAAATCGCCGTTGCCACTTCCTCAGTCACCAATTCCAAGACAATACCAAAGGCACCTGCCTGTTCTAACGCCTTCGCATCTGCCATCAATCGGCGTGCGTCCGCTTCGTCCTTACCTTGAATGCGATAGCCGCCAATCTGATTCACGGATTGCGGAGTAAGCCCGATATGTCCCAGCACAGGTACACCTGCCTGAACAGTCGCTTTTACGACATCGGCAATCTCTGCTCCGCCCTCTAATTTAACCGCATGCGCATGTCCTTCCTGCATCAGACGACGGATGCCTTGTAGACTTTCGGATATACTGCTGTGATATGTCATAAAAGGCATGTCCGCTACGATAAATGTATGCTCAGCGCCTCTTGCCACTGTCCGGGAATGGTACACCATATCATCCAAGGTCACAGGGATGGTCGAATCATAACCAAGAACTACGTTCCCCAGCGAGTCCCCGACGAGAATGATGTCAATTCCCGCTTCCTCGGCTATCTTAGCCGATGGATAATCATAGGCGGTCAGCATACTGAGCGGAGTGCCCTCCTGCTTCATTTTTTTCATTTTCACAATATTCAGCGCTTGTTTTCCTGCCATTTCGAATGGCTCCCTTCCATCTTTTTTTGGCACAAAAAATAACCTTTTATGAACGCTTGTACATCTGCGTCATCAAAAGGTCCGAACAGCCAAAAAAGACACTCATTTTGAGATCGTCCCTTCTGTCTCGGTCCTGTTCGGCTCAGAGCAGAATCCAACGTAACCTTCAAATGAAGTTATGATGGTCTTACAAACTTGCTAAAGTAGAGCATGTGCCCTTGGAGTGCAGCTCGGACCGTCCGATGCCGCCTCCTGCACAGTATAACAAAAAACATCCACTTTTTCACGTGAAGTTTTACACAGGGAACAGAAAGATTATGAGCGTTTTTCACAGCTAAGGTCGCTTCTACAATTGTATATCTCCTGAAATGACCTGAATTCGCTCTCCAAGATCCGTTTCAATCATGAGTGCCCCTGAAGGGTCCAAGCCGACCGCTGTACCTTCTACCGCTACCCCTTGTCCCGTATGTGCACGAACGCTGCGGTTCATCGTCACGGATAACGCCTCCCACAGCATAGCTATAGGCTGGAACCCCTGCTCGGCATATAGCTTGCTTAGCTGCTCCATTTCTTCCAGAACTACAGCAATCAGTGTAGTACGGTCAATTTCAAACCCTGCTTCTATTTTCAAAGATGTCCCTACATGGGATAGCTCTTCCGGGTAATCTTCTACATTCAAATTAACGTCGATGCCAATTCCTGCAATACAATAGCGAACCCGTTGATCCTCTGTTGCAGATTCCAGCAGAATACCGGATACCTTGCGACCATGGATCAGCAGATCGTTTGGCCATTTAATACCTGCCTCCACACCCGTCAGTCGGCGAATAGCCCGACATACCGCCACACCTGTAAGCAGCGTTAGCTGGGGGGTAAAAGCCAAGGGCTGGGTGGGGCGCAATATAATGCTCATCCATATCCCTTTACCGCGAGGGGAATACCATTTCCGTCCCTGACGTCCCCGGCCTGCTGTCTGTTCCTCTGCCAGCACTACCGTTCCCTCTGGAGCACCCTCTTCTGCCAAACTCATAGCATCCTGTTGAGTGGATACCGTCGAATCCAGCACTATGATACGCTGGCCAAACGATTGTGTAGTTACTAGATCTGACAATCTGGAGACTTCCAGTCGGTCAGGCCGAGATATCAACCGATAGCCCCGGCGCGAAGAGGCATCGATATTATAACCCAGCTCACGTAGTTTGTTGATTTGCTTCCATATTGCTGTGCGACTAACGGAGAGGCGGCGGCTAATCTCCTCACCAGATACGTAATCTGATGAACCTTCCTCCAGTATGCCTAACAGTCTCTCATGATTATTCACTACTCATCACCCGTTTCACTTCCTGAAGCAATGTTTCTGTTTCATTCGGGATATCTCCGCAAGCGACCGCTTGTAAAAGCTGTTCCATCAGCTGTCCCAGCCACGGTCCACCTGGTCGATTCATTGCCTGAACCAGCTCATTTCCAGTAATATTTAAATCCTTAATCCGAACGACTACTGCCTGCTGTGTCCAAGAGTTTGCCAGTTCAGCTATTTTCTGCACATGCATTTCTACCGATGGTGGTAATCCGCGGAACGAAGAAGGCAGTGTCTTGTAAAGCTCTAACCAGTCTGATGCTGTGTCCTTTCCCAGCTTAATTAACAATTGAATCCAGCTGCGACGCAGCGCCTCATCGTTGATACAGTCAGAATCACTTAAAACAGAATTCCCAGCTATGGCAGCAGCATGGCTGATGAGCTCAGTTTCCCATTCCAACAAATGAACCAAACGCAGACGTGCAGCGTTAGAGAAGGTCCAAGCTTTTAACAGCTCGTCTGCTGCCTCGAAGCTAAGTCTACAAGACATAAGGAGCAACCCCCATCGCAGCTCTGCTGGTAGCTGCACGATCTCCTGGAGTGCCTGTGCATCACATTGTTCCCAGGGAACGGGCACCTTCGTACAGTCGAGCAATCCGCTACGACCCAGCATCTCCAACCCACGTAACGGGTCAGGCCCCGCCAGCATCTTTTCTAACTCGATTCGTACCCGTTCCATGGCTATGTATCGGAGTCCCTCTCTGCGACGAATCATACCTTTCCAGGTATTATAAGCCACTCGGAACCGGAATACAGAGGCAAAACGGATGCAACGCAGCATTCGCAGCCCGTCCTCCTCAAAGCGTTCCTCGGCTCGTCCCACACAACGAACGAGAGCGGCTCGCAAATCAGCTTCTCCACCAAACGGGTCTACTCGTTCCCCGTGTTCAGCCATCGCTATTGCGTTCATCGTGAAGTCCCGCCGCATCAGATCCTCACGGATGTCCTTCACAAAGGATACTTCTGTTGGACGGCGGTGATCGGTGTATCCACTTTCCGTACGAAAAGTGGTCACCTCGAACGCATGACCATCCTGCATGACCGTTACCGTCCCATGCTGGATTCCTGTCGGAATCACATGAGGGAACAGTGCTAAGACCTCTTCAGGCTCAGCCGAAGTGGTCAGATCCATATCATGAATAGCTCGTCCTAATAGCTCATCGCGTACACAGCCACCGACCCAATAAGCTTCGTGGCCTGCTGTGGTTAGTGTATGTATGACCTCTCTGCCGCGAAGAGCCATTTCTGGATCAGCATATTGCCAAGTATTTGTATTCATAGGGTTTCCCCCTTTGCAAGTATTCAATAAAAAACGGACGCGAGTCCGCCTCCTTAAACGCTGATCGGTTTAAGATCCGGCACCTCGCGTCCCAACACACGGTAATAGATTTCTTCATATTGACGGGTAATCAGCTCATCGCAGAAAACGGTACGCGCGCGTGTCAGGCACGCTTCACGGAAACGTTCCGCCATCGCTTCATCGGACAGCAGTTCCACTGCATAATCCGCCATCGCCTCGGTATTACCGATTTCAGCAAGATACCCCGTACTTCCATGCACGACAAGTTCAGGTACTCCTCCTGCCTGAGAACCAATTGTTGGCACTCCACAGGCCATTGCTTCCAGTGCAACTAGACCAAAACTTTCCTTCTCCGAAGGAAGCAGCAGCACATCAGCCATAGAAATCACTTCTGCGATTTGATCTTGTTTACCCAAAAAGAAGACTTTGTCCTGCAGGCCCAAACTTTCGATTTTACAACGAATCTTTGGAAGATCCGGTCCTTCTCCTACAAACAGCAGCTTCGCAGGTACCTTTTGCTGCACTCTGTCGAAGATATCCAGCACATCTCCCACCCTTTTAACCGGACGGAAATTGGAAATATGCATCATAATTTTTTCGTGCGGTTGAGCAAAATCTCTCCTAAGCGCAGCGGCATCTCTTGGATAATATACTCGTTTATCTACAAAGTTGTAGGTCAAATCTATAGGTCGTGTTATTTCTAACGCATCGATTGTCTCCCGAATCAAATCCTTGGAAACTGCTGTCACAGCATCGCTTTTGTTAATAGCCAGTCGAATCAGATCCTTTAACGATTCATCCTGTGCCAACACTGTAATGTCTGTGCCGTGCAGGGTGGTGACCACTTTCAAATGATCGCCCACCATTTCCTTCGCCAAATAAGCGCACACCGCATGCGGAACAGCATAATGAACATGGAGTACATCCAAATTCTTCATTTGAGCCACCTGGGCCATTTTTGTCGCTAGTGACAAATCATATGGTGGATATCTGAACACATAATAATCGTTAACTTCGACTTCATGATAAAAAATATTTTTCTGGAACGTCCCGCCTAATCTGAACGGAATGCTATTAGCAATAAAATGGACCTCATGCCCTTTTTCTGCCAGCAACTTGCCCAGCTCAGTAGCCACAACGCCCGAGCCACCCAGTGACGGATAACAGGTAATCCCAATTTTTAGTTTGTCATTCAAGCTAAGAAGCCTCCTTCCGTTCATCCATAATCACTTGTATGCCCATTTATTTCAGCATTCTACAACATGCGTAGGTATAAATCCTTATGTGAATAGCTTAACCAGATATGGCGTTTTGGACGCAAACCCTTCTGCATATGAAATCAGTTTGCGTTGCCCCAGCAACGAGTCCCTAGCCTTTACCCGTTCCACATAGCCCTGATTCAGTGGTGTGGATACCGTGTCCTTCCCAGGTGCTGCCTGAAACTGCGAAGCATAACTCAACAACGACTGTTCCTTGGCATCATAATGCTCGGTAATGTCCACAATCAAATCTGTTCTGCCGATATCATTGATAAAATAAAAATATAATTGCTCGATCTGTACCGCGGGACTCTCCGGCATAAAACGTCTCAACTTGGCGTTAAATACAGCTTCTTCTACTAACTTGCTGCACATGACATGATCTGGATGCCGATCCTCCCAATAAGGAGCAAATACAACTTTTGGAGCATGGCGCCTGATTTCTGCTGTAACTGCTGCAACATGTTCAGGTGTTACATATAACCCACGATCAGGCAGACCCAAATTCGTCCGCACAGCAAGCCCGAGCACTTTCGAGGCCTGTTCAGCTTCTGCCATACGAGTATCCACATCACCATTGGACGACATTTCAGCCCGCGTCAAATCGCACACCCCTACCTTTAGACCTGCGGCTGTATGCTTGGCAATGGTGCCACCCATTCCGATTTCTGCATCGTCGGCATGGGCTCCGAAAATCAGGATGTCCAGCGTCATTTCACATCACCCTGCTGGTCAAGGCCCGGTTTATATTTATGCACCAGCTCACGCCAAGCAAAGTCGCCACGATCCAGTGCTTTCACCAGTATTTCAGCAGTTGCAACGTTGGTTGCTAAAGGAATCCCCTGCACATCACACAGACGTAGCAAGGCGCTAATGTCCGGCTCATGCGGCTGAGCCATGAGAGGATCACGCAAAAATATAATCAAGTCCATATCATTTTGTGCAACCATAGCCCCGATTTGCTGATCTCCACCGAGCGGACCGGACATGAAGCGGTGAATTTGAAGCTTGGTTTGCTCCATTATGCGCTGACCTGTTGTACCTGTTGAATACAATTGGTGATCTGTAAATACATGCTCATACGCCGTTATAAAATTAACCATTTCATCCTTTTTGCGGTCATGCGCTATAAATGCAATCTTTAACATTCGAAATTCCTCCTGCCTCATTCTATAATGCCATTCATCAATTCATTCGTATATTCTTAATCGATATAATGCTCAAAACCATATACAAGCCCCGGTTGCTCCATCACCTTCTGAATACCGATTTTAACACCAGGCATATATCCAGCTCGTTCATAGGAGTCCTGACGAATTTTCAGAGATTGTCCAAACCCTCCAAATATAACTTCTTGCTGTGCGAACACACCAGGAAGACGGACACTGTGAATACGGAATCCTTGATAGTAACCACCACGTGAACCTTCTAGCATTTCTTCCTCTTCCGGATTGCCTTGACGTAGCTCCTGACGCTGCTCGGCGATCAGTTCTGCAGTCTTAATGGCTGTGCCTGAGGGCGCGTCCAATTTTTGGTCGCCATGATATTCGATGATTTCCAGATGTGGGAAATATTTTGCTGCCTGAGCCGCAAACCGCATCATCAAAATAACTCCGATCGAAAAGTTAGGCGCAATCAGCCCCCCAATTTGTTGTTCACGACACTGCTTGTCCAGTTCATCAATTTGTTCGGGAGTAAACCCTGTCGTACCGATAACCGGACGAACTCCGTACTTAATAGCAAGCGCTGTATGTGCGTATGCAAAACGCGGCCCCGTAAAGTCAACCATGACATCGGCTCGGCTCTCCAGTAAAGCCTGCTCTACATCTTCCATAATAGCGATACCAGCTTCTGGTAGTCCGACGAGAAGGCCGGCATCACTGCCGGCGTGTGTTCTGTTCACTGCGGCTACAAGCTGTAGTTCCTCATCCTGAAGAACCAATTTGACAACCTCACGGCCCATGCGCCCTGCTGCTCCAACGACAGCCACTTTTATTGGTTCTGACATATCCCTACAACTCCTTCTGCATCCATTTGTGCTAGATTTGTTCATTCATCTGCTGGCATAACTTCTTCATGAGGTTGGCAAGCTGCACATTGTGAGGATACAGCGCTGCAGCCTCACGAGCAGCCTGCACAGCCAGCTTATGTTCATTCAATTCGTCATAAATCAATGCGAGCAGCAAAAATGCGTCACCACATAACGGATCAAGGGAAATTGCCCGTTCCAGCAGCAATATCGCATCTCGATGCATCTGCGGCGTAGGTCTGTCGACCTCCAGCATTTTTCTGGCCTTTTCTGTATACTGCCTGGCTTCCTGCGCATGCAGATGGAGAACATATTCTTCCTGCTGTGGAGCGAGGCGAACCGCATGCTCTGCATATGCCAAAGCCTGCTCCAAGCGTCCACTACGAGCATAGGTAACCGAGCATCGGAAATAATGTTCCGCATGATCAGGCTGAGCTGAAATCGCTTTTTCAAACCATTCCACCGCCTGCTCAAAATCGTTCTGCAAAATGCAATGATAAGCTTTCTGAACGTATTCCTCCGCCTTCATGACACTGCACCTCCGGGTAACCGGTTTGGTACAGCATATGTACAAAACGCCTAATCGGTGTCCTTTTTGGTCCAGCGATTCGCGTCACGCGTGTTAAATTTATGCATAACCTTATCATGTGCCTCGGTCAAATTTATACCTAGT
Organism: Paenibacillus ottowii; assembly: GCF_006874425.1. Lineage (GTDB taxonomy): Bacteria > Bacillota > Bacilli > Paenibacillales > Paenibacillaceae > Paenibacillus > Paenibacillus ottowii. The sequence goes on from NZ_VIJZ01000002.1 coordinate 324,880, forward strand.
GAGTTCGCAAAGCAAACTGTGATGAACAAAATGTCCCCCAGCTCCAGCTCAATGGAATTGTCGGCTTCATCCGCTTTTTTCGGCTTCTCACCAAAGGAGTGATTGACCTCCCTCGCCAATTCACCTACTTCCTCGGACATCCGGGCCAACATAGCCAAAGGACTGAAATACCCTTCCTTAAATTGAGAGATATACTGGTCTACCTCACGTTGAATTTCATCTAACGATTTTTCCATGAAACACGCAATCCCCCCATGTGCAGGTTTATTCATATGTTATCGTAAAGCACATTTTAAAACAAATTTTTTTTAATTGTGGACTAACGATATCAACTTGCAGTCATCTGTCTTTTAAAGCTGCCGCAAAAAGGTATACTAAACATAGGGATCTGCGATTTACGAAAAATTGCATGGAGTCGCTCATCCTTAAACTGCTACTGTGAGGGATTATATGAAAATATCCAAGTCCATGGAACAGCTTAAATTGATTTTGCCGATCGTATTTGGCACAGCCATCTATGCATTCGGTCTTCTTTATTTTATTATACCCAGTAAATTGATGGAAGGCGGTATTACAGGGATTACCCTGCTGCTTAATTATGCTTTTTCGATTTCACCTTCTCTCTCCACCTTGTTTCTGAACATTCCATTATTTTTAATTGGATGGAAAATGCTTGGGGGCAAGTCGATTATATATACGGGGGTCGGTATTGGGTCACTTACATTCTTTTTGTGGTTATTTGAAAAAATGATTCATCTCGGATGGATGGGGACGTTTCAGACTGAACACGATTTTATACTTTCTTCATTATATGCGGGGGTTACGCTTGGGGCCGGGCTAGGCATTGTGTTCCGCTTTGGCGGCACTACCGGTGGCTCGGATATTATCGCTCGTATTTTAAATCGGAAGTTTGGGTGGAGCATGGGGAGGATTATGCTGGTAATTGATATTGTCATTATCGGCGCTTCACTACTTTACATACCCAAAGAAAAAATTCTATATACATTAGTCGCTGTGTTCATCGCATCCAAGATTATTGATTTTATACAAGAGGGGGCTTATTCCGCCAGAGCTTTTATGATTATCAGCGATCACACGATGGATATTGCAGATATTATTACCAGGGACATGGATCGCGGAGTGACGATTATTCCGGCTGTAGGTGCATTTTCCAAACAGGCCAAGCATGTTGCCTATTGTGTCGTGTCCCGTCAGGAAATACGGCGACTGCACCAAATTGTTAAAGCGGTTGATCCACGGGCGTTTATCATCATTCAGGATGTGCATGATGTACATGGGGAAGGGTTTAAAGAGGAATAGCCCGGTAATCCGGGCAATGGGCTAACAAATAATGGATGGCTCACAACAAAATTGCGAATGTTCAAACTTTCATCGTTACCCAGTAAAACCAGCCCGATATTTACGATAACCTGCATAGGCCAACGCCAGCAGCACAATCATACCGATGGCCACTTCAGCCCGGCGCTCACTCTCACGCGGGATAAATGGCGCCAGTGCGGTGGCGTCTTTTTCACGTCCAAACAAAGCATTAAACGTCGGATTGCCCTGGTCCAATGCCCCTCTAATCGTTGAAGCATCTGCATTTTGCTGATTGCCCAATCCTTTGATGTAAGATATCCAGGAATCAGTCCGCACGACCTCAGTTGTTCTGCCATGGATCAATGCTGCTGTACGGATTGTTTCATAGTGGTCTTCGAGGACTGCGGTACTTGCTTTGAATCCCTTCATGTTCCCTTTAGCAAACTGGTTATTCAAACCGCTAACATCTTCTCTTAATATCTTATAATACTGCTGCCATAAAGGCTGGCGCGGGTGTGCAAGCGCATCTGTCGCAAGCCGTAAATTGGCCGCTGCCTTCACCCACTCATCCGGTGATGCTTGAACAGACTGTGTAGCTTGCTGCACCTCCAGGATGCTGCCGGACAAAGCATGGATAGCCTCTACAGATAGCGCCGCCTGTACTTGCCCAGTGCTGAACCATCTGCTTACCTCGGCTACATCCGCGCGCGCTTTTTCAATATTCCCGTCCATTACGTCACGATACAGTGTCGCAGCTGCATGATCTAGCTCTTCAATTTCCTTTGTTTTACCTACAGGTTTGGACTGATCCTGTGTCTCTGCCATACCTGGAGGGACGCAGACAGACAGCAGCAGGACCATTGATAAAACAACACTCAATACAATACGTATCACCTTTGGAAACGCCTGACCTCTAATCATGGGACATCCCTCCTCACCTTACTGTATGGCAAGGTTAACGGGACTAGAACTTGCTTTAGGGCGATCGTTTGAACAGTATCTTCCCGTTTCAGCACTACCGCGCTAAAATATCATCTAAAGGAACGTCACGCGCACTCAAGCTACATCACGATAAGACGATACCTTTCGATTGCGCGCCAGCATGGCAAGCCATGCCGTTACAATACTAGCAAGGGTCAGCATGTAGGTAAAAGCACGTACTTGCGGTATATCATCCGTTAGTGTTCTGGGAAGATAAGGGTAGATGCCAAAGGTATAATCCATCGTATCATTTAATAATGTCCACAGTGTAGCCAGACCTAAAGCAATCCATTTACAGCTAAAAAAACGTACAAACAGTAACGCTTCGACCGCCATTGCTGTGTGAGATGCTATCAGCATCCAATCCTGCCACACCATGTGTCCCCCCTGCGCAACTCCCCACAAAATAATAACCGAAGCCCAGACGCCGTACTTTACACTCGTGACGACAGCTAACGCCTCCATAATCTGACGAATGACCTTTAAGCTCTTGAAATGAGGAGGATAAAGCAAAAACAGTATAGAAATCGTAAAAAATAAGCTAGCTGTCGGACTATCAGGCACAAATACAATCTGCCATATCGGGTGATAATTCAATGTATATTCCAGCTGTCCACCATACCATATGTACCCATATACTGTTCCAGCCAAATTACACCAGAATAACAGCCACAAAAAGGGCCGGCTCGTCAAGAACGACCGGCTCCATAAATAAGATAACGACACGTCCTTCATCCTCCGTTCATACGACAGTTGCCTTGTACAGGCATGATCTTACAAAGACTATATCATATCCAAGCGTATCAAAAAAACCTGACCGCCGTTACGATCAGGTTTGATGATATAATCTTGAACTGGCGCTTGGTCTAAAATGACCCACTCAAGCTTTCCAGAAGCGTTCTAACTCATTGCTTTCAGCTCATCCGTAAGATGACGAAAAGCTACTTCATCTCCGGAGGCTAACGCCTCATCAATATCCTTGTAAAGTTTTTCACTCCGGTGTTTACGTAATGCCTCGTCCAAAACCATTTCAGCAGACAGGCCCAACATTACCTCATAAGTAACCTTCATTTTATCCATAGGATGCACCTCCAACATGAGTTTAAGAGATCCTATATTCTTTTCCTTTCGCCACATAGCTGAGTGTCGTTCGTGACATCCGCTGCAAATCTGCATCTGTCAATTCGCGCACCACTTTGGCAGGTGTACCGATAGAAAGAGTATAGGGTGGTATTTTGGTATTTTCCGTAACGACCGACCCTGCTCCTATTAAAGCATATTCACCAAGCTCCGCTCCGTTGAGTACAATGGCCCCCATACCAATTAATGTGCCCTTGCCTATCGTACAACCGTGGATAATGGCAGCATGTCCTACCGAAACGTCATCCGCCAGCAACAAAGGTTGATCCGTGTTCACATGTCCCACGACACCGTCCTGAATATTGCAGCGTTCACCAATGATGATAGGCGCCATATCCCCGCGCAGTACGGCATTAAACCATACGGAGGAATCTTGGCCGATCGTTACTTTTCCAACAATTTTTGCTCCTTCTGCCACATAGACAGATGAATGGAGCTGTGGCATATTTCCGTTGTAGTGAATGAGCATCAACTTCACCCTCTCATATTTTGGGTGAAATTCTATCAACATGTGTACTGCTTGTCAATGGAGCCGTATACCCGAGTCGTTTCGCCCAAGGCGGCACTCTCCCGCCAACTTCTGCCCCCAAACCGTCATTTGTATAGAGGATCCCGTCGAATGCTCACCTTGTCGAAGCATCCCCAAGTGAAGCATCATTCGTATAATCCTCTGATCAAAGACCGAACGGGGGGTGTCATAGTAAAACGGTCGGATCAGGGGACCGATATGCTCAAAAAGCGACTCTGACGATGTCCATGGCCTGGCACATTCTCCAATCCAGTAGACTAGTGAAAGCAGATTGGGTACGGCTCCTTTATACAATCTTAACCAAAACCTGAATAGCTGTATCATTTCATCCTCAATTGCAAGCTCCTGTTGTCCCTCCCCCTTTGCGGTCAGCTCAACCCGGTCCCCCTTCTCCTCAATATACTTGGAGTGACGGGCATAATCATACAGTAATGCCATTCGATCCGGGTAAAACTTAAAAGAGGAACCATAGCCAAATCGCCATCCTCCTTTGCCCAATAACGGCTCCGCAATGTGCAAATGCTCCATTAGCTGCTGCTGATTGCGACGGTACCAAGCTCCCTCAGGATTAAGCGGAACTTCATGCTGCCTCATGTATTGAAGGAAAAGCCGTAAATCCTCCGCCAGTAGATGTCCTTCATCCCGGTACGACGACGGTTCGCTTACCCGAATCATTCTGTTTTGAAAGTCATGTACCATCACACGCCGAAAGCGCTCCTTCATATCCGACGGAATTTGATACAAATATCTCGTATTGTGCGTTGAACCATTGAACAACCAGCCACTAGAACGCAGACGGGTCACAATATCTCGTGGTCGCTCACCAGCATCCCCGTCCTGCTCGACAGACTGTTTAGCAATCGCAATCAATTCCTCCATACTGAAGTAAGGTCGGTCATCGAACAATAGTGCATTCAAAAACCTTACCTCTGACAACCTCAGCTCCTTGACTTGCGTCTCAAAAAAACTACTACTGCCGAGCTTTGTCAAAATCCCTTGGATCAACTCATGCTTGGAATTAGGTTTACAGTCACAATCGTAATACACTGCGATTCTGTTCAAATGTACAATATCCGCAAATGTCAGCATATCCGCCAGATTCATTGTTCCATCGCCTCGTCACTGGACTGTCATCCGGAAATGATTCTTACCTGTTGTACCCACAGCTTTGACGGAATCTGCAGACTCTAAACCTCTTTTTTTGCAAAGGTATAATGAAAAAAACAAAAAGACCACAGCTCTACGATGAGTAGAAGCCATGGTCTTTCACCAGCGTTTTGAGTTGTAGTCACTTTTTCTCTTGCAAATGCTTTGTGCAATTATACAAAAGTGATTCCCAGTCCGCATCCTCACGCTGGAGTACGCTTAATGACAAATTGCCAATTCGTTCCGTGAATTTTTCCTGATATAGAGCCTTATACAAATTAGCCAAAAAACCGCCGTGAGAAACGACCAGCAGATTCTTGTCCCGATTTTCCGTCCAAATCGCCTCCATAAAAGCTAGCGCGCGAAGCTGAAGATCTGCATCGCTTTCCTGTCCCAAATCCAGCAGGTGCCAGTCAACTCCCCACTTCTCTTCGCGTTCGGCCTGTGTCATCCCCTCGACCTGACCATAAGCGCGTTCTCTTAGTCGATCATCAGGTTCCAGCAACGGCAAGTGCAGAGCAGAGGCAATGATATCCCCCGTCTCTTTCGCTCTGGATAGACTACTTGTAATAAGCCCGTCCCAATGATAAGGCTCTTCCTTCAATCGTTCTGCCAGCAAGCGTGCCTGCCGGCGCCCTTCCTCATTCAACGGAATATCACTGTGGCCCTGGATTCTACCTACCGCATTCCAATCCGTCAATCCATGTCTGATTAAGCCAATAAGCATTGTGTCCGATCCTCCGCTGTTGTGTTATTCAGGCATTAAAATGAATTTGATCTAGAGCCTATCGGGCAGCTAATTTCTAACTCTTCTCGTCCGATGGATCCACCCCAAAGAAAATAAAGCAAGCGCAAGTGCCAATACAGACAACAACATCCAGTATTGCGGGTAAGTAGGAACAATGCTTGCAACCAGCGGGTCCATAATGCCACTATTTACATCTTTAATGTGGTATTGATACTGTGGAGATGTACTTGTAGTTTCCAGCAGACCTGTCGGTAAAATACCCGTGTCCATGACAGGAGCCGCTTGGGGGGGACTTTCCTGAGAGGAGCTTCCATTCCAGTTTAAAAACAAAAAGCTGCACAAGAATACGGCCAAGAAGCCGGCAATCCATACAGACATATACTTACGGGCTGCTGGGTTTACACGCGCACGTCGATGCTCGCCCGGAACAAGCCACGGTGATTCTTCATAAATGCGATCCATGACTCTACGATTCATTGCCTCTAGCTTATCATCTGTTATTTCAAAGGAAATATCACCAATAGCGGATCGACTTTCTTTTGACAAATTCCAATCATTCTCTTCCGAACCATGCTCCCACCCGGCAGACGAGCTCTTGGCCCGTCTGCGCTCCGAGTCTTGTTTCGATACATTTTTGCCTGTAGCGAACAAATCCTCAGCGTCCCTGGATTTCATTGGCTGCTCATCCCTTCGTTTTCCTCATAGAGAGGCTCAAAAAAATAAGGCTCCAACTGCGTCTTCACACTGGTTCTTGCCCGGAAAAGCAATGACTTCACTGCACTGACCGTCTGTCCTAAAATAGTCGCAATCTCCTGATAATCTAATTGCTCATATTCACGCAAAATCAGCGCAGATCGCTGCTTCTCAGGCAATCTGTTGATTGCTTCACGAACCATCTCTACCTTCTCACCGCGAAGAACAGCCTGCTCCGGAATCACATCTGATGGAGCTACTGGTACATACCCGCTCTCTTCCAATGGAACCTGACCACTACGGTGCTTACGAAGCTCACTTAGCACCGTATTGCGTGCAATTGTATATAGCCAAGTGGAGAACGATGCATCTACCTCGCGAAAAGAATGCAGGCTCCGATACGCCTTATAAAACGTCTCCGAGCATAAGTCCTCAGCAATCATTTCCAGGTTCGAACTTTTCAGCATATGATAAACAAAAGCTAAAATTTTACGTTGGTGCCGCCTCATTAATTCTGAATAAACCTCAACATTACCTTGTTTGATTTCCTGAATCATCTGGGAATCTGTCATCATCCGAGTGAGACCCTCCTCGCCCATACATGTGCTGTTTTCCCGTCCGATTCTGTCTATATATACCGAACAGGTCAAAAAAAGTTGCGCCCTCTGCGCAAATGGATAAAACAGCATCATGGAACATTTGTTATTTTCTTACCCTATGTAGTGCCAACATTAACGGTGCTATCCCCAACATATTCAATATCCAAAATGGACTTACCCATTGTACCACAAAATGGCCGCCAGTAAAAAAGTCCAAAATCCCCACGATTTCCAGCAAAGGCTCCCAAACGCTGGCAGCTAATTCATTTAAACCGCTTTTCAATGGATTTTAAATTTATTCAGATTTAATGACAAACCCAACGAAAGTGTTCCATTTAGGCACTCGTAAGGATAATTACACAAAAAAGAAAACGCTTTAAAAAAACATTGACAGAATGAAAACGTATACATATAATAAAAGTACAGTATGGTTTCTCTCCACTCCTATCCTACTCAGCTACTTACTGAAAGTAGCTACCACTCGGGGCTTTACTCGAGTGGTTTTTTTTGTTTTCCATTACTCCTCTTTTCCTTACCCCCCCTTATCTTGGTTGATAAAATATATCAATAATTTACCTATTAGTTGATTATCCTATTAAAACACATTATTATATAATAAATTTTTCAATAGGCAGGGGGCAAGAAATGAATAATAAGTGGAATAAGGCAATATATAAGATTTGGTCTCCAATTTATGATAAGTTTTTTAATTCAGGTAGCTTCCTTAATTCTAGAAAGATGATATTTCAAGAAAAGTCATTTAATAGCGAGCAAAAAATACTTTTTGTAGGTGTAGGAACTGGGGCAGATTTAGAATTAATAAATCACTATGATCTGGATATTACTGCCATAGATTATTCACCTGAAATGCTTAACAAAGCAAAAAAGAAATTTAGCAATACCCCCATACAATTCTTGGAGATGGATGCTCAACAAATGAATTTTATGGATGAGCAATTTGATATAGTAATAGGAAGTCTAATTCTCTCGGTAGTACCTGACGCAAATAAATGCTTCGATGAGATGGTGCGAGTTTTGAAAAAAGACGGGGAAATTATTATTTTCGATAAGTTTTCTCCTAAAGGAAAAAAGCCCTCATTATTCAAAAAAACAATAAGGCCCCTCATTAAAGTGTTAGGAACCGATATAGGATTGAATTTCGAAGAACTGCTTGAAACCCAAAAAATAAAACTGCGAATCAAAGAAGATGCACCTATAATGTTCAACGGTATGTATAGAAAGATAGTGATTACAAAATAACGCGTAGCTCTGCTACTTCTTCAACTAACATAAAAAGCGAGCGAAGAGAACCTTCGATCGCTTTAGATCTTTTCTTACTACTTTACTACCAGAAAGTATGGTGCTTTTAAGGCGGTCCATAGCGTAGAGGTTCATTTGAATCTGGAGAAGCGCAGCGTTCGCCTTTGCCTGTGGATTTCCCCCTTTGAACATAGAGTCAGAAAATCCGCAGGCAACAGCGATCGTAAGATCAAATGAATCGCGGAGCGGAGTACCTCCTTAACAAATACTCATACTCTCTTTCCCCTTTATACCACCACTTTATAGCCCATCGAATCCAGCAAGGCTTTGGCACGTTCCCAATCCCGCTCTTGACGGAAGGAAAGCCGCATGATGCCAGGAACATCCTCCCGGCTTTCAATGATTCGCATATTGCTCAGGTTAATGCTGTGATTTCCTAGCTCCATCGCAATTCTTCCGATAATCCCTGGGGTATCCGGTACATCAATATACAGATCAAACGTAGAGACGATGACTCCTTTGCGACGCTCCGGCAGTTCACTACGGAAATGCCCAGCTGCCAAAAATTCGTCAGCTATTCCCTCTCCGTCTTGTGTTCTCAGCAAGTGGGTAAATCGCTCAATCTGCCCGTTCCATTCTTCCAGCAAACCCAGTAAAACATCACGATTACTGAGCAAAATGTCCCGCCACACCACCGGGTCACTAGAGGCTATCCGTGTAATATCACGAAAACCACCAGCAGCTAGTGTACGGTACAACGGATTCTCATCATTGTGCTTTCGTACCTGATTCACCAGCGCTGCTGCAATAATGTGCGGAAGATGGCTAATCGCACCGACAATATCATCATGCATATCAGGTTGGACACGCACAACATGAGCGCCGGTATGTTTCAACAAACGTTGCAGCGAGCTGTATGCTTCCTCAGGCACACCCTCTGCTGGTGAAAGCACATAGTATGCATTTTCAAACAGCAGCGCGGAAGCAGCCTTGACTCCGGAACGCTCCGAGCCGGCCATCGGATGGCCCCCGATAAAGTAAGCGTTGCGCAAAGAAATTTCAGATGCCTTTTTGGCAATTGCCGCTTTCGTGCTGCCTACATCGGTAATAATACACCCCGCTTTAAGCGGTAGCTTGCTTAACAGCTCAAGATAATGCTCCAGTAAACCAACCGGTACGCATAAAAAAATAAAATCGGCATCCTCTGCCGCCTCTTCAACTGAAAGAGTCGCGGTGTCCACGACACCACGGCTTAACATCGGTTCCACTAGTTCAGGGAGATGAGCGTGGCCGACTACAGTAATATCTGGCTTTCCTTTAAAACAAAGTGCGAGGGACCCGCCAATCAGTCCCACGCCAAAAATAGCAATCTTCATCTCATATCAAATCCCATCTGCGGAAATTATAGGCGTACTTTCGCCGCTTCCGCCCCCAGGACCTGTTCCAGCGCACGAATAAACAACTCATTTTGTGGCTGTGATCCAACGGATACCCTAATATATGTCGGATATTTATGATGACCTGCGCGAATAATCACACCTTTACGAAGCAACTCCTGAAATACCTCACCGGATGGACGGCGTACATCCAGCATAATAAAATTACCATGTGCCGGGAAAGACTCCAGCCCCAGACGTTTCAACTCATTTTGCAAATAAGCTCTACCCTCTGCATTACGATCCCGACATTCCTGAACAAATTCCTGATCTTCCAAGGCAGCAATGGCCGCAGCTTGTGCTACCCGTGAAGTATTAAACGGCTCGCGAACCTGATTGATCAAGCGAATGGTTGACTCAGCTCCCATACCATATCCGATACGTAACGAAGCCAGACCATAGATTTTGGAGAAGGTACGCAGTACAACCAAATTTTCGTAAGCTGACAACAAACGAATGCCGTCCGGATATGAACGATCTATTACAAACTCAGCATAGGCTTCATCTAGCACCACCATAATATGCTTGGGTACTTGGTTCAGAAACGCTATCAATTCGGCTTCGGGTACAATCGTTCCCGTCGGATTATTTGGATTACAGATCCAAATAATTTTTGTACGGTCATTGATATGCGACAGCATAGCATCCAGATCATGTACACCCTCACGCAACGGCACCTCAACTGCAACTGCTCCCTCAATTTCCACGTTGCTTTTATATACTGAAAATGTCTGATCAGCCATGATGCTTTCTTCCCCTGGAAGGAGGAAAGCACGCGTAATCAACGCAATAATTTCGTCAGAGCCACAGCCATAGATAAACTGTTCTTCTTTTAAACCCGTTTGTTTAGCTAGCGCCTGTGTCAGAGCAACTGCACTTCCGTCAGGATATACACTGATGTTAGCAAACTCCTGCTGAATGGCCTGCAACACTTTAGGAGAACTGCCATACGGATTCTCGTTTGAGGCAAGCTTGATGACTTCATCGAGTCCCAATTCACGCTTCACATCCTCAATCGGTTTACCGGGCTGATATACTGGCAAATGTACAATATGCGGTTTAGGTTGCATGCCCTTACCTCCTCTATCCCATAGAACTAATTTAAAATTTCTATTTTGACACCTGTTACTGCTTTAATTGTGCCACAAAATCACGAATTTGCAAAAGCCCTTCTTTTCTGCGGGCAGAATCCTCCAGCAATGGAATGGCTTCTTCCACCTGACGTACGATGGCACTGCCAACCACAACACCATCGCAAATATCAGAAAACCGGACAACCTGCTCACGATTCGAAATACCAAAGCCTATCGCCACCGGAACATTCGTATGCCGTTTGACCTGCGCGATAAAGCCCTCTATTCCTTCAAAAAAAGAAGCTCTTTCTCCGGTTACACCCAGCGAAGATACACAGTATACAAACCCACGGGCCTGCCGAACAATGCGCTCAATTCGCTGTTCAGACGTTGGGGCTACCAGCGGGATCAAATGCACTCCCACCTCGGCTGCCCGTCCTCCCAACTCTTCTGCTTCTTCAAGCGGAAGATCCGGAATAATCAGACCACTGATACCATGCTCCTGCAAGCCTGCAAAGAAAGCATCCATCCCCATCTGCAATACAGGATTATAATACGTGAACAGAATAAAAGGCAGGCTTGAACCTGCTACTCTAGCCAGAGACGCGGTCTCCATACAGGTGCGGATCGTAATTTGCCGTTTCAGTGCACGTTCAGACGCACGCTGAATCACAGGGCCGTCTGCCAACGGGTCCGAGTAAGGTACGCCTAGTTCCAATATATCGGCTCCGGCCGACTCTAACTGCCGAATGATCTCTATTGTAGTATCCACATCCGGGTCGCCTACCGTCAGAAAAGGAATTAATGCCGTTTTGCCTTCATTTTTAAGGCGTTCAAACGCCTGATCAATTAAATTCATGACGGATTTCCTCCCAAATACTTGATAATGGAGTCCACATCTTTATCCCCGCGCCCAGACAAACAAATAACGATAATATCATCTGCGGTCAACGTAGGTGCCAGCTTGGCGACCTGTGCAACAGCATGTGCCGACTCTAATGCAGGAAGTATTCCTTCGGTACGGCAAAGGAGCTGAAGTGCATCCAGTGCTTCCTGATCGGTAATCGGAACATATTTAGCCCGCTCAATGTCTTTTAAGTATGAATGCTCTGGTCCAACACCTGGATAATCCAGTCCAGCCGAGATGGAATGCGCAGGCTGGACCTGTCCATACTCATCCTGCAGCAGATAACTCATAGAGCCTTGGAAGACCCCTTGTGTTCCCTTGCTCATGGTAGCTGCATGGAATTCCGTGTCGACGCCTTTTCCAGCAGCCTCCACGCCAACCAAAGCAACACCCTGATCCTCTATAAAAGGGTAAAACATGCCGATTGCGTTGCTTCCGCCACCGATTGCTGCCACAATAACATCCGGAAGTCTGCCTTCCTTCTCCAAGATCTGACGACGTGTTTCATCGCCTATCACGCGCTGGAAGTCTCGTACCATCATCGGATACGGATGCGGGCCGACAGCCGAACCCAAAATATAAAACGTATCATGGACATGGCTCACCCAATAGCGCAAAGCTTCATTCCCGGCATCCTTAAGTGTACGCGTACCGGATGTCACCGGAATCACTTCCGCACCCAAAAGCTGCATCCGAAATACGTTCAACTGCTGGCGCACCGTATCCTCTTCGCCCATAAACACCTTGCATTCCAAACCAAGCAATGCAGCCACAGTAGCTGTCGCTACACCATGCTGTCCTGCACCTGTTTCGGCAATGACTTTCTGTTTACCCATGCGCTTCGCCAGCAACCCCTGGGCCAATGCATTATTGATTTTGTGGGCACCGGTATGGTTTAAATCTTCACGCTTCAAGTAAATTTTAGCTCCGCCTAGATGTTGACTCAGACGCTCCGCATGATAAAGCGGCGTTTCCCGGCCCGAATAGTCTTTTAGAAGTCCGTTCAACTCTGCTTTAAATTCAGGATCATCCGCATATTTTCGGTAGGATTCCTCTAATTCAATCAGTGCGTTCATCAACGTTTCCGGTACAAAACGTCCGCCAAATGTTCCAAAACGTCCGTTGTTATCAGGTAATTGTGTCATGCCTGCTTCACCCTTTCTATGAATGCTGTGATTTTTGTAATGTCCTTGACTCCGTTCGTCTCTACACCGCTGGAAACATCCAGCCCGTCGGGATGATATTCGTTAATCAGCTTTTCTGCGTTATCGGCAGTTAGCCCTCCAGCTACAAACAGAGGGATTCCATGTTGATGAGCCCAAGCCTGATAAGCAGGAATTCGATCCCATACAAACGTTTTTCCAGAACCGCCACCATACAGGGGATCATATGTATCCAGCAGTAAAGCATCAATCGTTCCGACATAAGCCTCTAATTCGCCCGCCCGGCGTTCTACCAGGTCCTTCACCGTCTGCCCTTGGCTATCCACAGACCAGGCCTTGAATACCTGTATGCCAAAACGTTCCTTAAGCTCCTGACAACGCTGCGGACTCTCCTGTCCATGCAGCTGAATGACGTCCAATGGTGCTTTCTCCATCACATCATTTAACAGTGCATCATCAGGGTTCACAAATACGCCCACGCTACGAGGTCTGCTGCCTGGTGCCCATTCATCCAATACGCGAAGCAACTCTCCAGCATGTGCGCCGTCAATCCGGCGTTTGCTGTCAGCAAACACAAAACCTATATAATCGACCGGTAAGTTTACGATAGATTTTAGCACTTCAACGCTTTGAAGTCCACAAATTTTTACGCCCGTTTTGTTCATGCTTTAACCCCGTCCATCAAGTCAGCTACAGCCTGTCCTACATCTTCCTTACGCATCAAATGCTCCCCTACCAAAATGCCGTGCGCACCTACCGAATACAGATATTTCACATCGTCCGGTCCTGCAATGCCACTTTCACTGATGAATGTAACCCCTTTAGGGATCAGGGAGATCAGCTCCTCTGTCGTCTGTAGACGGGTCTCAAATGTCCGGAGATTGCGATTGTTTACACCAACTAAGGTAGCTGTTCCTAGATCCAGCACTGCTTTAAGTTCCTCACTGTCGTGCACCTCTACCAGTGCGTCCAGCCCAAGCTCCTTGGCGATTTGTAAGAATGACCCTAATACATGGGGTTCCAGGATAGCCGCAATCAGCAGTACCGCATCTGCTCCCAATAGACGAGCTTCATAGATTTGCCGTTCATCAATGATAAAATCTTTCCGCAGCAACGGAATTTTCACCTGATCGCGAATTTGCTGTAAATATTCAGGGCTTCCCTGAAAATACGTCACATCCGTCAGTACAGAAATGCAATCGGCTCCCGCTCCCTCATATGCACGTGCAATATCCACTGGCTGGAAATTGGGTCGAATCAATCCTTTTGACGGGGAGGCCTTTTTCACTTCAGCAATCAGTCCGAGCGGACGGTTGCGTCCGCGGGCGAGCGCATGTTCGAATCCTCTCGTCAAAGGTAAATCCGCAATTAAGCGTTCGGCTTTATTAATTTGAAAATGCTGCTTTAGCTGCTCCACTTCTTGTCGCTTCGTCACTACAATTTTATCAAGATACATATTGATATTCCCCCGTTGCCTGTATTAATTGATCCAGCTTGGAAAGTGCCCGTCCAGAGTCAATGGCTTCTGCCGCTCGCTTTACTCCGTCTGTCAGAGTAGCTGCTGCACCTGAGACATAGATACACGCTCCTGCATTCGCTAACACAACATCACGGTAAGCACCATGCTCTCCGTTCAAAATTCGCCGTATGATATCTGCGTTAACCTGTGCATCGCCGCCCAACACCTGATCGAGAGAATGCGTCTGCAAGCCCAGATCCGACGGGTGAAGCTCAAATGTGTGAACCTTGCCATCCTTGAGCTCGGATACTCGTGTCACAGCTGAAATACTAATTTCATCTAGTCCGTCCAAACTGCTGACAACCATGGCTCGTTTGGAGCCGAGCTGGTTCAATACCTCGGCGATCACTTCCGTTTTGCCAGCGTCATAAATGCCCAACAGCTGTCGATCCGCACCAGCCGGATTCGTCAATGGACCGAGCATATTGAATACCGTCCGCACACCTAGCTCGCGGCGCGGCGCCGCAGCATGCTTCATAGACGGATGATACAGCTGTGCGAATAAAAAGCAGATGCCAATACGGTCCAGACACGACCGCGCCTGATCACTCGTCAGATGAATGTTGACTCCGAGCGCCTCCAGAACATCAGCACTCCCGGCACGCCCACTTGCAGAGCGGTTGCCGTGCTTGGCTACCCGTACAGAAACCGAAGCCGCGATAATAGCGGAAATGGTAGAAATATTAAACTTGTGAATGCCTGAACCTCCGGTGCCGCATGTATCCAGCAAACGACTGTTGCCTTCTCCTGCTTGCACTGGACTGGCATAGCTGCGCATTGCTTCGGCAAAACCGGTGATTTCATCCACCGTCTCTCCTTTGAGGCGAAGAGCCGTTAGCAGCCCGCCGATTTGCGCCTGTGTAGCACTCCCACTCATAATCTGTTCCATCACGCTACGGGCCTCCGTACGCGAAAGATGCTGTCCTTCAATGATCCGGCTTAACCCTATTTGCATCATGTCATGTCGTTCCATTGTCGTCTCCTCCTCAGAATCAGATTTGTGTGTGTTACGGAGTGTACAAATAATCTTGGTTGATGACGCTGTTGTAGGGCTGTGTCGTTGCTGGGAACATCGCTTCTGCCGTTCGGATTGCTTTCAGCAGTGCCTTTGCTTTATTCACCGTCTCCTGATACTCGCTTTCCGGTACGGAGTCCCACACAATTCCAGCGCCCGCCTGGACATAGGCCCGGTTCTTTTTAAACACAATCGTGCGAATCGTAATGCAAGCATCCATATTGCCTGAGAAGCCCAAATATCCAATTGCTCCCGCATAGGTTCCGCGTGCTTCCCGCTCCAGCTCAGCAATAATCTCCATGGCTCGCAGCTTTGGAGCCCCTGATACAGTGCCGGCCGGCAGGCAAGACAGGAAAGCATCGAAGAAATCCTTGTCCTCACGCAGCTCACCCGACACATTAGATACAATGTGCATGACGTGAGAATAGCGCTCAATCTCCATGAACGTATCGCATTTAACAGTGCCAAACTGGGATACACGCCCCAAGTCATTTCTCCCCAAATCGACCAGCATCAGATGCTCTGCACGTTCTTTTTCATCCTTCAACAGTTCCTCAGCAAGTGCCGCATCTTCGGTTTCCGTTACGCCACGTGGTCTTGTTCCTGCAATCGGTCGGGTCTCTACGCGGCCGTTTTCCACCTTGACGAGTGCCTCCGGCGAAGTGCCTACGATGATCTCGTCATCCATTTTCAAATAATACATATATGGCGACGGGTTCATCGTGCGCAGCACGCGGTATACTTGTAATGGCGAGGCCTCTGTATCAATGTGAAAACGCTGGGATAGCACAACCTGAAAAATATCACCAGAACGGATATACTCCTTGGCCTGCTCTACGTTTGATATAAACTGTTCCTTTGTCACATTGGACTGAATTTCACCCAGTTCCACATCATCAGGAATGGAAGTTGATCCTAATCGTTCCGGCGGGGATTGCTTGCGCAAATACTGCGCCGTAATCTCCAACTTGCGTTCCACATCTGCATAAGCAGCACGAATATCCTCCTCGCGGAACCCTTCACCAATATGAACATTGCCAACCAGCAGAATTTGTTGTTTTACATGATCAAAGACAATAACTTGATCACAAAACATAAAACGAATATCGTCCATATTCAAATCATCTACCGCGTGCTCTGGCAGCTGTTCATAGTATTGAAGCAGGTCATATCCAAAAAATCCGATAGCCCCGCCTGTAAAGGGAGGCATGTCTTTCAGTTTCGGACTACGATATTTACGAAGCAATGCTTTGAGCGCTTCAAGTGGCTTATCGCTTAATATTTGACGTTTTCCATGTTGCTCCAAAATCAATCGACCTTTTTTTCCCGAGACCATGAGAAACGGGTCTGTTCCGATGAAGGAATGGCGCGCCCACTGTTCGCCTCCCTCTACGCTCTCCAGCAGAAAGGCACGGTCCCGCTCAGCATACCGACGGAAAATCCGAATCGGCGTCTCCATATCAGCCAGCACTTTTTTGTACACAGGAATCAGGTTAAATTCATTCGCCATTGCTATCACTTGCTCCACATGCGGCGTTAACATGAGATCACTTCCTTTCCAATTTGGCGCAGAACCCATGGAGAGAATAAAAAAGCCTCTACCCGTAAGGTAGAGGCTGTCAGTTATTGAAATTATAAGAATGCTCCATATGTAGAATGATTACAGCAAATAGACAAAAGCATACACTTATCCCTTTTGCACAACCACGCAGGTCACCTCAAATAAGCTTCTCTGTAGAAGAAGGTCTCTTCATGGACAAAAGCTTATCCGCTACCGCCGGTCTCTGTAATCTCATATGGAATTGGCTAAGGCTACACTCTTCTCATCTCAACTCTGCTCTGGCTAACTCTACTCTACTCAACTCTGCTACACACACTATATCTCATGGGATGTTACTTTGGCAACCATCAACTTCAAAAACAGGCGCTTATTTCCCCTGGGAAGCTAGATCTGGTCTTAATGCCTGCGCTCCGTTTAAATATACATGCTTGATTTCCCGCTGGGATTTGTCGGTGTTCACCTGTACCATTAAACGGATGCACTTCGGTAAACTACCTGGCACAGGAATTTCCAATGCACACATCAGCGGAACCATATCCCAGCCATCAAGCTTACGGATGGCCATGGCTGGAAAGGCAGCATCCAGGTCATGGGTCACTGTTATCCATACATTACTAATATCCTCTGGCTGAATTTCATTGTAGGATACAATTTCATCCAATAGTTGGCTTGTTGCTTCCAAAATTTCATCTGCTTCATTATTCGCGACGGTCGTCGCGCCACGAATTCCACGATTGTACATCTTCACGCCTCCTTTTTTAACTGTTCAATGACTTCCCGGATGTAAGAGACGGAAATATCCTTCACAACCTCCACACGCCCAATACTACGTGGGACAACGAAAGTAATGCTGCCTTCTTTGAACTTTTTGTCATGCATCATCGCTTCAAGCAGTCGATCTGTTTCCAGATGTGATGGAAGAGAAGTCGGCAAGCGCAACGAAGACAGCATTTCCTTCGTATCGTCTACCAAAGATGGATCTGCCCCTAGCTTCACACCCAGAAGCGCGGAGCCGACCATACCAATAGAAATAGCTTCTCCATGTAAAAACTCACCATATCCCGCAATGGCTTCAATCGCATGACCAATCGTATGACCTAAATTTAGAATAGCGCGTACATCATTTTCTCGTTCATCGCGCGACACGACTTCGGCTTTAATGGAACATCCCTTCTCCAGTCCGTACTCCAGTGCCGCCGCATCCAGTGCGAGCAAATCCGTCGCATGTTCATGACACCACTGAGCAAAATCAGCAGCCCAGATCAGGCCGTGTTTGATCATTTCAGCTAGTCCTGCAGATACCTCGCGCGGAGGTAGTGTTGACAACGTATCTACGTCATAAAGTACAAGTTCCGGTTGATGGAAGGCCCCTATCATATTTTTCGCCAAAGGATGATTAATACCGACCTTACCACCCACGCTGCTGTCATGAGCGAGGATTGTCGTTGGAACCTGTACGAATTTGATGCCTCTCATAAAAGAAGCAGCCACAAATCCAGCTAAATCACCCACCACACCACCACCAAGAGCGATAACGGCTGAATTGCGATCCAGACCGCCCTCAATGGCTGCTGTTATCCCCTGCTCAAATACAGCAAGCGACTTGGATGTTTCTCCTGGCTTAACGACAAATGATACCGTTTTGTATCCCGACTCTTGAAGATTGTTCTCCAATGTTGCCAGGTAGAATCCCGCTGCATTTTCGTCTGAAACAATCAACAATGGGCTTTTTTGGGCAATTCCTCGTTCCTTTAACGACTCTCCGGCTTGATGCAACAACCCACGTCCGATATGAATAGGATAAGAACGTTCGCCGAGTTGTACCGTCAGCGTACTCATCTTAGTACTGCTCCAATTGTTGTTCATAGGATGCAATATTCGCGCGGATTTCTTCGATTGAATCCCCGCCGAATTTTTCTAACAAAGCTTTGGCTATCTCCCAAGCTACCACATGCTCCATGACTACGCTTGCCGCTGGTACCGCACATGCATCCGAACGCTCAACTTGGGCAGTGAACGCTTCCTTCGTATCAATATCGACGCTTTGCAGCGGCTTGTAGAGTGTGGGGATCGGCTTCATTACGCCACGAACCACCACGGGCATTCCGTTGGTCATGCCACCCTCAAAACCACCCAAACGATTCGTACGACGGTGATACCCACGTTCCTCATCATACAGAATTTCATCATGCACCTGTGAACCGCGCAGTTCCCCTGCTTCAAACCCGATGCCGATTTCCACACCTTTAAATGCATTGATCGACATGACTCCTTGTGCGATACGTGCATCCAGCTTACGATCAAACTGTACATGACTACCTAGTCCAATTGGAACACCTTCTACGATACATTCCACTACCCCACCGACGGAGTCGCCTTCTTGCTTGATCAGGTCAATATATGCTTCCATTTTCTTTTCGGTTTCCGGATCGGTTACTCTCACCGAAGAAGCTTCGGTGACGGCAATCAGTTCATCAATCGGCAAATCACGATAAGGAGCTTCGATTTCACCAATGCGGATGACCTGACCTGCCACCTTGATTCCGAATTCAGCCAGCAATTGACGAGCCAAACCGCCGCACGCCACACGAATTGCTGTTTCACGTGCACTGGAGCGTTCCAACACGTTACGAAGATCCTTCAGGTTGTATTTCATACCGCCATTCAAATCCGCATGACCCGGGCGTGGCCGATGAACCCGACGTTTTTCTTCATCACTGCCTTCAATAGGCTCAATATTCATAATATTCTGCCAGTGCTTCCAATCGTTATTTTCCACAACTAGCGCAATCGGTGCTCCTGTGGTATAACCGTGACGTACGCCGCCGGCAATCTTCGCCGTATCTTTTTCAATTTGCATGCGCCGCCCCCGTCCATATCCTTTCTGACGACGGTGCAACTGAAAATTCAATTCTTCAAAATCCAACTTCAAATTACTCGGCATACCCTCTACAATGGCAGTTAGCTGGGGACCATGCGTTTCCCCCGCGGTTAAATAACGTAAACTCATGACGCGTTCCCCCTTTAAACTGTTAAACTGTGCATCGCTAAAACCTTTAACTGTGCTTCATTATAGTATACGCACCTTTCTTTGACAAGAAAAGCCACATGTGATCAGATAAACAAAAACACGTCCCTCAGCCAGAAGGGCTCAAAGGACGTGCGCTGTTGATAAGCCAGCCATTACTTATGGATAGAAATAAGTTCCTACGAAACTATGGATGCTATGTGCAGGCTTATGCTTTTTTACGATAAAAAAAGGTTTCAGTCGATTCCAGCCCATATTGGTTTGGAGAAAAGATTTGCTCGGTACTGCCGACAAATAAGACACCGCCGGGACGAAGACTGGCAGCAAACTTTTGATACAATACATGTTTGGCCTCTTCTGTAAAATAAATCATAACATTTCGACAGATGATGAGATCATATCCATCCTCAAATCGATCCAGCAGCAAGTTTTGCTTTTGAAATTTCACAGCCTGTTTTAAACGGTCATCAATCCGGTACATCGCACCATCCGGTTTAAAATATTTGCTAGCTACCTGCTCAGGCACATCCTTGAGCGAGCGCTCCAAATATCTCCCCTCCTTGGCTTTAGCCAATGCACCATCATCAATATCGGAAGCTGTAATGGAGCAATTCCCTAAAATCCCTTTACCGTCGAGAATCATAGCTAAACTATAAGGCTCTTCCCCAGTTGAGCAGGCTGCACTCCACAGCTTAAGCTTTTGCTTCCCTACAAGCAGCTGTGGCAAAATGATATCCCGCAGCACTTCCCAGCGATTGGGATTTCGCCAAAACTCGGAAACATTGATCGTCATCCGATCCAGAAATTCATAGAATAAAGATTTTTCCTTCATCATGGCATCATAAAAAGAAACAAAACTGGGAAACCCGTTTTTGTTGCGAAGCGTCGTTAACCGCCTTTTCATCTGTGCTTCTTTGTATTGTGCAAGATCAATACCTGTGCTGTCCTTGATTTTGCGGATAAACGCTGTGTAATCGGGGTCCGTCTGACCCAGTTCCATATCCGTCATGCTACCATCCTTCTTCATACGTAATTAAACTTATACCCAGGTCGCTACAGTTTTTTCATACCGAACCAATTCTTCCGGTGTGAAAAAATTTGTAATCTCGCGCTCTGCACTCTCCGGTGAATCTGAACCATGAATGAGGTTAAACGGTGTATGTGCAGCAAAGTCTCCACGAATGGTGCCCGGAAGAGCTTCGGTCACTTGTGTTTTACCAATCAGTAAGCGGGAAAGTGTAACAATGTTATCCCCTTCCCAGACCATGGCAAATACAGGACCTGATGTGATAAAGCCTACAAGCTCCTCAAAAAAAGGCTTGCCCACATGCTCCGCATAATGCCGTTCTGCCTGTTCTCTAGATACCTGCACCAGCTTGCCAGCCGCCATTTTGAAGCCTTTGTCTTCCAAACGACTGACAATACGTCCAATCAGTCCGCGTTGTACACCATCCGGTTTAACCATCAAAAACGTACGATCCATCGGCTCACTCCCAATCCAATCTAATGTATTTATACAGTACTAATCTGTATTGTAACAGAAAGCTTGGAAACGGTTAAAGAATTTTGTCACAGCAAACCTAAAATAAAACTTTAGTAGGAGCGGCGTGTTACAAAATGAGCAATATCGCGCAGCGTCTTTTTTGTTTTGACATCTGGTAGTAAGTCCAGCGCATTTAGCGCTTTATTAATATATCGGTCGGCGAGAATTTCAGCTTTAGTGATTCCTTCACTTTTTTTGATCATATCCACCGCTTCGCGGGCGTCTCCTTGCCCATCTCCATCCTGAATCCGGCGGATTTCAGCCAGCAGATCGTCCCGCAACTCGGGTTGTTCAAGCGCATAAATAACCGGAAGCGTAATATTGCCCTGTCTCATATCGCTGCCTGGCGGCTTGCCAATCTTTTTTTCCGTTCCACATAGATCGAGCAAGTCATCTTGAATCTGAAAAGCCATTCCTACGTTATAGCCATAGCTGTACAGCAGAGAATTGACTTTTTCCTGTGCACCTGCAGCCATAGCTCCCAACTGGCAGCTAACCGCGATCAACAATGCCGTTTTACGTCGTATGCGCAGCAAATAATTGCGCACACTCTGATCCACATTAAAAAAATCACGTATTTGTTCCATTTCACCAATCGACATCTGTACCAATGCCTTAGACAGCACCCGGTGGATATCGGGATTCGGCAGTCCGGCGGCAATAGATAGTGCGCGTGCATATATGTAGTCTCCGGTGTACATAGCCACCCGATTGTCCCATTTGGACTTCACAGTGGGTTGACCGCGTCTTAATTCCGCATCGTCAATCACATCGTCGTGAACGAGAGAGGCTGAATGAATCAGTTCCAGAGGTACGGCTATGCGCTTGAGCTTATCCAGATCATATTCTCCAAACTTGCCTCCCAGCAATACAAATACGGGACGCAAACGCTTGCCCCCTGCTTTAAGCAGATGAAGCGACGTATCATTAATCAACGGCTCCCTACTGTCAATGCTACGGTACAGCTCTTCTTCTATGAAGTTCATATCCTTTTTTAATAAACCGAACAAATCCAATCGTTTCATTCTTTCACCCGTGTCAGCGTATTGTCACTCCAGAGAAGCGGCTTCACTAGTCGGTCAAGCAGCCCCAGTTCATATGCATACTTAAAATAAAGCTCTAAACCTTGTTGTTGCTTCTCTTCAAAATCATAACACAGATTCGTAAAGTAGCGCTCCCAATAATCTTCTGAACCTCCGATTTCCTTGCAAGCTTCAGCAATAACAGATGTCAGATCAGATAGACTACGCTGCTTGCTTACACGGAACGCACTCGCAATTTCAGCCACCGCAGCCGGGTTCTCAGCAGCAACAGCACGCCGTACTGCCCATACAGCAAAAGTCATACTGTAGCCCGTCCAGCGTTTCCACTCTTCTCCGAGGTCGGTTACATATAGGCCCTCACTTCGCCAGGACGCCTTGATCGCGTGATCTCCAATCAGCAGCCCTGCATCTGCCTGTTCCAACATTAAATCAAGATCTGGTTCACAGTCAAAGTAAGTAGGCTGGCCTTCCCATGCCTTTTTCATCAAAATTTTCAATAAGTTCACCGAGGTGGCTGAGGTATTCGTCAATGCAATGGTACCGTTAATGATTTCATTTAGCGGTTTGCGTGAAAATAGTAAAATGGATTGGACCGGACCGTCTGCACTGACGGATAAATCCGGCAATAACAGCATCTCCTCAGCACCTGATGCATACGCAAAGGAGGACATCGCACTCATATCCAAACTTCCATTCAGCATGCCTCGATTCAATTCAGCCGGAACTTTGGAAACCATCTCCGCCGAATGGAGAAGTTTTGAAGGATTAAAGTAATGAAAAATAGGCCAAGCGTTTGTGTATTTAATTTTTCCGATTGTGATTGTCTTGGTGTCCGGTGTCGGCATCGGAATCCCCCCATCTCGTAAACAGTTGATGTTCTATACGCAAGCTGTCTAATACTTTGCCTACGAGGAACAGTACAATATCATCCAGTGTTTTCGGATGAAAATAAAAAGCTGGCATGGCCGGAATCATTTTGACGCCGAGTCGCGCAAGCTTAAGCATATTTTCCAAATGAATGGCATGCAGCGGCGTCTCGCGAGGCACAAGGATCAACGGGCGCCCTTCCTTCATCATAACATCTGCTGCACGTGCCATGAGATTATCAGACGAACCGTGCGCTACCGCTGACAACGTCCCCATCGAGCATGGCATGATAATCATGGCATCGACCAGATAAGAACCGCTCGCAATCGAAGCTCCAATATCTGTAAACGGATGGTATACAAGAGAACCGGGACGGCCTCCGAATTGTTCATTCAAAGCTCCTTCCCGGTCAGTCACATTCCAGCCCAGCTCCTCTTTCAATACCCGCCAGCCAGCATTGGATACAATCAGGTGAACTGTATACTGCAAGTCCAGCAGTGTCTCTACCAGTCGTACACCATAAATGCTTCCGCTCGCACCTGTAATACCAATAACGATTCGTTTGCCTTGATGGTTGCTCACCTGATTATCCATTAGTATAAACGCACCACCAAATCAATCAGTGTAAAAGCAAATACGACAATGCTAAGTACACCGTTCATCGTAAAAAATGCCGTCTGCAAACGACTTAGATCTTTTGGAGATACAATATAGTGCTCATAAAATAAAATAATGTATGAAATAATCATGCCCGCCAGATACCACCAGCTCAAATCTGCAATAAAGAACAGTACAATAAATCCAATCGCCGTAATGACATGGAACGCCCGAGCGAGGCTCAGAGCACCTGCTATACCAAAACGGGCAGGAATAGAATAAACCCCTTCGCTCTGATCAAAATCAATATCTTGACAAGCATAAATAACATCAAATCCAGCGGTCCAAAATGCAATCGTGAGGTAAAGTACGATAGCAGTCAAATCTATTTGTCCCGTTACTGCAACCCATGCGCCTAGCGGCGCCAAACCAATGGTCAAACCAAGTACAATATGGCAAAGCCAAGTGAAACGCTTGGTGTAGGAGTAAAAAACAAGCATAAAAAAGGCCAGCGGGAACAGCTTGAACGCCAGCGGACTTAACTTGAATGATGCCCAGAATAACAGCAACAAGCTAACGATAATGAAAATCACCACTTCGCTTGATTTGAGCAGCCCTGCCGGGATAGCACGTCCTGCTGTACGCGGATTTTTCCCGTCAATCACACGGTCAATCATACGATTGAAGCCGAAGGCTGCGCTACGCGCGCCAACCATAGCCAACAATATCCAACCGATCTGCGGCCATGAGGGAAGGTTGCCTGTCACGACAACTGACCCCAAGACAGCCCCCATAAATGCAAATGGGAGCGCAAATAAGGTATGTTCAATTTTAATCATTTCCAAAAAAATAGCAATTTTCTTAAACATGCTGACTCTCCTTGATTCCAATATGCAATGCCGCAATGCCTCCGGTGAGAGAATGAGCCTGAACATCCTTCAATCCGACTTCACGAAAGATGTTAGCCAGTTCATCCCTTCCTGGAAAAAGCGCCAACGAATCAGGGAGCCATTTGTACTGCTCATAACGTTTGGCGAACAATTTGCCGAGCATGGGCAAGATGTGTTGAAAATATGCATAGTAAATTCCCTTGAACGGCTGCCAAGTAGGCTTGGACAACTCCAGACATACGACCTGCCCGCCAGGCTTGACGACTCGTTGCATTTCCTGCAACACCCGGCGCAGATCCGGCACGTTACGTAGACCGAAGCCAATCGTCGCATAATCAAATGTATTGTCTTCAAAAGGTAGATCCATCGCGTTGCCTTGAACAAGCCTGATTTGCTTTTCACGGGATTCTGATGTTATCTTACGCTCGCCAACATTGAGCATGTTCTGGCTGAAATCCAGTCCTATGATGTGACCACTTTCACTTGCACGCGCCATCGCAAGCGTCCAGTCACACGTCCCACAACAAAGATCGATTGCCGTATCGCCGCGATGCATGTTCATTTTTTTCATTGTAAATTTCCGCCAAGCCTTATGTCTGCGAAAGCTCAGTATATCGTTCATCAAATCGTATTTCCCGGCTATACTCTCAAACACGCTATGAACGAATTGCTCTTTCGGCTTGGTGTCGCTTGATCCCATGACGTTCACCTAACCTTCCCTTACAACCGGGTGCGAACTATGTAGCAGCTTCAGGAAAGGCTCAAGCATGCATTCAAATTCCTCAATCCCCGTATTTTGTTCATCTGACAGAACCTGCCGGATGTGTGTAACAGCCGTGCGAAGCTTGTCCAGTATCGCATCCTCGGCCTTATATTTCAGAACAAGCTTACGCCAAACTTCTGTTTTAGCACCGCCTTCTGAAAGTTGCAGCTGCTCATGCTGGTCTCCGTTGCCGTAAATATGCCAGAACATATATCCGAAACGGGACTTGTCCGGTTCTGCCCGCTTCTCCCACTCCTCCATTAGCGTATCACAGAGAGAGAATTCGTTAAGAAGCTGCTTCCAAACTTCCTGATCCTGTTCTGCAATGAGAGAAGTAAATGATAAAAAAAGCTCCTGTTTGAAGCGAACCATTTGAGATAAATACTGAGCGCCATCCAACCGAAAATTCTTCATCTCCCAGTACAAACTCATTTTTCCTGCGTTCACTTCACATACAGCATCACTCAGCTTTGAAATGGCCTCAATTCGACCCGCCAGTGCAAGTAGCTGATAAAAACGGCTGCTGAAGTAGTCACCGGCTAACACCTTCAGCTGTCTGGAACGCATCTCTTCCGGGCTTCGTATACCGGACAAAGTATCAATCATATCATGCGTATCCAGCCCCATCTGCACAAGTGATGTAACCAAAGCGTACAGTTCATCCTCACTGGCATGCAGCCCTTGCGCATTCCGGTTCAAAAACACAAACAGCAAACGGGTGCGGTTGTCAGGAAAAGCCGGCATTTCCGTATGTTGTTGAATCATGTCGTATTCCACATATTTCTTTGCTAATTGGGGTACGCGATACGGTTTCATCCTAAGCCTCCGAGCCATGACTTTCTGGTATACTCAAATAATTGCAATGCCTTATATTATATCACAATTTAAAATGATTCGCGACTAAAGTACTGTAGGTCCGGCGGTAGAAACATCTAGTTTGTATATACACCGCTAAACCTGTTTTGCCACATGGGTGTTACTGTAATGCGGAAACGAGATTTCAAATCTTCTGGCAGCTCAGCACCTTCCCGATTTCTTAGCTGCTCCAGCGCCTCGTTCGTCCACTCGTTACGGCGTATATCGGATGCCAGCAGCAAATGACGTTGCCCTGACCATTCGTCCTGCGCCACAACCCGCAACAGCAATTGCCGTACATTCGTCGTTCCGTAAAAACTAAAAGCGGCAAGCTCTGCCATGTTTTGATAAATCTCCAGCGGCGTCGTTTCTTCCTTGGACAGCTTAACATCCAGGGTCAGGACTGAATGTTCCCAGCTTACACTTGCAATCGGTGTAGTCAATGGAAGCTCATTCAGTGTATCTACCAGATTGTCATCCGTCAGCAGCACTCGTTGCTGGGGCGAGATTGTCGCCTGTGTTTCACGAACTGCTGCGGTTCCCGAGTCCAGCATCTGTAAGGACGGCAGCAATATTGCTGCTGCAGTGGTTATGAGAATGGAACCACCGAGTACAATCCAAGGTTTCATCAGAGCCTCCCCTGACCCCTACCCGATAATGTGGGTTTGCTACGGTAAAGGTCCTCACTCTCATTGTACAACAAAAAAAAGCAGGCTATGCCTGCATTTTACTCCTCTGTATCTACAACCCCGTGCTTGGTCATCACAACGGCCTTGCCGCGAATTTTGATGGCTGAAGTATGATCCGTAAATTGGACGATCAGTACTTCACCCTTGTCCAACTTTTCCGAGTGATGCAGGCGTGTATCCTGACCTCTGGTCAGACCAAAAACCTGACATCCATTGCTTTTTGCTTTAATTACGACGTACTCACTGCTGCCTGTCACGTTATCTTCCATGTCCTTTTCCTCCCTGAGAGCCGAAGCTATACTTTTTATGATGGAGATTTAAGCTTGTTTTGTCAACTACATGCTCCCCCCCGCTGCCTGCAACAATTAGTGCGTCCTGTGCCATACTATGTGTGCAGTCTCATCTATTAACGAAAGGAATAGATCTGATGAAAAACTATCGTCCCGCTAATCTCAGTCCTGCTCAGATCGAACAACTTCAACGATTGGAACATGAATTTGCCGAGCTGACAGGTGAACCCCTAGTGCTGATCGCTTATGCCTCGCGAAACGGGAGGACAACTTCCTCTTCTTCAGTCCATGGCACCTCTACTACAAAGTAAATAGGACAAAAAGAAAAGGCCGTGAATCAAATTCACGGTCTTTTCAGCGCATTGGGAATATGTAAGAAATCTTATTTAATTCCGTCTTTGAGCGCTTTACCCGGTTTGAATGCCGGAATTTTGCTCGCAGGGATTTCGATTTCTTCTCCTGTTTGCGGGTTACGTCCTTTGCGTGCGGAACGTTCACGAACCTCAAAGTTCCCGAAACCTACCAGCTGTACCTTGTCTCCGTTTTGCAATGCTCCAGCGATCGCTTCAAATACTGCATCGATTGCTTTCGTTACGTCCTTTTTGGACAATTCAGTGCTCTCAGAAACCTGATTGATCAAATCCGTTTTATTCAATATATTCACCTCCCAATTCAAGTGTAGTCCAGCATTAAGGTTATCGGTGTGACCACCAATAATGAAGTCGCCTGTATAAAATAACCCGGGCGGCATACTGCCTTCCATAATGTTATCATCTGTTTCCGTTTCGTCGTTAAATATACATATAATATACCTAACCACCGCCATATAGGCCGAAACTGGCGTTTTATGGCACCCTTCTTGCGTGGAACAAGGTTTATAGTAATACAGTCCACAGACAATTTCAAGTACGACGACGGTTCAGCACATAAAAAGTAACAGCCAGCGCAAGCACCAGCACTACTCCTTTGACAATGTCATGGGCAAAATATTGCACATTCATCATCGTCAGTCCATTAACTAATACGCCGATTAACACCGCACCAATAAATGTACCAATGACGTTCGGTTTACCCGCACCAAACACAGAAAAGCCAACGAATACTGCAGCTACCGCCTCCATGAGCAAAGGAGAGCCAGCGTCAATTTGGCCCGAACCTACACGCGAGGCATACAAAATACCAGCAATGGCTGCAAATACGCCTGAAGCCACATAAGCCAGTGTGCGAACTTTTTTTACCCGTATGCCAGACAGACGAGCAGCCTCCTCATTTCCGCCAGTTACATACATCTGTCGCCCGTGCTTCGTGTAGGTCAAAAAAACATGCACCGCCGCCACAGCTAGTAACAGTAGAATAACCGATATCGGAATACCCAACCATTTACCTTGTCCTAGTAAAAGAAATCCTGGAGATATCTCCCCTGGAGCCTTACTGCCGTCAGGAAACTGCATATGATTGTAGATGGTATAGCCCTGTGCGTACGTCTGATGAATCCCGCTTACAATGTACATAATGGCTAGAGTTGCGAGCAAATCAGGGATACGCAGTTTAATAATCAATAGTGAATTCAGCAGCCCCACCAAAGCTCCTACGATCAGAGACACAATAATGACCACTGCAACGGGCTGTTCATACCAGACCATTAACGAAGCTGAGACAACTGTCGTCAAAGATACTGTTGCACCAACCGACAGATCAAAACCATCTACGATAAGTGACAACGTCACACCAATGGCCACGAAAGTAACAATCGCAATTGAGCCAAGAATATCCATTAAATTATCATACGTCCAAAAATAAGGTAAGGTAGCTGAGAAAAATGCCAACACACCTATAATTACCACTACAGCACCGTAACGAAATGAGACATTTAACCATTTTTCCTTCATAAATGCACCTCTTCACTGCCGCTGGCGTACAACAGAAGCTGTTCCTGTTCAACTTCGCCTCGCGCAAATCCCCTTATTATTTTGCCGTCATACATCACTGCGATCCGATCACCAATGCCAATACCTTCCGCAAATTCACAGGTAAGATAAATGATTGCTTTTCCTTGTGCAGCCAGTTCTCCGATAATACGGAAAATATCGCTTTTGGCCCCTATATCTACACCCTTCGTTGGCTCATCAAAAACAAATATATCCGCCCCCGAATGAAGCCACTTCCCTATCGCAACCTTTTGTTGATTCCCACCGCTCAAATACTTAACATGCTGGCGTAGCGAAGGCGTCTTAATACCAAGAGAGGCGACAACCTCGTTACCGTTATTACGTTCTTTCAGCCGACTGATGAAACCAAGAACACTGAGCTTGCCCAAGAGTGGAAGACTGAGGTTTCGTTCCACACTCTCCTCAATCAGCACCCCCTGCTTTCGCCGCTCCTCGGGAATGGACACAATTCCTTGAGCTACCGCGTCCGCAGGCTCTCGCAAACGAATGTATTGCCCCTTGAAGGTCAACTCCCCTTCATCCGGCTTATCTGCTCCTGTAAGCAGCCGTGATAGCTCCGTCTTGCCCGCACCGACCAAACCCACAATCGACAGAATCTCACCGCGTCTGACCTGTAAATCAACACCGTGAACCCGCAATCCCTTACGGAGCCCTCTTGCTTCCAATACCGTTTCACCAATGGGTACCTCTGTTTTCGGAAATTCCTCATCAAATGTTTTCCCAAGCATATGCGTAACAATGTCACCTGCACTTAAATCAGAGGCAGACCCCGTAAACACTTTTTCACCATCACGCATCACCGTAATGCGGTCACTGTGCTCAATGACCTCTGGCAACCGGTGCGTGATGAGAATGCATGCTACTCCCTCATCCTTGAGGGTATATATGGTGCGGAACAAACGCCGTGTTTCTTCCTCGCTCAGCGGAGCCGTTGGCTCATCAAAAATGATAGTATTCGCTTGTTGCGTCAAAATCCGTGCAATGAGTACAAGCTGCTTTTCTGCCAACGTCAATTCAGACACGTATCGCCGGACATCTATATTAACTTCCAGACGTGCTAACGCTTCACGTGCTCGCCTGCGCATGGTTGATGGTGCAGCCCACCATCGACCCTCAGGTGCAGACAAATCGTCCATTACAATGTTTTCAGCGACGGTTAACTGAGGCACGAGCGCCGAATCAACTTCTTGATACACACAATGAATTCCGGCTCTTTTGGCTTCCCACGGTGAACGAATAATCAGTTCCTTGCCATCCACTACGATTGCTCCCTGATCGAAACAATACGCACCGGACAAGATTTTCATTAATGTGCTTTTCCCTGCCCCGTTGGCACCTAGCAGAGCGTGAATTTCGCCACCCTGCACCGTAAAATCCACGGCACGCAGCGCAGCTACACCAGCAAACTGTTTGCTGATTTTTTTCATCTCCAATGTGTATACTTGTGAACTCATGGTGCCCCCTCACTCCCGCTTATGATAAAAGCGCGCCGAAGCGCGCCTTTGTATTTGCGTTATGCATCCATTTTATTTGGATGTTTCATATTCCTTCATCCATTCCTTGTAGCCCTGCTCGCTTTTGCCCCATCCTTTTACATATTGAGACAACTCGGATGTGGAAATTTGCTTATCTGGCAACTCTCCGCGCTGCACATATACTGCCTTCAGTACAACCTTCTCCTCCGGGTTATCCCCATGCAGCTTCTGGTATGCATAGCGCACTTGTACGCGTCCAATATCTGTTGGATCTACGGCTGCTGAAGCCACCCATGGGTTTTCCGGGTCCTGAATCATTTGCAAATCTTCATCGCTCATATCAATCCCGTAAACTTTGATTTCCGTCCGCCCAGCTTGCTGTATTGCACGAGCAGCACCTTTGGCAAATTCATCCCAAGCCGCCCATACTGCTGTAATTTGACCCTTAGGATATTGCTTTAAGACAGCTTCCATTTTGGCTTGCGTATCCAAAGCAGGATTCTGAGCCGAACCAAAAGTCGCAATTTCTTTAATATCTGGATTGGATTTCAAAAATGCATCATAAGCAACTTGACGACGTTCCATTGGCGCAAACCCTGCAACCCATACTTTGACAATGTTTCCTTTGCCACCGATGTCCTTCTTCATCTGCTCCAACGTCAGCTCCGCCATGCTTTGGTCATCCTGTGAGAGCACTACCGCGCCTGGAACATTGACCGCCGCATCGAACACGATAACTGGAATATTGCGGGAGATTGCTTTTTTAAGACCTGGCTCCAGCAATGCGTCACCATGATCAGTCAAAATGACATCAAACTGCTGGTTAACGGCACTATCTAGCAAAGAAGCCATTTTAGCCTTATCGTTATTAGCAACAAACTTGGTCAACGTACCGCCAAATTTCTTAACTTCATCTTCCACGCCTTGAACATACTGCTGCGAAAACGTACCCGTGTTAAACTCCATGATCAAAGCAACCCGTTTACCCTTTAGATTTAAACTATCCGCTTTTCCGTCTCCTGTATTCGCTCCTGCAGGGCTTGTCCCCTGAGCGCCGCTCTCTGTTTTCGGCGCACCACATGCTGTGACCAGTATAATCAGCACCAGCAGCATAATGACTCCCAGCCCTAGCTTCTTGTTTTTTTGGAGCCCTTTTTGGATATACATGATTTGTTTCCCCCTTGTTCCACAAAATGATTCAAATTTGATACTTAATATATCGCGTTAAACCAAGTATGTAAATAGGTTTTATTAAATATAAAAAAATTCACGTCCTCACATATCAAAAAACAACAAATTCACAAAAAAATACCGTAAAGAGCAGCCAGCCCTCTACGGTATTACTTTTACACATATTTGGTATAGCTTAGCCTTAAAGAATGATAGCAATAAGACCACCAGAGCCTTCGTTAATAATGCGACCCAGCGTTTCCTGAAGCTTGTAGCGTGCATTGTCCGGCATCATGGCAATCTTGCCCTGAATACCTTCACGTACAATAGAATGTAGCGAACGTCCGAATATGTCTGACTCCCAAATTTTGATTGGATCATTCTCAAAATCCTGCATCAGGTAACGTACAAGCTCCTCACTTTGCTTCTCTGTTCCGATAATTGGAGCAAATTCCGATTCCACATCGACACGGATCATGTGAATGGAAGGAGCTGTCGCTTTAAGCCTCACACCAAATCTTGTACCCTGTCGAATCAACTGTGGTTCGTCCAGCGCCATCTCAGCCAGTGACGGAGCAGCAATACCATATCCCGTTGTCTTGACCATTTCCAGTGCCTCGGCAAAGCGGTCATATTCCCGTTTAGCGTGGGCAAAATCCTGCATCATTTGCAGCAGATGATCCTTGCCGCGAATCTCTACCCCAACGACTTCTACCAGAATCTGGTCATATAGCTCATCAGGCGCATACAAATCAATTTCAGCTACGCCCTGCCCCATATTCATTCCGCTTAAGCCGGCTCTGTCGATGAACTCATATTCCATAAACTGGCCGACCACTCGATCTACATCACGCAGACGCCGAATATCTTTAACCGTATCACGAACGGAATTTTCATAGTTGCTACGCAGCCAGTGATTTTCGTTCAATACCATAACCCAGCTCGGCAGATTCACATTCACCTCATGCACTGGGAATTCATACAATACTTCACGAAGTACACCCGTAACATCATCTTCCGTCATGGTCGCCGCGCTGAGAGTCATGACTGGAATATCGTACTTGGCAGCCAGTTCACTGCGGAGTTGAAGTGTTTCATCACTGCGTGGATGCGTGGAGTTGATAACCAGCACAAATGGCTTGCCAACTTCCTTCAACTCTTCAATGACGCGTTCCTCCGACTCTACATAAGAGCTACGCGGGATTTCAGCAATGGTCCCGTCTGTGGTGACTACCACACCGAGTGTCGAGTGCTCTTGAATAACTTTACGTGTACCAATTTCTGCTGCTTCCTGAAAAGGAATGGGCTCTTCAAACCATGGTGTAGAGATCATCCTTGGACCATTTTCATCCTCGTAGCCTTTTGCACCTTCTACGGCGTATCCCACACAGTCAACCAGACGTACATTCACGTCCAGTCCTTCCGTTACTTTGATCTGGACGGCATTATTCGGTACGAATTTAGGTTCCGTCGTCATAATCGTCTTCCCTGCCGCACTTTGCGGCAACTCATCTACGGCACGGGCACGGTCCGCCTCACTCGTAATGTTGGGCAGAACAATCGTTTCCATAAACCGCTTGATAAACGTTGATTTTCCTGTTCGGACTGCGCCGACAACCCCAAGATAGATGTCTCCTCCGGTGCGTTCGGCAATGTCTTTAAAAATGTCCACTTTCTCCAATGAAATCCCCTCCTCAAAAGTCTCCGAAGGAAAAATGCTTAAAGAGCATCCGCTTCGTGTTCAACCAACTGCTTGATCCCAGATGCGGCAGAACAGCCTTTAAAATGCCCGGAAGTCGTCCGCCGCCGAGATTCAGGAGACTGATGGAATCGGCGAAACGGCGTAAACTCGTACATGCATTTGGACTGATACCATCATATGTATCCCCTCCGTAAAATATGTTTAGTTTTTAAAAAAATAGATTATGTCACAGCGAACATTGCAGAAACAATATTTTTACGTTTGGGTCCACTCACCTAATATATGCACAGCAAGAACCCTCCATGACTTTGTTTGTTGCTAGACTTAAATAAAAAAGGATACTTCTCTGACCGTTTCTACCGTCGAGAAATATCCTTTGTTTTTTGCTCTACTGATATAACAGACATTACCACAGCTCATCATCCAGCGCCTGACGCTCCAGTTGCCGCCTGATAGCTGCCTTGAGTCTATCCTCCGGTATGGTTACCTCCATATCTCCTTGAGCACGGGCCTGACAGGATAAACGTATTCCTTCATCCAGTAAAGGTCCCAGCTTACGCTGTTCAGCCCCATTAGGGCGACCTGCCAGCTCAGCCTGTTCCGGTGCTATCCGCACCTTACACATCAGACAGGCTGCTTTACCATCACAACGAGTGGGAATATACACACCTGCTTTACGGGCAGCCTGGAGCAATGACGTGCCCTGACCGACTTGTACACGCTTGCCTGACGGCTTGAACGTAATCTGCACATTCATGAACGGTCCTCCATTCCCCTTTTCTCATAATACCGCCCGTAACTTATATTTCGTTGCTCATTCGGATTAAGGAATGTAGCTCTGGCCAAGGGAGAAGCTCTCCGAGTTTATCCAGCTGCTCCTTATTCCAAATATTACTGACCAATAGCTTCGTTAATATCCCGATGTGCCGTTGCGGGTCTCGCTTCATGACATCTGCAATCGCTTGATAGCGGTCAGGTCGATTTCGCAACAGATTGAACAGCAACTCGTGGCTAAGAGGCATCAAACGTAATGACGTATTTTCCAAATCAAGCTGTATCCCAGCCGACCAGAGTAGATGCTCGACCTCCAAACGGTATAAAGCTCCATTACATAAAACCTCGAATCCTCCTACCAATTCAACTGGAAATCCTTCTAGCTCATAGTGGCTTAGCAATGAAACGTAAGATCCGCTACGGTCAACCTGCTGCTGGTCTATACCCACACCTGGCGAGTGTGCATGTAACTGCTTTGCTGCATGAATATCTGCATAAATATCAATGTCCCGAGGCAAGCGATCCAGTTCAACTTCTTGCACAAGTAGTGCACAGCTTCCCCCGAGCATCCACGGAACTGGCACCGCTGACCAACTCTCTGTCAAGCTACCCAGCGCCACAGCCAGATCGTGAGGAAGCCTGTCCACTAACACTGATGATATTGCCTCCTTCAATATGGTTTCCTCCTTTGCTGTTTTTTCTCCCGTTTCCTGATGGGCATCATTATAACATGTTCGACATGGCAGTTCGACATTTTGTGTGCTAAAACAGCACTTCCCTACCTCAAAATATAAAAAAACCGCAAACCTTCCCGGTTCACGGTGAATAGAACCAAGCATCGTGCGGCTAGTGTTTTACTTTTTCATCATCATTTTCATTAACGCTTCCATGTTGGAAGGATTCATTCCGCTTTTTTTGACAGCTCCGACAATATCCCTAACTGTATCCTCCGACACCGGAATGTTAGCCATCGCAGACACCTGTTTGATCAGCTGACGCAACTGCGTCTCATTTTGAAGCGTGTCCGGCTTTACCGTACCTGCCAGCTTTTTCACAGCATTTTCAGATATGTTTTTGCCGCCTTTTTTGTTAATGGCCTTCAATGCTTCTTTCGGAAAGTTTTTACTCACAATCTCCCCTCCTCGCCATTGCTCAACTCAGTCTATGAGTGGTGGAGACAAAAGGTGATTAAGCATACGAAAGACATGCCAAGCGCCTAACCAAAAAAGGCTATCTCATGGTAGAAAAATCTACTCATGAGATAACCTTTATACTTTATAAGATCCTTTGTGCCCTTATGAATGCCATTGCTCCCACGTTTCAAGCGACATGACTTCCATCTCGGTTTTGGGATCGCGACCCATTAATGCCTCAACGGCCTTGCGAACGTCGCGTCCTTCAAATAGCACTCCATACAGCACCTCTGTAATAGGCATTTGAACACCCAATTTTTGCGAGATGGCGTATGCTGCTTTTGTCGTACGAATCCCCTCTACGACCATACCCATAGATTCAAGTACGGCATCAAGCTGTTGGCCCTGTCCCAATAATGACCCTGCACGCCAGTTGCGGCTGTGACGACTCGTTGCAGTGACCACTAAATCGCCTATGCCAGCGAGTCCGGCAAAGGTTAATGGATTTGCCCCCATCTCAACACCGGCCCGGGTAATCTCAGCTAATCCACGGGTCAACAAAGCCGCTTTGGCATTATCGCCAAAGCCAAGTCCATCCGACATTCCCGCGCCCAGTGCGATAATGTTTTTTAAAGCACCGGACAGTTCTACACCGAGCAAATCACGGTTAGTATAGACGCGGAAATAGGAGTTCATGAACAGCCCCTGAGCAGCCTGTGCGGCCTTCTCATTGGAGGAAGCTACAACAACCGTTGTAGGGCATTTCTTCACCACTTCCTCCGCATGGCTCGGGCCTGACAGCACGGCAATATCATCCTCCGCGATTTCCAGTTCTTCCGAGATCACCGTGGACATACGCTTGAGTGTCTCTGTTTCAAAGCCTTTAATGGCATGTACTACCAACATATCTTTGGTAAAATGAGCCTTCAGACTACGTGCAACCTGCCGAGCGGCAGACGAAGGAGATACGATGATGACCGCTTTAGCTCCAGATACCGCAGCCTGCATATCTGTTGTAGCTGAAATGCGATCAGATAAAGTCGAGCCCGGTAAATAATGCTCATTCGTATGCTTCTCATTGATCTCAGCAGCTTGTTGTTCGCTTCTCGTCCAGACGGAGACATCGTTGTTATTGGACGCAAGTACGGAAGCAAGGGCTGTTCCCCAACTCCCTGCGACCAGCACAGCTATTTTCTCAGACAAGACGATCTCCTCCTTTGGAGCCAAGCTTATTCTCATTTCCCCGTGCCAACTTGACTATGTTAGTACGGTGTCTCCATACAGCGAACAGGCAAATGATTAGAGCCGTCCAAAATAACGGCCAATCATAACCAAGTACGAGTAATATCCAAGGGGTCAAAATGACAAAAATTAATGATCCCAGAGATACATAACGCGTTATTACGATAGCAAGTATCGCAATAATTCCGGCGTATAGTGCCGGCAGAAAGGCAAGCGATGCCAATACGCCAATGGCAGTCGCAATCCCTTTCCCTCCGCGAAAGTGAAAATATACCGGCCAGTTATGGCCTGCAATCGCCGCAATACCACACAAACCCGGTAACCAGGATGATTCTCCACCCAACCAGTGCCCTAGCAACACTGCAATAACTCCTTTAAATACGTCAAGCAGCAGTACCAGAATAGCCGGGCCTTTTCCAAGCACGCGCAGCGTATTCGTCGCACCGGCATTGCCGCTTCCATGTTGACGAATGTCGATTCCTTTTAATTTTCCATACAGCAAACTAAAGCTGACAGAGCCAAGCAAGTAACTGAGTACGATGGCAACGATCTGTAAAATCAACCTATTCGCTCCTAACTTTCGTCAGACTTGCGCCGTGTAAATATACGAATTGGAGTTCCTTCAAAGTTAAAGGCGGCGCGTATTTTGTTCTCCAGATAACGCTCATAAGAGAAGTGCATTATTTCTGGATCATTTACGAAGACAACCATCGTAGGCGGTTTAACAGCAACCTGAGTCACATAGTTAATACGCAGACGACGACCCTTGTCTGTTGGTGGTGGATTGATGGCAACCGCATCGGAAATTACATCATTCAGCAGATGTGTCTGAATACGCATAACATGCTGCTGTGCCACATGCTGTACAACTGGAAGCAGCTTTTGCAGACGCTGCTTTGTTTTTGCAGATAAGAACACAATCGGAGCATAGGTCATGAACAGAAAGTGGTCACGGATTTTCGTCTCAAACTGGTGCATCGTTTTGTCGTCTTTATCTACGACATCCCATTTATTAACGACAAACAGCGATGCTTTACCCGCTTCATAAGCATAGCCAGCAATGTGTTTATCCTGCTCAATGATGCCTTCCTCGCCATTAATAACGACCAATACAACATCCGCACGCTCAATGGCACGCATCGCACGCATTACACTATATTTTTCAGTCGTTTCGTATACTTTACCACGTTTTCGCATACCGGCCGTATCAATCAGTACATATTTTTGACCGTCTTTTTCAAAAGGCGTGTCAATGGCATCACGCGTTGTGCCTGCAATGTCACTGACGATAACCCGTTCTTCTCCTAAAATGGCATTAACGAGGGAAGATTTACCTACATTCGGACGTCCAATCAAAGCGACACGTATAACATCCTCATCATAATGATCTTCTTCTAGCTCAGGTAAATTGGACGTAATTGCGTCCAACAGATCACCAATCCCTGTGCCGTGACTACCAGAAACAGCAATTGGATCACCAAATCCATAAGAATAAAACTCATAGATCAGGTCAGCGCGACTGAGGTTGTCCACCTTGTTTACTGCTACAATGATCGGTTTACCCGAACGATATAGCATTTGAGCTACCTCTTCATCCGCTTGCGTTATTCCTGCTTTTGCGTCGCTCATGAATACAATAACATCTGCTTCTTCTATTGCGAGTTCGGCCTGCATACGGATAGATTTTAAAATAACATCCTCACCATCAATCTCAATGCCGCCGGTGTCAATAATACTGAAGGATTTACCATTCCACTCCGATATACCGTAAATACGGTCACGAGTGATTCCCGGTTTATCTTCCACGATGGACAAACGATCCCCGATTATCCGATTAAAAATGGTGGACTTCCCCACATTCGGACGACCAACGATAGCCACAACGGGTCTTGCCATAAATTCACTCCTCCTGTCAATTCTTCCGCTATCATCATAGCAAAAAACATACTTATTGGCGATATGGTCACGTAACAACAATCGGCGAACCCTCTGGGTCCGCCGATGGTGTACGTTATGTGCTTATTATAAAATATATTGATTTAAACTCATTTAAACTTGTTCAGCTTATCGCCAAAACGTTCGCCAAGCGTAATGCTCAGTCCGGAGTTGTTGAGGGAAACGTTAGGATTATTCAGTTCCTCACGAGGCGCGCGAGATGCACGTGGTGCTCTTTCTGCTTTTGGAGCAGCTTCAGGAGCTTCCTCAGTTTCTTTAATGCTCAGGCTAACACGTTTTTCAGAAGGATTCATTTCAAGAATTTTAACTTTAACTTCTTGTCCTTCTTCCAGAACTTCTTGTGGAGTTCCAATGTGTTTGTGGGAAATTTGGGAAATATGAACCAAACCTTCCACCCCTGGAGCGATCTCAACGAATGCACCGAAGTTAACCAGACGTTTAACAACACCAGTTACGATATCATTGTTGTTGAATTGTCCAGCAGCAGATTCCCAAGGACCAGGCTGTGCAGCTTTCATACTCAGACTGATTTTTCCTTTTTCAGGATCTACCTTCAAGACTTTCACTTTTACTTGATCTCCTTCGGAAACAGCATCAGAAGGCTTATCAACATGAGTCCAAGCAATTTCAGATACGTGAACCAGACCGTCAACTCCGCCAACATCTACGAAAGCACCAAACTGAGTGAGACGTTGAACCGTACCAACGATTTCTTGTCCTTCTTTCAGCTCAGCCATTACTTTAAGTTTGTTAGCTTCAAATTCTGCTTCCAGAACGTCTTTTTGGGAAAGGATCACTTTGTTGTTTTCACGATCCAGTTCTTTTACAACAACACGCAATGTGCGGCCTTTGTAATCACTGAAATCTTCAACAAAATGGCGTTCCACCATAGATGCAGGGATGAATCCGCGCACACCCACGTCTACTACGATACCGCCTTTAACAACATCGTTCACAACCACTTCGAATACTTCTTTGCTTTCGAACAGCTTCTCCAACTTTTCCCAAGCGTTTTCACTGTCGATTGCACGTTTGGACAGAACGAGTTTTTCTTTGCCATCGTCGATGCTGATAATTCTAGCTTCAACCTCTTGACCCACTTGTACTGCTTCTTCTGCATTGTCCAGACCAGAAGACAATTCGCGAATTGGAATAACTCCATCGTATTTATATCCAATGCTTACTACCGCTTGGTTATCTTCCAATTTCACAATTGTACCCTTAACGGTGTCACCTTTTTTCAGGGAGACGATTTGATCGAGCTCGTCTTGATTTGCCGCTTCAGCAGCTTCTTGATTTTTAATTTCTTCCGACATGTCAATACCCTCCTCAATTCAAAAAAACCATTTATTTAAACCTGCGCTTGGCAGAGTTCAAAACAAAATACATTTTTGTTCTAGTTTTCCTAGCTTAGACACAATTCATGCAAGCCTTTCAATCATTCGTAGGCTTACCCGTTTCCTTCATCGTGCGAATGCGTGACATAATTGCTTCTGTTGCCAGTTCAAGAGGATCTCCTTCGACATCGGCACCCTTTTGGTATGCGTCCAAATTAACAGGTTTACCGTATATCACTTTCGTTTTACGGAAAAGCTTGTAATCACCAACAATGGCGACCGGAACGGCAGCCGCTCCACTGCGCAGTGCAAAACTGGCAGCACCCTTTTTACCAATTCCCCCAGCTCCTCTGGAGCCTTCGGGAAAAATCCCCATAACCTTACCGTCACGCAAAATGTTCAATGCCAGTTTAATAGATTCCTTACTCACGCCACCACGTTTGACTGGAAAAGCTCCCAGTTTGTCAATCAGCGGACCCAGTACAGGAACATTAAACAGCTCTGCTTTAGCCATAAAGTGAACCTTTCGCTTCAGCAAAATGCCAACTGTAGGAGGGTCAAGATTACTAATATGATTAGAACACAACAGCACTCCGCCCTCAGCAGGAACATTTTCCCTACCTACCGCCTCAAGCCTAAACAGAACACGGTAAATGAGACGCAAAATACTGGCGCATACAGTATATATCATTGGCTGATCTCTCCATCCTTCTCCGTTAAGCAATAAGATACGATCGTATCTACGACATCCTGAATGCCCATATGGGTCGTATCAAGCACGATGGCGTCCTCACTGCAACGAAGCGGGGATACCTCCCTCTCCTCATCAAACTTATCACGTGCCGCAATGTCACGTTCAAGCTGTTCCAGAGTGATATCATCAGTTCCGCTTAGTTCTTTAAAACGACGAGAGGCGCGTTCCTGAACACTTGCGGTCATGAACACCTTAACTTCCGCATCGGGAAGCACGGTTGTTCCAATATCGCGTCCGTCCATAACGACACCCTTACGCGCGGCCATTTCACGCTGATTTTCGGTCAAACGTGTACGTAAACCAGCAATACTCGAATACTGTGACACATTGCTAGTCACTTCCATCGAACGAATTACAGTGGTAACATCTTCCCCGTTACAATAAACCTTTTGGCCTGTGGGGTCCGGTACTAATTCAATCACCAGCTCAGGTACATGTTGAAGCACTTTTTGTACATTTTCTGCAGGAATTTTTTTGCACATCATGTACCACGTTGCTGCTCGGTACATAGCTCCAGTATCTACATATACATAGGAAAGTGCTTTCGCTACCAAGCGGGCCACTGTACTTTTCCCTGCGCCAGCAGGTCCATCAATGGCTACATTTATTTTGTTAATTGAAGATACATGTTGCCTTGCCAACAGGGAATTCCTCCTAACCTAACCTCAAGAAAAAAGCAGGCATTGCCTGCGACGTGAAAATTATACCACACATTTATAGGCGATGCAAAATAAGCGACATGTTTACTAAGAAAGAAAATCATAGGGTGACTACGATTTTTCCCGGAATTCTAACTGTCTTTCAAAACAGTATTTAATCAGTTTCTGGCGCTCTTGATCAGCGATTCTCTCATATTTCAGCATAATGAGTTTGCGGCCGTTTTCCATCTGCTGAATGCGCACAATTTCAGACTGGAAGGGAACATGCTCCTGAGTCCCATTTTTATATGGAACCAAAATCCAGCAAGACAATGATTCTCCTTCTTCAAGAGAATGTGAACCCTGAGTCTGAAAAGACACGCCTCCACCTCCCAAATCATGTGTTTGTGCTACAAATCTGGATTCGTTTGCACCATGCTTAACCGCAATTTCCAAGTTGGCCTTTACCCTGAGAAAGTTTCGACGCTGAATTTTGCTGATGCTGTCCCGAGCAGGCTTGTGAATGCGAACCATCCGGATATTGTCTTCTTTAAAACCTGTTACATGGGTATTAAAGTAATTTTTAATCCCGCCTTCGCTCATAAAAAATATAGACAGTTCTTCCCCCAGAAACAATTTTTTTAAGTGTCCGTTTGTTTGTGACATGGGAATTTCAATTAGAAAATTTTGCGAATCTTCTTCCGCAATACGCGACTTAAATTCAAAGGATTCCTCCTTCTGGTCGTTACCAGCAACTTGTATGTATAACACATCATTAATTTTCGGAAACACATGATTCACCATCCTTGTCCATTAGAACCTATAATCAAGGTATATAATACCACGACTTTATACCTATATTAAGCATTATATTTGCTAGAACCATGACTAAAGCACAAAAAACCTCCTTAATAAAGGAGGTTAAGAGTGACTAGAGATTCATTTTAGTGTAATCAACTAGGCATTACTTGCCGTAGCTTGTGGTTCATCAGAATCTTTTACCTGTTCAATCGTTTCTTCCATTCCCGTGTTTGCGTTAATGTAAATTCGATAAATGGAGCCGTTGATTTTACCGCCAAATTCATAGCACAGAACTTCATTCGACAGCTCATTTTCAATTAGTGCTTTGCGGTGGTAAGTTTCGCGGAACTCAGGATTCAACTTCGCACGTGCTGCTTTTAAATCCAGTTTTGCCTGGGGAATACGCCGAAGGTGACTGTGCTCATAGACATAATCACTGGCTTGAAAACCAATCACGTGTCCGTTATCCAGGCCTGATCTGACTGAGATTTTTTCTGGATAGATAATCACATCCCCCTGTTGGGTCGCGAATGTAATGTTGGCTAAATTCCCTCTTTCATCATATGAGACGGGCTTCATGCCTTTGTAGCCCTTTTGTTCAAGATACTGACTTGCATAACGAATCGCTTCATTACGAGTTGCTTTTTTAGGACCTATTTCTCTCATGTCATGATAAGAGATGAGCTTGCCACCCTTTTTGGTAAAATCCATCGTGGCCACAGGCTTCTGCTTATTAAACAGCGTAGCCGTATAAGACGCCCATTCTGTTCCTTTACCATTTTCGTTCACACGAATCTGACTTTCTGGTTTTCCTGTAAATTCAGCGGCATTCCGCTTAATTTGTCCTGCATCCACTGCCGGGAGACTCAACTTTTTCAC
Organism: Paenibacillus ottowii; assembly: GCF_006874425.1. GTDB lineage: Bacteria > Bacillota > Bacilli > Paenibacillales > Paenibacillaceae > Paenibacillus > Paenibacillus ottowii. The sequence continues at coordinate 368,345 of NZ_VIJZ01000002.1, forward strand.
TGAACGCTTATCATAGATGCTTGCGACAGAGGGGCCCCAATCCAGTTCTTTGTAGCTCTCTACTTTTTTGTCCACCGTTTTAAAGCCGTCAATAATGGTGTTATCCTTCGGCCCAGTTTGAGAACCTGGAGCCATATCAACATCCGTCCAGCGTAAGTTTTTGCTTAGGACTTTCTGCCGGACCTCGTGCATGTTTTTCGAAATTTCCTTGGAGTTGTTATATAACGTTTTCAGATTCGCTATTTCTTTCTCGCTTAAAGGTTCGTGATCCAGATCACGAACAGCAGTCTGGTACGAAAATGCAGATAGATGTGACAGCAAATCTTTGGCATGGTTAAAAGGCATTACGTTGAGAGGCAACTGATTAACCTCACTTTGGGCTTCACTTGTAATCCTCCACACGTTCATCAAACATTTGCGATGCATCGCGTGTGAAGTAGTATGGACAGCAACCGCATTACCGAGTTGGGAATGCAGCTGATCCATATGGAACGACAAATCGTGAAAAGCGCGCTGATATTGATTTTCCGCTTTAATCGACATACTATTTGCTCGAGCAGACACCTCTTTTCTCATCTGGTTTTGCTGATAACCCCATACAAACGCTCCTATCATAATCAGGGTAACCACCGGGAACATTACGGCACTAAGTCGCTTATACATATTGGGAGTCTCCTTTCTTCAAATACACTACCGATAGTGTGACAAGAAGAAAGCTCTCTTATGCATGCTTTTCCATGACTTCAATAATAAACTCACAGTTATCGCAAATACAGCGTTTAAAGCCAGTCTGAATCTGTCCCTGCTCCATCCGTCCTCTCAGCACAAAGCGTTCTCCGCATCTTTTACAATGGATTCTTACTTTTATACGCAAAAAAGACACCTCTTCCTCTAACAGGCTTGTCAGATCAGTGTGTCCCATTTCATTACATATTAACCTTTTCTTCCCGTTTCAACATCCGAAAAGGAGAGCGGTTATTCGCCCGACTGATTTTTGCCATTCCTCCATACCATAAAAAGACCATTAATGGAATGATAAACCAGATCCAGTCGTGTGAAAATTTCGTCAAAATCAAATCATATACTCCGTGCCAAAACCATGGAAGCACTAATGACAGAAGCAACATATATTTACTCTTCAGGTGTTCGGAAAACTTGGCTTTCCCCATATAATAGCCCATTATAACGCCAAACATCGCATGACCGGATACCGGTAGCAATGATCTCATCAGCAACATGCTGATCGAAGCATGCCCGGCCCAGGCATATAACAGATTCTCAACCGTGGCAAACCCGAGTGAGACTGCGGCTGCATATAATATTCCATCATAAGGCTCGTCGAACTCCGTATGGTTATAGATAATGTGGTACAGCAAGAACCATTTAAAAAACTCTTCCACTCCAGCGGAAATACCGAACACCTGAATAAGCGTGTCATCCCCTAGCCAAAGTAACAGCCCGCGTTGAAAAATCATCACCGGAAGTACCACCAGAAAACCGAGCAAAAATACTTTGATGACCATGTGCAGGGGCTCCGAATCATATCGGTCCTTTAAGTAAAAATACATCAATAAGGCAAGACCCGGCGCTGTAGCTGCCGCTAAAACTGAAAACAGAAGCACCGATCATCCCTCCATAAAAATGAGTCGGCCCTGCTTTCAGCGCAGAGCCGACAAATTAACTACATTCTCCTTTTCTAACCCAAATCAAGAGCGACTGTCAAAATGAGTACAGATGACAGCAACTGCCTGTTCAGGAATGACCAGCTTACCGTACTCTTCCAGCATAGCTGGTGTTACAGATGAACCTTCTCCAAATTCAGCCAGAATCGCAATTAAGGCAGCAAGCTTGGACTCTTCTACTTCCTCTGGCTCCAAATGCAGAACCCATTTTCCTCTATAATGATACAGCTTACCTGCTTCCGTTGTGTTACTGCGGAGCATATGAGCCGCTTCTATGAGTACTTCAAAATCGCTAAACGCGTAAACGATGGAATCACTGTGCTCCATTGTGACTTCCATCTCGTAGACTTCCTCTGGAAGCTCCTCATCGGGACCCGAACCATACTGCTGGTGATCGTATTTTCCCCGAGTGACGATAACAACCATCCCCTGAGCAGGAAGCGCAAAGACTTCGACAGCTAACGGTCCCGTGGCGTCAAAGCCCAGTTCGCTGTATGCCTGATCCATCATTTCAGTAAACAGCTCATGAACTCTTGGGATCTCTTGCCACATATCATCCTTTTGGATACCCCGTTCGCTCAAATCGTCAAAGGTAAGGAAAATCCGTATCTTGTCCTGACTTAATCTTTCTATTTTCATACTGGACCCTCCTCCTGGCAGCCGAGTGTTATTAGCAGATTATGATTCAATTATGATGCCTGTGATGAAAATGGTTCTATGTAATCATGTTATCATTTTATAATCGTAAATGCACGAATAAAAATGATAAAAAAAAGAATCATTTGAACGGCTTTAACAAAAAAGCCGCAAAATGATTCGGAATAGAGGTTTTGGGTTACAATCCCGGTACGGCTGTATGAGTTTCTTTCAATATTTGCTCGACCTCACGCTTAACATCGGGACTTGAGCTAATAAACTCTTTAATCAATCTCATGTTCTCTTCTTTGCTCTTGGCCGTTTGGGTATTATAAGCGGATTTATCTGTTTGCGAATGATGCTCGTGTTGTGAACGATGCTCGTGATCTCTGTGGGTGTTTTGTGTATTTAGCGAAATATCACCCATACCTGGAAACGCAGCGTCCATCATTTTTGTACGGGCTTTCTGTACCAAATTTCCGCCTTTGTTTCCTCCCATGTCCATGGAAAAACCCAACATATTGCGGTTACGAGAGATCAGAGAGCTTGCGACAGCACCCAAGACGATTCCCAGGAAAAATGAAGATGTTTTCACAATTAGAACCTCCCTTTGTGGTAGAATCAAGCATAGTGTTCGTCAGCAGAGCCAAACTCATACGGTATAAATACAGGAAGGTGAGATGAATTAATGGGTACAAAAACAGCAGCCATTTTACTGACCGCATGTCTGCTGCTTAGTGCTTGCACTGCAACCAAACCGGATTCGGTGGACTCCAGTAACAGTGCCAAAGATCAGAGCAGTGTCTCTTCCCCAAAAGCAAACAGTAAGCAAGCAGACAGTGATGAGCAGCAAACAGTGAGTAAAACAAATACACAAACTGACAAAACTGATGCCGAGAGCAACGGAACGGCAGACTCGACAACTGCTGCGACCAATAAAATGTATCACTTGGACAAAGCTTACAATGTAATCCCTAACCAGCAAGGTGCCGAAAAAAAAGTAGTGTTGCTGACTTTTGATGATGGCCCCAAGGAAGCGGTTATGATTAATAAAATTATTGATATCTTGGATAAGCACAAAGCAAAAGCGATTTTCTTCGTAAACGGTTATCGTGTAAAAGAACATCCTGAGCTGCTCAAACTCATTCATGACCGTGGGCAGCCCATTGGCAACCATAGCTGGGATCACATCGTTCTCAAGAACAAGTCTGAGGCCGAGGTCAAAAAACAGATTGAAACGGTACAAAAAATTGTTAAAGACACTACAGGTCAAGCCCCCGTATTCTTCCGCCCTCCTCATGGTGCTGGTGGAGATGTAGGCCGCAAGGTGGCCAAGGAAAATGGGCTCTTGTATATGACATGGTCCGTCGGTTCTCTGGATTGGACCATGAGAAAGAGTCAACCTCATAAAACGGAGACACTTCTCAAAAACGTAACAGAACAATTGCACCCAGGCAGCAATATTTTGATGCACGAACTGCCATGGACTGCCGAAGCGCTGGACAGTCTATTGACACGTCTTGAGCAGAAGGGCTACCAATTTGTCGATCCACAAAGTATTGAGGTCCCTGCCAGTTCATAGATACTTGCATACATGCTGGTGTGAACAAATGTATATGATATATAAAAGGCCTTCATCTCCACATATCTTGTGGAAGATGAGAGGCCTTTTCGCGTAACATGCCGATCACCAAAGCATTTCACTGATGGGTGGTGCACCCTTAATTCCCCACCATAATAACGCTGCAGTGATAAGCACAAAAAGTGTGCTCAAAAAATTTAAAAACCACTTGCTTACCCGAATACGGCGAGACGGAAACATCTCTGTCCGTGTTCGGTACTCACTGGCAGGAGTGTCCTCCGCCATTGTCACAGCAACTTCTGGTGCAACGGCAACATCAACCAATTCTGGCATGGGCCGTGCAGCACGGGAGCGAACCGGTTTCGACTTTGACCTGTCCTCCTCCTTGCCTTTGCGCCCCTTTCGGCGGCTACCATAGGTATGCACTCTGCTAAGTTCCTGATTCATTCTTCATACCTCCGAAAACGTAACGCTAAGCCAGATATAAGGTCAATCACAAAATGACAAATGATCGGTGCCCACAGGCTGCCTGTCTGCACATAGATATATCCCAATCCATAACTGCTAAGGAAAACCCAGCCTGTGGGAATCCAGTGCCGTAAATATCGGATATGAATAACCGCAAACAATATACTTGTCCAATAAGGACCAAAATTATACTGAATCGCACCTCTAAACAACAGTTCCTCACAAATGGAAACGATAGCAGCTATACAAATAATATGCCAAACTGGCCGATTTTGAAACAGCATTTGATTAATTCCACCGTCATCCATGGCATCCTCAGGCATAACCCGGGATAGGAGCAAATCCACCAATAGCATAGCGGCCGCCAGTCCCAATCCCCACCATAAGACGTGTACAGAGTTTGGCAATGCAAACAGTTCAAATACATTTCTTTTCTGAAATATAATCCAGATTGCACCAATCAGCAGGGTCAGCCCCTGAGTTAGATACAAATTGTAAAGCAGCAAGCGGTCATTTAATTGATTCATTTCCGCTTTTTTCCATTTCACTTTAAGCTTTTTCATAGTTAGTTAGTCCTCTGCTTAGTCTTCTTTAGCATCATAGCCAAAAAGTCAGGCGGATTCAAGAAGACTTAAATCTTAATTTTTTCGCTTTCTGTAGCTATGTAACTAGTCGCCTACCCACACATGTCACATGTCCTATTGACATGCCCATGTAAGCCATGATACATTATGAAAAAATTATTAGCGACAACAACAATGATGGAGAAAAGGTAGTTCATTTCGTCCTCAGAGAGCCGGTGCTTGGGTGTAAACCGGTGGCGAAGTAATTACTTTCAGCGCTCCTGAGTTATTGCATCGAGGTCTAGGGGATTTTATTTTCCCGACATTAGATGCAATCGGCAGAAAACCGTTATCCTTTCGGTCATTTTATGACCGCTGAAGGCAGTCCATTGCGAAATGACTGCGAATTAGGGTGGTACCACGATAACTCTCGTCCCTTACTATGGAGATAGTATGTGATTCGGGAGTTTTTTTGATGCCCGAAAACCGTAAAACAACTCCGCATAAGGCTCTTGGTTGTCAGTTTGGTGCAAAATCCTATTTTATCCCTTTTCTGCGTCAATGCGTTATCACACAAATGTTTAGACCGCTCTCCTGTACTTTTTAGAAGCATTTCAAGTTTTTTCATGTTCTTTATGGAATGTATTTCAGTTCGAAGTACATCCTGTCCATAAAAGAAGTTAACTTTGAGGAGGAAACCAAATGTTTAAAGTGTTAGTATCCGATCCAATCAGTGACCTGGGCATTCAGCAGCTGGTGGATGCAGCCGATGTCACAGTGGACAAGAACACAGGTCTCAGCGAGGATGAATTGGTTCAAATTATTGGTGACTATGACGCATTACTCGTCCGAAGCCAAACTCGGGTAACCGAACGCATCATGGCGGCAGGTAAAAACCTCAAGGTTGTCGGACGTGCCGGGGTCGGCGTGGACAACATCGACCTTGAAGCAGCAACACAACGCGGGATTATCGTTATTAATGCTCCTGACGGCAATACAATTACGACATGTGAGCACACTTTTGCTATGATGATGGCACTGGCTCGTCATATTCCACAGGCTTACGCTAAAACCATCGGCGGAACATGGGATCGTAAAACATTCCTCGGTGTCGAACTGCGCAACAAAACACTGGGAGTCCTTGGCATGGGACGTATCGGCAGTGAGGTTGCTAAACGCGCCAAAGCATTTGGCATGAGCATCCTCGGTTATGATCCGTTTCTGACCGAAGAACGCGCTGAGAAGCTGGGCATCAAGCTGGCCAGCGTAGACGAAATTATCCGCAACGCAGATTTCATGACCGTACACACACCATTAACACCCGAAACAAAGCATATGATTGCCCGTCCACAGTTTGAAGTGATGAAAAAAGGAATGCGCATCATCAACTGTGCCCGTGGCGGAGTTATCGATGAACTGGCTCTTGTTGAAGCCATTGATGAAGGAATCGTTGCCGGTGCTGCTTTTGACGTATTCGAGTCGGAACCACCAGCACAGGATCATCCGTTCCTGAGCCATCCAAAAATTATCGTTACACCACATTTGGGTGCATCGACTGTCGAAGCTCAGGAGAACGTCGCAATCGATGTATCTGAGCAGGTGCTGCATATTTTACGTGATGAGCCTTTTAAAAACGCGGTCAACATGCCTCCAGTACCATCTAATGTCATGACGCAATTGCAGCCATATTTCTCACTCGGAGAGAAGCTGGGCAGCTTTGCCGCTCAGATCACCAACCAGGCTGTACATGAAATCCAGGTGGATTACGCTGGTGATTTGTCTTCAGTGGATACACAGCCGCTTACACGTTACATTTTAAAAGGTGTACTCAGCCGCCATCTAGGCAGCGATGTGAACATTGTAAACTCTGTGCATCTTGCTAAAACACGTGACGTTCATCTCGTCGTCTCTCAGGCGCCTGCCACTAAGGGCTTTACTAACCTGATCACCGTTACGCTCAAAACACAAAGCGGCGAAGAACAACGTGTATCTGGCACTCTGCTCGCAGGCTATGGTGAACGTATTGTTCGGTTGAACCAGTTCCCGGTAGACGTGGCACCAGAGGCTCATTTCCTGCTTATCTCCCACAATGATAAGCCAGGCATTATCGGCCGTGTTGGCACCTTGCTTGGGGAGAACGGGGTCAATATCGCTTCTATGCAAGTAGGGCGTAAAATTGTTGGCGGTGAAGCCATCATGATCCTGACTGTTGATAAAGCCGTACCTAAAGATGTGCTGATTCAACTCGTAGGTTTACCAGAACTAAATACTGCCCAGGAAGTAGTACTGGATTAATTCCATTCAGTGTTGAAAAATCCCTTGGCTTTTATCTATAAAGAGAGGCGCCCGGCTACCGAGGCGCCTCTTCTTATATCCTTATCTAACATAGAAGCATCAATCTTGAAACAGAATGTTCCACGTTGAACAAGATAAATGTTGATTTTTCAACAAAAAGCACCCTCTTCCGAGGATGCCTACAAACTGGGATATATGAGCCGTTGTTACAAGCTTGTTACAGAGCCCAGCTTTGTTTTATTGGTGATCGGCAACAAAATAGTAAATTCCGTCCCTTCTCCAAGCACGCTAGCAGCTGAGACAGAGCCTCCGTGAGCCTCTACGATGTTTTTAACAATAGCTAGTCCAAGTCCAGTCCCTTTGTCCTCACCACGCACTCTGGCCTTGTCTGCCTTGTAGAAGCGGTCAAAAATATAAGGTAGATCCTCGCTGGCAATGCCCACACCTTCATCCTTAATCCGAATACGGATTAACTCATTCCGTTCTCCCCGAATTTGATCCGCCCCAATGGTAACCTTTTTCCCTAAGGGCGTGTGCCTGAATGCATTATCCAGCAAATTGGTCAACACCTGTTCCAGTCGGTCCTCATCTGCCTCAGGCAACAGCAAGCGTTGGCCTGGCTCATGATAATCGAGTGTCAGCCCCTGTTCCTTGGAGCGGACCGTAAATTTCCGGTGAACACGCTCGAGCAGCTCATTCACATCCACTTCCTGACGGTACATGTCCGTATGACCTGCTTCCATTCGGGCCAGATCGAGCAGATCTTTGACTAGCCTTCCCATGCGCAATGATTCATCATGGATGACTTGTACCAGCTCCTCGGACTCTTCTGGTGAACCTGCCATGCCGTCAAGCAAAGCCTCACTATATCCCTGCATCATAGATAAGGGTGTACGGATCTCATGGGATACGTTAGCCACAAAATCGCTACGCATCTTCTCGAGTTTGACTTCTTCCGTAATATCTCTAAGCACAGCTACTGCACCACGAATAGCGTTATCCGTATACAGCGGTGCCATTTGCACTGACCAGGAGCCTTTCTTGACATGAATATGGTCTCCAACATCTTCCCCTCTGTCCATAACTGTATGGAACAAAGGCAGCAAAGGCTCAGGCACAGAAGCTCCGAATTCCTCCAGATCACGCCCCTGCCACTCCAGCTTTTTCCAAACATCCAGCAAATTTTGTGCAGGCGGATTCGTCAAAATGATTTGTCCGCTTCTGTCGAAAGTAATAACGGCATCAGACATGCTACGCAGTACACTGGATAAATGGTTTTTTTCCTCATTCAGACTGCGGATCGTCGCTTCCAGTTCCGTAGACATATGGTTAAAAGTTTTCGCTAGCTCTCCAATCTCATCGCTGGTCACCAGCGAAAGCCGAGTATCATACCTTCCTTCACGGATGGCATTCGCCGCCTGAATCAACAGCTGCATAGGCTGTGTGATTTTAGTAAAAAGAAATAGAGCAAAAAAGGTCGTCAATAAAAATCCGACAATACATGTATAGGTGAATAAATGCTTGATTTCCGTCGATTCATGTGCCGCAAAATTTCTATTGATATACGGCAATAAAAAAAGCCCCAGAAAAATAAGCACAGACCCTACGAGACAAATGATGGTGATCCACAGCTTGCCTACCAGCGATCTCCAGAAGTTCACGTTATTTTGGAACCTCCAGCTTATAACCTACGCCCCATACGGTCGTAATCATAGCCGCTGCCTCTGGTGATACCTTATTCAGCTTTTCACGAAGCCGTTTCACATGCGTATCCACGGTGCGCAGATCACCAAAAAATTCGTAGTTCCAAACATCTTTCAGCAGTTCTTCGCGTGAGAAGACTTTATCAGGCGATACCGCCAAATAATGCAATAGCTCGTACTCTTTAGGTGTTAGGCTGATTTCAATTCCACCTGCCGTCACCCGGTGTGCATCATGCTCAATAATAAGATTCGGAAAAACAATACTATTGCTCGGCACCGCCTCTTTTGTTAAAAAGGCCGTCTCCGACGACCGTCGTAAAATCGCCTTTACCCGGTAGATGACCTCTCGCGGGCTGAAGGGCTTGACCACGTAATCATCAGCTCCAACTTCAAAGCCTTGCACGCGGTTCACTTCCTCGCCTTTGGCTGTCAGCATAATGACAGGTGTCGATTTGGTTTGACGCAGCCGTGTACACACTTCAATTCCGTCCATACCCGGAAGCATCACATCAAGCAAAATAATACTGTAATCGCTTGCAGTCGCTTTTTGGAGAGCAATCTCGCCATCCTCAGCTTCTTCGATTTCGTATCCTTCTTTTTCCAGATACATCCGCAGAAGGCGGCGAATGCGTTCTTCATCGTCTACAATTAAAATGCGGTTGCTTTGTTCTGACATATTCCCAGCCCCTTCGCTAAAAAAAGCATTCTCTCTATTTTACTATTTTCCCGTGCTTGGTCAAACTTTACTCTCATCCAATAGTCTCTTTACACCAAAAAGGCCGGGGTTATGACCCCCGTCCTGTCCGTTTCTTTTTCGTGTTGTCTGATTTGGCCAGTTGAATGAGACGGTTGATTTCGTCCTTGGTTAGGGGTCTGGTGAGACCGCGCTTCAAGTTTTGCAGCAATAAATCTCCGAAGGCAATCCGCTTGAGTCTGATGACCGGGTGTGAAATGGCCTCAAACATCCGTCTTACCTGGCGATTTCTGCCTTCGTAAATGGTAATCTGGATCACAGATTCCTTACCGTCCGGATCTACATCCTTATATTCTACCTCGGCCGGTGCAGTAATGCCATCCTCCAGCACGATTCCTTTTTTCAGCTTGTCCAGCTCAGTACCGTGCGGAACGCCTTTGACTGTTGCCAAATACGTCTTTGGCACATGATGCTTGGGATGGGTGAGCAGATTGGCGAACTCTCCGTCATTGGTAAGCAACAGCAGCCCTTCGGTGTCGTAATCAAGACGCCCTACCGGGTATACACGTTCCTTGACGCCTTTCAGATAGTCAGACACAATTTTGCGACCTTCCGGATCAGAAGCGCTCGTAATAACCCCTTTGGGCTTGTTCATCATCAAGTAGATTTTTTTCTCCGTTTTGATCGGGCGTCCCTTTACTGTAATCATATCTTGATCAGGGTCTGCTTTTGTTCCCAGCTCAGTTACGGTAACCCCGTTTACTTCCACACTGCCCGCCTGAATAAGCTCCTCACATTTACGTCTGGAAGCCACACCGGCTTGGGCCAATATTTTCTGCAATCTTTCCATGTTCGCTAATTCACCTCATGCTAATGATACCCATCCATGAGCAAAATCACAACCCCCGAGCAAAAAACGATGCAGAATTCAAAATACTAGCAAACAAATAGCAATAGCCGCTATAAAACCAACCACATCTGAGAAAAGTCCTACCTTCAAAGCATATCGTCCATTGCGGATACCTACCGCACCAAAATATACAGTTATTACATACAGCGTAGTATCTGTGCTGCCCTGAATTGTTGAAGCAATCCGTCCGATCATGGAATCGGGACCATAAGTGCGAATTAGATCTGTCGTGAACGCAAGTGAACCCGTGCCCGTCAATGGGCGGAGCAAACCTAAAGGCAGCACCTCGCTAGGTACGCCCCAGTTTTTAATCCATGGGGTTACCCAGGATATTACATAGTCCAAAGCGCCAGAGGCTCGAAAAATGCTAATCGCCACCATCATGCCTACTAGATGAGGAATAATGCTGATGGCGGTAGAAAAGCCGTCTTTGGCACCATCTACAAAAGAATCGTAGACAGGGACCTTTTTGGCATATGCATATAAAGGAATGAAAGCGAGAATAACCGGAATGGCCCAAGTCGATACGAGGTTAATAAAATTCAGCATGCCTCCCTCATCCTTTCCAAGTGGTGTTCCTACCCTTGGTAGCTGTGATACCCGTTCGCGGTACGGCAGGTGGAGATATAGGCAGTACTGGTGAAGCAGCCTTAGAAGTTGGTGGTGGTGAGCTAAGTGGCCCCGTGGAGGTCTTGAACGGCGGATTCGCTGGCGGACGACGGCGCAGTTCTCGACTACGATACCAACGATCGGCCGCAATGGCGGCAAAGGTAGCTATAGCGGTCGCCACCAGTGTCGTTCCGACGATTTCTGCCGGATGTGCGGAATGAAAATTTAGCCGAATGGCGATTAATGTTGTAGGAATAAGCGTAATACTGGCTGTATTCAGCGCGAGCAGCGTACACATGGCAGGTGTAGCGGTTTGCTTGTCCGGATTAAGCCTTTGTAACTCTTGCATCGCCTTGATCCCCATGGGTGTCGCTGCATTCCCCAGTCCCAGCAAATTGGCGCTCATATTGGACAAAATGTAACCCATAGCAGGATGATTACGGGGAATATCAGGAAAGAGAAAGGCGACCAAGGGAGAAAGCAGCTTAGCTATTTTCTCTAGAAGCCCACCGTCTTCCGCCAGTCTCATCATGCCCATCCAGAACACCAGCACACTGATCAGTCCAAAGCAAACGGTAACGCCCGTAGTTGCCCCGTCAAAAGCCGCCTTCGTCACCACCTCAATATTTCCCTGTGCGGCTGCAAATACAAATCCTATACAAATCAAAGCCACCCATATGAGATGAATCATAACTGATCCCCCTTTTCCCAATGCTGTGACACTGCAGCTTTATAGTCTCTAGAGCTACTTGCCTTATGCTCCGAACAAGTTTTTTAGAATCTCATTCCATTTGCTGCTCCAGCCTTGTTGCTGAGTATGGTTTGCAGGAACTTGTGTAGTTGGAGTTTCCTGCTGCGGCTGTCTGGTAGTTTGGGCAGGCAGCCTACTGCCTTTTTCATACACAGGAACGGAACCGACCAATTGACCTTCCAGTAAAAATTCGACTCGTCCCCGTAAACCAAAAGATACGTCATTTCTATCTGCCGAAGCGGATTTTCTAAACAACACCAGTCTTTTGCGCAACTGATTTTTCTCACCTTCATGTAAAGGATAGGAAAAACTCGCACCTGTCAAGAGCGGATAACCATCAATTGGCTGCTGCTTGTCCGTAATCGGAATGAGGGGATAATATCGGAAGCCATAATCAAGCATACGGGCATGGTCATTCCAATCGTCTCCATCATTCAAGGTAACAGCAGCAAGCTGACGTCCCTCACGTGTAGCTGAGCTGACCAGGCAGCGAAACGCTTTTTTGGTAAAGCCTGTTTTTACACCGTCAGCCCCCTCATACAACCGCAGCATTTTGTTTTTATTGTGCCATGAATAGTCCCAGGAATCGTTGGGATTCGGTGCTTTTTTCAGTTCAGTTTTTACGATACGCGCAAAAGTCGGATTATGCAGTGCATAAGCAGTAAGCCGGGCCATATCGTTGGCTGAGGAATAATGTCCCTCGGCGTCCAGCCCGTGAGGATTAGCAAAATGCGTATGGTTTAACCCAAGCTGAATCGCCTTGTCATTCATTAAATGGACAAATCCTTCTTCTGTCCCCCCTACATGCTCAGCAATGGCCGAAGCTGCATCATTACCCGAACGGAGCATTAAGCCGTACAGCATATTTTCCAGCGTCATTTGTTCACCCATTTTCAGAAAAAGCGATGATCCTTCTTTGGCATATGCTGCTGGACTCACCTTTACTCGGTCCTGCAATCGTCCATGTTCAATGGCTACGATCGCAGTCATAATTTTGGTCAGGCTAGCTATACGGAGCTCCCGGTCACCTTCGGCTGAATATATGATCCGCCCTGAAGTAACATCAATTAATGAAGCTGCCTGTGCATGAGTTTTTAACGCGGGCGGAGTTGCTTCTGTTTTTATCGCTCCCTGTACAGGCTGTGGACTCAGTAATGTAAGCGGCCATGACAAAATAAACATAAACACAAGTGGCAAAACAAATGTGCGTGCCTTATTCCTAAAATGGCCGTGATCCGCATGGAGATGTTGTTTTTTTTTAAACATTTGGATTCCTCCGGTTGTGAGCAAGTCTTGTACCATTCTATGTCCAAGCTGTTCAAAGTATGTCCACCTTTATAACATAAAATTCCTTATACAGGACAGGCGTTAGCCGCTCTTTTTTGCTTTCTTTACGTATAGTAAGCAACTTGCACCCCTGAACACATATATATTAGTTACTAAACGTTAATTAGGATAACGGGGGGATACAACATGCAGCGACAACAGTTTGAAACGATTTTAAGATCGCGGATAGTAGAATCCGCACAAGCATTGCACCAAAGTGGTGTATCCTTCGCCACTTTTGATACCACCCGTTGTAATCCGCAATTTTGGGAGTTAACGGAAGAAGGCGGTTGTCGGATCAAGGCAGGCGTCACTCCGGCGCAGGGGATCAGGGATATCTTTATCAACGGTCAACAATACGCTTTTGAATGTGCAACTGCAATGGTTATTGTTTTGTACAAAGGAGTATTGGATTCCATTCTGGAAAGTGAGTTTAATCGGATTTTTGCAGATATGCTGTTGTATGACTGGCACTATGACAGTGATCTCAGGCTCATCCAGCAGCAAGGCAGTCATAAAGCGGTTCCTGGGGACATCCTGTATTTCAACAATCCAGACGTGTCGTCAGATGCATTGGAATGGAAAGGCGAAAATGTCGTCAAAATGAAGAATGATTTATTCTATGGACATGGGATTGGTATCTTGCCAGCGCAGGGTATTATCGATTCTCTTAATCGACATCGTCGACCGGATGCCACGGTATCTGCTTATTTGACGAATGAAGTGGTCTACCCTGACTTTGTTTATCTCTCCCAGTTCGCACCCGAAGGAAACCGATTTGAATTATCAGTGAATGCATTTTATAACCAAGTATTCAGTCACTCTATCCATGCTGTCATTGGCGACAGGCGGTTTATTCAGGAATAGGGCCTGAGTGCATACTGAAAAGAAGGTATTCCTAGGCCTAAACTCGGCTTGGGAACACCTTCTTGTGAGAACACTGTTAGTTTCAATAACTTTTACAAGTAAGCCGGACCCGTTTGACTTTGATCAGTATTAGCATTTGCTGGCACCTGTGGGGGTGGAGTCTGCATGTTGCCGTCTGCATTCTGGAAGTTGCCACCTGCATTCTGGAAGATAGACTGAACCTTATCAATCAGATATGGTGTAGAGTCGATAATTTTCTCAAACAGATGCGTTTGATTATCGAGTGGAACAATTTGTGCTCCCTGTTTACCTACAACTAGAAAGGCAATGGGATGAATAGATACACCACCGCCGCTACCCCCACCAAAAGGATGTCCTTCCTTCACACTATGATTTCCTGATGCCGAGGAAGAATGAAGCGCCTCTTCATCTACGTTAAAATCACTTCCCCCGGCTGCAAAACCAAATCCCACCTTACTGATCGGCAAAATAACAGAACCATCAGGTGTTTCCACCGCGTCTCCCACAATCGTATTTACGTCCACCATGGCTTTGATGTTTTCCATCGCGGTTTGCATGAGCCCTTGAATCGGATGATCTGACATGTTTTATTCCTCCTCTGCTTATCTCAAGCGTAGACTGCTTTTCTTTCGCTATTGTGCGCCAAGGTTCAAGGAAATATGTATGTCAATCCTCTAAGCAGATTATTCTTCACTGCTGGCTTGATCATTCTCAGGTTCTTTGGAAATAACCCGTTTCCATGCCTCTACCCCTCCCGGAACACGCCATATGCGATAAGCCAAAATGAGCATGGAAAAGATTAAATAACCGAGCGATATTTGGGCTTCACAGTTCAAGATGGTAGTAAAACGTAGGCGGTCCACCCAATAAGGTACAACAAACACCTTTGGGGTACAATCCATGCGTACAATGCTGGAGGTATAACCGATCAAGGACGTTTTCAATCCCCACAATATACCGGTTGAGGTCGCTGTATAAGCCGCATCAGCAAGGCTAATGTTGGTAGACCACTCCATTTTTGACACCGTTACATGGGCTAATGTATGTCGCATCCATCTCCGTAAAGATTTCGTTCCCTTAAGCAAAACCTGTATATCATGTATAAATTGCTTGATCTTTTCAGTGTCAATATTTCCGCTATCCACAGAAGCATCCGTTTTATGTATGTTTTTATGGCGGTCAAGCCGATAGAGTATCCCTTTTTTCAAACCAGTTATGAGAAGGGCCGGAATATCGTAATTCATTTTGATCAATCCGTATAGAAATCTGATCTCTAGATGCGCCCGGTCATCATTGTCATGCTTGGCAATTTCCAGCTTTAATCGAATATGGGAGAGCAGAATAGCCAGTACAATTAAGATAACGATGATGACGGCGATACCGATCCATTTCCACACTGGCGAGTCCTCCCTACCTTTTCGCTATAGAATATCATGGTAAAAATAGTATGACCCTTCGGCGGAAAATCATGCATCTTAAAATGCCAAACAGCCAGCCCTCAACAATGTAAGGACTGGCTGTCTTTTGAATGTGTAACTCAGGATTCCAGCTCCGAATCGATCTCCACAGGCTGGCTGCTCTCCAGACGCTCGAACAATAGCTGTGTCTCTTCTTCTAAATTGTCCGAATCTTCGAACAGCTCCGGTTGCGGTAAATCTTCGAGAGAGCCTAGACCGAAATAATCCAAGAATGATTTCGTCGTTCCGTACAATATCGGTCGTCCGATGGCCTCAGCTCGACCTTTTTCTTCAATGAGCTCCTTGTTGACCAGTGTATGTATGGCCCGCTCGGATTTGACTCCCCGAATTTCTTCGATTTCAACTCTTGTAATGGGCTGGCGGTAGGCCACAATGGCCAGTGTCTCCAAAGCAGCTTGAGACAATGAGGCACGCGCCGGAGAGTAGGCGAGCTTTTCAAAATAAGGTGCATGCTCGGATAAAGTTGCAAGCTGATAATGACCGGCAATACGGACAAGCTGCAGACCTCTTCCTCCCTGCTCCATATCCTGTTTCATATCTTCCAGACACTTTTCAACCAGCTCTTGTTGCTGCTCTACAATGTCGGCGATCTGCTTGGTGGACAGTCCTTCCTCTCCTGCGAGAAACAGCAGCCCCTCAATAATTGATTTCAGCTTCAGATAATCCATTAACCCGTAAATCCCCTCTCCACTCCATTACAATATCATCGAAAAGCTTCTCCTGATAACAGAAAATTTGCTTCATTTTCATCAATTCAAGGATAGCCAAAAAGGTCACAACCACCTCATGCCGATACATGTCCTCATGCATCAGCTTGGAGAACAGCAGCCGTCCTCCAGTCCCCACCATCTCTAACGCCCCGATAACCTGCCGGATCCGGTCCTTGACTGAAATTTCATCCCGATGGACACGGGTTACCGTCGTACGTCGTTCCGCTTTGCGCAACGCTCGCTGAAAGGCCGCGACCAAATCGCTTGCATGCAGCCCATGCACCGGATTTGCGGGTTCGGTCGGCAGGAATGCACTCAGATCTTCCGGCTCCTTGCCATAAATCAGACTTCGTTCCCATTCCCGTTCACTCAGATGGCGAGCAATCCCTTTGTATTTACGATACTCCACCAACTTGCGAACCAGTTCCTCACGTGGATCATAATCCTCTTCTTCATAAAAATCAAAATCGTCATATTCCATCACAGGTGGCTTGGGAAGCAACAATTTACTCTTAATGGATAAGAGCGTCGCCGCCATCACTAGAAACTCGCTTGTAATGTCCAGCTCTAGCTCCTGCATACTGTGCAAAAAAGCCATATACTGATCAGTAATATCGCTAATTGGGATATCCTGAATGTCGATCTCGGCTTTATCAATCAGATGCAACAGTAGATCCAGAGGACCCTCGAATGTTTCCAGCTTGTAATTTACGACTGTCAATGTGCTTCCCCCTGCCTTACTCCAATCATCATTCACAATACCTTTCCCCATTAGCACTTATGCTCTACGTTATCAATCCCTCTTTCTGTAGTATATACGTCATCGCCCTGCTTAACAATCCAATCCCTTTTCCACTTTGCAGTTTATGCCATTCTTTCAGCCATTTATATCATTAGAACTGCTTACCGAGATTGGCCATTTCAATTGCAGCTAGTGCAGAATCCCATCCTTTATTGCCAGCCTTCGTTCCTGCTCGTTCAATAGCCTGCTCAATGTTTTCCGTAGTCACTACACCAAAAATAATAGGGACTCCCGTTTTTAGACTGCTTGCCGCCACACCCTTGGCAACTTCATTGCAGACGATATCATAATGTGAAGTAGAACCACGGATAACCGTACCAAGCGTAATAACGGCATCATATTTTCCGCTTGCAGCCATTTTTTGAGCAATCAGTGAAATTTCAAATGCACCCGGCACCCATGCTACATCTATTTCATCTTCCTGTGCGCCATGTCTTTGAAGTGCATCAAGTGCACCGCTCAACAGTTTGCTTGTAATAAACTCATTAAATCTGCCCACTACAATACCATACTTCAAACCACTCGATACGAGATTACCTTCTAGAAAACGTGCCATGCTGATCAACCTCTCTTTTTTTGAATTATTTACAATGACAAACGACGACGGTAGTCGATTAAATGCTGAATGCTGATCAGCTTCAATTGATGTCGCTTGGCGATCACAGCCAAATCAGGCAAACGGGCCATCGAGCCATCTTCCTTTATAATTTCGCAAATGACTCCGGCAGGCTTGAAGCCGCTGAGCCGGGCCAAATCGACAGCCGCTTCAGTATGACCGGCACGCTGCAAGACCCCACCATCTCGGGCGATGAGCGGAAACATGTGACCAGGTTTGCGAAAATCGTTTCCCGTGATTGCTTCGTCGGCCAAGGCCCGAACAGTCAAAGAACGCTCGACCGCTGAAATCCCGGTTGTTGTCTTCATATGATCTACCGATACCGTAAAGGCAGTACCGTGAAAATCAGTATTTTGCTCTACCATGGGATCCAATTCCAATACCTCGGCTCTGTGCCGTGTGATCGGCACACAGACCAACCCGCGACCTTCTGTAATCATGAAATTGATGACCTCGGGCGATGCTTTTTCAGCTAAAGCGATAAAGTCGCCTTCATTTTCCCGCTGTTCATCATCCACTACAATAACGACTTTGCCGTTTTTTAAATCCTCCAAAGCTTCTTCGATGGAATCCAATCGAATCTCTTCGCCATGGTGCAACTCGCCCTGCTCTAAGATGTTTGCCGTTGCACTTGTTTGGATGCCTCTATCCATATTCCGTTCCTCCTTTTATCCTGCGCTATGAATGCTCCTGATATAAATTCCCTAACAGGTATATTAGGCTGTATCAGGCAAAGCCGTGTTTCGCCAAATAGTCCAAACTAAGCGGAGCCTGATCTGCTCTCTCCATCGGTGCTGAACCTCTGTAATTTAAAAGCTGCTCCACATATTTGCCCAATATGTCGCATTCAATATTCACGGTATCTCCCTCATGTTTGGCTTGTAAGGCCGTTTCGGCTAAAGTGTGGGGGATAATGGATACGGCAAAGCTATTCCTCGTACGCTGCGCGACTGTGAGGCTGATACCATCAATTGTAATTGACCCTTTGAGGAGTACATATTTAAATAGTGCTTGATCAGAAGGCTCAACTTCGAACACAACCGCATTCTGGTCTGATGTTACGCTGCGAATCGTCCCCGTTCCGTCCACATGTCCCTGTACGATATGTCCTCCGAACCTTCCATTTGCCGCCATCGCCCGCTCCAGGTTGACTCGGCTGCCGGATCTGAGTTCTCTGAGATTACTGCTGCGGAAAGTCTCCGGCATCACATCAACTTTAAAATCTTTAGTCCCAATCTGTATTGCTGTCAGGCAGACACCATTCACTGAGACACTGTCGCCTATTTTCAAGTCGCCCAATACCACAGAACCCGAAATCCCCAGCACCATCGCTTCACCGCTTTTAGAGATACTTTGAATGCGCCCCACTTCCTCGACCAAACCGGTAAACATGCTTTCACTCCTTTCACTATATTTCAGTTTATCCCTAATTCACCCGCTATAAGCGCAAATAACCCCCAGTCAGGATTCAATCCGTCATGGGGGTGATGAGAGTCACATATGTAGTATACAAGCGCAAATAATTACGTCTAAAATGACATGAAATCATAGGATTGCCAAAAGAAAGCATGGTTAATGATACAGCTAATAACGCTCAGAACGTCTATCAAAAAGAAAGCTTAAATAGCTGTCATTCGATGCTGTCCTATAACGAAATAAGCTCTACCTGCATTTACGTATGCTAAAAATTGGCACATGTCAAGTCAGCCACATGCGCTTCGTATCCTTCTCCCATCCAGACTATACTGTCGGTCCCGGAATTGCACCAGGTCCACCTTCTGCTGATTGTTCAGCATCCGGGTCACGGACTAAGACATGGTAATTTCGCAAAAGCGATTTACAAACATGTCATCACCGCCGGTGGGGAATTTCGCCCCGCCCCGAAGGATTTGCTCTTATTTAATTGAATTAACACTAAACTTGTTAAGTATATTAGCACCGACTTCTAAAAAAAGCAAGTTACCTAACGGAGGCTCCCGCAATGGTTTTGACATATTGACTGGAGAGTTCTTCAAACCAGGTTTTATCATTCATATGAAGCGCCAAATCAATCAGGTCAGCCAGTTCGTCGACGCCAAGCTGTGTAGCATGGTCAAAGGTAATAACGGCTGAGGCAACAGGCTCTCGCCCTCCCTCAGAACATGCTTCATATTCCAGTCGTACATCTACATGTCCATCAATAAACTCACATTTTAGAAAATAAATAATTTCACACATTAAAATAGGGCGCACCTGTGTTTCTAACACGCAATCCATCACCTTGGCAGAATAATGCTGATTCGTCAGTGTGAATTTGTGTTCTGTCGCCGCCAGCGATGTCCGTCCAAAATCATCCGTAAACTTAAGTTCCACTGGCGTGATGTTCATGACCTTGGGGATTTGCTTCTTTATAATTTCAATTATTTCAACTGTATTCAGCTTAATCATTACCTGCACCTCATTGCATCTTAAAATTCAAAAGAAAACTTTATAACGTGTCTCCTATAGGCCTCCACTCCTATATCGGAAATCATTACCTGTTTTTTTATGCTTCAACCCATAAACGCAAAAAAAGATTCCTGGCGCAGCAAGCGCAAGGAATCTTTATCAGACCGGTGCCGAAACAGCGGCTAACAATGTTACACATTTATTATGCAAAAAAATTAAAATTATAGCTCCGAAATTTCATGTTTCTTTTTCAGAATGGTCCAGCGACGCTCAATCTCCTGCTCAAAAGCAGCCAGCGTTGCTTCCTCTTTGAGAAGATGCTTCGTTTTACCCATTAATTTTAGCCATTCTGCAGCTGGAATCCGTTTTCCCTTGTCTTCCGGATTGTACGTAATCGTCGTGCTTCCCTGCTCGATTTCGTACAAAGGAAAGAAGCAAGACTCAACTGCGGCGCCTACGATGCTAGTACCCAGTCTGTCTTCGGATTTCCAGTTGAGCGGGCAAGCGCACAGAATTTTACCATAAGCCGTACCAACGTTGTTGGCATACCATTGAGCCTTGGCAGCTTTGCGAAGCATATCCTGCGGATGGCTTTCGGCTGCTGTAAAAGCATACGGGATGTTACAGGCGGCCATGATTTGCACAGTATCCTTATGATGCCCTTGCTTCCCTTTTTGCATTTTCCCTACACCCGACGTACTGGTCATATGCCCCATTGGAGTGGAGTACGATTGCTGCGAACCTGTATTCATGTACCCCTCGTTGTCATATTCCAGCATAATTAGTTTATGGTTACGCAAAGCCGCACCAATTGCAGACCCCATACCGATATCCATCCCGCCGTCACCACTAATCATGATAAAGGTTGGATCATCGGATATCTCAATTTCATTACGTCGCTTCATCTCCATGTAAGCTTCCAGCGCTCCTGAAATTGTAGCGGCCCCGTTTTGAAAAAGATTGTGGATCATCGGTTGTTTGTGTGATGTATATGGGTATCCTGTCGTAACCACATATACGCAGCCGGTCTGGAACAGTACGACAATATCGCCTTCAATCCCTTTAAAAAACAGTTCCAGCGCAGACAATGCCCCACAACCAGGGCAAGCTCCGTGACCCGGTGTAAGACGGCGAGGTTTGGTTGTCAACGAACGCAAAGGGGGTACCTTGACCTTGAGCTTCCCAGTCGCCTCGTCCGGTGTAACCTGAATCAGCCCCGTACGGTATGCATTGCCACGTGGTGGCTGCATGACTTGCGGCATCACCTTGTCTGGAGAGCCTGGATTAATCCCGTAATAATCAAAAGGCTTCTCCGCGCGTTCAGCCTCTGCCGCCTGAATCGCAAGCTGGAAGAAGGCCTCTGCATCTTCCGCATAAAAGTCCTTACCACCCAAGCCAAAGATACGGCTTAACACGATGGTTTGGTTCAACGGGTCCTCCTGCAACGCCGCCTTGATTTCGTGCGTCAAATTACCGCCATCTGATCCGTATGAATCTGCACGTTCACCCACCAGCAGCGCCTTGACATGCCGCAATGCCTCCCGCAATTGTGCAGCAGGGAATGGACGGATGATATTCGGACGAATCACGCCCGCTTTAATGCCGCGCGTGCGGAGTTGATCCGCCACATCCTTGGCCGATTCGGCCGCCGAGTTCAGCAGGAAGACCGCAACCTCAGCATCCTCCATATGATACAGGTCCAAAATCGGATATTCCCGCCCGGATAAAGCGGCATATTCTGCTGCTACCTGCTCATATACTCCTTCTGAAAGCTTCAACGCTTTGGATAGTTGAGCGTGATTATTCGTCAGGTCATCGCCGTTCATATGCGCACCCACAGTGACAGGACGATCAAAATCCGTAATATTCGGATAATTCAGGTTCGGGTTGGGGCCTACAAAATCGCGTACGGTCTCTGCATCGGCAAAATATTGCACTTTACGTTTTTGATGGGACGTATAAAACCCGTCATACGCGACCATTACTGGCAATCGTACATCGCTATGCTCTGCGATTTTTAGGGCCATGATGTTCATATCATACACAGCCTGTGGCGTACTCGCTGTCAATATAACCCAGCCTGTATTCAAACCATAATACAGGTCCGAATGATCCCCTCGAATATCCAGGGGACCACTGACTGCACGTGTCACCAAATTCATAACCATAGGAAAACGGGTACCTGACTGGACAGGCAACTGCTCCAGCATGTACAGGAAACCTTGCGAACTGGTGGCATTGACAACCCGTGCTCCGGCCGCCGCAGCTCCATAACAAATCCCTGCCGATCCGTGTTCTCCATCTGCTGCAACCAGCTTAATATTATGCTGACCGCGCGTTTTCATTTGATCCAGATACTGTGCTACCTCAGTCGACGGCGTAATCGGGAAATATCCCATCATATGATAGTTGATCTGCGCAGCCGCTGTAGCTGCCATTTCATTACCGGATTCGAATGTTGTCACTTGTGCGGCGCCCGTCTGTTTGAGTTCTTCCTCCAGCTTTGCCATTACGCACGCCCTCCTTCATATACTGGAAATTGGTGGGCAATGCGATTCTGCTCCGCCCAGCCCCATTGCTCGCGACGCGAGCTTAATGCCCCCGACGGGCAAATATCTACACACTTCAGACACCCTTTGCAATACTGGTAATCAATCCCTTGCAAAAACGGCATCATTCTTCCGCGTTTGTCTGCTTGCTCTTCCCATACAAAGCAGTAATCCGGGCAAATCGAATCACACTTGGCACAATGAGTACATTTATCAGCTTCATACTCAGGTACATAACCCTGGCGTGAACCACTAACATCTTTCGTCATGCTGTTGCCCTGAGTTGCAATAACGCCCCCTAGCAATTGAGTTTCGTACCCTAGCAAAGGCTGCGGACGTTCGAAAACCCGATCCTGCGCGTCAGCAGTAACCGGATATACATGTAGTTGCATTTCTTCAAAACCACGATTAAATGTACGCAGATTAGGTTCCACTAATTGTGGATTTTTCTTTTCAAAAGTACTGCGAATAACCGATCTCATTGCTTCCGGGTCCAGGAAGTCACAGACACGGAACAAGGCACCAAGCATGGACGTATTTAGTTTGGTCCGCTCTTCCAGTGCAATGCCCATCGCATCCACCACTGCTAATGTACCGGATTCCAGTCCCAAATCAGCCCGTATTTCTTCTGCCGGACGTGTGGAATTTACCACTACAATCCCATCTGCTGGCAGGCCGCTGATTACATTTACCGTTTTGTATAACGTTTCATGGAAAATGCCTACCACATGCGGTTGCTCGATCGGACTGTGATCGCGAATATCCACCTCCGGCTCACAGAAGCGAACAAAGCTTTTAACCGGAGATCCCTTCTTTTCCGAACCGTAGGATGAGAAATTTGAAGCATTCAGTCCCAGACCAAGTACCCCGGTTTCGGCCAACATTTTGCCAGCCAGATTTGCGCCGAGTCCACCAATGGATTCCAGCCGGATTTCAAAAAATCCGAGTCGATTTGTGCGCGTTAAAATAGACAATGTGATAAGCCCCCTTCTTTTCCAACTCTTACTGAGCTTGAACACTCATATAAAATAAATGGAAATATGCACTCTTGTGAAAAGGCTATCACAACACTTACTTTTCGAATGTGATCTTACGCACTGTAATACGTACGTGATTGTGAAAATTAGCAAACCGTCAAACAAAAGACATCAAAAGCCGCCCTGTCCAAAGACAGAGCGGCTTACGAGCAACGCTATTCAAAATAGGGAAGGCATGTGACGGTAAAATTACGCGTCAAATACTTTAACCTCTTTCATTTTGTCGCCTTGTTTTACAGCATCAATGAATTCCATACCTTTGGTTACTTTACCAAATACAGTATGTACTCCATCCAAATGTGGCTGTGGAGCGTAGCAAATAAAGAATTGGCTGCCACCGGTGTTGCGACCTGCATGAGCCATGGACAGAACGCCTTTGGCATGCTTGGTTGTGTTCGTAGCTGTTTCACAGTCAATTGTGTAGCCAGGACCGCCTGTACCGTTACCGATCGGACAACCCCCTTGAGCAACAAAGCCTGGAATGACGCGGTGGAAGCTCAAACCGTTGTAGAAACCACTGTTTGCCAGCTTTTCAAAGTTAGCAACGGTGTTTGGAGCTTCTTCTGGGAAAAAGTCAATTTCGACGATGCCGCCGTTTTCAAGATCTATTCTACCTTTTTTCATTGTTTGTATCTCCTTTTCAACCTGTTTTGAGAACTAAATAACATCAAGTTCCAGTTTACTATGAATTGGCGCGCTTAGCAAAGCCTTGTCCAAAAAAAAGGCCATTGTCCCCGGTCTATGATTACCGACACAATGGCCTGCTTGATTTTAGAATTCCAAAATTCAGGACGAAACCGTAATTTTGGCGTTGGGCTGAGCCATTGAACTAGCTTGGTCACGAACCAAGCGCTGTGGAATAACGTCATTGCGAACGATATCCTCGTACGTTTCCCGACGCACTACCAGTTCGGCCTCCCCGTTGTTGACAAATACAACTGCTGGGCGACGTATCCGGTTATAATTGCTCGCCATGGAGTAATTATAAGCTCCGGTTGAGGCAACAGCGAGCAAATCCCCGCTATTCGGACAAGGCAGTTCTACATCCCAAATAAGCATATCGCCGCTTTCACAGCATTTGCCTGCAATGGATACTGTCTCTTCGTTCGCATCTTGTGCGCGATTAGCCAGCATCGCTTCATACTTGGCCTGATACAGTGCAGGACGTGGATTATCTGTCATTCCGCCGTCTACGGAAACATATTTACGAACCTGCGGAATATCCTTGATACTTCCTACTGTATACAAGGTCGTACCTGAATCCCCTACAATACTACGCCCCGGCTCAATCCAAATTTCTGGAAGCTCATCATAAAGTCCTGAAAAATGAGTTTTCACTGCTTCGCTGATCGCCTTTACATAGGTGGATAGCTTCAGCGGTGTGTCCTCCTCTGTGTAGCGGATGCCAAATCCTCCACCGAGATTAATCACCTTGAAGGAATACTGTAGCTGTTCTTTAATCTCCCTGGAAAAAGCTGCGACCCGCTCAGCAGCCATTTGGAAGCCATTGACTTCGAAGATTTGCGAACCGATATGAGAATGTACTCCCAGCAAATTAAGATGGTCCAGCTCGATCGCCTGTTCGACCGCTTGACGTGCTGTACCGTTTGCAATGTCAAAACCAAATTTTGAATCTTCTTGACCTGTAGCCATATATTCATGCGTATGCGCTTCAACCCCTGGCGTAACCCGCAGTAAAATATTCACCTGCTGTCCTTTTTCAAAGGCAAGGGCCTGCAACAAATGCAATTCCATCTCGCTATCAACAACAAAGCAGCCAATCTGCGCCTCTAATGCCATTTCAATTTCTTCCGGCGTCTTGTTATTGCCGTGAAAATGGATTCGCTCAGCCGGGAATCCTGCTTGCAGTGCTGTAAACAACTCTCCGCTGGAAACGACATCGAGCGACATTCCTTCTTCAGCAGCTAAAGCACACATCGCCATCACACAAAATGCCTTGCTTGCATAAGCCACTTGAAATTTCAAACCGGTCTCACGAAATGCTTCCATGAATTCCCGGCAACGCCGACGGACTAACTGTTCGTCTACAATATATAGCGGCGTGCCAAAACGCTCTTTCAAAAGCGTGGTATCACATCCGCCAATCTCCAAATGTCCATTGCTGTTAATTTTACTGCTTCCATGCAAATACATGTTCTGGCGCCTCTCTTTCTGGAACAAGCTAGTTATATTCCATCGAATGTTTACACCAGTATAGCAAAAAAAACATCAAGAACAATGGATTTTTATGCAGATCATTTACATTAATGCTCCTGTCCATTGCCTGAGTTCGAATCTGTATTGGCATCCGAATGGGGCATACGCGTATTGTCCCTTGTTTTATTAAATGACGGGCGGTTAGGCGCATTAAGTACAGGCATACGGAACAAGATGGAAGCTAACGCCTTGACATTAAAGGGTATAAACGGCCATAAATAGGAAGAATTATATGACCGATGCAGCGTCAGCATCAAAATGATCAGTGTCGTACCCACGACAAAGCCCGGTACGTGAAAAATAGCAACAGCAACCAGCAGGAAAAGTCGAATCAGTCTATTCGCAAGTCCTAGCTCATAGCTGGGTGTTGCGAACATTCCTATGGCAGCAACCGCCATGTATAGCACAACTTCATTTACGAAAAGCCCCGTCTTAACCGCGATATCACCCACCAGAATGGCTGCGATCAAACCCATAGCGGAAGCCAGGGGTGTCGGAGTATGCACGGCTGCCATTCGCATAAGATCAACCCCTAGTTCCACAATGATAAATTGGGCAATCAGCGGAAGATGTGCTTGCTTTTGAGGACCGATAAAATCGAGAAACGCTGGTTTTAATTCGGGATTGATAACCATCAGCAACCACATCGGAAGCAAGAACATTGAGGCAAATATGCCTATAAAACGTACCCAGCGCAAGTAGCTTCCCATAAATGCGGTTTGCCGATTCTCTTCTGCATGCTGACACAGGTCGAAAAAAGTGGTCGGCAAAATCATCACACTGGGTGAGGTATCAACGAAAATAACGAGTCTTCCTTCCATAATATGCGAAGCCACGACATCTGGTCGCTCCGAATAGCGCACTAATGGATATGGATTCCATCCTTTATTGATAATCGTCTCTTCTAATTGCTTATCAGCCAGTGGAATACCATCCAGATTAACATTTTTAATTTTGTCTCGTACAGTATCAACCATAACCTTATCCACAATATCATCAATGTAGCCCAAGCATACATCTGTTCGGGTTCGGCGTCCTACTTGCATGGCCTCAAATTTAAGTCCGGGATCCCGTAAGCGCCGACGCACCAGGCCTACATTTATAAGCATTGTTTCCGTAAACCCATCGCGTGAACCGCGCACGACTCTCTCTAAGGAAGGTTCCTCTGGACTCCGCACGGGGTAATTACGGGTATCCAGAATGACAGAAAAACGTTCGCCTTCCATGAAGAACGCACTATATCCCGCCAGCACCTTATTGATGACAGCAGACATTTTATCTGACTTCTCCACCTGTATATGTGGAATAAATTTTTCAAAATACGCTTGAAGCCCAGCTGAAGTCATGTCATCCGGTGTCAGATAGGTGAGCCGCTTTAACACTTCGAGCATGATCTGATCCTTGGCAAAGCTATTCAGAAACAGGTACCCGATATGGCGACCGCCCGTTGTCATTTCCCTGAATACAACATCAAACGTCTCTCCCAAGCCCAATACCATTTTAAGGGTTTCGCAATTTTCCTTCATCTTTGGCGAAATATCATCCTCAATTTGCCAATAACGTATGGATTCCTCTACATTATCAGAATGCTCGCTTTCTTTTTTGTGCTTAATATGGGCGTCTTCCTGCTCCTGCTCTTGCTTCCGGGAGCCCGAACTTTCCCCGTCAGTATCATGTTCCCTTCCCATTGCTCCGTCTTCATGATGTTGCTCCTGCTGATCCTGCTCCGTTCTATGATCCATATCTCTTGCCCCCTTCTCTTTCGCTATTAACGGTTGTATACAAACCAATCAAATAAGGAACCCATCACCTTGCCAAGCACCATTGCCATTAACAGACCGAACATGTATACGGTCATATGAAGTCGCTTGGCCAGTATCGGCAGGAGATTTAGTACCTCTGTTAGAGCCGCGGCGAGCAAGCCAATAAACACTCCGCAAAATAACCCAGGTATCCATGTAAACATGGCCGGTAACGGCAAACAGATGTTCCAAAAATCAGCCACGGTTCCCACCACTGAACCTAATATCATTGCCTTTTCGTATGCACGCGATTTTTTGTACGTTCGGGTAAGTTGTGCTAATCGCGGCATGATATCCAGCACAATAAAAAAGGCAATCACACCGCTACCTATCGCCAGTCCCCCAGCAATGCCCAAAATAATCTGAAGTGCGGCCTGTATAAATATCATGGTTCCTTATCCTTTGTCTGCAGGCGAGCCATCTTTTCATACTCCTCTGCCACAACATACTGATCCACATTCTCCTGATAGAGATACATTTCCACCTCCAGTGGCGTCGGCTCCTCATTCCATTTTTTCTTGAACAAGTGATTAAAAAATACGATCATGCCAAAGCCGATGCCGAATGAGTAAGCAATTTGGAACAAGTACGGATGTTCATCCTTTTGTCCCGTAATCATTTCCACAATCCGAACCTGTACCTCCATCATGTTAACATCAGCATGAAAGTTCATAATCGTCAGCGCAGAGCCAAAAAATAGAAGCAGCCACACCAACACAAACAGTATTTTGGATGGCTTACGGGGTCTCTCCACGATTTCCACAAGCACATGCGGTTTCCCAAGAGATTCAACTACGACTCCCGGAATGTGGTCTCTAATTTTTGATATGATCTGCAGCATGTCTACCAGTATCAGATTCCCGTCCTGCTTCTGCGGCCGCTTGAGAACAAGTCCAAGCAGATCCTTTTCCCGTTCAGGATCCGCCAGCAGATGGGCTACATCGCCCAAATGTAGGTCCTGGCCTTGGATCATGCGCACACGGCTACGGAGCCGCAAATAGACAATAGGAGCCACTGTAGGAGCCGGACTGTGATTCATCCGATTCCCTCCTTATCCTCGTAATTACCGATTAGTATGGAACGAAGCAAGCAAACCTATTCTGTATATTTGTCTTTTGTCACACGTAAAAAAGAGTACTCCTCGCCATACAAATGGCTTTGGAATACTCTTTAGAATGCGTTAGTATAAGGATTTCACTCACTAAATCCTGTCTCATTATTGGGCAATCTGATCGCGGATTAGCTGTAAAATCTTTTTTTCCAATCGTGATACCTGCACCTGCGAAATACCTAGACGACTTGCAACCTCTGATTGAGTCTGATCCCGGTAATAGCGCAGGTACACAATCAATCGTTCCCGCTCAGATAATCCGTCTATAGCCTCATTCAGTGCCAGCTTGTCAAACCATCTTTCCTGGGATTCATCAGCAATCTGATCCATAAGTGTAATCGGATCTCCGTCATTTTCAAATACCGTTTCGTGAATGGAGGTAGGAGGCTTGTTAGCCTCCTGTGCAAAAACAACATCCTCCGGTGTCACTCCCAGCTCATCAGCAACCTCCTTGACGGTAGGCAGACGATTAAGCCGTTTGGATAGCTCGTCCTTCATTTTGCGGACCTTATTGGCTGTTTCTTTTAAAGAGCGGCTAACCTTGAGTGTACCGTCATCTCGAAGGAAGCGTTGAATCTCACCGATAATCATCGGAACCGCATATGTTGAAAATTTGACATCGTAGCTGAGATCGAATTTATCCACCGATTTTAACAATCCGATGCAACCAATTTGAAAAAGATCGTCAGGTTCATACCCCCGGTTCATAAAGCGCTGCACGACAGACCAAACGAGCCGGATATTACTATTGACCAGTGTCTCACGAGCGTCATTGTCACCAGATTGGCTCAGTGCAATAAGCCGCTTGACTTCTGTATCCTCCAAATAGCTGTGCGAAGTCTTTTTTCCTCCTGCTTCCATAGGATCAACTCCTAATTATATAAAGCTTTCTTGGATTCAATCCTTTTCTTCATCCGGACCGACGTGCCTCCGCCCGGCTCACTGACTGCTTCGAACTCATCCATGAAATTTTCCATAATTGTAAAGCCCATGCCGGATCGCTCTAATTCTGGCTTGGACGTGTAGAGGGGCTGCTTGGCCAGCTCTAGGTCCTCAATTCCCCGTCCTGCGTCCTCAACGACCAACGTAATTACATCCGCTTCAATTCCGACTTTAATTGTTACGACACCCGATGGATCGCTGTCATAGCCGTGAATAATACTGTTGGTCACCGCTTCAGACACAACGGTCTTCAAATCGCTAAGCTCATCCATTGTAGGATCAAGCCTGGAAATAAAGGCCGCCACAGCCACGCGGGCAAATGCTTCATTTTCCGATTTGGCGGCAAACTGCAAGCTCATGAAATTGTTCCCCGTGCCTTCTCTCATGACACAACCTCCAGTTCCGTGAGCGCATTTCCCTCGTTGTCATATATGGGCATGATTTTAAACAAGCCTGACATATCCAGCAGTCGATGAACCGGCGGATTGACATCACAGACTGCCATTTTCCCGCCCTTTTGCTTGATCAGTTTGTATCGTCCCAAGATAACACCTAGGCCGGAACTATCCATAAACTGAAGATTCTTCAGGCTGAGCACGATATGCTCGCATTGCCGGCGCTGAATCGCCTCATCCATTTGCATACGGACCATATCCGACGTATGGTGATCAAGTTCACCAGACAGCCTAACAATAAGTACCCCCCGGTGATGCTCCATTTCAATTTGCAGGTTCATGCTTACTCACTCTCCTCCCGGTCTTGGACAAGGATTTCTACGTAATCGCAGACGATTCCTGCCCTCCGACAAAACTAGAAGAAAACCCCGTAAAATCTACAAAGAAAATAGATTCGACATGGTACGTTTAAACAATTTCCACCAGCCGGCCTTTTCGATCGCCACAGGCGAAGTGATATTGAACTCCTTCAGATGTTTTCCATCCTGATAGACAACCAGCTTACCAACAGGATCACCCACCCGAACAGGAGCTTTAAGACTTGGGGACAGTTGCAGCTCGTGACGCAGCGTTTGCTTGTTGCCACCTTTTTTCACCAGCACACTATATGAACGATCAGCCTGAATTTCCAGCTCTGGTAATACACCTTTTTCAACTTTTATACTGCCGAGCTTTTCACCTGGCTTATATATGGATTTCATCGTATATTGCGAAAACGCATAGTCGAACATGGAAGCTACTTCATTATTGCGTATCTTGGTGTTCGGTTCACCCAGTACGACAGCTACGACGCGTAGGCCATCACGCTTCGCCGTGGCGGAAAGACAGAACTTCGCTTCTGACGTATAGCCTGTTTTCAGACCGTCTGCTCCCGTATAGAAGCGAACAAGCTTATTCGTATTCACCAGCCAAAAGGGCTTGACCGAGGATTTGCGCAAATAGTCCTGGTAGGCTCCCGTATATTTTGTAATATGCGGATACTTCAACAGTTCCCGGCTCATAACCGCAATATCGTGCGCAGAGGAATAGTGATTTTTTACGGGTAAACCGTTGCAATTGGCAAAATGCGTATCTTTGAGCCCAAGCTGCTGCACCTTGGCGTTCATCATCTCGACAAAAGCCTGCTCAGACCCTGCAATTTTTTCAGCCATCGCCACAGAAGCGTCGTTGCCCGAAGCCATTGCAATTCCCTTCAGCATCTCATCGACCGTCATTTCCTCACCCGGCTCCAAGAAAATTTGCGAGCCTCCCATTGAGGACGCATACTCACTTGCCCGCACTTTATCGGTCAGCTTGAGTTTGCCATCATGAATGGCCTCCATTGTCAGCAGCATCGTCATGATCTTGGTGATGCTTGCTGGAGGAAGCTTTTCACGACTGTTTTTTTCATAGATAACTGTGCCAGTATCTGCATCCATCAAGATCGCCGAAAGAGCCTGGGGAGCCAGCTGAGCTGCTGATCCTTCGTTGGTTTTGCCTTCAGGTCTGCTTTCTTCGGCCCAACCTCCGACAGGGACGGCAGTCAAGGCTATCAGACAAGCCAGGATGAACGCCACCATTTTTTTCTTCACAATCGGTTCCCTCCTCAACATATTGGCGTATAGCACCGGAGCCCATTTGCTAACCTCTCCGATCTATTCGCGTGCTGCTAACCATTGTCGTCAGAATGAAAGAAAAATATTCCATATGAATAAAAACGCAAAATAGCACCAAGCTGAGTCAGCATGGCGCTATTTTCCAATATATAAACGACACAACATATATCGTCTGTAAAATGATCTATAAAAAACGTTTAAATTCGGCTAACGGTAAGATATGCAATACCTCCACCCGGTAAAATATCCACTGCGTTTTGACTAAACACCCGTATATCAATAAAAGAATTCGCTTCGAGTCTAAGTTCCATTGCTCCACTTAATGCACCATAGTTCCGTCCGCCAATCACCCTGTCATCGAGATAAGCATAGGCAGAACTTCCGGCAAGCTGCTCATCATTCAGATGAAGCGCCAGCCGTGTCCGGTTGCCATCTACCTGGGGATCGGTCGAGATGTAGACTTGTATTCTGTATTTGCCAGCTCGCTTGGCGCGCCATCGACTATTCGATGCGTCGAATTCGGTCAATTCATCATAGTTGATTTGATCGAACTTCACTTTCTGCCAGCTACCTGCAGGGATATTTTGCCTTGAACCGAGGTAGGCTTTGACAAAGGTTTCATTTAAATGCTCGATACCGTTATTCGAATACTTCTCGACGAGCAACAAAGCTTGCCCTGTCCCATTATTCTCGTCATAACGATGATTGCTATAGCTAAAATCCAAATGTGAACGAAGTGTCACCTGCTGTGTGGAGGAGCTGCCTGAGAAACTAATAAGCTGCTTCAGATTACGGGGATACCCGCCCACCTCGTCCACCAAAACTTTTTTACCAATGACCACGTCCACAAAATAGTTACACACAGCTTGGGTGTCCTCGTATTTGTCTGCTATCGCCAAAATAGAGTCGCGCAGGGCAACATTTTTGGTTTCTTTGGTAGCACCAATTTGTATAAAAGAAGGTACTGTCGTCTTGTGTTCTCTGCTTAATCCTTCGAACCAGCAGCCTAAAAATTCTGCATTCATAAAATCATTTATTAGAATGGGAATATCACTGGAGCTCCCATCCTTAATGTGCTGGCTAGCCATAAATCTCGCCCCGTTAGAGCTGTTCAGATCCAAAGCTGTATCGTTCCCGAGTGTAAAAAGTGCAATGCTAGTAAACTGTGAACTTCTGTTCTGCAAGTGAATCCCTGTTTTATTGTAATTAATCTCCGTGCATTTAAATAAGTTCACGTCACTTTCATAGCCCCAAAAAGCCGTTTCAAAATGCTCAATTAGCACATTATCGAGGACAACGCCTCCGCCTTTCCAATCCTGAATGCCCATTGTACCTTTGCCATAATATCCACGCTTCACAGACTGCGAAAACGGATTATTTAAGGTGGCTGTATCAGTCCCTTCGTACCGGATCGATAAGTCATGGAACTGCACATTTTGGTAGCCACTAAACGATGATAGACTTTCGTCTCCAATTTGGAAACAAGGACCGGTGCCATAATATTCAATCGACGTAACTCCCTTACCTTGTCTATACCTCCCCTTATGAATGCCAAAAATGCGCACACCCTGCTTCCGAACTTGAAGGGTAGATGTTATTTTGTATCGACCACTGGGGATGTGAAGAATGGAGTAATCGGGGGTCTTGTTAATCAATTCTTGCAAAGCTGCCGTGTCATCTTGAATACCATCGCCAGCAGCTCCAAACCAGCTTACGTTTATACTGCGTTCCACGAATTCATTTTCAATGGCTTTAAAATTGTCATTTAATTGCTGAGGCGTTAATTCTTTGCCCGCACCACTCAAATTCAACTTCAATTGTTCTGTAAAATGATCTGCCACCCAAACACCCCCATGTTTAAAACGTGAAAAACGCCTTCAGACAATGCCGAAGAATTCTTCATTTTCTTGGCATGGACTGAGTATATGCATCATGAGGCTTGCTCTAGGATCGATAAAAATGAAAATAATAATTTTATTATGATTGTACAAGGAGATACATTTTGTATATTATAGATACATAACGTATCTAGGCGGTGAAACCGTGAAACACATACTCACAGTAGCCGGTTTAATGGCTTTCTCGATTCCCTTTGCCTGTCAGGGTTTGTCCCCCAGGGTGATCACGATTTCCCTGCTTATCTTATTGTTCAGCTATGCTATGCTTCTACCTTCACTCAAGTCATTAATCGCAACCCTGGCTGATAATCCGTTGCTGACTTTACTCATGATGTACATTGCCGCTTCCTGTTTATGGGCTGAACAAGAGCAGACCTCTTCCTTGCTCATGGTTCTCAAATTTGTTGCCTTCTCCACCTTTGGGCTCTATCTGGTCACCCATTATACAACTCAGGGCTGCATACGCCTTTTAGTCATTACATTAAGTATCCTGAGCGTACTCAATTTACTCGCCGTTGTGCTCGTTCCTTCCTTCGCCATTCATGGCGGTGTAGAACATACTGGACTGTGGAAAGGAATCTCCGGCCATAAAAATACACTCGGAACCCTCTCGCTGTTAAGTTTTGTTGCACATGTTATTTATTTTTTCAGGGGCACACGCAAGGCTTTGCATATCGGCTTCATCTTACTCAATGCCTTATTGCTCATCAAATGCCAGTCCACCACCTCATTGGTGCTGACATCCTCACTCTTCGTATTTATTTTGTTCATATTGCTATTTAAAAGAATGCGAAGCATCGCGTTGCGGGGGTTCTTTCTGAGCTGTTCCTGCTTACTTGTTCTTTTGGGTTTGACCCTTACCTTTACTTATGGAGATGCGATTGCCTCGGAATTTGGAAAAACAACAACCTTAACCGGAAGAACGGAAATCTGGCAGGGAATTGATGGTGCTATTCAGAGCCACTACTGGTTCGGCCATGGTTACGGCTCCTTCTGGGCAGCCCGGCCCAGCATTTATGCGAATGGCATCCGCTTTGATCTGACAAGCAGCCATAGCGGCTTTCGAGATCTGTGGATTGATGTGGGTCTTGTAGGACTACTTGCAACGGTTGTACTCGTTGTAACTACCCTATTTAAATTCAGAATTGGCAAAACTGATATGTATACATGGCTGACGGCAGTCGTTTTTTTCCTGTTCATCGTATTAAACAATATAACGGATAGTCGTTTCCTGAATTCCTTAGCCATTTACTGGATTATCTTTATGGTGATTGTGATCAAGGTGCAAGAGCGACATCGACTAGCTGTAGCAGAAAAAGCGAATACAGCAATATGGAGCACACGCCCTTTTCACTAGGCGATAGTGCTCAACTGTGGCATGTAAAAAGAACCCCGTATCCTACGCCGTCAAAAGGCGCTCGGATATGGGGTTCTTTGGATATGTCTACCGTTCTGACGGAAAACTTTATTCCATCTACATTTGTGGAATAATTGCCAGTACCAGTTTCAGAAATTGTTCACGAACCTTCTCCGCCGTCTCCATTACTTCACCATGGGACAGAGGTTGGTCCAGAATGCCTGCAGCCATATTGGTGATACAGGAGAAGCCCAATACTTCAATCCCCGCATGACGGGCTACAATAACTTCTGACACGGTCGACATCCCTACTGCATCTGCCCCTAGTGTACGCAGCATAACGATTTCAGCAGGTGTTTCATAGTTGGGTCCCAGCAATCCAGCATATACCCCTTCCTGCAGACTGAAACCTTGTTGAATGGCTGTTTGTTTGGCAATTTCACGTAAGCGGCGGCTGTACGCCTCCGACATGTCTGGAAAACGAACGCCCAGCGCAGCATCGTTCGGACCAATCAGCGGATTTTGTCCGGTCAAATTCAAATGATCTGAGATGACCATCAAATCGCCCGCTTTATAGGACGTATTTACACCACCTGCCGCATTCGTCACGAGCAGGCTTTGAATCCCGAGCTGCTTCATTACCCGAACAGGGAAAGCCGTCAGCTGCGGACCATACCCCTCATACATATGGAAGCGCCCCTTCATCATGACGACAGCGCGACCTTCAATAGTGCCTAATAGTAACTCTCCCTCGTGACCTTCCACGGTTGAAACAGGAAAATGGGGAATATCCTGATAAGGAATACTTACTCCATCTTGAATCAAATCGGCCAGTATACCGAGCCCCGATCCCAGAATAAGACCAATCTCTGGACTTATCCCGCTCTTGGCACGAATATAATCTGCTGCTTCCTGAATTGTAGCTTGATTAGCTGTTGACATAAACATCTCTCCTGACTTGTACAATCGTAAAGTTATAGTCATGATCACATTTTCTATAATAGCAAAGCTACATTACGTTCGATCCTTGCTTTCATGGGAAGTGCGGTTACCGCCGTGAGGGTGATGCATTTCATATACTTCCTTCATGTTTCGTCTAGCTGTCTGTGCATATACCTGCGTCGTTGACAGATCAGCATGACCCAGCATTTCCTGCACAGAGCGTAAGTCTGCTCCGCCCTCCAACATATGTACCGCAAAGGAGTGCCGCAGCGTATGGGGCGTGATATCCTTGCTTATATCTGCTTCCTTAGCGTACTTTTTGATTATTTTCCAGAATCCCTGTCTACTGAGACGCTGACCTGATACATTCAAGAACAAGGCTTCCTGCTCTACCTGAGCTTCTTCACCCTGCATTGATCTTAGCAATGCTGGACGCTGTTCGTCCAAGTAGGCTTGTGTCCACTGTGATGCCTCACGACTGATCGGTACAACACGTTCTTTACCTGCCTCGCCGCCACAGCGCACAAAGCGCAAATCAACGTGTACATCCCGCACGTTCAGGGCAATCAGCTCTGATACACGGATGCCTGTCGCATACAATAGCTCCAGCATGGCTTTATCCCGCCCCCCTTGTGGGGTACTCACATCCGGCGCTGCCAGTAAACGCTCTATTTCATCTTGCGTTAACACCGAGGGTTTCTTTTTAGTGGCTTTGGGCAGCTCCACCAGAACGGACGGATCATGGATCGCGATTCCTTCTCGAATGAGAAAATGAAAAAAGGAGCGAATGGAGGCAACGCTCCGTGAAATTGTCGCCGCGGCTTTTCCCTCTTCCTTCAGACGTCCCAAATATAGTACCAGATGTGACCGCTGGACATTGTCAGGCTGTTCCAGACCACAGCTTTCTGCGAACTCGACAAACTGCTGTACGTCCCGCTGATACGCTTCCAGCGTACTGCGTGATAACCCTTTCTCCTCTTCCATATATTGAACGAAAGGTTGAATATACATTTTCATGAGTTCCAAAAGTCTCCTTGTCCTGCATACAGCGATTCAGTTGTTGCGCCTGCTTCTTTGTGTGCTGTCTTTATACCATCATCTCACAAGAAGATTACATAGACTACTCACCATACCAATAAAAGAAACGTAAGCGTTCTAACAACGCAGTTCGTTGCTCGGACCCATCATTCACGTTTTGTCCGCCAAATACCTTAACTGCATGTCCTTCTGGTATTCGGTAATGATCTACAGGTGTTATCCAATCTGTAAACAGTCTGAGGCTATAAAAGAACATAATTGCCAGCGCCCCAAACAATATCAGCATGCGCAGCCATTTCAGTCCTCTCCGCAATGAAAGTACCATGTGGATCAGCCGCCTTCCCTAAATATAGCCCCTATGTAGGGCTCTCTATGGAAGGGTATGACAAGCTATTCCGTTTTATACCACTGGGTCCTATAAAGCAAATTCTGAACCAAAAAAGCTCTCCCGAACGCGTCTTCGTCGGTGAGAGCTTGGGTAGTCAGCTTATTAATCCTGAGATTTGTTTTTCTTGGATTTGCCTGAGGTTTTCTGGGCGGTTGTATCGTTCTTCGCCTTACAACGATAACAAATACCATGGAAGTCCAAACGATGGTCCACCACAGTAAAATTATATTCCCGTTCCAAACGCTCCTCTAATGGCCCAAGCCAATCTTCCAGTATTTCATCTACACTGCCGCACTGCACACATATCAAATGGTGGTGATGATGTTTACTTGTATCGCCGCGCAAATCATAACGCGCAACGCCATCTCCAAAATTAATTTTCTCCACGACATGCAGTTCACTTAGCAGTTCTAGGGTACGGTATACGGTTGCCAGACCGATTTCGGGAGCTTTCTCTTTGACGAGCATAAATACATCTTCCGCACTCAGATGATCATCTTCGTTCTCAAGTAAAACTCTGACGGTGGCTTCCCGCTGAGGCGTTAGTTTGTAGCCCTGGGATTGCAGTTGCTGCTTAATTTTTTCGATCCGTGCTTCCATGTGTCTCCCTCCCCCTGCAAAGCTACTGCCTACTGCACTTTTTTTCACTCCTATTATTATAGGGGGTCTATACAAATAAAGTCAAACATTTTGAAATGAGATTAAGATGTTACGGAAGCTGTCAGCATAGGAGTGACCCATTGCATCATAACCGGAGTGACCCAGGTTTCAAAGGACGCACTGCCGATGAGCAATACCATCATCACTGCAGTCAATCCTGCATAAGAAAGCAACGGACGCAACATCCCTTCTGATGGCCGGTTAGCGAGTATTTTGGTCTTGATCATATGAATGGAAAAAGTCATCGCAGCCACACTACAAACGAGCAGTACTGGAATCACGAGCAGGTTATGTGGAGCAACGGAAACCAACGAAAATAATAGTCCTTTCCATGAATATTGCCCGACCATATAACCTACAGAAAATCCGATCAACACACCCTTGAGGAAATTCAAGACAAGAATACCCGGGAGTCCAATGACGGAAAGTCCGCATACCCAAATGAGGCCCACCCATTTAAGATGTAGAGATACGCTGTCCCAAAAGGTAGAGGATGCCTGCGAATCAGCAAAGCCCTGTTTGTTTTGATTGACCGTCACAAAAAAATCCTTCAGGTAACGGGACAAATCCTGTAACTGTTCCAGGGAGAGTGCATTTACCATTAGTGCGCCAAACACAACTCCCACTAGAAACAGTACAGCCAAAAAAACATAATATGGCGTCTGATCCTTTAACGTATGACGAAACCATTGCATCAGGTCCTGCCCCTTTCATCTGCTTGTTTGTCCAAAAAACAACCGTAGACCGACGGCTTTTGGCTAGAAATGGGGCAGCTTTCGCTGCAAATCTTACATCACGAATGATGCGCCAAGCCAGCGGCAGAGATATTTTAAGGTTATGAACAAGCTGGCGCTGATATGCCTTTTTACAGGAACAAGACTTTACTAGGACACATTACTAGGATTTCGCTATTTTTCCGTATGTTCCACCCCCGCCGGATACAAGCGCCAGGCGTCCTCCGCGTGAAAGTACAATCTGCTCTGCCAACACATTACCAACGACTCTAGACAGTTCCTCCTGTGTAACCTCATGTAAAATATTCATTTCTGTTCCGAATGCTGCTAATAGCTGGTTCAGCTTAGCTTTACCCAAGCCTGGAATAAATTCCAGCGGAATCTGGTAAATGTACGGAGGACGATGAGAGGGAATTACAGGCTCTTCACGGTCTGCAATGCTCCAGATTCGATCGAGCACACCCCGTACCAGCTTGGTATGGCCACAGTTAGGGCAACGTTCGTCCGCCATCTGCTGCTCGTCAATAATCGTACCGCAGCTTTGACAGTAAGAGCGATGGTATTTTCCAAGCTTGGGATTCAAACCGTAGTTGGCACACACTCGTCGTCCTTCACGCCGCTCCAAAGCCATCCTGAATTCATCAAAACATGGCTTGGCCATTGATATTTTATTGTACTCTCGTCCAATTTTCCCAAGGGAATGGGCATCTGAATTTGTGAGAAAGCTGAAGCGATCCAGCTCCGAAATCAAGCCGGCCATAGATGAATCTGCGCTCAGTCCTAGTTCCACCCCACTAATGAGCTCCATATCCAGCAGTTCCTCCATACGGGCTGCGGAACTTCCATAAATCCCTTTATGTGGAGTGAACACGTGCGCAGGCACCATAATGCCTCCACGTCCATAAATTTGCTGCTGCAACTCACGTGGCGGTGCGTAGATCCGTTGTGAGCTGAGATTAACATTTTTCATATGCTTAGCCAGCCATTGAGTAAAATCCTCCATCGCCGCCAGATCAGGAAAATAGGCCAGTATGTGAGCCTCGGGACGACCTTCAGCCCGGATTTCCAGCTCCGTGCCAAGTATAATAACTGTATCCCTATATGCAATACCACCACCGCTGATTTCTTCCATTTCACCTGTATGCAAATGGCTACGAATATCCTCCTGTACATTAGGTGCATGGCAGTCAATGATTCCGATGAGCTCAATCCCTTTGCGACTGGAGGCTTCCTTGGCTATATTGGCAAACGTAAGGTCACGGCTACCGCTAATTTTGACCGGAGCTCCTTTTTCCGTTCTACCAATATGGATATGCAGGTCTGCAAAGTAGTTGTTAAGTTCTAATATATTTGTATCCATCCGCTTAGAATCTCCCTGTTTGTTGGCGAAGTTGCCATGCATAGACGGCCAGAATCGTTTTGGCATCACTAATGCGCCCTTCACGAATAAGCGTGTGCGCTTCTTCCAGCGTCACTTCAAATAGCTCTAAGAATTCATCCTCATCTGGTTCCATCTCACCTCGCTCCAGATCTTCGGCCGCATACAGATGTATGATTTCATCCGCAAATCCGGGAGATGTATAAAAAGAATGCAACAGCTTCAACGATTTGGCTGTATAGCCTGTCTCTTCCCGCAATTCACGTCCTGCGGCTTCCATCGGATCTTCACCTCGCTCGAGCTTGCCCGCGG
Source organism: Paenibacillus ottowii (assembly GCF_006874425.1). Lineage (GTDB taxonomy): Bacteria > Bacillota > Bacilli > Paenibacillales > Paenibacillaceae > Paenibacillus > Paenibacillus ottowii. The sequence continues at coordinate 408,900 of NZ_VIJZ01000002.1, forward strand.
GGATTTCAACCTCACAGCGCCCCATAGCTTGTCTGTACTGGTCCACGACCAGCATTTTTCCCTCATGTAGAGCCAAAACTGCCACTGCACCTGGATGCTTTACGATTTCACGTTTTCCAGTAGACCCGTCAGGAAGCTCTACCGTGTCTACCTGTACCGTAATGACCTTCCCTTCAAAGATAGGCTGTGTGGACACTGTCTTTTCCTCCAGCGCAGGATTGGCATAAGGCTTGCGAGGTGCATTGTTGGTTGGATTGTTCACTTGTTCGTTCGTTTGATCGTTCATCAGACATGTTTCCTCCTTCGTCCTCTATCTTTTCTTATCATTATTAATTATCTCCAACATTAGTCTAACTTGTCCACTTGGAACATATGCTGGGGTAGTATATTAAAATTCTGCTATAAGGAGAATTTAGAATGAAAAGTTACCGTACTGAAACCACCCTTCATATCGTCGGCAAAGCCTGGCAGATTCAAACCCTCCTCCGTCAATGGCAAAAGGAATATGGACCTACAGCCACTATTGCTTCGCTAACGGTTCCAAAAAAGGTTCAGATCTAAAGGAGGAACACGGTTCCCCTCTTTAACCTGAACCCTTTTTCGGTATATTGTAAATGTAATTCTATTGTAAATGTGAGAAACAAGTTTTACTTTGTAGTTTCTTGGATCAGAGCTACGACTACTTCAGCAACCTTCACTAGGTCATCGGCCTTGATCTTTTCCTCTGTGGTGTGGATGTTCTGGTAACCTACAGCCAAATTCACTGTTGGAATTCCAAGTCCGTTGAATACATTAGCATCTGAGCCGCCACCGGAATGGAAGGTTGATGTTGCCAATCCCAATCCTTGAATAGCTCGCTGTGCAACCTGTACAACTTCATCATGCTCTGTAAAGCTGAATGCTGGATAGATGACTTCACTGCGGAACTCTCCCTGGGCACCAAATTCACGCGCAGTGGTTTCGAGCGCTTCACGCATATGCTGGATTTGATGATTAACTTTTTCCTGCACAATACTGCGAGCTTCCGCACGGATCAGTACAAAATCGCAAACCACATTCGTCGCGCTGCCGCCTTCGAAGCTACCGATGTTAGCGGTCGTCTCCTTATCAATCCGTCCCAATTTCATTTTAGAAATTGCTTTAGAAGCGACTTGAATGGCACTAATGCCATCTTCAGGATTGACCCCTGCATGAGCAGACTTTCCGGTAATTCTCATTTCAATACGTGCCTGTGTGGGAGCAGCTATACAAATAGAACCGACTTCACCATTTGAATCCAAGGCATATCCGAAGTCAGAATCCAGCACTTCCGGCTTCATTGCCCGTGCGCCCATTAAACCAGATTCCTCGCCAGCCGTAATCACGAACTGAATTTGACCATGGGGAATGTTCTGCTCGCGTACGACACGAATTGCCTCGAACAAAGCAGCAATCCCCGCCTTGTCGTCCGACCCCAGAATTGTTGAACCATCACTGCGAATCCAGCCATCCTCACCCAACTGCGGTTTGATGCCTTTGCCTGGAGTCACGGTATCCATGTGGCAGGTAAAAAATATTTTGGGTGCTTGCTCCACACCTTCAGCTTTCCAGGTGACAATCAAATTGCCAGAGCCATGTCCCGTTCTTTCGCGAGAATCGTCTTCTACGACTTCCAGCCCAAGTACATTAAACTTTTCTTTCAGAACACGTGATATTTCCTGTTCATGCTTGGTTTCACTATCCACCTGTACGAGTTCCATGAATTCCTGTACGATTCGGTCTTTTACTATTTTTACTGTCATTAAACTTTCCTCTCTTTCCCGATTACGCTACAATACGGATAGATGTTCTTATCTATGACTTAAACCTATCCTAAAGGAGTTACACATGTCTAACAAAAAATGGGTTCGTTTTTTCATTTACGTTATGCTCGCAGCTATGATTGGTTCTACGCTGTTCATGGTAATTGAGCCGTTTATTATGCCACTATAACAACTACACCTCTCAAGGGTTGAACCACCCAAGATCCGTTACAAGCTGTGTGTGGACGAGCTGCTGCACAAGCAAACAAACAGGCGGGCTCCCGTGTCAATCACACAATAGCCCGCCTGACCTTTTATTGGAAGGAATGCGTTTGCCATTGCGCGGCAAATGAAAATTGCTGTTCAAAGTACGGTACAATTTCCCTCGCAATCTGCTCCACCGAAAAAGACTGCTGTGTACAGTCCTCTAATGATGTCACACCATATTCCTGAATTCCGCACGGAACAATGCCTTCAAAGCCCTCATGCTGTATTCCTGACTTGATATTAAAAGCAAAGCCATGGCTGGTTACGAAGCCCCGACGTTGCTTGCATTTGTTAAATTTGACACCAATGGCCGCAATTTTAAGATTCCCGATCCATACCCCTGTATATTCAGGCTTACGGCTCCCTTCGATCCCATAAGATGCCAGCAACTGAATGATCACTTCTTCGAGACTTCGAAGGTATCCATGCAAATTTAGTGCCTCTCGGTTGCCAAGCACAAGCAGGGGATATCCAACAAGTTGCCCCGGTCCATGATATGTAATGTCTCCCCCACGATCAATCTGAAAGACGCTGATGCCCTTCTCTTTCAGCTGCTCTGGTGTGAAGAGCAAATGCTCAGGATGCCTCTGGGAACCTATGGTGTAGGTTGGCGGATGCTGGAGAAGCATTAGCGTTTCTCTCGCCTCCCCCGCATCCAGCTTTCCCACAATCTCCTTCTGGACATCCCAAGCATGGGCATATTCCATCCTATTCGTATAGGTTACATCAAGCGGTCGTCTGTTCACGGCCTGTCACTTCCTCTCCGTCCATTTTCCTAACTGTTCGGATGATTAGTACAGCTTCGTATCCAAGGTGTAGCCTTCCAGATTTTCTTTAACCCGTTGCAGGAATCGTCCGCAAATCACTCCATCTAAAATACGATGATCCAGCGACAGACACAGATTAGCCATCGAGCGCACCGCAATCATATCATCAATAACCACTGGTCTTTTGACAATGGACTCAAAGGTAAGAATTGCTGCCTGCGGATAGTTAATCACCGGGTAAGATAAGATTGAACCAAAGGAACCGGTATTGTTTACGGTAAACGTCCCACCTTGCATATCATCCAGTTTGAGTGTGCCTTCGCGAGTTTTACGTGCCAAATCGTCAATTTCACGAGCCAATCCGGCAATATTTTTCTGGTCGGCTTTTTTAATAACAGGAGTAAGAACGGAGTCCTCTGTACCTACGGCCAAAGAAATATTAATATCTCTTTTAATAATAATTTTATCTACTGCCCACACCGAATTGATGATCGGATATTCTTTGATTGCATTTACGACTGCTTTCATGAGAAAAGCAAGGTACGTAATATTGATGCCTTCTTTTTGCTTGAACTCGTTTTTGATCTTGTTGCGGAGCATCACCAGGTTAGTCACATCGACTTCAATCGTCGTCCAGGCATGAGGAATTTCCGAAACACTTTGCCGCATATTGCGGGCAATTGCACTACGAATAGGTGTCACATCAATAAAATACTCGGATCTGTTGTTGCCACCCTCAACTTCGACCATAGGAACTTTTGGAGCCTCCGTTAAATGAATGCCACTGTTACGCACCGGAATCGCAGGGTCCATATTTTGAACTGGTGCACTATATTGAGTGGCAGACTGCTGTAGTCCTGTAAAAGGAGATCCTTGTCCTTGCGTGCTCCCAGTCGTCTGATCAGTCACTCTAGGTGTAGTAGAACCGCCTTGCTGCACAAAATTCAGCACGTCTTTGCGGGTAATTCTCCCCCCCATGCCTGTGCCTAGCACTTTGCTTAAGTCCACGTTGTGCTGGGCAGCCAGTGTTTGGACGGCTGGAGAAAAACGTCCTCGCATGGATTGATCCGAAGCAGCTCCCTGTTGGGAGTGTGCTTGTGCATTACTTTCGGTTGCTGGTGTAGAGGTTGTCGCTCCTGTTGATGCCGCTGGTGCAGCGGACTTCGTCTGAATCCGGCAAATCAATTCGCCTACCGCTACCGTCTGACCTTCCTCAGCCAACAGGTCACCCATAATACCGTCCAGTGTGGATGGAATTTCTGCGTTCACTTTATCTGTAATGACCTCGCAAATTGGCTCGAATTGCTCTACTGGGTCACCAGGTTGTTTCAGCCATTTGGCAATTGTCGCTGATACGAGCGATTCAGCCAATTGCGGCATGGTCACGTCGTTCCATTGTGTTTGGTCTGACATTTTTTCAACTCCTTAACATCATAGAAGGGCGCGATTTATCGCTGCCCTGCTATACTTTTGGAATGCTTTTGTCCGAAACTGCTCTATATTAATACATAGCTAGACGGCGCATGGCTTCCTTCACTTTATCCTTGTTTAACATATAAAACTTTTCCATCGGTGGACTAATCGGCATGGCTGGCACATCAGGAGCGCACAGGCGCTCAATCGGTGCATCCAGCTCGAACAGGCATTCTTCATTGATAATAGCCGATACCTCGGCACCGATACCGCCTGTTTTGTTGTCCTCATGAACGATTAAGACCTTGCCTGTATGTCGTGCAGCCTCAATAATGGCTTCGCGGTCCAATGGCTGAAGCGTGCGCAAATCCACAACATGTGCGGTAATGCCCTCTTCCTTTTCCAATTCCTCTGCTGCCTGCATCACAAAATGCAACGGCTGGCTATATCCAATGACCGTAATATCGTCACCCTCACGTAGTAGATTAGCCTTCCCGATCGGTACGATATAATCATCCGCAGGCACTTCACCTTTAATCAGCTTGTAGGATTTTTTATTTTCAAAAAATAGCACTGGATCAGGGTCACGTATGGCTGCTTTGAGCAATCCTTTGGCGTCATAAGGTGTAAATGGAGCAACAATTTTTAGACCTGGTGTACCAAAAAAGATGGATTCCGGACACTGAGAGTGATACAGACCACCAAAAATACCACCGCCGATGGGTGCGCGGATCACCAGAGGGCAATTCCAATCGTTATTAGAGCGGTAGCGGATTTTAGCCGCTTCACTAATAATCTGATTCGTTGCCGGCAGCATAAAGTCCGAATACTGCATTTCGGCAATCGGCTTCATTCCGTACATCGCCGCACCAATGGCAACCCCTGCAATCGCCGACTCTGCCAACGGCGTATCCATGACACGTTGCTCACCAAACTGATCCATGAGCCCCTTCGTTGTTGTAAAGACACCGCCCTTCACGCCGACATCTTCACCTAATACAAAAACCGTCTCATCCTGCTCCATTTCTTCTTTCATAGCAAGACGTATTGCATCAATATATTCCATAATTGCCATCTTTACCGGCCCTCCCTATCGCTATCAGCATACACATGCAGCAGCGTATCTTCGGGCTTTGGAAAAGGCGCATTGTCTGCATATTCAATTGCTTCCTTGACTTCAAGCAGCAATTCGGCCGATAGATCCGCATCTTTGGCCTCATCCCAAATGCCGCATTCGATCAAATAGCTCTTCATACGGGCTACGCCGTCCTTGGTCCAGTTCTCATCCACTTCCTCCTTGGTCCGGTAAGCCAGATCATTATCCGAGGTGGAGTGAGGAGACAGACGGTACATCATCGCTTCGATCAGCGTAGGACCTTCACCGCGAACAGCACGTTCACGTGCTTCCTTTACAGCGGCATATACGGCCAGTGCATCATTGCCATCGACACGAATGCCCGGGAACCCGTAACCCAGTGCACGGTCGCTTACTTTCCCCGCCAACTGTTTATGAATCGGAACCGATATCGCGTATTGATTATTCTCGCACATAATGATGACTGGGAGCTTTTGTACACCCGCAAAGTTACAGCCTTCGTGGAAATCCCCCTGATTGCTGGAGCCTTCCCCAAATGTAACAAACGATACAAAGTCCTTTTTCTGCATCTTGGCAGCCAGCGCCACCCCTACTGCATGCGGCACCTGTGTCGTTACTGGGCTGGAGCCTGTCACGATACGCAGCCGTTTACTACCAAAATGCCCCGGCATCTGACGACCTCCACTATTGGGGTCATCTGCCTTGGCAAATGCCGACAGCATCAATTCGCGCGGGGTCATGCCAACTGCAAGCACGAATCCGTAATCCCGGTAATAGGGGAGGAAATAGTCCTTTTCCCGGTCCAGAGCGAAAGCCGCACCTACTTGTGCCGCTTCCTGTCCAATACCGGAAACGTGGAAATTAATTTTTCCTGCCCGTTGCAGGAGCATGTTGCGCTCGTCAAATCTTCTTGCGAGCAACATATATCTGTACATATCAATAACTTGTCCGTGAGTAAGTCCCAGCTGCTCATGTCTGAAGCCAGCGTCTACAGCGCCTTTAGAACTCATTGAGGCACCTCCTTAAATATCAAACATCCTACTTCCAGCATCTAGTACCATCTCGTCTTAAAACCTGGTACTAAACTCTAGCTAACCCCATTATAATCCTTTTCTCCCCAAAAAGAAAAGCACCGATTTATGTGAAACGTTTATATGCCTATCGCTTGTCCATCAACAGCCAGCATCGCTTCTCCCAAAATCTCCGACAACGTTGGATGCGGATGAATTAACTGTCCGACTTCCCACGGCGTAGCATCCAGCAACTGCGCAAGAGCGGCCTCGCTGATCAGGTCCGTCACATGTGTACCGACCATATGTACACCGAGAATATCATTGGTTTCCTGGTCAGCCACCACTTTGACGAAGCCGTCCCGACTGCCGTATACAAGCGATTTTCCAATCGCTTGAAAAGGGAACTTTCCTGTCTTCACCTGATGTCCACGTTCACGGGCTTCTTGCTCCGTCAAGCCGACGCTTGCGGCTTCTGGACGTGTGTAAATACAGCGCGGAATCATATAGTTGGGTACACTGTGAAACTCTTCGCCCGCCAAATGATGAACTGCCTGCAAACCTTCATGACTCGCCGCATGGGCCAGTTGTAAGCCGCCGATGCAATCCCCGATAGCGTAGATATGTGGCTCATTCGTCTGCAAATACTCATTAACCGAGATAAAGCCACGCTCGACGCGGATATCGGTATTTTCCAGCCCGATATTTTCTACGTTCGCCTGACGACCTACAGAAATGAGCAATTTGGAAGCACTGAGGGTTTCGGTTTCGTCCCCTTTTTGCACGTCAATCTGTACGCCTTCCTCGTCCTTGCCGTAGGTTTCAGCCAACACTTGAGCTCCCGTCAGCACCTTGACACCGCGCTTGGCTAACAAGCGCTGCATTTCACGCGAAACGTCCTCGTCCTCCGTAGGAATAAGCCGATTCGCGGCCTCAACCACCGTAACCTCGACGCCAAAATCATTTAGCATGGAAGCCCATTCCACGCCAATGACACCACCACCGACAATAATCAGGGAGGCTGGCAGCTTCTCCATAGTCAATGCTTCGTCGCTGCTCAGAATAAATTCGCCATCCGGCTCCAGTCCAGGCAGCACACGCGGACGTGATCCTGTTGCAATAATGAGATGTGCAGGAACAACTGTCTCCATCTCACCATCTTCTAGTTCCACAGCCACGGCTCCACTTTTAGGAGAAAATATAGACGGTCCAATCACACGCCCCTTACCACTCAGCACCGTAATTTTATTTTTACGCATCAAAAATTGAACGCCCTGGTGCAATTGCTCCACTACGGCTTCCTTACGCTCCTGAACTTTAGGAAATACAAGCTGTGCTCCCGATGTCTCGATTCCATATTGCGCACTTTCTTTAATCGTTGCATATACTTCCGCACTGCGCAGCAAAGCCTTGCTCGGAATACAACCACGGTGCAGACAGGTTCCGCCGAGCTTGTCCTTTTCGATGATAACCACTTCTTTGCCGAGCTGGGCTGCGCGAATGGCTGCTACATACCCTCCAGTTCCTCCACCCAAAATAGCGACATCACAATGTATAGTCATGTTTCTCCTCCATTAACATTGATTATATATAGCTTATTGTACTCTCTTTATTTCACTGTACAAAATATAACGTTTAAGCATGAGCTACCAATCATCTAGTCCCATCCAGATATCTCACCCTATCATTCATACAGCGCGTCTCGTAATTTGGTAGACATTCTTGGACTTTGTGCTGATTTGGCTCGCAATGCCTTGCGAAAAGATTCATTTTGCTTGCTTAGAAAATCAAGCTCTGTCTCCAGCTCAATGATTAGCTCCAGCGCTTGCGGGCTAACCAGTCCTTGTTCCAGTAATGCTCTTTTTTTCGCACTATAATCCGTGTTTTTTTCGTCCATGCCTTTCACTCTTCCCTTCATTCCACTACGCTTCACCATATCACGCCCGCGGCGGCAGAGCAATGACGACCACCATTACATTTGAAGAATAAACATACAATAACATGTCGAAAAACAATATATTTTCTCTAGTCTGTATGTGGCCCGTTATGGTAATCTATAATGGCGTTTTCTTTCGGAGATGAAGAGATTTGCAGTGTTATGTACATGTTACAGAGAGGGGAATTCGCTTTGCCTACAGGACGGATTACAATTATTACAGGCCCCATGTTCAGCGAAAAATCCGGCGAATTGATTCGCCGTTGTCAAAAACTAATCCAATACGGGCATCGCAAGGTGGTTGCCTACAAACCTGCTGAAGATAACCGTTATTCCGAGGATGAAATTGTAAGCCGGATCGGATATCGGCTGCCCGCTATTTCTATTCCAAGAAAACTCACGGATGAGCTTGTTCAGCGTATTTTGCAAGAAACAAAAGATGCCGATGTGGTTGCCTTTGACGAAGTCCAGTTTTTCAGCCGGCATATTATGGCGCTTATACAAGAGTTAGCTTATTGCGGAAAGCATGTCATTGCCGATGGGCTAAATCTGGATTACCGAGGCAAGGAGTTCGGTTATATCGGCGGTCTGCTCGCTATGGCGGATGACATCGAGAAGCTGACTTCTTTCTGCGCTGTATGTGGCAGCTCGGAAGCAGCATTTACGCAACGTATGGTCAATGGGAAACCTTCTACAGTAGGACCTATCGTGATGATCGGTGACTCTGAGGCTTATGAGCCTCGTTGTCGTAAATGCTTTATACCTCCTCATAAAGTGAACTGCGACTAGAAAGCAAAATGGGCTCCGGGATAAAACACGAACAAGAAGCTCCTAACCAATATACTTACATACGGTTAGGAGCTTTTATTAATTATATGATGATGACCTTTCAATAGTTTATATGGACTAAAGTGGCAGCATATCCTGCCTTTCCGCCTTATGCTTACACTCTTTGCATACCCCATACAGCGAACCATTATCACCGGCATAAAAGGTTAATTTATCTTCTTTTTTACAAAAGGAGCATTTTTGCTTGCCTGTTCTCTGGATAGAGTCAGACAGTCCAAATCCAGCTTTGGCCTGGATATCTGCTGCTTTTGTATTCGCACGTGGACCAGAAGACACTTTAGACTTCATTTCATTTCCAGAGCGGGATCGTCGGGCGGGCTTACGAGGACGAAATTCAACGACATTACTGCTCCGATGTTCATTCGCTTGTTTATTGCTACGTCCACGCCATGCCATAACAATCCAACCCAACACCACTAACAACGCACCGACGATCATCCAAGTCAGACTATTCCACATGCTCTCATCCCCGCCTTTGCTTAGAATCTTTAGCGTTAATACCGCTAGAACGATAATACCTATTCCATGGAAATCCCTTCTCCTCATGGTTATACTTATTTACTTCCCGACGGTGTGAACAAAAATTCCTCTGATAGCTGCATTACTCCCCTTGATAATAAAAATCAATGAACCTTTTCGTCAACGGATTAAATGTATCAAAGCGTTTGCGATGCGGTAAAAAGCCTGAATTATGTACTTGTTCTGCTAGTGTTTCTAAATGTTCAAAGCGCTTGAAAAAGGGCAACGCGAAAGCGTGAATATCTTCAATAATTTCTTGGATCACTCGTTCTCTTTCTGCTTCTGTGGACACAAGGTAATCCCTGTTTCCCGTATATTTTTTGGTCAAAGCAATCAACTCACTGTGAAAACAAACCCCCGTACTATATTTCTTTTTTATTTTTTTTGATTCCACGATAATGTAAACTTTTAACGCACTATATTTGGTCGCACCAAAACAAATTTCAAATATAAATTCCTTGTCTTCTTTTTTCAAAACTTTTCTACTTTTCAGATATTTAAAATCATTCAAAAATGGTGCAGCTATGATTTTGTCTATCGCTAACTGACGCAATTCACTTGCTTTAAGTTCAGTCTTATTGACCATGATGTCTCTCCTATTCAAAGAGTTTCCCATCATTATATCATATATTTCCAATTATAGGCTCGTCATACTACCATCCATTAATTACAATATATATTAAAATGAATAGGAAAAAGCCACTCTCAATAGAGCAGCTTTTCCCCTAAAATATAGAAACTGTATACAAATTATACTTTAAATTTACCAATTTGCCCTTGCAGATCCTCTGCCATTTTGGACAGGTTTCTTGCAGAGGAAGCTATTTCCTCCATCGATGCCAGCTGTTCCTGAGTTGCAGCAGATACGTGCTGTGTCCCGGCCGCAGCCTCTTCAGCAATTACTGAAATTTGTTTTACAAAGCCAACAATCTCATCGGTACTTGCAGACATTTGCTCCGATCCAGCAGAGACTTCTTCAATTTCACTGGCTACTTTATTAACCGTTTCCTGAATAAGTTCAAAGGAGGCACCTGCATTCTGCACAACTTCCCGACCTTTCATGACATCTTGCCCGTTGGATGCTACCGCCTCAATAGCATGCGAGGTATCCTTTTGTATCAATCCCACTAGCTCTGTAATTTGCTGAGCAGAATGAGCCGATTGTTCTGCCAACTTACGCACTTCACCTGCAACTACAGCAAATCCGCTGCCATGTTCTCCTGCGCGGGCCGCCTCAATGGCAGCGTTCAGCGCGAGAAGATTGGTTTGACTCGAAATGTTGGTAATGACATCAATAATCTTCCCGATCTCATCAGAACGCTCTCCCAATCCGGCCATAAGGTCAGCCAAGCTATTCATAGAGTCATTCACACCATTCATTTGGACAACAGCCTGCTGGATCATCTGATTGCCTTCAGCTGATTTGTGAGCCGCATCCTGTGCTGATGCAAAAACATTTTGCGCACGAATTGCAATTTGTTCCACGCCAATGGACATTTCCTCGATAGCCTGAGACGATTTGGTCACCATATCCACCTGATTGCCCGTCCCTGTAGCAACTTCTTGCACCGTTTCGGTGATTTGCTCAGTTGCTTGGCTATTTTGCTCTGCGCTAGCTGTCAATTCTTCCGAGGACGTGGTTACCAGCTCGGTCGTCTGGCTTACAGACTGAATGAGTTGACGTAGGTTTTCAACCATCGTATTAAAAGAATGAGTCAGCGTGCTAATCTCATCCTTGCCCTTCACTACAATGGCTTCCCCAGTAAGATCACCGGAGGCAATGCTTTCAGCAGCGCGACTGATGCGCAAAATAGGCTTAGAAATAATTTGCGCTATAATGATCGCCATGATCAATGCTAGTATAACGGCTGCAATGCTCAAAATGATAACTAATTGTCTACCTGAAATAAAGCTATCAACAGCTTCTTTCGTCGTCAGTTTTGATCCATCTGCATTCAACTTAATCAGCTGACTGATCATATCGTTCGAACTATACCATAGCTTGTAGGATTCTTGGTGAAGGATGCTTGATTGAGTGTAATCATTAGCTCTCCCAGCGGCAATCACTTCTGGCAACTTATCCAAATATTCTGTGTAATTTTTAGAAAATTCCTCATACATTTCACGCTCTTTAGGAGTGGAAATTAGCTTTTCATATGTTTTTCGGCCTTCTTCAACTTTTTTTAAAACCTTATTATATTCGGCCTGAACCTTTTCCATTTCCTGCGGGTCACGCTCTACAATAATGTTTAATGAAAGCCGCTCTACATCAGATATATCACCATTTAGTGTTCCGAGGATGGTCACACTTGGCATCCAATGGCTATCAATTTCCATTGAAGTATCGCCTAACTGTTTCATTCTTGAGATTGATACTGCACTAATCACAACCAACAGGATTATTACCGCAAGAAACCCTAATAACAATTTTGTTCGAATGTTAAATTTCATATATTCGCTCCTCAGTTCTCTTTATAATAGATATTATATCGACAAGAATCGACACATTGTTTATATCAAAATTAAAGAGAATTTCAGAATTGTATACAAAAGGGAAAATTTCCTTCGAGCTAGTTAGCATAACTATTCAGGCTTGTTTTATAAACCACGAGAGTATTATTTTTAGTCCATCTAATTCCTCCTTTAAACATTGCAAGTCAAAAAAAGATACCCAAACGGGATTTATTGTCTTCACACAGCATTTTATAGCGTGAATGCGTTATAATTTGTCGTACTTTGATCCTATTCCCTTGCGTCAATTGACTCGGCTACATCCTTGAAAGTACATGTATTATGTATAGACTTTTTTGACCTACTCAACAATTTGTCACGGTGGTTATTGAAGCAAGGTGTACAACTAATTGGAGATAGAGAATAACTGATGTAATTGGACAAACTTGAGAGATAAGTATAAAAAGCAATATAAGTTGTATTATTATATCTTTATACCATTATAAGGAGAGAAATTATGAATTATAGAGTTACTGACACTCATGTTTATGTCTTGGATTCCCATGATACAATTCACGATGTACTGTGCTTCCCTAGATCAAACCAAGACTATAAAGATTTAGTTGAATTAGTATATGACAGTCAAACACATGAGATAACAAACATTGACGATTTTAAAGTATTTGACCACAGTCGAGTGACTGCTCCTTCAAAGGGCGGTTTCTTTTACACCCAAGAGTTCCTAATCCCTATTTTAAAACTGGTAAATGAGAATAAACTGTAAGATGAACACAAAAGGACTCTACCAACATAATACATGGCTGGAGTCCTCTTGCTTTGAGGAATACTCATGATGGTGCTTTAATTTCCTCCGTGGTGACCTGTTAGTTCGTAATTAGACCTTTTTGCCGCATTTTTATTCTATCGCTCTACAAGATAATTTTTATTTATCTCCGTGTAATTTTGTCAGTAACAACTCAATCATGCGCTCAATCTTTTTAATGTTCAAATTTCTTTGTCCATATAAATAAACAAATTCTTGTACACTATCCCAAGTCTTTAGTTCATTTATTTCTTCAATCTCCTGAGTCAGACCTTCAACATAAGCAGGTAACTCCCTACTTTTGAACTCCTCAATTAAGTTCTCTAAATCAGCGAAATCCATACTCCAATTAAAGTAACTCTCTATAAAGTACTTCAAATTTTCATAACTCACTTCTTGTTTCATATATTATTCTCCTCTTTTATTTAAATACAGGATAACCCGTAATAATTCTATAACCGGTAGGCATAGAAGAATCTTTTACTAAATACAGTTGGGACTTTGATAAGTCATTTGTTACATGCTTTGAAGATGAGTTTCCTCCATTCTTTGAACATGGAAATCAGAAGCAAATTGACATAAAAATGCCACATCCAATTAACAGGGATGTGGCATTCTATTGGGTTGCAACTTTACACTAAAGCATTTGTAGTATATTCGCTACACAGGAACGATTTTCCCATCTACTATTGAATATAATTTCTTGCATATATTTGCAACAACTTGATTATGAGTTACCATTGCAATTGTGACACCCGTTCTATTAAGAGCATGAAGTATTTCCAATATGTCTGATTCTGCTGACTCGTCTAAAGCACCTGTTGGCTCATCTGCCAAAATTATTTTCGGTTTTCTGATAAGCGCCCTTGCTATTGCGACTCTTTGAGCTTCACCTCCAGAAATTTCATGGGGGTATTCATTAATTAAGTCAGAAATTTTAAGTTGCTCCGCAATAGAGTCAACACGGTGCTTAATTTCCTTTTTAGGTGTGTTCTGACTCAATAAAGGCAAGGCAATATTATAAAAAACACTTCTTTCTTTAATTAAACCATAATCTTGTACAATAAATCCGATTTCATCTCTTCTTAACACAGTCATTCGTTTCTCATCTTTGGGCTTAATTAGTTGACTATCAAAGAAATACTCCCCGCTATCTGCAATATCCATAAACCCTAGAATATTTAACAAGGTAGTTTTACCTGACCCGCTTCTGCCTATGATTCCTACTAAATCTCCATGATCTACATTGAAAGAGGCGTCGGAAAGTATCATTCTTGAACCGTAAGATTTATTTATATTCTTTAATGCAATTACACTCATTAGTTCCCACCTCGTATTGTTTTCGACAACTTTAATCTATTCACAGAAATCCATGGAGGAATAAAAGACAGTAGTGAAAGTGTGAAGCTGAAAATAAGTAGAATAGGAATATTTATATTTTGAGAAATCATAAATGAAAACAAAGCTGCAATACATAATGATACCAAATTGATAAAAAATATCTCAAAAAGAATTGAAAGATTTATTACTGCTCTTCTTGTACCGTTTGCAATCATGATTCCATATGTGTATTTACGTAAAGTGATTTTAGCTATGAGATTTGTTGAAATGCTGAATAGAGCAACAAAAGCAATGACAAATGAAAATATAAATAGAACTTTTTGTAATTGCTCTCCTTCTAGCCCCCACATCGTAAGATAAAAATTTGAGACTCCTTCCACAACATATGGCTCGATATCAAGTTGCAAACTTTTTTGCGTGAACAACTTTTGGATTTTTTGTGCCGAAAGAGAAGATTGGATGTAGCCACTTGTTTTATCCAAAAATAGTTTTAACATAAAACTTCTATCTTGTGCATGAATATTGTCTACTTCCAACGATGGAAATACAACAATTCTATCCAAGTATTTCAAAGCGTATCCATTATTATAAAAGCTATGCTGCCCCAAAAAGCCAATTACTTTACACTTTAAATTTACTCCCATATATCCCACGTGTATGATTTGTTTCAACTTAAAATAATCTTTATATTCATGCCCCAAAATTATAGGAATAACGTCATTTTTCACGTTATAATCTCCAGCTTGAAATAATCTACCTTCAGAAGCCTGGATAGCAAAATGGTCAATAAACTGTTGATTCACTTGAATACTTTCATATGCGTCTGGGGTCTCGTGTCCAGCATCATATCCATATTGAAACTTTGCAGGCAAGCCTTGCACATCTAGAAAAAGATTTTGTCTGCTTGCAATAATATACTTAAAACTTGGATTCGTTTTTTCCCACTCGTACAGCTCATTTAAGACCTTGAGGTTATCCGATTGAGCAAGAAAGTTCTTTTCCTCATCATTAAAAAAATTGTCATTTACCTTGTATAAAGAGGATGTAGCATTTTGAACATTTGATGCAAGTTCATTTGTATGTGTAGCCAAGCTTAATGTCAAAATAACCAAAATGTACGAAGCAGTACATTGTAAGATGGAAAGTATGGTTTTTCGTTTATGTTGTTTTAATGAATCAATAAGCAAATTGAGCATCACAGATCACCTTTGTGTCATCTTTCTATAGGAAATACCGATCACTAAAAATGAAAACAATAAAAGCAGGATCGTCGCCCCTAACATAGCCGGTTGAAGGCTTAGCTCGACATCATGCATATATTTCCCGAAAAACCAAGAAGAGCCAAGAGCCGATATTAAGCTCAGCAATAGTATTGGGAAAAAATCTTTCCACACATCTATTAATATTTTCTTTTTAGTGTACCCGTTGCTCCATTTGATCTTCATTTCAGTATTCTTTTTTTCGTTCCAAAAGATCATTACTGATAAGCTATTTACAAAGAGTACGAAAATAAAAATTATGGATGTAATTAATTGATTATTACCTCTATCAATTATATGCAAAATATTAACATTTTCCTTGTCGTATACAGAAACCTGCCCAAACATTTTTTCGTTTCCAATAAAATTCAAACCATTTTGTATGGTTGAACTGCTAACAATATATTCAACACTGGAAGTGATATTATCAGCATTTAAGTTCAGCAAAATTGTTCGATCTATTCTAGTAGGTATATTGTACCCAATAATCCCTATGACCTCATAATCCATATGATTATATTCGACATATTTTTTTTCATTTATGGTTTTATTTATGGGGACATCTTTACCAATAACTGCAACATGCGAATTAGATATGAAATCAGATTCAGAGAAAAACCTTCCACTTATTAAATTGGGCGGAACATAGTCTCCCTTATATATAACGCCTCGAATATCCTCTCCTTGCCCGTAAAACCTTCCAAATAATACAGTATCATTTGGTAATGCCTCATATAAAGAAGTAAAGTCAAGTTCAGTTTTTGATGTTTTGAAAAACAAGGCATTATCATCATAAAAGTTATTGCTTAGTTTTTTTACGAGATTTACGTTTTCATTATAAAACAATGTAAATAAGCAAGAGAAACTGAACAGGGTAATAGCGATAAATAAAAGCACATCTAAAACTTTGACACGAGTTATACGAATATTGTTCATAATGTATCCTCCAAGATAGGTAACAAGGTGAATTGTTTGGTGAATTTTTTATTATAGAATTACTAAAAACAGAGATTCATATCAGAAATAATTCGTTGAAAAATTAGATACCGTAGTATGTTTTGGCTACACCGGATCTGAGTGCATTATAGTTTTCCCAAGCAGACCGCGCATAGGATCTTCCTTGGTTGGCGCTCCATACTCGTCCAGAATCTCCATACACTGATCCATTCAATTGTTCAAAACGTGCTCTCGTATAACTGTCTAGCTTTGTCGTCCCTTGCTGGGCCTGAGTGTTTCCCCAAACCTGTCTGTTGTTTCTATCCCAATCAATTCCGTGATTGTGATCGTATGTTATAGAAGCATTGTCTAATGGAGTAATTGATTTAAGAGTTACATTATTAGGGATATGCAATTCTTCCTTGGTTGAGATTACTAAGTTTGGATCAACTGCTTGGTTAGGTTCTGCCGCACTGTCGGCAGCATACGCGGGAACACTCGCTAATAAAAGACACGAACTCAATGCAAGACCCATAATTTTTTTCTTCATGACGGATTGTAATATGAAGTGCGACACCTACTGGAAATAAATAAAAAATGGCCCATGGCCGGATTCGTGTAGAATGAAGGTTCCTACACCACATTCACACAAGGAGAATCCACCATGAGCTACACACATCTTAGCATAATCGAGCGCAGCAAGCTAGAAATCCTCCACCAGCAGGGGAAAAGTGCTCGAGCCATTGCCAGTGAATTGGGCAGGCATCATGCCACCATTTGCCGAGAACTCCGTCGAAATGAAACGCAGAAGCCCTATTGTGCCGAGCGATCTCAGGAGAGCTATGTCCAGCGACGTAAGTCCTCCGTCCCAGCCGGAAAATGGACACCACAGCAGTCGGTCCTTATTGAAGAAAAGCTTCATGCCACGTGGTCTCCCGAGCAGATCGTAGAACGACTCCGTCAAGAGGGACACCCTGTGGTCTGCTTTAAAACCATCTATCGCTGGCTATATACAGGCCGTTTGGTGAAAGGAGTGCTTGCCGTCCTACGCCACAAAGGTAAACGGCAGAAGCCTGTAGAGACACGCGGCAAGTTCGCTGTGGGTAAGACCATCTCTCAGCGTCCGAAAGAGGTTCGTTCCCGGAAAACCTTCGGTCATTGGGAACTCGATACGGTCGTCTCGGGCCGTGGGAAAAGCAAGGGCTGCGTAGCTACATTCATCGAACGCAAGACCCGACTGTACACCGCCGTTCCCATGCCTGACCGTACAGCTTTGTCCATGGAAATTGCTTTTGGTGTAGTAGCCTCGCAGTACCCTGACGGTGCATTTCAAACCGCTACTGCAGATCGTGGCAAGGAATTTGCCTGTTACGCCAGCTTGGAAGAAGCTCATGGCCTACAGGTATATTTCGCAGATCCGTATTCTTCCTGGCAACGCGGCTCGAATGAGAATGCCAATGGCCTCTTGCGAGAGTTTTTTCCCAAGGGGACAGATTTTGCGCAAATCACGGATGAAGCCTTGGAGACTGCTCTGCGCTTGATCAACCATAGACCACGAAAATGCTTGGGTTGGAGAACCGCTCACGAATCCTTTTCAGAGGAACTGTCGCACTTAGCTTGACAATCCGTCCAATAAAAATAAGTTCCTGTGCTACTTTAGATAGTCGCTCAAGCGTCACACTCATGGATTGTCGAGAAACTTGGAATTCCTGAAAAAATTTCTCTTGGGTAGCTCCAGACCAGCCTTGTTGGACAAAATCAATTCGTCCATTCAAAAGATTCAGCATACGTTCCATTTCATGCTTTCCGTGTAAGAACTGATCAGCAACTTCCATCAGTTTGTCAGATGGAACTAATATTCTCCCCATTCTACCACGTTCACTTTAATTTTGATGGAAATAATCTTATCAGAAGGAGATGTTTAGGGACATCCACCTATTATCCTGATATTCCCTTTTTATATTATGTGACCAATGGACTGAAATAAACAGATTACTATGTCAAAAGTATTATATCCCTTGTTATAAGTTACATGAATCAACGTAGCACTATTAGTCTTAAACTTCGTCCCTCAACCATATCCTGCAACTCAGGAATGAGTGTTAGAAGTTTTTATAATTATGTAGTTGTTGCTTGGTTGTGCTAATTTCTTGCTGAATTGCATTATAGGCTCGCATTCTTTTTAATGTACTAGTAGGTTCTATACTCAATCCATAAGAATATGCCCTTAACCAGCTCGTCTCGACTTCTGGTATGTATAAAGGCTTTCATGCATGAACATATTTAATGTGAACTGAATAATTAATTCTTTAAATTTTTCCATTTTAGAAATGTATTTATGGCAATAACAAAAATTAGAATGATGAGCAAAACATTAGTGAAGTAAGAATGCTATTTAAGTTGCTCAATCTGGTTTCAATGTCCTGTAAACCTGAACTAGTTTTATCCCCTATTTCACTTATGCTTGAACTCATCCGATTTAAATACTGTACTAATTCACCTATATCCATTCAGCACAGCTCCAGTCAAACAAGCGAAAGCAAGCGAGGCACCTACACAGCATATTCAGCTCAATCCTCTTTATGTTGATCTACCTTACAGTTCTGAGATTGCATCAGCTCCCTTTATGTTATATATATCCTACGTACTGGGCTTTTAACGATGAAGATTCATTTAAGAATTACAACTCACGCCCACATCAAGTTAAATGCAATTCACATACCTTTATTATATTGCAAAACTCTCTATGGGAAGGAAGGCTTCTATGCTTTCTAAAAGAATACCCAACAATAATGCTTAATCTATTGAGAAGGTACATGTAGGTTGTTAGCCGCCCATAAAGTTAGCAAGTAGCAGATGAGTACGACTATGATAATGCTAAAAAAAGAAATGCTCACGATTGTCACAATCTTTTTCAAATTCATATCATAATTCACTCCTTAATTGTAGTCTGAATATTGTCACTTTCAAAGCAAAGACCAGAGCGATATAGAGCATGTACTTTACATTATAATAAAAAACAAAAGGGTAATTACTATTATAGTTAAATATATACTAGAAACCAGTTTCCCGATTTTAGCTCCAAAATCATTAGGTTTTTTGTATCCAATGATTAAACTAGGGATAAAGAAAATGCTGGATAGAAAAATGGTGTAGTGAAGCCCAGTATTGTTAACATTAGACCATGTGGACAATCCTAAAAGGAAAAGAAAATGATCACCAAGTATGTAATCTCCAAATTCAAAAGAAACAGCTATACCAAGAAGGGATAACAGCAGCGAAAGTGAACCCCAACCTATTTTTTGTTTGTTTCTTCTCAACAAATAATAGATAATTAGTAAAATTGCGATTGTTTGTATGCTATATGTCAATATTGATGAAAAAGAATTTGTCATGAATCCTCCTTAAAGCATTTGTCTTATGTATTATCATATGAAGCAAAATTGACAAAACAAGTATATCAAAAGATGTTTTTGTAAAAATAATGTTGGTAGCTCCCAACACATCTTTATGAGTCACCAGCAAAAAGCTATTTTTAAGATATTGTTACATAGCGTTTTTACTTTATAGTTTTGTACATATGTATTGAATATATAAAGCGTCTTGGATTTAAATCCAAGACGCTCCCCTGCTTGTAGTAACGGTTAGCTAATGTCTCCTGTGAACTGACCCGTAGTACCCCAAGCATCGCCCCTAACTTCGTTACCGTTGGCTCTGAATTGAACTATATATTTCCCTGAAGGCATCCCATTAGGGAATGAATTAACGCTAGTCCACGTTAATGTGTCCCCTTTGCCGACAGTTTTATAGACATACTCTTTCCCGTTACTTTGCAAGCTCCAAGTGAGGTCTGATTTTCCTCTATTCTGAACTTTAATCCTTACATGTCCATAACCTTTTTCAACAATTAAGCTCATCGTCGGACTTGTCCCACCAAGGAGCTCATGTACCTCTTGACCAGTTGATTGGATAACTATGCCCCCATGACCCTTCGGTACTTCAATCCCCATAGCTGGTGCGGCTGGTGCGGCAGATGCGGCTAAAGGAGCTACTGCCATTAAAGCCAATGCACTTGTAAGAATGATTGCTGTTTTCTTCAACGAAAAGCACTTCCTTTTCTATAATATGTGGAATAATTAACCATTATATCACACAAATAGGAAATGTATGTATAATTTTATTATTATTTTGGAAAATGATTCTTTGGTACTGCTTATAGAATAAAGTTATACACAATAAAAAAGGGACTCTTGAGAGTCGCTTCGATTAAAAAATTTTTAGTTAAATACTCTGTAGCTTACTGATTGACAAAAATTTATATTCAATTAAATTATTTTGATTATGGAATTATTCGTGTGCAGAGGCGCTTTAAGCGCTCGTTTGCATAAGAAGCAATTTTATACATCAACAGCTAGCAAAGCGTACGACTATACATGAGCTCTTCTCAGGAGATTTGAAATGAAAAGACGCTCTCAGTTCTGCATCCTTACTAATCTACTGAATCACTGAATTTTTTGAATTGGTATAACATCCTCCCAAGTTTTAGCTTAACTATAATTAGTTCTGCACTTGTCTTATATCTTAATTCGTTCAGCAAAGCAAGAGCTTTTTCTGTCTCTACAGTATACAGAGCGCTATCTGCATGATATTGGTGGTGTTTAATTACCATTTCAATTATTTCAGTGTATACTTCAAGTGCTCTCATTAATTTAACTCGTTCCCTCTTTAAGCGGTTGTATCTTTCCTCAGACGTTTCCTTTTCAATCATCCATTGGACTCCTGTCTTCTACTCAATTACCTTACCAACATGCTCTAGCTCGTCTGAGCTAAATGGAGGGTAAATCATAACAAATGTTTTGCAGAGCATTATATGCCATTCACAAACATAAAGACCATTGAAAATAATTCTTTTCAATTTATATCAAATCAGCTTTCAATAACAAAATCCATAAGCTATCACCAAGTTTGCTTGATACGATTTCCTTGTCAAGTTCCACTAATACCAACCGCCTATTTATTGTATTCACCGTATCTTGCAATTCCAAAATAATTTTGGCTAAAGTTCTCTGATTAAGATGCTCTCCCCTACTACGCACTGTTGCGAATAAGCCATCAAAAAGAACATTGTAGGTCATCTGCTCAAGTATCAGCATATTCCTTTCAGCGTTTAGTTCCTGAAACTCTTTAAATAATTTTTGTTGTTCTTCGGTTATATCAGTCATATCATAGTCCCTCCATAAACGTTATAGGACTATGCTTTTGATACTTCTTAGCAATTTCCTCATCCGAAAAGTCCAAATAAGCCTTTTGCGTGACCTCTACGGAAGAATGCCCCGATATTCTACAAAGAGAGAACCAATCTCCATTATTTAAGATATAATATTTGGCAAAATTATTTCGGAGCTGATGAGGGTGAATATGGATACCAACATTCTCTCCAGCCACACGCAATGCACGCTCGTAATTCCTTACATCAAGTTGTGTTCCTTTAGTTGTTGGAAACATAAATGGACTTTCTGAGTATCTGTCCTTGTATCGAAGCCACTGTTTTAGTTCATTAGCTGATTTATAGGAGAAATAAACAAAACGCTCTTGCTTATTCTTTGCATTGATAATATGGATACTTTTGTGCTGGAAGTCAATATTCTCTGGTAAGATGCTTAAACACTCACCGATCCTCATTCCTGTATCCAAAAGAAGTCGAGAGATCACATAATTTCTATAGCCGTGGAATGTACTTGTTTCAAATTGATTAAAAACTCTTTTTAGCTCGTCTGGAGTTAAAGTCTTCTTCATTTTCCGTTCCACTTTAGGGTTTTCTAATTTCTCTACGGGGTTTTTAGGAATCTCCCTTTCAACCTCATACAGATAATTAAAGAACACTTTTATATTACGAATGTAATTAGCAATTGTTGTTGTTGAAATTTCTTTCTTGTAATCTTTCCTGTTTTCAGGATGATTAATCTGTCTTGATTCGTCCTTGTTGACGACTGTATATTTTCCTCTCTCCTTCAAGTGTTTGATGTATTGCCGCAAATGACCAGATTGCACTTTTTTAACTTCTTCGACTTGAAATTCCTTTTTAAGATAGGCAACAATAAGTTTTAACGTTTGTTCGTAGCTTGCCAGTGTCTTACGTGACAAATTTTTAGAGGAGCAATAAAGCATAAAATTATCTAGTTGAAATTCAAAATCTGTCATAACAAAAATACCGCCCTTCATTGGATTTGGACAAACCCAATAAATAACGGTATCAGTTGGTATGCTTCATATAAGTTTATCGGTTCAAAACAGGCTATCTCGGATATTTACCACCAAAATTGTTTTAGCTGTAAATGGGTTCCAATCCTCGAGGTCCTATTACATCAATATTCCTGAACCTTTCAGGACACCTTATTCTCAATCCGCAGCTTGTCTGCAACCATCGCAATAAACTCTGAGTTAGTTGGTTTGGACTTGCTGATATTAATAGTGTAACCGAACAGGTGGGAAATGCTGTCGATATTTCCACGGGTCCATGCTACCTCGATAGCATGACGAATGGCGCGTTCTACGCGAGATGCCGTCGTTTTGAATTTTTCGGCAATTGCTGGATACAGAGTTTTGGTGATGGCTCCCAAAATTTCAATGTTATTGTAGACCATCGTAATCGCTTCGCGTAGATATTGATAGCCTTTGATATGGGCTGGTACGCCAATTTCATGGATGATAGCCGTGATACTCGCATCCAGGTTTTTCGTTTTACCCATAGGCACAACATTAGAAGACCGCATGGATGACACAGTCACCGGGCTGTTGCTGACTAATTGCGGTCCTACCAATTGGCGTATACGGTTAGCGAGCACTTCCATGTCAAACGGCTTCAAAATATAATAAGATGCCCCGAGCTGAACGGCCCTCTGTGTAATATTTTCTTGACCGAATGCAGTCAGCATAATGATTTTCGGTTGTGGAGTCAGGTTCATTTCTCTCAAACGCTCCAATACACCGAGACCATCCAGATGAGGCATAATAATATCTAAAATAAGTACATCAGGTATGTTGCGGGATTCTGCGATGCGTTGGAGCACTTCTTCGCCGTTGAAGGCGATTCCTGTAACTTCCATATCCTCCTGATCGGAAATATATTCAGCAAGCAAATTCGTAAATTCCCGGTTGTCATCAGCCAACAATACCTCAATTTTTTGCAATGTACTTCCTCCTTATTGAGTGTTATTCCATTGGGACATCTGTTTGCACTTCATAAATATTTCTTGTCGGAGTATATGATTTCGACATCGAATTATGAATTCCTTCTGTCGAAAATTATTTTTATTTATTTTTTTTATGAATTCTATTATAATTGAATTTTTATCGTGTACTTCTGAGTTATTCCCCCTTTTTTCGACAAAAAAATCTTAAGGCCACTAGCTCGCCTTAAGATTAGAGGATGACTTCAAGCTCAGTTTATTATTCATGATTCCTGCATCACGCAACATCCATTCGATAAAACATCCGTAACCTGATTTAGGATCATTAACAAATACATGTGTTACCGCTCCGATGAGCTTACCATTTTGGATAATCGGACTCCCGCTCATCCCTTGTACGATTCCGCCGGTCTTATCTAATAACTTTGGATCTACAACTCGAATGACAAGCCCTTTGGTTGCCGGTTTATCCTGCTGAGAAATGTGTACAATTTCTGCCTGAAAACGCTGAATTTGTTGACCTTCCAGCACAGTCAAAATTTCTGCTGGCCCTTCCTTTACTTCATTCGCAAGTCCAACAGGAATGGGCGTCGAATATAAGCCATTTTGCGGCTCATCTGACATTTTCCCGAATATTCCAAAACTTGTATTTCGCTCAATATTTCCTAGGATCCGATGATCTTTGAGAAAATGAGCACGCTTTTCTCCAGGTTCCCCACTCTGGCTCTTCGCAATTGACGTCACATTGGATTGCACAATTTCTCCGCTGCCCACGACAATGGGAGTTTGGGTATTCATATCGGTAATTACATGGCCCAAGGCACCATAGACTCCCTGGTCCGGTGCATAAAACGTTAATGTACCTACACCTGCAGCCGAGTCTCTAATATACAACCCAAGCCGCCACGCTTTATCATCCTGATCATATGCCGGGGTTAACTTAGTGGAAATCGTCTGCTCGCCTCGACAAAGGGTAATGTCAAGCGGCTTTTTGGTTTTACCTGCCTCGTCTACGGCTTCCGCTACCTTGGCGAGACTGTTAAGGGGTTTGCCATTCATGTGCGTTATTCGGTCACCTAGGCGTATACCAGCTGTTTCACCAGGCGAAACCTTACGATCCTTACTTTCCTGAATGATATGGTGACCAACAACAAGCACTCCTGAAGATTTTACTTTGACCCCGATCGTCTGCCCCCCCGGGTATACTTTTAAGTCGGGAATTACGCTTTCTTGGGTTGTCGCCATGCTTTTAGAGCCAAACAAATCCAAAGAAGCTTGTAGAGGCAGCGCTGCTTGCACATGCCGAGCGTTACCAAGAGAACACATAATAAAAACAAGCAAAAGACCGAGCAATTTGATCCTGGAGTAAAAATTCAATGGCTGTCACGCTCCCTTTGCTTCTTTCGCTTGACGAGTAAAGGTGGTCGCCAATTGCGTACCTATAAGGTAACCTTGCCCCCAGGCTTTTATAACTGTTAATCATTACGCCTGCCGCTCTTTTCAGGCTTTCTTTCCTTCCGCCAAATTCAGCATTTCCTGTGCGTGATGCAATGTTTTTTCGGTAATTTCTACGCCGCCCAGCATCCGTGCCAATTCCTTGACACGACCTTCCTCTGTTAGTCCCTCAATTTGAGTCATGGTCCGTCCGTCATGAACGTTTTTCTCAATCAGGTACTGATGATCTGCCATACATGCCACCTGCGGCAAATGAGTAATGGAAAACACCTGACAAACGGAAGACAAACGATACAGCTTCTCGGCAATGGACTGAGCTGCACGACCACTTACCCCGGTATCCACCTCGTCAAAAATGAGTACCGGAATTTGATCATGACGTGCAAAAATACTTTTCATCGCCAACATAATACGTGATAACTCACCACCGGAAGCGATTTTACCAAGTGGGCGAAGTGGCTCACCTGGATTGGGCGAAATCAGAAATTCCGCATTATCTATCCCTTGCTTGGTAGGTCGTACCTTTAAACCTTTATATTCATATCCTCGTGGATCTTCAATTGGATCAATCCGCACCTTGAGTGATGTTCTTTCCATTTGAAGATCTTTTAATTCCTGTTCCACTTGCTCTGCAAGCTCTTCAGCACAAATTTCGCGGGCTTCTGTAAGCTCTTCAGCAATCTCCAGCAAACTCGAAAGCAACTCATCCCGCTTTGCGATAAGCTGCTCCAGCCGCTCATCTTTATTTTCTAGCAGATCGGTTTCCTGCTCAATGCGGCTATAGTATTCCAAAATCTGCTCTATACTATCGCCATATTTTCGCTGTAATCCGGTAATCTGATTCAAACGCTGCTCCACCTCATGCAGCTTGCCTGGATTAAATTCAATATCCTCGCGATAAGAACGCAATTGAAATGCTGCATCCTCTAACTGGTAAAAAGCAGACTGAATCTGCTCCGCAATAGGCTGAAGGTGTTTACTATCATAGCTCTGAACATCATTTAATCTGGACAACACATTATTGACCGTATCCAGCCCACCTCTGCCACTTAACAGCTCGTATGCTCCTGATATCCCATCCATCATTTTCTCACTATGGGATAGCTTGACCCGTTCCTCTGCCAATAATTCATCTTCACCCAATTTTAACTCCGCCGCAGCAATTTCTTCCAATTGGAAGCGATACATGTCCAATAGCTGATATGCCTTTTGACTGGAGCTTTGCAATTCTCTTACTTCTTTTTCCGCTTTTACAAAAGCGTTATAGCGCTCTCGGTAAAGCGCTTTGACTGGACCGATGACCGAATCACCGAACGTATCCAGCAGCGCCAGATGGCGATCTGCACGCAGCAAACTTTGATGCTCATGCTGCCCATGGATATTAACGAGTTGCTCACCTACTTCACGCAGCATCGTTAAGTTAACCATCTGACCGTTAATTCGAGATGAGCTTTTCCCCTGAATTGTAAGTTCGCGGCGAATCAGCAAATGTTCTTCTGGATTAGCCTTAATCCCTTGTTCCTCCAACGTACTCCAAACAGGATGATTGACCGGGAGTTCAAACAAGGCTTCCATTTCTGCTTTATCACAACCGTAACGCACGAGGTCTGCAGACCCCCTGCCGCCCGCAATCAATCCAAGTGCGTCGATAATAATGGATTTACCAGCACCAGTTTCCCCGCTTAATACATGAAACCCTTTATAAAAATGAACATCGACAGCCTCTACAACTGCCAAATTCCGTATAGACAAAGTGACCAGCATCGTTCTTTCACCTCTATGATGTACAAATTAAAACGCCTAATATGCGTAGCCATTATAATTAGGAAATGTAGCCCATAAGACGATTCACGATAGTTTCGCTGTTTTCTTCCGATCGGCAAATAATTAAAATGGTGTCATCCCCGCTAATCGTACCCATGATCTCAGACCATTCAATATTATCTAATAAAGCAGCAATTGAGTTAGCTGTTCCTGGCAGACATTTCATCACAATTAAATTGGCTGTGAAGTCAATATGCAAAAAGTTGTCAACCAATGTTCGTTTCAGCTTCTGTGTTGGATTGTAGCGCTGGTCTGAAGGCATCGAATATTTATATCTGCCGTCGTCCATTGGAACCTTTATGAGCAGTAATTCTTTGATGTCCCGGGATACAGTTGCTTGTGTAACCTGGAAACCAGCCATACGCAATGCTTCAACTAGTTCATCCTGCGTTTCAATCTCATGTTGTGAAATAATTTCCCTGATTTTAATATGTCGTTGGCCCTTCATATAATCCTCCTATGGATTAACCTTCATATTCCTCTTCTTCGAGGTCTTCCACTAATGTAATAAGGCGAATACTTTTCTCGTCCGTATCAACGTACAATACTCCCGCACAGCCCGGATAGAGCAGCAAATAAGGCATAAGCCTGTCCCTCAAATCAGGACCGCTCCATTTCATGGGTTGCTTGCGGCGCGACGTTTTGACTATATATGTCGACCCTTTACGTACAGCTACGTAGTCTATAAACAAACGGCTATACACGGTATGTCCATTCACATTAAAAGCAAGCGGTATTTTCATTTTCCCGCCCACCACTTGATACCCTGCTTCCTCTAGTTGGTCCACAGTAGGTCCTTCGTTCAAATCCACGTTAATCGGTATCGTTTTGAGCACAAGCGGTCCCGGCTCCTTTAACCAGGCACGCAGGCTATATAAAGCCCATATCCCTAATATCACCCCGATTACAGTGATGATAACCGTATCGTATCGCGTGTCCATGAACCGATCACCTCATGGACATATTCGAGGACATGAAGCGAAATTCCTTTTCATCTGTACATCTCATTATAGGCGAACGTGAGTTCTACAATCAATCCCCCACACCAAAAAGAGGTTCTCTTAAGTTCACAGAACTCATGGAGAACCCCTGAATGTCACTTACGCGATGGGCCGTTATTAAAAGTCTGACCTGCTTCCTGAACGGTTCGTTCAATTAGTGGACTGAAATCCACCTTCTCCGGCTGTGATTCAGCAGACGGAAGGCCATCCAAACGCCAATGTGCTAAAAACTCAATATTTCCTTCGCCACCTGTAATAGGGGAAAAGGCCAAGCCTTGCAATGTCAGGCCAAGCTCATGCGCAAACATCAAGATGGTCTGCAGCACTTCTTTATGTGTAGCAGGCTCTCGAACTACCCCAGATTTCCCAACCTTTTCGCGACCAGCTTCGAATTGAGGCTTGATTAGAGCTACAATATCAGCAGGTTGTTGCAGCAATGCAAGCAACGGTGGCAAAATAATGCGTAACGAAATAAAAGAAACATCAATACTTGCGAAGTTAGGTACAGGACCGCTCAAATCCGCAGGTGTCATATATCTGAAATTGGTTTTTTCCATCACGCATACACGTTCATCATTACGAAGCGACCAATCCAGTTGATTATATCCCACATCAATCGCATACACGTACTCAGCTCCATGCTGAAGCGCACAATCCGTAAAGCCTCCGGTTGATGAACCGATGTCCAACATCGTCCTGCCCTTCATGTCCAGCTCAAATTGACGGATGGCCTTTTCGAGCTTCAAGCCTCCACGGCTTACATACGGATGCACCGAACCTTTAACTTTAAGCTCACTGGAACGTGGTACCTTCATCCCCGCTTTTTCGATCCGTTCACTGTCCGCCAGCACTAGGCCTGCCATAATCGCGGCTTTTGCCTTTTCGCGACTTTCAAAAAAACCTTGTTCTACAAGCAATACATCAATGCGTTCCTTCGGAACAGACATGTTAATCTCCCTTTTGGCAGCCAGGCTGCTCTTGTCATACTTTTTATAATATCATGTTATTTACTTTAAGTTACCCTATACAGATTGTCCCATGCCATATGCTGGCTCAGCGGACCATTTACGCAACTTTAGACACACAGCTTCAACGGTTAGCCCCACTTCAGCGCGCTGCTCCTTGATGGAGCCGTGCTCTACAAACAGATCGGGAATCCCCATTAAGCGCACCTGTGCATCTTGTATTTCTTCTTTGGCGTAAAATTCCAGTACAGCGCTGCCCAAACTTCCCGCTTCAGAAGCTTCTTCCAATACAATCAGCTTCGTATGCTGGCGGGCCAGTTCACGCAACATCTCCTCGTCCAAAGGCTTGAGGAAACGGGCATTTACGATACCCACTTGCATACCCTCACGTTTCATTGTTTCCGCAGCCTCTGTCGCCACTTGGAGCATCGGTCCTGAAGCGATTACAGCGTAACCCTCGCCTTTACGCAGAAGCTCCCAACTGCCGATGGGAAGAGCACGCAATTCTTTATCCAACGGCACACCAACCACATTAACACGTGGATAACGATAAGCAATTGGACCGTCTTCGTAGTCGAGTGCTGTTTTCATCATATGGCGCAGCTCGTTCTCATCCTTTGGCATCATAAGCACAAGATTCGGGATATGGCGCAAGAATGCTACATCAAACACGCCATGGTGAGTCTCACCGTCAGCACCAACAAAACCAGCACGATCAATCGCGAACATCACGTTCGCATTATGACGACAAATATCGTGCACAATTTGGTCATATGCACGCTGCATAAAGGTAGAGTACACCGCAAATACCGGCTTCATCCCTTCCATAGCCAACGCTGCACACATGGTTGCAGCATGCTGCTCAGCAATACCGACATCAATCATACGTAAAGGAAACTCTTTACTAAACGGTACCAGTCCTGATCCACCAGGCATTGCAGGGGTAACCGCAATGATGCGCTCATCCTTCTCAGCCAGTTCAATCAGCGTTCTACCGAAAATTTCCGTATACATCGGATTGCCTACAGCTTTGAGTACCTGACCTGATTCAATTTTGTATGGACTGATGCCATGCCACTTGTGCGAATCAGCCTCTGCAGGCTTATAACCTTTACCTTTGGTGGTTACGACATGCACTAATACCGGACCAGTAACGTTGTCAGCCTGCTGAAAAGTTTCAATCAGCTTGGACAAATCATGTCCATCAACCGGACCAAGGTACGTAAATCCCAGCTCCTCAAATAACACACCTGGCACCATCATATATTTAAGACTGTCCTTGACACGGCCAGCCGATTTGGCAAGTTTACCGCCTATAGCGGGTATTTTTTTCAGCAAAACTTCCAGCTCATCCTTTGCCCGCAAATAGTGACGGTCAGAGCGGATTTTGCTCAAATAATTATGCATGGCCCCTACATTCGGGGCGATGGACATTTCATTATCATTCAAAATGACCATTAAATTTTTACGTTCATGACCAATATGGTTTAAGGCTTCGAAGGCCATGCCTCCAGTCAATGCTCCGTCCCCGATCATTGCAATAACTTTATTGTCCTCGCCCTTCAAATCCCGTGCCAAGGCCATCCCCATTGCAGCCGAAAGAGAAGTACTGCTATGTCCAGCCTCCCAAACATCATGCTCGCTCTCGCTTCTTTTTACAAAACCACAGAGTCCATCATGCTGACGAAGTGTATCAAAACGATCCATTCGCCCTGTCAATATTTTGTGCACGTAGGCTTGGTGCCCAACGTCATAAATCATCTTGTCCTTTGGACTGTTATAGCAATAATGCAGGGCGATCGTGAGCTCAACCACTCCCAGATTCGATGCCAGATGCCCCCCAGTCACGGACAGCTTCTCAATCAAAAAGCTCCTGATTTCCTCGGCTAGAGAAGCCAACTCCTCAACCGACAGTGATTTCAGATCGCCTGGTTGCTTTATATGTGGAAGCAGCACGCATATCTCCCCGCTTTCCTTCAAGTTTGTGTGTAAAGTTAACAAATATTATATCACACTTTTGGATTGTACTTAAACGCAGACAAGTTAAAGCTATTCCAACTCTCCTAATGATCACGCTTCATCAGGTAATCAGCTATCTCAAGCAATCGCGAAGAATCGGGAATACCACTTTCTGCAATCACTTTTTTGGCAGAGGCTGTGAGTTCTTCCACTTGTCGCAAAGATGCGTCCATACCGATGAAATACGGATAGGTAACCTTCTCCTGTTCAACATCGCTCTGCGTTTTTTTTCCCATTTTGCTTTCATCGCCTACGAGATCCAATATATCGTCCTGAATCTGAAAGGCCAGTCCCAAATCTTGTCCGAAGCAGCGAAGGGCCTCTAGCTGACTCTTGTCTGCTCCACCAATCCGACCACCTGCCAAAAGTGAGAAAATGATCAAATCAGCCGTTTTATGAAGGTGGATATATTCCAATTCCTCGATCCCTGTTATTCCCTGCTCGCCTGACATATCTGCCACCTGTCCACCTACCATGCCTCTGGCACCGCTCATTTCGGATAAATCCTCAACTATGGATAATAATGCATCGGAAGAAACACCGTGACGACGTCCCGCCTGCACGATGCTGTAAAACGCATGGGTCAGCAAAGCATCGCCCGCAAGAACAGCAACCGCCTCGCCGTATACCTTATGATTTGTCATCTTTCCTCGCCGATAATCATCATCATCCATCGCCGGCAAGTCGTCGTGAATGAGGGAATACGTATGTACCATCTCTACTGCACATGCTACTGGCATCGCCGCTTCCCTGCTTCCACCAAATGCTTCTGCAGCAGCGATCACAAGCAGAGGCCGCAGCCGTTTCCCGCCTGCGGTGAGTGAGTAATCCATAGATTCCCGAAGAATAGCGGGAATATTCCAATGCGCCGGAAACTGCTCGGTCAATGCAGACGAAACTGCATCCGCCGTCACAGTCAGATATTCCTTGAACGACGGTCTATTCAAGCACTTCACCGCCGTTTTCATCCAATCCACCGCCAAAAGGCTTCTTGCGCAAATCCCCATCCTCTTCCACAATCATTTCAATTTTACGTTCGACTTGCTCCAGCTTCTGACTGCAAAGCTGAGACAGCTTCATCCCCCGCTGGAACAAATCAATGGCTTGTTCCAGAGGAACGTCTCCATGCTCTAGTTGTCCGACAATTTCTTCAAGAGCGGCCATGGCCGCTTCAAAATTCAATTCCGATTCATTCGCCACCGTGCTTCGCGTCCTCCTTCATTCCCCATACTTGGCAGTCTAACTGCCCGTCACTCACTTTTATCTTGATGGAATCTCCCGGTTGCACATCTTTGAGCGACTTGATTAGCCGTTTCTCCTGCTCATCGTACACCAAGCTGTAGCCTCGGGCCATGACTTTGAGCGGACTCAGTGCATCCAATTGACGAATTCCAGTGTGCAGCTGCTGTCGTCCCGTTTTTGTGATCGCACGCATCGCAGACTCCAGCTGACGTTGCGCCATATCGGTCTGCTTACGCGCTGAACGAATTTGTTCACGCGGATTAAACCGCTCTAGTACCTGACGCATACGGGCGTTTTTCTCTGCATTTAAGCGTGAACGGTTAGTTGCTGCACGGATCAGACGCTGATACAACATGTCCATCCGCTCTGCATGCTGGAGCATATAGCGGCGCGGATGCAGCAGCACTGGCGAACGCTGAAGCCGCAGCAAGCGTTCACGGCTGGCTTCCAGTCGCTGCCGGAGAGCATTCCGTAACCGTTGCTCTCGCTGGAGCAGCTGATCCCGAAGCTCTCCCTGATGAGGGACGGCCAGCTCAGCCGCTGCGGTTGGCGTCGCTGCGCGCAGGTCGGCCACAAAATCAGCAATGGTAAAATCCGTTTCGTGTCCAACAGCCGAAATGACAGGAATGACCGATGCGTAAATGGCACGCGCAACCGCTTCCTCATTAAACGCCCACAATTCTTCTAAAGAGCCACCGCCCCGTCCAACGATCATCACCTGAACCTCTTGCATCCGATTCATGGCTTCAATGGCCTTAACAATCGAGGGGGCGGCACCTTTTCCTTGCACAAGAACTGGATACAACACGATTCCAGCCTGCGGGTATCGCCGTTGAAGTGTGGTGATAATATCACGCACAGCCGCTCCGGTCGGTGACGTAATTACGCCAATGGTTGCCGGGTGAGCTGGCAGATCCCGTTTGCGAGAGGGATCAAACAGCCCTTCTGCATCAAGCTTTTGTTTGAGCTGTTCATAAGCCAGATAAAGGCTGCCTATCCCGTCAGGCTGCATTTGAGTTGCATAAAATTGATATTGTCCATCCCGTTCGTATACGGATACGTTTCCCCGGGCAATAACACGCGTACCTTCCTTCGGTACGAACGGGAGCCGTCTATTATGGGTCGCAAACATAATCGAACGTATCCGGCTCCCCTCATCCTTGAGCGTAAAGTACATGTGACCACTCGAATGATGCGTAAAGTTTGAAATTTCCCCGCGTATCCATACATCAGACAGCACCTGATCGGATTCCAGCTTCATCCGGATATAACGATTCAGGTCCTTTATAGAGTAAATACGTTGTTGTTCAGCCACAGGCAACTGCCTTTATGCCAAACCGTGCGAGCGCTTGGCCGCTACGAGCGTATTTTGCATCAGCATTGTAATCGTCATGGGACCTACTCCGCCGGGAACAGGCGTAATCGGACCGGACACTTGCTTTACGCTCTCAAAATCAACGTCACCCGCCAGCTTTCCGTTTTCCAGACGATTCATTCCCACATCGATAACCACTGCACCTGGCTTGACAAACGAAGCATCAATAAAGTTGGCTTTACCAATGGCAACGACCAAAATATCCGCTTGCTTGCTGAGCTCGGCTATATTTGCTGTCCGAGAGTGGCACATCGTAACCGTAGCATTTTCACGCTGCAGCAATAAAGACACTGGCTTGCCCACGATATTACTGCGACCAATAACAACTGCATGTTTACCGGCTATTTCTACTCCAGCGTGTTTGATTAACTCAATGACTCCAGCGGGAGTACAAGGCAACAAGCTATCATCACCGATGACCAGATTCCCTACATTTACGGGATGAAATCCGTCAACATCTTTCTCCACTGCAATCGCGTCAATGACAGCTTTTTCATGAATATGCTTTGGCAACGGCAGTTGTACCAAAATTCCGTGGATATTACTTTGATGATTCAGCTTATCCACCAGTTTCAGTAGTGCTTCTTGCGAAGTATCTGCCGCCAGGCGGTGAACCTCAGAGTAATAGCCGAGGTCATGACACGCCTTTTCCTTATTTTTAACATACACCTGAGAAGCAGGGTCTTCGCCTACCAGTACAACAGCCAGTCCCGGTTGAAAGCGGTGTTCTTTCAAACGAATGACCTCTTGCTGAATGCTTGTCCGAATATCCTGAGAGATTTGTTTACCATCAATGATCGGTGCTGACATGTTTATCCACTCCCCAACCTGATTCAGTAGTCTCTAATTAAAAACGTGCTTTCAATTGCTCCAGCTCTTGTATAACTCGTCCCAGCACACCATTAACAAATTTACCCGATTCATCGGTGCCAAAATGCTTCGACAATTCAATGGCTTCATTGACTGCTACCTTGGCTGGAACATCTTCGCGGAAAATCATTTCATATACCGCAAGTCTCAAAATTTGACGATCCACACGGGAAAGTCGGCTAATCTGCCAGCCTTTCAGGTAATCCGCCAACAGCCCGTCAATAGCTTCCTTGTGCTCCCATGTACCACGCACATGCTCCAAAACATACGCTCTTAACACTGCTGCGTTTTTAATCACGACCTCGGCTTCGTTTTCCTCAGCCGCCTCCTGAAGCAGCATATCTACAGCTGCCGCTGCATCTACTTCATTCATTTCCATATGGTACATGCTCTGTACCGCTAATTCCCTCGCCAGACGTCTTTTCATGCCCTGCCTCCTACGCTTGCCTATATCTATTTTCATTTTAACCAATTTCCACAAAAAAACCTGTGAACGCATCCTCCAAAACCGTTGGGCGCAAATAAGCTACAGCTCTATTTTGGAGAACACGTATCACAGGGTTCATTTAAAAGGACGCCAACGTTGCGACAACCATTCGCCCCATTCTTTCCAAGGAAAGAATGAACCAAGCGCTGAATCGCTCCGTCTTCCTAGCGTATATCCGATGAACACCATCAATGCAAAGAACAACATATTCCAAAAGCCTGCCCACAAATAAATAAAACCGAAAAAAATACCAGCCGTGATCCCCATGATCCGGCCCTTGTAACTTCCCCATATTTCTTTCCAGGGCATCAGGGAAAATCACCTCTATTCCACACGACTCTTAAAGCTTGGTGACTGAGAAACATTAGCGATGTACACCGACACATTGGACACTGGAATTCCTGTAATTTCTTCCACGTGGTCGTGTACCCCCTTTTGTACCTCGGAGGTTAACACCGGAATGGAGCTTTCCCCGTCAACAATCGCCCGAATCGTAATATCTAGTCCCGATTCCAACACACGAACGCGTGCTTTCAGATCCTGCATCCCGCGAAATCGGGAAGCCGCTTTGAGGCACAGGTTTTCGATAGTATCCACCGAAATCTGAATATCACCATATTCGGTTCGTTGATCAATAGAATGCTGTACGGTTTGGTTCCGTCGAATAGAGATATAAAAAAAACGAAGACTCAATAACAACAGAACTCCTGCGATAATCAAGCTGGTAAACCATACCACTCGCTCATCCTCAATACTTAAAACATACGGAATGGCCCCGCTTAGGAGGAGGATGGCGAGAATGGAGATAATTCCGATACTTAAGCTGTACAAGAACAGCAGAAGTCTGTCCACCACTTTAGCCACGAAACGCACAGCCTCCTTAAATTAGAGTAAACCCTCGACCCATAAGGATCGGGGGTTTGTACAAAAGTATCGCTCTATTTAACCCGTCCGGCGCCCAGCACTTCCGGCTCTTCTACTTTTTCAGCATTTTTGAATTGAACATCATGAATTTGCACGTTCACTTCAACCACGTTAAGACCTGTCATATTTTCAATGGAACGCTTAACATTATGCTGAATAGCAGCAGCCACCTCAGGCAGACGGTTACCATACTCAATAATAACGGAGACATCTACGGCAGCTTCACGCTGTCCGACTTCCACTTTTACACCTTTGGATAAATTTTTGCGGCCTAGCAATTCGGCAAATCCGCCAGCAAATCCGCCACTCATTCCCGCTACGCCCGGCACCTCGACGGTAGCCAGTCCGGCAATGACTTCAATAACTTCCGGGGCAATTTGAATCTCCCCAATTTCTGTACGTTCGAATTCGGTTGGCACTGTGCTCATACCTTCAACACCTTTCGGTCAAAATAAGTTTCATCCAGCTTTGGTTATCAAAGCAGACATGCTCACTTATTATCCATACTATATCATTTGGCGTTCATTATGACAAACTGAGGAAATATACCGCTTAAACTTCGTTTTCCTCCAAAAATTTAATATCAAAATCGCCTTCAATAAAGGTCGGATGCTCTAGCAAGCGCTGGTGAAAAGAAATCGTTGTGGGGATGCCCTCAATCGCAAACTCCGTCAAAGCTCGCTTCATTTTAGCAATTGCCTCCTGCCGTGTAGGCGCCCACACAATCAGCTTGGCGATCATAGAATCATAGTAAGGCGGAATGCTATAACCTGGATAAGCAGCACTGTCTACACGTACCCCAGGACCGCCTGGAGGCAGATAAAATCCGATCTTACCCGGTGCAGGCATAAAATTACGATCTGGGTCCTCAGCGTTAATGCGACATTCTATCGCCCAGCCATTGATAGTGACTTCTTCCTGCGTAAAGGAAAGCGGATGTCCTTCAGCTACTGAAATCATTTCTTTGATCAGATCGACACCGGTAATCATTTCTGTTACTGGATGTTCTACCTGAATCCGTGTGTTCATTTCCATGAAGTAGAACTTATTGTCTGGGCCAAGCAAAAATTCGAGCGTGCCTGCACCAGAGTATTGTACGGCCAAAGCTGCACGAACAGCTGCCTGCCCCATTTCTTCACGGACATCCTGCGATAGTACTGGACATGGTGCTTCCTCCAACAACTTCTGACGACGACGCTGTATAGAGCAGTCCCGTTCGCCCAAATAGGCAACATTACCATGCTTGTCCGCTATGATCTGTATTTCCACGTGCTTCATACCGGTCAAATATTTTTCCAGGTACACACCCGCATTACCAAATGCCTTTTGTGCTTCCTGCTGAGCGGTAGTGATTTGCTGGATAAGGTTATCCTCGTCTTCAGCGATACGAATCCCCTTACCACCACCACCTGCTGTAGCCTTGATAATAACCGGATACCCGATATCACGTGCAATGCTGATCGCATCCTGCACATCCTCAACCAGTCCGTCTGAACCAGGAATTACCGGGACCCCGGCATCCTTCATGGTCTGCTTGGCGACAGCCTTATCCCCCATTTTGTTAATTGCTTCAGGAGAAGGTCCAATGAAGGTTATATTGCACGATTCGCAAATTTCTGCGAAGTCTGCATTTTCCGCTAAAAATCCGTAACCCGGATGAATGGCATCACATTCAGTTAATGTAGCAACACTCATCAGGTTCGT
The DNA here is from genome assembly GCF_006874425.1 of Paenibacillus ottowii. Taxonomy (GTDB): domain Bacteria; phylum Bacillota; class Bacilli; order Paenibacillales; family Paenibacillaceae; genus Paenibacillus; species Paenibacillus ottowii. The sequence goes on from NZ_VIJZ01000002.1 coordinate 446,404, forward strand.
AAAATTAAGGTAGCTGTCCTTAGACAACGTTGGTCCGATACAGTAAGCCTCATCTGCGAGACGCACATGTAGCGAATCCTTGTCAGCTTCCGAATAAACGGCAACTGTCGAGATATTCATTTCGCGGCAAGCGCGAATGATACGAACTGCAATTTCTCCACGGTTCGCGATCAATACTTTTTGAAATGTCATGACTTTATCCTCCCTGGGAGCAGTCTTGTCGAACCCTCAGAAAAAGGGACAACCAAGCTTCTTACTCCGGTTTCACAAGGAACAATGGCTGACCATACTCCACCAACTGTCCGTTTTCGGCCAAAATTTCCACAATTTCGCCCTTCACTTCAGCTTCCAACTCGTTCATCAACTTCATCGCTTCAATGATACATACCGTTGTTTTTTCGCCTACTTTACTGCCAATACTCACATACGGAGCCGTATCCGGGGATGAAGAACTATAGAAAGTGCCTACCATCGGAGATACGATTTTATGTAGATTGCTTGCATATTCCTTCGGCTCCCCAGCATTTGCATGTCCAACATCGGACTGTACTTGTGGATTCGGAATTGCAGCTTGTGGCGCCACTGTATAAGCAGGTGCTGTTACAGGAGCCTGTACCGTAACGATCTCGCTTTTGCCCGGTTTACGGATCATCAGGCGAGTTCCTTCATTTTCAATTTCAAGCTCATGCACAGACGTTTCATCCACCAGCTTGATCAATTCCTTAATCTCGCTTAATTTAAACATCTCTATTAATCACTCCTTCAGCATTTTGCCGGTTGCTGATAACATTTTTGAAACAGCTTTATGTATTATATCACAATCATTAAAAATAGAAAGAGCCCGGGATTATGCAGAAATCCGGGCTTTTTCGCGTTTTTTGTCTTATTGTGTAACATACTGGACACTGATCTTGTCCTGCGTTACGTTCAATTCCTTCATGACTTTATCGACAATCGTTACCGCTTGCTTCGCATCCAATTTTTCACTCAAAACTACTACTTTGTATTTATCAGCATCTTCCTCGCGGACAACCGCATTGGCAAATTGCTGCTGTAACTCTTCCTCGATACCAGTAATTTTAGCCTGTTTATCTTCAAGTACATGCAATTCCTTTTGCGCCTCTGCGGCTTTCTGAGGTGTACTATCATTCATTGCGGTAGTCAGCTCGTCATTTTTCTTTTGGTTTTCCACATCCCGCTCCAGCAAATAGTTGTCAATCACAGCTGCCGCTGTTGGTTGGGCTGCTTGTTCGCTTGCCACTTGGTCAAGTACCTGTTTGTCAGTTTTGCTACCAGAGGCTGCTTTATCATCACTTTTGGCTGTTGTGTCTGTCTTAGCTGCAGTTGTGTTTTGACCGGATGCAGTCGATTCAGCAGCAGGAGCGGCGGCTGTGTCTTTACCGCCTTTTGATGATTCCGTTGCTGGATCAGTTGTAGAAGCCGTGTCCTTTGTGGAAGTCCCTGCTGTTCCGTCAGTTACTTCTCCATTGGTTACCACTTCATTTACTTTCAGTCCGTTCATTTGTTCTTCTGCCTTTGACGTTGCTTCCTGGGCAGCATCCTGTTTAACCTTGCTTACCTGCTCGCTGTCTGCCACTGGCGGATTGGCCGGACTTGAATCCTCCGTAAACAAATAATATGCAGACAGTACCACCATTAAACTCAGCATGGACACCAGCCAAACAGTTTGTCTTTTATTATTCATGTTACGTCCTCCATATTCATATGTGGTTTGAAAAATTAACTTCTTTGTTCCCCAATTCCAATATTATCCTTGCTTACGCGGAACGACTGAAATTTTGTATGAAGGTACATTCAGTCCCTTCTGCACTGCGTCCACAATAAGCTGCTTAACGGTAGGATTTTCTGCCCCCATAGCTACAACAAGCACTCCCCTGACCTGTGGTTTTACTCTTTTGGTAACAATCGGGGTGTGTTGACCGCCCGATGATTCATAGGTAACAATCTCGCCATCGCGCGTATATTGGGTCGTGTGCCTTTGTCCACCATTGGCATCCGTCTCGTTATTTTCCTCCTGCATGTCCTTCACATTCCGTTGAACGATCACTTCTTCGGTAGAATCTACCGTAACCATAACATCGACGGTCCCCACGCCAACAATCTGCTCCAGCATCTGTTTCATATTGTCCTCAAATGCCTTCTCGATTCCGGCAAAGGAACTATCTTCACCTCCCGCTGTTTCTAACGAAGGCTCATTTTTCATTACACCAGGCGGTTCTCGCCCTACGTTTTCTGGGTCGACTTTTTTCACATTAACGAATGAATTAAAGAGCATGATCGCTACACCAATAAGACCAAGAATAAGCAGCCAACGAAATGAATTGAACCTTTTCGCTCCGTCCCCCCCTCCACCCAGCCATTGCTCCAGCTTTTTCGACCATTTCCCCATTTCGGATCACCTCCTGTTACCATTTATGTGTTCCATCCTGCGGACCAATCACCTGAACATATTTACTGTCGATCCCCCATTTCTCGCGTAAAATTCCTGTTATTAAGCCAAAAGCTTTCATATCCGCAGGTTTGCCATCCTCTGTGGTGTCGTCAGGACTACGATCATCTTCTCGCGTTCCTTCATTATGATTTGAGGTTTTGGACTGCGTCGGCTCCACACGAATATTCACTGTCTTTTCAGCTACAGGCTCCACCATAACCGGCTTGATATCTGTTCCTGTTAGGTCGTCTACATTTTTTTCTTTTTTTGTCTTCTGCTCTGCCAATTTGACCACGACTGACCGAACGCCCGTTCCAGATTCTAATCCTGTTTCTTTCTGCTGAATTTGCCCAAGGGACACCTGAACCGATTGAATGGCTAACCCTGTGTACTGCTCCAACTGACCTTTCATTTCCTTAGCTACCTCTTTGCCAGCCCATTGCATAGAGTTTTGTTCCTGCTGCTGCTTCAGCTTGTTGCCCTTAGCCAATATTTCCTCCAATGTTGGTTCCCTGGCACCTATCTCTGCCTGGCGCTGCAGATCCAATGCTCGTCCCAGAACCTCTGAGGGACTGCTGCTCAGCAAGCGCACGATCGGAGAGAGCAGTGTCAGTAAAACAAGCAGGCTGAGTACGAGTTTCACATACCTTTCCATCGATCGGCTCGGTAAGATCATATCGACAAAGGAAGCCAGCAGTACGATTAGCACCAGTTCCTTGAGCCAGCCTCCTAGCCAGGTCACGTCACTCCCTCCCTCTCGTTGAATTTGTGCATATATCACCTCATCATGACCGTCATGTTGCCTGCTGCGAGCATGACTGTAATCGCAAGGAAGGACATTAATCCCACGGCCGCCAGTGCCGCAAAAACATAAATCATACTTTTACCGATGGCATCCAGACATTCCACAATAGGCGTATCTCCCAAAGGCTGCATGATCGCTGCGGTCACTTTATAAATGAGGGCTAATGTCAGAATCTTGAGGGCAGGAAAAGCGCAAAGGAACAAAATGATGATGACTCCCACAAGGCCGATGGCATTTTTAACGAGCAGTGATGCCGAAATGACCGTATCCGTCGCATCTGCCAGCGCCTTGCCTACCACCGGAACAAAGCTACCTGTAATATATTTGGCTGTGCGAATCGTTAATCCGTCAGTAACCGACGATGTTAATCCCTGTACTGAAATGACTCCTAGAAAAATAGTCAGAAGCACTCCTAGCACAGCAACTCCACCGTTCCGCAGTAAATCAGCTAACTGGGTCAGCTTGTATTTGCCCGTTAGCGAGTTGACCAAGTACAGCACAGCCGAGAAGAACAGCAGCGGGAAAACAAGCGTATGAATGACTGTTCCAACCGTGTTGATCATAAATACAATCAGCGGGTGAGTCACTGAAACGGTGACGACATTCCCCATCGAAGCCAACATGGTAAAAAGCAAGGGCAACATCGCCATCATGAAGTGAATCATGCTGTCAATTGCTTCTTTGGCATAACCAATCGCTACACTAAAGCTATTAATCGCTAGAATGATAATGACCATGTACACGATAGCGTAGGCAACTTTGCTGACCTGCTTGCTTTCAAAAGCGCTTTGCAGCGTTTCCAGCACCATACTCATAATGCTGAGCATGACAATGGTAACGAGCAGCTTGGCATTCACCCGGATTTCATGGATGAAGAAATCAGCAATGGCCATCAACACACCTTTTATACTGAATCCCTCACCACCCGGAAGCAGCATGTCCATGAAAGAAGGGGTCTTTTGGTCAGGGAAAAATCCGCCGTATTGCTTCATAAGTCCATCCCAATAATGTTCTACATCATCTTTGGGCATTTGCTCCGCCTGTTGTCTGATCCATTCGTTTGTAGGTGTATCTGCGAAGAGGGTCGCTGCCGAGGCGCACCAGAGACATAACAGCAAAATCACAATCACTTTGAGATTCGGCATGCCCCCCAGCCTTTTCATGGCATCACCCCCTTAGGCGGGCATCAGCTTCAGAATGGTATCAATAATGATGCTAATAATCGGGATTGCGAGTACCATGATGAGTACCTTGCCAGTAAGCTCTATTTTGGAAGCAATACCGTCTTGTCCCGCATCCCGTACGATCTGTGCTCCAAATTCGGCAATATAGGCGATACCGATTATTTTTAATACGGTTTTAAAATAAATCATGTCCATACCTGAAGACCTAGCCAGTCGCTCCAGCACAGCAACCACAGATCCAATCTTGCCAATCAGCAGTAAAAAAATGACGATCCCCGCAGCTGTTGCAATCAAAAAGGCAAACATCGGCTTCTGTTCCTTGATGACTAAGATGAGGACGGTAGCAACGAGGGCGAAGCCCACCACTTGAATGATTTCCATATCTTCACCTAATGAAAAAGAAAAATAGATTTGATCTCTTGCAGAAGGTTATCCAGCATTCGCACTACCATGAACAGCACGACAACGAAACCGATGACCGTCACCCAGTGGGCCATGTCTTCTTTGCCCATTTGCTTAAGTACGGTATGAATCATAGCGATAATAATGCCAATTCCGGCAATCTGGAAAATCGCGTTCACTTCTAAATTCATTCGAGCACCCCGCTAATAGATCAAAATGACGATCAATGCTCCGATCAGCAGTCCCAGGCTTCTGCTCATACGCTCGTATCTCACCTGATCTGCCTGCGCCTGCGCTTCTTCATGGGATAACTGCTGGATGGTCAGCGCAATGTGCTTGATCTGGTCTTCACGGTCGCTGGTCCCAAGGCTGTAAGCAAGCTGACGCATCGCTTCCTTCTCGGCCTGCTTCATAGAGGAACGGCTCCACGAGACTTCAATCGCTTTATGCAAGCTTTCTCTGGCGGTCAGGCCAAAAGAGGGGTGCATCCAGCGTGAGGTTTGCTGAAACAGGGTGCGTAGAGGCTCTCGTAAGGGCTCCCCTGTCTTGGCGAAAGCATCTGGTAACGGAGACACCCCGTAGGAAACCTCAGTGGTTAGCCTTTGCAGCGCGAGAATTAACTCTCTGATTTGCCGCGGTCTCATGGCAAATTGTCTTGCACGCTGCCAGCCCGCCAGCGTGGTGGCTAGTATAACCAAGACAGCTCCCAGCAGCTTAAGCATAGGAGGTGCCTCCGCTTTGTCCTTCACCAGGCAGTGTCAGCCTGCGCTGCTTGGCATCTGCCAGCCGAAAAGAGACCCCCCGGCTCGTCCGCTCCAGCATGACGTAGAGCTGGAACAGCTCCTGTCCAATAGTTAATCCAGCAAAGACAGGCCGGCTTGCCATTTCAGCTACATCGCGACCATGTGCGGAAGCAATGACTGCGATGCCTGCATGAAGCGCCTCACGCACCGCCTCTGCATCTTCTGGTCGCCCGATTTCATCCACAATCAGGACATCCGGTGACATCGAGCGAATCATCATCATCATGCCCTCTGCTTTTGGACATCCGTCCAATACATCGGTGCGAGGTCCGACATCAAAACCGGGGATGCCCTTATGACTGCCAGCAATCTCAGAGCGTTCATCTATAATGCCCACCTTAAGTCCACTTCGTCGCCCTCCGTTGCCTTGCATCCCTCCATAACTCAGTTGGCGAGCCAAGTCCCTTAGCAACGTCGTCTTGCCATGCTGAGGCGGTGACAAGATGAGCGTATGCCGTATTGTCCCGGATTTTTGATCCACTACAAAAGGTAGTATTCGATCAGCTATGCCAGGAATGGCCCGAGCAATTCGTACATTAAAGCTGCTTATATCCCTCAAATGCTCTACTCGTCCCCGGTTGAGCACGGTTCTCCCTGCCAAGCCAACACGATGACCACCAGGGATCGTAATAAATCCTTTGCGAAGCTCCTCTTCCATGGTGTATAAGGAATGATTACTGATAAAATCCAGCAGTCGGTGGGCAGCCTCGCGGTTAGGCTTATAGGCTTCCGCAGGGTTCAAGGTCAGCCGACCAGCAGTCGTTACAAAGTGGTGATCCCCATTCGCATTAACCTCCAGCGGCCTTCCTTCCCGGACCCGGATTTCTTCCAGTTGCTTGAATACCGTTTCTGGAAGCCTTCCGAGTATACCGTGCAACGGTTCCGGAAATAACTCCAGCCATTCCATACCAGTGCCGCCTCCTCACAGTTGTCCTTTTTCTTTAAGACAAGTCTATGGCTGACTCTCGCTTTTTATGCCGAAAATATATTGAAATACCAGTCGAACATTTGCTCACTTCGATCCACGTCCAATAGAGCTTTCTCCCGCTTGCTCCAGTAGCTTCCCCTGCTTTGTATAATAAAAAAAGGGCTCACTCAAAGCCTTGGCGGCTAAGGGATACCCTTAAATAAAAAAAGCTAGATTTAAGCAAAAGAGGTTGTTCCACAGTCTGACTCTCACTGGTGGAACAACCTCTCAACCTACTGATGTATTCTATGATTTATCAATCTATAAATAGGGTATAATATATCGACCTTTCCCCGTTATAATAATTTTCTAAATCACTTGATGTTATTAACGGCGGTCTTTAGGTCCGCCCACAAACGCTTGCTCCTCAGTATCCAGATTATAAGCGGTATGCAATGCTTGAATAACCTCATGAAGCTTTCCAGCTTCAATAACACACGATACCTTGATTTCAGAAGTGCTTACCATTTTAATGCTAACACCTTGCTCGGCCAGTACAGCAAACATTTGCGCTGCAACACCCGGGTGGCTAACCATTCCCGCACCTACGATGGATACCTTTACCAGGTTTTCCTCGGACGTTACTTCACGGTATGGAAGCTCTCCGCGAATACCTTCCAGCGTCTTAAGTGCAGCTTCACGATCTGTCAGAGCTACTGTAAAGGAGAAGTCTGCTTTTCCAGCTTCAACCCCGCTCTGCACAATAATGTCTACATCAATTTTGGCTGCCGCCAGTGTTCCAAAAACTTTTGCCAGTACACCAGGGATATCTTCAACGCCCAAAATACTGATTCTTGCTACATTTTTATCATACGCAATTCCACTGACTACAACGCCTTGCTCCATCACTGCATCCTCCTTTACGACCGTTCCTTCGTTATGATTAAAACTGGACCGAACAATTAACGGCACCCGGTTATGTTTGGCATACTCTACCGCACGGGGATGTAAAACAGCTGCACCCAAATTGGCTAATTCCAGCATCTCATCATAAGAAATTTCCTTGAGCTTACGGGCGACCTTTACGATCCGTGGATCTGTTGAATATATGCCATCCACATCCGTGTAAATTTCACAGGCGTCCGCTTGAATTGCTGCCGCCAGCGCAACAGCCGTCGTATCTGAACCACCACGTCCCAGCGTCGTTATATCTCCATCTGCAGACATCCCCTGGAAACCAGCTACAACAACAATTTTGTTGCTGCTCAGTGCATCCAGCACACGCTGAGGTTGAATATCCGTAATCCGTGCCCGACCAAAGTCAGATTCAGTACGGAAGCCAGCCTGCCATCCCGTAAACGATACCGCTTCATGACCGAGCTGCTGAATAGCCATGGACAATAATGCGATTGAAATTTGCTCGCCTGTCGTCATCAACATATCCAGCTCACGTGCAGGCAATTGCTCATTTAATAGTTTGGCCTGGTCAATCAATTCGTCTGTCGTGTCTCCCATTGCGGAAACGACCACTACACATTGATGCCCTTCACTCTGTTTCTCAACAACGCGTTTTGCTACGCGTTTCATGCGCTCCGTGTCACCGACGGAACTGCCTCCGAATTTCATGACATACAAAGACAACGATATTCACTCCCTCAGACTCAACAGTATGTAACCTTGAGATGGCACCAAATGAATTGCACGTGACATCCTGCGGCATAACTTTAGTACAGTATAATACGAAAGTGCTGTGTGGAGCCAATGTTTTTTAATATTCGTACATATAAAAATATCCCCTGCCCTTTACAAGGACAGAGGAACCAAAAGCTGTAAAAATTATGCGCGGGACATGTATTTACCGTCACGAGTATCAATTAACAATACGTCGTCCTGGTTAATAAACAGAGGAACTTGAACATTCAGGCCTGTTTCCAGTTTGGCATTTTTGGTCGCACCTGTAGCTGTGTTACCTTTAATACCTGGTTCTGTTTCAATTACTTTCAGTTCCACGCTGGTAGGCAGGTTGATACCCAGGATTTCTCCGTTGTAGCTTATGATATTTACATTCATGTTTTCTTTCAGGAAGTTAAGCTCCCATTTCAGTTGGTCGCTGGACAATGTAAATTGATCATATGTTTCGTTGTCCATGAAAGTATGATCGTCTGCACTAGCATACAGATAAGATACACCACGGTTTTCGATTTGCGCCCGGCCGATGGTTTCACCCGCACGGAATGTACGTTCAACTGTATTACCGTTACGCAGGTTTTTCAACTTGGAGCGTACGAATGCCGCGCCCTTACCCGGTTTTACGTGTTGAAAATCCAGAACTGTAAAAATATCTCCGTCTACCTCGACGGTCAAACCTGTTTTAAAATCATTAACGTTAATCACTAAAATACCCCTCCTACAGGACTGTTATCGTTATTAAACGACTGTAAATTCTTTGCTCGAATGCGTTAATACTTTGATGCCGCTATCTGTAATAACGATATCATCCTCGATCCGTACACCGCCCAATCCAGGCACATAGATACCTGGTTCGACCGTTACAACCATGCCCGGCTCCAGAATATCATCACTTGCCTTCGACAGGCGTGTAGATTCATGCACTTCAAGACCCAGACCATGACCTGTACTGTGTCCGAAATTGTCTCCATAGCCATGGCTCGCAATAATATCCCGGGTCAACGCATCCGCTTCACGGCCTGTCATTCCCGGCTTAATATGTTCGAGTGCGTGAAGCTGCGCCTTGAGTACAATATCATAGATCTCGCGCAACTGAGGCGCCAAATCCCCTTCTGTAGCTACAGTACGTGTCAAATCGGAGCAGTAGCCATCCAGCAACGCACCAAAGTCAAACGTAATCAGCTCACCTGCTTGTACTAACTTAGCACTGGCTACTCCATGAGGCAATGCCGAACGAACTCCGGATGCCACAATCGTGTCAAATGAAGAAGAAGTAGCTCCTTGCTTGCGCATGAAGAATTCCATTTCCAGATCCAGCTCACGCTCGCTGACTCCTGGTTTGATGTAAGGTAAAATGTGTGCAAATGTAGCATCTGCCAAATCTGCTGCGCGTTGCATCACTTCAAGCTCTTCCGCATCCTTGTACACCCGCAGTTTTTCCACAATGCCCGATACTGGAACCAGCGTAATAGGTGACAAATCTTCGCTGTAAGCTTTATGTGTCGCAACAGTTACATCATCCTGCTCAAAGCCTGTTTCGCCAATCTGATGGGAAGACAGCAATTCTTTTACTGTTTCCATGACCTGCGCAGCGTGCTGCACTACCGTGAAGCCTTGGGCTTGCTCGGTCGCTTGCGTCATATAGCGAAAGTCGGTCAGCAAATAGCTATGGGATTCTGTAATCAGCACATAACCCGCCGAACCTGTGAAGCCTGTCAAATATCGACGATTGACAGGGCTAGTAATCAGCATAGCTCGCAGATTATGCTCGCCCAGCGCCTGCCGCAACTTTAGCACCCGGTCATTCTTCATCTTCATTCCGCTCCCCTCTGTCAAATAACCAAATGCTATTTTAACACAGGGGATGGGCGCTTGAGAAGTTTTTGTTACTTTCAGTCCCCAGCTTTCTCAGGCTCGCGCATTCTTTCATCCGTATACTCGACAGCAACGGTATATCCGATAAATAGTCCCCACAGTAAAAACACACAAATTTCTGTGTAGATGGAATTCCATGTTAACCGATTCGGAGGGTTCATCATCCCTAATTTAGGGCCTGTTAATACAAATAAAACAACCCACCAAATCAGACCGTATATAATGCCGGGTATAGGGCCATTAAAGCTGCGTAAAATCAGAGTGTACACCAATGACGCTACCACGGACAATGCAATAAAAAACAGCAGTCCTACCAGATGCCCTGCCATGGTGTTCATAAACGAGTGCTTGAAAAACGGCTCTGCCAGAAAGCCAGGCGCTACTACTGTAAAGTGCAGCGAATAAAATAGCCAGCGAATCAATCCCCAGAGCAAACCTGCAAAAAAGCCCAGCTCAAGTGCAAAGGGAATGAGCGGTGTATGTATTTTGCCCGACTGTCGTCTGCCTCTTCCGCTGTTGTCATTATGATTACGATCATCACGGTGATCCCTAGATTCATGAGACTGTTCCTGATCATGACCTACTTTGGGTATAGAGTAAGTTCCGCTCATATGGCTTTAATCTCCTTTCAAAATGCATAAATTTCTCTCATGCTACGGACTCCTTATTATTGAGGAAAAGCATGTACTTCCACCGAATTGGTGTCTATTTGTTTTGATAGGTAGTATGCTCCAATGAAGGTCAGTTTAACAATGAAGTTGAAGAGTGGATTTTATAATCTTTTCATTGACAAAAATGCGCCTGTCTCATAATATAATTATGAAAATGATAATCATTATCATTTTATAATACATATATACAGGAGAACGCAGTCTATGAAAAAGGGATTCATCGGATTCTTATTGTTACTGGCTTTTACACTCACACTGACAGGTTGCGGTGCACCTGACAACTCAGCTAATAAAGGTCAGGGCGCTACGGCGGGCAGCAAATCGACTGAAGCCGCGACCGGTCCTGTGACAGTAAAGCATAATCGTGGTGAGATCACACTTGACAAACCCGCGCAGCGTGTCGTAGTGCTGGAATGGACATTTACGGAGGATTTGATTGCATTGGGCGTTCAGCCGGTTGGTAATGCAGATAACGCCAACTATAAGGTGTATGTAACTCCAGAGGCTGCTCTGGACAGTAGTGTGGTCGATGTCGGTACACGCAACGAGCCTAATTTGGAGGCGATTGCAGCATTAAAACCAGATCTAATCATATCCAACTTTGATGGGAATGAAGCGATCTACGAGCAACTTAAAGCCATCGCACCGACGATCGAATATAATTTGAACGACGGTAACGGCTACGATTACGATAAAATGGTAGCAATTTTTAACAGTATCGCAGTCGCTCTTGGAAAAGAGGACAAAGCCAAGCAGGTGCTCGCCGAGCTGGATCAGCATTATGCCGAAGCCAAACAAAAACTCGCCGCTGCAGACAAGTCGAATTTTCATTATATACTGACACAGGCTTTCACTTCGCAAAATGCTGCCAGCCTGCGTATGTTTTCTGATAATTCAGTCGTTGTAGGAACACTGGCGAAGATCGGTTTGATTAACAATTGGAAACCGAGCAAGGTTGAATCGTATGGCTTTTCAACGGTAGGCATTGAAGCTCTGTCAGCCGTTCAGGACAGTAATTTTATCTATATTGTGCAACCGGACGATAATGTTTTCGGCTCATCTATGGAAAATAATTCTGTCTGGAACGGTCTGAATTTCGTCAAAGAAAAACGCACCTATCCGTTGGATAGTACAACATGGACGTTTGGCGGCCCTGTATCCTCAAAGGGGCTGGTTGATCAGGTTGTCGGAGCAATTACGCAATAAGTTCGATCCGATGATACCGTCCGTTTATAACTGGTGATATTAAGCATTTATGAGGGTGGCCAAACTGCCCTTATAAATGCTTTTTTACACCTGTAGTATGAATCCCCCCACTCCAAGGATTTCATCTTCTCCACATCCCATTTTCGTCTAACTAGATATTCCCTTCCAAATTCGATACAATATACAAAAAAGCATGTATTAAGAGAGGTGAGACGGTTGTCACAAGCATCCAAGCCTGTGAGCTACGGCGGTCAGGCAGTCATTGAAGGTGTCATGTTCGGCGGCAAGCGTGTCAATGTCACGGCAGTTCGCCGCAAATCTGGCGAAATCACATATTTGGAAGTACCACGCAAGGAGCAATCCTGGGTGTCCAAATTCCGCAGAATTCCGTTATTGCGGGGGATTGTTAGCATCATCGACTCCAGTGCCAAGGGTACCAAGCATTTGAACTATTCAGCTGATGCATATGCTGATGATGAAGTAGATCCAGAAGAACGTGCTGAACAAAAGAAAAAAGAGGAATCCCGTTGGAGCCTAAGCATGATGATCGGCGTGGCTGCGGTCGGTATATTGTCCTTCCTCTTTGGCAAAATTGTATTAACTCTTGTTCCGGTTGTTGTGGAGAGTTTTCTATTTGACGGTTTGTTTCACAATCAGATTCTGCATAACCTCGCTGAAGGAGCGATCAAGCTGATTTTGCTGCTGGCTTATTTATGGGGTATTTCCCAAACTCCGTTAATCAAGCGATTATTTCAGTATCATGGTGCGGAGCATAAAGTAATTACTGCTTATGAAGCGGGAGAAGAACTCACTCCGGCCAACGTACAAAAATATAGCCGACTGCATTACCGCTGCGGCAGCAGCTTTATTATGCTCACTGTGATTATCGGGGTACTCGTCTACTCCCTGTTTACCTACGATACTCTGTGGGAGCGCATGGGGCAACGTCTTTTACTGCTGCCGATCGTATTGGGGCTTTCTTTTGAATTCCTCAAGTTGACTAATGCACTTCGGGAAATTCCAGTGCTTCGTTATCTGGGTTACCCTGGCCTGTGGCTACAATTGCTTACCACCAAAGAACCGACTGATGATCAAGTGGAGGTATCGATTGCCTCGTTTAAGCGTATGCTTGAATTGGATGCTGAGTTGGAAAATGTGCCTGTAAAGGAGACCCTCAACAATCCGGTCCTTGATCCTGTGAAAGGATGAGTGAATGATGTACAGACACGCCGTTATTTTCTGGCTTACCCTTGCTTTAGGCGCATATGGCATTGTAGATATGCTATGGAAAGGTAGCTGGGGCTTTCTTATGAGTTTACTAATCCCGGTCTTTGTGTTTGCAGTTATATTTCTGCTGTACAAATACCAGCCAGGACAACGCAACCGAACTCCGAAAATTAAACCTTCTGTGCGCACGATGACCAAAACAGCCAGTGCACGTAAGCAGCAGACTACAAACAAACGCAAAACATATCCTTTTCATGTGATTGAAGGGTCCAAGGGTAAAAATGAAGAGGAACAGCCAAAGTACCATTAATAATCATTTCCTTTAAAATGTAGCACAAAGGAGCCATCACCCGTGTTTTGAAAATGAACGGGAATAGGCTCCTTTTTTCTTTCTTTAAACTCAGCTCTAACCTCCAGTAAATGGTATCTACTTCATGGCATACATGGTATCTTTCATCAATTGATACTTACTATACTGCTGCTGGTAAGAAGTGATGCTCCATTTGTGGAAAAAAGCTTCTCCTGCCTGCATACCTGAAGCGTATAACAAATCACTTTGTTCGGGTGAAATGCTGAATTGTGCTGTTCGGATACCCAAAGTTGGAATTTTAATGGTCCGATATCGATTCTCCTGCTCAATATACCTTTCATCATGTGCCGATAGCATTGTATCAAAAATAGCCTGTAGCATAGTCAGTGGGCCCCGTATATAAGAAACCTTCGTCTCCGTCCCTGTTTTGCCCACCATTTGAAAACCTACCGTTGGAATGGTTTTGGCCTCACGTTCATTTACAGGCTCATCAAAAAGCCACAAAGGCAAGTTACTAAGCAAGGCCCCATCAACAACAAATACAAATTGCTGGGAAAAGGTTTTTCCCTTAGCAAGTGCAGAATCAAGTCTTAACATAACAGGATCAAAAAAATAAGGGATGCTGGTGCTCATCCGAATGGCCTTGGCTACCTCAAGTGAAGAAGGATTAATACCAAAACGTTTGATGTCCTCAGGGAGCACCAAAATGCGTCCATTCGTAATATCTGATGCAATAATGCGCAGCTTGCCAGGAGGTAAATCCGCGAATGTACGCACTCCCTTAGCTCGTAACAACTCACGCACCCAATGCTCCAGTGCCTCCCCTGAGTAGAGCCCTTTTTTAAGAAAGATACGTGCTGCTGGCCCAACCCACTTAATGTTGAATACTGGAGAACGCCGCAACAACTTGACCAAGGGGGTTTTCTCAATTACGGCTTTCATTTCATCTGCCGTATATCCCGCAGCCAATAAAGCGGCTACAATAGCACCTGATGATGTACCTGCCAAACGATTGAATACAATATCATGCTCCTCCGCAGCCTTAACTGCACCCGCCAGCGAAATTCCCTTAACCCCTCCACCCTGGAACACAGCATTGATCAGCATAGATCAAAAAACCTCCGTTCTCTTGGGAGTAAGCAGTTCTACTGCTTATGTATGAGAACGGAGGTCCATATAGAACCTAAATGATCCAATTTATATCATAATTGATAATAATTTTGAAGAAGTTGAATGAGTCCGTATGGATTTTTGCGCAAATGCTGTGCACTAAAATAAATATCCCCTTTAACCTGCTTATAATTCTCGTTTAGTTCAAGCTGCTTAATTAGCTCTTGCGCTGATTGCCATCCTTTTTCAGGAGTACCGATTTTATAAGGTGAATGACCGATATATAGCTTAACATCTGAATTTTTGACCTCATTAGACCACCATGCGACGAGCTTGTCATATCCAGCTGCCGGGAAACCGATACTCCAGTAAATTTGTGGAGCTACATAATCAATCCATCCTTTGTTAATCCAGGTTCTTACATCCGCAAATGTCGTATCATAAGCTGTAACGCCTGCCTTGGTGTCTGAACCCGTCAAGTCCTGAGACTTGTTGCGCCATACCCCAAAAGGACTGATCCCGAATTGAACTTTTGACTTGCTGGCATGAATACTTTTGCCCAAATCGCGAACAAAACTATTCACATTATCTCTCCGCCAGTCACCCTTGTTAGAGATTTTGTTGGCGTTATATGTTTTAAAAGTCGCATCATCATCAAAAGTCCCGCTGTAAGGATAAAAATAATCGTCCAAATGGACACCGTCAATATCATATCCGTTTACGACTTCCATAATCGCATCAATGACATGCTGACGTGCAGCCGGGATTCCTGGGTTAATGTACAACTGGCTACCATTCTTAACAATCCAATCCGGGTGTTGATTAGCCACATGGTTAGCTGCTAAACCGCTAGTTGTTCCTGTAGAATTAGCACGGAAAGGATTAAACCAGGCATGGAATTCCATCCCCCGCTTATGTGATTCACTAATCATAAATTTCAAGGGATCATAACCTGGATTCTTGCCTTGGGTATTGGTCAAATATTTGCTCCATGGCACAAGGTCAGACGGATAGAGCGCATCACCACTGGCACGAACCTGAACGAATACTGCATTAATTCCCATGCCTTGCAAATCATCAAGCATTTTTGTAAATTCCTGCTTTTGCTTCTCCGAGCTGCTTCGAGCAGCAGAAGAAGGCCAATCTCCATTTATAGTGGAAATCCATGCTCCGCGCATAGAGGTTGTAGCCTTTACCTGAGCCATATTCCCCTGGGAGGAACTTGAACTGTCCTCCTTAGTAGAGGTGGACGGTGTGTTGACAACGTCCTGTTCATCATTGGCTGTGGTTCCCTGATCTGTACTTACAGTCTCCTGGTTGCCAGATGCTGACGAATTAGATGTTGAGCTACTGCTTCCCACAGAAGAAGTGTTCCCACTAGTAGAGGTACCTTCTTTACCACTGCTTAGCGTAATGACCCGTTCCGAGGCTTGCCAGTCTACTTTTAAGCCCAACTCTTCGCCAACAAAACGCAGTGGTACCATGACTCTGCCACTTGACATGCGTGCAGATGCATCTAATCGAACCGACTTCCCATTCACTGTAGCGCTTTGTGCACCATTTTCCATAGATATATTTTTGTTCTGTGCTGTAATCGTTACCGTACCGGATGACGCCGACCAGTTGACCTGAGCGCCTAAGCCCTCACTAATTACTCGCAAAGGGACCATTGTGACATTCGCTCCCTGCACAATATATGGTGACGCATCACTTTGCAGGGTTTGTCCGTCCAATATAATCTCAATTTCGCCAGTTGGTGCTGCTTGAACTCCAGGCACAATGGCAGTCTGTACTGCTAAAAGCAGACCTGCAGCCATGAGCCCTATTTTCTTCCGATTCATATCTTTATTATCCTCCACTAACCCTGTTAATTTTAACCCCTATCTTGTCCTGCTATATAATGGATAGACGCTAATAACCGGGTTTTGTTGCGGTAAGGACAAATAAAAAAAGCATCGTCCATAAGGACTGATGCTTTTAGGAATCCCCACTCAATTCCTTGTGTATGTCATGAAGCTGGCGCAAGCGATCTTCATCTCGGCGGAAATATTCCACCAATGTCTCGATACGGGTAATGGAATCCCAGCTCAAATGGTGTTCAATACCCTCCACATCTTTATATATCAGGTCCTTGTCAACCCCAATCATATCCAGAAATTGCTCTAGTAACTGGTGGCGGTCAACCAACCGTTTTCCGACCTTTTTCCCTTTCGGTGTCAAAATCAGTCCCCGATATTTCTCATATACAAGATAATCGTCCTTATCCAACTTCTGAATCATCTTGGTGACGGACGAAGGGTGCACCTCCAAACCCTCTGCGATATCCGAGACACGAGCATATCCCTTCTCATCGATCAGTTGGTAAATGCGCTCCAAATAATCTTCCATGCTTGGCGTTGGCACTTGTTTCCCTCTTTTCTGTTATTGAACGGGCGCTTACCGCCTTCATTTCCTGCACTAAACCTACTATGTAATGATACATGTTATCATCGCCCATTGGCAAGTCTCGTCCCTCCACTCACATCTATTGCCACGATTTGTTCAATTTAAGCCGGACACACTAATGTTGTCGCCCCTGTATCGTTAATTTCTACGAAGATGCGTTAGCGTTGGATACCAGAGCACAGACGATTTATTTCGAAAGGAGCGTTGGCCATGTCTACGCTTGAGCATACTCCTGTCCAAACCAGAGGAACCAAGCCATTTATGCCTGATCTGGTGTTTTTTGAGCCAGACGCACTGAATTATCCCAAAGGCCAGCGTATTATGGATTGGGTCAAAGCCAAGGATATTCCGTATCGGATGACTACCTCTCACAACCGAATTACCAATTTACCAGGTGAAACTGAGGTTGAAAAGTACAGAATGGCAAAAAAGACACTGGTTGTCGGTATCCGTAAAACACTAACTTTTGACCAATCCAAGCCCTCCGCCGAATATGCCATTCCTATTTCGACCGGTTGCATGGGGCACTGTCACTATTGCTATTTACAGACAACCTTGGGGGCAAAGCCGTATATTCGCATATATGTCAACACTGACGATATTATATCAGCAGCTAAAACCTATATTGAGGAGCGTAAGCCTGAAATTACTCGGTTTGAAGCAGCTTGTACCTCCGATCCAGTTGGTTTGGAGCATATCACCGGATCGCTTGGAGACTTGATTCGTTTCATGGCAGATGAGGAATTTGGCCGACTTCGTTTTGTGACTAAATATCATCATGTCGATCCATTGCTGGATATTAAGCATAACGGTCATACCCGCATCCGCTTTAGCATTAATTCCGATTATGTTATCAAACAGTTTGAACCTGCAACTTCACGCTTCGAGGAACGTATCGAAGCAGCAGGCAAAATTGCACGGGCTGGTTATCCGCTGGGATTCATCATTGCTCCTATCATTTGGTATGACGGCTGGGAAAAAGGTTACGGGGAGTTACTGCGTAGATTGGGAGAAACCTTGCCCCAGCATGCTACGAAGGATCTGACATTCGAACTAATTCAGCATCGCTTCACCAAAACATCCAAAGCTGTTATCGAGAAACGTTACCCAAAAACCAAACTAGAGATGGACATAGAGAAACGCAAGAAAAAATGGGGCCGCTGGGGCCAAAATAAATATGTTTATCCTGATGAACAACAAAATGCATTGCGGGAGTTTATTACAGAACGCATTTTTGAACATTTCCCTTTAAGTCGTATTGAATATTTCACATAACCAGCATCCAATCGGGGGTAATCCGTTGTAAATAAAGCGTTACATCTGTCATATGATCTGTTACCAGCAAAACGCCAGTGGTTACAAGCAGCAGACCACCTATTTGGATAAGGATGGAAGTATAACGGGATGATAACCTAACACTGCCTGCCAGCAAAGCTAAGACAAAAAACGGAATCGCAAAACCAAGCGCGTAGCCAGTAATCAACTTGAACCAAATGTGATGCTCTACTGCCGCCAAAGCGATAATAGCTGTTAGCATAGGACCGATACAGGGCGACCAGCCTGCCGCGAACCCAATTCCGATTACAAAGGAACCGGCGTATCCGGCAGGTTTCCATGTCCACCGTAGTTTATGCTCTCTCATTAGAAACAAAGGACGCACGAAACCAAGAGATATCAGACCCATGAGTATAATGAGCAGCCCCGCTACGACTCTTAGCGTATCCCCATAATTGGAAAACCATTCTCCAAGCAGCCCGACACTTGCCCCTAGTGAGTAGAAAACAACCGAAAAGCCTAATACAAAAGCAAGTGTATGTCCCATCGTCCGATAGCGGACCTCCGCCTTGTGGCGCCCTTCAGCCAGTTCACGCGCTGACATCCCTGTAATATACGATAAATATGATGGATATAGTGGTAAGCAGCACGGTGAAAAAAAAGAAACTAGCCCAGCAACGATGGCCAACCCTGCGTTGACATCTGACATCATTATTTCCTCCCACCTGTCTTAGTGAACACGCAGATACAAGCCCTACCTACTAAAACATACGTATAGGCAGAGAAAAATATGATGCAAGCCAAAAAGCGTATGCCTGGGGATGATACCCAAACATACGCTCATTACATTTTTTATTGCATACTCTCTTACTTTACAATAGCGCCATTTGGCATACCATCCGGTACAGTAGCTAATGTAAGCTGATCCCCATGTGATGCTGCCAAAATCATACCCTGCGACAGCTCACCACGAAGTTTTACTGGCTTAAGATTTGTGACACAGATCACCTTGCGTCCAATCATATCTTCAGGTGTATAAAACTTCGCGATTCCCGATACCACCTGCCGTTGTTCATAACCAAGATCAAGCTGGAGCTTCAACAGTTTGTCAGCCTTCTTCACAGGCTCACAGGCGACAACCTGAGCAACACGGAGTTCTACCTTGGCAAAATCCTCAATGCCAATCTCTTCCTTCGCCTCAGGTGCTTCTTGGCTCGCCTCAGAGGCATTCTTCGGTTGAGCTTGTGTCGCAGCTTCCTCCGGTTTCTTACCTCCCGTCATTGCTTCCACGATAAAAGCAACTTCTTGCTCCGAATCCAGACGCGGGAAGATTGGATTCCCTTTAACCAGTTGTGTTCCTTCCGGGATACGTCCAAACTGCTTTCCGCTATCCCATGTAGTCAGCTCCCCTTGACGAATACCAAGCTGTTCCCAAATCTGGTGAGGTGCACGCGTCAAGAAAGGCTGAAGTAAAATGGAAGCAATACGCAAGCTTTCTACCAAATGCACCATAACAGAAGCCAATTCGCGACGTTTTGCCTCATCCTTAGCCAGATTCCATGGCTGAGTCTCGTCAATATACTTGTTGCTGCGGCTAATAAATTGGCTAATCGCTGTTAAAGCTACGGAAAATTCCATGTTCTCCATAGCTTCTTCTACTTTGCTATAAGTCGATGTAGCCATGTCTACCAAAGCTGCGTCGAACGAAGTTACATTGGCTTCATAAGCGGGAACTTTGCCATCAAAATATTTGTCTACCATCGCTACGGTTCGATTCAACAAGTTGCCTAGATCATTGGCTAAATCCGAATTAACACGATCTACAAAACTTTCAGGTGTAAATGTTCCGTCTGCTCCAAAAGGCACCTCGCGCAGCAAGTAGTACCGAAGTTGATCCAAACCATAACGGTCAATCAAAGTTACTGGATCTACCACATTGCCTTTAGATTTCGACATTTTTCCATCTTTCATGAGTAACCAGCCATGTGCAAATACTTTTTTAGGCAACGGAAGATCCAGTGCCATTAGCATGATCGGCCAATATATCGTATGGAAACGTACAATCTCTTTACCTACGATATGCACATTTGCTGGCCAGAATTTATCGTACAGCTCGGTATTGGAAGAGCCATAGCCCAAGGCTGTGATATAATTGGAAAGTGCGTCAATCCACACGTATACGACATGCTTCGGGTCCCCTTTGACCTTAACACCCCATTCAAAAGTGGTACGGGAAACAGCCAGATCCTCTAGCCCTGGCTTGATGAAGTTGTTAATCATTTCTTTTTTCCGGGATTCCGGTTGGATAAACTGCGGGTTCTCTTCATAAAATTGCAGCAACCGATCAGCATACTTGCTCATGCGGAAAAAGTAACTCTCTTCCTTGACCAGTTCAACAGGGTGTCCACTATCCGGGCTCTTACCTCCAATCACATGGCCTTCAGCATCCTTCACTACATCAACGAGCTGAGTTTCTGTATAGTAAGTCTCATCAGGAATGCTGTACCAACCTTCGTATTCTCCCTTATAGATATCCCCTTGTTTTAACAAACGATCAAAGATTTCTTGTACGACAGCCTTATGACGCTCCTCCGTAGTACGGATAAAATCGTCATTTGAGATGTCGAGCTTCCGCCACAGATCTTGGATACCTGCCACAATATCATCTACGAAACGTTGCGGCGTTTTGCCAGCTGCATTTGCTTTCTGCTCAATCTTCTGACCATGCTCGTCCGTTCCTGTCAAATAACGAACCTCATAACCCCGTAGCCGCTTGTAGCGAGCCATTGCATCCCCCGCTACAGTTGTGTAGGCATGACCAATATGGAGCTTGTCACTGGGATAATAGATTGGTGTTGTAATGTAAAATGTGTTCTCTCTAGACATATGTGTTCCTCCTGTTTTGTTCATAGCAGCAAAAGATCTATTGCCATGATAAGTACTCCAATTCATGAATTCGACACAATTGGGCACAAAAAAGACCCCCGCCCCTATGGGACGAGAGTCACCTCACGCGTTACCACCCAAATTCCCTGTACCCTCACGGAATACAAGCTTCACCAGTCACTTCTGACCGCCCATTAACGCTGGATCACGCCTCC
This sequence comes from Paenibacillus ottowii, assembly GCF_006874425.1. Taxonomy (GTDB): domain Bacteria; phylum Bacillota; class Bacilli; order Paenibacillales; family Paenibacillaceae; genus Paenibacillus; species Paenibacillus ottowii. Next base: position 467,866 of record NZ_VIJZ01000002.1, read on the forward strand.
TCCTTACAATTGCCTCTTAAGCACAGCCTAACTGTGGCAATAACGCTCGAAAAAGGTTCCTCCAGGACCATATTCAGGCTTCACTCCAGACCGGTTCTCAGCTCACTCCGGCTCTCTGCACTGGACGATTTACCCTACTCATCCCTTCACAGGAAAACAATATTAACCAAAATATAACCAAATCGGCATGGTGCTGTCAAGTCAGACCCTTCTCGGTATGGATAGGCACACGATCTTTGTCAGACTGATCAATCCCTTTTTGGGCAGGAGGGACCAGATCTACGCCACCTGGATGAAATGGATGACATTTAGCTATCCGCTTTGCAGCCAGCCATGAGCCTCTGAGCGCACCATGTACTTCTACCGCCTCCAGCGCGTACGCCGAACACGTTGGATAAAACCTGCAGGTAGCCGGCTTTAATGGTGAAATGTAAGCACGATAAAACTGAATCGGGGCCTGTACCACTCTGCGTGTGGTGATTTTCATTTTTAGTAGCCTCCGTGGCTGTGAGTGTGACTGCTCGTCTGTCTGAATCCCCCATCCGACTTGCTCTCAGTATGCCCATTCTTCTGTTGGCAATCTTTACAATAACCAAAAATTTCAAATTTATGCTCGACGATTTGGAATTGATCTGTCGGATCTGTCATTTGCATTGGACAAAAAGAAATCGGTAATGTTTTCTGACAGCTCAAGCAAATCATATGATGATGATGATGATGTTCATTACAGCTCACCTTGAACTTCATTCCATCCTCAAAAGATACCTGCTCCAGCACACCCAAATCCTGCATTACACGCAGATTGCGATAAACTGTGTCAAAGCTAAGTCCGCTGTATTTCTTACCCATATATTCATAAACGTCTTTGGGGGACAGATACCCTTCATTCTCGGAAAATAACGTGGCCAACGTCTTGCGCTGATCTGTAATACGCAACCCTTGGGCGGACATCGTTGCGATAATCTCATCCTTTGTCAGCATGCGTTTCACCCTCCCCTGTCTATAGTTTCAGGTTTTCTGATGCAGGCTTAGGCTTGCATCTATTCATTATACCACGATTAAAGTCAATATTATAAGAGATATTCGCACTACTCATAAGAAAAAGACGTTCTCCAGTGCTGCAACTAAGTTCGCAACAGGAGAACGTCTATATTCTGTAATGACATCGACTTTTAAAACGGTGAATGATGAGACTCAAAATGGTCTAAGCCGGTAAAAAACACCGATTATTTCAAATTAATTTTTAATAGCTGGCATAGGCATAACTACTACGGAAACCGGCAGATTACTACCAGCAGCTGCAGTGAAATACATTTCTACACTTTCTTCAATATGACCTGTGCGATACAGTACACTCATTTCATTCGGAGCTTGCACAGAACCATTGGTTGGGATTCCCACAACTTGATTATTCACCATCGCATAGCCAGCATATTCGCCTCCACGCGGGTTAAATGTAATTAGTGAATATGGTGCTACGTGGTCCAATTTAACTTTATACACGACACCAAAGTTACCGGCATTGGAAGCAGAAGAGCCGTCCAGACCGTCGGTACCAATCAGGTTCGGGTCTACCTTATTATCACCAAGAACGATACGTTGAGCTGTTTTCCCAACCTCTTCGGTATAATTAAGCGAGATATCTGAATTCGCGTATGTTCCACGGTTATGAATACCGTCCTTAGGCAGTTTTGCCAGAGTAGGCAACGCAGTCAACGGATCTACATTTGCATCCAGCACCACTACCGTATATTGAATAGGTTGATCCGTATACAAATCAGATAACAAAGAAATAACTTGTTTTTGCTTGATTTTTTGCGCGTTCAAATCCTCCAGAATAACACGACTTTCGCCTGGGTTCAGAACCGTGCTGGAACGTTTGCTTCCATCCAGCATAGATTGAAAATACCGTTGAATCGATACTTTACCCGCAGCCGTTGCAAATTCAGATGGACCAGCAAAACCAGAATTTTCGACATTTATGTTGGTTGGAGCAAGATTGTTGTTTGTCGCAATCACATACATCTTCACATCTCGACCTGTTTCATTGACATGATGGACAAGAATACGCGTACTACCTGAGCCTGTTTCCTGGTACACGATACCATCCTGGAACACACGCTCTGGGCTGTTAGCACGAATCAGAAGACGTGGTGAAGAAGTGCTTGTCACCGGAATAGTGGCCATAGTAGGCACCTGGCTGCCATCTACACTGTATTTATCGCCATATGGCGTGAAAATTTTGTTGAAATCATCTTCGTTGTATAGCAATTCGTTCGTAATTTTAATTGTTTGATTTATGCTATTTGTTGCGCCGTGCTTATCAGTCACAGTCAGTGTAATTGTTACATCTCCTGGTTGGAAGAAGGCAAGTTTTTTATTCACCCAATCACGCTTAGTGATAGCATTCTCATCATCAGTACTCAGGTCGGTAATAGTGATTTTTTCACCCATCTTGTACTCTTTTTTATCCGTTGTAAACAGAGCCACTGGCGGCTGGTTTGGTGGTCTTACTGTAATTGTTACTGAGTAAGGATCACTCCAGTTCCCAGCAGAGTCAAGAACGGAATAGGTAACTACATATGTACCCGGCTCCTGAAATACGTCCTGCTTCCCTTCCCAACGTTGATTCACAATCGGAAGACCTGTAGGAGAAGATTCCTTAGTCAAATACGTAACTTGGGTTTCACCCGCATAGATATCCTTTTGTTGAACCGTAAAAGAAGCTTTTGGTTTCTGATTCAAATCCATGATAACTTGTTTAGTCGTATTATTCACAGTATAAGGAATATTTAAGGCCTGTGTAATCGAGGTCAACGGCACCATAAATACGTTCTTTTGCTGGAAAGCCGGTCCCTTCATTTGTCTAGCTTCACCATTAACCGTATAAACCTTGCTGTCTGTTTTGAAGCGCAGAACATTTGTACCTTGGGTGATTACAGTTTCTTTGGTGGCTGTGTCATAACTAAACTGCAATCCGACACGGCTGACAAGAGAACGAATAGCTACATAGGAAACTCCGTCCTTGACGGTCATCGGCTGAGTTGCCGTATATACCTGTCCGTTTTGTTCCATTTTAGCACTGTTCAAATACAAAATCAGTTGATTCGCATTCATGGAAGTAGGAGCTCCACCAGGATTGGTGATTGTTCCGTCCCCACTGTATACATCATTGGTTACGTTCGATCCGTTAGTGGTATCTGTAGGCAGACCAGTCATTGGATCATTGGATACACCTGTGTTACCAGATGTTACAGTATTATTGGTTGTGCTTGTTCCACCTTGATCTCCAGTACTATTCTGACCGCCGGAATCAGCAACATTGGTCTGAGCCTGCTGTGCGTTAACCGAATCGGTGGATTGAACAGTTGTTGATGCTGCTTCTGCTCCTACAGGGGCTACTGCGGCCACCTGAGCTACCGCCAGGGCGGTGAGCATGGTCCATTTCTTGAAATTCATTGTCTGTCTCCTTCTATCCCCAAATTATTATCATTCCCGTGAAAAGTCATACTATTAGACGCGACAGTTGCTAAAAAGTTTCAGGAAATTTTGACGATCATGAAAAAAAGGGAACTTTCTCCTGTGACTGCAAAAATTCAACAACAAAAAAACCGCCGACCATCTGATCTGATGTGGCGGCGGCTTCACAATCTGAAAGTAGTTCTGACCCATTTACATTTTGATGGACGCTAGGTAGCATTTGTTCCTGCAGTCTCTAGACGACCTTCCTCAATAAGTCGGTAAGCACGTTGAACTTCTTCATCTGTTGGAGACGGAACTCCCTCCAGCGGATATGCCTTACCGAGCATTTCCCATTTATAAACACCCATTTGATGGTAAGGTAAAATTTCGAATTTCTCGACTCCGTTCAACGTTCCAATGAACCGTCCCAAATTGAGTAGATCTTGCTCGTCGTCATGAATACCTGGTACAAATACGTGTCTAATCCACATTTTGCGCCCTTGCTCCGACAACCAGCGAGCCGTACTTAGCATACGGTCGTTGGATTTGCCTGTAAGCTTAATATGCTTATCGTTATCGATGTGCTTAATATCCAGTAACACCAAATCAGTTACATCCAGTAGATCATGGATACGGGCCGCATCATTAAAGCCGTTACTGTCCAATGTCGTGTGCAAATTCCAGCGACGCTTCACTTCCCTGAACAGCTCTGCTACAAAATGAGCTTGCAGTGTCGGTTCTCCACCGGATACGGTTAATCCGCCTCCCGAAGAGCGGTAATAGGCTAAATACGGCTCAATCTCAGCCAATACCTCTTCTAGCGTCATCGGATTACCTTCATTCAAGGCCCAAGTGTCTGGATTATGACAATATTGACATTTCAACAAGCATCCTTGCATAAAGAGCACGAAGCGGATGCCGGGACCATCGACGGTCCCGAAGGTTTCCAATGAGTGTATGTGACCTTTCAACATGTTGTATCATCCTTCCCGCATCCGCTATGCGTGCGTCATTGTAATATTGGGTATTGTAAAACTTGTTTACATTGTACCGTGGAAAGTACGGTTAATAACATCCATTTGTTGCTCACGAGTCAGCTTAATAAAGTTAACGGCATAGCCAGAAACACGAATCGTAAGTTGTGGATAGTTTTCTGGGTGTTCCATTGCATCCAATAGTTGTTCACGAGCAAACACATTGACATTCAGATGATGTGCGTGGCTTCCAAAGTAGCCATCCATCATTGAAACAAGGTTTGTTTTGCGTGTTTCTTCTTCTTTCCCCAGTGCTTTAGGCACAATGGAGAAGGTGTTCGAAATACCATCCAAGCTGTGTTCATATGGCAATTTGGCTACGGAACTCAGAGATGCCAAAGCGCCTTTTTTATCACGACCATGCATTGGGTTTGCGCCCGGTGCAAACGGTTCGCCTGCTTTACGTCCATCAGGTGTTGTACCTGTTTTCTTACCGTACACCACGTTGGAAGTAATGGTCAGTACGGATTGAGTAGGAACCGCATTACGATAAGCTTTATGTTTGCGAATCATGCTCATGAAAGTTTCTACCAATTCTACAGCGATAGTATCTACGCGGTCATCGTTGTTACCGTAGCAAGGATATTCGCCTTCGATTTCAAAGTCGACAGCAATTCCTTTTTCGTTACGGATTGGTTTAACTTTTGCATATTTAATGGCACTCAAGGAGTCAGTTGCAACTGATAGACCCGCAATACCACAAGCCATGGTACGAAGAATATCACGGTCATGCAACGCCATTTCAATGCGTTCGTAGCTATATTTATCATGCATATAGTGAATAACGTTCAAAGTGTTCATGTACAGTTTTGCCAGCCATTCCATCATAGGTTTGAAACGGCTCAACACTTCTTCGTAGTCCAGCACTTCGCTTGTAATAGCAGGGAACTCAGGTCCTACTTGAACGCCGGATTTTTCATCTTTACCGCCATTAATAGCGTACAACAGAGCTTTTGCCAAGTTGGCACGAGCACCAAAGAATTGCATTTGTTTACCGATTCTCATGGCAGATACACAGCAAGCAATACCATAATCATCGCCATAGATTGGACGCATCAGATCGTCATTTTCATATTGAATGGAGCTAGTTTCAATAGAAACTTTTGCACAATATTTCTTAAAGCCCTCAGGCAACTTTTCTGACCACAGTACAGTCAAGTTAGGTTCTGGAGCAGGCCCTAAGTTGTACAGTGTGTGTAAGAAGCGGAAGCTGTTTTTGGTAACACGAGTTTCTCCAGTGACAGACATACCACCGATGGATTCTGTTACCCAAGTTGGGTCACCACTGAACAGTTCGTTGTAATCAGGTGTACGCAGGAACTTAACAATACGCAGTTTCATAACAAAATGGTCGACCAGTTCCTGAGCTTGTTCTTCGTTCAGTGCACCTTCCTCAAGATCACGTTGTGTATAAATATCAAGGAATGAAGATACACGTCCCAAGGACATTGCTGCACCGTTTTGCTCTTTAATCGCTGCCAGATATCCGAAATATACCCATTGGAAAGCTTCTTTTGCATTGTTAGCTGGTTTGGAGATATCGAAACCATGCTCAGCAGCCATTTGTTTCAATTCATTCAAAGCACGAATTTGTTCGGAAATTTCCTCACGCAGACGAATTACGTCTTCTTCCATGGAGTCAACTTCAAGGCTTTTCAATTGAAGTTTTTTATCTTGGATCAAGAAGTCTGCACCATACAGAGCAACACGACGATAGTCACCGATGATACGACCACGACCGTATGCATCTGGCAGACCAGTAATGATACCAGCTCTACGAGCTGCTCTCATTTCATCTGTATAAGCGTCAAATACACCTTGGTTGTGCGTTTTACGAATATGAGTGAAGATGTCTACAATGCTTTGTGGCACTTCAAAACCATAGGCTTTGCAAGCATCGATCATCATCCGGATTCCACCGAACGGTTGCAAAGAACGTTTGAATGGAGCATCTGTTTGTACACCGACAATTTGTTCTTTGTCCTTGTCCAAGTAGCCTGGTTTATGTGAAATAATGGTGGATGGCGTATTTACGTCTACATCAAGTACACCGCCGTTTGCCAACTCTTTTTTAGTAAGATCAGATACAATTTCCCACAGTGCAGTTGTGTTGGCAGTAGGACCAACCAAAAATTCTTCATTGCCAACATAAGGTGAGATATTGGTTTCAATAAAATCGTTGACGTTAACTTCTCTAGTCCATTTTCCTTTTTTAAAACCTCTCCAGCCAGATTGTTGCTCTTGTAATTCTCTCTCAATCACCGACATGTAAATCCCTCCAAATTGTTTGGTCTTCCGGACTTGTGATTTTTTTCACGTTGAAACTATTTCTTGAGCCCGGCCTTTTCACCGATGCCTTACGCTCAGTGTCGGGACCTTTCTTACACTCTTATTGTAGAATAATGATAGAGTGTAGTATGTGATAAAGATCACATTATGAGTGATTTTTATCACTTTATTTTCCCTAGCTTCACGCGTATATCTATAGCCTAGCCGTTCACCTCCCTTCCCAAACCAAGAGGCTCTCTATATAGAGAGCCTGCATCGGTTTTGTACGGGAAAACGCTCTGTTACAAGCCTCTTCTTACCTATTATATTATTGGTCGAATTACATTATTGGTCGAAGCGTCCGTAGAAGGCGTTGCGGTATACATCAGCCAATTCAGTAACCAGCGGCAGCTTTGGATTCGCAGTTGTACATTGATCCTCAAAAGCACGGTCAGCCAGATAATCTACACGTGATTCAAAATCTTTTGGATCGAAACCAAGTTGTTGGAACGATTCCTCGATACCGAGTGTTTTGTTCAACTTACGAATCGCATCAATCAGGCTGTTAACCCCTTCTTCAGTAGTACGTGCAGGCAGTCCCAGTATGCGTGCAATTTCTGCATAACGCTCATCTGCAACAAAGTGCGAATATTTAGGGAACGAAGCAAATTTTGTCGGTTTTTTCGCATTGTAGCGAATAACGTGTGGCAGCAAGATCGCATTTGTGCGACCGTGAGCCGTATGGTATTGTCCGCCCCACTTGTGTGCAAGACTGTGGTTAATACCCAAGAATGCATTAGCAAACGCCATACCTGCGAGTGTGGAAGCATTATGCATTTTTTCGCGAGCCAACTTGTCGCCGACCAGAGCCGATTGCTCCAGGTACTGGAATACCAGTTGAATGGCTTTAATCGCCAGGCCGTCTGTGTAATCATTAGCCATTACAGACACGTAAGCCTCGATTGCATGTGTCAGAACGTCCATACCAGTATCTGCTACAGCTGTTTTAGGCAGCGAATATACAAATTCAGGGTCAATAATTGCCACATCAGGAGTCAACTCATAGTCAGCCAGTGGGTATTTGGTGTTGCCCAGGTTTTTGTCTGTAATTACTGCGAACGAAGTAACTTCCGAACCTGTACCCGAGGTTGTAGGGATGGCTACAAATTGTGCTTTTTGTCCCAGACGTGGGTACTTGTAAATCCGTTTACGGATATCCATGAATTTTTGTTTCAAGTTATTGAAATCAGTATCTGGATATTCATAGAACAACCACATGCCTTTAGCTGCATCCATTGGCGAACCGCCACCGAGTGCTATGATGCAATCCGGTTGGAAGCGTCTCATCATGTCAGTACCACGTTCTACGGTAACTGTCGATGGATCTGGTTCAACTTCAGAGAACACTTCAATCGCTACTGGTGTTTGACGCTGATGCAAATAATGAATAACGCGATCCACATATCCAAGTTTCACCATCATAGGGTCAGTAATAATGGCTACACGTGTGATATCAGGCATTTTAGCAAGATATTGTGTCGAATTTTTCTCAAAATAGATTTTGGAAGGTACTTTGAACCATTGCATATTCACCGTCCGTTTCGCCACCCTTTTCACATTAATCAAGTTAACTGCCGATACGTTCGACGAAGTCGAGTTACGACCGTACGAACCGCAACCAAGTGTCAACGAAGGAAGGTTGGTGTTGTAAATATCACCGATTGCACCATGTGTGGAAGGTGCATTTACAATGATACGTCCTGTTTGCAGACGGTTTGCAAACCGAGCAATAACGTCCTCATCTTGCGAATGGATAGCTGACGAGTGACCCATACCGCCGAATTCTACGACTTCAGCAGCACGTTGGATACCTTGCTCTGCATTTTTTACTTTGTAGCAAGCCAATACTGGACTCAATTTTTCCGCAGACAATGGGTATTTGGTTCCTACCCCTTCAATCTCTGCGACCAAAATTTTTGTTCCTGCCGGTACTGTAATGCCGCTCATTTCAGCAATTTTCACAGCAGATTGTCCGACGATGGCCGGGTTCACTGCGCATTTTTCTACATTCATAGCTCCTTGAGTGAGCTTAGCTGCCTCTTCTTTATTTACAAAGTAGCAACCGTTAGCAATCATCAATTTTTTCACTTGCTCAAAGATTGGCTCTTCGATAATTACAGCTTGCTCCGAAGCACAGATCATACCGTTATCAAAAGATTTAGAAAGGATAAGATCGTTCACAGCTTGCTTGATGTCGGCTGTTTTTTCAATAAAGCAAGGTACGTTACCAGGACCTACGCCTAATGCAGGTTTACCACAACTATATGCTGCCTTAACCATGCCTGATCCACCAGTTGCCAAAATCAATGCTACATCAGGGTGGTTCATCAATACATTTGTTTTATCCATCGAAGGTGCTTCAATCCATTGGATGCAATCAGCTGGAGCACCATGTTTAACAGCTGCTTCAAGCAGGATACGGGCTGCTTCCGCACTACACGATTGGGCAGATGGGTGGAAGCCGAAAATGATTGGGTTACGTGTTTTAATGGCAATTAACGCTTTGAACATTGTAGTCGAAGTCGGGTTTGTCACTGGAGTGATCCCCATGATGATGCCGACTGGCTCTGCAATCTTTTGGAAGCTATCGAAATCATTATCTTCAATGACACCAACAGTCTTCTCATTTTTGATGCTGTGATAGATATATTCTGTTGCAAACATGTTTTTGGTGATTTTGTCCTCGTACACACCGCGTCCTGTTTCTTCAACAGCCAGCTTCGCCAGATGCATATGTTTATCCATCCCTGCGAGTGCCATAGCTTGTACGATTTCGTCAATCTGTTCCTGATTCATACTCATGAAAGCTTGCTGTGCCCGGTTCGCCCGGTCAATCAGCGTTTGAATATACTGCTCTGCGCTTTGCTCTTTTTGGATAACCTCGTTTTTAACAGCCATTTCCCTCATCCTCCTGTTATCTCGTGTACTATCTCTTGTCTACGCACTGATCGTAACACAGCTTTCCAAGATATTTTGTGATTTTTTTCACAATCTATTTAAAATTTTATTTTATGACGTGAATTTAATCACAAAGTTTGGAATTCTGCCACTTTTACCCCCTCTTCTTGCCCCAAAAACTCATTGCACAGGTATATAATGAATTTGAATTGATCAAGTTGCAGATAAAAAACATAGGATACAAAGGGGAAATGGACGATGAGAAACCCTACAAATGTAATGGAAGCCCGCGGCAACACCTGTTGCTTCTCGGAGGCCAGCTTCAACCGGTTGCAAGTGATGATGAAAGATCGAGTTATGCCAGAAAGCTCGCATTTGTTCTGGGAAGGAGATACAGCAGATAAGCTGTTTTATATTAAGCGAGGACGCGTAAAAGTAACCAAAACAACGGATGAAGGTAAGGAACTTATTCTATATATGTATCAAAGCGGCGATCTTGTGGGTCAAGCCGATCCATTTTTCGGTACCAAGCATTCCTTTTCTGCTGAGGTACTGGAGGATAGTGATATTGGCGTAATCGATCATACCGATTTGGAGCTGCTTATTTGTCAGCATTGTGATTTTGCGATTGACTTTATGAAATGGATGGGTTCGCATCACCGCATTACTCAGACCAAGTTCCGCGATTTGATGATGTACGGTAAGCCTGGCGCTCTATGCTCAACACTCATCCGACTATGCAATACCTATGGTGAGCCTCACGGCGACTATATCCTAATTCATAAAAAAATTACTCATACTGACTTATCTAATATGATTGGTGCTACTCGGGAAAGCGTAAATCGGATGCTCAGTGATCTGCGTAAGAAAAATGCAGTAGAGTACGATAATGGTATGATCGTTGTTAAGGATTTGGAAATGCTGCAAGGCGTCTGCCACTGTGAATTATGCCCACGTGAGATTTGCCGGATATAATAAAATCATTTTTTTATGTAAAAGGGAGTGTTATAAGCCTTTATTAGCTTATAACACTCCCTAAATTAATTCCACTCCCCCACTTTTAGAGAACTTCTTCTGCCCCGCACTCCTTAAAACTGCAAGCATAGATAACTTAAATCCCCCAGCTCATAGCTTCTACGGATAACCTTAGCTTTATTTGCAGGATTGCCACTCCACATTTGACAATACGCAGATTATGAACAATCACGCTACTGCCAATGACCAGAATATATTGTTCCCCCAACCCAAACAGTACTTCTCCAAGGCAAACTGTGCTTAGGTCGAAGGTATGAATTTACGGAAATCAGAACTATCGGAATGTCTGCTTTAGAATACATACGATACAACAATGTCCACGAGCCATGATTCAGCCCCTCACCCGATCCGTTTGTACATCGATCCCTTTTTGCTCATATAACTTTTTTTAGTTTGTTAACTAGTTCAACAGAACCATGTGCTGGATATTTCACTTTGTACAGTTCGGGCGGAAAGCCTCCAAAGTCATAAATTATTTCGTACACACCATCCATTGAACTGATCGTTAACACTTGTGTCTCCCAATGAGCTGTAAAGAGAACAATTGTCTTAGGGCGAACACTTTTCCCAACCGCTTTAAAAATGCGGTACAGTCTGTCTGTTCACTAACAAGCATAGGTGATCCGTAAGTTAAAAATAAAGATTGAGTAATGTCAATACAAATCTCAACATATACTTAATGATCAGCAATTCTCTAAATAAAGATTGATATAGGTATAAAGTCATAGTAATATGTAACTAATAAATTTAAAAATGTTATAACATTTTCGATATAAAGGACTGGTTTCTATGGAGATACATACTTCCAATTGCCCAAAATGCGGTTCCGTTTTCCGTCAAAATCTTAGAAACCTGTGCACTACTTGTATCCAGGAAGAAAATATATTCTTTGACCGCTGTTCTAACTATCTATGGAAGCATCCTTCTACTCATACTCGCCAGCTCAGTGATGTGACCGGCACACCAATGGATTTGCTCATAGATTGGGTAAGAACAGGCAAATTTCCCTCCACATATAGTCAGCTTGATTATCCTTGTGAGTCCTGCCGTTCTCCTATATATGCGGGAAGACTTTGCCACTCGTGCCTAGGTACATTTCGTTCAGCTGCACTGGATATTCAATCCCGTGTCTCCCGCCGTACAACAGCCGGAACATTCTCAGTTGCAGGGCGTGCCAAAAGCTATTAAGCCGTACCCAACTATTACAAAAAATAAAAACAGCCTTTTTCCTTGGAAAAGGCTGTTTTGCTATAAGAAACACTTAATGAGTTTGGTGATCATCTAATCCATTCCTCAGCCCAAAATTGAATCTGTTCCATAACTGGCTGAAGCGCACGACCTTTGGTCGTTAGTTCATATTCAATGCGGACAGGAGTTTCCGGGTATACATGGCGTGTAAGGATTCCCTCATTTTCCAGATCCTTCATCCGCTCTGATAACATCTTGTCACTCATTGTGGGAATCAGATTGGAAATATCCTTAAACCGCTTGGGACCGCTCATCATGGATTGAATAATCAATCCATTCCAACGCTTACCCAGACATGAAAAGGCGGTTTCAAAACGCGGACACATTTTTGTAAATTGCGGTTGACTCTCCAAATTTTTCACCTTCTTTTGCATTTCGGTTTGATAAAGCTTTCCTTTTGTTAGTATATATCATTTTAGCATACTTTATCCCGAAAGAAAACACTTTCTTAAATTTAATACCTGCGCTGATAAAGTTGCCGTGACCAAAACTGATTATACAACAAACCAACACGACAGGTATATGTCTAAATCGTTAAATACAAAAAAAGCGGAATCCCCAGAGATTCCGCCTGTAAACCCTATTTATAGAAAGTCATAAATATGTGACCATTAACTATACCAACACTCCACCTAGTGGCCTTACCGGCTCACTTCTACCATATATTGGTTTTTTATTTTTTGTCGGAGAAGCCCAACGGATGCTGTTAGCAATGACCTTCAAAATATCAGGCTGGTAATAAGTCGGATAGGTTTCATGGCCTGGTCTAAAGTAGAATATTTTACCATTCCCTCGATAGAAGGTACAGCCAGTTCTAAATACTTCGCCGCCTTCAAAGTTACTGATAAAGACCAGTTCATCCGGCGTTGGAATATCAAAGAACTCACCATACATCTCTTCTTGCGCTAGGAGAATTTTAGCGTCTATTCCTTCCACAATGGGATGTGATGGATTTACCGACCAAATAATCTCCTGCTCGCCTGCAACTCTCCATTTTAAATCACAACTGGTGCCCATCAGAGCTTTAAATGGCTTGGAAAAATGACCTGAATGCAGAACGATGAGGCCCATTCCTTCCTGCACACGCTTGACAACACGCGCTGTAACTTCATCGCTCACCTGATCGTGGGCTTTATGTCCCCACCACAGCAGCACATCTGTGGAATTGAGGATTTCTTCTCCCAAACCATGCTCGGCATCATCACGCAGGGTGGCTGTTCGGATGGTAAACCCCTCATCTGCTAAGCCGTCAGCCAACGCCTGGTGTATACCGTTAGGATAAATCCGTTTGGCTTCATCATTTAACTTTTCATTTAGAAATTCATTCCAAATGGTGACGTTAATCATCCATAGTTCCCCCTATTAGGTTAGACCCACCACATCTCGCTCAGCGGTTCTTCAATCAGGACCTGGCGAAGATTATGGACAGCCTTAGTAAAGCCTTCTTCCACAGACATCAAACCATCTTCATGCTCAATACTCACTACATAATCGTACCCCACCAGACGCAGAGCACTGATAATATCTGCCCAAGTTTTTACATCATGCCCATAGCCCACGGTACGGAACTGCCATGCTCGATCTAACATATTCGTATATTCCTGCATATCGGTAAGTCCGTATTTATTAACATTGATCGGATCAATCGTCGTATCCTTAGCGTGGAAATGGTGAATGGCACCCTCTCGGCCTAAAATTTGAACCGCCTGTACGGGATCAATCCCCTGCCACCACATATGGCTCGGATCCAGGTTAGCACCAATGACCTCTCCCACCGCTTCACGCAAACGAAGCAAGGTTGCTGGTGTATGAACGGAGAAGCCCCCGTGTAACTCCAGTCCTATTTTAACATGATGATCTGCTGCAAATTTACCCATTTCAGTCCAGTAAGGAATAATTTTATTCTCCCATTGCCACTTTAACACTTCCTGAAAATCATTTGGCCACGGAGCCACGGGCCAGTTTGGATACTTCGCGTCCTCGTGATCCCCCGGGCAGCCTGAGAAAGTGTTCACGACAGGAACTTCCAGCTTTTCTGCCAATCGGACGGTTTTCAAAAATGCATCATGATCAGCCTGTGCCAAATGCTTTTGCGGATGAAGCGCATTACCATGACAACTAAGCGCGCTAATCGTCAGTCCCCGGGATTCTACTGCCTTTTTAAAATTTTTGAGTGCCGTATCGTTCTCCAGCAGCTCATCCGGCTTACAATGCTTATCTCCCGGGTTTCCGCCTGTTCCGATTTCTACAGCATCCAATCCTTGAGAAGCCACATAATCCAGCGCCTCCTCCAGCGAACGTCCACCGAACAACACCATAAATACTCCAAGTTTCAAAAGAAATCCCTCCCTGTATCATATGTGAAATAAGCTGCTTTCATTATAGTGATCGTCTATTCGGCATCATTACAAGGCTTAGTCAAAGTAGACTGCTTTTCCCGTGCGGGCCGATTCATAGATGGCTTCCAAAATCTCCGTAACCACCAGTGCCTGCTCCGGCTTCACAAGGAGTTCTTTATCGTCCAGAATAGATTCAATCCACAGGCGGGCTTCGCGGTCTGCTTCATTTTCCGTTTCACCGGAGTAAAAGGCCACCCCTCCTGCATCCAGATCTATTTTCGTATCAAACAAGCGGCTGTTCTTTTCCCCATTAATGCGTAATCCATCCTGCATATCTGCTCCGCCTTCGGTACCGCATAACAACGTCTTGGCTTCACCAAACTCGACAACATTTAATGCCCAGCTGGATTCTAATACAATCGTAGCTCCATTTTGCATAGTGATGAACCCAAAAGCCGAGTCTTCTACTTTAAATTCCTCAGGATTCCACGGTCCAAAAGCGTTTGCTGCATTTTTCCGTTCCCCTAGTTTATGGAAGGTTGAGCCTAGCACGCTTTTAGGCTTGTAATTATCCATCAGCCAGAGTGTCAAGTCGAGTGCATGTGTGCCGATATCAATCAGCGGACCACCGCCCTGTTTCTCTTCATCCAAAAATACTCCCCAGGTCGGAACCGCACGGCGGCGCAGAGCAATGGCTTTTCCGAGATAAATCTCACCAAGCTCTCCTTGCTCAACCAATTGCTTTAGATACAGACTGTCATCACGATAACGGTTTTGATAAGCAATGGATAACTTTTTGCCTGTACGGTTGGCTGCATCAAGCATTTCCCTTGCTTGCTCAGCAGTTTTAGCCATCGGCTTTTCACATAGTACATGCTTACCTGCCTCAAGCGCTGCTACCGTAATTTCCGAGTGCGAATCGTTAGGGGTACATACATGTACGACTTCAATATCTTTATTTTCTAGTAACTGACGATAATCGCTATAAACTTGTGATCCTTCAGCACCATACTTTGCAGCAGCTTCTTCAGCACGTTCCTGTATAATGTCACAGAAAGCAATGATTTCCGCTCTTTTTTGCTTGGCGAGACTCGGCAAATGTTTGCCGTTGGCAATGCCCCCACAACCGATAATCCCGATCTTGAGTGTTTTAGACATGAATATTTCCTCCTTGAGCTGCGTATTGTTGGAGCCACTTTATACTGGTTTCAATGCTTTCGATTGGAGGATTGGAGCTGAAATCCTGTTCCACTACAACCCAATCCACACCTGCTTCAATAGCGGCGTCTGTTATGGCCTGAAGCTGCACTTCTCCTTTGCCTAACTCTACAGTAACTGCTTTTTGCTGCTCGTCGCGCGCCATATCCTTCAAGTGAATGATAGGCAGGCGTCCACGATATCGTCCGATGTATTCCACTGGATCATAGCCACCATAGTATACCCAACAAGTATCCATTTCGACCTGTAACAAATCATCAGAAACCGCATCATATAAGGTATCGAATACCGGTCGATCATTGATTTTCTCCGTTAGTTCAAAATCATGATTATGATAAGCCAGTACCAATCCATGTTCTTTTACTTTTTTACCAATACGGTTCAGATTAACAAAAAGGTCATCCCACTTCCGCTCTTCTTCGGTTAAATAAGGAATAATTAGGTACTTGTTGCCCAATTCTTTATGATATGCAATTTCTTCATCCAAATGATCCAGTAAGCGGGTGTATTGTATATGGGTTCCGACAACCTCCAGATCCAGTTCATCCAAAAGCGCTCTGACATCCTTGGCACTGCGTCCGAAGAAGTTATGAAATTCAACCCCTTTATAGCCCAGCTCAGCCACCTTGCGTAATGTACCTTCAAAATCCTGCTCAAGCTCTTCCCTAACTGTGTATAATTGCAATCCTACTTTAGTCAATCTCCTTCACCTCTTCGTTAGGATGAATTTCTGCCATATCTGTTCCATTACACATACTTGCCCGCCTTCGGTATCACACATCTGCGGTGCATGGCTGCCAGGCACCGGCAGAAAAATGTAAGCTCCCTCTCAGGATAGTGCAGCAACCCATTCGCCTTGTATACGTTTTCAACACTCCATTCATCGGCCTCTTCTTGGCCCTCTCACTTCATAGATTAGCGAAGGCTATACACTCCAATGAGCGATTTGGTTGGAGAATTTTAGGATGTACCAAGCTAATGTTACCACAGTCGATATTCAGGATCGATTCGCTCTACAGTCTTCACACTCCTTGGCCTCTAACATGTGCTTTCTCATCTAACATGTAAGCTTTACAGTTCACATGGTATTCTATTTTGCTTTCGTTTAAAATGAATAATATGATTAAAACATGAACAATCTGGTCAATATTTGAAACAGCCAAGTGCCAAAGGAGTCATCATCATGTCTATTGTTGAGCCTTGCCAGGTTCTTACCGCAGGCTATTCCTTCCACCGTAAGCCCTTTTATTCAAACCAGCCTGATGGAATCAAAAATTATTTATTCCGACTGCAAACAGATGGACGCTGCCAAGCACGCATTGACGGGAAAATGACACGGATTGAGGCAGGGGACCTGCTGCTATTTAATCCTACCGAGCCTTATGAACTGGATATTCACAGTGAGCTGAACCCCATGGGAGAGCAGGTTGTAGAAAGTGGGGATTATCATATTTTTTTCGGTGGTCCCTGGGTAGATGAGTGGTGGAATCATCACAAACGACCCAACCGAATTAAGGTCCAGCTCACAGAAGCCCTGCTTGGCTTATTTCGTCAGCTAGTGCTGGAGCAACGACGTATTTCTAATCCTTACCCGGAAATATCAAGCTATTACATACGCATTTTATGCTTGGAGTTTGACCGTATATTATCGGAGCAGCCCATTGCTACTCATCATAATTATCTTGCTTATCAAATAAAAAATTATATTGAAGAAAATGCATCCTCTAATTTTAAGCTGGAGGATGTATCTTCACACGTCGGAATCAGCATATCCCGAGCAGTACACCTGTTTAAGGAAACGTTCGATACGAGCATTATGCAGTACACACTGGATATCAGGCTCAACATGGCAAGGGAACGTATCATTTTCAGTCCCATGTCATTGGAACAAGCTGCAGAATCGTCAGGATTTGCAAACTACACATACTTTCACCGTGTGTTTCGTTCCCGCTTCGGTATGTCGCCTAAAGAATTCAGACTGATTCACCGCGAGCAATTGTAGAAAAAAGGAGAGCGTTCAGGCGAACGCTCTCTTTTTCTAACAAATGATTTAACGAGTGATGCTAAACAATTTAATTTTTATGGAGCGATTCTCAGCATCACAACCGACATCGGTGGCAGTGTAACATCCAAATGCTGACCTTGCAGCTGATAAGATGTAAAAGCTTCCTTCTTCACACGCTCTGGCTGGTCAAATGTATTATGCGCCTGCATCTCGTCACTGCCTAAGACAGCACCATTAATTTTCTTACCCTCTTCGAGTCCTCTTAGCTCAAGGCTCAAATCTGCCGATTCGCCCGGATGGACGTTACATAGACTTATATGAATAGAGCCATCTTGCGCCTTAGAGGCGGACACACTTACTTGAGGGATGGAATCCCCGTCGTATTCATAATTGCCTACCTTCGCATGAATATCCAGTGCTTGTGCATCCTGATGCACTTTGAACATTTCAAATACATGGTATGTCGGCGTTAATAGTATAGCTGGTCCTTCTGTCAGAACCATCGCTTGCAAAACATTGACCATTTGAGCAATATTCGTCATTTGCACTCGATCATGATGATTTTGGAATATGTGCAGGTGTAATCCGGCTACCAGCGCATCCCGCATCGTATTTTGCTGATACAGGAAGCCAGGATTAGTACCCGGCTCGGTCAGAAACCAAGTTCCCCACTCATCGACGATCAACCCGACCCGTTTGTCAGGATCATATTGATCCATAATGGCAGAGTGGCGAGTAATCAATTCATCCATGTGCAATGATTTTTTCATCGTCTCAAACCATTGCGCTTCATCAAAACCGACTGCGTGCCGTTTCCCTTCCCAGCTCCCCGGGATTGTGTAGTTGTGCAGACTCAAACCGTCCATAAGGTGCCCTGCTTCGCGCATCAGCACTTCGGTCCAACGATAATCATCCACATTCGCCCCGCCTGCTATTCGATAAATACGATTCTCTCCATAGTTACGGACATATGTCTGATAGCGACGGTACAGGTCGGCATAATATTCCGGGCGCATGTTACCGCCACAACCCCAGTTTTCATTACCGACTCCAAAATATTTGAGCTTCCATGGTTTCTCACGGCCGTTTTCCTGACGCCATGCAGCCATAGGAGACTCCCCGTCAAATGTCATGTACTCTACCCACTCCGACATTTCCTGCACTGTACCACTGCCTACATTTCCACAAATATACGGCTCTGCATTCAATAGCTCACACAACTGGAAAAACTCATGTGTACCAAAATGGTTATTTTCAACCACACCGCCCCAGTGCGTATTTACCATTCTCTTACGGTTTGCTTTCGGTCCAATACCATCTTTCCAATGATATTCATCGGCAAAACAGCCTCCAGGCCAGCGCAGCACAGGAATGTTCAGCTGCTTCAGCACTTCCACCACATCATTTCGAATTCCGTCCGTGTTAGGGATTGGAGAGTCCTGTCCCACCCATAAGCCTTCATAAATGCATCGTCCAAGATGCTCGGCAAATTGCCCATAAATATTTTTATTAATAACGCCTTGTTCCCAATCGGTATTTACAATAATAGAACCCTTCACAACAAACCCTCCCAAAACATTAAGATTGTTGGAGCATTCACACACATGTTTGCGCTTTCACAACAGTATAAACCACATTTACACTATCATTTTTTTACGGACCCTAATGTTACACATTGTCACACCTAATAATCATTTAGTTAATATAAATATTAACAATTAAACAAAAACATTTTACGTGTTTAATATATTTTATTGTCTACAATTTGTCAATTGCTAGCAACAAAGTCCAAGCAAACCAAAAAGATCTGCCATTAAGGCAGACCAGGTTGTGACTACTTTAGCCTGTAATCTCAGGTTTAACTGAGTCTGGGCATTGCATTTTTTCAAGCTGATCCTTGCCAACGTGAACCGTGGTAACTGGGACAATTTTGAGTTGCTGCCAAGGCACGTATACGGACAATACTTCCGCTAATGCCACATGTGTGACCAGACATTAACTCATCGCATTGTGCACAGGCCAACAGTCTGGCTTCGTACACTTCATCGTTTACACATTCCATTTTGGGTCTCATATTGTTTAGAATTCTGGTGATTTGTTCTTCCGACAAAGCGATATCTCTTTCGCAGCCTTTGCAAGTACTTGGCACAGGTATATCTCCCATCGTCAGCGTACCCTCCTGATCAACAATATAATCAGTTAAAAAAATAGTTTATTTCCACGATGTCATGAATGTTTTGCCAGATGCCACTTCATTTTAGCTGGACTTATTTCTGTTCCGACGGTAGCTCGGCGGCCGCCTCGGATACGATCATCGCCAAATCCTCATTTCCGAACATGGACAGCACTCCTAATACCGTATCCAAGGGAATATCACCTGCTTCTTCGCGCGATACAGTTAGCTTGCGTATTCGTAGCAGACGCTCGTTGCTATCCTGTTGTGGATACGCTTTACGATATAGTTCCTCTGGCTCCAAGCCGTTATTGATGCACCATTGAGCAAACACAAGGATCATCATATCTTCTTCTTGCTTATAATTTTCAATAATGGCCTCTTCTAGCTGTTTACCGCGGTTGTCTTCTTCCATTGTTTCATTTCTCCTTAACCTAATTCTTGATGTCTGGATCGTCATGATTCAGTATTAATCACCCAAACGACTAATCAGTTCTTCCGCCAGCATATGGCTTTCCAAAACCTTTCCAGCTTGTATAGCACACTCCTCCGGACGATGAATATGTTCCAGAAAATGATTCACCACGCCGGTGAATCCCCGTCTTTCCAATATTGTATCCCAGCTTCCAAATGTTTGCGTTCGTGATAAACTATTTTTTTGCATGAACACTGCCTGTTCCATATTCGTTACTTCAACAGACCGTCCTGCTCCGTGAAGCTCCAGCTTCTCTATGTCTGCCCCTGCCTGTCTGCTCATACTGTATGTACCGGCAGCATTCCCCAGGCGCAAAGTCCCGAGGGCAGATTCCATATACCCATCAATCGTTGTATTCAGACTACTATGAAGTACCTCATAATCATCGCCACCGAGCCACAATAGCAAATCAAGCATATGAATTAAATCATCATAAACCGTCTGTGCCGCTGGTCTACGATCATATCCAGTTCGATGTTTTATCGCCGCACATTGACTGATCCCTCCCACTTCGTCTAGCCAAGCTTTTGCCGCCACATAGTGCGGAGCAAAACGTCGATTAAAACCTACCGCCAGCAGTACAGCCTGTGCTTCCGCGAAAGCAGTCATTTCCAGATTCTGACGAACATCATAGGACAATGGTTTATCCACGTACACCGCTATCCCTTTTTCAATACACGCCATGACTAGGTCAAAATGAGCTTCGGTGGCTGCATGTATAAACACAGCTTCCGGCTCCCATGCCAGCATTTCCTTGACATCCGTTGTCCCTCTTGGTAGCCTATACTGTTCCAAAGTAGTGCTGACTGGCTCCTGTGAACGGTTCATCACACCTACGATGTCCACGCCTTGGTGTGCAGCCAGTAACGGCAGATACACTTTGCGTGCGATTCCACCCAATCCTGCTATAGCTACTCTTGTCTTGATTTGCTTGTCCATATCGTTCCACCTCTGATCAATCAATTCATCTGTTGTCTAGTTTACATGGAAGTCCGCTGACAAGCAAAGAAAAGAGACTGCTCCCGATCCAGTTGGATTGAGGAACAGTCTCGAAGACTTGAGTATCCAGCTTCAGCCAGACTACTTCAAAATTCAAAATAAGTTAGCTTATGCGTGCAGTGCTTCCTTTTTTGTTTTCTCACCTTTTACTTTTTTAACACGCATCCCGATGGCTACAACCAGAACGACAATCAAGGCTTCAAAACCGTACTTAACGACTCCACTTGCGAACCAGTGTGCAATCAATGGCTCGGCCACCACCATTTTAGCAGCGGTATATGCTAATACTGCGGCGCCAATCGTAATGACTATAGGATAACGTTCTGTCAGTTTCAGAATAATTGTGCTTCCCCATACCATGATTGGAACGGAGATTGCCAGACCAAGAATAACAAGTAACATATTCCCATGAGCTGCTCCCGCAACAGCAAGCACATTATCGAGCCCCATCATCGTATCGGCAATAATGATAGTGCGGATTGCTGCCCACATTTGATTTGTGGCTGAAATTTCATGTTTTTTCTCTTCGACCAACAACTTATAAGCGATATAGATCAGGGCAAGTCCCCCAATCAAACGCAATCCATATATTTGCAGTAAGTATGTGACCAGCACGGTAGCAATTACACGAATGATGACTGCTCCGACCGTTCCCCAGATAATGACCTTCTTCTGGTTAGCCTTATCAACGTTCCGTGCCGCCAACCCGATTACGATCGCATTGTCACCTGCTAGCACCAAATCAATGATAATGATAGACAATAATGCGGTTAAAAACTCGATTGACAAAAAATCCATACGTTTCTCCCACCTTCTTTATTTATTTGTTATACTGTACGTAGTTCAGCGCTTTATACTAAAAAAGCGCCATTTCACGGAATCCGGAAACGGCGCTTGACCCAATTTGAGCATCAAAAAAGACCATTTACCCGGATTCCTAAAATCCTGGCAAAGGTCTCGCTTACAACATTACGTTGCCAATAAAGCCGGGGATTAAAAATCCCGTAATGACGACTTTACTCGCTGAGCTACTCCCCTTTGGGAACTATTCTGTTACTGGCAGTATAGCATACATTTTTGGGAATGTGAACCCTATTTTTTGTATAAGCATTAAGCCGAACAGGGATATTGAAAGAGGTATGTAAATGAAAAAATGGTTACTCCCCGCGGCTTATGTTTCGCTGCTCTGCATCGCGTTTATCTACAGATATGATTGGCTCGCCTGGGCAAACAAGCAAACCTCCTTTCCGGGTTTGCTACTGCTCGCATTTTTATTTGCGTTAATTCCGTTTATCCCTTACAAGCTGATTATCGCGTCCATTGCTTATGCTGCGGGTGCCTGGCAAGGTGCTCTGATCTGCTGGCTTGGCACTACTTTGGCTGCATTGGTCGTATACAGCGCCGTACGCACCCTGTTCCGTGATAAAGGACGTGCCTATTTGGAGCGTGTTCCCGCACTGGAGCGCTTTAATCAGGTCATGCAGAGAGAGCCTTTTACTGCCGTGCTACTGGCTCGCCTGATTCCAGTCATCCCTCAGGCTGCTGTCAATGTATATGCGGGAGTAGCAGGATTTCCGTTCTGGAGCTTTATGCTAGGTACAGCGATCGGCAAGCTTCCCGCAATTGCAGTGTATGCTTATGCAGGAGGCACCTTTGCAGAGCATCCAATCACAGGTTTGCTTATTTTGCTGCTATATACTGTACTGGTAGGGGGCGGATTTGTACTTTACCGAAAAAGAGCCCGGCGCGCCAACTAAACATAGCACCAATGCGTTTGTATCTTTTCTATAGAATGTTTCGTTGCAGTTTTTGGGACACACTACAGCTACGCAACTGAGTACTTTATAATGCTTCATTGGATTTTGCAAAAAACTCGTATATAATTTAATTGTAAGCTATTTAAATTGCAAGTAATTAAACATTCTCAGATTGGAGTGATAAAATATGAGCACCAACAATCCAAACACGGTAGAAAAGGCAACTTTTGCGGGGGGCTGCTTCTGGTGCATGGTCTCCCCTTTTGAGGAAATGCCCGGTATTTTGAAGGTTAGATCTGGATATACAGGGGGACATACTGAAAATCCTACCTATGAGGAGGTATGCTCTGAAACAACAGGACATCTGGAAGCTGTACAGATTACATTTGACCCTCAAGTGTTCCCGTATGAAAAACTATTGGAGTTATTTTGGCAACAGATTGATCCAACGGATGAAGGTGGACAGTTTCACGATAGAGGTTCATCCTACCAAACGGCTATTTTCTATCATAATGAAGAGCAACGCATCAAGGCAGAGGCTTCCAAAGAAGCTCTGGCTCAAAGCGGCCGCTTTGACAAGCCCATTGCTACCTCTATTCTGCCTGCGGCAACTTTTTATGAAGCAGAAGAATACCATCAGGACTACCATAAAAAGAACCCCGCTCACTACAAACGCTACCGCAAAGGCTCAGGACGTGAAGATTTTATTGAGAAAAATTGGTCTGCCAAGATTGATAAATCCGCTCTCAAAGATAGGTTGACGCCTATTCAATACGAAGTAACACAAAATAACGCAACTGAGCGCCCATTTCAAAATGAGTTTTGGGATCATGAAGCTGAAGGCATTTACGTCGATATCGTATCAGGAGAACCTTTGTTTAGTTCACTTGACAAATATGATGCAGGCTGTGGCTGGCCTAGCTTTACCCGTCCGCTGCGCAGTTACAATGTCAAAGAAAAGACCGATCTCAGTCATTTTATGATCCGTACCGAGGTGCGAAGTCGCGAAGCAGATTCCCATTTGGGGCACGTATTTGATGATGGTCCAGGTCCAGACGGTCTGCGTTATTGTATCAATTCTGCTGCGCTCCGCTTTGTGCCTCAAGAAGACTTGGAGCGTGAAGGATATGGAGCATATAAATCATTATTTGAAAAGTAAGCAGCTGTAAAATCATTAGGGCTGACCTGTCATTATCTTTATTAGATGATGACGGGTCAGCCTTTTTTTGAATATGTCAGCACATCCTTATTGATCTAGCTCATCACCCACCCAAGCCAAATAGCTAGCGGTACCAGCAATAGCTGGGCTAATAAAGTACCTGTCAAACGCGAGATGATCATCCAACCATACACGCTGTTCATTCGGACTAAAGGCAGCTCCCCTCGTAGCGTTTTTTCTGACAGCACCGCTAATCTTGGATCAATTAACAGGGTCAACAACACCGTTGCGACGCCATTGATTAAGCCTGACGACATTGACATTGCCGTCCCTTGAGCAGGCCACAGAAATGACGCATATAAGGCAGATACCACTCCGGTTGTATAAATTGCGGTCACGGCTATATTCAAAATAATTAGACGCTTGGGGATTACTCCACTGATCAGCGAGGTAAGCATGGACCAGGTAGGACGCTTTATGTAGTAGCCTGCATACCTCCAGCGATTTCGCTTCATTAAATGACGCACTAAAGCCGGAATAGATCCAGTATGCTCCAAATGCACAATCCATCTGGCTGACATACGTACCACGGTTGGATACAGTAATATAGCAAGCATAGTTCCAACAGTGGCCGCCAGCAGTACCCCGTGCATATACAATTCCAGTCTCATATCCGTTCCGCCCGATAGTGCCGCCGTTTTAGCCTGATCGACCATCCCTCCAAGTAAAGGTCCCTGTGCCATATTGGATGTGCGTGAAACCAACAGCAGCATTCCGGCAACGGTTAATGCCAATCCAATCCGACGTGCTCGCAAACCACCAAGTCGAAGAGCATAGGACAGGCTATCGGTCGTATGAATGATGATAGTTAGTAAAAAAACGAAACCCCAGGCAAGCAAATGCTTCACTCCTTTTTCCGGTATTCTGCACACCATTATACGCTTTTTTATAAAATTTTTTTTACAATTTATTCATATTTTAATTTTGTTTGCCTAAGCATATAACGGGTAATACATAATACATCACCTGCTAAAAAGGAGTGTGCTACTATGCCTTGGAACAAACATGATTACCCGCCATCCATGAAAAATCTAGAACCTCGTGTGCGAGAAAAAGCCGTTGATATTGCTAATGCTCTACTCCGCGAAGGCTATGAAGAAGGGCGCTCTATTGCGATTGCCACTGCTCAGGCTGAGGAATGGAATAATAATCATCCAGTGGGACAAGATAAGAAGCAGTAGAAAAAGTAATTTAAAACTTTCCTGACGAAGCTTGAATACAGCGAAAGGGTGTTACGTAAGAAGATTTCTCTCCTGACGTAACACCCTTTCCTTATCGACGAAGGCTGTGGACGACCGGCACTGTTTTGGCAACCACCTTTTTAGCGGAAATAGCCGCTGGCAGTACTTTTTTCACAGGTCGGTGCAATTGGAACGTAGTCGTCCAGGTAATTATTTTTCCGGCAAGCCACACAGCCAGTATAGTAAACATTGTTTCCTTCACAGGCAGATATAACAGCGATAATCCTAGTACGATAATGTCACTAACGATAAACACGTTGCCGATTTTCCATCCGCGCCACTCGCTGATCAGCAGAGACAAAATATCGTCGCCCCCAGTTGCTCCGCCGAATCGCAATACAATTCCGGCTCCTAAACCTGTGAGCACTCCACAGAGTAGAGCTGCTATCAGCAGATTTCCATGCAGATCTATAACCAGAGTCGAGTATTTCTCAAATCCTGCATAAAACAGTGAAAAGGCGACGGCTCCGATTAATGCTAGCATCATAAATCTTTTGCCCTTCAGTACCCATGCCAGCAATATGACGGGGACATCAAGCATCAGCATACTCCATGCTGGAGATATACCAAACGCATAATGACCCAGCAGAGCTAGGCCTGCAAAGCCGCCCTCTGACAAATGGTTCTGGGCATTAATGTGATAGTAAGTAAAAGCTAAAATGCATGTTCCGAGCAACATGACAGCAATCTGTCTCAGTGCTCCATTGTTCACGATAGATTCGTAAGTTTTCCTCATACAGGCTCCCTCGGTTTCTCGTAAGTTTGATGTGGATGAACCCACTCTTACGGAAGTAACCTGGTAAGATATGCCTGGAGGACTTGGTCCTTCGCATGTACAATCCCCTCTTCCGCAGAGTTGGCTTTCGCAACTTGACGTTACTCCGCGGAAAAGCTAAGTATAAGACAGATCAAATCGTTTCCAAATCGTCCTTTGGGGAAGTATCCTTCGGGGACACATGGTATCCTGATCCTTTCTTTTGTGGAATAAAATTCCGACATTTCTGTGGTGCATATCATTTCTATAATTTATTATACCACACCTTGTCACTTGCTAAACAGCTTGCTTTTTTGCTGCACCATACTTTATTTTATGTGTGAGCATGCTTTATTGTATGTGCGAGTTAACGTATTATACCAAAGATTTAGCGAATACACACTTAATGGTTTGAGTGTGTTTTGCTTCCACTTAGATTATTCCCCCTTAATTTGGCTGTTCTGCGCTGGTTGGCCATAAATACGCCCCCGAGTATAAGAACCAGACCGGTCAACACGTTCCAACCGATATGCTCATTCAGAAGCAAAAAGCCCCATACGATAGCACTCACCGGTACAAAATATGTTACAGAAGAAGCGAATTCCGCACTCCCCCGCAAAATCATATAGTTGAACAAAATATATGCTACTCCTGATCCTAAAACTCCTAGTCCTACTAGAGAACCTAATACGCTTGGAACAATAACGATCGACAAATCTGGTCTCTCTACAATCGCCATCATAATCCCACCCCCTGCTGCCGCACCAAACAGTGTCGCAAAGGTAGCCTGATACATGGAAAGATTGGAGAGAAAACGTTTGGAGAGCTGTGTTCCAAATCCGTAGCAGAGAGTCGCAAGCAGCATACATCCAAAACCTACAGGATCAACTGAAATAATAGATGCAGGATTAATACCCAATAAAATAACAATTCCAATAAAAGCGAGACCCATTCCTAACCACTGCAGGCGGTGAAATATAGCTCCGAAAAAGACAAGACCCACCAACATTGTCCATATTGGCGTGGTTGCATTTAATACAGAAGCCATGCTGCTAGCTATTTTGGTTTCACTAAAACCAATCAACGTCCATGGTAAAACCATATTTACACATGCTACCAGAATAACCGATTTCCACGGAATGCTTTTGATTTTAAACGGCTTGCGCATAAGAAGCATTAATAAGACGATAAAAATAAGGCCAAAGCTGGATCGTAGAAATACAATAGTCCACGGTCCTACTTGATGTAGCAATAACACCTTAATAAACATAAAGGAACCGCCCCAAATAAGGCTCAATAATAATAAAGCTGCATATAATGAACGTGACAATATGTAAACCTTCTTTCCCGACTTTCTTTACTTAAATTGTAGAAAAGCGACCGCTGTCAAAACGCTATCCACTTCTATGTAAGTTTTTTATCCATTAGCTTAACATAAACTCTGTTTGGCTGTCATTGGAGATGTACACAAGAATCTTCTGACAAGGACACATGGAAATGCCTCTCCCTGCCCCTTTTCCAATAATTGATGATTGCTTTGGCAACAGAAAAATCTCTATGATGGGGTATATATAGAACGCGTGTTCTGTATACTTATTATATATTGTAATTTTACTCCAAGTAAAGGAGATATTTATGGCAAACAAAAAGGTACTTGATAACAAGCATAAAGCTCCTTTGCCTTCTGAAGAAGACGCAGGACTGATTAAGATGTGTGTACTACTAACTCTTGTGCTAGATGTGTTGGAACGAGACATTCGTATTATGAATATCTCTCCTCTAAAAATGCCCGATTTATATATTCGTAGCCTGACTGAAGTACAACAGCGCATAACTGTTCAATTAGCAGAAACAAAGGCGCGAATGAGAAGACAGGGAGTGAAAATATACAGCGAAATCCGAAATCATGAAGGCGTAGAGGTTTTGTATGTATGCCGCGGTTACCAAAGGCGATTTTTCATGCTCTCCTCCTTTGCTCGCAGTGAGGTTAGGCGTAAACTCGGAGACTACCTGGGAATTGATCTGACCCAAGATTATGCCCCCTTATAATTTCGCCTTACCTGCTTCCTTTAATAAAAAAGATTTTAAGTCCATTGGTTACATAGCAAATAATTTGGCTCGTATCTTTAAAAAGGAGAAATATTAATATGAAAAAAAAGAGCAGAGCCGCATAAAATGCTAGCTCTACTCATCATTACAACAGGCTGCTGACTATCCAACCCCATGTCAAGGTAGCTATTGTAATGGAATAGCGTTGGAATGAGGAATATCCCAGAATCCATTTTCATCCATTGGTCGCTGTCAATATTGCTGAAAACGGTGTTCTAACTAGCTCGCCTCTGTCGCTTAGTTGTTGGATTGATCAGTTGTTGGTTCCGAACCGATAACCTCGTCTGGCTGAGTTTTTGGAGCACTGTTCTGGTTTTCTGATTCAGAAGGTGTCTCCGGCTCGTTTTCAACAGAAGGTTGTGAAGTATCTGTTGACGGCACATTGTTATTCTCATCAGGCGATTCTAGCTCTGCATCCGTATCAGGAACGGCAGGATCTGTTTCCTCTGGCGGAACCTCCTCTTGATCTGTTGCAGGTACTTTAATCTCAGGGACATCTTCTTTCTTGATATCTGGTTTGGACGGAACCACTGGTCTAGCAGAACGTGGAAGCTGTTCTCTTCCGACTTCGGTCGGCACGTACTTTTGGTTAAACCAGTCAGTCACGAGGTGACCCGATTGGCGGGAATACCGCCCTGGCAGCTTACCTGTTAGACTAGAAACCGTAACTTTCACAACGCCTTCCGGCTGTATAAAATGCTTATTCTTAAAAAGCTCAGGCTGGTCCCTGACCGCCTCATTCATGATTAGCGCCCACACCGACTGTGCTCTGGAGTGACCTTCTTGAGATAATGTATTAACCTGTTGGCGATAACCAGCCCAGACACCTAACGTAACGTCAGGTGTGTATCCCATAAACCACACATCACCAAAGTTCTGTGTCGTACCCGTTTTACCCGCGATATCAATGGTACCGTAGCTTTTAAAAGCTTTTTGCAGACGTTTGCCAGTTCCTCTCGAATCCGATATAACGGTTCTGAGCATATCGGTCATCAAAAATGCGGTTTGCTGCGAATATACACGCTTTGTCTGTGGTTTAAATTCATATACAATTTTACCGTTGGCATCTGTAATTTTACTGATCAAGTGAGGCGTATTATACACGCCCATATTGGGAATTGTCCCATATGCTGCGGTCAGCTCCTTAACGGATACTCCCTTACTAAGTCCACCTAGAACCCCCGTTTGAGCATGTTCATCCTGTGGTTGAATCGTCGTAATTCCGAGAGAACGCACAAAATTCCAAGCGTTTGGAATTTTAACCTCATATAAAAACAGCCTTAATGCAGGGATGTTGATTGATCGGTTGAGTGCTTCACGGGCTGTCATAAGCCCCTCATACCTTCTGTTATAATTTTTAGGAATATGATAGCCTTTACGTCCATCTTTCAATATGATTTGCGAATCATCAATAAGACCGGCCGGTTGCGTGTAGCCCTTTTCCAAAGCAGGTAAATAAGCGGCAATAGGCTTCATGGCAGAACCGGGCTGACGTGTCATTTGAGTTGCATAGTTCATTTGCTCGGTGTTAAAATCCCGACCCTCGATCATACCGAGAATAGCCCCCGTTTTATGATCAATCATGATTGCCGCAATCTGTTCTAGTCCCTTCTTCTTACTGTATGGAGAAAAGTTTTGTGGATTGGCTGCAATCTGTCGCATGTTGCTATAAATTTTTTTATTTATCGTTGTATAAATTCGATACCCGGAACGTTGCAACTCTTCACGTGTATTTTGAAGAAGTTCTGCATGCTCAGGCTTAGAAATGTCGGCTGCTGTGAGATTCGGATTTTGCTGAAGTACCAACAACTGAGCAGCCTCTCGCTCTGTTTCCAGCATCAAATAAGGAAATGTATTATAGCTTTTTTCGCGATGTGGTGCAAGAGTCGCTTTCACGTCAAATTGAAGCGCCTCGTTATATTCGGACATCGTAAGTTTGCCTGTTGCGAGCATTCTTCCCAATACGACGCGTTGGCGTTCCATCGCCTTGTTGAAACCCTCTTCATCAAAGTTCCCTTTACCATCAAAAGCGGAATAAACAGATGGCAGCTGCGGAAGACCTGCCAAATAAGCCGCTTGTGCAATATGAAGCTTATGTAAGTCACTTACATTGAAAATCCCTAACGAAGCAGACTTGATCCCGTACAAATTGTAACCAGCAGAACCATTACCAAATGGCATTTTGTTTAAATAAGCCGTTAATATTTTATCTTTGCTCATAAAACGTTCCATACGTAGTGCCAGCAGCATTTCCTTCACCTTTCGGCTGTCCGTTTTATCCAGACTGAGGAAGACTCTTCGGGCCACCTGCTGTGTTAATGTGCTTCCGCCTGTTTGGCGGTTTTCATTCAAAAGCTTCTGTTTGACAGCACGAGCTGTTCCCTTGAAATCCACACCATGGTGCTCATAAAATTGGCTGTCTTCCGTTGAAATGAGGGCATCCACAATGGACTGAGGGACATCCTTCAGATCAACGAGCTGTCGGTCCTCCTCCATGCGCATTCTTCCAACCGGAGTTACCTGGTCATTAAAAAATACAAAGCTGGTCAGAGCATTCTCATTTACCTTTTCATATATCAACTGACGTGATCGTACAGGTTCATCATGAACCAGTGCCGCCACATAACCGGATACAAGACCTCCGGCAAACAGCACTCCAAGTACACCCGCAAACGAGAACCACTTGATATTTATCAGTAAAACTCTGCCAAAAATGCGCCACCTACTGCGTTTTTGAGATGATGGTCGACGTTTTGGGTTCATAAAAATGGTTTTCTCCCCTCAATATTCATTCATTTCCACTTGTTTTTGCTCAAGATAATATGATACGCCATGCTAGGTTTCCCGTAAACTGTAATGTTCCAAAAAATACATTTGTATTAGGAACACTTGTTCTGTATATAATACTACTATAAGAGTATACGTTCAATAATATTTTGGGAATATGATCAGTTACATATCAGAAGAGGAGGTCAACGTTTTGAAGGAGCGTGGAAGTAGAACCATATTTCTAGCGGACTGCCAAAGCTTTTATACCAGCGTCGAAAAAGCGGATAATCCCACATACCAACATAAGCCGCTTGTTGTGGCCGGTGACCCTGCACTTCGTTCAGGCATTATTTTAGCTGCGTGTCCGCTGGCAAAAAAACTTGGTATATCCACTGCAGAACGTCTGGGGGAAGCTGTGAAAAAATGTCCTGACCTTATCATTGTACGCCCGCGCATGCAGCATTATATCGATGTCTCATTAAAAATAACAGAAATTTATAATGAATATACGGATTTGGTTGAGGTTTTCAGCATTGATGAACAGTTTCTGGATATGAGCGGAAGTCTCTCCCTGTTCGGAGATCCGGTGAGTATTGCAAGTGAAATTCAGCAGAAAGTGCTGGCACAAACAGGAGTATGGATTCGCATTGGTATGGGTCCTAATAAAATGCTGGCTAAAACAGCAACAGATATATGGGCTAAAAAAAATGACAGCGGCATTTTCTTGCTGCCTGCGTCCGACATTGCAACCTTGCTGTGGCCTCAACCAGTACGTCTTATGTTCGGCATCGGTTCGCGTATGGAACGGCATTTGGAGAGGCTTGGACTATACACCATTGGGGACATTGCACGAACTCCCTTACCCCGACTTCAAGATAGATTCCGGTCTCATTTCGGCAAACAGTCCAACATTCAGGCAGAGGTGTTATGGCGAACCGCAAACGGGATTGATCACAGTCCCGTGAAGCCGGAAACATTTGAGACACCTCCCAAATCCATTGGCCATATGATGACCCTTCCCAGAGACTATCTCCGGCCTTCGGAAGTGGAAACCGTTCTGCTCGAACTCACTGAGGAAGTATGTCGGGACAGCCGGCGCAAAGGGTATATGGGGGATGTCGTTACCGTCAGTTGCATGTGCAGCCCATTTGAATCGCCGACCGGATTTTCGCGCCAAATGAAACTGCCTGATCCAACTAACAACACGAACAAAATTTATAAAGCCGTCAAGGAAATTTTCTATAAATTTTGGGGCCGCATGCCGGTAAGGCGGTTGGGCGTTAGCCTAAGCAGTCTGATGGATGCGGAAACGTATCAGGTGTCCTTTTTTGAGGACGAGACACGGGCACGCTCCCTGGAAAAAGTCACTGACAGTATTAAGGAGCGTTACGGCAATGCGGCGATTGTAAGAGCCTCCTCCCTCACCCATGTCGGCCAGGCTCTAGAAAGATCTAGGAAGATTGGAGGTCATTACAAGTAAGATAATCAATTTCCCAGCTTTCGACTTAAATCACCCAAACCCAACAGCATCAATTATATATCCTGAACACCCGTAGCCGTACTGCACATGCAGCTCCTACTTCTGTATATTCTTAGAGCTTGACCAGGCTAATCAATCCCACTCCGACCATTATTATCGTAATGCCGGCCAGTAGGCGAAGCCATTCTCGGGAACTTTTCTTTTCCCTGAAAATTAGAATACTGCCAACGCAGGAGATGGCGATACTCGCCTGAGAGATCGGAAAACTGGCCGCGACCCCAATAAGCCCATTCGAAATAAATAGCGCCAAATTCGCCACGCTCCACGACAAACCCGTAGACAAATTGCGCAGCACCTGGACCAGATGGAGCTTCTGCCCACCCTTACAGTTCATTAAAAGTGCTGAACACAGCATGCCAAGTGATTGCGGCAAGATAACCGACAAACCGGAAACATGAAAGATTTGATTAATAATAACATACAGCGTTAAGGCTATAGCCGAACAAACCAACATGACAAAAATGTGAAGGGGCATAGGCTTGGACAAACCACTTGATCTCCCCTGGTAACTCGTCAGCAAGATTCCAGACAAAATAAATATAAGCGCTGCTAATCCAATACCAATTTGGTATCCGGTTGTCCATTCGCCCAGGATTAGTGCTGCAAAAAGCGTCGTTCCCATGAGTTGCAGCCCGCAAATAACAGGAATAGCCGTTGAAACGCTTACTTTCTGGAAAGCTTGAAATTGAAGCAGCTGTCCTATAGACCAAAACACACCGGAGACAAAGCTCACAATAAATGGTGTGATTTTCAAGCTAACAGGTGAGTACGAATACAGGCACAATGCGAACAATACGGCACCGATGACCGTCCCCGTCAGTTGCTCGCGAGGATTAGCTTTTGTCATTTGTGCTAGAATCGGCATGAATCCCCAGCCTATGGCTGGAATAAAGGCAATGAGTGTATCCACATGCATTTCCCCTCTCGTAAAGTGAGTGCTTCCGTGCAATCCTTTAAAATACCATACAGGAAAAACCAACATCTTTACGATATCAAAATACCCCTACCCCAAGCACCAGTATTTTTATAAGATATATATAGCAAAATCAAAGAATTTTCTCGCGATAAGCGCTGGGAGATATGCCCATCATATTTTTAAATGCCCGCGAAAAGGTCAGTTGATCCGAGTAACCGACAGAATTGGAGATTACTTGAATAGAGTAACTGGTATCCTGTAATAGCTCGCATGCCTTTTTAAGCCGAATGTTCATTAAATACTGCTTTGGTGTTTCGCCTATTTCCTGTTTAAAAACAGAGGTCAAGTAATTAGGGTGAAGCCCGAGATACTCTGCCACCTCACTGATTTGAATGCCCCCGTTATAGTTTTTCTCCATGTAGTTAATAGCTTGAACTGAATAGGGAAGCTCTTCTTTCACAGGCATCGTTTCACCTGTTTCATGCACCAGCTTGGCGAGAATATGGCACAAATAGCCCTGAATAGCCAAAGATGAAGAAAGTGTGTTATTCCCTATACGAAGCATTTCAAGAATAGTCGAATGAAAAAAAGTGATGTCTTCGATACTTACCACATACGGATTATCCTGAACAAGAGAGATATTTTGCAAATACATCTCAGATTTAATCCCCATAAAACCTACCCAGCTATACTCCCATGGCTCGTGCTCATCAGCTTGATAATAAGCAGCCTTATTGGCAGGGATTAAAAAAGCCTGTCCCTTCTCTATGTTGTATGTTTCCTGATCTAAAATCAGCTTGCCTCTACCCTTTAATACAAAGTGAATAAGATTGAAATCCCTGGCGATAGGTCCGAAATCCTGGTTGGGAGAACAAGGCTCCGAGCCACAATTATACAAAATTAAATCTGTAATATTTTTATGTTTTGAACTGGTACGTGTGTCTACAAATTGAATCATATTGTCACCCATCCCTAACCTCCATGCTTCAGAATTTTATAGTTAACCAAGGGGCGGTGCCTTCATAACAAATATAGCATAAATTAAGAAGCATATCATAAGACCTAAAATGGAACCTTAATCTATAAATATTTGTAACAATCTTTGTTTTTGCTATCTTTTGCTTTAGAAAAATCATGTACTCCTGCTACAGCTTTTGTTATTCTGTATCACAAGATAACGCTTACAACCTTCCATGACAATACATCATAACAGCCTGTTATGATCGTCAATTTTTGAAAGGGGTTAAAACATGCTTACTTCTGCATCTGCAAAAAATAGCGACAAAGTCAGTTTAAAAACACTAATCTCTTACTCACTGAGTAGTTATGGGATGAATGTTATTTACAATTTAACCGCCGTTTATCTCATGTTTTTCTATACTGACAGCTTTGGGTTGAATGCGCTTGCAGTCGGGACTTTGCTGATGGTGGCACGGGTGATTGACGCGGTAGTTGACATCTTTATCGGCATCGCAGTCGACAACACGAATACGCGTTGGGGGAAATTTAGGCCTTACATGTTCATCGGTGCTTTCTTGGTAACACTGACCACCTTGGCGCTCTTCCTCAGTCCGGACCTTTCTTCCGCCGGAAAGCTGGTTTATGCCTATGTTACCTATATCGCTTGGAGCATTAGCTATTCTATATTGGATATTCCGTATTGGTCACTGTCCGCCGCTATAACCAAAGATGCTGCAGAACGAACCAAAGTCGTGACTGTTCCTCGTACGGTTGCAAGTGCCGGCTTGTGGACCGTCAATGTCGTAGCGCTTCCCCTCGTCTATTTCTTCAACGGATGGGCTGGAGCGGTTGCTGTACTCTGTGGCCTATTCTTCGTCTGCATGATGTTTACAGTGTTTGGCGTAAAAGAGAGATACGTAGTGCCTCGACATGAAAAACAAACGTTAAAAGGGGTACTCCGCCTATTCTTCTTTGAAAACCGACCATTGCGGTTGTTGATTATCTCGTTTTTTATTATCGAAATGACCGCCAACATCCGTAATGCATTTACTCTGTATTATTTTAAATATAACCTAGGTGCCGAAGCATTCATTCCATTGTTTAAGGGGCTAACTGTGGGCTTTCAAATCGCAGGCAACGTCGCAGTTCCGTTCACTGCCAAGTGGATCGGCAAAAAGAGCACGAGCATAGCAGGGGTGCTAATCACCTCCATATCCATGGTAGCTCTCTATTTCTGTGGTAACTCGATTAGTCTTGTCTTTATTCTCAGCTGTATCATTTCTTTTGGCGTGGGACTGAACTACGTAGTGATGTCCACAATGCTAGCAGATTGCGTCGATTATGGAGAGTGGAAAACAGGAAACAGATCAGAGGGGATGGTTTTCTCTGCTAACGTTTTTCGGGCCAAATTGGCGGCTGCAATCGGCAGCGCCGTAGGTGGTTATGCGCTGGCGTTGGCGGGTTATCAGCCTAATATAGTCCAAACAAATACAACCCTTACTTGGCTCTCGCTACTATTTACAATTATACCGGGTATTCTGACATTCCTCGC
This sequence comes from Paenibacillus ottowii, assembly GCF_006874425.1. Classification (GTDB taxonomy): domain Bacteria; phylum Bacillota; class Bacilli; order Paenibacillales; family Paenibacillaceae; genus Paenibacillus; species Paenibacillus ottowii. Next base: position 503,897 of record NZ_VIJZ01000002.1, read on the forward strand.
CGTAGGTCCAATGAAGAATTATGAGCTGACAGAAACAATGAACAGTAAAATTGTCCAGGAAGTTCGGGCAAGACGGGAACAAGCTGAACCCTCCTTACAATAGCTGGATTCTAGTTCTTCGGATAAGGTGAGGGCGGCAAAGTGATTGAGTATCTAGACCATGCTGGCCAGACCCTGAAACATCTATCAAGATTTCAATCATGATAAATAAAGTCCTGTATTAAGCTCACAGGCTATTGCCCGGGGAATGAAATACAAATCTAAACAAAAAAGGATCGCCTAAATCAGGCAATCCTTTTTTATCTGTGCTTCACAAAATACATGGGGAGCGCCTTGAGCCCCCCCACAAACAGCAATCAACGGAACATTCCCCACAGCTTGATCAGATGGAACGTATTGGACGGATCAATTTTTTGTGCCAATACGAAGGCGACCAGTTGCTCCTCCTGTGCAGCCGTCAATCGTTCGTTTAAAATAGCAGAAGTGGACTTCACAAGATGACGTACTTTGGCTTTGTTCTGCAGATCCGCCTTGGTCACACCCTCGATCTGCTGCTTAACCCGCTCCTTGAGCGCACGATTTTTCATTTTCAGCTTAATCCGTTCCACCAGTTGCGGACTAATTCCATATTGCTGATAGCTCAATGTCGCCACACCTCCCATATCATTCGGTCATTCCCAAATATATGACGGCCAGCCTGTCCATTGTGCCTATCTGTTAAAAACGTTTAAAATTCCTCATCATTCATGATAGGTCAGTCGATCAGATCTCCCTGAAAAATCTGCTCTTTTTGCAAATAACCGCGAAGCGCTTCATATTGCGGAGATGTCCAAAAAGAGGAGTCCTTGATCAGATCTGTTGCATCCTCACGTGCCTTTTCCAGCACCTCAAAATCCGCTACCATATCTGCTAACCGAAACTCGGGCAACCCGCTCTGCTTGGTGCCAAAAAAATCCCCCGGCCCTCTCAAATCCAGATCGCGTCTAGCAACCTCAAAACCGTCATCTGTATCGGTCATAACCTTCATCCGCTCCTGACCTACCTCCGACTTAGGATCAGCGATCAGTACACAGTACGAGGCATGTGCGCCCCGTCCGACACGTCCACGTAACTGATGTAACTGGGACAACCCAAAGCGATCTGCATCCATAATAACCATTAGTGTCGCGTTGGGCACATCTACCCCCACCTCTACAACCGTGGTTGAAACGAGTAACTGAACCTCGTTTGCATAGAAAGAACGCATAACTTCTTCCTTTTCTGCAGGCGTCATTCGCCCATGCAGTAGCCCAACACGATAATGTGGAAAGGCCTGCTGCATTTGAATATGCAGATCGATGGCATTCTGTACATCCAGCTTCTCCGACTCTTCAATCAACGGACAAATCAGATAAGCCTGCCGTCCCTGATCTACCTCTCGGGAAATAAAACCGAGCACTCGATCCATCAGCTCGTGCTTCACCCAATACGTAGAAATCGGAATACGTCCTTTGGGACGCTCTGATATCGTAGAAACATCCATATCACCAAAAGCAGTAATCGCCAGCGTACGCGGGATCGGTGTGGCTGTCATGGTCAGTACATCCGGATTGTAACCCTTGCGGCGCAATACACTACGCTGATTTACCCCGAATCTATGCTGTTCATCCGTTACAACTAGTCCAAGCTGGCGGAAATACACATCCTCCTGAATAAGAGCATGCGTGCCCACCACAATGTCCAGCAGACCCATCTGAAGAGCGGCAAGCAACTCCTTACGCTTCTTCCCCGTTGTACTTCCTGTCAGTAAGCCCACGCTGATCCCAAAGGGTTCAAACAGCTTTTGAAGCGACCGCATATGCTGCTCGGCCAAAATTTCGGTTGGCACCATCAGTGCTCCCTGAAAACCGGAACGTACTGTTGCAAATAAACCGATGGCGGCAACCACTGTTTTCCCCGATCCCACATCCCCTTGGAGCAGACGGTTCATGCAATAAGGCGAGCGTAGATCATGGAGTATTTCAAGCTCAACCTTCTTTTGTGCATCCGTTAACTCAAAGGGCAAAGCCCTCACAAATTCACGAATCGTGGCGTTATCCACCGTATGCACCACCCCGTCCGCTCGACCGTGATTTAACGCCCGGAATGCCTGCATTTTCAACTGAAATAAAAATAGTTCCTCATACACCATCCGTCCCCGTGCCTCTTGTCCCTCTCGATTGTCCTGAGGTTGGTGTATGCCTGCAATCGCCTGCTTGCGCGGCATCATACTATACTTTCGTACCAGCTGATCCGGCAATATCTCGGGAATCATTTGACCAAACTGCTGGAGCGTCTGATTCATTGTTTTTCGCATCCAGCTCTGCGTAATCTTGCCCCCTATAGAGTACACTGGTTGAAGTGTTCCCGAACGGGCCACTCCTTTATCAGGGAACTCAGAGTCTGCAACAGTCATCTGCATTCGCTTAAGATCCCATTTCCCCGTCACCACAATTTCACGGCCTGATGTTAGCTGATCCTTTAGAAAATGCCGATTAAACCATGTTGCAGTAAACATCCAGTCCTCAGCCATCAATTTACAAGTCAACCTTGATTTGCGCCCATAACGTTGAAGCACCGGAATGCCCATGATTTTTGCCTGTACTGTAACCTTATCTCCGTCCTTCACTTCGCTTAGCGAGCGCAGTCGGTAATCTTCATACCGAAACGGATAGTATTCCAGCATGTCTTGCACATTAGAAATGCCAAAAGCGTGAAGCTCTCCTTCTTTGAGAGCACTCACGCCGTGTATTTGTTTTAAAGGTATTTGATCCAATTGCAGCATATTATCTCTCATCTCCAGCCGGCCATGCAAAAATACCAATCGTTCCTGGTCCCACATGAGTTCCGATCACGGCACCAAGTTCAGTATATATTTGATCTCCCAGTTCAAAATGCTCTGCCAGCTGAGCGACGAACGCTTCTGCCGTCGAGCGATCTGCTGTATGACCCACAGCAATATTAATTTTTTGGCCTTTTAAATCCCGCTCCAGTAGTTCAATAATTCGCGCTGTCGCTTTTTTATTCCCTCTCGCCTTATCAGCCGAATAAATAATGCCTTCTTTGTCAATTGAAAGAATCGGCTTAATGTTAAGCAACGTACCAACCATAGCCGCTGCCTTGCCAATTCGTCCACCTTTTTGCAAGTATTCCAGTGTATCCACCAGGAAATACAAACAACGGCGTTCCCCGAGACGTTTAACAGCCTGAACAATATCAGCTGGAGATTGCCCGGCAACCGCCAGCTCTGCGGCATAAACCACGAGCATACCATATCCATATGAGGCCGACTTGGAATCCACAACGGTCACTCTATCTTCATGTTTCTCCAACATGGACTTGCCCAGCAGGGCGGATTGATACGTTCCGCTCACACCCGAAGATAAATGGATAGAGACAATCTGGCTCTCGGGATATTGCTCCAACAACGTCCTATACGTCTCCAAAAAGCGGGCGGGTGATGGCTGTGACGTCGTAGGCAGCTCATCAGCCCGTACCAACTCACTGTAAAACTGCGCAGCTGACATCTCAATGCCGTCCAGATAAGCTGTGCTGCCGAACATCACCGTCAGCGGTACGACAACTATACCGAGACGGTCTACTAATTCCTGTGGAATATCAGCTGTGCTGTCCGTCAAAATGATAGTACTGCTCATCGGTCAGTCCTCCTTTTGTAGTGGGCTACTATGGCTGCACTACACCTCATCAGGTTTCCACGGAGAACAGATAAGGATAAATCGGCTGACCACCTTCATGGACTTCCACTTCAACATCCGAATAATTTTCTTCAAGCCACACAACAAGCTGGTCTGTCTCTTCTTGTTTTGCGTCCGATCCTGTAAGAATCGTAACAATTTCATCGCCGTTCACCAACATTTTCGCCAGCAAAAGACGAGCAGTTGCCATTAATTGCTCCTCGGTCGCCACAATTTTAGAATCCTGAATACCAATATAGTGGCCAGCCGTAATATGCAGATCATCAAGTGTCGTATCCCGTACCGCATAGGTCACTTGTCCAGACTTCACACGGGTGACCGCATCCCGCATATTATCTTGATTGACCTCAAAGGCTTCTTCCTCTTGGAAGGCAAATGCAGCTGCAATGCCTTGTGGGATTGTTTTGCTCGGAATCACCGACACCAAACGTTCCACTTCTAGCAATTCACGCGCTTGTTCAGCCGCCAAGATTATATTGGAATTATTCGGCAGAATAAAAATATGTTGAGCCGCAATCGAGCGGGCCGCATTAACGAAGTCCTCTGTGCTTGGATTCATGGTCTGACCACCAGAAAGGACAACATCAACACCCAAGCTTCTGAAAATATCAGCAATCCCTTCACCAGGAGCCACAGCTATAAAGCCAAAGGGGGCCAGTTCATGAGCTGGAGGCTCAGAAGGCTCCTCCTCACGTGCAGGCTCTGCTGGTATTTCAGCAAACCACTCAGGCTCAGGAGCACCATCCATGCCCGCAGACAACAAATCACGATGCTGTTCACGCATATTCAAAATTCGAATCTGAGTAATTTCTCCGTAACGCAGCGCAAGATTCAATACTTCACCCGGAGCCTTAGAATGCACATGTACCTTGATGACATCATCGTCCGAAATAACGATAATCGAATCACCATCTACTGACAACGCTTTCCGGAAAACTTCCTCATCAAAATTCGTACCTTGCGCTTCGCCCAATTGTCGATTAATAAAAAACTCCATATCATACAAAAACTCAATATTATCCGTTTCGAGCTTCGCCTGCGCAGAAATAGGCGCATCTGGAGAAGGAGCAATCGGCGCACCAGTAGGTCTCTCCGACACATAAGGAGTAAAAGTAGGACGTACATTATTGCCTTTAGAAGTTGGAGCGGTTACCAATCCGCTTCCCAGATGCTGCATAAACCCTTCATAAATATACACAAGCCCTTGCCCACCCGAGTCTACAACTCCTACTTGCTTCAGTACAGGGAGCATGTCCTGCGTCATGGCAAGCGTTTCCTTTGCTTTGGCAAGCACTTCTTCCATCAGTTCTGTGATGTCGTTCGTCCGGCGCGAGAAAAACACAGCATGTCTGGCTGCTTCCTTCGCCACGGTAAGAATTGTACCCTCCACCGGCTTAACCACCGCCTTGTAGGCCGCATCCACCCCGCTCTGCAATGCCGATGCGAACTGAAGGGTATTCAATTCCTCGTATGGGGCAGCGTAACGGCTGAAGCCACGGAACAACTGAGACAGGATAACCCCTGAATTGCCGCGGGCCCCCATCAGCAAGCCTTTGGATAATATGCCGGACATGACACCGATAGAGGAAGAATCTCCCCTCTTTAATTCCGTTACGCCCGCGCGCATCGTCAGATTCATATTCGTTCCCGTATCACCGTCTGGCACCGGGAATACATTTAGTGAATTGACATGTTCCGCATGCTGCTGTAATTGTTCCGCCCCGGCTAAAACCATCGCGGTAAAGTCTGTTCCATTCAAAGAACGATTACTCAAGAGAATTCCCCTTCCTAGCTTAATACAATTGTTTTGCAATTCATTTTCACAACACCTTGTTCAAGGTTCAATTGAATTATACTAAAGCCAGACGACGAATACGAATGTCACCCTTTCAGCAAGCTTCCGCACCATCCCCTGGTTTCTTTCCACAGCTCATATAATATGAAAAACCAGTCAACTGCCCAACAAAAAATCATTGGCCGGAATGATGATTATGGTCCCGCCTCTGAACTGCCCGGCATGACTGGAATAAAAATTCACATTTCATTAAAAAACAAAATAGTCGCAGCAATAGCTATCCCATATTGTACTATAATGCGAAAGAGAAATAAATAAAGTTTTTGAATCAGTTGACGGAGCTTTTTTGACTATGATATTATATTTAAGTATTGTTTTGTTCAGGTTAGTGACTTATAAAGTCCGGCTGAGCCAGTCGGCCTGAAGAGCGACCCATTCCATATGGAGTTTGGTTATTTTCAGAATAGGAGGTGGAATCATGTCTCGTAAATGTTCTGTAACAGGCAAAAAGCCTGGCAGCGGTAACCACGTATCTCACGCTAACAACCGTAATCGCCGTACTTGGGGCGTCAACGTACAAAAAGTTCGCATTCTCGTTAACGGTAAACCGAAACGCGTTTATGTCAGCACTCGTGCATTGAAAGCCGGTAAAGTGACTCGCGTGTAGTCGTAAAAAAATATCGTTATAAACAAAAGGCACCTCGTTTTAAACGGGTGCTTTTTTGGTTGCTCGAATAATATCCCACTGATTCAGGAGGATAAATTGTCAGGCACCTTCCCGTGCGTTCCTGTCGTTTACTGCCGAGCTATTATTCTGCTATGCCCGGGAAGCATGCCTTCTGTGTACCTTTGACCTTCATCCTACATTCTGTGTTAGCGTTACATTGATTTCAGTTCTTCTGGAATGTATTCAAAATGGCTTTGACGAATCCACCCAGAAATTTTGGCAGCTTGATTGTGTAAAACTTCATGCCTCACCCTCCCCATCATCCTCCTGCATCCGTTCTCTGTAGTTTATGCAACCTATCAAGGGTTGTTGCCCCACAAAAAAAGGCTACATGAGAATCCCGCTCATGTAACCATATTTATGCACAACCATCCCAGGCTATACCATCAGACAAGTCCGCGTACATAGAGATATGTTGAGAGTATGAAAATAAACAGAATATAATAAAGCACACTGAACACTACAAAACCGATACGCAAACCACGCCGTTCATTTTTACGAAAATAAAACATGACAATAAGAATTGCCAAAAGTGAAAGAATAGCATTCCAAGGCGCCTTTACTAGCGAGAAACAACTGAGGGTCAGCCCCGTCAGTATACTCGCTAAGGTCATCCATAGTGCTTCAGTTAGCTTCACTGGGACAAATGAGCAACACTATTCCGAATAGTCGTAATAGCCGCTGCGCGGTCTGCTTTGCCGTATACCGCACTACCTGCCACCAATACGTTGGCACCCGCTTCAAATACGGCTGGTGCCGTCTCCTCCGCAATACCTCCGTCCACCTCGATATGTACGTCTGGACGACCCAATTCGTTCAACCAAGCACGGATTTGTCTGATTTTATTCAACGTTTCTGGAATGAAGGACTGACCGCCAAAACCAGGATTAACCGTCATCACTAGAATCATATCCACATTAGGCAGTACTTCCTTGATCACGTATGGTGATGTTCCCGGATTGAGAGCCACTCCCGCCAACGCTCCTTGCTGTTTGATCAAGTGAATGACACCATGCAAATGAACACAGGCCTCAGCATGAACCGTGATGATATCGGCTCCTGCTTTTATGAAATCGCCAATATAACGTTCAGGGTGCTCAATCATAAGGTGAACGTCCAATGGGAGATTCGTATGCGGCCGAATAGCCTGAACGATAGGGGGACCCAGTGTAATATTGGGTACAAAATGACCATCCATAACATCCACATGAATCCAATCTGCTCCCGCTGCCTGAGCTTCTGCTACTTCACTGCCCAAACTAGCAAAATCAGCGGATAAAATCGACGGTGCTATTTTTAACATATGCTCAATACCTCCGCTTTTTTTCTTTTAATTCCTGATAAAATTGCAGATAACTGTCATATCTTCCCTGTGAAATATGTCCTTCTTCCAGAGCCTCTCTTACTTTACAGCCAGGTTCGTGAATATGCGTGCAACCTCGGAATTTGCAGCCTTCCGCATACTGTTGGAATTCTCGAAAACAAGGAGATAACTCTTCCACACCCAGCTCCAAAAAATCCAGTTGGCTAAACCCTGGTGTATCCGCTACAAACCCACCGTTGTCTAGAGGAATCAGCTCCACATGGCGAGTTGTATGTCTTCCTCGTCCCAGCTTATTGCTTATGGCGCTCGTCTCTAGCGTTAACCCGGGCTCCAAAGCATTAAGCATGGAGGATTTTCCTACACCTGACTGACCGGAAAACACGCTGATTTGACCGGCCAACAGTTTCTTAAGCTCAGCCGTCCCCTCTCCGGTACGGGCACTAGTTACCAGCACCTCGTAACCGATCTTCCGATACATTTCCTGAACCATCAGCACCGTATCATCTTCCGAAGGATCGCCTTCATACAGATCGCGCTTGGTCAGACAGATAATTGTATCCAGCCCGGCGTGCTCAATATGGACTAAAAATTTGTCCAGTAAGGGCAGGTTTAAATCCGGCTCACGCAGGGAAAACAGCAGCACGGCCAGCGTGGTATTAGCAACCGGAGGGCGAATCAGCTCCGTCGTACGCTTTCTAATCTCCTTGACCATACCTTCTCCGTTTTCAGTCAGTTCATAAACGACCCGATCACCGACAAGAGGTGTAATCTCTTTTTTCTTGAACAGACCGCGTGCTCTGCATTGTACCGTAGCTTCGCCGGATACCGGACGCCCATCCTGATCCAGGCTGGAGACATAATAATATCCGCTGAGCGCCTTGACGATCAGACCTTCAGGCATGTGTAAGATGTCCTCCTTCATAAAGTTCAAGTTTCATTGTGTGGAACAGGTTAAGCTTCTTTCTCTCGTAAGTTTACTGATGCTGCACAGCCTCGATCACTTTGTCTTTCTTTTTGTGGGGACCATGACCTGGGGTGTTTTTTTTGCTAACCGCCAACTCACTGCGCGCAGCTCCATCCGTTCCTGGGGCGAAGGCAGAAGGGTCACCATTGCCTTCAGTGCCCTCCTGGTTATTAGAGTCGCCTCCACCATTACCACTATCATTAGAAGATTCCCCGTTGTTTCCTTCCTCGCCGTTTCCATTTCCATTTCCATTCTGCGAGGAAGTACCACCAGATGTATCGGCCGGTGTTGTTCCCGCGGGTGGAGCGATTTGAGGCATCGTCACCGTTCCATTTTTGGCATCAATATAAGAAACAGGATACGTATCAACAAACTTACCATCTCTATATACGGAGACGACACTATCTTTATTCGGAGCCATCAGCAGGTTGATAGTAAACACCTGTGTCGTATTAATCGTACGGCTTCCCCATTCCTGATTTTCTCCACGTGCATCTGTATAAGTGATACGAATCTTACTGTTCTTGCCCTCTTCCTTCGGCGCCACAGGTACATTAAACGCTAACGTAATCGCCTCTGGCGGGTAACCAGTACTTACGTAAAATGTAATTTCCGTATTTGGGGGCAATTCACTGCCTGCCTCTGACGGCCATTGCTTGGTTACTTTTCCTTTTTCCTGCTCATAGCTAGATTCCTCTTTGATCGAACCAACCTTAAGCCCTGCTTTTTTAACCTCATTTTCCGCTTGGCTCTGCGTCATCCCCACCAGATTCGGCATTTTAACAGTGGCAGCGCCTTTGCTGACTGTGAGCACTACCTGAACCGAATCCTTATCAAATGGTTCATTGGCAGCGGGTGTTTGGCTAAGGACGGTCCCTTCGGGTTGATCACTGAACTGCCCATTTTGCTGAATCTGCGTTTCCTTAATTTGTTGGGCAGTCAGTAGCTTGACAGCATTCTCGTAGCTTTGTCCTTTGACATCGGGCATCGGAGTGAGCGGCTTGGCAATCCCGACCTTCAGACTAATCTCTGTGCCTTCCTTGACTTGGGAACCTTCAGGGTAGCTTTGATAAAAAACAACTCCCGGTGCAATCCCCTCTTTATATTCATGCTGGATTGGCTCGTCAATGACGAGGCCTGCTTTACTTAGAATGAGCTTCGCTTGGTCTTCTGTTTGTGTCAGTACACTTGGTACTTTCACCTCAGGCACGACAAGTGCACTTTGCACATAATACACCACGCCGCCCATGCACAAAAGCAGCACTAACACTAGTGTTACCCAGAAGATCGCTTTTTTTCTACTTTTCTTGGACGATTGCTTGCCCGGAAGCTGTTCAGACTCCCGAGGTTGGACAGGCTCATCGTCACCACTGGAAGACACCCCTAATTGTTGAGGCTTAATTGCCGGGATCACTCGCGTTTGGTCCTCATCATCCAAATGTGCAAACTCCAACTTGGATTCATTACGCCGTCCGGGTAGCAGACAGGTTTCCAAATCTCTTAGCATTTCGTCTGCCGATTGGTAACGTTCCTCCGGATTTTTTCGCATTGATTTTAAAATAACATTTTCCACACTTTGCGGAATCAACGGGTTAATTTTACGTGGTTCCTCGAATTCCTCTTGTAAATGCTTAAGTGCTACACTAATTGGGCTTTCTCCCAGAAAAGGCAGCTGTGCTGTCAGCATTTGATATAAGACAATACCTAAAGAATATAAGTCCGATTTTTCGCCAGTAACGACACCCTTTGCATGCTCAGGTGAAAAATAATGAACAGAACCCACAACAGAACCTGTCTGTGTAATTGTCGTTGACGTAACAGCTCGAGCAATCCCAAAGTCGGTAACCTTAACCCGTCCATTACGTCCAATTAAAATATTATGTGGCTTAATGTCCCGGTGAATAATCTGGTTTTGGTGAGCATGTTCCAGCGCATCACAAATCTGGGAAGCAATCCGCACTGCTTCATCCACTTGCAATGGTGCACGTTCTTTAATAATCTCATTCAAATTTTTGCCTTCGACGCACTCCATTACAATATAATGGATTTCATCTTCTTGACCGACATCATAAATACTGACCACATTCGAATGAGAAAGCGAAGCTGCTGACTGTGCTTCGCGCCGAAACCGGCGAATAAATTCCTCATCATGAACAAATTGCTGACGCAACACCTTAACCGCAACGTTGCGATTCAGCAAAATGTCTTGAGCCTTATACACCAGCGCCATACCACCGCCGCCGATGCGCTCAATAATTTCGTATCTTCCCCCAAGCAGGTGCCCGATCATGCTTCACACCCCTTTTCACTCAATGAAACCGTGTTGTCGGGCAATTCAAACAAAGCCACAGTAATGTTATCGTCTCCACCTGCAAGCAACGCTAGATGCAGCAAACGATCCGCACGTTCCTCCAAAGGATTTTCCGCGGCACCTACTACCTTACTGATCTGTTCCTCTGTTACCAAATTGCTTAATCCGTCGCTGCATAGTAATAGCACATCGCCTTTGTCCAGCGTAACGGTGTCGATGTCCACCTTCACCTCGGAATCAGTGCCCAATGCCCGTGTCAACACATTGCGACGGGGATGGTTCTCCCGCTCTTCCTTACTGATCTGTCCGTTCTTGAACAACTCATTAACTAATGTATGGTCTTCTGTAAGCTGACGCACCGTCCCTTTGGATATAACATAAGCGCGACTGTCACCAATATGTCCGATAATTCCAGATGCATTGTTGAGCAAAACAGCAACAACTGTCGTCCCCATGTTATGATACTGCTCATCGCTCGCAGCCGTTTGGAAGATGACTTCATTGGCATGCAAAATAGCGTCGCTGAGCGCCGCCGTCAAAGAATGTGCGGATAATCCGCTCTCCAGCGTCGCCAAATCAGCGGCAAGTGTCTCTACCGCAAGGCGGCTGGCCGTATCACCGGCCAAATGCCCTCCCATACCATCGGCAACAATTCCCAGAATATAACCTTGCTCCAAGTGCCTGATCCAGGCAGAATCCTCATTTACCGAACGCACGCGTCCGACATGGCTGACATGAACTGTATTGATCAAATGGTTTCACCCCAACTCCATATGCTTTGCACGCAACTGGCCGCAGGCAGCGGCAATATCGTGACCCTGTTCACGCCGGATCGTCACATTGACGCCTTTTTCGGCAAGAATACGTTGAAAATTAAAAATATCGCTGCGCGATGTGCGTACATATTTACGCTCAGGCACATGGTTGACTGGAATCAAATTGACGTGACACAGCATGTCCTTCAACACATCCGCAAGCTCTTCAGCATGTTCCGCCTGGTCGTTTACCCCACCGATCAAGGCATATTCAAACGAAATTCTTCGTCCTGTCTTAGCAAGATAATAACGAAGAGAATCCATAACATCCTTAAAAGGATAACGCCGATTGACAGGCATCAGCTTCGAACGAAGCGCATCATTAGGCGCATGAATGGATATGGCCAGATTAATTTGTGTATCCTCGTCAGCAAATTTATAAATATTCGGTACAATGCCACTGGTTGACACCGTAATATGACGTTGACCAATATTCAGACCCTTCTCATGAATCATTGTCCGCAAAAATGTCATCGTCGCGTCATAATTCTCAAAGGGCTCGCCTGAGCCCATAATCACAATGCTGCTCACTCGTTCATTCGTTTTATCCAAAATTTTCTGAGCCTGCACCACCTGTGCCGTAATTTCGCCAGCCGTCAGGTTTCGTTTGAGACCTCCCAGCGTCGAGGCACAAAAAGTGCAGCCAATCCGGCAGCCCACTTGAGTCGTTACACAAATACTGTTTCCGTAATTGTGTCTCATGATAACCGTCTCAATCGCATGGTCATCGTGTAAACCAAACAGAAATTTAACAGTACCATCTTTCGATTCCAGCTTTGTAATTTCGTGCAGTGTCACAAAACTGAATTGCTCCTCCAGCTTCTCTCGCAGCGCCTTGGACAAATTCGTCATCTCACTGAAGTTATTGACCCGCTTTACATACAGCCAGTCAAAAATTTGTCCTCCCCGAAAGGCAGGCTCGCCATTATTTTTGGCCCAGTCCTGAAGCTCTTCCAGTGTTAAATCATATATAAAAGGTTTCATCAATATTTGCACCCGTTCCTTCTTTGTTAAGTTCTGTTTGATCGCAGATCGTATTTTTCATTCTTCCTATTTTAGCACAAATCCCCGAGGGGGTAAAAATTTTTCGTCTTCATGCAAAAAACCGCCGGAGGTATCCGGCGGATTGTGGAAATACTGGTGGGCAGCTACCTGAAATTCTCTTTCGAGCTACTTTACCCGGCGCAGACGCGCGATATAAAATCCGTCACTATGGAAATCCTGCGGCAATAGCTGTACCGAGCCTTTCCGCATATTGTCCTTCTCGTGACTCATGTCTGGAAAAGAATGATCCTTTGCCAACTCATACTCTGGATGTTCGCTTAAAAACCGAGCCAATTGCCCTTCATTTTCGTCAGGCTCAATCGTGCAAGTGCTGTATACCAGAATACCACCCGGCTTCAACAGTCCGGCCACATTATCCAGCAACTCATGCTGCAGTTGAGTAATGTCGCGCACATCCTCTGCAGTTTTGCTCCAACGCAGATCGGGTTTACGGCGAATCACTCCAAAGCCAGAGCAAGGCGCATCGAGCAAAATACGATCAAAAGAAGCGGGAGCATATCGTTCCTTTAAGTCCAAAGCATCGCCAGTAACCGTCTCCACGGCATCCAGACCAAGCCGATTCGCTTGCTCACGGATTAATTGATGCTTGTGGGCATGCAGATCGTTCGCAACGATCCGGCCGCGATCCTTCATCAGCTCAGCCATATGAGATGTTTTGCCGCCTGGAGCCGCGCAGCAATCCAGCACTGTCATGCCGGGCTCAGGAGCGACCGCTTCGGCAACAAGCATGGAGCTTTCATCCTGTATAGATAATAATCCATCCGTATACCAAGAGGTAAGCGCCATATTTCCGCCGCTACGAACAACAATCCCATAGGGGCTAACAGACGAAGGAACGGCATCAATCCCTTTTGCAACCATCTCGTCCAGCAGCTGGTCACGACTGATCATCGTCGTATTCACTCGTACGCTAACCGCAGGGGGCTCGTTATTAGCCCTGCATATAGCCTCAGCTGTCTCCGCACCGTATTGCTTGATCCAGCGCTTAACTAGCCACTGTGGATGGGAATGTTCCAACGAAATCCGTTCCTCTGCCGACAAATCATTAGGAATACGCAGCTTGTCCGGCTCACGCAGCATGCTGCGAAGCACGCCATTGACCATACCGGATATCCCCTGATGTCCGCGCCGCTTGGCAATGGTCACTGCTTCACTAACCACTGCATGGTCCGGAACCCGATCCAGATACACTAGCTGATATACGCTCATCCGCAGCAATGAACGTACCCATGGCTGAAGCTTGGCCGTTCCTTTTTGAACAAATTTATTCAGAAAATAATCCAGAGTGTTTCGGCGTGCGACTGTACCGTATACAAGTTCTGTCGTCAAACCAGCGTCACTTGCAGATAGGCCCGCCTGCTGAAGCCGACGATTGAGCTCGAGATTGCTATACGCGCCCTCTTGCTCTACACCGATCAACACATCAAGTGCAACTTCCCGTGCCGTCTGTTTACGAGTCTTGCCGGATCTGGCCCCTACACCCTTGCGTTGGTCTCCCTGACGGGAGTGTCCCCCGCTCACCCGAGCACCATGCCGGGCTTCATCTGTCCGCCGCGTGCAAAGGTGCCAGCTTCCATAACCTTTTTGCCTGCCGGTTGAACCTGAGTCAGCCAGAGGGTGCCTTCACCTGTCTGCACCTCAATACCACGAGCAGTTAATTGAAGAACCGTACCGGGTGCTGGAGTATTTGAGCCACTTGCTTCATTATTTATGGAAGGCTGCTCCGCAGCCCATATTTTAAAAACATTATTCTCCCAGAGTGTAAACGCGCCGGAGAAAGGAACCAGGCCGCGAATCCGGTTGTATATTTGCTGCGCATGATCACTCCAGGTAATGCGCTCATCATCACGGGTCAGGTTCGGGGCATAGGTCGCCTCGTCCTCATTTTGCGGCGTCCGGTCTGATTGCCCTGCCAGCAACTTGGGCAGTTCGTCCTGCAAAAGTCTAGCTCCGGCTACGCTTAGCTTCTCAAAAATGGTGCCCGACGTATCCTCAGGCTCTATAGCAACTTCAACCCGCGATATCATGTCGCCAGTGTCCAATCCTTCCGCCATATACATTAGCGTCACGCCTGTCACCGTTTCGCCGTTAATAATTGCGCGCTGGATCGGTGCCCCTCCCCGATAACGGGGAAGTAGCGAACCATGCACATTCAAACAGCCGAAACGAGGCAGGTCTAATACAGACTTAGGCAAAATTTGCCCATAAGCTGCGGTTACGATCAGGTCGGGATGTAACTCCGCCACCTGAGCCACCGCTTCCGGCTGCCGCAGGCGGGTCGGTTGCAGCACAGGCAGTCCGCGCTTCTCAGCTGCTTCCTTGACTGGTGTAGGCGTCAATATTTTTTTTCGTCCCTGTGGTTTATCTGGCTGAGTAATTACACCGACCACGTTATATCCGTTGTCCAGCAACATGTTCAGCGATGGCACTGCAAATTCGGGTGTTCCCATAAAGATAATACGAATATCTTGACTCATCGAACCTCACTCCCCTGTCTGGCGGTTCGGTCCTGGTTGTTCCAGAGCAACCTCATATACTTTTTCTGCAATATCCGTGAACAATACTCCATTTAAATGGTCGATTTCATGCTGAAAAGCACGAGAAAGCAACCCAGTCGCTGTTACGGTAATAGCCTTGCCCTCGCGATCCAGTCCCTTGACTGTAACCTTCTCGGCACGACGTACATCCCCGTTCAACCCCGGAATACTCAGGCAGCCTTCAGGTCCCAGTTGCTCCCCTTCTTCGGCCACAATTTCCGGATTGATCATTTTAATCAAGCCATGCTCATCTCCAGCATCTACGACGATGAGCCGCTTCAGAATACCTACCTGCGGAGCAGCAAGACCTACTCCTTCCGCTTCATACATCGTATCTGCCATATCGTCCAGCAGCTTTTGCACATTAGGCGTAATTTTAGTAACTTCTTTTGCAACTTTATGCAATACATCATCCGGTTCCAGTACTATAATTCTAATTGACATGACAACAGAACACCTTCCTCTTTTTCCTTCATTTAGGCTTTACTGTATTCATCACAAACGCGACTGCTACATTATCCTATGTACGGACGACTTGTCCGCATCAATCGTGCTAGTAACTTTAGTATTAATACGCTACATAAGCATTTGCGGATCAACATCCAGACTAATCAGCAACTTTTGTGCCTGTGCAGATTCAGCCATTTCATCAGCTACTTGCTGAGCCAAACCAATGGCGTCGATATTTCCACGCCATTTTATCATACATTGGAATCGGTATCTATTCTTGATCCTTGAAATGGGCGAAGCTACAGGCCCCAAAATGTCCAGCACATCCGATGTAAGCCGGTCCATATTCCCGAACCAGCCCCGTTGTCTGGCTCGTCCTTGTAGTGTCGCTGAGTAATTTTCAGCCAATCGAACCAGTACAGGAAGCTGTTCATGAGAGAAGGTCACCAAAATAAGTCGGCAATATGGCGGATAATGCAAATTGCGGCGGTGTTTCAACTCTTCCCTCACAAAAGAAGCATAATCATGACGGCTGGCGTGAACCACCGAGTAATGCTCTGGAGTGTAGGATTGTACGAATACTTCCCCCGGCAATTGATGCCTTCCAGCACGCCCGGCTACTTGTGTTAAAAGCTGGAATGTCTTTTCAGCAGCCCGAAAGTCCGGTAAATTAAGAGCAGAATCCGCAGTAATGACACCTACCAGCGTGACATCGGGAAAGTCTAGCCCCTTGGCCACCATTTGAGTACCCAGCAGAACATCTGCTTTTTTATCACGAAACTGCTTGAGCAGCTTTTCATGAGCATTTTTTTCAGTCGTTGTATCGACATCCATTCGGACAACTCGTATACCAGGAAATAGCTTAGCCAACTCTTCTTCCACTCGCTGAGTGCCTGTACCGAAGTAGCGAATATGCTCACTTCCGCATTCCGGACAAGTCTGAGGAACCTGCTCGGAATAACCGCAATAATGGCAGCGTAAATTGTTCGACCGCTGATGATAAGTAAGCGAAATATCGCAATCCGGACACCCCGCTACATAGCCACAACTCCGGCACATGACGAACGTGGAGTGACCACGTCGATTCAATAGTAATACCGTCTGCTCCTTACGCTCTAATCGCTCTGCGATTCCATTATGCAATGCGCGGCTGAACATGGAGCGGTTGCCAGCCCGCAGTTCCTCACGCATGTCCATGATATGGACTTCGGGTAACGTGTTCCCCAATGCACGGGTTGGCATTTCAAGCAGCAACGGCGCAAACTCGTCATTGCTTTGGGACCGAGCGGCATAATAGCTTTCCAATGATGGTGTAGCTGAACCGAGAATAACGACAGCTCCATGCTGGTGTGCTCTGCGAATAGCTACATCACGCGCATGGTATTTTGGGGTCTCTTCCTGTTTATAGGACGTTTCGTGCTCCTCATCCATAATAATGAGCCCCAGCTCACGAAAAGGAGCAAATACTGCCGAACGAGCGCCGATCGCGACTTTCACACGACCTTCGCGTATTTTTCGCCACTCATCGTACCGTTCTCCCCCGGACAACCTGCTGTGCATCACGGCCACCTGGTCACCAAAACGGCCTTTGAAACGTTCAACCATTTGTGGGGTTAACGATATTTCAGGTACAAGCACAATAGCCTGGCGATTCTGCTCGATACAACGCTGAATGGTTTGCAGATAGATTTCCGTCTTGCCGCTCCCTGTGACTCCATGCAGCAAATAAGCTCCTTGCTCACGGATATCCAGCTGACGAACAATCCGTTCATACACTGACTGCTGCTCTGTCGTAAGCGGGAGAGGATCTGTAGGCTTGAAGTGTCTGCCCCGATAGGGATCGCGGAAGACTTCAACGTCTTCCTGGAATACATAGCCCTTATCTTCCAGTGCCTTAACCGTGGCAGCTGAAACACCTAGCGAGGTCATTACTTCCTTCAGCGGCAGAGGCAGAAACTCGCTACGTTCCAGTAAAAAAGCAAGTACCTCCCGCTGACGCTGCGCCTTGGCAGAAAATTGCTCCAACGCTATAGATGCCTCATCTATGCTGATAGCCAGATCAACAGCTTTCATCGTCTTTTTGCTAAGCTTGTCTTTAATAATCTGGCTTTCTTGAAGCACTCCGCGGCGTAACAGCGATTTAATAACCTCTGCCTCCGCGGGAAAACGTCTACTGAGTTGCTGTAGCGGGACTTGCTCCTTATTCTGAATAAAGCTGACAATCTGGCGCTCCACCGGGTCACTCATGCCATCGTCGGTCAGAAGAGCCCATTCGATCTCATCCTCCTGATTAGACAATGTAGTCCGCTGTGGGTTCGTCCACTTATGCTGTTCGGCAATTGAAATATAACGTTCCGCCTTGCCCTTAAGCGCGGTAGGAATCATCACTTGCAGTGCCATAATTTGATTGCAAGCATAACGTTCGCTCATCCATTTGCCCAGTTCGACCAAATCTGGAGATAAGGGCGGTACTAAATCCAGCAGCTCCTGAATCGCCCTCATCCTGTATTTTGGCGGTTCCTCAGCTGGAACTACCGAGATGACAAAAGCCTGCACCGTCCGTTTGCCAAAAGGCACAGCTACCCGACTACCAGGCTCAATCCAAGGCCTCATGGAATCCGGTATCAGATAATCGAAGGTACGATCTGTATCTTTGGCAGGTACATCGACAATAACCTTGGCAACTAAATTGCCTGTTTCCATTAATGCAGCACCCCACCCATGCGTTCCGCGGCCAGAGTAAGCAATTTACGCGCAACTTCTTCCTTTGACTGTACAGGGATCTGCTCTACCATCCCGCTTCGGTCATATATTTGAACAGCATTCGTATCCACACCAAAACCAGCACCCTCTACAGTTACATCGTTAGCCGCAAGCAAATCACAGTTTTTACGTTCTAATTTATCTATTGCATACGTTTCTAAATTTCCCGTTTCTGCTGCAAAACCAATTAAGAATTGATGTTTCTTGCTGCGTCCGAGTGTTTCAAGAATGTCGACGTTCTTTACTAACTCCAGTGTAAGCACACTATCCTTTTTCTTGATCTTGGTCTGTGCCACCTCACGTGGTCGATAGTCTGCTACGGCAGCAGCCATAACGACCAGATCACTCGTTTCCCATTGCTTTAACACGGCCTGGTACATGTCTTCAGCTGACTGCACTCGTTCAAGCGAAATACCTGAAGGTGGCTCCGCGCTGGTATTGGCAGCAATCAATTGCACCTCTGCACCCATCTCCTGAGCCACTTTTGCAATGGCAAAGCCCATTTTACCCGATGAATCATTCGTAATATAACGGACAGGATCAATTCGCTCAATCGTGCCCCCAGCTGTAACAATGACTTTTTTTCCTGAAAGCGCCAATTTGTTCTTATTCACAAGTGGCTCAGATACTGAGTTCTCCGTAGATTCGCTTCCAAACCACCGTGGTTCAGACTTGATTGTAGCTTCGGGTTCCTGAGCTTGCTGATCAAAAAAGCGCTCGATCGTCTCCACAATAGTTTCCGGCTCTTCCAAACGTCCTTTGCCAACATAACCGCAAGCCAGTAATCCTTCCCCGGGTTCAATCATCTTCACACCACGTGATACGAGCGTCTCCATATTTTGCATGACAGCCGGATGAGTATACATATGTACGTTCATCGCAGGAGCCACCATAATAGGCGCTGTCGTAGCCAGCAATGTTGTGGATAGCATATCATCAGCAAGACCATGCGCCATTTTTCCGATGATATTCGCCGTTGCAGGAGCAACCAGCACCAAATCAGCCGCATCCGCCAGATGAATATGAGATACGATGGACGGCTCTCTTTCATCAAATGTATCACTGTATACCGGATTGCGAGAGAGTGATTGCAGCGTAAGTTCGGTAATAAACTCCTTGGCAGAAGCCGTCATAATCACATGAACATCGGCTCCCTTTTGCGTCAACTTACTGCACAGCGCCGCCCCTTTATAGGCAGCAATCCCGCCGGTTATACCAAGAATAATAACTTTCCCCTTCAACATCGTTAACTCCCCCTGACCGAAAAAAATAACAACCTTGCGGTTGTCAAAGGAATTGGCATTGCGCCTGGCTATAATGATTGTCTATAATTCTTATTCTTCTTCGCCGCTTTCAAGTAAAAGATGATCTGCATAGATCTCTTCCAGAGCTACCCCAACCTGTTTGTGAGATTTAGGACTTTTCAAGCTCGTCTTTTCGCCCTCACGCAACTGTCTAGCACGGCGTGATGCCGCTACAACCAGCGAATATTTACTATCTACCTTTTTCATCATTTCATCAATGGAAGGATACAGCACGAATAGACACCTCTTCATGTAGTTTTAAGCTGTATAAGCTGAACTCCAGTGTACACCTTCAAGCTCAGCTTATACAGTATTATTTCTCTTTAAATACGCCTGATATATGTAAAGCCCTCGCTTAAGGTCGAACCTTACAATGTTCGGCGATAATAATGGATTCTATTCGTTTACAAGCGAAATCAATCTCATCATTGACAACCGCATAATCATAGTGACGCAACAGATTCATTTCGTCCACAGCTACCGACATACGATGATCAATGGTAGCTTGAGTTTCTGTGCCACGCCCACGAATTCTATCCTTTAATTCATCCAGTGAAGGCGGAAGCAGGAATATGAAAATACCTTCAGGGAACTTTTCTTTAACCTTAAGCGCACCCTGAACCTCTATTTCCAAAAAGATATCTTTGCCCTGGGCAAGCGTCTGGTCTACAAAATCACGTGGAGTGCCATAGTAGTTACCTACATACTCTGCATACTCCAGCAATTCATCCCGTTCAATCATGCCTAAAAATTCTTCACGTGTTTTGAAAAAGTAGGTCACTCCATCCTGTTCGCCCGAACGAGGTGTCCGAGTCGTAGCAGATACGGAATACGTTATCTCAGGTAGCTTTTCGCGCAATGCATTGCCTACCGTCCCTTTACCGACACCCGAAGGTCCGGATATTACAAATAATAATCCCTTAGCCATAGTACACTCCATTTTTATTCGTCATTGTCATCATCTTTAGTGGATAGGCGATGAGCGACCGTCTCCGGCTGCACCGCAGACAGGATTACATGATCACTATCTGTAATAATAACAGCCCGTGTCCGGCGGCCATAGGTAGCATCAATTAACATATGACGGTCCCTGGCTTCCTGTATAATCCGCTTGATCGGAGCAGACTCCGGACTGACGATGGAGATTATTCGGTTGGCCGACACGATATTGCCGAAGCCAATATTGATCAGTTTGATTGCCATATTCAGGTCTTTCCCCCTATACATTGACTATTGCAGCCGTGCCGCTACCAGTTAGCTACTCAATATTTGCAGCCTGCTCACGAATTTTTTCAAGCTCTGCTTTCATCTCGACAACCAAATTAACCAATGTGAGATGATTAGCCTTGGAGCCGATCGTGTTGACTTCCCTGTTCATTTCCTGGATTAAAAAATCTAATTTGCGACCGGCCGGCTCGTCCGACAGCAGCAACCTTTTGCACTGTCCAAAATGACTTTGAAGCCGGGTAAGCTCCTCATCAATATTGCTGCGATCTGCGAATAACGCAATCTCCATTCCGAACTTATGTTCATCAAGCGTAAATGAACCGTCCTGAAGCTCTTTAAGCCTATGCTTCAGCCTGTTACGGTAGTCGCTCACAACATGAGGAGCCAACACCGTCATTTCCTGATGAAGGGATTCCAGACGTAAAATACGGGATTCCACATCCTGTGCCAAATGCCCGCCTTCTCGCCTTCTCATCTCCAGCAAGCCTTGCAAAGCCTCGTTCAAAGCTCGCTGTAGCTGCTCTTCCCAGTCCTCTTCGTCTCCATTGCGAGCCTCTCCAGGCTCACCCAGAACATCCGGCAAAGTGAGGATATCACTTATACCTAGTGTTCCTTTCACGCCATAACGATCCGCCAGCTGCTCCGCTGCACGCAGGTAAGCCTGCACCACAGTGTCATTCAACCGTGCGGCGGGTATCTGTTCTTCATCACGTTCCCTGTGGATGAATACATCAATACGACCGCGTTTAATCTGCTGTTGAACCGTTCTTCTCAAGCTATCTTCATAACGAGTCCATTCGCGTGGAATTCTCATCATCACTTCACAGTAGCGGTGATTGACCGATTTCAATTCCAAGCGCACTTTATACCCCTCATAATGTAGAATAGCTTGACCGTATCCGGTCATACTCAATGACATCGGCATCACATCCATTATACTATTGTAATTGATTATTATAGTCGAAACAAGGGGGCCAGTGCTCGGCCTGATTTTTGCCATACATATGAAGTCAGCTCAGCCGTCATTTCATAGAACATAAAAGGAGTCATCAAATAGATCCCATTAAAATGTTCCATGGCCGTATCTAGCAACTCCTTGGCAATGGACACACCCATTGCTCGTCCTTCCGAGCCCTCCAGCCCCGACATACGTGCACGCACCTCATCGGATAACTGAATACCGGGCACTTCATTGTGCAAGTATTCTGCATTGCGGCCACTAGCTAGCGGCATAATACCGATAAAAATCGGTACCTCCAAATGCCGCGTCTCTTGTGCGATGGCTGTAATCAGCTCGGGATCGTAAACGGGCTGAGTCATAATATAATCGGCCCCGGAGGCAATTTTCTTCTCCAGCCGCTGTACAGCTTTACCCAAGTGCTTAACATTCGGATTAAAAGCAGCACCCACCACAAAATTAGCTTTCTGCTTCAGCGGCTTACCGGAAAATGCGACACCATCATTTAGTTGCTTGATCATGCGTATGATTTCAAAAGATGTCATGTCATACACCGAACTGGCACCTGGTAAATCACCGAACCGCGCTGGATCTCCAGTAACCGCCAGTACATGATCAATACCCAGTGCGTCAAAACCCATCATGTGGGATTGAGTACCAATCAAATTACGGTCACGACATGCGATATGAATTAATGGACGCAAGCCTGTTTCAATACTAACCAGATGCCCAAGCGCCATGTTGCTCATACGAGTAACTGCCAGCGAATTGTCAGCAAGTGTAAGTGCATCAGCCCCAGCTTTCTTCAAAACATGCGCACCTTGCATAAACCGGGTAATGTCGAGATCTCGCGGAGGATCCAGCTCTACAATGACCGTATGCCGTTCCTTCACTAGATCCACAATGTTGGGGTCGCTGGCATGTCTGCCATTTCCCCGTCCCCCTTCATTTGCTGTCTGCTCCACCACATGAATGGACTCTGTCGACAGAGCTTCTATTGAAGCCAACGGGGGCGGTTGCACATTATTTAATGCTTTGGAAATAGCAGCAATATGGTCCGGTGTAGTTCCGCAGCAGCCACCTATCAGCCTCGTGCCAAGATCTACAAAGGATGTGGCGCATTCTCCGAAATATTCAGGTGATGCACCATATACATAGTGACCATCCACATAATCTGCTAATCCCGCATTCGGATATACGGACAACGGCATAGACAAGGGACCGTCCAACTGCTCCATTACACTCATAATTCCCTGCGGACCGGAGTGACAGTTAAACCCGAGGATGTCAGCCCCTTCATTGCGCAGGGTCGAAAAGGCTTCTGCCATTAAGAAACCATCTTGGGTACGACCAACCTGATCGACCGCAAATTGACAAATTACCGGAATATCACTGTATTTACGTACACTGTGAAGCGCAATGCGCATTTCGTCTAGTGAGTAAAACGTTTCGCATAAAATGCCGTCAACCCCTTCGGACAGAAGGGCATCAATCTGCTGCTCGTAGTTTCTTGACAGCTCCAGCTTGGATATATTAAGACGTTTGCCTCCGCAGATGGAACCCACCGCACCTACTACATAATGTTCAGGTCCGGCCGCAGCCTTGGCAATTCTCACACCAGCACGATTAATCTCTTCTACCTTGGATTCCAATCCAAAGCGAGCCAACTTATAATCATTTGCAGAGAACGTATTCGTCTCTAGCAATCGTGCTCCTGCATTTAAATACTGACCATGCACGTCTGATATGACATCAGGCGAAGTAATGTTCAGTTCTTCGTAAGATGTATTTACTGGAAATCCTAGCTGGTATAAAAAAGTACCCATAGCGCCGTCTCCGATAATAATTTCACGATTCAGCACAGTACGCAAATCCGGTTTCATGTCCTCTGCTCCACCCCGCTCTTTATTTTCATACTAATGTAACATAAAGAGACTACAAACATAAGCCAAAAACAAAAAAAGCTGCCTCACGTCCCGACAATATAAATCAGGAGTGAAGCAACTTGATTGGTCATTTTCTATTTTCACTACATTTTCATAGCATTTTCCCATCAGATGAATGGAGAGAGAACTCATAAAAGGACCCTTTTTTATTCACTTTAGCCACAATAGAATCCGTCCCCTTTTGCTGTCTGAAAAACGTATATTGATTTCCCTGGACTTTTACTTTGTAGCTAGACAAATTGATATTAAACAACAACTGAGCCTTGGGCTTGACCAGCTTTAATGCTTCTGCGGCGGTATATTTGGGGTTTGCAAAAGACTTTTTGAAATCCGCGTCATCACTCCAGTCCATCCCAGATGTGGATACGGCTAGCACTTTACCTGTTACTGCACCAATCTTAACCTCACTGGCCTCGCTTGCATCCTCAAACGACCAATAAGAACGCCCATTCTTCTCATCCTTATACCGTGAGGCATGCTGTACTGTGATTCGCTGTCCACTCACCCGCTTAAATGTGTTCACTGCACGATTCAGTATCACAGGGTCCACCTGCTTCAGCGCATAGTCCGCATTGATGGTAATACTATTACCCTGATCCACATCGACATACAATGAGGAAGCTTTTTCTCCAGTTCCCCAGAATACCCAGTAATTTGATGGCTTATTGGATTGATAGGGGGATTTAACCCGCCAGAATGCTTCGAATTGTAAGGGACGCTTGCTGTCAAACGCTTTGGCGCTGTTTAACACTTTTTCCTTAAGTGGAGCGTTCATCGCCTTCCCCAAACTACCTATTTTATAGCGTATGGTTGTAGAATCCACTCTGTTTTTCTCTTTATTATATTCTGTCTGCAGCGTAGCTGTCCCGTCCTCCAATTCACCCTCGACAATCCAGGTTTTTCCCATATCCGTCACATCGTCAAATTGAAATGCAGTTTTGGAACCGATAAGTTCTTGTACTGCTTTTTCTAAACGGCTTACGACTGTCGGAGTTAACGAGCCCACCTGCTTGTCCGTCGTTTCCGTGGACGCAGGAAAAGTCGCCGCTTGAACCGGAAGCGCGGTGGCTACAAGTATGAGGACTGCAATCGCTGAAATCCAATGAAATTTCCGCACTATGAACGGCCTCCTTCTCGTTTTCTCATTTTCTATATTATACATGGTTCAGACATCAAAAAAAGACAGAATCTCGCTTTGTTCACCATATTCCTAGTCAACAGCACCATAAAAGCTCAAAAAAAGAAGACCTGCTAAGGTCTTCTTCCCCCTCACTTCTATATACGACCTTCGAACACAATCTCAGCCGGACCTGTCATATAAATGTGATTATCATCCACGCTCCATTCGATATCCAGATCGCCGCCCTTCAGGCTTACGATAGCGCGGCGGTCACTGTATCCATTCAGTACAGAAGCAACAAGCGTAGCACAAGCTCCGGTTCCACAAGCTAGCGTAGGTCCAGCTCCCCTTTCCCATACTCTCATATCTATATGCTTCCGGCTTCGTACTGTGGCGAACTCAACATTAGTTTTTTTAGGGAACAACGGATGACACTCCAGCTTTGGTCCCCAGGCCTCCAGTTCAAAGCTAGGCGCATCCTCAACATAAATGACACAATGCGGATTTCCCATAGATACAGCCGTAAAGCGAAAGCCACTTCCTCCAGCTTCAATGGGCTCATTAATGACGCTAGTCAGATCCAGTGTAGTTGGAATTTTCAATCCTTCCAGAATCGGCTCTCCCATATCTACCTTCACCATACGTACAGTTCCGTTCTCTACAGTCAGTTCAACCTGCTGCACACCTGCCCCCAGTGTCTCGATTGTAATCTGTTCACGGTTGATGTGCTTATTGTCATACACGTATTTGGCAGCACAACGAATAGCGTTACCGCATTGCTCAGCCTCCGAGCCGTCCGAGTTAATGATGCGCATGCGAAAATCTGCCTTGTTAGACGGCAATATATATACCAACCCATCGGCGCCAATACCAAAATGTCGATCACATAGCCGAACAGCTAATTCCGCGGCGTCAGACGGCAATTCCTGATGCCCGTACCAAACGATAAAATCATTACCCAGACCGTTCATTTTAGTGAATTCCATAGCTTCCCCCCGCTGTTGCTGCTGATCTCATGCTCCACTTCGAAGCTTTGATCCCATAATATCATACAGGGCAAAAGCAGGAAAGCAATGTGATACGTGACTCGAATGCTAGGCTGAAAACTTTGTCCGTCCCGCTGAAAAGTGTGTATTTCCGCCGCGGCGACGGTTACGTCGACCGCCCCATACACTTCCCGCTCCCATCAGGAATGTTGGAATTCCAGCTGCGACAATAGATAGTGACCATTCACGCAAACCAAGTGGTACCGTTTTGAAAACAGGCTGCAGCATCGGCACATACATTACAACCAGCATTAGCACGATGGAGGACAGCACGGCGAGCACGAGATAACTATTTTGAAACGGATTACGATGGAAAACAGAACGGGAGCTGCGGCAATCAAATACATGAATTAACTGGGCAAGCACTAACGTAGCAAAGGCAACGGACTGCGCTTTAAGCAATTGCCCTGCATCATCTGGAGCAATCCGTAATGTCAACCAGAAGGCTGCAAGCGTACATAAGCCAATCAACAGACCGCGGCTAATGATTTTCCAGCCCAGTCGACGAGCAAAAATATTTTCCTTTGCGCCGCGAGGCTTATGCTCCATAAGATCCTTTTCCGGCTGATCCACACCCAGAGCCATGGCCGGCAAACCATCAGTCACCAGATTTACCCACAAAATCTGAATGGGTAGCAGAGGCAGCGGCAGCCCCGCCATCATGGCAAAGAACATCGTCAAAATTTCGCCAACATTGGAGGCGAGTAGATAACGAATGAATTTACGAATATTCTCGTAAATATTTCGTCCTTCCTCAATGGCCGCTACAATCGTTGAGAAATTATCGTCACTCAGCACAAGCGCAGCCGCCTCTTTGGTCACGTCTGTGCCTGTAATGCCCATTGCAATCCCGATATCCGACGCCTTGATCGCGGGTGCGTCATTGACGCCATCTCCGGTCATAGCTACGACATGTCCGCGTCTTTGCAGCGACTTGACGATTCTCAGCTTATGTTCCGGCGACACCCGTGCATACACGGAGACGGAATCAACAGCATTATCCAACGCCGTATCATCCATGAGAGACAGTTGCTGTCCTGTCAACACATGTGAGCCGCGTTGGAGAATGCCCAGCTGCTGTGCAATGGCCTCCGCAGTTGTACCATGGTCGCCTGTAATCATCACGGTGCGAATGCCAGCACGCCGGCACTTGCCAATGGCCTCGCGAACCTCGCGACGTGGCGGGTCAATCATGCCGGTCAGGCCAATAAAAATCAGTTGTGTTTCAGCTTCCTCAACCGTAGAGACACGCTCATGCGAGCGAACATCACGGTAAGCAACACCAAGTACACGCAGCGCTTCTGATGCCATACCTTCGTTGGCTGCCAATACTTTTTGGCGCAGCGTACCCGTTAACGGAACGACATTCCCTTCCCACAAAATGTAAGAGCACTGCCCCAACAAGACGTCCGGCGCTCCTTTGGCAAATACGATATGTCCCCCCTGGTGCCGTACGAGTACTGACATCCGTTTCCGATCCGAGTCAAACGGAAATTCTCGCTCCCGTGTGTACAGTTCATACAGCCCTTGGCGCGTGACTCCGCCCTTGGCAGCTAACGTGACCAGCGCTCCTTCTGTCGGATCACCTTTCAGCTCCCACACAGCGGCAGGTGTCGGCTCTTTAGTTTTCTTTTTCGAACGCAGCTCATCCATGTCGGCTTGAACAATTTCCGCATTATTACAAAGTACACTGGCTTGCAGCAATCTACGCAAGGATTGTCCGTTTTTAAGGTCGGCAGGAAGATCTCTGTCCATAATATGACCATGCGGGTCATATCCTTCCCCCGTAACTCCCCAGAATCGACCATCCAGCCATAGCTTAGTGACTGTCATTTTATTTTGGGTCAGTGTGCCCGTTTTGTCAGAGCAAATGACAGACGCGCAACCGAGCGTCTCTACGGAAGGCAGCTTGCGCACAATGGCCTTGCGTTTGATCATACGCTGTACACCCAAAGCGAGTGCAATGGTTACAATCGCGGGCAATCCTTCCGGTATAGCCGCCACGGCCAAGCTCACGCCGGCCAAAAACATGTTCATGGCTGGCTGACCATGCAAAATGCCCGCTACGACCACGAGCACGGTTAGCGCCAGCGCCACGATAATCAAAATTTTGCCCAATTGTTCCAGTCTGTGCTGCAACGGTGTCTCCTGCGACTCCGTATTTTCGATCAGGTCTGCGATCTTCCCCATTTCAGTACTCATGCCTGTACGAATAACCACGCCTTGTGCGGTGCCTCTGGTCATCATGGTGCCCATAAAACCGATGTTCTTTTGGTCCCCGAGAGGTACTTCGGCGGCATGAATAGGACGGGAATGTTTACTCACCGGAACCGATTCACCTGTCAGGGCAGACTCCTCGACATCACAGCCGTTTGTACTCAGCCACCTTACATCAGCGGGGATACGATCACCACTTTCCAGCAGCACGATATCACCCACGACCAGCTCTCTGGCCTGAACTTGTATTCGTTTGCCGCCTCGCAACACCTTGGCGGTTGGAGCCGAAAGCTGTCTTAACGCCCGCAATGAACGTTCAGCTCTGAATTCCTGCACAAAGCCGAGAATTCCATTTAATACAACGATAGCAATAATGGTAATTGCGTCCAAATATTCACCGAGCAGGCCAGATATCAGGGTCGCTCCCATCAATACAAGCATCATAAAATCCTTGAACTGGTTGAGCAGCAGCAAAAATGCCGAAACACGCTTGCCCTCGCTCAGCTCATTCCATCCCGTCCTTTCTCTTCGTTCCGCAATCTGTTCCTCCGAAAGACCCTGCTTCGGGTCGACTTCCAGACTAGTTGAAAGCTGTTCATTGCTTAATTGGTGCCAGTGTGCTTGTTCCATTCTCCCCAATTCCCTCCCGGTCAGATAGTCCGTTTCCGTCGGTTGTGCGTAGGATGGCTGCCCGTTATTATATTTTTTGCCGCGATTGCTGATATGCTGGACAGACTTTCTTGATTCAATCTATTCGGACAGGACTTGAAATATCACAAAGCCGCTTAAGTTTTGTCCCAAAGTTATGTATCATAGAAGGAAGGCGAAAATACATTTGCTTCAAAGGAGAACATACATTATGGCATTGGACGGAATCGTAACCCGCGCTATCGTACACGAACTGCAAGCGATCCGGGGCGGGCGCATTAATAAAATACATCAGCCAAACGAGCGCGATATCGTGCTGAACCTGCGGGCACAAGGCGGGAGTGTAAAGCTATTGCTGTCGGCTAATCCGACATTCCCGCGTGTACATTTTACAGAGCAGAGCTTTCTCAATCCGACAGAAGCACCCATGTTTTGTATGCTTCTTCGTAAACATTGTGAAGGAGGCATTATTGAGAACATCACACAGGTGGGCATGGAGCGCATTATTCATATGGATATACGTCAGCGTGATGAGCTGGGGGATATTTCATTAAAGCGGATTATTATTGAAGTGATGGGTAGACATAGCAACATTATTTTGCTTGACCCGGAAACAGGTATGATGCTGGATGGCATTCATCATGTTACCCCCTCTATCAGCAGCTATCGGGTCGTTATGCCGGGCTTTCAATACACGGAGCCTCCCGTACAAAATAAGCTGAATCCGCTAGAAGTCGAAGAAGCAGCCTTCATCTCCTCGTATCAAGCAGCCCTTGAGACCGAGGAAGCTCTCAAACGTTGGCTCGTGAACACGTTTACCGGACTTAGTCCGCTTATTGCTGAAGAGATACTGATCCGAGCGGCTAATGATGAAACATCTGGTGACAAGGATCGTCGACTGTGGAATACATTCAGTGACATGATGGATGACGTGCGGAATCATCGTTTTCAGCCAGTATCTGGACTAAATGCACAAGATAAAGTAATATTTTCAGCCATTCCACTGACGTTGATCCAAGGAGAGCGTAAGGAATACACGACCATCAGCGAGTGTATGGAGGACTTTTTCGGTGAAAAGGCAGAACGGGACACAGTTAAGCAAAAGGTTAGCGATCTGCTGCGGTTTCTGCAAAATGAGCGGAGTAAAAACGTAAAAAAACTCGACCATCTTCATCAGGATTTGGCCGAAGCGGAAGATGCCGATCAATTTCGGATTTACGGAGAGCTGTTGTTTGCTTCACTGCATGAGGTAAAAAAGGGGGACAAGGAAGTAACACTCACTAACTTTTATGACGAGGAACAGCGTGCGATCACCATTCCATTGGACCCGCTACTCCCCCCTTCAGATAACGCACAGCGTTATTTTAAAAAGTACAACAAATATAAAAACAGTCTGGCTGTTATTGACGAACAATTAGAGAAGACGCACGAAGAAATTCGCTATATGGACAATCTTCTTCAGCAGCTAGCCCATGCCTCTATCAACGATATTGAAGAGATTCGTGACGAGCTGGTTCAGCAAGGTTACCTCAGAGATCGAGTAAAAAAAGGAAAGAAAAAGAAGAAAAATGACCGTCCGACCTTGCACATATATACATCATCCGAAGGCATCGAACTGCTGGTCGGCAAAAACAATTTACAGAATGAATATGTGACCAACCGACTGGCCGGATCTAACGACACGTGGCTGCATACCAAAGATATTCCAGGGTCACACGTCGTTATTCGTGCCGAGAAATTCGGAGATGCGACGTTGGAGGAAGCAGCTCAACTGGCTGCCTATTTTAGTCAAGCCAAGCAGTCCAGCAGCGTACCTGTAGACGCCACCTTGATTCGACATGTACGCAAGCCCAGCGGCGCGAAGCCCGGCTTTGTCATCTACGATCATCAGCGTACGCTCTTTATCACACCTGATGAGGAACTGGTCAAAAAGCTGCCGAATCGTATCAAAAACGGCTAGCTTCCACCCACATATAAAATCCACAAAAAAAGCCCTTTGCCCGTTGCACGTACACTTCTTGTGTTCCATGCGGTAGGCAAGGGGCTTTTCTCAATTACTTTTGTGCAACAGCAGCCTTTCTCAATTCCTCAACAACCTGACCATCCACACTGCGGCTACCCAGATCACCGTGGAAAATCACACCTTGACGTGCACCGTGAAAATCCGATCCGCCCGTTGCGATAAGTCCGTAATGCGCTGCCATGGCAGTATATCGGCTCTCGACCTCAGCATCATGATCCGAATGTCGTACCTCCAACCCTACAGGCTTCGCTGCCTCTATTATGGAACGCACCAGTTCATCATTTCCATACAAGCCGGGGTGGGCCACTACAGGCACCCCTCCTGCTTCACGAATCCAGCTTATAGCCTCTGCAGGCTCTACACGAGGTACAGACACATATCCGGGGGTACCTTCTGCCAAGTAACGGTCAAATGCATCCCGCATATCCTTCGCGTAACCCTTTTGAACCAGCGTATCGGCCATATGCGGACGTCCAATGCTTTCATCCGGCGCCAGCGGTCTGCCCATCGTAGCCAACACCTCATCGAGCGTGATTTCCACGCCCAAGCTACGCAAGCGGCTCAGAATCAAATCATTACGAGTATCCCGCGCCTGTCTCAGTTTTTCCAACCGCTCCAAAAATACTTTATTTCGGTAATCCATAAAATAACCTAATATATGAATATCTTTGCCGCCAGCACGTGTGCTGATTTCCACACCCGGCACCACAGTCATGCCTATGCGTTTTCCCTCCTCCAAAGCTTCCTCCAGACCGGCCACCGTATCATGATCTGTGATAGCCACACCGGCCAGGCCCTTTTCCTTTGCCCAGCGTACATTATCCGCAGGTGATTGCATACCATCAGATGCTTGAGTATGTGTATGCAGATCATACCGTTGTGAATTCATCTGTTCCTTCATTTCACAAATTCTCCTCCTCTTTCATCTCCACAAGCTTGTCCTGTGATTCCGCAAATACGTCCATTTCCTGGTCATGACGACGCAAGTAAGACAGAAAAGTAACTACCGGAATCGGCAACAACGCTGATTTCAGATGAATTGCATAAAATTCTCGTTTGAAGGTAATATCTGATAGGTTTACAATTTTCAGCAATCCAAGTGCAACCTCATGTTTGACGGAAGAAGGTGACAGCATCGTAATCCCCAGCCCTGCTTCTACCGCTGATTTGACTGCTCCAGTGCTGCCCATCTCCATTACGATATCCAGTCGAGAAGCATCTGCACCACGACTTTTCAGCCCGTCTTCTATGACTTGTCGTGTACCAGAACCCTTTTCTCTGGCTACAAAAGGATGCTTGAATACATCTTCTAGCACTACTTTTTTAGCCTTAGCCAGCACATGTCCCGAAGGAACTATCAGCTTCAGTTCGTCCTGCATCACAGTTTCCACCACAATATCCGGGTGTTGAACTGGGGCCTCAATCAGCCCTAAATTCAATTGATGCTTTAGTATATCATCCATAATTTGAGTCGTATTCATTACATTCATGGCCATGCGTATGTGAGGGTACTCTTGACCAAACGGTCCCAGCATCCTTGGCACGATATACTCACCAATCGTTAGGCTGGCGCCTATATGCAATCTTCCCTCCAGCATGTGAGTAAAAGCAGACATCGCTTCGTCAGCTTCCCTGATCAGTTCCATACTTCTTTTCGCAAAAGGCAGTAATGTCGCTCCTGCCTCCGAAAGCTCAATTTTTTTAGTCGATCGGTGCAGTAGCTTCGTGCCAAAATAATCTTCCAAAGACTGAATTTGCATCGTCACCGCCGGTTGCGTCATGTGCAGCGCTTGCGCCGCCGCCGAGAAGCTTCCGCGCTCCGCTACGGTATAAAAAATGTGCAGCTGATGAAAGTTCATACGACAGCCCTCTCCCCTCTGATCTCCCTATCTTAACATAAGAAAAACGTCTGGCGAACAATTTCCGAGTAAACTTACCGAATTGGGGAGTTATATGTTTTGCAAAACAAAAAAGCATGCAGCTGATAACTGCATACTTCTACTCAAGTTCGACGGTGTCAATGAGCAGGCTTTCTAATGGAACCGCTCGCTAAATCACCGTTTATTTTTGCTTGCGAGTACTTTTCATCAGTGTCATGCGTCGCGAATGGCGTAGCCACGAATAGTAGGACTTCAAGTCCCTTAATTCGATCGTCTCCGACATCCGACCCAAAAAGGTAATGATAATCATCTTATGAAGCGGATTTCCTGCTATGTCCATCTCACCTGGCAATTCACCAAATTCGGCGACAACGACCAGATCACCATCAATTAAATATACATCCTCTTCATTATGATAATAGGACTCCATCCTGTTTTGCTTTAGGCACTCCCAAAGCCAGGCGGCGATATGATTCGTCTCGGACTGTTTCTGCTCTACCCGATCTAAATAACGTGTTTTCGCATGATTGGTAATCACGATATCGGCGACTTTCTTATCGCCCATCTCCACGTAGAACGGTTCGTATGTACTCCATCGCTGCATTGCCTTGTCACGCACGGGATCACTCTCCCCACCAGATAGGTCTTTATATCTACCAATATATTCATATGTTACCTCAACAGACCCGGGACTACAAGTTACAAAATTGAAGTATATGGGTGTTTTTTAAAGATTTTTTAGGTCTAACAGCATTAAGATCAGTATGCGAAAGTCCTGGCTTCACAAAAAAAGCCAGCCCGCAGGCTGACCCTTTTTGAGAAAATTACAATGTATAGGCAATTAAAGCTTATATTTCATATTCTTTCATCTTTTCCTTATCGTCGTTGTACTCCGTCCTAATTTCGTTTCGGAAAGAGCGCTCAACCTTACGTACATAGGAAAGTCTGCGAATATTTTTAACGGTGTCCTCTGCCCGATCCGCATTCATATATATAACTACATATTGCATACGCTTTGAAATATAGTGGACATTTCCGTATTTCTCCAGATTGCGGGCAGCCTTGATATCGCTTACCCAAATGATGTACCCTGTCCGCTCGGCAAACATTCGCTTCATCTCCCCTCCGTATCATTCCTATGGCCTATCCGCAGGAGCATTTCCCTCCGCTGCCGCATCCGCCCTTTTTCACATTCGGATCGTTGCTCGGCACCTTAATGGTCTCGGACACAGAATATGCAATCGTTTCAGACATGGCATGAAGCATATCATCCAGCGCTTTTTCAGCCCGCTTGAACTCCCTAACCGCCTCAAATTGTTCCAGTTCCAGTTCAACCGCCTGCACTGCGTCCTTCGCTTCATGGTAGTTTGGATGAAAATGTCCAAAACGCTCCGTTTCAGCGAAAAGCTCCTTTTTGGCCTCCAGCTTGCGTACACACGCCTGAATAGACGGGTCCGCTTCCACACGCTGCTTCCAATATAAATAATCCGATACCTCGAAGGACCGGTTGACCATATCGCCCAATTCATAGGCGTTAATAAGCACTTCTGCCATATTGACCGTGTTTAACTCGGCTACGCTCATGAATGTCATCTCGCTTTATATAAAGTTCTACCCAATATAAGTAGACTCATTTATCATACCACATCCTTCTATTGAGAAGAAGGAGTTTCATGCACTTCCTGACACTACGATGTAAAAGGAACCAACAGCCTCATATCAGACCAATCACTTGGCCGCAAGATCACACGGGAAGGTGTTTCCTCAGCCATTCCTGAGGCATACCAGCCTGTGACACTCCAGGGATCGCCGGAAAGCACCGATTCCGGTATCCATTTAACCTCTTTTCCATCCATTCGCAGTCCCACCGCCGCCTGCCAACGGATCGCTTGCTCAATCAACTGCCTGGAAGTGGAAGCATGGTAACTCCTCCATTCTTTTATCCATGAAGACGGCACTGTAGATTTTTCTGGAAAATAGTCAGACGGATCAGGCAGCGTGTGCTCTTGTTCATAAAAATGCAACGTGCGCCCTGTATAAACCAGACCAGCTCTTCCCTCTTGCGAAAAAAGGAAGTGCCCTGCATCTAGGTTCTCCGTCTCCGTCAAGAGTGGATAATGATGAGCTGGCTCATCCACACTTTCCGGCTCAAGCCGCGGACTTAATCCTATTGCAGCGAGCGCTTTTCGTATTTTGTTAGCAGAGCGTACCGGAATAATAAAGTCTTTATCACCGAGTCGCTCCAGTAATCCTTCAAGTGCAGGATGTCGTGCAACCATGTCCGCATCGTCCCGAGTACCGCATCGCAAAAGTGTTACCGTGGCAAAGGCCGTTCGTCCGACATCGCCTGCCCACTGCTCTACCGCCAGCCGTACATGTTCGGGCACACCTGTCCGGCTGTACTTGTCCAAAAGAGCAGGAATCGTTTTGGCATCCATGCCGAGCTCGATTGCCTTTGTAATACTCTCTCTGGTGATTCGATATACTACCATCCGATCTCCTGTCACTTGTTCACAGCAGCACTCCAATCGCCAGCGCACATCATATGCGACATCTGGCGGAACTAATATTTCGAAATCAGGCTGCACATAAAAGGCACCTTGCTCTTGGCATGTTTCCTCCTCATTATGGAGTTGATGCAGATCTGCCACCGGTACATTCCAACGATAACACAGTTCGCCTGATGCGGTCTGACCCCAATCCCCCATTCCAAAAGCAGCCAGAGCCATCAACCAACCTTTGATCTCCCTCATAAAAGGTTCACTGAAATTAACATCAAATCTCCTTTCATCCGCAAGCCCTTCGAGATTTGTGATTACAGGAACAATGTCTATAAGGGTACTGTTCATAAAATCTTTTCCACTTGAACTATCCAGCGAGATTAAACCTACCTGGTGCATCCATTGCAGCAAACATTGAATAGATATCCATCCATCTGTTCCTCCATACTGCGAGACGGCACACAGCATATAGCGGAAATGCTGCATGGACGCTTCAGCCTTGCCGTACCTTTCCATCAAGGTGGCAAAAATATGCTTGCGCATTTGTCCAGCAGACAACCGAATCCATGTCGCCAGTTCCGCTTCCTGAATGCGAAGAGATCCCGTTTCTTTTACTAATAGTCCCAAACTGAGCAGTAAATCGATCATGACCACCGTTTGTACGGGATATAGCTCGGCATGCGCATAATGCAACCCAAGTCCCTCTAGATCCTCCGAGCGAAAGGGTGTCAGTTCACTTAATTTTTGCAATGACCGCTTATGTATGGTTCCTTTGGCCGTCAAAGGAACTCCCTGTATAGCAATATGTGACAACACATGCAGCAACTCTGACTCCAATCCTGTCATTGCTTCATGTACCGTTAATGGATGATCCGTATGTATCTTGTTGATCGGAGTTTGCTGTAACAACATATCGTACAGAGCAGGTAGCCGATCAACAGGAATATATAAAATCCGTTCACCCCACGATTTGGTGACTGCCTCCAGCCACCCCCGAGTGCGAAGCCCATGCAGTGCCAGTCTTGTTTCGACTCCACTCAAGGTACCTCGGGTAAGCTGCATAGGCTCCTCTTCCTTTATAGGCTGTGCCGCATACCGGACAAAGCATCGTCTAAGCACCAGCAGCTCATCCGCTAAAAGCTCATTCCAGTTGCCTTGCGTACTCGTTATGTCCATCCTTGATTAGGCCTCCTTTTTCTTTCCGCCATCTTCTATCTCATCCTTCTGGCTTCTGCCAGCCATCATCCCATCAAACCTGCGAATCGCATATTCATAGCCCTGTTCAATTAGAAACAGCTGACGACGTGCTGCAAAATCCGTCTCTTTGCTGTTCTCCGTCACTAATGCATAAAAATAAGCTTTATTCTCGCCTGCCTTTGGTCGTAAAATGCGGCCAAGTCGCTGCGCCTCTTCCTGACGGGAGCCAAAGCTGCCCGATACCTCTATCGCTACTGCTGCATCCGGCAAATCGACTGCAAAGTTTGCTACCTTGGAGACTAATAAGGTTTGAATATTACCCTTGCGAAACGCATCAAACCAACGTACCCGTTCGCTTTGAGTCATGGAACCAGTGATCAGTGGGACGTCCAGTTCCTGAGCCAATATACGTAACTGGTCTAAATATTGACCTATAATTAGCGTTGGTATTCCCTTGTGTTGCTGCAGCAGACTGCGTACAGCCTCCAACTTAGCCGGATTTTCGGCTGCAATTCGGTATTGCTGTCTGCCTTCAGCGCGCATACTTCGCTCTAGAAGTTCAGTGGTCATGGGCAAACGCATCTCTACACACTCGACCTGAGCGATCCACCCCTGTCGCTCCAGTTCCTTCCACGGCATATCGTACCGTTTAGGTCCAATTAAAGAGAACACATCCCGCTCACACCCGTCCTCTCGAACCAGCGTAGCTGTTAGTCCCAAACGGCGGGTAGCCTGAATGTCAGCTGTCGCCCGAAATACTGGTGCAGGCAGCAAATGGACCTCATCATAAATAATGAGTCCCCACTTCCGCTCACTCAGCAGCTTCATATGTTCAAACTGTCCGTCTTTGGTGCGACGATGTGTCAAAATCTGGTAGGTTGCCACCGTAATCGGTCGCACCTCCTTTTTCTGACCACTGTATTCCCCGATTGAATCTGCAGGAATATTCGTCTTTTGCTTCAATTCTTCGATCCATTGCCGCACGGAAATAGTATTGGAGGTTAAAATAAGCACCTCACACTGAAAACGATTCATTACAGCCATACCGATCACTGTTTTTCCGGCTCCGCATGGGAGCACCAATACACCACTACCCCCTAAGCCGTCTGCGCCTTCAAATGCATCAGCGGCTTTTACCTGATAATCACGAAGCTGCAACTCCGTTTGTCCCTTACCCAAGGTAAAACGAAGCAGATTCCCCTCAAGATAACCCGCCGTATCTACAACGGGATATCCCAAGCGAGTTAATTCCTGCTTGAGCAAGCCGCGATTTTCGGAGGGTACGGAGGCGCTTGTCTCATTGATGCGAAGCAAACCAAGCTGTTCTAGCTCTTTCTTGTTTAATAGCTCATCCAGTAAGGTTGGATTCTCTGCTGCCAAGATCAAGTGATCACCTATGGTGTAAGTGTCGGTGGCTTTTCCCGTCTTTGTACTTCGGTTTGACTTATGCTCATCACGGTACGTGTAAATCGTATGTGTGCCGTAATTTTGTTCTTCTTTTTCACTCGCGCGTGACAGCGTCAATGTCCCATACCTAGAAACAAGCTGTTCAATATCCTTCAACAAATCACGCGGAATATCCCAACGGGAGATAGAATGCAAACTATTTTGAATGTCTTCAGCACTCCACCCGAGCGCGGCTGCGTTCCAAAGCGACAACGGAGTGATGTGATATGTATGAAAAGAGGATGGGCTTTTTACTAGCTCTGCATAAATCTGCAACTGTGAGCGAGCCCAATCGGAATTAGGGAGACCCATTTCCAGCAAAACAGTAAAATCACGTTGTACAATACAAGGAAGATCTGGATTCATGACTACCTCCTGACACTCAAAGTTCTATACTAAATAGCTTATCCGTTTATTCGCAGATCAACCGGAATAGCAAGGAGTCCAACCCATACTTGGGTTGAACTCCTGTTCAAAAGCTCGGAATAAAGACCATCCCAAACTGATGCCTACCTTATTACTTTTCTAGTGAACCTGCTCAGAAATTTGGCTAAGCGCCTCTCCAGCATTGTCTGCAAAAATATTACGAACAGCCAAATCCCCGATCGAAACAATCCCGATCAGGCGATCTCCTTCCGTCACAGGCAAGCGACGAATTTGCTGCTCTGCCATCAGTTCAGCTGCTTGGTCCACTGACATGTCAGCACTGGCTGTACGAATACCTGTTGTCATTACCGTATCCACCGAACCAGAACCAGAGTTTTTAGCCGCATAGCCGCGAATTACAAGGTCACGGTCTGTTACCACACCGATCAACTTGTCACTGCCTTCGCTTTCCACAACTGGGATAAAGCCGGTATCATTGTCTTTCATTTTGACCGCTACTTCGTAAATATTGTCCTGCGGGGTAACTGTCACACATTTTTTAGTCATAACTTCCTGAACCTTTTTCATGGGTATCCCTCCTTTTCAAGAGTAGGGTACCCCATTTCATTCAGCTCATACTCCAAATTGGACCGTTTCCAATTTAGCTCGTATTAGCCGTTAGTTACCCTTTCTTTTCGCCCAGCAGCATACCCCGTAGACATGGCAATAAACAGGCGAACTGCGTTGATCATGGCATCCTCATCAAAATCAAATTTTGGATGGTGATGGGGATAAATTGCACCTTTAGCAGGATTACCTGCCCCCACGAACATAAAACAACCTGGTACACGTTCCAAATAATACGCAAAATCCTCGGCAGGCATCAATTTTGATGCTTCCTGGACATTCCCCTCGCCGAACACAGACTTTGCTTCTTTAAAAAAGCGAGAAGCTTCCTGGACATCATTTACAACCGGTGGGTATCCCATAATATAACGAATCTGTGCTGTTGTACCGTATGTTGCTGCTGTGAGCTCAGTTACCTCATGCAGTCGCTCCTTCATGACTGTCCGGGTCTGCTCATCAAACGTACGAACTGTTCCACTCAAGCGACAAGTTTCCGCAATTACATTTTGCGCAAAGCCCCCTTGGATGGTTCCCACCGTCAACACAGCAGGCCGTAAAGGGTCGACTGAACGGCTTACGATACTTTGCAGTTGCATCACGAGAGCTGAACCTGCCACCACACTATC
Organism: Paenibacillus ottowii; assembly: GCF_006874425.1. Classification (GTDB taxonomy): domain Bacteria; phylum Bacillota; class Bacilli; order Paenibacillales; family Paenibacillaceae; genus Paenibacillus; species Paenibacillus ottowii. Next base: position 543,514 of record NZ_VIJZ01000002.1, read on the forward strand.
ATTAGTGGACTGGGGCATACCGCCATGCCCACCCTTACCTGTAATTTCAATATAAAAATCATCGGCCGCCGCCATCAACGGTCCTGCACAACTTGCAGCGGTCCCCACCGGAAATGGTGTCCATAAATGAATGCCATAAATAACATCCACCCCTTCCAGTACGCTATCTTTGATTACATGGACTGCACCCCCAGGCAGCAACTCTTCCGCAGGTTGGAACAAAAACCGGATTTCTCCTTCCAGCTTTTCTCGGTTCAGACTGTAATAGTATGCTGTCCCAAGCAAGACAGACGTATGTCCGTCATGTCCGCAAGCATGCATAGCCCCATCCACGCTGGAGCGATATTCACATTCCTTTTCATCCTGAATCGGAAGAGCGTCCATATCAGCACGCAACATCACCACAGGTCCAGGTTTGGCACCACGAATGGTACCTACAACACCGTGTCCCCCTACCTGACGGCGAACCTCTACTCCCCAGCTCTCTAGCTTATCCGCTACAAAAGCGGCGGTTTTGCTTTCCTGAAAAGAAATTTCGGGATTCTTATGTAAGTGTCTACGCCACTCCACCATATTATTTTGTAATTGATCGAACCAAGTCTGATCCATCCCCTGCTGTGTCATTATGCTCCACCTCTCCTTTTTAACACGTTGATAAATTCCCGATCAATCATGCAGCTTTATAATACATGCGCCGTTTCTCTCAAATCTTTATTTTTATCTATTGTAGCAGATATGGAATTGTTGTGATATCTGTTGCCCCAGATGGTTGCAGAAGCCTATCAAACATACTATGATAAAATGGATAAACGATAAAAATGATAAACGTCTGCGAGGAATATACCTTGCGGCGAATACCGGGGGAAGCTGATATGAGAAATACGAAGCCGGAGACTCGAAGAAGAGGGACACCGGATTTCCAATTGCTGATCCTCACTTTGTTGCTGGTTGGATTCGGTGTAATCATGGTATTTAGCTCCAGTTCCAGCGTAGCTCTGCTGAATAAAGAATACAATTTTGACTCTTTATATTTTGTAAAGCGCCAGTCTGCATTTGCTGTACTCGGACTATTTATTATGTTGGTAGCTATGAATATTAAAATGGAAAAATATAAAAAGCTCTTTGTGCCTTTATTTTTCATAACCATATTACTGCTCATCATCGTTCTTTTTACAGGCTCACTTAACGGCGCAAGAAGTTGGCTCAGATTTGGTAGTGTTGGCTTTCAGCCAACGGAACTCGCAAAAATCTCCATTATTCTTTACTTATCCGCGCTGATTGTGAAAAAAGGAGATCGATTTAGAGATTTACGGACTGGCTACATACCTGTAACGGTCATTGTAGGCTTTGTTGCAGGACTCATCATGCTTCAACCGGATTTAGGCTCCTGCTTTATTTTGGTAGCCACCAGTGGTCTGATTATTTATGCCGGGGGAGCCAGCGTCAAGCACATTACAGCATCCATCATCCTGCTCGTGCTAGGTGCTTCCATCGTGTTTGGTATTGGATCATTGTTTGGAGGAGATTCCGACAGCGCAAATGGGCAAGCCACTGCTGCCAAACAAGATTATAAAATTGGACGCTTTCAAGCTTTTCTTAATCCTGAAAAGTATAGACAAGGAACGGGATACAATCTGGTACAGTCCTTGCAAGCTATTGGCGAGGGCGGCATAAGCGGATCAGGATTTGGGAAAGGCATTATCAAGCTTCATTATCTGCCCAATTCGTTTAATGATTTTATCTTTTCTGTCATTGGTGAAGAGTTTGGATTTATCGGAACAGCTATTTTTCTGATGCTATATTTGTATTTCATTTGGCGAGGCATGATCATTGCTCTGCGCTGTCATGATCCGTTCGGAACGTTGGTGGGCACTGGTATCATGGGTTTGATCGCCATTCAGGCCTTCATTAATATCGGCGGGGTAACCCAAACCATTCCAATCACAGGTGTAACGCTTCCGTTTATTAGCTTTGGTGGCTCCTCCCTGCTTGTCATGATGTTTTCCATGGGCATCATGCTCAGCATTTCTCGTGAGAATACCAAACAAGCTGTGGAGGAACGCACTACAGGGGTAACTGTCCGTAATGAAGTTCCCAATCGCTTTCAAGCTCGTAGAACCAACCGTTATCGCTAAAAAAAAGAACTTCCATCTGACCACTAATTACGGTGGCATTGGAAGTTCTTTTTTTGTCTATGCATATGTATAAGTATATAACTACGTGTCCGTCTGCAAAATGTTATATAGCAGATTCACAAAACGAAAACTGGCGTTTTATAACCACCAGTTTTCGTGTTCTTATTCAGATTATCGCAGGGCCCCCTGCACCAATGTTTAAAAAATGTAAATTCACGTATGGTGGTCAATTACACCGCGTCGTCCTTGAAGGCGACACCCTCCACTTTTACGTTCACTTCCACGACCCGCAAACCCGTCATGCTTTCGACGGCTTCTCGCACATTTTGCTGAAGAATTCGGGACACCTCATGAATAGGTGTTTCGTAGAGCACGATAATACGTAGATCAATGGCAGCTTCCAGTTGTCCAACCTCCACTGATACGCCCTTTTGCACATTTTTACCGCTCAGCCTTTTCGCCCAGCCTTCCGATAAGCCGCCTGACATTGCAGCAATGCCTGGTGTCTCTAATGCGGCCATCCCGGCAATTTTTCCTACGACATCGTTGGAAATCTTGATGTTTCCTGCTTCCAGTTGTTGAATTTGCTCTGCCATGACCTATGTCCCCCTTCATACATCCTTTATTTGTATTGTAAAGCCTCAGCCACACCAAATGCAAACCTTACATATGAAAAACATCGTTCGTTTACAACCTATAACGTTTTGGGTATATTAATTTAGAAAATCCATACAAGTGACAGTATTCGCCAAACTTGTACACAACTATTGATATCGAGGTGCTCTTCATTGAAAAAATGGTTATCTCCCGCTTTGCTTATAGTGACATTTGCTCTTAGTGCAATCGCTCATTACACACATTGGAACGCTGTTGCCCAATTTCTCATTTGTGCGATTTCTGTTGTATTCGTAGCCGGTTTTCTCGGTAGGGCAACTGAAAGTGTCGCGCATTATGCTGGCCAACGTTTAGGTGGATTCCTAAATGCCACCTTTGGTAACGCAGCCGAACTAATCATCGCTATCTTTCTTGTCAAAGAAGGTCTTTACGATATGGTAAAGGCCAGCCTTACTGGTTCGATCATCGGTAATCTACTGCTGGTGCTCGGAGCAAGTCTGTTTGCTGGCGGTTTGAAATACAAAGTACAAAATTTCAATATATCACTAGCTGGTTTAAGCGGCTCCCTAATGATTGTGGCTGTTATTGCCCTGTTTGTTCCAGCTGTCTTTCTGAACACACACGTGATCACGGATAGCGAATCAGATACACTCAGCCTTATTGTTGCAGGCACGCTCATTGTCGCGTATATTGCGTGGCTTATTTTTTCTATGATTACGCATAAGGACTATTTAGCCGATGTAACCGAACAAAAAGATCAAGAGTTACCGCATGAGCATGCTCCTATATGGTCTAGAAACAAATCCATTGCCTATTTGGTACTCGCTACCGTTATGGTCGCTTTTGTCAGCGAATGGCTGGTAGGAACACTGGAAGTATTTACGGTCCAATTTGGTCTGAGTGAATTGTTCGTAGGTGCATTTCTTGTCGCTATTATTGGTAATGCGGCTGAACATAGCGCTGCCATTCTACTGGCCATGAAGAACAAAATCGGTGCATCGGTCGAAATTGCGGTTGGCAGCAGTTTGCAAATTGCCCTATTCGTTGCCCCTGTGCTGATTTTTGTCAGTTACTTTATGGGAAACACGATGAATATCGTTTTCACCACCATTGAACTAGTAGCGATTGCTGTCGCTGTATTTATTGCCAAATCCATCACCCAGGACGGCTCAACCAACTGGTATGAAGGGCTCATGCTGCTGGTAGTGTATGTATTGTTAGGTGTATCTTTCTTCCTTGTGTAGCTTCCAAAGTGTTAAAAATTTCAGTTAATTTCTGTTCACTGTTGCCTTGAATTTTTTAGACGATATAGCACCTTAAGTTTTTAAAATTCAAGGGCAAAGGTGAACGTAAAAGCGACTCTCGTCCCCTTATTAAAAAACGGCATCAAAAAAAGCATGCTCTCAAACTTCGCATGCTCTCATCAATTCAACCGTCTTCCTAATTAGCCTTATTATTCATGGCCTCATATAGAATAGCCAGATTGCGTTCCAGCTCACTGACCAGCTGTTTACCTACCATTTCCGGAAGAAGTCCGGCACGAACCGCAAAATCCACTTCCTTGGAAAATCCGTACATCTGAGTATCCAGCACTTCCTCATAGAGAGGGCAATAACGGGTTGCCAGATTCTCCATCTGTACTTCAATAAGCTTCTTTATTTTATCTGCATCTTCCTGAAGCAGATTAATCGCCTTGATATTCAATTGTTCCTGCAAATCAGATGAAGTCATGGATTCTTCCCCCCTATGTCTCAATGTCGCACAAGACGTCCTAACCTTAATATTAGACCAAATTGCAGGCTAATACAAGAACCTGACAAAAAAAGCATCCCTACAGTTACAGGTAGGGATGCTTTTGCTTCCTCAATAAGTTAGGTGGCTACTGAAATGTGCAGACCGTGCTTCTGGAACACCTCAACAATCGCTTTTTTGGCTTCCTCGGCGTCAGGCCCATGAACGTGCAGTTCATAACTGTGACTGCTGACCAAGGTCGTAAACAAGCCCAGTATACTTTTCACATCAATATACTTATTTTCGGAATGAAGGACGATGGAAGAAGTGAATTTGCTCGCCGTCTGTGCAATTTCAACAACCGCCGCATTATTGTTGGACATAGTGAGATCCCTCGCTTTACTGGATTGTCATGTATCAATGCTCATTCATAATGATACATTGAAATCGCTTTCTCAGCAAGAACAGATATCATTATTTCAAGTTTTCAGGATTTAACGGCTCCAGTTCTGGCAGCACAAAAATGCCATCCTTACGGATCAAAACATCATCAAAATAAATTTCACCGCCACCATATTCCGGACGCTGAATCAATACCAAATCCCAATGAATTGAAGAACGGTTACCGTTATCCGCAGTTTCATAAGCTTGGCCTGGTGTAAAATGCAAGCTGCCAGCAATTTTCTCATCAAACAGGATGTCCTTCATGGGATGTAAAATGTGCGGGTTAAACCCGATAGCAAACTCGCCAATGTAGCGTGCTCCCTCATCGGAATCGAGAATATCATTTAACCGCTTGGTATCGTTGCTTGTCGCTTCCACGATTTTACCATTTTCAAAACGGAATTTAACATTCTCGAAGGTAATTCCATTATACAAGGTTTGCGCATTATAGCTAATGGTTCCATTAACTGAATCGCGTACAGGCGCAGTGTAAACCTCGCCATCCGGAATATTGCATTGACCCGAACATTTAACGGCTCCGATTTGCTTGATCGAGAAGCTCAGGTCTGTACCTGGGCCACTGATTCGTACTTTGTCTGTCCGGTTCATCAGATCTGCCAATGCATCTTGAGCTCTGTCCATTTTCGCGTAATCCAGATTACATACATCGAAATAAAAATCTTCGAATGCCTCCGTACTGATATTGGCCAATTGAGCCATACTATCATTCGGATAACGCAGCACTACCCATTTTGTGTGCTTCACACGTTGTTCACTATGTACCGCATGCTGATAAATAGAATTATACATTTTCATTTTATCTTCCGGTACGTCGGACAGATCATTTACATTTTCGCCAGCACGAATTCCGATGTAACAATGCATTTGCTTCATCCGGTTGAGGTCAATTTCAGCCCAAGTCTCCAGCATTTCCTTTGTTGCATTGCGAAGCATAGCGCTTTGTACCTTACGATCCGTAAGCTGAACAAAAACATTTCCGCTTTTTTTACCAACCTCATGAATAATGGCGTTAAGCAAGTCACGTTCTGTACCAATCATTTCGATCAATACATTTTCTCCAGGCTGCACTTCAACAGAGTAACCTACCAGATTTTCCGCCAGCTTAAGTATTCTAGGATCCTTCATGTAGTGTCTCTCCTTCTTTATTCCACTCTTTTTTGAACAACGGTTAATTCGAATTCCATTGTATCACGCCCGCTCCGTTACTTGTAGTCCTCAAAAACAACTCTGGTGATCAGAGCCTCTTGATGCAACTCTTCATTCGTAACCTGTCGGGAAATCCGGCACTCGGATGACAGCTTTAAGGGTAAACCTGTTTGACGGTCTATAGTTAAATGGTATACAGCCTGCACACTGGAATGCTCCAACTGGTTGTTCATATCCTCACAACTCTGCTTCCATACTTGGCTCAGCTTTTGTTGCAGTTCTCGGTTTGTTTCTGTATGTTGCATTTTTAATATCCCGATTTGAGGATTTAATGTATTCATTTCTTCCATTAAACGCTCCTTCAACCAACGCTTTGCCGAGGCTGGTTCTGGTTCAATCCTCACCACCCAAGTTCCACGGGCAGCTCCCTTTTCCATACGAATGCTCTTATTCAGTGTATTTAATTCCTCAAGCTCCTGAATCGGATTGAAGCGATTCAACAACCCATTTTGAACCATAGGAGCATCCCCAGATGCCAGCACAATCCATTTTCCCTTTTGACGAAGAAACCGTTCATGTGTAACACCAGACTCGGACTTATCCTTTTTCAGGGCTACATAGTCGCCTTGCTTACGGAAAGCCTCTGCCGATCCCCACTGCATGATCATTTCATCGTGATTTTGTAGCTTCCCGCGATATTTAAATTGTTTAGTCGTAGGCAGACCACCGTCAGCTCTAATTCCAGTTTGTCCGGTAAACGTTACCTTCTCCTTGCCAGCCATCCCTGCAACAGCTCTTCTAAAAATCTGCTCAGGAGTAGATTGTCGATCCAGTGCACAACCGCTTAACACACATACGATTAGAAACACACAGTAACCTCGCATCACCCATTGCTTTCTCCAATGCATACCATCATCCGTCCTATCCTAAACATGACTACACATCATGAGTAAAATGTTCTGTTCAGACCATTCATGTAATAGCTATGTTTAGGATTACCTGTCTACAATCGGTTATGCAAGACAAAAAGAGAACATTCCTTAAGGAATATTCTCTACATATCGTCTGTATGATCAATAACTATGCGATTACGCCCTTCATTTTTTGCTTCATACAAGGCCATATCAGCTCTATAAAATAAAGATTCGATACTGATCTGCTCGTCCAGCCAGTTCCATTCTGCAATCCCGCAGGAAACAGTCACCTGAGGATCAGTTTCATACTGTACACGGCAACGTATTTTTTCTGCATATTCCAGTGCCTGTTGTACCCCCAGCTGCGGCAAATAAATGGCAAGCTCCTCTCCACCCCATCTGGCACATACATCCTCATCTCGGGTCGCTGTACGAACAATATTGCTGACGCTTTTTAAAATTTCGTCACCCGTCTGATGACCATACGTATCATTTACCTGCTTGAATTGATCAATATCCACCAAAATAAGAGAGCCACAGAAATCCTTTTCCTGATGTTCCTGAATGATGCGGTCTACATAATGACGTACATACAAACCTGTTAACATGTCCATATTCGCCAGACGCCGCACTTCCGCGTGCAGCATAGCATTGGTTACAGCTAGCCCGATATGAGGAGCTAGCATTTGCAGCATCTTGTAATTATCGTAGGAAAAAAAGTGTGGAAGCTTACTCGACAATAATATAACTCCTCTAGGGGTGCCCCTGTTCTTCATAGGCACTGCCATCAAAGACTGGGAGCCTGTTGTATCCATAAACCGAGAAGATATTTTCCCATCCTTTCTATAGTCTGACACAATGACGGGTTCTCCTGTTTTGCTTATCAATCCAGCAAATCCACCTTCACGAGGGTAACTCTCCAGCTTTAAACTTTCCACATTACTTGACATGACCTTAAAGCAGCTTTCATCCTGATCCAATTGCACAATACAACAAAAGTCGGCCATGAACATTTTTAATAACTCCTGCACGGCAAACTCAAATATTTCATTTAATTTCAGACTTTGATTTAAACGCTGAACCAGCTCATTAATGAGCCGCAATTCATGGATCAGTACATTCGATTGCTCCAACAGCTTTGCATTTTCAAATGCGGTGCCAGCTGTATCTGCCATCATCACAATCAGCTCTACATCCACTTTTTCCATACTATCCGCACCTGCCGGAAGAATCATATGGAAAACACCGTATACCCCCTGCTTGCCACGTAACGGGATACCAATTTCAGTTATTTCATCATGTGGACCGGCAGGCTCATTCACAGCCATTTGCCCTTTCATAAATGCACGGACACATACATCCTCGTCCCGTTCATGCAGCAACAAAGGTTTGACCTGAGGATTTCGACTGTGCCGATCCTGACTCATATACAATGTAATATCCACATGGGGAAACAAATAGGCGATGCTTCCAAATACTTCATCTAGCACGCCTTCCACATCAATCTTGTCATGCATCCGTTTTACAATTTGAAATAAAATAGAGCGGCGTCTACCTTCACGTTCGCTCCGATTCTGCATGCCTAGGATATCTTCCATAAAAATATACTCAAACTTCGAGTAAAAGCAGGATCTAAAATGCAAAGAAGCCACTAACAATGCATCCTGATTTGAGACAGAATGTTGAGCAGTCCGTGTAAAACGAAGAGCAGCAAAGGGATCTTTCTTGTAATTGCGGCATAGTATGGGGACCATATATACAAATGCAAGGCTCCCATCTCGAAGTTTACGCTGGCTCACTTCCATCTCTCTAGATATACAACAACGCTCGACCAATTCTAGATCCTCGTCATCATCCTCTTCCCTACCAGCAACCCGAACACCTGTAAAATTAAAAACAGCAGTACATTCTTCGCTGATCCAGGATATACCATTGCTCTGCTGTATCCAATTCCGATATCCTTGGACGAGAAGCTGATTAATATAGGGGTAATCATAGGGTGTCATATCCATGTTCTGGAGCCAGGCAAAAGACGTATATCCTTTATCATCAAACAGCGGAGCACCGCTAGCCTGAACTGTTTTACTGTCAAGCGTTTGCTGATCCGTTGTTGAAAATTCCGACATATTAAGGCGCTCCTTCACAGCAAAATTAGCTGTACCAAGACAGCGGCTATACACCACTATAGCTCATAATATGATCTATTCTACTCTCAACTTTAGAAATTTGCATCCATTTTTCAGAAATCAGTCCTGCTTTTTTAGTTCTAAAGCCCTATCGACAAATTTTGACGTTTTCATTCTTTTTCTCTTCTTGACATTGACCCACTATTACCTATAATATATATTATTGAAAAAGACTGTACGGCAGAACTATCTACTGTGCGGATCTTAAATTTTGGGCGTAACAGTTTGTGTCACCCTCATCTTATTTGTTGCTGACAGGACAGCGGCTGAACTTTTCTGTCAGTAGTGCGTCTTACCTTACTCGGTAGCGCCGAACAAATTGGAGCGCAAAGAGAGCCCCAACTCAAATTTTAATTATGAAGGAGTTAACTCTATAATGGCACGTTACACTGGTCCTAAATTTAAATTGAGCCGTCGTCTCGGTATTTCCCTGAGCGGCACAGGTAAAGAATTGAAACGCCCTTTCCCTCCGGGACAACATGGTGCAAACCAACGGAGAAAAATCAGTAACTACGGTATGCAGCTTCAAGAAAAACAAAAGCTGCGCCACATGTACGGTTTGGGTGAAAAACAATTCCGTACCCTGTTCAACAAAGCTCAACACATGCACGGTATCGCTGGTGAAAACTTTATGTTCTTGCTGGAAAGCCGCCTGGACAACCTCGTATTCCGTCTTGGCTTTGCTAATTCCCGTGCAGGCGCACGTCAATTGGTAGCTCATGGTCACGTTACTGTGAACGGCAAAAAAGTTGACATCGCTTCTTACCAAGTAAGCCCTGGCGACGTGATCGGTCTTCGTGAAAGAAGTCGTTCCCTGTCTTCCATCAAAGAAGCTTTGGAAAACCGTAACCACTTGGCAGCTTACCTGGAGTACAATGACGCAGCTCTGGAAGGTAAATACATCCGTTTGCCTGAGCGTGCAGAATTGTCCCAAGATATCGATGAAAAACAAATCGTCGAATTCTACAACCGCTAATCCTTGGATTAGCACTGAAAAGCACCCGAATACATCGGGTGCTTTTTTTATATTCCCCTCGTATCAAGCCTGAGGGTTTACTCAATGGGGATATATACCTTCATACTCAAATGATCAGGATAGGAATTCATGACGTCCGTAATTTCAAAGTCAGGCCCTTCCCTCCGTTCAAAATTAGAATTAGGAAGCCATGTGCCGTAGATGAAGTCTCGTATATTTTGAACACGTCCATTTGAACCTGAAGCGTCAAACTCAGCATACTTGCCTGCTGGAATCTCCATATATATGAAGCCCTCTTCCAGTTCTTCCGACTCTTTTTCAACTGCCTCACCCACCACAAATGAAAAAGCACCGTTGTCTTCAAATCGGCAGGCAATCCCATAGGACATTCCCGGTGCGATTTTATTCGGAATACACATAAAATATTCATTTGCCCCAAAGTGTTCATAAAATCCTGGAATTTCTTTATAGTGCTGCTCATTATTCAAATTTGTTTTATATTCATATCCTACAATTTTAGTCGCTTCGAGTTGCAGTATCACAGGCTTGTTCACATCTAATTCCCCCGTTATATTTTTTTGATAATCCAGAAAATTGATTTTGCTTTGGCCAGAAAGCTCAATATCACAGTTACGATATTTCCCCGGGGTAATCCCAAAACTTTTTTCAAAAGCACGGGTAAAAGCTTCTTGTGAGTTGTACTGATACTCAATAGCAATGTCCAATACCTTGTGATTGGATTGCTTTAGCCGTTTAGACGCTTCGGACAACCTTCTCCTTCTTATATACTGTTGAACTGTAAAACCCGAAATGGCCTGAAAAACCCGTTGAAAATGAAAAGCTGAAAAGTAGGCCTGTGAAGCAATCTCCGTAATTTTCAAATCCTCCCGGAGATTCAATTCGATAAACTCAATCGCACACTGAATCCGTTTAAAATAGTCCATATAATCCTTCCCCGTACTTGTAATTTATCTAGCCTACACCTACATTGGGCAACCCACATATTCATTATGTAAAACTCTTTACCTACTTGTTTGATTATTTGTGCTAAGTTTACCATGGCTTTTCACTTGATAGAAATAAAAAAAGCAGCACTGAGATACGAAATCAATCTCAACGCTGCTTTTAAATGTATTTTAATTATCCGAGCTTGATTTTAGCAAATTTCCGTTTACCTACCTGTACAATGTCGCCTTCCTGCGGCTTGTATGCTTCGTTCACATCGGTCCACTTCTCTTCGTTAATTTTGACCGAACCTTGCTGAATACTGCGCTTAGCCTCACCATTAGATGCTGCAAAGCCTAGATGAGTCAGCAACTGGATTACACGAATGCCGCCTTCATCCAACTGATCTGCTGTTAAAGTGAATTCTTCAATATCATCAGGAAGCGCGCGTTGCTGGAATACAGTCACAAAATGCTGCTTGGCTGCTTCCGCCGCCTCTTCACCGTGGTACATGCGCACCAATGTTCCAGCCAGCTTCATTTTGGCATCACGCGGATGTACTGAACCCGCCTTAACCCCTTTCGCCAGCTCTGCCAGTTCATCATTGCTAATATCTGTTGCAAGCTCAAAATATTTCAGCATGAGCTCGTCAGGAACAGACATGGATTTACCGTAAATTTCATTCGGCTCCTCATCCACACCAATGTAGTTCCCCAAACTTTTACTCATCTTTTGAACGCCATCAAGACCCTCAAGCAGTGGTAAGGTAATAGTCGCCTGTGGCTCTACTCCGTATTCTTTTTGCAGCGTTCTACCCATCAGAAGATTAAACTTCTGATCTGTCCCTCCCAACTCTATATCGCTTTGGAGAGCCACAGAGTCCATGCCCTGCATCAGCGGATAAAAGAACTCATGGATGCTGATCGGCAAGCCATTTTGGTACCGTTTGGTAAAATCATCCCGTTCCAACATGCGGGCAACCGTTACTTTGGCAGACAGAGTTACCACATCCGCAAAAGACATCGGTCCTAACCACTCGGAATTGTAGTATACCTTTGTCTTTTCAGGATCAAGGATCTTAAAAATTTGCTCCTTATACGTTTGTGCATTGCGCTGAACATCTTCCTCAGTCAATTGCTTGCGGGTCTCCGATTTACCTGTCGGATCACCAATTCTGCCAGTAAAATCCCCGATAATCAGTTGCACTTGATGACCTAGTTCCTGGAACTGGCGTAGTTTGTGCATAACAACTGTATGTCCGATGTGGATGTCGGGCGCGGACGGGTCCAGACCGAGCTTAATTTTAAGCGGCTCGCCGCTAACAACCGATTTGATCACCTTACGCTTCAGCTCATCCTCAGGTACGATTTCCGCTACTCCACGGCGGATCACCTCTAGCTGTCGTTCTACCTCTGCCTGTTGCTCAGGCTTCAATTCTTCCCATTTCATCCTGAATTCCTCCTAAACTTTATCCAAAAATTACTATTAAACAAACCAAAAAGCCCCTTTCATCCCAAGGGACGAGAAGGAGCTGCTCGCGTTACCACCCTAATTAAAGAAACGTATGCCAAAAATACAGACGCTTCTTTCACTTCATTCTTATAACGGGTCTACACCCGGTACCGGATTACTATAGGCAGCTTCGCAAACCTGCAAAAGCTTTCCATTCATCCAGACAGCTCCAGACGGTAATTCAAAGGCGGGACGCTACCGATTTGCACCACCCATCGGCTCTCTGTACAACGTGATTCCACCTTCTACTGAAGTCTTTCTTTGCTTTTCACGATATTTACTTTGACCTATTTATAACACACTGTTTTTGTGTAGTCAACGACACCAAAAGACAGGCTTTTTAGCATATGGGTTCATTTTGTAATTTTATGCTATAATAATGGCTGTTATAAAGGAGGAAGACTTAATGGTTGAAGAAAAAAACAATGTATCAGAGCCAAAGCCTTCCCGCTTACGGAGAACCATGCGAAGGCTCGGCCGTGTCATAAAGTGGGTCGTCATCATCGGCTTTATGGGAGCACTATTTGCAGGAGGAACCGCCGCCGGCTATGTTGCTTCTATTGTAAAAAACGAGCCCGTGCGTTCCAGATCTATGATTCTACAGGAAGTAGATAAGAATGCCATTACAGGCTTCGCTTATTTCAATGACGGCTCTCCTATCGGGCAGCTCCGAACCGAGGAAGATCGGAGACCTGTTACGTTTAAGGAGATTCCTCAACTCGTCATTGACGCAGTCATTGCCATTGAAGATAACCATTTTTACGAGCATAAAGGTGTCGATTTGTCAGGAACACTACGTGCTGTGAAGCAAAAGGCACTCCATGAATCCGTACAAACCGGAGGGAGTACGCTTACCCAGCAGCTTGCTCGCCGTGTCTTTTTGAATCTTGATCGCACGGATGACCGCAAGGTCAAAGAAATTTTGCTATCTCTACGCCTTGAGCGCTTTCTAAGCAAGCAGCAAATTATTACGGCCTATCTCAATAAGGTGCCTTTTGGTAACGGATCAAGCGGTTACAACGTCTTTGGTATTAAAGCAGCGGCCAAAGGTATTTTTAATGAGAATGATTTGAACAAGCTTAATATTGCCCAAGCTGCCTATCTGGCAGGTCTACCCCAGCTCCCTTCTTCTTATTCTGCTTTTAACGGTAAAGGCGAGTTTAATGAATCGGGCTTTAAAAGAGCGATCAACCGCCAGCATCTAGTTCTCAGCCGAATGCTGGAGGAGAACAAAATCAATAAAGCCCAGTATGATGAAGCGATGGCTTTTGATATCCAAAAGTCTCTTGCCCCACGTACTGTTAAGGCTTATAACACCTATCCATATCTTATGATGGAAACAGAACGGCAAGCTGCGCAGGCGCTTATGTCTGTCACCAATCCGAATCAAGCAGCTAATGCCAGTGCAGATACCAAAACCAAGGATGATAACGACATGCTCAAAGAAGCGGAACAGCAGCTTCGCACAGGCGGCTATATGGTATATACCACCATTGACAAGAGCGTGTACACATCCATGCGTCAAATCGCAGAAAATAAGGACAACTTCTCTGCTACAAGCAAAACCAAAGGTGACGAGCAAGCGGCAGCCATTCTGATTCAGCATAAAACAGGCGCCATTCTCGGTATGATGGAAGGTCGGGACTTCCAAAAGGAGCAAATGAACTATGCTACCCAGATGGTACGCCAGCCAGGTTCAGCCATGAAACCGATTGCTGCTTATCTGCCTGCTTTGGACAGCGGACTCGTACAGCCTGGTACGATTGTGGATGATGCTCCTATTATTTTGAAGGATGGCAGTAATGGATATCACATCCCGAAAAATGCCAATAATCGCTACCAAGGATTGGTTACAGCCCGCTATGCACTGAATCAATCGCTAAATACGATAGCACTCAAGCTGTTTAACGAAAAGGTAGGAATCAGTAAGGCCTGGGCTTTTGCTAAAAAACTGGGTATTACCACCTTGGAACCAAGTGATAACAACGCCCAAACAGGTGTACTCGGCGGCTTGGCTCATGGGGTAACCGTTGAGGAGCTCACCAATGCATATGGAGCCATTCCAAATGGCGGTGTGTTTAATGATGCCTATATGATCGAAAAGATCGTAGATTCGCGGGGCAATATTGTATATAAACATCAGCCTAACCCTGTGCAGGCCTTCACACCACAAACCGCCTACCTGATGACGGATATGTTGCGTACAGCCGTATCGGAAGGCACAGGCAAACTGGTGAAGCGTAACTTTAACCAATCTGGCAAAATTCCAATTGCCGGCAAAACAGGCACTACGCAATCCTACACCGATGTTTGGTTCGAGGGTTTCACACCTGACGTCACGCTGGGAGTATGGGTTGGTTACAAGCAACCTGTCAATAAGCTTGAAACGAAAGCACAAAAAGAGCGGGCTCGTCGTCTATGGGCTCTAATCATGAATGAAGTAACGGCTAAAGATTCTCAGTTGTTTCAAACAGACAGTTTCAATCGACCTGACGGCATTGTAAGCCGTACAGCCTCCGCTTATGGTTCAGACATTTATAACAGTAAATATCTACCCAAAAACAGTGAAAATGGTGTTACCCGTGCGAAATACATTACCTATCAAGGTGTAAATTATATTCCACGTGATGGTACGCCAGATGATATGTTGTATGAACGGACTGTTAGAAAACGGGAAAAACCAATCTCGGAATTGATTAAAGAGCTTCAGCATGCCTTTACAGTGATGAAACGACATAACTCGTTGTCTTACTACCTGCCTCAAGATGCAGATAAAGAAGCTCCTACTCAGATTGACCCACGCAAGGACGATGGAGCAGCTCCTAACGCTCCTTCTAGTGTCAGCGTAAGTTATAGTAACGGCAAGGCGATAATCAGCTTTAGCCCCAGCGGAAACAGCGATGTTGTAGGTTACCGTTTGTATCGTTCCACAGATGGGGGCAGCTTCCAACGGCTTGGCAAGGTCGTCATGGCTGACGACTCCAAGGTTTTCTCTGATAGCCCTGGGGGAAGCAGCGCAAGCTACTATGTGACTGCCGTTGATGTGGGAGGACATGAGTCTGGACCAAGCAGCAAAGCAGACACAGCACCTGTAGTACCCCCTGCGGATTCTGAGTCACCAGACGCTCCGGGCGAGGGAGATGGAACTGGGGTGCAGCCTACGGAAGTTCCTACTGCTCCTGGACAGCCCCAAGCTAAAGCCGCAGGCAAGTCCGTAGCGCTCCAATGGAGTGCAGGAAAGCCTGCGGACGGTATCACAGGCTATAACGTATATTACAGTGAAAGCGGTGCGGAGCCTTTTAAAAACATAGGCTCTACCGCATCTACCAGCTTTGAGTATAAAGCGGGCAGCAAGCCCAAAGGCTGGTTCCGTGTTACTTCCATAAATGCCATCGGAGAATCGGCCCCTTCTGGAGCGGTTCGCCCATAATAATGGAAGACAAAAGCTGAAACGATACTTTGGGTGAAGATGAATAAAATTCCCCTAATCAAAAGGGAGTCTCCATAGCTATAATGGCTATAGAGACTCCCTTTTGATTGCAAACATGCAGCGATTCAATCCTCGATAGTAGACAAGTCACCTGTAGGCAGGTTAAGTTCCCAGGCTTTCAGCACACGTCTCATAATTTTACCGGAACGGGTTTTGGGTAACTTTTCTTTAAACTCAATTTCACGCGGAGCAGCATGAGCAGACAGCCCTTCCTTGACGAAGCGGTAAATATCCTGTTGTAACGCTTCCGACGCTGTATAGCCGTCACGCAGGGCGACAAAAGCTTTAATGATCTCTCCTCGTACAGTGTCTGGTTTCCCAATGACTCCAGCTTCGGCTATAGCAGGATGCTCCAGGAGCTTGCTCTCGACCTCAAAAGGACCGATGCGCTCTCCGGAGGAGTTGATAACATCATCAATTCTCCCCTGAAACCAGAAGTATCCGTCCTCGTCCATGTAAGCCGAATCACCGGATACATACCAATCGGGAAAACGGAAATATTCCTGGAACTTGTCTGGATTGTTCCATATACGGTTCATCATGGATGGCCATGGTGTACGAATCGCCAAATGTCCCATCCTATTAGGAGGCAACACCTGGCCTCTGTCGTCCAAAATAACTGCCTGAATACCTGGGAGTGGCTTTCCCATCGAACCCGGCTTAATCGGTAGCTCTGGGTAATTACAGATCAACTGTCCTCCTGTCTCCGTCATCCACCAAGTATCATGAATACGCTGTCCGTAGACTTGCCACCCCCATCTCACCACTTCGGGATTGAGAGGCTCCCCAACGGATAATACATGCCGCAAGCTGCTTAGATCATAATTGGCAACAACCTGCTCCCCTGCGCTCATCAGCATCCGAAACGCCGTAGGAGCACTATACCAAATCGTCACTTCGTGACGTTCAATCGTACGATACCAGTCCTCCGGGCTGAAACGGCCTCCACGAATGACATTCGTCGCTCCATTTAACCAAGGAGCAAAAATTCCATATGACGTTCCCGTAACCCAGCCAGGATCAGCAGTACACCAATACACATCATCTTCCCGCAGATCCAGCACCATTTTCCCTGTATAGTAATGCTGAATCATTGCATTTTGCACATGATACACGCCTTTGGGCTTGCCCGTTGAGCCTGATGTATAGTGAATAATTAGTCCATCTTCACGACTCAACCATTCGGGCTCAAGCTCTTCTGAGGACATAAGCATTTCCGTTTCAAAGTCAATAATTCCCTGCTCTCGTTCGTCCATGTTACCAACCACAAAAATATGCCGCAACTCAGGAAGCTCCTCACGTTTTACACGTGAAAGAAGCGCAGGTGTGGTCACTAATGCCACCGCTCCGCTATCCTGCAAGCGATCCTTAACCGCCGTCTCCATAAACGCCTCAAACAATGGACCGACAACAGCTCCTACCTTTAAAACACCTAGCATACTAATGACCAGCTCTGGTGAACGCGGCATAAATATAAACACCCGCTCCCCTTTACCAATACCGTATTTGCGCAGCACATTTCCGAACCTGTTGGAACTGGCACGGAGCTGAGAAAAAGTATAGGTTTCATGACGGTTTGCGTCACAATACAAAAGTGCTGCTTTCTCTCCCCGACCTTCCTCAACATGTCGGTCAATCGCTTCATGTGCCATATTCACTTTGCCTGTTTCATACCACGTAAAATGACGTTCTACATCTTCCCACTGAAAGTTGTTGTAAGCTTGTTCATAAGGGCCCATGTTGGATGTGGGAACTACAGCCTGGAGCTCATCAATCTTCATGCATTCAGCCTCCTCACAATGGAATAATGAGAATTACACAGAACAAAATAGCGCTTACATAATTAATGATGCAAATGATTACCTTTAATTTGTGTAGTAATTTAAAAGCACTTAATTGTGAACATTTCGTGTCTAAATCAGTATATCATAGTTAAGGATGTGACGACCATCCTTTTCATTTATTTGTTTTTTTGTTATAAGTAGGGGATATGAAGAGCTACTGACGGCAAACAAGGAGGTCGTACACATGCAGCATTTAAAACTGTACCACTCGGACACACTGGATCATAACGGACAAACCATTCATGTAGAAGGACCGGTATCCGCTGATCGACTGCGGTCATTTCAAATGCATACGCAATTGGACGCCTTTCGTAAACCCAAGGAGCAATTCAACGCGTTAGTGGAAATTTCAGAACTGCCAGAAGGCAGAATCATCATTGCTCATGATGGAGAAACCCTTCTGGGATACGTGACTTTTCACTATCCAGATGAGATGGAACGCTGGTCAGAAGCTGGTATGAAGGATTTATTAGAACTCGGAGCTGTCGAGGTAGCCGATGACTATCGCGGGCTGGGCCTGGGCAGCCGAATGATTCGGATTGCCTTTGAGGACGGACAGCTCGAAGCTTATATTATTTTTACGACCGAATACTATTGGCATTGGGATTTAAAAGGCAGCGGTCTTTCCGTATGGGAATACCGCCGCATGATGGAACGCCTGATGAAAACCGTAAATATGGTATGGTACGCTACGGATGATCCTGAAATATGCTCACATCCGGCGAACTGCCTGATGGTAAGAATGGGAGACGATGTGCCCCTCGAATCAAGGGAACAGTTTGACCGTATCCGGTTTGTCCGAAGATTCATGTATTAAAAAAATCATATCATTAGTCCAAATGCTTGAGCATGAACTCCACAATACGGTGCGAACGATGCGAAGCTTCTACCGTAAACTCAGTATAATTTACGTGAGCTGATCCATCAGCCTTATCTGACATAGATCGTAGGACCACATAAGGCACAGCGTTCATATGAGCTGTCTGAGCTACTGCGGCGCCCTCCATTTCGGTACAAGCACCGTTCATCTCATGATGTAATGCTGTTACTATCTCACGATTTGCGACAAATTGATCGCCGGAAAGTACTTTTCCGACTATATAGCGATCACCAAACGATTTGCAGGCTTGTTCAGCCAGATGGACTAGAGCAGGATCGGCCGCGAACTCGGAGGTATCTTGATAAGGAATGACCCCTCTGGCATAACCCAAAGGCGTTACATCCATGTCATGCTGCATACATGTTGATGAGATGACAATGTCCCCAATGTTTAAATCAGGGTGCACGGCCCCTGCCACTCCGGTGAATATAATTTGTTCTACACCAAAATGATCAATCAGGATTTGTGTTGTTACTGCAGCATTGACTTTGCCCACACCAGACTTGCAGACGACTACCCTATGCCCGTGAATCATTCCGGTAGTGTAGGTGATCCCAGCCTTGATCGTCTTGCTTGCTTCCGTCATCGCTGAGAGCAGCAACTCAATTTCTTCATCCATTGCACCCATTAATCCATAAAGTCGGCTCATTACGTATCCCTCGTTTCTTAGTTTGATGATGATAGCACAAGAAGCTATGTATCCACGAAAAAAGCTCCGTTAAAGGAGCTTTCATCGAAGGTGTATCTTATTTGGCACTATACCTAGTCTAAATAATTAACGGATAACCGCAAAATGGTTTCATGCGGCAAGATAACGCGAGAGTTCTCCACGTTTTCCTTTTTCATCAGCTTGGTTAGCAAACGCATCGCTACCGCACCCAAATCGTACATCGGTTGCGCAACAGTTGTCAGCTGAGGACGAACCATGGAGGCCATACGAATATTATCAACACTGATGACCGAAAAATCGTCAGGTACTTTCAGTCCCTCATCCTGAATGCTATGAATCGCACCAATGGCCATTTCATCCGTAGCGGCAAAAATAGCAGTTGGTTTCTTCTTCAGACCGAGGAAGTATTTCATAGCTTCAACACCGGATTCATAACGATAGTTCCCGATTCGCACGAGATCTTCCTGATAATCAATTCCAGCTGTTTCCAGCGCTCTCTTGTAGCCTTGGAAACGTGCATAGCCGTTTGCTGGATCTTGAAGCGTACCACTGATCATTGCGATCTGACGGTGTCCATGGCGGATCAACGTGTTAACTGCATCAAACGCAGCGGCTTCATGGTCAATATCAACCGAAGGATAGCTACCTTTTTCATCGCTCGTTGCACATAAAACAATAGGGACAGCAGCTGTATGAAACGCCTGAATATGCTCGTCCGTTACTGTGCCGCCCATGAACAGAAGTCCATCGACTTGTTTTTCAAGTAACGTATTGATAACACGGATTTCTTTTTCTTTCCGCTTGTCGGCATTACATAAAATGATGTTATAGTGATACATATTTGCAATATCCTCAATACCGCGCGCAATTTCTGCAAAAATTGAATTCGATATATCCGGAATAACTACGCCAACAGTTGTTGTCTTCTTGCTGGCCAAACCTCTAGCTACCGCATTTGGGCGATATCCCAATTGTTCAATTGCTTCGTATACCTTCTTGCGAGTTTGAGGTTTTACATTAGGATTATTGTTAACTACGCGGGATACTGTCGCCATTGAGACCCCAGCTTCGCGAGCTACATCATAGATCGTTACCGTCACATTCCTTCTCTCCATTGCCAATAAATTTTCAACCGAATCCTAGATCAACTAATTAGAACCATGATACGACAAAATACTACTTTATGCAACGACAGCACTCATTCTACAAAAGTGAGATGATCGTGGAGTGCACGGGCTGTAATATTCGAATGGGATGTATGCCAGACAGCCTCCCCGTCCTTGATTAAAATGGCCTGCGGGGATTCATGTTTCACCTGAAGCTTGTCCGCGACCGCATTGGACACTGGTCGGTCTTCTACTACATAAATGATACCGTATTCAATATTTTCGTCGGAAGCCCCTTCCAAATAAGACTCCACTTCCTGATATGCGCCTGCACTTATCGGACAGCGTGTGCTATGCTTAAAGAGGAGTAACGGTTTATCTGATGACGCTTCCAGAGCCGTATTTAATTGTTGAATAGTAGTCATTTTCGTCATCGTCGCCATTGGATATACATTCCTTTCTGTGTCTTGTCGTATGGCCTATTCACATCGTAACAAAAAGAACATGTAAAATCCAATGGTGACCATGAAAATTTTCATATTTTTTAGTTTTTTGTATTCGTTAATACCGATTTACTGGTAAAACCGGATAATTGAAGCAATCTTTTCTCTACATCACTCATCCATTCTTCATCTCCTAGGCTTCTCGCATAGCGATAAAGATCCAGTAAGAGATTAATCCGAAGCTCCATTCGCTCCTCCAAAGCGGATTGCCAATCCACATGGGGATTGTCCGCTTCCTCCAGTATAAGCTTGCGAATAATTTCTGCCAGTTCATGGTTGCGAGCAAAAGATATTCGCCGGGGCGCAGGTTTGCTTCCTAGACTTTGTAAAAGTTCCTTAATGTCCTTTGTCACATGCTGCAGAACCTCACTGGAAAAGCATGACGGGCATGAAAATACAGGAACATGCAAAATTTCAACCTTACTCGCATATATGACCTTACGCAATTCCAGTCCCATCGGTTCACCGCATTGGCATTGCTTATGCACTTTTAACCACCTCATTACGTAGGATCAAACTATATAAGGATCTCTTCAGATATCCAGATATATCTATCTACTAGTCTATAAAATATTTGTTAACTCTATAAAATCTATCATACCTTTTTTTATTTCGACTTTGGGGACTCAAATCCTTCCACAGATTGCAGCAATGAACAAATTACCAAGGCATTGGAGAGTCAAAAAATGACGGTGATTGTAGTAAAAGAGCGACTCCTAACCTGAGAAACTGCGAAGGAATGGACTTTGGGCTTACTTTTTCTTAAGATGTAAAAGTACAGACTACGAACAAGGGTGTCCGATGTGGCGCAGGAAAGGATGGTTAGATGTCAAGACTTACCGGAAAAAAGGTCATTGCTCTCGTAGATGAGGAATTCGAGGATCTGGAATTATGGTACCCAGTGTACCGTGTTCGCGAAGAAGGCGCAGAGGTACATTTAGCCGGTGCTGAAAAAGGTAAAAAGTATATTGGAAAATACGGCGTGCCTGCTGAAGCAGAATATGCCTTTGAAGAACTGAATAGTAGCGATTATGACGGTATTCTTGTCCCTGGCGGTTGGGCGCCTGATAAACTGCGCCGCTACCCCAAGGTTATTCAACTTGTACAGGAGTTTCATGCCGCACATAAACCCATCGGACAAATCTGTCATGCAGGCTGGGTACTGATTTCAGCTAAAATATTGGATGGTGTCACAGTCACCTCCACACCGGGTATCCGTGATGATATGGAAAATGCAGGAGCGATCTGGAAGGATGAAGCTGTTGTGACAGACGGACACATTGTATCCGCTCGTCGACCGCCCGATCTTCCACCTTACGGAAAAGCGTTCTGCGATGTATTAGCTAATCACGCTCAGAAATAAGATATGTAATCCGACACAGGACTTGAGTAAACTTATGTATGGCTAGATCAAAAAAGCACCTTCAAAACCATGGATAAAATGGTTTTGAAGGTGCTTTTTCGTCCGAGCTATCTAAGCATTGCGGATATTAAAATATTAGGGCCGCCCGGGTCCGGCTGGAGTACAGCTGATATTAGCTGCAGTCAGCTTGTCTTCGATCGCCGCACCAGTGGACATGCCAAAGCAAGCACGAGCGATTGTCATTGCTTCAGATGCAGTCGTATTTAGCACTCGATGCTTGACCCGCAACAAAGATTGGGGAGACATACTGAGCTGATGTATTCCCAGTTCCAGCCAAAGTGGAACGGATCGTTCATCTCCAGCCATTTCACCGCAGACACTCACATCAATTCCGGCTTGATGTGCCGCTTGTGCAATCATGCGCAGCATTCGAAGTACAGCTGGATGGTATGGATGGTACATATGTGCAATCTGCTCATTCATACGGTCCACAGCCAGCACATACTGCACAAGATCGTTTGTTCCGATACTAAAAAAGTCGGTTTCAGCTGCCAAGAGATCTGCAATCATCGCCGCAGCCGGAACCTCAATCATAATCCCTCGCTGTATGTTGGGGTTATAGGCAAGCCCTCTTGCATCCAAATCCGCCATGGCCTCTTTCAAAAGAGCATCTGCCTGGCGGACCTCCTCCACGGATGAGATCATCGGATACATGACCTTGATATTCCCCATTGCACTAGCTCGCAAAATTGCAGTCAACTGAGTTTTAAACAGTTCCTTCCAATCCAGACTAATCCGTATCGCACGATACCCTAAAAAAGGATTTTCTTCCTCTGGGAGTTCAAGATAATCCAACGGCTTATCACCGCCGATATCCAATGTACGAATTACCACGGAATGATTCCCGGCCTTTTCGGTTATTAGCCGATATACTTGATACTGCTCCTCTTCATCAGGAGCAGATTTACGATCCATATATAAAAATTCCGTGCGGAACAGCCCTACGCCTTGAGCACCATGCTTCAAAGCGGCCTCCAGCTCTTTGACAGAACTAATATTGGCCGCCAGCTTCAGCATAGTTCCATCCTTGGTCACAGCTTCTACAGAAGCGAGCACCTGAAGCTGCTCCTTTCTGCGTCGCTGCTCGTCACGTAAAATGATATAGTGGTCTGTTACGGATTTTTCTGGGTTTACATACACCCTACCCAGTTCTCCGTCCACAACCATCATATCTCCGGTTTGAACGGGCAAATTCAAATTGCTCTCCAATCCAGAAACGAGTGGAATACCAAGCGCGCGGGCCATAATCGCGGAGTGCGATGTTTTACCACCATTCATAGTCACAATCCCTAGCACATAGCTGGGATTCAAGTGGGCTGATTGAGATGGCGAGAGCTCCTTGGCTACCAGGATATAGGGCTGTGTATCGTTGGGAAGAGTCACTTCCGGTGCGCCCAGCAAATGCTTGAGCAGTCGGTTCCCCACATCCTTAATGTCGATTGCCCGCTCTTTCATATATTCATCATCCAGCAAATCAAACATTGTCACAAAATGATCAATAGCTTCCTTCACAGCCACCTCGGCTGCCTTGTATTGACGCTGAATAATGCCGCTAATTTCGTTCATGAATTCCGGATCTTCCAATATCGCAAGATGAGCATCAAAAATGCTGGATTCCTCCACTCCCACCATCTCTCGAAACTCGTCCTTAATAAACTGAATTTCACTTTTGGACGTACGTATTCCTTCATACAATCGTTCAAATTCCTTCGCAAGATCTACCGTATCCATTTTTTGATCAGGTAAATCCCACTCCCAGCTCGGCAGGACAAATGCCTTCCCGATGGCCACACCTGCTGCGGCGCCGATGCCTTCTATCATGTTTCTACCCCTCCAACATTCCTGTCATGCAGCACAACGGACATTACCGAGGCCTGACCTTTTTTCACTGTTTTAAACGGAGCAAAGCTCCACGACTTGACGCGATCCGGATTCGTGATGACCATAGGAGTCACCAGCGATGGAGCTTGCTCTCGCAGCGCCTGCAAATCAAATTTGATCAGCAATTGCCCCGGTTCAACCGTATCGCCTGCTTCTACCATAGCAGTAAAATTTCCTTTTAGCTGTGAAGTATCAATCCCGATGTGAAGCAGAACCTCAAGTCCTTCTCGTGTGGAGATGCCCAAAGCGTGCATGGTCGGATACAAATGCATTACCGTACCATACACCGGAGACACAAGTTCACCGCGTTCAGGGACAAAAGCAACGCCGTCCCCAACCAGCTTTGTCGCAAAAATTTTGTCAGGCACTTCATGAATAGGTAACATTTTTCCATGTACAGGAGCATTGAACAAAATTTGAGGAAGATCACGCTCCATCAGCTTCGCAATTTCCTCACGAATCAGTTCTGAATAGGTTCCAAATACGACTTGTAAATTACCCCCGCCCAGATTAATAAGCCCGGCCGATCCCAAAGCCTTCATCGCTCCGGTATCTATCAGCCTGTCATTGTGGACGGTCAGCCGCAAACGGGTGATGCAGGCCTCTACCTGCACAATATTCTCCTTCCCACCGAGTGCTTCCAGAATAAGCGGAGCACTGTAAGGAATATTACCGGCCCAATCCTCCAGAACCGAGCCTTCCTCGCGGCCAGGCGTGGGAATCCGGAACCGACGAATTGCCCATCGAAACAGTACATAATACACAAGTCCGTATGCCACTCCGACTGGAATTAACAACCAGGCATTGTGTGACAGATGGAAATTAAGGACATAATCTATAAAACCCGCCGAATATGAAAAGCCATGATGAATGTCCAGCTCAAAGGTAAGCCACATAGCTAGACCAGACATAACCGCATGAACGAGGAACAAATAAGGAGCTGCAAACAAAAAGGCAAACTCAATCTGTTCCGACACACCGGTAAAAAAGCAGACCAATGCAGCTGTGAGAAACGTTTTTTGCACCTTTGGCTTCAAATCTTCACGAGCTTCCTGAATGATTGCAAGCGCAATAGCAGGGATCGCAAACATCATAATGGGGAACAACCCGGACATGAAATAGCCCGCTGTCGGATCGCCAGCAAAAAACCGGGGCAAATCCCCCTGCACAACGTTGCCAGACGGCGTTTTATATGTACCCAGTTGAAACCAAAATATATTGTTAAGCAGATGATGAAGACCAAAAGCGGCCAACAGCCGATATAGAATGCCGTAAATAAGCAGTCCAAAGCCGCCCAAGCTCGATTCTAGGCCTACTATAAATTCCAGCCCTCGCTGAATCAGCGGAGCAATAATCAACATGAGCCCTGCAAATACAGCAGAGAACAGGCCAATAAGCAGCAGAACAAATCGGGTGCCCCCAAAAAACTGTAGCACTTCGGGCAACTTAATGCTTTTGAAGCGATTATAGGCTAACCCTGAAATGACCCCCAAAATGATACCAATGAGCGTCGCTGGCTGAATGAGTCCGTTTCCAAATCTCAATGTAACCTGGTCATATATAGCCATACCAGCCAATGCCGCCAGTCCCGCCTGACCTGCTTGATTCGACATCCCTAGTGCAACACCCACCGCAAACAAATACGGCAAAAAATAAAAAATTCCGCGTCCCGCCGCATTTGCCATATCAGACACCATAGGAAATCCCCACGTGGTCCAAGGAAGGCTGCCGAGACTTAGCAATATCGCAGCTGCTGGTAGCACCATCGTCGGGAGCATGACAGCACGACCAAGCTGTTGTAAGGATCCGAGCCAATTCATGGCATTCCTCTCCCTTCTATCCCTGATGGTAAGCCGAATAAATACTTTTGTCAAAGCCATGGTTACGTCAGCCAAAAATATTTATTTACGCTTCTACAGGTCAGATAACTTATTAATCAACGATAAGCCTATGAATTCATTTAGACCCTCTCATATTGCAAGCATACATACATTATATGGATATCGGAAAGTATAATATACTGTACCACAGTTCTCATTTCACACCAAAAACCTTCAACCCTATAGAACAAGGGAAGAAGGTTTTTCTTCATGTGCATACAGTATGGGTATGAGGTGTAATTATCCTTTACGAACAGCTTGGGTCACTGAATCCTCTACCTTAATGCAGCGATCCATAATAACCGTCATGCCGTGCTCCTGCGCAATATCAGCGGCTTCCTGACTTATAATTCCCTGTTGCAGCCACAATACCTTAGCTCCAATTGCAGCGGCTTCACGCGCAACCTCTGCGCAGTATTCACTGCGGCGGAATACATTAACCAATTCTACGGGTTCGGGAACCTCAGCAAGACTGGCATAGCAAGTCTCTCCAAGAATCGTTTGCCCTGCAGCCGCAGGATTAACCGGAATAATTCGGTATCCCCGCTTTTGCATAGCATAAGAAACCATGTATGAGGTGCGGTCTGATTTATCAGACAAACCAACAACCGCAATATTGCCTACTTGTTCCAAAATGTTCTTAATCTCTTCTCTAGACGGATTTTCAAAAGCCATTTGATCTCCTCCTGTCTGCATCTTAATTTACCTTTATTTTACCCATTCTACAGAAGCACCAAGCGTCGTCAGATGGTCGAAATACTGTGGATACGATTTGGCGACATGATGCGCATCCTTAATCACTAACGGCTTCTGCGCGCGCAAACCTACTACCGTCAATGCCATAATAACACGGTGATCAAAATGCGCGTTAATTTCCACACCACCTTCGACCCCCTCTGGTCTGCCATGTACAATGATTTCCGCTTGACGTTCTTCTACGCGAGCGCCAGCCTTGCTCAATTCATTCAAATAATCGGTAATACGGTCACATTCCTTATACCGTAAATTTTCTACGTTATAAAAACGGGATGTACCTTCGGCAAATACAGCCGCAGCTACCATGGCAAGCACAGCGTCTGTCGCAGCATCACCGTCAAACTCGATGGCTTTCAATCGACCGTTCCCTTTTACGACAACGGTATCGTTCTCATGTGTCAGCGGCACTTCCATCATACGCAGTACATCTACAATTGCACGTTCTCCCTGTTTGCTCTGCTCTTTAAGACGATGGATCGTAACATCTGAATTCGTTACTGCAGCAGCCGCTAGCACCGCAGCACTCCCTGGGTAATCCCCCTGTACAGTATACGTACGTGGCTGGTAGGATTGCTGACCCGGGACGCGGAAAGACATGTAGTCATCACTTGCATGAATGATAATACCGGCCTCTTGCAATACCTCCAAAGTCTGCCCGATGACCACTTTGGATTTCAAATCATGCAGCACTTCGATTTCACTATCTTCCTCCAGTAAAGGTGTAAGGAACAGCAAAGCGCTCAAATACTGTGAGCTAACCGAGCCGGATACCTGAATTTTACCGCCCTTCGCTTGACCACCCTGTATACGTATTGGCAACTTGCCTTCACGATGATCTACCTTAACCCCCAGCTGCCCTAATGCATCGATTAAATCATCATGTGGCCTTTTCCCCAAGGAGTCTGGATATGTATTCACAAATGTAACATCCGGACATAGGGACGCAATCCCCATCAAAAAACGGAGCACTGCTCCTGCATTGCCTACATTCAATTCTTTCACAGCTTGAGGATGGCTACCAAAACCTGTAATCACTATTTTTTCATCATCCTCTTCCAGCACTGCTCCCAGATCGGTGATACAACGGCGCATAGCATCACTGTCTTCACTATGAGCTGGATAATAAATAGTACTTTGTCCTTCGGCAAGTGCAGCCGTAAGCAGATAACGAGTCGTGTAGTTTTTGGAGGACAAAGCCCCAATCTCTCCTTGTAAGGAAGGGGTAGGTCTAACGATAACATCCATAATATACATGCTCCTTTTCGATTCAAACCATCCTAGTTTACGTTAATTATACAAGTTGTAACGTTCTTTTCTCCACCTAAAAAATAAGAAATATTCATTTAGGTCTGTTGAGGTTTAGCAACATGATTGGCTGGTCTTTATTTATTATTAGATTCGGGCTAATTGACAGCCTTGAGATCGGTTCGCTATCATACATAGAGAGTGTGACGTTTCTCACACGACAACAACACTAGTAGTACCCAACTACATTAGAAAAGAGGTCCAGCCATGACGCAAATCGCTCTGATTGAACCTTCTGAGCTTCGCGCACGCCTGCAAGCAGGAGAACAATTGCAATTGATCGACGTCCGTGAGGCGGAAGAAGTAGCGGAAGGTATGATTGAAGGTGCCAAGCACATTCCGCTCGGACAGATTCCGGGCCGTCTTGAGGAAATCGAACGCACTGGTGAAATCATTTTTATTTGCCGGAGCGGTTATCGCAGTGAACGTGCCTGCGAATATTTGCAGCAGCTAGGTTACGAAGGCTGCACCAACATGACCGGCGGCATGCTGCAATGGTCACAAGAGCAATCAAACAGCTAGTTTATAAAAGAGACGGGAACTTTCCGTCTTTTTTATTTGTACTCAAAGCTTAGACGCGGTAAAGCATTAAAATATCATACTTCTATCATACCATAGCGTCAAAAGATTACACAATCCTTTACCGTCTTCAAAATCGTGACTATCATACCAAATCAAAAAAGGAAGCTTTTCTACCCAGAGGGCAAAAAAGCTTCCTTTTGCGTTACCTACTGCATCATTACATATTCATCGGTTTATTAGAACCATTGATGATGGAATACGCCTTCTTTGTCCACACGCTTGAATGTATGTGCACCAAAGTAGTCGCGTTGCGCTTGCAGCAGGTTTGCTGGCAAACGCTCAGTGCGATAGCTGTCATAGTAAGCAAGCGCGCTGGAGAAGCCAGGCACTGGAATACCTTGGGATACGGCTACAGAAATCACTTGACGCCATGCATCTTGATACGTTTCTACTACATTTTTGAAGTAAGAGTCCAGCAACAGATTTTTCAAGGCAGGATCGCGGTCATACGCATCCTTGATATTTTGCAGGAATTGCGAACGGATAATGCAACCACCGCGGAAGATCATTGCAATTTTTCCGTATTTCAAATCCCAATCATATTCATCGGAAGCTGCACGCATTTGAGCGAAGCCTTGAGCATAAGACACAATTTTACTTGCGAACAATGCTTTACGTACGCTTTCGATAAATTCTTTCTTGTCGCCGCTGAAGGATTCAGCTTTAGGTCCGCTCAGCACTTTGCTTGCCGCAATACGCTCGTCTTTCATAGCAGACAAGAAACGGGAGAATACGGACTCGGTAATCATGGACAATGGCACACCCAGATCCAGCGCACTTTGGCTCGTCCATTTACCAGTACCTTTTTGACCTGCTGCATCCAGGATCACATCTACCATAGGCTTGCCTGTTTCAGCATCATATTGGGAGAAGATGTCAGCTGTAATTTCGATTAGGTAGCTGTCCAACTCACCTTTATTCCATTCTGTGAAGATTTCATGAAGCTCTTCCGCACTCACATTCAGAACTGATTTCAGCAAGTGATATGCTTCACCAATCAATTGCATGTCGCCGTACTCGATACCATTGTGCACCATTTTTACATAGTGACCAGCACCGTCGGGACCGATATATGTACAGCATGGGTCGCCGTCCACTTTAGCAGAGATTGCAGTCAGAATCGGCTCTACCAGTTTGTAGGCACTTTCTTGTCCACCCGGCATAATGGCAGGACCATTCAAGGCACCTTCTTCTCCACCGGATACGCCTGTACCAATAAAGCGAAGTCCTTTTGCCTCCAGCTCCTTGCTGCGGCGCTGTGTATCTGGGAAGTAAGCATTGCCTCCGTCTATAATAATGTCGCCCTTGTCCAGATGAGGCACAAGCTGTTCAATCGTGGCATCTGTAGCTTTACCAGCTTGAACCATGATCAGGATTTTACGGGGGGATTCCAGTGAGTTCACAAATTCTTCAATGGAGAAAGTACCCGTCAGTTTTTTGCCTTCTGCTTCTTTGAGAAGGTCGTGCGTTTTTTCTGGAGAGCGGTTAAAAACCGAAACGGTGAAGCCTCTGCTCTCAATATTAAGGGCCAAGTTTTTACCCATTACCGCCAGGCCGATCACACCAATTTGCTGTTTTGCCATCTGGTTCCTCATCCTTTGCAACATATTTTGTGTTCTATATCGCCGCTTTACCGCATTACACTTTATGTGAATCGGAACACGTGCACTTCTATTTTAACGTTTTTAGTGTCAGAAGTGAACCCCTGTCTAATCGCAGATCAAAACACCCCATTTGCATGAGGTGTTCCGATGTACTACGCTTCCATCATCAGCAGTTGGTGAGATAGCGTTTGCAGGCGTTTATGGCTATTCTCGATTTTAATTGTATCTTTCTCCGTCATCGCTGTGAACAGCTTCTCCAATTCATCGTCTACTTCCATCTTAAGCAGCAGCAGCCGGGTTTCCCCTTCATTGGAAGCGTACATATCCTCCATTTCCTGGGCGGATAGCACTGGTCCCTTCTGATAAATGACACGCTGCTTAAAGCCAGTCACCTCGACCAGACGAATGACCTCGCCGAACAAAATATTTTCCACCAAAATATGATGATCCTTGACTCTTTTGACAATGGCATGACCTCGGGTGCTTCCAATCAGCTTCTCCAACCACTCAGCCAGCTTGGCATCGCGGATTACATAATCTCCAGCCAGCTTGTAATGTCCAGTGCGCAATTGTTGAAAACGGAGCTTCACCAGCTTGCGCCCGGTTCTCACCGACAAAACCAGATACGACTCATCCTCGCTCCAGTACAGCGAATACCCTTCCGATATCAAATCCTTGATCAGATTATGGATATGCCGACGGCTAAACCGGAGCTCTAGATTGCAATATTCTACCTCACAGCCCTTGTTCACGGCATTCCCTCCTTTTTCAAGTCCGATTCAAGAAGTCCGGCTACAGCAAGCCTGCGGCTTTCCCGCTTGATCTTCCCTTGCTCTATTTTATACTTCATTTTATGTAAGGGTACTTGGTTATTTGACCTATTTTTATGAGTAACAGCGCACAATCCTACTTTTGCCTTATATGCTTGTACCGAGCCCGGTCTAAAGTCGGTCAAGCCCGTGACATTATGCTATAATCGGACATATTACGCCAAACGATATGGCTTAGCCTTGATATAGGAGGAATAGGAATGACATTCAGTGGATTTACTGCAAAGGACTTTGATGTTTTTGAAATACCAGGCTTGGAGCCTCGCATGGAGGTGCTAATACAGCAGGTACGGCCCAAGTTGGAGGTGATTGGCGAGGAGCTAGCCCCCTTCTTGACGGACTTATGCGGAGAAACTATGCACGTTCACGTAGCCAAGCATGCACGACGCAAGGTCAATCCCCCGATCGATACATGGGTAGCCTGGGCGGCAAATAAGCGCGGGTATAAGGCCTTGCCGCATTTTGAGGTAGGTATGTTCGCTTCCCATATTTTCGTTATATTCGCAGTCATTTATGAAAGTCCGAATAAAATCACGTTTGCCCAGGCCCTTGAAGCTAACCTGAGCGATGTACGTGCTAACCTACCGGGCCATTTTTACTGGTCCATGGATCATATGGCTCCTCAAGGCACAGAACAGCAGCAAATGGACACTGAGGAGTTTCAATCCATTATTAACAAGCTGCAGCAGGTAAAAAAAGCCGAGGTTATGTGCGGGCTCCGTATTGATCGTAACGATCCTCTCGTCAGTGACGGAGCTGCGTTGCTGCAGACGGTGCGTTCCACCTTTGAGCATTTGCTGCCGCTGTATCGAATGGCTTTCCCAAAGGAGTAGTACCGCACGCTGGAGTAGCATCAGCACGTTTACGAATGCTGTTCAGGCCTCTGCATTCTTCCTGCGCGGATGGCGCGCCAATACCAGATGGCAGCTAAACATGAGCAGCATCACGATCCCACTGATGATAAAAGGTGCTGTGTGTCCGGCATGGTCCCATAGCACCCCTGAAACGAGTGGGCCGATAACCATGCCAGAGCCTTGAAGTGTTAAAAAAAAGCCCCATACTGTTGCACGCTCGCTTTCCGGAATCAGTTGGGCAAGAAACGTGTTCCATGCAGGCAAAATGAGCGCGTATCCCAAGCCAATGATGGCGACGGATACAAACACAAGCGGAATGCTCTGTACTGTTGAAAAGAAAAATAGCGTGGTCCCGGCAAGCAAAAAACCGATGTGCAAAAAATACTTGGTTCCAAGGCGATCCACCAGCTTGCCACAAGGGATCAATGCCAGCACAGTCACGCCACCACCAGCAATCAGAAGCATGCTATACAGGTTCGGCGAAATTCCGAGATCCGTCCGCGCATACAGCGTTAGCACAGGGCTGATCAAACCAATGACAAAGGACTGTAAAAACAGCGCAGGGTAAATTAACGGATTCACATTAAGCTTGGTTTTGAGCGTGCGGATCGTCTCCTGGATACCTCTCAGCACTTGCTGCTTTTGCTTGGAGTCCCCCGAAGATATAAGAGCGCTCTGTTCAGGTTCAGCTTTGCCAGCAGACCTGTTCGTTCCAGGCAGCATAAGAGCAACCAGCAGCAATACAATGCTGCACCCTATCAAAATCATGAATACCGTGCTGTAAGAGTGTCCGTAGTGGGATATGGCGAAGTTCATAATAAGTGGACCCAAGCCCGTTCCGCCCATGGACGCAATTTCCAGTGTCCCCATCGCCGCACCGTTATTGTTATTAGGTCCGGACATTTCAGTCGTCCCAGTCATCACACAAGGCCAGAGCGGAGATGTCCCCAGTCCTAGCAGCAGACATGCGATGACAAGCCACACAGGCGCTGTCAGGGCGCTTAGCATAATGATCGCTACAAGCGTAAACAACAACGCGGTTGACATTGTTCCACGGTAACCGAGGCGTTCAGCCATCCAGCCCGCCGGTGCCCGGAATGCATTGTCTCCAAAATACTGCAGCGAAAAAGCCAAACCGATGATCCCGGCTGACAGCCCCAACGTTTCTCCCATATATACCGGCAGGATGGATACCAGAAGAGATCCCTTCATAAATTCGACCAGAAATACGAGTATCCATAATTTAGAAAAAAAGGGGGTCCATAGCCGCTGCGAAGCTTTTTTTCTTCTTATTTGCTTCATCTATCCCACATCCTCTACCTACGTTTATTGTATATACATTCCAGGTTCTCCGCCCACTCCGCTCTTTGGCAAATAAATGCGTCCTCAATCGCTTGCATTCCTACTTCAAACTGCTATACTCAATTTTGTTCTATTATCAATTGCACAGGATTATGAAATCCTGCATGAAAGGTTGTGACAACACTAATGAATCAAAGCACCACCCCGCTTTTTACTGCTTTGAAAAAGCATGCTCAGAGCAACCCGGTTCAATTTCACATCCCAGGTCATAAAAAGGGAGTGGGGGCAGATCGGGAATTTCGCGAATTTATGGGGGATAATGCTTTTTCCATAGATATGATCAACATCGCTCCATTGGACGATCTGCATCAGCCATCAGGCGTCATTGAAGAAGCTCAAAAGCTTGCAGCAGAAGCCTTCGGAGCTGATTATACTTATTACAGTGTACAGGGCACAAGCGGAGCCATTATCACCATGATTATGTCCATTTGCATGCCGGGTGATAAAATTATTGTACCCCGAAATATACACAAATCTATAATGTCTGCCATTATCTTTGCTGGTGCGAAGCCGGTATTCATTTCTCCAGTCAGTGATGAGAATCTCGGTATTCACCACGGGGTTACAACCAAGTCCGTACGCCGGGCATTGGAACGCCACCCTGACGCCAAGGGCGTCCTTGTCATCAACCCGACATATTACGGTGTGTGCGCCGATTTGAAGGAAATTGTAGATCTCGCTCACAGCTATAATGTGCCGGTCCTGGTCGATGAGGCTCACGGAGTACTGATTCATTTTCACACTGATTTGCCGATGTCCGCCATGGAGGCGGGGGCAGATATGTCAGCTACAAGCGTTCACAAGCTGGGTGGTTCCTTGACTCAAAGCTCGATACTGAATGTAAATACAAAAAACGGATTTGTTAATCCGCAGCGTGTACAAACTATTTTTAGTATGTTAACAACGACGTCGACTTCGTATATCCTGCTGGCTTCGTTGGACACATCCCGACGCAATCTGGCCCTTAACGGTCATGAAATTGCCCAACGTGCTCTAGAACTAGCTGAATATTGCCGCTCAGAGGTTAACAAAATTGAAGGGCTATATTGCTTCGGCAGCGAAATTCTTGGCACAGAAGCTACCTATGATTATGATCCGACCAAAATTACGGTTCATATCCGCCATTTAGGCCTTACCGGATATGATGTGGAAAATTGGCTGAGAGATCATTATAATATCGAGGTTGAGCTTAGCGATATGTACAATATTCTCTGTTTGGTTACCCCTGGTGATACCAAAGAGGAAATTGACATTTTACTAAAAGCTTTGCGAGAGCTGGCTTCACTACACTATTCCACAGGTCAGCAGCATGAACTCGTTGTCAAGATACCGGATATACCGCAGCTCTCCCTCATTCCGAGAGACGCTTTTTATGGAGATACAGAAATTGTGCCTTTTAAGGAATCTGCTGGTCGCATCATTGCAGAATTCATTTACGTATATCCGCCAGGCATCCCGATCCTATTACCGGGAGAAGTTATTTCGCAGGACAATATTGATTATATTGTAGATCATGTGGAAGTAGGCCTGCCGGTTAAAGGACCTGAGGATCGGACGGTACATCAGGTAAAGGTTATCGTTGAAACTGACGCTATTTCTTAATTATGATCTGTTAGCACCTGCTTGCAAAAGAATGTTGACAGTCAACAAAAAAAGCCCCCATTTGGGGGCTTTTCTAGTGTTTTGAAGAGCAAAAACAGCTGTATCCAATCTTATTCGTATTGGGCAACAAGCTCGCTGTACGCAGCTTCTACACGCTTCCACTCATCTTCGTCCTCAATATTGTAAAGCACCATTTCCTCGTTTTCTTCTTCCATACGAAGAATGATGCCATCCGCTTCAGGATTGCCTCGCTCAAGCAAAAGAGCATAAACGTGATCTTCTACGTCGAAGGTCTCTACCAGCACCATTTCTACATCTTTGCCGTTTTCATCAGTTAGCGTAAGAACCATTTCTTCATGTTCGTGGTCATGATCGTGGTTGCAGGCTTCACCGTGTTCATGTTTGTGATCACTCATGGAAATACCTACCTTCAAATTGTTTTATTTTCCCTCGTATCGTAACATGATCAAGAGTGCAGGTCAATTTGTGGTACGCCTAATTTATCGCTGTAATGACTTTTTCGGACACTAGTGTGTAACTGCCATCTTTACTTTCTTTAATGTAGAAACCGACACGATAATTCCCTGCTGTTTTAAAATCATACGTAAAGTCGTTTGTGCGGAACCAGAAGTTATCCTTTTGCGCTCCTTTGATATCTTGGGACTGAATATCCTTTACGTTGCCCGAAGGATCGGTAATTGCTACTTTCACTCCGGAA
This sequence comes from Paenibacillus ottowii, assembly GCF_006874425.1. Classification (GTDB taxonomy): domain Bacteria; phylum Bacillota; class Bacilli; order Paenibacillales; family Paenibacillaceae; genus Paenibacillus; species Paenibacillus ottowii. The sequence continues at coordinate 579,429 of NZ_VIJZ01000002.1, forward strand.
ATATCTGTTTTCAGGGTATCAATTTGACTGAACACATTAAACTTCACTTTGTTACCTTTATTCACGTTACCAAACACAGTATCCCCCTTGAACAGGAACATATGCACGTTCGGCTGGTCGAAAACAACCTTTCCACCAGAAGGATCAAAATTTACAAGTCCGTTAAAATCACGGATAGGCACATAGGTTTTCCCATCAATGACAACTGCACCATCTTTCGACACTTCTCCGTTAATAATCAACTGCACTTGGTCCTTGGCGGACTCCGCCGAAATGACGGTCCCTCCCATTATTGAAAAGGCCATCACTAGGGCCATCACTTTTCTCCATTTCATACTACGTATCCCTCCATCATCATCTGTTAAAAACCATCTGTCGTACATTTATACCTAGCTTAGCCGCACAAGTTGCGCTGTGCTTCACAAATTGTCCAAAGTTTTTACATAAGGGGCCAAATCTTTAGTTCCCGTAGACTAGATGTTAAAATACGATTTGTAGGATGTCTTATAACACATCGTCTGGAGGGTGAAACCATAATGGGTCTAACGATACAAATGCTTGGTACAGGCAGCGCTTTTGCCAAGCATTATTACAACAACAACGCACTGCTGGATAGCGGTGAAGGCAAGCTGCTGATCGATTGCGGAACAACCGCATCTCTAGCATTACACCAGATGGGTGTCCCTTTGCCTGATATTGATGCTATTTTAATCACACATATTCACGCAGATCATGTCGGAGGCTTAGAAGAATTCGGTTTTCAAATGAATATCCTTCATCGTCGCAAACCTCGGCTCTATATCGCCGAACCATTAATCCACCCTTTATGGGAGCATACGCTCAAGGGTGGCATGTCCCAGCAGGGTATGATTGACAAGCTTGAGGATGTATTCGAGGTAAATGTCATTACGCCTGGCGTACCCACCACTTTAGTACCTGGTATCCAGGTAGAGCTAATTCCTACCCGGCATATTCCCGGTAAACATAGTTACTCCTTGTTCATTAACGAACGTCTTTTTTATAGTGCAGACATGGTTTTTGATCCCGAGCTACTTCATCATTTGGTGCATGAACGAGGATGCCGTAGCATTTTACATGAGGTTCAATTACTAGGTACTGGAGAAGTCCATACCACGTTAGATGAGCTGCTAAGCTTGCCAAAATCTCTTCAAGAGCAAATTCATCTGATGCATTATAGTGATGATATGGAACAATTCAGGGATAAGGCAGGAATGATGTCCTTTCTGGAGCAGCAGCGAGTATATCCACTAACGGAATTGGAACGTGCAGAGTAACCGAGGTAAAGAGAAGAACTTGAACAATTAAAAAAGCCGCCTGACTTTCCTACAAAGGATAGCCTGGCGGCTTGCTGCATTTCTTTGAATAAATGATAAGCTTGGCACGTTAAGATTGAGCGTCAAAGTCAGAACATCGGCAGTTGATCCAGGTTATTAGAAGGATCTCCATCAGCATCCCCTCGGATTCGTTTGCTTCCATCTTTGGCCTTGAATACGTTGACGCCTGCAATTGAGCCTGCCTCAATCTCGTTCAACGCTTGGCTATAATCCAAAATTCGTCCAGTAGATGTCTGAAACGACGTAAGATCGCCATCCCCATTTTTACGCACTGCTGTAATGTGTTCTCGTTCTGTATTTGCCATGCTGCATCGCTCCTTATCCATAGTATAGTGGAGGAACTTCTACTAGCATGCGCATTGTACAACTTTGTATGCACCCTGTGCTTGACTACAACTTTTTACGCATACGCACGTGTGGTATTCCTGCATCGTCAAAAGGTTCATCGGAGATCGTTTCATAACCAAGCTTTTCGTAAAACTTCTCGGCTTGACATTGGGCATCTAACAACGAGTATCTCAGCCCAAGTTCACGTGCACGCTCTTCCAGTGCTAGGAGTAGCACACGTCCATAACCTGCCGCACGATGCTCCTTGAGAACGGCAATACGTTGCATTTTAGCTGTATCTTCATCGTAATATGTTAATCGACCCGTAGCCACCATTTCGCCATGTTCACAAATTAGCAAATGATGGGCGGTATCTCCCAGCTTGTCATAATGATCAATTTCAAGATCTAGAGGAACCTTCTGCTCTTCGACAAACACTTTGGTACGGATCAATATTGCCTTCTGTAGTTGCTCTTCTGTTGTTACAGTTATAATTTCTGCGGCCATCGTCTGTTCCTCCTATCAATAAATGCAAATTGTAAACTCGCTAAATTTGAATTATATATACAAATAGTCATGAAGTACAGGCTGATTTCTATTTTTGCACTTTACATATATGGTTAATACATGATATTATCTAGTAACTACAGGACGGTAGCTCAGCGGGAGAGCATTATCTTGACAGGGTAAGGGTCATGGGTTCGATCCCCATCCGTCCTATTCGTCAAAAGCCTTGATATTCAAGGCTTTTTTTGTTTATCTAGAGATAAAGCGAATTGTGCTGAAAAGAGAAACTGGTCTGTTTAAGATTTAAGCGACAAAAAAGCCAACCGGAAATAAGGTTGACTTTCTTATATACTCTACCGCTACACTTAAGCAGCAATTTCTTTTTTTTCACTAAGATTGAATTCTAAAGAATTGTTAGGCAATACGTATCTCTTCTATTATATAGTAGAAGGACAACTAAGCCAGCATCCTAGCACAATAAACCTGATGCCCCTAGATTACAATAAAAACAGCTCCACTTTCACTGTCAATCTCCGTCGGGTAAGTGGTCACACATCCAGTATCCGGCTCTCGCACCTGGCCGGTAGGCAGGTCGACTTTCCAGTCATGAAGTGGACAATGGACCACTGATCCACATATCATTCCTTCGGACAGCCGTCCCCCTTTGTGCGGACAACGGTTCTCAAGTGCACGCACGCTGCCGTCACTAAGACGGAACAAGGCTATCTCTGTGTTATGAATGCGAACGGTCCTTGCTCCACGTCGGTCAATTTCGTTCAGATCTGCTATCCTGATTCTATTAGTTGTCGTATTGGTCTCCATTTGGTCCGCCCCCTATTCCGTTACTGCCTTAAGCTCCGGCAGCTGTACAAAATTTTTGCGTAGCTCTTCGTTATGAATGATTTCGTGCCACGGATCAGTCGTTGTGCTCAACGTCTCCTCAATTCTGGTTACCAGTTGCTGCCTTGTCTCCGCATCTGCTAGCACCTGTTTGATCGAGTCCACGCCTACCCGTTCCACCCAATGAGCTGTACGCTCGTTCCAATTCGCCTGCTCACGGTAATATTGCAGATAGGCGCCAGTCCATTCCATCACTTCAGCTTCCGTTTTAACGGTACAAAGCAGTTCTGCTGCTCGCACCTTAATACCGCCGTTACCTCCAATGTAGATTCCCCAACCACCGTCAATAGCGACAACACCCAAATCCTTGATCGTCGCTTCTGCGCAGTTGCGCGGACAGCCTGACACAGCCAGTTTGACTTTGGATGGCGTATTCAGACGTTCAAATGCCTTTTCCAACCGGATCCCCATGCCCATAGCATCCTGAGTACCGAAGCGGCAAAAAGTGTTACCCACACACGTCTTGACTGTTCGCAGCGTCTTTCCATATGCATACCCCGACGGCATATCTAGCTCAGACCAAATTCCCGGTAAATCTTCCTTTTTTACACCAAGCAGATCAAGGCGTTGGCCACCCGTAAATTTAACCAGAGGCACGTTGTATTTCTCCGCGACAGCAGCAATCTTCTTCAGGTCGGCAGGTGACGTAACTCCTCCATAAATGCGGGGCACTACAGAGTAGGTACCATCTTTCTGGATATTAGCATGGTACCTTTCATTTGTGAATCTGGATTCCTTTTCATCCTCATAATCCAGTGGCCACAGCATACCCAGATAATAATTGAGGGCTGGACGGCATTTGGTGCATCCTTCAGGTTCGTTCCAGTCCAGCACGTTCATCACTTCTTTGACGCTCTTCAACCCCATGTCCCGGATAGCATTAATAATTGCTTCCCGATCAAGAGTCGTACAACCACATATCCCCTCTTTCATCGCTTCTCCGGTTTCTACGCCTGCGTACAGCTGTAAGATCCCCTCCACTACTGGCTTGCAGCCGCCGCATGATGCTGATGCCTTCGTGCAGGTCTTAATCTCCCCGAGACTCCCACACCCAGCCGCAATCGCTTCTCTGATGTCACGCTTGGAAACACCGTTACATCCGCATACAATTTCGTCTTCAGGCATCTGCTCCAGCGTCATGACGCTATTACCTTCTGCTTGATCAGGGCTGAAGCCCAGTAACAACTCTTTCTCTCGACCAACCACCGACTCGCCACTTTTGATTAGAGAAAACAACTTGGCACCGTCAGATGTATCTCCAAACAGGACGGCTCCGATCAGTCTTTCTTGCTTGATGACGATTTTTTTGTAGACGCCACCAATATCATCCTGATAGCGCAGGGATCGTGTTTCTGGCTCATCCTTGTAATTTCCTGCTGAAAACACATCGACACCCGATACTTTCAATCTTGTCGAGGTAATGGAACCACTGTAACCGGGAGTCTCTATTCCTGCGAGCCGCTGGGCCAGTACACCCCCCTGCTCATATAATGGGGCAACCAGACCATATGTGATTCCCCGGTGTTCTGCACATTCTCCAACGGCATATATGCCAGGGATATTCGTTTCCATGTGATCATTTACGATAATGCCACGGTTTACGGGGATTCCCGCCGACAGCGCCAGTTCAATATCTGGTTTGATGCCTACCGCCATAACGATCAGATCGGCCTCCAGTTCGCTGCCATCAGCAAACTTCAATCCTTCTACGCGGCGACGCCCTGCAATAGCTGTCGTTCGCTTATTGACCAGAAAAGTCATTCCCTGTTCCTCCAGCTCGCGTCGTAGCATAAGGGAAGCGGCCTCATCCAGCTGCCGATCCATAATATAGTCGTTAATATGAATCACGGTAACATCCATCCCCAAATTGAGCAGTCCGCGGGCTGCCTCTAGTCCAAGCAAGCCACCGCCGATGACGGCTGCTTTTTTGTGCGTCTTCGCCGTCTCCATCATCGTCTCACAGTCACGAATATCTCGGAAACCGATCACTCCATCCTTATCAGCTCCTGGTAACGGCAAGATGAAGGCTTTAGAGCCTGTTGCCAACAATAATAAATCATAAGGCACACATCTACCGGAGCGTGATGTCACCTGCTGTTTTTTCGTATCGATCGCTGTGACAGGATCATCGGTATATAAGCGGATATTATTGTCTTCATACCAACTCCAATCGTTGATGATAATATCCTGCAAGCCAGTTCCTCCGGCCAGAACAGAGGACAGCATGATCCGATTATAATTTGGATGGGGCTCGGCCCCGAATACTGTAATCTCATAAGCACCTGGTGCGATCTTCAGCAAATGTTCGAGAGTGCGTATCCCCGCCATTCCGTTGCCGACCAGTACTAATTTTTGAATGTAGCTCATTAGGTCACTCCCTCTCCCATGTTTATCCTTAAAACATAAAAAAGCCTGCTTTACATACAGGGATGCAAAACATCCCTCACATGTAAAAACAGGCTCCATTGCCGTTTCATAGAATACACCGTTGTATCCATCAGAGTATGAAATTTAAAAGTGTTGTAGCCAATATATAACGATTCAATTCGTATGTCAATATTCCTCACGCATAATCTCGTAAAAAAAATATTTTATCACTAAGTAACATATTCATGACGTATAAAATATCACTCTTCTACAAAATTAGGATTGATTTTCAGTTCAAAACACGCCAAAATGGTTTAAAAGTCCGCTTCTACTTCATTATGATGGAAAAGTTAAATCATCTCACAAAGTCATATGTCACATTTCTTGTCAAGATCTTCAATCCTCATGCTTAACTCACCCTTCATGTTAAAGAGAGGAGGAGCCCGCTTGCGTTCCTTGTTGGTAATTCACTCACATGCTGACCCTGCATCCGAGCAGGCAGACATCATTCCCTCATGGCAAATAGAACCTGAGCACCTTTTAGAGTCCAACGGATACCTGCCTTTGCCATGCCGCGATGAATCTGAATTCAAACAGCTCATCCATAATGCAGATGCGGCAGTACTGAACATACCCGTCGGCACAATCAGTATGTGGAGCAACAGGTTAGAGCAAACCCGAGCAATTCCGTTGCTATGGTGGTGCAGCGCGATATCCGCGCAGTCATCGACGGAGGCTTGCGAAGCAGATGCGACTGTCGATGGCATTCTACTCCCTACGATGGTAGCCCATGAGCTGAATTGGGCTCTTCATTTTAGCGCCAAACGCTTTTTTGAACGCCAGCACTGGCAAAGTGAACGAAAACAACTGACCGCTCGGCTGGAAGAACGCAAATGGATTGATATGGCGAAGGGGATCCTTGGCGAAGTAAACGGCATTCCAGAAGCGGCGGCTTATGATCTGCTGCGTAAAAAAGCGATGAATGAGCGCAAACGAATCGTTGATGTGGCCATCGCCATCGTGAAAGCTCACCAAATGCTAAAAGCATAAATCTGAAAGGGGACCTGCACGTGAATATGATTGAACTATTAAAAGAAGTTGGGCGCGGCAAAAGAGGCGCCCGTGATCTGAACTACGCCGAGGCCGAGGTAGCTGCTGAACTGATTATGACCGGGTCAGCAACCCCTGCTCAAATGGGAGCCTTTTTTACCGCGGAACGCATCAAAATGGAGAGTGTTGACGAGCTGGAAGCATTCGTTAATGTCTGTCGTAAATACTCCCATCGCTTTCCCATGCAGGGAGGTATTGATTTCGCCGGTCCGTACGATGGTAGGAAGTCATCTTTTATGGCCACCTTCGCAACCGCCTTTCTACTTGCCTCGAACGGAATACCTGTAACGATGCATGGTAGTACACCTCTCCCTCCCAAATGGGGGGTTACACTCCCACTTTTGTTACAAGAGATGGGGGTAACATCTGCGGATATGACCCACGAAACGGCCATTCATGCCGCGAAGCAGACAGGTGTGCTTTTCGTCGTTTCCGAACAATGGTGCGCGCCCCTGCGAGAACTGCGACCTATTCGCGAAGAGTTGGGGCTTCGCACAGTACTGAACACAACCGAGAAACTGATGGATTACGGTTCTTCCCCGTATATTGTATTTGGCGTTTTCCACAACACCGTGTTCGACAAGACGGCGAAAGTCATGCAGAAGCTGAATTATCGCAGGGCACTGATCGTACAGGGAAGCGAAGGATCAGAGGACCTGTTCATTGATCGACCAACCCGGACTTACCTGTTTGCTAACGGTGAGGTGTCACTCCAGGTTATAGATCCCGAAATGTACGGGTTGGATTCGGTAGTGCCAGAACACAACTGGACTCCTGCTGAACAGCTACGTGTATCAGAGGAAGTGCTGCAAGGCACAGCCCCTACAGCCTTCTCGAATCAAGTGTTGCTCAACGGTGCGGTCCGACTGTTCGTCGCAGGGCGAGTCGACTCCATTGAGGAAGGCTTGTACACCTGCAAACCGTTGCTAGAAAATGGACGCGCCTGGGAATTGTACTGCCACTGGCGTGAAGCTATGTTGAGTAAAGAAATAAAAACGGGAGTCGGCACATCCGAAACCCGTTCACGTTTATAAAGCCAGCATTATATAGTCGTACTCTAGAATTGGGACCACTCCTCGTTATGTCCCCTGTTTGCAGATACAGCTAGACGAAGGGGCCGGATGTGTACAGCAGCCGTTTTGAACCCAGGCATCCGGCAGAACGGATCAAGGTCGGGGCGGGTCGCCTGATTTACATTTTGTGCCCCGCCCCAATGCATAGGTACGAAAATCGTATCTTCGCGAATATTCGGTCTGATCCGGCTGCGGACAGTAAAGCTGCCGCGCTGGGATGTTATTTCCACCCACTCCCCATCCCTGATATACCAGCGCCGCGCTGTACGCGGATGAATTTCTACATAATTCTCAATCTCACGCGCGGCCAGCGAGGGGCTTCTGCGTGTTTGCGCACCAGTCAAATAGTGAGTCAGCACACGGCCATTCGTTAAAGTAAGCGGATATTCCTCGGATAACTCCTCTCCTGCTCCCCAGCTTTCAACCACTGTAAAAACAGCCCTTCGGTCGGAAAGAGCAAAGCTTTCCCGAAACATCATATCCATACCAGCTTTATCCGTAGCTGGGCATGGCCAATATACCCCTTCCTCACGACGCAACCTGTCATAAGTGATCCCGTAATAATCAGCAAGACCACCCCGGCTAGCGAATCGCAACTCTTCAAAGATATCCTCTGCATCCTTATACGCAAAGTAGCCACCCTTGTTCAGTCTTGCAGCTATCTGGCATAAAATACTCCAGTCATCTCTAGCTTCGCCCGGCGCTAGACGTACCGCTTCCCTTAGCAAAACGCGGCCTTCCAGATTAGTCATCGTCCCCGTATTCTCCAAATAAGACGTTACAGGCAAAACAACGTCGGCCAGCCGCGCCGTTTCAGTGAGAAACATATCGGCCACAACCAACAAATCCAGCTTTTTCAGCGCATCCTCCACCAGTCGGACATTCGGGTTAGATACAATCGGATTCGAGCCCATAACGAACAGAGCCTGGATTCCTCCCTGATGAACAAGCTCCATCATCTCATAGGCCGACACTCCTTTACCTGGCAAACTACTTGGGTCTACTCCCCATACGGATGCCACATAGGCGCGGTCTTCTTCGTTCTCAATCGATCTGTAACCTGGAAGCTGATCAGCCTTTTGACCGTGTTCTCGCCCACCTTGCCCGTTTCCCTGACCTGTGATGGCCCCGTAACCGCATCCTTCCCTTCCAATCTTTCCAGTGGCCAGCACGAGATTAAGTAATGCACGCACCGCCATATGTCCATCGATCTGCTGTTCTACACCCCTGGCCGTAAAAACGATACCCGTCTCCACACTGCCAAAGGCACGTGCTGCCTGCTGAATCATGTCTGCCTCAATTCCGCACAGCGCAGCCGCTTCGTTCAAATCCAGTTCATTCAAATGAGTCAATAGTTGGTCATACCCATTGGTCCGCTTGCGGATAAATTCTTCATTTACCAATCCCTCATCCACGATGACCTTTAGCATGGCATTCGCCAGCACAGCATCCGTACCTGGTCTGATTTGCAGATGCAGATCGGCGATTGCCGCTGTAGGTGTAGCGCGCGGGTCAATTACGATAATAAATGCACCATTTTCCTTCGCTTGGTGAAAATAAGGCATTAACGTCGGCTGACATTCAGCGATATTCGTGCCTGCAAGCACAATACAACGAGCTAACGGAATATCGGCCAGCCTGCAAGTCAGTCCGCGATCCACACCAAACACTTTGCTGCCAGCGGATGCTGCTGCCGACATGCAAAAGCGCCCATTATAGTCAATATAGCGCGTTCCTATAGCCACTCTGGCAAATTTCCCGAGTAAATAAGCCGTTTCGTTCGATAGCGAGCCTCCGCCGTAAATGCCAATTCCGTCAGGACCCTGCGTAGACAGCAGTGAAGAGAAACTACTAGCTACAGCATCCAGTGCTTCTTCCCACGGGACCGGAACAAGCCTGCCTCCTTTGCGCATGAGAGGCTGTGTCAGCCTTCCTGGATGAGTTGCATGCTGATGGGCATTCATACCTTTGATGCACAACCTGCCTTGCGAGGCTGCATTAGGTTTTCCTTCCGCTTTATAGACCGTTCGAACGATACCTGCGAGTGCCTCCGTTTCCGTACTGATGGTCATCTTACATTGTACGCTGCAAAATGGACACTGCGTCTCCACTAGAGGGGCGACGTATTGACCGACTTTCAGCTTGTTTTCTCCTGACTGACACATAAAATCACCCTCCCCCTCCATACGTCGCAATGTTATCTTCTTCACATACGAATCTATCGCTACAATCCCCACTCCATCCGTGAACCTGTCGACATATCGGAATCCGTTAACCCGTCAACATATCGGACCGCAGGCTACCCGTCAGCTCATTTCGCAAAGCAGCATCGAGTACATTTTCCCGCAGCGCTAGAATGCCAGTCCGTTCAATCCATTCCCACATTTTCTCCCCGTACCGCGCACTATGCCTGTAAATTTGCAAACAGGTTACAACCATCAGCACCACTTCTTCCGGATTCTCCTCTAGTCCAAGCAGCAACCCCTGACGAACCGGATGCTCCGCATGTCCACCGGCATACACCTCCCAACCTGCTGGCGATCTGGAGATACCCATGTCATGGACAAGCACCCCACCAGGATACTCCGAACCTGGACTAACAGCTACCTCAACCGGTGACGGTAATGAAAGACTTCCCCATACTGCCGCCAGCCGCTCTCTTAGCCAGATCACCCCACCAAAAGTCTGATCCATTGGGGCAGTACCGACACTCCCCTGACGTTCAGCATTCAAATTTGCAAAACTCAGGCTCACAGGACCCGTTTCCCCTTCGTATGGTGCAGTGGGCCGAATCACAACGCCTGCACTCAGCTGTTCTGTCGCTGATCTCTCCCGCAATCCTAGAGATTCCAGATAATAAAGGACAGCCGGACGACATAATTCACACCCCTGCTGTCTGGTCCAACCGAGACGGGAGATCACTTCCTCTGGAGTTCGACAGACTTTATCCACCATCGCGATCTTTAGCGAATCATGATCGTAAAATGTACAACCACACACAGGAACAACTTCTTGAATAGTCGTAGCTACCACAGGTTCGGAAACTGTCACTCGGGACAAACCATTTTTGACCAGTGCAGCCACTAACGGTCGGCAGCCTCCGCAGGAGCTGGATGCTTTGGTTCGGATCTTCACCTCTTCTACCGTTTTCAGCTTATCCGTGGCGATTGCCCGCAAAATATCTCCCTTGCTCACGCCGTTGCACGCGCATACCGTCTCTCCTTCCGGCAGTGCTTCCGCCGCATCCTCCGCTTTGTTTTTGCTGTTATCCTGGGATATAAGCTCTGTAACTGGCGCGCCGCGCTGTACCATGCCGAGCAGCGAGGTACTTTCCGCCGTATCACCGAACAAAATAGCTCCAGTGATAGCGCCGGCGCGCATCATCACTTTTTTGTAAATTTCCTGCATTCCGTTATACTCCACAATCGCGATCTCGTTTCCCTCTTCACGAATGTCTCCGGCAGAAAATACATGAATCCCCGCCACCTTGAGCTGTGCATACGGGACCGTCCCTTCATAGGGAGCCGTTTCATGATCACAAATCACTTTTGCCAGCACTTTGGCCTGCTCATATAGCGGCGCCACCAGCCCATATGAAATCCCGCGGTGCTCAGCACATTCACCAACTGCGTAAATCCCAGCAATACTCGTGCGCATATAATCATCCACGACAATGGCACGGTTTACCTTCAGACCACTGTCCTGAGCCAATCCGATATGGGGCCGGATACCAACCGCCAGCACGACCAAATCCGTTTCCAATCTATTCCCATCTGTAAACATTAATCCTTGTACTCGGTTACGGCCGATAATACGGACCGTATCCTTCGCCAAATGAAACCGCATGCCCTGTTGCTCCAACCGCCGTTGTAAAAGCACAGCCGCAGTACGGTCAAGCTGACGATTCATCAAAAACTGCGCATTATGAACAACGTCCGTTTCCATCCCTAAATTCAGCAAGCCTTGAGCAGCCTCAAGCCCCAATAGTCCTCCTCCGATGACGGTGGCCCTTCGGTACGTTTTGGCGTACCTTGCCATGGTTTCACAGTCATCCACATCACGAAAAGCGATGACTCCTTCTTTTCGGACTCCAGAGATGGAAGGTATGAAAGGCAATGAGCCAGTTGCCAGTATGAGAATGTCATAGGGCTCTTGCATGCCGGATTCTGTTTCCACCATACCAGTGACCACATCAATACGACACACGCGTTCACCAGCTTGCAACTTTACTCCATTTTCTTCATACCAGTCCCAGTTATGTGTGACGATATGATTGAACGAACTCTCCTCCTGAAGCATTTTGGACAGGAGCACACGGTTGTACCCGGGTCGTGGTTCTGCGCCAAATATGGTAATTTGGAATCGGTCCGGCTCCAGTCGAAGAATTTCCTCCACACATTTGATGCCTGCCATACCATTACCGATGACGACCAATCTTTTTATCATAATGAATCCAGCCCCATTCTCCGAATTGAAACAAAACAAGACAGAAAAAGCCCTTCTCCATATCTGTGGAAAAGGGCACCGTTGCCGTAAATGTCGGTACATCGTTGTACCGATATGCATTTTAGATTACTGGATTGTGAGTATTATGTCAACATTCAATACATAAAACCTATACTTCCAATCTTTTTTTAATTTATTCCGAATTTAATGTTATATATATTGACACAACTAGCATACCTTTTTATAATTTGAATTAAAATCACTACCATGTGAACATACCCAAACGATGCACAATGAGGTGTATCCAACACGGCAATGAAGCCGCAAAACGTTCCCAGATATCAATGACGGGACGATTTGCGGCTTTTTATGTTCAACTGAGAGCTCAAGTCTGAGACCTGAGCTGTTCAAACAACAGTAGAAGAGGAGAGATTGAGAATGAAGAAAAAAAGTTTCTGGCACAGCGGACACAAACCCACCCTGTTTGGCTCCTTTCTGTATTTTGATATTAGCTTTATGATATGGGGAATGATCGGGCCGTTGGTCGTTGTCATTGCTCATGACTATCCAATGGACCCTGTACAAAAAGCCAATCTTGTCGCTCTACCGATACTTAGCGGTTCCCTGCTGCGACTCGTGCTTGGATTCATGTCGGATTATATGGGGCCGAAGCTCACGGGGCAGATTGGTATGCTTGTCACGATCATCCCACTCCTGCTCGGCTGGCTGTGGGTTGATTCGCTAGAGCAGTTGTATGTTGTCGCCCTACTTTTAGGTGTGGCTGGAGCTTCATTTGCAGCTGCACTACCATTGGCTGGACAATGGTACCCCAAAGAGCATCAAGGGCTGGCCATGGGAATTGCTGGTGCTGGCAACAGTGGAACCGTCCTCGCAACTTTGTTTGCCAACCGCATTGCCCAGCATTTTGGCAGTTGGGAGATCGTTTTTGGCTTGGCCATCATTCCAATTTTCATCGTCTTTGTTCTGTTCAGTATTTTTGCCCGCAACAGCCCTCATCGCCCGGCACCAAAAAGTCTGTCGCAATATGCTTCGGTGCTCAAACAGAGGGATGCCTGGGTGTTCTGTGCCTTTTATTGCGTGACGTTCGGCGGCTTCGTCGGCCTATCTAATTATTTGACCATTTTCTTCAATACTCAATACGGGCTCTCCGCAGTACATGCCGCTGACTTTGCGACCGTTTGTGTCATCGCCGGCAGCTTTTTTCGCCCCGTAGGCGGCTTTTTGTCCGACCGGATCGGTGGTTCACGCATGTTAATGTACTTGTATGCCGGTGCCGGGACTATGCTCGCCAGCATTGCTTTTTTACCACCACTTGCCGTGGTCGTAGTCCTTCTGTTCGTAGGAATGATGTGCCTTGGTGCGGGCAACGGCTCCGTATTCCAGCTTGTGCCGCAACGATTCGGCAACGAAATCGGGCTCATGACCGGCATCGTCGGTGCTGCTGGCGGCATAGGCGGGTACTTTCTTCCCCTGATTCTGGGCCATCTGTACAAATTAACGGGCTCTTACATGCCAGGCTTCATCTGTCTGAGCCTGATCACATTCTGTGCTCTTGTCCTGGTCGTCACCATGCAATTGAGATGGCGCAACAGCTGGATGAGACGCTCTAGTCCAGTTGCTAATGAAAGTGTTTGATTCTTAATTATCCCTACAATAAAAAATAGCTTAACTTCGCTTATAAAAAATGAAGTTAAGCTATTTCTCCATACATATTCAATCGAATTATAAAGCTATAAAAAAAGTCACATTTAATGAATATTTACCGAAAATATTATGAAAATTTAATGAATTTTTCAGTTGAAAATCATTGAAAATCGCTTTCATTTTCATATTTTTTCTTATGTAAACACTTATATAACCATTTTTCACACAACATACTTGTTCACTTGGTTTAAAATAAGGCGTATACTTGTTCACGAATTGTTCAAGGATTAACCAAATGTATTTTTTAGAAAGAAGGAATTGGAAATGCGTGCTTTTCATGTTACGGAAGACGGAACTATCGAAACCAAATTAACCGGAAAAGATCTTCTGGCCAACCCACTGCTAAACAAAGGAGTGGCTTTTTCGCTGGAAGAACGTCAACAGCTCGGACTTGACGGCCTTCTTCCTCCCACCATATTAACGATTGAGGAACAGGTTCAACGGGTGTACGAGCAATTTCAAAGCCAACCAGATAATTTACGTAAAAACGTTGCCTTAAATGATCTTTTTAATCGCAATACCGTTCTCTATTATCGTTTGCTTTCCGAACATCTGAGCGAGATGCTCCCGATTGTTTATACCCCAACAGTCGGTCAGGCTATTCAGGAATACAGTCATGAATATCACAAACCAGGCGGTATGTATTTATCTATTGATAATCTTGCTGGCATCAAAGACGCTTTTAAGAACCTGAACTTGGGTCCTGATGATATCGACCTGATTGTAGCCACAGATTCTGAAAGTATTTTGGGAATCGGGGACTGGGGAGTTGGCGGTATTAACATCTCCATTGGTAAGCTTGCTGTATATACAGCCGCTGCTGGTATTGATCCTAGCCGGGTGCTGGCCGTTGTGCTTGATGCAGGTACAAATAACGAAAAGCTGTTAGAAGATCCTTTATACATGGGGAACCGTCATAAACGTGTACGCGGAGAACAATATGATCAATTTATTGATACTTATGTTCAAGCTGCACTTTCTGCTTTCCCGAACGCACTGCTTCACTGGGAAGATCTAGGTAACGTCAATGCTCGGAATATTATTAATAAGTACGGGAAAAATATTTTAACGTTTAATGATGATATTCAAGGTACTGGCGCGGTTACGCTCGCAGGTGTGATGTCTGGTGTCCAATTGTCCGGAATCCCTCTGAGCAAGCATCGGGTTCTCGTGTTTGGCCCAGGAGCTGCCGGAATCGGCAATGCAGACCAAATTAGTGCAGCCATGATGCTGGAAGGATTGTCAGAAGCTGAAGCAAGACGTAACTTTTGGGCTTATGATTACCGCGGCCTGCTTACGAATGAAACAGAAGGTCTTTTGCCATTCCAGGTCCCTTATGTGCGTGATGCGGCCGAATGCCGCGACTGGGAGCATGCTGAAGATGGAAAAATCTCTCTACTTGAAGTCGTTCGTCGTGTGAAACCGACGATTTTGATCGGAACATCCGGTGTTGCAGGAGCATTTAGCGAGGAAATCGTTAAAGAGATGGCCAAGCATACAGAACGCCCTATTATTATGCCAATGTCCAATCCGACTCCACTGGCGGAGGCTACTCCTCATGATCTGATCCACTGGACAGAAGGAAAAGCGCTCATTGCAACAGGAAGTCCTTTTGAGCCAGTAATCTACAATAATATTTCGTTTGAAATTGGGCAATCTAACAATGCGTTCGTATTCCCGGGCCTTGGTCTTGGAGCAATCGTAGTAAAATCAAAAATAATAACAGATAGCATGTTTGCAGCAGCTGCACATGCAGTCGCTCAAATGGTTGATCTGTCACAGCCTGGTGCTTCCCTGCTGCCAAAAATCAACGAACTGCGAGAAGTATCCGAAGCTGTTGCTGTAGCAGTTGCTAAGGCGGCAGTTCAAGATGGTGTTGCGCGTCATATCCCAGACGATATCGTACAAGCGGTTCGGGGTTCCATGTGGGAGTGCAACTATAAACCCATCAAACAGTATGGACAGGAAGCCGTTCTGGTTTAAAAATAGCGAACAACATCAAAATCTAAACTTGCTGTAAGCAAAGTGATTATTTAACTGATGTCCGCCATTTTTGGCGGACATCTTCATTGGAGGAGACATCATGGCTACAGGTCATATCTTTATCATCTTAATTCCTATTTTCTTTGTCATTTTAATTGGTTATTTCGCAGGTTTATTCAAGGCCTTTAACCCAGCATCCTCTAAGGGATTGAATACACTGGTAACCAAATTTGCTTTACCTGCACACTTGTTTATTGGTATTACGACGACCCCAAGAGAGACGTTAATACAAAAATGGCCCTTTCTTGTAACTTTGCTGCTTGGAATCATCGGCTTTTATATCGTATTGCTCGTCTTATATCGCTTAATCGCCAAAAAGGGACTGACAGAATCCTCCATGTTCGCATTGAATTCAACCCAGCCCTCTTTTGCATTCATGGGGATTCCAGTTTTGGGAAGCTTATTCGGAAGTGCAGTTGTCGCTATTCCTATTGCGATTACCGGTATTGTTGTTAATGCGATTCTCGATCCACTTGCAAGTATTTTGGGAACGGTCGGCCAGCGTAAATCAACACAATCCGACGAAAATAAAGGCAACTTATTTAAATTCACTATAAAATCAGTTCTACATGGACTCAGTGAGCCGTTGGCTTGCGTACCCTTGATTGGTGTTGTATTAACTTTATGCGGATTCCAAGCACCGAAACTTTTGCAATCCATGTTTGATCAAATTGGTAATATTACTTCGGGTACAGCTCTTTTTGCCATCGGGGTAACTATTGGGATTAAAAAGATTACGTTCAGTCCAAGAGCACTTAGTATCGCTGTACTGAAAGCCATCGTGATGCCTGTAGTTATGCTCGGTATTGCTGTTCTGATCGGACTATCCTCTGAGGATGTGACCAAAGCCGTATTACTTGTCGCATTTCCCGGCTCTGCTGTGGCCGCTATGATTGCGACCCGCTATGAATCACTGGAAACCGAAGCAGCATCTGCATTTGTTATTAGCTCTGTAGTATCGCTTATTACGATCCCTCTGCTCATTTCACTGCTTGTATAATGACAGAAAGTTCTAACACTCAGCGAAAGACTGGTATATAAAAGAATGAAGGGCATCCGTTCGCCCTCATTTATCTTACTTTTTAAATATTGTTACAACAATAAAGCAATTTAATGTGAATAGAAAGCATCATTATATCCCGTTTTACCAACCAGCGGTGACCTACATTTATTGAATGTGGGTTGCCGCTTTTTTATGTTTGGTGGGTTTACATACGTTTTGTCGTTTCTAATTAAAATTTTCATTATCAATCCGTAAGCATATCCCAATTGCAATAAATCGCTAACATTTATAAAGGAAATTGACGAAATATATAGGGATAGCTGTACTGTCGCATTAAATAAAATTTAAAGGAGAAGAAACTTGTGAAAAACTTGAGGTGGAGCACTATGTCCTTTTTTGGTAAAAATCTATTAATATCTTTCATTAACATCGTATTAATAGGTGCTATTCTTATCACATCTAGCTATATACTTCAAAAGAACATTCTCACCACGCAGCTGCAAGACCAGGTTAAAGTATTAACCAAAAAATGGGCAGAAGATGTCGACAAAACAAAAGTAGAACAAGCATTAAGCGAAAAAGATTATAACGGTTCTGTTCAACAGGAATTACGCAAATTTCTAGATTCTATTCACACATTTTATCCTAATGTCGCCCAAGCTTACATATTTGGGACAGAACTAAAAGAAGGAAATCAAACCTCCATTATTGGCGTTCCCACTAATTTGGTTCAAGCTTTCCAAACCTCGAAGATGAATATTGGAGATATGTATACTCTTCCAAAAGAAAATGCAGAAGCCGTAAATGAAATGCTTCAATCCAATGAATCAGCATTGAGCAGCTTTTATACAGACGAATATGGCACATGGACTACTATTGTGTACCCGATTACAGATGCAAGCGGTAAAGTCACAAGTGCAATTTTCTTTGACGTAGATGCGAACTCTGTACCTGCGGGGCTTCATAAGTTGCTTCTATATGGCGTTTCATTGCTCATTCTGTTTCTGGCTATCTTCTTGACAATTCAATACTTGCTGGTAAAACGCACTCTCTCTCCGATTCGTTCCTTGATGAAGGGGATTGAGGAAGTCAGCGAGGGTAATCTGAATGTAAAAATCAAAACAGGCCTAGACGATCTTGGTATTATCAATCAAAAATTTAATTCGATGATTAAACGCCTTAACGATACAATGGTAAAAGTACAAGATACGACGCAAGAAGTAACAGGATCAGCTCAGGAATTGTTAAGCATCAGCGAGAAAAACAGTACGAATACCAACATCATTAACAATAATATTCGAGAAATTACCCAGGGACTTGAAGCTCAGGATCACGCAGCACTTGAAAGTTCCAGAGCTATGAATGAAATGTCTACAGTGATCCAAACCATTGCAGAAAGCTCCTCTTCTGTAGCAGACCAAGCTTATTCTATGGAAAAACGCTCTGTTGAAGGCAATCAGGTAGCCCAAAAGCTATCCAATCAAATGGACTCCATCTCCACTACAATGGAAAGTACAGTTGATTCCGTCAATGCACTGCAGAATCGTTCTAACGAAATCAGTAATATTGTAAGCATCATTACCGGCATAGCCAGCCAAACGAATCTGCTGGCCCTCAACGCATCAATTGAAGCTGCCAGAGTTGGTGAAGAAGGCAAGGGGTTTGCAGTAGTAGCGGGAGAAGTACGCAATTTGGCTGAGCAGTCTCAAGAATCCGCCAAACAAATTGCAGAGCTTATTGAAGAAATTCAAAAAGAGATTGAACAAACCGTAAGAGGCATTAGCCTCGGCACAAAAGAAGTTCACGTTGGACTGGAAGTTACGAAGCAGACAGGCCAAATGTTCTCTGAGATTTTAGAAGCGTCCAATAAAGTGTCGTCACAAATCCAGGAAGTATCCAGCGCAACTGAGCAAATCTCAGCCAGCACGCAGGAAATGTCAGCTACCTCTGACGAGCTGTCCTCCACCGTTAGCAAAACAGTCAGCAGTAGCAAACAAATTGAGCAAACCATTGGAGAACAAACGGAGTCTATGGCTTCCATTGTCCAAGCTTCGGACAAGCTTACATCGATGTCCGGGGAGCTGGAAGAGCTCATTTCATTTTTCAAAGTAAACCGGGAAGTTTAAAAGTATAACATCCAATCCTCATAACAATAAAGAACCTCTAATCTGCATAGAATGCGCATTAGAGGTTCTTTGATATGCTCTTACATGCTTCTTTAGTTTAAGAAGCCTTCCATCGCTGATGTTGGCTTACCGTCAGCCTGCCAAGCACCTTTGTTATACCCTTTATTATAACCTGGGGTTGCAGCCGGCTCCCAATAAAATACGCCCACGCCTTTGCCGCCTCCAATATTCCGAACCTTCGTTTTGATTGCAGAAATAAATGCCTTGGAAGCAGCAGGTTCATTATAATCCATTCCAATTTCGCTAATGACAATGCCTTTCCCGTATGTTGCAATGAGACTATTGGCATTGGTTATCGTCTGATCTACCTTGCCCTGCCAGTCAGAAGGAGACGGATATAGAGACAGTCCAATAAGGTCAAACTGAGCTCCATTTTCAATCAATCCACCAATATTCCAGTTTAAAACGGAATCGTTATCACCGTTAGCTAAATGTACGATCGTCTTCGTGCTGCTGCTTACGGATTTAACAGCATTGTTCCCCGTATTGACAAGCCACGCATAGTTTTTCATATTCACCGAGGCTTTGCCGTCATCCCAGAGCATTCCATTGTTTGTTTCATTGCCGATTTGCACCCAGTCCGGTGTCACACCCTTACTTTTCATCGTATTCATAACATAGACGGTGTGAGACCAGACCGCATCCATAAGCTGTGTAAATGTAAAATTGCGCCATGCATAAGGTTTATTCTGCTGTCCCGGATCAGCCCAGGAATCACTATAATGCAGGGTCAGCATAACACTCATGCCTAACTTTTTGGCCCGCTGTGCAAGTTCTGCCGCCTTCTCGGCATTCATGTATCCGCTTGCATAATCCTTCATGTCAGGGTTCACCCATACACGAATACGAACCGAATTGATCTGATAATCATCCCGTAAAATTTGCAGTACATCGCGGCGAACCCCTTTTTTATCCTTCCAGGACATACCTTGGGCTTCCATCCCTGCAACCCAGCTTATATCTGCTCCTTTGGCGAAAGCAGGGGCGGCCGAAGCCGCACCCACTCCCACAGAGCCCAATGGGTACAAAAAGCTGGATAACAAGATCAACATCGCAAATACCATCATGCGTTTACCTGTTTTCATAAGTCATCCCCTATCTTCATTGTATACTCACATTGCCTCTAGCCCATCCGTCAGCCCTCAATCGGGAAACAGCTGCGATCCATATATATGACGCCTCTAATTGTTGCGTCGCTCTGCCTTTAGAACCTTAACAGCATAGGCACCCAATTGAACGCTGCTGTCTGTTATCACATGATTTTCAAGCATATCTGCATAAGTTCGTCCATCCAATGTAATCTCTTGTGGCTTATGCGTAAAATTCATTATAAAAATATAATCATGAACTCCATCAGTACGAATTGCCGTATTCACTCCATGTGGCAGCTGCACATTGAGTGCTTTACTGAGACCTGCATCATCAATTAAACTTCTGTAAAAATGACTATGGAACGATCCAGTGTTGCGCGATGCGATGTAATAAGCTTTTCCCTGTCCCAAACGATTCACCGTCAAAGCCGGGCGACCTGCGTAAAAGTCTGCCCCGTATTCAGCCAGTACCTCTGCACCTTCCGTATGAATGAGATCGCACAATTCTACTGCTTCATACTCCTCCCGTAGATTTAGCTCATTGCCTTCAACCGGTATAATGTAGTTGCGATCATGGTCATGCAATCCATCAATCTCTTCCGACCAGATCCCCAGTGTTTTACGAAGCGGACCTGGAAAACCTCCGAGGAAGCACAAATCATGTTCATCGACAATGCCGGTCCAATAGGTCGCTACGAATATGCCCCCTTTTTCAACAAACTTCTGTATGCGCTCTCCTACGCCACTGCGGACCATATACAACATTGGAGCGACCAGGAGCTTATATTTGGAGAAATCTGCATCCATATCAATGACGTCTACCGACACTCCCTGCTCCCATAATGCCAAATAATGTGCTTCAGCCGTCTCCTCGTATTTCACACCTTTGTTTCGCGGTCCCTGTGAATCGTTGATTCCCCAACGGTTCTCCCAATCGAAGATAACAGCAGCCTCAGCCGGTACGGATGTACCAATCACCTCCTCCAGTTTCTCCAGCGCATGACCGACATCTTTCACATCCCCAAATACTCGCGTATGCTCATGACCGACATGATCGACGACCGCACCATGCAGTTTTTCACTCGAGCCGCGACTTTTCCGCCACTGAAAATATTGAACGGTGTCGGAGCCGTGTGCCACAGCCTGTAAAGACGATAGCAGATGCATACCCGGCCGCTTCAGCTTGCTAACATCTTGCCAATTGGTCAAGCTCGGCGTACTTTCCATGAGCATCCAAGGTTTCCCACCTTTAATAGAGCGAATAATGTCGTGCATCATAGCCACTCTTGCAGCCTGACGGCTGTCATCTCCTTCACGGTCATGCCATGTCGGATAACTATCCCATGATATAACATCGAGCAGATCAGCAAACTTCCAGTAATTCAATCCTTCAAAAAACTCCATTAAATTAGTTGTGACTGGAATGTCCGGATTTGCAGCCTTGAGCGGCACAATCTCATGTTTGATAAAATCAGCGGTCTGATCGGTTACAAACCGTCTCCAGTCCAAATTCATGGCATGAACCTGAGTTTCACCGTGAGGTGCCGGAGACTCCACTTGACTCCAATCCGTAACTGTATGACTCCAAAAGGTCGTCCACCATGCATGGTTAAGCTTGTCCAGCGTACCGTATTTGTCCTGCACCCAGGCGCGAAATGCCTCCTGACAATGATCGCAGTGACAGTCTCCACCAAATTCATTGGAAATGTGCCAGCCAATAACAGCAGGATGATTAGCGTAACGCTCAGCCAGCTTCGTATTCATGATACGTACTTTTTCCCGATAGACAGGCGACGTATAACAGTGGTTATGCCGAAAACCGTGCAAGTTACGGACACGATTAGCCCCTACTCGCAGCACCTCAGGATATTTTTGCGACATCCAGGCTGGTCTTGCTCCGCTAGGAGTAGCTAAAAACGCATAGATTCCGTTTTCAGCAAACGAGTCCAAAATACGATCCAGCCATTCAAACGTAAATACGCCTTCCTCAGGCTCCAATGAAACCCATGAAAAAATGCCGACAGACATTACGTTACATTTGGCTAATTTCATCAAGCGGATATCTTCCGCTAACACTTCTGGATATTGCTGCCATTGCTCCGGATTATAGTCCGCTCCATGCAGCATACGCGGAACTCGCTCACTAATGGGAGGATACTTGGTTATGTTTGAATACGTCATTGCAAATCATCTCCTTTGATTCGTTCTGTTACTCTTTGACGGAACCTAGTGTCATACCTTTAACAAAATACTTTTGTAAAAATGGATATACAATAAGAATAGGCGCTGCACCAATAAAAATTTGTGCTGCGTTAACCGTCGTTTGTGAAAGTAATTCCATCTCTTTGGGACTCATGCTCATCGAACTCATGTCTTTCTGTATAATTACAGTTTGCAGGAACGTTGCCAGCGGATAATCCTTTGCGTTGCTCAAATAGAGCAGCCCGTCAAACCATGAGTTCCAATGAAATACCATACTAAACAGCGCGATCGTCGCGATAGAAGGCATGGATATCGGTAAGAAAATACTAAACAATGTCCGGAAATGTCCTGCCCCGTCGATCAATGCAGCCTCTTCCATCTCTTTGGGGATACCTCTAAAAAAGTTCAGCATAAGAATGACCAAAAATGTATTGACCGCTCCTGGCAAAACAAGTACCCAGAAACTATCCATGAGATGGATCTTTTGAATTACCATATAAAACGGAACCAGTCCACCGTTAAAAATCATGCTGAATACGAATAGCCATGAATACACGTTTCGGCTGCGGAACACGGTCGTTTCCTTTGAAAGCGGATAAGCGGCTAAAAAGGTAATCAGCAGCGTCAAGCCGGTCCCGAGCACAGTCCGACAGACAGAAATCCAGATGGAATGTAAAAAAATCGGATTGTTCATCGTCTTCTTATAAGCTTCTAATGAAAACTGCACTGGCCACAGTCCAACTAGATTGGCATCTGCCGCGGATTTCGCACTAAATGATACTGCCAACACATGAATCAGCGGAACGATACACATGATGGACAAAATCACAAGCAGGCAAATATTCAATACATTAAAGATGCGATATGGCGTTGTTTTATGATACATGACTCTCCCTCTTTCAGCCTTGTGGAATCAGAATATGCGGTAACCTGCCCATTTGTAAGCAAGCCGATAAGATATCAGAATGAGAATCATACTGATTACGGATTTGAACAACCCAATGGCGGTAGCGAAGCCCATCTCCCCATTGATTAATGCTGTCCGGTAAACAAATGTGTCAATGATATCGCCTTTTTGGTATACCAGCGGATTATAAAGATTGAAAATCTGGTCAAAACCAGCATTCAGCACATTGCCAAGTGCAAGCGTTCCAACAACGACCACCATCGGAATCAATGAAGGTACTGTAATGTGTAGCGTCTGTCTCCACCGGCTTGCTCCATCCATTTCAGAAGCCTCATATAACGAAGGATTGATACCCGCCAGTGCAGCGAGAAATACGATCGTATTGTAGCCAAATTCCTTCCATATGTCCGATACAATGACGGTAAAACGAAACCAGTTATTATCTCCCAAAAAGAATATAGGCTGAATCCCTATGCTTCCAAGAATTCGGTTCATAAATCCATCTGTAGCCAACAGATCAATCAGAATTCCGCCCAAGATCACCCATGACAGAAAGTGTGGCAAATATACCAATGTCTGAATGGAGCGCTGAAGTCCAACCTTGCGAATTTCATTCAGCAGTATAGCAAAAACAAACGGCACCAGCAGGTTGAAAAACATCTTTAATACCGCAATAATCAGCGTGTTCCAGACAACCTGAAGACTGTCCTCCCGTTGGAACAAAAAGCGGAAATTATCCAGTCCAACCCATTCGGAACCCGTTATGCCTAGCCAAGGCTTGTAATTTTGAAAGGCCATCACGATGCCGCCCATCGGAATGTAGCTAAATACAATTAAGAAAATGATGGCTGGCAGCAGCATGATATGAAATGGCCACGTACGTTGCAGACTTCTCATTGCAGTTCCTCCTGTAACTCTCATGGTATACCTCAATTATAAAAGCGTTTTCGCAGTCCCAACAGTTCAAAAAACCAACATACATGGCACAAAAGCAATCATTTTTATTTAAGCCAGTGAAGCTGAAGTAAAAAGACTGTCCACCTTGGGACAGCCCTCCTAATTGGTGTTGCAACAGCAATGGTTTTACTTTTCGACGCTCTTATACCACTCGTTTACTTCCTTTGTAATTTGTTCGCCACCAGCGGCTTTCCACGTCTGTACAAAGGTATCAAAAGCGGAGATCGGCTGTTTGCCATAAATAATTTCATTGAAGGTTTGGCTCTCAATCTTATCCAGATAATCCTTTTTAGCCTTCATGGTTGGCGTGGTAGGTCCTGTAAACTGATCTTTCATAGAGATATCCTTCTGTTCCATAAGCACTTTGGCTGCAGCAGGAGTGTCTTTCCCGTAATTCACCATTACATCCTTTTCCAGTCTGGTTTTCGGTTCTGCGCCATTAGCCAAGCTTAACAAAGCCTTCATTTGGGCATCAGGTATACGCGCACCATCCCGAACCAGCAAATAACGAATAGAGTTCACATAACCGCCCGGTATTTTATCAATAGACACCAGCTTTCCATTGGCATCTAAATCATAATCGTAGCCCTTAAACAACCCATTTGACAAATCACCGTCCGGTTTGGCATTTGCATAATGGTCAAACAAGTAATTTTGATACGTGAAAAAAGCTTCAGGATGCTGCATCTGTTTATTGATGAGTACGACGCCATTAGTGTACTGTGTTCCATGACGCATGGCTTTGTTGTCCGGTCCCGCTGGAATCTTGACCGGCTTCCATACAGCACTCGGCGCATTTTTAACTGTATCCTGAAGCGGCCAGCCGCTCATCCAATACGGCCCCGGAATCATACCGGCTGTCCCTGCAACTGTAGGTTCTGCCGTTTTATTTTCATCCCACAATGCTGCTTCCTGAGGAATATATCCTTTTTTGAGCCACTCACTCAGCTTTTGCAGACCCGGCTTCATGCCAGGCTGCACAGAGCCATATTCCAGGCTGCCGTTTGCACCTTTGTTCCACTGTTGGGGTAGTGTGCCGTAAGCCCCGAAAATCCAGGATGGGTCACCCATCCAAGTGTTCATGGATGTTTTGAACCCGATACTGAGCGGAATTACTTTGTCTGGAGCCAGTCCGTCCGGTTTTTTGTTTTTAAAGGCATCCATCACTTTTTCCAGATCATCCATCGTCTCAGGAGCCTTCATGCCCAGCTTATCTAACCAATCTTGCCGTACCCACAATACATAATCGTGGTTATAGGCGAAATCAAGCACAGGGATACCCATTTTTTTACCATCCCGGCTATACTGATTCCATACGTTCGTATCCTGGTTCATGGCCTGCTTCCAGGAATCCGAGGCATATTTATCAAACAATGGACCAACCTCAGCGAACATTCCGGAATCGATCATATCCTGAGCCAGCTGCTCATTCTCTGTTCCCAATACAACGACGTCAGGCATCTCCTGACCGGAGGACATCGCCAAACGCAGTTTGGTAGCAAATGCACCGTTTGTATCCGTAACAGACCACAGTGATTTTACATTAATCCCGAATTTCTCTTTTGCCCATTTTGTCGCAACGTTATTTTCGATGGATTCTCCATTTTTAAATTTTAAGGTGGGATCTACCCCCCATACCGTGGAAATGGTCACTTCAGGACTGTATTTTTCTTTGTATACGTTTTCAGTTTTAGCTGCGCTATCCGCATTTCCATCATTTCCTGTGCCTGAGCAGCCCACAAGGCCAACTCCCAATACCATCGTTGCGGCAAGTAACGACAATAGCTTTTTTTTCGAATGAACTCGCATCTTGTTCCCCCTCTAAAAATCATTTTCTACTCTTTTATTATAAGAGGGCTTTTAATGGCAGCCTATGTCACAAAATAAATATTTCTGCACCTTTCCCAACTGATCTTTACTTCTTTGTCTTTACTGCTCCCGAAATTCATGCGGTGTCATTCCATAATGCTTTTTGAACATCTTACTGAAATATTGGGGATTCTGATAGCCGAGTTCAGTTGTTATTTCATATATTTTTTTGTTGGAATATTTAAGCAAATAAAGAGCCCGTTCCATTCTCATTCGAATAATATAATCTCCCAGACCTTCTCCAGTTTCAGCTTTATAGATTTTGGACAAATAGACTGGATGAAGGTAAACCTGATCGGCAATCGTCTTCACAGATAGTTCCTGTCCTTTATCCTGGGCAATCAGCTCTTGCACCTGCTTGACCACATAGCTTTTGGCGCTTTGCTCGCTTGCGGACCACTCGGCTTTAAGCTTGTTCATCATGGAAAATATCCACTCTTTGAGATGAAGGAACGAATGGACTAATTTCTGCGCATGTAACGGATCGAAGCCTACCTGATCCATCTGTGTAATGAAACGTCCTTGTTTGTGCGCTATATACATAAAGGCGCTCGTCACCGAAATGAACAGTTCATATAAATGCTCGCGTGTATATCCTGCCTCTTCGATTTTGCCAAATACACCTCTCAATTTCTCCTCGGCCTCTTCCCATTGTCTGGACTCTAGCAGATGAGTAAGCGTAGGGTGCATATAAAGTCCCTCCAGCGACTTCACTGAGCTGTGTGACTGTTCTGTCTGCTCTTCTATGAAAAGCAGTGGATTCGTCTCCTCCTGTTGGTTCCAATATAAGGATCTGATCGCTATCTGATATAGCTTAGGCAGCTCATTGGGAAAATTAAACCAATTGGTTAGGGTAACGTAGATTTCTCCTTTCAAGTAATTGCTTACATTTTTTCGAAAGTTTTCAATCGCCGCACGTAAAATATGATTCTGCTCGTCCACACTTCGGGCAGGGAACGAATCGCTATTCCCTTCTATTAATACGATTAGGCAATCATGGGGTGCCTTGCAATGCCAAACATAAAAATCAGGTGCGAACACTTCTTCCGCAATATTGCCAATCGCATACTCAATTAACGATACAGAGTGATAGTCCATATCAGAAAAATGCTTGCCTAGCTGAATAAGCAGCATACTGACAGGATGTTCCATGGTTAGCTTGATTTCGTACTCGGACATTTTGTCCTTTATTTTTTGTACAGTCAAATCACGTCCGAGTAGCAAATCATGCATCAAATGGGTTCTCAGTACACCGAAATCGTTTCTGCGACTATATTGCAATTGATGAACCTTGTCGAATGCTTCCCATTCTTCCTTTAGCGAATCCATGGCAGCTGACACACATTTGATAAACTCTTCATCATCCACCGGTTTTAAAATGTAATCAAAAGCCTTGAGCTGAAGCGCTTTTTTAGCGTATTCAAAATCGGCGTAGCCTGTCAGTAATAAACTGCGGATATGCGGCCAACGCTCGTTTACTTCAACAATCAGCTCTAATCCCGTCATGCCTGGCATACGTATATCGGTAACCAGAATATCAATATCGAACGCTTCCAGCACATCTATAGCTGCCAAGGCAGAAGCTACTTGATGTACCCTCTCAATTCCCAATGTCTCCCACGGTATGGTAGCCGTCAGGCTTTCCGTAACATAGCTCTCATCATCCACTAATAATATCTGAACCATCGGTATCCTCCAATTTAACTATATCTTGACTTGACGAAGAATGGATCAAGTCGTCTTGCTGACCCTCTTCCATTGACAGTGGCCATTTTAAAATCACTCTCAATCCTCCTAACGGAGACAACGAGAAATCCAGCCCAGCGCCTTCACCAAAATGTAATCGCATTCGTTGATGCACATTCCATAAGCCATAGCCGCTTTTTTCTTCTACAGGCTTCTCCAGTGCTAATATTAGGGACGTTATCCCCTCCTCACTCAAACCGAGTCCGTTATCATCTATAATCAAGTACATGGACGAGCCAACACATTCCGTCTTAATACGGATAATTCCCTCCTCCACCTGAGGTTCTATTCCGTGCAGCACCGCATTCTCCACCAAGGGCTGCAACACAAGCGGTGGTACCAGCAGACTATTGGCCTGTGGAGGAATATCAATAGTGAACGTTAACCTCGGCATACGCATCTGTTGAATTTTCAAGTAGTATTGCACAAACTCGGCTTCATCCGATAAAGGAACCAGATCTCTTTCCTGTCTTGTCGTATAGCGGTAATATTTGGACAAATTATGAGCCATGGCTACAACTGCCTCATGATTGCGCAACTTTGCCATGCTCGTAATAAAGGAAAAACAATTATAAAAAAAATGAGGATTGATTTGAGACTGGAGCTGCTTTAGACGAGCTTCCTTCACATGCAGCTTCTCAACATAAACTTTCTCAAACAACTCCTGAATCTGTTCGACCATCAGGTTGAATTGACGTGACAGAAATGCAAATTCATGACTGCCCCTGGGGCTCAAACGAACAGCATAGTCTCCATCTTTTAATCTCCGAAATGCACGCACAAGCTGGAGAATCGGAACTTGTACCTGTGAATGAAGGAGATACGCACCAATGATGCCTACCAATAGCGAGCCAACAACAGTTATATAAAACAGTCGGTTAGAGGAGTAAATTGGAGACATCATATCGGACAAAGGCATGTAGTCAATCAAATACCAACCGGTCGTTTGCGAACGAACGGCGTGAACCAGGTAACTTTCGTCTCCCATTTTCACGGTTAGATTATCAACTTCATGCAGTCCCAATTTCTCAAGTTTTGTAATGAGCTGACCCGACAGTTCTTCGTTTGCAGAGCGGTTATAAATCACGCCTACGCCTTTTTTATAATAAAAAGGCTCCTTCCGTCCATCACCTTTAAAGCGGTCAAGCATATCCTGAATATTGCTGCTGTCGAATTCCACTTTAATAATCGTGTTAGCGGTTTCCGAATTAGCTAGAGAGGAAAACGGGGATAATGTATACAATGAAAATATAAATTGATCTTTCCCGTACACTCTTTTTTTAGATACCTGCCAGCCGTTGGTAATCGATTGGTTTAATGCCTTCTGGTCATAAAAACCGGCTCCGTTCTCCGATACAACTCGTCCAAGCGAAGGGGAATATATACTCAAGCCTGTTCTCCAATTAGAAGAGCTTTCCTGCAGTCCAAGCTTGGTTTGAATCCGCTTGACAAGGTTAATTCCATCCAGGTTGAGAGTCTTGTCCTTCAAAAAGATCGCTTGAAAACTGGCTACATCGGGATCATGAATCAGCAAATGCGGCCAGGAGGAAATCATCTCAATATTCGTATTCACCTGGTTTTGAAAAAAGGTCAGCTGATTATAATTAGATTGATTCAGTTCTTCACGCAGTACGTCAGTCGTTGTCTGATTAGAGTAGATATACAAGATCAGCACAGGTATCAGCAACACGATCACAATGGACACGATCTTAGTATAAAAATTAAATTTAAACATAAATTTCACACATCCTTTGCACAAGAAACAGGCATACTTAAAAGGTATGCCAGAGCCCTAACCTTTGTTGCCGCCATTACATACTATACATTATTAAGGGTTGGCGGTGATAATATGTTTGACTCCAAGCAAATGGAATGGATAAATCAACTATCCGCTGAAGATCTGGCCATTCTAGCTGCCGGCTTCACTACATTAGGTGATTTTTTTGATTTTCTGGCGCTGATTAAAGCCAAGCAGGAACCACCTAAGGATAAAAAAAGTAAAAGTAGTAGATAAAACTACTTAACAACGAATTTTACACGAGTCCCATCCTCATACTGATCCAACTGGTGACTGACCCATGATCCTGCCCCACGATTATCTTTAGGAGCTATGTATTTGACATTTGCATCCTTACCCCCTTCTGAACACATAGCCATCGGCCATTCATCACGATCGAACCCTTTACGAGTGGGAACACCCGCAAGTGAATGCTTACGATTTTGCTCGGCTCCTTCACGGTCAATTGTGCATACTGGTGATTTTCCCGCCTGAATGGCTTCCTTAATATGCTGTGCCGTTTCAGGATAACGACCTGACGGAAATTGCAGCGTTACCTGAGCTGACGATGGCGGGGTCTCTCCTGTTATTTTCGTAAGAAGATTGTCTCCTTCCAACCAATACGCGCTCACAGCTAGAACCACTAACACGATAAAACTTAGCAACTTTTTCTTCAATTTACTCTTCCTTTCAAACTATTCCAGTAAATGACCTTCAGCTAAGGCCATCCCCAGACTTTATTTTTTGTAACCCCTTACTGACTATAAAAAAAGGTTGAATCTCCGACGACAAATAGTATAGAGAGGAGGTTGGACGAATGAACGATGAAATCAAACTGGCTGTAAGCCAAATGCAAGCTGTTGTAATCCGGTTACTGAATGGTAATACCGTAATTGGCTGGCCTAAGCTCCTATCTAATCAGGAAACTCAGCAATTTAAGCTCTACGATGACGAACACGTATATACGATTTCCGTTAATGACGTGGATACAGTCGCAAGAGTTATTGTATAGGATACAGGTAGTAACTTAATGAGTCATCCAGCGGACAAGCCCAAACAAGGCGCACCACAGGAGAAGACTGATCAGAATTCCCCAAAATAAACCTTTAAAAAGCTTCATACCATACTGACAACCTTTCCGACTGGACTTTTTCCTCATTATAGCATGTCAGAAAGATAGCTGTAGCAGCTTGCTCTTACATTGTCTTTGTACCATATATTTTAAATTTTGAAATCATTATACCAAGAAAAAAATTGCAAAATTCCGGAATCAGGCCTGATCACCAATGAAAATGCAATCATGACATAATAAAAGTCACAATTTAACCGAAATTTAATGAAATTTTTCCGAAAATGATGTATAATTATTGACATAATAAAACGCACGAGGTGATCATCATGGCATTATTAAATAGAGTAAAGGAATTAAAATTACAGCTCCCTAACGAGCATCACAGCATTTCACAATACGTGGAGCATGCATTGCATTCGATTGACAGTTTTGTAGAGCAACATCGTCAATTTGTAGCTACTCAAGCTTTATATGGTGAAAAAATCAATGGTACGGAAGAAAGATTATTTCGCGACACAATCGCTGAGATTAAAGCCCAACTGGTAGCTACTTTGGAGAAAACAGTTGAAGATTTCGCGCACAAAGGCGATAAACACTGGAAAAATCATTATCAGGACGGCGTAGAATAAACTGCAAATAACCCCCGGTCTTCGGACCGGGGGTTATTTGTTGGTATAGACCGAATATGGCTATATCCGTAGACTATTTTAACACTTTGGCAGATGTCGTTACGTTCTTACCACCATAGGCTACTTTAATACTGGAGCTTCCGCTATCCAAAGCCTTTACCTGACCAGCTGTAACCTGTACAATCGACGGTTTGGAGGATGTCCATACCGCTGAATTGGTCACATTCGCAGTCGCGCCTGAATCATAAACTGCACTCACGCTAAGCACTTGTGATGAGCCTTTAGGCAACTTCAGGTTTTTATTGCTCAATACCAGCTTGAGCAGCTTAGGTGTAACCTTAATCTCCACGTTAAAGGACTTATCCTGGTACGTGCCCGTAATGGTTGCTGTTCCAATTCCAACAGCTTTAATGGAAGACCCTTTTACGACCACTACAGAAGCATTCGATGTTGTCCATTTCACTTTACTGCTCAGCGTAACTTTTTTACCATCCGTATAATTACCGACGACTTTGATGGACTTACTTCCCTTCAAATTCATTTCAGCACTCGAAAAGCTCGGTGTCAGTGTAGAAATGGCTCCCTCCACAATGACAGGCACCTTCACGTATTTATTCATATACACCGCTTTAATTCCTGAGTTGCCGCCACTCACCGCTTTTATTTTTCCATTTCCTACTGTAACTGCGGCTGTTGTAGCTACCCAGCTTACCTGGTTGGTAACATCCACTGTTCCGCCACCAGCCATTTGTGCCTTTACGGTCGGAATACTCGTTTCTTGGCCTGCAACCAATACATATTTTTTCTCAGAAGCCGTCAGCTTGAGAACTTTGTATTGTACGGTCACTGGAATGTCCAGCTTGAGCGCACCTACTGTCGCTGTCAATGTTGCACTACCTGGGTTGACTGCCACCAGCTTACCATTTGCAATCTTGACTGCACTTTCACTGCTTAAGCTCCATTTCACATCAGATTGAACTGCTTTTTTAGCCCCATTGACCAAATAAGCAGATATATTCGGAAGAGAAGTTTTGCTGCCAGTTTCAAGAGCCAGACTGGCTTTGCTTGAGACCAGTTTTTCGACAGTTGGAAGTACATTAATCTTCAGAGTCTTGCTCAAACCGTGATAGGAAGCTGTAATGGTTGAATTGCCTACATCCATCGGTGTGATTTTACCTTGCTCTACAGTGGCAACCAGCGAATTAGAGGAAGTCCATTCTGCCGTGTTGGTCACATCTGTTTTGCCGCCAGTCAGGTTTACATCGGTTGCAGTAACCTGAATTGGAGAGCTACCCATATAGACTGATTTGGAGCCTGACTCACTCAATACCAGTGCCTGGGATGAAGAACGCACATACACGATCAATTGTGCATTCAGTCCATCTTTGGCGGCTTTAATGTAAGTCACGCCTTTGGCAAGAGGACGTACAAGTCCATTCTCTACGGTAGCCACAGCCTCATTCGTGGATGTCCATTCCACACCGGACACATTTTCCGTGCCGCCTCCGCTAAGCACACCTTGAGCCGTCAGTTGCTTCGATTCTCCGCCAATGGTCAGATTCAGAGGACCCGCCGGATTTAATTGCAGCTTGCTGTAAGGCGATTTTACCGTAATTGTCGTGCTTACCGTTTTCTGGTCATATGTAGCGACAATCTTAATCTGCCCTTTGGATACTGGGGTAATGAGTCCTTTTTCTACCTTTAAGATACTGGAGTCCCCGGAGATCCATTCAGCTTTGTCGGTTACATCCGTTTTGCCAGTTCCCGACACAGCCCACACTCTTAATTGAGCGGGGCTTCCACCCAGATTAACTGTAGTCGGATTTTGACTGTCCCACTGTACCGTGGACGTCGTGTTCTCTTCCGCTTGGATCAAACCTGCTGGCCATGCTGAGAATACAAACATCAGCAAAGCAAGTAAGAAGGTACTCCGTTTGCTCATACGTTTCATACGCTCCATTCGTTTCTCTCCCTTGGGTTCATTCTATAAAACAGGATATTATTAACAATCCCATTATCCTTTATCGGTAAGCAGCTAACTAAATTGAACCCTTCATCAAAAAAAAGGTGAATTATAACAGTTAAAGCTCTCCACGCAGTGACCTCACTACAAACAAATGCCCTTCCTTGGATAAGGTTCGTCCATCCTCAAGCGTCACACGGTCTGCCGAGTGACTAACCAGCTTTACATTGTAAGCAATCAGTTGATCGTCTCTCCAAATCGTCACCGCCGACTGAAAATAAATGGCATTGTCAAACTGTAATGGAACGTTCATGACATAACCGAAAGCGTTCAGCCTCGCTGGCTGGCGGCTTTTACGCTCACGCCCCGGAGGAAGCATGGTAATATGCGTAATATTTTCAAAAGGAAAAGCCAGCATTTTCGGGCCTAAAATAACGCATTTTCGGATATCATCCCATTTTTCAAGTGTGCCGCGCACCTTCTGGGTATGACCGTTGTTGCCGTAATATAAAATGACCTGACGTCCCTTCCATTGACGCATGTCCACACCTCCCGTGCTAGCGGTTAGGAATCTCCCACCGAATCGGTTCCATTCCATGCTCCTGCAAAAATGCATTGGTACGCGAAAAAGGCTTGCTGCCAAAAAAACCTCTATGAGCCGCCAACGGACTCGGATGAACGGATTTCAGCACCAAATGCTTGCTGGTATCCACGAAGCTGGCTTTTTTCTGAGCATGGCTCCCCCACAAAATGAACACGGCCGGCTGTTCACGCTCATTAATCGCTTCAATAACAGCATCCGTGAAACGTTCCCATCCTATCCCCTGATGAGATTGCGGTTGACCTTCACGCACGGTCAGCACGTTGTTCAGCAGCAGCACACCTTGCTCAGCCCAAGGAACGAGATATCCCTGATTCGGAATGGGAGTGCCGACATCGTCGCGCAGCTCCTTGTATATATTTTGTAGAGACGGCGGTGTACGGACACCGGGTCTAACAGAAAAGCTCAATCCGTGAGCTTGTCCCTCTCCATGATATGGATCTTGTCCCAATATAACCGCTTTGGTCAGATGATATGGCGTTAATTTTAGTGCTGAAAACAAATCTTCTTTTGGAGGGTATACCTTATGTAACTTGTACTCTCGGGCTAACGTATACCTTAATTCATTAAAGTAAGGCTTTTCGACCTCTTCTCGTAGTACATCATCCCAGTCATTCCCGAACATACCGCAGTCTCCTCTCAATATGTAAATCTGTGAAAGCTGTAAACTTTTGTACAAACAAATAAAGCTGACCCCTCATCCGGAGCCAGCTTATTTATTCGTTACTTGTGTTTCTATGCCGAAGGACCAGAAAAGTTTTCTTACGATAGTCAGCTACCGCGGGGTCTAAATTCGATTTCCTTATTATAGCATTCACGGTATTGATGTCAAGCAAATGTGTGTTTATAACCGCGCGGAAACTAGCTCCTTATTGCTGTATTTGTTACGATTTTGGATGAGCCTTCAGGTATTCCAATGCATTATATAACATAACAGCAGCCTCGGCGCGTGTAATCTCACTTTTCGGATGAAACTGCCCATTCCCATCCAGGATGTTGATCTTGTACACTAACGAGCGTTGAATGCTACCTTGGTAAGAAGGCTCCAGCTCACTTTCATCTGCAATATTCGCAGGTGCGATTTTAATCATGGGGAGAACACCTGCTTTTTCCATACCCTGAATCAACATATGGGTGAACTCTTCCTTGGTCAAAGCCTTGCTGGGATGGATATCTTTTGGAATGTCTACGCCGTTATAATATGCGTTGATAAAAGCTTTAGCGTACCATGCGGAATCTTTAACCTGGCTGAACAGTCCACTCGCCTGCGGAGCCTTGCTCAAATCAATGGCAGCCAAACTGAGCTGAAGTCCACCCGAGATCAACTGAATGCCTTGGGCAGCGGTCACTTTAGATGAGGGGAGAAACTGCGTGTCAGAGGCACCTTTAAGTAACCCCCGATCTTTAAGGGATATGATTTTTTCTTTACCACTTACGTGATCCAAATCCTTGAATAAACTGGCTGCCGCAGACAAATGACCTCCAATTGAGAAGGACAATAGAGCTACAGTCGTAAGGGCTGTGATTGCACTTTTTCTCATGCTCATGTTCAGTTCCACCTTGTAGTTGAATTAGGCCGCTTGGGCATTACAACTTCCTTGACGTGGTTCAAGCTGAAAAGGTTGCGGCAGACTATGTAAGCTAAATAAAAAAACTCTCCTCTGCTTCTAGCAGGGAGAGTTTTTAGCTCACTCAAGCGGATTAAATTGCGTGCTGGATTCAGCTTTGCTTTCAATATGTTGTTGAATCCGTTTATTCTGTTGGTGGCTGAATATTTTCCAATTTTATATGAACATCTCTCAATTGTTTGTCAGTAACCTCTGAAGGAGCTCCCATTAATACATCCTGTGCTTTACTGTTCATCGGAAACGCAATAACCTCTCGAATATTCGTTTCATTTGCAATGATCATCACAATCCTATCAATTCCCGGTGCTATACCTGCATGAGGAGGTGGTCCAAACTGAAAAGCATTAAAGAGTGCAGGAAATTTACTCTTGATCTCTTCATATGTATAACCTGCAATCTCAAAAGCTTTTACCATAATCTCTGTATCGTGGTTACGGACAGCACCCGAAGATAGCTCAATACCATTACATACAATATCATATTGGTACGCCAGGATATCCAGAGGATTCATATTCAGCAGTGCACCCATACCACCTTGCGGCATCGAAAACGGATTATGGCTAAACTCTATTTTATGCGTAACAGGGTCCAATTCAAACATAGGGAAATCAACAATCCAGCAAAACTTAAACGTATCCTTTTCCAACAAATCCAGGCTTTTGCCCAATTGATTCCGAACAGCACCGGCTATTTTTTCGACATTTTCAAGCTCATCGGCAGCAAAAAACAGTGCATATCCCGGACCAGCTTGCGTCACATGGATTAATTCGTTTTTTACCATCTCCGGAATAAATTTTGCAATCGAACCGCCAAGAGACATATCAGCACTGAACTTAATCCATGAAAGGCCTTTCGCTCCAGCCTCTATAGCAAAGTTCACGATATCGTCGTAAAAGCTTCTCGGCTGCCCTTCGCAACCAGGAACAGCAATAACTCTTATCGTTTTATTTTTGAACACTTTAAAATCAGTCTCTGTAAAAAGCTCTGTAACATCATGGATAATTAACGGGTTTCTTAAATCAGGTTTATCGCTCCCGTATTTGAGGATGGCTTCTTGATAGGGAATTCTACTAAAAGGCTTTGAGATTTTATAATCTGTAAATTCAGAAAAAACCTCATACATCATATTTTCAACGACATTAAAAACATCTTCCTGTGTAGCAAAAGCCATTTCCAAATCTAACTGATAAAATTCGCCAGGTGATCTGTCCGCCCTTGCATCCTCATCTCTAAAGCATGGAGCAATTTGAAAATATTTATCAAAGCCGGAGACCATTAGTAGTTGTTTGAATTGTTGAGGTGCCTGAGGCAAGGCATAAAATTGACCTGGATGTACTCTACTAGGAACTAAATAGTCTCTGGCGCCCTCTGGAGATGAACTCGTCAGAATCGGTGTCTGAATCTCTAAAAAATCCAAATCAATCATCTTTTTTCGAATACTTTGAATGACTTTAGAACGAAGTATAATATTATCGTGTAGTTTTTCGTTGCGCAGATCCAAAAAACGATACTTTAATCTTAAATCTTCTCGGGCTTCATGTGCTGAAGATACTTCAAAAGGCAAGGGAATTATGACCTTCCCTAACACTTCTATCTCGCTGGCAACGACCTCAATATACCCGGTTTTCATACGGGGACTGATCGTGCTTTTCGACCTGTGACACACAGTTCCTATAACAGAGATGGTTGATTCCCTACTGATTTTGGACACAAAATCCTTTAATTCATTAGGATCAGAGACAACGATTTGCGTAACCCCATAATGATCCCTAAGGTCAATAAATATAATCCCGCCAAGGTTACGCATATTTTTAACCCAACCTGCAATTTTTACGATTTCCCCGACATGCGTTTGATCCAGCTCTCCACAGTTATGCGTTCTATACCTATGCACGAAATCGCCCTCTTTCTTTTACCCTAGTATCTGCATGGCTTCAATAATGAAACCCATGGTCTGATTGCAGATATTGTAAATTTATCTTTCATAAATCCGGCCATGGGTTTATTTTTAGAACGTTCTACATTTCATTATTAGCTTCTCGCTTTTCCTTGAATCCGACTAGATTGTAAGGCTAGCTGTTAAAGCTTTGAACCTTTCATTCAAGTGCTCTGCAGTCGCAGCCATTATTTTTTGTCCTATATCGTCAACATGTCTATTCTTCCAATTCTCAAGGGCTGTCCCCTTCACCCATTGATTAAAAGCGCCGAGGGCAGGTCCACAGTGTACTTGATAATCGACCCTGTTCTTTTTGTCCCCATTAATGGCAAGCCGGGTAGAATAAGTAAAGTACCATCTAAATATTAAGGCCATCTTCCGTTTTGGGATTCTTTCAGCTTTTTCAATGATTTCTGGCGGGTAATAAGCCTTAATATCTTCGTAGACCTGTTCGATACTCTTCTTAAAATATTTTTCTTCAATATAATGTTTTGTTTCTCTATCAATTTCATCTATGGAATTATAATTCCGGTAAAGGTCATACAATTTATTGGCCCTCGCTGGAAAAAAGACTCCTTTTTTCATAACCTGAACTTTTGCGCCCATTTCAAACATATCCCCTGCTGGAGCGTAGTCCGTATCCTGAATGTTTAATTGCTGGAGCAAATCCTTTACTTCATCACTAGTCCCTGCTTCAACCGTACACTGATTAATTGAACCAGTCATAATAAAATCAGCACCTAATATAAACGCCGCTGATGCAGCTTGTGGAGTCCCGATCCCTCC
This sequence comes from Paenibacillus ottowii, assembly GCF_006874425.1. Classification (GTDB taxonomy): domain Bacteria; phylum Bacillota; class Bacilli; order Paenibacillales; family Paenibacillaceae; genus Paenibacillus; species Paenibacillus ottowii. The sequence goes on from NZ_VIJZ01000002.1 coordinate 617,635, forward strand.
GGCTGCCCCTACCCTTATGCTTTTGTTGTATTTATACTTTCGGATCGCTTCATCTCTCATCTGGAGCATTAGCGGAACCAATACATATGCAACTGCATGGTCGGTATGCCCGCCTGAGTCAGCCTCGACGCATAGATCATCTACCATTGGAATTTCCATGCCCATCATCGCTTCTTCCCGGCTAATCCTATTTTCCGCCAGCAGCTTATTTATAATATTCTGAGGCGCAGGACTCAGGAAGGCTTCAACCACCTCGGGCCTGGATACTTTCGCTATTATTCTGTTCTGTGGCGTTACGCTTCCCTTTTCATTCCGTCTCAGTCCCTTCAGCCTGTACCTTACCAAAGAAGGCGTAATACTCATAAACGCAGAGGCTTCAATATTTCTAACACCGTATTTTATGTACAAATCAACGATGTTATTTTCTATGTCTGGGTGATCTGGCACATGAATGAGATTCATTCCATAGGCTTCGCCACGGTTCAATTCCTTTTGAATATATTTAATAGCTTCCTCCAGAGCATCCATCTTCACTCCCCCTGCTCCAAAAAAGCCCATCATACCTGCCTTTCCTGCTTTTACGACCATCTCTTTTGAAGAGATACCCTTATACATAGAACCTATAAGATATGCATACTTAATGCCGTAATCTTGTTTGAATTCGCTATGACCAAGAGACTCCGCCGTAAATCGTTTGCCAGATGCCGGTACGTCATGCTCAGGTTTTGGTAAGGGGACCTGTTGCTTTACAGATGTTGAATCATCACTTCCCAACGTTTCCTTGGACATTCCCTCCCCTACCTGCTCGGTCCGGTCTTCGGCTTCCGTCAGGATCAAGGGCTCTGCTTCTCGTTGTATGGCATTAACCAATCCTGCCACGACATTTCCAGGCCCGATCTGAATAAATTGGGTTATCCTTTTACCCATCAGATACCGTATACTTTCCGACCACTTGACCGGACTCACAATCTGGTTGATCAGCGTGCTTCTTAAATCCTGCTGCTTGTAGGGTCTGGCGTGGACATTTGAAATAACGGGTATTTTGATTTTCGAGAATTCAAATGACGCCGCATAAGCCTCAAATTTCTGTCTGGCATTTTCCATATATCTGGAGTGAAATGCTCCACTTACATTCAACACCACATAATTTCTGGCTCCTGCATCTTCAAAAATTGGTTTCACTTGCTCGATCATGTCCTTTGGCCCTGAAATGACTATCTGGCTGGGTGAATTAAAGTTGGCAACATCGAGCTCAATTAATTTATTTTTCTCCATTACTTCCCGAAACACTTCTTCTTTTAAGCCTAAGACTGCCGCCATTCCGCCGCCAGCAGCCCGAGCCATCAGCTCTCCTCTTTTTTGGACCAGCTTCAAGCCAGTTTCAAAGTCAAACGCTTCTGCGGCAAATAAGGCATTATATTCACCCAGGCTATGTCCTGCAACATAGTCGGGTTTCCTTCCGGTCTCTCTTATTTTTTTTAGGTAACTTAAAGCATTTACGACAAATAACGCCGGCTGGGTAAAATCCGTTTGTCCGAGTTGCTTGGCAGGGTCTTCAAGGCACAGCTTCTGAATAGAATAACCAAGAACTGCATCCGCTTTGGCAACCAATGCTGGAAATTCATCAAACAGTCCTTCGCCCATACCTTTCACTTGAGCTCCTTGTCCAGGGAACAGATATGCAATCATAGATTTCCTCCTTGTTAGTAGTGGATGTATATTAGTCAAACATTTCGAACAGACGATCCAAATTTTTAATATCTTGTTGAAAAGGAGAGAGGACAGAACAAACGCTTGCCTTTTTCTGAGGGCCAAAATTATACTTTACAAAATTAGCAAGCGTGCCTGAGGGGCCAAGATCGATATAAACAACCCCGTCCCTATCACCCAAACACTTTAGAGCGCTCTGAAATTGGATAGGCTTTCTAGTAATATCCCAAAGAAAATGGCTGTCAAGCCCAGTGGCCTTCTCGCCATACATAGATGAAACCACATTTATTCTCGGGCTTCTTATGGTCTTGAGCTTCAAGAACGCCATATATTCCAATGCAATAGGGTCCATTAAAGAAGCGTGAAAAGCATAGTGAACTGGCAGCCTTTGATAGATCAGTCCATTTGCTTTCAAATAGTGTTCAATCTCTGTCAGACCCTCGCAGCTGCCTGAAATAACAAAATGCGAATCAAAGTTGATGGAAGCCAGTTCTGAGTTGGTATTCAATATGGATGCTTTGTCGTACAGACCAGGATCGCCAATGATGGCCATCATGCCCCCTTCAGGACAATAGGCCTCCACAAGCCGTGCTTGCTTGATAATGCATTGAAGAGTGTCCTCATAACTCATGCAGTCGGCCACAGCAACAGACGCATACTCCCCAAGACTAGAACCTAGCACATAATCAGGATAAATTCCTTTTTCTAATAGCACCTGTGTGAGAGCATATTCAACCATAAAAATTGCAGGGTGAGTATCTAGCAGGGTGTCGAACTCTTCTGCCCTGCGATGCGTGTCATCGTACAGCGTTTTTAATACAGACCTGCCTGTAATATCCGTATGAATGTCATCCAACCTGGTCATCCATGTTCGGAAAACCGGGTTGGACATATATAATTCCCTTCCCATGCCGTAGTATTGTGAACCCTGGCCTGAAAACATAAAAACCACCGATCTGTTCATCCGAACATCCCCCACAACGTATTTAATCAGACTTGCCTAAGCATTTCTTCTATTATTTATAGTCACAACAAATTGCGCACTAATTGCATTTGGGATGCCGTAGGATTACTTTCGTTAAGGACATTCTCCATATGCTGCTTGATTGCAGGTTTAAATTTCGGTTCTGTGATGATATATAACTGACCTTTTCGGATACCCTCAAAAATCTGATGGGCCACATCCTCTGGATGTATTCCATTTTGGACAGCCTTACGAGCCAATTCGGTAATAACTTGTCTTTCTGGTGGAAGATTTCCGCTCCCACGTAGCTCTGTCGGGCGGTTCCGCTCTGCATCCATAATTTGAGTACGGACGAATCCCGGACATACAACCGACACTCCCACATTAGAACCGATCAGTCTAAGCTCTTGGTATAACGTTTCAGACAGACTTAAAACAGCATGCTTTGATGCGCTATATATTCCATTGCCAGGACCGGACAGCAGACCGGCAATCGATGCTGTATTTACAATATGGCATGGAGTTTTTTGTTTCAGCATAATAGGAACAAAAAATTCGGTAGCAAACAGAATTCCCCAAATGTTTACGTTGATGACCCACTGCCAATCTGCCACAGTATTTTCCCATAATAAGCGGCCTGTGCCAGCATCCACACCTGCATTATTGAATAAAAGATGTACAGCGCCAAAGGTCTGAATTGTTTTTTGCGCTAATAAACGGATATCAGCTTCTTTGGAAATATCGGTCATGACGGACAGGGTAGCTGCACCCATTTCTTTTAATTCTCGTTCAGTCCTTAGAAGAGCCCCCTCCTCAATATCCGCCAGAACGACCTTCATTCCTTCTTTGACACATCGGTCTGCAATAGCTCGGCCAATTCCGCTGGCAGCTCCCGTAATCACGGCTACCTTACCTTTAAACTCCCTCATGTTTACCTCCGAAATATTCATATTTTCGTCAGATCGTGTTTGGCTTCTCCATTTAGCTCAGAACGGAGATGTGGGTAAGAGAATTCTGCGAACAGCTTGTCCCTCGTGAAGCACCTCCCACCTAATTCTGCCTCCCTGGGTCCAGTACATCGCGATATTTTCCAGATTTCTCTCCTCTAGAAGAATTTGAGAAACTTTCTCGCCTACTTTTCCTGAAAGAAGTGCGCTTGTATTTGTGTCTTCTCCGCCTTCCCCGATAAAGATTGGAATAGCTGCTCCTCCCGGCTCGTTGCCCATGCCGACTGTTTCGATAAGCTGTCTTAGACCCGTGAGCAGCTCTTCCCGTGAGCTCGCTACGATTGCCGTCCGGCACTTCATCGCTTCACGGCCTGTCTGAAGTGTGAAAGCAATATCATGTAAGGAAAGCTCATTCTGCCGCTCCACATATTCGAGTAATTGACTCGCGAAAGCCTTCAGACGCTCCCAGTTTATGTCTGAGAGAACCACAACTTCGGTCTGATCTGCAACTTGTAGCTGGACAGCTTCTTTTGGCGAAGGGATGTATTCTTCCAGAATAAAATGAACATTAGATCCACCAGCACCGAAGGAGCTTACCGTTGCCCGCAGCGGGCATTCCCTCTCTTCTCCTTCGAGCTCTATTACAGGCCGCTTCCATTCCTGAAGCTCCCGCTGCAGATAAAATGGGGTATTGCTGAAAGTAAGATTGGGATTCAGCTTCTCCGCTTTAATAGTGGGAACCAGCTTTCGATGCCACAATTGCAATATGGTCTTGGTCAACTGCGATATACCCGAGGCCGCTTCTGCATGGCCTATATTGGATTTAACCGATCCCATGGCACAAAAGTGCTGCTCGTCCGTAAATTTCTGGAATGATTTTTTCAAGGCGACTAACTCAATCGGGTCTCCTAATGTAGATCCATTGGCTGCTGCCTCTACATAGCTGACCGTCCGGGGGTGAATGCCAGCTTTCAAAAAGTTCTCTTCAACAAGCTGTGCCTGTGCATTGGGATTCGGAACCGTATACCCATTGCTGTGTCCTCCATGATTGGTTGCCGTAGATTTGATCACTGCTAAAATGCAGTCCCCATCCTGTTCTGCCTTATGAAGCGGCTTTAAGAGAACTGCCCCAACACCTTCAGCGGGAAGATACCCGTCTCCATCTGCAAAGCTTCGGCTATCTTCATGGCTTCCGATCAATTGGTTCTGGCTGGATTCAATATACTTTTTGGGGCTTGTCAACAGATTCCCCCCCCCAGCGACTGCGATTTGGCACTCTCCTCTGAACAGGCTTTCACATGCCATATGGACAGCCACAGCAGAGGAAGAGCTCATTGTATCAATGGATATGCTCGGACCCTGGAAATTGAAATAATGCGACATGGGATTGGCGACAGCAACAGAACCAAAGGATGTGACCCGGTGGGCATCTGTATCTGTATCCGTATCACAGGTGCAATATTTGTGATACGTAGCACCCACGTAGACCCCAACCTTAGACTGGTGTTTTTTCTGTAGTACTTCTCGCGTATACCCCGCGCTTTCCAGCAAGCTCCAGATCGTTTCCAGGAAAAGCTGTTCCATTGGGTCCATCAAACTCACCTCATGAGGAGTCAGGTGAAAGAAAGAAGAATCCAACGGATGTATTCGGTTTAGGAAGCCCCCCCATTTGCAGTAGGTTTTTCCCGGTTTATTTCTTTCTTTATCAAAGTAAAGTTCGTGATCCCAGCGATCTTTAGGAACTTCGGTAATGCAGTCTTTGCCCTCTTGGAGATTTCTCCAGAATTCATGAATATTTTCCGCCCCGGGATATTTTCCGGACACCCCAATGACAGCAATGTCCATCGCTCCTGTTTCTCTTGCCTCCTCTTTAGGCTCTACTCGCACTGACGGAATGGGTGAGTGCCGAAATACCGGAGAGGGCGCTTTTGCATGTTCTACGATGCCCATGGATTTTGTGCTGGTTGCCGTGACTAGCTCCTGTTCAGCTCCAAACAAAGCATTTAATTCGTCTCGGTGAGATTCCAGGAAGTACTCCGTTAAACTCTGGATATTCGGATATTCAAACAGTAAGGTTCTGGACAGTGATCCAAACGTTTCTTCCAACTGATCGGTTAATTCCATAGACTTTATAGAGTCAACCCCATAGTTTTCCAGGTTTTTGTCCTCTTCGATACGCTGTTCTGGCAGTCCGATAGATGAAGAAAGCAGGCCTTTTAGATAATTACTCACCTGATCACGCAGCCACTCTTCTCCTGATCGGGGTTCTGTATCATTGGCTATAGAAGCCATATCAGCTTTTGCACTTACAGTCGCTACCTGCTCCAGACTAAACAAAGTGCTGATTTCGTCTCGGTGGGATTCCAGGAAGTACTCTGTTAAACTCTGGATATTCGGATATTCAAACAATAAGGTTCTGGATAATGATCCAAACGTTTCTTCCAACTGATCGGTTATTTCCATAGACTTTATGGAGTCAACTCCATAGTTTTCCAGGTTTTTGTCCTCTTCGATGCGCTGTTCTGGCAGTCCAGTGGATGAGGAAAGCAATCTTTTTAGATAACTTGTCACCTGATCACGCAACTGTTCTTCTCCTGGTCGAAGTTCTGTATCAATTGCTGTCGTAGCGGTGGCGGCTTTTACACCTACAGTTACTGCCTGCTCCAGACCAAACAGAGCGATTAGTTCGTCTAGGTGAGATTTCAGAAAATACTCGGTTAAGCTCCGAATATTCGGATATTCAAAAAATATCGTCTTCGACACCTGATCGAACGTTTTCTCCAACTGGTCAGTCAGTTCCATAGACTTGATAGAATCCACCCCGTAATTTTCCAACGGCGTATCCTCTTCGATTCGATATGCAGGCAGTTCAATTGACGAAGACAGCAAAGTCTTCAAATAATGGGCCGTCTTTTCACGCAACAGATGTTCATCTTGGACGGACACTGCCTTATTTGCTGAGAAAGGAACGATGTTGTCTTCTGATCCGATTCTCTGATCCCGGACTGCTTCTCCGCTTTCTTCAAGCTGTTCTTCCATAATCATCATTCTGCTGATCAGCTCAATGTCTCCTTCTACCACCATCGCTTGATTCGATATACAGGCTATACTTTGATAAAGCGCACGAATACCAGTCTCTGTCCTCATCGCATACATGCCTACATTTTGCAAGGCCTTCTCCGTCTCCTGATCAGGCTGCATTCCACCCTCTTTCCATAACGGCCAATTGATTGACAGCGTTTTTCCCATACGCTCCCAGGAGGATACCAAGGTATTACGATACCAAGCATAGGCATCCATGAAGGCATTCGCGGTAGCATAGTCAGACTGACCTGCATTTCCGCCCACTCCTGCAGCTGATGAAAAAAGGATAAAGAAGTCTAGGGGCATGTCCTTACTGGCCTGATCCAAATTTGCTAGTCCGGCCACCTTCGGCGCCAATACTTCCCTGAATTCTGCGCTCGTCTTTTTGATGATATAGTTATCTTTGATAATTCCAGCACTGTGCAGAATCCCGTTAATTCCGCCGTATGCCATTTGGATGTCCTCCATCAGACCAACGACCGCTTCCTTCTGCGTGACATCCACCTGTCTGTATTCCACCGTGGCACCTAAAGCCTTCAATTCTTCCAATGGGGCCAGCTTGTCCTCGGTCAGCAGAGACCGACCAGTCAAAATCAAGGTTACTTCCCTGGTCTGACGTGCAATTTCTTTGGCAAAAATAAGACCCAAGCCCTTGGCACCTCCAGTAAGCAGATAAACCCCATGATTTTTCCATGGAATTTGTGGTGACGCTGGCATTTCAAGCTTGTTCCAGGCGGGAATCCAACGTTTACCTTCTACAAACCGGATGCGGCTATCCTCTGGACGCCGACTGCTCGATCTTAATATTTCAATGAGCCTTTCATTTTTTTCCATTTCCCCTACTTCAATCAGTTGCCCGTAGAACTTTGGATTTTCCTTATGGGCCGTTTTGAGTATGCCGCACAGCCCGGAGAAAAGTAGCTTTTCATTTTCAGACATCATTACAATTTGTACCAGCACTTTTCCCTTTGGCTTGTTAATCAGGATGCCTTGTATTTTCTCAAAAACCTGAACGGCATATGTTTCAAAGCGTCCTTCGACCTTCTCCATGCGGGCTTGCAGGGTGATACATTCCACATCTGTCAAGGAGGCCTCGACATGTAGCGCAGCTATGGCATCTGTCTCACAAAGTATGACCACATGCCGTTCGTAAATGGTTGCTATGGTTTCCTCATTAGCCGCCTGTTCTTTCCAGAAGGGTTGAAGCATCATTGCACCAAGCGGTTTCTCACAAGCCTCAGCTTCCTTGTAAGACACCCCTTTCATACGCGCACAGATGCTGCCTGCCTCGTCGCACAAATCAATGTCATACTTGAGTGCCTTATCATTCGTATCGTATCTTCTTTCATACCGAACCAGCGCCCACATTTCGCTCGGACATTCTTGAAATATTTCAAGCCTATCCATCGCAGTTGGCAGTTTTTTTTTCGAGGAGCCGATGCCAGTGAGCCGCATAATATTTTCGTCATTCGAAAGCAGGTATAACGGCATTTGCAGAGCAGCACTTGTCATGTAAGGATGCAAAACAAACAGCCCTCCAGTATTCGCAATACCGGAAGGCAGTGATAGCTTGGCCAACACCAATCCATGACCTATATAAACTTGCTCAGCGGACTGGAATTCCGAACCGTAGTTGGCTTCAACCAATCGCTGTGCTTTTTCGTCTCCCCCAGGTGAAATGTGATCAATGCACTCCATCTGCAAAGCCTGAATATCTAATGATTCCGCTCTATTTAAAGTCTCCAGCTCGGCACTTCCCTCACAGTGTAAAACAGGATCTCCTGCTTCGGTTCGTGTGCTATAAATTTTGAAGTCAATTCCACCCTGATCTCCCGGAAAGAGTCCTATATGTATTTCCGGCTGATCACTTATGACGGGAGCATGTGTCCATACCATATCTTTAAGTGTGATACCTGCCTGACCCTTCTCCTGTACTGTTAATGATTGTTCGACCGCTGTCCGTGCCATTTCAAGACATGCCCCATCCGACAGGACCAGTCTTCCGTCAACGACGGAGTTATTCAGATAAAACTCCTGACCGTTAAAGGTTGAGCTGAATCTTTGCTCAGAAAGAACGGAAGTGTTGTGATGCAGCAAAGGGTGTAGATATAGCGGAGCGACGCTAGCGGGCTTTTCTTCATCCACTGATATCCAGTAGCGTTCCCTAGCAAAGGGGTAGGTGGGCAAACTGATGCGGAAAGGCTGGACATCACTGTAAAGTCTGTTCCAGTCAACGTGCATACCCTTAACCCACAATTCCGAAAGCCTACCGTATTTCTCTGCTAGATTCCAGACATCAGAGGATTCATCCAGCGCTTCTTCCTGTTTAACTACATCCAAGCTCTCCTGGTTCCGCTTGACCTGTCCCCGGTAAAACTGTGCAATATTCCGGCTTCCTCCAATAAATTCCTCCAGCTTGTTCCTAAGTTCCTCCACTGACTGAACGACCACGGCAAGGCGCTCATCCATCGCCTCACGTCCTATCTGCAAGGTGTAGGCTGCATTTACCAGGTCGGTATCTGAGAAGCTATTTGTTTCAATTGCAGCAGTCAATTGAACAGCCTGCTCTTTCAATGCTTCATCACTTTTAGCCGACAATACAATGACAACCGGCCTTTGCGGAGTAGAGGGAGCCTTTTGTGCTGAAATGTATTCTTCAAGAACGATATGGGCATTAGACCCTCCGGCTCCGAAGGAAGATATTCCTGCAATTCTCGGGTATTCCCGTTGCTCGCCGTTTTCCTCCAGAATCGGACGCTTCCATTCAGCAAGTCCCTGCTGGACTGTAAATGGCGTTTTGGCAAAATTTATATTAGGGTTCAATACTTTGGCATGCAGACTTGGGACCATTTTCCGGTTTTTCATTTGCAGAATAATTTTAGCGACACCCGCAATCCCTGCGGCTGCCTCCAAATGGCCTATGTTTGATTTTACAGAGCCAATCGCACAAAAGCCTGTATCCTGTGTGTCTTTCCTGAAAGCCTGGGTAAGACCAGTAATTTCAATGGGATCACCAAGCTCGGTCCCTGTTCCGTGAGCTTCAATATAACTGACTGTTCGAGCATTAACACCTGCTTTATCCAGCGCTTCTCGGATCAATTCTCCTTGTGCTACCGGATTAGGAACGGTATATCCGTTCGTTTTTCCACCATGATTGATACTGGTTGCCCGAATAACTGCATAAATATGGTCCTTGTCGGCAATGGCCCGAGATAAAGGTTTAAGCAGCACTACGCCCGCACCTTCGCCTGGGACAAACCCATTCCCTCCTTCGCCAAAGCTCTTGCATCGCCCTTCTGGCGATAGCATTCGCATTGTGCTTAGAAAAACATAGTTGGAAGGATGAAGATATAAGTTAACTCCACCTGCAATGGCAATCTCGCAATCTCCGTTATGAATATGCTCGCAGGCTTCATGGATTGCAGTTAATGACGATGAGCACATGGTATCGACCGAAAAGCTCGGCCCCTTCAGATTCAAGAGATACGATATTCGGTTTGCTACCGAACTGAAGGATGTACGAGGAAAGATGGGTTTGCCTTGCTCCCACAGCTTGGGTCCGTATAAATTGAAGCCTGTTGCGGTAATGCCTGCAAAGACGCCAATTCGTCCATTATATTGCGCTGCAAGCTGATCTCTGCTATATCCAGCATCCTCAAAAGCCTTCCAGCATTCTTCCAGGAATATTCGTTCCTGAGGGTCCATACTCATTGCTTCCCGCGGAGATATATTGAAGAAAAGAGGATCAAAATCTGCAAAATCCTCCACAAACCCTCCAGATTGGATATAGCTTTTGCCCTTCTCGATAGCTTCCTTCATGTCAGGAGAGTAAAATCCTTCCTTCTTCCAGCGATCCGCGGGAATTTCTGTAATACAATCTTTCCCCTCTTGTAAATTGCTCCAGTATTCTTCCATATTTTTTGCTTGTGGAAATCGTCCGCTCATACCAATAATGGCTATTGGCTCCTGTTTCGCACTGCCTGTGTCTATAGGTGCGCTGCTGACAGATTGGCTTTCTTCTTTTGGCAAAGTTGGCAATGACCATTCGCTATCAGTATGCAAGGATACAGGGACGAAGTTTTCTTCCGGCTTCAGCCGTCTTCCAAGTCCTGTCCACCGTACGCATTCCTCATAGTAATCAGCAATAAAATATTCCGCTACCGCTTCCAACGTCTGATATTCAAAAAATAGGGTCATTGAAATTTCACCAAAAACTCCCTGAAGCTTTTGGTTGAGCCTTGTAATCATGATGGAGTCTATGCCGTAGCTCTCCAAAGGCTCACTGACGTCAATCTTTTCAAGGCTCAGCTTGGTCACTTCTCCAAACAATACTTTAAGCTGGTGCAAGGTTTTTTCCAGAAGCAGTTCGGGATTAATCGATAAAGAAGCTGTTTCTTCAACGTACACGTTCTCCTGTGGCTGAGGCTCCAATAGATGCTTCCGCAATCTGGTCATATCCCCCTCTAGCACCAGCACCTGCTTCTGGCCAGAGGCCAGGCAATCATATAAAGCCTTGACACCGTTTGAAGTTTGCATGGCCATCATGCCAATACTTTGCCAGACCTTCTCCGTTTCAGCATCCGCATGCATTCCTCCATCCTTCCAGAGCGGCCAATTGATAGACAACGTCTGTCCTTTGCGCTCCTTGGAAGAGACGAGGCTGTTTCGATATATGGCATAGGCATCCATAAATGCATTCGCTGCGGCATAGTCGGCCTGACCCGGGTTACCCATAATCCCTGCGATGGAAGAGAAGAAAATAAAGAAATCAAGGTCTAGCTCCTTCGTCGCCTGATCCAGGTTGACCAATCCGGCTACTTTCGGCGCTATTACTTCCTTGAACTCTTCCTGCGTCTTATGAATCATAAAGCGATCCTGTATCACTCCGGCACTATGGAGGATGCCATCAATCCCCCCATGCTCCGCACGGATCTTCAGAATCAGTTGCGAGACCTCTTCCTTTCGGGATACGTCCACTTGTTTGTATTCTACGAAGGCTCCCAGCGTTTTTAATTCCTCCAATATGACCTGTTTGCCTTCGTCAAGCCTTGAACGTCCTGCAAGGACTAGCGTAGCTTCTTGGACTCGCCGGGCGATATCTCTCGCAAAAACAAACCCTAATCCTCCTGCACCGCCCGTAATCAAATAAATCCCCCGATCCTTCCAGGGCACTCTTCCCGGAGTTTCAGGGGCTTTCATCTCGTTCCAGCGGAGAACCAAGCGTTTACCGTTCTCATACCGTATCCTTTTGTCTTTGGGGTATAGGCTGTTCTCGTTTAATTTCTTAATGATCTCTTCCAAACCTATAGCTTCCAATTCAATGAATTGCCCTACAATTTTTGGGTTTTCTTTTTCGGCTGTTTGCAGTAATCCCAAAAGCCCAGCGAAGAGCTGCTGCCCGCTTTGTGAGGAAGCAGCAAGCTGCACCAACACGCTGCCTTTCAGGTTCTTTTTGAGGATCATTTGCACTTCTGCAAGCAGTTGAAGGGCATAGCCCTGAAAGCGTTCGTCCATGCCGGTTTTATCGGCATGGAGCTTGATACATCGGGTTCCTTTTATGAGCTCTTCAATGCTTCGCTCCGAGATATGATCCAGTTCGCAAAGCACCACCAGATGTTGACTACATTCAAGAAGGGTCGCTTTTTGGAGTGCAGCTTGCTCTTTCCATGAAGGCTCAAGCATAAGAACTCCTGTATCCGCCATCACTTCGGCCGGAGACCCTGCTTGGCTTTGCAGGGTCCCATTTGAAGTCATTTGAGCTTGCAGTTGGCGTATTCTGAAGATAGCCTCCTCTTTCTGCATCCGTCCGCTTTTTACCTCGCCCAGAATAGTTTGAAAAAAGTCCTTCATCTTCGATTGCCTCCCAGCATGTAGAAACTTCTCATTTACGTATGAATATATTGAAGATTTCATTGGCGGCCTCATCAACAGACATGGCGTCGTTCATCATTTCGTCCAAGAGTCTGCCGCACAATTGATCATCAAAATCTACATTGCTTTCATTTTGCGGCAGTAATGCATAGGCTTTTAATTGATCCTTACTTACAGATGTCCAATAATGCTCTTTAGCAAATGGATAGGTTGGCAGGCTGATACGGCGAGGTACCTTCCCCGTATAAAGTTTTTCCCAATCCAGATTTAGCCCTTTGGCCCATAGCTCCAGAAGCTTTGTATATTTTCTCTTGGAAACCCAATGTTCAATCAGTTGTTGCAGGTCTTCGTCCCCCGTAAAAATGGATAACGCTTCTTTGTTGCGTTTTACCTGACCTCTATACAGGTTGAGCATATGGTGGCGTCCGTCCACGAATTCCTTTAATTTCTCCTCAAGATCTGTAATTGAATTCACCAGCATGGCTATACGCTCCTCCATCGGTTCGCGTCCCACCTGGAGCGTATAGGCAATATCCAATAGGCTGGCAGAGGATAGCTGACCCTGAAGAGCCTCAAGCAGTTGGCGCCCTTTTTCCTTAAGCTGTTCCTCACTCTTGGCTGATAGCACGATCATAGCAGGTCCCTGAGAATCAGGTTCGATTCCTGACGGCTCCTGAACCTCGGGAATGTACTCTTCAATCACAATATGAGCGTTGGCCCCACCTGCACCGAAAGACGATATTCCAGCCCGTCTCGGATACTCCTGAGCGATTCCATCCGTTGTAATTATCGGTCTCTTCCACTCTTCTAGGCTCTGCTGAACGACAAAAGGAGTATTGTTGAAATGAATTTCAGGATTTAACTTCCTAGAATGTAAGGACGGCACTAACTGGCGATGCTTAAGCTGCAGCAATATTTTAGTTACTCCTGCAATGCCTGCTGCGCTCTCGGTGTGACCAATATTGGATTTGACCGACCCTATGGCGCAGAATTGCTTGTCTTGTGTGAATTTCTCAAAAGCCCTAGTTAATCCGGCAATTTCAATAGGATCTCCCAAAGCCGTGCCCGTTCCATGGGCTTCAATATAACTGATGGTTCTTGCATCAACATTAGAACGTCGAAGCGCATCCTCAATCAGCTGGGATTGAGCTTGAGGGCTAGGCACGGTATAACCGCTGGTTTTACCTGAGGCATTGAGCATGCTCCCTTTGATGACACCATAAATATGGTCACCATCTTCAATAGCCTTTTCCAGCGGTTTTAACACGATGGCGCCGACGCCCTCCCCATCAACGAAACCATCCGCTTGATCTCCGAATGATTTGCATTCGCCAGTTTTCGAAAGCATGGTCATTGCTGACAGCTTGATATAGTGGATTGGGTCTACGATCAAATTGACCCCTCCGACAATAGCGCACTCACTGATACCGCTATACAGACTTTCCAAAGCCAGATGGATAGCTGTCAATGAGGAAGAACAAGCCGTATCGATGGTCATACTTGGACCTTGGAAATCCAAATGATAGGATATCCGATTGGAAATGGAATTGTATTGAGGCCCCAAACCGTAATTTCCATTCATTACGCCCGCAAATACGCCCACTTTTCGACTCGCACAAAGATTGGCAGGGGTATATCCGGCATCCTCTATACTTGCGTATGCGGCTTCCAGAAAGAGCCGTTCCTGCGGGTCCATAGTTTCAGCTTCTGCAGGAGAAATTTTGAAAAATAGCGGATCAAATAAATCGATTCCATCGATAAAACCGCCTGATTTGGTATAGATGGTACCTCGTTTTCCTTTTTCTTCGTCAAAGTAGGTCTTCCAATCCCAACGGTCTTTCGGAATTTCAGTGATGCAGTTTTTGCCTTCTTTCAGGTTGTTCCAATATTCCTCCACATTACGAGCTCCTGGATAACGTCCTGACAAGCCCACAATCGCAATTTCGCTGATAGTAGAAGAATGCTCCGTCGGCGTTTTAGCTTTGCTGACAGACGGCTTAAAGAAGCGTCCTTCCCGTGCAAACCTCATTGGGGCAATATCGATTACCTGTGGAACGGGGACCTCTTCCACTCTGGAAGTTTCTTCGCTCATCTCGGTCTCCTCCATACCTACCAGCTTCTTTAACGAATCTTTTTGCGTTTGAAGCAGGTACGTAACCAGATCATCTATGGTGTTGTACTCAAAAAACAGGGTGCTGGCAAAATCCTCGATGACCTCACGCAAAACATTGGTGATTTGCACAACTAATATCGAATCGATCCCATACTCTTCCAGGGCAACTGTCGAGTCGATGCTTCCCGGTTCCATTTTTAGCGTCTCACCCAGTAAATTTTTAAAGTAAGCCGTGCTTTTGTTGCGCAGCACATTTTCTGATTCTGCCTGTACCGCCTCTTTTTTGGGCTGAGCTAGATGTTTCACTGATTCCACTTCAATGGTCCTATTCTCTATCAATATGGATTTCCGTTTTGATTGTCGCTTTTGCCGAACCAAACCGTCACTATGGGCTGCAACGATCTGCTGGCCCCAATCATGCGCCTCCTGCGCCGGGAAAAACGCTGTGTGAAAGCCTTCTTTGGCCAAAACGCTTTTCCACACGTGAGGATACAGTCCAGGGCAGCCGGGAATACGCAATTCCGAATCCTCATACGCCCACCAGCCATCCAGCAATCCGAAGGTAAGATGGGTAAACACGCTACTGCCCATGAGTTCATTTAATAGAAGCAGGCCGTTGCTTTTCATAACCGCTTTCGCATTGCGTAATGCCTGGCGAATATCTTTCGCCGTATGAAGTACATTGGCAGCAATGACAATATCATATTTCCCCGCATCAATACCTTGTCCAGCAATAGGTTCTTCCACATTAAATATTCGATAGCTGAGATACGGATTTTCTGGCCCGTACTCTTTTTCCGCATGCATTAAAAAGGCCTTCGAAATATCGGTATAACAATATTCCTGAATGTGTTTGCGATATGGTCGTAATTTGAGGAATACGGTGTTACTGGTTCCTCCGGTGCCCGCTCCGATTTCGAGAATTCTAATTTCTGTAGCGGAGTTGGTCATCATTCTCTGCTGAACATAGGCCGCGACCGTATCGGAAAGAACTTCATTAAAATAGTCGGCGACCAGGCTGTTCTTATAAATCCCTTCCACCAGCTCCATAGAGGAATTAGGGAACATAATTTCTGTCGCAGGACATTTGCCAGTGATAATTTCAGGCAAAGCCTGCAGCGTTGTCTCAGCCAAATGTACCCTTGCTCGCATCTGCGGATATTTCAGCCATGTATGCTTGTGCTCTTCCCATTCCTGCCAGACATCCTCTCTATAAGTCGAGCTGGAATCGTTTCCACCTGAAAAGGCATCATTCATCCGTGCCAGAATTTTCACGCTCTCTCCTAGCCATTTGCCATATAACTCAGGCAGTTGATGCTTTTGTTTAAACTCGTCGACAGATTGACGATCTGTCCCTGACAGCCCCATGGACAAAAGCTGCTCCTGCAGTAGCTTGCCCAGAAGGAGTTCCAATTCCCTTTCCTGCAAGCTACCAGCATCCTCTGCCGCATATTCCTCGGCAAACCGGGCTTTTGATTTGATTACTGCAGCAATATTTTCTTGTATATCCTTAAAATCCGTATTGTGTGGGTACAGGTCAATGACTTCTGCCGGATTAGTCCCTTCCAACTCCAAATGCTTTGTTGTTTTCATCAGTCCCATTTGATCCAGTGGTGAAGCAAGCAACGTCTCAAGGGCCTCCATTCCCTCTTGAGGCTCAATAAGTCCGACGCCGATCTGCGCTAGTCTTGAGTAATTTTCCACCTCTTGCTGCCTGTCTGGGAAAGCATTGTTCTCGTCGTTTCCCCAGTATCCCCAGTTCATGACTTTCACCGGACAATGCCATTCTTGTGAAAGCCGCTGTGCAAATGCATCCTTAAATGTACATCCAGCAGCATAGCTGCTTTGCCCCGGATTTTTGACATAGGCAATAATAGAAGAGAAAAACAACACAAAATCCAGCGGTTCGTTTTGGAAAACCTGAGCCATGCGTACACTGACATCGACCTTTGCCGAAAGTCCGGACCGGAGCCCTTCCTCAGTCAAGTCTTCCAATCCCTTCTCCAAAAAGGCAATAGCAGAATGGACTACGCCGTTGATCTTGGAGTAACGCTGCTTTATCTCCTCATATGCCCCCTGCAGCGACCTTTCATCTGTTGCATCTGCCGTAATATAGCATGGAACAGGCCCGAGGCCTTTAAATTCGTCCAATTTAGCTTGAATGGATGCACCCTTTGACCTTCTGCCTATCCACACCATCTGGGCCTGATAGGTCGAGGCCATATACTTGCTCCATGCCACTCCGATGTTGCCTGCACCACCGATAACCACATAGACGCCTCCGGTTTTGTACAGCGTCTCTCCTTTTGGGTCTGGAGTCTGCTTAAACGGGATTAACTGCTGGCGATACCACTGCCCGCCTCTAAATACCCACATCCGTCCCTGGCGGTCTGAAGGCAGCGTAAATAGTTCAGATAACGGCCAGTCATAGTCAGATTGCAGGTCTATGATACGAATTCTCCAGTTTGGATATTCTTTGGCCATCGTGCCTACCAACCCATGTAAACTTGCGTGAGCCGGGTGGACTGTATCTTCCTGATCGATCAACTGAGCCTGAGTGGTTATAGTTGTCCAGCCTAGCTTTTTCGTTCCATACCCTAGCAGGAGCAGCGCCTTGACCATTCTAAAGAAGAGCAAGACTCCTGCCTCCTGCTCCTCAATCAAGGATTCAGCAGTGACCGATTCGACAGACATAGTAGGTGCAATCCATAAAATATGGTCAACGGCTCCATATTCTTCAACCTTTGAAGCAACCGTTTCGATGGAATCCTGCGCCTGAAGCTCCAAAAAATGCACCTTCGGATAATATTCCATGATAGCCTGTCTAACTTTATCCGTACCACCAACAATGACCATTCGGTCTGTTGAAGATGGGAAAGCTGATTCTTTTCTAAGCGCAACGGGGTCCCATTTGGGGATGAGCATGACAGATCCTGCAAGCGGGTCGGCAGCATGATCTCCTGTGACTGCGCCTTGGGCATGCTCAGAGCGAAAATCTCCGTCCAGCGCTCGGGTGGATAATCCTGTTATTCTGACACATACGTTCCCTTCCTCATCACACAAGTCAATATTAAGCTTCTGTACCTTGTTCTCTTTCTGGCTACCCTCGCTATATTGAATCAACGACCACATGGTTGAGGTGCATCCCCCATGGATTTCGATCTCTTGAAGAGCGAATGGCATGTGAGCCGTATCCTGTGCTGTGCTGCCTGGCATCCCTCCATCTTGGCCCATGATCAATCCAATGGATGCATGCAAGGCTGCATCCATTAAGCTAGGGTGAAGAACATAGCTGTCAGCCGAATCGGAGAGCATGGAGGGCAATGCCAGCTTGGCCAGTACCTTGCCCGGACGTGTGTACATTTTCTCCACACATCTGAAGGCTGGGCCGTAATCCATTCCGATTTTTTGGAAGATATCGTAGCAGCGCGCCCCCTCATATCCGTGTGGATCAAATTCTGCCTGTAATGCCTCTAGATTAAGCATCGGGGTTTGTTCCACATTCAACAGCACCGCATTGCCCTGGCTGTGCACGGTATGTCCGCTATCGTCTCCTTCTTGCTTACTGTATACTTCAAAGCTGATTTTTCCGCCGTCTTCCAGGAATAGTCCGGTGTGTACTGACAATGGCCGATCTCCCACAACAATTGGCCGAATCCAGTTTACATTTTTCAACCGGATTCCTGTTGCGCAGTTGTCCTCATCTCCTGTAGAACGTTCCACAGCCGCCCGTATCATCTCAAGATAAGCGACACCTGGGAGAACCCGCTGGCCTTTTACCATATGATCTTTGAGGAAAAACTCCTCGCCAGTAAACGTTGAGCTGAACCGCTGCTTCAAGAAGTTTGAAGTGTTGTGATGCAATAAAGGTGACAAAAATGAGGACTGACCTAGAGCAGTTGTTGTGCCATCGTTCTTCACCTGATTTACAGGCACCCAATAGCTTTCTCTGGCGAAAGGATAGGTTGGCAAACTAATTCTGCGAGGCTTTACTTCCCCATACAGCCTGTTCCAGTCTAACAACAGTCCCGTCACCCAGAGCTCGGCGAGCTTTCCATATTTACCCTTGCTCACCCATGCATCCACCATTTTAGCCATATCCTCATCAATTTCCTGGGTGACCAAACCTCCTTTGTTGCGCTTTACCTGCCCTCTATACAATTCCTCTATACCTACCTTTTCCAGCAGGAAGCTGTCCAATTTCCAATCCAGCTCTTGGATGGATGTGGCGATGATCGCCAGCCGTTCTTCCATTGCTTCTCGTCCGATCTGCAGCGTGTAGGCGATATCTGCGATACCTATATGCAGGTCGTCCAGCTCTCTAATGGCTGATAGTAATCTTTGCGCCTGCTCGTTCAGCCTGTCCTTGTTCTTGGCCGATAGCACGATCATGGCAGGATTAAGAGACGCAGGAGCAGCTTGCAGCTGAGCAGTCTCTGCTGGAATGTATTCTTCGATTATCATATGCGCGTTAGATCCGCCTGCCCCGAAGGCTGAGACCCCTGCCATCCTTGGGTACTCCTTGATTTCACCATCTATAGATAAGACAGGTCTTTTCCATTCCTCTAATTCCTGCTGAACTTTAAACGGACTATCACTAAAATCGATATTGGGATTTAACTTGCTTGAATGCAGCGAAGGCACCAATTGTTGATGTTTTAACTGCAACAGCACCTTTGTCACCGCGGCAATACCAGCTGCGCTCTCACAATGTCCGATATTAGACTTGGCAGACCCAATTGAACAGAACTGCTTGTCTCTGGTGTAATCCCGGAATACTTTTTGTAAGCCTGCAATCTCAATTGGGTCACCCAGTGGAGTTCCTGTCCCATGCGCCTCTATATAGCTAATGGCTCTAGGGTGGATTCCCGCCTCCTGAATGGCCTGCCCAATCACGCTGGCCTGTGCGTTAGGGTTGGGTACGGTATATCCATTGGTTTTTCCTCCATGATTCACCGCAGTACCTTTTATAACGCCATATATCTGGTCTCCGTCTGCTATAGCTTTGGCCAGTGGCTTGAGCAGCAAAGATCCGACTCCTTCTCCTGGCACATAGCCGTCACCTTGTCCAAAGCTTTCACACCGCCCATTGCTTGATGCAAAGCTTCCCTGTCCAAGCAATAGATATTTGTTAGGGTGAACAGAGACGTTGACTCCCCCGGCAACCGCCAGTTCACATTCTCCATGCTGCAGTCCGTGACAAGCCATATGAATTGCTGTCAGTGACGAAGAGCACATCGTATCCACAGCGATACTTGGTCCTTGAAAATTGCAATAATACGATACGCGGTTGGCAATCGCCGAGGCATTTCCGAGAAGTCCAAGCATATTCCCTTTAGCTTGTTCCTGAGCTCCATAAAGCTGATATTCGTGATACATCACTCCGACATAAACGCCAACATTGCCTTCCATGCCGCCAAGTCCTTGATCTGAACAAAGCGTTTCCCGCGTATAGCCCGCATCCTCTATGGTTTCATACACGCATTCCAGGAATAGGCGCTCCTGAGGGTCCATCGTTTCCGCTTCTCTTGGCGAAATGTTGAAAAACAGCGGGTCAAACAAGTCCACCCCATCAATGAACCCTCCCCACTTGCTGTAGGTTTTCCCAGGCTTCCCTCTGGTTTCATTAAAGTACAGACTGTGGTCCCAGCGTTCCTTAGGAATCTCAGTAATGCAGTCCTTCCCATCCCTTAGATTTTTCCAGAACTCGTCGGTATCTGCCGCCCCCGGATATCTTCCCGATACTCCGATAATGGCAATGTCCAAGCCTTTCTTTTCCTGACGGGACTGCATCTCTATTGAGAGAGGCCATGTACGTCTGCGACCCGCAGCTATCGAAGGCAAAGGTTCTAGTGCTGCTTTTGCAGGCATGTTCGCCACTTTATGAGAAGATGTATTCTTCTCCTCTTTTAAAATGTCCTCTAGCCGGCCGCGATGCGATTCAAGAAAATATCCTGTTAATGAGCGGAGATTATGGTATTCAAAAAATAATGTTTTCGGCAGAGAGCCAAACGTTTTCTCCAATTCATTCGTGAGCTGCATGACCAGTATGGAATCAATCCCATACCTGTCCATAGGTGCATTTACATTTATACTTTCAACCGGCAGCTTGATTACAGCCGATAGTATTGTTTTCAGATAGTCTTCAGCTTTTTCCCTTAGCCATTCTTCATCGATAAGCGAAGCTCCCCTGTCTTCCATACCAAAACGGTCTAAAGTCTCTGTTCCCGAAGGTTGTCCAAGAATGGCCGCCTTAATCGTTTGAGAATATCCTTCAATAACCATGACCTGACTTTTACCCGAAGCCAAGCTTTTATACAAAGCTTTTATTCCATTCTCCGTTTGCATGGCGACCATGCCCAGACTTTGCATCGCCTTTTCTGTTTCCTCATCGACATGCATGCCCCCATCCTTCCATAGCGGCCAGTTGATCGACAGCGTGTGCCCTTGGCGCTGCTGGTCTGCCACCAAAGCATTTCGGTAAGAAGCATAGGCATCCATAAAACCATTGGCAGCAGAGTAGTCAACCTGCCCTACATTGCCAAGACTCCCGGCGCCGGAAGAAAACAGAACAAAGAAATCCAGAGGCAAGGAACTGCTCGCCTGGTCCAAATGGATTAATCCTGAGACTTTGGGAGTCAGCACTTCTCTAACTTCTTCGATCGTCTTCTTGATAATGAAGTTATCCCGGATCACTCCTGCAGTGTGCAAAATACCATTAAGACCGCCAAATTGCCCGACAATGTCATCAATTAACCTGATGACCGATTCTTTTTGACCCACGTCCACCTGTCTGTACTCTATATGGCCATCCAGCGCCAGCGCTACCAATTCGCTTAACAAGGTCTGCTTATCCGCCGACAGAGGTGATCGTCCTGCCAGTACGACGGTGGAGTTTTTCACATTACACACAATGTCTCTGGCAAAAATCAGTCCCAGACCGCCTAGACCGCCAGTAATGAGATAGGTCCCACCATCTTTCCATGGCCGGACTGCATCTTCACGCAAGGTTTCAATTTCTTGCCACTTTAAAGCCTGTCGTTTGTCGCCATGATAGCGGATCCGTTCACCATATTGGTCGCTTCGATTCTCTTGTAATTTTGCAATAATCCCCTCAGTGTTAGTCTTTGCATCAAACTCTAGCAGTTGACCCTTAATATTTGGATTTTCTTTTTGGGCGGATTGCAGCATGGCAAAAAGCCCGGAATACACCTGTTGATCATTTCGGGCAGGGATTGCAATTTGCAGCAAAATTTTGGGTTTGTGTATGTCCAGCATCATAGTTTGCAATTCTTCAAATATCTGAATAGTGTAGTCTTCAAACCGCGCATCCAAATCAGTACCCGAGGACTGTAAAACAATGCAGCGTGTACCGTCCATACGGGCTTCAATATCCTCCCCGGCGATACCTCCAAATTCACACAAAACCACTGTATGCCGTGTATCGTCGAACGCGTTTTTTCCTGCGTGGACTGCCTTTTCCACCCAGACCGGCTCCAGCATGAGTGTGCCCACATTCTCAACGAAGACTGCCTGTTCTTCCAGCTCTCTAGATGAAAGTCCTTTGAGCTGCACGCAAATTTTCCCGGTCTCGTCGCAGAGATCGATATGTACCGTGCTCCATCCATTTAGTGTCTCCTCACTCGCATGTCTGGAAACCCGGGCCCACATCACAGAAGTGCATTTTTCGAATATTTCCATTTCCTGCAAAGCAAAGGGTACTGAAAGCTTGCCCTCAGGCACATGCTCTTCCCGATCCATCACTAAGCCAATTGTGGCCTGCAAGGCTGAATCCATCATAGCCGGATGTAACACAAATTCGCTTTGGGTATGAGATACATCAGATGGAAGAGACAGCTTTGCAAGCACATAATCCTCTCCCCGAAAGATAGTCTCAATCCCCCGGTGTCCTGATCCATAGTCTATTCCTATGGCTCTGAAAGCTTCATAGCATTGGTCTGAAGATAGTGAACTGCGGGTACATCCAGCCCGTAAGACGTTGAGGTCCAGATACTGCGGATCATTTGTTCTCTCCAAAATAGCTATCCCCTGGCTGTGTATTATACCTGCGGCGTCTTCTTCTACCCCGCTGTATATTTCAAACGCAATCGCTCCATCGTCCTGAGGAAATAGGCTGGTGTGTACCCTAATCGGTTTGTTGGCTACAACAACCGGCTGAGCCCATACTACATTTTTTAGTCGAATATAGGTGTAGGTCTCACCCTCCATATCATCCCCCGCCGCTGCTTCTACAGCCGCCCGCACCATTTCAAGGTAAGCTACCCCGGGTAATGTCGGTTGGCCCATGACTCGGTGATCCGCCAGGAAAAATTCCCGGCCTGTAAAGGTGGAGGCGTAGCGCTGCCCAAAGAGATCGGAAGTATTTTGATGCAGCAAAGGGTGAATTTGGGAGGTCATCGCCAAGTTTATATTTTTCTGTCCCATGTCAATCTCAGACAACCAATAGCGTTCCCTTTCGAAGGGGTAGGTCGGCAGACTGATTCGCTGGGGCTTAATTGCTCCATAAAGCGCGTCCCATTCAATATTTGCGCCACTGGCCCATAATTTGGCCACTTTATCAAGCCTTTTATTCTGAAGCCAGGTCCGAACGAGAGGCATGGTATCTTTGTCCGAATCAAAAAGCTCGATTTTGTCTCTAGCATCGTCCACTTGTCCGGTTAACACCTTGTCCGACGAGTTTCCATTTACAAAATGCTCTAGTTCATCGATCAGATTTTCTCTTGAATCTGTCAAAAACGTGAGTCGCCAGTTCATGGCTTCCCTACCTACTTGGAGGGTATACGTCAGATCCGACAGATTGACACTTTCGTGCAATTTGACAAAGTCTATCATATCGGCTGCATAGGATTTCAGAGCTTGTTCGCTTTTTGCGGACAGTACAAATAGAACTGGGTTATCTTGATTCACGGAGTCCAGCTTTACCTCAGAGGTTACGGGCACATATTCTTCAATAACCATATGGGCATTAGTACCGCTAAAGCCGAAAGCACTTACGCTTGCACGCCGGGGTGTTCCCGGTTTGGACTCCCACTTTTGTAGCCCGGTGTTAATGTAAAACGGGCCTTCCTCCAAAGAGATATGTTCATTTAAGGATTCAAAATTGATGGTTGGCGGCAATTGCCGATGTTTCATGGCGAGGAGCACTTTTATTACGCCGGCCACCCCGGCCGCAGTCAGCATATGGCCCATATTGCTTTTCAGCGATCCCAGCGCGCAATAGCCCTTTTTGCTCGTATAGGAACGGAAAGCTTCGGTAAGCCCTTCCACTTCGATAGGATCGCCCAGTTTGGTGCCTGTACCATGAGCCTCTACCATAGAAATCGTTTCAGGATGAATATTAAACCGCCGGTAAACCTCTCTTTCAAGTGAAATCTGTGAATTTACACTTGGAGCGGTGATGCCGTTGGTTTTCCCATCCTGATTCATTCCCCATCCGCGGATAACTCCATAGATGGAGTCTTTGTCCCTGATAGCATCTGAGAGCCGTTTTAATAAAATGACGCCGACCCCTTCTCCGGGGACAAATCCGTTTGCACGGGCATCAAAAGTAAAGCAGCGTCCGTCTTTGGATAGCATTCCTGCTTTGCTGGTCATAACATGCATCCCTGGCCCTGCCATGATCATTACTCCGCCCGCCAAAGCAAGATCGCTTGTTTCTAAAACAAGGCTGTTGCAAGCTTCAGCAATCGCTACCAGAGAGGAAGAACACGCGGTATCAATCGCCAGAGAAGGGCCTTTTAAATTCAGTAAATACGAAATCCGGGCCGATAAAATGGAAGGCGCTCCTCCCATAAGAACCTGCGCATTCAACCCTTGTCCGCTCATGGACCTTCCATAATCACTAGCTGCACATCCTACAAAAACACCGCAACGACTTCCCGACAGCGAAGCTGGATTTAATCCGGCATCTTCAATGCATTTCCAGCTACTTTCCAGAAATAGACGCTGTTGAGGGTCCATCATTTCTGCTTCCGCAGGAGATATATTAAAGAATAACGGGTCAAATCGATCCAGATCCTCGAGCACACCCATCCACTTGCTATAAGTTTTCCCCTCAGCCTTGGGATTGGTATCATAATATTCATCAATCGACCAACGCGTTGAAGGAATTTCCGATATACAATCTCTGCCCTGAGCTAGATTATCCCAGAACTCAGTCAATGTTTTGGATTTGGGAAATTGCCCCGCCATGCCAATAATTGCGATCGAATCCTTCTCCTGATCATACGCCATACGGGACACAGCTTTTTTCATATCAGCCTGCTTGAGCGGTTTGTGCGTATCATTGCTATTCGGCAGCTGTCCGTAGACCGTTTGAATCCGATCCTTTACCTCCTGCTGATGCACAAACGTTTTGTCCTGCATTTTTATTTCTTTCTCAATCGTAGCCGCCAGCTTTTCTCTTATCGGCTGAGCCATATGATTTTTCAGCTCAATCAATGACTCTCTTGGCGACTCGGACAGTTTTCTTGCCAGCTGCATTGCGTACGGCACCACTTCATTTCTTGGCAAAACAGGAAAAGGAGTCCCTTTGGACTCCAGTTCTGAACCGCTATATCTAGTACCAGTGAATAGAATTTCCTGCGCCATACTAACCCCGAATTTTTCGGGAAAAATGAGGGTTGAGCCTGCACCAGGCGTAAAGCCGTATTTCATAAAATTAGTGGTGTAGATACTTTCTCTACTCATCACAATAAAATCGCAAAACATCCCCATACACCAGCCTGCGCCAATCCCATGTCCCTGCATAGCGGCAATGACCGGCAGCTTGCAATCCAGTGCAATCTTGTAAACATTGGTATCGCTATATTTCGCCTTGCCCTCATGAATGGCCAGCAGACCCTCCTGTGTACCTCCTGTGGCAAAGTAGGTGTCATATCCCGTTAGAATCACAACTTTATAATTCTCGTTAGCCTGTACCGTCTCAAATGCCCGGTTCAGGTCCATAATCAGTTCATCGGAAAATGTATTTTTGTGCACTGTGTCCTTCATTGTTAATAGGACAATGCCATGCTCAAATTCCTGCATTTGAACAACAGACTGTTCTTCTACTTCGCCGTTAAACTCCTTCTCCGGTCCGTGAAGGCTGTCCAATGGCTGTAGCGAAAGTGACACTCCCTCTGAGGATGATTCCTGTGAAGTGACTTCCGATGATCCTTCCAAAGATCCATCTGAGAGCCCCCCCATAAATTGGAGCAATTGTTTTTCGGCATCTTCAGAATTTATTTCCCCTGTTTGTACCGCACGAAAAATATCTTTTGGATCCATAAAAATGCCCTCCTAGCCGTATGAAATAGGACGAATATCGTATCGGCAATTTACGAATGTAATTGCTTGAACAACTGATCGGCCTGCTCAACATTTAATTCACCTTGCAGTACCTTCTGGATCAAGGATTGCATGGGCTGCGTAGAAGTTGACTCTACAGGCACTTGATTTGAAGCTTCCGCCGATTTGCTCAATTCCTTTGCTAAATATCTGGAAAATTCTTCGATGTTAGGATAGTCATATACTCTGGTTGCTGAAATAGCAGTTCCAAACCGTTTATTTACGTCCTGTACCCACTCTACGCCTATAATTGAATCCAATCCCATATCGATAAATTTATCATCCCGGCCAATATCCCTTTTGTCCATGCTCAAAGATTTCGCAAGACTTTCAATTAGTTCCTTCTCCAATGCATCCACCCGTATAGCCATGGGTCCATTTGCAGACCGTTTGACCTCATCCTGGATAGCAGGCTGCGGTGAGGAAATGATGGTTTTAGGTTGCGGTGCAGCAGGTGTCAATTCTGCGGGCTTGGCTGCCTTTTTTGGTGTATCGTCTATCTTCTCGATGTCAGAGACTGAGCGCAGCAAAATACCCTGCGGTTTTTCAGGTACTTTCGCTACTGTCTGTACCTGTACATTAGTGTTGACAGCAGGAGGGCTAAACACAGGCTCTCGTGCCGGAATCTCAACTAGAGGAGGCACCGTCTTGACTTCTTTAGGCTGGCTTCCGAACATAGGGATCCAATAGCTTTCCTGGGCAAAAGGATAGGTTGGCAGACTGATCCGATGAGGTTTGACATTTCCGTAAAGTCTGTTCCAATCGAATAACAGGCCCTGAACCCAAAGCTCTGCCAGCTTTGTATACTTGCCCTTGCTTATCCAGATATCTACCAGTTGTCCCATATCCTCGTCTGCTTCAAGAACAGTCAGGATATCTTTATTCTTCTTAGCTTGACCCAAATAGAGTCCGTCGATATCCTCATTCCCTGCCAGGAAGCCCTCCAGCTTTCCTTCAAGTTCCCTCGTAGACTTAGCTATGACCGCTAACCGTTCCTCCATAGCTTCACGTCCCACTTGAAGGGTAAATGCTATATCCTCCAAACTGGCTTCCGTGTATTCAGGCGTTCTGAGTGCAAAAAGCAATCTTTCCACCTGCTCGTACAATCGTTCTTGATTTTTGGCTGACAGCACAACCATGGACGGGCTTTGCGATATCATCGCAGCTTGTGTAGTCTCCTGCACCTCAGGGATGTATTCCTCAATCAGCACATGTGCGTTGGAGCCTCCGGCGCCGAAAGAAGAAATGCCTGCAATTCTTGGGTATTCAACGGTCTTCCCATTTATAGTGACGACCGGTCTTTTCCACTCTTCAAGCTCCTGCTGAACTATAAAAGGGCTATTGCTAAAGTCGATGTTCGGGTTGAGTATGTTTGAATGCAGCGAAGGTGCGATTTGCCCATATTTGAGCTGAAGGAGCACCTTAGTCACTCCAGCAATCCCAGCCGCACTCTCACAATGCCCTATATTGGATTTTGCCGATCCAATGGCGCAGAACTGCGTGTCTTCCGTATATTCCCTGAAAACCTTTTGCAAACCAGCGATCTCAATAGGATCACCTAAAGATGTCCCGGTGCCGTGTGCTTCAATGTAACTGATTGTTCTGGGGTTAATTCCAGCTTTCTTAAAGACTCTTCCAATTACACTGGCCTGCGCCTTAGGATTCGGAACTGAAAAACCATTTGTCTTCCCACCGTGGTTCACAGCGGTTCCCTTGATAACCCCGTATATGTGGTCGCCGTCTGTAATTGCTTTGGTCAGCGGTTTGAGCAACACGGCTCCTACACCTTCACCTGGCACATATCCATCTCCACCTTCTCCGAAGCTTTCGCACCGCCCCTTGCTTGATACGAACCTCCCTTGTCCAAGCATCAGGTATTTGTTCGGATGAATGGAGACATTGACGCCGCCGGCAATGGCCAGCTCACACTCGTCTTGCTGTAAGCTCTGACAGGCTAGATGTATAGTCGTCAAAGAGGATGAGCACATCGTATCCACAGCCATGCTCGGTCCGTGGAAATTACAGAAATAAGAAACACGATTTGCAATGGAGGCCGGATTCCCTGGAACGGCAATCATTTTGCCTCTAGCCTGCTCCTGCGCCCCGTAAAGTTGATATTCTTCGTACATAACTCCGACAAAAACGCCTACATTCCTTTCCACTCCAAGCCCTTCTCGGGTATAGCCTGCATCCTCAATCGTTTCATAGACGCATTTCAGGAACAAGCGCTCCTGTGGATCAATAATTTCTGCTTCTCTAGGAGAGATATTAAAAAATTTCGGATCAAATTGATCTACGCCTTTGATAAAGCCTCCCCACTTGCTGTAAGCTTTTCCAGACTTGTCCCCTTCCTCGTCATAGTGTATGCTGTGATCCCAGCGCTCTTTGGGAATTTCCGTAATGCAATCCTTTCCATTACGCAGATTGTTCCAGAATTCCCTAACATTCTCCGCCTCAGGATACATTCCTGACAAGCCGATGATGGCAATATCACCAGTACCTCTTGCCGTTTCCAGTTGCGGCTGGAATTTTTTCTGATCCAGCAATTTTGCCTGAGCCGGCATTTCACGAGCTGGTCTTCGGCTGCTGGAAAGCGGCCTTCCCGGGTGCTCTTTCACAGTGGAAGACGTAAACGCTTGGACGGCGTTGACCTCTTCCTCCATTCCAAGCAACTGAATCAGCCGCTTCTGGTGAACTTCAAGAAAATATTGGGTTAGCTCTCGGATACTCTGGTATTCAAAAAACAACGTTTTAGGTAGCATTCCGAATGTTTTCTCCAGTTCACGTGTCAGCTGTCTGATCATAATGGAATCAATTCCATACTTCTCCATGGGGGCATCGGCTTCAATCTGCCTTGCTGGCAGTCTGATCGATGCAGCAAGCAGTTGCTTTAAATAATTTACCGCTTTTTCGGCAAGCAGTTCTTGTCCGATTCCTGAGTCCTTTCTGCTCTCCATGATCATAGAGGGGGTATCTCCAGCATGATTCAGGGATGGCTGTTGCAGGAGCGTTTCTCTGAGCTGATTGGCGCGTCCTTCCAATACCATGACTTGATCTTTTCCAGAAGCCAGACTCTGGTACAAAGCTCGCATTCCTGTACCAGTCTCCATAGCGAACAACCCCATTTCCTCCATGATTTGTTTCGTTTCTCTATCAATATGCATTCCGCCTTCCTTCCACAGCGGCCAATTGATAGAAAGCGTCTGTCCCTGACGTTGCTTCTGTTCTACAAGTGTATTGCGATAGCTGGCATAAGCATCCATAAAGGCATTGCCAGCAGCATAGTCAGCCTGTCCTACATTCCCCAGGCTGCCTGCAACAGATGAATACAGGACGAAAAAGTCCAGCGGAATATCCTTGCAGGCCTGATCTAGATTGATCAATCCTGCAACTTTTGGCGCCAATACTTTCTGCAATTCCTCTTCTGTTTTTTTAATAATGAAATTATCGCAGGTCACTCCTGCGGCATGAACAATTCCATCCAGCTTCCCAAACTCTTCCTGAATATCCCCGATTAAATCCTCAACCGCTCTGTTATCGGCGACATCGGCCTGCCGAAATACAACTCTTGCTCCTAGGGCCTCTATTTCCTCAATTCTTGCTTTGGTGTGACCACGGAGTGCAGATCGTCCAACGAGAATTAAAACGGCATCTTTGGTTTGTCGTGCCATTTCTTCTGCCAGCATCAAACCAAGACTACCTATTCCTCCGGTAATCAAATATATCCCTGAGTCCTTCCATGGAATTCGGCCCCCTTCCCGCGAGGATTGGATCTCCGTCCATGCGGCAGCATATCGTCTGCCCCACTGATAGCGGACCTGTGTATCCATGGAGTTACGGCTATTTTCTTGCAGGATATTTATAATACCTGCTGCTGCATCTTCCTCCACATCCACTTCGATCAGTTGACCCACCAGTGTGGGATTCTCAAGCTGTGCTGTTTGTAAGAGCCCGTAAAGTCCCGAGAATACCTGTCTGTGATCCTGTACTGGAATGACAAGCTGAATCAATGTTTTGTCTTTGGATTGGGCTTTAAGCACCTGTTGAATTTGCTCAAACACCTGAGATGCGTAAGTTCCAAACCGTGCATCCACGCTCTCCTCTTCGGATTGCAGGATGAGACAATGTACCCCTCTCATTTGTGATTCGATCATTTCCCTGGAAATATGTGCTGGTTCACATAGAATGACCAAATGCTGCCGATATTCAGGTGCTGTGGCTCTCGGGAAAAGGACTTGTTCTTCCCATACAGGCTCAAGCATCAAAGTCTCAGGCGTCGTCAATTCCTCTGGTCCCCCTGTTCCTCTTTCTGCAATTCGTGATGAGAAGCCCTTCATGCTTACACAAACATTCCCCTGCATGTCGCACAAATCAATATCCAGCTTCTGCACTGGACTATCCTGTCTACTGCCTTCACGATCACGGACCCAAGCCCACATCTCCGATGTGCAGCCACTAAACACCTCAAGCTCTTCCACTGCAAACGGTAAAGCCGGCTTCATAGAAACTGTTCCATCGGACATGGCAGTGCCGTATGTGTCCATCATCAGGCCTATGGACGCTTGCAAAGCAGAATCCATCAAGCTAGGATGCATCACAAACTGTCCCATGGTCTTGTAAGCAGAAGTAGGCAAGGACAACTTGGCAAGTACCTGATCCACGCCAGTGTATATCTTTTCAATTCCTTGATGTCCCGGCCCATAGGAAACCTGCATCGCCGCAAACGCCTCATAACATTGCTGGGATGAATAGGTACCCAGATTGCACTGCTCCAGCAAGGCTTCAATATCTATGACAGGAATCTCAGCCAACGGAGCAATCGCTGCACTGCCCTCGCTATGCACAACTAGCTCTGTATCCGCTGATTCAGACTTGCTGTAGATTTCATAGGCAATTTCTCCACCATCTTGCGGATAAAGCCCAATATTTATAGCAATCGGCCGTTCTTCAGCTACCATAGGCCGGAGCCATAATACATCTTTTAGACGAACACAAATCCGATTTTCTTCCGGAGAAGCGACTTCCTCTACTGCCGCTCGCGCCATTTCAAGGTAAGCCACTCCGGGCAAAAGCTTTTGCCCCTTGATCACATGGTCTGCGAGGAAAAATTCTCTCCCCGTAAATGTGGAGCTGAACTGAAGGCCATAAATATCGGACGTATTTCGCTGAAGCAAAGGATGAAGGATGGTGGATGTCTCCTGCCTCAGTCCAACACCGTTTGCTCCCCTCAGCTTATTGGTATCCGTTATGCAATATCGTTCTCTGGCAAAAGGATAGGTAGGCAGGCTAATACGGTTCGGCTTATTCTTTTCGTACAGCACGTCCCAGTTAAAGACCTCGCCTCTTACCCAAAGCTGTGCGATTTGGACATAGTTGTTTTCATTAACCAGTGCCTCCATCATCTCGGCCGCACCCTGTTGTGTTTCCCGGTCTCTATTTTCTTCTCTATAGCGCTTGGCCTGCCCAACATATAAGCTATGAATACCTTCTCGGCCCTCCACAAAACCACTCAGCTTCTCCTCAAGCTCGGAAAGAGAAGCTGCAGTGAAGGCCAAACGTTCCTCCATCGCATCGCGTCCCGCCTGCAGGGTATACACTATATCTCCCAGACTATTATCTGTGAACTGACGCTCCCGGATTGCAGCTAGCAATTGCCGGGCCTGATCTTGCAACTGTGTTTCAGTCTTGGCTGACAGCACAACAATAGCCGGCTTTTGGGCACTGAAGGTAACCGGCTCCTTCTCCTGATTTCCCGGAACATATTCCTCGATGATCAAATGGGCATTGACACCGCCAAATCCAAAAGAGCTGACCCCGGCTCTCCGAGGAATATTATTTCCAGAAGCATCTTGCTGCTGTTTCCATTCCCTCGTCTCCTGAACGATATAGAAAGGACTGTCTTCAAGTTTGATATAGGGATTCATTGCATTGCAATGAAGGCTTTTAACAAGCTTTTTATGCTTCATCTGAAGCAGTACTTTGACGACACCAGCGATCCCGGCAGCCAATTCCAGATGTCCGATATTAGTCTTCACGGAACCTAGACCACAATGGGGCTCTTTGATCCCAGGTCCTTTTATAGTCTCATAAAGCTCTTTAAAGGCTGTTTTAAGTCCGTTAATTTCAATTGGATCGCCCAGTTCGGTGCCTGTACCATGGGCCTCCATGTAAGAAACTGTTCTTGGGTCGATACCGGCTTTTGTATATGCATTTACCAGCAAATCCGCCTGTGCCCTCGGATTGGGTGCTGTCAGGGAATTGGCCCGGCCTCCGTGATTGATAGCAGTGCCCCGGATTACGCCGTAAATATGGTCTCCAGCCTTTTCTGCGTCCTTCAGCTTTTTCAGGAAAAGCATGCCTGCCCCTTCACCGCGCACGTAACCGTTGGCCTGATCAGAGAAGGTTTTGCATCGACCGTCCTCACACAGCATCCCCGCTTTGTTGAAGCTAATATGAAGCTCTGGGGTGATAATCACATTGACACCACCTGCAATTGCCATTTCACAGCTTCCATCTTCTATAGCCTTTACTGCCCGGTGAATGGCCACCAACGCACTGGAGCATGCCGTTTCGACAGGCTCGCTCGGACCATGAATATTGAGGAAATAGCTCATACGATTAGGTCCCACCGACGGCGCCATGCCGCTGGAGGAATACGCCTCAACACCCACATTTCCCTGATAGATCATTCCGCTGTAGCCGCTGTTCGCAGTGCCTGCAAAGATACCTGTACGGCTTCCTGACAGTGTCCCTGCCTGGATGCCCGCATCTTCAATCGCCTTCCAAATATAGGTCATTAACAGGCGCTGCTGCGGGTCCATGAGTGCGGCTTCCCTCGGTGAAATTCCAAAAAATAAAGGGTCAAACTCATAAATCCCGTCAATAAACCCGCCCCACTTGATGTTTGTTTTATTGGTCTCATCCGCAGGGTCACCGTAATACGCCTTCCAATCCCAGCGATCTTCAGGTATTTCAGTGATACAGTCCCTGCCTTCCTCAAGATTTTCCCAAAATTCATTCACATCCCGGGCCATGGGAAATACGCCGCTTATGCCTACAATTGCAATAGGTTCAGAACCGGCCGGGGTCTGTTGCGGCATAGCTAGCATGTTCTCGTTTGAAAATCGGGAACGCTGGCGTCTACTGCGTATACCGTCTTCTCTACCGCTCTCTTCATTCTGCACGGCAGGCTCAGTCCGGGTCTGCACGATAAACTGCTCTCCAAGCACGATGGCATATTCGTCCACCAAATACCTGCAGAAGTCATGAAGCGTAGTGTATTCAAAGAATACAGCTGGGGTCAGATCAAGTCGGTACAAGTGATTGATGTTGTTGGTAAATTGCGTGAGCAAAATGGAATCAAAGCCATACTCACTCAGTTCTACATAGGCGTCAATATCTTCAAGTTTGACTTTCAGCAATTTCGATACCGCCTGCATCATGGCGGTTCGCACCTTGTCCAGCAGGTCTGATGCGACATCCCGTTCAGTGGCGGAAATTGCTGAAATACTTGCTGAAGTACTCACCGCCTTTTCAAGCTGTTTGGTTTCGGGATTCGTTATTAAGCCTACTATTTTTTTCATTTTTTCGAGATTGCCTTCCATCACCATAACCTGATCAGCACCCGTAAGCATGGCACGGTACAAAGCCTGAATGCCGGAAGAAGTTGAAATACTGCCCATGCCTGTTTGCTGTTTTACCAGCTTCTCTGTCTCCTCATCAATATGCATCCCGCCTTCTTTCCATAGTGGCCAATTGATGGATATCGTTTGCCCCTGGCGTTGCTGCGATCCTGTCAATGTGTTCCGGTATCTGGCGTATGCATCCATAAACGCGTTGGCGGTAGAATAGTCTGCCTGTCCCTGATTGCCCAGCCCTCCGGCTACTGACGAAAACAGAATAAAGAAGTCAAGAGGCAGGTGCTTGCTCGCCTGATCCAAGTTCACTACCCCTAGAACTTTGGGTGCAAGAACCTCCAGCATTTCCCCGCTATTTTTTTGGAGTATGCGATTGTCACGAATGACTCCTGCACTATGAATGATGCCATTCAGGCTTCCGAATTCTTCCTCTATTACCTGAATTAAACCAGCCACCGCCTGCTCCCGGGTCACATCGGCCTGCTTATATGCTATTCGTGCTCCTAATGACCCCAATTTCTTTATCTCTGCCTGCTTGTCCTCATCTAGTGCGGAACGGCCCGTTAAAATCAACGCGACATTTTGTACTTTATTTACAATTTCTTTGGCAAAAATAAGTCCCAAGCCACCGGCACCACCGGTAATGAGATATACTCCGTTCTCCTTCCACGGAATGTCCGCTGTTTCCGGAGAAAACGAAATCTCGTTCCAGCTAGAAATCCATCGTTTGCCTTTCCCATACCGGATCTGGATGTCTCCAGGACTCCAGCTGTTTTCTTTTAAAATATTTATGATTGTACTCGGGGCCTCAACCTGCTCAAGTTCTATCAACTGCCCCACCAGTTTTGGATGTTCTATTCTGGAGGTTTTTAAAAGACCTGAGAGCCCTGATACAAGCTGCTGCCCCTCCTGGTCGTTAGTGACAATCTGGATTAACACCTTGCCATGGTTTTTTTCTCTAAAAATTCTTTGTATTAGCTCAAGTATCTGAACGGCGTAATGCTGAAACTGTTCCCCAATTCTGTTCTGATCAGGTTGCAAAAATATGCATTGTGCGCCGCTTATTTGAGCTTCTACTTGTTCACAGGAAATCCTGGACGGCTGGCAAAGGATCACGACATGGCGATCATATACAGGTAAATCACCATCTATGGTAACTCCCTGCTCTTTCCACACGGGTTCAAGCATCAAGGTACCAGAATTGGACTGCGCGTCTGTGGGAATGGAGTCTATATCCAAAATTCTTGAAGAATAGCCCTTGATCCTCACACAGATCTCTCCGGTTTCGTCGCTCAGGTCAATATCTAGTTTCTGTGCCTTATCTCCTGTTTTACCATCTATATGGTATCGAATCAGCGCCCACATGATGGAGCTGCAATTTTTTATAATTTCAACTTCCTGAATGGC
The DNA here is from genome assembly GCF_006874425.1 of Paenibacillus ottowii. Classification (GTDB taxonomy): domain Bacteria; phylum Bacillota; class Bacilli; order Paenibacillales; family Paenibacillaceae; genus Paenibacillus; species Paenibacillus ottowii. Next base: position 652,717 of record NZ_VIJZ01000002.1, read on the forward strand.
ATACGGCAGAGCGGGCTTAATCTCGCGAGAGCCCAGCGTCAAGCCTATGGATGCCTGCAAAGCGGAATCGATCATGCTTGGATGGAGGATAAATTGGCTTTGAGTGTCAGAGACTGAGGAGGGCAAAGATAGCTTCGCCAGCACCTGACCTTCTCCCGCATATACCATCTCAATCCCCTGATGCCCAGGGCCATAATCAATTCCCAAATCTCTGAAAACGCTATACAATGCTGTCGGATAGAAGCTTCTACTGCATATATCCTGCAAATCTTTAATATTCAATGCAGGGACCTCTACCGCCGATCTTCGTACCGCATTGCCGTAGCTATATAACATAAGCTCTGTATCATCGGCTCCGTGATTTCCATAAATTTCATACGAAATCTCTTGATCTTCATGCTGGAAAAGCCCGATATGCAGCTGTATTGGTTCATTCTCTAGGGCAATAGGTCGTGCCCAAACCACGTTTTTAAGGCACATTCCGACCAGGTCGCCCTCATCAGCCCCTAGTGACTGCTCCACTGCTGCCCGGGCCATTTCAAGAGTTGCAGCCCCGGACAGCACCCTTTGCCCATTCACCACATGATCTTTCAGGAAAAACTCCTGACCAGTAAAAGTCGAGCTGAACCGCTGCTCCGAAAAATCGGAGGTGTTTTGGTGCAGCAAAGGATGAAGTGCAGCACCCATAACAGAAGCTGGGCCCCTGCCTGCCTTATTGTCTAGCTCGGGCGCCCAGCACCGTTCCTTTGCAAAAGGATAGGTTGGCAGACTCATTCGGCGAGGCCTGATGTCCCCATACAGCTTGTTCCAGTCCATCGTTAGACCCTGTACCCACAGCTCTGCAATTTTTTCTAATTTTCTCTTCTTGATCCAGGTTTCAAGCAAGGATCTGGCATCTTCATCTGCCTCAAAGAGTACGATCCCGTCCTTGTTCTTTTTCACCTGACCCGTCAGGACTCCAGCTGGCAGATGATGATGAATCAATCCATCCAGCGCTTTTAGCACATTCTCTTTTGAACCTGCCACAAAAGCCAGACGGTGGTTCATCGGCTCACGGCTTACTTGCAGCGTATACCCCATATCTGTCAGGCTAAGATTTGGCTGAGATGCAATAAAGTTTCTTAAATTTTCGGCATAGGTTACTAATTGCTTCTCATTTTTGGCAGACAATACGAAAAGAACGGGACTATGTGATTCGTCGTCTGCTGGTGAAATTGCAACCTCTGGACGATACTCTTCAATAATAAGATGGGCATTGGTACCACTAAAACCAAAAGAGCTCACAGCGGCACGCCTTTTGCTCCCATTAGAAGGTTCCCAGTCCTTCAATTGTGTATTTACATAAAATGGAGAATCATCAAAATCAAAATGCTCATTCGGGTTCTTGAAATTCAATGTCGGTACCAGCTTCTTATACTTCATGCATAACAACACTTTTTGCATGCTTGCTACGCCTGCTGCTGCCGAAGTATGCCCGATATTGCTCTTTACCGAGCCTATGGCGCAGAAGTTTTTCTGATCTGTTTGTTCTTTAAAAGCTGTGGATAAAGCCTCTAATTCAATAGGATCGCCCAACTTGGTGCCTGTCCCATGCATTTCAACATAGCTAATGCTTTCGGGCTCAATCTGATACTTATTGTATATCTCCTGCTCAAGCTCCATTTGGCTGTTCGCGCTTGGAGCAGTAATTCCATTGGTTTTTCCATCCTGGTTGATCCCAGTTCCGATAATAACTCCGTATATGTGATCCCGGTCAGCTTCCGCATCCTTTAGCCGCTTCAGAACCAGCACCCCTGCTCCTTCGCCTGGAACAAAGCCGTTGGCACTATTGTCAAATGTCTTACACTGACCATCTGGTGACAACATTCCGGATGCAGACATACCTACATAGGATTCAGGAGTCAGGTACAACGACACACCACCGACTAACGCCATTTCAATCTCTTTATTTGATAAAGCCTGGCAAGCAAGGTGAGTCGCTACCAACGATGAGGAGCATGCCGTGTCCACAGATATGGCAGGTCCTTTCAGATTAAGGAAATAGGAAATACGAGCCGCTGCAATAGCGTTGCTGTTCCCGGTAGTATTGCTGAATTGTGCTTTATGCTTGTAGCACATCATACTATACTCATTATTTAAAATGCCAAGATAAACCCCGCATTTTTTATTTGCCAACTGCGAGCCGCTATAACCTGCATCCTCAAAGGCTTTATAGGCCTCCTGCAAAAAGATGCGTTGCTGCGGGTCCATGCCTTCTGCCTCGGTAGGCGATATATTAAAAAATAACGGGTCAAAATATTCTATGTCCTTCAAGGCACCCAGCCACTTGCAATTTATCTTCCCCTCTTGCGCCGGACGCGGATCATACAAAGGATCTACGTCCCAACGGTCCTTTGGAATTTCAACAATGGAGTTTTGGCCTTGAGCGAGATTTTCCCAATATTGCTGTACATCTTCAGCACCAGGATATCTTCCCGAAATCCCGACAATTGCAATTGCCTCTTGATTTTCCGAAGTCACGGGCAATGATTTCTCTTCTGCTTCTGCCCGGCGCAATGACACCATTTTCGCCTTGGGCAACTGCGCTGGAGAACATTGGATCGTGTCTGTTCGTGGTAAATGGACTTCTGCTATAGGTTTGTCCGTGTCTGAGACTGTGTCCAAGGGCTGCTGTACTAAGCTTCTCTTGCCCCCATGTTTATTGATTTCTTGTGCCAAAAACTCGGTAAATTGCAGAATAGTCGGATAGTCGTAGACTTTGGTAGCTGCAATAGATGTGCCGTAGCGCTTATTCAGGTTTCGAATCCATTCTACGCCTATAATGGAATCCAATCCGATATCTATAAAGTTTCTATCTGCCTCAATCTCGTTTCGTTCCATGTACAAGGCTTCGGCCAGACTGGTCGTCAGTTCTTCCCGTAATTGCTCTGTAGAGACACCAGACGGAATCGTGCCGGATTGTGGCTGCTGCTTTTCAGCCGATATCGGCATCAACTGAATCTGAAGTGAGGCCTCTGCCTGCTTATCCGATTCCAATGATACGAGCAGCGGTGAATGCTTTGCAGTCGCCTGATCCGTAATAGACACAGTAGAAGACGGCACGCTTATCTCGGTCACACGATTGCCCAATTCCTTTTCTAAAAATCTACTGAACTCCCGTATGGTTGGATAATCGTAGACTTTTGTCGCTGTTATAGATGTGTAGTAGTGTTTATTAATGTTTCGAATCCACTCTACGCCTATAATGGAATCCAATCCAAGATCAACAAAGTTTTTATCCTCATCGATCTCGTCCCGATCTATATATAAAGCTTGCGCCAGACTTGTTGCCAGCTCCTCCTGCAATATTTCTGACGATACAGATAGGACAGGAGCAGTTATCACCTGTTCTTTCTTCTTTTTGTCATTCTTTGCAGCACGCATTCTCCCTTCCGGAGAAGTTAAAATAATCGGTGTCCCCTGGTGGGTGGCAGACTTACTAAGTTGCGGCTGACTGTCCGTTAAATTCCGTAAGGAAATCCCATTTGGTTTTTCAGAGCTACTCGAAAAATCGGATCGCATTAGAACTTCAGAAAGAGCAGGCTCCATCACTTGAGACTGAACATGAACTACTTTTTCCTGAGACTCCATTGGAATTCTTTCCACGGATGGGATCGTAATATCCGTGATCCAATACCGTTCCTTTGCAAAAGGATAGGCTGGCAGGCTTATTCTCTGCGGCTTGGCATCTCCATAAAGCATGCTCCAATTCATCGCCAGTCCCTTTACCCAAAGATCCACTATCTTCGCATATTTCCGTTTTCCGATCCAGGCAGCGATCGTTTTTTCCATATCTTCATCTTCTACCAGTGCGGTCAGCGCCTCTTTGTTTCGTTTGACCTGACCTTGGTACAGCTCGGAAATTCCCTCCTGGCCTTCCAGGAATCCTTTCAGCTTTTCCACCAGCGCTGGCATCGATTCGGCAATTACCGCCAGGCGTTCTTCCATCGCTTCACGTCCTACCTGGAGCGTGTAGGCTGCATCAGCCAGATTGCTTTCTGTGATCTCTCCTTTTCTGATCACGGACAATAATCTCTCGACCTGCTGTCTCAGCCGTTCCTCATTTTTGGCCGACAACACGACAATAACGGGGTTGTGAGCTGTCACACGGATTGGTGCCTTCTCTTCCGGGACGTACTCCTCGATGATGACATGGGCATTGGCGCCTCCTGCTCCAAACGATGAAATCCCCGCCATCCTCGGGTATTCCCGTGTCCCTCCACCAAGCTCAACTACCGGTCGCTTCCATTCCTCCAGCTCCTGCTGGACGACGAACGGCGTCTGCTCAAAAGGAATGTTCGGATTCAGTTCCTGGGCGTGCAGGCTGGGAACCAGCGTCCGGTTTTTCATCTGCAGGACAATTTTCCCAATCCCTGCGATGCCCGCCGCTGCCTCCAAATGTCCGATGTTGGACTTCACAGAGCCCACGGCGCAAAATCCCTTATCCTCCGTATCTTTCCGGAAGGCCTGAGTCAGACCAGTCACTTCAATAGGATCTCCCAATTCTGTGCCAGTTCCGTGCGCTTCGATATAGCTGATGGT
>NZ_VIJZ01000029.1 GCF_006874425.1 Paenibacillus ottowii
CTTCTCGTACCGAATCCACTTGCAGCAGCTGCGTTTCGACCTCGCCCAGCTCAATCCGGTACCCGCGGATTTTCACCTGATGGTCGATCCGGCCCAGATATTCAATGTTTCCGTCCGGCATCCATCTTGCCAAATCGCCGGTGCGGTACATCCGTTCGTATCCGGCTTCCCCGCCGGCAAACGGATCTTTCACAAATTTCTCGGCCGTCAGCTCCGGACGGTTCAGATACCCTCGGGCTACGCCGACACCGCCGATGCACAGCTCACCCGCAACCCCAATCGGCTGCAATTGCTCCGTGCCTTCCTTCACGATGTATAGACGGATATTTTGAATCGGTTTCCCGATCGGGATCACCGCATATTCCTCATCTGGCTCGCAATCGAAGTACGATACGTCCACCGTCGCTTCGGTCGGACCATACAGGTTGACCAGCTTCGCTCCGGTCAGGCTCGACACAAGCCGCTGGAACCGGGCCACATGCTGTGGCGGCAAGGCTTCGCCGCTGGCAAAAACATGGCGTAGCGTTGCTAGCTTCGCTTGCATCACTTCTCGCGGCTGCTGCTCCACATACTCCAGGAATGCATGCAGCATGGCTGGCACGAAGTGCATCGTGGTCACGCCGTCGCGGGCAATCGTGTCCACGATGTCTTCCGGATTCTTTTCCCCACCCACGGGCAACAAGCTCACTTTTGAACCGACCATCGACCACCAGAACAGCTCCCACACCGACACGTCGAAGGTGAAGGCGGTCTTTTGCAAAATGGTATCTTTCGCACTCAAACCGTAGCGATCATGCATCCACAAAATCCGGTTCAGCACGGAATGGTGCTCTACCATCACGCCCTTCGGTTTTCCCGTGGAGCCAGACGTGTAGATGACATACGCGACATGGTGCGCTCCAGCCAGGGGCTCCAGATTCGAACCATCTTCGTCATAAATGTGCTTGCCATCCTGCTCCTGGCGATCCAGCACCAGCACTTGTCCGTCGAAACTCAGCGATGCTCGCTCCGCCAGATGTGATTGCGTCAGCACCAGCTTCGCGCCTGAGTCCTCCAGCATAAAGCGGATGCGATCGGCCGGATATTCCGGATCGATTGGCACATAAGCTCCGCCGGCTTTGAGGATCGCATAGATGCCCACGATCATGTCTAGTGAGCGGTGAACCAGAATACCTACAGGCTGATCTGGTTTAACCCCTTCCGCACGCAACGTCCGGGCCAAACGGTTGGCTCGCTCGTTCAGCTCACGGTAGGTCAGCGACTCTTCACCACACAGTACCGCGACTTGCTCTGGCGTGTTCGCGGCCTGCTGCTCAAACAGACTGCTTAGCGTCTGATCCTGCGGGTAGGCTGCTGCCGTATCTCCCCATACCTGCACGATTTGCGCTTGCTCTTCTGCTGTCACTAGTTCCAGCTCATTCACACGAATATACGGGTTGTCAATAATCTGCTCGATCACATGCAGTACATGTCCCTGCATTCGCTCGATCGTAGCCCGATCGTACACATTCGCGTTGTACCTAAACATGATGCGGAAGCTTTCATCCGGCATCACAATCAAGTCCAGATCATAGTTCGTCTGCTCAACCACCTCTACATTTGTAATTTCAAATGCAGACGGACGAACGTCACCCAATTGCTCGACTTGCTCCTCCACCGGATAATTCTCAAATACCATAATGTGGTTGATTAGATGCTGCTTCTGCTCGGTCAGCGCCTGAATTTCATACAGCGGGAAGCTGTCATAGACTCCAGAGGCTAGCGCTTGCTCCTGCGTGTTCCGCATAATGTCCACAAACGTGGCATTTCGTTCACTTTGAATCCGCACCGGTATCGTATTAATGAACAGACCGATCATATGCTCTACACCCGCAATATCCGTCGGACGTCCAGATACCACACTGCCGAATACAACATCCTCATTGTTATTATATTTCTGCAAAATAACGCCCCACACGCTCTGCATCAGCGTATTGATCGTGACCTGCTGTTGCTTGGCCATCCGGTACATGGCTTCGCTCCACGTCGGATCCAGCTCTATCGTTATTTTTTCAGAAACATATTCGTCGCTTGCTGCCTTGGATACTGTATGCTCCCTACTGTCTACCACGTGGTCTTTCGTTGCAGTATCCGATCCAGGCAGCAACGTCTGCTGTTCAAAGCCAGCTAAATAGCTGCTCCAGTACTCTTTTGCCGCACGTTCATCCTGACGCTCTAACCATTCGATATATCGGCCATACGGTGTGATCGGAGCAAGCTCCGGCTGTTTCTGCTCCAGCAGTGCAAAGTACGTACCAAATACTTCCCCTGTAACGAGCGATAAGCACCAGCCGTCCATGATAATGTGATGGAAGCTCCAGACCAAGTGATACGTTTCTTCATCGGTCTGCAATACCTGTACACGCATCAGCGCATCCGTACCAAGATCAAATCCTCTAGCTTGATCCTCCTGCTTCAACTCCTGGATATACGCCTGTTGCTCTGCTTTCGGCATTTTGCGTATATCTTTGAAAGAAAGGTCGCTATCTTTGTGACGAAATACCATCTGCAATGGCTCCTGACCGTGTCCGGTCTCAAACCGATGGAAATTCGTCCGCAGCGCTTCATGACGCTGTGTCAGCAGATCCAGACTCTTG
>NZ_VIJZ01000030.1 GCF_006874425.1 Paenibacillus ottowii
TGGGCGAGGTCGAGGCACAGATTCTGAAAGTGGAAGACGTGCAAGAGGTCATCGTACTGGCCCAAGCGGACGAGCAAGGGCAAAACCAACTGGTGGCGTACTATGTCGCTGAAAGAGAAGTAAGCGCGGGTGAACTGCGCAGCTTGCTGGGTGAAGAATTACCCAACTACATGGTGCCTTCGTATTTCATCCAGCTGGAGCAGATGCCGCTGACACCGAACGGTAAAATCGACCGCAAGGCCTTGCCTGCACCGGAAGGCAGATTGCAAAGCGGAGCGGATTATGTAGCGCCGCGCACAGCGCTGGAGCAGACGTTAGCTTCCATTTGGCAAGGGGTGCTAGGAGCGAAGAGCGTCGGCATTCTGGATAATTTCTTTGATCTGGGCGGGGATTCGATCAAAGCGATCCAGGTATCCTCCCGTCTGCTGCAAGCGGGCTACAAGCTGGATATGAAGGATTTGTTCCAATATCCGTCCATTTCGCTGCTGAGCGGTCATGTACACAACGTTAGCCGTACAGCCGACCAGGGTGAAATTTCGGGCAGCGTCAAGCTGACTCCGATCCAGCAATGGTTCTTTGAACTATCGTCGGCAGAGCCACATTATTTCAACCAGTCGGTGATGTTGCACAAAGCGGAAGGTTTCGATCTAGACGCATTGCATCGCACGGTGACCAAGGTGACGGAGCATCATGATGCGTTACGTATGGTTTTCCGTCAGACCGAACAGGGCTATGAAGCGTGGAATCGCGGTGTGAAGGAAGGCGAGTTGTATCATCTGGACGTTGTGGATTTGACAGGCGTCGAAGACACGGCGGATGTGGTGATGGCGATTGAAACGCAAGCCAATGCCATCCAAAGCTCCATTCGTCTGGATGAAGGGCCGCTGGTGAAGCTGGGACTTTTCCGCTGCATGGATGGAGATCATTTACTGATTGCCATTCACCATTTGGTCGTAGACGGCATTTCATGGCGGATTGTGTTTGAAGATTTTGCGACCGGATATGAGCAGGCCGTTCGGGGAGAAGCGATTCGCTTGCCATATAAAACGGATTCGTTCTCTGCTTGGGTAGAGCGGTTGTCTCAATATGCGAACAGTCCGGCCGTCGACAATGAACGCGAATACTGGCAGCGTCTTGCCCACATCGGAGTCGCGTCGCTACCTAAGGATCAAGAAAGAGCGGCCGGACAGCCTTTGCTGGTCAGAGACAGTGAGACGGTGACCGTGGCTTGGAGCGAACAGGAAACCCGATTGCTGCTTCAGGAATCGCACCGGGCGTACAACACCGAGGTCAACGATCTGCTGCTAACCGCACTCGGCAGTGCATTATACAACTGGAGCGGGCAGAAGCGTGTGCTGGTTCATCTGGAGGGACATGGCCGGGAAGCCATCGTTCCAGATATCGACATCACACGTACGGTGGGCTGGTTTACAAGCCAGTATCCCGTGCTGCTCGATGTGGATGGAACATCAGAAGTAGGACAGCGCATCAAGCAGGTAAAAGAGGACCTGCGTCATGTGCCGCGTAAGGGCATTGGCTACGGTATTCTGAAGTATATGTCTTCAGATGACGCCGATCCATTCTTAACTTTGCAGCCTGAGATCAGCTTTAACTATTTGGGTCAATTTGATCAGGACTTGGAACATGGAGAAATCACGCTGTCTTCACATCCAGGTGGAGAGCCGCTGAGTGACCGCACCGTGCTGGAGCAGTCGCTGAATGTGAACGGCATGATTACAGCAGGCGTGCTGACCTTGGAAATTCGCTATGACAGCCACGTATATCATCAGCAAAATGTAGAGAAGTTTGCCCGGCTGCTGCAGGAAAGCTTGCAGGAAGTGATCAAGCATTGCGCGTCTCAAGGGCGAAGTGAGCTAACGCCAAGCGATATCTTGTTCAAAGGCTTATCATTGGAACAGCTGGAACAATTGACGAAGCAAACGGCTTCTGTGGGCGAGCTGGAAAATGTGTATGCTCTTTCTCCGATGCAAAAGGGGATGCTGTTCCATAACCTGATGGAACCGGACTCAGGCGCCTACTTCCAGCAAGCGTCGTTTGATCAGCATGGCAGCTTTGATGTTGCTATTTTCCGCAAGAGTCTGGATCTGCTGACACAGCGTCATGAAGCGCTGCGGACGAATTTCCATCGGTTTGAGACCGGACACGGTCAGGAGCCATTGCAGATGGTATTTCGTCACAAAGATAGCGACCTTTCTTTC
>NZ_VIJZ01000031.1 GCF_006874425.1 Paenibacillus ottowii
TGGGCGAGGTCGAGGCACAGATTCTGAAAGTGGAAGACGTGCAAGAGGTCATCGTACTGGCCCAAGCGGACGAGCAAGGGCAAAACCAACTGGTGGCGTACTATGTCGCTGAAAGAGAAGTAAGCGCTGGAAAGCTGCGCAGCTTGTTGGGTGAAGAATTACCCAACTACATGGTGCCTTCGTATTTCATCCAGCTGGAGCAGATGCCACTGACACCGAACGGTAAAATCGACCGCAAGGCCTTGCCTGCACCGGAGGGCAGCTTGCAAAGCGGAGCGGATTATGTAGCGCCGCGCACAGCGCTGGAGCAGACGTTAGCTTCCATTTGGCAAGGGGTGCTAGGAGCGAAGAGCGTCGGCATTCTGGATAATTTCTTTGATCTGGGCGGCGATTCGATCAAAGCGATCCAGGTATCTTCCCGTCTGCTGCAAGCGGGCTACAAGCTGGATATGAAGGATTTGTTCCAATATCCGTCCATTTCGCTGCTGAGCGGTCATGTACACAACGTTAGCCGTACAGCCGATCAGGGTGAAGTTTCGGGCAACGTCAAGCTGACTCCGATCCAGCAATGGTTCTTTGAACTATCGTCGGCAGAGCCGCATTATTTCAACCAGTCGGTAATGCTGCACAAAGCGGAAGGTTTCGATCTAGACGCATTGCATCGCACGGTGACCAAGGTGACGGAGCATCATGATGCGCTACGTATGGTTTTCCGTCAGACCGAACAGGGCTATAAAGCGTGGAATCGCGGTGTGAAGGAAGGCGAGCTGTATCATCTGGACGTTGTGGATTTGATGGATGTGCAAAACATGGCAGAGGTGGCAGCCGCCATTGAAAGGAAGGCGAGTGTCATCCAAAGCTCCATTCGTCTGGATGAAGGTCCGCTGGTGAAGCTGGGACTTTTCCGCTGCATGGATGGAGATCATTTACTGATTGCGATCCACCATTTGGTCGTAGACGGCATTTCATGGCGGATTGTGTTTGAGGATTTTGCGACTGGATATGAACAGGCCGTTCGGGGAGAAGCGATTCGCTTGCCATATAAAACGGATTCGTTCTCTGCTTGGGCAGAGCGGTTGTCTCAATATGCGAACAGTCCGGCCGTCGACAATGAACGCGAATACTGGCAGCGTCTTGGCCACATCGAAGTTGCATCACTGCCTAAGGATCACGAAAGAGCGGCCGGACAGCCTTTGCTGGTCAGAAACAGTGAGACGGTGACCGTGGCTTGGAGCGAACAGGAAACCCGACTGCTGCTTCAGGAATCGCACCGGGCGTACAACACCGAGGTCAATGATCTGCTGTTAACCGCACTCGGCAGCGCATTGTACAACTGGAGTGGGCAGAAGCGTGTGCTGGTTCATCTGGAGGGACATGGCCGGGAAGCCATCGTTCCAGATATCGACATCACACGTACGGTGGGCTGGTTTACAAGCCAGTATCCCGTGCTGCTGGATGTGGATGGAACATCAGAAGTAGGACAGCGCATCAAGCGGGTAAAAGAGGACCTGCGTCATGTACCGCATAAGGGCATCGGCTACGGTATCTTGAAATACTTGTCTCAGGATGATGCTCATTCTTGCTTGAGCCTGCAGCCGGAGATCAGCTTTAACTATTTGGGTCAATTTGATCAGGACTTGGAACATGGAGAAATCACGCTGTCTTCACATCCAGGTGGAGAGCCGCTGAGTGACCGCACCGTGCTGGAGCAGCCGCTGAATGTGAACGGCATGATTACAGCAGGCGTGCTGACCTTGGAAATTCGCTATGACAGCCAAGTATACCATCAGCAAAATGTAGAGAAGTTTGCCCGGCTGCTGCAGGAAAGCTTGCAGGAAGTAATCAAGCATTGCGCGTCTCAAGAGCGAAGTGAGCTAACGCCAAGCGATATCTTGTTCAAAGGCTTATCGTTGGAACAGCTGGAACAATTGACGAAACAAACGGCTTCTGTGGGTGAGCTGGAAAATGTGTATGCTCTTTCTCCGATGCAAAAGGGGATGCTGTTCCATAGCCTGATGGAGCCAGACTCAGGCGCCTACTTCCAGCAAGCGTCGTTTGATCAGCACGGCAGCTTTGATGTCGCTATTTTCCACAAGAGTCTGGATCTGCTGACACAGCGTCATGAAGCGCTGCGGACGAATTTCCATCGGTTTGAGACCGGACACGGTCAGGAGCCATTGCAGATGGTATTTCGTCACAAAGATAGCGACCTTTCTTTC
>NZ_VIJZ01000032.1 GCF_006874425.1 Paenibacillus ottowii
TCCTCTACGCTGCGGTTCCAAGCGACATAACCCTGCTCCGTCTCACGGAATACCGTGCGCAGTGCGTCATGATGCTGGACAATACGGTCCATCGTACGGCGCAGCGCGTCAACATCAAAGCGCCCGGATCGGTACAGCATCATGGCCTGGTTGCTGTGGTGCAGGTCAGCTGGCTGCTGCTCGAAGAACCAACGCTGAATAGGTGTCAGATTCACCTGGCCTACGACTTCTTCCTGACTGGCCATCTTGCCATCGGTACGAAGCAGCGGACTGAGCGATGCTACCGTTGGATGACTGAACAGATCCTTCATGTTCAATCGGTAACCTGCTTGCAGCAAACGGGACGAGACTTGCAAGGCCTTGATCGAATCGCCGCCCAGCTCGAAGAAGTTATCCTGCGTGCCTACGGCTTCTACGCCCAGCACTCCGGCCCATACCGCAGCCAGTACCTGCTCCACCTTCGTACGCGGGGCCACATAGGCTGCTCCCGTATGGATGCTGCCTTCTGGCTCTGGCAAGGCCTTACGGTCGATTTTGCCGTTGCTCGTCAGCGGAATGGTCTCCAGTTGTATCAGACGTGCAGGCACCATGTGCGCTGGCAGTCCTACTTCTAGGGCTGCCTGTACCTCCTCGATCCGCAGCTCGGTTGCTCCCGTGAGGTACCCACACAAATACTTGTGCCCACGCTCGTCCGTCCGGTCGATGACTACGGCTTGACGCACACCCGGCACCTGCTGGATCGCGGTTTCAATCTCGCCTAACTCAATCCGGTACCCGCGGATTTTGACTTGGTAGTCCATCCGGCCAATAAAGTCTACATTGCCGTCTGGCATCCACCGCGCCAAGTCGCCGGTGCGATACAGTCGTTCACCCGGTACGTACGGGTTCGCTACGAATTTCTCAGCGGTCAAGTCCGCACGGTTCAGGTATCCCCGTGCCACGCCAGCACCGCCAATGCACAGCTCACCCAGTACACCGATTGGCACTGGATTCAGCTGGCTGTCCACGATGTAGAAACGGGCGTTCAGCCACGCCTGCCCAATCGGCACATGGCCGCTGCTTGGCAGCTTCGACAGCTCTTCGTCATAGAAGCTGGAGTCAATCGCCGCTTCCGTAACGCCGTAGCTGTTAATAATGCGGATATCCGCACCAAACCGTTCTTGCAGCACCCGATAGTCCGTCACGCTGCAGCTATCTGAGCTCGTGATGAGCAGCTCCAGACTACTCATGTCAAGTCCCTGTTCATACACATGCTGCATAAACGGTATGATCAAGGCTGGTGTCGATTCGAACACGGTAATTTGATAATCGTGAATCCAGCCATATAGACGACTTGGGTCAATGCGGTCGTCTTTCGGACAGATGACCATCGTGCCCCCGTTATAGAGCGTCCGTGCAATATCGCCGACGAACACGTCGAAGGAGAAGCTTGCCAGTTGCAGCAATCGTACCGGGAACTGGTTCAGACGGTAATCCCGGCGATACGCCGCAGCCGTATTCACCAAGCTGCGATGTTCGACCATGACGCCCTTCGGACGTCCGGTTGTCCCCGACGTATAAATCACATACGCCAGATCCTGCGGTTCATTGATCGGTTCAATATCCGTGGCATCCCCGGTATACAGCGACTCATCATCCAGCGCCAATACAGTATGCAGACACAGCCCTGTTGCCGGTTCGGATGCCGCTTGGCTATTAGACTTCGAATCTGATTGCAAGCTTACGCCTTCATTCAGACAGTCTCTTTCCATCGTTTCAGCGCCAGCCGCTGTTTCCAGCTCGCCCTCAGTCTGTCTTCCGACCAGAGCCTGCCGGCTTTCCTCTAGCCATGCCTGTGCACGCTCCTGCAAACCGGTTTGCGTAAGCAGCACCGTCGCACCGCTGTCCTCCAGCATAAAGCGAATCCGTTCGGACGGATAATCCGCATCCAGCGGTACATAGGCGCCTCCGGCTTTCCATACCGCTAATACGCCGACCAGCATATCCACCGAGCGCTCGCTCAAAATACCAACAATCGACTCACGTCCAATGCCCTCATTCCGCAATCTACGGGCAAGCTGGTTCCCACGCTCGTTCAGCTCACGGTACGTCAGCTGCCGATCCTCGTATACAACGGCCACGTGATCTGGCACAAGCTGCGCTTGTTCTTCCACATAGGTGTGGAATACCCCTTCGGATTGCTTTTCATCACTCC
>NZ_VIJZ01000033.1 GCF_006874425.1 Paenibacillus ottowii
ACAAGCTCATCGCGCGTACAACACGGAAATGAATGACCTGTTGCTGGCTGCGCTCGGAAAAGCCGTCTATGACTGGTCTGGTTCCGAACGGGTGCTGATCAACCTGGAGGGCCATGGACGGGAAGCCGTTGTACCAGATGTGGATATTACGCGCACGGTCGGCTGGTTTACGAGCCAATTCCCGGTTGTACTGGATGGAAGTCTGGGAGAAGGAGGACATACCGCTCGCCTGATCAAGCGGACCAAGGAAGGGCTGCGTCATATTCCGCAAAAAGGCATCGGCTATGGGATTTTACGCTACCTGTCCGATATGAACGTGTTGGAAAAAGCAGGCGTGCAGTTACAGGCTCAGCCTGAAATCAGTTTTAACTATTTGGGCCAATTCGATCAGGATTATAAAGGCAATGATCTACAGCCTTCCGCCTATTCCATTGGTGTGCCTGTCAGCACGAATACGACTATGGATTTTGCGCTGGATATCAATGGAGTCATTGAGGATGGCGAGTTGATGTTCACGATTCGCTATGGCACAACGCAATTCCGTCATGAAACGGTTGCACGGCTTGGAGAACTGCTGGCATTCAATCTGCGTGAAGTCATTCATCATTGCGTCACCCAAGAGAGAACGGTGCTGACCCCAAGTGATGTCCTGTTAAACCATGTCACGCTGGACGAGCTGGAGCAATTGGTGGAAGATACGCGGGATCTGGGCGAGCTGGAAAATGTGTATGCTTTGACGCCGATGCAAAAGGGGATGCTCTTCTTCAGCCTGATGGATGAGAACTCGACGGCTTATTTTGAGCAGGCTACCTTTGAACTGAACGGGCGTTTTGATGTGGTTACCTTCGGCAAGAGCTTGGATCTGCTCGTACAGCGTCATGAGGCATTGCGGACGAACGTTATCAACACCTGGAAGGATGAGCCTGTGCAGGTCGTTTTCCGCCATCGCAGCGGAGAGTTGTACTATGAAGACCTGCGCGGACTAGAAAAAGAGGAACGAGAAGCTCGGGTGAAAGCTTTTGTCCTCGAGGATAAAGCAAAAGGATTCCGCCTCGCAGAGGATTCGCTCATTCGTGTCTCGATTTTGCAAACCGGGGATGAAACGTACCACTTTGTTTGGAGCTTCCATCACATTTTGATGGATGGCTGGTGCCTGTCTTTTATGACACAGGAGGTATTCGGCAGCTATCTGGCCCTGCGCGCGGGTCATGAGCCAGCGCTGGAGCCTGTCACGCCGTTCAGTCGCTTTATCGAATGGCTGGAACGTCAGGATCGTGAGGCGGCCTTGCAATACTGGCGTGGGTATCTGGCGGACTACGAGCAGCAAATTACGCTTCCGCAGCAAAAAGCCCTGCCGAAATCGATGCAAGTCGGGGAATATGTCGCTGAAGATCTGGAATGTGACTTCCAGCCAGAGCTGGTGGCTCAGATCGAACGGGTGGCGAAGCAAAATCAGGTCACGATCAACACGCTGATTCAGACCGTATGGGGCGTTCTGTTGCAGAAGTATAACAACAGTTCGGATGTCGTGTTCGGCAGCGTTGTGTCCGGTCGTCCAGGGGATATTCCAGGTGTGGAGCATATGATCGGGCTATTCATTAATACGATTCCAGTGCGTGTGCAGTCTGAACAAGGTGAAACCTTTGCCAAGCTGATGAAACGAACACAGCGGCAAGCCCTGGCTTCCAATGCCTATGATGCGTTCCCGCTGTATGAAATCCAAGCACTGACTGAGCAGAAGCAGGATTTAATCAACCATATTATGATATTTGAAAATTACCCGGTGGAGCAGCAGGTAGAGCAGT
>NZ_VIJZ01000034.1 GCF_006874425.1 Paenibacillus ottowii
ACTGCTCTACCTGCTGCTCCACCGGGTAATTTTCAAATATCATAATATGGTTGATTAAATCCTGCTTCTGCTCAGTCAGTGCTTGGATTTCATACAGCGGGAACGCATCATAGGCATTGGAAGCCAGAGCCTGTCGCTGTGTTCGTTTCATCAGCTCGGCAAAGGTTTCACCTTGTTCAGACTGTACACGCACTGGAATCGTATTAATGAATAGCCCGATCATATGCTCCACACCTGGAATATCCCCTGGACGACCGGACACAACGCTGCCGAACACGACATCCGAACTATGGTTATACTTCTGCAACAGAACGCCCCATACGGTCTGAATCAGCGTGTTGATCGTGACCTGATTTTGCTTCGCCACCCGTTCGATCTGAGCTACCAGCTCTGGCTGGAAGTCACATTCCAAATCTTCAGCGACATATTCCCCGACTTGTACCGATTTCGGCAGGGCTTTTTGCTGCGGAAGCGTAATTTGCTGCTCGTAGTCCGCCAGATACCCACGCCAGTATTGCAGGGCCGCCTCACGGTCCTGACGTTCCAGCCATTCGATAAAGCGACTGAACGGCGTGACAGGCTCCAGTGCTGGCTCATGACCCGCGCGCAGGGCCAGATAACTGCCGAATACCTCCTGTGTCATAAAAGACAGGCACCAGCCATCCATCAAAATGTGATGGAAGCTCCAAACAAAGTGGTACGTTTCATCCCCGGTTTGCAAAATCGAGACACGAATGAGCGCATCCTCTGCGAGGCGGAATCCTTTCGCTTTATCCTCGAGGACAAAAGCTTTCACCCGAGCTTCTCGTTCCTCTTTTTCTAGTCCGCGCAGGTCTTCATAGTACAACTCTCCGCTGCGATGACGGAAAACGACCTGCACAGGCTCATCCTTCCAGGTGTTGATAACGTTCGTCCGCAATGCCTCATGACGCTGTACGAGCAGATCCAAGCTCTTGCCGAAGGTAACCACATCAAAACGCCCGTTCAACTCAAAGGTAGCCTGCTCAAAATAAGCCGCCGAATTCTCATCCATCAGGCTGAAGAAGAGCATCCCCTTTTGCATCGGCGTCAAAGCATACACATTTTCCAGCTCGCCCAGATCCCGTGTATCTTCCACCAATTGCTCCAGCTCGTCCAGCGTGACATGGTTTAACAGGACATCACTTGGGGTCAGCACCGTTCTCTCTTGGGTGACGCAATGATGAATGACTTCACGCAGATTGGATGCCAGCAGTTCTCCAAGCCGTGCAATCGTTTCATGACGGAATTGCGTTGTACCATAGCGAATCGTGAACATCAACTCGCCATCCTCAATGACTCCATTGATATCCAGCGCAAAATCCATAGTCGCATTCGTGCTGACAGGCACACCAATGGAATAGGCGGAAGGCTGCAGATCATTGCCTTTATAATCCTGATCGAATTGGCCCAAATAGTTAAAACTGATTTCAGGCTGAGCCTGTAACTGCACGTCTGCTTTTTCCAGCACGTTCATATCGGACAAATAGCGTAAAATCCCATAGCCGATGCCTTTTTGCGGAATATGACGCAGCCCTTCCTTGGTCCGCTTGATCAGGCGAGCGGTATGTCCTCCTTCTCCCAGACTTCCATCCAGTACAACTGGGAATTGGCTCGTAAACCAGCCGACCGTGCGCGTAATATCCACATCCGGTACAATGGCTTCCCGTCCATGGCCCTCCAGGTTGATCAGCACCCGTTCGGAACCAGACCAGTCATAGACGGCTTTTCCGAGCGCAGCCAGCAACAGGTCATTCATTTCCGTGTTGTACGCGCGATGAGCTTGT
>NZ_VIJZ01000035.1 GCF_006874425.1 Paenibacillus ottowii
CAACTGATCGAGCGGACCCGTGACATCGGGGAAGTGGAAAATGTATACGCACTGACCCCGATGCAAAAAGGCATGTTGTTCCATAGTCTGATGGATGCAGAATCAGGGGCTTATTTCGAACAAACAACCTTTGATTTGCGCGGTCGCTTCCAAGCGGATATTTTCCAAGATAGCTTGAATCAATTGGCGCAGCGGCATGAGATCTTTAGAGCCAATTTCATCAGCGGCTGGCAGGATGAGCCCGTGCAGGTGATTTTCCGCCGTAAGGAAGTCGGTTTCAGATATGAAGATGTGCGTCATTTGGACGATCAGGAACGTGACGCGTATGTGCAGGAATTTATTCGCCAGGACAAGGCAGCCGGGTTCGATTTGTCCCGGGATGCGTTGATGCGCGTGGCGATTTTACGGACCGGTGATGAGGATTATTACTTTGTATGGAGCTCTCACCACATTTTGATGGACGGCTGGTGTGTGGCGCTGGTAACAGATGAGGTGTTTGAGGCTTATTTTGCAGCCGTAGAGCATCGAGCACCAAAGCTCGCGCCTGTGACTCCATACAGTCAGTATATTGCGTGGCTGGAAGCCCAGGATGTAGAAGCAGCTGCTTCATACTGGAAGGAATATTTGCTGGGCTATGATCAGCAAACGTCAATTCCGACCGGAAAAGTAGGTGCGAAAGCAGACGGTGAACAATTTGAGCATGTACTGTGCGATCTGGGCCAAGACTTGACGGGACGTCTGGAAATGGTGGCCAAGCAGTACCACGTGACCGCCAATACGCTACTGCAAACCGCCTGGGGCTTATTGCTTCAAAAGTACAACGGTAGTGACGATGCCGTCTTTGGCGGTGTCGTATCGGGTCGCCCGGCTGAGATTTCGGGGATCGAAAATATGGTGGGCTTGTTCATTAACACCATCCCAATTCGTATCCGCAGCCAGGCTGAGGACACCTTTGCCGACCTGATCAGAGCGAATCAGCAGCAGGCGCTGGCTTCTCAAGATTATGAAACGTATCCGCTGTATGAAATTCAAGCCTTGACCGAGCAAAAACAAGAGCTGATCAACCACATTATCGTGTTTGAAAACTATCCGGTGGAAGAGCAGGTCGAGCAGCTTGGCGAAGGTGCAGCGTCGGATTTTGTAATCAGCAATGCAGGCATGATTGAACAAACGAACTATGATTTCAATCTGGTCGTGATGCCGCAGGAAGCGATGAAAATCCGATTCGAATACAATGCGAAGTTATATGATCGAGAAGCGGTGGAACGGACGCAGGGCCATCTGATACAGCTACTGGAGCAAGTGGTAGCGAATCCGAACATTCGAGTGCAGGAGCTGGATGTGTTAAGCGAGCAGGAACGCGAGCAAATTCTCCGCGTATGGGGAGATACAGCTGCCGAGTATCCAAGTGAGCAAACGATCCATGGCTTGTTCGAAGCACAAGCAGTGCAGACACCGGAACAGCCAGCGTTATACTTTGAAGGAGAGCAGCTAACTTATCGCGAGCTGAATGAACGTGCGAATCGTCTGGCTCGTACCTTGCGCAGTCAAGGCGTGACGAAGGATCGGCTGGTGGGTCTGATGACCGAGCGTTCGGTAGATATGATTGTGGGCATGTTAGGCATTTTGAAAGCCGGAGGTGCATATGTCCCTATCGATCCGACGTATCCGGAGGAGCGTATCCGCTACATGCTGGACGACTCGGGAGCAGAGCTGTTGTTAACGCAAAGCCA
>NZ_VIJZ01000036.1 GCF_006874425.1 Paenibacillus ottowii
GCACCGACGGCATGTTGTAGTTCACATCCTGCGGATCGAACTGATGCAGCACATACAGTCGTTTTTGTGCCGAGGACAGCGGATAGAAGCTGCGCTCTTCCGCTACCGGAATGGACGCATACGTCACTTGATCCAGCTGTTCCAGTACAACGGCCAGTTGCTCAATCGTTGGTGCTTCA
Source organism: Paenibacillus ottowii (assembly GCF_006874425.1). Taxonomy (GTDB): domain Bacteria; phylum Bacillota; class Bacilli; order Paenibacillales; family Paenibacillaceae; genus Paenibacillus; species Paenibacillus ottowii. The sequence continues at coordinate 180 of NZ_VIJZ01000036.1, forward strand.
AAAATACTGCGCAGTGGAAGCGGTTTGTTCAGCTCCTTGTGAATCTTCGAGGCCAGTGTCGTCGCCCGCAGGGAATGTCCACCAATCTCGAAGAAGTTTTCCTTCACGCCGACCTGCACCAGGCCCAGCACGTCCTGCCAAATTTGCGCCAGTTTCACTTCCACCCACGTCCGCGGTGCGACATAGTCGGCTCCGCTTTGCAGGCTGCCTTCGGGTGCTGGCAGGGCTTTGCGGTCGATTTTACCGTTCGGTGTCAGCGGCATCTGCTCCAGCTGTACCAAGTACGAAGGCACCATGTAGTTTGGCAACTCCTCACCCAGTAAGCTTCGCAGCTCACCAGCACTCACGTCACGTTCGGCAACAAAGTACGCCACCAGTTGGTTTTGTCCCTGCTCGTCCGCCTGGGCCAGTACGATGACCTCTTGTATGTCCTCCACTTTCAAAATTTGTGCCTCGACCTCGCCCAGCTCGATCCGATAACCCCGGATTTTCACCTGATGATCGATCCGGCCCAAGTATTCGATGTTGCCATCCGGCATCCATCTCGCCAAGTCACCCGTCCGGTACATTCTTTCATAACCTACCTCGCCAGCCGCGAATGAATTCGGTACAAATTTCTCATCCGTTAGCTCTGGACGATCCAGATAGCCGCGAGCCAGACCTGGACCGGACACACACAGTTCACCTGCTACGCCTATCGGAGCCAAATGTCCATGTACATCAACCATGTATACCCGGTGATTCGGCAAAGGGCGTCCGATAGAAATTAGCTGTCCTGCTCTCTCATCCTTGGATACTGGCCAGCTCGACGTCGCCACCGAGTTTTCAGTTGGACCATAACCGTTGTAGTACGCCACTTGATCCTTCCACTTGTATACCAGCTCTGTTGAAGCAGCTGAACCCGCAGTCATCAGAATACGCAGGTATGGCATCTGTTCTGGCTCCAGATAGACCGCATAGGTCGGTGGTAATGTCGCCATTGTAATCTGATGTTCTGTCATGTAATGCTCGAATCTCTCATAGTCCAAAATCGTCTCTGACGTTGGTACATACAACGTAGCACCACAGAATAGAGTTTGGAAGATTTCCCAACAAGACGCATCAAACGAATAGCTGGCAAACAGCAATGTATGATCCGACGTACTGATCTGGAATTCCTGATCAAAATACGTTTTCAGATTACACAGACCGCGATGCTCTAGCATGACACCCTTCGGCTGCCCCGTCGTACCCGACGTATAGATCACATACGCCAGATCGTTCGGACCGGACAACGGCTCCAGGTTGGAATCCTCCTCGTGATACACACTTTGTGTCCCATTCAGCACCAGTACCTGACCATCAAAAGCTGCTTTGTCCACCAGGTGGCTTTGCGTTAACAACAGCTCTGCTCCCGAGTCGTCCAGCATGTAGCGGATACGCTCCTCCGGATACGTCGGATCGATAGGGACATATGCACCTCCGGCTTTCAAAATGCCTAACATGCCCACAA
>NZ_VIJZ01000037.1 GCF_006874425.1 Paenibacillus ottowii
TTGTGGGCATGTTAGGCATTTTGAAAGCCGGAGGTGCATATGTCCCTATCGATCCGACGTATCCGGAGGAGCGTATCCGCTACATGCTGGACGACTCGGGAGCAGAGCTGTTGTTAACGCAAAGCCATCTGGTGGACAAAGCAGCTTTTGATGGTCAGGTACTGGTGCTGAATGGGTCACAGAGTGTGTATCACGAGGAGGATTCCAACCTGGAGCCGTTGTCCGGTCCGAACGATCTGGCGTATGTGATCTATACGTCGGGTACGACGGGGCAGCCGAAGGGTGTCATGGTAGAGCATCGCAATGTCGTACGTTTGGTGAAAAATACAAACTACGCACAGTTGGACGCTGACACGCGCATTTTGCAAACAGGCGCTATTGTTTTCGACGCATCCACTTTTGAAATTTGGGGAGCGCTATTGAACGGTGGACGGCTTGTGCTAGTTAGACAGGATGTCATTTTGGACGTGCTCAAGCTTAAGGAAGCTGTTCACAGCCATGGCATTACCACGATGTTTTTGACTACACCGCTCTTTAACCAGCTGTCTCAGCAGGATTTGACACTGTTCGAGGGGATACGGGAGCTGCTGGTCGGTGGTGATGTGATGTCCGTACCACATATGAACCGGGTGCTAGAGGCCCATCCGTCCCTGCGAATCAGTAACATCTATGGCCCGACTGAAAATACAACCTTTTCCACAGTGCATGCGATCCCTGGTGTGCAATCGGAATCGGTGCCTATTGGCAGACCGATCCATAATTCGACAGCGTACGTCGTGGACCGTTCGATGCGGCTTCAGCCCGTCGGGGTATGGGGTGAACTACTGGTAGGCGGTGACGGGGTAGCACGTGGTTACCGTAACCGTCCGGACCTGACGTCCGAAAAGTTCATTGACAGCCCGTTCCGCAGCGGAGAACGCTGCTATCGCACAGGCGACATGGTACGCTTAAATGCGGATGATACGCTGGATTATAAGGGGCGGATCGATACGCAGGTGAAAATTCGGGGCTACCGGATCGAACTGAGCGAGGTAGAAACGCAGCTGTTGAAGCTGGAGGCAGTGCAAGAAGTTGTGGTCATTGCACGGGAAGATGAGCAAGGGCAGAAGCAACTCTGCGCTTATGTGGTCGCCGATAAGGAAGTTGTCGCAAGTGAGCTACGCAGCGCCTTGAGCCAGAAGCTGCCGGGTTACATGATCCCTTCCTATCTGGTACAGCTGGAGCAGATGCCGCTGACACCAAACGGTAAAATCGACCGCAAAGCCCTGCCAGCACCCGAAGACAGCCTGCAAAGCGGAGCCGACTATGTTGCACCGCGGACATGGGTGGAAGTGAAGCTGGCGCAAATTTGGCAGGACGTGCTGGGACTGGCGCAGGTCGGCGTGAAGGAAAACTTCTTTGAGATTGGCGGACACTCGCTGCGGGCGACGACACTGGCCTCAAGGATTCACAAGGAGCTGAACAAGCCGCTTCCACTGCGCAGCATTTTTGAAGCGCCAACGATTGAACAACTGGCAGCTGTGCTGGAAGGTCTAGATCAGGTGACGTATGCGTCCATTCCGGTAGCGGAAGAGCGCAGCTTCTATCCGCTGTCCTCGGCACAAAAACGACTGTATGTGCTGCATCAGTTCGATCCGCAGGATGTGAACTACAACATGCCGTCGGTGC
>NZ_VIJZ01000038.1 GCF_006874425.1 Paenibacillus ottowii
CTTGGTCAACGTGTCACTTATGGAAGCTCCGACGGAATAAGGAGACATGCGGAATGCATTATTTTTTAAATCCTGATCGAATTGGCCAAGATAGTTAAAGCTGATTTCCGGCTCGGCAACAAAAGCTGCGTTTCCTTCCCCGTCCGCCAGATATCTCAACATCCCGTATCCAATCCCTTTATGCGGCAAACGGCGCAGCCCTTCCTTGACGTTCTTGATACGCCGTCCCACATTCCGGTCCTCGCCCATATCCAGCACAACCGGGAATTGGCTGGTGAACCAACCGACCGTTCGCGTAATATCTACATCTGGCAAAATCGCTTCCCGGCCGTGCCCCTCCAGATTGACAAGCACCTGACTTAGACCAGCCCACTCCTGAATGGCCGTGCCCAGCGCTGTCAGCAACAGGTCGTTTGCTTCCGTGTGGTAGGCCCGATGAGCTTGTTTCAAGAATTGTTCCGTTTCTTCAACCGTCCATGCCACGGTTAGTGTCCGATCATCGCGAAGCTGTGGCTTGGCCTGAGACTTACGAGTGTAATCCTTAGGCAATGCCTCTTGTACAGCACCCGCTCGCTCCACCTGCTCCCAATACGCACGTTCCTTCTCCAACGCGGTGCTGTTCGCATAAGCTGACAGCTGATCTGCCCACAGGAGGAAGGAATCCGTCTTATTCGGCAAGCCGACAGACTCGCCCCGTAAAGCCTGCTCATAGCCGGATGCCAAATCCTCCAGCAAAATACGCCATGACACGCCGTCGACCACCAAATGGTGGATCGCCACCAACAAATGGTCTCCATCGCTGCAACGGAACAGACCCAGCTTCACCAATGGGCCTTGATCTAGACAAATGCTGCTTTGGATTTCGCTGGCCTTATTCTCCAGCAAATGAGCAAAGTTAGACTCTTGGGTATAATCCACCACTTCAAGGCTGTACAACTCTCCTTCTTGTACGCCACGGTTCCATGCTGCATACCCACCGTCTGCATCTTGGCGGAATACGATGCGCAAAGCATCATGATGCTCAACAATGCGTTGCAGCGCCTGACGAAGCGCTGTTTCGTCCAGTCGATCCTCACGGTGCAGCATTAGAGCCTGGTTGTAGTGTTCAGGATGGGAAGGCTGCTGTTCAATAAACCAGTGTTGAATCGGTGTCAAGGCCACATGTCCAGTGACTTCTCCTTGATCCGACACGCGGGTCACCCGTTGCACCCGTCCATTCAGCTCAGCAATCGTTGGATACTGGA
>NZ_VIJZ01000003.1 GCF_006874425.1 Paenibacillus ottowii
TTGCTCCGCCTTTCCTCCTTCACCCATGCAGGAAAAGGATGTATCGGGTATTAGCTACCGTTTCCGGTAGTTATCCCTGTCTTGTGGGCAGGTTGCCTACGTGTTACTCACCCGTCCGCCGCTAGGTCAATTAGAAGCAAGCTTCTAATTGACCCCGCTCGACTTGCATGTATTAGGCACGCCGCCAGCGTTCGTCCTGAGCCAGGATCAAACTCTCCATTAAAGACCAACCGAAGTTGGTTTACAGAAAGAGCGATTAGCTCATTTTTAATGCTAGCGATTCTTCTTAATAAAAGAAGTAATCTTTATTTCATCATCCATTTGTTCAGTTTTCAAAGAACTTGTCTGTCCTCGTTTCATTTAACGAGCCAGGAATTATATCATAACATGTTAGTTGCTTTCTTGTCAAATCTTTTTTTTGATTATCATATCAGCAACCTCGCTTCAAGAAATACTATTCTCAAAGCAACGTCTAATAATATATCATGCCTAAAGTTAATTAGCAAGCACTTTTTATATTCTTTGTTCTTTACTACATAACAGATAATAAGGGCAGCCACTCCGCTCTGAAGCGGAATGACTGCCCTTATTGCAAAACTATTTATTCTTGTTCTAATAGTCTGATGAATTCGTCTTCATCTTCTATGGTGGCGATCCCGAGTTGTTGTGCTTTAGCCAGCTTGCTCCCAGCCTTTTCACCAGCGATGACTAGATCCGTCTTTTTGGATACAGATCCGGCAACTTTGGCTCCCATCGCCTCCAGCCTGGATGCAGCTTCATCACGCGTAAGCTGATGCAAGGTACCTGTGAGCACAACCGTTTTGCCGCTGAAAAAGCTATCTGTCTTCTTCACTTGTGGAGCTTCTGGAGCCTGAGCTTTCACCCCTAGAGACAGCATCTTTTCAATTCCCGCTTGAGTAAATGGATCGGCAAAGAATGCAACAATGCTTTCTGCGACAATCCCACCTACATCCGGCAGTTCTATCAGTTCATCCACCGTAGCGGACATCGTTTTGTGCAAATCACGATAGTGTTCTGCCAACATGCGTGTCGTCGCTTTACCAGTGTTCGGTATGCCCAGAGCATAAAGGAAAGAAGCCAAATCTCTCTCCTTACTCTTTTCAAGTGCCGCCAAGAGGTTATTGGCCTTTTTCTCACCAAACCGTTCCAGCTTCACGAGATCATCATATTTCAATGTATACAGATCTGCAGGTTCACGAACTCCCAGTTCATCATGCAGTTGGATAGCTGTTTTGTCACTGAATGTCTCGATATCCATAGCATCACGTGAAGCAAAATGGGAAATGCGGGCCACAATTTGTGGTTTACAACCGAGCTTATTGTCGCAAAATAAATGGGCGCCACGCTGCTGCAGCGGAAACCCACAAGCTGGGCAGTGATCTGGTACAACAATTTCCTCCCCGTCGTTCTCAGATGTTACTTTTCCTAAAATCTCCGGAATGACATCGTTTGAGCGACGAATAAACACCCGTGCCCCCAAAGCAAACTTCAGGTTTTTACGTTCGATGTCACCAGCATTGTTCAGCGTACAATTTTGTACAGTGACTCCCGCCAGCTCTACTGGTTCTACTCTTGCCAGTGGAGTGATCTTCCCCGTTCTACCTACATTCCACTCGACCGAGTTAAGAACGGTAGTCGTTTCCTCTGCTTCGAACTTATAGGCCACCGCCCAGCGCGGGAATTTATCGGTATAACCGAGAACCTCACGCGTGCGCATATCTGTAATTTTTAATACTGCTCCATCAATGAGATAGTCCAATCCCGCACGGGATTCTTCGATCTCAGTCAACTGCTCCATTACATCATCAAAGTTATCAAAGTAAGTCAGATATGGATTTACCTTAAAATGATTTTCACGCAGGAAAGTCATCATCTCCTGGTGACTGTTAAACTGAATACGATCCGCATAGCCCACATTGTAGAAAAAAGCATTCAAACGCCGCTCTGCTGTTACTTTGGGATTCAGGTTACGTAAAGCCCCAGCTGCGGCGTTCCGCGCATTTTTAAGAGGTTCTGCAGCAGTCTCATTATATTGGGACAGTACAGAGAGATTCATGATTCCTTCTCCCTGTACTTCAATAGTTCCATTTTTAAAAGGTATGGTAAGCGGCACGGATTTAATCGTTTTCACCTGTGCCAGTATCCCCTCACCTACTACACCATTACCGCGGGTAGAAGCCTGCACCAGCTGTCCATCCGTATACGTCAGGTTCAGCGTCAATCCATCAAATTTTAATTCTATCGCATAGCCTAGAGATGGCAAAGGCTGCTCCGGGTTCTTGGTATTGTAATCATTGACCAGCTTCACGACACGCGCATTCCATGCACGTAGCTGCTCCATATTCTGAGCTTTATCAAGACTCCATAATGGGGCGAGATGGCGATGCGGTGTGAAACCCTTGAGGATCTCCCCGCCCACACGCTGTGTTGGCGAATCCGGCAGCACAAGCCCGCTGGCCTGTTCAAGCGCTACCAGTTCGTCATAAAGCACATCATATTCTTTGTCGCTGATCTGGGGCTCATCCAATGTATAGTAGTGATAGTTATATGTGTTCAGTTCAGCAACAAGCTGCTCCATTCTGTGCATTGGATTCATGCAGGCGTATCCCTCCGGGAACTTCATTAGGGCAGAGGCCTATGCCAAGCTGCCCTATGAGGTTCGAGATTTAATGATATTTTAAATTTTATTCTACTTTTGTAATCGGCGCAAAGCCAGCCAACAGACGTTTAACCCCTACCGGAGCCGGGAAAGCAATTTGGAGCTCCATATCATTGCCTGTCCCTTTTACAGCTACGATAGTTCCAATTCCCCATTTGCCATGCTGTACCTTGTCTCCGGCAGCAAAAATGGATGGACCTCCTGTCGAAGCAGTCGGAGCTGGTCTTGCGGGTGAAGACGTGGTTACTGTGACGCGAGGCGATGCGGAAACAGACGAGCCACTACGGCTCATCATATCAAATGAACGTTCTCCGCCAAAGTTGCTGCTGCCACCTTTGCCTAGTCCGCGACCACCATAAGATCCACCTACATTGCCTGAACGACGGTAGCGGTCACGCTTGATGATCGTATCCTCTTTTAACTCATCCGGAATCTCTTCGAGAAAGCGGGAAGGCGGGTTAGCTGTGGTGCGTCCAAACAGAGTGCGCATCTGTGCGCATGTGAGGAACAACTGCTCCTCGGCACGGGTAATCCCGACATACGCCAATCTGCGCTCTTCCTCCAGCTCTTCATTGTCCAAAAAGGCCCTGCTGTGAGGGAATACCCCCTCCTCCATACCAACGATAAATACGATAGGAAACTCCAGTCCTTTGGCGCTATGCATGGTCATTAATACAACTGCATCACTCTGTTCCTCTTCATCATCATTCATGGAGTCAATATCGGCAATCAGGGCAAGATCGGTCAGGAAGGAGACGAGCGACTTGTCTTCCGTCCCTTTTTCAAATTCCATGGTTACCGACAGAAACTCATCAATATTCTCCAAACGCGAGCGGGACTCAAGTGTATTCTCGTTTTGCAGTTCCAATCGATATTGGGTGGTTTCCAGCATTTTTTCGGTCAACTCAGTCACTGACAGGTAATCTACCATCCGACTTAAACCTTCAATCATATCGTAAAACTCTACAAGTGCATTGCGTGTGCGCCCAGCAAAGCCCAAATCATCTACCACTTGAAGCACACGGAAAATTGAAACTCCACGTTCTGCCGCGGCTGCCTGTAATTTACCGACGGTTGTGTCGCCAATGCTTCGTTTGGGCACATTAATGATTCGTGTCAGGCTGATATCGTCGTCAGGATTGGACAGTAGACGTAGATATGCCAGCAAATCCTTAATCTCTTTACGATCATAGAACTTGATTCCGCCCACGATTTGATAAGGAATATCTGATTTAATCAAAATTTCCTCGACAACCCGTGACTGAGCATTTGTACGATACAAAATAGCATGATGACTATAGGTTTTGCCTGCCTTAATATTTTTATGAATTTCTGAGGCGATAAAGTAGCCCTCGTCATGCTCGGAGTCAGCACGGTAAACCTTAATCTTGGCTCCGCCTTCTTTGTCGGTCCATAGTTTTTTCGGCTTACGGCCGGTATTTTGACCAATGACCTCGTTGGCTGCATTAAGAATATTTGAAGTGGAACGGTAGTTCTGCTCCAGCAAAATTGTACGTGCCTCCGGGTAATCTTCTTCAAAGTTCAAAATGTTGCTAATATCTGCTCCCCGCCACCGATAGATGGATTGGTCACTGTCACCTACAACGCATAGCCGGTGATGCTTGTCAGCCAGCATTTTACACAGCATGTACTGCGCACGGTTCGTATCCTGATATTCATCAACATGAATGTATTGAAATTTCTTCTGGTAGAAATCAAGCACCTCAGGCACTTCTTTAAAGAGCTGAATCGTTGCCATGATCAAATCATCAAAATCAAGAGAGTTGTTACTTTTGAGCCGTTGTTGGTACTTGGCATATACCTTCGCCACAATGCCTTCAAAATAATCGCCAATCTTGCGTTCATACATTTCGGGAGTGACCAGCTCATTTTTTGCCGTACTCATCATAGACTGAACCGCTTTGGGTTCAAACTTCTTGGTATCTATATTTAGATCCTTCATGCAGCTCCGAATGACAGACAACTGATCCGTAGAATCCAAGATGCTGAAATTGGAGGTGAATCCAATCCGCTCGATATCCCGGCGTAAAATACGCACACACATGGAGTGAAAGGTGGATACCCACACATCTCTCCCCTGCGGACCAATCAGCTTGGATACGCGATCCTGCATTTCACGCGCGGCCTTGTTCGTAAAAGTAATCGCCAAAATCCCCCATGGGGCCGTCTTGCGAGTCGCGATGAGGTAAGCTATTCGGTGCGTAAGCACCCGTGTCTTACCACTGCCCGCGCCAGCCATAATCAGCAGCGGACCATCTACCGCCTCCACAGCCTGACGCTGAGGCTGATTAAGGCGAGCTACCGCCTCGTGTATATCTATTGATTGCATGCGTGCATGCTCCTTTCCCTAAGCTATCATAAAATTTACACTCTATCCTTCACAGCTACCGTCTCCAGTGCTTTCGCCAAGTCACGATAAATAATGTTTCCTACTACAATGGTGTCACAAACAGCTGCTGCTTGTAACGCGGTAGATTTATCCACGATGCCTCCTCCGTATAGGACACGGGACCGTTCCGTACCGCGATGTATCTTTTGTACCATCTCCATATCTCCAAAGACACCGCTATATTCCACATATATAATCGGCAGCTGCATAAGCTTGTCAGCAATCTGTGCATATGAAGCAGCAGCAGAGGCACTCAGCGAAGTATTTGCACTGGTAAGCTTAGCGACGGTGGAATCACCGTTCAAAACAATATATCCTTCCGTCACAAGCAAATCCCAAGGGATCATATAACCAAATTGCTCAATCGCACGTTGGTGCTGACCTATAATCCAATTACTGTCAGTGGTATTCAACACCATGGGAATCATATATAGATCAAACCCCGGCACCACAGCTTCCAAATCGGATACCTCAAGCACACACGGCACCTCATAACGTCGAACCCGTGATAGCAAATCCACCGTATTTTCATAGGTTACGCCCGATGAACCTCCGATCATAATGGCGTCCGTACCAGACATACACACGGCATCAAGCGTCTCATCATTCAGTTCTTTGTCAGGATCTAGCTTAAATACATGCCTCCAAGATTGAATTGAATCTGCCAACACACATTCCTCCAGCATCCATTGCTTTTGTCATCATCCAGACGAGCCGAATTCCAATATCCAAAAGCGTTCTATGCTAAGTCTATGACAGTGGCTAAAAGGTGTCAATGTTCGTATTAGATGGGAACACCTCGTTCAGACAGCTCATGGTCTTAGCGCATACACCCAACTGCGTTTACGAAGCTCTTTTTCCATTAAAACATCCGTATAAAAGCCTTGCACACCCATCTGCTCGTACTCAGTAGCATCCTTCAACTCATTAATCGTATTTACGTAGCACACTGCTCCTGCCTGACGCAAACGTTCTACCAAGTCACCACTCACCCGATTTTCTGGTAAAGTCACTGCCGTGATATCATTGTGTTGGACAAATCGAATAATCTCATCATCCGGATCTTCTGTAGCATAGAGCGTATAAATAATGGATTTATAAGGATAGATATTTCGCAGCGTTTGTAGCATTTCTTCATTATAAATTTGAGGGACAATACGAGACAAAAGCTCGGGATTTTTCTCCTGGGCCTGATGGGTCAGTTGTACAAACAACTGCTTGATTTGGGCAGGGTCCTGCTCTTTTGTATCAGTCACAATATAGGCATCCGGATAGTTCTCCAATAGATCCAATACATCCTTCCAATCTAATGGAGTATAGGAACCGTGTATGGGGGTGTTTTTAAATTGATGGTAGCTCCAAGGTCTTCCGCCCTGCTTTGTATCAACGGCGTATTCCTGTTGCATTTGTTTTGTAAAGGATTCCGTCCATTCATGGCGTGCCACCAAATGTCCATCCGACGTAAACATCAGGTCGACCTCGAATACGCGGCTGCCTTTTTTATAATTTTCCACAAACGCTTCACGTGCATTGGTATAGGCCAAACCATCAACGGCTCCCATAGCATGCGAAATCACGCGGTGTGTGGTAAAGCCAATATGTTCTTCCGTAGATTGTCCTTTGTAAGCCAGTAAAAATGTGCCACATAACATTAAAAGAATAATCGCAGCAATCACTCGTTTCATAGGGTGTCACATCCTTTTCGTACAGGTCAATACCCTACATACATCTACTCAAAACAGTTCTATATCAGTTGAACTACAAAATCAGCTATATAGACACAAAAACACCCTCCGGCTAAACCGAAGGGTGACTCTGGATTAATATGCATTTTTGAAACCATTGCGAATCGTGCGAAAAATAATTTTGATATCGAATAAGAGCGACCAGTTCTCAATATAGAAGATGTCATGCTTAATCCGTTCCTCTATAGATGTGTCTCCGCGCAAACCGTTACTCTGTGCCCAGCCTGTAATTCCGGGGCGAACATGATGCTTCACCATGTATTTTGGAATTTCCTCACGGAATTGCTCTACATAATAAGGTCGTTCCGGACGTGGGCCAACGACACTCATATCACCCAGAAGTACATTGAAAAACTGTGGCAGCTCATCGAGACTCGTTTTACGAATAAAAGTGCCAAAACGTGTGCGTCTTGGGTCATTAGCAGTCGTCCAGCCCGTGTCCTCCGTTCCTGGCGGCAGCACCTTCATCGAACGAAATTTATACATCCGGAAGGTGCGACGGTTCAAGCCTACCCGCTCTTGCTTGAAAATAATGGGTCCTTTCGACGTAACCTTTACACCAATCGCCACAGCCAGCATAATCGGAGAGGTCAGAATAATGGCGAATAAAGAAAATAAAATATCGAATAGACGCTTAAACAATCGATTCCCTGCTACATCTAGTGGAATATCCCGTACATTGATCATCGGCATGCCTGCAAAATTGTCAAAGTAAGGTCGTGCCGGCAAATAATCAAAGAAATCGGGAATAATAAGCGTGCGCACCCCAGCCTTTTCACACATGTTGATAATCTTGGGGTATTTATCATGAGCATCCAGCGGCAACGCCAGAATGACTTCATCAATCATCAGGCGTGACAGCGTTGGCTCCAATTGATCTAATCCGCCAAGAATCGGGCAAAAATGAGCTTCTTCCTCTTTGTTCCAATGCCGTTTATCATCCAGAAATCCCACTACTTCATAGCCTAAATCAGGATACTGTCTTAGATTATGATAAAATCGTTGCCCTAAAGAACCTGCTCCAAGGATAAGCATGAATTGCTTATTGTATCCTTTTTGACGGAGGAGTTTAAGAATTTGCTTCAAAAAATATCGATAAAACAAAATAATCAGCACATTACCAACCATATAGATCGCCAGATAAGACCGCGAAATGTCGATTTGCTTCACGAAGAACATCACACTCAACAGCACAAACAGGCCAACAATGTGAATCTGGGTAACACGAAACACGTCATCTGCAAACCTCTTTTTGCGCTTTGGCGAATAGAGTGAGAACAACATCCCCAGCACTACAGCAATCAGACCGTATATTAAACTCCAGCCTCCATATACTTGAATAGGAAGCGGCTCTTTATAAGTAATCCATTCACTCTCAAATTTAAAAAACCAAGCGATCAGAAAGGATAACTGAATGACAGCGAAATCCGCCACAATATATAATTGGGTTAAAAAACGCTGATTTCTGCGTATCATGCTTTCACCTCAGTACGAGATTGTTCTCCGCCGTCCGGCTTAACCGGTGCAGACAACTTATTTTTTAGAAACGCCATCCCAAACTTCACTGTAATTCCGGCATATACAGCCATGTTGGTGATCCAACTGTATTGCTGTTTATAATGCTTACGATGAAATACCCACATCGCTCTATGAAACTCATAAATAATTTTCAAAGGACGACGGCGAGCACTGCCCCCTTTGATATGAATAATATATGTGCGCGGGTAGTAGTAAATGCCCCAACCGGCTTGTTTAATCCGGTAACACCAGTCAATATCCTCACCATACATAAAAAAAGTTTCGTCCAATCCGCCGACCTGGTCAATCGTCTCCTTACGCACCAGCATAAAAGCACCAACCAGTACATCTACAGGATACTCATCATCGGGGCTTAGATGCCCAAGCTGATATTGGTTGTACTTCGGGTTATCCGGGTAACGCTTCGACCAGCCGAAAGCATAGTAAAAAGAGGCGGACGGCGTTGGAAACCCTCGCTTACAAGCTTTGTCTAGCGAGCCATCCGGCAGGATGACCTTACAGCCCGATGCCCCCATCTCCGGGTGCGTATCCATAAACTGAATCATTGTATCCAGTGTATCCGGCTGCACCAACGTATCGGAGTTCAGCAGCAACACATAACGCCCGCTAGCTACTTCCATGCCCTGGTTGTTCGCCTTGGCGAAACCTGTATTATCTTTATTGGCTATCAATGTAATCTCCGGGTATGCAGCACGAATAGCCTCAACAGACCCGTCACTGGAGTGATTATCGATAACAATCACTTCATATCGATACTGCGTCTTTGACGCATACACTGACTGCAAACAATCCAGCGTCAATCGACACGTGTTATAGTTGACGACCAGTATGCTTACATCCATATTTAAAACGCTCCTGACAAATTCAGTAATCTATTCTACTATCGCCTATTATAGCATACCCCGTCGATCACGGGGCGCAAAAAAGCACACAACTTGTAACCTTACATAGTTGAGGTCTAAAAATCATCGTGGTAAGATATACATGGAAAAAGGGCTGGTGCCAGCCAGCCCCGCGCAACCAACGCTCCAAGAGCGGACGGTTTTGGAACAATCAGGCCGAAAATAGACCCTTCCTTTGCGGGGGCGGTCTATTTTCGTTTGTTAGACTCTAACAGTGTGACGATTAACGCCCCGAACGTCAGCATTAAACTGAGCGCCTCAAACACTGTCACAGGCTTCACCCCCCTCCTCGGGAGAGTTAGCCGACCGCCCTTGCCAGCTCTATCGGTTGCACGTTTCAATTATACTATATATTTCCAAAAAGGAACACGCATTCGATGGTATTTTATCTAGCATTCAGTTGTACCTTTGATTATTTGACGCTTCTATATGGAAAAAAGTTTCAATATTTTTTCCTTCCGTCTTCTATAATTTCCCCATTATAAAAACAAATTTATAAATCCAGTTGTCCAACCGTGACTGCCTATAAAATGGAGACTGCCCAATATATTTTATACGTGAAAGTACACCCTTATGGTAGCTATACAGGAATCGCTCCACATCTCTATACATTTGGGAAGGCATGTCTTGTCCATATAGTTGAACAAATTGCCGGGCTTGTTTACTTAAAATATAGCGATTTTTCCCTTTTACGAATCTACTTAGTCTTTTCCTCCACTTGCCAAGCCAGCCATCTGTTGAACCTCCCAGCACATTGTTTTGATGCTGCCGATACCAGATATATGGCTCGTGATCAAATATAACTTCACCAAAAGAGGAGGTGCATAAGTAAATCCACCAGTCATGCATGATAATGTTATCCAAAGTATCCGGCATTCTCGTTTTCACGAGCTGAAGTGTTTCTTTATTGATTACCATGGTACAACCTACACATACATTCTCGATGAGAGCATTATAAAAGGATAAAGATCTAGAGATATCGGCTGGCCATACTTTGAGAGGTTCCAAGTTTTGAGAGACCATTTGCGTTGCTGAACAATACATCAGCGGTCGACTCCCATCCTTTTCCCTGAGACGAGCTACAGCCCGAGCAAGCTTGTTCGGCATCCACACATCATCCTGATCACAAAATGCGTAATAGTCAAATGCCTCGGACGATCTTTCAATCAGATCAAAAAAGCTCGCAATAACACCTACATTATTCTCTCGGCATAACCTAATCTGTTGGGGATAACGTTGCTCCAGTATTCTCAACTTATCAACTGTATCATCTGTTGAGCCATCATCACGGATTAGAATCTGAACTTCTACGTCTTTTTGATTAATGAGACTTTCTACCTGCTCTTCTAAGTAAGCCGCTCCATTATATGTAGATAATAAAATTTGTACTTTAGGTCTGTTCAGAGTCATGCCCTCCTTCTTTTAATATGGGCTGCAGGGACGTGTACGTCCCACCTGCCTATACATTATAATGCTCATCGCGCTTTATCAACATAGTCTTAAATTAATAAAATCTCCCAATCCTAAAATGATGGGAGATTTTTTGATAGCTATGATAAAGTTTAAATTACTCGGATTTATTAAAATACTCCTGCAAAAATTCACGTAATCCTTTGCGCCAATCCTGTAAATCATGGAATCCGTTGGTCCGGATCGCAATATGCTCCATCACGGAATTACGTGGCCGCGCTGCGGGTCTGGGAAACTGCTCTGTGCTGCACGGTTCTAAATTTGCAGTGACCTTTACAGCATATAGCTCTGCGGCATCCTGCAAAATAGCTTGTGTAAACTCGTACCAGGTGCAAGAACCGCTATTGGATGCATGATATACGCCATACTTCTCCGTTTGAATCAATTTCGCCAAAAAACGTGCCAAATCCACCGTATAGGTAGGTGAACCCTTCTGATCGTTCACCACCTGAAGTTGCGGTTTCTCTTGTCCAAGCTTCAGCATTGTTTTCACAAAATTGTTCCCGTGCAATCCGTATACCCAAGAAGTACGTACAATAAAATATCTGGAGGAAAGTGTTTGCGCCAGTATCTCTCCGGCCCGCTTGGACTTTCCGTAAATACTCTGCGGATTCGTATTGTCATACTCATGATATGGCTGTTCCGCTGTTCCATCGAACACGTAATCCGTACTGATATACACCAGCTTAGCTCCTGTTTTTTCCGCAGCCAATGCCATATTGCGTGTTCCCGACGCATTGACTTGGTAAGCCGTATCTATATCAGACTCGGCTGCATCTACAGCCGTATACGCTGCACAGTGGATGATAGCATCAGGTTGGTACTGTCCCACGATCTTTACAACCTGCCCCAAATCCGTTATATCCAGCTGTTCCCGATCGTATCCCAAGACATCATGTCCCTGGCCCTGAAAAACGTTCACTACATCTTTGCCAAGTTGACCGGATGCTCCAGTAACCAGCACCTTCATCTTACACATCCCCTAAGCGGGAACCATACTGCTTGGCATAATATTGCTGATATTCACCGGATTGAATGCGGGTCCACCATTCCTCATTGTCCAAGTACCAGCGAATCGTTTCCTTAATGCCGGTCTCAAAAGAGTGCTTTGGCGTCCAGCCCAGCTCATTCATGGTCTTCGTTGGATCAATGCCATAACGGCGGTCATGACCTGGGCGATCCTGCACATACGAAATCAGAGATTCTGGCTTGCCCAGCTCCTCCAATACCGTTTTGACAATATGCACATTCGTTCGCTCGTTATTTCCACCGATATTGTATACCTCACCAAGCTTCCCTTGATGTATGACCAGATCGATTGCACTGCAATGATCCTCTACATACAACCAGTCGCGAATGTTCAAGCCATCCCCGTACACAGGTAGCTGTTGGTCGCTCAGTGCACGGGAGATCATTAACGGAATCAGTTTTTCTGGGAATTGGTATGGACCGTAGTTATTAGAACAACGCGTGATATTCACTGGCAGACCGAAGGTTTCATGATATGCACGAACTAACAGATCACCGCCTGCCTTGGAAGCAGAATAGGGACTATTAGGCTGCAATGGAGTTTCCTCTGTGAACAATCCGGTTTCACCCAGTGAACCGTATACTTCATCTGTCGATACCTGCACAAATTTGGTCACATTATATTTCTTGGCGGCATCCAATAACAACTGTGTACCCAGTACGTTTGTTTTCACAAACACTTCCGGCTCCAAAATACTCCGATCCACATGCGACTCTGCCGCAAAATTCACCACCACATCAATTCCCTGCTGCATCAGCTGGTCCATCACTTGTGCATTAGTAATATCCGCTTTCACAAAGGTATGTTTGGGATGGTCTTCGATGGATTTCAAATTTTCCAAGTTGCCTGCATAGGTAAGTGCGTCCACATTTACAATTTCATATTCTGGATGCTGCTTTAACGTATACAACACAAAGTTACTACCAATAAATCCGGCACCGCCAGTGACAAGAAGTTTCATAAATACCTCCTAAAACATGCTTAATACAATAACATGTGTTATTTTGGAACAGAACGAAAAACAGTCGGTTATTATCACTCTAGTCAAAATTAATGTCTGCATCCTTTAATGTTGGATGCTTCTGGTCCTTCTCTGAAAGAATAGCCTGAGAAGTTGGCCAATCAATCCCCAACGCAGGGTCATTCCACAGAATTCCCCGATCATTTTCGGGTGAATAATACTCGTCTACCTTATACAACACTTGAGTATTTGGAACAAGCGTACAGAACCCATGAGCAAACCCTTTAGGAACCAGTAATTGACGCTTATTGTGTTCACTTAAGATCACCCCAACCCATTGGCCGAATGTTGGAGAACTTTTTCGAATATCTACAATAACATCATAGATGGCTCCAAACAGCACTCGGATGAGTTTGGTCTGAGCTTTGGGATTAAGCTGGTAATGCAACCCTCGGATTACGCCAGCTTCTGTAGATAAGGACTGATTATCCTGAATAAACGCATAGTTGATTCCATGTTGCTTCATAATTTGATCATTGTAGCTTTCCATAAAAAAACCACGGTGATCACCATGGACCACGGGTTCAATGATTTTTGCGCCTGCAAGTACTTCCTTTATTATCATTCACGAAACCTCCAACATCTTCTGTATATACTTTCATTTATGATTACTATAAAATTAATAAGCACACTATTTTGGGAGGGAATATGCTTTTGAATTTATCGAGAGTTAATAAAAATTTTGTTTGGTCCTATTTGATTTTGATGTGGCTACTTATCCCGATTCTCATATTGTTTAAAATTGATTCTTACTATATTTCCATATTATTCAGTATAAATATTGCTCAGTCGTTTGTCATAGGTGCTACATACATTTTACACATCAGTGGTATCTTAACATATGCAAAGAAAGAAATAATGGTGCAATACCTAGCTTTTGGCGGCTATCTCGTTGGGATTATATTCATTTATGCTTTTCTCCAAAGGGAACATTTCATTTATTATTGGGACTTTTCGGCCTATTGGAATACTTCCATACAATTTAACAACCTTTTAAGTACAGATTTTATAGCAGCATCTAAACAAATCTATGCAAGTATTTTAAGAGACGATTATTCCGTGTTCCCAACAGTCTTTCTCGCTCTACCCTTAAAGTTCTTAGGTACAAGCTACATGAGCTATGTGTTAGCAATCTATACCTGCTTCTTGTATCCATCTTGTTTGATCCTGTTCTTATTATGTATCAAGATTGCTGATCAAATCCAGTTCAACACAAAATTGAACGTTCTTATCATCTTTGTACTTACATTTACTTTTCCAATTATGATAGCTCCTATGTTAGGTGGATATCTGGATTCTATAGGACTTATTTTTATCGGCTTGTCCTTAGTTATCTTATTTAATAATGATTTTAAACATTTAAATTTAAAAGCGATTTTACTTTTAGCTGCTTGTCTGGTATTACTAACATTCACAAGAAGATGGTATGGATTCTGGATCGTATCTTTTTTTGGGTCGATCGGTATCGCCTTTTTATTCAAATGGATTCTAGAAAAAGAGTTTCGCTTTAAGCAGCTTTTACAGGTTATTTTAAACTTTTTCATTATAGGAGCTTCAAGCGCATTATTTCTTATCATATTCTTCAATGAATTTATTCAAAGAGCTCTGACCAATAACTTTAAGAACGCCTACTCAGCTTATTATTTTGGTGACGTCTTAAGTAACTTGCAGAATTTATTTTATCATTACGGAGCCTTCATTTTTATCATAGCTCTTGTTGGTTGTGTAGGCTTGCTCTTTATGAGTAAAACTAGGTATATATCAATCTTTTTAGTTACGAACTTATTCATTACGTACTTTCTTTTTACAAGAATCCAAAGCTTAGCTTCTCAGCATTATTATCTGCTTACAGTGAATGTGTTAATTCTATTTATTAGTGGCGTTATTCTCATTCTAAACTATTTGTCCAAGATAAAATATGCAAAAAGTGTTGGCTTAGTTATTCTGGCTTATTTAGTGCTTTGTAATTTCTTAGTAACCTTTACGAATACAAATGCACGGCCTGTTACCTACTTTTCTTCTTTATTCAGTGACTTTAAACAAACACCTAGAGTAAGAACAGATATACCTGTTTTGAAGCAACTGACGGCTGATCTTAAGGAAATTTCATCAGAACAGCATAAAGTATATGTCCTATCGAGCTCTGGAATCCTTAATGATGACATACTCAGACAGATCGAAATGCCTGACAATAGCAACGCTCTTCCGTTTATGAATCTGACTCATCATGTGGATTTAAGAGATGGCTTTCCAGTGTCGTTTTTTGAGTCCGATTATGTTGTGATCGCATTACCTACACAATACCATTTAGGTGAAAGTGGTCAAAAAGTTGTAGGTATACTCGCAGAAGAGGTTATGAACGGATCTCTTAAAAATAATTTTAAACCTTTAAAAAGCTATACTCTTGATAATAATGTAAAAGCCATCGTATTGAAAAAGACATCATCTATCACAAAAGAAAAAATTGAGCTTATACGTTCACAATTCAGAAAAATATACCCTGATAATCCTGATCTTTTCTAATTCAATCCAGATGTCCGACGCATAAAAAAACCCTCGAATAAAAATCGGGGGCTTTTTTAAGTTAATCGTTATACATTCTTATTAGGAATTGTAGTTATTATTTTAGAATTGCCAAAACTAAAATTTTTGCCGATCAGGAATGGTAAGAATCTATTAAATATTTCAATAAAAAGGACACAGCTTAAAAAGACAAGCAAGGTAGAAATAACAACAAATGAAATTCCATCTAAATACATATTTGTTTTAACAGAAAACATCTCGTAAAAATTCACATTCTCCCAGAAGCTAAGTATTAGCCCATGCAGACCAAATATAACTAAAGAATTTTTACCAAAATAGGACAACAAGCTAGATGACTCAATTTTTTTGGATAAGTAAATATAGAACACTAGACTGCCCAGTACCGACAGATAAAATAACACATAATTATGTCCATAGTAATTTCCTGACATGCCTGGTTTATCATTTATTAAAAATAATAAAAGACCCAAGAATCCACCAGTATAAGCAATGTATGGTTTATTAATTTTAAGTTTTTCGATAAAAAATTGTTCGTTTAATTTAAATAAATAACCACAAATAATTAAAGAAGCTGCATTAACGGACGTACCAAATGACCAGGGAAGTGCATGTGTGTCAAGCTTACTTAAAAATGCCCCTAAAATAGTTAGCAATATCCAAAATACATACATATAACTTCTCTTTGAGGAAATTTTCAAAACTAAGTACGAAATGATTTGGGCCAAGAAGAGACAAGGTAGGAACCATAGAGACATATTAAGAATACCCAGGTGATTCCCATCTGCATATAAAAAAGTTTCAATAACAACCATTGGATCAAGTGTTCCGACAATCCCCATCCAATGCATCCAACCAAAATACAATAAGGAACATATATAAAGAGTCGTATATGGTAAAAGGATTGTTTTGATTTTAGACCACAAAAAACTACTAAACTTATACTTTTGAAAATTAGAGGTAAACCCAGAAGCAAAAAAGAAAAGAGGCATATGGAAGGAATAAAAATAACCTATAATAAAGCTTTTATCCATCGACTCATTCCCTTTAAAACCATGAGGTACCAAGTGGGAGAAGACTAAAAAAATAATTGCCAGTCCCTTTAATACATCTACCCACTTTATTCTAGGGCCTGTACGCAAACTGTAGAGCCCATAAAAATCTAGTAAAATAAGGAATATGAGACGAAGATATGAGTTAACAGATGAAGAATGGAATATCCTTGAACCCTTGCTGCCCCCGGCCCGAAAAAAACAAGGAGGACGTCCACCTAAAGATCGGCGTCAGATGCTGAATGCCGTGCTATGGGTTGCTCGAACGGGAGCGCCATGGCGAGATTTACCGAGTACGTATGGTCGTTGGTCTTCTGCCTATAGTTTTTTCTGGCGGTTACAAAAAGCGAATATTTCGAATGAAATCTTGAAGCATGTCGCCATCGAACCCGATTGGGAGCAAGTGATGATTGATGCTACCATCGTTCGCGTCCATCAGCATGGAGCGGGCGCAAAAGGGGGCAGGATCGGCAAGCCATCGGGCGTTCGCGCGGAGGATTAACCACCAAAATTCATGCGATGGTGGATGCGCTTGGCTATCCGCTGCGTTTCGAATTGACGCCAGGACAAGACCACGATTCGGTCACGGGCTATCGCCTTCTTCATGGACTGGACGTTTGCCCGGGAGAAGTGTTAGCGGATCGCGCCTACGATACCAATGCCATTTTAGAGCTTTTGCAAAGCCGATCCATTACTCCGGTGATCCCATGCAAACGCAATCGGCGGGTAAAGCGTCCGCTAGATTCGGAGACGTATAAAGAGCGACACTTAGTTGAATGCTTTTTCAACAAAGTTAAAAACTATCGACGCCTGGCTACTCGCTATGAAAAAACAGCGAACATGTTCATGGCTTTTTTGACGCTACTTTCTATTCGTTTATGGCTTAAATAGGTTTGCGTACAGACCCTAGTTGGAGAATGCACAATTTGCATTTATAAAGTCTCACTTTCTTTATGTCATTAATATCTCAATGGATTCTTTAGTACTGCGATCATCCTAAGAAAAAAGGTCATAATCCATTTCACTTACTAATTTGTTAGCAAGCATCAATGAAGTATGTGTTCCCGCATCAGTCCACCAATTTTCTAAAATATCAAATGTAAGTTGGTTTCGTTGGATATAAGCGTTATTAACATCTGTGATTTCATATTCTCCTCTTGCTGAAGGGGTTAAGGTCTTAATAATATCGAACACTGAGTGGTTAAACATATAAATGCCCGTAACTGCATAATCACTTTTAGGGATCTTCGGCTTCTCCTCAATATTGACAATGTTATTTCCTTGTAATTCTGGTACTCCATAGCGATTAGCATCAGGCACTTTATGAAGTAGCAATTTCGCTCCTGATTCTTGAAGCTTGAATTTTTCAACGAACGAGGTTATATCATCTTTAAAAACATTGTCCCCCAAAATCACAACCATCTTGTCATTGCCAACAAATTGCTCAGCTAAAAGCAAAGCCTGCGCAATTCCCCCAGCCTCATCTTGTACTTTATAAGTCAGCGTAACTCCAAGGTCGCCCCCGCTTCCTAAGAGATTAACTACATCTCCCATATGTTCCTTTCCGGTAACGATCAAAATATCGTTTATGTTCGCCTTTTTGAGCTTGTCAATAGAGTAATAAATCATCGGATATTTACCAATTGGCAGCAAATGTTTGTTTGTAACTTTAGTAAGCGGGTACAATCTAGAGCCAGTTCCTCCAGCTAATATAATCCCTTTCATATCTAACTTCCTCCTATTGAAGCTCTTTTATAGTTGCTCCATAATGGTTTTTGCACGAGCTTCCCAATTGTTGTGGACTATGAAGTTTTCTAGTTGCTCCTGATCATAAAAAGGCCGTTGCAGGGTATCTATATCTGCTAAATATTCCCTCATCTCTTCTAAACTACGATATAGATAGACCCCTTTCTGATCTAATAGTTTAGTTTCCTCACTCTGCACAGCTAAAGTCACTTTATTCAGGCTAAGATACTCATAAACTTTTACTGGATTAATCGTATCAATTCTATCCGAATTCCTCAAAAAGGGGTATAAACAAACATCAAAAACATCAATAATCGCACCAATTTCTGATTTTGGAACAGGGCTATAGTACTTGATCCCACTATGCTGCTCAAAATTATAGTCCAGATTATTTCTTCCAACCAAACATACAACAAACTTTTCATCAAATTCTGTAATAGCCTTAACCGCTTCTACATCAAACCAGTGGTCAATCGCTCCTACATAGCCAAAAATATGGTAGCCCTCATGCTTTAATCGTCTCAAGTCACTAGCAACTAAGCTATTTACATTTATGTTTAGTATAGCTGTATCCACAGCATTTTTCACTAAATAAGATTGTTTATTCAATGATAGGGAATGCTTATGCAAATCATTGCTCGTAGAAATAACAAGATCCGCCTTGGCCAGTAATTCAAGTTCCCACTTTTTAAGTAACTTCTTCATCAATACATTGTTAGTTAGAAATACGTAGTCGTCCATGCGATCAAATACAATCTTCTTCTTATTTTGTTTAATAAGAGGATAAAAAACAGGACTCCCCAACCAAATGATATCTGCATTGGAAACTAAGTCTTTTAATTGTCTCTTTTCAAACCATTGATTCATACGGAATATGTCTATGCTTTCAAAGCTTCTAGGCAATCTCAGACTGCCTGAAGGCCTGAATATTTGAAGACTATCATTAATGGTTTGTTCTCTTTGTTTATAATCTGAGTTCTGCCTTGCAATACTATTAAGTATGCTAATGGATGGTTCTACAAAGGTGATGTGAACCCCTGGTATCATAGCAAGCTCTTCAGCTAAATGTTGCGGACGCTGTTTTAAATCATCCCAATAGATTGGAGAGAAATATAAAATTTTCAATTTAACCGCTCCATACTAATAAAGGCGCCCCTTATTTTATAAAAGAGGCGCCTTTAAAGTTTTATTAATTATCTATACGCTCCTGCCAACTGTCTTCGCGTATTCATATCATTTTCCTTCATTTGTATCAGCTCTTCATATGCTTCGATTGTGTACTTTTTATACAAGATATCAATCTCCACATCTCGATTTTTAACTGGAGTCTTCTGCAAATGATCTAATTCAGCTTTAACAATTTCAAGGTGATTCTTATCTGCCTCAATATCCGATTCCATTGGCGCATACAGATCCTTTTGCAATTGGTAATTGGTTAAAATACTATTTCGCATTGTCTTTCTAACATGCTCAACCGTATATCGGGAGGTGTCCACATCATGAATGACTTTCATCTTCGGATTAAGACCAACCTTATAACCGATTTCTTTCATAGCAAAAGATACGACAATTTCTTCTCCTCCAGCGTAATTGTTTCCTTTACGCCCATAAGCGCTTCTAAAGCCACCAATTCGCATTAACGCAGCATGTCTAACCGCAAAGTTGGCTCCATAAGGAAACTCCCACTGAAAGTTAGAATCGATAATTTCTTCGCCTTCCACAATAAGCTGACTCCAGTATGCTTCAGTACCTGGTTTAACCACTTCGGGACGTTCCTCATGTAAATTGAGTATAATATTCCCACCCATAACTCCGATATCGGGACGATCTGAGAAGCCTCTGACGGTCTCTTCAAGCAAGTCGGAGTTTGCGATAGCATCATCATCAATATAGAGTATGACTTCACCCTCTGCTCCAAACAAACCAACATTACGCGCAAAGGAAAGACCTTTTAATGGAGCCTCCATATACCGTAGGAAGGACTCGTCAATATTATAGGTTGTTCTGAACTCACGAACCAGATGATGAATCTCATCATTCTGATAATCATTATTTACAACAATAATTTCATAGCTTGCTTTATCCAACGACTGTTCTATCACAGATTTAATCGCATTTGATAGTTTCTCACTCCGCTGGTATGTGCAAATAATAACGGATAATCCCTTTTTATAGACGGGTTCACTTTCAATTACCGCCTCAATGCGATATAAGTGATCGTTTTTAACCTTGGTATTTATAAGAGAGAACAGAACTTCCGTCTCCTGTGCAAAAAAGTCATAGTTGCTATCCGTCTCACCATTCATTTTATCCTTTATTTTCAGATCCCAAGGATAGTCAGCTACGAATGTATCTGCGGTATGCTCTGATTTATCTATAAGCAGTGCATACATAGACGATGAGGCATTAGAATCTATAAATTCAAAATTATGGACTTCGCCTGTTTTAATATATAAATAGCAAATAGGCGTTGCCAAATTAAGACCAATAATTGTATTCAGTTCATCTCTTCCAACCACGGTATGACCTTTAGCCAGAACATATTTCTTAAACTCACTAACTTTAGCAGCATCTCCCTCAATAATCCAAACTAATGGGGTCAGATAAAAATCTCTTCTAAAATCATCAAGTACCATGAGTTTATATCTGTTAGATGTGATGCCAAGTTCTTGATCTGAAGCGGTCAATGATTTGTCATGCCAGCGATAATCATATATAGGCTCATCGAACGTCACATGTTTGAGCTCAAATAAGGAGTTCACTCTCATCCAGTAATCATAATCTTCAAGGGTATGCTTATAGCTAGAATAGTCGCCTAATAAGTGAGTTACCTTGGCCCTATACATAAAGGCCGCACCAATCGTATTGTTAGGATATACATTTAGTTCCAATGCAGACTTAGGTAGCATAACATTGCCACTGAACTGTGGTTCTTCATACCAGCCATGGTTGGAAATTACTTGGCCGTCCGAGTCAATTAACCTCATGTTCGCATATACCATACCAATATTTTCATCACGTTTAAGATCAGCGACCATCTTCTCCAAGAAATGTTCAGGTAGAATATTATCTGCACTGGTCCACGTATGATACTCACCCTTAGCAAGTTTAAAACCTCTCGATAATGTTCTTGGTATTTTACGATTTTCCTGATGGACTACCCTAATACGATGATCTGCTTTCGCATACGCATCAATAATTTCTGCCGTTTTATCTTTTGAACCATCGTTAATAATAATGAGTTCAAAATACTTATAAGATTGCTGCAGAATACTATCAATAGCTTTTGATACATAATCCTCACCGTTATATACAGGAAGGACAATCGATATAAGATCTTTCTCAAATGCAGTCTCAAACTTATCCAGTGCCAGAGAAAATGAATTGTCTTTAGCTACTTTATAATTATAAAATTTATACTCATACCAAGTTAATAACTGATTGTAATTCCCTTCATCTTTGCGCAGATCAACAGGCTGATCTCCTGTGTTAGCCCGCTTAATCTTATGCGACACTTTAGATTTAATCTTTTTCAGCAAGATCGTAGTGCCATAGTTTTTCCATACTCTGTATCCCTTAAGAACATATATCATTTTGGATTTGTGTAAAATATGTTTAAGTTTATTTGCCATTTTCCACCTTTTAGAGTTATAAATATTATGAAGCTCTGTAGACAGTCTTCCATTATATTCTTGCAACTCACAGAACTGGGTGTTCAGTTCATTATATTGACCAAATAATTGTCTATATTGATGATTCAAAATATCCAAATTATTTTTTTCATCATTATAATCCTCTGTGAGTTGAACATATTTTTGTTCTAATTCATCTTTCTTTTCTGACAGAGATTTAAAATCTGCTGACATGCTGTTTATTACATTTTCCTGATGGTCACGCGTTTGAATCAATGTGTTAATCTGATCCGCATGCTCAGCTACTCGTTGTTTTTGCTGTTCAATTTCTTGGCTCTGATTTTCATTAAGGTTTTGTAATGCATTGAACTCATTATTCAGACGTGTATGCCCTGCTCTATAAGCATGGTCTACGTCATCTTTTAAAAACCTATTAATTACATCCATACACTTATCTATCGTCTCTCTTCCTTTGACCGGAAACATCTCTAAAGTAAATTTCCTTCTTTGTTGTATTAGTTGCTCATCTAAGATTGCATTAAGTAAAGTTTGCTTAATATTACCGTTATCACTCACAAAAGGAACAATATTTTGCTGAACTATTTGTTCTTCCAAAGGTAAAATTCCCTCGAACGATTCTGTTTGAGGATGCTGAAATATTACAATTGGAGTATCCGTAAATAGTGCATCAAATATAGCCCCAGAGCCGTCTGATAATATTACATCTGCTTCCTCTATTAAATGAACAAGAGAAGCTTTGTGATCAAGTACTTCAGGAACACGAGATTTAACTAGATTAACCCGATCATGCTCCAAAAAAGAAGTGCCATGATGTAATTTCACCTTCATATTAAAGATATCTGAAATCTCTTCAATGTGGTTCATCACAAGCTCAATAGACGACTCATTCCCATACGTAGGCAAATAGAGCAAACTATATTTATCTGTTTTATGTCTCATCCTTTGAAAGTTGGCATATTTAATCATTCCTACGATTTCAGTCTGAGTGTACGCTGTCAGAACCGAGGAATCATACATCCCATTACAAAAGATGAAATCAAAATTCCGACTCCATGTATCTAAATTCCAGTTTGGTTTAGCCATTCCATACTGATATCTGAACTTATAATCGGACTTAACTTCCAAATAATAGGGGAGGTAAGGATAGAAGGCTATTTTATATGTTTTGTCAGGTACAGCGCTTGTTAGAGTCACGTTTATACCGTTGTTCTTTAAGTAATGATAGGTATCTAAGGACATGTCTCCCCAATCATCTTCTTCAATGTGAGGGACATAAATATCACAAACGATCTGCTTTTTTTCACATTCCTCAATTAAAGGCTTAATCGTTTCATATAAAACAAGATTGTGAATGACAAAAGCTATAGATCTGTTCATATTCACTGTAAAACCTCTTCCTTTCAGGCAAAAATCCACTTATTTTCTTAATTTCAGTAATGTCTCATTCAGTAAAGTTGATGATGTACTCTTCGTATAGGGAAAATATATAATTTTCACTCCAACTTCCTTAAACTGCAACTCATACTGGTCCCAACGTTCATTTTGAAACCAATCATCACCAACGAACATTACGTCATACTTTAATTTTTGCCAAACCTCAAATTTATCCATTGAGTCCTGAGGAATTACAGTATCAACAAATTTGATATTTCTAACAATCTCAATTCGTTCCTCAAAAGGAATGACCGCTTTTTTGTACTTATATGAAACCAACTCATCTGTGGTCACACCCACAATGAGCTTGTCACAGAGTGACTTAGCATTTCTCAACAAATTCAAATGTCCAATATGAAATAAATCGAAGACTCCGGAAGTATAGCCGATAATCATAAGATTTCTCCTAACGTATTTAAATTGAAGTTAAACCATTTGTCGAATGTCGTCTTCCCTTCAATTTTTTCAGAAGATAGGACTCTTTCAAGTTGAACAGGAAAACCCACCTTTTTTCTGTTTACAATCTCTGCTGGGACGATATCTTTAAAAATTCTCTTGAGCGGAGCCTTAACAACCCCATCCCTCATCTTATACTGAGCATCTACACCTGCAAGCCTTTCAATTAATCTGTAGTCCAAGAAAGGAGATCTTGCTTCAACCGAATTTAACATTGAGGCACTATCCAATCTTTTAAGTAACCCTCGTAAATGGGCTTGTTGAAAGAATGCAGCTACGATTTTTTGAGGGCACTTCAGGTTCATAAAAGGTGCTAATGCATCTTCTACAATCTCTAAATCCTCTTCCGATCCATAGGTGTAGAGATCACTAAAAGCTTGGATATCAAAGTCTGTGGTGCTGCTAGCCCATCTGAAAATACGGTCATATCCATAGAAAAGTTCATCAGCGCCTTCTCCACTTAAGATGACTGTGTTTTTAGCAGATGCTTGTTGTGTCATATGATACAGCAGCACTTCGTTGGGCACAGACAGTGGTTCTTTTTTTACAAGCACAAGTTCACGAGCTAATGATAAAAAGCGATCAGGATCAAACAATATCGGATGATGAATAGTGTTGTATCTTGTTGCTGCGATTTCAGACCACTGGAACTCATTATAATCTTCAAAGCCAACAGTCCATGTATGCTCTACCCCAGCAAGTGCGGTAATAATCGTGCTATCCAAGCCTCCGCTTAGGTAACTTCCAATTTCAACATCTGCGATCTTGCGATACTCTACTGCAGAACGAATTAAATACTCAAGTTCCTCATCTGAAGGCGGCTCTTTCTCTGAATAATCAAGTTCCCAATATTTAATAAATTCGCCATTCTCATAGTAATATCCTGGCGGGAATTCTTTTATTTCATTATAGATAGTCCGATTATTAAAAAAACATCTCATTTTTTTATATTGCCTTATAGCTGCTTGATCTAAAGAAACGCTATGAACTAGTGGGAGCAGGGGAGCAATTTCAGAGCTAAAGATGTACTCTTCACCATTCCTATTGTAGTAAAGCGGCTTTACCCCCATACGATCTCGTGCTACAAAAAATGATTTCTGCTGGACGTCTAAAACAATAAAACTGAACATTCCATTAAGCCAATTCAACATTCGGGGACCATATTGAATGTAAAGCTTCAATAAAAGTTCAGTATCTGAGTTTGTTCTCATTTGAATTGAATATGCAGAAGCTAATTCTTTATAATTATAGATTTCTCCATTAAATATAATCGCATATCTTCCATCATCAGAAAAAAAAGGCTGATCACTTCTCTGATCTAGATCTAAAATGCTTAACCTGTTGTGACCAAGCATAAAATTTTCATTCTGGTATATGCAAAGTGGGGCCGTAGGCCCCCGATGTTTCATTATACTTAATGAATTACGAAATGCTTTTTTATCTATAGCTACATTAGAAAACAAAATCCCACACATTTTATCACCAGCCCTAATTAATGACTTGCAAATCTATTGTATTATCTACAAATATTAAACCTGGTACGTAATTATTTTCTGGCTTAGGAACCTCAAAAACAGCTGCTATACTTACGCTATCCAAATAAAGAGGCTCAAACGGCTTAGGCTTCAAGCCAATAGAGATGGTGTATTTACCACTTTCAGACAATAGATTACGGAAATTAAAATTAACCTCAAGAATGCCCCCTGCTTGCATTTTCGGGACTAATTTTGCCTTATTATAAATATTCATGCCAAACACATCTACACCTGTATGGTTTCTAACCATGTAGCCAATGGTTCCCTCAGAATCAATATCTTTATAATATTGTGCCAGCAAACGCAAAGTAACCATTTCGCCAAAAGGAACCTGATTTACTACTTCTCCATTGACTAACAAGTCTGCTCTTATAAATCGTGCATCTCCCGTTCCAGAGCGAAACTCATTGGCACGTTTTGCAAAAGCAGGGTCCTCTTCTAACAACAACAACGTACTCTTCTTATCCGTTTCAGAATTCACGAATATATCCAAAGATTGGACGCGCTTCATATCAGCAATTTCCTGGTTAATAATATTTTCATAAATTTGTGCTACACGTTTCACTGGGCCAATTTCGACCATGTTCCCCTTATCAATAAGCAAAGCTGTATCACAAAAACTCTTAATGGTATCCATGGAATGAGAAACAAATAAAACGGTGCTCTTTTTGGAGAGCTCCTTCATTTTCGTGATACATTTGGCCTGGAAATAAATATCTCCAACAGACAAGGCCTCATCCACAATCAAAATGTCAGGATCAACATTGATAGCTACTGCAAATGCTAGGCGGGCAAACATACCGCTGGAGTACATTTTGACAGGTTGATTAATGAAGTCCCCAATATCCGCAAAGGATGTAATATCTTCTACCTTCTCATCCATTTCCGCTTTGCTATAGCCCATAAGCGTACCATTTAAATAAATATTTTCCATCCCGGTTAAGTCCGGGTTAAACCCCGCCCCGAGTTCCAGCAGAGCTGCAATTTTTCCATTCACCTTAATGCTTCCGCTGGTAGGCGTAATTACGCCAGTAATCATTTTTAAAAGAGTGGATTTGCCTGAACCATTTTTACCGATAATACCAATCGCTTGTCCTTTTTTAATAGTAAAGGAAAGGTCGTTAATGGCTTTAAAATCAGAATGATATTTCTTTTTGAAGGGATGAATGGCCTCTTTTAAACGCTCATTGGGATTATCATATATTTTATATATTTTAGTGACATTATTAACCTCTACAGCAACTGATTCCGTTTGAGTCATACTTTTCTCCTCACAATACATCAGCAAAATGAGATTTCATTTTTTTGAAAATTTTGATTCCTATCGTACCTGCGATGATCACAATAGCCCAAAAGTAGATCGTCATGGATGGATGCTCCCAGAACCATTTGTGATTAATAAAAGTATCCCGATATCCTTCAACGATATAAAAAACAGGGTTTAGTTTAAAGAAAAACTGATATTTATCCTCAACAATATTTAAATTCCAGAAGATCGGCGTAAGCCAAAAGAATAGCTGAATAAATACCGCAACAACTTGACCAACATCCTTTACAAAAACAACCAATGTCGCTGTTATGTAAGAAATGGACAAGGAAAGAAAAATCGTGGCCAATAAATAATAAAGGATCTGAAGATTATAAATCGTAAAATCAACATTGTATATTTTGAACATAATGAAAAGAACAATGATGAAAAACACATGGACAAAAAGGGCAGCCAAAATTTTCACCATTGGTAGTAAACCTACCCGGAAAACAATTTTCTTTACCAGATAACTATTTTCAATAATACTATTGGTTGCAGTTGACAAGCTTTCCGAAAAGAATAACCACGGCACCATGCCTGTTAGTAACCAAAGAATAAAGGGAGTATCACCAATAGGTACATTTTTAAAACCAACCTGAAATACGACCCAATAAACAAGTATAGATACCATAGGATGTATAAAAGCCCAGAGTACTCCCATAAATGAACCAAGGTACCTAGATTGAATATCCTTTTTAGACAATTCCCAAAGTAACTTTAAATTTTTCGAAAAGTTTTGAGTTAAATTCATACGAGTGTGTCACGACCTTAAACATGGTTTGGTAATTCTCTTATAATACAATAATGTGAATATGTGGGAAGTACATTCTTGCGATATAGCTCTGACCGCTACTATATGCTAAAATGTTGACGTATCTACAAGAAAAGGAGATTGTAAACCTTGTCGAATCCAGTATACGGGAAACAGGCCAAAACGTCGACCCGTGACGATAAAAGGCCGGCTATGTTTTGGGTGTTAATTGTTGGCATGATTCTGTTTTTAGCTTGGTCTCCCTTCCAGGCTGCACTTTTTAATGGGCAAATGCTCGATTTTGAAAAGCCTCTTTATTGGGCTGTCATCATCGCCTCGATTCTAATGATCCTGGCAATCGTATCTTATTATAAGAAATTCAAGCTGGAAGAGCAAAGGGATTGGCTGGCTGTGCTAGTATTACTGCTTCCCCTGACCTATGTGCTTTCACTGACTTCAGCAGCTTCGCATTACCTGGCCATGAATATGGTGGTGGTACAGTGCATATATGCTGCCCTGTTTATCATCTCAATCTACCTACTACAAGATCGCTTAGGCAATAAGATTATTCACAACCTGATTATGACTATTGCCTATATCATCGTAGGCTTTGGCTTCATTAACTGGTTCGGACAGTGGGTGCTTGCCGGCAAGATGGTGGGCTGGTTTAGCCAATATGTGTATCAAAATCGCTATATCAATGCGGTTATGACAGATACAAATGGTCTCCGGCTGACATCAGTGTTTCAATATGCGAATACATATGCCGCCTTTCTAATGGCTTTCCTGTTCGCTGCCGTTTTCTGTCTGATGAAATCAAAACTGTGGTACGGCAAAGCTATTCACGGCTTCATGTTGGTGCCTATTCTGGTCTCGCTATTCCTGACTTTGTCACGGGGCGGTCTGGTTATGCTGCCTGTCGTATTCGTGCTGCTTTTACTTTTCCTTAAACCTGCACGCCAAATTATATGGATTTTGCATTGCGCCATTGCTGGTATAGCGTCAGTATCTATCTTGGCGCCAATTACAAATATGGGATTACAACTTAATAAGACTTACAACGGTGGAGAAGCTGCCAAGGCTTGGGGGCTAATTATTGGTGTCTCCCTGGCTGTAGCTGTCGTACTGTGGCTTGTTGAACATTATCTGGCACCAAAGCTGGAAAATGCCCTCAAAGGATGGAACTCACGGAAGTTGTCCAACTTGTGGTTGCCTGTCGGCTCCGTTGTGGTGATTGGCTTGCTGGCTTTTCTGTTAATTGGAACCAGTCTACGCAGCGTACTACCAGAGAATGTTCAAGTGCGGTTAGAAAATATCAATTTCCGCCAGCATAGTGTGCTGGAGCGGCTGGCATTCTATCAGGATGCCGCCAAATCGATTAAAGACCACCCTATCATAGGAACTGGCGGTGGTGGTTGGGCTACTTTATATGAAAAGTACCAGGATTATCCTTATACTAGCCGTCAGGCCCATAACTTTTTCATGCAGTATTTAGTTGAAGTGGGCATTCTCGGTTTTGTAATTTTCATGTCATTTATCTTATATATCTTCTATAAATATATTCGCAACTATATTAGACAAAATGATGAAGAACGGGATTCTCACTTCCTTTATCTCATTTTGGCACTCTCGATCTTACTTCATAGCTTGCTAGACTTTAATCTGAGTTACGTATTCATGGGCATATTGGTATTTGTGAGTCTCGGTGGTATGGCCGCTGCTATGGACAGCAAGCCGCTTAAACGTCTGTCTATGAGTGCTTCGGGATTCCGGGTCCTGTATAGTGCAGTCATTGGCATTCTAAGCATCGTGGTGCTTTTTGCAGGTCTCCGCTTCGTGCAATCAGCCAATGCTGCCACAAATGCTAAACAAATTATGGCGGTAAGCACATCATTTGAGGAAATTCAAAGTGCTATTAATAAAGATCTGGAGCTTCGACCTACACATCCGGATTCGGTAATAAGATTGGCTGCACTGTACAAGAATGTGTATGATCAAACGAAAAAAGAGGAATTTTATAACGCTGCAATTGAGGTATTAAATACGGGTCTGAAAGCAGAACCTTATAATAAAACCATGCTAAACTCCAAAGTTAACCTTTTACAAGCAAAAGGTGAGAATGAGCAAGCCTTCAGCATTTTGGAAAATAACATTTCCAACTTTAACTGGGACAATGACTGGTACAATATGTTGATTGCCCAAGCTTACACTATTGGTAATAAGGCACGTGAGCAAAAAAACACCGCCAAAGAACAGAAGTATTTCCAAACAGGTCTTGCTGCTTATCAGCAGGTTTTGGATAGGGTAGCCCATCTTAAGACGATTCCACCTGAAATTGAGTTGCCACGTACTTTTGAAGTAACTCCAGGTATTGCACTCAGTACTGGCAAAATTGAGTTCATGTCAGGCAAGCCTGCTGAGGCTGCAAGCATCCTCAAAAACGGCCTGAAGGACGACCTGAGCGATGCTACAAATCGTGAGGTTGCTCGCTATTACGTTGCTGCCCTTCAAAAACAGGGCCAAAATGACGAAGCTTTATATAAGAAGCTGATTCAGGCTGATCCGAAGGAGAAGGAGCAGATTGAACAGTTGAAATCGGGGAAATAGTTAAGAAAAAAGAGACTGTCAGATGGTTTTACATCACCTGACAGTCTCTTTTTTATATTGAGAAGGCAAAGTTTGGTTTAGTGGGATGTTTATTTTTGTTCGTCAATCTCTTGAATAACCTGTCTCATATAAGCTAATACTTCATCCTTAATCTCGTTATGCTGTAGAGCATAATGAATGGTCGTTTCAATGAATCCCAGCTTCTCGCCAACGTCATGGCGATTACCATCAAATTCGTAGGCTAGGATCGGACTCTTTTCTCCCAGTTTGGACAATGCATCCGTTAACTGAATCTCCCCGCCTACTCCTGCAGATTGCTGACCTAGGATATCGAAAATATCGGGTGTCAAGATATAGCGTCCCATGATCGCCAAATTGGATTTAGCCTCTTCCTTCTTTGGCTTTTCCACTAATCGTTCCGCCTCAGAGATTTTGGAAGTAAGTGCATGACCTTCAACAATTCCGTAACGATGCACCTCGTTCCAATCGACTTGTTTTACACCTACAACAGAACGCTGATATTCATCAAACACGTCAATCATCTGTTTGAGACATGGGTTCTCAGACTCTACGATGTCATCACCCAAAAGGACAGCAAAGGGTTCGTCACCGATAAACTTACGTGCACACCAGATGGCATGCCCGAGCCCTTTAGGCTCCTTTTGACGAATATAGTGGATATCTGCCATCTCTGATGGTTTGCGCACTTCATTAAGCAGGTTCCATTTTTCCTTCGAGGTCAAATTATGCTCCAGCTCGAAAGAGTAATCAAAGTGATCCTCAATCGCTCTTTTACCTTTACCAGTAACGATAATGATATCCTCTATACCAGATGCAACAGCTTCTTCAATGATATATTGAATTGTTGGTTTGTCTACAATGGGAAGCATTTCTTTGGGCATCGCTTTCGTCGCAGGAAGGAACCGAGTCCCTAATCCCGCAGCAGGAATAATGGCTTTACGGATTTTCATAGGTAAAACTCCTTTTCGACAAATCTTACTAAATTATTCAATAGTTTGAGTAACGTTTGGAAATTGCTAATAGTTTATTATAGCACTTAGTCATTGCATTGTTATATAATTTAAGTAAATCATATTATAGACTAAAAAAGATAGAAATATGAGTGCCAGATAAGCCAAAATTTGAGGAGAGAGTTATTTGGATTCAATAATCAGTAACCCTGTTTTAACGTTAGTTATTCCCTGTTATAACGAAGAAGAAGTACTGCCTGAAACCATAAGCAGACTTACCGCCATTCTTGAGGAGTTGACAGAGAGTCAGCTCATTTCTAAACATAGTAAAATGTTGTTTGTTGATGATGGCAGCCGTGATCAAACATGGGACATCATAGCATCATATAATCTAAAAAACCCTTTTGTCAGTGGTCTTAAATTGGCAAAGAATGCGGGTCACCAAAACGCTCTATTATCCGGGTTAATGGAAGCTAAAAAAAACTCAGATTGTGTGATATCCGTCGACGCTGACCTGCAGGATGATCTCAATGCCATTCGAGAATTCATAATAAAATTCAATGAAGGTAATGACATCGTGTACGGGGTGCGAAAAAGTAGAACTACCGATACATTTTTCAAGCGTTCAACAGCCCAAGGCTTTTATCGTCTGATGAGTAAAATGGGTGTTAATATCGTATATAATCATGCAGATTACCGTTTAATGAGCAAAAGAGTTCTACAAGAATTAAGCAACTTTAAAGAGGTAAATCTCTTTTTACGCGGTCTAGTTCCATTAATAGGTTATAAATCTACTGAGGTGTATTACGATCGACACGAACGCTTTGCAGGTGAGTCCAAATATCCTTTAAAGAAAATGCTCGCTTTTGCTTTTGACGGAATCACCTCGTTTAGCGTAACCCCGATACGGCTTATTTCGGCCGTGGGTTTTGGAATGTTTGGCATAAGCTTATTAATAGCTGCCTATACCCTAATTAGCAAGTTTCTTGGCACCACCGTTTGGGGTTGGTCATCTTTAATGTTGTCCATTTGGTTTATAGGGGGTCTACAGCTCGTTGCACTCGGACTCATTGGCGAGTACATCGGTAAAATATATAAAGAAGTAAAACAAAGACCCAAATATATTATTGAAACTATATTAGAGTCCCAGAGCACCTTAGACACTGAAAACACAAAAAAAGTGAATAATAGTGAAAGGGAAGCTGTGGCGGTCCAATAACAGATGCGAACAGGTGACTAATTTGACTTTATTTCAGAATAGTTTTTTCCGTTTTCTTGTCGTAGGTGTTCTAAATACAATATGCGGCATGTCCGTCATGTTCTTGCTCTTTAATATTTTAGGGACTAACTACTGGTTATCGACCTTTATTGGTAATTCTGTAGGCGCCACTGTAAGCTATTTCTTAAATAAGAGATTTACTTTCAAAAATGATGCAAGCCATGGACAGACCATTTGGAAGTTCATCTCTATTATATTAATATGCTATATACTGTCGTATTGTCTGAGCTATCTAATCAGTCACTTCTTGATCTCAAGTTTGAGTATTAAGAACAATGAGGTTCTAGGCAATGTGTCCATTTTAATCGGGAATGTTTTTTATACTTTAATTAATTATGTCGGACAAAAGTTCATTGTTTTTTCCAAAAAAACAAGAGCCCAAAAAATATAACAATAGAGGTTCCATCATCATTTAAATAAACTAATAGATAAAAAAGGGTATGTGCTGTCAAAGCACATACCCTTTTTTTGCTTTTTCTATAGCATCTTTGTTACTTCACCAGTTGCCCACGTGTAACCCCTAACTGATTCGTCGCTTTCAGCGTCTTCCATACTTGTGTTCCGCTAATTTCTCCGCGCAAGGCACGGTTGTAGAGATCAATAACCTCATGAACTTGCTCTGGTGTCTCCTCCAAAAATTCCACTCGGTAACGGGACACGCCTAATTCCAGAAAGTTAGACAGGTATTCCGCGCCTGATTGCTCAATCGCGTTGTACACTGTATTACGGCATCCTTCGTCCACGCGAACTGGGTGAGACATCCCAATACGATCACGCAGGGATGCGCGATGATCCTCACACGGACGACCACAGTTGGTGTAGTCTGTGCCTTCACTCATAAAGGTACAATACACGCAGTGTTCGGTATGGAACATCGGCAAATGCTGCTGGATAACGATCTCAAGCTTGTCGGTACGTGTACGTCTCAGCATATCGACCATCTGCTGGATGTTCAGATCATATGACGGTGTCACCAGGTCACAGCCGGAATCCAGGAACAGATCAGCCGCTTTATGATTAGCTATATTCAGCGAGAAGTCGCCAATCAATTGCGGATGATGTGCATCCGGATTCTCCAAGCGATGACGCATGTAAAAATACAATGCTCCTGGATTGCGTACCAGCACAGCGTCCGGTTGCAGGCGCAGGATATTGTTGTGATATCCGTTTTCGCCTGGCATGTGAATACGCGGAGTCACCAGCGCAATTCGGCGCCCAGCGCCGTGCACGGCCTCTACAGCTGCCGGGAATTGCTTGATGAACTCGAAGTCGGCGTAGATGAACTCCACGCCGGCCTCAAGCGCAGCCTCCACCTGAGGGAGGCTGCGGCACAGCGCGGTCAGCTCTGCCTGACCGTGCGCCACAGACGATGCTGGAGCTGATGCATCGCCATACACCTCTACCGCCCGCTTCGTGTATACGGGCGGTTTGGGGCGCTCGCCTGCGAGCAGTTCCACCGCCTGACGGCGGATACTGTTCAGCTCGCGCATCGGCACGATGACGTCCCCATGCAGATGGACCTCCAGCTTCTCCAGCTGGAACACCGTTCCGCCCAGTCGACCGAATTGCTCTTCGAGCAGTTCGTGCGTCATCGGACGCTTCTGGGCGATTTCAAGTTCCAGCTCGGAGTCCACACGGACCGTTGTGCCCTTCTGCACGTCGGTCCACCATGTTGACAGCGGCTGTCCCGGCGAGCCGCTGACCCGCACATATACCGGGAAGACACGGTACGGCTTTTCGGTTTCGTACGACTGGCGCAGACGCTTGTCCAGCGCCGGGTCGTTGGTCTTCCAAACACGGTCGCCTACGTGCACACGGCGCAGATCCACATCGTTGCGTCCTGCAACGATGTCAACGATCCAGCCTTCTCCGGCTTCGCCTTCAATCTTCACGCCTTTGCGGCGGATATCGTATACGCGTCCGCCTTCTTCTTTTTGCGTAGGATCTCCGGCATCGAATACAATACCATCGCCACGCTTGAGCGGAGCGTCGATCCGGCACACTACGCCATCACGAAGGATTTGTTCCACTCGGCCCAAATACACACCCCGGCTTTTCGGGAACGTACCGTCCACCAGCTTTTTGTTATTCGTCCCTTCCAGAAAACCGTGCGTAAAGCCGCGTGAAAAGCTCTGCTGCAGCTCACGGATATCTTCTTTGCTCGTCTTGGACGTATCGCCGTCAAAATACTTGTCGATGGCCTTGCGATATTTGCTGACCACATTGGCTACATATTCAGGTGTTTTCAGTCGTCCTTCGATTTTAAAGGAAACTACACCTGCATCGATCAGTTCTGGCATCAAATCAATGGCTGCCAAATCCTTGGGGGATAGCAGGTATGTCACATCGGCCATCGGCTTTTGCTCTCCATCCACCATCAGATCGTAAGGCAAACGGCATGCCTGCGCACACTCGCCACGGTTTGCAGAGCGTCCACCCCACATTTCTGAAGTCAGGCATTGGCCTGAATAAGATACGCACAACGCTCCATGCACGAATACTTCCATCGGAAGTCTCGCTTGATCCCCGATTTTTTGAATCTGTTTTAGATTATTTTCACGACCTAGCACAACCCGCTCCATGTTGTACGGCTTCGTGAATTCTACAGCCTCCGGCGAGGTGATCGTCATTTGGGTAGAGCCATGGATCGGGAAATCCGGGGAAATGTCGCGGATCATTTTCACCAAGCCCATATCCTGAACAATGAGGGCATCAACTCCAGCATCTATGCAGGCATCGACCAGTTCTTTAGCGTCCTCCAGCTCGTTTTCAAATACCAGTATATTGAATGTCAAAAAACCCTTAACTCCGTAGCTATGCAAAAAGGCCATTATTTCGGGCAGCTCATCCATGCGAAAATTATTCGCCCGTGCTCGTGCGTTGAACTTTTCCACCCCAAAAAAGATCGCATCGGCTCCGTTCGCTACCGCCGCACGCATACAATCCCAGTCACCTGCTGGTGCCAGAAGCTCGACATCTTCTCTTCGTACTGCTGATTTCATTATTGCCCTCCCTATATGCTGAAAACGAATGATCCCTCATTGGACCATCGTTGTTTTCAGGGCAGCTATGCTGCTTAATTGGTCATCTCATGAATGCTCCATCCACTCATTCCAAAGCGGGTTATGCTCAGTCAGGGGAATGGAACTCTACTAAGAATCTTATTTTTAAAACCTATCTGTCTCTATCATCTTGTCCGATCAATCACACGCTGATCCATCGGTCCCTTGCATAAATCGCATCCAACTCAAAAAATCCGCATCACAAACATCTGCGGCAGAAATTATTCTTATCTTGTAACTAATCTAGTGTACCAGACTGCGCCCCAAGCTTCTACACTTTCCAAGCGATTCCTTTAAAAATATAATACTAAAAATACAAAAACACCTCCAATCCCGATCAACGGTGCTTTGGAGGTGCATTCTTCCATCATTAACTAGGCAAATCTATACTTCGCAAGCATTTCTCCCCAGGGTGATATTCCTTCTTCCCTGAAACCTGCTTTTTCATATAGCTTTCTAGCTAATTCATTATCTGGTTTATATCCAATCATGATTATATCAGTCCGATCACTGGCTTTCCTTATTTCGTCGATCACCAGCAATATTGCATTATAACCATGACCACGGCCTTGAAATCTTTCGTCAATCATAAATCGGTAAACCCAGTAATTCCCGTCATCCGGATCTTTACCAAACATCGTAAAACCAATCAGTACGTCGTCATTATAAATCGCTTTAGATACAAACCCATCTAAAAACTGACATTCGGCAATTGAGTAAAGGTTAGATACCATAAATCTTTGTTGTTCAGGACTCGGTTCAAGTTCAGCACATTCTTCCCAATTCCTTTTATCGACTGCCTTTAGCGTAATTATGTTCGGATTCCTCCTATACATTTAGTCGGACATCTTCGCTCTTCCCAGCTTACTTCACTCTTTAAAAGATTAGTGGTATTTCGGTCGTTAGCGAAGCGAGCCATTTGAATCCGAAGAAGCGCCAGCGTTCGCCTTTGACCCGGGATTCTTACTATTAAATCCTTATATAATCCAAGAATCCCGGGTCAACAGCGATCGTAGGATCAAATGGCACGCGTAGCGTCTTCCCACATAACTCACTAATCTTTTACCCACACCCTCTACTTCACAAAATGAAACGAATTCAGCGTCGAATCTAGTGCATTAGACTGTGCCGCTGTGTTGTTCGCATCGTTTAATGTTGTTGTCACGGTATAGGTTTTACCGTTATGCTCCAGAACGATTTGACGACCTGTATAACCGATACCTTCCTCCACACGGTGAAATGTAAAGGACACTGCTGGAACTCCAGCAAACGTTACGTCCTTAACTTCCTCCACTTTGAGGTTTTTATAGTTCTTGGCTTGTTTATCGTAGAAGTCCTTAAGCTGAGACACCGTTAATTCGAAGGATTGGTCGTTGTCGATTTTGATGGAAAAACTTCCTCCGGTAAATTGATACTCTATATCTCCCAATTCAAATTGATCGCTAACCGCGGTCCAATACCGTGGAATATTCACTGTATATTCATATGCTTTAGACGTCTTTTTGATCGTTTTCGTTTTGTCCGCCAGGTAGTCATCCTCTTCCAATTGTCCAAAGTTATTCGCTACCGTTTGGAAATCGATTTGAAGTGAGGAGATGATCGCGTTGAACTGGTCATTTCCCTTGCTTACTTTTTCAGGCACTGCATATTCAGCCAGGTAGCGGTATCCATTTTGCTGAATCAGCACATTGTACTGCTTGACCCATTCATCCCCAAAATTATAGCGGTACTCCTGCACTAATCCCTGAACGCCTGCAACCTTCAGCGGATACGTCTTTTGTGCCTCATAAGCAGTAGACACAAATGAATCGCTCAGCCATTTTTGCAGCTGCTGACCCCAGTTCTCCAATTTTCCATCCGCGGGAGCGGAGGTGACTTTCATGTGGAAGCTCGATCCGTCATTGCTTTCATATTGCATTCGCTGGTCGTCCATTTTCCAGCCGGCAGGTATTTTGAATGACACACCATAGTCTGGGTTTCCGGCCACACGTGTGCCCCCTACAACAGTAGACAAGTCTTTAATACTCTTATCCTGTGCGTTAAAAGAGGTTTTAAAGGAGTTCAGCAGTCCTGCATACTGGGCCAGATCTTTATAGTTCGTTGCTTTAGCATCAGAAAAATATATTACATACAGTCGTCCATTGTCATAGTACTGACGATTTTCCCATAGTACGCCGTCCCCATCCTTCGTAATAACACGAGCATAAGGAACTTTCGCTTTCGGGAAGGATTTTCGGTCCACCACAGTTTCTCCCGTTTCCTTGGCTGCCTGTACTAATTGTTGCAATAGATCATCCGCATTCAGTGGAAC
This sequence comes from Paenibacillus ottowii, assembly GCF_006874425.1. Classification (GTDB taxonomy): domain Bacteria; phylum Bacillota; class Bacilli; order Paenibacillales; family Paenibacillaceae; genus Paenibacillus; species Paenibacillus ottowii. Next base: position 37,505 of record NZ_VIJZ01000003.1, read on the forward strand.
CGGCTGTGACGCTGTATGCACTTCCATATAGTATGCACTGTTCTCATCCATAAAAGTGGAAATACTCTCGTCTCCACCTCCCTGACCGATGACAAGTCCTGTTGGATAGTTCATGGACCAGTCGTAGTAACTGTTTCCAATCTGCGTCTTGCCCTCATCATTATCGATATTTGGTGTATCTTCAGCTACTGTGCCCGCCTCTTCCTGGGCTTTCATCCGAACAATGATTCCTGCGCCATTCTTCTCCATCTTACCGCCCAGTCCTTCTGCTACTTGACGCAATGGCACCATGAGAATGCCGGATGACATTTCCGGTGGAGCCGGAAGTGTTACCTTATGACCTCTCACCCAGGCCGTACGGCTACCGATCGTCAGCGATACGACGTTAGTGCCACTGGTGATCTTGACCACATTATCTTCAGCCAGGCGGATTTTGCTGTTAAATGCCTTTTTAAACACACCAGCCGGCACCATCAGTGCACCACTTTTGGAATAGGGCTTCGTAATATTCGCATTTTGACCGTTTACAATGGCTGTATTGCTACCGCTTTGCAGACGCAATTCCAATAGATTTTTATCTTGATCTGCTGCAACTGCTGGCAAGGCGGTAAGCAGAAGGGACAATGCGACAGCGCCGACCCCCAGCTTACGCATCATTTTTCTTTGAATATGCTTCACGGTAAATCTCCCTTTAGCTTTATTTTATAGATTCATGAGCCGTTATCGTTCACTTTCCAGTAGCTGGCTCTGAAGCTTCCTTCGAAGGTGCCATACTGTCATCTACAGCTGCCCCAGATTCATTCGAATCTTCATGATCTTCTCCAGACTGAATGGAATCATAAATTTCACCACTATCCTGTGTCAGCACCAGTTTGCGCTTTACAATATCACCGTCCGATTGCATAAGTACACTTATCGTTTGGCCTGGTTGATAGTTTTTAAGCAGCTCATTGACATCGATGGCGGAGGCTACACGCTTGCCATTAATACTATATAGCTCATCGCCTTCCTTGATTTTGGCCTGTACGGCATTGGCTGAAGTAACTTTCGTGACTTTCAAAGGATCCTCTGTAGGTAGCCCAACGATAGCTGACCAGCTCTCTTCAAGCCCTAGGCCAAGACTAGCACGCCGGACCTCACCATATTTGAAAAATTGATTGATAACATATTTCACTGTATCCGCCGGAATAGAAAAGCCCATATTTTCAATCCCGACCGCCGAGAATTTCATTGTATTAATCCCGATGACCTCACCTTTGAGATTGACCAATGGACCACCGCTGTTACCAGGATTGATCGCGGTATCACTTTGGATCAAACGATAAGCAGCGTTGACACCACGGTTCAGCCCGCTAACAACACCTGAGGTTGCCGAGTTCCGAAGTGAGAAAGAGATCGGCGTACCGATAGCCACTACCTGCTCGCCTACCTGTAAACTGTTCGTAGAAGCTGCAAAGGTAGCGGGCTTAAGGCCGCTTGCCTTAATTTTAATCAACGCCAAGTCGCTGATCGGATCGCTATAGCTGTCGATGATCCCGTAAGATTTTCCGTCCGAGGTTACAACTACGGCATCACCTAATCCATCGATTACATGCGCATTCGTAACTATCCATCCATCTGCCCGAATGATGACACCCGTGCCGTGAGCCAAGTTGTATCGGTCCCCCCCTGCTACGGTCTCTCCCTCAGCTGAACGGCCAATAATGCCAACTACAGAAGGAGATACATTTTTAACAACCTGCGGCACACGATCGGCCGATAACGTATATGTACCATTTGCGCTGTTATACGCGCCGCTGGTTCCTAATGCTTTATTCATATCACTTACGTTAACATAGACCCCGCCATTAATGACCTTGGCCTTTAATGCAGTTCCACTGCTGGCTGCACCCGCTGTTCCAGAAATACATAGAGCGCTGCCCAAAGCTAGTACAGCCGCCCTTTTCCCCATCTTACGCATATACTCACCATTTCCTCTCCAACATGACCCTGTTCTATCAGTTAGTCCAAATCTACCATAGAGGGAGCACGCATACAATCGCTTTAAGCCCTATCTTTTTCTAAAAAAGGACCGTTTGCTGCATCCCTATCCTCTCATACTATTTATATTATAAATTTTCCAAATCCTTATATCAAAAAAATAAGCAAAAACAATAAAAAATCGTTATACCTTTTGGGTCATTCCTTCGTTTACGGGCGTAACCAACTATGATACCATCACATTATATCTTAGTTATATTGTCGGAAATAAAATCGTGAGTCCTACATCCAAATCTCAAGTATAAATAAGCACCTGAAGGAGGTTAAAAAAGGATGGCCTATGAACCAATCTGGAATGCTCATCCCGATAAGCTTAACAAGTTTGAGCTAGTCAAGCTGGAAAAGGACGGTCTCGACGTTATACGCACCATCATTGAAAGCTATGCACACAAAGGCTATGACTCGATCACTGCGGACGATATGGACCGATTCAAATGGGCCGGGGTTTACCAGCAAAAGCCTAAGGATGGCCATTTCATGATGCGTGTCCGCATCAACACAGGGATTATGACTTCAGCACAGGCACGTGCCTTAGCGGACATCTCCGCACTGTACGGGCGCGGCCTGGTGGATGTCACCACCCGTCAGGCTATTCAATTTCACTGGCTGACCGTTGAAAGCTTGCCAGATATTTTCGAACGACTGGAAAAAGTCGATTTGTATTCCTTTGAAGCCTGTGGAGACTGCCCGCGTACCATTGTCGGCAATCCGCTGGCTGGCATTGATCCTAATGAACTGATAGACACTCAGGAGATTGTAGATGAAGTAAACCGCTTCTTCTTGTTGAATCGCGATTTTTCCAATCTTCCACGCAAATACAAAATGTCCATCTCCAGTAATACGTACAACAATGCACAAGCTGAAATTAACGACTTGTCCTTCATACCGGCGACCAAGATCCTTGACGGAAAAGAAGTCGTTGGCTTCCATGTGATGGTTGGCGGTGGATTATCCGCCAAGCCGCATTTGGCACATCCACTGGACTTGTTTGTCCGTCCTGAGGAAGTACTGAAGGTTGCTATTGCTGTTACCACCATCTTCCGGGATTACGGCTATCGGGAAAAACGACACCATGCCCGTCTGAAATTTCTCGTGGCCGATTGGGGGCCAGACAAATTTCTGGCCAAACTCACCGAGTACACCGGCGAAATGCCGGGACGAGGGGAAGATAAAACCATCGGCTGGCAAGCCGCCTATTTTGATGGTGTGCATCCTCAAGCCCAAGAAGGTCTGAACTATGTCGGTCTGAATGTGCCTGTCGGTCGCCTCAGTGCTGACGAGTTGCATGAACTAGCCGACCTGGCTGACCGCTACGGCGATGGACAGATTCGTACCACGATGTCGCAAAATATTTTGCTGAGCGGTGTGCCTGATGACCAAGTGGATGAGCTACTAGAGGCTCCAGTCCTGCAACGCCTGACACCACGACCCAAGCATTTTATGAGCCGTACCGTATCGTGCACAGGCAATGAGTTTTGCAATCTGGCGATTGTGGAAACGAAAAAGCGCGCGGTTGACGTTGCCGAGTATTTAGATGAGCACGTGCAATTGGATGAAAAGATACGCATCCATTTTATCGGCTGCCCGAATTCCTGCGGTCAAAAGCATATTGCAGACATTGGACTGCAAGGCTCGCTCCTTAAGACACCAGAAGGCATGGTTGACGCGTTCGATATCGCTGTCGGCGGGGCGCTTGGTGCGGGTGCCCAGTTCAACAAGGCACTCAAAGGCCGCGTACGCGGTGATCAGGTTGGTCCGGTGTTGGCAGAGCTCATTCTGTTCTACAAAGAAAACAGGCTTGCTGGCGAAAGCTTTTATGCGTATGTCCAGCGTGTAGGCATTCCGTCTTTCCAGGAAAAGCTGTCTGCTATTCTGCAGTCCAGTCACGTTGCATCCTAAGGTAACACCCGTTAACAGCCTGCTTGTATCTCATATACAAGCAGGCTGTTTCTTATGCATATACCATCCCATACCTGCTTCTTAAATTGCATAAAAAAAGATACCGGATTACTCCGGTATCAATATTTTCCCAAAATCGAGTACTGTTGGCTTCTGAACGCCTGTTGTAGATGTCACCACCGCATAGCCTGAGGGTATCTTGTATATCAATCCCGTATCGTATCGGATGGCGAAGGAGTTATCTTCCTTATAATGAGTCTTCGTTTCCCATACCTTCGTACCGTTTCCTTTTAAGCCTGTGATGGTGATGCCATGCATCTTCGACGTTTTACCCAGTGGATCGTATTGGTCAATGAACTGGACATACAACTGCTCTTCAGGCAGATACACCCGGTCAGCCGCATAGTCCTCTGTGTTACTAAACAATTGGAGACCATTACTTAACACCTGGGTACGCTTGCTGTTTCCTTTAAGCCCTGTTACAGCGATATGACCGCCGGGCAACTCGCGTACTGCAGCAATTTCTTTACCTGCTCCTAAGTCCAGATGGACATCCCGGATATTGCGACCATACACATCGGCTTGTACCCCCACAGGGCCATCTGAGCTGTTCAAAAGCGCATAATATCCATTGTGACTGCCAACCAGCCAACCCGAGGTCACTCCGGTTGTCGTTCGATTCCATAAAAGATCGCCAGTTTCAGTGTATTTGAGTACAGTGAAGGACTGCTCTGAAAGGTTCAGATAGGAGACTAGAAAACTGCCATCCTCCAGGGTCTCCAAACCTACCTGAGCATCCTGTCCATGAGATATCAAACCATCAGTTGGTAATATTTTGGACCATAAGGGGTTTCCATCCGAGTCTAATCGTGAAGCGTGTACATCTCGCATTCCGTTCGGTTCGGTATAATCAAGCAGAAAAAGCAAGCCACCATCTGACGTCTCCTGTTGGACTCCCCTGCTACTTGTTCCTGGCTGTACGCTCAGGTCTTGCTGGTGTTTCCACACAGTCTCCAGAGAACTGTCCAGCTTGCCATAGGTGACGTGTACTACACTTGCTGCTGTATCGTCTTCGACGTTCAGCATTAAGAACCCACCCTTTGCTGTAGGCTGAATGTAATTGTGAGCGCTCTCTGAATCCTTAATGCTGCCAATTGCTGCACTGGTTTCAATCTCGGCTTGTATGGGCGCATACGCCTCGGACACCTCGGATGCATAGGATGGTGCTGCATTATACCCCAACAAACATGCCGCTAAAGTGACTCCTGCTGCCCATGAGTATACACGTGTACGTAGAACTTTACTTTGCTTCATCTTCAAACGTTCCAGCTCCCTTCATGACTTCCTCAGAGATGTGGTATAAACCTTAGATGTGATCTGACTATAAACGGTTCGTTTCAACTAGTAATGGTTGTCACGTGGGCACGGAACTTCGTATGATGCTAGATAATCATAAGTTATATATTAACCTCTTCAAGCCCGAGCCTAAACATCCAAAACTCTAAAATGTAGAGATTACTCAGAGACTTTTTGGCGATGATATACCTATAGATTTATTATTCCAGCGCTTGGTAAACTATGTGTCACATGCTTTAACGCAGGAATTTAATAAAAGTTTTCTTTTTTTACAAAAAAAATAAACCCTGCCAACGGGAAGGCACAAATACGCTTATCGTATTTTGCCTCCTGTCTGTGCAGGGCATCAACATGTACGTTAAAACTGTATCTATAGATCGACGGTCTGAAGCGCTTGGCTGCGCTGTGTATCCCGTTCAAGGATCGGCTTTAAGTATCGGCCTGTATAGGATTCCTCGACTTTTACGAGTTGTTCTGGTGTCCCGGTAGCCAGGATCGTTCCACCGCCGCTTCCGCCTTCAGGCCCCAGATCAATCAGGAAATCGGCTGTTTTAATTACATCTAGATTATGCTCAATAACCAGTACGGTCTCGCCTGAATCAACCAAACGATGCAGCACGGTCAACAATCGGTCAATATCGTGAACATGCAGACCAGTTGTCGGTTCATCCAAAATATAAATGGTTTTGCCTGTGCTGCGACGATACAGTTCGGAAGCCAGCTTCACACGCTGTGCTTCACCACCGGACAAGGTAGTCGCTGGTTGACCCAGCTTGATATACCCCAAACCCACATCCATCAATGTCTGAATCTTGCGATGAATCTTCGGAATGTTTTCAAAGAATGCTGTCGCATCCTCTACCGTCATTTCGAGCACATCAGCAATACTCTTCCCTTTATACTTAACCTCAAGGGTCTCCCGATTATAACGTTTTCCTTTGCACACTTCACAGGGTACATACACATCTGGCAAAAAGTGCATCTCAATCTTGATGATGCCGTCGCCTCTGCAAGATTCACATCGGCCTCCCTTAACGTTAAAACTAAACCGGCCTTTCTTATAGCCTCGAACTTTAGCCTCGTTTGTCTGAGAGAATAAGTCACGGATATCGTCAAACACTCCGGTATATGTTGCAGGATTGGAACGCGGTGTACGGCCAATCGGCGATTGATCAATCTCAACAACCTTTTCGATATGCTCTAACCCACGTATTTCTTTATGTTGCCCTGGGCGTACTCTCGCACGGTTCAGATCACGCGCCAACGTTTTGTATAAAATTTCGTTGACCAGCGTCGATTTTCCAGACCCGGATACGCCAGTGACAGCCGTGAACACGCCCAATGGAATTTTGACATTCACATTTTTGAGATTGTTCTCCTTGGCTCCGCGGACCTCCAGCCACTTATCCGCAGGCTTGCGCCGCTCGGTATTGACCGGAATAAACTTGCGGCCGCTCAAATATTGCCCAGTCAGGGAGTTCGGATCTTCCATAACTTCCTGCGGTGTCCCCTGCGACATGATCATCCCGCCGTGAATCCCGGCTCCTGGCCCAATATCAATGATATAGTCCGCCGCCATCATCGTATCTTCGTCATGCTCCACCACGATCAACGTATTGCCTAGATTCCGCATATGTTCCAATGCACTAATCAGACGGTCATTATCACGCTGATGCAGCCCAATACTTGGCTCGTCCAAAATATAAAGCACACCCATCAGGCTGGACCCGATCTGTGTCGCCAGTCGAATACGCTGTGCCTCCCCACCGGACAACGTACCTGCTGCACGGCTTAAAGTCAGGTATTCCAGACCAACGTTCACAAGAAATCCGAGTCGACTGTTAATTTCCTTTAAAATGAGATTGGCAATCGACTGCTCTTTCTCACTCAGCTCCAGTGTGTGGAAAAAGTGAGACGCCTCCCCGACAGACAAAGCGGTCACATAAGCGATATTGCGCTCTTGAATGGTTACCGACAAGCTTTCTTTTTTCAGTCGGTGTCCCTTACAAGTGTTACATGGCTTTGCACTCATAAAGCCTTCAATAAACTCTCGTATTCCCTCAGAAGCGGTATCCCGGTAACGACGCTCCAGATTCGGGATGATGCCCTCAAAGGTCACATAGGCTTCCTTACGTTGACCAAAATCATTTTCATAGCGGAAACGGATTTTCTGGTCACCTGTTCCATGTAAGATAAGATTCATTTGCTCTGAAGTTAATTGGCTTACAGGAATGTCCTGCGGAATACCGTAGTGTTCGCATACCGACTGTAAAAACTGAGGATAATAAGTGGAAGTTCCTCCACTCCATGCCTGGAACGCCCCATCTTCCACACTTTTTTCTGGATCGGGTATGAGCAGATCAGGGTCAACGACCATTTTAACGCCTAACCCATCACAATCCGGACAAGCGCCGAACGGACTATTAAAAGAAAACATTCGTGGAGACAGCTCATCTATGCTAAAACCGCAAATCGGACATGCAAAGTTGGAGCTAAATCGCAACTCCTCTTGCCCTATAATGTCTACAAGCAACTGTCCGCCTGAAAGATTCAGTGCCGTCTCAATCGAGTCGGACAGACGCGCACGCACATCCTCCTTGACTACGATCCGGTCTACAACCACTTCAATCGAGTGCTTCTTGTTCTTCTCCAGCTCAATCTTCTCAGACAATTCACGCAGTTCGCCATTCACCCGTACCCGCACAAAGCCCTGCTTGGCTATATCAGTGAACAGTGTCTTATGCTCACCTTTGCGACCAGATACCAATGGAGCCAGGATTTGCAGCCGTGTCTTTTCAGGATACTGCAAAATGCGGTCTACCATCTGTTCGACGGTCTGTGAAGTGATTTCAATGCCATGTTCAGGACAATGAGGATGACCTACGCGGGCAAATAACAGCCGCAGGTAGTCATAGATTTCGGTAACTGTTCCGACCGTAGAACGTGGATTTCGACTTGTCGTTTTTTGATCAATAGAAATCGCAGGAGACAGACCGTCAATCGAATCAACGTCCGGTTTCTCCATTTGTCCGAGGAATTGACGGGCATATGCAGATAAAGATTCCACGTACCGCCGCTGTCCTTCCGCATAGATCGTATCGAAAGCCAGTGATGATTTACCTGAGCCGCTAAGCCCTGTCAGGACGACAAACTTGTCCCGTGGGATCGTCACGTCAATATTTTTGAGATTATGCGCCCGTGCGCCTTTGATGATGATGCTTTCATTCGCCAAATGTTTCATCTCCTTAGCCGTAGTTCACGTCATCCTATACCGCATGGGATTATTCGATGGAAGTGATATATCGCAAAGAGAACGACCACATCGGCCGTCCTCACTATCTTTAAAGCAATCAAACATTCTATGATCAATATGTTGTGCTTCTATCCTATTCTCGATGTTTAGTCAGCCCGCAGCTCCAGCAAAGCATCACGCAGCTCGGCGGCCCGCTCGAACTGTAGATTTTTGGCCGCGTCCTTCATTTCTGCTTCTAGGCGCTGAATGAGGGATTGACGCTCCTTCTTGGAAAGTTTACCCGTCTCATTAGGAAGGTAATCATTCTTGGATTCTGCCGTCTTGGTTGCTTCAATGACATCACGGATCTTTTTACGGATGGTTTGCGGGGTAATTCCATGTTCTTCATTGTATTGAATTTGAATTTCACGGCGCCGTTCCGTTTCCTTGATCGCTTTATCCATAGAATCGGTAATCTTATCGCCATACATAATAACACGACCATCACTATTCCGTGCGGCCCGTCCGATCGTCTGAATCAGAGAGCGCTCAGAACGCAGGAAGCCTTCTTTGTCCGCATCCAAAATCGCAACCAGCGATACTTCCGGCAAATCAAGGCCTTCCCGCAACAGATTGATCCCGATCAGCACATCGAAGGTTCCGAGACGAAGATCCCGCAAAATCGCCATCCGCTCCAACGTCTTAATCTCAGAGTGCATATACCGAACCTTGATGCCCACTTCTTTTAAGTAGTCCGTCAAATCTTCAGCCATTTTCTTCGTGAGTGTAGTGACCAGCACCCGTTCTTCACGTTCTATGCGCTGCCGTATTTCATTAATGAGATCGTCAATCTGCCCTTTGCTCGGACGCACCTCAATAAGAGGATCAAGAAGACCTGTAGGACGGATAATCTGCTGTACCATCGTATCGCATTTCTCCATCTCATACGGACCTGGAGTAGCCGATACATAGATAATCTGATTTACTTTGTCCTCAAATTCCTCAAACTTCAACGGACGGTTATCGAGTGCAGATGGCAGACGAAACCCATGTTCAACGAGTACGTTTTTACGCGCTTGGTCTCCATTATACATCGCACGAATTTGCGGCAATGTAACATGAGATTCGTCGATGACGATCAGCATATCATCTGGGAAATAATCCAACAGTGTATAAGGTGTCGCTCCGCGCTCGCGGAATGTCAGTGGACCCGAGTAGTTTTCGACACCGGAACAAAAGCCAACCTCTCTCATCATCTCGATATCATAGCGGGTACGTTGCTCCAAACGTTGTGCCTCCAGCAGCTTCCCTTGCTCCTTCAGCTCTGCTAACCGCTCTTCCAGTTCACGTTCGATATTGACCAGTGCTACCCTCATCGTATCCTCATGGGTAACGAAGTGAGACGCCGGGAAAATGGCAATATGCTCACGTTCACCGATCAACTCACCTGTAAGCACATTAATCTCGGTGATCCGTTCAATTTCATCTCCGAACAGTTCTACCCGTATCGCATTTTCTCCATGGGAAGCCGGGAATATCTCAACAACATCCCCCCGTACACGGAAAGTACCCCGCACGAAGTTGATATCGTTCCGCTGATATTGAATATCGACCAAGCGGGACAAAATCTGATTGCGGGGTTTCTCCATGCCGACTCTAAGCGAGAGCAGCAAGCTTGAATATTCTTTCGGGGAACCCAAACCATAAATGCAAGAGACACTCGCTACAATAATCACGTCACGACGCTCAAACAGAGAGCTTGTGGCCGAGTGGCGAAGTTTGTCAATCTCCTCATTGATGCTGGAATCCTTCTCGATATACGTATCGGAGGAAGGGATGTACGCCTCCGGTTGGTAGTAATCATAGTAGCTGACAAAATAATCGACCGAGTTGTTTGGAAAGAATTCTTTAAACTCACTTGCCAGTTGAGCGGCCAAAGTCTTATTATGCGCAATAACTAGCGTAGGCCGATTCAGCTTGGCAATGGTCTGAGCGATGGTAAAGGTCTTACCTGTTCCCGTAGCACCTAATAGAGTTTGATGCTTCTTTCCTTCTGCAATTCCCTCTACCAATTCGAAAATGGCCTGGGGTTGATCGCCCTGAGGTTGGAATTCCGACTGAATTTCAAAAGTCTTATCGCTAACAACGATATCACTCATTGCCCTGCATCACCCTTATCGTCTAAAATGAAAACATCATGTTTTTACACCAATCGAGCTTTAACGTCTTTGCCTGTAATTCTATGTCGATATTTCCCGAGCAATGATACTTGGGAAATATGGTTGAATAAGAATGTTTGTTCCCGTATTATACCTCTTTCTAACCGTGGATGCAAACGATAAGTCTTGAATAGGAGTGAATTAAATTTTGGATATCACCATCGTATTGGGCATCATCGCCGGAATTATAGCATTAATCGGTGGCTTCTTATGGGAAGGCGGCCAATTTACAGGGCTGCTTCAAGGGACATCAGCTCTGATCGTATTTGGCGGAACCTTCGCCGCCGTTGTGATCAGCTACCCTGCCTCCAAGCTGAAAACTATACCTACCGCTCTGCGGATGGCTTTTAGTCGTGAGGATAATCCTACGGAGCAATATATAGAAGATTTGGTTTCCATGGCTGCCACTTCCCGCCGATCGGGTGTGCTTGCGTTAGAACGCATATCTTCTGAGCATCCGAATGCATTTTTGCGTGAAGGTCTTCAACTAGTCATTGACGGCACCGAACAGGAGCAGATCAAGCAAATTTTAGAACTGGAATTAGATGCGATTGGGCACAAACATGAGGGTTACGCCAAAATATTTGAATCGGCAGGCGGCTATGCTCCTACAATGGGGATTATCGGTACGGTCATGGGTCTGATCCATGTACTGGGCAGCCTGACCGAGCCGACTGCGCTCGGCCCTTCGATTGCTGTGGCTTTTATCGCAACACTTTACGGCGTTGCTAGCGCCAATCTGATCTTTTTGCCCATCGCGTCCAAAATAAGAGCAGCCAGTGAAAGCGAAATAATTACGATGGATTTGCTGCTGCAAGGTATTCTAGCTATTCAAAATGGAGAAAATCCTAAGCTTGTACGCAAAAAACTGGAGTTCTTTATCCGCTCGGAGCAAAATATAGATCGTAAACTGCCTCGTCGCTCACCTACAGAGAGCGCTTCTCCAAAGGAGGACTTCCATGAGAATGCGCGCTAAGCGCCGTGGGCGTCAAGGCGGTGGTGGAGACCAACGAGACCGGTGGATGATCACCTATGCCGATCTGATCACCCTGCTGCTCATTTTTTTCGTCGTGATGTATGCCATGAGCAGTCTGGATGCTAAAAAATACGACGTCGTTGTTCAATCCCTCCAGGATACGTTCCACAAGGGAGATTCTATACTGGAGCAAGGCTCGGGCATTACGGGAACTGCCGATCGTTATACCAGCAAGAATCCACCTGCGACCAAGCAACCGGCCTCTAATAAAAAGGAAGCTGGATCAACCAAGCTCACCGAGCGTGAACAAGCCTTTCGCAAGCAGGAACAAGAGCTGCAAAACCTGATGGGTGTCATCCAGGAATATATTACAGACAACAAGCTGCAAAACCAGATTTTCGTATCCGACCAACCGCGTGGCATTGTCATTACGCTGAATGACCGCTTTCTATTTGACCAAGGCAGAGCGGCACTCAAGCAGGGTTCGGCGAACACGCTATCCAAATTAGCCAGTCTGTTTCGAGATTTGAAAACACCGATTAGCATCGAGGGCCATACGGACAACATTCCATTCACGCGTTCCTCTAACTCATCGACCTACAAGGACAACTGGGAGCTTTCCGGCGCTCGGGCACTGTCTGTACTCCGATTCTTTATCGACCGGGAGCAGCTATCCCCCTCAGGTTTCCAGTATGCGGGTTATGCAGATACCCGTCCGGTTGGTGACAATAGCACCGAAGCAGGGCGACAAAAAAACCGCCGTGTCGAAATCACTGTGCTGCGTCAGCTACAGCAGTAAAACCCAAAAACCTCCCGAATCACGCAATAACGTGATAGGGAGGTTTTTTTAAAACGTATCATCATGTTACGTGGCTTCCGCTCTGATGTAGACGCAGAACAATAAACTGTACGAACAATGTGGATAAGGGCGGCGTACAAGATGCAATAGAGATGATTTTGTTTATGCTATATCTCACTATGTATTAGAAGCCAAGGGGAGGTTAGATTTTATCTTGTCATGGTGCTTGATGCTAATAAGATAGGACGAGCTCGTGTTGCTTCTCTTGAATCTGTGAACTTTGGGATACGCTCTGTTGTCTACGATAGCTATATTTCCAATCGCTGTACTTATTAAGGAGTCGATCCAACTCCATAGACTTGGTCAGCACCCGTCGATCCTTCAAACCCACCTCTTTCGCCAAATCATTTAATTCTTTTCGCTTTTCTTCGATGCACTCCTCCAATTCTTGCCATTTCACATCAATAAACCTCCTGTTCGGTGTGGTATTTACATTAGTTTACAAGCTGATACCTTCCCCGCAGGTTAAAAATATAATAAAACCCATTTCATCCCTTTAACGGAATGCATCAAAAAAGCCAATCCAAATGAATTGGCTTTAGAAATACAATCTCTATTTCTTTAATGTCCATTTCCATGCCCATAAGTGCTATAGTTCCCGTTACCATGTCCGAATAGATCCACATTAGCATTAATCGATTCTTCAAAACTAACAAAGCTAATTAGACTTAGTGCCAACAAGGAGAACATCGTTAATTTTTTCATCATCTAATATCTCCTCCATTATAAATTCATAATTCTTTCTATGCTGAGATGTGGAGTCTTTTCTGAACTTTTCGAACAAAGCAACACATTCCACAAATTTTGTTTTATTATTAATATTTTTATAAAACTTTAGGCTTTCTAAAATAGAATCAAGACCTTGATCGATTTTTTCATTGCCTAAATAGTAAATTGCTAGTTTATAATGTAAATCAGCATATCTATCTACAGTCGGTGCTAGCTGATAATAACCACTATCCAAAGAGAAACTATCATTAAAAACTCTAATATCCTCTGAAAATTCTGAAAGTACGGCATCAATGCTAAATTTATGTTTAATAGCAGACTCAACAATAGTAAGCAAGCCAGGCAATACTTCAAGGGGATTTTTTTTAAGGAAATTAACATACGAAAGTAAACTTCCCTTTTCACCCATTAAAACCTTTAAATTAAGTTTATTTGCTTCTGCCCATAATTTAAGTAGTTCAACTTCTTCTAAACCTAATTCGTCCAGTCCTTCAAACCAGCCTAAATCAGCATAGCCATCAATATATTCCATTGCCTTTTCATACATTCCTTGTAGTTCCAAAGCATTGCCTTTAAGTAAATAACCTTGCCCATAGTAAACTACAAGTGGTCTTTCAGTCTCTAATTGTCTATACTTATTTATATTTTTTCGTTTTTGAATCTCATTTTTATACACAGTTGTTGCTAAGTTACGTAGCTCGTCAGCATACCTCTCTACCTCTTTCCATTGATGAAGACTAAAGTAGATATTAGCCAATTTCAACAAAGCATCCAAATGATAATTTTCAGGGAGTCTGTTACGATAGGGGATGAATCTTAAAACCGCTTCTAAGTTCCTTTCTAAATCTTGACCTATAGAAGCAACAAACAGTTTATAATGACTGATTGCCAATCTCTCAGAGTGTTGGTACTTTTCATTTTCAACTACACATTCATAAAAAGGAATTGCCTCTTGTAGTTTCCCTTCCTCATAAAGCTCCTCTGCCAAAGCAAAGATTGTTGGAATATGGTTAAGATCCTCCATTAATCGGGATAGTACTTTCTCTACACACCTCAGATTTCCTATTTCTACACAACGTATAAGGAATGGCTTAACTCTTTTCCAATGTGGTCTTCCATCATAAAAACATTCATCAACATATAGGTCATATAGCCAGCCCTCTGGATAATTAAGCGCTTTAGTAATCAAGTCCATTTGTCGTACGGAGATAGGTTTAGGTGGATTTCCGTTAAGCATAGCACTAAAAATGCCCCGGTTAAGTCCCGTAGCTTGTCCAAAACTATTAAAAGTGTAGCCACCAAGTTTTAATTCTTTCTCAATTTCCGAACGAATCGTGGTTGTATTTTCCAATAAAAACACCCCCGGCGTATTCAGATGATTTTAAAAAATCACCCTCCTCGACAATCAATTACAATATACTAGAAATTATATGAATATTTTGGATAATGGTCAACCCCTTTTCTACACTATTTTATAATATTATGGAATTTGATGTTATTAATTAAAATAATCCTCACAAGGACTAAAAATTAATTAAATTACGGCAATTTAATTACCTTCACGCTTAATCCACCTTTTGTCTACACTCATACTATAGGAGCGTGGATGTCTATGGAAACAACGAACTACTAGGAACGAAAATCCGCCAATTTCGAAAATTACATGGTATTACACAAGGACAGTCCATTCTTCGTCAGTTAACTCGTATCTTCGTCTCATGTACCTTATTTCACTAAATTTCTATGTGTTGTACAAGTTTGCGTACAGATCCTTATTGATAACAAAGTAGGTTGAGTTTTTTTATGAGCGTGAGAATTTTGAAATTCACAAGCTAATATTAATCAGTAAAGCTGACCCCAGAAAGGATCAGCTTTACTCTAATCACCACTCTGCAAGTAAAAGTACTTTTTTACTTGTGAGTCTTTAGCGTTCGGCCCTTAAAGAGAACGTAGGACAGCTCATGTTTGATAATTTTCTTATTCTCTATTGTTCTCACATAATCTATGTCATATTCGCGAGTTACAATTTCATCCTTATCTATACTGGGTCTTTTGCGATTTCTATTTTCCCCGGCCGTGCTATCGTCAGAAAAAATAAAAGTGGTATTTAAATCTTCAATGCCCTCACTAATCCTTTTCCCAGTAATATTCTTAGCTGTAATGTCCAGATGTATTTTTTCCCCCATGACCAATTTGTACGATAACAACTGAAATGCACTTTCATTATCCACTTGTTCTCTAAAATGATCCAAATCTTCTACATTCTCCATCATAGGCGTCCTCATTAATTCTTTCCCGGAGAGGGAATACAGTTTATTTTGCTGGTCCCATTCCTGGTGTATGTCTAAGTGCTTAGTAAGTACACCTAAAGGGACAAACATCGCATTTTTATAAAGTACAGGGACGGTATCCATCACGGACGTGCTCGAGTCGGTAACAATCTCAGTGGAGTTCATTTTAAACTCAACTTTGTGTGTTCCGAACTTAATTGTGGCCGTATTAGAAGTTGGGTTAAACATAGTCTGCCCCCCCAACAAATCATTAATGGATCTCAAAGGCACCATATAACGATTATTGTGATCAATATAAGGGGCTTTAGGAGCTGTGAACAAGACATAGTAATTGTTAATCTTCAAAAATGGTGAACTTGGAGCTATACTCTGAGCTGACATTTTTCCTGTATAGGGTAGAGAAAAACAAAGTAACAATGCACCTATAAGCATAATTCTGAACAAAATCTTTCCCATAAAAAAAATCCTCCTTAAAAGAGAGGGGCTAGCAGCCCCTCACGGAATTCAATCTAAAAATATATTATCTGTTTCCTCTCCTCCGTGTACGTAATCCACTACAACTTTACTCCGTGGCATAGAACAATAATCATAGGTTTGACTGTTTCGCCAAGGGATATTATCTTCTGAATTTGTACCAATATAGGATGTAGACCAACGAACTCTTCTGATGTAAGAACCATCATTATAGTCTTGTCGATCTTGTATCTGGCCTATACTTGTCGTTCTTTTGATAAGGTTACCATTACCAGTCGCAGTCCAACCTGGGGCCGACTCAACATAGGTTCTAGTTATCTTTTCACCGTCTGCATAACCTGTTAAAGTCAAGGCAATATTACCGTCAGAAGGAACATAAAATTTCATTCGTACTTCCTGATCAGGATCAAAGCGTGGCTTAAAAGTATAAGGGTTCTTTTCACCTTCAATGAGCATGAAAGGAGCCCAGTCATTATATTTTGTACTATGCTGTAAACCAACATCAACCGCCATATTGGTGTTACTCCAACCACCCATATAGATAAATCCAGTACTTCCATTATAACCACTATTATTATCACGAATCTCTCTAGCAGTTGGTAAATGAACTACTGTACTAGCCCATGCAAACCCTATATGTGACCATACCGAACGATAAGGCCCGTTTCTATGATCTCGACATTCAGGGAAGCTTGCGGAGTTAGTGCTAAAATCCATTGGTGTTACGGAGTGATTTCCCATACACGCCGGTTTAGGCTGTAATACGGGTAAAGTATATAAATCCCCCGTCGAATCTTTATACCTATTACTTTTATACGTAGTGTCAGTAACGGAAGTGAGAGACATATTATCTTTGTACGTAATGTCAGTTATGGATGTAAGGGATGAATCCGAGTTCTTATACGTAACCAGACTCACAGGTTCCAGGGGGATGACTTCCTGTCTTAAACTTTCCTTGTTAACCAGCACTTTGCCCGTTTCGTCTATGTATGTAACGTTTCCTCTGTCATCGGGGTCCAGCGAGTTGATGATGTCGCTCAAAATAGCATTATCTGAACTAGTCATCGACGGATTGATTAACTGTTCATTTTGGAGTGAAACTGCACCTGCTGAACAAGTTAGCGATAACGAAAGCATGCCTACAACAACACACGTACATAAACTCTTGACCTTCAAAATCCATTCATCTCCCTTAAATTTTTTGTCTTTACAATTTCATAAAAAAACACTATGATCCTTTTTTTGGAATTTCTCACGCAAATCTATTATGCGAAAAGATATATATTAAATCAAGATTTTATTATATTTACCACTAATCCTACAAAATTGAATAATTGAGAGTCAGTGTAGCGATAACAGTCAATAAAAAGGGTAATAATGATTTTTTTCTTCCTTTTTAGAATTATATTTTTACTACGTAACTCTCTATATACATTCTGCTCAGGGTCTGTACGCAAACTGTACAACACATAGAAATTCAGTAAAACAAGACCTATATGACGTAAATACGAGTTAACTTACGAAGAAATGGACTCTTCTTTGCCCCCAACTGGAAAAAATAAGGTGTACGCCCGCTTATAGGCTGCGTCACATGCTGAATACCGTACTCTAGGTCGCTCGAACCGGAGCGCCATGGCGAGATTTACCGGACTATTATGTGCCCAATGGCTTTTCGTCTACAGCTTTTTCTGGCGCTAGCAAATATCAGAGATAAATTTTTGAAACATGTTGCCATAGAGCCTGATTGGGATCAAATCATGATTGATTTCACCATTGTCCGCGTCCACCAACATGGAGCGGGCGCAAAAGGGAGCAAGACAAGCAAGTCATAGGACGCTCCCGCAGGGGTTAACGACCCAAATTCATGCTGTCGTGGACGCTTAGGCTTTTTATTCCAAGCAAACGCAATTGACGGGTGAAACGCTCTTAGGATCCAGAAACCTATAAAGAGCGACACTTGATTGAATGTTTTTCAACAAAGTGAAGAACTATCTACGTCTGGCCACACGCTATGAAAAAACAGCGAACATGTTTAAGGCTTTTTTGACTTTGCGCACGGTTAATAAGTAAAAAAGTACCTAATCTTTTTTGTGGTTTAAGGAATCATCTGGTTTACATTATGCTGTACTTCTTCAAGTAATTTTTCATATTCCTCCCGTTGTACGTTCGTAGAATGATCTTTATACTTTTCAAATAATAATGTAATAGACTTGATATAGTAGGCTTTATCATTCAGTTGAGAAGATGCTTTGAAGCTTTTCAACATAGCATCCATGGCTTTCAAATAAGCTCCATTATTGAAATAATAGCGACTAAGTTCAAGAAAAAAACGAGAATAGGTGATCAGATTATAATTCGTATGATAATAAGAAATATTGGTATTTAATTCTTTGAATTTATCAACTTTTTCAGCAAAGAGAATTAAGATTTCATCTATTGGATAATTGTAGGCATTAGCTGACTCAACAATAGTCAATAACCCGTGTAATATCTCTTGTGGATTATTCCTAAGAAGCTCAACATAGGCTGGTAAACTTTCCATTTTCCCCATTAGAATTTCCAGACTTAACTTGTTTGCTTTCGCCCACATTTTAAACTTTTCTGCCTCTATCCTCCCTATATCGTCCAGCCCTTCAAAACCAGTTAAATCTGCGTAATAAGGAATAAAATCCAGGGCCTTTTGATATGACCCTTGTTTCTCGTAGGCATTTCCTTTCAATAAAAAGGATTGACCATAATACACGATTAGACGCCTTTCTGTGTTTAGTGGCTTAACTTCACGACTCTTCAATTTTTCTCTGACCTGCTGTTGATAGATATTCGTAGCTAGTACTCTTAGTTCCTCAGCATACTGTATAACCGTCTCACAATCATCAAGTTGAAAATAGGCATTAGCCAATTTTAATAATGCATCTAATTGGTAATTATCGGGAAGGTTTCTTCGAAACGGAGCAAACTTTATAGCTGCTTGACGATTATTATCCAAGTCAGTATTCAGAGAGTTACAAAACAATCTGTATTGACTAATAGCCAACCGCTCAGCGTGGTAATATCTTTCGTTCTCTATTACACACTCGTAAAAAGGGACAGCTTCGTTTTCCTTCCCACCTTCATGCAGTTCTTCTGCAAACTCAAATACCGTCGACACATAGGACAAGTCCTCCGTTAGTCTCGACAATACCCTTTGAATACACTCCTTCCTCCCCAACTCTACACAACGCAATAAAAAAGGTTTGATCCGTTTCCAGTGCCCTTTCCCCTCGTGAAAGCATTCATCTATGTACAGCTCATACAGCCAGCCTTCTGGATATCCTAATGCCTTAGTAATCAAGTCCATCTGCCGAACGGAGATTGGCTTGGGTGGGTTACTGTTCAGCATGGTGCTAAATGTACCACGATTAATACCTGATATTTTACTAATGTATATCCTCTTTGCTTTAGTTCGGTCTCTATCGTCGAGCGGATCGTAGGTGTATGTTCCATTTCAATCCCCCTCAATATAGTTGCAGATGTATCGTAAGTCATACTTAACATGTGTTTTCGGTCGTAAGAACTTCATTTCATTACAAAATAATTAAAATAGTGAAATATATGGTCTATAAAGTCATTTTATTTTATGATGCCTTAGAAGGAAGCCTTTTTTTTACGAATTCCGTGATAATTGAAAGCTGAATGAGATACATCTGGAGAACGATTAAAAGCAAACTTCAAGTTTTTTTATTTGAATGTCACAAATGCATATCTTTTTCAGTTATATAGGCAGAAGGGAGGGACGTTAATGGAAAAACTAAATACAGATACTCAAAACGCAGATATCAATCTTGTCATAGAGCAGGTCCAAGCAGGCGACAAGCAAGCATACACACATATCATACGGCGCTATCAACAACAGATCTTTTTATACTGCTACTATTTACTTAAAAATCGGGAAGAAGCGGAAGATGCTGCTCAAGAAATATTCATTAGAGGGCTAGAACATATACATCATTTTGTACCTACCGTCTCTTTTTCAGCTTGGCTTTATAAAATCGCTCAAAACCACTGTACTGACTTATTAAAAAGAAAGGCTAGAACATTCAAATCCTTCATTCAGTACAAACTGAACCTAAAGCAACAGCCAATATACGAATATACAAATTTAATCCACGAGTTACTGGATCAGCTAACATTAAAAGATCGCCAGATTTTATTATTACGTTCGCTTGAGGATTACAACTACGAAGAGATTGCTACAATTATGGGGCTAAAATCGTCCACGATCCGAAAAAGATATGAGCGACTCCGTAAAAAGCTAATCAACTACAATGAAAAGGGAGGAAAACAAATTGAGCACTCATTTAAACCCGGAAGATAAAGAAATTGAGCACTTACAAAAGCTTATTCGGAACACCCCTTTCCAAGTGGATTTAATTGATAGAACTATGGAACGCTATAATACAATGAAAACAAGACACTATAAACGCTCTAACTCCCGTTCGAAAAGGGTTCGCAATACCTTTCTCGGAACCTCCGCTGCACTTGTAGTAGCGTTTGCACTTGTCGTTAGTACTGGATTTATTTCACCAACAATGGCTGCTTCCTTGAAACAAATCCCAGGTATTGATTCTATATTCCAGCTTGCTGGTGATCTTGGTTTACAAACAGCAGACGAAAAAGGGCTAGTATCAAAGCCAAATCTTAGTGATACTCACGATGGACTGACTCTCAGCGTACCAGAGGTCATGTTTGATGGAACACGTGTATCCATTGCCTTAGAACGACAAACCACTGACAAAAGATTTTTAAACACTGAATTACCCTTATTACTTGATGACTTAATATTTTTTATTAATGGAAAAGAAATCAACTCTTCTTATGCGCCTGCAAACACTACTAACTCTATTGACCCATATATGATACCTGGAAAAAATAAAAACTCAACAATTATACAGTTTTCAGATTTACGCAACCAAGGGGGCAAATCTTTCCCAGATAAGTTTGATTTATCAATTTCTATGCCTGTCTCTGGTATCAAGCAGCCCTTCAAAATAGAAATTCCAGTGGAAAAAAACACAAAAAATAACCTGACTTTTACGCCATCTCTTAAACGAAAGTACCAAAACATCGACTATACTCTGGAAAAGATTGAGCTCACGCCGATTACAACCAGCATCACAACTCGCATAAAGCTACCTGACAATTTAAAAATTTCTTCGTCACTTCCTTTTTTGAGTTATGAAATTTATGATGACAAAGGAAAGCAACTAAATTTTATAAGCAACAACGGTTGGAGTGCTACGGATGGAAACGTTCTGATAAATGATTCACGTTTTGAACCTTTCACCTCTCCCCCCAAAGCAATTACTATAAAGGTCTACAAAAATATCTTTAACAAGGATGATAAGAGTAAATTTGAACTAGACAAAGATGGAAATCCGAAAATTGAGTATTTCCCTGATCTGGAGATTACTTACCCAATTAATCCATAAAAATAAGTAAGTGAAGGAAGTGAAGCGTACTTCACCTCCTTCACTGCATATAAATACTATCTTTCAACCTTAAAAGTATAAACTCCAAGTTTGTCTCCATTAGATTTAAAGGCTTCAACCTGAGCTGAACCATAGCCAATCATCTTAGCCTTATTTCCATGAAGTTCGACAACATCACTTCCATACAAAATCATCCAGTTAGAACCATCCATTTTATACGTGCTACCTATGCCTAATTTAAGTGGGGGAGTATCTTGCTTTGTAATAGGTGCCTTTTCTCCGTTAGCAGGACTAAAGGTTACGGTTACTGTGGCTGGAGCTCCAACAGATATTGTTGAACTTCCTGGTGAAGCCGAGGCTACTCCCCCTAAAGATAAAGCTAACGCGGAAATTGATAGTGCTAAGATCGCTCTTTTCATTTGTCATTTCTCCTCTTTAAGTATTTTTACTGATTAAACATTAGACTTCCAAGCAATTGTAGACAGTAGACATTATCAAAATACGAGTTATTTCATTTTTTTCATCTCCTTCCTTCTAATTAATTCCATTCTAATTCTTGATGTGTTACAAAAAGAATAGAAATAAACATATCATTTCATTTTTTACAAAATAATCAATAAAAGACCAATCTCGAAGATTAGTCTAATCTGATTGCATATGATCTTGAAGAGTCTCAATCGAAATTGGAGGCTTAAACCAATTTCTCTGCTGGGATAATGAAAGATAACTGAGTGTATCTCCTTGTCCTTTTAATATTCTTCCACGTCTGTAATGGTAAATGGCAAGCTGATACATGTAACAATAATAATAGGTCAATTGTTTAACATCATTAGATTCCTGTAAGCTCTTTATTTGCTCAGAATACTTATCAATAATATAGTCTACATCAAAATCATATTTATTAGCGGTCTCAAGTATAGTTACAAGTCCAGAATTTATTTCTTCAGGGTGATTTTCAAGGAAAGTTATATACGCCGGAAGTATATCTCTCTTGCCTAAGAGTAAATCTAGAGTGTAAGAGTTGGCTTTAGCCCACACACGGAATTGCTCCACATCTGCTTCGCCTTCTGAATCAAGTCCTTTAAACCAACTTAGATCTGCATAGCCTTCAAGTTCTGCCCTCGCCTCCTTAATGAGTCCCTTCTTTTGCAACGCTGTTGAAACAGAAAGGAAGCCGTATCCATAGTAAAATACCAAATGTCTCTCTGCACGCAACCATGTAATTGTTCTTCTGCTTTCCTTTCTTATTTGCTGATTCCTATAGATTACATAAGCTAGATTCTTTAGTTCATGGCCGTATTTTTCTACCTCATCCCATTTATGTAAATAAAAATATATATTTGTGATTTTATGAATCGCCTCCAACTGATAACGCTCAGGAAGCAAATTACGATAAGGTATAAATTCCAATACTAATTCAAGGCTCTTTTCCAAATCAGACATTGTAGATGCTTTAAACCTTTTGTATTGGCTTATAGCCAACCGCTCCGAATAACGATATTTTTCATTTTCGATCACACACTCGTAAAAAGGGATAGATTCTTTTTCTTTGCCTGCTACGTGTAGTTCTTCTGCAAGCTCAAATATCGTCTGCACATAGGATAAGTCCTCAGTCAGTCTCCACAATACCTTTTGAATACAGTCTTCTCTCCCTAACTCTACACAACGTAATAAAAAAGGTTTAATACGCTTCCAATGCCCTTTTCCTTGGTAAAAGCATTCATCTATGTACAGCTCATACAGCCAACCCTCAGGATATCCTAATGCCTTGGTAATCAGATCCATCTGCCGAACCGAGATAGGCTTAGGTGGGTTACTATTTAGCATGGTACTGAATGTTCCACGGTTTATCCCAGAGATTTTACTGAAACTGCTAAATGTATAGCCTCTCTGCTTTAGTTCGGTCTCTATTTTCGAGCGGATCGTAGGTGAATATCTCATTCCAATCCTCCTCTTAACTAAAAATATATATTATTCGTCTTTTCTAACATTATGAGGTAATTTTAGCTCGTGATTTCTTTAACCTGAATATAATAATCAAACATACTTATCCTTCATCATCCATTTTAAAGTTATAGAGGTTCTGTACAAAAAAAGAGCAGATAGGATACAAATCCCCTGCTCTTATCAGCAATGTTATTTATATAAGTTTAAACTGGAAGAGTTCCCCATCGGCGCAAAAAAATTGGTTGATTGCACATGTTGTCGCATATCGAACATTTGTCTTAATTAGCTGTCGGTTCGGTTCCCCACACAAGCACGCCGTTATGATACAAGGTAGCTTTCGCATGGTCGGCATATGAGGTTTGCGTACCTTTATACGAATAATCATCACTTTCGTTGTAGTTTGACCAGTCTGTTTTATGAATACGGGTTTGAATTTCGCCCGTGCTTCCTCCAGGAGCTAACACGCCTGCATCCGAGTTAAAGCTGACTTCCAAATAATAATCGGCACCAGTTGCAGCTTTCTCCATTTTAACCAGCTTACCATTCAACTTCGAGCAGCCCAGCATCGCATAGTCGCAGTTGAATGTCTGCTCACGGTCACCGTCAACCGTGTAGTAGTAGCGAATTTTCAACTCGTTGAGCGGTATGGAGGTTGTGCCTTGGTTTACAATTTGGAAGTGCGGATTCAGATGATTGTCGTTCACCTTGGTATCCGCTGTGCGATACTGGAGCAGCAGTCCCGTTGTCGGCTGCTGTGTATCCGCTTTTGGCGCTGCGCTAGCGGTATTCGACAGCGTCTGGCCCGCATCGTTCTTCGCTACGACTTGGTAGTAGTACGTCGTGTCCGCCGTTACGGCTGTGTCGGTGTAGCTGCTGCCGTATACATCGCTCGCCACAGTGGCGAACGCGCCGTTTTCAGCCGTCGAACGCTTCACTTCATAGCTTTTTGCATTCGCAGATGCTGTCCAGCTTAGCGATACTTTTGCCTTTTCGCCCGCGGCGTTTAGCGTGAAGCTGCCTGGTACGGACGGCTGCTCGGTGATGCCATACGTTTTTAAGTTCGTTGGAAGCTCATCCAGCGTAATGACGTTCGGATGATTATACACTTTTTTCAGATGCTCAAGACTGTTTTGTTTGCCGTCTCTCAGAAAATCCCCATACCATGTAGCAAACCAGCTCCAATGGGCTTGATACGCCTTCATCAGATCAGGGTCCGGAATCGGTCCATTTTCGCTCATGGCAACTAGCTTTTTGTCCTTGCCCAGTGCAACAAGGTCTTCGTATTTTGCAATTTGCGGGCTGTAATCCCCTGCTTGCGGATAAGAGTCAAAGCTCAAAATATCCACAACCTCATCTCCCGGATACCAGTCCAGAGCAACAGAATTCCATACCCATATCAGATTGTTCAATTTGTGCACATTCGTCAAACGATCATGCATCAAAATATACAATTTTATAACAGGCTCAGGACCTTTGGCGCCCCACCAAAACCATTTGCCTTCCGCTTCGTGCAAAGGACGGAACAGGACAGGAACCTTCGCATCCTGGAGCTTCTTCAATTGCGCTGCAATCACATCGATGTCGCGAATAAGCAATTTATAATCCTCGGACTCCGGATGATTCATCGCATATTCTACATCGAATGTGGTCGAATCAGCATAAAAGCCTCTCCACCATTCTTTTCCCTGCGTATCGATCAGGCCTTTTGGCGCGTTCCAGTGCCATGCAAAGGTAACGATGCCTCCTTGCTTATCCCATGCAATCGCCTTTTCCGCCTCAGTGGAACTAAGACCGTGTTCCGCTCTGCTTGGCGAATAATCGATCAGGTCAAGCGCTGCAATCGCCGGCTTTTTACCTACATTGGCTTGAAGCCAGTCAATCTCGTTCATTTCCTCTTGTCCAGAGAGCATATTCTTCCCGTATTGATCAACCAGATAGTTCATCAATGCTTTGGCTTCTACGGTCGCATTCGGATCGGTGAGTGTTTTGGTTACCGCATGCGGTGGGCGATCAGCAGCAGGCTCCAGCCTGACGTAGTCGATATCGTACCAGCCCCAGCCTGTTTCAAAACCGATTGTATTCGCGCCTGCATTTAATAGAACCTTGCCTCCGGAAGTTTCTTTGAAATCTGCTGTTTTCTCCAGCAACAGTTCGCCAAACGCTTTGCCGTTTAAGGAGAAATTCGTACGTTTGTCATCATGAGGAGAACGATAGCCGATTGTAAGATTGTACAAACCTGCCGTTGGAGCCTGAATCGTCATCGTCAGAGAATCTCCTGCATTGTGGAAATTCGTTACATAACCAGTGCCAGAGTAGCCGGTTCCGCTGGATTCCACAATGGTTCCCTTCAGTATGCCGTCTTCGGCTTCATAGCGAACTGGACCGTTTACAGGCGTATTCGGAACCGCTTTCAAAACATGGGATTCGCTCGTTCCCTTATTTGTTTTGGCAGTTACTTTGTAATAGTATGGAGTGCCGTTCGTTAGGTTAGTATCCGTATAAGACGTTTCATTCAAATTGGATGCTACAGCAGTAAAAGGACCGTTTTCATCCGCTGCTCGCTGTACACTGTAGCCCACAACTTCGCTGGAAGCGTCCCAAGACAAATGGACTTTCCCATCGCCAGCCTCTGCCTTCAGCTTAAAGCTATCAGGATTTTCCACTGGTGGCACAGACGTATCTTTGCCAGCAGTCAGCACAATATGATAAGCCGTCAAAGGCGGTACGGTATAAGTAAAACGGTTGCCTGAAATTTGTGTAATCGGTTCTGCTTCTTTAATTTGTGGGCTATTTTTATCGAAGCCCCATACTTTACCGGAGCCGTAAGTCGTCTCGCCAGAAAGATCAAATTGGGCGTCGAATGCGCTGTCCATGCTTTTGTTCATGACCACGAGGTGCAGTTCCTTGTCGGATGCATTCGCTATGGAAGCATGCACGGAGCTGTTAACAATATCCGACGTTTGCGCACTAACACTCGTATCACCGAAAGTAGCGTTTTTTCCGTCATAATTGCGATAAAGCTTGTAAGCAGCACTAACGTAGTTGTTCGCACTATCTTTTAACTTCCAGTAGTTTGCCATATAAACATCGTTTTTTCCGAAGATGCCCAGCACATCGGCCATCGCAATCCCGCCGGAAATATCATTTTCACCGCCATAGCTATACTCGGTCATTGCCAGCTTGGTTCCTGGATAATACTTATCCACCGACTGCTTCAACCGAGGCAGTATAGGCAAAAACTCGCTGTTCCACTGGGCGATCCAGCTATCTTCCTTATAGGTCGGGTCCCACAAAGTACGAGGTGCCTGCATTCTGGCTTGCTTCGTTTCATCATTGCCTACCTCATTCGTAACTCGTATGCCTCCGCCCATCGCCTCGGGATACCAGTGTACATCAAAGGCATCCAGCAATCTCTTGCCTTCGGCTTTTGAACTGAGGCGCATTTGATCCAGATAATAGTCCACAAACCAGCTATAGTTGCCTTTTACAGAGTCCCAATCAGGTGCAGTTTGCAGATCTTTATAGGCGCCAAAACCGTAAAGAACTGGCCCAAAAATCTCCGCTCCCGCATCAACTGCTTTCACAGCTTTGGATAAGCTTACGGACCGGTCTACCAGCTCTTTCGCCCCGACCTTTTCACCATGAATGCGTGGATGTGTATGCGACCAGAGAGCGGGTTCATTGTCGAGCGCATATCCTTTCACACCTGTCTTTGTTGAAGCAGCTCCGTACTTTTTCACTAAAAAATTAACGAACTCATCTACATACACCCGATTGTCATTCAGATCAGGCTGTAGCTGGAACGGTGCATTTTTAGCGTTTACGACCTGATTCCAACGAGCGGACGGAGCCTTTTCGCTTTCCTGCACACTGCCGTTTCCATCCTTGGCCACATAACCGGCCATTGGCAATGTAACTAAAGAATAAGCGCCAAGCTTCAGCGATTGATCATGAAACGAAGTCGTCACCGCTCCCGGCTTTTCGCATTCGGCTTGTGTCAGGCCACCATTACTACATAAATAGTTATCGCTGGATTGCTGCCAGTCACTTCCTGCATTGGACATATTGTTTTCCCAGTTGTATCCGGTCATTCGATTGCCACCAAGCCGTCTGGCAGCCATATGTTCATCGCCCGCCAAATCCTGATTCGTACCGTATATATAAGGACTAATTGGCTTACGATCCTTGGATGTATCTACTTTAATGGTGATAGTCTTTGCCGTTTGACCGTGAACTACAGCTGGAGCCGGTAAAGCCCCTCCTGCTATCATCGTGCATGCCATGACGACAGGCAGCCACTTGGAACGTTTGAACAAAATACTCCTGCTATTTTTCGCCTTCATGCCGTTTTCCTCCTTTACATTTGAAAAAGAGCAGCACCCATTCGAGTACCGCTTCCTCAGGCTTTTAGGCTCCTGATTCCAAACGAGTTGATTGTTCTGGTACAGCGTCACCTTACTCTAAACCATAAATTCATTTTTTATAGATACGTGCTTACATTCCTCCCATCGAAGCAGCAAGTATCCGATTGATTATACGCTCCTTTCCGTCCGAAATTCAGAATTGCTCGGATCTTCAAAGGTTGTAATACGGCCGTGCTATACGGTTCTACCGACCAAATCATCATATCGAACTATTTATGGGACGCAATGTCCATATCCATAAAATATTCTATATATCCATATAGCAGAACATAACTAGAGTTGACTTATTAAATAACTTTATAGCGTGAGTATTAAAAAAAGCCCCTTAGCTAAGGGACTTTTTATTTTGCGATAAGTACGCTATTCAATCGCAATAGCTTTTTTTCTTTTTCCTACCGTACTTTGTCCTTTTGAATAAGCTCGTAGTAGATCCGTGCAGACTCAGCATCTCCAGTGGATAAGATGTATTCTGCTAAAGGTGCGCACAACTTTTGGAGATAGAAGGAGTACAGCAGTTCAGCCGTGTCAAAATGAATGTGCAGCACGCGTTTCATCAGTTCTTCGAATTTGTTATAATCCAGTTCTTCCGGGCTAATATCAAACGGGTATTCTGGAAAGGTTTGTTTTTGAATCTCAACAAATTGCTCTTTAAGTTTTGGTTGATTGCCTGATCGTGCAGCCGAAAAATTCATCATAAAAAAAGATACAAAATCTGTCTCACGGTCGCTTAACCCATAATACTCACACCAGCGCATGAACATCAGCGGTTTTACCATATATAAATCTCCTTTAACAAAAGTTCAGATTTATTATGAATCCTACAAAAATCTAACAGGTTCCAACTTATGTAATATATAGGTTAAGCCCCATTTTAAAAGATGATTCCTTAAAACAATTTTGCTATTTAACATATCCATTCTCTTATATTTCCATAAAAGTAGACAACAAAAAAGACCGTTTCAACATCTTAATGATGCTGACCTAGTCTTCTCATAATCATATGCATATGGATATTCGTATCTATTCTAATCTCCTACATAGCTGAAGGCTCACAGGCTGCAAGTGAACACATAGGCTGGCGGAACATTATAGTTTACCTTTTTAATCTGGATATCTGCAAAAAAAGTACGGAAGAAATTGTGCTTAACCTTGCTGTACTGGAACGTAATAAACTTGCCCTCCTGGCCTAACACCTCAGCCGTTTGTCCCAAAATGAGACTGGATAACGCAGCGGGTAAGCTGGTAAAAGGTAGCCCCGATACGATATAATCCACTTTCGAGACGTGGTACTGTTTCATATACCGTGCGACATGCTCGGCTGAACCATGAATAATGTGTACCTTCTCCAGATGTCCATATTTGCTTTGTAACGTTTTGTAAAACGATTCGTTAGCCTCTATCACTAACAGTAGCGTTTCTGGACGCTTGTTCAAAATCAGCTCTTGCGTAAACACACCCGTCCCGGCCCCATATTCAATAATACACGAGGCTTTGTCAAAGTAAATCGGTGTGGCAATTTGCTTGGCCAGCTGTCTTGAGCTGGGTATAACAGCGCCTACGCTGCGTGGGTGCCTGATGTACTCTCGAATAAAGTGAATCGCGTTCATCTTTTCCTCTCCCTGCTTGATACACATGATAGGCACTCGGTTCATCAAAGGTTCCCATTACATATTCATTGTATACCGATCAGAATATTGATTTCAAGCAGGCTACTGTTGCCATATACAAAAGAGGGTAGTCATATTCGATTCTAATCAAATTATGACTACCCTCTTGGTGCGATATCTATGAATCCATAGTGTCCAAATGCGTACCCTCTGTCTTGGAGGCCTGTCCCGCCTTACGTCGTCGTGCACCTATGTGCATGGCCACAATTCGGTAGATGGAGGCCGGCTGTATGGACACGGCCCAGCCTGCGTCTTCATCCGGCGCAAGCACAACCCCCAGTTGGTGGTGATCACCATCGTACATGCCTCGCTGTACAAACTTGCTCTCACCTTGCAAATTGCGTACCTCCAGCTTGCAAAAAGCAGAATTGACCCGCAGTGCCTGGTGCAGCTCGGCACGGCTGTTCACCACCATGCCATTCACCCGGTAAATGGCTTCGCCCGGCAGGATGCCCATGGCTGTCGCCGGACTATCTGGCAGCACAGCGAGCACACGCATCCCTTGCTCTGGATGTACAAACATCGGGCTAAGACGGCTTTCCTCTATATTGCCGTACCAGATCAGCGCCTCATGAGCCAGGAAGGAGAATAACGCTGCCAGCAAGATCAGCGGACTCCACCAGGCTGCCAACAGGCTTAGCAAAAGCAAAGCCACACTGTACAGGAGCAAACGGTTCGAAGTGAGTGCTGCCTTCTGTCGTGGCAACTGGCCGAGCGTCACACTGCTAAAGCCCATCAGGACCGGCAGCGCTGCTAGCATATACCCCGTTCCGGCAGCGCCACCGAACAAAGGTGTCCAGGGAAGCGTGAAGCCTCCCTGGGCAGGTACCAACAACAGCAACGGAATAGGCCAGAGGTCTTCCATACGATAGCCGCCAACCAATCGTCCCCGTTTGCCCTCAACAAACAGTGGAGTGGCTGCCTTTCCTCCTTGCCAGCGAACCAACAGCGCTTCAGCCACATGCAGCACAGCAACGAGCACTAAGAGTGCTGGAATATCCAATCCACGGATGGCTGCTACCGCTGTCCCGAGCGCTCCCCCAGGTTGCCAGCCACTGGCTACGTTTAGAAAAAACTGAACTACACCTAGCAGACCTGCCGAATAAGCAAGACATAGGTAACGGACGCGTACCAACATGAGCAATAATGTGGCTATCCACAGGCACACGATGGAAGTCGAGGTCAGATGCACGCTGACGAACATTCCCAGAGCGGATATTGCTACCCCAGCAAGCAAGCCACTCCATATGACACGCCAGGTCTCAGCAGCCCAGCTATGCATTCTAGTATGAAATAGCTTGCGCTCCAGCAGCATTTGCCGACGATATCCAAGCGCGACAATGAGTATCGAGATATAGTAAAACGGCTGCAAAAGCAGGTACAAGCAAGCATTCAAGACGCTCCATCCCCATTGTAATGCCCATTCCAAGTCCATTCACACTCCTTATGCCCCTGGTCCGCTGTATAGCGGAGCACGTACATTTCATATCCATTTATTCTATATGAAATTGCCAACGTAGGGAAGACAAACCGACAGACTGCAAATAAATCCCAATAAAAAAGGGGACTGTTTCCAGCCCCCTTGTGTAGCCTCTCTATTATTTCGCTACGTTTGCCTTCATTTCCTTCCGAATCTCTTCAATCCCCTGCTTGAGCTGATTGTCATTTTTCGGATCACGAATTTTTTCAATCAGCTTGGCTTCCATCGCTGCTGCTGTCTTCGCGTCAATGATGCCGTTAGCCGTCAGCTTCGCCTCTTTTTGAAAAGCCATAACAGAGCTTTCAGTCACTTTGTCAAAATAGCCATCCTCGCGACCTGGTTTGTAGCCCAAGCCTTGCAGAATGATTTGTGCATTTTTGACATCACTGCTATTCATATTGTATTTCAAGGACTTTTCCTTGTTCAGCGGTGCGGCCGTAAAGTATTCAGGCTGTTCCACCGCGATATCCGGCTTAATCCCTTTTTTATGAATCCATGTTCCATTTGGCGTCAGCCATTTGGCAATCGTGATTTTGAGTAGGCTGCCATCACCCATTTGCTTGTCATAGCTGGTTTGTACAGTGCCTTTACCAAAGGAGTTTTCCCCGATCAACACTGCACCAGCGGATTGCTGGAGAGCACCTGCCAGAATTTCGGACGCACTGGCGCTACCTTTATTCATGAGCAAAGTCACTGGGTAATTTTTGCGCGAACCTTTGGATTTCTCTTCCTCACGCTTCTGATTTTTATCTTCAACTTGTACGATTGTTTTGCCGGAAGGTACAAATTGCTCTGCAATATTAATAACGACAGAAAGGACTCCACCCGGGTTATTGCGCACGTCAATGACGAGTCCTTTAAGCCCTTGTTTTTCCAGCTTCGCTAACTCTTCCTTGAATCGTTCTGCCGTATTTAAGGAGAACTGGGTGATCGTAATAACGCCTACGCCACCTTTTTCCATATGAGCCGTTACAGTTTCCATATCAATATTGTCACGGGTAATCGTGTATTCAAGTGGATCAGGAGAGCCGTTACGCTGAATTTTAACTTTGGCCTGACTGCCCTTCGGTCCACGAATTTTGGAAACAGCCTTGTTCAGATCCAATCCGTCCAGGGTTTCACCGTTAACAGACAATATAATATCCTTAGCGCGTAGTCCCGCCTTCTCAGCTGGAGAGCCTTTGATTGGTGTGACTACGACTACTTTTCCGTTCTCAGCCGCAACTTCGGCCCCAATCCCAGTAAAAGAGCCTTCTATGGATTGCTCGAACTGCTGTGCCGTTTCTTTACCCATATAAGAGGAATACGGATCGCCAAGCGACTCCATCATACCATTGATCGCGCCATCCACCAGCTTGGTGCGATCCACATCCTGATAATACTGTCCCTGAATTAAGTCCATCGCTGTCTCAATTTTGCGGATATCACTTCTGGAGGAGGAACCACTCCCTGTCACACTCGCCAGCAGTCCTTCGCCCAAAGCACTATTCCCTACTGTAGTCGTTCCAGTATAAGCAAAAGTGAGCAGACTGCCGCCAAGCAGCCCGATCACCATCAAGAGTACCGCTGTACTTTTTTTCAACATCTAATCGTCCACCGCCTTCTCTTTATCTTGTATCCTATTTTCTCACAACGCATCCATTCACGAAGTATACGTCTAGCTTGTACGGAATATGTTAATTGTATCCTACTCCGTGTCTCAATGCACATGTTCCTTATTGGATATGATCCATTACAGCAAAACCCTATCTGCAACCGCATAGGTTACAAATAGGGCTTACCATATCTGTTATAGATAATTCATCGGATTTACAGGTTTATTATTCTCGCGTACTTCAAAATGACAGTGAGGTCCTGTAGAATTCCCCGTCGAACCCACTTCCGCAATTTTTTGACCGCGTTTTACGGTTTGCCCCGTATGAACCACTGTACCACCATTGCGAATATGTCCGTACAGGGTCCATAATCCATCTCCGTGGTCAATGACAACCGTATTCCCATATCCGCTCCACCATTCAGCAACGATGACTACACCGTCTTCAGCTGCATGAATATCGGTTCCCTGCGGAGCCGCCAGGTCAATGCCTGTGTGGCCTTTAAGCTTGCCGGTGATCGGATGTACCCGCATGCCAAAAGTAGATGAGAGCCGGTAATGGGCTACAGGCGTAGCCAATGTCCCCGATCCGCCTGTATACGAGCTGGCGGCGGCATGGCTGGAATTCGAGGCGGCACCTGAGGATGAAGATGCATAACGCTTGGCTGCAGCAGCACGTGCAGCTGCTCTAGCGCGGGCAGCTTTGGCAGCTTGCTCGGCTCTCAGCTTGTTCTTCTCCTGCACCAGTCCCACACGTTTGTTCGCGAGCGCTACTAACATATCGTTTTGCTCTTCACTGATTTCATCCGATTCAGCAATATCATGATCGTAGCCAGCAATCAGTCTTTGCTTCTCTTTTTCTTTTGAATTCAATTGAGCTTTGGCGTCTTGCTTAAGCGCATACAGCTTCTTGGCATTTTTATATTCCGTATCAAGTTGTTTCTTTTTGCTTACGACCAGAGCCTTGTCCTTTTTATGCTCGTCCAACAGAATTTGGTCCTGCTCCACGATCGTTTTCAGAGAATCCACCCGGCTGAGAAAATCACTGAAGCTGGCCGAAGACATAAGCACGTCCATATAAGAGACAGTTCCATCTGTATACATGAGACGCACACGAGTTTCCAGCATTTTTTCCCGCGATTTGATGCGATCAATGGCTTCGGCTAAATCTTTTTTAGTCGCACGCAGGTTATCTTCCGTTTGATCGATCTGAACCGCTACACGAGTCAACTGATCACTGACGCTGTTAATTTGAGCGAGTACCGTTTTCAGGTTTTGTACGGTTTTATTTTTATAATGCTGAGCATACTGTTTATCTTGAGCAGCCTTTTGCTGTTGTTGCTTCGCAGATTTGGCTTGCTTTTCTAATTGGTTTAGTTGCGAATTGATTTCACTCATGCTTTTGGCATATCCGTCAGAAGGCTGGATTAGCAATGCAGCCACCAACGTGGCAGCCAACACAGATCCTATTTTTTTCAACTTGCACTCCCCATCCTTTATCGCAAAATAACACCGGGCTTCCCCGTTCTATTGAATCAATCACGACGTTCCACCAAATGCTTCTTAGACTTTCAAGAACTTGCGCATGGACAGGGTACTGCCAATAATGCCGACCAGCATCCCCAAAATAATCAGCAATGCACTCAGCTGAATCCAAATGCCTTCAAGCGGCATCAGCTTCAACATATTGAGAGCGATATCTCCCTGAACGGCTGTCAGCAAACGCTGATAACCTGTAAATAAAATTCCTACAGTAATAAGAGAACCAATAAGACCAATAAGCGCGCCTTCGATAAAAAACGGCCATCGTATAAAGAAGTTGGTCGCACCGACCAGCTTCATAATGCTGATTTCTCTGCGTCGTGCCAATATCGTGACTCGAATCGTATTCGAGATTAAGAACATAGACATGATCGCCAGTCCGGCGACGAATATAAAACCAACATTGCGAATCAGCTTGGTAATGGTAAAGAGCGTCTCAACAGTGCCTTTTCCGTAACGAACCTTTAAGATCGGTTTCTCAGGATGCACTGTATTCAGCTTTTCAATCTTCTCAGCCACAAATGGAACTGTCGTTGGTTCAATCACTTCTACCACGATTTTGTCCGGTAGTGGATTGCTGTCCTTGTCAAAACCCTCCAGCAGATCCTTACCGCTGTCTCCCAAATCTTTGCGCAGCTCCTCCAAGCCTTGAGCTTTCGTCACAAAGGTCGTTTTGCTGATTTCCGGCATTGCCGCGATTTCCTTTTGCAGCGTTTCACGCATGCTTTGATCGACATTGAGTTCCAGGAACACGTTCACTTCCACCTGGCTATCTGCTTGATCAGCCAAGGAGTTGACGTTAAGCACCAGCATGATAAACACGCCGAGTATGAGCAGTGACACAATAATTGAGGTGATGGATGCTACGGACATCCAGCCATTGCGGAATATGTTTTTGAAACCTTCCCGCATATGACGCAAGAAGGTATTAAAAGTCATATCCATACTCCCCTCTTACCTGGTCTCTTACGATGTTGCCATTTTCGATGGCGATGACGCGTTTACGCATGGAGTTCACGATGTCCTTATTGTGTGTCGCCATCACAATGGTCGTGCCCCGAAAATTAATTTCATCGAGCAACTGCATGATCTCCCACGATGTTTCGGGGTCCAGATTACCCGTTGGTTCATCGGCAATGATAACCGAGGGGTTATTCACGATCGCCCGTGCAATCGCTACACGCTGTTGCTCCCCACCGGATAGCTGGGCAGGCTCACGATGCATTTTCTCTTTCAAGCCAACCAATTCGAGCACTTCCGGAACCCGCTTGCGGATCAGCTTCTTGGGAGCCTCTATAACTTCCATCGCAAAAGCCACGTTCTCATAGGCTGTCAAACGCGGCAAAAGTCGGAAATCCTGAAAAATGACTCCGATGTTGCGACGAACATAGGGGATTTTGCGCTGCTTGAGCTTTCCGATATTAAAACCATTGACCGAAATTTGCCCCTTGGTCGGTACTTCTTCTCTATAAATAAGCTTCATAAAAGTCGATTTCCCCGCTCCAGACGGGCCGACTACGTATACAAATTCATTACGGTCAATTCTAACCGATACTCCTTGAAGTGCGTGGGTCCCGTTCGTATAGGTCTTCCACACATCCTGCATTTCAATCACTCGATCACTTCCCGCTGCTTAATCATATTACGCATAACCTAATATCCATTCGACATATTCCATGCATTTCCTTTAAAAACTTCTGTATTTCATCATACCGTTTATCATTGTAACAAATTTGTTACCTAAATAGTACCGAAAGTTTTCTGCTTTTGGCACATATATATGAATATTGTGGCACACGAATACGCTATCAAGCTTATCAGACAGGAGACATCTGCATTATGAAAAAAATTCATTTATCTGTCATCTGGTTATGGTCTGGGATTCTGGCGCTGGCAATACTGTGGGGAGGACTTCATCTGTACGCCGACAGACAAACCCTGCCAGCGGGAGTGAAGGTTGGAGGCGTCAACGTAGGAGGCATGGATAAAACAATGGCTCTCCAGTTAGTGGAGAAAAAACTGGATGAATTGAAGCAGCGTCCTCTGCTCCTCACGGACAGTGACAGCAGTGCACAGGATATAAAGCTAACACTCGGGGAAGCAGGGATTGACTATAAAGCGGATGCCTTCCGGAATGTGGTAAAGGCACTCGGCGCAGGGCATGTATGGACTCGTGTGCAGACACGTTTTAGCTTCGAGAAGGAATGGCCTATCACACCTTTCCGGCAAGAGAAATTTTTAAAATCGAAGTTTGGAGCGGATTGGGAGGAGCAGCGATACGGCATGCCTATCAATGCAGTGCGCCAGATCGATGCAAACGATCAGGTTCGGTATATTCCGGGGCGCTCTGCAAGGCGTCTGGATTGGCCCAAACTGGACGTTGCAGTGAACAAGGCACTCCCCAGGGATTTTACGGCTTCCGAAAAGCCGATCCGAGTGGAATTGCCGTTCTACCAACTGGAACCGAAAATTACGGTCGACAGTCTGCGCAGTGAAGGCATTGAGCGAAAAATCACCCAGTTTTCCACCAGTCTTGGTAGCAGCTCGGAAGGGCGTGTGTATAACGTAAATTCGGCGGCAAGCGCCGTCGATGGTACGATTCTCAAACCGGGTGACATATTCGACTACGGCCAAGTGATTGCCAAGGCTGAACGTACTCATGGCTTTCGCGAGGCTCCAGTGATCGTCAACGGACGGTTGGAGTCCGGCATTGGCGGTGGAATTTGCCAGGTGTCCAGCACAGTCTATAATGCAGCGCTGCGAGTCGGCCTGGACATTGTCGAGCGCCGCAACCATTCCTTGCCAGTCAGCTACCTGCCCAAAGGTCAGGATGCGACTTTTGCTACAGGGTCTATTAATTTTCGTTTTAGAAATAATACCGGTAAACATTTACTCCTGCGTGCTGCGGTTCAAAATCGAACGCTGACTGTTAAAATTTTTGGTACATTTCCATCGAATATTTCGTATGAACTTGAATCTCACACCGTTCGTGTACTCCCTATACCAGTAAAAAGAATACGTGATGACTCACTATCCCCTGGCTTCTTTCAGGTCATTCGACAGGGCAAAGAAGGATATGTGGTAGAAACATTCCGAGTAAAAAAGGTAAATGGGAAAACTGTCGAGCGCACCCGGATCAGCCGCGATACGTACCG
The DNA here is from genome assembly GCF_006874425.1 of Paenibacillus ottowii. GTDB lineage: Bacteria > Bacillota > Bacilli > Paenibacillales > Paenibacillaceae > Paenibacillus > Paenibacillus ottowii. The sequence continues at coordinate 74,857 of NZ_VIJZ01000003.1, forward strand.
AGCGCAGCAACGCATTATAGCTAGTTACGGTGGGAGCACATCGTCTGACCCACAAACACACGAACCGGAGAAACCTATCGTGGAAGACGGCATAAGCGAATAAACGAAAAAATCCCCCTTTACTACTGACTGGATTGGTTCCAGCCAGAGTGAAGGGGGATTTGTCGTGCTATATTACTCGCTGCGTTTACTCAAAACCGAGATTTCTACAGGCTCACTTTCATGGCCGTCTGTATCTTTAGCTTTAATCACCAGTCTAACTGTCGCTTTTTGAGTTTGCACACTGATGCTAAATGTGCCGTCATCTTTGGCTACTGCACTGCCGATAGGCAGATCGTTGGAATAGGCAGTTACTGTGGAACCAGCTTTAGCTGTCCCTGTAATCATACCTTCACCATCGTACACATCGTTGACTTTCAGTGTACTTGAAGTAGCACCCACGGCTGTGGCTGTAGTGTTGTCCGCAGTCGTAGTTGTGTTTGTGTTGGTAGTTGTGTTTGTGTTGGTGCTTGTCTCTGTTGTTGTAGCGTTGTCCGTAGCAGTCGTAGTCGTACTATCTGTGCTTGTGCTAGTGCTAGTACTAGTGCTGCTACCTCCTGTTTCAGTTCCAGAAGTTGTGGACGTGTTACCATAAGTGGAATCTGTCACGTTACTGTATGTGGAATCTGTTACCGTTCCACCAGGAGTCGTCGTCAGATTATCGACAGGGCTCAGGTTGTAACCGGATGCAGCATCCAGAATAGCAACCGCCTCTGCACGAGTCAGTGGCTTCAGTGGCTGGAATTTACCATCCGGATAACCGTTGATGATTTTTTGCTCCGCAGCTGCCGCTACACTTTTCTTCGCCCAGGATCCGATTTTGTCGGAGTCAATGAATTTAGTAACATCTGCTGCATTACCCGCAGTCAGCCCAATAGCTTTGCCAATAATCGCAGCTGCTTCCTGACGTGTTACCTTACCATTTGGTTTGAGCTTGTTACCTGCATAGCCGCTTATGTAACCTGCATTCACGGCATTTGTCAGTTCGTTGTATGCCCAGTGGGATGCCGGAACATCTGTGAACGTTCTGCTTCCATTACCGTTGACTTTCACACTGCCTCCATACGTTGCGTCTGTCACCACTGGAGTCTCCTGCGTGAACGTTCCCAAGCTGCGGTTCAAAAGCACGATAAATTCTGCGCGTGTGATCGCTGCATCCGGTTTTACCGCTCCGCTCAATTGCCCTGTAGCTGACCAGCGTTGCACCTGATCTCCTGCCCAATGGCCGCTTGTAGTTTGAGGAGCAGCTGCCGCTGCGCTGAATGCGCTAAGAATAAGACCTGTACTCAGTACACCTGTAATTGTGGTTCTTAACTTTTTCCCCATGCTATAAATTCCTCCCTCAGATTGGATTCATCAATCTTTTTTTAAACACTTTACCAGAAATCAAACCCAAATAGCCCCTAAATTAAAAAAATCGTCCCATATAACCATACCCCCTCCTAATGTAGGATAAATAAGAAACGGGACTTAATACCTAGCCATTCACTTGGATATGTATATTTGGACAGGTCACAGTATACTGAATGAGTAATCAGTTGTAAGCAGAAACAGGTCAATGAGATCACATAACCCTAGGAAAAGAGGTTTTTTTATGGCTCTTATTCAATGTCAGTTTTATTCGGAAGTTCTTGGTCTAAGCACATCTATGAATGTCATTCTTCCGCAGGCAACTCGTTCACAGATTGGAATGGAGGGCAAGCAGGGAACAGGGCCACACCCGACCCTGTATTTACTGCACGGTCTGTCGGACGATGATTCAACCTGGCTGCGCCGAACCTCCATTGAACGCTACGTTGCCTCTATGGGCCTTGCCGTCGTCATGCCTCAGGTGCATCGGAGTTTCTATACGAATATGGAGCAAGGGGCGGCTTATTGGACCTTTATCAGTGAAGAATTGCCAGCTTTGGCCCGTTCATTCTTTCCGCTGTCCGACAAGCGTGAAGACAATTTCGTAGCCGGGCTTTCTATGGGTGGATATGGGGCTTTCAAACTGGCACTTCAGCATCCTGACCGCTTTGCAGCCGCTGCCAGTCTGTCGGGCGTCATGGATTTACACGCATCCCGCACCGATCCTATGCAAAATGCTATGAGTCCAGCGGAATGGCTTAACATTTTTGGGCCAGATGAAATACGTGGAACGGATCACGACTTACTGGAGCTGCTACAACGTCATGCCACCGCGGGGACCTCACTCCCCCGACTCTACCAATGCTGCGGTACAGAGGACTTTTTATATAAAGGAAATCAGACTTTTCGTGAAACATGCAACTCTCTTGGAGTTCCGCTGACCTATGAAGAAGGTCCTGGAGCTCATGAATGGGGATATTGGGACGCGAAAATTCAGGATGTACTGGCGTGGCTACCGCTTAAAGGGCACTAATCAGGCAAAAAAATCCCCGTAGCCTTTCTCACCGCATCAAGCGAAGGGAATGGGCTTCGGGGATTGTTGTTATGCACATCAGGGATTTGTCGTCGTCTCCGTCGATGGAGATCCTTTAGTTGTAGTTAATGATTTAGGCAGCACTTTATACAGGCGCCACTCGCCATTAAACTCACGTTCAAGCTGAACCCATGGGGCCCCATGTTCATATAAATTCGGATATACCATATTGATCTTACTCAGTGGCATGCCTGACATAATCTTAGGTACAAGGATATAGTCTACATGATTGTCCTGCGGATAACTTAATGCCTTATTGAACGAATAATCACTGGTGATCAGAAAGCGTTTGGGATATTGGCTGTAGACGATCATCGTATAGGCTGAAGCCGAATCAGTCATAATGGTCGACTTTGGCAGATGCTGGTCCAGCCAGACGGCAATCTTACGATCTGATTCCTGTCTTACATAGTTCACATTCCCCGTACGTGTGAGAAAGCTGTTCTCATCCGGAGCAATATCCGGGCGAGTCAACGCATAGGACAGTAATCCAGCAGTAAGTAGCAGACTGACAGACACTAGACCAAAGGCTGCCCTCCGCCATCGTCCCTGTAGCTGGCTCAACTCATATGGCAACCAGGCCACAGTAATTGGGAATACGTACATAAAATAACGAAACCAACCATACGAGGATTGCTTCATCATAAGTAAAAATTGCAAGCCCGGTACAGATAGGAACAGTAATAAAATAATCAAGGTACCCCACCGGAATAAGCGTCCACTCAACAGACGAATGAACAGAATAGCAAACAACGGCACAGAATACCAGATGGTTTTGGAAGCAATAAACTTCAAGGCTACCAGCGGATTGGAAAAAATCTCCACAAATTTATCATCATTGAGCAATTCTGCCGATTGGGCTGTGTTCGAATACTCTGAATTCAAGAAATAAAGAGCATTTCCCATGATGAGATAGTTAAAGAAAATCCACAACAACCCGGAAAAGACCACAGGGAGTAGAAGCAGTAACCAGGTTGCCTCGACTTTATGCAGCTTTTCCCGCCAGACCAGTTCGCGTCTACCCAAGTTGCGATGAAGAAATAAGGTCGCCAAGACCACGCCTACAGCCATGGCCACGCCTAGAGGTACCGCTTCATAGCGAGTCCAGAACGCCATGGCAAGCGCTAATCCAGAAACAATCAGACTTGCCGTCATACGATCCTTGAGCCATAGGGCAAATTCAATGACCGTCATCATAATAAAATATATGTATAACGAATCGCTCAAACCGTTGGCACCAAACAGTAGAACAAACGGATTCAGTGCATACAGCAATGCCAACAGCAAGCTCATCCTGGAGCTAAGCCCTGTTCGGACACCCGCCCGATATAGCAGCATTGCGGTCAAAGCAGCAAAGGTAGCACTCAGAATAACAGCAGCCAATCCATAGGAGGCTAATGCCGGAAAAATCGGATACAGCACTAGAATCACCATTTCCAGCAGACTGGGTAGTGGATTCCAGATAAATCCGATGGCACCCAGATGTGGATCGCGGCTATACAGCACATAAAATGCGTTAGCTACCCGACTGAGCGCGTCTGTGTGCATATATCCCAGAACATAGCTGAAATAGATACCCGCAGATAGCTCCAATGCAAGTATAAACACAAACAGACCGATACCCATCCATCTGCTTGCAGACCATTTGCGAAAGGACATTCCTCTCGTTCCCCCTCAAACTTGTTGCGGTGGTGCAGCTGTAAGGAACTCACGCCCCACAGCTACCTCCTTTCTCCGCTACGACGCAGTAAAACGCAATAAATTATTGCGTTTCTGCATGCTCTATTTTGTACAATCGCCACTCCCCGTCAAAGTCATGCACCAACGTGGCCCATGGCGCCCCCGTTTCAAACAGATCAGGATAGTTCCGGTTCACCTGATCCAGCGGTACCCCTTCCACCAAGCGTGTAATCAAAACATAGTCCACCTTGGAAGCAGGGAGATTTATTAAAGATTTTCCAAAATCATAATCACTCGTAATCATAAACTTCTTCGGAATTTTACTGCTCAAAATGATCGGATAGGCTGTATAAGAATCTGTCAAAATGAGCGACGAACCATAATGTTCATCCAGCCACGGCCCTATTTTCCGTTCAATCACTTGCCGATCATAGCTCTCATTGCCGCTATGCGTCAGATAGCTATGTTCATCAGCTGCAATCGCGGGATTCGTCAGAGCGTAGGATAACAAGCCTGCTGTTACCAACATTCCCATCGTTACCAGTGAGATTCCGATCCCACGCATTTTTCCCTTCAATAAACTGAGCTCATACGGCAGCCAAGCAACTGTAATCGGGAATACATACATAAAATATCGGAACCAGCCAAACGAAGAATGCTTAAACATTAACAAGAGCTGCAGTCCAGGTACCGACAGAAAAATAGTCAGCAGCGTTAACGTGCTCCAATTCCAAAGACGTTTGTCCAATAGACGTATAAGCAAAATAGCAATCAACGGAGCCGCATACCATAAGGTTCGTTGCCCGACAAACTTTAGCATCAGCACAGGGTGGGCAAACATTTCCACAAAGCGTTGATCCTCCAGCAAAGCCGCTGATTGTGTGGAATTGGAATATTGCGAGCGTAAAAAGTAAAGCGGGTCGCCCATGATAATCCAGTTAAAAAAGAGCCATAGCAAACCGGAAAAGACTAGCGGCAGCAATAATAGAAGCCATGTCGCTTCAACTTTGTACAGGCGCTCTTTTAAAGACAATTGCGTTCTACCCTTCTCTCTGTTTGTACGCCACCGATGCAGAGAAAGAATCGTCAGCAATACGCCTACAGCCATCGCAACACCTAGCGGGACTGCTTCATAGCGAACCCAAAAGGCCAATGCAAGCGCAAAACCGGATACGATCAGATTCGCCGCCTTGCGATCCTTAAGCCACATACAGAATCGACTCACCGTCAGCAGGATAAAAAAGATATAGGGCGAGTCACTCAAGCCGTTGAAGCCGAACAGAAACATAAACGGATTCAGTGAAAATAACAGCGCAATCAGCAAACTGGTTGCACCGTGAAGCCCTAGTTCTTTTCCCGTCCCGTACAATAATGCTGCGCTCGCCCCAGCAAACAGGCTGCTCACAATCACTGCTGCCAGCCCGTGGGAAGCGAGTGCGGGAAACAAAGGATAGAACAACAGCACAATAAGTTCCATCAAACTCGGTAGCGGATTCCATACAAAACCGATAGCACCCAAATGTGGGTCACGGCTATACAGCACATAAAATGCATTAGCCACTCGACTGAGCGCATCGGTATGCATATAGCCCAGATGCCATGCAAAATAAATACCTACTGCCAGTTCTAAAGCAGTAATACAAGCAAACAACGACAGCAACTTTCCATGTTTCTTTACGATCATTAAACCTCTTTCTGACGCTGTTGCGGAACGGAGAAGATCCAATAGCGATTCCAGATATAATTATGAATGGGCACGATGATGGTAGTCAGGACTTCACCGATTAGATACGACCAACCGATCCAGTGAATGGTTACGTACATGAGACCAGCATTCAAAAGCAAGCCGCAGGTACAGACCAATACATATTTAAGAAACTGAGTCCGGCTTCCCTCGCCAGTCGGCTCGAACGTCCAGTTTCGGTTCAGCACATACGAAACGAGCAACGTAACTATAAAGCCTATTGTAGTAGCCGTTACCGCAGGTACCGCAAACAGCTCCACCAGCAGCACAAGCACACCGACGTGAATGCCTGTACCCAGCAGCCCGACAATACCGTATTTAATGATTGGATACTTTAGATACGAACGTCTGATCATGTTGATTAAACTCCCTATCCACCCACAATCGCTCAGCATTCGCCCGTTTGTCTGCAATTAGATAACGAGGTCTGGCTTTGACTTCGTGATATATGGCGGCAATATATTCTCCTACCACTCCGATCGACAGCATGAGTACACTGCCGATAATCAAAAGCAGTAAAATGACAGTGGTAAACCCGGTCACCGCGTCACCCGTTATTTTGTGCATCAAGGTTTGAATCCCCAACACGACCGAAATCAGCATGAAAATGAGACCCATTAAACTCACTACCCGCAAAGGTACTGTCGAAAACGAAACGATCGCTTCCGCGGCCAATCGAAACAGCCCTAACGGACTCCAGCGGCTTGGACCCTCTTCTCGTGGAGCCACCCGGAACGTAATCTGGGTTTTACGAAAACCGAGCCAGGCGGTCATTCCACGAAAGAACGGCATACGCTCTGGCATCGCCATCCAGGCATCCACCACTCTTCGATCCAGCAGCTTATAATCGGAGGCATCCTTGAGATTAAAGCCGGTCAAACGATTCAAAATTGCATAGAACAAAGAAGCTCCGAGCTTTTTGCCTACAGACTCTTCTCCCCGAAATTCTTTCACACATTCAACTAAATCATAACCTTCATTTTGCCATAAACGTACCATTTCCCCGATCATCTCAGGAGGATGCTGCAAATCCCCGTCCATGACAATGATCGCATCGCCAGATGCATTTTCCAAACCTGCGCACAACGCCAGCTCCTTACCAAAATTCCGACTCAGCCGGAGCGCGAGTAAAGAGGGCATACGACGGGACAATTCGGACAGTTTGAGCCACGTATCGTCTTTGGAACCATCATCTACAATAATAAGCTCATAACGTGAGGTGACAACAGACAGCACTCCATCAATCACCTTAAGCGAACGTTCGAGATGCGAGCCTTCATTGTACATGGGAATGACGACGGATAAAAAAGGATTTTTTGTCTCCATTCTTGCTCCTTCTTTCTTCATATTCAGGAGGACTGTGCCGGGGTATCATCCAAGTCGTGCATATCGGTCAGACCATGCGTCGTCTTCTCCCAATAGAACGGCTTGGTTATAAGCTGCCAAGCTGCTTTTATCGCGGCTATACTCATAAGTACCCAATATAACGGCGAGAGTAGCCCATATTTGACCATCGCGTATGAAAATGTTCGTTCACCGCGCTCTTCCAGTTCCCCGATGACCCAATACATGCCGGCCACATTACTGAATACGAACAGAAAGTTACCGATATAAAATTCCGCGCTGGCCAAGTAGTACACATAGCCCGGGAACAGTTTGGGAATAAAGGACAGCTCCCAGCCAAACCACAAAATAAGCAAGCCCCAAAAAATAGGGTTCAACAACGGCAACATCGGCGTCGCCAGAATCATCACCTGAAAACCGAAAAAGCCTTTCCAGCCCACTTCGCGCACCAGCTTAACCGGATTGCGCATATGGACCAACCATGTCTGCATATATCCCTTGATCCAACGTGAACGCTGACGAATCCAGTTGCCCACGCGGCTGTTCGCTTCCTCCCATGTGCGGGAATCGACAATGGCCGTTTTGTAACCCCCTTTATACAGACGAATGCCCAGATCCGCATCCTCGGTTACATTATAGGGGTCCCACGCATTAATATCTTTTAATACAGATACCCGAAAATGATTGGACGTACCGCCCAACGGAATCGGGGTATCTAACTGCATAATTCCTGGCAGCAGCAATTCAAACCACATACTGTATTCTTGTGTGAACCAGCGGGTCAGCAAATTTTGGGTACTGTTAAAATAATTGAGCTTTGCTTGAATACATGCGTAATTTTCAGGGAGTAAATCAAACGCGGCAATCACCTTTTTAAGTTGGTCGGCATCGGGACGATCCTCCGCATCGTAAATGACGACAAACTCGCCGCGAGCGCGAATAAGTCCATAATTACAAGCCTTTGGTTTGGTTTTCGGCAAGCCATCAGGCACGACCAATGTGGTGTAATAGGCTGGCAGCTTCATTTCCCGCAACAGCTCAATCGTCTCAATGTCGTCCTCTTCAATCAACAGCCGTACGTCCAGCTTGGACTTTGGATAATCCAACTGTTCCAAATTCCGCAACAACATCGGAAGCACGCCCGCTTCCCTATACATCGGGACAAGAATCGTATAAATCGGCAGTTTCTTTTCATCCATAGCGTCTACCTCTTCCTTCGTGAAACGAAGCTGCGCCCCGCGCCGGGAACCGAGATAGATAATTCCAAATTTGAAAAGCGTCATCGCAAAATAAAAAAGCTGGATCATCATATTAATGATCAGCACTGTCTTCCAGCTGTTCCAGAAGAGGCCGAGCAATGTGATCATTCCCATGGCTGCAAACACCCAGAGCTGTCCCTTGGTAAAGGTGGTCCGCGCCGAATTGTGCGGTTCTTTTTCCAACAGCCCGGTCGTGCTCTCCTGCATCATTTCTTCACCGTAGATTTTACCCCAGAGTTGCTCCATCTCTTCCTTTGTAGCAAGCACTTGCTCTACCGGCATACCCAGAATTTCCTCCAGCCTCAAGCGGCGCTCTTCTGGCAACGGATCACTGACCGCTACAATATAACGGTTCATATATTGATGGATGACGACCACGCCATAAGCCATGGCCACTTGCTCAGGTAGTTTGTACGCCGCGTCCAGCGCCAGCTCTTCACCAATACGCCCGATTCGGTTCTGGGTAGCAATCGCGCGGTACAAATCCGCAGGCTCCAGCATTTGCAGTGACAGCAAAATGTCGCCGAGCAGTCCGCCGCTCTTCGCCTGGAACTCAAGCGCGCGCTCTAGCTGCTCTGGTGAGATATAGCCGGAACGAACCAGCATGTCGCCTAATCTTTCCTTGGACTCATCACTATCAATCTGCTCATGTAGCTGCTCTGTTGTAATGAAGCCCATCTCTACAAGAATATCGCCCAGTCTGCCACCGTAACGCTTCTGGTTGCGGATCGCGTCTGTCAACTGATCGCGGGTGATCAACCCGCTCTCCACTAATTGATCTCCCAGGCGGGCCTTGCCGTTTCGTCCGGTTGACGTTTCTGCTGCAGACTCTCCGCCTTCTGTACCTGTGATACTGGAGGCTACACCCATAGCAGCCCCTGCTGCTACCTGTTCCTGCCCAGATGCATACTGGACTTGCGCCTCTTGCTCCTGTCCATCCTGTATCCCTTCATCCAGCAATTGTTCCACAGCTGCTGCCGTATCATTCGCATTCTGAATAGCCTGAATACGCAGTTCTGTATCCCGAAGTCGCCGTTCCAGCTCTTCGATGTGGAAATCAAGCTTGTACAGTATCGGGGCCTGCTCAGCACGCTGTGCCTCTAGCTGTTGTTGCAGTTGTTCGATTCGCTGACGCTCTTCTTTTATTCTTCTCTTGGTTTGGCGAATTGAAACTCCTCCAACCTGCCACCTAAGCTTGTCACCCATGAATTCCCGCCCTTTCAATCCAGCGCCGCTCTTCCGCAAGCGCGTCTGCAAGCTGCTGCTTTAACTCAGCATCCCGCTGCTTTTTCCGTTCAAGCGCTGCGTGGAAAAGCTCACGCTCCTCACGCAGCAACTTCTCCGCTTGGATTCGCTCCTCATGCAATGAGGATACGAGTTGATCTGCGTCAGTAGCACGATAACCGATCCAAACACTCTTAAGCTGGCGCGTCGTTCGTTTAGTTCTCATAATACCTCCCTGGATCGTCCCGACTCTGCCTTTTGCCCTGTCGCTACTTCAATATTTTTACCCACATTTTTTTACAGCATTTTTCCGAAACCAGGACATACCTGCTTTCTCATTGAAGCCCTTCATTTACACGTTTATGAAATTCGCTTGGGTGAAAAAACCAATAAATACTTGACAATGATTTATCATATATGCTTCTTGTTCTACTAAATTGGTAATTCAATGAAAAACTTAGTGCTATTCTACCATAATCATGGTAGGCGTAGTATACATAAATGTAAATTCTAGAAACTTTCACACTAATGTATGAACAGGTATATAGAACTATATGTATCAACCTTCGCACTCGATAGACTTCCAATAATCTATGTAGTTCATGATTATCCCGATCATAAATCATTCGAATACCTCAGAAAACACAAAAGACACCGCGAACGGTGCCTTTGAAAACATAGCTGGCAAATATTCTTAAAATCTGATTTTACACAGCATCCCATTGCTGTGCAAGAGAATAATTCTTTTTTTGGATTAATTTCTGGACTTATGACCTTCGAACCATATTGATGTGTTTGCCAGAAGCTGTTCACTACGCCCAATGGCTGCCTTCACCTGGTCTGTGGCGGTTCCGCCATACACATTCCGAGCATTGACTACCGCTTCTGGTTGAAGCACCTCGTAAATGCGCTCGTCGAACAGATCCGAAAACTGCTGGAATTCATCCAGTTTTAGATCAAGCAGATATTTGCCCTGCTGGATGCAGTACAGCACCGTTTTGCCAATGACCTCATGGGCCTGGCGGAATGGAAGCCCCTTGCCGACCAGGAAGTCCGCAATATCCGTTGCGTTGGAAAAATCCTGGTTAACCGCTTGACGCATGCGATCCTTGTTAACCTTCATCGTGGCGATCATCGGAGCGAACAATTGCAAGGCTCCCTCCAGCGTAGCCACCGTATCGAACATTCCTTCTTTATCCTCCTGCATGTCCTTGTTGTATGCCAGTGGCAAGGACTTCAGTACAGTCAGCAGACCGACGAGATTTCCGTAGACACGCCCGGTTTTGCCACGTACAAGCTCCGGTACATCCGGGTTTTTCTTCTGTGGCATAATACTGCTGCCTGTGCAGAAAGCATCATCCAGTTCGACAAAACCAAACTCTGTGCTGCTCCATAGCACCAGTTCTTCACTCAGACGGGACAAATGCGTCATAATTAGCGAGGCCCCGGCCAGAAATTCCACGATGAAGTCCCGGTCACTGACAGCGTCCAGACTATTTTCATAGACTCCGTCAAAACCCAATTGCTCTGCTACAAAATGACGGTCGATCGGGAAAGTGGTTCCTGCCAAAGCGCCAGCCCCTAGCGGCAACACATTGATGCGCTTGTAGCTGTCTTTAAGACGGTCAATGTCACGCTCCAGCATGGACACATACGCCAGCAAATGATGTGCGAACAAAATAGGCTGAGCACGCTGCAAGTGTGTGTACCCAGGTACAATCGTATCCAGATTGTCTTTAGCCTGCCCAATTAAAGCAACTTGTACATCGTGCAACATACCTACCAGCGATACCACACGTCCGCGCAAATACAAGTGCATATCCGTTGCTACCTGATCGTTACGACTGCGTCCAGTATGCAGCTTACCGCCGACAGGACCAATGGCTTCGATCAGATTTTTTTCGATATTCATGTGAATATCCTCATCCGAAACGGAAAATTCAATTTCCCCACGGCGGATACGCTCCAGAACGGTATGCAGTCCTCCCTTGATCGTGTCCGCATCCTCCTGCGGAATAATGCCGCATTTGCCCAGCATGGCCACATGGGCCAAACTGCCTTGAATATCTTCTTCCGCCAACGCTTGATCAAACCCAATAGAAGCCGTATATTCCTCTACCAGTTTGTTTGTTTGCTTTGTAAACCGTCCGCCCCATAGCTTACTCATTGCATGATCCCCTCTCTGCAATAACAAGCCGCCCTCGTCGTTTGGACAAGAACGGCCCGCATTCCGTACATTTGTTTAGATTACATTCTTATTTATGATTTTGTGTTACACCCGCATTGACCTTCAAACGCAAAGCATTCAAGCGGATAAAGCCTGTCGCATCGCCTTGATCGTAGGCTTGTGTCGGATCAGCTTCCATGGTTGCAATGTCTGGATTGTACAAGCTAACCGGACTTTTGACACCTGCACCGATAATGTTGCCTTTGTACAGCTTCACGCGCACGGTACCCGTGACATTTTTCTGGCTCTCATGAACCAGAGCCTGTAAAGCGACACGTTCTGGCGCGAACCAGAATCCATTGTATACCAAGGTAGCATAACGGGTAATCAGGCTATCTCGCAGATTCATAACCTCGCGATCCATCGTGATCGATTCCATTTTGCGGTGAGCTGTGAACAAGATTGTACCGCCTGGCGTCTCATAGACTCCACGACTTTTCATCCCCACAAAACGGTTCTCCACCATATCTACACGTCCGATACCGTGCTTACCGCCCAGTTCATTCAGTTTTTCCATCACTTGCAGTGGAGTTAGCTGTTCACCATTTAAAGCAACGCAGTTGCCTGCTTTAAATTCCAGTTCCAAATATTCTGCTTCATCAGGCGCATCCTCCGGCGCATTGCTGAGCAAGAACATTTCTTTATTTTCAGGAGCACTCGGATCAAACCAAGGGTCCTCCAACACGCCGCTTTCATAGCTGATATGCAACAGATTGCGGTCCATGGAGTACGGCTTGGCTGCGGAGGCGGTTACCGGAATACCGTGTTTTTCCGCATAAGCAATCATTTCTGCCCGGCCCGGGAACTGATTGCGGAACTCCTCCAGCCGCCAAGGTGCAATGACTTGGATATCCGGCGTTAGCGCCGCTGCGTTCAGCTCGAAGCGCACCTGATCGTTACCTTTGCCTGTTGCGCCGTGAGCAATGGCTGTTGCTCCCTCGGCAATCGCAATATCGACCATCCGCTTAGCGATCAATGGACGTGCAATACTCGTTCCGAGCAAATATTGCCCTTCATATAAAGCACCCGCTTGAAACATCGGGTAGATAAAATCCTTGGCGAATTCATCGCGCAGGTCATCGATGTACACTTTGGAAGCCCCGGTAGCGAGTGCTTTTTCCTCCAGGCCGTCCAGTTCTTCCTTTTGACCGATATCTGCGGTGAATGCGATGATTTCAGCATCATAGGTTTCCTTAAGCCATTTCAGAATGACCGACGTATCCAGACCGCCGGAATATGCGAGTACGATTTTTTCTTTTGCCATTATTAAAGTCCTCCCCGATGCTTATACCTCTTCTTAACGATCAACCTTATCCCATTAAAGCAACTAGCAACGCTTTTTGCGCATGCAGACGGTTCTCCGCTTCATCAAAAATGACCGAATGGGGACCATCGATTACGCCTGCACTCACTTCTTCCCCACGATGCGCAGGTAGACAGTGCAGGAATAAATAATCCGGCTTCGCGAGCTTAACCAGCTCCTCATTCACTTGAAAATCAGCAAAAGCAAGCTCACGTTCCTTCTGCTCTTCCTCAAAGCCCATGCTTGCCCACACATCCGTGTAGATCGCATCGGCATCTTTTACTGCTTCCTGCGGACTTTGAGTGATCACAATTTCACTACCTGTCTGTTTGGCAATCTCACGGGATACCGCAACCACACTCGGGTCAGGCTCGTATCCAGCTGGACTTGCAATGGAGACATGCACTCCGAGCTTGGCTCCACCAATCAAGAGGGAATGCGCCATATTGTTGCCGTCTCCAATATAAACCAGCTTGAGCCCTTTTAGCTTGCCCTTTTGCTCATACAAGGTTTGATAATCAGCCAGCACCTGACACGGATGCGCCAAATCGCTCAAGCCATTGATTACAGGGACGGATGCATAACGTGCCAATTCTACAACATTATCGTGTCCAAAGGTACGAATCATAATGCCGTCCAGATAACGTGACATGACCTGGGCCATGTCGCTAATAGGTTCACCGCGGCCGAGCTGAATGTCATTCTTGCTGAGGAAAAGGGCATGCCCGCCCAACTGATACATACCGACTTCAAAGGACACCCGTGTACGTGTGGAGGATTTTTCGAAAATCAGTCCAAGCGTTTTCCCCTTCAGCGGCTGATAAACTTCCCCGTTTTTGTGCTTACGCTTAATTTCAATAGCGAGCTCAATTAAATACTGGATTTCCTCTGGCGAATAGTCGTCCAGCTCAAGAAAGTCCCGCCCTTTCAAGTTCACTTGTTGCAGTGCGCCGCCCTGGCTCATACGATCCTCTCCTTATACCCTCTTGTCTCGAATGCTTCTGCCTTTACTCTAAGCTACATGCTCCCGAATCAATTCAGCAATCCATGTTACGGCCTGATCTATTTCTTCCTTGGTTACATACAGATTAGGTAGCAAGCGAATGACGTTCGGTCCTGCTGTAATGAACAGAATGCCCTTCTTCTGTCCTGCCAGCACAAGCTCTGCTACTGGCTCTGCACACTCAATCCCGACCATCAAACCTTTTCCGCGGATATCCTTCACAAAAGGATTATCTCCAAGCTGCTTTTGCAGACTATGGAAGAGATAATCTCCCATTTCGGCAGCGCGTTCTGGCAGCTTGTCATCAATAATCGTTTCAATGGTTGCTTGAACCGCTGCCATAGCAAGCGGCGTACCGCCAAAAGTAGAACCATGACTGCCCGCCGTGAACGCTTCACGCAAATATGCTTTGCCGAGCATTGCACCGACCGAAAAGCCACTGCCCAATCCTTTCGCCAATGTAAAAATATCTGGTTCTATTCCATAATGCTCAAAGGCAAACAGCTTTCCTGTCCGTCCCATACCTGTTTGCACCTCGTCAATGATCAGTAGCAATCCATGCTCGTGGCACAGCTTGGTAATCACGTCTACGAAAGCAGGGTCTACCGGATACATGCCACCTTCAGCCTGCACCATTTCCAGCATAATTGCTGCTGTATTCTCATTGATCGCTGCTTCGAGCGCAACCTGATCATGAAGTGGAACGCTTTTGAACCCGGCAGGAAGTGGTAGAAAGCCTTCCTTCACTTTGTCTTGACCCGTAGCAGTCAAAGTTGCCAGCGTCCGTCCGTGGAAGGATTGCGTGAACGTAATGATTTCATAGCGACCGGTCTGCTTCACCTTCTGGTGGTAACGACGTGCCAGCTTAATGGCAGCTTCGTTCGCTTCAGCTCCGCTATTGCAGAAAAACACGGCGTCTGCGCTGCTATTCGCTGTCAGTAACGCCGCAGCCCGTTCCTGCCCAGGGATATGAAACAGATTAGATACATGCCACAGTTCATCAATCTGTTGTTTCAACCGCTCAGCTACAGCTTGAGGCGCATGGCCGAGATTGGTAACGGCAATACCTGACATGAAATCCAGATAACGTTTGCCCTGATCATCCCACAGCCAGCTTCCTTGCCCTTTCACCAGGGTAAGCGGGTATCTTGCGTAGTTTGGGAAAAGAGAGCTATTTGTCTGTGCTTGTGCCGGCTCCTTTTCCGCTTGTGCACTGCTTCCATTCGTACTCGGCATTTCCTCACTCACCAGCGTATTCGGTTCCTTACTCATGTTGTTCACGCCCCTTTATCGTTTGGTTATTTTGGTTATATAGTCGAGCAATATATGGATTGCAATTACTGCATACGCACGATGCGTGTTCCAATCGATTCTCCGCTCAGCACTCGACTGAGTACTTGCGGTTCGCTCCCATCCACAATAACGACTTCCTTCACTTTTCCGTGAATGCAAGCAATAGCCGCTCTCACTTTCGGGATCATACCGCCGTAGATTTCACCCGTGCTGATCATATCTTCAATTTCCTGTACGGTGATCGATTCCAGTACTTTCTTTTCTACACCATTCTTTTTCAATATACCGGGCACATCCGTCACAACAATCATCCGACTGACCCCGAGATGAGAAGCCACCGCTCCCGCGGCTGTATCGGCATTAATGTTGTAACGCTGACCGGATCGATCGATGCCGATAGGCGCAATAACCGGCATATAGCCCATATCCAGCACACCCGTAATAATCGAAGCTTGAACAGATGTTACCTCTCCGACCCAGCCGACCTCTGCGGCATTCGGCACAGGCTTTGCCTCGATTAAATAGCCATCACTGCCCGACAAGCCCAGCGCTCGCCCTCCGTGCATCCCTATTCTGCGTACAATCTGCTTGTTAATGCTGCCTGCCAGCACCATTTCCACGACATCCAGCACGGGTTCAGTCGTTTTACGCAATCCATGAATGAACTCTGTTTCGATTCCCAGCTTCGCCAAATTGTCAGAGATCGCAGGCCCGCCGCCATGTACAATGACCGGTTGGAGACCTTCCGACTGCAAACGGGCCAAGTCGTCAAAAAAGGAATCAGGCAACGCAGCCAGTGTACTTCCTCCGCATTTCATGACAAAATTACGACGTGCCACTCCCGTATGTTTCACTTGATCCGCATGTCCCACTGCCGATTGCATATCATCTCTCCTTTTCTCCTCTGTACAATCTGTGCGATTTTCAAAATGATGCAAAACTATATCTGCTTGCTTCTTCTATTAACTACTAATTGGTCTATCCGTGTTTAATTGGCTATCTATGTCCGGTATGCCGCGTTAATCCGCACATAATCATAGGTTAGGTCACAGCCCCATGCGGTAGCCGTTCCGCTCCCGTGATGCAAATCAACGATAATTCGCACCGTATCACCACGTAAATAGGAAAGCGCCTCGGCTTCATCAAAGGTGACCGGACTGGATTGGCTCAGTACCCTAATATCACCCAAGCAGATGTCTACCGTATCTGGATTGACCGGTTCTCCGGCACGTCCAACAGCTGCAATAATCCGTCCCCAGTTGGCGTCTGCGCCAAAAACGGCTGACTTCACTAGGCTGGACCCGATTACGGTCTTGGCTATCGCCTGGGCTGATGCATCGCTCACCGCTCCACTTACAGACACTTCTACCAGCTTCGTAGCACCTTCTCCATCACGAGCAATCGCCTTTGCCAGTTCCCGGCAAATATAGATGAACGCCTCGGCAAAAGCTTCCCAATCGGGATGGTCTGCTTGCAACTCGCTATTGCCCGCCAGCCCGCTCGCCATAGCGATCAGCATATCGTTCGTGCTGGTATCCCCATCGACCGTAATCATATTAAAGCTGGTATCCGTGGCCTGCTTTAATAGTTGATGAAGAGCCGTCTGTCCGATGACTGCATCACAAGTTATAAAAGCGAGCATGGTTGCCATATTCGGATGAATCATCCCCGAACCTTTTGCTGCCCCGGCGATGTGCACAGTCACACCGTCCACTTCAACTGACACGCACGCTTCTTTTTTAACCAGATCCGTTGTCAGAATGGCTTGGCTAAATTGCTCCGCCCCATCGTTTGCCTCGCTCATCCGCTCAGGTAGTGACGATATCCCGCCAAGCACACGGTCCATTTTCAGATGCTCGCCAATTACACCCGTCGAGGCAACGGCTACATCGCTCTCTGCCACACCCAGTTCACGAGCAGCGGCCGAGCGCATTGCGTAAGCGTCCTGCTCCCCTTGCTGTCCCGTACAGGCATTGGCATTCCCGCTGTTCACTACTACAGCCTGCAATCGGCCGTTTGTCAGGCTCTCACGGGTCACCTTCAATGGTGCAGCCTGAAATACATTAGTGGTATACACCGCAGCTGCTGTCGCCTCTACCTCACAGCGGATCGCGCCGATATCGTTGCGATCTGTATTTTTTAACCCACAGTGCAAGCCCCCGGCTGTAAAGCCACGCGGAGTTACAATGGTGCCCTCTTGTACTACTGTAAACCCTACTTTACCCATAATTATGTGCCCTCGTTCGCAACTTATAGCAGACATGCCAGCTAGATGCTTGCGTGCTCACACCTGCCCACTGTCGTTCCCTATCCCGGTTGCGTTTACGTGCTACTTACGGATATACCGGTATGAAGCCCAGCCCGAGGTTCTCCTCCCATCCCATCATCAAATTTAAATTCTGAATCGCCTGCCCAGCAGCACCCTTCACAACATTATCAATGACAGAAATAATCGTAAGTCGTCCGGTACGGGCATCTGCTGCAAAACCGATATCACAGTAGTTTGAACCAAATACTTCCTTTGTTGCTGGCCACATACCTTCGTCACGTACACGGACAAAAGGACGGCCTTTATAATAATCCCGGTATAACCCGATAAGATCCTGATCCGTGTGGTCACCTTTTAGCGTGACGTAAATTGTACTCATAATTCCCCGCGTCATAGGCACAAGCTGTGTCGTAAACGTAATTGTAACGTCCTCGCCCGCAACATCACCCAATACCTGTTCGATCTCAGGGATATGTTGGTGCTTATTCACCTTGTAAGCCTTAAAGTTTTCGTTCATTTCGGCATAATGTGAAACAAGACTTGTTCCCCGACCGGAGCCGGATACCCCCGATTTGGCATCCACAATCAGTGACCGATGGTCGATCCACCCTGCCTTCAAGGCAGGAATAATACCCAATAGTGTTGCCGTTGGATAGCAACCTGGATTCGAAATGAAAGAAACTCCAGCAAGCTTTTCTGCATACACCTCGCTGAGTCCGTATACCGCTTGCTTGAGATACTCAGGTGAAGCTGCAGGCTTTTTGTACCATGCTTCATACGCTTCCCCGCTTCGGAGCCTAAAGTCCCCGGAAAGGTCAATTACCTTCAATCCGGCATCCAGAAGCTGTGGCACTAAATGGGTACTAACGCCTGAGGGCGTAGCTGTGAAAACCAAATCAGCCTTGGCAGCAATTTCATGGACATCGACACTGTCCAAATCCTGTACCACAATGTCCGTCAAATGTGGAAACCCGTCACTAATCGGGACACCCGCGCTGGACGAAGAAATAACAGATACAATCTCCACCTGCGGATGATGAACCAAAAATCGAATCAGCTCCACTCCGCCGTATCCAGTGGAACCGACAATTGCTACTTTTAGCTTGCTGCTCACAGACCTTCCTCCATTCCGTCCCTATGAATTATGTATTATTATACATCTCTATTCATATAAATACAACACTTCATGTTATGTTATGCCTCAAATTTAAAAATGTGCGTTCTCGTCCAGTCGGCCGTTTTGCATAAAGAGAGTAAATGTTTCTTTTATACTATCTTGTATACTGGTAATCATCTGGATTATCTACTTGCTGCACTAATGTATTCGTAGAATATGGAATAGGGTATAAATAGTCAGTGGGCACAGCAGGTACCGTGCTACGACAATTAACCTATAGTTAGGGGTGTTACACATCGAAACCTATACAGCGAATTTGGTGATAGATGCTAAAGCAAAGTTAGGCGAGGGTCCTAGTTGGGATCATCAGTCGCAACGTTTATTGTGGGTCGATATTGAAGGCTTTCAATTGCACATCTACGATCCATCTACAGGCACAGATCGTACAATAGATATGGGCGAACATATTAGTGCAGTTGTACCTTATCTTAAAAATAAAGTAATTGTAGCCATGATCAGCGGTTTATACTGTTTGGATATAGAGACAGGGACCAAAGTATTGATCCACGATCCTGAGGAAGGTAGAGCAGGCAATCGTTTTAATGATGGTAAATGCGATCCTGCAGGACGTTTTTTGGCAGGAACTATGAGTTTAAATGGCGAACGCGCACAAGGAGCGTTGTATAGTTTGAGTACCCAAGGCAATGTCTCCTTGCTGGTTGATAAAGCTTCCACATCTAATGGCTTAGCTTGGAGCTCAGATAACCGTACCCTGTATTATATTGATACTCCGACCTTGGAAGTGGTCTCCTTCGATTACGATGTGACACAAGGTACTCTTATGAATAAGCAAGTAGTAGCTAGATTGGATGAAAGTGAAGGGTATCCAGATGGTATGACCATTGATGCAGAGGGCATGCTGTGGATCGCACGATGGGGTGGTAAGCGTGTCTCTCGTATCCATCCCGCTCATGGAGAAGTGATTGCTGAGGTGTCACTCCCAGTCAATTGTGTGACTTCGTGCGCTTTTGGCGGTGAACATCTGGATGAGTTATATATCACAACTGCTCAAGATAACGATAATAGTGATCAACCATTAGCAGGCGGTTTATTTATGGTCAAAACCGGGGCAAAAGGAGTACCGACCTCCTATTTTAATCAAGGACAACCGGCGGATTGGCTTGAACTTTTATTAAAAAGGACTTGATAAAGCTGTTCTGAAAAAGAGAAAAGCCCACTACATCAGTGGGCTCTTCTGCATTAATTCATTTATGAGTAAGAGTCCAGCAGGCCATATACGTTAGCCTTCCCTTTTGAACCCTTCCCCCAATACTTCACGTGTATTACTAATAATCACAAAAGCCTCCGGGTCTACCAGGCGAACGAGCGTTTTGAGGCGGGTTACCTCGTTTTGCCCCACGACAACCATAAGCACAGGCCGTTCTTCGTTCGTGTAACCCCCACGTCCTGCAAGCTCCGTCAATCCACGATCCAAATCCTGCAAAATGGTTTGCGTGATTTTTTCCTTTTGATTGGATATGATGTAAGCCACTTTCGAGTAGCCTAATCCCATTTCTACAGCATCAATGACCTTGCCAGTTACAAACAGGCCAATTAATGCATACAGGGCCCGCTCTGGCGATAGGGTGAACCCCGCTAGTGTAATAACCGTTCCGTCCATCAGCATGACACAGAGAGAAAGGCTAAAGCCTGTATATTTATGAATAATTTGCGCTAAAATGGCCAGTCCACCGGTTGAGCCTCTGCCCCGAAATACAGTCCCTAACCCCAATCCTACTCCAATTCCGCCATACAGCGAAGCCAGCAATGGATTGGTGGTGGGAATTGCCCAATCCTTTGTTACATACACGAATAGCGGCAGCATAATGCTTCCCAGCAGGGAACGTAAACCATATTTTTTTCCCAACAGCAGTACACCTGCTATAAATAACGGAATATTCATGCCCCACTGCGTATAGGCTGGTTCCAGACCCAGCAGCTCCTCGCCCAAGATAGACAAGCCAGATACACCTCCGGATGCAATCCGGTTAGGCAGCAAGAACATGTTAAAGGTCAACGCTGTAATAAAGGAGCCGAGTATAATGAGCAAAACATCGGTCACGTTACGCGCGGGCCCACTGGCGGCAATCAGAGGCTTACGCCTTCTTCGGCGGGCAGCGGGAGGGTTCAATTGAGACATCATTCAGGTTCTCCTTTAATAAAAAATACCGTTACACAAAAATTCCTACAGACCGCAGACACATAGACTGCGGTTCTGTAGGAAAACGTACAGGCAATTATTCTGCGTCCAGCTTAATTTGGCTGCGCAGGTAACCATCGATAAACGGATCGAGATCGCCATCCATAACAGCCCCTACATTGCCTGTTTCCACGTTAGTACGGTGATCCTTAACCATACTGTATGGATGGAACACGTAAGAACGAATTTGGCTGCCCCATGCAATATCGGACTGTTCACCACGAATTTCGTCCAATTGCTGCTGTTGTTCTTCGATCTTGCGCTCGTAGAGCTTGGAACGGAGCATCGTCATCGCACGTTCACGGTTTTTGATCTGGGAACGTTCATTTTGGCAAGTCACAACAATACCAGTAGGTAAATGCGTAATCCGAACAGCTGAGTCAGTCGTATTAATATGCTGACCCCCTGCGCCGCTGGCCCGGTACGTATCAATTTTAAGATCTTCCGTGCGAATCTCAATATCCACATCGTCCGCAATTTCCGGTACTACATCACAAGATACGAACGATGTATGCCGACGACCGGAGGAATCAAATGGTGAGATGCGAACAAGCCGATGCACGCCTTTCTCCGCCTTGAGATAACCATAGGCATTGTAGCCTTTGATCAACAGGGTTACACTCTTAATCCCCGCTTCATCACCTGCCAGGTAATCCAGGGTCTCTACCTTGAAGCCTCGTTTTTCTCCCCAACGTGTATACATACGCAGCAGCATTTGTCCCCAGTCCTGGGACTCGGTACCGCCCGCTCCCGGGTGCAGCTCCAGAATAGCATTAAGCTTGTCATAAGGCTGATTTAAAAGCAGTTGCAGCTCAAATTCCTCCAGCTTGCTCAGCAGGGATTTGATGCTGTTTTCAACTTCACCAACCAGTGCTTCATCGCCTTCCTCTTCAGCCAGCTCTACCATCATACTTGCGTCTTCATATTCCTGACGCAGCTGTTCATAGCTGTCCACAGAAGACTTCACAGCATTCATTTCCGCAATTACGCCTTGGGCCTTTTCGTTATCATCCCAAAAATCAGGCGCTGCCATCTTTTCTTCAAAGTTCGCGATCATTTCCTGTTTGAGATCTAAGTCAAAGAGACCCCCTAAGGTTTGTTAGTTTCTTGCCTATTTCTCGTAAATCATGTTTTACACTTGGATCAATCATGATGTCATTCTCCTTTTAATATATGGTTAGGGGGAGTAAAAGCGTTGTGAGTTACGGCTGGTGGGCAGGCGCTGCGCGAATGATTTGATCTTACGAAGGCTGGCGCTTCTCCAGATTCAAATCCTCCGCTTCGCTACCGACGAGCGCCGTAAAGTCAAACGACTTTTACATACCTGGCTCTGGTTATGTGAGCCCGGTTAACTGCTGAATTAACTGACAACCAAGCAGGGATCTGCTTGGTTGTCTTAATTATAGAAACAAGGATAATCTTCACAAGAATAAAATCTTTAAACTGATCTTCCAACAGAAAGAGCTATATTAAAAACATCTGTGTCGCCCCCTGTATGGCACAAAATGGCCGACGGTCAGTGGTTGAACTGCCGCCTGCCATTATATGCATCGCAAGGAATCGTGTATATCAATATCTATCCCTTAATTTCAATCCGTTATTTTCTGCGCGGACGCGAAGGAGCGGATTTCTTTTTAGGAGCCGCAGGCTCGCCACTCGTTGAGATTTTATCTTCATCAACAACAGCCTGACGCTCTTGGTTGGATTCGATTTGTGCTTTCATGATGTATGTCGCAACTTCCTCTTGGATGGTGGCGATCATAGCATGGAACATTTCGAAGCCTTCAAATTGGTATTCACGCAATGGATCAGTACCACCATAAGCACGCAGGTGAATACCTTGACGTAATTGATCCATAGCATCAATATGATCCATCCATTTGCTGTCAACTGCACGCAGTACGATAACTTTCTCGAACTCACGTACCATTTCTTCACCGATCATCTCTTCACGGCTGTG
Source organism: Paenibacillus ottowii (assembly GCF_006874425.1). Lineage (GTDB taxonomy): Bacteria > Bacillota > Bacilli > Paenibacillales > Paenibacillaceae > Paenibacillus > Paenibacillus ottowii. The sequence goes on from NZ_VIJZ01000003.1 coordinate 98,022, forward strand.
GTATCTATCGGTAACTTTCTCGAAGATCATATCGACCATCTCTTCTTTTTCCTTACCCCACAGATCGTCGCGCGTAAGTGAATTTTCCTCAAGCAGATTGTTGTTCATATACTCTGCTACTTCGTCCAGCTCCCAGTTTTCAGGGATATCATCACCACAGTGAGCTTCCACCACACGCTCAATGACAGGCTTGATCATATCGAACACAATTTCCTTGATGTTCTCTGATTCCAGCACTTCACGGCGTTGCTTGTAAATAATAGCACGCTGCTGATTCATCACGTCATCATATTGCAGAACGACTTTACGCTGATCAAAGTTATTCCCTTCAACACGTTTTTGAGCCGATTCAATAGCACGTGTAATCATACGGCTCTCGATAGGTTGGTCTTCCTCGAAGCCCAAGCGCTCCATCATATTTAGTACATTGTCTGCACCAAAACGCTTCATTAACTCATCGCCCAGCGATAAGTAAAACTGCGTGGAGCCCGGATCACCCTGACGTCCTGCACGTCCGCGAAGCTGATTATCAATACGACGGGACTCATGACGCTCTGTACCGATGATGTGCAAACCACCGAGTTCTGCAACACCTTCGCCCAGTACGATGTCAGTACCACGTCCAGCCATGTTGGTAGCGATGGTAACCGCGCCAGCTTCACCTGCACGTGAAATAATCTCAGCTTCTTCGGCATGATACTTGGCGTTAAGTACTTTATGGCGAACGCCTTTACGTTTCAGCATTTCAGAAAGAAGCTCCGAATTTTCAATAGAAACCGTACCTACCAATATCGGCTGGTTCTTTTTGTTGCGTTCCAGAATTTCATCTACCACAGCATGGAATTTACCCTTCACGCTCTTGTATACCACGTCAGGCATATCTACACGCTGGTTAGGCTTGTTCGTCGGAATTTGGAGTACTTCCAGACCATAGATTTTTTTGAATTCTTCTTCTTCAGTTTTTGCTGTACCCGTCATCCCCGCCAATTTGCGGTACATACGGAAATAGTTTTGGAAGGTGATCGTCGCCAGTGTCATGCTTTCATTTTGGACAATGATGTTTTCCTTCGCTTCAATAGCTTGGTGCAACCCATCACTGTAACGACGTCCAGCCATCAGACGACCCGTGAACTCATCGACAATCAGGACTTCACCGTCAGCCACGACATAATCCACATCCAAACGCATAATAGCGTTCGCTTTCAAGGCTTGTACGATGTGGTGATTGATTGTAACACTTTCCTGATCGTACAGGTTTTCGAGACCAAAGAAATTTTCAGCCTTGGATACGCCGTTCTCGGTTAAAGCAACTGACTTCACCTTAATATCCAGCGTGTAATCTTCTTCAACATTCAGGCTCTTTACAAAACGATCAGCCGCAAAATACAGCTCGGTCGATTTCTGAGCTTGTCCTGAAATGATCAATGGTGTACGAGCTTCATCGACGAGAATGGAATCCACTTCATCAATGATACAGAAGTACAACGGACGCTGTACCATTTGTTCTTTGTAAAGTACCATATTATCGCGCAGATAATCGAACCCGAATTCATTGTTTGTACCATACGTAATATCACAAGCATAAGCTTCCTGTTTGGCAGCATGATCCATATTCGCTAAGTTCAGCCCTACGGACATCCCTAGGAAATTATAAATCTGTCCCATTTCTCCGCTGTCACGTTGTGCCAAGTAGTCATTGACTGTCACCACGTGCACACCTTTGCCCAACAGAGCGTTCAAATAAACCGGCAGTGTTCCGACCAGCGTTTTACCTTCACCGGTTTTCATTTCGGCGATTTTTCCTTCGTGCAACGCAATACCGCCGAGCATCTGTACATCATAATGACGTTTGCCCAGCACCCGCTTGGACGCTTCACGAACCGTTGCAAATGCTTCCGGCAGAATTTCTTCAGCCGTAGCCCCTTGTTCAATCCGCTCTCTAAACTCCGCCGTCTTTGCTTTTAGCTCCTCATCCGAGAGCTTCTCAAAATCAGGCTCTATTTTATTGATCAGTTCAACCGTCTTCATCAAACGTTTGACTTCACGTTCATTTGTATCACCAAAAATTTTCTTGACAATTCCTAGCATGGTTTACCCCTTTCGCGCAAAACAATTAATAGAATCAATTTCACAATAAGAAAGGGTCCATGATGAAATTGATTCCCGATATGTTTGACAGGCCCGGCTGTACCAGCCCATCGTGCGATGTTCTTTGCATAAATTGTAACAGTTTGTAGGACATGCCGCAACACAAGCAGCCTCCAGATTTGCATTCGGTTAAAGATACCAAAACAATTGACGCATGAAACACACAATTGGTTACACTTAATTAAGTTGAAATTTTCATTCGCATTTACAAAAAACATATAAAAGAGCCCTACCCCGCCAGGTTCGCAAGGATAAGGCTCGTGTTTTTATCATTTTCCTGATATCCATGAAGCATGCTTCAATCAAACGTACTATTCATTTTAAATGTAATAAGTTCCTGCTGTACAGGCTATTCCCGTTCGATCAGACCGTATTTACCATCATTGCGTTTGTAAACTACGTTAACTTCTTCGTTATCAATGTTAGCAAATACAAAGAAATTATGTCCAATCATGTTCATTTGCAGAATAGCTTCTTCCACATCCATAGGTTTCAATAAGAAACGCTTGGTGCGGACGACTTCCAGCTCATCCAATTCTGCATCCTCATCTTCAGCAACAGCTACACCACCAGCCGGATCTTCCACAAAAAGGGTTTTTAAACTGCCTTCCTGCCGGAATTTTCGGTTTAGTTTGGTTTTGTGCTTGCGAATTTGCCGTTCCAGCTTGTCTACCACGGCATCAATGGATGCATACATGTCATCGCTTTCGTCTTCGGCACGGAGTACAAGCCCCGGCAAAGGAATGGTTACTTCTACAGTGTGCAAATCTCTGGTTGTGCTTAACGTTACACTTCCATCAGAAGTCGGGGGTGCATCGAAATACTTTTCAAGTCTGCTGAATTTCTTATCAACGTAGTCCTTCAAAGCGTCGGTAACCTCGATCTGTTGACCTCGTACTGTTAAGTTCATAGGGCACGCCTCCTTTGCCCTTTCAGTATAACACATATGTTAACGCCAAGTAAAAAAAGAGATCAGCACTTCGGAGTTTTTTTACAAAATTCATCATAGTTCGACAAAAATCTTCTCATAACGCCCTCCTATGAAAAGGGTCATGTTTAAATGCAGCTCGCATACATATGTGAATAATGAAGAGATATTTAAAAAGTTACTCTGCTGGTGTCATGACAAATCCACAATTTCGAGTTCATGCTATGTATTTTATCGACTGGGGAGGGGGTTATTTGTCAGACTGAATCCGGTATAGAACCTATGCTAAAAGCAAGACCTGACTATCATGCAGGCAATTTATACGAAAGGATCATTACACCCAGCCCAGCTGGCTCTTCCCCTGCAAAATCCCTAAGACAGCCGATCAGGAAGAGATGGAAAGTAGGAAGTTAATTCATGGCATTTATTCAGCGTTATGCAACGAACCAGACCGAGGCTATTACCTTTATAGGAAATACACTCGGGCTGGCACGTTCTGCTTCGGCGGGGGTGCCAGGTACAGTGACCAGCATTGGCGCTTTCGTCACAACCAATACAGCCTCTCGCTTTGGCACGTATCCATTCGGCACGACTTCTTCCTTTGCCAGTAATTCATCGGCGGCATTTCTTGTGCTCCCTGCAGGCAGTACCGTGCTATATGCTGAGCTTATTTGGGGAGGAAGCTATGCCAATGGCAGTACCAATGTATTGTCCAGCGCCAGTAATCCGATCATATTTCAGACGCCTGCTTTATCTACTACAGTTAGCCCTGAATCTGCAACATCAGTCAACGTTACCAGTCTCAGTACCTATGTAAGAACCGCAAATGTAACGAATCTGGTCATTCAAGGCGGCGCAGGGGCGTACACGGTTGGAAATGTGACGGGCACCATCACGGTTCCCGATTCTACTAATACCAACCACGCTGGATGGACGCTGGCAGTGGTGTACAATAACCCATCTCTCCCCTTCCGTAATCTATCGCTGCGCGTAGGTGGTGAAGGGGTCAGCAGCGCTACTGGCTCAGTCAACGTGGTAGTAAGCGGGTTTGCCACACCTGTACAGGGGACTTTGCGCGGCAGGGCGTTAATTAGCGCCCAAGAGGGTGACGTGGATATCACCGGGGATCGTGCGTTGTTTGGACCTACCACGTCCAATTTGACTGCGCTGTCTGGGCCCAACAATTTCTCGACTAACTTTTTTGCGTCTCAAATTAACGGGGATGACGGTACATTGGTCACGACAGGGACCTTCGGTACTACGAATGCCGTGAATGGGACACCTGGGACGCAGGTCACGGGGGGACGGCAAGGCTGGGACATTACCAACGTCGATATCTCTTCTACACTACTAAACAGCCAAACCAGTGGTGTCCTTCAACTAACCACAAATGGCGATATTTATATCGTTAATGCCAACGCCATTCAAATTGATATCAACGCCCCGCTGGTGACCCTGACTAAAACGGCCAGCTCTACAGGCTTGGTTATCGGCGATACTGTGACTTATACCGTTAGCATTTCAAATACAGGGCTCGTTAGCGCCTCTGACACCGTGCTTACGGACACCATACCTGCAGGGGCTACCTTTGTCCCCGGCAGTGTTATTGTCGCGGGCTCAGCCCAGCCTACAGCCAATCCTGCGACAGGCATTACAGTGGGCAGTGTAGCTCCTTCAAGCACGGTAACCATTTCCTTTCGGGCAACGGTCACTTCCTTGCCAGCCAATGCGCAGCTAGGCAATCAGGCATCGGCATCCTTTTCTTTTCAGACCGTTCCAGGCGGTCCTGTCATTTCTGGTAATGTCCCGTCCAACACTGCAAGTACGCCCATCTATCAGCCCATCATTAGGATGGTTAAAAGTGCCAATGCAACCACTGCTACCGTTGGGGACACCATTACGTACACGTTCCAGATATCAAACACAGGCAGCATCGCTGCCAATCTCAACTTTACTGAGAGCATCCCGGCGGGCTCATCCTTTGTTCCAAGCAGTGTGACTATTGGCGGTTCTTCCGTACCTGCTGCCAATCCCACTACTGGCTTTTCGGTAGGCACGATTAATTCGGGGGCTACTATACCAGTAACCTTCCAGACCCTCGTTAATACCGTTCCCGCCTCTGGTAATTTAACCGATCAGGCGACTTACACATATACCTTTACACCGCCTGACGGACGGGTATTGAATGGAAGCGGGACGTCGAACACGCTCACCATCCCTGTATCCTCGCCAAATGTGACCGTGACCAAGGCCTCTTCTCTGGTGGCTGCCGCTGTTGGAGAAACCATTCAGTTTACGATAACGGCTACCAATAATGGAATTGCAAATGTGACCAATGTAGTGGTCACTGATCCGCTACCAGGCGGGGTTGCCTTTGTATCCGGCAGTGTCACCGTAAACGGAACACCAGCCACGACAGCCACGCCTGTCAACGGGATTCCCATTGGCACTTTGGCTCCAGGGGCTTCGGTAACGGTTGTGTTTCGAGCAGCCATTAATTCATTGCCTTCCCCAGCGCAAATCAACAATCGCGCAACCGTCAGCTTTACCTCTGGTGCCTTTACTGGATCATCTTTGTCCAATCTCGTAACCATACCTGTCGTGATTGCCGCACCAACAGTTACCAAAAGCGCAAGCTCCAACCGTGCCAGCGTCGGTGGAACGATTACTTATTCATTTCTCATCGCCAATACCGGTACAGCCGTGTTAAACACAACCTTGACGGAAACTGTACCAGCAGGCTCCACTTTTATTTCAGGCAGCGTCATTGTCGGCGGATCTTCAGTTCCGGGTGCCAATCCCAATACCGGTATTACAGTAGGCACTGTAAATCCTGGAGCACAAATTACCGTCTCGTTTCGCACCACCGTAGACTCGCTACCGCCTGGAGGCGGATTAAACGATCAGGGGCTACTTCAATATACGTATCAGTTGCAAGACGGGAGGATTCTCTCCGGCTCTCTCCTGTCTAATATTGTTTCTGTATCTATTTCGCTACCTAGCGTGGCGGTAACCAAATCTGCGGGATTTACATCCGTTAGTGTAGGTGAAACACTGACCTACAGCGTGAACACAGTCAACAACGGGATTGATCCGATCACCAACACCGTCATTACCGATCCGCTTCCCGGCAGCGTCTCATTTGTACCTGGCAGCGTAATCGTTGGCGGCTCACCTGTGAGCACAGCGGACCCAAGAAGCGGCATTCCAGTCGGCAGCATTGGTGCAGGCGCATCTGTTCTAGTGTCCTATGCCGTGCAAGTCAATGCCGTCCCGTCCGTACAGCCGCTGCAAAACACAGCCAGTGTCAGTTTCACCAGCGGTAGTTTTACAGGGACATCCCAGACGAATACCGTTGCTGTGCCCGTTTATCAACCTCGCATCAGCATCGCCAAATCTGCAAATACAACAGCGGCTACAGTCGGCGATACGATTTTGTACACCTTACTGGTCACCAACAGCGGCAACTATAATGCTTCTGTAACACTGACCGATGCCATCCCTGCTGGATCTACATTTATAGAGAACAGTGTGATCGTCAATGGTGTTAGTCAGCCTGGGGCCAGTCCGGCAGCAGGTATTTTCATCGGAACTGTGTCACCGCAAAGCCCGATCACATTAACTTTCCAAACTGTAGTGGCTTCTCTTCCCACACCATCTGTGCTGACAGACCAGGCTACCGCTGCTATTTCCTTTACCTTGCCCGATGGGCGGGTACGAACAGGAAGCACATCGTCTAACGTGTTATCTATTCCTGTGTCTGCGCCAAATGTGTCTATTTCGAAGACTACAGACCGAACCACTGCCATTCCAGGCGATTCGGTGCCACACACACTGACTGTACTCAACAAAGGCATTCAGGCAGTGAACAATGTAGTTGTTTCCGATCCGATCCCAGCCGGCTCCCAATTCACTGCGGGCAGCGTAACACTGAATGGCATCGCAGTGGCCAGCGGAGATCCGGCATTAGGTATCCCGGTTGGGAATATTCCCCCAGGAGGAGGGGCTACGATTACGTTCAGGGTCACGGTATCCTCTCCATTGCTGAGCCCACCGCAGCTCAACAATCAAGCGCGTGTCAGCTATACCAGCGGCGCCTTTTCAGGTGTCTCAATTTCTAATCCGTTGACGGTAGCCGTCAATAGTCCAGTGCTAACTGTAAGTAAAACTGCTGCCCCCATACGGGCAACGGTTGGTGATGTCGTAACGTATTCCGTGGCGGTAACCAACAATGGCAATATAGCTGCTACTGCCACATTGACAGACAATATCCCCGCAGGCTCGGCGCTGGTGCCGAACAGTGTAGTCGTCAACGGTACTCCTGCTCCGGGCGCCAGTCCCGCAACAGGCCTGTCTATTGGCTCCATTGCACCCGGAGCTACGACTCAAACAACTTTTCAGGTGGTGATTACTTCCGTGCCTATACCTCCCCAACTCACCGACCAGGCGAATATCAGCTTTTCCTTTCAACCGCCGGATGGCCGGATTGTTAACGGCAATGTTTCGTCCAATATTGTCACAGTTCCTGTCTCTTCACCCAATGTGCAGGTTAGTAAAAGCGCCTCGGCAACTGATGCTGTCCCCGGTGATACGATAACCTATACCATTACAGCTACCAATAGTGGCATCGAAATTGTAACTGCTGTTCGTGTGACTGATACTATTCCGACAGGCTCCTCTTTTGTTCCGGGCTCCGTTACCGTGAATGGAACAACGCTGCCTTCAGCCAGCCCTTTGACAGGGATTCCTATCGGTTCGATCGCTGCCGGGGCGTCAGCAACTGTCACCTTTTCTGTGTCTGTTAGCAGCCTGCCTAATCCACCGCAACTGAGCGACCAGGCAACGGTTTCTTTTACCAGCGGCACACTGAATTTCGTATCGCTCTCCAACACCGTGGTCGTCCCTGTTTACCAACCTATTCTCAACCTCGTTAAGACTGCTAACACGAGTCAAGCAACCGTAGGCGATACCGTAGTCTATACTCTGACCGCCCAAAATACAGGTAATTTAGCAGCAACAGCTACCTTTACCGATGCCATTCCATCAGGTTCCTCCTTTATACCCAACAGTGTCACCGTAAATGGTTTGCCTGTTGCTGGAGCTAATCCCCAAACAGGTGTCGCTGTCGGAAACATTGCAGTAGGTGCCTCGGTCGCTCTAACCTTTCAAGTGGTGATTAATGCTGTCCCTACGGGCTTGGGCCTGTTAAATCAGGGCTCGGCCACATTCACTTTCCAGCCGCCTGACGGTCGAACATTAAACGGAAGCGTCCAATCCAATCCGGTGTTTATTCCAGTATCCAATCCAGATGTCACCGTGACCAAGACAGTCAATCAGACTTCTGTAGCCTTTGGAGACACCATTACGTACACCATTGCCGCAGCAAACGGAGGCATTGAACCTGTAACAGGAACGGTCTTTATCGACCCGATAGCTGATGGCACTACCTTTGTGCCTAACTCCGTACAAGTCAATGGCGTGACTATACCAGGAGCCAACATCGCCACAGGCGTGTCTGTAGGCACTATCCCCGCTGCCAGCTCGGCAACAGTCTCCTTTCAGGCCACAGTAACATCGTTGCCAGCATCAGGTTTATCCACGGATCAAGCAACGGTCTCCTTTAATTCCGGGGCTTTCGCAGGTCAATCGGTCTCGAATCAAGTCAGCCTGCCTGTATTTCAGCCGATTTTAAATGTGACCAATACTCTGAGCGCAGATCGTGCAACCGTAGGGAATACGCTTGGGTTTGTCATCACTGTCACGAATACAGGCAATGCGCCCGCAGAAACAGTCGTGCTTGATCTGTTATCCAGCTCGCTGAGCCTGAATCAAAATAGCGTATTGGTCAACGGTGCGCCCATTCCTGGGGCGAACCCGATTACAGGCATTGATATCGGCTCGGTCGCCCCAGGTGCAACGGTAACTGTCTCATTTAGCGCCGTAGTTATATCGGTTCCACCTGGCTCCGTATTAACCAACCAAGCCAACGTGAATTACACGTTCCAACTGCCAGATGGACGAACGTTGACCGGCAGCGGTGCCGCCTTGCCCGTATCCATTCCAATCTCATCACCCAATGTTACAGTCACGAAGGCTGCTGATGCGAATGTCGCTGTTGTGGGGGATTCTGTTCCGTATGTCATAACTGCGTTCAATAACGGACTCGATCCGGTGACTAGCGTAATCGTCACAGATACCATACCTTTCGGGACCGCCTTTGTACCAGGCAGCGTTACCATTAACGGCACTCCTGCTGTTACAGCCAACCCGCAAACTGGTATTCCTATCGGGACGCTTGGAGCCGGCGGCGGAGCCACCATTCGCTTTTTGCTTAATGTACAATCACTACCGTCACCAGCGTCCATTACCAATGAAGCGACCGTCAGCTTTACCTCAGGTGCATTTAATGGATTTTCTGTATCCACTCCCGTTACCATCCCTGTGTATCAACCGATCATCACTGTAGCAAAAAGTGCAGGAACAGGAAGAGCTACGGTTGGAGATACTGTAACCTACACCATTTCTGTCACAAATTCCGGGAATATCGGCGCGGATACCGTCCTTACCGATCCGATTCCAGCCGGGGCTGCCTTTATCCCTAATAGCGTAGTGATCAACGGTACCGCCGCCCCTGGTTCAGATCCAACCGTTGGGATTCCCTTAGGTATTGTTGGAGCCGCTACGACCGTTTCGCTCACCTTCCAGGCAGTGATTACTTCGCTGCCCGCATCGGGTACGCTGATCAATCAGGCGACCGCTGCTTACAGCTATCAGCCACCAGATGGCCGTGTCCTGACCGGAAGTGCAGTATCCCCGGCCGTGACCGTCTCCGTCTCTTCGCCGGACGTGGACGTGACCAAAACAGCCTCAGCTACTGATGCCGTAGTCGGAGACACCATTACTTATACCGTGATTGCTACAAATAACGGGATCAGCCCCGTCGTCAACACCGTCGTATCTGATCCGCTACCGCCCGGCACCAGCTTTGTTCCTGGCAGTGTGACCGTGAACGGCACATCTGTACCTACTGCATCGCCAAGCTCAGGTATCCCTGTAGGCACCATTGCGGTAGGTGGATCGGCAACCGTTACATTCCAATTCTCCGTCGTCAGTCTGCCTCAGCCGCCGCAAATAACTAATCAAGCGACCGTCAGCTTTACTTCAGGCGCGTTGACCTCATCTTCGCAATCCGATCCGGTTACCTTGCCTATTTATCAGCCGATCATCGGCCTGACTAAAACCGCTAATACCATGAATACACAGATCGGATCGACATTGGTCTACACCTTGACGCTAACCAATACTGGAAATATCGCCGTTTTACCAGTTCTCTCGGATAACATTCCTGCAGGTTCAGAACTACTACCTAACAGTGTAGTCGTTAACGGTATCCTTGTGCCGGGAGCTTCGCCAGTTACAGGCATAACACTCGGATCACTGGCTCCTTCAGGCAGTATCACAGTAAGCTTCCAAACCATCGTCTCATCTCTGCCAACTCCGCCTATATTGACCGACCAAGGACAAGTGAACTTTACGTACTCCCCACCGGATGGTAGAGTGTTGAGCGGTTCTGTCACATCCAATGCAGTTAATGTTGCTGTGTCTGCACCTAATATCCAGGTAACTAAAACATCCAGCCTGGGAGCCGCTGTAGTCGGAGATACGATCAGATATACACTGAGCATCACGAATAGCGGTGTGGATTCCGTCTCAGATACCGTTGTAACCGATACAATCCCAGCAGGTACTTCCTTCGTTCCGGGTAGTGTCCTTATCGATGGTGTACCTTTCCCTAACGCCTCGCCAATTGCTGGAATTGCCATCGGAAACGTCGCACCTGGAAATACATTTATCGTGAGTTTCCAGACATCTGTCCAGAGCTTGCCGCAGCCACCACTGCTCACGGATATTGCATCCGTTACATTTACCAGCGGAACATTCGCCGGTACTGCCTTTTCCGATCCACTCATCGTCCCTGTATTCCAGCCGTTAATTACACTTACTAAAGCATCCAGTACTCTTAATGCCTCCGTTGGCGATACACTAACCTATACGATTACAGCTGTGAATAATGGCAATATTGCAGCTGCTCTTACGATCAGTGATAATATTCCCGCCGGATCAGTATTTCTTGCCAACAGTGTCAGTATCGCTGGCAGTCCGCAACCTGGTGTATCTATCGAAACTGGCGTCCCGGTTGGATCCGTACTGCCAGGCGGAACGGTATCCGTCACCTTCCAAACCGTTATCAATGCCCTGCCAAATCCACAGGTGCTGGTCGATCAAGCATCAGGCTCATTCACCTTCCAGCCGCCGGATGGCAGAACCGTATCAGGATCATCTGTATCCAACAGACTCAGTATCTCTGTGTCGTCACCAGATGTGAGCATTGTTAAAGGAACAGCAGCTACAGACGCCATTGTTGGTGATATCATCACCTATACCCTGGCCGTCTCCAATAATGGAATCAGTACCGCCAATAATATAGTGGTTTCAGATATCATTGCAGCAGGAAGCTCCTTTGTGAACGGTAGTGTTACTATAAACGGAACCTCCTTCCCCGATGGAAATCCGGGATTTGGCATTGCCATCGGTACGCTCGCTCCTGGGGCCGTTACTACCGTTACATTCCAGGTTCGAGTCAATTTCCTGCCCACACCTGCACAATTAACCAATCAGGCATCAGTCAGCTTTACCAGCGGGGCATTTACTGGCAGCTCATCCTCTAATGTGGTAACTATTCCAGTCTTCCAGCCAATCCTGACAGCTGTCAAAACAAGCAATACCAATAATGCCACCATAGGTGACATCATCACCTACACAGTTGTCGTCTCCAACACCGGAAACATTGCTGCCTCGACTACGGTAAGTGACAATATTCCAGACGGCTCTGTATTCCTTCCAAATACAGTATCGATTAACGGCATCACTGCTCCTGGTGCAAGCCCGGTTTCCGGCATTCCGACTCCAGCCATAGCACCAGGACAATCGGCAACCGTCACTTTCCAAGTGCTGGTATCCTCCATCCCTACAGCTATACTGCTGGTAGATCAGGCTGAGGTAGGCTATCGCTTTAATGCTCCAGATGGCCGGGAGGCTGGCGGATTCCATTTATCCAACATCGTTGAAGTTGCCGTGTCACCGCTAGACATCACCTTAAGTAAAAACGTAAGCTCGCCTTTTGCCACGACTGACGATATCCTGACGTATGAACTCGTGATTCTTAACGAGGACGCAGGCACCGTGCAAAATGCCCGTTTAGTGGATACGTTACCAGAGGATATCGAGTTTATTACAGATACAGTTCAGATTAACGGGTCTACAATGACCGGAATAGATCCTGGTGACGGCATACCGTTGCCACCATTAGAAGCGAATACTAAGACCTTTATATCCTTTGAAGTCCGGATCGCTGCCACAGAACAGCCGGGACCGCGTACCAACCAGGCCCGCTTGTTACTTACGAATGGTGAAGAAGCAAGTGCCATTTTGTCCAATCCTGTAACGGTTGCTATTTTCCAGCCTGTAGTGAGTCTTGAAAAAACAACCAATACAGAGAGCGCACAGCCGGGTCAAAACGTCACCTATTCCATCATCGCAGAGAACATCGGAAATACGGGCGCCTTCGGCTTGTTGACAGACTTCTTGCCACCTGATCTCTCCTTTGTTCCCGACTCCGTTTCAGTTAATGGAGTGGCTCAATATGGTGTCAGTCCAGAACAAGGTATTGCTCTAGGCGTCATTGCACCTGGAGAAAGAACGACTACCGTCTTCTCCGCACTTGTCGTTCGTATCCCTGAGTCGGGCTTATTGGAGAATCAAGCTTCGCTGACTTACTCCTACCAGTTGCCAGATGGACGGAGCCTAGATCAAGAGACCACTTCGCCTTCTGTCTCAATTAAAGTAGCCACTGCCGATCCAGAAGGCCTGTCAGCGGTGCTGCGCACAACGGTATCTACTGCCGCACTGGGCGATGCGGTGCCTTACCAGTTGACTATTGTTAATGATGGAGGTTCTGTCGTTACCGATATAGTGTTAGCTGATTACGTACCAAGCGGCACCATCATAAGCCCGGACAGCCTGGGAATTGATGGTATTCCACCTGCTTCTAGCAAGCTGGGCGAACCCCTCTTTATCGGTAGCTTACAGGCGGGACAGAACATTGACGTGACCTACACCGTAAATGTTCAATCCCTGCCGGTCGGGGGACGTCTAAATAATCACGTGCGCCTTCAGTATGCCGATAGCGACGGTGCGAGCGAGATCACCAGCAATACCGTGACTGTAGCTGTTTTCGATCCGCAGCTTGCCGCAAACATCTCCACAGACAACAAGGAGGCCCAAGCAGGAGAAACCCTGACCTACACGGTACAAATTAATAACTACGGCAACATTACTTCAGAAGTTATTCTGCAAAATTTTATTCCTGCCGGAACCCTGTACATTCCTGACAGTATCCAATTGAACGGCCAATCATTGACAGGCGCCGATCCTGCTGCCGGAGTTAGTCTTGGGTCTGTGGAACCTGATCAGTCATTGACCCTGACTTACCAAGTAACCGTATCCGAGGCACCTTCAACTGGCTACATCGTGAATCAAGCTGCCTTTACCTACTCATTTACATTACCTGGAGGAAGAATCGTACCAGGCACATTAACTACCAATACCGTTACGATTCCAGTGGTGTTCCCACTGCTCGAATTAGTGAAGCAGGTGAACACTCATGACGCTTCTGTAGGAGACACACTTACCTTTACCATACAGATTACAAATAAAGGAGGAATCTCGGCGCAGTATCCCTTGTTCACCGATCCGTTGCCGCACGGACTTGTTTATGTGCCCGACAGCCTGACGATCCAAGATAAAGCGCAGCCAGGCGCTAATCCTGGCACTGGTATCACACTCCCGGATATTGCACCAGGGGAGACGCTTACACTTACGCTCCAGGCCCAAATTCGTGAAGCACCTGCTGATGGAACATTCAGCAACCAGGCCACCATCGAATATACCTCACGTCGTAGTGGTGGAGAGACCTTGAAGGAAACCATTCAAACCAACACCGTAGAGTTGACTGTCATCGCAGCTATTCCTAAACTTACACTTAGTTCTAGCGCTTTACGTGTCGCACAAGAAGATACCTTGTCCTTTACCCTTCAGATGGAAAACATCGGCAATACCCCAATGGAGGAACTATTGCTCACAGCACCATTCTCAGCTGAAGATTTCCTTGTACTGAGAACCGTCACCGTGAACTCAGTACCGCTTCCGCATCCTAATTTACTCCAAGGTATTCCATTAGGCCAGCTTGATCCTGACCACAAAGCCGTCATCGTCTTCTCCTTCGATATCGAATCTGCACTTCGCGCGTATCTGATCGCCCAGGCCATCCTACGCTATCAATTCCGGTATCCAGACGGACGCGTAGAGAAACAATCCGCCTCCTCCAATACCATTTTTGTGGAGATGGCTGACTTTGATGGTTCTCTAGAGTAAACGTTTTGTCAAACTGAGTTGAGCTCCTTACCCTTAGGTAAGGGGCTTTTTTATGTATCTAGTAAATATAAAAAAGCCCTGGAATATATTCCAGGGCAGTGCTAGCGCGTTATCCATTGCTAACCATCTTACCAATTATGTAGGTCGGCTATGCCGGGATGATTATAATTTGGTTACGTTAGCGGCTTGTGGTCCACGTGCGCCTTCGACGATGTCGAACTCCACGTCTTGTCCTTCTTCAAGTGTTTTGAAGCCTTCTGTTTGAATTGCGGAAAAATGTACAAATACGTCGCCGCCTTCAGCCGTTTCGATGAAACCATAACCTTTTTCTGCGTTAAACCATTTTACTTTACCTTGCATGCACTAACATTCCCTTCGTCATCAAATGAAGTGAAGCTCTCGCCCACATTTTTGACTATACCACCCAAAGTTATCCATTGTCAATTGGAATTGATAATGTTTTCATACATTTATTTGCCATCAATATTCTCCTGCTAATACAGTTGAATATCGTTACAATGAATTCTTAATGATTGTATAGAGGTTATAATATAGTAATAACCCGCTTCCCTGTATGCTGAAACAGGTGAAACGGGTTAGGGAAAATATTTTTATTTTCGGCGATCCATCAAAATGGCATCAGAAGAATAGGCGGTTTCGTAGGCATTGCGCTGAACTTTGGCCATGTTACGCTGTTGGAGCCAGTCGGCTGCTTCTCCTTTTAAGAAATTCATTCTGCTTATGATGGCAGTATCATTACTTAAAAGATTCTTTATACGATCGGTCTGTCCTACGTCTGCAGCACTTTGCTTAAGAAGTTCCTCTAGTTCATTCACTAGCAACTGACGACTTTCAACAAATCTCACCATCTCTTCATAAGATGTTACATTCAGTCGATTCATTAAATCAGTAGTAAGGTTTTCCAGTTGACCGATAAGCTCATCCATGGTTGGCTCCTATCGCTGTATCCGCAGCACCCGTTGTCAACTTACTTGCCTGTACCCAGGTTTCGCGTAATTCGGTGAGATATCCTAGAGCTTCATTGGCTGGATCTGCACTTTTTTTTATGTTGGCTTGAATTAAAAGATAATTCATATATTCGTAGAGAGCAAACAAGCTTTTAGAAATATCGTAGGAATGATCCAACGTCGACATTAGCTCACTAACGATGGTCTGTGCTTTACCAAGGTTTAGGTTAACCTTTTGGTAGTCCTTAGAATCTAAAGCAACCAGCCCTGCCTTAACAAAGCGAATGGCTCCATCATATAACATAACTACAAGTTGAGAAGGAGTAGAGGTCTGAACCGAAGACTGCCGATATTTTTCATAAGGAGATGTAATCAATCCGCTCACCCTTTACTATCTATTTTAACAAACCTGTCAGACTAGACGACTGGGATTGATATTTATTCATGGCTTCTTCCATGGCTGAGAATTGTTTGTAATAGCGTGTTTCCATATCACTTAGCCGGCTTTTCATGTCAGAAATTCGTTTATTGTAATCTGCAAGTTGCTTGCCCATAATACTTTCTGATTTAAATATACTATTCACATCAGAACTAAACTTAGATGTACCTGCCTTCTTAGCTAGTAAGTCCAATGTTCCGTTCAATTCGTCACTGATTTTACTATATATTCCTGTATTCGTACCATCAGCGCTACCCTGAAAAATATTCATGACTTTTTGAGGGTCTCTCTGTAAAGCAACCTTAAGCTTCTCCTCGTCAATATATACTTTTCCATTTTCATAGTATTGTCCCGTTGTAATTCCTAGTGCACTTAGATCACCGAGACTTCCTGTAATCACTGAACGCATCGAGGAGACTGCTGAAGATAGGATATTGTCGTTTTTGAGAAGACCACTTTTAGCCTTTTGTTCCCAAAGTGTAATATCATTCTCTTTCATATCTTTCTTTTGTTCATCTGTAAGTGGCTGATAATCACGGTATTTTTCCTCTTTGACTTTCGAACTAAAGGTATTGAGTAAGTCATTGTAATTTTGAACGAAATTTTTGATCGTATCTAGCGCTTTAGCTGGATCTGTTTGAGTTTGAACTTTCGCAAGATCTGTAGATGTGTTCGTTGATAAAAGGGTGAGCGTGACACCATTAACAGTAAGAGAATTGTTATTAGTGGTAAATTCCTTAAAATTCAAACCACCGTCCGTACTAATTTTTACTGTTCCTGCTGTAGCGTTTTGTATTGTACCCATTCCCAATAATGTTTTCAAAGTACCTGAACCATCTGTAAGATTCGTTCCATAATCTTTTGATGTGATGGAAAATTTACCGGATACTTCATCAAAACTCGCATTAACCTTCATATCGGCATCCGCACTAATTGTCTTAATAACGTCATTTATAGTTTTGTCGCTAGAAAAGGTTAAGGATTTCCCATTAATGGTGACTGTATAATCTGCTGCACCAGTACTAGTGGATAGATCTCCAATTTTTGTTGTTAGTGTAGCATCTGCACTAGAGCTAGTCGATAACTTACTTCCACTTGTCATATTCGACTTTTGCGCGATACTTGTAACTTGTACAGCCATCGCCGCACCGCTCGCATTAGCACTTGCGTCTGCTTTGATTGCGGTCGTATTTCCCGATACAACCGCCTGTTGTGTATTCATCGCAGGTGATAACTTAAACCCCGAAAGTTTAGTTCTGAAATCAACAATTTTGCTATTTAACTCTCTATAGCTGTCCCGTGTCCATTCCAAGATTTGTTTCTGTTGATTCAACTTGTTTAATGGGGCTTTTTGAGCAGTCATTAAACTTGTGACCATGCTATCGATATCCATTCCGGAAAATCCGTTAATACGCATGATATAATTACCTCCTTACGCTTTTTGGTCTACTAGGATTCCTGCTATTTCCATCATCTTAGCTACTAGGTCCAATGTTTTTTCTGGGGGAATTTCTCGGATAAGTTCTCCGCTCTCTTTATTCAGGACCTTCACCATAATTTGGTGTGTCTTTTCATGTACGCTAACTTCTAATGTTGTGGAAGGACCCTGTAGAGCCTTAACTGCTCGGTCTATTGCCTTAATTAGCTGTTCCTCACCAAGTGACACTGACATCCCTTGTTTTTCATGCTTTGTTAATTCAAGATCGGTCTTAATAGTTTGTATTATCGCACCACTATTAGTATTGTGAGAACCAGTGTACTCACTCTTTAAATTACCACCTTTTACTGCATCCACTGTGGTACTTGTCGAAACTGAGAACTGCAGATTCATCTGACAACCTCCGATACATGTTTTTATAATATATATCGGCTAGACCATCAATGAACTGAATAGAGTATAAATTTGTAGATTATAATTTTCGATCCCAAGGATGGTAAGCAGTTATCTACATAGCTCTTTATCAATCATTCTGGACAACTTATCCCTGCCGTTAATGTTTAAGTGAGAAGCATCGTAAAAATCCTTCTCTTCAAAATTACGACTCCTAAAGTAGTCTAGTAACTTAAAATCATATTCTTCCTTCATCTCTTTAATGATCGAATGAAATTCTCGTTCTAGCTTAGGGGAAAACGCGTCACTATAACATTTTGCTACAGGACATACAACAAATACTGGCGTGATCTTGTTTTTTTGCAGCATATCAAGATACTTTTTGAGTATTGCTTTATTTTCTTCCACAGTTTTTGGGTAATTTTTGTTGCTGTCTTTTTCTGCTAAAACGGCAGCATGGAGTTTATCATCACTAGACATTTCTCGACTTCTAAGAATAGTATTTTCTTCTTCTTTGCTTTCTTTAAAAGCCTCGAAGACTTTTATTGTCAAATCATCTAGCAATAACTTCTTACTAAGAGTTTCAAACTGATCATAGTCTTGTTGAGCTTTCTTCTCTTCATGATAGTTATGCATTGTTTGAAAGATCGGATAATACATGCGCGAACGATCTTTATAGATACTTAAAGATAGGTCAAAATGAAAACTATAATAACTAAGCCCAATAATGAAATTGCTTATTGTTTTATTAGGGTTAAAGTAATCAAGTATCCACTCCGCAATCTTATAATCATAAAAAAGATCTTGACTGGATAAAGCCATATTTTTATAGTTCCCGCCCAATAACTCTGTATTAATTCCTACCTCATGATATGAAATACCTGTAACTATACCAGTTATGTCATTCTGGTTCTCAGTTATGCTGTTAATATTTTTATGATACTCATATAGATAATAATTATTTAAAGCACCCACCAAATCAATAATTTTGCTTGCATCGAGCGAACTAAGTAAGCTGTTTGCTTCAAGCTTAACAATATAATCATATTCAAAAGAATTGATCTCATTAAGACCAATGACTTTAGTATTTCTTATAATTCTCCCAGCATATTGTCCACTAGAATCGACGATTGCCTCAACTGTGCATTTATTTGGATCAGTAAGAAGATAAGCAAACTCTGTTAAAGTGTTAACTCCAAAAATTATCACTTTATACTTCCTGCTGACTCCACCCTGACCTTTATTATCTGTTTGTAACAAAGAGGCTTCCAGCGAAGACTCTTTATTCTCTATATTTAACTTGGAACAGAGTTCACCAACCAATTCATTTAGATTTCCTATATAATCTGGATAGAAATATGAATTATCTATTGTAAGAAAATATTCACAAATAGCAGCCGCTCTATCTCTAGCCCCTAATCCATAAAGCACTCTAGAAAGCAAGTACCAAAGCTCCATGTTCATCTTGTGAATTTCCAAAGTAGATGTTAGAAGTTCAAATGCATTTGAGTACATTTCCAACTCCATGTAACATAAAGTAATCCAACGTATGCACACTGGGTACTCTATCGATTCTTTACTAGTGACAGACAAAACATCTTTTAGAAACCTCAATACTTCCACATACTTTTTATGCTCAAATAAGGCCGCCACTGTTTTGTACTTAGTATTTGTTAAATTAGGATTTTTACTTTTAATTAATACTTTTTCAGGAAACCCCTTTTCTAGATAGTCCCTTCTTTTATAAAATAACTCCCAAGAAATATTACTTATTCCTTGAACGGTTGAATATTCTACAGGTCTCCAAATCTCGCTTGCTTTCGTAGTGTCTAGAAGGTGGTTAATATAAAGTAATTCCTCATTAGAAAGTTGATCCTTATCTTCACAAATTATATCCCATTCATTGTTTTCTTGGATTTGCACCTTATGAGCAGATACACTTTTATAAAAACATAATAATTCGGATAAAATTGTATCCCAGCTAAATGAATTTGCAGTATCTATACCATTTTTTTTTAATTTTTTGTATAACTCCTCATCATTTAACAAACGTATAACCTGATCGGTAATTCCCTGTATATCACGAACATTAGTCACCAAGCTATTATGCTCGTTAACCGCGTATTCCATAACGCCATTACTATCAGTTACTACTACTGGGGTACCACAAGCCATGGCCTCTAACGGTGGAAGAGAAAAAGACTCATAGTGCGATCCTGATACATAAACATAAGCATCTCGATAGAGTTCCGCAATTTTGGTTTGCGGAGGATTAATATATACTTGTCCATAAGGTTGTAGTGGCTCATTGGGAGTTATCCAAACAAAATCAAGATCATAACCTCTATCAACAATATTTTTATGCACCTGCTTTAAATCATCAATACCTTTAAACTCTACCCTATCACTACCAACGACAATCATTTTTCTAACTCCCAAAGAGTTAGAGGACTTCTCATAAAATACATTTCTATTGAGAGCATTGTGAAATACCTTTGGTCTACGTTTGAACTTACTCTCTATAATCCATGATACACGCTCTGATACTGTCGTTATATATGCAGGCAGCGCAAAGAGATGATTTAAGGTGATTGACAATTCTTCGCTCACATCCGTGAATAAGTGAAAATCTCCCTGCTCAAAATAAACAACTGGTGCAATGCCTGCATCGACACAAACATTAATTTGATCCCAATAAGTTGCGACTATAACGTCACAATCAGGTATAAACTGAGCTATATTAACTTGAAAGGGTATCTTAATATAATTTACATCAATAGGAAACCAATCCGGTTTGGGAAAATGGGAAATAATAGAGACCTGAGTTCCTAGCTTTTTCAGTCCATTTGCGTGTTCAAGTATTATCTTATTCCCCCCGCAAACATTAACGTGTCCTATCACATAAACAATATGAATATTTTGTTTAGGCTCTTTAGGGACAAGTCTTTGAGTCTCAGCATATGCGAGGCGCTTCATTCTGGTCCTATATTCTTCAGATCTAGCTTCACTAATAATTTGGCTTAGCATTAGCTGAACTCCTCTCAAGTGTAAAACTAAAATTTCAGTAAAGCCTTAAGAATTCACCCAATCTGAGAATCTAAATTTCTTTTTAATTTCTGCTTTAATCACTCCCATGCCTTCAGAGTCATTCAGTGCCTCGTACAAGTTAAAACATCTCTCATACGACGAATATTCGGGTTTCAATTCCAATAGCCTGGAATAGAATAATTGCGCATCCTGTAAATAGCCAGATTTAAGACAAACATCGCCCAGTAAACGCACTAACATTGAGTTTCTAGGTTGTCTTTCGAAGCATTTAGAAAGCACATCTATTGCTACTTCATTAAAGCCATAATTCACTAAAACTTCGCCCAATCTAATATTTATGTCAACATCTGACTTGAGGATCATTGTCGAAATTTTCTCAAAAACGTCAAATTCCTGTAAGCTTATTAAATGGGTTATTACTTTCATAATAATTTCTTCTGTTCTAGTAGTTATCACAGGTTTCTTATCATTTTTGCCATCCATTAAGAAAGTGTATAAGGTTTTTTGCTCTTTATTACTAAGATTAAGAAGCGGTTGAATTAATTGAAATAGAGTCTGATCATTTAGTATAGTAGCAAGCACAAGCACGTCCAATGCGTTCTCTTCACCAACTGATATTTGCTCCCAACAGTGCTTAGACTCTTCATATTTTTTATCAAACAGCAGAGCAACTGCTCTGATCTTATCTTCAACTGTCAAACTATAACTATCCAAATATTCATTAAGTAGCGGATGACGCAAAGAATACATAGACTCCATGAGCCAGCGTAATTCTTCTACATTTGATATATTGTAAATATTGTTTATATTTTGCTTTACGTCCTCGAAAGGAATATTGCCTTTCAAAATGATCTCAAAGTAATGATTCAGACCAGGTACAAACAACTTTTTTTCTTGAATCACTTTAATGATCTCATCATAACTTTTTGCCAGCTCACCTTTTTTATAATAAAGCAGGGATAGATAATAGTGAGCTCCATAACCCCCAGCTCCCTCAGTGACAGTTATTCCTTTATCACCCATGACTACGCATTTTCGAAATGTAAGTTCAGCATCTTTAAAATAACCAGCTTCGAAATAAATTTTACCTTGTGCATAACGCAAATCCACTGTATTTGGAAATATCTCAACTGCATCTTCTAAAACTCTCAAACCTTCCTCATGTTTGTCCAAATAGCTCAGGCATGTTGCTATTCTAGTTAAAAGCTCTGGAGTATAAGATTTATCCTTACTGAGTGGGTATGATCTTTGATAGAACTCTATCGCCTTTTTATAGTTGCCCAAGGAGTAGTATACATTCCCTGTGTTAAACAAATTGTAGCCATTTGGATTTTCAGCGACTTCCTTTAACATAATAGGTAGGTTTCTGGATAGCTTATCTTTTTCCGCTAAGGTTTCATTCATATAACCAGTGTGCAGAATAACAAAGTCTGCCATTTCATTTGAATACTCATAATTCTCGTTCATAGTGTCTAAATGCTCGTGCAGACGATTTTTATATTTTAACTGTGGTTTATTTACAAACAATCGAATTGCAGTATGTGTATGCGCCCAACCAAAAGATAGCAAATTTCTAATTCTTATTAGGTAATAATCCTTACCTGACCCGACAACTGTTTTTAAGTCCGTATTCGACTCCAAATACTCATCTGCATCCAGTACTAGAATATAATCAGATTCGGCATATTCTAATGAACGATTGCGGGCTGCTGCGAAATCATCGGCCCATTGGTAGGAATATACTTTCTCTGTATATTTCCTTGCAATTTCCATCGTTGAATCTGTCGAGCCAGTATCTATTATGATAATTTCGTCAACTTTGTTTTCAACACTATTTAAACATCTATCTAACACTTTCTCTTCATTTTTCACGATCATGCACAAAGAAATAGTTTTGTTCATGGTAAAACTCCTTTTTTAGTAAGTGCGTTATATAACTTTTATCGGCTGTTTCTTATGTCTTCATTAGCCTTGAAAAAGGAGTTCTCACTAACAAAAAAAGGAATCCCATAATTGGGATTCCTTTTTGACACTAGTGAAAAATTAACGAAGCAATTGTAGAACACCTTGAGGCTGTTGATTGGCTTGAGCCAACATAGCTTGAGCAGCTTGTGCAAGAATGTTGTTCTTCGTTTGGTTCATCATTTCTTTCGCCATATCTACGTCGCGAATACGGGATTCAGCTGCAGACAGGTTCTCAGAAGAAGTGTTCAGGTTGTTGATTGTGTGTTCCAGACGGTTTTGGTTCGCACCCAATTTCGCACGCTCACCAGAAACTGTTTCGATTGCAGCGTTGATTGTGGAGATAGCTGCGTCAGCCGCACTTTGAGTAGAGATATCGATACCACTTGTAGCAGATTGGGCAACACCCAGAGTACTAGCATCCATAGAACCAATGGACAAGCTAATGTTTTGACTTGCGTTAGCACCGATGTGGAATACTACACCAGAAGCAGAACCATCCAACAATTTCTTAGTGTTGAATTCAGTGGTGCTGGAGATTCTTGTGATCTCTTTGGAGAGTTCATCAACTTCTTTTTGAAGAGCGCCGCGGTCTACAGTAGTGTTAGTATCGTTAGCAGATTGAACAGACAATTCGCGCATACGTTGAAGGATACTGTGAGTTTCGTTCAATGCACCCTCAGCTGTTTGGATCAAGGAGATACCATCTTGAGCGTTCTTGGAAGCCATATCCAAACCGCGGATTTGGCCGCGCATTTTTTCGGAAATTGCCAAACCAGCAGCATCGTCACCAGCACGGTTGATACGCAGACCGGATGACAGTTTCTCGATAGCTTTGTTAGTGTTGCCTGTGTTGACAGACAGTTGACGGTGAGTGTTCATTGCAGCGATATTGTGATTGATAATCATTTTAAATTTCCTCCCTGAAGGTAAATGTCCCACATCCATGTGGTTTATTGTTGTTACAGCTATCCGTTGAAGTCGGCCGCCCCTCCGCAATAGCTTGTACTATATATATCGACATTCTCGTCGAACTTTTAATAGCATTTTAGGATTTTTTTTTATTTTCCGTTGTTTTTATTTATCATCTTGCGCAAAGCATCCAAATTTGGCTGCGTATGGGCAGCAGATTCACGGTTGGACTCTTGAATGGATAAATAGATTTCTTTGCGAAAGATGTCCATCTGTTTGGGTGCTGAAATCCCTATACGGACGATATCCCCCTCTACTCCGAGTACCATGACCTCAATGTGATCCTGAATGATAATAGACTCGCCTTTTTTACGCGAAAGCACCAGCATGATTATTCACCTTCCTTTGAACGGATGGTTTCGTCTTCCTTAATAGGTTGCAGTGAATGCTTGGTCAGATACGAAGACTGGTACAAAACAACCTGCTTGGCTTGCCTATTATCGGGATTGAATACCAAAGGTGCCAATAAATTGATCGTTGAGTTCTCTACCTGCTCATGTAATGTTAGTATGCTGCGAACAACTAAATTAGATTCAATCCCCAGTTCTTCCGCTTCACTATCAGGGAGTTCGAACTCGTATTCAGGATAAAATATAAAAGGGTCAACTAGGACAAAAGATAGTTCTTTCTGCTGAAGGGACTGGAGATAGTAAAAGGGTGCCTCATCTTGATCGAGCAACACAAATTCAGTCGTCTCCTCAAATCCTGGAATTCCTTTTTCAAAACGATATATTTCTTTGTCATTAACTTCAATGTCACCCCAAATAGATGTGGATATAATCACTATTATTCCTCCAATATTCAATTAGATCTTTACGTTTTATTAAAAAAAGGCTATAGACGGCTTGAACAACCTCTATAACCTTAACTTATTTTACATCATGACATCAATTTCAGGCGGAATATAGGCCACAGATGGATACTGCTGCATATAAATCTCCAGTTTCCCCCGAGTATACTCAATCTCTGGACGATTAACGGTCACATGCATTTCCGATACAGCAGGTGTATATGTAATATCAGGTGCACGTGTTTCAACATGAATATCGACATTATCCATAGATGCCGGACCCCTAAATTCAGGAAGCACATGCGTTTCTGTATCCTCTCCATAAACATTGGCTACAGTATTACCAGGAATGTGAATCGCCGCCATTCGGTTGCCTTGCTCCACTTTATGCGCAATAGCTTGTAAAAATATCTGTGGTAACCCTGAATAAATTCGATTATTCATCTCAAGGTAATTGCCACCATTATAGGCAGAGAAGGCCGCACTTTGATCTATGGTCAGCTGTGGCTGATACTGGTGAATTTCCAGTTGAGCACGTCGTGTTTTTAATTCCATATCAGCCGAAGGCTGTTGAATCGAATACTGCCCAGGGTCTGCGTCAATATGCAGGATAGCCGGAGTTTGCCGGATCTGAAGCATCGGAACAATGGGCATCTCTCCCCCCCTCCTTAGATTACCTTAAGAAATCAACTAATGATGCGGATATGATCTTCGCTCCTGCTGACAAAGAAGCATTGTAAATATTCTCTTGGATCTTGGAATTCATTAAAAGCTCAGCGTAATCTGCATCTTCCGTTTTAGATTGCAAATCCGTTAAGTTTACCTCGAGATCACTCAAACGGCTCTGCATTAGCTCAACACGATTAGATTTAGCACCCATTTCCGACCGAACTTTTAGCATTTTTTCCACACGTGAATCAATATTAGCTAGTTGATCCCCACTTGTTTTAATATCACCACTTGCCAGAGCTGATGAGAGCTGATTAAAAATAGTAAACAAATTGTCGGCATCCGCACTTGTTCCTACAACTTCATTGCCAGTAACATTAATGGGTAAAGCTACATTTTCCCCTACTATAAAATTAACATTCCCAGTGTCCGTCACAATAGACGCTGCTCCAGAGATATCATGCGTATTATCTGCATTTAGAGGAAGGTCGTAAGGCTTCTTGTCATAGGTCTGACCATTGAATATATATTTTCCGTTCAACTGGCTGTTCACAACATCAATCATTTGTTCCTTAAGCTGACCGATTTCTTTGTTAATGCTGTCCAACGCTGATTGTGGATTAGTCCCCGTAGAGGCCTGTACTGTAAGTTCACGTACTCTTTGCATAATTTGGCCAGCCTGATCCATTACCGTATCATTAAAATCAAGCCATGACACTGCGCTGTCCACATTCCGCTGGTATTGTTCATTTGAAGACAGTTCAGATCTGTACCTTAAGGAATACGTAATGCCTACAGGATCATCAGAGGGTTTGTTCAACTTACGTCCAGTCGACATCTGGTTCTGCGTATTATTCATACGTTCAGAATTTCGATTTAAATTAAGCAAAAGCTGTGAGCTTAGCATATTGTTAGTAACTCGCATAGTTATATCCCTCCGTAATTAAATATCCAGTGTATATACATCAGATATTTAATCCCCATTCTTATCTTCCCACTACACCCGTGGAGTTAATTAATTTATCTAATAATTGATCGAATGTGGTCATAAACCGAGCAGCGGCACTATAGGCATGCTGAAACTTGATCATATTGGACATTTCTTCATCCAGTGAGACACCGCTCACAGATTGGCGCATAGTTTCTACTTGAGAAACGAGAGCTGTCGAGTTTTGTGTCTGTCTTGTAGCCTCTTGAGCCTCTATCCCCAACTGACCAACCATAGAACTGAAGAAGCTATCAATAGTAGCTGTATTCCCCGTAGAAACTGAAGTGAAATTGCTTAATTTCAAATTGGACATCAAGGATGCCAATGTATTATTACCCTTTACCAATTCCTCAGTAGGAGCAGTGCCAGTTACCCGAAGGGATGCTGCAATAGCGTTAGGATTATCTACTATAGCAGTGTTTAACGTGATATTGCCTGCTGTTATTGTCCCACCATTATTTGAAGTTACAAAAAAAGGTTTACCTGCAACCATATTACCGTTAGCATCTTTATTTTCTTGGGTATATCCCAGTTGATGCAAACCATTAAGACCTTTAACTGTAACTGTTAAATCCGATTGAAGTGTTCGGCTGGCCCCTGTGTAAGTCACTCCATTCAGGACAGTGCCTTCTGGCAGAACTGAGCCTTTAGGTAGCGTTACAGTAATATTACCTGTCGCCAAGGTGTTGGCGAGATTATCCATTTGGGCTGAGTAATCTGCTACAAATTGATCTCTGGAGTAGATCATTCCATGCACTTCGCCACCTTGTAAATCATTAGAGGCAAAAGCTGCTTGTAAAAAGGCGCCGTTAATTCCAGTAGTCGGTTCAAATCCAGTTACTAATGCTTGACCACCCATATTAACGTTGTAGCCTTGATCAGTATCAGTCACCGTTACATTAACGATTTTCGAGATTTTATCGACAATCAAATCACGTTGGTCACGTAGATCGTTAGCGTTATCGCCCAAACCTTCAATTTTAGTAATCGATTGGTTCAGATCAGCTATGGAGTTTACATAACTTTGTAGCTCACTAGACTTAGCCTCCACATTAGAAGTTAAATCCGCAGATAAATTATTCAACTGTTTACTCATATGATTCATTGCATCAGTCAAAGCAAGTGCATTTTCTTTAACAATAGTTCGTGCAGTCACACTTTCTGGGTCTTTACTTAAGTCAGACCAAGATTTATAAAAGTTATCTAGAACTTTCCGAATCCCTGTATCGGATGGCTCATTCATAATCTGTTGTAGCTTATCAAGTGTATTACTTCGAATTGTCCAACTACCCAGTTCAGTATTTTCTCCGCGATACTGGCTATCCAAGAACTTCTCACGAATACGCTCAATAGCGTCAAATTCAACACCTGTTCCCAATTGACCAGGTACATTAGAACGGTTAATACCGTAAGCCTCCATGGGGATGGAAGCCTTCATTTTGACCGTCTGCCGTGTGTAGCCTTCCGTGTTAGCGTTAGCTATGTTGTGTCCTGTTGTATTTAAAGCTGCCGTTTGTGTAAAAAGACTTCTTTTAGCTGTTTCTATGGAATGAAATGTGGATGGCACTCTGTTTTCCTCCTCGGCTCAAGCCTTAGTATCGAACAATCCAGGTCGTGCGTGTTGATTACTCTTCTGATCAGGATGCATATAAGTTATCTCCTGATTAGGACGTCCTACAAGTAGATCTAAAGAGTAATCAATAAACACCAACGATTGCTCGATGAGCTTTTGATTAATTTCATTAATTTCCTTTAATTCTGAAAGAGTGTGGGATAAACGGCTCTGGACACTGAGGAGTTTGTTCTTATCTTCCGGATCAAAGACAAGGCGCGCCAGCTCGGTTATAGTCAAATTAAGCTGAGACTTAATACCACGTTCACGAAGAAGCTCATACGAGACCTCCATACGAGCTTCTTCCAACTGTTCTACTTGTTTAAGGAGTCTGGATTCCTGGTTCAAATGCTGTACCAGGCTATCCATATCATTTTCCATGACTATTTTTTTTTTACTTTTCGCTAGTTCTAATAAAATAAGATGTTTTTGATCTAGCTGTTCCAGCACATCAATCAAACGCTCTAAAGGCATATCCCTCACCTAGCTTTCGGAAGACTGCTTAAAGAAAGGCAACAGCTTCTCTGCAATTTTATCGGCATCCACACGATAGGTTCCAGAAGCTACTTGCTGCTTAAGCTCCTGAATTTTCTTAACGCGGTCTGCATCGCTGCTGCGGTTCAGCATTTCCATTGCTTCTGGAGAAATGGAAACCTCGTCCTTGCGACGGGATTTTTTTTGTTCCTCTTGACGACCTGTTTCAATATTTCGTTGATATGGATTGATAGCTCCGATGCGGTTGGTCTCGTTAATTTTCATAACTTCCACCTTCCTTAGTTATTTGATATGTTCAGAATGTATCAGACGACATAGCGTCGAACATGGTTCGTATTATGCCTTACTTCTTTATTTTGTGCATAATTGCTAAAATAAAAAAACCGATAAGCTCTATAAAGATTATCGGCGGTATTTGAAACTTTTTGAATAGCTAAATGCGTATTTAATTCCCCTGTACTAGTTTCCACGAAGTTTATCCATCGCACTGTAGGTACCTGAGCCCATATTATTACTTTGATCCTGATTGCTACTTTCGCGTACGGCCTGATTCAGGTCTTTAGTCAGGCGTGTTCGACAAGAATCGCACATATGCCCATCACGAATTGGTATCCCACATACCTCGCAAGGATACGTCATATTGGGCGCATTAGCAATGGAAATACGTCCCTCACGTATAAATGTCGTGATTTGTTTGACAGATACACCCGTAGCTTCCGAAAGCTCATGCATATGAATACCTTTATTCTCACGTATATGTTTGACACATCGTTCGTATTCAATCTCAATTTCTTTAATGCAGTTCTGGCAGATTCCTCTAACATTCTTAATAAATAGCTTTCCACAACGAGGACAGTTATCCAAATTCATCCTCTGTAGCGCCCCTTTCCAACTTCTGGTCTCTTTAATTACTTTTATCCTTACATTACCTTATAGCGAAGAGCCTCGTCTATCAAATATTTCAAAAAAGTTTTTTAGATTTAACACAATTGCACATTTTGCTCGTTATCATAGTAAAAGTATAAGGAGAGAAGGTTCAACAGGCAGAAGAATTCCCCATCTCTATGTGCATTAATACAACAACATAACGCAGGGAAAATGAGCCCTTATAATCCAGCCTATGATATGGAATATTTATCGTCAAACTGTACTCCGTAATTTAGATAAAAAAATAAAACAAGCGCCATTCCAGTTATTTTCGGGAATAGCGCTTCATTATCATTAAACAGCTATATATGAATATGGTTAAAATGTAGAAATAAGATGAGGGGAAAACCGGGCGAAACAATCCTCAGAAGAATTCATGTTCACCTGTGCCCCGAATGCCATCAAGCATATGCTGTAAATCCGGGGGATCGGCGTCCATACGAATGCTCCGCACATGGAGTGTGGGTATTCATAAATCTCATACACCTAACATCAATTCAACCTATAACCTATCTGAATTAAGCTAGATGTACCATCGGAAATTTGCAGCCCAAAAAAACAAGCGATTTTACAAATAATTATTCAAAAAAGCATTGTTTTAATAGAGGCCTTCCCGTATACTATAGTCAAACGCTTGGTTTAATAAATATATTTTATAAAACAGTTTATAATGTTAATTATTTAGTTGTATTTGTTTGTGGTACTTGCAGTTCTTGACCAACTTTAACTAAGTTGTTGATTTTTACCAGTTCTTCAACAGTTACGCCGTATTTTTCAGCAATAGAAGCCAATGTGTCGCCTTCTTGAACATTTACAGTGATTGTTTTTACAGTTGTTGCTGGTGTTTCAGTTGTAGTTGCTGATGGTTTTGTAGTTGTTGTTTGGTTGTTGTTCTCTGTTGTCGATTGAGCAGGTGCTGTAGTTGCTGCGTTCTCAGTAGTTTCAGTTTTAAAGAACTTAGCTTCAAATGCTTTTTGTGCTGCTTCTTGTTGTTCTCTCATGATTTGGTCTTCCAATTGTTGTTTTTCATAATCCGAACCGGATTTCGCCATTACTTGACCTGTTGCAAGTGGACTCAACAAAGACACTGCACCTAAGCTAACAGCCAGCATGCTAGAAACTGCTACTTTTTTCATTACGTTTTTCATGATTTTATTCTCTCCTCTTTTTAACTTTAAATTTTAATTAACTGCTTTACTACTGAGCGAGACACTCCCAATGTCCGCTCTTTTGTCGTTAGCTAATCACTTATTACCAATCATGTTAGCTATCAACAGAAAGAAATTGTACTCCTCTTTTCCAAAAAAATCAACCTCTAAATTGAAATATTCTGATTTCATCCCTCACTTCCTAACTTTTTGTTCGTCTCTATATTTTTATTATATACCTCTCTCTAGCTTGTTGTCAAATTTTGCTGATTGTACGGATTAAAAAGCTTCTGCTCTATCATTTAAGCCTTCTTTCAAAAGAATTATAACCTTTTTTTCATAGTTTCAAGCACAAAATCATGGAATATAATAGAAATTTGGACTCATGATCTCGCTAAGGATAGGCAAAAAATAGCCAAATGTACTCCTTGTTCTAATGCCTTTTCTCTTAAAACGCGTGCACATGCCTGCAATGTACTCCCTGTCGTATAAATATCATCCACAAGCAAAATTGTAACGGAATACATATTCTCCACAGCATGTTGAGGTTCGGCTTTTAAAATAAAGCGTTTCATCAAATTCGCCATATTAGGGTGAACAGAAAAAGCATTATTCATTGTATTCATGCGTTCTTTTTTTGATTTAAAGCTTTGTTTGCCTGTATCTTGCGGACGAACAAGCAATGAAAGGAAGGGAAGCTTATTTTGCTTTGCAATTTCTTCTGCCAAAATCTGAGCCTGATTGAAGCCTCGCTCTGTCAGCCTCTTTTTACTTACCGGGACACAGGTCACAATATCTACATCCCACAAAGATCGCTTGAAATGAGTACATTTAGGATCTGCAAATTCATGCCTCATCGCTTGATAGGCTCGGTTCATGACTTCGCCCAGAAGGGGACCAAATTTTTCATTGCCACGATATTTGAACTGTCCAATCCATTCTCTCATCATCGGCGTATAACTGGTTGCACTCCGATTACATACATAGTAACGAGCTAATCGGCCGGGCCTGACGCAATCTGGACAAAACGTCGGACGTCCACAGTGAACACAGCGAATGTTGTAAACCCAGGGAATTTGATTCGAGCAACGAGTGCAAAGCCCAGTAAATTCGGAAAAATTGCCTGCAAGAGTGCCACAAGCAACACATGTCTGTGACTGACGATGGAATAACCAATTCAAAAATAGACGGATTCTTGGAGTCATCCCCATACCAAAAAGCACCTTTCCTGGTAGTTTACGTACCGACATTGTTTCAGGTTTCACATTTCCAAAAAAACTTTTTTTATTTAATGCATTTAGTGCTTTATCAATTCAGATATCCTTTTTTCCGAGCCAGTACATTCATATGCTTAATCTGCTTGATTGCTCTCTTTTGGCCGCTAGTCCATTGGGGAGATATAAAAATAACACTTCCGTATGGATCATCCTTAGATCTTCCAGCGCGACCAGCCATTTGGACAAGGGATGCTTCGTCAAAGAGACTGCTGTCCGCATCTAGTACGTACACATCACTCCGTGGAACAGTCACTCCCCGCTCCAGAATAGTGGTTGTCACCAGCACACGTATTTCAGTTGCTCGAAATAATTGTACCTTGGCGGTTCGTTCGTCATCCTGCGATGAGGTGCCCGCAATAGGTATATCAGGCAATTGTCTAATCAGCAGTTCCACAAGACCTTGGATATGTGAGATTCGTGTCACAAATAGAAAGATCTGTGCTCCACGTTGAATGGATACGCATAGACGTTGAATAAATGAAACAGGAAGCTGACCTTTTTGCAGCCAATGATGCACTGGAGCAGTATCCAAACGAATTGGGACAGGTAGGGGATGACGATGAAAACGAACGGGAACCTTGGCATGTGGCAGTTGACCACGTGCAGCCTCTTTCTGCAAAGGACGAGGCGGCGTAGCAGACAAATAAATAAACTTTCCTTCCCGTTTACATACTGCTTGGGCAGCAAAGGCAAGCATCGGATCATTATGAAAAGGAAACGCATCAATCTCATCAATTACAACCAAATCAAAGGACTGGCGATAACGCAACAACTGATGTGTCGTTGCCAATGTCAACTGTCCTCTTTGCCACCGTTCTGCACTCCCTCCATAAAGCGTCACCATGCTAACCTGGGGAAAGGCAACAGCCAAGCGAGGTGCCAATTCCAACACCACATCGCGGCGCGGTGTTGCTACAAGCGCTGTCCCTCCGCGCTCTAACACATGTTGTAAAAGCGGGAACATCATTTCTGTCTTGCCGGCGCCCGTCACGGCCCAGAGCAGAAAACGTTCAGCCGCAGAATCAGATACTTGTCGGCCAGCGATCCCCCAAGCAGGCTCGTCAGATTTAGGCGAGGACTGCTCGTTGTCGGGAAGAGTGCTGCCATACGTAGTGGCAGCGACTGCATCCTGGCGTCCAAGCATGCTGCGCCAGAATAATTGGCGCGCCCATTGCCACTGACCTTCCGGACGAGAGGATTTTCGCCCCTCGCCGGGTGGTGCAGCCAAAAAACGCAGCGCTACTTCGGCGGCGGCACGTTGCGCAGGGCTCAGTCCCCAGCGGTCGAGATTCGCCGGCGGGGCAACCTGTGCCGCTCGCGGCATGGCGGGTTTCGCTGTACCGCGCAGCAGCAGCGAGCACTCACGGCTGCGCCCAAGCGCGAGACATGTCTCGCAGTAGGCGCACGCCTTACGGCCGCACGATGCGCAGCTTGTGCGATGCACCTTTCCGCTGCCACAACGGTTGCAGCGGAGTTCATGCCTACGCGCAGCAGACCAACGCACGCGTGGTGTTGGAGCAAGGCCAGCAGCAAAGCTGAGTCGGCCTTGTAGATATGCAAGTTGCGCAGCTGAACGCCAGTTATGTTCCAAATCTGGCGCTGCCTCTGCTAGTAGCGCTTCAGCTTCAGGAACGAGCAACTGGCGTCCTGCCAACAAATGAGTCAGCTCATTCGCTTGTCGCGTTAAACTTTCCAAATCCAACCCATCTACTCCTGTGATGAGGTTCATGTTCTGAATTGAACGTACAGCTCCTATTGTCTCCCATCCCTTATTCCCATGCGTAGTGCGAGAAACCCAGCCTTGTCGACAATCCCAAATACTTATATTTTCTACTCCTCCAGATAAGATCATCCCTTCTCCATTAGAAGACTCTAGAACCAATTCATTCTTTAGCTGTGCAAGCAAATATTCCCACCATTGCTGATTCCCCCATCGCACCATATTTGCTAATTCCTTAAATTTTTCACACAGGCTTACTGCCCAGGACAAGGGAAGCTCGTCTCCTAATAACACCCACCTTTCGACAGTATTCTCCTGTTCCTTATCTCGAGCCAACCACCATGTCATATCTACTCGAATATCCACAGATAATCGGAGATTCCAATCTCCCTTATACTTGACTGCATATACTGCAATTTTCATTTTCGATCTCTCTCCCATCCATCTTTTTTTCGGTTTCTTGTCATCCCGGAAAACAGCAAAAAAGCACACTTCCATGGCTACTAGCCTGAAGTGTGCTTCACATCAAACAGATTTCAACGAAATCCCTGTTGTCTTGCATATGCAACTGTCTATAAACATTTATATCTGATTTTAACCACAATGTCCACAGTTCCTTGTCACTAAGGAACAAGTGGGGCACCCGCCAACGGGTTTGCTGTTCTAAGATCAATAACAACCTGTCTTTCACCGCCTGACTTCGGCAATACCGGGTTCCCCGGTGAAAAACGACGTGAGATGACTGAAACATCCATATGACTATAGCGCACCAGTCGGGTCAGAATCGGTAGCGTATCGTCTATAGATTCATCATCCAGTACCGTTACATGCAACGGCCTCCGGTGTAGCCAGGCAAGTATGCTCAATGAACGCATCACCCATTCCACACGATCTCCGTCATTGGATGTGATCACAATATAGCGAGTCGCACGACGATCCGGCGATGCCGCATGTGCATCTTCGCCATTGTGATAAGCCTGAACCGCCTGTCGTATATACATAAGATGCACGACTGCGGCTCCCACACCGTATATAAGCAATATCCAAACCAAGTGAGCCGTCACGAGGGTTCCACCTCCTCCTATAGCGACAATATATGCCGTATAACAGGAAGAGGTGTCACGGTTATGTACTGGACTTCCGTACGAGCGGATATCTCGCTCCAAAAGAGGGGCGTACAGCATTCATACCTAGGCAACTGAGTGGTCTAATGTATGAAATAACTACACTTTACAGCGTAACCCATCCATATTTGATGGAGTTAATAACGGCTTGGGTACGATCATCAACCTCCATTTTTTGCAGAATACTGCTGACATGGTTTTTGACCGTTTTCTCGCTTATGAATAAATATTCACCAATCATCTTATTGCTCTTGCCTTCAGCCATCAGACGCAGCACTTCTGCTTCACGGCGGGTCAGCGGGTTATTTTCACCTGCGACAAACTTCACGCCTGCTTCCTTAGTATGGCCTTCCGCCATAGCACCTGTTTCATTCAGGTAAGTCATCCGGCGAAGCTGCTGAATAAGCTTGCCCGTTACTTTTGGATGGATAAATGCATATCCTTCATGTACGGAACGAATGGCATTGATGAGAGATTCGGCCTCCATATCTTTTAACAGATAGCCATTGGCTCCCTTGCGCAATGTCTCGAATACATAGCTTTCATCATCATGAATGGATAAAATGATCACTTTGACATCCGGGAACATCTCACGTAGTTTTTCAGTTGCCTCAACACCATTTTCAATTGGCATATTAATGTCCATCAGAACAATATCCGGCTTCTCTACGTTGCAGAATTCCAGCACTTGAATACCATCGCCACATTCTCCGATGACCTCAATGTCGTCCTCCATATTCAAAATACGTTTAAGTCCTTCGCGGAACAACTGATGGTCGTCCGCTAACAGAACTTTGATGGGTGCATTACTCATTTCCTGATTTTCCATGTTGTTACTCCTTTCCCTTTTCCACGTTGGTTGGGATATGAATCACTATCTTGGTGCCTTGATTCTCAGCTGATTCGATCTCCATTCTCCCCTCGAGCAGTTCAACCCTTTCCCGCATACCAATCAGACCAAAATGCCCGTGGTCTTTACTTTTTTGCTGAAAAAGCTCTGGCTTAAAGCCCAGACCATTATCCTGCACAACAATTTTTACAAGCTGCGCCTGGTAGGTAATCTCAACAAGCACATAGGTAGGGTAAGCATGCTTGGCAGCATTAGTCAAAGCTTCCTGGATCAGACGGTAAATGGCTGCTTCCATCGCGGAAGAGAGACGGTGTTCCTTGCCCCTTGTTTCAAAAAGCGCTCTAATTTTCGTTTTTTCTTCAAAATCCTGCACATATTTCCGGAGCGTCGGAATAAGTCCCAGGTCATCCAGGGCCATGGGACGCAAGTTGAAAATGACCTTTCGCATTTCTTCAAGACTGGAGCGAACCTGTTTCTTCAAGTCTACTATTTCGTCCTGAACCATCTTAAATTCCTGCTTAGCGATCATTCTTTCCACAATTTCCGTCCTAAGCACTAGATGCGCAAGGAGTTGCGCAGGTCCATCGTGAATTTCACGGGATATGCGCTTACGCTCCTCTTCCTGAGCCAAAATAATTTTCAGACCAATAAACTGCCGATTTTTGGCCGATTCAATGATCCGCGTCACTTGTCCCAATTCACCCGATAAATATTCCAGCACGACCCCCATCTGCGAGCCGATGGTTTCGGCCCGCTCGACAGAAGCCTCGACACTTTTAGCCCGCTTTTGAAGATCATCTCTTCTGGCTTTGAGATACATTTCCTTCTCGCGAAAAATCATCACATCGAGCTGAAGCTGTGTCGCCTTCTCATAAGCCTGCTTGATATCCTCTTCCGAGTAACGGACGAAATCACGACTGACCTCAGTCAACCGAATTCGGGACCGCCGATAGTTCATCTCCAGCTGGTCCACCTTTTCGATCGTTTCCGCCGTTTCCTTCAATACGCTCTGGAGCTCTTGATTTAACGTAACCAACTCGGTCCGGGCCGTGTCCAATATTTCGAACATCTGATATTTGCTGTTCTCCATCACCTGGATGGCATTTTTAATGACTCGGTCTATGATATCGGCTTGAAAGTCCACAAATGTTCTACTCCAATCCTAGCATTTCAAGTATATATCATACCATATCATGACTGGAGGGTGATGGTCTTCGTTTCTTGTTCCCATTTTACAGTCATCCCTAACTGCTCAGACACAAGTCTTAACGGGACTAAAGTCCTACCTCCTAGTACAATAGGTGCAACATCAGTACTCTGACGCTTTCCGTTCAGAATTACTTCTTTCTTTCCTACAGTCAAATCCATCAGCACGCCACCACGCATAATGGTAATCCGCTGATCGCCCGCATTCCATTTGGCTTGCCCACCAAATGCGTCCAGTACATACTTGATCGGAACATACGTCGAACCATCGCGAGTCATCGGAGCTGCGTCAATCGTTGCTGGTGTTCCATTGACTGTCATTGATTTTTGGCCGATCGTCATCTGAGCTGTTCCCTTTTTGAGTCCTTCTGTACCGACCGTTCCCGGTGTATTAAAAGAAATATTATCAAAAGCAACCTTACCTGTCTTAGCACGCTCATCCTGACCCTCAGCTACATTGACCACATAGAGACGTTTTAGCTTCGCTGGATATGAAATATTCAAACCACTCATATCTGCGTTAATCGTTTTCCAGCCGTTCCAGTCGATCACTTTAGCGAGATCAATATATGCGGTTTTGCCCTGGGCATCCTCTAACTCCGCACGCAACCAGTTCAAGCTCTTATCTCCTTTGACATCGAGCGAGATGGATGTAGCTGCCTGTTCCAGTGTCTTCCCGGATGTGCCATTTAATTGAGCGTAAGCATACATTTTACCACTGCCGTTCGTCATGTCGTAGCTTAGCTCCAGCACTTTGGAATTAGCATGGTCTCCATCTCCTTGTACAACAGCCGCTGTGCCGGTAACACCTTCCACATTTGAAGTGAAATCAACCGGATACGATACATTTTCGAAGTTTTCCCAGCTATTTGTACTTGCCCCGCCAGCAGACAGGATAACAACCGCACTGAAACCATCATAGCGACCAATGGCATAGCCTGTTTTCACACCCGCATCCACTGTATTTACCGTAAGCTGATTGTCCTTTACACTTCCCTTAAAGCCGATGAATTCCCATTTGAGTGCATCTGACGTAATGCTGACACTCTGTCCATCTTTCGTTTTAGCTGTTATTGGTACTGGGATTTTAGCCCCTGCAGTAAGCGAGCCTGTCCCACTTCCTGCAGTAAGCGATGAAATTTCATCCGCTCCAAGCACGGTGACCTTGGTTGTCGCACTGGCTGAGCCACTGGATGCTGTTAAAGTAGCAGTTCCCGGTTTGGCCCCCTTCACAACACCGCCGCTCACAGACACAACAGCCGGATTGCTGGACTTCCACGTCACTTGCACTTTCGAGGTATCAAATGGATTGTAGTAGTTGTCGTAGCCTTTAAAGGAGTAGCTTCCGGTTTGACCAATCAGCAGCGTTTTATTGCCCTTGATGGTAAAGCCTTTGAGCGTTCCTTTAGGAGCAGTGGTATATACGCCCACTCCATTGACGATGCTGCGTTGCTCTGTACCATATTCTGTATTGAAGGTAAGTCCCGCTGTCGTATCTCCCAAATCGCGAGTTACCATGGTGGTAGAGCCGCCCCCATCGAGGTTCATTCCCTTCCAAACGCCAATATCTTTCATCAGTGTTTGCAGCTCGCTCAGGGATACACCAACACTGTTCTCATTCTTCTCAACGGCAATGACGTATGCATATCGTTTGTCCCGGGAATATCCCAAAGCCGTACGCGCACGCGTCCCGCCTATACTTGTCGTACTTCGGGAAAACGAAGTCTTCTGTCCGTCATTTACTAATATGGTATGTCCACCGATCATCATCTGAAGGTTGGCAGGATCTACTTCACTCCCTGTCGATTTGACACGAAGGTGATAGCTCGTTTCTACGGTCTGTCCCACAGTTAGATGCCCTTTGGCATAATCAGCTGCTTTACCATGCGTACGTAAAATGTAGCCATCCTGCGGAACAGTCATATTCAATGTAGCATTCTCGGAGACTTGCGTAACTACGCCATTTTGTACCAATATTTCGGTAGGCGTTGTCGAACTGTTTTTAGGCCGCTCAATTGCTTTCCAAGCAGATGTATAAATATACATAGCGTTGGAGTGGCTATAGCTGCTCCCACTCGTCTCAGGCGAGTACGAAGCCTTGTTCATCCCTGCCAAAGAGAAGGAAGACCCATCTCCAGCTTTTACTGTACCTTCAAAAGTAAACTGTTCAACCATCGGCGAGCCATCCTTTGTTACAGCAAAGGCATACATCCCTGTTAAATCAGAGGGTGTAGACATCAACACGCCCTTAGATACCTGTCCACCAATCGGTGCTCCCTCGCTAGAGGTATTAAAATAATCCCCGTTCACGCCAGCAACCGCACCGGTCTCTTTTGCCATACCGCCTGTGCTCTGACGGGTCGTAAACTGTCCGTTCTTCCCTGTCATGACATCCAGTTTTACGTACGGATTTTGCAAGTCTACTCGAATGATATCAGCCAGCGCTGTTCCTTTAGACCCTTTAAAACGATATTTCAATAATGTTGCGCCCGAAGTAATGATTTCCTCACCCAATTTTACCGTTGAACCGGAGGCAGCACTCGCGATTGGGGCAGATATCCAATTATTTAACGGAATTAGAACCCCAGTTCCAGCAACCGGACCGACCCATAATACTCCTGCTAGCGTTAAAACAGCCCATCTTTTAGCCATTCCTTTGCCATCTACTTTCACTTTGCTCTGTTTTCTATTACTTAAAAACATTTGGACAATAGCTCCCATCTTCTTTGTATTCAAACGGATTAATCCGAACGTGACTCTACCAATAAACAAAAAAATCCTCTTATGTTAATAGACTTATTATAAAGGCAAAAGTTCCGAAATACCGCCAACTAATTCATAAAATCCAAAACAGTGAATTGACGAATGCAATATGGGCGCACTATAATACACATGAACTTATGAGTTCATTTTAAACCAAATGGTTCAAACTTGATTATATGACCCTATCGGAAGGATTGATATTCATGAAAAAACAACGGACCATCATCGTGCTCACTTTATCATTGAGCCTCGCCATTGCCGGATGTTCAACCGAAAAAAAAGATGCCGCTTTAGGTTCATCGGCACAGCCAACCGTTGTGCGCACCACAATTGTTAAAAATTCACCGCTCCATACTGCCTATGACTTGTCGGGTACCCTTCAGGCTTATGAGGAACGCACACTAGCCTTCCAAAATGGAGGTACCGTCGCTAGCGCCGAGATTACAACCGGCACTCTTGTCCAAAAAGGTACAATCATTGCCTGTCTAGATGATGCTGACTATAAGCTACAGGTTGCACAGGCAACAGCCTCGATCCAAGAGGCTCTAGCCGGTATAGATAACGCACAGGCTAACCTACAGGCAGCTAACTCTGCAATTCAATCTGCCGATGCTGGTATTGCGAATGCTCATGCAAATGTCAGCAAGGTCAACAAGGGTGCGCGCGCTCAGGAAAAACAGCAAGCGAAAGTCACTGTCGACAAGGCACAAAGCGCCTATAACAAGGCCAAGGCGGATAGCGAACGGACACAAAAGCTGTTTGAGGCCGGGGCAGCTACCGCATCGGATAACGAGAACGCCCGCTTGAATGCTACCACTGCTCTTCAAAATCTGGAGCAAGCGAAAGCTTCCTTATCTCTTTTGCTGGAAGGGGCCACAGCCGAAGAGCATCAATCTGTCCAAGCTTCCTTTCAGGATGCGATTGCAGGTAAAACTAAAGCTCTTGCAGCCAGCGAACAGGCTGAGGCTTCCCAAAAACAAGCACGTGCCAACTACGAAAAAGCCCTTGTCGCCAAGGACCAGGCAGAGCTGGCACTGTCCCGCACCCGTTTAACTTCTCCCGTGAACGGCGTAATCTTAGACAAAATCGTAAATACAGGCGATTTGGTCGCGTCAGGCCAAGCGGTTTATCGCATAGGCTCCATTGACCGTCTCAAAGTGCTGCTTCCCGTACCGGACAGTGAAATTAAGGATTGGAAAAAGGGACAACAGCTACAGGTAGCGCTCTACGAAGAAACTCGTCAAGGTACGGTGTCCAACATCTATCCTTCAACCAGCACAGATACAGGGAGGGTTAACGTAGAGATTGTCATTGCCAATCCAAAGCGAGACTGGTTACCCGGCCAGGTCATTAAAGCTGCGCATCAGGTGACAGACAAGAATGGAATTCTTGTTCCTGCAGAAGCGGTCATCAATACGGGAAGCAAGCCCTTTATTTTCAAAGATGTTCAAGGAAAAGCGGTTAGAACCCCTGTGGAGCTTGGCAATCAGGTTGTAGAAAACCAATTGCAAATTGTATCTGGGCTTCGTGAAGGAGAACGTATTGTCGTTAAAGGGGCAGAAAATCTGTTTGATGGAAATGCGATTCAGTCGGAAGAAGGCGGACGCCCATGATTGAGTACATCGTAAAAAAACGAAAAATTACATTACTGTTTTTTGTCATGCTGATTACAGTCGGGGTTTTCGGTTTTTTCCAGTTACCACAGCAGGAAATGCCCGACGTGACTATACAGAACGCTACGGTCACAACCGTCTATCCCGGTGCTTCGCCACAAAAAGTAGAACAAACCGTAACAAAGGAGCTGGAGAAACGCATCAAGGAGGTTGAAGGGGTTAAAACGATTAATTCGACCTCTGGGAACGGATTCTCATCTATTTTAATCGAATCCAAAAATGGAATTGATCCTCAAACGGTTTGGGATAATATGCGTAAAAAAGTGCAAGATGCACAAGCTGATCTTCCTCAAGGCGCTGAAGTGCCTGTTGTAAATGACAAGCTGACCAGCTCATTTATCGGCTCTTATGCCCTGACTGCCCACTCATCTGCACCCCTGTATAAACTAAATGATTTGACCAACACCTGGAAAGATCAACTTAATACAATTTCCGGCGTATCCAGTGTCAAATTCAATGCTCTTCCCGATCAGGAAGTACGTGTTCATATTGACAACCAAAAGCTTCAGCAATATCAATTATCGTGGGGTCAAGTGGCTCAAGCAATCCAGTCTCAGATGGATCGGGTTCCTACTGGTAATATTGAATACAACGGACGAACCTATCAACTCGTTGTTCGTGAGACCGAAAAAGCTGATGAATTAAATCAGGTCATTTTGACACGTACCAAAGAAGGTAACCCTGTTTATTTAAGAGATATCGGTGCAACTGAGCTGGCACATTCTGAAGCAGAATATTTCGCTTACGTAGAGGGTAAGCCGGCCATTACACTAAGTATTGGAGCGGAAACAGGCACAGACATCCCCTCTATGAGCGAAAAGGTCAATAGCAAGCTCAAAGAGCTGGAGAAAACACTCCCTGCGGGTGTTCGCTTACAGACTCTTTTTGCACAAAAGGATCAGGTAAGCCATATTTTTGACGACTTAAAGCGTGAAACGATTCTGGCCATTGCGGCTGTTATTCTTGTTTGTATGTTGGGCCTGAATTTACTCACCTCAGCTTTTGTCGCGCTGGCAATCCCTATTTCGGTTTCGATTGCCATTATCTTTTTGCCTATGTTCGGCATTACTCTAAACCAAATCTCCGTTGTCGGTCTGATCATTGTACTCGGCATACTCGTCGATGACGCTGTAGTGGTAAACGATAATATTGAGCGCAGACTTACGGAATTAGGGGAACCGCCCTCTGTTGCAGCTATAAAAGGTACCAAAGAGGTCATGCTGTCTATTTTGGTTGCAACATTGGCCACGATCTCTGCCTTTGCTCCATTGTTGTTCCTTCCCGGAAATGTAGGTGCCTTTATTAAACCCATTCCCGCTATTGTTTCTCTGGCCATGTTAGCTTCTATGATCATGTCTCTCACGATCATCCCTATTTTTCGAAAATGGTATGAGAAACGCAGACAGACTCGTCACCCTCAGGGGAAGTCTAAACCAGTAGGCTTGCTCGGTCAGCAGATTCATTCTTTAAACAAGCTTTATTCACAACAACTGATGCCTAAAGTCATTCAGCGTCCCTTGCTGACGGCTATGGTTGGACTTATGCTTGGAACAGCCGCTTATGGATTAGTTCCTTTTACATCGGTTGAGCTTTTCCCTGAATCGGAAGATCCTCATGTTGCTTTAAATGTAAAAATGCCTGTAGGCACTTCGATTGCGGAAACCGACCAGGTCGTTAAGGATCTTGCAGGCTGGATTAAGAAACAACCTGAAACTTCCAAGATCGTTTACAGCGCTGGAGGGACTGCTCCCCAACTGTTTAGTGATATTAATAGTGCGGGTGGAAATATTACTTATAACGAAACCGTAGGTCAGATTGCTGTTGTCGGAAAAGAGAACGTATTCGATCTCAATTCGACAGTTGATGCTTGGGAACAACATGTTAAAAAATCCTACCCTGGCGTTACGGTTACCATGTATGTGCCCCGTCTCGGGATTCCGGTAGGTAAGCCTGTTTCTATTCGTATCTCCGGTCAGGATCTGAATGAACTGCAAACCCTTGCCCAAAAAGCAAAAGAGCAGATCGCAACAGTAGAGGGCACAACAGGCATCGTAGATGACGTAGGAATTGAACGATATGCTCTTGAGCTTGAGGTCAACAAGCAAGCAATGGATCAGTATCTCGTAAGCTACACCGATTTGACTCGTACTCTTCTTCTATTAAAGGAAGGAGCTCAAGTTAGCCAATTTGATACGGGAAGCAGTCTAGTAGATATTAAGATGTATTTGAATCACAGTAACGAGGAGCCAAGTAAGCTTTTCCAACAATTAAGTGTAGTGAATGCAGCTGGAAAGCAAATTCCATTAAACCAGCTTGTACAGATTAAACCGTCATTTGCTATTCAGCAAATCAAGCATTACAATATGGAGCGGACGATTACAGTCGAGGCCGACTTGAACGGACGAACAGCAAGTGAAGCCATGGTAGATGTGGAAAGCAAACTGGCACAGATGAAGTTCCCTGAAGGCTATAATTGGGAGGTAGGCGGGGAAACATCTGATCAGTCCACCATATTTGGGGATTTAGGGAAGCTGGCAATCGTGGTAGTCCTACTCATTTTACTCTTGATCACAATGCAGTTTTATTCACTCTCCATTCCTATTATTATTATGACGACCGTTTATCTAGCAGCAGCTGGCGGGATTATTGGCATTTTTCTGACTGGTATGCCCATTGGTTTTATGAGCATCATGGGAATTATCGCACTCGCGGGTATTGTGGTCCGGAATGGGATTGTCTTAATTGAATTTATCGAGGATGCAAGACATGAAGGAATGGATTTAAAGGAAGCTGTTATACAAGCAGCCACGGCTCGCTTCAGACCGATTTTATTGACGTCTCTGGCTGCCATTGTAGGTATGATTCCGTTAGCACTATTGGGAAGTCTGCTCTTTAAGCCATTGGCGTTCACTGTCATTTTCGGTTTGTTATTTTCGACCTTGTTAACTTTGTTTGTGGTGCCATCTTTGTATATGATCGTGGCTAAGTACAAGATGCACCGGCAACTCAAAAAACAGCAGCGCACAGTTATTACTCATGACCAACCTTTGTAACGTATGAAGTAGTGATTTCGCATGCTGTCGAGTGGGTTCCTGGAGGGAGTATGTATGGAAAGTAAAAAAAATGATATTTTACAGGCGGCCATTCGGCTGTTCTCCAGAAAAGGCTATTATTCGACGTCTGTTGAGGAGATCGCCAAAGAAAGTGGGATGGCAAAGGCATCCTTCTATAAATACTTTCAAGGGAAAGAAGAATTGCCTTTGGAAATGTGTATCATTCTGGAAAATAATATTGAACAAGACATCCGGGCACTCTACAGTAAACCTGACCTGTCTAAACATGATAAACTGCACGATTTTATTGTTCTCTACCTGAAAAATCTTGTTGAAAACAAAGTGTATCTCATGATGGATCTTCCTGAACCGTCCATGCTTATTTTTCAGAATGAACAGCTCAACGGCGCGTTCGAGCAGCATGAATACAAATTGTACAAATGGGTACGTGACTGCCTAATTGATATTTTTGGAACAGCTATCGAAGATCATGCATGGGATATAACCTTTGTGCTTAAAAGTATTGTGTTTGAGTATATTCGCTTTTTTGCCGATCGGATGAATGATGAAACAATTGAACGTCTAACACAGTTTATCATCTTCTTATCCAGCTCCCTGGCAGCCAGCCTGAACGGTTCCGATCCTGCTCCCCATTTGTTCTGGAGCAAGCAAGGCTGGTTACCCGAAAGTATACTAAGTAGTCCCTTTGACCAAGGTCGCCAGATAAACAGCCTTCTTCATTCTCTAGAAGACAGTATACTGCTGTCTTCGTGGAACTCAGAGGAGAAGCAGGAATGTCAGCAAATCTACGTCCTATTAAAGGAAGA
Organism: Paenibacillus ottowii; assembly: GCF_006874425.1. Lineage (GTDB taxonomy): Bacteria > Bacillota > Bacilli > Paenibacillales > Paenibacillaceae > Paenibacillus > Paenibacillus ottowii. Next base: position 142,933 of record NZ_VIJZ01000003.1, read on the forward strand.
AGCACTGAAAGCGAACCCTCAAAAAGGCCTCTTAAAAGCTCTTTTTGCGTATTTGGAGCAACATAAGGAAGTTCAAAAGGTATGTCGTTTGCTCAAAAATTTATTGGGTCTTGCACCAGTATCCGAATAGTCGAGCGGCATTAAGTACATCGTGGTAAGTTCAAGTGGAGCATATCAAAAAAAGACTGTTCATGCTATGCATGAGACAGTCTTTTTTTGATTAATACGTTATTCTGATGACATACGAGGATAGGATTATAAGCCCGCTTGCTCTCTCAGAATTTCAGCTTTATCTACACTCTCCCATGGTACATCCAGATCAGTCCGTCCAAAGTGACCGTAAGCAGCGGTTTGCTTATAAATTGGGCGGCGTAGATCCAACATACGAATGATGCCTGCTGGACGTAGATCAAAGTTATTTCGGATCAGCTCAACGAGTTTTTCATCACTTACTTTCCCTGTGCCATATGTATCGACGTTAATCGAAACAGGTGTAGCTACACCGATGGCATAAGCAAGCTGAATTTCCACCTTGTCTGCCAATCCAGCTGCCACAAGGTTTTTCGCTACATAACGAGCAGCGTAAGCAGCAGAACGATCCACTTTAGTTGGATCTTTACCCGAGAATGCACCCCCGCCATGACGAGCATAACCACCGTACGTGTCCACAATGATTTTGCGACCTGTCAGACCTGCATCCCCTTGAGGACCACCAATTACAAACCGTCCTGTCGGATTAATGTAGTATTTGGTTTGATCATCCAGCAATTCAGCAGGAACAACTGGCAAAATGACCTTTTCTTTGATATCTGCCTGAATTTGCTCCAAAGTAGTATCTTCTGCATGCTGCGTGGAAACCACAATGGCATCAATACGGACAGGTTTTCCATTCTCATACTCTACCGTTACCTGAGTTTTGCCATCTGGGCGAAGGTAATTCAGTGTTCCATCCTTACGCACTTCAGACAAACGTCGTGCGATACGGTGAGACATAGCGATAGGCAGAGGCATCAGCTCAGGTGTTTCATTCGTAGCAAAACCGAACATTAAACCTTGATCCCCAGCACCGATGTTTTCTGTTTCCTTATCTACTTCAGCAGGATCACGGCTTTCCAGGGCAGCGTTAACCCCTTGAGCAATGTCTGGCGACTGTTCATTCAAAGAAGTCAGTACAGCGCAAGTATTATAGTCAAAACCATATTTTGCACGTGTATACCCAATTTCCTTAATCGTATTACGAACAATGGATGGAATATCCACATATTCCGACTTGGAGCTGATTTCACCAATGACGAGAACAAGACCGGTAGCAACCGAAACTTCGCACGCTACCCGAGCATTAGGGTCATTAGCCAAAAAGGCGTCCAATACAGCATCGGATATCTGATCACAAATTTTATCCGGATGGCCTTCTGTTACAGACTCGGACGTGAACAAATGACGACCTTTTACAGACATGAATTTCAACCTCCCATAATTAAAATACATGAGGATTAAAAAAAATCCTAACATGGTATGGCATTATTCAGTTACCTTCAACGCAACAAATGACAGAAGATATCTTTTACACCTGATTAACAAAAAATGAACCTTTTCCGGTAGGAAAAGGTTGCGTACAAGCCTCAAATGCCATGATATCCTATTTAAAACAAGGTGTCAATTCATGTCATCCAAATAACAACATTCGATAATAAAGGGAGTTTACATGCAAACCATCTTCGATTCACATGTAAATAAATCCATTTTATACCTATTATTCATTTTTGAAATTGTATCAATAATTACAGTTTATAATGTGCCAAATTCAGATAAGCTTCGTTCAGCGGATTGAACCAATCGTTTAGTAATTTCTCCGCCAACAGAGCCATTTTGTCTTGAAGTTAAATCGCGCCATGCAACATTTTGACCTCCTGTAAACTCTCCCAATTCTGCTGCAAATTCACTGTCAGCATTCGGATGTATATGTGCATATTGAGGATTATAAACAGGCAACCCAAACTCGGCAGCAATTTCATACTTCAAATCATCCAACCTAGCACGGCTTTCAGGAATTAATCGTCTTTGACCTCTTGACGCCATCGTATAAACCCTCCACTCCATGAAATGATTTTTCATGAGGTTAGTGTGCAATGTTTAAAGTCAACTTAGCCAAGAACAATTTGTTATCGCAAACAGTATTTAAGAAAAAGAGTACCTTAAAAAGAGATAGACACCAGTTATTGAACAGTATAGCCGCCTCGTACCATAACGACCAGGCCAAACTTCTGCCCTTCTTTTACTTGAATACCTCTTCCTTCTCTAGGAAACGATAATAAATGATTTTTTTCGACAGCCTGGTTATGAACAATTTCCGTTCCAGAAGTAATATCAATAGCACCGCTGGCATCCATGCTGTACACAACAGCATTTCCATTACGTAAAATAAATTCTGCTCCTGCTTTGGCGATCAGTTTCTGACCAGGCTTAACATCAACAACTTTTAAAGCCTCTGTCTGCTCCACCGTTGAGCTTTTAGCTGCATTCGAGGTTCCTGAAGACGTAGAAGTAGTAGTGTTTGTTGCTGGAGCAGTCGAAATGCTGCTTGACGATACCCCACCTTTGACGGCTTGAGCAATTTTTTGGTCAACATAGCTTTTGGTTACGACTGGATCGTCAGCTGTTCCAGGTTGTCCAGAACTGGAAGCTCCATTAACTGAATTGTTCATCAAAGAGCCAGCCACAATTCCTCCTCCAATTAAAACGGCAGCTAACGATACTTTATAGCGTGATTTCATAAAATCCTCCTACTGCAGGTTATGACAAGTATTAGGTTAGGCTAAAATTACTGCGCTCCAGAAGCAGCACCCTGTAAAACCCAAGGTTTCCCATATGCCATCTTCAATGTATCAATGCTTGTAACTATATCTTCAGCCTGTTGCTCAGCAGTAGTCACTTTTAAATTAGCTTCGTAAACCTGAAGCTCTGTAGCCAACCCAACATCAAATTGCTTCTTAGCCATATCAGCCGCACTTCTTGCACTTACCAAACCAGCTTGGATCTGTGAGTATTGGCTTTCCAATGCTTTAATGTTGTTATAAATCGTTCTCACAGCTTCTTCCAACTGTCTCTTTGTACCTTCTGTAGCATACTGGGCTTTATCAACATTAAGTTGTTCAGCTTCATAAGGCGTATTTCCAGGAGTACTAAAGTTATATAGCTTCAAGCTCAATTCAGCCAAATCGACTTTTTGCTCACTTAACCAAATGGCAGTACTGCTAGTGAGTACTTGGCTTACTTTTGTCTCTACATTATCTTTAAATTCAGAATAGACAGGCTTATCCTTCAATTCGTAACGTTGCTCTGGTTTGTAGCCAATCACTTGGTTCAACGACACATAAGCACTATCGAGGTCTTTTTTAGCTTTATCCAAAGCAGCTTGATTTTGAGTTAACTGGTTAGTTGCTTGGGTAACTTCATAATCACTCGACATTTGATTATCTCTCTTGATTTGTGCAACTTTAAGCTTGCGTTCAGCATCCTCAATATTCAATGCCGCCAGCTTAACAGCATTTTGCTTTTGAAGGAGTTTATTGTATAAATCCTTTACGTTATATTCAATACCTTCTTTAGTCATTTCCAGGTTCTTTTTCGCAGCCTCATAATTAAGATTCGTTTGGGCGTAACCTTTGTAAGCTTTATCTTGCGCCTCATTACCTGCTTCTGCTGGAACAAAGTCAATATTTTTTCCTGTTTCTTTCATAATTTTTCCTGCTTGGTCAATGCTCACTTCTCCTGTTTTAACTGAAGTACTATCAGCAATAGCCAGTTTTACTGCATCTTCATAGGTCAAAGAATCATTATAGTAGGTATCGTAAGTAACTTTTGTCACAGGAGCAGCGAGTGGCTTGCTGGACAAGCTATTGATGTCAGTAGTGCTAGCGTTAGCTTGATTGGAAATGGTCACTGTTCGTGAAGTCTGGTCCCAATTTACTTTGGCGCCTAATGATTGGCTCACAAAACGTAAAGGAACAAGTACCTGACCCTTTTGAATTTGAGTTGCTACATCGAGCTGTACTGGCTTACTGTTTTTATAAGCAAGTTTGGAACCAATATTTAAAGTTAATGTATCTTCACTTTTAGATGCTGTTACCTTTTTAGCCTTGCTGTCCCACTCCACTTGCGCTCCTAAGCTTTCAAAAACGCCCCGAAGAGGTACCAAGGTTGTATTTTGACTCACTACCGGAGACTGCGTATATTGCTGCGTTACACCGTTAATAATAACCTTTATATCACCTGATTGAGCTCCTGCAAGACTGGCAAACGCAGAAGTAAGAACCAATGTGGATAGCAATGCCACTGCAAAACGTTTCATAATTTCTCTCCTTTGTCAATAAGACTAATAAAAGAAAAGGGCTCCAAAAGGAACCCTCTTCTCATCTAATTCAGTTAACTCAAAAGAGTTGCTCTTAAATTAGTTGTTGTTTTCAACAGTTACTGTTTTAGCAGTTGCATCATAGTTGATGGATGCATTCAGCGCTTTACCAACCCAAGAAATTGGCAGTACAGTACGGTTTTTGTTAGTTACAGCTTTAACGTCCATGCGAATCACAGTACCGTTAACAGTCAACAGGTTAGTGTTCAGTTTGATTTGAGCAACAGTGTCACCCTTGATCAGAGTAACTGTGGAAGTTGCTTTGTCAAACAGGATGTTTTGTGGGGATACACCCAAAGCTTCAGCAGCATAACGTACTGGCAAGTAAGTACGTCCGTTTTGAGCATAAGCAGCTACATCAGCTGTTTTAGTTTCGCCGTTCACAGTGTAGGAAGTGCTTCCCAGTGTGAAGACAGCTTTAGTTTTAGTAGCACCTGGAGCTGGAGTTCCAACAGTTGCGATAGCTACTTCAGCAGCTGCAGTGTTGTTGTCTTTCCAGTTTTGAGTGTTGTCAGTTGCGCCTTTGTATGCAGTGTAAGAAACTGCGCTACCTTTCAGCTTAGCAACGATGTCGCCTTGAGCTACAGTACGGTCAACAGTCAGCTTAGGAGCAGAGATTGTGATTGTACTTGGAGTAGCAGATTCACTGTCGATGTAGAAGCTCAGACGACCTTTGTTGCTTTCGCCGTAAGTATCAGTAGATACGCTCTTCACTTTAACGTCACCAGCTGTAACTTTTACTTCTGGAGTAGAAGCAAAACGTACGCCTGTTGGCAATTCCAAGATTACTTCACGGCTACCGTCTTTCTTAACGAAAGCTTCTTTAGCAGCTTCAGTGATTGTGATATCGCCAACTTGTTGATCGCCCAGACCGATTGTCAGGGTTGGTTTGGAAGCAGCAGCCAGAGTAACTGCTTGTTTCACAGTTGCAACCTTAACAGTACCGCTCAGTCCTTGGCTACCAGCAACATCTACGTTCAGATCGCCAGAGAAACCTGGTTGAACTGCAACTTCAACGTTTCTCAGTTTCAAAGTACCAGCGTCAGTTGTGCTATTAGGGTTGTTGAAAGTCAGTTTCAAAGTACGTTTGTCAGAGTCAGTGTAGGATACCTCTGCTCCACCCAATCCGTTAGTATTTTCCATAGAACCAGCAAAGCTGTTTCCTGGGTTGTTACTCTTGAAAGTTTCTTGCCAACGAGCACCTTCAGGCAGACGCAAAGTTACAGTACGTCCTTTTACAAAGGATTTAGCAACAGTTTCTTTAATTACGATGTCGCCAACTTTTTGTTCGTCATGTCCAGCAAGGATAGTTGTTGGAGTAGCTACAGTAACACCACCACCGATTTCGCCATAGTTACCAACAACAAGAGAGCTAACATCAGTTGTTGCATTACCAGAAACGCTAACAGTAACATCGCCTTGTTTAGCATTTGTTTCATCATCTACATGGAATTTAACTGGCAATTGGAAAGAATTTTGTTTGGAGCTTTTCACAGTATCTTTCAATCTTACAGTAAGAGTATCACCATCGGATTTAGCATCAATGTCAGCAGCTTTTATATCACCAAAAAGAATTGCTGCTGTACCAGAAGCATCCCATTTAAAACCACTTGGCAATTTCAACTTGATATAGTTACTACCTGTCAAAGAACCAGCAGTTTCCTCTTTAACTTTCAGCGTTGCTGTGAAGTTATCTTCACTGGAAACTGTATCGTTTGCAGCAAGAGAAACTTGACCAGAAGAAACAACGTTTGCGATTGCAATTTCACCGCTAGTCAAACCGCTATTGGAAGCTGCATCAATAGCTGCTTTAACTGGACCGTTACTTGGACCAGCTACATTAATTCTACTGAAGTTCAAGAACAAAGTAACATCATCTTTAATGTTATCTTGACCCGTAAAAGTGATTTTTGCGGAGTTTACATTAACTGGTTTACCATCAGTGTCATAATTGTTGATGATTGGAGCAACTGTAATACCAGTATCTTTATTATCATCAAAATCAGCGTATACACCCAAGCCATAAGTGGCATCACTTACACTACCTGGGCCATTACTTGTACCAGTTACACCAGCAATTTTCGCAACATCACTGCTGTTAAAATAAAAACCTTTAGGCAAAGTAACAGTAAAAGAAGAACCTTCTCTTACAGAAGCTTTGCTCACTGTAATTTTCACTCTGCTATCAAGATTAGTGAAGTTTTCAGCGTTTCCACTAATAGTAGGAGTATTCACAGCTGTGAAACTAGAAGATGCATGGATAGCAGTTGGTGCAGTCAATGCTGCGATTGGAGCTGCTACACCAGCAACCAATGTTGCTGTTGCCAGCACGTTGATCATTTTTTTGTTAAACTTTGTCATAACCTTTTTTTCTCCTCCTTGAATATAAACAGAAATATTATTTTTGTCTTTTTGTCGGATCTTGTCACTCATCAGTCGTTACACCTCCTTTCCGAGCTTTATGAGAACCCTTATAAAATGATATCTGTGACAATATCACAGAAGCTTGAAATCTAGTTGAAAGAAAGCGTCCATTTATGACGTACTCCAGTATTATACAATGTGATAACAATGCAGTAAAGATTTTTTTTAGCGAATTTTGTCTTTACGCTTTTGTACCCCTTTGTTTCATACTCACCCAATTAGACGTAGCATGGGTTCAAAAAGTTGCGTCTGTTTCAAAAAAAATTTTATTTTTTTTGATTATGTATTCCGCTTTCCACAGTCATAATTATACTCCTCAACCTGTTCCTCCGTCATCCTACAACTTTTACCTTCTCAACCTTAAATGTACAAGGTTTATTTCTGTACAATTAATTAGGTCTTTAATGGAGTATATTCGTTACGAATTATCCATAGAATACATAAAGTACATAAAGACTATAGATTTCTTAGAAATCTAATACTCTAATACACTTTAAATAGTAGAAATGACGGAGAACAGCAATTTAATGTAAATATAACGAAACAAAACAAATTATTTTACTACATTAATCTTCGCACCATCTGAAAGCAAACTTACGCCTTTAACGACGACATTTTGTCCCTCAGTAAGCCCCTTGGTTACCTCAACCTGTTTGGCACTTTCCTGACCTGTCTGCACTTCTACGCGCTTCGCGACAGTTCCCTCCACTACATAGGCATACTTCTTCCCTGCCTGCTCTGTAATGGCATCCTGGGATACCAAAATATTTTTAGGAGCTTCTGACTTCATATATACAGTTACAACCATGCCTGACTTCAATTCCCCAGAACCATTAGGAACCGAAATCTCGACAGGATATGCCTTGAGGTCATTATCCATTACGGGATTGACGGCAGTTACTCTAGCTTCTATGCGCTTATTCAATGAATCCACACCTACAGTTACAGACGAACCTACCTGCAGCTTCAGAAGCTCTGATTCAGAAACGTTGACTTTAGCTATGATAGGATTGGTATTTGCAATTGTAACAACTGCAGATTGCGCACTAACCATTTGTCCTTGGACTCCTGTGACTACCGATATCGTGCCGGAAATCGGAGCTTTGACTACAGCATCCACCAGTTGGCTACGTGCTGTGTCTAAACTGGCTTTAGCTTGATTTACAGAAGCACGTGCTACGTCTATGCCCGTCTTTTGTTGCGCAAGACGCAGTGATTTCTGAGCATTATTATATGTGGTTTGCGCACTTTCCTTAGATGTTTGTGCATTGTGCAGTGCAATCTGTGCATTCTCCACCGCAGTTTGAGCCTTTCGATACGCTATTTGGGACTGCTCTAACTCGGATTGAGATAGAGCGCCCGCACTAAACAACTGTTGGTTGCGATTAAGCGTATTTTGAGCATCACGCACGGAATTCTGAGCATCGATCAGACTGGTCTGAGCTTGTGTGATGGAGTTATCTTGCTGTACAAGCGCACTTTTGGCTTGATCCACACTGGACTCCGCCTGCTGCACAGATTGTGCTGCGCCAGACTCAGCCTGTTTTAAGTTGGCCAAGGCAACCTGGTACGATTCCTGAGATTGCTTAATCGAGTCCTGAATATCCTTTTGGTCTATAGTAAACAATGTGTCGCCTTTGTTTACTTTTTGCCCCACTGTAAGATTGATACTTTGAATTTTTCCGCTAATTTTCGGAGATACTTGGGCCGTCTCTTTCGGAGCAAAGCTTCCAATAATACCTGTTGAGTCGTTGATACTGCCTTTAGCCGCTTTTGCCACTTGGACTGGGATCGCCTTCTGCACTGAAGCTGGTGTGGTAGGGGCCTCCCCCCCACCACAGCCTGCTAATGCAACTGATAAAAGCAAAGTTGTGGCAATCAGAGCACTTTTTTTATTCATTATGTTTCTCCACCTCACCTTATATATGAACACTTTTTTGTAGTTTCGCTTCTTTTTTCAGTTGTCTCTTTTCTTGTCTTTTCAGTTTGCGATTTTTACGTTTTTGAATGATATTGTCCAAAATAACATAAACAACCGGAATAAGAATCAGCGTGACCAAAGCTGCGAAGGATAACCCGAATACAACAACAACCGCCATAGGAGCTTGTGTCTCATTACCGTCACCTTTAGCAAATGCCATAGGAATCAAAGCAAGTACGGTAGCCAGCGTTGTCATCAAAATCGGACGCAACCGCTCAGATGCGCCATGAATAATAGCTTCATCTCGATCTTCGCCTTCTTTTCGAAGCTGAATAATGAAATCAATCATGACAATTGCATTATTTACGACCAAACCGACGAGCATGATGTAACCCGTAAAAGCCGAAACACTGAGACTCGCTCCCGTTACCACTAGACCGATAAGTACACCGATTAACGTAGGCGGAATCGAAAACATAATAACAAACGGTGTGAGCAGAGATTCAAACTGTCCTGCCATAACCATATAAATCAGAACTACAGATAGCAGAATAGCTATCCCTAAGTTTATAAAAGACTCCATCATTTGTTCACTTTGCCCGCCACCCGTATCTGCACTATAGCCTTCTGGGAAGTGAGTACTCTTCAAAAGAGCATCTATTTTCTGTTTGACGGTTAGAATGTCACCTGATCCATCAATGTCAGCAGAAATCTGTACTTGACGTGTCTGGTCTTCACGGGTGACACTATCCGGTACAGCGCGTTTATCAATACTTGCTACCGAAGATAAGGGCACATCAATTCCTTGTGAAGTGGTAATACGTAATGCTTTCAAATAGGACCAGTCATGTCGATCCTGCTCAGGCAGAGATATTTTCACATCGATTTGATCATCACCTGTGCGATAGCTTGTTGCAACAGATCCATTAAAGGAAGTATTCACCGCAGATAAAATTTGGGTTGCTGATAAGCCATATTGACTAGCAAGTTCCCGGTTAACAGTAATCTCATATTCTTCGCGAACCGCATTCAAAGAACTTTTTACATTGACCGTTCCCGGTATGCTCTTTACGCCGGCAACGAGATTGTCGGAAAGTTCCCTCAAGACGTCCATATCATCGCCTTTTAGATTAATATTAACCGCCGCTCCAGTCGAAAGGCCTGTTGCAGACGCCAATGTAATCTCTGCATCCGGAATACTATCGAATTTCTTGCGAAGGCCTTCAACTACAGCGTCTGTTGGCTGATGCCCATCCTTCAGCGCAACACTTAGTTCTGCCGAATTGGATGGAGTTGCCCCTGAATAACCAGAAAGACCACCAGCACCAACAGTCACTGTCATTTTGTCCAGATCAGGAACTTTCAGAATTTCTTTTTCTATACCTTGAACAACTCTTTCAGTCTCCTCTAAAACTGTTCCGTTAGGAAGTTTCACTTTCACTGAGAATTCCCCAGTGTCGGATTCAGGAATAAATTCAGCCTTAACCATAGAAATCAGAGACCCAGCTGCCACAAACATTAATACAGTAATGATTAAAACAGATTTTCGATGATTAATTCCCCACTTCAATACACGGCGATAACCACCCTTAAATTTCTCAAATCCGATATTAAACCACACAATAGGGTTAATACCTTTATAAGTACCTAAAGAATATATGGATTCATCCGGTACAGTAGGCATCCAACGCGAGCCAAGCATTGGCACAATCATAAGGGATACCAGCAAGGCTGCTATATGGGAGAAGATAACAGTTAATGCCAACGGTTTAAACATAACTCCTGCAATTCCATCAACAAAAACAACCGGTAAAAATACTACAATCTGTGCAAGTGCAGATGCCATAACCGCATTGCCCACTTGCTTGGAGCCATCAATTGCCCCTTGTAGCATACTTTTCCCTTCATGTCGCTGCCTAAAAATATTTTCAATGATAACAACGGCAAAGTCGACAAATGATCCTAACCCTAGAAGCAAACCGCTCAATGAAATAACATTAATGGTTTGTCCAGTGAAATACATCATCATAAACGTTGCTACGAAGGAAATTGGAATAACGATCGCAGCAATAATAGTAGAACGTATACTGTTCAAAAATAATAGCAACACAATAGCTGCGATAATAAGCCCCAATATAGCATGTTCTATTAGTGAGTGTACGGAGTCTCTAATAGGCTTGGAAGCATCAGTTACCATATCCAATTGTGTTCCAGGAGGCAGGTCCTTCCGTATCGAATCCAAACTTTCCTTCACAGAATTAGCGATTGAAAGAGTATTTCCACCAGTAGCCTTAGTAACAGAAATATTAATACTTGGCTTCCCATTATAGGTAGAAATAGTGGTGACTTCTTCTACGGAGTCTTCAACTGTCGCGATATCCTTCAATTTCACGCTTCCCTTACCTACAGGGATTGGCGTTTCGCCCATTTCCGAAACAGCTTTATATTCACCTTGAACTCGAAGTTGAATTTGTGTATTACCACGATATACAGAACCCGCAGAGCCAGCAACATTATTAGCCGATAGGGCCTGGCGAATTTGATCCAGCGTAATGCCATAGCTTTGAAGCTTGGCCTGATCTACAGTGATCTTTACGAGTCGTTCTTGACCACCTGACATGTTGGCTGCAGCTACTCCTGCAATTCTTTCAAGCCGCGGCTCGATAATATCCTCAGCAATAGGCTTCAGCTTGTTAATATCCTGATCTCCTGTAAAAGCGAGGGTAATAACTGGCGTTGCATTGAGGTCCACTTTTAGAACACGCGGCGAATTTGCCGTGTCTGGAAGAGATCCTCTAACGGTATCAACTTTATCCCTCATGTCGAGGGTGGCCTGGTTCATATCTACTCCCCAGTTAAATTGAATCATGACCATAGATGATCCTTCTGAAGACTCGGACGTGATTGTATCCACGTTCTCGATAGAAGCCAAACTCTTTTCAATAGGTTTAGTAACCAATTCCTCAACCTCAGTAGGCGTTGCATTTGGAATACTGGTCACCACTGCAGCGTAAGGCAGCTTCATATCTGGCATATACTCGACAGGAAGCCTTAACGCAAAAATACCGCCCCCGATTAACAAAGCAACAATCAACATAAATACTGTTACAGGACGGCGTATTGAAAACTGAGACATCTCATCACTCCCCACTCACTTCTCTATGTAATATTTAAGCACACACATCCTCTACTACGATGAAATAGGCGTAAAGTTTCAGATAAATGCGCAAAAAAAACATATAGAAAAATAATAAACACATTTTGAGATAAAACCTTAAAAAAAAGCAATTAATAACAGTCTTTCAAGGCAAAACTAAACGAAAAAAGCCGTAGTGCTTATCCAAAGTTTTCATCTCTTTGATATTATGGCATAGGCGCTTAATTCCAGTCAAATAGCTGATTTATAAAAAACATCCCTCTCATGTATATGAAAGGGAATTTCCATTTCCATGGAGGGATGTTTAATGATTTCAGTTTTTTTAAGGATTAAATTTTAGGAAGCAGTTTTTTATCAGCCATAACTTTAGCTACAATAATCGCTGCATCTCCGCGCAAGGTTAAGGATGTAGGGTTAAACATATATCCTTTTTTCGGATCACTTGCATCTACAGGAGACCCTGTGATAAAGCCTTTCTTAGCAATAGCCAATACAGATGCTTGTGCATAGTAGTCAATCTTGTCCGCATCTTTAAAGGTCTTGGACAGATTCTTCATGATCTTGTCATGATCTGTTTCCAGCTTCAAATCCAATGCCTTGGCGATAATGACCGCGGCATCTTGACGTGTGATTACATCTTCCGGCATAAAGATTCTTGGTTGCGAACCTTTGACAATACCTGCACGTGCAGCTGTTTCAATATAACGATAATCGTAGAGCGCATCTGCGGATATCGTATTTGGAATAGACACGTCGTCGAAATGCTTCGCACCGCTGAAATTAAGCGGAATTTGCAGACCTTTGACAATCATCGACGTGAATTCGCCTCTTTTAATGTAGCTGTCAGGTCCAAAGCTATTGATTGGATCCATTGGGTTCATAACACCTTTAGCCAAGATTGCTTCGATGTAATCTCTGGCGTACTTGTGCTTAATGACATCACTATATGTTTCTCCAACCTTAGCAACTACATAATAACCGAAACGATCAAATGGTACTTTAATGGTATGTTTCTTCGGATCTACCACACCACCAATGTTCTGCCAATCCTTCAAATCAGGATCAAAAAAGAACACTGTCATTTGTTTCCCTGCATCCTGAGCAATGCTGCCGTCATACGTCAGCGTCAAAGTAGCACGCTTGGAAGGTACTAGCTCGTTAGATGGGTCACGCCAGTAGAAGTTTTTAATCTTGCTACTGTCATTTTGCGATTTGTTTGCCAATTGATATGGATCGGCACCATACGTTACCGGATCGTAAGCATCTGTTTTGATATCATCCGCTGTACCTGGGTCAATCCAGAATACTGGACTGGACTTGGTAAAGCGACTTGGGAAATCTCTGTTGAAGTATCTACTTCCATCTGCAATCAAGCTCTGCATGTCGGACAACGCTTTTTCAGTTTCAAATTCATGACGGTCTACCACGCCATCTTCGCTATTCGCAATCGCAAAGTACAAAGTATGACCGGAGAAAACCTGATTTTTAAATTGCTGCGGTTGGTCGTAATCACGACGAATCAGGCTCGTTCCCTTCGCGAAAGCAAGTGTAAGATTACCATCAAACACTTTGTGCGATGTTTTCATCGCTTCCATGTACTGCTCGCCAGGAATATTAGTAGGCACATATTTAACAGTAATGGTTTGTTTTAGTTTTTCCTTGCCTACTGTAACCACTACATCAATTTTATTATCTTTGTTAGCTTTTAGACCTGTAACGATGGCTTTATAAGCTGATGGGTAATCAACAGTGCCATCATAATCAGAGTCAAATCCTTCTTGAACCGCTGTTTCCTTACCTACTGTAACACTATCTGCATTACCTGCGTTTACAATAACTTGCACAAAGTTTTGATTCACGATCCGTTTTTCAGGAAGCGGACGCAGGATATCAAAAGATGTAGATTGACCGGATACTTGCAGTCGGAAAGTAGCAAATGGTCCGCTCTTGCCACTGTTGTATAAGGTAATGTTGTAAGCTACTGGCGTTCCATCTTGCGAAATAGTCTGGTTTTTCAATACAAAACTGAAGTACTTTTTGTCCGGATGATAGTATACGAGCAGGTCTTTCAAATCTTTGCTTGTAAACTTATCCGTAGTAGCACCGGAGTTGTATGCCGTTTTGGCATCTTCTGCTGAGAAGAACTCGTTATTCAACGTCCAGTTTACTTCACTGTCGTCTGATCCCTTAATCTCTAAAATGTATTGATCTTTATTGGCAATATCACTTAACGAACCATTCACCTGATCCGCTTTACCCAAATCAGCAATACTGAAAGTACCAAAGATATTGATATTTTTCAGAGATGTTTTGTAGTTAGTGTCATCTACTTTAGTGAAATTTGCATCTTTTGCTTTCGGTGCAATTTCGCTATATTTCGGCGTATTGCTCAAGCCGCTAACAGGTGTAAAAGGAATAATACCCTGTGTGTTTGGAACTGGAATTACTGGAATATTCGTTTGTGTAAAGTTTACTTTTACCGTATTGCTATATTCAATACCTGGCTTGAACACAAACTTGATTTCATTATTTCCGTTTGCCAGTGCGTTGGCTGCAACTGTTTCGGAGGAAGCTGCAAGCTTAAAGTTTGCTCCTGAGCCATCAAGGTCAACTAATACGTTGTTCACATACAAGAATACATTTCGGTTACTACCAGTGTAATGAATATCAGCTGCATTACTCACATCCAGCAATTTACCTTTAAAATAACCCAATTGATTCAGTTTATACGTATTTAGGTTTGCACTCGACGTATTCAACGGAATTTGTTGACCATCATAAATCGTATCGTATTTCATGAATGGGCCCTGCAATAAGTTTACAGTTGCCTTAATCAATTTGCTTGAGTCACCATTCAGGTAGAAATTCAGGACGTTTTGTCCTTCTTTAGGCAAAGTATCTACGTAAGCAACAACTTTTTTCACTTGTGTTGACTTACCATTGATTGTTCGAATCACATCTTGGGCTTGACCCACGGGATGAACGGATACACCAGAAAGCTCGTTAATTGAACTAGGCGCACCGTTAACAATGATAAATTCCATACCTACAGGTACAGATGGAGCATCTGTAGTCTTGTTCTTCATAGAACTACCTGTTAATTTCATAGCTTCATCAATGGCAGCTGCTTGATCAGACCCGCTACCATTGATACGATTCAACAGCTGATTATTAAAATCAGGGAGAAAGTTCACGTCATCAATATAAGGTTGAGTGCTGCTTCGCAATGTAAATTGCACCGCAGATGCATTTGAACTCGATCCATCTGCAAACCCTACACTCAGGGATGCACGAATCAAGTGGTCTGTTACGATGCCATCAGGTACAGTTACCTGGAACGGATATACTTTGTAACCATTAGATGTAACAACATTGGCTGTATCAATCGTAGCATCAATTCCATTGGTATCCCCAATGGCGCTACCGTTATTGCTTACATCCGTAAATCTAGCATTAATTTTGCTCACTACTGGATCAGTTGCTCCGGAAGGAACCAGAACATTACCTTTCAAAACCACACCGCTGGTAGACGATACGGTAAAGTCAGGCGAAGTCGTCAGATCAGCAGACACATTGCCGTCCTTATTTAAAGTCAAATCAGAAAATTCAGGTTTACCCGTATAAATCGTGATTTCACGCGTAACTGTAAGAGCCTGAGTTCCGTTATTCACTTTAATCGTCACTATATTTTTACCCGGAGTGAGCACAACACTACCTGTTAATTTATAGCCGGTATAAGAGGAAACATTATACGTATTACTACTTTTTGTAGAAGTGAGCGTTACACTGTCAGCATTAGGAGCCGTCCCTTGAATCACTACTTTCACGTCATCCGAGCCGCTATTTCGCGCGTCTGTCAGCACCGCTGTCTGATTTTCTACTAACTGCTGGGTTTGGCCATTCAGCGTAGCAGACAGATCATACAGCTTAGGTCCATCCTGATACTCAATGTAAATGGAATCCTTCATTTCGGCCGAATTTTGACTGCTTTGGAATGTAATTCGGTTCAAACCAGGAAACAGTTTAATGTCTGAAATTTGAATCGTAGAGCCATTTACTGTAATTCCGCCCTTTTGACTCTCATTTTTATTAACTACCGTAAGGTTTGTTCCATTTTTAGAGAGTTGGAATACACTATACGATATAGTACTCCCATTCACTCCGTTGATCGTACCGTTAACTGTAACACGGTCTGTGTTTACCATTCTGGCCGAATCCGCATCATATTTTTCATTTGGAAAAATGAAATAAGTTCCTGTCGCAGCATGAGCCGTACCTACCAGGGCCGCCGGCACCAAGCCAATGATGAGACCAACCGTCAGCAACATGGATAGCAATCGTTTCAAATCATTGTCCTCCTTTGATTCTGTCGCACCTTGGGGTACGTAATCATTCGTTACTATTTTTATCGGTAGCCAACATACAAAAAATTAGTAAATTCTCAAAAAAGGAGGGAGTTTTTTTACAGCAAACAACAAAAAAGCCTTCAAACCCGCGGTATACCGCCAAGCTTGGAGGCTTACATTTGAATTAAAATTATAATTTCGATCGCGTCTGGGAATCTGGCTTAGCCAACAACCGAATTAGTGTGTTAATCACAGGACGTTTGGTTTTTCCAACAAGACCAATAACCTCTGCACCGATCTGTAGGAAGAACATCATGATACATATCACGACAAAAGTAACCCAGTTTGCTTCATTAAGTGCAGCCGATGACTGAATCACGGCCAAAATACCGAAAAATACAGCAATACCGTAGATAATCAATACCGTCTGTCTGTGACTGAAACCTAGTTCGCGCAAGCAGTGATGCAAATGACCTTTATCCGGTGAGAATATCGGTTTTTTCTGCAACTTGCGACGAATAATTGCAAAGAATGTATCTGACAAAGGCACACCGATAATAATCAATGGCGTAATAAATGATACGATAGCAATTTGCTTGAAACCAAGCATTGAAAGCATAGCCAGAGAAAAACCTAAAAATAAGGACCCTGTATCACCCATAAATATTTTCGCAGGATGAAAGTTGAAAAATAGAAACCCGATAATACTGCCTAACAACACAAGGCAAAGCATGGCAACCATATAATTGCCCATTAGTAACGACATCACAAAAATAGTTCCAATCGCAATTCCCGATACACCTGCAGCCAGTCCATCCAGGCCGTCAATCAAATTGATGGCATTGGTCACACCTACGATCCAAAAAATCGTAAGCGGAATGGAAATCCAGCTTTCCAAAGATGAGTAAGCATCCTGAAAAGGTACATTTACAAAATCAACACGAATATCAAAAGCAAACACGACCATACACGCAACGGCGATTTGAGCCAAAAATTTGAGCTTTGCATTGAGATCAAAACGATCATCGAGAGCACCAATCAATGTAATCAACGTACCGCCAATCAGAAAGGCTGCGATAAAGTTAATATCCCGCGAGGACAGCATTCCTTCAGGCACAAAAGGTAACATCGCCAATAAGGATAACAGAAATGCCAAGAAAATCCCCAGACCGCCAAGACGCGGCATAATTCGGGTATGTACTTTTCGGGCATTCGGCACATCGACGGCTCCAACCTTCACAGCGAACTTTTTAACAAGCGGTGTCAGTAACAGCGCAAGTCCCAGTGCCATGATGAAACCAATAATATAGATCAATAACATTTGATCATTCGACCCCCAATTTTAAAGCAATGCCTTTTCAGATGTAACCGCATTGAATTATACTCTGATCAAAAATAAATACCAAGCCTCATATTCTGGCAAATTAGCGGGTTTTGAAGGCAGATTCAAGCTATTTATCACACTTTTGTGACGTTTTCTTTTTCACGCATCACTTTCACTGCGAATTTCGGCAACGCAAGCATTCTTTTGTAACGACTGGGCTCTTTTAGGAGTCTATATAACCACTCCGCTCGTAGCTTTTGAAACAGTTTAGGTGCGCGTTTGGTTTTGCCCGATATAACATCGAAACTACCACCAACACCCATCATCACCGGCACTCCCAGTTGTTCTTTATATTTCCCAATCCAGGGTTCCTGTGTGTCTGCTCCACGCGCTACAAACAACAAATCAGGATTTACTTCGCGAATAGCCGCAATCACCGCTTCGTCCTCGTTAGGTCCAAAAAAGCCATCGCGCTTGCCGCAAACCGTAATTCCAGGATAAAGCTCATGTACCCGCTGAGCGGTCGCTTGAATCACTTCAGGCGTTGATCCAAGTAAATAAACTTTCCAATGATAACTTTCTCCGGCTGCGAGCAATTCATGTAACAAGTCATAGCCCGCCACTCTCTCGGGTACAGGATGCCCAACATAATTTGCTGCCCAAACCACACCCGTTCCATCTGGAACAATCAATTCTGCCTGTTTCATTACATTCATATACACTGGATCTTCCAATGCAGCCATGACCATAATCGGATTGGCAGTGATCACTTGATGAGGGCGGCGAGACTTCACCGCCTGAATCAATACATTTAATGTATCTTTCATATTAAGCCTTGATACCTGAACACCGAAAATCGGGACGGTAGGCACATTCGTAACCTTATCAACTGTCACTGTATCCATCATCCTTTGCGACGCAAGTAATTAACGATATGCTGAGCTGGTAAGCGAGCCTCACTTTTTAACAAAGCAATTGCTGCCCCCTGGCTCTCAATCCATTGACTACGCTGATCTAGCAGCCGCATAGACTCATTAGCCAGCTTTTGCCCGTTCAATGCTTCTGTAGTACCTACAGGCTGGCTGCCCACACGGCTGAGGAAATGATCAATTTTGGGATCGTAGGATATACCCAACGGGGGCACCTGATGGGATGCTGCATAAATCAAGCTGTGCAGCCTCATCCCGATCATCAAACTACATCTGCTGACTTCCAAAAGCATCTGTTGAGGATCGGTCACTTGGTCACACATACTGACAAGGCTTCCCGTCCCCCTAATATCCCCCAACAAATCCATTACCATCCTAGAAGCCTGTACGTCGTCAGGCAAATGGAATGGTAAGAAACGCAAGTGAACACGGCGCTCTGTAGCTAATCTTTTTAAGCCATCCGCAATAGCCGTTAAATCGCGTCGTTCCTTGTCCCAGTAACGTACAGATATACCAACGATGGGAAGTTTGTCCTCATCTATCTCAGTTCCCGTATTATGCAGTTCGGAACCGGAGGGCAAAGGAAGCCCCATTACTGGATCAGGAACAACTTCGACAACCGGGCGTTTTAGTTTCATGGTGCCCAGCAATGCAGCAGATTGTTCATCTCTTACGGAAACATATTCACAGCGTTGGAACACAGACCGGATCATTGGATAAAATATCTTCCGCTGTACTGGACCCATGCCCTGAGCATAGATAAACGTTGGCTTTCCAGCCCATTGAGCCAGTTTCAGAATCGCCAGATAATACGGAATGCTTTTAGGGCTTGTAGCATCCTGGAGCAGACTCCCGCCGCCACTAATTAGCCCGTCGCTGTTTTTAATCGCTCTCCGTACTTCCCCTAGGCTCATACGTGGAACAGCTTCTACCCCGTACATTTTCTGTGTCCAAGCAGGGTCAGAAGATAAAACAACAGGCTTGACCGTAATCCCCGCCTGACGGCTCTCCTCTTCTAAAGCAGTCAAAATCGACTTGAGCACTGCTTCATCCCCACTATTGCGAAACCCGTAATAACCCGAGATTATTATCGTTTTAGCTGTGGTGACCATTTCTTCCAACATCCTTCCAGCACTTGCCACACGACAATTGCGATGATTCCCAATACCAGACCCAATCCTAATCCCAACAACCCGCGACTAAGCGAAAGTGCCGCTGGAGAGTGAATGTGAGCGAAGGTATCCACCATCGAGGCTTGACCAATAGCAGCTATGATCAGCAAATAGATTGCTTTGCGATATTTTAAAGCCAGGAATGCCCCTGCAATAAACAGTGGATGAGCCATTAAAAATTCCTTATTACGCGGACGTACACCAAACGCATTCTCAAGGAAGTTACGGAAGACCAACTCGGTGTTCGACACCGTACCTGCATTCCCAGTACGAGTCAAATAGTAGTAGCCTGCCGCTGCGATCACAGCCAGTGCGATCACCCACAAGACAGTAATCGGTGTACGCAGCAGTTTGGAAATTTCCTCCCGTATAGAAACACCACGATAAAAGAAAATATAAATCGCCGCTAAGAAGATCGGCAGAATATGAAGCAAGCTTACACCTCTAAATTGGTTTAACACCAGACTGTAAGCAATACTGTTCAACAGCGCAATAACAAAAGGCACTGCAGCCAGCGACAAGATCGCAGTCTGTACGTATAGTATAAGCGTTTGAGTCAATCGTTGACCTACAGATAATTCATGTCCCTGTTCACGTTTAATTCTGATCGTACGCACTGCAATAATCATTGCAACCGTAGGTCCGCTAATTGCTGCAAGCAGTGCTAAACCTTGTTCCATCAAGCTGGAGTTCAAAACGTAAAGCCCTGCAGAACCTACCAAACCGAGTGCAAATACCAGCAGAGTCAGCGCTGGAACGAAATAGGACACCATAATGGAGAAGAACGCCAGTGCACCCAGCACGACGAGCATCTTCAGATAACGCTGAATGGATGAATCAACTACTTGGAATGGTTCAGCCTGTCCAAGTTCAAATCCTTTTTTCTCCATCCGCTGTACTGCGTTGCCCGGCTTGTCCAAGCTGTGGATCAGGTTGTCTACTGAATCTTTCACCTTAGCTTCAGCAACACTGCGACTTGGCGCAGTATTCAGATACAACATGCGAATATTACGATCCTTGGTGGCGAGTGCAAAACGATCGGCCAACGTTTCCACATCGAGCATTGAATCTTTATCACTCAATGAATATAGACGCACAACATTATAGTGGATATCGTAAGCGAGCCTGTTGAAGCCTGCCTGCGGTTTTTTTAAGTTTTCGATAGCTGCTAGGCCAATATCGTATTTGTTCAGCAATTTAGCAAATGCCGCTAAGCTATGTTGCTTCTCGTTATCGGTAAAGCCTTTGACTGAATCACCTTCAAACAAAATGCGTTTTACACCATTTTGCTGAAAGGAAGCCAGCATCTCTTCCGTCAATTCCTGGTTATAGGGCAGACTGTCACTCATCCGTGGAACGATAAAAAATCCTTTGCTACGAAGCTGTTTCATAGCAATCGGGTCAGGCTGCATAGGCTTGAGATACGCATCCTCTGGAGATGTTTCTACAACTAGTCCTTCCTGCCCTTGATAACTCCACGGCTTTACATTGATGCCCAGACTTGTAAACGTGCGTAAAATTAACGGTTTTAACGCCTCGGCATTTTCTTTGTTGGTGAAAACAACGTAAGTAAAATTCTCATTTGCAGGTGAAAGACGTTTTTCCAGATCCGCAACATTCTGAGTCGTATAAGTTACCACACGACCCGCTTTACGGAAATCATCCAGCGTACTTTCATACATCGCCATGCTGTTCACACCCGCTTGTTGTAAGCGGTCAAGCTGCTCATTCAGATAGTCCTGCGGATGAGCCTGATACGAAGCCGCCTCCGTTAAATCCCGATAATCGAATACAATCTCTACCTTTTTACTTGAGGATTCTGTCTTTACACGATCGACGATGACTGGAATGGAAGCCAGCAAGCCAACAGCGACCAGAATCCATAACCATTTTCGAGAAGCCGTATTCCAATACTGCCATTTCTGATACACCAAAGAACCTCCTTAATATTCGGGATTTTGCAAAATTCAATGCTGCCCACTTTGCCATTTTACTCTTAGGTAGGCACTCATTGAATTTTGCAAAATCCTCCGTTGCCGGAATAAGCCTATTTTCCCAAAGCTTCTTCCAGGTTATTCTGCAATACAGAGAAATGACCTCCACGGCGTACTGCCCTTTGCCGTGAGAGGTCACCGATAACTTACTTCTATCTAATTACCTTAACCTATTCTATTATAAAGGGAATTTCCTCAAGCGTCTACGCGAGCCATAACAGCCTCGACCAGCTGACCGATTCTGTGCTCTGCGTCAGGCAGCGAGGAGCCGCGTACTGCAAAGTATACTTTGATTTTAGGCTCTGTGCCTGAAGGACGCAGGCAGAACCATGAACCATCCTCCAGTAAAAACTTGAGTACATTTTCCCGCGGAAGTCCGTCCAGGCCTTGTGAGTAGTCTAGTACTTTGTCTACCTTCACACCTGCAATCTCTTGAGGTGCGTTGCTGCGCCAATCCGTCATTTTGCCTTGGATTTGCTCCACTCCATCCTTACCCTTGAGTGTACGGGACTCCAGCTTCTCAAGGAAGTAGCCAAACTGCTCGTACAGCTCTTGCAAAACATCATAAAGCGTCTTGCCTTGTGTACTGTAATAAGCAGCAGCTTCAGCGATCAGCATAGCTGCCAAGACAGCATCCTTATCGCGAGCATAATTTCCTGCCAAATAGCCGTAGCTCTCTTCATAGCCAAACAAGTAGGTATACTCGCCAGTTTGGTCAAACTGATTCATTTTCTCGCCAATATATTTGAAGCCAGTTAGCGTGTTAAACACTGTCGCTCCAAAATGTTCAGCAATGACCGCACCCATTTCGCTAGTTACGATGGTTTTGATAACTGCACCATTATTCGGAAGCTTGCCGGTTTCTTTCAGCTGATTCAGCAAGTAGTAGACCATAATTGCGCCCGACTGATTACCGGACAAAACCACATATTCGCCATCACGGTTTTTTACCACTGCACCCATGCGGTCAGCATCAGGGTCTGTTCCGATCAACAAATCTGCACCAATTTTCTCACCTAGCGCAATGGCCAGCTTGAACGCATCACGTTCTTCCGGATTAGGCGACTTAACGGTTGAAAATTCTGCATCTGGTTGCTCTTGCTCAGGCACAATATGCACCTGTTCAAAACCGATTTTCTCCAGCACACGACGTACTGGTATATTCCCGGTGCCATGAAGAGGCGTAAACACAACTTTAAAGTTCTTGCCCGGTCCAGCTGCAATCAGTTCCCGGTTCACACTCACACTGGCTACCCTATCCACAAACGCTTCATCTTCCGCTTCTCCAAGCCAAACCAACAATCCCTGTGACTCTGCTTCTTCACGTGTCAGCGTTTTGATGTCAGCAAAAGAAGGAACCTCACGAATATAGCCAATCACCTTTTCAGCCTGATCTGGAACAAGCTGCCCACCTTCATTGTTGTATACCTTGTACCCATTATACTCGGGAGGGTTGTGACTCGCGGTTACAACAATTCCTCCACTGGCTCCCAAATGACGTACACTAAACGAAAGCTGTGGCGTTGGGCGCAAGGATGGGAACAACTTAGCTACGATCCCATTGCCTGCCAGCACCAAAGCTGCATCCAAAGCAAACTCTGGCGAAAAGTGACGCGAATCATGGGCAATGACAACAGAAGGCTTGC
This sequence comes from Paenibacillus ottowii, assembly GCF_006874425.1. Lineage (GTDB taxonomy): Bacteria > Bacillota > Bacilli > Paenibacillales > Paenibacillaceae > Paenibacillus > Paenibacillus ottowii. The sequence continues at coordinate 166,257 of NZ_VIJZ01000003.1, forward strand.
CTTCTTTGCCAGCATGCTGCTCCAAAATATAGCGAGCGAGCCCTTGAGTCGCACGTCCAATCACATAACGATTCATGCGGTTACTGCCTGCCCCGATCACTCCACGCAGACCACCTGTACCAAATTCCAGTTCTTTGTAAAAGCGATCCTCTAGTTCACGGTCATTGCCTTGCAATGCGCGCAACTCCTGTTTGGTTTCTTCATCAATATAAGGGTCTTGCAGCCAGCTCTCAATGCCTTCTAATGCTTTTTTACTCAACTGCGTCATACGGAATTTCCCCTCTCCATTTTTGGTTATCAAAACAGGATTTCTATGTACACATGCACTCGGTTAGACGTGGTGCTTATGTCGGCAGAACTTATTTATTGGGGCGGGTCTGATAAAGCAAACATAATTTCGCCCTCAGCTACCACCGTGTCACCCACTTTCGCCGTTGCTTTCCCTTTACCAAAAGCGCCTTTGGAACGGGTAATTTCCACTTCAAGTGTCAGCGTATCCCCAGGAACTACCTGTCCGCGGAAGCGGAAACCATCCAACCCTGCCAAAAAGCCGATTTTGCCGCGATTGCTTTCCAGGTGCAGTAATGCGACTGCTCCGACTTGAGCCAATGCTTCAGTGATCAACACACCAGGCATAACGGGATAACCCGGAAAATGTCCAATGAAATGAGGCTCAGTCATTGTTACATTTTTGATGCCTACTGCTCTTTTCCCTTCCTCCAGTTCAATAATACGGTCCACCAACAAAAATGGAGGGCGATGCGGAATAATCTCCTGAATTTGATTAACATCCAATTGCAATTTGTCCATTTATCTTAATAACTCCTCCCGCTTGCAGATTTGACTCTGTTCAGCCCTGAGTTACTGCAAGCATAATATTACCCCGCAAACGCTGTATAAAAACAGCTCATCACGGCAACAATGTTAGATATCCTTCACCTACTGCAGAAGTGAAGGTTGAGATAAGGGGCTTTTTCCGCCGGTTACGCAACCAGAGGCGAGAAAAAGCCCTTTTGCATGTGCTTGGTTTTACCCCGCAATGTTATAAACTCCCCATCATTATACATTCATCAGATGCAAAAAGAAAATTATGCGGAAGTACCATATTTGTTGCTCCTATTATGGGGTGAAGCGAAGTTTCATTTGAGTCAAGGTGGGCGGGCTACGGAGATGGATCATTCTTCCGATCGCTGTTACCCTCGGATTTTTTCATTATTTTAAAACCCGGAAAGGTTAAAATCCGAGGATAAAGGCGAACGCTACCACTTCTCCAGAACGATTCCATCCCCTCCGCCGAGTTACTTTTGCTCAAAAAGAAAGCTCGCTTCAATAATGCTCGCTTGTCGCGAAGAGCAAACAAAACAAACGAAGGCCTCTGCGATGGCCTCAATTGGTTGCAATCCATACTCGCTACACTGAAGGATTCTCCATTGAAGACAAAACAAAACCCTGCGCCACTGGCACAGGGTTTTGTTTTCTATACTCCCCACACAAATTGCGGGATTATTTATCTTAACAAGAGTGGCCCTGATAGCGGGTAGCCAGCGGAGCGGGCAGAATTGTCCTGGAGAAGCGCAGCGTTTGCCTTTATCCCCGGATTCAAACCTCAAAAGTTAAAATCAAAATAAATCTGGGGATAACAGCAATCGGAAGAACAATCTGCACGCGGAGCGTCCATTTCCCTCCACAACCACTCTTTTAAAGTAAACTAAGGCGCAAATATAAGATCAATGACATGCTGCCAGGTCTTCCACTCAAATACACCTGCCAGCCCTTGCTTACCTACAATTACATATCCTGCAATTAAGCCGCCTAACAGCGAGAACAGAAACAACAACGGAACAACGAAATAACGAGCAGTACGCCAGCGGGATTTAGTCTTTTCAGGCACCGGACGGGAATCAGATTGTTCTTCCTTCATCACCAAATCCTTATGCCCTCAAATTGTTGGCCAGGTTCATCATCGTGTCGCTAGAGGTTAAGGCCCGTGCCGCCATTTGATACATCCGCTGGACTTGCATCATATCTGTCATTTCGCCCGCTAAATCCACGTTAGACTCCTCAAGATAGCCGGAACGCACAGTAACGTCCGCTGGAACAGCGCCTGCCACACCTGCTGCTCCGAATACATCGGCTTCAGTCACGCCATTCGCTAACACGAACAGGTTATCATCCCGCTGCTGTAACCCTTCTGGACGCTGTACATCCATTAGCTTAATTCGCTGGCCAGCTGTCGGGGCACCAGTTCCATTAGCCCGAATCAGCAATTCGCCATCGGAGGTAATAGCTACTTTGGAACCCGCTGGCGCGGTTACAGGTACATCATTATTGTCTAACACAGAATAACCCTCAGCGGTGGTCAACATCATCGTTGCATTATCATTCGGATCAGGAACAAAATGAAAACTGCCGGCACGCGTCCAGGCTTTTTGTCCATTCCCCTGAACTTCAAACAAAGCATTTCCCTGAATGGCCAGGTCGGTAGGAAGTCCCGTTTCCTTGAGCGGACCTTGCTCCATATTTTTCATAACTGCGGTTGTTTTAACTCCGTAGCCCAAATTATAGCCAAGCGGCATCGCCCGTCCATTTTGGAGATACGTTGAAGGTTGCTGCTGTACATTAGCCAATACATCTTCAAAGGAACCCTGTTTGCTCTTATAACCAACCGTATTGACATTGGCGATATTATCGGCAATTAAATCCAAACGCTGCTGCACACTGGCCATAGACACCATTGCGCCAATCATGGAGTTGTTCATCACTTACCCCCTGTTATACACGGCCTACTTCGTTAACGGCCTTGTCCAAGCTTTTATCATAAAATTGAATAACCTTCTGATTCGCTTCATACGCTCTTAACGCAGCCATCATATCCACCATCGACTGAGCAGCATCTACATTAGATACTTCCAGATAGCCCTGACGAACCGATACCGTATCATTAGCGGTCATCATTCTAGCCGTAGCACCATCCGTATCATTCAAACGGAAATTGCCATTACCCTCACGAACGAGCTGGTATGGTCGATCAATAACACTAATTCCAAGTGTCGTTCGGAGCGGCTGGTTGGATTGGCTGTCCACCAATTGACCCCGTTCATTTACTTTAAGCGCTGAGACAGATCCCGTCAATTGAATTGGGTTTCCATTCGTATCTAGCACTGCTGAACCAGTCGACGAAAGCAATGCTCCCGTTCCACTTACTTGAAAATGTCCATCACGTGTATAGCGGACATTACCACTACTATCCCGTACCGTAAAAAACGCTTCTGGACGATAAGTGACTTCACCGTTAGCATTGATGAATTTACCCGCCTGATCAAAAGCCATAGGTCGACCAGTCGCCGGGTCATTCACATTAATATTGGACTGTATCGCAAAATCTGTAGTTTGTCCACTATCCTTCAACGTTCCCTGAATGTAAGGGGAGAGGCTTTCCTCAGCAAAAACGCCAGTATTGAGCTTGCCGACCGTACGATCCGGGTTATCAGGGTTCCCCCCCGTCATGGAGATAAACATTTCGGGGAATGAGCGCTGAACGCTGTTCTCCTGCTTGTATCCCGTGGTATTCATATTAGCAATATTTTGCGTTACGGTGTCATGACGTCGCTGTTGTGTCATCATCCCGGCGGCCGCAGTATATAAACCTCTCAACATGTATCGTGCACCCCAATCCTATACTCTGCTCATCAATTGTATGCTCGCATGGAGGCACTAAAGCCAAAACGCTAAGCAGCCTGCCTGACAGCACACGAGTCTCTTATAGTCACTATCGGCAGATTAGAACTTTTTCTTAACCACATGATCCAAATTATCCAGCATAATTCCTGTACCTTTAACGACACAATGCATCGGATCCTCGGCAACGAGTACTGGAACACGCAATTCTTCAGCAAGCAGCTCGTCCAAACCGCTAAGCAGCGCACCACCGCCGGTCAAAATAACTCCACGGTCAATAATATCAGCAGATAGTTCCGGTGGGGTCTGCTCCAGTACAAACTTAGCTGCAGCAACAATCGCTGACACGGGATCTCTTAGTGCATCCTGTACTTCTTCCGCAGAAATGCTTAACGTTTTGGGCAATCCGGATACCATATCCCGTCCACGGATGTCCATCTCAGCATGCCGTCCGCTTGGATGTACAGTTCCAATAGCAATTTTGATATCTTCAGCCGTACGTTCCCCGATGAGAAGTTTGTACTTCGTTTTTACATATTTCATAATGGCTGTATCAAATTTGTCCCCCGCCATTTTAATGGAAGAAGCTGTTACAACATCCCCCATAGAAAGGACTGCAACGTCAGTTGTTCCACCACCAATATCTACGACCATGTTGCCGCTAGGCTCAAAGATATCCATTCCTGCCCCGATGGCAGCCGCCTTTGGCTCTTCCTCCAAAAATACTTCTTTCGCCCCGCTACGCTCCGCCGCTTCACGAATCGCTTTTTGCTCCACTGAGGTAATGTTCGTCGGCGCACAAATCAAAATACGAGGGTGACTGTACCAGCTTCTTCCCCCTACCCGATTAATAAAATATTTTAGCATCGCTTCCGTGACTTCAAAATCGGCGATGACACCATCACGCAATGGGCGGATGGCTATGATATTACCAGGAGTACGTCCTACCATACGGCGCGCTTCCTCTCCGACAGCCAGAACTTTTTTTGTATCGCTTTCTATCGCAACAACGGAAGGTTCGTCAAGAACAACTCCCTTACCTTTGACGTGGATAAGCACGTTGGCCGTACCGAGGTCGATACCAATATCATTACTGAACATATTAAAAAGGCCCCCAAAGTGATATTTTAAAAAGCTAAGATTCGACAAGAAGCGGCAAATATATGTATAAACCTACGGTTACATGTCATTTTTCGTCTTGTACCATCTTTTAACATATCATACTTCAGGGGGTTGATTCAATGGCTTTGCCAGCCAATTCACTATATATTTTTAGGACTTGCCGGAAACAAGAATTCCCCTTCTTTTCCCACTCGTTTTTTTGTACTTAATTTTCGTCGCTTCACCCCCCCGCAGATGGCGGATGGATTTATGGTATTCGAGAATGTGCTTCACCTGATCAGCAAGATCCGGGTTAATTTCAGGCAGCCGTTCGGTCAGATCTTTATGCACCGTGCTCTTGGAGACACCAAATTCCTTGGCAATCGTACGGACCGTATTCCTTGTTTCCACGATACAGCGACCGATTTTGATGGTCCGTTCCTTGATGTAATCGTGCACGCTCCCGCCTCCCTACTGTGGATAGTTTGGTACATTATATGAGGAGCGTGCCTATATATTCGCGGTTTGGCGGGAAGACATGCTTCGGAAGGCCTATTTATTTGGCAACAGCAGCTTATGTTTACGCTATGCGTTAAAACTGCACAAGAAAAAAGCAGGGAATATGAATTCCCCGCTTAACATGCAAAGCTATGGCCTAATTTATTTTTTAGGAAGCAGACCTGTTGGATTCACTGGCTTGTCATCCTGATACACTTCAAAATGCAGATGTGTTTTCAAATCCTTTTCAAGCTCATTGCGACCTGCTGAAGCAATCACATCATTTTGTTTTACTTGATCGCCTTCTTTTACTTTCAGATCACTCAAGCTTTGGTATACTGTTTTGAGATTATTATCATGCGTGATTTCTACGACATTCCCTACCAGCGGATGTTGTTCCACACGGGATACTTTTCCACTCAGGGCAGCTCTCACTTCAAATGCCTGATCGTCGGAACGAGAAAGGTCAATTCCGGTGTTGGCGGTAAATGTTTTATCGTACTCTACCATAGCTGCCGCTTGCTCATCAGCTGTCGCTTTTTCATCAAAGAAAGGCTTTACGACTTTCACTGCACTCGCATCTGCCACCGGCCATGCGATATTTTCCGACTGAGCAACAACTTCCACACTTTCTGGTTGTTGTTCGCTACCGTCGGTACTTACAGCGCTTGTGCTTTGTACCGACGGACTAGCTGGGTCAGGTTTGAAAGACTTCTGGCTAGCATCCTGATAGACCCACACTAAGGTTAGTATAATGGCTGCTGCGGCAATGTAGGCTGCCGGGTATGCCCACCTTTTGGACAACAGCTTTTTCCACGAAGACGGCCGTGAAGCTCTTCCACCCGGAAAGGTTTTGGGTGTATCTTCATGATTTTGATTCTGGTTTTTATTTTGTTCACTCATTTGCTCATCACCTCAGTAACCAGTGTTACCGGGTGCAACTCTTTTATACTTCAAAGTTACGAAAAATTTACTAACTTAGAATACGAGAGGCATTCGCAAAAGATATACCAGTATAATAGTGAAGGAGAATCTGAGTGGCCGTATGACCTTCTTTGGCCATTCCATTGGCTCCCCACTGGCTCATACCAACGCCATGACCATAGCCATAGGTTGTTATAGCAATCCGATTCCCTTCGGTCTTCCATGTAAATTCAGCCGACCGTAATCCTAGTTTGTTTCGAATCTCCGGTCCCGTAAAGACCAAGCCTCCTACCTCAATCTTCTTGATGCGATGACCTTCTGTCTTGGAGAGGATACGAATCTCTGGCATACCTCCCCCTCCAGTAGAAGCAGTGACCGCAGCACGACTCAATCCCAATCTATCGAACACACTCTGACGGCTCAGTGTAACGGTTTCTGTAAAACGAGGGGCCAACTGCTTGTCCCATGGACTGGACACACTTCGTAAATAGGGCACTGCCTTCGCCCATACATCCTCTGAATTTTCAGTGTAGCCATTGCTGGTAGAAAAAAAGGAAGCAGTAATGGGTTTCCCCTCATATACCATGATGGTATCCTTGGTGTCGCGTACAGCCTGGCGAATTTTTTCCAGATCTGCGGATTTTCCAGAATGCTCCCATTCTCTAGCAAGCTTAGCTTTGGAAATGTAAGCCTGATGTTTGACGGTATCTGTCACATCTGCCCCCGCCGGGGCGCCGCTGGTGTCATCAGCTAACAAACGCCTTGTAATGAAGGTACGTGCGGCAATGGCCTGTGCCTTTAGCGCTTCTTCCTCAAAGCTGGCAGGCATTTCAGCTGCTACTACACCGACAATGTATTGCTCCAAAGGCAGTGACTCCGTTCGGCCAGTAGACGTGACGTACACCCGCACGTCCGGCTCTGCCGCAACCGGCGCGCTACGCGCTGGAGCAGCGGGTACTGCCGGCATCGGCGGGACGCCCGGCAGGCGCGTAACGGGCGCCTCGCTCTTTGCCCCCGTATTGGGCTGCACGGGTGCGGTTGTGCGGCTCCCAGACGGCAAAGGCTGCGCTGCCTGGCGAGGCCATGCCATTAGCGTGGGCACCGCTATGGCAAGCACCAGCACCCCGACCATGGCGGCAAAGGGCAGCCATGGTCGGCGGCTACCCCAGCGTGGGGCTCGCCCGGCTGCAGGTCGCAGGTGTGGCTGCGATCCCTGCGGCTTGCTTGCGTCCCATGTTTTACTAGGCGCTGTTTTTGCGGCGGGAGGCACCACTGTAGTACGCCGATGCGTCTTGACGCAAATCGGTAATGCATCTGACGTGTCTGGCTGCTGCATAAGCATATTTTTTTGCAATGAAGTTGCTATAGAGCCACAGCTTTCCTCCGCAAATGAGACCTGGCGGTGTTTCTTAGGATGATGAATTGGTATACGGATGCGAACCTGTGAATCTTTCATAGGCTGAAACCTCCATCAAAGGGCTAAATGTCCGGCTGAAAGTACAGATATACTCCAGCTGATATTTTCAATCATATGAGGTCGTCCACTTTGATAGAACCGTTTTAAGAGAACTGAAAGAATGAAAAAGCCAGGCAGCAAAAACACAAAAAGAACCAAGCCCTTTCGGACTTGGTTCTTTTTGCTCAAGTTTATAACTATGCAATAAGTTAAAGATTAAGCGAGGGAAGGCTGAATCTTCTTGAACAGATTCCCCGATGTTTCTTCTGGTACAACACGTTCTGCGCTAGCCGAATGATCCAGTTTGGATTCATCTACAGTCACTCTGTAAATGTCAGCTCCCAATCCAGTCAGTTTCTCAGCCAAATGAACGTATCCACGGTCGATGTGATGGACGCCGGATACCTCCGTTGTACCTTCCGCAATAAGTCCGGTCAGAATTAACGCAGCACCTGCACGTAAATCTGTCGAGGTTACTTTCGCACCCGTCAGCTTAGCATTGCCAGTTACAATCGCCGTACGACCTTCGACCTTAATTTCCGCATTCATAAGATGAAATTCATCTACATGCATGAAACGATTTTCAAACACGGTTTCTGTAATGATGCTCGTTCCTTCAGCGGCAAGTTGAAGTGCCATCATCTGAGACTGCATATCAGTTGGAAACCCAGGATAAGGCAGTGTTTTAACATCAACGGCCTTCAACGGTTTATCCGCAATGACACGAATACCATTTTCATCAGGTTGAATTGTTACACCCATTTCTTCCATCTTGGATATAACCGGACCCAAATGATCGGATATTGCGCCTTCTACATATACGTTCCCGCCTGTGATCGCAGCAGCAACCATATAAGTACCTGCTTCTACCCGGTCGGGAATAACCGTATGTTTTACACCATGCAGCTTCTCGACGCCTTCTATACGAATGACGCCTGTGCCTGCACCGCGTACTTTCGCTCCCATGCCATTCAGGAAGTTGGCGAGATCAACGATCTCAGGCTCCTTAGCAGCATTCTCAATGGTAGTTACGCCCTCAGCAAGAGTAGCGGCCATCATAATATTCTCGGTTGCTCCTACGCTGGCTACATCCAAATAAACCTTAGCTCCGCGCAGACGACCGTTACTTTTAGCTTCAATAAAACCCTGGCCCAAGCTTATCTCGGCGCCCAACGCTTCAAACCCCTTCAAATGCTGATCAATAGGTCTTGTTCCAATTGCGCATCCGCCTGGAAGCGAGATTCTTGTACGTCCCAAACGAGTAAGCAATGGCCCCATAACCAAAAATGATGCGCGCATTTTCCTAACCCACTCGTAAGGGGCTTCACAGGAAATTATCTTCCGCGCGTCAACACGAATGACCTCGTCTTGGTATGTAACGCCTGCTCCTAAGGACTCCAGCACTTTGTTAATGGTCATCACATCGTCTAGAGGAGGTGCATCCATAATAACACTTTCTCCTTCTTCTCCTAACAGAGAAGCGGCGATGATCGGCAGAACTGAGTTTTTGGCTCCGCTGACTTTGACACTCCCGGTCAATCTGTTGCCACCGCGGACGATAAATTTGCTCATCTATGGTTCCCTCCGCGCGTCATTTCCCTTTTCCATTCTGGAAAAAAAGAACATATTCCGCTATTTTCATGCCTTGCTTTTTCATTACATAAAAAAACAAGATTTTACTAATACCCTAACTGCCATCATACCACTGATTAAAACAAGTATACAAGCGTTTTTTACACTTGACGTCCACATGAGTTCTAACGGATTCATCCTGTTATACATGTATGGTGCTTTTGTTTACCATTGTTAACAATATGGCATGATGTTATTCGACAATTCCTGCACATACGGAGTCATAAAATCATATAACCCGCCTACTTCATGTTAAAACAAATTCTACAGCATTTGGCTCCAAGAGATGTAGCTCAACAAGAAACCAGAAACCAACTGTCCCAAAATAATAGCAAGAAACAAGTGCAGCAATCTGCCCTGCGGTCCTTTGGGTTGCCGGATGAATAAATCCAGCTTTAAGCTCTGCAAAGCCCACCAGGCTAACGCTATACAGATGAGCGATACGATCATAGAGATCAGCGCAGTCATACTCGCCGATTGACTTAACTGTTCAGCCAACTGCTGCTTCCCGTTCATTCGTGATTCCTCCCATCTGCGTCACAGACTTCTTTATAATACTCGGCAAGCGCCTAATTTGCTAGTGCTATTTCTATTCTTAGCATATTTATTTCGACAAAATGTGTATAATCACTTCTGTTTTGTGAATTTAAAAGGTACTAAATACCTAGCTATTAAACATGAAATAGGACTATATATTTGGAAAATACAACTAAAAAAGGGCTCGATCACAGTGATCGAAGGAAGTAAAGATGTCACTCACCTTCTGTAGGCCCTCTTGGGCAGAAGTTATGAAGTGGTCTCTTTGTCATTCCATCCGTATACTATGCCGAACCCTTTTAAAATTCCACTCAAATTCCAATATTAATTCTTATTGGTTCTGATACTTGTAGCATTCAAACGGTTAAGCGCCCGTTGCAGAGCGACTTCTGCCCGATGATGGTCTATTTGATCCTGCTTACTCTGGAGCCGCAGTTCTGCCCGCTCCCTTGCCGCACGAGCCCGTTCCACATCAATATCTTCGGAACGTTCCGCGCTTTCAGCCAAAATGACCACTTTATCATTGCGGACTTCAATAAAGCCCCCATTGACCGCAATCACTTCGGTTTGACCACCGATTTTAATACGTACCGGTGCAATCTTCAAGGGAGTGACCAAGGGAAGGTGTCCTGGTAAAATCCCAAGATCGCCTTCCGAGCCGCGAACACTGATGCTGTTTACCTGCTCCGTATAGACCAGGCGCTCCGGCGTCACTATCTCTAGTAAATACGTGCTCACTTGAATCCCTCCTGGAAACTGTCCACAGACAGCTCACTTCGTAAGGCTCGGCTATTCTCTGCCTATATGTTTACAAGGTTTTAGCTTTTTCCACTGCTTCTTCAATGGCCCCTACAAAAAGGAAAGCCGCTTCTGGAAGATTGTCATGCTTGCCTTCCAAAATTTCTTTGAAGCTACGTACCGTTTCTTTAACTGGTACATATTTACCTGGGAAGCCGTTAAATGCTTCGGCAACGTGGAAAGGCTGTGAAAGGAAACGCTGGATTTTACGGGCACGTGCTACCAGCATTTTATCTTCTTCACTCAACTCATCCATACCCAGGATCGCGATAATATCCTGAAGCTCATTGTAGCGGGCCAAAATTTGTTTTACCCCTTGTGCTACATTGTAATGCTCTTCACCCACAACGTCTGGCGACAAAATACGGGAGCTGGATGCGAGTGGATCAACCGCCGGGTAAATACCCATTTCGGAAATTTTACGTTCCAGGTTCGTTGTAGCATCCAAATGGGCAAACGTCGTTGCAGGAGCCGGGTCAGTGTAGTCATCCGCAGGCACGTAGATTGCCTGAATGGAAGTAACCGAACCTTTTTTAGTAGAAGTAATCCGTTCTTGCAGTTGCCCCATCTCCGTTGCCAGCGTTGGCTGGTAACCTACTGCGGAAGGCATACGTCCCAACAGGGCAGAAACCTCAGAGCCTGCTTGGGTGAAGCGGAAAATGTTATCAATAAAGAGCAACACGTCACGGCCTTCTTGGTCACGGAAATATTCCGCCATCGTCAGACCTGTGAGGGCAACACGCAAACGCGCACCTGGAGGCTCGTTCATTTGTCCAAACACCATCGCCGTTTTGTTGATAACGCCGGAATCTCTCATTTCATGGTACAAGTCATTTCCTTCGCGTGTACGTTCACCTACACCCGCAAATACAGAAATACCACCATGCTCCTGAGCGATATTGTTAATCAATTCTTGAATGGTTACGGTTTTACCTACACCCGCGCCACCAAACAACCCGACTTTACCACCCTTGGCATAAGGAGCCAGCAAGTCGATAACTTTAATACCCGTTTCGAGCATCTCTGCTTGAGTTGTCAGTTCTTCGAAAGAAGGCGCTTGACGGTGAATCGGATTTCTTGTTGCTTCACCCATATCAGCACCATTATCAATTGGCGTTCCAAGCACGTTAAATACACGTCCAAGAGTAGCTTCGCCGACAGGTACCGAGATAGGCGCTCCCAGATCTATTGCTTCAGCTCCACGAACCAAACCATCTGTGGAAGACATGGCAATACAACGCACACGGTTGTCACCTAGATGTTTTGAAGCCTCGAGCGTCAGATCAATTTTGACTCCGCTCTCCAGCACAGTCCCAATATGAATGGCATTCAGAATTTCCGGAAGCTGTCCACGTTCAAACTCAACGTCGACAACCGGACCCATGATGCTCACTACGCGTCCTTTGTTCATCTTTTGGTTTCCCTCCTACAAGCTTGCACAGCCGCAAATCCGAACCATTCTGATTTGTTTTGCGCCCGCAATTTATCATAATAGTGTAGACCTTGTTATCAAACAGTCGCAAGAAGTCGCATTAAGACTGAGCGTTAGCCCCTGCAACAATTTCCGTAATTTCCTGGGTAATAGCCGCTTGACGAGCACGGTTATAGGTCAAGGAAAGCTCTCCAATCAACTTGGTAGCATTCTTCGTAGCAGCTCCCATCGCCGTCATTTTCGCTCCCAGCTCACTTGCTTTACCATCCAGCAAAGCGCCGTAAATGAGCGTTTCCGCGTAACGTGGCAGCAATGCTTCCAGTACTCCCTCTGGTGAAGGTTCATACTCGTAGTTAATTGAGGATGAAGCAGTAGCTGACTCCGGTGTTGCCATCGGCAACAAACGATCAACTGTTGGAATTTGAGTCAATGCGTTGACAAAGCGGTTATAGCATAGATAAAGCTCATCAAATTCTTTAAGTTCAAAGCCTTGTACGGCTTTGCTAGCAATCGTTTTGATATCTGCAAATGCAGGTGTATCTGACAGATCGGTTACCGATTCAGCGATAGGGAATTCACGACGTCTGAAATAATCCCGTCCTTTTCGCCCAATGATGAAGATTACAAATTCATCCTGTGAACGGTGACGCTCAGCAATCGTCTGCGTAACCTGTCGCAAAATATTGGCGTTATAACCACCAGCCAGACCACGATCAGATGTAATGATGAGATAAGCCGTCTTTTTAACTGGACGACTCTCCAGCATTGGATGCTTGATGTTATTCGCTCCAGAGGCAATACTACTCACAACTTCTTTAAGCTTTTCCGAGTAAGGTCGAGCTGACTCCGCTTTCTCTTGAGCTCTTCTCAGTTTGGAGGCAGCAACCATTTCCATCGCTTTCGTGATCTGCTTCGAACTCTGCACACTTTTAATCTGACGTTTAATGTCGCGCATACCTTTTGCCATGATTTCACCACCTTCAAGCTTTGGCCAAGCCAAAGCTAACTTCATAAGATTAAAATCCAGCCGCACATATGTTAAAGGGCCTGTTATTGAGAGTAAAACATGCCAAGGAAGCCACAACCCAGAGGGTACGCTTCCTTAGACACCTTTCATCATAAACAGGCAAATTCCAATATATTACACCGACGTGGCGAATGATTTCTTGAATTTTTCGATAGCTGCCTTCAAAGCTGCTTCATTATCAGCAACCAAGTCTTTCGTGTCGCGAATAGATTGAAGCACATCCTGATGATCGGACTCCATGAAAGACAGGAAGTCTTTTTCAAAACGTTTTACATCCGATACAGGAATATCATCAAGGAAGCCTTTTACAGCAGTATACAAGCTCACTACTTGTTGCTCTACAGCAAGCGGTTGGTGAACACCTTGTTTCAAAATTTCCATCATGCGTGCGCCACGGTCGAGACGGGCCTTGGTGGATTTATCCAAGTCGGACCCGAATTGGGAGAACGCTTGAAGCTCACGATATTGAGCAAGATCCAGACGCAGGGAACCTGCAACCTTTTTCATCGCTTTAATCTGAGCAGAACCACCTACACGAGATACGGAAATACCTACGTTGATCGCTGGACGTTGGCCTGCATAGAACAAGTCAGCTTCCAGGAAGATCTGTCCATCTGTAATGGAAATAACGTTAGTTGGAATATAAGCAGAAACGTCGGAAGCCTGTGTCTCGATGAACGGCAAAGCAGTAAGTGATCCGCCACCCAACTCATCATTCAGCTTCGCTGCACGTTCCAGCAAACGAGAGTGCAGATAGAAAACGTCACCTGGATATGCTTCACGACCCGGTGGACGGCGCAGCAACAGGGAAAGTTCCCGGTAAGCAGACGCTTGTTTAGTCAAGTCATCATAAACAACCAGGACATGCTCGCCTTTGTACATAAAGTATTCACCCATGGCACAGCCAGAGTAAGGAGCAATGTACAGCAATGGTGATGGTTCGGAAGCAGATGCCGTAACGACAATCGTGTATTCCAACGCACCATGACGACGCAATGTTTCAACAACTTGAGCAACCGTGGATTGTTTTTGACCAATAGCGACATAAATACATTTCATGCCGTTGCCTTTTTGGTTCAAAATTGCATCGATTGCGATAGAAGTTTTCCCCGTTTGACGGTCACCGATAATCAACTCACGTTGACCACGACCAATCGGAACCATCGCATCAATAGCTTTAATCCCTGTCTGCATAGGCTCATGTACCGATTTACGGGCCATAACGCCTGGAGCCTGACTTTCAACCGGACGGAATTCTGTTGTAGCAATCGGGCCTTTACCGTCAACTGGTTGTCCCAGCGGGTTAACTACACGTCCGATCATTGCTTCGCCTACAGGGACTTGCATGATCTGACCTGTACGTTTTACTTGGCCACCTTCACGAATGTCGGAGAATTGACCCAAAATAACAACACCGACATTGCTTTCTTCCACGTTGAGCGCCAAGCCCAATACGCCAGTGTCGAATTCTACCAATTCACCGGCCATAACTTTTTCCAGTCCGTAGACGCGGGCAATACCGTCGCCGACTTCAACAACAGTGCCGACTTCAACGACCTCGATATCATTTTTATATTGTTCAATCTGACTTTTAATCAATGAACTGATTTCTTCAGGTTTGATACTCAAGTGTGTTCACCCCTATCTTCTATACTCGTCTGTTAAAGGATTTCTCAAGACGATCCAGCTTGCCGGCCAGACTGCCGTCGTACAGTGTATCGCCGATAACCACTTTCAATCCGCCCAGTAGACTCGGGTCCACTATGTTTTCCACACGGATTGTTTTATGTTCACGGGCACCAAATTCTTCGGCTACCGTTGTTTTTTCCTGATCACTTAAAGCATACGTCGAATACACCTTAGCATGGGCAATTCCCAGCTTGTATTCCTGAATCTCAAGATATCCGGCCAGGAGAGATTCGAACAAATCTGCTCTGCTGCGCTGAATCAACAGCTTAATCGTGTTAATCAGCGACGCAGACAACTTGCCTTCAAAATTGCTAGCCAGTACCTGAAGCTTGACTGCTTCCGTAATGTTAGGAGAATTAATGAATTTACGGATTTCAGCATCCCCCGATACAGCTTCTACAAAAGCACGTAGCTCCTGTTCGGTTTCCATAATGGTCTGTTCCTGCTCTGCTACTTCATACAAAGCTTTCGCATACCGTTTGGCAACTACCGTATCTCGGCTCATGCTTTGCCTCCTACCTCTTTAAGGTATTGGTCGACAAGCTCTCCCTGGACTTGGTCTTCCTTAATTTCCTTTTGAATCAGTTTGGAAGCAATTTGTACCGAAGCTTTACCCACTTCGCTACGCAATTCGGCAACTGCCTTATTACGCTCGCTTGTGATTTCACGAACAGCTTCGTCTTTCAGGCGGACAGCTTCGTCTTTAGCCTGAATAATAATTTGTTCCGCTTGCTTGTTACCTGTTTGTTTTGATTGCTCTATAATATCGTAGGCTTCCTTGCGCGCTTGCTGGAGAGCCTGCTTTTGCTCTTCAACATAAGCAGCAGCCTGTTCACGCGTTTGTGCCGCCTCATTCATTTGCTGTAATACGAGTTGACGCCGTTTTTCCATTACGGAAAAGAGAGGGCCAAATGCATAGCGCGTCAGTAACCAGTACAAGATCAAAAATGCAATGATAGTGAAAACGATACTTGTCCAATTTAAACTCAATTGAAGTCACTCCTTTCCGGTGAACGTCGGTTCTGGATCTTTCATGTTCAAACGAACAAAGAAGGCGCGGATGGCTGTGCCTTCCCCGCCAAACCTTGCTTAGTTCAATTCATTAAGCCTTAGCGTAAAAAATAAATGCCAGAACGACACCGATAATAGGTAGAGCTTCGACCAGACCTACACCGATAAACATAATAGTTTGCAAGGTGGACTTCGCCTCTGGCTGACGAGCGATACCTTCAACTGTTTTACTTACAATCAGACCGTTACCAATACCTGCGCCAAGCGCACCCAAACCTACTGCGATAGCTGCTGCTATTAATGCCCAAGCTCCCATTTTAAAAATCCTCCTTAGAGATGTGTATTTGTATTGTACATGTATTTGCAGTTAAGCGCGAAGCGTACTCCTGAACTTAACTTAAAACTGAAACATAATTTACCTAATGTTCTTCTTCATGTGTGTCAATTGCCTGTGATATATATACGAACGTCAAAATGGTGAAGACGAACGCCTGAATGCTACCGACAAAAATACTGAATCCTTGCCAGACTACGAGTCCCAATACGGAAGCAACCATACCTCCCACACCAAGTGCTGTCATTTTCAACAGAACACTTATCAAAACTTCGCCGGCAAAAATATTACCGAACAGACGCATACCGTGTGTTAATAGTTTTGAGAACTGCTCAATCAAGTTAATTGGCAAAAAGAACGGAAATGGCTGAACGTAATGCTTGAAGTAAGCTTTCGTATTACGGAAGATCCCCAGGAAATGAACCAGAACAAAGATCATCAATGCCAGTCCAATGGACACCCCTGCATCTGCGGTAGGTGATTTCCACCAGCTGATACCTACATGGGCAGCTTCGCCTGGGTGAGACGCCTGTGCTTGTTCTAGTGCTTCTTTCACTGGAATGATTTCATGTCCAAATACTTGGGCACTCTGCACATTATCGAATTCAGTCACAATCCCGAACGGTAACCCCAGCATATTGCCCACGAAAATGAACATGATCAGCGTCATCCCCAAGGAGAGGAATGGCTTCCCTTTTTTCAAATCCATTGTGCTGGAGATCAGTCCTTGAACGAATTCTACGACCCATTCCATAAAATTTTGCAGCTTGCTCGGATTGTCCACAGACAGATTGCGTGTTGCAGCAAATGCCAATCCAAATACAATCGCGCAAGTCACAATAAGCATAATAATGACGGACAAGTCAATGTTAAACCCGCCCAATTCGATAATCGGTGATTCATGCAACATGTTTTCTCACCCCTTTCTCAGTTGAGCCATTATTTTTCCTGTAGTGTGAATATGATGCCTATAATTAGAAGAAGAAATTGTCCAGTCACCAGGCTTGCCATTACAGCGATCTCATGGAAATAGGCTGGAAACTCCATAGCCAGCACCACTGCCAAAATTGAGGTCGCCAATCGAACGCCAAAGCCAATTCCCACCCTTTTCTTCTTTCCTTCACCGGCAGCCGCACTCGCAACCTGTCGAATCTTGTAGGCCATATGTAGCACATTTAGACAGCTTACTCCCGTTCCCAGAATGATTCCGTGAGCAATGTCACGATGTTGGGGCATGAAGGCGGAGACCAGGAAACATAGAGCCATAATCATAAGCGCTACGATCCATAACATCTTTTGCATTCGGGTCATCTCATTCATTTATCCCTCAGTACCTTTCCGATCACAAGGGCAATACTCAATGCGCCTACAACCAAGCCTACGAGAACGCTTACGCCAGTCCAGATCCCAGATCCACCAAGTTTGGCATCAAGCCATTTTCCGGCATAGAAACCACCCAGTGTGCATACCGTCAAATCAATGCCGATCGCGCTCACCAGTCCTATAGCTTTAAAGGCGTTTCCGGTGTTATTTCGGTTGTTGTTTTGCTTGGAAGGTTTGACCACTTTTCTCATGTCACCCCTGCAATTCCAGTCCATTTTACTTAAATATAAGATGCTTTGTCAATTGAGATATTTTAGCGCCCTAAAGTATAAAAATCAGTCGACAAAGCATCTTAAAATGCTGTATCCCTTGGTAACCGTACAGTTTAACTGTATGCTTACCTTGTAAAGATTAATAATTACGGACGAACACCTTTTGTGAACATTGTGTGAAATTCTTCAGGACGTTCTGTTTGAACACCGTAATGGTGAAGAATCGCATTGACAATTCTTACTGATGCCTGTCCATCACCGTAAGGATTCGCTGCCTGACTCATAGACTCATACAATGCAGCATCTGTCAAAAGAGCCTTGGTCCGATTGTACACATTCTCTTCACTTGTACCCACCAGCTCCAAGGTACCCGCTTCGATTCCTTCCGGTCTCTCGGTCGTATCACGCAGCACCAGAACAGGTACTCCGAACGAAGGCGCCTCTTCCTGAAGACCACCAGAATCCGTAAGAATCAGATGCGTGTGTGGATAAAAATTGTGCAGATCCACGACATCCAGCGGATCAATCAGCTTAATGCGCGGATGGTTGCCTAAAATCTCAAATGCAGGTTCCTTCACAGCTGGACTCGGATGAACTGGGTAAACAATTGCAACATCCTCAAACTCATCCGCGATCCGCTTAACTGCGTTAAAAATTTGACGATGTGGTTCCCCTTGGGACTCCCGGCGATGTGCTGTCATGAGAATCAGGCGTTTGCCCTGTGCCCAGTCCAGTACAGGGTGCTCGTAGTCCTGGCGAACTGTATACTGAAAGACATCTGTAACTGTATTACCTGTTACATATATTCGCGATTCAGGTTTATTTTCCTTCCGCAAATTGCCAGCTGATAAAGAAGTAGGTGAAAAATGCAAATCGGACAACACGCCTGTGAGCTGACGATTCATTTCTTCTGGATATGGAGAAAGCTTGTTCCACGTCCGCAGACCTGCTTCCACATGCCCTACTTCAATTTGCTGCATAAAGGCCGCATAGCTGGCCAGGAAAGTCGTCAGTGTGTCGCCGTGAACCAACACAATATCAGGTTTGGCCTCACGCAATACAGGCTCCAGACCTTGAAGTACACGTATCGAGATTTCATTGAGGGTCTGGCGATCCTTCATTACATCCAGATCATAGTCAGGGTGAATATTAAAAACCTCCAGAACCTGATCAAGCATCTGGCGATGTTGAGCTGTAACGCATACCACGGACTCGATATGCTCCGGATGACGCTGAAGCTCCAAGATAAGAGGAGCCATCTTAATCGCTTCCGGACGCACACCGAAAATGGTCATCACTTTGATTTTAGACATTTTCTGTTGAACCCCTTTTCATAATAAACGTCTGCTTCCCAGATCTTCTGTGATCCAGATATATGTTCTGTCTTAGCATCCATAGATGGTGCCAAATTGCCAAAAGCAGTCTACTTAGTTCCGTACAAGCGGTCGCCCGCATCTCCAAGGCCTGGAATAATGTAACCATGATCATCCAAACGCTCGTCCAGTGCAGCGACATAAATGTCCACATCAGGATGCGCATCCTGCACAGCTTTCACTCCTTCAGGAGCGGCAATCAGATTCATCATTTTAATTTGAGTACAGCCTCTCTTTTTCAATACATCAATTGCTGCGATCGCCGACCCACCCGTTGCCAGCATGGGATCAATCACGATCAATTCACGTTCAGTTACATCCGTAGGCAGCTTCGTATAATATTCTACTGGTTGCAATGTCTCAGGATCACGGAACAACCCCACATGCCCTACCTTTGCGGCTGGCAAAAGCTTTACGACACCATCCAGCATACCTAAACCTGCACGCAAAATCGGAATAAGGCCCAGCATACGACCAGAAATCACTTTACCTTCTGTTTCAGCAACTGGAGTCTGCACCGTAATGCTCTCCAGTGGGATATCCCTTGTAATTTCATAAGCCATCAATGTTGCTACTTCATCAACCAATTCGCGGAAATCTTTCGTGTTGGTCCGCACATCGCGGATAAATGTAAGTTTGTGTTGGATCAAAGGGTGATCGCAAACCACCAGTTTTGCCATGATATATTCCCTCCGGTATTATCGTCACGTTCTTCCGCATCAGCACATCGAACATCCTGATTCGAAAGGATCTATGTAACCTATTTGTACAAACCAAATAAGCACAGATGCAATGCGTGCCTGTAAATCCTGTTTATTATAACATTCCCTTGGTTGATTTAACACCTGCCACCACAACCTTTTGTCAAGGGAAAGATATGACATGCAAAATACTTGGCAGGCCCCATTTCGTGTGACTTTTGTCATATAAAATCACATCAAAAAGGCTCTGACGGCCCTTGACCGTCAAAGCCTTTTCAGCTTGAAGTTTCCCACCTAAGGTATAGTCTCTACATCCCCATGCAGCATATTTTACCTATACTTCAGATTGTCCCATGCTTCCTGAAATTGCTGAAGCATTTCGTCTTTCGTAATAACTCCTGCAATATAGGCTTGCATACTACTGCTTAAATCCTGATTCAACCCCTTCGGGAAGCGCTGGAAGTTCCAACTCCATATCTTGCCTTCTCTCACATGCCGGGATATTTCCGCACCTAAATCACCTGTGGTCTCGTCACTGGACTTGATACTTTTGAAAGCGGGAACGAACTTAAACTCCTTGGTGATATAATGCTTGCCGGTTTCCGATGTGACCAGCCAGTTGAGAAATTCTTTTGCTTCCTGCTTCACAGGTGAGTTTTTATTGACCACCCAATTCGAGGCCACTCCCACAGCGAGTTTGTCTCCAGCGGAGGAGTCATTGTCTATAGGTGTAGGAAGAATACCCAAATTCAAGTTAGAATTAATTCCATCTATTTGCGGCTGCGTCCAGTTTCCCTGGTGCATCATAGCAGCCTTGCCTGTCGAAAACAGGGTCACTTGTGTGTTGTAGTCTGTCGTGAGCGGATTAGGATTTCCGTATTTTAAAGTCAGGTCAAGCAATTTCACCCACTGATCAAACACGGTGTTACCAGGGATGCGAGCAGTTCCTTTATTTAAATCGGCAACGTAGCTTTCCGGGTTTGGCTGTCTGGCAAAGGGGATATTGATAAAATGGTTTCCCAGAACCCACCACTCTGCATAGCCGTTAGCAAAAGGGATAATCCCTGCCGCTTTCAGTCGCTTGGCCGTTTCCTCCAATTCATCAATCGTCTGAGGCAGTTTGGTGATACCCGCTTTTTTAAACAAATCTTTGTTATAGACAAAACCAAATCCCTCCAGGTTCATAGGCTGTCCATAAATCTTGCCGTTAACTGTCATTGGCTTACGAGCAAAATCATCCAGATCCTTCACCCATGGCTGATCCGACAAATCCTCCAAGTACTCAAACCACGTATCGCGATCCTGGTAGCCCTCATTTGTGAAAATGTCGGGCTGATCGCCTGAGGCGAATTTAGCCTTCAACGAAGCACCGTAGTCCGTCCCACCACCGACAGATTGGATATCCAGCTTGATGCCAGGGTGCGTTCTTTCATATTCAGCCTTCAGCTTGTTCAACGGCTCCGAAATCTCCACTTTAAATTGATAAATGTGTATCGTTTTAGTCCCAGTCTGTTGAGCCTTCGTATTACCACAACCTGCAAGCATACATGTGAGCAACAACATCAGGGAGATGACAAGCAACACTGTCTTTTTCATCCGATATCCCTCCCATCAGCCTTTAACCGCTCCGGCTGCAATGCCAGAAACGATATATTTTTGCATCACCAGAAAAAAGACAACGATTGGCGTGATTCCAAGTACCAATGCCGGCAGTGCCAAGTCCCATTGCTTGGTATATTGACCAAACAGCATATAGGTCGCAATCGGAATCGTACGCAGCTCAGGGCCGTTCAAAATGAGTGAAGGCAGCAGATAGTCGTTCCAGATCCATAACGTGTTCAAAATAAGTACGGTCACGAACATAGGGAGCAACAATGGGCAAACGATGCGAAAGAACACCCCATAACGAGAGGCCCCGTCCACTCTTGCCGCTTGCTCGACCTCAATAGGCACGGTTTTAATAAAACCATGAAACAGAAACACCGATAGAGGCGCTCCAAAACCCAAATAGCACAAAATCAGTCCTGGTATGCTGTTGTTCAGGCTTAACACATTGGACACTTCCATAAGCGGCAACATAATCGATTGGAAAGGCACGACCATCGCGGCCACAAGCAAACCGAACAGGAACCGATTAAAAAAAGTGTCATGCCGAACCATTTGGTAGGCGGCCATCGAGCTGATCAGCAGCAGAAGCGCATTGCTGACGATCGTGACGATCAGGGAATTCCCGAGTGCGGTGGGAAAGTTTATTTTATTCCAGGCATTAGCATAGTTTTCAAAACGGAAGGTTGTCGGCCACGATGCGGAATGGGCCAAAATATCTCCAAAAGATTTAACGGAGTTCACAAGCAAAAAGTAGAACGGAACTAGAAAGACCAACCCAACCACAATAAGTAATATTTCAGCTACCCATGTGCTTAAACGATAGTTCGATGTTTTTCCCATTACATTTCGACCTCCTTTTTCTTCGTGAGACGCACCTGAATGCTGGTAATGATCGCAACAACCACGAAGAAAATCATAGCCTTGGCAGTCCCCAATCCAAGTCGATTATTTGTAAACGCTTCATTATATATATCCAACGCTACAGACTCTGTCGCCTTGAACGGTCCCCCCTTTGTCAAAGCCAGATTCAACTCAAATACTTTAAAGGACCAGGATATCGCTAGGAACAAGCAGACGGTCACTGCTGGCATAATAAGCGGCACCACAATATGACGCAAAATCTGTCTTCGGCTCGCACCGTCGATTTGCGCCGATTCAATAAGGGCGTGCGGGACATTATTTAGAGAGGATATGTAAATAACCATGAGATAACCTGCGTATTGCCAAACAAACACAATGACAGTCCCCCAAAAAGCAGTCGGCCCATCCCCCAACCACGGCAGTTTGAAAAAGGAAAGTCCTGTCGCCTCTCCCACCGCAGAAAAACCGCGTATAAATATAAACTGCCAGATAAAGCCGAGTAGCAAACCGCCGATCATATTAGGCATAAAAAACACCGTTCGCAGTGCATTGCGGGTACGCAATGGTTTTGTAAGCGCATAGGCCAGGAAAAAGCCAACCAGATTCGTTAGAATGACGCCACATACGGTAAAACGGACCGTAAACCAGAACGCATTACGGAAATCTGGATCATCTCTAAAAATATGAATGTAATTCCCTAGCCCGAGCCATCGGACATGTTCAGATACGCCATCCCAGTTCGTCATGGAATAATATAGCCCCAGCAGAAACGGAATGACCATAATCAAGACGAAAAACAACGCCATCGGTCCCACAAATATGAGCTGCTGCAATAATTGCGCGGATTTTCTTTGACTCAATGCAATCACTCCTTTGTCGTAGATCTTGAAGGAAAATGCGCATAATCCTTACTGTAATCGCTTATTACCCAAAAACGCAGGTTCCGAGTCGTTTGAAATCAAAAAAGGCTTTCTCCCCTCCACGAACGGAAGGGAAAAAGCCTTATTACATAAAGAATATGAAATGACGACGAATTAGTATTGCGTTCCTGGATAGATCGGGAACTTATCTGTCAACTCGCCAACCGCTTGGCTTGCTTTGGACAATACCGTGTCATCTTTTGGATTTTTAAGGGTGTCCGCAATAATTTTACCAATCTTAACCATGGCCTCTTCATCCATACCACGAGAAGTTGCAGCAGGTGTACCAATACGGATGCCGCTGGTAACGAACGGACTTGTTGGGTCAAACGGAATGGCGTTTTTGTTAACCGTGATCCCCACGGAATCCAATACATGTTCCGCTTCTTTACCTGTAATATTCAAATTACGTGTATCCAGCAGCATCAAGTGATTATCCGTACCCCCGGATACAATGTTAATCCCCTCTGCCAGTAGTGTTTCGGCCAGCACCTGTGCGTTGCGAACTACGTTTTGCGCATAGGTTTTGAATGATGGCTGGAGCGCTTCACCCAAAGCAACCGCTTTGGATGCGATCACGTGCATCAGTGGTCCGCCTTGAGTACCCGGGAAGATAGCTTTATCAATCGCTTGCGCCCATGCTTTGCGAGTCAGAATCAGACCCCCGCGCGGACCACGCAGCGTTTTGTGTGTCGTTGTTGTCACAAATTGGGCATGAGGAACTGGACTTGGGTGGATTCCTGCTGCCACGAGACCAGCGATATGCGCCATATCCACCATGAACAACGCACCTACGTCATTAGCGATAGAAGCAAAAGCTTCAAAATCAATAGTACGCGGATATGCACTTGCACCAGCTACGATCAGACGAGGGCGGTGCTTGAAAGCTGCTTTGCGCACTTCATCGTAGTCGATGCGGAAGTTGTCTTCACGCACACCGTAAGCGGCAAAGTTGTACAACAAGCCGGAGGCATTAACCGGGCTTCCGTGTGTTAAGTGGCCGCCATGCGCCAGATTCATACCCAGTACAGTATCACCAGGTTGAAGAGCAGCCAGATATACCGCCATATTAGCTTGTGCTCCAGAGTGAGGTTGCACGTTCGCATGCTCGGCACCGAATAGTTCTTTCGCGCGATCACGTGCAATATCTTCAACGACATCGACATGCTCACAGCCACCATAATAGCGTTTGTTCGGATAACCTTCAGCATATTTATTGGTAAGCACGGAGCCCATGGCTTCCATTACTGCTTCGCTGACGATGTTTTCGGATGCGATCAGCTCGATATTGTGGCGTTGCCTTTTTAGTTCAAGCCCCATTGCTTCCATCACTGCCGGGTCACTTTTACGCAGATGTTCCATCATGATTGATTACTCCCTCTCCATGGTCAAATTGTTGGGCATACAAGCAAATGCCTGCTCCTCTGTTGGGTACCTCATCATCAATGCAAAGAAATCAGTACAAACATGCCGACATGCCAAATGCTAATCGCAGTTTCCGCCGGCTTCTTGTTCCAGACTGTACACTGCCCGTTGTCCGCCAATAAGTGGAGGACGAGTGAACGCAGCCGTCACACGTGCTTCACCAATCCAGCGAAGGCTTGGGCGAAACGGAACGGCAATCGGGCGCAGATGCATGCCAATCAGCGTTTCGCCGATGTCTATCCCGGCATGAGCCTGTACGTTCGCTGCCAGACACGCATCGTCCATAGAACGATAGGCAACGGTAGCCATAGACCCCCCTGCTGTACGAACAGGAACGGCCGCAACCTCCATCAGTCCTAATCGTTCCAGTAGAGAACGTTCAACAACCAGCGCTCGGTTCAAGTGCTCACAGCATTGAAACGCCACATCAAAGCCATACTCTCTGCGAACGGACTCTACTCCAGACAACACTTGCTGAGCCACGTCGAGCGCCCCTGCCGTGCCGATGCGACTTCCAGCCACTTCACTCGTGCTTGCGCCAATAACCAGCAGGCGACCCGCTTTGAGACTGGCTGCCTCTGCAATTTCCCGCACGACAGAAGCGGTCTGTGCTTCGAGTGAAATCTCATGATCCAATTGTTCTACCATTGGAACCTCCTTTGGTTGAACAGCCTCTCAGAGACTAGGCATGGTCTATGCCCCGAGTTCAACACACTCTCTCCTGATCACAATCTGACTATATTATAGCCGATGTTTCAGATTTCGAGCAGAAAAAATGGAAGAACAAGAAGACAACAGAAAATCTGCTGTAGCTCGTATACGAAAAAAGAGCAGTCCACACCTATGTGGAATTGCTCTTTTGCCCAGGCGACCGGCCGTATATCCGATGCTCCACCGTGGTTAATCCCACTTTTGTCGCCAGTTACACCGGATGCTCATTTTTCCACCTTATCTTAACGGATTAGCTGCTGAAAATCAACAAATTCCGTACAAAATAGAGGGATAGTGCCTATTTCATTCGGAAGAACCCTTTAACTTGTCCAACAACTTATGCAAAGCCGTACGGATTTCCGATGCTGTGACATCGTAGTCCTCCCGCGAACCGCCAAACGGATCTGAGATATCGAAGCCCGGAATCCGTTGATGCAATTCAATTATACGTTCACGTTCCTCCACCGATAGCTCTTGTCCCAATGAAGCCATCAACTGCTGTGAAGCATACAAGCCATCTAACTCCTGTACATCATTCAGCACTGCTTCCCGGTCTTCCACATATTCCTTAAGCGTAAATACTTTGCCCGCCGTTTGGGGAAACCGCTGAACGACATGCTGTTTATGTCCTTGCGTCAAGGTTAAGATCAGATGTGCCCACTCGGCAAGCCCGTCGCTTAAAGGGGTTGAAGTGATCTGATCGGTAATATCGTGATCACGCAGAACCGCCTCTGCATGTCGGGATATCGGCGTGCCTTCCATCGCAGCTACTCCCGCAGAACGCACGTCCAGTTCCAATCCATGCTCAGCAGCCAATTTACGCAGCATCCCCTCAGCCATTGGACTGCGACAAGTGTTCCCTGTGCATACAAATAAAATATTCTTCAACGCCTTCACCCCCCGTATGTTAAAAATATATAAACAGAGGATTACTAAAATCCTGTATTTATTTTACACTGTCCACGTTAAAATCAAAACATAAACATAAAGCCGAATGCCAGTAATATAGCACCACCCACCGCTTCTCCATAATCCCCCAGATTGCGGCTGACCTTGCGCCCCAGCAACAGACCCAGCATGGCCATCGCTCCTCCGCAAAAGCCAAAGGCCAGGACAGTCAGTACCAGATCACTCTGGAACATCCCTAAAGACACTCCTACAGAAAATGAGTCAATGCTCACCCCAAGCGCAAATAGCAAAAGACCCAAAGGCGACCGATGATCCAACACCTGTACGCCGTCCCCTTTAAAGGAGTTATATACCATATGCCCGCCCAAAAGGATGAGTAATCCCCCTGCGAAATAGGTCGTCACATGGCCTAATAAAGAACTCATATAATGGCCTGTGAACATTCCCAGCAATGGCATCAGAATGTGAAAAAAGCCAATCACAATACTGATGCGCAGCACGTCTCGCAGGCGTATCCCCTTCATACCGATCCCTACGCCCAGCGACAGCGCATCCATCCCTAGCGCTACCGCCATGATCAGAATCGTTACAACCTGCCCAGCATCGGCAGAGGATGCCAGCATATTCATCCCTCCATTGTCCGTCTGTTCTTGTACACGTTATGCGGACAAGGGGCAAATCAGTACAAGCAGGCACTGAAAAGACCCGAAACAGCGACGAGGAAAGAGAAGAAATTAAAAGAAGAAGCTTCATTTTTTACGGATGCTACAGACAGATGATTCGATGACCTGCCGCTTTAAGCAGTCGATTCATAACGGCGTCTCCCAATCCTTTTGGCGGACAGGCTTCCGCCAAAATGTAGGTAACGCCGTCCTCATCGCAGCGGCGCAGCACGCCGTATAGACGTTGCGCCGCCTCATGAAGCGCGTCCAGCCTGCCCAGCGTGTAGACTCGTTCTCCGGCATAGCCGGCGGCATGGTCGTCGAACGCGAGCACCGCTGTGCGCTCTCCGCGCGCGGCAGCCTCCACCAGCGCAGCGCGAATCCAGCCCGTCACTTCATCAGACGACGGGCCTTGTACCACACTCAAGCGGCCTCGCGGCGCATAGTGTGTATACTTCATGCCTGGCGAGCGCGGCGCCAGGCTATCGGCGTCCTGCCCCGGTGTGGCAGCCAACGCCGGGTCCAATACGACGGCGCGAGCAACCGCAGCGAGCTGTTCAGCCGTCACGCCGCCGGGGCGCAGAATGGTGACGGTTCCGTCGTCACCGACTTGCACTACCGTGGACTCCAGTCCCACCCCCGTGGGACCTCCGTCCAAAATGCCGCCGATGCGGCCCTCCAGGTCCTCCAGCACATGCTGTGCCAAGGTAGGACTGGGTCTTCCCGAGCGGTTGGCGCTTGGTGCAGCCAGCGGACAACCGGCCTCCGTGATCAAGCGCAGCGCGATCGGATGATCTGGCATGCGCACACCGACCGTGTCCAGTCCGGCTGTCACACGCGATGATAGTGCCTGTGACACTACTGGCAATACGAGAGTCAGTGGTCCTGGCCAAAAGGCATTCATCAGCGCTCGGGCTGTATCGTTTATTTCTGCTACCATCCCGTTTAATTGAGCAGCATCGGAAATATGGACAATGAGCGGGTTGTCGGAAGGGCGTCCTTTAGCAGCAAATACCGCCTCCACTGCTTTAGTGCTGCGCGCATCAGCTCCTAGTCCGTACACAGTTTCCGTAGGGAAGGCTACCGTCTCTCCAGCCTGAAGAAGTAGGGCGGCCTCTCGTATGCCCTCTTCCGCAGCGATTCGAGCCTGTCCAGCCGAAACTCCGTCAGAACCATTCCCATCAGCGTTATTCACAAAACCAACGGAATCCGCTTTTTCCACCTCAGCAGACGATATAGTTGATATAGTCATATCTTCTTTAGGAACCAAGCACCTTACGTCCCACCAATGTGTTTGAGAAGGCTGTAACGCCTGCTTCTGCGCAGCTTTTTCCTTTTTCACAAGACCTGCGTGCATATCTTGCATTTGATTCACTTTATCGCTCATATTAGATCATCCCATATCTTATTGTCATACAGGCCAGTGCATCTCCCTGATCCTTAAAAATCTACTGTAACAAATCAGTTCAAATTGGCTCTGCCATCTGTATATCTATCGTAAGTTCCATTATAACATATGGGGAAACTTACACTCGTCGTTCTCTTTTACACAGCTCTGGCGAAGCACTTAGGCAAACAAGCCACTCACCCAGCTCCACAGCCCCGTAAGGGCATCCCACAGAAAAAAGCGCACTTCTGGCTCCTTCCCATTCCCCTTCGTTCGACTGTCTCCATGATTCGTTTTTGCCGATACAGTTTGCGCTGCTGCTTCACCACTACCTGCATCAATAAAACACAACGGCGGGAACAGTACACACCACCAATTTTGTCCTTTTCCTTGCCCCAGTGTAACACGAAGCGCCTCATAATTCCCTGCCGGGTAGACAAGCCCCCCGTACATTTTCGTCGGAAAAGGTACACTTGCCAGCTCTACCTGATGAGCATACGCTATACCGCGACGAGCAAGTTCAGCACCTACCAAACGATCAATTTCAGGTAAATGTGCGTCAATCAATACTCTGGCTTGATTCAGGCTTTGTGGATTGTCCAACTCACCTACCCATGTATTCATCTGCTGCACAATAGCGTCCCGTATTTCGCGCTTAACCAACTGATCCTCTGGACGATCGGAATTAGCTAAAATACGCAGTCGAATGGAATCGTGCGGAATGACCTTCAATCCTGTAGTGGTCACTCCAGACGTTACAGCTCCTCTTGCCCCTGTGGTCATCGCAGCATCCGTCTTTTGGCCTTCCCAAGACATCATTAATATCGAAATACAAAAGAGTATCATTGCAACTTGCTTTATCCAACTGCTCATCTTCGTTCCCCCCAAACCCAAACTCTATCATGTCTATCAGTCTGTCCGGTTTGGGAGAGTCTAAACCTATGAATCTCTTAAAAAATCGGGCATCGCAAACTTATCGTCACCTAGAAATATAAAAAAGCCCAGATTTCATAATCTGGACTCTTTCATTTCACCGTTTCATCTCATACAAATCCCCATCAGCTTTTAGCTGCAATTACCTGCACTAAGCTTTTTTCGCCTTCGTCAAGCTTACTCTGGAAGGCTGCGGCAGGTCATCTTCCAGTTCTTGGCCATGGACCTTAATACTCATAACCAGGCCAATACTAGCCATGTTAATAAGCAACGAGGTACCCCCATAGCTTATGAACGGAAGCGTAATTCCCGTAAGTGGCATAATGCCCAGAAACGCACCAATATTCTCAAAAATCTGATACAGCAACATGGACACAATCCCGACAATAATATACGGGCCAGCCCGATCCCGGCATTCCAGTGAAATCAGGATCATTCGATGTATCAATATAAAATATAGCAATAGCAGAACGGATGAACCTACGAATCCAAACTCCTCGGCTACAACTACAAAAATAGAATCCGCATACGTATAAGGAACACGCCCGGACTGTACCGAGGTTCCTTGCAAAAAGCCCTTACCCATCATCCCGCCGGAAGCGATTGCCAGTTTGGCATTTTTGGTATGATAAGATGCCTTCGCGGTTGCTTTATCCGGTACCAGCCAAGGGTCCAAACGCTCTACCCAGTGACTACGGCCAATCCCCTTCATAAAGGAATCAATCTCATCGTGAAACGAAATATACGCTTTGATCCCCCCGCCAACGGCGACTGCAAAAACGATAAACCCGATCAGCGCATGGGATGC
Source organism: Paenibacillus ottowii (assembly GCF_006874425.1). Classification (GTDB taxonomy): domain Bacteria; phylum Bacillota; class Bacilli; order Paenibacillales; family Paenibacillaceae; genus Paenibacillus; species Paenibacillus ottowii. Next base: position 196,267 of record NZ_VIJZ01000003.1, read on the forward strand.
CTTCACATTACCAATCCATAGCATACCAATGACGATGACAATGTAACCAAGCGCATTACCCAAGTCATTTTGTGCCATGACCATGGCAAACGGGACAAAGCTGACCAGTGCAACTGGAAGCACATCCTGAACAAAATACAGCTTGCTTTTGCGTTTTTTAACCAGCATGTACGTCAAAAAAATGATAAGAACCAGCTTGAATACCTCAGCAGGCTGAAGATTCAAACCGCCAATTTTCAAGAACCCTTGAGAGTTATTAACCGTCCCGCCAAAAAAGCCGAGAATCAACAGAAAGATTCCGCCTCCATATACATACAAGGCTTTTTTAATGAATATCCGAAAATCGACTATCGCTAAACCCAAGATCACTACAAAGCCCAATATATAATACCCGATCATCTTCTGGTAATCGTTGCCGTGTTCTGCCAGGTTTGTAGGCCCCCTACCAGCACTGTATACCGTTATAATACTAATCGCCATGAGCAAAACCAGAATAAAAATAACCGGACCATCAACTTTTTTCAATTTCTGAAGCATGATTTCCCCCTGAGCCGTTTCTCGGTCATACTCCTCTTATTCTAAAGGAAAGACTCGCAAAAAGAAAATGCAGCATTACTCCGAGACACCAAGGACATGTCGCTCGATCCCAGCAAGGTCAGGAATGATTAAAATATTCCTCCAATGACCTGCCTGTTCCAGTAGATCAGCCACGTCTCTGGCCTGTCCCATCCCCAGCTCAAACCCGATTAGCCGGGGGGGAGTCTGAAGGAGTCCCAACTGCTCTAGCATGGCCCGATACGGGCCAAGCCCGTCAGGACCTCCGTCCAGCGCCATCCGCGGCTCATGGTCGCGCACCTCTGGCTGCAAGCCAGCGATGTCAGCAGCCGGAATATATGGCGGGTTGGACACAAGGATGTCCACCGCCGTGCCCGCAAACGGCCTTAGCAGATCGCCCTCGCGGAATTCTACGGCTGCGCCGTTATGAGCGGCGTTCTGAGCCGCCATTTTGAGCGCAGCGGCAGAAATATCCCCCGCCGCCACGTGCCAGCGCGGCCGCTCAGCTGCCAGCGTCACGGCAATCGCGCCGCTGCCCGTACCGATGTCAAGCGCGTGCGGAGCGCCGCTTGGCCACAGCCGGTCGCCGTGCTGAAGTATCGCTTCGACGAGCAATTCTGTCTCAGGGCGCGGAATCAGCACCGACGGTGAAACTGCGAACGGGCGGCCGTAAAATTCCTGCCGTCCGATAATATACTGCGCCGGTTCTCCCGCAGCTTTGCGGGCGATGATCCGTTCCCATGCCTTCTTGACGGAGGAAGGGAATTGATCACCCAATGCAGCGTAGAATCTCGTTCCCTCCAGCCCAAGCGCATGTTCCAGCAGCAAGCGGGCATTATGCTGCGGCTCCAACACGCCGCAACTTCCTAAAAAAGAAGAAGCCTCAACTAAGGCTTCTCTGATACTCATGTTCCGTTCCGGCGGCATCCGATACACACAATCGCGTTCGTTCCCCAAAACTTAAACCTCTTGTTCCATCAAATCAGCCTGCTCTGCAATGGTGAGTGCTGATACGATTTCTTCGATCTCTCCATTCATCACCTGATCCAGCTTATGCATGGTCAGACCAATGCGATGATCCGTTACACGGCTTTGCGGGAAGTTGTAGGTACGTATACGCTCACTGCGGTCCCCGGTACCTACTTTGCTCTTACGCTCGCCTGCATATTTGGCTTCCTCTTCCTGACGCATCATATCCGAAATACGGGCGCGCAAAACTTGCAGTGCCTTCTCCTTGTTGGAGTTCTGGGACTTGCCGTCCTGACAGGTTGCCACAATACCTGTTGGCATATGCGTTACACGCACCGCCGACTTGGTTGTATTAACGGATTGACCGCCCGCACCACTGGAGCAGAAAGTATCCACGCGGATATCCTTGTCTAAAATTTCGATATCCACTTCCTCTGCCTCTGGCATCACGGACACCGTAGAGGTAGATGTATGAATACGTCCACCGGATTCTGTAGTCGGAATCCGCTGTACACGGTGTGCGCCACTTTCGAATTTCATTTTGCTGTATGCACCGCGTCCGTTAATCATGAAGATAACCTCTTTAAAACCTCCAAGGTCATTCATGTTCGCATCCATCAGCTCTACACGCCAGCCTTGGGCATCTGCATAACGGGTGTACATCCGGTACAAGTCCGCTGCAAACAGTGCGGCCTCGTCACCGCCCGCAGCACCACGAATTTCAATAATAACGTTCTTATCATCATTCGGGTCCTTCGGCAGCAGCAAAATACGAATTTTCTCGTCCAGCTCCCGCTTACGGGCACTCAGTTCTTCAATCTCCATTTTGACCATTTCACGCATCTCGTCGTCCAGCTTTTCAGCCTGCATGGCTTTAGCAGCGTCCAGCTCCTCAACGACAGTTTTATATTCGGTATATGCTTCATAAGCAGGCTGTAAATCAGACTGTTCTTTGGAATAATCTCTAAGTTTTTTGCTATCGTTCGCCACATCCGGATCGCAGAGCAGTTCGCTCAGTTTATCGTAGCGGTCCGCCAATGATTGCAATCGGTCCAACAAGCGATTCACCTCTTCAGTTAAATTAATATGAAACCAGCATAAATTCGCTGGCTACAGCTCTTTATTATAACAACTTTTCGATTAATTAGCTACATAAAATACTTGCTAATTTAGGTTTTTGCAAAAATTCGCAAATCACTTGAAGTCGAATACACCAAATCTCTTTTAGCGCTTTGTATAACAAGCTTCCAACTAAGAAAAAAATGCGAGTCAAATAAAAAGCCGCCGCCCGGGACAGGCAGCGACTACGTAACTGATATATATAGGAAACCCATATACATTCACCTAATATGTTTATATATGACGGATTGTAATATGAAGTGCGACACCTACTGGAAATAAATAAAAAATGGCCCATGGCCGGATTCGTGTAGAATGAAGGTTCCTACACCACATTCACACAAGGAGAATCCACCATGAGCTACACACATCTTAGCATAATCGAGCGCAGCAAGCTAGAAATCCTCCACCAGCAGGGGAAAAGTGCTCGAACCATTGCCAGTGAATTGGGCAGGCATCATGCCACCATTTGCCGAGAACTCCGTCGAAATGAAACGCAGAAGCCCTATTGTGCCGAGCGATCTCAGGAGAGCTATGTCCAGCGACGTAAGTCCTCCGTCCCAGCCGGAAAATGGACACCACAGCAGTCGGTCCTTATTGAAGAAAAGCTTCATGCCACGTGGTCTCCCGAGCAGATCGTAGAACGACTCCGTCAAGAGGGACACCCTGTGGTCTGCTTTAAAACCATCTATCGCTGGCTATATACAGGCCGTTTGGTGAAAGGAGTGCTTGCCGTCCTACGCCACAAAGGTAAACGGCAGAAGCCTGTAGAGACACGCGGCAAGTTCGCTGTGGGTAAGACCATCTCTCAGCGTCCGAAAGAGGTTCGTTCCCGGAAAACCTTCGGTCATTGGGAGCTCGATACGGTCGTCTCGGGCCGTGGGAAAAGCAAGGGCTGCGTAGCTACATTCATCGAACGCAAGACCCGACTGTACACCGCCGTTCCCATGCCTGACCGTACAGCTTTGTCCATGGAAATTGCTTTTGGTGTAGTAGCCTCGCAGTACCCTGACGGTGCATTTCAAACCGCTACTGCAGATCGTGGCAAGGAATTTGCCTGTTACGCCAGCTTGGAAGAAGCTCATGGCCTACAGGTATATTTCGCAGATCCGTATTCTTCCTGGCAACGCGGCTCGAATGAGAATGCCAATGGCCTCTTGCGAGAGTTTTTTCCCAAGGGGACAGATTTTGCGCAAATCACGGATGAAGCCTTGGAGACTGCTCTGCGCTTGATCAACCATAGACCACGAAAATGCTTGGGTTGGAGAACCGCTCACGAATCCTTTTCAGAGGAACTGTCGCACTTAGCTTGACAATCCGTCATATAAACACTGGTACTATACACTGAAATGCATACTAGACATTAAAACGGAAATGCATAACGTCTCCGTCCTGCACCACATATTCCTTGCCTTCCAAACGAAGCTGACCACGTTCTTTGGCCCCGTTCATAGAACCAGCAGCAACCAAATCATCATAGGATACAACCTCAGCGCGAATAAATCCGCGTTCAAAATCCGAGTGGATTACGCCGGCAGCGCCAGGTGCTTTGGTTCCTTTGTGAATCGTCCATGCGCGCACTTCCTGCACACCTGCTGTAAAATACGTATACAGCCCCAACAAGCGGTAAGCTGCTTTGATCAGACGGTTCAGACCGGATTCAGCCAGCCCCAGTTCCTCAAGGAACATTGCCTTGTCTTCGCCTTCCAGTTCGGCAATTTCAGCCTCTACTTTGGCGCTGATCGGTACCACTTCAGCATTTTCCGCTATCGCAAATTCACGTACCTTTTGCACATATGGATTGCTGTCCGCTTCCGTTACACCATCTTCACTGACATTAGCCGCATACAGTACAGGCTTCATCGTGAGCAAATGAAGGTCACGTATAATCAGCTTTTCATCTTCTGTCAATTCTACGCTACGTGCAGGCTTGTCAGCATACAGCGATTCCTTGATCCGCTCCAGCACTTCAACTTCTTGGGCGTACTGCTTGTTACCGCCCTTCATGTTCTTGCGGGAACGCTCAATGCGCTTGTCTACACTTTCGATATCCGCCAGAATCAATTCCAAATTGATCGTTTGAATGTCGCTGATCGGGTCAATTTTGCCGTCCACATGAGTAATATTCTCATCTTCAAAGCAGCGTACCACATGAACAATGGCATCTACTTCACGAATATGAGCCAAAAATTTGTTACCCAAACCCTCACCTTTACTGGCGCCTCGTACAAGTCCAGCAATATCAACAAACTCAAAAGCCGTTGGCACCGTTTTGTTTGGTACTACCAGTTCAGTCAGCTTATCCAGCCGCTCATCCGGTACTTCAACAACTCCTACATTGGGGTCAATTGTACAAAATGGATAGTTTGCGGATTCCGCTCCCGCCTGCGTTATTGCGTTAAACAGTGTTGATTTGCCCACGTTCGGCAAGCCCACGATCCCCGCTTTTAAAGCCATAATCAGAACAACTCCCGTTTATATAAAATATGCGTTATACCATCTGTCAGTTTACCAACCCACATTATATAGGAGAACCTATACATGCGGCAAGCATATGACTGTGAATTTAGGATTTTGCTGCATCCCTATACCCTATTTAGATATTTATTTAGATTTCCTTGCTCATCTGGATATCCGTAACCCGATAACCCGACTTGCGATATACATGCAAAGCCCGCTCATTATGCCCGAATACATGCAGACCGATGCGAACCGCACCCAGCCTCCGAGCTTCTTGTTCCAACGCCTGCATCGTCAACGTACCCAGACCTCGTCCCTGATATGAATCGTAAACGAGAATATCCAGCAAAAAGGCCTCTTTGCCCTGCGTACCTTCTGTAATATTGAACCAGATATATCCCACTTCCTCTGGGCCCTGACCCGCACTAGCTGAATACTCAAGCATGTACAGGTGAGCATGGGGCGTATCTAGCCTTTGCGGCAAATATGTTGCAAAGCTCTCCTTTGCCCGTTCCGGTGCCTCTTCCACCGTCCACGTGCCTGCCTGGATTTTCTCCTCCGCATAATCCGCGAGCGAGCGCTGCTCAAAGCGTTCATATTGCTCGGCGTTCATCGGAACCAACTTGATGAATCCACTCATCCGTTCACCTTCCTTCTTAGTCTGGTCGTATCTTTAAGACCTTCAATCTCTGCTACTCCGATGCCGAACATGACTGTAAGCAATTCCAGCTCCACTTGCTCCAATCGCGCTTCCAGCGCCTCGCTTGAGGCGACCGCCGAGCCAAGCAAAGAGCGACCAAAGCCTGCCATGTCAGCGCCCAAAGCTAGTACCTTCGCAGCATCGACACCATTTTTTAGTCCACCGCTACCGATCAGAGTGCCATTAGGCTGAGCTGCTCTAACCTCCACGATACAATCAGCGGTCGAATTGCCCCAATCCGCAAATGCCTCCGCCGCTGCACGGCGTACAGGATCAGGATTACGAAATTTCTCCACCTGGCTCCAGCTTGTCCCGCCCGCACCAGCCACATCAATAAAAGCGGCGCCTGCATCGTACAATCTCGATGCCGTCTCGCCATCTATGCCCCAGCCTACTTCCTTCACGCCTACAGGCACCGAAAGACGACGACACAACTCTTTGATGCGATCAAGCAGTCCGCTAAAATCCAAATTCCCTTCCGGTTGGAAAATCTCCTGCAATCCGTTCAAGTGCAGCACCAACATATCCGCTCCGGCAATTTCCACTGCACGTTGGCAATCGTCCACACCAAATCCGTAGTTGAGCTGCACTGCTCCCAGATTGGCAAGGATCGGGATGCTGGGCGCTAGACGGCGGACCGCAAAGGTTGAAGCCAATTCCTCTTTTTCCACCGCAGCTCGTACAGAGCCGACGCCCAACGCCCAGCCGCGTCTTTCTGCGGTCTCTGCCAATCGCTCATTAATCGCTCCTGTCTCCGCGCTGCCGCCAGTCATAGAACTGATGAGCAGCGGTGTCCGTACAGCGCGTCCCATAAAAGTTGTATCCAGACGCACCTCGTCAAAATGCAGCTCAGGCAAAGCGCAGTGCTTAAAAGCATAGCGCTCCAGTCCGCTGGTGACCCCATGTCCGGCCACATCTTCTTGCAGACAAAGACGGACATGCTCAATTTTCCGTTCACCTGTCTGCGCAACAGGCAACAAAGAGCCGGATCTGTCTGGGTCGTTAGGTGATCCCTTTATATTTTCAGCATTACTCATCTATGTTTCACCTCACTCACTCAATCACTCTGTTTGTTCCAGATTCATGAAGCACAAATAAGACCGTTCCCGAACACGGTAACCGATCTATTTATTGTCTCCTATTTCAAATATCAGGCTCTTAAAGCAGTTATTTTAAGATATTTTCATTGTATCATGGATGAAAAAATATATACACGACCGTAAACATTTTTTCTCGCCTATGGAATTGAAAAAGCAGTACCTGCTTGAGGTGCTGCTTTTCTGCCTCCTTTAGCCCTTCATCGAATCAGGTATAGGTGTAGTATTTTCTTGCGGTTCCTTAGTACGTCCTTGACCAAGCTTGAATACTAGAATACCGCCGATAATGACGATTACACCGATCAACTTATTTAAGGTAAACGGAATTTTTTCTAATCCCAGCCACCCTAAAGAATCCCATAACAGGGCGGTACCCAATTGTGCCGTCAATACGATGGAGATTGCATAGGTGGGACCCAGTCGCTTCATTCCTTGCACCAGACAGAACACAACGCCGACACCAATCATGCCGCTGAACCAGTACCATGGCTGCATATGCTGTAAAACAAATGTATTTTTTCCTTCAAAAATAAGACTCCCCAGCAAGGAAGCCAAGAACCCCGTTCCCAATACCAATGTCGTGGTGGCCCACGAACCTGTCCGCTCATTCACCTTATTATTGAATATCGTTTGCAGACTGACCAAAGCACCTGCAATAATTGCCAATATAAGTCCTAATAACATATTTAACTCTCCCTTGATAGTCCCTTTATTGTTCCGCATTTATTCAATGCCCTATGATTACAACGATTCATAAATATTATGGCCCGCCAGTTCACTCAAACCTTTTCTGTCCCGAATGACAATGTAGCCTTTTGCCCGTTCAACCAATCCCTCTTCAATCATCTTGCGAATGACACGGTTGAGGTGCCTGTAGCTGGTTCCGATCAAATTTGCCACATCTACCAGACTGGATACCCGCAGTTCCTCATGAAAGTCAGAATTGGATTCGTCAAAAGAAACAGATAGCAGGTAGCTCGCCAGCCTGACTTCCACCGGATACATCAGGTTGAAGCTGGAGAAATCAGAATCCAGGCAAAATTTTCGCGTGACAATATCCAATAGGAACTGTAGTAATGGAGCATAATCTCTGCCGTACTTATTCATCCATTGATGATGGACACCAATCACATAAATCGGCGACACGGCCTCTACTGTATTGATGACATGACTACCACGAATATATTCAACATCGCCTATAACCTCGATCGGTGTTTTAAAACAAAGGATTAGCGTCTTTCCTTCTGTAGAGTTGGTAAAAATTTTAACCTTGCCCTGCACCAGAATATACAGATGTTCAATGGCATCCCCCTGCGAACAGAGCTTTTCCCCTTGCTCCAAACGGTGCAGCGACAAATGGGGATGTAGCGGCTCGTAGAGTACGGATTCTAACTGATGCAGCTGCAAAAAATATTTCAGCTGCTCTTGATCCTGTATTTCTCTCATTCCTTAGCTCACCTTCAATTTCTACGGCCTAAGCTTTTTCTGTAATAAAGTTCTACTTTAAAGCTTCAAAATAATGACACCCGCGATCATCATACCAATACCTATAAATTGTGGCAGCTTCATCTTTTGCTTCACGATGCCAAACCATCCCTTGATGTCTACCATAAAAGTTAAACATAACTGAGCTATCAACAGCGCCGAGATTGTGAATGTAACTCCAATATGTTGGATTGCTGTGACTTCACTAAATATAATGATAGCCGCAAAAGCACCGCCCCAAAGATACATCGGCTTTACCTGCTTCATTTCAGCCACACGGCCATCCTTTGTAAACATCCAAACGAATGCTGCCAAAATAAAACCTATGAGCTGAGTAACCGTAGCCGCCTGCCATGTCCCGATATCGTGACTAATCCATGTATTCGCTACCCCCTGTAGCGTAATACAAGCGCCTCCTAGAAAAGCAAACAAGATTCCTCTCATAAATCGTTATTCTCCCCATATCAATGACTTTTGTTATCTATTTAAGTATAGGTCAGCCTGCCCATAAAGGACATATGTCCTCAATTAATAAAACGTTCTCCATTTCATTCCGTTCAGCATGCCGCTTCAATTCGGTAGACTTGCGTTAATAAATTAGACAGTATCTAATCATAACCCTCATGTTGGGACACGATAAAACGGAATGCAGCACACAATTGAGGAGCTGATCGTCATATGACTAAACAAAATCCGCTGCCTTCTGCGCCGGAATCTCATAAAAAATCCATGCACAAGGGCCGTGCTCTTAAAATCGCCATTCTGGTGCTGATCCTCTGGTTGATTGCCGTCATGCTGTATCAAACTCATAAACCACTGCCTCCGTTCGTCTCTTATGAAAGTCAGGAGTATTCCACGAACGAGGTAAACTTTTGGACGGATTTGACCTACCCAACCGGGGATGGAAGCAGTGTACAACATGAAGGGCAAATTTTGAATCGTATGCTACGCATCATTGATGACGCCCAGCAATTTATCGTCATTGATCTGTTTCTGTTCAACGATTATAAGCATAAAGGCCAGCACTTCCCTGAAGTCAGCGAACAAATGGCCCATCATCTTATCGCTAAAAAGAAAGCCCATCCTGATATGCCTATCTTTTTCATTACAGATGAAGTCAATACCAATTATAACTCTGCTCCCAATCCTTTGTTAGAGAATATGAAGCGAGTAGGGATTCAGGTCGTGCAGACTGATGTAGACCCGTTGCGGGACTCCACGCCCCTCTATTCAGCCGTGTGGCGTACCTTTTTTCAATGGTTCGGGCAGCAGGGCACTGGCTGGATTCCCAATCTGATGGCCAGTGACGGACCTGATGTTACGGCACGCTCCTATTTAAAGCTGTTAAACGTCAAGGCTAATCACCGAAAATTGGTTGCCAACGAACAAACTGCGCTTATTTCTTCAGGCAATGTTCACGACGCAAGTGCCTATCATTCCAATATTGCCCTGGAGGTAAAGGGACCGATCATTGCAGATATTTTACAAACAGAGCAGGCGATATTGGACTTCTCGGGTGGAGGACAACTTCCTGCGTATACGCCTCAAACAGCACACCTAGTCCCGTCAGGGAAGGACAGCTACCGGATCAAATATCTCACGGAAGGCAAAGTGTATACCTCCGTTCTGAATGGTATTAAGCAGACGAAGCAAGGGGACAGCATTCATATGGGCATGTTTTATCTAGCTGACCGTAAAGTATTGAATAGTCTGCTGGATGCCTCGGCACGCGGTGTAAACATCCAATTGCTGTTGGACCCCAATGATAATGCGTTTGGACAAGAAAAAATAGGCATACCTAATCGTCCGGTTGCCCAAGAGTTGTCCGATAAATCAAATGGAAACATTCAAATTCGCTGGTATCATACTACCGATGAGCAATTTCATACCAAGCTGATTTATATTGCCAAGGCACAAGGAGAGCACTTGATTTGGGGTGGCTCTACAAATTTGACCCCCCGTAATTTGGATGATTTAAATTTGGAGAATGAATTGTGGGTGGCCGCTCCGGCGGACAGCAAGCTGACCCGACAGGTGGCGGCCTATTTTGATAAACTTTGGAATAATCGGGGAGCTGAATACAGTCTGGATTTGGCAGCTTACGAGGATCATTCAACATTTTGGAAAGATATTATATACCGTCTCCAGGATATTTTAGGCTTTACTACATTTTAACGTGGAGATTACGACTGTAGCCCATTCGTTGAAGCCTACAATAGCGGTGAAAGCAGACGAGCGAGCGATTCCATTAAACGTTTGAACAGACGCTTCTTCATGAATTCCTCGCGTACGATCAAGCTGGCATTGTGCAAATCCCGCTCATAGTCGTTCACCATCTGCTGCACACTGTGGGTTTGAATCAATAGAGCGTTCACTTCAAAATTCAAATGAAAGCTGCGCATATCCATATTGGCTGTCCCAATAGTCGCAACCTCCCCGTCAATAATGAGAAGCTTGGAGTGAAGGAACCCTTTTTCATATTCATATACCTTGACTCCAACCTCAAGCAACGATTGGAAGTACGAGTGGGATGCGAGAAAAGGCAGCCATTTATCCGGTTTTGCGGGAAACAGAATACGCACGTCCAATCCGGATAGAGCAGCCATGCGCAAAGCAGTCAGGATATCTTCATCCGGGATAAAATACGGAGTGGCAATCCAGACGGATTTTCGGGCAGATGTGATCATGGAGAAAAACAGATTTTTAAGCACTCTCCGCTCATTATCCGGGCCGCTGGCAATAATCTGTACGCCGCCGTCCGTGATCGGTTCAATATCGGGAGACAGATATTCGCGATCCAGCACGGATTCGCCCGTCATATGAAGCCAATCCTGTAAAAATATAAGTTGCAACGTCCGCACCGCTTCGCCCTTCACAATCATATGCGTGTCACGCCAGAAGCCGTAGGCTTTGTTGCGGCTGAGATACTCATCTCCTACATTTAGGCCACCGATTAACCCGATATTACCGTCGATAACTACAATTTTACGGTGATTACGGTAGTTTACCCGGCTGGAGAAGAACAAGATCCGGGCGCCGCCGTATGCGACAACCTCTACTCCTGCATCTTTCATTTCCTTCAAAAATGCTTTCGATAACTGAATACTACCGACCGCATCGTACATAAATCGAACCTTAACACCCGCTTTAGCCTTTTCGATCAAAATTTTCTGAATGCTGGTACCGATATCATCCGACCGGAAAATGTAATATTCCATATGGATATGATGCTGCGCCTTGCGCAGTTCTTCCAGCAGCGTGGAGAAAGTTTCATCTCCATTATTCAGAATTTTAGTTTCTGTCGCAAAATAAATCGGGGAGCGGGCCAATCTCCGGGCCAGACGCATCAACTGCTGCTGCTCATCTGTAAAGCAGGTCAGATCTCGCTTGACCCGCAAAGCATCCTTTTCGATACGCTCGTACGCCTGTTGGTCACGCAATGCCTTTTTGTCATACTTACGACGCTTGAATACATTTTGCCCAAACAAAAAGTAAAGAGGAAGTCCAACAACTGGCAGCAACGCCAGCAACAAAATCCAGGACATAGTAGTGGAAGGATTACGATTCTCCGAAAAAATAATCAGACTTATGGAAATAACCGTCAGAGTAGAGAAAATACTGATGACAGTTCCTTCATTTTTGCCGATGTAATTAAACAAGCCAAAATAATAAATAATAAACACCAGAACCGCAATCAATACGGCCAGTAAGCTCCGCCTCATAACTAACCTCACTTCCAGTGGACTGCATTTAAACAGGTATTCTTCATTATATTGTACATGAGCCCCTTATTTCTTCCCACTTATTTATTTAAATGTTGATTAAAAAAGTGCACAGCACATAACGAAATGTCTTGGTGTTGACACTTACTTTTTTTCATGCAAAAATAAACTAACGAACGTTAGGTAGGTGATAATATTGGGGATGGAAGAGATTCGAAAGGCCGCTCTTTTCCAATTTGCCGCCAATGGGTATGAGGGAGCATCCTTGAGCAGTATTGCCGCCGAGGTTGGAATCCGAAAACCGTCTATATATGCGCACTTTCAGGGTAAGGAGGATCTGTTTTTGCAGGTGGCAAGGTATGCGTTTCAAGAGCAGAATTTACGTATTTTTCAATACTTTACGGAACGCAAAGAACAATCGCTGGAGCATACACTGCATGACTTCCTCTTCTGGATGGAGCAGGAATATGAGAGCAATAACTCAGCCAAGTTTATGCTTCGTTTTTCCTTCTTTCCACCTGTATCTTTATATAACGAGGTACTGAATATTGTGAATCCCTTTCTCGATAAAATGGAGCGAAAATTAACTCGTCGCCTCCGAAATGCACGGGATCGGGAACCTTTTGCACATATGAAACCAGCGGATATGGCTTTAGCCTACATGACATTGGTGGATGGAATTATAGTAGAGCTGCTGTACAGCGGAAGTACCAACTACCACCGAAGGTTAAACGCGGCATGGCCTATTTTTTGGCGTGGGATTACGTTAACTTCATCTCATGAAGGCTCAAGCAGTCTGAATTGTAAAATATAGTAAATCAAGGAGAACATTCATCATGAATCGCAGTTGGATTTACGTTTTTGTTGGAGGCCTGATTGAGGTCGTATGGGTATCAGGTTTGAAGCATGCAGATTCTGTACTCACCTGGGCTGTAACTGTGCTGGCTGTGTTGGCCAGCTTTTATTTAATCATGAAGGCTGCAAAACGCCTGCCTGTAGGCACGGTGTATGCTGTATTTACCGGACTGGGCACAGGGGGAACCGTCGTAGGCGAAATGCTGCTATTCGGGGAACCGTTTCAATGGTCCAAAACGCTGTTAATCGCCCTTTTGCTAGCAGGTGTGATCGGCTTGAAGTTAGTTACCGATCGTGATGCTCAGGAAGGGAGTGGTGCCTAAATGGCTTGGATTGCACTGGTTATTGCGGGATGTTCGGAAGTGCTTGGAGTCATCGGCATGAAGGGAGTTACGGTCGGCAAAGGGTGGAAGGCTTTGGCACTTATGATCCTATCCTTTATTCTTAGCTTTTCTCTGCTCAGCTACGCCATGAAAAGTTTGCCCATGGGAACCTCCTATGCCGTATGGACAGGCATCGGGACGGTCGGTAGTACAGTTACAGGCATGTTCTTGTACGGTGAGCAAAAAAGCGTACTGCGTGTTTTATTCATCGCCATGATTCTGGCCGCAGCACTGGGCTTAAAGCTGATTTCTTAAAGGAGTGATGCCTTGTGATTACCACCGTAACGCTTAACGCAGCCGTGGATAAAATCTACACGGTTGCAGGCTTTGGACTGAATGCCGTCCACCGCATTGAAGGTGGCCTGACAGTGCCTGGCGGCAAGGGCGTAAATGCCGCTCGTGTCATTCGCACGCTAGGTCAGCCTGTGCGAGCGACCGGGTTTGTAGCCGGGCACACGGGGCGGCTGCTCATCGACGGGTTGAGCGCGGAAGGCGTAAGCGCCGATTTCATCGAAACGGCACACGGGGAAACCCGTCTCGCCATTACCGTGCTCGACCCGGCAGCCCGCACGCAGACCGAGCTGATTGAGAGCGGCCCGACCGTTGGTCCGCTTGAACTAGCCGCGCTGCGGCGCAAAATTGCGACCCTTGCCGAGGATTCGGCTTGGGTCGTTCTCTCCGGCAGCCTGCCACCCGACTGCCCGCCCGATCTGTACGCCGAGCTGTGCACGCTGGCGAAGGAGCACGGCGCGCGGGTGGCGCTGGACGCGAGCGGTGAGGCGCTGCGCTTGGGCCTGCGCGGAAAGCCTGACCTCGTGAAGCCTAACGAGGACGAGGCTGCCCGCTTCGCGGGAATCGACGCCGCGCGCCCGGATGCCGCTGAAGCGGCGGCCTCGCAGCTGCTGGAAGCCGGAGCGCAGCTGGCCGTCATCTCGCTCGGCGCGCGCGGGGCACTCGCGGTAACGCGCGATGCACGCTACCGCGTAAGCCTGCCGGACGCGGACATTGTCAGCGCGCTCGGCAGCGGTGACGCCATGGTCGCCGGGCTGGTTAGCGGCGCGGTGGCGGGGCTGGATCTCCCTGCCATGCTACGGCAGGGAGCAGCTTGCGGCACGGCGGCGGCTCTGCACGCCATGGCTGGCAAAATCGAGCTCCAGGACGTGGAGCGTCTGGAGCAGGGAATTAAGGTGGCGCTGTTATAATTCAGCGTCACCTTTTTTATCCAACCATTCACCTAATTTAATGTCACAAATAATAGCTTTCCGAACCAATGAATGTTCCAAATATGCGTTTCTCAGCTGACTTACAGCAAAATCCTATTTTGCCCACGGAGCAAGAACCTTTGTGGAACCCAATCAGCTTACACTTGGTGAACCCCCTTTGGTTGTAACAAACGCCTTAGTCCACAGCCCTAATGGTGAGATTATTGAATTTATCGAGGATGTTGATTTTGATATGTCCCTATCGAAAAAAAAGTAGCTCACGTAGCTATTATGACCTAAATCCCCTTGGAAAAATTAAACTATTCCTAAGTATATCCGATATATTGATTATCGCTTGGTTAAAGGAGTAGATTATCATTTCAATTGATTTTAATGTGTATTGGTTTCATTTTAGCTCCGATCTGCTCATGCCGTTGTTCAGTTTGATCGGTCTGCTGTTCATCTATTTTGGATTTAAAACGATTCGTCGCCATCGTTATCGTAAACGCCACTGGGTCCGTACCAAAGGGCAAATCGTAGATGCTCATATCGAAGTAGACGTAGATGTCGTTCCTTTTGACCGTGACGATCCGGTAGATACCAGCTACACCCGCCGATTAAAGGTACGCTTCTATACAGCTTCAGGTGAAGCCGTGGAATTCTGGAATCCTTATAGTACCAATCTCAGCCTCAACCGGGTTGGCAGCAAGATTAAGGTACTATACAATCCGGCCAACCCTCGGGACGCCCGAATTGCTGGCGGTGTCAATGGTGCAGGCTGTCTGGCCTTTATGTTGTTTTTGATCGGTGTCCCCTTTGCTTTGAGCGGGGTATTGACGATATTAAAATTTTTCTTCTAACAAGGTCCGGATCACATACTGTTCATAAAATTTATGGCCATATAAATGGCCAGCCCCAAAATAATCAGTGCTGATATTTTGTTGAGCACAGTACCAAAATTTCCTTCTGAATCCATGCGTCCTACAAGCCGCCCTGCCGTTGCCAGACCCACAAACCATATCCACGATACGGACACAGCGGCCAGACCGAAGGCCCAGCGTTCCACGCCATTATATTGCAGGGAGCTGGTTCCAATTACACCAACTGTGTCGAGTATGGCATGTGGATTCAGTAGCGATACCGAGGCAGCAAAAACCATCTGGCGTTTTGGCAGCATCGGCTGACTTTCTCCCGAGGAAGCAGCCTGCGAGTTCCAAAGAGTCCAGGCCATATACAGTAAAAACAAACAGCCTGCTGCATAAAGCACATTCGTGAGCCATAAAAATTGCTGCAAAATGAGGGATACGCCCCCAACGGCAAGCGTAATCAGGATGGTGTCACAAACACCTGCTGTAATGACAGCAGGCAGTGCATTGCGAAACCGCGACTGGGACGCCCCCTGATTAAACACAAACACATTTTGTACCCCTAAAGGCAGAATCAACCCCAATGCCAACAAAACGGCATGAATAATAGCTTCTAGCATGTTATGTACTCCCCCAAGAATCATCACATATCCTCTCTCTCATCTTCCACTATTCCTTTCTGTCTCGATACGTCTTCTGTACACTCCAATTGTTTCACGATAAGCTGGTAGTCTTGTGGATAGTTCATGTTGAACACAGCTTGCTTCCACATGTCTAGGCTCGCCCCCGGCCATTCACCAGCTCTCTCATAATGAACGTTCAAGGAATTCAGCCAGTCGATCAGACGCAGGCTTCCACTCCGTAAACATTGCTCCGCAGACGGCAGTACACTTCGATGATATACTCCCAGCAACGGATGTATACGTCCATCCACAGATGCAATCACCGCCTGTAATGCTGGCTGTGTTGACTGAGGAAATAGGTCATTTTCATAAAACGGTACCTGTTCTCTTTGCGCATGTTTTTGTTCACTCGCTACCTTTTGTGCAGCTGTCCAGTTCGTTGCGTGAGAAAGTAAAGCCTGCAATATCTCTGGCTGCACAAAGGGCATATCGCAGGCTACGACGATCCCCCATTCCGTTTTGGAAGCAGAAAGTCCTGCATGGATACCGCTCAAAGGCCCCAAACCGGGATATAGATCTGCCGTCGTTTCCAGCCCAAGTTCTCTATATTGTTGTGTATCCCGCGTTACCACAATAACTCGCCTCGCAACTTTTCCTAGCACAGCAGCGATTCTCTCCAGTATCGTAACTCCTTCGAACTGGAGCAGTGCTTTGTTCTGGCCCATTCTGCTAGAACGTCCACCTGCCACGATAATTCCGGTCACCTCCACCATCACCATCGCACCTCCTTTTTTCCTAAAAAACGATCATGAAACAGCGGTAGCTCTAATAATAGCATTTATTATAAAGCATAAAAACTTTGTAACCCGCAAAACATCTGTGTGAACTAACCATATATGGACTCCAATGCGACAATTCATCTGTATATCGCGTTTTAGAACTACAAAAATTAAAGCTAACAATATAAAGCAGTAATTATTAATTCATTTAAATCAATATCAAACTAGTATAATCAAATAATTATTACATAATTGTAATTTTATTGGTTTGTTAACCCTTTCAACACATGATACATTGGAATAAAGAACCGCTCACAGATCGGCATCCGTGCGTAGTTCTCTATCGGGCTAAGAAAGGAATGGCTTGTCTTGCAAAAGAGAGAAATTCAGGAGACTCCCCTATATTCCCTAAAGCTATATAACTTTTTTCTATACGGAGCTATGGTCATTTTCTCCAGCTTCTTCCCATTGTATTTGCAAGATATCGGCATGGACAAGCTGGAAATCGGGAGTCTGATGGCCATCGGGCCTTTTGTATCCGTATTCGCGAATCCTTTTTGGGGATATACAAGCGACCGCAGCCGAAACCTCCGGCGTATTCTATTAATTATGATTATAGGTACATTGTTACTGCTGCAAGCTTTATTTCATGTTCACACGTATGTCATGATTTATGTGTCGATGATTGGCTTTTATTTTTTCCAGAGTCCGTTATTCGCCCAAAGCAACACCCTGATTCTCAGTTATATTGAGGGCACAGACCGGAAATTTGGTGCTTTCCGAATATGGGGTTCCTTCGGTTGGGCTGTGGTTGCAGCCGTTGCTGGCGTAGTGGTGGACCACACAGGAATATCCAGCATATCGACTATCTTTACAGTACTTCTTCTGGCTGCATTGGCCTGTACATTGGCAATTCCGCCACTGAAAAGCACTGTGGAGACGGCCACCATTCATTTACGTGGCTTTGGCAGTATTTTATTAAACGGATACTTTATATCCTTCATATTATTGGGTATTCTCGTATCTATCCCTAATTCAATCAACAGCGCCTTTATGTCCCTGTATATCACCGAACTGGGCGGGTCTAAGCTGATGCTTGGTTTTGCCGTTTTTATGTCATCGGTATTCGAAATTATTGTCTTTTTGCTGTTTGATCGCTTCTTGAGAAAAAAAATGACCGTGATGGTCGGCTGTTTGGCACTCGTCAGTCTGCTGTTCGCCTTACGTTGGGAACTAATGGCTCAGGCCACAGACCCGATTCAGATCGTGTTCATTCAAGCACTTCATTGCGTCACCTTCGGTGGATATTTCTATGTAGGCACCCAGTTGACTGTCCTGTTCACGCCTGCAGCATACCGATCATCCGGACAGGCCGTATATACCTTGACCTGGAGTGGCATATCCGGGATCGTCGCAGGTTTTGCAGGAGGTTGGCTATTCCAGAACTTCGGCGGTGAAATGATGTACCATGCAGGTGTCTTCTTCGCCCTGCTGGGATCTGCGGGATTCGCTATCATGTGGTATATGCTGTACAAGAACGGTTACCAGCCAGGACATAGCGGTGAGCACAAACCAATAGATGAAGCACCATAACGACAATAAATGTCTCAAGTCAATGGTCAGGTGAACCATGAAGAACGCGTATGTATGCGTAAAAAATAAAGGAGTCTGCCGTTGGCAGACTCCTTTTCAAGTTGGTCGCACGAAGCTACCATTTGTCCCGTTCTTTCCGAGCATCTTATTGCTTAGGCAATTGGAAAGAGCTTTTCAGTGACACGACGCGGTTAAATACAGGCTCACCCGGTTTGGAGAGCTTCGGATCTACACTGAAATAACCATGACGGAAAAATTGGAACTTATCCTGCGGTTGAGCTTCTTTCATATTCCGTTCCACATAACCATGAGCAATTTCCAAAGAATTTGGATTTAATTGATCAAGGAATGACTTTTCCGATCCATCCTCTTCCAGGGCCTCTGGTTCCTCTGCGTTAATCAATGGCTCATACAAACGGAATTCGGCCGGCACAGCCTGAGTAGCCTCTACCCAATGGATAGTCCCTTTCACTTTACGGCCCGTAAAGCCTGATCCGCTCTTGGTTTCTATATCATAGGTACAGTGAATCTCCGTTACACGACCGTCCGCATCCTTAATGACATCGTTGCATTTAATGAAGTAAGCATGTTTGAGACGTACTTCATTACCAGGGAACAAACGGAAGTATTTGCTCGGTGGATTCTCCATGAAGTCCTCACGCTCGATATAAATTTCACGAGAAAACGGAATTTGGCGTGTTCCAAGCTCCGGATTTTCTGTGTTGTTCTCCGCCTCCAGCATTTCCACTTGTCCTTCAGGATAGTTCGTAATGACCACCTTCAGCGGATCTATAACTGCCATCGTGCGAGGTGCCTTAAGCTTCAAATCCTCACGCGCAAAATGCTCCAGCACCTGTAAATCAATAACTCCGTAGGCTTTGGAAATACCTGTCTCATATACGAAGCTGCGAATGGCCTCTGGCGTATAACCGCGACGACGCAAACCGGAAATGGTCGGCATCCGCGGATCATCCCAGCCGTCTACGTGTTTTTCCTCAACCAGAAGTTTGAGCTTACGTTTGCTAGTTACCGTTTGAGCTAGATTTAGCCGTCCAAATTCGTATTGATGAGGGACGTTTTCCATCTCGCATTCCGCTACAACCCAATCGTACAGTGGGCGTTGATCTTCGAACTCCAGTGAACAAAGCGAATGCGTTACACCCTCAATCGCATCTTCCAGCGGATGAGCATAGGAATACATTGGATAGATGCACCAGGTATCGCCTGTATTGTGATGAGCTGTGTGTGAAATGCGATAAATCACCGGATCACGCAAGTTGATGTTTGGTGAAGTCATGTCAATCTTGGCACGCAGCACCTTTTCACCATTCTGGTATTTGCCTGCACGCATCTCTTCAAACAGCTTCAGATTTTCTTCCACACTACGATCCCGATAAGGACTGTTTTGTCCCGGTTCTGTCAGTGTTCCACGCGTTTCACGGATTTGGTCCGCGCTTTGGTCATCCACGTAAGCTTTCCCTTTTTGAATCAGCAGGATAGCACGCTTGTACATTTCTTCAAAGTAATTGGAGGCAAAATGCTTTTCCTCCCATTCATAACCGAGCCACTTCACGTCCTCCTGAATGGAGTTCACGTATTCCGTGTCTTCCTTCGCCGGATTGGTGTCATCAAAACGCAGGTTCGTGCGTCCTCCGAATTCATCTCCCAACGAGAAATTGATCCAGATGGCTTTGGCATGTCCAATATGCAAATATCCGTTGGGTTCAGGTGGAAATCGTGTAACAACTTGCTTTACCTTCCCCGTACGTAAATCCTCTTCAATAACATTTTTAATAAAATTGGGGGGAGTAATCGGCTTCTCCACACTAATCAACCTTTCTTCCGTATAATCTGTGTACAACCTGTTCCCTTAAATATACCCTTTCACACCGCATAACTCAATAAAATGAAAATTAGGATGCTCTCTTCAGCGAAAAAAGATGCAAGTTATGAAAAAGAGTTAACATTTTCGGCAGATAAATTCGTTATAGTGTATATATCTTTTATTTTAATCGGAAAAGGAGACCCACCCGTGTTTAAGCTGTTGATCGTCATCCTGCTGTCTATGCTATTGTCCTCTTCCGTTATGACTTCTGATCATCCTTCCTCAGGCATGGTGACCGAGACTGTACGATCTCATCCGCTGGCCAGTGCGCCAGAAGACTCTTCTGTCCGCTTATATGCCGTAAGCCCGTCACAGGGAATATTTCATTCAGCCGTACTGGAAATCGGCCAGCAGCAGCGCCGCACATTCCAGTGGTCAGGCTTGGCGGAAATTTCCGCTGCACCCCAGTTATATTACAGAGATGTAAACGAAGATGGTGTCCGTGAAGTCATTGTGATTCTCACGCGTGCCTCGGGAACGGGCGTGGAGTTGCAGGAAATGCATATTGTTAACGCACAGACGATGGAGGAATATGCAGTGGAATCGGCAGCAAATGCGGTATCCCAGCGAATACACAGCTCAGTAGAGCTGCGTGACCACAACCGCCAGGTGCATATCACTGTTACGATTAACGGTACTACACACACGATGGACCCCAAAGCGTCCGTATTTTACGATGATCCAGCCCATTTTACAAAGCATCTCGATTTTAGCTCTGTTGTAATATATGATGCTGAACAGTCCCCTCTGCAGGCCACTGTATCTGGTAGCGTATCGCCAAGCGAATTTGTAGGGGATTTGGATCTGAAATATGTATATGAGCAGGGGCAGTTCCGGGTGGGACCTATAAAATTTGAAGCTTCCTCTCCCTTTTGACGACTCTCGCAGAATAAGGTAGCATGGGATTAAATGCTAGACTGGCTGGTTTAGCGATTTTCCGAGTGAAAGAGGGGATTCATCATGTTTACATATGCGTTGGACGAACGCACAGTCCTTCGGCCGCTTACCAAGGAGCATGTGCAGCCTCTGTTTGAGCTGATCGAAATGTCCCGTGACCGCCTGCGTCAATGGCTACCATGGGTAGACTCCACCACGGAAATCAGCCATACAGAGCAGTTCGTGCAGGGCGCCTTGAAACAAGCCGCAGAGAACGGCAGCCTGACCGCAGGAATTTGGATAGACAACGAGCTCGCTGGCATCATCAGCTATCATGAGATCAATTGGGCTCACCGTTCGGTCAGCATCGGATACTGGCTTGGACACGGCTACGAAGGACAGGGGCTCATGACCAGCGCCTGCCGTGTATTCGTCGAATATGCGTTGATGGAGTTGGATTTACACCGAGTCGAAATCCGCTGTGCAACGACAAACCGCCGTAGCCGCGGCATTCCAGAACGCTTGGGCTTTGTACTCGAAGGCATTGTACGCGAAGCAGAGCTACTGCCAGATGGATATATGAACCACGCAGTGTACGGTATGCTCCAGAATGAATGGAAGCAACTTCGGTAACCTTGTACTGCACAACAACGCCGCAGACCTGATCAAGTCTGCGGCGTTGTTGATTATGAGTTGGACATTGCGACCGAATGTTGCTGCCTGTCTGTAACTCCGGTCTATTTTAGGAAATAGGCCATTAAAACATCATCCACGAATTGGCCTGCGATATAAAACTCCTCATGTAGCCGTCCTTCAATCGCGAAACCGCATTTTTCATAAAACATAAGGGCTTCCGTATTACAAGAGAGTACGCGCAAACTCAATTTACGTATGCCTTCCGCAGCTGCAATGTCCTTCATGGAGTTCATAAGCGCCGTCCCAATACCTTTGCGATGATAGTCTGGATGTACGGCTATATTTATTTCGAGTACATGACAATTACTAGCCAACAGCGTTGGAGGACGAAATCCAATATATCCACAGAGCACTTCCTGCTCAATGGCGACCAGTTGAGAGCCCGGAGGCGTATTGCGCAGAAACTCTCCGCGCGACTTCCATGACAGCGAGGCAGGAGCCGTGCGTTCATTCCACACCAATTCATCCAGCGCAATCAGATCAGGAGCATCCTTCATCTCCGAATGACGTATCGTCAAGGGTTGACTTGTAAACAATTCCTTTCAATCCTTCCTGTGAAGGCTTTCCTGAAGCAATAACTGCAACCATCTGTCACTTATTGTACCATAGTTATAGGTCATTATTGAACTTTTATCGGGACTTAAGAACCGGGAATACCAACCTACGAAGTAGTAGTATCCAAAGTATCCAGATCATGTCGGGAACGGTTCAACCAACTGTGCAGGACGAAAAACAGGATGGATAATACTGCTACGCCTGATGCCAGCCAAAGTGTAGGCGGTAAGCCGCCGCCATCATACAACTTCCCCATAACATAAGGTCCCATCACCCGTCCGGCTGCACCAATGCCCCCCACAAGTCCAATGTAAAAGGGTGCACCCCGACCTCCATGATCAGACAGGAATGCGGGAACCGCAGGTGCAATCAGCATTTCTCCCAGGGTTGCCAGTACCATAGCGAATATCATCCCAGTATAGTTCTGTGTGCCCAGAATGACAATATAGGCAGCCAAATAGAATCCTCCAGCCCATGTCATTTGCGCCGAAGCATGGTGAGCATACAGCCGTTTGATCCAGAAAATAATAGGTTGTGCGGCAAAAATAAGGATACCATTCAACGTCCAGAGTAATCCATACATCGTTTTAGGTAAGCCCTGCTCAATAATGTAGGGAGAAACCCCTGTATTCCAGATGGAATTGCCAAACCATAAAAAGAGCGAGCCTAATCCTACAAAGAGATACAGCCTGGTATCACGAAACAGCAACCGAGCTGGTATTTCCTCTCTTTTCATCACGGATTTGCTGAACTGAACTTCCCCCTCCTCCCGATCCACTCTACTTAAATAAGACCAGAAGAACCCGGCAAATACCGCAGAAGTTACCCCGTTCATTACAAAGCTGAGCTGATAGGAAAGGTCAGCCAGAACACCGCTCAGTCCCGTTCCAAGTGCGACCCCAATATTGTTCGCAA
The DNA here is from genome assembly GCF_006874425.1 of Paenibacillus ottowii. Lineage (GTDB taxonomy): Bacteria > Bacillota > Bacilli > Paenibacillales > Paenibacillaceae > Paenibacillus > Paenibacillus ottowii. The sequence continues at coordinate 219,602 of NZ_VIJZ01000003.1, forward strand.
CATAAATAATATTAAACAACTCTCCACGACGGTCAGCAAAACGAAAACCTACAAAGGCCTGAATCGCAGGCACAGATACCACATTAAAAAAACCGATAAAGCCCATCATGATGACAAATGAGACCCAATGACCGCTGGTAAATGGAAGCGAGAGAAGCCCTAACGCATTCATAGCCAATGAGCCGACAATCAGTTTTTTGGCTCCAATACGATGATAAAGGGCTCCGCCCAGCACCTGACCAAAAATTCCGCCCAAGGACTGCACTAAAATCGCAATCCCCGCATCTTCCATACTACGGTTCAGTTCGTCAAAAACATACATACTGACAAGCGGCCACATGAGGGAACTTCCAGCGGAATTAATCAGGCTGGCAACGAGGAATACTTTTACTTCTTTCGGATAAGACTCCAACCATTTCATATTTTTCGCTTCTCCTTTTGCACCTGACGCCATAAAAGGCAGTTTCTCATTGGCGCTTTACATTCACCACCGTTGAGAAAAAAGTAGCCCCCTGCCCCATATCCGACAGCCGGTCAGAGGTTAACACATTCGCACGCTGTCTACGTCCCTTGCCTTCCCACCATAATCCTTGGCTAACCACCGTACCGGGCAGCATCTGATCGGTAACCTTGGCTTTCAACTCATACGTTCCTCTGTCATTCCAGACGGTGACCGGATCGCCATCTGCGATGTCTCTTGCCTGAGCATCTTCCGGGTGAATTTGCAGCAAAGGCTCCCGCTCCAGTCGCTGATGCTTGGGAAAATTTGCGAAAGTTGAATTCAAGAAGTTATGGTTTGGCGGTGAAACAAACATCAATGGAAAACGATCATCCGCTTGCGGTCGACGCTCTCCGTCGTACCCTTCGATCAGCGGTACATAAGAGGGCATTGCGGGCAGACCTGCTTGTTTCATTTTTTCCGAATACAACTCGATCTTGCCTGAAGGCGTAGTTAGACGCCCCAAATAATTAGCCTTTTGCGTCATATCGAGCTTGACAAAAGGTGACTTTTTTAAGGCATCCAAGGTGACACCGTTGAGATAAGGGTTTGTTGGATTATCCAGCGCACCTGCGATCATATCCTCTTCACTTTCCGTAAAGGCAGCTTCTTCAAAGCCCATTGCCCGTCCGAGCAGGCTAAACAGCTCATAATTACTTTTGCTTTCGCCAAGCGGCTCAATAACTGGCTGCTGCATTTGGATATAGTGGTGCCAGTACGATTTATATAGGTCTGTACCTTCAAAAGAAGACGAAGCAGGCAGCACAATATCTGCATAGCGGGCCGTATCCGTTAGGAACAAGTCATGAACAACCGTAAACAGATCCTCTCGTTCAAATCCCTTCGTCACCCGTTCCGAATCGGGTGCTACAACTACCGGATTACTACAATATACGAATAATGCCTTAATCGGCTGTTCCTTCTGTAATAGCGCCTCTCCGATCCGATTCATGTTAATCACCCGGGCGTCCGGGTTCTGTCGCAGATCAGGGCGCTCCAGATGGGCGCTGTTAATCTTGGCATAAGCACCATTGGAGCGTGATGCTCCCCCGCCGTGCTTCAACCATTGTCCCGTGAGCGCAGGCAAGCATGTAACTGCGCGTACGTTCATACCGCCATTATCATGATGTTGAAGCCCATTTCCGATATTGATATAAGCCGCTCGCGCCTTCCCGTACATTTCCGCCAAACGGATAACATCCTCCTCGGGTACGCCAGTAATCCGTGAAACCCGCTCTGGTGTATAGGTCTTAACATGCTCGCGCAATTCCTCATGACCTACGGTGTAGCGACGTAGAAAATCCTCGTCTGTCAGTCCCTGCTCGAACAGCACATGCATAACCCCCAGCGCGAGTGCCGCATCCGTGCCCGGATATAACGGAATGAACCAATCCGCCCATTGCGCCGTCCGGTTGCGATGAACATCTATAACAATCACCTTAGCACCTTTTTTACGTGCTTTCTCAGCCAATACGACCTGATGCATGTTGGTGCTGATGACATTTCCGCCCCATACAATAATGAGATCTGCATCCTCTGTATCCTCCGGGCTCGTACCGCCCTTAAACCCCATAACGGATGCCCAGCCTTCATTCCCAGCCACGCTGCAAATCGTCTGATCCAACTGGCTTGAACCCAGCGCATTGAAAAAGCGGCGGTCCATTCCATCTACACTCAACACACCCATATTGCCATAAAAGCTGTAGGGGAGAATCGACTCCGATCCGTCTGTACGTATCAGCTCCTTGAACCGACCTGTAATGGTATCGACCGCCTCCTCCCAGCTAATTCGTTCAAACTTCCCTTCCCCTTTGGCGCCTACACGCTTCAACGGATACAGAATCCGATCCGGATCATATACCCGCTCGGTCATATTGCGGACTTTGTTGCATATAGCCCCTTTGGTAATGGGGTGATCGGGATTACCAGTCACCTTGACTATCTTTCCATGTTCCTTGTGAAGCAGGAGCCCACATGTATCCGGGCAATCCAACGGGCATACAGCCGGAAAAATACCGTTTTGCTGTTCCGTCATCCGCTGTCCTCTTTGTAAGTTATGTTGAAGTGTGGCCTCAAGAGGCGCGCTATTGCGATGATCCATGGTGTTCATGCTCCTTTCCGTTACCGTTTCCAAAAATTACACTGTTCTTATCATATCTACAGCTTTGTTCTATGGCAAGAGAAGGATTTTACCACACAGCCTCTCTCAAAACATTAAAAAAATCCGTCTGCTACATAAAGCAGGACGGATTTTAGAAATCATAATTATTTTTTATCATGCTGTTTCACTCTTACGAACTCAGGGTAAAAGAGATCAAGGCATTATGGACGAGAGCACACTCATCCTCCATGCCAAATCATGGACCACTCCCAAAAAAATCCGCCATGACAGGTTTCGTTCCCCCGGGCCTGTCATGGCGGATTTGCTTTGTTCATTGTTTCATAAAGCAATGTAATTATGCATGGTCACTCAACGGATTGGATGCAACTGAAGAAGTAGTTTGAGATTCATTCATGGAATGTACCTTGGCTTGAGTTTTCTTCAGATAGGCCAGCCAGTAGGCTCCAGCCACAAACAGGCTACCACCTACCAAATTCCCCAACCAGACCGGAATGAAATTCATAACATACGCTGCCCACGAAAAATGACCTGCAAAAATAGCTGCCGGAATGAGAAACATATTGGCAACAACGTGCTGAAATCCAATGGCAACAAAGGCCATGGTCGGGAACCAAATCCCCATAATTTTGCCACCAATGGAGTCTGTACTGTATGCCAGCCATACAGCCAGTGCTACGAGCCAGTTACATCCTATACCTGATATAAAAGACTGTAAAAAGCTTTCATCCAGCTTATGTCCTGCCATATCCACGACTTTGTCCAGATAAGGACCCGTTTCTGTTAAACCCAAAACATGCCCAAAGAAAAACGCAACAAATATGGCACCTGCAAAATTACTGAGCGTAATAATCGCCAAATTACGAAGCATGGCTCCTGTCTTGATTCGCCCTGCCCATCTCGCCAAAGGGACTGCCATCATATTACCAGTCAGCAATTCGCCACCAGCGACCAAAACTAATATCAGACCTACAGGGAACACCGCAGCTCCAATAAAGGTAGCAATGCTTCCCCATTCTTTAGGTGCACTTGCAATAACACGTATATCCAGCAAAAACCCGAGTGCAATAAATGCACCTGCCAAAAATCCCAATACCACCGCCACAGTCCACGGGTTGTTCGCTTTGGCCATTCCTGTTTCCACCGTCTTCTCGGCGATTTGCCCCGGTTTATAGCTTGCCATCTGCCCCCGCTCCTTTAATATCTTTTAAAATATTCTTCTTTCATATTTTATTTAAAATCAGTGATTTTGTTTGTGAAAAAAATCACTTTCTCACGATATAAAAAAACAGCCCTTCTAAAAGGACTGTTTTTCTGTATGATTACATCTACTGCGCTACTAATGCGCTTTACATTTAATTATATTCTTCCTTTTCAAGGGCTCTCAAGAACCAAAGAACTCCGCCCAGACCGACGGCTGCAACAACTACAAGAAAAAGGATATAAAACAAACCCATTATCTACTTCTCCCCCTAATCCTTATGCTCTCTATATTGTACTATAAGGATTCATCTATACGCTTCAGATTGTTGACAAACTTATGAACAATGTCACAGACAAATTAAATTATACAGTAACTGGATTTCGTTCCGATATCGTAGGCAATGCTTGCAAACCTGCCGCGTTCAGGAAATTCCAAGGTTTGTTATAGTGCGGCTGGAAGAAGAAATCGACAAAAGCCAACTGGTCAATGGTCATATGATTTTGAATCGCTACAGACAGTGTGTTAATGGATTGCGTCAAATCCACCTTCGACATAATTTGGGCCCCGACAATTCTTCGAGTCTCCTGCTCATATACAACTTTCAGCAGCACCTTTTCAGAGGTAGGCATAAACTCAGGACGATAGCTGTCCTCGATTGTTACAGCTTCTACAGTCATACCCTCGTCTATTGCTGCGGCTTCTGTCATTCCTGTTCCTGCAATATTATCTTCGTAAATTTTGATACCCGAAGTTCCTTGTGTGCCCATGTAGGCAATGGTCGGCTGTACCAGATTGCGTGCCACCAGCGTCCCCATACGAACCGCATTGGTCGCTAACGGAATATACGCTGTTTTGCCAGTCGGATTATATCGAATTGCACAACTGTCGCCTGCTGCAAACACATCCGGGCAGCTACTTTGCATATAATTGTCTACGATAATCGCACCGTTAGGCAACATATCTACCTGACCTTTCAGCAGATCCGTTTGAGGCCGGAAACCGATACAAAGTATAACAAGCTCTGTTTCATATTCTCCTTTGGAGGTCACAACCTTGCTCACTTTACCGTTAGTCCCCTCAAAACGACTTACTGTCTCGCCAAGTACCAGCTTAATGCCATGTTCTCTCAGGGAATTTTCAATTCGGTCTGTATACTCATGGTCCAGATATTTATTCAATATACGATCAGCACTGTCGATCAGCGTTACGTTTTTGCCGTTCATTTGGAAAGCTTCTACCAATTCAACCCCAATGTAACCGGCTCCGACGACTGTAATGTTCTGTACGTGCTGAGCTTTCTCAATGATTTCATTCGAATGATTATAGTTTTTACAGAGCAAAATATGATCAAGTTCAATGCCTTCCAGCTTCGGAATAATTGGCCACGACCCGGTAGTTACAATCAATTTATCAAATGTGTCGGTAAATTCCTCACCTGTTTGGAGATTGCGTGCATGCAGCGTTTTGCCAACCGTATCCACACTCGTTACTTCATGAAGCATCTTGGTCACTACACCCATGTCAGCCAGTTGATCTGGGGAAGAATAAAACAATCCGTGCGGATCTTTGACGACACCACCGACGTACAGTGCAATACCACAAGATAAAAATGAAATATTGTCATTACGCTCATAGACCGTAATTTCGGCATCTGGATAACATTTAGCTGTGTTGACAATGGCTGCCGTACCTGCGTGTGTACATCCGATAACTGCTACTTTCATGTTGAATTCCTCCTTGGTGTGTGGGCATAAAATGTATAATAATTGTGAATACTTTCACTTATGCAACTCGTTACCGCTTGTGATTTATTTCACTTCATACGCTCATTATAGTGTGATGTTTTTCACATTACAATAGCTTTCTATTTTATTCACAGTTTGTCCACATTTTAAAAGGCAAGGATAGCTGAACTCAGTCGTTTGCTGAAATCTTGTTTTTAGCTCCATTCAGTTTTCCCTATGTACCCCCTGTTTATGCCCTTAAAATAGACTCTCACAAGATGCGTCAATCATTAGGCAAACGCGTATGTAGAAATAAAAAAAGGTCCGTTTCCCCGAGACAGGCGGAAACCAGACCTTGTTAAACATACATTAGTTTAAATAGACGAAGCTATTATAACAACTGCTCAATGGCAGCTCTCATCGCTTCCGGTGACTCCTTAGGCTCAAAACGCGCCACAGGCACACCCTCACGATTCACAATGAATTTTGTAAAATTCCACTGAATTGTTCCATCTTCCTGTTCGCCAGGCTGCTGTTTCTTCAAATATTCAAACAGAACTGCTGTATCCGGTCCGTTCACATCCACTTTGGCGAATACCGGGAAATTAACCCCGTAATTCAATTGGCAAAATTCAGCCGCTTCCTCGCTGCTGCCTGGCTCCTGGCCACCAAATTGGTTGCAAGGGAAACCTAAAACTACGAAGCCCCGATCCTTATATTCATCATAAAGCTTTTGCAACTCCCCGTATTGCGGGGTAAGTCCACACTTACTAGCGGTATTGGCAATCACCAGCACTTTACCTGTGTAAGTTTCCAGAGAAACCTCCTGATTGGCTGGTGTTACGGCATTATATGAATAGACAGACACACAGCATCCTCCTTCATGTCGTTTGTTTTAGATTCTTAACCTATTTTACCCAAAACGTGACGGACACGCCAATATCCACAGACCTTTGTCGTGATGCTGCCAACTGATGCCTCTCCTAACCTCTCGCTGCCACTTGTGGTCTAGCATCCCGTCGCTCGGCAACAGAACCCATCGTTTGCTTCTCTTCCATATTCATTCCCTTTACTGCTTGGCTTACCGCAGGCTGGCCAGCCAAAGCATACGGAAGACAGAGCGGTACACCCGTACGAGGATCAGTTACAATATCCGCTTCAATCCCGAACACCTCGCGTAGCACATCCGGGGTCATAACCTCAGTCGGGGCTCCTACCGCCTTCGCTTTCCCTTTTTTGATCGCAATCATATGCTGAGCATACCGGGCTGCATGGTTTAAGTCATGCACGACCATAACAATGGTGCGTTCTGCCGAAGTATTCAAATACTCAAGCAGATGCAGAACTTCCAGTTGATGCGCCATATCCAAAAATGTAGTTGGCTCATCCAGAAACAAAATATCCGTATCTTGGGCAAGCGCCATCGCAATCCAGGCGCGCTGACGCTGACCGCCAGAAAGCTGATCAATCGGACGATCATGAAACTCGCTCATCCCTGTTACTTGTATTGCCCACTCTACCATCTTACGATCTTCCGCTTTCATGGAGCCAAAGCCTTTCTGATAAGGGAAACGTCCGTAAGATACCAGTTCCGTCACGGTCAATCCCTCCGGTGCAGTCGGATTCTGCGGCAAAATAGCTAACTGCTTCGCTACCTCCCGCGTGGATTGCTTATGAATGGATTTACCATCCAGCAGAACACTACCGCCTTTAGGATTCATGATGCGAGCCATCGTTTTCAGAATGGTCGATTTACCGGAGCCATTCGCCCCCACCAATGCTGTAATTTTTCCCTGTGGTATTTCTACGTTCAGATCTTCTACGATTAATCGATCCTCATAAGCAATATCCAGATTTGCCGTTTTCAGACGAAACATTTGGAATCATCCCTTTCCCTTATCCAATATATATAGTCACGGGCTTAACGCACGACATTCATCAAAACTTCATTCTATCTTTATATAATAAAGATATTGATAATCATTATCAAGTATTAACTCACATATTCCCTCTAATATACAAATGCACTGCATCAATAACCCTTAAAAAATCAAAAAAAGATCACCGCCCTAAAGCGGTGATCTTTTCATTCCAGCAAATTCGCATTAAGCCTGTACAGAAGACAGTCCAAATGCTTCAGCCATGAGACGGATAGATTTCATTTTGGCATCAAAGTCGTGAATAATGCTCGCAACCATGATCTCCTGTGCATTATAGTCCTTGCATAATTGCTCAAGCTGGTGCTTGACTTGTTCGGGTGAGCCAACCACCATACGCTTGCGATTCTCACGAATCCGCATCCGATCATAGGGTGTATACGGGTACGCCAGTGCCTTTTCGACAGAAGGTGTCCCTCCGGTACGCGTCCCCTGCTCTAAAAGCACGAGGGACAAGTCCATGCTGGAAGCCAAACGATTGGCCTCCTCTTCAGTATCCGCACAGATCGCGAATACAGAGACAAGCGAACGCGGTTGCTCACTATGCTGGGAAGGCTGAAAACTATGCTGGTATCCCTTCATAGCACCTGTGCCGCCTTCACCATTAATGAACTGCGCGAACGCGAAGCCTACGCCACGCTCGGCGGCCAGACTTGCGCTATCGCCGCTGGAGCCAAGCAACCAGATTTCCGGCACGGTCTCTACGAGCGGCATCGCCTGTAGTGAGCCGAAGCGGTGCTGGTTGCCTGTGCTATCGTGCAAATAGGCTAGCAGATCATCCAGCTGCTCAGGGTATAGATCAACACCGCCCCGCATTTTCCCCTCCTGCAAAGCTCTGGTAGCAATCGGCATTCCTCCAGGCGCTCGCCCCAGCCCCAGGTCAATACGTCCCGGATACAGCCCCTCCAGTACCCGGAAATTTTCCGCGACTTTATAAGCGCTGTAATGGGGCAGCATCACACCGCCTGATCCTACTCGGATCGTCCGGGTACGAGCAGCCAGATGTGAGATCAATACCTCCGGGCTGGAGCCTGCAAGGTTAGAAGCTGCATGATGCTCGGATACCCAGAAGCGATGATAACCCAGACGTTCCGCCTCTATAGCAAGCTCAGCAGTCTTTTGTAATGCCTGTGAGTGTGTCATGCCTTCCGATACCGGAGATTGGTCAAGAATGCTGAGTTTTATCATAAAAAGTCTGACCTTTCTATTTTGGAATAAGAATAGGCATTAAGTATAGCACGTAAAGCCACAGTTAACCAAGAGGGGCATAATAGCAGGTTTACAGCGCAAATTGTCATGTTTATTTTTTTTATAGATCGTCTTTACTTTAATTTATCTGCTTCATAAAGATGGGAACGTTTTTGAAAGAAACTAAACAGATGGGTGACGATTACTTTCAAGACGGCATAACCCGGAACCGCCAGCACAATTCCTACCACACCAAATAAATTACCTGCTGTTAAAATAACAAAGATAATCGTGATCGGATGTACCCGAAGAGACTTGCCCATAATTTGTGGGGAAATAAATTTACCCTCAATAAGCTGGACGACTGTCCATACGATGACCATTTTGAGCAGCATAACCGGTGAGGTAACCAGAGCTACGATTAACGCGGGTGTAATGGCAATTGCAGGTCCCAAATAGGGAACCACGCTCGTAAAGGACGCAATGACCGCAAGTGTCAAAGAGTAGTCCAATCCAATAATCAGATAACCTATATACAGCAGCACTCCAATACAGAAGCTGACAATAATCTGTCCACGAATGTACGAGCTCACCTGATGATTCATTTCAGTCATGATCCGATCCGTCTCTTTACGGAGCATAGGTGGAAGCATTTTTAGAATCCAATGCGGCAGCTTGTGCCCATCTTTCAGCAAATAGAACAGAATGAACGGAACCGTAGCGATCGCAAGCACAGTCTCCGTAATCACACCCAAAAAGCTGCCCACACCCGTCCATGCATTGTTAATAAAACCAGATAACTTTTCAGAAGCTTTGGAGGCTAATTCGGATGGATCTATTTGAATGGTGTTCTGGAACTGGTTCACAAAATTGCTGCCAATCAGTCTCTCAAACTGCTGTTTGACTTGCTCGGTATAGGCAGGAACGTTTTGGATAAGACCCTGTATTTGATCACGGATCACCGGGATCACCGATGTAATTACAATAGCGATAATCCCTATAATGAGCAAAAACAGGACAATAATGGAATATACTCGTTTTACCTTATTCCGCTCCAGTACATCCACTAACGGGTTCAGCAGATAGTACAACACGCCGGACAAAATAACAGGGAGAATAATCGTTTTCAGCAATACGATGACCGGAGTAAATATGTATGAAATTTTCGTAAGCACTAAGATATTCAAGCCAATCAACAGCAGTACCAACAGGAATATCACAAACTTGTTGTTCAGAAAAAACTTCTTAAACCGTTCTTTCCATGCTGGAGTTATTTCCACATGACATTCCCCTTCTCTTTATACAGATGAATAGCACCTTCATCGTTACGATATATTTTTGGAACAAAATATACAAGGTTATACCCAAATAAACACAAAAGCAAACAAAGCTGTACGTTATCGTACGAACTTCGCTTGCTTTGAATAGTTATGGAGTATCATTTGTCGTGGCAGCAGCCTCTACCGTCGTGGTCACAGGTTTGTTTTCCTGTTCAAAAAGGTTCTGTATGAACCGCTTAAGCTTCCGTTCATCCACACCCAACACCTGGGCACCTTTAATGGTTTCCCCGCGCACCAGCTCATTCGGCGGGATTTGCTGCTTCGCTACTGTTTTCGCATCGATATTAAAACCCAATGAAGCCAGCTGCAACATTTCTGTTGTACTCAAATTCGTTTCAATATAAGGAGAAATGCTATTCAAAATACTCGGCAGTTTAATTAGCGATGAGGTCGATTGTATTTTACTACCCAGTTCGGTAATGAATTTGCGCTGTCGCTCCGTACGTGTAAAATCCGAAGTCGCATCATGACGGAAACGCACATATTGCAGGGCTGTTTTGCCGTCCATATGCTGCATTCCCTTTTTCAAGTCAATATCAAACTGGTGTTTGTCTGCCTTGGATGTATAATGCATGTCTTTTTCAACATCCAGGTCAATACCACCTACAGAATCAACCAAGGCAATGAAACCATTAAAATCAGTATATACATAATATTGAATCGGTATGCCGAGAAGATCACTCACGGTCTGTCTGGTCAAATCCGGTCCACCGTAGGAAAAGGCCGCATTCAATCGGCTTTGCCCATGACCTGGAATCTTGACGTACGTATCACGAAGAATCGACATCAGTGTAGCCTTTTTCGTAACTGGATCAACAGAAGCAACCATAACCGAGTCAGAACGCCCTGAATCTTCTCCACGGGAATCGCCACCAAGCAGCAGAATGTTCACTCTCTCTGTCCCATCCCATTCCGGTGGAAGTGATACGTCTACAGGTTGTACATTGCTTGGGGTTTGGGTTTGCGGTTTAAATTTTGAGTCCTGTCCGGAAGCAACCGAAATTTGATTCGTAAAATGATATATAGAATAAGCATAATATCCGCCCACTAAAAGAACTGCCGCAGTCACAGAAATACCTAGCCATTTTAAAAATTTTCGCATATTTTCGGGTAACCTCGCTTTTATTCATCATCGTTCGGCTTTTAAAAGCATACCCTTCCTGCAAGTTATCTGTCAATTCGCGTCGTTTTGTTCCAGGGGCTTTGTTCGTACTGGTTATACCTTATCTTCAGGGTTATTTGGTGTCGATTTCACAGCTTGAAGGTCGTCTGGATACCAAGGGTTCAAATGGACAAGCACCTCATATACCCGCGGCTCCTGCTTCATGACGGCCCGCTTGATCAGCCGGATAATATCGTGTCCTTGCTGAATCGTCAGAGAAGCATCCACTGAAGCACGGATGTCCACGATAATATAATGACCGTGCTCGCGGGCACGAATGCGGTCAATACGCTGAACCTCGGCTACACTCAGTGCGGCTGCTGCGTAGCTTTCAATTTCCTCAGTTGCAATCGCCTTCTCCATCAGCACATCTATGGACTCGCGTCCCATTTCCCAAGCCAGTTTCAGAACCAGCAATGCCACTACGAATCCCGCAATGGGGTCACCGTAAGATAAAATCGAAATATCCCAATGTTCCCCGATCAGTCCTAATCCGATCCCCAATACAGCGGCTCCAGAGGCATATACATCAGCGAGATGATCCTTTGCCGTCGCAATAAGACCCTGACTATTGGCCGCTCTGCCAATACGAATCGTGTAGATATACAGCCACTGCTTCCAGAGCAGGGAAATAATGGCCGCCACCAATGCCAATATATGCTCCTGTGGCATCGGTTTGAACAGCGCAGCAATGGAGTGATAGCCGATAAATATACCTGCCCCGAACAATATGACTGCCACCACACTAGCACCAATGACTTCTGCCTTGCCGTGACCATAGGGATGATCCTCATCTGGCGGTTGGCTGGAAATTCTCATCGCTCCCAATGCCGTCGCAGAAGCAATCACGTCCCCGGCGTTATGCACACCATCGGCCACCAGCACCTTGCTGTTGAACATGAGCCCTGCGATTATTTTAATGCCAGTTAAAAGGATGTTGCTAATCAGGCTGACCCATGCCGAGACCATGGCACGCTTGCCCATATCCTGTTCCTGCATGATGTATAATCCCTCCAATTATCTTTTAAAAGGTATCTCTATCCGCTATTAGGTTATTTTAAGGCAGCTTTCATTGCTCTTTATCTTATGATCCTGTTCTTGCAGCGACATAGAAGAAGATTATAATAGCCCCGGAGGATGAGCCTCCCCGGGGCTATTATGATAACCATCACGGAGCATTCTATGAGAATACCCCTATTTTATCTACCGGACCGACCACGTCGGCCTCCTTGACCTTGTCCGCCACGTCCGCTGCTTTGGCCTGCTGAGCGGCCTTGGCCTCCGCGGGCAGAACCACCGCTGCTGCGATCATAGCCGCCGCGTCCGCTGCTTTGGCCTGCCGAGCGGCCTTGACCTCCGCGGGCGGAACCACCGCTACTGCGGTCATATCCGCCACGTCCGCCGCTTTGGCCTGCCGAGCGGCCTTGGCTTCCGCGGGCGGAACCGCCGCTGCTGCGGTCATATCCGCCGCGTTCACTGCTGCCGCGGTTGGAGCGGCGCTCGCCGCTTACGCCGTCACGACGACCGGACTGTTCGCGGCCGTTGCGGCGTCCGCCGCCAGCATCGTTGCCGCCAAAGGAGCGGCGGTCACTTCTGCCTGAGCGGTCGCTTCTCCCCTGCCGCTCAGCTGTATCGGGAGCAGGTCCACGCTGCCCGCGACCCTCACTGCTGGTGAACGTGACACCAGCAACTTTCTGGATGTTCCGAAGCTCAGGAACATCCCTTGGCGTGGCGAGCGTCACCGCAACGCCTTTGCCTCCGGCACGGCCGGTACGCCCGATGCGATGGATGTAGCTTTCAGCATCCTGCGGCATGTCATAGTTGAAGACATGCGTGACGCCTTCTACATCGAGGCCGCGTGCGGCTACATCCGTCGCTACGAGCAATTGAAGTTTCGCTTCACGGAACGCCTTCATTACTTGCTCCCGCTTGTTCTGGGACAAGTCCCCGTGCAGCTCACCGCTCTCGAACCCCATTTCCTGGAGCTCCTCATTCAGTTTAGCCGCCCGGCGCTTCGTACGGCAGAAAATAACTGCCAGATACGGACGATCTGTATTCAGTATATCCACCAGTGCCTGTTGCTTACCACGGTCTGTTGTTTGCACAACAACCTGACGTATTTGGCTCACTGGAACGGAAGAAGCAGATTTCACTTTGACATCTACGGGTTCGTTCATATAGACACGAGCCAGCTTGCGAATGCCGGCTGGCATCGTGGCCGAAAACAGCATCGTTTGTCTCCGGTAAGGAACCTCCTGAAGAATCGTCTCCACATCGTTCAAGAAGCCCATGTGCAACATTTGGTCAGCCTCATCCAGGACCAGCATTTTAATGCCGCCTAGATCGAGCGTGCCGCGTCTCAGGTGATCCAGCAGTCGCCCAGGTGTACCAATAATCAGTTGTGCGCCACCTTTTAGTTTACGAAGCTGACGCTCCACGTCCTGCCCTCCGTAAACAGCTAGTAGAGATAAACTCGGCTCCGCAGCAGCCAAGCATTTTGCTTCCTCTGTGATCTGGAGCGCCAATTCACGCGTAGGTGCAATTACGAGCGCCTGCGGGTGCCGCTTGTCCAAATTCAGCTTTTGTAAAATCGGCAGTAAAAACGCAAGCGTCTTCCCCGTTCCCGTATGTGCCTCGGCGATCACATCCTGACCTGCCATCAACAGCGGAATGGACTCCTGCTGTACAGGTGTTGGCGTTGAGATTCCCTGCTCTTTCAAGGCTTCTACCCAATGTTGCTCCACGCCTAATGCTGTAAAGTTCTTCAAGTGGTATTCACTTCCCTTATCTGTATTCAATATGTGTCACGTAAAATAGGTTCATATGCCATATGACATCTATCGTTCCATAGTTCAGAATTCCCATTTTTGCATCGGTCCTCATTCTCCCCTTTTCAGGAAGGGAGCATATCCGTTATCGTTGAATTTGTTCATGTAACTCAACATACGACCGCAAGGCGGCTCAGGCCGTTCTATAATGACTTTCCTAGTATACGCGAAGTTGAACTGGTTTCCAAACGATTTTAACGAATAACGCAAAAGGTGAATTCAATGACCATGTCATATATTATGGTAGGAGAATTGGTAATTCATAAATAAAGGATGGATGCTTGTGGTAAACAATCTGCATTATAATTTCATAATGACAGGTTCCTTATCGGAAAAGCACACTTTGTTTGCCGAAGAGTGCTTTTCTAACCTGTTCGATTGTTTCGAAACGCTCCTGAATATATCAGGAATCCGTAATACCCGTGTGTCTATCTATCAATCGAAGAAAGCCAAACACGGTAAGATTCATTGGGACAAGCAGGAACTGCTCCGCATTGTAACCGATGATGAATTAACTCCTTTGATGCTGGTTATCGAGGCTCCCAGTATCAAATCGTCTTATAACAAAGGGACAACGCCGGAAGTGTACATTCTTTTGTCCAATGACCCTATGGGTCAATCTCCCAACAATTGCGGGATGCTTGTTTCGATCCGTCAGGACGTTTATGAACGTATTGACCAAACAAGCGTCGAAGATGTTATGCTGCAGCTCAGCCAGTTAATAAAAGCAAACAAACTGTTACATAGCTCACGTAACTTTTATGCTGGCAGCAAGGCACGCGCCATTATGGATATTCTTCCATTTATGCTCGAAAAGGATACCCCGGATATGAGGCATGTTTTTCAATCGTGGACTCCATTCCCATTACCACACACTTAAACCATCCGTCATACCATTAACCCTAGGAGGCTGCAATTTATGCAAATTCAAGTTCACAACGTTGAAAAAAAAGAAAGCGAATATCTCATTCATTATCAAGCCGGCGGAGCACTGCCGTTCGTTCCGCATGATGTTGTCCTGATCCATGGCAAACAGTATTTTATAGGCACCATTTTGAAAGTAGAGCCCGAACAGGTCCTTATCCGTATCAATCCAGAATATGAAGACCAGCTGACAGGGTCCATCGGACTGGAACTGGCTTTCTCTCCTACCGTTTCTATTCAAGGTGCAGACCGCATTGTCGAAAAGCTCGGCTATTTTCCTCCCTTTCACTATGATCGAATCACGGCTGCCAATATGACAAAGGATCAGATTACGCTGACGATTGAGCTATCCCCCGCTAGCGTACTGCTCCCTAAATCACCGGATCTAGAGCCTTCGGCTGAGGCACCTGTAATCCCCGAAGCTCCAGCCCAGGACATTCCACGCTATGCAGTGACTTTTACATTTCTGGAAACTAAAGAGCATGTATTAAGCCCTGTAGAAACAGAAAATATCATTTTGCAACTTGACTTCCGTTATGAAGAGGCTGATATGGTCGTTGACATCGATGCCTTGTCGGGGCTGTCAGGCAGCTTTCTGTGCAGAGGCATCCGTGCAGAGATTACGGAACTTCATGAATAAACAAGAAGCCCGTGAGCTGTTGCGCTGTCATTCTTTTATTCATGATGATCTGGAGCATCCCAAAATGCGAAGCGGATTTTTAGGGATGCTTCGCCCCTTCCAGGGCGAACTGATCGAGGACAATTTTCATGAACTCATGACTATCATTGAAGTTCTGGCAGATGAGTTGGAGAAACCATCCATAGAACGAGAGTTGATTGCCGCACTGTGGGGGATTTGCCAATATACACGGGCATGGGCGTTGTATCCTGATGGTATGCTGCAGCGAAATCATCTGCTGACCGTAGAGCAGATTAGTACCCTTGATGATTGGATTGATACAATCTCCTATGCAGTTATGGTGCTGCTAGAGGGTGGCGGGACGGAAGAAGCTTTCTCGAACTACAGACAACGAGAGTAGGTAATACACAATGCCAAAAAGTAACCTGGCTAAGAAATGAGGGAAGCCTATGTCCATACAAACCGATGATGACGGAAAGACGTTCTTATCTATTTTCCCTACTCTATCGTATGAAGATCGATTAGTCTCATTACGCGAATTAACAGCAATCCCCCAGCCTGTGGAGGACACCATTGCATTCCTTTTGCAGCTTGTGCAGCAATCATCCGAGGATGATCTGCTTCGTATAGAAGCGCTGAAGGTCATCGGACTATATGCAGATCAGAGCCAGCAGCCGATGATCATGCGAGGAATTCGCGAACTGCTGTCCAAGCCTGCTGAAGATGATGATGTACGAAACGCAGCTTTACAAACTTTGGCGTGGATGCCTTGTTCAGAAGCAGAGCTACGTATAGCTTTGGACTTAATCCGCAGTGATACATATATCTTAGTCAAGGGGGCCGCTTTTGCACTGCTCCGCGCACATAAAGCCCACCCTTTCGCACAACAGGCGCTGAAGCAATTATTGCAACATGAGGAATTCGGCGCATCTGCCCAGCGTGAGCTGTCCACATAATCGACAACCAAAGGAGAATCACTCTACTTATGCGTGTAAGAATATTTATATTCATTTTGATTATCGGAGTTATTTGTGTGCCTGCCTATTTCATTATGAGCAGCTTTGGATTATTTCAAAATGAGAAGGTGCTTGTACATTACAAGCTTGCCCTTGAGGTAAAGGGTAAAAAATATGATGCCTGGCCTTTAATCAGCAGCTATACCGCGATAGATAAAAAGGGGGACCATCGTCAGCTCTACTATCAGGCGGAGGGCTCAGGCATAGAGTATCTGTTTCAACTTGCCTACGGAGAGTATGAACTCAAGCGCTCCAAAGAAAATCCTTTTCTGGATGGGGGAATCCACTATACCATGGACCATCCTGAGTATGTACGTGAGGAAAAACAGTATGAGAACGCCAACGACTATACGGAGTTAACCCATTATTACAACCAACAGGAACAGGTTATTTATACTTACAATCCTGAGGCCAGCCTCGACAAAACCTACGTGCGCTCCATCATCACCGCTGGAATGACTCGCACCACTGGTAATTCAAGTAGACCGGTGAAGGATGATTATATCAATATCAGTAAGCTGTTTAAGGACAAGCTGGGAGTAAATGTGAAGGTAGATGTGGATGAGGACAACAAAATCGTTACCCTGTCCATGTCATAATAAAACGAAAAAAAAGGAAGGCGCTACAAATGACAGAAACACACTATACTAAAATAGGCCCCGCATATTTGGAGGGTTGGGTTGTACCCGAAACCCCGGAGGCATGGGTTGAACAAGAATGGACAGGCAAGCTCCGTTCACAGGTCGGAAATACGAAATTTCACATTTTTTACTATGGAGAATTCATGGACGAGCTGATCGCTGTAACAGAGTTTGCGCCCCAGCTCATTATTGCAGAAGATGCAGTCACAGGTGAGCAGATCGTAATTTTTGATGGAGCTCGTCATGGTTACGATGCACTACTGTGTGAAGTATATACAGAAGAACAGCGGAACAATCGCACTCCCCTGCTACCTTATCTGGACGATGACGGTGAGGATACCTTTGAGGTGACTGTGACTGCTTTTTATAATGTTGATTGGGATGACGAGTTTGCAGATGATGTGGACGAGAACGGACAGCTGGAGCTGATCAGCGGCGAGCGGTGCGATTTTGAAGAGGCCAAGCGAAATGGTTTTGATGCGATTAGCATTACGATTACCAGCGCTAAAGGTCTAAAAACAGAGATCCTTCAGGAAGAGCTGGCCTGACGATGGTATTTAAAAGAATCAAACATCAGGAAGGCGATATTTTTGTTATCCCTCTGCATGACGGCCGATTTGCGGTATGTCAGGTGATCTGCGCACTATATGGTAGATTCAAAAAAGCGTTCTCCTTTGGTGTTCTATCCATAGGTCAGAATCAAGCCTACGAGGGTGAAGCTACATATCTCTCATTCACAGATTACCGGGGCAGATTCGAGGTCATATTCACCGCCACCCAAAATCTGACAAGGGGGATATGGCCCATTATCGATCATCGCCCTCTATCTGAGGAACAACAGCAGCTAAAATATTTTAATTGCGCGGGCCATCTGTATTACGGGGATGAATATGTACGCAACCTGGAACTAAAAGAATATAATCAATATCCTGTAATGGGCGTGGCTGGATATGAACTGGTACAGCAATATTTAGCCCAAGCATAAAGATAAAAAGAATAGCAACTTAAAGAGCCACCTTAAAGTTCGAAAACCAGGGTGGCTCTTTAACGATTTAAAAGGGTTCAAATGTATAAGGGAATGATGTACGATGTGTTCCCAAAATCGACTTTACGCGTTCAGCATCCAGCAGCGCTTCGACGAAGCTATACAAATCCGGAGCTGCATACCGAAAGTTGCCCCATGTGCGCAGATTAAAAGCATAAATCGGGAATTCACCCCATTCATCAGGCGATTGAATATCCCAGACCAGCAGGTCATTTTCTTCACTGAAAGCGAAGGGAACCGCATGCTCCAATAGTTCCGGGAAACCATCTGGCTCCAGTGCCGCTTTTTGTAAAACCTCCTCCGATTCCAGTAAATCATCAAACCAAGACCGCCAGTCATGGTAACGATGAAGCCATGAATCCGGGTGATCACCAAGAGGAATATGGATGCTCCATAGGCCGCATAACCGCCCGTAGCCGAGAGTTTTGACGTAATCTATATAGGAAGGCGGAAAGCCCCTGCCGTTTTCAAAACGATGCTCCATAAGAAATTCCTCATCATAGTAGGTCTGGAATTGTGGACGCTGCAAACCTGTAAAAATACTTATGTTCGCCCTCTCCTTTCGCGCATCTTTATTCACCTTTTCACTCTTAGGCACATTGAAAAGGCCTTTTTCAAGTGTTAAAATGGGAATAAGATGTATATTCTAAAAAAGAGTGAAGATGCGTCAACATCCTCACTCTTTGGCAACAGCCGCTTTTAAGGGCGGTGGCTGCAAGTTCACGGTATTCGAAATAGACCGGTTCCTACCACGGGCGGTCTATTTCTTTTTATGGAAGGAAAGAATCAGAATCACCAACGTTGCGAATTGAATCATCAACATTAAGGTGTCTTTAACCTCCACAGGCCTCACCTCCCTCACAGGAGACTAGCCGACCGCCCATCTAAGCCATTCTGTTGTTAAGGAATATTATAACATATGATATATAAAAAGTACGTTTTTACGCTCTTTTCGAAAAGGAGGAACGAACATGGAGCAAAAACGCTTCAAAGATGAATATGGATATAAATATGACTTTGCCGCCGTGATCTGGAGAGGGGAACAGGTAGCTGTCCACTGCCCTCGCTGTCAGGGCCAAGCTTTTATTTCTAAACCGAAGGAAGACTGTTATTACGTTGTTCGCTGCTCACATTGTTACTACACATTCCAGCAGCCAGAATCGTATAAATTCTATGCACGCGGCGTATGCAGCCATTGCGAGCGATATTTTAATATCGAACTTCATGATGACCGAACGGTTGCTCATAAAAATACGAATATACTCTGTCCGCACTGTGAGACACGTAATCAAGTTCCGGTACATCGTATGCAGTCACGTGAATGGCATACGGACGTGATCCAAAATGGAAAAGATCCCATTTTCCAGCTCCAGCTATATTTCCTTGATTATTATCGTGGGAAACCAGTGTGGGCTCTTAACCGGATACACCTAAATTATCTACTCTCCTATATCTCTGCCGAGTTGCGAGAAAAACCCACACCCGGTATGATGCGTACGGCTTCCCATTCCATTCCCAAGTACATTAAGGATGCCAAAAGTCGCCAGTCCATCTTAAAAATATTACAAAAGCTACAGCATAAACAAGCGTCTAAGGGAGAGCATTCCAAACATGAGTATACAAACTTTTAATAGCCTTGAAGCACTGGTCAAGACCGTCTGCCAAACCACCACCTACAATCTTGGCGGGAGATAGCGACTGTACAGGATGTCATTGAAGTGCTGCACCTCAATAGAGGGGAACCGGATATTCATCGCATCGCGCAGGGACTACGATATGATCTTGAATATGACGCTTTTATGGAATAAACTTCTCCAGTAACTCTTTCACCTCAGGGGCAGCCTGCTTCAGGCTGTTTCTTAGTTTCTTCGCGCCACCCCATATACGATAAACGAGCACCTCTTGTTTGTAGTCCTCCAGCTTCTCAAGTACATCTACTAACGTCTTCGCCTGCTCTACACTTTCAATGCCAGCAGATTTCAGTGGTTTGGCAGAATCATTCCCTGCCAGAAGAATCCTTGTCCACACGGGGATCGTATCGGGTGTCAGTCCATGTTCCTCAGCAAATACAGCAGCGTAACCGTCCTGAACCGACTGGTGCTCACTATCCACCAGTTTCATATAGCGATTCACCAATGAAAAATACTCCGTTTCTTTTAGACCTAATCCCATCACCACATAGGTTCCCGGCATCACCGACTTTTCCCCCGGTTCTACATCGTTGTACCACTTGAATTCTTCCATCACATTCTCGGCATATTCAGCAAGCAACGGGTGCAATGAGGGGTATTCAAGTGCATTGGCGAAAAAACGATGTAATGCAGATTTGGCCAACTTGGGTACGGGGAGATAGTTTTTCACTTTGCTTTTGAACTTCATGCCATATTCCCTGGTAAAGCCCTTCCGTAAAATATCACATAGATATACGAGTGCTTCTCTGTAGCTCTCTTCTTCCTCAGAACGAATCTGAACCTCCAGTGTCTGCAAAATATCATTCGCTTTACAGGTGACCCGTTCGCTTGTATATGACGCTGGAATTCTGCCTGATCCGTTCTTAAGCCACTGGGCTGCCTGATTTGAACCCAGTTGTGCTGCAATCTCCAAATAATTCTGCCTTGCATCGGCATCGGTCGAACCCACACGCATCGCGGTGAGCAGGAACATCTCCATGGCGGGGGCAGGAATATCTGAAGGAAGAATATCGGACTTTACCGTATACTCCAGCCCGTAGTTTTTTTCCCGATCTGCGTATTTGGCCAAAAATTCATCTTCAGCCCAATGCACTAAACCTCTACTCAGCTGATGCCTCCATGCTTCCTCCCGTTTGCGGCTGACCTTCACCTTTGCATCCATTCGATTCAGCAGCTCATTCACCCGCTGGGCGTCTATAGGGTACAAATGAGGATCAAGCAGATGCCTTACCAAGAAAAAATCGTCCTCTTCCTTCGGAATAGCTTTACTGGCAGGGTTCAGCTTGTGCTCCACAAACTGTTCGATCGAGGCTAACAGGTGCAGCCGCTTATCTTCGTTCAACAACGAGAATGTAAAATGACTAGCCTTATTCTCCAGGACCACTTCCAGATGAAAATCTAACCGATAACTAAAGAACATAGAACTGAATTCATCCGATTTAAATAACGCCTCTACCTTTTCCCTTAAAATAGGCATCCATTCATCCTGCACCTGTTGGAGTGTGACCCCCTCCGTAAAACCAGGAATATCCACATCTGGTCTACGATGATCCCAATCAAACGGTTCATAGGTATCCACCCATAATCCGTCTCTCTTACAGGTAACCTTTAAATAGTTATGAATCCCCTCGTGAAGAACACTTTTAGTCTGGAATTCGGCGATGCGCTTTTGCTCAGAAGCGTATGTCTGGTCAATCTCCTCCAAAATTGGATCGATGTAGGCTTGTACCCCTGATGTCATGCGATGTGATCCCCCTTTGTACCCTGACAAATTGTAGTTCTTACATAATTAAGATAGACTAATCTTTAACTATTTTATTTCCTGATTATAGCATATCTCTCATTTACATTTGGACTCCATCCCTATAGATTGAGTGCCGGAAAGCAGGTGTATTCTACATGTATTGGGTTTCCACACAATACACCCCAGTGGCTGCTGATGAACTGACAAGCTTCGAACATACCTATGGCATAACTTTGCCCACTCCCTATGCTTCATTTCTCACCCGCTACGGGCCAGGCACTTATTGCGGTCTGCTAGTGATTGAACGACCTGATCCCCTACTACTGCAAGCCTATGCGGAGTACGAACTGTGGTCACATGATGATAACTGTCCGATCACCGCGCAACAGCTCGGCGAGTGCGTGGTGATCGGCAGCTCCATAGATGGGGATTTCCTAGCGGTGCACCCTCAGGTCAAAGGTTTGCTTTGGCTACCGCGACATGCGGAGGTCATTACTAAGAAGCCATTCGATGTTCAGGCCCCATTTACAGATACACTGGAGGATATCCTACGGGATGAATTCGGAAGAATAGAGCCATTCCCTCGTTATTTCGAACCTATCAGTCTGGGTAGAGCCGCAACATTTCTGTTATTTAATCCACCGGAGACGGCGGAAGCTTACAGTTCAGCCATCCCGAACGATCAAGCCTTGCAAATAGCTCCAGCCTCTATACCAATATTGGCTCAGCGTTTTAAGCAGCATTTTGACTCAAATCTATGGATTGAAAACGAGCATATTTGCTTGGCCTTTCTTCAGTCTCTTGGCGGATACGTACGTTTCAATTATGCATATGGACGCGAAGTGGCGATCATTTATGAACCTAAAGCGATAGCCCTACATGATGAAATTCTATCATTCTTGCAAAAAGAACATTGCCAGGTTGTAGAGTAAGAGGAGGACAAATACAGATGACAGTACATTTTGCACATATCTTAGACAAGCTCGGAGGGATCGCTGATCGTCTGAGACAAGGTGGGATGCCTGACGTGGTATACCAATGGACGAAGGGGATTTCCGAAGAGGGACTGATTGAGCTGGAGGAACGGTTGCAGACCCCTTTGCCTGCCTCTTTGTCTGAATTAATAAAGCGGTGTGGCAGCTTACATTTGCTATGGTGCCTCCCTCAACACTGTATTGTAGCCGATGAAGCGGATTGTTCATATGAAAGCGGCAATGACCTTAAACAAGAACCGAATATCCTTGACGATATTACAGGAGAATTTGGCTGGAATCATGAGTATATAAGCTATTTTACATCCTATGGAGAAAACACCGACTCAGCAGCGGACGAACAACGATATCTAATTTTAAACTACAACGGTGCCGGTGATCCGATCCTGCTGGATAGAGCGACATCCGCAATAGAGCCAGCAGTGTTCTGTTATGAGCATGAGGTGGACCAGTTCACGCTGCTCGCAGAAAGTCTACCTGCCTATATAGAAACCATGCTTGCCTTGCACGGGTTATGGCTGTGGGATTGGTCTAACGTGTCAGACGAGCATGGTATTCAACTAGACAGCCCGCCGTTACGGTTGTGGCAGCGCTGGTTGGACACGTTCTGTACGATGAAGCTGGAGGATGCCCAGTCGCTGGAAACACTGATCCATTACACCACCATGCATGGCGTAGATCACCCAGCTGTACTCCATGCTTTTCAAGCCTATGATCCAAAGGATATTTTTCTTGCCTGGAAGCAGCGTATTCAGCATAATCCAGCGCCATTTGCTACATGGGCATTTTTTATTGGGGAGACCGCAGGGATTGGGGCTGCTGATTGGGTCCGCTCTTTATGGAAGCCGGACACGAACGCTGCGCAAGCCTGGAATCCGTCCGCTTCAATTAACATACACGCTGAGAGGGCATTTGTACCGACACGTGCCTATCTATCCGCCCGCTGTCTGCCCGAGCAGGAAGGATTGGAGAATGTTTATGATGATCTGATGCAGCCTACGGGGAAGGATGGCAAATTAGATGGATACACTGTTAGCGGGCAGTTACAGCATTTTCATTCACCACAGGTCATTGACTGGATGCGGGACAAGGTCAATCATCCGGTCGATGGCTGGGCAATCCTGTTCGCCTACTCCCGTCCTGCAGCTGAGCAGGTGATTGAATGGCTATCTGGTAGTGAGCTTCATCAGAAAATTGCAACCGAAGCGCTGGATATCATGATTCAGCGCGATCTGCTGCCCACTCTGGAAGCAGACGTTTGGGCTAGCATCTCAAACCTGCTTCATGCTTCTTTACAACTCGTGATGCTTAAAAAAGATAAACGTCGCATTGAAGCCGTGCTTGAACAGCTTTCAGATTTGAACCTTCGTTAACATCGGAATCGACGTATGCAGACTTGTATGTAAAGGGGTGTGAGGATAAAAAAATTAGCCGCTGCATCAGCGGCTTAATCCTCGAAAAAAAGTATCTATAGTAAATGAAATCAATTCATCATTTGATTTGGCCATAGGAAGCTCAAAATTCAGGAGGAGAGAAGTCAGTCCGTGCAACATACTCCATACGGATCTAGCGATCAGGTGCTCATCCCCTTGAATGATACACCCCTCCTCCATAGCAGCTTTGAGTCCGGTCTCAAGCAACTCAAACCCTTTAAAGCGCCCACTGTCTATGAGGCTAACCAAGCTTACAGATTCGAGGTCGCTGATAAACAGGATGTTGTAGTATTCCGGATTAGCCATGCCAAAACGGACATAAGCATCAGACACTGTTTTCAGGGAGTCCAGCGCATCCAATCCCGCAGCCTGTGCTTCCTCGGCACGCTGCTGAAGAGCCTTCAGGAACAAAGCATTCCCTTCTAGCAGCAGTTCACGGACAACCGCTTCCTTATTGGAGAAATAATGATAAATTGTTGTTGGTGAATATTCGATCTGATCCGCAATTTTACGCATGGAGACTTCAGCATACCCTTGATTCAAAAAGAGCGAGCGGGCAGCCTCAATGATTTTTCGGCGAATCTCACTGCTTTCACGTTCTCGGCGTTTGATATGTTTCATGAATAGATATACATGCCCTTTCTGCCTATCCCAATTTGGCGGCAATACGATCAGCTTCCATTATACCCGAGTTCATAGCTCCTTGAAACCCGCCCCCGGGCTGTGTCCAGGCCCCTACCAATGACAGACGGTTCACTGCTGATTTGTGCTTTAGTCTGTTTATACCAGACTGCCGGACTGTTTGTGCATAACCATAAACAGCTCCGCCGGGATTAGCGGTATAGCGCTGCATTGTGCGTGGTGTGCCCAACTCGGCCACCACCACCTTGCTGCTAAAACCAGGATATAGCTGTTCAAGACGCTCCAATATTTGCTGTGTCACTACTTCTTTTTTGGCTTTATATTCGGGCCTTGCGCTAGGCCAATTCTCCAATCTATCCAAAAAAGTTACGGCGATGACACCCTTCCCCGGTTCATTGAGCGTAGGGTCCAGAGCGTTATAATTAGTGAGCGTCCAGTTGCCTTTCGTATACTGGCCGCTCATCATGGCTTCATAATCCGTCTCCGAATCCGGCTCGTTACATAGGATTAAGTCTTCTTCGGTGATTCCAAGCTCGCGAGGCTCGCATGATAGTCCTAGGTATAGCTGAGTGAGAGATGTGCCAGTCTCTAGTTTGGTTACAGCCTCCAGCTCACGACGAGCAGCATTATGATTTTCCAGCAGACGACCATAGGTATGATGAGGACTGATACCTGACACAACCCAGTTGGCTTTATATACATCCCCCTTTTTCAGACGAACACCAGCTGCCTTACCGCGTTCAAGTATAATCTCAGACACCTGGCTGCGCAGGTGGACTTCTCCTCCAGCTGATTGAATAGCATCGACCAGCGCATTGGATAAAGCCTGTGCACCTCCCTGAATGTAATACGTTCCCTCCAAATGATAGCCAATCCAAGGAATGAAAAAATACAAGGCCGCCAGCCGCTTTGGAGGCAAACCATAATAAGCCCATAGGGCGGTGAAAAATTCCGTGAATCGGTCAGATAAGCCAAACTGACTTATAGCCTCCCAAGTGGTCATTTGCGTCCAGCGGAAGAAGGTGCCTGCTTTGAGCAGACCCACCATCTTATGCCAGGAAGTTAGGGAAGAATAAGCAGAGAAACCCGTTTCAAAACGGCGAATACCTGCGAAAAGCTTGTCGATGGCTGCTATCTCAGCAGGAAACATGTCTTTGAGAAGCTGCATATATTCCTCCACATCGGACGGGATATCAATAATCTGCCCTTCCCAGCGGATCGAGTAAGGGTGCTTTTTGCGGAGAGGAACGATTCGCTGGTCCACATCGCATTCCTTTAACATTCGACCGAAGCTGCCTTCTTCGAGTCCGCCAACGCCGTGCAAGGCGACGTCAAAGGTATATCCTTTTCTTGTAAATTCAGTAGCAAAGCCACCAGCCAAAATATGACTTTCAAATACAGCTGTCCTGTAACCTAGTGCAGAAAGTCTTGCTGCACAAGACAATCCACCCAGCCCTGCACCAATGACAATAACATCAAAATGGTTCATGATTTCATCTCCCTTGTTAACATCGTTATATAAGTTAACAGTGTTAAGTTAAGAAAATTATATACTACCGTATCCCTGTTGAGAAGGAAAATATTTTTATAAAACATTCGAAAATGTAGCGCTTTCACTTGTCAGATTCCAGGGAGGATGCTATTCTTCAAGTGGGATTGTTACTGAAAAGGCAAAACCCGAGTACACTTGTACCCGGAGTTTGCCTTTTTTTTGATTTGTATGAGTTCCACAGCATACAGTCAGGCATCCTGAGCATATAGTAAGCGCTTTAAAAAAACAACAAAGGAGATTATCTTATGCAAAAGAGACGTTTCGCCCTTGTTCTACTATCTTTCGTGTTCCTGCTTACGATCTTTTATCCATCCTCGAACTCTGCCGCAGCAGCAGCCGATGTTCCAGCACCACAGGCCACCCTGCTTACTGAGGTACAGCCTCTGGGTGAGGTTGTTTCAGCCGTTGTCCTGAAATACAGCACCAATATTGACGGAGCATCCCTGTCCACATCCAGCTTTCAGGTTCAATCTGTACTCAATGATGTATACACGGACAGAACCGTGACCGGTGTGTATACCAACGATACCGGTGCCATCACTAACCGCAGTACTCATGGCAAATATGTCGTGATCGAGCTGGATGCACAGGATAAAAACGCAAGCACCCTTACTTACGATTCAACAAGCGCAGTCAACCGCATCAATCCGTTGAACTATTACATTAGCCAAAAGAAGGATATTGCAACTTCAAAGAAAACAGTCGTTCCAGCCTCCGCACAGGCTATAAAAGCAACCGATAAAGTGACACCCATTGTAGACGATTTCCAAAAAAACACTTTTGAAAACAAAGCCGGCTTCAAACTCAACTATTTTACATTTGAACCTAAAGTAGAGCCCGGTAAAACCTACCCGTTGGTTGTATTCCTGCACGGAAACGGCGAACGCGGTGATGGAAACGGGGTTAACCTGCTAGCGAATGCTGGTGCAGTCACCTGGGCTTCTCCGGAGCAACAAGCCAAGCATCCCTCCTTCGTTATCGCTCCTCAAAGCCCGATTGACCTGGAGCATAAATTTATTTGGGCAGATGAACCGCGCAACAGCGCTGTTGCCGATTTGGTACGTGAAACGGCCCTGAAATATCCGATCGACACCAACCGCATCTATATCGTAGGTATTTCTCAAGGTGCCATGGGAACATGGAGATTGTTAGAAAAAAATCTTGATCTGTTCGCTGCTGGCGTACCTATTGCTGGTCTGACCAACTATGAAAAAGCGGTGAACATGTATGCCCCTGTTGACCCTGCACACGTTGAAGTATTGAAAAATGTTCCGATTTGGGCTTTTCATGCTGCAGACGATACGACAGTAAGTCCTAAGAACTCGGAAGAAATGGTTGCTGCCATTAAAGCACAGAACGGAAACCTCATTCACTTCACTGAATACGAAGCAGGGATGATCAAACCCACAGGACACTTCTCCTGGGTTCCGGCTTTACAAAATCCAGATATGATCGAATGGCTGTTTGCACAAAAGAAATAAAAAAAGACACTTGCCTCCCTGTGTACCACCATCAGGAAGGCAGGTGCAATATTAAAACGAGGAGACTAAAAATTTTGACACTGGTATTGCATTTGCAGTTAACTTGAAGCTTGTTACTTCGCGCGCTTCGCAGCTTTGATCGTTCTCAAAGCCCGCCTGCGCGTGATCTTATTCGGACTGCTGAGCTGTCTTCTGGCAGTAGCCACATCCGTTTTAGCCATGTGTAAAGCACCATCCTATTCACTTAGGCTCATATTGGGAGTCTGTGCCTCGATTAAGAAGTTACAAATCTCCCTTTCCCCATATGAAAGAAGCGTCGGGACAGCGAGCCCAACGCTTCTTTATGCTTAATAGCAACTTATACGGTGATTAATTAACCTTTCCGCCCTCTACAACCAATTGATCCGTAAAGCCTTCTCCGTAAACAGAGGTTAGTGTGTCCTTATAGGCTTTATGGACAAAATTTTCCTTACCCAGCGTAGCCAACTCGTTGTTGATCCAGTCCAGCAGTTCCTTATTTCCCTTCGCTACTGCGGGGGCGATCGTATCTTGACCACCGAAGGCTGGAATGCTTACGGTGAAGCCGGGATTGGCCTTGGCCCAAGCGATCAGCTCTGTATTATCATTCGCAATGGCGGCACCACGTTTGTCTTTGAGAGCTGAAAAGATTTCGGTGTACTGGTCGAATTTGAGCAGCTTGATGTCAGGATAATTTTTTGTGAAATAAGTTTCAGCCGTCGTTCCCTTGGCAACAATCAGCTTTTGATCCGAACCCTTCAATTGGTCGATCGTGGTGATTGGAGCGTTGTCGGGTGACGCAATACCAAAGGATAATTTCATATACGGGTTAGCAAAATCGACTTTTTCTTTACGCTCATCGGTCACAGTAAAGTTAGCCATGATGATATCTACCTTGTTCGACTCCAAATAGGCAACCCGGCTGGCGGCATCCACCAGAACGAATTCCACCTTGGACTCGTCGCCCAAGAGATCTTTGGCAAACCGTTTCGCAATATACACATCAAACCCCTGATTCTTCCCTTCAGAATCTACGTAGCCAAAAGGCGGCTTATCCGCGAAAACACCGATTCGAATCTTGCCATTCTTTTTAATGTCCTCAATTGAAGCAAATTTAGCCGAACCCGAACTACCATTGGTGTTTCCAGCTCCTGCACATCCCGCCAAACCGACGAGCAGCAAGCTCAAAGCCAGTAATAACGTTGTGAACTTCATTCCTTTTCTCATCTGTATTCATCCCCCTGTTTATATCGTTTCGTACTGAAATATATCCAGAAAGTGCTGGGCACGCTCTGTTTCCGGTTGGGTAAAAAATTGCTGTGGCGTGGTCATTTCACATATCTGTCCTTGATCCATAAAAACAATACGATCTCCTACCGACTTGGCAAATCCCATTTCATGCGTCACGATAATCATGGTCATCCCCTGCTGAGCTAGCTCTCGCATGACATCCAGCACCTCTCTGACCATTTCCGGGTCCAAGGATGCGGTGACCTCATCAAAAAGCATAATCTCAGGGTTCATACACAGAGCGCGCACAATTGCAATGCGTTGCTTTTGCCCGCCTGATAATTGTCGTGGATACGCATCCTTGCGGTCCAGCAGACCGACTCGCTCCAATAGCTGCTCCGCTTGCGCAAGCGCCTCCTGCCTGTTTCTCCGCTGAACTTTAAGCGGACCGAGCAATATATTTTCCAAGACCGTCATATGCGGAAACAGCTCATAGTTTTGGAACACCATTCCGATATGCTGCCGCACCTCACGCCAATTCACTTTTGTATCCGTCAGATCCTGTCCTCTGTAGCGGATATCTCCGCCCTGGACCGGCTCTAGACCATTAAGACATCTAAGGAGCGTGCTTTTTCCGCATCCCGAGGGACCGAGAATAACCACAACTTCCCCTTTCCTTACGTCCAGACTAATCTGCTGCAATACTTTTCGGTCGCCAAAGCTTTTTTCCAGTCCTCGAATTTCCAATAAAACCTCAACAGCCTCTCCCATGACACCACCCCATCCTGCTAATTTTGCCATCTACGTTCAAATCTTTTGGAAAGTCTGGATAACGGATAGCATACAAGAAAATACAATATAAAAATAAAACCATACACCCAAAAGGATGCCGAAGGCGCCTTAATTACACCAAGTTCAATAATCTGCTGCCCGACCTTGACCACTTCCACGACACCGATCAGCACCACAAGTGACGTGGTTTTGATCATGCGTGTCGCTAGATTAATAGAACCCGGGAGCATGCGGCGCACCGCCTGGGGAATAAGCACATGACGGTATAATTGCCAATAGGTCAGCCCCAATGTCTGCCCGGATTCCACCTGATGCTTGGGCAGTGATTCCAACGCACCTCGTACGATGTCGCCAATTTCCGCCGCTCCCCACAGACTGAATACGATTACTGCCGTCAACTCTCCGCTGATATCCACATTCAGTAAAGGCGTAAATCCAAAATACACGACATACAACCATACCAAAATCGGAATAATGCGGAATGTCTCCAAATAGAATCTCAGCACAAATCGAATCGGTCTTGATTTTAAGGTGCGCAGCAGACCCATCAGAATGCCTAGCAGCGTACCAATAATAATGGAAATTAATGCAATCTCCAGTGTAACGAGCAATCCCCCTAACAGACGCTCGAAATTCGATCCCTCAAACAGCACATTAATCCCCGAACTCAGCATATCGCACCTTCCTTTCCACCCACGTCAGCAGCATCGACAAAGGTAAAAGCAGCACGAGATATGCCAATACCAGCAGAATCAACGATTCTGTCGTTTTGTAGTACATGCCGATCAGGTCTTTGGCCACATTCATCAGATCCAATAAAGCAATGGCACCCACAATGGAGGTCTCCTTGAGTAGAAAGATCGCGTTCGCTCCCAAGGACGGAATACTAATGCTAAATGCTTGCGGCAAAATAACATATCTCGCCAGTTGTATTTTGGACAGTCCGAGGCTCAACCCGGATTCCGTTTGGGTTTTACTCACGGCTTCAATTCCACCGCGGAACGCCTCAGCCATATAGCCCCCGCCCAAAAAGGTCATCCCCACAATGGCACACGTCATTTCGCTCATGTGCAGACCAATTTTCGTAAACCCGTAATACAGAAAATATAACTGTACAAGCAGCGGCGTATTCCGGGAAAGCTCGATATAAGCTACAATGATTCCGCTAATTCCTTTCACCCTGTAATACAGCACAATGCTGCACAGCAAACCGACGACTAGTGAAAACAGAATAGCAAAAAAGGCAATCTTCAACGTCAGCCACATGGCTTCTCCATACAACGGCAAGCTTTCTACAATAAACTCCCAGTCTAAGTTCATATGTACATACCTTTCAATTTTCAATTATTCCTATGTACTTGCTATGCTTAATAACAACGATTGTATTCCTGTCAAATTATTACGTCAATACTTTGATGAAAATTTGTCATATTTATCTATGATTTAGAATGAAAACCGCTATTTCATTTCAGAAATAAATAAAAAAAGTCCGAAATGGAGGGTTTCCATTTCAGACTTTGCTTTGCACTATACGATTCATCATACGATCGGCTCTGTAACTACAGGACCGCCGAGCTTCTCTACAATTAAACGGCTTTCCTCATTTAACCCTTGCAGGGTAATAGATTTACCTGAGTTTCTGTATTTTTGCAGCACCTTGCCAATGGCAGTAACCGCCGAGTGATCCCACACATGTGAATGGCTGAAATCCACTACAACGCGCTCCGGATCATGTGCAGGCTCAAAATGATCGACAAAATGAGTCGTTGAAGCGAAAAACATCGGCCCCCTGACATGGTACACTTTGGCTTCATGATCTTCAGTCGCACTGATACGGATTTTAGCCATTTTCCAGCCAAAATGCAAAGCGCTCAACAGCACACCTACGATCACACCCTTGGACAAATCATGCGTAGCCACCACGATGATGACCGTGACCACCATAATAAACGTATCTGCTTTGGGAACCTTGGCGATGTTTCGGAGCGATTTCCAATCCACGGTTCCGATACACACCATGAACATGACTCCCACCAATGCGCCCATGGGCACTTCCTTTACAACCCCGCCAAGCACGAGCAGCAAGAAGGCCAAGAACACCCCTGCCGTGAAAGTCGACAGACGTCCTCTTCCCCCTGAGCTGACATTAATGACGGATTGTCCGATCATGGCACAGCCACCCATCCCCCCAAAAAAGCCATTTACAAAGTTGGCAATCCCTTGCCCGCGGGCTTCCCGGTTTTTATTGCTTTTCGTTTCGGTCATTTCATCCAAAATACTGGCTGTCAATAGTGATTCCAATAGTCCAACCAGCGCCATCGTAAAGGAATACGGCAGCAAAATCCGCAACGTGTGCCACGACCACTCAATTTGCGGCAAATGAAATGAAGGCAGCGAGCTGGTTAGCGTACCGATGTCTCCTACCGTTTTGACATTCAATCCAAATACATACGTAATGATCGTCATGATAATAATTGCAGTCAATGGAGCAGGAACGCTTTTCACAAATCTCGGTAAAATATACACAATGAGCAAAGTTCCTGCTACCATGGCGTACATGATCCAATTCGCTCCATGAAAGTGGGTAAGTTGCGCCATAAAGACGAGGATCGCCAGTGCATTTACAAACCCGGTCATGACCGGCTGTGAAATAAAGCTAATAAAGCGGCCTATTTTCAAAACACCCAGCAGCACCTGAATGACCCCAGCTAAAATGGTAGCTGCAAACAAATACTCCACGCCATAATCCTTGACCAGACCAACGACCACTACAGCTACAGCCCCGGTTGCTGCCGAGATCATCGCTGGCCGTCCGCCTGCAATAGAAATGACAATCGCCATCGAGATGGAGGCATACAGTCCGACCATGGGGTTGACACCTGCAATGATTGAGAAGGCAATCGCCTCTGGAATCAGCGCTAGCGCCACGGTCATGCCCGCAAGTATATCAGCCCGGATATTGCCGAACCATTGTTGTCTAAAATTCATACAGTTTCGTTCCAGCCTCCTATATTTACAGAGAACAGCATCTTGACCCGCAACCCGATATGGCTCTGGGCATCCGTCCAGCGGTCAATCGCCAAGGCTCTCCTATCATTCAGCTCGTCTCTCTCAAACGAACCCGCTCCGTTATATTCAGTCCATCATTATAACGCAAGGGATTCTTAGAGACGAATGATTTAAAGGGCTGTTTACAGAAAGAAAACCTCCATTTACTTAAAATATCACTCGTTTTCTTCATCTAATTCGTTTTCTTATATTTAAATTTTTTGTAATTTCAGCACAAGCTCCGCTAGGGATTCAGCAATCTCAGAGTCCGCTTGGTGTTGAAGCAAGCCCTCAAAATCAGGTAGCGCTTGCTTTAGTAGCCTACAACTATAGTCATAGTAGCTCCAAAAAGCCACCGGATCATAGCCGCGTGCTTCTTCCTCTTCCCACTCCAGTTCATCTTCTTCGGGGTCGCTGTCTGCTGGCCATAAATACTTCTCATCTAGCAGCCTAGTCAAGGATTCCACAGACTCCTGTGAGTCGGCTTGTAGATCTTCCATGTCTAATGCTTGAATAACCGTATGATACAACTCTAGCTCACTTAGTGTGATATCCTCCGGTCTTCTCGCATGCATATTCCGCAAT
This sequence comes from Paenibacillus ottowii, assembly GCF_006874425.1. GTDB lineage: Bacteria > Bacillota > Bacilli > Paenibacillales > Paenibacillaceae > Paenibacillus > Paenibacillus ottowii. The sequence goes on from NZ_VIJZ01000003.1 coordinate 253,077, forward strand.
AAGAATAGTAATGCCCACGGGGTAACCTGCCACAGTGTGCCTTGATGCTCTATCAGATCAGCGATGGCTGCATACTCCCCATTGGATATCAAATGCGGCAATTCCGTGCCTCTACTATAAGGAGTAGTCAGGCGGTGCCACGGTACATCTGCGATTTCAAGAGTATTCATTGAGGCAGTGTTTATTTTATGAGTGTCCATGACGCCTCCTTGTAGTCGGTATCTAGAATCTTCCTGATTTAAAAATAGAGTACAGTAAAAAGGCAACCATTAAGAGCGCTACGACAAAACCAATTTCAATCGCAGGCACGTTCCACAGCAAAGTCGCCTGATGATTTAGCGAAGAACCGATAATCAGCCCGACCATAATAATGCTGAACGCTAACAGCACAATACTGAATGACAGGCGATTGCTGATCTGATCCAGCTTGCGCAACAGCTGTTCCAGCTCGGGTACGGTAACTTCCAGTTTAAGCTTACCCTTGCTGATAATTGAGGTCAGATGCCTTGTCTGTCTCGGCAGCTCCATCAGCGTCTCCACCAGCTCAGCTGCACCACCCAACAGCTTGCCCCGAATACGACGACCACTGAAGCGTTCCTTCAGCAGCTTGTTACCAAAAGGCTCAGCTAATGCAATAATACTGAGGTCGGGGTCCAGATGCTCTACAACCCCCTCCAGGGTCAGCAGCGCCTTGCCAAGCAGCAGGACGTCCGATGGCAACCCAATTCGATGGCGCTGGGCTGCGCCAAACAGGTCGTTCAAAGCATCGCCAATGCTGACCTGTGAGAAAGGAACCTCCGAGTAATCTTCGCGTATCTTATCCAGATCGGCACGGAGCGCATTCAGATCGGTATCTGGTTCAACCAGCCCCAGTCGTTCGATGGCCCGTACCATGGCATCGGTATTTTTGCGCATCAGGGCGATTATGAGGGAAGCGAGGTGATTTTTCATTTCTTCGCTTAGCCTTCCCGCCATGCCAAAGTCCAGATACGCCAGACTTCCATTATTCAGGACAAGCAAATTCCCCGGATGGGGATCGGCATGAAAAAAGCCCTCTATAAAAATTTGATGCAGCATGCTGTTGACCAGCTGCTGCGCCAGTTCTTTCAAGTTATAACCACGGCCCAATAGCTCTTCACGACTACCCAAGTGAGTTCCCTCCAGAAACTCCATGGTCAGTACACGTGAGGAGGTATGGTCCCAGTATATTTTCGGAATATAGATATGTGGGTCCTGCTCAAATTGGAGCGCAATCTTCTCTGTGTTACGGGCTTCATGGTTGTAATCCAGCTCCTTAATGAGCGATCTCCCCAGCTCCTCCACCATCTGGCGAAGCTGATAACGCTCCACCCATTCCCAGCGCTTGGCTGCCATTGCGGTCAATTCCCGTAAAATGTCCAAATCCCGCCGGATGATGCGATTAACGCCTGGACGCTGGATTTTAATGGCGACCATTTCGCCGCTGTGCAGCTTGCCCAGGTGCACTTGCCCGATCGAGGCAGCCGCCAGCGGAACATCGTCAAAACGAACCAGCATGTTCTCTAATGACGTGTCCAACTCCTGCTCCAGAATGCCACGGGCCGTGTCAGGCGAAAAAGGCGGTACCTGGTCCTGAAGCTTAACCAGCTCACGAATAATAGGCTCTGGCAGCAGGTCAGCACGTGTGCTGGCCAACTGTCCAAGCTTGATGAATGCAGGTCCCAGATCCTCCAGCACAAGCCGAATCCGTTCACCCAGCGTTTTGGCTTCGGGGGTTTCTCTCGTCAGCCACTTGCGGGGCAGGGATAGCAGCTGGAACAGTCCCATTTCTTCCACCATATAACCAAAGCCATGACGCGCCAGCGCCATGGCAATTTCCCGGTAACGACCGGCATGCTTCATGCGAACGGCCATTTTAATCCAACCGGTTCGCTTCTTCAGCGTCACTCGAACCCGTAAGCGCCGCCTTTTCTTTTTCCAGCTCCGCTACCTGTTTTTCCAACAATGCCACACGTTGCTCCAAACTTGTGACATCATTTTCGGTAGGTACTTCCAGCTCCTGCAAAATGCGGCTAACCTGCTCGCGGATCATGGTTTTGAATTGTCCCTGTTCCTCTGCCCCTCGTTCGATCAGACGATCGACCAGCGCTTTGGATTCCGAGGGTGCAAGTTCTCCCCGATTTACAAGCTCCTCAACAGCTTTCTCCACCTTTTCTTTGCTGACAACGGTGAGGCCCCACCCCAATGAGATGGCTTTTTTGAACAAATCGCTCATAATATACCCTCCCCTACCTGTGATTACCTATAGTATAACCTGAAAAGGGGAGCCGCATAAAGCTCGCGACTCCCCTCTCCCAATGGATGGAATAGTTATGAATATGATTAGGCTTAACCCGGAAAACGTCCGGCCCATTTAGCAGCCTGAAGCAACAGCTTGCGGTATCCCTCATGCTGGAAACTTGGCTGATTATGTCCAGGCATCAAGTAGACGACCCGGCCCAGACCATAGGACAACGCCCATGCAGCCGGCCACCACTGGCCTTCGTGTTCGTATTCCATCAACAGTGTCTTTTCAGTGAATGGATCAAAATCAAAACGATATGGCTCCTCTTGAATCTCGAACGGCTCAATTCCTTCCATAATCGGATGATCCGGCTCCGTTACCTTGAAGGAAAGCAGCTCCGCTGCCGGATGCCGCAGGAAACGTGCTCCCATGAGCTGTGCGATTTCGTACCGTCCTTGCAATGTGATTCCGTTATGCAGCACAAGCAACCCACCTCCGCCGCTGACATAGGACAGCAGTCCTGCTGTTTGCTGAGGAGACAGAACCTCCTTGCGGCTGTCACAATACGAGATGCACAGATCGAATGAGGCTAAATTTTCCTTAAGCAGCATTTTACGATTCTCACTGCATTGTACCGTCATCGAATCTTGTAAAATATGGCTAATCTCTTCGTCCACCCCTTGTAGCGGGTGAAACTCCGGATACGAATAATCTCCTAGCAGCAATGCTTTTCTTTTTTCCATCAAAAATCCTCCTTGCCTGACTTGTATATAAGGACTTTAAAGGCGGCCCCGATTTCTTGTTTGTGGGGGCAAAACGCTCTGAAAAATCCGTTTGGCCCTCATCTATTTTCCATAACACCGCCATCATTGTCCGAGCTACGGCATATATAAATAATTCTACAAACGGCCTATTAAATCCTTTAGCAGAAGATTATAGCATATATGTTCGCTCTGAATACACTTGTTCAAAATTTTCTAAACGTGACGCTGGCGATTCGGCCCGTTTATGGTATACTCGTAAGAAAAAAAGTGCGTCCAAGCATCTTTTATCATAAAGGACCGCTTTTGTAAGAATTCTATGCTTGCGGTTATAGAATTGTTAAGAATTTCTTTTAAGCTTATACATTCTATAAATCTTAAAACACTGGGGAGGTTGCATGAATGAAAAGGACTGGAATGACCCGGCCCTTGGACAGCTTGGGACGAATTGTGCTTCCTAAAGAGTTGCGCATGACGATGGAGATTGACATCGGCGATCCATTAGAGTTTTTTATTGAAGACCAAACACTCATGCTCCGTAAGTACAAATCAACCAATTGCATATTCTGCGGTTCCGTTGATACCAACACCTATTTTAAAGACCAGTTTATCTGCGATGCATGTGCTACCTCAATGAAAACGGAAGATTTAATTCCGGTCACAGCGACTGAAACCGAGTCACCTCCATTGAAGCAAAATATGCATATGAAAAAGATTTACCAGCGCACGGATGTTATTTTGGAGAAAATGAGAGAGCTGATGGAAGAACATCCGGCATCTTCACAAAAACAGCTTGCTTCCATGCTTGGTGTGAGTCAGGGAAGGATTTCCCAGCTGAAAAAGCTTATGTAGATGAATCGTCCAAAAAACAATGTATACGCTTCCATGTTATGTAAAATCTGATTCTCTTATACTTAGAACAGCCGGACCCTTATGGGGACCCGGCTTTTTTGTGTTTTAGTGGTACGCTCGGCATTTTTCAACCCAGCGTGCTGCTGCCTTGGGGAGAGAAGCGAGATGAATGTGTGTGTAGGCTGCCAAAAGGTTCCCTTTGGCAAAGCCTTCGCTCTGGAGTCCACGCATCCCTTTGGTTTGATAGGCAAAGGGATAGGGGGCAGCAGATTCATCATAGCTCATGACAGAATAATGAAATTCGTGTCCCCGAATCGTCTCTCCAGCCTCCAACAGCAAGCAATCTTGCAATGCAGTTGCTTCCCGGTATCCCAAAGCAGCCCGCTTCTCCTGCATGCGGACATCCGAAGGGATCACCCCAGCCATGTGGTAGGTGTGACCCGCCCGATCCGTAAGTGTCCGGGCCAGTACCATATAGCCACCGCACTCGGCGAATACAGGCATATCCCGGCTGACTGCAGCGCGAATATCTTCCAAAAAGCCTGTATTGGCAGCGATATCTGCCGCAAACTCCTCGGGAAAGCCGCCGCCCAAATATAACCCGTTGGCGCGCTCAGGAACGCGTTCCCCCGCCAGCGGACTAAAATAGACAATCTCTGCTCCCGCCTGACGCAGCAAATCCATATTTTCCGGGTAGTAAAAATTGAACGCCGCATCTCTGGCGACGGCAATGACAGGACGCTCCCCGGCCGCAGCTTCATACTCAGCTGTTGGATGCCGATCCGGAGAAAATAATCGGTGCTCTGGCAGGGTGAGCGGCGAAGCCGCATCCGCCAATGCCCGCAGTGCATCCAGATCCGTACCTGCGCGGATCAGCTCTGCCGCCCGTTGAAAAAGCGGCTCCAGCTCGCCGCGTTCTACAGCAGGCACCAGGCCCAGATGACGTTCAGGGATATCCAGCCCGTCATCGCGCTTTAACCAGCCGAGCACAGGGATGCCGCATTCCTGCTCGATCGCCTTTTTGACCATGCCGTAATGCCCCTGGCTACCGCAGCGATTTACGATTACGCCCGCAATGTGCAGCTTGGGCTCCAAGCGCTGAAAGCCGAGCACGATAGCGGCCGCGCTGCGTGCCATGCTGCGCACGTCGACGACCAGCAATACCGGGCTATCCGTCAGCATGGCAATTTCGGCAGTCGAACCAATATTGCTGAGCGGGTCCTTGCCGTCATACAACCCCATGACGCCTTCAATCACGGAGAGATCCGCGCCTTCGGATGCGCGGATAAAGGTTTCACGCACCGTATCTGGCGAGGTCATCCATGAATCGAGATTTCGGGAAGGCGTTCCGGTCGCGGCTGTATGATAGGTCGGATCAATATAATCCGGACCGCACTTAAACCCCTGCACTCGCAGGCCGCTGTCGGCGAACGCCTTCATCAGCCCGAGGGTCACCGTGGTTTTGCCCGCACCGCTTCCCGTACCGGCAACAACGATACGGCTTCTGCGCACTGGAGTAGACAGATCAGGCTGCTGTACAGTCTGCTTCATATCGTCATTCATAAGGCACCCGCGCCACAGACAACGTCATATTGCCGCTTTTTTTCTTCTCCAGCAGCCAATGGTCTGCACCGGAAGACAACAGGGCTGAGGGTTCGCTGACCCCATATGCCCCGGTGTATTTGAAGACGGTCTCTGATGGATTGGGAAGCTGCACCGTATTCAGCTCTGACGGAGTGTAGGTCACCAGCTCCCAGCCGTATTTGGCGCAGAGGGCAAGCAAGCCCTCTTCATCCTTTTTCAGATCAATCGTGGCCATATTCCGTACGCTTTTCACAGACAAGCGCAGCTCTTGCAAGGTGTCCAGCACACCTGTCTCCAGCTCCTCCAATGCAGTTCCCCGATTGCAGCCAATACCAAGCACCAAGCTTTTGGGACGGTACAGCACGCCATTTGCAAGAAACCTCTCCTCTTCCTCAGGCTCCAGCAAGCGGTCACTTACGACTAACGCGGCGTTGAACGGCTCATGTGCCGCTTCCGCCATTGAGGCATATACCTTGATATGCGCAGGTACAGGCTTGTCATAACGCCACCAGTTCCGTTCGCCCGTCTCTTGTATGAATGCAACAGGCTCCTCATTCACAACAGCGGCGCTCACAGGCGTGGCCTTGTCGAAGCTATCGACCACCCAGCCCAATTCCCGGCCCAACATATCCACCGGAATCGTGCCCTGCACGTCCGATGCGGTCGTGATTACCGGACGTGCACCCAGTACAGCGGCTACATGACGGGTTAATTCATTCGCGCCGCCTAAATGCCCAGACAGTACGCTGATGACATGTTCTCCGCGATCGTCAATGACGACCACGGCTGGGTCTACCTTTTTATCCACCAAAATCGGTGCAATCATACGAACCACCGCACCCAGGGAAATAAATAAAATAATACCGTTATACTGTTTGAATAAATCCGGCAAGATTAGCTTGACCGAACCTTCGAACAATTGAATGCCGCGCTCCTGTTCGTCGCCACGTTCAAACTTGGACATGTAATACACGTCCGTACCCGGAAAGCTGGCTCCCAAATTGCGGACCATTTCGACTCCATGCTTCGTGATCGCCACAGCGGCAAATGGATTACTCACCAGGCTTCACTCCCTTCCGGTAGCCATGGGTGAACGACTTGTCATACAGCTTGGAACGATGCGCGTCCTTGTCCACCAGCCCGGGGTCGAGCGCCCAGCCTGCCAAAATCATGGCATGCATCGTAATACCCGCTGCGCGCAGATCGGCTGGCAATTGGGCAAGCGTCGTGCGCACGATCTTTTGGTCCGGCCAGGTTGCGCGCTGCACAACTGCTACAGGCGTGTCCTCGCTCCAGCCGGCCGCCAGAAACTCAACGACCACCTTCTTCGCCAGCGTTGCGCTAAGGAACAGCGCCACTGTACAGTGGTGGGATGCCAGATCACGCAGCTTTTCTCGATCCGGTACAGGTGTACGGCCTTCGGCACGCGTCAGAATAACCGTCTGCGTCAGATCAGGCACAGTTAGCTCTGTACCCAGCACAGCCGCAGAAGCAAAGACCGAGCTGACGCCTGGTATGATTTCATAGGCTACGCCGCGCTGCTTCAGCAGCACCATTTGCTCCAAAATCGCACCATACACTGCCGGATCACCTGTATGTACACGGGCTACACTGCGTCCAGCCTGCACAGCCTCGCTCATAATCTCAACCTGCCGTTCCAAATCCATGCCTGAGCTTTGCAGTACCTGTGCCTCGGGCTTGGCAGTAGCAATCAGCTCGTCGTTCACCAGTGAATCCGTGTACAACACCACATCAGCTGTGCGTAGAATCCGGGAGCCTTTGACCGTAATCAACTCCGGGTCGCCGGGGCCTGCTCCTACGATATATACCTTTGGCTCCAACGTCATTTGCTCACCACCATTAAACTCAAATATTCAAGCTCCTGTCCGCGCAGTTCACGGGCGTTGCGCCATACCATTTCATAAGGAGACGTGACTTTGGTAATGACAGAGGCACAATCCCCAAGCTTGAGCTCGTCCAGCACATCCAAAATCAAATCCAGCACCTTGGCAACCTTGATAAACACGACTGTATCGTGACTCTCAATGGCCCGCTTCATCGCTTCTCGATCCTCCGTAGCCGGAATAATACCGACCTGCTGGTCTCCGTCTGCCAAAGGTAATTCCAGCGCCGCCGCTGCTCCCAATACAGAAGAGATGCCCGGAATAGATACAATCGGCACCTCGGGATGAAGATCCTTCATCAGACGTGCCAAGTGAATAAAGGTACTGTACAGATTGGGATCTCCTTCTGTGACAAAAGCTACATCCTTCCCTTGACTCAGAGCCTCCCAGCAAGCAACCACCGTTTTGTTCCACTCCCGCTCCAGTACAACCGGGTCCTTGGTCATTGGAAAAATGAGCCCCAGCATCTCCTTTTCCTCCGGGTTCACGTATAATTCCACAATTTCGTGGGCATACGATTTGCCTCCCCGGCGCTTCTTCGGATAAGCCACAACTGCACATTCCTGAATCATCCGGTACGCCTTGACCGTGATCAGCTCGGGATCACCCGGCCCCACGCCTACGCCGTAAAGTGTTCCTATTCCCGCCGTATTCATGCTGTCTCTCCCCCTCTTGATTACCAGCTTACTCCCCTGCTGCTCCGTCAGCCACGTCTACCGGCGGCTGTCCTGTAATGACATATATCGGATTGAGTCCGTCAAAACGAGTCATATTCAAAATCGGCTTGCTACGCGCTGTTTGCAGTAACGTCACCGAGGTTTCGAGTCCTGCGGCTTGCATCGCCTTCATACCGTCATGCAGCGTCTCAATGGTTGCAGCATTTACTACAATTCGCCCGTCCTTACGCAGACGGGAAGCGCACAGACGGATCAGTTCTGCCAGTTCTCCTCCGCTCCCGCCGATAAACACGGCATCCGGGTCTGGCAACTCATCCAATCCGGCAGGCGCTTTGGCATGAATCACTGGAAAATCAGTGCGAAATTTGATCTTGTTCGCTTCCACATTGGCGAGATCGCCTTCATTCTTCTCAATGGCGAACACTTGCCCGTACTTGGCCAGCCGCGCACATTCCACAGCTACAGAACCCGAGCCTGCGCCGATATCCCATACGGTGCTTCGCTCGGTCAATCGCAGCTCGGACAAGCTGAATACACGCACTTCACGCTTCGTGATCAGCCCTTTTTCCGGCTTGCGCTGGTGAAATTCAGCATCCTCAAAACCAAATCCCCGGCGGGTTGCTGGCACGTCTTCTCCCTTGCGACGGCGCAAAACAACCACGTTCAGGGGTTGGAATGTCCCCTGCGCCATCTCTTCCAGCGTATAATGCCGATACACCTCATCCGGTCCTCCCAAATGCTCACCGACAAAGGCATCATATTCCGTCATGCCAAAATGCAGCAGATAAGCGGCAACCGCGGCGGGATGATTACGATCATCCGTCAGCAACGCGATCTTGTTCTGCCCATCGATCCGTTGCGCTAAACCAGTCATCGGACGACCATGTACACTTTCCAGCACCGCATCCTGCCAGCTGTCACCGAGACGTGCAAACGCCAGTTGAACCGAACTGAGATGGGGTAAAATATCCAGGTGTTCAGCCCCCAGCTTGGCAGACAAATAGCCTGCAATTCCAAAAAAAAGCGGATCGCCTGACGCAAGCACGACAATATCCTTGTGCTCACGCAACCGTCCCAATTCTTCTACCACGGCGGATAAGCCGCTCTTTAATGTTCGTTTTTCTCCTGTAGCTGCCTTGAAAAAAGCTAGCTGGCGCTCGCCACCGACCAGCAGGTCAGCACGCTCAATTTGTTCCAGCGTTTCCTGCGACAGACCTGCCGCTCCATTTTCTCCGATACCAATGACACGGATCACTCTACTCACCAACTCTCGCCCTCCCCAGCACGTTCCCTTTCAGCGTTACCAGTACCATTTCCACGGTGATTCCACCACCTGCATGCTCCAGGCAATGCTGACATCCATAGGTACATAACTTTTCAAAAAAGCTCAGCGCATTCGCTTCGGTCATCATATCCGCCACCTGCGTAGCTGTATTCGCCTCAGCCACTGCCACTGCAAGCGACTCGTCCACCCCTGCTTCACGCGCAACCCTGGCCAAAAATCCAAAGTCTACTGGAGCACTCTTGGAGTGAACCATCATGACACCCTGAGCAACCTTTGACAGCTTGCCAGGCATACCGACGAGAATAATCTTTTTCATTCCCAATCGTTTGCCATGCTTGACTGCAAAGCCGACAAAATCCCCCATCTGAATAAAAGCTTCTTCCGTTAACTGGTCATACATTTGCATCGCATATTTTTCACTGCTGCCGCCTGTGGTCAGGACAATTTCCTCGCAGTTCATCGCTTGGGCAACCGATATAGCCTGCACCACGCTGGCTTTATACGCTGACGTGGAAAACGGAACGACCACACCGCGTGTACCCAGGATGGAAATCCCCCCAAGAATGCCAAGCCGTCCGTTCAGTGTTTTCTTGGCGATTTCTTCGCCGTCCGGCACACTAATGACGACCCGGACCCCTTTGGCCGATCCATGCTCCTCAAGCACGCCTGAGACGGCCTCCATAATCATCCGACGCGGCACCGGATTGATCGCTGCTTCCCCGACAGGCACAGGCAGGCCGGGCTTCGTTACCCGTCCGACGCCGACGCCGCCATCCAGCTCAATACCCGGCTCCTCGCGCCAGCTAACAGAGGCGCTAATTTTCGCCTGATGCGTGGCATCCGGGTCGTCGCCACCGTCCTTGATCGTCGTGCAGGAAGCCTCGTCCGCGTCCAACACAGGCTCGATCAGCTCAAACGCATGATCGAAGCCCGCAGGCAGCGATATCACCGCTTCCTTCGGCGGTATGCCCGTAATGAGCAGTTGCACCGCTCCTTTGGCTACTGCAGCCGCACAAGCCCCCGTCGTAAAGCCTGACCGCATCGGCTTGTCCGGCGCGGGAGCTTCACCACTTTTCATCCGTTTGGGTTTGCTGGCGGACGCCGCTTCCTTTTCCATGCCAATTCCTCCTTAACCTCTGCTGCTGATCATGTCTAATTTCATTTCATGATACAGCAAACGAACAACCGCATCTAGCGGACAGCCATTAAGGAGATGGCATTCAATGCCGCTACCACAATCGTACTGCCACCCTTGCGTCCAATATTCGTGATGAACGGAATATCCAGCTTGCGCAGCTCGTCCTTGGATTCTGCCGCCGATACAAAACCTACGGGCATGCCAATCACCAGTCCGGGTTTAGCCGCTCCTTCTTTCACCAGACGAATCAGCTCCAGCAACGCTGTCGGCGCATTCCCGATCGCATAGATCCCACCTTCGCTGGCCTGAATCGCTTTGCGCATTGAAATAATGGCACGTGTCGTGTTTAGCCTTTTGGCTTCTTCCATCACGTCCGGGTCAGATATGTACACATGAACATCCCCGCCAAATTGACGGATGCGATCCTTGCTCAGCCCTGCCTGAATCATTTGCACATCTGCCACCACCGGCTGCCCTGCGCGAATAGCTGCAATTCCGGCTTCGATTGCTTTGGGATGGAATACCATGCTGCGCCCCAGCTCAAAATCAGCAGATGCATGAATGACACGCTGTACAACGGGATATTGCTCTGCTGTAAATGGATGCTCTCCCAATTCTTCTGTGATCATCGCGAAGCTTTTACCCTCAATCTCCTGCGGCTGCACCGTTAGCGGCTTAAAGTCTGTTTTAAAATCCATGGTATCGACCTACTCCTTATGGAAAATTAGTTTAGGAAAAATAACTGCTCGTGCAATGAAATACCAGATACTTCTATTAAAACGCGTATTTTAAGATGACTATATTTTAGATACATGCCAGCAGTTGTTCTGGAGTAACTGAACTTGCAGGGCTTTGACTCAACTCAAATTGAAGTCTTCCCTGTGGCTGTACGAAGGGCGTTAATTACTCCGTCGAAATGATCAAATACCGTACCAAACTCTACTTCCGGTCTGGAAATCAAAATGACGTGAATACCCAGGTCCAAAGCAGACTGAACCTTCTCATCCACTGCTCCGGTGCGTCCGCTCTCCTTGGTGACCATCACGGTCGTAGCAAAGTGCTTGTACAATGCTTCGTTCATCTCACGCGAAAAGGGTCCCTGCATGGCAATAATATTTTTTTGCTCCATCCCCAGCTCTCCGCATTTCTCCATATTATCGAGGCGCGGCAGCATACGTGCAACCAGACGAATGTCCGGATCTCCAAGCAAATGCTTGGTGAACGTGCCAAGCGTCTTACTGCCCGTTGTAAGCATGACAGAGCCTTTGAGTTGCTTAGCAATTAATGCCGCCTCTTCATAGGAAGGAACGATATGGAGCAACGGATGATTGTCATACACCAGTCCCGTCCGCTCGTAGCGGATATAAGGAACTCCAGACTCGCGAGCAGCAGTCATCGCATTCGCATGTGCTTCCTCTGCAAAAGGGTGGCTGGCATCAACAACAGCCTGCATCCCCTTCTCCCGAATCATTGCCCCCATTTCATCGGCTGTCATTCGGCCTGTACGCACGTCCAGTCCTGCTTCGGACAAACTGGCCGCCGCGCTTTCGGTTACGACTGAGGTCAATATGTTAAAGCCCATGTCACGAATTTGCAGCGCCAATTCCCGTGCATCGCTCGTTCCACACAGCATGAAAATCATGAGCCTTTCACCTGCCCAGCTACGTTCACTACAGAAGTCGTATGATCATGGTCATGCTCTTCATGGTCGTGAGCATGCCTATGCTCATGATCGTGCGCGTGGTGATGTGTATGGTGCTCGTGATGATGATCATGCTCATGTGTATGATGATGGTGATCATGATCGTGATGGTGGTGGTGATCATGCTCATGCTCATGATGATGATCGTGGTCATGGTCGTGGTGATGATGGTGATGCTCCTGTGCTTCCAGACGGAACTGGCAGTTATCACAATTAGCCGTAACCTTACCGAACAAACCTTCGTTAGCCCGCTCTAGCACCAGCTCAACCAATTGAGGATGGAAACCAAAATATCCGCCCATTTCCACCTGTAATGCAGGGTGAGCCTCAGCAAATTCCTGGGTCATTTCTTCGATGCGCTTAATCAGCACACCCGTGAACAGAAAATACGGAAGCACGATAATCTTTTTGGCACCCAGTCGTACGCAACGCTCCAGACCGTCTGGAAAAGAAGGTTGCGTCACGCCGATAAAGCTGCTTTCTACCCACGTATAAGAAAGCTTCTCCCACAGCATACGGGTGATTTTGAAAAAGTCACTGTTTGCATCTGGATCGCTACTTCCGCGTCCTAATACAAGTACTGCTGTTTCTTCGTTGGATACCTCGGCAGATGCCTCGACCGCGCTATGCATCCCCGCAGGAATTGCAACCGGACGGGTCTCTTTCAAGCGATCCAGCAGTATGCTAACGATTTTCTCGTGAACGCCAATCGGGCGTCCGTATACAAATTCCACCTGCGGATATTTTGCCTTTGCCCGATCAATAGCCATCGGAATATCAATTTTGGCGTGCACTGCGGCGAACAAAATAATCGGAATAAGAACGACACGCGTCGCCCCTTTCTCCACACACGCCTGCACTCCTTCGCCAATACTGGGCCGTGCCAACTCTAGAAAACAGGTTTCTACACACGTACCTGGCGCCCGATCTGCTACCGCCTGTGCAAATTCCAGTAGTTCCTGATTGCCCTCTGGGTCCCGACTTCCATGTCCAACCAACAATATTGCATCCACTGCTGTTTGTTCCTCCTCATTTATAGGGATAGCCTACAGACGCCCTATTTTATATATATGCTTGTATCCGGTTCATCAAGCCTACCAACCGACTAATCACCACAAACCGCGTTCACTTCTACTGTTGCCGGCGCATCTTCATGCCGGAAACCGGCAACGATGCCTACACGTTTGAAAAATTTATGAAAACGCTCGTTCGGATGCCCTTTTTCTTTGTATTCAGCGATAATATTCTCCACGATGTCCGTAATCTGGTCACCCGGAATCCCTTCCGCTACAGGCTGAGCGGCATGAGCATTGCGACCAAACTTTTTGCCGCCGAGAAAAAGATCGTATCCTCCCTTGCGATAGACGATTCCGATATCCTCCAGCACTGCTCCATAGCAAGCCATGCCGCATCCGTTCAAGGCAATACTCGTTTCCTTGGGCGCCTGTAATCCACCAAGTACAACCTGTAGATGCTCAGCCACAGGCACAGCGTCATCTTTCTCCATATTGCAGAAGTCGCACGCCTTCACCTTAAACACATCGCCGATCGGCATGACAATGAATCGCTCATCCCGTAGCCGTCCGACTAGTTCCTCGGGGTCTGTGCACGGCACGCGCAGCACGATTTGATGATCTGGCGTGTATTCCAGCTCACCATCATCACCCGCTACGTCAGCGAGCAGTGCCATCTGCCGAGCGGTGAACTTCTTGTTTCCCACACCAGGGGAAACACCTACCTCAAACAGCGCAGGCTTGCCAAAGCCGCCTGGCGCTTTCCCAGCCGCAGCCCCTGCTCCGGCCTCTGCTGACGTTCCGGCGGCGCTCACGACAGCAGGCGCTTGCCCGCTCCAGCGAGCGTTGGCCTCGCCTGGCAGCTTGCCACCGACAGCAAGGCGGCCGAGCGCCTCTGCGGCCAGTGATGCCCCGGTTTGCTTCGCAGGCGTAGCCTGCACGGCAGCCATCGCTTGCGGGCGTGTCTGCGTGGCAACCGCAGCGCCGCTTGCGGAGGGCCCGGTGGGCGCAGTCAGTGCTGCGCCCACCTGCGGTGTATCCAGCGCGCGATCCTCTTGCGCGCCCAGCGACCACGGCTCTGCTTCCGTACGAAGTCTCTGATGCGGCTTAAGCGCTTGCTCAGTCGTATCCAACGTGTATTTGCGCTGATAGCCGCGCGGAGTCACGATTAAGCCGTCATACACTGTCGTTGAGGAATTGCCGATGATTACGGTCGTCAGCATCCCAATATCATGGTTCAGCATATCTTCCAGCGTCGTTACAATAACCTGCTGACGTTCACGATAAGCACTCTTTACCAACCCAACCGGAGTCTGCGGATCACGGTAACGGAGCAAAATGGACTGCGTCTCCACGATCTGGCGGGTACGCCGGCCACTGCGCGGGTTGTATAATGCAATTACAAAATCAGCCGAAGCCGCAGCTTCTACACGCTTCACGATCGTTTCCCACGGGGTCAGATGATCACTCAGACTGATCGTGCAAGCATCATGCATCACCGGCGCCCCCAACAATGAAGCACAGGATTGGATAGCCGAGATCCCCGGCACGACTTCTACCTCAACTCCGTCCTCGCGGCGCCAGCCTTTTTGCATCAGCACTTCGTACACCAGCCCTGCCATGCCATAGACCCCCGCATCTCCACTGGAAATGACGGCTACCTTCTTGCCCATCTCTGCTTGGCGAACCGCCTCTTGTGCACGGCTCACTTCCTCTGTCATCCCTGTGCGTACAATCTCCTGACCATTTAGCAACGGACGGATCAAATCAACATAGGTGTTGTAGCCGATAATGACCTCACTTTCAGCCAGCGCATCCAACGCCCGTTTTGTGATATGTTCCATATCTCCTGGTCCAAATCCAATCACCAGCAATTTTCCTAATGGGCTCATCGTGCTCCTCCTATTCATCCTTTTCAGGGCAGCTATACTAACTAATTCATTAATTTATGAACATCTATAACTCGAAAAACCCCATCCTGCCCGGATGGGGTTCCTATGTACGTATCTCTCTCATCAGACGAAACAGCGTAAGAAGACAGTTCTTGTCTCCCTCCAACCTGCCGTTGTTTTCCATCTGTTTTGTTTACGCTTCAAACGCTGCTGCACGTTCATATCCACGCAAACCTGTAACCAACATGGAAAAAGCAACGTGTGCCTGATTTCCTGATTTTCGTACACCCATCCTCTCCGCGAAGGTTAACGGTGCATACAGATCAAGGTAGGTCTCCTGGCTTGGCATCAACGGATTCTTTCGTCTTCCCCGTTTTGTACGAGTGACCATTTTAAAAGAATCCTCTTCCTTACAGTGGCGGGACCGCTCGGGATTTGCACCCGATTCCCTGTTACCCTTTGCTCAATCGCAAAGGCACCTTGTCTGTCCGCTATTTGATTATGGGTCTTATCATAACCTTGCCTCAATCAGTTGTGCAAGCACGAAAAAAGCTTTATTTTAAGTTCTCTGCTTTATTTTTTAACATATGCAGCAATTCGTCCGGGTCCGCAGAGATACTCAGTAGCGCTGGATGATCAGCTCCGGTAAACCCTTCCTGAACGCTATGACGTACCATTTCTACCAACGGGTCAAAATATCCATTTACATTTAGCAGCCCAATAGGCTTGTGGTGAATACCAATTTGCGCCCAGCACAATACCTCGAACAGCTCCTCAAAGGTTCCCAAGCCACCCGGAAGGGCTATAAATGCATCGGCCATCTCGCTCATTGCCGCCTTACGTTCATGCATGCTTGCTACCTCAATAAACTCGGTAACTCCCCGATGTACGATCTCTGCATCAAATAACAGGGTCGGCATAATACCGGTGACCTGACCGTCACCCGCCAGCAGTCCATCCGCCACCTCACCCATCAGCCCTCTGCTGGAGCCACCATAGATCAGACGGATATGCTGGCGAGCCATGGCTTCCCCCAGCTTGCCTGCCGCCTCTACATATACCGATGAATGTCCAGGTCTGGACCCGGCAAATACACAAATAGAATTCATTAACGTCTCAGCTCCTGTCCTCAAGTATCATGCATCGAAACTTATTCATTATATTAGACAAATATTTTCGCTATAACAAAAAACTTTATCGATGCATGTCCAACAAAAAAAGATAAAGACCTCGCAGGCCCTTATCTTTATTTTACGCTGGATTCGTAAATATAAGTTCATTTTCAGCTTACAGCACTATCGTTGTCTAACTCATTTCAAATGACCATTCACGCTCTTCAAGCCGTAGCCATGCACCGAGTCACTATGCTCAAAATATTTGCCCAGCTCCACCATCATCGCGCCCATGCGCTCTTCAGTTGGGAACACAATTCGTTCAATTCCCTCTTCCAAAATGGATTGTGCGGTCACTTTGCCTACCGATACAGCAATGACATCTTCACGAAAAGCTTCCAGCAAATCTTCAATTCGGTTGTGCTCTCTGGCATATTGGGCCAAAAAACGGATTTGCGGGCCACTCGTGAACGTGACAGCATCAATCTTACGCTGGATCACATCGTCCAGCAATGCCTGCAATTTTGCTTCTTCAGGTGGGATATGCTTATAAGGAAGTACTTGGCGAGTCACTGCCCCCTGCTCATTCAGCCACTCTACCAACCGGGGGGCCGGATCTCCATGCAGTTGCAGCAGCACTTCCTTCCCCTTCAGATCATAAGGGACAAAGGCTCGTGTCAGCCCGATCAAACTTCCGTCCTCGTCCCGTACTGCTGGCGTAAAGCCACGCTTTTTGAGTCCATTGACCGTCTTGTAGCCTCGTGCCGCAATGTTGGAGGATTGCAGCAGCTCTATAATTTGCTCAGCCACGCCCATGTCCTCCGCCATATCGAACAGAGCGTCCAGTCCCATACCTGTCGTAAAGATGTACCAGTCCGGAGGGTTCTTCACCCACGATACAACAGCGTTGCGCAGCTCGATGTCATCCAGAAAAACCGTGCCCTGGGCTGGGCGCTCTACCGGCTCTCCTCCCATCTTCATAACTAACAGCGCCATTTCTTCTGCTTTACGGGGACCGGCAAGAGCGACTCTCTTACCTGTCATGCGTTGTGCCATGCTGTTGCCTCCCTTGTAGAAGTCGTATTTCTTTCTACCAAGTATACAATTAGAGAGACAAAAGACAAATAAGAATTACTTTTCCGCTAAATACAGTAAACTTATAATTGGGCGTGTCCTGTTTCACTTCCCTGCGGGCCTTCTTTCTGTTCACTTCTATCCCTCTCCCTGGTGGATGATGACTTATCGTTATCGTTCCCTTTAGATTTGGGTCGAAGCAGCATCCATAACACCAAGGGCATGAATACAAAGAAAATGACCATCACCGCAGTCCATTCCCGGCTGAAATCATAAATTTGTACTGTGTTGGAAAACAACATAAACGAACAGACATAACCTAACAAACCTACGGGCCATACCATCAGACTCCCCCAGGCATGAGTAAACATACGCTTGATCGCGAGACTGGTAACGTACAGGTCAACTCCAATCTTTATAAGAAAGGTTGGTACGGTCAACGCTGCTACGAA
This sequence comes from Paenibacillus ottowii, assembly GCF_006874425.1. Lineage (GTDB taxonomy): Bacteria > Bacillota > Bacilli > Paenibacillales > Paenibacillaceae > Paenibacillus > Paenibacillus ottowii. The sequence continues at coordinate 270,786 of NZ_VIJZ01000003.1, forward strand.
TAAGTCGAATCGATCCAGAAAATCGGTTAGCTGCAACTGACGTACCAGTTCATACGATGGATAAAACAGCCGTGACAAGATAGGCACACCAATTACCAACTCCGACAGCAATACCAACAAGATCATATAGACAGTTCCGGTCAAATGCCCAAACCACGCACTACGCCCATTATAGCTCTTTCCCGGGAGGACAAAGGGAACGATCATGATATCGACCATATATCCCATCATACGCCAGCTACCCTTAATCACTCCCTCTACTTCCGGATGTAAATAGGGTCTCAACATTGAAAAATCCATATTACGGCCGAAAAAAAGCGGCATAGTCAGCAGTGTCACAATCAATAACGGGACAAAAATCTCCGCCATATTGACCATGGTGCTTATTCCGCCTTTAGCCATAAATACCAGAGTCAACAACAAAATAAGAGAAGTGATCACAATCGGAGTCAGCGGCAAAAGCACCACCTCTACCAGATCGGTAATAATCCTCAAATCCCGCGCAAAAATGATGAGGAATAAAATAAGGTAGATCGCAAGCAGCGCACGCCCCAGCACAGGGTGAGAGCTTACCATCGCCTGCATCAAATCCTGATCAGGGAAACGGCGTTTGAGTTTCAACATCGCCCAGATCGGCAAGCATAGCACGATAGCCGCAATTACACAGGTCCAGTAGGCATGCTGGTTCGCGTAATCTGCTGCCTGCGCCGGAGCATGTATAAGGGTTATTCCGCTCTCCATCAATACACCAAGCAGCACAATTTGTCTGGTTGTGAACTGTTTCATGCAGGTACATCCTCCTTTTGCCCGCAGGCATCCATTACACGATTTACAACGTAGAGGGGAGCCACATATCAATGAAACGAGCCACCCATGTAGCCACATAAATACTGCTCTTTGTCGATGTGCCGTAAATCCAGATACCAATGCTAATAACATACAATACGCGGGAGACCCAGCGATTGACGGCGGGTGCATTGCTAATACTTTTACGGTCAACCAGATACATAAAGAGCATAGCCAGCAATAAAGGCCATAGAAATACTTTATTCATTCTGGATTCGCTCCTTTTTGTACCCGAACGGTTTGGTGACCGCGCCGATATTCTCAATATGCACGACCGGATCTATGGTGATTTCCACCTTGGGATAGAGTTGATCCCATTGAGGTTTAATCCGTTTCCATTCCTCCGGGTGACTTGTAATAATAGCCCTGCCCAAGCCAAGTACATCTGAATGATACTTTTGCTGAATCACATGGACAGCCGCTCCCAGTTCCCTCTTGATCTCCTCAACTGTCTGCTGCTCCAACCACTTCAAATTCTCTTCGTTGGAAATATCAAAATCCGTCTCATTTTCCTTCACATTCCCATTGCAGTCCAGTCGAACGGTCATTGCAATCTCATTCCCCTGAATATGGGGTTTAATATTGACTCTATTTTCAATGAGATGGACAGATATGTAACCTTTACCCTTGGGAGGAGTGACAAATATCTCTGTCTCCTTGGCTTGCTCCATACCCAACAGCAGAAAGCGACTGAGGTGGTTATCAATAATCCCTGTTACCCTATCTTGGCGAAAGACAGCCAGTCCATCGATCTGAATATTTGTCTTCCTGTCTTTAAGGCTAGCTGGTCCATTCTTCACCAGAGACATTACTGGTACCACTGGATCAATGCCATCCAGCAGAATGGAATTCATCAGCAGCTTCACGGAACGAGGTTCTTTCATATAGGAAAAGTTGAGCTCACGTATCATTTCCGCTGGATATTGCTCAATCGGAGCATCTGCCTGAAGCATCTCCATCGCTGATCCCTTCGTGATAACAATCAGAGAAGACAGACGGTTTTGTGGAATACGTGCAATAACATCCATCATTTTGCTAATTCCCTCTCGTGCCAACGCCTCGCCGAACAGCAGCACCCGTCGATGAGAGTAATTCAGCGTCCGCGATACCTCCCGCTGTTCCTCGGCGATTGCCCCCCGAAAGCTCGGGCCTGTTTTGGACTCTAGATAGTATGACTTCGTACCTCTGGTACCTCCCCCTCCTCCTGTGCTGCCCGAAGAACCGAGCTGTCCAGGCAGAGCAATTTGCATCGTGATCCGGTATTGGTCACCTTCCTTATCCAATCCAGTACCCATGACAAAGGCCACATCATTCACTTCACGGCGATCCCAACATCCTCCCAGAAGAACAGAACAAAGCAGCAGACAACAGAGCACAGCCACTTTACGCATTTGTTGTGTATTTGATGTGGGCTTCATCACCATCCCTCCTCGGTTTCAGGCGATCCATTCATCTTTTTCTTCTCTCGTTTGTTGTTGTCCCTACCAATCCAGGAAGGACGTTTGACCATTTTCCACCAAGGCGCACGGACGATGATATCCTTCTGATCCGTATGGTTATACGGGCTATACCCACTCATATAAGGAACGCCAAACGATGTTAGCTTGGTTAAGTGCGTAGCAATCAGTGTTGTCGCAATAATGATGCCAAACAATCCAAATAAACCGGCCATCAGCATGATTGGAAACCGCAGCAGACGAACCGTGATCGCGAAATTAAAACGCGGTATGGTAAACGACGCAATACCTGTGAGCGACACAACAATGACTATGGGCGCCGATACGATCCCAGCCTGTACTGCGGCCTGCCCAATAACGAGCGCGCCGAGGATACTGACGGCCTGACCGACCGTTTTGGGGAGACGAATCCCTGCTTCCCGCAATGCTTCAAAAGAAACCTCCATCATCAACGCTTCCACCAGAGCCGGAAAAGGGATGGATTCACGAGCCGCCGCAATACTCAATATGAGTGTCGTCGGTAGCATATCCTGATGATAGGTCGTCACCGCTACATATAATGCGGGCAGAAAAAGAGCCATGAAGAGAAAAAGAAAACGAATCCAGCGCACCATATTACTGATGAAAAAGCGCTCGTAATAATCTTCGCTCGCTTGCATCATCTGCCACATCGTGACTGGTCCTATCAGGGCAAAAGGCGTTCCATCCACAAAAATGGCAAAACGTCCTTCCAGTAATTGCGCGGTGACGGTATCCGGACGTTCCGTGTATTCCATTTGCGGAAACGGCGAGAACGGATGATCTTCAATCAACTCCTCGATATATCCAGTCTCCAGAACACCATCGATTTTAATATCGCTGAGGCGTTTTTTAACATCCTCCACCATCTTCGGATCTATAATCCCTTCGATATAGGTAAGGACAACGCTCGTTTGCGTTTCTTTTCCGATGGTCATGCTGTACATTTTGAGCTTGGAGGTCTTCAACTTGAATCGCAGCAGTGCCGTATTCACGCGAAGTGTCTCAGTGAAGCCCTCACGCGGTCCGCGAATAACCGCTTCCGTCTGCGGTTCCTCCACGCCACGGCGGACGCCCCCCTTGGCACTGAAAATATACGCACGAGCCGTGCCGTCTACGAACAGAGCGGCATTGCCATCCAGAATCGCTGCTGATACCATCTTCCATTCGTCCATCGTTTTGGTCTGGGACATGGATATACGAGTCTCATCCAGCGGCTCCAATTTGCCGTTGACTTCAGGGTCCTTGAGCATCATGCCCAAGATGACGGGCCGCAGGATATGATCCTGCAAATCCTCTGATTTTACCGTACCTTCGAAATAGGCCAATAGCCCTTTTCGCTCAGGAGAAATCATGAGCTCTCGGTAGACAATATCAGAGCATTCCTTGAAAATATCACGCAATGCAACCAAATTGTCTTCCAGACTGCTGCGCAGCGGCTCTTCCATCCATGAAGACTCAGGCTGCCCTTGGGGTACACGAGAATTTCGTGGTTTGCGATTAGCGGCTGGAATCGCTCTCCGGCTCCACGGTAACTTTGGCAACTTGGGAAAGCGTCCTTTCTTCATTCTTATTCCTCCCTTTACGAATGAACCGAACACGTAACATGACCTATAGGATGTACCAGCCTGCAAAGGATTATGTATCCAATGCGCTCATCATCTTGAATGCATAACAAAAAGACCCTGCAATGATGCAGAGCCTCTGAAAGCTGATTATAATTCGGACATGAGTGATTAAAAGAATAATTAGTCTCCCCAATAGTCCTCGGGATGGTATTCAATTTTAGAACCGGCTTCGAACGTAAGCTCACCGAGCTGACCATGATACTGCACACTTTCCGGGGTCACGTAATACCAGTGCTTTACTACGGGTCCACCATCTGCCGGCGTTACAAAACGAAAAACGTTCAGTTCCTCGCTGAATCGCACAATCGCCTCTGCCGCCTCGCGCGGCAACTCTTGAAGCGTGAAGCAAAACACGCCGTCTGCCAATTCCAAATGACAATCGAAATGCTGCCTACGGCTGTCAGCAAAGCTGCGCCCTGTAACGGCATGCTTGATCAGCCATGTTTCCTGCTGCGCCATTGTGCGCACCTCCTTTTAGGGCAAATCAATCAGCATATAAAAGACAGCATCCTCTGCTATCAATGATAGCTTCGGTTCTTCCTCTATACGAGCAGAATCGCGCCCTTGCAGAATATGTTCACCATTCACTCGCAGCGAGCCCTCAATGACGAACAAGAACACGCGCCGACCCTCGGCCTGTGTGAATTCGACTTGTTCCTCTGGTTGAAGCTTGCTTAAATAAATCGTTAAATCCTGATTGATTGCAGCTATTTCGCCCTCCGTGCCTGGTACACGCTTTCCAGCAACGACAGGCAGAAGCTGACCGGGAAGACGCTCAGGGTTGAACGCCGTAGTCTCATAGGACGGTTCCAGTCCTCTTGTATGCGGGCTAAACCACAATTGCAGCAGATTGACATCCTCGGTTTGCGAAGCATTGTGCTCCGTATGAATGATGCCATGGCCTGCTGACATTCGCTGGATGCCTCCAAAACGGGTCACCGCCACATGCCCACGGTTGTCTTCATGGCGCAACTCCCCAGACAGCACAATGGAGACAATCTCCATATCACTGTGCGGATGCGCTCCAAAGCCCCGACCTGGTGCAATGACATCGTCATTGCAGACACGCATAGGACCAAACGCTGTATTGTTCTCATCCTGATACTCCGCGAATGAAAAGCTGTGACTCCCCCGCAGCCATCCCTTATCGAAGCTGAACCGGGAAGACGCCGGATATATTGTAAACATAATAGCCCTCCTTCAGGATGAACAATGAGATCCAAATCCCTCTCATTGTACCTGAGCCCAAGCGATAAAGCTACGTTTCTGTCTGAGTGGTAATCTCATCTATAAAAGACTGCAAGGTACTGGTCACGAAGGCCTCCTTACGGCGGATAAACACCGTTGTCACTTCATTGTAAGGCTCTGGGATGGCATGACCGCACACCAGACCTTGAGCCACCAGCCCGCTGATCGAGGATTCGGGAAAAACGGTCATTCCAATGCCTGCCGCTACACTGCCGATAATCGTCTCAAATGTCCCAAACTCCATGATCCGCTTGGGGATAATTCCTTCCATTTTGAGCCAGGTCTCCAGTCTTCCCCGATATCCGCAGCCTTTTTTATATACCAGGAGCGGACGAGTTGCAAAATCGTCCACGGAAAAGTCATCTCCTTGAGATACAAGCACCAGCTTTTCCTGAAAGACATCAAACTGTTCAATGAGCGGATGCTTGACCGGTCCGGTCACAAAGGCTCCATCCAGTCGCATTTCTGCAACCTCCTGCACCAGTGATTCCGTAACCCCCGCCTTGAGAGACAATTCGACATCCGGATACTTGCTGTAGTAAGCATGTAAAATGGCCGGAAGAGCAATGACAGTCTCCACGATACCAATCTCAAGTACCCCTGAAGGTGCAGAGGTGTTCTGAAACGCATGCTTCATTTCCTCAAATTGCGATAAAATGCTTTTCGTATATTGCAGCAGGCGCTTACCCTCGGCATTGAGGATCATCCCCCGCTTATGTCTATAAAATAAAGGGGTTTTCAGTTCCTTTTCCAGTAGCTTGATTCTGGCCGTTACATTGGACTGGACGTAGCTAAGCTCGGCTGCAGCCTTGCTGACACTGCCATGTGCAGCCACCGTCTGGAAGATGTTTAAATCGTTCAGATCCACTACTGTTCCTCCTTATCGTGAAAGGGCAAGGGCCAAAAAATTGACGCACCTTGTCACTTATCATCATTTTAAATGATCATAATGTTTATTTTCAATCATTTTACCAACAGATTCCTATCCTTTATGATGTGTCCATAAGATATGTCCGCTGAGACCGGCAAGGAGGAGCTTTTGTACACCATGAACAAACAGATCATGACCGGATCTTTATTATGCCTGATCGCCAGTATGTCCTGGGGGGCCATGTTTCCGGTGTCGCACATCGCATTACAGCATATTAATCCACTGTATTTTTCATTTTTACGCTATTTCTCGGTTACACTCATATTAGTTGTGCTATTGTGGCTCAAAGAGGGACGGACAGCATTTCGCTTTGAGGGCAAGGGCAAGGTATTGTTGTTCTTTGGAACTATGGGATTTACCATTTATAATATGGCTGTTTTCCAGGGACAACACGCGATGGGGGCGGCAGGCACCCTTGTAGCCTCCATTATGGAAGTGTTAATGCCGATGATTTCCATTGCAATGGTGTGGATCATGACCCGTAAAATGCCTCCAAAATATACACTAGTCAGCATGGTGATTGCGCTGGCTGGAGCCTTACTGGTAATCACGAACGGCAAATGGACCTTTTTCACACTTGCCGGACAACATTTGCTGGCACTGCTGCTTATTTTTGTAGGCGTCGTCGGATGGGTCGTCTATTCCATGGGAGGCAGTCATTTTGCTGGATGGTCTACTCTTCGATATTCAACCTTGACCTGTCTGCTTGGAACTCTGGTTTCTTTCGTTGTCGTGACATGTGCCTCTGTTTTTGACTGGATTACGGTGCCGGATTGGCAGCACGTATGGTCAGTCAAATACGAAATGAGCTTTATGATCCTGCTTCCAGGGCTAGCGGCCTTACTTAGCTGGAATGCCGGAATCCGCAAGCTGTCTCCACTGAACGGAATTCTATTTATTAATTTTGTACCGATTACCACACTGGTACTTATGTATTTCCAAGGTTATGTCATTAGCCATTATGAACTGTACGGCACGGTATTGGTCATCTTCGCGCTGATTTTGAACAATATGTTTCAGAGAAGCTCTCTGCGTACATCCAACAGCTCACGGGGTGTCCGTTTTCGTCTGAATCGTCGCAAGTCATTCAATAGTGACTTCTAACCCTGCGAACCAAAGTGATGATAAACATCAAAAAAGCGTCTGGATACGGAATAACCTCCGATATCCAGGCGCTTTTTATCATTTATGATTTTTCTTCAATCTGGAAACGTCCAACCAGTTCGCGTAGCTCTTCTGCCATCTGGCTCAGGTCTGCGGTGGATGAAGCAATTTCCTCTATGGAAGCAAGCTGTTGCTCAGCCGCTGCTGAGATCGACTCGGTGTTGCTCGCCGCCTCGTCCGAAATATGGGAAATGTCGCTCATAATATCCACGACACCTACGGTCCCCCGTGCCATTTCCTGAGTCACTCCGGTAATGTCATGGATATGCCCCATCGCGCGTTCGACAGCCTGACTGATTTCCGCAAACGAGTGCTCGGACGTGGTTACCGAATTAATACCTTCGGATACCCGTGCCCGTGCTTGTTGCATCGCACCCAGCGCATGGTTCATATCCACCTGCATCGCTTCAATGCGCTCCGAGATCAAGGTAGCTGATTTGGCAGATTCCTCAGCCAGCTTGCGTACTTCTGTAGCAACCACGGCAAATCCTTTGCCATGATCCCCAGCGCGTGCGGCCTCAATAGATGCATTCAGTGCCAACAGATTGGTCTGTTTGGCGATACCAGATATAACACTGATAATATTCACGATTTCACCAGAACGCTCACTCAGGGAGTCCATAGCGTGTCCAAGATCATGAACAGTCTCGTCGATATCATGCATTTTCTGTACAGCCTGCGTAGCAGCCTTGCTGCCTTCCTGTGCCGACTCGGCATTCATTTTCACATGTTCAGATACACCCACCATGCGCTCAGACACATCCGCTGCTTGCTGAGCCAGTCCCTCCATACTCACAGAGCCATGCTTGACGCTTTGCAGCTGACGTTCGCTGCCTACAGCTACTTCTTGAATAGCAATTGTGACATGCTCAATGGCTTGGGTCGTCTGATCTGCACCCGCAGCAAGCTCCTCTGCCGAAGAACTTACCCGGTCTGTCGTTTCACGCACGCTTCGAATCATCGTGCGCAAACTGTCCACCATGGTTTGAAAGTGAGCAGATAGTTCGCCTACCTCATCTGTTTTTCCTGTTTCCAAATCGCCCGTCAAATCTCCTTCACTGATTCGTTCTGCTGATTTTTGCAACTTACGAATCGGAACCAGAACCGAACGGGTAATCAGGAAAATCGCGATAAGCGCAATCACCAGCGAGGCAGCCAGCACGAAAATCGTTACATAACGCATGGCAGCGGTGGCATCGCTAATCTCGGATACATAGAAAGTACCTGCAATTTTCCAGCCGGTATCCTTATTCGTTACATAAGTTAAATATTTTTCGCGACCTTCATACATATAGTTAAAGCTCCCGCTTGGCGCAGTGTACAGCCTGTCAAGCGAATTATCCTGAGGTAATGAACCCGCTTTAGCCGTAGGATGGACTACGAATTTCTTCGTGTGATCCAGAATGACGATATACCCCTCCTGGCCCACTTTGATGGAGGCCAGTTTACGTACACTTTCCAGATTCAAAGAGATCCCGATCACGCCAGACTGGTCGGCAAGCGTCCGAGATACGATAACTACAGGAATACCTGATGAATTGATGATTACAGGGGTGATCGCTACCTTGCCCGGTTGCTTCATCGCTTCGATGTACCATGGTCGTGTGCGAGGATCAAATGTGCCTTCATCCTTTTTGGGCACTCCACGGATCATCAGCCCTTTCGGTGTTCCCACGAAAATATCCTTCGCGTCTTCGTGCAAGCCTATGTATTGGATCAGCTTGGGCTGAATCAAGGGACTGTTTGGCCCATCAATCATCGAACCGTCGAGACGTTCCGCCAAATATCCCACATCTTGAATTTTACTGGCGATTGCATATTCAATCACAGAGTTAGCCGTCGTTACCCCCTGATTTGCACTGCTGTGCAGCTGTTTCTCCATCGCATTATACGATGATTTATAAGTCGCAGCGGAAATGCTTAAACTCGGAATTAGCAGAACAAGTAAAAAACCTAAAATCAACTTGTTCCTGAGTGTCCATATGGTCTTTCTCTTTCGCGTTATTGCCATGTATCTTTTTTCCCCTTTGCTCAAAAAGCGATATTATTTCATTACATTCCATGAAAGTTATATCGGCAGAAAGTAGCAAATCATTTACAAGGAATTTTCATAAAGGAGCAAAACAAATACCGCGTCCTATGCTACTAAGGACGCGGTTAAATGAATATTTAGACCTGTACGTTACTATTTTCAGCCTTTTTACGGCCAAAAAACTGATCCACTGCCAGAAAACGCCCACCGACAAGGGCTTGTTGAAGACTGGTGAACAGAATCAGCAGATCAAATTCAATTGAGCCAAAAGGCTGTCCTTTTTTAGCAGTGAGCAATACGCCAATCATTACAATGGTCAATGCTACTCCAGCCAATCGTGTTCCGATACCCAGAACGAGTGCAACCCCCCCGACTAGCTCAACTGTAGCGACCACTGGAGCCATCCAGCCAGGGAGTCCAATGCTCTGGAAGAAGCCGGAGGTTCCGTCTAGTCCCTGAAATTTTTGTGCACCGTGAACGATAAAAATAACCCCTGTAAAGATTCGTACCAATAATAGTCCAATATTCGCAAGCGTTTGATTCATATAAGCTCATCTCCTTTAAGTTGTGTACAGATTAGGTAATTACACTACTATATGTAGTGTAATGCATATGAAGAATCGGCAGCGCAGAAGGCGCCACCCTTTAAGATAACTTTTGGCCAAACTAGATTAATGCCAGTGTAAACATAAGTGTCAGCATAATTAGTACATAGCCTGAAAACATAATGGAACGCCAAGGCATTCGAATGATCGGCTCTTGCTGAGGATCAAGAATGCGTGAAATCCGATAATTAATGGACGTTTCTGCAAAAGAGGAACAAGTAGCGGAGTTTACCAGACGGGCGTTCGCAGGTGTCATACTCAGAAGCTTGAGCAATGCGCTCCCAATCCCAACCGGTGAACCGGCTCGTTGAATCGCTTCGTTATCTGCCAAGATTTCACGGGCCGTCTTGTATTGGCTAGTAATATGACGTAGCACCGGCAAGTAAAACAATTGTGTAGCACACATTTGCAGGAACCAGGTCTTCAATGGATCATAATGCTTCATATGATACGCTTCATGGTATATGACTGCCTCTTCCTCATGCTTGTCGAGTACCGACAACAACGCAGAGGATAATACAATGCGTGGCTTCCATAATCCCATAGTGAAGGCAGCAGGTTTGGCATAATCAATGACCCAAATCCGGTCGGTCCCGAGTTCACGATATCGTTCACCCAGTTCTTCGGTCAGCGGTAGATCACGCATTCGATGCAATTTACGGAAAGCCGCCCTGGTAGCCATACACTGTCTGACCGCTTCTCCTCCGGCGATACCGAAGGTAACCAAAACTAGCCCGCTGAGTGCATCCACCATGTAGCCGATTCCGTAGTGCTGCAACAAACTTCTGCAAATTTGAAACACGTTAAAATTCAATTTCCAGCCGAAAACATGCTGCCCGGCATACATGCCCATTTGTACAAGGGCGAAACTCGAAATCAAGGCGCCTGCTGTAAACAGTAATTTAGAACGTGTTTTCCACATCGTCTACATATCCTTTTTCCATTGTTTAATTTTTTGTTCCAAACGTTCGATCAGAACCGGATCCGCTACCTCCAGAGCATCAATCATATGATTGACAGCAAGCGGACCAAATTCATCTACCAACTCGTGACTCAGTTCTTTGGATTGCTCATCCATAAACTCTTCCCTGCTTAACACAGGACGGTATAAGGACGTTCTGCCACGTATACTTTTACTCAAAATCCCCTTTCCTACTAAACGGTTCATCACCGTCATCACCGTATTGAAGTTAAAGTCCCGATCCCCCTCCAATGCGGTCTGCACTTCTTTGATACTCCGATCCGAAGTGGACCATAAAATATCCATGATTTTGGCTTCCAGCGGTCCGAAAAATCGGTTAAGCCCGGTTTCGCCAGCTTTAAAATTCAGTCGTTTCATAAGAAGCACCTCACACTACTGATTGTAGTGTATATATCCTGATAAAGTCAACCATCACACCTGGTGTCAGCTTCAGAGACTATATACAAACCGCCGAATGGTCTACATCCGGCGGAAATTCATCAATGTTCATAACCTTCGTTTAATCTGCCAATCTGTATCCTACACCTCTTACGGTAGCAATATATTCGGGCTCTGCAGGCCGATCGTCCAGCTTTTTGCGCAAGCTTTTGACATGCACATCCACAACATTGCTGCCGCCAACAAAATCGGTTTCCCAGATATCATGCATCATCTGCTCCCGGGAGATCACTTTTCCTTGAGCATCTATCAGCTTCAACAGTAAATCGTATTCTGTTTTGGTCAGATTCAATGGATTCTCTTCCTTATATACCAACATTTTATCACGGTCAATCCAGATGTCCTTGAACACTGTACGACGGCTGGTTTGCGCTGCCTGACGGGAAACCACTGGATGACACACAATCATCCGTTCAATATCATGCACCATTTGGCTGGATGCCAGCGGCCATATCAGCACCTCTTCCGAAGGAAGCAGCTCATTCGCGTGTACAGACATCCGATCCTGAACCACATACATGACTGGTGTGTCCTTCATATACTCATGTTCAAGGTCATTGCGAATATTCAGCAATTCACTCCGTGGATCGGTGGCGGTCAAATCGTAAATCAAGAGATCGCTCCCCAAATGACGCTGTACTTCAGGCTCCCAGCGATGGAAGACCAGCACGTCAAAACACGCATCTGACAACGTACGCACCACACCATGAACTACACCCGGTACGGAGCTAATCAAAATGATGCGGCGTGTCGTCGGACAATACAGGGGTTCATTCGAAGGGACGGTCTGCACCGCAGTTGTAGACGGGGCAGACAGCAGCGATGTCCAACTGCCCTTCACGCGTCTAGGCATGTCAGCAACCTTAATGCGATTTGTTACTTGATTCGCTTGCTTTGGCATTCCTTACACACTCCTCCGAATACGACATGGGCATGGGCAATGGTATATCCCGTTTCATGCGCAACCGTATCAATCCAATCGTGTGGGACTTCACTCATCACTTCATCTACCCGTCCACATACCTGACAAATAATATGCTGATGATCGTCCATCCGGCCGTCATAACGACTAGCGGCTTCCCCGAGTTTCAACTCACGGATTAATTCTTTATCCGTTAAATAACGTAGTGAATTATAGACCGTTCCATAGGCCAAATTATATCCGCGCTCCATCAACCGATTCATAACATCGGCAGCAGTAGGGTGATCGTGGGCTTCACGGACCACATCATACACTGCTTGGCGCTGCGAAGTTAAATTTAAAGTTCTCATATCGCATCTCCCTTAACCAGTACAGATTATATTTATTCTAAGCTTATAATCACATTAAAAATTAATTTAGAATAAGTATAAATCTTAATTTATTTCAAGTCAATGGCATCGGATAAATCGAGCCGCTTTGCAACACAATGTATACAGGAGTACATGCTTAGCTTGTTTATAATTGGAGGGATATTTTATGAAGATATTGTGGATATTTACGCTTTTCATGCTGCTCATGCTCGGAACAAGTATATCGATAAAATGGCTTTTCGGTGCGCGTCATCCTTGGGAGCCTATTTCATTGGCTTTTCGCACGATGCGACCATCAGAATATATCGTCCTGGCAGGAATGCTTATCGTGTTCTTTATATATGTGGGAAAAAAGCCAATAGGAAACGCATTTAGCTTCCTGTTCTCACAATGGTCACGTTTCCTCAAAGTTTCTACTACTTCCTCTGCTTCTTCGCAAGAGAGCCAGCAGAAAGAACAAACAAGGGATAACGTAAACAAGCAATAAATGAAAGAACAAGGACACTTTAAAAAGCTCTCCGATGATCCACCGATGTTTTTTTGTCGGCAAGACGATGACTCAAGAGACATTTTCCTCTCCTTTTTTATTCCGGGTCTTTCTCAGCCACGACACGATTAGCAACAAGATAGGAAAAAATACGGCAAATATCGGAAACAGCCATTTTAGCACTAACTCGCCTGTTTGAAGGTGATCTTGATAGTTCAGTGCCATCAATACACAAGAGACTAACATGATCAGACCAAATGGCAGGATCAATTTATGGTAAGGTATTCTCATTACATCTTCTGCGGCTTTAACCGCGGCATAATAGAAGATGAAAATTTTAAAAAAATCAAAAATAATAACGCTCATCACGCCGATGACATCGATTCTATCGATAAAATCAGATATTTCGACCTTGCTGATCATCGACAGTAGCGGGTAAGTCGCCCGTTTGAACACATCCTCTCCCAGTGCAAGCACATTGGACAGTGTAACCATAGACAGGAGCAGCCCTCCGAACAATATAGCAGAGACCCCTACCCCGTTGGCACGATAGTTCTTTTTTAATGTGGGGAGAATCATCGCAAACGTAACCATCTCGCCGTACGGTAGCATCACGGCTTGCGAATAAACAACTTGCCATATCGGCTGCCAGCCATGCTCTGCTATGGGCAATATATTGCCCATATCTACAATGCCTGCCAACAAAATTAATATATTCGTAGCCAGGCCCAGCAGCAGTAGCAAAATCAACATGATGATGGCCGTCCGGCCTGCAACCTCAATTCCCAAATACATCACATACATGACAAGTCCAATCATTAAGGCACAAATGACTGTCAACGGCGTATGCTGAAGTGTCCGGTCGGCAATCAGGATCCCCGTGTCCCGAAGATCCCGCGCTCCGCCGTAAAGAAAAAACACGATATATATAAAAGCAAGCACGCTCCCTGCTTTCTTGCCCAAAAGAGCTCTGCAGTACTGTGTCATGAGCAAGTTGGGAAAGCGTCGGTGAAGGCTGCCATAGCATACAAAAAGCATTGCTCCCAAAACCGTGGAAATGAGGATGGCGATCCATGCATCCTTGCCCGCATTCCTTCCGGGAATAGACATCATAGATGTGCCCATCTCAAACAACACCATAAGAGAGATCATCTCTTTTGCACCTATCTGTACCTTTTTTTTCATAGCCTTCCCTCCTCGTTCTATTTTTCACTAATCTGGTTCCCCCTTGGAATATGGGTTAGTACGCGACTGAGTGTGTTTCAGTATAGAAGTCACTTGAATACGAACGGTACTTTCCGCAAAATAACGGCTCCAATCGGGAGAAAGCTTCTTCCATTGTTGGGGATGGCTCCTCTCCAGCGCGAGGCCAAAGCCTATTACATCGCTGCGAGTACGCTGAATGTCCCTGACTGTTGAAGCGATCACTTTCTTTGTCTCCTCTGACCATTGCTCCTGCAGTCTTTTCATCGCCTCCGGACTCTGTAAGTTAATCGAGCACTCAGCCTCCTGTACTGCCCCGGTCTGTTTTAAGCTAATCACAAAAATAGGCTCTCCTTGCTCCATCCGAGTGTGTATATTGGTTGCAGAAAACAAGGTTTCGATGCCAATGTTTTCCTTATTCTTACCACAGCTCAGTGTTGTTTCGGCACTTTTCACCTTGTTGTTGATCATAGACAGTCCAATGGCCTGGTCATCGTCCAACCAACGGACAAGCCGATCCTTTTTAAACACCCCCATTCCGTTAATATGAACAATAGCTTTCGGTAAAATATTGTCCACATTGCTCTTGCTTGGGGCCTGCTCCAAATTCCCATTGACCCCTATGCCCGTCAGCACAGGACCGCCACCCTTATGAGACATGCTGCGAATGACATCGTCGATAGTTACCGCGTAATCCCCGGCATACAAACGCTCCGATGTTTCCAGCTTTCCTGAAATATCATTGGCAGGAATACGGCCGATCGCGGTCATGATTGCCAGTACATCCTTCCCAGTATTACCACGTGCCACCAGCATTTTCACCGGCAGTCGGATTTCTGTAGACCTTTCCAGAAAATCTATCGTATCGCCGATTCCAGCCCGCGCCAGCTTTTCACCAATAACGACCAGTTTGGTATGCGCCAAAGAAATGACCCGTGGAACCCTTTGTGAGGCTCTGCGGAGCGCTTGAAACAGACTTCTCCCCCTTTCCCGATACAAAACGACTGGGGTAGCTCCTCTCGCTTTGGCCCCGGCGATTTCATCTGCCACGATCACCTGCAGGGAAACCTCATAATCCGACTCCCCATCTGAATCAATACTTATAGCCGATACTACTGCTCTTTGGTTCAACTCCACAGAATCCCAGCAACCGGATAACAATGGAGTGAACAGTAGCAAGACCAGACACAGCCCCCCTATTCTTCTCTTAAACGTTACTGCGCTTTGTTCATTCCTCTTCCCCTGATACACCCTGATTGCCCCCCTCCTGCATCGGTGTGGTTTTATCAGAAGGGGAAATCCCGCTTCCATCCTTCATTCGTTTCTCATTATTAGACGTAATGCTTTTAGGGCGTTTCTTCATCATCCAGAATGGGAGTCGCAATACGGCATCCTTTTGACTCTCCAGCACAAAAGGACTGAAAGGCGCCATGTAGGGCACCCCGAACGAACTCAGACTGTTCATATGAGCAATTAGTGCAATCAACCCCAATGTAATGCCGTATAGGCCCATGGACGCAGACAGTATCATGAAAATAAATCGGCACAATCTCCCGGCTACTGCCATGTTATAGGCTGGGATTGCGAAACTAGCTATCCCTGTCAGGGCTACTACAATCGTGAGCAGCGGGGTGACAATTCCGGCTTCCACGGCCGCTTGTCCCAACACAAGCGCTCCTATAACGGATACCGTTTGACCACCCGCACGGGGCATTCGAATACCCGCCTCACGCAAAATCTCAAAGGTGACCTCCAGAATTAGCGCCTCTAGAAATGCCGGAAAAGGAACGGATTCCCGCTGAGCCAATATGCTGATCAGCAATGGAGTCGGTATCATTTCATAATGATACGTTGTTAAGGCAATGTAGAGAGAAGGCCCCAGAATAAGAATAATGAAGCTGATATATCTAATGAGGCGAACCACCGTCGCCATATCGTAACGCTCTTCATAATCCGAAGAATTCTGAAAAAATTGGGCAAATATTGTGGGCATCACCAATACAAACGGATTTCCGTCTATAATGAGCGCCACTCGGCCCTCCATAATATTGCTGCTGATGGTATCGGGTCTTTCCGTGTTAAAGATCGTCGGAAATGGAGTGAAATGATTTTCCTGTATCATCTCCTCAACCATGCCGGACTCAAAAATTGCGTCAATATTGATGCTTTCTACCCGTTTACGAACCTCATCTACGACGCGTGGATTTGCAATATTCTTCATGTACAGCATGGCCACATTTGTAAGGGACGTGCTTCCCACTTGGAACATCTCAAGTGTAAGATCGGAGCTTTTAATCCGGCGCCGAACCAGAGAAATATTCGTGAACAGGGATTCCACAAACCCCTCTTTTGGTCCTCTGACGACTGTCTGGGTGGTTGGCTCACTGACCGCGCGTGTCTCTCCTCCACGCGTACCGCACGCAATCGCTTTTTCACAGCCTTCTAATAGGATGATCGTGTCCCCCATTAGTAGTTGTTTCATCATGGAACTCCAATCATCGCAATCCTTCACTTCTCCCAGCGCAAGCGCATGACTCTGTATTTTTGTGTACAGCGCTTCTGCGCTCTCGACCTCAGCAGCCACTTCAGCAGATGGGCTGCTAAGCATGGATTTCATGATGAGTTCATTCACCGTATCCGTCTTGGCCATACTATCCAGAAACACAATAGCGGCCGGTACATCCGCCCTGAGGCCCACTTTAAAGCGGCGAATCAGAAAGTCCGGGCTATCTGACGTCAATTCCTTAATTTGCTGCAAGTTGGTTTCCAAACAAGCCTCTATTTTTAAAAAGCGCGGAGAATTTCCATTCTTCTTATCCACACCCGATTTTCTATTATGTTTGCGATAGGGATAGCGAATCATGAGCAAACCTCATCTCCAAAATGGTAGCCGCACACTACCTATTTCCTAATTATTGTATCTTTTGAGTATGCTCAATCTCTTCCTGGTTATGCACCACGTACGTAATCGAAACGTTACAAGTCAACCCAACGTAATAAATTCCAATAAATTTTTTTGTTTTTTTAAGCCTAATGTCAGTTCTTTTTGATAAAATGAAGGAATATGCCTCTCGGGAGGGTTATCATCTTGTTCAGTACGTTCTTTGTAAATACCTGTATCCTAGTCACCTTTTTGTACATAACCGGTCTTATTTCGCAGAGGTATAAAATCCGTCTACACACCTTAACGCGAAAGGTGCATTGGATTGGAGGCGCTCTTTTTGGGTGCTACGGCATTGTCATCATGTACTACTCTATTCCAGTAGGTTTTAATACCATTGCTGATCTTCGTCATCTGGCTATCGTAGCTACCGCAACCTATATTGGCGGCCCAGCTGCGCTTATGGCAACGCTTTTTATATGTGTAGGCAGACTCTTGCTGTTTGGTATCAACAATCAATCCATCGTAGGCGCTGTTTTTATGCTGCTTGCCGGTCTGGGGTGCGCTATACTGTCACATTTGTCCTGGTCACGTTTGCCCAAGCTGATTATGATGAACATTTTTGCTTTGGGCTTTATATTTTGTTCCCTCATGGTTAATTTGAGAGATCTTGACGATGTTCTGCATGTTTATCCACTCCAGTTCTTCATTTCGATGGTTGGTGGATGCCTTCTGTACCTCATTGCTGAGTCCATCAATACATCCAATGAGCTATTACTCCGCCTGGAGCGTACCTCCTATACAGACCATCTCACCAATTTAAGCAACCGAAGGCAGCTTGAATTTTCATTGGAGGAGGAGCTTCCTCAAGCACGTCAACGGCATGAGCACTTATCTGTACTGGTGTTGGATATTGACCACTTCAAGGAAGTAAATGATACCTACGGACATGCTGCAGGCGATGCCGTGCTGCGTCAGCTTGGGCAGATTTTAATGGAAAAGTGCCGTGCTAATGATGTAGTCACCCGCAGCGGGGGAGAGGAATTCACCGTACTTTTGCCAAATTGCGCTTTTCGGCAAGCGCTACGCATAGCTAATCAGATTCTTAGTGGAGTAAATCAGTATGAATTTGTTTTGGCGGACGGGCTCATCCTTAGGGTTACAGTGTCCATCGGGGTGACCACCTTCCCTGGTACAGGAGAAGATATATCCGGAGCGGCCCTGCTGGAACAGGCAGACAAAGCACTATATGAAGCTAAAAAAGCAGGACGTAACCGGGTTTGCTCATATGAAATATAATTTGAGGCAGACCCTTACACAGAAATAGCCGATACAACCCTCTTTCGAGCGTTGTATCGGCTATTATCCTTTTAAACGAAAACATATTAATCACTTTTGGAAGAGGACTTTACATTCTGATCGTCAGTATGACTGCAATTTCCCAACACGAGTGATGTACGCTTGGCGAGCGAGGCAAGCGTATAAGATTCCCATACCTCCAGCATGCGTCGTTCGCTCTCAGCTAAAATTTCGGATACGGCCGTCGCCAACTCCTCACAAAAGGGGTTGGTCTCCGGTTCATGCATCATACCCGGGAAAATGGGATCACATATTTCAATGGCGTGGTATATGTCGGCAAGTGTAATATGATCCGCTGAACGGGTAAGCACATAGCCTCCCTCGCGCCCTTCACGTGCTGCAATCAAATTGGCCTGCACAAGCCGCGTCAGCACCCTGCGCACCAAAGTAACTTCGCAATCAATGGAGCGGGCAATGGAACCACTGGCACAAAGCTCGCCGTGTTTTTCCAAATAGACAAGCGCCTTTACCGCAATTCCAAGCCATTTGGGCGTTGCGGTGCGTAGTCTTTTTTCACTATTCAAATGAGATGACACCCCTAAGCTGTATGAACTTCGTTGAATGCATTGTACGTGATGTCACATATAAGTTCAAGCCTGAAAGCCGGAACCCTCTGGATTGCTAGCACCCAAAGTAAAATGACCTAATCGCACTTCCCCACGGAGCGAAAGATACACATCACGGATACCGGAGACTGATGGTAACCCTTCGGAGAACGTCACCCATGCTTGTGCTCCTCCTGTATTGCCCACGTTCATACGTGCTACGGCTTGGCTGTCCAGTGTATCCAAATGCAGCTCGATTGCTGCATCACGGCTGTTGCCTGACACGCGGCACTGAAGCTCAGCCACACTCACTGTATTCATGTCTACGCCATGAAAGGCGATCCAGCCGGGACGTTGCGGTGAACGGGGACGTACACAGGCCTCCTTTTGCTCCTTGCTTTCATCCAGCAGGATATTGAAGCAATCATCAAAGTTTTCAGCTCGGGTCCTTGATCCGGCTTGTCGCGGTGGAATGACTTCACCCCGGACATACACAGAATGCTCCAATCGAATATCCGCGGAGGAGGCACCTGCCAGCAGGGTATATTCGCCTGATTCCACGCAATAGCAATCCCGTGTAACATCCCAAATCGCCCAATCTTTCACCCGAACTGTAAAAGAAACCGTTCGTGTCTCACCGGGTTCAAGGCGGATGCGCTCAAAACCGCACAAGGTCTTCAATGGGCGCTTTACGCGCGAGGCTTCAGAGCGTACATATAGCTGTACAACCTCTTCGCCAGCAGATTCGCCCCGGTTCGTCACATCTACCCACACCTGGAGAGTATCCGCAGCGTCAA
This sequence comes from Paenibacillus ottowii, assembly GCF_006874425.1. Lineage (GTDB taxonomy): Bacteria > Bacillota > Bacilli > Paenibacillales > Paenibacillaceae > Paenibacillus > Paenibacillus ottowii. Next base: position 290,700 of record NZ_VIJZ01000003.1, read on the forward strand.
GCGCGGCCATAGATTTAACGTTATCCTTATGAGCATCTGTATGCAGATTGCTATATTCAAAGGGCGAGTACGTTAGTCCGTGTCCAAATGGATACAGCGGTTCACCTTCAAAATATTGATAGGTTCGACCGCTGCGAATGATATCATAATCCTTGATATCACCCAATTGATCCTCGCTTTGAACCCAGGTCATGTTCAGACGCCCTGCTGGTGCGTAATCTCCAAACAATACATCCGCTATGGCTGTACCATGTTCCTGTCCCGCATGAGATGTGTATACGATCGCTGGAATATGCTCTTGAAGCCAAGGAATCGCAAATGGATAGCTACCCGTCAAAACCACAATCGTATTCGGATTGACGCGATATACTTCCTCGATAAGTCGTTGCTGGGATGCTGCCAGTTCCAAGCCTGGGCGATCATTCTCTTCCTTTCCGTTAATGAGCGGATGATTTCCAACGAATACAATCGCTGTATCTGCCGCTTGCGCAGCGGCTATCGCTTCCGCTAAACCATCCGATACCGTCTCTATATGGAAAGTCGTATGGTTTGAGTCTGTAGCGCCAGATGCAGGAGATGCGGACTCCATCACCTTTAACGAGCCTTCCACACCTGCGCTCACAGGCTTGCCGTTCCATGTAGTCCACAGATATGCTCCTTGCTCCACTGGAGTCAGTCCAAAGACCTCTTTGACATACCAGCCATACGCTTCATTCGCTGTCACGCGGAGCGTCTCCTCATCGCTCGTCACATAGGTACCCAGATGTTCATCATTCAGCGTCACACTGCCATACCCCCAATCCGTCATAGTCAATACGGTTGGCTCTTGATCCTGGGACAGGCACATGTCGCCGGAAGAATTGACTGTTAACTTCGCGCCGTCAGTCGCCGCCGTTAAGGTCACACGGTCTCTCGCATCGGAGTACACGACGCGATCCTTCGCGCTCTCACTTTCCAGCTTGGCGCAGATCGCCTCCAGCGGTGTAACCCGGTAAGGTAGCGTACCTGAATACCAATCGCGATATACCTCATTGGCATGTATACCAATGACCGCTACTTTGCCGCACCGGGCAGGGTTCAATGGCAAAAGTTTCCACTCATTTTTGAGGAGTACGATCTGCTCCCTCGCTGCACGCAACGACAATGCACGGGCTTGCTCTGTCATTAAAGCCTCCTCCCCGATGGAGGCATAGGGATTGTCAGCCGCTGGGTCAAATTCGCCCAAACGAAAACGAACACGGAACGTATGGAACAATGCACGATCCAAATCCTCTTCTTGTAGCGATCCTTGCTGCAAAGCTTCTCGAATCGCCTGCTTGGAGAGCTCCGCATCATCCGTAATGCTGTCAATTCCTGCGCGAATGGATTCAGCCACGCCTGGCGTGTGGGAGTCGTAATATTGATGGTCATTTGCAATCCCCATGACATCACCCGCATCACTTACAACAAAGCCGTTCATCCCCCATTCGCCCCTGACAATATCGTTAACACCGTGGTATAACGTAGCAGGCGTCCCGTTAATCAAGTTGTAGGAAGTCATCATCGATTGGGCTCCGCCTTCCCTGAAAGGCTTCTCGAAAGCTCTCAGATAATACTCTCGCAGGTTCCGTGGGTCTATGCTGGAGGAGCCGACTCCCCGGTCCACTTCATTGTTGTTACCGAGAAAATGTTTTAGTGTCGCGACCGCTTTCAAATATACTGGATGATCACCCTGTATTCCCTTGACTAGCTCCTTCGACAATTCACCCGTCAAATACGGATCTTCTCCGTAGGCTTCCTCATTCCGTCCCCATCTTGGGTCACGTTCCATATCCACTGTAGGCGCCCACAGAGTCAGGCCGTTCAATTTCGGATCACGACGATAGTAGACACGCGCCTCATCTGCAATAACAGAGCCGATTTGACGCATTAACTCCGTATCCCACGTACACGCCAACCCTACAGGCTGAGGAAAGGAAGTTGCCTCCCCCAACCAGGCGATCCCGTGTGCCGCTTCCGTACCGTGCTTGTAGGCTGCAACCCCCAAACGTTCAATAGCCGGCTGGTACTGTAGCATGGATTCAATCTTTTCCTCTAAGGTTAGTCGCGACACGAGATCCCGTACACGCTCGTCCAGGTGAATTTTCGGATTTTGAAATAAATATTCGATACCCGTTGTTTCATGACTCAAATCCGCCATCTCCTTAACTTAATTATGATACTAATAAGTCCTTTTATGAAAGCGTTTTAATATATAATAGCGAAAAAGGAGTACACCGGCAACAATACCGAAATCATCCTAAATTGGATGAAAGGTAAAACGCAGCATAAAGAAAAAAATTGCATTTTCCCTTTCATATGTAAAGCTAAAAATAATATTTTTTGGTATAATCAGGATATCTCATTGAAGGAGGAAGCGCTGATGAAAAATACGGGAATGACACGGCCTCTAGACCAGTTGGGGCGAATCGTACTGCCTAAGGAAATGCGCACCACAATGGACATCAATATCGGGGATTCGCTTGAATTCTTCGTAGATGAAGAAGGATTTGTATTAAGGAAATACACAGGAGTTTCCTGCAAATTTTGCGGCGCAGTGGATCATTTAACTTATTTTCGGGACAGCTTTATTTGCGCTGATTGCATCCAGTTATTAAAGAGCGATGAACATGTCCACGCTACAGGCAATGATGCCCTCCAGGCTCAAGAGCATACAAAACCGCCCCAAACGAGCACAACCTGGCAACCTAAGCAATCCAGAGTGCAGCAAGGTGAAATGGTAAAAAAGCTCCGCAAGCTGATTCAGGAACATCCGGATCTGCCACAAAAAGCGTATGCAGAAATGCTCGATATTTCCCAAGGCCGGGTATCCCAACTGAAAAAGCTGCTCTGAACCTTCTAAAAATTGATATTCCAATATTATATACTATGTACTTGCAAGCCTACTTATTTCGTCGCAATGGCGGTGGCCAGGTATAGAGTAAGGCGCATATCTGTGGATGTGTCCCTTATTCTATACCTGGCCTTTTTATGCCTTCCGCTTCTATCAATGTGACAATAGTCACATACTCTCAATGTTTACGTATATACAATATATAGATCGAAACAATTGGTTATCACTAGATATCATCAATATGTTGTTTTTGTGAAAAATATATATTTTTTACTATATGGAGGGTTTTACGATGAAGGTGCTGGAAGAACATCAATTATACGACATCGGCGAGCGGGTCATTGGGGCACAAGATCTGGACATGCTGCGGGAGAATGCAAATTTAAATGGAGAATCATTTAGCGGCAAAATGAGCAAGCTCGGCTCGGAATATGCCAAATGGTATGCGCGTCTGCGTGTGCTTCCATCTGAATTGAGGGATGCCATCGACCAAGGGTATGTATATGTTCACGATTTGGACCAATATGCGCTCGGAACTACAAATTGTATCTTCATCCCTTTTGGTCGTTTACTGCAAGACGGTTTTAATACAGGCAATGGCTCCGTGCGCACACCGCAAACGATTATGTCTGCGATGGCACTGGTCGCCATCATATTCCAGTCTCAGCAAAACAGCCAATTCGGTGGTGTCTCTGCCAATAAAATAGATTGGGACCTTGCCCCATACGTTGCCCGTTCCTTCCGCAAGCACCTGCGCAAGGGACTCCGACTGTTCGAGGAAGAAATAGACTCCAGTTGGTCTGATGACGAACTGCATTTAGCCAATACCCATCTGCAAGAAGTCTGTCCTCGTTCGTATTCATTCGCCTGTGAGGAAACGGAAACAGAAACCCGGCAGGCTGCTGAATCGCTCATTCATAACCTGAACACTATGAGCAGTCGGGCAGGGGGGCAAATTCCGTTCACTTCACTGAATTACGGGATGTGTACGTCTGCTGAAGGCCGGCTTGTTTCGCAATCTCTGCTGGAAGCCACAATTCGCGGACTCGGAAGCGGGGAAACTCCTATTTTTCCACAGCATATTTTCCAATGTAAAGAGGGAGTCAACCAGGCAGAGGGCGATGTCAACTACGATCTGTTCTTAAAGGCGGTCGAGTGCTCCAGTAAGCGGATGTATCCCAATTTTGTGAATGTGGATGCTACCTTCAACCTGCCTTATTACCGCGCAGATGACCCGGATACCATCATTGCCACGATGGGCTGCCGTACCCGCACCATTTCTGACCGTTTCGGTAGAAACCGTCAGAGCGGCAAAGGCAATCTCTCATTTAATACCATTAATCTGGTGCGGCTTGGGATTGAATATGGCATTTGTACAGGCAAACGTCTGACACCTGACCGGGATCGCTTTGATGCAAAATTAGAAGAAGTTATGCGAATTGCAGTAGACGGTCTAATCCATCGCTATCATATCCAGACCAGCCAGCCAGCCAAAGCTTCGGACTTTATGATGCGCGAAGGGGTATGGGAAGGCGGAGAAAAACTGGAACCTGATGAGAAGGTAGGAAGTCTCCTAAAGCACGGTACACTTTCGATTGGTTTTATTGGGCTGGCTGAGTGCATGAAAGCATTATATGGAAAACATCACGGGGAAGATGATGCTGTATACCGTGAAGCACAGCGAATCATCACTTCCATGCGCATGTATTGTGATCGAATGAGTGAACACTATAATCTAAATATTACATTGTTCGCGACACCTGCCGAAGGTCTGTCGGGCAAGTTCACATTGCTCGATCAACGTGACTTCGGAATTATCCCTGAGGTCAATGACCGGGAATATTACACGAATTCCTTCCACATTCCGGTGTATTACAAGCTCCCTGCTGCTCGTAAAATCAGCCTGGAGGCTCCGTTCCATACTCTATGTAATGCTGGTGCAATTTCATACATCGAGCTGGACGGTAATGCGCGGAATAACCCGGATGCGTTTCTTAAAATTGTTCAGTACGCGCTGCATCAGAACATCGGCTACTTCTCCATCAACCATCCGGTGGATCGTTGTACGGAATGCGGCTATGAAGGAATTATCGGGACAAGCTGTCCTCAATGCGGCACAGATGAGGAACACACGCACTTTCAGCGTTTGCGTCGGGTAACCGGATATCTGACAGGAGATTATACGGTTCGTTTCAATGCTGCCAAGCAAGCCGAAGTTCGCGATCGGGTGAAGCATAAGTGAATTTGTGCGGCTATATTCTGGAATCTCTAAATGAAGGATACGGCCTGCGCACCGTTGTATTCATTAGCGGTTGCCGCCATGCCTGTCCTGGTTGCTTTAACCCAGCTTCATGGAGCTTTCGCGCAGGGGAGCCATTCACGTCCGAACGTCAACAGGAGGTCATCCGTGATATCATGGATAACCCGTTGTTGGATGGACTGACTCTCTGCGGGGGAGACCCTTTTTTCTCAGCAGCAGAATGTTCGCAATTTGTGCGTGACTTCCGCACAGCTTGTCCGGACCGAACTGTATGGGCCTACACGGGCTTTGTTTACGAGGAGCTGCTCCTGGATCAGGAACGACAGGAGCTAGCTCTTTTGTGTGATGTGATTGTGGACGGTCGTTTTGTTGAACAGCAAAAAGACCTGACCCTCCCCTTTCGGGGCAGTCGTAATCAGCGTCTGGTAGATGTGAAAGCCAGTGTACAAGCAGGTTACACCGTTTCATTAGCTTAGAGGCGAAGTGCTACTTAACAAGATGCCCTATAATGCAAAAAGGACAAGCTTCCACGATGAGTTGGGCTTGTCTTTTTTTGATATATCTAACTGATTCCACACTCATTTCGATTACGGTTTCTATTGCACATCCCGTGAGTTTCACTTATGATGGTGAGCAAGTATACGAGTGCATAATTATTCGTCATACCTAATCGCATAGCTTGGAAATAGGTGTCTGTTCTAATCCAGCTCAGACTTAAAAGGGAAGCCGGTGCAAATCCGGGACGGTCCCGCCACTGTAAACGGGGAATGTTCAGCTGCTTAACACCCACTGGTCCACAGACCGGGAAGGGATGCTGAACGTCATGATCCGTAAGTCAGGAGACCTGCCTATTTTAACAACATCGCAGTACCTACGGAAGATAGGGAGGTGTTAAGAGCAGTCGCCGTATTTTTGAATTTTAATCACGGAGGCATTCTTTCCCCTACTTATTTTTAGCTTTGGGGACGGAATGCCTTTTTTGGTACGTAAAAATAAACTGGCTACGCCTTAGGAGGAAACAATACATGTCTATTAATGAACAGCCTTCATTGTCCGGTTTAAGCAGTAGTAATCTGGGTTATCCGCGTATCGGCGGAAATCGGGAATGGAAGAAAGCACTGGAACGCTTCTGGCAGGGCAGTATTGACGAAAGCGAACTGCATCGTGAGATGAAGAGATTGCGTCTGGAGCATCTGAGCAAACAGCGCGACAAAGGCATTGACCGCATTCCTGTCGGCGATTTCTCCTATTACGATCACATGCTGGATACATCCGTGATGTTCGGTCTCGTACCCGAACGGTTCAATTATCGTCCCGTAGGTCCGGTTCCTCTGTCCGTGTATTTCGGGATCGCACGTGGGCAAAAAGGGGCTGCCGCCAGTGAAATGACTAAGTGGATGAATACGAATTACCATTACATCGTTCCCGAATTGGCAAACGTGGCTCCGGTGCTGACTGAAAATAAACCCTTACTGGCTTATCGTGAAGCAAAGCAAGAGTTAGGCATTGACGGTAAACCAGTTCTTATCGGTCCCTATTCATTTGTTGTTTTATCTAAAGGTTATAATCGTAAGGATCTAGGCGCTATTATACGAACCTTCCTGCCTTTATACGCCCAAGTTCTGTCAGAACTAGCCGCTGAAGGCGTCCAATGGGTTCAAATCGATGAACCTGTCCTTACCACCTCATTCCCGGTAGAGGATCTGGAGATAATTCAGGAGGTCTATGAAGCTTTGACCCAAGCTGCACCCTCCTTGAATATCATGCTGCAAACCTACTTTGGTAGCCTGGATCATTATGAGCGCCTGACTAAACTTCCGGTACAGGGGCTGGGTCTTGATTTTGTATACGATGATGGTGAAAATCTTCAGCATATATCACGGCATGGCTTCCCCAAAGGCAAAACGCTGGGTGCTGGTGTCATTGACGGTCGCAATATATGGCGCAGCGACCTGAATGCCGTGGCTGCACTGTTGAGCCAGTTAGCAGAACAGATCCCCGCCACACAGCTTATCGTGCAGCCATCGTGCAGTCTGCTGCATGTACCGGTCAGTCTGGATGCAGAGCACAAGCTGGACCGAGAGTTGGTGCATGCACTAGCCTTTGCTGATGAAAAGCTAGAGGAAATCGCGATCTTGACGGCTGCACTTGGCAAGCACGATCCCTCTGCACTTGCCATGCTTGAGCAAAGTGCAGAGGCGGTAGCCCGCTTCAACAGCTCAGCGGCAAGGGTACAGACAGCTGCCGATCTGGCCGACCTGCTGGCAAAAGAGCCCCTGTCACGCAGCGTTCCTTTCGCCGAGCGTCGTGTAATTCAGCAAAACAAGCTGAAGCTGCCCCCACTGCCTACGACGACCATCGGCAGCTTCCCGCAAACGGCCGAGATCCGCAAGGCCCGTCTGCACTATCGCAAAGGTGAATGGTCTGCCGAGCAATATCGGACGTTTATCCAACAGCAGATTAAGGAATGGATTGATATTCAAGAGGACATTGGCATTGATGTGCTTGTACATGGGGAATTTGAGCGGACTGACATGGTAGAGTTTTTTGGCGAAAAGCTCAAAGGCTTTGCTTTTACACAGAACGGATGGGTGCAATCCTACGGCTCCCGCTGTGTCAAACCGCCAATTATTTACGGAGATGTGTCGTTCGATCAACCTATGACCGTGGAGGAGACGGCATTTGCCCAATCGTTAACCTCCAAGCCAGTTAAAGGAATGCTTACAGGTCCTGTGACCATTCTAAACTGGTCCTTCGAGCGCAATGATATTCCACGCAGGCAAGTTGCTTTGCAGTTGGCACTGGCATTACGGGCCGAAGTAGAGGCACTCGAACAAGCGGGCATCCGCATGATTCAAGTAGATGAACCCGCAATTCGAGAAGGGCTTCCGTTAAAAAAAGAGCAACAGCAAGCCTATCTGGATTGGGCGGTTCAAGCCTTCCTTGTGACCACGGCCACCGCTCAGCCTGCGACCCAAATCCATACGCACATGTGCTATTCCGAATTCCAGGAGATGATCCAATCCATTTCAGACATGGATGCCGACGTAATCTCTATTGAAACCTCTCGTAGCCACGGTGAACTGATTGTTAGCTTTGAGGATCAGATTTACGACAAGGGCATCGGTCTGGGTGTATACGATATTCACAGTCCGCGCATCCCTGATGTATCAGAAATGCTAGGCATGATCCAGCGCGCCTTGCGTGTGCTGCCGTCGGATTTGTTCTGGGTTAATCCAGACTGTGGTCTGAAAACCCGCACCAAAGAAGAATCTGTTGCCGCATTGCGGCAAATGGTACAGGCCGCTCAAGCAGCCCGAGCCACGCTGTCTGTATCCAACTAATATTATTTTCGTATCTATTCACGCCATCCTGTTCTGTTAACCATATCCTCTTCCCTCTTCCGGTCTTACTATTCAAGACCAGAAGAGGGACTTATTCCAAGTCATATAATGTATATGCACCTTGAATACGATTGACTTTCATCTGTTTCAGGTGTACGCCTAAGCCATGTTCTCGATCCCATGAACAGCTAAAATTCAAATATAGCTCATCCTGTTCTGATGAGTCGGAAATCAGCATAGATACGGGCTGTATTCGATCCGACAATTGCTCAGATCGTTCCACATAAGGCGCATATTCATTAGGGTCCTCTCCCCATAAGCTGTATGCCTTCCGATACTTTTCCACGATGCCTACATAATAATGGTGTATGGACTCCAACACTTGAGGATGAATGACTGACGAGCATGCCATATACTTCTCCCATGTCTTTTTCTGAAGCTCCGTAGGTTCTTCTATAGCCTGTGCCTGTTCTTCAGAGTCAGCTCCCACGATAAATTCGACTTCTATCTCCGATGGCTGCCCGCAAAAATCAAGATGTACCCTACCACGCAGTACAACCTCCTCCGACACATCCCAAGCCTCATCATCCTGTTCCAGTTCTCTGTACCAGTGTTTCCAGCCCATCCTTTATCCACCTCTTTGTTTTAGGTAATCTTTAACTCTATTGAATCCTTTACAATTTATCATTTTAATGAATGAAATTAAAGCAACATCCGGTTATTGGGCCCTGTCGAAATCGAGTAATTTCCAAATAAGACTACTTTATTCTACAAGATTCGCTATCCATGTAAGCCTTCAAGAAAGAAAATCAGCCCATTTGGACTCGAAGTTTTATTATTAAAAATTTAGTACCTTGCATTAATCAGTACATGATGTTAAATTATACCTGTCTATTGTTCTATAATTAGTACCCGTGACAAATTAAGCACAAACACACGTTTCTTCCCCTTATTCCGATCGACACCTATGAATTATGATTACATCAGGAAGGGAGCATCGCTCGTGAATGTGAACATCCAATTCAAAAAAGGGGTACTGGAACTATGCGTTCTAGTTCTAATTGGACGTAGAGACCGCTATGGCTACGAGTTGGCTCAAGCCGTCTCCCGTCATATTGAAGTAGCAGAAGGAGCCCTATATCCACTGCTCCGCCGCCTGGTATCCGAAGGATACTGCACAACGTATTTACAGGAATCGACCGAGGGTCCCCCCCGTAAATATTATCGGCTGACCGATACCGGTAGCCATTATACAAAAATGCTGATACGGGAATGGAATGATTTTGTCCATCATGTCGCAAGCCTACTGGAGGAAGGACATTCCGATGAATAGAAAACAGTTTCTTACAGAGGTGGAGCAGCGTCTTTCTCCTCTCCCTGCAGAGGTACGCCGTGAACTACTTAGTGATTTGAGCCAGCATTTTGACTACGGCTTGGTCAATGGACAAAGCGAAACCGAGATTGCTCATCAGCTAGGTAATCCAGAGGATATTGCCCAAGAAGCATTGAAAGAAGTTACCAATGTAGACTGGAACGTTTCTCCTCCACTTCGCCAAGGTAGCTTCGCACGCAATCTTTTTACGTTCTTAGGGCTGCTGTTTCTTAATTTGTTGATCTCCATCCCAATGATGGCTACCCTATGGGCAGTATGGGCTTCATTGACCATAGTAGCGGTCACTTTCGTTGCAGCCCCTCTTCTCGCCGTCACGGATTATGTGCTTAACAGCACCTTTTACCCGACTAAATTCTTTTTCTCCATCACGTTAACGGGTATGGGGCTATTGCTGTTGCCTGGAGTACGTTATCTCCTGCTCCTTATGGTAAAAGGCACAGTTCAATACTGGAAATGGAATCAGATTACCCTGAGGGGAGCTTACTAACAACATGAATAAAAAGTGGTTTATTGCAGCAGGTCTGTGCATTGTCATCGGTGCAGCCGGCATGGTGGCCTACGGTGCCCCATGGAGTCAACAAGTCATGATGATTAACAAAGAATGGACGTTTACACGTGGTCAGCTTCAAAACCTGAAAGTGGACAGTTCTGATGATGTCTCTATTTTGTTTACTCCTGGCTCTGGTGACCAAGGTACAATACGCATTAGTGGAGAAGTTCAGACAAAAGTCGCCGACCAAATTCATAATGCCCAAATTGAGAACGGTAAGCTTACCATTCAATCGGAGCCGGCCCCTTCCTTGTCATTCTTTTCGATCACTCCTGATTTGGATCAGACGATAACTGTAGAGATGCCTTCTGGGGAAGCCCTAGCTGATCTTCAGATAGATGCACATTCAGGAAATGTAAAGCTCCAAGATGCCTCTGTGAAGAATACTTCTATCGCTGCTACCTCAGGTACTGCCGAAATCACAAACCTCCGAAGTTCCCATCTGCTCGCTAATCTAACATCTGGCAACTTTATAGCCAATCAGCTTACAGCAGATATGGAGCTAAAGCTTACTTCAGGAGATGTCACTCTCCGCGACTATAGCGGTAACGGCCATCTTTCCCTAACCTCAGGCCATTCTAATATTACACAAAGCACCGCATCCAACCTGGAAGTGAATTCTGATTCCGGTGACGTAAATATTAAGCAGGCTCCCGATTTTAAAGGTGTCTATAATGTTCACTCTGACTCTGGAAGCATAAGTACGCCCGAATCTGTCCCCGGCGCCGTGAGCGTAATCAAGGTCGAAACCACTTCAGGCGATATTCATATTTCCAAATAGAGGGCGGTTACACGATGCCTCATCGGGTCAAAGTTTGGTTCGAGGGGTTCAACCTAGTATAATGAAACCATGTGCTCAGATGCACAACTACATTATATTTAATAAGGAGGAGACTGGATGGAACTTAAGAATAAGACAGCCATTATTACAGGAGCCAGCAAAGGAATTGGTAAGGCAATTGCCGAAACCTTGGCCAAGGAAGGCGTTAATCTGGGGTTAATCTCTCGCACATTGAGCGACCTGCAAAAGCTGCAGGATTCACTGGGGAGTACATACGGCGTAAAAGTGGTGAGTGCTGTTGCAGATATATCGGATCGAGCACAGGCCGCTGCCGCTGTAGCTTCACTGGAGCACGAGCTGGGTGCCGTTGATATTTTGATCAACAATGCAGGCATCGCTACCTTCGGCACAGTCGCAGATATGGACCCTGAAGAGTGGGAACGTATTATTCGCGTAAACCTGATGGGAACCTATTATGTTACACACGCTGCTCTTCCAAGCATGCTAGCTCAACAGAGCGGAAACATTATTAACATTTCCTCCACAGCAGGGGAACGAGGGTTTGCAACAGGCTCGGCCTATTGCGCATCCAAGTTTGCTTTGATGGGCTTCACGGAAGCACTGATGCAGGAAGTTCGCAAATCCAACATTCGTGTCACCGCGCTGACGCCAAGCACGGTCAATACAGAGTTGGCGGCAAACGCGGGATTGCCTATTGGTGACGAGGACCGCATGCTTCAGCCGCAGGATTTGGCCGACCTGACCTTAGCTGCATTGAAGTTGCCCCCACGAGTTCAATTAAAAGTAGCCGGTATTTGGACAACCAACCCACAGTAATTCGACATGACATCTTAGATCCATTGGCTGTATCAAGCTCCGGCAGACGTAATTGTTCGTCATGCCGGAGCTTTGTTTTAGCATAGCTATACCAAAACAAACTGTAATATAAGCGCTTTGTACTTCCAGCATACATAACATACATTTCCTACAACCATAAGCGCATTCCAAGAAAGGGGAAAAATGATGAAGAACACAGGAATGACACGACCATTAGACCATTTGGGACGCATTGTGCTACCCAAAGAACTGCGCACATCTATGAATATTAATATTGGAGATGCCCTTGATTTTTTTATTACACCAGAGGGACTGATGATTCGCAAGTATACGGGGGTTTCTTGTTACTTTTGTGGTGCCGTTGATCATTTAAGCTATTTCAGAGATCATCTGATCTGCAAGAGTTGTATTGAAAACCTGAAGAGCGACAATCCTTCCAGCCATTTGAGTGAAGAACATCCTGCCCAGCCGAAGAAAAGAAGGAGCTACAGAAACCAGAATGAGCTCCTGAATAAACTAAAGCAGCTCATGGAGGAGCACCCTAATGTATCCCAAAAAGACTTAGCTGAAATGCTGGAATTGTCTCAAGGGCGCGTGTCACAGCTTAAAAAGCTACTTCTTTAAATATTCCGTCCATCTCATTTGTTCTAAATAATAAAAAAGAGCCTGACGGCTCTGGAATCATTCATATTATGCAATGTCAGACTGCTCCATAACCGGGACTCGATAGGCAAGCAGTGACTCGTCTATTACGGCAGAAATAAACGTCGCTTCTATTTCAGGCACCAGTCGAAGCGCATAGTTCCATGCGTTTTCCTCAATTTGCAGCGCTAGCCGTTGCCGGGTCCCGATGCTGTTCTCTTGCTCCATCGCATCGGAGAGACCCTCTAATTCAGTATCGGCGGCGTGCCCGATCTCATGCGCAAGCACAACCGTAAAATACTCCTCAACACGATCCGCGCTGCCGAACATCTGTAAGCATTGTGTTTCAATAACATCCGTATACATGGTAATGGTGTGAGCATGCATGGCATATTTGCCCCCAATCAGTCGTCCACCAGGAAAACGTTTCTCCAGCTTGACTGTTACGCCTATAGCAGCTCGTTCCAAAAGCTCAGCGACAATGCGCTCTGCCTGATTTCTCTCCAACTTAGCTTCGCTCCTCAAACCAAGATATATAAAGTTATATTTACGATAAAACTTATGAAATTATGAGTGTGCTCATACAATACACAGTACGATATTATACCTTTTTACAAAGGAGAATACCATGCCAGAAGATTATTATATAGGTTGGGGAACGCTTGCCCTGATTAATGCCGGCTTGGCACAGACCAAAAATCGGAGCGGGATTAACTGGTTTGCGCTCTCACTACTGATAGGACCAATCGCGACCCTATTGATCGTTGTATGGGATAAACCGGAGTCCTGATCCAGCAATCAGTCCCCCGTTAGATTATGAAGAATGAAAAGGGCATCCTTGCGGCTTTTGTGCCAGCGCTGTTTCTATTGATGTATTAGCCTGTCTTGTCATATATGGCTTTTCCTGAACTCCGAAATTCGGTTTCACAAGCCGATTATCGTAAGAACTATGAAAAATATGCGTGGTTGCTGGGGATAATGGTGGGATCAGCCACGTCCAATTACCTGTCAGCGCACGACCAGCCTCGGCTTCCCGTTCCTCAAATAATTTGAATTGTGCTGCTGCGGTATGATGGTCAACAATGCTAACCCCCGCCTTTTTAAAAGAATGCAGCACAGCAATGTTTAGCTCCACCAGCGCCCGATCACGCCATAGCGTTGTTTCACTCGTCGTATCCAGTCCCATCAGTTTTGCCACTTGTGGCAGCATATTATATCGGAAGGGATCCGCAAAATTACGGGCCCCGATTTCCGTTTCCATATACCAGCCGTTAAATGGAGCTGCTGTATAGACGATACCGCCAATCTCCAGCGTCATATCCGAAATCATAGGCACAGCATACCAACGTAATCCCAGAGAGGTTATACTTGAGAGTTCCGGATGCTCAATAGGCACCTCCATCACCAAATGCTCAGGAATATCAAAGAGCTCAGGAGGCTGCCCCCCCACTTCGACAACCAGTGGCAATACATCGAAAGCAGTCATCGCTCCTTGCCACCCCATTCCCCTACAAGCATTGGTAAAATCGACTGAGATTGGATCTCCGATGATCCCTTGATCCGTTTCATAGCCAGCGTAGCGAATAAGCTGATGGTTCCAAATACGAATATTCGGCTGTCCCGGCTGGGAGGCGTGAAATACAGTAAGCGTAGGCTTAATTTTACCGCCGTTCGTTCCTATACGGATATGCTCCAATAGCTCGTGAACGATTTGCGTCGCGTCTGATGCTCCACGTGCATCCCTAACTAAGAGCTTGTCCCAAAACAAGCGACCGATACAACGATTACTATTCCGCCAAGCCATAAGTGCCCCGTGCTTTAACTCTTCGTAAGTATGCTCGTACGTTCCAGTAGTCTCTATGTCATGACGAATATCAAGGAGCCGGGCCTCCGCATCATCGCGGCCTCGGCCCAGCTCCTCATAACATGCATATATAAACTGCTCTGCTTCTTGCAAAAGCTGTTGTTTCCCTTCCATAACTACACCCCATCCCGGTAGCCCGCTTGCTCACGAGCCTGTGGTCTTCCATGCTTCTTCGTCATTATACTCCAGTAGCAGGCTGGAACCAACGGGATGTATATCTTGTTCACCTGATCTCCATATTCGTGGAAATGGCCCCCAGAAGCTTATCCCAAATATGCGGTAAGCATCCAGATATGTTTATCGACCTCTTCTCTCAAGCCATTCAGAAGATCCTCTGTCGCTTTATCCTGTGCCGCTTCTGCTGCTTCCATACCATTCGCCAGTTCAACAGTAATTGTTTTAAAATCAGCTATAACGGACTTCACCATATCATCAGCTGTCTGCTCGCCTGCGGACTCCTGAATAGCTGACAGTTGCAAATGCTCTTTCAAGGTTGCAGCAGGGCGACCACCGATCGCCAACAAACGCTCAGCAATGGTATCCAGATTAGCTGTTGCTTCATTATAAAGCTCCTCGAATTTGGCATGCAGTGTGAAGAAATTAGGTCCTTTCACATACCAGTGAAAATAATGCAGCTTCGTGTACAGTACAGACCAGGTAGCCACGTGACGGTTCAAAGCCTTGTGCAGTTCTTGAATAGCCTCTTGTGTAGGTGCGTTCGTATGATTTAATGTACTCATGTGTAAAATCCCCTCTCGTTATCATTCATAATATAGTTGGAGTGATGCTTGGATACTCGCTAGCCGTAGTGTCTGATTTTCTTCCAAATCCCATGCGTGAACTAAAAAATATTTAGCAATTAATTTAGACTTAATCTAAATCCTGTTTTAATTATAACACTATCTATCTGTTTTGCAAGGCTTTATTATGGTTAAATTATGAAGATTGCATGAATTGATTGTCAGGCAATGCTCTATACCAATCGGAGCTGAACTCAATAGCCTAACCAAGACAAAAAAGAGCCACCCCACAGAGGGATGGCTCTACTATTATTCTTGTATTTCCGAAGGGTTCACAATCAAGGATACAACCTTGCCTGCGTTTACATCAATCAAACCGTGATCGGTAATTTTTAAAGCCGGACTAACTGGCAAAGAATGAGTACTCAGCGACATGATTGGATTGTAATGACGATATCCCAGCGACAGCAAGGCTGAACGCAGCTCCTTCACATGGGCAGCCACCATTTCCAGCGGTCCCTCTGTCAAAATTCCACCCACCGTTAACGGTAAATGGGACAGCACCTTGCCATTTTCAACTACGCAAAAGCCCCCTTGGCTCGATAAAACCGTATTCGCGGCCAATATCATATCTTGCTTGTTATGTCCCACGACCAACAGGTTATGATTATCGTGCGAATAGGTGGTAGCCACCGCCCCGCGTTTAATCGTATCTCCCCCGATCAAACCGTAAGCACGGTTGCCGTTCTTGCCATACCGCTCAAACGTAGCGATGAGTCCATATTCACCATGTTCCCACACCAGTTCACCCTGCTCTACTTGAGCAGGTGCAATTCGTTCGCTTGTAAAAGTTGATCCATCCTTAACCATCATAATTCGGCATGAATGTGTGCCATCAGCTACATCCAGCTTCACAGTAAAATCCTGCTCTGTAAGCGGATTAAGCTTTACACTTTGATAAAAGTGTTCGGGGAAACGGCATTTTACCTGTGCCTGATGGTACTCCTCAAATTTATCAAATACCTTATGACCATCCTTATAGACCTGCTCTACCTCAAACTGCTCCAGATCCGATAACAGTACAAAGTCGGCTATTTTCCCTGGCGCGATTGTCCCGCGGTCATGCATGCGCATCCGTGCGGCAGGAGTAAATGTAGCTGCATAAATCGCATCCTCAGGCTTCATACCCATTCCGATCGCTTTACTTACAATATGGTTCAGATGCCCTCGCTCTACGAAGGAATCCGGCATTACATCATCCGTTACGAAGCAAAAATGTTGTGCCACGTTCTCCTGAATGAGATAGTCCATTACCTCAGGAGTCATGGATTTTTCCTGGATTTCAATAAACATCCCGGCGGCCATCCTTGCCTTCATACCTTCAATACTCTGGTGGGTATGGTCTGAGCCTATTCCTGCATAGATCAACTGATGCAGATCCAGATCAAGCAACTGCGGCGTATGGCCTTCAATAATAAGTTCCGGGTAGTGCTCACGAACATGACGTAAGATGCGGTTCGTCTTGCTTTCCGGATCACGAATGACATCCACATAGTTCATAATTTCACCCAGGCAGATCATCTCACCCGTCTGCAACAAAGCATCGATCTCAGGGATATCAATCTCGCCCCCTGAGGTTTCCAAAGGCGTTGCCGGAACAGAGCTAGGAATCCCGTAAAACATATCAGCCACGCAGTCCTTGCTGGCCTCCATCATTTCCTGAATGCCTTCCAATCCGAACACATTCGCCATTTCATGCGGTTCCGGTACAATGGTCGTGACCCCATTGCGAATGAGCCCATAGGAAAAGGTTGCTGGGGTCACCATTGTGCTTTCGATATGCAAATGGATGTCGATCAGGCCGGGAATCATATATTTCCCGTGCCCTTCGACAATTTCAGCAGCCTCAAAAGATTCCAGACCACGCTGACCGATATACATAAACTTGCCGTCAAGTATAGCCACATTGCCTTCCTCGAACGTCTTGTAGTAACTATTGTACACCTTAACTTGTAAAATCATTTTGTCTGCACGCATGATGTATCTCCTTCATCGAACCCGCTGATTATTGGACCAGCACCATTTTATCTGCCGGAAAATGCAAGGTAACCCGTTGACCACTCAAGTAAGGCGTATCCATTTCCTGATTAGCCGTAAAGTTCCCCTTCGCCGTCTCTACCACATACTGATAGCTACGCCCCAGGTAAGTACTTACCTTAATAATACCGGGAAGCTCATTTTCCCCTGTCTCGTTGCCTTCTGTTCGAATGACCAAATCATCCGGGCGAATAGCCCCTTGACGAGCACCCGCTTGGACTGTGCCCTGATTACGCACTACACTGAACGAAAGGTCGCCTGTATTCAGTCGAATACGTTCTCCTTCTTCCGTACGCTCGTCAAAGTTTAGAAAATTATTAAACCCGATAAAACGGGCAACAAATTCGGTCGCCGGATATTTAAAAATGGTCGATGGAGCATCTAATTGCTCGATGTTCCCCTTATTCATAATCGCAACCTGGTCAGAAATCGAAAAACACTCCTCTTGGTCGTGCGATACATACACGGTGGTGATGCCCAATTCCTGTTGAATACGGCGGATTTCTACACGCATATTCACACGCAGGTTAGCATCCAGGTTACTCAAAGGTTCATCAAACAACAGCAGATCAGGCTCAATTACAAGCGCTCGCGCAATCGCGACACGTTGACGCTGCCCGCCAGATAATTCGCCGGGGAAACGCTTTTCGAATCCCCCCAGGCTAACCGTATCCAGCATAGTCATAACACGTCGTTTTACATCATCTTCTTTTACTTTACGTAACCGCAAACCAAAAGCAACATTATCAAAAACCGACAAATGCGGGAAAAGGGCATAACTTTGAAATACAAAACCGAAGTTCCGTTTGTTCACTGGAACCCGGGTATAATCTTTATCACCAAACAAAAATGTTCCCTGTTTAGCTTCGAGAAATCCTGCAATAAGACGAAGCGTAGTCGTTTTGCCACAACCACTCGGTCCGAGCAACGAGAGCAATTGTCCTCGTTCGAGCTGCAAATCGAAATCCTGCAAGATCAGTTGGTTGTCATAAGCGACCGAAACGCGATCCAGAGTAAGCAGTGCCATAAGGTTGAAGCCTCCATTACCTTTTAGTGAAGTAAGACAGTCCCATCAGTCGTTCGATCAAGAACATCAGGATACCCGTTAAAATCATCAGCATAACCGAAATCGCTGCAATCGTCGGATCAAAATAATTTTCGACGTAAGTCAGCATTTGAATAGGCAGGGTGCTGAAGCCCGGTCCTGTCATGAAGACGGAAATGTCGACATTGTTGAATGATTCCAGAAAGGCAATCAGGATAGCCGCAATAATACCTGAGCGGATGTTGGGTAGAACTACCTTGAAAAAGGTTTCCAACCGTCCAGCTCCCAGACTAAGCGCTGCTTCCTCAATCGCAAAATCAAAGTTAGACAAGCTGGATGCAATGACCCTTATAATGAACGGCAACATAATCACCGTATGTCCGATCAAAAGTCCAGCGTATACTGGCAAATGATACACAATAATCAGATAGCGCAGCAGTGTAAAACCAAGCACAATACCTGGTATAAGCAACGGGGAAAGGAACAAGGCATTCAGTGCATCCTTTCCACGAAACGAAAACCGACTAAGCGCATAAGCGGCTGGCATACCGATAAGCAGCGCCAAGATATTGCCCAGCAGAGAGACGACAATCGACGTTTTGAAGGTGGACATAAACAAATCCACTTCAAAAATATTTTCATACCAGCGCAAGGAAAAGCCCTGCGGAGGAAATTTTAATACCGTGCCCGGCTCGAAAGAAGTGACCGATATGATCAACAGCGGACCGAGCAGAAAGATGAAGACCAGCAGGCTAAAGAAGCCTAGTCCATAATGTTTCTCCCGCATATCCACCTACCCCTTCGGATTGAGTTTATGGGCCGCCTTATTTAAGAGACCGACCACGATAAATGTAATAGCAATCATAATTGTTGCGATAACAGAAGCTAAAAACCAATCGTTAAGCGTCATTGCATTTTGATACAAAAATGTGGCGATAACCCGCTGTTTTCCTCCCAGCAATGCTGGGGTCGTATAAGCTGTCAGGCTGCCCACGAAAACAAGAATGCTTCCAATGATCAGACCTGGAACAGACAGCGGGAATACAATTTTACGGAATGCGCTGAATTTGGAGGCTCCAAGACTCTGAGCAGCATGGACAAGATCACCGTCGATATTTTCAAGCACACCAATCAGTGAAATAATCATCAGCGGTAAAAACAAATGAACCAGACCAATAATCATCGCTGCCGGAGTGTACAAAATATTCAGCGGCTCATCCACGAGTCCTAAGCTGATTAACACGTTGTTTAATAACCCCTTGCGACCCAAAATGACCATCCAGCTGAATGACCGGACTACAGGACTCGTCAATAAGGGGAAGATAGCCAGCGCGAGCAAAATCCCTTTACGACGCGGGGCCTTTTGTGAAATATAATAAGCTGTCGGAAAACCGAGCAATACGCATACGAGGGTCGTTACGACACTGACCTCCAGCGTAGTCAGCAATATTTTCAAAAAATAAGGGTCCTTGAAGAAATGGAGATAGCCTTCTAAGGTGAATGAGCTGTCCTGTACGAAAGTCGAACCGATCGTCAACACAATCGGAATGACCATGAACACCGCCAGAAAGAGCAGACCTGGCAGCAGCAGCCAATACAAGTATGTTTTCTTCATGGGTAGCTCCTTGCGGTTATCAAAATGTTATTCCTTGTTCAGCACCTGGATAAACAGCTCCAGAAAAGCTTCACTGTCCACCTGTTCGCACACATTCATATTGGGACTATGATTGAGGCGGTTCTGCACATCGCCTACCGTTTGTCCGTCACATATGCGACTGGAGGTTTCCACATCGACATATAACAGCGAGGTATCTACTAATCTCGAATTCAGCGCGACCCCAACAGCAAGCGGATCATGAAGCGCACACGCTTTTACCCCGTTGCGTTCTTCATAACGCTTGGTATAAATAGCCGTGCTTTCAGCTACATAATCGCGAATCTCTGGGCGAGTCAGACGAGCAACATGATCGGCAGTCAGCAGCGCCTTGCGTGTTACATCCAGACCGACCTGTATCAATCGGCCAAATCCCGCGTGAAATACGATCCGTGCGGCTTCAGGATCAGCATACATGTTGTACTCCGCTACAGGTGTAATATTGCCGCACCCGTGAATAACACCGCCCATAAAAATAACTTCATGGACGTGATCCGTCAGATCAGGACGCTTCAGCAGCGCCAACGCCAGATTGGTGAGCGGCCCGGTGCAAATGAGCGTCACTTCTCCGGGATGAGCCATCACGGTATCAATGATGATATCCGGTGCAAAACCCTCGGATGCAGAGATGGCTGGGATTACTCCACTCAATGCGCCTCCAATACCGTCTTCTCCATGAACACGGTGCTCGTGCAATCCTTTACGTATTAATGGAGCCTCTGCCCCTGGATAGACCGGGATATCCGGTCTATCCAGCAAGTTGAGGATTTTGCAAGTATTCAATGTTGCTTGTTTAAGTGAAACATTACCGCATACCGTAGTAATCGCCTGAATATCCAGCTGACCACTTTTGGCCGCAAGTAAAATACCCAACGCATCATCAATGCCTGTATCTACATCTAATATGATCTTTTTCATTATTGTGTAACTTCCCGGTTCCAGCGATCTGTCCATGCCTTGATATGATCATTGACGAATTTCATATCCAGCTTGGTCAGCTTGTTCACTACATCTGTACCGTACGTAATTCCTTGAGTATCCGCACCGGATAGTACTACCTGCGTGTTCACCGGAGAATCAACTTTTGCCTTGGCGGATTTTTCTTGAACTTCCTTGCTCAGCTGCCAGTTGATAAATTCCTCAGCCAGCTCCTTCTGGTCGGAGCCTTTCACTACATTAATCGTGTTCATAACTGCATAAGCACCCTCACTAGGAGCTACGAATTTCGCCCCTGGCACGGCAGCCTGCAAATCTTTGAAATACATTTCCATAATCGGACCGCCTGCAATTTCCTGCTGACTAAACATGTTCACGAATTCGGACGTTTTACTATAAAACTTAACGATATTCGGGCTCAGCTCTTTCAGTTTTCCGAAGGCTTGGTCTTCATTAAATTCCTTGCTACCCGCTACTTTGGAAGCCGCATCTACCATCATCGGTCCAGCAGTTGCCGTAATATTCGGCAGAGTCACATTTCCTTTGAATTCAGGACCCCACAGGTCGGCCCAGGAGGTCACGTTCTTTTTCACCAGCTCCGGATTATAGGCAATACCGAGGCGTCCGACTGTATAAGCAGGGCCATATTCCTCACCCAGCGGTGCTTTGGCAATATCGTAAATTTGGTTCAGGTTCGGCACCTTACTGCGATCCAATTTCTCAAATAACCCTTGTTGAATTCCCTGTTGGGCATAATAATCAGACAGATAAATCAGATCGACGTCAGTGCTGCCTTGGCTGATTTTGTTCAACCGTTCGGCATTATTTCCGATTTCTACAACAATATCAACGTTATGTGCCTTTTCAAATGGCTCGTACACTTCTTTATTAAAGAAGTCCTCGGAGAAGCCCCATGTGGAAATAACTAGTTTCTTTTTTCCATCAGCTGAGCCATCTTTACCAGCTGTCTGGCCACCAGTAGCATTGCTGCCGCAACCTGCCAGTACCACAGATGCCAAGGTCACAGCCATAAATCCTTTAAACCACTTTTTCATATGAAACTCCCCCTATTTTTTATTCTGCACACCTTATAACACAAAAAAGAAAAGTACTCTTGTAAAACAAGAATACTTTTCTTCGTAAACAAAGAATAAGTTGATCCCGCTGTGCGTTATAACAGGTTCTCCCCTCAGATAGATCCGAAGCGAAAAGCCGAATATCCAATTTTATTAGGATTCTTTCAGTATGATGTTCGTAATGGCCCACTGCGTTGCTGAATCATAGTCGCGCAGTAAAGCTTCTATATCGAGCTCCATATCCTCAATCAGCTTCTCGCGAAGTCTCTTCTTATACAGCATGGACATTCGGAAATCCACTTCCAGCTTCAAGCCGGGGGCTTCCACTTCCAATGCCGCCGAGCGTGGAGAACGCCGGTGCTTCGCTACAAAGGTAACAATGTTGTTCTCAACGGTGGCCCGCAACAGCGTGGTCCCGAAGCCGAACAGTTCCTTTGAAACTTCATTGTAAATCTGGCACATCCGCTTTTTGCTTTCATTACTGTCGAGCAGCGTCATGAACCCACCCTCATCAGCATATTACGTACAATCAATCTTTTAACACGATAGATTATACATAAATATATGATAAATAGCAAACAAAAATCCCTAATTCAATAACATATGTCGCGAAAAAACGAACAATATGTCGAAGTTTGTAGCTTTGCGGCATTTTTATACTCACTGATCTCAAAAATCTCGGTTTAGATCCATCCTACCAAAGAGCCGATAACAACGAAAGGAAACAAATCACTATTACCATTGATCAGATCAAACTTACATTAACTGTAGACCGTACAACAATGCTCCAAAATATCAGCAACCTCAACCTGTAGCCCCAAAGGATGCTATCATTGCCATTTCGGGGGAGATAATTTTCTCTACTATAAATTTTTTCTACTATAATATGTAGGTTTAATGTAAACACATTAAACCGTACCCCGCAGAACTCTCCTAGCGGTTGTACGGTTCATTTAAGTTATGTAGCTGACCACAGCAGCATAATGTTAGCTATGATATATGCCTGTCACCATTGTGCTGCCCGCTTGCGTCTCTCCTCACGCCGATCAGCTTCTTCCATTTTGCGAATATAACGCTTTAACTGCTCTTTATGATCGTCCAATTCCTGCAGGCGTACAGTTGTCCCTTGGAGAAACGCCTCCATTTTACGTGTTAATTCAGCAGCCGATTCACCTCGCCAGTCTTGCAGACGACCATATATGTTTTTCATCTGCTGCTCCTGATGCTGAAGTCTTTGCTTTAGCTGCTCGCACTGCTGTACAGCCCTCCGCAGATCCCCCAGGCTCAAAGATATTCTGCTCATCTCTTTCGCCTCCCGTTGTGTTCTTCCAGCTGCTCTTATTATTGATCGGCCATCGTAAATTCCTGGCCCTTGCGATCAATATACTCGGCTATTTCTGTAATCGATTCCTGATACCAGCGATTAATTCGATCCAGTGTCACCGTTGCACTATGCGCAAGCGGGGTCAAAGACTGACTCTCACTTGTTCCGATATGAGCCTGAAATAACTGAATGGACGCTCGGGTATCACTAGAAAATCCATGCAAGCTAGAACGCATCTGATTAGCTGCATGCTTTAGCTCCTCGGGTGTTAATTGAATTGTGCCCCCATTTTTGTTGCCCACAAAATAAGCCCCACCATGAACGCGGCCATTTTGTTGGCCTGCTCCCATCAAATTCACACCTAGCCCATGAGCAGCAAACTGTCCAAGGGCACCCCATTGTCCACCGTAGCGTTCAACCAGATCGCCCATGACTTGCTTGAGCTCTGCCTGCGCAGCCAGCATCTGCTCGTACGCCTCCACCCGCGGATTACCTTCTACCAACTGTCCGTCCATGGTGTACAGCGGATTGCTGATACTGCCGTTTTCATCAAATGTGAAATGATCCATGCTATGCGTCGCTTCACCCAATACCGAATTATAGAACTTGGTAATTGCATCTTGCTGCATCATAGGCAACGTAATTGGGACATAAACAATGGGAGTCCATTTGGGTCCCAAAAAAAAGTTGGCCCACTTATTTTCTCTTTCGATCGGCAACGAAACAGGAATTGTGATTTTGGCTTCATTAGCCGTCTTATAATCATTATTTATAAAGTAGGTTGTACCCACATGTGGTTTTGCATCTTTAACCCCTGAACCGATGGTATCCTTCGGATTGACATAGGCAACATTCGTCTTTTGAAAATCGCCGTTTTCCACCTTCTTTTGAAGATCATCCGATAAAAGATGGACAATGCTTGGTGCATTATAACTGACCGAAGACAGCCCGTTCCGTACCGCCACATATTCTGCCTCCGCTCCTCCCAGAGAATGGCCTGTGGTAGATATTTCAGCAGAGGGGTATTCCTTTTTTACGGCATCATATAGATTTTGGGCTTGTGTGAATTGATTATTCTGGTACTTTTCCTCATATTGAAGAAATGCACTTTGTACTTGTGGTGGGAGTTTAGCCACTTCTGCCTTATTATTTTCATAATAATGATGGGCTTCTTCCAACGTTTTTGCGCGTCCTCCGACGACATCGCTGATGTCCGTCCCCCAGTCCATCGCCACGCTCCACTTGGGTCGATCTGGAGGTTCTGTCCCTCTATAACCGATGATTACCTGATTGGTTTTTTCGTTATGGAACACAGTCGCATCGAATCCAGAACCGTTAGTGTCATGTAATAGTTTATCGTCCAACTTAACAGCTTTCCAACCAGGTATGCTTTCACTCTCATAAGCCTTTACATCATTACTTCGCAAATATACTCTTTCTGCTATGTGCCAATAAGTCTCATCTGTGATATATTGCATCTTTTCCCCACCTTGTTTAATTGACCTATATATTATAAAGTTATAAAAAGTTATTACTACCAAAAAAGGAGAAAGATAATATGAAAAAGAAAATCGGGGTTTATACCCTTATTCTAGTTTCCATCCTTGTAGGAGTTTTCTATTACATACAGTACACATCAAATGCAGAAAAAAAAGAACTTGTCCAAACTATCGCCCTGCCTCTTGGGAAAGAATATATTAAACAATACTATAGCGCAGACTTCATTTTGAAAGATTATGAATTCAATGGCCCTTATGTTAATTCTACGGTTTTCCTTTATGGATATATAAAGGGGCATGAGGGTCAAACAGTCTCCATCACCTATGACTATAAAAAAAAGGAAATCATAGATGTGAGTGGCCCCGGTTGGTTCATTGATAGCCGGAATCCCGAAAAGAACACTCCTTAATTATGGAAATTAAAGTATTTTCACAAAAAAGCGTCTGTCATCAATCTCTATAAGGGAATACATTTTTCCAATCTAAGGAAGTAAAATCATTATAATACCTCCCATTTACTTGGGGTATAGTTAAAAGTAAAAATAAGTATAAAGTCGTTGGTTACTGCATTTCTGGTCGCGGTTCATACCTAATAACGATTAGGACTTTGTAACTGTATGTTAGAAGAAATTTGCATATATGAACACAATTTTTAGACGTTGTACCGAGCTGATCCTTGTATTAAATAAATGAGCTATCCTACTGTTAACATAATAAAAAGCAATAATGTTCTGAGTTTATAGTAAGGAGATACTAAGGAGAAGAATTCAACTTGAAGAAGAGAAAGGTTTGGGAAAGCATCTTTATAGTAGTTTCAATCCTTGTAGGAATCTTTTATTACATGCAATATACAGAGGATGTACAAAAAGAAGAGTACGTCCAATCTGGTATACCTATTGGAAAAGAATATATTAAGAAGTATTATAATGCCGAGTTTATATACAAAAATTACGATTTTATTGGCGGCTATGTTAACTCTACCGTTTATCTTCGTGGCTACATAAAAGGGCATGAAGACCAGATAATCTCAATAAATTACGACTATAAGAAAAAAAGGTGCTCTACGTGACTGGACCGGAGTGGTTCATTGACAGTCGGAACCCTAGAAAAAATTCAGATTATTGAATCACAATTGTGAATAAGGCTCCTAAGGAGCCTTATTCACTCGTTGCCTGACTTATTAACGTTTTTCACTTTGAGCTAGAGGCTGATTTACATAAATAAAGGGATATTCGCCTTTGCTTATTTTACGTTTCCATTCTTGGACTATATCTTCCTGGGTCGGCGCTTTCTCATTTACAATTGCTCCTGTAACTACTTTAGCCATGCTTTCCCCTTCTCTTGGTGGTTTTATTTACTGCGTCTTTATCTTTTCTCCAGTCATTTTAATGTTACCGTCCATCTCGACTAAACTTGTTTTACATTTTAACCCGATGGCATCTTTTGCTGTGACTTGAATTGTGTTCCCCGCATTGAATACCAAATTCCCATCAGCCTTAACACGGATGTCCTTTTTACTCCGCAATTCGATGCCGTGGTCATCCAACAGTCGAATGACCACTTCATCGTCGTTCCCCGTGATTAAAATTTCATTTTTCTCAAAAATAATAGCTTTGCGGTACTTGGTCATAAAGATCTTCGTGGACGGGTCCTGAATAAAGTCGCCCCCTTTGGATCTCTTGCGGATCGAGTGAGTTACAATGGCGTCCTTTTCTTTAGCGGTCGGAAAGTATATGTCTACAAAGTCAAATAGCTCCGGCATGCAGTACCATCCTGTATTCCCTTCCGATGTATAAAATGTAGCCGTTGGGAAAGCATAGGTTTCCTTGACGTTCGACTTGACCTTATCCATTTCGTAAAAGAAAACCTTCACGTGGTCCTGCTCGATTCCAATAACCTTCGATTTTAACGAGATGCCACGAATACTTTCATTTACCATCAAATCCTGCTTCATTCCATCCAATGTAGTCAGTACATATTCATGCCACAAGGCGCTATGGCGTATAAACGCAACCGATTGCAGCACGTATAATGCTTTCCCTTTAAATTTAACCTCCGCCCCAATTTGCAGCAGGACATCTCTAGCCCCTGTCGTTTGTACTTTATAATATAAAAGGTTGTCATCCTTGCTGGCTCCTGGTTTGGTTTTTCTGGTCATGGAGTAGTTATACTGCCTAAGCTCACCCTGATTGACACCATCCGGTAATCCAAAATAAAACTGAGGTTTTTCACCAACCGGATCAGGTATTAGTCCCCAACCGAGCCGAGACGCTATACGTTTCAGAAACAACCAGTCCGTCTCATCAAATTGCATCGTAAATTCCTGTAAAAGTTGATCCTTCAAGCGGCTCGTACAATTGGCTTTGGGATAGGATTTGAGCACGTGTTCAAGCAATGCTTGCAGCTTCATCTTTACATTTTGAAAAGATTGTCTATGCGGTATTTCATCCATCTGGCTTGTATAAGATAGAGCTTCGACAACCAAATGAGCTACATTGGATACCATCTTGATTCTGAACTGCGTGACTGGCCCTCGAAATAGCACACTCTGGTTATGATCGTCATTCATATAAGAAACAACTAACTTCGCCCCTGCTTCCATATGATCTGTATATTCTTCCATTTGAGCACCCGTTAACACACCTGTCAAAATGACCTTCACATGCTCATTCATTTTCTGTACAACTTTAACTTTCGGATTTTTAAGAGATAAAACTGTTACATTATACTTGATGATTGGATATCCCATGTTACCGCTCCTCTTTGTCGGTTAGTTTACGTTTATCCGTTGTTTGCTTACGTATTGAATGACATCCTTGATGGTTTGATTATGTCCCTGATCGTTAAGAGTCTCATCTAATGCAGGAATTGTGGTAAAAGTTTTATTTTTTTTCTGAAAATAAATGTCCGCTATAAGGAATGGTTTTGCACCATCTGGTCCAGTGCCCGTTTCATAATAAGCAATAATGATAATGTCTTTTAAACCATCCTTATTTACATCCCTAAAGGCTACCGCTTCTATGCCCTCATCAGCATACCACCATTCATTTCCATACATATCTGGAAATGAATACACAACTCGCTCCTGGTCATCTAATAGAAAAAAGTAGTTTTTGGGGATTTCATCTTTCTTTGCTTGAGTTGATACAAACCGTACTTTCCCAAAGCCTTCGAAAGTAGTTTGAAAAGACTGCGACTCTTCAATTTCATATTGGTCGGTATTCAACTTTTCACCGCCAACTGTGGAAACAGACTGATCCTTAACAGAACTTAGCTCACTCCATAGTTCCTCATCCTGCCTGATATTCTCTGGAATTTGTGTCAAACGAATTTCATACTCCGCATGGTCCCCTACCACATGTGCCATAGGCACACTCATCCCCAATGAATCATTTGTGAAATAACTAAACGATTCCATTTCTACTTCCGCAAGCGAACCTTTGGTTACATCCGCATTTGCTAACAATTGAATCAAATCATCTTTTGTGAAATCACCAATTAACCCTTGTTGCTCCGGCTGAACAGCTGTAATCTCTCCGCTTTTTATAAGCTCAATAAAAGGTTTCTCGACTTTTATCAGATCTCTCAATCTTATTCTTGAAACCTGCTTCATATCCAGGTTCGTGGTATAAAACATATGAGTAGGATAGGCTGCGTCCTTCATATAATGAATACCCGTATATCGAACACTCAAGAATCGTTCACTTTGTCGTTTGATCTCATAATCAATTTCGACATGGACTCCGGCATTGGAATCCGCATAGTTTTGTAATCCTTCTAAAGCATCAGCCTTAAGAATTTGGTTTAAGGATTTCTGCTTTGCAATATTCTTGAGTTTTGTAATTTGAGGGTATTTAATCACGATCCCATTTTTTGAATATTCCTTTTGAATGAGTTCATAACTTTGCCGTTCACTATAAGTATTTAAGGCGGTGCTATATTCGGAATCAATACGGACTTCTCCACTTTTGGAGAACTCAATGATAAGGTTTTGTTCAGAGTCATCACTGTTTATTAAGAAACCATCGCCGTGGTCTAAAACTCCGATACTCATGCTATCATGTTGTCGATTCTCTAAAATAAACTCATCTATATCCTCGTTCAATTCCCACGCATCCGGAAGCTTTATCTTATCTGTTACTATTTCTTTCTGTGTCCATTTTTCCCCGGAGAATTTCCACAACGCAACAAATACGGGATCTGGATGATATATTGAAACATATCCCCCTAACAACAGCTGTATTCCCTTGTCTGAATCCCGAACCACGAAGTCTGTAGTCAATTCTGGCCCGCCATCCTCAATCATCTGGGCATGTACAAGTCGTTTCGTACTCCACCACTGAATAAATGTGTATTTATCTCCGATCGTACCTGTCACCGTTTTAGGTGCTCTATAATTCATAACCCTAACGTTTAGCTGCCCGCTTTTTAACGGAAACGATTTTGTTAAGATAGTGAGATTATTATCGAACTTTTCTACTAATTCTTCATCCTTCATCTCTACACTTTCAGGCTCATTTAACAACGAACTAAGTTCCTGTGTGAACTCCTCAAGCTTTTTTTGTCTGGTATCAGAATCCTTATTTTCATCGTTGACTATATGGAGTTTTTTCACTAGCGTGTCCAGCTTTTTCGAATAGGAAATCGTTTTATCGTCATTTTGGAGAGAATGCGCATGATTTGTTTCAGTTGCTGGAGAATCCTGTACCTTCATGCACCCATTCAGCACCACACAGGAAATGAATAATAACAGGACGCAAGAAGTTCGGCAGTACTTCAAGTAATTCATGCTGGATATCACACTTTCTACAATTTATCGTTCATCTCTATACTCATAATCTTCCACTTGCCTGATTGCTTTTCTAACGTAAAAACAAGTCCCTTGTCTTTTTTCTCTTCACTTGAATTACTTCTTACTAAAAAGATCCGCTGATTAGCCTCATTAGCAATCTCTTTTATGTTCAGATCTAATCCCGTATAGTCCATAGCCGAAAAATCTATGATATCTTCAAAATGATTTTTCGGGCTTGCTGACAACGCAGTGAATTCCGCCATTTCAGGCAAGTGTATCAAGAAGCGATTCATAAGATAATAATCTTCCAAATAATTTTGGATAATATCTTTAGGAACCGTGGGATATACAAATTTTTTATTTTTATTTTCATATAGGACTTTTGTTTTTTCGGGTCCGGTGCTGTCGAATTTATGATATGTTATTATCGTATGTTGTTGAGTATCCTGAAAACGGTAGTAACTCACATCCTCATAAACACCATCTTTATTAATATCCTCCAGCTTCCTGATTCCTTGCCCTGTTGCTTCTGGATAATTGTAATTCAGACTGTTAATTCGATTATGATCCAAAGCAAAAATAGAGAAACCTTCGGCCTCATCCACTTCGCTAGTGGAATATACTACGATAAACTTTTGTTCTGTTTGATCCAGCTTCATGATCTTCATGTCTGTATTAAGATGGGCAACTATAATTGGGTCCTCTAATTTACCAATGATGTGATAGCCAGCATCCTCCCGGACTACAAATACGTTGTCAATCACCCCTTTTTCTAACCCAAAAGCAAGCACGTATTCCGGCTTTCCATCAAGGTCCAAATCTTCTCTTAGCATTTTCTGAAGCTGCTCATTTGGGGGTTGGATTTCCTTTATAAACTGATCTAATGTGTTAGAATCTGCGACGTAATTTCCATTTCTTTTATTTTTCGGATTTACATTATTGCTAATTCGATCTTGTTTTTGAGCAGCAGACTCTGGCTCAGTCTCAACTTTTTGCCCTATCACTTGAGTGCTTGGTTTCGTGGGGGCAACTGCCTGCTGCTTCTCATTCGTAGATTTTTCGGAACATCCATTTAGTAGCAGGGCGATTAACATGATTAAAAGTAGTATTATATTTTGTTTTATAAAGTTCATTTCAAAAAAAGCTCCCTTTTCGCATTACCTATTGCACGTTTATCCGTTGTTTGCTTACGTATTGAATGACATTTTGAAGTGTTCGGTTATGTCCAGTTTGATTGATACTCTTATCCAATTCAGGGAGGGTAGTGTATGTGTTATCTTTTTTCTGAAAGTAAATCCCTGCGACAGGCAGTGTCTCTATTCCGTGTGCATTAACTCCGGTGATATAATCAGCAATAATAACAATATCCGTACGTCCATCCTGATTCAAATCCTTAAAACTTACTGCTTTGATCCTATCAATCATTTTACCGTTGTTACCATAAAATTCGGGAAATTCGTACAGGATCTTGTTTTCCACATTTTTGTCACTGTTAACTTCCAAAAAAAACTTTGCTTGAATCAGATCATTCGTATCCTCATCTTTTAAAGTGGATATAAACTTTACTTCTCCCCATCCATTAAGAGTGGTGGTAAATGATTGTTCTCTCTGAATAGTATATGGTTCTAGATCAGGGTCGGGCTGAGCATCCTCTTCTACGTAATCACCACTACGTTGCTGCTTAACAGATTTTTCCATGTTATATTCAATAAAAATATTATTTACTTTCTCTGTTTTAGTATCCCAATTAATACTCAAATGTTGGCCATCTTTGGAGTAAATTACATTACCATTCTTCACAATACTTGGTTGTCCGTAAAGTTGTAGTACTTCGCCAAGTGTATCACCAATCTTCAATCCTCTTTTTGTTTCAAACTTGGGATTTTCCAAGCTCACGGCTACTAGATAGCTTTCACCATCAACCTGTTCCTCCCCTTCAAATTCGATCTTAGATAGAACTACAAATCGAATTTCTGAATCTTCATAGTTAGGATAAGATAAGTTCCATCTTCTGTAGATTCCATTCCCACTAATATATCCTCGATTGAAGCTATCGTATCCCTCACTGTAACCCCACTTATGGATAAGTTCTTTAATATCCGTATTCTTATCAATCTTATGTGATCGATATGAGACTTCAAAGTCGTCGTCCTGAAGGGACTTTGGATCGGCAGATACAACATTTTTGGCTTTGTCTGTTCTTTTCTCTGGATAGTAGCTAGTGCTTTCTTGCTTTGCTTTAGCAGTAGCTGTTTTCCCATTGTTATAAGTATTGATGTCTGAAAGACTGCATGCGGTTACTCCTAAAGCCAAAAAAATCAATATAATAAAATAACCGTAACTTAGCTTGTACACTTCGTTTCCTCTTTTCGAGTTTTAACTTATCGTTCCCCCGTTACCGTCCACTCTCCATTTCCATGACCCCCACTATCTTGGGCATTTTGAAGTGCTTTGAAGGTAATAGCAGGAAGTTTTATACCTTCTGCGCTAGCAATATTTTGAGCTGTGCTTTTACTCATACTTGATAGATATAAGTCATAATTATCGGCCTCTTTATTACTTAGTTTGTTATAAATGGATCTTACATCCTCTCCCCATGTACCGTGACCGGCATACGGCCCATAATCTACTCTTTTCGAGTTCATTCTTACAATCGGTGTTTTCCAACTGCAGTATTGGTATATATCACCTTTACCTTTAATCCCCTCCAAATTGTTGTTTTTAACTACAACTCGTCTAAATTCCTCACCATAGTAAATATATCCCAATACTTTGCCAAATATTAAATTATGTGCCTTCACCAAATCCTTTGCATAATTAGTCTCGACACCATGCTGACCATCGGCTGCTCGATTTGTACTACTCGTATTGAAGCTTCCCGTCCCTTCCTGAATAATAATAGCTAACAAAAGACGTGGGTCAATCTGAATATGATACGTTTCTTGTATGCTTTTTGTAGCTTCCCACAAACTGTGCAGCTTTTCCTGATTCCATTTCTGCCTAGTAAATTTTTTTGAACTCTTTTTGAAATATTTCTCAGCTATAGAACTGCCGTTATACTGGAATTCAGCAGGTATCCATTTTCCAGCCGGAGTCTTTACATTCGTTTTTGTAGCTTCATCTTTCGATTCGGTGGTAACAGGTACTTCCGGTGGTGCTTTAGTACTCGTATCGATCAAACCTAGTTTCTCGCGAATAGCTCGTCCCGCTTTCTCAGCAGCTAACTTTTCCATGATATCTCCACTTGCCTCTGCAGTCATCCAACGAACGGTTTCTTTTTGCATTTGCTCTTGAGCCCATTTGGGGAACGTAGCCATTTCACGTAATTTGCTTCGCAGCCCCTCTGCCAACTTTTGCGCTTTACGCATACCAACCTCGTCACCATTGGCTTGAGCAATATACCAATCTTCTTTGTATTTACGCATCCAGGTCTGGGCCCAGTCGGGGTAATTTAGTTTTTGTTTTTTCTGTTCTGCTGCAAGATCAAATGTCTGTGCTTTCCTGTGTGCATTAGCAGTTGTTAAAGCTTTCAACATAGGAGTTGCACCAAACGTTGGCTCTTTCCATTTCATATGTCTTCTCCTTTGTTAGGAATGCTAGAAAAGTCGTAGATCAGATATACATGTATCCTGATATTTCGTTCCACGTTCAACCGATAAAATAGTAAGTTTAATAAATGAGGTATAAATGGGTTCTTTAAAATTCTGGCGTGCGTTAAATTCATTTAATACCAGAGAGGAACCGTCTGAGAATTGCAACTTTAGTTTCTGAACTCGATTGTTTTCCCGATAACTTTTTTCAGACTTAGCATATCCATTAATAATTTGGATGCCATTTACCTTTTGTAAAGAGCCCAGATCTAATACAATTGTTTCTCCTTCCGCGTTGCCCTTCACGCCTTCACACCATGCAGTAGCTTTATTCCCATCCACCAGATTTTTGGCATCATAAGACTGGCTACCTTCACTTGATAGAGTGGATGAAGCCTTGATTTGATGCACTTTTATTTCACTTTCATATTTAGAAAAGTCATTAGCGGTATAAAACCACTGCACAGGTGTTACCATATTTCCATCAATTGTAGTGATGGGTGCAGCCTTACTTTCAAAGCCTGTGTTTATATTCAGTTTATAATTGGACGGTGAGTCTAACTTTTCAAACCATAACTTCGACCCATCGCGAGACATTAAAGGTCGCTCCATCCCTTTGCCTAAAAAGCGCTTCTCTCCATTACTTACATTTAACAGGTACGTTTTAGTTACTGACATAGAATCAAAGGAATAGATTATTTTATCTTTCTGAACCCATTGGTTAACTATCGCCATACCAGAATCTATATGGATTTTCTTAAGGATTTTATAATTTGATATATCAAGAATGACAATATTCTGCTGGCTGTCGGTAAAACAAAATTGGGTACTATCCGGTGAAAATTGTCCTTGATAAATATCATCTATATCTATAGAACTTGCATCTAATTGAATAGCTGTTGATTGATTAGTTAACGTGTCATATATATACGCTCCATCCTTATCCTCATATAAATACTTAGTTAAATCAGGGGAAATTACTGGGCGGTTATAAGGTAGCCTGAATTCATTTGCTTTCTTACCCGAATCTAGATCATAAATCTGTATTATTAATTTCGCTTCTTCAAATAAATCTAATACGAATGCGATTTGACTCCCATCTTCTTGGATTCTCCCTACCTCTACATAGGAATTTCGATATTTCTCTTTATCCTTCTTTGACTGTAGGAGACTAACCAGTTTCTCGGCACTTAAGAACCGTTCGACTTTTGCCCCTTCCAGCTGAACTAAATATGTTACAGGATCTTCTTTGCCTTCTTCTTCCGTTAAAACCCACTCATTCTTTTCATTCTCTTTAGCAAGTTCCGCTTTATCACTTTTATTAGATAATGCCACCGTTTCTGAAACTACACCTTCCGTTTTCGAAGAAAAGGAATTGGGGCCTTTTGCAGAAGCATTACATGCTGATAATACTATTAAAAAAATAATGACTAATATGTTTTGGAATATCTTCACTTAGATCCTATCCCTCCGATCAAGAATAGCTAGGCCTTTTATAGGATTAGGTTTTTCGTTCAATGAATTTTTCACCACGCCTACTGAACTCAGAAATTTTATATACTCGTCTTTATGGATCGTTATACAAGCTGTCGAAGTCGGCCTACCTTTAGTATCCGTATTATAGCCTTTGTGTATATTTACCCCCTCTGCTATGGTATCCTTTTTTTGGTTTCCTTTGGTTGCCGGAACTGCTGCGCCATCCCGAATACGCAAAGCAGGATAGGAACGCTGATGCAATCCTCCTACAAACTCATACACTCCATCTTTAACCGTCTTATCCTTGCTCTCATAATCAGGAAGTGTGCTGGTATTTTTGCTTGTGTACTTAATCTCACCGTCTATCACCACAATAGCCATCGCTCCATACCGACCTTCTGGATGATCCAATTGTTTGTGACTATAAGAACCATCTCCTTCAAAGAAAAACACAAGGGGTGCGTTACGGTTCGAGGAAAATTTCTTTTTAATAATGCTGTTATTCGTGTAATCGTTTATTCTGTACAGAGCTCGAGCCTGATTACCTTTTATACCCTTACTACTTATATAGTTTTCAATCGTTTTCACCGCTACCAATCCATCTTTATAATCATTAGGATCAAGTGGCTTCGGTTCTTCCTTCGTTGGCTTTTCAGGAGTAGTCGGCGGCTTCTTGCCCGGCTCCGTTTTCGTTGTTTTCGTTGTTGTCGTTGGAACTGTTGGCGTTGCAGCCTTATTCACCTTAGGCCATGGAAGAATCCCATTGGCTACTTGATGCAGGTATACGGCCAGCACATCACGACCATATCCCTTATTTTCTAGGCCGTATTTTTTCGCAAAATCATGCAGCGCAGCGTTAAGCTCCTTATCCCAATCGCCTGTAGTTGGTAGCTTGTACGAGAAGCTGTCTGGATACTTCTTGGCAAGCTTGTTCAAATTATCTCTGGCAAGCAGGCTGTTCACACCATACTTGCTACGCAGGGCAGCCGCTTCCTTAGCAATAGCCTTTTGATCGGCGATGGTCAACTTATGGGCCGCATCTGCGTATTGTCCGGACAGCTCCTCCAGCCGATTCGCATCCTGATAGGATTTGGCTGAATGCCCACGAATCAGCTCGTTGATTAGCACGTTGTCACGCAGTTGGTTGGCGAGAAGATGCATCTGCTTTTGCTTGGTTTTATCGTTGGCGCTGTGCGCTTCCCACCACTGGGACGTGTATTCATGCATTTGCACTCTGGCCCAGGCAGGCATACGATCTATTTCTGCCACCTGTTGGCGCAATTGCTTGGCCTTAGCTGCTGCTTCCTTGGCTCCCTTTTTATCCCCTGCTGCCACGGCTTTGTAGTAGTCCGTTTTATATTGCAAAAGCAAATTCTGCACCCATTGCGGATACCCTTTTCCCTTCAATTCTTGAACCAGAGATTTATAGGCTTTCAGTTCGGCATCAGGCACCTGACTTTTCATAAACTTACTAGCCTTGATATGAAGTGTTCCATCGGTTCGGATATAGCTGGTTTTGCAAGTTAGAGATATTTCGCGCGTAGCGTTCATTTGTACTTTTTTGCCGTGCAGCACCAGGTCTGTATCGGCGTGAAAGGTGAGATCATGGTGACTATACACGTGAATACCGGATGCAGGGTTTAAGCGTACAAGTATTTTTTCTTTCTGGGTGGAGAGGGCTAATTCCTTATCATCGAATCTCGCCACTTTTTGTGTTTTGGTATGGAACAGCTTTCTTGACGGCTGGCTGATTTCATCTCCTTTGTAGTCTCTCTTACGTAGGGATTGAACTACACGAGCTTCCTTTTCATTGTTGGATGGAAAATACAAATGGACATGATCCCCCAGCTCAGGCATGCAATGCCAACCGATCCCATCACCGGTATACATGGTGGGATAAGAGAACCAGCACCCTCCGACTTTGGGCTGTATAGAATCCACGGACAAGTGAAGTTTAACGGATTCGTTTTCACTATTTAAATCAATAACTTTCCCTTCAATAGAGGTACCTTTAATAAACTGATTATGTATAACCTCCCTCGGAATACCCTCTTCTGGAACGAGAACATAGTCATAGGTCATAATACCTTGCTTCATCTCTGCATGAACCTGATCAATAACCCAATGCTTCCGTCGAAACAAGACTACATCTCCAAGTTCAAAACGTTTCGTATCCTCCACTTCAGCATATGTATACCGGGGGCCTGACTTTGTTTTTTGGAGGGAAAAGTTAATGCTGCGTAGTTCACCTTTCACCTGTTCTTTCGAGGTACCTAACCATAATCTCGGGTATACGGATGTAATCTCGGCAATCAACCCAGAGTGTAGATGAGAGGCCATTCTTTTCAGAAACTCCCAATCACTCTCCCCATACTGAATAGTAAAGCCGCCGAGCTTTTGATCGCTGTCTGTCAGGTCAATAAAATCGCCATGTGGATAGGTATCTATAAGTTCCCGAAACAATTGATAATACGTCAAGTTCCCGTTTTGAAAAGAACGATTTTTCCGTTGTCGATCCAGTATATATGTAAAAGAGGCCGCCTCTATGTACATGTGATATACACCATTTTTAAATCCAATGCTAATATTGGTGACGATTCCTTTAAAAATGCTCACTGTCCCTTGATCTTCATCTATCTCGTATACCTCTAGCACATCTTCATCATGCGCTAAACCATCATACTTAGCATGGTCCTCATCCGGTATGAGAGCAGTGATGTACACTTTGCCGTGCTCATTTACCTTCTGTGTCAATTGAATATCCAGTAGCCGGACGATTTCATACGGTGCATTTACTCTAATATTGCCATAAGTCAGCACAGTTCCAGCCAGTCCCATCTTCTTCCCCCCGTTTGCTCTTCACGTGATGCAAATCCTTGTAAGCTGCTAGCTATTCCTGCCCATCTGTCATGAATGAAATTTTGCCACACCACATGCATAAATTCGTAGAGCAGCTCATCAGGGCAGGAGATTGATCTACGTATACATCTCTTTTTCCATTCAACCAAGGCATAGATACACTCGGTTTGCAGGGCTGAGGAATGATTTTTCCAGAATTACCTTTGTTAGCAGAAGAAACAACAGGATTATGCATACTACGGCACATTCCGAAAGATGAGATATGCGTCTGCGGGTGAAAATCCTGAATATTTCCTTGCAACTTATCACCAATACTAATCCCTCTGTTAGCCGAAACACTAAACCTGCCCGAATGACTTCCATAGGTACACTGTATCTGTGCTCCATCCACTATATAGCTCTCACTCATTCTCGGATTCCCCTTTATATAAACGGACTCTCTGTTTCGACCTTATGTAATTTCATCCCTGTCAGATTAAACTTCAACATGCATTCAGCCACATCTAAATCTACAATGATATGCTGATCGGCATGCTGAACCCTGAAAATCTTATGATTCTCCAATGCATGTGCATCTAAGACGATTTTCCTTAATGTGCCGTCTCTATGATATTCACTAAGTGGTGATAAACACCTCAAGCTAGGCGGCTGAGTCAGCCAATACCTCGTTTGCTGCATTCGCTGCATATCGGCAAAAACAACCAGCTTCCAGCTTAACCCGGCTTGATATATATCAAATATCTCCTTTAGTTGTTCAGAAACGATGGGTACTGGATGCTCTATAAAATCAATATAGTCCGCATCGCCTGATACATAAAATTGCAAAATAGACTCTTCATCAGTACACGATGAGCTGTCTGCCCATTCCAATAGCTGCCTGCGATTCATTTCTATTGGATATGTATACTCTGTAATACGATTATCCTGTTGAATCATGTAGTACTCCATAAGCTGTTGAATACACCGCCTCACTGATTCCTTTATACTCCCCTATTCTTATTTCCAAATCGTTCTCGCATTTCAACGCCTCGAATTCAGGAAGTTGTACAGCCTGCTGCATAGCGTCCTTGGCTAATTTCAGAATATACTGATGAAATTCCCACGCAGCCTGAAGTACAAATCGCTCGACATCCGGCTGAATAACCTTATTCATATAAGGTTTTCGAAGCTGACTCAATTCATCCTCCAGTTCTGCCAACAGTCCGAACGCCCAGCCTGCATCATAGGTTCCACGATAAGGTAGAGGATCAAAGTACCAGTTCGCACCATAGACCTCAATGACATAGTTATAAATGCGCTCCCTTAGATACGTGCGCCTCATAGAATAGGTAATGTATCCAATTGTTGTCTTGTGCGCTTCTGCAGAATTGGCTTGTAAGCAAATCGATTGAAAAGATTGGATAAAAGAGAAGATAAGTTCCTCTTTTCTATGCTCATACAAGACCGCTACCTGACGTAATTTCTCATGCAACATATCTTCTGCATAGGTCTTATGGAAGTGATCTAGGGCTTCCCGTCTATTCATAATCCCACCTCTGAACCTATTATATAGAATATTTACATGATATTACTGGTTCCATCCTCCTATTTTATTACACAATTTTCATATCATGAGATTACATATGAATTTATGAAAACAGAATGAAAACAATCATAGTTTTTCGTGAATGTGTAATAATACAAACAAAAACCTTCCCTGAAAGGCTAGCATTCGGCCTACGACATGAAGTTTTGTGCAAACGAATAGGTAATTGGAAGTAGTTAGACTCAGGTTTATAACGAAATAATGATGTATAATTAAGGATACGCTCCAACAATACATTCAGAGAAACAGGAATGGGGTACACAAACTATTAGAGTTTTGATCACCACCACTTTGCATCAAGATTGGAGACATATGACTACTTCACCTACAGGTTTTTATAATAGTATTCAAGAGGCTACCACGCATGTCATTGATGTGTTGAGTGATATTTTACATGTTAATACCATTTTTATTGCCGCTAATGACGGGGTTACCAATGTAATTGTAGATTCATTTAACCGGGAAGAAGTGCTGGTTCGTAATGGAGAGGAGCTTCCTTTTGAGCTTAGCTATTGCAGTCTGGTGCTGAACCATTCCGCGGATCACCTCACCATTTCGGAAACGTCTACTCATCCGCAAACACGTGATTTAGATGTGACTAAAACCATTGGAAATCACTCATTTACGGGAATACCCATACGTATGAAAAATGGCCAGGGGTATGGAACCATTTGTATTTTGGATGCGCCATCTGCACAATTGACTGAAACAGAAATGAAGGCTCTCAAGGCTATGGCTGTATTTCTGGGTTATGTGGTTGAACTGGAAAAAGACAAGATCGATGCAGAAGCTTCTTCCATGAGCAAGCTGGATTTGATTTCTTCCCTGAGTAACAAAATTCGTTTTTCGCTCACTGAAATATGGGGAGCTACGGATCTAATGATGACCACGGAGTTAACAGAGGAACAACAGCAATATATGAGTATTATGGAAGCAAGCAGTCGCTCGCTCATGATGCTGTTAAATAATATTTTGGATTACAGCAAAATTGAATCCGGGCAAGTCGATGATATTGAAGATCCATTTGATCTGAGAATGATGATGGAAAATGTGTTGAGCTTGTACACAGAAGTAGCTGCGCAACGGAATCTGGAATTGAGGTTGGATTGGAATCTTGCCAGCTCGCCTATTTTTATCGGGGATGAGGCTAAAATTCGCCGTATGCTGATTAATTTGGTAGATAATGCAGTGAAATTTACAAGCACGGGATCAGTCACCTTATCTGCAAATACCCAGTCCGTGACCGATGCGCCTGAGGCTAAATTGGAAGTAAGGGTAAAGGATACGGGGATTGGTATATCTCCAAATCAACTAAAAATGTGGCTGGAGCATGACTTCGGGCCCTCTCCCTCCTATGGTAATCCCGGCTTGGGTTGGCAGATTATTAAACAGTTGTTGAAACGAATGAATGGTACAATGACAGGGGTTAGCGAACCTGGTAGCGGGACGGAGATCAAGCTCCAGTTCACTCTGAAAATATACCAGGAGTCAGCCTGAAACAGCAGTAGGTTTGCAATCATATGGG
Organism: Paenibacillus ottowii; assembly: GCF_006874425.1. GTDB lineage: Bacteria > Bacillota > Bacilli > Paenibacillales > Paenibacillaceae > Paenibacillus > Paenibacillus ottowii. The sequence continues at coordinate 331,441 of NZ_VIJZ01000003.1, forward strand.
GCGCAGATTATAGTAATAAAGCCCGTGACGGATAACGTCACGGGCTTTAGCTATGAATACATACTAAACAGTATGATCACTTTAGGCCACACGCCTGTAAGCCATTGGACTTAATAACGTTTGGGAGCAGCCAGCTTGGCCAAATCCGCCATATACGTAAAGAAGGCTTCCGGGTCTGTATCATATACCAGGTTCACGGGGCGTCCATCCGCCTGTTCCACCGTTCTGCCCTGACTTGGGCCTTCTGCAATAACGCTGCAATGCACCGTCTTTTTCTTGACAATGTCCGGGCGTCCTACAGATGCAGTGGTCAGTACATCCCACAGGTAATAGGTTGAGTTTGTCTCGCTATACACGAGCGGAGGACATCCTGCGTAGCAATTGCCCAGGAAATCAATGCCCTCATATCGGCGCTCGGCAGCCCAACGATTGCGTACTGCTGGGGTTAAAGGCACTTTGCTTGTGCTTTCCAACGCCACCAGATCAATGGTGATGCCGCTTTGCCATACCCGATAGGCCGCTTCCGGGTCCCAGAACACATTCCACTCTGCGGTACCGTCATGCTCCGGCTCCTCTACATTCCCTTTTTCAAAGGTGCCGCCCATCCATACCAGCTTTTCAATCTTGGCTTCAATATCCGGTGCTTCATCCAGCGCACGAGCAAGGTCGGTTAGCGGTCCAGTGAATAGCAACAACGTTTTGCCTTCAGCTCCGCGTACCTTTTCGATCAGATGCTGATGAGCTGGCAGAGATGAAAGCGGCGCTTCCATTCGTCCTGATTCATTCAGCACGGGTAATGCATCTACATAAAAGGAGTGTAAACGCCAAGCGGCAGGAAACGGATTTTTACCGCGTGAATTAGACTTGGCGACTTCAACAGGGCCTTTAGATTGTCCAAAACGATCAATAATTTTGCGGCTGGCATCCGTCGCTGGCTCCAGGTAACCATCTGCTGGGATAACCGATACTCCGGTCAAATGAACCTGCTCCATCTGAAGCAGCATAAACAGGGATACTAGATCATCCACTCCACCATCATGATTAAAATAAACGTTTGTCTGACTCATCTGTCTCTTCCTTCCTTTATCCCCGTAAAACAGGCTTGTTCTTATCGGCAACCATCCTTCATTATGCCTGATCGCTCTACAGGAGTAAATGTGCGATAGCGCCTGGATGAGGGATTTTTTTGTTGGCTCCATGCTTAATAAAGGTAGAAATGTGTGTAATAACAGGGTAGAATCATAGGTCATAATCGGAATCGTATGAAGGAGAGATGCATATGACAGCCCGAACCCTAGAAGAGTTGGAACAGATCCGCAAAGAGTGCAAATCCATGGTAATGAAAAGAGCGGCAGCTTCAGGAGGAGCTGTATTGGTCCCAATTCCGGGGGCTGACGTTCTTGCTGATGTCGGCATTTTGATGCAGCTACTGCCTGCCATTAATGAAAAATTCGGATTATCCGAGCAGCAGCTGGATGGTCTGGATGCGGAAACCAAGTCGATGGTGTATGGCTTTATCACTTCAGCCGGCAGCAAGCTGATCGGGCGACTCATCACCCGAGAAGCGATCGTGAAGATTTTGCAGAAAATGGGCATTCGAATCGCCACCAAGCAGGTCAGCAAGTTTGTCCCCCTACTGGGACAGGGACTAGCCGCAGCGATTGGTTTTACTGCGATGCGGACTATTGGCAATCGGCATGTCGATGATTGCTACGAAGTGGCCAAACGTCTGCTGGAGCAGCAAACAGCCGCAGATACGGCACGTAACTGGACGGTACCACAGCAACCTCTAGAACCCGTAGGAGTTAACCATTTGCCAAATCAGAATCTGGACGCAGCGATTCCGCTACTACCGGCTTCCCATAAAGATTAAACTTTCAGATTTAGTATTCTTCCACTTCTCAGCACGGGGTAACACAGGTCAGAACGCTCCTGTATCTCCGTGCTTTTAGCCATCCACCTTGGCCCCATAAGAACGTGCCACTGCTACGGCCTGCTCGATATCCAGCTTGGCTCCGGTGATGTTCAGATCTTTAAAATTGACGCCATCCATCTTTGCACCGCGCAGGTCTGTTCCTTGAAGATGGGCTTTGTGCAGCCTGACCTGGGTAAGATCCGCCTCCCGCAAATCTGCCTTTTCCAGATTGCACTCAGATAAGTCCGCTTCTTTGAATCGTATTTTTCGCAAATCCTGTTTTCTTAAATCTGCATGACGTAAGTTCGTATAAGACCAGTCTCCGCCCGTAATCGTAATCCCATCCATATTGGCTCCCGCAAAATCTGAACCTACCAGCTTGCAGTTATCAAACCGAACCACAAACAGGTTCGCGCTGGTGAATAGACAATTGGTAAACGCCGACTCCTTGTAGTGAGATGCATTCAGGATAGCCCCAGTAAAATCACAGTCCACAAAGGTACAGCCTTCTACAAGAGACTCATTCATCTCTACACCCCGAAAGCGACATCGGGTAAACTCGCAATTCCTCCACTCGCCTTCTCTGGCATCCATCGCGCCAAAATCACGGGCTTCATAAACCTCATCTGTATAAAAGAACATATTCCGTCTCCTATTCCTTATTCCCGACACCAGGAATTCAGCATTTCGGCAACGACCGCTCAAAACCATTTTTCATTTTTCCAAGTAAGCCCTTCATCATCTTATGATCCTGTGGCGTAAACTCGGACATACACGACTGGATGAGCTTCGTATAATAAGGGACTATTTTGCTTAACAACTCTCGTCCTGTCTCTTTTAATCCAACAGTCACCATCCGTCCGTCACTCTCGTGGGCCACGCGTTCTATCATTCCATCTCGCTCTAGACCGTCGATCAATCCCGTCATGGTCCCGCGCGTGACATCCGCTTTTTCCGCTAACTCCGATGGTGTCATGCGATGCGGCGCATGGCAATGCAACAGGCTAAGAACGATAATCCGACCCTGAGAAGCCCCCAACTTGGTCAGATCTGTATCCATCTCTCTGAAAATACCGTTAGCCAAGCGCGCAAATGTCACAAAAGTCTCTATATTATCTACTTCGGCATCCTCATGTCCAAAGCTACGCAGCACCCCGCGTATGGAGTCATTATGAAAATTAAAATTCATAGTCCATCCATTCCTTCCTTAATCCCGCTTGTTCCGCCAAACGGTAGCTTTTCCATTCATCTGGCAACAAAGAAGCATAGGGTTCCTTGGCAAAACGATCATCTACCAGGACCAGCAGCCCTTCGTCATGCTCTGTGCGAATAAGTCTGCCACCTGCCTGAAGAACCTTATTCATCCCCGGATATACATACGCATAGTTAAAACCATTCCGTCCCTGTTCCGAAAAATAATCACGCAGCACATCCCGCTCCGCTCCAATTTGCGGCAAGCCGACGCCGACGACCACTACCCCATTTAAGCGATCACCTGGTAAATCGACACCTTCAGCAAACACACCACCCAATACGGCAAAGCCAAGCAGAGTACGCTCCTGCCCAGGCTGGAAAGCTTCTAGGAACTGATCCCGCTCCGGTTCGGTCATGCCTGGGCTTTGTACCAGCGTATCTGCAGACACGCCCCGAAGCATGAACTCCTCATATACCTCTCGCAAATACGGATAAGACGGGAAAAACACAAGGACGTTCCCTTTCCGCTCCGCCACCAATCCAGCCAGCATATCCGCAATCGCCCCTTTGGAACGCTCACGGTCCCGATAACGGATGGAGAGCGGCAACAGACGTACATCCCATTGCTCCTGATGAAAAGGGGAAGGGACCTGTAATGTATAGTCTTCCTCGCTTGCTCCGAGCATGTCCCGATAATAAGCAAGCGGTGTCAACGTTGCGGAAAAATAAATAGCCGAGCGGTAATTCTTTACAGCTTGTCCCAGCAAGTGTGAAGGATCGAGGCAGAACAGTTTGACCCTCACCTCACTGCGACCTGCTTCAATATAAGTGACGTAACGCTCATCGTATAAAGCAGCCATTCGCAGCATATTTTGGGCGGTGAAATACGTATCCAGAAGCAATGCATATGCCGTCCCCTCACTGCTTGCACGGCTTGTACTGCTCCCTGTCACCAGTTCGCGTTCAGCGGCTTCCACAAAAGGCACCAACAGTTCCAGCACCTCTTGCGGTGCTGTTGATTCCACTGCTTTCCCTGTATCTGCATGCAGCTTGCGCAGCGTAATCATCTGTGCGTTCACTGCACTCGCAGCTGCAGCAATCTCCGGGTTTAGCGACTTAAATTCTCTTTTCAGTTCCAAAAAAGAAGATTTCAGGATTTCCGCCGAAAACATGTCCCGGCCGCGTTCCACCAGATTGTGTGCCTCATCCACCAGTACAACACCTTTTCGTTTGTGCTCCTCCAGCAATCTTTTCAGAGAAATCCGTGGATCAAAAACATAATTATAATCACTGATTATACCATCCGAGGCATACGCCACATCTAGCGAAAACTCGAAGGGGCATACCTTATGCTTGCGCGCATAATGCTCAAGCACCGTCCGCGTCATTAGCGTCTCATTCGCCAAAATATCGGACACCGCACCGTTGATCCGGTCGTAGTAACCCTCGCACATGCTGCATACCCCAGCATCACAATCATGTTCATCCTTAAAGCAAATTTTATCCTTTGCAGTTAGCGTCACTACATGCATATGCAGCCCCTGGGTCTGCATTCGGGCATATGCCTCTTCAGCTGCTGCGCGAGTCGTGGTACGAGCCGTTACATAATATACTCGCCTAGCCAGCCCTTCGCCAATCGCCTTAATCGCAGGAAATAAGGTGGATACCGTTTTACCGATACCGGTGGGCGCTTTGGCAAATAGGTTGACACCTTCGGCAATCGTCTTATACACCGAGCCCGCTAAAGTTCGCTGACCTGAACGATACGTGTCAAAGGGAAAATCCAACCTAGCAATACTGGCATCCCTCTTCTCCGCATGCGCTCTCAGCAGGAATGCATATGGTGCATAACCAGCAATCATTTCCTCAGTATAAGCTTCCAACTCTGCAAAGGATAACATCCGTCTAAAGCGACAAATATGTTCACTGTGTGCCTGTACATAAGTAAGTTGAACCTGCATGGAATGATGCTGCTCCTCACGAGCAATCATATAGGCATACAGAAATGCTTGCGCCCAGTGCACAGGCTGACCGTCTCCCTGAATATCTTCGAGGGGCTGAGAGATCGATTTAATTTCATCCACCGTCCATACACCATCCAGCTCAATCAATCCGTCACAGCGGCCCTCAATGACAAATAATTCACCTTCATATGAAATTTCTGTACGCAAATGTACCTCTTTGCGATCATGCTCCTTGTAACTCTTCTGGATAGCCTGATGCACGCGAGTTCCTTCCTGCATACTGCTATTCGAGCGAAAACCGCTCTGAATGCTGCCACTCCGATGCACATATTCCACAAGTGGACGCACCGAAATGTGAATTGGTTCCTTCATACGATCACCCGTTCCGGTCATAGTCCTTACACTGTACCACGTAGATCAACGAAACGTAAGGGACATAAGAATCGTTTGTGGTCGATGGGTATTCATTCACATCTACTTTCTACCGAAATATAGAAACGAGGCCTTTTACTTTATTCCCAACGATACTACAACTCACATTACAGCATAAAGGACAGGGATATGTTAAAAGAATTAATTAACAATTTTGCGTTATTAACGAGCTTCTTATTCTTCGGAAATTTATTTTCCCGGAAATATGAACGTTACCTGACAAATCATGCACTCATTCATCAGATATTAAACGGTTTAATGCTGGGCGTGTTTGGCATCCTGTTAATGATGACCGGTTTATGGATCCGTGGGCATTTTGTGGTTGATCTGCGCCAATTGGCGATTATCATATCTGTTTATATAGGAGGATCGGTATCCGGTCTGCTGACCACCCTGATCGTCATCCTGTATCGTATTTACATCACAGGGGGATGGACGGATATTACTCTGACTGTTACGGTTAATTGCTTCATGACACTAGTCCTTTCACTTATCTTTATTCGAGAAAAAAAGCTAGCACTCGGCAAATGGATGTCAGCCGTGCTTGGGGCTGTTGTTGTGTCGCTGTTATCCGCTTTTTACGTGGATAATTCCCCCAACCTAGAATCTATGATCATAGTCACAACTGTGAAGATTCTTGGCGGCTTGTTCACTTATTTTATGATGTCCCATATCAAAAAAACAGAACGGGCTATTCATCTGCTGGAAGAGGCCGCGAACCGCGATCATTTAACCGGGCTATACAGTCCGCGTGCTTTTGATGCGCTGTTCGAAGAGGTACTTCATGCTTCCAAGACTACAAAAAAACCCTTTGGACTCGTAATGCTAGATATTGACCACTTTAAAGAAATTAATGATACGTATGGCCATTTGAACGGAGACGCCGTCTTAAGCCAACTGGGAATTCTGTTAAATCGGGAATCTACAACAAGAGCATATCCCTCCCGTAAAGGCGGAGAGGAATTCGCAATTCTACTCGGAGATTGTGATACCGAAAAGGCGGCAAGCTTTGCCGAGAAGATTCGAAAAGCTGTGGAAAATGAATGTTTTCTCTTGAATGACGGAACTATACTCTCCTTAACCGTATCCATCGGGGCAGGCAGCTCTCCTGTTATTGCATCGAGGCGTTTATTGGAAAAAGCAGACGAGGCATTGTATGAAGCCAAACGATCAGGACGCAATCGGGTAGAACTGGCAAAACCATAATTATTAGTCGCTAAATGTCAGGAAAGCTGGATTAATGTTAATAAAAAGTGGTAAAATGGAAATAACATCGTTATCAAAAAAACTTCTGCCGCTAGTGGAGACATGCCTTACAATCGACATGGGGGGTGGGCTTTGTGAACCTCGAACAATTGGAAAAACTCATGGAAAAAGAGCGTCGTGAACTGAATCGCATGGCTGACTTACACGGATTAAAAGATGAACGTGTATTGGACAAATCCTCCAGGCTTGACCGTATTATGGACAAGTACCTTCACACCAAGCGCGCAATAAACCAAACACACTCCTAAAAGCAAGCTACATCGCTGCCCCTCAGGGCAGCTTTTTTATGATCTAAGCTGCATCCGTCCTTCTCATCGACGACTCCCGCCATATTCTGTCCGCAACAATCGCTGTGTGAAGGATATCCACTCTCTGGCCGCAAAGGACAGATACCGATCGTTTCGCCAGATCATCCCCAAATGCCAAGGAATGACAGGATCAACGAGCGGAAGAATACGCAAACGTTCGGAATCCAGATCCCGGCATATCGCCTCAGGCAATAACGCTACTCCCAGGTTGGCGGCAACCATCTCGCTGATCAAATCCCATTGAGAACTTTCGTAGACTACGCGCGGCTGAAAGCCAGCACGAACACATTCGGCAATGATACGGTCATGCAGCGTAAAATCCTCACGGAACAGCACAAATGCCTCCTCTGCTAACGCAGATAGCGGCACCTCCTTGCACTCAGCTAATGCATGCGTAGGGTGAACGAGCAAATTCAGCTTTTCCTCCACAAATAGAAATGTCTCGAACATATCTCCAACCGGAGGCAGCACAATTACGCCGATATCCAGTGCTCCAGCTTCTACGTCTTGCTCCACTTTTTTAGCCCCATCCTCGAACAATTGAATAGTCACATCGGGAAAAGCCTTATGAAATTCACCAATGACACGCGGAAAAAAGCTAGACCCGACCATAGGAGGCAAGCCGATGCGGATATGTCCTTTTTTCAGATTCATCAAATCACTCAGTTCCGAGGACAGGCTCTGAAAGGACTTTACAATCGCTTGTGCCTGAAGCTCAATGACCTTGCCCGCATCCGTCAGTACGATTCTTTTTCCAATGCGATCAAACAAAGTAACTCCCAATTCTTCTTCCAGGCTTTTAATCGTCTTACTAATCGTCGGCTGAGTAATGAACATGCTCTGGGCTGCCTTCGTAAAGCTGCGCAACCGCGCGACTTCCAGAAAATATTGCAAATGTCGGATATCCAAAGCTACACCTTCTTCCATAGATAAACGGAATGGACTTCATTCTTTATATGCATTTTACTCATGAAAGCTTGTGATGTAAAATTTCATTACAGTTTGAAAATAACGGATCTCAAAGATAGGAGACTTTATATATGAAAAGCTTCATACGCGGTGTCCTTCAGATCGCCGTCCTGATGGCCTTTTCGCTCATCCTGAACGCGCTGGTCTCCTGGCTCCACCTGCCTATACCTGGTAGTATCGTCGGTATGCTAATTCTCTTTGTTCTGCTGCAAACGGGTGTGGTTCGACTAAGCTGGATCGAGGTCGGCGCAAACTGGTTGCTGGCCGAACTGCTATTATTCTTTATTCCCTCCGCTGTTGGTGTTATGAATTATTGGCCGATGCTGGAACACGATGGCATGAGTATTATGCTGGTCGTACTGCTCGGCACCTTCCTGGTGATGGCCTGCACAGGTATGATCGCCAGTCTGCTTGGTAAACGAAAGGAGCATAAATCATCATGACCGGTCTTCTATGTATTGTATTGACACTCGCTATTTACTGGATGGCCAAACGCATGTACCGTACACTGCCCAAGGTGTATATGTCCCCATTGCTCATTACACCTGTTGTTATTATTTTGATTTTGACACTGACGGGTGTGAATTACCGTTCTTATAATTCAGGCGCTCAGTTGCTATCCATGCTGCTACAACCAGCTACGATTGCATTTGCTGTCCCTTTGTACCGATATTTCCCTGTGTTAAAGAAACACGCAGCCCAAATCGTGCTGAGCGTGTTGTCTGGATCTGTCGTAGCCGTGCTGTCCTCCATGGCGCTCGCCAAGTGGATGCATCTGGATTCCTCGCTGCTGAGCAGCCTGATTCCTCGCTCCATTACGACGCCTATAGCGATGAATGTATCGCAAACGATTGGCGGTAATCCGACAGTCACGGCTGTATTCGTTATTCTGACCGGATTGAGCGGTCTTATTATCGGTCCGATGACCGTCAAGCTATTCCGTATCGAAAATGAAGTTTCACGCGGGGTATTGCTCGGCACCGGCGCTCATGGTACAGGTACCTCCAAAGCATTCGAATTCAGTTCGCTGACAGGTACCATCTCCAGCATCTCGATGGTGCTCGCCGCTCTCTTTACCTTAGCGGCTGCGCCGTTCCTGTTCCACTTGATGCTGTAAGCCATCTGTATAACAAAGAAGCAGCGATTCTCTTATGAATAGAGAATCGCTGCTTTTGTTTTGTAGGCCCTTTTTATTTAAAGCAGTGATGCTATATCAGATGGCTTTAACGGCGCCAGGTTCGGCCTCTACCTCTACAGGTGTCACCGCTTCATACAGGTAAGCATCCAGCTCAGTCGTATATTGGCGTTCTTGCTCAGGGCTCCAGCCTGCATGTTCGGACATCAATGCAACGGCAGCTTCCTTCCAACGCTTCACCTCGTCAATCTGAAAGAACAGCGCTCCAGTTCGGCGTATGAAAAAGTCAGACGGTGTCACTGTCATTTCCTGTTCCATCGCGTACAGGAGCGGAACACGTACTTCCACAGGCAGCGCCGCTTCCGTCTCGGTGGCGTTCTTCATGCTCCGTGTCGCTATGGCAAACAGTCGCTCCACGTTAGAACCATAGCGAACAGCCCATGCTCTGGCGGTTTCCGGCGATAGGCCGAGCGCGGCGCCCGCTACGGCTTGCTTGCTCACAAAAGCGCCCCAGCCCGCCGAGCCGCCTACACTGCCGCCCGAAATCGGGATCTGTCTCGTGCGGCATGCCCGAAAGCTCTGCCCATGCAAGCGGCCCAGCTCCCGTACCGCACGATCCACGACGAGTTCGGACATTTTCCGGTAGCCCGTCAGCTTGCCGCCTGCAATCGTGATCAGCCCTGAACGGGATTCCCAAATTTCGTCCTTGCGTGAAATTTCTGAAGGGCTTTTACCGTCTTCATAAATAAGCGGGCGTACCCCTGCCCAACTGGATTCCACGTCTGTAACCGTCAGCTTCACATCCGGGAACATCCCGTTGATCGCCTGAAGCACATACGCCCGGTCTTCGGCAGTCATCCGAGGATGCGCTGTATCTCCCTCATACACCGTGTCGGTTGTACCTGCATAGGTTTTTCCGTCACGCGGGATCGCGAATACCATGCGCCCATCCGGTGTATCGAAATACACTGCCTGTTGAAGCGGGAATCGCTCACCATCGAATACCAGATGGATCCCCTTTGTCAGGCGAAGCACCTTGCCTTCTTTGGAGCGATCCATTTCCCGCAACGTATCTACCCAAGGCCCGGCAGCGTTAATGACCAGCGAAGCGCTGATTTCGTATGGTTTCCCCGTTACCCGATCGGTTACACTGGCGCCGCTTATTCGTCCGCTGTCATACAGCAGCTTGTCAGCCTTGGCATAGTTCACAGCCAGCGCCCCTCGTGTAACGGCTTCCTTCATCACCTCAATCGTCAGGCGAGCATCGTCTGTGCGGTACTCCACATAGCTGCCGCTTCCCTTCAGCCCTTTTCTCTTCAGCAAAGGCTCGCGCTCCAGCGTAGCCTGAATGTCCAGCATGCGGCGGCGCTCACTACGCTTCACGCCAGCGAGAAAATCATACACTAGCAGCCCGACAGAAGTGGTAAACGCATTAAATGTGCCCCCCTGGTGAAAAGGAAGCAGCATACGCTCCGGAATGGTCACATGAGGACCATTTTCAAATACGATAGCTCGCTCCTTCCCGACCTCGGCTACCATCTTCACTTCAAATTGCTTCAAATAACGAAGACCGCCATGCACCAGCTTGGTAGAACGACTGGATGTGCCTGCTGCAAAATCCTGCATTTCCACCAGCGCTGTCTTCAAACCACGATCCGCCGCATCCAGCGCAATTCCCGCTCCTGTAATGCCGCCGCCAATAATTAAAATATCAAAATGCTCACGCCCCATACGTTCTAAAACAGCCGTTCTCTCCTGTGCAGCAAATCCTCGTTCTCCCATCATCTATCCCTCCAATTTCGTACATGTCTGCTATGCAATCTGACGCCTGGGATCATCAAAAGGTACAAAAAAAGACCACGAACATCGCTGCGGCGGATGCCGAGCGGTCCATGGTCTCTCCAAGTCTCCTGACGAGTATTAACTTATTGATATCGTAGCATACACAGTACACGATGAAAAGGGAAATATGCCTGCGTTTATTGCAGGTCGTTCCCCACGCCAAGCCAAAGGTCGCGCTCCTTGCTTATTATGTAGGTAGCCCACATGATTCAAAAAAATTATCGCTTATAGTGCTCAAACAGTTGTTTATTGGAGGTCGTAACTGCTGCAGCACCCGCTGCCAACGCTGCCTCCACATCCCCAGGGGTACGAATAAGTCCACCAGCCAAAATAGGAATCCCCGTGCGTTCACTGACCTCTGCGATCATCGGCGGTACAACACCGGGCAGCACCTCAATATAATCAGGGCGCGTTTTTTCCACCAGTGCGTAGCTTTTTTCTAGCGCAATCGTATCCAGCAGGAACACTCGTTGTACAGCAAGAATTCCCTTTTTTTTAGCGGTTGCAATCACCCCGGAACGGGTTGAGATAATCCCAAATGGCTTAATCTCCTGACACAAATACTCAGCGGCATACTCGTCATTTTTCAAACCTTGCACCAGGTCGGCATGCAGAAGCATCTGCTTGTTGCGGCTCCTTGCCATCTGATACAGGTTGCGCAGTTGCGCTACATGCGTATCCAGAAAAACAGCATACTCATAAGAGCTGTCCAAAATATCCTCCAACTGCTTCATATGCTTAGCTGCAGGTAAAATGCGTTGTCCCTGAAATGGCATGGATATCCCCCTTGGGCCGAATGTCATTTGAAACTCGTTCAAATTTTATATTATCACTCTGTTCGACGAACGTGAAGCGGTTTCAATGGGGATATGTATAAAGGCTGCTCTCCCTGCTTTTAGCATCTGCGGGAGAAGACAGCCTTATCCGTCAGAGGACTCGATCAGATCACAAGGTGGGATCCTAGAATTGTTTTATACGAGACTAGCCCTCAAACCCTTGGCGCAGCCACGAGGTAGCCAGCATGATCGCACCGCGCTTAGCTGCGGTTTCCGACAATGGGTTGAGCATCACAAAGTCATGGATGATGCCCTGAAAGCGTACAGCGGTCACATCTACCCCTGCTTCACGCAGCTTGTTCGCATAGGCTTCACCTTCATCCCGCAGCACATCGGCCTCGCCTGTAATAACCAGCGCACGCGGTAGCCCTTTGAGCTGGTCCATAGTGGCACGTAACGGGGACGCCGTGATTTGTGCTCGTTCGTTGGGATCCGTCGTATATTGATCCCAGAACCATTGCATCCCTTCACGGCTCAGGAAATACCCTGTGGCGAACTCATGATATGATTCCGTATCAAAAGAAGCATCCGTCACCGGATAGAATAACAACTGCTGCCGAATAGCAGGACCACTGCGTTCTTTGGCCAGCAAAGTGACAGCTGCCGTCATGTTACCACCGACACTATCTCCGGCGATCGTCAACGTGTCGGGCTTCAGCCCATGCTCGCGCCCATGCTGTGCTACCCATTGAACGACCGCGTAAATCTCCTCAATCGCCGTCGGATATTTGGCTTCAGGTGACAAGCTGTATTCCGGGAATACAACGGCTGCCTGTGAGCCTACCGCCAGTTCACGAATCAGTCGGTCATGCGTATGAGCGTTACCGAATACCCAGCCTGCTCCATGGATATAGACGATGACCGGGAGATCACCTGTCACCTGTTGCGGACGAACAATTCTAACCTTCACCTCACCGCCAGGACCACCTGGAATCGACAGATCCTCTAGGTCTGCCGCAGGTTTATCTGCTGGACCGGATTGAACCTCATTGACCGTTTCACGTCCTTTTTCAGGTCCCAAATCATACAAGAACGGAGGCTTGGCATTATCGTCTGCGAATTTTTGCGCTGCGGGCTCCAGCTGTACCTTTTTACTCATATCGTTTCACTCTTCCTTTCTTATCTGCGTTCTATATCGTTCCAATATGCTTTAAATGTACTCATTGCGTTCACCTTATATTTAAACGAGTTCCTCTCTTTCCAATCGGAGGACCTTATTTTGCCCAACAGAAGAGCTTGACTTTTATTTTATATTGTAACTATAATAGTTACATATTTAAGTTCAAGGATGAACACGCAGTTAAAGAAGTGAATTTCTAAATCATATTTATAGGAGGATATACTATTATGAAAATTGCAGTTATTGGTGCAGGCGGTAAAGCGGGAAGTAACATCGCAAAAGAAGCATTAGACAGAGGCCATGAAGTCACCGCCATCGTGCGTGACCCGGCTAAAGTAACGGACAAGCGTGCTGCTGTAGTACAAAAGGACGTTTTTGATCTGAAAACAGATGATCTGAAGGGTTTTGACGTTGTTGTTAATGCTTTTGCCGCTCCATTCGGACAAGAGCATCTGCATGTAGATGCAGGTAATGTACTGATTGAGGCTCTCCGCCATGTGTCCGGTACTCGCCTGATTGTCGTAGGTGGTGCAGGTAGCTTGTTTACGGATGAGTCCCAGACACTCTTGGTCAAGGATACTCCTGGTTTCCCTGATTTTGTATATCCAACGGCTCATAACCAAGGAAAAAATCTGGACATTCTACGCGGTACCAGCGACCTGAACTGGACGTTCATTAGTCCCTCCGCGGAATTCGCTCTCGGCAAACGTACAGGCTCTTACCAAGTGGGCAAGGACACACTGCTGGTTAATTCCAAAGGTGCAAGCTATGTCAGCTATGAGGATTATGCTGTTGCCGTAGTAGACGAAATTGAAAAACCACAACATCTGAATCAACGCTTCACTGTCGTATCCGAGTCCTAATTCTGCAGCTGAACCAAACATTCCAACATAAAAAGACCCTTCTGGTTCACTTTCCATCCTGCTTGGAAAATGATCCTGAAGGGTCTTACTGTAGGTCTAGTCCGTCCAATCTTCTACTTTTCAACTTGAATTACAGTCTTCCGATCACTAAAGCATAGCTTAAGAACTGGAGGTGCAGCCAACGTCGTCAAAATAACGGCAATGATAACTGATGTAAAATACTGCTGTACCAGCAGACCCGTCTGCAACCCGGTGGTTAAGCCAATGCTGACAAAAAATACAGGCACAAAGATGGAATAGGCGATGGGCTCCACCTTTTCTTCTACAACCTGCTTAAAGCTTGTTTGCGAAATGGCAATCCCGGCAGCAAAAGCTCCGATAATACCCGCCATACCCATCAAATCTGCAAAATACGCAAAACCGAAGCAAATAACCAAAGCAGCCGTAATCACAGCTTCTGTCACTTTGAGAGGGGCAAGTATTTTCATAATCCATGGAACAACGAACCAGCCACCCAGAATAGCTACCACGAAGAAGATCAGCTTCTTGCCAACAAGAAGTCCCAGCGAGGTTTGCCCACCCATGCCGAATATACTCATCACTACCGCAAGCAGCACTACGACAAGCACATCATCCAGTACGGCTGCGCCCAAAATGGTCGAACCTTCTCGAGTATTCAGCTTGTTCATATCCTTGAGCACCTGCACCGTAATGCTTACGGGAGTAGCACTCAAGACAATCCCCAGAAACCATCCTTCAAATCCAAAGGCTTCACCAACTCCAAAACCACAGAGCAACGGCAAAATATGTGTCTGACCTGAAAAGAACAACGCACAAATAAAAAGGGGAACCCGAAATATAGCACAGGTTCCCCTAAAAAAGACATAAAGGAGCCTTGGTGATAGGCTCCTCGGGTAGTTCATCTATTCATTTGATGTTGTCGGCCATACTTGCACAAACAAGTAATTTTATCTTTTAATTATATCTTTTCTGCAAGCCCATGTAAACGTATGGTGTCAACTTTCTGCTTTTTCTACATACCGTGCACAGTATTCATGATCCAACATGCTCATCAAAATGGAATCATGGTATTGATGATTGTAGAATAAAGCATCCCGCTGCACACCTTCACGCTTAAAGCCTACTTTTTCATAGCAGCGAATGGCTCGTTCATTAAAATCAAATACATTCAGCTCAATCCGATGCAGGTTACAAACACCGAACCCATAGCCCAGCATGAGTACAAGCGCTTCGGTGCCATAGCCTTTCCCCTGATTTCCTTGCTCATTGATCGCAATACGGATGTTGGCGCTGCGATTCAGGCTGTCCATATCTTGCAGCGCAATATCGCCGATGACACGATCATCCTCCTGAAGTGCAATGAGCAACAGCAGGCTGGAGGTATCCTGCCCTTTAGCTTCAATATAACGGGCAATTTGCTCCTTGGTAAAGCTTCGCTGTGTGCCCGTCAGCCTCCGTACTTCCTGATGGAACAATGTATTGTAGTATAACTCGGTGTCCTCCACGTTAATGGGACGCAGGTATACCCGTGATCCTTCAAGCAATCGTGCCACAGGCGTTACGGACGAAGAATTTTGAGTCAACTCGATCACTCCTATGCTAAAATATAAAAATTTAAATTTCTATAATGGAAGCAAACGATTACGCCAGGTCGGCATTTTGTTCAGCAGAAGGGATGGGATCAGCGAGAGACTCCCGCCAAATTACGGATTGAAGCAGTAGTCCTGCTAAGCCCAGGATTCCTACGGTCATGCCGATCCAGACAAAAGCCGTCCCCGCCCCTGCTATTCGGATCAATACTCCCCCGGCAAGCGGCGAAATAACCATGATCGCTCCAATGACGGTACTTTGAATACCGAAGACACGTCCCACCATATCAGCAGGGGTTTTGGCTTGTAATATGTAATTCTGGGTGATAATGTACAGCCCGTTCCCCACACCTAGCATAGCCCCGATCGCAAGCAGTACGGGGAGTCCTGTCCCGGGTTGCGCCCAGCCTAAAGCGGCAATCGCTCCGCCAACCAGCACATACCCTCCGCCGAGTCCCCAGCCTGCGCTTACACGATTCAGGTGATTCAGCACAAGCATACAGCCGACTGCGCCAGCACCTATAGCTGAAACCAGCCAACCGAGCAGCGATTCGTTGCCCGGGGCGAGCACGCGCAGCAACGTAGGGAACTGGTAGTCGATCATAAGAATGGCGATCAAGCCGAACAGTCCGAATATGAGCGTGTGCAACAGCATTCGACTGCGCCAGAGGAATGCCCAGCCTTCCCGCCACTGGCTGATAAAACGAGATGCGCGAGCAGGCTCTGCCTGCATCTTGGCATCATCAGCCTCATGCGCTGTAAGCGATGCCGACTTTCCTGGCTGCTCGTCAGCAAGCGCTTGCTGGTCCGGGCTGGCCAGCGCCGGACCGATGCCACGCAGCGGCAAGAGCAGCAGGCCGGAGCAGAGACGCAGCAGTGCATTCAAGATGATGCATGCTTGCGGGGACAGCACAGCCAAGGTCATGGCGCCCAGCAAGGGCCCCGCGACTTTGGAGGCCTGATTGACCAGTCCGTTCAGTGAGGTTGCACGGAAAAGGTCGCTACTGGCGACTACTGTACGGGTCAAGCCTTGCTGTGACGGCATTTGGAATACACCAGCCGCTGCGCGCAAACCGAGCAAAGGCAACAGCCACGCCGGACCTGGGACGGCGAGAATCGCCAGCGTCAGTAAGGCGATAGCTGCATCGCAGATGATCATCAGCCGCGCCTTCTGTACCCGGTCGGCTAACGTACCTGCAATAGAACCGAGCAGCAGACCCGGCAGGGCCATGACTACCGGAATCAGCGCAATCAGCATGGGGTCGGCTTCCCAGCGGTAAGCAACCAGCACCTGAATGGCGATAGCATCAAACCAATCGCCAAAGGAAGCAGCCGTATGGGCCGCAAACATCCGCCGAAAACGACCATTACGCCAAATACTGGGCGTGGATTGCAACTCTTTCTCTTCCTTCATTTCTATTCACCCTGCTCTCATTTTCTGCTTCATTAGCAATAAGAACATTCTAGCGGGTCTTTATCAGAGGAAAATCAGACAGCTAAAAAAAGTCAGGCCACAGAAAGGATCTGCTCCAGCCAGCGCTTTAGCGCCGAACGATGCAGTGTCAAACAATTGTCCCGGTCAAGCTGATCGTATTGAGCCGCATACTTCTCTTCCAGCATGGGATATGGGCCGCAAAGCTTCAAGAAACTGCGAATTTGACTAACCGCTTTGATTTTTAGCAGTTCCTGTTTCGCCATATCAAGAGTGCCCAGTCCCTCATCCATGAGCCGCTCAGCGTTGTCCACATCTCCAGTACGCAACAGCATAAGTCCACGCAGCATGCGATAACGGCCCAGTTCGCGCAAATACGGAGCCACCGACAGCATGCCTTCCAGACGATCAGACAGTTCAGCAACCTTTTCCATATGATTGGCAACCAGATGCATGTACATCTCCATCAGCGCAACCGGCATCACAAATTTATCGAGATCATCCCGCTCCATGATCATGAAGGTCAATGGCAGGCCTTCCTGTGCGCGTTCTGGTTGTCCATGTTCCACATAAGCCTCCAGAATATTGAGGATGCGCAATTCCCGCTCTTGGTCACTGGACAGCAATCCGCTGGTGAACGCACGTTCACAAAGGGCTAACCCGTGATCCGTAACCGCTGCTGTGCCTGTATATAGCAGCAGCATCCAATACAAACGGTCTGCGGGTGCAAAATCCTCTCGCTTTAAAAACCAAGACACATCCGCCTGCACAAAACGGATATACATTTGATAATAGGCCGACATTTGGAAACCCAGCTGTTCCTGCTGTTCAGCTAGTGCTACGATGGAATCTCCCTGCCCCAACAGGTGATACTTTCGGAAAAGTCCATGAACGGCGTCCTGCACTTCCTGATCGTGCAAAGAAGGATGATTCCGTGGTTGTATGTCAGTCAGGGTCAAGCTGTAGCCATACCCTCTAACCGTATGAATACGAAGTCCAGTCCATGCCTTAAGTTTTTTGCGCAATCTGTAGATATGATCATCCACGGTACGCTCCACTGGATATTCCAGCGGCCACACACGATCCAGCAGTTGTTCCCGGGTGAACACCTGATTCCGGTTATCGTATAGGAAGCGCAGCAACGCAAACTCTTTAGCCAACAACATAACACGATCTGCATTATAGACCACGCTATAGCCATCTGCATCAAATTGCAGCCTGATCATCCACCTCGCCTCCGACATATCGTTTCTTGGCTGCACCCAGGCCTATAAACATAAGCAGCACACTCAGGCACAAGAGTAAAAGCAGCGGAATTGTCCAGCCCTGTGTCGCATCATGCAAATAACCGAATAGTGTCGGTCCTGTCGCTGCCAGCAAATAACCAAAGGATTGCGCCATACCTGACAGTTCTGCGGCCTGCTGCGGTGTCCGGGTCCGCAAATTAAAGAACATCATGACTAGCGGGAAAGCAAAACCACCTGCTATTCCAATACAAATAACCCAAACCACACTCCACTGTGTAGCCCCGAGCAGAAATCCACCCAGACCGATAAAATAGAGCACTGCCATAATCAGAACCAATAGCCGCTGATCCTTCACTCGCGCCGCCCAAATAGGAACAATAAAAGTAAATGGCATTTGTGAAAATTGCAGCACAGACAGCATCCATCCCGCAGTCTCTGAATCCATTCCCTGTCCGCTCATCATTTCGGGAAACCAGGCAGCAGGAACATAGAAGAGAGCAGATTGCAGCCCCATGAACAGCGTCACCTTCCATGCCAAAGACGATTTATACACATTCACCGTTCGGGCGGATACTACCGCTTGATTAGCTGTTCGGCGCACCTTAAGAAGCTGGGGCACCCAGAGTAAAATACCTACGACGCCAATAATCGCCCAGATCCCTAAAGCACCACGCCAGCCCATTCCTCCATTCAGAGCCAGCGGTATACTCAGACCGGATGCTGTTGCAGCGACCACATTCATGGATACGGAATATACGCCGGTCATCAGGCCGCTATTGCGAGGGAACTCTTCTTTGATCAAGCTGGGCAGCAAAACATTGCACACAGCAATAGCCAGTCCCAGCATCGCAGTCCCGACAAATAATGCAGTCACCCCCAACGTCGAGCGCACCACAATACCTGCGGTCAACAGCAGCAAGGCTGCAAAAATAACAAGCGGCGACCCGAAGCGGCGCGACAGTTGGGCTACAAAAGGCGACAACAGTGCAAAAGCAAGCAGCGGTAATGTCGTTAACAGACCACTTAGTGTATTTGAAATATGCAAAGAATCCTTAATCAAACCGATAAGAGGTCCTACCGAAGTAATCGAGGCGCGCAGATTGGCACCTACCAGGATGATCCCTACGGCTAGCAGCCAAGGACCGGCATGCCACAAAGATTTGTATAGCAAGGCTCGTTGGTGTTGCTGTGAACTCATCTCTCCATTCTCCAATCTATCTGTGTTATGCTCAAAGGCTCCAACCAAGTGTAACGGCTGGAGCCTAGGCAATTTTTTATCTCATTAAATTATAAAGGCATTCGTGCCATATGCATAGGACGGAATCGACATGGCATCCCAAATCTTCATGTACAGCTTAACGCTTCATCATGCAAAAAAACTGCCTAAAAGGACGAATTCCTTTTGAGGCAGCTTTCAGTCCATGACTTATATGTGGTCAGCGCTGCTTAACGTACCAGCCAGCCGCCATCCACCGCCAAGATATGACCGTTCATGTAGTCCGAACCCTGACTGGCGAGGAAAACAACAACCCCCATCAGATCAGACGGATCGCCCCAACGACCCGCAGGAATACGCGACAAGATTTCTTGATTGCGGTTTTCATCCGCACGAATTGGAGCGGTATTCGCCGTAGCAATGTAACCAGGAGCAATCGCGTTAATCTGAATGTTATGAACCGCCAGCTCGTTTGCGAATGCCTTGGTCAAGCCAGCTACTGCATGCTTGCTTGCTGTATAAGGCGGAACGAACTTGCCGCCCTGGAAAGCAAGCATAGAAGCGACATTGATAATCTTCCCGCTTTTTTGCTCTACCATTATCTTCGCCACTTCTTGGCTCAAATGGTATACAGCATTCAGGTTGATTTCCATAACAGCGTCCCAATCTTCGTCTTTATACTCCAGCAGAGGAGCGCGGCGAATCGTACCCGCATTATTGACAAGGATATCAATTTTGCCAAATTCCTTGATGCACTCTTCTACAAGCTTTTTAAGGGATGCTTTTTCAGTTAGGTCGGCTTGGTGAAAGGCAAACTTCACACCCGTCGGCTCCAGCAGACGTCTTGTTTCTTCATAATCATCATTGTTAGCTACAATGAACAGGTTTGCGCCTGCTTTGGCCAAAGCTACGGAGTATCCTTGACCCAAACCAGTGTTGCCTCCTGTTACAATCGCTGTTTTACCTTTGAGACTGAAAAAATCCAATGAAAAATGGTCCAGACCCATGCCTACGCCTCCATCACACATTAGTATAAAACCTATATTTTCTGAAGCCTACAACGCTGCACGTACTTCTTTATATTTAGCTACATAACGGGCTGCATTTTCTGTGATCAAGTCGTAGCGACCTTCCTTGGCTGGAGCCGTCAAATTGCCTCCAATTCCCACGGCCACACATCCGTTACGCAGCCAGGTTTCCATATTGTCCAGATCAACGCCACCGGTTGGCATAATCTGTACGTGAGGCATTGGCCCTCTAACAGCCTTAACAAAGTCCGCACCCATCGTATTGCCCGGGAACAGCTTCACGACATCACTACCCAATTTCATGGCTTCCTTGATCTCGTTCAGCGTCATACAGCCTGGCATATAAGGAATCGCGTACAAATTGCATAGCTTCGCTGTTTCCTCTTCAAAAGCAGGACTCACGACAAACTCTGCTCCGGCCAGAATAGCAATTCTCGCCGTCAGTGACTCCAGTACAGTTCCTGCACCAATAACTGCCCGGTCCTTAAATTCGTCTTTCAATCTTCGAATGACCTGATCCGCATCCGGTGTCGTGAACGTAAGCTCAATATTATCCAAGCCGCCTTCAATACAGGCTTTGGACATTTGATACGCTTCCTCTGCCGTGTTTCCCCGAATGACTGCAACAACACCAACCGAAGTGATATGTTCCAAAACTTTCTTTTTCGTCATGTTCCTGATCCTTTCCACGAATGGGATGGCCATGGTTCCTCAGCCGCTTGCAGGTCTACGCTCCAATGCAAAAACCGGATTAACGCAGCTCGCTCATGGCTACCTGATCCATGTCTTTATATGTTTTATTTTCACCGGCCATGCCCCAAATGAAGGTATAGCTGCCTGTAGCCGCACCGCAATGGATAGACCAAGGCGGAGAAATAACGGCTTCATCATTTTTCATGACCAGATGGCGCGTTTCGTTCGGCTCACCCATTAGGTGGAACATTCTCGCGTTTTCATCCAGCTCAAAGTAGAAATACACTTCCATGCGACGGTCATGAACATGGGTCGGCATGGAGTTCCACACACTGCCGTTCTCTAGTGTGGTCATACCCATAACCAATTGGCAGCTTTGAATGCCTTCATCATGGATAAAGCGGCGTAACATACGGTTATTGGCTGTTTCTTGCGAACCCAGACTTTCAGACGGCACATCAGCAAAAGACTGCTTTGTCGTCGGGTACGTGGTATGGGCCAAGGCTGAAACGATATAAAATTTCGCCGGCTTTCCACTGGAATCGCTTTCAAAGATCAACTCCTTGGCACCTTTACCTACGTAGAGGCAGTCTTTTATGGCCAGCTCGTAAGTTTCACCATCCACCTTGACCGTACCGCTGCCGCCGACATTAAAAACACCCAGTTCACGACGCTCCAAGAAAGTTTCCGCTTTGATTTGATCGCTGCCTTCCAGTGCAACAGATTTATTCACGGGATGAATGCCCCCGATAATAACACGATCTTCATGCGTATAGACCAGCTTTACTTCCTCAGGTACAAAAAGCTCCTGGATCAGATAGTGCTGACGCAACTCTTCAGTTGTAAAATGCTTGGCATGTTCGGGATGAGTTGAATAACGCATTTCCATAAAAACATTCCTCCTGTTTAGATAAATTTTTTTATCAACGGAATCATTATAAAAGCGGTTTCTAACTCTACTTCTTAGCTAGAATTGTAATAATTATCTAAGATGGTGTCAACCCAAAACTTCATCATTCCTAGGAAAAGCCTTAATATTCGCGATTTTTTACATGTTTTTTACCTTTTGATAAACAAGGACATATTTTTTTATCTATTTTATCCAAAAAGTTTTTAGCAAATATATCAACTTACTCATTGTGAAAAACCGATTTATGTGATAATTTCATTTTATTCAGGCGGTGCATACGCTTACAGATTTAGTTTACTAAACATAAGGAGGAATTCAAATGACCGCAACATTGGATGCTGTTACCTTTGGAGAACCTATGGCCATGTTTTACGCCAATGAAGCAGGCTCTCTGGATGAGGTGCGTTCATTTACCAAAGCGCTGGCTGGGGCGGAGACGAATGTTTCGGCTGGTTTGTCGCGTTTGGGACTAAGAGCAGGACTCGTGACCAAACTCGGGGAGGATACATTCGGCAGGTTCATTGCCGATGCACTGCGTCAGGAGAAGATCGACACTCAAAATGTCATGTTTACCAAAGACCGCTCTACCGGGATGCTGATTAAGTCTAAAGTTACCAGCGGCGATCCTGAGGTCGAATATTTTCGCAAGCATTCCGCCGCTTCCACACTGAGCATCGCTGATTTTAACGAAGCTTACTTTGCCGAGGCTCGCCACTTGCACTTTACAGGTATTTCTGTCGCACTTTCCCCTGAATGCCGCGACTTCGCCCGCCATGCAAAGCAGTTTATGAAAAAGGCAGACAAAACCGTATCCTTTGATCCTAACCTCAGACCTAAATTATGGGCTGACACGCAAACGATGGTGAAGGCAATTAACGAAGCGTCCGAGGGTTGTGACTGGCTGCTGCCAGGCATCCATGAAGGTAAAATATTAACAGGCTATACTTCGCCTGAAGATATCGCTTCGTTCTACCTCGATCGCGGCACCTCGCTGGTGATCATCAAGCTGGGAACCGAAGGCGCCTATTACAAATCCGCAGATGCGGAGGGGTATGTCAAGCGTTTCCGGGTTGATCATGTCGTAGATACCGTCGGCGCAGGCGACGGCTTTGCCGCAGGTGTGATTAGTGCGCTGCTGGAGGGCTTACCCCTGGCTGAAGCGGTCAAGCGCGGGAATGCACTTGGTGCGCTGGCTGTCATGTCAGCCGGAGATATGGACGGCTATCCGACACGAGCCGAACTGGAATCCTTTTTGCTCAGCGCCAGCACGAATTAGACCGGGTTTATTCCCCGCATAACCTTTACCGCTATTAGCGCAAAGTCAACAAGGCCGAATTCAATGTCAGCCTTAACTTCCAATAGCCCGTGTTCGCATTTGTGTACCTGAGCAGCATACGCATACTCAGATCGCACAATGGAATACGGGCTTTTTTTATAATAGATGTCAGAATGCCGTCTACAGCGTTTTGATGGATTCTCCGCGATGGATATCCGGCACAAATCGGTAAATAATCGGCACTGACTCGCCGCCTTCTTCAATGCTGGACAGCAGCGTTTTTGCCGCCTGCCTCCCCATATCCGCAATCGGTTGTGTAATGGTCGTAATCGGCGGATTATAAATATGGGCAAATTCCGCGTCGTCAATCCCGATAACGGACAGCTCTGCCGGAATACGAATGCGGCGGGCATTCACATACTTCAACACCTCAGCCAACACAATATCATTTCCGGCCAACAGCGCAGTCGGCGGCTCTGGCAGTTGAAACAGTTCTTTCAGCGTCTGCTGGATTTCTTCTCTCGGTACACTGTGCATATATTCATCACGAGAAGGCAAGCCATGCTCCTCCAGCGCCTTCTTGTATCCGCTGAGCCGCTCCACTCGGGGAGTAATCCGATTCAGGCCAAGGGGCAAGGTAATCAGCGCAATTCGCTCATGCTTGTGAGCCACAAGCTCCTGAATCGCCAGCTTAACCGCCATTTCGTTATCCAGCAGCAGACTGCGCGTATTGACACCGTCCACCAAACGGTCCAAAAACACCAATGGATATTTCTCACGAATGAGTTGGTTGTAAATGTCTGCATGCTTGCCTGTCGGGAAGATGATCAAGCCGTCCACTTGACGGGCCTTGAGCATCTCAATATACTGGCTTTCCTTATCAGGATTTTCATCGGCGTTGCAAATGATCACCTGAATGCCAAAGCGCTGCAATTCCTCCTCAATCGCACGGATAGATTGGATCGACAGCGTATAGTCAATGTTGGCTACAATAACTCCCACCATAAATGTCCGGTTTTGCTTCAAGCTGCGGGCCAGCCCGTTAGGCTGATAGTTCAACTCTTGAATAACCTCCGCAATCCGGTCTTTGGTCTGGTCACTCATATATTTATATCGTTTGTTCAGAAATTGCGAGACCGTGCTTTTAGACACTCCCGCCCTCTGGGCAACATCTTCAATCGTCGGCTTCTTCATCGGTACACTCCTTGTCTTTCATGTACTGCGTTAGTGCAACAAAAGTATATCTTTTTTTTAGTAAATTTACCACACTTCTATTTATGAATGCCATTATGATATGTTTCGAGCTTACTTGTACAGCAACATTTCCGCCTATTCCGTTTTCCATATATCATTTTTGATTTTCTACTATTTCTTCTCTATGCAGCAAAAAGAGGCAGCTCAAGATGTTCTCTTGAACTGCCTCCACGTATATAACTCTATCGAAAGGCCAGGTTCCAGCTAACGCAACGCTAAATAACTGCTTGGGTTAGTGTGCCGGAACAGGCGTTGCAGACTGATCTGGTGTATCGTGCTCGACCAGTGAATGCTTTTCCCATAACCGACTTCTCCAGCGGGCATACATGATGACAGCACGAGTCCACTCATCAGCAGCAATCGCCAGCCACACGCCAGCGAGTCCCATATCCAGCTTGAACACCAGCAGATAGCCGAGAGGCAAGCTCATACAGACCATGGAGATCAACCCCATATAGACCGGGAACTTGGCATCTCCAGCAGCACGCAATGAGTTAATGATGACGATATTCGTCGTCCGTCCAGTTTCCAGCAGAATGCTAAGTAAAATAACCTGCGCACCCAAACGAATAATTTCAGGGTTCTCCGTAAACAAACCGAGCAAGGGAACACGGAAAAAGATAACCACCGCATCAATAATCACAGTCACGAGTAGCGCCCATTTCACACTGTTCAATACACGTTTATAAGCCGTATCCTTCTCTCTGGCTCCCACGAGCCTTCCCACTACGATAGCCGTTCCCATACCGACGGCCATACTGAACAAGTAGATATAGCTCGAAATATTATTCGCATACTGGCGTGTTGCCATCGCTTCTGCACCCAGATAAGTCACGTACAGTGTGAATATGAGCTGACATGACTGATACATAATAGACTCCAGTGCGGATGGTACACCGATGCGCAATATTTTGGAAATGAACTTTTTGGACAAGTGAACGTAATATTTCCACTCGACACGCACCTCAGTGACCCGGTACATCAGCCAGAAGAAAATTAAGAGACAAATAAAGCGGCTACCGACTGTAGAAATAGCAGCACCTTCTACACCAAGTGCAGGCATGCCCCAATGCCCCAAAATCAAAACATAGTTGCCGACCACGTGGATCACGTTCATAAAAACCGATACATACATCGTTTCTTTGGTAAAGCCGTGCGTACGAATAGTCGCCGCCAGCGAGTTAATCAATGCCTGAAGGAAAATGGCCCCCCCGACGATACTCATATAGGATTCTGCGTAAGTCAGAATATCCCCCTGGACATTCAGCCATTGCAACATATGAGTACCGAACACAAGAAAAGTTACGCTAAGCAAAAGACCTACCATTAAATTCAAAGTAATGGCCGTACCCGTCACCTGGGCCGCTTCGACTAGTTTCTTAGAACCGATATATTGAGCTACGACGATAGCAGCGCCGTTGCCGATAACCTCCAGTACAAGGATGGCAATTGAAATAATTTGATTGGATGCGCCCACACCCGACACTGCATTATCCGATACAGAGCTGAGCATGAATGTATCGACGCTTCCCATTAACATAAACAGGAACAATTCAAGGAAAATAGGCCATGTCAAACGGAACAAATTCAGTTCCTTGGCTTCGGACAATACCGAACCCTTTTTTAGTGCTCTAGTTGTCATTCATTCACCTTTCTTCATAGAATATTTAATGATCAAAGGGTATGTTAGCACAGTCATTCTGAAAATACATCCCGTTTACGTAAAATGATTTGAAAAATACGTAAGAATTCATTTATCACCTTCTTTATATTTGATTATCGAACTTTATTGAAACAAGTTGTTGCAAGAATATAGCCATAATCGGTCCGCTCGATGTCTTGATGAGCTTAAGGTTATAATAGGATACGAGCTTGTGAGCATTGCCGCTGACAGGCTGTGCAGATTGTTGTATGCTTTCTAAGCATAATTTGTAAATTAGAAATGGAACATATAGGCCATTCATAGGCTTAAACGGTAATAAAGGAGGCTTTTATAGATGACTCAGTCATTTCAAGCCCTTGTCGTCGATCAGACACAGGACGATGAAGTTCAAGCAGAGGTACGTTCTTTGGAAGCTGCCAGTTTGCCTGCTGGAGAGGTATTGATTCGTGTCGCTTATTCCAGCATCAATTATAAAGACGGGCTTGCCGCCCGCAAGGATGGCAATATTGTCAAAGCCTATCCATTCGTACCCGGCATAGATTGCTCGGGAACCGTTGTTTCATCCGAGGATAGCCGCTTTAGCGAAGGACAAGCGGTGCTCGTTACTGGCTACGGGCTGGGTGTGTCTCAATTCGGAGGATTCAGCCAATATGCTCGGGTGCCTGCGGACTGGGTAGTTCCGCTTCCAGACGGACTCACGCTGAGAGAGGCGATGATTTTCGGGACAGCCGGATTCACCGCAGCCCTGTCGTTATATCGGCTGGAGCAAAACGGCGTTGCGCCGGATAAGGGCAAAGTACTCGTCACCGGTGCGACGGGTGGTGTAGGCGGTGCAGCCATTGCTTTGCTGCACAAGCGGGGCTATCATGTCGTGGCCAGTAGCGGCAAGGCCGAATCGCATGATTACCTCAAGGCGCTTGGGGCAGCCGAGGTTATTTCGCGTGAGGAGGTTTACGACGGTACCGAAAGCATCCGTCCGCTAGGCAAGCAGCTGTGGCAAGCGGCTGTTGACCCTGTAGGCGGAAAGCCGCTCGCTTCGCTGCTCAGCCAGATCGCCTACAATGGCTCGGTTGCCGTGAGCGGCCTGACGGCAGGCACCAAGCTGCCTACGACAGTGCTGCCGTTTATTTTGCGCGGCGTAAATCTGCTGGGCATAG
Source organism: Paenibacillus ottowii (assembly GCF_006874425.1). Taxonomy (GTDB): domain Bacteria; phylum Bacillota; class Bacilli; order Paenibacillales; family Paenibacillaceae; genus Paenibacillus; species Paenibacillus ottowii. The sequence goes on from NZ_VIJZ01000003.1 coordinate 358,771, forward strand.
ACTCTGTCTTCTGCCCCTATGACACCCGCGCAGCGATTTGGAAGCACCTTGGCAGTGATTGGAAGCCGGAACAGCTGGAGCGGCTCGTTGAGCGCGAAATCGGCTTGGCTGATCTGCCAAGCGCGCTCGAAGACATCCTCGCCGCCCGTTCGCAGGGTAGAACGATTGTACGGCTGGCTGATTGAGCGGAAGGTTGTCCGCAAGCTATCCGTTGTCGTTTTTTTGCAAAAAGAAGTGTTCATTCCGTAGGGTCTAACGATCTAGCAATAAAACCTATAAGAAGCCTGTAAATCTGTAGTTATGAGATTTACAGGCTTCTTTTTTTGTGTGATACGCTTCTTTTTTACGTGTGATACATTGGAGAGAAAGTGAAATACACTCAGATGCGAGCCATCTCTTTTTCACATCCGAATGAACCTTTTGGAGACTCCAGTTGTTATATAGGTAAACTGCACGAGAAAGGAGAGCCATCCTTGGAGAGTAATCGGGAACTGTTTGATCTGTATCAACGGGATGTATACCGAACCTGCTACTACATGGTCCATAACACCTCGGATGCAGAGGATTTAACGCAGGAAGTGTTTATCATCCTGTTTCGTAGCAATCGTGAGCACATCGAGCAACTGAAAGCCTGGATTATGAAAATCACGGTCAATCATTGTCTGAACCATCTTAAACGCCAAAAAAGCCTGCATTTGAAAGTATCGGCCAATCCTCATCTTTTTACTGGGACAGAAAATAAGCCTGTGGACAGGCAGGTGGAGGATCGCGAGTCGGCGGAGGAATGGGCGGTTTATATGAACCGCCTTCCGGCCAAAATCCGCGCTGTGCTGACACTTCGCTATATGCACGATTTCACACTGGCGGAAATATCCAAGTTGCTGGAAATTCCGCTGGGAACCGTCAAATCCAGGACACACAAAGGGCTAAAGTTAATGGAGCAAATACTGCGGGAGGCTGGCGCACAGATTCCCACGATGGAAGGAGAGAACTATGAACAACGTAGAAAAGGCATTGAAGCGTAAGTTAAATGACGATTCTGCATTGGCTTATCCTAACTTTGATGAGATGTGGAATCGGATGGAACAGGCAGGACATACAGTTCCAACGCTAACCGACGTTTCCGATTCATTTACTCCACACCGGCATAGAAATTGGCGGAAAGTAGCTATCGCCGCCTCGCTAAGTGCACTTCTCGTTGCCGTTCCCGTCTATGCCGCCATCCATTATAACTGGGGCAATCTGCTGTACGGAAGAAGTGGAATTGAGACGGCGTTAGCTCAAAACCTGGGGCAACCGTTGGAACAGTCTGTCACCAAAGACGGAATAAAGCTGACGTTGCATACCGCTATTGTCGATGAGAACCGGACCGTGATTCTGTACAGTCTGGAGGTCGGAAAACGCGCAGACAACGAGTTTTGGAATGTTAAAGGTGTATCACTTAAAAATGCTGCGGGAAAAAGTAGCGCAGGAGAGTATAGCTTCCAGCAATGGGATGAGAAAAACCAACGCTATAACGGCTACTTTGAAAGTGATTGGACACCGCAGCAAGAAACAGAGAACGTGCGGCTGACCGTAGATCATATGGAGCTCACCAGCGTTCAAGAACTGGATTTGCCGCTCGATATCACATCGCCTCAAAAACAAACTTTCAAGCTGGATCGTAACGGCTTACAAGATATGAAGATACAGGTGTTCGAGCAAGGAAAAGATAAACTGATGTTGGCATCAGCGATTACTTTTGATTCGTCTATACCAAAGGAATGGGATAATCCGCAAATTATCGCCTACAAAGATGGGAAGCCTGTGAAGCCTCAATCTGGAGGGACTTTTGGTACACCGGGTGAGAACGGAGAATACACGGCTCAGCAGTATTTTACTAAAGGCGATATACCAAAAGGGCAGACCAGTTTCAAGCTGCAATATGCACAAACGGAGAAAAGTACACATGAGCCCCTAAACTTTGACTTACAGTTAAGCAAGAAGAAAATGGAGAGCGGTACAATAAAAAGTGTGCTGAATACTCCATTAGAGAATGGCAACCCGAATTTTATGCTGGAACAAATGATTGTTACACCGACACAAATCCGTGTCACGATCAGAAGTGAAAAGAAATTCGCCATGTTACCTTATCAAAAGTATTTTCTTTCTGTGAATGGCACAATATTAGAGGGTAATCGCTGGTCTTCACCTGATCAGGACCACGATCTGAATACGATCCGTTTTGAACGGCCGGCCAACATTGTGATTAACCGGGATACTCCCATTACTTTTACCGGCAAATACAAGGTCACGACCCATTCGGATGACAAAACACCTCAGCATTTAACTGATATTTCAGAGCAAAAGCAGACACTAACGACGCAAATCGGGGGCTATCCTGTAAAGTGGACCTACTACAAGCAAGGATCGGACTTATTTGTGGAAACTGAAAGCGAGGATGCTCACTTTGGGGGGATCAACCAGACACATATTGGTCTGGGGAAGGAACGAATGATTGGCAAGCCGATCACAGCCAACTTTGCCGGAGATGGCAATAACAAAGCAGTGGATGTCTACAAAAACTTCAAGGAAAAGGAAGCTTCTATTTATATGTTCTACTATACAACAGACGACCCGAAAGCCGAGACGACCGTACCCTTGCAGCCTTTGACTAACAATAGCAAAACATCCAAATAGACAAAGCTATAAAAAGAAGGTTCTCTATACCTGTGTGATTAACGGTATAGGGAACCCCTTTTTATTGGTCTAATGAACCCCTGTCTGCGGCGAAGCTGTGATATCCCCACCTTACTTTACAGAGCCTTGCGTAACACCATTGATAATCCATTTTTGTGCAATCAGGTAGACAATAATCATTGGCAGCAAAGCCATCAGGTACGAGGCAAAGGCCAGATTAAAGTCGGTATTGAACTGCCCCTGAAATACATACTGAACGAGCGGCAATGTATATTGCTCCGCATCGCTAATAATAATGAGCGGCAGCAAAAAGTCATTATATGTGGACAGACAAGTGAGAATCCCCACCGTAGCACTAATCGGCGCCATCAGCGGGAATATAATGCGCCAAAATGTCCCCCATGTCGTCGCACCATCTACCGTGGCCGCCTCTTCCAAGGCTACCGGAATGGAGCGAATATAACCCACATACACGAAGACATTAAACGCCAAGCCATATACCGTATGCAGCACAATGAGGCCCACCAGATTGGTCATATGAAGTCCCGAGGCCAGCTTCACAATCGGCAGCATGATGATCGGAAACGGAATAAACATAGCGCTCACAAAGTAAAAATATAACCCCTTGAAGAAACGCCGCTGCATATTGCGGGCAATGGCGTAAGCAACCATGGAATTGGTGAGCAAAGTGAGTACGACCGTCGAGGTCGTCACCATCACACTGTTCCGAAAAGCGCTGAAGAAATGGGTCATTTCCACTGCACGACTAAAATTCTCCCAATGCAGCTCCGTTGGAAAGGCAAAGGCGGAATGCGCCATCTGCTCAGGACTTTTAAGTGCAATCGTCACCGTCATATAAAGGGGAAACAGGATAAATATTGTCCCCAGCGCAACCAGAATCAGCACAGGCCAGTTAGTACGTCTGCTTGTTTTCATCAGTTATCCATCTCCCTTCTCTGGAGGAATCGCAGCTGTAAGATGGAAATGATCGCGATCACAATAAAGTAAATCACTGAGTTAGCCGATTGATAGGCAAATTCCCCGCCTCTAAAGCCTCCAGTGTATATCAGATGGGAAATCGACTGCGTGGCCCGACCCGGTCCACCGTTCGTCAAAGCCACGATCTGATCGAATACCATCAGGGAATTTTTCATCGCCAATACCATATTGATCGTAAAAAACGGAGCAATCAACGGAAAGGTAATGCTCCAGAATTCACGCCATTTACCTGCACCGTCCAGATTGGACGCCTCATACAGACTGGTCGGGATCGTTTGCAGCCCTGCCAGATAAAGAATCGTATTAAAGGCAATGCCCTGCCATACGGCTACGATGACCACCCCCACCCAAGCTAACTGCTCACTTCCCAGGATGTTTGTCGATAATGAACCGATGCCCAAATTCTGTCCCCAAATCGTAAACACGTTCGAGAACAGGTAATTAAATATGTAACCTACGATCAACACACTCAATATATTAGGCAAGAAATAAATTCCGCGAAAAAAATTGCGAAAACGTATTTTAACGTTTAGCCCCATGGCTATCAGCAAGCTGAGAATATTAATCGCAATGGTAACCACAATCGCAAATTTGAAAGTAAACCAGTATGCGTTACCCACATTGTCATCCTGAAACAAATTAATGTAGTTCTTAAATCCGACAAAGTCATACTGATGGCCGAATCCATTCCAATTGGTAAGCGAATAATACAATCCCTGCAGGGCAGGCAAGGTTAAAAACAGAAAAAACAATAGCACTGCCGGCACCGTCATCCAGTAAAAAGTCGTTAGTCGCTTATTCATGTCTCATCCTCCTCTCCTATCGGCGGTTAGCTACCTTGTTCCATTCCCGGTCGAGCTTGGTCAGATAGGCGTCGATGTCTCCGTTTTGCAGGAAGGCCTGCACAATAGAATTCAATTGGACCGCTTTGGGAATATAGTGATCGGCGAAATCAATGACACGGCCTGACTTAAAATACGGCAGCAGCTCTGCCACACTCGGGTCATCCTGCGTGACCCCCTTCACTGCTGAAAACAACGTTTGCTCCGTAATGTATTGCTTGCTGTTCTCTGGCTTCAATAGGAAGGCAATAAACTCTTCAGCCTCCTTTTTATGCGGGGTGCTTTCTGAAACGGCTAAAAGCGTGTCTATACCAGACACCAGCTTGACCGCCTTTGCGTCATTCCCCGTGGGTAACGGGAAAAATCCGAGATCCACTTTCGGGTTGGCTTTGCGAATTTCAGATATAGCCCACGAGCCCTGAATGTACATCAGTGCCTGCCCGTTAGCGAAAGCACGGTTACCGTCAGCATAGTTTTTGCCAAAATTATCACTATGTCCGTATTTCAGCAGCTCCAGCTGCTTTTCCGCAACCTCGTGGTACTTATCCTGAAAAGTGACCTGATTCTCACGCCGTTGCAGAAAAAAATCAATACCCACCAAGTTCGGACCCAGGGCATTAAGAGGGAGATTCGTTTGCCAATCATCTTTATATGTAAAATAAAACGGGATTTTGCCGGCAGCCTTGATCTTTTGCGCCATTGCGATCAATTCATCCCACGTTTTGGGCACCTGTAATCCCATTTCCTTAAAAAGTGTTTTGTTATACATCACACCGTTCGCATTCGCAGCATAAGGAATTCCATACACAGGATCGACTCCGGTCACATCCTTAAGCATTTTGAGATAAATCGGGTCTACTGTACGTGGTAATTCCGTATTCGCTAGATCCGCAAAAATACCGCTCTGCGCCAAAATGGAGTAAGTATCGGTCGCCCCAAGCCCCACAATGTCAGGTACATCGTTTTTGACCACCCGGGTCAATAACACCGTCTCAGCCTCTGGCGGATTAACCTGTGTCACTTCAATACCAGGATGCTCCCGATTGAATTGTGCAATCAGCTTGTCAAATGAACCCTTGGCTTCCGGCTTATTTTGAAAAAACTCAATTTGCACTTTGCCTGAATCGTCACTTTTATTGCATGCGCTTACAATAATTGCTAGCACCAGGATTGCCGCTACTGTAGATAGCCTTTTGATCCCATTCCACATGCTTATACCTCCTTTTCTACTATGTCAATCTATGCGGGACTAGACAATTAATACCCGTCCCTTGCAGAAAAGAAACGATACACCGTATTTCAACCCTCAACGTCCGTATAAAAAAAAGATCCAGCTAACCTCCGAATGGTTGCTTGGATCTTTTCTATTTGTATAGTACCAACTATAAAATTTATATTAAAAAACTCGTTTTTGCCACCGTACACAACTAATAATAATGCACACGACCAACATTCCCCCTGTACACATCCAAAATTCAAATGAGTTGTCAATCCTTAGAGCAAGCAATATTTCGCGAAACGGGTCCATTAACATAATAAGCGGTCTAGACAATTTAAAGAGGTATACAGATAAAACCAGAATTGATAGATAAGCAAACAGGGGTCGAGATACAAATAAGCATACAGCGCTGCTCAACATGAGCTTCACCAAGCACACCATAAGCAGTATAAGATAAAATGTGAGTATGTAGGTTATGGCATCAGACAAGGTAGAAGGTGTTGATGCACCATATTTCAAGAAAGTAGCGCTATGCGGGAAAAGAAACCATCCTGCAAGCACACTTATAAACAAACCTGTCCCAACGAAAATGACTGTTGTGATCGATAGTGCGAGCATCTTGGCAAGCCAGAACCATAAACGACGATACGGACGCAACATGTAAAGCCTATACGCCCCTGAATAAAGATCACCACTCAACTGATCCACATATAGGATAGGTAACATCGCCAAAGTTAGAAATAAAGCAACCTCACTCATCATTAGCCATGGCAGGTTTAAATTATTGACGAGCATGCTTCCTTCGCCAAAACGGAAGATCTTTGTTCCCGTCATTTTATAGCTCCATATAATCGCTACAATTATTAAAATATAGGCTACGTACAACGAACAAGTGGACTTCCGCTTCCAAATTCGTTCCATTTCACTGTGCCAGATTCCCAGCATCAAGCAATCCCCCTAACACAAATAATCATTGGCTACAAAGCGGCGATATGCACCCCATGTAAACAAAACAAGATATACACTTACAACGGTAATGATGGCCCCATTCACAGATAAACTTCCGATTAAAGAATTATTCAATCCCGTATGCTGCAGATATGGAATAATCATAAATGCGACCACATCATATAGGTATGGAATATGAGAAACAAAGGATGCCAATTTTAGATACAGCGGATCAAATAACAGAGAAGCCAAATTGTATACCATGCAAATACCGATAGCATATGTAACACTCTTGCTATACATAGCAAAAAAGCAATACAAGGAACTTATAGCTAATAGAGAAGCAAGCGCCCAACCGTAGTATTCAAGTATTTGCAGTCGCTGTAATATGGATAGACTCGCGTCACTTAAATGATATGAATATCTCCATATCTCAGCGATTACTTGTGATGAAATCGCAAATACAAGGAGAAGAAACAAGATAGAACTATTCAGAACTAGCAGCTTACTCCAAAAAATCTGACCGCGAGTAAACCGACGCATAAATAATAGCCGCAGCCGTCCACTTTGAAATTCCTCAGTAAACACAGCAGCAGCTAAAGCAGCCACAGCACTGTTGCAAAATAAATATAAATTCTCCTGCAGACTGGTGAGTATAAAATTCTGGTGTAGCACCTCTATTGGGACATTCCGAGTACGCAAATAATATAATCCTGTCGAGTAGGCTAGCACAGGTGTACATAAAACCATAAGCCAGAACCACTTCCGCTTCCACAATCGTTCAAATTCACTTTGTATCAATCGCTTCATAGTCCCATTAACCCCATAAAGGCTTCCTCCAGACGTTGGCCTTCCTTTAACAGATGATCAGCAGGTCCCTGCCAAACTAGCCTGCCCTCTTTAATCACGATAAGTTCATCGCACATCTGTTGCAATTCGTCCAGCAGATGACTGGAGATGAAAAAGGCATAATTCGCAGAATCACGCAAAGCAAGCACAATATCTCGCAATTCTCTCATCCCCATGGGATCAAGACCATTAGACGGTTCATCCAGCAACAAAAGCTCAGGAGAACCCAGCATGGACTGTGCAATACCTAGTCTTTGCTTCATCCCAAGCGAATAGGTTTTTACCTTGTCGTCGCCCCGCGTTTCTAATCTCACCTTTGTAAGCAATTCCTCGATATGTGCCTCCCGATCTGAGGATGCAATTTCAGGGTGCAATCGTGACAAATTACGCAGAACCTGCCTGCCTGTCATATAATCAAAAAAGACTGGCGATTCAATAATGGCCCCCACCTTGGACAGTGCCTTTTCCCGATCCGTGCGTACATCATATGAAGCTATCTGTACAGAGCCGCTGGTCGGCTGCATTAATCCAGTCATAATACGCATCATCGTTGTTTTGCCCGCTCCATTGGGTCCGATGAATCCATAAATCTTCCCTTTCTGAAGCTTGAATGAAATGTCATTCAGTAAATGTCTTTTCCCCATTTTTTTTGTTACCTGATTGACCTCCAGTAAGAAGTCCGACATATCGTTTCCTCCATCCCATGATTGATAGGTATGATTACGAATAAGTATAAAGTCTATTTAATAATGATTAATATCGCTTGCATAAAGTAGAAAATATCACAAGTTGCGAAATGTAAACAAATTACTTTCTATGTAAAATAAAAATATAACCATTTATTAATATCAATTTATTTAAATATATGGTTATTATATTTTCACGCGCTCATTGATCTTTACCATATAAAAATAGCCCATCAGTAGGCGCGCTACCTCAGGGCTATCGGACTAATAAAACATATATCTTTCCTTTGTCAAGCTGAAAGGAAGAATCGTGATGTTCATCACAATGCTTCAATATTAGAAAAACATTTTACACCTGCTGTTTCAGAACAAAAATTGATGGCTGTTCTGCACATAGCGGTGCATTGCCATGCCAAACTTGTTACTTGAGGTTCTACTGAACCTTTAGACTTGTTAATTTGTACATCCAAATCAAAAATATTGTTTTCCATTTTTCCCAAACTCCTCTCAATATTCATCTTTAATAATAAATTCAATGATTTTGTGTAATCTAAGAAGCTAATTATATGAAAGATATATCTCAAAAGATCGTCACCTATCGAAACATCCTCATATGCCATTTTCTTTATATGGTTAGCACTTTATTAGGCATTATGCTGAAAAAAAATCCTGCAAATAACTAACCAGAACTTCTTGTATCGAGTATAAAGAAATATATGCTAATACATAATTATATATAGCTTAAATTATGTATATTCAAAACCTATTTGGTGACTAACTTATTGTGAATTCAAGGTTGGAAGATATACTTCAATATTCAAGATGCATAAAAGGTATTATCAACGAATATCAAGCTTAATTAGCAAGAGCAACATGCAGACTCCAGTGCTTCGAATCCAATAAAAGCGATGATGAGTCCTTTTGGTATGCCTTCGGACGTATCAACAAATAGTCGAACAATTTCCCGAACTTACAGAATTCGATTACGTATCCGCATAAAAACAAACGGCGATCCCAACCGCTGTCGAAAAATAATTCCCTAGATCAAATTAAGTTTTAGAACCACACCATGACCAGATCGTTATTGCAAGAAATCTTCATATATGACAATGCGAAAAATCTTATGTGTGATCTTAGTTGACATTATAAAAATTTATGTAACAGGAATTATTCACTTCTTACAAATAAAACAATATCACATGTTGCAAAATGTAAATATTTTACCTTATATGTAAACATAAATAATAAAAAATTATTATAATGCATTAATTTAAATATATGGTTGTTATATTTTCACGCTTTCATTAATCTTTACCATAAAAAAATAGCCCCTCAGCAGACGCGCTACCTCAGGGCTATCCTTACAAAATATACGTTTGCCTATCTTCAGCAACCAGCCTACCACTTACTCTAGTTCAATCCACTCGCCGAGCAACGTGTCCAGCTCCGCTTGCAGCTGCTCGCGCGCATCCCACAGCTCCGTCATGCGTGCTGTGTCGCTGCTCGTGCCGAGCAGGTCCAACTCGGCATCTGTCGCCGCCAATGCAGCTTCCTTGGCGGCAATCGCCCGCTCCAAGCGCTCGCTGGAGACAGCGGCCGAGCGGGATGGCTTCGCGGCTTTCGCACCGCGTGCCTCGTCCCCGGCATCGGACGCCCCCAAGCGACCACCCGACCCGGAGCGAGCACGGCTCGCACCGGCTTCAGTGGTCACTCCTGGTCGCGCAGCCGTCCCTGCGCCATTGCTGGCTGCATCGGCAGACGCAGCCAGACCCGAGCCCGAGCCGCCGCCAGATGCGGCTTTACCTGCAGATGCCGAGCGTACGCCGGCATCCCCTTCTCGCTGCAAGCGAGCGTTTTCCAGCTCACGCTTCTTCGCGCGGTATTCATCGAAGCCGCCCAGATAGGAGGCTAGCTTTCCAGCCTCCAGCTCCCAAACGCGCCCAGCCAGCTTGTTCACAAAGTAGCGGTCATGGGATATCGCCAGCACCGTTCCCGTGTAGGTGTCCAGCGTTTCCTCCAAGGCCTCGCGAGAGTCGATGTCCAGATGGTTCGTCGGCTCATCCAGCACCAGCAAATTCGGCTTTTTCATGACCAGCAGCGCCAGCCTTAGGCGGGACCACTCTCCACCGGACAGCATGCTCACAGGCTTAAATACATCCGCGCCGTAAAATAAATACTTCGCCAGCTGTCCGCGCGCCTCGCCTTCTTCCAGTCCTGCTTCCTCCTTAAAATAAGCAAGCACCGTCGCCCGGCTATCCCGTTCTCTCTCTTGTTGCGCCAAATATCCGTACTCGACGCGCGCGCCCCATTGGACCGTGCCTGTATCTGCGCTTTCCTGACCAAGCAACAGCTTGAGCAGCGTCGTTTTACCTGCGCCGTTATCGCCTAACAAAGCTACCTTTTCACCGAATTCTAGGCTACCCGTAGCCCCGTTTAATATCTGACGTTCTCCATAGGCTTTGGCGATTTCTTCAAACTGAAGCACCCGGCGACCGGAACGATCCTCCAGTTTTAAGTTAAACTCCGCTCCCTGCGGGTCCAGTACAGGCCGCTTCACCAGTTCCATGCGCTCCAGCGCCTTGCGGATTGAGGCTGCCTTTTTGAAGAACTTTTCGTTGTCGCCATTGCGCCCCCACTCTTCCAAACGCCGAATGGCCTCCTTCATCTTTTTGATCCGCTTTTGCTGTTCCTTATAATCCTCAAATTGCAGCAGCAGACGTTCTTCCTTTTCCTTAACGTAGCCGCTGTAATTCGTATAGTACGTAAAGGCCTCGCCATCCTCCAGTTCGATCATCTTGCCAGCAACTCGATCCAGAAAATAGCGGTCATGGGATACAACCACACAGGCCCCGGTGTAGCTCTGCAAAAATTGCTCTAGCCATTCCAGCCCTTTCAAATCCAGATGGTTGGTTGGCTCATCCAGTAGCAGCAAATCCGGCCGTCCAATGAGCTGTGATGCCAGCGCTATTTTAGTTTTCTCTCCGCCCGAGAGTGAACCGAATTTGCGCGTATACATAGCTTTCGGAATACGCAGCCCATCCGCTACCTGATCTATATTGGCATCCATTTCATAGCCGCCGTTACGCTCAAACCGCTCCTGGAGGGAAGCGTACGTTTGCAGCAGCTTTTCCAACATCGCCGGGTTCGCTGCCACAATCGGATCTGACATTTCCCGTTCGAGCGTGCTCATCTGATTACGGCAATCCTTCAGCTCACGATAGGCGTAAGCCAGTGTTTCGTATACGGTGAAGTTTTCAAACTCCGCCGGGATTTGCGGCAAGTAGCCGATTTTCGTATCTTTGGCAATGACAAGCTGCCCTTCATCCGGGCGGGACAAACGTGCAATCAGGCGTAAAAGGGTGGTTTTACCGCTTCCGTTGCGACCAATGAGCCCCACCTTTTCTCCCTTATGGATATCAAACGTTACACCATCTATAATCAGATTGGCAGCGTGGTATTTTTTCAATTGTTGACCGTTTACAATATACATGTTCAGGCTCTCCTTTATTTAGGAAGACCCTTACCCAGGTAACACAAAAAGAGCCGCAGGAGCAAGCCCGCGACTCTTCGGAAGATACAGCAATCCGTTCGAGCTAAGGTAGGCGTCTTCTCGCGATGTTTACAACCGTATGATTAAAATTGGACAGACTTCTCCCGTTGTATGGAAAAGCATGAACAATGCCAGCCATAGCAATCGGCAGCTGGCTAATACGGTTGTTCAGCATCTCGTGATTCACCTACCTCACCCCCTTCTTCATAATTGGAAGTAGTATAACATGTTTTTTTGAATAGTAAAAGGGAGAAATATCCTACTAGGCTATGAGACGGAGTGGTGTCCTCTGACTGTCTGCGATGTCCCCGCTCTCGTAATCGAAAATACGCCGCAGACAAAAGCAACAATCACAAATGCCCCGCCCACCCAGGCGTTCGTGGCCACAGAAGTACTATTCTCAATCACTACCCCTCCCAAGGCAGAGCCGAGGGCGATCCCGACCTGGAGTGCGGAGAAATTAAAGCTTTGCTGAATACTGCCTGATTCGGGTGCATTTTCAATAAGATAACTTTGCATTGGGGGCGACAAGGCCCAGCTCAGGATTCCCCAGACGATCAGAAGCGGTACAAACACATACATCGAGTGAATCGAGAACGGCAGCAGGAACATCACAGCGATAAACACACCTACGACAATGAGAATGCTTTTCGCTGTGCCGAATCGATCGGCCAAAGAGCCGCCAATAAAGCCGCCGCTCACTGCCGCCAAGCCAAAGACAAAATAGGCTACACTCACCCACGAAGCGTTCAAGCCCATCAGGTTTTCCAAAAACGGAGTGAAGTACGCATACAACGTGTAGTGCCCCGCCAGTGTCAGCGTAGTGACCAGATGGGCACTAATCACTTTAACATTTTTCAAAGACTTCAATTGCTCACGCATAGGCACAACATGCTCTGTCGGAATCCGTTCCATAAACATGTTCATAATAATCATAGAAACTACGGTCAACAAGGCAATGATCAGAAAAAGCACCCGCCAGCCAAACGCATTTCCAATCAGCACCCCGGCTGGAATGCCGAGCACGATGGAGGAACTTACCCCCATGGAGATCACACCAAGAACGCGGGCTTGATAAGCTTTGGACACCACTTTGACTGCAATGGTTAGTGACAATGTTACAATCAATGACCCACTTGCAGCAGTAACAATACGGGATACAAACAACACAGCATAATTCGGACTCCAAAAAGCCAGCAGACTTCCTATAATAAAGATGAACATCGACCATAAGTACAGTCGTTTTCGTTCAATTTTGGCAGTCAACGCTAACAAAGTCGGCCCGGCAATAGCATACACGAGCGCATAGATCATGATAAGCTGCCCTGCTGTACTTACAGAGACGTTCAAATCCTGTGCAATCTGGGGCAGCACGCCACCGATAATTAACTCCACCAGACCTACCGTAAAGGTCGCAATGGTTAAAATAACTACTTTGAAGTTCATTACATTAGCTCCTTTGCTGTCATGTAAATCCCTCGTATTACGCAAAAAAATCCTGACCACAAGAAATGTACAAGACGTACACTTTTTGTAATCAGGATTTATCGGTTCCTGGTAGAGACCCTCAAACCATATTATTGAGGTTATACAAATGGGGCATTCATTTATTACGCTTCACGAAGGTTATAGCTATTACTATAAAGGAGCCTTTAGCTAAGTTCAACCCCTACAGCCGCAAAAATTCGCTCATGGCACGATCCGACAAATAGGGTAAATACTCATGACCATATTCGTGATACACAAGCAATTCCTTGTCCGATACGATTTTATTGTACACTGCAAACTGTGTGGAAGGTGGGCAAACCACATCCGATAGCCCTGTCACGAATAGCACCCGCCCCCGAATACGGTCTGCTAAATGTTGAATGTCGATGTAGCCTAAGCGGTGAAACACTTCGCTCTCACGTACATGATTGGGATCAAACCAGCGAAAATAATAAACCAGTTCCTCATAGGCCGATGTCGTGGCATCCAGTGCCCAGGCTCTTTTATAATCCGACAGGAACGGATATACCGGCACAGCCACCCGAACACGCGGCTCCAATGCAGCGCAGGCAACCGTCAAAGCTCCGCCTTGGGAGCAGCCAAATGCACCGATCCGTTCAGGGTCCACCTGCTCCATAGACATTAAAATGCGCACTGTCTGTACCGTATCCAAAAATACATTGCGGTAATATAGTCGATCCGGGTCCGGGTCGTCAATCCCGCGGATAATATGACCACGAACCGTCGTTCCCTGAACCTGCAAATTGTCCTCAGACAATCCGCCTTGCCCTCGGCAATCCATAGCCAGCACAGTGAATCCGTGTGCCGCATAGCTTACCTTGTCGAACCAGTCGCCACTATCGCAGGAATACCCATGGAACATCGCCAAGGCTGGACCTTGTTCAGTAAGATGCTTGGGACATGCCAACTTCCCATGGACCCTCGCCCCGCCCACTCCAGTAAAATACAGATGGTAACACTCCACCAGCGGAGAGACAAAATCGGCAGGCTCCAGTGTATATTCCAGTGGCTGTCGTTCCAGCTCCTGTAGCGCCCGTTCCCAGTACATATCAAAATCCTGCGGCTTTGGATTACTTCCCATGTACGATTGTAGCTGCTGTAAAGACATATCCTCCGGCATGTAAATTTCCTCCTACATCCGGCCGGACTCACGGTCATCTGCGACTACTTCATCTGTTGCGATGACATACTTCATAATGTCAGCTACCGTCGTGTATGCGATACCTACATACGTATCAGCGGCTCCATAATAAATTGCAATTCTTCCGGTGTCTGCATCATGCAGCGTAGCACACGGGAACACCACATTCGGCACAAAACCTCGCTCTTCGTACCATTCCTCCGGAGTCAACACGAAGTTGGAGGAACGATATTTAACTTTGGACGGATCATCCAAATCAAGAACGGCTACGCCCATGCTGTATACCAGCCCATTGCATGTGCCTGTCACCCCGTGGTAGAACATCAGCCAGCCTTCGGTCGTCTCAATCGGTGCAGGTCCGCCGCCAATCTTCACCGATTGCCACCAGCCCTGACCGCCCTTGCTCATTACATGACGGTGCTTGCCCCAATACACCAAGTCAGGACTTTCGCTCAGGAAAATATCCCCGAACGGCGTATGACCACTGTCACTCGGACGGGATAGCAACATAAAGTTTCCATTTAGCTTGCGAGGTAACAGCACTCCGTTGCGATTAAACGGCAAGAACGGATTTTCCAATCGTACAAAGCTTTTGAAATCCTTCGTTTGTGCGATCCCCAGCGCTGCACCATAAAAATCTGTACACCAGATGATATAATACGTGTCTTCTACTCGAACCAGACGCGGATCGTAAGCATAATTAGGCTGATAATCATTCCCTTCCTCATCAACCAAATGCAAACGTTCCGTTTCAATATCCCAAGACAACCCGTCGTCACTCCAACCCAAGTGTAAATGTGGGCGTCCATTAATCGTCTCAGCTCGGAACACTCCTACAAACCGTCCCTCATACGGTGCTACTGCACTGTTGAAAATACGGGCAATCCCAGGCACAGGATTCCGACCAATGACTGGGTTTTCAGTATGTCTCCATACCGGAGCCTCGCTGCCTTCCGGCTTATCCTGCCACGGCATTTTCGACAGGCTGTCTCCTACAATTCGTACATTACCTACATTCAAATCCACATTCAATTTATTCATATTTGACTCTCCTCTCACCTAGACACTTCATTTTATTTTTTCTATTTCACTGAGCCCTGTGCAAATCCGTTATAGATATATTTTTGTAGTGATAAAAATGCAACCAGCGTCGGAATAATGGCAATAATGATGCCCGCGCTAATGACCTCCCATTGCGATCCATAGGGCCCTTTAAACTTAAACAGTGCCGTCGATATCACCTGAAGGCTTGTTTTGGGCATATACAGGAACGGGGTATAGAAGTCATTGTAGATATTAACGCCCTTGATAATAATTACTGTCACAATGGCAGGCTTCAGCAACGGCAAAATAATGCGCCAGTAGATGGTCAAATAGGAAGCCCCATCTAGCATGGCCGACTCATCCAGCGCCACCGCGATAGATTCCAGAAACTGAAGAAAAATATACACGGCAATAATATCAGTTCCCAAATACAGTAAAATAGCTGCCCAAGGCGTGTTAAACAGTTCCAGCTTGTTAATGATCTGGAAGGTCGATACCTGTGTCGTCACCCCCGGAATGAGCGTAGCGAGCAAGAACGCACCCAACATAAGACTCTTACCTTTAAATTTAAAACGATTCAAAATATACGCGATCATGGAGCCAGTCAGCGTAGCCCCGATGATGGAGATCAGCAATATAAAGGCCGTGTTCACAAATCCGGTTAGCATATTGCCATCCACAAAGGCTTTGGCATAGTTCGCCCAGTTCAACCAGTTGACCGGGGGAGTCAGAGGACTGGTTGCCGCATATTCAGCCTTCGTCTTCAAAGATGCAAACAAAATCACAA
Organism: Paenibacillus ottowii; assembly: GCF_006874425.1. Classification (GTDB taxonomy): domain Bacteria; phylum Bacillota; class Bacilli; order Paenibacillales; family Paenibacillaceae; genus Paenibacillus; species Paenibacillus ottowii. Next base: position 375,024 of record NZ_VIJZ01000003.1, read on the forward strand.
CAATCGGCAGCAGAGCAATGAACGCACCTAGTAATAGCGCGGCGTATTTGATGCTGTTGGCCAGTATTCTTTTCAGCTTATACATGATTAGTCCTCCTCTCCCCGAATCAGCAAGCGCTGAAGCAGCGTAACAGCAACGACGATCAACAGCAAAACAACTGCCATTGCCGAGGCCAAACCAACCTTGCTGTACTTAAATGCCACATCAATCGTCTGAATGACGAACGTTTTGCTGCCATTGGAGCCGCCGGTCATAATGTAAGGAATATCGAATGCACTGATCGCGCCGCTAATCGCCAAAATCAGGTTTAGCTGCAAAATCCGCTTGATGGTCGGCAAAATAATAGAGCAGAACTGATGCCAGCGGTTGGCTCCGTCGATATCAGCTGCTTCATACAGATCACTGGATATGGAGGAAATCGCACCTAGAAACACAATAAAGTTAAAGCCCATGTATCTCCAGATCGACGTACCTGCCAGCGAAATATTAATAATCTCCGGGTTGCCCAGCCACAGCTTGACATACGATCCCAAGCCCACTGCCTGAAGTAGTGTGTCAAGGGTGCCGTCTGGCTTAAAAAAGAATAGAAAAATAAAACCAATCGCCACCCCATTCATCAGGGAAGGGAAGAACAAAATGCCTTTAAAGAAATTTTTAAACCAGGTTTGAAAGCTGAGAATGGTTGCAAAATAAAGAGCCAGACCCATCTGTACAAACGTGGCTACAAAGTAATACAGACTGACCTTAAACACCGAGAAATACTCGGGGTCGGTAAAAATTTTAATATAGTTTTCAAAGCCCACATATTCCAGACGCTTACTATAGCCGTTCCAGTCCGAAAAGCTGTATTTAAACATATTGATCACCGGCAAGTATGCAAAAGTGACCAGCAGCGCCAGCGGAATAAACGAAAAGGCAACAATAATCGCTAATCTTTGTTTGGAGTAACTGAGATTCGAAAATTTAAACATGCTGCACCTCCTGGCTATCCGTCATCGACTGTCATATCAATCTTTTCTTATGATCAGTTCGGATGGCTATTTCGCTTCCTTGGCTGCCACCTCAGCACGCGCCTTCACCCATGCATCGTTCAGATCCTTCATAATGTTGTCGTACGATTCCGGGCGGTTACCCACCGCTGCCTCAATAATGCGTTTCTTGAAATCAGGCTGCCACAAGCCGATTTCTCCTGTTTTATCGATTTTATCGACAATTCCTTCCTGCCCCTTCGGAGACGGAGTGAGAGGCTCAAAAACAACTCCCTCTTTCTCATACTGCTTCAAAATGGCAGGCATTTCGGCACCTTTCAGTGGACTAATGCTGCCTGCCTGCTCTACGGCGTAGTTGGATTTTTCGGTAAACCAATCCACCCAGGCACGGGCCGCCTCTTTATTTTCACTGTTTACGTTAATACCGAGGTTAAAATCACCTGCCAATGGTACAAGTACCTTGGAAGCATTCGTCGGGAAAGGCATAAAACCGATATCATCCTTGTTAGGAGCTACGTTTTTAATCTGATCAATCGCCCAAGAGCCGAGGACCATCGTACCGATTTTGCCTTGAGCGAGATCCGCCTTGGAGGTCTCCCAATCCGTAGTCGTTGGATCTTTTTCAATCAGGCCATTTTTCGCTGCATCGTATAGAACCTTGTACAGCTCATAGTGAGGCTGGCCCTTCGTGAAATTATCATCTGTAGTCGGTTGTGTGACATTCACGTATTCCTTCGTACCTGCCACTGTGGCCAGACTGGACTCCCACTGAGTCAGTGCCCAGCCAGAGGCATAGTTCGTAAACAGCGGTACTGCCTTGGTTTTGTCTTTAATTTGCTGTAACGCTTTCAGGAATTGATCTGGTGTTTTCGGAATTTCTGTGATTCCTGCTTCCTTGAACACTTTTTTGTTATAAATCACGCCAGAGTAAACCATCGCAATTGGGATACCGTAGCTGTTACCATTCACTGTACGTTCTTCAATGCCGGTATACTTGTTTTTCATTTCGTCATAAGTACCTAGTGGCTCGAAAAAGTTAGGCAACTCTTCGATTGGTATGCTGCCAGGAATCAGCAACACATCTCCGTAATCCCGGGTTCCCATCCGAATTTTAATTTGTCCATCATAATCGGCCAATGCCTGAAAATTGACCTTCACGTTCGGATAAAGTTTGTTAAATTCCTTGGCATAATCCTGAAATACGGTATCCACAATATCTGTCCGCTGTGTGATCACCGTAATTTCCCCTTCCGGACCCTTCGGATCAGAACCGGCAGCTGGCGTTTCCTTCTTTGAGCTACAGCCAGTAAACAGCCCCGCTACCAATAGCACGGATAGCAATGACATCAAAACCTTGGACAACTTCATGAGACGACCCCTCCTGTTGTTTTTGAATAAGGTTATCGTTAAACTAACAAAATCATTCTATTATGTTAGCGCTTACTGTGTCAATTACAATATTTTTTCGTAAAAAAACATCTGTATATTATGTTAAAACACAAATTTAGTATGGTTGACAGTTTATAAATACATAGATAATATACCTTTTGTAAGGTTAACGATAAACTAATAATTTCATTTTCCGAAGGAGGCTTTGTCTCTTGGAAACACTAGTGCACGAAATTAGACAGGAATGGCAGGAGCACATACTCCCATTCTGGCTAGGCCTGAAAGATGAAGAACATGGCGGATATTATGGCGAGGTAGACGTGGATCTGCACACCCATAAACAAGCGGACAAAGGTGGCATCGCCACTGCGCGGCTGCTCTGGTCTTTCTCAGCAGCAGCCCGTGTAACAGGGGAACGTGCCTATGCAGATGCGGCACGACATGCTTTCACTTTCCTGCGAGATCACCTGCTTGACCCATTACATGGGGGAATATACTGGATGGTGAACTACAATGGGCAACCTGTGGATACGTGTAAGCATGTTTACGCGCAGGCATTTGCCATCTATGCGCTGGCAGAATATGCACGAGCTACGGATGACCCGAATGCATTGCCACTGGCAATGGAACTATTTCACCTTGTGGAGCAAAAGGGGTATGATCCTGCTCTACAAGCATACGGTGAGCAATATGATCGATCTTGGAACGCACAGCCCAATGAACTGCTTAGTGAAAATGGAGTCACCGCGCATATTACTATGAATACGCATATCCATGTTTTGGAAGCGTATACCCAATTGCTGCGCGCTCAGCCAAACGACGAGGTCCAGGCTGCACTGAGGAACGTGCTGGATATTTTATACCAGCGTGTTTACGATGCTTTCGCTCGGCGGTTGGGAGTATTTTTCGATCGCGAATGGCGCTCACTGCTTGATCTGACCTCATATGGTCACGACATCGAAGCCAGCTGGCTGATGGAGGACGCTATGAATGTGCTGAATTATCATCCATCCAAGTATGTGAATATGGTGCTGGATATTGCCAGCGCTGTAGCTGAGCAGGCTATTCAGCCAGACGGATCGCTTATCAACGAGCGTGAGGGAGAGCGGGTAGATACTTCACGTATTTGGTGGGTACAGGCCGAGGCAATGGTTGGCTTTTATAATGCGTTTCAACGGACACAAGATGAAAAATATTTGCAGATTGTACGAAATCTATGGACTTATACCCGACAATATATCATCGATCCACGCGCCGGAGGCGAATGGTTCTGGTCAGTTCAAGCCGATGGTAAGCCTGATGCGAGAGAGATTGCAGGCCCTTGGAAGTGCCCATATCATAACAGCCGATTTTGCATTGAAATGCTGGAAAGGATGGAAAAACAATGATTCATAGCAAATACGACGAGCTGCTAGCGCAGCAAGAAGAACTGCTTACACGCCCCAATGAGGTTAAAACCTCCTTTTACAATGGTATCTACGAACGCTACCTCTATCCGGTGCTCACACGTCATCATGTTCCCATTCACTGGCGGTTTGATCTGGATGCCCAAGCCAACCCCTTTTTTATGGAGCGACTGGGTGTAAATGCAGCATTGAACCCTGGAGCGATCTATCATGAAGGAAAATACATTCTTGTTTCGCGCACCGAGGGGCTGGACCGAAAGTCGTTTTTTGCCTTGGCAGAGAGCGATAACGGTATTGATCAGTTTCGGTTCATTGACGCTCCCTTAGTGTGGGATGATATCGACCCGGAAGAAACCAACATGTACGATATGCGGCTGGTGAAGCATGAGGACGGCTGGATTTACGGGATTTATTGTTCGGAAAGAAAGGACCCTGACGCGCCACTCCATGATACCTCAAGTGCTGTCGCTCAGGCCGGACTGGTCCGCACTCGTGATCTTCGCACATGGACTCGGCTTCCCAACATCACTACCCAGTCTCCGCAGCAACGCAACGTGGTCCTGCACCCTGAATTTGTGAACGGTCAATATGCCTTCTATACTCGTCCCCAAGATGGGTTTATTTCCACTGGCTCAGGCGGAGGAATCGCGTTTGGTCTCTGCAAGGATATTACACAGCCCGTCATTGAGCATGAGACAGTCATTGATGAGCGTTGCTATCATACGGTATACGAAGTCAAGAACGGGCAGGGCCCTGCCCCGATCAAAACGAGTCGCGGCTGGATTCATATCGCTCACGGGGTACGCAATACAGCTGCCGGGCTGCGATATGTGCTGTATACCTTTGCCACCAGTCTGGAGGACCCTACGCGCGTCATCGCCAAGCCCGGCGGGCATTTTCTGGCTCCTTATGATGAGGAACGCGTGGGTGATGTTTCGAATGTTATTTTTTGCAATGGAGCCGTCGTTAATGAACGAGATGAAGTCTTCATATACTACGCATCCAGTGATACCCGTATCCACGTAGCGACAACCACCATCGCCCGACTGGAAGACTACACCTTCAATACACCGTCCGATCCATTGCGTTCTCTCGGCAGCGCCGCTGTCCGCCGTGAGTTGATCCATCGCAATGAAGCGTTATTGCAAGCACGTACCCGTCCTTCCCAGCAGATCTAAGCCCGTAAGCTTTATCATGATTACGGAACCATGTATACTATCCATAGAACAACTGTTACCCGCAGGCTAATTGTTGTTCTATGGGCAGCTATGCTGCCAATCCTTGTATCTATACAAAGCAGCTGCACGGCTAAGCTCATTGAATTTTCTACAAGCGGATAAGCTATTCATATTCACCTCAGCATTTTGCAACCAATTATTTGGATGTGGGCAAAGTGCTTATCTTTTTAAAATTGGAAGGCGGAACAGGAATGAAGAGCAACGTAACGATGCGGGATATTGCAGATAAGCTGGGAATAAGCAGCGTGACCGTGTCGAAGGCGCTCAATGACAAGGATGGGGTTAGCGAGGAGTTAAAGGAACGCATTAAGACACTCGCAGGCGAAATGGGATATCGTTTCAATACCGTTGCCAAGTCCATGAAGGAGGGGCTCACCTATAACATTGGTGTGGTCATCCCTGAACGTTTTACCGGTCCTGGCCAATCGTTTTACCTGCACATTTATCAGCAAATTTCACGGGCACTGGAGCCATACGGCTACTACGGTATCCTTCACATCCTCCATCGCGAGGACGAAGAACAGCTTAATCTGCCACGTATCTATTACGATCGTAAGGTGGACGGCTTTATTCTTCTGGGACAAGTGAGCAAGCCATATATTGAACTGGTACAAACCATGGACCAGCCTAAAATGTTTCTCGATTTTTATGATGAGCATGCCGATATCGACTCGGTGGTGACAGATAATTTTTACGGAGCCTACGAACTGACTAACTATTTGATCGCACAGGGGCACCGGGATATTGCTTATGTGGGGAATATCTATTCCACCAGCAGTATTCAGGATCGTTTCCTCGGCTACTATAAATCCTTGCTGGAGCACAGGCTGCCCCTCCGTAACGAGTGGGTACTCAGTGACCGGGACGACGAAGGATCTTATGTTGAAATGGAGCTTCCTCAGCCTCTACCGACTGCCTTTGTATGCAACTGCGATCAGGTCGCTCACAATCTGGTGCACAAGCTGATGGGTCTGGGATACCGCGTACCTGAGGACTGCTCCGTGGTCGGCTTCGATAACGATGTATACGCCACTCTTATTGTTCCGCAACTGACCACCGTCGGCGTAGACATTGAGCAAATGGCACGTACAGCGGTGGACTCAATGATGAAAAAAATAAGCCATCCCGGCAGTCGTTTTGGCAGAGTCCTTGTACAGGGTCATATTGTATATCGTGATTCTGTGCAGTCCCTTGAGAGGTCATGATCCGTGAATATTCCACAATCAAAAACCGCTCTGCATATCGCTGGAGCGGCTTTTGACGTTTATAAAATTTGCAGCGTGATCATCGGGTTTGCCCTTCAATTAAGAGCGCTGAGCGACAAAGGAATTACCCGCCCGATTGAGAATCGGCAGCATCCGCATTTCCTGCCCCATCGAAGCTTGGCACAGTGGACAAGCCGGCTCGCTCAAAAAGGTGAAATCCGTTCTCATCCATCCGTTGCAACCCTCGTTGGTACACGACCAAATAGCCGTATTTTCCTCTGGAATGACTTCCGGGGCCTGGCGTCTATACATGTATATCCCCCCTCGGTTGTTATAGGGGAACATCCCCTGTCGGCATACTGTTAATTCCCTCCTGTGCGGGTATTAATATGCTCCAACCTGCGAAAAATATGCGTATTTTACCAAAATTCTTATTTGCGGATAGCCTTGGTCCAGAAGCCGCCGTGAAATTGCTTCGGCTCCACCGTAATGACAAAAGCCTTGGGGTCCAACTCCAGAATGGATTGATACAGCTTGTTCTGGTTTTTCCGCTTGGCCAAAATTTCCATCACCAGTCGTTCTCCATCACGTCCACTGCCCAGCCAGGCTGTAACGCCGTAGCCTTTGTCCCGCAGTGCATTGGCTATTCCTCCATTAGTCTCATTGCTGATCACCTTTACGGTGACATAACCAAGCGCTATTTTTTCCTCAATCCATGCCCCAATAAGAATACCCAATGCGTAGCCTATAGCGTATACCGCCAAACTTGCCACATGATCCAGATACTTAAGCACGACATTCAAGCCCAATACATAGACCGTAACTTCCACGGTGCTAATAAGCGCAGCAATGTACTTCTGTCCTTTCAGCGTCAAAATCATGCGCAGTGTATACGCCGATACATAGATGAGTTGAATCACGAGAATAAACAATAAAATCTTGAGCATATGCTCACTCCCCATTTCACGATCTAATTAACCCCATATCCAACATTATACCCCTGCCTGCGATCTACAGCCTAACGTTTCGTATTACCCTCGCTCGGGTAATGACTAACTACAGCATGCTGAATGAGAGTTTGATTATATAGAGGAGGGCTAGACCATGAAGGATAACGGAATCAGCGATAAAATCAAAGGTAACGTCAATAAAGCTAAAGGCGAAATCAAGGATCAAATCGGGAACGCTACGGATAATAAGTCCCTGCAAGTCGAAGGTAAATTGGATAAAGCCAAAGGTCATCTTCAGGAAACAGCAGGCAAGCTGAAGGACCATAAATAATTCAACTTTTGAGACTTTAACGGACTTTCCTACGAACAAGTTTCGCTGTCTTGTGCAGCGGACTTGTTTTATTTTGTTCGGATACTTTTGGAAAAATATTTACGCAAACAGGGCAACTTTTGCAGTCGCTTTTGCGTCTAACTAGTATAGGCATAACCAATAACAACTCTTCCAACCTGTTGGATTTTGCATGTATTAATGTTACTCTAGTCTATGTATCACGCTATAATTCTTAAATAAAGGGGTAGACCGACGAATGAAATCATTGAAGTCCATGAAGAAACCAGTCATCATCACTGCCGTATCGGCCTTGGCCATCTCCGGGGCTCTGTTCAGCCAATCTACATATGCTGCACAAGTAACTAAGCCGATCCAAGCAGTATATAACAATATTAAAATTATCTACAACGGAACCGAGGTTCCTGCTGATGCTAAAACAGAACCATTTCTGCTGGATGGCGTGACGTATATCCCGTTGAAGCTGGCAGGTACAGCGCTGGATAAAAAAGTAACATGGGATGGCACCAACAAACGCGTGGTCATTGCTGACAACGGTGTTCCTATTGATCAATCTACAGTTACAGCATTGAATAACCAAATTTCAACCCTGACGCAGGAACTGAACACAGCGAAAGCAGCGAACACAACGAAAGATGCTACCATTGCTCAATTGCAAAAAGACAACCAGACGCTGAAAGATGAAGCGAGCAAAAATAGTTCAAGCACCTTGAAAGATCTACAAAAGCAACTGAACAAGGATTACAGTGATTCCTACAACACGAACTCGGATATCACACTGGATGGTAACAAAAGCGATATTGACGTGACCATCGAAATGACCAAGTCCAGATGGGATGACCTGTCCGACAGCAGAAAGGAAAGCTACCTGGAGGACATCGTTAAGGACATTTTGAAAGAGTACAAAGATGCCGATATTGACGGCACAGTGAAGAACTCCAGTAATAGAGATAAATTGGCGACCTTTTCAACCAACAGCAGAGGCGATGTAACGATTAAGAAAGTGGCTTCTTCTCTGGATACTAGTAGTATCCAACGTTCTTTGACTGACAAATACGGTAACTATGCAGGTGTTGGCTTTGACTTCACCGTAAGAGGCGACAGCAGTGAAGCTAACGTAGATGTATATGTAAAAACTGATGCTTGGAACAACACACTTACTAATACGCAAAGAAACTCCCTAATAGAGAACGTCCTTTATGAGCTTAAGAATAGAAACTCGGTATCTCGAGTAGTGGGTAAAATTAAGTCCAGCGAAAACAGCAACACGATAACTTCGTTCTGAAATCATACTTTTCAAAAAAAGCGACAGAGGCCTTACGGCCTTTGTCGCTTTTTTTGATGTACAACCATTATGAATTCAATTATTGAATCAGCCTGCCTACGGAAGTGATATACTTTATATAATCATTATCAGCATCAATTGTATCGATATTCATTGTATAAACCAAATGACCAGGGCTGGTTATTTTGACTTTGTGAAATGAACCAGGTTTAGAATAAGGGTCTACAGTATAGGTCTCTTTGCTATACACAATCATAGGATTGAAGTCAACTTTCTTGAAGACGGGCGATAATCCATTCTTATACGTAGCATAAATATTTAATACGCCCTGCTTTTGATCCCAGTCAAAGGAAGTAAGACCAAATGCATTCGCATCAATGACTTTGGCCAAGTCTTGTCCCTCGAACCTCATAAGAACTGGGCTTTCCGTAAAACTGTCATGCCTTATCTTCAATAAGCCCCGCTTGGAATCCCACTCCATCTTCGTATCTGTATCTTTCAACAAAATGGATACTGGCAAAAACATCACGTTGCTTTTCATGATGGGGACTGTGTCCATTGTCATCAGCTCACCGTTAACCGATATTTCAGGTGAATCGATTATAGTCGTTACATTACGCCCCAAAATATCAACAGAAGCGGTTTTGCTCGCTGCATTGTAAGTTACTTTACCACCCATTAGCTGCTTGAAGCGGTATAAGCAATCTCCCCTTCGTATCCACAAAAGGTGAGGCAGGATAGGTGTATAAAACGTAATGGTCATTGACCTTCAAGTGTATGGGGGTCTGAGCTTGAGCTGATGTTGAATTCGAGTGTACAGTAGCAATACTAAATAAAACCATAAGGCATACGAACAACCTGATTTTCATAATATCCTCCTTTGTTCATAAACAGCTCAAAGATACAACTGTTTTGTTTATAACTAACGTACCTCCAACAAGACATATAGTCAACCAAAATTTATAATCCCTACCTAATTATAGAATATTACACCTTCCATACAATCATTTAATTCATAAATACATTAATGATATTTATAAATATAAAATTATTTAATGCTGAAAGCAGAATATATCACTGTATTCCAATTAGAAAGGGGAAAATGTATATGATGAGAAGTTTTGTTAAGCGTAGAGTCAGGTCGAGCATTGCACTAGCATTCACTTTATTATTAGCAATCGCAAGGCGTACCATCAGGCACAATGGATGCCGCGGCAGCGGTGCCGAAACAGAACAATAAGCAGGATGTGCCCACCTTCTCTAATGTATCGGTTCATGATCCTTCGATTGTCAAAGACTGTGACACTTATTATGTATTTGGGTCGCATATCACCGCAGCAAAGTCCAAAGATCTCACACATTGGTCCTCTTATACAAACGGTTACAAGACGCCTGGGAATACTCTTTACAGAGATTTATCATTTAAGATTATCTATGAATGCGTAAACATCGCTAGTGTCAAAGAATGAGAAAAGAGAGCGCTAAACAGCGCTCTCTTTCAATAATTCATATAAAATGTAATGAATATTAATAGGCCAAAGCAAAAAGTCCTTTGATGTGGGACAAGTAACGGATGTTACTGCCTTCTTTCATCAAAGTAGCTACAGCGCCTTTCAGTTGGGTGCCATTCGCGCCTACAGTACCGATCGCGTCTGTTCTTCCCAAGCTGCCCAGTGTACCGGAGAATACTGGTGTGAATTGTTCCATTTTCGCTCCATTAAAGTAAGCAAAAAGGTTGTAACCCACGGTTTCGCCCATTTGCCAAGCCAACTGTGCAGTTGGAGGGTATGGACGCTCGCCTTCACTTGGGAACACTACTGCGCTGTCGCCAGCGAGGAAGATATCTTCGTGAGAAGTCGATTGCAATGCGCCATTCACCGTTGCGCGACCGCGGTTTACTTCGATACCGGATGCGCCAACCAGTGCGTTACCTTGTACGCCGCCCGTCCAGATCAGTGTGTTCGTTTTGATTGAACGTCCGTCTTTCAGGAGAACTTCGTCAGCTTTCATTTCTGTAATCGGAACACCCGCTACGATTTGAACGCCACGTTTCTCAAGGCTTGTTACTGCACGATCAACCAGTGGTTGAGGGAAGCCTGCCAAAATAGATGGTCCAGCTTCTACGCAATACAAGCTGATATCTTCGTAGTTGATGCCCTTTTCACGGCACACTGCAGGCAGTTTGTCGGCATATTCGCCCACCAGCTCAACGCCTGTCAGACCGCCGCCACCGATAACGATGGTAGCATCCGCTTTGTTACCGGATTGCTTGTAAGCATCCAGACGAGCTTCCACATGTGCACGGATGCGATTGGCTTCTGCCACTGATTTCAGTGTGAAGCTATGCTCTTGCAGCCCCGGAATACCGAAATATGCCGTTTCACTGCCCAGGGAAATAACGAGAGCGTCATAGCTCAATGTAGCACCACTGGCCAGGGTTACTTTCTTATCGTCCGGTTTGATTTCGGAAACCGTATCCACTTTCAGGATAATATCCTTGTTACGCAGCAGTTTTTCCAAAGGAAGCGCCACAGCTTTTTCGGCAATCGTACCTGCAGCCAAACGGTGCAGTTCCGTAATAATTTGGTGCGACGCAAAGCGGTTTACCACTGTAATGGTTGCTTGGCTAGCGTCCATATGCTGGCGTGCTGTAAGAGCGGCCAGCAAGCCGCCGTATCCGCCGCCCAAGATCAAAATTTGCTTCGACATGTCCATCCTCCGTTCTCGATCAGGTAATTATTTGCTTTCGCGTTGGCGCTCATTCAGAATATCCAGGAAAGCCTGGCTGAAACGCAGCGTTTTTTGTACATTAGGATCTTTAAGCATTTTGAGCAGGCCAAACAGACCTACACTGCCATCCGTAGTTTGTACACGGTCATTTGCTTCAATTGCAGCAGAAGCCAATCCTTTAGCTGAATCTGTAACAGGCTTCACAAACTCACCCATGGAGTTTTTCATATCTCCGATAAAGACAGGGTCAGTTGCCAGACTGCGTGCTACATCATAAGCATCGGTCATAAAAGTAACCATTTCAGTCAACTTTGGCAGATTCTCTACCAGTACGGTCAGCGATTGCTGAACCTCCGGTTTCATCAATTGGTCCAATACATCCCGAGACTCTTTGGTAGCTTCTTGTGTTACGGCCACCTCTTGTTGGTTTTCAGACATGCGTGAACGTCCTCCTTTACTGTGAAAATAGAAGTCCATTCCTTTCTCGTAACCTGTATCATAAACTCTAGCAATAAAACGTTAATGAATTCGCCCTTAAACATGCAAGAAGCACAGCTTAAACTGGCCTATACCCTAAAGGGCAAGACTGGTGATCGCAGATGCCAATTGTATATTGCCTGGACGTTATTCTGTTGTTGTTACTGCTGCGGAATATCTCACGAAGCGCTCCCTCGTGACTACAACAGGACGAAACGGAACCCTATACCTCTATATTACACCTTTCACAACCCAATCGTCGAAGAAATTTTAAATTTGCACAAATTTCTGCAATTTTTTTATTGTTATTTTAGATAAAAATTAGAATAAGCACGATTTTTGTCTAAGTTTACCTTAATAAAGAGGGTATTTTGTACTAGAAATGGATAATAGAGAGAGTGAGTTTGGTCGATTTCCTAAGAATCGGTCTTGGTGTGCAAGGTGTCCTCAGAAGCCTCGGGGTTCTCGGGAGCAGCGGGAGGCTCGAAATCATTAGAATTCGGTAGCGGTACGCCAGACTCGATGAATTCCTCTACATCACGGGCAGCTTTAACTTGATTGCACTCGTTGCAGGCACATACACAATTTACCGGCGTGGTATGCCCACCTTTAGCCCGAGGAAGTAAATGATCAATTGTGTCGCCATAGCCTCCGCAAAAAAAGCAGGTATAGCGGTCACGTTTAAGCACATATTGGCGGAATTCCTTGTTGCTATAAAGCCTGCGGACCGTGTACGGATTTACAATCACCGCCATGCGTTCTCTGACCAAAGTCATCGCCAGATCAAGCTCGATCTCCTGATACCAGCGTCTCCCTTGGTCCGTTTTGCCCCTTAGCCGAATCAGGCCGTTGCGATTAAGTCGCAATGCATGGGTATCCGCAGGCTTCAGTCTGCTAAGCAAGTGACGGACTCGCTGCCGATGGCGCTCGCGTGCTTTGTCCGTGATGGGCTTTCTGCGAGGCCGCTCAGACTCCATAGAAGCCAGCCCGGACGCCTCCAAAGGATGCGCAGATGTATCTGCTTCAAGGCTACGCCGTCCCGCGGGAGCAACCGGGGGCTTCGTGCCCTCTTGGGAAGGAGCGGACGTAACCGCTCGTTCTTGCGGGGCTAACCCCCGGCAGGAACGGCAAGGACCACGCCGGGAATAAGGACCCGCCCGGCGACCGGTTCTACGCTGAAAATCCGTTAATGGCTTTATCTCCTGACAATACGTACATTTTTTCATCAGCGGTTCTTTTGCTTCATCCTTATTCTGCTGTGGATTTTTCACGTCTATCTCTCCTTCCCTCTCTTGTTCAAGTTTCATGGTTTGCCTGAAATCCGATCTATTGCTAAGTTACACTTATTTTAACGTTTTCACGTTTTCTTTTCTAGGTATTGAGTCGGTCTGGTCACTCCAGGTATAACAAATTTTAATGATTTAGCATACGTTATACAACGATCCATGTCCTGCATCCACATCATATTAGCCATCAGACGTTTAGCCCCCCTCACTTGGTGGGTAACTTGTTATATATGAAGGAGGGACGCATATGAAAAGGAACCATACGATGATGCAATTTTTCGAGTGGAATGTCGAAGCTGACGGTTCTCACTGGAAAAAGCTCGCTCGCCTGGCACCGGAACTGAAGGCCAAAGGAATTGACGCGATATGGATTCCACCTGTCACCAAAGGCCAATCGCCCGAGGATACGGGTTACGGCGTCTATGACCTTTATGATCTGGGCGAATTTGACCAAAAAGGTGCAGTACGCACCAAATACGGCACCAAGGAAGACCTGCTGGAAGCTGTAGCGGCCTGTGTTCGCCACGGTGTTGCCGTCTACGTCGATCTGGTCATGAACCATAAGGCTGGTGCGGATGAGACCGAGGTATTCAAGGTTGTCGAGGTCAACCCGGATAACCGCAACGAGGTCATTTCTGAGCCCTTTGATATCGAAGGCTGGACTAAATTTACATTTCCCGGCCGACAAGGTCAGTATTCCACATTTCAATGGAATTTCGAACATTTTAACGGAACGGATTACGATGCAAGTCAGGACCGGACAGGAATCTATCGCATTTTAGGCAAAAATAAAAACTGGAGCGATCATGTAGATGATGAATTCGGCAATTATGATTATTTAATGTTCGCCAATATTGACTATAATCATCAGGATGTGCGCAAGGAAATGATTCGCTGGGGCAAATGGCTGGTGGACACCCTGCAATGCAATGGATTCCGTCTGGATGCCATCAAGCATATCAATCATGAATTTGTACGGGAGTTTGCCACAGAAATGATTAAAAAGCGTGGGCAGGATTTCTATATGGTAGGCGAGTTTTGGAAACCGGATCTGGAGTCGTGTCAAAAGTTTCTGGATACCATTGATTATAAAATTGACCTGTTCGACGTATCCCTCCACTACAAACTACATAGCGCTTCCTTGGGTGGTAAGGATTTCGATTTAAGCACCATTTTCGAGGATACGCTGGTTCATACCCATCCCCTGAACTCGGTTACTTTTGTCGATAATCATGATTCCCAGCCGCACGAAGCGCTCGAATCTTGGGTGGAGGACTGGTTCAAGCCCAGTGCCTATGCACTCATCCTACTGCGCAAAGATGGTTATCCTTGCGTATTCTACGGGGATTACTACGGTATCCGGGGACAAACGCCTGTGAAAGGCAAGCAGGCTGAGCTAGACCCACTCCTATATGCGCGGTACCACAAAGCCTATGGTGAGCAAAAAGATTATTTTGATGATCCCCATACGATTGGATGGGTTCGTCAGGGTGTCCCTGAACTGCACGGCTCCGGATGTGCCGTGGTGATTACCAACGCAGGTGACGGGGAAAAGCGAATGTTTGTGGGTAAAAAACGTGCCGGGGAGAAATGGATCGATTTGACCGGACATCACGATCATACCGTACAAATCGAACAGGATGGCTACGGCATATTTCCCGTTCGTGCCGGCAGTGTATCGGTATGGGCACTTCCTACTGAGGAAGACAGCCTGGATGCAGAGGATACTGCTGCGAACACTTAATGTGTATCAACAACAAAGAGGACAGGATGCAAGCAAGCGTCCTGTCCTCTTTGTTGTATGGGAAGTCATTCCGTCACCTTGCTTTGGTTGGCCACCGCCTGTTTCTTTGCCTCTACATGACTCGGATCACCAAGATAGAAGCGCCGGATAGGATCGATATGATCATCCAGCTCATACACCAGTGGAATGCCTGTGGGAATGTTCAAATCCAGCAGCGAAGTCTCATCCAGATTTTCCATATACTTGATCAAGGCCCTTAAGGTATTACCGTGTGCAGAAATAATAACCCGGTCCTTTTTAAGAATCAACGGCACAATCCGTTGCTTCCAAAACTCACCGACCCGATGCACAGTATCTTCCAGACTCTCCCCGAGCGGCAGCTCCTCCGGCTTGATATGGCGATAGCGCTCTTCCCGATGTGGACTCCGTTCATCCTGCGCGTCCAACATAGGAGGTCGCACGGTCAGGCTACGCCGCCAAATATGAACCTGTTCCTCGCCATATTGGACGGCCGAATCCAGCTTGCTAAGTCCCTGAAGAGCACCGTAGTGGCGTTCATTCAGCTTCCATGACTTCTGCACAGGTATCCACAGATGATCCAACTCATCCAAGATATGATACAACGTGCGGATTGAACGTTTTAGCACAGAAGCAAATGCCAAATCAAACGTATACCCAGCCTCCTTGAGGATACGTCCTGCCTCGATGGCTTCATGAGTTCCCTTTTCAGTCAGATCGACATCCGTCCAGCCTGTAAACAGGTTTTGTTGGTTATACACACTTTCTCCATGCCTCACCAGCACCACTTGATACATTTATTTCACTCCTCCCCTGTCTATCCTCTATGTTTACCCAACTTCTATGTATTTAACGTAAAATGCATTTTTTAAACCGCTTCTTTTATACAAAAAAGGACGACATTCAGCCGTCCTTCTGTTCTCGCCCTACTTAATTATATGAAGTCATTGCAGACCTTAGTCTCTCTCGCTAAATTTGGCTAACAAATCCAATATTCGTACATATAGCCACACTAAAGTTACCAGTAATGCAAAAGAGCCATACCATTCCATATATTTGGGTGCGCCTTGATCAGCTTGTTCCTCAATGTAATTAAAATCTACGAGCAGATTCAAAGCGGCTATGATGACGACAAATAAACTAATGCCAATACCCACCCAGCCCGTTTCATGGATATACGGAACATTCATACCGAAAAAATTCAAAATAAAGTCAACCAACGTCACCAGAAAAATCGCCATCGTACATAGGACAACAAATGAGATAAAGCCACGTGTCACCTTGATGATTCGTTGTGTATACATAAAGAGCATCAAGAACAAGATACCCACAGTCAGCAAAATGGCATTAACTACAATTCCAGGGTACTCATATTCCATAAAAGCAGAAACGCCACCTAAAGCAAAGCCACTCAGAATCGCATATACAGGTGCAAGTAATGGAGCCGTTTTTGGAAAAAAGGATATCGCAAGTGCTATGCCTGCCATCCCAAAAAGGCCTGCCGTCATCAACGATAGCACCTCTATGGTTCCTTGATAGGTCATATACCAGGTAATACTGGCAGAGACGATGAGCAGGACTAGCAGAAGCAACGTTTTGTTCACCGTTCCTCCGATAGTCATACGTTGTTCGCTAGCTTCTCTTTCATCTTCACGCAAAAAGATGTCATCACGTAAAACCGGGTTGCTAAAGCTCATACAGGGTACTCCTTTTCGATGTGTTATTTACGATGCCATATGTATATATCGGTACAACCTGAAAAAAGTTTCAGAAAATTTCCAAACAATAAAAAAAACCCTAACCTTGCCTTTCGGCAAAGCTAGAGTTAGAGGGTCAAGTCGTTACAGATTAAAAATCAGCAGTAGCAATTTGGATGGTACCTGTTACTGCTCCAGCTGGAGTAGCTTGGAGAGCGGCTACCAGCAGCAAGGCAACTTCTAACGTAAGACTATTGCCCGCCGGAATAGTATAAGTGATCACAGGAGCGTTAACACGGGTAACCACAAGATTCACCGGATTGGCACCGAAATTATTCACGGTAATTGTAGCATTATTACCGCCTCTCAGGTTTTCAAAAAAAGATTCACCTACACCAGCAGCAAGATTGTAAATTTGCGAAGGTAAAAGGATTGCCATAGAACTCACCTCCCTTGCTTTTGATAGTGTATTCTATGCTTCAAATCTATGAACGTAACGTTAAGTGACTCAGTAATAAGGCACAATTTAAAAGATTCGTAGATTAAAGTATCCTATATATGTTAAAAGGAATCTACGGAATACTCCTTTTTAGATCATGGAAGTCTCAGATGGTATATCATATTTTAAGTCTAATCATGATAAAATACATACCATAATAGAAAAGGTCCAAGGAGGATAACCACATGAAACAGGAACTGATTGACCGCCTGACTACCTATGTTCAGGTAGATACCCAATCCGACGAGAGCAGTCACACTTGCCCCACTACACCCGGCCAGCTCACATTGGGCAACCTTCTGGTAGACGAACTAAAAGCCATCGGCATGACAGACGTAACCATTGATGAACATGGTTATGTGATGGCAACTCTCCCCTCCAATACGGATAAGGAGGTTCCCGTCATTGGTTTTCTGGCCCACCTCGATACGGCTACCGAGCTCACTGGAGCAGGAGTGAAACCACAGTTGACGGAAAACTATGACGGGGGCGATATCACACTGAATGCCTCGCTTGGTGTAGTCCTTTCCCCACGTGAGTTTCCCGAATTGACTCAATATAAAGGCCATACCCTGATCACAACAGATGGTACCACCCTACTTGGTGCAGACAATAAAGCTGGCATCGCAGAAATCATGACAGCGATCCACTATCTGATAGATCATCCAGAAATTAAACATGGCAAAATTCGCGTTGCTTTTACACCAGACGAAGAGATTGGAAGAGGACCAGAACGCTTTGATGTAGCCGCTTTTGGCGCTGAATATGCTTATACAGTAGACGGTGGACCACTTGGAGAGCTGGAATATGAGAGCTTCAATGCCTCAGCTGCTCATGTTACCATTCACGGTGTGAACGTGCACCCCGGTACGGCAAAAAACAAAATGATCCACGCGGCCAAAATCGCTATGGAGCTGCACAGCAGATTACCTGCGAATGAAGCGCCGGAATATACAGACGGGTATGATGGATTCTATCATCTGTCGGAGTTTACAGGCACAGCAGAACAAGCCAAACTGCACTATATCATCCGTGATTTTGATCGTAAGAGCTTTGAGAACCGGAAAGCTTATTTGACGAATATCGTAAAAGAGCTCCAGGCTGCCTATGGAGAAAACCGGATTACGCTGGAGCTGAGAGACCAGTACTACAACATGAAAGAGAAAATCGAGCCTGTCAAGCATATCGTCGATATCGCTCATGAAGCAATGACGAAGCTGAATATTGAGCCCATTGTTAAGCCCATTCGTGGAGGTACAGACGGTTCACAGCTGTCCTATATGGGACTGCCTACACCGAATATTTTTACAGGTGGGGAGAACTACCACGGTAAGTACGAGTATGTGTCAGTGGACAACATGGTGCTTGCTACCAAGGTGATTGTAGAGATTGCACAATTGTTCGAGCAGCGCGGCAAGTAAACCGCTTATACACACAGCACTGACACGTTCAGATTAAATACGAAGGCATATCGTTTCGATGTGAAACGATATGCCTTTTTTTCTGAAATGTCCATTTTTCTTGAAACATTCGATACCTTTGTAACTTTTATCCGTCTTTAGACCGACAATAATATAGGACTATAAAAAATATACTTAGTAAAGAAAGGTAGGTCCTCCACTTGAATACAATAGATGCATTAATTGCTGCCATCCCCTATATACAACAGATTATGCGGGAGAAGGTTACCCTTGCCCTCTTCGACCGCACTCACGTTCTGGCTTATAGCCAATCGGAGGGTATGGACCTTGGCTTTGAAACAGGCTCAGAGCTGCTTGAGGGCTACAAAAATTTCACCATGCTTAAAAATGGACATGAGGCCAGCTTGACTCACATTCCGGCTGAAGTACTGGGATATCCTCTTGATATGATCAGTATTCCTGTGTTTGACGATAAAGGAGAAGTCATTGCGGCTTTTGCCGCCTCCTATAATTTGACCAATAAAAATCAACTGGATCAAATCGTATCTGAAAACCGCTCCGTTACCGAGCAGCTCATTGAGATGGTGCAGCAAGTAACAGCGCATTCGCAGGAGTTACAAGCTACCAGTGAACACATTTTGAAGAACACCCAATTTGCCGTACAAAACTCGGGTAAAATCAATCAGGTTGCTGTATTCATCAAGGAAATTTCCGATCAAACCAACCTGCTTGGACTCAATGCCGCGATTGAAGCCGCACGTGTCGGAGAAGCAGGAGCCGGCTTCGGTGTCGTTGCTCAAGAAGTACGCAAGCTATCTGTAGAGTCCAAAAAAGCGACGGTCGATATTGAGGGAGCTCTAAAGGATGTACAGAACTCCATTCGTCAAATGGAGCAGGAAATAGAGCAAATTGTTGCTTCCTCTCAAGAGCAGGCGACTCTGGTAAGCACTTTTACCGAGGTCATGGAGCGTATGCAAAAGACGAGCGAAACGATGCAGTATCTAGCCGATAACCTGACTTCCTATATTGTAAAATAAATAAATGATGTATTAGCATGAGAAAGGGGAGCCCACTGATCCGCAAATTGCGTAAAAGTGTGCTCCCCTTATTTACAAAATCCCTACTGGGTCAGACGATCGAAACCCGAAACTCAAACAACACTAAGAAACGCTCAGACCATAGTTATCGAGGTTAATGCCTTTTTCATGATGAAGCGCCCTTAATAAAATGGTTTGATATTGCTCTTGCTGTGACGGTGTTGCCTCATCTCGAAAAGTCTCGAACAGTGCAACCAGTGTCCTGAAATCAGCATCCGTTTCTACACCAACAGAGAACTTCAGAGAAACAAGAATATAATTCAAAGCAACGATGTGCTGCTTCTTTTTTAGATGGTAAATAGCTAATTGGCTGACCAGTTTTAAATAATATACTCGGTTTGCTCTATCTTCATAACCTTCAAATATCTCAATATCATCGGCAAACTCGTTCAGCAGGTCGTCAATATCCCAATTATTCAAGTTAGCGGCTTCGGCAATACCCACCATTCCTGGTAATAGCTCCTCGTCATTGTCGTGAAGAAACTGAACATATTCCGATAAAAGCTCCCTCTTCCCCAAAAGTAAATCAATCGAATATAAATTGGCCTTGGCGAGAAAACGGAATCTTTCTACTTCTTCGTGACCGCTTTGATCCAGCCCCATAAACCAGCCCATTTCGCTATACTTCATAATATAATCTCTGGCTTTCTCATACTGGCCTATATTCTGATAATAAATCGATTTCGCCAGATAGCTGTAAGCATAATAAAATACCAGCGGGTGTTTGGTGTCCAATGTTTCGTACTTGCCGTCCGCAGCATTTCTCAGTTGGGTGTGATACAGGCTTTCAGCCAACGAATGCATATAATCCGCAACCTTGTTTGCTTCATCCCAATCATTATGTGTGTAGCTGATTCTAAACAACTCACAAGCTTTATCAAGTTCGTGGTTGTCCGACAACAAATAAATAGCTCCCCTATGATTCAGGACCTCTTCCACTAGACTCCGCCTCCCTATCCTGAAAATTACGGTCACCCCTAGCCTAGTGGCTATTCTTCAGGGTAGTTATGCTGTTAGCTTCCCTTTTTACATACCAGTATATTGCAAATATAGTCAAAACCTAACTTGAAGTCAATTCAATTATCTGTACATTCATTCTTTTGCAACCTGACATGGATGTGTACACTTACTGGTCACGAATAGATGCATTTTATTATCGGAATAATGTTAAAGAGGACAAAATGTTGGCTCTCTTATGAGCGGTTTTTATGATCTATAGTATCGTCAGGGTAACTACGTTACGAATTAGTGCGTACTTTTCAACCGAATACCTGGGCCTTACAATCAAACCTGTGCACGAAAGCAAAGTTATAGAGTACAGCCCAACAAAAGCATGTACCTGTTCATCCAAATACAATTCACTTAAGGAGTGAAGTTAATAACATGGAACTTCAATTGGCTTTAGACTTAGTAGATATCCCGCAAGGGATTGCATTGGTAAAAGAAGTGGAATCGTATATTGATATCGTAGAAATCGGTACGCCGATTGTCATCAATGAAGGACTTCATGCTGTAAAAGCAATGAAAGAGGCATTTCCCAATCTAAAGGTGCTGGCTGACCTGAAGGTTATGGACGCAGGGGGCTATGAAGTGCTGAAAGCTTCCGAGGCTGGTGCAGATATCGTTACGATTTTGGCTGTAGCTGAAGATGCAACGATTAAAGGTGCAGTAGAAGAAGCTAAAAAACAAGGCGGCAAAAAAATCCTGGTGGACATGATCGGTGTTAAAAATCTGGAGCAACGTGCGAAAGAAATCGATGCTTTAGGTGTTGACTACATCTGTGTGCATACTGGCTACGATCTGCAAGCGGAAGGACAAAGTCCATTCGAAGCATTGCAAACCGTCAAAAAAGTCGTAAAAAACTCCAAAACAGCCGTAGCTGGCGGTATCAAGCTGAGCACATTGTCCAAAGTAGTACAAGCTCAACCGGATCTGGTTATCGTAGGCGGCGGGATTACTGGCGAAGACGACAAAAAGGCTGTAGCTTCGCAAATGCAACAGCTCATCAAACAAGGTTAATCCCCATGGAAACCTCTCAATATTTATCCGAGGTTATCAAGGAACTGCAATTCGTTCCGCAGCTAATTAGCGATAACGAATCAGAACAGCTGATCCACTCCATCGCTGCTGCGAATAAGGTATTCGTAGCAGGGGCGGGGCGATCAGGGTTCATGATGCGCTCGCTGGCCATGCGGCTCATGCATATGGGAATTCGAGCTTACGTAGTTGGGGAAACCGTAACCCCTGGTTTGACTGAGGGCGATCTGTTGATGATCGGTTCAGGCTCTGGTGAAACCAAAAGTCTGGTCTCCATGGCAGACAAAGCAAAGAAGCTCGGGGCCTCACTGGCGCTGCTTACCACTTCGCCCGAGTCCAGCATCGGCAAACTGGCTGATATCATCGTCAAGCTGCCCGGTGCACCTAAAGACCCATCCAACAAGGATTACCAGACGATTCAGCCTATGGGCTCGCTATTTGAGCAAACCCTGCTGCTGTATGGTGATGCATTGGTGCTCAGAACGATGAAGCTGCGCAAGCTGACCTCCGAATCCATGTTTAGTCAACACGCTAACTTGGAATAAAACTGCTTTTATCTTTACGATACAAAGACAGGCTGTACATACGTGTCCGAGCATGTATGTACAGCCTGTTTTTGTGTTAAATGAGGTAAAAGCTTAGCTTTGTACTTCTCTGTCTCACATCCTTTATTCGTTACTCTCTGCCGGCAGCGGCGGCACTTTGGATGGGTCAACCAGCGCCCAATATGCATATTTGGCCTTTAACCGTTCATCGAACAGCAGCGGCTTATCCAGCCGGGCAATCGGGAACGTACTGAGCCATGTATTGCCATCATCCGTTCCCCAAATCGTCACATTGCTGATATGCTCCTGCTGTCTTGTAAACATATCAAATAGTGCTTGATAACGATAAGCCTGACGAATCAGCATGGCTTCAGGGATCGTTTCGTAGCGATCCGTATCATTGGAGTAGAGGCCCATATCCAGTTCCGTAATCTGATTATCCAGCCCAAGTGAAGCAAACTTTTCGATGGATTGCTCGATTTCGGCAATAGCAGGAAACTCCAGGCGGATATGTGTTTGGTGACCTACGCCGTCAATCGGGACGCCTTTGGCCAGCAGGTCACGCACCAGATTGTACAGAAAATCCCGCTTCTTCGGTTCATGGGTATTGTAATCGTTGATGAACAACCGCGCATTCGGACCCGCCACTTCCCTTGTGACACGGAACGCTTTTTCAATATATTCGGTACCTGTAATCTGGTACCACTTGCTGCGGCGCATCCCATCCGGCTGGTCAGGATCAATGACCTCATTCACCACATCCCAATCGGTAATGACTTTTTTATACCGAGCGGCAACAGCACGAATATGCGTCTCCAGGCGGTCCAGCAAAAGCTTTTTATTCTCAGCAGTTGGTGTCATCGGCTGTCCATTTTTGTCCTTAAACATCCAATCCCCGGTCTGGTTATGCCACACCAAGGTATGGAAACGAATTTCCAGACCATGTTGTCTGGCAAATTGCACAATTTGGTCTGCTTCCTCCCAATGGAACTGCCCCTCGGATGGTTGCAAGGAGGCAGGCTTCATCGCATTCCCTGCTACGACGCTGTTAAAATGCTTCTGTACCAGTTCTCCGTAAGCTCCCTCAGTCTGAAAAGCCTCAATCGCTGTGCCGATGCTAAACTGTCCCTGATATAATCCGTGCAAAGAGGGAATGTCCTTTTCAATCGCCAGCGGCGGCACCAGGGACAATTCGAAATCATCCATATAAAAGGAAGACGTTCCTTCTGGCGATTCCAGGTACATAGAAACGGCATCTGCATCATGTGCGAATGTATACGTACCAGACAAATGGATCCATCCTCCTGTCGCGATCGTCGTATCACCTACAACCGTTTCATATGCACTTTGTCCTTGATGATCACGCTGTACGCTGAGCCTCACCTTGGCAGGCTGCTCTCCCGACACCAGCTTCACCCAGGCACTGACCGTATATCGGCTGCCCTTTTGCATCGTGGTCGTCACGTCCAGCTTGGGGCCGGCATATGCCTTTTGTCTGCCCGTTGTCAGCAGACTGTACGAGCCGGTCCGTGCATCAGCATTCGAGACCTGCACGGTCTCGGCTCCCAAGCGGGATACCCATCCTTGGGCTGTACCATCTTCAAACCCAGATACGATCCCACTTGTAGGATTCGTCCGTGTTACTGATACCTGCCTAATTTCCACCTCATCCACATAGTAGGCCTGAGCGGGATTCGAGTTCTCCACATACAGCTTCAATGCATTCATCTCCCCGGTAAAAGTATATCTCCCCCGGAGTTTGATCCACGATGTGCCTGCTGTCTCCGCCTGAGCTACGGTCTTCCATGTTGTAGTCCCGCCTGTTTGCTGCTGCTCTATCGTGAACTTAAGCACGCTTGGAATCGCGGCATTGCCATCCAGTTTCACATATCCGCTAATTTCATATTCCAAATCTGGCAGTAGCAGCGGCTTCACATCCAGTTCTGCCCCGTTCCAGGCCGCCGTACGGGCGGTTGCCTTCAGACTGTGTGTGCCGCCATATGCCGCTTCCGTGACGGATGCAATTTGGGTATAAGCTCCCCGTGGCTTCCAGCCGTCGCTGTTTCCTTGCTCAAATCCATACGTTTTAACGGTCATTCCCGCCGATCGCACCGTGTCCGAAAAAGACGGGAAAGGCTCCATAGACGGAGCTGCCTTCGCTACAGACGACCCCCACCATCCGATAGGCGATAACAACAGCACTCCAGCCAGCACCAGACAAAAAGGCGTATACCAACCTGACCGCAAAGCAATCCCTCCTGCACTCCAATTTTCAAATTCATATTTGGCACCCTTGGATTCCAGTTGCTTGCGGATTAAAAATGGCTCCTAAAAAAAATGTAAAATATCTACTATCCTTTCACGCCTCCCAGGGTCATACCCTTCACAAAGTATTTTTGTAAAAACGGATAGACTAAAATAATAGGCACTGAGGCGACAATCGTCATTGTGGCACGAATAGAGGTTGGCGTAACTGCCTTCGCCAGATTTTCTGACCCTGAAAACTGGCTGGCATAATCCTGAGCGTTAACAGACGTATTGGAATTTTGCAAAATTTTCATCAGCTCATATTGGAGCGTGCTCCACTGCTCATACGACGAATTGTACAAAAATACATCGAACCAGGAATTCCATTGCGAGACCGCCGTGAACAACGACACCGTTGCCAGCACCGGCACACACAGGGGCAGAACGATACGCATAAAAGTAGCAAACTCCCCGGCCCCGTCAATACGCGCCGACTCTAAAATCCCCTCTGGCAAGCCCTCAATAAAGGAGCGAATGACTATGACGTTAAACACCCCGATTAACCCCGGTACGATGTACACCCAGAAGGTTCCCAGCATCCCAAGCTCACGAATCAAGAGAAAATTGGGGATCAAGCCACCGCTAAAATACATCGTCAAAATAAAAGCAATCGAGACAAATTTGCGCAGCACATATTCCGGCCGGCTAATCGTATACGCCACCATTGCGCAGCAAAACACCGAGGTCACTGTACCGGCGACCGTACGTAATACAGAAATCAACGTAGCATGGAAAATCGTCGCTTCCTTGAATACAAATTCATAATTGCTCCACGTGAATTCCCGCGGCCACAAGTAAATCCCACCCCGAATCGAGTCATTCGCTTCATTTAACGAAACCGCCAGCGTATTTAAAAATGGATACAGCGTGAACACCATCAGGCACAGCATAAACACGACATTACACGCATCGAAAATCCGATCCGAGGGCGCCCGAAATCGCCCGTGTATGGTCTTCCCTTTGCCCATGACTTCCTCTCCTTTCTAAAAAGTAGTCTAGCCCAGCACTTAAATCCATTGATTATTCTTAGCTTGTTGGTGCCGTTACTTGGAACAGTCATTTTGAGTGTTTATATCAGTGACAATTGGAGTGAATTACGTGGATTATTATTAGTAATATAGAAAGTCATATTTTAGCTGTTTGATGAGGTCTTGTTGAGGTCCGCGAAGCGGCCTGTTAAAAATCCACCGACCTTCCCTGTAGAATGCATGAGCACGCGTCATCACCACCACTAGTCCAGTCCTAAAAAACAAGCGATAGCGAAGCTGAGCCACCATCATGACGCAGTTATTACAAGGAAGCGCGAGTCACGCGCCTTTCTTAAGCTCTTCCCTGCCACTACCCTCAGTTCTTAAAAAAGTGACTTTACAGCGAAGCGACGACGCCCCCTCCCAGAAAAACTCACTCCTTTTTCAGAACAACCTCTCCTCCCCTAACCGCTTCGCAATATGATTGGCACTAAACAACAATATAAAGCTAACCACTGTTTTGAACATTCCAGCAGCAATGGAAAGTGAGAAATTGCCCATCTGAATACCATATTTCAGTACGAAAATATCTAAATTTTCCGAGTAATCCACGTTCATGCCATTGCCCAGCAAATATTGTGGTTCAAAGCCTGATTCCAGCAGATTACCAATGTTCATAATAAGCAGGATGATAAATACCGGCTTTAATCCCGGCAAGGTCACATGCCAAATCCGCTGAAACCGCCCTGCTCCGTCCATCTCGGCCGCTTCATACTGCGAGGGATCAATCGTGGTCATCGCGGCCAAATAAATGATGGTATTCCAGCCAACATTTTTCCATACCTCCGACGCACCGAGAATGCCCCAAAAGTAGCTTCCCTCACCCAACCAGAGAATAGGTTCCTTAATGAGTCCAAGCCACATCAGCACCTCATTGACAATGCCGCCGTCCGCTGATAGCGCCGTACTAATAATGCTGGCCGCAACTACCCATGAAATAAAATGTGGCAAGTAGCTGATCGTCTGCACCACCCGCTTGAACACAATCTGACGAAGCTCATTCAGCAAAATTGCTAGGGTTATAGCGGTGACAAAGCCCAGCACCAGATTAATAAAGCTCATCGCCAGCGTATTGCGCATCACCCGCAGAAAGTGCTCATCCTGAAATAGAAAACGGAAATGCTTTAATCCAACCCATTGCTGATCAAGCAGCCTGCGGGCAGGCTTAAAATCCTGGAAGGCAATCGTCCAGCCCCAAAGAGGTAAATATTTAAAAATAAACAGCCAGATTAAAAAAGGGACGGACATCCATACGAGTGCACGCTGCTGGTTCAGCTTGTGTATAAATCCCCTAAAGCCGGTTCGCCGTGAGGACGGCAAATAGCCCGAGGAGGTCGTAACGGGTGGCGGTGACGTGTAGCTCATAGCTGCTTCCTCCTTTATTTTTTCCCGACCGTCTTGATTTTTTTGGCAACCTCCTTCGTGATCAGCTCCTCAAAAGCCTTCACATCCAGCTTGTTAAACTCGGTGGTGTATTCAATCCAAATGGCATCGAACTGTGCCGGTGCAGACAGCACCAAGCGCGGAAAATATTTGCGCTGCAGGTCTCCTTTCTTTTGCTGGAAGATCTGCGCAGGCGAGCCTTGGGCAACCTGAATGCTCCAGGCTGGGAACCATGGACGCTCGTCAGGTGCAGAAAACATCTGCGAGAAAGACTCTACACCGTTCGCTTTAAGTAGCTTTTTATCACCTTCGGTATATGACATCCGCGCAACCTCAGGCTGCCGTCCGGGGCTAGCCGAGTTGCCGTCGGGTAAGGAAGAACCGTTACCGTACCGCGGCCAGCTGTATTCAAAATATTTGAATCCAAATGAGTCACGGAACGCATCCTCACCTGTCTTCTTAATTTGCTCCTTGGTCCGATAAAAGCGCCCTTTTTTATCTACATCATAGGTTTCACCTTTGATCCCCCAGTTGGATAATATCTGATTTTCGTCGGTTAGCAGATTGTTGAAAAATTTGATGATACGTACCGGGTCCTTGGCACTGACCGTAATTCCAATGCCTCGGTTATTAACAAATGACGACGGATCAAGATACTGATCCTTTATATTCCTGTCGTATACAACAGGCAGCCCTACATATTCCAGATCATCATTACCGGAACGCTTGGAAGCCTCCTGCAGGTTATTTAGAGCCTGCCCTGCCTGCCAGCGGTAATCGAAAAAGCCCAGCACCTTACCCGAGGTCAGCTTTGCCAAATATTGATCGTAATTGTCTACAAAGGAGGATTTATCGAACAGGCCCTCTGCGTTAAGCTGATTCAGTTCCTTCAGATACCGCTTCGTGATTTCTTTATCTCCATAATCCGTCGCCTGGTGTGTTTTCATATCAATAATCGTGCCGCCATCGTTGGGATAGCCTGCCAGATGCATCGGCGCATTCGTAAGCGCATAAAACCTATCCTGCGTGGTTAACGCCAAGTACCCGGTTAATCCCTCGTCGGCATGCTTTTTCGCATAGTTCCGAATCAGAGCCAAGTACTCATCTAACGTTTTTATTTTTGGATATCCCGCCTCCTTCAACACTCTGCGCTGTATCCAAAAAGCTCCCTGCTCTATGTTAGGAGCAGACAAATAATTACCGACCACCGCACTGAACGGCAGGAAATAGATATTCCCATCCTCCGCTTTCATCAGGTTGTAGTACGGTCCGTATACACGCTTGATATTGGGTCCATATTTATCGATCAAATCATTCAGGGGAATAAAAGCCCCGGCATCCAGCAATTTATCAATCGTGCCATCTGGTACAATCACGTCTGGGTAATCA
Organism: Paenibacillus ottowii; assembly: GCF_006874425.1. GTDB lineage: Bacteria > Bacillota > Bacilli > Paenibacillales > Paenibacillaceae > Paenibacillus > Paenibacillus ottowii. The sequence continues at coordinate 403,494 of NZ_VIJZ01000003.1, forward strand.
TTACTGGCAATAAACGTGCCAATCTTCGTATTCGAATCCCCTACCAAATGCTCCAGCTTCCAGTTCACGCCTGTCTGATCTTCCAATATTTTTCCGATCCGCGTTTCATTGGTATTAACGTCCCTTCCCGCCGTGGCATTAAAATACGTGAATGTGACCTTCTCCTTGCTATCTCCCGACGCAGGTTCCTTACCCGAGCTCCCTGAGCAAGCAGTGATCATAGATGCCATCATAACCATTACCAGACTGATGATTCCAAACCTTTTGCTTGTCATGTCAGACCTTCCCCTTTCGGCCTATTTTGTCGATGGTGTGTGAATATCGTACGGACGTCCCTTGAGCAGCGGGTTTCTCGTACACCTTAAATTGTAAGCACTTTCATTTTATAAAATGCCGTTAGTTCTGTTCACCTGTCAATCTAAAGGTGTTGCTTAGGAAACTATAGGTCCCGATCCGCAGGAATCATGATACGAATCTCCGTCCCCTCGCCGGGTGCACTGCGAATGATAAGCTTAAAGCGGTTCCCGTAGTAAAGTTTTAGACGATAGATGACATTTTGCAGACCTATACGCTCACCCATTTCCTCCTGCCTTTGCATGTAATCATATAAACGCTGCACCTGTTCCGCAGACATACCCACCCCATTATCCCGAACCGTTAGAATAAGTTGTCCTTCCTCATGCCCGAAAAGGATCTCAATGCGTCCCCCATGCTTTAGCGGCTCAATGCCGTGGATGCTTGCATTTTCAACTAGCGTCAGCACGACCATCTTGGGAATCAGATGGTCCAAGTCTTCAGAGCTTGCCTGTACCTCATACTTTATTCGCTCACCAAAGCGATATTGTTGGATTTCCAGAAAACATCGGATCAACTCGAGCTCTTCCTGCAAAGTAACCCGATCCTTGTTCCAAACCAGCGAATTGCGAAAAATCCGCGCCATATTATGGATAATGCGAGCTGTCTCATCCTCATGCTTTATCAGGCTTCGCATGCGGATCGTCTCCAGCGCATTGAACAGAAAATGTGGATTGATCTGGCAGTGAAGTGCGTTCAACTGGGCATGTCTACGCTGAATCTCCAGATTTTTTCGCTGAATATCGGCCACATAGACATCGTTAATCAGTCGTTTGATTCTCAGTGTCATCCGATTAAATTCACCTGTAAGCTGTCCAATTTCATCACTGGACTCCGTACCGGGAATAAGTTCAAAATGTTGATTTTTCACCTTTTTCACATGTTTCAGAATGCGACGAAGCCGCACGTTCAGCGAACGTGTAATCCAGATAATGATCAAGGTGGGCAGCAGCATATTCACGCAGGTTAACAAGAGCGCAAAATTGCGAGGTTCCTGCATTTCATACAGCACTTCATCCCTTGATACTGCGGCCACAATGCTCCAGCCGTTCAGATTATTCGTAAGCACATAGCTGGTCTTGAACTCCATGGTGTTCTCGTTCATCTTGAGGGTACTATAGGCCACGCTTTTATGGTTTATATCAACCTTGGGATCATTTGTGTATTCGATTTCTCCCCGTTCATTAAGCAGGAAGAGACTTCCCTGTAAATTCAGATTATTGAAAATCTCCCGAATGGACGACATTCGCAGCTCTATTTTTAGTATTTTTTCACGACCACTTGGGGAATAAAAATAGTTCATCCGTCGAATCAGGCTGAAGGGATGTATCTGCTCGTCAGTACTTTCATCGGCACTGTCATCGGTACGGACAAATATAGGCTTGGACTGGCGTCCAGGCGGGATTTTGGTATACCATGGGAAGCTTTTGACCCTCTCATCTATAAAGCTAATTCCCCCGGAATTCAGCAGCGTTGAATTATCAGTGTAGATCGTAATTCCACCTACAGAATGGTACACAGGGCTGTAAGTACTGTTTAAGATACGACGCAAATAAGTGTCATAAACAGCAATATAGTCAGCAGGGTGGGAATATGTTTCTTCCAACACCTCATTGAGTCGATAATCGGTATAAAAGATAGACGAGATTTCCATCGCATCTTCAAATTCCCGATAAAATTCAATTTTTGTTTGTTCCAGCGCGCGCGTAATATCCTGAATTCGCTGTTCCTTCACATTTTGCGAGGTAACATGGTAAAAGATCAGGTTAGTCAGCACTATAGGTGTAAAAACACAGAGGAAATAAAGCAGCAGCATTTTATCCCGCAGCCGTATATGATCCAGGATAGTTATCAGCCTCTTCATTCGTCGTTCCTCTCTGGATCGTGCCCAGCATTCAGGCTATTGCGGTATTCACTTGGCGTGACGTGCGCCGTCTTTTCAAACTGAGTCACAAAATAATCTGAACTGCCGAAGCCCACGCGCTCCGCAATTTCATAAATACGCAGATCCGTCTGCCGCAGCAGACGTTTCGCCTCCTGAATACGCAGTTTCAGCAGGAATTCGTTAAAGTACACACCGTATGTTTTTCTAAACAATTGACCGAGGTATACCGGATTCATGTAAAAGCGAGCCGCAATGCTTTTCAGACTTATATTCTCGGCAGCATGCTGCTCAATGTAAGCACGGATGTGCTGGATTCCTCCTTGCTGACATTCCTTGCGCAGAGTTCCAATATATTTCCCACTTTCCTCGGCAAAGGCTGTAAACAATCGCTGCAATTCACCCAACGACAGATTCATATCCTGCCAGTTGATCATCGGTTCCAGCGACTGAAGTAAACGCTCATTTCCCTGCATGTTTTGAATAACCCGCACAATACTAATAACGCATTGATGCAGACTCATTTTCATAGCCTCAGGAGCATAATACTCTTCCCGAAAGCTGCTAAATAAATGACCTACGGTCGCACGCAGCTCTTCTAGTTGGAATTCCTCGACCTGCTCTGTCAAGCTATCCAGTATGTCCTGATGAATGTTTTTATAATGAAGGGGCGGCATTTCATCCTGCAAATAGACAACAATACCGCTATGATCATGAATGTATTTGTGGAGCACGGCTTCCTTTGCACTGGCATAGGACTGCTGGATATCCCGCAACTGATTCACAGGACTTCCCGCATACACGAACACCCGACTTCCCATCCGGTCTTTTAGTGACTCCATCCCCTCAATCTCTTGCTGTAGCGCTTTCATAAAATTTTCTAGCTTGGCTTCAAAACTCGCTAAAAAGAAGTCAGGCACGATAAGTCCAACCCGATTACGATGCTCATGGACATAGAGAGGGTACTTGCCGTCCATTAAACGATGAAGCGCTCGCTCTATAAGCTCCCTGAATTGGAAAAGCGATAGCATGACACCATCGTCACCAGAGCGCCAAGGATGCTGATCATTCAGCTCGACGAGTACATAGTATATATACGTGGCTTCTCCAAGCCGCAGCTGCTGCTCCCAATGTGTCACCACTGCATCATCCACTTGATTCATCAACATCATCTCTAACAGCCCGCCTGTACGGTGGTTCTGATATCGCTGCTCGTTCTGTTGTTCACGATGCAATCTTTCACTCAGCTTGCGCAGTGTAGCCGAAAACTGCCCATCATCAACTGGCTTGAGAATAAAGTCATGAACTCCATAGCGAAGTGCCTGCTGCGCATAAGTAAAATCACTGTAGCCACTCATGATAATAAAAGCAGGATGTTGGGTACTCCGTTCGAGTACAGAACGAATCAGCTCTAATCCATCCAGCACTGGCATACGAATATCGGTGATGATCAGATCCGGATGAAGACGACTGGTTAGCTCCAGTGCATCCTCACCGTTATCAGCTTCTCCCACGATTTCAAAGCCACAGGTTTCCCAATCGACAAGTTGAATCAGCCCTTTGCGGGTGAATATTTCATCATCCACCACAATGGCACGATGCAGCTTCATAATCTGCCTCCTCCTTTCGATGAAACACCAATTTATTTGAGTTGACTACTTCGCGAGCCTTGTACGATATCCCAGCTGGAGAAAAATGGCCTTTAAAACGTATTGTGGCACTTCGGAAGCCGTTTGTACAGACGGGATTTCATCATAAGGTTGTTGAAAAGCGTGAATGCCGTAGCCTGGTGTAGCTTGTAGATGAACAGGCATCGGGCTTGCCACAGGCACAGTAATCCTGATAGACGGGGATGTGGAGCCTATTTCGGGGTGTGATTCTCCAATACAAAAGCCGCCTGGTCATTTAAACCAAGCGGCTTTTGTATGTTTGGAGTTTAGAGTTTAGACTAAGATTTCTCTACTTGCATTTTTTATATATTTTTTGCATAACTTTCACTTGGTGTTTTGGTCAATACCACATGTAGGCTAGAGTTTACCTCCCCACCACTGCGATAGGAAAAGTGCTCATCTCCGGTAATATGGATCATATCCCCTTGAACAACTTCTGTTTCTTCCCCATTCACAGTGACAACACCGGTGCCTTCAAGAACGAGCAAATATACATTTGCTCCTGGATGATTATGTGTTGGCAGTTCAGCATGAGGAGTAAAGTTGAGAATAAAAATGACATTGTCGGCTTCCTTATGCACAATTCGTTTTGTAAATGCAGCTTCTTTATATTCCTGAAATTGAACGAGGTTTACTTTTTCCATTGAGTTCACTCTCCTATTTGAAAATCAGACTGTGTCTATTATTGAACAATAGAACCATCCCCCTTCTTGTGATTGCAATCACAAAACGAAATTTAAGGCATAAATATTTTGAAATATTCAAAAATTTGATTTCAATCATCTTTTTCATCATCACAACCAACTAGAATCGAATTGTATTAGACAAACCAAAACAACAGGAGGTCATTCCTATGAAACCAGGATTCAAGCTGGCAAAGGATATTTATTGGGTAGGGAAAATCGATAATCGTGAGGTACCCTTTCACCGTCTTACATTATCTAAGGGTACAACCTATAACGCATACTTATTAAAAACTGGAAAACCAACCGTCGTGGATACCGTAGATATGGCGTTTGGTAGAGAATTTGCCGAAGCTGTAGCCGAATTGATCGATCCATTGGATATTGAATATATAATCATCAATCACACAGAACCCGATCACTCTGGCGGATTAGCAGCACTTGCTTCCAAGGCAACAAACGCCACCATTGTCTGCACTGAGATTGCCGTTCCGGAAATTCAGCAGATGTATAAGCTCCAGCATCGGAACTTCCTCGTCATCAAGGACGGGGATCAACTGGATATTGGAGGCAAGACACTGCTGTTCAAGGAAACGCCTTACCTCCATACAGAGGAAACCATGATTACGTATTGCGTGGAAGATAAAATCTTGTTCCCTTGCGATATTTTCAGCACACACGTGGCTGTAGAGCATCTATTTGCCGATGAGGCCGGTTTTGATATCACCGAGGACTTTATCGGATACTATCAGGCTATTATTCATCCACATCGCAGATATGTGCGTACATTGATCGAAGCTGTATCTGACTTGGATATTGAAATGATCGCCCCTTCCCACGGTTTCGCGATCCGACATGATATTGCCAAATTTATTGATTTGTATGCATCCATGAGCAACGAAAGCAAGGAGGATAAGAAAGTAGCGATTGTTTATGCCACCTTAAAAAATAATACTAAAAAAATGGCAAACATTCTGAAAGACTGCTTTTTGGAAAACCAAATCCAAGTGGAGCTATGGGATGTAGATAAGGCGGATGAAACCGAAATATTAAATAGTATTGCCTCAGCGGATGCTGTTTTCGTCGGTAGCTCGACCAAATATGCCGACATGACAGGTAAATTGGAGGATCTGCTGCAACAAATGCAAAAAATGAATCTGGAAGGTAAGCTTGCTGCTGCCTTTGGTTCCTACGGCTGGAGTGGTGAAGCCATTGAAGTCGTGCAGGATTACTTGAACGGTACTAATATGAAAGTCCAAAGCACTTCAGATGTAATTAAATCAACCGGTATGACCCATGTGGAATTCCCGGTACGCATTCGCTTCTCTCCTACAGAAGATGAAAAAGTGAAAAAAATAACAAATGCCGCTGAATTTGTCTCAGATCTGCTGCTTAGTGCTATTTGAGCACAGAAAGTTTAGAAAGAAATAGGAGAGATGCCGAATGGATAACCAACATTACGTTATTATTGGAGGCGGCGTAGCCGCTGTCAACGCGGCAAAAGCGATTAGAGATCATGATGAGCTAGCCGAAATTTCGATCTACGGGGAAGAATCCTCCCTTCCGTATAACAGAGTCAAGCTTTCCAAGGCACTATTCACTGACTTGCACAGCGACAAAATCCTGATCAAAAAGGAAAAATGGTTTGCCAGTCAACGAATTCATGTCTATTCAAGCATCAAGGTTACTGCGATACATGCAGCCGATTCCACCATCGAAACAGTTAACGGTCAAATCGTTGCTTATGACAAGCTGCTGCTGTGTACAGGAGCCCACAACCGTAAGCTTGTGCTGGACGGGGCTTCACTAAGGAACGTTCACAATATTCGTTTTAGACAAGATGCCGACAGCCTTAAGGCGAAGCTACAAAAGGATGACCGGATATGTATCATCGGCGGCGGTATTCAAGGCGTGGAGACCGCCTGGTCCTTTCAGCAAGCAGGATATGCCGTAACCATTCTGGAAGCTTCGCAACGGCTTATGCCCCGCCAGCTAGACGAAAAGGCCTCCGCTATTTTGACCCGCCGAGTCATCGAACAAGGCACCCAGGTACGCCTTGGCCAAGGCGTAAAGCGTATTATAGGCACGGAGCATGTAGAGAGCGTTGAGCTACAAGACGGCGCTGTTATTCCCTGCGAGCATGTCGTGTATTCTATCGGCATTGTGCCTAATACGGAGCTTGCGCGCCAAACCGGCCTTGATATTGGGCAAGGTATTTTGGTGAACGCACAGATGGAGACCAGCTACGCCAATATTTATGCGGCAGGTGATGTGGCCGAGTTCCACAATAGAGTGGATGGATTGTGGGAAAGTGCTATGGAGCAAGGGAAAATTGCTGGCACGAATATGGCGGGCGTTTCCGCAGCTTACCAGCGTCCCATCTCTGTCACCCTGTCCAACAGCTATGAATGCCCCTTGTTTTCCATCGGTCTGGTAGATGAGCAGGAATGCGACACCAGCCTGACCCGTGAAAATCAAGTTTCTTATACACGTATGTTCATACAAAACGGCTCTATCTGCGGCGTGATTGGCTTCGGTGATGCTCTTGCTTCACTTCCATTTAAAGCAGCCATTGTCCAAGGACTCAGTCCAGATGCACCAGAGCTTACAAAAATTTTAGATGACAAGGAGAACTAAAGATGAAAAAATATGTATGTCAACCCTGTGGATACGTTTATGACCCTGCTATGGGTGACCCAGATGAAGACGTTATGCCAGGTACAGCGTTCGAAGAGCTTCCGGAAGATTGGGTTTGTCCAGTCTGTGGTGAGGATCAGGGCCATTTTGCCCCTATAGATGATACAGAATAATAAGAGTACGCTATACTTTTTAGTTTCCGGTTGATGAATGGAGTGAATGAATGTGAATGAGATGTCCTGCCCCTGCCAGTGCGAACAGGAGCCCTGTGCCCGCAAAGTGCCTATCTTTTCCTCTTTGTCCTGCGAAGATTTGTGCAAGGTTAGCTCCATGATCCGGCACCGCAAATATCAGAAAGGCGAGGCCTTGATTGTCGAGGAACAGGCTTCCGATACGTTGTACATTATTAAAAGCGGACACGTCAAGCTTTTGAAAATGACCCCTCAGGGAAAAGAGCAAATTCTGCACATTCTGACAACTGGCGATTTTTTTGGTGAGTTGAACATATTTAATAGCGACGAGCTGAGCAATTTTAGTGCATATGCCCTAAAGGATACGGATATTTGTATGCTCACCAAGGATGATATGGAGGAGTTGATCCGCAACAATCCAGATATCTCCTTGAGGCTGCTTAAAACGATTACCAAACGCTTGGCACATACTGAAAACCTGGCTCAAAGCCTGGCTACCAAAGACCCGGAAATCCGTATCGCCTACATGATTCTCGAACTCGGACATAAATACGGCAAGCCGAACGGCTCCTATATTAAAATAAATCTCCCCCTTTCACGCGAAGAGATGGCTAATTATGTGGGTGTCACACGTGAAACCATCAGCCGCAAATTCGGCAAATTTGAACAGTTGGGGATTATTCATACCAAGGGTACACGAGAGCTTACCATCTGCGATGTACAGAAACTGAACGAATATATGGATTGAAGTATAACAGCTTACTCTTTATAAATAAGCAAATGGAGAGGAATAGATATGGCGGCTTCCGAAACAAAGGCAAGGTATGGAATCTGGCCAAGGAAACGTCTCGGGAGAAGGAATTGGCGGAAATTGATTCGAGACAAGGTCGTTCCTTTGGTGGACAAGTATGGTGCTAATCTCGACGAGGTGCTTGAACAAGCCATCTTGACTGGATGGTTTTTGCCACAGCCGAATCCCATGGAATTCTATGTGCTGGATGTTCTGGATTTGGTGGTTGATTTCGGATCCTCGGAACAGGTAGCCGCATGTGCACACCGATACATCCGTCATTTATCGGAGGAAATGCAGGACACCTTCAGGAAAGATTATGAAGCCTATCAAAGGGATGAACAGGCTGCAAGCACGATAGCATTCCGCAAGTTGATCCCTCTTATGGTGGAGAGAAACATTTCCTTGCCGCAGTGAAAAAATATTGGCGGGCTCGTATATATAGCAGGAGCAACTGGATCAGCTATAAGGAAGTCCGGCGGCTATGGGCCACTTCTTGTGCCCAACGGAAAATGAATGTGAATTAAGGGCGATCACCTGTGCGGTGACCGCCCATCACTCATTCTGCGGATAAAAAAGCTATATTTGTGGCCTTGGGAAGCGCAGCCTGAGCTGTAGCCGGCCTGGAGCAATCCCACACCACTTTGACCAAATACCCAAACAACAGCACGTTTAGCAATGATGTCACACACAAAATAATACCGTAATGATCCTGAGCATTAGAGCTATAGAAAATATCAAAGGTGTTCAGGAAAATCGTAAGACTGAATCCACCCGCGAGCCACAAAAATCTGCGATCCCGCAAATACAAGTACGCCAGTACAGCTAACGCCGCCGCAGGGAACAAGTATCGTTCATGCATGCTGGAGGCGAAGGTAAATACACCTGCAATGAGTACCAGTGCAGCAGCTGCCGCAAATTGTGGTTTCCGACTGCGGATATACATCCACCCTGTAAACAGAGTCACCAGCACAATACAGATCATGCCCCACGTATGGTAACTGAACAGAAACAGCGTGGTAGTGTCCTGCGTATAATTGCCACCAATGAGTGCAAAGAAATTATACGCGTTCACCGAAGCATATGGATACTCTCCAACCGTTCCCTTGTATAGATCAAGCAGCCATAGCGGCTTCTGCCCCCACGAAAATGGCAATATGACCAGAATGGTTGTCACAACGGCGCCGCCAATGGATAACAGCCAAGGCTGTATTTTGCGCTGTCTCAGCAGTTCGAAGAACAGAACCGGCCCATAAATAATGCCCTGTGGCTTCATCAGTACCGCTATCGTAAATAGTACAGCGGACCAGCCGATTCGGTTTTCCACCAACAGCACAATCATACCCACAATCAGCATGGTAAAGAAAGAATCTACCTGTCCCCAGAAGGCCGAATTGATAAATATAGCCGGGTTAAATACGTAGAATATAGCCAATCCGAGGCTCACTCCATAGCCGACCCGTTTGCTTGCCAACCGGTACAGCATGTACGCTGTCACGATATCGGCTAATATATTTGGAAGCCGCAGCAATACGGACATATAAGGGCTAAAAGCATCCGTAGTACCGATTTTACCGATCACATATAAGATATAAATATAGAACGGTGGATAATCACTGGAACCATTCGTGTAAAAGCCTGACAAGCTATCCGCTGCGGTCGTAGCCCAGTTTCGGAACAGCATTAAATCCATGTGGCCCGAGATCCATGGGGTGATCGCCATTCTTAAAAAGAACCCTGCACCCAACACGGTCCACAGCATCAGTCCCCGGTTACGTTCCCCGAGCTTCCATTCTTGAGCCCGAAAACGGTATGTAATAAAGACAAATGCACCGAAGAACAAAGCGGCGAAAATCGCCAGCGGAGTTGCATAAGCAGATGAAGAATTTCCATTTCTTCCACCACCCATACCACCGCCAGGACCTCCCATGCCCATTCCAGCTCCGTTACCAGACATGCGACCGGGACCTCTGTGCTGTCCGTCTCTAGCAACACCGTTGCCGTCCGTTGCAGACGTATCATTCCCGGCCTTTGTACCTTGGTCACCCGATATGGATGGGTTTTCAGTAGTGGAGTTGGTCGTCTGGCCTGTCGTCCCCTGGTTCTTGCTGTCAGCAAAGCTGTTCGCCCCATCCGTAGATGCTGAGGACGAATTTTGTTGACCTTGTCCTACACTTCCTGTTCTACGGTTCCCCGCAGTCTGACCGTCAGAGGAACGTTGCCCCGGCCCTCCCATACCTCCGCCTGGTCCTCCTTCGAACCCGCCGGATGAACCTTGCCTAACTACCACAGACTGAGATGCGGAACTGCCTGAATAACTCCATAACGATACGATACTAACGGCAGCACACAATATGAGACTAAATAGAAGTATGTATTTCAGACCGTTCACTTTCCAAACGTTCAAATCCGATGCACCTCTCTTTATTTCTATTTTCCTCATATTGTATCTGCCTTAGCTTAGGACTTTGTGAGTTCTGGCTGAATGTTAGCTGAAAACGGAATCATTACACTGAACACTGCTGCTCCATCTCCATAATCGCGCTTTCTAGCTGAGATTGTGGGTGCTTCAGCATGTTGCCATGGCCGACTGCTAATAAAGAAGGGCTGAAAGACGCCAGCTTTTTGGCGCTTTTCAGCGAAACATCCTTGTCCCAGGTAGCCAGTGCCGGAAAAGGAAACAGTGGCTTGAGCTTTCCCGCCACCGCGACACCACCTCGAATCTGGAAGGCATCGCCTGCAATTAACGCACGGGTACGGGTATCCAAAAATGCCATCGAGCCCGGCGTATGTCCCGGTGCGCTGATCGCCAGCAGCGAACCCACGTTATCCCCATCCTCTAGTAAAATGTCAGGCTGGGTAAGGATATTTTTTGGCACGCTGCCCCGAATAGGAGTGTCCGGTTCGCCTGCCTCCAACGATACATCCCCCTTCAGAAGCCGAGCATCCCGCCTTGAGATGAATACTTTCGCCTCAGGATATCTTGCCTTCAATTTATCCAAAGCACCTACATGATCTCCATGCGCATGGGTAAGTACAATTCGTATAATCGGCTGCCCAATCCGCTCCGCAGCCTGTTCAATACCCTTAGCACTGTATGGCAATCCGGCATCAATCAGAGTAAGCCCCTCCTTTTCCTCCACCAAATAACAGTTCACCGGGAACAACCGAGGCATAAACGTCAATTGATACAGGTGCTGCACCTGAACGATACGCATTTTGTCTCATCTCCTTGTTTTCATTTAAACTAATACTATTAGTATTATAATTAATATAATTAGTCAAAATCAAACTTTTTTCGTATATACCCGCGGAAACGTTATACAAAAGGCAAAAGGCAGACCCGGAATCCTACCTCTGGGTCTGCCTTTATTCATATTATGCATATACCGTTCAGTCATCAGCTTTACCGAATGGCCTCAGCGATAGGCGTACTGCCGGACACCAAATCAATCGCACGACGATACGTTTGCTTTTCCTCCAGAACTGCTACCACCGTTGCCGCTACATCCTCTCGTGGGATGGTATGGCTGGTGAGATCTCCAATGGTATCAACCTTGCCAGTACCAGCATCATCTGTCAGCCCGCCTGGACGAAGAATCGTGTAATCCAGATTGCTCGCTTCCAGCAAGCGATCTGCATAATGCTTTGCCACGTAATATGGCTTAATCGACTCAGGCCATTGCTCCCTGTTCTCTGCGTGTAGAGCGCTGACCATAATGAAGCGCCGGATACCCGCTTGCTCAGCGGCTTCCATCGCCTTGACTGCTCCGTCAAGATCGATGAGCAGCGTTTTATCCGCTCCTGTGTTGCCGCCGGAGCCTGCCGTGAACACGACAGCATCGCTGCCTTGTATAGCTGCGGCAATTTCACCTACCGTCCCTTCAAGGTCAGCTACTACCGTTTCTGCTCCCAAACGTTCAAGCGCTTCCGCCTGATCCGATTTGCGGATCAACGCCTTTACGCGATGTGGTCCATGTTGCCCCAGTAGGCGAACGAGATGTTTGCCTACTTTTCCATTGGCACCAATCACCAGTACGTTCACTCAAATCCCTCCTGATATTCACAGTCTCTCGTCTACAGTAGACTGATATATTTTACCCTTTGAGTCCAGAAGGCAATCGTATGGCTAAATCAGGTTGAATTCAGTTTTTATCTGAAGGCTCTCCCTCTCGCTTTTGCTGCAACACACGAAGACCTGCGCAAAAGGTGTCCATCATCACTTCAATACTCTGATCCACATCTACAGGTAAACCAAAACCGCCCTTTGGTTCAAGCGAGGCAAAACCATGAAGAAGACTGCGGAATCCCCTCGCTGCATGAATGCAATCTGCTTCGTTGAAGCCGTAGCCACTGGATAGCACGGTAATGACGAGCTCCGCTACGCGATCTGCAGCGTGTCTCAGCTCGATATCATTTCGGTCGGTTGCATACAGCATCGCTTCATACAAACCAGGCCGCTCGCGCGCATACTGCATATACGCACTCCCCATAGCAGTCAGCGCATCTTCGCCTGCTCGGCCTACGGCTGCGCTCATCAATGCTTCCTCTAATTTTCCGAGGCTATGTAATGCCAGCACTTGACGTAATCCGTTCAACCCATTTACGTGGTTGTACAAGGATGGGGGGCGAATATGCAGCTTTTGCGCCAACGTAGTGAGCGTGACATCTCCCATCCCCCGTTCATTGGCAATATCCTCGGCAGCCGCCAGGATATCTTGTAGCTTTAGTCCATTTCTAGGTGACATCATCCTGTCCCCTTTCGTTGAATTCCTATGTAAGGTCATTTTTATATACATATACAAACTAAATTCTTATTCTATCTTAACTAATCATGTTAGTTTATACAAAGAAAGTACCGTTTGCAAACAGCTCCATATCCCAGCCCTTTTTTAGAAGAAGAGCCTGTAGGATATTACTGGTATAATACAAAGAGATGATAAAGCCGATCTGATATTTTTTCCGATTCCCTGCAAAGGAGCTAGCTATATCTATGGAGCCCAAGCCATTTCCAGCTATTGAGTTTAACCATGTCACCAAATATTTCACCGGGTCGGGACAACAACGTGCTGTCCTGAACGGAATTACGGCAAAAGTCTCTCGCGGAAAAATCACGACCCTGGTCGGTCCGTCAGGGTCTGGCAAAAGCACGCTGCTTTCACTGTGCAATCTTTTGCTAACATCGGATGAAGGAGAAATCAGCATCCTTGGTAAGCCTATAACCGAGTGGGAGATCCCTGAACTGAGACGAAAGGTAGCATTGGTTTTCCAAGATGCCCCCATGCTTCAGGGTACGGTCCTCTACAACCTCCAGACCGTAGAGCGGCTACATGGTAAGGTACTGGAAGATCCAGTTGGCCTGTTAGAGCGCGTAGGACTCACTCGTGACCTGCTGGAGCAGAAGGCGCAAGAGCTGTCCGGCGGACAAAGACAGCGCCTGGCCCTGGCGCGGACGCTCGCGAATCGCCCGGATATTTTACTACTGGATGAGATTACTTCCGCACTGGACCCCGCCTCAGTCAAAGAGGTTGAGGAACTGCTGCTTCAAATGAACAAAGAAGAGGGAACAACGATGATCTGGATTACGCACCATATGGAACAAGCCCGCAGGGTAGGTCACGAGACATGGCTGATGATCGACGGAAGACTGGTTGAACAAGCGGATACAGAGGCGTTTTTTAACGCTCCACAGCATAGTGAAACCCGCAAGTTTGTAGCAGGAGAATGGCTATGACGATTGTTGCTTTGATTCTTTCTCTGGGTTTTGTATTTATTGCCATCGTCATGTCCAAGTCCTTCAAACTCGGTCTGGACCGAGACATTATTATTGCTACGATCAGAGCATCCGTTCAGCTACTGGCGATTGGATATGTGCTGCATTTGATTTTTGGGATGCAAAGCTACGGATTTATCGTATTATTCATTCTGCTGATGATCACTGTAGCTTCTCAAAATGTTGCACGCAAAGGACGTTTTATCCCCCGTCTCATGTGGAAGTCATTTCTGACGTTGCTATGTGTGGAAATCGTAACACAGGCATTCCTGATTGGCCTGCACATCATTCCGGCGACAGCCCGGTATATGATTACGATTAGCGGGATGATCATCGGCAGCTCCATGATTTTGTCCAGCCTGCTGGTATCACGGCTCAAGTCGGAAGTCCTGCTGCGCAAGCCTGAAATCATGCTCATTCTCGCTCTGGGGGGAACACCTCGACAAGCCATCTTCCCTATACTGAAGAATTGCATACGTTCCAGTATGATTCCCACCATTGAGGGTCAGAAAACACTCGGGCTTGTTCAGCTTCCCGGCATGATGACCGGACAAATCATCGCAGGCGCCAATCCGATTGTCGCCGTGCGTTTGCAATTGCTCATCGTATTCACGACTATGACCTCTGCCATTTTGACCAGCGTGCTGCTCAGCCTGTTCATTTACCCGACATTATTTACCCGCCAGCAACAACTGCGCACAGAGTCATGGGAAGTCTGATAGAGACGGGTATACCCAGTTATTTACCAACCATTTTCCATTTATCAAAATAAAATAGACATGTTTAATTCCTGACACGAGGGTTAATAGATACACGTAGACGCTTTACTAAAATTCGATGAGGAGTGATTGAACATGGCTAACAACAACCAAAATGGCAAAATGAGTCGCGAAGAGGCAGGACGTTTAGGTGGAGAAGCTACTGCTAAAAATCACGACAAAGAATTTTACCAAGAGATCGGCGAAAAAGGTGGCGAGGCCACTGCTAAAAGTCATGGCAAAGACTTCTATCAGGAGATTGGTGAAAAAGGCGGCGAAGCCACTTCCAAAAACCATGGCAAGGAGTTCTATCAGGAAATCGGTCGCAAGGGCGGTGAAGCCCGTGGCAATTCAGACCAAAGTGATAGCGACGGGAAAATGAGCAGGGAAGAAGCAGGCCGTAAAGGCGGCGAAGCTCGCGCCCGTCAGCGTAAAAATAACTAACGATAGACCAAAAATATGCTGTCGGTGCGATTGCAATGTAAGGCACAGACTGCATACGGTTATGAAGTATAGTGAATGTTTATGTTATAAAAGCCTATCTGCCGGTGTTCCGGTAGGTAGGCTTTTTGTGTGAAAACTACTTTCATCATCCGACCATACATCTTACAATATACATATACAGGATAAATAACCAATCATACATATTTTATTGCGGATGAAAGAACGGAATAATGTAGATTCTTTTTCTTATGTCACCTGACTTATACATGAATTATGGGGGTGCACGAATGTTGATTACAAAGAATAAAATAGCTGCATCTATTTTAAGTGTTATATTTTTTTCACTGATTTTTAGCTGGCTTTATTTTTATTCAGGAATTCACCATGCTGAAACTGCCAAATTAGTTAAAATTACAGACGATTACTTAGTTGTACAGAGAGATGCTTCTAACGGAGGCGGATATAAAGAATTATATATTTCCTCACAGTCTATAATCCCTCCTCTGGTTGTAGGAAAACAATATTATTTTGTGTCTGATCAAAAGTACTTTCAACACCCATATATCTGTTATGTAGAGGAGTAAACAGAACAAAACAAAAGTGTTGTTCATGCAACTCAAGTCAAATATTCCTGCATTCCGGCTGTTAAGATGGAGTCGAAAGGAGGGAACCCTCGTGTACGAATGGAACGAAATGGTCCAGCTTATGATTGATTGGATTGATAATAATCTTACCTCAGCGCCATCGTTGTTGAGAATGTCCGACCAGCTAGGCTATTCACCTTATTACTGTACAAAGCAATTTCATTCTCTGACAGGAATGACGTTAAGGGATTATGTATGGATGCGCAGGATTAGCCGGGCAGCCCTTGAACTCCGGGACAGCAATGTCCGCATCCTCGATGTTGCCGTAAAGTATGGGTTTTCTTCACAGGAAGCTTTTACACGAGCATTTGTAAAAGCGTTCGAGGTATCCCCGGCTGTATACCGGAAGAACCCCCGGCCTATTCCATTAGCCATTCGCGCTGAGGTGTTCTCTCCTTACCATTACCATTTGAAGGAGCGGGATAAGATGGTTAAGGAGCATTTACAAGAAGCTGAAGTCAAAATCGAGCATATACCAGCACACAAATTTATTGGGATCTGGGATATCTCTTCTCGAAACTACGGTGATTTCTGGAGAAACGGTCATAATTGTGATGAAATTTGCGGAACTCTGGAAAGCATGTCTCACCTTAAGCTTCCCGGACAATTGGGTCAAACCGCAGGTTGGTTCTATCAGCATGGTCAAAAGGGTTATCTGTATGGAATACCGGTTGCTGCTGACTACACTGGAGAGATTCCAGCAGGTATGGAGTGCCGAAACATCCCCGAATCAGATTATCTGGTGTTTTTCCATCCACCCTTTAACTATTTAAAAAACAATGGAGATGTTATGAGAGTGGTGGAGGAAAAAGCCTGGAACTTCGACCCACACAGTATGGGGTATGAATGGGATGAGGAAACGAAGCAGGATTATCAACGGCATTTCCCTGAAGGATACGGCTACGCAGTGTTACGTCCTGTGAAAAAAGTGTAATAAAAAAATCCCTAGAAGCCGCCACGATCTCAGGATGCTGGTAATCGTCTCTCGGCTTCTTTTTTAAAAGGAAAGGTGTAGACCATGAAGTCCTTTCGCTTTTGGTTGTTCCTAGTCTCATGTATAGTTATCGCTATAAATATTACGGGATATGACAACTATAATATACTTTTGGCTATGATTAGCCCGTTGGTTTGGATGCATGAATCTTTTCAATTTGTGCGAAAAGCACATATCCCCATAGCCCTTGTGTACTTCATTACAATAAGTTTCTGGTATCTCATAGGATATATTATCGATCGTTTGATTAAGAAATTGAAAAAATAATTACTTGAAATGATCTTCTAAATCATCATCTACCTTCTCAGGCTCATACTCGACTGTTTTATAGTCAGGTGAAGAAGGAATCATATTGACCACAACATTCCTCATTTGTAGCTTGTACATTCCTTCTTCAAAAGCAAGAATATGCTTAATAGGAGGTAACTCCATATCCTCATACTTCGTGATCGAAGAAACAACAATCTTGGAAGGATTAGAATCATCCACAGACAGGATACGATAATCAATCGGTGCCCCTTGGGCTTCTAAAAAGTCAAGCCGTGCCCGCTCTGTTTTAAAACGATAATCATCAGACAGTGAAAGCATCTTATCGTAGTCGCGATTCATAGAAGCGTTCATATATTCTGAAAATGTAGAGACAGCAGCCTCTTTGGGCTTATCAGGAAGTTTAGGAGGTCTTATCCTCTCCAAAACCAGTAGCCATTACGATCAAAGTCCCTCCAAGGACAACTAAACAAGCCCACTTTTTATGTAGTGCAATTTTCAATTAATAAAACCTCCCTCATTGTAAATTTCACCGTTCACTTTCAGTCCTACACAGAGATGCTGCTTATCAGAATAAGTCAATTTTTGCTTAGATGCTAGTTGATAATGTTTATATGTATAGTCTCGTTTCTTAAAGTACTATCTACGGTCGCGCCCATAGCCTCTGAAACCCATCTGAGAGGCACCATCACACGATTAGGTGAGACTGGCATAACAGGCGCATTAGGCATTATTTTTTCTATATCATTTACATAAGCTACTTTACTTCCGATAGTTAGACGTACAATTTCACCATGATCTGAAAGGATTGTAACCTCCTGCTTTTCTCTATTCCAGCTTACACTTTCGCCCAAACTCTCGGATACAAATCGAATAGGAACATATGTTGTATTGGTTGCTCGTTCGATATAAGGGTTTGCATCAGATATGACTTCAACATTGTTTACTGTAAGGACAAGATTGTACAAATATTTAGGAAGTGCAGCATTGGCTCGATCTACGATTACAAAGAAAATCACAGCAAAGCATATGGTATGGACTGCTTTCTTCAACGTATGATATCTCCTTTTTAAGTAAAAACAAATTTATAAAACTCATTGAAACTTGAAAATTCTGTGGAATAGACCATGCAAATAGCCAGCATATCACAAGAATGTATACCTTGACTAAAATCCTACCATACCCACCAAGTACTTCCAAGTTCATCCACGGACATGCGGGTCTGATTTGGGGTAATACCAGCATCGTTGTCACCAAGTGCAATCTTATGGGTATGTTGGAAATTAATTAATAACATCGTTGTACTCGTTTTGCGCTTCGGTAATGGCGAGCTTTGAATACACCTTTCTAAAGCCACGTTGAACAAAATGCCGTATTTATGACTTGGGTAGGTTCAATTTGAGAGTATTGTTGTTTGTGATTTAGATAACATAAAGTTAACCTTATTCATAAATAATGTTAATTTTATGTCATTCATCGCTTCAATTGCTCTGATATAATTTCTGCTAGGTAGATGAGTGCCGTTTTTTGCTTTCAGCATGTGGATCAGATAAGCCTACAACGGTTACGCGAGGTGCGAGCGAGCCTCCCAGTACACAAGTAACAACCCAACCGGAACAAAATACTGAGGCAAAACTGATAAAAGCATCGGAAAATAAAGAAAAAGTATCGCCCCATTTGTTATACACAGCAGTGAGGATTACTCGCTGTATGGAAGTAGCTTTTAGTACATGGTGATATAAAAACGATGGAACAGGAGATTTTAATCCATACGGGGATTAATTCAGTTAGCAAGCGAGTAAACATGCGAAAACATAACTTTATAGTAGGAGTGTGAGACATGAAAAAAACATTATTGGCTTGTATTATGATAATGTTGATGCTGGCATCTGCTTGTGGAAATGTTGAAACAACGTCAAATCCAAATACCTCCAGTGAGCCTAAACCTGAAACGAAAGAGTCTATTATTCCAAAAAACACATCCGAAAATTGTACTGTAGAACGTAAAAGTTTGGATAGTGAAACTGAGAAATATTTCTATGGAACTTGGAAAGTTGAGAAGCTTTTAGGATTTGCAAATTCATATAATGATGCTTCTGAATATCCAACAGGGCAAAAATTTATTGGAGATGAAATTATAATTAAAAAAGACTTTTTTTCATCAAAAGGGCATAAAAATTATAGTAATTATCAATATGAATTAAAAAATCCATTATATGAGATTACAGCGACATGCCATAACTCTGACTCTTTTTATAGATTATATAAAATAGATATCCCAGACTTAAATATAAATGATGTAGTAAAAGCAATAGATATAAGTGACCCTTCTACAAAACTTAGCATACCTGTAAGTGTAAGTTTTTTTGTTGTTAATAACGATAGGCTGATCTTGTTATCAGAAGCAACTATTTTTGAGCTTAAAAAAATGACTGATTAAATGAATTAAGGTTATGTAATAAGTTCTGTGATAATAGAATTGAAAATATCCTGGACGGTAAGCATATCCTATAAGCGATTCTGAAAATGCCTGTGAATATAATTTTTTTAAAACAAGAAAGGTCAGCCTTTATGCTGACCTTTCTTGTTTATATCGTAAAACGATTAAACTATAGTGTATATACTGGATATTTATGGGCATACTTTCTACCTTTACAAAATAAAGTTGCTTCTTCATTTCTTCTTTTTTGTAAATTTCTATCATATGAAAATGCTTTGCTGACTAATTTTGAACAAGTATCAATTTGACTTTGTGAAAGTGGACCAACAAAAGTTGGATATATATGCGCATTGGCAAGCATAGCTTTTACATCATTGGTTTTTAGCACCCCAGGACCTGCATTAAAAGTGAGCGAAACAAGTGCATCAAACTGAGATTGTGAAAATTTATGACCGCTAGGAAGTACCAAGTTATTTACTGCCGCTACAGCACTTGCAGTATCATCAGCAAAAAAAGTATTTGCTTTAGACTGAGAAATTGGTGAAGTATAACCTAGATTTAAAGATTTTGATAGAGCATCCGCTTGTGCTTGGGTTAGAAGAGAATCATTTGGATTACCTGTTGTATTTTTAGTATATACTTTAGTCTTTGTTATCAAATGTCCCCAACCAACAGTTGGGTAACCATAAGGATCTCCATAAAATTTCAAGGAAAATCCCTCATGTTTTTTGATCAGGTTTGCTCCATCTGTGCCTAAAGAGAAATTTGCCATAATAATCACTCCTGAAATTAATATTAGTTGAAGAACAATAGGGAGGAATCATAGACAGAGCACCATTCCCAAGTTTTCTGCAATGCCGTATTGTCTTCACATATATATAAAGAGAAATGAGTCTCTTTTTTTACAACCACTCTCCAAATTTTATTTCAATTCACTAATATCAAAAGTTTGTATAACCTCAATCATTTTGACATAGAGTTCCTGTTTTAAATCATCTCGATGATCGGCGGGTACTTGTCGCAAGGAGGCTTTGATCTTTGGTGTAAAAGATTCTAGGATATGTAATGTTGCCTCCTGATTGTGGTGGTGCTGTGCTTGTACTAAAAGTTCGGCCAACATTAAATCACCGCTTTACGTTTTTTTGTATTTCATTCTTCAAGCCATTAATGGCATCGCTTAGATCAGATATTTTTTTTTCAAAACGAATAAGTAGATACAAAGTAATTGCAATCGGGAAGCCTAAATTAGCAATATAAGCAGCAATGTCACCCTCCGTCATAATTTATCCCCCTTCCGTTATTAAGCTGCGCAATTTAGTTAGAGCTTTTAAGCGGTGTTTCGAGACATTTTGTTGGGATACTCCCAATATTCTGGCTATTTCCTTGTCATTTAGTGCTTGTACGTAAGCAAAAGATAAAATCTGTTGTTGTTGTGCTGAGAGGGATTCATAAGCTTGGTAAAGCGAGTGATCCGTAATGTGATCTTTTAAATTTGGTGGCACAGATTCTGAATCATGAACAGAAAGTAAGACAGATTCTAGGTTTTCATCGTTGTCTAAAGCCAGCGGGAATCGGCTGTCCTTCACTCGTCTCTTTTTGTCATAATTGATAGAGTTATAGTGAATAAGATTGGCCATATACTTGATAAAACGACGATTTACCTCATCATCCTTATTCAATATAAGCCCCCCCTTCTTTATGAAGAGATTGTTCCTACTTAATAAAGAGAAATAAAACCGTGTTTTTACAACCAATTCCCAAAATCAAGAACAAATGTTCCTCTTTTTATTATTAATAGAACCAAGGTCAAAGTCGTATCTAGGTAGATCAGGGAAGGCATGGAGGCGTCACGTCCGCTCTGCGTTGTTGCGCTCCCATCAAGCAGCCATGCATAAAGGCAGCAAAAAAAGAACTGGCATACGGTACGCCAGTTCTTGAAATAGAAGACACCAAAAAGGGTAAACCTCCTAACCAGTCCAACACTTTGTAAGTGTGTATTGGACTGGTGGATATGCACACGTCAGCTTCCAGCAATTAGCTCAGCGTATAACCGCCATCTGGGAACAGCACGTTTATTCAGATGAGCTTTCAGGAGCTACGCTCTTACGGTAGGATGTCGGCGACTGACCGGACCAGCGTTTAAATTGCCTGCTAAAATGTGCAATATCTCCATAGCCGAGCAGTTCAGCAATTTGCTGCACCGACCATTGCGGATCAGCCAGCAGCAGCTTGGCCTCATGCAAAACAAGCTCGGAGAGATACACTCGCGGAGATACGCCAAAAACACTACGGAATACACGATTGCAATGGGACACGCTAATACCAAGTTCGGATGAAATTCCCTCAATCCCATCCTGTTTTTCCGCCGAGCCTGCCTGCCTATAAGGCTGATTGACCCTGCCCTGAAGTCGACTGGCAATCTGATGGGCAAGCTCTGCCTGCACATATCCACGCCCTGGTAGATGAGCAGCTTCACTGGATACTGCCTCCCACAGCGTTGCGAACAGTTCAAATACAGCAGATTGAATCCGCATACGCTTTGCCACCGAATCACCACTTATCCCCATGTCTTCAAGCGCGGAAAGGTCAAGCAGCTTACTCAGCGCTGGCCCCATCTGCTTCGCCACCGCGCCATCAGCTGGAAAAAGCACTTGCTCCAAACGACTCAGGAGCGAAAGAAACAATTTATCATCAATGTCGAAATGCATGCAAAAATACGTAAACCCCTGCCCGCTACTGCGGCTGGAGTGGACCATTCCCGGGCGCAAAAGCATCAGATCACCCTGTCGCTGAATAAAGCTGTGACCATCCACAACCATGACCTGCTCTCCCGCAAGCACGATATTAATTTCATATTGCGGATGTTCATGTGGTGGATAATTCCAGTCTCTTCTGACACTTCGTGTATGGATGGCAAATAGATTGACCGTAGTCCGCACATCGGGAAAAAAGAATTCCTCTCCGGCGACCGTAAGGTCTGGATCATGGGGACGCTTCGGTAAACGTGGTGACGACATGTTTTCCCTCCTGGCTCATTTACATCGCTATCTCCAGTATATCGCTTTCAGCACGATTTGGATAAATAGTTGAGCGATTTGACAATGGTTCCTCGGCACATGTCATGCTAGGCTCTAATTGAAGCTAATCAACGTTACATTTTATCATGAAAGGGGTTTCAATAGATGTCGAAAAACATATTTTATAACACGCAGCATGCACCTATCGGTTCATTTTCCAGCTTTACACTGGGGTTTAAGGGGAATCGCGGCGGACTTGGCCTGGAGCTAGGCAAACCTGCTGATGAAAATGTATACATCGGACTACAATCCAGGGATGGCGGATCGTATGAGGCGCTTCCTTTTTTCGCATCCATACAGGATGAAAGTACTCGCTACGATGTGGAGAAAAAGGATAAAAAAACAGAGCCTTTGCTCGTTGCCTTTGCCGACCAAGACATCACCCGTGAGCTAAAAGCAGGAACCGATACATGGCAGGCAGGTGATTTGACGTTCCGGCTGTACTCTCCCGTTCGCCCGGTGCCCGAACCGGGAATTGCGGGCATAGATGAGCTACGGGCAGCATTGGTTCCGGCAGTATTTGCCGAGCTGACGATCGATAATACACAGGGCACTGCTGCACGAAGAGCCTTTTTCGGCTATCAAGGCAGTGATCCGTATAGCGGCATACGCATTATAGGGGAAGACCCACGCAGAGACACTATGGATTCTCCTCCATTGGAGGAAAGACTCACAGGTATCGGTCAAGGACGAAGCACAGCTATTGTGACCAACAGCAGCGAGGCGGTACCTGCCAGCGGATTTGCAATGGAGAAGCTGCTTGGGGAAACCATGGCCGATAACTTATCCTTTGGCCTGGGCACAACAGGTGCGCTCCTGATGGACGTTCCCGCAGGGGAAAAGCGCACGTATACCTTCGCCATATGCTTTTATCGCGGCGGCATTGTGACAACAGGCATCGAAGCATCATATTACTATACCCGGCTGTTCAAGGATATTGAAGATGTGGGAAGCTATGCGTTGAAGCATTTTAACGACCTGACCGCAGCCTGTGTTCAGGGGAATGACTGGATCGAATCAGCCAGCCTGAGCCCAGATCAGGAGTTTATGCTCGCTCAGGCGATCCACAGCTATTACGGCAGCACCCAATTGCTCAGTCAGCAAGAGGATGGCGAACCGATCTGGATCGTGAACGAAGGCGAGTACCGGATGATGAATACACTCGATCTGACGGCGGATCAGCTTTATTATGAATTGATTTTGAATCCATGGACGGTACGCAACGAGCTGGAGTGGTTTGTCCAAAGGTATAGCTATCGGGATGAGGTACGTTTCCCGGGAGAGGAACATACCCATCCAGGGGGGATCACGTTTACCCATGATATGGGCGTGGCTAATGTGTTCTCCCGGCAGGGGTACTCCTGTTATGAGCTGGCAGGGATTGACGACTGTTTCTCTTATATGAGCCACGAGGAATTGGTAAACTGGCTTTGCTGCGCCACGGTATATATCGAGCAGACACAGGATCAGTCATTTACGGCACGTATGCTGCCTGTCTTGTGCGACTGCTTCGAAAGCATGCTGCGGCGAGATCATCCAGATCCGGCCCAACGAAACGGCTTAATGGGCCTGGACAGCTCAAGAACCCGGGGAGGTGCAGAAATTACAACTTACGATAGTCTGGATGTATCCTTGGGTCAGTCCCGCAATAACATTTATTTAGGCAGCAAATGCTGGGCGGTATATGTTGCGCTGGAAAAGATATTTGCCTCAAAAGGGCTTAGCTCCCTTTCGCAGGAAGCCGGCTCACAGGCAGACAAATGCGCAGCGTCGATTACCGCTCACATGACAGACAAAGGCTATATTCCTGCAGTCATTAAGGAAGGCAACGATTCGCAGATTATTCCTGCCATTGAGGGATTGATCTTCCCTTATTTTACAGGATGTGAAGATGCGCTTAAGCCTGATGGGCGGTTCAGTGGATATATCCAGGCACTTCGGCGCCATTTGCAAACCGTACTCGTACCGGGGGTTTGTCTATTTGAGGACGGAGGCTGGAAGTTATCCTCGACCAGTAACAACTCCTGGTTAAGCAAAATTTATCTGTCACAGTTTATTGCTCGTGAGCTGCTGGAGCTGCCTTGGCAGGAAACGGGGCAAGCGGCTGATGCAGCCCATGTCTCATGGCTCCTGCATCCTGAAGAATCCTATTGGTGCTGGAGCGACCAAATGCTCTCCGGTATTGCCCACGGCAGCAAATATTACCCACGCGGAGTTACCGCTATTTTGTGGCTGTATGAAGGCAAAGGGAATCGACTGACTCTCCCCCAGCATATGAGTCAAGATGAGAAGCAACATGCCTGAAACGAACGAACCCTCACTTGCGCAAAGGAGGTCCAAATCAAATATGAGCAAGCGTATGGATATGCCAAAAGAGAGCGGCTATGACGCCTGGCTTCACTACCGCCGTGATCGCCATGTGAAACAGATGCCTGCTTGGTGTAGAGTCATCGTGGTTCATGAAACAGATGATGAAGTGCTTCAGACGGCTGCGAGCGAGCTCCAGCAAGGTTTGGCCTCCATGTTCGGACAGCAGCCGAAGATAAGTACCGTTCCTGCCCATGAACCCTTTGTTGCGCTGGGTACGTTCCAGGATCACCCATGCGTAGCAGAACGTTTTAGCGCAGAGGAACAGGCAGAAGTGAGCGCAGAAGGCTACCGGATTCGCGGGGTAGAGGTGTCGGAGCTTGCAGGTTTAACTGGGCAAGATCACGCTGATATCAAAGGACGGTGCGTTACAGTCGCGGGCCAAACCTCCAAAGGGGTATTGTACGGGGTCTTTCATTTGCTGCGCTATCTGCAAGGCGGACTAGACGGCAAGCTGAAGTCCACTGCCAAACAATCATTGCATGCTCCCATTCTAGACCTATTGTCTAATCCAGCTAATCCCATTCGTATGATCAATCACTGGGATAACATGGATGGGAGCGTTGAACGTGGATATGCTGGGGCGTCTATTTTCTACAACAACAATGCCTTTACTACAAATATGGAGCGCCTCCGAGACTATGCCCGTCTACTCGCTTCTGTAGGCATTCAGGCGCTGTCCATTAATAATGTGAATGTCCATCAGGTGGAAACCGAGCTGATTACGGATCGGTTTTTACCCGATGTGGCCAAGGTAGCTGCCATCTTTCGCGCCTATGGTATCCAAATCTACTTGAGCATTAACTACGCCAGCCCCATTCAGCTTGGCGGGTTAACCACAGCCGATCCTCTAGACCCCGATGTCGCTGAATGGTGGCAGACCAAGGCCCGGGAGATTTACGCAGCCGTTCCCGATCTGGGTGGTTTTGTGGTCAAGGCCGACTCTGAAAATCGGCCCGGGCCCTTCAGCTATGGACGCCATCACGCCGATGGAGCCAATATGCTGGCGGATGCGCTACGGCCCTATGGTGGACGTGTGATTTGGCGTTGCTTTGTCTACGACTGCAAACAGGACTGGCGTGACCGCAAGACGGATCGGGCTCGCGCAGCCTTCGACCATTTCAAACCGCTGGATGGACTGTTCCGGGATAATGTCATTTTACAGATTAAAAATGGCCCTATGGATTTTCAGGTGCGCGAGCCTGTCTCCCCCCTGTTCGGCGCGCTGGAAGCCACTCAGGTACTGCTGGAATTTCAAATTGCGCAGGAGTATACCGGACAACAAAAGCATCTATGCTACCTGGTTCCGCAATGGAAGGAAGTGCTCGACTTTGACACCTATGCACAGGGAAAAGGCTCTACCATCAAGCGCATCGTGAGTGGCGCTTTGCATAACAGCAGCAATTCCAACTCCCATCGTGGCAAGGCTATTGTCCATGCAAACAGCGGTAGCCTTCAGGAAAAGCCAACGCATCATATTCCTAAACCCACGAACTTTGGAATAGCCGCTGTTTCTAATATTGGTGCAGACACCAATTGGACCGGACATTTGCTCGCCCAATCCAACCTTTACGGCTACGGCCGATTGGCATGGGACCCGGATCTATCCGCAGATGAAATCGCGGATGAATGGGTTCGGCTGACATTCAGCGGCCAAGGTAAGGATAACGGTGATACCGAGTTGATTCCTACCATTAAGCAAATGTTGCTCGATTCATGGAATATCTACGAGTCCTACACTGCTCCTCTCGGAGTCGGCTGGATGGTCAGTCCCAATCACCACTATGGGCCAGATGTAGATGGATATGAATATTCGATGTGGGGCACCTACCATTTTGCCGATTGCTGGGGAATCGGGGTAGATCGCACGACTGCGACGGGAACAGGCTATGCAGGACATTATTTTCCTCCTGTTGCCGGGATCTACGAATCTATAGACAGCTGTCCAGATGAGCTGCTCTTATTTTTTCACCATGTCCCTTATACGCATGTGCTCCACTCCGGACAAACGGTCATACAGCACATTTATGATACTCACTTTGAAGGTGCAGAACGTGCGGCACATCTTCATGCAACATGGATTAGTCTGCGAGAGCAACTACATGAGACAATCTACGAACAGGTGCTGACACGGCTTGAACATCAGGCTGAGCACGCCGAGGAATGGCGGGATCGAATCAATACGTATTTTTATCGCAAAAGCGGGATTCCTGACGAAAAAAATCGCCCTATCTATTAAGCAGGTAGTTCATGTTTGCTTGTATACACACCGGGATTTGCCTTCCCTATTATAGCAATCCATAAAAGACACACGTCTTACTCAGACCCGTGTCTTTTTTTGCATGGCCTAATTTATGCACACGGTTGCTAACGAAAAATGTCATATTTGTCCACCTTTAATGTGCAATAAATTCTTCTATTTTGTGCAACCGCTTGCTTTATACTATTTTTGTAGACGTTTACAAAATGTTGTCGAATTAGACTATGCTTTGGGGAGGATGATCGGTTTGACCTTATATCGAAGTCTATGGAAAAAAGGGTGTATGCTTCTACTAAGCCTTGTGCTGTCTCTGACCGCCTTCATTGGCTCACCCTCTAATACGGCGAGCGCTGCGGTTGCAGAGGATTTTCAGGCTTCCGTCATGGGACCGCTGGCGAAAATTAACGACTGGGGTTCCTTCAAAAAACAGCTACAAACATTGAAAAACAATGGCGTGTATGCCATCACTACTGACGTCTGGTGGGGCTATGTAGAAAGCGCAGGAGATAACCAGTTCGATTGGAGCTACTACAAGACCTATGCAAATGCCGTGAAAGAAGCGGGGCTGAAGTGGGTCCCTATCATCTCAACGCATAAGTGTGGAGGAAATGTGGGAGATGACTGCAACATCCCACTGCCAAGCTGGCTGTCGAGCAAAGGCAGTGCAGATGAAATGCAGTTCAAGGACGAAAAAGGCTATTCCAATAGCGAAGCCCTTTCCCCATTGTGGAGCGGAACCGGTAAACAATATGACGAACTGTATGCCTCATTCGCTGAAAACTTTGCCGGGTATAAAAGTATCATTCCCAAAATTTATTTGAGCGGCGGTCCTTCTGGGGAACTGCGCTATCCGTCCTACTATCCAGCAGCAGGGTGGAGCTACCCGGGACGAGGCAAGTTCCAAGCTTATACTGAAACAGCCAAAAATGCATTCCGCACAGCTATGAATGACAAGTACGGATCATTGGACAAGATTAATGCTGCTTGGGGCACCAAACTTACCAGCCTTAGCCAAATCAATCCACCGACCGACGGGGATGGATTTTACACGAATGGCGGGTATAATTCCGTGTATGGAAAGGATTTTCTGTCGTGGTACCAAAGCGTACTTGAGAAGCATCTAGGTGTCATCGGGGCAGCTGCCCATAAAAACTTCGATTCTGTGTTCGGTGTCCGGATCGGGGCCAAAGTTTCCGGTTTGCACTGGCAAATGAACAATCCTGCCATGCCGCACAGCACAGAACAAGCGGGTGGATATTATGATTACAACCGTCTCATTCAGAAATTCAAGGATGCCGATCTAGACTTGACATTTACTTGCCTAGAGATGAGTGACAGTGGCACAGCACCGAATTATTCGTTGCCGTCCACCCTGGTTGATACCGTCTCCTCCATCGCGAATGCCAAGGGTGTTCGCCTGAATGGTGAAAATGCACTCCCGACAGGCGGCAGCGGCTTCCAAAAAATCGAGGAGAAAATCACGAAGTTCGGTTATCACGGGTTTACGTTATTACGCATCAACAATCTCGTCAACAATGACGGCTCACCAACCGGTGAGTTGAGTGGATTCAAACAATATATCATCAGCAAAGCCAAGCCTGACAACAATGGCGGTACAGGCAACAAAGTAACGATATACTATAAAAAAGGCTTCAACTCGCCTTACATTCACTATCGTCCGGCTGGCGGTAACTGGACTGCTGCACCCGGTGTGAAAATGCAGGATGCCGAAATTAGCGGCTATGCTAAAATTACTGTCGACATCGGTTCTGCTTCCCAATTGGAAGCCGCTTTTAATGACGGCAATAACAACTGGGACAGCAACAACACCAAAAACTACTCGTTCAGCACGGGCACTTCTACGTACACGCCTGGTAATAGCGGCAACGCAGGAACAATCACTTCAGGCGCTCCATCGGGCGCGAATCCTGGGGATGGCGGCGGTACAACTAACAAAGTAACGGTATACTACAAAAAAGGCTTCAACTCACCTTACATTCACTACCGTCCGACTGGAGGTAACTGGACTGCTGTGCCTGGCGTGAAGATGCAAGACGCCGAGATTAGCGGCTATGCTAAAATTACCGTCGATATCGGCACTGCCTCCCAATTGGAAGCTGCTTTTAATGACGGCAATAACAACTGGGACAGCAATAACACTAAAAACTACTCTTTCAGCACTGGAACTTCTACCTACACACCCGGCTTGAACGGAGCTGCAGGATCTATCCGAACAGGGGCACCTTCAGGAAGTACGATCAGCGTAGTGGCTTCCACCTACGCAACCAACCTCAACGAAGTGGCGGGACCTATCCAAACCGAAAAACTTTCGGGTGTATCCTTAAACGTAAGCACTTCTACCTATACACCCAACGTTAACGGAGTTGAAGTAACTGCTCAAACGGAGGCGCTTTCGAGCGCCTTCACCTCTATAGATCCGGGTACCCTCTCCAAGCCCACTCCCCTTGGCACAGACTGGAGCAAACAAAGCATTTATTTTATCATGACAGACCGTTTCAGCAACGGGGATACATCTAACGATAACTATGGTGGCTTCAATTCCAACAACAACGATCAACGCAAGTGGCATGGTGGCGATTTTCAAGGTATTATTAACAAACTCGACTACATTAAAAATATGGGATTTACCGCGATCTGGATTACACCGGTAACGATGCAAAAAAGTGAATACGCTTACCACGGCTATCATACGTATGATTTTTATGCGGTTGACGGACATCTCGGAACAATGGACAAGCTCCAAGAGCTGGTTCGCAAGGCACATGACAAAAATATCGCTGTGATGCTGGACGTAGTCGTGAATCATACGGGTGATTTCCAGCCAGGGAACGGCTTTGCCAAAGCTCCTTTTGACAAAGCAGACTGGTATCATCACAATGGTGACATTACAGGAGGGGACTACGACTCCAACAACCAATGGAAAATCGAAAACGGTGATGTAGCTGGACTGGATGACTTAAATCATGAAAACCCTGCTACCGCCAACGAGCTTAAAAACTGGATCAAATGGCTGCTTAATGAGACAGGCATCGATGGACTGCGGTTGGATACCGCCAAGCATGTACCAAAAGGTTTTCTAAAGGATTTTGACCAAGCCGCCAATACCTTCACTATGGGCGAAATTTTCCATGGCGACCCTGCTTATGTGGGGGATTACACCCGGTATCTCGATGCCGCACTAGATTTTCCGATGTATTATACAATCAAGGACGTGTTCGGACACGATCAATCCATGAGAAAAATCAAGGAACGCTATTCCGATGATCGTTACTATCGCGATGCCCAGACCAACGGTGTATTTATCGACAATCATGATGTAAAACGTTTCCTGAATGACGCCTCCGGCAAGCCGGGTGCTAACTATGACAAATGGCCACAGCTCAAAACTGCTTTGGGCTTTACTCTGACATCACGCGGAATTCCAATCATCTATCAAGGCACTGAGCAAGGCTTTAATGGCGGAGATGACCCCGGCAATCGGGAGAATATGGTTTTCAACTCCAACCATGACTTGTATCAGTACATTGCTAAGCTGAATAATGTGCGCAATAACCACCCTGCTCTGCAAAACGGCGGCCAAAAGGAAAAATGGGTGGACGACTCCTTTTACAGTTTTCAGCGCTCTAAAAACGGTGACGAGGCCATCGTATTTATCAACAACTCCTGGAATAGCCAAACCCGCACGATTGGCAACTTCGATAATCTGTCCAACGGAACTCGCCTGACCAACCAGCTAAGCAATGACTCCGTTCAGATTAACAACGGTTCGATCACTGTGACTCTTGCTCCAAAGGAAGTTAAAATTTTCACCAAGTAAACAGCGTTATTCAGTTACATTGGTTATTCAGATGTGCTAAAATAAATGATAGAAGGATATACTAAAAAAAGAGCAAGGATGCTGGTAACATCCCTACTCTTGGCAACAGCCGCTTTGAAGAGCGGTCGGCTGTTCAAAGGCGATCTACAGAAATAGACCGTTTTCCCCTTGAGCAGGGCGGTCTATTTCTTTTTGTTTTGGTTCAGCGCAATAACAATGGTAACGATTAATCCGATCAACGCTACTAGTAGCGTGCCGAACATCATCATTAATGTCAGAGCATCCTTAACCTCCACAGGCATCACCTCCCTTCCGGGAGACTTAGCCGACCGCCCACCTAAGCCATTCTGTTGTTACTGGAATTATAGCACGTAAATCCGTCCTTAAGCGACAACATTTTACATACTTATCCAGCCAATCTTATGCAAACACTCATCGTCTTTTTCTGCTTACACACTCTACTTTGTCTCTATACGGGTATAGCTTCTTAACGCCAATAAAAGCCCCAGCACAAAAATGAAACAAGTACTGATGATTCCTCCAGGAACATTCGTAAATGTTCTGCCCAGTGTGCCGTGTGGAGAAAACAATAACGGCACGGTCCATGGATAAAAGGTATTTCCAGGTGTATTAACCAAAACAAAATTTAAACACATAACGGTACACATCCCCATAATGGCGGGCACAAATTTTTTCCATCGTATAGCGAAGAACGTAATGATCGGGACGAGCATAGCGTGCATAATAATCATTTTAGTGAAGATTCCAAGCTGATATATAATGATTTCAAAGGTTAGTGGTCTGTCCGTAATTAACATACCCAATAGCGCAGATAGCCCAAATGCCAACAGAAGGCTAACAGCGATGTACATATAAATAACAAGCAGCTTGCTGAAGTAAAGACGATTCCGGCGAACCGGGCTTGTAAACAGGGCCATATGGGTCCTCTCTTGATATTCTCTCGCATAGATATAGCAGGTCAAAATATAATAGCTCATATACCCAGTCAGAAAATTAATAAGAGTAACAATACTCATAAAATAGTCATTCCAACCATCACGATCTATCGAATACTTGGGACTACCCGTGTAACTACAAAATTCCACCACAATGGTTAATACTAAAATCATTACACTCAACAAAAGAATCTTAGTTCTTTTCAGCTTCAAGCACTCTGCTTTAAACAGGGCAAACATAGCAAACCTCCTTTGAAAAGCTCTCTCCATCTAGCCCCTTCTTTGATATGCCCATAGGGATAAAAACAATCCAAGAAGAAAGGTTACAGATAAACTCAACCACGCAATGGGAATATTGACGTGTCTAACCGTGCTCCCTTCATTGGGAGATAAGAGATAGGGCACAATCCACGGGTACCATTCACTTTTGCACAAAAAACTCAAAAATATAGCAGTACAAACTAAGAGCACAACTACCATGATGCTTTTCCAACGTATAGCAAAAAAAGAGGCGATCGGAATCAACATTGCATGCATCACACACATTTTGGAAAATACTTGAATCTGGTATACCCAGATAGTCATCGTTAAAGGTCGATCTGTAATGAGCATACCTAATAATACAGATAAAAACAGAACGAAAAACAAGGATATAATAATAAATGCATACACAACGGCCAATTTACTGAAATAGAATTTAACTCTAGTAACAGGCGTAGTAAACATAAATAGATGTGTGTTTTCCTGATACTCTCTTGCAAAAATATGACCGGTTAATATGTAGTAGCTAATAAATCCGGCTGCAATATTGACTAAGAAAACAATATTTGTAAAATAGTAGACCCAACCCAGTCTATCAATTGAATACCTATAAAAAATAGCACTCAAAGCGAATTCCAGCAGTACAACAGCCAGCAATATAATATAGCTTAACAAGAAGGCTTTAGAGCCTTTAAGCTTAATAAGTTCTGCTCTAATCACGTCGCCCACCCTCTCCTGAAATGAGAGTCAGAAAGTACTCTTCTAGCGTCTGCTTTGTGGTATGTATCTCATAGACTGAAAACTGATGATCTATTAACTGTCTATTTAAGGTGGCTGTATTTTCAATCGGACTATGAATTCTTAGTTGTTGTGAGGATAACACCTGAGATTGTAGCTGCTCTATATGTTTTTGTAGAAATGTTTGTGCTGCATCTGCATCGTCTACCTTTAGATCTGTATATTGCTCAAAACCTTCCTCTAACTGACTCAGTCGATCTTCCGCTAACAGTTTTCCATTATGTATAATCCCGATGTGTGTAGCTAACTGCTGGATTTCGCTCAAAATGTGACTGGAAATAAGAATGGTTTTCCCTTCTTCCTCGCACAATCGCTTCAATAGCTGACGAATTTCCTTAATTCCAGATGGGTCCAGTCCGTTCGTCGGCTCATCCAATATAAGCAACTCAGGGTCATGAACAAGCGCTCTTGCAATCCCTAATCGTTGCTTCATTCCCAGAGAAAAATCTTTGAACTTCTTTTTTCCGGTGTGCTCTAATCCCACCGTAGTTAAGGTTCGTTCAATTCTCCCATCATCCTTCACCCCCATATACGTACAGCAGATTCTAAGATTATCGCGAGCACTCAGGTTTTCGTATAAACCAGGCGTTTCGATGATCGTGCCAATCTTAGAAAAGATAAACGGATAGTTTTGCTCCAACCGCTCGCCAAATAAAAAAACCTCTCCACTTGTAGGCTCAATCAGCCTCATCAGCATGCGGATGGTTGTCGTCTTGCCAGCCCCATTTTCGCCTAGAAAACCGTAGATACTGCCGCGTTCTACATGTAAGGAAATATCGTCTACAGCTATCGACATCCCAAACTGTTTGCGAAGCTTTTTCGTTTCGATAACATACTCCATTTCTTTTATCCTCCTATACACGCCAAATACAATTATTATACAAATTACATCATCCACAAAATGTAAGAACGATCACATTTATTCATTTATCAATCATTATCCTGCTAAAAACAAAACAGGCACCCGACGAAGCGTACACTTCGTTACAGGTGCC
The DNA here is from genome assembly GCF_006874425.1 of Paenibacillus ottowii. Lineage (GTDB taxonomy): Bacteria > Bacillota > Bacilli > Paenibacillales > Paenibacillaceae > Paenibacillus > Paenibacillus ottowii. The sequence continues at coordinate 437,573 of NZ_VIJZ01000003.1, forward strand.
TGTTTATATATAAACAACGTGGGATTACTTAGGCCTCAGTAGCCACGTTGATATTGTTCAGGTACAGAGGGCTTTTCGCCGCGCAGCGCTACCGCTGCATGAATCGCCCAATACGGATCGCGCAGCAGTCCGCGTCCCACAGCGACCAGATCGGCATCCTCATTGCCGATTACAGACTGCGCCAAGGCTGGGTCATCCAGTACGCCAACGGCGATTACTGGGATGTTTAGTGCCTCGCGGATTTGACGAGCAAACGGCACTTGGTAGCCAGGATAGTTGCCTGGCTTTCTGGCTCCAGCCGGGCCTTCTCCGCCCGAGCTGACATGGATCACGTCTACGCCTGCCGCCTGATATGCACGGCTCAGCTCTATGGCATGATCCACATCGTATCCACCATCTACGTATTCCACCGCGCTGATGCGGAAGATTAACGGCATACCCGCAGGCATTTCCTTGCGTACAGCCTGAATAACCTCAACGCCGAAACGGGATAAATCCTTACCATACTCGTCATCCCGCTTGTTCGTAACTGGAGAATGGAATTGGTGAATTAGATAACCATGTGCACCGTGAAGCTCAATCGTATCCACGCCTGCTTGAACCGCCCGCCGGGCGGCGTCTGCAAATTTTTGCACCATGCCATGCACTTCCTCCGTGGTCAGTGCGCGTGGCTGCTTATAATTTGCATCCGGGTAGGCGATGGCCGAAGGAGCCACCGGCTCTGCTGCATCCTCAGCTTTACGGCCTGCATGAGCAATCTGAATGCCTACCTTGGCTCCGTGCGCATGAATACCGTCAACCAGCTTCTTATAAGCTGGGACATGCTCGTCTGACCACAGTCCCAAGTCATAATCTGTAATCCGTCCGTCCGGTTCTACGTCCGTCATTTCTATAATAATCAGACCCGTGCCTCCGATAGCTCTGCTCAGGTAGTGAACATGATGCCAATCATTCGGAATTCCATCCTTGGCCGTCACCGAGTATTGGCACATGGGGGCCATGACCACACGATTTTTTAACTCCAAGTCTTTGATTGCATACGGTGTAAACAACGAAGTTTTCAAAACGCTCATCTCCTTTTTCATCTCTAACACATAACTAGAAATACACTCCAAATTACACGGTCTATTATAAGCACAATCGGCACAGTCCAAACGAAACAAAGAGATTCCCCAACCGGAGTATCCCTCGTATTTGTACCGTGCAGTCATTATGTATACGTAATGTTGTTAGTTATATTGCACACAATCTATTATCCACAACTCAATAACTTTTTGCAAGTAAATATTTAAATATTATTAAATATTTTTTTGTCTGCATTTTTGACGGCTCTTAGCAATAACACAAAAAGACGCCCGTAAGGGCGCCTCTGTGAAAACCAATCTTATTGTGCCGAACCTAACTGCGTCCATGCCTTCTCAATCTCTGCAACCGCCTGATCCTTGTTCATGTTACCACTGATATAAGCCTGCATCAGTTCACCAAATTTTTGGTGGAATGTGTCCAGCGAGTAGTTCACAGACAAATCACCGGATTTGGATGTTTTCAAAATACTTTCCATTTCCTTAGGCATTTCCAGATCAGGAAGCGGCGCATCCTTAATTGGAGGAATTACCTTCGCTACTTGGGAGAACCAGTTCTTACCGTATTCTGAAGTGTACAGCCAGTTGAAGAATTCAATGGTTTCCTTGGATACTTCGGAATCCTTGTTGATACGCAGTGCCTGATCGGCACCCGTAATGATGACCGATTGATCCGCTTTGTCACTTACCGGATATCCCATAATGCCAATCTTGAGATCCGGATTAATTTTCTTGATCGCTTCCTCATCCCATGCACCTTTGCCCGTCATAAACGCAGCTTTACCAGAGGCAAAATCACTCACTTCTGCATTGCTATCCCGTTCCAGCGGCTTATCTGTACCATGTTTCACCGTCAGATCAATGAAACTAAAGAAGTTGTTGTACAGCAATGGGTAGTTCTTGATTTTCGCTTTACCTGCAATAAAATCATCAACAAGCTGCTTCGGCTCTACCCCGGCATCCTGCGCTGCAGCATCAACATAGTGTTGGAAAATGTGCTTCCATACCCACCACTCTTTATAGGCATTAGCAAATGGAGTAATGCCCTTCGCCTCTAGCTTGGTAACGGCATCCTGCATCTCCGCAACTGTCTTCGGCGGGGAGGTTATTCCAGCCTTGGTAAGCAAATCTTTGTTGTAAATTAACGCAAACAGGTTTCCCTTGACTGGCAATCCCAGCACTTTGCCGTCACTGGAAGTCATATTCGCCCGGACGGCATCCGTCATGGCTGCTGCCAGCGGTTCATTGGTGAGATCCGCGCTATAATCAGCATAGGTGTCGATGTCGCCTCCAGCCGTGGTCTGGAACACATCCGGTGTACTGCCTGAAGCTATTTTTGACTTAAGAATCGTGTTGTAGTCTGCCTGCATGATCTCCAAATTGATCTTCACATTAGGCTTGACCTTTTTATACTCCTCAATATACGCGTTAAAAGCATCAGTATACTCCGGTGAGGCTGTAAACATGTTTATTGTAACCGTTTTCAAATCTTCTTTGCCGCCAGTGCTTTCTTTAGCCGCGTCTGTGCCGCCGCTGCTTCCGCATCCGCTCAACAAACCGACCGTCAAAAGCAAACTGCCGGATAACGCCATCATCTTCTTTAACATGGATACTCCCCCATCTGTTTGTGATCAACGTCCATGCGCTCATTCTAAAAAATATAGCCTCATTTAAAAAGGCAGATTAGTGAAGCGTTAAGGGTAAAAAAGTGGTTTATTGCAAGCTCACGCGATACTCCGACGGTGACACCTGATAATAATTGCGAAAAGCCTTGCTGAAATAGTTTTTATCCTTGTACCCGAGCATATCGGAGATTTCCTGAATTTTCAGGCTGGAATCACCCAATAGCTCCTTCGCCTTGTCCATTCTGACCTTCTGTACATATTCGTGAATGCCGTAACCAAATTGCTGCTTGAACAACTTCATCAGATATTCCCGGCTCAAAAAGTAGGTTTCAGCAAAAAACGAGATTTTGATATCTTCAAAATAGTAGCGGTCAATGTACCTTTTGATCTCTGTAATATCAAAGGGCTGGTTTCCCGCTTGAACATGTTGGACCCCAGCAATGTAAAGCTCCAGCATCCGGTGTAATCTCTGACTGTAGTCGGCAAAGCTCGTAAAATCAGCAGACAAATCGCCTTCAACCACGCGCCCCAGTTCCCCAAAGGTTCCCTCCTGATTAGACGCGGACACAGGCGTACTCAGCTCAATTGCTGCTTCTCTTAGTAAAAAATGAAACTCTCGCATCAATCGATCCGCATCCTGTAAACGGAAAGCAGGGCCTGATGCCAATTGTTTCAACAGATCGCTCAGCAGCACTTTTGCCCGGTTGGCCTGACCGGTCTGAGCGTCCTTTTGAATCGACAACAGCCGATCCGTCCATGTCATTTCCTCTGATAAACCTATTTGTCGAGGCACCGTATGGAGTATAGATTCCCCCTCCAGCTTCAACACATCCGTGCTGTGAATGAGCATCTTGGCATCCCTATAAGCAGAAGCCAGCTCCACTACGTCAGTACAGAGCTTGCCCACTCCGGCCGCTACCACCATACTGAACAGCCCGTGCAGGTTCGCAACTGCCTTCTGGGCCACTTGTGCCAATAGGAGAGGCATATGTTCTTCTTGTCCTGGCGCCAGGGTACAGACCGAAACGATCTCGCGTTCCCGTCGCGGATGGGAGAAGCTAAAACAACGCAATCGTTCATCTGATGTCTGCGCTAATACATTAGTTATAGCAAAATCCATCAGTTCAACATCGCCATGAAAGCGCGTTCTGCGGATCTCATTCCTGTTCAGCAGCTTCAGCACAATGACTCCAAAGCGGTTTTCCGGCCGATCCGCTCCAATTAAAGGGAGTAACGCGGTATTCGCCTGCCTTTTAAAACTACCATCCAAAATGGATACATACAGCTTCTCTTTCAGCTTTGGCAGTGACATATTTAGCGTAATGCTCTGGCTAATGAACTCGTCCTTGCTTTGCTTGCGGCTTTCCAGAATGTCCACCGCCTTGCGCAGTGCCTGATTCAGATCTTGGCGGTTGATAGGTTTGAGCAGGTAATCTACCACCCGCGATTGAATCGCTTGTCGCGTAAATTCAAAGTCGTTGTAGCCACTAATGACAATGATCAGTAGATGAGGATGTGCCTTTTCGATCACACGAAGAAATTCAATGCCGTTCATCTCCGGCATTTTCATATCCACCATCACGATATCGATAGGGTGCTGACCGAGTAGCTCCATTCCCAACCTTCCATTCGTCGCCTCATAAATATGTTCGACACCCAGATGATCCCAGTCTCCAACAATACGAATGGCTTCACGTAGCGGTTCTTCATCATCAATAATTAGTACGTTATACATGGCTGACTCCTCCCCGGGGAATTTGCATTCTCATTTCCGTTCCCGTTTCATCCGTGAGTATGAATAATCCCGCCTGATCTCCATACAAAAGCTTCAACCGTGTGTTCAGATTTTTCAAGCCAATATGCTCGCTCTCCCGCTCCTCCCATTTTTCATGGAACGAATCGAGCACCATTTTCAGCTTGTCCTCTGAAATCCCAGGTCCGTTGTCCCTGACTGCAATTGTAGCGTCTGTAGTACCCGATTCGGCCGAAATGACGATCAGAATGTCACTTGATACTTTCTCCAGCGCATGTTTAATAGAGTTCTCTACCAATGTTTGCACGGATAGTCTCGGAATCGGCAGCTCCATCAGCGTATCCTCCCATACCACCTCGACTTGGAGTCTCGCCCCAAATCTTGCCTTTTGCAGACCTATATACCGTTCAATATGCTTGAGTTCCTCGCGGGCAGCTACGATATCCTTGCCATTGATGGAATACCGCAGAGTTTGGGCCAATGCATCTACCATATCCGCCATGTCGAACATCTTCCGCTTTAGTGCCTGTGTGGATATGGCTTGTAAGGCATTGTACAGAAAATGGGGATTAATTTCAGCCTCCAGCGCCTTGAGTATGGCATTCTTTTCGACCAGCTTCATGCGGTAGCGCTCATTAATAAGTTCTTCGGTTCTTTGGACCATTTCGTTAAAATGCAGCGACAAATATGCAATCTCATCATTCCCCTTCACAGGAGCCCTTGCCCCAAAATCCCCGGTACTAAACCGTTTCATCTGGGTAGATAGCTTATGTAAAGGTCGGGTAATGGCGTTCGAGGTCAATGTCACTAAAATAATAGATACACCTAAAAATAAAGCTCCGATGACATAGCTCCAATTCCGCGTGGTCGTAGCCGCTTCATAAATTTGGCGGTACGGTATGGGCTTGATGAGCTGCCACCCGTTCTTTTCACCAGCATCATAAATGACCAAATACTCCTGATTGCCACTGCGATCTGACCACGTTACTCGCCCGTTTCCTTCCTCTCCAATCTGAGCCAATACTCCAGAATCACGCATTCGTTCATACAACGGAAGGCTATTCACATAAAAGGAAACCCGTTTAGGGCTGAGCAGCATCAGTTGGTCCCCCTCACCCAGTGGGACATTCTGCATGATTTCATCAATAGCGCTTGTATTGTAATAGAAGGACAACACTGCCTGCGGGTGACGGGATGCAATCGATCTCAGCACTCGATGGTAAGCCATAAAGCTGGCTTGTGGCGCCACATAGCCCATATCAGAGCGGGACCCGACAAAGGATTGAAAAGCTTCGTTAGTGGTACTGGCCATCGCCTCTTTATACCAAGGAAGCTTGGGAATATCCGTGTTTATTCCTTTGCGTACTGTAATATTGTACGTTTCCCTAGTCACCACGTAGTATTGATGCCGGTCCGCCACATACAAATAGATCGCTTCCAGATCATTGCGGGAATAGAACATGTTGCGCAGGTAATTCTCAATGACCATTCGTGCAGCATAATCCTGATTCTCATTGGCAATCGCGTTCATGATATCGTTATAGCGAAGCTGCGGAAGAGCCAGCTGCTGCATCCCCTCCAGGTAATCCTCCAAATTCTGATTGACCAGCAGCAGATTATTTGTTGTGCTGGCGATGCTATGATTAACCGACTCCTTTTCAATCATCTGATAGGAAATAATCGTGAGTGAGCCCACCACCAGGATAATCACCGAGGTAAACAACAGAATGAGCTTGTTCACTAATTTTTGTGTCATCCGCCTCCACATGGATTGAAGAAATGTTCCTACATGCCCTGACATCATGATAATCGCCCCTTTTGAAAGCGTACACATTTTTACCCTCAACTGTTTTCTTAAATCCATTGGTCCGGCCCTAGGGGCTGTCCTATACTTTCATTATATCTTAAACAGCCTGGAGCGAAAGACCGGAAAATGCTGAGAAAAAGAGGTGCGTTATGCTGAGAAAAAGGGGAACACGAGGCGACAAGGGCAGTAAGCTAGAATTTGGTTTATTCACACTGCCCGTAATCTTGTGCATTACAATTGCATTTTATATTCCGTTTTTGATGACGATACGCTATTCCCTGACCAAGTGGAACGGCATATCCAAACATCCGAAATTCGTAGGTCTGGATAACTTCAAGCAAATCTTGCTCGGAGATGCTAACTTTGCACATGCAGCCTGGTTTACGGTTAAATATGCCATTCTATACATTGTATTAGTAAATGTGCTGGCTATTTTGCTGGCGCTCGTCCTCGACATGAAGCTCAAAAGCTCGGCTTGGCTACGCGCGGCTTTCTTTATTCCTTATATCCTCAGCCTCGTCATTGTCGGCTTTATATGGAAATTCATCTTTATGCAAGGCTTCGAGTCACTGGGACACAGTACAGGCTGGGGTATCTTCCAGCTCAGTTGGCTAGGCGAGGAAGGGCTCGCGTTTATTTCCATTCTGGCGGTATCCATTTGGCAATCTATTGGCTTTTACATGGTCATTTATATCGCAGGCTTGCAATCGGTGCCTGAGGATCTAAAAGAGGCTGCCATCGTGGACGGAGCAGGGCCGATTCGGAGATTTTTCAGTATTATTTTACCGATGCTCGCACCTTCGATTACGATCTCGGTCTTCATGGCACTGACCAACTCGATCAAAGTGTTCGATGTTATTTTATCTCTGACTGGCGGTGGGCCGGGAGGCACGACATACAGTATTGCGTATGATATTTACCGAGATACGTTCCAGAACAATCTGTATGGCTACGGAACAGCCAAAGCCCTGATCTTATTCGTTGCAGTGCTGGTCATTACGATTATTCAATTGTCTATTTTCAAACGCAGGGAGGTTGAAGCCTGATGCAACGCAGCCGTACGGCACGTATTTTGCTGGAAGCGGGCATGATTGTATTATCACTGTTATTTTTGTACCCGCTGTTTCTCGCCATTAACAATTCGTTCAAAAGCTTTGCTGAGGTCATGACCGACGTCATTGCACTGCCCAAGCAGCTTTCGCTGGATAACTATGTATACGTATGGAAGTTCATTGACTATCCGCGCTTATTTCTGAATAACACGATCATTACCTTGCTCGGGCTGGCAGGCATCGTGCTGATATCCTCCATTGCTGCCTATAAGCTGGCACGGACGAAAAGCAAGTGGAGCTCCGCCATTTACATGCTGTGCATCATGCCAATGCTGATTCCATTCCAGTCTATTATGCTGACCGTCCTGCGACTGGCAAAAGACTTGAATTTGGCAGACAGCACTTGGGGACTTGGCCTGCTGTACTGGGGTTTCGGAGCCCCGCTGGCAGTGTTTATCTATCACGGCTTCGTGAAAGGCATTCCAGTCGAGATTGACGAAAGCGCCAAGATCGACGGAGCCTCAGGCTTTCGGCTTTTCTTTTCCGTCATCTTTCCGTTGTTGAAATCGGTCACCGCCACCATTGTTATTATCGACGTGATGTGGATATGGAACGATTTCCTGCTTCCGCTGCTCATGGTCAACGGTTCACCTAGCACCAAAACGCTTACCCTGGCCGCCTATACCTTCGTCGGGCAGTATACATCTGACTGGCAATATGCCATGACCGCGATGGTAATGGCTGTGCTGCCCTCCATTATCGTATTTATCTTTCTGCAAAAATACATTGTTAAAGGCGTAGTGGCCGGGGCCGTCAAAGGCTGAGGCAACTACACCCTTACAGATGACCCAAAGAAGACTTGCGTAAACTTTACGCAAGTCCTCTTATCTTCGTGATGCTAAGCTCGCATTACGGCACTATTTATGCTTAACCCATTGGGCGTTATCGATCGGCCAAAAAACCACATCCGCACGTCCAACAATATCCTTGATGGAAACAAAACCAATAGCACGGCTATCCCTACTATTATTGCGGTGGTCACCCATCACAAAGATATACCCCTCAGGAACCTTAGATTCGGTAATGGTCCCATTGGGAAAGTCCACATTATTATATAATTCTCCCTTGGCATGAGCATCTTGGATAGCTTTTTGAATGTATGGCTCCTCTACTTTCTTACCGTTCACATAAAGATGATCACCTTGATACTGAATGGTATCTCCAGCCACTCCAATAACACGCTTAATAAAGTCTTTTTGTTCCTTCCTCACATGGAATACCACAACCTCACTTGGCTTGGGATCACGAAAATCGTAAATCATCTTATTCACGACCACCCGTTCATCTGTCTTGAAGTTCGGTTCCATAGATGCTCCCTCGACAATAAACGGCGCAAACAATAACCAACGTATAATGAACACGAGCACAATAGCTACAACAATTGCTTTGAGCCAATCCATCATCTCATGTTTCACTCGCGGTTGCTTTTCGTGTAATGCTTCGGAAACTGAATTCGTCAAATGCTTCCCATTCTCCATGCACTAAATCCACCCTTTCTCACGGTTTTATTTCTATTATATGTATTATGTTTAAGTATAATCAAATTTTGCCAGTCTAGCGAAACCATATTTTTAGTTGAAACAAAAGTGTGAACTTTTTTTCACATTAGCAAAAAAGCAATAAAAAACTGTTGATGCAAACGTTAACATATATTACACTGTGCATATACTTCTTAGAGCGTTTTGGACTTATGATAGGTCAATCTGTTCCCTCGGGAGGTGTCCTGCCTTTTAATGGAATGACAGCATGAGCCGCTTTTATATGTGCTATCTTCTTTTAAAATATGAGCTCAAATAAGGAGGAATTTACATGTTTAAACGGAATGATCGTCCAAAAAACGGATTTAACGCTTTAAGACTCGGTGTTTCTTTTGTTTTTGCTTCTTCTTGCCTTCTTGGAACCGCCTACGCAGATGTCCCATCCAATAACCTTCCCTCTTCCACACTTACAGAGGAGGCAGCCAGTGCAACCAATCCAGCAGCTGTTTCTACCACGTTAGCGGCAGGTGATTTGTATGTGGCTCCAAATGGTAACGTGTCCAATCCAGGCACCATTTCTAGTCCTACCACCCTCGAAGCAGCACTGACACAAATTGCCCCTGGTAAAACGATCTATCTGCGTGGTGGTAACTACGCCTACTCCTCAACGATTACAATTCAGCGTGGAAATAACGGCAGTAACGGCTCACTCAAAGGGTTAGTCGCTTACGGCAGTGAAAAGCCCGTACTTGATTTCTCTGCTCAGGCCTTTGGTTCAGCCAATCGGGGACTTCAGCTTAACGGAGACTTCTGGCTTGTCAAAGGTCTTGAGGTTAAAGGTGCCGGAGATAACGGTATCTATATCGGCGGCAGCAATAACCGGATTGAAAACGTCGAGACTCACCACAATCGGGATACCGGGCTCCAGCTTGGACGTTACTCCCCTAACGCCTCCAACAATGAGTGGCCTTCAAACAATTTGATTTTGAATTCCTACTCTCACGACAACGCCGATCCTGATAATGGCGAGGATGCCGATGGCTTTGCAGCCAAACTGACTGTAGGACCAGGCAACGTGTTCGATAACTGCTTGGCAGCGTACAACGTAGACGATGGCTGGGATCTGTACAGCAAAACGGAAACAGGACCTATCGGTGCCGTAACCATTTTGAACAGTGTGGCCCATCACAACGGGCAAACCTCTGACGGAACGTCTACTGCGAACAGTGACGGCAACGGCTTTAAGCTGGGTGGAGACAAGATCAAAGTCAACCACATTGTCAAAAACAGTATTGCTTTCCAAAACAAAAAGCATGGATTCACCTACAACAGCAACCCTGGCACAATTACGTTGACCAATAATACGTCGTGGGACAATGGACAAAGCAATTTCGCCTTTGACAAGGGTGAACACGTGTTCATTAACAATCTCTCTTTCGAGGGAACAGCAAGTGACAAAACAAGTGGTACAGATCAGGATAACTCCAACGTCTGGTGGAAAAACAAAAAATCGACGAATGCCAAAGGCCTCGCAGCCAGTGCAGATGACTTTGTGAGTCTCGTACCTTCCATTACTCGAAATACAGACGGTTCCATCCAGCTTGGTGATTTCCTTAAGCTGGCCAAAGGAAGCGATCTGATTGGTTCGGGTACTCCGAGCGGAAATATAGGGGCGCGGTAATAGCTCCAACTCATCAGGACGCCTGGCCCATCTACCAACCTAGACCATTCTGCATAATATAGCGACCGGTGATTGTCCTCATAACCAGACAAAATATGAGGTGAACGGATCATGGAACGGAAAATCACACTGAAACATACACTTGCCTATGGAAGCGGTAACATGCTGGGAAGTGGTGCACTTGCTATTAGTGGTGCATGGTTAATGTACTTTTATACAACCTTCTGCGGACTATCTCCTGTTCAGGCCGCAGCCATCTTCTCTGTTGCCAGCATCATAGATGCGGTCAGCAATCCGATCATGGGCTTTATCAGCGATAACTTTCACCGAACCCGCTTAGGCCGTAAATTCGGCAGACGCCGTTTTTTCATCATGTTGGGAATCCCGCTGATGCTCGTGTATCCGATGCTTTGGATAGATGGGCTGGGCTTCTGGTACTACCTGAGTACGTACGTGCTGTTTGAACTGGTGTACACCTCTGTCATGGTGCCGTATGAAGCACTAGCGTCCGAGATGACCCGAGACTTCGGCGCACGCTCCAGATTGACTGGATGGAAGGCCATGTTCGGTAAAATTGCCAATTTTGCCGCTGCTTTTATCCCTGGTCGCTTTATTGCTGCTTACGGCAAAGACTCTCCATTGCCGTTCTTGTATACGGGTCTCGTTTTTGCAGCAATCCTACTGATTGCCATGGCATTCTTGTACAAAAACTCCTGGGAACGACCAAGCGAGGAACTGCAAAAGGAACTGGAAGGTGAAGCTCCGCTTTCCTTTATAGATTCCATGAAAAAGTTGTTTGTCGACATTTCCTCTACTTTCCGGGTCAAGACATTTCGTCATCATCTCGGGATGTACCTGGGCGGCTTTTCGGCAGAGTGGCTATTTACTTCAGCTTTTACGTACTTTATTGTGTTCTCCTTGTTCCAAAGCTCTGAAATGGTATCCAATCTGAACAGCTTTAACTCTGTCATTCAATTGATCTCTACCTATTTCTTTATCCAATTCTGTGTGCGTAAAGGGTTTCGTATGCCTTTCATCGCCGCACTTGTCGTCGTTTGCTTTAGCGTAGCCGGTTATGGCCTGCTCTATCTCACAGGAGCCTCTAATACAATGATATGGCTATATGTCATCACCCTGTTCATGGGGCTTGGTACAGGTGGCGTCTACTACATCCCTTGGAACCAATACACGTTCCTTGCCGATGTGGACGAAGCATTGACTGGTCGTCGCCGGGAAGGTATTTATGCGGGGATGATGACTTTTGCCGGAAAAATGGTACGGGCCGTAGTCGTCTTTATTCTCGGCTGGGTGTTGCAGCACTTTGGCTTTGTATCCGGAGCTGAAAGTCAGCCAGTCTCTGCTCAGCACGCTATCTTTTATGTACTCGTGGTGGGTACAATCGCCCTCGCGATCATCGGTATGATGGCTTCTGTGGTGATGAAGCTGGATATTGACAGCCACAAGAAGCTAATCGCGGAGATTGACCGCCTCAAAAATGGTGGCTCCATGAAATCAGCGAAGCCGGAAGCTCGCAAAGTGTTCGAACAGCTGACAGGTTTCAGCTACGACCGGTGCTGGGGCAACAATAACGTGGGCTTCAAGAACAAACCCGTTGATCCCAAGACACATACTCCATCTATGTAAACAGCAATAACAATTACAGATTAAACTTTACTGAAGAGGTGACTGTATCATGGCAAATTCAACATCGCAACCAACAACCAATCCTACAAAAACAGGTTCCTGGGCTGTACGTATGAGCGAGTCCGTGCTTAAGCGGAGTCCTGAATTTTTTGAAAAATGGGAATATGACCATGGTGTGATTTACAGAGGTCTGGAGTGGGTTGGCGAACTGACAGGTGATCCCAAATATATGGAATATATTAAAAAACATATGGATCACTTTGTGGATGAAAATGGCGTGATTCAGCGTTATAAAGTAGATGAATACAATATTGACCACGTGAATAACGGCAAGCTGCTCTTCTCTTTGTATCGTGCCACAGAGGATGAACGTTATAAAAAGGCAGCCTTCCAATTACGCAGTCAGCTGGAAAAACATCCTCGCACCAGCGAGGGCGCATTCTGGCATAAACAAATTTATCCGTATCAAATTTGGCTTGACGGCTTGTACATGGGTGCCCCGTTTTATGCTGAATTTATCCGCGAATTTGGAGACCCGTCAGAATTTGACGATGTGACCCTGCAATTCAAGCTATGCTACAAGCATACACGTGATCCTGAAACGGGTCTGCTCTATCATGCTTGGGATGAGAAGCGGGAACAGCATTGGTGCAACCCGGAAACAGGCTGTTCCAAAAATTTCTGGGGCCGCTCCATGGGCTGGTTTGTCATGGCACTCGTCGACGTGCTGGACTACATCCCGGAAGATCATGCAGATCGTCCCGTCTTGATCGATATGCTGAACGAAACACTGGAGGCCTTGCTGAAGGTGCGTGATAAAGAAAGCGGCGTCTTTTATCAGGTGCTCAACCTAGGCCATGTGAAAGGCAACTATCTGGAAGCATCTGCTTCCTGCATGATTCTGTACGCTATGGCTAAAGGTGTTCGCAAAGGTTATCTGCCTGAGCATTATCGCCAAGAAGCAGAAATCATCCGTAAAGGCATTATTGATGAATTTATCACGATTACTGAAGAAGGACTGGTGAATCTGAACAAAACAGTGCAAGTAAGCGGTCTGGGGGGTAAAGATCGCCGGGATGGTACCTTCGCTTATTATATTAGCGAGCCAATTATAACTAATGACCCCAAAGGGATTGGCGCCTTCATTCAGGCGATGGGTGAAGCAGAACGCATCTAAATGATGCGGACTATATACTTTAGATAGCACAAAGGACGGTGGCGATGTGCCCCCGTCCTTTTCTCATATATATTCTACTTCATAACCTTAAATTCATATCCCTGTTTCTTCAGATATTCTATAATTTGCGGCAATGCTTTGGCTGTCTCTTCTTTACCATAAGTGTCATGCATGAGTATAATAGCTTTTTCCCGGCCTTTGACTGACCTCATAAACTGGTTGATTAGTGCGGGTGCCTTCTTGGACCTTCCCTCTGCATCCTTCGTTAATACATTCCAATCTACTTGATGATAATCCTTTTCAAGTAAAATCTTATCCAGAGCAGCCATTCCCTGTGGATCTCTTCTGTTCCATGTCATGTGTCCCCCGGGGAATCGGATCATTCTGGTGGAGAATTCGGGTCCTAGTATTTTTTTTAGAACCTGATTGTTCCGCTCGATCTCCTGCATCACATGATCCGTGTTTACTCGTCTGTTCGGATATAAATACTTGTAATTATGTGAGTACGTATGGTTTCCTATCGCATGACCCTCTTTGACAATTCTTTTGATAAGATTCCTGGTATGCTCATTTTCATTGGCTTCTTTACCTACAATAAAAAAGGTTGCCTTGACCTTCTGCTTTTTCAGAATGTCCAATATTTGAGGTGTGACCGTCACGGATGGGCCGTCATCAAAGGATAAGTAGGCCACTTTTTTACCATCAGCTCCATCAGGCATCTGTCCTAGCATTTGCTGTTTTAAATATTTCTCGACGAAGGCACCATCTTCTACACCGGGATCATTTTTTGGAGGGACCACTTTATCCTTTGCCCCTACGCCAGCTTTGGCATTGGAAGAGTCCTTGGATACAGCATCTGTTTTTTTAGCAAGCTCCTGTGTCGGTGCGTGTGATTTGCTATCCGTAACCTTTATCGCGATAAAAGTAATACAACCTGCCACAAATAATACAATAGCAATCAGCATCAGCCTTCTTCTGTTCCTCTTCAAGCGATGCTCTCTTGTTCTGCTATGTGAATAACCCTTTTCCATTAGATTATGTACCTCCACACTAAAATAAGAAAAACCACCAGAGCAGGGTGAAAGCGCACCTTAGAACGAGCATTGGAAAAACTCTGAGGTTTAGCCGATGAAAGTTTAAGGATGCACTTCAACCAGGGGATGAACAACCTACTCCCGGTGGTTTCTTATCTTGCATTAGCATAATTTATAAATATCATTGCGGTTTATCAAGATTGCTTCGTTAGGGCCTGAGCCAGCAAAGATGCATAGGCTTTCGCACCCTTAGGTTTTAAATGTACTCCATCATGCTCAAAATATGAGTCTTTACCGGAACTTGCTGTATACCAGTCAATCATTGTAATTCGCGGATCTTGGGATGCAGCCTCGGCAAGATGCTTGTTTACAATGCTCTCCCAGGGCCTAGGCACACGGGTATTCACAAGTATAATACGCTTTGCATCCTTCAGGCTGGCGAGCAGATCAGATAACTGGTCTTTGGTAAAAGCGCCGTTCGTGCCCAGTTCAATAATCACCGTCTTGCCTAGCTGGCCGTTCTGTCTCAATTGCTCCAGCACAGCAGGTGCTTCCGTCATTTGACGGCCGATCCGTCCATCCACAACAGCCCCCGGGAAGTATTCCTGAATGTACGACTGTACATCGAGCATAACGGAGTCTCCAATGGCGGTCACGCTTGAGCCATCCCCTGTTACAGGCGTATCTGGTTTGGACTCCTTCGACTGTGTCGTAGCAGCCTCCGTAGTACTAGTCTTGACTGCCGTGTTTTTAGGCATCTCGGCTTGGGACGGAGGCTTACTGTCCTTAGCTCCTTGAGGTGTAGTGGCTATAGGCTCCTTGGAAGCAACGGACACCGTTCCGTGAAGCGGCGGCATCGCCTTTGCCTTGGCAATTGGCTTCTCATCACTGGCTGCTGCCTGCAATGTCGCATCAGGAGATGCCGCGTACAGGTGAACGGTACCTACACCAATTCCTATACACAGCATTGCTGTTGTCGTTGTAGGCACCCATCTCCACCGCGCTTGTTGCCGAACCGCTGAGCGAATTCCCGCCATCCAGTGCCGGAATCCTTCGCGCCGAATCGGTTCCTCCATATATTTATACGAGAGAGAAGCCAGCAGTACGGTAGCTAGCAATTGTAAAAAGATACGCAGCACATGCACACCATCGGTATCCACCTGAGGTGTCGTTAGCGTGATAACCGGAACATGCCATAGATACAGTCCGTAGGAACGGGCCCCGATCCAGCGCAGCGGCTTGCGTCCAAGCAGACGACCGAGATGGCTCACCGGGTGTGCCAATGCTGCGATCACAATAGCAGTGACCACTGCAATCCCCAGCAAGCCACCACGGTACAGAGACGGGTCGTATTCATTCGAGGCCCACGCCCAGTGACACAGCAGCAGTAAGCTAACTGCACCGACGCCATCGAGAAGCAAGCGCGCCTTGGCAGAAGCATGCTCTTTCAGCTTGCCACTTGGCCATACTAAGGCCAGTGCCGCACCAATCAGCAGAGCGAAGCCGCGTGTATCGGTGCCATAATATACCCGGCTCGGATCACTTCCTGGTACGTAAATCACGGCCATCAGGAGCGCCGAGATTAACGCCAGACAAGTCACCCATCCGGCCAGTACAATACGCTTGGGCATGTACTTCAGCCCAAGCGCCAGCAGTAATGGCCACAGGATATAAAACTGCTCCTCCACTGCCAGCGACCACAGATGTCCAAGCGGAGAAGGAGGGCCGAAACTTTCAAAATACGAAACCTGGTGGAAAATAAACCACCAATTGCTCATATACACCAATGCGGCAGGTACATCTCCGCGCAAGGCTGTAAGCCGTGACGGATCGAAAAGCAACGAGCACAGGACAATGGCAGCCACAACTGTCAGCATGGCAGGCAGCAACCTTCTGGCACGACGCACCCAGAAATCTTTCATTTTAAAACTATGATATGTATCCCACTGACTGACCAAAATATCTGTGATCAGATATCCAGACAAAGTAAAAAATATGCCTACACCCAGCAACCCACCCGGCAACCAATCCGGATTCAAATGATACACAATGACTGCGATGACCGCCAGCGCTCTTAACCCATCCAAACCTGGCATATAACGACGTTGTGGCGACAACCGATTAGACTTCATTTCAGCCGCCGTCCTTCTTGCAAATTCCAACTTCCTGTCTGTTTCAATGCTCTTCTGCCCTTTCCCTCTCCTGCACATCGTCTGTCGATGCCCTGTAGCCTTTTCATTCATTATATAAAACTTCATAATCGCAATGATTTCATTGAAGTTAAAATTAATGACAATGTTTTTATTATATCATTCCTTTCCACACTTAGGTAACCACTGATAGATATACAAAAAAAGGCATCTCTTCCCTTAGGAAGAAAATACCTTTTCAAGTTCGTATCTATTAAAATTTGATGATCCCTGAAGTATGAAGGAAGACCAACAACATCAGGATCGGTGCAACATACCGAAGACCGAACAACCATACACGGAACCAGAGAGGTTTGAGGTTGGCATGTTCGCCAGCGGTTTTCCAATAGTACCCTGTGAATATAACAATCAGCAAGCCACCGAGCGGCAAGAAAATGTTGGATGCTGTGAAGTCAACAAAGTCAAAGAAGGATTTACCCCCCACCTTTAACTCTGGAACTAACCCCATAGACAACGCAGAAGGAACGCCCAGCAACAGACACAGGATTGAAACGATAAGAACCGAGCGAACCCGGCTCCAACGGAACCGTTCCATAACATAGGCCACAGGTACCTCCAGCAGGGATACCATCGATCCTAATGCTGCAACTGCCAGTAATACGAAGAACAAACCACCGAAGAAAGCTCCGAAAGGCATGGCAGAGAACGCAGCCGGCAAAGCAATAAAGACCAAAGACGGTCCTTGGGCAGGGTTAATACCAAAGGAGAAGGTTGTAGGGAAAATGATCATACCTGCGATAAACGCATAGATTAAATCCCCGCCACCAACTGCCAGCATGGCTCCACCCAGCGATTGTCGACGATCCACATAAGCACCATATGTGACCATAATCCCCATCCCCAGTGAGAGGGAGAAGAAAGCATGTCCCAAAGCAACCAATGCAGACTCAATACTCAGCTTAGAAAAGTCGGGATTCAAAAAGAAGGATACACCCGCACCAGAACCTGGCAGCATGAGAGCGTTAATCATCAACACGAGCAGCAGGATAACCTTAGCAGGAATCAGAATTTTATTGAACTTCTCAATTCCGTTCGATACCCCTAGGGTAACTACGACTGCTGTAAATGCAAAAACAATTAACAACCACACCAACGGTGCATAGCCAGATGAAAAAGAAGCGAACTGTCCAGCAAAATCATGATTTGAAAACAGACTTCCGCTAAATGCTTCTACAGCATAATGCAGTGTCCATCCCCCTACAATGGCATAAAACGACAAAATAACAAACGGCACGATAACAAACATAATGCTCATCTTGCCCCAAATTGGATGTCCGCCTACTTTCACCATTGCAGAGGCAGCACTTCCTCGACCTGCACGTCCAAGCGCAAGCTCTGCTAAAAGTACAGGTAAACCAACAAGCAACAGGCAGACAATAAACAACAAGAAAAACGCAGCTCCGCCATATTGTCCGGTAATATACGGAAACTTCCAGATGTTACCTAACCCTGCCGCGCTCCCGATCGCTGCCAGTATGAATCCAGCCGACGAGAAGCGTTCATTTTTATCAGACAGGTTATTCTGCCCCTTGCCCAAATTCATTGTATCCCCTCATTCTCTCTACTTACGCATAAACTTGAGCATGCGTACATAAATAATTTTTTCTCATTATAGCGTAAGTAGGATGCAAGGTCATGCATAAATTTTCACTATTTCCGGATTTATTTTCATAATGCTTGATATCTACACAATACTACAAAAAACTACATTTTTTCTTCCGTATCCTTCTTTGTAATGGTCTCTCCCATACGATTGGATACCTTTTGGTAAATATATGAAATGGCCAGCAATACAACCCCAAAGGAGAAATAGGCTACAATTGTACTTCCCGACGTTAGCAGGTGTAGATCGTACAAAAGCAGCTTACCCGTCGATAGCAGGGTCAAGCCCAACCCAAACCGGCGGATATAGACCACTCGTTTGAGGAAGCCGTATACAATATACAAAATAGCCAGCAGCAGATACACCAGACTGAACGCAAGGCCCGCGTCTCCCAGATGGAACTGAACCCCGAGAAAGGCGGTAATGATCCCCAGCAAATATACACCCATAATGACCGGATACATCTCATTACTTCTATAGTGCCGGGTCATCAGTGCGTTTAGGAAATCCCTGCTGCTGAAGAATACTAGTGCATTAAAGGCTGTTAGTACAACCAATGCTACATAATCCGCAGTCGTATTTTGTGCGTAATCTTCATGCAAGGTAGGAATCGTTACGGTAACTACCAGTGCCAGCACGTAGCCTATGACATACAACGCCAGACTATAGTATTTAATCACCCGATCGTAGAGTAGCTTCACTTTAGGCAGGAAATAAGCAAGTACCAGTGATACGCAGGTGAACAGCAATACCTTGTACAAGGTGTAATGTGCAAATTCATCGGATACGACGATGTTATACCAATGCGCAGCTTCATACAAAAGGTAGAAGTACACATTCACCAAAGTTGCATACTTAAAACCTTGCATGATATGCATTTCGTACAAACGATTGTTTTTGAAAGCATTCGGCCGGCTAAATTCAATCGCATAGAAGACAGTAACGATCAACATTCCCAGTGTAATGAGCGTATATTTGAGCCCAAAATAATCCGTCTCAAAGCCTGACAAGAGATATATAGGGAAATCGATGAAAAAGAATGCGCCCAGACACAGTGCTAGAATACCCCAGCCTGCACGTTCCAATTCTTTTAAGCGATAACGATGTCCACATAATGTGAGAAGTACTGCCTCGATTAACCAGCCCATGGACAACCATCTGACTCCAAACTGGAACGGAATCATGAGAATAGCAAAGGTCAGTGAAGTCGCATAAAATAGAACTTTGGTTTGTTTCTCCTCTGGAATATATCGACGAACCCATTGGCCCAAGCCCCCATACACCAGGCAAAAGACGAGTGCCAGCAAGCCTTTGTAATCATCCAGACCTGCATCGCCGAATAGAGAATACAGAACGGAACAGCTCACGACTGTATTCAGAGCCAGCAGGGAGAAATCCAGCCAGGATAGTTTTGTTTTGAATCGGAACGGCACCCACAGTGTCATCCCGAGATACATTGCAAATGTAATGATTGCATACAGCATGCTGGCTATGGTGCTGTCTGATAACCATGCGAGAACAACCATTAATGGGGTATTAAGCAGAAAGCTGATATATTGCACGATGACCCACCGTTTGCGGAAGGATACGAGTAGAATCAGCAAGTTCAGCAGAAATAGATAGCCCATCGCGATGTACACGGCGTTTCCTTCCAGCCCGTTTGCTGCCATATAGGAGAATAACGGGAGATAGCCCCCTACTAAACCAAAAGAACATATTGTTCGAGATTCATATCTTAATGACAACAGCACAGCAGTGACCGTAACGAGAACGGACAAGCCTATGCCTGTATACATTCCTATGATTTCTAGCAAAAAGTAGCTATAAAAAATGGACCCGTACAATACAGAAATACCGCCGCCCAAAATACCGAGCGCAAAGGTCTGCTTCTGCTTGCGATACAACCACTCGCCGCCGCCCAGCATCAGTGCTCCTAGCAAAAAGAAGGCTACGCCCTTCATATTTCCGGTAAACCAGTTCGAGTATGAGTATTTAAAAGCGGCCCCCACACCCAAGATAATGAGCAAAATCCCGAGCTTGTTGATCCAGTTCAATCCCAGCATCATTTCAAACTGGTTCTGCTTCATACGCTTCTGCATTGTTTCTTCGCTAATCTCTTCTTCTTCGAGCTGCTGGAAATCGTTTGCCGTCTGATGAAGCAACTTGTGCTCGGCCTCCTGGAACCGCCTGCGCTGCTCCATGATCCGATCACGAATCTCCTCTGAGAATAGTCGCAGTCTAGCGACGATCTCGTCCTGATCTTCTTTAAGCTCATGAGTGGTTTGCTGAATAAGCTGGTCCACCCGGTTTTTAGCCCCATATTCAATGGATGTCAGCCGATTTTCCCCTTCTATCGTTCTAGAAGCAAAATAGGTCTCCAGCTTTTCCCGCGAAATGCGAATCATATTCGCCTTTTCGCTCAGCATTTGCTCCGTCAGCGCAGTACGCAGTTTACCATTTTCCTGCTCAATATGTCGTACCCGCTCTTCCAGCTGACCGCAGCGGGCCTGATAATCCTCGAACTTTTTTCGCAGCACCTCACTCTCCAGAATGATATCTGAAGCTTCGTAATCTGCAATTAATGTTTGATACTCCTTGAGCAGCTTGTTCTGTTCTTGGCGGATCGTATGTAAACGATCTTTAAAATCCTCCATGTTCTCCTCCATTGCTGTCGTTTGGTAATCATTACATTTTACATGAAATTAAAATAGCATTATAGAGACTATAGCCCATTTTGAACGCTGAATTGAAGCAATTACTTAAATATTCTTCCAGTTCCATCATTGCAGATGAAGTAGAATGGATATACATAAGAAATAAAGCCTACCTTTCCCCTTCGCAAACATGAAACCCAAATTATTTACAGTGTGTATTTATTTTTTATTGGAAGGATCATGTTGAAAAGCGGAAGTAATCCAGTTTGCAGACTCGCGCTCTTGATTAACTTGCCAAAAATCCGTATACTAACAAAAAAGCAAACGATATTGTGCCTGTGAAGAGCATCCAACTCGGAGGCGTTTACGCCAAGGATTATACGTTAGTGTACGAAATGGCGATATATTCCTAAGTAAACCGGACCCGCCCGTTAAAGCGGAGCAAAGTGGATTGGAGAGTCATGACATCTGTCATGCTGTCCGGTCAATTTGGGTGGCACCGCGAGATCAAAGCGCTCCTCGTCCCATGTGGATGAAGGCGCTTTTTGTATTTTTATCCGAAAGGGAGTGCGGTGTCATGTTAGATATCAAATGGATTAGAGAGCATCAAGAACAGGTTCAAAGAGCAGCAGACGACAAAGGAATACAGGTATCGGTCGCGGACCTGTTGACCCTGGATGATCGGAGAAAACAGCTGCTTCAGGAAGTGGAACAGCTTCGTCAGACGCGCAATCAGTGTAGTCAGGATATTGGGGCGCTAATTCAGACCGGGAAAAATGAACAGGCGGTTGAGGCCAAGCGTCAGGTCAAGGAAATTAACGGACGGCTAGATCTTCTGGAGGCACCGCAACAGGAAGTAGAGCAACAGTTTCAACAGCTCTTGCTTCTGATGCCTAATATCGTATCGCCAGATACGCCGCGAGGCCAATCAGATCAAGATAATGTAGAACTGGAACGGATCGGGACGATACCCGACTTCGGATTTGAACCCAAGGATCATATGACGCTCGGTCAGCTTCACAACCTGATCGACGTGCCTCGCGGTGTCAAAACAGCCGGTACCCGTAACTACTATCTGACGGGAGCTGGGGTCGCTTTGCACCGGGCTGTGCAGCAGCTTGCTGTTGATCTGCTGACCGAACGAGGATTTCAGCTGTTGGACGTTCCATTAATGGTACGCTCGGAGGCAATGCGCAGCACGGGCTTTTTCCCGCTCGGGCTGGATCAGACATACCGCATCGCAGGAGAGGATCAATGGCTTGTAGGCACCTCGGAAGTTCCGCTGGTCGCGTATTACAGTGGCGAAACTGTGGACGTTACGGACCCGATTCGACTGGCAGCCGTATCCATATGCTTCCGCAACGAGGTCGGCTCGGCCGGAAGGGACGTACACGGACTGTATCGTGTACACCAGTTCGCCAAGGTGGAGCAGGTCATCATCTGCGAAGCAAGCCTAGACGCTTCAGAGCAGATGTTTCAGGAGATTACGCATAATGCAGAAGATCTGCTTCAACTGCTGGAGCTGCCTTACCGTAAGATGGCTGTCTGTACAGGCGATATGTCGCAGAAAACCTACAAGCAGGTGGACATTGAGACATGGATGCCTAGCCGACAAGCTTATGGAGAGACGCACTCGTCGTCCCAGCTGCTTGATTTTCAGGCGCGTCGTTCCAACATCCGGTATCGTAATGCGGACGGCAAGCTACAATATTGTTACACACTCAACAATACAGCGGTCGCTTCGCCCCGGATTTTGATCCCATTGCTGGAGCATCACCAACAAGAGGATGGTTCGATCCGTATTCCAACAGCTTTACGCCCGTATATGCCGCAGCATATAGAATTTTTGTGTCCCCCTACTTTATAAAAGCATGAGTACACTAAGAAGAATTAGTAGCTAGTGAGTAGCGTCCAATGAATAGGATTTCCCATTGTAATCATTGCAAAAAGAAAGACGAAGGATAGCTTTCCTTCGTCTTTTTAAATATTTTATTGTGCATCTGCTTCCCATGCGGCTGCAGGGCCAAAAAATTCGTAGTGGATATCCGATACAGGGATATTCCACTCCTTCAACAGCCCGTATACGGACTGCATGAATCCCTGAGGACCACAGAAGTAATACTGAGCGTTACGTTCCGGTACCACGGATTGCAGCCAGGCCAGATCCAGATGTCCTTCCTTATGAAAGGCCTGAGCTAGCCGATCCTGCTCCGTTGGTCTGCTGTAGCACCACCGAACTGCGGCCTGTGCATGTGTAGCGACTAGCTCTTCCACCTCATTACGCAGAGCATGGTTATCTCCGCTGACTGCTGCGTGGACAAAAGTGACCGGCCGATCCGGAGCAGTCTCTACCAGGGAAGCCAGCATGCTGACCATCGGGGTGAGCCCGACTCCACCGCTGATCAATACAACAGGTCTGCGATCTGTCCGATCCAGCGTAAAATCACCTGCCGGTGCAGATACTAATAGTACATCGCCTTCCTGCACGTGCTCATGCAGATACACAGATACTTTGCCCGCTGGACGAGACCCTACAGCATCCTCTCGTTTTACGGATATCCGGTAGTAAGGTTGTCCTGGTGCACTAGAAAGGCTATATTGACGGATATGGGTATTATGTTCACCCGGAATCTCCATCTTCAAGCTGATATATTGCCCAGGCTCGAATGCAGGCAGCACCTGTCCATCCTGCGGCACCAGGTAAAAGGACGTAATTTGGTTGCTTTCCTTAACCTTTTTTTGTACAACAAAGTTCTTAAAGTCTGACCAACCTCCCTGCTGCTGTTCAGCCTTCTTATACATTTCCGCTTCCACATCTATAAACACACTCGCGATCACACCATAGGCCTCGGCCCATGCGTTGATGATCTCATCTGTTGCCGCATCCCCCAGCACATCCTTGATCGCAGCGAGCAGATATTTTCCGACGATCGGATAATGCTCTGGCTTAATTCCCAAACTGCGATGTTTATGTGCAATCTGACGAACCACTGGAAGGATTTCCTCCAGACGGTCAATGTGCTGTGCAGCCGCATATACAGCATTGGCCAGCGCACCCTGTTGACGTCCTTGCTTTTGATTAGCGTGATTGAATATATTGAGAAGCTCAGGATGAGCCTCAAACATTAACTGGTAAAACCGCTTGGTAATTGTAGTCCCATGTACCTCCAAAACAGGTACAGTCGATTTGATCGTTGCAATGGTTTGCTCACTTAGCATTGTTGTATCCCTCTTCTCTCCAAAATAATGATGAACAAAAGGTGTTACAACATAGCTCCCTTTTGTTAACCCTCAATAAAAGCAAGTATACCCACATAAAGTAACCCTTTATGTGATTCCAGTCACTTTAAATTTGAAATAATGTGAACATGTCAATGACAAAACGCACAATCATATACATTTTCGGTATAGATAATAGCACATTTACAAGTAAGAAAAGAAGGAAGGCTCCCTTTAAATTATTCGATACTATCCCCTCTTTCATTCAGTGCCGAATCCAATTTCTGATTGGAAAGACTTCAATTTATTCCACTTGTAAACGTTTCCAACTAGGATAAAATCGTAGTTGAGGTGCCGGACAAGCTGTTCGGGCCATCCTATTTATATGGGAGGCAGATGATATCGTGAAGTGGATGTATAGCAAATGGCTAGGCATATGGGTATGCCTTATTCTCATGTCTGTGGGTACAGGGCTTCAACCTGATACTGCACAGGCTAGTGCGACAGATGTGACCCAAGCAACCTACGGGGCCGAGGCTAACCAGGCAGTGAATGTTTTGGACGCTACGCATACTGAACTATCTTTGAGCACAACAGCAAGCACTGCCATTACGAACGGAACGAATTGGAAAGATACCGCAGGCAACCCGATTCAGGCGAATAGCGGTAATATCCTGAAAGTAGGCTCCACTTATTATTGGTACGGCGAGCATGCCGAAAACTGGAAGTTTGAAAAAGTGAACGTATATACCTCGACCGATTTGAAAAATTGGTCCTTCCGCAGCAGCATTCTCACCAAAAATTCCGCCCCTGAGCTGAATTCAAGCAAGATCGAGCGTCCCAAAGTCATTTACAACAAATCCACCGGTAAATATGTATTATGGGCACACTATGAAAATGGCACGGACTACTCACTCGGTCGCGTAGCTGTCGCTACCAGTGATACACCCGACGGGAATTTTACCTACCAAGGCAGCTTCCGTCCACTGAATTACGAGTCCCGTGATATGACAGTGTTCACAGATACCGACGGTAGCGGCTACCTCATTACAGCTTCCCGTAAAAATGGCGGCGCCAACGATACGATGGCGATCTTCAAGCTGACAGCTGATTATACGGGCGTGCAGTCGTTCGTTGGCTGGATTTTTGAGAATGGTTATCGTGAAGCGCCTGCTGTTGTGAAAAAGAACGACACCTACTACCTGTTCACCTCGCAAGCATCCGGCTGGTATCCCAATCAGGGCGCCTATGCAACCGCCAGCTCTATGACTGGGAGCTGGTCTGCTTTGTCGCCCTTCGGTGATCCAGCGGCTTATGGATCGCAAATCCACTCCATTGCCACGATTACAGGCAGCGCAGGAACCAGCTACATCTATATGGGTGACCGCTGGAACCCGCTCAATCTGAGCGACCACAAATTTATTTGGTTGCCACTGACCTTGAATGATGCTAATAAAACAGCAACTCTCAATTGGTACAGTAGTTGGGATCTAGATGCCGCCACAGGCAAGGTCATCCTGCCGTCTCTTGTGAATCACGCGCAAGGCAAAACGGCGACTGCCAGCTCAGCCGCATCCGCTTCTCCAGCTTCACTGGCGAACGATGGCAATCCCCAAACCTCATGGAAAGCTACATCTGCATCCTGGCCTGCATGGTGGCAGGTCGATTTGGGCAGCACCAAGACGATTAGCGAAGTGGATATTTCATGGTTTATGTACAAAGGATCTGAAGCATATTATAAGTATAAAATCGAATATAGCGCGGATGGTGCTAATTATTCCACCATTGACCGCACAAGCAATACCGCATATGGCTTTACCAGTGACAAAGTTAACTTCCAAGCCCGTTACGTGCGCATCAATCTTGTAAATGCGGTTTTATTTAACAATCCAAACAACTGGTACACCCCAACGGTCCATGAAGTCAGATTGCTTGGTCATTAACTTGCTTCATTAAAAAAGAACAGGCAGGAGAATCCCATATTAGATAGGCTTCTTCTGCCATGTTTGCTTTACCACCTGTTTCGTACTCATTCGCTCAACGTATCCGATTTACTGTGGTAAACACAAATTTATCATACCGATGCCGTGAGAATGAGTATTCAAACGGTATACCCGTATCCAGATAACCTACCTGCTCAATTTCTAAAACCGGATCATCCGCACCACAATCCAAATGTTCCCAATCTAGCTCGGTCGACTTGGACGCACGGATGGTACGATGTGAACTGACAATATTAAGGCCCAACTCCTCCTTAATATGTTTGTACACTGAGCCGTGCAACACCTGCTCGGTAATACCGCTGATCAGCTTGGTAGGCATGTATGTGCGCTCTATCACATACGGCTCGCCTTCTACAATACGCAGACGGACTACATGATACACAGGAGAATTGGCATCAATAAATAGATGCGCCGCTACCTCTTCAGATGGAAATTGAACGTCAAAGGCTATGATTTTACTTTTGATTTCTTTCCCGCGCAGTACGTTAGTCAGCCCCAGCATTTCATTCACAACGACATTAACCGGACCATTGTAGACCGATTTGACGATAAAGGTTCCGTGTCCTCTTTTACGATTCAACAGCCCTTCCGACACCAACGTATCCAATGCCCTCTTAATCGTCATCCGACTTACCCGGAACTCACTGGCCAGTGAAATTTCGTCGGGGATCGGATCATCACTGCTATAGGTCTTATCTATAATGCGCTTCTTGACCTCTTGTGCAATCCGTTGGTATTTATTCATCTGTCTACCACCTGTACTAAAATTTGTTTTATGTCAGCATTTTACCAAAAATATCGGTAGCGCTGGTTCTTTTGGTTCTGCAGGCGGGGACATCGAGGTATTATGGTATAAGTAAGTATACCGAACAATATACTTTCTCACCAGCAGTATACAGGGTAACTTGGCTTGGTGATAAAAAAAGGTGGTCCAGAGGACCACCCACCACCTTAGAATCCGTTATTTTCGATCACTTGTTTGAACCAGTGCCCACTCTGTTTAACGGATCTTTTGCCTTCGTTCTGAAGGTCGACAGATACGAAGCCATAACGATTTTTATAAGCGTTCGTCCAGGACCAGTTGTCCATAAATGTCCATAAGTGATAGCCTTTCACATTGGAGCCTTCTGAGATGGCCCGTTGGACCCATTTGAGATGCTCACGGATAAAATCAATGCGATAGTCATCATGGATCATGCCGTTCTCATCCCTGAATTTTTCCTCGCCTTGAACACCCATTCCATTTTCTGAAATGAAGCATTCAATGTTTCCGTAATTTTCTCTGACATTGGTCAGAATGTCGTAAATGCCCTTCTCATAAATCTCCCAGCCTCGCATCTCATTCATCTTACGACCAGGCATGGCGTAATAATCGAAGAATCGTTCCGGCACAAAAGGTGCATCTGGATTCGGCAGACTTTCGCGAGCCTTGACTCTGCGCGGCTGATAATAGTTAATCCCCAGCAGGTCCACAGTGCCCTGACGTATAATCTCCCGATCTCCGTCTTCCATGGTTGGAACGAATCCCTCTTGGCGTAACAACTCCACGAGCAAAGGATTAAATTCTCCCGTCACAGATGGGTCTAAAAAGGAACGGTTAAAGAACGCATCGCATATTTCAGCAGCCTGCACGTCTGCCGGGTGCTGACTACGCGGATAAGTTGGCGTGAGGTTCAAAATAATACCAATTTCCCCCTTATAGCCTCCCTCTCTGTATGCCTTAATGGCACTCGCGCTCGATAACAGGGTATGATATCCCACCTGTACAGCTTTCCCGAAATCCACCTCATTTGGATAGTGAAAATCGTACAGATAGCCGCCTTCCACCGGGACAATCGGCTCGTTATGTGTAAACCATTTGGCTACACGATCTCCGAATAGTTCAAAACAAGTGTTAGTGTAATCCACGTAAGCTTCGACCGTCTCCCGGTTTACCCAGCCTCCTTTTTCCTGTAAAGCCATCGGCAAATCAAAATGATACAGATTCACAAACGGCTCAATCCCTGCCTGATTCAACTCTGCAATGACGTCATTATAGAATTGAACCGCCTTCTGGTTCAATTCACCTCTTCCTGCCGGAAACAGGCGTGACCAGGAAATGGAGAACCGGAAGGAGTTATGACCAAGCTCTTTCATGAGTGCAATATCTTCTTTGTAACGAGTATAGAAGCGGGATGTATCGCCAGGTCCCACCCCGTCATAAAAACGGTTTGGCTCCTGCTCAAACCAATAATCCCAGATGTTCGGTCCTTTGCCGTCTCCCTCCACGGTTCCTTCTGTCTGGGTAGCTGAGGCTGATGAGCCCCACCAGAAGTCGGATGGAAAACGGTATTGAATGGCTTGCTGCTCGATATCTTTCATTTCGGTATGATTCACAGCTCTACTCCTCTCTCTTTTCCAATGAACAAACCGCTAACCCAGCAGCTCATTCACTTTACATTCCAACAGTTTGATCCTTACCTGCAATGGCTGCTTGGTTAAGCTCCTCTTCCTGCTCTCTACGGACGTTCATCCGATCAATAAATTTCAGGAATGGGAACCAAATGACAAAAACGACAGCCATATTAAACAACTGCAGTACGCCTCCCATTAGAGATCCCGTAGCCATCATTCCACTAAAGAACAACGGCATCGTCCAAGGAACCTGTATTCCGTTAGGCGGCGGTACAAGCCCGGTGGACATCGCGAAGTAAGTAATCAGCGTAACGATCATTGGAGCAATGACCCATGGGACAAAAATAAGCGGATTCATCACAACCGGCAAACCGAAAATGACGGGTTCATTGACATTGAATAGACCTGGTCCAATGGCCAACTTACTGACCTGCTTCAATTGCTTGCTCTTTAGAAAGATCAGAATCGTGAGCACGACTGCCAGTGTCATACCTGTACCACCGATACCTACGGTATAAATATCCACAAACTGCTTGGTGATAATATGCGGCAGTTCTGCTCCTTTGGAGTACGCTTCGTAGTTTTCAAGTGCCAGCGTATTCCAGATCGGTTCCATGACTGAGTTGATAATAATCTGACCATGAAGCCCAAAGAACCATAAAAGCTGAACAAAGAAAATAGCAATTAATGTAGGTATAATACCACTGCCCAAATGCACCAGAGGTGCCTGTACAGCATGATAAATCAGATCATGCAGGTTATTATGAAGAGTCAGTGTAACTACAATATTAACGATCAAAAATATGCCCAATGTGATACACGCCGGAAGCAAAGCGGCAAACGATTTGGCAACAGCTGGCGGAACGCCTGGAGGCATTTTGATAACAATGTTCCGCTGTGTCACTCTTCGGTAAATTTCAGCAGCTATAAAAGCTACGATCATGCCAAGGAACATGCCTTTGGCCCCAATCCGATCCAAAGGAATGACACCAGCAATCGTGGCACCGTTTTCTTGTGTCAGCACAAACGGGGTGAGCATCAAGAAGCTGACCAACGCGATCATGCCGCCGAATATGGGCTCGACCTTATAACTTCGGGATAAATAATAGCCGATCCCAACAACCACGAATAAGGTCATGATGTTCAGGGTGGCACTCGGCGCAATGTTCAGCAGACTGTTAAAAGTCGCATAATTACCGTCGCCCATCCAACCTTTTAGAAACGGCAGATTGATAATAACGACAATGATGGAGCCAAAAACTGTTAATGGAAATGACAACATAAATGCATCACGCAGTACAGTAAGATAGCGGTTGTTGTTCAGTTTACCGGCAATAGGTATCAGTATCCGGCTTAATTTTTCAAACAAAGCCTATTCCTCCCCGCGAAGTGACTTGCATCCATAGGGTTGCAAGCATTTCATGTCCCAAAATTCACAATTTTACAGGTCCTGCTATAAACTTCTGGATTTGAACAGCTCCAGCAGTTCCTTAACCAGATCCTTCATGGTAACCGTGGACATCAGATGATCCTCGGCATGCATCAGAAGGAGCGAGAAGGGAGTTTGAGTACCTCCCGCTTCCTTCTTAACCATTTGAAAATGGATATCATGTGCAGCACGTAAATCTTGCTTGGCTTCTTTGAGCAGTTCGTCCGCGCCTTCTACATTTTCATTTCGGTATTCAGTCAGTGCTTGAATTACTTTACTGCGAGCGCTTCCACTATGAAGAATAAGTTGGAAACTAATTTGCTCTTCCGTCAATTCAGCTATATTAACTTTATCCATTTTTGCGTTCCACCAGCTTCATGGCTTGTTCGTAGGCTTTCTTACCGTCAACCATTCCGTAGGCCATCATGTCGATCACTTCTACATGAATCCCATATGGAGCTGCTTCCTTTTCCAGTTGTCCTTTAAGAAAACTCATTTGCGGGCCAATCAATACCGCGTCAGCCTTAGCCATATCCTCTGCCGCCTGATCTTGACCTACTGCCCAAATTTCAGCCTCATCTCCAATGGATTTAGCATATTCCTGCATCTTGGTAACCAGCAAACTTGTAGACATACCTGAGCTGCACGCCAGTAAAATTTTCTTCATGATTATTCCTCCCCTTCAAGGTCTTATTGGATATTAAGTAATAGAAAACGTTTACAGCGTAATTATAAATCCATACTTTTGATTTGTCTATACATTTAATTTATATGTATAGGCTTTTTTAAAAAAATGACACTTTTTCTTCTTTTTTTCTTGAACATGAGCGTGATCTGTTATCTTTAATCTCTCAATACTAATCATTTTCACTATGAAGGTTATGCCTGATGATATGTTATGGAATTCTAAAAAATGTTAACATGAACTTAACGGTGCGAGAGCCGAGCCCCCCGTACCCAAAAGAATAGCTGAGGTGAGTAGAGATGAGTAGAGATGAGAAGAGTCAAAGTAAAACCAAGCAAGAGTTGGACCGGATCGTGTTCATCGGTCGCACGTTTGAAGAGTACGTACAAATGTTCAATTTGCACATTTCTGAACTTGTAGGTAAAAAAATTTTGGACTGTCCTGCAGGCGCATGTTCGTTCACCGCTCTGGGCTGCAAAGCCTCGCTGAACGTCACCGCAAGCGATATCGCCTACGATCACAAGGTTGACGATCTACAACGAAAAGGTCAACTGGATATTACCCATGCAATGGAAACACTAGAACGTGCAAAAGATAATTATGTTTGGAGCTATTATGGAGATGTGCAAGAGCTTAGCGAGCAGCGCCGTCAAGCACTCCAGGATTGCACACAGGATATGAGGAAGCATCCAGAACGCTACGTTTCTGCGATGCTTCCGGAGCTTCCCTTTGGGGATGAACAGTTTAACATCGTGCTGTCCGCCCATTTTCTGTTTATGTATAGTGATCGACTTGACTATGAGTTTCATAAAAATACGATACACGAGCTACTACGAGTGGCCTCAGAGGAAGTCCGTATTTTTCCACTGACCGATTTAACGGATACTCGTTACGAACTGCTAGATCGATTGATTCTTGAGCTGGAAGCGGAAGGCTTACGAGTGACGGAGGTCAAAGTCCCGTACGAGTTTATGCGTAACGGCAACTCGCTGTTGCGTATCCGAAAGATATAGGACAGCTTTAGAGCTTTCACACTGAAAATTAGAAAAATTTAGAATACCAAGAAACATTCCTATATTTTTTTCGTCTATATTATGGAAGACCTTACGTATGAGGGCAGAATTTTCGAAAGCCTGAAGTTAAAATCAACTCACAAAGGAGCTTATGCATGTTAAAAAAGTTAGGATTAGCTGCATTAATTCTGGTGACTAGCCTCTCCATTACGGGAACAGGCTGGGCCGCATCCAGTGCAACAACCATTGAGGTTTCCAAAAGTCCACTGGATTACAACATTGCTCGCCCGCTCAGCGATGGTGCTTTTCATGATGGCTTATTGGCTGCCGAAACATCTGCTGGAAGCCTTGTGTATTACAATACCAAAGGAGCAAAAGCTTTCTCTCTTCCTGCCGAGATCAAGCCTGTTGGTGAGGATTTTCATGAGCAGCGCGCTGTAGTTAAAAATACAAAAACCAATCTCTATGGATACATTAATACCAAAGGAACACTGGTTATTCCTTGCCAATATGCCGAAGCTCATTCGTTTAGCGAAGGCAAAGCCAAGGTCACCATAGCGGACACCAAAGAAAATGCCATTATAGATCGAACAGGAAAAATCCTTTCTCATTTTAAAATAGATGGGGATTCGGAATATGTACTTACAGACGGCCTGGCTCTTGCCTATGCCCCTAACACTGGGAAGATTGGTTTTGTGAATACTTCCGGTCAAGTAGCAATTCCTTATCAATACAAATACAGCCGTAGTTTCTCGAATGGCCTTGCTATTATTCAGAATAGCAAGGGTCTGTACGGTTATATCAATACGGCAGGGAAAGAAGTCATTCCGCCTCAATATCAATCCGGTGGGGACTTCTCGGAAGGATTGGCTCCAGTCCAAAATGCCAAGGGTAAATGGGGATTCATCAATAAACAGGGGAAAGTCGTGATTCCCTTTAAATTTATGGATGCACAGGATTTTAGTGAAGGCTTAGCCAGTGTGAAAAATGCGAAAAATGAGGTTGGATTTATTGATAAAACTGGAGCATTGGTCATTAAATATCAACAAAAATATGATGTTGCATCTCCATTCAAGGAAGGCATTGCTTTAGTCGGTAAACAAACAAACTCATCTGTCTCAGACGGAAAATTCGGTTACATCAATCGCCAAGGCCAATTGCTAACTAAACTTGAATACAGATCTGAATCTTCTTCCTTCTCTAATGGCTATGCAGTTGCTTTTATCAAACCAGGCAAAGCCTTCATTGTATCTAAGCATTCTGTTTCAAAATAAAAAAAGACCCTGGAAGCAGATCCACACCATCTGCCTCCAGGGTCTTTTAGATTGCCAATATTTTAAATCCTCTTAGTCGTGTGTGTAGAATTTCACTCCAGGCAGATCAGCTGCCACCCAAGAATAATTAATAGTATTGCTGTTGTAATTTTTGGTCCCCGCCTGAGCAATCTGTACTTCCTTCAAGATCGTGATGGATGAACCCTTCGGTCTGACGACCACGACATGACCATGCCCATCTGCTTTTTTGATCCCGATCGTAGGATACCCGAGATTTGCTCTATTTTGAGCATCCTGAAAGGTTACAGAGGACCAGCCCGGTGCCTTTTTGTTCAGTAAATCATCAGCCATTTGGTTGGCTAAGCCACTCGGCAAGGGTGCCGACATCGCAGACATGACATCTTGCGCGAAAATATTGCATTTCGTTCCACCTACCGGTGAATACTTTTTGTTCGTTTCCACCTTAAAACCGTCGATTACAGATGCGTATGTGCTTGCACTTCTAGCCATTGAAAATTCCCCCTGATTATAAGTTGTAGAGGAAATGACGGAGTCGCTTGAACATCTGAATGGCTTCACATTCAATTGATGTTGGCTTCGATTCCCTCTCAACTATTAGGGTGATTTTCGGCTTACTTTAACAACGCAATATCACAGAAAATAAACTATATTTTTATAATGTATACCCCTTATTGTTTAATCAGCGCTTAGCTGAAGGCTTTCATCACTGATTAAGGTTGGAACGATAAGCTCAGGAGTAGTCGCTGGCTTAGCCTGTGTAAAATAGTCTGTAATCCCTACCATTAAAGCAATGCCGATAAACAGCACAATCCATTTATGATTCTTTTTCATCATCTGTGCCTCTCATTCTTCACTGCGTCCATTCAGCCACTTGAACCAGTGGAGCAAATGTCTGAATCGGTATTCGTGCTGGGAAGCGTACGTCCATACCTCCGGCTCTTCACCCGGTTCCCTCCAGACGAGCATGGAAAAGTGACCTTCTTTCTCGCTTGCAACCGATAGCAGCGAAAGACGATCATCCCCAAATCGGTAAGGTGCCGATTCCACCCAGTAATTTCGCATATCGCTGATCCAGCTGCGAAACTGCTCAGTAGCTGCGATCCGTAGCACTTCATTAGGAAGAAGCAAGTGCTCATGGATGTCCTTCCAATCCCCGGCATATTGGTACCGCGCTGCTAACATTGGACTGAGTGGTCTGGACTTGCCTAGAGCCAACGTTGGCATACTGGTGACGGGAACGACTGGTCCAATACGCTGGATAGCACAAGCACGGGCTTCCTCCTCACTCATTCCGTAGGACATAGCCTCTACGAGAAAATCGTTCCGTCTTACACCAAATTGATGTCGGTAGTGTGACATTTCAACCTGTAGCTCTAGTGCCATACCTTGTAACGTATCTGTTCCAATCATTCCCCAAACACCTCTCATTTTAAAATATAGTCGTGCAATTCTCGTTGCGCTCGATACGTAGCCCAATTGAATTCTGGCCAATCTGATTCTTCTCTCGTCATGCTCGTAAAGCGGGCTTGTAAAAACTCATCCAGCGTTCCATGTTCCTTGCGGCTAAAATCAATCAGCAGCGGAATCGCATCTGCTGATAGCTCACTCAAATATTCCTTGTCTATCACCGATGTTGTGCGATACCGTTCCAGATTATTTTCAGCTATCCGTACATCCATGCCCACATAATTAACGACAACATAGGCGATCAGAGCGAGTACAATATAATATTTTGCCAGCGGAAGCTGACGGACATGAATACGCACGGCTGCAATGAGCAGCAACAAGCCTAGAAAAATCATAAACGCGTGTACCAGATAGCGGGTATACGTATAGCCGTATGCTTCTTCGTACATGACCAGTCGGGTATATCCTGAGTACAGCATCACACCCGAACAACCTACGAGTAGGTACAGCAGGCCGCTGTTCAATGTTTGTGCTATCCCTGAGCCAAATTCAGTCCACTTCAATACACTGATCATCAGCACAAAGTTGATACCTGTGACCATTACCAGCTCTCCGAACCCTCTTCTCGCATATTCGGCATACGAGGTTCCTTCTGGCAAAGCACCCTCCCATGCGCCAAACAGATATCCAAACTGCAGCACGACGAACACAACATACACCAGGTTCATAGCAATCAGCACTGTAGCCGTAATGACAGGATCAAACTTGATCGCGACTGGCTCGTGGTAAGGTACTGTGGATGATGGCTGAACCTCTCTCTCCGTTTTCCGCGGAGCAGGCTGTACGAATCCCCACAAGTAACAGAAGAAGCAGAAGGTGAAAAAGCAGGCCCAGATTAGCCGCAGCATGCCACTTCCAAAGGACAGCGTACCGATCCACTCAGGTATGCCGGATAACAAATTTCTGAACATCCCATCTGCCGAAGCCAGTAAAGATATGATGATGAACAGCAGGGGCAAGGCGATAAGCAAACCGATCGTCACTTTACCTAACACACGTTTACGCTCGTCTTTTACATTCCGAAAGGCTGCCGTTTTGGCCATCCGAAACGGAGTCACGATATGACGAAAGTTTTGATAAAACCAATGGCTTAGCGCCTGACCGATAATCCCCGGTTCTGACCATCCATGCCTGTTCTCCCCAAACAGCAGCACCATATGTATGCTAATCAGAGCAGGTATAGCCAGGGCATTTAGCACATAAAAGACCAGGTTATTGAACAGCACATATGTCAATGCCAGCATGAAAATGATCACAAATAGCAAAAAATTTATCCATGAACTTGGCTGGAAACGATCTCGATTAAAGGCATACATATAAGCATAAAATACAGCAACAAAAATAGGCATAGACACGCCCAGCCCATGTCCGTAGAACAGATATTGATGAACCAGTGCCAACACAATGGCGCCAGCAAAGGCGGACAACAACGACGGTTTTGGCAAAGACGTTCCACTCAACTTGTCATGCATGGTAAATACCTCCACAACTATGCTTTATAACCCTTATTGTAGATGATAAAATAAGAAGATAAAGAGAAATTAATCGAAATAAAATTTCCTATTTTATAAAAGCGGGTGCGCTTTTAATCAAGCATAGGGGAAACGGAGCATGCCTGAATGAAACTTCACGCCCAATTTTTACAACTTCACTCACATGCAGCTGACGACAGAGACGAGAACCATACGATAGAGACTACGCTGGATGAGTTGGCGGCTATTTTTGACTGCACCCACCGCAATGCCTTAATGATCGTTCAGAAAATGGAGCAGCACGACTGGATCCAGTGGACTCCCCGCCGAGGCAGAGGCCGCCGTTCCAGTCTGCGCTTCCTCATTCAGCCGGAAGACATTGCCGTGCAATCCATGATGCAAGCCATAGACCGCCATGATATCAAACGCGCGCTGGATGAAATTCGAGTTCACTCGCGGTCCTCCACCATGCAGGAGCATTTACAAGGCTGGCTGCTGAATTATTTCGGGCATCATGCGGAGGTTCGTAGTGATCAGCAGCAGATCGACACGCTGCGTCTGCCTATCCGTCAACAGCTCTATACGCTGGACCCGTTGTATTTGAACTGGCTTGCCGAGTCCTTCGTATCCAGCCATGTCTTTGACGGGCTGGCCCGCCGGGCGAACGAGAGCGGTGAAATTTTGCCGGGACTGTCCCATGCTTGGGAGGTGGATATCACTCGTACGCAGTGGACCTTTTTCCTGCGTAAAGAAGTGCTGTTTCATAACGGCAAAATACTGACCGCAGAAGACGTCGTCTATACCTTTGAGCGATTGAGTCGAGCGCCGGGAAGGAGACTGTACCATTTTATTGTGCGGCAAATTCAGCACGTTCAGGCGTTAAGTCCGACAATGGTACGTTTCATACTAAAGGAGCCGAACGAGCTATTTCTATCCTTCCTGTGTACCAGCCGGGCTGCGATTGTGCCGCGTGAACTTAATCAGGTGGGTGAAGCCGCCTTTGGCGTCCGTCCTATCGGTACGGGGGCTTTCAAGGTCACGGAAATGAACGAAAGCCTGTGTATACTGGAGGCTTTTGCTCCTTATTTTCAAGGCCGTGCTCATCTAGATCGGGTAGAAATCGTCCAACTCCCGTGGGCGACTAAGCTGGAATCGTCGGAAATGGAGGATACCGCTTCTTCTTTTCACATTATCCATAATCCTATACTGGCAAGAGACACAGATACCGCATGGAGTCAGATTCACTCGGCGGCTTCGGTACGCAAGTTTATCACATGTAACACATACAAGGATGGACCACTGCGCAACCCGGAAATACGTGCTCGCATTGTAGCATGTCTGGATCCTCGCCCCCTTCCTTCAGCAGGGGATTCATCTAACGCCAACGACGCATTCGAACCACTGGCGACGCTGCAAATTGCCACCATTCCCGAGTATAGAGCAGATGCGGAACGGGTTGCGGCCCAGCTCAAATCCTGTGGATATACCTGTAGCATCGTGGCCGCACCCATGAATGAATTCAAAAGCTCATCTATTCGGATGGAATCAGACTTGATCATCTTCTCTCTGTTTCGGGATCGTGATGAGCAACTGCGCCTGTTTGATCTGTATCTCAATGTATCCGGGCATGTGGAGCCGCACAGCCGTGTGGATATCGAAAGACTGCTGCGCGAAATTGCACGGGAAGCCGATCATACCGTGAGGGCACAGCAATTTGAGCATATCGAAACTCGGCTCATGGATGAGCACCAATTGCATATTTTATATGAAAAGCCCGTTCAGACGGCCTATCTTCCTTCTGTGCGCGGCGTATCTTTTAACAGCCAAGGCTGGGTCGATTTGCGTCATGTCTGGTTTCCACCTGCCCAACCTCCGACTCCGCATTCTTAACGGCAACAGTCCCCTTCAGATGCGTGTCCACATCAAAAAAGGTATCCTCTTTTTCATAAGAGAATACCTTTTTTAACGTTATCTAGACCTTCTAACCCAATGTTTCAGAGGATGACAATGCCCATCCCCCCAAACCATGACTTTGGACATCGCTAGGGTCCTCCGTAGGAGGGGCAACGGGCGGAAAATTCAATAGGATAAAAACATTAAATGCGAGCAGAGAAAAAACGATCTTTTTTATCATGGATGTACTCTACCTCTCCAAGTAAGTTTCTATACTCCTCTTTGTCCTCAGAAGTGGCAGTATGCCGATACTTTTCAAATAGTCCTACACATTTGATGGTGACAGGATTACCATTGAGCACGACGGAATAGGAAAGGCTTTCGAGTAAGAATTTCATACCCTTGGAATACCGATGTTTGTTGAGATCATAACAAGCCATCTCAGCCAAAAATCGTGCATAAAGATCTGCTGACATTTGCTCTGTATAAGTGCCTACGTTGGTATGCTGATCTGCAAATGCCTCAATTTGTTTCTCAAAGTGTTGCAGTACATGATCTACATTAAAATCATAACGGTTGGCTGCTACCATTATTTTATGTAACCCGACCAGAATTTCACCCTCATTTTTTTCCAAATAATCTACGTACTGCGGAATCACATCCAGACTGCCAGACATCAACTGATACAAATACCTATTGGCCTCAGCCCAGTTGCTACAAAGAGCCTTCAAATGCCGGGCTTCTTCTGTATCCTCTTGCACCCAGCTCAAATCAGAATATAGAGATACATATTCCAGCGCCTTCTGGTAATCCCCGCGCTCATCCCACACCCCGGCACGCAGCACGTAAGAATATACGATATACATAAACAAAGGACCCCTAGGTTCCTTGCCACGCTCTGATTTTTTGGTGTTTCCGTATTTTTGCTCGTATTGTACTTTGGCTTTTTGAGCCATTTTTTCAGCAAACCATTCTACTTTATCCCAACGCCGCAAGGAGGCATACGTATTAGCCAAGTCTCTTAGGGCATCCAATTGGTCTGCCTCACCCAACCGCTCCACAAAGCTTTCAAAATGTGTGGCTGCCCATAAATTTTCATCCTGGTCATCGCCAATGGCAATCGTAAATAAACGGTATTGGCAAAGCGCCAACCGCTCCGAATGTTGATACTTCTCGCTTTCCGCCACATTTTTATAAATAATGGCTGCCGCCTCGAACCTGCCTTCGCTGAATAATTCCTCCGCTGTCTCAAACAAAGCCGGGGCGTATATGAGATAATCCATCATAAACTCCACGACTTGCTTAATACAATCCAGTTTGTTCAGCTCTGCACAGCGATGCAAAAAGGGACGAACCCTTCGCCAATTCGGCGCCGTATTCCGTATAAATTCATCAATGTAGAGCTCATAGAGGCTCCCCTCTTCAAGCCCCATGCCCGCAGCAATTCGGTCCAGCAGCAGCATGGCAATCGGCCGGTTGCCGTTAATAATGGCACTGATCGTACCTGCATTAATACCTGTGTTCTCCCCAAACTTACTAATCGTAATTCCTTCTCGTCTGATATACTGCTCCAGCTCTGCGCGAATAGTGGTTGTTTCCTTCAATTCAGGCACCCCCAGGGATAAC
Organism: Paenibacillus ottowii; assembly: GCF_006874425.1. Taxonomy (GTDB): domain Bacteria; phylum Bacillota; class Bacilli; order Paenibacillales; family Paenibacillaceae; genus Paenibacillus; species Paenibacillus ottowii. Next base: position 476,929 of record NZ_VIJZ01000003.1, read on the forward strand.
TTGCATGTTTTCAATTCAAAAAAAGAAAATTCCCGTGAATATTGCCTTAATTATACAAAAGAAAGCCTACTTAGCCAACCGCCCAAGTACATTTATATCAAAAAATTCAATAATTCTCCGAATTATCGTATACTACAGGAGGTAAGCTGAACGGCTACAACCAATCGGTCGCAGGAAAGGATACAACAAATGGATAATACCACCACAACAGAACAACAAATTGCACAATGGATGGTCGCGCAGATCCGTGAAGTGGGCACTCTAAAACAAGAAGATGCCATTGCATATGTACGCTCTGAATACGGAGAGCAGTATGTGTTTATAAGCGAGCATGGTCATGTATCTTTGGAAAAAGAAGTAAAAAAGGCATTTCGCAAGCTACATGGCGGCCGAATTGCCTGGGATCGTGATGCATTTCTCTGGGCCTGGACTTAACAAGCAAAAGCATCTGCAATAGGCAGATGTTTTTTGATGATTTAACCATATATCCTCTGGAGTCGGCTAATTTCCTCCTTCACAAACTGTCGGAGTGTTGCAGGCTCCACGATTTCACCCCGGCCGACCCATTCCATAGCATCGCGGCAGGCCGCTTCGTAGCTATACATGTTGACAGTCAAAATGAAGTGACTGCCTTCCTGTACAGACTGGATAATTTCCATTCTTTTCGATAGAATTCCAGCTTGCTTCCTAGTTGTCCGGATCAGAACAGGATAGTATTCTTTTTCTCTACAAAGCTGCATAAAAGCGCTTTCTTGACTTGTCCAATAATATTCCAGTGAAAAATCCTCAGGAACCTCAAAGACTTCAGCAGACGGCTGAACCTCCATAATTCGCTCACACTTAAAGGTCCGAATCTCCTGCCCGACTTCACAAAAGGCAATCAGATACCAATCTCCTTTTTTCACCACAAGCCCATAGGGATGTACATGGCGAGAAGTGCAAGAGCCGTCAGGCTTCTCATATTGAATTGTTACTTTATAAGACCTCCACACTGCGGCCCTCACGGCTTCCAGGCAAGGAATCCCGACACGTTCCGTCCACCACGGTGTATCATCAAAATAAAACCGCGCTTTGGCTTTTTGAATATCAGACTGATAGGGGTCCGGCATCGTCTGTTCCAGTTTGAGCAGCGTATTTTTCAACCTCAAACCCGATTCCGTGGACCCGCCTGTATAAATGCCCATCCCCGTTAAATACAACTGAATGACGTCCCCGCCATTCAAGTTTTTCAGGTTCGCCGTATAACCCTCCATTAAATAAATTCCGCCCTTCGGACCGGATGCGGTAACAATCGGAACTCCAGCTTCAGCCAGCAGGTCGATATCTCTGTAAATGGAGCGTACAGAGGTTTCCAGTGCCAACGCCAATTCCTTGGCCTTCATTCTCCCTCTAGATTCGATACATAATAAAATCGCGATTAAACGATGCAGTCTCACAATCATACCTCCACAATAGATGGTTAACCTGAAATGAAAAGTTGATGCAAAGATTGTTGACACCCTGTTGGCAGTATTAGGTGTGTAGCATAGAAGTAGAGGGGTGTAACGGATGATGAATATTGGAATTTTAGGGACGGGATTCGGCGCGTATCATGCCTCATTGTTAAACAACCATCCCACGGTAAATAGACTCATTGTATTTGGAAGGAACGAAACCAAGCTGCAAAAATTGAAAGAGGAGCTAAACGTAGCGGAATGTCTGATTCCATTGGAGTCGGCCGTAGCAAGCACTGGAAATGGACATTGAGATCAAAAATAGGTTAGAGCAGACTCGGCGTTAGCCGGTATGTAGCTGGTATCTACGGAAGTCAGCTTCCTATAAGGAAGCTGTATCCGCAGGCAGGGACACTTCGTCCGCGTAGTTCGTTGCCATAATCTTGGCTACCCCGGCCGGATCAGTCGTCTGACCCAACGCCCACATCATTTTCGTCACCAGCGCTTCTGTTGTCATGTCATACCCTGGAATAACACCCTTTTCCAGTACCTTCTGTCCGACCTCATAAATCGTCAGATCCCCGCCCTCATAAGGACATTGAGTGGTGACGACAATACTCATACCATCCTTCATCAGCTCTTCGATTTTACTAATCAGGCTTCTTTCTTTAAAAGGCACGCCCCCCATGCCAAAGCCCTCAATGACGATACCTTTATAGCCCAAGCTCTGAATAGCATCGAAAATCGCCGGATTCGTGCCCGGAATCAGCCTGAGCAGAAATACCTCAGAAGCATACCTGTCATTGTAGGGGTGAAGAACAGCACCACGATTTGCAAATACGCCCTCCGTATAGACCACCTTGCCGTTCTCCACGAGGCCGATGTACGGATAGTTAATACTCTCAAAAGCGTTATAGCTGCGTGTTCTGATTTTCGAGCTGCGGCTGCCGTTGATAATTTTGCCATTAAACACGACAAAAACCCCTGCCACCTCGCCACATGCGGTCAGGAATGAGTCGATTACATTTTTTTTGGAATCACTGTGCTCCGCCAAAATAGAAACCTGCGAACCTGTCACAACGACGGGTTTGTCTACAGTGCCCAACATGAAGCTCAGGGCTGAAGCCGTGTAAGCCATCGTATCCGTGCCATGGGCGATAACAATACCGTCGTATTGATCGAGCGAACGATGTACCATCCGAGCGATGGAGGCCCAATCCTCTGGTTGTGTATTGGTGCTATCAATGCTCATCAGATTGCAGGCATCAATCTCGCAAATTTCCTGAAGCTCCGGAATTTCAGCCAAAATATTTTCAGCCGATTGGGTCGGAGTCAGGCCGTTTTCCTGATAAGAAGAGGAGATTGTTCCTCCGGTATTAATGAACAGAACCTTTTTCATATGCCAATGTTCCTTCCCGATTACAACTTCACTTTATTGTTCTTAGAATTTATCATGAATAAGGGTGATTAGCTACTTTGCTAAAGAAAAGAATTTTGAAAGTAAGGCTAAAAAAGCACGACAGACAAGCGCCGGCTTTCCCATCTCCCGCAACTTGTCTAGCGTGCTTTTTACGATAGCTGCAATGAATCTACAGCACTGTACATACCTTTAACCCGTTCACGTACTTTTATGACAATGCTGGTTGCTCCTGTAACGTTCTTTGCCCCAAAGCTTTGCCCAGGAATTGCCGTGTCCGTTCTTCCTTCGGATGATTGAAAAACTGCTCCACCGGCCCCTGTTCTACGATCGTACCATGCTCCATCAGCACGACCCGGTCGGCTACATCCCTCGCAAAACCAAGCTCATGCGTGACAATAATCATCGTATTGCCTTCACTCGCCACCTTTTGAATCACGGACAGCACTTCATCCACCAGCTCAGGATCAAGCGAGGATGTCGGCTCATCGAACAACAATACCTGTGGATTCAGCGCTAAAGCCCGGGCAATCGCCACACGCTGCTGCTGTCCGCCCGAAAGCTGGGCAGGATAATAGGTCATACGATCCTTTAACCCGACCTTTTCCAAAATGCCTTCACTGATCTCCCTCGCCTGCTTGCGATCCATCTTTTTCACGCTAGTCAGACCAATCATCACATTATGGAGTGCGTTCAAATTTTTAAACAGCTGATATTGCTGAAATACCATTGCCGTTGCCATCCGCAGTCCGAGAATGTCCTTTTTTCCAGCCTTGGCCGCGTCTACCTTCAGACCGTCAATTTCAATGATCCCGCTAGTCGGCTGTTCCAGAAAATTAATGCTGCGCAGCAGTGTGGACTTCCCCGATCCGCTTGGCCCCAGGATGACTACAACTTCTCCCTTGCCTACCGTCAGGTCTATGCCCTTTAACACATGATGCTGCCCAAAATGCTTATGAATTTGATGAAGTTGAATCATGCCCTTACTCACTTCTTTCGTATATTCGAATACGCTTTTCCAGCACAACAAGCCCGCGCTCAATAATGATGCACACCAGCCAGTAGATCAAAGACACCGCAACATAGACCTCGAAAAAAGCTAACGCTCGCGCGCCCATAATTTTAGCCTGTCCCATCATATCGACGACACCAATCATAAAAATAAAGGACGTATCCTTCACTGTGCTGATCAGCGTGTTTCCCAAATTGGGCAAAGCCACCGTTAGCGCCTGCGGCAATACAATTTTGAGCATAATCTGTGTTTGGCTCATGCCGATCGAATTGGCAGCCTCAAATTGTCCACGATCGACCGAATGAATCGCTGACCGGAACGTTTCCGACAAATATCCTCCCAGGTTCAACGAAAATGAAAGCAACGCAAACAGCTCGGGCGGAATGACGTAGACATTGAATTGCTGTAAAAATCCATACTCACTCTGAAAATAATACAAAAACTTCGGTATTCCGTAATATACGAGAAACAACTGCACAATGAGCGGTGTTCCCCGGATATACGAGACATACAACGTAGACAATGGTGCCAAGACAGGCACCTTATATATCCGGATTAAGGCCGTAGCTAATCCAATGATCGCACCCAGCAGCATGGAGACAAATGCAATCCATAATGTAACGGGGAGATACTCCACGATCTGGGGAAGGCTTTTCAGCATATAATCTAGGTCAAACAGCTTTTCCATAGGAACCCCACTTTACCCTTTACATTGTGATTATTGAGGAATGAATTCTCCACCTGTCCATTGTTCAGACAACTTTTTCAGTGTTCCGTCGGCTTTAAGCTCTTTAATAATCGGGTCGATTTTAGCTTTTAGCTCCTCACCCTGCTTATCCTTTTTGAACACCAGGTTAATGTTATCGCTTTGTACCGGCTCGCCCACAGCTTCCACCTGCAAGCCTTCCTTCTTGATCGTTGCTGCCGCCATCACTGGGTCATTCACATAAGCATCCACTCGGCCATTTTGCACGTCTTGAAGGTTATCGGATGAAGTGCCTGTATCATTATATTTCAAAATAATTTTGTTCCCGTGCTTCGCATTATACTGTTCCAGCAACTGCGTATAGGAATCGCCCACCGAGGCGGCTACCTTCTTACCTTCCAAATCCTTGAGGGAGTGGATATCCGTTCTACCCTTTTTCACAATAATAACCGACTGAGCGGAGAAATAGGACTCATCCGAGAACAGATACTTCTTCTCACGTTCAGGATTTTTGGCAACTTCATCTGCGATGATCTGAACTTTATTCGCATCCAGCGCAAGGAATATTGCATCCCAGCCCGAAGGTACAAATTCAATCTTATAGCCGTCCAGCTTCTTGTCGATTTCCTTAATAACTTCCACATCGTATCCAGTCAGCTCATTTTTATCATTCGTAAAGGCAAACGGCGGGTAGTCATTTTGTGTCCCTACATAGAGTACCTTATCCCCCGATGCCGCTTCCTTCGAGGAGCATCCACTCAAGGCACCTGTTAATAACACAAGAGATAGGCCAATCGCTGCTACCCAAGCAGATTTCTTCATAAGTGACATCCCCTTTTAAAATCCAAGTAATTTACTATGATTTTATATTATAACGAGTTATTTAAATAATACAACAGCTAATTTCATTTCGAATGTCTAACCAGACGCTGTACAAAAAGAACCCCTTCCGGGACAGTTGCTATCCATGAAGCGGAAGACGGTCTGCTGGATGTACCAACGTTTGAAACAGCATTCGCGTGTATTCATGCTGCAAACAGTCTTCATCCCATTCTTTGAATATTTCCACGATCTCTCCCTGAACCATAACGGCCACACGATCACAGAACGTGCGGGTAGATTGAAGATCATGGGTGATAAAAAGATAGGACAGCTGACGTTCGAGCTGCATTCTTTTGAGCATGTCCAGCACAGAAGACTGGGTTGTCACATCCAGATTGGCCACGGATTCATCGAACAGAATAATTTCGGGTTCAACCGCCAGCGCTCGAGCAATGCATACCCGCTGTTTTTGCCCACCACTCAGCTGTGTGGGGTATTTCCCCAGACTGTCAGCCTCCAACCCTACCGATTCCAACAGGCAAAGGCAGATATCCAGTGCCCTTACTTTTCGCTCAGGGAAATAGTTACGGATGGGTTCCATTAAAATATCTTGAATGGTCATATGGGGATGCAGTGAGGAGGCCGAGTCCTGCGCAACCAACTGAATTCGTCTGTACAGATGAATATCTCTCATCCTTCTGTTATGTATGGGCTGATGATCCAGCCAGATTTCCCCCGAGGTCAACGACTCCAGACCCAGGATACACTGTGCCAGCGTGCTTTTGCCACTTCCGCTTTCTCCAACCAATCCCAGGCATTCTCCCTGTCGTAACTCCAGACTCACTTTCTTTATAGCCTGCTGCTCACCCTGTCCCGCGTGGAACCAGCCTTTTCTTCGTCTGCGGACAGGGTAAGCTTTGGTGACGTTTTTCAATTCCAGCATTACGGTTGCACCCTTCCTTCCGGGGTCATCTCCAGCACCCGATCTGCTATACGGCTTATCCCTTGGCGATCATGCGAAATCAACAAAATCGTAAGATCGAAATCTGTTCTCAACTGTAACAGCAATGCCAGAACTTTGTCGCGGTTGATTATATCCAGCGCTGTAGTAGGCTCGTCGGCAATAAAGAGACGCGGACCAGAGCTTAACATAGCAGCCAGCAGGACCCTTTGGCACATACCTCCGCTTAGTTCAAAAGGATAAGATGACAGAATATGCTCGGGGTCGGCAAAACCGACCTTGCGGAGCAGAGAATGCAAATAAGCTTCCTGCTCTGGAGTAGTGCGGCCTACAGCCAGCTCCGTGGCACGGTTTAGCACCTGCCGCATCCGTGACCTTACGCCCTGTGATTGGGGCTGCTGCGAGACAGTGTGGGACGGGGCAGCACCAGCTTGCCCCCGCTCCCTCTGGGCGTGCACCAGGCGCCGCCCGTGCAGTCTAAGCGTATCCGTCAGCTGCGCGCGGACGGTACGGATCGGATTCAGCCCGCTCAGCGATTGCTGGATGAGCAAGGCAATATCCTCACGGCGCAGTCTTTGCCAGCGCTGTTCATGGAACGGGATAATGTCCTCCCCGTTATAGTAGATACATCCTTGCGTAACACCAACCCCTGGGTCCAGCATACCCGCGATTGCGTGTGCGGTCAGGCTCTTACCGCATCCACTTGGTCCAGTCAGGGCTACAATTTCCCCTGCGTATACGGAAAAGTTCACATTTCGTAGTAGCGGCTTGTCTTCACTTGTTCTTACACCTGTGCGGCAAATTCCCAAATGTTCCACGTGTAACAACGGTTTTTGCATGTACGCTTGCTCTATCGTGTTCTTCCGCCCCGTCGCTGGTCGCTTATCCACTATTTCGCTGCCTCCTTTTCCGAAAAATGGTCACCCAGAAGCTGGCAGGCAAGCACAAACAGCATAATCGCCAAGCCCGGGAAGATCATAACATGCGGGGCCACCTGAAAATACGAGGTTGCATCATGCAACATCACACCCCACTCTGGCTTGGGCGGCTGTACGCCCAGTCCGAGAAAGGAGAGTCCGGCAATCATTAACACCACGCGTCCGATATCCCATACCGCATAAACCAACATTTGCGGCCATACTTGTGGCAATACATAACGTCTCAATATGCGCACATGTGAATTGCCGGACAAACGTGCATATCGTACATAGTCCTCCTGGCAGGCTTTTTGAACCAAACTACGAATAAATCGGACATATCCCGCCCATCGGACTGCAATAATCGCTAAGGTCATGTTGACGAAACCTGGTCCCAAAATACCCACAATCGCCACACTTAAAATAATATCGGGAAAAGCCAGTACGCCGTCGATCCCCCGCATAATCAGCTGATCCACGCGTCCGCGCACATAACCTATGAGTAAGCCTATGGGCAGACTGATGAACAGAGTAGCTACCGTAATCGCACATGCGATTAACACGCTCGTTCGAATCCCGTAAATGAGCCGTGACAGCACATCCCGACCCAGATGGTCCGTACCAAAAGGATATTTCCGGCTAGGTGGTGCCAAACGGTTCAGAAGGTCCACATGCAGAGGATCATGAGGAGCAGCCCATGGAGCCAGCACTCCGAGCAGCACAATCAAGCCAAACAGCGCGCCCCCTGCCAGCAAGCTTCCTCTACAGGAAAGCCGTATCTTTTTCATTTGCAGCTTCCCCCTTAACGCAAACGCAGCCTCGGATCTATCATTGTCTGGACCACATCCACCAAACATTGAACACCTACAATTAAAAATGCAGCAAACATAACATATCCCTGAATAACCGGGTAATCCCGCTGCGTAATCGCATCTATAAAATACTTGCCCAACCCTGGCCATGAAAAAATGGTCTCTACGATGACGTTACCTGCCAGCATAAATGATAGATTCGTACCCAACAGCGTAATCATGGGCAGCATAGCATGTTTAAATAGCTCAAAAAAGAGAATATGCATACGGGAAAAACCCCGAGCCCTCGCTGCCTTCACAAAGTTCCGATCACCCAGCTCCAGCATTTGAGCACGCAATACACGAGCTTGCACCGTTCCCAATCCTGCACCCAGCGTCAGCGCCGGGAGTACTAAATGCGTCCAGTCCTCTCTTCCCATCGATGGGAGCCAGCCCAGGTGAACGGAAAATAGATAGATTAGTAGAAAACCAAGCCAAAATGAAGGGATCGACGATCCCAGCAAGGCGAACAGCCTGCCCAGACGGTCCAGTGGACCGCTCACCTTTAACGAGGCGGCCAGCCCCATTCCAAGCGTAAGCACCGTCATGACGGCAAAACCAGCCAAAGCTAGCTCCACCGTAGCAGGCAGTCTGCTCCACAGTTCGTTGAGCACCGACTCCTTGGATACATACGAGGTTCCCCATTGTCCCGTAAACACATCCCTCAGCCAGTTCACATATTGAATATGAAGCGGCTCATTCAAGCCCAGTTCTTCCCGCAGCGCCGTTAAGGCCTCCTCTGAAGCAGGAACATTATGCGCGGTGAGCAAAATGGTAGCAGAGTCACCAGGGGCCAGCCTCATCAGCACAAAAGTCAGCGTGGATACAATGAATACAATGATGGGCAGCTGCGCTACACGTTCCAGTATAAGACGGATCATAGGATACGTAGCCCGTTATTCCGCAATATCGGATTGCGCTGTAATGTAGTAATACTCGATCGGATGCGGCGTAAAGCCCTCTACTCCTTTTTTCACGCCAAACACATTGTCAGGGTGCACAATGAACGACTGCGGCAAATCTGTATTGATTATATTCAGCGCTTGCAGTGTTACCGCATCTCGCTGTGCGGTATCCTTTGCCAACTTCAGGCTGTGAAGAATATTCTCCAGCGGTTTGGAAGCATAGCGGCTTACATTAGATTTACTTGTAGAGGAATAGAACATGTCCATAAAATACTGCGGCTCCCCTGTATGGGCCGTGAGCATGCTGTACATAGCAAAATCCCAATCGTTTTTGGTCAATGCCTCATCGATATTTTCCACCTTGCGAATCTTGACCTGGATTCCCTCATTCAGCAATTGGCTCTGGATTACCTCAGCCATAACGGATAGCTCCGGACGCTGAGGGAAAGTCAGCAGTGTAACCTCGAATGGCTTGCCCTGCTTGGACCATGTGCCTTGGGCATCCTTCTGCCAGCCATCCTTGGTTAACAGCTGCTTCGCCGTTCCGTCTAGCGCTTTACGCTCAATCTTACCGAAGGGAAGAATACTTGAAAACGGGCTGCTTGCTTCCGTACCGAAGCCTCTCATCACGGCGCTCACAATGGATGCGCGCGGAATCAGACTGTCTACCACCTTACGGTTGGTCACATCCTTGAATATAGGCGATTCCATGTTGTATACAATCATATGGGTACGCAAGGACGGAGCCGACAGCACTTGTAGCTTATCGTCCTTTTTCAGTACCTCCGCATTATCTACCGGAATATCCGTCGCTACATCTACCTCACCGGATTGCAGCGCCATCAGGCGCGAATTACCGTCTGTAATGAATTTCATCGTTGCTTCAGCCAATCGAGCCTTTTCATCCCAATATCCGTCATAACGCTCCACGACCAGGGACTGATCCTTGTTGAAGGCTTTGATTTTAAAGGCACCTGTCATCGCAGGATAGCTCTGCTCATCTTTCATGGATGCTACGTCCAGCACGATCGTTGAGGGATCAGCCAGATTGGATGCCAGCGCTGCATTTGGCTGATTTGTTGTAATTTTTAGCGTCAACGGCCCGCTGGCCTCAATGGACTTCACATCAAGTAAATCCTTCGCTAGATGGCTTTTCTCAATAGAGCGCAGCAAAGATGCTTTTACACTTGCTGCATCCATCCTTTTTCCGTCATGAAAAGTGACTTTATCCTGTAAGCTGAACGACCACACGTTGGGACTGTCCTGCTTCCATTCCTTGGCTAGCCAAGCCACAGGCTCCAGCTTTTCATTCAAACGGACCAGCGTCTCACCGGCACCAGAACGCATCACATCCCAGCTATTGTCCCCGTGCGGATCAACCCCTGATGGTTTCCACGTATACGCCATCACCAGCTTTTTATCTGATGGAGTCTGTTGTGCAGAAGAGTTCTGACCCTTGCCCGACCGATCCTCCGTCTTGGTGGGTGTGCCACATCCTGATAGAGCCATAACTGTCAGCAGCAGCATCAAGCCTGTACATATAAACCACAAACGCCTGTTACGATTGCTTATCATTCCACATCTCCCCCTCTATCTGGTTAAATCCTATAAACCTACGTAAAACGCGAAAAAAGCATTCCCGACCACTTGAGCAGCAGTCAGAAATGCTTTCATTATAAAATGTCAAAACTCACCTCAAAGCCAACTCCAAAAAACATAGAAGGGAGTGGATCGGTTTCAGACATTCCGTATGTAGCACGTCTAACCACCTTCCCAGCATCCCGTGGGTCTAACAGTGATGTCAAAACAGGCAGGTCTCCTGACTCCAGGCTCATCTTTCAGGCCTTCCCGGTCCTTCACAGTTCCAGTGGCTGTTCTGAAAGCTCCAGCAGTACCCTGCTGATGCCTGTATACAGTGGCGGGTCCGTGTCGGAATCTACCGAACTTCCCTTTTAAGTGAACACGTTCAACAACCATCTACTTCGTCTCAACGAAACCCCGTACATAGAGTTGTCCGGCTCGCACCTGTTTTCTTCCTCTATTCCTTTTTATTACGATTTAGGATTATCTTATTTTGTTGCTACTGGCTTGTCAACAAATGCAGCGCAATAATTTAAATTTGAATAATATAGTGTGAATCAAAACCATGGCTATTCATTGCTTGTCCATAATTGAAGGTATGTCTCAACGTTGTGTGCACGCAATTCACGTGCTAAAATTAGGTATAGAGATAACCACCGTATCCGTATACTAAAAAGAGCCTTCGCCGCGCCAACGACAAAGACTCTTAGGACTTGAAAGGCTGTGGATCACCACCACGGTGCGCTGCATAACTGAATGTTAATGCGAACGAAACCCACCGTTAGGGGCCAACCTAATTACGCGGTGGGTTTTCGCTTGTTCCGAAATTTCCGACGCAGCCAGCGATAAAGCTTACGAATACTAAACACCAGGCTTAGTAACGTAACCACCCAACGCAGTACATCCTCAATCCCCCATTTTCATACAGAAAGAGGGTTTTATCAATAACTTCATGCTGCTTAATAGATAAACTGTTATGGATAACTCCATGCCAAACAGCCAGAAAAGAGGCTGCGTCCTCTCTCCGGCTGTTTTTATCTATTTCCTATTCGTCAAACCTTCTGTGGAACTTCCGAAACATTTACACCTTGGGCTGACTCTCTTTGTTTTCTCGTCAAAACGATGTTCAAGACAATTGCCATAATCGAGCCCGATACGATGCCGTTTTGCAGCAGCATTTTGGCAAAGCTCGGCAGCTGGTCAAACATTTGTGGCAGAACGGCAGAGCCTAGACCTACAGCAATGCTGCATGCTGCGATCAACAGGTTGCTTTCCTTCCGCAGATCTACTTCTGACAAAATGGACATGCCTGATGCAGCAACTGAGCCAAACATGACGATCATCGCCCCGCCCAGCACAGCGTTAGGAATCACTGTCGTCAAGGCAGCCAGCTTAGGCAGCAAACCAAGGACGACCATGATACCACCCGCAGCAAAAATAACGTTACGCGATTTGACGCGAGTCAACGAGATCAGACCCACATTTTGCGAGAAGGCCGTGTAAGGGAACGCATTAAAAATACCGCCCAGCATAATCGCAAGCCCTTCCGAACGAAGTCCATTGACGATTTGCTTTTGCTCTACCTTTTGATCAATCGCCTTACCCACTGCCAGATAAACCCCCGTAGATTCGACCATGCTGACAATATTCACGATAATCATCGTACATACTGCCATAATGCTAAACTCCGGTTTGCCAAAATAAAACGGCTGCGCAACACTCACCCATGAAGCGTCTGCTACGGCAGCAAAATGCACCATTCCCATCGCATAGGCAACTACAGTACCCGCGAACAGACCAATAAGTACGGAGATCGAACGTAAAAAGCCCTTGGCTACTCGATTGACAAGTAGAATCACCAGTAGTGTAACCAGCGCCAGCAGCAAATTACGCGGCTGTCCAAAATCCGCGCTGCCCTGGCCGCCTGCTACATTGTTCATCGCCACCGGAATAAGGGATAGACCGATAATCGTAACGACCGAGCCAGTAACCACCGTTGGGAAAAAGCGTAACAGCTTGCCATATAGCGGTGCCGCAAGCACCACAAATATACCGGACAAAATGATGGCACCGTACGCTGTCGCCAGATTTGAGGTCGACGCAATCGCGATAATGGGTCCTACGGCCGTAAACGTACAGCCTAAAATGACAGGAAGTCTGCTACCGAAAAAACGTGTACCCATAATCTGTAGTAACGTAGCAATCCCGCAAGTGAACAGATCAGCCGCCACTAGATAAGCCATCTGGGCTGGCGTCAGGTGCAGCGCTCCCCCTACAATCAGAGGAACGGCAATGGCTCCAGCGTACATCGCCATGACATGCTGGAAGCCCAGCGCAAATAATTTTTGTTTACTTAGCATCCGACATTCTCCTTAACAGGGGGAATCACCGCGCCAGCTTCCTCTATAAAATGAACCTCGCCTGGTGCCATGGAACCGATACGCGCAAGAGAACGTACGGCAATGCCTCTTTGCTCCAACAATCCACGGCCTTCCTGAAAGCTCTTTTCAATTACACAGCCAACTCCGGCCAGTTCTGCTCCAGCCTCCTTCACAATATCCGTAAGTCCGACTAATGCTGCACCAGTAGCCAGGAAGTCATCTACAATCAGCACATGATCGCTAGCATCAAGATACTTTTGGGAAATGCTCACCTGATAGGTTTCCTGACGAGTAAATGAGTGAACTTCTGCGAAGTATACCTGTTCATTCAGCGTGATTGCCTTCTTTTTCTTCGCATAAATGAACGGTACCCCCAAGGCAATAGCCGTAGCCATCGCAAATTGAATACCGCTAGCTTCAATGGTAAGCACCTTGGTAATCGGGGCACTGCCGAACAGGCGTGCAAACTCCTTGCCAATTTCCAGTGCTAACGCTGTATCCACCTGATGATTCAGAAAAGAATCTACCTTTAGCACCGTGTCGGATAAAATCTGTCCTTCTTGACGAATACGTTCTTCCAAAGCTTTCATTATGCGAATATCGCTCCTCTGTACTTTAAAATAGAATAAAACCTGCCAAAATCAAAAAAGGACAAGCTCCCTTGAGTTGTTTCTCAAGTGAAGCCTGTCCTTGGGGTCGTAATCCCTGACGGATTGGCGCACAAATAAAATGCCCGCATTCATCCGAAGCTGATGCGCTATCACTCATAGTCGGATGATTACAGTGGTCATCCGGTAGAAACTTTTGGGCCATATCCCCAATATTATACGAGTCATATGAAATTGATATCTTGTATACTACACCCTCTGGCGGGCGGTTTCAAGACTATTTTTCATACAAACAGCGGCATTTGGGGAACCTTCCACAATTTGAGTATCGCAGCGGCACACCGATTCCTGTTCGAGGTATATATATAATAGAAAGCAAATATCAAAATACAAAAAACAATATAAAACAACATCTAATTTTACTTTTATTTTTAAATTCAAAAAGAAAACAAAAAATAATATTTCCGTTTATGTTGACTACACAGACAAACGGAAGTAGTATGGAGTTAGTTAAGAAATAAAAGGCAGACTTTCAGGCTGCCAGGACTTCATCCATGCAAGGAGATTGGATATGAACAACTATCTTGCTGTTGATATTGGAGCTTCAAGCGGAAGACTCGTAAGTGCCACTCTAGAAGGTGAACAAATTCACTTGCAAGAGCTTCATCGGTTCAACAACTCCTTTACTGAAAGGAACGGACACGATTACTGGAATATCGATAATCTTTTTGATGAAATCATCCAAGGACTACGAAAGGCTAAGCAAAACGGAATTGACTCCTGTACGCTCGGGATTGATACATGGGCTGTAGATTACGTCCTACTTAATAAGGAAGGCCGCCGCATCCATGAGGTGTACGCTTACCGCGATGCCCGCACACTGCATGCCTCCGACAAGCTGCACCAGCTCATGAGCCGAGAAGACGTATATGAAAAAACGGGCATCCAGGAACTAAATTTTAATACCCTGTATCAATTGTTCGTTCATGATCGGGAACAACTCGCTCATGCAGATAAAATATTGATGGTTCCCGAGAATTTGATGAGGATCTACTCTCTCTGCTCCAGCTTCGGCGCGATCAATTTTCGGAGCTGGCTGAGCCTGGACGCGTTCTGGGCCCCATCCTGCCGGAGCTTATTCAGCAATACGATCTTCCAGACTGCCAGCTCATTCTTGTGCCTACGCACGATACTGCCTCGGCAGTTGCTGGTGTTCCATCACCGCGGGAGGAATCCTGGGCCTATATTAGTAGCGGAACATGGTCGCTACTGGGTATGGAACGTTCCCACCCCTTGAATACCAAGACAGCCATGCAGGCGAACTACACCAATGAGTGGGGCGCTTACGGCACGTACCGTTTTTTGAAAAACATTATGGGCTTATGGATAATTCAGGAGGTTCGAAGAGAAGGAGATTCTGCACATAGCTTTGCCGAATTGGCCCAACTGGCTTCAGCAGAGACGCCGTTTGTCAGTCTTGTCCTCTGCAATCAGTCCTCATTTTTAAATCCAGACAGTATGACCCTTGAGATTCAAAGATTCTGTGAAGAGACCGGGCAGCCTATCCCGCGCACACCTGGCTCGCCCGCCCGCTGTATTTTTGACAGTCTGGCCTTAAGCTACCGGGATGCCTTATATGAGCTACAACGTTTAACAGACGAAACGATTACCAGGCTGCACATTGTCGGCGGAGGCGCTAACAACGAATTACTATGTCAGCTAACAGCCGACCTTTTAGAAATTGAGGTTCAGGCAGGACCTTCCGAATCGACGGCTATCGGCAATATTGCCGTGCAATTAATCAGCTCTGGTGCTCTTGAAGATCTAAAAGCTGCTGGTCGGACCATAGCCAACTCCTTCCCGACTCGGCTATTTGAGCCGCAACCCGTGCAAGGCATGGAAACGCTTCTGGATCGCTGGGAATGCCTCAAGATACAAACAACATCCCCTACTCACATATCTCAATAAAGGAGTAAAGTCATGAACGAAGCCATTGAAGCGAGTTATAACGAAGCGAAAAAGCTGTATGCCCGCCACGGTATTCAGGTGGATGACGTTTTACGGAAGCTTTCACAAATCAAAATCTCACTACACTGCTGGCAGGGAGACGATGTGCAAGGTTTCCTGTTCAAAGATAAACAGCTTAGCGGGGGCATTGCCGTAACAGGCAGCTACCCGGGTAGAGCAAGCACGCCTGCTGAGCTGCGCCAGGATTTAGAAAAAGCCTTATCGCTCATCCCTGGCAAACACAAGGTCAATCTGCACGCGATCTATGCCGATACCACAGAACAAGTAGATTTGGATCAACTGGAGCCACGCCATTTTCAGAACTGGGTAGACTGGGCCAAACAGCATGGGCTTGGACTTGATTTTAATCCGACCCTGTTCTCTCATCCCAAAGCGGAGGATGGCTTCACACTGAGCCACAAGGACTCGGATATTCGCAATTTCTGGATCACACACTGTAAAAAATCGCGTAGGATTGCAGAACACTTCGGTAAAGAACTCGGTCAGCCGTGTGTCACAAACCACTGGATGCCAGATGGTTATAAGGATACTCCCGTGGACCGTCTGGCTCCAAGAGAACGTCTGCGGGACGCCCTGGACGAGATTTTTAGCGAGGAAATTAGTGAAGATTACAACATCGATGCGGTTGAAAGTAAACTGTTCGGCATCGGTTCGGAAAGCTATGTCGTCGGCTCTCATGAGTTTTATATGGGTTACGCCCTGACACGGGGTAAATCTATCTGTCTCGATTCCGGCCACTTCCACCCGACGGAGGTCATTTCGAACAAATTGTCCTCTGTGCTGATGTTCACCAATCAATTATTGCTCCATGTCAGCAGACCTGTCCGTTGGGATAGCGATCATGTTGTGACGATGGACGACGAATTGCTGGACATTGCCCGTGAGCTGGTTCGCGGCGAGCTGCTTTCCCGCACTCATATCGGTCTTGATTTCTTCGATGGCAGTATTAACCACGTAGCTGCTTGGGTCATCGGCACACGCAACACCATCAAAGCGTTGCTTCGCGCCATGTTAGAACCGATTGAAGAATTGAAAAAAGCTGAAGAGGAAAGAGACTTCACGACACGCCTTGCCCTGGTCGAAGAGTTTAAATCCTATCCGTTTGGGGCTGTATGGGATTACTATTGCGCTCGAAATGGCGTTCCCGTTCGTGAGGAATGGCTAACCGAAGCTAAGAACTACGAACAACAGGTCCTGCTGAAACGGTAACTACTGCATTGATCAGCTTATATTCATATTATTCTAAGGGAGAGATTATCCATGACTACTGTGTTGGAAAACCAAAAAGAACGAAAATCAGGACTGGATATCCCATTTGTTCGCGAGATGGCGGAAATTACGCAAAACATGTGGAAATTCGGCTGGGATGAACGCAACGGAGGCAATGTAAGTTATATTTTGGACGAAGCTGAGGTTGCCAAATATATAGATATCGATCATGTTATCCGTACCATTAAACCTGCTTTCCCAGTGAATGAACTGGCAGGCAAATATTTTATCGTTACTGGATCAGGAAAATACTTTAAGAACGTCATTGCCGATCCGGAAGCTAATCTGGGTGTTCTGCGTGTCTCTCAGGATGGGGAACAATTGGAACTCCTGTGGGGCCTCAAGTATGACGCGGTTCCTACCAGCGAATTGCCATCTCATTTTATGAGCCACATTGAGCGCTTGAAGGTCGATCCTAACCATCGGGTTGTGATCCATAATCATGCCACCCATGTCATTGCCATGACCTTCATTCATAGTCTGGACGAAAACCAGTTCACCAAAACGCTGTGGGAAATGTGTACCGAATGTATCGTAGTCTTTCCAGACGGTATCGGTGTAATCCCTTGGATGGTGCCAGGCTCCAGCGAAATCGGCCGCGAAACAGCAAAAAAAATGAAAGATCACCATGCGGTATTGTGGCCTCATCACGGCATTTTTGGAACAGGCAGCTCCATTGATGAAGCGTTTGGTCTGATTGAAACGATTGAAAAAGCAGCACAAATATATATGCTGATTGCTCAGCACGATATCAAGCAACGGATTACAGATCAGGAATTGGCCGATCTGGCTAAAGCCTTTAATGTTACTCCAAAAGAAGGAATCCTGAACGTATAGACATAGGCTAATCGTGCAGCTCAGGATTCTATAAGGCTTCACGGCTCATCCCAAACTAGCCATGGAGCCTTAATTATACATATCAGAATGTCGCTGGATTCGTTTGTTTCATCGATGACTCGATCTGACAGCAGGTTTAAGCAATCTCCTCTAGAGATCATTTTAAATTTATAACCCTAAATTCCAATGAATTAACTTGTAATTGTACCTTCCTTTATATACAATAAAATCAAAATCCCCTTATCTCCACCAAAGGAGAGGTGACAATGATGAGAAGAACCAAGAACGAGGATCACTTCGACATCGTGGAAGACCATTATTTCACAACAACCGAACTGGAAAAATCGAGCGCCATTTGGCCGGTCAGACTGGGTATGGATATTTCGAAAACAAGCTGTCATGTCGGCCCTAAGGCTGTCCCTTATTTTTATTTTATTTTTGTACTCGAAGGTCAGGCTGAGTTCATTTATAAGGAAAAGAGTTATCGTGTCCAAAAGTCCGATCTATTCTGTTTTTTTCCGCAGCTTGTTCATGAATACTACACTGATCAAGAGCACCCGTTGCAGAAGGTATGGATCGCCTTTGAGGGACCCAAATCTCTGGCGCTGCTGGAGCGGATCGGGATTGACCCCTCTAAGCCATTTATAGCTAACGCATTAAGCGAGGAGATCCTCGAACTGATCTCCAACCTATTTTCCATCGTCAACGACCACAGCAAAGAGGGCAGCGATCTTGCCCGCTTAATTACACTGCACCAGATTTTCGAGGAGTTGTCCCGCAACAAATCTAGCGTGCTGCGCAACTTTGTGTGCTCTGATTATTGGCTCCAGCAGGGGAAGGATTACATCGAAATGCATTATTGTGAACGTGTTACGATTGAGCAAATTGCCGAGCATGTAGGTGTGGATCGTGCGCATTTTTCACGTAAATTTCATTCCACTTTCCTCATCTCCCCCGCCAAGTATTTGCAAACCCTCAAGATTAACGAAGCCAAAAGATTGCTGGAACAGACCACATACAACTTGTCGATCATTGCCCAATCCATCGGTTATACCGATATATCCACCTTTTCCAAGGCATTTAAGAAAACAGCAGGAATCCCACCCCGAGAGTATCGCTTCCTTCATCAGTCCCAGCAAGAGATCCGCACTGCCAACGCTTAGTTGAAATCCCATTAAAGTTATAAGAGAACCACCATATACGGCGGCTCTCTTTTTTATGACCTGATCCTAATTTGTACTTGGTTCTGAGCCCTTTCAACGATATAATAAGCATCAAACCAACAGGAAAGGTACGTGAATTCCATGCTGCGATTCAACGCCATACGTACAGGTTATCTGCTGGGCATCTCACTGATACTGGCTGCAATTATTTATTTCTTCGCCTCTAATTGGGGTGGACTAGATCGGACAGTCAAAATTGTGCTAGCTGTTGCGCTTATTGTTTTGTTTTACGGCTTGTCTTTCGTATTTGCACGTATACGTGCTGTTCCCGGGCAACAAGCCTTTCTGTCCAATATATTTCTGTTAGCAGGCTGTGTGGCCTTCGGTGTTTCCATCGCACTACTCGGTCAAATCTACAATTCCCATGCGGATAGCTACGTGTTGTTTGTCATTTGGTCGGTGCCGGCTTTACTGCTTAGCGCCATCACCCGCTACAATCCTTTTTATATGCTATCTTATGTGTTGATTCATCTGGGTGTATGGCTTTATTTTTATCCAACGATGCAAAGTACGACTTATACCCAACTGGAATCGTTGTCCATCGCTGGACTGTTCGCAGTGGTCAATCTGGTGCTATTTCTATTGACATTCCTTCATCGTATACGTTCTGCTCCATTACTATATATGAGCTTTACCGTTCTCCATATAGCTATGTTGGCGATGACCAACTCCTTTGCATTCGATGGATATGGCCTGATCATGAATATACCGCATATCGCTGTGATTGCTTTAGGATTCTATATATTTATCAAGGTGCGGCTGAATAAAACGCTCCTGACCTTAAATGCATTGGCGCTCTCTGCTTTTGCTGTCTTTAAGTTTATAGAGCTTGCAGAAGCGTACTCTTCATCTCTGTTCTTTGTTTTCGGTTTGATTTTTGTGGCATTGCTACTGACGGGTAACGTATGGTTTTTCCGTTATTTAAATCGCTTGGGAAAACCGTCTCCGGAGGCTGGAGAAATACCCAATGAGAACAAAGAAGAGATCGCGAAATCCGATGCGCAGACAACTGTCTCCGAAGACCGCAGTAGTGAATGGATCAGCAAAACAGTATCCCGTGTCATCAAAGTGGTTGGAGTATTAATTGGAAGTATCTCTCTCATCGGACTGATTATGATTAGTACGAACGTAAACCATACCGAATATGTACTGCTGAGCGTGTCCTTGTTGCTGATGATTACGATGATTGCCATACCGGAATCCAAATTGGATTCTGTAGTCCGTTATACACTGCTAACCATCAGCTATATTACAGGCCTTGCGGCCATTGTATGGTCGGATCAGACGCTGCTCTCGGTATTATTTCTGGTCGTTTCCATCGCCGGATGGCTTCGCTCCAAGGGGAAAAGACAGCGATTTTTTGCTTATACTTTTGTGAACCTGAATATAGCAACTGTTTTATTTAAACAGTATCAAGAATGGGATGGTTGGAACTGGACCTATAAGTTCATCATCTTCACCCTGTTCGTTCTCAATGCCGTGTTATATGGAATAAGCCACTTTAAACCCAAGACAGAGTTAAAAGGGCATCTTCGGGATAGCTCATTATTTTTTAGCTTATTGTTCCTGTTGTGGACGACGTTCTTCGAGGATGTCATTCCACACTCTTATATGTCCATTAATATTTTTTATTTTGTTATCGTTACTTGGATGGTCTTTACCTTTATCCGTCACAAACAAAAATCGGAGGCCATTACAAGCATCATATTCTGGTTTATTTTTATCGGCTTCAAATACTATGATTTATTGTGGACGCTGCTGTATAAATCTTTTACACTGGCGCTGCTGGGCATCATTGTGCTCGGAATTACCTGGTGGTTCGATCGACGAATGGCCCATAGCGGCAAAGCAGCATTCGATGCCGACCACCGCAGCTTTAGCTTCATGCGCTTAAGCCCGTTACTCATTGCCATCGTCATCGTGCTACAGCTGGGGATTATCGGCTATCAGACGGCGAGGAGTGAAACCCTGCTCGCCACAGGTGCCTCCGTTAAGCTCAAACTGGCTCCTATAGACCCGCGTTCCCTGTTGCAAGGGGATTATGTAGCACTGAATTACGATATCTCTACCCCTCCTTCCAAGAATCCTCTTCAGGAGGATTGGAACCGAGGCAAGGTTAAAGTCGTTCTCACCCCAGATCGTCAAGGGGTATACATCGCTGATCGTCTGTATCAAGATGGTGAGAAACTTGCCCCTCATGAGCTTGTTCTCAATGGGCAATGGAATGGTTCTCGTATTCTGTACGGTATTGAGAATTATTTCATTCCTGAAGGAACCGGACGTACTGTTGAACAGAACGCTCATTACGCCTATATTCGGGTCAGCCGCAATGGAGACGCGTTGCTGGAACGTCTGACGGAAAGCTGATCTGGATTAGCGAAGGGGTAGAGAGGTAGAGGTAGTGAACGAAGCGGGGCTTTAAAAATTTACTCGTACAAAAAGCAGGCTGAACCAGGCCGCTCCATGGCTGGAGCATAACTCGGTTCAGCCTGCTTTTTCTTTTGTAACAATAGAGGAAAACTCCTTAGGGATAACCTTCTCCAAAAGTTTATCCTCGTTTATACCCCTCTCGACCATGCCACGATTTCTTTAATATCCTGCGGCTGAGTCCGACAACAGCCACCAATTATACGTGCCCCTGCTTCATACCATTGACGGGCACTCTGTCCGAACGTTTCTGTACAAGTATGGCCATGCCATGTCTTGGTGAGCGGATCATATTCCTCCCCGAGATTGGGATATACCACCACCGGCTTATCCGTATGGCTGTGTATTTCGTGAATAAGGGATGGAATAAATTTGGGCAACGTACAATTGATCCCTATCGCAGCCACCTGCTCGTGCTCATTCAGCCACTTTGCACATGCGGCGGCAGACTCGCCATTACTGATGTGCTGCTCATCCTTTGCACTAAAGCTGATCCAGGCATACGTGCCGGGGAATTCCTTCAGCAAGCGGGCAATGGCCTTGGCTTCCACCAGACAAGGTATCGTTTCACAAGCTAAAATGTCCACCCCAGCCTCAATCAGAGCTTTCATGCGCGGCCTGTGAAACTCCATAAGCTGCTCCTCGCTTAGCTTATAATCGCCTCGATACTCTGACCCATCAGCGAGAAACGCCCCATAGGGTCCGACAGAAGCCGCAACCAGCGGCTTGGGACGATGCTGCTGACTTGCAGTAGCCGTCATATCGGTCCAAAACTCATCTCGTGCCTGTACAGCAATCTGCACCGATGACTGAATTAGCTTCAACGCCTCATTTTCGCTCAATCCGCGCTCAACATAGCCTTCCACGGTGGCCTGATAGCTCGCCGTAATCGCACAGTCTGCCCCAGCCTCAAAGTAGTCTCGATGGACACGCTTGATTGACTCCGGATGTTCGTGGAGTATTTTGGCGGACCATAAGCTATCGTTCAGATCATGCCCATGACGTTCCAGTTCAGTCGCCATTGCGCCGTCCAGCACGATTAGCTGAAATTCGTCCAGTATACGTTGTATCGGATTCATGCGGCCCCTCCTGCTTGTCTCTTCCCATTTTACCCACTGTCTAGGTTGGAATTAATTTTTTATATTATAGCATGTCGTATTATCAAAATGCTGGTTAATCACAAAATTACGAATGAGAAGCAAAGATATAATCAAGGAAATAACAATAACTAAAACAACCAAAATAATAATCATAAATTGTAGCGAAACTTTGAATTGTCGTCTCGGTTTCAACTTACCTTTTAACCGCACCCTATCACCCAATTTCTATATCAAGCTCTCCATTGGGAAGAAGAGCCTATCTATGCCCCTATAATTCCTTTTTATTCGACATTGTTTGACAATTTCCTTCTTATTTTGTAGGCTTTACGCGCCTCATCGACAATGAACACAGCCTTTACAGAAATAAAACTTTATGCTGAATAAGGAAAGATCAAATCTCCATAATAAGGACGTATACCTAACGAAAGGGAGGATCACGGATGATTGACAATCTCGAAAGTAATTACGACTGCGCTCACGCAGGACAAGACCTTCATCAGCTCAAACAGGAGCTTGCCGCGCTCCAGGCACAAGGGGCCAACGACCAGGCATCCAAGGAAGCCATTCATCGGCTGGAGAATCAAATTTCGTTCATACTGAACAAATGCGATATTAACCACTAGTTGCGTTTGCTGTTTAGTCAAATAAAAAAACAAAACCGGCTTGCCTTTAAAGACAAGCCGGTTTTGTATGCTCAAGTTTATGCACAAATAAGTACAAACTTCACAAAATTCCTCGTATCTCATCCAACGACTGTACCTTTTCCTGCTGCATCCATTGTTCAAGCCCATATACCAACTCTGCCCCTGCATGTAAATGGACAAAATTATACGTACCCACCTGAATGGCGGCGGCCCCTGCCATCGTGAATTCAATAATGTCCTCCACTGAGCTGATCCCGCCCATCCCGATCACGGGAATCGATACCGCCTGCGCTACCTGGTGAACCATACGCAAGGCAATCGGCTTGATTGCCGGGCCGGAAAGACCTGCATACGTGTTGGCGAAAACACTGCGCCGCCGACGTATATCTATTTTCATTGCAGAAAAGGTATTGATCAGCGAAACGCCGTCGGCGCCTTCTTCCTCGCACATCACCGCCATTTGCGTGATGTTCTCCGCATTCGGCGACAGCTTGACGATCAGCGGAAGCGCCGTCACATTGCGGACCTGCCGCACAACTTCCCGTGCTACCTCTGTCTGGATACCAAATTGCATTCCACCCTGCTTCACATTGGGGCATGAAATGTTCAATTCCAGCATATCAACGCCTCTGCGGCTCATTGTACGGCGTTTTTGTGCATTTTCCGTAATCATAGCTACGGCCTGAACGTATTCCTCCAGATTGGAACCACCGACGTTGGCAATAATAGCCGTGTTCCAGCGAGTCATGTCATCCAGCTCATCCTTCAAAAAGGCCGCCACGCCCGGATTTTCCAATCCTACACTATTCAGCATACCGGATGCTGTCTCATGTATTCGTGATCCCGTATTACCTGCCTTCGGATGAAGGGTTAGTCCCTTGCCGACAATGCCGCCGAGTAGTTCGGGAGAATAGAACTCCGCAAACTCACGCCCAAATCCAAATGTACCCGATGCCATGATAATTGGATTTTTGAACGGTACACCCGCAATATTACACGCCATGGAGATCATCGAACTCCACCTCCTCCACCGGGAATACAGGCCCTTCCTTACATACCCTCCGATTGCCTCCGCGGGTACGCATGGTGCAGCCCAAACATGCGCCAATACCGCAGGCCATGTGTCTTTCTGTTGAAATATATAAACGGGAAGATGTACCCGCCGTTTTGAGTGCGAGTGCTTCCAACATCGGAGTTGGCCCGCAGGAGAACATATTCGCATAAAGAGCCGGATCGACCTCTTCGACGATGCTTCCTCCTACCTTGACCTGCACAGATGCCGCCGCAGCCTCAAACGCTTCAACCCCGAAGGCATGCTGTGCAAACCCCAGATACACGTGTGCTTGCGGGTAATATTTTGCAGCTAATAACAAAGGAGCTGTACCCATGCCACCGCCGATCAAAGCCAAACTGCCCTCAACCTGCGGAAATCCATTTCCGAATGGTCCATCCAACTGAATCTCCTGACCAGGCTGTAACTGGGAGAATAGTTTGGTTCCCTCTCCAACGACCCGGTATAAAAAGGAAATACTCTCTTCGCCGATATCATAAATGCTGATGGGTCTGGGCAGCAGTGGATAACCTGTCCCGCTGCGCAGCATGTAAAACTGCCCCATCTCCCCTTTAAATTTGCCCTCTATTTTCATTACATAGATGCCCGGAACGAGCGCCACATTTGAAATTATGTTCGCCATATAACCCCTCCACTAACCACTCACTATAACGCAAAAACAGCAACTGTTACGTGACTATTTTCACATTTATAGACGGCGTTTCATTCTATGGCTCATCCATAAAAAAGCGTACTCCTGTTAGAGAGTACGCTTGTGTGTTTAACTAATCGCTTCGCGCTCCGCATTGCGGCTACCGCCCGCATCCTTGCGAATTTGCTTACTACGCAGCTGTCCGCAGGCCGCATCAATGTCGACTCCATGCTCTAGTCGAACACTACAGCTAATGCCTTGCTTTTTCAGCACATCATAGAAGCCAGTGATGGACTCCGACTCACTCCGCTGATATTGGCTATGCTCATCCACCGGATTGTACGGAATCAGGTTTACATTGGCCAGATTACGACGATGGCCCACCAGCTCAGCCAGTTCAAGCGCATGCTCCTTACCGTCATTCACATCCTTCAGCAAGATGTATTCCAGCGTAATCCGGCGCTTCGTTTTGTCCAAATAATAATCAATCGCCTGCATGAGCTTCTCAATCGGAATCGCCCGGTTGATCTTCATAATGCGAGTACGAATCTCATTATTAGGAGCATGAAGCGATATTGCCAGATTAACGTGTAGATCGGAATCTGCAAATTCAATGATTTTATCGGCAAGGCCACTGGTGGACACAGTAATATGCCGCGGCCCAATCGCCAGCCCTTTGTGATCCTTAATGACCCGAATGAAATCGGACAGGTTCACAAAGTTATCAAACGGTTCGCCGATACCCATGACTACAACGTGACTGACTTGGTCGCCCGGACGTTCCTTGTCTAGATACAGCTGCACCTTCATAATTTGCTCTACGATTTCACCGCTGGAAAGGTCACGACTCTTCTTTAACAATCCGCTCGCACAGAAGCTGCATCCAATGTTGCAGCCCACCTGCGTCGTCACACATACGGATAGTCCAAATTTATGCCGCATTAATACCGTTTCAATTAAATTACCATCCTGCAAGCGGAACAAAAACTTGACCGTCCCGTCTGCTGACTGTTGCTTCACGTGTTCTTCCAGAGTTTCAATAGAGAAGTGCTCTGCCAACAAGCCAGTACAATTCTCATGCACCTCTGTCATTGCCGCAAAATCAGTGACCCGTTTCCGGTACAATGCGTCCCATACCTGTAATGCCCGAGATTTTTTATGTCCATGCTCCATGAGCCATGCTGTCAATTGGTCTAGCGTTAATCCATAAATGGATTCCTTTTTCATGTTCGATCCTCTTTTCACAAACGTTAAAATTCGTATTTCTATATATAAATCCTAGCTATCACGACTCGTCTCAACTATCATTGCATCATAGCATGTTTGAGCGCTCTGCGCTATTCAAACACTTCTTGTATTGTCCCAAATTTTAATTATGAACACAAGGGGGCAGGCTGACGATCCTGTTCAACAAAAGCACGCAAAGACAGGATGACGGACACCGTGAATGATATGATTACAACCAAGGAAGGTGATGTGGTTGGAATGGTTGCTTCGGATCAAGAACGCACTCGACCTCATGGAAGAGAGAATGCAGCAGCCCCTCGATATTGATGAAATTGCAAAGGTGGCCTACTCGTCGCCCTTTCATTTTCAACGGATGTTTTATATGCTGACTGGCGTTACGATAGCAGAATATGTGCGTAAACGTCGATTGACCCTGGCTGCTCAGGAATTGAGTTTATCTACCACCAAGGTACTGGATGTTGCGTTCAAATACGGATATGATTCCCCCGAATCTTTTTCTAAAGCGTTCCGAAAGGTACACGGTATTTCTCCCTCTGAGGCCAGAAACCCGGGGGTGAACCTGAAGGCCTTTCCGCGCATCACCTTCCATCTATCGCTGAAGGGAGATCAGGAAATGGATTATAAAATTGTAGAGAAGGCGGCCTTTACGGTCATTGGCAAATCCATTCAAGTCACCACTAAGAACGGTGAAAATCTTCGGGAAATCCCAAAATTCTGGGATCAGCTTAACGCAGATGGCACCTCAGATCGCATTCATGCCTTGGGGACAGGCGACGATATACTCGGTATCTGTCTGGACATGAAGCATGGTGAGGAAACGTTTAGCTACTTCATCGCCGCAGAGGGCAGTGAAGATGTGGCAGCCTCGAACGGATTAGAAGCCAGAACCATTCCGGCTGCAACCTGGGCTGTGTTTACATCCATCGGTCCTATGCCTCACACGATCCAGAAGGTATGGCAAAGAATTTTCCAGGAATGGTTCCCTGCCAGCAACTATGAACATTCAGGCGGTCCCGAGCTGGAGGTATATACCATGGGGAATGCTCATGCTGAGGACTACCGAAGTGAAGTATGGATTCCAGTTACGAAAAAATAAACAAACGAACCGGCTGCCTATTGCAGTCGGTTTGATATTGTGTGCT
Source organism: Paenibacillus ottowii (assembly GCF_006874425.1). Classification (GTDB taxonomy): domain Bacteria; phylum Bacillota; class Bacilli; order Paenibacillales; family Paenibacillaceae; genus Paenibacillus; species Paenibacillus ottowii. Next base: position 504,144 of record NZ_VIJZ01000003.1, read on the forward strand.
CAGGACAATTGCCCAAGTTCCTGCTTTAATACGGAATATAGCCTTGAGCTTGCCAGCTTCAACGGTGCCTCAGTTGCTTTACACAGAAGACCAAAGGTCATATCAATCAAGCTGCCGCTTAATGGCCTCACTGCTGTTCCTTCCGGAACAGGATCGACTAGAATTTGTGGCACAAGAGCAATCCCTAATTCACATTCCACATAGGATTTTAGAGCCGTCATGCTGCCAATTTCCATCGTGTCTAACGTGGTTATTCCATATTCCCTCATGACCATTTCAAGTTTGCGCCGATAAGGACAAATGGACGACGTAATAAGCAGGCGATGCCCTTGCAAATCTGCGGGTCCAATGTACTCCTTTTCTGCAAGAGGGTGACGTTCAGGCATCAAGACTACAAAATTCTCCTTAAATAAAGGTTCAAAATATAGCTCTGAGCCCAAATCGGGAGCGGAGCATAATGCGATGTCTACGTCCCCTTGGAGAATACGCTCGCTTAATGTAGGGGTATTTCCGAACTCTACAGAAACCCGAATATGAGGATAATGGGTTAAGAATCGTTTTAAAATTTCGGGGAGCCGGTAACTGGCGGTCGGTTCGGTCACTCCTATACGAATGTCCCCTGCGGTTCCCCTTTGCAAGTTCTCCATATTTTCCTGCAATTGCTCCATGTCTTTTACAATATGCAAACTTTGCTCGTACAACATCCTGCCCGCTTCAGTTAACTTTATTTTCTTGCCCCGTTCAATCAGTTGAACTCCCAGATCGGATTCCAGCTTCTGTATTTGCATCGTCACAGTGGATTGTGCATAATTCAACGCTTCCGCTGCACGCATAAAACTTCCGTAATTCACAATCATCTGAAATGTTTTGAGTGCTTTAATATCCATTCTCTACTCCCATATCACTTGCTTAATTCAGGTTTATTGAATTATAAGTTCATTTAATTCAATTATACAAAATATAATATACCCTCTACAATGATCCATATTAGACCATATTATGTTTCTCATATAAAACTAACGAGTTGGATAAGGAGCGGTATACATGGATTTATATCAAAAAGTAGCCCTGGTTACAGGTGGCGGTACAGGAATTGGGAGAGCGGTATGCATGCAGTTGGCGGGCCGAAAGGCTACAGTTGTCATCAACTATTCCCGTTCTAAAGACGATGCAGAGGAAACCGTACGTATGATACTGGAACAGGGAGGACGTGCAATTGCATTACAGGCAGATGTTTCCCAGGATGAGGAAGTTCGAGCAATGGTCGAGCAGATTGTTCAGCAATACGGAACAGTTGATGTATTGGTGAATAACGCCAGCATTACACATCATATTCCGATGGACGATCTAGAGTCCGTTACAGAAGAGGTGTGGAATGATCTCTTGGCTGTCAATGTGAAAGGCATGTTTTACTGTGCCAGAGCCGTAGCTCCTTATATGAAACATCGTCAACAAGGAGCTATCGTCAATCTGGGAAGTATAGCTGGACAAACAGGATTAGGTTCCTCGCTCCCCTATGCAGTATCCAAAGCAGCCGTCCACGGGCTGACCAAATCGTTAGCACGATCACTAGCACCTGATATTCGAGTCAATTGCATCGTGCCAGGCGCGGTGGCGACCAGATGGTGGGCAGGTAGAGAAGAACAAATGAAACAATTGGCTCCCCATCTGCTGTTGCAGCGCATTTCCACACCTGAGGATATTGCCAGCATGGTCTGCTCTGCCCTGGAACAGGAAGCCATGACAGGCCAGATCATTACGGTAGACAGCGGACAGACGCTATAAGAATGTTAAGCTTCTAGACAAAAACAGGCATCGTTTATCTCAACGATGCCTTGAAGGTTTGCAATCCTATTCCTCAATGGTCTGCTTTTAAATCCAAGCCAAACCTCTTCAACTCAATAAAAACACCTTCCAGTCGCTTCCCTTTCTCCGTTAACGAATATTCAACACGCGGGGGAACCTCGGGATAAACCTTTCTTTCTAACAGACCGTTGTCTTCAAGTTCCTTTAGGCGTAGAGAAAGCGTCTTGGGACTAATTCCTTGCATGGATTTCTGAAGCTGGCTAAATCTCAGTGTTCCTTCAATCAGCAGGTCACGAATAATTAAAAAGGTCCATTTGGTTCCGATCAAATCAAGCGTTTGGGCAATAGGGCACGGCTGGCCTGGTATTCCTTTCGTCAATTCAATAGGTTCTGGGACATGCATAGGAACTCCCCCCACAAAAAAATCTCCTAAACCCAATGGTATCACAATAGTTCCTTTTAGGAAACTATATGAATTAAATATCACTACTTCCCTAAATGAACTTACTACATATACAATATCGACGTAGCCAATAACGTTTTCTCTACTACAAGGAGGTGAAGAGTTGAAAAATATATTAATCATTAATGGTCACCAAAAGTATGACTCTTCTGAAGGGAATCTAAACCAAACTTTGATGGACCATATGGTGCGTCTCTTAAGTGAAGAGAACAAAGTCAAGACAACAGTTGTTCAGAATGGTTATACCATCAGCGAGGAACAAGAAAAGTTTGTCTGGGCCGACGTGGTCATTTACCAAACACCTATCTATTGGTTCAGTGTTCCTGGATTATTAAAGACTTATATGGATGAGGTCTATGCTTACGGTGTATTCTTCACAGGTTCTCGCAAATATGGGAGCGGAGGTTTATTAACCCACAAGAAATATATGTTCTCGACAACCTGGAATGCCCCAGAAAAAGCTTTTAATGATCCAACTCAATTTTTTAAAGGCAATAGCCTAGAGGCTGCACTCTGTCATTTGCATTCTGCACATGCATTTCTCGGTATGGAGCCTTTAAAAAGCTTCGCATGCTACGATGTCGTTAAAAACCCAAATATACCTCAATTTATGACTGATCTTGCTGCTCATCTGAAAGCCGTATTCCATGAGTAACACATCCAGCTAAACATTAGGAGGAATTCCAATTGCAAAACCAAAAAATTGTGATTATAGGTGGAAGTTCAGGTATTGGTTTAGAAACAGCTAAGCAAGTCATTTCACTAGGAGCAGAAGTGGTAATCGCCAGCCGCTCCGAAGATAAATTGCACAAGGCCAAAGAAATGCTGGGCCCTCGTGCAACAATCTATGTACTGGACACGACAGATGAGCAACAGGTAAAGTCTTTCTTCGAAAAAGTGGGCACCTATGACCATCTTATTGTTAGCGCGGCAGAAACATCCGGCGGGTCATTCCTTCAATCAGAAACAACTGCAGCCCGCCAACTCTTCGAAAATAAATTCTGGGGCCAGTACTATGCAGCTAAATATGGGGCTTCCCAACTCTCAAACCAAGGCTCCATTACCTTATTTTCAGGAGTGGTGGCATACAAACCTATGATCGGCTCCTCAGCGCTTGGGGCTGTGAATGCAGCGGTTTCGAATCTTGGTCAGACTTTGGCGTTAGAGCTTGCTCCTGTTCGCGTGAATGTCGTCTCCCCTGGCATTATTGATACACCTTCCCGCAGCAAAATGCCTGAAAATGCGCGCAATCAGTTCTATAATACAGTGGCGAATAAGCTCCCTGTGAACCGAGTCGGACTTGCGGAGGATGTAGCACGAGGTGTACTTTATTTGATTGAAAATCAGTTTGTGACCGGGACAATCCTCCATGTGGATGGCGGACATATTTTAACCTAAAAGCTTCGTCCATGATCGGTTAGTCGTACAGCAAAAAACGAAGAACGCTCCTCGCATCTTTGCTTGGGCGTTCTCCTTCTTTTCTTATCCATGAATAGTTTAAAACACTTTATACTAATGATGATGAATACGGCGTTTATTTCTCAAAATAGTGCGAATCATCTTATGATTCGGGAGCTGCCTGAATAACATATGCCCGGGATGCGGATTGGCCTCGATAATCCAGATTTGACCGCTCTTCTCAATAGCAAGATCGATGCCCAGCTCGCGAACCGGATGATTTTTGTCAATCGTGTCAGCAATAATTCTGGAAAGCTCGATGACCTGGTCCAAAATCTCTTTCATTTTCGCTCTGTCGTTTTTGAAAACCCTTAAAAGCACTTTGGACAACGGCGCCGCATGCCCCCCCTTCCTATAATTAGTAACGACTTTCTGAGGTGCAGCGACACGGCCGGTTATCCCTGAGATCACCCATTCCGATTCCGGTTTCTGCATATACACTCTGGCATCAAAAATGGAACCTTTGTACTTGGCTAACTTGAGTCCTTGCTGTACCAAATAACGACGATGAGGTTTCCGGTATCTTCTAATGGCTCTTCTTACAGCGTGGGACCTAACGATTCTGCGACTGGAGCCACAACGAACCTCATATCTCCTCCCTATCTTTTTTGCGCGTATGATGCCGGTTCCTCCACTCCCATAATTAGGCTTGATGAAGACCGTACGGTAGGTTTCCAGCATCCGTAAAGTCCTTGCATTCGTAATCCAGCGGGTTTCGGGCAAGTGCGAGCATAAAATGGGATGTTGTCGCATTTCCTTGTATTGAATCATCTTTCCAATGGGCACGAATATCCCTCGATTCTGTTGGGTTTTTGCACACACTACATGAATATGCATCTATATTCTATCTTGGTAACGGCGAATGCCACAGTTTGCTATGAAGAGGCAAATCTCCTACTCTAGCAGTCCCCTTAATTTAATTTTTAAAAAAAAGAGTATCAAATGACAAAAATGAATATTTGTCATTTGATACTCTTTGTGTTATCCTCACTTCAGGGAGGTGACTCACACGGTAAACCAACCGTGTCTCTATGGAAAAACCCTCAGACATTTTGACCAAGGAACAGATTCTCATTGCGACAGAAGACACTCTTAGGCGATTTGGTGTAGCCAAAAGCTCCGTGACCGATGTTGCTAAAGTATTGGGAGTAAGTCATGGCACCATTTACCGACACTTTAAAAGCAAAGCCGAGCTTCTTGAAGGTGTGACCGAAAAATGGCTAAATGAAAAGATTATCGATCCATTAACGGAGATATGTCAGGATTCATCTGTGCTGGGAATACCACATTTAAAACAATATATACAGACCCTGATCGAACTCAAGCAGTATTATGCCCGCGATGACGAGGAAATGTTCGAGATGTATACCCGTGTCACCGAGCAAGCGGCGGATTTAATCGACCAGCATATCTCCCACATTGTGAGCCAGCTCGCTGACATTATTGTGCGTGGGGGCATCACAACGGATCAGCCGGCCCAATTGGCACGTACGCTTTTTCATGCCACAGCTCGTTTTCATCATCCCGCACATGCTTACGAATGGAAAAGTCCGGCGACTCAGCGGGAGTTTTTGGAAGTGTGGATGCTTTTAGAAAAAGGGATATCTTAAACTATATAGAAAGAAGGTCAAACACATATGAAGCATTTGGATGGGAAAGTAGCCATGATCACCGGCTCCTCCAGAGGAATTGGACGTGCCATTGCCGAGCAGCTGGCTGATTTGGGTGCTAATGTAGTCGTCAATTATGCCAGCAGTGCGGACATTGCTAAAGAAGTAGTGGCCGGCATTGTTCAAAAAGGCGGAAAGGCCATAGCTCTCCACGCTGATCTGAGCAAGATGAGCGATATTGAAGCCTTATTTACAAATACGATTGCCGAATTTGGCAAAGTGGATATCCTGGTTAACAACGCTGGGCTGATGATTACCAAACCTCTGGCTGAGGTGACCGAAGCTGATTTTGACCAGCAGTTTGCACTGAATGTAAAGGGTACCTTCTTTGCCTGTCAGCAAGCGATGAAATACATGGAGAACTACGGAAGAATCGTGAACCTGTCCACGTCCGTGATTGGACAAATGTTTCCGGCCTATAGCGTGTATGCGGGTACAAAAGGCGCGGTGGAGCAATTTACCCGTCAGCTAGCCAAGGAGTTCGGAAGCAGACAAATTACGATCAACGCCGTGGCTCCCGGTCCTGTTAACACAGAGCTTTTTCAAGCAGGAAAAACAGAGCAGCAAATCGAAGGCATGAAGAAAATGAATGCTATGGGCCGTCTCGGTGAACCGGAGGATATCGCTGATGTGATTGAGTTTCTGGTCAGCGCTAAATCGCAATGGGTCACCGGGCAGACCATCCGCGTCAATGGCGGGTTCATCTAAAAGCTGGAATACATGAAATGGAGGCTATACACGTTCATGATATTACACAAAGGCGAGACTTTATTTCGACAAGGGGAAACTGGCCCTTTATATCACTTAAAGAGCGGCTTGTTAAAAATTATCCGAGTCCATGAGGACGGCTCACAAATTTTAGTTAATGTAATTGTGCCCGATGAAATCATCCCGCATCACTCTCTCATCAGTCCCAATCCCTATTATGGTACCGCGATGGCGCTGGTCACCTCAGAGATTGAGGTTCTGTCGCAAAAGGAATGGTACCTGAAGCTGGAGCAAGATCCGGCCCAATGCCGAGCCATCGCTTTGCAGCTACAGGATAAGCTGCGTATGATGCAGCAACGAATTGACCAGCTCACGGAGGTATCGCCTGCCGAGAAGCTTCGGAAGCTCCAACGCTGGTTCCACTCCTACATCGCACCCGCTACGTTAACAGACGTGCTGACGCAGGAGGAAATCGGGCAGTTCATCGGGCTGCGCCGAGAGACGATTAACCGGCTATTGCGTGCTTCAAGCGCTCCATCTGCGAAAGATGGTGACGATAATGCATCTCGATGAGTCTAAACCACTCTCCCGCATTCAACGCACCAAATCCAGGATGAGGGGAAGTAGACGACCCTGTTGATTTCTCAACGGTTGGCTCAATCTCTCTCATTTTACGGATCACCACGTTCAATCCTTCTGCAATCTCTTCTTTGCTCGTCGGTTGAGGGGGAGTATACTGCGGAGATGGTGGGACTTGAATACGTATGGGTGGATAGCTTCCCAAGTTAAATGCGGTTGTGCCCGCCTCCGTTTTAGTCCCTTTTTCCCCATTAGACTGTAGACAAAGCTCTATGTTCCTAAGATGCATATAAAGAGCAGAGTTCACCAAATGAAGATACATTTGTCCAAGCGACCATTGTCCCTCCTGCGGTGTGTACTGCAATTGCTCTAGGGTAAAGCTGTCCAATTCAAGAAGATAGTGCTGTGCCGTTTCTTCAAAACGCTGTAATGTTTCGCTTGTATTCATATAGTAAATGCCCCTCTCTATCAAAGTAGCTTTACTATACAAGAACGCTACTGACAGCATTATGTCAGTAGCATTTCAACATTTTTTCTACTTCTGTTCGGACACGCTCGCGAAGCGATTCAGGCTCCAGCACCACCACATCTGCGCCCCAACCAAGTATCCATGATAGTAGTTCCTCTGGGTGCCTAACACGGAGAAATACATGGATTCCATCCTCACGCTCCTCTATGGACTCCATATAAAAATGGTTCGCTTCCTTCAATTTATCTATAATATCCGAACGGGCCTTTAGATGAACATTGATGTGGCGGTCATCGACTTGCTTATAATCCTGCAAATTAAAATCAACAGGCAACTGATAACTATCCTCTAGCATGATCAGATCGTTCATACGCGACAAACGGAAATGGCGCAGCTGCTGCCGCAATTCGCATTGTCCAATCAAAACCCACGAACCATGAAGCAGAACCAGACCATAAGGGGCGACCACACGCACACTTTGGCGATTCCCGTCAGCCTCTGGCATTTTTTTGGAGTAGCCAAACCGAACCTTCCGTTTATCCAATACAGCAATACGCAGTATCTCCAAATAGGCTTTCTCTGTATGGTTTGTTCCTTTACCCTCCGCCAGCAGTCTGATCGTTGTCCGCACCTGAGAAACTTCCCTGCGAACGCTCTCTGGTAAAATAGCTTCAATTTTCCTGCGTGAAGCTTGTGCCTTCATGCCATAGTCTGTATCAAATTTTTGTTCGACGAAATCTGTCCCGATTAGCAGTGCCACAGCTTCTTCTGCAGTAAAGCTTACAGGTGGCAGGAAGTACCCCTCCATCAGGGAATATCCAATACCCGGTGCCCCCACAATCGGTACGCCAGATTCGCTTAGCGCCTGAATATCCCGATAGATCGTTCTTACACTCGTTTCGAAGATCGCCGCTAAATCCTCGGCCCGTAAAATATCCTTACGCTGCAACTCTAGCAAGATGGCCAGCAAGCGGTCGGTTTTATTCACACTACATCGCTCCGTCTTTAATAGGATCTAAAATGCACGAATATAAAAAAGCAATAAGGGCAGTGCACCACTGCGGCTTATTGCTCTTTTTTCATAAAACGTAGTCGCTTCTCTTTACTTATAATACACTTTTTCAACGTTATATTTAGCCTTTTGCGAATTGATGATGTAGGTTTCATAAATTTCACGATCTACCGCATCTTCCACAATACAGACCTCAATAATTGCTACTTCGTTCCGATAAGCCTTGATCGGAGAGACGTTATCTTCAAAATGCTTTTTGATTCTGGGTCTGAGCTTTCTTGCTTTACCAACGAACAGCAATTCCTCCTGTGCGTTGTAGAACATAAAGATACCCGCTTTATCTCTAGGGATCAGATGGAAATCTGTAAAGCCATAAATGTGGCTAAGCTCAGGGTTAGCCTGTTTGGTAATTGTGATATCCGGAATTGGGATCGTTATATTAATCACTGTGTCACTTCCTCATTCTATATAGGTGTAAATATTACCACAAAGATGAAGTTAACACCATTCCATAACATTATAGAGTGTCCCCCGGGACAGGTTTCGTCGTTCTTCCCGCCATTCCTTCGAGCGCCCAGACAAGCCCCCCCACAGCAAGGGTGGAGACGACCGCTATAATTGCTGTTCCGCCGACATGCAGCAGCAACACGGGAACCCACAGCAGTCCAAGTATCCGATGGATGGTTCGCATCCACTTGTTACGTACCTTATTAATATAGAAGCCGTACCCGGAGATAGCCAGTATAATGGAAAAAGCCGCCAGTCCGGAAAAGGTTTTGTGATCTTGAAATTTAGTAATCAGGAAATAGGCACCGTGAACAGCAATAAGAATCAAGGTCGCCCAACCCAGCAGTTTATGCAAGGAATGAAACAACTTCCCGGCTTTTCTAACCAACATTGACGGTGATCTCAGCTTCTTCTTAAACCAGAACCAACAGAAAGATGCCGCTCCAAGGAACACAGAGATCGTACCTAAGGTATTAAATATTTCTCCATTGCCCCCACCACCTTTTCCGCCGGGACGTCCGCCCATGTGCTCTGGTAGATTGCCGCCTCCCGGAGGTCGCATGCCAGGCTTGCCACCGGAAACCGAGGACATGTAGTAATAGTAGATTACGAGTAGAGCCGCTACCGTAACTGCGATGATTGCCGGAATCCAAACCTTCTTTTTCATTTTCGTTTTCATTAATTATGCATCCTCCCCGGGAAAATTGCCTTGATTGTACCCGGTCAAGCTGAAAACAAGATTAAAGCTGGCTGAAAGTATCCCTTTTTGGGGTATATAAAATCTTACAATGATAACAATATATATAAATTGTTATCAAAGAGGTGTTGAAAAATGAAACAAGATGAAAATCATGCCACCTTTCCACAATTTCCAGAATCATATTGGTTAGCTTCAACGGATATCCCCAGTTTTCCCAAGCCTAGTGAAGATATTCAGGTGGATGTTGCCATTGTAGGTGCGGGGATCACTGGTATCACCACTGCTTATTTACTTTCAAAAAAAGGGCTAAACGTCGCGGTCGTCGACGCAGGGCGGATACTTCATGGAACAACGGGCCATACAACTGCCAAAATTACCGCACAACATGATTTGATCTATAGCGAGTTTCTCTCCCATTTTGGTAAGGAGAAAACCAGGCTCTATTACGAAGCCAACCGCGATGCTCTGCAATTTATCAGACAAACGGTAGAAGAGTATCATATCGATTGTCAATTTACAGAAGAAGACGCCTACGTTTATACATGTGCAGATACGCATGTAGAAAAAATCGCCGACGAATATAAAGCATACAAGGAACTTGGCATCCCAGGAAGGTATGTCGAACAAACGCCTCTACCCTTTTCAACTAAAGCAGCTATTATGATGGAAAATCAAGCTCAGTTTAATCCTGTTCCTTTCTTAAGGTATCTGGCTAATCAAGTCATTCAGCAAGGCGGAAAAATTTATGAGCAGACCACCGTTGCTGGTGTGGAGCAAGGAAACCCGGCCACCCTTAATACCAGCGACGGATATAAAATAACCTGCAACCATGTCGTTTCCTCCTCTCATTTTCCGTTCAATGATCCAAACGCTCTTTATTTTGCGCGATTGCATGCCGAGCGCTCTTATGTATTAGCCGTCAAGACCGACAGAACCTATCCGGGCGGTATGTACCTAAGTGCAGAAACTCCAAAACGTTCGCTTCGCTCCGTCCTAATAAAGGGTGAACCGATGGTCATCATCGGTGGCGAAGGCCACAAAACGGGCCAGGGAATCTGCACATTTCAGTACTACGAAGCATTAGAAAAGTTCGCAGAGCAAACATTTGGGTTAAAGGAAATCGTCTATCGCTGGTCGGCCCAAGACTTGTACACGCTAGACAAGCTCCCTTATATTGGGCAGGAACTATCCGATGTTTCTAACATCCTCGTTGCTACGGGCTATAAAAAATGGGGGATGACGACAAGTGTCGCGGCAGCTTTATTAAATACGGATCTGATAACCAGAAAGGAAAGCCCGTACCGGGATCTTTTCACCCCCTCAAGATTTCATGCAGACCCTGACATTAAAACATTTGTAACCCAAAATGCGAATGTAGCGAAGCACTTGATTGCCGGGAAGCTGGAAATTAGCTATAAAAAAGCCGAAGAGCTCCAGCAAGACGAAGGGGCAGTCATCCGGGTAAACGGCAAAAGGGCGGGCGCATATCGAGACCCACAAGGAACATTACACCTGGTGGACACTACGTGCACCCATATGGGCTGCGAAGTCGAATGGAACGAGGCGGAAAGAACATGGGATTGCCCTTGTCATGGCTCACGCTATTCATATCAAGGTGAAGTCATTGAAGGGCCGGCTAAAAAAGCACTTGGCAAGGTTGAGTCCGAATAGCACGACCCTTTCTGAATAAACCTAGTTATGCTGGACAATATACCTTTCAGAGTCATAAAAGTAAGGTGATCCTATGATAAGCCAAGTCCAAATCAAAGCTATTGATATGCATGAGCAAATTTCAACGTACATGATTGAACGTGGCTGGTATCACCCATGGAACGTAAACGAGCAGCTATCGATGGATCTGCAAAATATCAACACTGCATTACAAGCTCCAGTTTTTTTGTAACAGGATGCCGTGGGCATTATACGAAGCACGTCTTTGCTTATCTATGAAAACGACAAAGCCGTCCTTCACGCCAATTGGTGTAAAGACGGCTTTGTGAGTTATATCATGATCCTATTATTCGGCTTGCCAATTTGGCATCCGCTCTGCCGGGTAACGAAGGCCTGCGGCCATGCCTTTGGGGATGATGGCGTTAATCGTCTCCATTTCTTCTGTGGACAAGTCTACATCAACTGCTCCTGCATTTTCCTCTAAATACTTAACCCGTTTGGTGCCAGGAATCGGTACAATTCCCTCTTGCGCAAGCAGCCAGGCCAAAGCCAGTTGAGAAGGTTTGACCCCTTTTTGAGCAGCTAGGTCCTTAACATGCTGCACCAGATCCAGATTCTTTTGGAAATTTTCAGGCTGAAAACGCGGCACAGTGCGACGGAAATCATCTTCTGCGAAATCATCAAACTTCTGAATTTGTCCGCTCAAAAAGCCGCGGCCAAGTGGACTGTAGGCCACAAATTCGATGCCCAGCTCCTTACATGTCGGTATAACCTCATCTTCCGCTTCCCTGCTCCATAAGGAGTATTCCGTTTGCAGTGCTGTAATCGGATGTACCTTGTGAGCGCGTCTGATCAGTGCAGGAGACGCTTCAGATAGCCCCAGATAGCGGACTTTTCCCGCTTGGACCAGATCACTCATCGCCCCTACCGTTTCTTCGATAGGTACATTGGGGTCGACACGGTGTTGGTAGTATAAATCAATCACATCTACGCCCAATCTTTGCAGGCTGCGATCACATGCCTGTTTTACATATTCGGGACGGCCGCTTACCCCCATAAATGCACCATCTTCCCCGCGCATAATCGAAAACTTGGTAGCTAACACCACTTCATCACGCCGGCTGCGCAGAACTTGGCTAATCAGTTCTTCATTTTTTCCCACACCGTAGGTGTCGGCAGTATCCCAAAAGTTGATTCCCAGCTCCAACGCACGATGAAGCGTTTTGATTGATTCCTGATCATCCAACTCACCATAATACTCGGACATTCCCATGCAGCCCAGCCCTAGAGCAGATACTTGAAGGTCGCTGTTACCCAGTTGTTTCTTTTTCAATTCTATCACTCCTAAATTGTCAGAATAGTTACGTATTTCCTAATCACCACGTTACATCCCGTATGTTACTACTTAAAGTTAACTTCAAGTCAAGTGGGATTTCGACATGCTGTTTTCATTTTGTAATTATGTATGAACAGAAGCGCTTCATAGCTTCTGAAAGAAGGTAAAGAAATTCATTTACAGTGCTAAGGCCTCTTCTGTAATCTTTTTGATATCAATGGATGATGGCGTCTCTTCCTTAACCATATCTGGCAGGATATGTTCCAAAAAATATTCGACGCATTTTAATTTAATATTTTTGATTTTTACAAGCGCATTGCGATACATCACGACAAATTCCTTTTCGGTATTCCCTCGCTGAAGCTCGGCAAACGCTTCATACACCTGATCCATTTTATCCGCAACCTCTAGAATTAAGCCTTCAACCGAATCATCTTTACCCTCTCTTAACTGTTTGCGGAAAATCGCTTTAAAATCCTCTGGAATATTCTCTTCAATAAAATACTCAATCATGCCTTCTTCGACCTGCTGGATTAATAGCCGCAGTTCCTTGGAGGAATGCTTCACAGGCGTTTTAATGTCTCCAATAAAAATCTCCCCGTAATCGTGACTGCTGGTAATCTCGTATAGCTTTTTCCAGTCAATTCGGACACCGTTTCTCTCTTCAATATCAGCCAGCGTTTTGGCATATTGTACTACTTTCCAAGAATGAGCCGATACACTATGTTCCTCGAATTTAAACTTGCCCGGACAACGAATAATTCTTTCCAACTCATTAAGCGATCGAAAATAGGTGTGAATCCCCATCCATACATCCATCCTTTAAACGTTATGAGATTGCAGATACACACCAACTATAAACCTCAACTATTAACAGCAGATTATCGCAACATCAAGTTGAATCGATCACATATAGCACATACACAAATTTTGCTATACACTTTATATAAAAATGTAAAAAGTGGTGAAATCATTGTTCAAAATCTTGCTGATTGAAGATGATCAAACTTTGTTCCATGAAATCAAGGACAGGTTAACTCAATGGGCCTATGATGTGTATGGAATCCAGGATTTTAGTAAAGTCATTCAAGAATTCACAACGATAAAGCCTGATCTGGTCGTGATTGATATCCAGTTGCCGAAATTTGATGGCTTCCATTGGTGTCGAATGATTCGATCTCACTCTAACGTCCCGATTATCTTCTTATCATCGCGCGATCATCCTACGGATATAGTGATGTCAATGCAGCTTGGGGCGGATGATTTTATCCAAAAGCCCTTCCATTTTGATGTACTGATTGCCAAATTACAGGCGACACTTCGCCGCGTATACAATTACAATACAGAGCCCACTTCCCTCAAAACCTGGTGTGGTGCCACAGTCGATTACGAAAAGAATATCGTGACCCATGAGGCAGGTTCCATCGAATTAACCAAGAATGAAATTTATATATTAAAGCTGCTGATTGAGCAAAAGAACAAAATTGTCTCCCGGGAGGAGTTAATTAAAAGCCTATGGGATGATGAACGCTTTGTCAGCGACAACACCCTGACTGTCAACTTGAATCGCCTGCGGAAAAAGCTGGATGAGCTGGATTTGGGCCGTTTCATTGAAACGAAGGTGGGACAAGGCTATATGGCCATCGAAGAGGCACCTGCCTATGATTAGAGCATACTTGAAAGAAAGGCGGAGCTGGATTGCATTATTTGTATGCCAACAAATGCTGATCCTTCTCATCGCTTATGTGGATGCGGCAATCCCGTTGACGCCGATCCTGTATGTCGTTTTCTTATCTATGTTGGTTTTTTCGGTTTTTCTAATCGTCCGCTATCCCAAGGAAACCAAGTTCTATCGGGCCCTGGAGGGATGGGAGGGTTCCCTCGAATTAACCGGCATGGGCGAACCTGAGAGTCCGTTTGAGCGAATTATTGAACACAAAATAATCCATCAGACCGAACGATTACAACAGATCATCTCGCAAAATCAATTGACCCTCGAACATGAAAAAGATGAGCTGTTATCCTGGATTCATGAGGTAAAAACACCTTTAACCGCCATGCATCTGATGATTGAGCGACTGGAGGACAAATCTCTTAAGGCTCAGCTAACCTATGAATGGCTGCGAATTCATTTATTGCTGGACCAACAGTTGCATCAGAAGCGCATATCTTTTATTGAAAACGATTTGTATATTGAGCAAATAGATCTTAAATCTCTCGTTTTTAAAGAAATCAAAGCATTACAGTCATGGTGCATCCAAAAGGGGATCGGTTTTGACATCCTGCTTGAGCAAATGGAAGTGCTGAGTGATGCCAAATGGCTGGCTTTTATCATCAGGCAGCTCTTAACCAATGCCATCAAATATAGCGATGCCAGTGATATTATCATTCACAGCTATGAACAGGGAGACCGAATACAGCTTGAGGTTCAAGACTTTGGGCGCGGAATTGATCCGAAGGATATACCTCGCATTTTCGAGAAAGGTTTTACATCCACAACCCAACACTCTGATCATACTTCAACAGGCATGGGGTTATATTTAGCGAAAAAGGCAGCACAATCCTTGCTCATACATATAGATGTGCACTCCAAACCGAACACGGGTACTACCTTCACTTTAATTTTTCCCAAACGAAATGATTTTGTAAGTATGCTGAGCATGTGACAGAGATGTCACATGCTTTTATGTATTGTTCGCCGATTCAAAGGAAAAACATCAGCGCGGTTTTTATAATAAGGCTACAAGAACAATAAGGAGTGCATGAAGTGAATATTTTAGAAGCCCACAAAATTCATAAAACCTATGGTAATAAGCTAAATATGCAGGAGGTTTTGAAGGGAATAGATATCGTCATTGAAGAAGGGGAATTTGTCAGTATTATGGGAGCCTCTGGCTCAGGTAAAACCACATTGCTAAATGTCCTTTCCTCCATTGATAAAGTAAGCCACGGTTCCATTAAAATCAATGACATCGAAATGACGAAAATGAAAGAAAAGCAACTGGCTGAATTCCGCAAACAGCATTTAGGCTTTATTTTTCAAGAGTATAATCTGCTGGATACGCTCACCGTGAAGGAGAATATCCTTTTGCCCCTATCTATCACTAAAACGCCTAAAAAAGAGGCTAACCGAAGATTTCAGGAAGTCGCTACAGAACTGGGGATTTATGAGCTCAAGGACAAATATCCCAATGAAATCTCGGGCGGACAGAAACAGCGTACATCTGCGGCTAGAGCGTTTATCCATGAGCCTACGATTATTTTCGCCGATGAACCTACGGGGGCGCTGGATTCAAAGTCGGCTTCCGATCTATTAAACAAGCTAGGTCAGCTGAACCGAAAGCGCAAGGCCACGATTATTATGGTCACGCATGATCCTGTCGCAGCCAGCCATTGTAGCCGCGTCATATTTATTAAGGATGGGCAAGTATATACCCAGCTTCATAAAGGCATGCAGGAAAGACAAAGCTTCTTCCAGGATATCATGAAAACTCAAGCGGTCTTAGGTGGGGTTCAACATGAACATTAATGTACTCATTCTAAAAAATCTGAAAAAAAACCTGAGCAATTATTATCTCTATGTTTTTGCTCTCATTTTCAGTGTTGCGCTCTATTTCGCTTTCGTCACCATACAGTACGATCCCTCCATGGACGAAGTGAAGGGCTCTATTAAAGGTGCAGCTTCCATACGGGCAGCCAACGTTTTACTGGTTGCTATTGTCTGCATTTTCCTGATGTATGCCAATAATATTTTTATAAAGAGACGAAGCAAAGAAATTGGCTTATTTCAATTAATCGGGATGACAAAAAGCAAAATCTTTCGCATTTTAAGTGCTGAAAACTTAATTTTATACTTTGGTTCTCTTTTCGTTGGAATTGGAATTGGATTTTCTTTTTCCAAATTAGTGATCATGATCTTATTTAAGACGACAGGCGTCGAAGCCATTGCCACTCTATATTTCTCTATCCAAGCACTGACCCAAACACTCATCGTTTTTGTTGCCATCTACTTGCTGATCATGGTCATGAATTACTCTTTTATCAAAAGACAAAGTATTTTATCTTTGTTCCGAGTAACCTCAACTACCGAAGGGAAAATCAAGAAAATAACGATTTTTGAGATGGTCATCGGGATCATGGGCATCTCGCTTATCGCTTTGGGATATTATGTTTCCTCCAGATTATTTGGTGGTGACTTTACCTCCTTAAATGAACTATTTATGGCGATGGTATTTATTTTAGGTTCTGTCATCATCGGAACACTTCTTTTTTATAAAGGGTCCATCCGCTTTATTTCCAATATGATCAGAAAAAGCAAAGGCGGCTACTTAAACATTCATGAGGTACTGTCTCTCTCATCTATCATGTTCCGCATGAAATCTAATGCTTTGTTGCTGACCATTATTACAACCGTATCTGCACTCGCCATTGGGTTGCTCTCCTTAAGCTATATTGCCTATTATTCTGCCGATCAAGCAGCTGAGGAGAATGTACCTTCCCATTTTGCGATGACGAACATACCAGATGCAGAGAAATTCAAGACTTTACTTCATGAGCATGATATAAAGTATCGAGAAAAGAAAATTGAAGTGATTCAAGTCAGTGTAAACGCAGCGCAAATCATGGAGACTCCGCCGAAAGATCTAAATGTCGGTGCGGATTCCACGATACTGCCTGTCATTAGCGATCAATCTGTGGAGGATACGGATGTATCTCCAGGACAGACGATTTTAACAGGCTATAATGATTTTTTACAGAAATTTATGTCCTTGAAAAATTTTGGTCCCCTGGATTTGAAGGGAAAAACAGAAGTTATACATCAACAATATGTAGGTCTAAAAAGGGATTATGTCATTCCTTACTATTTTACAGTCGGAGGACTACCCACTGCCATTGTAGACGAAACCATCTTTGAGCGGTTAAAGAAAGACGTAAATCCTAAGATTCAGAAGAAGTCATCCCTATATATCGGAATTGATATATTAAATGCAGCACAGATCAAAGAGGCCGATCGCCTGTTTGCAGCTGCGAATTTTAACGATCAACAAACATCACAGCTTGAAATGAGCAGCAATCAGAAGAGCAATATGGGAGTGATCATGTTTGTAGTTGGCTTTTTGGGACTTACTTTTCTTATTACATCAGGCTGCATCCTTTATTTTAAGCAAATGGATGAGAGCGAAGACGAAAAGTCCAATTATACTGTGTTGAGAAAGTTGGGGTTCACCCAGAGCGACCTGCTGCGAGGCATTAAAATCAAACAACTCTTTAACTTCGGCATTCCGTTAGTGATCGGTCTATCACACAGCTATTTCGCCGTCCAATCTGGCTGGTTCATGTTTGGAACCGAAGTTTGGATGCCTATGATCATCGTAATGGTGCTATACACTGCCTTATACTCCATTTTCGGGGTGCTATCCATTCTGTATTATAAAAAGGTCATTAAATCCGCATTATAATCGACCAAAATTCAAAATGTCCCCTGGCAAAAGTGCCAGGGGCTTTTCCAAGTATTTGAGCATTTTCGTTCCTGCGTGTACAATAAAATAACTATCATCGTAACCCCAAAGGGGGAGAGCTTATATTATTATTCATCATCAATGGCATCGGCATGGCAGCAAATATTATACTCGGTTCCTCTGTAGGGGTGGCTATAATCGTAGGCATCGTCTTTTTCCTGATCGGCTTTCCTGAGTTTAAAAAATCGCCAAAGCTCACGAACAAGGCTAAAAAAGACATCACTTATATTATGTCAACACTATTAACGCTTGTGATATTCGTAGTTATCGTTTCTTGGAATATTCATACTTCAGGTGACCTGTTTCTTGAA
Source organism: Paenibacillus ottowii (assembly GCF_006874425.1). GTDB lineage: Bacteria > Bacillota > Bacilli > Paenibacillales > Paenibacillaceae > Paenibacillus > Paenibacillus ottowii. The sequence goes on from NZ_VIJZ01000003.1 coordinate 522,353, forward strand.
GGTCCGCTAACACCGCAGATGAAGCTTCACTGGGGGCAAAAGGTATTGATTCTAGGATTGGCAGAAGGTCTATGGGCTGTCATTAGTCTAAAATGGCTGTTGCCCTTCTTTTTTGATCCACTGGACCTCAGTAAGAAGCAAATCCTCGTTTTAGTGAGCGGGATTGCATTTAGTGTGGTTTCAGGGATCTATGCCGTGCTTGAAGCAAGCTAACGCAAAGGCGCAAATCCCTCTACTTGCTTCAGAATCTGCTCAATTTTTGCGCAAGTCTCCGATTGCAGCGTCACCTCGACTGCTTTCACATTTTCCTCGATCTGTGCTGGTTTAGTAGCCCCAATCAGTGCAGCGCTGATCCCCGGTTCTCTCAAAATCCAGGCAAGCGCAAGTTGTGACAGGGTGACACCCAAGTCCTTTGCCAGCTGATCCAGTTCCTGAACACAGCTCAGGATGGTGTCGTTCATGTAACTGCTGATGACGTTATTGACAGACGCATCAGCTCCGCGGCTGCCCGTCGGCATAGGCTGTCCCGGCTTGTATTTACCCGTGAGGATGCCTTGGGCCAGCGGCGAAAATACAATCTGACCGATGCCTACCTGCTCGGATACGGGAAGTACCTCATGTTCGATATAACGCTCGAACATATTATAGATCGGCTGATTGGCAATCAGCGGGCGCAGATTCAGCCTTTTCCCAATGCCATAGGCATCCGTGAGCTGGGCGGCACTCCATTCACTGACCGCAGCATACAAGATCTTACCTTGAGCCTGAAGATCATCTAGCGCCCGCAGTGTCTCTTCCAACGGAGTTTCTGGATCATAACGATGGCAGAAGTAAATGTCGATATAATCCGTGCCGAGGCGCTTTAGACTCGCCTCACATTGCTCCATAATGTGCTTGCGAGACAATCCCCTGTCATTGGGACCGGAATCCATAGGAAAGTACACCTTGGTAGAAAGCACATAGCTCTCTCTGCGATAAGGCTTCAATGCCGCTCCCATAGCCTTCTCACCTTTTCCACGGTTATACGCGTTTGCGGTATCAAAGAAATTGATGCCAAGTTCAAAAGCTTTGGCAATACAGGTATGAGCAGCTTCCTGCTCGGCGGCTGTACCGTACGTTAGCCAACTTCCCAACCCGATTTCACTAATTTTAAGACCGCTATTGCCGACATTTCTATATTTCATATCTACTCCTTCTTTCATAAGAAGTTTACATTGATATATTTTAGCATGTAAACCCTTTCATTAAAACAAATAATAAGGGTCTGACTTCATTACTGCTAAGCCTCTATTTATGGTGAAGTTGGTTACCTCATTTGGCTTTTCCGCATTGTAAACGCTGATAAAGCTGTGATAAAATATAGTTAAGAAGAACACAATAAATAAAGAGCAAGGATGCTTGAACAGCCTTGCTCTTTAGCAACAGCCGCTTTTAAGGGCGGTCGGCTATGGATTTAGATCAGTGAAGAAATAGACCGTTTACCTTGTCCGAGGGCGGTCTATTTCTTTTTGTTTTGGTTCAACGCAATAACAATTGTGACGATAATCCAATTAACGCAATAACCAGCGTCCGAACATCATCATTAATGTCAGAGCATCTTTAACCTCCACAGGCATCACCTTCCTTTGCAGGAGATTAGCCGACCGCCCATCTAAGCCATTCTGTTGTTAAGTAATATTAACCATATGGATATGTTATCAGTAATAATAAAACTCTCTTAAATCCCATTCGGAAAAAGCGCATCATATGCAGGACAAGGCAGTTTGTCGAGAAACTCCTGAAGCTGCTTCGGCTTATTTTTGTAAATATCCTTTAAGGACGTTCCGTTATAAATATTACCGATGACCACTGGATGACATAGTTCACAGATTAGGATATCACCGTTCCCATGAAGATGAAGCTGCTTCTTACCGTCAACACAGTTGGAAAAATAAACACCTGGCTGCTCCTTGAACCCCAGCGCCTCAGCAAAACGGTCCATACAGGTGAAATACAGCACGGTATCGTCCTTTTTATGTGCGATGAGGTCATGCACGGAACGGATGAGTGCCGCCTTGGTGGAGATAGCGTTCCAGTTTGTATGATCCATCACGATGCTGTTTTGGATTTCATGGATGCGCACACCGAGTTCGTAGACTTTTTTACTGATCGCTGGCATGTTGTTCTGCGTCTCTTCAAAAAGCAAAGTCTCCAGCACTGTTTCCAGCTTGGCTTCGGTACACAACCGAATATTTTGCACGATTTTCTCATACATACGAGGGTGAACATGATAATAGGCTGCATATTTATCGGCATCCGTGAAGTTGAAAGAGATATGAATATTGGAAAGTCCCGCGTCACGCAACTTCTCAATTCGTTCAGGGCTGAGCAAACTCGCATTGGTATTGAGCTGGGTAGCAATTCCCTTGCTCGTACAGTGAGCCACGATGTCCAGACAATCCTCATACTTCAGGGTTACTTCACCCCCGGACAGTCGCACACGCTTTAACGTTGGAATATCATCAATGATACCTATGACCTCTTTGCTGCTGATACATTGTCCATCGTTCCGCTGATATGCACAGCAGTAATCACACTTGAAGTTGCAATTAGAGGTAACCCCGACTTCCAGCCCCTCCAGCTCATAGATACCCGGCTTCTCCAGTTCAAGTGCTTTATATTTATTCTCTATACTCACTTTCTTATTGTCCTCCCGATCTCAGGCTTGTGTCTTGAATTCCCTTGAGATTATACAGAATGGAAGCAGTTCAGAGATATGACATTGGTAACGGTAGGAGTATAAGAGCAGAAAATGACTATCTAAACCATCATAATAAAGGTCATCCTTCACATTTATGTGCAAAGGACGACCTTTATTAGATAAACGGATTATTTTATAATTCCAGATAATTTGATATGAATTTTCGAAGTTCAAGATCATATAATTTATGTAGGTTAATATTGTGTCTTTGATCCTAGGCTTCTTAAACTAATTAATAAACATTCACAGTCATTGATCCTTTTACATTCCCTTTTACCCGCACTCGATAATCTTTACCGTCCATATGCTCCCAATGTAGATAAGAGGTACTACCCACATCAGCTGTTTTAGTCATACTATTGCTTCCATACCATCCTCCAGCCCAAGAGTCATAATACTCCATTCCTAAATCATAAGTTGAATTACTACCAGTATTCCTAGAGCTTGTTGAAATAACCTGAATACTCTCGCCATTGCTCACTGGAATATTACGTGGAATTTGATAATGAGTAGTTACTTCATAATTTGCGGACCATTTGAACCCTGTACTTGAAGGTTGCACAGACTGTAAAGTTTTTTCATCATGGAGTGGAGCATTATAAAAAGTGGAATAGCCATTTTCAGGCCCGTATTGCTGATCTAGTTGCTTTTCATAGTCCGACTCAGCAAAGGCTGCTGACGGAATGAGCACACTCCCTAAAAGAGTTGCTACCAGTACCTTTTTCAAAGCTCTATTCACTAACATAATATCATCCTTTAAATTGTTTTTTTGATCACATATGTTATAATACATAGAATATACCAAAAAGGAAGGTGAAATATGGTAAAAAAAGTTATATTCTGTCTTATTGCTGCTATACTACCTGTAGGATTACTCTCTGGATGTGGTCACCCCCCGTCTGTTGATAATCAAGTACCTGCTACTACCAAGCAAATAAAAAAAGAGGACCCCAAAAATGTGGAGGTTTTCCAACCTGTTAAAGATTACTTGGAAGCCATAAAAAAGAAAGATAGCGACAAAGCCCTTAGTCTACTCTCTAACAAATCGTCAATTCCTCTAGAAGAATTCCGTCAATCGGTTAAAGCAAGCTCAGTATCTTCTTTCACCATTGTTGACAGTAAAAAAATGTCTAATGACACCTATAAAGTCCTTACTCATGTAATACAAAAAGGTGAAGAATACGATATGGTTTTTCTATCCAAAAACACAGATGGCCTGTGGCTAGTAGAATTAAATACAGATAAGTCAAAGGATAATTTAACTTTTGATTAGGCATTACTTCTAGCACACAATCCCCTCCACAATTGTGATCAATATGTGAACTGGGCATAGTTCTCATTTCCAAATCCATACTGAGTATATCTGTTGGTAATGGAGGCGGAAAAATTATGAACAAAAGAATGAATCTGCTGATGTTCAGCGGCGATTATGATAAAGCAATGGCTGGGCTGATTTTGGCCAATACAGCTCGGGAGCTGGATGTCGAGGTTACGATGTTTTTTGCGTTCTGGGGATTATCATTGGTTCGTGATCCTGATAAAATGACGCTAGAGGACAAGACCCTTTACGAGAAACTGATGGATTTGATGACTCCCAAAGGGCCTGAATCCATGCCGCTGTCCCATATGAATTTTAGCGGTCTGGGCAAGCTGATGCTGACGGAAATGCTGGAAGACAATGAGGCACCGAAGCTGATTCATTTCCTGAAAGGAGCCCGGAAGAAAAACGTCAAATTTTATGCCTGCAAGCTATCGGTGGATATTATGGGCTTTAAACCGGAAGAATTCATACCTGAACTGGAAATTATCGAGGCCAAAACGTATCTGAAGGATGCGCTCGAATCGGATATGCAGCTTTTTATCTAATATATACTCATGCCTTATCCTACTGTTGGATAAGGCTTTTTATTTTGACTAAATGATGACATTCGCCCATTTTTTTTAACCTATTCTGGCCTATCTACGTACCCTAAGAAGACAGAACGACTTGGGAGGCGCCGTATGCTCATGGCTCGAATCGGAAGTAATAACTGTAGGTATCAGCCTTCTAACGAGGCTCATTTCCAAAAGTATCGCGAAAATACAATCGGTTATCACCAGACCTTTGAAACTCCATATGGGCTTAAACAGCTGATTTATGCGGATTGGGCAGCCAGCGGTCGCCTGTATGGACCCATCGAGTCGAAAATAGCTTATGAATTAGGTCCATTCGTGGCGAACACGCATACGGAGTCTAATTTGACAGGCACTTTGATGACCCAAGCCTATGAAAAGGCGAAACAAATCATTAAGAACCACGTTCATGCCAACGAACATGATATCATCCTATTCGCCGGGTCGGGGATGACAGGTGCGGTGAACAAGCTTCAGCGACTATTAGGATTGAAGATACATGAAAAATTAACCTCCCTCTACCCCATCACCGAAAAAGAACGCCCCGTTATTTTCGTTACTCACATGGAGCATCATTCCAATCATATTTCCTGGGCAGAAACCATGGGAGAGGTGGTGTGTATCCCTCCGGGTGCTGATGGAATGGTTGATCCAGCTCATCTTGAACGACTGCTGCTTCAATTTAGGCATCGCCCGGTCAAGATTGGTGCTTTTACCGCCTGCTCCAATGTTACAGGCTTCGAAGTGCCGATTCACCAGCTATCCCGCAAAATGCATGAACATGGCGGCGTATGCTTTGTTGATTTTTCAGCAAGCGCACCTTATACGGAAATCGACATGCATCCTACAGATCCCCTTGAGAAACTGGACGGGATTGTATTTTCTCCTCACAAGTTTCTTGGTGGCCCCGGCACAAGCGGCGTTCTCATCATGGATTCGCGGCTGTGTCTCAATTATGCTCCCGATCAGCCCGGAGGCGGCACGGTAAGTTGGACCAATCCCTGGGGGGGATACGAGTATAAAAATAGTATTGAAGCCCGTGAGGATGGAGGGACACCCCCTTTTTTACAGGCTGTTCGAACCGCATTCTGTATTCAGTTGAAGGAACAAATGGGATACAACCGCATATCGGAGCGTAAAAAGGAGCTGACCTCATTATTGCTAAAAAGCTTGAGCACCATACCCGGTCTGCACATTTTGGGGGGAAGCAGCCAAGATCGGCTGGGAATCGTTTCTTTTGTTATCGGCCATATCCACTATAACCTGATTGTAAAACTGCTAAATGACCGGTTTGGCATTCAGGTCCGAGGTGGCTGTTCATGTGCTGGCCCCTATGGACATTATTTGCTCGGTATCGACCAGCAAGCATCTAAGCAAATGACAGACCTGATCCATACGGGAGACTTATCACGGAAACCAGGCTGGGTGCGTCTATCGCTCCATCCCATGATGACGAATCAGGAGGTCTCCTATATGGTCTCCGCCATACGGGCTATCGTGGAAAACATTAGGGTCTGGCAAAAAGATTATACCTATCAACCGCAATCAAACGAATGGCAATCTATGAATGAACATAACAAAATAGACATCGGCAAATGGTTCAATTTTAGTGATTAAAAGACTTCTGTCCGTTCCCCTCTCTCAAAATCCTCATAGGATACACTGTAAGATTACTATATGAGGAAAGAAGTGACGACAATGGGTCTTAATTTTCGTAACAGTACTAATGCCGCTATCTATATTGCTTACGCTTATCCAAACTTCAGCTGCAGTCCTGTTAACTATGCCAAGATTGGCTGGTATCGTGTAGATCCTGGGCAGACAATAGAGGTTTGGAGTGGATATGCCGGAGGTAATACGTTCTATTACTATGCCGAAAGTAGCTTTGGACGCACATGGTCAGGCTCCTATTTTACCCAGCTTCCTAGCCAAGCCTTCCATTGGTGTTGGAACGTAGGATGTACAACCTGTAGAAATTTAGGTATGCGGCGGATTCCTGTAAGTTCAATCTACGCAAGTTACACCATCAACCTGATTACCAGCTCTAGCCAAAGCGCACCTCAAGCTGGGAATATCCGCTTAGCCTTGCCTTCCAAACAAAGCACAAAAGGCTCCTTAATCGTAAGAATACCTAGAAAGGCTAAAAAACTAAAACAAGGAAAACCTTTATCATCCAAGCGTGTTGCCGTACCCACAAAGCTGAGAAAGAAATGATGTAGAATTCCAAAAAGGCAATATGGCAGGAGATCTAAAGCAGAACTATTTTTTATATTAAAAGGAGCGACCTTATCGCTTATGGTCTGCTCCTTTCTCTTTTCTCTATGCTGAGTTCAATCCGCTTATTTGCTCTCGGATTCCCACTTGGTTATCTCCTCACGAACCCGTGGCGCTACCTCGGTTCCCAATAGCTCAATAGCTCTCATGACATCATCATGCGGCATCGTGCCGACAGGTACGTGCAACAGAAAACGTGTAATGCCTACTTGCTTACGGAGGTGAATAATTTTATTAGCAACCGTATCGGGATCGCCTACATACAATGCCCCTTCAAAGCTACGCGCAGCATCGAAGCTGGAACGAGTGTAAGGTCCCCACCCGCGTTCACGCCCAAGCACATTCATGCTCTGCTGCGTGGAGGGGAAAAACTTTTCCGCTGCAAGCCCGGTCGTTTCCGCGATAAAACCATGGGAGTGGGACGCAACCGGAAGCAGCGATGCATCATGACCTGCGTGCTTAGCTGCCTTTTTGTACAATTCCACCAAGGGTGCAAACTGCATCGGGCTGCCTCCAATAATAGCAAGCACCAACGGCAATCCAAGCAAGCCCGCACGAACCACAGATTCCTGATTACCTCCACTTCCGATCCATACTGGCAAAGGATTTTGCACCGGACGCGGATATACGCCTAAATTGTTAATTGCGGGCCGATGTCCGCCTTTCCAGGTGACTTTCTCAGATTCCCGTATTTTCAATAAAAGTTCCAGCTTTTCATCAAACAACTCATCGTAGTTGTCGAGGTCATATCCAAACAACGGGAACGATTCGATAAAAGAACCCCGACCTGCCATAATCTCAGCTCGTCCATTCGAAATACCGTCCAGTGTAGCAAAGTCCTGAAACACACGCACCGGGTCATCCGATGAAAGCACCGTCACCGCACTGGTTAGGCGAATTCGCTGGGTCTGTGCCGCCGCCGCAGCCAGTATAACCGCCGGAGCAGATGCGGCATAATCTTTACGATGATGCTCCCCCACACCGTACACATCCAGCCCTACCTGATCAGCGAGCACAATTTCCTCGACCACTTCACGTATCCGTTGTGCGTGACTGATGGCCTCACCGGTTTGGGGATCCGGCGTTGTTTCTACAAATGTACTTATACCTATTTCCACTTATCCTACCCCCTATTGTATGTTTCGTTTCGTTCACATTCGGTCGTTGTTGAAACAAATCATTTTAAAAACCGATATCTTTATATTGAACCTTTTTCGCATCTTTTTCAAGCTCTCCTTTTCCAAGTCTGAAAATCAGGCGAGAAAAGTGCCAAGATTCGCCGCAGGAAAAAATTTCTCTTTGTCGAATATGGTATGGAATAAAGAAGATGGCTATCCCCACACCATGAAAACAACAAGGAGGCACTTACACTATGGCTTTTGTTATTAATAATTTAAAGGATAACAGCAATGTTGCCATCACTGATCAATTAGGTGGATTCACGGTACTGGAATACATAACAGATTTGAGCTGCACCTCGGTTGCGGAGGCGAAAGACAATTACTATATGAGCAAAAGTAACATGCGTCGCAAGCAGCTCATGATTGAAATCAACAACAGTGAGATTATGATGAAGGCAGGAGCGATGCAATATACTGTGGGCAACATGGAAATGACTACGGGTATAAAAGGTGTCGGAGGCTTAATGCGAAACTTGGTGTCCGGTGCTGTGACAGGGACAGGTGCCATTAAGCCGCACTATAGAGGCACAGGTACCATCATGCTGGAGCCTACCTACCAATATATTTGGCTTATTGATGTCGATCATGATGACATTGCCATCGAAGACGGATTGTTTTTAGCTTGCGATACCACGCTGGACATATCCGTCGTTGCACGCAGTAATCTTTCTTCTGCTGCACTGGGCGGAGAAGGGTTATTTAATTTAAGCGCCCGTGGAAAAGGAGTGCTGGCACTTCAAGCGCCGATCCCTTCTGATGAAGCAGTCGTTATCGAATTGCAAAATGATGTGCTCAAGGTGGATGGCAACTTTGCCCTTATGTGGTCCAACACCCTACAGTTCACCGTCGAAAAATCAGGGAAAACCAAAATGGGCTCGGCCGCTTCCGGCGAAGGGCTGGTTAATGTATACAGGGGAACCGGAACCGTATGGCTAGCACCATTGTGACACCTCTGTGGGTCTGAGCGTTGGAAATCCAATAACGCCAAATGCTAATAAAAAAGGAGAAGCCGAGGGCCTCTCCTTTTTTATCTTCATGAAGCTGAACAGTTGGAACTGAACAGTTTCTCTGCTGTACACTTTAATTCTTTTTAACAAACTCAGATTTTAGCTTCATTGCTCCAAAACCATCAATTTTGCAATCAATATCGTGGTCGCCTTCTACCAGACGGATGTTTTTCACTTTGGTGCCAATTTTTAGGACGGAAGAGCTTCCCTTCACTTTAAGGTCTTTAATGACGGTTACAGAGTCGCCATCCTTCAGAATGTTACCATTCGCATCTTTGACGACTTTTACATCTTCGCTGCTATCAGCGTCTGACTCGGCAGACCACTCATGAGCGCATTCCGGACAAATGAACAGACTGCGGTCCTCATAAGTATATTCTGAATTACACTCGGGACAATTTGGTAAATTAGACATCGTATTATGTACCCCATTCATTTTCAAATTCTACTGCTGTGCTCATCTTCTTTAAATAGATCAAGCTTGCCTCCAAGCCTACCTTGGAGTTTCAGTTCCATACAAGTATATTGGATAATCAACAATGATGCCACTCATGAATATAACTAAAAGGATGCCAACCTTTCTAGGCAGCATCCGTTTTTAAGATTCGTTTATTATGCTTGGATTTGCTTGATCAGTTCACTAATTCCTTGCTTAAGCGGCGTCAGCGGACGTTTCAACAGCTTCTCGAAGTCATTGCTTACGACATCCAAGGCTCCTTCGCGAATCGCTTGTTGAATGCCGACCACAATAGGGATGGCACCTTCCGGGACTCCCGCACCGAGCATAACCTCGGCATACGCTGCATCGTCCACCTGCTGTACAGGAACGTCTTTACCCAGAACCTCAGCAAGTATCGCTGCCAACTCTTCTTGAGTTATCGGCTTACCAGAAAGCTCGTAGATTGTATTCTCATGCCCTTCGCCAGACAACACGGCCGCAGCCGCTTGCGCATAATCGGCGCGGGCAGCCCAACCCACTTTACCGGACCCTGCCGAAGTTAGCCATGGAGCTCCCGCAAGTACAGATTGGATCGTGCCTGCTTCATTCTCAAGGTACCAGTTATTACGCAAGAAGGAGTAAGGAATACCCGACTCGCGAATGAATTCCTCCGTAATACGATGTACGGGTGCAAGGAATAGAGTGCTGTCAGCGGCATTGGCCGCACTAGTATACGCGATGAAGCCTACTCCCGCACGCACAGCAGCATCAACAGCTGCTTTATGCTGACGGATTCTAGTATCATTATCCCCGTCTGCAGATATAATCAACAGCCGATCTACACCGGCAAATGCTTGATCGAGCGTTTCCGGTTTATCAAAATCGCCATGACGAACGTCAACGCCACGATTACGTAACTCTTCTGCCTTTTCCGGATTTCTTACGCTAACAATAAGATCTTTTGCCGGGATAGATGCAAGCAATGTATCTACCACAATGGAACCCAGCTGCCCTGTTGCTCCTGTTAATGCGATTTTCATACGAAATCCTCCATTCAGTATTTTATTTACTTTTATATAGTAACTAAAAATATGATACATGTCTAATTTAGAGTCTAAAGGTATGCTTTTCGGGTAAGGGTTGGTAACCTTGGTAACCCAAACCCTTCCTAAAGAGAGGAATATGTATATGAAGAATGCTATGGTCATTGTAAATCCCTCTTCCGGCAAAGAAGAATCCCTCCAACATGTCAGAAACGTAGAAGACATTCTATATAAGCAAGGATACGCCGTTACAATCAAAGAGACGGGACAAAAACTTGATGCCACCCGTTTTTGCATCACTGCATGTCAGGAGGCTTATGATCTTGTCGTTTCCCTTGGTGGAGATGGTACGCTTCACGAAACCATTAACGGTTTCATGGATCAAGATCATCGTCCAAAACTGGGGGTCATCCCTCTTGGGACCGTCAATGATTTTGCACGTGCCTTACAAATTCCACTAAGTCCCGAACTGGCAACCCATGCACTCACTTCTACTCGCGTGAAAGCCGTGGATATGGGACTCTTAAACAGACAGATGTTTGCCAATGTTGTTGCCACTGGCTCGCTTGCCGAATCGCTATCCGCTGTGTCGTCAGACGATAAATCCATGTTTGGCACATTGGCCTACTTTAAAGAAGGCATGAAAGAACTGATCAACCATCCTGCCCACCCGCTTATCGTCCGCTACGATGACAAGACCTGGGAAGGCGAATCCCCACTCTTTCTTGCTGCCTTAACCAACTCAGTTGGCGGATTCGAGAAACTGGCGCCCGGGGCTGCCGTTGATGATGGCCTACTTCACTGCTTTATTTTCAAAAGCCTCAATATATTGAACACAATGACAGCCGGCATATCCTTATTTTTAGGCAACCTGAAGGATCATAAAGATGTCGTTTACTTTACCGCAAAGCATGTAAGTGTCCGTTCCGCAGCATCGGTCAGTACGAATGTAGATGGTGAGGAAGGACCATCTTTGCCTATCGAGCTGGGTATTATACCGCGTCATATCGAGGTGATTGTACCTGAGGAGACCTAAGTAATACAGTGCCCGTCTCAGACCCTAAGGCTTACACTCGCTCCGTTTTCCTCATAGATTAAATAGGTACGTTGTACATATATTTTTGCCGACTTGGGATTATAGTTGTCATGCTCTTCAGCTTAAGCTGGGTAAATCGTTGATTTGCATTCTGCTTCTCACCGTTTTCATCTTGGTTAGCTGGGGTAAGTACTACTGTACCGTAAGCAGCCCTTATCCTAGAAAACAATCTTGAGGAGGCGTTAGAGATGTCAGAGCACAATCATGTTGTAAATAAGGAAGGCGAAGTGGCCTTGAACAAGGTGGATGACGCACTAAATCGGATAGATGACAGCAAAAAGGATGACATTTTGGGCAGCTTTGATTCATTCAAAAGTTATTTGAGCGACAAAATTGAAATGGCTCAAAAAATCGGATTGAATGAAGAAGTAATGGCAAAAGCAGCGGAGAAGATCGCGGGATATCTGGCAGCCAAGGAAGAACCGCGAAACAGCGAAGAGAAGCTCCTTCAGGAATTATGGAAGGTAGGAGACAAAGAGCAGCAGCACGCGCTTGCTCATATGCTAGTACGCGTAGCTCAATCCTCTTAGGAATAGATAATGTATGAAAAATGATATCTTACTATAAAAGAGCAGTCTGTCCTCATCCAAGGATAGACTGCTCTTGCGTTTACTATCGTTGAAGCGCGTTCCAAATTCTGCGAACCCCTTCGCGTATCTCGCTTTCATGTAGATGTCCATAGCCCATGAGCAGCCGGTTCCCTTCAAGCTGTACCGCAAACACATTTTGGCTACGGAGACAATTCAGTAAATCCTCTCGGAACAGAAACTGAAACTCTGCTACTAAATGTAGACCCGCCGCTCGGCCGCACACTCTGTACTGCCCTGCAAAGTGCTGCTCAAGGCTATTGATCAGCACTTGACGACGCTTGGCATATACTTTCTTCATCTTATGTATATGATTATGAAGGAGTCGCTTCCTGATATACCGACTCAACACAATTTGCTCCAGGCTCGCCGTCTGGTAATCTGCCAGTTGCTTCAAACGGATAAAATCAGCAACTCGTGATGGTGGAAGAACAATATAACCGATCCGCAAGGCAGGAAACAAGATTTTACTAAACGTCCCAACGTATAGTACCCGTTCCGGGTCCAGACTTTGCAAGGAGTGAACAGGTCCGCCATCATATCGGAATTCACTGTCATAATCATCCTCGAGCAGCAGGCACCCTGTCCGGGCTGCATACTGAATCAGCTCGATCCTTCTCTGGATTGGCAGGATGCCTCCCAAAGGGAACTGGTGCGAAGGTGTCAGATATGCCAGTTTGGGGCACCCTTTTTGCGGTAAATCGGCTGTTAGCATTCCCAAATCATCCACAGGCATGCTTCGTAGAGTTGCCCCTGTAGCCGACAAAATCCTTCTCAAATCTTCGTTCGTCGGTTCCTCGACCAGAACCTCGTCGCCCACGGTCAGCAGCAGACGGGTGACCAACTGAATCGCTTGCACTGCTCCGCTCGTGATTACAATATGTTCTGGTCTTGCTTTCACTCCTCTGGTATGAACCAAATAGTCGGCCAGTTCCCTTCGTAGCTCCAGTTCTCCAGCAGGGTCGCCATAACCCAATGCGAGATCAGGAGCCTCTTTGCATACGCTCTGAAGCAAATCGGCCCATGATTTGCGTGGGAACAAATCCAGTGCAGGAAGGCCTGTCCGGAAGGAAATGGTCGACTGCTCATTTGAGCATAGAGCATTCATTGCAGGCTCTGGCATTTCAACAGGCGGTGTGGATACGTAACCCGGAAGAACAGCCCCCTCGGCTACATAGGTGCCTGAACCCGGGCGTGCAATGGCTAAACCTTCAGCCAGCAGCATTTCATAAGCTTCGAGAATAACATTACGGGAGACATTCAGCTGTAAGGCCAGTACCCGAGTCGAAGGAAGCTTATATCCTGCCCGCAGTTCTCCGGTTAAAATTTGATCCCTTATGGCCTGATACACCTGACGCAGCATCGGAACTGTCATATTTTTATCGATAGAGATCCACATAGGCTGCCTCCTCAAGCGGTACTGTCAAAAACCTGTTCAATTGGATCTACAAGTGCCCAATTTCTATTGCTACAGTATATATCAATATCTGTACAAGAGGTGACATGAAATGAACAAGCCTACCTTTTCGACTTACATGGAATTAGTGGTTGCAACCTTTATCGTTGGCAGTTCTGTGGTAGTAGGTAAACTGGTCGTAATGCAGCTGCCTGTCTTTTTATCGCAATCAGCCAGTCTAGCCGTTGCCCTTCTATTCTTAGTGCCCATAGTGTTCATTAAGAAAACCTCATTTAGGATCAGTAGACGAGATGCACTAATTTTGTTCATTCAAGCCTTGATCGGCATGTTTCTCTTCCGGGTTCTGATGCTATACGGGCTGGCCTACTCCTCTGCTTCCGAAAGTGGAATTCTAACAAGTTTGACCCCTGCTATCGTGGCCCTTCTTTCATATGTACTGCTGAGAGAAAAAATTTCGCTGCGTCCCAGACTCGGCATTGCCTGTTCGCTGCTCGGTGTTTTGGCACTGCAAGTGCCTCATCTAGCAGCACTCCGGTTTAATACCCCCAATGCAACCTCATTTATTGGCATGTTGCTTGTTCTGTTTGCTGTGTTCGGGGAAGCGGCACTAACGGTATTACGCAAAATGCTATCCAGCGATGTCTCTTCCCTGCTTGGAACCATGTACATAACACTCTTTTCAATGCTTATGTTTATGGCATGTTCTTTCGGGGAAGCCCGACAGTTCGATTTTAAACAAGTTAGTACAGGGGAGATTGGACTTGTCTTGTATTACGGTATCTTTGTCACAGCATTATCCTACGTTTTATGGTTCCGGGGCGTCTCAAGGGTACCGGCTAGTACGGCCGCTGTATACACGGGATGTATTCCCGTTAGTACACTGCTGTTGTCCTATATCATCCTCCGTGAATCTTTCTCATTTGCTCATCTGGCAGGTACAGGCTTTATCTTCCTTGGTATCCTGCTCATGTCACACCATAAACGCCGCTGACTCTCGTAACGCCGTTCTTAAAAAAGAGGCTCCCTACTGTAACTTCGGGAACCCCCTGTTCTTAACGCATAGTATTAATGTACCTGACCCAACAATTCATATGCATCTTCCTTTGTAGTAACCGCCAGAAGCGCCTCTCTAAAACGATCATCCATCAGTTTACGGGACAGCATTTGCAGCACCTTGAGATGTGCATTATCCTTGCTATTACGCGGAACAGCAATCATGAAGATCAGTTTCGCTTCACTTCCGTCCAGGCTTTTCCAGTCTACTCCGCTCCGCTTCACTCCAAAGACCACGCTTGGCTTCAGAACAGCTTCCGATTTGCCGTGAGGGATGGCAATATTCATTCCAATGCCTGTCGAACTTTCCTTCTCTCGATCCAATATGGCCTGTTTAAAATCACCGGCGGAACTTACGGCTCCAGTTCTCTCAAGGGTTCCGATCATTTCATCAATCACGGCATCCTGGGTCGCTCCTTCCAGGTCCAGATTAATCAGATCCATCGTTACTATATCCGTCAACTTCTCAATGTGAATCGCTTGCGAAGATACTTCCGGCTCGCTATTTACAGTTGGTGAAACTGATGGGGCGGCGGCAGTTGTAGTCATCGTAGATTGTTCCGTTACTGCCGCAGAATTTTCAGATATCGCCTCTCCGGCAACAACCGGATTGGCCGTTGTAATATCTCTTTTCAACAGGCTCACCAGAAGAACCGAGACAGCTGCGCCGACAATAACGGCGATGAAGAACATCAACACATGGTCCACCGCACCAAGGACGGCTACAATCGGTCCACCATGTGCTACCTTATCTCCTACATTCCCAAGCATCGCAATGACCGAACCGACCATGGACCCTGCCATGATGCTGGGAATAACCCGCAATGGATCTTGCGCTGCGAAAGGAATTGCCCCTTCAGTAATACCGAATAGCCCCATTGTGAATGTCGCCTTCCCAGCTTCACGTTCCGCCGGTGCAAATTTACGTTTGTTGATCATTGCTGCAAGCCCCATGCTAATCGGTGGAATACAAATGGCAACGGCGATCGGCCCCATAATTTCGTAATTCCCTTCACCAATCATAGCCGAGCCGAATAAAAATGCTACTTTATTGACCGGACCCCCCATATCGAAGGAGATCATCGCTCCTAAAATCAGTGCCAATAGAATTGAACTTGTACCTTGCATACCTGCAAGCCAACCTGTTAAGGCTTCAAACAAATGTGCGACTGGAGAACCGATTATAAAGACAAAGATTAATCCTACAATTAAAGATGACAACACAGGGATAATGATAATAGGCATTATCGGCTGTAACGCTCGCCCAACCTTCAATTTCCGAATACCCAGTGCAACATAACCCGCCAGGAAACCAGCGATAATTCCGCCAATAAATCCCGCTCCCGCTTCACTTCCATAAAAACTGCCATTCGCAGCAATGAATCCGCCAACCATACCAGGTGCAAGCCCCGGTCTATCCGCAATACTCATCGCAATGAATCCAGCCAGGATGGGTATCATAAAGGTAAACGAAGCCGAACCGATATTCTGAACGGTCTTCCAAAATGAACCGTCCGGTATTACCAAACCGCCTGGTGTCTTCTCACCGCCAATCGTCAACGCAATGGCAATAAGCAAACCCCCGATGACGATGAAAGGCACCATATAGGATACACCATTCATTAAGTGGCGGTAGATAGGATTTTGCTTCGGTTTGTTCTCCTGCGAGCTAGCATCGGAGACACGTGACTCTGCCTGGTACACAGGCACATTCCCCTTCATCACCCGCTGGATCAATTCTTCCGGACGACGAATCCCATCCTGTACTCCGACGACCAGCAGTTTCTTGCCGACGAAGCGATCTTTGACCACCGTCTTATCCGCTGCAATAATAATGCCATCCGCTTCACGGATTTCCTGCTCAGTTAGTTGATTCTCCACTCCAATGGAGCCTTGTGTCTCAACCTTCATCTCGATACCCAGCTTAGCTGCTGCCTTTTGCAAATTCTCAGCTGCCATATACGTATGTGCAATTCCGTTAGGACATGAGGTAATCGCTAAGATCTTCATAGTCATTCCCCTTCTCTCTGATGTTTCCGCTTACATTCATAGTATAACCGCCTTTTTTGAGGTTATCGGGCGAACTTTTTACCGGAACTTTCGGAAAAACAGAATAATAACGGCAAAAAAACAGGACTTATCTGTAAGTCCTGTTCCAAAATAATGCTTTAAATTTAGTTTATCCCTTTAGCTTTCCTAACAGTCTCATTGCATCGGTCTCCTTAGATAAGGCATGAACTAGAGCTGGCTGCTCACTGATTAGGGACAATTCCTTAAATAACCGCCGCATTTCTTCCCGCCCATCCTGTTTTACCGCAAGCAAGAACACAAGCCCCACCTTCTCGGTTCCCCAAATAAGTGGTTTCTTTAAGGTAGCGATTACAATGGAGGATTGTCTTATCCACTCAGAGCCGCCATGCGGGATGGCTATGCCTCCTCCAATCGTCGTAGCTGACATTTTCTCTCGCGCCAATACACTGTCCACATAACCTGTCTCCACATATCCCTTGTCCTCCAGTATTTGCGCCAGCTTGGAAATCAATTGTTCTGGACGCTGCACTTCTTGCTGAGGAAAGACTAAAAAGGGTGTTGTGTACTTAAAAAACACAGATTCATCTGCCGCTCTAGATTCCGGCTCATCCAGTCGTCTGATTACTTGCTCCAGTTGGCGCTCATCCTTGGCATCCAGTAATGGAGAGACCAAAATGTGGGGAACGCTCAGCTCTGGGAGAGCCACGGTTGTAATGATGAGATCCACCTCCTGGGTTGCCAGATAATCCTTGACTTCTGCCTTCGAAAGGGTCGTCTCCACATGTACAGCCGGAAACTTACGCTCAACCTTTGTGCGAAGCAACTGAGACATACCGATGCCCATGTGACACACGATGATGGCCCTCTGAGGATGGCTCTCCTTCTGGTGAAGCCGCTCCACAGAAGCCTGAAAATGTAGCGTTAAATAAGCCGCTTCCTCCTCAGGGAACGATAACCCGATCAAATTCCCTACCTCTTCCAGCGTAATAATAACCCGATCGAACATGTAAGGGTACATCTTCTTGATCTCAGCCAGCATAGGATTGGACACCGTCAACCCATACTGAAGCCGATTCAGGGTCGTATATAAATGGACTTGCAGTCCTTTCAGCAACATCTTATCCCTGGAAAAGTCAATCATATTCAGCTCTGACATCCGCCGGATTAGCTGCTCAATCATTTTAGGCAAAAGCGGGTGACTATCGGCCAGATCGCTATACTTCCCCTGTCTATCCTCTTGCTGATAGCGGAATTTTCCGCCCAGCAAATGCAGCGTTAGATAGGCCGTTTCTTCCTTGGAAAAAGGTACGGAAAACAGCTTTTGCAGCTGCTGTAAAAACGAAGTTGCCCATGTAAATTCAACTTTCTCCTGCAAAAAGACAAGGTCTTGCTCGGAGAGAGAGATAGGTTGCCCCAGCTTGGTTCGTTTGACCATTAAGAGAATATGGAGCATTAAACCCTCAAAAGTTTCGTCCGTAAAGCTGAGTCCGTGATGTTTTTGAAATGCTTTTAATTCATGACTAATGGTCGCAATCTCGTGCGGCTCAAACTGCTTGCGCATCATCTGTCCCGTTAACTCAGGACTATCAATCAGCTGGTTCATCCGCGCCAAAGCGATCCGCTTGTTTTTCTCTGTGCCTTGGATGGTCAAGCCTACGCGCTGCTTGGTGACCAAGGCAAGATCAAAGCTGTGCAGCCAGTCATCTATCTTTTCCATATCTCTGCGAATCACCGTTTTGTTCACATAATACTGGGAGGCCAAATCTTGTATAGTTACAGGCTTGGCATCCATCAAGAGCCTATAGGCGAGATGCAGCATCCTCTCCTCATCCGATTTATGCTGGGCTGTACGATCGCCTGCATACAATCGGTGGAATAAATCAGCCTGCTCCGCTTCACTAATCTCCAAATAAATGCCGCGCCCCGGTCTTCTCACCAGATTGGCATGGGAGTGCTTGACCAGATATTCTTCAATTACTTTTAGATCATTTCGGATCGTCTTTTCAGAGCAATCCGTTTGATCAGCCAAATCCTGCACTAACCAGAGTCGGTTCGATTCAGTTAACAACTTGCGGAAAATTTCTACTTGCCTTTGGTTCATTCCAATCTCCCATCTTCCAACATAAAGAATGTTCAGGCACATCGGGTTATATTTTATTAGCTTTATATTAGCTTATCGATATACTAATTGTAACCCTACAGCAACATACGAGTATATAATAAGACAATCCCAATATACTGGATTTTCAGTAGGAAGAACAGTGATCACCTATTTGAGATGCAATGAAGTCAGCATGGAACAGGACGATTTCGCGGCACGTTTTTTCGGTCCAGAGGGCAATTCACGAAAACACTCTTTCCTTGCCATGGATGGAGATCAGCCGATCGGCTTAATTCTCGGCGGTATTCGGCAGTTTGACGGGTACAAGACCATGCGTTGTGGCACGCTGTGCATCGCTCCGACTTACCGTGGTCAGGGTATTAGCGACAAGCTACTGGAATTGCATAAGCAAACAGCCATCGCCGAGAACTGCCAGCAGCTATGGCTCGAAGTCATTACAGATAATCATCGGTTTCTCCCGCTCCCTCATCCTCGTACATTGTTAAAGAGCTTGTGTTCGACGATAACGATTGATATATTCTGATTTAAGCAGTGCGCACATGTAAAGATCATCATATTTCCCGCACGTAAATTCATACTGAGACAGAATTCCTTCCTGCCGAAAGCCTGCTTTTTCAAGCAAACGCAAGGATTGTGTATTCTCCGGCTCTACTAGTGCCTGAATGCGGTTCAAGAAGAGGGTATTAAACCCATAATCGATTACTGCTGTAAGTACCTCTGACATTAATCCTTGGCCCCAATAGGCTCTGGACAATTCATAACCCATTTCTGCTCGGTGATGGCGTTGATCCCAGTTATGAAATCCGCAGGAACCGATGATTTTACCTTCCTTCGTTTGAAGAGCCCAGCGGATTCCCTGATCTGTCTCAAAAATCCGATCATACCAACGGATCTCATCCAGTGCCTCCTCTTCAGACTCAAATGGGCTCAGCCCGTAGAACTTCATCACCTGCTCATCTGAAAAGTATTCCAACATGTCCTTGCTGTCCGTTGCTACCATTTTTCGTAATACAAGGCGTTCGGTTGTTATAACCGGAAACTCATGTTTCACATTCTCACCACCCGTCCCCTTGTTAACCTTTCCCAGATTCTCTTGCATGCCTACACCTCCTAAGTTCAATATTCGATTATCATTGCTTGCTTCTTCTAATTATAAAGTAAATGAAAGAATGCCTCTAAAGGAATATTTATATTTAGTTCCTTGTTTATAAAATGTTTTCCTAAACATGGATGATGAAATGACCGTTATATAAGGAGGATGTTTTTAAATTATGGATTATTAAAATGAGGTGTATGATTTGGAAGACCAGCACTTACCACAGACTTCACAGGCAACAGCAAGAGAGAGGTACATTCGGCATGGGCAAAATTATGGAGAAACAAACAGAATGGCCGAAATATCAAAAACCTACGGTTCGTCTATTTTGTTTAGACGTTGGGGAGCAACCCTTTTTGATTTCATATTTTTTGTAATCGGGTATTTTTGTTTCTTTATCTCCGTCATTCAAATAACAGACAGATGGCTGTTGCCCTTAGCAATTGCCACCCGTTGCATTCTGATTATAGCTTTCTTCTGCTATTATTTGCTTTTGGAGGGTTTCACAGGCTATACGCTTGGCAAATTCGTTTTTCGTATCAAGGCGGTTAACGGAGAAGGAAAGCCTCCTGGTTTTCTTAAATCACTCATTCGCACGCTACTCAGGTTAATAGACACCAATCCGTTGCTAATGGGTTCCCTACCTGCTGGTATCAGCGTGTTAGTGACTGCATCAAGACAACGAATTGGTGATTTAGCTGCAGGTACATATGTCGTAAAGGTACGGGATTTAGAGCCGATTAGCAAAAAGGCAATGAGATGGTCGCTCTTCATATTTTTTACCGCCATGGTGATCTTGGGAGCTTCGTTTGTAAATGCCGCTTTTATCCTGGAAAACCACTACAGTCTCCCTGAAGCTCCAGTAACCAAGCAGGAGCAAAGCTATGTAAGTAAAGATGGGCGATTTCAGATTTCAGCCCCGTTAGATTGGTCAACAAACCCGGACCAGGAAGAACAAGAAGGTATTGCGATATTCAATCCGTACATTCAGAAGTCTGTTATCGTACTCTCCAGTTCAAAAGAGAAATTAGGTAATGTGACGCTCCAGTACTACACAGAGAAAGTTCAAAACAACATGACTAAAATGTTTAATCTCTCTACAGTAGGGCCTTCATCCAACACCACGATTCAAGGATATCCGGCCATTGAGTTCACAATTAAAGGACAGAAGGATGTAAACCATTATGTCACTCATGTAGCCATTATTGAGACTGAAAATAATTTCTACAAGATCATCGCGTATACACCTGCATCAAAATATAGCCGTTTGAAGAAAGAACTTCATGATATTACCTATAGCTTCCGTGAGGTTCGCCCTTAGACAGTGTGACGGCTGATGAAAGAATGAGACACAAAAGACAGGTGCTCCTGGATTGGAGCCCTGTTTTTTGCGTACAACTATTCTTCACAACTATGATAAAATAGGCTGACATGTTCGGCGTCCTGCTTTATTATGTTGTTCAGATGCACAATAAATTGGAAGCCCTTTCAAATATGAAATGCAGTAAAACACCTTACATCATGAGCTAAAGGAGGAATCCTGATTTGTTTCCGCTCTCCGAAAGACAAGCCCAAGACATCGTAGACAAAATGATGAAGGATATTCCGTACAACATTAATATTATGAATGAACAAGGCATCATTATTGGCAGCGGCGAGCGTGAACGAGTTGGAACTATTCACCAAGGAGCTGTTCAGGCGCTCGAAACCGGGAAAATGATTGAAGTATGGCAGGATAGGCACTATGAGAAAAAGGGAACCAATGAACCGATTGTTATCCATCATGAGCTAGTCGGTGTCATTGGTATTTCAGGCAATCCCGACGAAGTGCGTCCTTTTTGCAATATTGTTAAAACTACGGTGTCTCTCCTGATTGAACAGCGTATTTCCCTGGAACATCTGGCCCACGAGGCTAACCGCAAAAAATCTGTACTGGAGATGCTGCTAAATCATCAGGGAGCCTACACCCAAAAAATAAAAAAAGAAGCTGCTCAATATCACATTGATTTGCTTCTCAAAACTTCGGCCGTATATATAAAGCATCTTCCTTCTGATCCTGCTCATTTAGCTGAATTGTCCAATATATTCATGAAGCATCCATCCTTTCGTATGGAGGAAGGCAGCTATCTTATCCTGATGCAAAATCAGGAACCGACCGCCAAGCTGCTGGAACCCCTTGTACGCAGCCATCCTGATGTGCTGATTGCCATCAGCAGACAAGAGCATAGTATTGCAGATGTTTATATGCAAGCCAAGTCCGCTATGAATGTTGTACTGGCACTGCGCCTACCTGTGCAGATCGTTTCTTTTGCAGAGGTTGAATTTCTCGTCAAATTAAGCCAAACCAACCTGACCAACACGATCAGTCTAGTCAGCAAGCTGGAAGATACCGGGGATTTGCTGGATACGCTGCGAAGCTTTATTAATCATAATGGCAGTGTCTCCTTTACCGCAGATGAATTAAACATTCACCGAAATACACTGCAATATCGCCTGAAGCGCATCCATACCTTAACTGGCAAAGATCCTCGCAATCTCCTTCAGCTTTTTGAGCTTACACACGGACTATTGGCGCTGTATCAATGAACTGCCGTGGCACGTCATATCACGCTGTGATAGTTTTCGCTCGCCGTCACTTCCGAGTTTCTCATACCCAATCTCATTGGCTAAAGAAACCGGGATTACAGGCGAGCGCTCGTATTATATCTTTTTAGTATGATGCCACTTATAATCCTCACCAATCAATTCGTTCATTTCTCACTGAATTGAAGTACTCTTGCAATATTTTCGCACGTACGCTCTACATTTTGCGGCCCTTCGGCCAGCAACTTACCCAGCTCCGAGGCTCCAGGTACGATGCCAAACACCGCATCGATCCCTTCCTTGTATAGCGTGTCGATCCCTTCCCCGATATAACCTGCAATCGCAATGACCTTTTTGCCGGATTCTTTAGCTGCCTGAGCTACTCCATATGGAGTTTTACCGAATTTGGTCTGAAAATCAATACCGCCTTCTCCCGTCAAAACAATGTCAGCCGTGGCTAGCTTCTGCTTTAAGCCCGTGTATTCAATCACGATTTCAATGCCCTTTTGCAGCGTCGCCTGAGTAAAAATCAATAGGCCTGCACCCAATCCGCCTGCTGCACCCGCGCCTGGGAGATCACGCACATCCTTGCCTAGTTGCTGCTTCACCACATCTGCATAATGGGCGAGATTGGCATCCAATTGCTGCACCATTTCCGGCGTTGCACCTTTTTGTGGGCCAAATACACGGGAAGCCCCATGCTCTCCGCACAGCGGATTTGTCACATCACAGGCTACAATCAATTGCACCTGCTGCAAGCGGTCGTCCAGGGATGAAATATCAATACTAGCCAGCTCGCCCAGGCTGCCGCCGCCACGTGGAAGAGTACTCCCTGCTGCATC
This sequence comes from Paenibacillus ottowii, assembly GCF_006874425.1. Taxonomy (GTDB): domain Bacteria; phylum Bacillota; class Bacilli; order Paenibacillales; family Paenibacillaceae; genus Paenibacillus; species Paenibacillus ottowii. The sequence goes on from NZ_VIJZ01000003.1 coordinate 545,757, forward strand.
CAGAAATTTAGCCCCTAGCGCTTCTGCCATACCTGTACCGCCATCATTCGTCGCGCTTCCGCCAATGCCAATGATAATTTTCCGAATCCCCTGGTTCAGACACTCACGGATTAACTCTCCCGTGCCGTAGGTTGTTGTCTTTAACGGGTTTTTATTGTCCTGATTGACCAGATGGATTCCGCTAGCAGATGCCATCTCAATTGCCGCAGTGGTGCCGTCTCCGAGCAAGCCATATGCAGCAGTTACAGGTTCTCCAAGCGGCCCAGTCACCTCCATGTAACGAAGCTGTCCGCCTGTTGCATCCACCAGTGACTGTACTGTTCCCTCACCGCCGTCAGCCATCGGAACGTGGACATAATGGGCTGTCGGATAGACCTTGCGCAGTCCCTTTTCCATTGCAATACACACTTCTTTAGCCGTCATGCTCTCTTTAAAAGAGTCCGGTGCTAGTACAAATGTCTTCTCTCTCATTGTGTCACCCCATCGTGAATATTAAAGTAAGAATCCATACAATATTGTGGCTACAATCGCCATGGTTCCGCCCACAATAGCTTCATAGGGGATCAGTCCCATCCGCTGTTTAATGCTCATTTTCATACTGTCTGCTGTAACGTGAAAATAGTTGCCCTGTGGTAGGGAATCGATGACGGTAGCTCCTGTATGCACCATTACAGCGGCAGCTAACGGGGCTGTCCCCATGTTCAAAATGGCTTCACCAAACGAGCCAGTCGCCAATATAACGCCCGTCGAGGTCGATGCTGTGGCTGCCGCCATCAGAATGCCTGCAAGCGGTGCCAAAAATGTGCCAGAAACTCCCGAAGCTTCAATCAAACCAACTACCTGAGCAGATAAATTAGAGGCAGAGATCAGACCCGCAATCCCGCCCGCACCGATCAAGATGAGCACGGTTGCCGTCATTTTATTCAAACCGGAAGCTGAATACTTCAAAATATTGCGCCCTTGTCCCATGGCCAGCATACCGACAATCCCGGCGATTGGCAAAATGTACATCGCGTCGACCTTGAAATTCGACAGGGCTTCAATGCCAGAGATAGAGCCAATCGGATTAATCATCAGCAAAATAACAGCTACCAATGGAGCTACAATCGCTCGTCCCAATGCCGGGTACTTCGACGTATCGACATCACTGTCCATCGTATCCTGGTCGGACACCTTCACACCTTTGTTTTTCAACATAGACGCCACCAGAACAGTCATGATTAATCCGCATATCGCAGGCACCACACCCGCCAACATCACGTGGCTTAAATCCAGATTAAACCCGCGCGCCGCCGCAATCGTATTGGGATTTGGGGAAATAATGTTCCCCGCCTTTCCGCCGCCAGACAAGGCCAGCAGGAGAGCCAGCTTGGAAATCCCCATTTTGTTCCCAACCGACAAAGCGATAGGTGCCACAATTAGCACTGCGACGGGAATAAATACGCCTACTGCTGTAATAATCATCGTCGCTAACGCCAGTGCAAGGATCGCTTTACTGCCACCAAACTTCTTTACGATAGCCTGCGCAATCGTCTCCGCTGCCCCAGACTCCATCATCACGCCTGCCAATACACCTGCCGCGAGCACACGAATGACCGTCCCCATTACACTTTGCGTACCACTAATCAACACGCTGATCGTCTGCTCCAGATTAGCTCCGCCCAATAAAGCGCCTACAATTGCTCCCAAAAATAAAGCGTAAACCGGATTCAGCTTTCTCAATATCAAAATAATTGCAATAGCCAGCCCTGCCAGAGCCCCTATCCAACTGATCGTTAACCCTTCCATCTGTCTAACCCCCCGGGCAATTTTTGATTACGCTTTCATTATATCGACTGCAGCGTGTGAATTATATTGAAGAACAGACGAAATTGATTGTGCATTTGCACAAAAAAAACCGAACTAGCTTACAAAAACAATTTAATGAATACGCTTGCAAATTTAAAATTTTAGATTATAATACTTGTATACAAGTATACTTGATTAATGAGAAGGTGAATTTATGGATCAATCTAGTGATTTCCTATATCCCTCCAAATGGCTTTTAAAAGCCTCTACTGGTGATCGTGTAGCATCTGAGCTTAGAATGCGTATTATTTCCGGCTCGGTTGAAAGCGGTACCATACTATCTGAAAATAAATTAGCTGCTGATTTTGCTGTAAGTCGCTCACCCATTCGTGAAGCGTTAAAAATACTGGCATCCGAGAATATCATCCGCTTGGAAAGAATGGGCGCCGTTGTTATGGGTCTATCGGAAAAAGAAATAGAAGAAATTTATGATGTACGTCTACTCATAGAATCCTTCGTATTTGAACGTCTTATAAAGATGGACACGAATGATTTAGCAAAGGAACTTAGTAAAATACTCGAAATGATGAAGGTCGCGGTCAAATATAGCGATGCCGATGAATTTTCATATCAAGATGTCTTGTTCCATGAAACGATTATTCGTGCAGTTAATCATTCATACATCCTGATGATCTGGAATAATTTAAAGCCCGTGATGGAAAGCCTTATCCTGTTGTCGATGCGTATGCGCTTCAAAGAAAAGTATGAAGACTTTGCACGAATAGTAAAAAATCACGAGCTTTATATTGAAGCAATCCAGGCAAAAGATAGAGATCTTATGATTAAGTCTTTACACAAAAATTTTGATGATGTTCAAGGTAAAGTAGAAGACTTATGGATGTCCCAACAACTGCTGTCCAAAGGAGTCGTGCCACAAAATGACTAACTACATGTTAGGTATAGATATCGGAACCACCAGTACAAAAGCTGTTTTATTTAGTGAAAAAGGCGAAGTTATCCAACAAGAAAATATCGGGTACCCGCTTTATACACCAGATATAGCGACAGCTGAACAAAATCCCGAGGAGATTTTTCAAGCAGTCCTACAAGCGACTTCGAATATCATGAAACATCACTCACAAAAAAAGCTATCGTTTGTTTCATTTAGCAGTGCCATGCATAGTGTCATTGCCATGAATGAACATGATCAACCACTTACGCCTTGTATCACTTGGGCAGATAATCGCAGCGAAGCATGGGCACATCATATAAAGGATGAGTTGAATGGCCAAGAGGTCTATAGACGAACAGGAACACCCATTCACCCCATGTCACCTTTAACGAAAATAGCCTGGATTGTGAACGACCTTCCTGCAATCGCTATCAAGGCTAAAAAGTATATCGGGATTAAAGAATATATTTTCAAAAAGCTCTTTGATCTATATGTTGTTGACTATTCCCTGGCTTCAGCGATGGGTATGATGAATCTCGAAAAGCTGGATTGGGATGAAGAAGCCTTAAAAATTGCGGGTATAACCCCTTCTCAATTGTCTGAGCTCGTGCCCACAACCAAAATATTTACCGACTGTAACTCAGATTTAGCAGAAGAGATGGGGATCGACCCACAAACACCATTTGTCATTGGAGCCAGCGATGGAGTTCTCTCTAATCTAGGTGTTAATGCGATACAAAAAGGCGAAGTTGCCGTCACCATTGGGACAAGCGGCGCCATACGAACCATTATAGACAAGCCGCAAACGGACGAAAAAGGAAGAATATTTTGTTATGCCTTAACGGAAAAGCACTGGGTCATTGGCGGACCGGTAAACAATGGCGGGATGGTTCTTCGCTGGATTCGTGACGAGCTTGCCTCATCTGAAGTAGAAACAGCGAAACGACTAGGCATTGATCCCTATGATGTACTGACCAAGATTGCCGAACGTGTAAGACCAGGATCTGATGGGCTGTTATTTCACCCCTACCTTGCTGGTGAACGTGCGCCATTGTGGAATCCAGACGTACGTGGCTCATTTTTCGGTTTAACGATGTCACATAAAAAAGAACATATGATCCGCGCAGCTCTAGAAGGAGTCATTTACAATTTGTACACCGTATTTTTGGCCTTAACCGAATGCATGGACGGTCCCGTGACCCGAATTCAAGCTACAGGAGGCTTCGCAAGGTCAGCTGTTTGGCGGCAAATGATGTCGGATATCTTCTCATCTGAGGTCGTCGTTCCAGAAAGCTACGAAAGTTCTTGTCTAGGAGCATGTATTCTGGGCATGTATGCCACCGGGAAAATCCAGTCATTTGAAGTTGTCTCTGAAATGATTGGCAGTACCAACAAACATGCACCCAAAGAAGAAGCAACCAAGGAGTACAAGAAGCTGCTGCCGATTTTTATTAACATGTCCAGAGTATTAGAAGAGGATTATAAACGAATTGCCAATTATCAAAGAAGCTTAATTAAACACTAAAAGGATAAACACAGGAGGTAATTACAATGCCATTAGTCGTTGTAGCGATTGGAATTTTAGCATTACTCGTTTTAATTATGGGCTTCAAATTAAACACCTTTATCTCCTTAATCATTGTATCGTTCGGCGTGGCCTTAGCACTTGGAATGCCATTAGAGGAAATTGTCAAAACCATTGAAGCCGGATTAGGCGGAACACTGGGTCACTTAGCGTTAATTTTTGGACTTGGAGCGATGTTAGGGAAGTTGATCGCGGATTCCGGGGGTGCCCAAAAAATTGCCATGACCCTCGTTGACAAATTTGGTGAAAAAAATATTCAATGGGCTGTCGTAGCAGCTTCATTCATTATCGGGATAGCGTTATTTTTTGAAGTAGGATTAGTATTGTTGATTCCCATCGTGTTTGCCATTTCAAAAGAACTAAAGGTTTCTATCTTATATCTTGGTATTCCGATGGTCGCTGCTTTATCTGTAACACACGGCTTCTTACCGCCACATCCAGGACCAACCGTGATTGCTGGTGAGTATGGCGCGAACCTTGGTGAGGTTTTACTTTATGGCTTCATTATCTCTGTTCCAACCGTTATTTTGGCGGGACCTGTATTTACGAAGCTTGCCAAAAAACTCGTGCCTGCTTCATTTACGAAAGCCGGTAATATCGCCTCTTTAGGTGAGCAAAAGGTATTTAAGCCCGAGGAAACCCCTGGATTTGGAATCAGTGTATTTACTGCAATGCTTCCTGTTATTTTAATGTCGGTTGCTACAATTATTACTTTGCTTCAAAAAACAATGGGATTTGAGGATAACAGTTTACTGGCAGCAATCCGTTTTATTGGGGATGCATCCACTTCCATGCTGATTTCCTTATTGGTTGCCGTTTATACCATGGGACTAGCAAGAAAAATTCCAATCAAAGATGTAATGGCCTCCTGCACAACTGCTATTACTCATATTGGGATGATGCTCTTGATCATTGGGGGAGGCGGGGCGTTCAAACAAGTACTGATTAATGGCGGTGTAGGTGACTATGTAGCCCATTTATTCAACGGAACCACATTATCACCCATTCTGCTGGCCTGGATCATCGCTGCAATCTTACGTATTTCTTTAGGTTCTGCAACTGTGGCAGCTTTAACAACCTCTGGTTTAGTGATTCCGATGCTAGGACAATCTGACGTTAATCTTGCTTTGGTTGTGCTTGCTACGGGAGCAGGTAGTTTAATAGCTTCACATGTTAACGATGCCGGGTTCTGGATGTTTAAAGAGTACTTTGGTCTAAGCATGAAAGAAACCTTTGCCACCTGGACTTTGCTTGAGACCATCATTTCTGTAGCCGGATTAGGATTCATCTTAATTCTAAGTTTATTCGTATAAACCATGATTTCTGGGCGGTAACTCCCCTACTTATCTTTCTTAGAATCCTCTAAGTCTGTAAGTGAGGAGCTACCGCCTTTTTACGAACTGGAGTGATATTAAATTATTTCATTTTTGGACGATTGAACTGGTTGCTTCTGTTATTCCTTTGGCCTCACCATGTCCTGCACCAAATAGGTTTAATACCACCACGCCAATAACAATTAAAGCAATCCCTACGATACTACCCGTGTTGATTTTCTCCTTCCAAATCATTACTGAAATCACGGTTGTAGCAACAGCCCCTACCCCTGACCAGATGGCATAAGTCATATTAAGAGGAAGTGTCTTGAGGGTTAGTGAAATAAAGAAGAAAGAGACTACAAACGCGACAATCGTGAATAAAGTCGGATACAATCGCGTAAAACCTTCTGAAGCTTTAAGCATTGAAGTACCAATAAGCTCAGTAGCAATAGAGATTGCCAAGAAAAGATAAGCCATCATTCATTCTCCTTTATATACGTCTTTAATTCTTCTATAATTTTTTGCTTCAGTTCTTCATTGGGAAGAGCGAGTCCGAACATTTCGGCAAACCACAAACCGTCGATAGCTAATCGGACGATCGTAGAACGAACCGGATTTAATTCGTCGTTTTCGATTTTATTTTGGATATTCGAATACTCATCTTGAAGCCGCTTGAGCATGTGAGGGTTCGTAAATTGTGCTGCTGAAAGGGCGGTAAATAAGTCATTGGTATCCTGATCGCCTCCCATTTAACTATACCGTCCAGACGGTTTTATTCCAAGTGAATTTAAAGTTATGGGTTAGGTATGTAAGCCTAATTGCTTGGATTAGATTTTGATACGTTTAAGCTAAATAAAAAGAAGCCTTGGGCGTGTAACATTTCAGCCAAGACTTCTTCAAATAAACAACTACCCAGCTCGGATATTTAGCAAAAGTCCGCATCTGTTGGGTTTTAAGTGCCACCTATAGCTTATCTCTTCAGATACTGTCTCAGCCATTGGAGCGCAGGACGTTCCGTGCCGTTAGAGTTCAGCAGATGTGTACCATCTTTCCAAGTTTGTCCTTGGATATACCCCCAAAGCGTAACTCCCTTCACTGAGGGGTTTTGCCAAAGGACTGGAAACTTCTCTTTGTATCTGGCAAGTTGAGTATTATCATCCCCAGTTATATCCAGTTCCGACACATAGATCGGTAACCCGGTCGCCGACAGCTTATTTAGTACAGTATTCATCGTGTTGACTGAGACGTTGTCCATACTGAAATGGTGGCATTGAATGCCAATACCGTCAATCAGGCCTCTACTCTTGAGCTGATTAATAATATTGACATATTGGTCGGCTAAAGAAGGGTCGTTGATAATACCATAATCATTTATATGCAGTTTGGCATTCGGGAAAGCTTGTCTAGCCTGTTGAAACGACCATATGACCCAATCCCATCCGGTCGACCCGTCACCACCAATGGCATTGCGGTAGGACGGCTTCTGATGCAGCGGCTCATTCACCACATCTACAAACGCCGCATTCGGATAGCGCTGACCTGCTGCTTTAATCCACTGAGTCACTTCTGCTTTCTGATCAGCAGCCGACAGTCCTTTAACCCATCCTGGCTCCTGGGCACCCCATACCAACGTATGGAACTTGAACGGGAAACCATTGCTACGGGCATAATTGTAGGCGGTATCCGCCTGCGACCAGTTCATGTTGTTACGACTGCCTTCAACCGATTCCCACTTAGTCGAGTTCTCCGGCGTCACTTGATTCCAGTATGTCCCGTAACTAGGAGGGACACTGCCCGCAATGATATTCCCCAGAAATTTGCTTCCATTTGCCAGGCCAGCATCAGCCTGGTTGACCAGAACAGATGATAACAACACACCCGCCAGCGCCAAACTGCTCACCAGCTTGCCCACTTTCATTCTTAACATAAAATCTCCTCCTCACACGTATAATTTGATAATACTCTTCCTCAATAATTTAAGCGCTTACATTTCCAATTATAAGAATGAATAGTTGTTTTCTGCTACATGTGAAAGTATAGATTTTACCCGAAAAATCTTACATCATTGCAGAACAGCCACAACACGAATCCCAAACAACTCTGAAACGATAACAAAAGGCTGCTGCGAAAAGTGATATACTCCCTTCACAGTAGCAGGTTTTATTATTCAACCTGTCTATCTTCTTGGGAGCATATCACCTGAAGAACGCTCCTTAATTATTTAAGGATTAAGCGCTCTTGCAATCGCGTCTACATAACTTTGGCTGGCGCGTTGACTTACTTCTGCTTGAGGAACCATCCCTTCAAAATTGTGGAATGTGCCGGGATACAGATGAAATTCGACGTCAACGCCCGCTTGAGCAAGGCGTGCCACATATTCGATCGTCTCATCTCGGAATAGATCGAGCTGCCCTACGCACGTGTAGGTCGGCGGCAGACCAGCCAAGCTTTCTGCTCTCGACGGCACCGCATATGGGGAAACCTCGCTATCTTCGGTACGATTACCCAAGTACATGTTCCAGGCCGTCAAGTTGTTCTTCCGGCTCCATGGTGCATTATCGGCCGTAATTTCATGACTCGATGCCGTAACATTGCGGTCGTCGATCATCGGATATAGCGGCATTTGGAAGATAAGGGCCGGTCCGCCTTTGTCACGAGCCATTAAAGCAAGTGCTGCAGTTAGACCGCCACCCCCGCTTGCACCAGCAATCGCGACCCGGTCCAAGTCGATGCCCAGCAGCTCAGCTTCATCGGTCATCCACGTCAAAGCGGCATAACAGTCATCGATGGCAGCTGGGTAGGGGTGCTCGGGAGCAAGTCGATAATCGACCGATACGACGACGCAATTAGCCGCCTGCACGAAGCGTTCGCACAAAGCATCGTCCATATCAGGATGCCCCATTACATAGCCTCCCCCGTGAATCCACAGCATGGCCGGAAGCTTAACGTCAGTTCTCTGGGCAGGTTCGTAGATTTTGACTAATATCTCGCCTGCAACGCTCGGAATCATCCGGCTTGTCGTGCGCACGTGTTCCGACTGCTCAATAGGCGGACTCGACAAATAACTTCTGCTCAGTTCTAAATTCTCCTCCAGTTGAAAACCGGGAAATTGTGTCATTACTGACCTTAATTCTGGTAACAAACGACTTTCAAAATCCATGCGAATCACTCCTATGTTAGGTTTTTTATAGTCTTTTTTCCGTCTCCGCTTCCCACTCGGCTATTTCCTTCCGCACTCGCGGTGCTACCTCTGTTCCAAGTAGCTCAATGGCTCTCATCACCTCGGCATGCGGCATCGTGCTTAACGGAACATACAGCATAAAGCGTGTAACACCAACATGCTTGCGAAGATGAATGATCTTCTGAGCAACCGTCTCGGGATCGCCAACATACAGCGCACCTTCAAAGCTGCGCGCGGCATCATAGCTAGAACGATCATAATGCGCCCAGCCTCGCTCCCTACCCAATCTATTCATACCTGCCATCGTAGAGGGGAAATATGTATCTGCCGCTCGCTCATTATTCTCTCCGACAAATCCTATCGAGTGCGACCCAACCCTAAGCTGCGATTCATCATGACCAGCGTGCGCTGCTGCCTTCTTATAAAGCTGGACAAGCGGTGCAAAATTTATCGGGTTCCCTCCAATGATCGCCAACATCAAGGGCAGTCCTAACAGACCTGCACGAATAGCAGAATCCTGCCTCCCCCCGCTACCTACCCATATTGGTAAAGGATTCTGAACTGGCCGGGGATACACGCCCAAATTGTTAATGGCTGGCCGATGACCGCCCTTCCAGATTACTTTTTCGGAATCGCGTATTTTAAGGAGAAGTTCCAAATGTTGTTCAAACAGCTCATCATAGTCATCCAAGTCATAGCCGAACAGAGGAAAAGACTCAATAAAAGAACCCCGACCCGCCATAATCTCGGCACGTCCATTTGAAATACCATCCAGCGTAGCAAAGTCTTGAAAAACGCGCACCGGATCAGCTGAAGAAAGCACCGTCACTGCACTGGTTAGCCGAATCCGTTGCGTCTGCGCTGCAGCCGCAGACAGCACCATTGCTGGTGAAGATGCCGAATAATCCTTTCGATGATGCTCACCTACACCAAACACATCAAGTCCCACTTGATCAGCAAGGATAATTTCCTCGACAACTTCACGCAACCGCTGTGCGTGACTTATCACTTCGCCTGTCTGAACATCAGGCTTTGTCTCTACAAACGAGGTAATACCTATCTCCACGGTCCATCTCTCCCGTTCTAATAGCTTTCTTTGTGTGCCAATTGAATAACAATAAAATATCATACCAATCGGTAAGTTATTTATCTCAGTAAATATAACTCACAAAAAAGAATACTGTCAACAATCATAGTAAATCCACTTTGATTATTCTTTCATATTCACTCCCCTTTTCGGGAAAGGCCAACCTTCATTTGACAATTTCAAGGACTAATCATAAGATAATAACGTACCAATTGGTAATCAAATAAATGCCACTGAACATTATAATCAGATACATGGAGCCATTAAGAATAAAATCATGAGTAACGAGAGGTATTGTTATGGGACGAATCCGCGAATTTGACGAAGAGAAAGTTTTAGATGCAGCTATGCAAATATTTTGGGAAAAGGGATATGAAGCCACCTCATTAAGTGATTTGACCTCCAGAATGGAAATTCAACGCCCCAGTATATATTCCACTTTTGGAGGCAAAAAAGAATTGTTCGAAGCCGCGCTACGCAAATACACGATGTCCCGTGCTTCTCTGATCCGAACCAAACTTCAAAGCATGCCATCTGTAAAAGAAGCATTTCGTACTTTTTTTGAGGGTGTGGTTGAAGAGGAGTATGCGGAAAATCCTAGAAGAGGATGCTTTTGCATTAATACAATGGTTGAACTTGCTCCCCATGATGAGAAGTTTGAAATTCTTACAAGGGAGCATCAAATGTACCTAGCGGTCATTTTTCAAGAAACCATTGAACGAGGTATACAATCAGGTGAGCTTGAGATCGGACTAGATGCGAAGGCTGTATCACAGGCATTAGTTGTATCGTTAATTGGTCTGACCGTCATGATAAAGTCTCGTCCAGAGCGATCATTTATTGATAATACAATAGAAGTAACACTGACACTGCTTAAGTAATTTGGAATGGATTCATTTTAGCGGATAGCAATCTCTATACGACAGTTTAAAGGGCACCCAGTTGGGTGCCCTTTGTGTGTGTAACACATGTTTTCACATATGCCGAGCTAAAAACATGCGTTGCAATTGCGGATAAGTATGGAGGTTTTATTAATGTCCGCGATGTTTTTCTTTCGCCTTTTTCTCCTTTAATTCCCTGATTCGTGCCTTCGTGGATTCCTTTTGCTGTTTAGAGTAGGCCTGCTTCTCCAGCTTGCGCTTTTCATACTCTAACTTTAGAGCCTCTTGTGCGTAGGAGGAGACGCCCTTCCTTCTTAATTCACAAGCTGCCTGCCTTGCTAGCCGTTTCGGGTTGGCCTTCGTTTCAGACGACTTTATAGCCACCTCTTGTGAGAGCCGACTAATAAGTTCCCCCATCTCCTCACGGATAAACTGGAGAATTTGCTCGTCCTTAGGCTCTGTACCAAAAATGTACCTGGCTGCCTTCAATTTTCCTTGGTCCTGCTCCTCCACGACTCCAACCCAATACTGTCCATCATGATAAACCGTAAGCTTCATTTGAATCCCCCTCATTTTAAATCGAAACGATGGACATCCCGAGGGGGGAAGGTCACTGACACGGCACTCTTGCAATTATAGAGTCGTCCATGCGCCTGGACTACCAACCAGACTGTGTTTTTTCGTCTCAGAAAAAGTATAGTTGCCTTACTGGAAAACAGCAAGTTAATCGCTGATATGTATTAGAGTGTAGCTGGAATAGAGTATACTGGTTGAGTATAAGTTCGATACACGATGACATGATATATGTAATGGTACTTAAATACAGTGCAGAAGAGGTCGAGAATGAGTCAGAAGCATTTTGCAGATTACCCATTAAGTGAAGAAATTGTGAGGGCTCTGAATAGCCTGGGCTATGAGACGCCAACAGAAATTCAAACGGAGGTTATTCCCGTTGTCCTTGAGAAGAAGGATCTCGTGGCTAAATCGCAAACAGGCAGCGGCAAAACAGCAGCATATGGTATTCCACTTTGTGAGCTAGTAGATTGGAATGAGAATAAACCCCAAGCTTTAATCCTCACACCAACCCGTGAACTCGCATTACAGGTTACTGAGGACATCACGAATATTGGACGCTTTAAGCGGATAAAAGCAACGCCTCTTTATGGGAAACATCCCTTTCATATACAAAAGGCCGAGCTAAAACAAAGGACACATGTGGCTGTAGGTACGCCCGGACGTGTACTAGATCATATTGAACGAGGCACACTCTCCTTAAATCGAATTGCCTATCTCGTGATTGATGAAGCTGACGAGATGCTGAATATGGGCTTTATCGAGCAGGTTCAGTCGATTATTCAGGCGCTGCCTAGTGACCGGGTTACGATGTTGTTTTCCGCTACTTTTCCCGAGGATGTAGCCAAACTGTCACGTAAATATATGAACGATCCTGTGAAAATTGAGATTAAGGCCACAGGTGTAACCACAGCCACGATTGATCACTCTCTTATCCAGGTGCGGGAGGCGGACAAGCTGGCTCTGCTACAGGATCTGCTCGTTGTTGAGAACCCTGACAGCTGCATCATTTTCTGCCGTACGCAGGAGCATGTAGATACACTATTCAGAGCATTGGCTGGCCTCGAATATCCATGTGATCGCATTCATGGCGGCATGGAGCAGGATGAGCGATTTGAGGTAATGAACGCATTCAGAAGGGGACAATTCCGTTACTTAATCGCAACTGATGTAGCTGCTAGAGGTATTGATATCACGAATATCACCCATGTCATCAACTACGATATTCCCCTTGAAAAGGAAAGCTATGTTCATCGTACAGGGCGCACAGGACGTGCTGGCAAAACAGGGAAAGCCATTACTCTAATCACTCCTAAAGATAGTAAACGATTAGCTGATATCGAAGCATATATCGGATTTGCAATTCCGCAAGTAAAGGCCCCCTCAGAAGAGGCTGTTGATCTACGCAGAAAAGATTTTGAGCGGAAACTACATGTGAAAACTGTACTCAAAAACGACAAACGCGAGCAATTAAACCAACAGATTATGAAGCTCAATTTTAACGGCGGTAAGAAAAAGAAACTTAGAGCTGTCGACTTTGTGGGTACCATCGCTAAGCTTGACGGGGTAACGGCAGATGATATCGGGATCATTACGATTCTGGATAATGTGACAGATGTTGAGATTCTGAATGGCAAGGGCCCACTGGTGCTTGAGATTATGAAGAATACAACCGTAAAGGGCAAGCTGTTAAAGGTACGAAAAGGGCATAAGTAGAAGGTACGCTGTATAAAAAAGAGTGAGGCAATCCCGTTCAGTACGGCCGATGGTTTTCGTAAGCTATACAGGCGGGATGGCCGAGTTCATCTCTTGCTCCTCTAATTCATCTTTCCATTTATCGATATTATTAATCATTTTGAATTTCTCTTTTAACTGAGTAACATCTTCAACTGGCACATAGCTGTCCAAGTTCATATGGAAGCCCAAAACATCCTGTTTGTGATCATACATCTCTTCTAGAACACCTATGATTGTGGAAAGTCTAGATTTAAAAGACAGCTTACAATCATCTTCGTCTTTGAGTATATATAGATTTTCTACCCCACTAAAAAAGGAGTTCCCTTCGAAATATAGCTTGTTACAGGTCATATGGGCCTGCATTAATGGTTCGTATATTTGCCAATCTGCTTCTCGCATAGCGGTTCTGAGCGATATATGTGCTCCACTAATGTAATAATAATCTCGATAAAAGCACATTGAACAAGAGGCCTTCATTATTTTAATTTTTGAATCTACAGCAGGATACCCTAACACAAATCCTTCAGCTAATAGTTTCTTGGAGAAGTAATCCAACGATTTTACAAATAATTGGTACCCAAGCTCCTTACCTTCCTCATCGTCTTTATGACAGCAATAATGAATAATATCTTCTTTCACTTGTTTACTTTCATATTGATATCCCATTCCAGCCTCTAAATGATCAATATGAATTTCAACTCCTGCAAATAAGTCATTTAAACTTGTTATTCTGGAATGATTGCCTTTTAAATTTATATTCAAATCAGCAGTACATTCTCTATAGAGTATACAGGTGTCTTTGATATCCAGTTTAATGTCTTGTCTTTTCATAAAATCAATGATTCTCTTGAAATGTAAGTAATCATTCCCTATAAAAATTATTTTATTATATTGAATAGCTCCATCATCAGACTGATTAAAATGAACAGCAATACAAACGTCCTCATCATGTTCTATTAATCTTTTAATACTTTCAATAATCATATTTAGTAGCGCTTTTTCTTGAGGAAACGGCAACGTTAATCCCATGTGTTTCGATTCCAAGTTAGGCAGCAGATTTATTCGATTCTTAAGATGAAGCATCAGATTATCAAAATTATATTTCTTAGCATTTTCATTCATTAGAAACTGTGTCCTCTCCTATTTATTTATGAAATGGGCCTACTATTACTGGAATATCTTAATTTCATTTTACCATCCCCTCACTTCCACAATATACCTTTAACTCTATAAAACTAACCACGTGGGTGATAATTGTTCTGCTTTATCGTATTCTCTTAAAGAGTTGATAGAACAATTAAAAAATTTTTAGACAAGGTGTCCCTTTCAGTCATCTTCATTTGTTATACAGATATAGTTTTCTTTTTGATCAGAGGGGGTGCCTACATCTTTGAATGAAGAAATCGAATACAGAATCAAACGAGTTCAAGCTGGCGAGATCCAGGATTACGCCTACATTGTAAAGGAGTATCAGCGTCAGATTTTTGTGTACTGCTGGAGGCTATTAGGAAATGAGCAAGAGGCCGAAGAGGCTGTGCAGGATATTTTCGTCAATGCCTTTGAGAAAATCAGCAGGTACAAGCTGACAGTAGGCTTTTCCTCCTGGCTGTATAAACTGGCCTATCATCACTGCATGAACCTGATTCGCAAGAAGAATCTACAGCGCAAATTTAAACTTACCCTGTTCACCTCAACTAACATGACTTCAGACAGTGCTGCGCAGGTTATGGAACGTCAGCTTTTCAGTGAACCGCTGAGCCGGGCGTTGGACCAACTGAGCGCGGAGGAGCGTAACCTACTGGTGCTGCGCATTTTTGAAGAGAGAACGTTTGGAGAAATCGGGGAAATCATTAACAAAAGCGAGGAAGCTATCAAGAAAAAATACGGCAGAACAAAAACAAAGCTCAAAAAAATAATGGAGCCCCTAAAGGAGGATCACAAATGCGTGAGTTACAAAACAGAACTCAAAAACAAAGCCTGAAATACACCGATCTGCAAGACAGGGGATTCAAAAACATGGACAAGCTAACCGAGCCAGAGAATGCCTTAAAAATCCAGGCTTTTGACGTCTCTGACAAAGTAATGGAACAGGTCTACCAAAAGGCGACGCCCAAAAAGGGGAATATAGGAAAAATCCATTTCCAGCCTCGCATCACCGTCCCTATCATGATTTTGCTTTTTGTAGTAGGGGCCTCTGTGACCGGTTACGCAGCTTCACAATATCTTGAATTCCGCAACAGTAAGGGCGACGTTGTATTAAATACCGCCAAAACACCTGCCGAAACGGACGCCTCCAAAACGTATACCTCCACCTACGCACGGTGGAACGAAAAGGTGAAGAACCGTTTGCAACCAGGAGAGTATGCCGCTTATTACGTCAAGGACGATTCTATGAATCAAAACAACCTATCTAATCCGGTCCTGTTTGCGTACAAACCAGCTGAGCTTTCAAGCTTCAACAGCTTACAAGCTGAAATCAAGCGGACTGAGGCTCCATTATTCAGCACCCCCACTCGTCTACCAGATGGCTACAAGTTCAATTTCGGATACATATATCCAGTCGCGGCATATCCTGGGATGATGGATAAAAAGGAATATCGAGCTTTAACCGATAAACTGATGCAACAGGCCAAAGCTGCACCGAAGGGTGAAAATCTGTTTATTCAAAAGCTGAACTGGGACAAGGCAGACTCCTCCTTTGCCCGCTATGCGAGAGGCAACGACTATGTTAACATTACCGTCAGCAAATACACTCCTGAAGTCACGAAGACGACCATCATGCAAAATGAACAGGATTCGGCTGAGCAATTGACAATCAAAGGAACCAAGGTCTATTACATCAGGGCAAACGAAGCAAGCAAGCCCTTGGAAGCAGGAAAAAACCGACTGGGATGGCTTGATGAAAAAAGACATGTACACTACAACATATCCGATAACCAGGACAGCCCGCTGACTAGGGAAGATTTAGTTAGAATAGCTGAAGATTTGCTTAATGCTTCATCGTAATAGATGTCATAGAAAGGTTTTGAAGAGAGGCTATCCTGTACTAAGGACGGTCTCTCTTTGAACAATCGTTTTCGTACCTATTTCTCCCGTAGCATCACTGGGTATACCACAATCTTTTAACTTCTATTAATTCTTGACCGTTGAACTTCATTCTGTATATATCTGGTTTGGATGTGTGTAGTAGAAAATTCAAATCATACTGCTTGTCATAATACCCCATCATCAAAGTCATAACAGCTCCATGAGTGCCTAATGCAACTTTCCGTCCTTGATAGGTTTTTAACAATTCTTTTAGAACTGCTATGCTTCGGTTCTGACAAGCCGTATTAGACTCTCCCCCATCTAAAGCAAAGTCTGGATTAGAAAAAGACTTATCTAACAAAGGAAATAATTCCGCATCGGGCATTCGGTGGTCTTCATTCAAAAAGATCCTTTCTTTAAGATCCTCGAATACCAAAACTTCTTGTCCTGAACGCCGAGCCAGCTCTTGAATGGTCAGAATTGCTCGTTGATATGGACTCGAAACGAAAACCTCGATCCCTTCTCCCTTCAATAATTCAGTTATTCGATAAGCATCTGATTTACCTTTATCCGTTAAACCTCTTGTTCTTTCATTTCCTTCCGTCTTTGGTGACTCGCCATGTCTCACCATATAAATGAAAGTTTCCAAAATTGCCTCCTTAAAGAATAGAGTATTGTTTGCAGCTCCTTAAACCGCTCACTGGATACAATTTTAGAGCAAATCATTCTGCATGGCCAACCCAGCCTGATTCGCAATTGAGCTAACCGCCCCCTATAACTCATTACTTTATAATTTTCACCGCACTGACCGTAACAGTAACTTTTTAGTGGCATTCTGCACCATCACTTCAAGTCGGATGAATAGTCATTACCACGGAAGCTGATCATCCATATAGTAGAATCCGCCTGTTGGACCCTCCTCAGGCAGGGTTGCCAGCCGGACCGCCGTTTTTGCTCCATCCTCCACCGACAGCTCCGCCTTTTCCCCGCCCATCTGCGTTTTGACTAAGCCAGGGTGTACGGAGTTGACCTTCAAATGCGTCCCACTGTTTTTTTGCGCCCAGTAGGCTGTCAGCATATTTAAAGCTGCTTTAGATGCCGCATAAGCCGGGGTAGCAAGCCGCTGCACCCGTTCATTGGTCAACTGAAACTGAATCGAGCCTATAGCGCTGCTTTGGTTGACGATTCTGCCTGCTTTGCTCTTTAACAGTAACGGCAACAATGCTTCTGTAATCAAATAGGGTGCGAACGTGTTCACCTCAAAAGTATCTCTGAAAGCATCCCCGTCATAACCCGCTTTTTCTGCCAAAATGCCCGCATTGTTAACCAATATGTCCAGCCTTCCGTAAGTATCTTCGATGAATTGGGCCAATTCCGCAATATGTGCCGAATTCGTCACCTCAAGCTTTACACCGACTGCCTGAATGCCTTCTTGCAACAGTCCGGCGGCTGCTTCATCTGCTGCTGTTTTCGTGCGTGCAGCGACCAATACCGTTATCCCTTGCTGCCCCAGTTGTCTAGCAACCTCCAGTCCGATTCCTTTGCTTGCTCCGGTAATTAATGCGATTTTATTTGTCATAATTCATTTTCTCCTCGATTTTTATTTATTGATTGTGATCAAATCAGATGTTTGGATATGACGCACGGTCGCCAGATGCTGAACATATGCAGCCTGGCTCGCGGTAATCTGCTCATCCGTCACATGGTTCGCATTATGGATAGCAAAAGGCGGCAGATAGTGGGCACTCACATAGTTAGCCAGCGCCTCCATCGGCTTCGCGATATCCCGAATCGTGAACAGGTTGTAGCCGCCGGGCTGATACGAGGCGGCGGTTCCTGCTGTCGAGATGGCGATGCCGATTTCCTTACCTTTCAAATGCTCCCCGTCGGGACCAAACGCCCAGCCAAATGCCAACACTTCATCGAACCACTGCTTCAACAAAGACGGCGTACTATACCAATAGAGCGGGTACTGGAAAATGATTCGATCATGGCTGTCCAGCAGAGCCTGTTCATGGGTAATATTAATCTGATGATCAGGATAGGCTTCATACAGCACATGTACGGTCGTTTCAGGCTGCTGCCTCATGGTTTCCGTCCAGGCCCGATTAACTCGGGAACTTTGCAAATCCGGGTGGGCAACGATGATTAATGTTTTCATACTAACTCTCCTTTGTTATTTCAAAGTTTATGAGAACGATCGTTCTAAAATTATGAAAAAAATTTGTTTTCGGTTATCGTCTATGTCTCTAAAATGCGTAGATTTAACTCAGCAATCCGTTGCAGCTTTTCTTTTGGAACGGAAGTCCGCACCATAACCCTAAGCCCCGCTAAGGCATTTTGCAGATACTCAGCCAACTCCTTCACTTCGTACTGCTGTGTAAATTCGCCGTTTTGCTGTCCCCACGTTACGATTTCTGCAAGCATTTTCTCCGATTTTGCAAAGGCCTTCGTCGCTATCTCGTCAATGTCCTCATCCCGAATCGCTAATTCAACAGCCGAATTCACGAACATGCAGCCAGGCGGTACGTCCTCTTCACCGTTAATGATGGAGTCAAAAATGAACTGAAGTGCCTGCTTAGCCGTCCGAGATTGCTTGATGCCTGCTGCCCACCTACCGTTAATGCGCTCTCCGAATCGGTCCATCACTTTGAGGAACAAGGTGTGCTTGTCGGTAAAGGTATCATAGATACTTCTTCGATGAATCCCCATATGTTCAACAAGATCATTCATCGAGGTTTTCTCATACCCCTGCTCCCAGAACAGCTTCATGGCCTTTTCCAGAACAGCGTTTTCTTCAAATTCTTTGCTCCTGGCCATTCTATCTACCCCCTGACCATTTGGAATATGTCTGGATTAAATGGATCGACCTTTTGGAAACGATCGTTCTATATTGGTCACCACATATGTTTTTCTTCTCTGTCTGGCTTTATCCTAACATATCGGGAACGATCGGTAAAGAATTATTTTTCTCTCTTTATTGCCCGTCCATAGTTACTATAATCACCATCGCACACACTAATAAACACCGAAGCATTACATAGGATTTGCACTCGAAGGCAAGCATATTAGCGGTGGGGAGATCCCCACCGCTTCAGATTGTTACTTATGCGACTTGAATACGTATCGTAAGATTACTGTGCAATTTATTACAATAATTTGAATGATCGAGTTACTAGCCATGTAAAATTAATGATGCAGCGGTTCTTTTTCGCCCAGACCCAGCACCTCTGTAGTGGTATTATAAATTTCTTGGTAAAGCTCTGGGTTTTCAGCTAGTGACAACCCATAAGAAGGGATCATCTCTTTTATTTTCGGTTCCCACTCTTCCATATGCTGTGGGAAGCATTTTTCTAATACTTCCAGCATAACGTGCACAGCAGTGGAAGCACCCGGAGAAGCACCGAGCAATGCAGCTACCGAGCCGTCAGCCGAACTCACCACTTCCGTACCAAATTGAAGGGTTCCTTTACCGCCCTCCGTATCTTTGATCACTTGCACACGTTGGCCGGCCACCACGATCTCCCAGTCCTCGATTTTAGCGTTTGGAATAAACTCACGTAATTCTTCCAACCGTTTTTCATTCGATAGCATCACTTGCTGGATCAGGTATTTGGTCAATGCCATTTCTTTGGCCCCTGCCGCCAACATCGTGATGAGGTTATTGGGCTTTACGGAACCAATCAGGTCCAGGTTTGAACCCGTTTTCAAGAACTTTGGCGAAAAGCCGGCAAAAGGTCCAAACAGCAATGCTTTTTGGTTACCGATATATCTTGTATCCAGATGCGGAACAGACATGGGAGGAGCCCCAACCTTAGCTTTACCGTATACTTTCGCATGATGCTGGGCAACCAATTTAGGATTGTTACATACCATAAATAGCCCACTTACCGGGAAGCCTCCGATATATTTGGACTCAGGAATGCCTGTTTTTTGCAGTAAAGGCAGACTTCCACCCCCACCACCAATAAAGACAAATTTGGCATGATGATATTCAATTTTACCGTTATCCAGATTATGCACTTTGACTTTCCACGAGCCATCGCTCGCACGTTTAATATCCTTTACACTATGCTTGTATCTAATCTCTACATTTTTACTTTTTAAATGGTCAAACAATATGCGTGTTAAAGCACCAAAGTTAACATCTGTTCCAGAGTCAATTTTAGTGGCCGCGATCGGTTCATTCAATGTACGGCCTTCCATAATTAGCGGAATCCATTCCTTCAGCTTTTCAGGGTCATCGGAGAATTCCATGCCTTGAAAAAGAGAAACACCTGAAAGCGCTTTAAAGCGTTTTTTTAAAAAAGATACGTTTTTTTCACCCATTACCAAACTCATATGGGGTATTGGCCTGATAAAGTCCTGTGGATTACGAATCAAATTACTGTTGACAAGAAAAGACCAAAACTGTCTTGAGAGCTGAAACTGTTCGTTGATATTAACCGCTTTACGAATATCTACAGATCCGTCCGCTTTTTCGGAAGTATAGTTCAGCTCGCATAGTGCAGCATGACCCGTGCCTGCATTATTCCATTCGTTAGAGCTTTCTTCTCCTGCACTTGCCAGTTTCTCAAACACTTTAATTTCCCATTCCGGTGCTAACTCTTTCAGCAATGATCCCAGAGTCGCGCTCATGACCCCGGCACCAATTAAGATAACGTCTGTATTTTTCTGAATACTATTCATAAAAACCTTCCTTATCTCTTATATTTGCAAAAAAGAGCAGGCCCTCCTGCTTAACTGATTCAAGAAGCAAGGCTCCACTCAGGAACATACCTTTTCTATCTCCATTATAACTTAAATATAATCATTTAAAAATTATATCTACTTTTATCTGATAATTATAAATCATTTCTGCTAAAAAGAGAGATTTTTCTTTGTGGAAATAAGAATTGAACTCCGTTTTTTATAAGAAACATAGCTGATTTTGTTACACCTGTGGATTACAGCTTCCCAATAATCAAATCAACAGTTTATGTATATGAATAAATTGAAATGGTTATGTAGGATTTCAAGAATAAACATGTGATTCATCTAGGGCCTGTACGCCAACTGTACAATACGTAGAAATCAAGTAAAATAAGAGACGAAGATACGAATTAACGGGTGAAGAAAGGAATATCCTTGGACCCCTGCTGCCCCCAGCCCGAAAATAATAAGGAGCACTTCCGCCCAAGGATTGACAAGCCATCGAACGCTCGCTTGGAGGATTAACCACCAAATCCATGCCTTGGTGGAACGCTGGGCTATCCGCTATGTTTTATGCCTTTAAATATGAGGGAGCGAATTAATTTAAGAGGCAGAATCCGCGATGATTCTGTCATCCTTGCAGAAATGGGGACTAAAGTGCTATGAGGAGAATAGTAGTTCGTGGAAATACGTATTTATGGAATTATAGAACGGTCAGAGATATTTACTGTAGATCCAAGTTGACTATTATTTCTGAAAATAAAGATATAAAATTTATAGTTCAGTTTACTACTAAAGATACAATTGTCACTGGTAGCCCTTTGAATGAGGGATTACGAGTGATGAAAGAGGGTAAACAATATTTTATTAATCTTAACCAACCTAAGTATGTTGCTGAAGTGTTGCAGTATATACTTGGTATGGAGTTAGATGTGACCGTGAAGAAAGTACATGAGCTAAATGGTAATAGCTTGTTGGTTCGTATGGGGTATCAGGATGCGACAGGGCTTTTGATATGAACTAAGCCCAGTCTACATCCAGAACCTGCTGTCATTTATAATAAGGTTCCGTATACACCAACTGCTTTCTCTCTGAATCCCAGCGCCATGCCAGATCACCTTGCAGCCACAAGCCGCCATACCACTCGTCTATTCCCTTCATCTTCGCCCAGTCCTGTGCCCCTGCCGCTATATTTCTCCCTACTTCCGTTATTGCCACAACGCATTGGTCAAAGGATGGAGTTGTTTTCTTTTGACGATCAGGAAATGAGTGGGGCCCTTGAATCTCTAACAGTGCATATGGTTGTTGGGACATATTCCTTAAACGATACCAAAATTCCAAATCCCCCATGCCTAGACCACTTAGCTGGTTCCCAATCTGCTTAAACAGCCCTTGCGGAGTATTTACTCCTTGCTGAACGAGTTCTAAGGTTGTCTGTTCTACGATGCCCAGCCCATTCATGGTAGAAGGTAGACGAGATAGGTGCAGTTCAAGTGCCGCATGAGCAAAAGGCAGGGCAGATGTGTCTTCGTGCAAAATGTCAATATGCCGCACTATATCCGGAGAGGCGTAGGCTTCCCAGATTTTTTTGCCCGTCTCAAGCTCCTGTTGACCGATCTGCTGCCACGTGCCTGACAATTTTTCTAATTGCTTCGTTGTAAGCTGTCCCAAGCCCCTAAACGGCTCAATGCCTGGATAGTTGCCGATACACAGCAGGCTCAGTTTGGTTTCGCCTAGGGTCTGCGTTGAAAACCAGTGCAACAAGTAGCTTAGCATCAGCTGGTCGAACAAATCGTGCTCGAACCATAGCACGACTTCATCATATTTATGAAAGTTATGCAAAATCTGCTCCTGGGCCTTGCAATTGGACACGTAGTCTTCCTCTGAGATTCCGAGAACCCTCTCCAAATATTCCACTCTAGCCGCTCTAGATAAGGGCTCGCTCATTTCAAGGAAAACTGGACCTACTGGATACACTTCTCTCCAGACCAAGATATCTCCGCCAACGTTTCCTTTCTTCAGCTTGTCACCAACATGGTCTCCGTTGACTACATGTAGCACCGAATCTCCTCCTTCATAGATATCGTTGAACATGGACACAAAGTCGGTGACAAGTAGTGAAGCTCTCAGCTTATTGCGAGCATCGAACAACCGTTTTTTCAGCACGGATGGAGATAGACTTAAATAGCCTGATATTTCACCGATTGAATACCCTTGAAAATAGTACAGCTGAACCGCCAGTTTTAACTTGTCAGATAAACCCTCGACGGATTGATGAAGCTTTTGGTGCCATTCTCTTCTTTCAGCGATAAGCTCCACATCAAACTTCTCTACATCCATGACTATAGTTTCGTCCAACGGCATCATCATGGGCTTCTTGCGGCGCAGAAGACGATGACATTGACGTTCAACAATGGTCTTGAACCATCCAGGGAACGCCTCTGCTTCCTGTAATTTATGGAGGTTGGAAAAAGCCTCAGCGAACGCCTCCTGAACCGTATCCTCTACCAGACTCCAGTCCCCTAGCCTCGTATATGCTACTGAAAAAGCCATCCCACTGAAATGCTGCACGATCTGCTCCCATGCATTTTGATCGCCTAGCTGAGCTTCTTCAATCCAATGCTGCACCTCTTGCACCTCCTCTGTATGCAAATTCTATATATAAGTGCCGGTATGGCTACAAATGGTTACCTCGTTTCCCAGAATTATAGATACTTCATCATGATGCTCGAAACAGTCCGTTGTTGATTCTCCCAATCATAATCGGAGTTATCCAGTATAAAAGATTGAAAAGGAAGTTGTTCAATAATACGCAATTCTAGCTCTCGCCGATGCTCAAGGAACTGAATATATCCTTCGTACCCGTGCAGCCCCTTATTCTTTCCATAATCCTGTTCCGTATGGTACCAAATCACAAAATCCAGCCATTCTTGAGACCTCATCGTTTTGACTCGCTCAATCGTCTCACGGATGTTAGGTTGCTTCAAATAAAACAAAATTGGATTTAGGTCCTGAATTTGCTCCGCTATCTGTAATACATGCTGAACAAATCGATCATTTCCTGCATCGTGTCGAGCGAGTAACGCGCACCCCGGATTCTGTAAAAAACAGCATTCAAGTATAATTAGGTTTTCTTTTTTTCGCTGATCTTTAGCAAAAGAACTCCAGCGTTGAACCATCAACTCGCAATATTTTTGTACAGGTATTCCGTCGTAAATTTCATAACGCCGGATTTTCTCATACAGACTAAAGGGAATTGCATTTTGAGCTGATTGCTGCGCAAGTGCATATGCGATTAATGAGTCATTCCCGTTCAAATATACAAACGGGTTAATGTAATGAAACACATCGGAATAGCTAGACCGGAGTCTATCAAGTTCTTCGTTCGGCACACATGCAACCGATTCATAATCAGCAGGGTGTTGTAAGTTCCCTTCTAAAAATAATTCCGATTCTATTTGATGTGTGTTTAACATGTCATGTATGTATCTAGATAATGTGGATTTGCCAGAGCCAGGTATCCCTTCAACGATAACCAATTTCGGTTTCGTAGACGGTAAATTTGCCATAGTATCACATCCTTATGAATTAAAAATCCTTTGATAAACAATAAAAAGCATTGGGTCTTGAGGACTGACCCAATGCTTTTATCGATGAACTATAATTATTTAATAATTACGTATTCCAGGTTAACCAGTTTTGCATAGGTAACAATTTGGTCTGTGGTTAGATTCAAGGAAACCACGGTATGGTGACCGCCGCCGTTCTCAATCCATGCCTTAACTCCGTCTTGGAAGTTGGGCTTCACGTTCCATAGTACACGGGCCACCGGAAGTTTGGGAGCAGGAACTGTAGGTTCAAATGCAGTAACCTCATTGATCAGCAGCTTATAATGGGTGCCAAAGTCAGCCATGGAAACAACTACGCCGTCCCCTGCCTTACCGTCAAACACCAGACGGGCTGGATCTTCACGATCGCCGATACCTAACGGAGAAACAATGATTTTAGGCTTGTTGCTTGCCAACGTTGGGTCAACTTCAAGCATATGGGATTGAAGGATCGATTCCTGACCCGCTGTTAATTCATAGGTGTAGTCTTCCATAAAGCCAGTGGATTGGTTATGGCTCATGACTTTAAGCAGACGATCGAGCGCTGCAGTCTTCCAGTCTCCTTCACCCGCGAAGCCATACCCTTGTGCCATCAAACGTTGAACGGCAAGACCAGGAAGCTGTTTCATACCATAAAGGTCTTCAAAGTTCGTAGTGAAGGCAGTGTATCCACCATGATCCAGGAATCGCTTAATAGCAATTTCATAGCTTGCTTGCACTTTTACGCTGGATTCCCAAGCTTCCTTGCTGTAAGTACCATAATCAAATTCATAGAGTTTGGCGTATTCCGCGAACAAAGCATCAATTTCTTCTTCCTTCACAGCATTGACGTACTGAACAAGGTCGCCAATTCCAAAGTAGTCAACAGTCCATCCAAATTGGATTTGGGCTTCAACCTTATCGCCTTCCGTAACACCAACGTTACGCATGTTGTCGCCGAAACGGGCAACTTTGATATTGAAGCTTTCGTTATAAGCAACCGCTACATCCATCCACTCTGCGATTTGCTTTTGCACTTCTGCGCGTTCCCAGTAACCTACAACCACTTTATTCTGTTTCTTCAGACGAGCATTGATAAATCCATATTCACGGTCACCATGAGCTGCCTGATTGAGGTTCATGAAGTCCATATCAATCGTAGCCCAAGGAATGCTTTCATTGTACTGTGTAGCCAAATGAAGCAGCGGCTTTTGCAGCAATTTAGTACCACGAATCCACATTTTTGCAGGTGAGAAGGTATGCATCCACGTGATGACACCAGCAACCTCGTCGCGATAGTTGACTTCTTTCATAAGGCTGGTAATTTTGTCTGCACTAACTGCCAGATCCTGCAATACGAGCGGATAAGGCAGAACGCCGCTCTTATTTAGGGCATCGGTCATTTCTTGTGCGTGTGCTTTGACTTCTGCTAATGCTTCTTCTCCATACAGATGTTGTGAACCTACGACAAACCAGAACTGTTTTGTACCTACTGTTGACATAACATTCATCCTCTTTTCTTCATTTAATTAGTTTAGTTGGTCTTATTTTTGGCCGTAGTAAGCGTCTTTCCCATGTTTGCGTAAATAGTGTTTATCCAGAATGCGCTGCGGCAATTCTTCGGCAAAATGATTTAATTCCCGTGCGAATAAATTCATTTTTGAAACTTCTTCCAACACAACGCTATTCATAACTGCGGATTTCGCATCCTTGCCCCAGGTGAAAGGAGCATGACCCTTAAGCAGGACACCCGGCACTGCTAAAATATCCAGTCCGCGCTGCTCAAAGGTTTCGATGATGACACGGCCCGTTTCGGCTTCGTAACCACGATTAATCTCCTCTTGTGTCAGGAAACGAGCGCAGGGAACAGAGCCATAGAAGGTGTCTGCATGAGTAGTTCCCATTACAGGTACATCCAGGCCTGCTTGAGCCCAGACGGTTGCCCAAGTCGAATGCGTGTGCACGATACCGCCGATCTCTGCGTAGTGCTTGTAAAGCACGGCATGAGTCGGTGTATCCGATGAAGGTCTCATCTCTCCTTCAACAACATTGCCATCAAAATCAACAACTACCATATCGCTAGGTTTCATCGTGTCATAGCTAACCCCGCTCGGTTTAATAACGAATAAGCTGCGTTCACGATCAACCGCGCTGACGTTACCCCAGGTGTATTTCACGAGTCCATGTTTAGGCAAATCCAGATTGGCTTGAAATACTTCTTCTTTCAGCTGCTCTAACACGTCAATTCCTCCAGTTTTCCACTAGATTATCTACAGCAGCCTGCTCAATCGCCAGGCCTTGTGTGTAGCGTTCTAAGAATGTTTCGAATCCCTTAACATCGGAACCGTCAGGATGAATTTCTTGTCCCTCAACATCTCTGAATACTTTTTGGTCGAGGAAGTCTTCCAGACTTTCTTGTTGATCCTTGTTCATCATGTAAGAAGCCAGAATAGCCATCCCCCACGCTCCGCCTTCTCCGGCTGTTGCCATCACAGATACCGGAACATCCATGGCTGCCGCAACAATTTTTTGTCCGACGATAGGGGTTTTAAATAAACCACCGTGAGCCAGAATACTGTCAATTGCGACATTTTCCTTCTTCGTCAAAATATCCATCCCGATTTTCAAAGCAGCAAATGCTGTGAACAGATGAGTGCGCATAAAATTGGCCAAATTGAAACGGCTTTCAGGAGAGCGAACAAACAATGGCCGACCTTTCTCTATGCCGGTGATATTCTCTCCTGACAAATAGCCGTAGCTAAGTAAGCCGCCGCCATCTGGATCTGCCTCCAAAGCCTTGTTCAGCAAGACACTGAATAATTGGTTCGGATCTGCCTTTTGCCCCATGGCCTCATAGAATTCACGGAACAAGCCCAGCCAAGCATTGAGATCACTTGAGCAGTTATTGGCATGAACCATTCCGACCGGATTCCCGTTCGGTGTAGTCACCAGATCAATTTCCGGATATACCGCCGAAAGATCCTTCTCTAATACAATCATGGCAAAAACTGAGGTTCCCACAGAGACGTTGCCAGTACGTTTTCTCACACTATTCGTAGCGACCATCCCTGTTCCCGCATCACCTTCTGGAGGGCAAAGTGGAATGCCAGGTTGTAAATCCCCTGATTTATCTAAGATTTTGGCTCCAGTAGCGGTTAGTACACCTGCCTGCTCGCCAGAGATATAAACTTTAGGAATAATGTCTTGTAACTTCCAATCGTAGCCTTTGGCTGCAATGAGTTCATCAAACTGCCTAACCATCGACTCGTTATAATCATGCGTAGTCTCGTCAATTGGGAAGATACCGGAAGCATCTCCAATACCAATCGCCTTATCGCCAGTCAGCAGCCAGTGAATATATCCAGCCAACGTCGTCATAAAATCAATATGAGGAACATGCTGCTCTTCGTTCAATATCGCTTGATACAGATGAGCAATACTCCATCGCTCAGGAATGTTGAATTGGAATTTATCAGTTAAAGCTTTTGCTGCAGCACCGGTTGTCGCATTCCGCCAAGTCCGGAACGGAACAAGCAACTCACCTTTGCTGTCAAAAGCCATATAGCCGTGCATCATTGCAGAGAATCCTATAGAACCAACCGTATGAAGGGTGACTCCATATTTTTGCTCAACCTCTTGCTTCATTTCACGATAAGCCTCTTGCAGACCCGTAATAATACTCTCTAAGTTGTACGTCCAATAGCCATCTACCAAGAGGTTTTCCCACTCATAGCTTCCAGATGCGATTGTTTCAAAACGATGATCAATCAGCACTGCCTTGATACGTGTGGATCCAAATTCGATACCAAGTGAGGTTTTTCCCTTAGTAATCGCTTGTTTAATGTCTTGATCCATGCTCACGTTACTCCTCTCTCTGAACAACTGTTATAACCGCAATAATGAAAGAATGCGCTTTCTTTTATTTACAGCCTTAGTATATTTTTTGTGCGTACATTTGTCAACACAGAAACATATTTATACTTACAAATAATTAAAGAAGCCGAGTATTTCTCTATTTTCTTTTTAGTATTTATACATACAGGACAATAGATTATAATAAGCTCATATTTATGCTAAAATATGTACATACAAATATTGTGGATTCGTTAATTAGTATTAGAACAACTTGGAAAGAAGGATTAAAGTGAAACCAAAGTATCAGGTCATCCTTGAGGATATAAAAAGCAACATTCTTTCAGGGGCATACAGCGTAGGAGAACAAATTCCAACGGAATTCGCTTTGCAGGATAAGTATAAAGTTAGTCGCCAGACGGTTCGAAAGGCTATTCTGGAACTATCGAACGAGGGTTTTTTAAGAAGTGAAAAAGGATCTGGCACCTATGTCAGCAACCAATTTCGATCAAAAACCGGTGGCAATTCCAGTAATAAAACCATCGGAGTCATCACGACCTACATCTCTGACTACATCTTCCCCTCGATTATTCGCGGGATTGAGGCCAGATTAAATGAAGATAATTATTCATTACTATTAGCGAGTACCAATAATGATGTCGCACAGGAAAAGAAAGCCTTGGAGATGATGCTGTCCTTTGGTGTCGATGGTTTGATCATCGAGCCTACAAAAAGCAATCTATATAATCCCAATATCGCTTACTACCTGACATTCAAGGAACAGGATGTTCCATTCATTATGATTAATGCTTATTACGAAGAGTTGGAAGTTCCTTACTTCTGCCTCGATGACGTACAATCCAGCTATCTGGCAACCAAAGAATTGATCGCTAATGGACACACACAGATTGGCATTATTGCCAAAATGGACGATTTACAAGGAAAGTATCGGATGAAAGGCTATATCAAAGCACTCGGAGAAGCCAAATTACGTTTTCACCCAGAACAAGTGCTGTCATTCTATACGGAGACAAAGCAGGACCTGTCCACCAACTTGAAGAAATTCCTGACCGAACAAAGAGACGAGTTAACGGCAATTGTCTGCTATAACGACGAGGTCGGATTAGAAGTTGTACATGTATGCAGGCAGCTTGGTATATCGGTTCCCGAAGATTTGTCTATTATTGGCCAAGACAATTCCTATATATCCAAAAATGCGAACATCAAACTCACGACATTGACACATCCACAGGAGCAAATGGGCCGTGATGCCGCCGATTGGGTTATTAAGAAACTGCAAGGGAAGAAGGATCTGAGCAACCAAACCTATTATCAGCCCGTGTTAATTGAGGGAGAGACAGTAAAGAAGAAACTGAATTGAAGGGGTTCATAGCCCCTTTAAACCTACCTAGTGCCTAATTATCATATGACACTTTGAAGTAGTTTGGTATGGTGGGTGACGAAATGTAACTTGTTGGTATGACAAGTCTTTTGCCATACTCGGTTTTGCCGGATGCTATAAGGCAAAAATACATTTCAAGGAGAAATCATTCATGGAAAAAATGATTTACACCATTCTCGCGGTTCTACTATTATCTACTACGATAACTACCGCATGTATGGCACCCAACGGCGCGTCAGTTGCCGCACCCGTTAACGTACCAGTTGCATCTGAAAGGGCTAGCTTGGAGGGACCGCGAGATGCCAAGGAACTAGAAGCTTTTGC
This sequence comes from Paenibacillus ottowii, assembly GCF_006874425.1. Lineage (GTDB taxonomy): Bacteria > Bacillota > Bacilli > Paenibacillales > Paenibacillaceae > Paenibacillus > Paenibacillus ottowii. The sequence continues at coordinate 575,741 of NZ_VIJZ01000003.1, forward strand.
AGATGGTGTTTTTGCGAACAAGATGAAGAAGTTTAATACCGTAGGTTCTAATTTTGTAGTCGTCGCAGGTGGGAAAGTGATGCTAAGCAAAGGTTACGGTTATGCCGACAAGGAGAAAAAAATTCCTGTTGATAAAAATACCGTTTTCCAAATTGCCTCTGTTACAAAGTCATTCACTGCATTGGCAGCTATGCAGTTGGTCGATAAGGGGAAAATGGATTTAAAACACGATGTCCAAGAGTATTTAGGAGGAATAAAGATTCCGAATAAAACAGGAAAAAAACTGACGATGTTTGATCTACTTACATATTCAAGTGGATTTGATGAACCAGACATTCTCATGGAAATGCATCCAGAATACGCGTACAGATATTTTCCAATGAAGAAGTACATTGAGTCAAATATGCCAACTGTTGTTAGGCCTCCAGGAGAAGCGTACACCTATGACAATTTTGGTTTCATGCTAGCGGGATATGCAGTAGCAAACGTAACGGGCATGTCGTATGCCAAATATATGGAAAAAAATATTTTCAAACCATTAGGCATGAATTCGACAAGTGTGCGGTTTACCCCCCAATTATTAAGCAGAATGGCTGCTCACTATGGACCAAAAGGTGAACTGATACCCTTGGACGGGTTTAAACCAACGGAAAAACCTGAAGGCGGTATCGTTTCAACCGCAGATGACATGGCCAAGTACCTCATTATGCACCTGAACAAAGGCAAGTACAAAGGTAAAGAAGTGGTGAGTCCAAAGAGCATAGAGCAAATGCACACATACCAGTTATTCCCTGACAAGGAGTTCCCGGTTACAACAATTGGATTCGAAGGCTACTTCAAAGAGAAGATGAATAATCAGCATGTGATTCTAAAAGGAGGAAATGTTACAGGGCATTCTTCCTTGATTGTTATTCTGCCTGAGAAGAATACAGCGATGTACATGTCCTACAATAACGACTCCATGATGAGTCTTGACGTGTATGAAGAATTTATGAATCATTATTATCCGAGAAAATCGGAAGTTCCAAAGTCAACCTACGTGACAATAAGTAAGCAGCAGGCCCAGGACTACGTGGGATTATACCAAAACACGCGTGTCGCTGCCTTAAGGACGAAGGTTTCGTATTCGGATGGGAAATTAATAATGGAGAAAGGAACTTCAGGCAAACATACACTAAAAATGATTCACCCTTTATTATTTGAAGATGAATCAGGTAATAAATTGACGTTTAATAAAAATAAAACAGGCCATATTGCATATTTGTATTACATGCAGCTCCCAGACCTCGTTGCTTATGCGCAAAAAATAAACATTAATTCACCGTTTTCTGATGTTCCTGCGGATAGTAAATATATTTCGTATATAAACAACCTTAATGCTTTAAAAGTCATGAGCGGAAAGTCAGCCAACCTCTTCAATCCGAAAGGAACAATGACTCAGAGAGAATTCTCAGAAGTGCTGCTGCGCGCCCACGGGTGGTATAAACAACCTTACATGATTGAACCGAATAAGAAGCAGATGATGGTCGGAATACGTAATTATCAGCCTAATTCTCCTATTACAAGACAAATGGCGGCGGTAATGATCCAGAACCTAAAACAGGTTGAGCCTGGAACTAAGGTTAAATTGAGTGGCGAAACGGATGCTTGGGCAGTTAAAGCAGTCACAGCTCTGGTTTCCCAAGGTATCATGGACCCGGATACCAAGATCAATGTAGACGGCACCATAAACTTCCGCTCCAAACAGCTTTTGAAGCGTCAAGAAGCCAGTGCCTTGTTGGATCAAGCATTTAATTACTATACGTTGCCAATCAGTCACTAATTCAAAAGATTAAATAGAAAAAGTAAAATAATACTCCTTATATACAAAAACGCTACTGACAACGGAACGTCAGTAGCATTTTACATTTTTTCGGCTTCCTCGTAAATTCGACCTCGGAATGTTCAGGCTCTGCCACGCCACAATTAAATCAAGGGTGAGCTCGCAGGTGCCTATGTATTATTGTATATGGTACACTCGTGTTGATTCCATTAACTAAACTCCTAAAACGATAGATCATCTTTTAACCAACATATAGTGAGGGGGGGAAATAATGAAAAGTCACTTAAGAAATATTACGGTCGACGGTTATGCATTCGTTTATTGGTATACAGGCGGGTCCCGCTTCATCTTAAACTTATCTCCGAAAGAGAATAAAAACATCAAAATCACGTTGATTTTCAAGGCAGACCCTCCTGAAGAAGAGCCTCACACTTCTTGGTCCTTTTATGACATTTCAGCACAAAATAATGGAATGGACGTTGTCATCCATCTGGGTAAACCCAAGCATATCGCTGAAATCATCTCTTACTTGATGGCAAATCGACCAAAGCTTTGGATCCAGGGAAAACCTCAAGTTCTGGATCATGCTTGGGATTTACTAAAAGAAATGGGCTATTCCAAGTTCAATCCAATTTGGATTAGACAGTGGTAGTCGTAATGGTTTGTGAGCTAGCCCCCTTCGACTACTCAAAAGGGGCTTAAAATCCGCAGGTATACGATTATTCGTTATTCGGCGTGGCCGGACTGGCCTGGGGCATCAAGCCTTTAACGGCGCCGATAAACGGGCGAATGGACTTGATCATACCGTAGCCCATCCTCACAACTGGGACAACTTTTTGGATCATGCCGAACAGCCGCAGGCCGCCGCTGAGCATACTGCCAAGCCCTCCTGCTCCCGCAGTGGCACCGCCAAGCCCGCCCAGGCCGCCGAACAACGAGCCCATCATCGGCAGGAATGCAGATACCTTGGCGTCCGGCTTGCGGGAGCGCGAACGACCAGACGGTTTACGTGCACCGCTTTTCCGGTTATCCAGACGGGCGCTCGGGGCATGCGAACTGGCTCTGCGTTTGAGAGATCGGGAGTCTTGCTTCCTGGAAGGAGCACGTGGAGGAGCTCCAGCATTGGCAAGTACCAGCCCGCTGCGATTAACGTCGGTAATGTAGCCGACGTAAGTCTCTCCGCTGTGCAGGGTGACACAGACCGGACGGCCTTGAAACTTCTTAGCCCGTGCACGCATCTCTTTCGATTGTGCCATGGAAGTTCACCTCGCTCACTGATTATAATTCAGTTTACGCCAGGGGCGGGCTGCCTGCTTGTGCGAATGGGGCATACGCACGCCGAAAATCGTTTGACGGGCTCGTCGTCATCGGGGCTTTAGCCTGATAACAGCACCTTATCCAGACATACAATGCAATATTGAATTGTCAACAGAAAACTGGACAACTATTATGAGGGAATCTTTCTGACCTACACCGGCACGAGGTATTCCAGTGTACCATGGATACGCTGATGTTCGAACCGTTGACAAATCACTAGTTGCCAAGCTAACTGCTTTCTACTCTCAGATGTAGATAGCTGACTATTCAATCCACAAATTACGATTTACATAATATGAAAATTATGGTAACCTATATTTGTATACGATTATATTAATCTGAGCATTGCTTTGATTCTTGAGCATGGGTGCTGCGGGTAGGGGGGAGGGGAAGGTCACTCAGTTTTGAAAGGGGTTACAAATCAATAGTAGCAAGGAGAATAGCTTCTGAGAGAGTAACAGAACAGAGTGAATCAGCGTTCACTCCAAACTATCAAGGCCAATAGAATTCACAAATCAAGGAGGAAAAGTACAATGAAGAAAGCCTTAACTCGCATTTTAAGTCTGGCTTTGGTGACTACGTTGCTGGTGCCGACAATGTCCTATGCTGCATCCGAAACACAAGATCAAGACCAGAGCAATTCTGCTGTCGCAGCCGCCAGCGGATCCGTAATTCCGGCTCCGCGGGGATATGATGCTTACCGCCAAAATATCCCGCACGGAAACGTGCAGCAGATTTCCTACTATTCCACAACAGTAGGCAATTCTAGGAACGCGATGGTGTATACGCCTCCGGGCTATACACCTTCGAAAACCTATAACGTCCTCTACTTGCTGCATGGTATTGGTGGGGATCAGAATGAATGGCTCAATGGTATGAATCCGAGAAATATCCTCGACAACCTCTACTCCGAGAACAAACTGGAGCCAATGATTGTGGTATTCCCGAACGGCCGCGCAATGAAAGATGATCGTCCGATAGGCGATATTTATGCTCCGGACAAGGTAGCCGCCTTCGAAAGGTTTGAGTTCGATCTGATCAATGACCTTATTCCTTACATTGATTCCCATTATCCGGTGTATAAAGATCGGCAGCATCGCGCGCTGGCAGGCTTGTCGATGGGAGGCGGACAAACGCTGAACTTCGGATTAACCCATCTGGATAAATTCTCTTGGATTGGCGCGTTCTCATCCGCTCCTAATACGAAGTCGGCATCGCAGCTTATCACCAATCCGTCTCAGGTTGCCAGCCAACTGAAACTGCTGTGGCTGTCATGCGGCTCTTCGGACAATTTACTGGGGGTCAGCCAAAATTTCCATAATAGCTTGAACACCATGAATATTCCGCACATGTGGTATCTGGATGTGGGCGGACATGAAGGGAAAGTTTGGAGCAGCGGGCTGTATCAATTTTCGCAACGTATCTTTAAGTAAATAAAACTATAGCGATTGCGCGTTTCTTACGTAGCATAAAGCCCATGGGATTGTACAATAAGTCCCTAAAAGGAAAGCTGGACAAAAAACGTGAGTTTTCCGTCCAGCTTTTTTGCGTATCTACTTTGCAGGAATCCAAACAGCATCTTACAACTCCCCCTTGAGAAACTTAATGAGGTGCATTTCAAGGCTACGCTAGGAACTCTGTAAAGTTGCATGAATCCGCATAGACCTGGTGCTCCACGTCATAACCGCCTATCAGGCCTTTTTCTTCGGATTTCTTAAATGCGAATGCCCCTACTCAGCTGCTTCTGCCAGCCATGCTTGCATAGCCGGAGACTCTGCCCGATTCAAACGCAGGGCGATTTCAGTATTGGTCTCATCTGGCGGCATGACCTCGACAAGAACGCATACAGACTCTCGTGGTTGATTCAAGGTAAACACGCCTTCATCGTCGAGCATTTTCATCGCCAGTTCCATAGCCTTCAGCCTCAAATCATATTCACGATTCCATTCGTCTACCTCAAGCTCCGCAATGGAAGGGCGTTCCATAAACAGTTGTTTAACATTATCGAAGTCCTCATCTCTAAAACAACAATAGGGTGAATCGGCATAGGACCATTTGATGAGTTCCGCAATCGTTGATCCCGGCGTGTCGCTTTCGTCTCCTTGCCTGACCGCTTCCCTCTCCAAGGCCTCCCATGACCAGGCGGAGATGCTTGGCGCATGTCCCTCTCCAGTCGTAAATAGCGTGCAGTAATAGTAACGTTCGCCATTTTCAAAAAGAGCGCGAAAGGACGTCCTAGCCACATCGGCCATCTCTGCCGCCAACGTCTCTATCTCTTGCGTCCATTTCATGACTATCGCCCCTTACCCCTATAAAATATACATCTAATTCCCATTATAAAGATTGTCCATTTTAAATCTACCTACCCCTTACCCTATCCTGGAGATTTGCGTGATTCACTCCTTCGTTATGTTGCATAAGACGACCTTTCAGCCGTTCATATTCATTAGATTCTTTTTCCTTTCAAGTATAGGAGATGGGGACGAAGGCCAATCTAAAACTATCTGTTATGCAAGGAGCTCAGCACATGACGTATGGTGAAATTCTATTTCGTACAGCAACGTCCTTCGTTGCTCTACTCGTTTTAACGCGTCTGCTCGGTAAAAAACAAGTCGGACATCTAACGTTTTTCAATTATGTAACAGGGATTACCTTCGGCTCCACCACTGCTGAGATTATCGTCAACAGACACATCACGCTGCTGCAAGGAATATCTAGCTTGGTCTTATGGTCATTCTTGGCGTTCATCATCGCATTGATCGGATTGCGCTCCGTCAAAGCTCGTGAGATTCTCGACGGCCAGCCTACGATTCTCATCAAGAAAGGGGAAATTTTGGAGAAGGCGTTGGCTAAACAGCACCTCAACATCGACGATTTAAGCATGTTGCTTCGGAACAAGGATGTCTTCTCACCCGAAGAAGTGGAATTCGCAATTTTGGAACCTGACGGTAAACTCAGTGTGTTGAGAAAAGAAGAACTACTGCCTGCAACGAAAAAAGATATAAAAGCAACCCTTACGCCTATTCAAGGAATCCCGACGGAGCTTATCGTTGATGGAAAAATCGTAGAAAAAAATCTTATAAAAATGGATGTCTCCGTTGCCTGGCTCAACCAACAATTAAAGAAAGCCAGCATTCATTCCGTGGATCAAGTATTCTACGCAGAGCTCCAATTGGACGGGACGCTGTATATCGACAAATACCAGGACTCCCCCCCATAAAACGATATCCGGTATCAACTACCTGAGTTCTATTACGGAATACGGCATAAGCCTGTCTCCGATTTTAGAAACCTTACATCAATGGGGAGTGGCCCATATCGAGCAAAAGCAGCTCATAAGGAATAATGAGCAAACAGAGACGGACTAGCGTTCAACATTACGCTAGTCCGTTTCTTACTACACCGAGTCACGCCCATAGTGAGGATTTGCGTCTTTTGCTCAGTGTTTGGAGATATCAGGGGTGTAGGTGTGGGTTATTTTTTCCCTACTATTATTGAAATCCGTCCTTCAGCCAAGTGCTGGCTAATGCAATTGCACCGCGGGCGGCTAATGTATCCGCCAAAACATTCAGCATGACGAAATCATGAATGATTCCTTGATAACGCACCGTCGTGACGTCCACACCAGCCTCCCGAAGCTTATTCCCATAGGCCTCACCTTCATCTCGAAGAACATCGGCTTCAGCCGTGATGATGAGTGCTGGCGGGAGATCGCGAAGCTGATCGATGGACGCTCTTAGAGGAGAGGTATAGATTTCATTCAGCTCTTCCGGTTTGTTGATATACTGTTCCCAGAACCACGCCATCCCGTCACGGCGCAGGAAGTATCCTTCAGCAAATTCATGATACGAGCCCGTATCCATTCCGGCATCTGTAACCGGGTAGAACAGCAGCTGTCGCTGGATCTCGGGGCCTTTTCTTTCCTTAGCGATCAACGTGATGGCCGCTGTCATATTGCCCCCGACGCTATCACCCCCGATGGAGATATGGTCTGAATTCAGGCCATAATCCTTGCCGGAGGAAGAGATCCATTGCAGGGTAGCGTAGATCTCTTCAAGGGCTGTCGGATATTTGGCTTCGGGAGACAAGCTGTAATTGGGAAATACGATGGCGGATCCGCTTCTGATCGCCAGCTCGCGAATCAGCCGATCATGGGTATGGGCATTGCCGAACACCCATCCCGCGCCGTGAATGTACAAAACAGTGTTAAGCAATTGTCCGGCCATGTTCTTCGGGCGCAGGATCCGAACGGACACTTGACCGCTCGGCCCGCCTGGGATGTTGAGCTCCTCTATATCTACATCCGGTTTCTTGACATCTCCCGATTGGACTTCGTCTACCGTAACTCTTCCCTTCTCTGGCCCAAGATGGAATAAGTAGGGCGGATTCGCAGTATCCTCAACGAATTGTTGTGCAGCAGGCTCAAGAATAATCTTTTTAGTCATGTGTATCATTCTCCTCTATCGTTATATATATTTTATAAAATTAAATTTTGCAAAACCATTTTGGGTAAAAAAAAAGGGTTACAATTTGCGCAGCTCCCAGAGAATATCCTCCGGCTCCATCCTCTTGGTAAAGTCAGGATTCACGTATGTAGAGCGGATAAAGGAGTATTCGTCAATCATGAACGTTCCCGTCACCGGAAGCAGCCAATGATCCGTCCCATTGTACTCGTGAAGATCAATATTATGGCTTAAATACATGCTCTTCAGATAGTCGGGCACTTCATACAACAGGTTATATTTGGTGGCAACGATTCCCTTAGGGTCACTGAGAACCTTAAAGGACAATTCTGCTTTCTCTTGATCAGACAGCGTATAATCCGGCAATTGCGGACTGACTGCGATAAGCTGAGCACCTAGCGCCTGAATTTCGGGGAGAATCTCCTGGTATGCTCTTAGTTGTCGATTGCAGTAAGGGCACCAGCCTCCTCTGTAAAAGGTAAGGACAACAGGACCTTTCGCCAATTCGTCAGCCAAATTGATTTGGTTTCCAAGTGAATCTGACAATTCAAAGTCCTTGGCTTTCTCCCCAACTGGTAGTCCTGTCGCCTTGCCTTCCTCTTGAAGTTGCTGGATGACACGTTGGTGTATAGCCTGCACTTCAAACGGGTTTGCTGCAGTGACCTTCTCTAACGCTGAAGTTAAGGTCGTTATTGGCATGGTCACACCTCCAATGAATTATTTGCCGCTGGTCTGAATGACTTTGTCCGCTAATACTTTGATGGCTTTGTTTAATTCCGACACTTCCTGGGTGGACATGCCGCTGGCTGATAGGAGCGCGGATGGAATACAATCGGCTTCGCCCTTAAGGGCCAACCCTTTCTCTGTGAGCAGGACCAAGACGACCCTCTCATCTTCCGTCGATCGTACTCTCTGAATCAGTCCGTTCGCTTCCATCCGTTTCAGCAGCGGCGTCAAGGTGCCTGAATCAAGGTCTAACTGTTCTCCTAGTTCTTTGACCGTCCGCCCGTCGCTTTCCCAGAGGGATAGCAACACAAGATACTGAGGATAAGTAATTCCCATCTGTTCCAATAGCGGTCGATACAACCGAGAAATGGCCCGGGAGCAAGCATATAAAGAAAAGCAAAGGTGTTCGTTAAGTTGCAGCATGTGAGGTCAACCCCTATTTAATATTGTGCACAATTTAATTATGCAAAATGTTTTTAAACTGTCAATCACTTATTTTTGATCGGGAGGATTTATTCAACATTCAGCTTGGGGCAGTTGAGGGACCCAATCAATTTTGACAAATAAAGTGAGAGAGTGGTAGATTCTTTTTAAACTAATTCTTTAATTTGGGTGGGCCTATGAGGAGAAAATTACAGATTTACATATCGTCTACTTACTATGATCTTATTGAGGAAAGACATACCGCTGTTGAAGCCATACTTCAAGCCGGTCATATCCCTGCGGGAATCGAGCAATTTTTCAAGGAAAGTCCAATGAAAATTAGAAAGAGATGGATCGACGAGTCCGATATATATGTCCTGATTCTCGGAGGATTCTATGGTCTAACACTTCCTGATGAATCCAAGAGCTATATCCATTGGGAGTATGAGTATGCCGGAGAAGCGGGCAAACCTAGATTTGCTTTTGTTGTCACAGATGAAGCATTAAGACAAAAGCCATACGACTTCGCAGCAATTGAATACTATCAGAAGTTTCAAGAGTTTAAGCAATCAGTCATGGAACAAATCCCTATCTATTATGTTGAAGATGTACGGCACATTAAAATGGTGCTTCGTGATCAATTGCCGGAGTATGCAGCAAGAGACGATTTGTATGGCTGGGTTTCCGGCAAGGATGTCCCGGATGTTCAAAAGCTGTTGGAAGAGAATGCAAGATTAAAGGCAGAGTTGGAGAAAAAGAAATGAAAAAGGGCCTGGCACGACCAGCCCCTTTCCTATAATATTCTCGTCAATCTATGTCCTGCTTGAGTTGAAGCTCCTTCCACTTCTCCTTCAAAACTTTTAAATCTTCTACAAAAAGCCTAAGTAGATTGGGTCGTCTTCTTACTGCAAACGGGTGATAGGTGAAGCTGATGGGCATACCCTGTAACTCATACCAGCTGCCTCGTAACTCCTTGACACTGGCACCTTCCTTATTAGTGAATATGGCTTCCGCTACGACATTACCAAATCCAAAGGAGCTGCTGTACTTTTCTTTTGCAACTTTTGCGCCATCTGCTTTACACCATCCCCGCTCATGACATAAGCCTTTCTCATCAGCTTATTTCTATGTAGGGACACCTGTCCTAGTAACGGCAACTGCCCAGTTTAAATCGTAAAAGCAGCACATTAATAGATGTACTACTCACGATAATTTCTTAGTTGCTTAGTTTCCTAATAGATCAATCAAGGTTCTAATTCAAGGTGCATCTTGGCTTCCGCCTCAGCCCATGGCACCGAGTAACCCGCCCCCTTGGCGCAAAAGATGGAGGAGGAGGTATACAGTGGGTCTGCCTCTTTGCGGTAGCCCATCCGTTCTATGACTTCCTCCGTATTATGGCAGCGGTCGTAGCCGCTGAACACGCAGCGAATACTGCCTCGTCCATGCGTAAAGGATGCAAATTCGGCGCTGTAGTTCATGAAAGTCGACACAGGCACCCTGCCCGTGACCACCGCTTGCGTTCCGATTGTCTGCGGCGGATTAAAAATACCTGAAGCACGCTGAATATCAGACAGTACTCTGCCCATTTCATCGATAGCGACCTTGATTTTGAAATCGTAATAGGGCTCCAACAGCACGTTCTCCGCCTTCTCCAGACCCTGCCGTAGTGCTCGAAAGGCAGCCTCACGAAAATCACCGCCATGGGTATGTTCTTTATGCGCGCGGCCCCTCAGTAACGTAATGTTCACATCGGTGACCGGCATGCCGGTCAGCAGTCCGTGATGCTCGCGTTCATAGAGATGATTCCGAATCAGATTCTGATAGCTGATATTCAGTTCATCGGCATGACATCTGCTATCGAACGTGATGCCGCTGCCCCTTTTTCCCGGTTCAAGCAGCAGATGCACTTCCGCATAATGCCTGAGCGGTTCAAAGTGGCCGTACCCTTTTACAGCCGATTGAATCGTTTCCTTATACAAGATTTCCGGTTGCCCAAAAGAGATAGCAAAGCCAAACCTCTCTCTAACAAGCTGATCCAGCACTTCCAGTTGAATCAATCCCATGACGCGGATAGAAATCTCCTGCAATTTCTCATCCCAAACGACGTTCAGAGACGGCTCCTCCGCCTCCAGCGTGCGAAAAGCACCGAGTACCTTCTGTACATGTATCGAATTGTCGAATACTACCTTCGATTGTAACGTCGGCTCTGAACCGTAAGCTAACTTGTCTGATATCGACCCCAGGCCTTGTCCAGCCTCGGCGGCGGACAATCCAGCAACCGCAAACAAATCGCCGGCTTCCACTTGTTCCATCGGCTGCGATTTAAGGCCGTTAAACATGAAGAGCCGCGTAACTTTTTCGTCATATTGAACGCCGCCACTCTCATAACTAAGCTGTTCTCTCACCTTTAACCGACCACCGAGCGCCTTAATGAACGTGAGTCTCGCTCCACCTGCATCGTGCCGAATTTTATAAACCCGTCCCTGGAACGAAGCATTCTCGTCATAAGTGGCTGTCGTCAGCAGATGCAGCTGATCCAGAAATTCAATGACGCCCGTATCCTGAAGCGCAGAGCCGTAAGCACAGGGGAAGAGAAGGCCCGCCGCTATCATCCTCTGCAAGGCCTCCAGCCAGAAGCCAGCGTCCTCTCTCCCCTCCAGGAATGCTTCCAGCAAGGCTTCGTCTCGCTCCGCCATGGCCTCTCGCAGCGGCTCACCGACTATGCCGTCAGCGAAGCTCTGTGTAATGCAGCATACTTCCCCCGTCAACTGCTGGCGGATATCTGCCTCGGTTCTGCCAGCATCCGCACCGATCCGATCCGTCTTGTTGATAAAGAAGAACGTCGGAATCTGATGCTTGCGCAGCAGCTGCCAGACCGTCTCCGTATGACCCTGGACACCTTCGACTGCGCTTACAATCAGGATGGCATAATCAATGACCTGAATCGCCCGCTCCATCTCCGGGGAGAAATCGACGTGTCCGGGCGTGTCTATCAAATAATAACGGTCTCCTTTATATTCTATTACTGCCTGATCTGCGAACACCGTAATACCCCTTGCCCGCTCAATATCGTGGCTGTCCAGAAACGCATCCTGATGATCCACCCGCCCCCGGGACCGGATACTGTTCGTATGGTACAGCAGCTGTTCCGCAAAAGTTGTTTTACCTGCATCCACATGGGCGAACAGGCAATCGTTAGTCGCTTCATAGAATCCCACTTTCAACGCTTCTTGTTGATACCGCTCATTTTATTAAAGCATAGAAATCGGGAGAGTGGGTAGGAACACTCCAATTAGAATCGGAGAAGATTGGGCTTATCTGACTGTGATAAATGATAACGAATTACCTCGTTCGGCTGATTAGTAACGGTGCTGGGATGCGTAAAAGCGTTCAATCATTTGCTTCGTTTCGTTTGGAGTTCTCAATTGAACTGCCTTTCCGTTGTCATCAAAGGTAAAATGCCCCCTAAATGCTTCCGGCATATCTTGATACTGTTTCTCGACTTGTTGAAGTGCTTTTTCAAAACAGGAATATCCGTATTTTTTAATCAGTAGAGGCAACCCGAAGGCAGATCTTAAGAACTCATATTCTTGGTAGTTATAGGGGGTAGTCTCCGGCCTCTTTATCAAGATCTTAAGGAAATGCTGCATGACCTTTTCGATCTCTTCTTCTGGCGCATACTGTGCTAATCCATGGATCGCGAGCAGTCTCATGTCCAAATATCGTTCTTTTTTATAGGCTTTCTCAAAGAAATCCTTCAGTTCCAAATTCCCGCACCGGATTAAACCATACAGAATCTTATTTCGCAGGGCAATATTCTTCATTTTAAAATACAGCTGTACTATCAAACCTACTTCATCTGTTGTTAAAAACTCATAGGCTACATCACTTATTGCGCATATAAACTTAGGATCATTCTCCCGAAGAGGGGCAGTCGTTAGGTACTTAATCGATTCCTTGTCAAGCTGTTGATTATCATTTGCCATCTCTATCATCCTTTCTTCTAAACCATATCAAGCCGCTTAAAATACTACATGCCACGCATGGCCCTCTTGAAAATAGTACTCACATAAACTAGAACGCGCTTTCAATCTATGAATAGGCTTAAAAATTTGGTAGACTCTTCATATGAATGCCTGAAGTCAAAGACTGTGCCGAGCGCATTCGCTTCGTATTCCCGCCTGATCATGGAGAAGAATTTACAGATCATATCATTTGGGCAATAGGCTATTTAATCGGCAATACCAGACGCCATCATTTTTGATGAAAGCCAACAAACGATCATTGGCTAAAATTCCTTAATCTAATCCAATCGAATAGAACAGGAGAGATCGCTTTGCAGCTCTCAGATTCCACTTATTCCGCAATTAGGGTTCTATGTACACAAGGCGATGACTTAGTGAAGGTAGGCGATCTTGATGCCGCCAAGCAAAATTATATTGCCGCCCTCCGTTTATTGCCTGAAAATCATCAAGAATGGGAGGCCGCTACCTGGATATATGTAGCTATTGGGGATGTCCACTATCGTATGAAGAATTACGATAAGGCCTTCAAGTGCTTTTTTAATGCCGTACAGTGTCCGAAGGGGTTGGGTAATCCGTATATTCACCTTCGGCTTGGGCAGTTATATTATGAACAGGAAAACTTTGAAAAGGCGGCTGACGAGTTAACCCGGGCTTACATGGGCGCCGGTATTGGAATTTTTATGGAAGACGACCCAAAATATCTTGAGTTTTTGGAGACAAACATAGAGATTTGAAATTTCAGGCTACGCAAGAGCTGATTACGATATTTTTAAATTTTTTACCTTCAAACCATTCTATAATATTATTTTCGAAGCTCTTTGCAAGGCGCTGTCAACAGCGGCTGGCGTCATTTCTAACGATTTCTGCAATCTGTTTGGAGTCATGAATAAAAGGACAGTTAAGGCTGGTCAATGTGCCCTAACTGTCTTTTTACTAACTAAACCAAACTGTTACTGAAAAACCACCAACTAAGTATGTTATGTTCGTTTTTAGTAAGGTTGGCGGAGGCGTGGGGAGTCAGCCCCCTTGTGATACGGTTCAGCGTAATGGGATCATCGGCAAAAATGCGTTGTGATTTAGGTATTTCTTACCTACAAAGTCATGCATGAGTCCCGCCGAAATAAAACTTGATCTGATGCAATCATGCAGATTTTAAAACGTACTATATACATTTTCGCATTCAATCGCAGTCGGTTCATAAAAACAATGTTTCTTCCATCGACCTACAAACGGCTGATTATACCAAGTTGGCGGACATGGTCCGGGGTTTTCATACGATCCTGGGCGGAAGTACCATAGCGAGTATTTGGCTGGCCAATTCCGTTCCCCATTCACAACCCGTTGTGCCAGACGGCGTTCTCTATCTCTTGCTCTTTGATAGTACATACCATGTTGTAGCGCTTCGAACGCATGCGGCTGGTTAATCATTTCGGGAATTGTCCGGATTCCTTTAAAATCGGAACAATTCGCTCTTATTCGGTTAATGCCAACAGCTCCAACAAGGAGCATGCCCATTTCGCCTTCGGCCTCAGCCTCAGCTCGAAGCAACCTTGCCAACATATCGATATCCTGTTGCCTGGATTTTACAACTGCCATTTGCTCACCTCATTTGATTTCTAGACTCATCATATTTTAGGCTAAGCAGATGTGTTACTCTGGCTAAATAAATAGAAAACGATATTAAACAGCCCATTTCACTGAACCTTAGCCCATTAGTTGAGTGAAAGTGGTAAAATTCCCCTCAAAATATGTGATACGGCTCACCGTATCGGGTCTAACGGCAAATAAAAAGGGTCTCTTTACAGTGTCTCGCTTAAACAACCACTTTAGAGCAATCCTGTGAGTCATTAATCCGAACGATGAGACGACCGTTACGTTTGGCTAGGTCCATGCGCTGACGATTTTAGCCATATCCCCAACTCACCCACTTGAATTTTTTTACAAATTGGAATCATAGTAACATCACGATGTTCGTTCATTATTCCATCCCGCTAAAGAAAGGTCACCTGCCAAAATGGAATAACTTCAACGGACGTGGCAAATGCTGAATTATCGATTAACCGCAGAAAGAAGTTTTCTCATTCTTTCAATTGTTGGAGTATCCAAAGGAATATTAACTGTAACCTGGAGGTCAACGGAGTCCATAGCCTGGAAGGAAAGATGACCAAAACGAAGGGAACCGACAACAGGATGATTAAGCAGCTTTTCACCTTCCGGCACATTTATAACTTGATGCAACGGCCACCATTCCCGGAACTCCTTACTTTGCTGGTGCAGGTCCTCAATAAGCTCTCCCCACCAAGGATCCCCGACTGTATTTGCATAGTTGGCCCGAAACTGGGCTAACCGATGTTTGGCGTTCGCTTCCCAACTGTCACCCAGCATCCGCTTCGCATTATTCGTAGTGAATAGGCGCCATATCGAATTTCTGTCTCTTGCCGACATTGCTTCGTAATCTCCAAAAACAAGAATCGCGGCCTGGTTCCAGGCTACGACATCCCACCTTGAATTTACCACAAAGGCAGGGCTTTCCCCCTGTCTGTCCAAAAAATCCTGCAGTAGCTGGCTTACCTTGTTCTGTGGCGCTTGATTACTCGGAGGTAAGTGTCCTGCAGCGAGCAAGAAGAGATGTTTTCGCTCAATGTCGTTCATTCGCAGCGCACGGGACAAGCTATCAAGCACCTGGATGGATACCTGAATGTCTCTACCCTGCTCCAACCATGTATACCAATCCACACTGATACCAGCGAGTATGGCAACCTCTGCCCTTCTAAGACCAGGTGTCCGCCGTCTTTCACCGGAAGGCAAACCTACCAGCTCCGGAGTCAGACGGGCCCGTTGGGTACGGAGAAATTCAGCTAATTCTCCGGTCTTTTCGCGTTCCTCCTGCATTTCATCTCATCCCTCCAGTATTTCTTTGTATTCTGGGAGTAACGCTCCTAGGTTAATTCCCTCTCTCGTTATTCTATATTATCGATTATATACTGATGTAGTCATCATTTTTTTACAAGATAAGGTTAGGAGGAGATTCTATATGAATCAACTAAATGGCAATCATTTGAAGGGTGAGGAACGAGCACCGTTATTGGATTGGAACAAGACTTCTCTGGTCGTCATTGACCTCCAAAAATGGATTAGCAGTCAGTATGCTCCTTATTCTGCCGAGATGGTCATTGCAAATTCAGCTAAGCTGGCCAATCTTTTTCGTAACAAGGGGGCTTTTGTGAATCTTGTACACGTATCCAGTAAAGACTTCAAGGATATACCTTCTCCCAAGCTCGATACCACGGTACCTAGACTGAACCTGATAGAGGGCTGGGATGAATTTGTTCCCGAGCTCGGAGTGACCGAGACAGACCATATCATCTCCAAAAAACAATGGGGGGCTTTCCATGGAACAGACCTTGATCTGCAGCTGCGCCGCCGAAATATTGATACGATCGTTTTATGCGGTATATCCTCAGGTATCGGAGTCGATACAACCGCAAGAGAGGCATTTCAGCACGGCTATCAACTTATTTTTGCAATTGACGCCATGACCGGGTTCACCAAGGCCGAACATGAGCATGTACGGGACGTTATTTTTCCGAGGATTGGCCGGATTCGCACAACAGAAGAGATCCTAGAAGGGATTTAGGTTCGTTTTAAAGGGAAACCTGATTGTGTCTAAAATCAAAAAATGCTTTTAAAAATATGGTTGGCTATGGCTAGCCATATTTTCTGCCATTTATTCACCAAGTTCATACCAACCTACTCCGTCACAGTATGAGGTCGAGTGTGAAGCGAAATTGCATCATTTGTGATAGGGTTCTCCGCACTTTCTGTAACGGCAAGTTTTTTGTCTCTCTTATTCCTCGGGGTTATCGAGCTGCACGGCGGACATGACAAGAATTTGATCCGATAATTAAAAAAGCCTTCGATATGAGGACTTCATTTGGGCAATGTTCTTGTCACCTGACTTTCGGCGCCGCAATAATCAAAAACTCTGTCAGTACTGACAGAGTTTTTGATACACCTCATAAACTGCGAGCACCTGCTCCACAAAGCCTTTCTCGGCACTTTCAATCCATTTGTTAAAAGCCATGTGAAAAATTCCAACCGCAAATCGTGCGGCAAGCTCTGACAGCTCGCTATCATATTTGACAGACAAGACGTTTGTGACAGACTCAATCAGCGCCTGGCTTTTTAGCAGCTCACGCTCCTGCAAATCAGGGTTACTTTGAATAATTTGATTCCGCGCCAGCACCCTCTCCCGCTCGCCATCAAAAAAACTAAAAACCGAGGCAAAGCCATCAACCGCAAGCTTCAGCGGCTTTTGCTCGACGTCAAAATGGTCCGTGATAAAAGCCGCGACTTGCTGCCCCATCTCATTTCTTGTGTCGAAAAGCACGTCAGACTTGTCCTTGAATTGCCGGAAAAAGGTTCTCTCCGTCACACCTACAAGGCTTGCAATCTCTTGCACCGTCGTATTTTCATAGCCTTTTTCCATAAATAATTTCGTGGCCGCCGCCTGCAGTTTCTCTTTACTATTCATTTTACCATTCCTATTTTTGTAATTTTTTTACAATTTATCAAAAAGGTCAGTAACTGACATTTTTTCTTGACAACAGTATTCAGCAAGCGCATAATGATCTCCAATGTCAGTCACTGACATCACTTTATCAAAAAGAAGGAGAGAACACAATGAAAATCACAGTTCTCGGCTCACTCGGCAATATCAATCGTGTCTACCTTCCACGCCTCATCGCAGATGGTCACGATGTCACCGTCATCACAAGCTCCAAAGATCGGATCGCCGACATCAAGGCGCTCGGCGCCAAGGCTGCTGTCGGCTCAAACCGTGACGTCGACTTCCTCACCAAGGCTTTCACAGGCAGCGACGTCGTTTACCTCATGATTTCTGGCATCAATTTTGCCACTGGCACGGATATGTGGCAGACCGCCATCGAGCTTTCTGAAGATTACAAGACTGCCGTTCTAAACTCAGGCGTGAAAAACGTCATCAACCTCAGCTCAGTCGGCGCTGACAACCCCAACGCCGGCATCCTTTACAGCTATCATTTTGCAGAAGACGCGCTCAACTCGCTCGAGGGCGTGAACGTTGTTCATATCCGCCCTGTCGGCTTTTACAGCAATCTTTTTGCCGACATGCAAAGCCTCAAAGCCCAGCGAATCCTCTTCAGTCCAATTTCAGCCGACATCCCGCAAGGGTGGGTCAGCCCAGTTGATATCGCGGACGTCGCTTACGCTCTCATTTCTCACACCCCAGCGGGAAAAAGCACGAAATTCGTAGTAAGCGATTGGGCCACAAGCAACGACTGGCTAAATGCTCTTGCTGAAAATGATATCGAATCCAAATTCCAACAAATTCCCGTCGAAGCTCTCGCTGAAAATATGAAGAAAATCGGCTTCCATGAAAATACCGCCAACGGCTTCGCCCAATTGTACCGCGCGGGTGAAAACGCCGACGAATTCTACGCCAGCCTCCGTGCCACCGACTACCACCTCGGCAAAGTCAAGATTGGAGACTTTGCAAAGGTTTTTGCAGATGTATATAAAAAATCAGTTTAAACCATTTTGGAGACTGTTTAAGGAAGAAAACGCGCCATAGCGCGTTTTTCCTTTCGTTAACAGCTAATTTTTATTTTGGATTACAAACCGTTCTTAATACCTCCACAAAAACTTGCCCTTATTTATGGTACGGTTCACCCCGATTAATCTTCACCGCCCGATAAATCTGTTCCACCAGTACCAATCGCATCAGCTGATGTGGCAAGGTCATTCTTCCGAAGCTCAGCTTCTGCTGGGCACGGCGGAGAACTTCGTCAGAGAGACCATGACTGCCACCAATGACAAAGACAACATGGCTTGTACCGTAGGTGCCGAGCTTGTCCAATTCCTCAGCAAGTTCTTCCGAGCTCCACAGTTTGCCATCGATGGCGAGTACAATGACGTGTGCCTCACTTTTCACATGAGCAAGGATACGCTCTCCTTCCCGTTCCTTAACCTGTCGAACTTCCGCCTCGCTCAGTGTGTCAGGAGCCTTTTCATCCGCTACCTCGATCATTTGGAACTTGATGTATGGCCCTAGCCGTTTAGCGTATTCCTGAATGCCCATAACCAAATATTTCTCTTTTAACTTCCCCACACCTATAAGCTGAATAAACAAATTCCATACCCCTATCTATGTCGAATGATAATGTAAAATCGCATTTACGATCCTCAACTTAAAAACATACCTGTAACATAGTTATTTTAGCACCTGAAACGCCTCTTACCTATCTATTTCCTCGCCGTTACGAGCCTATCCCCTTTTCAGATCATAGCGGATCATTCATTTACACTCTTCACAATGAAATGCCTATCCGTTTCGTATTCATCAAGACACTGCATTAGCATCTGTCGATATTCGCTGATTTGCTCCGCTGTCGCTGACTCCCGTAATGATTCGAACAATGCTATACATTTCTTGCAATTACGATCATTACCCGACTGATCAGCTAGTTGCATCGCCCGCACAGTAAGTCCCACTGCATCCTGTAATCTGCCGTACTTCCGATAGTACAAAGCCAAATGATAGCAGTAGCTATAATAGTAAGATATGTTCTCTGCGTCTTCATAACTCTCAAATTCATCAATCTGCTCAGCAAACGTATGTAAAATATCCGCCACATCCAAATGATACCTAAGCGCTGCCTGTAATATGGTATTCAGCCCTGGTAATATTTCCTCTAGATTATCCTGCAAAAAGGCTACGTATTCCTCGACCAGCTCTATATTTCCAGACAAAATATCCACTGCATATAAATTAGTTTTGGCTAGAAACCTGAATTCCTCAACAACCTGATTGTTTTCTTTCTCTAAATCCTCCATCCACCCTAGCTCAGCATACTTATAAATGCACTCCCTTGCCTGCTCATATGCACCCTGGTGCTGGTGAGCCATTCCGCACATCAGGTGACTGATCCCAAAATAATATACCAACGGGCGTTCTAAATTCACATGCGGGATGGGTAATTTCATTGCTTTATGATACTGCCGTTCCTCGTAGATATGCTGGACACATTGATACAAGATATCCGCCGTCTCCATCACCTTTTTCCAATTTTCAAAAGCTACAGCCATCTCCAACATTTCAACAATGATGTCCGGTTTGAGTGATTTCAGGATAGAAGTTTCCAAGAGTAGTCTCTCCTCATATTCCCATTTACATCCAATTGTATAGAAAGTGAAAAAGGCGGTCAATATAAAAAGTACTTAAGAGTACAGTTTTTTGTTATTTTATTTTGCATAAAATGGTCTGTAACCATATTCTCTCCTCTTCTAACCTTAAGTGGAGGTGATCACATGAGTTTACCAGAAAGTGTCGGAAATCGGATACGGGAGCTAAGAAAGGCTAAAGGATGGACACAGGAACAACTGGCAGAAGCAGCAGGACTCCATTACAGTTATATTGGCGGAGTTGAACGTGGAGATCGAAATATTTCATTGGAGACGTTGGAAAAAATAATTCTAGCGTTAAAGGTTCCACCCTTTGAACTTTTCCAATTCGATGAAAATACAGATCGAAAACAAATCATAAATGAACTTATGTTACTCATAAATTCAAGAGAAACAACAGAGCTCGAAATTCTTACTACTATTACTAAAAACATTGTTGGTTTAGTTGAATTACAGCAAAAAAAGCATTAAACTATTCCATTCTATCTGACTTTTACACTTCATCTTCCATAAGCTTGATATGAGGTGGTAATATGACAAAATTACGGAATTCGGTTGGAGAAAGAATTAGAGCAATTCGGAAGGCTAAGGGATTAACACAGCAACAACTTGCGGAGCTTTCAGGATTAGATGATGCATATATCGGATCACTAGAGCGTGGCGAAAGGAACTTTTCAATTGATACTCTGGAGAAAGTGCTAACCGCCTTAAACGTGTCTATCAGTGAGTTGATGTTTTCCAAAGAACATATGACTACAGACGAAATGATTCGGCAAGAGGCGATAGATGAGTTTGTTGCGCTCACCAGCAGATTGAATGAAGAACAAATCGAGATTCTTAGACGTGTTAGTAAAGAAGTTTCACGCGCGTTCAACTAAGTCACTCCACCCAAAAAAGCCTTGAATAAAACCAAAAAAGAGCACCACACAGGTGCCCTTCAAACCTTTTATATAAAAACTCACGCATACAACATAAAAAAGCTCACTTCATGTCCCAGTTGCTTCAGATAATTATAGATCTGCGAGCGGTGATGGAACACATGGGTCACGGTTTCAATCTGCCATTGAACCTGTAAATGCCCATGCTCCATATAAAAGGCCTTCGTCGAACGATTCAGATAATCTTCTTCGCTAATCGAAAGAATGTAAGCCTTATAAGTCTCGAAATTCTGCCTGAAAGTCGCAGCCAAGCGCTCAGGATCTTCCACCCCGGACAGGCTCTTTTCAATCTCTCCTACTTCTGCCTCGGACTTCTCCTGCATAATCGCAAGATCCGAAGCCGGAATAAGCACAAAATGGTGCACTAACTCCAGCAGCGAGCGGAAATTGTCCTGTGGGCGAAAGTCCCAATCCTCTGGACGTATTTTACGAATTAAGGCTTCCCCCGTCCGTACCCCAGTCTCCAGCTCATTCAGCAGATGATCGCGAACTTGTAGCGTTCCACTCATATCCACATCTCTCCTTTGCCTTTTTCTTCATATTTTGAGTATAGCCGAGGGCTCCGAACGTGTATTGTAAAAATCGGACAACCTCCGAAAGTCCTTAGCCGCTGTAAGCGGGGAAGCTCCATAAAATCTGCGAAAATCACGGATCAGATGCGCTTGGTCAAAAAAGCTGTGCTTCAATGCCAACTCCATCGAATCGACAGAACCAACACTCTGAATACTGTGCAGAACACTCTGGAAGCGGACGACTTCACTGAACTTCTTGGGGCTAATCCCGATCCATTGCCCAAATTTACGGTTGAGCTGTCTTTCACTGATCGCCTCACGCTCCGCAAGCTCCTTGACACCCACACTCCCACCGCTCATAAAGATGCGATGCAGCAGGTTTTTCATCAGGTCACAATCGCTTATCCTACGACTTAGTAGAAGTTGGTTGAGATACTGATCCATTATGCGCACCCGTTCATTAAAGTCTCGTGCCCCCAAAATACGCTCACCTATGATCTCGACATTTTCAGGCCATATCTCTTCCAAGCAATAATTACTGCCTGTAAACAAATGAGTCGGCATCCCATGAAAATAATGTGCTCCACCGGGGAAAAACCGCACTGCAAAAATACGTGTTCCGGACCCTGCTTGTCTGGTAGACACGAACGGATGTGTAAACGTCCCGCAGTATGAGAGTTCCTGACGCTTACTCACCGGGTCGTATTCTAATAGAATATCCGTACAACCATCAGGTAATACCCGGTCCACTGCCTCTACTTCCTCCAGCCAGCCTAATGAAGCTGTGTCTCTACCCGATACTGTCATATTCCCTCCAGGGATTTCTCTAGTAGCCGGGCCAGACTCCCAATAACAGGCTACGTAAGCTCTCAGCGCAGCAGACGGGTTATGTTCAATATAATATGTAGAGGGATCACTTCCATTGACTTGAAGCGGACGGAACAGTGAATGCAGCAAAGGGTCCATCCATCGTTCACTCCTGTCTCAGTACGTGGTGGGGATAAATACAAAAAGGACGTTTCTCCCCGAAACGCCCGTGCTTGTTGTTTAGACGACCAAAAATTCTGCTTTATTCTCACATTCCTTGCACTTCACTGGAGGGTCCCAATCCGAAAATTTCGTTTCTTTGAGATCGACGACATCCGGTGCATCCTCGTATTCATCGACGAACATATCAATTGCCAGTTCCACATGCTCTTTACATACCACGTACATTCCGTTGCATCCCTTTCCGTTTGAAGCTCTTCCTGTTGTAGGTGTGTCAAAACTGCCTTCTTTTGTTCTACCACACTTGACGCAGAAAGGAAAGGGCTTGCCCGCTATCCCTGACGTTGGGTCTTAAAAATGAGAAAATTACTGACGTTCAGATCTTCACGGAAATGGGGATATTTCTCCAACATGTCAGCAGACGGCTTCGGTTCGATCATTCCTTCTCTAGTGATCTCATTCACTTGAAGAAAGGCTCTCCTGTTCAGGATACCCAGGTCACTTTAAACCTGAATGGCAACCAGTTGAAGTCACTCCATGCCGGCAGTAAGCAACTGAAACAGGACACCGACTACACGCTGAGTGGAGACACGTTAACCTTCAAAGCCAGCTTGCTCACCAGTCTAATTACCTCTGGTAAATATGGCGAGAATGCTGTAATGACCGCCAAGTTTACTAAGGGGGCAGATTGGAATTTTAGAGTCGTCGTGTATGATACACCAAAATTAAGTACTGTCGAAGGGACTACGCAAGCCTTTACTATTCCAACAGACTTCCGTGGTAGCCAGCTTGCGACGATGGAAGCCGTGTATACGAATGGTGGCAATGCTGGTCCACAGGACTGGACACCTTATAAAGAGTTTGGTAATACGTTTGCCCCTGCCTATGATACCCATGGCATCAAGCTACTGCCTGAATTCTTCAACAGTGTGAAGGATGGTGAAGTCACGTTGAAGTTCCACTTCTGGAGCGGAGATGTAGTGACATACAAGATCACCAAGAGCGGAACCCGTGTGACGGGAACAGCATCTTAATCTAAGCCACAGCATAAATCAAAAAAGGCGTTCCCGGAAATGAGCCGGAGAGCGCCTTCTTTATAGTTAAGTATACCATTCAACTTTAGCCTTCCGGCTTATCTGTTAATTTTAACGTCACCGACTCTTCCTTGCCGGCCCGGTAAAAGGTCACTTTCAGCTCATCGCCAATCTTCTTGTTATCGTACAGATAGCGACGCAAATCAAGCGTAGAGTTAATCGGTTCACTGTCAAACGCTGTAATCACATCGTTCAACTTCAAGCCGCTCTCCTTGGCAGGACCATGAGCCTCCAGAACAACGGCACCATTTTTTACACTGTCAGGCAGCTTGAGTTCCTTGCGCTGAGTTTCATCGAGCGGTGCATATTCATTATTGAGATCTACGGTGTACACTCCCAGATAAGGGCGGGTGATCTTGCCGTCCTCAACCAGTTCATTCACCGTCTTCATTACCTCATTGGCGGGAATGGCGAAGCCCAGTCCTTCCACACCTGTATCGGCGATTTTCATCGTATTGATGCCAATCACACGTCCGTCCAGATCGACCAGCGCGCCGCCGCTGTTTCCTTCATTAATCGCCGCATCGGTCTGAATTACATGCTGCTCCCAGTCATATACACCGTCCTGATTGATGGAAATGGGAATGATGCGATTCGTATAGCTCACAATACCGGAGGTCAGCGTGTCTCCCAATCCGAGCGGGTTGCCAATCGCAATGACCGTCTCGCCCAGACGAAGCTTGCTGGAGTCCCCGATATCCGCTACTGTGCTAATGCCTTTATCATCAACGGCCAGTACGGCGATATCACTAATGCGATCCTTTCCGACCAGCTTCGCCTCTTTTCTCACACCATCTACGGTTACAATATCCAGATCATCCGATCCTTCGATGACATGGTTGTTCGTCATAATAAAGGCTTTGCCTGAGCTCACCCGGAAAATGACGCCCGATCCAAGCGCTGATTGTTCCGTACTGTGACCGTCTTCCCCTTTCAAGTTTACGATGCTGACGACAGCTGGGCGTACCTTGGCTGCCGCTTGCACAATCCGGTCATACGGATCGCCCGCTGCTTGCCGCAAGGGATAATGACTTGCTCCGGTTACTGCTGTAGTGGAGGGCAGACCTGTAATAAAGCTGAACAGCAGCACGGCAACCACTGCACTAACCGCACCGCTAATGACAGCAGCCTGCACCGGGCTTACCCGGTGATTCCTGTGCGGCCAACGTCCCCGTCCTCCACGACGTGCTTTAAATGCTGTTTTTTTAGCCGCACGCGTGGAGACCTTCGTTGAATAAAAATCATCTTCAAACAAGCCCATGCTAATCCTCTCCCCTTCGTTGTCATGCACCGACACTCACTAAAAAATTAGGGCTATTCGGGCTTGCGCCAACCTATGCTACAGAGAACCTGCTCCGTTGAACATCACAAATGGATTGAATATCCCCTACCATCGGAATCCAGCTACTCATCGTTTCGGCCTACTTATTAATCACCACAAATGGCACTTTCCTAAGCAACCAAATCTCATAAATTAGCATACACGCCGAATTTAACTCCGAATAGAGGGAAAAAGAGGAATGATTTCCAAACCAATGGACTACAATAGTAACAAGTCTTCTATTCTATTACAAAATGATCGTCTCATAGAGACGTTCTGGCTTGTTCCCGTCCGCTTAAAGCAGCCTATACTTTCGATGAGAGCCTTCCTACAGAAAGCTTTCTGTTGTTAGCTTTATTGTATCACAGCACTCGGCAAAACCACAGACAGAACCAAGCTTATTGCAGGCCATTTTAAAAATATTTTTACAGGAGGAATATATGATGAATTCCCATCGTTCCGCTATGGATGAAGTGCGCATGGCAGCCAAACTTGCGGATTTGAAAGACGAGCACTACCGTAATACACTGGCGCTAAGTACATTGATTGAACTACTGGTAGATAAAGGCATAGTAACCCGTGAAGAGGTTGAGCGCAAAGCCGCCGAACTGGACAGCTTTATGGCTCACTTACCTTATCCCAAGGTGTAGGACGATCATAATACGTATCACACAATCGAAACTCACTATCCTTGTAAAAACAGCCGCGGTCTTCCATCGCACCGCGTACGGTCATCTTCGCAAGTTCCATCATATTGTGGTCGCGGCTCAAATGCGCCAGGTACGTTCGCTTTGTCCGTCCGGTCAACAGCTCGCTAAGAATCGCACCTGCCATCTCATTGGATAAGTGACCGATATCGCTGAGAATACGGCGTTTGATGTTCCAAGGATACCGGCCCATCCGCAGCATTTCTACATCATGATTAGCCTCCAGCACCAATACATCTGCATCTGATATTGCTTGTTTTACCTTATCGCTGACATAGCCGAGATCAGTCGCTACGCTAAGCTTCTCTGACCCATCATAAAAGCTGTATCCTACGGGCTCAGCCGCATCATGGGAGATGCCAAATGACTCTACACGCAATGATTCAAATTCCCGTGTTGCACCTGTCTCCAATATTCTGCGATTATCATCCGCGATTTGTCCAACAGCATTGCTGATGGCAGACCATGTCTTCTCGTTAGCATATATAGGTAAATTATATTTACGCGCCATGGCGCCTAGTCCTTTAACATGATCGGAATGCTCATGCGTCACCAAAATACCATCCAATTCTTCTCCGCTCAAATCGCGTTCTTTCAGCAGCTCGTCAATACGCTTTGCGCTGAGACCTGCGTCAATGAGCAATGTCGTGTCTTCGTTCCGCACAACGGTAGCGTTGCCGGTCGAACCGCTCGACAGCACGGTAAAAGAAATCCCCATATCTGTTCAAGACCCTTCTGTATGTTCTGTCTTTGGACTGATGACATCTCCGTTCATCTGCACATAATACACACCTTTTCCATTGTCCAGCATAAACCGCCACACCGGAGCAGCCACCTGACTATCAGAGTTAAAGGTTTGTCCGTAATATCCAAGCCGAATATCCTTCACTACAGAGTCACGCGGCAAATAGCCGTCGATTAGCCTGGCCAAGGCTTTGGACGCAGGCAGCATTTTCTTTGCTTCATCCGAAGGCTGAAGCTCCACCTCAATTTTGCGATATCCTGTAATTTTCTGATTGCTGTAAAACAGGGCCAGCTTCACATTAAAGAGCGGCCACTTGCCCTGTACCAACGGATGCAGTACAAAAGCATCTGCCTGTCCGGGCACGAGCTCCTCCTGAACATCCAACGGATCATACTGATAGTTATCGATATCCTTGATTTGCAACTCCAGTGCTTCCACTAGTGCATCATGCGTGAATACCAGCTTGCTGTCTACCGGTCTCAGCAGCTGCACAAGGTCACCTTTCTCTCCACTATGGACGTAGGTATAAGAAAGCTTGGGCAGCTGCGGGGTATCTCCGGGAATCGGAGCCAGCACCTGAATGCTTTTCTCTTCCATTAAACGCTGCGTGTTTTCATCCAGTGAAGTAAAATCCAGATTCGGTCCGGCCGTTTCCTGCGCATCGTGCCACAGTTGATAACCCAATACCACATTGAGCAGCAAAAATGTACAGATCAGTACGTTTTTAGCGCGGCTCCAATCCATTCCCGTTCCCCCTTCCTGTCATCTCTTTGTCTCTTGATCTGACTTCGTTGATGTTGTATTGGATGCTGTCGTTACAGGAACAGCATGAATCTCTGCTACAGAACCATCGCTGAACGCAACACGCCACTCAGGGACAAGCTTCAACCCGTCATTGATCAGCTCCGGTTGATATACAGGAGCCAAATCTCTAATCGTCTTGCCTTCGCCCACCGTTTGCAGTTGTTTCTCCAAGACCTCGCCACCGGGCAGCAATACTTTCTTCGACGATTGCTCGCCGCCCTTGAGGTACAGCAACGAACGGTCATAGACAGATGCCGTTTCCTGCTGGATCTGCAATGAAATCGTACCAAACCGGAACGATGGCGTGTCCAGCACCGGATAAGCACCATAATACTGCTGGAACATCACACTCGTGCGATTTTCATCGCTGCTTCTCAATTTCATCTGATATGAAGCATCCCAGCCGCCATGCTGGTTCACAAAATCAACTGCGGCCAACACGTCCCTAATCGGGCTGCTTCCATCCGCACCCGGTGCACTGGGATCGGTATAGCTCATCCAACGTTGATCCTGCTTGATCTGTAGGCTACGCTTGCTATCTGTATAAATCTGGGAACCGTCTTTTTCCTGAATATTGCGCGTAATCCCCGGATCAAAAAATAAATTCCGCTGCATCTGTTCCGTCGTAAACAACCCGGCATATACGACAGGCTGTACAGTCTCCAGGTCATTCACGGGAATGTAGTACTGATTATTCACCAGCTTGTACAACGGAGCATTTTTCCCAAAATTCACGTGCTGCCGAATGTCTTCTACCGTCATATCGAACTGGTTCGCCTCATACACCACATCGCCTCTGGCACTGAAAAAGAGCGCATGCGGCTTGGCATTCTTTTCGTCGATATAGATCCAGATGCGGTTAATGGTTTCTCCCTGAAATACCGAATCCGGCGTCAGACGCATGACCCGTTCCAATAACGAAACCGGAACTCCGCCTGAAAATGATAGTTCAATCCCCTCATTCTCGCTGCGAATCCGTGCCCAGTCCGCTGACTGGATACTCCGACGTTGGAAATTATTAAAACTCCGGCTTTCCAGCCGTCTATAAATTAAATCGTAAAAAGTAACCCCTGGATAAAAAACGGTATGTTTCTTCTCACCTTGATGAATTAGCATCCTATCAGGGAATACAAGGTTTTCAATCTTTTTCTCCTGCCCCATGCTTTCAGTTTTAACATAGTTCGTTTCTGAAGTGAGTACAGAATCACTGCCCGGAAGACGATAGATCAAAAAATAAGTCTGAACCAGGCTGGAAGCTACCAGCAAAACAAGCGTCCAGGACTTCAAACGTTCCTTCACTGTGCTTCCCTCCCTTCACCCGGCATAGGCAGCGTAAAGGTCGTACACGTTCCCTGTCCATATTCAGACTCCAGGAAAATCTGGCCTCCATGGGCCTTTACAATTTCCCGGGCAATCGACAGGCCCAGTCCCGTGCCACCCATATTGCGCGATCTCGCCTTGTCTACACGATAAAACCGTTCAAAAATCCGGTCCAGATCTTTTTTCGGAATGCCAATTCCAGTATCCTGTACCGAAATAGCCAGCATGCCCTCATTGTTGCGGCGGGCTTCAATCCGAATACTTCCACCTTCTGGCGTATATTTCAATGCATTGGACATCAAATTGTCCAGCACCTGATCAATCTGATCGCGGTCGATCACGACCTTGCCAATCCCTCGCTCTACAAACATGCCTGAGCGAATGTGCTTTTCTTTCATTTGAAACGAAAACCGATCCGCAACCTCGTCCAGCATCTCCATCACATCGGCAGGCTGCATCCGCAAAGGCGCTTCATTGGAATCGAGCCGCGATAGATGCAGCAAATCTGTAACCAGCCGGATCATACGCTCCGTCTCGTTGCGGATCACACCCACAAAACGCTCCGCAAGCTGCGGCTCAGTCAGCGCGCCTTCATCCAGCGCTTCCGCATAGCTGCGGATCGTCGTCAGCGGTGTGCGCAGCTCATGGGATACATTGGCTACGAATTCCCGCCGCGTCGTCTCCATCTCCTCCTGCTCTGTCACGTCCTGGAGCACGGCAATCGTGCCGGTAATACCAAATTCGCGCCGATGAATCGGCGTAAAGGTCACGCGGATGACGATGGGTTCATCCTGACCTGCCGGCTCCAGCTGCAAGAGCGTAGAAGCGGACGAGCCGCTGTACAGGGCCTCGGTTTCCTCGGGATCGATCCCTAGCAGCACCGCGATGTGTCTGCCGGTCATTTCATTCTCGTTCACGCCCAGCATAGCGCTGGCCCGGCGATTGACCAGAATGACCCGGCCATGATCGTCGGTAGCGACCACACCGTCGCTCATATTGGTCAAGATGGAGGAGAGCTTCTCCTTCTCCTCCTCATTCTGCGACAGTGCCTCACGTAGACGTCCTGTCATATAGTTAAAGGCCACGCTCAGCCTGCCGATCTCATCTTCGCCAAACACTGGCATCTGCTGGTCAAATTTGCCCTCTGCGACCTCCGTTGCATGCCGTGTCATCACTTTGATCGGATGCGTAATTGTGTGGGCCAGCACCACGCCCAGCACAGCCGTCAGTGCGAGCGCAATCAGCATACCCGAGAGAAACACATTGTTAATGCGTTTCATCGTATCGTACAGCTCAGCCATGGAAGCAGCGATGTACACTGCGCCGACGATTTTGCCTTGGCTGATGACAGGCTTGGCGACGACTTTCTTGCGGACGTTATCTTCGTCCACCATATACTCCTCGTTATCGCGGATTCCTTGAAGTGCGCGGCTAACCACGGTCTGCGTATTTTTACGTCCGACATAGTCAGCATGAGAGCCTTGAGAAGTAATCAGTACTTTGCCACTGGCATCCAGCACCTGAATTTCCGCACCGCTGAAATCAAACAAATTATTTACACGTGCACGCAGACTTTCAACACTGTCTTCTTCCATTTTGCCGTCACTTCCGCTCAGATCCTGCTCCGCCAGCACGGACAGCATCTCTGCCCGTGCTTGCAAATCCTGCGTAAAATTACTCGTCAAAGAGTTCTTCATCGAGCTGACAAAATAGACTCCAATCAATTGCATAGCCACCAAAATCAGCAGCACATAGATAATAATCAGCTTGGCATGAATGGTGCGAAAAAAAGACAGCCATCTCATGCCCGCAGGCCACCTTTGCCCCCGCTCACGATATACCCGAGGCCACGTCGTGTCAGGATGGTCTCCGGCTTGCTCGGGTTTTCCTCAATCTTCTCGCGCAACCGCCGGATCGTCACGTCTACCGTCCGCACATCCCCGTAGTATTCAAACCCCCATACCGCTTGAAGCAAATGCTCGCGAGTCATGACCTTACCTGCATTTTTCGCCATATAATATAGAAGCTCATACTCGCGGTGCGTCAGATCAAGGGGTGTTCCGTTTTTATAAGCTGTATACATATCCGTATCAAAAAAGAGATCGCCTACGCGCAGCCCCTGCTTATCCTCCTGTGGGCGGCTTTCCGGTGTGCCTGTCACACCGCGTTGCTGTCTACGCATTTGTGCCTTCACCCGTGCCAGCAATTCACGTGTGCTGAATGGCTTCGTTACATAATCGTCTGCTCCCAGCTCCAGCCCTAGCACTTTATCGATTTCCCCGTCCTTGGCAGTCAGCATAATAATTGGCGTCTGAAGCTGGTGTCCACGCACCTCGCGGCATACGTCCATACCGTCCATCCCCGGCAACATCAGGTCCAGTAAAATCAGGTCTGGCTGTTGCTTAACCGCGATATCCACCGCGCTGATCCCATCGAAGGCGCAAATCACCTGGTAGCCCTCTTTTTCCAAATTAAATTTCAAAATATCAGCGATAGGCTGTTCATCATCCACTACTAGAATCGTCCCCTGCATACAGCGTTCACCTCTTCTCACGGATCATCATCTATCATTAACTTTCGTTTGTTAGCGCACATAAGATGCTTATTCTATTCTATCATACCCGTACGCTATTCCATTACTTTTCCAGACCCTTTTCTTTACGCAGAAAAAACCATGTCTGCACATGGCTGTTAAGCATGCAGAAAACATGGCCTTTCTCCTTGATCCCATGATCATGTAAATCCCGTGTATATACAGAGATCCTATCTTAAATACGTCATCGGATTTTGTGGTGTATTATTTTTGCGAATCTCAAAGTGAACATGTGTGCCTGTGGAACGTCCGGTGCTTCCCATGATACCAATCGCTTCACCTTGCTGAACAACCTGTCCCACATGAACACCAATACTGCTCAAATGCCCGTATACTGTTTGATAGCCGTTGCCATGGTCAATCATAATGACATTACCGTAGCCATTCTGCTGACCGGCAAATGACACGACACCTTCATCTGAAGCTTGAATCGTATGATTGCCGACCAGGTCAACACCTTCATGCATACGTCCCCAGCGTCCTCCGAAGCTGCTCGTCATGACTGCACCCGCAGTCGGCCAGGCAAACTGACCCGAGCCTTCCCCCTCGACCTTCGTTCCTCTTAGAACCACCTCGGTAACAGACGGCTGTAATACCTTTTGACCGAGCCATTCCTCTTGTATAACTTCACCGTTCTCTTTGGTCAAACGATAGTCCATCTCTTTAAGACCTGCTTGTCCCGGTCTAACGACTTTCGTAGCCCCTGCCTTCAATTCATCGCTCTGGCGAATCTCTACCTCAGGCTCGATGGCAATCTGCTCGACGACCTTTTCTACCGTTCGTACCGTGACAGGTACCTTCGGAGCCGTGACCTTCAACTCGTCCCCAATTTGCAAATACAACTCACGCAGACCGGGATTGTTCTGCTTAATCTCCCAAGCCGTCGTATCGAACTTGGTAGCAATCGACGACAATGAATCGCCTTCCTGCACCGTATAGGTTGTAGGAGCTTCACGCCCTTCGGTCAACACCTTAACCGCTTCTTCCTCCGTCAGCACCTTGTTGGGATCTGCTTTTACTGGCTCATATGCAATTTTTTCACGGATACTGGCAGACTCCAGCCATGCC
Organism: Paenibacillus ottowii; assembly: GCF_006874425.1. Lineage (GTDB taxonomy): Bacteria > Bacillota > Bacilli > Paenibacillales > Paenibacillaceae > Paenibacillus > Paenibacillus ottowii. The sequence goes on from NZ_VIJZ01000003.1 coordinate 607,827, forward strand.
TTAGGCGCCTTAGTACTTGCGCTAGCATGACTACTACCCACGGATGTTTTGCGAACCAGCCCCTTGATGCCTGTAGCCGTACCTTCACCCGCAGGTATGTATTTCTTCTGCACCTTCTTTAAAGCAGCTTGTGCAGTCGCTTTATCCTTTACAATGCCAACCGTCTGTCCGTTGACCTTCACTTCTACTCCTTTGGCATAAGCAGTCAGCATACCATCCAGCTTCTTCAGCGTGGCTGCGCTGTCGACATCCGCCTTATATGCTTTTTCCGTGCTCGTCGTTACCGCACTCGTATTGAGCACCATTTCCACGCCAGGATACTTGTCTTTATACTGTTTGCTCTTCGTTGTGTATAACTGCTTAAGCTGCTGCTCATTCAGGATACTGCCGACCTCAACGCCTTTAACATACACTTTATAATAAGGAACTGTATTGGCACCAACATATTGATTACTGGCAAAAATAAGACCGCCAACAATTACAATGCCGCCTGCCGTCCAATTCAACCATCTTTTCCGTCCGTTCCACCATGTTGCTATTTTGCCTGCTTTGCTAGCAGAATTGCTTTCAACACTTGGATTTTCATTCCTGTGGTCTGGTGATAACTTTCCCTTAGAAACCTCCATGGTTCTCTCCCTCTCAGCATATCTTATCTCTATAAAATGCGTTCATTTTTGTCGGTTTACACGATAAAAGTAGCCATTTTGCAGGCTTATCTATGATAATAGTCGCTATCTAACATTGCATAGTTACGTAAAAGGTTTCAAAAATTTAACCTTTTCACAACACAGTTTACTTTAACATAGCTTTTACAAAGAATTCAACTACACCCCAATTACTTCCTTGGACGCAAAAAAATCCGCGCCTGGCGCGGATTCTACAGTCCTGTTTTGAGCATTAACACTGCCCATACATTCTTGTGTTTTATTCATGCATTATTTAAGCATACCCATCAGCTTGTTATATTCCTCTTTGGTCAAATACTTCGCAAGCACCTGCTGAATATCTTGCAGCTCCTGCTCGGTAAGACCACCTTCCATCGCGGCTGATATTTTTTGCATCTCTTCCGGTGGCAGTTTATTCATGAGAATTGTAAAAATCTCCTGCTTCTGGTCCGCCGGCAAATTGTTCTTCTTCTCCATCAGATGGTCGGGCGTAATGACCAAATCATGACCCTCGATACTCGTTTCAGGTGTAGCTGTTCCTTCTGCCTGCTGACGCGACTCACCGCTTGGTGTTCCCCCCGACGCGGCCCCCTTCTGAGAGCCCTTGTCATGGGATGCGCTACCTGTCTCACTTCCGTTTTCTTCTAAGCCCTGTCCCATGACAGGCAAAGCATTATCAGGCGGCGTTACACTTCCAGAGTCACTCCCTGTCGTCTTGCTCTTCCTTGTACCTGTACTTTGATCAGTACCAGTGCTACCTTTTAGCCAGCCAAGTCCCCATATCGGCTGTTGATCCAGCTGAATGTTGAATTGCCGCAACAGCGATTGAACATAAGCATTCACGACCACACCGGTCACTGCCAGTGTCAGCGCGCTGACCAACACCACGGTCATCCCTTTTTTGAGCAGCCATCCAAGCCACCTCATATCCCGTTACCCCCTTAATACGCAACTTGCCATGTTGTATCTCATGAAGTGCATATAAACCAGTATTGACGAGATATGACGATTTTTAACCCTTGGAATATGTAAAACTAGCACAGACACATCTATATGAAAAAAGGAGAGAAAGGCATTAGTCGCCTCTCTCTCCTTGATTGAGCAGGAATCACTATATGATTGAACAGGCATAACGCCCTCATAGAATCCTACGGATGTTTTACAAATAAATCGGAAGCACTTGGTTCGTTTGATCGCGGTTACGGCCAACCGAGAAGATAGCAATTGGGATGCCCGTCAACTCAGATACACGTTGTACATAATGGCGGGTAGTCTCTGGTAGCTCCTCCAATGTTTTCACGCCAGTAATGTCCTCGCTCCAGCCTGGCATTTCTTCATATACCGCCTCGCACTCTGCCAGCATTTTCAAGCTTGCTGGGTAATGCGTAATGATCTCGCCACGGTATTTGTAGCCTGTGCAGATTTTGACTGTTTTCAGGCCTGTCAATACGTCCAACGAGTTCAGGGACAGACCCGTTAATCCGCTAACACGACGGGCATGGCGCACAACAACGCTGTCAAACCAGCCTACGCGGCGTGGACGACCTGTAACCGTACCGTACTCATGACCTGTTTCACGAATATAATCGCCGATTTCATCATGCAGCTCGGTTGGGAAGGGTCCATCACCTACACGGGTTGTGTACGATTTAGCTACCCCGATCACTTGTTGAATCTTGGACGGTCCCACGCCGGAACCGATACAAACGCCCCCAGCCGACGGGTTAGAGGACGTAACGTATGGATACGTACCTTGGTCGATATCGAGCATAACGCCTTGTGCACCCTCAAACAATACCTTACGATTCGCGTCGATTGCATCGTTCAGCACAACAGATGTATCTGCTACATAAGGACGGATAAACTCAGCATACTCCAGATACTGTTTCAATATTTCTTCAACATCCAGCGGCTCGCCACCGTATACTTGTTCAATCACTTGATTCTTTTCCTTCGTCAGATGGCGCAGCTTTTTCTCGAACTCCTCCGCATCCAGCAAATCAGCAATTCGGATACCGTTACGTGCAGCTTTATCCATATAAGCAGGGCCGATCCCTTTGCGAGTCGTACCAATTTTGTTAGGACCTTTGCGGTCTTCTTCCAGTACGTCCAGCGTCATATGGTAAGGCATAATGACATGTGCGCGGTCACTAATGACCAGATTTTTTGTGGAAAAACCATTATCATGAATATAAGTAATTTCTTCAATAAGAGCGGCTGGATTCACTACCATGCCGTTGCCAATAACACACTTTTTATCTTCATAAAAAACGCCGGATGGAATCAGGCTCAGCTTATACTTTTTACCGTCAATGAGAATCGTATGACCAGCATTGTTTCCGCCTTGGTAACGGGCCACCACTTCAGCGCTTTCCGCCAGATAGTCCGTGATTTTACCTTTGCCTTCGTCTCCCCATTGTGTCCCCACAACGACTACAGTTGACATATTTCATTCCTCCGTGGAGTGCCCACAGACACTCTGATTTTGAGCTGACGCGCTAACGCATATCTGGCTTCAACCACCTCAGCGGACAGATATGGGGCGTTCTCGGACAGCAGGAAAAAACGTCCGTCGCAGACATTCCGCAAGTTCGGAAGGTCCCGGGCGTAATGATCTCCCACTGCGTTGAAGCAGCACTATAAGTGTACCAGTACCATTTTTTAAAGTCAAATAAAAAGCGAACATTATATTACATGAAAATAGTATTGTTCGTAATTGAGAGTTTTCAATCATGCTTTGAAAATATATGAATCCTATAAAAAAGACTCTCTCGAAATCGCAATATCCGCGTCGAAAGAGCCTTTTCTAATTATAATAATATATTAACCTGCGAACGCATCCGAATGGGCACGCTCGTAATTAGCGAATTTATTATAATTTTTGAGAAATACCAATTCTACCGTACCGACCGGGCCGTTACGCTGCTTGGCAATGATAATTTCAATAATATTTTTCTTTTCCGTTTCCTGATTATAATAATCATCCCGGTACAGAAACGCAACGATGTCAGCATCCTGCTCGATGGAACCCGATTCCCGCAAGTCACTCATCATCGGCCGCTTATCTTGACGCTGCTCTACACCCCGGCTCAGCTGAGAAAGGGCTATTACAGGCACTTCAAGCTCACGGGCGATTTGCTTCAATGTCCGCGAAATTTCGGATACCTCCTGCTGCCGGTTCTCGCCCGCTTTACCGCGTCCGTGAATGAGCTGCAAGTAATCGATCACGATCATGCCCAGTCCCTTTTCCGCCTTGAGACGGCGGCACTTGGCACGGATATCAGCCACAGTGACACCAGGCGTATCATCGATATAGATTTCCGCCTCCGACAAGGCTGCAATGCCCATGGTTAGCTTCGCCCAATCTTCGTCGCCTTTGAATTCACCTGTCCGCATAACGTTCGCGTCCAGGTTCGCCTCGGCACAGATCATCCGCTGTACGAGCTGAGCCGCCGACATCTCAAGACTGAAGATGGCAACGGTCTCTTTAGCCCGTACTGCAACGTTTTGTGCGATATTCAGGGCGAATGCTGTTTTACCTACAGATGGACGGGCAGCCACAATGATCAGGTCATTGCGCTGGAAACCTGCTGTCATCTTGTCCAAGTCAACGAATCCGGATGGAATCCCGGTGGTGTTGCCCTTGTTTTGATGCAACATTTCGACACGGTCGAACACTTCCATCACGACATCGCGGATGGCGATGAAACCACTGCCGGAGCGACCATTGGAGATTTCCATGATCTTGCGCTCGGCATCGCTCAGCATACCGGCCACATCTTCGCCGTTGCTATAGCCTTCACTTACAATTTGTGTAGCTGTGCGAATCAAGCGACGAAGCATCGCTTTTTCCTCAATGATCTGGGCATAGTAATCCACGTTAGCCGCTGTCGGCACCCCATGAGCTAGCTTCGCCAGATAACTGACACCGCCGATATCCTCCAACTGACCTTTGTCTTGGATTTTCGAGGTCAGCGTAACCAAGTCAATCGGTTGCCCGGATTCACCCAGCTCAATCATTGCTTCGTAAATCATCTGATGAGCTTTATCGTAAAAGTCCTCGGTCTGCACGCGCTCCATTGCGGTAATCAGTGCTTCAGACTGGAGCAAAATAGACCCGATAACCGCCTGTTCAGCCTCCAGATTTTGCGGAGGAATCCGATCAAAAAATTCGCCGCCCATAATTATTCTTCAGTCACCTGTACTTTCAGCGTAGCCTTGACCTCAGGATGAAGCTTGACGGTCATTTGAGTCACGCCGAGCGTACGGATCGGTTCTTCCAGCTCGATTTTGCGTTTATCCAGTTTGATACCCGTTTTAGCAACAGCCTCTGCGATTTGCTTGCTTGTAATCGCGCCGAACAGCCGTCCGCCTTCTCCAGCCTTTGCTTTCAGCTGAATTGTAGTCTCTTCCAGCTTTTTGCCAAGTACTTGTGCTTCTTCCTTTTCCTCTTGCTTGCGTTTTTCCTCAGCAGCATTTTGGTTTTCCAGCGTCTTCATATTCCCTTCCGTTGCTGGACGGGCAATACCACGCGGCAACAGGAAATTCGCTGCATAACCGTCGGATACTTCCTTAACCTGCCCCTTTTTACCTTGGCCCTTCATATCTTTAATGAATATTACCTTCATTCAAATAACCCCTCTTCCCCATCAATTTCGGCCAGTACGTCGACCACTCTGCGCCTCGCTTCCTCCAGCGAGCAATCCAGCTGAACCGCCGCATTCGTCAGATGTCCTCCGCCGCCTAGCCGTTCCATGACGACCTGTACGTTCATGCGCCCGAGTGAACGGGCACTGATCCCCACCAGGCCGTCAGGACGTTCGCTAACCACAAAGGAGGCCAGTACGTCCGTCATATTGAGTAATGAATCCGCCACCTGAGCAATCAGGAGTTGCGGTATTTTTTGTCCAGGCTCGGTCACCGCTATGGCGATATGCCCATATATCATTTTAGCATGCTTAATAATTTCCGCCTTAGCAATATATTCATCCAGGTCCTCTTTTAACATGCGCTGGATCATGACTGTATCTGCTCCGCTACGTCTTAAGAAGCCAGCGGCCTCGAACGTACGTGAGCCTGTATGCAGGGAGAAATGCTTGGTATCGACCGTAATCCCCGCCAGCAGTGATGTTGCCTCCAACGGTGTCAGCTGGACCTTCTCATGAATATACTGCAACAGCTCGGTCACCAGTTCACAGGCCGATGACGCATAGGGTTCCAAATAGATCAGAACAGAGTCATTAATAAATTCCTCGCCTCGACGATGATGATCCACAACCACCACCCGGCTGGCCGTCTGCACCAGACGCGGCTCAATCGTCATTGAGGCCTTGTGCGTATCCACCACAACCAGCAGGCTGTGCTCGGTCATCATCTGAAGCGACTGCTCTGGTGTCAGGAGTGCTTGCGACAGCTTCTCATCCTTGTTTACCTGTTCCATCATTCGGTCAATAGACGGATTGGATTTGTCCAGTACGATATGTGCTTCTACATTGTAAAGCGCCGCTGCCTTCCACACGCCGATAGCCGCTCCTAATGCGTCCATGTCCGGTATTTTGTGTCCCATGATCAGCACGCGGTCGCTCTCCTGCATCAGATCACGCAGCGCATGTGCAATGACTCGGGCCCGCACCCTGGTACGCTTCTCGACAGCATTGGACTTGCCTCCGTAAAAGGACAGGCGCTGCCCCGCTTTCACTGCTGCCTGATCTCCCCCACGTCCAAGCGCCATATCCAGACTGGATTGGGCCAGCTCGCCCAGCTCCTTGATACTCTCTGCGCCGAAAGACAAACCAATGCTCAATGTCATGGGTACTTTCAAATCCGCCGTCATTTCCCTTACCGTATCCAGAATGACAAATCGGCTCTGCTCCAGCTCTTGGAGTGCTTTATGATTCAGCATAATAAGATAACGCTCGGATGACAACCGGCGCAAATAAATATTGTACTGATTGGCCCAGGACGTAATCTCGCTGGAAACCTTCGCTATGAGCGCGGTGCGCTGCTGATCGTCCATTCCCTGAGCAGCCTCGTCCATATTATCGAGCATGACGATGCCAAGCGCCAAACGCTCGTTCTCATACTGCTTGCGCAGTACCGCGAGTTCTGTTACTTCATACAAATATATCAGACGCTCATCGGGCACGATTAGAAACTGATAATAACGCTCATCATGCTGTAATTCCACCTTTAGTTCACGAGCAGGCTCTTTCGTTTCCTTCTTAGTGCTTAGAGCATTGGCGAGTTGAGGAAACAAATCTTGAAGGGGCTCACCAATCAACGATTGCTCCTCGAACATCTCACTGGCAAAGCGATTGTGCCATTCTACCGTTCGATTTTCACTGTATAAAATGATACCGAACGGCAGTGTACTAATCGCTTCCCCTTCCACCCGCTTGATTCGGAAGGAAAGGCCGCTGATATATTGATTCAGTTCCCGACGAAAATCCAGCTCCGTCTTCAGCATCAGTCCGCCGAGCAAGAATGATAGCAGCAGTCCTATCACACCCAGTTCCCAGTTGTACATGGAAATACATATGACAAGCACCAGCAGCAGTAAAAACGCCCAGACCGTCTGATAGCCGTGCCAGCGTTTTTGTAGAAATTTAGGCATGACTATTCACCCTATTTCTTTGATCTTGTAATAGCTTCGCGCAGCGGAAAGGCCAAATCAATAATACCTATAATGCGGAGCGGCTGGAACACCAGAACGACGAGCGACAGCAGCAACGCAATCACCGGGCTCTTTTTACGGCTATGCGTCCAGAAGTATACAAAACCAATTGTCTGGATAATAAAACATGCATGGATAAGCGGCAGCATACTAATGGAAACCGTTTGAATCCAGCTGCTATCGGAAGAATCCGCTATCCATCCAATTACAATTGCCAGCAGATAGTACCAGATCAGCGTGCGCGGTAGCATCCACTCGCGAGCAGGCTTCATTTTACGTACTGGCACACCGAGACTGCTCAATGCCGGACGTGCCAAAGCATGTGTGATTACTGCCAGTATGAACGAGCTGACGATCATCACATAGGGTACCTTACCAATCAGCATTGTACCGAGTTTCTGCGTATCTCCCGCTGTCCAGTTCATATTCGCAAACATCGGATTCGCCCCCAAAATCTGCTGTACAATACTGGCCGATAGCTCAGCCTGATCACGAAGCGACTGGGACAGGTCAAACCCGTAGGAATACGTAGCGATAAACAGTACAAACAACAACTCGGCTAAAATAATACCCGTTCCGGTCATCAACGCCTGAAAAGCAGATCCTCCCTTTTTATATACCCGTCCCATTAATATAGAGGGAACTAGAAAATAAATCGCAGGAAGCAGCGAATACACATCGAGTAGCGCTATAATTAAAAGCACCGGTATGACGTGAGCTAGAAATCCTTTGAAAGGCAGCGATGAAAACAATACAGCGCCAGGCACAATCAGGAAAAATACAGCAATGATTCTAAATGGTGTCAATAAAGTCAGCAGCAGCAGCAAATAAATAACGCTCCATGCTACAGTGGCCAAGCGGAATTTCAACGTTTTCACCTCTTACGCATATGTTCTTCCAGTGCGGATATGTCCTGATACCAATCCTCCAGCTGGTGTCCTTCTTTTCTGTGCTTTCTTAGCTTGTCGATGAGTAGATCATCCAATTCACGGTAAGACACTCCAAGACGCCTTCCCAGAATATAACTGCTCATCACCAGGCTGGCCAAACAATCACCAATACGGACTGTACTACCTTCCCACATCGCCTTAAACAGACGGGAGACTTGGTCAAGCACCTCTGTTTTAAGCCATTCAATAACCTTGGCTCGTTTAACTACATCCATTTCTTTAGGCATATGATGAAGAGTCACACCCCTCTGAAAAAGCTTTATTCTCCATTATAGCATATCCTATTCTGAAAATAACTGTTACCCCATAGGGTAAATAGTTATTTTCAGAGCAGCTTTGCTGCTTATTATAAGCCTCTGCCGACATCGTTACCCTATAGAATAACAGCAGGCTTCAGTGCAGCTTTGCTGCTGCATTCTGCTCCTGCAAGCCACGCTATTCGCAGCCATACGCCGATCTTAAGATGAAGTATTAAGCGATTCCTTGGACACAAACTTTTCACAATACTCAATGATTTGGCTGCGACGCACAATACCGATAAACCGCTCCATATCATCCACAACAGGCACAAAGTTTTGCACCTTCGCCAAATTAATCAGATCCTCCATATTTGCATCAATGGATACGGGTTTCATCGAAACCCGCAGTGGGACGTCCTTGAGCATAAACTTAGAAGCGTTTTCAAAGGTGATTTTCCCCTCAGACTCCTTCATATGCCATAAGAGGTCACCCTCTGTAACTGTACCCTTATATCTACCTTCCTTATCTAAAATAGGAACCGCAGTAAAACGGTGATACTCCATTCGTTCCAAAGTTTGCCGTAAAGTAGCATCCGCCGTTACACAAGCAACCTCCTGTTTGGGAAGCAAGAAAAAAGCGATATTCATGAGAAACGAATCCCCCTCAAAATCAAATATAAATCCATTGATTACTCACTGAATGTCCTGCTTGTTGGGTAGCCTCAGCGTCTGCGGGGTTGTATCAGAGTCCAGCCAGTTCGCAATTATAAGTCTGGCATATTCAAGTTCCTGTTCATTAGCCCGGTCATAGTACAGGCCCTTTTTCTTGAACCCTTCCCCCGTAATCGTAAAACTTGAAATTTGTGGATTACCTTGTAAAATAGCTTGCTTGCCAAGCCCAGTAATAAAGGCCGGTTCCATATCCGTTGTAAAATTGGCCCCCATAATATCGAGCAGCTCCGGAATCTTGGTGATTCCGTCGATATTCAGCAACCTATCCGCCATAGCGTTCAAAAAAATCTGCTGACGTTTCGTACGGTTGAAGTCGCTATCTTCCCGATACCTAACATAATACATGGCTTCTTCACCATTATAAAGCGGCTTGCCCGCCTCAATACGAAACTTGATATGCAGCGGGTTTTTATTTTCGATGGGCTGATCGATAGGAAGTACGACTCCACCCACTGCATTCACGGCATCCTGAATACCCTGGAAGTTGATCGTAGCATAATAATCGATCTTATGCTGCATCAGCTTCTCTACGGTAGCCATGGACATTTCTTCTCCTCCGAACGCATAAGCATGCCCCAACTTATCAAAATCATCCTCGCCATCTCGATTGGAATCATGTCCGGCAATCTGTACATACGTATCTCTTGGAATGGAAACCAAAAGCACACGCGATTCTGCTGGCCGTACAGCAGCATATATCACCGTATCGGACCGACCACGTGCCTTTTCGTTTGGCCTTTGATCCGTTCCCAGCAATAACACCGAAAAAGGCTCCTTCTGGTAAGCCACAGTCTCTTGTGGCTGTTGTTCCACGGATTGACGAGGCTGGTAGGATTTCTCCAGCTTGCTTTCCAGCGTCGGTGAAACAAACCAGTCAAAAGCCACGAGCGTCAGCTGTTTGCGGAATAGATAGCCTCCCATTGCAACCAAAAGCAAGACAATACATGAAATATATAGAGCGGTAAACCTTTTTTTCTTTTGGGGCTTTCCACGGGTCCTTCTCTTATGTCTTCTCTCCATCATGGCTTCCTTCCTTCTTTCCTCTACAAATCCCATCTCTTCTTTAAACCGGAATGGTCCCTCATGAAGCGGAAACTTCCTCTCAAAGCATAAAAGGTCTGCCACCTTGTTGTCAAAAGTGCCATGGCGTGGTCAGTTCCCCAAATTCATAACAAAAAAGGCCTCGCCCTCACGGTCAAAGCCTTCATTAATATATATAAGTATTCTATGTAGCTTTCTTTCAAAGTTATTTTTAGTTTAATGTGAAGCTAGTTTCACCAAATTTTGTAATCGCATCGGAAAAGAAGCGGACAGAGAAAAACCATAATCGAACAGCTTCCTTGTCTGTGCAAAACGCTCTTCCTTGCTCGGTGCACCCAGCACTACAGCAACTAACCGCTTACCATGCTGCTCAGCTGTACCAGTGAAACAGTACCCAGCATCGCTTGTGTACCCTGCTTTCAATCCATCCGTTCCCGCATAAGAGTAGGGTCCAGCCAAGGAAGGCAGCATCCAGTTCGTATTACTGATGTAAATCCCCTTATCTTTCAATTCCATCTGCGTACGGCTGGACGTTCTGAGAATCTCAGGATGTGACGTAATCAAGTAAGAAGCCAGTTTTGCAGTGTCGCTTGCCGTCATTTTCGTTTCTCCGCGAATATCCTTAGGATGGTTCGGTCCCAGCTCACTCTGACCTGCCCCAGAGGCATTACTAAAGCGACTATCAGGCGATAATCCAATTTGAGCAGCTTTTTCATTCATACGCTTCACAAAAGCAGATTCACTCCCTGCTGAACGCTCTGCCAGCGCCACAGCGGCGTCATTCGCCGAATACACAACCATACTTTGAAACAGCTCAGATACAGTCATTCTTTCGCCATACCGGAGGGATAGATTAACGCCACCCACCGTACTGGCATAACGACTAATTCGCACCTCATCATTCCAGCCTAGCCGTCCAGCTCGGATATCTTCCAGTACCAATAGCTCGGTCATGAGCTTGGACATATTTGCGGAGGGCATGGGCTTATCACCATTCACATCCATCAGTAACTCTCCGGTGTGCATGTCCATCAGCACTGCAGCCTCTGCATCGACATTCGGCTTTCCATTCAACAAGCGGGGCCCAAGTGTAATAAAAATCAATATAATAAGTACCGGGACGACAATAGCCCAACGTAACCAATGTTTTTTCATCATCGTAATAACCTCCATATCTTATTAGACGATGAAAAATCCATTTTGTCTGCAATTTTTCGAAAAAAAGATACAATTTTTTTACCTTTTTTTATTTCACGACAAAATATCCGCCAAACCCTGCACAGGATGACGGATATTTTGCTCCTTAAGTATGCTGTATTAGGCAAAATGACAGGCTACAAAATGCTGATCGCCCGCATCCCGATATAACGGAGCCTCTGTTTTACAGCGGGCTTCCGCCATAGGACAGCGTGTATGAAACTTGCAGCCTGACGGTGGATTAGCCGGAGACGGGATGTCCCCTTTTAACACAATCCGCTGTCTTTTGATTGTCGGATCTGGAATGGGCACTGCGGATAGCAATGCCTTGGTGTATGGGTGAAGCGGATTGCTGAACAGCTCTTCCTTGGAGGCCAACTCTACCATTGAGCCTAGATACATCACACCAATCCGGCTACACAGATGCTCGACTACACTCAGATCATGCGAGATGAACAGATATGTTAGTTGGCGCTCTTGCTGCAAATCGCTTAACAGGTTAATGATCTGAGCCTGAATCGACACATCCAGCGCAGATACCGGTTCGTCAGCCACAATAAAATCAGGATTCAAAATCAAAGCCCGAGCAATCCCAATCCGCTGCCGCTGACCGCCGGAGAACTCATGCGGATAACGATCATAGTGATACGAGGACAGTCCGCAAATGTTCAGTGTTTCGTTGACCTTCCGCCGCAGCTCACTACGGTCAATCAACCCGTGATCGAGCAAGGCCTCTCCGATCGCTTCCCCCACCTTAATTCTCGGATTTAGTGAGCTAAAGGGGTCCTGAAAGACGATTTGCAGCTTCGGACGAAGCGCACGAATTTGCTCCTTGTTTAACGCATGCAAATCTTCGCCCTTGTACCGTACCGATCCCTCCGTCTTATCCATCAATCTGAGAATCGTGCGTCCAATCGTACTTTTACCGCAGCCCGATTCCCCTACCAGACCAAAGGACTCACCCTTATGAATATGAAAGGATACATCATCAACTGCCTTTACATGTCCGACTGTACGCTGAAAAACCCCACCTGTGATTGGGAAATACTTTTTCAGCCCTTCCACTTGAATCAAAGGCTCGCTCATATCCGTTGCCCTCCTTCTTTCTCATATAGCCAGCAGGCAACCTTATGACCATTCTCCTTTTCATTCAAGGGAGGAGCCTGATCCTTGCATATTTGCATACAATGTGCACACCGGTCATGAAAATGGCAGTTTTCGCCCAGCTCAATGGGGTTGGGCACCTGTCCCGGGATGGAATACAGCCGATCCATTTTCTGATTAATGACAGGCTTAGCCTTTAATAGTCCCTGAGTATAGGGATGCTGCGGATTTTTGAACAGTTCAATGACAGGTGCCTCTTCAATGACGTTCCCGGCATACATAACGACCACATAATCCGCCATTTCTGCCACGACACCGAGATCATGTGTAATCAGCATAATGGACGTTTTAAGCTTATCCTTTAAATCCCGCATCAAATCAAGAATCTGTGCCTGAATCGTCACATCCAGAGCCGTTGTCGGTTCATCCGCAATCAACAGCTTCGGATTACAACTTAAGGCAATAGCAATCATAATCCGTTGGCGCATACCGCCACTCAGCTCATGAGGATAGGAATGGAATATTTCCTCCGATCGCGAAATGCCCACCAAATTTATCAGTTCAATTGCCCGGGCGCGTGCTTCTTTTTTACTCATTAATGTATGCATCAGCAATGGCTCCGTAATCTGTTCCCCAATCGTAAGCACTGGATTCAGTGAGGACATCGGTTCCTGAAAAATAATCGAAATGTCATTGCCGCGAATTTGCTGCATTTGACCTTTATTGAGTTTCAAGAGGTCTTTGCCCTCAAACCAGATTTGTCCGTCTGAGGTGTGGGGAGAATCAATCAACCGCATCATCGTCATCGCAGTTACACTCTTACCACAACCAGATTCTCCTACCACACAGAGCGTTTCACCCTCACGAATTTTAAAACTGACGTCATTGACCGCTTTGACAGTTCCGTTAGAGGTATGAAAGTGGGTTTTCAGGTTACGAAATTCAATCAAAGCATTTTCCATAAACGTTCGTCTCCTACTTCTTCATTTTAGGGTCCAGCGCGTCACGCAAACCGTCGCCAATCAGATTGATCGCTACAACGGTAATCAGAATACACATTCCCGGTGGTACCCATATCCAGGGCCGTTTGCGGAAGTCAATCAGGTTATTCGCAGCTGATATCATATTCCCCCACGAAGGTGTGGGCGGTACAACGCCAATCCCCAAGTAACTGAGCGCAGACTCTGTAATAATCGCACCTGCCACTCCAAGCGTAGCCGTAACAATAATAGTAGGAATCGTGTTTGGCAGCAGATGTCGGAATATTTTGCGGCGGTCTCTCAAGCCCAGCGCTTCTGTCGCCTGCATGAACTCCTGTTCACGCAGCGTAAGAATCTGCCCCCTGACCAAACGGGACAAGCTCGTCCAACTCAGGACTCCGATAATTAGCATCAGAAAATAGATACGGTTCGATGGATCAACTTTCAAATCCGACAGAACAGCACCTAAAATAATAAGCAACGGCAATGTAGGCAGCGCCATAAAAATATCAGCGATCCGCATAATGACCGTATCCACGCCTTTTCGATAAAACCCTGCCAGTGCACCCAATGTTGCCCCGATCATGACCGAAATAAAGGTAGCGACCAGCCCGACTGTCAAAGAAATACGACCAGCCAGCATCGTACGCAGTAAAATATCTCTACCAAACTTATCCGTACCAAGCCAGTACTTCGCATTAGGGGATAAGTTTTTGTCAGATAGCTTGTAATCATCTAAATGATAAGGTGAAATTATGGGCCCAAATGCACAAATGATGACCATCAGAATTAATATAATGAGACCTGCCAAAGCAAGACGATTCTGGCTAAAACGGCGAACGGCGATTCTCCATGGAGACGCTTCAGGACGGATCGCCGCCTTTTGATTCGTTTCAATCGTGACTGTTTCTGCGGACAATAGTATCCCTCCTATTTCAAGCGAATTCTTGGATCGGCCATGCCATACAATACATCAGAAAGTAAATTACCGAGGAGCGTGAGAATGGCCAGAAAAATCGTGAAGCCCAGCATAAACGGATAATCCCGCATACTAATAGACTCTAGATAAACCTGCCCCACACCCGGCCAAACAAATACCTTTTCCAGGATCATTGCCCCACCAAATAAGGCTGGAAGCTCAAATCCGAGCAATGTGATTGCTGGAATCAGAGCATTGCGCAGTGCATGCTTGAAAATAACCGTCCGCTCCTTCAAGCCCTTGGCGCGTGCGGTACGGATATAATCCTGCCGGATGACCTCCAACATGCCTGTACGGAAATAACGAGTCAGGCTTCCTGTACTCAGCATCGTAAGTACGAGTGTCGGTAGGAACATATGCTTGAGCACATCCACCATGTAAGCCCATGAGCCTGCTTCCACCCCTGCTGTGGTCATGCCTCCGACGGGAAGAATCCCCCACTCAAGAGCAAATATTTTAATGACTAATAGACCAATAAAAAATGAAGGCAACGACATACATAAGAAAATAAATAACGTGACAAACTTATCGAATAAGGAATATTGGAACTTAGCTGAAAATACTCCTGCAACAACAGCAATGAGCCAGCTAAAAATAAGACTAAAGAAAGCGATAATAAACGAGTTCCATACATAATTGCTGATGACCTTCGTTACCGGCTGCTTATGCTGTAGTGAATCCCCCATATTTCCCTTTAACATATTACCGGCCCATATAAAATAACGCTGGTATTCCGGCTTATCCAGCCCGTAGATATGTCGTAGCTGCTGCGCCTTCTCGGCGGTCATATTCGGGTTCTGCTTGGCTGTAATATAATCACCCGGCACCATGGCTGAAATCGCAAAAACGATAATGGATATGCCAATAAGTGTGGGGATGAGTTGCAGCAGTCTTCGAATAATGTACTGCTTCATATTCATTCCTCCAGACGAATAAAGTGATATGCCCAGCTCGTGAGAGCTGAGCATACGATTGGCAACCCTTATTGAGCGATTTGAGCGTTATGCAGAGTGAACTCAAAATCTTTGTATGGTGTAATTTCTAAGCCGGATATACGTCCATTAACAGGCCACATATCTCTGCGTTGGTACAAAAAGATCGTCGGCAAATCTTTGTTCAGCTCCTGATAGAGCTGTTTGTAAATCAATTTGCGTTTCTCTTGATCCAGTTCATGCTTACCAGCAAGCGTTAACTCATCGACCTTTTTATTCGAGTAGCCGATATCATTTTGTGCACCATTCGTAATAAAAGTCGTTGTATCAGGGTCTGGGGTTAAGCCCCAAGCTGCAAAGAACATATCAAATTTACCTGTATCCTTCTTATCCATGATGGCATTGAAATCTAAAGTTTCAGAACTCAGCTTGATGCCCAGCTCCTTATAGTTATTGGACATGATCGGCAGCAAGGCCTCTACTACTGGATTATCGGCAGTCGCAGAGAAGTTAATGGTCAGCTTTTCTCCATCCTTTTCACGAATTCCGTCAGCACCGACCTTCCAACCTGCTTCATCCAACAAGGCCTTCGCCTTCGCTGTATCAAATTCATATTTGTTGATGCCTTCATCCGTATAAGACCACGATTCTGTAGATTGTGGAATGTTAATAACATTCGCATATGGGCCATACACACCCTGCACAATCTCCTTGCGGTTTAAGCCAATTGTTAAAGCCTGACGTACTTTAGGGTCCTGAAATTTCTTTTCCTTGTGGTTAAACGCAATATATCCATAGCCGTTCGTTGGCATAATATTCACGTTCAAAAAGCCCAGAGCCTTTAATTCCTCTACATTGTCTTCCGTAACTGTGATGTTATCCATGTCCGTCTCGCCTGTTTGTAGCATAGACAGGTTCGTTTCTTCTGTTGTTGTTTTAAAAATAACTGATTTCACCTTTGGTGCGCCCTTGAAGTAGTTTGGATTGGCTTCAAGAACGACTTGCTGACCCGGGGAGAAGCTTTTCAGCACATATTGCCCGGAGCCGATTGGTTTATTATTAAGCGCCTTGATGCTGTCCAAGCTACCTTTTTTGTATCCTTTTCCGTAATAAGCTTCTGGCATGAAGTATTGCTCACCCAGAAAATCCTTCGTATACGCTGTTGCTTCTGTAACAGTGACCTCTACTGTGTTATCATCAATAACTTTGATCCCCGAGATATCATTCGCTTTGCCATCGTGATATTCCTTACCGCCTTTAATCTTAAAAGACAATACATCGGTTTCCCCATCATAATTCGGATCATGCAGCACTTTGAGTACAAAAGCGTAATCTTTTACGGTTACTGGAGTACCGTCACTATACTTCACGCCTGGTTTCAGATGGAATGTGTACTTTAGACCATCCGGCGATACATCAACCTTCTCAGCCAAACTATTTTCATATGTACCATCTGCCTTCACCTGTAAAAAGGAATCAAATACTGTTCTAACCACAAATAAATCATAAGTTGTTTGCCAGAAAAGTGGATTAAATACCCCTTTAGGTGATGTCATACCTACTACAATGTTATCTTTCCGATTTGTTGCTCCTGGAGGATTTTGCGACATATCCGTCGCTTGAATAACCCCCTCTGTAACTGGTGCGCCGCCTTCATTTCCCTCTGTTTTATTATCCGCGTTGCCTTGCTGCGGCTGTGCCTCATTAGCACCTCCACTACATCCTGCAAACAGAACACCAACGATCGTAAGCACCATAAGCAAAGAAACCCATCTCTTCGTTTGCACCATTCTGTTACTCCCCCTTAGTCGGTTCTTTATTTAACAGCCTGTCTCATTCCTGCGGTAATTCGTTAAAGCTTGAGGTTTGAAAATGAAGTGGACACATCCTCCTTACTGTTTCGAATGATAGCGTAAACACATGTTTTAGACCCTTGGTCAATTTTGTGCACCGACAACCATTGCATTTTTATTAAGATTTATCTTAAGTGTAAAATAATATCACGTCAATATCTTTTTTTGTGTAATGTAAAAATGCAAAATATCTATATATGTAAACTTTATGAATTTTTCTTGTGGGAAATGACATAAAACCGGATTTCATGTGATATAAAATAACATTTCTGCATGCAGAAATGTTTACTCTGGCGAGTCGGGGAGCTAGGAATTTCTATGCCACTAAATGGTGAAGTATACTTAATGGGTATACATGGATTGTATTATTAGTAAGTTACAATAGATGGTACTTGTTGTCAATATATAAAATCATAAAAAAAGATGCCTCCACGATTGGAGACATCTTTTCTTTCCACTCACTACTATTCAGTAGTGTAAGGAAGCAATGCGATTTGACGGGAACGTTTAATAGCGATTGTCAACATACGTTGATATTTTGCGCTTGTTCCAGTCACACGACGAGGAAGAATTTTTCCGCGTTCGCTGATGAATTTTTTAAGCAGGTCTGTATCTTTATAGTCAATGTGAGTAATTTTGTTCACAGTGAAGAAACATACTTTACGACGTTTGTTGCGACCACCACGACGAGCTGGTCTTTTGTTATCGTCTCCGCCTTCTCTTTGTCTGAAGCCCATTCTTTGTCAGTCCTTTCCCAATTAAAATGGTAGATCATCATCCGAAATATCGATCGGTTTTCCGTCATCGGAAAAAGGATCCTGATTGTTTCGCGAGTTATTATTCCCACGTCCACTATTGCTGTTACCGCCTCCGAAAGGAGACTCCTCACGCATACCTCCACCGCTATTGCCGCCACCGTTACCGCTATCGCGGTTAGATTCCAAGAAACGTACATTATCAGCAACAATTTCAGTCACGTATACACGTTTTCCTTCATTGTTCTCATAATTACGCACCTGTACACGGCCTTCAACAGCCGTCAAACGACCTTTGCGAAGATAGTTAGCACATGTTTCAGCAAGCTGACGCCAGGTTACGATCGGCAAGAAATCCGCTTCCCGTTCGCCGCCTTGACTTGTAAACGGACGGTCTACAGCCAGGGTGAACTGGGTTACTGCTACACCAGACGGTGTATAGCGCAGCTCCGGATCTTTGGTCAAACGACCGATCAGAATGACACGGTTCAACAATCCAATCCCCTCCTTTGAGCGTTGTTCATTACATAATCACGTACAATAATTAAGCTACGTCGTTCGTAATGAGATAACGAATTACTTCGTCAGAAATTTTCATGATACGCTCAAGCTCAGTAACAACAGCAGGTTCTGCTGTGAAGTTTACCAGAACGAAAGAACCATCACGGAATTTCTTGATCTCATACGCAAGACGGCGTTTAGTTACATCGTGATTCGTAATTTCGCCACCGCCGTTAGAGATGATACCTTGGAATTTGTCGACTGTCGCTTGAACAGCTTCTTGTTCAATGTCAGGACGAATAATGTACATCACTTCATATTTGCGCATTCTTTACACCTCCTTATGGACATAAGGCCCTCAATCTCAAGTTGAGAGCAAGGAACGAGCCTAAACTCGCACTAAAACAGTTTACCAAATTGAGCAACTGAATGCAACCAGCAATTTCGAACACAAAGCTAAAAACCGTTTCACACACTTGATACCATTGTTTTTATACATTTTTATATAACACCCAAAGTTTCCCGCATATAAAGGAAATTATTTTTGATTAACTACTATCTGCGTGCCTGTTTTCGCATCTTTCTGTTTAAGACAGCGCACAATAACCGTTGCAGTCCAAATTCATGATCTAAGGAGGCACAAACGTATGGGTGAAAAGACTGAGTTCGTACCCGGGGATAAGGTCCCAAACGACGGCGTATATATGGAGGTCGGAGAAAAAAGCTTTCATACTGAGATACAAAATCCGCAGCAAGTAACGTTGGAAAGAGGCGATTCTTTTCCGGAAACCACCAATCATAATCGCAAGTGGAAGAAAAAAACGAAAGCTCGTGTCCACTAATGTATATTTCCTCGGAATCCTGGCCATATTATGATTAGGCGATACAACAGAGAGGTGTGGTTCCGTTGGACAACGTAGCCGGACAAACTGTTAGGAGATCCATTCCGGGCATTAGAAGCGTTAGGTTTGTGTAGAAGGACACTGTCTTTTCAACACGGTATTGCTGGTCAGTACACCAAGTTTCAGATGTGATTGGACAGATCGTATCCTGTTAAAAAAGTATCGCCTACGATGGAGGACCTTTGTGGTCCTCCTTTGTTGCATTATCGGACTTTTTGCATATACTGGTAAAATGCAGATTAATTCAGCTCCTTCTGCTAGAATATATCCAAGTACAAAAGACCTACTATTTATGGAGGTTTAAACATGAGCTATTCTCGAATTTTGAAGTGGATATCAGGTATATTCGAATTGGTGCTTGCTGTACCGATTGTGGGAGGAGCTATTGTCTTGGGGACTGGCTACTCAGCTCTGGGGTTTATGCTGATCCTGCATGCAGTAACACTGATCCTGTCGTTACGCAATCAGGAAGCGATCTACGGTTCAGTCTGGGGAGTACTTACCTCCTTGCTAGCCTGGATCCCTTTTGTTGGCTGGGCTCTCCATTTGGTTGCAGCCATCCTTTTGATGATCTCTGGCTCAAAGAAAACAAAACGCTATCATTATCCACCTAACCAGCTATAACAAAAGAATGCTCCTAACGGCAATGATTTCTTTGCTGTTAGGAGCATTCTTTTGCTCTAACGACTTTTCTCATCCTTCAATAGACTCATCATCATTTAAATTCAATATTGCCCAATTCATTCTTCGAAGTGTTATGATTGTTTATTTCCATAAACCAAAAAATCCCCTACACCAGAAGATGTAAGAGATTGATTAAATTTATAAAGTTAGTGGCGGAAAGAGTGGGATTCGAACCCACGCACGCCTTGCGACGCCTAACTGATTTCGAGTCAGCCCCCTTGGACCTCTTGGGTACCTTTCCGCAGCAAGGATAATTATATCATCATTGCTATCATGACGCAAGCTGATTCTTGTCCATCATGATCCACCTTCTCCGCTCAAAGGGTTCCTGAATTTTGCTCGTCGGCACCAGACTTTGAGCGCAGTACCTTCTTCATATTCTTTTCGAACTTGGCACGTGGAATCAACACACTATGCTGGCATCCGACACATTTGATTCGAATATCCATCCCCATCCGGATAATCTCCATCTCGTTCGTTCCACATGGATGAGGCTTCTTCATCTGCACAATATCCCCTAGTTCAAACGACTTACGCTCCACCCTTCTCTCCCCCTTTTCTTCCTTGCTCATCGTCTTTTTCAAGGGTGATCGCCGTCTCCAGTGCGGCCTGACGATGTTCCTCGTCCTCCAGAGCCTTCTTGATATTATTCTGAATATCACGCTCTACGATAGCCCCGGTATTCGGCATACACTCCGCCACAACACGTACGATATACTCTGATGTAGTCATGGACTGAACGCCTAACACATCCGGCATATTGAGTATCTGTGCATTGGATTCCTCAATGCCTTGGATCGCCAGTTTGACCAAGCTGACGGCTTCCTCCAGACTACGTTCCACCTTCATCGGCACATCTACCACCGCCAACGCATTGGACATGGAGAAGTTCGTTACCGTCGTTATGGAGCCGTTAGGTAGAATATACACCTCGCCTTTCCAGCTCACCAGCCTGGTTGTACGCAGCCCAATCATTTCTACAGTCCCCTTGAAAGTTCCCGTCTGAATGACGTCTCCTACGGCAAATTGATCCTCGAATATAATAAAGAACCCGGTGATTACATCCTTAACCAAGCTCTGTGCCCCAAAACCTACAGCTAATCCAAGCACTCCAGCTCCAGCAATCAGAGGGCCCAAATTTATACCCATTTGCGATAACACCAGCATAATCAAAATAAAATTAAATACAATATTTGTTACATTTTTTAGCAGTTCCCCCACAGTCGTTAACCGTCTGGTATTCAATCGGAATCTGCCGTTATCTCCCTTTTGCTCCATCGACTTATCTATAATTTTATTAATAACTCGAATAAAGATACGTGTAATGATGAAAATAATTGCGATTTTCAAAATCACAAACAAAAAGGCTGACCACATCGCACTATCCGTAAGCCATTTCCATACAGCATCCTTCCAATGAATCGCCCCTTGTACTACGTCATCCGTGTCTAATTTATCGGTCAACCAATGTATAAAGGTCATGCTGTATTCCTCCTTAAACCAGGGAACTACTCTTTTTTGTTTCCCACATTCTATTTCCTATCTATATAAGCTTATCTCCTGACTTTAAACATACGGCTATGAACAATCTACCTTTCCCGAGTATAAAAGCACAAGTTTATCCATATACTAGCTACTATCTTGAGAATAATTGTTACCCGCAGGCCAAGTGTATTCCTAAAGGTAGGCGAGCACAACCTGCACACTCCATTACAGAACGAAAGGAAGATTCCATGACTCATCCATCTGACTTCATTCCGGGGCAAGAACCCCTAAGCTTAAAAATATCACACACTGACCCCGGGATCCAATCAGCCATCATCCATCGTTTGCTGTTCCATCTGCATCAAGCACGGAGTCTGCAAAACATCGTCATCATTTGCATCGGCACCGATCGTTCTACTGGAGATTGCCTTGGCCCACTCGTCGGTACCCAATTGTCACGCTACAAAAGCCCGCTGTTCAACCTGTATGGAACATTAGATGAGCCTGTACATGCTATGA
Organism: Paenibacillus ottowii; assembly: GCF_006874425.1. Lineage (GTDB taxonomy): Bacteria > Bacillota > Bacilli > Paenibacillales > Paenibacillaceae > Paenibacillus > Paenibacillus ottowii. The sequence goes on from NZ_VIJZ01000003.1 coordinate 630,018, forward strand.
ACCTGCAAACGACGCTGAATGGCATCTATGACCGGTACGAACAGCCCTATATCATTGGTATAGACGCATGTCTTGGACAAACTTCCAGTGTTGGATGCATTCAGGTTGCAGAGGGTCCCCTCAAGCCTGGAGCAGGTGTAAATAAAGAATTACCGCCGGTCGGCGATATCCATTTGACTGGTATCGTTAACGTCGGCGGCTTCATGGAATACTTTGTGTTGCAAAATACGAGACTAAATTTGGTCATGAAATTATCAGATATCATAGCTAGTAGCTTATACTCGGCAATCAGGGAGTGGCATTACCGTTCTGTCCTGCTTGCTGCGCAAGAGTAATAGCTTCTTTCTCTTCAGGTGATAAGGAATACGAGGATTGTCCCGCTTCCAGAGGCTTAGCATACACATAAGAGCCATCCCGGTTATAAATACCGGTTAATACTATTCCGTTCTGATTATCGTCTACAATAGCCAGAGAGAAGCTCAAATCGCTCCCTCTTTCACCAAAGGCATTATAGCGTTTGATGCCTATATGTCCCTTCAGGCCAGTCAGTTTGCTGCGTAGTGATTTCATACTTGCACGGTGAGCTTCCTGCTCATCTTCAATCGTATCCATTTGAACCTTCAAATCAATCAGCAGCGTTTCCAAATTCTCGACTCCGCTGCCCGCCATCATGGTATCATACTTTCGCCGCATCTTCTTCAGCTTTGAGCCCTGGGCAATAATAACGATCAACAGGATGAGTAAAATAAGCACGATCCCTGCAACAATTCCAGCAAGCTGCTCCATGATTAGTCCATTCAATTCAGCCATATGTTTGTTTCTACCCCTCTACCTCAAAAATCATGTTACTGCTTTGCTTACCTTTTATTTTAAACGTTTGAGAACAGCGAGACAAATAACACAAGGCTATTAGTTTATCCATCAAAACCATTCTAATTCCTGCAATTGCAGACAAAGCAAAGACATATCTCACTTTCTATTTTACTCAAGGAGACATGTCCATATTTTTACAGACTACTGTAATAGCTCCAATAATCTTTCCAAATCCTGCTGGCTGTAATAATTCAATTCGATTTTGCCTTTATCTTTATTGTGCTTGATCTTCACCGTTGTTTTAAACCGCTCGCGCAGGGACTCTTCCATATGGTCAATATAGGGGTCCTTTTTTCGCACCTTCGTTTTAGCTTTTGTTTCTCCAGGTTTATGATCCAATTGCTGTACGGCTTCCTCAAGTTCGCGAACACTCCACTGTTGCTCAATGCATTGCATGGCCAGCTGTTTCACCATGTCCGGGTCTTTGAGTCCAACAATTGCTCTAGCGTGTCCCATAGACAATGTTCCACGTGAAACATGCTCTTTAACTTCCTCAGGCAATGCAAGCAAGCGAAGGAAATTGGCAATATGCGAACGGGATTTTCCCACCTTCATGGACAACTCTTCCTGAGTTAACGAAAATTGATCCATTAACCCCTGATAGGCTACGGCCACTTCCATTGCATTTAAGTTTTCACGCTGCAAATTCTCAATCAGGGCAATCTCCATTACCTGCTGATCTGTAAAATTGCGAACAACCACAGGTATGGTCGGATTCCCGCAGAATTGAGATGCCCGAAACCGCCTTTCCCCGGCTATAATCTCATATCCTCTTAAGACACTACGCGCAATAATAGGTTGGATCACACCGTGCTGACGAATAGATTCCGCTAATTCCTTAATGGACTCCTCATCAAACGTTTTTCGAGGTTGATATGGGTTTGCCCTCAACTGGCTGAGCGGAATGTCGACAACCTTATCCTCTTCACTGACTGTAAGGGAGGGAATAAGTGCATCCAATCCCTTTCCCAACCGTTTACTCATAAGATACCACTTCCTTTGCCAACTCAATATATACCTCTGCCCCACGGGATCGGGGATCATACGTAATAATGGACTGGCCATGTGATGGTGCTTCGCTGAGTCTCACGTTGCGTGGAATAATCGTCTGATAAACCTTGCTTTGAAAGTACTTTTTCACTTCTTCAATGACCTGAATACCCAAGTTCGTGCGGGCGTCAAACATAGTTAGCAACACACCTTCAATTTGCAATGAGGTGTTTAGATGTTTTTGTACCAATCGCACGGTATTCAACAATTGACTTAATCCTTCGAGCGCGTAATATTCACATTGAATTGGAATAATAACCGAATCGGAAGCCGTCAAGGAATTGAGCGTCAAAATACCCAGCGATGGAGGGCAATCTATTAATATATAATCGTAGTTATGCTTAACGAGTTGAAGCGATCTTTTTAATCTCAATTCGCGAGATATAGTTGGTACCATCTCGATTTCAGCACCTGCTAATTGAATGGTTGCCGGGATAATATCCAATCCCTCGACCTGTGTACTGACAATCGCTTCGCTAGGATCAACCTCATTAATGAGTACATCATAAATGCAATTTGCCACATCCGCCTTATTGATACCGACACCACTGGTTGTATTACCTTGCGGGTCGATATCCACGAGCAATACCCTTTTGCCGAGGGAAGCAAGTCCGGCGCCCAAATTCACGGAGGTAGTCGTTTTGCCTACCCCGCCCTTTTGATTGGCCACGGCTATTATTTTTGACACTTCATTCACCTCATAATTTAATCGGAATCCTGCTACGTTCCATGATTGCAAAAGTCTATGAAGACGTTACTTAGTCCTTAACCTAGGGATTAGGGCAATTCAAAATAGAATACGAGTATGCTGCGGTTTTATGTTGGCGTTAGACAGAAAAAGCGGCAATTGCTGCCGCCTGTACGCTTCATCCCTTACTTACGTTTGGGAATTTGAATGACAATCTCATAGTGATCCTCATGATCAGATTCCTTTGTTTTGATATCCAACCCTGAGCCAGACACCATATCAATGGATTGACGAATCGTATTCAGCGCAAGCCGGACATCCTTGGTAAAGGAAATCCGCTTTGATTTCTTAATCGTGGATACTTGTTTATAAAAGGCAACTCGTGCCTCTGTCTGCTTTACATTAAGTTCCTTAGCAATCACTTCATCTAAAACCTTGTACTGTAGTTCCTCGGTCTCTAACGACAATAATGCACGAGCATGACGCTCAGACACCTTTCGTTCCATTAGAGCCTCTTTCACTCTCTCCGGCAAATGAAGCAGCCGTATTTTATTAGCAATAGTGGATTGGCTTTTGCCAAGTCGCTGAGCGAGACTTTCCTGAGTAAGTTGATGCAGGTCAATCAGCTTTTGATAAGCTACAGCCTCTTCAATCGCTGTTAGACCCTCCCGCTGGAGGTTCTCAATCAACGCGATGGATGCAGCTTGTGAATCATTAAACTCACGAACAATGGCTGGAATCGTCTCCATACCCAGCTTGGTGACAGCTCTCCAACGACGTTCCCCTGCTATAATTTCATATTGTCCATTACGGAAACGAACGACAATCGGTTGAATTACACCATGCGTCTTAATAGTCTGGCATAGCTCATCAATCTTCTCGTCATCAAATATGGTACGGGGCTGATAAGGACTGCTGACAATATCCCGAACCGGAATTTGTTTTATTTCGTCCCCATTGGATCGCTCCGTCAAACCAAATAGCTTGGAAAATTGTTCTTTCATTCCGTATAATACCACCTAATTTCATAATAGCACCATACAAACAGCGCCTCGTGAAAAACAGTTCCTTACGGGGGATTGTAGACCCTTCTATATAAAATAGCGCCATAAGCGGGTACACTCCACGTTCTCCCCTGACATTTGTTGTCTCACTTCCCTATATGTATATCTGAAATCATGGGTACGGGAAGCAGCCAACTTACACTAAAACGATTATCTCTATTCTATCACTTTTCCAGTCATAATCCTATCTTCTCTACCAGCTTTTCGGAACGATAAAAGAATAAATTATGTGGAGGGTATTCGGCAAGTATCTTCTTAAGCAAAGAGTCTATAAACCATAAAAAAGTGAATGTTTCACGTGAAACATTCACTTTCTTTCACACATTTACACTAGCGGTGCCTTCAAAGGAGTACCTGGCTTACGCGGGTACTTCCTTGGTGTAGCTGCTCTTTTTTCAATAATAATCATATGTCTGGCTGCATCCTCAACAGGTAGCTGGAAGGCCTGAACATGCTTGATTTTCCCCTTCAATTCTTTCAAGCTGTAGGATGCTTCCCTGATTTCTTCCGTTGGATCGCTACCCTTCATCGCTGCAAAGTGGCCCCCCTCACGGACAAAAGGCAGGCAAAACTCATTCAATACTGCGAGACGGGCAACGGCTCGGGCAGTGACCAGATCATAACTATCGCGATACCCTGCTTTGCGTCCCAATTCCTCTGCCCTGCTGTGAATCAGTTCGACATTTTCCAGTCCTAACTGCTCTACAACATGTGCTAGGAATTGGATGCGCTTATTCAACGAGTCTACAATGGTCAATTGAATATGTGGAAAGCATATTTTCAAGGGGATACCAGGAAAACCTGCACCTGACCCAATGTCAGCCAAACTCTCCACATCATTTAACGGAACATAAAAGGCAAGTGAAAGAGAATCGTAAAAATGCTTGGTGTACACTGCATCTCGCTCAGTAATACCCGTCAGGTTCATTTTTTCATTCCATTCAACCAACACACGGTAATACGTTTCAAACTGCTCCAATTGACTATCATTAATCACAACACTATGCTCTGCGAGCCGCTGTTTGAACTGCTGTTGTATCGCGTCCATTATGATCCCCTCGCTGCCGTTACACGGTTATAGTGCTCCAGATAAACCAGCAAAATGGAAATGTCCGCAGGAGTTACACCGGAAATACGGGATGCCTGACCAATAGACATCGGACGGATCTTTTCAAGCTTCTGCTTGGCTTCAATGGCCAAGCCTTGAACTTCATTGTATGCAATATCCTCAGGCAGCTTCTTCTTCTCCATCTTTTGCAGACGTTCTACATGCATCAATTGCTTTTCAATATAGCCCGCATACTTAATTTGGATTTCCACCTGTTCTTGCTCTTCCTCAGTAAGGGCTACAGGTGAAGGTGAAATTTGTGCCACTTGTGCATAGCTGATCTCAGGTCGACGCAGCACTGTTAACAGATTACTGCCGTCCTGTATCGGTGCAGATCCACCTTGCTGCAACATCTCATTTACATCAACCGGACGAACCTTAGCTAAACGCAAACGCTCAATCTCTTGCTCTACCTTCTGTTTTTTATCCAAAAAGCGTTCATATCGTTCGTCTGTAATCAGACCAATTTCATGCCCAATCGGAGTCAATCGCAGATCCGCGTTATCATGCCGCAACAATAGACGGTATTCTGCACGGGATGTCAGCAAGCGATATGGCTCATTTGTCCCCTTCGTCACCAGATCGTCGATCAGAACCCCAATATAACCCTGGGAACGATCCAGTACGACCGGTTCTTTGCCCTGCACCTTGCGAGCTGCATTAATACCCGCCATAATTCCTTGACCCGCAGCTTCTTCATAACCAGATGTCCCGTTAATCTGGCCCGCTGTGAACAAGCCAGGTACCTTTTTCGTTTCCAAAGTAGGCCATAACTGAGTAGGAACCATGGCGTCATATTCAATAGCGTAACCATTACGCATCATTTCTACCTTTTCCATCCCTGGAATAGTACGCAGTACTGCTAATTGCACATCCTCTGGCAGGCTTGTCGACAAGCCTTGAACATAGTATTCGGATGTGTTTTTACCCTCAGGCTCCAAAAAGATTTGATGCTTCGGCTTATCACTGAAACGCACCACTTTATCTTCAATAGAAGGACAATAACGTGGTCCCGTTCCTTCGATCAGACCAGAGAACATCGGTGCACGATGCAAATTATCATTAATGATCTGATGTGTTTCCACTGAAGTATACGTTAACCAGCAAGGCAGCTGCTCATTATCCGAGGACTTCGTTTCATAGGAGAAGAACTTCGGCTGATCGTCACCTGGCTGTATTTCTGTTTTGCTAAAATCAATCGTATCCTTATGCACACGTGGTGGCGTTCCTGTTTTAAACCGAACCAGATCAAAACCTAGCTCTCTCAAATGTTCAGAAAGTCTCAACGAAGGCTGCTGATTGTTCGGACCACTCTCATACATCAGTTCACCCATAATGATTTTCCCACGCAGATAGGTGCCAGTCGTCAAGACAACTGCTTTACTGCGATACTCTGTGCCTGTCTTCGTAATCACACCCACGCATTGACCGTCTTCTATAATCAGCTCTTCAACCATACCTTGACGTAAGGTCAGATTCGGTTCCTTTTCCATCGTTTCCTTCATCGCATGCTGATAAGAAAACTTGTCAGCTTGTGCGCGCAAGGCATGTACGGCAGGACCCTTGCCAGTATTTAACATTCTCATTTGGATAAATGTCTTGTCGATATTCCGACCCATTTCTCCGCCCAATGCATCAATTTCCCGTACTACATGCCCCTTTGCAGGACCGCCAATAGATGGGTTGCAGGGCATGAATGCAATCATATCCAGGTTAATTGTGATCATCAATGTACGACAGCCCATACGTGCTGCTGCCAAGGCAGATTCCACGCCCGCATGGCCCGCACCGACGACAATCACATCATAGTCGCCTCCATGATATCCCATACCTCTCTTACCTCCTTATACATTCGAGTCTTCACCCCGAATATGCGCTTGTGTATCTATAACGATAGCAGGCTTTAACAGCCACGCTTGAATATCCTACTTGCTACTTGCCCAGACAGAACTGTGAAAATATTTGATCTATTAAGGCATCATGTGCAGTATCACCTACAATTTCGCCCAAATGCTCCCATGCCAGCCTTACATCAATCTGGATCATATCAATCGGAATAAATTGATCAGCCGCTTCATAAGCATCTACCAGCGATTGGCGCGCTTTCTTTAGCAGAGCAATATGCCGGACGTTGCTGACATATGTCATATCCGCCGATTCCAGCTTGCCGCTAAAGAATAAATTGGATATAGCCTGCTCCAACCGATCCGCTCCCTCATTTTCCTTCACAGACATCGGCACAATAAGCTCTTCAGGAACATAGCGCAGCAACAAATCCCGGTCTATTTGGGCCGGTAAGTCCATTTTATTCATAATGACAATCGCTTGTCTACCGCGGATTTGTTCCATTAATGCCATTTCATCCTCGTGCAGTGGTTCATTAGCATTAATGACGATGAGCAATAGATCTGCTTCACTCACTGCCGTCCTTGAACGCTCTACCCCGATCCGTTCCACGACATCCATCGTTTCACGAATTCCGGCTGTGTCCAGCAACTTAAGCGGAATATTATTAATCGTCACATACTCCTCAATAACATCACGGGTCGTACCCGGAATATCGGTTACAATCGCCCGTTCGCCCTGAGCCAGTGTATTTAACAGTGACGATTTGCCTACATTCGGCCTTCCGACAATCGCCGTAGTTAGCCCTTCACGCAAAATTTTTCCCTGCTCCGCTGTATGCAACAGCCGATCAATTTCCGCCATGACCTGACTGCTTTTATCCTTGATTAACTCAGACGTAAAGGATTCAACATCATGCTCAGGGTAATCAATATTTACCTCAATGTGAGCAAGTGTCTCTACCAAAATCTGACGCAAACGACGAATATTCTGGGACAGCTGCCCATCGACCTGTTTCAGAGCCATCGAAAAAGCCTTGTCCGATTTGGAACGAATTAAGTCAATAACACCCTCCGCTTGACTCAGGTCAATACGGCCATTCAAAAAAGCGCGTTTTGTAAATTCACCCGGCTCGGCCAGACGGATATTTTGCTGCAATAACAAATCCATCACCCGTTTAACGGCTACCACCCCGCCATGAGTGCTGATCTCTACCACATCTTCTGTTGTAAAAGAGCGTGGTGCCCGCATCACTGTAACTAAAACTTCCTCCACCTTCTCTTGGCTTTGAGGATCTATAATATGTCCATAGTGTACCGTGTGCGTTGGAGCCTTGCTTAAGGGCGTTTTGCTACGGAACAAAGACTCCACTTCCGTGACTGCTCCTGGACCGCTGACCCGCACAACGGCGATGCCGCCCTCGCCGACAGCCGTTGCAATGGCAGCTATGGTATCGCTCAGCATATCGTTTCAACCTCCTATCAAGTACAAACGGCATTGCCGTCCTTCATTCAGGACGGCCCCCCGTTTCAATGTAAAATATAAGAAAAAAGCAATGGCTTCTGCAGCTTGCAGAGAGCCATTGCGTCGGATTATTTCTTGGCAATGACAACGCGCCGATTAGGCTCGTCCCCCTTGCTGTATGTTCTAACCAGCGCATGCTGCTGGAGCTTGGCGTGAATCAGCTTTCGCTCCTGGGACGGCATTGGCTCCAGTACCACTTCCTTGCCGTAACGAACAGCCTGGTTCGCTAATCGTTCCGCCAAATCCTCCAGCGTTTTCCGCCGACGTGCACGAAATTGCTCTGCATCCAGCACAATTCGGATAAATTTATCCGAATGACGGTTAGCAACAATATTCGTCAAGTACTGCAATGCATCTAATGTCTGTCCTCTGCGGCCAATCAACATACCGAGCGATGGACCGGAGATATCGAGTGTACTTTCATCCTTGCGATGACGGACATCGACTTCAACGTTCAGTCCCATTCCCGCAGCTGTTTCACGGATGAAACGCACCGCCTCTTCATAAGGATCTACATGTCCTCCAAGTGCTTCCGTGTCCATCTGTACTTCCTGTGCAACAAGTCCAGCCTCTGATACAGCCTGTCCCATGCCAGAAGGTGCTTGAGCCGATACATGAGGTTCAGCCGTGTGTGTGGTTTCGGGAGACGGCTCAGAAAGCAGCGTAAGCTCCACCTTCGCCTTTTTGACCCCTAGCCACCCCAGGAATCCTTTTGACGGCTGTTCCAACACGTTTACGGTTACCCGTTCACGGCTTACTCCCAGCTGGGAGAGTCCTTGTCTTACAGCATCTTCAATGGTTTTTCCTGATGTCACGACTTTGGTCATCTCGACTTTTTAGCCCCCTTCGAGTTTTTGCCACCTTTTTTCTTATTATTGGAGGAACCTGTTTTCGTGAGACTGGCTGTTTTTACATTGGCCAATGCTGCTTCCTTATCATTATTCCGATAAAGGAAATAGTTTTGAACAATCGTGTAAATATTACTGAAGAACCAGTACAACGGCAATGCAGATGGGAAGTTATACGACATAAACAGAATCAACACCGGATAGACATACAGCAAAAATTGCATAGGTCCCTGCTGCGGCGTCGGATTCATTTTCATCATCATCCATGTTTGGACAAAGGTCGTAATCGCTGCTAAAATCGGCAGAATAAAGAAGTGATCCGGTTTACCTAACTGGAGCCACAAAAAGTCATGATCCCGCAATGCCGAGTTATAATAAATGGCATTATAAAGCGCGATAAAAATAGGCATCTGCACAAGCAAAGGCAGACAACCTGCCATCGGGTTAACCTTGTTTTCTTGAAACAATTTCATTGTTTCTTGCTGAACTCGCTCAGGTGTATCCTTGTATTTCGCTTGAATTTCTTTTAATTGTGGCTGAATAGCCTGCATTGCTCTGGAACTGCGTACTTGCTTGAGTGTAAGCGGCAAAATAATAGTACGCACGATGATCACCAGAATCAGTACGGCCAGGCCATATTCTCCTGAGAACCATTGGGCAAATGTATCCAGCGCATACGAAAACCAGTAAACGACATATCTTTGCCACCAAGATCCATTGGCCAAGTCTGCCGTCGTGTAAGAATTGTGAGCCGCCTGGGCACATCCGGACAGCACAGCAACAAGTGCCAATAAGGCAATCAGGAGGAACCATTTTCCCCGTTGAGTCTTCAAACGCGACACTTCATAACCCCTTTCTTAACCAATCCATTCCAACGTAAATCATACCATATCCCGTAGGACAAAGATACTGATTATCGGCGCGTAGACTTGAGCAGCGAGGCTTTGCGCAAAACGTGCAGCACGCTTTTCTCCAGCTCGTGATACGACAGGGTAACCGCACCCTTACGAACGATAAAAATCAGGTCAATCTGCTCCACCAATTCTTGCTCATGATGGCGTACGATTTCCTTAACGATTCTGCGCATCCGATTGCGGACAACTGCGTTGCCGATCTTCTTGCTAGCCGAAATTCCGACGCGGAACTGCTCTACCTCTCTGCGGCGGAACCAGTACACCACAAACTGATGGTTGGCAAAAGATTTGCCATGGCGGTATACGCGCCCAAAGTCCGCCCGGTTTCGTAGACGCAATTTTTTTTGCACGGCGCTTCTCCTTGCTCATCTCTTTTACACATATCGGTAAGGCCCCCCTTACCTCTTATATAGTAAGAAGTATGGACAACATTCCAACATGGTAATCTCGCTTATTTTATATCCGTTTTCAAAAACTTCATCTAATATAGAACAGGATGCAGGGCTTCTCCCTCTTTTCACACTACATTTCTACAATTAAAGGAAGCAAACCGATCCATAAATACTTTAATTATGAAAAAAAAGACCACCGTAGTGGTCTTTATGCACGCATTACGCACTCAATACTTTTCTACCTTTTTGGCGACGAGCTGCCAAAACTTTACGGCCATTCTTCGTGCTCATTCTTTTACGGAAGCCGTGAACTTTTTTACGTTTGCTGACATTCGGTCTGAAAGTCGGTCTCATTGTGCTGCACCTCCTTACAAGGAATACGTTTTATATGGAATATACCTAACATAGCAATCTCCACAAAAAACACCTTTGTACATTTAACCACAAATAGCGGTCAAAGTCAATGTACTTCTGAATCCTCTCCCTGTTTTTCATCTTCAAAAACCCTCGCCGTCTTCCCCCATCACTCACTCCACTTTTTTCTTTCCCTTTATTCCTTTTTTTTCGCCTCTCCTTCACAATCAATACTCATCAGCATTTACTGTAGATTTCATTCCTCATATATAACCGCTCTTTTAACTGCTCTTTTCTTCATTTATTCATTTCTGTATTTAAATCTACGCCGTTTTAGATCTCCCACCATCCGATTGGCCAAAAATAATGTCGGAAACGTTACCGGAAATTTTCAACACAAAAACAAGGCGCTGTGACCAAAAGGCAACAGTTGTTATACACAGATCCACAAAAAGAATGGAATTGTGATTTAAATGGTCATAACCTGTGCATAACATTTTAGAGTGAAAAAGAGTTATTGTCGAAAACTGAACAAATTATAAACAATATCTTGTGTTGTGAATAAAAATTGTACACAACAGATTGAATTTGTGGATAAATAACCACGAGTCATTGAAATACAAGGCTTCTTTTGCTATGATGATATTACTTTTGAATGTGAATATGTTGTTTTACCCTCCATATTATCAACACCCTGTGGATAAAGTTGTGAACAAGTTCAATTTATCCATCTTTTTATTTTTGTGCGGATTCGGGATTCTGGGGATATATTCTACATTTTTCATTTGATTTCGACATATTGCAGTCTCGTTTTGGCCTGCGGGATCAAGAGAACGGATCGTGCCGCACATTCCCTCCTGAGAAATATCGCCTTTCTTCTGCTGGTCAGCAGTGGAATTTCCATTATTATTTTTCAGGGCATTTTGTGCTGCGTTCTCTCACTACACTGCCGCGTGATTTAGGCGGCGGTATGTCTTTTTATGGCCTTCAACAATATTTTGGGGATTTTAGGCGTTTTGCCGAAGCGCCGAGAGCAGCTCTCTGCAGCTTAATTCGGCAAAATGTCAGGATTTAAAAGGAGTGACGTCTGTGGACAGCCATACCTCTGAACTATGGCAGCAAATTCTATCGATTATACAAACCAAGCTGAGTAAGCCGAGTTACGACACTTGGTTTAAGGCTACCAAGGCAGCGAAACTAAATGACCACTCCATTGTGATTTCTGCACCGACAACTTTTGCCGTGGAATGGCTTGAAAGCCGCTATACCAAGCTAGTCGGGGCAACGGTTTACGAGATTTTGGGCAAACATTTAGAGGTCAAGTTCGTTATTGAAGAGAACAAGCCGGCCGAGGTCGATCTTCAGCAACAACCTCAGCAGCAGCCGATCGTTCAAGAAGAAGCTGTGTCTCATATGCTGAATCCCAAATATACATTCGATACATTTGTTATTGGATCGGGGAACCGTTTTGCCCATGCGGCATCGCTGGCCGTCGCCGAGGCGCCGGCCAAAGCTTACAATCCGCTGTTCCTTTACGGTGGTGTAGGTCTGGGTAAAACGCATCTAATGCATGCTATCGGACACTATATTTTGGAGCACAATCCGACCAGCAAGGTCGTTTATTTATCATCAGAGAAGTTCACGAACGAATTCATTAATGCCATCCGGGACAACCGCGGAGAAAGTTTCCGGAATAAATATCGTAATATTGATATTTTGCTCATTGATGATATTCAATTCATCGCGGGCAAGGAATCGACGCAAGAGGAATTTTTCCATACGTTCAACGCGCTGCACGAGGAGCGCAAGCAGATTATAATCTCGAGCGATCGGCCACCTAAAGAAATCCCAACGCTAGAAGAACGGCTGCGCTCTCGCTTCGAGTGGGGACTTATTACCGATATTCAACCGCCGGATTTGGAGACGAGAATTGCTATTCTTCGAAAAAAGGCGCGGGCAGAAAACCTGGATATTCCTAATGAGGCCATGATGTATATCGCGAATCAAATTGATACAAACATCCGTGAGCTCGAAGGGGCACTGATTCGTGTTGTCGCCTATTCTTCCTTAACGAATCAGGATGTATCAAGCCATCTCGCGGCTGAGGCGTTAAAGGATATTATCCCATCCAGTCGTCCAAAAATGATCACGATTCAGGATATACAGCATCAAGTCGGGGAATTTTATAATCTACGGCTGGAAGATTTCAAAGCGCGTAAGCGGACGAAGGCTGTGGCTTTCCCACGACAGATTGCCATGTATCTTTCCCGTGAGCTAACCGACTATTCTTTGCCGAAAATCGGTGAAGCTTTCGGTGGACGTGACCATACGACTGTTATTCATGCGCACGAAAAAATCTCAAAATCCATTCAAGTGGATCAGGATCTATTTAAAGTTATCAACAACCTCATAGAGAAAATCAAAAATCCAACCTGAACAAGTTCAGAGCCTATACACAATTTATACACATGTGGATAGGCTTGATTTTATTAGGGTTACAGAGAGTTATCCACATATTCAGTGCGCCTATTACTATTACTAATATATTTTAAAGATATACATCACCTATATAAGGCCCGCGTCAACGCGTGCTTGAAGGATTAAAACCCGTAGGAGGAACTTATGAAGATTAGCATTCTGAAAAACGTTTTGAACGAGGCTATACAACATGTATCCAAAGCGATATCCAGTCGGACTACCATTCCAATTCTGAGTGGTATTAAGCTGGATGTGAATCACCAGGGCGTCACATTGACCGCAAGCGATACAGACATCTCCATTCAATCCTTTATTCCAATGGAGGATGGTGATCAGACGGTCGTTCAGGTCGAACAACCCGGTAGTGTAGTACTGCCAGCTAAATTCTTTGTCGAAATTATCAAAAAGTTGCCATCGCAGGAGATCCGTATGGAGGTAAAGGACCAATTCCAAACCTTTATCTCATCAGGTGCTACTGAGATTCAGATCGTTGGCTTGGACCCTGAGGAATTCCCGGTGCTTCCCAACATTGAAGAAAACCAAGTGATCTCTGTTCCAGGTGATTTGCTTAAAAATATGATTAAACAAACGGTATTCTCCATCTCTACTCATGAAACGACACCGATTTTGACTGGTGTATTGTGGAATCTGGCTGAAGGTGAATTGAAATTTGTCGCAACGGACCGCCACCGTCTTGCCACCCGCAGCGCTCATTTGGAGGGGACTGAAGGCTTACGTTTTAGCAATGTTGTTATTGCAGGCAAAACGCTCAATGAGCTGAGCAGAATTATTCCAGATCAAAATATGCTTGTGGATATCGTCGTAGCGGACAACCAGGTATTATTTAAGGTGGATCGCGTATTATTTTATTCCCGTATCTTGGATGGCACTTACCCTGATACTTCTAGAATTATTCCGACCTCCTACAAAACAGAACTGGTTGTGGACACAAAAAGTTTGAGCGAGTCTATTGACCGTGCTTATTTGCTGTCCCGTGAGGAAAAAACGAATATTGTAAAAATGCAATCGTTGGAAAATGGCGATCTAGAGATTTCCTCCAGCTCATCTGAGCTTGGCAAGGTGCGTGAGGAAGTAAATGTGTCTAAATTTGAGGGAGAGCCACTCAAAATCTCGTTCAACTCCAAATATATGCTCGACGTGCTGAAGGTAATTGACAGCGAGCAGCTGACGATTGCTTTTACCGGCATTATGAGCCCCATTATTTTAAAACCGGCAGACTCCAGCAATGCGCTGTACATCATCCTGCCATATCGCACAACCAACTAGCGTTACCTAACCGAGAACAAGCGAAAGGATGAATAGGCCTTGAAACCGATATCTATACAGACCGAATACATCAAGCTCGATCAATTTTTGAAATTAGCCGATTGTGTATCCACAGGAGGCATGGCTAAAGCCCTGCTGCAGGAAGGACAAGTCCGTGTTAATGGTGAACCGGAAGAACGCCGTGGAAGAAAATTGTACCCAGGTGATACCGTTGAAGTAGAGGACATTGGACGCTTCGAGGTTACGGCAGGAGCATGATCGCCTGAACGGCAAGGACTCCTTTTAGGTGCGGAATAATGAGGGGGACCCTATGTGTTTGTGAACAACATTGTTTTGCAGCAGTATCGGAACTATGAACAGTTGGAGCTGAATGATTTCGGACCCGTTAATTTGCTGATCGGACAAAATGCGCAAGGCAAAACGAATTTGGTTGAGGCAATTTTTGTACTGGCTTTAACGAAAAGTCACCGAACGTCCCGTGACAAGGAATTAATTTCTTTCGGGGCGACCTCCACTCATCTAGCAGCCGATGTGGATAAAAAATACGGAAAAATCAGATTGGATCTCTCGTTATCCACACAAGGCAAAAAAGCAAAGATCAACGGGCTGGAGCAGCGAAAGCTGAGCGATTTTATCGGTTCGTTAAACGTGGTTATGTTTGCGCCCGAGGATCTGGAAATCGTCAAAGGAACACCGGGGGTTCGCCGCCGGTTTCTTGACATGGAAATCGGACAGGTTGCGCCAGGATATTTGTATCATTTGCAGCAATATCAGAAAGTGTTGGTTCAGCGAAACAAC
The DNA here is from genome assembly GCF_006874425.1 of Paenibacillus ottowii. Lineage (GTDB taxonomy): Bacteria > Bacillota > Bacilli > Paenibacillales > Paenibacillaceae > Paenibacillus > Paenibacillus ottowii. The sequence goes on from NZ_VIJZ01000003.1 coordinate 645,241, forward strand.
CTGCTCAAGCAAGCCTGGGGGAAAGATATGACGTCGGTGCAGCTGATGCTGGAGGTATGGAATGAGCAACTTGTTGAGCATGGTGTTAAAATTGTAAAAAAGCGGAAACAATTTATAACAAAGCTACAAAAGTGGGCTCAGGCTATTCATGAAGGGATTGCAGGTGGAACAGAAGAGTTAAAATTAACCTATGTTCCCTCCTTCGGTGAGTCAGAGGAAGAAGATGAAGCTGTCTTATTGGAGCGATTTATGATAAAGTTATCCCAAATGAGGGAACAGGAAATCCGCCGTGGCATGACTTTGGCGGGACCCCATCGTGATGATTTAGCCTTTGCCATTAACGGCAGAGAAGTGCATACGTATGGTTCTCAAGGGCAGCAGCGGACGACGGCCCTGTCTTTGAAGCTGGCCGAAATAGAATTAATTCATGAGGAAATTGGGGAGTATCCTATCCTGCTGCTGGATGATGTGTTGTCCGAACTGGACCCCTATCGTCAGACTCAGCTAATCGAGACTTTCCAAAGCAAGGTACAGACCTTTATCACGGCAACCGGGATTGAGACGTTGAACGCAGAACGACTTAAGGGTGCCCATATTTATCACGTCCACGACGGGCATGTGGAACACTAAGGAGTGAGTGACCGCTATGTATATTCATCTGGGTGGAGAAAAGATCATCCGCTCGTCAGAGCTTGTGGCTATTTTCGATATCTCGATTGAAAAATCCTCTAAAATCTCCAAACAATACGTGAACCACGCCCAACAGCAAAAGCATGTCGAGATGATTGGCGAAGAGGAAGCCAAGTCCATCGTAGTAACTCAGAATACGGTGTATTATTCCCCCATCTCCTCAACAACACTCAAAAAGCGGGCAAACCAGTTTTTTGCCAATGCTTAACCATAGAAATCTATAGAAGTAGGTGAAAGGCATGTCTATGAATCAACCGTCTTATGATGCGGGCGAGATTCAGGTCCTTGAAGGCCTGGAGGCGGTTCGGAAACGTCCCGGGATGTATATTGGCTCCACGAGTGTCAAGGGGCTCCATCATCTGGTCTGGGAAGTTGTGGACAACAGCATTGACGAAGCGCTGGCGGGTTATTGTAACAGCATTCAAGTTGTCGTTCACGAAGATAACAGCATTACCGTTACAGATAACGGCCGCGGTATTCCGGTAAGTGAACACGCCAAAATGAAAAAATCGGCGCTGGAAGTCGTAATGACCGTGCTTCACGCAGGTGGTAAATTTGGAGGCGGAGGGTACAAGGTATCCGGTGGTCTGCACGGGGTTGGTGTATCCGTGGTGAACGCTCTCTCCAGTAAAATGATCGTCCGTGTTAAACGGGATGGACATGTATATGAGCAGGAATATCATCGTGGTGTTCCACAGTATGATGTCAGAGTCATCGGTGACACAGAAGAGACAGGTACCCAAACGACCTTCTATCCGGATGAACAGATTTTTACTGAAACGACCGTATATGACTATGATACGCTTCAGACGCGGATTCGTGAGCTAGCCTTCCTGAACAAAGGCATCGCAATCAGCCTGACTGATGAACGGACAGGCGCCAGCGATTCATTCCACTATGAGGGCGGAATCAGTGAATATGTGCAGTTTCTGAATCAAAAAAGGGAAGCCCTGCATGAACAACCGATTTATGTCGAAGGTTCACGTGATATGATTCAGGTCGAAGTTGCATTGCAATATAACGACAGCTATACCGAAAATATTTATTCTTTCGCCAACAATATCAACACCCATGAGGGCGGAACGCACGAATCAGGTTTCAAGAGTGCATTAACTCGGATTATTAACGATTATGCACGCAAAAATGGCTTGATTAAGGATAACAACGCCAATTTAACCGGTGATGATGTACGTGAAGGTTTGACAGCGATTATTTCCGTCAAGATCCCAGAACCACAGTTTGAGGGTCAGACGAAAACAAAGCTCGGCAACAGTGAAGTGCGGGGAATTGTCGAGTCTCTGTTCGCAGAGAAACTTCAGGAATTCCTAGAGGAAAATCCGGCTGTCTCCCGCCGTGTAGTCGATAAATCATTACAAGCAGCCCGTGCCCGGGAAGCAGCGCGCAAAGCGCGTGAGCTTACACGTCGTAAAAGTGCGCTGGAAATCAGCTCGCTCCCAGGTAAGCTGGCGGATTGCTCCTCCAAGGACGCTTCGATCAGTGAATTGTACATCGTCGAAGGTGACTCGGCAGGTGGATCTGCCAAGCAAGGGCGGGATCGTCACTTCCAAGCGATTTTGCCAATTCGCGGTAAGATTTTGAATGTGGAAAAAGCACGCTTGGACCGTATTCTATCCAGTGATGAAATACGCTCGATGGTTACAGCAATGGGTACAGGGATCGGGGATGATTTTGACATCGCCAAAGCTCGTTATCACAAGGTCATTATCATGACCGATGCCGATGTCGACGGTGCCCATATTCGTACATTGTTGCTGACGTTCTTCTATCGCTACATGCGTAAAATCATTGATGCGGGCTATATATACATTGCTCAGCCGCCACTATTTAAAATTGAGCGTAACAAAGTTGTGCGTTATGCGAACTCTGAGGCGGAACGTGACGAGATCATCAAGGAATTTGGAGAAAATGCCAAATATAATGTACAGCGCTATAAAGGTTTGGGCGAGATGAATGCGACCCAACTTTGGGAAACCACGATGGACCCTGAGAGCCGTACAATGCTACAGGTAACGGTCAGTGATGCGATGCTGGCGGATACGCTGTTCAATACCTTAATGGGTGACAACGTAGAACCACGTCGTGACTTTATCCAGGAACATGCAAAGTACGTGAAAAACCTAGATTTTTAATATATGCTATTCCATGAAGTAAGAGTTCACAAGGGGCGCCCCAATGGGCGTCCCTTTGCTTGTCATTAACCAGGCAGGATGGATTTGAAAATTTAAATTCAAAGTTTCAGGCTTTTTTCTTAGAGCGTACAGGTTTACCCGTAGATGCCGTATACCGGCCGTAGCCTACTGCATATCTGAATATTTTGTGATAGAGGCTTTTGTTTGGGAGGGAAGCGAACACTTTGATGGCTGGTCTAGTGTTGACCTCCAGAATCCACGGATAGTTTTGCTGATCCAATCCCACATCTAACCCAATTTCTCTTAAACGAGGGTATCTTTTTTGTAGCTGCCAGGCTACCCGCTCGCCCATTTTTGATAATTTTTGCTCCAGTCGTACGGCCTCCTTAACGTCCATGTATGGAGCTACTAGTTCATTAAAAAAGCGTGTTGTCCCGCCGCTGTGATGATTGGTGACGACTTTGTCAGGAGCAGCTACGCGTCCTACAATAAGCGTAGTTTCCCATTGGTGCCTCAAGTTCATCTGGGTTAACACCCTCAGATCGAAAGGACGGTTTTCATGATGAAGCAGGGGAATCCCGCGCTGTATCAAATATGGGCGTTTCTTTATACGAGAAGAAACCACCCTATGCAGCTCATCCAGACTTTCAAAGGTGAGGATATCTACTTCATAGCGCAGCACATACCAAGTTCTCTCCTCGATGATTCCCTCTTCTGTCGGCGGAAGCGGCTCTGTCTGCTTTTCTGCACGCATAACCCCTTTTCCATAAGTGCCATTATCCGGCTTAATATAGACAGTTCCATACACCGCCAACATTTCATTCAAGTGCTCAAACGTGTACAAACGTGTTTCCGGTATATATGCGGCCAATGCCGGATTGGGGAGAATGGCATTTGTTTTGGCCCACTTACTGGATACTCGCTGAATAGACAAGTATTCTCATCCTTTCTTTTTGAAATATGAGTCATGTAACTGGAATCCACATCCTTTAACAAAACAAGGGAAACTAAAGGACAAGCGCGTAAAACAATGATATAATAGAGAAATACGGCGTTTTTCGGAATTTTGCTAAGTAGAGCCCTGACCGTATACGTATTGTATGTGGTAAAGGCCCTTTGGGTGGGGGCTAATCCCCAGTTCAGGGGAATTTGTTATAATCAGGGCTTGTAAGATCTACAAGAAAATAGCAATCTGCCTATAAGGCAGAAGGGGAATGACGAGGGTTTTACGCTGTAAAGAGGGCAAATGTGTTTAATTGTGCTCTTTTTGTGAAAGTAATATAATTATACAGATGAGGATTTCAGCCAAAATCCTGCGCAAGGAGCGGAGTATATAGGCAGTGTCTTGTTGGGCTTTTCACATAGAGAGCGCTGTATTGAAGGATGAGAAGGAGGACCAGCATGGCGGATCAAAATAACTCGCAAATCATCAATAGGGATATCGGAGTGGAAATGCGCGAATCCTTTATGGATTATGCCATGAGTATTATTGTTAGCCGTGCCTTGCCTGATGTGCGGGACGGACTGAAGCCGGTACACCGTCGTATTCTGTACGCGATGTCCGAGCTAGGCATGTCGCCAGATAAGCCTTATAAAAAATCGGCAAGAATCGTCGGTGAAGTGATCGGTAAGTATCATCCTCATGGTGATACGGCTGTATATGACACGATGGTACGGATGGCGCAGGATTTCTCCTTGCGTTATATGTTGGTGGATGGACACGGTAACTTTGGCTCCGTGGACGGAGATATGGCAGCAGCCATGCGTTACACTGAAGCACGGCTGTCCAAGATTGCCATGGAGATGCTTCGTGATTTGAACAAAGAGACCGTTGATTTTATGCCGAACTACGATGGTGAAGAGAGCGAGCCTGTCGTATTGCCTGCACGTTATCCTAACTTGCTGGTTAACGGTGTCGGCGGGATTGCAGTTGGTATGGCAACCAATATTCCTCCGCATAACTTGGGAGAGGTTATCGATGGTGTACAAGCTCTGATCGAAAACCCTGACATTACGCCGATGGAACTTATGGATTACATTCAAGGTCCTGACTTTCCTACAGCAGGTTATATCTTAGGCCGCTCAGGCATTCGTCAAGCGTACCAAACTGGCCGCGGATCTGTGACCATGCGTGCGAAGACCACCATAGAGGAGATTGGCAATAAAGCACGGATTATCGTGCATGAGTTGCCTTACCAAGTGAATAAGGCGCGCCTAGTCGAGAAAATTGCTGAATTAGTACGTGACAAGCGTATTGAAGGCATTACAGATCTTCGAGACGAATCCGACCGTACGGGTATGCGTATCGTTATCGAGCTGCGTAGAGATGTGAACCCGAACGTCGTTCTGAACAATTTGTTTAAACATACGGCCATGCAGTCCAATTTCGGGATCAATATGCTGGCCATTGTAAACAATGAACCGAAGATTTTAAACCTGAAAGATGTCTTGTATTATTATCTCAAGCATCAGGTTGAGGTTATTCGTCGCCGGACAGAATTCGATCTGAAAAAGGCTGAAGCTAGAGCACACATCCTGGAAGGTTTGCGTATTGCTCTTGACCATCTGGACGAAGTTATTTCTTTGATTCGTTCTTCCCAAACTGCAGAAGCAGCTCGTGAAGGACTGATTGAGCGTTTCTCGCTGACTCTTGAGCAGGCCCAGGCTATTCTCGATATGCGTCTGCAACGCTTAACCGGTTTAGAACGTGAGAAGATCGAGAATGAATACAACGAGCTAATTCAAAAGATTATGGAATATCGTGAAATTTTGGCGAATGAGCATTTGGTGCTCAATATCATCAGCGAAGAGCTGAATGAGCTGAAAGGACGCTTTGCCGATGAACGTCGCACTGAAATTACAGTGGGTGAAGAAAGTATTCTGGATGAGGATCTCATTCCGCGTGAAGACGTTATTATTACTGTAACCCATACTGGATATATCAAACGCCTACCTGTTACTACGTATCGCAGTCAAAAACGCGGTGGTCGTGGTGTAGTAGGTATGGATACCAAAGATGAGGACTTCGTAGAGCATCTGTTCATTACGAATTCACATCATCATCTGTTATTCTTTACTGATAAGGGTAAGGTGTACCGAATTAAGGCCTATGAGATTCCAGATTTAAGCCGGACAGCTCGGGGAACACCAATTATTAACCTGATTCAGATTGAACAGGGTGAGTCGATCAATGCAGTAATTCCAATTGAGGAATTTGTGGAGGACAGTTATCTGTTCTTTGCGACCCAACATGGGATTATTAAGAAGACACCTCTTGATGACTATGCGAATATCCGCAAAGGTGGCCTGATTGCCATTAATTTGCGTGAAGATGACGCCCTGATCGAAGTGAAGCTGACTGATGGACAGCAGGAAATGATTATTGGTACAGCACAAGGCATGTCTATCCGTTTCCCTGAAAGTGATGTACGATCTATGGGGCGTAGCGCTACAGGAGTTAAAGGGATTAGTCTTGATGAAAGTGATGCTGTAATTGGCATGGATATCGTTGATACCAACCTGGATATTTTGATTGTAACAGCCAAGGGTTATGGCAAACGCACCCCTGCTGTGGATTATCGTATCCAGAGCCGTGGAGGCAAAGGGATCAAGACGATTAACGTTACCGACAAAAACGGTCCGGTTGTTGGCCTCAAGGTTGTAAAAGCCGAAGAGGATCTGATGATTATTACAGCTAGCGGCACCTTGATCCGGACTAGCATGGGGGAAATCTCCACGATGGGACGGAATACACAAGGGGTAAGGCTGATTAATATTCGTGATGATGATGCGGTTGCAACGGTTTGTCGGGCGAACAAGAATGAGGAGCAAGATGAACTGCTTGAGGATTTATTAGAGGACAGAGGAACTGGTGAAGAGCCAACTCTGTCATCTGCTGAACCAACTCTTGGAGATAATACAGAAGATACGGAAGGTAACGATCTAGCATCTTCTGAGGACGAATAATCCTTGAATATGGAAACAACATTGTTGTTTTAAAATTAGGGGAAGGGACTCTCTGACTATTTGGTCAGGAGAGTCTTTTTTCTTGTTCAGGCTGACGAATTCAAATTTAAATGGCATAAAATGAATGTACAGGATCATTCCCAAGTAATATAATGACATCATAACTGGCAGCTGGAGCAGCTGTTGTGAGAACAGAGAGGTTGACCATGACAACTGTACCCGTATCGGAATTAAAAGCAGGACTTAAATTACAAAGCGACGTATTTACTGAAATGGGCAGCTTGTTGCTACCGAAGGGACGCATCCTGCTACCACGTGACTTGGAGATTTTAGAGGCATTCCTGATTCAACAAGTAGAGGTAGGGACTGACGATCTTACAAAGTCCAGTAGTGAGCCTACCGCTGGTCGATCTGGAACAGATGAATCGCAGGAGGCTTCCTTGGAAGGGCGAGATGGATCTGAACAATTCCAGGTTGAATATGACAAAATGGTGATGCTCGTTAAAAGTGCGTTTCAGTCAGTGCTCGTCTCTAATTTATCTATATATGAGTTGCGGGGACAACTGGAGTCCTTACTGTCCCATATTCAACGTTATAATGTAATGACCTATACTCCGCCAGCTATGATCGAAGTGGACTATATTTTTCACAATGCTGTGCTAACCTCCCTTACCTCTTACTCCATTGCACAATGGATTGGGTTGCCTCAAAAGGATTGGATGCAGGTAGCTTTTGCTGGATTGCTGCATGATATAGGGAACGCTAAGATGGACCCGTCCATTCTGTACAAGCCCTCCCAACTAACGCGAGAAGAGCAAGAAGAGATACGTCTTCATACATCACTAGGATACCAAATGCTTAGAAATGTGAAGGCTATTAACGAAGGTGTGCGTTTGGCAGCTCTTCAGCATCATGAGAAAGTGGACGGTACTGGATATCCATTGCGTCTTAAAGGGGAGCAAATCCACATATACGCTAAGATTGTCGGGGTGGCTGATGTATTTCATGCCATGACTTTGGAGAAAACATATCGACCTGCCCAATCACCATATTTGGTTTTAGAGCAAATCAAATCAGAATCATTTGGAAAGCTGGACCCAAGTGTCGTGCAAGTCTTCATTCAAAAGTTAACACAGTTCAATAATGGGACCAAGGTACGTCTTAGTGATAACCGAACAGGGGAAATTATATTCGCTGATCGGGATCACCCGACTCGTCCGTTGATTCAAGTAGATGGGGAGATCATTAACTTGATGCTTCAAAGAGAGCTTTATATCGAGTGTATTGTTACTTAACTAAGGTTTTTTAAAAAAACAGTTGCACAATATAGTGAATATATGATATATTATTTCTTGTCGCTTCAAGTTGTGAAAAAGAGAGCGAAAAACACTTTTGAAAAAAAAGTGTTGACACAGAACTAGAAAACATGATAAACTATAAAAGTTGCTGAGGGGAACAAAAAACTCCGAAGCAAGCAAGAATGTTTGATCTTTGAAAACTGAACAACGAGTGAGTAAACTGATTTTGTTCGCAAAATCAAACATGAGATATTTTATCTCGTCAGTTTCAAATGAGCTAATCGCTCTTTCGATAAATCAACTTCGGTTGGTCTTTAATGGAGAGTTTGATCCTGGCTCAGGACGAACGCTGGCGGCGTGCCTAATACATGCAAGTCGAGCGGGGTTACTTAGAAGCTTGCTTCTAAGTAACCTAGCGGCGGACGGGTGAGTAACACGTAGGCAACCTGCCCACAAGACAGGGATAACTACCGGAAACGGTAGCTAATACCCGATACATCCTTTTCCTGCATGGGTGAAGGAGGAAAGGCGGAGCAATCTGTCACTTGTGGATGGGCCTGCGGCGCATTAGCTAGTTGGTGGGGTAA
>NZ_VIJZ01000039.1 GCF_006874425.1 Paenibacillus ottowii
GAGTTTTCAGTTGGCCCGTAACCGTTATAGTACGCTACCTGATCCTTCCATTTATATACCAGCTCGGTGGATGAGGCTGAACCCGCAGTGAACAGAATACGCAGGTGCGGCATCCGCCCCGGCTCCAGATACACCGCATAAGTCGGCGGCAAAGCAGCCACGGTAATCCGGTGATCCGCCATATATTGCTCAAACCGCTCGTAGTTCAAAATCGTTTCTGTCGTTGGCACGTATAACGTGGCACCGCAGAACAGCGCCTGGAAGATTTCCCAGCAAGCCGCGTCAAACGAGTAGCTGGCAAATAGCAGCGCATGATCCGATGCACGAATCTGAAGTGTCTGATCAAAATACGTTTTCAGATTGCACAGTCCGTGGTGCTCCAGCATCACGCCCTTCGGCTGCCCGGTTGTACCCGACGTATAGATGACATACGCCAGATCATTTGGACCCGACAGCGGCTCCAGGTTGGAGCCATCCTCGTGATACACACTTTGTGCTCCATCCAGCATCAGCATGTTTCCATCGAAAGCTACTTTGTTCACCAGATGGCTTTGCGTCAACAACAGGTTCGCTCCCGAGTCGTCCAGCATGTAGCGGATGCGCTCTTCCGGGTAGGTCGGATCGATAGGGACATATGCGCCCCCAGCTTTCAAAATCCCGAAGATGCCCACGATCATGTCCACCGAACGCTCGGTCATCAGGCCCACCAGACGATCTTTCGTCACCCCTTGACTACGCAAGGTACGAGCCAGACGATTGGCGCGTTCATTCAGCTCGCGATAAGTCAGCTGCTCTCCCTCAAAGAACAAGGCTGTCTGCTCTGGTGTCTGCGCAGTTTGCGACTCGAACAAGCCGTGAATCGTTTGCTCGCTCGGATAGATTGCCGCTGTATTGCCCCAGACCTCAACGATCTGCTCACGCTCCTGCGCGGTTACCATACCCAGCTCCTGTACGGAGATGTTCGGATTCGCTATCACCTGCTCCAGCAGCTGCACCAGATGACCTCGAATTTGTTCTACACTTTCCCGTTCAAAGGCGAGGGCATTATAACCAAAGCTCATGTGAATGGTATTCCCCGGCAGTACTACCACGTTAAAGTCATAGTTGGTCTGCTCGACAGATTCGGTTCCTGTGATTCTGAAGCTGTCTTCCTCACTGCTGCCTAATTGCTCGATTTG
>NZ_VIJZ01000040.1 GCF_006874425.1 Paenibacillus ottowii
CGTTCAGCCATGCCTGCCCAATCGGCACATGGCCGCTGCTTGGCAGATTCGACAGCTCTGCGTCATAGAAGCTGGAGTCAATCGCCGCTTCCGTAACGCCGTAGCTGTTAATAATGCGGATATCCGCACCAAACCGTTCTTGCAGCACCCGGTAGTCTGTCACACTGCAGCTATCCGAGCTCGTGATGAGCAGCTCCAGACTACTCATGTCAAGTTCCTGTTCATGCGCATGCTGCATAAACGGTATGATCAAGGCTGGTGTCGATTCAAACACCGTGATCTGGTAATCACGAATCCAGCCATATAGACGACTTGGGTCAATTCGGTCGTCTTTCGGGCAGATGACCATCGTGCCCCCGTTATAGAGCGTCCGTGCAATATCGCCGACGAACACGTCGAAGGAGAAGCTTGCCAGTTGCAGCAGTCGTACCGGAAACTGGTTCAGACGGTAATCCCGACGATACGCCGCAGCCGTATTCACCAAGCTGCGATGTTCGACCATGACGCCCTTCGGACGTCCGGTTGTCCCGGACGTATAAATCACATACGCCAGATCCTGCGACTCGTTGATCGGTTCAACATCCGTGGCATCCCCGGTATACAGTAACTCATCGTCTAATGCCAGTACGGTATGCAGACGCAGGCTCGTTGCGGATTTGGATGCTGGTTCGCCATCAGACTTCGAATCTGTTTTCAAGCTTACGCCTTCATTCAGACGGTCTCTTTCCATCGTTTCAGCGCCAGCCGCTGTTTCCAGCTCGCCCTCAGTCTGACTTCCGACCAGAGCCTGCCGGCTTTCCTCTAGCCATGCCTGTGCACGCTCCTGCAAACCGGTTTGCGTAAGCAGCACCGTCGCACCGCTGTCCTCCAGCATAAAGCGAATTCGTTCGGACGGATAGTCTGCATCCAGCGGTACATAGGCGCCTCCGGCTTTCCATACCGCCAGTACGCCGACCAGCATATCCACCGAGCGCTCGCTCAAAATACCAACAATCGACTCACGTCCAATGCCCTCATTCCGCAATCTACGGGCAAGCTGGTTCCCGCGCTCGTTCAGCTCACGGTACGTCAGCTGCCGATCCTCGTATACAACGGCCACGTGATCTGGCACAAGCTGCGCTTGTTCTTCCACATAGGTGTGGAATACCCCTTCGGATTGCTTTTCATCACTCC
>NZ_VIJZ01000041.1 GCF_006874425.1 Paenibacillus ottowii
TTCGCTGTCAGACTTCGAAGCTGCGATTCCATTCAGGGTCCCATGAAGAGCACCTAATTCCATCGTTTCAGCGCCAGCCGCTGTCTCCAGCTCACCCTCAGTCTGCCCTACGGCTAAGGCCTGATCGCTTTCCTCCAGCCATGCCTGCGCACGTTCCTGCAAGCTGGTTTGCGTCAGCAGCACCGTCGCACCGCTGTCCTCCAGCATAAAGCGAATTCGTTCGGACGGATAGTCTGCATCCAGCGGTACATAGGCGCCTCCGGCTTTCCACACCGCTAATACACCGACCAGCATATCCACCGAACGTTCGCTCAAGATGCCGACAATCGATTCGCGTCCAATGCCTTCATTTCTCAGTCTGCGAGCGAGTTGGTTCGCACGTTCATTCAGTGTCCGGTACGTCAGCTGCTGCTCCTCGTACACCACCGCTACGTGATCTGGTACAAGCCGGGCCTGCTCTTCCACATAGGTATGGAACAGTGCTCCGTCTTCAACAGCCGCAACATCCGATACGCCTACATCTCCAAAACCATAGAGGATTTGTGCCTTCTCCTCGACAGTTACCATCTCCAAAGCGGCCAATGGCTGCTCTGGATGCAGTGTAATCGCACGTACGAGTTCGGTAAAATGCTGCGCCAAGCGCGCGATCGTCTCCGGCTTGTACAGCGCCGTGCTGTATTCCAAACTGCACAGAATACCTTCGGGCTGCTCTACGGCATCCAAGGTCAGATCGAATTTGGACGTAGAATTGTCCGTCGGATACGGCTTAAAGGTCAGACCTTCCAGCTCGAACTCCTGCTGCTCAAAGGTTTTCAACTCAAACATCGTATCAAACAGTGCATTCCGGCTCGTATCCCGCGTTACATTCAGCTTTTCAACCAGCTCTTCAAATGGATATTCCTGATGCTCATACGCACTGAGCGCATGCTCTTTGACCTCTTGCAGATAATCCAGGAACGTTTTGTCGCCAGACGGATAATTGCGGATCGCCAGCGTGTTCAGGAATACACCTACCAGGCTACCTAGCTCTGCATGTGGTCGTCCGGCAATCGGCGTGCCGATGATAATGTCCTCTTGACCCGTGTATTTATGCAAGAGTGTGCTATACGCTGCAAGCAACACCATATACAAGGTGGATCCGGT
>NZ_VIJZ01000042.1 GCF_006874425.1 Paenibacillus ottowii
CGGTTAATCGTTCAATCGCATCGGCGCCAAACAGCTTCGTGCAATATTCAAAGGAACCCTTGATCTGCCCGTCTTCATCACTCATGGACAAGGTCAAATCGAATTTGGAGGTTCTGTGTTCCTGAACATATGGGCTGAAGGTTAGCGTTTCAAGCTCCGCTTCCTGTGACTCCATATTTTCCAGTACAAACATGGTGTCAAACAACGGGTTACGGCTTGCATCCCGTGCTACATCCAGCTTTTCCACCAGCTCTTCAAGCGGATAATCCTGATGCTCGAAGGCTTGCAGCGTACGATCTCGGACTTCCAGCAAGTAGTTGTGGAACGTTTGGTTGCCCTGCGGCTGATGCCGGATAGCTAGCGTATTGACGAACATGCCGATCAGTGGCTCCAGTTCAGGCAACAAGCGGCCGGCTACCGGCGTACCGATGATCATATCGTCCTGACCGCTGTATTTGGACAGCAGGACGGTGTAGGCGCCCAGTAGCACCATGTACAATGTGCTTCCAGTTTGTGCCGCTATCCGGCGCAGTTGCCCAGATACATTCGGGTCCACTGTAAATTCATACATCGCTCCCTCAAAGCTACGCACAGCAGGTCTAGGATAAGCAATCGGCAGATCCAGGACCGGCAATTCCCCGGCTAAATGCTCCAGCCAGAACTGTTCCCGGCGCTGGTAGGACTCCCGCTGCATTTCCTGCTGCTGCCACACCGCATAGTCCTTGTACTGAATTGACAACGGCTCTAGAGCCTGTCCCTCGTACAGTTGTCCCAGCTCCTGCACGATATTGTTAGACGATACACCGTCTGAAATAATATGGTGCATGTCGTACATCAGGAGGTGACGCTCGGGCCCGGTTTGAACGAGACGGACACGCAGCAGCGGTGCCTGCTGAAGATCGAAGCTGCGTACAAAGGACTCGATATACGCTTCGGCTTCAGACTCATGGGCCTGCAGACGTTCTACGGCAAACTCCACCTGATCGTAAACCCGCTGCACAACCTCGCCGTCCACCATTTCAAAGGAAGTCCGCAGCGTTTCATGACGGGCTACTAACTGACGGAACGCCTCCTCCAGTCGGTCTGCCTCCAGCGGCCCCTCCACTACCAATA
>NZ_VIJZ01000043.1 GCF_006874425.1 Paenibacillus ottowii
CTACATTGCCGTCCGGCATCCACCGCGCCAAGTCACCGGTGCGATACAGTCGTTCACCTGGTACGTACGGGTTCGCTACGAATTTCTCAGCGGTCAGGTCCGCACGGTTCAGGTATCCCCGTGCCACGCCAGCACCGCCAATGCACAGCTCGCCCAACACACCAATCGGCACCGGATTCAGCTGGCTGTCTACGATGTAAAAGCGGGCGTTCAGCCATGCCTGCCCAATCGGCACATGGCCGCTGCTTGGCAGTTTCGACAGCTCTGCGTCATAGAAGCTGGAGTCAATCGCCGCTTCCGTAACGCCGTAGCTGTTCATGATGCGGATATCTGCGCCAAACCGCTCTTGCAGCACCCGATAGTCCGTCACGCTGCAGCTATCTGAGCTCGTGATGAGCAGTTCCAGACTACTCATGTCAAGTCCCTGTTCATACACATGCTGCATAAACGGTATGATCAAGGCCGGTGTCGATTCAAACACCGTAATTTGATAATCACGAATCCAGCCGTACAGACGGCTTGGATCAATGCGGTCGTCTTTTGGACAGATGACCATCGTGCCGCCGTTATAGAGCGTCCGTGCAATATCGCCGACGAACACGTCGAAGGAGAAGCTTGCCAGTTGCAGCAATCGTACCGGGAACTGGTTCAGACGATAATCCCGGCGATACGCCGCAGCCGTATTGACCAAGCTGCGATGTTCGATCATGACGCCCTTCGGACGTCCGGTTGTACCCGACGTGTAGATCACATACGCCAGGTCCTGCGGCTCGTTGATCGGTTCAACATCCGTGGCATCCCCGGTATACAGCGACTCATCGTCCAGCGCCAATACGGTATGCAGACGCAGCCCTGTTGCCGGTTCGGATGCTGCTTCGCTGTCAGACTTCGAAGCTGCGATTCCATTCAGGGTCCCATGAAGAGCACCTAATTCCATCGTTTCAGCGCCAGCCGCTGTCTCCAGCTCACCCTCAGTCTGCCCTACGGCTAAGGCCTGATCG
>NZ_VIJZ01000004.1 GCF_006874425.1 Paenibacillus ottowii
TCATAGTAGAGCGACCTCCTAGATGATGGGCTTTTTAGGGCATTGACCCGTGACGTAACCCCATCGTACCGAGGCGCTCGTTTTTGTGCAAAGACCATATTATTCGTTTTACAGGAATTCTAACGGGCAGGTTAACCTAACAAGCAGACTGCCAATTACGTTTGAAAATACCCAAACGTGCTGCCGGGTTGACATTCAGAACTGGTCTTGTAAATCTGGTGGAGTTAAAGGGAGTGCTAGTTGTGTCTCATCTATTATTTTGAACAAGCATTGTATTGAAGAGCCAGCGAAAATTCCATCTGAAATACTGAGCTAGATGCCAATCTTCATAGCCATTTAATACACCTTCATTTAACCAGTAAGACTCTGGTTTTCCGCTCGTCGCAGCTTCAGACACATAAGCGATCGTTTTTTCTAAAAAGCGAATGACATCTAGGATTTTATCTGGAGTGGACACATCTCCATGCCCGGGAATTACAGTATCTACCTTCAGATCTCTTTGAATGCGTCTAAGGATGCGTATCCAAGCGTATGGATTACCGTGTGGCATGACCGGAATCGTCTTGTTGGTTATTAAATCACCAGCAATCAAGGTTCGTTCTTCAGGCACGTAAATAACGGCATCGCTTAAAGAATGGCCGCCTCCGTAGGATAAAACTTCGACTGTGCGTTTTGCCCCTTTTATAACTAGTTTATCGTCAAAAGTTATCGTGGGTATCACCCTACGAAGGGAAGGGATAGCATCATACAGGGCTCTCTGCACGGAAAGATCATAGCCGATTTCGGTTAACATGTGCGGATTTTTTTCTTGTGAACGTACTTGATGTAGGCTATTTATTAACTTCTGAATGTTTTGTTGCATTAGATCAATATTCACTTTACCCATTTCAGATAGCAAATCTCTTGTCCAAACGGTAGATATAAAATCACTTTCCATGAATTCCTGATTGCCGTTGACATGATCTCCATGAAAATGGGTATTGATCACATATTTAATTGGTTTATTCGTTAATTGTTCTGCGGTTTGACGTAACAAAGCACCAGAATGCGGTAGGTTGGTTGTGTCCACAACAACGGTCAAATCCCCAATGTCAATAATAGCCGCATTCCCCAGCGAACCACTACCAGGTACCGAAATAGCACCCCAGATACCTTCCGCTGCTTGTTGAATCGTGAAATATTTGTTGTTCATTGTTTATGCCTCCATCAAAATAAGTTTGACACCATTTCCTTTTATCTTTAGTTTTTTATGTTTCATGTATATCAATTAACAACTTTAGCTTACAATTTAGAGTCAACTAGAAATCAAGCACAAATTTTTGAAATGAAGTTAGAGGTGCAAATATCGACTTCGAGTTGACTTAAAGATGTATAATAGTTTTAAATTTTGGTTTAGAAAAAAGGAGTGACATAAAAAACAATGCTTACTATAAGTCAAGTATCAGAAAGAACGGGGCTAACTCCTTATACCATTCGCTATTATGAAAAAATTGGAGTGCTACAGGAACCGAATCGAAGAAATGGAAGGACACGCATTTATACCGAAAGTGAGGTTTCATATATACAATGTTTAATTAGATTAAAAAAATTGGGATTGTCGCTTGAGGAGATTACGGAATTTACTCGTGACGGATGTGTACTGGATAAAATTCAAAAAGGAGAAGAAGTCGCTAATTTTACTCCTGCCTTACATATACGGATAGAAATTCTTGAAAAGCATCTGGTGGAACTGGAATCCAAGCGGCAGGAACTTGAGTGCATGATTTCCCTTGCTAACGAGAAGATAGCCCTGTACCAAAAACTTACGAAAGACGATATAGTAATGTAGAAGAGCTGATTCGCCACCAGCATATACGATGGCAACAGAATTGATTGAACTAACTGGAAACATTAGTTCAATGACAACAGGGACGGCCACAAGATTATATTTATCAAGTTTTGTGTCCGCCGCTGCTCCTTTATTATACTGGTCCATATTTAGCTGGTGTTAGATTTGGAAGAGAAGAATTATGGTTTTTTCGTGATGGTTGCAAAAAGGAAAAAGCTCCTTTATTGAAATTTCTCTCCATGACGACCCCCCTAGCATGATTACATCTTCAGATGGGTCTATTATCTGGAAAAATGTAGCCTAGACCATCCTCAATTGAGTAGTTTTCATTGAATTGAGGATGATCCTTTCGTTTTTATTTGTTTTCATGATGTTTATAATTATAAGTACCATCATCTACTCCTTTAATAGGGGCTTGGTTATACTGAATAATTTTACCTTGCTCCTTTTTATAAAAATACCTTGCATTAATTTCGTCCTTAAATATAACTTGTGTACTAACTAAGGGAGCTTTAGCTATTTGAGTTTCAACTGAATAAATTTCAGATGGTTTGTATCCTTGAGCTTTTACAAGATAGCTGAATACTTCGTTTTGGGTATAACTTTTAGTGTAACTACTAAGTATCCAAATGCTCGCAATTAGAGTTACTATAAAGATTGCTATTCCATATTTCTTCATACGATCTCCTTTTTTTAATTGAAAAAATAGAAATAATTCAGTTTTTCTTCTAATGCTTTTTAATTGTATTTACTCATACCTTTATTTCCCTTATGATAATTGTAATACTAGCAGATAAGGGGATACATATGAAGAAAGCTATTTTATTAATGCTCATGTTTGTTGTTTTAATTCCATCACAAGTATTGGCAGCAACATCTACAAAAGCTATGTCAACTAGTGAAATCGAAAGAATATATTTTGAGAATTACAAAGATCGTGTAAAAGAAATTAAAGCTGCACAAAAAAAGCTTAATGCTGTTCTAGGGGCAGAAGTTCGTGAGCTAACTCAAAGATTAAACCAAGCCTCTGCAAGTTATAAAAATGAAGTGAAAAATAAGTCTAGTAAAGCAGTAATAGCTCAAGCCAAGGCTGATTGCGATAAATTAAAGAAACAGCTCAGCGTGGCGAAGGTGGAACTAAGTAAAAGTATTAAAAATTACAAACGAGAAAGTGACCAAATTTTAAAGGATATTGCAAAACAGAAAGCAGGTCTTATAAAATTTATTAAGAATCACACGGCAGGAAAAGATAAACTTACGGAATCTCAATTTAGCCAACAAGTTAATGGAGAAATTATGTCAATCGACAATTCATTTACTGAAGCTTTAAAAACAATTGCGGAAGCTGAATAATAGGGTGTAAGGCAGCAGGATTACCTGTTGCCTTTTTTATTTAGGCTCTTTTTTGTTTCTAATTCACTATATTTATAAATTTCATGGGAAGTTGTACCTATTTGTTGTATTATAAGCAAGTGTGGAAAAGAGTTGAATAGCTAAGGAGGAGCAGGGTTGTACATATTTATAGTTGTTGGTGTCATTGCTGTATTACTTGCTTTGGCGCTGTTACGTTTTCTTAAAAAGCCTAAAGTCCAAGAGCGATATAAAGTAACGCAGGATATTGATCCTTACAAAATCGGCATAAGTGAGATAGATCGTATGGAAGATGGCAAGGATTTTGAAATTTATTTGTGCAAGCTGTTCAATTGCTTGGGTTATAGTGATGTGTATAAGACACAAGATAGTAGAGATTTTGGAGCAGATTTGGTATTTACAGATCGTGAGGGATACCGTAATGTCCTTCAGGCCAAACGGTATGCAGTCACCAATCCTGTTGGGTTGGGTGCGGTTCAAGAAGTGTATAGCTGTATGCGATTTTACAGAGCTAAGAAATCTATTGTGATTACTTCAAGTAAATACACAAGCTCGTGTGAACAGTTAGCCAGTTATAATGGAGTGAAGCTGCTGGATCGCAATGATTTAATTCGAATGATCGAGCTATTCCAAGAACAACAGCACAGCAAAGTAAAAGATATCATCGAAGCAGAGCCTTACTTGAGTCTGGATTCATGGGATGATTATAGGAATAACAGTAAAGTGATTAAAAGGATCGTAAGACTGAAAAATACGAGAAACAAACTGTGTTGTAACGAAGGAAAATAGGACCGGAACGGATAGGGATACCCCCTTACCAGTCCGGTTTTCACTTTTTTCATGCAAAAACTGTCTATGATCGAAGAAAAACTACTTTTGGAAGAGATCCATTTGTAGACAAACAAATTGCAGAAGGCAGAAGTTACAAAAACGCTTTCCTTCATATAACAATTAGGAATTAAGTTTATTTTCCATAAATCGGAATAGTGTTACTATGTCATAACGAACTCATGACTAGAGGTAAACTATGACAACTATTAAAGTGACACCTGAGCAACTTATGACTGTCTCCAAGCAGTTTGAGTTAGCACAGCAAACGACAACTCAAATGAACAGCAATTTAGTACAACAAATTTCATCTATGGGACAATTGTGGGAAGGACTGACTAAAGAGCACTTTTACTATTCCTTCCAGGCCTCTCAGAAGAATATGAATGACTTTGTTACCCTGATGGATTCTATTGCTAGGGAGTTACTTCACCATGCAGATAAATTCAGATTAGCGGACCTGATGGAAGCAGGTAATATTGATGCAAGTTGTTTACCGCCTCCGCCGAATTCATGTGCTGTTCCTTCTCCAGATACACGAAATGCATTCCAGAAATCGGTAGATAGCTTAACTGAACTAGGTCAGGATTTTGTAGATGCTAATTCAGTACGGTATGAGAAAAAATTTGATTCGGTTTGGAGCTTTTTAGATTATATGTCGTATGGTATTCCAAAAGGAATGTATCAAGGGTACATGGAACGAGCAGCTAAACAAAACGATTCGTGGAATGACATGCTCAATTTCGGTACATTTGGAATAACGGGCATGATTCAGGGAGCATTTAATCCTACCAATGCGTGGTCAAAGGAACACTGGGCTAATATGATCGGTACAGCAGGACTGTTTGGAGGAGTCAGCTCAGTTATTAAGCCTAAAATTGGTTTGACACCATCTATTCAGTATGAGATTCCGAAGAATAATACGAGTTCCAATTTACGGAATTCAATAGAATCTGAACCTAAAACAGAAGTACAAACAGGTGGGAGAAACGATCTTTCAATTGATGAATATTTTCGTAGAGAAGCTGAAGCAGATGAGATGTATGATCAAATCAGAGCTTCAGATAGTGATGTAAGAGCAATAGCTGAAAATTCTGGAATGAAGGAAAGTAGGATTCAAAGAATCAAAGAACACGTTTTCATAAAAGAACACATAAAATCAAGTGGTTATGGCAGATTTCATTCTGATTACGAAATAGCTCAAGCATGGGATAGATTACAAAAAGGGATACAAACAGAAAAAGATATGGATTTGCTTAACCATGAATTGTTTGAATCTAGATTTGAGGGTATATTTAAAACAGACTATGAGACTGCTCATAACGCTGCGGTAAGGTCGGGTCGTCCATGGGAAATAGAATAGAGGAGATTTTATAATGGGAGCATTTGTTTTACTTTTTAAAGAACATGAAGATGATACAGTAGTTATTTATAAATATGGTCCAAACGAACACACTATGGGGAAAATTCAATTAAACAAGGATACTAAGCTGTTCTCTGAAATTGAACCTTTACCAGATTCGAATCATTCAAACAAATTTTATTTTGATAGGGCTGCACAGCGGATGGTACGTTGCTTCGTTAAAGAAGGTGGTATATTTCCTGACAAGATGACATTTGAATCATAAAGTAGCTTCAGGAATACGAACCGAGCATGCTCCATTGATAATAAAATGAGAGTAAGCTTTTTTCATTGCAATCTATCTGATTAAAGAGGAAAATTTTTATCCACCCTAGAATTAAGAGACGATTTTAGAAGGAGCATACCATGTTAACGCCAAAACAAGAAGAGAGCCTAAGCAAATTTATGAGTAAGATTCTTAGGCATACACCAGAACAGTTTGGTCTTGAGCTGGATCATGAGGGTTATTGTGACATTCAAGACCTGCTTCGGGGAATAAGATCAGAGGATAGATGGTCAAATGTCAGGGAGTCGGATATCAAGCAAGTAGTAGGCCATTGTCCCAAACAAAGATATGAGATTGTTAATGGGTACATAAGAGCTAATTATGGGCACAGTGCGGGCAGATTAAATTATGAGGAAGCCACTCCACCAACGATTCTCTATCACGGTACAAACACAAAGGTAATTCATAACATTTTCACTGAAGGAATTAAGCCAATGGGCAGAAAGTATTACATCTGTCTGAATCCGTTGAGTTTGCCATTTTAGCAGGCAAAAGACTTGGAGAACTAGTGATCCTCGAAGTAGACACAGCAAAGGCATTAGCTAATCAAGTGAGGTTTTATAAAGCTAACGATGGTGTTTGGCTTGCTGATCTTGTACCCCCACAGTACTTAAAGAAATTTGAATAGAGCGTAACCCTAGACCATTAACGATGATGACAGAGACTAGATGGAAAAAATCCGTCTGGTCTTTTTAATATCGCTTATTTTGCTGTACATATATCTCCCTCTAATATTTTGAATGTATCCACGGGTGTCCACACTTACCCGCAAATGCCGCATAAAATATCCCGGATGAACAAAGAGGAGGTGCATGAAATCACCATGATACACATGGAACCTATTCAAGTGGGTGAGCATACATTTATCGGAGTTGAGGTCAAACTGCCAAAAACAACGCTGTTGACGATCTCTAACTCCCGTGGTTACATCATGTGTGGTGCGCTGGATGTCGGATTGCTTAATGAACGGCTGGCCGATCGGAAAATTCTGGCTGCACGAGCTGTGGGGGTAAAGACGCTGAAGGAACTGTTAGAGGCACCGATGGAGTCGGTGACGACGGAAGCCGAGGAACTTGGAATTAAGCCGGGGATGCCAGGTTATGAGGCACTATTGAAACTGGTGTAAGAAGCTTAGAAATAGTTATTGAATAAAGCAAAAAATTAAAAAACCGGGCGCTACGGCTCCGGTTTTTTCTATGAGAAGTTTCATTTTATCGGGTAGAACCATTTGAATTTTATACGAAGTGTATGACCTGTAAGAACGATTAATCTGCAAACAAAGCGGTGAGATTCTCGTTAAAAGGGGCTTGCACAATTCCTTTTTCGGTAATGATGGCGGTAACGTACTCATGAGGTGTAACGTCGAAAGCTGGGTTGTAGACTTTAATGCCTTGCGGGGCAGTTCTTTTGCCAAAGCTCTCGGTCACTTCCTCCGCAGGGCGCTCCTCAATCGGAATATCTGCACCTGTGGCAGTCTTCAAATCAATGGTAGATAACGGCGAAGCAACATAAAAAGGGATACCATGCGCCTTCGCCAGTACAGCCAGGCTGTAGGTGCCGATTTTGTTGGCTACATCCCCATTAGCAGCGACTCGATCCGTGCCGACGATGACAGCTTGCACCCATCCTTTGGCCATGACCATGCCTGCCATATTGTCACAGAGCAGGGTGATATCTATACCTGCCTGCTGAAGCTCAAAGGCGGTCAGACGTGCACCCTGCAATACAGGGCGAGTTTCGTCAGCAAATACTTTCAGATGGATGCCGTTCTCCTGTGCAAGGTACATTGGTGCGAGTGCTGTCCCGTATTTAGCTGTTGCCAAGCCGCCTGCATTGCAATGAGTAAGCACGCCCATCCCGTCCTCGAACAGAGGTAAAGCATGGATGCCGATTTGGCGACAGACTTCTTCATCCTCTGCCTGAATGGCCATAGCTTCACACTCCAGCCCTGCATTCCAGTCTTCGATCTGGCCTCCCTCAGCCTCTGTGATGAGTTCGCCGGCTCGCTTCTTCATGCGGTCCAGAGCCCAGAACAGATTCACAGCCGTCGGCCGTGAGGTGGCTAAATGCCCGCATACCGCGTGTACATGCTCCAGCCATCCAGCAGCGTCGGTGCCGCGATAGGAGGTAGTCCCCAGCACAACACCATAGGCTGCGGCCATCCCAATAGCGGGGGCACCTCGTACCTTCATGGCATGGATGCCATCCCACACTTCCTCAGTTGTGAACAAATCCAGCATGACTATCGTTTCAGGCAGTAGACGCTGATCCAGCATGGACAAGTGGTTACCCTTCCACACCAGCGATGACAGAGCCTGTCTGGATACAGCTGATTTTCGGGAGGATGCAGGGAGAGATTCCTTATTTTCACTCATACTCTTGATGCTCCTTTAGTTTGGGTCACTGTCGCTGTCCGAACAATGTCTCCTAGTTCCCGGATCGAATGAAGCTCACGATTGTGTAGAACCAGGGTTTTTCCGATCGATAAAGCCAGACGTTCCGCGGCTTCCTTGATGTCAGGATCGGCAATAGTTTCGATATCCGCCACATGCGACAGACTGATGATCCGGCGGATCACTTTGCAACCTGCAAAACCAATCGTATCTTGCAGCACTTTCTGGAGATACAAATCCTGATACCCGGCTGTACGTGCCAAATGATCGGTGACATGCTCGTCCCACAGTGTACGGAACCTGCTCTCAAACTGCTCCCATACTTGCATGGCAGTCTCCAGGAGCCAGTCACGTCGTTCCTTTAGCTCCTTTTCGCCAGAAGTCCATCCAGGCTGTGCTGCATAGTTCAACAGCAAATTGGCGATAACCGCTCCGATATCAAACCCCATGGGACCGTAGTAGGCAAATTCAGGATCAATGACTTTAGTCGATTCAGTCGTGACAAAAATGCTGCCAGTATGAAGGTCACCATGCAGAAGCGCTTCTGTTCGTGTCATGAACTTTTCTCGCAGTAAAGCCACTTCCAGGTGAAGCGCCTGATTTGAACGGAGTGCCTCTGCTTCGTCTTCGATGTACTCACCGTAGTTGTTATTATCGGAAAAACGATACGGTTCATCCAAAATCAGATCCTCAGTTATTTTACAAAGTTCAGGATTGATAAAGCGTTTGACCAGTTCTTTTTTATCCTGCTGATTCATGCCCAAATCTGAGGTGAAAAAGAGTGTGCGTGCCAGAAATTCCCCGATATGATTAGCAAAAAGAGGATATGTGTTGCCTTCTATTAGCCCCTTGCGCATGATAGTGTGGGAGCTAAGATCCTCCATTACGGTTAACGCAAGCTCATCGTTATAGCCCAGAACTGCAGGAACTAATTCGGGACAAAGCTGGTGTTCCTGCTGAAGTGCCTCGCGTTCAATACGGGCGCGATCCAGCGACAACGGCCAGGATTCACCCACAATTTTTACATAGGGAAGTGCCTGCTTGGCAATGATACTTTTGTTAGAGTTGGAATCCTTAATATGAAAAACCAGATTTAAGTTGCCATCACCGATTTCTCGGCATTCCAGATGAGCTTCCTGACTAAAAAATCCGGGGATGTTCTTCACAAATTCGATTGCTTCTTCAGTCGTTAAAGGATGATATTTGGACAATGAGGTCACCTCCGTAAATTGTGCACATGTAAATGGTTGATCAATATCACAATATTAAACCAAGTATTTTGATAGGATAGAACAAGTATAACGAAAATCACTGAATATTTGTACATTTTTTTTATGATGAATTAGAAGCGAAGGCAACTCTTCTTTTTGTTTCGTCTCTGTATTGAAAGGGTAAATATGAAACAGACGTCCGGCAGGTGATATTCAACTACCCGCTGGCGTCTTACCGTCAACAGTACGGTGATGGATACTTAAAGGCTTCTGAAAGTCAATTTGATAAAAAGGAAGGGATTTATGATGGCTAAAACAACAAGTAACTCGAAAAATACGCAAACCAAATCGGTGGAGGAACTGTTAAACCGTCAAGTCGCTAACCTCAATGTGTTATATGTAAAAATTCATAACTATCACTGGTACGTGAAGGGCTCCAGTTTTTATACACTCCATGTCAAATTCGAAGAATTATACAATGAAATAACATTAAAAATGGACGAGATTGCCGAGCGTCTGCTCGCCTTGAAAGGTTCTCCTTCCGCAACGTTGAAGGAATACCTGGAACTGTCCTCAATTGACGAGGCCACTGGCAATGAAGATGCACCAAAAATGGTACAAACCCTGATTGAGGACTTTGCGACTGTATGTGAGGAGTTTCAAGAAGGGATCGAAATGGCGGAAAGCAATTCCGATCAGCCTACTGCAGATTTGCTGATCGGCTTTAAAGCCGATCTGGAGAAACATATGTGGATGCTCCGCTCTTATTTGGGCTAACTCGTCAAGTTTTGGCTCAATCGCACAAGGTTTAGTTTGACGAATATGAAACCCCTACATGTAAAACGCTACTGACGTCATGCTGTCAGTAGCGTTTTTATGGCTAAAAGAGATGATGATATCTCATGGTTTTTTGTACTACACTATAACGATATAATCATTCGCAGGATGTATTTTGTCATTTGTGCGCTTGATAGGATGAACATTTTATGAAGAAAGGTGGATAACGTGCGTCTGTTGGTTGCACCCTTAAAGATATTTATTATAAAATAACTTGAGAATCATTGAGAATCAGTTTAGAATGATTATAAATAAATTTTTAAATATTACATTTGCTTGAAATCAGGGGGCTCCCCTGTTTAAATATACTTTCTGATTTCGACACCACACTACATTTTTTGGAGGGTATTGCGAATATGGCTACAAACTTTAAGATTGAAGGTCTCAAAGCGACCATCGAAGGCAAGGAAATTTTGAAAGGTATTAACCTCGAAATGAAGGGCGGAGAAATCCATGCCATCATGGGTCCTAACGGAACGGGTAAAAGTACACTTGCGTCTGCTTTGATGGGTCATCCTAAGTATGAAGTCACAGATGGCAAAGTAACTTTGGATGGAGAAGACGTACTGGATATGGAAGTGGATGAGCGTGCACGTGCAGGATTGTTCCTGGCGATGCAGTATCCAAGTGAGATTGCAGGGGTAACAAACTCCGACTTTTTGCGTAGTGCAATCAACGCGCGCCGTGAAGAAGGACAAGAGATTTCCCTGATTAAGTTTATCCGTCAAATGGAAGGCAAAATGAAAGAGCTTGAAATGAATCCTGAGTTTGCTCACCGTTACCTGAACGAAGGTTTCTCCGGTGGTGAGAAAAAGCGGAATGAAATTCTGCAAATGATGATGCTTGATCCGAAAATTGTCGTTCTGGACGAAATTGACTCCGGTCTGGACATCGATGCTTTGAGAATCGTAGCTAACGGTGTAAATGCTATGCGTTCTGAAGATCGTGGCTTCCTTGTGATTACTCACTACCAACGTCTGTTGAACTACATCAAACCAGATTTTGTACACGTAATGATGCAAGGGCGTATCGTTAAATCCGGTGGTCCTGAGCTTGCAGAGCGTCTGGAAGCGGACGGTTACGACTGGATCAAGGAAGAACTGGGTATCGTTGATGAAACTGTAGGACAAGAGGCGTAAGCCGGAAGCGAGGAGGAAAACTGATGACAACACAAACAATCCTTCCGGTAGATTCCGAGCAACTGCGTGTTCTGTCCGAACGTAATGGTGAGCCAGCATGGCTGGCTGAAGACAGACAAAAAGCACTTGAGCTTGCAGGCCAACTGGAGCTTCCGGTATTTGAAAAAACAAAAATCGAGCGTTGGAGTTTAAACGATTACGGTCAACATAAACTGAGCGAGGTCATTGCATCGGTAGGGCAGGTTCCTGCAGCTATTGCTGATCTCGTCAAAGAACAGCAGGAGGGCGGTCTGATTATACAGCGCAACTCCGGAGCGGTATACGTGAAGCTGAGCGAGGAGCTGGCGGCGCAAGGCGTCATTTTCACAGATTTGCAAACGGCGGTTAAAGAGCATGGCGATTTGGTCAAAGCTCATCTGAATACTGTTATTAAAGCAGAAGAAAATTCATTGTCTGCACTGCATGCAGCACTCTGGAACGGTGGAGTATTTGCTTATGTGCCTAAAAATGTAGAATTGAACGTTCCACTTCAAGCTGTGTTCCTCACGGATGATGCGACTGCAACATTTGCGCCGCATGTGCTGCTCATCGCTGAAAACCATAGTTCAGTAACGTACGTAGACAACTATGTATCTGCAGATTTGACGGCACCTGTTCTTCATAACGGTGCGGTAGAAGTGGTTGCAAATGCAGGCGCTAAAGTACGCTATGCCACAGTGCATCAGTTTGGAGAGCAAGTAACGGATATTTCCATTCGTCGTGCCACGCTGGGAAATGACGCTGCTATCGAATGGATTGTAGGCGAAATGAACAACGGCAATACAGCGAGCAATACCATGTCCGTGCTCAAAGGCAATGGTTCCAACTCGGATGCTAAGGTTATTGCTGTAGGTTCCGGTTCACAAAAGCTGAACTATACGACACAAGCACAACATTTTGGTAAAAATTCCGCAAGTCAGATGATTACGCGCGCAGTTATGCGTGAAGAAGCATCTTCCATCATTAACGGAATTACGAAAATTGAAAAAGGCGCTACCAAAGCAGATGGTCAGCAAACGGAACGTGTTCTGATGCTCAGCCCGCAAGCACGTGGTGACGCTAATCCAATCCTGCTAATTGATGAAGACGATGTAACAGCAGGACACGCAGCTTCGGTTGGTCAGGTGAACCGTGAGCAAGTGTATTACTTGATGTCCCGCGGAATTAGCCGGGCAGAAGCTGAACGGTTGATTATTTATGGCTTCCTGGCACCTGTCGTATCTGAAATTCCGCTTGAAGGACTTCAACATCAGCTGCAAAGCCTTGTTGAAAGGAAGTTAGGCCAATGAACACTGCATTGATCCGTGAACAATTCCCGATTTTACATCAGGAGATTAACGGTCATCCGCTGGTTTATTTGGATAATGCGGCCACTTCGCAAAAGCCACTGGCGGTCATCGAGGCAATCAAGCACTACTATGAATTAGATAATTCGAATGTGCACCGTGGTGTGCATACCTTGGGTAGCCGAGCTACGGATGCTTATGAAGGTGCGAGGGAGAAGGTAGCCCGCTTTTTGAATGCCAAGCGCAGTCAGGAAATCATATTTACTCGTGGTACAACAACAGCGCTGAATCTGGTGGCTTCTTCGTACGGGAGAGCTAACTGTAAGGAGGGTGATGAAATTGTCATCACTCAGATGGAACATCACAGTAACCTGATTCCGTGGCAACAGGTAGCCAAAGCCACTGGTGCGACTTTGAAATATATTCCGCTTCAAGAGGACGGTAGCGTTGATCTTGCGGACGTGGAGACAACCGTCACAGAAAACACAAAAATTGTAGCAATTGCACATGTCTCCAATGTACTTGGTGTTGTAAATCCGGTCAAAGAAATTGCTGCTATTGCACATCGCAAAGGGGCAGTCATCGTTGTCGACGGTGCGCAAAGCACGCCACATATGAAAGTAGACGTGCAAGATATAGATGCTGATTTTTATGCTTTCTCTGGTCACAAAATGTGTGCTCCTACAGGAATTGGTGCACTCTACGGCAAAAAGGCGCTTCTGGAAAATATGGAGCCCATTGAGTTTGGCGGTGAAATGATCGACGATGTGGGATTGTATGAATCCACATGGAAGGAACTACCTTGGAAATTCGAAGGTGGTACCCCGATTATTGCTGGAGCTGTCGGCCTGGGTGCGGCTATTGATTTTCTGGAAAGTATCGGACTGGACGCCATTGCACAGCATGAGAGCAGTCTATCCAACTATGCCCTCAAACGCCTTCGGGAAGTAGAGGGTTTGACGATTTACGGACCTGCTGAACGTCATGTTGGGCTCGTAACATTCAACCTGGATGATGTGCATCCGCATGATGTAGCTACCGTATTGGATAGCCAAGGGGTAGCCATACGTGCGGGCCATCATTGCTGCCAGCCACTGATGCGCTGGTTGAAAGCCAGTGCAACTGCCCGTGCCAGCTTTTACCTCTATAACACAGAAGAAGATATCGACGCTCTGGTCAGCGCCTTAATCCAAACAAAGGAGTATTTTGGCGATGCAACTTGATGACTTGTACCGACGCGTGATTATGGATCATTATAAAAATCCGCGCAATCGCGGACGTTTTGAGGACGATGCTGTTACGGTGGATTTGAACAATCCTACGTGTGGTGACCGGATATCCCTTCAACTCAAAACGAAAGACGGCATAGTCGAGGATGCCCGTTTTACTGGCGAAGGCTGCTCGATTAGTATGTCCTCGGCTTCGATGATGACAGAAGCGGTCAAAGGTAAAACGATTGATCAGGCCTTGGATATGGCGAGTCGTTTCTCTTCTTTAATGAAGGGCGAAGCTGTCGAATTTGAAGATTATGAAGAATTGGAAGCTTTGTCAGGCGTTAACAAGTTTCCGGCCCGCATTAAATGTGCGACTTTGGCTTGGAATGCGCTGCGCAAAGGGATTGACGAAGATAAATAATTTAAATAGGACAGAGGAGGTTTGAGAAACATGGCCAAGAAAGCACCGGAAATGGAAGAGTATAAGTATGGCTTTCGTGACGAGCACAAGTCCATTTTCCAAACAGGTAAGGGTCTCACTCCGGAAATTGTAAAAGAAATCTCCAAAATTAAGGGTGAACCGGATTGGATGTTGGAGTTCCGTCTGAAAGCATTGAAGCAATTTGAAAAAATGCCAATGCCAAAATGGGGCGGAGACATGGATGAACTGGATTTCGATGATATCCAGTACTATGTAAGACCTTCCGAAAAACAAGGGAAAACGTGGGAAGAGGTTCCTACAGAAATTAAGGAAACCTTTGATAAGCTGGGAATTCCTGAAGCGGAGCAAAAGTTTTTGGCTGGTGTATCCGCACAGTATGAATCCGAGGTTGTCTACCACAGCATGCAAAAGGATCTAGAAGAGCAGGGTGTCATTTTCATGGATACCGATACGGCGTTGCGTGAGCATCCTGAGATTCTGAAAGAGTACTTTGCAACAGTTGTACCTCCTGCGGACAATAAGTTTGCAGCACTGAACAGTGCGGTATGGTCAGGCGGTAGTTTTATCTATGTGCCTAAAGGTGTAAAATGTGAAATTCCATTGCAGGCTTACTTCCGTATCAACTCGGAAAATATGGGTCAATTTGAGCGTACGCTCATTATTGCTGACGAAGATAGCTTTGTGCATTATGTAGAAGGCTGTACAGCTCCAATTTACAGCACGAACTCGTTGCATAGTGCCGTGGTGGAAATCATTTGTAAGAAGAACGCACGCGTTCGTTATACAACGATCCAGAACTGGGCGCCTAACATCTACAACCTGGTAACCAAACGTGCGGTTGCTGAAGAAAATGCAACGATGGAGTGGGTCGATGGAAACATCGGTTCCAAGCTGACAATGAAATATCCTGCCGTTGTATTGAAAGGCCGTGGCGCGAAAGGGATGGTCTTGTCCATCGCGGTTGCAGGCAAAGGCCAGCACCAGGATGCTGGTGCGAAAATGATCCACTTGGCACCAGATACTACATCCACCATTGTATCCAAATCGATCAGTAAGCACGGTGGTAAAGTAACATACCGCGGATTAGCTTCCTTTGGCCGTCAGGCTCAAGGTGCAAAATCGAATATTAAGTGTGATACGTTGATTTTGGATAATCAATCAACTTCGGATACAATCCCTTATAATGAGATCATGAATGACGATATCACGCTTGAGCACGAAGCAACGGTGTCCAAAGTATCGGAAGATCAGCTGTTCTATCTGATGAGCCGTGGTCTGACCGAAGCAGAGGCTACACAGATGATCGTTATGGGCTTTATCGAGCCGTTCACCAAAGAACTGCCGATGGAATATGCGGTAGAAATGAACCGTTTGATCAAGTTCGAAATGGAAGGTTCTATCGGTTAAAATGCGGTAAGCCTTGGTGAGACAAGGTACTAGCGGTAATTAAGCTGTTAAACCGGAGTCGTGCCGATTTTGTGCCGACTCGGATTTCCTTTTAGTATAGGAGGCGAACTTTTTAAGTTCGTCTTCTTTTATTTTTTCAGTGATGTCTAAGTATGTGACTGCTGTGGTTTTAATGGTCTTATGACCTAATCGTTTCGATACAAATTTAATAGTAGCTCCAGATTCTAGTAAGAGTACAGCATGAGTATGTCTAAATGCATGAGTTCCATATCTAAATATAAGACTGAACTAGAACAAATAAATAAAGCTATAGCTTCCCTTAAATAAAATCCGTAGTTATCCAGCAACAAACAAATTATATACTGTATACACAAAAGCCCTCTAAACAGAGGGCTTTTACTTTTATAAAAGGGAATTAGTATTAGACTGCCTTCAATAACAGAAACAACCCTATGCCTTAATACGTCTATTGAACCGGAACGCAAATTTCGCAATAATGATTATTAATAAGTTCAACTGTATATCGCTCCAAGATAGGTCTGGTATCATCTAAGCTGAACCCTTGATTTTCCAACTCCAGGAATATCTCAGTCCAAGCCTTTTGAACAGCTTCAGCTGTATGATTTATTTTAAAAACAGCGTATCTTCCTCCACTAATGTTGCTCAAGTTTACTTCATCAGTATTAGCACAGTAATCATCAGGAAGAACCAAACATGCATCGTAGCGACAATTTTCCGGTTTCACAAATGCAGGATTATCTTGGGCAATACCAAGAATAATAGACGTCTTATTAAATAATTTATTCGATTTAACCCAACATTTAAATTTCTCCATTAGTTGCGAATTTGCAATCCCATAAGGACCAATCTGTCTCATGTATGCAATTCTACAAGACGGTATTTTTTCAATTTTAGTCTTCATATTTTCTTCGCTTTCTTTTTAAAGTACATCGATGTCTGAAACCATCATATAATGCTTTAAAATTAGAAACAAATCAATTTTTAAAAATAGTCAATGAATAAATTTAGATTTCAGCCTGTTAGTTGAGAAAACGGCAGTCACTTTAATCGGCTACCGTCTGTTCATGTTTATTGAGTTATTGTTCACGTTAGCTCTATATAAATTCATAATAATAGTCCGTTGGATATTGTATAGGGAGTTTTAAACGGTATAATCCAAACATTAAGCTTCACAGTCGTAACGAACGTGCTAACTTCTTCTACTAATAAGGCTAATTCTTTTATAACTTCATTTTCTCCAGGTTCAATAACTCATCGGTAAAAACATAAAGGATTGACGCACTAAAAGGAATAGGTATATTTATTGCCTTAAATAAATAAGAATATTATAGACACTATGTGCAATCGTTGGAGCCCATATCGAAGAAGTCTTTTTATATATAAATCCAAGAATGTATCCTACGAGAAATATGGTCACATAGTTAAGAAGTGAATATCCTGAAATAATACCTATTGGAAAGTGTATGCCCATAAAAAGTATGGCTTGTATAAAGTTATATCCTTTTACCCGATGGTCTCTTAGTTTATTCATAACGAATCCCCGGAACACTACTTCTTCAGAAAATGCAGTTAACGGTGTAATGATCCATCTGATTCCTATGTCCAATCTAAAACCATTAAAGATAGTAACCTCGATTGCTACCAATAATAATCCAATAATTCCGCCAGTAAATACTCCCTTGATGATATTTTGTTTTAATTTTATGTAGTCAATGATTTGTTGCAACTTTACTCGATCGATATATACGAAATAAATGACCACCAGCCCAATCCAAAAAATCATTTTTATCAAGAAGGATATCAAATAAAGCTCCAAATCAGTTATTTTTGGATGGAATGTTAGCTCCTTAATTGTCCAGCCTATATAAAAAAACAATATAAAGAGAATAAGTTTACTTTTAGCCATCTTTTTGTTTCCCTCAATAAATTTCAGCTGATAGTTTGATATTACCATAAAATGTTCAGAAACTCTAATATCTGTAGTGGTCTTGGATTGGAGTATCGTATTATCCTAAGTAGAGTTAAGGCCCTGCAATTGAGAAGGCATATCTAGAGTATAAGGCCAAAACAAAAGCGCTACTGGCTACTGACCAGCCAAACAAGAATGCAGCACAGGCAGCAGCTAAGGAAGCTGTATCTGGTCTGGCTGCAAAGCTTAATGATTTCTTGGCGCAGGCTACTGCAGAGGTATCATCCGGCTAAAGTTACAAAGTAAACACTAAACAGATAAGGAAAGCCGGAAAGATAGCGTAAACTTGCTCCTTTCCGGCTTTTTGGCATGTTGCTAATCAGAACAATTACTTGTTCAGCAGCATGAAGTTATTGATGAAACCCTCTTCTTGTATAAAGATGGGGGTTTGAATTTTCGATGTGAAATCATAATAATATACGCCGCGCCCTTCCTCCTCATTTTTCTCAGAGGCGCTACCCAAATAGTAGACACCCTTGCCGTCGGGGGACATATAGACAAATTGGCGGGTTAAAATAGGCAACTTTATTTTGGTACGTTTACCTGTTGCAATATCAACCAGACTATACTCGGGTTTGCTGTGATTAGTTAGATTGGTAGTTACGAGAAGTAGTTTATCATTACTGCTGGACATTGATGATATTTTCTCTTTTTTCAGTGTGATGATAGAGCGTTCTTGCTTGGTGACGCTATTGATTTCTGTAACCTTGTTGTCCGGAGGGGCCATGATGGTTTGTGTTCGGTTTGAGAGGATTCTTTGTTTCTCGTGCTCCTTATCTGAATACTGTGAACTGTAAATTGTTTTTTTGGCTGGATTATAGGTGATAGACCAAGTGGTAGTATCATCCTGATTTTCATCATGCATAATTTGCATGGTACGGGTTGCTTTATTATAGAACATAGTCTTAAGTATCCGCTCTCCTTTTTTGACTGCAACCAGAACAAGGGGACCATCCGGAGTGGTTGGTACGATATCATTGATGGCAAACAAATTATCGGTAAGCTGTTCGTTTTTTTTGGTATTCAAGTCATACGAAAATAATTGGTCTCCCTTATCACCGACATCAGCAGAATAATAAATTTTGTGATCAGGCAAGGATACCACAGAAAGCGGGTATTGAGAGGTATACGGAACATCAGCCAGCTTGGTTATTTTTTTACTGCTTAAGTCGTACGTCATAACTCGCATAACCATGCCTTGATCTGTGTTCTTCCCATTCACATATTCTGTATAGGTCATGGATAGATATTGGCCCTGACCGGCTAGAGCTGTCTTTTCCCCTGATTGGGTCTTTTGGGGTACAGCAGATTCTGCTGGTGGGGTAGAAGAAGGGGAGCAGGATGACAATAAAGCTGGCACGAGCAGGGAAAGTATAAAGATTCTAAAAAATTTGTAGCTGCTTGTTCTCAAAACGAAGCATCCTTTCTGAGATAAGTGATGAATCAAACTGAAGATGATAACGAAAAGGAAAAGAATAGGACACGATACCCTATCCTTTTTGCTATAAAGATATTAGAAATTATAGGAGTATCTACCTAAAAATGAAGTATACGAATGCCATGTTAAACCTAGATCCTCTACACCCGTTTTCCAAATATCAATGATTGCATCTGGAAGAGACCCATTATCGGCCTTCGTAAATTCGTGGACTATATCCCTATCAGTATTCCTTACCCGAATTATTGTCCCAAACTCCGGATTATCAATGGCTCCTTTTGTTGTACAGTCACCTCTTCGGAGAGTATTTTCATTCTCACCTTGCTCGTCCGTGAAGTTGGTTCCTCTCCCTGTGCCTATAACAGAGCCATGCTTGTCTCCACTAATAGAAATTACATTATTAGATGCTCCGTATCTGTAATCCCCAGCTGGGTTTCGTGTTCCGTGTGGCAATGCATTAAGTCCATAAACATCCGAAGACAGTCTATTTTCTTTTGGCAGGATCATGTCCTTGATAAGACCTTCACCATCATAAGTTACTTTTAGTCCAGGTTGTGGGGCAGGGTTTTCAAAATGGTATACGGGCCGGGGTGTCTTGTCTTTTTCTCACAAATGGGGGTCAGTCCCGAAAGCTCTTGTTAAACGATGAGTAGGAAATCATAAATCAATGTGATTTACTTCGTCTTTTCAAAAAATTTACAAAAAGCATAACAAGCAGTATACAGAAAAATACTGCAAAAGCAATCACGATCCACCACTGAGGGTCAATTATATACAACACGATTCCAATAAGAAGAACTATTGTTGTTATTGCAATTCTCACTTTCAACATTGTGCTTTTACTTATCCGAGGCTCCAATTTTCGTATTGTAATTTGAATTATTATAGCAAGTACAATGAAAAATATTGAAGTGAATGAATTATAGATAATACCAGCTCCATTTAGTCATTATGCCTATCACATGCTCCAGCGGGGACTGTTAAAGCTGGGAATTAAGAGTTGCTTGTGATGGAGTATCCTGTCTACATCAAGTTTATCGTAATTCCCTTTCCCCTATCTTGGATTTTAAGGGATTGTGCAAGAAGTCCTGCTTCTGACCCTGCACCTATTAATGCGCCAACAACACCCGATCAAACAACTGTTATTACGGAATAGACTAATACGGATACAGTTTCTAAGTAAACACTAAATGCTCTACTGGCTAAGCTAGTAATAGAGGAGCGTACAAAGGTACAACTGTGAGAGAGGTTCCGCAATAGATTTAGTGATGGGTATTAGATAAAGAAAGCCGGAGAGAGAATCTTCTTTTCCGGCTCTTTGGCATGGCGACAATCAGTACAATTACTTGTTCAGCAGCATGAATTTATTGATGAAACCTTCCTTTTGTATAAAGATGGGGGTTTGATTTTCGATGTGAAATCATAATAATATACGCCGCATCCTACTTCCTGATTTTTCTGAGAAGTGCTACCTAAATAATAAACTCCCTGTGTCTCGAACATAGTCACTAGATGTTCCACGATTTTTAATTTTTATTATCGTATTCTCCGTATGTATAAGTCCCAGTTGATTTCTTTTTGATCAGGCAAGATAATATCTTTGATAAAACCTTCGCCGTCATAAATAACTTTTAAACCAGGCTGAGGATCAGGGT
Source organism: Paenibacillus ottowii (assembly GCF_006874425.1). Taxonomy (GTDB): domain Bacteria; phylum Bacillota; class Bacilli; order Paenibacillales; family Paenibacillaceae; genus Paenibacillus; species Paenibacillus ottowii. The sequence goes on from NZ_VIJZ01000004.1 coordinate 20,767, forward strand.
TATCAATATGATATACCGGCAGTGATTTGGTTGCTTCTTCGATCTCTTTATCCTGTTGTTTTTCTTTTTCTAGCTCAACCTGTTGTTCAGCAGTAAGTGGGGCAATAGCAGCTTTAGATTTTTGCTGTTCAGGTACTGGAGTTCCTTTTTCCAATACAACCATGTTATTGTTCTCATCATATTGGATGATTGTACCCGCTAACATTTGGTCAGGGATTTTCCCCCCTTTCTCAGCATGAGAGATTGCCGGGCTGACGACTCCCAAAGAAATGAGTAACGTTGCAGCTAGAAAAGCTTGTGGTAGAAATTTTACTTTCAAACAAACGCCTCCTTGAAATATTTGTAAATCCATGAATAGCATAAACAGGTCTATCAATATCGTCAACCTTTTTATGGAATATATGAATATATTCAATAGATTCGTAGGTGGGTATAGGCTTAAAATGCAAAAAAGAAGGTTATTGACAACTGTTAAATTATGAACAACAATAGAGTGCAATAATAAAAAGTTTTGGAATTTCTGTGTGGAAGGTGGATATGACATGAAGCATACACCTACGATTCGAGCAGAATTAGATAGTTACCTACAACAAAAGGGTTTAAGCCTAGCGCAATTCGGACAACTTGCAGGCATGAATAGGGGAATAATAAGTGCTATTGTGTCAGGGAATAAGTCTATGTCAGTTAACCAACTTGACCGAATCACTGAGGCTATGGGTTTACCAGAAGGGGAGTTTTACGATCTGTTTATAGATAACTTCATCATCGACCATCCCCCGAATATGAGGCGAATCGAGCCGTTTTTGTTTCGCTGTGCGGAGTTAGACAGGTTGGATGAGATCCGTCGAGTGGTGGGAGCCATCATGGACAATCTCCTGTATTCACCCAAGCTATTTGAAATTGCAGAAGGATTGTTGGAGCAGGGACGATTAGAAGCGGCATTGATACTCTATGAGGGAGTAGCTGAAACAGAGAGATATCAACACTCTGAACGTTTGGCAGTCTGCCAATATCGTATATTCACGATTCAGATTGGAGACGATCAAAGCCAGAATCTTAAGGCTGCCACACTATTTGAACCCTTCGTGGAACGTCTGGATGAGATAGACCAGCTTGATGCGTTAAAGGATTTAGCTAACGTGTACAGGTCTCTGCGTAAATGGGACAAGGTAGAGGAAATAGCAAAATTAATGAGGGCTAAAGCGGAAATTCAATATAATTTGAAACACGAACATAAGAGTCGAAAACATACTGAATGTACTGATAAGCTAAACCGTCCATTGTTTGTATACATTTCCTATGCTGACTTGCTGTGTGCAGGTGTCTACGAAGCCCAAGGCGATTATCACCAAGCTCTACAATATACATACGCCTATGCTAATTTAGATTGGGTTAAAGAGACAGACGAAGATACCCAACACTGGATTGGCTTGTTTAAGCACTGGTCAAAAGCCAATATTATTGTGAATAAGCTTTTATCCGGAGATATAGAGGTGCTACAAGATTATATTGAATACATCGATGCAGTAGAGGATACAAATCAAGAAGATAAGGTCATCCAACTGCTGAATATTATGATAGCGGCTAACCGATATAATATTGATGTTAGTAACATAATTAAACGCTTTGAAGCGGATATTGTATCATTATCGCAACATTCACCAAGTAATATGTATACTCAACAAGTGGTACCAGATTATTTTGCATGGTGTGGTTACGAGTTGGCTCATTATTATTTACATCGAAATTCTTACGATGATGGTTTTAAACATTTGATGTATTCTATGGTAAGTTATCATACACTAAATAATGAGACTTATTTCATAAATTGTATGGGGCTATTTTTACATTTTCGAGAACATGCTACTCCTGAAATCAAAGCAAATTTTTTAAATCTTATTGAAAAGGTGTGGATGAACAATGTTGAAAAAAATGGCACTGTTGATCGTCGCGGCTAGTTTTTTGTTAATTGTTACTGTACCTATTCACTCGCATGGTATAGAGCCTCAAGTACAGCATGGAGGGGCTTAAACGTAAGTAAAGCAAATCCCCGCTAACCTTAATTGGTCTGCGGGGATTTATACATTGAAGGGATCTCTACACAATCCATCGAATAGCTACTTGAGGTGATCAGCAAGAACTATACATATAAAGTGTTAAAGTCAGATATCAAACAATTTGCAGCTGCTTTAAGCCAGGTAAAGGTATACGTTGTTCAGTCGATGGGAGAAGATTTGATATCGATTATAGACTATGGTGGCACTATAGAAAAGTTTTCGCCTTATTCGGTCAAGATTGCTGGAGCGTATTATATGCGGTTGAATTGAGGGTAGATATGAAAGAACCTACCGGGTTGTAGTCGGTAGGCTCTTTAAGATAGACTATTTCAAAAAAATAGAAGGGGAAAAATATGAAGAAAAGAATTTTTCTATTCTCGGTTTTGTCTTTAAGCATGGCGATTACGGTAGGGGCTACTTCAGCTTCAACAAGTAAAACTAGCGAAAACATCATAATTAATCAAAGATCGAGCGGAGGCGCAACTGTAGGGGAATCCTTTGTTGTCCCTAAGGGATGGGGACATGTTAAACTTCGTATGAAGAATCACTCTGATCATCCAGTAAAGGTCAGTTTAACGCACGACAGATCAAACAAGCTATATATTGATGCATTAGTAATCGCTCCTCACGACACAGTTATCTGGAAAAGCACTGATAAAGGCTTCTCAGACGGTATGCGTTCTGGAGACTACACACTTCAGTGGAGAGGCAGTGATTATAAAGTTAACGGGGAAACGTGGGGAGTAGCTGACTCACAGCCTGGAGACATCTAACTTGTGTATGACGATCGATCACCAGAATTAATTTATGGGAATGACATGGTTAAAATAGCGGATGCAGAAGACTGCCACAAGACAGTGTTAGGAGCTGCTCATAATAAGCCAAGTACTATTAATTTTAAATTCGATGGAACAAAAATTAGACTGATTATCAATATGTCAGATTCATATACTAAAAAAGTAGGGATTAGCATAGATGGTAATGTAGAATACTTTACTGCGTATAGAGAGTCTTGGTCGCATCAACGCTTAGCTTATGAGAAAACAGATCTAAAAAAAGGTGTACACATCGTTAAAATTTGGACTGAGACTCCGTCAGAAAACTATGTAGTTTACGATTACCGATTTGATGCTATAGATATAGATTCTGATGGAACGCTCATTGATTACAATGCTTCACAAATTAATCTAAATGCTGAGGCAGGGAATAGTCAGGTTACACTGAAGTGGAATCAGGTTAAAGACTCAGAAAGCTATACTATAAAATACGGAACAGAATCAGGTAAATACACTGAAACGGTAACTGCTACTAAAGATGCATATGGAAACTTTGTTATTCCCGGTCTGACCAACGGAACAAAATACTACTTTGTTGTAAGTGCTAAAGTGAACGGTGCCGATTCTGAATATTCCAATGAAACATCTGCAATTCCACAAGGGGGAGACAGTCAAACTGACCCTGAGCAGCCAACGGGTAATCGTGCTATTCTGGTAGTCACTATGACAACTGGCTTAGAGAAGGAATTCGACCTAAGCATGAAAGAGGTCAATGACTTTATTGCATGGTACAACAGCAAACAGGCTGGTTCTGGATCGGCTTCATACGCCGTTAATAAACATGATAACAATAAAGGGCCGTTCAGCAGCCGAAAGGATTATATGCTGTATGATCGTATTCTAACGTTTGAAGTAAGTGAATACTCTAAATAAATTTAAAGGCTCTGCCAGCCTTAATTGGTCTGCAGAGCCTCTTTTCGCTAATCATTTGAATTTAGAAGAGAGGCGAAAGAGGACTCCAATGGTTTAGCCGATAGAGTCCTTTTCTTTGTTATGTAAGTCGGATGTATATGAATCCACTTAGTAATTGCTGCAAATTAATTAGAATTGTCTCGCGCTTACCTGGAGGTCCATACTAGAACCGTCCTTGTTATAAATGTATAACTTATATGAATTTGTTTTTTTGGTGTAAACCTGAATGTTCTTTTGTTTCCCAGGTTCGAGTGATAATTCTAAAGGATCTTTTCCGTCGATACCAAACTCGATATAGACTGTTGAACTTCCATTATTTTTAATGAAAACATTGGCGTCTTGTCCATTCCTAGGGTCCATGGTGAAGGTTTTTTCCAATGCTCCTTTTCCAGTGTGATGTATCGGATTAATCAATTGAACATCAAAAGGAATAATAACATGCCCGTCCTGATTCTCAGTATTTTCAATCACTTTAACGTAACCAATATCAGTTCGATTTGATGAAATTGAATCCTGTGCAAAAGCGGCGGAGCTTAGTGATAGAAGCAATGATGTGGCGATACCAAAACACATAATCTTTTCAAATTAAATCCCTTCTTTCTATAATTTAACTGAAAAAATAATTATATATAATCTGTATATCTGTGTACATAGTCACTAAGTACCATATAATTTAGTTGTTAAGAGAATTGAGAAAAGGCAGTCTTATTTGCGTTATATAATAGAAAGCTCTGCCGACAATTAAGGTTAGCAGAGCTTTTTGTTTATTAGACTCTAAACTCTGTAAAAACTGGACTTCGTAATAACCCCGCCTTAGTCCAGTTACGCATCTTTACGCGAGCCCTTATACGTGGTTCCACATAAACATACTCGCGATCCTCCCCAGTTATCAATGATTTAGACACTCCATAAAACGCCTTCTTATGTGTCGGCGTTGCACCCAGCTCAATGATACCAGGCGGACGAATTTTACTACTCTCATTCGGTACGCCTGCAAGCCACACGAATTCCTTTTTACGATAACTTGTTATAAATACGTCAGCATAGGACCAGTTAATGACCTTTAATTCAGCTACAGGCTTAAAATTTTGTCCGCCTTCTTCGCCTGAAAGCGTGACATAACGGATTCAAAATCCGATCCACCCGTTGTCGGATCAACGCACGCAATCTCACCGTTCAACACGATGTCATACGGGAATGTAGCGCTACTATCTCCGGGTATTAGCCTGTGCAGTCGTTATTATGGCGCGTGAATAAGCGTACAATTCCGTTCTGTTGCGAATATATTAAGCGGTGACCGTCTATTTTCGGTTCGAAGATATAGCGCGAATCCGAAAAGGGGCAGTCGCTGTTTCAAGTAACATTGGAGAAATAAACAAATAGACCACCTCAAATTAATTATAACGCTCATTTGTACTGCAGTGAGGCGGTAAGTATTGGTGTCAGCAGAAAATAAAGTATTAGACTGAGCCTAGAAATTGAAACAGCGACAGCCAAGGACGAGAAAATAAAGTTAAACTGCCGCTGTTTTATTGAACTAAAGTATCCCGTTAGCTCAATGTATTAAGCCATTTTTAGTTTGTATGTAGGATGCTCAAGGCCTGTTGCATCATAATATTCATTATGGGTGTATTCAAAACCAAGCTTTCCAAGCAATTTTGCGGATGCTGCATTTTCCGGATGATGTCCCGCCACAATGTACTCTGTTTTAAGGTTATTACGGGCGTATTCTAACACTGCAGATGCTGCTTCAAATGCATACCCTTTACCCCAGTACTCGTTTTTAAGATGAAAACCTAATTCAAACATTTGTGTTCCTTTATTGTATGGCCTTAACCCACAACAACCTATCATTCCACCCCTTTCTAATTCATATAAAGGCCAATATTAGATCTACACTATTCTGTGCTCGTTAGCTTAATGAAGCAACGTCAGTCTACAACTTTATTTTCTTTGGATAAATTGAAAAGCTCTGCTAACCTTAATTGGTTGGCAGAGCTTTTATCGTTTCTAACAGGTCCGTGTTAACTGGTTTATATTTCGTTTTAGCTTCTTCATATAATTTGCCGAGGTACTCAATTGTCGTCCTTTACCAATGTTGAAAATATGTTTACTATTTAATATTTTTCGTATATATTAATATTTGGAAATTAACTTTTCACAAATATTTCCTACAGAACTAGATTGAATTAACAGAGGAGATTATTTCAATGAGTATTTCATTAAGAATAGAACGCAAATCCGGTGGTGAACCAATCGAGTTTGTAAAAGGTGAGGTCATTGGCTTTACTTATAAGAATAATAGTTCCATAAACCTTTCAGCTAAGTCTCCAAACTTGACTCATTCGCTACATATTCGAAGCAAAATTCCGCTTCATTCGCTTCCTTCAGTTGTAGACAATGCGGATAATTCCAATATGCTGTATACATGGGCAAACACAGAATATAAACCTGATATTGAGGATTACTATCGCAAATGTAATATCCAAATCGTTAGAAATGAAAATACAATTCGAGATATTACGTTTACACACGCTTATGTAGATGAGTATCAAGAACAGATTGATACCAGCAAAGAGATCCTTGAGTTTGAACTTGTTTTAAAACAAAAAGAAGATCAATTGGGAAAAATTCAATACAGTCCTCAGTTAGAACCTAAGGAAACAAGAGAAAAGGATCAGTCTGATGTCTCGCAAAAAGTACTGGAAGGCGCATATAGTAAGAATATGTTAGTGTATGCAGGAAATAATACTTTTCCGTTTGAAAATCCGATGGTAGAACTAGAAAAGACTTGGGTGCGAGGCGTAGAGAAGGTAAAGAATTCAACAGATACTGTAATACATTATCCTGATCGTAAAGCATTTACATTAGTAGCTGTTCCTATAGCTCGAAAGAAGTACGGGGACATTACAGCCAATTTACTTCAACATTCACTTGACTACAAACCAGGAAATTTACACTTTAACGAGTGGACGTATGAGGCTCAACAAATTAAAAAATCTAAAGAACATAATATGTATGTAATTGAAAAAGAAGTACAAAAAGCAAACGACAAAAAAGTTAAAGTTTTTTCAAGTTATGGGTCTATTGCAATTGAAAGTGACAAAGATTTATATAACGCTTTTCACAAAATGAAGTACAAAATAGATGGAACATATGTAAAAGGACAATGGGAAATTACTACAATATATTATGATAAATATAATTTTGAATATAATTTTAAACAAATGTTTACTGGGGACAACAAACTCGGTTGGGCTGCGGCCAATCTAACAAATTTAATGGAATCATGGGGAACACTCAATGAGTATACATCTTATGTTACAGTAACTGATACAAAAAAGGCTTGGAAGTGAGGTGTGAAGTGCAGATGAAACGCAGCCACATCTATATCTTGATCTCTCTACTAGTTATAACTACTACTATAATTTTTCTAGCAAATTCTGGAGATGACACGATGAGGAAGTACCCTTATGGAAAAGATACGCTAGAGTTTTTTGGAGATGGGACTTTTCAGATTTACAGGGGGGAAGGAGCGGGTGAGCCTCCAATACTATACACTCATCAAATTGAAGCCCCAAATACAGTGATTGATAACGTTCTGTCTTATAAAATAGAAGAAAATATCGTATACGTGGTTGGTGAAAATAGCTTTATTAAATTAGATTCAAGTACCAACACATACGTGAAAAAGAAACGGATTTCCGATTTTACTCCCAAAGATAGAGAGATATTTAATGAATTAATGGAAAAATAAAAGTAAAGCCTCCAGACTTACCTAGAGCCTTTTTGTGGTGTAATCTGGATTGTGCGACAAAACGGCTATAAAGGGCGAGGTGATGCATAGATGCATATTGAATTTATTACGTCTGATTCTAATGATAGATTACGAGCCGCTTGTTATGAGTATAATTATAAAAAATATGAAAGTGTGCAGTGTGACAGGCGTATATGTAAGAATTTCAACGGAAGATCAGACGTGCAAGATCATCTGGAAAGATCATCGTTTGAAATTGCTGACCAATGATGATGTTACAAAATACTTGATAATGATTTTTAGGCAATTTCTTAGAGACATTCTTAGTAAAACAATAATGGCTACTAATCGTCAAAAAAACATTATATATAATAGTAGAAAAAAATTAAGCTTTCAGTAAAATGTGATACCATTCTTGATAACGAAGCTTTTAAGCCTAAAAAACTGTTAATTTAGCTGTGCGTATAAATGCATTAATCCCCTCCAATTGAGCGGTAGTGTAGAAGGCGAACTTTTTAAGTTCGTCTTCTTTTATTTTTTCTGTGACCGCAGATAGTTGCCTAGCACTTATGTATGTTTGCTTAATAGGATGTTGTGAGACACAAACATAAGGAGGCATACCAACAGATGCAGAAGAATAAAACTGGAGTGAAAAAGAAAACCCTCTCTTCTAAACAGACACAGAGGCATGTGCACGAATTTGAAGGGAGTACAAAACTGGCTGAAGAAGGCGCAGACCGACATAACCACCGCTTTGCAGGTGTTACTGGGCAAGCGATTCGAGTTGGGAGAAGTCATGTTCATGAAATTGATCTTACAAAAACTGATTTTCTGAACCACTTTCATAATCTGAAAAAAATTAGAACAGGACCAGCTATTCCAGTCGGAAATGGAAAACACGTACATTTTGTTACAGGTCAAACTACATTAAATGATGGTCATGTACACCAGTTTAATTTCGCAACACTGATTCAGGCACCTCTTGTTTAATGAGCGGTGGTTTGACAAAATCAAAAAGCTCTGCTAACCATAATGGGCCGCAGGGCTTTTTGCTCTTACATTGATATTGTACTTCTTGATTTAAGACTAGCTATGATTTAATGCCTTATGATAAGCCGCCTGGTTCCGATTGTAGGTATATATTTGTGTTTCATCTTTTTGGGTTAGTGTCACCAATAAGCAAGCTCTAATATTAGGAAGACTCGTCTGCTACTTGTTTATTTATCGAAAGTTTTATGGTCTAAGTCATGGTGCAACTCGGTTGCCGGTATTTTGGCACTATAAATTTGACCTTTGGCAACGGGATTAGAGATGTATACATAGTTTCCAGTTCCATCCGGCGCACTTCCTGTTGCCCACAGGCCTTCACTGGATTCTTCGCCTTCAGACAAGTTCCAAAACTCGTATGCTTCAGGTTGAGATTCCTGCTCTGCTTCAGGCGGAAAAGAAGCTGGTACTACAACACCATTTTTTTCTTCTAATTCTTGGATGGCTGCCATCCATTGATACTGATGATAACGGTCACGTGCTAGCATTTTCCGTAGTGTAGCCCTAACGCTTTCATCTTGCGTCATATGATATAGTCTTGCTACCTGCAATCGGCCTTGACTCTCTGCATGCAAATTGGACCGCATATCTGCCAAAAGATTGCCGCTTGCAACAATGTAGGAACCGTTCCATGGAACTCCAGTTGAACTAGTAGGCAATCCGCCAAGACCGCTCACCAGTAAATGCTGCGGGTTAATTCCTCCCATAATGGCCGCAGTAACAGGGTCTTTGGCAGCTTGTTCCTGATCTTCTGGTTTAGCCCCATCAAGTAATTGACTAATTAAAGCACACAGCATCTCCACATGCCCTATTTCCTCTGTTCCAATATCCATTAACATATCTTTATATTTTTCATCACCACGACAGTTAAACCCTTGAAACAAATATTGCATCATCACGGTCATTTCTCCAAATTGGCCCCCCAAAACTTCTTGTACCTGTCGGGCAAATAGAGGGTCAGGTCGCTCTACTTTCACTTCGAACTGCAACTCTTTTTGATGTCTAAACATAATCAGTCCTCCTATAGGTTAAAAGCAGTTTGGTGAATCCTAACTATATTAACCTGTTCAAGATGCTATAAAACGAGGATCTGCCGCATAACAAATACACTAATACTAGACTGACGAGAGCCTTCATATTTAATCTTTCGTTTCTTCGGTTCGTATAAAAATAATAAAAGAGGGGAGCATATGGTTCACTTTAAAATAAAAACTCAAAGGAGGCTTAAGCATTGTATTGTTTGGAGGAATATTCAATGGGCAAACTCCAAGCAGAAACGGTGGGGATTTGAGTGTTACTGACCCTCCGGAATATTGATCGTAATTAGGCTAATGTCCATAACAAAAAAAGGCTGTCCTTTGTAGGAAAAACCTACGGATTAAGGACAGCCTCTTTACATTTGTGTAGCCTGAGCTTCGATAAAACATTTCGTTCAAACAAAGTAACCGGGTGGCGGTGTTAGTGGCAGATTAGGATTCCAGATAAATTTCATCAATGGATACATGGCGTTCCTTGGCCAAATCGATATATTCATGATCGTTAATTCTTACTAAGGGTCTGAAGTAATCCACAGGATTGTTCAGAATAATTGTTCCTGTCTGGCCTGTATTCAATAGAACCTGCTTATTAATGAAATTCGGAAGCATATGTCTGATGAATACTTGGGTAGTTTCTGGATTCAGATGTCCAAAGCTCATGCTGTGCAGCTCACGTAATACGGTGAGTAACTCCTGTTTTGTCTGATACACACGATTGGAAATCATCGCACTGTATACGTCGGCAACAGCCGTTATGCTGGCAAAAGGATGAATCTCTTCCTTGAACAGTCCATGGGGGTACCCGCTTCCGTCTTCGCGCTCGTGATGCTGCAAGGCGACAATTGCTGAAATCTCATCGCTTGTTGAATTGCGAATAATATCATAGCCATACTGAGAATGTTTCTTCATCTCATGAAATTCTTCGGGTGTCAGTTTATCCGGTTTATTCAAAATTTCATCCGGGATCATGGACTTGCCTATATCGTGTAAATATCCAGCTTTACCAGCCGCATATGCCTCTTCCTCTGTATATCCAAGCCATGTGGCAATGTAATATGACAGTATACCTACTTGGAGAGAATGATTATAGGTATAGTGATCTCCCCGTTCCATAATTAACAGCAGAGATACGACATCTTTTTGACGAGCCAGTTCTGAAACGAGAGGGCCGAACAGCTCATCAACCCGATGTTCATCAAATTTTCCAGTTGAGGAAGCTTTGAGGAACATGCTTTCAAAGCCACTGATCGTTTGCTCCATGAGGGGAACGGCGCGTTTGAGGGACTCGGGGGAAGCTGGAACATCGGGGGCAAAGCCAACCGGAATGCTCGCAGAACCAGCATCAATGTCAATATAATCGACACCGTGCAAAATGAGCTTGGAAATATCATCATGCTGAAGCTCGGTGCCCTGAATCATGACAGGTACACCGTGCCCATTGTATGTATCGGATTTGAGGCGATCTCCCGGCTTGGCATCGGTAACGTGAACTCTCATGTGCTAACCTCCTTATTGTCGTAAATTTGTCGAAAATACGAAACAAACCTAATATATCAAGAATTATATGGGATGACAACGACTAATTTACTATTATTCCAAGCTGTAAAATAGGTCCCAAGGACCCGTCTCTTCTGAGTTATATATAGAAGGCAAATGTCTATGATTTCATTATCTATGTCCACCTCATATGTACCATATTGCTAAATATCATGGTATGCTTAAACATTAGAAGCTCCAAAGTCGATATATAAAATATAGAGGAGGGCGGTTATGGAGATGACGACACGGCAAACGTTGACCATTTTGCATACCAATGATATCCATAGTCATTTTGGCAGTATGCCTTCGATAGCCGCGATGATCAATGAACGAAGAGCTGCATTAGGGGATGCGCTACTTGTGCTGGACATAGGAGACCACATGGATCGGATGGCCCCCGAGACGGAAGGAACGCTCGGTGGGGCAAATGTGGATGTGATAAATCTGACAGGATACGATGCAATTACGATCGGTAACAACGAGGGACTGACTTTTACCCCGGATATGATTGAGCAGGCTTATGCGGGGATCCATTGTCCAGTCGTATGTGGCAATATTACAGAGCGTGCTACGAGGATGATTCCTTCGTGGATGAAGGAATCCCTTATTTTGAACAAAGCAGGGATCAAGATCGGTTTACTTGGTGTGACGGCACCTTTTGCAGAGTTTTACCAATTGTTGGGCTGGGATGTGCTCGATCCGTTTGAGGTGCTGGGGAAGCAGATCGCAGCAATCAGAAAGCAGGTGGATGTAGTAGTCGTGATGTCTCACCTGGGGTTACCCTCTGATGAGCAACTAGCGTCTCAGTTTCCTGAAATTGACGTGATCCTTGGCGGTCACACTCACCATGTGCTGGAGGAACCGCTGCGGATCGGGAACAGCGTTTTGTGTGGGGCGGGTAAGTTCGGAACGTTGCTTGGTGAAGTGACACTAACCCGTAACCATAGTCTTGAACCGTTTCGAGTTACCTCAGGCGGCGTAGTTCCTGTGGATCAGACGCTGCTGGACGAAAAAGTGGCATCGGCCATTTTGTTGCATCGAAAACAAGCAGAACGGGCCATGGAGAGCACAGTGGCAGTAACGGATCGGGAACTGGCGATCGCCTATAATCAGGAGTCCCCTTTCGGGAATTTACTGGCACAATCGGTGTCCCATTTTACAGGAACCCAAATTGCCCTCGTTAATGCAGGCCAACTGCTCGGACCATTGCCTCAAGGAGATATCAGCAAAGGAATACTGCATTCCTTATGCCCATCGCCGATTAATCCCTGTGTGATGAAACTGCGGGGAAGAGACATTCGGTTGGCACTGGAGCAGTCCCTGCTGCCTGAATTTACAGACAAGCCCATGACAGGCTTTGGCTTCAGAGGCAAAGTGCTTGGCACGATGTGTGTGGAAGGATTGACCATTCAGTATGATCCAGACCATGCTCCTTATGATAAAGTGACGGACATTCGTGTAGCGGGTCAATCCTTGGAAGATGATGAGGAATACATAGTGGGCACGTTGGATATGTTCACTTTCAAAGCAGGCTATAAGGTGCTTGCGAACGGAACAGTTCTCCGATTTATGCTTCCAGAGTTTTTACGGGATTTGATTGAAATGGAGTTGAAGCGTCCGGGCGCGATGAAAGAATGCTTTGCAGCTAGGTGGCTTCAGGTATCAAAACAATCGGGAGAGGATTAAGCTGCGACTGGTACCTGTTACATTATTGAGAGCCGGCATGAAGCTGGGCAAAAAAATATACAACGAAAATGGAATGGTGCTGCTCTCGGAAGGTGTTGAGCTTACTTCACGATTGATTGAACGTCTAGGCCAAGTCGGAATTGGATATGTATACATTGAGGATGCTGTGACAGAAGATATCGTCATTCCTGAGATGATCCATGAACAGACAAGAGCCGCGGCGCTACAGGAAATCAAAAAGCAGTTCCAGGGTTTGTCATCCTACTCCGTAGAGCATAAGCACAAATATTTTGGCAAGTCATTTTATAAGGTAATGGAATCCATTCTGGACGATATTGGAGGCCGCCAGGATGCCGTCATTATGTTAATGGATATTGGGGCCGCGGATCAGGATTTGTATCATCATTCTTTGAACGTATGCTTGTATTCACTAGTCCTGGGGATATCCAATGGTTACGATAATAACCAGCTCATGGAGTTAGGAATAGGTTCATTACTGCACGATATCGGTAAAATGAAGATTTCACCTCAAGTGCTCTATAAGCCGGGCAAATTGACGGACGAGGAATATGAGCATATGAAAACACACACAGTCATTGGTTATAAGCTCCTTAAAGACGAACCCGGGATTCCCTTGCTGTCGGCTCATTGTGCATTACAGCATCATGAACGTATTGACGGCAGTGGATATCCAAACGGCTGGAAAAAGGATCAAATTCACGAATATGCAAAATGGATCGGTCTGGCGGACTCATATGATGCCATGACAGCGAGTCGAATTTACAAGCAGGCTTTGCTGCCTTATGAAGCGATGGAGGTGCTATACGCAGGGGCAGGAACGTTGTATGAGCAACGGATGCTGGAAGCCTTTCGTGACTGTGTAGCTATTTATCCTCTGGGGCTGTCTGTGGTGCTCAATACGGGAGAAGAGGGAGTCGTAGTGCGTATACATCCCAAAATCCCGCAAAGGCCTGTCGTTCGTATTGTAAGAGACCGGGATGGGCAGGAACTGAAGGCTCCTTATGATGTGGATTTGTCTGTATCTCTTTCTGTAATGATTACAAACACATTGGGCGCTGCTACCGGTCCTTTCGGTGGAGTACACGTAGATTAGCAGATGATTTGGAAGAAAGCATGCAGACACTTTACTCATCATGATATGATAATTATATGTCTTTTAAGGTTAATAACAGAAATAAGGTGAAAACATAATGACAGTTCTACAAAATAACACGCTGCCCCAAATATCGCCAACCTATGATCCGTGGGACCCGATTGTCTCACTGCGTACACATGGCCGTCATTTGCTTACCAGTGTGGAAATGACCGTAACACATTTATGTAATATGCGCTGTGAGCATTGCGCTGTCGGCGACATGCTGGTTATGAAGGAGGCTCCTTTCCTTCCTTTAGACCTAATGCTGAAGCGGCTGGATGAAGTTGAGCATCTGGAGACTATTAGTATTACAGGCGGAGAGCCAGCTTTGCTGGATAAAACAGTGGACGAAGTGATTGTGCCGCTGTTGAAATATGCCAAGGAGCGCGGTATTCGTTCGCAAATCAACTCCAACCTGACATTGGATATCCGTCGATATGAGAAGATGCTTCCGTATCTGGATGTCATGCATATTTCGTTTAATTATCTGAATGCGGACGATTTTTATGAAGTTGGATTTGCCAATACTGGACGTCCGACCCCACGCGCGGGTGCTGTTCGCCTGTATGAAACAATGATCGAGAATGCACGCAGATTGAGCGAAATGGGCATGTTCATTTCAGCCGAGTCCATGATTAATTATCGGACACACACGAAGCTGGAGGGCATTCATCAGTTGATTAACGAAATGGGGTGCCGACGGCATGAGGTTCATCCGATGTACGCGTCGAATTTTGCCTCTGCGTTGCCTGTACTTTCTCTCGATGATATGCGGAAATCGATTGATAAGCTGCTGGATGTACGAAATCAGGACATGTGGATGTTGTTTGGTACATTACCATTCTTTGCTTGTTCGGACCGGGAGGAAGACCGCAAATTGCTTCGCCGTTTGAGACAGGAGCCGAATATTACGGTGCGTAACGATCCGGACGGAAGAAACCGTGTAAATGTGAATATGTTCACGGGGAGCGTATATGTAACGGATTTTGCAGACATTCCAGCTTTCGGAAACATTCAGGAAAGCAGTCTGGATAATATCTTTGGTGAATGGCTGAATGAGCATCCGTTGAATCAGACCGTGAACTGTCATTGTGATGCGGCTGCGTGTTGCGGACCGAATCTACTCGTAGCAGATATGTATTACAAGGGTGTAGACTTTAAATCAAGAAAAGCATTGCAATTATAAGCATTTTTACATGATTCCAATTACAGTTTCCAATCATAAATACGGAATTGAAAAGCTTGCGAGTCGAATGATGCAGAATGCTAACTAAAGAAATGGGGAGTTCGTATTGGATGGTCATACCGAGTTTCATTGGGGATTGCTAGGGGTGAATCTCTTCTTGGTACTGCTGCTTGTCTTTCTAAACGGTGTTTTTGTGGCCGCAGAATTTTCGCTGGTCAAAATGCGCCAATCCCGATTGACGCAGCTCCAAAGTGAGGGTCATCGCCTGGCAGGCTATGCGTTGAAGGTGAACAAAAAGTTGGATGCTTATCTGTCTGCCACCCAATTGGGCATTACGCTGGCTTCATTGGGGTTAGGTTGGATTGGTGAGCCAGCAGTATCCGGCTACCTGATAGAGCCACTCATGCACAAACTCGGTGTAACTGACGGTACACTGATTACAACGGTATCCGTTGTCGTCGGATTTTGCGTCATTACTTTTTTGCATATTGTATTGGGCGAGCTGGCTCCCAAGTCTTTGGCGATTCAAAAAACCGAAGGTGTGGCGTTGGTTTTATCGGCGCCCTTGCTGCTGTTTTATAAGGTCTTTCTGCCTGTAATCTGGGTGTTGAATGCTGCCGCAAACATGCTGTTACGGGCATTCGGCATTCAGCCGGCGAGTGAAGCTGAAGCGGCACATTCGGAGGAAGAGATCCGGATATTGATGAATCAGAGCGCCAAAAGCGGTGTAATTGATAAGGATGAAATCAAGCTGATGGATAATATCTTTGATTTTTCCGACTTGCTTGCTCGTGAGATCATGTTGCCGCGTACGGATATGGATTGCTTGTACACGAATTTATCGTTTAAGGAAAATCTGAAAATTATCAGTGACACCAAGCATTCCCGTTATCCGGTAGCGGTGGAGGATAAGGATCAGATCATCGGTTTTGTCCATATTACAGATCTTCTGTTAGCCGAGCAGGGCGAGCAACTGGATCTGGCCTCGGTGGTGCGTCCTATTCTGAATGTGCCTGAGTCCATGGAAGTAAGCCATGTGCTGCGTCTTATGCAGAAAAAACATTCCCAAATGACTCTCGTGGTGGATGAATACGGGGGGACCGCCGGTCTGCTAACAGCGGAGGAAATTCTGGAGGAAATCGTCGGGGATCTCTATGATGAGTTTGAGGATGAACGTCCAAGCGTGGAAATGAAGGAAGACTTCATCTCGGTGGACGGCCGTATGCTCATAGAGGATGTGAATGATTTGACTGGAGTGAACATTGAGGACGACGAGGTGGATTCCATCGGAGGTTGGCTGTTCAAGGAATTGGAAGGCAGTCCGGTGAAAGGGAAGAAAATAGAGTTCTATAATCTGACCTTTGAAGTGGAGGAAGCAACAAGGCTTCGTATCATGAGAGTGAAAATTCACCGCAAACCTGATCTGGTCAATGAAGATGAGCTTTCTAGCGATAAGGAATCCTGATCCACAGAGAATAACATGATCAGTTCAGATAAAAAAGTTATATAGAGTGCTAAGAAAGAGCCTATAAATCCACATTACCGTGGTTTTATAGGCTCTTTTTGAGTTTTATTTCTTTGAACAAATTTTTCTGTTCGAGACTTGGGCGATGCGGCATATGTTGAATAGTAAAGCAGATGGATCAATTAAAGGAGGTCCCGGCCCGTGAAATTTCCACAGCAAGGTGAGTATGCCCCGTTTGTCGGCCCGTTCGATCCTTGTCCGCCCATTCTATGCAAGACTTATGTGCTTCCGCCGAACTTGTTTGTACAATTTCAGCCCCCTGGTCTGCCGCAATTCAGCCCAGAAGAGGCGCTGACGAAAGGAACGCTATGGCCATTGCTTTACAGTCCTTATGAGCCTAGGAGAAACCAGGGGGGAGGCGAATAACATGGAGAATCCAAATCAAGGTCAGTCCCCAAATCAATTTCAACAGCAAATTCAGTATGAGAGTGGACATCAACAGCCTAGTCAACCTCAAAGCCCCTATTCAAATTCGTATCAATACCAGAACGAGTATCAATATCAAAACCAGTATCAAAGTCAAGCTCAAGACTATAGTCAGCCCAGAATCCCGGTTCAAGGCTATGCGCCTCAAACCAAACCGGGTGATGCTCAATTTTACGCGCTATTGGAGAAGCTCCAAGCGGTGGACTTTGTGTTGGTCGAGTTGAATTTGTATCTGAATACACATCCGGATGATTTGCAGGCTATCGAGCAGTTCAACAAGCTGACACAGGAAAGAACGGCCATTGCTAATGAATACCAACTCCTATATGGACCTTTGCAAAATTTTGGTCGCGCTTATTCCAAGTATCCTTGGGAGTGGAATCAAGCGCCTTGGCCGTGGCAGGTATAAGCAGGTACAACCATTAATAAAGGAGGAACATGAATGTGGGTATATGAGAAAAAGCTGCAATATCCTGTACGTGTCAGCAAATGCGACCCTCACATGGCCAAGTTGCTTATGGAGCAGTACGGGGGAGCGGATGGAGAGCTCGCAGCAGCTTTGCGTTACCTGAATCAGCGGTATACCATCCCGGATAAAGTGATCGGTGTACTGAATGACATCGGGACGGAAGAATTTGCCCACCTCGAGATGATTGCAACGATGATTTATAAGCTGACGAAGGATGCGAGTGTGGAGCAATTAAAGGCGGCTGGTCTGGGCGAACATTATGCGGCACATGATCGTGCGTTATTTTATGAAAACGCGGCGGGGGTTCCTTTTACCGCGACCTATATTCAAGCCAAAGGCGATCCCATCGCGGATTTATATGAGGATATTGCGGCAGAGGAAAAGGCGCGAGCTACATACCAGTGGCTGATTGATTTGACAGATGATGTGGATTTGCAGGATAGTTTAAAGTTTCTGCGTGAACGTGAGATCATTCATTCGCTGCGTTTTCGTGAGTCAGTAGAAATTTTGAAGGGGGAAAGAGACCGGAAGAAAGTATTTTAAGGGAATTTAGCAGGGAGGGCCATCTGCAAATGCAGGTGGCCTTTCTGTTTATAATCTTAAACAATCAACTCGAACCTATCCCCTAATATCAACTGCTTGGAACGATGGATTTTTTGGCCGTCTGGATTACAAACGGTGCTTTTAATACACAGCAGAGGATAGCCTTCCTCAATATTTAAATAGGTGGCTACATCAAAAGAGGCAAATTCCATAACTATATATTTTCTTGATATTCCAAATGTAATCTTATGTTTATTTTTTAAAATATCATAAAGAGATATATTATTTAAATCCTCTTGTAACAAAAAAGAAAAAGAAGAAGGGAAACGTGAATACTCTACAGATACCGGCACATTGTCAGCATACCTGATTCTTTCTATATTGATAACTTTATCCCCTGGCATTAAACCTAAATGTTCCTGATCCGATGCTGTAGCATCTTCAATCACGCATTTTATTACTTTGGCACCAGGCACTTTATTTTGTAATTTACAAGTATCGCTAAATCCAATGGTCTCTACGACATTTTTTTTAATTTTATCTTTTGTAATAAATGTTCCTTTTCCCGGAATACGTACCAAATAACCTTCAGAGGTAAGGGAATCCAGTGCCGCACGGACAGTTACACGACTCACATTATTGGCTTCACTTAATTCTAATTCTGTAGGGAGTTTGTCTCCTGGTTTTAGGGTACCGTTGTGGATGGAATCTAAAATTTTTTCTTGCAGCTGTCTATATAACGGTGAAGATTCTGAATGATCAATCATGCAGTTCAACCTCCAAATCAAGTTTTTATAAATGTATTATATTGTTTTATATCAGCATGCTTATATTATAACAGCATATACAATTTATGAATAGCTTGTAAGCCCTTACAATAGGGGTTTATCCTTTAAAAATCGGGGGGATTGAAGCAGTACTCTAGAAAAAGTAGTAAAGTGTTATTGCCTCATGTATTGTTTTGTGTTATTGTTTTTTTAGAACATTCCAATACATATACCGGTGTGGAATGGAAAACAAGAAAATGTATCATACAAGGAGGAAATGATAATGGAAATCAAAAAAATTATTGAAGAAATTGTAGCAAATAAACAAGAGGCTGGCGGTATTAAGCAGGTATATTATGTAGCTTGCGGCGGTTCTTATGGTGCTTTTTATCCTGCAAAAACATTTCTTGAAAAAGAAGCAAGGGAAGTTAAGGTAGGTCTTTATACCAGTAATGAGTTTGTGCATAACACACCTAGAGCATTTGGAGAAAATTCAGTACTGGTAGTGGCATCACATAAAGGGAATACACCAGAGACTGTGAAGGCCGCAGAATTAGGTAAAACAGCAGGAGTTCCAGTTATTGCATTAACATGGGTTGAAGATTCTCCTATTACAGAACAAGCAGACTATGTGGTGAAGTACACATTTGGGGATGGCAAAGATATTGCCCGCGAAAAAACCATGAAAGCACTAATGACGGCGGTAGAGGTATTAAATCAGACCGAGGGATATGAGCATTATGAAAAATTCCTGGACGGAGTAGGAAAAATAGATCGAATTGTTAAAAATGCGTGCAAACACGTGGAAAAACGTGCGCTGGCTTTTGCGAAAAACCATAAAGATGATTCCGTAATCTACACCATGGCAAGCGGAGCTGGCTACGGGGCTGCCTATATGCAAAGCATCTGCATTTTTATGGAGATGCAATGGATTAACTCTTCCAGCATACATTCAGGTGAATATTTCCATGGGCCATTTGAGATTACTGATGCTGAAATACCATTTGTCATTCAGGTCTCTGAAGGAAGTACCCGAGCTTTAGATGAAAGAGCGTTAAAGTTCCTTAACCGTTATACCCAGAGGGTAGAGGTGTTAGACGCAAAGGATTTGGGACTGTCTACCATTGACAGCTCTGTGGTTGATTACTTCAATCATTCCCTATTTAATAATGTTTACCCCGTTTATAATCAAGCTTTGGCCGTTGAAAGAGCGCATCCGCTTACAACTCGTAGATATATGTGGAAGGTTGAATATTAATCTTTTAGCAACCTTTAGAGGGGATATTCTTATGGAACAATATAAGGTTATTGGCATTGGTGACAATGTAGTAGATAAATATGTCCACCAGGGTATGATGTACCCTGGTGGAAATGCCTTGAACTTTTGTGCGTATGCCAGAATGTGTGGGATGGAGGCATCTTATTTAGGAAAGTTTGGTAATGATCCTATAGCTCAGTATATTCAAAAGGTTATAGACGATTTAGAGATTGAACATAATCATTGCCGGATTTTTGAAGGGGAAAATGGGTATGCACGGGTTACATTGGAAGACGGTGATCGTGTATTTCTGGGCTCCAATAAAGGCGGTATTGCAAAGGAAAAGGCATGGGATTTTACGGAAAGTGACTTGAACTACATTAAAAATTTCTCCGTAATTCATACCAGTCTAAATAGCTATATAGAGCAGGAT
Organism: Paenibacillus ottowii; assembly: GCF_006874425.1. Taxonomy (GTDB): domain Bacteria; phylum Bacillota; class Bacilli; order Paenibacillales; family Paenibacillaceae; genus Paenibacillus; species Paenibacillus ottowii. The sequence goes on from NZ_VIJZ01000004.1 coordinate 41,401, forward strand.
CTCGCAACATTAAAAAAAACGAATGTACCTATCTCTTATGATTTTTCGGTACGCTGGAATGATGAATATTTGGAACAAATATGCCGGTATGCGGACATTTCATTCCTTTCATGCAGTCATTTAACGGAAGCTGAAAGAAAAAGAGAAATGCTAAAAGCGCAGAAATTCGGTTCAAAAATAGTGATGGGTACTGTGGGGGAAAATGGATCATTTGCTCTCTATAAAGATCACTGGATGCACCAGCCGGCCGTATTGACGGATGCCGTGGATACGATGGGAGCGGGGGACTCTTATATAACCGCTTTTATTGTAGAGATGATTAGAAGCTCTAAAGCCGGCAAGATTTTCTACAGTGAAGATGAGGATATGCTTCGGAGTATCAAAGCAAGTATGGAAAAAGGAGCGGTTTTTGCGGCTAAAATATGCCAGATAAACGGAGCTTTTGGCCACGGCACACCCACTCGTTGTTCAGACTCGGAAGAATAGGCAGGATAAGAATTTTGTAAGCGTATTCAATGAAGGGCGGCTACGCCCTTGTAGATAATGAAAGATCGGTAAAGTTCGTAAAATCAAAAAAAGGGAGAATTCTTATGTTTTGGTTTGAGCTATTGATCATCTTTTTACTCATTTTCTTCGGCGCTAGAGTTGGCGATGTTTTTATGGGCTTGCTCGGTGGAGTGGGCGTAGCGATTTTTGTATTTATCTTTCATATCCAACCAGCGGCTCCTCCCATTGATGTAATGTTGATTATTTTAGCGGTTGTATTGGCTGCCTCTGCGCTGCAGTCTTCAGGCGGACTTAACTTACTCGTCCAGATTGCAGAGAAAATGCTTAGTAAGTCACCTAAGAATATTACAATCATAGCTCCAATCATATCCTGGTTATTTACCTTCTTATCAGGAACCGGGCATGTCGTATATAGTTTATTGCCTATTATCAACAAGCTTGCCATTGATAATGATATCAGGCCGGAAAGACCCATTTCAAATAGTATCATTGCTTCCCAACAGGCAGTAACTTGCTCGCCGGTTTCAGCAGCTACTGCTGCTATGATTGGATTTATGTCACCCCTTGGAGTAAGTTTGGGAACTATCTTGGTCATTTCCATACCTGCTACACTCTTAGGTGTCATTACAAGTGCGGTGTGTACATTGCGTAAAGGGAAAGAATTATCTGAAGATTCGGAATATTTGCATAGATTGGCAGAAGGTTTAATTGAAAAATCAGAAAAGAAGGCTGAGAAAAAAGAAACTTCAAAAGGAGCGAAAGCCGCTGTTGTTCTCTTTTTGGTGGGGGTTTTAGCCATTGTTATTATGGGGATGTTTACTCAGCTGCGTCCATCCTGGGTGCTGAATGGCGAGGTTACTAGTCTATCAATGCCGCATACTATTGAAATGATTATGCTAGTCTGCGCTACTATGATTATTATCGCATGCCGTCCTGCGATTGAAACGATTCTTAACGGGCCCATATTCAGGGCAGGGGCGCTGGCTATGGTTTGTGCCTTTGGGTTAGCCTGGATGAGCAGTACCTTTATTAACGGACAAACCGCTTTTATTCAAGATCATGTTGCTACGATTGTAAATAGCCATCCGTGGATGCTTGCTGTTATCATGTTTATCGTTGCTGCTTTAACTACGAGTCAAGGTGTCACAACATTAATTATGATACCTATTGCCATTGCACTTGATTTGCCTACCTACATCATCATTGGAGCGTGGATGGCTGTAAATGCAAACTTCTTTTTACCAGTATCTGCTCAGTGCCTTGCTGCCATATCTTTTGATACAGCGGGTACGACTAAAATTGGTAAATATGTATTGAACCACAGTTTTATGATACCTGGAATGATTAATATTATTTTATCTGTAATATTAGCTACTTTACTTGGAAGCGTTTTAATATAGCGTCGTGCAAAAAGGGGGTATCTAATTATTATGGTACAGATATCACAAGTTGCGGCTGCAAACTATCATTATAAAAGATATTCTTTGGAGTATTTTTTAGATTCTGTTGCAAAGCTTGGATTCCATAATATTGAATTGTGGGCTTCAGGTCCACATCTCCATTTAGACTATTTTAGGTATCAGGATATAAAAAAATTAAATACAAAAATAAAAGAAAGAGGGTTAAAGACGATCTGCTTTACCCCTGAACAGTATGTCTACCCGGTAAGCATCAGTCATCCTGATCCGGAGTATAGAAAGAGAAGTGTTGAGTTTTTTTGCCGGCATATTGAAGCTGCATCTTTGCCGGAGTGTGACAAAGTGTTGGTGACCACAGGCATCGCCTACTTGGATGTTGATGAGACAGAAATGTGGAAATGGTGCAGAGAATCTTTAGGCGAAATATGTAAAACAGCAGAAAAAGAGGGGATTTACCTTCCCGTGGAGGCTTTTACCTCTTTTACTACACAGGTGTTTAATAGAGCCGAGCACATTTCCAAGATGATAAAAGAAGTTGGGAGCCCCTATTTAAAAGGTTTAGCGGATACGGATGTGATGGAAACTACAGGAAAGGATACCATTCATGATTTTATAAGGGAACTGGGAAATAATTTAATGCATATACATTTTGTGGATGGTAATCCTGGAGGACATCTGGTGCCCGGAGAAGGCAGATTAGCAATGACGGAAGTGTTAAGGGAACTTAACAGTATAGATTATAAGGGATATCTAGGTCTGGAATTATTGGATAGAAGGTATGTTATGAATCCAGAAAAAGCCCTGAAAGATTCGCTCACGTGGTTCGAAAAACACCTGGAATGATAAAGAGGAGCGACTTTTTACTATTTTATATCACGAATTTCAAACCAAGAAAGTCGGTTCCCTATAGGAGGAATCGACTTTTTTAAGTACGCCCAGCACAGCATGAATGTTAACTTCAGAGCAGGAAATCCCGAACGGGATGGCAAGTCCCTGCCTTTAGCCAGTATTTGTCTTCCTTATTTCTGTTGCTCTAGTTGTGCAAAATACTGCTCGTTGTATAAGACGCTTGGATGAGTGGGATGGTGCAACTGAGCTATGCGATGATGCGATTTTGCCTGTTCGATGTCGCCGATTCGGTCGTAACACAGGCATAATTGCAAGTGTGGAAACCAGGTATAGTACGACGAATTGGTTAAGGCCATCACATCTTCCGAGGGCTCGATCAGCGTCGCTTGACGAAACCAATATATAGCTTGAGCATACTGCTCATCTTCAATGAACAAATTGCCGAAAACACAGCAGAACTGCGCGCGTGGTACATCAAGGGTAAGTGTGCGGAGCAGAGCCATACGTTGCTTCTGTTTTTGTTCTTGGCGACCGTAGCATTCCGCTAGCTTAAAGCAGGCAGCAATCCGATCTTCTGTCCACCCTCGATTCACCTCCAGATAGTGTTCGTACTGCTGAATGGCTTCTAGTATACGCCCGTTATCATATAACTCATTGGCGAAGTAGTAGTGATCTCGTTCCGAAAAAACGGTGCCTTTTTCCCGCTGCTTGAGATATATGTTCAAATTACGGTCGGAGTGAGGGCGCGTTTTTTTATGAGTCACAGCCATATCACTGTGAAAGGTGCTGCCTGTGACATTCAGAAATTCGTGAACAAATCCGATCCATCTGAATCTGCGATCACGCCGTACAATTCGGTTTCTTTTGAGCTTATACAACGGCTGTCCCTGTTCATCTACCGAAAGCACATAATCCATGGTAATACTGTCATAGGAGAGGGAGGCTTGTTTTTTCCAGTTGAGAAAGGATAATCGATCTTTTTCTTCCAGTATGTCATCGGCATCCAGCCAAAATTGATATTCTTGCGTTGCCTGATCAAACGCATAATTGCGGGCAGCGGAGAAATCATCGCACCATTCAAAATGGTATATACGAGCGTTAAATGATGCAGCGACCTCTTGGGTTCTGTCGGTAGAGCCAGTATCCACGATGATCATTTCATCCACCAGATCATGGACTGATTTCAGGCAGGTATGAAGGGCTTCTTCTTCATTTTTGACAATCATGCATAAGCTGACAGTTACCATGCTCTTTGTCCCTCCCAAAAAACTAGGTATAATCCCCATTTTATTAGGATAGCTTGCTCATTATGTAGTAATTTCGACGGCGCGAGTAGAGATGATGTGATGATCATAAATCCAGTTCTGCTCTAATAAAATTAGAAAATCAAAGTTGGATGTTTGGGGGGAGAGTATGGATTGAGCGATGTGCGTGACATTCCAGGATAGGACGTGCGACAGGATGGGTTTTATGGTTGAATGGGAAGATTGTATTTGGGATTCATGTCGTTTTCATTGATATTTTCGGGCGTAAGTCCATTTATACCACGCTCACTCCCATATCGCTTGGTCGAACTTAGGGTATGCGTTAGGACATGGAGGGGGAACGGTTATGAGGCTTCCGCCTGATGGAGGCGTTGACACATGCGTATACTAATCGGCAGCCCGGTGCACCAGAAGCCGGAAATTTTATCTTTGTTTCTTCAAGCCTTGGAGCGTCTGGAGGCACCTGAGGTGCTGCCGGATTATTTGTTTGTCGATGATAATGACAATCCGATTTCAAGTCAGTGGCTAGTTGACTTTTCCAATCGGCTTCCAGGTCGGGTTCTCCCCTTGTTAACAGGCTCACAGCAAGTAGAGCACCGTAGTGATGAGCACACTCATTATTGGCCGCCTGCTCTCGTCTGGAAAGTGGCTGGCTTTAAAAATCGTCTTATTGAATATGCGCTTCAGCACAATTATGACGCGTTGTTTCTGGTTGATTCGGACCTGGTTCTTCATTCACGTACCTTGCGCAGGCTGGTGGAGACGGAAAAAGATATCGTATCAGAAATTTTCTGGACGCGTTGGCAACCGGAAGGACCGCTATTGCCTCAAGTGTGGGTCAGTGATGAATATAATTTGTTCCACCGCGAAGATGGCGAGGTATTGTCGGCAGAGGAGCGAGCGCAACGTGAGTTACATTTTATACACCAGTTGCATGTTCCAGGTTTGTATGAGGTGGGTGGGCTAGGCGCTTGTACCCTAATCCGCAGACGGGCGTTGGAAGCAGGAATTCATTTTGGTAAAATCAAAAACGTTTCTTATTGGGGAGAAGATCGACATTTTTGTATTCGGGCGGCTGCAATTGGGTTTCCACTTTTTGTGGACACACACTATCCGGCAATGCATCTATATCGGGAAGCCGATCGAATGAAGGCAGAACAGCTATTATCCACCCTAAAGTATTTTATTTCCAAACATCCAGAGCATTTAACACATATGGAACATTCCAATACTTCTCCCAGCGGTTCAGCCTTCAATCATCCAGCAGATTCAAGCCCCTCTGAGTTCCTTGACCCTCCAGTTATACCCGATCATCTTCGTGAAACTGCTATCTTTGCTAAGTACACGGCGGATTCGTTTGTAGTACCACCAACGTTCACGGGTCCACGACAAAGCGAGCTTTATACACCGCCTGTCTCTAATCCTAAATTGACGCTGACCATGACGGTATACAATGAGGCAAATCGCAAGCTTACAGACGTGCTGCTGAGTCACCGGGAATACATTGACGAAGCAGTCATTATTGATGATGGTAGTCATGACAATAGCGCAGAGTTGTGCCGGGAGATCTTGCAAGGAATCCCACTGCGTCTGATCCGCAATGAAACCCCCTCTTTTACCAATGAAGTCGAACTGCGAAAGCAGCAGTGGAGAGAGACATTGGCTTCCTCTCCCGAATGGATATTAAGCATGGATGCTGACGAAATGTTTGAATCCCGTTTTGCCCAAGGGGTACATTCTTTGTTAGCGGGAACGAAAGCAGATACGATTTGTTTCAGGTTATTTGATATGTGGTCTTCCACGCATTATCGTGATGATGATTATTGGCAGGCCCATCGTTATTACCGTCCTTTTTTAATTCGATATAAAGAAGGGTTCCCTTATAAATGGAAGGAGCAGTCCTTGCATTGTGGGAGATTACCCGAAAATGTACTTGATCTTCCCACTGAGATCAGCAACTACCGTATTCAACATTGGGGATGGTATACCCCTGCTATTCGTATGGCCAAATTTGAGCGGTACCAGCTGCTTGACCCAAGTGCTCGTTATGGATGGAAAGAGCAGTATGATTCCATTTTGGACTCGAACCCACGGCTTACACTCTGGGTGGACCAGGACAACAACAAAAATACAGAAAAAGAACCTGCATCAGAACATGAACCTGTCCAGCAGGTACACGCACCGGATGTCGCCAAGGTGGCCAGTGTGCAGGTCATTGACAAACCCGATCTACAAATTAAAAGTGAAATCAAGGACCCATCTTATGGCAAGGAGAAGGTGAAGGGGGCGGAGCAGAGTGTAAAATGCAAACTGTGTGGCTCATCTGACACGATAGTATTTCATGATTATCAACGCTTTACCTTGATGGGCTGCGGCTCCTGTGGATTGGTTTTTCGTAAGGATGTGGATCATATTCAGACTGAGGAAATGATAGCAGAGATTTATAATGCCAATTGGGTTGCTATGCGAGATAGTGCAGCGGCGTCCACCTATGGGGATCATGCCCTTTTTGGACTCATGTTGCTCGATATGTTCAGTCCCGCAAAAGGGAAGCTGCTTGAGATTGGCTCAGGTACCGGAGAATTTATCCATGCTGCCCTCCAAGCTGGCTGGAATGCAGTGGGTATTGAGCCTTCCAGTGAATCGCGTGCTTATGCCAAATGCAATTATGAGGTAGAGCTATTACCCGGCTATTGGAACGGTGAAACAGAATTAGATGCTCAAACAGAACAATCCGTGGAAATTCACCGAGATCACGAAGATCAGGAAGGGATTGGGGCCGAAAGTTTAGAGGAAGAACTGGACTTATCGCTGGAGCACCCATACGAAGCCATAGCGTGCTGGCATGTGCTGGAGCATATCGCGGACCCGGTCGCATTTTTGACAGATCTGCGCGCACACCTTCAACCTGATGGGACGTTATATATTACGGTGCCTAATAAAAACTCGTTTACCAATGAGGCTTATGGCGTTAACTCGCCTTTATATACGGAGGAAGATCATTTGTACCATTATTCGGATCATACGCTGACGCTCTTACTGGAAAAGTCCGGCCTGCGTCCAGTGTCTTTGTTCACCCGTCAGCTTCCCTCTGATCTGGATGCTTTGCTGCAAGCACACCCTTTGTACGGTGAGCTTACTTTTACAGAGCAAATGGGATTGTTGGCTAAGCTTCAAGGCGAGAAACGGGGTCATGAATTATGCTGTGTAGCAAGGGTAATCTAAATATCCCCGAAGGAGGCTACATTTATGGATATGGCTGACCCGTACCTATCTCGCTTTTTTGTATATTCTGATCCCAACTCGTCCAACATGATTTACAGACTCCCTCAAAGCTGGTGGAGTCGTCCCTATGAGTATGAATGGTGTCTCCAATTAATGTCCGGGCAAGATACAGTATTGGACGCGGCATGTGGAATCCCTCATCCATTTAAATTTGAGTTGGCCCGTCGTTGCGCTCAGGTCTATGCCTGTGATCTAGATATACGAATTGTATCTGTGGATGCCATCTTGGCCGAGGTACGGCGGGATATTGGAGAGGAGGCCGCCGAACGCATTCAGGAGATTTTACCGGTTCGGCTCCACACCGCACATGCCAATCTGACCGCCCTGCCCTATGAGAATGCCAGTTTTGACAAAATTGTATGTATTTCCGTGTTGGAGCACTTAACGCCTGATGAATCTTTGGCAGCCTTGTGTGAATTTCACCGAACTTTAAGGGATGACGGAATGCTGCTGTTGACGTTTGATTACCCTACAGTGGATCTTTCGGCGATGGAACAATGGATAGAAAAGGCGGGATTTTCGTATTGGAGTGGTGTAGATCTCCAGCTTCCACGGGGAGCTCTGCACACAGATATGTGGGGTGGCTTACATTGTTTTAGGACTGTTCTAAAAAAATATAAGAGTTAATGGTATGCGCAATGAGGTTTACACGGGCCTCTCTTATTGCTTATCATGAGAGGGGTCGGAGTGTAAACTTACATAGGAAAGGAATGACTGATAACTACATGAACAATGCACCTGTGTTGAAGAAACCTGAGGCTATGGTATTTGATATGGACGGAACACTTTTTCAGACGGAGACGCTGCTGCTTCCTGCGTACCACAAGCTGTTTGATACGCTGCGCGCCGAAGGACTTTATGAAGGCGAGACTCCTCCCGAGGAGCTCATTTTGAATAGTTTGGGTATGCTGCTGGATGAAATCTGGAGAAGAGTAATGCCAGAAGCCAGTGAAGCAGCTCATAGAAGAGCGGACGAGTTGTTGCTTCAGCTGGAGCTGGAGGGGTTGAAGAATGGAAGTCATGCCCTGTATCCACATGTAAAAGAAACACTCCAGGCACTTCATGAGCAAGGTGTCCGTTTATTCGTAGCTAGTAACGGGCTGGAGGATTATGTAAAGGGGATCGCTGCTGCGTATGAAATGGTTCCTATTTTTGAAGGCTTGTACAGCGCTGGGGAATACAGTACGCTTTCCAAGGTGAATTTGCTAGAAATTCTGTTAAGCAAGCACGATATTTCGAATGTATGGATGGTGGGAGATCGTTCCTCAGACGTGGAAGCTGGCAAAAAGAACGGGCAAACGGTGATTGGCTGCGCTTATGCTGGATTTGGTGTGAATGATGAGTTGGAAGGGTCCGATGCGATTATTACGGACTTTACGCAGCTGCTTACGCTTTATAAAAACGCCGAGTAACTGTGAAAACACAGATAAGGGTTATAAATAGCTTTGATGTACCCTATAAATAATACATGCAAACGATGTAAGACAGACGACAAAACAAAGGAAGGCAGCCACTTACGCGGAGCCTTCCTTTGCTTTACTCTCAGTCTTATCCTCTGTTTGATCTTCTGTTTTTTGTTCTGCCTGCGGCTTGGGATTAATCTGAGTATGGTAGACCCACAAGGCATACTCCATGGGCCGGGTGATGGCACGACGATAGGTTTCTTTTTCGCCAATGCGTGAAAATACTTCGCGGGCCGGCTTCGGATTGACCTCAAGCACGTAGATATGACCGTCCTTATTGATTGCCAAATCGAGCGCAAGCTCACATAATGCCCCATAGCTTTCTTCCAGATATGCAGCGATGTCCAGTCCGAGCTTTTCCCCTTGCTTAATGATGTTCTCTCTCTGGTCTTCATCCCGAATCCATTGCGTTAGCAATTCCTTCATCGGTACGGCCTTGCCTCCACCATGCAGGTTGGAAGTGACACTCCGATGTGCTCCGATCCGCCCGGCACATCCCGTTAGCTCCCATACGCCTTGGCTATTTTTCTGTACCAGCATACGGTAATCATGGACCCTGCCATTCGGCAACTGCACAGGAATGCCTTCCTGAACAATGTAGTTATCCATGTTCCAGCTGCTCAGACGCGGCTCCAGACGATCCAGACGTACCCGCTGCTGGGGAATAATATGGCGCTTGTGATTACGCCCTTCAATCAGATACAGGCCGCTTTGCTTGTTAACAGGTTCAATACGTAAAATGCCGCGACCACCCGTACCATTAATTGGCTTGAGGTATACTAGTGAATTCTGTTTGAGCATTCGCTTTACACTATGAAATCCGTCGAACAGATCTGTTGCAGGCAGATGGGGGCGAAAGGCAGCCTTTCTCGCAAGCTGCTGATGAATGGCCCATTTGTTGCTCAGCGGTCGGTTTAGATACACAAGGTCTGTATACTGCAAGCGAAATTTCTTTAATTGGCGATACCGCTCGCTACGCTGCACCCGGCAGCGGTCAAAAATCATATCGGGAAATTGTCGCCATTTACGAGTCCATTTACCACTGTGCGGATCATAAATTTGGGCAAGGAGCAGTCTGCGATCCTTATGGACATCCGCAGGAGTGAATACATACATATCCAGTCCCAGCCTTTTCCCTTCTGCAATCATGCGTTCATATATATCGCGTTCCTCCAGTTGCTTCTTACTGTTCAAATACAAAGTCATGATGCCTAGGACAGGTTTTGGCACAGCATTCCACCTTCCTCTGCCGTCTGCTCATCTTCGGATAATTCCCCACAAAATATCAGCGTGGGCTTCCCTGTCGGTCCAGTCGTCATTTCATGTGCAATAAGTCCAGCACGGAAACAGGTTTTGAGACTGGCCATATTGTCGGTGGCTACGCTGCACGTCAGACGGCGCAGCTGTTGGAGCTGGGCGGACAGCAGTCTAGCGCCCAGTCTGCGGCCCCGGTAAAGCGGACGAACAATCACGATGCAAGCATCCTTCCCAAAATTCAGAGCGAGGGAAAATCCGGCAATCCGCAGCCCCTTCTCCGTGCGCACATATGCGCACAGGAGAGAGGAGCCAGGAGCGTTCAATTGCTCTGGCGTTAAAACAGCCAACTGCCGCAGAGCATTACGAGTAATGCGCATGCCGCCTGAACTGCGAGCCAGAAACAGCAACTGTCGTCGTCTCAGTACCCAACTGCGGGTAGGCAAATGTTGAACATTGCTAATTTGCGGCATGATTCCACTTCCTTGGTATTAATTCATTCGCTCGGCCAAAAAGGAGCTGTACTGAAAAATACGTCTAAGTGATTTTTGGCGGATATCCGGCTCGTCGAATTTCATCGGTTTGGCATTGGCTTCAAAAAACCAGAGGGTTCCGAGTGTATCCACACCCAGATCCATGGACATTTCACCATGAGAAAGACCGGATGCGCGTTCAATTTGACGTGCAATCAGAATGGCTGTACTTTTAACCTTATTCAGCAAATCTGTGCTTTCCTCAGGTCCAAAGAGTGAGGATAGAAGCTTGAACGGGTCCTCTACACTTCCCCCACGCGGAACATGTGTTGTAATACTTCCCTTACCCGCTAATCTTGCACCGACTCCGGTAATGCTCCATGCGCCACGGGCATTTTTTTGCACCAGAATGCGCAAATCGAACGGCTTTTTCTGATAGGTAGCCAGATCAATCCCCTGTTGAATGATATAGGGCGATTTGCCTGCCTCCCGGCGAATACGTCCCCATAGCCGAGACAACGATACAGATCGGTAGGTGATGCTTTTTTTGTCATGTTGAATCGTCAAACTGTATGCCATCAGATGCTCTGGGCTGAATCTGAGAATCATAATCCCTTTCCCTGCTTTGCCGTTTTCTGGCTTGAGATACAGGTATGGATACGCGGACAGCATTTTTCCTAAGGAAGACAGATCGCTTAATCGCTTGGTGATCGGAACAAGTTGACGCGTGGATTCCGAGGTACGGAGCCATTTGAACAGCTCCCACTTGTTAAAAAAGCCTGGATTGTACAGTTCAACGCCTGGGGCGTGCGAAATTTCATCCAACTTTGCGCGCACAGAGGTTTTAAGCTCATAGCTACGATTGGGGATACGATTGTAAATGACCTGTGGGGTTGGAAAACTTTGTTCCTCCCACGTCTGTGAGTTTTTGTTATAGATGTAGCCCTTCACCGTTTCATCGGTCAGCTTCAAGTCCCTGACAGTAACAATGTACACCTGATACCCCATGCGTGTTCCGGTTTCCAGAATATCCCTGAAGTTTCGCTGATTCCCCTTGAAAAGTTGTACCTCGTCGTGCACTGTCAATACGGCAACGACTGGTTTTTGCTCCACCTGGGTATTCATATTTCCTCTTTTCTGCGGAATTTACTGAGGTAAAGACAGTGGTCCAAAATATGCTCCACGGATGCTTTACCTTCCGCACGCAACGAAGGATGCTGAAAAATGGATCGACCTGGTTTAGAATTGGCTTCAAACATCCATACCTTTTCATCCTGATCGATGCCCAGGTCAAATCCGATTTCACCCAGTAGATGCTGGTGATGGTATTCTATTGCTTCTGCTAGCGTAACTGCTACATTCTTGGCACGTTGAAGCACTTCACCCGCCCGGTCACCGAATACACGACCGAGCGCTTGCTCGGGTGTCATAAGGGAACCGCCGTTTTTGATATGGGTTGTGACACTTCCACGTCCGGCTTTTTTGGCTCCAATGCCAACGACGACCCATTGGTTATTGCCGTCTTTATGCATATGGAACCGGAAGTCAATTGGGCAATTATCAATTTCGATCAGCTGAATGCCCTGTTGAATGACGTAACCCTTTAGTGTCTGCCCCTTATTAGAGTGGAGCATCCGCAGCATGGAATTAAAAGAGGTGAATCGCAGCAATACATTGCTATTTTTCTTCCGGTACCTTACAAAATATCCTTGCTTGGGGACATACGACAGGCGATAGATTCCTTTACCGAGACTGCCGCTGCTTGGCTTGTAATAAGCAAATTGATGCCGCTCCAGCATACCTCGGATACGTTCAGAGCTAGGATTCATATAGGATTCAGGGACATAGCGGTTAACCTCTGGATTATTTTCCAGTAGATGATAGATATCGGATTTATTGAAAAAACTCCAGTTAAAGAAAGGAATTCGCTTGCGTGAAAAGCGTTCGCGTAGTTGATTGATCGCTGGGGAAAAATCAGAGCGACGGCTTGGCAAACGATTGTAGATCACGTCCGGCAGAGGTACGATTTTACGTGTAAACTCCCCGCTGGATGACAAAAAATAACCGTTAATCGTATCCGTTTGCCAGTTGATATCCCTTGGAGTAAAGGCAAAAATATAAGATTTTTTGCTTCCCTCCTTCAGCAGTTGCTTAATAAAACCTGTGCGTGATCCGAAAGGACGGGTGGTAGAGTTAGTAGCATCAGATAGTACTCCAATCAATGGTCCAAGCTGCACATCTCCATCCTGATTCCGCAAATAGATAGCCCCGCTTTTGGGAACACGGATTGCATTGCGTAAGCCGGAGGTCAAGTATAGATGGCGTCCCGCTTTCTGAATGGGTTTTACGGTTGCGGGAATCTGATCCTTGCCAAGGCGCAGACGAATGGACTTGGCTCCAGATAACTTAAGGCTTTTCAACAAGGCAGTGGATATATACGCCACCTTGTCGGGCTGCTGTGAGAAATGCACATTGCAATGCGTTAAACTCATCTGTTTATCCTCCTATACCGTATGTTCAAGGGAGGCGCCCGCGCCCTTTGGCCCTGTCGCTTTGGAATGGGTCATTAAATATCGAGCATATTCGAGCGGGCGGTTGACCGACCGAAAAGCGGACTTTGGCTGACGAGTCTGAAAAAAGGAGGCTCGACCAGGACGGGAATTAACCTCCAACAGCCAGATATTCCCACTCTGATCAATACCATAATCGATTCCCAACTCGCCAAGGCGGCCATAGCGTCTCTCCAACGCTCCGGTAATGGTCAAGGACAGCTCCATCATTTGCTCAATGATGCGACGGGTGCTGTCCACGCCAAATTGTTCACGAAGGTATGGCTCTGCCGGATGGGCTTCCCCCCCACCGTGCAGATTGGAAGTCAGAGTTCCTTTTCTGCCTTCTCTCACGGCAAAGCCCGTCAGGCGCCAACAACCGTTGCCGTCCTTTTGCATGAGTGCACGAACATCAAAGGGATGATTGCTTTGACTTGTTAATTTCAAATAAGGCTGCACGATATAGGCGCGTTTGTGTGCAATACCGTCGATCCATGACAATCCTGCATCTAATTCAGAAAACAAGCGACGGAACGGGCGGTTTTGAGAGTTCCTGCCTTGTACGTACAGTCCTTGGCCACCTTCCGTCAGTCGGAGATACAGCGTGCCCTTGCCATGGGTTCCAGACTGTGGTTTCATAAATAGCTCCGAATGGCGTTGCAGCCACTCCACAAGCTGGGTCGTATCCCGGTATGGGGCCGTAGGCGGTACAAAGGGCCGCACTTTATCTACCGTATGCAGAGCACGATATACCTGCCATTTGCCAGGCAAGTTACGCGACCAGTAGATGAGCTTGCGCGATTTTCGCTCCGCCATGTCTTCCAGTGTGCGCTTGACATTCAGGCTCTCATGGACATGGAGACAGCGGTTATAAACAATATCCGGCAAGGGAAAGCGGCCGAATGTCCATACTCCAGCACGATAAACATAACCCTGTATCGATTGATCTTCAGGTGAAACTCCTTCGGCGGTAAACGCCATTACGCTAATACCAGAGCGCCTGCCCAACAAACTTAGCCTGCGGCAGTAATCAGCTTCTGTAATAGGGGGAATAGCGTCCTGCTTTCGGCTAACAAGCACGCCGAGCATGCCTGGCATAACAAGGGACACCGACAACAGCTCCTTTGGCAGCTGGACTCTGGAAAAGATAAATTCATTTGAATCCGGCTGAATAACGGCAATATTCGATCATTTTTTTTACGGACGGACGGGTTTTCTGATCGTTCAATGGCGTATTGTCATTTTTGGATGGTTTGGAATTGACCTCTAGCAACCAGATACGCCCCGTGCTATCAATCGCCAAATCAATACCAAATTCCGCGAAATGGGCGGGAATCGCTTTTTCTACTCCGCTTGCGATCTCCAGTGCTGCTGTTTTGAGAGAGGTAAGACCACTCGATTTAACAGCTGCGGGCAGCGTGGTTTTGGCCAGTGCTTCTTTGACTGTACTGAGCGTACCACCTCTTGCCAGATTGGATACAAAGTGGCTGCCTCCGGCGATCCGAGCGACAATGGAGGTTACGGTCCAGTTTCCAGACGCGTTTTTTTGTACAAGCGCGCGAAAATCGACCGGACGCTTACCGTGATCAATCAAGGTAAGACCTTGCTGCAGCTGAAAACGTGTTGATTTCATTTTCCCCGCCAAGCTTTTGTACAGTTTGTCGACGTTGGCGTATGTTTGCTTACGGGGAGTGCCCGCTGTTGTGGATAGCACCGTAAAGGTACCGTCGGTTTGCTTGTTAATGCGCATAATGCCTTTACCAAGGCTTCCGCGCACGGGTTTGACAAAAACAGAGGGATACTGGTTGCACATTTTTTTTAAAACAGCAAGGGTTTGCAGCAAGTGAGACTCGGGTAAATACTTTCGCAGGGAAGAATTAGATTTGAGCGCATCAAACACTTCGTTTTTATCCAAAAACTTTTCATTAAAAATGGCCGTGCCGTACTGCGATTTTACTTCTTTCATGAAATGCTGTACGCTAGTTCTGTTCTCGAGTTTACGGGAGGTGAGCCGGTTATTGACGACATCGCCAGCAGGCATGACCGTCTTTTTCCAGTCACCGTCATATACCCATCCCTGAACTCGCCCGGGCTGACTTCCGATATGCTCCGGGGTGAAGAAATACACATATGCTCCTTGTCTGCGGCATTCCCCGACTAGTTCACGGCAGAACAGGGTGATCGACCCGAAAGGCTTGTCGGGCTGTTCGGGATAGTCCCGACTAACCAGCACGCTAATAAGTGGGCCCACTCGAAGTGTCCGGCGGCCTCGGTTGTAGGTTACTCGCAGATCACAACTGGCATGATTGGCATGAAGCCCCATTTTTCGGGCCAGCACGCTTCCCACGCGTAGACCGCTGTATCGGGGTACCGATATGACGGTAACCTCTTGGCGGAACGAACCGAAGGCGAGCTGAACGGGGTGGCCTGCGGATATCTTCCATTTGCGAAGCAGGGACTCGCCGACCATGAGTACGTCATCCTGCAAGATGCCCGATCCGATGATTTGAATCGTTGTTTTTTTGATGGACATCGTGGATCTCCTTCCGGGCAGCAACTTGATGTCTTGAAAGTAACGGGAAACGTGAATGGGCTGTAATAGCACTGATTCATCATATGAGGACATATATACCTTGGTGATTGACGGACAATGTGAAATGTTGACACAAAACTTGTAATGGAGGAATGAACAATCATGAATATCTATGACAAAGCCCATGATTTAGCGAAAGCATTGAAGGAAAGCAAAGAGGTAGAGGAAATTACGTCAGCAATGAAGCTGATTGAAACGGATCCGGAAGCCAAGAAAATGCTCGACGATTTCCGTGAACGCCAAATGGAAGTACAACAGCGGATGATGAGCGGCGATATGCCGGCACAGGAAGAGATGGAAAAGATGGAAAAAATGTTCGAGGTACTCAGCTTGAACCTTAACATCCGTCGTCTGTTCGACGCTGAACGCCGCCTGAGTGTGATTATTGAGGACGTGAATAAGATTATTGCAGACAGTCTTCAACATTTGTACGGTTCGTCTATGTAAGTTTGTCTCATATTCCTTCCTGTCCTCTCATAGACTAGATACATAGAGTCACAGGGAGAGGAAGGGATACGATTGGGTTCTTTTAAGAAATGGAAACACGGTTTGTACACACTGATTGCATTGGCTATGGTTTTGGTCGCATTACCGCGCATCTCGCTGGCAGGTGGATTGAACTGGGTCAACGGCTTTGGGGTGGTCTGGGTACTTTTTGCGTTACTTGTCATCGGAGCGAACCTGCATTTTTTGCTGGGTGTGGATGAGGAAAAACGCAAAACGCTGGAGCGTGTGCGACGGGCCAAAATGCAGCAGTGGCAGATGAAATGGGATAATAAAGCTGATAAGGGAAATACGCTGTAAGATATTCTTTCAGTTTGCCTGAAGCTTATGCTCTTAAATTTCAAATCAACCTAGTTATGAAGCGGTCCCTTGTAACAAGAGGGGTCGCTTTTTTGCTATTTCCAAGCAAAAGATATCTTAATGACGAGGGTCTAAAACAAAGGGATTTTGTGGTATAATAGATACAGAATGATACAGATTGAACGTTGGGGGTGTAACAGAGTTGGACGGGCTAGATGAAACAGTTACGAAGCATGAGCAGTTATTGCGTCATATCGAGCAGTTGAAAATAGGCTCCAAAATTTCTGTACGCAGGTTGGCTAGAGAAATGAGCGTAAGCGAAGGCACGGCCTATCGGGCTGTGAAAGAAGCAGAAAATTTGGGAATTGTCATAACCAAGGAACGGATCGGAACAGTACGCGTGGAGAAGCGTCCACGCGGCTTGTCTGAGCAACTGACCTTTGCGGATGTAGTGAATATTGTAGAGGGACATGTGCTGGGCGGAAGCGAGGGACTGGAGAAACCGTTGCACAAGTATGTGATCGGGGCGATGCGTGAAGAAGCGATGGCTCGTTATATTGACGCAGGCAGTTTGCTGATCGTAGGTAACCGGGAGGATGCACATTCGCTTGCACTGGAGCAGGGAGCAGGTGTGCTGATTACCGGGGGGTTCGGTACGAGTCGGGAGGTTAAGCAGCTTGCAGACCAGATTAGTCTGCCGATTATTTCTTCGCGCCATGATACTTTTACGGTGGCTTCTATGATTAATAGAGCGATATTTGATCGCCTGATCAAAAAGAAGATTATGTTGGTTGAAGACATTGCGGCAAGCAAACCGAAGACGCTGACCTTGAAAATCAACAGCACGCTTACCGAATTTGAGGAGCTATCGGCGACTACTGGACATCATCATTTTGCCATAGTGGATGAATGGAATCGTTTGATAGGGATCGTCAGCCGTAAAGACGTGGAAGGGCTTCAACCTGAACATACGATGGATAAATGTATGATCCGTAACCCAATCACGGTCACTTACCAGACCTCGCTGGCTTCTGCCGCTCAAATGATGGCGTGGGAAGGTGTAGATTACTTGCCAGTCGTGGACCGCAACCGTAAGCTGCTCGGGTCCGTTACACGGCGTGAGGTGCTGGAAGCACTGCGTAACGCGCAAAAGCAGCCGCAGCTGGGCGAAACGTTCGACCAGTTGATCTGGAACGGATTTGCTGAGGAGCGCAATGAGGACGGATCATTATTCTTTCGCGGTTTTATCATTCCACAGATGGCTACTAATTTAGGGACGATCTCGGAAGGCGTACTGGTCAACGTGATGACACAAGCGGGTTACCGGGCAGCTAGAGATATGAGCGGCAAGGATTATGTGCTGGATAATTTGACGACTTATTTTATTCGACCGGTACAGATTGAGGATGCTGTCGTTCTTCGTCCATTGCTACTTGAGATGAGTCGCCGCACCTGCAAGCTGGAAATTGCGATTTCTCGGGAAAATCATTTGGTGTGCAAAGCTGTGATGACGCTTCAATCTATTGAACACGGTTAATCTACCTCTGGTTGAAGCAGGAAGTGAAGCTAAGTAAGATCGACTTAGTGGCTTTGAGGCAGTCTTTCTTTGGCCTCAAGCCAAATTTGCAGCACGCCTTCCATGACAAGCATCGTTTTGACCTGGATTGTATACTCCTTGTCACGAACGGTGTATTTTTTTTGGTTCAGCAGCATACGTACCAGCTTGCTGTCAGAATCAATCTCGAACATATCTCTGCCCCGCAGCACCTCCAGATCACGACTGACGCGGCGAAGAAGCTCTTTCAGGTTAATCGCATCAATTTTTTCAGCCGAAGCTTCCTCCGCGATCAGTTTAATCTCTTTGACAACCGTTTGACGCTTGCTGTATTTACGCAATGTTTTGTTGTCCTCTTCGGCTTGCTGAAGCTTAAATTGCAGGTCCTGGTTGTTCGTCCACAGCTGGTTAAAGCTGGCATGCCAGATCGCATTATAGATCATTCCTCCCGTAATCATACCGAGGACAAAAACGGAGGATAATTGCATAAAAGGGCGCAGGCGCTCAAAGGGGGGAACTCTCATAGTCGTTTCACCTCACGACCGTCCATTGCCGCATACCCACTTGACCAGCTCTGCACCCATATGAGCGCCTAAAAAAGCGAAAATCAAATACAATATCTGCTTGATGGCAGGTGACAAATTACCATCCAACATATTGCTCTCAATGACCCGGATCGGGTCCATCGTTCCCCCTACAGCGGCGGCAAGCGCCCATATTTTAATCCTGCCGGCAACCTCCAGCATCGTCTGGGTAGGTGGCTGAAGCGATACGACAGCTCCCATTCCTCCGAGCATGGCTCCTCCGAGCACGATGCCGAAGGCAATGAAGAAGTCGAGAATCGCTTTGGATATAAAAGTGCTCATGCTCTTTTCCTCCTTAAGTATACGAATCAGGACCGCGCTTGTCCGCCCGGGTCTGTACTTTTATTCTATGGGCGCTACTAACGCGGATATGATAAAATAGTTTGAAGAAAATCAAGCGGTGAAGGGAAGAGAAGCGCATGAGTTCATTTGTGCATTTGCATGTTCACAGCGAGTACAGCCTGCTGGACGGCGCGGCTCGTACCGCGGAATTGGTCAAACAGGCATCAGCTTACGGAATGAAGGCGCTGGCCCTTACAGATCATGGGGTCATGTACGGTGCCATTCCTTTTTATAGAGCATGTGTAGAGAACGGCATTAAGCCGATTATCGGGTGTGAGGCTTATATGACGGCAGGGTCGCGCAAGGAGCGTGGCAGCCGGAAGGATCAGCCCATATATCATTTAATTTTGCTCGCCAAAAATAAAACAGGCTATCAAAATCTGATGAAGCTGTGCTCCATGGGTCATTTGGAGGGCTTTCACTATAAGCCGCGCATCGACATGGACGCTTTGGCTGCCCATCATGAAGGCATCATATGCCTGAGCGCATGCTTGGGCGGTGAAGTGCCGCAGCTTTTGCTGCATGGACGGGAAGCCGAGGCACGACGTGCAGCGGAACGATACCGCAGCATTTTTGGCGATGATTTTTATCTGGAGCTTCAGGATCATGGTCTGTCGGAACAAAAACGCGTAAATCCTCAATTGATCGCATTGGCGAAGGAGCTGGATATTCCGCTAGTGGCGACGAATGACGTACATTACTTAACTGAGCCGGATGCTGACGTCCAAGATGTCCTGATCTGTATCGGGACAGGGAAAACCGTTGACGATGAGGAGCGCTTGCGGATACCAACACGCCAGTTGTATCTGAAAAATCAGGAGGAAATGGCTCGTTTATTTCCACATGTAGCAGAAGCCATCGCCAATACGGTGCGTATTGCTGAGAAATGCGAGCTGGAGCTGGAATTCGGTCAATCTATTTTGCCTGAATATCGCCCTTTGCCGGAAGGCATGACATCTTCGTCCTATTTGCGCAGTCTGTGCGTGCAAGGGCTGGAACATCGCTACAGAAGCGATCCTGCATGGGAGCAGCCGGAGGAGCGGGAAAGACTGGACCAGCGGCTGAGCTACGAATTGAATACGATTGACAGCATGGGCTTCAGCGATTACTTCCTGATTGTATGGGATTTTATTGCTTTTGCTCATAAGCATAAAATTGCAACAGGACCGGGGCGGGGGTCCTCAGCAGGGAGTTTGGTTGCCTATGTGCTTAATATCACGAATGTCGATCCGATGAAATACAATCTACTATTTGAACGGTTCCTCAACCCTGAACGGATCAGTATGCCGGATATAGATATTGATTTTAGCGATGAACGCCGCGATGAGGTTATCGACTATGTAGTACAGAAGTACGGAAATGAGCATGTAGCGCAAATTATTACCTTTGGTACGTTAGCAGCTAGAGCCGCAGTCCGGGATGTGGGCCGAGCATTGAATGTACCGTATGGCGAGGTGGACAAAGCGGCCAAGTTGATTCCAGCTCAGCTTGGCATTAATATCCGGCATGCGTTGGAGATCACCCCCGAGTTGAAGGCACTGTATGACACGAAGCCCAAGACACGTGAATTGCTGGATATGGCGATCAAAGTAGAAGGAATGCCTCGTCATGCTTCGACACATGCGGCAGGTGTCGTCATCTCGCGGACTCCATTGACTGATGCAGTTCCGCTGCAAGAGGGGAGTGAAGGGGTTCCTCTGACGCAATACTCGATGGAAAATCTGGAGCGCATTGGGTTGCTGAAAATGGATTTCCTCGGACTGCGTACACTCTCCATTATAGAACGGTGTATGCGCTGGATTGCAGAACAACATGGAGAAACACCTGATTTTGACTGTGTTCCCGATAATGACCCGCATACCTATGAATTACTGGGTAAAGGGGATACAGGAGGTGTGTTTCAGCTGGAGTCGGCTGGTATACGCCGGGTGCTCAAGGATTTGAAACCAAATGTTTTCGAAGATATCATTTCTGTCGTGGCTTTGTATCGTCCGGGTCCGATGGGCTTTATTCCTAACTTTATACAGGCGAAGCACGGACAGATCGAGATTTCTTATCCGCATCCTGATCTTGAACCGATCTTAAAGGACACCTACGGTATTATTGTGTACCAGGAGCAGATCATGCAGATTGCTTCACGTATGGCTGGCTTTTCCCTGGGAGAAGCTGATCTGCTGCGTCGCGCGGTGTCCAAGAAAAAGCGTGAGGTGCTGGATCGGGAACGTGGCCATTTTGTCGATGGCAGTATCAAGCAGGGCTACACGGAGGAGGAAGCTGGAAGGGTTTACGATATGATCGTCCGTTTTGCCGACTACGGTTTTCCGCGTGCCCATGCCGCTGCTTATGGTGTGCTAGCATTCCAGACGGCTTATCTTAAGGCTCACTATCCGGTACAATTCATGGCTTCCATGCTGACAGCCGTAATGGGAAGTCACCGAAAAGTGGCTGAATATGTTGTCGAATGCCGTCGCATGAATATTGCAGTGTTGCCGCCTGATGTGAATGAGAGTGGAGTGCTGTTTACCCCATTACAGCAGGGGGATATCCGTTTTGGACTAGCTGCAATTAAAAATGTTGGTACACAAGCAATGGAAAGCATTCTTACTGTTCGCAAAGAGCGCCCTTTTGACAGTTTGCTCGATTTTTGTCGACGCGTCGATTTGAGAGTATGCAATAAGAGAGTAATTGAATCGCTTATTCAGGCAGGGGCATTTGATTCATTGACAGGTCATCGGTCACAGCTGCTTGCTATGTTGGATGAGACGGTAGATGCAGCTGCCAAATGGCGTAAAGAACGTGACGATTTGCAAATTGATATGTTTGGGTTTGTAGAAATGCCCAATTGGGACATCGAATATCCGAATGTACCCCCATTTAGTTCCAGCCAGCAATTAGAGATGGAACGCGAATTGCTGGGACTGTATTTGTCCGGGCATCCGTTAGATGATTTTGAGTCGCTGCTGGAAAGCAGTCAGGCGGATCGTCTGATGGAGCTGAGCGATGTCCCAGATGAAACGGTTATTGTGACCGCAGGCATGGTGGTGTCACTCAAGACGATTACGACCAAGCAGGGAAAGGCCATGGCTTTCATTGAACTGGAGGATCAGATTGAGCGCTGTGAGGTTGTGCTGTTCCCTGAAGTTTGGAAGCGAAGCCAGCAGTGGATTGAAAAGGGAGCCTTGCTTGCACTTCGTGCCAAGATGCAGCAGCAGGACGAGCACTTCAAGCTGCTGGCAGATGAGGCAGCTCCGCTAGCGGAAGATACGCTGGCACGGCTCCTCCAGCGCCGGCGTGCCAGTGCGCGTTCATCCGCAGCCACTGGAGCTTCCGTGCCCGCTGCTGGCAGCCCAGGCGGCAGAGCACCGCGTGTGTCGCCCTCGGCTTCGGCAGTCGCTACATCAGTGTCGCCGCAGCAGAAGGCAGCTCGTCCTGTGTCGACTCCTTCCCAACGCGGAGGCGAAGCGGCTCATGTTGAGCAGGCTTCGTCCTCGCGCGGTTCGGAATCGCCCGCCCGTCAGCGGGTGTTTGTCAAAATCACCCGCCAAGCCGAGGAGGACGCCAGCTTGCTGGTCAGCCTCAAGGCGCTGCTGCAGGAGCACCCCGGTGCTGTGCCAACCGTACTCTTTTACGAGAGCAGCCAGCGACTGCTAGCGTTGAGCGATGCCTACAGCATTAAGCCCTCACCTCAGCTGTTTGACCAAATGGAGTCGATGTTAGGTATAGGCACGGTGAAAGTCAAATGATCGGGCCACAGCAATTGGCCCTTGTTGTAACGGTTTTATGAACATTTCCCTCCCCTTTCGCATACACTTGGAAAACTGGCGGAACAGGGGATTCAACACGTACCCTGCACCTTAAGGTCCCGCACGGTGGAAGAATAGAACTGCATGGTGAAAGCGGGGGGATATGATGTCCTATGAATATGCAGAAGCCTTGTTAAATCGCAGAGGCATCCGTATCGAGTCCATTGCGGACATTGTTTATCAGCTTCAGCTAAAATATTATCCTCGTTTGACTATGGAAGAATGTGTAGACAGTGTCAAAGCGGTTTTGCAAAAGCGTGAGGTTCAATATACGTTGCTCACAGGTATTGCACTTGATGAACTAGCCGAGAAGAAACTTCTCCCCCAGCCCCTGCAAGCTATCATGGAGGCAGACGAACCGTTGTACGGAGTAGACGAGACGATGGCTCTTGGCATTACGAGTGTGTACGGCATGATCGGCTTAACCAGCTTTGGGTATTTAGACAAGGAAAAGATTGGGATTATAGAAAAGTTGAACCAAAAAGGCAGTGGCATTCATGTGTTTTTAGATGATCTTGTCGCTGGACTGGCTGCCGCAGCTTCTTCGCGTATTGCTCATCGGAGCCTTCATGCCAAGCATTATCCTGCGTCATTGGATGCTTAATTGACCTATGTAACAGAGTTGAAGATTGTCTAGGCCCTCCGACGGAACTTGAATGATCAGGAGGGCTTTTGTTGCGGGAAAAAAGTAAGGTATGTTATCATGAGTCTATTATATGGGCTCAAAACTTGAGGCTTAGGGGGTAGAAACAAGGCATGTGGACGGTGATATATATTGCACCGACGGCCAGACTGGCTGACATGATTAAGCTCAAACTGTCTGAAGAAGGTTTTATGGTGCAGACCCGGGCCATCAGTGCATCCAAGCAACAGTTTGAGATACTTGTGCCTTCGGGTGAAGTCGAAGAAATACAGGAAGTGCTTAATTCGATTTTGCGCCCTTGAGTCCGGAACGGCGGAAGTGATACAACAGCATGAATGGAACAAAGGATGCACGATCGGCGGTAATGTTGTATGAACAGGCGTTGACGTGTGTATGAACATAATGCTTAGAGGTGCCGCATCGACGGCAGAGGAGCTTGTATCGGTTACGGCTGACAAATAAACGGCTGGAGAGGTGTAGTTGTGTTTAAAGATTTATTCCAAAAGAAGCGTAAATACGCGACCATCCCTTCGGAACGGGCGCTGAGCGGCGATCAAGCGGACATGCCGGATCGTCCCAAACGGGAAATTCCCGAAGGTCTTATGACCAAATGTGGCAAGTGCGGAAGCATTCAATACAGCAAAGAGTTGGAGAAAAATTTAAAAGTGTGTCCGGTGTGCGGATACCATATGCGTTTGAATGCGATGGATCGCATTCGCATGGTGCTCGACGAAGACACGTTTACGGAATATGATGCCGATATGATTTCGGTGGACCCGCTGGATTTTCCGGGATATGCAAGTAAGTTGGAGCAACAGACCCTGAAATCTGGCCTGCGCGAGGCTGTCGTTACGGGCGACGGCCTTATTCATGGGATTCCTGTTGTCGTAGCGGTGATGAGCTTTGACTTTTTTACAGGCAGCATGGGCTCGGTCGTAGGAGAGAAAATTACTCGCGCCATCGAGCAGGCGATTGAGAAGCGCTTGCCGCTTATTATCTTCTCTACATCCGGTGGAGCACGTATGCAGGAGAGTATTTTGAGCCTGATGCAGATGGCCAAAACAAGTGCTGCTCTCGCTCGCTTGGACGAGCAGGGATTACTTTATATTTCTGTGATCACTGATCCGACTACAGGTGGAGTCTCCGCCAGCTTTGCTATGCTTGGAGATATTATTATCGCAGAGCCAGGTGCTGTGTTCGGTTTTGCAGGGCGTATTGTAATTGAGCAGACCATCAGACAGAAGCTGCCGGATGATTTCCAAACTTCCGAATTTAATTTGCAGCACGGACAATTGGATATGGTTGTACACCGCAAGGAGCTGCGTGATACCCTTGGGCAATTGCTTGATCTGCACAGTGTGAAAGGGGAGGAATAAATGGCTGGCGAATTGCCTTATGAAAAGCCCCTGGTCGAGATGCGACAGAAGATCGAAGAACTCAAGCAATTCGGACAGGATAAGCAAATTGATTTTACAGATGAAATTAACCGCCTGGAAGAACGTTATCTCCAGATGGAAGAAGAGATATATACGAACATTACAGCATCGCAAAAGATGCATCTGGCCCGCCATCATCAAAGGCCAACATCCCTTGATTTGATCGAACAGGTGTTTACGGACTTTATTGAATTGCATGGCGACCGCTTGTTCGGTGACGATCTGGCGGTTGTAGGCGGGATTGCCAAGCTAAATGGTATTCCGGTGACCGTCATTGGCCAGCAGCGTGGTAAGGATACGAAAGATAATATTGCTCGTTTTTTTGGTAGTGCACATCCGGAAGGATTCCGTAAAGGCTTGCGTCTGATGCAGCAGGCTGAAAAATTTAAACGTCCTATTATTACATTTATTGATACGAAGGGCGCTTATCCGGGTAATACAGCAGAGGAGAGAGGTCAATCGGAAGCGATTGCCCGCAATTTGCGGGAGATGGCAAAGCTTTCGGTGCCTGTTATTTGTGTGGTCATCGGCGAGGGTGGAAGCGGCGGTGCGCTTGCATTTGCAGTGGGTAACCGTGTGCTGATGCTGGAACATGCCATTTATTCGGCCATTTCTCCAAACGGCGCAGCTTCAATTCTATGGAAAGATGCTTCCAAGGCGGATCAGGCGGCTGAAGCCATGAAAATCACCGCTAATGATCTCCTGCGCATGGAGATTATCGAGGATATTGTGCCAGAGCCGAAAGGGGGCGCACATCGTAACTATGAAGTGACTGCTGCCGCAATCAAGGAGTTACTGGAACGTCATTTGGCAGACCTGGCGAATATGAGCTGCGATGAATTGAGAGAAGACAGATATCAAAAATTCCGGAAAATAGGCCAATACACCTTATTAAAGCCCTCGGAATCTGAGCCTATGTTGTAATACGCTGGAAACGGGTAACAATAAATATGACGAACTTCCTATACAAATAGGAAAAAGTGTAGTAGATTTAATTGTTGGAAAAAGATATAAAGAGTAGCACCTTTGAAAACGGAGGAAAAACCCAAATGCGCAAAACTAAGATTGTATGTACCATCGGTCCTTCCAGTGAATCATTGGAAAATGTGAAGAAACTGATTATGGCTGGTATGAACGTAGCCCGCCTGAATTTCTCTCACGGTGATTTCGAGGAGCATGGCAACCGGATTAAAAACATCCGTCAAGCTTGTAAGGAGCTTAACAAAAATGTTGCTATTTTGCTCGATACGAAGGGGCCGGAAATCCGGACAGGAAAGCTCGAAGTTGAACCTATCGAGCTTGTTCAGGACGAGTTCATTACGCTGACAACGGAAGAAATTCTCGGTACGAAAGATCGTATCTCCATTACGTACAAGGATCTTCCCTCGGACGTGGAGCCCGGCTCCACCATTCTGATCGACGATGGTCTGATCGGACTCACCGTTATTGAAGTATCAGGCACTGAAATCAAATGCCGCATTGTCAATGGCGGAACGATCAAAAGCAAGAAGGGCGTTAACGTTCCAGGCGTTGCTATCTCATTGCCTGGTATTACGGAGAAAGATGCGAATGATATCATTTTTGGTATTGAGCAGGACATTGATTTCATCGCAGCTTCTTTTGTTCGTAAAGCAAGTGATGTACTGGAAATCCGTGAATTGTTGGCGAAGCACAATGCAAGTCACATTCAAATCATTTCCAAAATTGAAAATCAGCAAGGTGTTGACAACCTGGATGAGATTTTGGAGGCTTCCGATGGCCTGATGGTTGCCCGTGGTGACCTCGGTGTGGAAATTCCTGCTGAAGAAGTGCCTCTGGCGCAAAAATTGATGATTAACAAATGTAATGTAGCTGGCAAACCTGTTATTACGGCAACACAAATGCTGGATTCCATGCAACGTAACCCGCGTCCGACTCGTGCGGAAGCAAGTGACGTAGCCAATGCTATTTTCGACGGCACAGATGCAATTATGCTGTCTGGCGAAACTGCTGCGGGTAAATACCCGGTAGAATCTGTATTGACGATGTCCCGTATTGCAGAAAAAGCTGAATCTTCTCTGAACTACCGTGATTTGTTCAAAAAACAAAGAACGGCTCAAGAGATTAGTATTACAGAAGCAATCAGCCAATCCGTTTCTATTTCGGCACTTGATCTGCATGCCAAAGCAATCCTGACATCCACTCAAAGCGGTACAACGGCGCGTATGATTTCTAAATACCGTCCGGAAGCTCCGATTATCGCTGTGACAACACAGGAAAGAACTGTTCGCCGCTTGGCTCTAATCTGGGGCGTACATGCAGTGCAAGGCAGACCAATCGTTGATACAACAGACAGTCTGTTTGACAATGCGCTGGAAGGCGGTCGCAAATCTGGCCTCGTTAAAGAGGGCGATTTGGTTGTAATCACAGCAGGCGTACCTCTTGGTGATTCCGGTTCCACGAACCTGATCAAAATCAGTTGCGTTCCAGCACAAGCGTAATTGTAGTCCCCCCGAAGTAATACAGGGTCGGTATCTACTCGTTGCAATAAGTAAAAGAGCATTCAGGTCTTATAAGACTTGGATGCTCTTTTTTTGTTAGCTAATTCTCATTTCTCCTCGCCGTATAAAATCAAGGAATGCCTGTTGCATTTTGCTCATGTGCATATCTTGTGAGTACACCATGTTTATTTGATAGTGGCTCTTATTGCTGTCAGCTTCGGGATAAGGAAGCCATTCCACTGAGAGGGCAGTATGATCCTCGCTACGAATTCCGCAGGCAGGAAAGAAGGCAAGCGCTTCTCCGCCACCGACCACTTGCTTTACTACTTCCCAAGAATTGATTTCCAGATGGGAACTAACTAGCGAGGAATAGGAATCTACCACAGATGCTCCGCTATATTTTACCCACATGTGCTTGTCCAGCGTATCGGTCCCATTGATATCCAGCGACTTGGATGTCTTTGCTGATGCCGCTCGGATAATCCCCACCTGATCTGAAGCCACTGGTTCTGCGACCGTGTTCTCCAGGAGAGATTCTCGATCATCGAGAAAAGCAAAATCAATGTCTCCCTCTTTCAGTAGCTGCTTGATTACATCCGGAGATTGGATCTCTAGCTGAATACGACATTTTGGATACTGCTGAGCAAATTCAGCCACGATGGCCGGGAGAAGATACATGCCCGAAATCGACTCTGCACCCAAATGTAGTTGACCCTGTGATTGTTCTGTCAGCTCATCTACAGCTTGTCTGGCGTCTTGCTCTAGAGAGAGAATCTGCTTTGCGTATGGGAGCATTTTTTTACCAGCCTCGGTCAGCATAATTCTACCTTGTTGAAGAGAGAACAAAGTTGCACCCATTTCCTTTTCCAGACTTTTCATATGAAAGCTGACGGTGGGCTGTTTGATCTGCAAAGTTTCAGCTACTTCCGTCGCTTTATGAAACTTGTCGATCAGCACTAAGATGCGCAATTTTAATATATTCATAGAATTGAACAGCTCTCCTTATTTGATATTCATGCGTGAATTTACACTATAGATTAATTATATACCGAAAAATAATTTATCTATCAATATTTTATATTTGTTTTACAAAACCAAGTCGTTCGTCTAACATTCCAAGCCTACAATGTAAAAGTGTTGATGGTCATAAATAAAAAACCGTCACTTAAATAAGGGGAGGACAATAAAAAATGTTGAAAAAATGGCCGTTCATTCTGATGACTCTCACCATGGTATTTGCACTTGCAGCTTGCGGATCAGGTAACAATGCTGCACCACAAGGAGATGCTGCTGCAGGAACAGACAATAAAGCAGCTGCTGAACTGACAGGTAACATTCTGGCTGTTGGCTCCACTGCGCTTCAACCATTGGTAGAGCAAGCGGGACAAAAATTTATGGCTGTCGATAAATATAAAGGCATTGCAGTTCAAGTGCAGGGCGGCGGTAGCGGTACTGGCTTGACTCAGGTTTCCGGCGGACAAGCGGATATCGGTAACTCTGACGTGTTTGCAAAAGAAAAACTGGAGAGCGGCGCAGAAGAACTGGTCGATCACCAAGTAGCTGTTGTAGCTATGTCAGCGGTAGCGAATCCTAAAGTAGGCGTTACAGACCTGAAGAAAGATCAACTGGTCCAAATCTTTACAGGTAAAATTACGAACTGGAAAGAAGTTGGCGGTGCAGATCAAAAGATCGTAATTGTGAACCGTCCAAGCAGCTCCGGTACTCGTGCTACCTTTGAAAAATACGCACTGGGACAAAAAACAGAAGATCTGCCAGGCTCCATTCAAGAAGATTCCTCTGGTACTGTGAAAAAGCTGATTGCTGAAACACCTGGTGCGATTGGTTACCTGGCTTTGTCCTACATCGACAACACAGTTACTGCTTTGAAATACGACGGTGTGGAAGCTAACGTTGAAAATGTAGAACAAGGCAAATATCCAGTGTGGGCATATGAGCATATGTACACCAAGGGTGAGCCAAAAGAGCATGTAAAAGCATTTCTGGACTACATTCTGTCTGATGAAATCCAAAAAACAGACGTTGTAGATTTGGGATACATTCCAGTATCAGGTATGCAAGTGAAACGTGATGCTGACGGCAATATCACGAAATAAGGAGAGGTTAGCTCCTGTTCGGATGAACACAGCTAACGCGAGTATATTCACGAAGAAGAGGCGGACTAGCGTCCGGCCTCTATTCTTCGGTTAAAGGAGTTACAGTATGGAACCAATTGAAGGGAAGGCATACATGGAACAGAATAAACGATCCCGAGTTATGAAAGAAAGACATTACTGGGAAGAATGGACCGGCCGCATCTATACGTCGGTTTGTGTCGTTTTTTTAGTTGCAGTCATTGTCTCCATTGTATATTTTGTTGCCTCCAAAGGTGTAGCTACATTTGCGGTGAATGGAGTCAGTCTGCAAGAATTTTTCTTTGGTACCAAATGGAGCCCGGATGGCGAGCCCAATTCCTTCGGCGCGCTGCCGTTCATTACAGGTTCTTTTGCCGTAACCATATTAGCGGCCTTAATTGCCAGTCCGCTTAGCTTGTGCGCAGCTTTATTTATGACGGAAATCGTGCCGAAATCGGGTAAACGGATCCTTCAGCCTGCCATTGAATTATTATCCGGCATTCCATCGGTTGTTTATGGCTTTGTCGGTCTGACTGTAATCGTTCCGTTGCTGCGAAACGTGTTCGGGGGACAAGGCATCGGCATTCTCGCAGGTTGCCTGGTGCTGTCGGTTATGATTTTGCCGACGATTACGAGTATTATGGCAGATGCGTTGTCTTCCTTGCCAGGGGGTCTGCGTGAATCCTCTTATGCGTTGGGGGCTACCCGCTGGCAGACGATTGCCCGTGTTATTATTCCGACGCTGCTACCTGCTCTTTTAACAGGAGTTATTCTCGGTATGGCTCGTGCCTTCGGAGAAGCGTTGGCTGTACAGATGGTTATTGGGAATGCACCGCACATACCGCATTCCTTGCTGGAATCCGCTTCGACCTTGACCAGCGTCATTACACTTAGCATGGGCAATACAGCGATGGGCTCCATTCATAACAATGCACTCTGGAGCATGGCGCTTGTCCTTTTGCTTATGACATTTATTTTCGTACTGCTAGTAAGGCTGCTTGAAAGGAGAAACCGGGTTTGATAAAAGCTAAAACGACCGATAAGATCGCTACATTTGTAATCTGTTTCTTCGCCTTGTTCATTGTTGCACTTTTGGTAGGATTACTGGGCTTCATTTTGGCCCGCGGAGTCAGTCATATTTCTTTTGACTTTCTAACCAGTGCTCCCCAAACGTTACGCGCAGGTGGCGGGATTGGCCCGCAATTATTTAATTCTGTATTTTTGCTAATTTTAACTTTGATTATCACCATTCCAATCGGCTGGGGCGCTGGTATTTACATGGCGCAATATGCAAAGCCGGGGAAAATTACGGACTTCATCCGACTTGTCGTCGAGGTATTGTCCTCGTTCCCGTCGATTGTGATTGGATTGTTTGGACTATTACTTATCGTCAATACGTTTGATTTTGGTTTTTCCCTTTTGTCTGGGGCTCTGGCTTTGGCCGTATTCAATCTGCCGCTGATGGTTCGCACAACGGAGCAGGCTTTCCGTGCAGTGCCAAAAGAGCAAAAGGAAGCGGGACTTGCGCTTGGGTTGTCCAAATGGAAAATCATCACCTCCATTTTGTTGCCAGCTGCGCTGCCGAGCTTGATTACGGGGACCATCTTGGCCGCAGGCCGCATTTTCGGGGAAGCCGCCGCGTTGCTGTTTACAGCAGGGATGAGTACGCCGCCGCTTGATTTTACCGATTGGAATCCATTGCATGCCAGATCACCTATTAATCCGATGCGGCCTGCTGAAACATTGGCTGTTCATATTTGGAAGGTCAACAGTGAAGGTATTGCTCCTGACTCCAAGGATATCGCCGCAGGCGCTTCCGCAGTGTTGGTACTGCTCGTACTGGTCTTTAACCTGAGTGCAAGATGGTTCGGAAGAGTCGTCTATCGCCGTCTGACAGCAGCCAAACGTATGGACTAGAGAGGGGATGGAGAATAATGGAACATGTGATTACACGAACGGCAAAAACCGCCTCACCAGCAACATCCGTTCAGTCTACGCATTCAAAACAACTTGCGGAACAGCATCCGCACCCGTTTAGTACCGAGGATTTGAGTATTTATTACGGAAGCTTTGAGGCTGTGAAAAAAGTAAACTTAGCCTTTCCAGAGCAGACCGTGACCGCCTTGATTGGGCCCTCCGGCTGCGGTAAATCGACCTTTTTGCGTTCCCTTAACCGAATGAATGATGAAATTGCATCTTCATCAACAACCGGACATATTTGGATGGATGGACAGGATTTGACTGCGCCGGAGACAGACGTGATCAAGCTGCGTCAGCAAATTGGCATGGTATGGCAGCGGCCGAATCCTTTTTACAAATCGATTTATAATAACATTGCCTTTGGCCCCAAATATCGCGGAGTGCGCAAAAAGAAGCAGCTTGATGAAATCGTCGAAAGCAGCCTGCGCAAGGCGGCATTATGGGATGAGGTCAAGGATCGTCTTCACGATTCTGCTCTCGCTCTGTCTGGTGGGCAACAGCAACGGCTTTGTATTGCACGTGCCCTTTCCGTAGAGCCGAAAATTCTATTGCTTGACGAACCGGCTTCCGCGCTGGACCCTGTGTCTACAGGCAAGGTGGAAGAGCTTATTACCGAATTGAAAAAAGAGCTGCGAATTGTGATTGTAACGCACAATATGCAGCAGGCTGCACGGATTTCCGATTATACTGCTTATTTTTATGTCGGAAGCTTGGTTGAACATGGGAAAACGAACGATATATTCACAAATCCTGAAAACGAGCTGACTCAAGAGTACATCATGGGTCGCTTTGGATAAGCCGCACAGTTTGACGATTTGTTATAAATATGAAGCAGGATAAAACATCTTACTAAGCTAGTATTAGTAAGATGTTTTTTTATTAGTTTAATAAACTCTTATATTTGTATATAATAAAATATATTGATTATTTGGCTATATTTTCATATAATACATGTGTTTAATAGTTCTTGAATCACCACAATCCAATTAAAAGGAGAGACTTGGAATGAGGTTTAACGTTAAAAAAACTGTCAAATGGATCGCCTTTTCTGGCATGGCTATTACCTTAACATCGGGACTTATTAACCCTTCATGGGCAGCAGCAGAGCAGGATATGACTGATGCGGGCACTAGTGTTACCCAAGCCGTATATAACGATGCAAACGTTTACAAAAATGCTATTGTTCCAATGGCCACTGTGAATGTGAGTAGTTTGCTGGACAAGTATCGTGATTTTAGTAAATTTTCCACTGGGAATACATCCAAGGACACTACGCTTGCCTTGAATATTGTATCGTGGCAATTGCCGCATGGCGGATTTTTCAAAGCGATGGAAAAGAATTATAAATCCAAATGGGTTGGCAAGGCAGCGCGCTCTACATGGAAGAGCAAGGATGGTGTTGAACTTGGAACGTTTGATAACGAGGCCACGACAACTGAGATTCGCTTTTTAGCGGATGTATACAAAAAAACTAAAAATAAAGACATTAAGAATAGTGTTCAAAAGGCAATTGACTTCGTACTAACCTCTCAATATTCCTCGGGTGCTTGGCCACAGGTATACCCTAAACGCGGTAATTATTCTGATGCTGCAACCTACAACGATGATGCAATGGTTAGAGTGATGGTACTGGCAGATGACATTGTGAATAAAAGGCAGCCGTTTGATAGCGATATTCTTGATAATACATATCGCTCCAGACTCCAGCAGGCTCTGAATAAAGGTGTACAATATACACTTAAAGCTCAAATTGTAAACAATGGCACGCCAACGATTTGGGGAGCACAGCATGATCCGTTTACTTATGAATCTGTACCTGCGCGAGCATTCGAGCTTGCTTCCAAAACAACTACGGAATCGGTAGGTATTACGGCCTTCTTGATGTCTCAACCGCAGACAGCTGAGGTGAAAAAAGCAGCTCAGAGTGCCTTGAAATGGTTTGACACGAATCGGATCGACGGTATGAAATACAATCGTCAAGGTCCGGAGTTTTTCCAAAAGGATGCATCAAGCGTGATGTGGTATCGTTTCTACAATGTGGAGGACAATAAGTATTTCTTCTCGGACCGAGATGGCAAAAAGTATACGGACATTATGAAAATAAGTGAAGAAAGACGACTTGGTTATGCTTGGGCGGGAAGTCAGGCGAAGAGCTTGCTGAAACTGGCTTCGGAAAGTGGATATTACAAACTGTCCAAGCCGTTGCCGCAATAATAAAGTCATCATATTAATGTTATGTGAGGGTGGAACCGATTGGGTTCGGCCCTCTTTTTGTTCCCAGGCGGTAAATATGGTTTAATGGAGAGAGGGCAAAATAGAGATAAAGATGCACAAAGATAGGAGAGCTTGTATGACTCAAGAGGAGAAACAAACGCAATTACGATGGTATGGAGCGCCTCTACGTGTCCGTTATCAGGAAAGCGACCAGATGGGGGTCGTGTATCATGCGAATTACTTAAACTGGTTTGAGATCGGGCGTACGGAAATGATCCGACAGGCGGGTTTTAACTATCGGAGTATGGAAGATCGAGGCGTTATGCTGCCAGTTATTGAAATCAATGCGAAATATGCGAGTCCTGCTCGATATGATGATTTAATTACGGTTTATACTGCTATCACGGACTTCTCCAGACTACGTTTGAACTACACCTATGAGGTTCGACGGGTAACGGATGAGGAGCACCAAAGGAATGTGGGAAAGGTATGGACAGAGGGTGATACACTACCAGGAGAACTGCTGGTCACGGGAACGACACGACACGTGTGGCTGAACACCGACTGGAAGCCCGTTCGGCTCGATCAGGCACTGCCTGAGCTGTACACTGCGTTAAGGTCTGCTTTTACAGGCGGGGAGGGACAGGAGCCGTGATGATGCGTAAACGTCTGTGGCTGTTGCTGCTGCTCATTCCGTTGGCGGAGCTGTACGGGTTTATATGGGTAAGTCACTGGATCGGAGCGGGCAAGACCATTCTGCTCATTATTCTGACGACGTTGATTGGCGCTGCCATGATGCAATTTGAAGGGCGCAAGGTGATTGCCGATGCCAAAAATGAAATGAACCGGGGGCAAATGCCTGGCCGTAAAATGCTGGATGGATTATGTGTGTTTTTCGGCGGGAGTTTGCTGCTTATCCCCGGATTTTTAACAGATATTATTGGCTTTACATTGGTGTTTCCTTTGACACGAGTATTGTACCGTCGTTTCTTATTGAAATGGCTGGAGAAGAAAATGAAAAACGGCAGTATTACGTTTCGACGCTTTTAACTGCCGCCGCCGCTATCCCCAATCTCTGACCTAACGGACTCTTCCGGCAAGAATATAGTTGCGCAAGTCCTGAATGACATTCGCGCGATTCAGTGCATCAAGAACGATGAGTGATACAGGTCCAATAATGAGTCCTAAAACGCCAAACAGCTTGAGCCCGATGAACATCCCGATGAGGGTGGGAAGCGGGTTCAATCCCACGCTGCTGGCCAGCACCTTAGGCTCCACGATCTGCCGTCCAATCAATAGGATGGCGTATAGGATTGACAATCCAACCCCTAGTGCCAAATTACCTGACATATATGCATACAGTGTCCACGGAATCATCACAATGCCAACCCCTAAATAAGGTAACAAGTCCACCAGCCCGATCATCAAACCGATGGTAAAGGCTGATTCCACACGCAAAATGAACAACCCAATGATGACCGTTAATGCCGTTATGGAAATGACAATAAACTGGGCACGCAAATAGCCGTATAATGCTTTACGCAGATCGTGCCAAATATCTGACAACGGTTTGCGGATCGTATCAGGAACCGTATTCGAAAGTAATCGACTATGTCGGTCCCAATCCTTACTGATAAAAAAGGCCGCTAATACAATAACCATTAGCACCGCTCCCATATTAGGCAGAGAGGTTAGCAGATTCAAAACCCCATTAAAAAATTGACCGACTAGTGTAGTAACAGCCGAACTGACGGTTTGAGTCGTTTTATCAATATTGCTGTTAATGGTGTGTTGGTAATCTGGATTATCCCGAATAAAATGGTTGATTTCAATAATTATATTTTGGATCAAATCACTTTGAGTCCAATCTATGAACAGGCTTTTGAAACGCTCGATATGCCCGTCAAAAGTCATGGCCAGCTTAATCACTTCTCGAACTATGCGGGTGATTGCAGCAGACAGGATGATCGCGATTCCGCCTAAATATACAAATAATGAGACCGTGACAGCCGCCCAACGTGGCATCCGAGCCTTGTTGCGCAAAAAAACGACCAGTGGATTCATAGCATAGGCCACAAGCCAGGCGAATAGAAAAGGATAAACGAGAGGGAATAGCACATATATGCCCAGCAACAGAGCTACAATCACGATTACGACCCATAGAGCACGAAATATGCGATTCAGGATTAATCGGCTCAAGCTCCCACGCCTCCTTTCTTTTCGATGGTATCCCTTAAGATCTGTGCTCTACTATACTTATGCGGGAAGAGGGTAAGACAAGACCTGTGTAAAAAAGTGCAAATGAGCTCATATATTTTGTAAGGGGTTTCAAAAATTTCTTTATTGATGCGATAAAACATTTGAATGTGTTGGAATAGCCCTCAATGTTCACATAAACGACAAAATCCAGTATAGTGAAAGAAGGTTTAAATATTGACATATGGCGTTAACATTACTCAGCTATTTAAAAGGCATATCTTACTTTTGAAAATGTTTACATTGCAAGTCCGTTCACAATGTTTTTACA
This sequence comes from Paenibacillus ottowii, assembly GCF_006874425.1. Classification (GTDB taxonomy): domain Bacteria; phylum Bacillota; class Bacilli; order Paenibacillales; family Paenibacillaceae; genus Paenibacillus; species Paenibacillus ottowii. The sequence goes on from NZ_VIJZ01000004.1 coordinate 77,557, forward strand.
AAGGAGAGATGTAACGATGACAGCGACTAAAGGTCTGGAAGGGATCGTAGCGACCACTTCCTCCATAAGCTCTATCGTAGATGGCGTTCTCACGTACCGGGGTTATAACATTGATGATTTGGCTGTTAACGCCGATTTTGAAGAGGTAGCTTATTTGTTGTGGTTTGGGAAGTTACCTGACCAAGAGCAATTGCAGGAGCTTCGCAGCCAGTTAAGCGAATATGCTGCTATTCCGGATGAAATTATTACTCAGTTAAAGTTATACCCGAAAGAATTGAGCACGATGGCTGCCTTGAGATCAGCTGTATCGTCTCTAGCTTTGTATGACCCAGAGGCGGATGATATGTCAAGGGAGTCCAATGTGACAAAAACCGTCAAGCTTCAGGCGCAATTGCCCACAATTGTGGCAGCCATAGCACGTATACGTGAAGGCTTGGAACCAATTGCGCCTAAAAAAAATGTTTCCATTGCTGAAAACTTTCTGTATCAGCTGACTGGCAAGGATCCGGAGGAGACGGCTATTAAAGCGTTCAATCAAGCTCTCGTGCTGCATGCCGATCATGAATTGAATGCTTCGACCTTTGCTGCGCGTGTAACGGTAGCCACTTTATCAGATATTTATTCTGGGATCACATCTGCCATCGGGGCTTTAAAAGGACCGTTGCATGGTGGAGCCAATGAGGCTGTTGCCAAAACGCTGGAGGAGATTGGCGGTTTGGATCAGGTGGACTCTTATATTCAGGCCAAACTGGATAACCGCGAAAAAATCATGGGTTTCGGACATCGTGTTTATAAAAACGGTGATCCACGTGCCAAGCATTTGCACAAAATGTCTCGTGAGCTGGGAGAAATGAATGGCGACACTACGTTGTTTGATATGTCAGTTCGAATTGAAAGTATTGTAACAGGGCAAAAAGGCTTGAAACCGAATGTGGATTTTTATTCTGCTTCCGTGTATACCCAGCTGGGTGTTAAGAGAGATCTGTTTACTCCTATCTTTGCTATGAGCCGTGTATCGGGGTGGACTGCACACATTTTGGAGCAGTATGAAAATAACCGTTTGATTCGTCCGCGTGCCGAATACACAGGTCCAATAGATCAAAAATATGTGTCACCAGAGCTGCGCTAACCTTTGGAGGAAGATTGAGGTTGTATACCCTGAATTTAAAAAATAAGGTACAATAGAAGGGTCGGCGAGAGATGTACGTTTTTGTCTGTGATAAAGATCATGTCTTTCGCCCTGTACCCATTCATATCTGAGGAGGAAAAGGAACTTATGGCGAAATTTGAAAAGTTTGAGCTCCCAACTGAAGGCGAAAAAATTACGATTGATAACGGTCAACTGCAGGTTCCGAACCATCCGGTCATTCCGTTTATCGAAGGTGACGGCACAGGTCGCGATATCTGGAAAGCTTCCAAGCGCGTACTGGACGCGGCTGTAGAAAAAGCATATAACGGCACGAAAAAAATTGCCTGGTATGAAGTATTCGCTGGTGAGAAAGCTTTCAATACATACGGCGAGTGGCTCCCTAACGATACGTTGGAAGCCATCCGTGAGTATATTGTAGCCATTAAAGGTCCACTTACGACACCTATTGGCGGTGGTATCCGTTCATTGAATGTGGCATTGCGCCAGGAACTGGATTTATACGTGTGCCTGCGTCCTGTTCGTTACTTTAACGGTGTCCCATCTCCAGTAAAACGCCCTGAGCTGGTAGATATGGTCATTTTCCGTGAGAACACAGAAGATATCTATGCAGGGATCGAATATGCCGAAGGGTCCGAAGAGGTGAAAAAGGTGATTCAGTTCCTTCAGCAAGAGCTGGGCGTGAATAAAATCCGTTTCCCTGAAACTTCAGGAATTGGGATTAAGCCAGTCTCTTCCGAGGGTTCAAAGCGTCTGGTACGGGCAGCTATTCAGTATGCTGTTGACCACGGACGCAAGAGTGTAACGCTTGTACACAAAGGTAACATTATGAAATTTACCGAGGGTGCCTTCAAAAACTGGGGTTATGAAGTAGCCGAGCAGGAGTTTGCAGATAAAGTATTTACTTGGGCCCAGTACGATGTCATTAAGGAAAAAGAGGGTGAGGATGCGGCAAATGCAGCTCAAAAAGCAGCTGAAGATGCAGGCAAAATCATCATCAAGGATGCGATTGCTGATATTGCACTTCAGCAGGTGCTGACTCGTCCTTCTGAATTTGATGTCATTGCAACGCTGAACCTGAACGGGGATTATCTGTCCGATGCTCTTGCTGCTCAAGTTGGTGGAATTGGGATCGCGCCAGGTGCGAACATTAACTATGTAACCGGGCATGCTATCTTTGAAGCTACACATGGTACAGCTCCAAAATATGCCGACAAAGACGTGGTGAACCCTGGTTCCGTAATTCTGTCCGGCGTCATGCTGCTTGAACACTTGGGTTGGAAAGAAGCAGCTGACCTGATTTACAAAGGACTGGAGACGTCCATTAATAAAAAGATCGTAACTTATGACTTTGCCCGTCTGATGGATGGCGCTACACAGGTGAAATGCTCCGAGTTTGCGGACACCATTATTAGTAACCTGTAAGGAAGGGGAATACTACTTGACCATTCAACGCAAAAAAATATCCATTGTTGGCGCCGGTTTTACCGGTGCCACTACCGCATTGCTGCTGGCTCAAAAGGAGTTAGGTGATATCGTACTCATCGATATTCCGCAACTAGAGAATCCGACTAAAGGCAAAGCGCTTGACATTTTGGAAGCTGGTCCAGTGCAAGGGTTTGACACCCAAATCATGGGCACTTCTAATTATGAGGATGCAGCCAATTCGGATATCGTCATTATTACAGCCGGGATCGCGCGCAAGCCGGGGATGAGCCGTGATGATTTGGTCAACACGAACGCAGGAATTGTAAAATCCGTATGTGAGAATGTGAAGAAGTATGCGCCCGATTCAATCGTCATTATTCTGAGTAATCCGGTCGATGCTATGACCTATACTGCATACCAAACGCTTGATTTCCCGAAAAATCGGGTTATTGGTCAATCCGGTGTGCTGGATACGGCTCGCTACTGTACCTTTATTGCACAGGAACTGAATGTTTCGGTTGAAGACGTGCGCGGCTTCGTTATGGGAGGTCACGGTGATGATATGGTACCGCTCGTACGCTATTCCAGCGTAGGAGGCATACCTATTGAAAACCTGATTTCTCGAGAGCGTATTGAAGCGATTGTACAACGTACACGGGTAGGTGGCGGAGAGATCGTTAACCTACTGGGCAATGGCAGCGCATATTATGCTCCGGCAGCCTCGCTTGCGCAAATGACAGAAGCGATTGTAAAAGATAAAAAACGGATTATTCCAGTCATTGCTTATCTGGAAGGAGAGTATGGCTATCAGGACCTGTTCCTCGGCGTACCTACACTTCTTGGCGGTAATGGCATCGAAAAAGTGTTTGAGCTGGAATTAACAGCCGAGGAAAAAGCGGCGCTCGATCAATCCGCTGAAGCGGTTCGCAATGTGACCAAAATAGTCAACGTATAGATACGATTTTCTACTAATACGGTACTTTTACTTGAAGAGGTGTCCTCAAGCCATCACTATGGCTTGAGGACACCTCTTTTATTTACAGCGATGGTAGCAACGTTCTGTTCGCGAAGCCTCTCCCCAACACCACCCAAGTTGAAACATTCACGTCGTTTTCCTTTGCTTTGCCCCAATTCCCCGGTATAATAGAGTTCATATGCATTACTAGTTACATAGAAAAGCATGTCCCAAAACCTTGCAAAGATGCTAGTCATTCATTGGAATATGATCGTTCTATGGAAAAACGTTTTTGTATGAAAATGTAAGAAGACAAAGAATAGGAGGTTGTAAAAAATGTTCTTTATTCACATTATTGGGTCACTGGCGATGGGCTTTTATTTATTGCTTCCCTTCGTCGTAGGCAAAATCGACAAATTGGCTCCAAGCGCGCAGGAAGGGACGATATCAGCTGTGCAGCTATTGAACCGTTTGGCTCAATTTGCACTGATTCTTGTGCTTGTTAGCGGCGTCTATATGATCTTTGCTTGGGATTCTTATTCGGTAGCATGGATCGTTGTCGTGTTGGTGTTGTTTCTTGCCATTTCCGGTATCGCTGGGGCTATGGGTAAGCCATTACGGTTGTCACTGGAAGCGGTTCGCAACCAACAGCCGATTACGCAATACGCTGGGAAAATGCGGATGTTCAGTACGCTGCTGGCTGTCTTCATGATTTTAATTACGATTTTAATGGTATACAGCCATATTATTTAACGAACCACTTGAGTTAGCTGCAAATGAAATAATGGTAAACGCTAGGTTTGAATAAAGCGGTCTGTGCAGAAAAAGCACAGGCCGCTTTTTTGTATGCTCACATAGCTGGATTTTCCTTTTTTTCGTTTAACGGATAAGTTTGTGTGGTAAATCAGGAGTAGAGTGGATGCAAATGTTGCATCCTAAAAAATATCTGATTTTGAAGGGAGAATATATAATGGCTAAAAGCAACCAACCTCAGCAAACCTTACCCCCACAGCATCAGGAACAGCAACCGGGAATTGAGTCCAAAATGACACCTGCACCGCAATTTGAAAAACCAACTTACAAAGCGGCCGGCAAGCTCACTGGCAAAGTTGCTCTGATTACTGGTGGAGACAGTGGAATTGGACGGGCTGTAGCTGTCACATATGCCAAAGAAGGTGCGGATGTAGCCATCGTCTACTTGAATGAGCATAAGGATGCGGAAGAAACCAAACGTCAAGTCGAACAGGAAGGACGCAAATGCGTGTTGATTCCTGGTGATATCGGTGATGACCAATTTGCCAAAAAAGCGGTGCAACAGACGGTGAATGAATTGGGCAAGCTCGACATTCTCGTGAACAATGCAGCCGAGCAGCATCCACAGCAAAAGCTGGAGGATATCACGAAAGAACAGTTGGAGCGCACGTTCCGTACGAATATCTTCGGGATGTTTTTCCTGACACAAGCGGCATTGCCGCATTTGAAGAAAGGTAGTGCGATCGTCAATACAACGTCGATTACCGCGTACGCGGGGAATAAGACACTCATTGATTATTCCTCCACCAAAGGGGCAATCACATCATTCACACGCTCCCTTTCGCTCAATTTGGCGGAACAAGGGATTCGGGTGAACGCTGTTGCCCCAGGGCCGATCTGGACGCCGTTAATCCCATCCACATTTGATGCCAAGACGGTTAGCGAATTTGGAGGAACACAGCCTATGAAGCGCCCGGGTCAGCCGGAGGAATTGGCGCCAGCTTATGTATACCTTGCTTCAGACGATTCGTCTTATGTAAGCGGGCAGGTTATTCATATCAATGGCGGTGAAGTTGTAAACGGATAAGAGGCTGGAAAAGGTTGGGGCAGTATTACGCTCCAGCCTTTTTTCTTTTCACAGTGGAACATAATGCAGGTAGCCTGTAGAATGAACTTAACTTACATATAAGGATGGGCTTATTTTATGAAATCATTTCGTTTCAGGCTTACCCTGATCATGCTGATTTTGATTGGCGTATCTGTCCTGGCTGCCGGAATCACGATGGGACAAATTTTTAAAAATTCGAATATGAAGGTGCTAGAGGAGAACATGGGCCGAGAGATCGACCTGCTGCGCGCTACCTTCCCGTTTGTGAATGCTGATGCCCTATCCAGTACGGATTATGTCTCCTATTATTCTCAGAAGGCGAAGGAAATTGCCCGTTTGACCGATTCGCGAGTGACCTTCATTCGTAAGGACGGTACGGTGGTAGGGGATTCGTTAAGCGATCCACGCAAGATGGAAAACCATGCATCACGTGAAGAAATACGGCAAGCTGCGTCGGAGGGAATCGGTCGGACGATACGTTACAGCGAAACGTTGCAACGAAACATGCTATACGTCGCTGAGCCTGTCGTATCGGACAAGGGCTTTGACGGATATATCCGTTTGTCCATGAGTCTGAAAGCGGTGGAGGAAGGAATGCAGCGAGGCTGGACGGCGATCGGGATTGGTCTTGTGTTGCTCTTTATCGCGGCTGGTCTGGTGAGCTATCGTATTGCTCGCAGCCTTACCTCGCCCATTGAACATATCACAGGGGTAGCCAACCGTATTTCAGGTTTGGATTATGACGCAAGGGTCGGTATACAGCGTCGGGATGAGGTAGGGCAACTTGGTGAAGCCATTAATCGCATGGCCGACAGTCTCCAAAACCAAATGAAAACGATACGCGACAATGAGGATCTCCTTCAGAGTGTCATGAGTAATATGACAGGCGGGATTCTGATGATTGATGCTCGTGAGTGTATTGCGCTCGTAAACCGTGAGTCTGAACGAATGCTCGGCGTTGTAGGCAAGCGGGTGACGGACAAGCCGTACCATGAGCTGAAAAAGCACTATGAGCTCACAAAGCTAATTGAGGGCAGTATACAAAGCCGAGAAAGACTGCATGGTGAGGTGCATTTGTACAATCCTGAGGAACGACTCGTGTTGCTGGATGGTGTCCCTATGTATGAGGATGAAGGGGGATACCGGGGGATGTTGTTCCTTTTGCAGGATATTACAGCGATTCGGCGGCTGGAAAATATGCGAAGCGAATTTGTGGCAAACGTTTCTCATGAGTTAAAAACACCGATTGCCGCAGTCAAGGGTTTTGCCGAGACCTTGCTTGGTGGCGGGGTTAAAGATGAGGAAACAGCCCGTTCCTTTTTACAAATTATATATGATGAAAGCGAACGACTGAATCGACTGATCGGCGATATTTTGGAGCTTTCCAAAATCGAGTCCAAGCGGTCCCCGCTGGATTGCTCTCCGATTCATATCTCGTCTTTCATAGAATCGCTGCTGGAAAAACTGAACAATGTAGCTGCCAAAAAAAGAATTACCCTGCACATGGATATCCCGGATGAACTGTTTATGGAGGCAGATGAAGATAAGCTTCAGCAGATTTTCCTGAACCTTTTGTCGAATGGCATTAACTATACTCTTGATGGCGGTAAAGTAAAGATCAAAGTTATAACGTTGCAGCGGGACAATGAGACGGAAAAGGTCGTATTTACAGTCAGTGATACGGGCATTGGAATACCGAAGAAGGATTTGCCACGTATCTTTGAGCGCTTTTACCGGGTGGACAAAGGACGCTCTCGCAACTCGGGCGGAACGGGGTTGGGATTATCGATCGTCAAGCACTTGGTCGATTTGCATCATGGGACACTCTCAGTGGAAAGCGAGCTTGGTCTAGGCACTACATTTACAGTTGAATTACCGTTATTGCAACAGGAAGAATGAACTATAACATTTTTTACATTGTGTTAACAATGCCGTGATAAAATAAACGGGTATCGCATGAGTATGGAAAAGATTTGAGGATTTTGACCAATGCGCCTTTAACAGGTAAACAGGAGATGAAGTTATTAATGGGACAACGTTTGCTGGTTATTGAGGATGAACCCACGCTTGCCAGATTGCTATCTTACAATTTAATACAAGAAGGTTTCGAAGTGGATACCGAGGATCATGGCACTGCTGGATTTGAAAGAGCCTCCAGAGAATCCTACGATTTGATCCTGCTGGATCTGATGCTGCCGGGAATGAACGGACTGGACATTCTGAGCAGACTTCGCCATCAGGGTCTGACGACACCTATCATTATTCTAACCGCTAAAAACGGAGAGGCTGAGGTTGTCCAAGGCTTGAAGTCAGGTGCTGATGACTACATTACCAAACCTTTTGGCGTTTCTGAGCTGCTGGCCCGCGTAACGGCTGTGCTGCGAAGAACATCCGGAGGGGATGAGGGAGTGTTGACTGAACAGAAGGATGGCTCCAAAATCCAACTGGGCGAGCTGGAAATCTACCCTGAGAAATATGAAGTTATTCTTGGAGGTCAATCCATTAGCTTAAGACCGAAGGAATTTGAGGTATTACTTTATTTGTCCCGCAAGCCGGGTGTGGTCCTGACTCGGGATGATCTCATGAATGCCGTGTGGGGCTTTGACTACATTGGCGGTCAACGAACTGTGGATGTACACGTCAGTTCCTTACGCAAAAAACTGGAGCTTGATCCCGATTCAGTTCATATTGATTCGATCCGCGGAGTGGGATACAAGCTGGTTGTAAATAAAAAAAGAAGCGCTTCTCATTTGTTATAAATGAGGAGCGTTTTTCTTTTTCCCAGCAGTATCAGCGACTTTTATGTCCATTTTGTGATTTTACATTCTGTTAACGAAAATAACCGTTAAAATCAACAAATGACCGATATGATGTTCCCGTCACTTCAAGTAGTAAAAAAAAGGGGACTGCAGAACGATGATAACGGAACCAAAGACCCAGATGAGTTCCACTGCCGTGATTGAACGTGAAGCGTTCAAACCGATTACCACCTATGTGCCATATCGGGAGGTGCCGATCATTGGCACGGATATGTCTTGCAAAGAGCTGCTAGCGCTCATGAAAGCACAGGAAGATATCCCCTGTGTCATCGTCGTGGATAAAAATGATTTTCCTTTGGGCATTATCATGAGAGATGCATATAACCGTCATTTTACAGGCAGGTTTGCGGCGGCGTTGTTTTATGACAGACCGGCTTCCCTATTTGCCGATCCCAATACATTAATTGTGGATCTGAAAAGTCCGGCGGCGGAAATTGTGGAACAGGCGATGATGCGTGAAGATCAGCGTTTTTATGATTGTTTATTGATTAAGGAAGGGACAAGATTACTCGGTGTACTCACCATCCGGGATATCCTATCTGTTGTTCAGCGTATGCAAAGAGAAGCAGACGAAGACCGAACCGATGTAATTCGGCATAGCTATGACGGAGTTCAGCGCATTCGGACGACAGTTCTGGATGCAGCGAAAGAGGCTGATGACAGTATGCAGCTAACCCGCTCAATGAGTGAATTATCCCGCCGTGGTAAAGGGGAGCTGGAGGATGTTCTGCTTTCTTATCATGCAGTGACGGAACAAATGAAGCGCCAGCATGAGCAGATGACGGCGCTAACCCAATCGCTGAATGATATAGCGGGGATGGCTTCATCCATTCGTGCACTGGCGGATCACAGTGGACTGCTGGCGATCAACGCCTCCATTGAAGCGGCCCATGCTGGCGAACACGGGCGTAGTTTTCAGATTGTGTCTCAAGAAGTTCGAAATATGTCACTCCAGACGAAAGCTTTTTCTGTACAGATTACAAGCTTACTCACTCATATCGAGCAAATGCTGCGTGACACCGCTGAACTGACAGATACGAGTTTGCAGCAGATTCACATAGGCTCTAAATATATATCTGCTGGAACTCAAACATTTGCCAAGTTATTACAGGCAGTTGGCGAAATAGAGGCTAAGAACAGCGAAATGTCTCGTTCTGCAGCAGAAGCAGCCTTGAATGCAGCCGGAATTGCACAGGAGCTTGAGCTTATGCTGAGTTCTTGATCATTTTACATACCGTTTACAAATCCACCACACTGAATTTACACACAGCTTATATAATCTTCATATTGTGCAAATCAGGTGCAATGCTTGAGGACCATAACTGCAACACGAAGGAGATCATAAATCCATGAATGATTCCGTAATCCGGATTGATAAGCTGAATTTGTATTATGAAAAATTCCACGCGCTGAAACATATAAACCTGGATATTCCTGAAAAAACAGTAACAGCCTTCATCGGCCCCTCCGGCTGCGGCAAATCAACTTTGCTGCGTACCCTGAACCGGATGAATGACATGATACCGGGAACGCGTATTGAAGGCACTGTGAGCATCGCAGGTCAGGATATATATGGCGATACCATGGAAGTAGAAATGCTGCGTAAACAGGTGGGCATGGTCTTTCAACAGCCTAACCCGTTTCCCAAATCCATTTATGATAACGTGGCCTACGGCCCGCGTTTGCATGGAATTCGGCAAAAGGACAAGTTAGATGAGCTGGTGGAGCAAAGTCTGCGGCAAGCAGCACTGTGGGAAGAGGTTAAAAATTTCCTGAAGCGTTCTGCTCTCAGCTTGTCCGGCGGACAGCAACAACGACTATGCATTGCCCGGGCGCTTGCTGTACAGCCTGACATTTTACTTATGGACGAGGCGACATCTGCGCTGGACCCGATTTCAACAATGAAGATTGAAGAACTGGTTCAAGAATTAAGAGACACGTATACCATCGTTATGGTGACGCATAACATGCATCAGGCAGCGCGTGTGTCCGGTCGAACTGCGTTCTTTTTGAATGGGGTTGTAGTGGAGTCAGCGGATACAGAGACGATGTTTTCCACGCCACAAGACTCACGTACGGAAGATTATATTTCCGGCCGTTTTGGCTAAAGCCAACCTGATGATTATGAGGAGAAGGGGTGACTTCGAAATGATTCGTAGAAAAGGTTTTGATGAAGGATTAGAAGAACTGAGAGCCGTACTGCGCGAAATGGGTGCACACGTTTCGAAGGCGCTCGATCAGGCTATTGAATGTTTGCAAACCAAAAATACAGAAATGGCCCAGCAGGTGGTCAAAAATGATGCATCCCTTAATACAATGGAAGAAAATATTCTGGATATGGGCTCCAAGCTCATTATTACCCAGCAGCCAGTAGCGAAGGATTTACGCCGGATCATTGTTGCATTTAAAATTTCCAGTGATTTGGAACGTATGGGCGATCTGGCACTCGATATTGCCAAGGTCACACTTCGCTTGGAAGGACAGCAGATGATCAAGCCGCTGGTCGATATTCCACACATGGCTTCCATTGTTAAAGAAATGATTGACGATGCGATCAAATCCTATTTGGATGAAAATACGGATCTGGCTTACAAAATGGCCAAAGAGGATGATCGTGTGGATTCCATGTACAGCCATATGATCAGTGATCTATACGCTTTTATGGTAGAAAAGCCAGCAGAGGCTTCACAGGCCATGCTGCAATTGCTTGTAGGACGATACATTGAACGTATTGGCGACCATGCTACGAATATCGGTGAAAGCACTGTATATCTCGTGACCGGAGAGAGACCAGATTTAAACCAGTAGAGCTATGGGTATATAGCGGTTGTTTCCAACCCAGACTTGTCTTTGAGTAAAAGGCAAATTGGGCCAGGAAACAGCCGTTTTTTTCTGAAAAAGAGTCTTGTATGTTAAGATAGGAAGAGGAATGTGTAAAACGTAAGAACGTTACGAATGCATTGATGAACTTGCGAGGTGCGAAATGGATAAACTCATGCTTATAGATGGTAACAGTATTATATACCGGGCGTTTTTTGCTATGCCGCCGTTGACGAATTCAAGCGGACAACAGACGAACGCGGTGTATGGATTTACGACGATGTTATTACGGCTGTTGGAGGAGCACAAACCAACTCATATTTTGGTTGCCTTTGATGCTGGTAAAATTACGTTTCGCCATCAAGGATACGAGGATTACAAAGGTGGACGGGAGAAAACACCGCCGGAGCTGTCCCAGCAATTTCCGCTGCTGAAAGAGCTATTGACCGCCTTTGGTATTGCCCAATTTGAACTGGATGGCTATGAGGCAGACGATATTATAGGCACCCTGTCCAAAACAGCGGACGAAGCGGGCTTCAATGTGCTGGTTGTGACTGGCGACAAGGATATGCTTCAATTGGCTTCAGATCATGTCACGGTCGGCTTGACCCGCAAAGGGGTTACCGAGGTGGAAACGTATGGACCTGAACAAATTCAGGAACGTTACGGGTTGAAGCCGCTACAAATCATCGACCTTAAGGGTCTGATGGGCGATACGTCGGATAACATTCCTGGTATTCCGGGCGTGGGTGAGAAAACAGCGCTCAAGCTGCTGCATCAATATGGTTCAGTCGAAGAGGTGCTGGCGCACACGGATGAGCTGAAGGGTAAAATGAAAGAACGCGTGGAGACACATGCTGACGATGCGCGAATGAGCAAGGAATTGGCGACAATTTATCGGGATGTAACGTTGGACAAGCAGCTGAAAGATGTGGTCTTCAGCGGACTGCAGGCAGAGACGGCGGGACCTGCTCTGGCGAAGCTGGAGTTCAAATCCCTGCTGGATCGTTTATCCTTATCGGGCGAAGTCGGCAGTACTGGAGTCGGCGTAGAGGAAGCCGCAGCAGATGTGACTGTGCTGGATGAAGAGCGGATTAGCGAATTGGTAGAAGTGCTGAATAACGTAGATGTGCTGCATGTGGAGACGCATGGTGATAACCCGCATCATGCTGAAATTGTAGGTCTGGTATTTGCTGCAACGGGACGACAGTTTTTTATTACACTGGATGTTCTGCAAAGCGATGCAGCTATCCCAATTCGCGCATGGCTTGCAGATTCTGAACGCAAAAAACGCGGTCATGATCTGCATCGTACGGACTTGGCTTTACACTGGCATGGAATTGAGTTTGCGGGCGCCGAGTTTGATGTGCAATTGGCCGGATACTTACTCGACCCGACAGATGCGAATCAGACATTGAGTGGGCTGGCAGCCAAGTATGGCTTGTCTTCAATTCGTCCAGACGACGAAGTGTTCGGCAAAGGAGCTAAATATAAAGTTCCTGACGTGGATGTACTATCCGATCATGTAGCGCGTAAGGCAGCGGTGATCGAAGCATTGGTACCTGTGCAGCAGGCGGAGCTGGAAAAGACGGAAATGCACAAGCTGTTCCATGAGCTGGAGATGCCTTTATCCCGCATTCTGGCGGATATGGAGAAGCAGGGTATTTTGGTGAATGTAGAGGAACTGCGCGCTTTGGGTAAAGAATTCGAAGCCCAGATTGCAACCTTGGTGGGTGAGATTTACAGCATTGCAGGGGTAGAGTTCAATCTTAATTCGCCTAAGCAGTTGGGTGAGATTTTGTTCGATAAACTGGGTTTGCCTGTTATTAAAAAGACAAAAACCGGTTATTCGACTGATGCAGAGGTGCTGGAAAAGCTTGCTCCATATCATGATATTGTGCAAAACATTTTGCAGTACCGCACCATTGCCAAACTCCAATCGACGTATGTCGAAGGATTGCTTAAAGAAATCTCGGAAAAGACAGGTAAAGTGCATACGTATTTCCGGCAGACGGTTGCGGCCACTGGACGCTTGAGCAGTCAATTTCCAAATTTGCAGAATATCCCGATTCGCCTTGAAGAAGGACGAAAAATCCGTAAAGTATTTGTGCCCTCGGAACCAGGCTGGTCGATTTTGGCGGCAGACTATTCACAAATCGAGCTGCGTGTGCTGGCTGATATTTCGGATGATGAGCGTTTGAAAGAGGCTTTTGTCCATGACATGGACATCCATACCAAGACTGCATCCGATGTGTTTGGTGTACCGGCTGAAGAGGTAGACTCCAATATGCGACGCTCTGCCAAGGCGGTCAACTTTGGGATTGTTTACGGGATTAGCGACTATGGTCTATCGCAAAATTTGAATATTACGCGGAAGGAAGCAGCTCGCTTTATCGATCAGTATTTCGACGTGTTCCAAGGTGTGCGTCGTTACATGGATGATATCGTGAAGGATGCGAAGAGAGATGGATACGTAAAAACGCTGCTGGAGCGCAGACGATATTTGCCAGAGATTAACGCTAGCAATTTCAACCAGCGCTCGTTCGCCGAGCGTACTGCGATGAATACGCCGATTCAAGGAACCGCAGCCGATATTATCAAGTTGGCCATGGTGCAGATGGATGCAGCGCTGCGTGAACGCAATCTTCGAAGCCGTATGCTGCTGCAAGTGCATGATGAGCTTGTATTCGAGGTTCCGCCAGAGGAAATGGAAACGATGAAAGAACTTGTCCCGGCTACCATGGAGGCTGCATTAAAGCTGGCTGTGCCGCTTAAAGCGGAGGTAAGCTATGGCAGCAATTGGTATGAGGCCAAGTAAGATATTTCAATAAGCAGTTAGTCCCAATTTGACGTTGCTTCCGTTATAATATAGGGTGAGGTGAAGACATCATGCCGGAATTACCGGAAGTAGAAACTATTAAACGAACACTAAACGAGCTTATCGTAGATAAACATATAGATCATGTAACCGTAAATTTGCCGCGTATTATCCAACGTCCTGATGATATCAACGCTTTTGCAATGGAATTGGCTGGCCACCGGATTACGGGAGTGGAAAGACGCGGTAAGTTTCTGCGGATTTTGCTGGACGGGCTGGTGCTTGTCTCCCATCTTCGGATGGAAGGACGCTATGGATTGTATTCACAAGATGATCCTGTAGAAAAGCATACCCATGTCATCTTTCATTTTAAAGATGGTACAGAACTGCGCTATCAGGATGTACGCCAGTTTGGCACGATGCACTTATTTCCGGCAGGCCAGGATTTGCTGGAAAAGCCGCTGAACAAGCTCGGTTTGGAACCCATGGACGAGGCATTTACACCTGAAATGTTGCGTGCTGCTGTTGGTACTCGTTCGACTTCGATCAAGGCAGCGCTGTTAAACCAGTCATATGTGGTAGGCATCGGGAATATTTATGTAGATGAATCGTTATTTAAGGCAGGAATTCATCCTGCACAGCCAGCCAAAAGCCTAACGGAGAGTCAATTTAATGTACTGCATGAAGCTATTGTCTCCACGTTGGGCGCGTCGATTCAGGTTGGCGGCTCGTCTATCAAATCATTCGTTAATGGACAAGGTAAAACAGGCGACTTCCAGCACCAATTGCAAATCTATGGACGTAACGCGAAGCCTTGTATTAACTGTGGTACATTGATCGAAAAATCCGTCGTAGCCGGACGTGGCACACATCATTGCCCGATCTGCCAGCCTTTGCGCTAAACAGGCATAGTCACCCCAAGCCCATCCCTCTCATATATTGTACCAAGTACCAATACTGCGATGGGAGTCAGCTGCTGTAAGGCTCAGCCTTCGCAATGGGAGGGAATTGGAGTGGCTAATCATTGGGGAGCCCTGCTGTTATTAGCATTTGCACTAAGTTTGGACAGTTTCGGAGTCGGTGTTACATATGGTCTGCGCAAAATGAAAATTCCATTGTTGTCGATTGCGATCATCTCCGTTTGTTCAGGTTTGGTGATCGGCATATCTATGCAGCTCGGTGAATTACTATCCCGTGTCCTGTCTCCTGTATATACGACTGCTTTCGGTGCTGTTATTCTGATCTGCATCGGCTGCTACTCTTTAATTCAGGCTCTGTATCGCAAGGAAGATTTGACGGAAGAAGCAGCGGAAGTCCCTGGGAATCTGCGCTTTACGGAACAGGCTGATCCAGGGAATATATCTGCTCTTGCGGGGAAAAAAAGTGCTGAGGATGCGGATACAGAGTCTATACTCAGCTCTGGAAAAGGCCTATCGACAGAAACTTCTCTGGAGTTACAGCAGGAGGAGCGAACGTTATTTTCGCTGGAGTTCCGCAAATGGGGGCTTGTGATTCGGATTCTTCGAAGCCCGTCTGCAGCGGATATGGACCGTTCCGGCAGTATATCTGCAACCGAAGCGGTTTGGCTAGGTATTGCATTATCGGTCGATGCGTTTGGAGCGGGACTAGGTGCAGCCATGCTTGGTTTTCACCCTCTATATACTGCGCTGGCAATTACGTTGTTCAGTGGTGTATTTTTGATTGCTGGTATGAAGGCAGGGTTTTTCCTGTCAGCATTTCGATTTATGAAGGCGCTCGGTGTATTGCCGGCATTATTATTGATTATGATGGGCATATTGAAGCTGTTATGAGGTGAAAAGCATGAATATCGGATTAACCGGAGGGATCGCTACCGGAAAAAGCACCGTATCGGCTCTTTTGGTTGCCAAGGGTGCGCTGCTGATCGACGCAGATGCCATTGCCCGGGAAGTCATGCTTCCGGGGCATCCGGTGCTGGCGGCGGTCATACAGCATTTTGGACAAGCAATAGTGAATAATGACGGAACCCTGCACCGTAAAAAACTGGCAGATATTGTATTTGGAGATCCTGTACAGCGACAGGCACTTAACGATATTACACATCCTGCGATTCGTGAGGAAATGCGTCTGCGCATGGAAGCTTATGAACGGGAGCAGCCGGACAAGCTTGTTTTGGCCGATATCCCGTTAATGTATGAATCTGGACTGGAGAACCTGTACGAGGAAATTATGGTTGTATATGTTCCGCGTGATGTTCAGCTCCGGCGCCTGATGCTCAGAGATGGTTTAACAGAAGAGCAGGCCGAACTTCGCTTGTCGGCACAAATGGATATCGAGCAGAAAAAAAGTTTGGCTGATATTGTTATTGACAATAGCGGAACACAGGCTAAGACAAAGCGGCAAATTGATCAGTTTTGGCAACGAAAGGGACTTGCATGAACATTTTACGTAAGAAAAGAGTCCTGCTGACATTGTTTGTCGGATTTGTCCTGATTCTGTTCCTCAATTCCAATTGGATGTCATGGTTTTACCCGATTCAATATAAGGATGAGATTCGGCAGTATTCACAGACATATGAAGTGGACCCGTTTTTGGTGGCGTCTATTATCCGCGTAGAAACAAACTTTAAAACCAGCAAACAGTCACACAAGGGTGCGCTCGGGCTTATGCAGATTATGCCAAATACCGCTAATTGGATCATGGACAGTGCCCAGATTCAAAAGGTGCCGCTGGAAAGTGTCAAGCACGAGCCTGGCACCAACATTGAGCTGGGAACCTGGTATTTGCATAGCCTGTCTATGAAGTTTCAGGATAATCCTGTGGTCATCATAGCTGCTTATAATGCCGGTCCAGGTAAAGTTCAGGAATGGCTGGATCAGGGAGTGTGGGATGGCAAAGAAGAGTCCATCAAGCAAATCCCTTTTGGCGAGACGCGGCATTATGTACAGCGAGTCATCTACTACTACAGGCAATATACAAAAATTTATGGCCAGTTTTAGGTGACAAGTTAATGACAATATGAACCTTTTCGCATTAAAATGAAAAAAGCGCAGGACAGGCTGTTTTTAGCAGCCTATCCCTACACTTTTTCGTATTACTTCTGCATTATTACCGAGATTATTGATATTGACCTGCCAATTGTTGTTCGGCGATCGTTACGAGGCGTTTGGTGATGTAGCCCCCGATCGAACCGTTCTCATAGGAAGTCATGTTACCTTGGTATCCATCTTGAGGAATGCTGATACCCAGCTCTTGAGCGATTTCATATTTCATTTGCTCCAGAGCACCGGAGGATCTGCTGACTACCAGGTTGTTGGAGTTGCCATTGTTTCCTTGTGCCATTGTTGTTCACCTCCTCGCGACGTGGTAAACATATTATGATCCGTTTCGACAAAATTATTACTTAAAAGCTTCGGGAATTTATTGGAAAAAGGAAGTGATGAGATTATGAAATGTCCGTATTGTGCTTACAATGGCACGAAAGTGTTGGATTCGCGTCCAGCAAATGATAATAAGTCCATCCGACGTCGTCGTGAATGCGAACAGTGTGCCAGGCGCTTTACCACCTTTGAGATGGTGGAAGAGACTCCACTGATGGTCATCAAAAAAGATGGTAGCCGTGAAGAGTTTAGCCGTGATAAAATGCTGCGTGGTCTCATTCGAGCCTGTGAGAAGCGTCCAGTGTCTGTTGAGCAGCTCGATCTGATCGTATCCCAGGTGGAAAACGCCATCCGCAACACAGCGGCCACAGAGGTGGATAGCCAGCAGATCGGTGAGCTGGTCATGGAACAACTCTATCCTGTGGATGAAGTCGCCTACGTTCGCTTTGCGTCCGTCTATCGGCAATTCAAAGACATCAATATGTTTATGAAAGAGCTGAAAACACTGTTATCCAAAGATACAGACAGCGACTGATCGCTGACTGTATCTTTTAGGGCCGTGGTGAGAAAAAAATATATTTTTTTTATAAAACTATTGACACAGGGTCAAATATTTTATATGATATAGAAGTCGCTTGAAACGTTAAATAACTTGCTTGTGACGGGGCCTTAGCTCAGCTGGGAGAGCGCATCGCTGGCAGCGATGAGGTCAGGGGTTCGATCCCCCTAGGCTCCACCAAATTTTATTATGGACTCTTAGCTCAGTTGGTAGAGCAGTTGACTCTTAATCAATTGGTCCAGGGTTCGAGTCCCTGAGAGTCCATCCTTTAGAAAAAACGGCAGAGATGCCGTTTTTTTGTTGTTTATATATCTATTTTTGGTCTAACCAAGGACAGATATGGGTGAATGCGCGATTTGCTCATTCATCATAGAATGGTCGGCTTCCGGGATATGAATGACAGACAGCAGCTCTGAAGGGATCTTTTTGCGATATACTTGCTCGGTGTTTTACATCTACGTTAATATCTTTTCCCGCTAAAACTAAAAGTACAGGTGAATTAAGGTAGCTTAATTCTTCAGTAGAATCAGAACGAAAATTTTTGCCTATAAAGCTCCATCTTTCTGTGGGGATGATATCGTCAGGATCCGCTATGCTTAGGTATTCTTCATAGTAAGTCTGATTTTCATCTGTGTATAACGGATACAGGATAGATAATTGGAATAACTTCACTATAAACCTTAGGTCAGACCTAAGGTCAATAGAAAATATCCGCAGAGTTTACCTCTCGTTCATAACCCGTTATAATCATTAGATTAGTGAGCATAAACCAAATGTTCAGGATGAAGGTTAGAATGGGGAAATTATGTTGAAGACATTTAAAAAGGTATACATTGAGATCACAAGCATTTGCAATCTCGCCTGCAGTTTTTGCCCTCAGACACAACGGGTCAAAAAATTTATTGATCCGGAAGTCTTTCGGAATGTGCTTGATCAGGTCAAGCCGCATACGGATTACATTTATCTGCATGTCAAAGGAGAGCCTTTGCTCCATCCCAAAATTGACCTTTTGTTGGAGAGTGCGCATGAGAAAGGCTTAAAGGTCAACATTACGACCAATGGTACTTTGCTGCCGAAAACTGGGCATAAGCTGCTTGGTCAGCCGGCGTTACGGCAGATGAATTTTTCTCTTCATAGTTTTGATGGACATGAAGGTTCTGTGGATCGAGAAGGTTATTTGGGTCATATTTTTACGTTTGTCAGAGAAGCTGTGAAGCATAATGTCATTATTTCATTCCGTCTCTGGAACCTGAATCAAGATAATTTGACGAATGTGCAGCGTCAGCGCAACCGGGAGACACTGGAACAATTGGAGCAAGAGTTTGGACTGGACTATCGGATTGAAGAAAAAGTAATTCCGGGCAGTGGAGTTAAAATTGCTCCTAATGTATATTTGAATCAGGATTACGAATTTGAATGGCCTAGCCTGAGTGCTCCGGAAGATGACGGAAAAGGTTTTTGCCATGCGCTTCGTAGTCAGGCGGCGGTATTGGTGGACGGAACAGTGGTCCCTTGCTGTCTAGATGGAGAAGGCGTCATTAATTTAGGTAATGTACATGAGCAATCATTTTCCGAGATCGTGGAAGGTGAGCGTGCAAATCGTTTGTACTTTGGATTCTCCAAAAGAAAAGCAGTGGAAGAGTTGTGCCGAAAATGCGGGTATCGCAAACGGTTTGGAACCTAATACATAGAGGTGGAACTTCAAGCGACAACAGAATAGATTTCAAGAGAAATAGCCCTAGTCCTTTTATAGGGCTTTTTCTTATGTTTGGACAGGGGCTGAGCGCTACAGAATCAGTGAAATTTTTGACAAGCAGAGAAGAAGCTGAGCGATAGATGTCACATAGAAAAAATCCGCTTACACAAAGATTCCTAAGTGCTTGGCGGATTTTGTCATGTCTATATCTCTATTTCTCTGTATGTTTTGAAATACCGTTGAAATTCAGATTTCTGACTATCGTAATAATCAGCTCTCGTACAAAAAATAATTTGAGAGAATGAGTCGGTATGTTCAAAAAAGGTGATTAAATACATAATTTTTACTTTATCGTTCTCTACCCATACTTCGTATTGTAAACCTTTTCCAGCCCTTTTGAGTACTAATTGAGCTGAAAACTCAGCGTAATCTTTTAATGTAATCATTGAGGATTTCTCATACGGCAGTTCGGATTTCCAATCCTTGATGATCGCCATGTATGCATCGTTTTTTTCATACCAGGCTTGAATTAGCGCATCCGGATTAAGAATTAAACCAGTCTTCCATACATAAGGAAGACGGATTTGTTGCTGGGCATCTTCACTTTTAAAAGTTTTAAAAATAGTTGTCGAGCGAAGGTCTGACTTAACTTGTGAGTCGCTTAATATTTTCAAGGAGCTGGCTATAGTTGCAAATTCGTGATGTTTTTCTACTGCAAGAGCCTCCCCTTGAATAGATTAATACTTGAAAGTAGTGCTGTTTACTCTCTAACATGGCACTGAAGTAATAGACCTGTTGGCCATTGAATTTCCCACAATAATCGGCTGTTCTGGCTGTTGTGGAATCAATCTGGATTGGGGTAGTTTCCACAGCCCTAAAGTTTTCAAGGCCCAGTGTGGAGACTTCTTCGCGTTGCTGTACAAATTCATCAAGCGTCATGTTACTTGCATAGGCTGATTTGGGGATACGAAAAACTAGGCCTACATTCTTATTTCCTTTGTCAGCAACACTTAGCACTGCGTCCAGTTGTCCCTGTTTAAATTTGCGCCAGCCAGCAGGGATTGTAAGAGCCACAAGATCCTTTTCCGAGGTAACCGTATAAGCCTGTGACTGTGTGATGGGTAGGACAGTCCGACTTTTTTTATCTACACCCGTTGTATTACGAGTCGCATTGCCTACACTAGAATGTGTTTGGGCTGTAGTTGCTGGATTTTTAGAGGTGCAACTGGTAAGCATGAGCACTGCGATCAGTGCAAGAACATAAAATCGAAAATACACAAAACTGAATTGTATGTAAATAACTCCCTCTGTTTCATATTTATAAAGGGAATTTTAACCTTTTATAAAATCATAAAGAAGAAGCGTTTGTCCTGTTTGCATAGCTCAGGGCTTATGGTTGTTGTCACGGTGATGAAGAGGAGTCTTACGATTATTTCTTTTTGTCCAAGCTTCTTTGGGCCCGGCTGACTATTCGCCTCGTTTCCTTGGTGTCCGAAGTTTTCAGCCATGCATTACAAACTTGAAGCACCCATTCGGGGGTAGTTTTGCTGGCATCATTCAGCCAATTGCCCACGGAATCCTGAACATATTTGACCGGATCAGACTGAACAGCCTCCAAGAGAGGAAGGGCCAGCTCGGGATGTGTTTTTAACTCCGGGATGTGTTTGGCCCAAACGCCTTGTGGCCGGGTTATTTCAATGGCAAAACGACGTATGTTAGCATCCTCATCTCGTACCCAACTGTGCAACAGGGCAAGCCCTTCAAGCAGTTGCAAGGAGATGGATTCCCTCACAGCCATCCAGGCAATTTCACGTACTCCGAAATGGGAATCTGCTGCAAAGGGACGAATGCCAGCCAGTTTGTCTTCTACACTTAAATGGGGATCAATCCCCACGATATAGGCAGCCCAGCAGCGAATACTGTCTGAACGATGAGTACTCATCGCGTCAAAGAGTCGAGTGCGTTCTTGAGGTGCTTGTAGTTTCAATAGGTTCAGCCATGCTCGCGCAATGGCAGGGATTATTTTCATCGTCTTCTTTTCCTTCAAATGATCCAACTCGGACAGGAAAACATCGGATAATTGTTGCAAGTCAAGTTCAGTAAGAGCATAGTGCAGCAGTACAACATGATCAATTGCCAGCCATTCGGTGAGATTCACTGTCTCAAGCTGACCCTGTTGCAGTAGCAAAAGCACATCCTTAGGAATATCTGTTCCTTTGCGAGCTCCTTTGCGTTGTAATATCGAATCTGGCATTAGGATCGGACTTTTAGAGTCCATATACTTCCTCCTTTTTGTGTCTTTATGTATTCATGATGATTTTAGAGAGCGTAGAATCTGTAGTACCTCTGCAGGCTCCATTCGTTTTTGGTAGTCAGCATCAGCAAATCTTGCACGAATCATACCTTCTGAATCAATGACAAATGTAGCAGGTACAGGAAGCTCCCAAGCGTTGTCGCCATTAAATGTATCCAAGGATATGCCTAATGATCTGTAAATTTCATGTGCATATTCAGGAAGTCTAAATTTGAGGTTGTATTTTTCTGCTGTTTGATTATGTATATCACTTAGTACATGAAAGCTCAATTCATTTTTTTGCTGCATGTTTATTGATTTCGCGAATCGTTTTCTCAAATGTATCGAGTATCTCTTGGGGTAGCATTTTTTTCATATCAGTTCTGGCTGAATCCAGTTCATTTTGCAATCTTGAATTGTTCATCTCATTCACTCCATATCGTATATTTTTGGGTAGGTATACGATACTTCTTTTCTTTGGAATATAGATGTAATGTAGTTTACAACTGCTGTATTTGCTTTATAGGTCCCATACATTTCTAGCATCAGACAATAGTTTTTCACGATGGATATAAATGGTTTTAAAGCCGGTTCTAATGACTTTTTCTTTGACTAATTCCTGAAGAGCAGCTGTTACGGCTTCACGGGTGGCCCCGACCAGATTGGCAATTTCTTGATGGGAGAGAGGAAAATTGATTTTGTAATATTCATCATGGCTTTGGAGGACGAACTGATCGGACAATTTCAGCAGAACATACACAATTTTATCCTGTAAATTCCCCAAAGCCAGATGCTGGGCTAAGCTGCTCATTCCTGAGATTCTGTCACTTAATACCTGGATCATGTTCATCATAAACCGGGGATGCTGGATTAAAAAATGCTCAAATCGGTCTGTGTCCATCAAGCAGATATCGCATTCTTCAACCGTTTCTATATACAAGTCCCGTGTCCCCAGCGAAATCATGTCCATTTCACCGAATACATTTCCCTCATTGAGAATATCTAAAGTGAACTGCTTCCCATCGGCATTCAGCTTGTAGAGACGTACCTTTCCCCTTTTCACAAAATAAAGTCCCATGGAGAAGGTATCCGGGGTTTGAATAAATGTATTTTTTGGTATAGTCGTAATGGAGGTCATTTGATCCATTTCAATTAAATCTTCTGGTGAGAGACTATGTAGCAAATTAAATTGGGATAAGTATTGAATGCTATTCATATATTCTCCTCTTCGGTGCATGGAGTACGCAGAATCATAATACAATTATAGCTTCTGTAAGGCATTTTAACCTCTATTACTTATTTAGTTGCAGTAGGTGATTAGATGAATTATGGGGAATCAGGCGGGTTTTTGTAAAGGCAGCAATGGTATAAAATATATAAATAATAGATACATAGAATAGTGAGGGAATACGATGATCCAATTAAAAGATATTGGCAAATTTGACGCTCTTCCAGAAATCGCAATGTATATTGTAGAAGGCAATATATCAGCTTTGCACCAGGCACTGACCGAAGGCTGGGATATCGAACAAGAAATTAAACTCAGCAAAAATATAAGGATAAGTCCCTTAGACCTTGCGCTTATTTCACAGCGAATGGACGTGTTAAAGCTTTTGGTGGAAAAAGGGGTTCAACTCAATGCAAAAGATCGCCCTGCATTTTTAACAGCTGTTCGGTACTGCTCAGAAGAAATTGTCCGCTATGTGGTGGCCCATGGGGCCAAGCTGGACGGAAAAAATAAAGTCAAATCCGGTGCTTATGAGCAAGCCTATTATGGCAATAAAAAGAATATCCCGCTGATTCACGAACTTGGCCTCGATATAAAGCAGCATGGGGGAGCAACGCTGCGCAACGCAGTTAGTAACCATGACCTGAACACTGTAGCACTACTGTTGGAGCATGGTGCAGATATTAATTACAATGCCTCTGATATGGTGTATCCCTATAAAGCGACTCCTTTAACTGTAGCAGCACGAAATAATGATTTTGCGATGGTTAAGTACCTGGTAGAGCATGGGGCTGACGTGACACTGGCAGAAAAAGGTGGAGATCGGGCATATACGATTGCTGTTAGCAATAAGAACGTGGAAATGGCCGAATATCTAAAGTCTGTGGAACCGCCAGCGTTTCATAATCTGGAGAATAAACGACATGCCTTAAAAAGCTACAAGCTTCCGAAGGATCTTACAGCCTTTCTAATGGGGGATCAGCTCCGTGTAGACCTGCCAGAAAATGATTTAGGCATCCAATTTGTTGAGTTCTTCTCTTTCATTGATACGGTTGAGATGAAGGTAGGTCGGCAAAAGCTGTTGCGTTTGTCTCTAGAAGTAGATAACTATTCGGATATCCTTTTGGTGTGGAACCCCAAGTACAAGTGTCTGGGCTATTACGATGAGGAGCATCAGGAATATGCGGATGTATGCAGCTTTGCTGAGTTCTTTGCGCAGCCGGAAGATTATCTGGAGAAGATGATTGAGGGTGAATATTTATCATAACAAGGTGAGCCATGAATGCGGTATGCACGCAGTCATGGCTCTTGTTATTAAAAGAAGGCGCAAGTGTACACAGGTATCCCATGCTTATTAAGAATGATCGCGAATAAGCTGGATGAAATTCTGGGTAGCCGCTGACAGTGGCTCATTTTTGCGAGTACAAATAGCGATTGAATTGAGAAGCTGGACATCCTCCACATATACCCGACATAGCTCACCGCGTTCTACATATTCACGCACGACCAGTGAGGACACAAAGTTTGCACCATAACCGGCAATCACTGCGGTAATCGCCTCATGCAGCCCTGTGAAGTTAAGTGTGACTTTGGGGGCAGGGGCATTGTAGGTTCGACATAAGGAAAACAATCTCTCTCGTGTCGAGCTTCCCTTCTCACGCATAACAAAGGGCTCCTGCATCATTTCCAATAATGAAACCTGCTGATTCGCATACCGATGATCCGGCGCTACTACAAACCATAGCTCATCACGAAATAATTCTTCGGTCTGAATCGTATCGGAGTACTGCTCAGGCAGTCCTCCATAGATCGCCAAATCTACTTCGATATTCAATAGCTGCTGCAAGGCATCATTGGAGTTCGTGGTATGAATCGTCATTTCAACATGTTCATATTGCTGTTTGAATTTTGCGATCCAGGCCGGAATGAGGAAATGAGCCGGTAAATAAGTAGCAGCCAGCCGAATATGACCATGGGCTCCGTCACGATAATCCTGCGAAAATTGTTCGATTTGCTGCTCGACAGCAAAAAGCCGTTTGGCGAGAACAGCAAGCTTTTCACCAGCATCGGTCAAAGCAATGCCTCTTCCCAGCGGCATGAGCAGAGTGAGGGATATTTCTCTTTCGAATTTTTTAATCTGGGCTGTTATCGCAGGTTGGCTAATATTTAATAGCTCAGAGGCACGTGTCACACTCCCTGTAGAGGCGACCACGTGAAATAAGCGTAATGCATGCAGGTTCAAGGCCGGACTCCTTTCTGACAACTCATATATTTAAATTATGAATAGAGCAAAAACATATATTATTTTTATAATAGTAATTCATTTACAATCAAATTGTAAGTTAAAGCCAAAGGAGAGTGAGCAAATGCATTCAACGAATACGTGGGAACAAGTAGATCAGTATATCTCGAAGCGTCTTATTCCGCATGATGCTGTCTTGGAAAAGGTATTGGTTACTAACCAACAGGCAGGATTACCTCCGCATGATGTGTCGCCTAATCAGGGAAAGCTATTAAATATCTTAGCTCAAATGCAAGGCGCACGACGTGTGTTGGAGATTGGTACCTTGGGAGGCTACAGTACAATCTGGCTGGGTAGGGCGTTGCCGACAGATGGAAAAATAGTTACGCTGGAAGCCCATCCGGTTCATGCTAAAATCGCTCGGTCGAATATATCGTTGGCTCAGTTGGATAGAATGGTGGAACTTCGAGAGGGAGACGCATTGGAGCAGTTGACACAAATGAAGGAGGAGGGCGTTGCACCTTTTGATCTCATTTTTATTGATGCGGATAAACCCAATAATCCATTATATCTGGAGTGGGCACTTCGTTTTTCACGTTCTGGCACCGTTATTATCGGGGACAATGTTGTCCGTGAAGGGGAGATCATTCAAGCTTACAGCACAGATCCTCGTGTGCAGGGCGTAAGAAAGTTTTATGATTTGCTGGCTGAGGAATCGAGAATTACAGCTACAGCCATTCAGACCGTGGGGAGCAAGGGATATGATGGTTTCGTTATTGGAATCGTTAAGGACTGAGTGTCAGGGACGTTAAGCGTCCAAAGAGCTAAACACTGAGGAAGAAGTCCTGGTGTTTAGCTCTTTTCTAACTGAATAAGGCTGGGACGAATGGCACGTAGAATGGTAAAATAGTGCTGATTGAAGTGTCAGAACGTTTTTGAATGTTTACTGCTGAATTTCCATGTAAGAAGAATGAATTTACATAAAAGCAGATGAAATTTCTTTGAAATGTAAACGCAATCATGCTGATTAGAGCAGGAATTCACCATTTTGTAAAAAAATGAAGTTGGAATGAATTTTTTTGAATCTTTTTGAAGAAAAATGATTGTTTTTTGCTAGGTTTGTGGTACGATAAGAACAGTTGGGGGAATGAAGATGCTGACGGAAGAAAGATACAAGTTAATAATACAGCGCTTACAAGAGCGTGGTGTTGTAAAGTTGCAGGAATTGGCTGATCTCTTGGGAGCTTCTGAGTCAACAATTCGGCGTGATTTGATAGATCTTGAAGGCCGTCAGTTGTTAAAGCGGATTCATGGAGGGGCAACCTTGCTGAATCAGAAAAGTCAGGAACCCGGCATGGAAGAAAAAACGTTCAAAAACGTTCAACAAAAAAACGCAGTCGCCCGTATGGCAGCTAAAGAAATTTTAGATGGTGAATGTATCTATCTGGATGCGGGAACAACAACGATGGCGATGATTCCTTACATTGAGGCTAAAGACGTGACGGTCGTGACAAACGGTCTCTCCCACGTAGAAGCACTGGTAAGCAAACGAATTAGAAGCTATCTACTGGGAGGGATGATGAAAATTCATACCAAAGCCGTAATCGGGAGTATTGCCCTACAGAATCTGGACAATTTTCGATTCGACAAGTGCTTTCTGGGAACGAACGGGGTAGATGTGGAGATGGGGTATACGACTCCTGATCCAGAAGAGGCGCTGATCAAGCGGCGTGCCCATCAGCTGTCCGGCAAAACATATGTATTGGCCGACTCCAGCAAAATTGGAGAAGTCACGTTCGCCAAACTATTCGATCTCAAGGAAGCTGTCCTTATTACTGAATCGGTGCCAGAACGTTCACGCCGAACTATAGCTCAGAAAACTAAGATAATCGAGGGATAACAATGATATATACAGTAACACTGAACCCTTCCATTGATTATATCGTGGAAGTCGACGATTTGAAGCTCGGTGATTTGAACCGGATGAAACGTGATCTAAAACTGCCAGGAGGCAAGGGAATTAACGTATCACGTATATTGAACCAACTGGGAGCAGACAGCACGGCGATTGGTTTTCTCGGAGGTTTCACAGGCAGGTTTATCGACGATACATTGCGGGAAGAATCCATTAAAACTGATTTTGTAATGATCGAAGATGATACACGGATCAACATTAAGCTTAAGCATGGTGATGAAACAGAAATTAACGGTTTGGGACCTGCGATTCGTGAGCAAGAGGCCGATGCATTGGTACACAAGCTGGCAAGTCTCCAAAAGAATGACATTGTCGTCCTGTCGGGAAGTATCCCGCCATCCCTTGGAGGAGACTTCTACGAACGATTGATTCGCGTGTGTCAGGACACCGGGGCTGAATTCGTCATCGACACTACAGGTGAAGCGCTGATGAAGGCTTTGGTTCATAAGCCGTTGCTCATTAAGCCCAATCATCATGAGCTGGCTGAGTTGTTTGGCGTAACTATTCATTCAGAGGAGGAGATCGTCACTTACGGTCGTAAACTGCTGGAAGCAGGTGCAAAAAATGTACTCATTTCCATGGCAGGAGAAGGAGCTTTGTTCATTACAGCTGATGAAGTGTATCACGCAAATGTACCAGCAGGAACGGTGAAAAATTCTGTAGGCGCAGGTGACTCTATGATTGCTGGATTTGTAGGTACGCTGGCTCTTCATGGCGATCCGATCGAAGCCTTCCGCGCGGGAGTGGCTTCCGGAAGCGCAACTGCGTTCTCCGATGATCTGGCTACGAGAGAGAAAATTGAACAATTACGGCCGCAAGTCACAATTTCAAAACGGTAATCCGGCTGCATCATGAGCTTATTATGCGTGTGTATACACGCTGACCGAACTTAGGAGAGTGTGAACAATGAGAATAACAGACCTGATGATTAAAGAAACGATGATCATGGACCTGCAGGCAACGACAAAGGATGGGGCGATTGAGGAACTCATCGCCAGTCTCGAAGCAAGCGGGCGTATTAATGACCGGGCCTTGTTCAAAGAAATGATTTACAAACGCGAAGCCGAATCCAGCACTGGAATCGGCGGCGGTATTGCGATGCCGCATGCCAAGACCAAAGCTGTGAATGAAGCGACCGTTGTATTTGCCAAAAGCAGTAAAGGCGTAGAATTCGAATCGTTGGACGGCGAGCCAGCGAAAGTATTCTTTATGATTGCAGCTCCAGAGGGAGCAGCGAATACGCATCTTCGCACACTGGCTGCTCTTTCGCGGTTGCTCATTGATACCGATTTCATCGATAAACTGATGAACACGCAAACACCAGATGAAGTAACAGAGCTATTTGATACCAAACAGGCTGAAGAAGAAGCTGCCAAGAAAGCCAAAGAGGCCAAGAAAGAGGCAGCCAAAGCACAGCAAACACCGGAGGTAATCGTTGGCAACCCAGATTCTGACGAGTTTGTGGTTGCGGTGACCGCTTGTCCTACTGGGATTGCGCACACGTTTATGGCTGAAGACGCTCTCATTAAGAAAGCGAAAGAGATGGGTGTCAATATCCGGGTAGAAACGAACGGCTCGGAAGGCGCACAAAACGTGCTGACAGCGGATGAAATTCGCCGTGCCAAAGGTGTCATTGTTGCAGCTGACAAGAAGGTTGAAATGGCCAGATTTGACGGTAAACCTGTATTGCAAAGACCGGTAAGTGACGGTATCCGTAAATCTGAAGAATTGATTCGCAAAGCGCTGAACGGTGATGCGCCAATTTACCGTAGTGAAGGCAAAGGCAGCGCTGAAGACTCGAAAGCCGAGAAGACCAGCGTGGGCAGTAAAATTTATAAGGATTTAATGAACGGGATTTCTCATATGTTGCCATTCGTTGTCGGTGGGGGGATTTTGTTAGCGATTTCCTTCTTGATTGAACAAGTGGCAGGAGAAGATAATGTATTTTTCCAACTGCTGCAAACGATTGGCGGAGGAACAGGTGCATTCCACTTCCTGATTCCAATACTGGCCGGATTTATCGCAATGAGTATTGGAGACCGTCCGGCACTGATGCCAGGTATGGTCGGTGGTTTGATGGCTGTAAACTCCAATGCAGGCTTCCTCGGCGGTCTGGCAGCTGGTTTCATGGCCGGTTATGTAGTTATCTTCCTGCGTAAAGCTCTGGCGGGTCTGCCGAAAGCTCTGGATGGTTTAAAACCGATCTTGTTATACCCTGTATTTGGACTCCTAATTTCAGGCGCTATTATGTTCTACCTGTTTGATCCGATTTTCGGTGGTATTAATACGTGGCTTGTCAATGTTTTGAACAATTTGGGAACAGGTAATGCAGTTATTTTGGGTCTGATTCTGGGCGGAATGATGTCGATCGATATGGGTGGACCTTTCAACAAAGCAGCTTACGCATTTTCGATCGGTGTCTTTACTTCCAGCGGTAACACAAACGGGGCTATGATGGCAGCTGTTATGGCTGGCGGTATGGTACCACCACTGGCGATTGCACTGGCTTCGACGTTCTTCAAAAATAAGTTTACCGAGCAAGAACGCAAGTCTGGCTTGACAAACTATGTACTCGGATTGTCTTTCATTACGGAAGGTGCCATTCCATTCGCGGCTGCTGATCCTCTGCGTGTCCTGACCTCTTGTATTGTAGGTTCAGCGATCGCTGGTGGTCTGACGCAACTCTGGAAAATCAATCTTCCAGCTCCACATGGCGGGATTTTTGTAGCAGCTCTTGCCAATCATGCTTTGCTATTCTTGCTTGCAGTGGCGATTGGGGCCGTGATTTCTGCGCTCATTTTGGGACTGTGGAAAAAACCAGTCGAAGCGAAATAACGAGCATCACCATAGCATCACCAGAGTATCAAAAAAAAAGAGGAAAACATCTCCTTGGCCTTTCAAATAGTAAAGCCGCTAAACACAGGTTTCTGAGTGTTTAGCGGCTTTTTCTTTATGGTAAGGCGTCGCCTCTGCCCATATAAGCTTATTAGTGGTTATGGCATTGCTATAACCTACAAAGCTCCTTAACCAACTCCATAAACAGCCTTCTGGCCGAAGTCAGATATTGGGGTTGCTGATTGTTTTGTAACAGTCCAATGGGGATATTCGGGTCTGATAACTGGAGAGGGATGGTGACCAGTTCCTCCGGCAAAGGCATTGACGACAGAACCACTCCAACCGAAGGGATCGTACTTACGAATGAGGGAATAGACGAGATTTGACTGACGGTATAAAAAAATGGCATCGACCGGAAGCGGGAAAGCTCTTTCTCCAGCCGTATATGGTACAGGCAGTTCTTACCTCCAACGATAAGCGGGTACTCATACAGATCTTCGAGCTGAAGCCCATTTTTTGCCGCGAAGGGATGACTGCGGGACACGATAAAAGCAATTTGTTCGTGATATAAAGGTTCGAAATGTAAGGATGGAACCGAGTGAGGTTCTCCGGAAATTGCAAAATCGAGTGTGCCGTCCACCAAAGCTTTTGAGAGCGTATCCGTGTTCCCCACTGTAAAATGGCACGTAATATTCGGTTTATGCTCCCGAAATTGTCGTAGAATCAAAGGCAGTGCGGTAGTAGCCACAGTTTCAATCACGCCGATATGGAGCGTGCCAATCTCTTCTTTTTTCAGTGATTTCGCTTGGTCTATTACAAAATTCCAATGCTGAATAAGTCCGTCAACCTCTTCGGCATATATTTTTCCTGAGGCGGTTAATTCTGCATCCCAGCCTCTTTTAAAAAGCTGAAATCCCAGCTCTTTCTCCAGCCTTTGGATTTGGTTCGTGACTGTAGATTGTGCGTAGTTTAATTTGGCGGCAGCCTTGGAGAAGGTTCCTTCTTCAATAATAGTACGAAACGTAGTTAACTCTTTCAGATCCATGCGAACTCATTCCTATCGGTAAAATTGAATATATTTATGATTATTTTCAATTATACAGATAAAGATAAGGGGAGTACAATCATCTTATCCCAACGGATAGGAGAGAATGAATATGCCCTTTGTAAAAGTAAGCTACATGGAGCAGCAATACACAGAGCAAGAGCTGCCTGGCATTAGCCGCTGTATCATGAATGCTTTAATCGAACATTTTCAGGTCCCGCCCAAGGATTACTTTCAGGTTTTTCATGCCCATAGGGCGAGCGAGTTTTATTATAGTCCCGACTATTTGAATGTACCCAGAACAGGCAAGCTGCTGTACATCCAAATTACGATGGGATCGGGTAGAACTACCGAACAAAAAAAGAGTTTTTATCAAAGGTTAGCCGATCTCATCTCTATTGAATGTAAAGTTAGACCGGAGGATGTATTTGTGACACTGATAGAGACTGAATTAGAGGATTGGTCCTTTGGCAACGGACTTGCCCAAATGATCTTATGAAGCATAAATTAATCAAATCGAGTGTTCGGGAATCGATCGGTGATTTTGCACCTGCTTTTGTAAGCTATACGGAGGATGTTCTTTTTGGCGATGTATGGAAGAGAAGTGAGCTATCTCTCAGAGAACGGAGCCTCATTACAGTTGCCGCTCTGGTAGCGGGTGAGCATGTGAATCAACTTCCTTATCATCTGAAACTAGCCAAGGAAAACGGGATTTCGGAAGAAGAACTGGTTGAGGTCATTACCCAGCTAGCTTTTTACGTAGGATGGCCGCGGGCAGCCTCTGCAATTCAGGTGGCCAAAGATGTATTTTGCAAAGATAAAGAGCGATAAGCATGATCCTAAAAAACGCCGGGCACTAGAGACGGGATTGACTCCTTAACGTGACAGAAATCAAGACACCTTCAAGAGAATGCAACCATGTTGTAAGATATGGAGACAACATTGGGGGTGTTTCTATTCCCTTTTCCAGGAGGGTGATCATGTATTATATAATAGAAGAAACACAAGCGGAAAGGACATCATGCATTGACCCTACAACAATTAAAATATGTCATCGAGGTTGCCAATCGTGGCTCTATGAATGAGGCGGCGAAGCGGTTATTCATTTCCCAGCCCAGTCTGTCCAACGCGATTCGCGATCTGGAGGAAGAAATTCATATTACCATTTTTGAGCGTACCAATAAAGGTATCTCTTTATCCAAGGAAGGCGTGGAATTCCTCGGTTATGCGCGTCAGGTCGTTGAACAGGCGGAACTGCTGGAAAGTCGCTACCTGGATGCCAAGCCCTCACCACAGCATTTTGCTGTGTCCACCCAGCATTATGCTTTTGCCGTAAATGCATTCGTAAATCTGGTGAATCAATATGGACAGGATGAATATGAGCTGGCTTTGCGGGAGACCAAAACCCATGAAATCATACAGGACGTCAAAAGTCTACGTAGTGAGATCGGAATCCTGTATCTGAACGAATTTAATGCCAAGGTCATCAACAAGCTGCTAAAAGATGCAAATTTGCAATTCAACAGCCTGTTTACGGCCAAGCCGCATATTTTTATCAGTGCAAATAATCCGCTATCCCGGCAGTCTATCGTGACCATCGACCAGCTTTATCCTTATCCATATCTGTCCTTTGAACAAGGGGAATACAATTCTTTTCACTTTTCCGAGGAAATTCTAAGCACGTTGTCGCATCCCAAAAGCATTCGTGTCAATGATCGGGCAACCCTTTTTAATCTGCTTATTGGCTTGAACGGCTATACCATTTCTACTGGGGTGATCAGTGCGGACCTGAACGGTAACGAAATTATTTCCGTCCCTCTGGAATGTGATGAGTCTATTAATGTGGGCTGGATTTGTCATAAAAACGTCGCGCTCTCCAAGCTGGCTACGGTCTATGTAGAAGCCCTACATGAGGCGATCGGAGAACAATAAGTTTGATATAGCCTTAGGCTATAACTAGCTATAGTTTATTGGAGTTACCTTATAGCTGAAAATGTATGTTATCTTTCTTACAACAACTTCACTATAGAAGCGAAAAAGGAGATAACCCTAATGAGCAGCATCCTTGACAATGCATCCCAACGTAAAGTGACCCCGTTTAGACATGATATGGTCGGCAGCTTTTTGCGCCCGCAAGCGATTAAAGACGCTAGAATTCAATTTCAAAATAATGAAATCTCTGCGGATGAGCTGAGAAAGATTGAAGATGAAGAAATTATCAAGCTGGTAGAAAAGCAAAAATCCGTAGGTCTTCAAGCCGTAACGGACGGAGAATTTAGACGCTCTTGGTGGCATCTTGATTTTATGTGGGGACTGGACGGCGTGGAAAAGGTACAGCTTGCAAATGGCTACCAATTCCAAGGTGTGGAAACAAGGGCGGAAACCGCACGCTTGTCTGGTAAAATCGGACATTCCTATCATCCTTTCATTGAAGATTTCAAATTTTTGAAACAAGTCGCAGGAGAGGAAACAATCGCCCGCCAAACCATTCCTGCACCTGCGCAGTTCCTGGCTGAGCTGTTGCGTGGAGAAAATAAAGAAACAACCGATACGTATTACAGCAATCTGGATGAACTGGTGACAGACATCGCCAAAGCCTACAAATCTGTGATCCAAGCGCTGTATAATGAAGGCTGCCGTAGCTTGCAACTGGATGATTGCACATGGGGTATGCTCTGTGATAAAAACTACTGGGAAGCCAGACAGCATGCGGGTGAAAATGTGGAAGATACCAAAAAGCTGTTCGCTCGCGTGAATCAGGAAACGGTAAAGGATCTTCCAGCCGATTTGGTCGTTACAACCCACGTATGCCGTGGTAACTACCATTCCACTTGGGCATCTTCTGGCGGTTATGAGCCTGTAGCCGAAACCCTGTTTGGCATCGACAACATCGACGGCTACTATCTCGAATTCGATACCGACCGTGCAGGTGATTTCACCCCGCTTAAGCATCTGAAAGATGAAAAGCAGGTTGTATTAGGCCTCGTTTCCTCCAAAACGGGTGAGCTGGAAGACAAGCAGACGGTCATCAACCGTATTAAGGAAGCAACTCAATTCGTAGACATCAACCATATCTGCCTCAGCCCACAATGCGGTTTTGCTTCCACAGAAGAAGGCAATATTCTGACAGAAGAGCAGCAGTGGAAAAAGCTTGCATTCATTAAAGAGATTGCGGACGAGATTTGGAAGTAAGGGTTTAGGGGAATTGAATTGAAGAGACTCGTCATATTAAAACACGCCACTTGGGGGCGTGTTTTTGCATTTGAAAACCTACCTCCAGCACCTATAAAAAATGCACTATTCTCTAGTAGTCTAAACGTTTTATCACCACCATTTTGCTATAATAAATAAAAGTCTTAAACCGTTTGCATAATATCTATGATATTGCCTCATTGAGGAAACCGTATAGGCGATTAAGTGTATGATTTTATTGCTTCTAAAAGAACAGTAATTCTTGGGGGAACTGAGACGACTTATGTGAAACTTATCCTAAGCGTCTCCATTAAGGAGCAAAATATGATAATCATTGTATTTATAGTAGCTATGATTTTAATATTTGTTTTCATATTTATCATATTTTTTTTAATTGCGAAGCACCAGAATAATCAGAAAACAGAAATGGATGTTCTTAACTTTTTAATAGAAAATCCGAGTAAAGCTTCTTTATACATGATCAAAAATGGTATGGTGAAAATCAGCTACAATTCAGAAATTAAAATGCCGCTTGCCAGCACTGCAAAAGTGATCATTGCTATTGAGTTTGCTCGCCAAGTAGCGGCAAAATTATTAGACGAACATGAACTTGTGGCTTTAGAGGAACTAAATAAATTTTATATTCCTGGTTCGGATGGTAACGCTCATAATAACTGGATTAAATGGATTAAGTCAAACCTAAAGAGGTTCAAGGGAAAATTACGTTATTTGAAATTGCTAGCGGTATGTTAGCGTATAGTTCCAATGCAATACAGAATTTTTGATAGCGAGAATGGGATTAAGTGAGATAAATGATAATATAATAAAACTCTCGCTTTCCTCACATGATAAAATCTTTCCCTTTTCATCTGCGGGTTTAATGTCCTCCTATATACAAGAAACAGAAAAAATGTGCTTTAAAGAATCAATACAAAAAATAAGTGAAATGACCTACGAGGAATACATGAAAAAATCCATCGAAATACACCAAATATTAAATAGCGATGAGAGAATAGGATGTATTCAGAAATGGAACACCAAGCAGAATTATGCACGAAGGCTTCAAGTTCTAGAATCGCGAAGGCTTCCTCGTTCTACAACTAAGGAATATGCTCATATAATGAAGCTTATACACAAGGAGGAGCTAGTTCCTTCTTCTATAAATCCATATTTAAAACTGTTAGTTCAGCGACAAGTGGATAACTCCAAGCTAATAGAGTTTGGAAATAAAGGTGGATCTACCATTTCTGTTTTAACAGAGGCTTTATATTGCACAGATCGAGAAGGAAATGAATTTCAAATAGCCATGTTTATTCAAGATGAATCTGGGGTGGATCATATTTGGCTCAAGCAGAAGCTTGATTTGTTTTTTTACAAATTATTGACGGATACTGAATTTCAAGAAGAGGTAAGCAGCAAATTAACATATGATAAGGGAAGAAGTGATTGTTTTATTCAGTAAATCAGTAATATATTTGGTCTCTCATCATATTGGAGTGTGGAGACAACCGTAGTTGTAGAACCCACCTGTATTTAAGAAACAGGTGGGATTATACGGTTCTTATAATTTAGGAGATTACCAGCGAAGTTGACACCATCCGCAAAGTAGATATTATCAAATGGGAAATCTATTAATTACCTCATTGTATTCCTCCTGATCATTAGTGATTGCAGTTTAATAGACTTCTAATGACTTACGGCTTTCATGATCTGAATCCGGTTGGATGAGTTCATCATCAGTGCCTTACTTTTATAGCCAGGTTAAGAGAAAATGTCGCAGCTTTTGTGGAGACAGATTTTGAGTCATGCTGGCAGCTTCCGAAGATTTGGTTAGGATTTTGCAGACTCCCCAATCGGTGTATTTCTTCTTTTTGGAATCAGCATGCACGGTCAACATTTCCTTGAACGAATAAGGGAATGGTACAATACGATCCTTCTTCCCCTTGCCACTATTAATGCGGTCTGACAGTAACGGAAATCAACATCGACTAACTTGATATTAATCAGTTCACTGACCGAACGGCCGTGTACAGAATTCTCTTAACGATCATCATGCCTTGAAAATTCTTCGTCTGCCAGACAACATCATAAGATCGCTTTAGCTCCTCTTCTGTGGGTACTTAGGGGAGCTTCTTTGCTGCTTTGGGCACCTCGACTTCCAACTCTGCACGAAGGTGCTGGAAAAAGCTCTTCAGATAAGCATAGTTTGGGCGTTTTGATGTAAACCAAGCATTTCTGTTGCAAATTCGGATAAGCATCGGTCATGCCTGGTTACGGTCTAATAGCACAGGGGCGTTTTCCAATCAGTAATATTATAGATCGAAACGTTTGCAAAGTATCTAAATAGGTATAGTGAGTAAATTTTGATATGTATATGATTTTATTCTAAAAAATGGTATGATAAATTGCGGAAAGACCTATCCGATTCATCTGATTGCAGTAGTTCTCGTTTCATGAGTTGATTTTCTATATGTTCCTGATAAGGGGTGGTTATTTTTGTACAATACACCTACAGTTTCGGCAAAGTTTGATTATTATCTAAAACAAAATGATGTGACACTGGCTCAATTTGTGAATATTCAGTTGTCCATCAAAGAACACTTAGTATTGAATTATTCAGCATCGTTCTGTTTCCGTGCAGCAGCTTGATCGAATCACTGTGGCTATAGGTTTACCGGAAGGTCACTTTTACGATCTATACATAGAAAACTACATCATTGACCTCTCCCAAAACATGAGACGAATTGAACCATTGTTATATCGTTGTACGGAGCTGAGCAAGCTGGAAGCGATCCGTCGAATGATTGGACTTATGTACTTTCCCAGACTATATCAAATTGCAGAAACATTATTTCACAGCGACAATATGCTGCTGCACGGATGCTCTATTAGAATGTGGCAGAAGTGGAAAAATACCAGCACTCCGAGCGCTTAGCAGTCTGTCAGTACCGTATTTTCTCGATTCAGATTGGAGACAATCAAAGCCGAAATCCAATATTTGATGAAACATCAACAAGAAAGTCGAGGGCGTGATGATTCTGCCAAGAAGCTAAGTTGTCCCATGTTTGTGTACATCACCTATGCTGATCTATTGTGTGCTAGTGTCTGTGAAGCCCAAGGCGATTATCAACAAGCTCTACAATATACATATAACTACGCTGATTTAGATTGGGTCTTAGAGACTGATGAGGATACCCTACACTGGATTGGTTTGTTTCAACAATGGGCGGAAGGTAATACTTACACATTTAGGCTTTTATCAGAAGATATAAATGAACTACATGATTATGTTGAATATATCGCTGCAATATGAGGTAGTTCCAGCGTAGCTGATACCGCCTCTAGTAGATGAACGTATTTTTATGGGTAACATCTCTGGTGCTGTTGATTGTTGCATTTCAAGGAGGCCCATACGTTTAAGAAAACGTTGTCTAGTACCAAAAATCACAAAATGAACAGGAGGTACTTGCTGCGCTAAAAAATATACCTTTAGGTATGAGATTTGGGAATACTGCGTGGCTATTGCAAATTATGGGGGATATCGGTGTATTACATGTGGAGACTGATTCGGTATGGCGTGATTTAATCTGCAAATATGTGAAGCAGCAGCCAGATATGAAATATATCGCAGGTACAGCAACGGAGAAGGAAGCCATTCATTTTGCAGAACAGTATAAAGTTGATGTTATCGTGATGGATGTAACACTGACCTCTTCCCAGTACGATGGGTTGGATGCAGTGAGAGAGATTTTGATGAGAAAACATGTTAGCATTATTATTTTATCTTCAGAAGATAATTTGGAAGTAATTGCAGACTCCTTCAGCGTTGGAGCTGTCAATTATATTAAGAAGAAGAACTATACGGATATTGCTGCGGCTATTCGCGATGCGTATCATAATCGCGTAGCAATTCACCCCGACGCTGCTAGGGTGCTGCGCGATGAGTTCCGCAAACTAAGATTGGAAGAGCTTAAATGCTCCCTTACGCGGACCGAGCGACAAGTAATCGCGTATTTGCACGAAGGGTACTCTAAATCAAAAATAAGCGAAGTTCTGCATGTTGAACAGGAAACAATAAAAACACATGTGAAACATATACTCACAAAGCTAGATGTAGGTAGTTGCAAAGACGCAGTTAAAGTAGCAAGACGGCGAGGATTGTTTGACAACAATTAAGTTATGCGATAGGGGGGGAGAAAAATGTCACCCTAGTAAAAAAAATGAAATCTATAATATAATTTGTAATAGAGGAGTTGGATCGCGCTATCTGTATTGGCGCCGGTATAGATTGCTATCACTGCTTCTCTAATTGGGAATTTGTCTAGTTTGGTGAAATACCAAGAGACAATGAAAATCTTAGGAGGTAGTTATTATGGCTAATAATCAATTTGATCTTGATGTACAAGTAAGCAAAAATGTTGGCAAAATCGAGCCTCAAGTTACCAGTTGGTTTGCTTGCACTGGAGGATGTCTCACTGGGTCTAATTGTGGATCTAGTGAATGCGGAACTGTGCCTTGTGGTAAAACAACGTCGAAATATTGTTAATAAAAACCAAGTATGAACATATGTAGTCAGTAATGTTAACGTTCTGCAGGCTTCTGTCTAGTTGTTAGTCGTGTGGGCTAATGCAAGACAGAGGTCTGCACTTTTTTGTGGTGAAATTAAGAGAGAAATCAATATAGCATACAGAGGTGTGAACTGATGACCAAGCTGATTCTGGAAGTGGATCGTGTGACGAAGCGAATAGGTAATAAGACTCTTATTCAAGAGACGTCCTTTAAATTGGAAAAAGGTATGATCTACGGATTTATAGGCCCTAATGGAGCAGGAAAAACAACATTAATGCGATTAATGACAGGGCTTATCCAGCCAACAAGCGGAGCGATTCGCATTGGGACATATGATGTGCAAAAACAGAGAAAACAGGCACTAGCTAATGTAGGGGCGATTATAGAATCCCCCATCTTTTTTGAGTATATGACCGGAAGGCAGGTGCTTCGAAATTTATCTCGATTGCACTCTGAAATTCGCTCTGCAGATCGAGAAAAGCACATCGATCAGTTACTCCAGAGTGTGGAATTGCAGTCCCGAGCAGATGATAAAGTGAAGACTTATTCGTTAGGGATGAAGCAACGATTAGGTATTGCGCAAGCTATGTTAGGGTCCCCCGACCTGCTGCTTTTGGATGAGCCATCCAATGGACTTGATCCGCTAGGTATGCGGGAGCTTCGTAATCTGATCCTCCAACTGAGGGAATCACGAGGTTTATCATTCTTCGTATCCAGCCACCTTCTAGATGAGCTGCAACTCATGTGTGATCAACTTATTGTTATTCGAGCAGGGGTGGTCATATGGACGGGTAATGTGAATGATTTGATTGTGGATGGTCAGAGGCTAGAAGACGCATTCTTGGAGTTGATGTTGTCATGAAAGTGTTAATCAGGATTGAATTCGAGAAGTTGATCCACCAGAAATGGACATGGTTCATGTTAGTTTCTTGCATTCCATTTGCTTATGCATTGATAACATATTTTATGTGGGTTGATCAGCGGCATTTACCTGATAGCCCATTCTATGTAGCTGCGAGCATGTCGGCATCGAGAGGGATGAAAGAAAGTATATATTTATTTGGGAACTTAATGGTTGCGCTGTTGGCTGGTCTCTTATACACAGAAGAGTTTCAGGGTGGTAAATTGCGAATGTTTTTTTTAAGAAGCTATTCTCGGGGTCAAATCTTTGTTAGCAAATGGATGATAATGAATTTATTCATCCTATTAATGATGGCCATTTTAGGCGTATCGTTTACGATCTTTGGCGTAATGAAACTTCCATCTCCCCCAGAGGTAATGATATCAGGGAATAGGATTCCTTCCACAGATGCTGCAATACTATTCTATACTTTGAAACAATATGCACTTGATTTCGCTACATTGATCGGGGGGGGCGGTTTGTTTATTTGGATTGCTATGTACTGTAGGACTGCGGCTCGTACAATTGGTATTGCGACGATCTATATCATTATATCAATGTTTGCTACAAGTATTTTCGATCCGGGAAGTCCTTTAATAACGGAAAATGCATTCTTGCTTGCCTTGATTTATGCAGGGTTGATTCCAGGTATGCAGATTGTTGGTGTCGAAAAGGCATTGTCGGGCGATGAATATGCACAAATTTCAATAGCAGTGGGTTTAGTTATTTACTTTTTCGTATGTATTGTAGCTGCTCGTAGAAAATTTACGAGAGCAGATTATTTAAATTAGGAGTGTTGGCGTGTGAGCACTGGCTTGTGGATCAGTGAACTGGAACGGATATGGAAGGGGAAGCGGATTCGAACGTTTGGATGTGCTTATCTGCTCGCTCTATTGATCGATATTGGATTTTTACGTCTAACAGGCGGTATTCAAATTGACCTAAGCCGGTGGTTTTCGGTTGATGCACTAAATCTGCCCATATTTATTATGAAGGATATGTCGTTCTTGTTGCAATTGTTTGTGTTGCCAGGCTTATTTGTAGAGTCGCTTGCTGATGAGATACATTCGGGAGCGTATCGCATATATATGTTACGTTCGTTCGATCGCTATCAGCACTGGCTAGTTAAATTACTTACACAGATCGTTTTGATTGTCACGCTTATCTTTGGAACAACGCTGGTCTCGCTAGCGTGTGGATGGTTGTTCTTTTCTCATCCGCAATCGACAGAGGTGTACTTAGTGCCAGAATCGATTGGATATGCCGATGTATTGTGGCTGACGATCCAATACGATTTCCTTCTTGTGCTGACTAGCATTGCGGTGCTTGTGATATGCAGTGTTTTTTCTATCCTTATCACACGAGTTTCAATTGTGTATGCATGCACTATTTTAGGGTTGCTTGGCAGTTATGTCATCGTCTCTGAACTTCGTTTTCTGCATGATCCGTTTGTCAGTATTTTGAGAGTACTTTGCGGACAAGGAAGTATGATCTTCTGGGTGTATTTAACCGGGATTATTGTGATATGTCCAACCATCAGTTTCTGGATTTGGAGTAAGAGAGGAATGTAAAAGCATGCATATGAGACCATTAAATGAAAAGAAGAAGCCCCCACGAAAGGAAGACAGAAAAAAGATAATCCGCTGTTTGTTTTAGGGTGTAGTAAAGGTGGATGAATAGATTGGACACATAAAATTGAGAAGATTACACCGTGGGACGGTACACATGTTCACATTGGCTGGGCGTTAAGTACCGGATGGCAGAATGAATTCGTTTGCCATTATAGAAGCAGGTAATTACTCGAATATGCTCTTCATGGCTTGTACACGCATGATCGTAGCAATTGCCTTAGCTGCTCATGTTGCTTTTCATCCCGTATTTCTGCAATCGTGCTTGGTATTCCAGGAAGGCATATTGACTACCACGATCTGAATGGTGGAGAACTTCGTCGCGCGGTCCAGCATGTTTTCATGTACGGGGAAGTTACGCTTAGAGTTCGTAGTTGCTTTATACTTCTTGATGTTTCGCGATTTCAAGCCCAGTTCTTTCATGATGCGTCCTCAACGGTTTTTCCCGTCACATAAACGCCTTGCTGCTC
This sequence comes from Paenibacillus ottowii, assembly GCF_006874425.1. Lineage (GTDB taxonomy): Bacteria > Bacillota > Bacilli > Paenibacillales > Paenibacillaceae > Paenibacillus > Paenibacillus ottowii. The sequence continues at coordinate 119,397 of NZ_VIJZ01000004.1, forward strand.
TAGCGCTTCCTTGATTTTATCGGCTACCGTAAAGGCGACGCGAATCCAAAAAGTTTCGCCGTATGCGTTGCTCGAGCTCAGACATTTTTGGGTATTTACCCATTTTATTATAGGTAACATTGATCATCCTTCTATTTGATTCCCGCTGTTACGTGCTTTCAAAATTTAGGATTATAAAAGATTACGGGTATGTGTCGAATGTAAAGAGGTCTGCAAGTATTTAGACTCTATAACTACTCCCTAAATCTCTTATTTTCAGTCCGCTAAAACTAGGAGGAAAAATGACAAAAGAACCCAATATATATCGCGCACTGGATTTTTTTATGGTTCGCACGCCTGTTTTGCCGTTCAATTTGTTTATACAGTGTTTTCCTTCCGATTGGAAAGACCAAGAAGAGCTTAAGCGTTTTTCGCTAAACAAACTTGTCGAATTATCCAATGACTCGATTATTCGCGAAGCGATTGCGGTAGCGAGCCCGAGCTTGCTTGAGTCACTTTCTCATCTTGGCAATGACCAGAATGCACGAAAGAAAGCGCAGGCTATCAAAGGTTTTATGCGCTATCTGCTCCGCATGATGACGCGTCCCACACCATTTGGCCTGTTTTCCGGTGTGACTTATGGGCAATTCGCCGAACAGTCGCAGATGAACATAGAAGGCATCGCAACGTATCGCAAACGCGTGCGACCAGATATGGAATGGTTGTTAAAGATTGTTGATAAAATCGAGAAGCAACGTGAAGTTGTAGTTCAGCTTCGTATTCAGCGCAACTCTCTTATCTACCGGCAAGGCGAACGAGCAAAAATTCCTTATGTAGCTAGATATGGTGACCTCGGCGTCGGAGAAAGTGATAGCGTATCTGTACGAGCCTCTGCAGTATTCGATCTGGTGATGGAAGCTAGTATAAATCCAATTCCGTACCTAGAACTCGTATCCCGGATTAAGAGTGCTTTCATGGAGGCAGAATTAGATACGATTCATCACTACATTTGGCAGCTTTTTGAACAAGAATTTTTAATTTCGGAATTGCGACCTCCGACGACGAGTATAGAGCCCTTCGATCATATCCTGTCTGTGTTGGATGGGGTAGAGGGTATAGATGAATGGAAGGTTGCTCTCAATGAAATTCGTCGGAATATTCGCTCGTACAATAACCGATCAATTGGGCAGGGCGAAGAGCAATTACTTCAGTTGCGACAGATGATGAATGCTTTGGCTGAGGTGAAGACGACGGTACAGGTTGACTTGTCCTTGGAAGATCGATCCGTGACCTTGCCCTATCAGGTTCGTGAGGATGTTGAGAAAGTTGCACAATTGTTTAGTCGAATTTCTACACGTAAGTACCGACACCTGGAGGAATACTGCGATGAATTCATAGAGAAATACGGCTCGTATCGAGAGATACCAATTTTGGAGTTGCTGGATGAGGAGATTGGGCTAGGGCCACCGGCCACCTATCAAAATCCGAGTAGCGTTCATAGGCAGTTAAAAAATCCGAGTGTGCCATTCAGTACGAAGTGTGAACAATTACTCTTCAAGTGGTTCGTCTCGTGTATGCATCAGGGTGAACAAGAGATCGTTCTCACGAACGAAAGGATTCAACAGATCTTGGAGGATGAATCTGATAAAACCACCAGTGAGTTAATTCCTACTCCGTCAATGGAACTCTACTTTTTAATGGTAGTGCAGGATCGGGAAGCACTCAATCGCGGAGAGTACACGTTGGTACTTGGACCGAATCCTGGATCGAGTGGCGCGGGGAAAACGTTCGGACGATTTATTGATTTAATGGGTGTCTCGTTTAAAAACATGTTCAATGAGATTCATGAGGAAGAGCAACGCCTATCACCAGGTAAACTGCTTGCAGAGATTTCGTATTTACCCAGTGCAGCGAGATCGACGAATGTCGTTCTCACGGAAAATTTTCGCACTTATGAAATCGGAATTGGCACGAATCACACTGTACCAGAGGATCAACAGATTCATGTGTCCGATTTGATGGTTGGGGTGCGAGACGATAAATTTTATTTGAAGTCACGCAAGCACAATTGCGAAGTGATCCCGACAGCTGGGCATATGTTGAACTACCAGGGTGCGCCGAATGTGTACCGATTTCTGGTGGAAGTTAGTCAGGAAGGGTATCGACAATGGTCGACATTAGAATGGGGAGTAATGGATCAATCCCCCTTTACTCCGCGTTTAAGATATGGGAACATCGTGCTAAGTCCAGCGACATGGCGTATACAATTGAGTGGCAAGACATCTGAGCGCGAGAGCGAGGAGCAATTGGAGCTTCTGGTTAGGGAATTTAGTATGCAGTGGAAAGTACCTCGGTATGTGTATATGACTCAATTCGATAATCGTATCTTGTTCGATATGGAGCATCCTCTGCATGTGGAGGAGATCTGCAAAGACTTGAAGTCAAAAGGTCAAGTGACGCTGATCGAGCATATAGGGGGGTTCGAGGATATGCCGATCCAGCGGAGCGATGGGCCCTTGACGGCGGAATTTGTCTTCCCGCTCGTTAGACGCACGGAAGAGATGGATCTGACCCAAGCGGAAGTGGCGGTAAGTAAGGAGACAGAAATCTCTCGCCGGACTGTTGTTGATGCATCGCAGCGTGTACAGTTGCCGGGTGGATCGTGGTTCTATGCCAAGTTCTATGGGATAGACAGTCGCCAAGATGAGTTCATTGGTCGTCAGTGGGGAGATTTTGTTCAGAAATGCCGTGAGGCAGGTGTAATTGAACAAGCGTATTTCATTCGTTACTCCGACCCAACTCGTCATATTCGAGTACGGTTCAACATGCCAAGCGGTAATGACATATCTTCGTTCATCCCAATCTTCCATGAATGGACGACTATGTTACTTCAAGATGGAATGATAAATAAGGTTGTTGTGGACACGTATGAACCAGAGATCGAACGATATGGTGGACCTGAGCTTATGCGGTTAGCGGAACGTATGTTTGCTTGTGACAGCGATGTCACAGCGAATTTGGTTCGGTTGCTTCGATTTAAGCAGATCCAGCTAAGTCAGGAGGTCGTGGCGGTGTGTGGTGTGATACAATACATGACTCAGTTTGGTTACAACGAGCAGAAGGTTTACGAGCTCCTCAATGAGCGCTTCGATGTAAAAGAATATCTGGATGACTTCCGTAATGAACGACGTTTATTCCTGCAGTTGTTAGGGAGGGATTCCTCCGAATTAGCACCATTGCATCAAGAAGGTAAGCTGATTCATCAGATTGGTCAGCACAGGGAAGAGGCTGTCAAGCGGTATCAGCAAGTACTTCTTGAGCATGAGCGGCAGGGCACTCTTATGAACAACAAAGACAGTATCCTGTTCAGTGTGATTCATATGTACTTAAACCGCTTGATTGGGGTTGATCGAGATAAAGAACGTAAGGTAATGATTATGGCTCGTCATGCCCTTAATAGCTTGTTGCAATATTGGAGGAAGAGCTAATGAACTTTATTTGGAAGGGATGTCAGCATGAATTAGCTTCACTCTGGAAGACGGTTCGACATGGGCTGCAACTCTTCCGATTGATTTTCCGCATGAATAAGAAGTATATGATTCCAAGTATGATACTACACATCATTCAAGGCGCTGTGCCTGTGATGACATTAATGGTTACACAGAATTTGTTGAATAGTGTTTCCGTGGGATGGAAAGAAGGGGAATACAGGGTACTTTCTCATTTTGTTTGGTTCATCGTCATCTATGTTTTGAAGAATTTCATCGACGTCGCCCAAAGTTATGTGGAGGGGAACCTTCAGGCGGTCATTTCCAATTCGATGAATGTCATGATCTGTGAGAAATCAACCACGTTGGGATTGGCCGATTTTGAGAATGCTTCGATTAATGATCAATTAAAAAGGGTTTCACAAGAATCTACTTATCGCCCCTATCAATTGTATAGCCAGATGGCTGGCATAACTTCTGGAATCATTACACTTATTTCATCTGCTATCCTACTTGTTCTGTGGAAATGGTGGGTGGTGCTCGTGATTTTCATAATATCAACGTTTTCTATCTATTCGATTTTCAAAATCAATCGAGAACAGTTCCAAATCTACTTGGATCGTACTCCGAAGTATCGAGAATCGTGGTACATGACGTATCTCTTAACAAACGATAGTACATTTAAGGAAGTGAAAATATTCCAACTGGGTTCTTACTTGTTAAACCGATACCGCGATTTGTTGCATGGCTTCTTCCTTGTGGATCGTCGCATATTACTGAAGCGAATTCGAGTTACTTTTCTGTACGATATGTTAGAAATGGTAGCTTTGTTCTGGTTAATTGGGCTTGCAATTCACGAGACATTTATAGGAGTGATGATGATCGGGAGTTTGTATGGGTATATCCAGGCGATTATGCTCACGCAGAACCAGATGAATGGGGTTATTCAGGGGCTTGTCCAGTTCTCACAGAACAATCTTTACATGGAGCAGTTGCTCTTGTTCTTGCAATTGCCTACGTCGGATCCTGTTAATCGACAGAAACAGTTGCCCAGTGCAACAGAGCTATCGTGTCACGCAAATGCAAGTGTCCAGATTACACAGATTTCGTTCAATCAGGTATCTTTCGCTTATCCAGGACAAGATTCGGATACGATTCGAGAAGTGGATGTGACATTCAAGAAGGGGCAGACTGTGGCTATTGTAGGGAAGAATGGTTCGGGTAAGTCCACACTCATGAAGCTGTTAATGCAATTGTACAAGGATTATCGTGGTACCATCCAAGTCAATGGCCGTAATGTTCTCGACTACGATCTGCAAAAAGTCCAAGAACGTATGGGGGTTGTGTTTCAAGATTTTGTTCACTATGAAATGTCGGCTCGCCATAATATTGGCTTCGGCTCATTGGCTGAACTCGAGCAAGATGAGCGATTGATGGATGCAGCCAAAGTTGCAGCTATTGACCAAGTGATTGCGAATTTGCCAAACGGTCTAGATACACAACTTGGCAAATGGTTCGATGAAGGACATCAACTTTCGGGCGGACAGTGGCAACGTATTGCAATTGCAAGAGCCATTTTGCGAAGTGCGGATGTATATATTCTAGACGAGCCGAGCTCGTTCTTGGATCCATTGGCTGAACGAGACTTACTACAATTGTTCATGCATTTAATGAGAGACACGATAGGGATTTTCATTACACATCGTATCTCGTCAGCGCGTCTAGCCGATCAGATTTTAGTCATGGAGGACGGCCGGATCATTGAGCAGGGATCGCATGCTGAATTGATACGTTTAGGTGGGGTATATGCGCAGATGTATCAAGTGCAAGCAAGTTCATTTGCAGAAGAAGTTGCGGTGAATTAGAAGGAGATGATTGAGGATGAAAGCGGCAAGTGCGGTATCGACACAATGGATCCCCTTAAGTGGGGAAGTTAGGAAGCAAGTAGCACAAGTGTTGCAGGCGATTGTGCAGCGTTATAAGGATCCTGATCAGGTACGTGCCCAGATGAAGCAGGTTCCTGGGCAAGTGATTGAAGGAAAACAGGTGGCACGATGGTCAGACACAAGCTTCTCGGGTGGATTTACGGGTATTTGTGTATTAATGGGACAACTGGATCAGTTATATCCTGATAACGGTTGGGATATGGTAGGGCATAGTTACCTGCAAAAGATCCAACAGGTAATCGAACAGCAAGGTATTCATACTCTATCTCTATACAGTGGGTTAGCGGGTATTTTGCTAGGCGTTCGTGCTCTGTCACGAAAGAATACGCGCTACCAAGGCATGCTAGATACACTGGCAAGTTGGTTCGAGGAAGCTGTGTTAAATTATGTAGAGATATGCAAAAACCAGTGGAAAGAAGGGCAATTGCGTATTAGTCAGTACGATACAATCGAAGGTTTGACAGGAATTGCACGAGTTGTGTTGGCTTTCTCAGATCGACCGCAAATGAAGATTATCTGGCAACGGATTGTTGAAGTATTCCATATCTTCTGCGGGGAAAAAGATTATCAAGGACATCGAATCCCTGCTTGGCATATCCTGTCTGCGAATCAGTTCCTCGAACATGAAAAGGTGCAGTATCCAAATGGGAATTTTAACCTGGGCCTATCCCATGGTATCTCAGGACCGCTGGCTTTTCTGAGTCTATCGCAATTGCAGGGCATGACAACAGAAGCGATGCGTGCAGATCTGCGGCGGCTCACCGAGTGGATATGTCGATGGCGAGTGAGCGGTGAAGCAGGAACGTTATGGCCGGGGCGAGTCGCTGTTGAAGAGGTACTTCAGGGTGAATTGCATCCGAGCAGTATCCGAGACCCGTGGGACTCCTGGTGCTATGGGGTGCCTGGGATTGCACGATCCATCTGGCTAGCTGGGCAAGCGATGCATAATCAGGAATGGAGCGCAATTGGGTTGCAGGCGTATGTAGACATTGAGAATCGCATCCAGACCATGGGAGGACTCACCGCCTCTACCTTGTGTCACGGTATAGGAGGCCTGCTTCATATGGTTCAACGTATGTATTCGGATACGGGTCATGTGAAGCTTGGTGCGATTCGTGATGAACTAGTTGTGGCTGTGCTGGATAAGTATGCGGCAGAGTCGAAGTTTGGTTATTATGATGAATATTTTGTAAATGGCAAGTATGAGCAAGTGGATGAAGCGGGCTTTTTGACGGGTACCGCGGGCGTGGCACTTGTGCTAGCTTCTTTGCTTTGCGAGGAAAGCCCGGATTGGGATATGGCTTTGTTGATACGATAGGTTAACACCACACCACCGGACACCGCCAGGGCTGATGACAAAAGGGTCCGTGAAAAAATCTTCAGACCCTTTATGCATGTTCACAAACGATGTGATTCTTCATTGGTCTGGCTAGAGCTTCAAGCATTCGTAGAATGTTCAGGGACAACGTCGAGAAGAGGCAGTACTCTTGTACATTACGGACATTCCTCTTATGGGTTTTCACGAGATTATGGGCTAGTATTATGGTCCCGAAAGCTCCTTCGCATTAAATACTGAGAAGGCGCATATGTGTCGCCCAAAAATATCAGCCATCCCAAAACACTTTCGCTTTCTCAGGCGTTTCCTGCTTCCATAACTTCGAAAATGAGCTCAAGTGATACGCTTTCGCCGTTTTCAGATCTTCATCCTTGAGAATCTCAGCTTGTTTTAAAAGACAAACCCTAGTTCGATGAGCGAAGAAAAATGTGGTAGTGAATAAGACGTTTAGACTACTAGAGAATAGTGCATATTTTATAGGTGTTGTAGGTAGGTTTTCAAATCATAACCACCCGTCAGACGGGGGGGTTGCTCTGAGGCTATAAGCCTCTGGTTTTCCTGCTCTTGAATATACTTTCTAATGGTTGCCTCAAACATCCACTTGGTATGTGCCATGCCATCTCTGCTTTGTGCCACAAAAACCACCTTCTCCTTTCGTTATACATAGTAGCTTGAACACTCCTATTATAACGATTGCATCAGGTGGTTTTTTGTTTCGCACGCTTTGCGTACTCAACTGGCTAAAGCCACTAAAATTGACCAAATTCCCTTGTAGTTGCATTTCATCTTTGAGGGCTTTTATTTTAATAGCTAACGCTGTAATATCTTCTTAAAGGAACGTCAGATATTTTTTATTACAAGGGAAATATGGAGGGGAAATCAGTGAGTTACTTTTTATTAATTACTACACGAACAAACAAGTTCAATGCAGATGATATCGAAGGGCACTATGATCATCTGGAAAAGTTGAAGAAAGAGGGGCTTCTTGAAAAGTATGGTCCATTTAGCGATGGAACGGGAGGAGCCTATTTAATAAAAGCAGCGTCACTTGAGGAGGCGACAAAGATTGGAAATTTAGATCCGCTCATTCAAAATGGCTCTTCTACATTGACAATAAAGGAATGGCTGTTGCGTTAAATTCCATCTAACAAGGTCACGACAAAAAACTAATGTATCCTTTTGGTGTTAAATGGAAAATAAGGACTATGATTTTCTGAAAATGAAAAGTATGGTCCTTTTTTTATTTCCCAAGAGATTGCTCTCACAATTTTTGAGAATCTTCTTAGTTGATAATCTCCCGTATAACATTCCTCGCTAGACGTACCTTCTCTGGGCTCGATTTTTTGAGCATTGTAATAATTTCTATAATATCTTCATCAGACTCCACAATTTTGGGGTCCTCACTTACATAAGAAAACAACTGAACTAAGTTTACGTCTAGTGCTTTTGCGATTTTAGCTACATTTATCAAGGAAACATTCTTTTCTCCACGTTCGATCTGCCCAATGTATGTAAAATGAAATCCGCCTTTTTCCCCAAGTGCTTCTTGCGAGAGGCCTTTTTCTTTGCGTAAAACTCTTATTCTAGCCCCAACTAGCTTTAACACTTCTTTGTCCAGCATGCATCTACACCCCTTCATACTAAAAAGTGTAGACAAGATTTTCTTTGGCAAACATGAGATTAAGAATCGTATATTTGTTATTAATTATATCTATAAGTATTATTTTAGAGTATAATAAGACTATACTTGAAATTCTCTGGAGGAATAGATATGAAAGAAGCTCTTTCTACCTGTATTCCAAGTCCCACTCAACCATCCAGACCTGTACAACACCTACATCAGTCAATAACCGATTTCCACACGCTATCCCAATACCACATGAAACTAGCCCAAATATTGTACAAGCATAACCAACTCCAATGCTGCATTATCCTCTGCGACAGGGCGTTAACCTCCATGGTAAAAGCTCTATATATGAAAGAAACTAATAATATTTTCCCTCCGTGACTCTTGTCCATGGCGGATTTGTTGCACTTATTACATACTGACACCAACCCAGGATTGGATATTGTTGTATTTATAGGCACCACTCAATTTCTTTCATCCCAGCTAGAAACCTCGCTCATTCAAAAGATGAAGCAGAAGGATGTGAGCAGGCTGTTGCGCAGATCCGACGACATTCTCTGCCAGTTGTCATCCCGAGTCATAACTGATTCATCCGAAACGTACCAGTCCATTTTCTAAGAAGCTCCTCCATGGCAAATAAACTTGCCGATTCGCCCGGTCGTTATCCACTTTTCTACATACGATAAGAGTAAGCTTTAACGCAAGGAGGGATTTAGATATGGGTCAAGTAGGTTGCGGTGGAGCCTGGACATCCACAGGCGCGATTTTGGTATTGTTTATTTTGCTGGTGATTATCACCAAATCTTTTCTGATCTAACGTTAGGTTTGCATCGCTCAAATTCGTAAAGCAGCCCTCTTTTACAACAGCGTGAGAGAGGGCTTTTTTAATGCAGATGGATGGTGGCTCTAGTATGTTGTCTGGCCCTACAAGCATTGTTATACTTTACATAAAGGGATAATTCCCCTCAAATCTATAGCAATACGGATAGCGGAAGACGAAAAGGAAATTCGCTGACCATGATCAGGAGGATCGCATGATGAACATGGCAAATAGTCCATTTCAATTTACGACAGATACGGCGACTCTTTGCCTATTTGATACGCAAGCTCTAAAGCATCGTTTGAACGATGAACCGGATTGGTGGTCCATTGAAGCGGACGAGCTGGGGGAGTTGAATGCGGGAAATGCTGCTTTTTTGAATCTGGGAGCGGACGGGACGTATGAGGTTGTGATAACAGATCATATCGAGCAGCCTACGGTGCATCTATTTTTGAAGGTTCCCTCAGGGAATATATTTATTGGCGCAGGAGAGGAAGCGACAGGTGGCGAGTTGGAACCTGATTGTGTATGGGGAGGATCATTCCTGTCTGTGCAACCCGGGCTTTATGAATGCTTGGCAAGCAGAGGAGAAAACAACCGTATTTACCTTTCTTTTAAAAAAGGAAGCGAAGGCAGCAACAGCTTTACCAGCCTGATTCGATTGTAGATTGTAGGATCAAACTGTAACGGATCAGGCAAGCCGCTTCAACACAGGGAATCTATAATAACCGTGACTGGGAAAATGAAAAAGGCTATTGATACTTTACAATAATGGCGTTGCTGATTTGGCGGCCGGGGGTAGTGAGGTAAGAGCCGTTGTAGTACAATCCGCTGGAAGCACCGCCATCCAGATTCATGGCCTGATAAGCACTAGCCTGCTTCATTATCTGGGCGAGCTGCGGAATAGTCGCTCCGCTTGTAGTTAGGAGGATCAGTTTATGATCCCTCGTAATTCCAAGTGCGCTGCGGGCGCCGCCGCCTGTTAATATTTTAGGGTCCTTGAAGCCTTCAGCTTTGACATTAAGGGAAACCTGGCCGTTCGTGACCAGACGAGGTCCAGCTTGAAGAGCACCTTCGACGCTGCCTTGACTTAACTGTTGTTCAAAAGCAGAACCCGACATGAGCTTGGCTAAATGGTTAGTATCGTAGGTGAAGACGGTACGTTGATCGCCGGAGCTTTTTTTCAACATCTTGCCATGACTGACCAGATAGCCGTAAGGCGTTTTGTAGGAGCTTTTGGTATAGGCGTCAAAGAATGTGCCATTAATAGCTACAACCGCTTGATTGCGTTTGGCGAGACGATTCAAGTCCTCCACTTTACCAAGGGTATCGCCTGCCAGTGCTACGTCCAAACTCACCTTGGGATGGAGCATGGAGATGGTGACCATCTTGGCGGAAAAGGTACGAGATCCAATCTTAAAGTTCTTATGAGCTACCGTGATTGGGGGAGTATTTCCGGGTAGTATGCCGGTAAGTACTGGAAGTGTAACAGACGTCTTATCCTGCGTAATACGCACGGCTGAGGTTTCTTTTTGCCACAAGACTTGTAGATTTAGATGTTGGCTGACGAACTGCAAGGGTACATAGGTAGCGCCGTTATCGGTAAAAGGTGCATTTTGCATACGAACCGTTTGATCATTCACTTTAGCAGTAGCTTGTCCCATAAATAATGTAAGCCGGGTATTGCCTTGCGCTATTTCTATTTTTTTATCAGCCGGGTTTAGGTTGAGTATGATCCCTTCATAGCTGTTCAGGAGGCGAAGCGGGATGAAGGAGTGGTTGCTCTGATCCACATAAACCAGCATAGGTACTGGTGCAGCAGCGTAAATCGGGGTTACAAGTAATAGCATGGACAGAATAATAAGTGCGGTGATTCTTTTCATAAATAGATCAATCTCCTTAGGTAGTCTTAACAATTGACAAGGTGCTTGTACTTATATCGGGTTTTATCAGTTACAAATGTATGTTAAGCGAATTTTGAAGGCTCAGCTGATATAGAAACGGGGTGGCTGGAGATGAGCAGGTACGAGACAAGACTTAAGGATTACCTTCGCAGAGAGCGCCCGTCTTATCGTATATTTGAAGGATTGCAGGAATTGGTGCGCAGTGTGGGGCAACTGCATAATAACAGGTTATATGTGAATGTGGCTCAATGGGATCAGGACCCTGTTCACATACCGATTTATTATTTGGATGAGCATTGGCTGGAGGAATGTGCAGAGGACGGTACAGTCGCAACGAACGAGCAGGACGAGCATATTCCCGTATGGATATCAGATCGTCAGGTTCAAACCTGGTTTGAGCTAGCGACTTTTGAGAGTATTGTAGAAGTCCTTAAGGATACTGGACAGCCAGTGACACTTCAGATGGTGATTATGGCGGTCAAATATTATGAAAAGCATGATACCTATCTGGACTATGAGGAGGTAAAAGCAGTGATAGACCTGTGGTCTGTGTTGACGAAGGTGAGAAACCACCTAACAGAATGAATAAAGCCTATGGAACAAATAAGACATACATACACTGGATGGGGGAGCGGAATGAATTGGTTGAATCATGAAATGGCAGCGCAGTGGCGACAGGCGGGAAAAAGGTATGCCGCAGATGTGAACGAGTTTGTCAGAATCGGTATGGAAAGCCAATGGCAGCAGGAGCAGCCAGAGCCGAAGCAGGATGAACGTCCTAAGCTGGCCAAAGATATTTTTCGAATGATTCAGGAGGCAAATCAGGCTGGGGAAGTAGAGAAGTTACGTCAGGAGATTCCGGCTGCATCCTGGCCGCTTACACCGGCGTTTGAGGAGGCTTTGCAAGCCGTGAGGCCGGTGACTTTTATGAATGGAGGCAATGAAGTCGTTCTACATGCAGGCAATCCTCGGGAACGCGGAAAGATCTACATAGCGGGAAAAGATGAAATCAGATCAATTCCCGGATTGCATCGAGTAGGTTGTTCGCCGGACGGGATTTATTTTGCGTTGGTGGATGGGCAAGGGATTCGGATTGTTCGTCAACCGGATCGGAATCTGCAAGGGGAAGAGACAGCGTATTATCCGTGGAAGGATATACAAGCCCGTTTAAAAGCGTCTATTCCTGACTTGGAATGCTTGGCGGATGAGGAGCATCCTGAGGATATATTAGATGAAGTAATTCCGTTTGATGATGGACAACGTCTTCTGCTGGTGTGCGGTTATGGCGTTTATTTGCTGACTGCTGATCAGGTAGATTTGGTCCATCCCCAAGCGTCTGAACGTAGAGAACTAGAACTGAAAGACACGATTGTGGATATGGCGCATGGTGCTGTGTCGAAGGATGGACGCTGGATCGCTTATGGTAGCCAGATGAGTGAGCATTTGCTTATGGACTTAACCGATAAGACGGTGCACACATTGGAGCCAGGCTCCAGCTATCCGCACTATGCCCTATTTTCCAAAGATGGTCTGGATGTCTGGTTCAATGCCTGTCATTTCTACAACGGTGCCACCATTCAGGTGCCGATTGCCGAAGTGGAGCAGGGGCTTGCTCAGAATAAGGAAGAATGGCCGATAATGAATGAAGAAATGCGAGTATACGCTGCCGTAGCGCTGACACAAGGATCTATTCTAGGCGATGCTTATGGATATCTTCGTCTTATTGATAGAGAGGGGCGTGAGCTTTGGCGCTATTTTGTCGGTAGTACGATTTCCGGGCTGGCAGTTACACCCGATGAAGGCATGCTAGCGGTTGGAACGTATGGTGGTATGCTTCATTTAATTGATTTGCAGAGTGGCACCAAGGATGAATATAGCATTGGCACTGCTCCCATTCACGAGATAGGGCGTTGGTTGTTCTGGCGTAACTATGAGCCATTGCGCTGGTAATACTAATATTCTGCGAATGGTGAAAAAAGCAAGTTCTGATAAGCTGAACATATAAAGGGCAGTGGCATATAATTGCAATGATATTTTTATATAAATTCGCATTAGCATAATGGAAAATGCGAATAAGAAGGGAAGAGGTGTGAGGACATGGACAAGAAAGCGGATATTCGTTCATCCATGAAGGAGTTATTTGCACAGATGGATGAAGCCTTTTTTATGGATGTGGAAGAAAATGTACCGCTCGAAATGCGTGATGGGAACGTCGATGAGGAGGGATGGATCAAGTGGAAGCCCCTTCCTTCACAGATTACAGAACAAGAAGTTCGGGAGCTGGAGGAAAAATACCATTTTGAACTGCCGCCTCTGCTGAGGAATTTTATCATGTCCTACCATTATGTATCTTTACAATTCGATAATGAATCTATTCCGGGAGTATACTGGAGCGATTGCACGTTTGTAGAATTTCCACGTCTGCCAGTGGGTCAAGGCTTAAAGGCATTTTATGATTTGATCGATCAATGGTCACCTCTATTGTCAGCAGGCTATATTCCATTTGCGATTGCAGAAGACGATCAAGGTCCCGTATGTTTAAACGCAGGCAGCAGACATAAGGACGGGGATTATCCTATTGTCTGGTTCTATCATGAAGATCTAAGGCATTTGGATGGGGATGAGCTGCGGATCAGGAGTAATCTGCTTCCCCATGTTCAAGGGCTGTTTCCGTCCTCTGCCGAACTGTTTAACGTGATGTTTAAGCAGATCAGACACTAGCAGTTTCCTAAAATGGAATTTTACTGTGTAAGTTAACCAAGATATTGACATAAAAAATGAGGAATGTTATAAAAAAGGTAGGCTAGCACTCGAATGGTGGGAGTGCTAACAAAGCTGAATCGTTTGCATAGCTCTTATCCGCTGGCCTTACATAGGTGTATATTTGAAAGGAGATATTCGAATGGAGAAAAAACAGTTTCAGGCTGAGTCCAAGCGTCTGCTCGAAATGATGATTAACTCGATTTACACGCAAAAGGAAATTTTCCTAAGAGAGCTCATCTCCAACGCAAGTGATGCGATTGACAAAATCTACTACAAAGCACTGACAGACGATCAATTGGTTTTTGACAAAGAAAACTATTATATTAAAGTAACTCCCGATAAAGACAACAGAACGCTGACTTTGAGGGATACCGGAATTGGGATGACCAAGGAAGAGCTGGAAAATAACCTGGGCGTCATTGCTAAAAGCGGCTCACTGGCGTTCAAAAATGAAAATGAATCCAAGGATGGACATGACATCATTGGTCAATTCGGCGTTGGCTTCTATTCAGCTTTCATGGTAGCGGATCTGGTTACAGTAACGACCAAGGCTTTGGGAAGCGATACTGCTTATAAATGGGAATCCACAGGCGCTGATGGGTATACCATTGAGGAGGCTGAGAAGGACGAAGTCGGAACCGAGATTGTGCTTAAAATCAAGGCCAACACCGAGGAGGAGTCCTACGACGAATATTTGGACGAGTACCGTTTAAAAGCACTTATTAAAAAGTACTCCGACTTTATTCGCTACCCGATTAAAATGGACATTTCAGGCAAGCGTCTCAAAGAGGGAAGCGATAACGAGTTCGAGGATTACAAAGAAGAACAACGTATTAACAGCATGGTGCCCATCTGGAGAAAAAATAAAAGCGAGCTGACCGACGAGGATTATCAAAATTTCTACGCGGAAAAACGCTATGGTTACGACAAGCCGCTTCAGCATATCCATATCAGCGCAGACGGTGCGGTAGTGTACCAAGCGATTTTGTTTATTCCTGAAAATATTCCGTTCGATTTCTACTCCAAGGAATATGAAAAAGGGCTTGAGCTGTATGCCAACGGTGTGCTGATCATGGAAAAATCTCCTGACCTGCTGCCGGATTATTTTAGCTTCGTAAAAGGTATGGTTGACTCCGAAAGTCTGTCCCTCAACATTTCGAGAGAAATGCTGCAGCATGACCGTCAGTTGAAGCTGATTGCCAAAAATATCGAAAGCAAAATTAAAGGCCAGCTGTTGACTCTGCTCAAAAATGATCGGGAGAAATATGATCAATTCTACAAATCATTTGGCAGACAATTGAAATTTGGTGTCTACAATGATTACGGCAGACATAAGGAAACGCTCCAGGATCTGCTTATGTTCTACTCTTCGACAGAGAAGAAGCAGGTTACTTTGGACGAATATGTATCTCGTATGCCAGAGGATCAAAAGTATATTTATTATGCTTCCGGGGAGTCCAATGAGCGTATTGAAAAGCTGCCGCAAACTGAATTGGTGGCCGACAAAGGCTACGAAATTTTGTACTTCACGGATGATATTGATGAGTTCGCTATTAAAATGCTCATAAGCTATAAAGAGAAAGAATTCAAATCCGTCTCGAGTGGCGATCTCGGCATTGAGTCTGACGAAAATGAGAAAGAAACAGAAGCGGAACAAAACGACAACAAGGAGTTGTTTGAGTACATGAAGGGCTTGCTGGAAGGCAAAGTATCCAGTGTAAAAGCCTCCAAGCGCTTGAAGACACACCCGGTATGTTTGTCCGCTGACGGCGAAGTAACCATTGAGATGGAGAAAATTTTGAACGCCATGCCGAATAACGCTGATGTCAAAGCGAATAAAGTGCTGGAAATCAACGTAAACCATGCGGTGTTTAACTCTTTGAAAGAAGCTTTTGCTAAGGACAAGGAGAAGGTAAATCTCTATACGGCCTTACTGTATAATCAGGCCTTGCTGATCGAGGGCTTGCCGCTGCAAGATCCGGTTGAATTCACGAACGATATTTGCAAAATCATGGTTTAAAATGCATTATAACGATATGGAGCCGTTCCCGTACCGGGAGCGGTTTTATTTATTATGATACTTCTCAAGGCTCCACAATAGGTCGTATAGCGCTTACAGTAGAAGTGTAAGGTTCCACTATGTCGACTACAATTCATCCTAGGAGGGCGATTGTATGAGTCTGAACCGAGACCCATTGAAACATCAAAAGTTGAACCGAAGTGAGCTTATACAGTTAGTGGAAAAAATCATCAGCGGCGAGGGAACAGAAGAGGAACTCGACAACATGTTGAATGTAGTCATGCAAAATACACCACATCCGGAGATTAGTAATTTGATCTACTGGGATGACCGCGGTTTGAGTGCGGCAGAGATTGTAGATGAAGCTTTACGCTATCAGCCCATTATTTTACCATCTCATGAATCTTCGTCATAGACGTGGAGGGGTGGTCTTTTGTTCAAAAATAAGATAATATGATCTCTTTAAGGCATAAGCATTATATTCAAGAAAACGTCCGTTAAAGATGCGCTGGCTTCTCTGTAATGGATGGGGAAGGGCTTAATTTCTGCTCGCTTTCGGAAAATTTATGCCTAATTTTGGAATTTGTAAAATTTTTGTGACATGCTTCTGTGAATTTTGACACAGCAAATTATCGTTTTTCTTGATTATTTGGTGGGATGTCTTTATAATCATTTTGTTTGCAAGAATGATTAGCGATTAGCGTATGGAATAAGGAGGTTATTTATTTTGGGAAAAGCATTGATTATTGGCGCCGGTGGCGTGGCCAGCGTTGTGGTGCATAAATGTTGCCAAAACCCAGATGTATTTGAAGAAATTTGTATCGCAAGCAGAACTGTTGAGAAATGCGATGCGCTTAAAGAGAAGCTGGGTGGAGGTCGTACGAAGATCCAAACGGCTCAGCTTGATGCTGACAACACCGACATGGTCATTGACTTGATTCGAAGCTTTCAACCGGATGTAGTTATCAATGTGGCTCTCCCTTATCAGGATTTGACGATAATGGATGCTTGCCTTGAGACAGGTGTTCATTACGTTGATACGGCGAACTATGAACCGCCGGATACGCCGAAGTTTGAATACAGCTGGCAATGGGCCTACAAAGAAAGATTCGAAAAAGCAGGAATTACAGCTCTGCTGGGCAGCGGTTTTGATCCAGGTGTGACTGGAGTATTTACGGCCTATGCTCAAAAGCACTATTTTGATGAAATTCATACGATTGATATTGTGGACGCGAATGCAGGGGACCACGGATATCCTTTTGCAACTAACTTTAATCCGGAAATCAATATTCGTGAAATTACGGCGAAAGGCCGTTACTTTGAAAACGGAGAATGGATTGAAACTGAGCCACTTTCTGAGAAAAAAGTATACGATCTTCCTGAAATTGGACCGAAAAATATATATCTTTTGTACCATGAAGAACTGGAATCTCTTGCAGTGAATATTAAAGGCGTGAAAAAAATCCGTTTCTGGATGACATTCTCGGACAATTATCTGAATCATTTGAACGTACTTCAAAACGTAGGCATGACCTCGATCG
The DNA here is from genome assembly GCF_006874425.1 of Paenibacillus ottowii. Taxonomy (GTDB): domain Bacteria; phylum Bacillota; class Bacilli; order Paenibacillales; family Paenibacillaceae; genus Paenibacillus; species Paenibacillus ottowii. Next base: position 136,821 of record NZ_VIJZ01000004.1, read on the forward strand.
AGCCTATTGATTATGAAGGCCAACAGATCATTCCACTGCAATTCCTGAAAGCTATTTTGCCGGACCCGGCTTCTCTGGGACCAAGAACAAAGGGCAAAACAAACATTGGTTGCATTATCCAAGGCATTAAAGATGGAAAGCCAAAAACCTATTATGTTTACAACGTTTGCGATCATGAGGAATGTTATGCAGAGGTTGGATCCCAAGCCATCTCTTACACAACAGGTGTTCCAGCTATGATCGGTGCAATGCTTATCATCAAAGGCCTTTGGAAAAAACCGGGCGTTTACAACGTTGAGGAATTTGATCCAGATCCATTCATGGAAGCACTAAATAAACACGGATTGCCATGGCAAGAGAACTTTGCGCCAACGTTGCTTGATTGAGGTCTGCGATGAATATTGATATTACCGGACTCCCATCACCTTGTTATCTTGTTGACGAAAGACTCCTTGTCAAAAACCTTGAGGTTTTGAATTCCGTTCAAGAGCGGACAGGTTGCAGTATTCTGCTCGCGCTTAAGGGATTTTCGATGTTTTCGACTTTTCCTCTGGTTGGCAAATATTTAAAAGGCGTAACCTCCAGTTCGTTGTTCGAGGCAAGACTCGGTCGCGAAAAAATGAACAAGGAGGTTCACGTCTACGCACCTGCTTATGTTGACAGTGAATTTGATGAGCTATTGGAGTATGTTGACCATATTGTTTTCAACTCCTTTGATCAACTGAAACGCTTCAAAAGCAAAGTGCAAGGCGTAACTTCCAAAAAAATCGACATCGGCATTCGAGTGAATCCGGAGTATTCGGAAATCGAAACGCCGTTGTACGATCCTTGCTACAACAACTCCAGAATGGGTGTGACTCTGGCTAACTTTAGACCCGAGGATCTGGACGGCGTGGATGGTATTCATTTTCATACGATGTGTGAACAGAATTCAGATACGCTGGAGCGTACCATTAAAGTCGTGGATGAGAAATTCGGGCCATACATTAAGCAAATGAAATGGCTCAATTTCGGCGGCGGTCACCATATTACCAGAGAAGACTACGATCTGGACACCCTGGTACGTTGTATTCAATACTTTCAGGATAAATACGGTGTGCAAGTTTATCTTGAGCCAGGCGAAGCTATCGCTCTGAACACCGGATATCTGGTTGCAACCGTGTTGGATACGATAAAAAATGGAATGGATATTGCCATTCTGGATACTTCAGCTGAATGTCATATGCCTGATGTGCTGGCAATGCCTTACCGCCCGAATATCATTGGTGCAGGTAAGCCTGGCGAGTATGAACATACTTACAGACTCGGTGGACTTACTTGCTTGGCTGGAGATATCATTGGTGACTATTCCTTTAAAGAGCCATTGAAGCCAGGAGACAAGCTTGTGTTCTGCGATATGGCTCATTACACCATGGTCAAAAATCACATGTTCAACGGTGTCAACCTGCCAGCCATCGCCAGCTACAACGACGAAGAAGGCATCAAGGTAATCCGTCAGTTCTCCTACGAGGACTTTAGCTCGCGTTTGTCGTAAGGAATAGGCAGAATTAAATGAACTGAGTTTAACGAAGGAATGACTCAACTACAAAAGCCTCGCCCCTTTAAGAAAGGGTGAGGCTTTTTGGTGTGTATAGGGATTTTTTAGTTTTTATATGTGCCTGTTACATGTATCCAATACGACGACAGGTATTAAATAACGATTCACAACTTGAAAAAGTTACATAAATTTGGTTAGTCTACCTTACAACTTCAGAAGAGACTTTATAGTCAAATATACGTCCTCCAAATTGAAGTCCTGGAAAAACCTCGACGGCGAGGTAGTATTCTTTACCTTTTTCAAGTTCTACATCTAAAAAATAACGACCGTCTCTTGAACGTTTGATTTTTGTTCCATTACTATCATAAACAGTCATTTGCAACCAGGAATCAGAAGTTCTGTCTCCCTGAATTGTAAAATGAACTTCTTGCGATTCAAAAGCCTTAAATTTATATACATCGTAGGCTTCCCAGACTCCAGGCACTCCCTCTGTACCAAGTCTTCCGATAACAGCATCACCTATAAAATAGTAATTAGCCTGTTCAAAACTATCATTTGGTTCCTGTTCATGATATTCAAGTACAGAGGAAGGAGTTAAGCCGTTTGTAGCGGGTGCTGCTTCTTGAGCAGATGCAACAGCGGTGGATGTGCTTAATAGAAGTGCTAAACCTAGTGTAGAAAAAACTGCCTTTTTCATTTAATCATCTCTTCCCTTCTTTTATTTTGGGATTTATATAATAAAAAAATTTGCTAATCCCATCCATTATTATATATTGTATTCCAATAAATTGGAATAAAAATGTAACAATAGACAAATAAATATATATTTTTGTCACAATTATGCGTTTTTACAAATTTATTTATTAAACATCAATTAAGAGTTAGCCAACTTACTGTATACTATAGAATTCCTTCTTAATATGCTTTCATGAAAAGGGGCATCCTATTTTAGGAGTAACACAAGCTATGTTATACTCCATAATTGGAGGTGAGAAAAATGTTCGACCCGACCGTTTTTGATAACTTAAAAGTAGCAATGGAAAATGCGGTTTACGATCTGGATAATCTAGACTCATGTATTAACATTACGCAGCGAATCGATAGATTGGAAATGTCGGTAATGGCGCGTGAATTTGGTGTACAGTTCAGTCTGAGAGAACAGCCGGATGTGACGGCAGAACTTCGACTAAAAATGGATTTAAACAATCTGGCTGCAGAAATTTTGGAGATGGAAGATCAAACTCCGGGGTGCAGCTTGCTGTTGTATTTTCATATGAAGATTCGGGAGATTGACACGCAATGCAGCCGGATTGAAAATATACTGACTGAGGTTTGGAAGCCCGATCTTCGCCCAGTACAGATGTTAAGTCAGATTTACGGAGAGAAGACATCTACATACCAAAACAGGATCGAACTCCGATTTTCCAGGCAAATTAACGAAGATCAGATGGAGGATATTCCAGAGTTGTTGGAACATATGCTGCTGACGCTAACGGAATTAAACAAGGTCTAACTGTGGTCTAAACATCCCTCTTTCTCTTTATGAAGACTGCCTGTCATTTGGGGGAATCAGAGGTAAAGGAGTAGGAATATATGATAAACGAACACGATTTTTCTGAAATATATGCGATTATGGAGTCTTCTTTTCCCGCATCAGAATGCAGGACGTTTGCGGGTCAAAAGGCTTTATTGAAGCATCCTAGCTATCGCATCATCACTGAAAAGAATGAGCAGGGCAACATAGTGGCCTTTTTGGCGGGCTGGGAATTTGAGCATTTTCGGTTTGTAGAGCACATTGCAGTAGATTCACGTATACGAGGTGGTGGATTAGGCAAAAAGCTCGTGAGTAGATTTATCTCACGGTCTGATCAGCCGGTAGTGCTGGAGGTTGAGCCGCCAGTGGATGAATGGTCACAGAGAAGGATCGGCTTTTACGAACGTTTGGGGTTTCATCTGAACCATTTTGAATATGTACAGCCCCCTTTAAGAGAAGGACAGGCTGATCTGCGGCTTCAGATTATGAGCTATCCAGATGCGTTGGCTGAATCGGCGTTTGCTCCGTTTAAAGAGATTTTATATACCGAGGTATATGGGCTTAAGTAAGAGAATGTTTTGTCCAAGCCATCACAAATTCCTTCTCATCCGTTTCGGTATCCACAGCTTCTGCTTGGATGATAAATCCGTTTTTAGTATAAAAGTTAAATGCTTTCGTGTTGGACTGGTATACCTTTAATTGAATTTCCTCATGCTGTTGCTTAACCCAATCTAATAGCAATTTGCCATAGCCTTTTCTTTGAGAATCAACACGTATAAACAGAGCAGCCAAGTATCCATCCAACATGGAAACAAAGCCGCCAATCGTAAGATCATCTTGTATGATAACGTAGTTTTGAGCGAGGGGAAGATACTTGTTCTCCATCTCGGCAGCTTGAGATTTCCAATACTGCGGAGCAATAAAATGGTGGGCTTCTATAGAAGCATCCAGCCAGATGGCTACTAGTTCCTTTAATTCTTCTACTTTCGCAGGTCTAATTGACATTGTAACGCCTCTTTTCACATTATGTAATCTTATCCTTAATAAGCTATGATGTTGAAATAAAAAAGGCCGTCCGTAGACGGCCTTTCTACCCGTGGCGCTTAATTAAAGCCTTGATCCGTATCCCGCGCTTCCGTCAACTCTGTATATTAGAGAATAACGGACCGGGTAAGGGATACGCTCAACATATGATTATTGATGTTGACGCACCTCCTTTCCTGATACATTCATCCTACCATATCTGGTTGGTGATATCCAGTGATTATCTTATATTTACTAGCATTATTCATAAAAAATATAATATAAAATGCCTTGCTTTTAAGGTTTATTCAAGATATAATCTTAATTACGGTAATTAATGATATTGCCATCAGTACATAGTATGCGGTCGTGGCGGAATTGGCAGACGCGCACGGTTCAGGTCCGTGTGGGCTAACCCCCCGTGGAGGTTCGAGTCCTCTCGACCGCATTATACCTAACATTTACAGGTTCTTGGATTGGCTGTATGCCACCAAGAGCCTGTTTTTATATGCTTGAAATGCTGCGTGTAAATAGCCATTTTATTTATACTGGAATATATACTTAATATAGTCCTTCGCACTCTGGTTAATGTTTTCATCACTTGCTTGAAACGAGGCTCCAAAGACAGCGAAATAGGGTAATGTCGTGGCGCCAACATGTACTGCGCTTGCTTTAAAAGGGGCTATGACTTCATCTACCGTAAATGTAACGGAACCTGTAGATAAGTAGTTTTCTTTTTTATCACCAATCGACATGGCGATCCCTAGCTTCTTTCCTTTTAATTTATCACCTTTTGAACCATAAGCCCATCCATGCGTAAAAACATCATCAAACCACTTTTTTAATAAAGGAGGGTAACTATACCAATATAAAGGGAATTGAAATATGATATTGTTGTGTGCTTCAATTAACTTTTGTTCTTTCAAAACATCAATGTTCCAGTTGGGATACTCTTTATAAATTTCATGAATTGTAATTTCATCGGTATATTGAAGTAATTGTTGTTTCCATCTTTGATTTACTCTGGAATCTTCAATATTCGGATGTGCTAAAATCACGAGAGTCTTCATTATAGATCACCTTTCTTACATAACGCTATAAAAAAAGTAAATACACACAATAAATAGAATAAAGATATGGGATTATAGAATTAATTAGGTCAACTAAGTTATTTTAGCGTTGAAGAGGTGGTCGTATGAAACAATATAATTTAGGGATAGAAGCAACACTTGAGATCATCGGGGGTAAGTGGAAATCTTTAATCATATGCTTACTAATGTCTGGTAGAAAGAGGACAAGTGAATTACAGCGCAGTATTCCAGGCGTTTCTCAAAAGGTTCTTATACAGCAGCTTCGTGAACTTGAGAAGGATGGCATCGTTGGCAGACATGTGTATAATCAAATGCCTCCAAAAGTGGAATATTATATAACAGAATATGGTATAACGGCAAATTAAATAATTGATTTAATGTGTACCTGGGGAAGAGCGAATATCAAAAAAAGACAACAGCAAGGAGAAGATGTGCGGTTGCTAGAAAGTGAGTCAAAATGAATAGTGAAGTAAAAGAGCGCTGTAGACTATGAGGTTTACGGCGATTTTCTTTTTTTCATAGATCGGTAGTTCGGAGATGTCTGTTGTCGTAGTATTGAACGGTTACCTTCAAGACTATGTTATATGTTGAGCCGCAAGCTGATTTGTAATATAGTTATGACTGGACAACCATTCCATCAATATTAAATGAATGCCAAAGTAGGGGGACCCTTGCAATGATTATTAAACCGAAAATTCGTGGTTTTATATGTACGACTGCGCATCCTGCAGGATGTGCGGCTCATGTTAATCGCCAAATCGACTACATCAAAGATAGCACGTCACTACAAGGAGCTAAAAAGGTACTCGTGATCGGAGCCTCCACAGGTTATGGACTGGCTTCCCGCATCGCTGCGAGCTTCGGTATGGGAGCTGACACTATAGGAGTATCCTTTGAACGTCCTGCTTCAGAGGGACGTACGGCTTCGGCAGGCTGGTACAATACAGTGGCCTTCGAAAAAGCAGCCAGAGCAGCTGGTTACATAGCGGAAAGCATGAATGGAGATGCTTTTTCCCATGAAATGAAGCAGGAGACGCTGAAGCTGGTCAAGGAAAAACTGGGCAAGGTAGACCTGATCGTGTATAGTGTAGCCTCACCTCGGCGGACTCATCCAGAAACAGGTGAAACTTTTAATTCCGTTCTCAAGCCGATCGGACAGCCGTTTACGAATAAAACGGTGAATACAAATACGGGCGTCGTATCGGAAATTACGTTGGAACCAGCTACACAAGAAGAAATTGAGAACACCATTACGGTCATGGGTGGCGAAGATTGGTCCTTATGGCTAAAAGCGTTGGAAGAAGCTGACCTGCTGGCTGAAGGAGTAACCACACTGGCTTACTCGTATATTGGTCCTGAAATTACAGAGGCTATCTATCGTAAAGGAACGATTGGCCAAGCTAAAAATGATTTGGAAGCCACAGCGCATACTTTAACAAAGCAACTGGAGCCTTATCATGGGAAGGCCTACGTTTCAGTGAATAAAGCTTTGGTTACCCAATCCAGTTCGGCTATCCCTGTAGTGCCTCTGTATATTTCCTTACTGTTTAAGGTCATGAAAGAAAAAGGACTGCATGAGGGATGTATTGAGCAGGCGCAACGTCTGTTCGAGACGTTATACAGTGGGTCCACTGTGGAAACGGACGAAGAAGGGCGCATTCGTCTGGACAACTGGGAAATGAGAGAGGATGTACAGCAAGCTGTTAAAGCGGCTTGGTCCGAGATCACTACCGAAAACGTATCCGAACTGGGTGATCTTGAACAATACCGTCTGGATTTCCTTCAATTGTTTGGATTCGGATTTGATGAAATTGATTATGAATTGGACGTTGACCCAGAAGTTTAAATAAATAGGTTCCAAATTAAAAACGGGTACTCACAAGCTGCAATGGCTTATGAGACCCGTTTTTTTATGTATGCAATCCAATTTAACTGGGCTGGTTTGCAACAAAATTCATCGAGAATTGGACGTAGAAAGCGATTTATGGTGCAATAAGCGAAAAACGGCAATGGTAATGAGAATCCCTGCAATGCCAAAGACCGTAACAGAAGTCAGTGCGCGATAAGCTTGCCAGCCGAACAAAAAAGCAATACCACTGCCAAACGTTGTACCTGCCAGTAACCCGAGTGCACAGGCAATATCTGTTCCAAATTTCATCATCATGTCCCTTTCGAATGGTTGGATTGAATAGTAACTTGTACGTTTTTTCTGGACTTGCACCTATACTTGTGCGTACAATTAAATAGTAATCGTTTTCAATCTGACTCTATTGATTAGTATAGATCTTTTTTGTACAAATTATTCCTTTTTCAGGAGGCTGATGAAATGAATATGAATGAGCAGATCAAGCTGTGGAATGAAGAGGCGCAGGCTAGTAACGCTAATCATCCTTACCGAAAGGTTGAATTGTTTATCAAGGTACGGGATGGAGCGCTTGAATCCATTGCTCCTTATCTAAATCAACAAAATTATCGGCATGTCACTCTGGTAGAAGATGAGCATACATCAGCGGCAGCAGGGAAAAAAGTAGCTGAATCAATCCGTGATGCAGGTTTGACAGTTGATGTCGTTCGGCTGCCTCCGAATGCTGTAGGGGATGTGATTGCTGATGAAGCTTATATTATGAAAGTTTTACTGGGGGTAGCGGATCAGAGTCAGGCTGTGCTTGCTGTTGGGTCAGGTACAATTCACGATCTGGTTCGCTTTGTGTGCTATAAAATGAATCGTCCGTTCTTATCAGTCCCAACGGCTGCATCTGTAGATGGTTTTACCTCCGCTGGTGCCCCGTTAATTGTGGGCGGCAGCAAGCAGACGTTCCAAGCTGTTCCGCCGGAAGCGATCTTCGCTGACTTGTCCGTACTGGCGAGTGCCCCTCAAACGATGACTGCCGCGGGTTTTGGCGATATGCTCGGTAAGTTCACCTCATTAGCAGACTGGCATGTGTCCAGAGATTTGGGAAACGAGCCGTATTCACCTGTGGCTAACCGAATTACCGAGGAGGCTTTACGTGCCTGTGTAGAGCATGTGGATGAGATTGCGGCAGGCAGCAAGGCAGGGGTCGAGGTGTTGATGAATGCGCTGGTTGCATCCGGTATTTCGATGTTGTTGATTGATCATTCCCGCCCGGCCTCAGGGGGAGAACATCATATTTCCCACCGAATTGAAATGGATTTTATTGCAGAGGGGCGCAAGCAAGTTTTGCATGGTGCCAAAGTGGGCGTTGCCTCTGCTTTGCTGTCTGACATGTATAGAGAATTGGCTGCCAATCAGGATGTGGAGGCTTTTAAAGTATATCGGACTTTGCCTACATCAGAACAGATGCGTGCATGGCTAGCTCAGGTTGGAGGGCCGTCTACCATTGCCGAGCTGGGGGTTACACAGGAACAGCTTGATCGCGCTTTGCGTACCGCACATACTTTGCGTGATCGCTATACCGGACTCAAGTATATGAATGAACACCAGTTGCTTCGTTCGTAAGGGTGCGTCTAAACCAGTTTTTTTAGCCCCTCAGTCTAAGCATAAGGAAGGGACTTGCGAGTAGTACGCCTTTGGCAGCCATACAACGATATCCTGCTCCTGTAACATTTATATGTACAAATGGACGATATGCTATAATCGGAATACGAATAGGTACATGATATGGCAAGTACGGAGGAAATTATGGCGCCCAAATATATACAAGTAAAACAGGAAATTTTATCATGGATTCATTCATCCAAACTGGAGCCGCAAAGCCAGCTGCCTTCTGAACACGAAATATCTGAAAAATTTGCAGTTAGTCGGCAAACGGTGCGTCAGGCGCTGGGTGAGCTGGTACAGGAAGGGTGGCTGTTTCGCAAACAGGGCAAGGGAACCTTTGTTGCAGCCCGGGATCATAAGCAACCCGAAGATCCACGAATGATTGGAGTCGTTACGACCTATATATCGGATTATATTTTTCCAACCATTGTACAGGGAATTGAATCCAAGCTAAGCCGTCAAGGCTACAAGCTGCTGCTATCAAGCACAGGCAATGATCCTGAGCAAGAACGTCAGTGCTTGGAAATGCTGCTGAGTCAACCACTGAGCGGAATTATTATTGAGCCGACCAAAAGTGGAGAACGTAATCCCAATTTGAACTATTATCTAACCGTAGAAAATCGCCAAATCCCTTATTTAATGATCAATGCGCGTTATGAGGAGATGGATGCACCTTGTCTGCGCTTGGATGATGAAAAGGGTGGTTTTTTGGCAGCAGAGCATTTGATCAAGCTGGGGCACCGGCGATTGGCCGGATTTTTCAAAACCGATGATATGCAAGGAATTTTGCGGATGAAGGGGTTTGTAGCTGCTCACCGTAAATATGGAGTGACGTTACATCCGAATGCAGTAACGACGTACCGGACTGAAGAAAAAAATGAACTCCCGTTACAACGCGCAACGGAGCTGTTGGCAATGGAGAAAGGGAAACGTCCGACTGGATGGGTGACCTACAATGATGAACTGGCGGTGCGTCTGCTGGATATTGTACGTTCGGCAGACCTGCGTATTCCCGCTGATCTATCATTAGTTGGATTTGATGATTCGTTTTTGGCGACAGCCACGGAAATCAAACTCACAACCATTCGGCATCCCAAGGAAGAATTGGGGTTACGTGCCGCCGATACGATGTTATCGATGATTGAAGAAAAAGGGTATCGTGAAGAAGAGCGTCAGTGGATTATACCGCCAGAGTTAATTGTACGTGAATCCACGGGACCGGCTCAGTGAATATCCGAAGGATCTTGAGATAGGGCTATTAATCGCTTGGTCTTGACGCTGAATTGTTGGTGGCATGCTACTCCCCGTACCGAACAGCCTGTTCTCTGGATTGCAGAAAATGGGCTGTTTTGTTATACATTTCTGAAATTATGTACATAAATCTATCGAAAATAGACACGAAAAGGTTTACTAAGTTGTACGTACAAGGGTAATGTGAGCATGGTACTAGAAATGAAAGTAAGAAAATGACCCATGAGGTTCTAATTTATAAGCAAGAAGCATTTAAATTTTTGTTATCTAAAAAGCACAGTGCGCCGAGAAACCGGCAGACTGTGCTTTTTTAATTTTATATTTCTGTGAATCACATGATGTGAAAGCCTTATGGTTGAAAGATGGTAATGTGTTCCTTTCAAAGACTTTCATGAAAATTTCAATCGTTTCGTTTTAAAGGACATTGTTACTTTTTCAGCATGGCATCAGCAAACAAAATGGATTTTGGAATACGGAAAAACTGTTCCGCCTGATCCTGGAAGGTTTGTGAAGGAACGGTACCCTGATGCAACCATTTCCGAAATGTACCCGGGTGAACGCCAATCCAATGACTGACATCGGTCACCGAAATATCATGTACCATGCACAAACCCGCCAAAATCCGGTTTTTAACCGGAGAACGGGTTACAGTCCGTTTCATAAAACGGGACGGTGATGGTTGACAAATGAGCGGTGAACGCCGGACAACCTCTTCATTAAATAGAATATGGTGCGGATAACCAAGTGTGTTACACGTCTTTTCCAGATTAGTGTTGCCGGGAATACGACCTTCATATACCCACGCGCTGACGCTGCGAGAGGAGATGGAAAGCTCCTCGGCAAGTTGGGACAGTTTAATGTCATTAGCCATCAAAACGGCAAGTAGAACGCGATTGCGTACTTGACAGCGTGTTGGTTTGCGAAAACGTTTGACACGCACGCCTTTTCCCAAATATTTGCGATTGATCAGAGACCACGCCTGAATGGAATGTTTGTCTTGTTGTTTAGGCATATATCCTCCGATTTTTTTTAAACACATACTACTATACCCGAAGGGGGCTTTGCAAGTGACTCCTCTCCTGATTTTCTTTTAATCCCATGGGCTTAACCGGATTATGGAAAATTGGGTCCATTCGACCTATAAAAATGGAAGTTTAAGGCGTCGATATATTAAAATGTAACATTTTTTATGGAAATGGAGGTAATATGTTCTTCTCCTATGATTGTAAGGTTTTACAGAGAAAAATAGAATTGCCTTGAAGGAGGTGGGTTTAAATAAAAGTGAAAAAAACATTGTTATTTCTAAGCATTCCGTTGTTGTTGGCATTTGCAATCATAGCGTTCATTGCTTTACCTTGGCTTCTAATATTTATAGGGATTCAATTAGAACCTAATCCTTCGCCTCCTGAAATCACATATGAAAAATTTCCATTTCGTTTGGAATATGAAATTAACGGGCAACGAAAGGTTATTCAAGATACTTTAATATGCGAATATGATGGAATTGGTTCAAATGAAGCTCGCGGCAAATATCGTAAGTGGAGGGAAAGATTAGCCGGCGGAGATAGATTACTACCAGTGCTAGAAGTCAATAGCAGAATAGAAATATCCTATGATCCAGGGATTGCAGAGTACTATATGGGTGATTTGGATAGCTCTGACGAGTATCAGCAAACCGTTGCTGACTCAATATTTATTGAACAAGAAGGTATTATCATTAAAAAAGATGGAAGGGTTTTTGAAAATGATGGAAGGACTATTAACACTCAATTTTCCAATTCAAATGAATTACTTGCTAAGTACCATATTAAACTGATAAGCTGGGACTCTACCCCGCCAATCAAGGATAATTTTCCTGATGCCAAGTAATAAGGAAAAACGCGTGTATATGATGTCATTATCAAAGCTACAAAGGACGACTGTACGAGTTACTTAAAACAAAATTATAAAGCACTTGAAATTCCTTATGGTGATTTCAGGTGCTTTTTTGCGTCCCGTATAACTCTATAAATCTGGCAATATAACTATGATATTTGAGGTATATAGCTTTTTCACAGGAGAAGGCATACCATCCATTCTATTTTTATTCTTCTAAACTCAGTCGATTTATTCACAACTTTGTAACTTATTTGGTAAGATGGATTGCGAGATTGTTTTCAAATTGTTCTACTATATTTACCTACTAGAGTCTGGTAATCTATTAATATGTATAGGGGGCCTAAAAGACGTCAGGTTCAGTCGGTTGAGATGCGTTTATGTTCTATATGTTGAGTGAATGTCTATATTGCCATGTCTATATCGTCATGTCTGTATAACTTCATAGACAAGCTAGAGATAGCTCCCGCACATTATAAAATACAGCACAGGATGGTGTAATGGATGAAGCTTTTAAAAGTAAAATGGATGGCTGTATGCTTGATGGCAATCTGTTGTTTGGGTTTGCTGGGTATACATACGAATACAGCGAGTGCACAAGCGAAGGCTCCTTTGCTTGGGGTCAATGATGTGTTGCTAGATTCGAATACGATTAAGCCTGTAATGGAAAATGATAAGTTGTATGTTCCGATCGTTACATTGGGGCAAAAGATGGGCATTTCTACTTCGGCCAATGGAAACACGTTGGTGCTGACTGGACATAATCGCAGCTTTACGCTGGAACTAAACAAAGGTGATGTGTTTGAGCGTGGAGGACATACGATGGTGCCGATTCGTACTTTGACCGATGCGTTTGGCTTCACTATTACGATTCCTTCGAGTAATGTGTATCGAATTCAGAATGCAAACGCTAGTTTGTCCGATGCTCAGTTTTTGAATACATTCGCAGCGGAAATTAAGCAATACGAATCTGTAAAGCCAGGCAAAGCTAGCAATACAGGCAATACGGGAAATGCCAAGCCTAACAGCCGCACTATTTATTTAAGCTTTGACGATGGTCCTACAGCGCATACGTCGCAGCTGCTGGATATTCTGGACAAATATAATGCCAAGGCTACGTTCTTCATGCTAGGGCCTGAAATTCGCCAACATAGCGCAGTGATGAAGAGAATGGTAGACGCGGGACATGGCTTGGGCCTCCATGGGATGACACACCAGGTGAAAAAGATCTATGCATCCCCGGCAGCAGCACTGGCAGAGATGAATCAGGATAATGAGATTTTGTTTAAGGCCACAGGAAAACGCACTTCTTTGATTCGTACACCTTATGGCAGCAAACCGTATTTGAAGAAAGCATACCGCGATCAACTGACGGGTGCAGGCTATCATATTTGGGACTGGAACATAGATTCCAATGATTGGCGTTATACTAAAAATCCGCAGCATTTTGTACAGACGGTCCTCAGTGATATTAAGAGACTGAAAAAGCAAGGCAGAACACCAGTTGTTCTGATGCATGATAAGCCATCTACAATCAAGGTGCTTCCACAAATTATGGCGGCTTTGCAGAAAGAAGGATATTCGTTCGAGCCGTTGAATGATAATCTGACTCCGCTTAATTTTTGGAACGACCACCGTTAATTGAATAAACTTGAAAGAAAAGCAGGCTACCCTACTTCAATTTTTTTGAGAGAGGGTGGCCTGTTTCTTTATTTTGCAGCTTATTTTATATGAATCTATGAATTCATATCTACGCACAGGTCATATGACTTTACGGGTAACCACGTCGCTGCATATATTACAATATCCGCCCCGAGAGGAGGAGCAGGTATGAATATTAATCCAAGTATGTTTAGTATGATTTGTGCCACTGCAGGAGCCATTATTACGTTTGCCTTTGGCGGCTGGAATCAGCTTATGGTGCTATTCACGGTTGCAATGGCTGTTGATTATGTAACAGGAGTCGCTGCCGCTGTGAAGACTGGGCAAGGGTTAAGCAGTAAAGCCGGCTTTTGGGGGTTGGCAAGAAAGGCTTTAATGCTTATGGTGATTTCTTTGGCGCATCATGTGGACCTCCTGATGGGTACGGAAATCATGAAAGGGGCGGCAACGTATTTTTATCTGTCCAACGAATTGATCTCGATTACGGAAAACTGTTCACGAATGGGTCTACCGCTTCCGCCGAAGCTTAAGAATTTTTTTGCCCTACTAAAGGACAAGGAGTCTGATGGTAAAAATGATGGAAAAGATCGCTAAGATCACAAAGTTTCTTTCCGTATGTGGGGCGTTATGATAAAATTTTCAAGAGAACATTTTTAAGATAAGGAGCCTATACGCATGATTAAACATATTGTTTTGTTCAAATTGAAAGATCGCTCCCCTGAAAGCATTGAACATACGGCATCTATTTTGCGCAGCATGAATGGCAAGATCAAAGAGCTGCTGTCGCTAGAAGTAGGCACAGATGTGATTCGTTCGGAACGCTCTTATGATATTTCCCTTACCGCTGTGGTCGAAACACTGGAAGACTTGCAAACGTATCAGGTACACCCCGTGCATCAGGAAATTATTGTACACATGAATGAAGTGAAGGATGTATCTATCGCAGTTGATTATGAAATCTAAAGCGGTTACTGGAGGTGCAGAACTTTGTATTATGTCAACCGGGAACAAATTGAGCTTCGACTAGGGGCCGTTCCCGACATTGTCGCCGGACTTCGCCAGACATCTGCCGCCTGGAACGGCGATCTGTTGCAGGGACTCGTGCAGGAACGTTGCCTTCATCTGGCCATTGAGACGATCACAGACGTAGGAAGCTATATCATCGACGGTTTTATTATGCGTGACGCCAGTAGCTATGAGGACATTATCGGTATCATTCATGAGGAAGGTGTATTGGATGATACCATATTTCATTCACTATTAGAACTGGTAGCCTTGCGCAAACCCTTAGTACAGGAGTATTTCCATTGGGACCGGACAAGCCTTCACCCACTTACACCTAAGCTGCCTGGGTTGCTGGAGCTTTTTGTATCCAACGTGCACGATTATTTAAATAAGGAATTGGGTCCTCAGCCCGAGGGAGTGTAAAGGCAAAAGTGACGGATAAGTATATCGTACCCGAAATGCCCACTAGGCGCATGATCTTGACACTGTTGAAAACCCAGGGACCTGTGGGCGTCGGAAGCTTGGCAGCTCAATTGGGCATTACTGAAATGGGGGTGCGTAGGCATCTCAAATTAATGGAGCAGGATGGTCTGATTGTGGCTACGATCCTGAGACAGGCGATGGGACGCCCGACGTTTTTGTACAGCCTGAGCGATCAGGGAAGCGAGCAGTTTCCTCGTAATTATGATCATCTATTACTGGAACTGTTAGAGGAGCTGGATGAAGAGCAGGGAATGGAAGCTGTTCACTCGTTGTTTGATGGGAGAAAACGTAAAATGCTGAAGCGATACGCCCCCCACATAGAGAGTGAGTCTACACTGGCTTCACGTGTGGAAAAGCTTTCGGGCATCCAGAACGCTTCGGGTTATATGGCAGAGTGGCGCGAGGAAGAGGATGGCAGTTACTCTATTATGGAGTACAATTGTCCGATCTCTCAGATCGCCAATCGTTACCGCAAGGCTTGTGAATGCGAACAGCAAATGTTTGAGGAGCTGCTGGATGCCGAGGTTGTCCGTGAGGATTGTTTGGCGGATGGAGGCCGTTGCTGCTTGTATCGTATCCGCTCCAAAAATAAGTAGAAATTTTCTGGCTTGTTCTCTGTATCATGACAGGCTCTCCATGCTTATAATGCATTAACAGATGGGCATTCGCCCGGGCATAAGGGAGAGATGAATATGAAAGAGAACTGCAAAAGCTTTATCCGTGGCGCGTTGATAGGCAGCATTGCTGGCTCGGTTGCTGCGTTGTTATTTGCTCCTAAGTCAGGTCGCGAGCTGCGTCAGGATATTACAGACCAGGCTCGTCACGTGAGTGATAAGGGACAGGAGCTTGCGGGGAAAATTTCAGATACCTCCATCGAGTATACTGACAAAATTAAGGAGGCAGCTTCAGCCGTCATTCATGAATTAGGTCATTGGCGTAAAAAAAGTGATATTGCTTCAAAGGTGGGCATTTCATCCGTGCCTGTTCAAGAGAATACGGAAGAAGATGCTCTGTAACTGTCTGTATATCGTAGGTGGAACAACCGACGATAGCTTGAGTTTGTGGCTTCCCCTGTTAGGGTGAAGCCTTTTTGTTGATCGCTTCCTTGTTTTAGGGTAATCTTTTGGGGTACCTTTTACGCCAATACGACATAAGGTATGTAGCAACGGATAGATTTTCCGAGATGAAATAACTCATATTTAACAAAAAAGGAAGCGGTGTGTACGTGCAGCAAGCGATTGCAATATTGGATTCCGGTGTAGGAGGTTTGACGGTTGTTAAAGAAGTCATGCGTCAGCTTCCGCGGGAAAAAATTATTTATTTTGGAGACACTGCGCGCACCCCGTATGGTCCCCGGCCATCGGAAGAGGTTAAAAAATTTACAGAGCAGATGGTTGATTTTCTGATTCAATTTAATCCGAAAGTCATTATTATTGCTTGTAACACAGCAACAGCTGCGGCATTGGAGTATATAAGCCAAAAGGTATCCATTCCGGTGATCGGAGTTATCCACCCTGGGGCTCGTGCTGCGATCAGCGCGACCGCTACCGGGTATGTCGGGGTGATTGGAACTGTCGGTACGATTCGAAGTGGAGCATATACAACTGCGCTCAAGCAGTTGTCTCCCTATGTAGACGTGGTCAGCCACGCCTGCCCTGCACTTGTGCCTTTGGTGGAACAAGGATTGTTCCGCTCCAAGACGACATCGCAGGTTGTGGAGGATTCATTGAGACCTATTCAAACGTATCCGATTGATTGTCTGATTCTTGGTTGTACGCATTATCCTTTTTTGAAGGAAACAATTCAGGAAGTCATGGGTCCTGCGGTGAAGCTTATTAGCTCGGCAGATGAAACAGCACGAGAAACAAGTACCATTTTGTATAACAAGGGCAAGTTGGAGGCCGGGGACGAAACGCCAGTGCATCAGCTTTTTTGTTCCGGCGATCCAAAGTTATTCCAGCGCATTGCCGCCCAGTGGCTTGGAGAGCAGATTCGGCAGACGCCTGTTGTCTGGCAGGTCACCCATCTGGATTAACAGGACAACCAACTTTTTTTGTCATGGGACAAAAGAAGTTGGTTGTTTTGCTTTTCGCTCATCAAGACACGCAGCGTCTGCATAACATGCAGTAAGGCAGATGGAAGGGGCGTAGTAAGATGAAGGAATATATCGTTCAAAAAGGAGATACATTGCACCGGGTCGCCTCGGCTTTTAAATTATCGGCGGATACTTTGATCGCAGATAATCCGTGGACCGCCACGCAACCCTATCTGATTTGTGGTCAATTGCTATATATTCGTCCGTCTATGGATCGTAAATACGTTATTCAGCCTGAAGAAAATGCACGACGGATTGCCAAACAGTTCGGTGTAGAGCTTGATGAGCTGCGGCTCGCCAATTCGGGGCTTGCAGAGTATGAATTTGTGGAAGGAAAGACAATTACCATTCCTGAAGATCATCAGGATCAGATTGTACGGTTACGTGGAGAGTATAGTTATGAAGATTTAAAGGAAGATCTGGGGGCATTGGCCCGCAAATATCCTTTTATTGAAGTTGGCAGCATTGGCACCAGTGTCATGGGGAAGGATATCCCTTATATACGGATGGGGCAGGGAACGCGGAAAATTCATGCCAACGCTTCTGTACATGCTAACGAATGGCTGACGACACCTTGTTTGCTGCGTTTTATAGAACAATATGCACAAGCGCTTAGTCTAACTGGAGAGCAGGGAGATGGGCAACTTCACGATGAGCGAAGAGAACCCGCTGGAACTCCTCAATGGGTGTATGGGGGCTCCCCGCAGGATTTCATGGAGCATACATCCTTATGGGTGGTACCGATGGTCAATCCGGATGGTGTAGAGCTGGTGCAACAGGGTGTACTCCCAACGCACCCCATGTATCATGAACTCAGCAAATGGAATGAAGGACGTGCTGATTATCGTGGCTGGAAGGCAAACATTCGCGGTGTCGACCTCAACGATCAGTTTCCGGCGTATTGGGAAGAGGAAGTGCGTAGACGCGGTAAGACTGGGCCGTCCCGACGAGACTATGCGGGACCTGCACCTTTGTCTGAGCCAGAGTCCAGGGCGCTTGCTGATCTAACGGAGCGCGAACAGTTCGACATGGTGCTATCCATACACAGCCAGGGACAGGAAATTTATTGGAATTATCGAGATCTAGAGCCTAAGGAGAGCCGAGATTGGGCATTACAGCTGGCTGCTGCGACAGGGTATCGGGCGGTAAAGCTGGGGGGAAGCGATGCAGGCTATAAGGATTGGTTTATACAACGGTTTGGTAAACCGGGATTTACCGTTGAAGTCGGTCTAGGCGTAAATCCACTGCCTATGCGTGATTATGACGATATTGCAGCAGAAGTTGGCATGTTAATGACGACGGTGCTGTCATGGTAGCAGATCGGGCCAGTTGAAACGTGTTGCATCATTTGCGCGTATTAAGGGGAGCACGTTTTTACAAGTGTTCCTCTTTATATATCCCTTCAATAGGGTATATATATTAGGAGCATTGGAAATGGAGTGAACAACCTATGAAGTGGAAAAGACTACTATCTCTCCGTCAGTGGTCACATGTATTTCGTCGTATGCCCCGATTGATTACCTCTTCGAGGATTCCTTTGGGTGAAAAATTACTTTTTGCAGTGCCTGTATTGCTCTATTGGATACTGCCTGATGTCATGCCGTTTGTGCCTATCGACGACATTGGTGTGACGTTATTGCTTATGAATTGGTTCGTCACCCGTGCTGAACGAAAGTATCCCGATTTGCTTGAAAAACAGCAGGCACGTGTCCGGTAAATATAAACTTGTGAATTTCGTGATTGCGATTTTTTACGATTTTCTTTATAATAGGAATATTGCCTTGTGCTATGCTGCACAACTTCTTTCTATTAAGGAGAAAGGCGAATTATTGGAATTGTTGATTTTACCCGCTAGGTTGTGTGGTGCGGATAGGTATCCATTGGACCACATTTCATTAATGAATATGAAGGAGATGAAGCTTAATGAACTGCAAAATTACTCGTAACGCAGCTAAAGTATTGAAGCTTGAACTGGATAAGGAAGAAAACCAAGGGAAGAGCTTGCGCGTTGTTATTACTCATGCTCATGGAGATCATGCTCATTACGGGCTGGATTTGGACACGCCTAAAGAAACAGATACAGTTGTATCTACGGATAAAGGTATTGATGTAATTTTGGAAAGCGGTCAGCCGTTGCTGGATGGTGTAAAAATCGATTACTTGTATTTCCCCGAAGAAGGATTTGTCATTACTAACCCTTCCCAAGGTAATCACGGCGACCACTAAGCCGGAGCTCGGAGGGATGACAGATGGCTAATGATATTCGCGTATGTGATGAGTGCAATCATATCCGCTTAAAGACGATCTTGCCTAAGCTGAAAAAGATGGCACCCGATGCCGAGATCAAAATCGGTTGCAAATCATATTGTGGTCCTTGTGGCAAACGGGCGTTTGTGTATGTGAACGGACGTTATGTGAGTGCGGCCACAGAGGATGAAGTATTAGAAAAGGCTGCACGCTTTATAAAATAGTTCGAGTGCGCATAGCTGGCACTTTTTGAATAGTTCTCCTCCTTCTGATCCATGCTAATAAATGTAGACCAGCCCAGAAGGAGGAGTGACCCATGGCCCAATATGATTCTAATCTCGACAATCACAGTGTCGAGGCTCAAACACAAAACTCAGTGGACAAGCTCCACAATGCCGTCTCTCAGGCATTGTCACATCCGGCTGAGCAACTGATTGAGCAGGCGGAGCAATCTCGCACTCATGCAGAGCATGCTATACTGCAGGCAAAGGATAGCCTTGGTAACGATGCAGTAGAAGTTGCTGAGGAAATGCTTGGTGAAGAGGTGCAACGTCTTGAGCAGGCTAAAAAAACGTTGCGTTCCTGAGTCTGGTTAATCGCGACGAGCGCAGTCCAATGACTGTCAATAACAAAAATCCCGATCCACAGCCCTTATAAGTTGCTGGATCGGGATTTTTGTTTATATATCAGTTAGTTATGAAATCGACATCCTTGTTACTTCTTTGCTTGTGTCTCCCATTCGCGAATAAGATCGTAAGTGATGACCTGATCGGATATGTTCAATCGATTGAGAGCTTCAGTATAGCCCGGCCCGCAGGCGTTCACATCTGTAGGTTGCCCTGTACTCAGATTGTAGCAAGTCCCTTTGGAGAATGTACCATCCTCAGATGGAATGTAGTACACTCGACCGTCCGTGAAAGCACCCGTGCGGAGCACAACCATACGCGGCTTTCCACTAAACAGATCGTTCCCCATAAAATGATAGGGCTTCGTAGAGATGCCGAGCAGATGCATCACAGAAGGAGTCAAATCCAGCTGTCCTGCCGGTTCTGTATACGTGCCTGCTTGGCTTCCGTCGGGAAGATGCACAAGTAATGGCACTTGATTCATGATTTTCTGCATGTCTAAATCGGTCAGTGGCTTGCCTAAAAACTTTTCATACAGTGCTTTGTCTTTAATGGAATTGTCATGATCCCCGTAGAACATCAGGATCGTATTATCCCACAGTCCGTCTTTCTTCATCTGATCTACCAATTCACCCAAAGCCTCATCCACATAATGGACGGATTTCAGATAGTCTCCAAACATTGTACCTTCAAACTCGCCAACATCCAAATCTACAGCGTCAGGTGATAGGTTATATGGATGATGGCTCGAAATACCGACCATATAGGCGTAGAACGGCTGCTTCACTTCGGTTGTGAGATCGTTGAGCGTTTGTCTGAAAAAGGATTTGTCTCCCAGAGACCAGCCGAGGGGCTCATCTATTTTAAAATCTTTTTTACTATAGAACTTGTCATAGTTCATCGCCTTATACATCGTGTAACGGTTCCAGAAGCTGCTGTCGTACACGTGAAACGCATTAGGACTATAACCTGTATCCTTCAAAATGGAAGGCAGTGTGTCGAATTTATGGTCCGCATAACGGATAAATACCGAACCCGTAGGGAGCGGATGCAACGAAGCGTGGGTAGAGAAGTCCGCGTCCGAAGTACGTCCCTGCGCAGTTTGATGGAAATAATTATTAAAATACATGCTTTCCTTCATCAATTTATCAAAGTTAGGCGTTATTGCTTGACCGTTGATCTGTTTGCCGATAAAAAAGTTCATGAACGCTTCAGCTTGAATGACCATTACATTTTTGCCCTTATACTTGCCATAGAGGTCATTTTTCACCTGAAGTAACTTCTGGTGTTGATTGAACCATTCTTTATCCTTATCGGATTCCGCCTGAGCCAATGTAGGCTGGGGTCCTAGATGATCCTGGCTGTAGCGATAGATATCGTACCCATGAAATCCGATCAATCCAGTTACGTTGTACAAGGCCATCGACCACCAGTTGCCGACAAATATGCCTGTTGCCCAAGTAGAGGTATATATTTTGATCGGCCCAAAGGTCAAAACATAGCCAATCAGGAAAGCCAATGCCCCCTTGGAGAAGCGAAGCAGAAATCTTTTCGTGAGAGAGCTACGGGATTCTTCAAAATAATTATCACTCGTTGTAAACCGACGTCTCAAGGAAGCCACGAATATGACATATGGGATGAATAAAATCCAGTCTGCAAAAAATAAAATATCCCACCAGTACATCAGAGATGCGATACTTCCACCCAGAGAATCAACTTGTCCAGCTTGAAGCAAAACGGGAATCGTAATGAAATCCTGGAAATACCGATAATAAACCATGTCGGAATAAATGAGCGCGGTGAGCAATATATCGAGCACCACAAGAGCAATCAAACGTCCGCGACGTGGCAGCCACAAAGTCCAGAAGCTTACAAGCAATAAGGAACCAATAGCAATGACATAATCCAGCGGATTCATGTCAATATTTTGGGCATGCAGGTTATAATGAATCAGTACGAGCTTGCCAATCATGAGTACAAAAAACAAAGCTAATCCGAAATATTGAGACAGCAGTAGCCTGCTGAACATGTTACCAGTGCGTCTTGCACTGGTCGTGCGAATAACCAACACTTTACCCCCTCTGGCAGAAATGTTCGGCTAGTATAAACTATACATTAACGTAATGTTAAAACCGAAATGCCTTTAATTATTATAGCGCTCATCCTGCGCATTTCAATGATTAAGTAAAGGAAATGCAGCACAAATCAGGCCAGGAAACGAACAAAGGGTTCGTTTCCTGGCCTATATAGCTCGATCATTTAGGACTGCAGCGGCGAAGAATCTTTGCGGCGCGGAGGCAGGGGGCCCAGATACTGATAGTATTGGCATTCGATTCGGCCGTTAAACAGCTTGCGGCGTTTGTCGGCTTTACGGCCCCAATAATGCTCAAATTGCTTGGTGGAGCTAATAGCAAAGAAGGACCAAGTCTTCATTTCGGCTGCCGTACGTGCGAGTGTACGAATCAGCTTTTCCACCTCAGCTTGCTCACTGAGTCTTTCTCCGTAAGGGGGATTAGTAATCATCACACCATACTGGCCCTCAAGTCTGACCTTGCTGGCAGGCAGTACCTTCAGTGAAATATCTTTAGCAAAGCCGGCTGCTTTTACAGCCGCTTCAGCAACTTGTATGGCATTAGGATCGATATCGCTACCTGCAATCTCAAAAGGAATATCATCACGGGTCAGATCCATCGCCTCGTCGCGAGCCTGATTCCATAATTCTCTACCAATGACAGGCCATTCTTCCGAGTTAAAGGTGCGTCTCAGACCTGGCGCAATGTTCCAGGCTTGCATAGCTGCTTCGACTAATAATGTACCGGAACCGCAGCATGGGTCATAGAAGGGGCGATCCGGGCTCCAGCGACTAAGCTGAATAAGAGCGGAAGCCATTGTTTCTTTGAGGGGCGCCTCTGTTACGAGCTTGCGATAGCCTCGTTTGTGCAGCCCTGGACCGGTTGTGTCCAGGGTTATCAGTGCACGGTCATTTAATAGAATGACCTCAATAACGTAGCGAGGACCATCTTCAGCAAACCAGTCTGTATGGTAGGTTTCCTTGAGCTTTTCTACAATCGCTTTCTTGACGATTCCCTGACAGGCTGGTACGCTACTAAGCTGTGATTTGTGTGAACGTCCCTCTACGGGAAATTCACCATCTACAGGAATCCAATCCTGCCAAGGCAATGCTTTGGTACCCTCAAATAGCTCGTCGAAGGTAGTTGCAGCAAACTCGCCCATTTTAATAAGAACGCGGTCTGATGTGCGAAGCCACAGGTTGCATCGGCATATATCCTTATAATCTCCAGAAAAAACGACGCGGCCATTCTCGACGGTCAGATCCTTGTATCCTAGTTCTCTGAGTTCCCGGGCCACGACGGCTTCAAGTCCCATCGGCGCAGTTGCAATTAGTTGCAGTTGAGTCATTAAACGTATTCACTCCGTCTCATAATCATGTAAGCTTGGTTCAATCCTTATAGTATAGGTCATTGTACTCGAAGAGACAAATCGTTAAGGTAAATAATTTACGAAGGACATCGCGTCCGACCTGCGTTATGATAGAAGAAGAAGGAGAGATGAAACGTGGAAATTACACCCAATATGACGCCTGAACAATATGTAGACCAGCTGGTACAAGAGGATGAGGCGTTGCGCGGCATTAGGGAGGCTATTGTTGAAAAAGGTATGCCTGAAGTCTCGGTTGCCCATCCCTATGGGAAGCTATTGACCTTTCTAATCGAAGTTTCTGGGGCACAGCAGGTACTGGAGATCGGAGCATTGGGCGGATACAGTGGAGTATGTCTGGCCCGTGGGCTGGGAGAGAAGGGGCGCATTGTGTCCCTGGAGCTAAAAGAGGCCTACGCAGCGCTGGCACATCAACATATGACAAACAACGGCTACGGTGATTGTGTCGAGTATCGTATCGGACACGCAGCAGACAGCCTGAAGAAACTTCAGGAAGAGGGAAGAACTTTTGATTTTTTCTTCATTGATGCGGATAAGGAAAATTACCCGGTGTATCTGGAATATGCGATCGCACTGGCCAATCCAGGTGCTATTATTGCTGGAGATAATTGTTTTCTGCGGGGACGGACACTAAACATAGACAAGAATGGACCTGCCGTACAGGCTGTGAGACGTTTTAACGAAACGATAGCAACGGACCCGCGGTTGGTCAGCACGCTTTTGCCAGCTTATGATGGTTTGGCGTTGGCGCGAGTAAAGTGACGAGAGTCTCTAAAGTGTATCTATACCAAAAGAACCTCCTTATCCACAGTAGCGTGGAGCGGAGGTTCTTGTCTGTTAAGGCGGCTATCCTACCCAAAGGTTGTCTTACCTGAAATGAGGCGTAGCCTTACGATCGTAAAGCTTCATACGTACCCAGATTATGTTGACGATCAGCAGAACACCAGACATGATGAACAGTCCTTCGATGCCGATAAATCCGGAAAGCACTCCGCCAATGACCGCACCCAGCATATTTCCGAGCGCCAGCGAACTCGTATTGAATCCGAAAGAGCGGCTTTCCATTCCTTCCGGTGTATACGTGCGAATCAGCGCATTTACGCTGGGTAGCAAACCGCCCATAAATACACCCATAAAAAAACGAATAATGACAAGCTGCCATACTTCATTGACAAAAGCCTGCGGAATGAGCATAACCGCCGTTCCGAGCAGTGAGATGGTCAAAATTTTGTGTGCCCCTATTTTGTCACTTAATCGTCCGAGAAGTGGTGCGGCTACCATATTGGATACGCCTGTAATAGCGGTAACGAACCCTGCAACCAGTGCGATTCCTTCTGCGGAGCCATATAGCTTTTGCACGTACAAAGGTAGCAAAGAAACTGTACTGATCATGGCAAATTGGAGTAAGAACGTCACGGTGAACAAAGCCGGAAGCTGAGGCGTATGGCTTAGCTCCTTTAATCCGGCAAGAACCGAAATTTGTGGAGTCCGTGCGGCTTCCGCTTTGCTGAAATTCTCCTTAACCAAAAACATTGCCATGAGAGAGGCTAGAAAAATAAGAGATCCTGTAATGTAAAAGATCGGTCTGAATCCGACCCAGTCAGCCAAAAATCCGCCTAGCAGTGGGCCGAGAATTGTGCCAGCCATTTGACCGGATTGCATAATCCCCATAGCAAATCCGGTTCGCTCTTTGGGAGTGGTGCCCGAAACTAGGGAAATAGATGCCGGATTGAAACCCGATATTGTACCGTTTAGCAGGCGAAGCGCCAGCAATTGCCATGGATGGGTGACCAAACCCATACACCCGACGACCAGAGCCATGCCGAAGCCTGAGCGAAGCAGCATGACTTTGCGTCCATATCGGTCGGCCAGCTTGCCCCATAATGGCTGGAATATAAACGAGGTCAAAAAGTTAGCAGCAAAAATAACTCCTGCCCACAGACCTATATCGTGCTCGCCCTTCACATGGAGGTCCTGAGCCAGATACAGAGCAAGGAACGGAGTAATCATTGTAATACCCGCATTGACCAGAAACTGACCAAACCAAAGCACAATGAGATTGATTTTCCACGTCTCCCACGTTTTCAATGTGCTTTCACTTCCTTTCTGCCATTCTCATCCTGTTGTAAAGGTACTTATTAATGTATAACTTTCCCGGAGCTTTAAAAAAGCCATTTCTCTAGTATAGCACACTTCATCGAAACTTTATCCAAATGTCATGGGTTTGTCATGGTTTGTTTGAGAGCGGCGGTTGTTACGACTCTTGAAAAAGGGCATAATTAAAATATAGTATTTATGATTCGAACTGGAGGCTGAAGTCATGACCTACAATGATACTTTTATCCGCGCTTGCCGCAAGCAGGCTGTGGATCATATTCCCGTATGGTACATGCGGCAGGCCGGAAGGTATGACCCTGAGTATCGCAAAATTAAAGAAAAATACACGCTGCTTGAAATATGTCGTCAGCCCGAGTTGGCCGCAGAAGTGACGTTGATGCCCGTGCGCAAGCTGGGGGTAGACGCTGCAATTTTATATTCCGATATTATGAATCCGGTAGCCTCGCTAGGGGTTGATTTTGATATTGTCAAAAATATTGGCCCGGTTATTGATAATCCGATCCGTTCAGCGGCAGACGTAGACAACTTGCGTCCGATTGATGTGGAACGTGATTTGGGTCATATTTTAGAAACGATCCGTATTTTAGACCGTGAGCTGAACGTACCATTGATCACATTTGCTGGAGCGCCTTTTACTATTGCCAGCTATTTAATAGAAGGAAGACCCTCCAAGGGATATATTCGTACCAAAGCGATGATGTATGGAGAGCCTGAACTGTGGCATCGTCTGATGGGTAAATTGGGAGATATGGTTATTACATATGTACGGGCCCATATCGCTAACGGTGGTAAAGCTTTTCAATTGTTTGATAGCTGGGTAGGTGCACTTTCGCCTTATGATTTTCAAACTTTTGTATTGCCGACTATTGTGCGTATTTTCCATGAGTTATCTGATCTGAATGTGCCTAAAATTTATTTTCCGGGTGTAAGCTCCGGTGAATTGCTTCCGCATTTGAGCGGGGTAAAAGCCGATGTGATTGGACTGGACTGGCGGGTAAGTATTCCTGAAGGCCGTCGTCGCCTGGGGAACCGTTTTGGTGTGCAGGGGAACCTGGACCCGTATGTGCTTACTGCCCCGATGGATGTGATCAAGCAGTATGCAAAAACGATCGTAGATGAAGGCATTCTGGAGCCTGGCTACATTTTTAATCTCGGTCACGGTTTATTTCCGGAAGCCTCGCTAGATAAGCTAAGAGAGCTTACCCATTATGTACACGAGTATTCTCGTTCTGTTTTGTCAAAAAATTAATACAACTAGAAAAGATAAGAGGGATCTGCTAATGAAAACCAAAGTGGGTGTACTGGTCATGTCCTACGGGACGCCGGAGAGTCTGGATCAGGTTGAAGCGTATTATACACATATTCGCCGTGGTCATGCTCCCTCACCGGAGCAGTTAAAGGAACTAAAAGATCGCTACGAAGCCATTGTGGGCGGCGTGTTTCCATTGCGTCAAAATACAGATCGACAGGTTCACAACCTGCAGGAAACCTTGAATCGGGAAAATCGCAACCCGGACATAGAATTTGTCTGTTATCAGGGGCTCAAACACGCCAAGCCGTTTATTGAGGACGGTGTCGCAGCAATGGTACAAGACGGCATTCGTACGGCAGTGGGTGTTGTGCTGGCTCCGCATTATTCCGTTATGAGTGTAGGTACTTATATCAAGCGTGCGCAGGCTAAGGCACAGGAATTGGGTCTGGCGATATCATTTGTGGAGAGCTATCATCTCCATCCAAAGCTGATCAAGACGCTGACTGAGCGTGTAAACGCAAAACTGGCGCTTTTCGAAGAAGCTGGAGCCAAGCGGGACGAGGTTCGTGTTCTGTTCAGCGCGCACAGCTTGCCTGAGCGGATTTTGGCTATGGGCGATCCTTATGTGGAGCAATTAATGGCTACTTCGCAGGCTGTTGCGGATAAGGCGGGAATTACCAACTGGCAGTTTACGTGGCAAAGTGCCGGTCGCACAGCAGAGCCATGGCTGGGACCAGATATTTTGGATACCATGCATAGTCTTAAGGAAGAGCAAGTGGAGTATGTGCTGGCTGCGCCAGTCGGCTTTGTTTCTGATCACTTAGAGGTGTTATACGATCTGGATATTGAAGCACAGGCTTTGGCGAACGAATTGGATATGCGTTTTCAGCGTATTGATTCACTTAACAGTGACCCACTTTATATGGAGACGCTTAGTGATGTCATCATAGACCAATTGAAAAAGGGATGAGGACATAATGGAGCAAAAAGTACGAAATATTGTAATTGTAGGCGGAGGCCTGACCGGGCTTAGCACTGCTTTTTATGCACGGAAAATGTATAAAGAAGCCGGCTATACACCTCGAATTACGCTGGTGGAGAAAGCCCCTGTACTGGGCGGCAAAATTGAAACATTGCACAAAGATGGCTTTGTCATTGAAAAGGGGCCAGATTCTTTTCTGGCCCGTAAAACGGCCATGATTGACCTGGCCAAAGAGCTGGAGCTGGATCATGAACTGGTAAGCACAAACCCTGAGGCTAAAAAGACATATATTTTGCATGAAGGTCAGCTTCATCCGATGCCTCCTGGGCTGGTGCTGGGCATTCCAACAGAGCTGAAACCATTTTTACGTAGTGGTTTAATCTCTTTAGGTGGAAAAATGCGGGCTATGATGGATTTTGTTATTCCGCCTCGACGTGAACCTGGAGATGAGGCGCTGGGTGATTTTATTGAACGCCGACTGGGCAAAGAAGTGCTGGAAAATGTAACTGAGCCACTGCTGGCGGGAATCTATGCTGCCAACATGAAGACGCTAAGTTTGCAGGCTACTTTTCCACAGTTTGCTGAGGTGGAGCAGCAATACGGAAGCCTCATTCACGGGATGAGGACAGGGCGGAAGCCAACTGAAACGCATACAGGTACGAAGAAAAGCGCCTTTTTGACTTTCCGTCAAGGCTTGCAAAGTTTGGTGCATGCATTGCTGAATGACTTGTATGACTGTGATTTACGCACCGGAATTGCTGTTACACAATTCACAAAGACGGCGGGACGTGAAGAAAGTCCCTATCGTGTGATGTTGGACAACGGGGAGACGCTGGAGGCAGACGATATTTTTATAACGACTCCTAACTTCGCTGCTGCCCCGCTATTGCGAGAGCATATAAATGTGGCTGCACTGGAAGCTGTAAAATATGTATCCGTAGCGAACGTAGTCATGGCCTTTGATAAAACAGATATTGAGAACGTTTTTGATGGCTCCGGTTTTCTGGTTCCTCGCAAGGAAGGTCGCAGCGTGACCGCATGTACGTGGACGTCCGCCAAGTGGCTACATACCAGCCCGGACGATAAGGTACTGTTGCGTTGTTATGTAGGGCGTGCAGGAGCTGAGGAAACAGTAGAATTACCGGATAATGAGCTGATTGCGGTGGTACGTAAGGATTTGAAAGAGATGATGGGAGTTACAGCAACTCCGCTGTTCACGGAGATTACCCGTCTTCGTAACTCCATGCCGCAATATCCGGTGGGGCACCCTCAGGCTATAGCTGATCTGCGGGAAGAGCTACGCAGTGCGATGCCAGGGGTGTACGTTTTAGGCGCTGGCTATGATGCGATCGGTTTGCCGGACTGCATTCGTCAGGCCAAGGAATGGGCCTCCAATGCTGTTCAAGCGGCACAGCAGGAAGCCGTCAAGGTACAGGTGTAAATCTTAAGTGATGAACCCTTCGCGATTCAGGCGAGGGGTTCTATTTAGATTGAAATCTGATATATAATGGAGAAGGTGTAAAATTCGCCAGCTAATAAGGAATGCATGCATATGGAAAAGCATAGAAGGAGTGAAGAATGTACCCTCCCAGGTCACAGAGAAATGAAGGTCGGAAGAGAACAAGAAAACCAAAAATAGGCAAGGCATGGATCATTACGAATCTGGTCCTGCTGTTCATGATTGTAGGTCTTTTCGGTTATTATTACATATTTGAACGCGATAGTAGTGGTTCTCTTGCGGACAACGCCGAGTATTCGCAAACTAAAAAGAACACCCATACGGAATCTGCTAATGATGATAAGAACTCTATTCCCTTAGTTAGTGAAAATGTGAATGAAACGAAGCAATCGACTATTCCAGACACAAACAGTCGTCCTGTGACTACCCCCGACACGAATGCCTCTGAAGGTAGCTCTTTAGAAACAAACTCATCACCGGAAAAAGAGGGGCACGCACAGGAGAATTCGTCCAATAAGGATGTAAACAACGATGATGATACACCCGTCGAGAAGAGAGGAGCGGAGGACGTCAAACCACCGAACACGGACGATGCAAAATCCCCAGCAGTTACACTTCACTTCATAGGTGATGTGCAGTTTTCAGGTAAGGTTGAGCAGAGGCTTGAGCAGAAGGGATATGATTTTCCATACCAATATCTCGGGAGTATGTTTCATAAAGACGATCTGACGATTGCCAATCTGGAAACACCGGTGACTACTAATGGCGTCAGTGCGTTAAATAAAACGTATGTGTATAAATCTTCGCCTAAGGCGCTAACTGCAATGGCGGCGGCAGGGATCGATGCTGTAAATTTGGCCAACAATCATATTTTGGATCAGGGGACGAGCGGATTACTGGATACCCTGAAATATTTGGATGAAAAAGGTATAGCTCATGCTGGAGCCGGACGCAATGCACAAGAAGCGTATGCACCGCATTATTTTGAACGCAATGGGATTAAAATTGCGTTGTTAGGGGCTACACGTGTTATGCCTGAAGCCAACTGGAATGCGGGTGCCAAACAGCCTGGTGTAGCAGGGGCCTATGATTCGACCGCTATCGTAAATTCCATTCGAGAGGCACGAAATCAGGCTGATTTGGTCATTGTGATTGCCCATTGGGGCAAGGAGCGGGCTACGGCGCTTGAACCTCATCAAACCGAGTTATCACACGCTTTTATTGACGCCGGGGCCGATCTTGTCGTTGGCGGGCATCCTCATGTGCTGCAAGGGATGGAGCACTATAAAGGCAAATGGATTGCATACAGCACAGGCAATTTCATTTTTTCTAAATCAACGGTACCAGCCACTTGGGATACAGCGATATTTCAGGCCACCTGTACCCGCAACGGGGCTTGTAAGATGAAGCTAACCCCTTACCGAGCGGAGCTAGGTCAGCCGATCCCATTGAAAGATGCAGAGGCCAGCAAAATCTTGCAGAGAGTAGCGGCACTGTCACCAAAACATATCTCGGTAGGTGTGGATGGGACGGTAAGCACTCAGTAGATGTAAGCAAGCAATGGTTAATAGGAGTATGGACAAAACGATCGTATAAGATACTCCTTTGTGGAGGGAGGTCATAGCGGGATGGATCATTTGTGCGTGGCACACCGTGGTTTCTCAGGGGTTGCTCCTGAAAACACGATAGCAGCCTTTAAGCTTGCGCTGGAGCAGCCTTTTGTGCACTGGATTGAACTGGATGTACAGCTATCAAAGGACGGTGTTCCGGTGGTCATTCATGACTTTACCCTGGAGCGAACGACGAACGGTATGGGACGAGTAAAGGATACAGATTGGAAAGACTTGCAACGACTTGACGCAGGTAGCTGGAAACATGAACAATATCACGGGGAACCTGTTCCTTCCCTCGCCCAAGTGCTTGATTTATGCAAGGGACGTGTATCGCTCAATATTGAGCTTAAAACTGCTGGTGATATGTATCCGGGACTAGAAAAAGCCGTCCTTCGTGAAATTGTGATGAGAGGGATGGAGGGCGAGGTGGTCTTAACCTCTTTTGAGCGTACGGCACTGCGCCGAGCAAAAGAGCTGGCACCTGACATCCGTACTGGACTGATTATTGATGCGCGTCCAGACGATTTGGCAAAGCAATTAGAAAATCTGCAATGTTCTTTTTTATCTATGGGCTATCCACGGTTGGACCGAAAGCTTTTGAAAGATTTAGCCTCACGCGGTATTACGGTCATGGCGTGGACGGTGGATGACCGGCGTATCATGCGGAGATTGTCCTCATTGCATCCTGAATTGATGATTTGTACCAACTGGCCGGATCGCTGGGAGCAGGTTTTTTTGCTTTCCAAGCCCCGGATATGGCACTATATACGTAAACTTATTCGTTAATCAATTGGACTACATACGCGGAAGGGTGACGGATCATAATGAGCGTGGAAATTCGTAATGTTTATTGTGTCGGACGCAACTATAGGTTGCATGCAGAGGAACTGGGAAATGATGTTCCCACGGAACCGATGATTTTCTTGAAGCCATCTCATGCAGTTGTGCCGCTGGATGGTGCTACGCTGGAGCTTCCTCAAGGTAAGGGAGATATTCATTTTGAAACTGAACTGGTTGTCGCTGTGGGACGTAACTACGAACCAGGCATGACCGCAGATGCGTGTCTGAACGCTTTTGCATTGGGGATTGATTTTACCCTGCGGGATGTACAAAGTACGCTTAAGAAAAAAGGTCATCCATGGACTGCTGCCAAAGGCTTTAAATCGTCTGCACCTGTGACACCGTTCTTGCCTTTAGAGAGCTTGGACATGCTGGAACAGCAGGATTTTTCCTTGTTCAAAAATGGACAAGAGGTGCAGCGTGGGCATGTCAAAGATATGATCTTCTCCATCCAGCACATCGTTGAATATATAGCGACTCATTATGGACTGGGTGAGGGGGATATTATTTTTACAGGCACTCCAGCGGGTGTAGGGCCTACTGCGAGCGGGGACCACTTTGAGCTTTATTGGGGGAGTGACCGTCAGGGGAGCTTTACCATCGGCTAAATCTACAGCCGGCATTAACGAAGAGGATTTAAAAAACATGTTCTTGGTGGTTGGAGGTATAAGTAACTCCCGCAGGCAAGCCTTGTGAAGGCCGTGTTCTGTGCGAAAGCATGGGACACGGCTTTTATATAAGCGTACAGCATTGTACAATGTTATACAGAACGATAAGCGAAAAATAGAGATTCATCTCAAAAGCGGGGGTATATCATGGATTGGATCATCGGATTGCTTTCTGCTGCTGTGGTGGCGGGGGCTGCATTTTATAAAAAATCCTTAACCTTATCCGGCTTTGCTGCAGCTGTACTGATGGGAACGGTGTATTATGGAGCGGGCAACCTGTTTTGGTTTGGAACATTGCTCTTATTTTTTATCACATCCACCTTATTGTCGAAGTTCAAAAAGGAGCGCAAGGCTGAGCTCGAAAAATCGTATGCCAAAACAGGCAATCGAGATGCAGGGCAAGTGTGGGCCAATGGAGGATTAGGCATGCTGCTATGCCTAGGTTATGCGATATGGCCTCATGTTGCCTGGCAACTGGCATTTGTCGGTGTTATGGCTACGGTCACATCCGATACGTGGGCAACGGAATTTGGAAGCCTGAGTCGTAAGCCGCCCCGTTCAGTGCTTACCGGGAAGGTACTGGTACCAGGAACCTCAGGAGGAGTATCTGTATTGGGAACGGCTGCGGCCCTGGTCGGTGGCATACTGATCGGAATAGGCGCCTGGGGCTTTGGACACGCCGTAGAAATGCCGGCATTGCCGTTATGGCTGTGGGCACTGATTGGGGGAATATCCGGCGTTGCCGGAGCCTTTGCCGATTCCTATCTTGGTGCTACGGTGCAATTGATGCGCTTCTGCCCAGTTTGCAAACGGGAAGTTGAAGTAGACTCGCATTGTGGACAAACGACAGTCTATCTGCGAGGCTGGCATTGGATGAGCAATGATCGGGTGAATAGCATTAGCTCTATTTTCGGAGGATTGGTCGCTCTTGTAGGCATTTTCTTTATACTCTGAACATGGGCTTGAAGATCTGTTTTAGGAAATAACTGCGTGCTTCAATCATGGTTTCAGGAGGTGCAAAGATGGGGGATATGCACGGAGATAAATATGAAGCTATTATAGACGCCGCTTACACTGTCTTCGGCACCAAAGGTTTTTATGAAAGCAAAATTTCCGAAATTGCAGAACAAGCGGGTGTGGCTAAAGGCACGGTATATTTGTACTTTAAAAGTAAAGAGCAGCTATTTACAGCAGTCACTCGTAGAGATTGCGAACAATATCTATCCGAAATGCAAGGTGCATTGGTCAATCGTACTTTGGGAGAGGGACTGCTGCGAATGGCCCATTTGCATCTTCATTATTATTACCAACGCAAGCAGCATACTAAATTATTTTTTATGACTCCCAATAGTGACCCTGATCTCATGGAGTTCATGCGGGGATTTATTCAAGATTATACCGATCTGGTCAAAAATAAACTGGCGTCAGCGGGTGTGCCGCAGCCCGAATTTCATGCAAAGGCATTCATTGGTATGCTCGAACGCTTAAAAATGGATATTTTGTTGAATCCAGATTTCCGTGAAGGTGACGTCGATCAGACAGCTGCATTGGCAGCTAACTTATTTATGCATGGCTGTGAAGCCGGAATCCAAAAATCATGACATGTTGTTCCTAAAAACCGTACTGGCTTGTTCAGCTAACGGTTTTTTTAATCATTGGCTGTGTCTGTGTTAAAATAAACAAGATGCATCACAAATTCGGGGAAGAGTAGGGAATCTGTAATGAATATTATGACCGTTGAACATATAACAAAAAGCTATGGCGAGAAAATGTTGTTCGAGGATGTTTCCTTTGGTATGGATGAGCGTGACAAAATAGGGGTTGTTGGAGTAAATGGTACCGGAAAATCGACGTTTTTACGTGTAATCTCCGGCTTGGAGCCACCAGACGATGGCAATATTGCAGTAAACAACGATGTGCGAATTCAGTATCTGGCACAAAATCCGGAGTTTGATCCCGAGATGAAGGTACTCCAGCATATTTTCCATGGCAACCAGCCTGAAATGAAAGCAGTGCGAGAATATACGGAAACCATGGAATTACTGGAATTGAATCCGGGGAGCGAGGAGCTCCAAAGCCGCCTGTTGCGAGCAAGTCAGCAGATGGATACGTTCCAAGCATGGCAGCTGGAGAGTGAGGCTAAAAATATACTAACCCGACTGGGGATCACCCAGTTTGAGTCTCGTATGGGCGTTCTCTCCGGGGGACAGCGTAAACGGGTTGCTTTGGCTGCGGCTCTGATCCAGCCCTGTGAGCTGCTCATTCTGGACGAGCCTACCAACCATATTGATAATGAGTCCGTTGCGTGGTTGGAGCAATATTTGCAAAAAAGACGCGGTGCGTTGTTAATGATCACGCATGATCGCTATTTTCTAGATAGAGTTGCTAATGTCATGTTAGAGCTGGATCATGGTCGCCTGTTCCGTTATGAGGCTAACTATACTCGGTTTCTGGAACTGAAGGCAGAACGCGAGGAACGGGAAGCGTCTTCGGAGCAGAAAAGGAAGAACCTGCTGCGTAATGAGCTGGCCTGGATTCGCCGAGGAGCAAAGGCTCGTTCGACCAAGCAGAAAGCGCGTATTGATCGATATGAGCAGCTTAAGGATCAGCAACCGGAAGCTCGTTCTGGATCTGTAGATATGTCCGTCGCTTCCACACGTCTGGGTAAAAAGATATTGGAGATTGAGCACCTGTCCAAATCGGTAGATGCCCGTCAGCTGATTCAGGATTTGAGTTACATTGCGGTTCCTGGTGATCGCGTGGGCATTCTGGGGCCTAACGGTAGTGGAAAATCCACTCTGCTTCAAATGATTGCCCAGCGTGTAGAACCCGATTCCGGGAGTGTTGTACTGGGACCGACTGTGAAGCTTGGTTACTTTACTCAAGAACATCAGGAAATGAACGAATCCTTGCGTGTCATTGAATATATTAAGGAAGAAGCCGAAGTGATTCGTACGGCCGACGGATCGACGATTACAGCTGCGCAGATGCTGGAGCGTTTTCTGTTTGCTCCAAGCGCGCAATGGACGGTTATTTCTCGGCTGTCCGGGGGCGAGAAACGCCGCTTATACCTGCTACGTGTCTTAATGTCCGCACCGAATGTACTCTTACTGGATGAACCGACAAATGATCTTGATATTCAGACCCTGTCTGTTTTGGAAGATTATCTGGATGACTTCCCGGGCGTAGTTTTTATCGTTTCGCATGATCGTTATTTCCTGGATCGGACTGTGGACAAAATACTCGCATTCGAAGGGAATGGGCAGGTACGTATACATGTGGGCGACTATAGCGAGTATGCAGAATGGATCAGTAAAAATGCTCCATCTTCTGCAAATGCATCTGACTCGACGGGTACGACTTTCTCGAATCGCTCTTCTACATTTAAGTCTGCGGGTTCTTCCGAATCAGTCAAGGGGACAGGTAAAACCAAGCTTAAATTTACCTTTAAGGAACAGCGGGAATATGAGCAGATTGATGAGCTGATTGAACAAGCCGAACAGAAATTGGCTGACATTCAACGACAGATGGAGGAATCTTTCAGCGATTCGGCACGGTTGCAGGAGCTTATGGCTGAGCAAGCGCAGGCCGAACAGCATCTGGAGTACCAAATGGAACGTTGGACTTATTTGAATGAGCTAGCCGAGCAAATTGAACAAAGTAAATCTTAACCATACAAAAGCAAGTCTCCATTTAGAATGGAGGCTTGCTTTTTTGTAGAAGTATGTGTACCTGTTTTCCATGCAGCGTAAAGTGATTAGGCTGTGACATAAGCCGCGAGCAGACGGGCAGTGTTCACTACGGCCAGCTTATGCGTGCGCTCCATTGCGTGAGAGGCGTGTACGCCAGGCCCAATCAGGGCAGCACGAATGTTATTGCCTGCTTTAAGCGCAGCCGAAGCGTCCGAACCATAATGCGGATAAATATCTACCGCATACGGAATATTCAGCTCCTTGGCCAGCTCAATCAGACGGGTCGTCATATTATAGTCATAAGGACCAGAGGAATCTTTGGCGCAGATAGAAACATCAGTTTCCTTGCAGCTCAGATCCTCACCTATGCAGCCCATGTCGACAGCAATCAGCTCATTGATTCCTTTCGGTATGTATGCCGCTCCGTGCCCTACTTCCTCATAGTTGGAAATGAGCAATTTAACGGTATGTCGAGGCTTCCAGCCCCCATGTACAGCCGATTCCAATAAACCAAACAGTGCCGCTACGCTAGCTTTATCATCCAAGTGCCGTGATTTGATAAATCCACTAGGCGTTACGACCGGGCGCGCATCGAAGGAAATAAAATCGCCCACTGCAATACCGAGCTGAAGCACGTCTTCCTTCGACTCGACAAGCTCGTCAATCCGTACCTCCATATGGCTCTCCTTGCGTTCATAGCTTCGTGCATCATCATAGACATGCACGGATGGATGGCTTGACAGGATCGTGCCTGTATACGTTTGTCCGCTTCGGGTATGAATAAGGCAGTATTCGTTCTCGATACTGTTCATCATGAAACCGCCCACAGATGTCAGGCGTAAGGTTCCTTGCGTTGTAATCGACCGTACCATCGCCCCCAAGGTATCCACATGCGCGCTGAGCGCTACAGTACGTTCCTTTTCTTGACCTTCCAATGTCAAGATAGCACCGCCTTTAGCATTCCATTCAATGGGTACCCCTAGGTTTTCGGCTTCCTTACGAATTAGCTCCATTACATGATGTGTGTACCCGCTAGGACTAGGCGTGTTCAGCAGCTGATTCAAAAAGCTCATGATATAGTGTTCATTTAATTGAATTGTCATTTGTTGCTCCTCCTCATTTGGACAACCGATCGGGGTTAGAGGACGGTTGCTCTATACCTGGGTCGGATGTAGACAACGTGCCAGTCGTGTCATCGGACACATTTGCATATGCTTCCACTGCGGTTGTGTGCTCTTCTTGTAGGGTATGCAGCTGATTAGTTAGACGTTTGATCTCTCTCTGAAGTCTATATTGACGGAAAATACCGAAAGAACCGACAATAAGTCCACCCAGAAGAGTGCAACCGAGAATAAGCAGAATCAAAGGAATGCTAACCCTGCTAAACAGAAGGTTCACTTGAACCGAATTGACATTAATAACAGCAAAAACAGCTGTTAACAAAGCTATAACAAGTGCAGCGATCAAAGACCATTGTGTTTTCAAAATGCCACCTCCTCCCGTTACATTATAAAATCCCTTGTCCGCCATGGACAAGGGATTTATCCGTGCATCTTTTTCATGCGGGATTCTAAGTGTGCACGGTTTTACTTTCCTTCAGTTAGCTTTTCCATTTCCGTAATGACTTCCTCAAATACACTCATCGCTTCGCGAATCGGCTGTGGTGAGGACATGTCAACGCCAGCCTTCTTCAAAATATTGATTGAATAATCACTGCCGCCGCTCTTTAGGAAGCCTAAGTAACGGTCAACAGCTGGCTGGCCTTCTTCCAGAATCTGTTTTGAAAAACTGGTTGCGGCCGAGAAGCCAGTAGCATATTTGTAGACATAAAAACTGTTATAAAAATGAGGGATTCGTGCCCATTCCATTTCTATGTCTTTGTCTACTTTCATGCCAGGCCCGTGATATTTTACATTCAGATCATAATAAATCTCCGATAAAAGCTGCGGTGTAAGGGATTCTCCCTGTTCAGCACGCTCATGTACAATCTTCTCGAATTCCGCAAACATCGTTTGACGGAATACCGTTGTCCGGAATTGGTCCGCATAGTAGGTGAGGAGGTACATTTTCTCTTTTGGATCGGTAGATTTGTTCAGCAAGTAATCCATCAGCAAAGCTTCGTTAGTAGTGGAAGCCACTTCAGCCAGGAAGATGGTATACTGTGCATCCCGGTACTTCAATGCGTTGTCTGAATAGTATGAATGCAGCGCATGCCCCATTTCATGCGCAAGCGTGAACATGCTGTTCAGATTATTTTTATGGTTCAGAAGAACATAAGGATGGGTGCCATAAGCTCCCCAGCTATAGGCGCCTGTACGCTTATTTTCATTTTCGTATACATCAATCCAGCGCTCGTCATAGCCTTTTTGCAATGAAGCCAGATAGTTCGCGCCCAGAGGCTTAAGACCTTCTTTGGTTTGCTTTTTGGCGTCCTCATACGTAATGTCCATCTTGTATTCGTCCACAAGTGGAGCGAATAAATCATACATATGAAGCTCATCCACACCTAACAACTTTTTACGCAACTTAATATAACGGTGAAGCAGGGGCAAGCTTTCGTGAATGGTATCAATAAGGTTCGTATACACTTCCTTCGGAATATTATCACCATATAGTGACATCTCCAGTACGGAAGGGTATTTGCGAACACGAGAATAAAAAATATTTTTGTTCACATTGGCACTCAATGTAGAAGCAATCGTATTTTTATTTTTGGCATACGTGTCATATACCGCTTTAAAAGCACGTTCACGTACTTCGCGGTGTGGACTTTCGAGAAATTGAATGTAGCTGCCATGAGTCAGCTCGACCTCTTTGCCATGCTCATCCTTGATTTTTGGAAACTTCAAATCCGCGTTGTTGAGCATGCCGAAAATTGTTTGCGGGGCTTGAGCCAAATTGCCCACCTGAGCGAGCAGGGCTTCTTCTGCTTTGCCTAGAACATGTGCTTTCTCCCGCTTCATCTCTTGAAGCGTAAACTTATAGTCGGAAAGCTTCGGATCTGCAATAAAGGCATCAAGCTGTTCATCCGGCAGTGCCAAAATTTCAGGTGTGACGAACGAAAGAGACTCGCTGACTTCTACGCCTAGCTTTTTGGCCTTTTGCGAAAGCCCTTGATATGTAGGTTCAGCCGTATCTTCATCATGATGAAGATGGGCGTACACATATACACGCTCAGTTTTGAGCGATAGCTCATCTTCGAGTTTAAAGCAGTCGCCAATTGCTTCAGCTGAATTGAGCTTGCCCTGAAATTGAGCAGCCTTTTTAGCTAATTGTTTGACTTCTTCGTATTCTTGATCCCATGCCTTGCGGTTGGGGAACAGGTCTTCCAGTTTCCATGTATTTTCCACTGGCGCATCAGCGCGTTTTACAATTTCACTCATGGAGAGCCTCCTCTGATCGAACGTAATGTGGGATAGGGCTGCGTTGGTAAGGGACGGATGCCAAAACGAAGAAACCGCCACGCTTGCCGTGAGCAGCAGGGCAAGAGGTTTTACAGGATGCATGTAACGGCATATCCTCCTTATACCATGGCTTGTTATGCCATAGTATGACCTTTTGCCCCTGAAAGTATAATTTTCCTACTGTGGGTTGGAACCTATATTTAATAAGCTGTATACAATAAGATAAAAGGCAAGGCAAATCATGATTACGGCAGTGAGGGCCATCCACTTCTTGAGAGGAGTCGGTATCGTTTCCCGCTTCATGATCAGCACTCCGCCCAGCGTGAAGGCCAGAATAATGAAGATGAGATAGCTGTTGGACACCATGAATAGGCTATACCTGTTTGAAAGCGTTCATGATCCGCTGCCATTCTTCCTCATTATCTTGAAAGGACTGCTTGGGAAAACGATTTTCGGCCCAATGCATCAGCGCTGGACGGCTCAAAAATGTATGGGCTTCCTCGCCCCAATCATCGGATATTTCCCGCAGAACGATGTAACGGCCCTGCACCTCGACAGTCATCATATTCCACTTGTCTTTTTTGTATATTTCGTGTTTTTTCATCATATGCATGTCTCCGATTTTATAGATGTTTTGGTTCATGATACCGCAGTTTCCGCCGCAAAAGCAAATCATTCCAGACCCTAAAATCCGGAAAAACACCAATTGCAATGTGAAAAAGCATGAAGTATAATATGGATATTCGCCATAGATGGCGGTATTTTTAGGAGGTTGTTCACTTGAAAGGTACAGTTAAATGGTTTAACGCAGAAAAAGGTTATGGCTTCATTCAAGTTGAGGGTGGCGAGGATGTATTTGTACACTTCTCCGCAATCCAAGGCGACGGTTTCAAAACTTTGGAAGAAGGTCAAGAGGTTGAATTCGAAATTACTGAAGGTAACCGTGGACCACAAGCAGCTAACGTAATCAAACTGTAAGTGTAACTGAATTGTAAGAAATGTTCCGTTTTTACGGATGTCTTATATATTACGGTTAAACGATGAATTGAGAGCGCAGTTCCTTAAATTTAAGGAACTGCGCTTTTTTGCGTAAAAACATTTATCATTTGAGAAGGTTGAATTGGAATAGGGTATTATACGTAATAAAACGAAGTATGAGTTATTTTAATTTGAAGGAGTTGAGAAAATGAGTGCAGCAGAGGCTCATCGTAAGCCTTCCCTGATTGAAGGTCCCATTGCCAAAACGCTGTTTATGTTCTCTTTGCCGATGCTGTTCGGAAACATTTTGCAGTCCTTGAATGGAACGATTAATTCAATCTGGGTTGGAAAGTTTCTGGGAGAAGCTGCGTTGACTGCCGCTTCAAATGGAAACATTATAATGTTTTTTCTGATCAGCTCGATTTTTGGGGTCACCATGGCGGCTACGATCCTGATCGGCCAAAATATCGGAGCGGGTGACATAGCAGAAACGAAGCGTGTAGTAGGTACAAGCGCTGTCTTTTTCCTGGTGCTCGCTGTTGCTATAGGTGTTATTGGGTTTGTAGGCTCACCTTGGATTCTTCATGTGCTCAATACCCCTGCCGAATCGGTGGATATGGCGATCACGTATACGCGCATTATTTTCGCAGGTATGCCCTTTTTGTACGGCTATAACTACATCATGACCGTAATGAGGGGGGCTGGAGATTCCAAAACACCGTTTTATTTCCTGCTCGTTTCCGTCGTACTGGATGTGCTACTCAACCCGCTATTTATATTCGGATGGGGACCGATTCCTGCTATGGGCATCGGAGGCTCTGCTGCAGCTACCCTGATTGCCCAAGGGATCAGCTTTGTGTTGATTCTCATTTACCTATATCGTGTAAAATATTTTTTGCGCATTACATCTTCAGAGCTATACTTGCTTACATTTGATTGGAAGATTATTTGGACCCTTATCCGTAAGGGAGTTCCAATGGGATTACAAATGATTGCTGTTTCCACCAGTGCGATTGCTTTAATGAATCTGATCAACGGCTACGGGACAGTTGCAGCGGCAGCCTACACAGCAGCCAACAATTTATCCAGCTATGTGCAGATGCCGGCTATGGCGTT
This sequence comes from Paenibacillus ottowii, assembly GCF_006874425.1. Classification (GTDB taxonomy): domain Bacteria; phylum Bacillota; class Bacilli; order Paenibacillales; family Paenibacillaceae; genus Paenibacillus; species Paenibacillus ottowii. The sequence goes on from NZ_VIJZ01000004.1 coordinate 178,351, forward strand.
AGGTGCAGCCGTATCTTCCTTTGCCGCTCAAAATATCGGTGCCGGGCGCTGGGATCGAGTGCGCAGGACAACTTGGATTGGGATTGTGTATAATTTTGTATTGACTGGTGGGGCAGTCATATTCATTTACGTATTTAACCGTCAAGCCTTGCTGATGTTTCTTCCTTCAACAGGAGGGGCATTAGAGCTGGGAATGCATATTAATCTGATTACTTTGTGGTCTTTTGTAATATTCGGTATTACCAATGTCATTACAGGCGTTGTTCGATCTACGGGTTCTGTAATGATACCGCTTTTAATTACCATTATTTCATTATGGGGTATTCGTATACCTTTGGCCTATGCATTAGTCGACGAGTATGGTCTGGATGCTGTATGGTGGAGCTTCCCTGTTGGATTTATAATTTCAGCCGTAGCAGTTATTTTTTATTACGTTTTCGGAAAATGGAAGCAGGCTAGCATGGGAGAGGGGAAGCAAGATGTGAAGCTGGCAGAGGATAAGGTATAGATAGGACATTTCTACTACAATATCTCATTTTTCTTGAATATTAAAAGAAAAAAGTGAGGTTGTTCATTTGTGCTAAAAGGTCGATCATATTATAATGAATATGGTTTGGATAGGTATAATTACGTAGACAACAATGTGGAGGCACCGTCATTTGAGTTATGATGAGCAAGGACGTTATCAAGTACCGAGAGGCCCCATAGGTCTAATGAGCCGAATGTACAAGCACATTCTCCCTGAAACGAAACGAGAACTGAGTAACTGGAAGAGCAAGGCCGAGCAAATTCCGGACCCTGAGCTGAGAAGCCAGGCGCTTGCGAGCATAGCAGAGAAGACGTTTCACTGCGTGGGGGGAGCGGTTTATGCCGCAGCCAATATGTCTGACCGGCAGATACTCATTCCGTTGATTGTGGCGTACCAGACGATTAGCGATTATCTGGACAACCTGTGTGATCGCAGTACGTCGATGGACGCGGATGATTTTAGGTTGCTGCATCAGTCTATGCTGGATGCGGTTAATCCGGCGGCTAGGCCAGTGAATTATTATGAGTTGCGTCGTGAGCAGGAGGATGGCGGTTATTTGACTGGGCTGGTGACAACCTGTCAGTCTTGTGTAAGCAGGCTTCCGGGCTATGAGGCGGCAATGCCTTACGTTCAGGATTTGGCGCGATTATACACGGATTTGCAAGTATACAAGCATATTAAACCCGAGCTGCGGGAACAAGCGCTTTTGGACTGGTGGTCGATTCATAAAGACCGTACGCCCGAGCTGCGCTGGAACGAGTTTGCTGCGGCTACTGGCTCAACCCTGGGGGTCTTTATGCTGTTTCTTGCTGCCAGCGACCGGCATCTCACAGATGCGGGGGCTGCCTCAATACATGCATCGTATTTTCCACATGTGTGCAGTCTTCATATTTTGCTGGATTATCTAATCGATCAAGACGAAGACCGGAAGGGCGGAGATCTTAACTTTTGCAATTATTATGAAGATACCGACATGATGCTGGACCGGATCGCCTACGTAGTGAATCGGGCGCGGGCTGATATTGCAGATGTCCCTGCCAGCTCCTTTCACCGGATGATAATCGAGGGATTGCTGGCTTTATATTTATCCGACCCCAAAGTTAATGAGCAGCAGGATGTTCGCGCTGTTTCGAGACGTTTAATGAAAAATAGTCCGCTCATGCGTCTGTTTTTCCTATTAAACAGTCGATGGATAAGAAGGCTTATATGATTATTTTGAGGAGGTCATAATTCATGACAGCAGTTAAGAAAATTGCAGTATTAACAAGTGGTGGAGATTCACAAGGGATGAACGCAGCAGTTCGCGCCGTTGTGCGCAGCGGCTTGTATTTCGGATTGGAAGTCTTCGGGATTCAACGTGGCTATCAAGGTCTGCTGAACGATGATATTTTCCCGATGGACCTGAGAAGCGTCGGAGATATTATCCAACGTGGGGGTACTGTACTTCAATCTGCGAGATGCCTGGAATTTACGACAGAAGAAGGACAGAAGCGTGGCGCTGAAATTTTGCGTAATCGTGGAATTGACGGCGTAGTCGTCATTGGTGGCGACGGTTCTTACCAAGGGGCTAACAAACTGACCAAGCAAGGTATCAAAACCATGTGTCTTCCAGGGACAATTGACAACGACATTTCCTTCACAGACTATACTATTGGTTTTGATACAGCAGTTAGTATTGTAGTAGACGCAATTAACAAGCTGCGTGATACGATGTCTTCCCATGAACGTTCTTCCATCGTGGAAGTTATGGGACGTCATTGTGGCGATATTGCTCTCCATGCGGGTCTGGCTTCCGGTGCAGAAACGATCTTGGTACCTGAGGTAGAATTCGACCTGAATGAAGTATCTGAGCGGATGAAACAAAACTTTAAACATGGCAAACGCCACAGTATCATTATCGTTGCTGAAGGTGTAGGCAAAGGCGAAACAGTAGCCAAAGTAATCCAAGAAAACTGTCCAGATTATGAGCCTCGTGTTACAGTGCTTGGACACATTCAACGTGGAGGTACACCAACTGCATTTGACCGTAACCTGGCAAGCCGTTTGGGTGACTTTGCAGTTCGCCAATTGATTGAAGGTGTATCTGACAAAGCTTGCGGAATGATTGATGGCAAGCTGGTAGCTACAGATATTGGCAAGGTTGTAAGTACTAAAAAAGATTTCAACATGGAGCTTTATGAACTGGCCTTGCGTTTGTCCCAATAATAAGAACTTTTTACGTTTATAATTTTAATAAATCGGTTCTGATATGGGAAAAGATTGGGATTATGCGGATGACTTGAGTCATCCGCTATTTTTATAGTTTTGAATAGGATCAGGAGGTAATCACCATGTATTTATTCAAAATAGAAGTGGACAGTTCGGAAGGAGCGCTGACCGTTATTCTTGCTGCTGAGAATGAAGAACAGGCTTTTGAGGAAATTGAACAACATGTGGAGAGACACTTTTTATATCCCCCCAAGCTAAAAGAAGTGGCGATCGTAGAGAAAAAACGAATAACTACGGGCGCAGCATATGTAATCGAGACACGCAAAGACTAAGGAGTCTTTGCGTGTTGTTTTTGTTCGGCAAAACGATGTTGCACTCTAACCAAACGCCAGAGAAGTAAAATAGCACCTACGGCCAGACCTGTAATCAAGCCAATCCAGTAGCCGTAAGGCCCCCATGTGGTCCAGCGTGCGAGTATATAGCCTACAGGAAGTCCAATAACCCAATAGGAGAGGAAGGTGAGCAGAAAAGCCGGATTGACATCTTTATATCCACGCAGCGCTCCTTGGGTTGGTGTAGCGACAGCATCGGATATCTGAAAGAAAATTGCATAGATTAAAAAATGCTGGGCTAATTGAATGACCTGCGGGTCGGTAGAGTAAAGTCGAGCGACTTGTTCACCCCAGATAAGCAGCACAATAGCTGTAATCAAGGATAAGCCCACTGCACTGCTAATGCCCATTACACTATAAGTTTTAGCATCTCGTAGACGGGCAGCTCCTGTTTCATAGCCGACCAGAATTGTAAGTGCCATGCAAATACTGAGTGGAATCATATACAGAGTAGAAGCAAAGTTCATGGCTGCCTGATGAGCGGCTATGGTAGCCGTGTTATAGCTGCTCATGAAGAGAGTGACGGCTGAAAAAACGGCAGTCTCAAAAAATATAGCAAATCCAATAGGTACCCCGATTTTGATAAGCTCTTTCAAAGCACTGGCCGCGATCCCGTATATTTTGCTGAAGATTTGGTATTTGGCAAATATGTTTCCCCGATGCACAGTAATACCAGCAACCAGCATAATAATCCAGTAGGTGGTAGCCGTTGCTACCCCGGAGCCTACACCTCCCAAACGGGGAAAACCCCAATTACCATAAATAAGTAGATAGTTCAATAAAACATTGATGGGCAACGACATGAGTGTAATTAACATGGTGAAACGGGTTTGCCCCAATGCATCCATAAAGCTGCGAAGGACGGTGTAGGCAAATAGAGGAACAACACCGAAGGCCATCGCACAAAGATAGTACAGAGCCACATTATGAACTCTCAATTCCAGATTCATCTCGTTCAATATCGGTTTTACCAGAATGATGCCAGCAATCAATACGACGATGGAGAGGGCGAGAGACAGCCAAAGAGCCTGAATGACATAGTAGGAGACTTTATCTTTGCGCTGTGCTCCGACCAATTGGGATACAATGGGGGTAATAGCCATAAGGATTCCATTCAGGCCTGTTTGTACAGGGACCCACAGGCTTACTCCGATAGCTACTCCAGCCAGATCGGCAGGGGAAAAGTGCCCCGACATATTTGTATCAAAAAAAGTCATGGCAGATAGTGCAAGCTGGGTAATCAGAATAGGGAGCAAAATGTAAAAAAGCTGCTTCCATTTCTGTCCCATGGTTAGAGTCAATTGCATTTTTGTTGTCCTCATTTACTAGGGTTTTTATTTATATATATCATAACATGTAAATTTTATTGTAAGGGATACTACAACAATTGAACAGCAATAAAAAGACTGCGTCCGTTCACCAAACAACGGGGCAGCCTTCGATATAATGATATAAGTTCTAAATTTCGTATATGACTAAGAGAAGTTTAGAGAGATGATTATTTGTAAGTTACCCCGCTTGTATAGCGGTTCGTGGCATTCCAGAGTAAATATTCGTCCACCTTCATGTCCTTAAGTGCTCGAATTTGATCCTCGACTTGTGTTTTCCCATACTTGGCATAATGCCCGCTTCCCAACCAACTTGCGGTAAAATCTTGAATCCACGGGCGAATAATTGGCTTGAGCTTGCCTGTAGGATCAAGTTTTTTGTGTGTATCTACCATGGAGCCTTTGATCGTCTGGTATGGATTTTTGTCTGGGTCTTTTACACCGAACCAGCCTGTCGTGTAGTGACTTGGATAAACCATCGGTGAAATGACATCTACATTTTCGGAGATTTTAGTGAAATCCTGTCCGATCCCCTCGGCCGCAGGAACGGATGCGGCATAACCGAAAATATCTACTGATACCCTCACACCAAGTGGGGCAAGCTCTTTGCGAGCATATTGTACGAACTCAGCGACCGTATCCGAGCGGGATTGGTCTGATTTGGTATATTTCAGTTTGTCTGCTCTTTTTTCAAACCCTTCGGGGAAACGTACATAGTCAAATTGGATTTCCTTAAACCCGAGTTTTGCTGCTTCCTTGGCAATGGCGACATTATAATCCCATACTTCTTTATTATAGGGATTAACGAATCCATCTCCCTTACCGTTTTTCCAGACAGATCCATCGGCATTGCGGAAGGACATCTCAGGATTTTTATTAGCCAGTACCGTATCTTTAAATACGACAATACGAGCAATCGGATAAACATTATGTTTTTTCAATCGGTCCATCAAGCCGGAAATATCCTTAATGAATTTTTGCGGCTTGCCCAATTTCAGAAGCTCGGGGTTGGTCGTTGGATAAGTAATGTAGCCTGCATCGTCCTTAATGTCGATCACCATGGAATTGAGCTCTGTCTTGTCCAGCAGTTCCAACAGTTGGGTCATACGTGAACCGCCTGCGCTATAGGCTGTGACATAGATGCCTTTAATAGACGGTGTGGTCGGCTGTGGGTCAATTTTATCCGGCGGATTGGAGGCATCTACCTTAATGTTACTGTGTTGTGCTTGAATTATCGCGCTGCTGATTGTCGTTGCCACCGTATCTTTTACATTTGGAGCGTTGACTGACTGGTCGCCATTCCCACTTATCCCCATGGCCAATAGCATAATTGCCCAAATCATATTCATTTCTTAACTCTCTCCCTTATGTATGGCGCTTACCTGATTATACGTAAAGTTATGGACTGAAAAACAACACACTTGTAACTAATACTGGCATCATCAGGCATAGTCTTACATGATTAACCTAACTATCGCCCGATGAATCTGTAAATAGGCATAAATAATGCCGCTCTCTTCACGATTGTGGATGCAACCGGAAGAAGCGGCATTTGGCGAAAAAATTTATTGAAGATAGTTGTTGTCTTGGTGCTCACAAATACTGTACTGAATAATTTCTAGCGCATCCGTTGGCTTGAGTATGGACAACCCGTCCCGAAGCACAATCATCGAGTTCAGCTCATTCTTTTTGAGAGAAGGGAGCATTTCCGGGTACCATCTTAAGACAATGTCGGACAGTTTTACCGTTTCCATTTCCACAAAAATCACCCTTTCCTGCTCGGAATCATTCCAAAAGAATCATTCAATACGATTCGGAAAAGCAAAGTGCCTGTGAAATAGCAGGTAAAGCTGGTCTTTATATACTATGGGAACAGCGCACATATAGTGTATCACAAAAACGGTATTTTGACACTTGGGTTTGTGTTTATCTTCGGCGGAATGAACCCATTACTCCAACTGTTTCCACAATATTCACAAAAGCAGCAGGGTCTACTTCCTTAATGATACGTTTTAATTCTACAAGCTCGTAGCGTGTCGTGACAGTCATCAGCATGTCCTTCTCAGTATGTGAAAATGCACCTTCAATTTTTATTTTGCTGACACCCCGTGGCGTGGTCAACATTCGGCTGAGCAGCTTGTCAGTATGCTCTGTAATAATATAGACGGTGATCTTCGTATGACTCACATAGATTTGATCCAACACTTTACCCGTTACAAAAATGGATAGCATGGAAGCCAGTGCAATATTCCAATCATTGTTCAAATACCCTGCGGCGAGAATGACCAGTCCATTTAGACCTACAAGTACAGTTCCGACGGGAAAGTCACGATAGGTGGTGACGATGGAACCGATGATGTCGAAACCGCCTGTAGAACCTCCTACCCGAAAGGAAATTCCAGCTCCAACGCCGACCAATACCCCGCCAAAGACAGAGGCCAGCAGAGGATCAGACACGACAGATTGTACGGGGACCCAGGCCAAAATCCATGTTGTAACGATAACCGATAAAATGCTCAGACTAATAAATCGCTTGCCTAAAATAAACCAGCCTGCAATAAGCATCGGGATATTGATAATAAAGTACATGGTGCTGATATTAAATTTGGTGAAATAGCCGATTAGCATAGAAAGCCCGGCTACGCCACCGCTCAGCAAGTGATGTGGGACGAGAAACAGATTAAAACCGCATGCTATGGCAGCGGCTCCAAGTATGACAGTTAGGCAGTTTAACACTATTTTTAACAACTTTTTTTCACCTCATTTAAATTATACAGAAAGCAACTTACTGGTATTCATGAATTGTTCTGTGCTATAATGCGATGTGGATATTCTTGAGTAGGGACCTATGTCCAGAGAAACACTTAAAATTTAAACTGTTTTAAAAAGGGTAAATTCGTTTAAGATGTATCGGATAGGGTTCCCCGAATTCATTACAGAAACATGCAGTTGTAGATCTAAATAAACTGGCACTGTATTGGGGAAAACTTATACAATAATATCGCTACTTAAGAATACAGACAACATTGTGGATTGTCCACCACATCCACCATTATGAAGGAGTTTGAATAAATTTGACGACATTTGCAGAATTTGATCTTGAACCGAAAGTAATTCAGGCGATTACGGAGTTGGGCTTTGAAGAAGCCACACCAATCCAATCCCAATCCATCCCAATTGCACTGCAAGGCAAAGACATGATTGGCCAAGCCCAAACAGGTACGGGTAAAACCGCAGCCTTTGGTATTCCGCTGATCAACAAAATTTCTAGAAACGATGAAAAAATCAGAGCTCTGATTATGGCTCCAACACGTGAGCTTGCTATTCAGGTGGCTGAAGAAATCGAAAAACTCTCCCGCTTCAAAGGTCTTCGCACTTTGCCGATCTATGGTGGACAAGACATCGTACGCCAGATTCGCGCTTTGAAAAAGAAACCTCAAATTATTATCGGTACACCAGGTCGTTTGCTTGATCATATTAACCGTAAAACCATTAAGCTAGAAGATGTAAACACCGTTGTTCTGGATGAAGCAGATGAAATGCTCGATATGGGCTTCATGGAAGACATTCAGTCCATTCTGAAGCAGGTTCCGGACGAGCGTCAAACAATGCTGTTCTCAGCAACAATGCCTCCTAATATTAAAAGATTGGCTGAGCAATTCCTTAAAGATCCTGAGCATGTATCCGTTATTCCTAAACAAGTTAGCGCCCCACTGATTGATCAGGCCTACATTGAAGTTCCTGAGCGTCAAAAATTCGAAGCGTTGAGCCGTTTGATCGACATGGAATCCCCAGAACTTGCTATCGTATTCGGTCGCACTAAGCGTCGGGTAGACGAGCTGGCTGAAGCTCTGCAAAAACGTGGTTATTCCGCAGACGGTTTGCATGGTGACTTGTCTCAAAACCAACGTGACGCTGTTATGCGTAAATTCCGTGACGGAAGTATTGACGTACTCGTAGCGACTGACGTTGCGGCCCGTGGTTTGGACGTTTCCGGCGTAACTCACGTTGTGAACTTTGACCTTCCGCAAGATCCGGAAAGCTATGTTCACCGTATCGGACGTACTGGACGTGCAGGTAAAGAAGGGGAAGCTTGGTCTTTTGTAACCCCTCGTGAAATTGACCATTTGCATTTCATTGAACGTGTAACTCGTCACCGCATTCCGCGCAAGCCTCTTCCAACATTGGCAGAAGCACTGGAAGGCAAACAACGCATCATTGCTGAACGCCTGCTAGAGGTTGTAGAAAAAGGCGAGCTGAACGAGTACAAAGGTTTGGCTATTCAAATGCTGGAGCAATATGATTCTGTACAACTTCTCTCCGCAGCTCTGAAGCTGATGACTGGTGAGAAGAGAGAAGCATCTATTGAGTTGACTCCGGAAGATCCGATCCGTGCAAAACGTCGTAAACCAGACGTGCGCTCTGGCGGACGCAAGCCTTCCAACTATGGACGCAGCAACGGTGGTTACAATTCCAACCGTGGCGGTAGTGGCAGTAAAGGTGGATACGGAGGTTATAACCGTGGCAAAGAAGGCGGTGGCTACAACCGTGATTCCGGAAGCCGCTATAGCGGGGATCGCAAACCACGCCCGAGCAGCAATGGAGAAACTCGCCGTCCTGCACGACGTGAAGATTCCTCTTCTGAATAATAAGAAATTAAATTAATGAAAAGTCGAAGCTGAATGTCAGCTTCGACTTTTTTATTATGAGATCGAATGTACGAAATTTAAGCGATCTGCTTTAATGGAACACATATGGATTTCACTGGCGCTTTAGGGCTGAAATACGGTATGATATAGTCAGAAGCCGGAATTAACAGGCATAGCAACATAAGTCTTGGAACTGCCAAGGCTTGCGGAGGGAGAGACTGACATTGGAATTTAAAGGAGCTATGGGGGGGATTTACCGCCTAACCGAGTGGATTACCCGGCTGGCGGCTAGCAATTTGTTATGGGTGTTATGTTCGTCGCCTTTTGTATTCTGCCTCATACTGAAATTACTTGTTATGAATCAGAATTTGACGAATGAATCGTTACAAATGAACTGGGCGATGGCTGTTTTGGCACCGCTTACTTTATTTCCAGCAACATCAGCTTTGTTCACGGTGGTTCGCAAATGGGTGATGGGCGATACTGATTCAGGCGTGTTTCGTACCTTCTTTAAAGGATATAAAGAGAACTACAAGCAGAGTCTGATCGGAGGGATCTTTTACACGTTATTGTTTGTCATCATGTACGTGGATTACACAGTATATATGACACAGCTCAGCAACTTGCAAATTGTGGGCGTTATCATGCTGATCCTCATCATTATTTTGCTTGTGTCTATGTTTAACTTCTTTTCGATGGTGGCTCATTATCATATGTCTACCAGACAAATTATTAAAAATGCGGTGTTATTGACGCTGATTCGGCCATTCCGTGTATTTTCCACCATGCTTGGCAGCGCCGTTGTAATATACATTGGAGTTAAATATCCCGTGCTATTCTTATTCTTCATCGGCAGTGTAGTTGCCTGGTTCGCCTTTTTTAATTTTTACGGAACCTTCCTCAAAATGCAGGACCAAATGGAGAAGATGAAACAGAAAGACGAGGAACAGACAAGTATTGAAGACAAGAATAGTGATAACCTCTAAAAATAAAACATATTTCTCCTAGCATTTACTTTCTGAGTGAGAAGCGCTATAATAAGGTCACATCCTGCGATGCACGTTACGGTCATTTGTTGTTTTGAACCAATGACAATGTCTAGGGAGATCTATACGGATGAATAGCTGAAAAGCCCTGTCAATTGCTGACAAGGGGACTTCAAAAGTTTATTCTGCGGTCACCCACCTGCTAAAGCAGGTTCAGAAGACGCTATGGTCGAACGGCATCGGCGGGTAATCCATAATGTAATGAACACACTCTGGTACTGCTCATGCAGAAACAGGGTGTTTTTTGTATGCAACAATGTTAAACTAAGACTTGAGGTACTAAGGTCGCATACCACAGGCATAATCGGACTTACGATCGGTTGCTTACCATATTTGATAAAGCGCTTGCAGTAGAAGGGACCGATATGTCGTATTGATGGGTAGCGATTATCGTGAAGGAGGAAATGTCTTGTCGTTGAAGAGGACTCTGGTAGGGATTGTGCGCAGCCAAGAAGGTACAAGCGACCGGGTCAAGGACCCCCAAATGAAGACACGCTATTATAACTTATCGAGAGACAAGGCTTGGGAAGAAGTATCATCTATCATGAAAAAAATTCCTGGCTACAAGGTACTCCATGAGGTAGCATCCGTAGGTGAGATTACGTTGGAGAAGCGAACAGCGTTCGGTCGAACCATCGACATTACCGTTTCGATTTTATCTGTTTCGCCAGTTCGAAGTGCGGTGGATATTTATTCTGCTTCACGCGGATCGTTAGGGGACTTGGGTGCGAATTACCGCATTATTTTGCAACTGTTCGCTATGATTGACAAGAAGCTGTCTGCTTATAAGGTCGTACAGTAATAGCAGGTTATGGAGCAATGATGTGGTAGACAAACATCAAAAAAAGCGAGGAAGGCAATCCTTCACTCGCTTTTTTAATATTCGTTCTTGATTAGACGAGTTTTTTTACGGCTGCGATCGCCTGGTCATAGTCAGGATGCTCAGCCATTTCGCTCAAGTATTCTACGTAAGCGATTTTGTCATTTTGATCAATGACAAAAATAGCTCTATGATCCAGGTGGAATTCCTTGATGAATACACCATAAGCTTCACCAAAGGAATGATCCTTATAGTCAGACAGCGTCAATACGCGGTCGATACCAGCCGCACCGCACCAACGAGCTTGAGCGAAAGGCAGATCCACGCTGACCGTCAGGACTACGACTTGATCCCCTAGGGAATCCGCTTCTTGGTTGAAACGTCGAGTCTGTGCGTCACACACGCCTGTATCTAGAGAAGGGACAACGCTAATCAGTTTAACTTTGCCTGCAAAGTCTTGAAGCGTAGCTGTTTCCAATAAGTCTTTCTGTAATTTGAAATCAGGCGCCTGATCTCCAACTTTCAGTTCAGGACCTATGAGAGTCAAAGGATTGCCTTTAAAAGTAGCAGCTCCTGTACGTTCTTGTGCCATATGTAATAGCCTCCTTTGGTTTTTGGCATTGGTTATCGTTGCCGAAATCTATTATAATCTTTTATAAAAGACATTGTCCAATTTGAATAAGGTGGAGACACCCATGAAGGAAGGATTGCCTTGATTTTTTTACGTTATGAGAACTGGAAAAGTTATTTGCGGTTTTACCCGGTAACCTGTCTGATTTTGCTTATCAATATTGTGATGTTTATTGTACTGACCGTGCAGGGTGGATCGGAAAATAGTTTGACACTGATCCGGTATGGGGCTTTGATTAATGAGGCGCCATTCACTGATCAGCTATGGCGCTATGTGTCAGCTATGTTTTTACATGCAGGGTTTGATCATCTTTTGTTTAATTCCTTTGCAATACTTGTATTCGCTCCTCCGCTGGAGCGTTTGCTCGGGTCCTTGCGATATGTGTTATTGTATCTGGTCACAGGCATTGTTGGAAATATTCTGTCCATTGCGCATTATAACATGCTGGCGGAGACGACAGTGTCTGTAGGGGCTTCAGGAGCGATTTATGGCATCTATGGGGCGTTTTTGTACGTTGCCTTGTTCCAACGGTCCTTGATGGACGATGCTTCGCGCAAAACGCTGTACACACTGCTTGGGTTTGGTATTCTGTTTTCTTTTGCGGTTGCGAACATTAACTGGACCGCTCACTTTGGGGGCTTGCTCAGTGGATTCTTCATGTATGGATTATTGATTAGATTGACTGGTCAGCGCAAACGTCACTAAAGACAGCTTTAAGTAAGTTATCTGGGTAAGAAAGAGGATGGTGTTCGATGAACATCTTCTTTCGTATGTTGAAAAACAGATTGGAGCGAATATCGGAGTGGAATTACGACAGTTGCAATACTTCATGAAAGTAGCGCAAAAAGAACATGTCACTCAGGCAGCCGAGGAGTTGCATGTGGCGCAATCTGCGGTAAGTCGGCAAATTCATCAGCTTGAAGAGGAGCTGGGAGTTAACCTTTTTATGCAAAAGGGGCGTAATCTGCAGCTTACGCCAGTGGGGCAGCTATTTTGCAAACGGGTGGAAACGATCATAAAAGATCTGGAGCGGGCAGTTTTGGAAGTGCATGAGTTTTTGGACCCTGAGGGGGGCGAAATTCGTATTGGTTTTCCGCACAGTTTGGGAATTCATCTTATTCCTACGGTGGTGGCTGAATTCCGCAAGCAGTATCCCAATGTTAAATTCAGATTTAAACAAGGGATGTATCCGAGTTTAATTCGTGATGTGTTAGCGGGTGAGGTGGATTTGGCTTTTGTATCTCCTTTTCCAGACCGACATGATCATGTCGAGGGGGATGTGGTGTTAACCGAGGAGTTATTTGCAGTTCTCCCGCCTAATCATCCTTTGGCTTCAGCCGAACACATCACATTGAGCCAGCTTAAAGGAGAAAAATTCATCTTGTTCAGAGATGGGTATTCGTTACGTCCGATTGTCTGGCAGGCCTGTCTGGAGGCTGGTTTTACACCGGATATTGCTTTTGAAGGCGAAGAGACAGATACGATACGCGGATTAGTAGCTGCGGGTATGGGAGTTAGTCTTCTGCCCGAAATGGCACTGTTTCAGACCAATCCACTTCAACCTGCAAGGGTGTCGATTGTTGATCCGGAGGTAACGAGAACGATTGGCTTGATTCATCGCAGAGATGACAAGCTTCCATTGGTCGCCAAATCTTTCCGGACTTTTCTGTTGCACTATTTTGGGCTTCAAGGTAACGCTGCTGCTTCGAACAAAACTGTAAAAGCAGATTGAGGGTATCAAGTATAAATAGGGTTTTGGTTTGAGATCAAGAAAAAAAGGTTGTTCCTCTACCGTCGTTGGCGGAGGAACAACCTTTTTTGCAATACAAGTGCTTAGTCTCGGCTGTTAAAGATGCCGATTAGGCGGATCAGTTCTAGCAAGGAGACAAGAGCTGCGGCCACATACGTCAATGCAGCAGCGTTCAGAACTTTGGCTACACCGCGTTCTTCATCACTACGGATAAACCCTTCGGAAACCATGATTTCCCGTGCGCGATTAGAAGCATTAAACTCCACTGGCAATGTAATTAATTGAAAAGCGACAGTAGCCGAGAAGAAGATAATACCCAGGCCGATCAGGTTCGTAAAGCTAAATAAGAAACCGGCAATCAGCAGAAACGGTGCAATCCCGGAAGCAAAGTTTACGATCGGAAAAATCCGGTGGCGAAGCGCTAGCATAGGATAATGCTCTTTATGTTGAATGGCATGACCGACTTCATGGCAAGCCACAGCAACCGCAGAAATGGATTTTTCATAATAAACAGGCTCGGACAGGCGCACCACTCGTTGTATTGGATCATAATGGTCGGACAGCGCACCGGGTACTGGCTCAATAGGTACATCATGCAAGCCGTTGCGATCCAGCATGTGCCGAGCTGCATCATAACCAGTCAACCCATTTTCGTTGGGGACATCAGACCATTTGTTAAATGTACCTTTTACACGAAATTGCGCCCATAAGGATAATCCGAACGCAAGAATAATCAAAATATACATACCCATCATAAAGCAACCCTCCATTATTGTTCATCTATTAGCCCGGGTATCTACATCATAGAACTATGCTCCAACAGATACTTCAAAGCCTCAATACAAGCGGCGCTTTGTGGCAATAGACCAGTAAGCAGCTTGCGAGCTTGAACGGGCTTAAGCTGTCCGAGAAGAGGCTGTAGTTCATTAACTTCACGCTCTAGACGCTGCATGTGCATTTCTAGACTCGTTAGTTTGTCAGTGACATGTTCTTCCCCTGCGACTGAGTTCCATTTGATCAGTGTTTGTCTGATTTCCTCGAGGCTATATTTCTCTTGTTTCATTTGGTTAATACGTTCAAGCCTGTTTAAGGTTTCATCATTATAAAGTCGATAATTTTTCAATGATCGTTCTTCAGGTTTGATCAAACCGAGTTTTGTGTAATAATCAATCGTTCGTTCGCTGACACCAGCCGCTTTGGCTAGCTCACCAATTCGATATAGCTTCATATCCCCATCTGTCTTCACCTCGCGCTCTTCGTTCAACCTTCGATATTAGCATCTTAAACCGAGTGTTTATAAAGGATATTTTACATGATCCTCAACCATACAGTCAAACGTCATGCTTTTGTTGAGCTTAAACAAACTACCTTTTTGGTCAGTAAATATGACATGTCAGGTTTATAAGATCGTTTTTTTAACATTATAAAAAAAATCTTGTCAACTTTCATGTATTCTGATTATAATGACAATAAGAATTTCATGATATGTAAAGAAACTTAACATTCGAGGAGTGGTCTTCATGAGAAAAAAGTGGTTGGTTGTATTATTGGCCATGCTGGCGGTTCTGGCTTTCCCGGTAGGTGCGTTTGCTGCTGACGGGCCAACAAATATTCAACTTCAAGCTGGACTAAACACGGCCTTTACATTCTTGGCGTTTATACTTGTGTTTTTCATGCAAGCGGGGTTTGCGTTGCTGGAGGCAGGCTCGACTCGAATGAAGAATGCGGGTCATGTCGCTGGTAAAACGATTCTCACGACAGGTGTTGCGGCTTTGTCCTTCTGGGCCCTCGGATTTGGACTCGGCTTTGGCAATGATAGCGGCAACGGATTTATGGGGCTGACAGGTTTCTTCATGAGCGGGACAGATGCTGCTGCATCGTTTGATACTCTTTCGGGCTTGGATGTTCCAATTACGATTATGTTTTTGTTTCACTTTGCTTTTGCTGCGGTTTCGCTTTCGATCGCATGCGGGGGGATGGCAGAGCGTGCAAAATTAAGTGTATACATTATTTTCGGTATTTTGTTCTCGATCGTGATTTATCCAGTTGTTGCTCACTGGGTATGGGGCGGCGGTTGGCTTGGCAAATTGGGAATGCAGGATTACGCTGGTTCAACCGTGGTCCATTTGACGGGTGCTACGGCGGCACTTGTCGCTACGCTGCTGCTCAAACCGCGTCTGGGCAAATTTAATAAAGATGGCAAGCCGAACATCATCCCTGGTCATAATCAGGTGTACTCTATCCTAGGTGTTATTATTCTCTGGTTTGGCTGGTTTGGATTTAACCCAGGTAGTGCGGTTTCTGCTATGAATGACGGATTCTTTGGATATGTAGCTCTGACTACAAATATTGCTGCTGCGGCAGGTGGGGTTTTCGCTTTGCTCGTATCCTGGATGGTATACGGAAAAGCAGACATTCCGGCTATGCTAAACGGTGTGCTGGCAGCTTTGGTTGCAATTACGGGTTCTTGTGCCTTTGTAGCACCTTGGGCCGCACTGGTCATTGGCGCAGTTGCAGGGATCGTCACTTTCTTCACAGCGCAATGGTTTGAGCGTGCGAGAGTGGATGACCCGGTATATGCTTTCTCCGTGCATGGTGTTGCAGGGATGTGGGGCGCAGTATCCACAGGGTTGTTCGCTACTCCTGAGCTTGTAAAAATAACAGGTGTAGGTCAAGCGGGTCTGTTCTATGGTGGCGGTTTTACGCAATTAGGAGTACAGCTGCTCGGGCTGGTTGGCACTTTGGCTTTCGTATTCGTTATTTCCTTTATTATTCTTGGTGCGATGAAAGCCATTATGGGTATTCGTGTTACGGAAGAGGAAGAAACGATGGGACTCGATATCAGTGAGCACGGTACGTACGGTTATCCAGAACAAATGAAGTTAGTGACCGAAGCTGAAAAGCGTTCTGGAATTGTCAGCTAATATGTAAAATATAAAGAGCCAGTATGGATGGGCGGAGGAGATGGAAGTATGGAACTGCAAAATAAGGCCCCTTGGGTGAGTTCCACTGAAGCGATTGATCATGCAGACACACCTGAGTCGTTAAGGCAGGCCAGGGTCGATTCTCAGAAATGGCTGCTGGCTTCCCAAGCCTCCGCTCCGTTATCAGACTGGTTACGAACGGCGAACGAAATGCATGACCGCATCGCGGCCAGAGCTGTACAAATGTGTGAAAAAGGGATGGTTGAGGATGGCTTCGGCCCTCCTCCCGTCCCTTACGCATTTATAGCCTTCGGAAGTATGGGGCGCTCGGAATCGACGCTGTGGAGTGACCAGGATAACGGTATGATTATCAGTGACCTAGTGTCTGCTGATAAAGAATTGTATTTTAGCGAGTTTGGCCGCAGAGTATCTGCGATGCTAGAGTATTTGGGATATCCCAAATGCGAGGGGAAAGTGATGTGCTCGGAGCCGTTGTGGCGCCGTACATTGTCTGGATGGCAAGAACAACTATCAAAATGGTCGGAGGATTTTGCCTGGGAGCCAATTCGTTATCTCATTATCTCGTCTGACATGAGACATATCGCAGGCGAGGAGCAATTGTCTGTGGAATGGAAGCAAGGCTTTTATAAGTTGTTTCGTAAACATCCCGATTTGCCTTCAGCGGTACTTAGGAACACGGTAAGACATAAAGCAACCCTTAATATTTTAGGTCAGATCGTTACCGAGCGGTTCGGTGAGCATGCAGGCGATTTTGATGTGAAATACGGGTTATATATTCCGTTGGTGAACGCCGTCCGTTTTTTGGCATTGCAACATGGTGTGGAGGAAACTTCTACCCTGAAAAGGCTCAGGCGTCTCGCATCACTTGAAGCAGCACCGTTGCCTTTGCTTGATGCTTGCGAGCGAGCCTTTAGGATTGCGCTTCAGCTTCGAATGGCTACTCCCGCGAGAGAAAAGGATGGGTTGCTGATCAGTAATGGCTATCTGGCTGTCAAACCGTTGAAGCAAGGTAAAGGCTGGCATGAGCTGCGAGAGGCTCTTTCAACAGTACGACGGCTGCATCGTGCGTTGCAAAGGCAGCTACGGTTTATGGAAGGGAGAAGGTCATGAAGGAACCGGCGCAGGGAGGTGGTTTCTGGAGTGCCCTCCGCAGAGGAGGAGTGCCGTCGGCAATCGCATCTGTAATGGGGGCTCCTACGGCCCAGCAGATGGCGTTTATTCGGTCCTTAACGCGGGAACAACGGCGTTCAGAAGTATTGCGTACCCCGCTGGAGCGTTTGGAGACGGTAGTTTTTGATCTGGAGACAACAGGATTTTCGGCTCAGCATGGAGATGAGATTTTATCATTCGGAGCGATTCGGGTTGTCGGGGATATGATTATGGAGAAAGAGCAGTTTTATACGCTTGTCAATCCACGGACGGAGATTCCTGAACACATTACTGAGCTTACTGGGATTACCCGGGAAATGACGGATGAAGCTCCGCCGCTTATGAATGGTCTGCATGATTTTATGTCCTTTGTAGGTGGGCGGGTGCTTGTAGCGCATGCCAGTGCTCATGATAAGGCCTTTTTAAATGCTGCGTTATGGAAAACATCTAAAGTTCAGTTAACTCATCGTGTACTAGATACCATGATGCTTGCCAAATGGCTGGAGCCACAGCAACACCAAACCTATAGTTTGGATGAATTGCTGGCCTTTCAATCCATTCCGATTGAAGGGCGTCATCATGCGTTAGAGGATGCGAAGATGACTGCTAAGCTATGGGTGGCATATGTTCAGGAAATGCTGAAGCGTGATGTGACGAATTTGGCGGATGTCTACGCACACCTGAGCCATGCCTGATTCTGTACAAGGTATAAATCTCTCACTACATCATTACAGCAAGTTCGCGATTTTCGTGAGTTTGCTGTTTTTTTTGCGACCTGTTCGGATTTAGAAGATTAGAGATGAGGAGAGTATGGGCATCCTATGGGAAGGATAAGGTCATTTAGACAAAAGGCAGGTGATAAGACTGTGAAAAGATTTCTTTTCATCCAAGCGATAATTGTGCTACTTGTGGTTAGTTCTTTATGGGGAATTATTGCAAACACAGCCTGTGCAGTAAGCCTGCCCGAGAAAAAGGTATCCTTGGCAGAGAAATATAAAGGTGAGAAAGTGCATGAATCTGAAAAGGATGTAGGGACTGAATTAGACGCAGTGGAGGTGATGAACAGAATTAAACCTGGGCAACAGCTTCCTTCTATGATTTTAAAGGGGTTAAACGGCAAGTCCTACGATGTAGGGGCTACGCGGAATAAAGCGATGATCCTTAGCTTTTGGGCTTCATGGTGCGATCCGTGCCGATTAGAAGCGCCTATGCTGAATGAATTGTATAGTAAACATAAACATGAGGTAGATGTATATGGCGTCAATGTAACCCGCTATGACCGGTTGGAGGATGTGCAGAAGTTTTCCCGTTCTTTGAACCTCAATTTTCCCATTTTACTGGATGAACAAGGAGCGTTGTTTGAAAAATTTGGAGGATCGGCTTTTCCGACTCATGTAACGATTGATGACCATGGACGGGTACGAGAAATTATAATCGGCATGCTCAGTGAACGAGAGTTGGAGGATAAAATAGAAGCACTTTCAAAAAAATAAGGTGACTTTGGGGGCCGAGTAAACCTCCAATGTCACCTTATTGTCTCATTGTAGTAGTTGATTAGTGGTTAACTAATCCATGATGAGTAAGCTCTGTTTGTGCATTTTTTGGAGTTGGGGCTTCCAGCAATGCGTAACGGAAGCTGTCCAAGAGTGCTTCCCAGCTAGCTTCAATTACATTTTCGGATACGCCTACGTTACTCCAGACATCCTCATAATTTTTGGACTCAATGAGCACGCGTACCTTGGCGGCGGTGGCGTCTTTTTCGTCGAGCACGCGTACCTTGTAGTCAGCCAAGTGCATGTCCCGCAAGGCCGGGAAATATTGTGAAAGGGCTTTGCGGAGTGCGTTATCAAGCGCGTTGACAGGACCATTTCCTTCAGCTGCAGTATAGACACTTGTCCCTGCAACATTCAGCTTTAAAAATGCCTCGGAGACGACCGGTCTGCCCGCTGTTTTTTCTACCAGCACCTTAAAGGATTCGAAAGAGAACATTTCCTTCACTTCACCGCCGGCTTCACGAATAAGCAATTCCAGCGAAGCATCCGCGCCTTCAAACTGATAGCCCTGATGCTCAAGCTCCTTAATACGACTAATGACACCGCGCGCCTCATCACTGGATGGATCAAGGGAGATGCCCAGTTCTTGCGCCTTGGATACAACATTGCTTTGTCCGGCCAATTCGGAGACCAGGACCCGCTGCTTGTTCCCCACCAGTTCAGGAGCGATGTGCTCATAAGTTCGTGAATCGCGCAGGATAGCTGACACGTGAATGCCTCCCTTATGGGCAAAAGCAGCATTGCCTACATATGGCTGGTTCACAGGCAGATTGACGTTGGCGACTTCGCTCACAAAACGGGCTGTATTGTGGAGTTGTTTGAGCTTCTCCGGATTTAGACAATCGTAGCCTAGTTTGAGCTGCAAGTTCGGGATGACCGAGCACAGGTTGGCATTACCACAACGTTCACCGTAGCCGTTTATGGTGCCTTGCACCTGCCTAGCACCTGCTTGAACAGCACTTAGTGAGTTGGCTACAGCCAATTCACAGTCATTGTGAGTATGAATGCCCAACTGTGACTTCGTTATCTGATTTTGCAGTGTAGTAACAATTTCCTGTATCTCATGCGGTAGAGTGCCGCCGTTGGTATCACACATCACGAGCCAATCCGCGCCGGCTTCCTCCGCTTTTTTCATGACGGCAAGCGCATACTCGGGGTTGTTTTTATATCCGTCAAAAAAATGCTCGGCATCAAAAATTACCTCCATGCCCCCTTGCTTTAAAAAGGCGATGGAGTCATAAATCATAGCCAGGTTTTCCTCCAGTGTTGTCTGTAAGGCGGTGTGTACATGAAAATCCCATGATTTACCGACCAGGGTAGCAGCCTGAGCGCCAGATTCCAGAATCCGTTGCAGATTCACATCCTGCGCTGCGATGCTGTCTTTGCGACGTGTGCTGCCGAAGGCGACAATCTTGGCCTGAAGGCCAAGTTCCTGTACCCGTTTGAAAAATTCAATATCCTTGCTGTTGCTCCCCGGAATCCCGCCTTCAATATAGTGAACACCGAGATCATCGAGTTTTTTTGCGATTTTCAATTTGTCATCAGCAGACAAGCTAATTCCTTCTCCTTGAGTGCCGTCTCGCAGCGTTGTGTCAAAGATAGAAATAGCGGTGGACATGAGGGACTCCTCCTTTGCGGGTTGCTCAGATTGGTGATGCTCTGCTTTTTTAAGCATGATTAGTTTAGTAAATTAACGCTTAAAAACACGAAAGCGTTAGTTTGTCGTGTTCGTATGATAGTCGATTATAACAACTAATGACTTCAAATGTAATATATATTTATCATTTTTAAACGCAAAACCTATATTTTTTATGTAAAATAGAAATAGTATGCAAGGGAACTCAAGTATAAAATCAAAGAACATATTTCTGATATGACGGTTGAATTTACAGTTAAAAAGAAGGGTCGAGCATGAAAGATGTCAGTGCCTATTATCCAGTTGGTGGACGAGTTATTCTGCATGTGGATATGAACGCATTTTATTGTTCCGTTCATGCAGCGGAGGAGCCGGAAAAATATAAAGGATTGCCTACTGCAGTGGCTGGCAGCAGTGAGCTGCGCAAAGGTGTTATTGTAACCTGCTCTTATGAAGCACGACGATTGGGCATTTCAACAGGGATGGTTGTACAGCAGGCTCGCCGGATCTGCCCACAGCTTATCGTGATACAGCCTGACTTTCATTTGTACCGTCGTTATTCCAAAGCATTTATGAGTATCGCTTACTCATATACACCTATGCTGGAAGCCACTTCAATTGATGAGTGTTACCTGGATATTTCTGGTTCCAAGCAGTTTGGAACACCTTTGGAAATTGCCGAGGAAATTCAGCGTCGGGTAGAGGAAGAGCTGGGCTTGCCCTGCTCGATTGGAGTAGCGCCCAACAAACTGCTGGCCAAAATGGCCTCTGATCTGAAAAAGCCACGCGGGATATCTGTTCTACGTTTACGTGATGTACCCAACATTTTGTGGAACCTTCCATGTGGCCAATTGTTTGGTGTGGGGCGCAAAACGGCAGACAAGCTTCTACAACTAAATATTCGCACCATTGGGCAATTGGCCAAGGCAGATGAGCACATGCTGGTTAGTGTATTTGGTGTAACTGGTTCTTGGTTGAAATTGGCGGCGAATGGAATTAATCATTCTCCGGTCAGCACTGAACGGGAGCCAAACAAATCCATCGGTCACACAACCACACTGCCTTTGGACGTAGTAAAGTTGGAAGAAGCTCAAAGGGTGCTGCTTAACATTAGCGATCAGGTAGCCCGGCGGCTTCGACGACAGGGTATGTTGGCAGGTGGTATTCAACTGACGATTCGGACCCCAGATATGAAGACCTTCACGCGTTCTCAAGTCAGGAGTACGCCTACGGAAAGTGCAGATGACATATATAAGGAAGCTTGTGCATTGTATCGTCGCCACTGGGGAGAGAATAAGCCGGTGCGTTTGTTAGGGATTACGCTGCAGCAGCTCATTCCTAAGGAGGAAGCGGCTGTTCAATTAGATCTATTTGAATACCAGGATCAGCCTAAAAAAGAAAGCTTATTGAAAACGATGGATGCGCTACGCGATAAGTTTGGTGAAAATGCAATTTTGACTGCGGGGATGCTGGGAGATGATCCTTCGGTACTGCTTCGTAATTCCAAGTTGCGCGGAACTTCGCTGCAAAAAGACAATTTACCTACTCCGGAGTGAACATCGGCGCAGGTTATTGTTAGCATCAGTAATACATGTTATAAGCATTTTTTGCATGAAGGATAAAGGAAAATAATTTGTAATAATATTGGGTTTGTATTAATATGTGAATAGAATGCAAAAGCTGGTTTGTTTGATTGTATAGGAGGAAGAGAAAAGTTATGGCTAAGTACACTTGGGTAGAAAAAGATACATGCATTGCTTGTGGAGCTTGCGGCGCTACGGCACCAGACATCTATGATTATGATGATGAAGGTTTGGCTGAAGTAATCTTTGAAGGGGATGCAAACCAAGGCATCAAGGCGATCCCAGAAGATCTGTTTGATGATATGCAGGATGCTTGCGACGGTTGCCCTACAGATTCTATCAAAGTTGCAGACGAACCGTTCAATAAAGAAGGCTAAGTGTAGACTTCTTGGACAGGCATAGCACCGCCAGTACCCTTCGCCGTATAACGGTGAAAGTATGCTGGCGGTGCTGTTTTTTTATGTGCTGTCCATTAAGCCCATTTTGACCGATATACATAATAGTAAACAAGCAAGATTACCCGATTAGGAGGATCCGATGGACCATTCGCCTCATCTTAAATCGTATGTAAAAAAGCACCCTGATAATAAAATGGCCTGGTATCTACTCGGTAAAGAGTATGAAAGCAGCGGTCAGGAGGGTAAAGCAAATTATTGCTTCAATCGTGCGGGGGAAGTGTTCGAAGCCTTTGAGCATAAACAGATTCCGGCAGACGTATGGATGGAATATCAGGATAAACTGGTTCAGATGTCCAAGGAGAAGGAGCGGAGAACCGCTCGAACACGCCACCTTTTAACTGCGTTAATGGTACTACTACTCATCTGGGTTCCTTCAGCCAACTCACCGAGCATTTCACCTAAGAGCGCATCCGTTCCATCCGGAACGGAGCATGCAGCAGTTGATCATGTCGAAGCTGCGAAAGCGGCCGCTGCAGATCCAAAGGAGAAGGCACAGAATGGTGAGCCTTATGCTGGTGGTGTGTTTACGGCTCAAGCCCGGCAAGGAAGTGGAGCTGGAACGGCGTTCACGGAACTGTTGGCAAAGACGAGTCAAATGCCTTCCAAGATCACGGTGCTGGGCATGGAGCAGAGGGGGACATGGCTGATCTGGAGAGATGGTATGAAGCCGTTACTAAGTGTACAGAACAAGGGAAATGGCGGATTAGCAGTTCAGTCTTACGACGCCGCTGCATGTGCTTGCAAGCCGCCAGATAGTGAAACCCTCCGCATAACAGGTCTAAAGTGGGCTGCGGGACAAGAAGAGCTAGCTGTGCTGAATAGCGCCATGCGTGCTTTTCGCTCACAGCATCAACGTCTTCCGCAAAGCCTTGAGGAACTCACCCGAGATTTTCCCAGTAATACGATGTACGGTACGACTGACGGGATGAAGAAGGCTTTTACACCTTTACGCAATGTACTTGCTTCTTCAGGACAGGGAACAGGGAAGACAGAAGAACAGAACACAGGCTCTGCGGCTGAAAATAGTCTATTGCTGGCATCTTCACTGCATGGACGGCCTTTTCTGGGGCAACCGCTCCGAATTGTGATAGATAAATCCAGGCACAGGCTAGCATTGGTGAGTGGCAATATACTTATTCGCAATTATCCCATCGGTTTGGGCGGGGATAGAACACCGGAAGGAAAGTTTGTGATTACCGATAAAGTCGTAAATCCGAACGGAAAATCCAACGGTGAGTTTGGCAGCCGTGGTATGCAACTGTCTGCAACCAATTATGCTATCCATGGCACGAACGAGCCAGACAGTATCGGCAAAAATGAGTCGCTGGGTTGTGTCCGCATGGGGAAGGAAGACGTGGAGGAGTTGTTTGCACTCGTGCCTTCAGGTACAGAGGTGGTCATTGGTAACGGAGGACTGCCTGATCAAGTGCTTGTACCCGGTTCCCGATTTACGAGTGAGCCGCAGCACGACCAGACGAATCCCCGCAAAACCTATCACTGGCTAAATTAACATTGTGATGCCACTGCTACTTGTTGATTAACGGTTTCCTGCTTGTGCTAAAACAATGACCAGAACAATTACAATGATGAGTAGAACAAAGCTGACAGCGGTCCATACGATCGCTTTCTTGTTCACCTCATCCTTTTTCTTTTGCAGACTGGGTGGCTTGCGTTTGGTCTTCATACAGCAATCCCTCTTTTCTTACGGGCTAAAGTCCTGTCTTACTATGTCCATTGTAAATGGTTTGATTATACATTTTCAATGACATCTCCATGACAACTGAGTTGTTCTGATACTGGACCTCGCAAATTACTTTCTTTTTGGTATGGAAAAAGCTAAACTATTTTGTAGAGATGTTTTTTTAGGATTGTGCAAGGGTATAGAACGGAGTGGATGAATCGTGTTGTATCGAAGGATTGCGAAACCTGTTTTTTTCAAAATGAGTCCAGAGAGGGCCCATCATGTAGTCATCGACGGCTTAAAGCATTTGGGTTCACTTCCCGGTGGAGCAGCGACGTTGCGAGGGATGTATGGAGTCAAGGAAACGGAAGATCTTGCCGTTGATCTGTTTGGCATTCATTTTCCCAACCCGATTGGACTGGCTGCGGGTCTGGATAAAAATGCTGAAGCGGTTGCTGGTTTTTCTTCCATCGGGTTTGGATTTATGGAAGTAGGCACGGTGACACCAGTCGGACAGCCCGGCAATGATCAACCCCGTTTGTTTCGACTGCCTCCTGATGAGGCATTAGTGAATCGGATGGGCTTTAACAATCTGGGTGCTGAGAGCATGGCCAAACGTTTGGCAGCCCTTAAACATCGACCTGTACCGGTTGCTGTTAATATCGGCAAAAATAAAGTTACGCCAAATGAGGATGCCCATAAGGACTACGAAAAGTGTATTTCCGCACTGTATCCGTATGCGGATTTCTTTGTAGTGAACATTAGTTCGCCCAATACTCCGGATTTGCGAAAACTCCAGCATGGCAGTGAACTAAAATCGTTACTGGAAGCGGTTCGGGCAGAGATGGGAGTTCAGGCGGAGAAGTATGGTGAAGCCAAGTCTGTATTGGTTAAAATTGCGCCGGATGTATCGGACGAGGAACTGGAATATATGACGGATGCGATTGCAGCCAGCGGAGTGGATGGCATTATTGCGACGAACACGACAATATCGAGGACCGGTCTGACGCATCGAAATGCAAGTGAAACCGGAGGGTTGAGTGGCAAGCCGCTACGTGACCGTTCTACAGAGGTCATAGGACGGGTGTATCGTCAGACGGAAGGGAAGCTGCCTATTATTGGATCAGGTGGTGTTTTTACCAGTCGTGATGCCTATGACAAAATTAAAGCAGGCGCTAGCCTGATTGAAATTTATACAGCATTGATCTACGAAGGGCCAGAAGTAAACCGGGCTATACATGCCGGTTTGCGTGAGCTGCTTCGAAAGGACGGCTTTAGACACATTACCGAGGCTGTTGGTGCAACTCACAGATAAAAAAGTGTTGTCGGAAGAGACAGGAGGTACGGGGATGGACGGAAGAGACTGGGGAACATTTTTGCTGCCATACGAT
Source organism: Paenibacillus ottowii (assembly GCF_006874425.1). Classification (GTDB taxonomy): domain Bacteria; phylum Bacillota; class Bacilli; order Paenibacillales; family Paenibacillaceae; genus Paenibacillus; species Paenibacillus ottowii. The sequence continues at coordinate 204,100 of NZ_VIJZ01000004.1, forward strand.
CAGGCGGTGGAAGAGCTTAAGGTCAAGTTCAAAACAATGCGTGCGGAGCTGAAAAAGCGCGAGGAATACGCTCCTATCGAATTCGTAACCGGACGGGTTAAAAAAATATCCAGTATCCTCGATAAGGCGAAGAGATTACAGGTTTCACTTGATCAGCTGGAGACGGGGATCGAGGATATTGCTGGCATTCGCATTATGTGTCAATTCGTAGAAGATATTCGGCGGGTAGCTGAGTATATTCGAAGACGTAAGGATTTGACGGTACTATTCGAAAAGGACTATATAACCAATTATAAAGATAGCGGCTATCGCAGCTTTCATATGATTGTGGAATACCCGGTTCAGACAGCAGTGGGGTTAAAGATCGTGCTGGCCGAAATTCAAATCCGTACGTTGGCTATGAATTTTTGGGCAACCATAGAGCATTCTCTGAGCTATAAATATCGAGAGAGTTTGCCAGATGATATGCGGGCCCGATTGAAAAAGGCGGCTGAGGCAGCCTTTGTGTTGGATAATGAAATGTCTTCCATCCGTCTTGAAATATTGGAAGCCCAGAAAAAGTTTGAGGATGAAGCCAATATTGTATCCAAAGTGCTAACAGGCATGCACCGTCTGTATTTCTACCATAAGATCAGTGAAACGATTGAGGCGCAGCGCAAGTTTAATGAACTGTGGGAGCGGCACGACATGGAAGGAATCAAGCAGTTGCATGATGAGGTCAAGGAGATGCTGGAAGCTTCAACTAAGGAAGAAGACAGGGATGAATATTAAATGGTGAATCCTTCCTATGAACCGTTGTACGTGACTTATTTGGTATACTTCAATCGGGATCGGGATTATTTTGAATGTCATGAGGTACTGGAAGAGCTGTGGCTTAAGCTGGACCGAGACCCTGTATATAAAGGTTTGCTGCAAATTGCTGTAGGACTGTATCATTTTCGCAATGGTAACTATCGTGGTGGGTACATGATGCTGGACAGTGCGGTACACAGGCTGGAACATGCTTCTTCGCAAGCGCTGGGCATTAATCTGGCGAAGCTGGTAGACGAGGCGCGCGCTTGCGCCCGGCAGCTTGCTGAAGCTGTTAAGGACGGTTCGCAAGAGCTCCAACGTCAACCACCGGTTTATCGGGATTTGACGATTGAAATTGTCGAGCCCGGGCTGCGTCAGGCCGTGGAGAAGGCATCCTCGTCCGTTCCGGTCAATATCCCTCAGCAGAGAGGTCCTAGGCGTGGGGAAAAGCATGAGCAGCGTCAGCAGGCGCTGGTAGCTTCGATTAGGCGCAGACAGGCTGCCGGGAGCTTACGCTCAGCCACGGTGGAAACGAAGGATGCGCCATGATGTTGTAGCGTATAATAAACGAGCAGCCCGATCCGTTTCATAGGGATCGGGCTGCTTTATCGTTGTCAGGCGAGTGATTACCTGTCTAAGACGTCACGTTCTTTTTATATTTTTCAAAGAAGGCTTTGAAATCGTCGAGTGTGTATCCGTTGTCCGAAGGGTTTTCCTTCAACCCACCCACCATGCGATCTTTTTCCACGCCTTTTTCGTAATAAACAAGTGTAGGAGTATACTCAATCTTGTATTTGTCCCAGCCGGCTTCATACTCACGCAGGTTAAATTCATGCATCGTGATGTTCTCTTGCTTGCTCAGAGGCATAAGCTTGGGAGTAGTGGCACGGCAGTGAACACAGTCAGACGCGAAATGATAGACGAAAAAGCTTTCCTTTTTGTCAATTTTGCTTTGTAGATCTTCAGGCTTAATAATTTGCTGATAGTTCGGATCATTTAGCAGTTCCTGAGTAGCAGGATTTAACGAGGCTGTGGAAACGCCGTATAGCTTGTTTTTAGTGCCTGAGTTTAGAGCGAGCAGCACTCCAAGCAAAATGACAAGCACAACAAAAAAGCCAATGACAGGTATGAGCTTTTTTTTGTTGGATTTTTGTGCGTTCAATGGAATCTCTCCTATCAAAATCTAAAATATGTAACTATGAACCTCATTATTATACAACATTACAGACTGTAGTGAAAGTTTGTAAATCACACAGATATTGCCGGATAACAGGTTGATTATGGTACAATAAAATTTATTTTAACAGGACAGGATGATTACGATTATGGGTGTACAGCTCCCGACAGCATTTGTAACGCGCATGGAGCAATTGCTCGGCGATGAATTCGAGGCTTTTATGGCTGCTTATGACCATACGCCCCATGCGGGGATTCGCGTGAATACATTAAAAATTCCGGTAGAGGACTTTAAGGAACGTTCTCCGTTCGAACTGCGGCCGATTCCGTGGTGCCCTACAGGCTTTTACATTCCACACGGTACCAAGCCCGGACTACACCCCTACTATCATGCTGGGTTGTACTATGTACAGGAACCGAGTGCGATGTCTCCGGTTGAACTGCTCAATATAGCTCAGGATGAGGCGGTTTTGGACCTGTGTGCTGCACCGGGAGGGAAATCAACCCAAATCGCAGCCAAGCTGCAAGGAAGCGGCATACTGGTGACCAATGATATTAGCGCTGACCGAACGAAGGCGTTGGCTAAAAATGTGGAATTGTACGGTGTGCGTAATGCCGTGGTACTGAATGAAAGCCCGGATCGCATCGCAGATGCCTTTCCTCATTTTTTTGATAAAATTTTAATTGACGCACCTTGTTCGGGGGAAGGCATGTTCCGTAAGGACGAGGATATGGCCAAACAATGGGAAACGCATTCGGTGGAAAAATGTGTGGTCATGCAACGGGACATTTTGCGTGTAGCAGCCTCGATGCTGAGTGATGGGGGAAGAATTGTCTATTCGACCTGTACCTTTGCCCCGGAAGAAAATGAAGGAATGATTGCGGAATTTCTGGAGGCTCATGCCGATTTTAATGTAATCCCTGTTCCTTCGGAAGCGGGGTTTGGACCAGGCCACCCGGAATGGGTGAGTGAAGAGATTGCAGCGGCTCATCCTGAACTGCTTGGTACAGCACGCCTTTGGCCGCATCTTGTAGAGGGAGAAGGTCATTTTATCGCTGTATTGCAGCATCAGGGTGGGGCTCGTGTTGATTCGGCAGCAGATCTTACTGAATCAGGGGATCTGGCTCCATCGAAGCAACATTTGCCCGTCAGGGAAGCGCTACTCTCCAATGGCCAAGGAAGGCGTACTGAAGAGTCTGTACGAACCGGAAAAGGAATGAGCGGAAAGTCAGGTAAAGGCAAGAATACGCGCGGCATTGATAGCAACAAGTCTCGTATAGGGAAAGAACATGTAAAATCTGCTGCACGCTCCCCGCATGATGTGCTGGCATCCTATCGCCAATTTGTTCAGGAGCAGCTGGAGGTTTCACTTGAAGGCCATACGGTGGTGTATGGAGACCGCATTTATCAGTCCCCGCTGGCATCACATCGTTTGGACGGGCTTAAGGTGGTACGTCCGGGCTGGTTTATGGGAACCGATAAGAATGGTCGTTTTGTACCTTCACATCCGCTGGCGGTGGCTTTACGTCCTTCTGAGGCGATTAGAAGTATCAACCTTTCTAGTTCGGATGCTGAAGCCATCCGGTATTTAAAAGGTGAAACCTTGTCCGTCTCTGTGGAGAGAATGGAGCTTCGGCATGGAGCCCAACCTAAAGGCTATACTCTCGTGTGTATTGATGGTTATTCGGCCGGATGGGGGAAGTGGCAGGACGGCATGCTTAAAAATGAATATCCTACAGGCTGGAGGTGGACATCGGTATGAGTGGAAAAGGGAGACAAACTCAGCGTTTGGACAAAATTTTAACCCATATGGGGTATGGTTCCCGTAGTGATATCAAGAGACAGGTAAAGCAAGGTATGATCACGGTAAACGGACGGGTTATCAAAGATAGCGGCTTACAGGTTCATCCTTACCAAGACCAAATTGAAGTGAACGGCGAACGGGTTGTATTTCGGGAGTTTATTTACATCATGCTGCACAAACCACCAGGGGTCATATCTGCAACCGAGGATACGAGGGATCGGACGGTGTTGGATTTGCTGAGTTCGGAGGAACGACATTTTGATCCTTTTCCAGTGGGGCGGCTTGATAAGGATACAGAAGGCTTATTGTTATTGACCAACGACGGCAAGCTCGCCCACGAACTGCTGTCTCCACGGCGTCATGTTCCCAAAACGTATGAGGCTACGGTGTCGGGGCATGTCACGGAGGAGGATATTCATCACTTTGCAGCAGGTGTGGAACTGGACGATGGGTATGTCACCCTTCCCGCGCAGTTGATGATTCTTCGGCATGAACAGCCGCGTCAGACTGACGGAGAAGTCCTTTCCTATATTTCGCTTGTAATCCATGAGGGTAAGTTTCACCAAGTGAAGCGCATGTTCGAGGCGGTTGGCAAAAAGGTGACCTATTTGAAAAGAACAGCCATGGGACCACTGAAGCTGGATGAACAGCTTCCACTGGGCAGCTATCGAGAGCTGACCAGCGAAGAACTAGTATCAATCGGCCGTGATATAGCATCTGCGACATCAGAAATTTAATGACGAGTTTAAATACAAATGACGCACAGGCTCTTACGAGAGCCTGTGCGTCATTTTATGATATAGCAACCAGATAGAGAGATGTTCACAGACAAGCTTCACCAACAAATCGTAGTGTGTGAATTATTGTGCGCGTGCTGCCCGGCTTTTTTTCACTTCCGTTGCCTTATAAGCTGTGACCTTATTTTTGCCTGTCGTTTTGGATATGTACATGGCTTGATCGGCCTGTTTGACGAGTTCATCCGGGTTTATTTCCTTCTTAACTGTACTGTGTCCGACACTAATGGTGACGATGCTTTCCTCGGCCACTCGTTCGCGGATTCGCTCTGCGACATGCGCAACTTTGGCCCGTCGATCCACAACCATTGCGACTAGTTCCTCGCCGCCGTATCGCCCAGTCAGCCCGATTTCATCCAATTCCTCCTCCATAATTTGGGCCACCTGCTTGAGAACTTCATCCGCACGAGCATGGCCCTGCGTATCATTCAGCTTTTTGAAATTGTCAATATCGCAAAAAATGATCGACACGCGGATTCCCTGATCTATATATTGCCGCAGTCTTCCCGAAAAATATTTACGGTTATACAGCCCGGTCAGACCATCGGTGATGGAAGAACGATAAATCCTTTGGAGCAGCTCTACAATTCGTTCAAACAGAATGATAAATAGCGTTGTGTAGTACAGTAATGGTAGAAATAACATCCACAGGAGTGTGCTTGATCCGCCTGCTTCTTCAGGAATGTCATTTCGCAGCCAGAGAAAACTAAGCCAGAGTAAATATATGAATAAACCTGCTATAAATTTCTTTGGCTGTCCGATTCGTGGGGTGATGAATAGAAGGCTTAATATAAGGACCAACACTCGATAAAACAGAGTGAATCCAACCAACTTCACCGCGCTGATCCAAGCGGGCAATAAATTTAAAGTCCAAGCCATGACCGGTAGTAATAATAACGCAGCCAGTAATAGCAAAGCCCATCTCTCCACAAACTTTAGCTTTTGGTAAAGCTGAAATACGGCGGCATTGATAAGCAAGAAGGCAAACGCCTCCAAAGCGTTCTTCCACACGATTCCCTGCAGTTGCATTTGGCCACCGCCTGCCGAATAGAGATTCATCGCTTCGTATGTCATAATAAGAATAGCGGCAACCGAAAAAAGGATATAGGCTTTTTTTCGTTGTCTGCTATATATGATCACGCACATTAGCGCCATCATGAGTATAATATACAAACCGCAGGCTGCACTTATGGCCCCGGTCAGAGATGGGGAGCCCAAAGTTCCCAATAAGGACAACAACGTCAACATCACCGACTCCATTTGCAAAATTAATCAATCTATTGAACGGATGATAACGTTCCGATACAATAGACAGGATTTATTCCAGTTAAAATGTTATAATTTTCTTTTGTACCTAACATTTATTCTCAATATATCATCTTTCAGAAAATCCGGAAACCTATACATATATCCTGTATTCCGGGCAGTTTGATGTTTGAAAGGGGAAGCACTCATGAAATTGCTACAGGCTCTCTTTTTCCCACCCGAGCAACCGGGAGGCGTTTCATCCATGATTCCATATTTGCAAGAGCGGTTTACGTCCCCACGTTGGGAAATGGAGCTATTTTCAATCCCTAAACGGATTCGCAACAAGGGTAGGGAAGAAGTAACCTTTGATACCTTTGACTGGACGAGATATGAGCAATATCCAATCGTTCAAAAATATATTCAGACATACCGTGATTATTTGTGGTGGACTCGGCTTCGCATTCAGAAACCTTTTGACCTTATTCACGCTCATCATCCGATTGCCGGGCTCGCTATGAAAAACGTATTTCCTGATATTCCGCTCGTACAGACGATTCACTCTTCCTATGAGAAGGAATTAATTCTAAACGGGAAAATAGAGGAGAACGGGCCTGAACACCAATTCTTAGTGTCACTGTACCGAGAAATGGAGCAGAAGGCGGATCGACTGATAGCAGTATCGCAGTCTTTTCAGCATTACTTAACACCTTATGTACAGCATCCGCAAGATATTGTGGTTATTCCAAATGGATATGATGAGAAGCGATTTAAGCCCGTTCCTCACGAAAATGAAGTGACACAGCTCATAACCGTTTGCCGGCTTGTTCCCGCAAAAGGACTGGATATTTTATTACAGGCTTGCGCTGAGCTGAAAAAAAGAAATCAGGAATTTGTGCTTCATATCATTGGAGATGGTCCGATACGACCTGAGCTGGAAGAGATGGCGCGGCAGTTAGATATATATCATGAAACGATCTTTTATGGATATACTCTTCACCCGGAAGAGTTTATGCCTTTCTTTGATGTGTTCGTATTGCCTTCGCGGGCAGAGGCCTTTGGCTCCGTATTTGCAGAAGCGGCGTTGAGCTGTCTGGCATTGGTAGGTACAGAAGTAGGGGGAATACCAGAGCAGATTGAGGATGGTGTCAATGGTCTGCTCGTGCCACCCGATAATCCGAAGGCACTGGCAGACGCATTAGAAAAGGTCATCGCAGACCCTGCCTATCGTTATGAACTGGCTAGATCTGCCTGTGACAAGGCTAAATCAAGCTATTCTTTAAGTCGTGCCGTTAACGAACTGAAGAAAATGTATTTGAAATTTCCACACTAACCATGCCGGGTATCACCTGATTTGGAATCAGAATGCCGAAAGCTGGAGCGGGGACGTGAGGAGCGGAAAGGTCTCCCGCGTCCTGACATGATCAGTTTACTAACCCACATCAGACTAAGCATTCCGAAAATAGGATAGAGAACAGATAACAGTGAACTGAAGCCGAACTGACTGATTAAGAAACAGGTGAGCATAATGAATAATGTAATGAGCTTGGGCGAAATTTGCACATGCTGACGAATTTGTAGACTGACTCCATAAATGTCGGCCACAAAGGTACTAAAGATCTCCATAAAAATGAGTAGAATGTATATGATTTCGACAAGCGCTCCCAGACGATAAGCAATGCTTCCCATAGGGATTTCAAATTGCTGAATGCCTGGCATTTGCGCTGACATGACAAAATGGGCAGCCATCAGCATAAAGCCAACACCAATTCCACCTAATACGCCGCCCCAGCGGATGGTTTTACGGGAGAATGTTTGGCTGCCTAGAGGGACAAGCACGGCCTGAGCCATAGTCAGATTGAAGGATGTGTACAGCAGTGGAGAGATCCATGCTCGTAGTACACTGTGATCTGTCGTATTCGTAATAAAGCTTTGCGGATTAGGCATGGAAAGGGTGCTATGAACGAGTAAAAGAGATATGGTGATCATCAGCGGGACCACAATAGTGTTCATATGCAGGATCGCTTTAATACCTTTATTCAGCAGTATGTAAGTTCCGATCAGTGTAATGAGCAGTCCAGTTTGGTAGTGAAGATGAAGATGCTCCACAAAAACAGAGCCAGCTCCTGCCAGCATGACGCTATTCACGCAAATCAGCACAATTAGCGTGAATATGCTGATCCATTTTCCAGCATGGGCACCAAAAAGGTGTTTATTCAGATCCTCGTAGGAGCGGGCTGAAATATCATGAGCGATCAGCATTATTTTCGTACCCAACCATACAAATATGAGTGTGGACAGCATAATAGTGATTGTAGCCCAACGTCCATACTGCGTAAAAAATTGCAAAATTTCTTGTCCGGTAGCGAAGCCGGCACCGACGATTGTACCAATGTATGTAAAAGCAATCTGAAAAACTTGAATATTACGTTTCATTCTCAGTCCCCCCTTGCCTGCTTGAATAACGCTGCAGTGAGCATATAATACAAACTATGTTCAACTGAAATAGGACATGACTGGATGAGACTGAAAATAATTATTATTGAATTTAACGAATAGCTTGACGGGAGCGTAATTTATGGGTCAAATCCTTGCATGGATACTGGAATACGGATATTTGGCAATGTTCGGCTTGCTTGCCCTTGGAGTAGCTGGTATGCCGATACCTGACGAAGTGCTGATGATCGCCTTCGGCGGGCTCGTGTCTCAAGGACACTACAACTTTATTGCCGCACTGGCAGTCACATTTTTCGGCAGTATGACAGGCATGATGCTTAGTTACACACTGGGGCGTCTGCTGGGCAAGCCACTATTGCACCGATACGGTAAATGGGTGAGGCTTACGCCTTCAAGGATTGCCTCCTCCGAAAATTGGTTCGGACGCTATGGCACCTGGGGAATTTTGTTCGGATATTTTGTCCCTGGCTTGAGGCATGTATCCTCATATTTGGCAGGTACAACCCGTCTAGGTGTTTTTCGTTATATCAGCTATGCATCGGCAGGAGCGTTGCTGTGGTGCGGTACATTTTTGGGAATCGGACATGCAGTGGGCATGCACTGGGAACAGGTGGCCAGGCTGATGGAGAAGGTGACGCACCGGATAGGTTTAATCGTTATTCTTTTAATTGTTTTGGGAGGAATCATCGCTTGGTTCTGGAACAAACGTAAAAAAAATGTCACATGACCGTATGGAAAGCAGGTTATAGCTTGAAAGCGGCGGGTGAAATATGGTACTTTTACCGCATAGGAATGCCGTGGGAGGTCATGGAATGGAAGTATTAAAGAAGCGAATTTTAGATGAAGGTGTGATTGCGTCGGATCAGGTGCTAAAGCTGGATGGATTGCTTAATCACCAGGTTGATCCAGAGCTGACAATGGAAATGGGACGAGAGTTCGCAGCCCGTTTTCGGGAAGAGAAAATCACCAGAGTAGTGACCGTGGAATCCTCAGGCATTGCCATCGGGTTTGCGACAGCGTTGGAGTTGGGTGTACCGTTGGTATTTGCTCGTCGTAAAAAGACTTTATTAGCTGATCCAGATGCGCTGTGTGAGCGTGTGCCTTCGTTTACGAAAGGTATTGTTACAGATATTATGTTGTCTCGTCAATTTATTCATGAACATGATCGTGTTTTGTTCATTGATGATATTATTGCTAATGGCGATGCAGCTCGAGGTATGGTTAAAATTATTCAACGCTCTGGGGCGGAGTTGGTTGGATTCGGAGTTGCGGTTGAAAAAATGTTTCAGGCAGGAGCGAGAACCATCCGTGAGCAGGGCATCCGTGTCGAATCATTGGTTAAAATTTCGTCCTTGGCTGATGGTAAAATAGAGTTTGCTGAATAGTAACATTTCGAGACTCCGGATCCTTATTTCTAATAATAACCTTTGCATGAGCATCAATTTCGCTTATAATATAGATAAGGTTTGGGAGAGGAGGCAGCAACATGGGGAATGAACAATTGACCGAACAGTTTTTTCTGGAAAAACTGGCAGCGGCTAAAGTGCATTTTGAACGCGCCTTGGATTGTAAGCATACGGAATTCGACGATTTGTATCCCTATATGATTGAACATCCTCAGTTTTTTTGGTATAAACGCTATGTAGCCTGGTCTGAGTTGTTGACATTGGTTAACCTATGCGAAGAATTGTCCTTCTCTTGGAAAGAAGAATTTACTGCTCACCAAGTGGAGTATGTAGAACAGCGAGTGTTGTCTGCACAAGTGCTGGACTTCTGGTACGAGAAGAACGATACAAAAGAACATGACCACAGTGTAAATCAGTCGGGATAATTTGTTGCTCTGTTGGCAATCCATATAAGTAGTAAGAGGAAAGAGACCTAAATGATTTATTTAGGTCTCTTTTTAAACTTTTTGTCTGCTATCAATTATGACCGTTGTGCTGAAAAAATGGATAAGGAGGGAACATGGATGATAATGGACGAAGAATTGGATGCTTATCGACTCTCCGGTGAAAAGGTACGCGTCGTACGCGATGGATTGGAGTCCAACGATGTGGTTGGCATTGTATTGGCCTGGGATGATGAACAAGTGCTTATTCGCCGTCAAAATCGACGCGTAGTCAAGTTGGATCGCAGCTATACATACCAGCCGTTCAGCGAGCCGCGTCACAATCCGGTAGATCTGGATTAAGACGAGATCGACATAGGGATTGGATAAAAAACGGGGCGTTCATTAGGCATACAGCAACTCTAAACCGGACACAGTAATAAAGGAAAACTCAACAGAGAGGGCGTGCTGTGTCAATGACGGTTATGGATGAAAAAGTACACGCATACAAGGATCAAATCAGCCATTTGGAAGATAAGTTGCCCGAGGTAGTTCATGCTTATCATCGTTTTACTGGAGAATGCTTTCAAGCCGGCAGTCTAGATGAAAAAACTAAGCAACTGATTGCGCTAGGTATTGGCTTATTTGCCAATAATGAGGTGTGCACGTTTTATCATGTTAATGAGGCTCGCTCTAAAGGAGCCAGTGATCAGGAGATTATGGAGGCCGTTGCTGTAGCTGCTGCAGTTGGTGGAGGACATGCTCTAAGCCAAGGTGTTACGCGTGTACAGAAGGCGCTGCATTAAAGCGAATTATTCAAACAGATATATTCTTACTCGTAATAACAAACATAGACTGGCCTGAACATGATCGTTATGGAAAGAAGCTTCCGAGCACAGTTGGTGCCTGCGGAAGCTTCTTTTTGCGTGTAGTGCGGGGATTATGCTCTTTTGCTTGCAGCAAAAGCAGTAGGACGAGAGGAGTTATGCTTATAGGCAGAAGAGGATGTAACCCAGCTTCGCCCAACAACGCGTAGGGGTTTAGAGGTTGAGTTATTTGGTTCGGGGCGATATTTCTCGGGTAAAGGAAGGGCAGCTGTATGAGGCATGGAGGTAGTGAGCCCGAGATAAGCTCGCATTCGTTCATACATTTCTTTGCGGAATGCGGGCATAGGCATACTGAACTGCTCTTTAGCGCCTTTATATATATAGGTGGCGTAAACGCCGGAGTGGTTTTGTTGTATGTCTAGAACACGAATCTGATACTTCTTAAATTCATGTTTAATTTCAGATAGCAGGATTCCGGTACGATCTATTCCTGCGTTAACCATTTCGACATAAAGATCAGGAGTTTTTAGCACGCCGCTTTCCTCAAGAATGAGACTGTCCCGCTCAAACACTTTTTGAATAAAGGTAAGAAGCAGATAACTTTTCACAAGAGAGCATTGATGCTGGGTAGTATCTGAAGAGATCATTACCATTCACCGCCTTAGGAAAATGTGATGATAATTCATAGTCATCGAAGTGAAGGAACCTATGTTCTCAGGAACTTATGTTCTTATATTAATGTATTATTCCTTTTTTATCAAGGATAAATAAAAGGTTTGACAACTTTATATGATCATGGTATGATCTATCTTGTCGCTAAGAAATTAATTTTTCGAGGTATACATCAAATATATGCGGTCGTGGCGGAATTGGCAGACGCGCACGGTTCAGGTCCGTGTGGGCTAACCCCCCGTGGAGGTTCGAGTCCTCTCGACCGCATCCATTAGAAAAAGGTTTATAGAATTGCTCTTGTAGCACTTCTATAAACCTTTTCTTATATTTCGGGATGCCAATTTACCAGCAAGGATTTCAATATAAGAACTTGAACTTTATTCAAGTATATAAACAATTCTTTTATAAGTTTATCTTTTAAGATATGATTGGATATAACGCATTTCATGATGAAGCTATTGAAAGGTTGGATAAAAGATGGAGAAAGCAACTTTTGCCGGTGGATGCTTTTGGTGTATGGTGACTCCGTTCGAAGAGCAGCCGGGCATTCATAGTATTGTCTCAGGGTACACTGGAGGGACGATTCCCGATCCAACCTATGAACAGGTTAAAACAGGAACGACAGGTCATTACGAAGTGGTGCAGATTACATTTGAGCCTGAGCTGTTTCCTTATGAAAAGCTGCTTGAATTGTATTGGCCACAAACAGACCCTACTGATGAAGAAGGACAATTTCAGGACCGGGGCACACAGTATAAACCCGCTATTTTTTATCATACGGAGCAGCAACGGGACCTGGCGCAACAGTCCAAGGAACAGTTGGCGCAAAGCGGACGCTTTGATAAGCCGATTGTTACGGAAATTCTTCCGGTTACGATTTTTTATCCGGCAGAGGATTATCATCAAGATTATCATAAGAAGAATGTAAAGCATTATAAGGAAGATCGAGCACAATCTGGTCGTGATGAATTTATCGACAAGAATTGGTAATCTGCTTGGATATCCGTTATTACCCACGACAAAGGCAGATCGGGGATCATCCCTGAGTCTGCCTTATACATATTTAGACGAGGTTACTCACACAATGAAGGGACAGAGAAGGAGGCTGACCCGCAAATGAGTACACGACGGAAGTTACAGATTAGAAATCTAATAAAAAAGGCCTTAAAGGCATCACGCAGACAAAAGGAGCCATCTTGTGCGCTTATACGCTTTGGGTGCTCTAGAATACAAAAAATTGTAGTACTTTGTATTTCAGTTTGTATGCTATTTATGGTCTGTAGAACTGCTGTCGCTGAAGCAATTGACCAGCAAAATGAGCCGCAAAAGAAAGTTGCCGTTATTATTGACGACTTAGGAAACAATATGAAAGGGACAAAGGAGATTTTAAACTTACCCGTTAAAATCACCGTTGCTGTAATGCCCTTCTTGCCTACAACCAAGCAGGACGCTATGGAAGCGCATAAGCGTGGTCATGATGTTATCGTTCATCTGCCGATGGAACCAAAGCAGGGCAGACCTGAATGGCTTGGACCTGGAGCGATCAAGGCTAATATGACGGATGAAGAAGTACGCGCCAAGGTGACGGAAGCAATTAAGGATGTTCCTTATGCCATAGGAATGAATAATCACATGGGCTCCAAGGTCACCTCAGACAAGCGTATTATGTCCGTTGTGCTTGATGTGTGTAAGGAACACGGACTATTTTTTGTGGATAGCCGTACCAATTATTGGTCAGTGGTGCCTGAACTTGCAGCTAAAAAGGGAATGCCCCCAGTGCGAAATGATATTTTTTTGGATGATGTTCATACTATCGCCCATGTGCAGCGACAACTTGCCAAAGTGGTTGAATGGTTGGCTGAGCACGACACCTGTGTAACGATTGGTCATGTCGGCGGAGCAGGCTTGAAAACCTCTTCAGGACTTCATTTATCGGTTCCCAAATTAAAGGAGCATGCTCAGTTTGTTGGCATTAGCGATCTGGTGCGTGATGTATGGGGATGGACAGGTGATCCAGCCACTAATACTACCATACCGTCAGATGCGCAATAATGCCTTCGGCAATAGCTTCAGCAATGTTTTTTTGACCAGGATCACCGGAAAGCATGGTTCTGTCCTGTTCGTTGCTGATAAATCCGGTTTCCACAATGACCGCAGGATGCTCAATTTTATTCAGGAGATAAAAGGGTTTTCCGTACATGGTTCCTCTATTCATGCAAAACAAGCGGTTTAGTGAATGCTGAATCCGTTCTGCCAACAGGTAGCTGCTGCCCTCATCCTGATAAAGCACAATGGGACCGCGTTTTTTAGATTGTTTGGCCCAATTGACATGCAGGCTTACAACCAAAGCAGTGGGAAGTTGCTCCGTTAAGCTTTTGCGTTGGGCAAGGTCTTTAAGATGCCGGGATTTAGACTTCAACCAACGGTTATCATCACTTAATGCGTAGTCCTTATCCCGATTGAGAACAGCAGGGTAACCCTGGGAACGTAGAATCAAGTATAGCTTTTGAGCAATAGCAAGATTAATATCTTTTTCCAGAAGTCCTTTATGACTTGTTCCACCATCCACACCGCCATGACCTACATCAATCAGGACCACGGGCTTGGCAAAAGCGTGATAGGAACGGTTAAAGGGGCTTTCTGTATGTTTGTTTGATTGGGTACCTTTTTCGTCAGGATGCATAGTTGCATAAGCGATAGGGGCAAGTACAGAACTACTAAGGATGCAAAGGCTCAACCCTAGAACGGTCAACCATATCCTGTTTAACTTTTTATTCAACATATTATATTCCTCCAGTGGACGAATTAATTGACGTAGTGCCTTTAAACATAAGTAGCCTTGAGCTAGCACAAATATTTAAAAATAGTATGTTCCATTTAAGGGAAACCATACGTAGTTCTTTCCACAGGGGTTAAAGCCGTGGAAAATGTACAAGCTAGTACTACCTGCACCTAACGTGTTATCGGGATATTTCCAAGCACAGTGATCGAAAAGGGTAGGTGCAGATGGAGGAGGTTTATGGAGGATGGCGAAGAGTGACGAGCTGGTGACGTATATAACACAGCGGATTGTACGTTATATGGAAACGCCGCGCGATGTTCGACGCAGCCAAAAGCAAGCCAAGGAGCCGTGGGTGAGCAAATGGTTTGGCATGTTGCCTCTCGCCTTCAAAATGTGGATAAAATCCGCGCGCAGAGAGCGAAGAGAGTAACGTAAACACGCCAAAGAGACCACAAGAGGCATGGGAGAATGCCATTTGAGGTCTCTTTTTAATTTGTTATAAAGATAAATTAAAATACATTTCATTGTTACTAAAATAACTGAAATACTAAGATTATAAGTGCAGAAATTCGCCATGGGACAACAATCTTTGTAGTGGTACAAATCGGGAAAGACCATTGTGGTAGGTCAATGCATATAAAATGGGTTCGGACGGATGATCCGGAGATATCCAAGCTTGATACCCGCTAATGGATAAGGGTCCTCCAAAAGCAAAATTGATACTTGTGGCAGAAAAAATCATACGCTGTGAATTACTGAGTATGTCCATAAATTGGCTTGTGTTGTGGATGGAAAGTTTATGCTTAGGTTGAAGCCAACCCAGATCATCATAGGGATCGAAAGGTTCAGACGACACAGTAACTGCTTGTGCCTGAGTTTTCAAAAAGGGTATAGATAAAGAAATCGCGTTGTTCTGGAGCTTATGCTTCCAGCTCCCATCTGCTACTTCTACAGGTAGTGGATCGCCAGTAACAGCATCAATACCTATTTGGCTACCCGTTGAGGAACGTACCAGCCAGTAGGCTAACAGAGGTTCCTCATACATAGGTGTAATTTGTAGCTTGTCGGTAGAAGAAAATTCGGTTTCTGTAAGGGTTTTAAGGGATTGACGAAGTACATCCATACTGTAAGGTCCGCCAGGTCCATTCCCGTATTCGTTGAGTTGATAAGCGCCGTTCGAGTCGGATCCGATAATTAGATAGCCGATGTATTCTCCAGCATGGTTTACCTGAACAAGCCAGCTATGGGTTCCGGGTCCGAGCGGATGGTAGCTAAGCTCAGCATCTTTCCAAGAAGCAAAAGGGGGCTGCGACGATAGAGATTGTACGGTGTCGGTCGCTGTTTGTTTTACCTCGTCAGGCACCCCTTGCTGCTGAGTAGGAGGTTTTGATGAAACGTCACCTGGGGAAACGGGAGGAACAACAGGACTCATGGATTCCGTTGATGGAACCTGGAAGCTTTCGTTGTGGTTGGGTGCTGAACTTAAATTGTTTTCTTGAACGGCTGAGGGGGCCGCATGAATGGAAGCGAATGGACAGACTGCGGACAGACTGATCAGGACAGCTGCGATCATACCTACGCTATAGTGTCCGGAATGATTTTTGTTCAATGGAATCCACCTTTCTGTCGGATGGCTTGCCGACGGAGGCATTCTTTTTTATTAGCATACAGCCTGTCCGATGAAAAGACTGCTGCACTCTGTCGGCGCAACTGTCGTATCCAGGTTCGCTTTTTGCTGTCGATACATAGGGGACAGGCTTGACCATACTTGTGGTTTCAGCAGCGGAAACTGGTGTAGGCTGAAGCAAGATGTTACAACTTGGCGACATGTCTGCAACCCTCCTGCGAAGGAGCGTGAGATATCAGTTACCGCAGATGAAATATCCCGCAGTTAATGGCGGATACAAGTACCTTTGGCTCATATTGCCATACCATTTCTTTACGGCGAGCTTGATGCTGTTCCAATACGGATTCTTTTTTATCCTCTTCCTCTTTTTCTTCCTTGATTAGATCATCGTAGTAGTGGTCAATAACCTCTAATTCCTCGCGTAATCGTTCCTTTGCCTGCTCAGCCCAACTATAATCTTGCTGTCGGAGCTGTTCAGTGAGATAGCTTTCAAGCGAGGCGGAAGCCTCAGACACAGATAGCTGTGCTGGCTGTACATGCATATTGCCTGCCAGCAGAGGGCTTAGCTGACGGGTTTCGAGTATAGTGCCAAAATCCGCTACAATAGTGCCACTTTTGAGTGAGATCCCTAGCCACTGAAGTTCCTCACGCTTCAAATCGCAGGCAAATTCGATCTTGTAGCAGACACTGAGCCAAGCTTCATAAACTACGGGAGAACGGGCAGACAACTGACGGGCATCAGGCTGCTCGAACAAATAAACATATTTCCCTCCATCCCGAGCAGCTTCAAAAATTTGATGCAGCCGGCGACTTCCGTATCGAAGCTCCTCCTGCATAATGCGGCCAGGCCCTAATTGCGGCAACGTCGGTACATGACCAAAGTACCGTCCCATGACCTGATCTTGTGCAGCGTTGCCGGGTTCAGACGCTGGCGGGGTCTGAGCCGCTAAACGTTCCTGTTCCGTCCGATAGGCTTCCCCATCAAAGATGAATGTGAAGGACATCGTCTGCGCTGGAACGCCAGTACGCTCTACGTACCCCCAATAGTAGGGGCGGTTTGTTAAGGCTTTATCCGCCTCTGGAGATAGCTTGACAGTTACATGGTGGGGAGACCTCTCAATGATGCTGCACCCGGTAGCTTCCAGATAGGTGCGAACAAAACGCTGGACTTGCTGTGCATTCATAGTCAAGGCTAGCGACCTCCTTTCACACTGCGTCGAGCTTTAGGCAGAGGAGCTGCACCACTTGTTAAGCCTAACAAATCCTCGGTGGTATTGGAGCTACCTCCTGTTAATCGTCCTTTGCGCTGCTTTGTTCCAGATGACTTATCCGTTGCTACGTTTGGAGTGACTGACGGGTCTGTGCGCAGTTGCTCCATTTCTTGTTTGATAGAATCCAGCGAGTGACCCAGCTGTTGCATTTTTCTGCGAATTTCATCATCACTGCTGGATTCAAGCATGATTTTATATAAGCTTTTTTCAATGGATTCTTTTTTCTCAAACTTCTCCAGAATCATGTCTAACCCGCCGATGACCATCTCAAACATATTAATTTTTTCATGCAGCAGATGCAGGATGTGCTCCTCAATCGTTCCAGTTGTAGACAGGTTGAAGATATTCACATCATGCGTCTGTCCAAGGCGATGCACCCGTCCGATCCGCTGTTCCACACGCATGGGGTTCCACGGCAAATCGAAGTTAATCATGTGGTGACAAAATTGCAAGTTAATGCCTTCCCCACCTGCTTCCGTGGCAATCATGACCTGAATGCGTCCACGGAACAGGTCCATCATCCAATCCTTGCGGCCCCGGTTCATACCGCCTCGGTAAGGAACAGCAGACAGCCCGCGATCACGGAAATAGTTGAGCAAATACTCCTGTGTAGCTCGATATTCTGTAAAAATGATCACTTTTTCGTTCATCTTCCGGATGAGCTCAAGTGCCTTTTCCGCTTTGGAATTAGCCTTGATCGCTTTTATATGTGCGACCAAGTCCCAAACACGATCGCGTAGCGGAGAGTCTGGAGCCATCTTTTTGGACAAGTTGACCAGCGTGACAAACACAGCATCCCGGCTGCTGCACACTTCCCGCTGAAGGGTAACGAGAGACAGCATGCTGCTTAAATTTCCGCCATTCGCCTGATATTGCTCTTTGACAAAAGAGGTCACCCCATCATACAACGCCTTCTCTTCCGGGGAGAGTTCCAAGTGAATGTTGGAAACATTTCGTTTAGTGAACTGAACCGGCCCTTCTCCACGACGATTGCGGATCATGACTTTAGACAGCTCATCTTTGAGCTGATCTTCATTTTTAGGCAGACGTTTATCTACAACAAAGTTAGCTGAAAAATCACCTTGTCTTCCCAACTGACCGGGTTTGAGTAACGTGATCAGATTAAACAGCTCAGATAGATCGTTTTGTACAGGTGTTGCTGTCAGGAGTAAACAATATTTTTTACGCAGCTTCATAATGAACTGGTAGTTGGAGGTCTTTTTATTTTTCAGCTTATGAGCCTCGTCAATAATGAGCAGGTCATAATCGGTATCTAGCAGGATGTTACTATGTGGCTCCCGTTTGGCCGTATCCATAGAGGCGACGACGACCTCGGAAGACCAAGAATATGCCTTTTTCTGGGCAACTGCAGGAATGCCGAATTTGCTATTCAGCTCCCGCACCCATTGCAGGACCAGAGAAGCGGGTACAAGAATAAGCACTTTAGAAGCCAGCCCGCGAACCAGATATTCCTTCAGGATCATTCCAGCTTCAATTGTTTTGCCTAGGCCGACTTCATCGGCAAGAATGGCACGTCCGGACATCTCGAACAGTACCCTTCGCGCGGTATCGAGTTGATGGGGCAATGGAGTGAGGTCTTGCAAATGTTGAAGACATTGAAGCTCATCAAAGCTCGGCACCAGCTTAGCCTTTTCCGCCTCGATGGCCAGCTGATACAGATCCCAATTTCCCCAAGGGCCTCCCTTGTGCAGTCGTTGGTCTAGCTCGTCCTGCCAGCTGCGGTCAAATTGTATCGGAATAGGCAGTGGTGCTTGGTTTTGTGTGTGCTGGGAACTTGTCGGTTTGGCTTTCATGAGGATTCCCTCCCTCCTAGTAGTAGCACCGTTGAAGCTCTTGGCTCTGTCACATATATGGCATCTATTTTGTACAGATCGTAGATGTAGTATGGACGGAAAAAGATATCTTCATAACAGGAGGGATGAAATCCTTTAGTTGCCTTCCATTAACTTCTGAAGTTTACTTTCCGTAGAAGTTTGCGCATTAGGGGTATAAATGCTGCAACGAAGATCGACACTGCCTTGTACCTGGAGGGAAGTCAGGTCAAATAACATTTTGCCAGCCTTGGCATGGCGAAACTCAATGAGCACTTCCGGTGCGGAGCTTACCTCACTCTGATTCCAAAGTTCGTTAAACTCTCCGTAGGTCTGGCTCATATTTTGTATAAACTGTGCATACCAAGGATCGGTTACGTATTGCCCGTAATAAGCGCGAAAAATGGCAAGGAACCCTTTTACAAAGTGCTCCCAATTCACAGCCAGACTTTTAAACTCCTTTTTGGTAAATAGCAGTTCGATCATATTGCGCTGCTCATGTGGCAGCTCGGCAAAATCCATAAACACATGAGCAGCAGCTTCGTTCCAGCCGACAATATGGCAACGCCGATCTGAAATAATAGCAGGACAATAGTGCAGCTCTTGTACGATCTTTTGCAGAGATGGAGAAATGATCGCTTGCTCTGCGGGAGCAGGCAGGGGATGAGCACCGGCTTCCAGCGCTAAATCGTACAAATATTTACGCTCATCTGCGTTCAACTGCAAGGCAGCGGCAATAGCATCCAACACGGAGGCGGATACCTTAATATCCCGTCCCTGCTCCAGCCAGGTATACCAGGTTGTACTGACACCTGCCAGCTGGGCGACTTCTTCTCTGCGTAAACCTGGTGTTCTGCGCCGTGACCCTGGGGGCAGACCAACCATATGTGGATGTAGGCGGGCTCTTTTGGTTTTCAAAAAAACAGATAATGCTTCCAGACGTGCTTCCGTTTTCATAAGTATTCTCTCCATTCGACGAGTGTATGTGAAGTGAGGATATCAGGCGCTTACTATACGCTTACTATAGTAGTGTTCATTATACCAGGATAAACAAACACTTGTAATAGGATAAGACGAGCGTAAAATGAGGTTTATAAGTAAGCCATTGAGCAGGAGGAATGAATAGCTTATGCAAAGAGTAGTGATAACAGGTATGGGTGTCGTTTCACCATTGGGGAATGAAGTAGGCACGCTGTGGAACAATTTGGTGGCGGGCCATTCAGGTATACAAAAAATTGAGTCATTTGATGTGTCTGATTTAAAAGCAAAAATTGCTGGACTGGTACAGGATTTTGATGCAGAAAAGCAGTGGGGGCGTAAGGATGCTAGACGAATGGATCGATTTACTCAGTTTGCATTATATGCGGCTGAGCAAGCACTCAAGGATTCTGGTCTGGAACTGGATCGCACGGATCTGGAGCGTGTAGGTGTATACGTAGGATCAGGAGTCGGCGGTTTGGATACATTGGTCGATAATGTGGACGTGCTGCTACAGCGGGGGCCAGGCAGAGTTAGCCCAACGCTGGTACCTATGATGATCTCAAATATGGCGGCTGCCCAAATTAGTATCGCGTTTGGGGCGATGGGTCCTACGCTTTCACCCGTGACGGCTTGCTCTATTGGGAACACTGCAATTGGAGAGGCATTTCGGACTATTCGTACAGGAGATGCGGATGTCATTTTTGCTGGTGGAGCTGAAGCAGCGGTGTCCCGATTGGCCTTGGCAAGCTTCGCTAATGCAACAGCCTTGTCCACACGTAACGAGGAGCCTTCGAAAGCAAGCCGGCCGTTTGATCAGGATCGTGACGGCTTTGTCATGAGCGAAGGAGCAGGCATCCTGGTACTGGAGTCGCTGGAGCACGCTACCCGCCGGGGAGCAGAAATCTATGGCGAGGTCATCGGTTATGGAGCGAGTTCGGATGCCTATCACATGGTTGCACCGCATCCCGAAGGAACCGGAGCTTATCTAGCAATGAAAGCGGCCCTTCATTCGGCCCGCATCTCCCCGGAAGAAGTGGACGTGCTCAGTGCCCACGCAACGAGTACGCTGCCAGGGGATGTAGGGGAGACGCTAGCGATCCGCAAGTTATTTGGCGACTATGCCTATCAAATCCCAGTTACCGCTAACAAGTCCATGCTGGGTCATATGCTGGGAGCTGCGGGCGGCGTTGAAGCGATTGCACTGGTACAAAGCCTGCGAGAAGGCATCATCCCGCCAACGATAAACCTGGACAACCCGGACCCTGCTTGCGATCTGGATTATGTGCCTCACAAAGCGCGTAAGGCTTCATTAAATATTGGGTTATCTAATTCGTTCGGCTTCGGTGGTCATAATGCAGTCATTGTGCTGAAACGCTACGAGTCATAATAGGTAATGAGTTATTGAAGCCTCAGATGCTAGATCCGGCTGGATCTAGCATCTGAGGTTATTTTCATTTAGGCATCATAGATTTTAATTAAATAAGAGATAGAGTAAGATGGAGGAAAACATTTGGAGGGATGGGAATACAAAATAAGAGAGAGTATTACATACTTGGTGCATTTACAAAGGATCATCAACTGGCTGGCATGACTGGGTTTAGGAGAGAAGACAAAATAAAGACACAGCATAAAGGAATGATTTGGGGAGTTTATGTACCACCGACTTACCGGAGCCAGGGAATCGCTAAGAAACTTTTAATGGAAGTGATCAGTCGAGGTAGAAAGGTGGAAGGCTTGAAACAAATCAATTTGAGTGTGGTGGCTACCAATCAAGCAGCAGTTGAGCTTTATAGAAGATTGGGATTTACAACCTATGGTATAGAAAAAAACGCCTTAGAATATCAGGGTCAGGGATATGATGAGGAACTCATGGCATATTTTTATTAAGGGTGAAAGGTTTTGGAAAAATGAAAATTGAGCGATTGCTTTCTATCGTGATTTTGCTGTTAAAAAGAAATAGAATACAAGCAAAGGAACTCGCTGATTTGTATGAAGTTTCGATTCGGACGATCTATAGAGATATTGAAGCGATTAGTTTAGCTGGTATCCCCGTAGTGACTTATCAGGGAGCAGGTGGGGGAATCGGTTTGATGGAAGGATATCGCCTGGATCGTAGTATACTGACAGATCATGATATCAAGGATATTGTGATGGGCTTGCAAAGTTTGTCCTCGTCGTTGGGCGGTCCTAATGTGTCCCGGTTGCTTCATAAATTTGAAAGTATTATCCCAGAGTCTGAGAAAGAGCAATTTAGTGTACGTACTACACAGTTCATTGTCGATCATTCGGGATGGGGAAATCAGGCGGTACAGGAAGCTAAACTAATAAAGGTAAAAGAGGCAATGAGTCAAGCGTGCACGCTTGCTTTTACCTATCGAAATGCCGAAGGAACCAGAACGGAACGGAATGTAGAACCGCATACGCTTGTGCTGAAAGGGCAACAGTGGTTTGTATATGCGTATTGTCCCGACAGGGAGCAGTTTCGCTTGTTCAAGCTTTCTCGTATGAGTGAACCTGTAGTTACAGAGACGTCTTTCACCCGCAGGGACCTTTCCTATGAAGTGCTGCCGTGGAATGAGGGACGAATGACCCCATCCAGGGATGTACAACCGTTTACGCTACAATTTAACCGCAACTCCAAACATCTGGCGGAGGACTGGTTTGGAGTGGAAGCGTTGACCGAGCAAGAGGAAGGGATCTATACGGTTTCGGTACCGTTTCCCGAGGATGCGTGGTTGTACGGATTTATTTTAAGCCTGGGACCGGATGTGATTGTCAAGGAACCAGCCCATTTGCGAGACAAGATTTATCAGATGGCATTGCGTATTGCGTCTAATTATGAAGCGGGTCAGGAATTTTAGAATGAACCTTAGATTAAAAGTAAAACAAACCTGACCCATAGTTGTCAGGTTTGTTTCGTTATACTGGTGGCATACCTGATACGAATTGGCGAAAGGGGATTTAGGAGAATGGATAAAGCCTGTCAAAGTTGCGGGATGCCGCTGGAGCATGAGGATCAATACGGAACGGATGCACAACATCATAAAACAGATGAGTATTGCAAGTATTGTTACCAGGATGGTGCATTTGTACAGCCAGACTTGACAATGGAGGGAATGATTCAGCAGTGTGTGCCTATTATGGTAGAGGAGGGGATGCAGAAAGAAGAAGCGACTTCGATGCTGCATAATTACCTGCCCTATTTAAAGCGGTGGCGGTCCTCAGAAGATGCTGCGCATACAATGAATGGACCCATTCGGGAGGAATATCGAGGCAGTATCCGTTTGGTTGGGCTGAAAGCACGCACCAATAATCAGAAGGAACAAACATCCCAAGGAATCATTCCAGGCATGTGGGGGCGTTTCTGGAGTGAGGACGTGTCTGGTCGTATTCGAGACGACGAGGGACCTGCTTCTGTCTATGGTTGTTATACTGACTATGAAAATGGGGCTTTGGGCGAGTATACATTTTTTATCGGAAAGAAAGCGACTGAGGATTTCCAGACTCCTGACGATCTTGAAGAACTCGTAATTCCCGCTGCACGCTACGCTATTTTTCAGGCAACCCATGAACCTTCTTCTGTCTTCCGTGTATGGCAGACAATTTGGGCATGGGCCGCCACGGGACAAGGGGAGAGAACCTACACAGGTGATTTTGAAGTCTATGGCAATCCAGATGAGCCCGTTTTGATTTATATTGCAATCAAGTGATGATTTACAGTGCTAGAAGAGAACCGCCTAGGCCGTTGTTGAGGTCTAGGTGGTTTTTCGTTGATCCAATCCGAGTCTTACTATTAAGCTGCACGTCGAGTCACTACCCAGAAAATGAGAGCCAGAGCACTGACACCAGTCCCCAATAGACAGACTCCGCTCCACCCAGCATAGGTATACATGTGAGTCGAGGCAATGGCTCCAGTGGCGCTGCCGATGGAATAAAATATCATGTAGCCTGCGGTAAGTCGGCTTCGTGCCTCAGGGCGAACGTTGAAAATCAAGCTCTGGTTAGTGACATGTACAGCCTGTACGGCCAAATCCAAAAGAATGACGCCAAGAGCTAAAGCCAATAGAGAATGCTCGGTGTAGTGTATAGGCAGCCAGGACAGCAGCAATACAACTAGTGCGGTACCTGTCGTTCGTTGTCCCAAGCCTTGATCAGCAAGCCGTCCTGCTTGTGCAGCTGCTAATGCTCCGGCCACCCCAGCCAGGCCGAAGGCCCCAATAGCAGTATGTGAAAGAGACAACGGGGGAGCACTGAGAGGTAATACAAGTGAAGTCCACAATATGCTGAACGCTGTGAAAATGAGCAGTGCAAGGACAGCGCGAATACGCAAAATTCGTTCTTGGACGAACAGTGCGATAACCGAGCGAAGCAGCTGCGCGTAGGAAAGTGTGGCGCTTGAGGGTTTGTTCTTTGGGAGCACTCGCAACAGAGCTACAGCCATAAACAGTGTTAGTGTAGCAGAAACAAGGTAAACTGAACGCCAGCCTGCCAGATCGGTTAATACACCAGCAACGGTTCGTGCCAGCAAAATGCCGATAACGACTCCGCTGGTTACCAGCCCTACGACCTGCCCGCGTTCTGTCGGATGAGCCAAGGTCGAGGCGAAAGCCACGAGTGTTTGAGTCACCACAGCCAGCAGTCCGACCATCGCCATTCCGATAAGCAGTATGGTACGGGTAGGAGCAAAGCTAACCACGATTAATGCCAGTACGGATAGCAGCACTTGGCCTGTAATTAATCGTCGCCGATTCAAAAGATCGCCAAGCGGGACGAGCAGCAGCAGTCCCAGCGCATAGCAAATTTGTGTGACGGTAATAACGAAACCAACCGATGAGTGTGTAATGCCAAACTCATGCGCCAGCGCATCCAGTAAGGGCTGTGCATAGTAAATGTTAGCGACAGCCAGCCCGCAGGCTATAGCAAACAAAAGTGCCACAGATCGAGATAGGACACGAACAGGGGCTGTTTCCGCAGTGTTGGCTATCGCTTGATTGGAGAGGAGTAGCGCTTTTTCTTTTGACGTCTTCATTTTCACATACCACGTCGCTTTCTGTAATTTATGTACCAATCAATATAATATACTGATTGGTACATAATGATTTTAGGTCAATATAACTTGCATTAATACGATATGTCAAGAGTTTAACCTGCACAGATTTGACATCCTCCTCGGGCAAACGTACAATCTTAATATACTGATCGATACGAAAAGAAGGGGGGTAAAATATGGTTCGTCCACGGGAATTTGATGAAGATCAAGCGTTGAATGCAGCGATGCAAGTTTTTTGGGAAAAGGGATTCGAGGCCACATCTTTAAGCGATTTAACTTCCCGTATGGGAATACAGCGCCCCAGCATGTATGCAGCCTTTGGGGATAAAAAGCAATTATTTGAAGCTGCGCTGCGTAAATATACGCAATCTCATGCTGCACATGTAAGGGCGGAACTGCAAAGCAGCTCGTCTGTAAAACAGGCATTTTCCAATTTTTATAAAGGCATCGTGGCAGAGGAGTACGAGAATGGAATTAATAGAGGATGCTTTTGTATTAATACGATGGTAGAATTAGCTCCCCATGATGAGAGATTTGAAATTTTAACCAGAGAACATCAAATGTACCTATCTGCCGTCTTTCAGGAAACCCTCGAACGAGGTATTCGATCCGGGGAGCTTGGGGTAACTATAGATGCACGAGCTTTGGCGCATACGTTGGTCTCTTTGTTGATCGGGATTACCGTGATGATGAAGTCACGCCCAGCGCGTTCTTTTGTGGATGATGCGGTTGCGACCGCACTTATGTTGCTGGATGGAAAATAACTTAGGAAGGGAGAGCACCTAGGTGTCGCAGATAAAAGCTATTCAAACGCCGCTTGGTGAATTGCATGGACGGGATGCAGTCTATTTGGATCATGTGTATATGAATTATGCGAAGAAAGAGCTGGTTTTGAAAGGAGAGATTAATGGCGGGTTGGCTCCTGAGGCAGTAGACGATTTTGTACCCTATGAGCTTATATTTACAGGAGTTTACTACTTTAATATGATTGAACTGGATGTGGCTTTAGGTATGTCTGAGCAAAAGTATACGCAAGGTAGCTGTTTTGATGAGCTTACAGATACGCCTTTATTGGCTGCAATAGCTAGTGTACGGGGGAAAGATCTAAAACACTTTCTGCTGAAAACCTATGACGATATATTCGAAATCGCTTGTAGAGACTATAAGATGACTATTTAAATAAAACTGATTTTTAGAAGAGGAGGGGGATCGATGGATATTTCGATTGAACTATTTAACGTGCTCATACGTGTGTTGCAAGGGGATATTACCCGTTGCAAGACAGATATTATTGTCAATGCAGCAAATACAAGCTTGCTGGGTGGCGGTGGTGTAGATGGTGCGATTCATAGAGCTGGCGGTCCGGCTATATTGGAAGATTGTATCCGAATCAGAAACAAGCAAGGGGGATGTCCGGTAGGAGGCGCGGTTTATACAACGGCTGGCAAGCTGGATGCCCAATATGTTGTTCATACTGTCGGCCCTGTATGGAATGGTGGCAATCATCATGAAGAAGAACTACTGGCGACATGCTACCGTCATACACTGCAATTAGCTTTAGAGCTGAATGCACGCAGCATTGCTTTTCCCAATATCAGCACAGGCATCTACCGATTTCCGAAAGAAAAGGCCGCCGAGATTGCTATACAGGAAGTGACACGTTTTATACAAAAGCATACTGGTTTGAATGAGATTATTTTTGTTTGTTTTGATATAGAAAATGCTCAGTTATACAGCCGCAAGTTACAGTCATCTAAAGATTAATTTATTATTATACATACTTAAGCTCCTCATTTAACTTGTTCAAACGCATTGATTGATTTGATGTAAAGAAAAGCTCAACTGGAGGTGTGCGATGCTGGCTAAGCTGGTAAATAAAATCCCACGGGATTGGCTTGTATTCATGTATAAGCATACACCGTTCACTCGATTTAAAAATGCATTGGTGTACCAGGCACAACATAAATTTTTAGTTGCTGTGTTGGGCATTTTTACGAATGATGCCGGGGAAGTGCTGCTATTAAAGCACGTATACCGGAAGCAGCCGTGGGGGATTCCCGGCGGCTGGATGGAGCTAGAGCAGCCAGGAACTGCCTTACGGCGCGAAGTCCGGGAAGAAACTGGGCTGGAGGTAGAGATCACCTCATTAGCGCAAGCCCAGTTTGGACAGATGCCGAACCGTGTGGATCTTATTTTTACAGGCCGGGTGATCCCGGGGACCTTTCGACCAAGCGCTGAAATCTCCGACATTTGTTACTGCCGTGTGGGGGAATGGCCGGAAGGTTTGCCAGCACACCAGAAAAAGCTTATTCAGAAGCTGCTGAAGTAGTGTTCATTCCCTGCTCATGTTTATTTCATGGTAGGGAAAATGGATTTACAGGCGTTTCAAAAATACGCTGATGCGTTCTAGAGCCATTTCCAGCTGTTCACGCGATGATGCATACGAACAGCGGATAAAGCCTTCGCCGCCTGGGCCAAATGCGGAACCAGGGACCGTTATAACTCCTTGTTCTTCCAACAGTCGCTTGGCAAACTGCTCTGAGCTTAACCCTGTGTGTGTAATGGAGGGAAAAGCATAGAAGGCACCTTTTGGTTCATGACATGGAAGCCCAGTCTGACAGAGGCTGGCAACGAACCATTTTCTACGTTGATTGTAGGATTCCATCATACGATCTTTCTCCTCCAGCCCGTGGCGCAGGGATTCGATCGCAGCAATTTGTCCGATAATGGGGGCGCACATAGCTGTGTATTGATGGATTTTCAGCATGGCTGAGATCAATTCTTTCGGACCGCATACATAGCCGACCCTCCAGCCTGTCATAGCAAATGCTTTGGAAAATCCGCTGATCAGCAGGGTGCGTTCTTTCATTCCTGGCAGAGCAGCGAAGCTTACATGCTGCTGCCCATAGGTCAATTCAGCATAAATTTCGTCCGATATGACGATCAGGTTGTTCTCCTCAACCAGACGGGCAATGGGTAGCCAATCCTCATAGGTCATCACCCCACCAGTCGGGTTGTTCGGATAACAGAGAATCAGCACTTTGGATCGTGGAGTCAGCTTGGATTTCAGCGCCTCAGCTGTCAGCTTAAACTGCTGGTCAGCAGATGTTTCAACCGTTACGGTATGTCCTCCGTTCAAAAACGTGATAGGCGAATACGAAATATAACAAGGAGCCGGTATGAGTATTTCATCGTGTGTTGTGATGAGGGCGCGTAGTGCCAGATCCAAAGCTTCACTGCTGCCAACAGTGACCATAATTTCATCTGCCGGGTTGTAGGATGTGCTGAAGCTGTTCTCCAGATATCCGGCAATTTCCTCGCGAAGCTCAGGAAGACCAGCATTGGGTGTGTATGAGGTTTTGCCATTTTCCAGTGCTGTGATACAGGCCTTTCTCACATGTTGAGGGGTTACAAAGTCCGGTTCACCGACACCAAGCGATACAACATCTGTTCTGCCTGTACTATATTCAAAAAACTTACGGATGCCTGAAGGCGGCATTTCCCGTACAGCCGGAGTCAAGAAATCAGTTATAGATACTGCTGTCGATACATTAATCATGTTGCTTCCTCCTTTTTGAAAAACAAAAAAAACCCGCCCCTGTAAAAGGGACGAGTTTATACCCGTGTTACCACCCTAGTTTCATTCCATAGGAAATGACACTCTGTTCACGTATCCATCAATACGTGTTCCGGTTAACGCTGGAAAGGCGGCAGAGCTTACTTCAGGTTCAGCCCGCTTCTCAGAGATGGCGTTCAGCTACCCTCGGAATGTTGGCTTTCACCTGCCCCAACTCTCTGCAAATCCGCTGTATAGCTTACTCGTTCTCGTCATTGAAATTTATTACCGTATCAATTTAGGTGTAATTATAAGCACAACATTTCAGAATGGCAAGTCTTTTTTTAAAAATCTAAAAGACAGGGGCATCATCATTGACGACTGGAAGATAACGTATATAGTGGTATCAAGGGGAATTTTACCCCAAAATTCACTGTGTTGAAGACTATATTGGCTAGCGAGGGATGGTGTCCATATGAACGTATTTGAAGGCTTTAACGGCAAGGTTTTGCCTGAAGGGTGGGGGTGGATCAACGAACCAACCGTATGGAGCTTCGATGAATCCAAGGCTTTACAAGTATCTGCACCTTCACAAGCAGATTTTTTTAGAGATCCGTCTGGCGCAGTTATCAAATCGTCCGCTCCTTTTTTGCATACCACCCTTCAAGGAGATTTTACAACCTGGATGAGGGTTCGTGTCGATATGAAACAGCCCTATGATTCAGGATGCTTGATGGTGATGGCTGATGATACTCATTGGGCTAAGGTATGCTTTGAATACTTTGAAAATACTCCCTCGATCCTAAGTGTGGTCACACGGGATACATCCGATGATTGTATATCGGGAGCCATGAATGTTTCTAATCCGTATTTGCGAGTAACGCGGGTTGGAAATTGCTTTGCCTTTCATTATTCACTGGATGGTCAGCATTGGAAACTGGCGAGATATTTTGGGATGAATGTTCCCAGCCAGCTCAAAGTTGGGGTTGTCGCACAATCTCCGGTAGGAGAAGGTTGTAATGTTACCTTTGAGGCTTTGACGATAACAAACCATGTGCCTGAGGATATTCGAAACGTAGAATAACAAAAGCCCTTTCTCTAAATATGAAAGCGCTATAAGAGGAAAATTAGGAATGCGTAAATACGTGTTGTTAGGCAGGAGGTAGATGAAAGGCTTGCTGATAAAAAGGAAGGGTTACAAGCTACCCGGTTTGCTCGGAGTATTGCTTGTAGCTACGTTGGGCTGTTTCGGACTTATTAAGTATTTACAGTCCACAAGCGGAACGAGGATGTATCAATTTCTATACTGGGACATATTTCTGGCATGGGTTCCAGTGTTTATTTCTTTGCTAATGGTGGCATTAACCAAATTGCGAAATGCAAAAGTAAAAAATATTCTTTTATTTTTTGCCGCATGGATATGGTTGTTTTTTCTGCCGAATGCTCTTTATTTGGTGACCGAGTTACTTCATGCATTCCGTTTTTACGACGTGAATCCTGATACGCGTTTTTGGTTGAACACACAATTCTGGTTAATCGTATTTACGTCCTTTTCAGCTGCTGGAATGGGTCTTTTTCTTACATCTCTATGTGTATTGATGATCCACCGTATGTTGAGGAAGATTTGTTCAGGCTGGCTTGCATGGGGGATAGTTTTTGTCATGTTGTGGCTGGCCAGCATAGGCGTATATATAGGCAGATTTGCACGCTGGAATAGCTGGGATGTGTTGTTACAGCCGCTGGTGCTCCTGGCGGATATTTGGAGATGGGTAATATATGCCGGGGAAAAACTACATTTGTTGTCCTTTAGCTGGCTGGTGTTTGGGATGGCGCTCATTTTTTATCTATTTATTTATATCTCCCTAAGTGAAGACTAGAATTTTTGGCCGAAGACATGTATTCATTGAACACAGGCTTCGGCCTTTTGATCTGTGACAAGTCAGGAGTTGGAGTCATCCTCTCCATGTACATCGTAAAGCACGCGCACAAGCAGATCCTGACTGAAATTTCCGAACCTTTTACCAAAAATAGTGAGTCCCCCTTTGTTCTGCGATTGGTCGGATACGGATAAACGCAGCGTAATATCGCTTTTGTAATCAAGTCCGATATCGTCTATGGTGACCTCTGATATACGGCACCCGTCAATGAAGCTTCCTTGCTGATTGATGCGAATTAACTTTAGCATCCCGTATTGGTTCAAGTGTGGAGGCCACCAATCGGGATTAAGGACCCCGGGAACGGCCCCAAAATCGCCTGGGCTTGTCCAGTGACCGATGGCAATATCATTTATATGAAAACAAATATCAGACGGATAGTCCTCACAATAACACGGTGCTTCTGATCCAAGCTCTGCGGAAAATTGAATTTCGCTAAAGGATTGATTCGCTTTCAAGTAGTTAGGAATGCGGTATTCCAGAAAGCCGTCTGCCATCCAGATCATTTCAGAATCCAATCGCGCGGGATCTGCAAAATAGCGTGGATCGTCGAAATCACCGATAATGCTGTCTTTGGTCACTAATCCACAAGTAGGAACTGCCTGGTAGTTACTATAATGACCGATGCGAATTTCCACCTCATACACATTTTTTTGTTCTCTGCTACGCAGATCTACCATTAGTTTTTCCTTATTCAAATAACACATCTTTCGGGTCCCATGTTTACCGCTCACGGTATTGATTTCCACAAGTCCGCATTCTTCCAGCTTGCGAATATGCATCGTAATGGTACCGTTGCTTAAATGAAGCTTGCTTGCAATGTCATTCATACTTTGTCCCTGAACAGCAAGTAGCTCAAGAATTTGAATGCGGATTTCCGAGCCCAATGCTTTGAAAATATCTAACCCCGACATTAAGTTCTTAATATAAATCATATCTATAGCCCTTCCTTATCCATAATAATGTAATGTAAGCGCTTATATTTTTACTTTGATTTATGTTAAAATAAATTCATGAAGAAGTAAACTGCTTATCTGTAAATTTTTTTTACTAAAAAAGTGGAGGGGGTATTTGAATCTACAATAAGGTCTTTTTTATAAATATAAATCGTAAATAAGTTAAATTTATTAATTTTTAAAGCGAAAATAAACTTAAATACGACTTAATTTTGCTTTTTAGGTTACTTCAATCTATGTTTTATAATTATTTAAAAAGATTGAAAAATGCATTGACGAACCGTAGAAGGGCGTGCTATATTCTTTTTGTAAACGAATTCATTATTTATAAATGTAAATGTTAATCATATGGTACATGAGAGGGATGATAATCACAGCGGCAATCAACAACGGGTTGTGTACCGCACAGTTAAAGATTAGGCCGAGTGGTATAAAGTTATTTTAACATTTAATGTGTATGCGGTTTCATTTAATTTTAGGAGGGGTCGCGTTGACAAAGAAAAAAGGTTTTGCACTAACAATGGCTGTTCTGTTGTTGATGGTTGCTACACTGGCAGGCTGTAGTGGAGGAAGCTCCAGTAGCGATGGAAGCAAGGAATTGACTTTCATGTTCCGTGGAGGAACGGATGAGCAGAAGGCTTATAAGGATGTTATCAAAAAATTTGAAGAAGAACATCCTGGTGTAAAGGTTAAAATGGTCGTGACAGCAGCAGATCAATATGCTACAAAGCTTAGAGCTGCAATTACAGGTAACAATCTTCCAGATATCTTCTATTTTGCCCCTGGAGATTTGAAAGCTTATGTTAACAGTGGGGTGTTGAAGGATCTGACACCTTATATTGAGAAGAGCAAGGATATAAACCTCGATAACATTTGGAAATACGGTGTGGATTTGTATCGCTATGACGGTAAAATGGCCGGTCAAGGAAATATTTACGGTATGCCGAAGGACTTGGGTCCATTCGCCCTGGGTTATAACAAAACCATGTTTGAAAAGGCAGGCGTTCCATTGCCTGACAAAGACAAGCCGTATACATGGGATGAATTCATCAAGGTTAACCAGGAGTTGACCAAAGATACTAATGGCGACGGCAAGCCAGATCAATACGGTACAGGCTTTAACGTTCAATGGGCATTGCAAGCCTTTGTATGGAGTAATGGCGCTGATTGGCTGGATGAGAGCAAAACCAAAGTAACGATTGACGATCCGAAATTTGCGGAAGCGCTTCAGTTCTTTGCTGATATGCAAAACAAATATAAAATTACACCTGGCATTGAACAATCACAAACATTGGACACATATCAACGCTGGATGAAGGGCGAAATGGCCTTCTTCCCGGTAGGACCTTGGGATATGAGTACATTTGAAAAGCTGCCATTCGAATATGATTTGTTGCCTTTCCCAACAGGATCGACTGGCAAACCGGCAACATGGATTGGTTCTCTGGGTATCGGTGTTTCCTCTAAAACCAAATATCCGGATGAAGCTGTAGAACTGGTTAACTATCTGACTACTTCCAAAGAAGGCATGAAGCAGCTCGTAGATGCCAAGGTACAGATTCCGAATCTGCTGGATATGGCTGATGAATGGGCCAAAGATACAAAAACAAAGCCTAACAACAAACAGGAATTTATTGATATCGTAAATGACTATGGACGTTCTTTACCAGGAAACTATACGTATAACGCAGAATGGTACGATATTTTCTTCACAGATATTCAACCTGTGCTGGATGGCAAAATTACGGCAGCAGATTATGTGAAACAAGAACAACCGAAGATGCAGAAACTGCTGGATAAAGCGGTCGAGCAAGAGAAAAAATCACAGAAATAATGCGTAAATAGAGGAAAAAAGGATGATGTTAGTGGCTGAATATCATGCTGCTAACATCATCTTCATTCCAAATCAGAAACAGAGGTGAGCCCTGTGATAACCAAATCTAATCTCTACCGCAAAGAGAAGATATATGGATACTTATTTATTCTTCCGCCTATTCTCGGTCTGCTAATCTTCACGTTGTTCCCGTTTGTCTATTCGTTATACGGCTCTTTTACAGACTGGGACGGATTGGGTCAAATGAATTTTATTGGGTTCGACAATTTTAAGGATTTATTTAGCGATGAACTCTTTTATAAGTCGATGTACAATACTCTTTTCTTAATGTTGGGTATTCCAATCGGTCTTGTACTAGCTTTGTTGCTGGCACTGGGGTTGAATCGCAAAATTCCCGGTACGACGACATTTCGGGTGATTTATTATATCCCGGTCATTTCTTCGTTGGCTGCCGTTTCTATTATGTGGAACTGGGCTTACAACGGAGATTATGGTTTGGTGAACCAATTTCTTGAGCTGTTCGGTATTAAGGGACCTAACTGGCTGATGGATAAGGATACAGTCAAACCAGCCCTGATTCTCATGACCGTATGGAAAGGTCTCGGTTATACAATGTTGCTATATCTGGCTGCACTGCAAAGTGTATCCCGCTCTTATTATGAAGCAGCAGAGCTGGACGGAGCTAGCGGATTCCAAATGTTCCGTAATATTACATGGCCAATGGTGAAACCAGTAACCTTCTTCCTGGTCGTCACCAACATTATTGGTGGTTCGCAAATCTTTACTGAAATGAACATTATGACACCTACAGGGGGTCCGGAATATTCATCCGCCTCGATTGTCTTCTATATTTGGGATAAGGCATTCAAAAACCTGCAAATGGGATATGCCTCCGCGATGGCTATGATTCTCGGCATCTTCATTTTTATCGTAACTTTGATTCAATTTAAAATGAATGAAAAATCATCCTTTGATGGGGATTGATTTTCGCGGAAAGGAGTGAGGCTGATTATGTCCCATAGTCAAAAAACGAAAGTTACCAATATCATTATCTTTATTGTACTGGCGATTGGAGCGATTGCGATGATCGCACCGTTGCTTTGGATGTTGTCCACTTCGGTAAAAGAAAAGCAGGATGTCTTTGCACTTCCACCCGTATGGATACCAGAGGTGTTTCAGTTTGGTAAGTACAAGGAAATTTGGGAAGCAGGACCTCTGTTAAGCGGGATCAAGAACAGTGTGATTGTGGCTGTAAGTGTCACGGTTGTAGGTACTTTTACATCTAGTGTGGCTGCTTTTGCATTCGCGAAGCTGAGATTCCCTCATAAAAATAAACTGTTTTTGGCACTTATCGCATCCATGATGATTCCTTACCCAACAGTTATGATTCCACAGTTTATGATGTTCTCCAAACTTGGCTGGGTAGATACGCTGTTGCCGTTGATCGTTCCTGGCTTGTTCGGTAATGTAGTTATGATCTTTTTCCTGCGGCAGTATTTGCTCAGTGTACCGGATGCTATTATCGAAGCTGCTAAAATTGACGGAAGCTCTTATTTCCGACTTTATTCGTCGATTACGTTCCCGCTCATTAAGCCGGCAGTTGCCGCACAGCTTATTTTGTGGTTTATGGGCATTTGGAACGATTACTTGGCACCGATTATTTACTTGAACTCGCCAGAAACACAGACATTGCAGCTGGTGATTGCGAACTTTAATGCGACTTACGCCATTCAGACGGACTATCCGCTTATTATGGCAGCTTCCATTATAGCCTTGTTACCTGTATTGATTATATTCCTAATCTTCCAGAAACAAATTATTGAGTCGGTTGCCATTTCAGGGGTCAAGGGTTAATTGACACTTGCACTTGGACGATTCGGATGAAGGATGTAACACAGTCACCTTATGTATCGAGTAAAGGAAGGAGGAGAATAACAGTTATGGTTATGCTGCTAATGCTGGGTCTATCCGGCTGTGGGGATCACACTCCGGACCCTGTATATCCGCAGGCTCCACCTCCTGATCGTTTGTATGATCAAAGTACGATAGACGATGAACAGCGCTGGACTATTAACAATGCGCATGACCCGGCGATAATCAAAACCGATCAGGGATATTATGTCTATTCGACGGATGTAAGGACAGGTGGAGAGCTGAGGCCGGGTGTCATGGTGCGCAAATCAACCGACCTGATTCACTGGAGTTGGGTTCAGTATGCTTTGCCTGGCATCCCCAAAGAAGCGGGAGCATGGTCATCAGCTACCAATCTGTGGGCTCCAGATGTCATAAAGATGGGCGACACCTATCGAATGTATTATTCTGCCTCCACATTTGGCAGTACACGATCAGCTATTGGATTGCAAACATCCCATTCCCCAGAAGGACCATGGAAGGATGAGGGGCTGGTTGTTAAAACAGATGAACATGACAAGCTGAATGCAATTGATGCTAATCCGGTATTGGATGCCGAAGGAAATCTGTGGATGGTGTATGGATCATTTTTTGGCGGGATTTATATCACACCACTCGATCCCCAGACTGGAAAGCTCAAAGAATCAGGCTATGGTAAAAATATCGCTGCCAGAGATCGGGCAACCGAGGACGGAGCTATAGAAGGACCGTACATTGTGTACAATCCAAAGTTCCGTAGATACTACTTGTTCGTCTCGTATGATTCCTTGTTTGAGGACTACAATGTTCGCGTTGCTCGCTCGGATTCTATCACAGGTCCATACATGGATATGAATGGACATGACATGGCGAATACCAGTTATTTGCCTCAATATGAGATTGGTAACAAGGTGCTGGGTGGTTACCGTTTTAGTGAAGGAGAAGGCTGGGTTGCGCCAGGTCATAACTCCGTACTGAAGGACGGAGACGATTACTATATTGTACATCATGCGCGGGGAGAAACGGATAAAAGTTGGCCTTACTTGCATGTGCGCAAAATCTTGTGGACGGCTGATGGCTGGCCTGTCGTGTCGCCGGAGCGGTATGCGGGCGAAAGGGAGCAGGATATACCCCAAAGACTATTATCTGGCAACTGGGAGCGCATCGTGATCAGACAGGAAATAGACGGTCAGGTGGAAGCTGAACCGCTCCGTCTGGAGGACGGAGGACGGGCAACCAGCGGTTCTCTGGAAGGTCATTGGAATTTTGATGGCAGACGTACGCTAACAATGAATTGGAACAATTCATCTGAAGGAGTAAAGGAAGAGTTGCTATTGCTTCCTTCATGGGACTGGGAGCTTGGCCGTCATACACTAATTTTTACGGGTATGAACGAAAAGGGAATTTCCATCTGGGGTAAACGTATCAGCGATTAATCTTATGAACTACATACTACACATAGAGGAGAGAAAAACCATGAATCAAACTGTATCTTTTAATAATCCGGTCATTGAGCAACGCGCAGACCCTTGGATTTACAAGCATAGTGATGGATATTATTATTTTACTGGGTCTGTGCCAGAGTATGATCGCATTGAGGTACGGCGGGCACGCACTATTCAGGGCTTGAATACAGCAGAGCCAGTCCCAGTGTGGCATAAGTATGAAACAGGCCCGTTAAGCGCGAACATCTGGGCACCGGAAATTCATTATATTAACGACAAATGGTACATTTACTTTGCAGCAGCTCGTACCACAGAAACGAAGGAAGGTCTGTTCGATCATCGGATGTTCGTACTGGAAAATGCTTCAGCTAATCCTCTGGAAGGCGAATGGGTGGAAAAGGGACAGATCAAAACCCGTTGGGAGTCGTTTGCTCTCGATGCGACAACCTTCCAGCATAATGGAGTTCTATATTATGTATGGGCTCAGAAAGACCCGGATATCGTAGGCAATTCCAATTTGTACATTTCTGAAATGAGCAATCCGTGGACGCTGCGCGGGGAGCAAGTCATGATCTCTACACCAGAATATGACTGGGAAGTCATTGGTTTTAAGGTGAATGAAGGAGCTGCGGTTCTGAAACGGAACGGCCGGATTTTTATCAGCTATTCAGCTAGTGCCACGGACCACAATTATTGCATGGGTCTGCTGACGGCAGACGAGAATGCAAATTTGCTTGACCCGAAATCGTGGGCTAAGTCTCCTGTGCCAGTATTCTGCACGAATGAGGAGACAGGTCAATTCGGACCTGGTCACAACAGCTTTACAGTTGCTGAGGATGGTAGTGACGTTGTCGTATATCACGCCCGCAATTACAAGGAAATTACAGGTGACCCACTGTATGATCCGAATCGTCATACACGTGTTCAGCGTTTGAATTGGAATGAGAATGGAACACCTGACTTTGGTATTCCGGTACCAGACGGCGTTTCTGTTGGATAACCGAATCGGAATACGAATAGATGGTTGACAACGTGCCACACAGCGGCACTATAATTTTATAAACATCGCAGGAAAATGACTTTTCTGCGTATAACAACAGTAATAAGATATCTTCAGCCTTAGGGCTGGAAGGTATCTTTTTGCTTTTGCGAGACGAAACGAAGTTACGGGTACTTTAATTAGGGGATGCGAAACACAGAGAAATGTCAACAGAATAATTGAAACAAATGTTTAATATTTTCCACGAGGTGGAAGCTACAAATGTATGGTAAAGTGTAGGGTATATAAGATATTTTCCAAAGTCTCCTGTGCATACCGAATCCGAATCACACGAGGTGAGAAAAATGTTGCAATCGTTAAAAGCCATTGCTAATTACAGGAAAGAAAGTGATCTGGCCTGGGATACACCGACTTGGCTAAAGCTGCTTGTTTCGGCTGAGGAGCGTATTGTAAATTTGGAGCGCATTCGATCCATAGGCGAGTTAAAGGATGCTAATCCTGTGCTGGACTACGTGGAGCGTACGTTGCTTATTTTGGACGGACTTCCATTGTCATTCTGGGTTAAAGAGCTATTGGAGGATGTGTTGGTATGGTCTGAGACAGCCAAAGGAGGAACAGTCCGCGAACGGCTACGCTGGCAGCATGAGGGCATCAATTTATTTGTACATAATATTGGCTCCTCCCAACTGTATGTCAGACAGGCTCAAGCAGAATCCCCTGCTTACCCGCGCAACAGCATGACCCGGATTCTAATTGAAACGCATGGATTAATCGGACAATATATACGGGGAGAAATACCCTTTGCGGAAAATCGACTGCTGCTCGAAATCACTCGCAAGGGCTGGCTAAGCCCGGAGGAATTGGAGCTTGTGTTACGAGCACTGAACGAATGTATCATTGCCGGTGTAGACCCTGCATTATGGGAGCAAGTACGAGGGGAAGTAGAGGAGCTAATCGGCTGGATTGCTTGGGATAACGCACCTGTAGTCTGGAGTGTAAAGGAGCGATTGGAGAGATTGCGGTCGGTTTCGATTCATGCAGGGGAGCCGTTTGAGCAGGCTTACGCCGAGCTGGAGCGGGAGCTGAATGTAGAGAAGGCGCTGGCTCCGCTGGAGAATCGGACACTTTGGTATGTAGAATCCGCTTTGCAAGATTTTTCACTTCAAGAACTGGTCAAGGTATTCTTACTCACGTTGAGGGATGGCACAGGACAGGAACAGCCGGCAACGGTACGGCATATCAGTTTTGAATCGCTTATGAATACGATGTATTATGACTATCGTGGTGTTAAGAAAATTAACGTATACAAAAAACGAATGATAGAAAAATATTTAAGCTCACTGTCCTGGCAGGACATTTCAAAAGGAAAACGGAAGCATAATCCTCATTTGAGTGTAACCGTAGAGCATAAAGAGGAGCTGCCAAGTACCGTATTTTTTAATTTTGTATTTTCATCAGCTGCTGAAAAACTGATCGACTTTTGTATTGAGGCAGAAAAGACGCCTCTGTATGACAAAGCAGTTCTGCTGCTGTTTGATCTGTTTGGCTTACGTCGCGATGCTTATGATCGCTTTCACAATGAGGAGACGTACCTTACAGATATGAACCAGACCGCAGATTTCAAAAGGGTCATTCTGGATTATGTGACTGGAACCCGTATACTGGATATCGGACCTGGCGGGGGCGTACTGCTGGACCTGATCGAGCAGGAAAGACCAGACTCGAAGCCGTTGGGGCTTGATATTTCTGTGAATGTGATTGAGGCGCTTAAGCGTAAAAAGCAATTGGAGCACCGTCGTTGGGATGTCATCAAAGGTGATGCGCTTCAACTGGAAGAGTATGTGGAAACGGAGAGCATGGATACGGTTATTTTCTCTTCGATTCTTCACGAGTTGTATTCCTACATTGAACGAGATGGAAAAAGGTTCAATCCACAAACAGTGGAGGCTGCTCTGCGAAGCGCCTATCGTATACTTGCACCCGGCGGGCGTATTATCATTCGCGACGGTATTATGACCGAACCCGTAGAGCAGCGTAGACGAATTCGATTTTTGGAACCGGACGGAATGGAATGGCTGCTGCGGTATGGGCAGGATTTTGCGGGTCGTCCCATTGAAATAGAGCGCATAGGTGAGCATGAGGCTGTTTTGCCGATAAATGATGCAATGGAATTCCTATATACCTATACATGGGGAGCGGAAGCCTATGTGCATGAGGTGCAGGAGCAGTTTGGTTATTTTACTCCGTCACAGTATGAAGAGTGTATTCGTAACACACTTGGATCACAAGCGATCATCCGGGTGAGTCGCCACTATTTGCAGGAGGGCTATGCTGAAGCGTTGTCTAGACGTATTGAGTTCATGGATGAGCAGGGTCAGCCGGTTTCTTTGCCGGACAGCACCTGTCTGATCGTGATTGAGAAGCCAAATGATAGGGATAAAGTAACTGAATGATTTTTAATTTGAACAAGAGAATGCCTTCTAAGTTGTGTCACGCGCACTGGGAAGGCATTTTTTTTGGAAAACGTTTGGAGGTTCGTTCATGTCGGCACAGGTAGTGATATCCGAATATAATCCGCAGTGGGTAGCAGAGTATACCCAAGAACGAGCAAAAATAATTGAGGCTCTCGGAGGCGTATGTCTCGGCGTAGAGCATATCGGGAGTACATCTGTTCCTGGTCTGGGAGCCAAGGCTATTATCGATATTATGGTTGGAGTAGAAGATTTGACGTTTATTCAATCCGAGCAGCGAGAGCGTTTACTCGGTATTCAATATGAATATGTACATAAGCCTGATTTTCTAGAGCGAGCTTTCTTTCGCCGTGGAGAATGGGGGGCTGGGACTCATCATTTGCATATTTACAATTACCAAGGTGAGCATTGGGATAACCATCTGTTGTTCAGAGATTACTTGAAAACCCATCCTGAAAGCCTGCGAGCGTATGAGACTTTAAAAAGAGATTTGGCGCACCAATTCCAATATGACCGTGCAGCGTATACCGAGGCCAAAGGACCATTCATACGGCAGATCGTTGAGAAAGCGAAGCTTGAAAGACAAAAGCAGAGACAGATGAAATTATAGTATGGCACGGTGTTCGGGTGGATGAAGGCTAAAAAGATATTCTGTTTTTTATTTAAATTTTTTTGTATATAATACAAGAGAAATAGCTGACTAAACTCATCAAAAGAAGGGGCTGTGTGAAAGATGTCCAAACGTTTGATTCCTTACATCACTATGGATGGAAATGCCAAGGAAGCCATCGAATTTTATGAAAAGGCGTTGGATGCCCAACTGCTTTTTGTTCAAACCTTTG
Organism: Paenibacillus ottowii; assembly: GCF_006874425.1. GTDB lineage: Bacteria > Bacillota > Bacilli > Paenibacillales > Paenibacillaceae > Paenibacillus > Paenibacillus ottowii. The sequence continues at coordinate 245,167 of NZ_VIJZ01000004.1, forward strand.
GAGAAATGCCGGAAAACCCCGATTTTCCCATTCCCGCTGAGGTCAAGGAACGTGTTGGACATGCTACCCTTAAGGTTGGTGAGACAGAGCTTATGTTTTCGGACACCTTTCCAGGATCGCCGTTTAGCAGCGGGAACCAGGTGAGCATCTGTATTACAACTGACAGTGTGGAGCAATCCCAAAAAATGTTTGATGCTCTACAGCAAGGAGGACAGGTGGGAATGCCTTTGCAAGAAACCCATTTTAGTCCGGCTTATGGGAATGTAACAGACAAGTTTGGTGTCACCTTTCAAATTTTCACAGAGGTTCGATCTTAACAAATAGAAAACGGCCGGATTCGCTGCTTTAGCGATCTGGCCGTTTTTTGTATATTCCCCTTACTTATACGCCAAAGTTAAAATCATCATCTGTCAGTGGCTCTACATTCATCGCCCGTACATAACCGTTTCCTTTTTTAGAAAAGAAATCGTGCTGCTTGGTGTGGGTGCTGATACCGTTGAATACGATGGGATTGACTTCTTCTTCTTCAAAAAGTGGATCAAAGCCCAGGTTCATCATGGCCTTGTTGGCGTTGTAGCGCAAGAAGACTTTAACATCGTCTACAAGTCCAATAGGGGTATAAATTTGCTCGGTATACTGTTCTTCGTTATTGTGCAAGTAGCGCAGCAAGCCTACCAGCGTCTGATAGAGATCACGTTGTTCTTCCTCGTCCAGTTCTGCATAAATTTCCTGTGCCAGTACACCTACGTAGACGCCGTGAATACTTTCATCCCGTAGGATCAGATCGATAATTTCCCCACTGCATGTCAACTTGCCCTGACCTGCCAGATAGAGAGGGTAGAAGAAGCCGCTATAAAATAAGTAGCTTTCTAATAGCACCGACGCAGCCATCGCGAGATACAGGTCTTTCGGTGTATGAATGTTCATATAATACTGACGGATGGTTTCTGCTTTGGTCTGGAGATACGGATTTTCTTCCACCCAGCGGAATACACCGTCAATTTCTTCTGTGGAGGCTAGGGTTGTAAAGATGCTGCTGTACGACTTGGCATGAATTTGCTCCATCATCGCCATAAAGCTTAATACGGCTTTACGTTGCAGTCCGTCTACATGCTCCATAATTTGCGGCATACCCACACCGCCTTGAATGGTATCCAACAGGGTCAACCCGCCGAGCACCTTCATGTAGGCTTCTTTTTCGATATCACTGAGGGTTACCCAGGACATTTTATCGTCAGACAGCGGAATTTCATCATCCGTCCAAAATTGCATAATATTCTGGTTCCAGAACATTAATGTGAAATCATCGTCCGAACGGTTCCAGTTTACGGCTTGTATACCTGTCATTGTTAGCATTCTCCCTTCAGCTTGCGAGATTCCCTGGAAACCATATAGGAGGTTAACAGAGAGTCATCGTATGCTTGACATACGGAAGCTGTATCCGCGAGGGCCTTGTCCAATCCTATAAAGGTATGAACCACACGCTGGATACAGCTTCTAATGCCAAACATCCATATCTATTCAAAATCTAATTTATTGTATAGCTTGTTACCATGTATGCATTAGATGGAGCAAGTGAGGCACTCTTCCACAGACAGTTTTTTGGTACGTGTATAGTATAACGATTTGAGTCCTTTATGTGCAGCATACAGATAGCAACGGGCTAACTGACGCGTAGTCACGTCACTGTTCACATGAAGTACAGTCGAAATTCCTTGGTCCACGTGAGGCTGGATTTCAGCAATCAGATCAAGTACTTTGAATTGGTCCATTTGATAAGCGGATTTGTAGAAGAATACATTATCCTTTTGCAAATACGGCATTGGGTAATAAGTTGTCGAGTTCGCATAGGTGCGAGTTTCAATCTGCTCGACAATTGGCATAACGCTGGATGTTGCATTTTGAATGTACGAAATGCTGGCAGTGGGAGCAATCGCCATACGGTAGGCGTGGTACAGACCGTTCTTCATGACGTCTGCTTTAAGTTTGTCCCAGTCCGCTGGAGTCGGAATATAAATATCCTTGAACAGCTCTTGTACACGTGCCGTTGTTGGACGATAATCGGTGTTCAGATATCGGTCAAAATATGCACCTGTCGCATAATCCGATTCCTCAAATCCATAAAAGCTTTGTCCGGCTGCTTTTGCGATTTCCATACTCTTTTCGATAGAATGATAGTTCATTGTCATAAAGAAGGTACGGACAAAATCCTTCGCTTCATTGCTTTCATATGCAATTTTGTTCTTGGCAAGGTAGCCGTGCAGATTCATGACACCCAGACCCACGGAATGCATTTCACGGTTCGCTTTCGCAACACCTGGTGCATTAGCCACTTGGGTCATATCGCTGACCGAAGTGAGAGCAATCATACCCTCGTGAACGGACTCGCGGATTTTGCCGTGCTCCATCACATTTACAATGTTCAGGGAAGCCAGGTTACAGCTTACATCCCGGCGAATAATATCCTGTTGTCCATAATCGGCAATCTCAGAAGTTTCCTGCAGCTGGAAGATTTCCGTGCACAGGTTTGACATTTTGATTTGGCCCACGTTTTTAAGAGCATGTGCCTGATTGGCGTTACTCTTATTCATAATATATGGATAACCAGATTCCAACTGAATCATGGCAATTTTCGTCAGCATATCACGTGCGCTCATCGCTACTTTTTTCTTCACTCGATCGTCGGCGAGCAGCGTGTCGTACATTACATCCAAGTCCATGTCGTCCAAATGTGTTCCATAAGCTTTGAACACACTATAAGGAGCAAATACATGCAGCGGTTCGTTATCCTGAGCCAGCTTGTAAAAGCGGTTCGGCACCAGCAATCCGATCGACAGTGTCTTGAGGCGTACTCTTTCGTCAGCATTGATTTTTTTACTATCCAGGAACTCCAGCACGTCCCATCCAAAAATATTGTAATAGGCTGCGCCAGAGCCTTTGCGTTGCCCCATTTGGTCCGCATAGGAGAATCCGTCTTCCATCAGCTTGAGCACAGGCATAATGCCTTTGGCTGCCCCTTCTACACCTTTAATCGCTTCGCCGCGCGACCGCAGCTTCGACAGGTTAACCGCTACACCGCCGCCGATTTTGGATAATTGCATGCAAGTGTTCAGTACATAGTTGATCGAGTTCAGAGAGTCGTCCATTTCAAGCAGGAAGCAGGATACCAATTCTCCCCGGCGGCTTTTGCCTGCGTTCAGGAAGGTTGGTGTTGCTGGCTGGAGACGTTGCTCCATCATCGAACGGGCCAACAGGCGTGCCGTATCTGCATTGCCGCGTCCCAGATGCAGGGCGACAGCAGCCACCCGGTCAGGATAGTGCTCCAGATAGACTTTACGGTCATTACTCTTCATTGCATAGTCAGTATAGAACTTGGATGCTGCCATATAGGAAGGAAATTTAAAATTATAGCTATGAGTGATATGGAAAATATCATTAATTTCATCAGCCGTATAGCTGTTATAGAAATTCTCGTAATAATCATTTTCAATCATATACAGCACTTGAGCAGCTGTGTCAGCAAACTTCAAGCTCCGTTCTTGAACTTCCTTCATAAATTCTGCTACAGCCTCTTGGTCCTTTTCCAATTGGAAAAAGCCGTCAGTATCGCGTTTCATCAACATGTTGTTCAATTCAATATGCCGCAACTCGGCTCACCTCCTGCTTAAAACGCTCTACATCTCCGAACGTTCCAGATAATTCAAATTTGCTAATCACCGGGACATTATAATGGTCGGCAATCAAATCCGCACTTTTGGCAAATTTCTCACCCCAGTTACGGTTGCCGCTTGCAGCTACACCAACAAGGTTTTGTGCATTTTTTTTCAAAAAGGAAGATACCTTCTCAGGTATCTGCCCAAACCCGGTAGTATATGTAATGAGTACGTAAGGTTCTTCTATAGTCATTTGCTCCTCAATCTGAACCGCCGGAAGCTTGAGCTTGTTTATAAATCTTTTTACATTGCCAGTCTTGGAATCATAAGCAATCAGCATGGTGTGCAACCTCCTTAACAATTAACGAAAAAAAGAAAACGGCATTGCCAAGAGACCCGTCATACCTGTAATCCCTTGCTGGCTGCGCCATTTAAGATTTTTGACTCTATATTTACATGTATTTTCATACCTGTATCTTCAAGATATCGGGCATAAATACGTTTTTTACACTATATTTAGAGTACATTTTCTATTTTATATCTATATATAGTTTTGTCAATCGGTCTAGAGAGGCTCAGAGGACCCAGATCCGGTGTAAGTCCAAGCAGGGTGCGGAAAAGAGCGAAAGAACTTTTTTTTCGTAAGTATGTTAAAAAAGTATTGGAGTTTTTGAGGCTTAGGATGTACGATTTGTCAATGGGCAATAGATTGGAAAATTTACATTTTACTGTAGAAAGGATGGAGTGGATGGGAAGTAGTTTTTTTATGGAATTTCAATCGTTTAATATGATCTTTTTTATCGTGTTTGGACTTATTGCTATTGTAATCATTACGGGGATTGTGAAAACGATCGGAGCAGGCCTTTCCAATCATGCAGCCGAACAGGTACAACGTTCATGCAAGGTTGTGGATAAGCGAACGAGAGTGCGTGGGGGATCGGGCGATTTTTCAGCTTCGACCGACTACTATATCACCTTTGAGTTTGAAGGAGGTGAACGTAAGGAGCTGAAGGTAAAGAGTACGGACTTCGGAATGATTGTGATCGGGGATCGCGGGGAGGTTCATTATAAAGGGACACGATTTTTGGAGTTTGTCAGAGTAGTGGAAGCGTAAAGTTGACCGGAAAGCTAGTGTACTATTTGAAAATACATATTAGGGAGGAAGCTGACGATGCCACATATCATTGGAGCACGAATTGTATTAAGAGAGTACCGCCAGGAGGATATACCTGATATCCGAAGATGGGTTAATGACCCGGCAATCACACATGGTTTAAGCGACGTATTTATCTATCCGCATTCACAGGCTAATAGTGAATCGTTTGTACAGATGATGATTGACGGCAACTCTGAAACCAAAGGTTTTGTTATTGCACATAAAGACACATTGGACTATATTGGACAACTTGATTTATTCAAAATCAACTGGATGAATCGCCACGCCACGTTTGGGATTGTGATCGGACGCGACAGTGACCTCGGCAAGGGCTATGGGCGGGAAGCGATCCGGCTGATACAAAAGTTTGCGTTTCATGCGCTGAACCTGCATCGGCTGGAACTGGAGGTGTATGCGTTCAATGAACGTGCACATCGTTGTTATCTGGCATGTGGCTTTAAGGAGGAAGGGCGGCTACGGGAAAAGCTATTCAGGGAAGGACAGTACTATGACATCATTCAGATGGGGATGTTGCGAAGTGAATATGAGGCTGTAGAGCAAGCGAAGGAATCCTGAAAGTGAGTGCGCATAAGCTATTTTACTCTGTCAGCTTTCTTCAATTTTTTATGAGTGAAATTACAGGGACTACGCTCATCTTATTTCTATTAGCTAAAGGACTTTCTCTGCAAAGTGCGAATTTCTTGCTAGTTGTATTTTTTGTAAGTATTTTTTTGTTTGAAATACCGACAGGAGCTATTGCAGACAAGTATGGAAGAAAAATTTCTGTTGTTCTGGGGCTTTGTTGTTTTCTAGTCTACAGTGTTTTGTTCGTTTGGACAGACCACATATGGCTGCTTATGTTCGCGCAAGTCTTTGGGGGGCTGGCAATATGCTTACAATCAGGTTCATTGGAATCCTGGGTTGTGGAAAACAGCGATAAGCCGATGGAAGTTCTTTTTACAACCTCTAATAGTATACAGTATATTTCGGGATTTATTTGCGGTCTGTTGGGGGCCTTCCTCGCAACTTTTAACTATTCACTTCCCTGGGTGGCCAGCATTGTATCTATTATCCTGTGTATTTTTCTATGCTGCTTTTATATGAAAGAGAAGAATATTACCCATCGAAAAACATCTGCTACTCGTATTAAAACGATTATCGGAGAAAGTGTCCGTATCGGTTTTGAAAATAAGTCGATCTGGATTGTGTTTATCATTGGTTTATTTATCAGCTTTTCGAATTCGGCGGGGAATACCTTTCAACAGCCACGTCTGGTCGGTCTTTCTGAACAAGGGATTTGGATTATGGGGCTGATTAAGGCAGGCTATTCACTATGTATGACTTTAGGAAGTTATCTGGTTCGAAAGCTAAACGCACGTTATAGTGATGTACATATACTTATGTATGCTTGCGGAATGATTGGGATATGGCTCATCTTAGCGGGTGCTTTCAACACCTTTTATCCTGTACTGCTTACCTTTTTAATTTATGAAATTGGGCGAGGGATGTACCCGGTTGCCAAACAAATATTTCTGAACAAAAGAATATCTAATGAGTATCGTTCAACTTTGCTATCTATGGATTCTGCCATTTCCCAACTAGGCATGTGCATTGGTTTAATCGTGACAGGCATCGTAAGCCGTAATTTTACCAATCTAGCTTCGGATCAAACACCTATTCAGATATCTTGGGTGCTGTGTGGCGGGATTGCATTGATTCCAATCTTTTTATTGTTTTATGTCCACCGGGTATCCAGGAAAAATAATAGCTGGAAAGAAAAGGCGACAAAGCAGAATATTTAATGGAAAAGGGGCTAAACAGGTTCTGGCTGTCAGCCCTTATCTATTTTTAGTAGCAATCGATTTCTACTTCTCCCCGTACCATAGCTTCAACCGATTTTGGATCAAGCCAGTGAAGATTTCTTCAGCCTTTGGCACGCCCGCCTGATCCAGCTCTTGGAGCATGCGATCATACACAGCATCGAATTGATCTGGTTTGGCGAGTACGGCCTCAGGAATCCGTTTGCGCACAATGTCCTGTGACTTCTGATAAATCACATTGTAGTTCGTAGTGGTCGGAACAGGCATGTTGTAGGCAGCTCCCCACTCTTTTACTGGAAAATCCTTTTCATTTGGGAACAGGTCTTTCCATGTCCGGGCATTATATGCCTGAAGAGACTCTTTTTCCGCTTTGCTATAATTTTCGGTAATCATCTCTGGATAATTGGTTGTATAGTAGTTGCCAGTTGGGTCCTTTACGCTATCGCCGTAATGTGGTCCCCATATCCAATACAAACCGATACCGGATTCTCTGCTAAAAGAAGCATTATCCTTGTTTTTACGTTCTTGCACAGCTGCAGGAATGACTCGTTTGCCGTTCTCTACATTGTAATGTTGGCCTTCAATTCCCCAATTACGTAAAATTTGTCCTTCGTCCGAGGCCAGAAAGTCCAGAAACTTGATAGCTCGCACTGGATTTTTGCATGAAGTTGTAATGCCAATCCCGGACGCAGTATCAAAACCAATGGGCTGGAGAGAATGATCTTCGTATTGCTCATTTAAAGTGACCGGAAAGTGAGCGTAAGTGTATTCATCCTTGCCTGCTGCCTTGAGCGCATTTTCGGCATCCTGGTAGTTCCATTCCTGATCAATCAATCCGATAACACGTCCTGCGGCGATTTTGGATTTGTACTGATCACTTTTTTGTACAAAAGTGTCCTTATCCAAGAGCCCTTCATTGTACATATGGTTTAACCAACGGAAATACTCCCGTTCTTCCGGACGTTTGTAGTGAAGAATGGCTTTGTGTGTTTTAGGATCAATATAATATTCGCCATCGTCTGGTCCGCCTGTAGCCGTAACTGCCGGGTTTGTCACAGTAATTTGCATTTTCCAGTCCTCGGCGTCGAGTGATAAGGGAATGGTAGGCTGGCCATTGGTAGTAGGATATTTGACTACATACTCTTTAAGTGCTTTTTCAAAATCTTGAACGGTGCGAATTTTGGGGTAACCGAGCTTCTTAAGGGCCTGATGCTGGATTTCGAAGCCGGCTTGTGCATCAAACGCGATGTGATCTACGCCCAAATTGGTCGGGATGGTATAAATGGCGGGATCTTCATTACTATATTTAATACGGTTAAAATAATCTCCATACACTTTCTTAATATTAGGACCGTATTTATCAATCAGGTCGGTTAAGTCAATGAGTGCGCCGGCATCGACCAGTTTTCCGATGTCTCCTTTGGGGTACACGAGATCAGGGTACTCTCCGCTAGCAGCCATTAAAGCAAACTTTTCCTCGCCTCGACCATTGACAGCATGCTCGGCATTTAGAGTAACACCTGTTTTCTTGGTAATTTCCTGCCCGACAGCGTCCTTCATGTTGTTCCAGTTGGAGCTTGCGTCACCGCCAAAGAACGTAAATGTAATGGGACTGGTGTCGTTGGGGTCTTCCTTTTCTGCCGTACCACCTGTTCCATTCGCGCAGCCCGTTGTAACGAGCAGCAACAAAGCCAGGAGCAGAATGGAGCTTTGTCGTACCGACCTGTTCGTGAACATCTGCAAATCCCCCTTAATAAGTATGATTTACACAATGTAAGTGCTTTCAATAGTAAATTGTAGGAAATAAATAACCTTACGTCAAGTCATTTATGCTGGTTTGTTATGTGTTTTGTTTTCTATTAAGCAAACATATTTAAATAAAAGGTGTGGATTTGTGCAAATCCATCGTTTGATGATCTAAAACAAAGTATGCTACGATGGTACCAGTTTATAGGCATACCTGAATATTTAGAAGACTAAGGTAGAAAAAGATTTCGAATAGGGTTGGGTGAGGAGATGCGTGGAAAAGTAACATTGCAGGAAATTGCGGATGCGGCGGGTGTTTCAAAGTTCGCTGTTTCGCGTGCATTGTCAGGCAAACCCGGTGTAAGTGAAGAGACGAGGGCATTGCTGGTTAAGCTGGCCGCCCAGATGGGTTATTTTCGCAGTCATCCCAAAATGACTGGGGTAGAGCCTCGGGACACGGATGCCAGAGAATGGTCAGGCACTGTGTTGGTGTTATTTCCGAATATCCGGCACCAGAACCGGGAGTCCAGGTACTGGGGACCTGTATTTGAAGGAATCTCCGAGCGTCTGAACCGTAAAGGATTGGATATGATTACGTTAACAGAGCCTTCAACAGACGATATGTTTTCTTTGCTGAATCCGGAGGCCATTAAAGGGATTATCACTGTAGGAACAATTTCAACTACATTATTACTGAACATTTATCGAATGGGGATTCCGGTCGTCATGGTGGATCATTGGGACTCTGCATTTTTAAGTGATGCGGTGTTTACGGATAATCGCACATGCATGAATGAATTAATGAAGGATTTGCTATGCAAGGGGTATGCCCACTTTCAATTTGTGGGTCATGTAGACGACGCTCACAGTTTCTATGAACGTTGGGAAGCTTTTCGGTCCGCACTGGAAATGAGCGGAGTAGAATTACGGCAAAACAAAGCTCTTATTTATGGGGGAGCGCAGGCGCTTGCTGAGGAAATGGACAAGTTGCCTGAGGATGAGCTGCCAGAGGTTTTTGTTTGTGCTAACGATGTGACTGCTTCGCAAGTCGTGGAAGTACTAAAAGGAAAAGGGATTGACGTTCCGAAGCGGTGCGGGGTGACCGGGTTTGACGATACGAATGATCAAATTCCAATTTATGCCACGGTGAGAGTGGATAAGGAACTGCTGGGGATGCGAGCGGTGGACCAGTTATTATGGCGCATCATGAATCCAAGCTCGCCTGTGGAAAAAAAGCTGCTGCACGCGGATCTACTCGTACGGGAAGTTCACGCGCCACGGATCAGCCGGGAAAATGATGATCGTGATCGTTCCTTTAGCACAATTAAATATAGTTGATGTCTGGATACGTGGATAAATTCGATCCGCAGTGAAGACGAAGATAGTCGCTTTTAACCTGTTTAGGGGTAGAGGGCGACTTTTATTTTGCATTTCACCGATTGCCAAAAAAACAATTGACTAATTTGTTAGCTTGATGTTATTTTTGTTATGTTAATGAATGATCCAGATGTTCCCAATCATCCTTATAGGGAGGCTTGCGACGATGATTAATGTGATAGGATTGGATGGCTGGAGGTTTAGGGCAGCACAAAGTGATGAGTGGCTCAGTGCGAAAGTCCCGGGCTGTGTGCATACTGATCTTTTGCGACATGGCAAAATTCCTGATCCTTTTATCGGTATGAACGAGATGGAGGTACAGTGGATTGACAAGCAGGATTGGATATACGCAGCCTATTTTGAGATAGATGCCAATCAGTTCCAATGTCAGTGTGTTGAATTGGTGCTGGAAGGTTTAGACACATACGCAGATGTGAAAGTGAATGATCAGGCTGTCTTGTCGGCCGATAATATGTTTCGGATTTGGAGACAGGATGTAAAGGCATTTGTTCAGCAAGGAAAAAATCGACTTGAAATCCGTTTTCGTTCTCCGATTATTGAAGATGTACCCAAGCTGGAAAGGTTGGGCTATGGACTTCCCGCACCGAATGATCAGTCCGAAATAGGTGGTTTGTCTGATAAAAAGGTAAGCGTTTTCGCTCGTAAGGCTCCCTATCACTATGGTTGGGATTGGGGACCACGGCTGGTGACGAGCGGTATATGGAGAGAAGTTCGGATTGAAGCTTGGTCTGGTCTGAACGTGAGAGATTTATTTATTCGACAGGATAAAGTGAGTACCGAGAGGGCTGAACTCACGGCAGTGGTAGAGATTGAAAATGCAGCTGAGGTTAGAGATGCCGAGTTGTGTATTTCTGCTGACGGCAGGGTGTGGTCCAAACCCGTTCGTCTGCGGAAGGGAAAGCAAACAGTGGAGCTGGGGCTAGTGATGAAGGAGCCGAAGCTGTGGTGGTGCCGTGGACTGGGGGACCCGCATCAGTATAGGTTTGCAGCTAAATTGAAGGAGCAAGCACAGGGAACTGTAATTGCGGAAAAATCAGTGAAAACGGGGCTGCGATCGATTCGCCTAATACGTGAGCGGGATACGGCAGGGGAGAGCTTCTATTTTGAGCTGAATGGAATCCCTGTATTTGCAAAGGGAGCGAACCATATTCCAAATGACAGCTTTGCTGCCGAAGTTACGTTGGAGCGATATCGGCATGAAATTGCCAGTGCGGCCGTCTCACATATGAATATGTTGCGGGTGTGGGGTGGTGGTATTTATGAAGAAGACGTATTTTATGACCTTTGTGATGAATACGGCTTGCTCGTGTGGCAAGATTTTATGTTCGCATGCAGCATGTATCCGGGGGACCAGGCTTTTTTGGACAATGTAGCCCAGGAAGCCGAAGATAACATCAAGCGATTGCGCCGTCATCCTTGCATTGCGTTATGGTGCGGTAATAATGAGATTGATTCCGCATGGGCGCATTATGAAGAGAATGCGGGCTGGGGCTGGAAAAAGGCCTACACGCCTGAGCAGCGGGAGCGCCTATGGGAAGATTATGAAACCCTCTTCCACCGGATTTTACCGGAGGCGGTAAATGCCTGGGCTCCGCAGACGGCATATTGGCCCTCCTCACCGCTAACTGATCTGACCGGAGATCGCAACCAGCATGCTCATCCATCTTCCACAGCCGGAGACATCCATTATTGGGGAGTATGGCATGCGTCTGAGCCGTTTGAAAATTATCACGTACATGTGGGCCGTTTTATGAGTGAGTATGGCTTTCAGTCCTTTCCTGAATACAAGTCTGTTCGCGCTTATGCGGAAGAGAAGGATTTGGAACTGGAGTCTGCGGTGATGCTGGCACATCAGAAGAACGGTTCGGGCAATCGCCTGATTCAAGAATACATGGAACGGTACATGCGGCAACCCAAGGATTTTCCATGTTTTCTGCTCATGAGCCAGGTTTTACAGGCAGAGGCAATGAAAATGGCTATTGAGGCCCATCGTCGCCACAAGCCCTATTGCATGGGGACATTATACTGGCAAATGAATGACTGCTGGCCCGTTGCCTCCTGGTCGAGCATGGACTATTTTGGTCGTTGGAAGGCGTTTCAATATACTGCAAAACGTAGTTTTGCTGATGTGCTGTTGAGTGCAGTGGATACAGAACAGGGAAGTAAGGAGCTGCATCTGGTTAACGATACGCTAGAGCCGATAGCAGGTACGCTGCATCTGACGCTTTTGCATATCCGTAGCAGTCAGGCTATCCGTGAAGAGAACGTTAAGGTAGAACAGCAAGCTGGCGGCGCGGGGATCGTACATGTACTGCCTGCCGATAAATGGCTGAATGGTCTGGACCGTACCGAGCACATGCTGGTCGCACGTCTGATACAGAACGATGAACAGGTGGCCGCCAGCGAAATTTATTTTGCAGCCACAAAAGAGATGGATTTACCACAGGCGAAAATTGAAGTGACAGAGATACAGGGAAGTGAGGGCAGCAGGTTTACGCTTTGTTCGGATGTACTTGCCAGACATGTGTGGCTGAGCGCAGAGCAGGAAGGAATTTTCAGTGACAACCATCTGGACCTGGCCCCTGGTGTTCCCAAAACCGTGGAGTTTCTGGCCTTGCGTAACGGCTCCACCACATTTGAGGCAGCTGCGCCAGGTACATTGACGGTACAATCATTGGTCAATTGGGTACAAGGTTAGAGAACAGTAGAACCTTATCCACGTTGAAGCAGATGATGGACAATGAAAATCCTTTTCAACTGGCTGAAATATTCAAAAAACATACGATTGGTAGAAGGCTTGTAGGGAAATCGGTGAGAAGTGTTTCAGCAGGGGGAAGCTGGATTGCGACATTACCCGGGAAATGCTGCCTAAGATTTAGTCTAATAGATGGTTCTGTTTGATCAGACAGTCTGCATTCGTATGTCGCCTACCTGTAAGTGAAGTCTGAAATATAGTAAGCATCTGTTTTCCGGGGATACGAGGTCAATTCCGGGAGAACAGATGCTTTTTTAATCGTCATGTTATGCAGAGTGGAGCGCTTCCATTGAGCTTGAGGCCATTGTGGTGTACACTGACCAGAACAGGTGTAAATTGGAACGTCAGGAAGGCTGAACAGTTACAAGGAGGAAAAGAAACAGATGTATGCCCGTTTAAGATCGCTAAATTACCCAGTTAAACTTTACATTTTTTTGGCACTGGCCGTATGCTCCGTAATCAGTACTTTGTGGATCATTAACGTGAGACTGCCCTCAGGGGACCGCCCTTATTTTTTTATTTGGTGGAATATGATGCTGGCCTGGATTCCTATGCTGCTGACGCTTCTGCTTGATGTCATTCATTGCTCTTGGAGACGGGGAACGAGGACATTTTTGCTCTGGGTCATAGGGGCAGATTTGATCACAGATTTGCTGCATGTATTTGCTAGGTATCCATTTCTAGGTGAGCATCATTTTTGGGGCAATCCGTACTTTTGGAATCATACATTAGGGATGCTGCTGGTAGCTGTCCTTGGTCTTACAATGGGGTTTGTATCGCTCGAATCCGTACGACAGTTGGTACAGCGTGCACGGGGCGGGATTGTCAGCTGGTTGTTTATGCTGGCGGTACTCCTGCTAAGTAGCCTGGGGATTTATATTGGCCGTTTCTTTCGAGGAAACACATGGGATATTGTTTCTGCACCGTCCCAGTTGTACACACAAGTATCCTCCATATGGGCGGATTCCTTGCAACGCACTCATTTTGTGGAGTTTAGCGGGATGGTATTCGTTATTTTACTCGTTAGCTATATATCCACGATGTGCGTGATTTGGATGGGGAACAGCCGCCGGAACGACCGATATTACTGGTGATTACGATGGGGCTGAGTGGTTGAATATCATCATAAGATAATAATGTAAACACGAAGGAGGAATAGCCACAATGAATGGACAGAATCGATCGGATATTCGCGCTGGTCTTCAGGTGGATATTGTGCTTAAAAAGGATCAGCTTACGGGGAAGCTGACGCGAGGAACGGTGAAGGATATTTTGACCAACTCCCCGCGTCATCCACATGGAATCAAAGTGCGTTTGACAGACGGACAGGTTGGGCGGGTCAAACATATTGTATTGGATAAAGGATAGAGCTTTGGGCTCAGGAGGAATGATGTATGAACCAGACAACGGCATGGTCTAAAAATGATCGCTATCCGCTTGTTTTACTTGTACTGATGGTGCTTGCCCTCGTTTGGTCCTTGATTCGCCCAGCGGATTATTTTACATGGGTACTGGAAGTTCTCCCGGCGGTTTTGGGGGCTGTATTACTGACAACTTTTTACCGACGATTTCGTTTTACCAATCTGGTATACACCCTGATCTGGCTACATGCACTGATCCTGATTGTCGGTGGGCACTACACCTATGCCGAAATGCCGCTGTTTAACTGGATTCGGGATACGTTTGGGCTGGAGCGCAATTATTATGATCGACTTGGGCATTTTGTCCAAGGTTTTGTGCCTGCACTCATTGTTAGGGAAGTACTGCTGCGTAAGACAGCTCTGGGAAGCGGGAGCTGGCTCACTTTTCTAACGGTTAGCGTGTGTCTTGCGATCAGTGCTGGATACGAACTGATTGAGTTTGCTGTAGCCAAAGCAACCGGTACGGCAGCAGAAGCCTTTTTGGGGACACAGGGAGATGTATGGGATACTCAATGGGATATGCTCCTTGCGTTCATCGGTGCCCTGACAGCGGTGATTTTGTTAAGCGGGGTACATAACAAGCTGCTCAAACAGCTAAAAGTGTAGCAGGGTTTCTTTTTTAGACGCTTTTTATTACCGTAGTTTTGAATTTTGTTGAGGATTATATTCGCGTCACCGGTCGACTGTCGAGATGCAGAGTCGCTGCCTCCATGTAGCTGTCCAGCAGCCGCTCAAAAATACGATCCCATGTCTGCTCCAGGCAGTATGCTCTACCGGTTCTGGACAGAAAGTTGCAAAGTGAGGCATCCTCGTACAACAGATGTACAGCTTTGGCAAAGGCAGCGGCGTCCCCAGCTGGACACAGTAACCCCGTTTTCCCATGGATTACATTATCTTTCACCCCGCCTTCATTTGCGCCGATCACGGGTGTGCCGCTGGCCATAGCCTCCAAAACGACATTACCAAAGGTTTCTGTAGTGGAGGGAAATAGAAATACATCGGCTGCAGCGTACAATTCTGCTAATTCCGGTCCTTTCACAAAACCAAGCCAATGGACGGCGTGCTCTGGCACCCCGATGTCTGTTGCAGTTCTGAACTCAAATAATGGGCCGTCTCCTGCAATGACCAGCACAGCGCCTGCGCGGACATCGTCGGGTAACTGGAGATAGGAGTCCAGCAACGTGTCGATCCCCTTTTCCGGTGCAAGTCTGCCAACATACAAAATAACAAATGCGTCTGCGCGAACGCCCCATTTTTCCCATATCGCTTCGCGATTCACTGTGGGCTGGAAGCGGTCGGTATCAATGCCTCTACCCCAGATTTCGAGCTGTCCCATTCCTTTATTGCGCAACAATTCCAGGGTTGACCGGGAGGGGACATACATCCTTTCACAATGTCTATGAAACCAGAGCATGTATTTCCATAGCGCGGGTTCAAGCCAGCGAAGCTTGTAATATTCGAGGTACTTATCAAAGTGGGTGTGATAGGAGGCGACGAGTGGAATATGATGTTTGGCAGCGTAGCTTGTTCCGTACAAGCCCAGGTTAAACGGAGTAGCAACATGAATTAAATGCGGGGAAAAGGCTGACAGGCGCTCGTTAATTTGTTTGGCATTAGGGATCGCGAGTCTGCATTCCCGGTACAATAAAAAGGGAATACTTCGAAATCGCTCCACGCCCGGTCCAGAAGACAGATGATGGTCTGCCTCCGGGGCAAAGACAAGTGTAGATACCCCATGCGTCTCCAAATAGCCAATCCATCGTTCCAGTGTCAGAGCAGCGCCATTGACATCAGGCGTATATGTGTCTGTAAATAATGCCACTCGAAGCATGCCTTCATTCCTCCTCCGCCATTCTCATTTATCCTATGACGTTCCAGGGGAGTCCGCTTGGAGGCTCCGGCTTTTATTGTGTCATGATTTTGTTTACGGGCTTGCCGGGTTTTGTAAAAGTTGCCCATGGGACGGGCCCTTTCAGGTTTATTCCAGTATTTTCTAATCCATAGCATGATGAGTTCTTCCTGTGATGCTGATGCATATAGAGGAATTCTGTTGATATGTATTCTAGCAGGCACTATACATTTCATAATTATTCCTGATCTTTGATGGTTTGGGGTAATAATAAAACATGGACTTTGTCTTGAAATTTCATTATAGTAATTCGGTATGAATAAATTTGAAGGGTAAGCAGGAGGGATGGCTTTGGCTTTTGGAGCACGGGTGTTAAAAACGGGAATCGCAGTGACGCTCGCCCTTTTTCTGAGCACGCTTTTGAACACCCATTCGCCTGTGGGGGCAGCGATAGCCGCTATTTTTGCCATGCAACCGTCGATATATAGGTCGTGGCGTTATTTTCTGGATCAACTCCAAACAAGCACATTAGGTGCGATTATGGCGTTGCTGGGCGGAATGGTATTTTCAAATGAGCCGATTGCGGTCGGATTGGTATGTGTATTGGTACTTATGATATGTCTGAAAATAAACATGGCGGATACGGTGGGATTGACACTTGTGACTGTGGTTTCTGTCATGGAAGCTTCAGGAGACTGGAAATTTGCGGTTACCCGCTTTGCGCTGACTCTGATCGGGATTGTGTCTGCTTTTGTCATCAACATTACCGTTTTTCCTCCCAAACCGAAGAGGCAGTTTAACAACCAGATTCAAAATGTATTTAACAGCATGTCGTTGCTGCTGCGAACTGCCATTTCCGACGAGATTAAGGAGTCTGTCTTTAGAGAGGAAAAAGGAAATTTAGAGGGAGCCATTAAATCACTGTCGGACAAATATCATTTGTTCGAGGAGGAGCAGAAAAAGCTCAAGCGCAACAAGTTTAGCCAGACGAGACAAATGGTCGTATACAAACAAATGCTTGAAAGTTTGCATAAAGGATACGAGGTGTTGGACGCGGTGGAAAGGCACTACTTCCAGTCTTTACGTCCAAAGGGAACAGATGCATTTTTTGACGACCATCTGGAGCGGCTGATTCGTTTCCACGAGCACGCTCTGCTGAAATTTGAAAATAAGCTCAAACCCAATGAGGAAGAAAGTGAATTGTTTGAGCAGGCCAACGGTGAATTTATGAAGCAGGCCATTACACGTTTTGACCATTGTCAGGAGGGAATGCTGCGGCTTTCCATTGTAGCTGCGACGATGTATGACTATGGTCATCAGCTGGAGCGATTGAGCAGACTGGCCGATCATATTCATCCTGTGGAAGAGAGTCGATAGGCCAATTTTGAAAAAAAGAGAGCGACCGCATTCATCAATCCGATGGACGGTCGCTTTTTTATGTAATGAATTTAAGGATATAGGAACAGGCTAATGGAAGGTTGCCAGAAAACACAAAAAAAGCCCGCTGGTTGCGAACAGGGACTGAACTTGCTACAATAGAGGATGCTATGTTTTACATAGTAAAGCCGTGTTGCATAAGTTGTTAACACACTTACTATTATATTATAGCATGCTTCAAAGGAATAGTCAATTTTCACGGATCAGGGGGATGTGAAGAGTATGCCCGGGTCCATAATAGAGCCATAGTTTGTACACAAGGGAGCCCTGCACGGAGCAGGAGGAAACGGAACAGGAGCGATGTCAGTGACTACTGAGCAGCAATGGAATGAGGAACAACGAAGAGTAGAAGATGTGACTACAGTCATTAGCGGCCGAATTCGGAAGCTGGAGACAGAGGTTGGTTCTGTGCGCGGCGATGTCGTCGATATGCGTAAAGACTTCTGGGATGAGGTAACGATCAATTTCAGTGAGGCGGATGATGTGGGCGAGACGTCCACCAGTTTGCGGCAGCAGTCTGAGATTTTGTCTGAACGGGAACGAAGACACAAGCATTCCACTGAGGCGTTAGGCCGTTTGAAAAAGTTGCTGGACTCACCCTATTTTGCACGCATTGATTTTGCAGAGGAAGGGCAGGCTGCGGAGCGTATTTATCTGGGGATTGCCTCGCTGCTGGATAATCAGGATGAGGAATTTCTAATCTACGACTGGCGCGCGCCTATTTCGAATCTGTATTACGATAATATGCCAGGCCCCGCTTCTTATAAGACCCCAGCAGGGGAGATGGAAGGAGAACTGACGCTCAAACGTCAATTCTCGATCCGTGATGGACAGATCCGCTTTATGTTTGATACAGGGGTGACTATTGGAGACGAACTCCTTCAAGCCGTATTAAGCCGGAGCTCGGATGCTCAAATGAAAAGCATTGTCGCTACCATTCAAAAGGAGCAGAATCGCATTATCCGTGATGATCGAAGTCGTATGCTTATTGTTCAGGGGGCAGCGGGAAGCGGTAAAACCTCTGCTGCGCTTCAGAGAGTAGCGTATTTGCTATATAAGTATCGGGATCGCTTGCGTGCGGATCAGGTCGTGTTATTTTCGCCCAACCCCATGTTCAACAGTTATGTTTCGACAGTATTGCCTGAATTGGGTGAGGAAAATATGCTTCAGGCTACGTTTCAGGAATATTTGGAGCGGCGTTTGGGCCGGGAGTTTCAGCTAGAAGATCCATTTGAGCAGCTGGAGTATGTGCTATCTGCATCGTCCCAGCCTGGGTATGAAGCTAGGATGGAAGGTATTCGCTTTAAGTCATCCAAGACGTTTTTGCATGTGATTACAGGCTATAAGGCACACCTAGAACAGGAGGGGATGCATTTTAAACCTGTTCGTTTTCAGGGACGTGAGGTGATTTCAGTCGAGCAAATGGCAGGTAAGTTCTATGAATTCGACTCGGCTGTGCGGCTGGCAAACCGATTGGAACTGCTGCGCGATTGGATGCTCAAAGAGCTGGCTCGCTTTGGCAAGGAAGAATGCGCCGCTCCTTGGGTAGACCAGCAGATGGATCTGATGGAGCCAGAGGATTATCAGCGGGCATATAACCGCATGCGCCGTAAATCCAAGAATAAAGGCGATACCTTCGATGATTTTAAGCGTGAAAGAGAAATATTGGCACGGATGGTAGTCAGTGACCGCTTAAAGCCCCTGCGCAAGTGGATTAAGGCACTTCGCTTCGTAGACACAACTCGCCTATACAGCGAACTGTTTATGAACGAGACCCTATTAAGCCAACTGTCCAATCATGCAGAGCTACCTGTCCACTGGAGTGAAATTAGTCGGCAAACTCTGAAACGCATTCAAGCTGGAGAATTAGCGTATGAGGATGTGACGCCCTTTTTATATTTGCGTGAGCTGATGCTAGGCTTCCGTTCCAATAGCAACATTCGTCATGTGTTTATTGACGAAGCACAGGACTATTCACCATTTCAGCTGGCTTTCTTCAAACGATTATTTCCTCAGGCTAAAATGACGGCACTGGGCGATTTTAATCAGGCCATCTACGCCCATGCTTCGGTGCTTCAGGATGCAGAACCATTGTATGACCTGTATGGAGCAGAACAGACCGAGATGATTTCCCTGACACGCAGCTATCGTTCGACACAGGAGATTGTAGAGTTTACCCGAGGGATGGTAGCAGGAGGGGAGCATATTGTTCCGTTTAACCGTAAGGGGGAGAAGCCGTTAGTCACCGAGGTGAACTCGCGTGAGAAGCTGCATCAACTGATTGCTGGGAAGGTTACCAAATTGCTGGCAGAGGGCTATGAATCCATTGCGGTGATCTGTAAAAATGCTGATGAAAGCGCAGCGACCTACGAAGCACTGGAAGGACAACTGCCAGTAAAGCCAAAATTAATTAAGAAAACAACTCCTGCTTTTGAAAAGGGGATTCACATCATCCCGGCTTATCTGGCGAAAGGTGTGGAGTTTGATGCAGTCCTTATTTATGACGGATCGGCCCAAGAATATCAGCGTGAAAGTGAGCGTAAATTGTTCTACACGGCTTGTACGCGAGCGATGCATTTGCTGCACATATATAGCATAGGGGAAATTACGCCATTTGTAAGCTCACAGAAATCGGACACGTATATCCGTAAAGTGGAATAAAGTGACCGTGTTTTCTAACGGCGGCTGGCATTATTGAGCGTATTCCAGTAACATAAGCAAATAAGCCAAACAGGTTAGAAGCATAAACGGAGGTTACAAACGTAATGGACATGAAGAGAGTATTTCAACGCCCGCCGCTGGCGGACTGTGTACCCGAGTTGATAGCTACAGCTAGAGGGGAGCGCAAGGCATCGCTGGTGATCCGCGGAGGAACGCTGGTCAATGTGGTATCGGGCGAATTGTTACCGGGCATGTCTATTGCTGTGCAAGGTTCTCGTATTGCCTACGTCGGTAGAGACGTTAGCCATACGATTGGAGAAGACACCGTAATTATTGAAGCGGAAGGTCGTTATATGGCACCGGGTCTGCTGGATGGACATTGTCATATTGAAAGTACACAGCTCACCGTGACTGAATTCGCGAAGGCTGTACTGCCGCTGGGTGTGACGGGCGGTTTTTTTGACCCACATGAAATTTCCAATGTGCTGGGTCTAAAAGGGCTTCGCCTGATGCTGGACGAAGCACGCACGACACCGCTGGCTGCTTACATGCAGGTAGCTTCCTGCGTGCCTTCCACAGGCCCGGAGCTGGAAACGACAGGTGCCTCTTTTGGTCCGGCGGAAGTGGCAG
This sequence comes from Paenibacillus ottowii, assembly GCF_006874425.1. GTDB lineage: Bacteria > Bacillota > Bacilli > Paenibacillales > Paenibacillaceae > Paenibacillus > Paenibacillus ottowii. The sequence goes on from NZ_VIJZ01000004.1 coordinate 265,693, forward strand.
AGGCTCTAAGCTGGGGCCCGGATATGATCGGGCTGGGCGAAGTTATGAATTTCCCTGGCGTCGTCTATGGGGACGATGTGATGATCGGGGAAATTCAGGCTACGCTGCGCGCCGGCAAGGTGGCGGATGGCCATTTTACATGGGCATCCGATGATTGGCGGCTGCCAGTCTATGCAGCCGCGGGAATTACGGGCGATCACGAATGTGTCACGCCCGAGGATGTAGCCGAGCGTATCCGGCTCGGCATGTATGCCAAGATGCGGCAAGGCTCCGCATGGCATGATGTGGCCGAGACGATCCGTGCCAGCACGGAAATGGGGCTCGATACGCGCCGCATGATGCTGGTGACGGATGATCGCAGCGCGGAATCCCTGCTCCATGAAGGGCAGATGGACTTCGTGGTGCGTCATGCGATTGCGCAGGGTGTTAAGCCTGTAACGGCCTTTCAGATGGCAACGCTGAATACGGCAGAGCGCTTTGGCGTGGCACGGGACATTGGCTCGATTATTCCCGGTGCGATTGCCGATATTATATTGCTGGATGGCCGCTTGGCCGAAGTGAATGTGACGGCTACCATCGCGGCGGGCCAACTGGTAGCCGAGTACGGACAAATGGTCGCTGATTGGGAAGGCTTTGTTTATCCTGCGGAAGTGATGGACACGGTCCATTTGGGTCGAGAGCTGAGTACCGCTGATTTTCGTATTGCGGCTCCAGTACAGGAGGGGAATGTACCTGTACGAGTAATTCGTGTCACGGAAAATCATGTGGATACGAAGGAAGTACGGATGACCGTTCCGGTGCGTCATGGCGAAGTTGCATCAGATCCTGCACAGGATTTGTGCAAAATCGCTGTTTTCGAGCGACATCATGCCAGTGGCAGCCACGCGGTGGCACTTGTGACAGGCGTAGGGTTCACTGAGCCGGCCGCAATTGCCATGACCGTAGCGCATGATAGCCACAACCTGCTCGTCATCGGCAATGATGATGAGCTCATGACTCAGGCGGCAAAGCAAGCCGTTGCACTACGTGGCGGCGTGGTGGTCGTATCCGCCTCGGGTGAGACGCGCTTCCCGCTTCCGATTGCCGGATTGATGTCCCCAGCTCCGTTTGCAGAGGTGGCTGCGCAGTCCGAAAGCATCAGCCGGGCACTTCAGCAAGCCGGCTGCATGCTGAACAACGCGCTGATGACACTGTCGCTGCTCGCATTGGTCGTTATCCCTGAAATTCGCTTGTCGGATCAGGGACTTGTCGTGATCGGAGCCGACGGTATACGGAAGGTGTCTCTTTTCGTGGAAGAGGATGCTACGGAAGCCTGATAGAACACATCGCTGGGGGTTGTCCTGCAGGTCTACTCAGACCTGAGGGATAACCCCTGTTTTCTTATATAGTCCAGAAGATATCTTTGATTTCACAGCGTTTTGTGGGGGGGGGGGGGAAGTGATGCAATTACATTATCGTTCATTAGAAAAAATGGCTCATCAAGCCTCAATTATAGATCAGGATTGGAACAGGTTTGTAGAGCAAACCCGTGTGAGGCATGTTCAGCAGGGGACATATCTTATTGAAACAGGGGAACCTGTGAAACATGCTTATTTTTGTTCGGAGGGATTATTCCGTTTGTTCTATACTTTGGCAGATGGCAGAGAATATAATGTTGGTTTTTCACCGGAAGATGATTATGTAACCTCTTATGGCGCTATGGTTCAAGGTAAACCATCCACCTTTACGATTGAGGCCATGGAAGATTCGGTTGTTATTGAAATTCCACATCATGTACTGAAGGAGCTTATGGATACAAGCCATATGTGGGAGAGATTCGTGCGTAAAAGCGTAGAAAGACTGTACATTCGCAAAGAGGAACGGGAACGCGAATTGTTATATCTTTCTGCCAGGGAGCGTTATGATGCCTTTCTTCTCAAGTATCCCGGGTTGGACAAACGAGTTGCACAATACCATATAGCTTCTTACATAGGTGTATCTCCCGTTTCACTTAGTCGTTTGCTGCGCAGCGATTTGCATTAACCTATGTTAATGTGGCTTAGCGACAAGCAGCGTACAATAACGATAAATCCATTCAAGTTTCACTAAAAAGGAGATAGGCATATGCGTTATATGATGATTGTATTACTGGAATTCTACCCTTCTTGGTTGGCTCTTCCTCGGGAAGAACGCCGTAAACATGCGGGGGCCTTGCAGGCTCGTATTCAGAAGTACAGCAAACATGTTCAGGTTCGTTTTTTCGATGCAGAAGCACTGCCCGGAAAGGACTATACGGATTTCGTTGTATGTGAAACAGAGGATATGAAGCAATATCACTATATGTGGGAAGAAATTCGTGATTCGGAGCCGTATACCAAGGGATATATGAAGATTAAAGATGTAGTAATGGGGATGGAAAATGCATTTCAGTCCTATGAGTCCGAAATGCTACAGATGGACAAATAACTCCCCGTACCTCTTATTATGTAAAAGTAGGAGTTGAGCTTGTACAGGTTTCAAACAAGGCGAGTTCCCATGCTGTTTTATTCAGCTGGGAATTCGCCTTTTATCTTTTGAAAATGATAATCAGAAAACCAATTTATGCAACTGTATTACTTATAACCTTCAGAAATCCATTATTTGTTGCATTATTAATTAACTGATCAATAGATTTTGCTGCGCTATCGCTAAACAAGTACCACTCATTTTTGGATACGTCATGAATCAAAAACTTGGGATACCCGATTAAAAGTTCGGAAGGAAAGGACTGGATTAAAGAATACACATCAAAACGAGTTAAGCTTTTCCCCTTTTGATCTAAAAAATCGTATTGTGCATTTTTATAATAAGACCCAGGTGTGTCAATAGTGAAGCTCCAAGAATAGTTTTCAGGTGCTTCGACCTTTTCACCTTTGTTTTTTGTGAAAATATTATAAATGGTTTCATTATATGCATTGCCATGAATTTGCTGAACTACGCCGCCCAATATCATATGGTATTCCTGTTGAAGTGCTTTTACTTGAACACCGTTGATGAGCAATGGTTTAGTATCCACCGTCACTGTAAAGTTGCTGTAATTGACATTGCAGCCAAATGCCTCTGCAATAAAACGAAGTGGAACATATGTGCGATTATTTTTCGTATATGGTTTTACATCAAGCGGTATCTTTTTACCGTTTTTCTCCGCTGTGCTTTTGTTTATTGCTAATTTTACTTTCATCTCGCTTTTAACGAGGATCACCTCGGAATCGGACCATTCGACGTTAGCCCCCAAACTTTCGCTCATAACACGTAGAGGCACCATGACGCGCTTATTTTTCATTTCGGGCTTCACATCAGATGTAATCGTTACACCGTCAACTTTGATTTGATTTTGTGCTGCATAAACAGTGGACGATGAAATACATAAAAAGATAGCAAGAAAAGCTCCAAAGAATGCCTTGTTCATAAAAGATTTCTCCTTTTTTGATAAATTTGTTACCTAGTAATTTTCCACCATATTAAGACGCGAATGGATAAAGTTTGTTGCGCTTGCCTGTTTATCAACTTAACGTAACAACCAGTTTGTACTATTTAATTGAATTCCGATATTTACCAACCAAAAAATTCTAATCTTCCTGGGGAATTATGTCGATAACATTGAATATTGTTCATAAAATTTACAAAGTACATCCTTAGGGGGAAAGTTAATGAGAAAACAGCTAAAAGTTGCGATTTCTCTAGTATGTTTAATGATGTTTATAGGTTGTTCGGCTTCACCAGTATCACAGCAGACGACTAAGATTACACTTTTGAATTCCAAATCTGAAATAAAAACCCAACTAGAAGAATTAGCAAAACAATACAATCAAGAGCATCCTGAAGCATCTTTAGAGATTATAACTGCTCCTGAGGGGACATCTGCATATCAAAAGTTGATGTCGATGTACGGTTCAGGAAGCCCAGCTACCATGTCAATGCTTGATCCGGGCGACACGCAGACATTCCTGGATAAAGCTGTTGATTTAAGCAAAGAAAAGTGGGTAGCCGATACGATAGAACATGGACTCGATACTGTCAAGAAAAATGATACTGTGTTGGGGTTCCCATTTGCAGTTGAAGGCTACGGATTAATTTACAATAAGAAAGTGTTGGACAAAGCAGCAGGGGGGACCTTTGATGCTTCCTCGGTCAACAGTAGAAGCAGCCTGAATTCATTAATGGCTAAAATTCAGAAGTCGGGAGTAGCACCGGTCATGCTTTCACCAATGGACTGGTCTCTTGGTTCTCATCTTCTGGCTCTGGCTTATTCTGTTCAACCTGGGGGGGTTCCAGAGTTTGTTAAAGGTATGCAGAACAACTCCATCGATTTGTCCCAAAACAATATAATGTCTGGATGGGTACAAACTTTAGATCTGCTCAAGGATAACAACATCAATAAGCACGCGCCTTTGGACAGTACGTATGAGGATGGATCCAAAGCTTTGGGAGAGGGCAAGGTAGGGCTTTGGTTTATGGGCAACTGGGCTTGGAATGGAATAAAGAGCAATGATACAGCAAATGAGGAATACGGTTTCTTGCCTCTTCCGCTAAATGATAATACAGATGATCCTATCAATTCCAAGATCACAGTCGGTGTGACAAAATATATATTCATCGACTCCACAACTACCACACCTCAGCAGCAAGAGGAAGCAAAGAAGTTTTTAAACTGGCTAGTATACGAAAAGTCCGGACAGGAACTTTTGGTAAACAAGGTCAATGTTATACCGGCGTTCAAGAATATTGACCTGGTGCCTTCCGATCCCTTGAGTAAATCGATCAAGTCATATATGTCGAGCGGAAAGACGCTGCCGTTTATGGCAACCCTTCCACCTGATCATGGAGGCATCACAGGAGCGTCTATCCAAAGCTATATCAGTGGAAAGATAGATAAGGCAGAGTTGTTGCGCCAAATACGCATATACTGGAAAGCTCAGCAGGGATGATACCAGACAGTTACGGGAGGAAGATAAGGGTGTTTAAATTAACGTTAAAGAAAAAGATAATTAGTGCAGCGCTCATACTGGTAATCGTACTGTCCCTTTCAAGTGTTATAGGCGTCATCAAGATGTCGGAAATGGGGGAGGCTTCTGATAAGGTAAATAACAGGTCTTTACCTGCGGTTATCCTTCTTCAAGGTATGGACAAGCAGATTACAGAAATCGATAGACTGACCGTTCGCATGATCATCGAAGAGGATGCAGCCGTTCGCAGTACTTATCAAGAAGAACTAACCAAAGCTACAGCTTCAATGGATAAGAGTGTAAATAAATACCAAAGTTTAGCCTCGACGGCAGCGGAAAAAGAATTGTTCACCGACTTTTATGGTCAGTGGGCAATGTATCTTCGCCATCTAAAGGTGGTTTCTGCGGCCATGGAAGAAAACGACAAGGTGATGGCCTACATGATCATCCATGGAAATTCCTCAGTTTATAAGGCAGCTTTAGATGATGTAAATAAACTGAAGCTACTTAATGAGCAGTATGCTACGGATGCCGCTAATCAATCGAGCCAATCTTACCATTCAGGCAGACTTTTAATGATTTCCTTGACTATCATATGTACGATCCTTGGAATTATCGGTTCTTTTTTACTGGCTCAATCGTTTACTAAGCCCATATTAAAAATAGCGGAACAGATCAAGCTGGTAACGAGAGGGAACCTGCAAGTGGAACCCCTTAAGGTCCGATCAAAAGATGAGGTCGGGGAGCTGGCTTCCGATTTTAATGAAATGTGCGATTCGCTGCGCAACCTTTTAAAGGAAGTTGTGGATAATTCCTTACTGGTTGCCTCTACGGCAGAACAGTTAACGGCCAGCGCGGAACAGACAAGCATTGCTACTGAGCAGATAGCTATAAGTGCCACTCAAGTCGCAGAGGGGTCTCAAACACAGCTTGCAGATATTGCTGAAACGCTGAATTATTCGGTAGGCGTTTCTAAAAGTGTAGAGAACATCACCAATCGCTTTGTGAATGTGGCGAATCTTACAACCCAAGCACAAGAAAAAGCAACCAACGGGAAAACCCAAATGTCTTCCACTGTTTCTCAAATAAGAGATGTGCACACCAAGGTGACTCAATCCGCTGAAGTCGTAAATATTCTAGGCGAAAAATCTGCGGAGATTAGACAGATCACAGCTATGATCAGTGATATAGCAGCCCGCACCAACTTGCTCTCACTCAATGCGAGTATAGAAGCTGCAAGAGCGGGAGAACATGGAAAAGGGTTTGCAGTTGTCGCTTATGAAGTACGCAATTTGTCGGCACAAGCAAGTGAAGCAACGGGTAAGATCTCTTCTCTGGTCAACGAAATCGCATTAAGAACAGATGAAGTTGTAGTTTCAATGAATGAAGGTGTTCAGTCTCTAAATGAAGGCATGATGCTTGTTGAAGGTGTCGGTAACGTCTTTTCTGAAATTGTCGGTGCCGTTGAAGAGGTGAGCGGTGAGGTGGACACTGCGGCCGTAGAAGCAAGATCCGTAAATGAAGGAACCGTTTCTATGGTGGAATCGATGAAGAAGATTGCTGAAATCTCCGAACAGGCCGCAGATGCTACTCAAACTGTCGCAAGTGTAGTCGAGGAAACTACCGCCTCCATGGAGGAAGTGTCAGCAGGTGCTAATATGCTTGCCAAGCGGGCGGAAGAGATGAATCAAACGGTGTCTGTATTCAAAATATAAAATAATTAGCGGTAGCCCTGGACGAGGAAAATAAGTCCTAGACTACCGCTATTGTTGCCATTAGATTATGAGTGAACGGCTTCAGCTTTTTTAGCTGCTCTTTTCAGATCCTGTTTACGGCGTTCTTCTAAATACCGCTCTCCATTCTTCTTGTCAGCTGTCAGTGTGAAGCAGGAGATGATGGTGAATAGACCTGCAATAGAACCCAAAATAACATAAGTCATCGGGAAATTCAGAACTTCATACATATGTCCGACAATAGGTGAGAAAATGGATACTACCAGTGAGCCCATAAACAAATACAAGAGATACATGGTGGACGATAACCGCTGGTCAAAATTAACGATTATGTACTTGAAGATGGCTACCAGAATAAGCGGTTTCTCCAGGGAGTGAATCATTTTCATCGCAGCCACCCATATGGAACCGAATGGCAGTGAAGAACCAATAATACGTAACGACATGATCGTCCCGGCAATAATCAATGCCCACTTGGCAGTCGTTTTGTTTACAAACCATGGGGTAACAAACAGGAACACAAATTCCAGAAATACCTGCACAGCGCTCAAATCACCAAGGAATTGATTGCCCTCTGCTTTGGAACTGAACTGAGATACGAAATAGGTGGCAAATTGCTGGTCATATACCTCATAAATTTGGGTCACGCCAACCATGAATAGCATCAAAAACCAGAACTTAGTGGTGCGTACGAGATGCAGTACATCAATGAGCTTCAACGATTCTGTTTTCTGCTGCTCCTGTCCGGAAATTTCGACTTTGGTTAGAAAAATGCAAATCATGGCAACAATGGCAGATACGGAGGCAATCCAGAAGGTCAGATTTACATTGATATTGATGACCCGTCCGGCAACAAAAGTAGCGGCCGCCCACCCGAGTGAGCCCCACATACGGACCCGTCCGTATTCAAAACCGTATTTGCGCGATACCTTGTCCATATAAGAATCGACAACACCATTACCGGCATTAAACACCAGGCCGATAAATAGTGCACCGACAATGGCACCAATGACGAACTGTGTTTGAAGCAATGGACCGTACACATAGATAAAAAAGGGCCCGACGAGCAAAAGGATTGTAAAGAGTATGTACAGCAAATGTTTTCTCAAGCCCAGCTTGTCAGATAAGTAACCAAACAGGGGCTGCATGATCAAGGCGACGATAGAGTTCGCCGCATATAGAAATCCTGTGTAGGTTTCTGAAATTCCCAGGCTTTGTCCCAGCCAAATGACAAAAAAAGACATGGCGGCAGACCATGTAAACAGATAAGCGAAATTAAAAACACTTAGAGACCAGTAGTTGCGTTTTGCTAAATTCATGTTTAAGCACCCCTTCAAATTGTAGCCGCTCAATGGATTGCATACGTCTTTAAACATTGTCTGTACTATTCATTGTAAGGATGACTCTATTGAATCCATAGGGTATTTTCCCAAGATTTCCTGTGCTTATTGCAATCAATTGCTAGATGGGGTATACAGAGCTTTTATTATCTTGTAAGAATTAAGTCCTACGTGTAAAATTATTCATAGTCCATTGGGCTCATTTAGTAGGAGGAGAAACATGATAAGAAGTAGAGTGGTTCCTTCGCAAGTACAAAGTTACTTGAAATCGTGAACGTATATAGAGTATTGTGTAATGACGAGTTGTCGCAGCCAACTTCTTGAATTACGTTCCTACACCGATCGGGGAGGGGCAGATAGCTAACCCTACCTGGTGCTGCTATGCCCTATTAAGATGTACTACACAAAAAAATGAAAATGAATGATAACAAAATGTTGTGATTTCATGGTTGGAGGATTTATTATGTCAAAAAGTGTTTCTTCGTCCTTTATTATTATTATAGGGTCGATGCTATTTGCCTTATTTTTTGGTGCAGGGAATCTCATCTTTCCACCTATGCTGGGTCAAATGGCTGGCCAGAATGTATGGATAGCCAATGCGGGTTTTTTGGTTACCGGAGTTGGTTTACCGTTACTAGCCGTTACAGCCTTTGTCTTTTCGGGCAAAAGCAACTTGCAAACTTTAGCGAGTCGTGTACATCCCGTATTTGGTATTGTTTTTACAACGGTTCTTTATCTAGCCATTGGTCCTTTGTATGCAATTCCGAGAACCGGTAGCGTGTCTTTTGAAATTGGAGTAAAACCTTTTTTTTCTAACCATACAGATCATCCTGTCGCACTTTTTGTATTTACTATTGTCTTTTTTGGAATTGCATGCTTGTTATCACTTAACCCTACAAAAATTATCGATGTCATCGGGAAATTTTTAACACCTATTAAATTGACATTCATTGGAATACTTGTGGTTGTAGCTCTTATTCACCCCATAGGAGCATTCCAAGCACCTGCCGAAGGTTATACTTCGCACGTCTTTTTCAAAGGCTTTCAAGAAGGGTATTTAACATTGGATGCTCTTGTAGCCTTTATTTTTGGGATTATCATTGTGAATGCCATTAAGGAAAGAGGAGTTACTAGCAAAAAAGAGCTGATGATTATTTGTGCCAAATCGATAACCATTGCAGTTATCCTCTTAGCCTTTATCTATACGTCTCTTGCCTATATGGGAGCTTCCAGCGTTGAAAAACTGGGTGTTTTAGAAAATGGTGCTGAAGTGTTAGCCAAGGTTTCCTCCTATTATTTTGGATCTTACGGTTCAATTCTATTAGGCTTAATGATTACAGTAGCGTGTTTAACGACAAGTGTAGGGCTTATTACGTCCTGTTCCTCCTTTTTTCATACATTTTTCCCTAATGTTTCTTATAAAAAAATTGCACTCCTGCTATCTATATTTAGTATCATTGTAGCCAATATAGGTTTAACACAGCTCATTAAGGTTTCAACGCCAGTGTTAATCGCAATATATCCTATTGCTATTTCTCTAATATTTTTAACATTTTTGCATTCCGTATTTAAAGGAAAGTCAGAAGTATATCAAGGCAGTTTGATTTTAACCTTTATTATTAGTCTATTTGATGGTTTGAATGCTGCGGGAATAAAAATCAAAGTAATTAATGACTTTTTCACTGAGTTTCTTCCATTATATGATGTGGGATTAGGCTGGTTAATTCCCTCTGTTGTAGGTGGAATAGCAGGCTATATACTTTACTATATTAAGCGAAGAAAAATTGTCCTCATACTTATGAAGCCAAAAAAATAAAACAAAAAGAACGGACGGAGAACTTGATTTTCCGTTCGTTCTTTTTTGTAACTTCTTTACTGACTGTTATACTCATCAAAAACTTATATTTCAGACTGTTATATAAGGGACAGAAAGCGCCTGATCTGCTTCATATTGCTTGCGGTATTGTGAAGGCGTCAGGCTGTTCCATTTTTTAAAGGTTGCAATAAAATAGCTTAGATTCTCAAAGCCAACATCCAGCGCAATATCAACTACTTTGCGGTCACTTTGCTCCAGCAGCCTGCAAGCCTTCTGAATCCGCTGATAATTGATATATTCAATGGGACTCTTCTGCACCATCTGCTTGAAAAAACGGCAAAAATGCCCTTCACTCATCCCGATCTCATCTGAGATTTCTCGCAAACGAATGGGTTCATGCGCATGACTGTTGATGTACGCTAGTGCTTTTTTGATCCGTTCGACCTTGTTGCGTTGACTGGCCATAATCACGTCCTCCCCGTTAGCTGGAGTCATGTGCGGAAATAGGCAGGCGATTATGTTATAAAGCTGCGCTTTGGTCGCTAGTTCACGGGCAGGCGCATTCTGTTCATGACTGGTGATAATGCATTTCAACGCCTTCAGTAGCTCCTGCTCCCAAGGGTGCGCACCGCGAATGTGAGGGGGAGGGATGAGCTTTTTATTGATAAATGGTTCAATGAACTGTGTCTGCACTGTATCTTGCGTGCGGCTGTGCAGCATGTCGGGGTGAAATACCACCGCAGAAAATACACAGCGTGGGCTTTTTTGTAAATAACCGGCGTGGAGCTCGCCGCTGTTTACAAAAAGGGCTTCACCTTCGCTAACCTCTGTATAGACCATATCCGTCTGAAATATGGCGCTCCCCTGTTCCACGACAATAAACTCCATTTCTTCATGCCAATGGGACTCCAATATACTATTACCGTTCAACTGTTCTACGCTAGGATATACGCTGACCGGATACATGGGATTGCCGTGAATGCGGTTTTCTCGTAACATTTCCCTTTGCATTTCAATGATCCCTCTCTACAAACTGGTTTATATAGAAAACATCAAAATATTGATACTAAACATCAAAATAACGGAAGTAAACCCTTACATAAATCAATATTATTATAGTAAGGATTTCGAAAAAATCCAATAAGCAATATGAATATGGGATCAAGAAATATAAAAGTCGAGATGGAGGAAGCGACAGATGAAATTTACTGATGGCTATTGGTTGGTTCGCAAAGGCTATGAAATACAAAATCCTGCAGATGTCCGTGATATTGTTACGGACGATGCTTCCATGACGGTATATGCAGCAACCCACCGGATCGAGCACAAAGGGGATACGCTGAACGGAGCGTTACTGAAAGCGACCTACAGCTCTCCCATGCCGAATGTTATTCGGGTGCGTCTGAACCACCACAAAGGACGCGTGCAGCATGGGCCGGATTTTGAAATTCACACCTTGCCGACAGAGGTGGATATTACGGTAGGCGAGGACGTAGCGGTGCTGAAAAGCGGCGATCTAAGTGTGCGAGTAGGTCGTGGAAAGGGCTGGGACGTAGGTTTTTATGTCAAGGATCGTAAAGTTACAGGTAGTGGACATCGGGGACCCGGCTACATTACAGACCCACAGGACCGGCCTTTTTTCCGGGAACAGCTGGAGCTGGGTATCGGGGAGTATGTATACGGTCTCGGAGAGCGTTTCACTCCGTTTGTGAAAAATGGTCAGGTCGTTGATATCTGGAATGAAGATGGCGGGACTAGCAGCGAACAGGCATACAAAAACATTCCATTTTATTTATCCAATAAAGGGTACGGTGTATTCGTCAATCATCCGGAAAAGGTGTCCTATGAGATTGCCTCGGAAAATGTTTCAAAGGTACAGTTTAGCGTTGCTGGCGAATCGTTGGAGTATTTTATTATCGGGGGGGCCAATCCTAAGGAGGTATTGGACAATTATACCAAGCTGACAGGCAAGCCTGCATTGCCACCGGCCTGGACCTTTGGTTTGTGGCTGACTACTTCGTTCACGACCGATTATGATGAAGCGACAGTAAATCATTTTGTGGACGGGATGGCTGAGCGAGATCTGCCACTCTCGGTATTCCATTTTGACTGCTTCTGGATGAAGGAATACCAATGGTGCGATTTCCAGTGGGATCAAGAAATGTTCCCAGACCCGGAAGGGATGTTGCAAAGATTGAAAGCTAAAGGGCTCAAAATTTGTGCCTGGATTAATCCGTATATTGCAGAAAAGTCCATATTGTTCGATGAAGGCATGGAGAATGGCTACCTGGTCAAAACAGCCGATGGCAGTGTGTGGCAATGGGACATGTGGCAGGCGGGAATGGGGCTGGTTGACTTCACGAACCCGGCTGCTGTCAAGTGGTACCAGGATAAGCTGAAGGTGCTGATCGATCAAGGCGTGGACTGTTTTAAAACTGACTTCGGTGAACGTATTCCAACAGATGTAGTTTATTATGATGGCTCTGATCCCATGAAAATGCATAATTACTATACGCATCTGTACAACAAAGCTGTGTTTGATGTGCTGGAGGAAAAGCTGGGCAAAAATGAAGCCGCATTATTTGCACGTTCTGCCACAGCCGGGGGACAACAGTTCCCGGTTCACTGGGGCGGAGACTGCTCGTCCACGTATGAGTCGATGGCAGAATCATTGCGAGGCGGGTTATCGCTTGGCTTGAGCGGTTTTGGCTTTTGGAGCCATGATATTAGCGGCTTTGAACTAACGGCTGCGCCGGACTTGTACAAACGGTGGGTACAGTTTGGACTGCTATCCTCCCATAGCCGGCTACACGGAAATGTATCGTACCGTGTTCCGTGGCTGTTTGACGAGGAGTCAGTCGATGTAGTGCGCAGCTTTACCAAACTCAAGTGCTCGCTGATGCCACACCTGTATGCTTCCGCTGTGGAATCCTCAGTGAAGGGACTGCCAATGATGCGGGCTATGGTACTGGAATTTCCGCAGGAACCTACCTGCGCCACGCTGGATTTACAATATATGCTGGGGGATTCCATTTTGGTAGCCCCGATCTTTAATAAAGAAGGCAATGTACAGTATTATGTGCCAGAGGGTCAGTGGACGAATTTGTTAACGAATGAAACTGTTGCTGGCGGCCGTTGGGTCAACGAGCATCACGATTTTACAACCTTGCCTGTGCTCGTAAAGCCAAACACATTACTGGCAATCGGTCATGAGGATCGTCGTCCGGATTATGATTATGCTGATCAAGTGGCACTTCATTTGTTTGAGCTAGGTGAGGTACAGCAGGCTCGCACGGTCATCGTGAATACGTCAGGCGAAGAAGAGCTAGCAGTTACTGCCAGCCGGAAGGATTCTGTCATAACGGTGAAAGCAGAAGGGGCTACCAAACCGTGGTCGTTAGTATTGCGTGGTATCCACGAGGTTGTTCAGGTGGAGGAAGGCAGCATTTTGGCCGGAGAACAGGGTGTAGTCATTACACCAGCCTCCAGCGGACAGCAAGTGCTCACTATTCATTTGAGCTAGGCTAGACGTTCATCTGTGAATGGATAGATTATAGTGTGGTGATTATATTGCGAAAAAAAGGGCTTGTCTGATACACATCAGGCTAGTCCTTTTTGATGTTGCCTCTGTATAGAATGTCCTCAATTTTAGCTTGATGTCATACCCTATGCATTCTCTTGAAGTAGTAGTGGTACAAGGTACTGCCGGAAAATATCCACAGGAGTTCGTTTCTTTTTAAATTTATCAGCTGTGAGGACAACGACCATGTCATAAGCCGGAACGACAATAATATATTGCCCACCAAAGCCGAGTGCATAAAAATAGTCTATTTTCGTTCCTGCTTTTCTCTCATCAGAAAAGGAAGAAGTCCACCAATGACAGCCGTAGTAAGCTTTTTGTGGTTTGGAGGCCGGAAGGAATGGACGGGTCGAATATCGGACTGTCTCTATCTGGATGATCTGCCGTCCTTCCCAGCTTCCTTGGTTCAGATAAAGTCGTCCGAATTTGAGCATATCCAGCGGTCTGAGATGCAGTCCAAATCCTCCGGTATGTGTACCTTGTGGATCGGTTTCCCAATGATATTTATAGATCCCGAGTGGTTGGAATAAGTGCTTCTCGGCAAATTCAGCAACTGCTTGTCCAGAGGCAGAGCGCAGCAAGGTGGCCAAAAGTTGAGAACAGCCAGAGCTATACTCCATTCGCGTACCTGGTATATCCGATAAGGGCTGTGAAAGCACAAATTGTACCCAATCGGACGTTTTGCTCATGGTAGGAAATGAATTTTGTCCCCCGAATTCTGTCCAGTTAAAGCCAGCAGACATCGTCAACAGGTGTTCAATCGTAATATCACGCTTTCGAGCGTCATTGTCTTTACCCAATTGGGGGAAAAATTCAAAGATCGGTGTCTCGGGTTGGGGTACCAGTTGTTGATCCATAGCAATACTGATTAATGCGGAAATCACGCTTTTAGTACAGGAATTTATTTTATAGAGTTCATTGGCGATCTGAGGCTCACGGTAGTAATCCATGATCCTATGCCCTTGCTGCTCAATAAGGCAGCTACGGGTTTCCAACTCGTTAAGCACGCGAATAAGTGGTTTGAGCTCCAGACTTTTCATGCAGATCCTCCTTGAGGCTTATAGCATACCATTACTTAGTATATCATTTTTAACCATCCGAATCTGACATGTACAAACGGAACTTAGTTCTTATTATTTCCCTAATTTGAATTTTTTTTGTTTTGATATTAAACAACATATATATGTTCACGAAATAGACATAAATATATTTAAAAATCTATACACTTTTTTCAGTTTCATTTAACAAAACAGAAAAATAAAACGATATATAGTAAGTTGGACATTTTATTCGAGACAACTGGGGGACCAATTCATGAACTTAACAATTAAGGCCAAAATGATTCTCAGCGCGATACTGATCCCAAGTGTGATTGCCGCTATGCTGCTGACCAATTACATTTTAAGTGTACATAGTGAGAACGAGTACAAAGATATTATGAATCGTGAAGAGACGATTGCGTATAACTCCAAGACACTTCAATTTTTGTTAAATGGGATATCCAATGATGAGCGGGCATATTTGCTGACTCGTGACGAACAGTATGGGAACGAGATCGGGAACAAGCAAAGTGAGGTTGCAAAGCTGTTACAGGAGACAGAAGCTCTGCTCAATACGGGTAATGAGGATACGAAAAAGAAGATGACTGAGCTCAAAACAGGTATTAGTACCTATATGAATCAAGTTCATAGTCTACTAACTACAGCAGGGTATAAGAGCACGAGAGATGATGGCTTCCCGCCATTTTCTGAATTGCTCGATGATTTTGAAAACGAAAGGGTTTTGCGTAAGCAACTGGATACCAAGGTCCTCGCATTTGTCAAAGCTCAAGAAGATATGGTAACGGTAAAAGTACAGCAGGCGCACCAAACGATGACGAATACGACCTTGATTACGAGCATAGTAGGGCTATTAGTTATAATGTACAGTATTGCTCAATCTGTCGTTTTAATTCGTTCCATTCGTCCATTACACCATATGAATGAGCAGTTGTTGCAAATGTCTCAAGGTGGAGGAGATTTGCGTAGTAGACTGGATATTACGTCCAAGGACGAAATTGGTATGATTGCGAGCTCCTACAACAAGCTTATTGAAGGATTCCGCCGTATCATTGTCGATGCTCAGGATACGGCTCGTACATTAACTATAACCGCAGAGCGTGTTAACGTCAGTACTGAGGAAATGAATCAGGCCAATCGTCATACTTCCGGTGTCATGGAAGAGCTTGCGACGGGTATGGAGCATCAGGTCGATGATATTACACAAACTACAGCTACCATAAAAGAACTTGCCAACGAGCTTGAACGGATTGCTGCCACAAGTGAGCAGGTATATGAATTGTCTGATACAGCCGCTAAAGATGCAGCAGCAGGGGAACAATCTATAGGTCAGGCTATGCGTCAGATGGAGAAGGTAAGCGAAAGTGTAGACAGCTCTGCACGTGCTGTGCGTTCACTTAGTGAACAGGCAGAGCAGATTGGCATGATCGGATCTGTGATTACCGGAATTGCCAAACAGACTGGAATGCTGGCGCTTAACGCATCCATTGAAGCAGCCAGAGCGGGGGAACAGGGCAAAGGATTTGCGGTTGTGGCCTCTGAGGTAAGAAGATTGGCCGAGCAAGTATCGGTTTCAGCCGCAGAAATCACACAGTTTGTGCAAAATATTCAAGAGCATGTTGGAAATGTTGCTTCCACCATGCAGTCTGGGACCACTGAAGTGCAATCTGGCGTAAAGGTCATGCAATCCGCTGAAACTGCATTTCGTCAGATTGGAAGTTCCATTCAACAAGTCAGCGAGCAGATTCACAATGTAAACCAGTCTGTAGAACAAATGTCCGGTGGATCTGAGCGGATGGTCAAGGCGGCGGAACGCATACGTGAAGTAGCGGAGCAGACGGCCGGAGGAACCCAAAGTGTCAGTGCGGCGGCTGAAGAGCAATTGGCTTCTATGGAGGAAATTGCATCGTCCATTCATACTGTGGCGGATATGTCGCAAATGCTGAATGCAAGGGTCGGTGGATTTAAAGTATAGCCGTATAAATTCCCACCATTGTAAACACAATAACATCTGTTGAACCAATCTGAACAGCTGTGTTATTACTTTTGCAAAGGTGGTAACGGGATGCAACAAAATAAAGGGAATCTGGTTGCATTAGGTTCCATCCCACTGATGATGACGCTGGGTAATTCCATGCTGATTCCTGTTTTACCGGAAATCGGACGTAAGCTACATGTAAGCTCCTTTCAGATTAGCATGTTGATTACAGTCTATGCGGTGGTGGCCATTTTACTGATACCGATTGCGGGCTATCTTTCCGACCGATTTGGCCGTAAAGCGGTGATTGTTCCCTGTCTAATTCTGACTGTGATTGGAGGGGGAATTTCTGCGGTGGGAGCATGGCTGCTTCATGACCTGGCAGCATATTGGACCATTATTGCAGGTCGTCTACTCCAGGGCGCGGGAGCGGCGGGAGCCTTTCCTATCGTCATTCCGCTTGTGGGTGATCTGTATGAGAACGAGGATGAAGCCAGCAAGAACCTGGGAGTAGTCGAAACCTATAATACATTTGGTAAAGTATTAAGTCCGATTCTCGGTGCTGCGTTGGGAGCAGTATTATGGTTTTTGCCGTTGGCAGTGATTCCGGGTCTCTGTTTGATTTCACTTATTTTAGTCATTTGGCTCATCCATGTGCCCAAGCGTAAAAACCAACCGATTATGTTCCGAGAATTTGTGGGAAATGTGAAGCAAGTGCTTGCCGAAAAAGGACGCTGGCTCTATGCTATTTTTGCTATGGGCGGTATTTGTATGTTTGTCATTTTTGGCGTCTTGTTCTACTTATCTGACATACTGGAAAGTCGATACCACCTTCATGGTGTCTGGAAAGGCTTTGTGCTTGCCATACCGCTTATTTCCCTCTGTCTGTGTTCTTATTTAGGTGGCAAGGTTATTGGTAAGCACAAAAAGCGCATGAAATGGATCGGTTTTGCCGGTTTGGTCATTTTGACGATCAGCTTTGCCATTCTCGGATTTTTTCAACATATTTATGCAGTGGTTGGTCTGTTTACGTTAGGAGGCGGCGGTATTGGGCTCGCACTCCCTTGTTTGGATGCCCTGATTACCAAGGGGATTGAAAAAGAGGAGCGCGGAACCATCACATCCTTGTATAGCAGCATGCGCTTTGTCGGAGTATCTTTAGGTCCTCCAGTGGTATCCTTGCTGATTGGCCGCAGTGGGCATAGTCTGCTTTTTGGTGCCATGGCCGCAGTGGGGGGAATTGCGGCTTTGCTGATGCTGCTTGCGGTTAAGCCTAAGCAGGATGAACCAGCAGGGGACAAATCCAGTGATCGTAGCAACAAGAGGGAGAAAATGACATACATGTCGCGAGAAAAGCCTCCAGCTTCTAAGCTTAGACACAAAACTCCTGCGAAATAAATAAACTTGCAATTGAAAATGCTCTAAAATCAAAAGCACCCATTGTCCATGAAACCATGGTAATGGGTGCTTTTAATATTTATGCAAGTGTAGATGCATGCTCATTTCAAGGGAAGAATCTTATCCCTCCAGCGGGATCTGTGTTTTTGGCTTGCGTTTTGCAATGATCTGAATGACATAAATCAGCAAGAACAGCACAATAAACAGCGACGAAAGACGGTACATCCACGCATAATCACTGGCTTTGGCGATAATGCCAAGGATAAGTGCTCCGGCTGCGACCCCAAAATCAAGGGAATTGAGAAACATGCCGTTTGCCATGCCCCTCTGTTTAGGTGACACGACCTGAATCATCCAGGTTTGCAACGTTGGCTGCATAACACCAAATCCGATACCGTAGCAAAGAGCAGACAGATACATAAAGACGTCGCTGTGTGCGTAGGAAAGCAGGATCAGACCGCCAATGAGAAACAGGGAACCGGGGATAAGCAGTGCCTTTGCCCCTTTTTTATCATATATACGGCCTGAGAAGGGACGCACGATCAGTACAGATACCGCATTAAACAGGAAAAAGTAAGCCGGATGGGCAAGATTAGCCTCATCCCCGTAAAGTGCCATAAAACCAAGCAACCCGCCATATGTGATAGACATCAACATGTTCAGCAAGGCGGGAATCCACAATTTACGGTTAAATGCCGGTTTGCGCCCTTCTTCCAAAGGAACCATAGGTGGCTCGATGTGCCCCTTAGGCAGTGTACGAATGAGCCAATAAGCTAGAGGGAAAATTACAACGATGACAGCGGATGTCGAATAAGCAAGCAGGTTAAAACTGCCATATTGCAGCATCGAAATACCAATGGTCGGCCCAATAGACATTGCTAAACTAGTGGACAAACTAAAAAATCCCATTCCTTCACCGAGACGTTTGGGTGGGATGACGTCAGTGACCATCGTTGGAAAGGCGGTGCTGCTCATGCCAAAGCCAATCCCGAACAGCATACGCATGAGCAGGAGTACCGCAATTGTCGGTGAAACACTGTATCCCAACGTTCCTGCTAATGCAAACAGCAGTCCAACGAAGATCAAGGCGCTACGATGTCCTTTTTCCAGCATACGGGCAGAAAAAAGCCTTGCCACAATTGCGCTTAGCGCGAACAAAGTCGTCACGAGACTGACCTGGACGGAGGTGGCATGAAA
Organism: Paenibacillus ottowii; assembly: GCF_006874425.1. GTDB lineage: Bacteria > Bacillota > Bacilli > Paenibacillales > Paenibacillaceae > Paenibacillus > Paenibacillus ottowii. Next base: position 284,757 of record NZ_VIJZ01000004.1, read on the forward strand.
TGCATTTTTCACATAGGAAGGAATGGAAGATACAATCATCTGTAGTTCCAGAAACAAAAATAAATTGGAAACCGTAAGAACGATAAATTCCTTGGTCCAAAGAGGTTGCTTGCCTTGTTGCATATTAATCGTTCTCTCCTTGTTGTTCTGATTCAGTCATGTTGGTATGAATTTGTAAAAGAATATGGCGGAATTGCTTCAGATCGGCAGAGGAAATTCCTTTTACAAAATCGTGGTTGGCATCCCGTTCGATGGGAAGAGTCTCCTCCACAAGCTGTCGGCCTGCTTCAGTCAAATGCAGCAAATAGGCCCGGCGATCCTGTGGACTATTCACACGCCGTACCCAGCCCTTCTTGTCCAACAAATCAATAATACGAGTCGTGGTGGGCTGATCCTTTACAGCTTTAGCTGCAATTTCTTTCTGATTTAGGCCTTCGGCCTGATAGATTTGGTACAGAACCGACCATTGCTCTGGGGAAATATCATAAGGTTTAAGACGATGCAAGAGCTGTTGACTCATTTTACGATGAGTAATCCCGAGCAACATCCCAATAGAACAATCGGGAGGCAAATTGTTCATAAGGCACTCCTTTCTATTTTCCGTACATAGTTACTTTGAATTTAATTAGTTGTTATAACAATTATATGAACAACAAGTTGTTTTGTCAAAAGAAGTTGTTCAGTATGCTGTAAACAGACATTTCTTATTCCATTTCACGCGCATACGCAGAAAATAAAAAAACAGCCCGAAAACGGGCTGTTGGAGTTTAGTACAATATAGTTTGCCATGACTGGCGAATTAAGCTTTAGGTACAGTTTCCCAATCTTTAAGGAAGCGTTCGATACCGCTATCTGTCAGCGGATGTTTCCACAGGGAAGGAAGCAAGGAACCTGGAATGGTGGCGATATGTGCACCAGACAGGGCAGCGTCTTCTACATGCTTAATGTTGCGGATGGAAGCAGCGATGATTTCGGATTTCAGACCATGAATGTCCAAAATTTGTCTCAGATCGCGGATCAGCTTCATACCGTCAACAGCGATATCATCCAGACGTCCTACGAACGGGCTGATAAAAGTAGCGCCAGCTTTGGCTGCCATCAAACCTTGAGCTGCGGAGAAAATCAGTGTTACATTCGTTTTGATTCCGTTCTTGGTCAGCTCGTTACAAGCGTACAAACCGTCCTCAGTCATAGGAAGCTTGATCACCACGTTAGGTGCCCATTTTGCGATGTCATAAGCTTCTGTAAGCATATCCTCAGCCTTGAGGCCGATTACTTCAGCACTTACGGGACCTTCAACGATACTGCAAATCTCCTGAATGACTTCCTTGAACACTCGACCTTCCTTAGCGATCAGGGAAGGGTTGGTTGTTACACCATCAACCAGACCCAAACGTTCAATACGTTTGATTTCTTCAATGTTACCAGTATCCAAGAAAAATTTCATTTGATTTTCCTCCTCAGGTTTATATAGTACATAATACATATCATATGGTGTACATTATGTTCATTTAAATGTAGCATATTGCACACGTTAAACTTATAATTAGTATGTATTACATCCTTAATTGTGACACATTTTAAATTTGAAAACAAGCGGTCTTTAATTAAAATTTGATGAATTGTCGAAGCATGCTGAAATTTACTGATCTCTGCTCCTTTATAATTTATACTACCCCATTCCATAAGGAGGTAATCATTATTCAACTGTCAGATAGACAGCGGGAAATTGTTGATATTGTTCAGCGTCTGGCACCTGTTACAGGAGATAAAATTGCTGAAGAGCTGGGACTATCGCGGCCGACTTTGCGTTCTGACCTTGCGTTGCTGGTTATGCTCGGGCTAGTAGATGCCAAACCAAAGGTGGGCTACTTGCCAGGACGTGATCCAAAATATGATAGCCATATCGGCAGTATGCTCAAAAAGCTGACGGTGGCAGATATACTTAGTGAGCCGATTTTGATTTCAAGTGGTGCTACGGCCTATGATGCAGTATTAATGCTGTTTCAGCAAAATACAGGCACGCTGATGGTCACAGGGGAGGATCAGGAGCTCATCGGTATTGTTACCCGCAAGGATTTGCTGAAGGTCATGCTAGGTCATACTGATCTTCACACTGTCCCAGTGACCATGGCCATGACTCGCCGGGCCCAAATGACCACACTAGTCCCAGGAGATTCTTTGCTGGAAGCAATATCAAGACTGGTTCGACATCAGGTAAATTGTCTTCCTGTATTGGACGAGCAATGGACTTCCACGGTTCCAATTCAAGGGTTAGTAGGGCGGGTTACGAAAACGGATATTATGAACGCCATTCTGAGTTTGACAGAAGAAAAGACGTAAAACTTGAATAAGGGGGCCTTATATGTACTGGTTGGCCATGCTGACGATGCTGATTGACCATGTCGGACTGGTTTTTTTTCCGACAGATCCGGCTTGGAGAATTGCCGGCAGGCTTGCTTTTCCAATCTACGCTTACGCACTCTATATGGGATATACCCGTACCCGAAATATGCGGAGCTACATGCTTCGCCTGCTCGGACTGGCCTTGATCTCTCAGGTGCCCTACATGCTGGCCTTTGATGTGCACAGACCCAATGTGATCTGGACGCTACTGACGTCGTTGCTCGCGCTGGCTGCTGCATCTCGCATGAAACATTGGGCGGCTATAACGGGTCTGTACGTCCTCATAGCTCTGTTCATGGAGCTCAGCCAGATGGATTACGGAGCCTATGGTCTGCTGCTTGTTCTCATTTATCGATACACCCGTTCCTATATGATAATTGCTGCTCATTTTGTTTTGAATGTTGTGTACGATATGGTACACCATGCGAATATTCAGCACTTTAGTCTGCTGTCCAGTATTCTGATCGTATGTTTTGCTACTGAGGAAAGTGGATTTTATAACCGGGTACCGCGTTGGTTGTGGCGCAGCTTTTATCCGGTACATCTGGCCGTTATTGCGCTAATTCGTATCTGGCCCTAAACTCGAATCCATACAACAAAAGAACCTTTCCAATCCCAAAATGATTGTAAAGGTTCTTTTTGTCCTTAAATTAACTATTGTGTTCACGATGCCTCATTGGGACCTTGAGCAAAAGGAAGTGGGCGAAGGGGAGCCCCTTCTTTCATATATTGCACCAATACTTCTGGAATATTGTGTATTCCACCTGCATTGACGCGATAGCCGTTCGTTTGCCCTGGTGAGTTAATTCCTCGTTTCACCGTGAACGTAACGTCAATTCCCAAGGAACGGCAAATTTCCAACGTCTCCTTGGTATAGCCCCCATAAGGAAAGGCCAGTACATTTTGATCATTGTGCAGATGTTTGAATAGCTTTTTGTTAGCCATGTCCAAATCGCTATAAATCCGCTGTTTGAACTCATCCTCAGTTTCCATTCGCCCCAGCTTTTTCGAATACACCGGACCCATCAGAAGCGGTTTTTGTTTGGTGCGCGTGGTGTTGGAGTATCCGTACGAATGCTCATCATTGGTATGACTGTAAAAATCAATGCCCTCTGCATGCATCTGATGAATTTGATCCCATGTCAGCTTGGGTATACCAATATGTTTAGGATTGCTGATTGTGGATGTAATGAGAAAATTGGTAGCCGGAACATGATACTTCTTCAACACGGGAAAAGTGTCCGTATAAAAAGATTCATAGCCATCGTCAAATGTCATAAGAACGGCATTATCGGGAACCTTGGCTTTATGTAAAATAAAGTCCGTATACTCCTTCATTGTGATCCAATGGAAGCCATTTGCTCTCATTTCGTCCAACTGTCTCGTTAAATTACTAAGCTTGAGGGCACCAGGATCAGGTGGAATCTTGGTCACTTCATGATACATCAGGACAATTACTTTGTTTTGGTAATATACCTTATCTGGTGTAGGCGTCAGTGAGAATAAGTGACGTACCAGTCGATCTGCATTCGCAGTGCGTGTACGATGAGTTCCTTTGACTATAGGTGTGTGATATATGGTACGTGCTTCATACACCAAAATCCCTAAGATAGCTAGCAAGCTCATGATTAACAGTGTTCTTTTAAAAAAAGTGTGTTTCATTGAATGACATCCCCCGCATGCAAAAAAATTCTGAAAGTATAGAGGTTTATACTAAATATGAAACTAGCAAAATCTAGTTTATCATACCGAAAACATGCGGGGGAAATATCACAACTTTGTTACCTCTGTGTTGCTTTTGCAGATACCGAAGATGAGGCCGGGAAGTAACCGATCTCGACGGCATGCTGGATCATATTGCGAATAAACTCCAGGTTGGTTACCGGACACTGAACGCCAGCTTGTTCCAGCAGAGCTTTGGTTACAGAGCAGCCGTAACGGTAAGCCGAATCCTTGGCACCATCACCTTCGAGTTGTCCCATCGCAAGGTGGAGTGCATCTTCCTGAATGCCGGAAGACGGATTCAGCAGCCAAGCGCTGTAATCGTCAAAAGGCAGGGTTTCTACTGCGTAACCGAGCTGGTTTACCATAGCGATCAGTTCATCATATGGCAGTGGGTTCGGATTACAGATGTGGAAAATGCGGTTCGCACTTTTTTGCTTGACGGACAGTTCTACGATAGCACGGCTAGCGTAATCAATCGGTGTGAAGTCCGTATGCCAATCGGCTTGTGGAGCTTTGCCCAGCAGCAGCATTGCCTTCATCATACGATAATAAGCATTGCTGTCGATATTACGCTGGAAGCGTCCGTTGGCCGAATGGGCTGTCAAATTGCCCGCACGGTAGATCGAGACAGGCGTACCTGCTTGAGCTGCCTGGAACAATAGCTTCTCCGCTGCGAGTTTACTGTTCGTGTACAGATTGTCCACGTTCAGTTCATCTGGGAAGGCAGAGAGTTCCAATGTCGATTCCCATTTTCCTTCGTTTGCAAGATCCTCCGGTATTCCCATAGTGGAAACATGGTGGAAGGAGACTCCTGGCTTGGCTTGAGCGATTTTTAGCAGTTCCAATGTTCCGGTCACATTCGTGCGATCGAAGGTTGCCGAATCACCAAAATGGCGAACGTCAGCAGCGCTGTGAATGATACCATCGATATGTTGCTCCAGCATATGGCGATCGACAGAGGAGAGACCCAGATCTGCTTGTTCCAGATCTCCATAGACAGCCTTCACACGTCCTTCCATCAAGCTGGAGATATTTTGACCAAAATATCCTGTCAATACGGATTGAATACGCTCTAAGCCAGACGGACCGCTCTGAGAAGGACGGACCATGGCGTATACTTTGGCTTTTGTCCGGTGGAGCAGGTCATACAGAATGTGTGAACCCAGATATCCTGTGGCTCCGGTCAACAAAATTACGCGCAAGTCGCGGATTTCAGCTAAATCTGAAGCACCAGGCAGCTCAATAGGATGTTCATTCAAATCCGTTTTTTCCTTAGAAAACGCGAGTGACTTGCGCTGCGGTGCTTGTTCTGTTCCTAATTGCTCTACATATTCAGCAAGCTCACGAACGGTCTTGTAACGGAAGAAGTCTCCAATACGCAGCGCGCCATAACGCGGCTTCAGAATAGCTAGTACATGAATGACACGAAGCGAATCGCCTCCGATCAGGAAGAAATCATCGGTGGCGCCAATGTTATGTTTACCAAGCACTTGTGTCCATGCTTCGGCAATGAGTGTTTCAGTTCCTTCGCGGAGAGGTTCCCCGCCGGACGTAAGATCAGACACTTCAGGAAGTGGCCGCAGGGCCAACTTTTTACGATCAATCTTGCCTGTTGGTGAAATAGGCATGGCTTCCAGATGGATGACATGGGTCGGTACAAAGTAGGAAGGCAGCTTGCCTCCAATATAAGACTGAATAACGTCCTGTGGAATGGACTGTCCATCCGAAGTGGTGAAATAGCCAACTAGCATGTTCTGATCTGTGTGATCTTTAACGGCGACAACTGCTACGTCTTGAACACCTGGATGTTTGGAGAAATGATCTTCAATTTCCCCTATTTCAATCCGGTTCCCCCGAATTTTGAGCTGCGAATCCTTCCGGCTTACGTATTCAATCGTACCGTCTGGCAGCAGCTTGGCAATATCACCTGAACGGTACATTTTCTCACCTGGGACAAAAGGATTGTCCACGAATGATTGGGCTGTACGCTCCGGCTGATGGAGATAGCCATGGGCTAACGCAGGCGTGGCAATGCATACCTCGCCCGGAATATTGACAGGGCAGAGCTTATTATCGTCGTTAACGATATACACTTTATAATTGTAAATCGGCTTGCCGATCGGGATATTAACGACATGTTCAGGTACGGCACCACGGACTCGATGGGTCGTTGTAGCTACGGTGCATTCAGTTGGTCCGTATACGTTTACGATGTCTGTATCTGTACCAAATTTGCTTTGGAACGCTCGAACTTGTGAGCCATACAGCGCTTCGCCTGCCACAGTCACAATTCGAACATTTGCGAGTTTGCGATAACCTTCGTCTGACAAGTACGTAGATAGCTGATTAAAAAATACGGTTGGCAAAATAGTGATAATCGTCGTGCCTGTACGTTCGATGGCTTCGGCGAATTCTTCGACAGATACGCGCTCTTCGGAAGACAGCAGGTACAATTTTGCGCCATAAAACAAGGCTCCAATCGTATCCCACACCGAGGCATCGAAGCTATAGGTGGCGAATTGGGTCAATACATCCTGAGGTGTAATGTCACAATCGCGTTGCACGACAGCTCCTAAGTTAACAACACCGCGGTGAGCGATCAGGGCACCTTTTGGTTTGCCTGTAGAACCGGACGTATAGATAACATAAGCTAGATCATCCGGACTTACATCAACGTTTGGATTGCTGGCTGCATAACCCGCCAGTGGCCCATCAATAGCTAATATTTCTTTTACGGTTTCAATGGAACCGCATAGTTCAGCCGCTTGTTGGGTGAGTGCGGAAGTTGTTAAGACAAAAGGAGAACGCGTGTCCTCGACAATGTAGCTGCTCCGATCAGCGGGGTGAGCGGGATCAACAGGAACGTACACGCCTCCGGCTTTCAGGATGCCGAGCAGCGAAATAACGGTCTCCAAGCTTCGTTCCATAAAGATGGTCACGAATTCACCTTTGGCAAGACCTTTGGATAACAAAACACGTGCGACTTGGTTAGCGCGCTCGTTCAGTTCACGGTACGTGTATTCCCCAGTATGGGATGCAATAGCTGGACGATCAGGATATTGGGAAGCCGCTTCTTCAAACATTCCGTGAATCGTCTGATGCTCAGGATATTTTACCACTGTATTATTTAAAGCTTCGTGAGCAGCACGATCCGCGTCCGATAATATGTCAATGGAATTCACAAGTGCATGGCTGTTGTTTAGCGCACCACGCAGAAGGGTTACAAAGTATTCTGTGTATCGAACAACCGTTGTTTCCAGCAAGAGTGATTGATCATACCGAATCTGGATTTGATAAGTGCCATTGTTCTCATTGACAGCCCAGTCCATAATACGGGATTCTACACCATTGTTTGAAGGTAGTGTTGATGAAAATGAAGTATCAGCTTGTGGTTCTGCCAGGAACGCATTAGACTCACGCAGCATCCCCTGAAATAAGCTTGCCAGATCATGAAAAGTGGTTTCTTTTTCAACTGTCAGCGATGCTGTAAGCAGACCTGATCGAGGCACAAAAGTAGAGAAAGAAACTTCTTCCTCCGCAGATAGACGATATAACCATGCAGTATATGCTGATAAGAGCACCGCTTGTCTGTTCTCCGCAGATGCTTGCTGATTCAATTGTTCCGAGATGGACGCTTCTAAATCTACCTGATAAGTAGAGAATGTATGCTTGCGCTGTATGCGTGCAAAATCCAAGGGAACTAGGAATGGGGATGGAGCTGTCTGTGTGCTGTTTTGTAGTAATGATGCCATTACGCTAACCTCCTGAATGTCTGGGTATCTAAATTACATGGGAATTTAGTAAATGCCTCCGTTCCCTTCAAATGGATGAACAGGAGGGAGGCATTACCGAACGGCCTATAAAATAAGCATTAAAATCGATAAATGGATATTATGATTTGGTACGGTTGGTGTCTGCAATTTTGAAATAAGAAGTGATCTCTTGAAGCTCTTCAGACATGGTTGTCAGCTTATGGGATGATTCAATAATAGAATCCAAAGAAGCTTTTTGTTCCTCAACTGTTTGCATAATGTGAACACTGTTGTTGGCTGTTTTGGTTACAGTAGAGGAAAGATCGTCTGCTGTCGCGGTCATTTCCTGTGTCCCAGCAGAAATTTCCTCCGTAGCACTGGATACTTCTTGGATTTGCCATGCTACATTTTTAGTGGCTTGAAGAATATCATTGAACAACGCGCCTGCTTGTCCAGCAACGACGATCCCGTTTTGAACTTCAACGTTTCCTTGCTCCATCGACTTCACAGCTTGTCCGATCTCACTTTGAATTTCTTCAATCAGAGACGTAATTTGTTTCGTTGCCTCCGCAGATTGTTCTGCCAGCTTGCGTACTTCACTGGCTACAACGGCAAAGCCTTTACCTTCCTCACCGACACGCGCAGCTTCAATAGAAGCGTTCAGAGCGAGCAGGTTCGTCTGACTAGAAATACCTGAGATGGTGCTAATAATATTGCCAATTTCCTGTGAACGGCTGTCCAGCAACTTGATGATACGGGAAGTATTGGTTACTGAATCGGTAATCAAATGCATTTGGGATGATACCTTGCTTACAATCTCGTTACCTTCATTCGAACGCTTCTCTACCGAATTGGCTTCTTCAGCCACATTGGAAGAACTGGCTGCAATATTTTGGATGACCGACGCCATTTCAGCCATAGCTCGTGCACTGTCGCCTGTGGCTTTTTCCTGTGAACGGATATTATCCGTAATTTCGTTGATATTCTGGTTGATGATGTTGGAATTGATTCCGTTTTGCTCGCAGATTGCGAGTAATTCCTTCGCAGATTCATTGACTTCATCCGTTGTCTGCTTCACTTTGGTCATGATGCTGTTAACATGGCTTACCATATCGTTGAAGTTCTGATTCACGCGCCCCAAATCATCCTGGCCAGCATGAATTTGCACATCCAGATTCCCTCTGCTGACTTCACTGATACCGTACATCAGTTGCTTAATCGGAGACAGCGTGCGTTTCACTACCCAATATTGAAGTGCCAGGCAGATCAGTAGGAAAATCACCAAAATAGTAGCCCCGCTAATAAGCAGCTTGGTCAATCCGGCAGGAACAGCACCAGCATCAGCATCGACAGCAAAATAAGCAAAGATTTTGCCGCTAGGATCTTTAATCGGTGTCATCAAAGTTGTCCATGTGCCAAAAGAGTCATCATAGAAGCTGGTGAATGTAGGTTTGCCGGAATCCAGCATACTCGTTACACCTACAGCCACAACATTGGGTTGCTCGTACATAGCGCCGACACCCATCTTTTCTTTTTCAAATGATTCTCTCAGGTCTGTTGGCATGGCAATAATGGATGTCTGATTCCCATTTTCCAGCTCTGTTCCGAAAATATAGGCGTGAGAGATATTCGGGTTCGTCGCCATGATGTTATCAAGATAGGTACGGAGCTTGGTTTGAATGGGTCCATCATAATTTTTTTCTTGAACTGCTTGGGATACTTCATCGGAATTAATGCCTTGTGCCCACTTCAATGTGATTTTTTCCACTTGCCCATGCAACTGGTCAATCAAAATCGTACGTTGGATCAAATAGCTAGATACAATAAGGACTAGCCCGATCAGTACGATATTGAAGAAGGATAATAATAAGTTTTTGGTGAAGAATGATAAGCTACTCCACTTTTTCAAAATTTTCCACTCCTTGGTAGTATTTTTGTATATGGTGTTGAACCGCTTATCGAATGAGATAATCAAGTCCCCCTTACAAACATAATAAATAGAGATAATTGACCCTTGATTTTTTTGTAATAGGTCTTAAGTCTTTTGCGAACAAGTAATATATCCCTATATATATGTCGTACGAAAAGCTCTTGAAATGAATACCTAGCACAATAAAAAATTAATTTTTAATAGGTAAACGCTGTGTGTATTTCAGTATTTTCCAGTTTATACTCACGCTTGAAATTCGAGTTCATTTCAGTCCATAAGCAACTATTCAACAGAAACCATCATACTTTATAATAGAGTCAAATGCACTTATGAATTTGGGACATTTTTCATATTCGATGCTGCAAATGCTTGATTTATCGCGGTTTTCGGGAATTGTTTGCGAAATGAGTCCATGTATCTATGCATAGAGAAGAGGGATGAGAAAAGTGTCCAAGCTTACAATTTTAAAGGTTGAGAGCGATCATGTGGATCTGCATGATTTGATTCATAGGCTGGATGAAGACCTGCTGGAAAGGTATCCTGCCGACCAAATTTACTTGGTGGATTTTTCCAATTCGAAAGTTAAAAATATGGTTTTCGCTGTTGTGTATGTAGATGAAAAGCCGGTTGCTTGCGGAGGGCTTAGGCCTATAGATGCGGAAGAGATGGAGCTTAAGCGATTTTATGTCGATTCCTCTTATCGCCGACAAGGAATTGCAATTAGTTTATTGTCTTTCCTGGAGGAGGAAGCCAGTAAACGGGGGATTATAAGGATTAAACTAGAGACCGGAGCGGCTCAACCTGAAGCGATCGCTTTGTATACCAAGCAGGGATACGAACCTATTGAACGCTTTGGGGAGTATGAACATGATGAAAATAGTCTTTGTTATGGTAAAAAGCTGTCTCTGTCTTTATAAAGCGTTCTCATATAAAATAGATGATGATCAACACTAGCCTATATAGCGGGAGAGATGATAATGAATTTGAAGCAAAAAGCGGCTGAGAAAGCAGTGGAAGCGATTCAGGACGGTATGAAAGTAGGACTTGGTACAGGCTCGACAGCCTATTGGGCTATCCGAAAAATTGGAGAGCGTGTGGCACAAGGATTACATATACAGGCTGTAGCTACATCCCAAGCCTCGGAGGATCAGGCCAGGGAACTGGGTATTCCCATCATTCCATTTGATCAGATTGGAAGGCTTGACGTTACCATTGACGGTGCGGATGAGGTGAATGAGCAGCTGGTATTGGTAAAAGGTGGAGGCGGGGCTCTGCTGAGAGAGAAAATTGTGGAAAGCAATACCAACCGATTAATTATTATTGTGGATGAGTCCAAGGATGTGAAGGTACTGGGAGCATTCCCTTTGCCAGTCGAGGTGGTGCCTTTTGCTAGTGAATGGACGTTGGAGGCTTTGCGGCAGACAGGCTGTAGAGCGGAATGGCGTATGAAAGACGGTGAGCGTTATCTTACAGATAACGGTAATTATATCGCCGATTGTCGCTACGGCACGATCGAGAACCCGCACGAGCTGGAAATTCGCTTGAACCAAATTCCAGGTGTAGTCGATAATGGACTGTTCATTAACATGGCGGACCAAGTCATTATCGCGCGAGCGAATGGACAAATTGATATCCGGAACAAATAATGCCTGGTAATCGTTTGTTTTATAATGTGGCATTCGTGTTATTGATATTGTATACAGGGCTTCTATTATATTGGATGTTTCTCGGTTTTGGTCGTACGTTACGACCAGGCCCTCCGTATTCATATAATATGGTTCCATTGGAGACGATCGGCCGATACTGGCGGGCAATGCATTTTTCTCCTTTTCGGGTATGGGGTGTTAATTTGCTTGGGAATATTGGTGTGTTCATTCCCTTCGGTATTCTTCTGCCCATGATTTGGGTGCCTATGCGCAGGGTAGGCAGAATGCTATTAGTAGTGCTGATCGCACTGGTCATTCTCGAAGTAACCCAGATGCTGCTGGGTGCAGGTACAGCGGATGTGGATGACATCATACTGAATGTCCTGGGAGTATTATGCGGACGTGTTGCCTACGTATTTTTACGTAAGAAATGAGGGAATGCATTATAATCGCCTTGCTCTCGCAATCAGTGCTTAATAACTGGTTGAGAGCAGGCCTTTTTTACATAATCAACGGCAACTTTTGCATACTAGATGGTAATTCCTTCAACACCGACCGTAAGAGCGGGAAAAAAGTGCTCAAACTTGACAAAAGCATGCAATTAAGATATCTTTGAATAAAGATATGAGTAACGGAGGCTGTTAATATGTCTGTAAAACCAGATGATCAGGACTTAGCGCTGAACTTGTTTGTTGTTCTGGCTCGTGCTTATAATTCGGTCACTTCTCGCACGAATCGGGACATTCATAGTCATGGATTAAATACAACTGAATTTGGTGTGCTGGACTTGTTGTATTATCGCGGACCCCAGCCATTGCAGAAAATCGGAGAAAAGGTACTGATCTCCAGTGGAAATATTACGTATGTGGTAGATAAGCTCCAGAAAAAAAACTTGCTTACCCGCCGTGCGTCACAAGATGATCGGCGTGTAATTTATGCAGAATTGACGGACGAAGGACGTCATTTTTTTGAACAAATATTCCCGCAGCATCATCGTGTTATTATGGAGACTGTGGATGGCTTATCTGTGGAAGAGAAGGAGCAGGCTATTCATCTGCTAAAAAAGCTTGGGCTAACAGCTGAGGGACAGAAGAGTAACGGATCATAAGGGTTGCATATCTGATTAAATCAGCTTTGAGATAAAATACCGACTTTTCGGTATTTTATTTTTTTGTCTTATTTTGGGCAGTAGGGACGCAAATCAGGTATAATTGTCTAATAGTCTCGATCTGAGGTCATCCCCCTAGAAGCTGTTCGAATACAAATACCTTGCCGGGGAAGGAGCTGTACATGAGTATACAGCAATACACCGCAGGTGAGTCGCTATTGATGCAAGCCGGAAATTTGGCTGAATTAGTTACCCATAAACAATACGAATTACAGCCGGATCTTTTGGAGCGCTTTGGGGACAACGGTAAAATAAAAACAAAACAGGACTCTATATATAGTTTAAACTATTTAGCTGAAAGTTTAATTATGAACAGTCCTATTTTATTTACGTATTATGTTGCCTGGTTAAAGAGACTTCTAGAAGGGTTCGGCATAACCCAAGAAGATTTAATCATCAATTTTCAATTAATTCGGGAGACAGTGGTAGAGCACTTCCATCACTCGGATAAAACGACAGTGCTGATGCATCTGGAATTGGGGATACAGCAAATTGGGAAGAGAGAGGAGTATGCCTCTTTTATTACAGATAATAATCCCTATGCTGCCGATGTGACTCAGTATTTGGAATATTTACTCTCAGGTAATCGCAGGCAAGCTTTGGATGGAATCGTCCGATTGCTTGATGAAGGTACATCTATTCAACATACTTACAAATATATTTTTCAAATCTCGCAATACGAAATAGGACGCTTGTGGCATGAAGGCAAAATCACGGTTGGTCAGGAACATTTTTGTACTGCCGCGACTCAGTTTATTATTTCCAGCTTGTATCCCAGATGGATAGGTACTGGAAATAAGGGGCGCAGTCTCGTAGCAGCGTGTGTAGGCAGCGAGCAGCACGAAATAGGTCTGCGTATGCTAGCTGATATATTCGAGATGGATGGATGGGATACGTACTATTTAGGGGCTAATGTACCTGACCGGAGTCTGCTTCAAGCTATTGTGAGTTACAAAGCAGAAGTGGTGGCTATCTCAGCCACCATGGCTTACCATGTCCATCTGGTGAAAAAGTTGATTGCTGTTATTCGTAAAGATACAGCTACTAGGCATGTGAAAATTATGGTCGGTGGTCTGCCTTTTAATCTCGATCCACACTTATGGCAGGAAGTGGGAGCGGACGGATACGCACCGGGTGCAGAGGAAGCACTGGAGGTAGCAGAGGACCTACTTTTCACTTAAGAGATAATGTTAGTGTTGGCAACCCGTAAGTCATTTTGTAAAGGGGGCCTTTTAATATGAAGGAACCGGCAGCAGAAATGGCTGTCCTGCGGAGAACGGTCGAACAATTAACGGACGAGGTTGTGAAAAGCAAAGCCGAGGAAGAAAAGCTGCTGAATGAATTTTCAGCGATGAACAACGAGCTGGTCAATCTGCAGCGTCAGCTTGCCAAAAGCAATGCGGAATTAAAGCGGACAAAGGAAGAAGCGATACGGGCTAATGATCTGAAGAGTACTTTTCTCGCCGTGGTTAGTCATGAATTCAGAACACCAATGAACGGAATCCTGGGGATGATCGAAATGTTAGGTTCATCCAAACTGTCTCCAGAGCAACGGCAGGCCATCAATGTAGTACGTGAGTCTGCTTCTCTGCTGTTAAACATGATTAATAATCTGCTCGATATATCCAAAGTAGAAGCAGGACAGATGGAACTAGAGATCGGAAATGTCAGAGTCCAGGCGATTATGAGCCATGTTGCTCAGCTGTTGGAGCCGCAAATCTACCAGATGGGCAATCGTTTGAGTATAGAGATTGATCCTGGCGTGGCAGAGCATCTTGAAGGAGATTCGGCAAGGATTATGCAGATCTTGCTTAATTTCTTGAACAATGCCAATAAGTTTACGAGCGAAGGGATACTTGTTGTTCGAACAAAATTGGTTGAGGAAACAACAGATTCCCAACGTGTTCGTTTTGAAGTACAAGATTCGGGCATTGGGATTTCACCGGAGGATCAGGACAAGCTGTTTCAGCCTTACGTGCAAGCCGGTGAAGGCAGCGCTTCCCAATATGGAGGAACGGGTCTGGGGCTGTGGATATGCAGTTCATTTGTGAAACTTATGCAGGGAGAGATTGGGGTCGTCAGCGAAGAAGGCCAAGGCTCCACGTTCTGGTTTGAAATTCCCTTCAGGAAGGCTTCAGGACAGGCAGATGAAATAGAGGAACATGAAAATGGTGAATTGACGGCACATAGCGAGTTGCTTCGTGAGCATAGTCATTCTCAAGCGATCTTGGTGGCTGAGGATAATCGGGTGAATCGTCAAGTGGTGCAATCACAGCTCAACCATCTTGGGTTCCAACGTATTGACTTTGTGGAGGATGGACAAGCCGCAGTTAGAGCGGCTGCCGAACGATCCTACGCCTGTATTCTAATGGATCATCACATGCCTCTGCTAAACGGTCACGATGCGGCGAAGACAATTCGTCAGTGGGAAGCAGAAAATCAGCAGCCGCCTGTGCCGATCATTTCGTTGACCGGAAATGGGTTTGGGGAAGACCAGACCCGTGGGCGGGAAGCTGGAGTGAACGATTACTTGATAAAGCCAGTGACGATTGAAAATCTCGCAGAAAAGCTGGTCAAATGGCTCCCCACGCCGGAGTCCGAGCCTATTTTGAATGAGGATGTTATTCGTGAAATTATGCTGCTGGACGAGGATGGCAGCACGGGATTACTAGAGTCATTAGTCGAAATGTATACCAGTGATACACCTGCCAAAATCAACAAGTTAATAGAACTGGTTGCTGCGGGCGAAACTACAAAAGTAGTAGAGGCTGCTCATGAGCTGAAATCAGGCAGCGTGAGTCTGGGGGTCGGATGTTTGTCCAAGTTGCTGTCTGATATTGAACAGCTTGCACGGGAGAACCGACTCGGGAATGCACATGTGAAGTTGTCTGTGCTCCAGTCCGTCTATCAGGCAACGTGTGTAGAACTAGAACGTTATATTCACCAGTGCTAGACTGATGCTTCCCCTTTGTTAGACTTGCACTTGCACCTAGAAGGAGGATCTAAGTTAAATATATGAAAGAACAGCTGCGTTCCATTCACCCGCTGGCCTGGACAATTATAGCGGGTACCATTTTTGGTCGGATGGCCACCTCTATGAGTATCCCGTTTTTATCTATTTACCTGACCACTCATCTAGGGGTGTCCCCCTTTCATACAGGGGTGATCGTGTCGGTCAGCTCGCTGGTTGGCATTTTTGCCAGCTTTTACGGTGGATATATTTCAGACCGGATCGGACGGCGTAAGGTGATGCTGGTATCCATCGCGAGTTGGGCGCTTGTATTCGTCGCTTTTGCGTCGGCAGAAGTGGCATGGGCCTTTTTTGTCATTAATGCTCTGAATGGACTGTGCAGATCCTTATTTGAGCCAACTTCGCGGGCGCTATTATCAGATGTAACCCCCAAGGAGAAAAGATTGCTCGTCTACAACATGAGATACGCGGCAATTAATGTTGGTGTGGTAGCAGGGCCACTGCTTGGTTTGATGTTAGGATCGGCGTCTACAGGTACGCCGTTCATGGTAGCCGCTGGTGTCTATGCTCTATACGGGGTACTGCTGTTGATCCAGTTTACTCGGTATGCATCGGATCTGCATGTCGGCACAACAGCGGGAGAGGCTCCGCTGCGGATGGGCGAAGCGTTCCGAACCGCTAGTCGAGATCCCATATTTATGCCGATTCTGCTGGGAACCGTATTCTGCGTAATGGGCTATGCCCATTCCAATTCGACGATGCCTCAATTTTTATCATTGTCCTTTGAGGAAGGTACCCGGTGGTTTACATATATGCTAACGGTCAACGCGGTTTGCGTCTTGGCTTTTCAGTATCCGCTGGTGCGGTTGGCAAGCCGCTTTTCTCCAGTGAATTCCTTAATAGCAGGGAATATATGTATTGCAGTCAGCCTGCTGTTGTGCGGTATGTTAAATTCAGGCTGGATGTTTATACTGGATATGGTGCTGTTTACAGTAGGTGAAGTGTTATTATTCACGATGCTAGACGTACTGATTGATCAAATTGCTGATGCTCAATATAAAGGGACCTACTTTGGTACGATCGGTTTTAATAATTTGGGCAGTGTACTGGCTCCTTTATTTGGTGGCTGGTTGCTGGATATTTACGGTCAAACGGCACCGCTTGCCGTTTTTGGTCCGGTTTCACTGTCGGTTGTGATTGGGATTCCGTTCCTGCTAGTCGCACGTCGCCGTCTGGCGCAACGTACAGCTCGGTTTGCGGCCCAGGGAGGAGATTCCGTGCAGCAGCTGTCATCATAAAAAAGGGGCTGAGTACAGGATGCAGTCGGAAGAAGATGTGCTACGAATTATACAGTATATGAATGATCCACAGGTCTTGGAAGACTTGCGCTATGTGCGTGAGTTGAAGCTTCCGCAAGGCTGTATAGCCGCAGGCTATGTACGCAATCGTGTGTGGGACAAGCTTCATGGCTATACAACGGCCACGCCTCTAAACGATATCGATGTTATTTATTTTGACCCCAAAAATACGCTAGAGGAACGAGATGAGTTTCTGGAGCACTCCTTGAATCGTAAACAGGCAGGACGCAACTGGTCTGTCAAAAATCAAGCGCGGATGCATATTCACAACGGGGAAGCTCCGTATTCTTCGATAGAGGATGCGATGAGCCGCTGGCCAGAGACGGCCACAGCGGTAGCCATTCGATTGAATGCCAAGGATCAAATGGAGGTCATTTGTCCGTATGGATTGAAAGATTTGCTGGATATGCGGGTACGTCAAAGCCCCTTGTTCCGTCACACTACGGCTTTTCGCCAGCGTGTATTTGAGAAACAATGGTTAGATAACTGGCCATTGCTTATTATGGAGAATTAAGGTGTAACCTCATTTTAGATGATAGGGAGAGACGAATAACGATGTTTAAAAATATAAAACCAGATTCAGATCGGGAGGAGGTGCTTGAGCTGCTTACCTACGCCGTGCTAGATCATCCTGAACGCGGGGAGGCTGCTTTACGTGCTTATCAATCCTCGGATGAATGGAATTTGTTCGGTGTGGAAGATGAAGGACTTATTGTAGGTGTTGTCGGTTTTGAGGAGCGAGAGAATGAAACGATCGTGCTCCATCACCTGGCTGTATTGCCTGAAAATCGTCATAGAGGCTACGGCAGAGGGATGTTGCTTACGCTTATTAAGGAACGTAGCCCGAAGCGCCTGACGGTGGATACGGATGCAGAGGGGGCAGATTTTTTCCGCAACGTGGGCTTTGCTGTCTATGGATCGGAGGATTTGCCAGATGGTGGGCAATTCCATTGTGTATATGAAATAGACGAAGAATAAGCGAATCTCCGGGTCCCGCTTCCTTTTTTCTACATAATATATGTTATGTCGGAGGGAGGTGGGTTTCATTGGCGTATCACTACACAGCGATTGGAGATTCTTTAACGACAGGTGCAGGGACGTTGCTGGGTGGCGGCTTTGTACCTGTCTATCAGCGAATGGCGGAAAGATATCTCCGCACACCCGTCAGTTACGAGAATTTGGGAATCAACGGATTGACGTCGCAGGAACTGCTGTCCATGGTTCGCGACAATTCGTTTTTTCGGTCGGCGATCAGCCGGGCTGAACTCATAACGGTGACGATCGGCGGGAATGATCTGCGTCCATATATCAGTTCACTTGCTGGAAGCCGAGGCTTGTCGGGTTCTTCCATTCCACAAGCGCTGAATCACACCAAAGAACATGTGCGCCAAATTGTACATGCCCTGTATCAAATCAAGCTCGGTCAGCGTGAGCCATTTATCATCCGAATGGTAGGATTGTATAATCCTTTTCCAGGGGTGAGAGAGGCGGGAGTATACGTGCGTCAATACAACTCGTTTCTCTATACATTGGGCGGACCCAATTACCGGGTAGCAAATATTTACCCCGCATTTGAAGGCAATGAACGGGCACTGCTTTCGCTGGACCGGATACATCCGAACAGCCGTGGTTATCGTGTGATTGCGGAAGAGCTGAATCGGCTTGGTTATGCGCCGTTACGATGAGCAAAAGAGGATGCTCTGGACCAGAAAAAAGTATAATAAAAAAAGAGGTTCATCATGGCAGATTAACTGTTCATGTTGAATCTCTTTTTTGCGTTTCAGCGTACGGTTTAGCTGATTATTTTACGGTATAAACTGCGTGCAGCCCACTTGCGCTCACTTCGTTTGCGATATTTGGGCAGAGAACGATAGACAGCAATGGATTGGTTAAATGCAGCGATGGCCTCATCCTTGCGTCCCAGCATACGGTACATCAGGCCTGTCAGATAATAGCCTTCGCTGGAGGAAGACTGAATCTCCTGAAATTGCTGTAGATAGTGTAGTGACTTATTTACGTCCCGTTCCTTGAAAGCTGCAGCTAAATGCAAATAGGGTTCACCGTATTGTACTCGCGGGTTAATGTCCAGTGCTTTGAGTAAATGTCGTTCTCCATCCTCCAGATGGTTTGTGTGTACTTCAGCCGTACCCCGCGCATTCCAATAGTCTGCTGAATCTTCATATCGGGATTGAATTTCCGATAGCAGCTCCAAAGCCTGATGATATTTCTTGCTCTCGATCCAAATACGAGCCAACTCGAACTTGGCAGCCACATCGTTGATGTTTAATACAATCTGCTGACGCAATCGCGCTGCATTACGTCTTCTTTGCCATGGTTTGCTGATGCTGGGCAATACACCAACAAAGCTGCGATCCAATATATAGATCACGATTAGGAGCACGAGCATTGCTAAAAACGGGTTGCCGAGCAAACTCCATAATAGAGAGAAAATCAAAAACTTCCCAATCATTCTGCTACAATCCTCCTGTATATGTATCTATCCATACTTTCCACATTATAGCATACCTATTGAAGCAGATTTGATGGGAAAGATGCAAGATTTTGAGAGAAGGTATTAACGATGAGGATTGAATTACGTGTTGAACAATGGGAATGAATCAATCAAAACCTTTTGCCGCCAAGACGCAAACCACAAGGGAGCGTCCGGCAAAAGGCAATCAGAAGATGATAGTTGTGGTAATGGAACAGTCTATAGTTATAGGTTATCCGGCTTGTCCTAAAACATCCTGCGCGCGGTTACAAAACGTTTCTTCCATTTATCGTCAAACGTGTCAAAATGAACGCCACGTTCTTTGGAAAAAGTATGCAGCAATTTGTTGTCCCCTGCATAGATCGCCACATGGCCGATCTCTAGTCCACGCGCACTGAAGAACAGCAGGTCGCCTTTGCGCAGCTCGTCCAGCCCGACCTCCCGGCCTTCTTTAGCTTGATCGTAAGAGGCACGAGGGAGGTCAATGGAGAGGGTATGCCGGAACACTTCCCCGACAAAAGAGGAACAATCAAAGGTCGATGTCTGTCCGGTTGCTGCGCCGAATTCATAAGGGGTGCCGAGAAATTTCTCCCCATAGGCGATCAGTTCATCTCCCTGCTGTTCCGCCAAGGCTGGGCTGGAATAGTCGCTGTATTTTGGTTTTGCCGATATGTATCCGGTCAGGTTGTCTTTCGTCCGCACTTCCAGCCAGAGAGCATTGACCTCGCGGATGACCTGAACCTTTTCACCAGTTGGAATAAGCCGTAGCGAAGGGGAGGCTTCTGATGAATCCGGTTTGCTGCGCAGGTTGACCCCGGAAAGAATCGTTGTGGAAAAATCCTCTTTTTTGGAGCCGATTCGGATCGTCCGGGTTAGGGCATCCCACTTCACTGTGCTTCCAAGTGCTTCACTTACAAAACGCAATGGAATCATTGTGTTGCCCTCAACAATCTTTCCGGGAACGCTCAGGGATATCATTTTACCGTTTAAGTTGGCGGTGACTTCCCCGATACGATAGGTCAGCGTCGTGCTGCTTTTAGTTGCTGTTACGGTTTTGCTGGGTCCGTTCCAGGAAAGCACAGCTCCTTGCGCCTCAAACAACTGCCGCATGGGAACGAGTGTTGTCCCGTTTAGCATTAGTGGTGGCGCAGCAAGCTGGAGCGGATGGTCATCCACATAAACGCTTGTCACTGGAGTGAGCGGCACCGACTTGGCGTAAGACGGAGTTGCCTGGAGCAGTGTTCCTGCCAGCAGAGCCAGCAACATTTTCTTATTTATTGTCATGCTGTCATCACCTCGTTGTAAATGTGTTCATCTAAGTTGTACGAAGCTGCCTCCGATTAGTTGTGTACCAAATAATGGACTAATCAACAAACCAATATAAACAAAAATAAAACAAAGTGATATCTGTGTTTTTATATTGACATCAAAATTAAATAAAGATAAAATTACAAATGTGAAATGTTTCACTTTGGAATAGTTCTGTATTTAGCGAGGGATCAAAAGTGAATCCTTAGGAGGCAGATTTTTATGAGCGCACATGTATTTTTTGTACCATCTATCAATCTGATGGGAAAAGGCTGTTTGCATGAAGTTGGACCCTATATAAAAGAACTACATTTAAACAAAGCGCTGGTTGTGACGGATAAGTTTCTGATGAAGAGCGGTATTGCAGGCAAGGTTACCTCCTTGCTGGATGATATAGGTATGGACTATGCGGTATATGATGAGGTCAAGCCCAATCCGACCTGTAAAAATGTGCATGATGGCGTTCAATTTCTACAAGAAAATGGCTGTGACTTTTTAATTTCCATTGGCGGAGGGTCTCCACAGGATACGGCCAAGGGAATCGGCATTATTGCTACCAACGGGGGACATATAACGGAATATGAGGGCGTTCATAAATCCAAGCATAAATCGCTGCCGATTGTAGCTATTAATACAACAGCAGGAACTTCCGCTGAAATTACGATTAATTATGTCATTACGGATGAAGAGCGCAAGGTCAAAATGGTTATGGTTGACAAGAATAGCGTAGCTACGATTTCGGTCAACGATCCTGAATTAATGGTAGACAAACCCGCCGCATTAACGGCAGCTACAGGACTAGATGCGTTGACCCATGCCATTGAAGCTTTGGTTACTCCAGGTTCCTATCCTGTAACGGATGCAACTGCGCTAGCAGCGGTAGAGCTTATTTTTAGCAATTTGGCCCGTACAGTGAGCGACGGTCATGATATAGAAGCGCGAGAACAGATGGTGTATGCTATTTTCTTGGGGGGACTTGCATTTAATAATGCCGGATTGGGTTATGTTCATGCTATGGCGCATCAGCTTGGCGGGGTATATGATTTGCCTCATGGTGTTTGCAATGCCATGCTGCTACCCATTGTAGAAGAAGAGAATGCCAAGCATGTCCCAGAGAAGTTTCGTGCCATCGCGAAGGTGATCGGGTTTGAAGATAAGGGGAAAACGGATAAGGAATGTGCAGACTATGTAATTCAAAGGATCAGGAACCTGTCGAAGGAAGTGGGGATTCCTGCCAAACTTTCTGAACTGGGTGTAAATGAGGTGGATTTGGATCTGCTTGCCGAGAATTCCATGAAGGATGCTTGCGCTCCAGGCAATCCGTTCATACCTAGTAAAGAACAAGTTATCGAGATGTTTAAGAAAATTCTTTAAATAATAGGTGCAATTATTTGTTACATGCTAATAGGGCTGTCCCGGAAATGAGCGAAGAATACTGGGAGCAGCCCTTTCTTCGAATTTTCTGCTAAGAGATAACTAGACCAGAGATAGGACAACCCCATAGACGTAGCAAGGCTAATGGTGACCTTTTGGCTTAAGTCATTACAGATTCCCATTTGCTCACTTTTTTGCTTAAGAACTGTTGAAGCTCTTCTTCGTCGCTGCTTAGCTTATAAAATAAAGAAAGAGCGACCAGAATCACGTCTGCACATTCCTCTTTGACATCGGAAATATTCAATTGCTTGTATTCGCTTCCGTTTGCATTCATATAAGACAGCATGGCTTGAGAAGTTTCTCCTACTTCTTCGGATAATTTAAGAACCATCTGCTCTAATGTCTTCTTTTCTTGGCTGCTCAAGTACTGGATTTTCTTTAAAATTTGATCCATTTAACAAGCTCCTAATTATTTTTTTAATCTTATTATAACAGACTAAAATCTAGTTCTTTGAAGTATTTCATACGTTAAAATCAGATCAGACTAAATAAACATCTTGATATATATAGATGTCTATGTAATAATGCTTGTATGTTAAAAAATAATGCAGCCGCCCTTATAGGAACCATTAGAGACTCGATCAATAAATTGATTGTATCTGAGCTCGAATCCTATGGAGTTGAAGGGATTGTACCTACTCATGGTGGAATATTGATGTTCCTGTATCAAACGGATGGACTTTCGATTAAGGAATTGACGCAAAAAATTGCTCGTCAGCAGCCCACAGTCACTGTTTTGATCGACAAGCTAGTGAAGTTGGGGTATGTAGAAAGAAAAAAAGAAAGGGAGGATAGCCGAGTTACTCTGATCTATCTTACCGAGAAGGGGAAAGAGCTGGAGCCTGTATTTGAGACGATCTCTAATAAATTAAAAGAAACCATCTATGGTGGTCTCAAAGACGAGGAACAAAAACAACTGGAATATCTGCTGGAGCATGTAAAAAACAGGTTTTAAATTTTTTTAAGTAAATGTATAGATATCTATATAAATGTCAACAAAATAACCATAAAACATCTGGAGGTCTGAATATGAAACATCTTATTATCTATGCTCACTCTAATGCTGAAAGCTTTAATCACGCGATACTGGAAACGGTTGTATCTACCTTGAAGGAAAAAGGTGACGAAGTCGTTGTACGTGATCTATACGCTCTTGATTTTCAACCGGTATTAAAACCTGAGGATACTGCTGCAATGAGAGCTGGACAAACACCGGCTGATATCAAAGTAGAGCAGGAGTATATCACGCAGTCCGATACGATTACGTTTATTTCGCCCATTTGGTGGACAGGTCTTCCTGCGATCCTGAAAGGATACGTAGATCGTGTATTTGCATACGGCTTTGCATATACGGCTGGTGTAGAAGGGATTAATAAGCTGCTTACAGGTAAAAAAGGGTTTATCGTGAATACACACGGCACGCCCAACGCGATCTACGATGAAATCGGTATGACTGCAGGATTGAAGCTCACATCAGATACAGGGATTTTTGACTTTGTTGGAATTGAGTCGGTCGGTCACCTGCTGCTGGGAAGTATCGGCTACCTTGATGAAGATGGTTACAAAGGATTGTTGAAGCAAGTACGGGACACCGTTCAAACGGTGCTGTAAAGTTAGTTCATACTCGTTCAGAAGCGTAGAAGATTCTTTAAAAGATAAGGCCAACCAGTATTTACGGGTTGGCTTTTTCTTATAAAAGCTAGTACCTTTCCAATATAGTCCAGACAATGATCTGATCCTGCTTGTTATTAAGGGGATATACAAAACTAGCCTTTATATGGTTTATTTTGTCATAATACACTATGGCGTTTAGGCTTTGGGTGGAGTCGTAGCTTTGGTCCACGAAATGGTTACCCAATTTATTTTTCACATCATTTCAAAATATCTGTAATCTCTATCTTTCGTATGTTTATCGTTAGTTAGCTTAAGCATAGCTTGAAGACTCCTTCACCATAACAGAGATTAGCATAGTTCCAGTCGAGCATAATAATTCACAAATAATTCATTGTTAATATCATTGGCAATTCATTATAGTACATAGTATCATATTTAGCTCAACGTCGAGATAATGAAATTAACCTTTCCTTGAATATGATGAATGCGGATTCTAATGAAAAATAACATAATGTGAGGGTGTACTGGGTGAGATATAAAATCATAGCAGATAGTTGCTGCGACTTAACGACAGAGCTTAAAGAAAAGATGCAAGTAACTACGATTCCATTAAACATGACATTGGGTGAAAAATGCTTCATAGATGATGACACATTGGACTTGCCTCAGTTTATGGAAGAGATGAAGGCCTGTACAACCAAGATTGGTTCCGCTTCCCCGTCACCTATGCTATATAAGGAAGCTTTTCAAGGTGTGCACACTTCATTTGCTATTACATTATCCAGCAACCTGTCCAGTTCGTATTCCAGTGCATTGGTAGCAAAGGATATGGCGGAAGAAGAGGGGGCGGATGTTCATGTATTCGATTCAAAAAGCGCGTCAGCCGGACAACTCCTGCTAGTTATAAAACTACGCAAGCTGATCGACGAAGGATATCATAAAAGCGAGATTATCTCCTCCCTGGAGAGCTTTATTAGCAAGATGAAAACCTATTTTGTTTTAGATAACCTGGATAATTTAGTCAAGAACGGACGGATGAATAAAATCACTGGTAAGATACTCTCACTTTTGCATATCAGACCCATTTTAGGTTCGGATGGTGACGGAAACATCGCATTATTTACTCAAGCCCGTGGTCAAAATCAAATCATTGAAAAGTTGGCAGATACCATTGAAAAAAGCGGTCGGAGTACCGAAGGAGAAAGCATCGTTATTACTCACTGCAATAATCCAGGACTGGCACAAAAATTAATGAATACCTTGAAGAATCGCTATCAATTTAAAGATATTCATATTGTGTCCACCAGGGGAATTAGTTCAATGTATGCCAATGACAAAGGAATCATTATCGCCTTTTAAAAGTATTTTGGGTTTATCCTCGTACGATGGATAAACCCTTTTTTAGTATACGAGGTCTTTGCAGGAGCATAAGCCTATCCCAATTTTCGAATAAGGACAGAGGCGTTTACGCTGGTGCGAGTTCCTCCTGCCTGGGTTTGCAAGGTAACAGCAGCAGTAGAGCTATGGTTACGCAGAGTAAGGACATCACCGCAAGCCAGGGCGAGGATGGCTTGCCCTGTGTTCTGCTGTGTCCCGGCTCCTGAGCCGTACACAGTTCCCTCGGCCAGTGCGCCATTAATAAAGATGGCGAATTGATTAGGTTCTACACCCGACACTGAAAAATGAATTTCATACTTCCCCGCATCGGCTACAGCAATCTGGGCAGTCCCTGGAAGGTGAGCAATTCCGGGCGTAAGTATGCCATTCGTATCGAAAGTGACCTCCCCTTCAATCGGAACGACTTGGGGTCTCACATTATAAATATACCCGAACTGCGCTAAATCTCCTGCGGCTCTGGAATCCCTATCAGCATCATGATTAATATTCACATGAACCACTTGCTTTTTGACAATAATGTCTTTGTCTTTACCCAATGATTTCCGTTTCGGGCGGACTCTTTTTTTGGGGGGCATTTCCTCAAATTTCTTTTCTAGCTTATCAAACCAGGCACGGACAAAAACATCTTTTTTACGGCTTTTTTTTCGCTTCAACTCAGGACGACCCAATACAAACACCTCCAGATGGTTTGTTGTATAGTACTCCATTCATCTAGGGGAGGCATGGATATCTGTCCTGTGTTTCATAGGAAACCATCTATTTTGACCAAAAACAGGCTTCTGTACAAGGTACTTTCGTCTAGTATGTAAAAAAGCACCCCAAATGTATCCTTGGTTGTCATCTAAGGATACATTTGGGGTGCCAATAGTGGGCTTATATCATGATGAAATGGTCTGAAGCCGCTTTTTGCGCACATATAGGGCGTACAGAATGCCGCCAAGGAGGCACAGGATACAAGCGAAGCCCGCCAGTAACCATGCTGAAGCGACAGCTCCTACACGATCCATACTGTTTCCAAGCCATAAGGGAAGCAGAGCTCCTCCGACTCCGCCTGCACCGATAAGCAAGCTGGTGGTCGATTCTTCTGTACCTGGCATCATTTTACTGGCAAAAACAAGCGCGATAGAAAAGATGCCAGACATGCCGAGTCCCAGCAGTGCTATAAGGATAAAGGCGCCAGCAGTGCCTTGGATCAGCGGGAACACACACAGCAGCAGAGTAGCTGCCAGTGAGCTTAGAGCGACAAAGATACCGTAGCCGTATCGATCGGCAATGTAGCCTGTAAATAACCGCCCGAAGGCCATTGCCAACCAAAAGCAGGTGACACTGAGTGCTGCTTCGGCTTGCGTGAGACCGAGTCGCTCGATGAACATGGAGGGCAGGAAATTGGCCAGGCTCATCTCTGTTCCTACGTAGATAAAGAAAAAAACAATAAATAATGCAAGGAGCTTCCAATTGCCTACAGGGCTGCTTTTAGGAGCCTCAACCCTAGGAGAATTCAGTGTATTAGTGGAACGCTTATGGTTGTCACCACGGTGTTCTTGTTCGTCCAAGAGAACGTTTAGTGTGCCGAAGGACCCGCGCAGCCAGGCTATAGTGGCTACGGCTGCAAACAAGGAGATGATGGGAAATGCCAGCCGCCACCAACCGAGCGCAATAAACTGGCTGGCGATAGCCGGCATAGCCAAGGCGCCAATTCCGAAAAAAACTTCCAGACGGCTCATAGCTGCGCCCGTTCCTTGGGTAATACCCCCAATCACAATAGTTCCTATGACTGCTTCTACCATGCCAAAGCCAAATCCGGCAGCCGCCCCGACGGCATATAGCCAACCCCAAGGCGGCAGTATGGAATACAGCACTTCAGCCGCACACAGCAGGAGCAGGGAAAATACCAGACTTCGGCGTTTGCCGAAAGTCCGGGCAAGCCACGGTGACAGTAGGACTCCAGCCAGAAAACCGGAAAATTGAGCGAAAATCAGGCTTCCGCCATCTGTATAGCTTCTACCATAATGCTCTAGCAACACGGGCAGTAGAGATCCTACAACCACATGTGCCAGACCAATTAAAAAATAAGACAAGCTGCCGATCCATAGCAGTCGTTTCATGATTTACTCCTTTGGTACTCAATTGCCTTTATGCAGTAAAGTAAATGATATAAGTCAGATTTGATGTATTATGCAAGCTCCAGCACCTGGAAGCCATAACCTTCGATAGAAATATCTCCTTCCAGGAACTTGCCAGTGATCAGCTCTTTTCCTTTATGGTCATCCAGATGATATTGCTGCGTCTGGGCATTATGATTCAGAACGAATAGATATGACTTTCCATCTTTGGACCGTACAGTGGCTTCTATGCCCGCAGGTGCACGCAACAGGGATGAAATCCCTTTTTGCTCACAAATGTAGGCCAGCAGACCATCGAGGAAAGTTTCCTCCGGGTCAGAAGCAATGTACCACGCCTCACCTTGGCCAAAACGATTGCGTGTCAGCGCAGGCATGCCCTGATAGAAATCATCGCCGTATTCTGCCAGCACCTCAGCTCCTTCACTATGCAGCAAGTCGCAGAGCAACCCACATTTATATTCACCTTGTAATACGCCCACTTGTTCTTTCAATAGAATACGATTGGTTGAATCCGGGAGGAGTGCATCAATTTCTTCTACCCAGATTCCGAGCAGATTACGCAGCTTACCAGGATATCCTCCGGTTGTGACCAGATCGTTTTCATTTACAATGCCGCTGAAAAAGGTCGTTAGGAAGGTGCCGCCGCGCTCTGTGAATTGTTCCAGCTTCTCTGCAGTCCCCGGCTTGACCATGTAAAGTACAGGCGCGATAATGAGATCATATTTTTGGAAATCTGTGTCCACTGAAATCAGGTCTACCTGTACGTTACGCCGGAAGAGGGTGGCATAATATTTATGCACCTGATCTACGTAATTCAAGGCAACGGAAGGGCCGCTTGATTTCTCCAAAGCCCACCAATTATCCCAATCGAATAAAATAGCTACTTTGGCATTAACAGTGGCATCAAGCAGTGTGTTGCCTAAAGCGCCAAGCTCATTGCCAAGCTGTGCCACCTCGCGAAATACGCGTGTGTTCTCATGCCCCGCATGCTCAATTACG
Organism: Paenibacillus ottowii; assembly: GCF_006874425.1. Taxonomy (GTDB): domain Bacteria; phylum Bacillota; class Bacilli; order Paenibacillales; family Paenibacillaceae; genus Paenibacillus; species Paenibacillus ottowii. The sequence goes on from NZ_VIJZ01000004.1 coordinate 313,080, forward strand.
GCTCCGTGGAATTTCTCACATGCACCGATCGAGCGGCGAAGCTGGAAAAACATGACTGTGTCCGCGCCATGCGCTACGGCCTGATAACTCCATAACCGCATAACGCCGGGCCGTTTAAGCGAGTTATAGGGCTGCCAGTTCTGCTGGCTCGGTGTTTGCTCCATCAGCATAAAGGGCTGCCCCTCCTTCAAGCCACGCATCAGATCGTGCGCCATCGCCGTATAGCTGATCGGGGTATTAGCTCCGGGATAGCTGTCCCAGGATACAATATCCATGTGCTTAGCCCATTTAAAATAATCCAGCTGTTTAAAAAAGCCCATCAGATTGGTTGTTACCACAGCATCGGGTATATGCTTTTTAATCGCGTTATATTCCAGCAGGTAGCAATCCAGCATACTGTCTGAATTAAAGCGTGCATAGTCGAGGGATATGCCCTGGAATGTGGAGTGATTTTCTCCCCAATGTTCGCTCAGATTATTTGGAGGTACAATTTCATCCCAATCATAGAAGGTGTGACCCCAGAAGGACGTATTCCAAACTCGGTTTAGCTCCTCCAGTGATCCGTATTTTTGTTTGAGCCACACCCGGAACGCTGCGGCACAGTTGTCACAATAGCAGTCCCCGCCATATTCATTGGATACGTGCCACACGAGGATCGCGGGATGGTCTTTGTAGCGCTCTGCAAGTCGGTCAGCTATCTGCTCCGCGTATTTTCGATAGGTTGGACTGTTCGGACAAGAGTTATGGCGTCCACCGAATTTTCGCTTGCGTCCATCAGCATCGACCCTAAGAATGTCGGGATAACGGGTAGCCATCCAAGCCGGATGCGCCGCCGTACTAGTTGCTAGACAAACAAAGATATCGCTTTCATAAAGATGTTCAATCAACTGATCCAGCCACTCAAAACGATATGTGATTTCGTCAGGCTGATTTTTAGCCCATGAGAACACGTTGACCGTGGCGATATCAATCCCTGCCTGCCTGAACATCCGTAAATCCTCCTGATGCGTGGCCTCATCCCATTGCTCAGGATTATAATCCCCACCGTAAAATACTTTAGGAAGTTTGCTGCTTATCACGCCAATCACCTCTATATATAAGAATAATCCTATCTTATAATACAAATAACTGCTTTTAAATATAATAAAATGAACATGTATATAATAATATGGAACTACATGAGAAATAAATAACGTATACGCCGGAGGTGCTTTTTATGATTTTGACTCCTCATCATTTGCGATTTTTCCTGACTACTCGTGAGCACTCTTTACCCCTTTTTATTGAAAGCATCGGATTCAATAGCAGGCAGGAGGATGTGTCCCGTCCAGAGGGATATCCGTGTTTTCACTGGATTCAGACGGTATCAGGTGAAGGGGGGTTTACATATAAAGGGGGAACTTTTCGTTTGGGTGAGCATTCCGGGGTGCTACTGCTGCCGGGTGAAGCCCATGCTTATAGACGGGCGACCAAGGTATGGCGAACCTTATACATCACATTCGACGGACCCATCGCCGCTGCTGTATTAACTGCACTCGGATTGAAGCATACGCGAGGGTATCATTGGGACCCGGATAGCGAGCTGCACAGCTTTGGCGAGAACATGCTGCACTCCATGGTTAGTGAACATGATTTGTCCGGATTAGATGCCTCAGCCAATATGTACCGTTTTCTGACTCTGCTGCGTAAACATGGACAACATAGCTCGATGCCTTCCCTATCTCATAATGTGGAACGTTTAACCCCTGTACTGACCTTTATGGAGCAAAATTATGCCAGCCCAGATGTGGGTTTAAGGGATATGGCCGTTATGATGAATGTCAGCGCTCGTCATTTAAACACATTGTTTAAGCAGGCGTTCGGTGTGACTTCCTATGCCTATCTGATTGTAATTCGATTGCGGAAGGCAAAGGAAATGATGACAGAGTATCCGCAATTAACGGTGAAGGAGATTTCGGAGCGCGTAGGCTTCCGAGATGTCAGTCATTTTGTGGCAACTTTCCGCCGTGCGGAAGGAATTACGCCAGAAAAGTTCAAAATATTGTATACATAAGGGTATTTTATCGAAATACTCTTTCTTACTCGAGATTTCTCTTTTTAGGGGGCATTCCTTATTGTTTTTTTCTGGATGAGGGAGTATAAAATAATAGTTCATTTGTTTCATCAATCTGATGTGCAGGTGACATAATAAATATACGATTTATAGTTCTTTTGCAAAACCCTCATCCAAAGAAGGAGTCAACGAAATGCTAAGTAAAGTCAAAAGGTTATTAATCGGTCGTCCGCGAAAATCGACGGCCCTTGAAGATGAGAAACTGAATAAGCTAAAGGCACTGGCCATTCTGTCCTCAGATGCATTGTCCTCTGTAGCTTACGGAACGGAGCAAATTTTGCTGGTTTTAATTACAGCAGGCTTCGCTGCCTTATGGTACTCGATCCCTATATCCATTGCGGTATTGGGTTTGCTGATCATTCTGATCCTGTCGTATAGACAGACCATTTTTTCCTACCCTGGAGGTGGGGGAGCTTACATTGTCGCACAGGACAACTTAGGTAAGAGTCCGAGTCTGATTGCAGGCGGCTCTCTGCTGGTCGATTATATTCTAACGGTAGCTGTAAGCTCATCGGCTGGAACAGATGCAATTACATCGGCGTTCCCATCGTTACATGATCACCGGATCGCCATTGCTTTGGTGATGATTATCTTTTTGACTATTATGAACTTGCGCGGGGTAACGGAATCTGCCTCGGTGCTGGCTATACCGATTTACTTATTTGTTGTTGCCATTTTTGTTTTAATTATTAGTGGTATCATTCATTACGTGGCAGGAGGAGCCCATGCGGCGGCGCCGCAATTCGGAGCCACGGTATCCAATGTTAGTCTGTTTCTTTTACTGAAAGCTTTCAGTTCAGGCTGTTCGGCGCTAACCGGTGTAGAAGCTGTCTCGAATGCCATTCCGAACTTCCGTAAGCCTGCTGCTAAAAATGCGGCAACTACATTGATGATGATGGGCTTGATTCTCGGCTGCATGTTTATCGGAATTAGTTTGCTGGCTTATTGGTATGGTGTTCGTCCTAATCCGCAAGAAACAGTGATTTCGCAAATTGCGAATGCCACTTTTGGGCGCGGTGTGATCTATTACATCATTCAAGGCGTAACGGCGCTTATCTTGTTCTTGGCGGCCAACACAGCATATTCGGCCTTTCCGTTGCTTGCTTTTATGCTCGCGAAAGACAAATACATGCCGCATATGTTCATGGTCCGTGGAGATCGACTTGGCTATTCTAACGGCATTCTGTTTCTGAGTATCTTCTCGGCATTGCTGGTCATCGTTTTTGGGGGCAACACAGAAAATTTGATCCCACTTTATGCCGTAGGGGTATTTATCCCGTTTACCCTGTCACAGCTCGGTATGATGATCCGATGGATTCGACTCAAACCTGCTGGCTGGGTCGTTAAATTGGCTATTAATACGGTTGGGATGCTCACTACACTGTCAATTACGCTTATCTTTATCTTTACTAAGTTTAGCCAGGTGTGGGTAGTCTTTATCTTCCTGCCTTTGGTGCTGTATTTCTTTATGAAGATTAATAAGCATTACAAAAATACGGCTGAACAACTGCGCATTGATATTACGAAGGACAAACCTATGGTCAAAGGCAACACGATTATTATTCCGGTGGCAGGCATTACGCGTGTCGTCATGAATACCATCAGTTATGCCAAAACCCTGTCGGACAATGTGGTTGCCGTATATGTTGGTGTGGATGATGAAGCGATTCAAAAAATGGAGCAGAAGTGGGAAGAGTGGGATGTGGGTATACGTTTAGTAGTGCTGAGATCTCGTTATCGCAGCATCATCAATCCGCTTCGCAAGTTCATCGATACAGTAGAGTGGAAAAAAGCAGATGAGGATCACATTACAGTTCTCATTCCACAATTTATCACTAAACACTGGTGGGAAAATATATTGCATAATCAGACCAGTTTGCTGATGAGAGCTTATTTAATTAATTACAAAGACGTCATCGTAACGACTGTACCTTTTCATTTAAACAAATAAACTCATATTCCTGGAATTATCCCCTGTTCGTTTTTGGTAATAACGCAAGAGAACAGGGAACAGGCTGAATGATAGCATGACAAATTCAACACCCTCCGATCGCATCTCTGTGCGGTCAGAGGGTGTTTTTTGCATCAGGGAGAGTTTACTTGGGTGATACATTTTGTGTATTATAGATACAAAATGTATCATGGAGAATTATCTTGGAGGGATACGATGCCTGAAGACAAGGGGAATAGGGAACAAGACAAGTTGCAATTTGTAGATACGTTAAGGGCGTTGGCGATTCTCGGAGTATTGCTTGTGCATGTCAGCCAGCATGTGGACGGGTTAAGCGGTTGGTTGCAAAAAGGCTTAGGTCTAGGAGCTAAAGGAGTCGCTTTATTTTATATGGCGAGTGCTTTTACGCTGTTTCTATCCATGAGCAGGCGTTCGAGTGACAAGGGAGAAGGAATGACGGCCTACCTGTTGCGTCGGTTTTTCCGGATTGCACCTTTGTATTACGTGATGTTAGGAATCTATTTAATGGTGAATGGGACAGGTTCGCGATTTTGGCTTGGAGATCAGGAGGGAGTCACTGCCACTAATATTGCAGCTCATGTTCTATTTTTGAATGGTCTCAATCCGTATTGGATCAACAGCATTATCGGTGTGGAATGGTCCATTGCGGTGGAATGTATGTTTTATCTAATTATCCCCCTCTTATTTAAGCTGATTCGATCGGTGCGCCATGCGACTTGGTTTATCGTAATGATGCTTGTGGCAAGCTTCGGGCTCAATACAGTGTTTGCTCAATATCCATTGATCAGCGATCCCTCTTTATGGGGGCATTATTTATATTTATGGTTTCCGAATCAACTGCCTGTTTTTGGTCTGGGGATATTGTTGTTCTTCATTTGGAAAGACGAGCGTCATTGGAAAAGCGTAAACCCGCTGACTGGAGGTTTGTTGCTTGTTGCTGTGCTGTTTGCGTTTGTTGGAGGTATAACGGATTATCTCATAGGTGTCGGGCTGCTGCTGGGTGCGTATGCTTTGTATCATTGGCAGCCAATGTGGCTGCTTAATCAGGTATGGTCATGGATCGGTCGCCTCAGCTATAGCATGTATTTGACGCATATGTTGGTCCTAGGGCTAATCGCGCAGATTAAATTACCGTTTGCTCCCCTAGTCAGCCTCACCCTTATGTTCATCATGACGCTGCTATGCACCGTGGGACTTTCCTGGTTAACCTATACATGGATTGAACAGCCGGGCATCCGATTGGGTAAAAAGCTTATATCACGTATAAAAACAGTACGGGAGCAGGAAGATTCGGTCAAAGAAAGTGTAGCCTAGTTGCAACTTGAAGCAGCATCAGATAACATTTGATTGAAGTGCTTGAATAAATCTACGAAATTATTGAAAAGACCTCTTGAAAAGTAGCTCCCAGCCCTTTATATTCGATGTACATCCAAGTTTTTGAATACACCGTATGAGGTTTGTTGGAATTGTAAAGGAGATGCACGTATGCTTTTGGAGCCGCTTGGCTTTTTACTTTTCTCTACACTGGAAGGAGTAGCTGTTTTTGCGCTGATTTTAAGTGTTTTTAAAGTTAGAATGACTCCTTATCTATGGCAGGCTATTTTTGTAAACCTGATTATGAACATGCAAAGCTTTTTGCTCCGAGAGGAATTTTCACTCTCTTATTTGGTACCTGTCATTAATATGCTGCTTTTTATTTTTTTACTTGCTACGGTGGTGAAGATTCCGATTGTTTGGTCAGGTATTATGACGGTTACAGGTTATTTTGCCTATGCTGTTGTTCAGTCGGTACTTCTGAAAGCTATGTTTGGTAACCTGCCAGTATCTGAGCTGCAGGACGGTTCCTTGAAGGGCTATCTGTTACAAGTAGTTAGTGCAGCCACAGGGCTACTTATTTCATTTATATTGTATCGAAAAGGGATCGGCTTTTCCCCAAATTTCAAAAAGCTTAAGTTCAAAGAGGAATATGGCATTGTCATCACGCTGATCATTTTGTCTCTCATTTCAACATCTATTGTGCTTTACTATAATGAAATATGGTTGAGTATGATATTTTTTGCACTGGTATCGGGCTTTTTTATCTATTATGCAGTCGGAAAGGAATATCGGGATGATTGAAACGGTGGCTTTGAAACTTGCTAATCAGATTAAACGTACTGTGCCTGATCATCCGGCCTCCGTCCCAGTACTTAAATACGCACTTGCTCTCATCCTGAATGCGACCATGATCATCGTGTTGACACTATTCGCTTCATTCTTCACAGGGCGTATGGTAGAGGCTGTAACGATTCTCATCGCTTTTGCCTTACTGCGCCAAGTCTCTGGTGGCATTCACTTGAAAACGGGTATGGCATGTGTGGTGGTCACCTCTGTAGCTTTTACATACATATCTTGCATTTCCTTAAATAATGGGTGGACAAACCTGTTTACCGGAATCGCTCTCATTCTTGTTTTGTGCTTTGCCCCTTCCAGAATTGAAAAGCAGTCGCGCATTCCAGTCCGGTTTTATCCCCTCTTGCGATTGTTATCCTCCCTGCTTGTATGTACTAATTTTGTAATAGGTTCTTCTGTAGTAGCTGTTGCTTTCTTGCTTCAAAGCCTAACATTGATTCGAGGAAGGAGGTGAATGGAATGATGAAAAAAATCGTATACGGGTTAGCCACATCGTTGTCTATGTTCGCGACCTTTGCTGTATCAGTGGCAAGTTATGTGTATGTTTATCAAGGGGATACACCCGAGGAACTGCTGAAATAAGAAAAATGCAGAGTAAAAAATAATACATATGAGCTGCTATTGCTATGAAGCAGCTCCTTTTTATGCAAAAAAACAGGCGCTCCACGAAAGAGCGCCCGAATGGGAGAGGAGAAACCGGACGAAGAGCTTATGGGGAAACGTAAGTCTTCTCCGCGGTTGTCTACGACATTGGTTGAATGCCGATATCTTAAGGATGCCCAGGAGATGGTTTTTTATACCTGCTTTATCACTAAGTTTTTCAAACGGCGATGCATGTGGTACGATAACGTCATAATCTTTATATGGTTATGAACACATATAGAAAATAGGTGAGTTTCAGCGTGAGAGTGGTATCGGGTAGTGCCAAAGGAAGGCCGTTAAAGGCAGTTCCCGGCACCGGGACGCGACCGACAACGGATAAGGTCAAGGAAGCGCTATTTAGCATGATAGGTCCTTATTTTGATGGAGGAGTCGCGCTTGATTTGTTTGCTGGCAGTGGCGGCCTCGGTATAGAGGCGCTTAGTCGGGGAATGGACAAGGCAGTTTTTATTGATATGGAATCCAAAAGCATTGATGTCATTAAAGAAAATTTGCGAAAAACTGGATTGGAAGAAAAAGCAGAAGTGTTCCGCAATGATGCCGGACGAGCGCTCAAGGCGCTGGCAAAACGTGGAGCTCTTTTTGATGCTGTTTTTCTGGACCCTCCTTATCGTCTCAAGCACGGAGATGAATTAATGAGCCGCATGGCTGAGTTGGACTTGCTTCGTTCAGGTGCAATCATCGTACTGGAGTATGAATCGGGACATGAGTATCCGGTAAGTTTCGGGCCGTTTGAACAGGTTAGAAAAGCGGTCTATGGTGAAACGGCGTTATCCATTTATCACTTTGCAGATGATGCTTTGTCGGATGCCGAAGAAGATACAGAAGCCGAAGAGGTCAACTTCGGTATCACCGAATCAGACGGGGAGGAACATCATGATTGAGCACAAACCACGTATTGCCGTATATCCGGGAACCTTTGATCCCGTGACGATGGGGCATCAGGATATTATTCAAAGAGCGGCTCGACAGTTTGATCTACTGATTGTCGCGGTTCTTAACAATATTAGTAAAAATCCACTGTTTTCACTTGAGGAGCGAATGGAGCTGCTGCGGACGGTAACTCGCGATATTCCGAACGTGGAAGTGGACAGCTTCCGTGATCTGACAGCCAATTATGTACGCCAAAAAGGGGCTCAGGTTATTGTCAGAGGAATTCGGTCAGTGACCGATTTTGAATATGAGCTGCAATTAGCCTCTACCAATCATAAGCTGAACCCCGATGCGGAAACGATCTTTATGATGACCAATCCGGCTTATTCATATCTGAGTTCCAGTATGGTGAAGGAAATTGCGCATTTTGATGGCAAGGTCGTAGATCTGGTGTCGCCAGAGGTCGAAGACGCACTGCGTGCCAAGGTCAACGCGATTCGCGGTGGCTCCACCATGAAGTCATAAAGGAAACGGCGAGCAGAACTAGTATAATTGTGCTCAGGAGTGCAACGGACAGTACGGTTAGTTGCCAGGGGTACATGGATGTTCCTTCTATTTGTGTTAGTAAACTGCTGGCTCCAGCCATGACAGATTGCGAGCCGGAATCATTTACACTTTCCGCAAAAGAAGATACAGAACTGCGACTGACGTAAGCAGGGATTGTATTACTGACAATGCGGGTAAGCGGAGTCCATGCCGCTAAGGTAAGACCAAAAGCAATGATCCCATGGAGCACGCGTGATAAGGTAAAGGTGATGCCCTTGTCGGAAGGTCTGGTGACGGCGGTGATTTGAAGCCAGCCGCACAGGCCCCCCCAGCCCAATACAGCACTGATCAGTGCTGCTTGTGTACGGAGATCGTTGGGCATCCGGCTGATTTCATAGGAACCCAGATGGATTTCCATCCAGGCGGGCCACACCAGTGAAAGAGTCCCTTGGCCTGAGTATAGGGTTAGCAGCCGAATCAGGACGGAAAAGAAAATAATGAATCCACCTGTCACCATCAGCGTCTGTACAGCATGGGATACGGTTTCGCCTAACAGTTTTCCAAAACTGCGGCCATCCCGTTCTCTGGCAGAGCGGGTAGCTTCCCATGCAGATCGGATCAGGGAGGTGGTAGTGCGGGAATCAGAAGTGCGCCGGCTGGCGGCTGGCGTTTCCCGTTTTTTTGATTTTCTGGACGATTCAGAGAGTCTGACTGTGATCCAGCCTGCCAGCAGCCCGGAAATCCAGTGAACGGCAAGTAACACCCCACCTGCGGCAGCGTTATGCAGCAGTCCTGTTCCAATGACGAGCAGGATCGTAATCGGATTGCAGAAATGAGCGATAGCAGTCAGACGTCGAAGCTGAAGCGCGGTCATGTCTTCTTGCTGTGCCCATTGGCGTACCGCCTCGGCAGCAGCCGGAAATCCCGCAGTCAGGCCGAGGGCGAGCACCCAGCCGCTTCGTCCGGGTAGTCGGAACCAGGATCGCATGAACGGCTCCAGCAGTACACCTAGACCATGTACCAGACCAAAGGCAATAAGCATTTCGGACAGCATCAAAAAAGGCAGCATGGCCGGGAAAATAATGCTCCACCATAACTTAAGCCCCTGGGTAGAGGCTTGAAATACTTCTTCTGGTGAGGCGACGATAGCCGCTACAAGCAAAATGGCTCCAAGGCCAAGCAGCAAGGTTGTCCAATAAGGAGCAGGGCGGGCTTCCTTTTGCATCAAAGAGTTCACCTCTCATAAATATACTAAGGAGAGTCGGATGCTGTTTCCAGCGTTTATTCACGTTCATTATCTTAATATAGGTTGCTCGTACGCGTTGTCGTAAACAATGTATGCTTTTTTCGAAGGCTTGAGAACAAATGGTGCAGAGGCACTTGGGTAAGATAGGAGAAGTTAGGCTGCAAGGGGGAGAAGCAATGAAGCGAATAAACCGGAAAAGAGCATTTTTTACAACCGGTTATGTCTTAATGCTGGTTGCAATGGTCTATGTGCTGGTCTATATGCCAACCCCTTATCTGATCTATGGACCAGGTGGGGCAAATGAGATCAAACCGATGGTTAAAGTACAGGAAGGAGATAGCAGCGAACGAGGGAGCTTTATGATGACGACAGTATCGGCGCGTTATGCCAATCTCATTATGTTGGCACTGTCCAAGCTGGACAGCAACTCGGAGATTCAGCGCAAAGAAGATCGTCTGCATGGCAGAAGTGAAGACGAATATGCGGCAGAGCAGGTATGGTATATGGGGGATTCCCAATCTTCTGCGATGGAGGCTGCCTACACACGTGCTCATGTCCCTTATCGTATTGTGCCAGATTATGTGTATGTATTTAAGGTTCCAGGATCTCGCAGCGTGTTTGAGCCCGGAGATGAAATATTAGAGCTAAGCGGTACGAGGGTAACTGATAATCGCTCCATTCGGAATGCCTTGGAAAATGAGAAACCGGGAACGACGGTGAAAGTAAAGCTAAAGCGGGATGGAAAGTTGCTGGCTGTGCAAGCTCCATTAACGACCATCACAGACAGTGAGACGGGAAAACAACGTTCAGGGTTTGGTGTCAGTATCGCCACGGTACAGAAAGTGGAGCCGAAGGATGGACGTAAAACAATTCATTTTACATCCACAGATGTCGGAGGTCCTTCGGCAGGTTTGATGTTTACTATGGAAATCTACAACCAGTTGACACCAGGTGATTTAAGTAAGGGATATCGTGTAGCTGGTACGGGTACCATTGATAAGGACGGTCAGGTTGGAGCGATTGGTGGCGCCAAGTATAAAATTGTCGCTGCTGACCGTCAGGGCGCGGAATTGTTTTTCGTCCCGGCAGATAATTATAAAGAGGCCAAAGCCAAAGCAGAGCAAATCGGGAGCCAGATGAAGCTTGTTCCGGTTCGCAAGCTTGGCGATGCGCTGAATTATATGGAAAAGCTGCCTATTAAACCATAAGGGGCGGTCGCAAGTAATCAGCATACATGGCACGAATGGCAGGACGCGGCATCCCGGCTGCATGTATTGCCGCTGCGGCAGTATCCCAGTCCAGATGTGAGTGTGATCCGGCAGACGGCTTGACCCATACTGGCAGGACGGCTGTGTCTTTCATTCGCGCCAGCAGCTCGCGTCCAGTTCTGTTAAAGCCGAGCACGCGGATATAGCCGGGACCTTTCGCCAGCTCAGAAGGAATCATATCGACTTTGGCATGATTCAGCAAAATATGTGTACACATTCGCTGAAGCTTCGTACGAGTATAGCGCTTTGTTTTGACAGCGGCAAACAGAGCCTCCACAGAGGGCTGGGGCAGCGTGTACAGCGATTGCTGCAGACGATGCTCCAGCCCTTCGGTGACCTCGTGCAGCTCCGCCAGCTGCTGCGGGCTACGCGTGATCAGGGCGTTCAGCAGCGGCTGGCAGAACGCTTCCCAATGCAGCGGTGCGCGTCCGGCTTGCCACTCGCGCTGCAAAATCTCCAGCGTCGTCGCAGGTACGTACGGCGACGCGGCCTCCGGCCCGCCGTCCAGCAGCAGACGGCGGATGGCCGTGGCGCTGGCGATGACTCCGTCCGCAGGCGCCACGGTTTCGTGGTAGCCCGATCCCGTGCGGGCTACCGTAAAGGGCTTGATTGTGCTGCCCAGCCGTTCCAGCGCAATCAAGTAATGCAGCCCGAGCGTATTGTTGGGCTGCTGCATGAGAGCGGCGAGCGCAGCGCCATCCGCTCCTTCGGCCGCCAGCTCGGCTGCGGCTCCTGCGTAGGCGGCGGGATAACTTGCGCCCTTGCTCAGGCGCTGGGCGATGCCGGCTTTGAGCTCGGCCGGCTCTGTCGCCAGCACGCGGGCCAGCGCGTGCAGCGGGGCGATGTCTCCACTCTCGCTGCCGAAGCAGAGCGCATCGACAATGCCTGTCGCGCAGAGCAGGGTCACCGCGCCGCGGGCAAACCATTCTGCGGGCTGGACAGCATAAGCTACGGGCAGCTCTAGAACCAGGTCTACGCCCATAGCGAGTGCCATTTCGGTGCGTGACCATTTGTCTGTAATCGCGGGTTCGCCCCGCTGAAGGAAGGGACCACTCATCACAGCCACTGTGTGCTGTGCACCAGTTATACGGAGAGATTCCTTCCAGTGATGAACATGTCCGTTATGCAGGGGATTATACTCTACAATTATACCGAGTGTTTTCAAAACTGTATGTCGGCTCCTTTCTTTTGGTAGCTTATTACTATCAGTAAATGATGTTTTTGGGTCAGCTATCTGATATTTCATCATGCACATGAACAAGACCATTGAGACCTAGACCAAAAAGCTTTATACTCGCATTATTGTACACGAAGAGTGGCGGGGGTACGAATACTCATAGGTACATGATGAACACAACACATTTTTTGCACTCTGCGTAGATCCTAATGAACCATTAGAAAACTGACGGATTTGCAAGTGGTGTAAAGTGAAAGGTGTTGACAAACGACTCAATCAGTCGGTATAATAATTTTTGTTTGTTTGGAGTGATAGTGATGCAACTATTTTTTCGCAAAGTAGCAACAAGTGATGGTCCTGTTCCAATTCGTGAATCTCTTAATGTGAGTGAATTGGTAGCGGATCGTGCTGATGTTACAGCCGTTTCCCCGCTGGAGACCGACTTGGTCGCCGTTAGTCTGGGTCAAGGCTCGATGAGCGTGGAAGGCACGTTGACCGCAGGTCTGGACATGCTTTGCTCACGCTGCTTGAGCCCGATGCACGAGGATTTGAAGATTGAATTTCGTGAACGGTTCAAGCAAACCTCATCTTCAAGTGTTGAAGAAGAGGATGAAGATGGCGATTTTATCGCAGTGACGGAGGATTCCTTCGACATTGCGCCGTATTGTGAAGAACTGTTTGTACTGCATGTGCCGTTTGCGCCGATATGCAGTGAGGATTGTCAGGGAATCGCACCAGCGGCCGGACAAAACTGGAGCATTGGCTCCGACGACAGTAACGGAGATACGGAAAAGATTGATCCGCGTCTGGCAGGGCTTAAGGATTTTTTTAAATGAGAATTGAGTTCAATTTTGAAAAAAATCATCATCCGCTTGTGCCGGGAAATTATTGAACCGATACATGGATGTTGCAGACTTGATTCACCGGCTGTAAGATTATTGTCTTTTGGCATTTTCTTTCAGTCTTGAATGAGATAAGAAGTCATACCCGTCAATGCGGGGTTGATCTGTTTAAGGAGGTGGGAATAATGGCAGTACCTCAACGGAGAACATCCAAAACTCGTCGCGACAAACGTCGTACTCACTTTAAACTGGAAGTACCAGGTATGGTGAAATGCTCCGAATGCGGCGAATTGAAACTTGCTCACCATGTGTGCAAAGTTTGCGGAACGTACAAAGCTAGAGAGATCATCTCTCAATAATATCCGATAAGCGGATTCTTTGGAATATTCGCAGAAAAAGTAGCGCTTCACTTCAGTGAGGCGCTACTTTTTTTATCAGCATGCTTTCTTTTTGCGTCAGCATGCTATATACTGTTTTAGTACCAGGTTCTAAGAAAGAAGGTCCCAAGAGGCTCCTTTATACATACAAGAAGACAAACCGGCTTGAAGCTTAGCCGTTAGAACGTAAAATAACCTGAACTGTCGGCTGAACGGCAGTTTACTGTAGGGAAAGGAGGCGTCACTGATATCGAACGTTTGCCGAAGAGACAGAGGCAGCAACGGCTGACTCAATTAATTGATGATAATCCGTTCGTGACGGATCAGGAATTGACAAGACAATTGAAGGTAAGCATTCAGACTATTCGGCTGGACCGAATGGAGCTGGGAATTCCGGAATTGCGGGAGCGGCTAAAGTTGATGGCTGAGCGCTCCTACGATCAGGTTCGTTCCTTGCCTTTACATGAAGTAATCGGGGACATTGTTGATCTCCAGTTGGATCGAAGCGGTATTTCGATTTTCGAGATCAAAGAGGAACATACCTTTTCACGGACAGGCATTGCACGAGGACATTATGTGTTTGCACAGGCCAATTCATTGGCCGTTGCCGTAATTAACGATGAGATAGCATTGACCGCTTCAGCGGATATTCGCTTTGTTCGTCCAGTTCATTTGGGTGAAAAATGCATTGCCAAGGCATATGTGCGTTCAAATCCAGAACAAAAAGGAAAAGCCAAGGTGGAAGTGTTTGCCTACGTAGGAGAAGAGATGGTATTCCAAGGTAACTTTGTTATTTATCGCTCCACGGAGGAAGAGTATAGCGAAGGAGGAAGTCAGCATGCGGATCGCCATTGATGCCATGGGGGGAGATAATGCCCCTGAGGCGACAGTAGAAGGCGCGTTATCTGCGGCAGCGGAATGGAAAGATACAGACATTACGCTGGTTGGTGACCAGGAACGGATTGAATTGGTTCTGAACGGCAGGACGCTGCCTACGAATCTCAGCATTCGCCATGCGTCCGAAACGATAGATGCGCAAGACGAGCCTGTAAAGGCCGTACGGCGTAAAAAGGATGCCTCGATGGTCGTAGCTGGTCGAATGGTTAAGGAAGGCGAAGCGGATGCCATGATATCCGCAGGTAATACAGGCGCTCTAATGACTACAGGATTGCTGGTGGTTGGTAGAATGGAGGGCATTGAGCGTCCGGCTCTCGCGCCGATGATACCGACGATTGACGATCAAGGTATTTTAGCGCTGGACTTGGGGGCCAATATGGATGCCAAGCCTGAACATCTTGCTCAGTATGCACTCATGGGGAGCTTGTACCGTCAGAAAGTTCACGGTCTGGCTTCTCCAAGGGTAGGGCTGCTGAATGTTGGGACTGAAGCTGGAAAGGGCAATGAACTGACAAAGTTGGCATTCCCTCTCATTGAGCAGCTACCTGTCAATTTTGTGGGGAATGTTGAATCTAGAGATGTGTTAACCGGGAATTGTGATGTACTGGTGTGCGACGGATTCGCCGGTAATATTATGCTAAAATCGCTGGAGGGAACAGCTGGAGCGATATTTTCTCTCCTTAAAGAGCAGTTCACCAAATCCTTAAAGACCAAGCTGGCGGCAGCCTTGATTATGCCAGAACTTCGGGGTCTGAAAGGGAAAATGGATTATAAAGAGCACGGCGGGGCCCCTTTGTTGGGGTTGAGCGGACTCGTCTTAAAAAGTCACGGTTCGTCTGATGGCACTGCCGTCAAAAATGCGGTTAGACAGGCTCGCACGGCCTTACAAAACCGGTTGGTGGAAAGTATATCTAAGGAAATCAGCAGGAAGTGAGTGACGATATGAATAAATTACGGCCGGTTGGTGTTATCGGAACAGGGAAATACGTACCTGAGAAAATTCTGACTAATAAAGATCTGGAAGAAATTGTCGAAACGAGTGATGAGTGGATTGTCAGCCGTACAGGGATTCAGGAGCGCCATATTGCTGCTCCAGAGCAGGCTACATCTGATTTGGCATATGAAGCAGCAGTTAAGGCATTGGAATCTGCGGGTATGACGGCACAGGATTTGGACCTGATTATTGTAGCTACGGTTACACCGGATATGGCATTTCCGTCAACTGCTTGTATTCTTCAAGATAAGTTGGGTGCCAAAGGTGCAGCGGCCTTTGATTTGTCAGCTGCATGCTCGGGTTTTGTGTACGGGCTGGCTACGGCAACGAGCTTCATTAAGACAGGGATTTATAATAATGCGTTAATCATTGGTGCAGACTGTCTTTCCCGGATTACAGATTATACGGACCGCAATACCTGCGTTCTTTTTGGAGATGGAGCAGGAGCTGTAGTGATTGGTGAAGTACCTGAAGGCAGAGGATTCCAATCCTTTGATCTTGGAGCTGAAGGCGCTGGAGGCACCTTGCTCAAGTTGGAAGCTGGGGGCTCACGTTTGCCTGCGAGTACCGACACACTGGAAAATAAACAGCACTATATTTACATGAACGGACGCGAAGTGTTCAAGTTCGCAGTTCGCGTTATGGGAACAGCAACGGTTGATGTGTTGGAGAAAGCTGGGATGTCCAAAGACGACATTGATCTGTTTGTCCCGCATCAAGCCAATATTCGTATCATCCAATCAGCAATGCAACGCCTGGATTTGCCTGAGGAAAAGGTAGTTATTAATGTTAATAAATATGCAAATACATCCGCAGCATCTATTCCTCTCGCTCTTGTGGAAGCAGCTGAGGAAGGCCGCATGAAGGAAGGCGACCGTGTACTCATGGTGGGCTTTGGCGGCGGTTTGACTTGGGGTGCGTCGGTTCTTATCTGGTAATTAAGTGCAATTTTTGATATAATATTGAATTTGACTAGTGTTTTACAGTAGAAGTATGGGAAACAGAGAGGTGCATGCACGATGGGCAAAACGGCATTTATATTTCCTGGTCAGGGTTCACAAGCGGTAGGTATGGCTAAAGATGCTTATGAAGCAGTTCCAGCCGCAACAGAAGTATTTCGTAAAGCAGACGAACGTTTGGGTTTCGCGCTAAGTACACTGATATTTGAAGGGCCGGACACAGCCTTGAAGCAGACATCCAATACGCAGCCTGCACTGTTAACGGCGAGCATTGCGTTGTATGAAGCGTTCAAGGACAAGGGCATTCGTCCTGATTATGTAGCTGGGCACAGTCTAGGAGAGTACAGCGCGCTAGTGGCTTCCGGTGTTCTCACATTCGAGGATGCGGTTGAGACTGTTCGTGCACGTGGTCAGTTTATGGAACAAGCCATTCCTGATGGACAAGGTGGGATGGCTGCTGTGCTGGGAGCTGATCGTGAAGCATTGGCCGTATTGTGCCGTGATATCACAGAATCTGGTCAACTGGTTGAATTGGCTAACATCAACTGTCCCGGACAAATTGTTGTATCGGGTACAAAGGCGGGCGTAGCTGCTGTCGCTGAGCGTGTGAAGGAAGCAGGCGGCAAGCGTGCTATCACTTTGGAGGTCAGCGGTCCTTTTCACTCCTCCTTGATGAAGGAGGCAGCGGACAAGCTCTCTACTAAATTGGAGACTGTGAAATTTGCCGAAGCTCAGGTTCCGGTGGTGACCAATGTAACAGCAAAACCTGTCCGTGAGGGAAGTGAAATTCGCCAACTATTGGTGGAACAGGTCTATTCCCCGGTGCTATGGGAAGACAGTGTAGCATGGCTACTGGAACAAGGTGTGGACACCTTTGTGGAGTTTGGACCAGGTAGTGTCTTGACCGGACTGGTTAAAAAGATTGACAAAACGGTAAAGCTGTATAATATAAGTAGCCTGGAGTCGTTCGCTTCTGTAACAGAAGCCTTGGAAGCCCGCTAAAAGTATTAATGATTGCCTTTACGGGTTAAATACTTGCAAGGGAGGACTATGATGTCTAAGCCATTAAGTGGAAAAACAGCGCTGGTTACAGGAGCATCGCGTGGAATTGGTCGTAGTATTGCACTGGCGCTGGCTGAAGCAGGCGCTAATGTTGCGGTAAACTATGCTGGTAGTGAAGCGGCTGCGACTGAGGTAGCAGAATTGATTCGTGCCAAAGGCGTGGAAGCTATTACAGTTCAAGCTAATGTCGGGCGTGCTGAAGAAGCTGACCAGCTAATCAAGGATGTGATTGAGGCTTGGGGCAAGATTGACATCCTGGTGAATAATGCTGGCATAACAAGAGATAATTTAATCATGCGCATGAAAGAAGAGGAATTCGATCAGGTGATCGAAACAAATCTTAAGGGTGTGTTTAATTGTCTCAAGGCGGCCACACGCCCGATGATGAAGCAGCGTTCCGGCCGAATTATCAATATTTCTTCTGTTGTCGGTGTACTTGGCAATGCAGGACAAGCCAACTATGTTGCTGCTAAAGCGGGAGTGATTGGGCTTACCAAATCCTCCGCTAGAGAGCTTGCCTCAAGAGGGATTACAGTGAACTGTGTGGCTCCTGGATTCATTGATACTGAAATGACGCAGGTGCTGGCTGATGATTTGCGTGACAATATGCTTAGCGGTATTCCGCTGGCCCGTCTTGGACGGCCTGAGGAAATTGCTGATGTGGTGCTCTTCTTGGCCTCGGATGCTTCCTCATATATGACGGGCCAGACCTTGCATGTGGATGGCGGCATGTATATGTAGTTCATGCTGCCATCCACATGCCCCGATGAAGAGTGGTTGATGAAAACTCTCTTCTATGGCATTTTAATTGTAATTTTCGTATAATACCATAAGGAGGAGGTGAGCCGGATGTCCGATGTATTGGAGCGCGTAAAACGCATTGTCGTTGACCGTTTGGGAGCCGACGAAGCCGAAGTTACACTTGAAGCATCTTTTAAAGATGATTTAGGCGCTGATTCTCTCGATGTAGTTGAATTGGTTATGGAATTGGAAGATGAGTTTGATATGGAAATCTCTGATGAAGATGCAGAGAAAATTACAACTGTAGGTGAAGTTGTAAAGTACATACAATCTCATACCTAATTCATGTCATCAAAAGTCCCGTTCTGTTACAGGCGGGACTTTCTCCTAATTATACAGATTGAACTAAAGACGGAATTGCCGCATGTTTTTGAGTTTGGCTCAGCTTCACTTTGTCGAAGGCTGAGTATAATGCGGCATTACTAACTTTAGTTGATTCTATATTATTTTTGTACACAAGCGTGCGCGATCTAAAAATACAATTTGCAGTAGACATAGAGGTGATTATCTTTGAAACAACGAGTTGTCATAACAGGAATGGGTGTAATCACTTCGCTGGGACAGGATTTGAGTACATTATGGGATAATCTGATGGCTGGAAAATCTGGTATCAGTAAAATCGAAGCTTTCGATACAAGTGATTACACTACGAAAATAGCCGCTTCCATTAAAGATTTTAATCCAGAGGATTATATTGATCGCAAGGATGCGCGTAAAATGGACCGCTTTGTGCAGTTCGCAGTTGCTGCTAGTAAAATGGCGCTTGAGGATAGCAAACTCGTAATCGGAGAAAATGTCGATGCCGAGCGCGTGGGTGTATCTGTTGGTTCTGGTATTGGTGGATTGGGTACTTGGGAAGATCAACACAATGCATTGATCGAAAAGGGACCTAAACGCGTAAGCCCTTTCTTCATCCCGATGATGATTGCGAATATGGGTTCCGGCCAAGTTTCGATTTCACTCGGTGCTAAGGGTCCTAATACATCGCCGGTTACGGCTTGTGCCACAGGCAGTCATGCCATTGGTGACTCTTTCCGCATGATTCAGCGCGGTGACGCTGACGCTATGATTTGCGGAGGTGCCGAAGCAACGATTCGCCCGATTGGTATTGCTGGATTTTGCTCCATGCGAGCGATGTCCACGCGTAACGATGAGCCGGAAAAGGCAAGTCGTCCATTTGATACCGAACGAGACGGGTTTGTTATGGGTGAAGGCTCTGGTGTTCTGGTTCTGGAATCGTTGGATCATGCTTTGAAGCGTGGCGCACATATTTACGGCGAAGTGATTGGCTATGGCCTTTCTGGCGATGCCCATCATATGACAGAGCCTGATCCAGAGGGAGCGGCACGTTGCATAAGAATGGCGATCCGTGATGCTGGATTGAATCCTGAAGATATCGATTATATCAATGCGCACGGTACATCTACACCAGTTGGTGACAAATCGGAAACAGAAGCAGTCAAGAAAACGCTTGGAGAGCATGCCTATAAGGTAGCGATCAGCTCGACCAAGTCGATGACAGGGCATTTGCTAGGTGCAGCGGGTGGCGTTGAAGCTGTAATCTGTGGTCTTGCGCTTCAACATCAGACGATCCCGCCAACGATTAATTTGGATAATCAAGACCCTGCTTGCGATCTTGATTATGTACCTAATACGCCAAGAAAAGCGGATCTGAATGTGGTAATGTCCAATTCCTTTGGTTTTGGCGGACACAATGCTACGGTTATTTTAAAAAAATATGAAGCGTAAGGGGTCAGTTCGTTGAGTGGAGACTTGAAGCAATTACAGCAGAAACTTCATATTCAATTCAACAATCGGCAGCTTCTGAAGCAGGCCTTTACGCACGCTTCCTACGTAAACGAACATCGATTCAGTCAGCATGCAGATAATGAGCGTTTGGAATTTTTGGGTGACGCTGTTCTGGAACTGACGGTGTCTGAGCAATTGTACAATCAGTACCCTAACCGGCCCGAAGGCGAACTAACCAAGTTGCGTGCAGCTATTGTCTGTGAGCCTTCTTTGGTGAAGTTTGCTGTCGGGCTTGAGTTCGGGCAGTATGTACTGCTTGGAAAAGGTGAAGAGCTGACAGGCGGACGTACTCGTCCGGCTCTGTTGGCTGATGTGTTCGAGGCGTTCGTAGGCGCGCTTTATTTGGATCAAGGTCTAGAAGCCGTCCGGTCGTTTCTGGAACGTTATATTTTTCCTCAAATTGTATTAAACGGTAAGCTTCAGATGAGTGATTTCAAAACAGAGCTTCAGGAACTGACGCAGCATCATAACATGGGGATGCTTGAATACAAGATTGTCGAGGAACGCGGACCTGCCCATGAGCGCGAGTTTGTAGCCGAGGTATATATGGACAGCGAACGGCTGGGGGCAGGTACAGGACGCTCCAAAAAAGAAGCTGAGCAGCAAGCGGCGGCAGTTGCTTTAAACCGTTTGAAGCTGGCGGAATCGTAATCGGTACCTGAGCGGCCCGAACGGGTGACGCAAGCAGAGGACACAAAGTAAGAGCAAAGGGCAGTCCGCGGGGAGTCCCGGCCCGTAATGGCGAATGGACTGCGTTTTGCTCTTTTTTCGTGGCTTAACTGCTGTAACGTGAGCGTCGATACTGTGCTTTTTTCAAATTATTTTTATGCTAGAATAGGGATAATTCATTCATCAGGTCAATGGAGTTGTACAAGCATATTTGAATGTTAGAGGTGAGATTAAGCATGTTTTTAAAGCGCATTGAGCTGGCGGGCTTCAAATCGTTTGCAGATAAAACGGAAATGGAATTTGTCCGCGGCATTACGGCAGTCGTCGGACCCAATGGAAGCGGGAAAAGTAATATTTCCGACGGAATTCGTTGGGTGCTGGGCGAACAGAGTGCCAAATCACTGCGTGGCGGCAAGATGGAGGACATTATTTTTGCAGGTAGTGATGCCCGTAAGGCTGTTAACTACGGTGAAGTATCGCTCACGCTGGATAATGAAGATCAGGCGTTGCCTCTGGATTTTGGTGAAGTGACGGTAACGCGACGTGTGCATCGGAGTGGGGATAGTGAATATTTCATTAATCGGCAATCATGCAGACTTCGAGATATTACAGAGCTGTTTATGGATACAGGCATTGGTAAAGAAGCTTATTCAATTATTGGACAAGGACGTATTGAAGAAATTTTAAGTACCCGATCTGAGGATCGACGGGGTATTTTTGAGGAAGCCTCGGGTATCGTAAAATATAAATCACGTAAAAAAGATGCAGTTCGCAAGCTGGATGATACAGAGCAAAATCTGCTACGTATTCACGATTTGGTGACTGAACTTGAGGATCAGATTGGGCCTCTTAAGGAGCAATCTGAAAAAGCAATTCATTTTAAAGAGCTGCGCAGTGAATTAAAATCAAAAGAAATTTCGATGTACGTCCACCGAATTGAACAGATTCATACTTCGTGGAGTGATGCGACTTCCAAACTGGCTTTGTTGCAGCAGGAGCAGCTTCAATTGTCTACTGTGGTGTCCCGCCACGATGCAATGCTGGAAAATGACCGTAATGAATTACGGCAACTGGAAGAGCAAGTAGAACGTCTGCAAAGAGAACTACTGCAATACAGTGAAGCTACGGAAAAAAGTGAAGGCTATGGTGAATTGCTCAAAGAACGTACACGTAATTTGGAGGCCAATCGGGAACAATTGATTTTATCCCTCAGCACAAGCGAATCACGACATTCCGAACGCAAAAGTGAACTGGATCAACTGAATGAGAAGCTGTCAGCGCTGAATGTTGAGCTGGACGAGTTGCGTGCGCGACTGTCTGACGAAGAGGCCAAACTGATTGGCGTCACAGGTGGAATCAGCCAGGAGCAGGAAGAAAGCCTAAAGGGTGGCCTGCTGGAGCTGATGAACCAGATGGCGCAGGCGCGTAACGAAATTCGTTATACCGACCAACAGAAGGAAGCGTTGGAACGTCGAGTGAATCGCGTAAGTGATGAATCTGGCAAATGGGAAGCCCAGAAAGCCGAACTTGAACAGCGCAAAAAAGGATTGGAAGCGGCGATTCAGAAGCTTGGACAGGAAATTAGCAGTTTGCGCAGTGGCTATATTCAGGGAAGTGAACAGTACCAGGCCCTGCAAAAACTACTGGAAGAAAACCAGGGCACAGTTCGTAAATGGGAACAAAAAAGAGAAGCTCAAATTTCACGTCGAGATACGATGAAAGAAATGCAGGATGACTTTGACGGCTTCATGCTTGGAGTTAAAGAGGTATTAAAAGCTTCACGCAAAGGAACTTTGTACGGTGTGCATGGAGCAGTAGCAGAGCTGATTCGGGTACCTGAGCAATTAGAACAGGCGATGGAAACTGCTTTGGGCGCTTCAGTTCAGCATATTGTGATGGAAAATGAATCGGTATCCAGACAGGCGATCAGTTTTCTAAAGCAACGTCAACTGGGCAGAGCGACATTCTTGCCAATGGATGTTATCCGCCCACGTCAGATCGGTGCAGGGGAACGCCAAATTGTAGAAAGCGCTGAAGGCTTTGTCGGAATCGGTGCAGATCTTATTCAGTACGATGATCGATATGCCGGAATTATAGGCAGTCTCTTGGGGAATGTGGTCATTGCTCGTACGTTGGAAGATGCCAATCGTATTGCTGCCCGCTGCCAGTATAGATATCGTGTTGTTACGCTGGAAGGCGATGTAGTCAATGCAGGCGGTTCCATGACTGGGGGGAGCCAGTTCAAGAAAAATGCTAATCTGCTAGGTCGTAAACGTCAGCTAGATCAGTTGGATCAAGACATTCTGGATACGGAACAGCAAATTGCCAGGTTGCGTCAGAGTGCAATAGATACCAAACGACAGCTGGAGGAGACGCAGACCCGTCTGGACGAACTGCGCCAGGGCGGCGATGTGAAGCGGACCGAAGAGCAGCAAATGGCAATGGAACTCAAACAACTTGAGCATGAACTTCGTCATGTTCTGGAACAGGTAGCTGCGTCTGGTCAGGAGAAAAAAGGCTTTGATCAGGAAATCAAGGAGCTGGAAACTTCCCGTGCAGAAGCGCTGGTCAAGTTGGCTGCGTTGGAAGAAGAAGAGAAGAAAACGCATCAGGCCATTCACGCTGCCGAATTTGCGCGTAAAGCGAATGAATCAGCTAAAGAGCAACTGCAGGGAGAACTCACGAATCTCAAGGTAAGAGAAGGCAAGCTTGACCAAGAGCGCTTTTCATTGGAAGAGCAGATTCGCAGATTGCGTGGAGATTATGATACCCTTGGTAAAGATTCAAGACAAAATAAGACCTTGCTTGCTTCCATTGAAGCAGATCTGCTCACTAATGAGCAGGAGACCGTTAAGCAGATTGAGAATCTCAATCAATATCGGTTGAAAAAGGAAGAAGCTTCACAGCAATTGGACCTCAAGCGGGCTGCACGCAGCAGCTTGTCCAAAAAACTGGAAGTAGCTGAGAATGATACGAAAGAACAGCGAATCCAGCTTAAGTCGGTGGAGGAACAACTCCGTCAAACGGAAATTGGAGTAAACCGACTTGATGTGGAACTGGAAAATGTTTTGAAAAAATTGAGTGATGATTATGAACTCAGCTATGAACTGGCGAAACAGCGTTACCCTATACCGGAAGATATTGAAGGTACGCAGAGTGAGGTGGAAAGACTCAAACGCGGGATTTCTGCGCTAGGTGAGGTCAATTTGGGTGCCATTGAAGAATACCAGCGTGTACATGAGCGTTATACGTTTCTCGATGAGCAAAAGTCTGATTTGGTAGAGGCTAAGACCACGCTTTATCAGGTTATTCGTGAAATGGATGATGAAATGTCCAAGCGCTTCAAGACTACGTTCGATGCGATTCGTCGCGAATTTGGAACGGTTTTCTCCAAGCTGTTCGGAGGTGGACGTGCAGATCTTGTCTTGCTTGATCCGGAGCGATTGCTGGAGACGGGAATTGACATTGTAGCTCAGCCACCAGGCAAGAAACTTCAGAACTTGCAGTTGTTGTCAGGTGGTGAACGGGCTTTAACAGCCATGGCATTGTTATTTGCCATTTTACATGTTAAACCTGTTCCATTCTGTGTACTCGATGAAGTAGAAGCAGCATTAGATGAAGCAAATGTGGTGCGTTTTGCTCAGTATTTACGTGAATTCTCAGAGCAGACACAGTTTATCGTAGTTACACACCGTAAGGGCACCATGGAAGAATCCGATGTGCTATACGGGGTTACGATGGAAGAAGGCGGGGTTTCCAAACTCGTATCTGTCAAGCTGGACAACGATGAAGCTGAGATTGCCTGACATCAAATAACATACTTTCAGATCAACGGAGGGAATCTATGAGTTTCTTTAGAAAATTAAAGGAAAGCATCGCGAGCAAAACGGAATCAGTCACCAAGCAGTTCAAAGATGGCTTGGAAAAAACACGTAAAGGTTTTGTAGAAAAAGTAACGGACCTGATGATTCGCCGTAAAAAAATTGATGAAGAATTTTATGAGGAACTGGAAGAAATTCTGATTGGAGCAGACGTAGGCGTCAACACGGTCATGAACCTCATTGAAGACTTGCGGGTAGAAGTGAAAAAACGCAAAATCGAGGATGCATCCGAGTTACAGCCTGTATTGTCGGAAAAGCTGTCCGAGTTGCTGCGGGGCAATGACAATAGTCAGCTCAAAATGAACCCTGACGGGATTACAGTCATCCTATTCGTAGGCGTCAATGGAGTCGGCAAAACAACGACCATTGGCAAGCTGGCGCACCGTTTTAAACAAGAGGGCAAAAAAGTATTGTTGGCTGCTGGGGATACCTTCCGCGCGGGTGCGATTGAACAGTTGGAAGTTTGGGGTGAGCGGGCAGGTGTAGAGGTTATTAAACAGCAATCTGGTTCTGATCCAGCTGCGGTTATGTTTGATGCTGTACAGGCTGCCAAGCAGCGTCAAGTAGATGTTTTGCTATGCGATACCGCAGGACGTCTTCAGAACAAAAGCAATCTGATGGAAGAATTGAACAAAATATTCCGCGTTATCCAGCGTGAAATTCCAGATGCTCCTCATGAAGTGTTGTTGGTACTTGATGCGACGACTGGACAAAATGCACTTAACCAAGCCAAACTGTTTGGTGAGAAGAGCGGCGTAACCGGTCTGGTACTGACGAAATTGGATGGTACAGCAAAGGGCGGGATAGTCGTGGCCATCCGTCAAGAATTGAATTTGCCTGTTAAGCTGGTGGGTTTAGGTGAAAAAGTAAATGATCTTCAACCGTTCGATTCAGAACAATTCGTTCATGCGTTGTTCGCTGGTTTGATCCAAGAAGAGGCCATCGAAGCAACTGCTGCTGGCGAGGAAGAGCAGAACTAATCCTGCTTGTTTTGTTTAGGCTTGCTTATAAGTCCGGGACTTAGCAGTGCTCCAGTTGCTGCTCAAGTCCGCCCAGGTGTATAATGAAAACAAGAGGTTTGACAATGCCGGATCAGTTTTTTGTATAAAAAATATTACACAGGAAGCCGGGTGAAAAACGATGGCAAACACCTATACTTATTCCCGACGGGAAGAAGTAGCCAACGCAATTACACATGGTATTGGAGTCGTTTTAAGTGTGGCGGCGCTTGTGCTGCTCATTGTTTTTGCTAGCGTGAAAGGGACGGCGTGGCATGTCGTAAGTTTTACAATTTACGGGATTACGATGCTGTTGCTGTATACCAATTCCACGTTGCTTCATAGCCTGCGTGAAGGGAAATTGAAGGATTTGTTCGAAATATTCGATCATTCTTGTATTTACCTGTTCATTGCAGGCAGCTATACCCCTTTTATGCTCGTTGCATTGCGAGGTACACTGGGATGGACGCTGTTTGGAGTGATTTGGGGGATCGCTCTGTTTGGTGTATTGTTCAAGGCGTTCTTCACTAAACGCTTCCTGTTTATGTCTACAGTGTTTTACATTATAATGGGCTGGCTCATTACCATTGCATGGAATCCCCTGACGGCTATTGTTCCCGCCGGAGGGATGACGCTATTGTTCGTAGGTGGTCTTATGTATACGTTGGGTACGATTTTCTATGTGTGGCGGGCATTTCCATATCACCATGCGATCTGGCATCTGTTTGTTCTGGCTGGCAGCATACTTCATTTTCTGGCTGTTCTGTTGTATCTTACTCCGGTAAGGGTGTAGGTGAGAGAGGGGAAAAACCGATCCATATTCCTGTTTAGGAGCAGTGGATCGGTTTTTTTTTGTATGACAAGGGATAACGCTTGACATCTTCTTTTCTTTTATGTATGATAAGGAACGTTGAAAAGAACTGTAAAGTGTTTTTCCTTGACGATGGAGGTATATACGATGAGTCAGGAGAATCGACTGGAAAAGACAAACCGGATTAACCGACTGTTTGACTTCTATGAACCTCTACTTACAGAGAAGCAACAGATGTTTTTAAAATATTACTTTCATGATGATTTTTCTTTGGGGGAAATTGCATCGGAATTTCAAATTAGCCGTCAAGCAGTCTATGAACATATTAAACGTGCTGAGCAGGTATTGGAAATGTACGAGGAAAAGCTCGGTTTGCTAAGTAAGTATGAGCATAGAATCCAAGATCTGGAAGAATTAAATAAGACGTTGTATGAGGCATTCGGTAAAATCGGTGAGTCCGATGAAGCCACTCTGCAACATGTCCATCAAATTGTAAATCGCCTGCAGGAATTGTAGGATATATAGATATAAGAACAAACAACCCTGGTAGACAAGGAGGTGCGAAAGTATGGCATTTGAAGGGTTATCGACTCGCTTGCAAAATGTATTCAGTAAACTGCGCGGCAAAGGAAAAGTGTCTGAGGATGATGTAGCTCAGGCGATGCGTGAAGTGCGCTTGGCTTTGCTGGAAGCGGACGTTAACTTCAAGGTTGTAAAAGACTTTATTGCCAAGGTAAAGGAGAAATCCGTTGGTAAGGAAGTAATGGACAGCTTTACGCCAGGTATGGTCATCATCGACATCGTAAACAAGGAATTGACTGAGTTGATGGGTGGCAGTCAGGCCAAGCTTGCCAAAGCCAACAAACCGCCTACAGTCATTATGATGGTGGGTCTCCAGGGCGCAGGTAAAACGACGACGTCCGGTAAACTGGCGAAGTTGTTGCAAAAGCAAAACCATCGTCCATTGCTTGTAGCTGGTGATATTTACAGGCCGGCCGCGATCAAGCAGCTTCAGATTCTCGGCGAGCAGATTAATGCACCTGTATTTACAATGGGAGACCAGACAAGCCCGGTAGAAATTGCAAAACAGGGTTTGCAGCATGCTAAGGATAATGGTAATGACTACGTTATTATAGATACTGCGGGTCGTCTTCATGTTGATGAAGAGCTCATGGAAGAGTTGCGCCAGATTCATGCCAACGTCAAGCCGGATGAAGTTCTACTGGTTGTAGATAGCATGACTGGGCAGGATGCGGTTAACGTTGCTGAGCACTTTAATAGTAGCCTGGAGTTAACTGGAGTTGTACTGACGAAGCTGGATGGCGACACTCGTGGTGGTGCAGCTTTATCGGTTAAAGCTGTGACGGGCTGTCCGATCAAGTTTGCTACATTGGGTGAAAAGCTGGATGCGATGGAGCCGTTTCATCCTGAGCGGATGGCTTCACGGATTTTAGGCATGGGAGACATGTTGTCCCTGATTGAAAAAGCGCAGTCCAATATCGACGCCGATAAGGCGAAGGAAATGGAACGGAAAATGCGTAATGCCGAGTTTACTTTTGAAGATTTTCTGGAGCAAATGGATCAGGTTAAGAAGCTTGGCCCAATCGACCAGATTCTCGACATGATTCCTGGTATGGGCAACATGAAGCAAATGAAAGACATCAAAGTGGATGACAAACAGATGGGCCGGATTGAGGCTATCGTTCATTCGATGACTACACAAGAAAAGCAAAACCCGGATATGATTAATCATAGTCGCCGCAAGCGGATTGCTGTAGGTAGTGGAACATCACTGGCTGAGGTAAATCGTCTGATAAAGCAATTTGACGAAATGCGTCGCATGATGAAGCAGTTTTCAGATATGATGGGGCCTAAGGGTGGCAAAAACAAGGCTATGAAGCAGTTGAAGAGTATGGGGAAAGGTATGAAGTTTCCTTTCCGTTAAAAGGTCAGTAGGCCTTTGGAGTATGGGATAGCAATATACAGTCTACTTTTTGAAGGAGGTGAATTTTCGTGGCAGTTCGTATTCGTCTGAAACGTATGGGTGCACATAAAGCTCCTTTCTATCGCGTCGTGGTATCTGATTCTCGTTCCCCGCGTGACGGTCGTTTTATCGAAGAAATCGGTTACTACAACCCAATCACAGTACCAGCGGTTGTAAAAATTGATGAAGATAAAGCGCTGAAATGGTTGCAAGATGGTGCACAAGCATCCGACACTGTTCGCAACTTGCTTAGCAAAGCGGGCGTAATGAAAAAGTTTCATGAGTCTAAACTACAGAAATAAGGTGCTGATACGGAGGGTCAACCATGGAAGAATTAGTGATAATCATTGCTAAGGCTTTAGTCGATCATCCGGAAGATGTAACCGTGAAGACCTTGGAGAAAGATCGGCTTGTTGTATATGAGCTTAGTGTACATCCTGAGGATGTAGGCAAAATCATTGGCAAGCAGGGTCGTATCGCCAAGGCGCTTCGCACTGTGGTTGCATCAGCAGCCGTTAAGATGGATAAACGGGTTACCGTAGACATCATATCTTAAAGATATACGAAAGTGGGTTAGGATGTATGTCCTAACCCTTTTTCGTACATGATGAAGATGATATGGAGCGGAACTGATTACGTGCAGGAGGAACACGATGCAGCAAATGTTTAATGTCGGAAAAATTGTGAACACCCATGGAATCCGTGGGGAGCTTAAAATATTAACGACGACAGATTTTCCAGAGGATCGCTTTGCAAAAGGCAGTGAGCTGTTGATTGTTCCGGCAGATGGTAAAGCACCGGTTCCCGTAACTGTCGAAACAGCGCGTTTTCAAAAAAATATGGTTATCGTTAAATTTAAGGAATATCACAATATCAATGATGTTGA
Source organism: Paenibacillus ottowii (assembly GCF_006874425.1). Taxonomy (GTDB): domain Bacteria; phylum Bacillota; class Bacilli; order Paenibacillales; family Paenibacillaceae; genus Paenibacillus; species Paenibacillus ottowii. The sequence goes on from NZ_VIJZ01000004.1 coordinate 342,077, forward strand.
AAAATATAAAGGTACTTTGTTGAAGGTCTCTGCTGAACGGCTAGGCGAATTAGAGGAAAACGAATTCTATTTTCATGAAGTAATCGGTATGGAAGTAGTAACGGAAGACGGAACTGAGCTCGGTGTGGTAAAAGAAATTTTGACACCGGGAGCGAATGATGTATGGATCGTCCAAATGCCTAAAGGCAAGGAATTGTTGCTGCCGTATATCGAGGATGTTATTTTGGATGTAAACGTGCGTGAAAAACGGGTTACGGTACGGCTAATGGAAGGTTTGTTGTAATGCGAGTGGATGTACTAACCCTGTTTCCAGAGATGTTTGACGGAGTTTTTAATGCAAGCATTTTGGGAAAAGCAAGGGATAAGGGGATTGTATCACTGCAAGCGGTTAATTTTCGCGAGTATGCCGGCAACAAGCATGGGCAAGTGGATGATACGCCCTATGGTGGTGGGGGCGGCATGGTGTTGAAGCCTGACCCCATTTTTGCTGCGGTGGAAGCGCTGCTGGATAAATCAGAGCGACCAACATCTGAAACTCCCGATGAAGCTGACCGATATGAAGATGTCGAACATTACGTAGGCATAAAGGCTCCGCGTATTATTTTGATGTGTCCACAAGGTGAGACTTTTACGCAAAAGAAGGCGGAAGAGCTGGCCAAAGAGGACCATCTTATTTTTATATGTGGGCATTATGAGGGGTATGATGAGCGTATTCGGGAGCATCTGGTGACAGATGAGCTTTCGATTGGCGATTATGTTTTGACTGGTGGGGAATTGCCGGCTATGGTAGTCATCGATAGTGTGACACGGTTGTTACCAGGGGTGTTGGGGAATGAAACGAGTGCGGTAACAGATTCGTTTAGTACAGGGCTGCTGGAATACCCCCATTATACCCGGCCTGCTGAGTTTCGGGGCTGGAAAGTGCCTGATGTACTCTTGTCAGGGCATCATGTCAATATTGACTTTTGGAGACGACAAGAAGCGTTACGTCGCACGATGGAACGTCGACCGGACTTGTTGGAACAGGCTGAGCTAACAGGTAAGGAACGCGCGTGGATTGAAGAGCAGCAACAATCGGACAAGTCCGGAGACTAGCGATAAAGCGCGATACCATGAGTGGATTTGAAAGCAGGCGGTGACCTGTTTTATAATAAAGTCAATTAAATAATGTTTGGTCAAATCCCTTTTTGTTGTTGCAATGCGGTAACCTCCATGATACAATACATCTGTTGTGTGTAATACGGTGGTCCTCTGTGGATGATGAAGGAAACGAATGTGTTTCCAGAAGAAACATGAACACCTGTACGGAAGGAGGGAGTCATAGATGAATATCGTCCAAGCGATTACTGAAGAACAACTTCGTAAGGATCTGCCTAACTTTCGTCCTGGTGACACTTTGAAAGTGCACGTGAAAGTTATCGAGGGAACTCGTGAGCGTATCCAGTTGTTTGAAGGTGTAGTAATTAAACGCCGTGGTGGTGGAATCAGTGAGACTTTTACAGTTCGTAAAATTTCTTACGGTGTAGGTGTGGAAAGAACTTTCCCGCTTCATTCCCCAAAAATCGATAAAATCGAAGTGGCTCGCCGTGGTAAAGTGCGTCGTGCGAAGCTTTATTATCTTCGTGAACTGCGCGGTAAAGCAGCGAGAATTAAAGAAATTCGTCGTTAATACAACGAATAACGAAAGGGGCTTGTTTACAAGCTCCTTTCGTTTTTTCTACGTACATAGGGAACTGTGGATAATTGACCGTAAAGAGAGGACAGTGAGCTATGGAGCAAGAAGTAGGACAAGGAGCTGTACAACAGCCAACTGATCAGGATGGTACGCCCAAGCGTAAACCAAAAAATGAGATTTTTGAGTGGATCAAAGCCATCGTTATTGCGTTAGTGCTTGTCTTTTTAATCCGCTGGCTTCTCTTTAAGCCTTTTATTGTGGATGGCCCGTCGATGCAGCCTAACTTTCATACCGGAGAACGCGTCATTGTAAATGAGATATTGTATGATTTTCGTGCTCCTAAACCGGGTGAAGTGATTGTGTTCCATGTCCCGGAAGAAAAAAGAGATTTCATCAAGCGCGTCATTGCCGTAGCGGGTGATACGGTCAAGGTAGAAGGTGACACGATTACAGTAAATGGTAAGCCGATTCAAGAACCTTATCTCAAGGCTCCTTTGGAAGAAGCACATCAAAATGGCGAACTTTACAACAAGTTTACCAATTTTCCAAATGAGAAATTTAAGGATGGAAAAGTGCCAGAAGGGCATATTTTTGTTATGGGCGATAACCGTTCCAATAGTACAGACAGCCGGATGATTGGATATATTGATTTGAAGGAAGTCGTGGGTCGGGCTGATGTCATTTTCTGGCCAGCGAAGGATATGCAGTGGATTAACCACTAGAACTAACAAATAAGCAGCATAGCTGCCGTAATTCTAACGATAAGCCTGAGGGTGAAGAAAGTAGGAGTTACGCTCAACGGGGTGATGACGGTGACGATTCAATGGTTTCCTGGTCATATGACCAGAGCGCGCCGCCAAATTGAAGCAAAATTAAAGCTGATTGATTTGGTTATTGAGCTGATTGATGCTCGATTGCCACTTTCCAGCCGAAATCCAATGATTGATGATATTTTGCAAGGCAAGCCGCGAATGATTATTTTGAACAAGGCAGATTTGGCGGACCCTGTTGTATCACAGCAATGGATTGCTTATTTTAAGGAACAGGGGCATGTAGCCTTTCCGGTGGATGCCACGACAGGGACGGGACTCAAGGAAATTCCGATTCAGGCTAAGCTGTTGCTTAAGGAAAAAATAGACCGGCAGATTTCAAAGGGAATGAACCCTCGTCCTATACGTGCTTTGATTGTCGGTATTCCGAATGTCGGCAAATCGACATTGATCAACCGAATGGCAGGACGTAATATTGCAGCTACAGGTGATCGCCCAGGAGTAACGAAGGCACAACAGTGGATCAAGACCGGTGAAATTGAATTGCTGGATACACCAGGGATTTTATGGCCTAAATTTGAGGATCAAAACGTCGGCTATCGTCTGGCTGTGACAGGAGCGATCAAGGAAGAAATTCTGAATGTAGAGGACATTGCCTTTTTCGCGACAAAGTATTTTATCCAATATTATTGGGATGCCATGGCAGAGCGTTTTGAGCTTACTGAACGTCCTGAGGATACAGAAAATCCAGATGATGTTGTAAGTGTTATGGAGGCTATCGGACGTAAACGTGGCTGTATCGTTAGTGGCGGACGTGTAGATCTCGAAAAGGCCTCAAAGATTATTTTGCGTGAGCTACGTGCAGGAAAGCTGGGGCGGTTCAGTCTAGAGGCTCCATACTGATCGTATTAGTAACCAATATAGAACATTGCATTTTGTGGCAAGGAAGAACCTTCCCCATCTCTCCGGAGAGGAGGAAGGTTTTTTGGTATGTAAAGGTAAATAGAAAAGGGTTTTGAACGGTAGAGGTCTGTGGTAAGCTGAATTCAATCATTAGAGCTACGGCAAGAATGAAGCTTAAACTACGTAAAGATGGGCAGGTTTTGAATATGGAAGCTAAAGAGAACACAGTAAAGGACATGCTACATTATGAAAAAAAATGCTGGGAACAATCTTGTGAGCGGATTGCAGGTATTGACGAGGTAGGTCGTGGATGTCTGTTTGGAGATGTTGTGGCAGCAGCAGTCATTTTACCAGTAGGTGAGTTATTGGAAGGGGTAGATGATTCCAAAAAATTGACGGACAAGAAAAGAGAAGCCTACTACGAGCTGATTATGGAGAAGGCGATTGCTGTAGGAGTTGGTTATGTAGACGCGCGGACGATTGATGATATCAATATTAAACAAGCGGCTCGTTTAGCTATGAAAAAGGCTGTAGAGGCTTTACATATATCTCCTGATTATTTACTTGTAGATGCAGAAAAGGTAGATGTGCCTATTCCTCAGCTATCCATCATCAAGGGAGATGCGAACAGTCAGTCTATTGCGGCGGCTTCTATCATCGCTAAGGTGACCCGTGATCGGCTATGCAAAGGCGAATGGGATGCGAGATATCCGGAATATGGGATCGGTATACATAAAGGTTACGCTACCAAGTTGCATAGAGAACAAATTTTGGCGCTAGGACCTACAGAAATGCATAGACGCAGCTTTCTAGGTAATTTGTTGACAGAGCAACCGACGTTGTTTGATCTGTAGACTACTTATTATGAATCGGCACAATACCGATATAAAGTATATCTAATATTACAGACCCCTTTGAATCGGGGGAGAGTGAGAGGAGGGGCGATATGAACATCGGATCTGTATTCCGTGGATTACTTGGAGATGTGAAGGCAGGAGAGGCTAAAAAACTTGATATGCAGCCAGGCCAGGTCGTAAGGGGAGTCGTATTAAAGGTATCCGAGGACGGCGATGAGGCTGTGTTGCAAATACAGGGTTCTCAGGTCAGGGCAAAGCTGGAGACCCCTCTTCAACCTGGACAGACTGCAACGTTTCAGGTACAACCGGCTTCTCCCAGCGGAATGACTGTGCTTAAGCCTCTGAACGACGCTGGCAATATGCCACAGCAAACCGTAGCGCTGGCAGACGTATTGGAATCGGTGGGACTGCCGGATACAGCTCAGAACAGAGAGCTTATACAGGCGATGCAAAAGAATAGTGTGCCGTTGACATCGGAAAATGCAGCTTCTTTGCGAGACGCCTTGTCGAAGCAAGGCGGCAATGTGCAATTAGGAACGTTTGTGCAGGCAGCGGCCGTCGCCTTTCAGCGTGGACTTCCATTAACGGCCGAAAGTATAAATGGATTGCGCCAAACGATGTTTGGACCTCCACTAAATGATCTCTTGTCATCGCTGGAGCAAGAACTTGAAACGGTGTTAAAGCAGCAAGGACAGGGAACGCCCACTGACCGTTCATTAGGGGAAGCAACTGCGATAAAAAGCGCTGACCGAACGTTAGCTAGTCCAACGGGCACTTCTGTAGTGATTGCAGATAGACAGGAAGGTCAGGCTCTTACATTGTCCAAAGATGCCTCTGCCGCTACAAAGCAGGCAGAAACGGGACAACAAGCCACCGTCGGCAAGGAATTGTTTAAAGGGACTCAAGCAGCCAATCTTGCAGCTACAGTAAGTGAAGTGAGTGTCTTGACTACAGATTCAGATAGTCCGGCAGGATCTACAGCAGCTGTAGCCAACGGGACTGCTTCAGGAGAACCAAAGGTAGTTAGTGGGCGTGGAGCGACAGTGGTATTAGATGCTGGTGCAAATACGCCTGAATCGAGTGCTGCTGATGCATTAAACGGCTCGCGCGTTAAAGCGGAGCAATCACAGCAAGCTACTGCGGCAGGTATGCAACTTAAGGATGCTGATGGTGTTCCAGCATCGGCCACGGCAGAGCCAACGGGGACAAAGCCTGCCTTAAGCGCAGTCACGGCAGACCGTCCCTCTGCACAGCCAGCGACCGGCTCTACGCCGCCATCTGCGGCGGGCAACGCTGCTGCGCCGGAGGCGCCGCTCCAGCGGCTGCGGCTCCTGCTGCAAGAGCTGCGTGCAGCAGTGCCGCCTGAGCTAAGCACGGCTACGCCAGAGCAGTCAGCCGCAGAGGTAGCGCAGCCAGCGGCTGGCGCTTCGCGCACGGCAGACGCTGCGGCTTCACAGTCTGCGGCGCCAAACACGCAGCTCACCCCCACGGAGGACCCGTGGGTGGGCCGTGTGCTGAAGCTGCTCGGTGCAGAACACGAGCAGCAGGTACATCGCTCAGCTGCGCAGCTCGCGCATGGCGCGGCGGCACGTACGGAGCCGCCCGAGGGAGTACCGCAACCGCTGACGGGGTTAGCGGCTGCGGCTGACGATTCCGTGTCAGCGGCCGCGGACACCGTGAAGGGGGCGCTGCTCCAGCTCATGAGCAACGACGACCTGCCACCCGCTTTGAAAGAAGCGGCTCAGCAGGTTGTACAGCATCTGACAGGTCAGCAGCTGCTGTTAAATACAGACCGAACGGCGCCTTTTGCACAAGTGCACATGTTTATACCATTCATTGGACCGGATGGTCGTGAAACAGCTACAATCCAGATTCAGTCCCGCCGCGGCAAACGGGGAGAACTGGATGCCTCCAACTGTCGTCTTTGGTTTGATTTGGACATGAAGGGGCTTGGTCCGACGTTGGTGGATGTACAGGTAGTAGATCGGGTTGTAAGCCTCAAGCTTCATAATGATCAGGAATGGGCGGCTTCGCTGTTAACCAGTGGACGTGAGTCCATTCGTACCGCGCTGGAGTCGCTAGGCTACCAACTTCTAACACTGCGAACCGAGCCTATGCCCATAAGGACTGAACAGAGCAGCTCCGCCTCTTCAGAGGTACAAAGCTATGTACCTCAGCCATATAAAGGAGTCGATCTTAAAATATGAAAGAGCCCTTGGACCCTCCCTCTCCTTCCATGAAGAAGGCGGTCGCCCTTAAATATACACCCGGTGAGAGCGAAGCGCCGATTGTTGTTGCCAAGGGAAGCGGCCGCATTGCGGACAGTATTTTAGAAAAAGCCAAGGAGCATGGTGTGCCTGTTCAAGAGGATGCCGCGTTGGTTGAAGTACTGTCCAAACTTGATTTGGACGAACAAATCCCGGCTGAGCTCTATCAGTTGGTAGCAGAGGTGTTAACCTATATATACCAAATGGATCGGCTTGCTCCAAGGGACGACTGGTGATGGAGGATGAAATGAAGACTAGAAGCAAGGATCAGCGGAAAGCCAAAGGAGCGATGGGTGAAGAAGCTGCGGCCTTGTTTTTAGAAAACCTGGGTTATCGTATCTTGGAGCGCAATTGGCGATGCCGTAGTGGAGAAATAGATCTGATTGCCAAGCAGGAGCACATACTCGTGTTTATTGAAGTACGTAGCCGGAGCAGTTCCAGATACGGGACACCGGCCGAATCAGTTACTGCACGTAAAATAACCCAGGTTCGCCAAACAGCCGCAGTATACTTGCATATGAACGGAATGGGAGAAGCTCCGATCCGTTTTGATATGATTTCTGTACGATTATCTGCTGAAACGGCTGTTGTTACAGACCATTTTATAAATGCCTTTTAAAAGAGTAAGGACTTTTTTTGGAGGCTGAAGCACAGGACTGAATTCATATGTACAGGTTGACAGAAGGGAAAGCTGCAGGTATATTCTATTGATAATAGTTATCATTTTCATTCTATAATGAATATCTGGTCGTTGTACCTGTGAAGGAGGATTTATGTGACAAAGCATACCTTTAGTGAACATGTCATAGATGTAATTCAGGAACGCCGGACGATTAAAAAATTCAAACCTGACTCTATCCCGGTAGATACGATTAAAGAACTGCTGGACGTCGCTGTATGGGCTCCTAACCATAAAATGCGTGAGCCGTGGCGTTTTCTGTTGTTTGCTGGTGAGGGACGGAAAAAGCTTGCAAAAGCAATTGCAGCCGATATCGGTAAAGACAACAAGTTTGAGAGTGGGATTTTGCACAACCCGATTCAGCTTTTAGTGGTGATGGAAGAAGATCCGCGACAAGCGGTTTGGGATGAGGATTTTGCAGCAGTCAGCGCGCTTGTACAAAACTTTATGCTTGCGGCATGGAGCAAAGGGATCGGAACATTCTGGGTGACAAAACCATTTCTGTATTCGCCTAAGTTCCGTGATTGCTTGGGTATTAAACCAGGTGAGAAGGTAATTGGCATGATCTATGCAGGCTATCCAGATGTTATCCCGGAACCAAGACCACGTACTCCAGCGGCCGACAAGCTAACCTTGATTGACAATTGATCTTTTGTCAGATACCCTTGATAAAGGATTTGAAAACAGGGTTGAGTAGTTAAAATTTAGATCATATATTTGCAGTAAATGAAAATTTGGAAGCACCTTTTTTCATATAGTCAATGATTCCCGGGAGGGACATTTCATATGAGGAGAGGTGCATTTTTGATATGTATGGAAAATTACATGGGGCTTGTCTGTATGGGATAGACGGCGTACTGATCGAAGTTGAGACTGATCTGTCTAATGGTTTGCCTCAAACCGCGATTATCGGATTGCCGGATTCAGCGATTCGAGAGGCAGTAGAGCGTGTGAGAGCAGCAATCAAAAACTGTGGTTTCAAATATCCATCCCAGCGTGTCACGATTAATTTAGCTCCTGCTGATTTGCGTAAAGAAGGCTCATCTTTTGATCTTGCGATCGCTTTAGGCTTGCTGACAACCAGTGAGCAGATTGTATTACCAGTGGAGGAACGAACCCTGTTTATTGGCGAGCTGGCGCTGGATGGCAGCATTCGTCCTGTAAATGGAGTGTTATCTATGGTAGATCTGGCCAAGCGGGAAGGATTCGATTCTGTACTGCTTCCTCAAGAAAACGCAAGCGAAGCCCGTCTAATTACAGATATACGTATTTACGCTATACGTCATCTGACGGATCTTATCCCGGTTAATGATTATGCACAAGGTACCTCAGAGGGTCAAATGACCAATGAGAATTGTGCTGCCAGTAAACAAGTGATGATCCATTCGTATGACCATTTACCTCAAGCAGAGCATATACCGTTGCGCGAGCAAGAAGTGCTAGCTAGTAATATGGAAGATTACAGTGATGTGCTGGGTCAGCTACACGCCAAACGTGCGTTAGTCATCGCTGCAGCGGGGATGCATAATATCCTTCTTATGGGGCCACCGGGCGCTGGAAAAACGATGCTCATCCGCAGGTTGCCGTCTATTTTGCCGCCTTTGACGGAAAAGGAGTCGCTAGAAGTGACTAAGGTCTACAGCGCAGCGGGGAAGTGGAAGGAGTCCTCGCCGCATCTCATGCATATTCGTCCCTTCCGTGCGCCTCATCATACAATCTCTGCTGCTGGTTTGGTGGGTGGAGGAGGTATACCCAATCCAGGAGAAATCAGTCTCGCACACCGAGGAATTTTGTTTCTGGATGAGTTGCCTGAGTTTAGTCGTCATGTGCTAGAAGTGTTGCGGCAGCCTCTGGAAGACCATCAGGTTACAATCAGTCGTTCACGTGCAGTGTTTAAGTATCCAGCGCATTTTTTACTTGCAGCTTCTTTAAATCCGTGTCACTGTGGCTTTTTTGGAACTGACACGGAACATCAGCGCTGTACCTGTTCACCTGCAGCCGTAGCTCGTTACCGTTCACGTATTTCCGGTCCATTGCTAGATCGAATTGATCTTCAGCTTGAAGTATCACAACCAAAGGATTGGCGGGAGGAAAGAGAATCCCTATCGTCTGCTGACATGAGAAAGCAGGTGTTGGCTGCTCGAGCAATACAAATCCACAGATACAGCAAGCTTCCTTTTTCGTGGAATAGTGAGCTATCCGGTCAGATGCTGCGTAAATATGCGGTATTGGAACAAAATGCAGCAGAGCTGCTTGACCAGACGATGGATGCACTTGGTTTAAGCATGCGTGCGTATGATCGAATTCTTAAGCTGTCCCGCACTATTGCAGACTTACATGAGTCAGAGAAAATTAAGACTTCACATGTGGCTGAAGCCATCCAATACCGTCATATGGATAGAGCAAATTCCAATTTTCTCGAAATGTAGAATATGGCAATAATATATTGAGCATAAGTTGTCTAGGTAAACAAGGGTATCATCTTTTATGTAAAGAGAGGAGTATGGCTATGGTTGGTAAAGAAATAAGGGACATAATTAAAAATTATCTTGAAGCATACAATTCATTTGAAATTGAAAGAATGGTTGAACTATTGCATAAGGACATCATATTCAGGAATATTTCCAATGGAGAAACCACAACGGAGACCAGAGGAATACAAGCATTTAGGGAGCTGGCCGAACAGTCGTCAATGATGTTCTCCAGCCGTTTCCAGACAATTACCAATTACAGGATTATAAATGACAAAGTAGAGGTCGGAATCGATTATGAAGGTATTCTTGCCGTGGATTTTCCTAATGGATTAAAGAGTGGAGATAAGCTGCAATTAAAAGGAAAGTCAACATTCGAGATTAAGGAAGGAAAAATCTCATTGATTGAAGATTACAGTTGAGTACACCATGCATATTTTAGCTAACAGAGAACGTTAGTTCATTAAAACAGCGACAGTCTAGGACTTTATTTTCTCGTCCTTGGCTGTCGCTGTTTCAATTTGTAGGTCAGTCTAATACACTATTTTCTGTTGACATTTCTAAGAAAAGTATGCGAGAGAAAATGGAAAAACAGAAAAACGGGCAAAAAAAGCTCCAGGCTAAAAGACCTGGAGAAGAAAAAAAGCTTATGACAATAGTGATTATACTATGAGTATATCACTTTCGTATATACGATTATGCATTATCTACCATGTTACTTGATGGAAATACAAAAAGCCCCTCGACAAATACGGTTGAGGAGCTTGTTATGGAAATCATTCTAACGCTAAGTTACAAAACATTCAGTTTCACTTCAATATTACCGCGGGTAGCGCGGGAGTATGGACATTGCTCATGTGCGCCTTCCACCAGTTTTACTGCCGTTTCATGATCAACGCCTTTAACCAGTACGTCGAGGTTAACTCCAATACCGAAGCCACCGTCTTCGACTTTGCCAAAATGAACAGTAGCTGTGACTTCTGTACCTTCATGTTTGACACGTTGCATGCGAGCAACCATATTTAGAGCACTGTCAAAGCAAGCAGAATAGCCTGCTGCGAACAGTTGCTCTGGGTTTGTACCTGCACCGCCGGCGCCACCCATTTCTTTTGGAGTATCAATATCTAAACGAAGTTCAGGGGAAGAAGACTCGATATATCCGTTACGTCCGCCAACCGCTTTTACTGTTGTTTCATACATTTTTTGTTGAATGGTCATCATAATTAAATCACTGCCTCTCGCTCAATTTATATTTTACACAATTTAATTTAACAAAATAATTATTGTTTGTAAAGTATTTTAGGCAATTAGAATGTACTTTGTTATATAATATGCTAAAATAATGATGAAAGTAGGTGACTAGACAGCATGGAAAACAACTCTGATAAAGATGCAGCGTTGAAACTTGATAATCAGCTATGCTTTGCCATATATGCATGCTCCAGAGAGATTACAAAGTTGTACCAGCCCCATCTGGAAAAGCTGGGCGTAACGTACTCGCAGTATTTGGTGCTTATCGTGCTCTGGGAGCGTGAGGAATGTACAGTGAAGGAATTGGGTGAGGCGTTATATTTGGATTCCGGTACACTAACCCCCCTATTAAAGAGATTGCAGAATGCCGGGCTGATTGATCGAAAGAGATCTACTCAAGATGAGCGTAAGGTGCTGATTTCTTTGACGACAGAGGGGAGAGCGTTGCGAGATAAAGCCCTGCCTGTTCCAGGATGTATAAAGGAAAAAACAAGTATGACTCAAGATCAATTTGGGTCACTTCTGCTTCAGTTCAATGATCTGCTCGATCGTGTTCATCAAGCGAATGTACAAATTGAAAAATCATAGTGTGTACTTTCAACTGCTCTTGCGAATTTTATGGCATGAAGTTGTTGTTCACTGAAAGAAAAAAGTTTGAAGTCTAATAAAATAAAGTGCCTCTCGTTGCGGATTAGGTAATCCCATGTTGCAGAGGTGCTTTTTTTGTGTGAATTTGTATTAAAAATAAATACCCAGTAATATCCAAACATTCGATTTTGGGAATGATAATGATATCAAAATACTGTAATTCATGAGGTTAAATTATAAGGAAAGCGTTTTAAAAACATGTTACAATGATGTAGGTTTAGTATAGATTTCCTTGTGAACCGCCCTTGTTGCAGTCATGTTGATAGGAGGATTCCAGAATGAATATCCATGAATATCAGGGTAAAGAAGTATTAAAGCAGTACGGAGTGGCTGTACCGAACGGTAAGGTTGCCTATACGGTGGAAGAAGCCGTTGCGGCGGCAGAATCGCTTGGAAGCGCTGTTACGGTCGTAAAAGCACAAATTCATGCGGGTGGACGCGGTAAAGCGGGTGGCGTAAAAGTGGCCAAAGGCTTGGATGAGGTGCGGACTTTTGCTTCAGAGATTTTGGGTAAGGTGCTAGTGACGCATCAGACCGGACCTGAAGGTAAAGAGGTCAAACGCCTTTTGATTGAGGAAGGCTGTGATATTCGCAAAGAATATTACGTAGGCGTTGTCGTGGACCGCGCGACTGGACGCATCGTAATGATGGCCTCCGAAGAAGGCGGTACAGAAATCGAAGAAGTGGCTGCAGCTACTCCGGAGAAGATTTTTAAAGCAGTTGTTGATCCAGCAATTGGGCTGCAGGTGTATCAAGCTCGTAAGCTGGCGTATGAGATTAATATTCCCAATGAGCTGGTAAATAAAGCGGTCAAGTTTATGCTGGCGCTTTACGAAGCTTTTGTGGACAAGGACTGTTCAATTGCAGAAATTAATCCCCTAGTCGTTACGGGTGATGGGAATGTACTGGCGCTGGATGCCAAATTGAATTTTGATTCGAATGCGTTGTTCCGTCACAAGGATATTTTGGAACTGCGTGATTTGGATGAAGAGGATGAGAAGGAAATTGAGGCATCTAAATACGATCTAAGCTACATCGCTCTGGACGGCAATATTGGCTGTATGGTCAATGGGGCTGGGTTGGCGATGGCGACGATGGATATTATCAAATATTATGGTGGAGATCCGGCCAATTTCCTGGACGTTGGTGGCGGTGCAACGACGGAAAAGGTAACCGAAGCGTTCAAAATCATTTTGTCCGATCCGAAGGTAGAAGGTATCTTTGTCAACATTTTCGGCGGAATTATGCAGTGTGATATCATTGCGAACGGCGTCGTGGAGGCTGCCAAGCAGTTGGGGCTGACTCGCCCGCTGGTTGTCCGTCTTGAAGGAACGAATGTTGAGCTCGGCAAGCAGATTTTAGCGGAATCCGGTTTGAATATTGTGGCAGCTGATTCCATGGCGGATGGTGCCCAAAAAATCGTTGAACTTGTTCAATAGCTTGTTTGCATTCCGATATGCCGAATAAACGATAGGGGATGTGAAGATCGTGAGTATTTTGGTCGATAAGCATACAAAGGTGATTACACAGGGGATTACGGGAAAAACGGCGTTATTCCATGCCAAAGGTGCACTTGATTACGGTACACAGATGGTAGGCGGCACCTCTCCGGGTAAGGGAGGCACCGAGGTAGAAATTACACTGGAGAACGGACAACAGGTCAAGCTGCCAGTGTTTAACACAGTAAGCGAAGCCAAGGAAGCTACGGGCGCAACTGCTAGCGTCATTTATGTACCGCCAGCTTTCGCAGCGGATTCTATTTTGGAAGCTGTGGACGCGGAACTGGACCTCGTGATTTGTATCACAGAAGGGATTCCGGTTCTTGATATGATCAAGGTCAAACGTTTTATGGAAGGTAAAAAGACCGTTCTGATTGGCCCTAACTGTCCGGGTGTTATTACGCCAGGAGAGTGTAAAATTGGTATCATGCCAGGTTACATTCATCTCCCAGGTCATGTAGGTGTTGTGTCACGTAGTGGTACTTTGACCTATGAGGCAGTACATCAGCTAACCACTCGAGGTATCGGGCAATCTTCCGCGGTGGGTATTGGTGGTGACCCCGTTAAAGGTTCGGAATTCATTGATATTTTACATCGCTTCAATGAGGACCCCAACACTCACGCTGTCATTATGATCGGAGAAATCGGTGGCACAGCCGAGGAAGAGGCGGCAGAGTGGATCAGAGACAATATGACGAAGCCGGTCGTTGGCTTTATCGGGGGTGTGACTGCGCCTCCAGGCAAGCGGATGGGGCATGCAGGCGCCATTATTTCTGGTGGAAAAGGAACGGCAAAAGAAAAGATTGCTACGCTTGAAGCATGCGGAATCAAGGTGGCACCTACTCCTTCCGAAATGGGCTCGACACTGGTAAGTGTGTTGGAGGAACGTGGTATTTTGAATTTATGTACGACACATTAAATCGTGTTTCTTCATTAATATACAGGCTGTAAAACAGCATCGAAATTTGCTGCAGGCTAGTGTATAATGAAGGAAAGGTAAGCAACCTTTTTATCTTCTGTAACAGGGGATGAAAAGGTTGCTTTTTTTGCGTTGTGACAGGCTTATCAGGGAAACGCTTGCAAAATGATTCGTTGTGCCACAAAATAAGGAAGGGTTCACTCTTCCATGAATGGGGGAACCACAGTTTGGAAGAAAGATGGCTTTTATTAGGTCTACATGAGTTAGAGGGAATCGGAAGGAGAACAATTCAGCGTATTTGGTCGAGTGATTATCGATTGCATGAGTTACTGCATTTTAGCGAACGAAAGTGGATTGAGATAGGCTTAAGCCCTGCCCAGGCACGCATTGCGGCACAGTGTTACGATGAAGAATGGGTACATGAACGATATCAGCGAATTCAATCCAGTGAGATTGACGTGGTAACTTATGTGGACGAAGGTTACCCTTCATTAATGAAGGAAACAGTTGACCCACCTTGGGTAATGTATACAAAAGGGGATAAATCACTTTTGCACACATGTTCTGTAGCCATGGTAGGAACTCGCGTTCCTACTGCGTATGGTCGTAGAGCAGCGGAGATACTAACCGAAGAATTGTGTAGTGCAGGGGTAACAGTGGTTAGTGGATTGGCGAAGGGGATTGATAGTATTTGTCACGAAACGGCCCTGCGCCGGGGAGGCAACACGATTGGTGTACTTGGTACAGCGATTGATCAAATTTATCCTCCCCAAAATGCCTCTTTATTTGCTGAGATGGTTAGTAAAGGTCTGATCGTATCGGAGTATCCTCCAGGTACGAAGTCCCATCCAGGGATGTTTCCACAACGTAATCGCATTATTGCCGGTTTGACGAAGGGGACGCTCGTCGTCGAAGCAGATGCTAGAAGTGGTTCCTTGATAACAGCTGATGCTGCGTTGGAGGCAAATCGAGATGTATTTGCGGTTCCTGGACCCATCACGTCACCTAAGAGTAAAGGCACGCTGAACTTGATTAAGCAAGGGGCCAAAACGGTCACCGAAGCTTCGGATATTATTGAGGAGTACGAAGCAGATTTGCGTTCAAGGCAGGTTTCTTCATACAATAGAGGACAGAGTCTTAATCTTAAGAAGGTCTCCAAAACATCAGAAAGCGAAACTTCTGAGGAAAAACATGTGGTGCTACTGCTGGAACAAGGAACCATGACACTGGATGAACTGCTGGATGCTACGGCATGGGATTTTGGACTTTTACACGCAGTTCTGTTATCGTTAATCATAAAAAAAAGGATCGCTCAGCTAGCGGGCACAAAATACAAGCTTATATAGTAGTTGTTTTTGCCAGGTCCTTAGTTAGTCATTGCGCAAAATTCAATTTTAAACATAGGTGGAGGGAAATATGGCGTTTGTCCGCATCGCGGATTCCTACTCCTTCCCCACTTCCTGAAATGTGTTGAATTTATAGCTCGTACTAACGAACTAAGCTCACCACATTTCAGGAAGACTATCATATTCATGTGTGTAATTGAGAGGAGGAAGAGCCTATGGCGGACTCACTCGTCATCGTGGAATCGCCTTCCAAGGCGAAGACGATCGGCAAATACTTAGGCAGCAAATATATCGTCAAGGCTTCCATGGGTCATATCAGGGATTTACCTAAGAGTCAAATTGGCGTAGAGGTCGAAAATGATTTTAATCCCAAATACATTACCATTCGAGGTAAAGGCTCAATTCTAAAAGAGTTAAAGGATGCCCGAAAAAAAGTAAAAAAAGTATATCTGGCGGCTGACCCGGATCGCGAAGGTGAGGCTATTGCCTGGCATCTAGCGCATGCGCTGGAACTGGACGATACGGCGGACTGTCGTGTTGTGTTTAATGAAATTACGAAGCAGGCTGTCAAAGATGCTTTTAAAACACCGCGCAAGATCAATATGGATTTGGTTAATGCCCAGCAGGCACGCCGGATATTGGATCGACTTGTCGGTTACAAAATTAGCCCATTGCTCTGGAAAAAGGTAAAGAAGGGTCTCTCAGCTGGGCGTGTGCAGTCCGTGGCAGTGAAAATTATTCTGGACCGGGAAAACGAAATTAATGAGTTTGTACCGGAAGAATACTGGACGATCACAGCTAAGCTAGCCATTAAAGACAGCACCTTTGAAGCGAAGTTCCATAAGCTGCGCGGCGAAAAGAAAGAGCTTTCCAGCGAAGCGGATGTACAAGAAGTGCTGGAAGCTATCGGAAAATCGTCTTACAAAGTGCGCGATGTGAAAGAGAAGGAGCGTTTACGCAATCCGTCTCCTCCATTCACAACAAGTTCCTTGCAGCAAGAGGCGGCTCGAAAGCTCAACTTCCGGGCATCTAAAACGATGTCGGTAGCGCAGCAACTGTATGAAGGTGTGGATTTAGGTAAAGAAGGGACTGTGGGTCTGATCACGTATATGCGTACGGATTCCACACGGATCGCCACTTCGGCTCAAGAGGAAGCGAAAGAGGTCATCATTCAAAAATATGGCGAAGATTTTGTACCTGAAAGTCCTCGTCAGTATTCAAAAAAAACGGCCAATGCTCAGGATGCGCATGAAGCGATTCGTCCAACCTCCGCCTTGCGTGATCCGGAAACCGTTAAGCCATTTATGAGTAGAGACCAGTTCCGGTTGTACAAACTGATATGGGAACGTTTTATGGCGAGTCAGATGTCTTCCGCTATTATGGATACTATGTCCGTAGATATTGAAGCAGGCGAGACGATATTCCGGGCAGCTGGTTCGAAGGTTCGCTTTCCAGGCTTCATGAAGGTGTATGTGGAGGGGAATGACGACGGTAAAACCGAAGAAGATAAGCTGTTGCCGCCACTTCAACCAGGCGATAAGCTGAAAAAGGAAGCGGTTGAACCCAAGCAGCACTTTACACAACCGCCTCCTCGCTATACGGAAGCACGTCTGGTAAAGACACTGGAGGAATTGGGTATTGGACGTCCGAGTACGTATGCACCGACTCTGGAAACCATTCAAAAGCGTGGATACGTTGCTATTGAGGAGAAGAAATTCTTCCCTACAGAGCTGGGAGAATTGGTCATCGAGCAGATGGAGGAATTTTTTCCAGAGATTCTAAATGTAGAATTTACAGCCAATATGGAAGATGATCTTGACCACGTCGAAGAGGGCGAAGGTGATTGGGTTAAGGTGTTGAGTGACTTTTACGAGTCATTCGAGAAGCGTCTGGAAGTGGCTGAGGAAGAAATGAAAGAAATTGAAATCAAGGATGAAGTATCCGACGTGATCTGTGACAAGTGTGGTAGTCCAATGGTCTATAAGCTGGGCCGTTTTGGTAAATTCCTTGCTTGTTCTGCCTTCCCGGATTGCCGCAACACCAAGCCAATTGTCAAGGATATCGGGATGAATTGTCCTACATGCGGTGAGGGACATGTCGTCGAACGACGAAGTAAAAAAGGACGTGTCTTTTACGGATGTGACCGCTATCCAGAATGTGATTTTGTATCCTGGGATAAACCGTCCATCAAGCCTTGTCCAAGTTGCAGTGGCCTAATGGCCGAAAAACGTACTAAGCAGGGAACGAAGCTCAACTGTACCGTTTGCGATCACAGTGAAATGCTGGAAGAGAGCGATGAGAGTGTGGAGACTTCTTAAGAACAAAGATAGCAGGGGGATTTAAAAAGTGAGTGAACTACAGAAGGTAACGGTCATCGGAGCAGGTTTGGCGGGTAGCGAAGCTGCCTGGCAAATTGCAAGCAGTGGAGTGCCAGTTAAGTTATATGAAATGAGACCGGTTGTAAAAACACCCGCACATCATACAGATAAATTTGCCGAATTAGTATGCAGTAATTCCTTACGAGCGAACGGTCTGACAAATGCAGTAGGCGTACTGAAGGAAGAGATGAGAATGCTAAACTCTTTGGTTCTGAGTGCGGCAGATCGTCATGCTGTTCCGGCGGGTGGAGCATTGGCAGTGGATCGTGATGGATTTTCCGGTCATATTACAGATACGCTTCATCAACATCCTTTGATCGAGGTCGTTAATGAAGAACTGCAGGAACTCCCGCAGGATGGTATCGTGGTCGTTGCAACGGGACCCTTAACTTCTCCTGCTTTGTCAGAACAGATCAAAACGCTGATGGGAGAGGAGTATTTTTATTTCTACGACGCGGCTGCTCCGATTGTAGAAAAGGACTCCATCGATATGAGCAAGGTGTATCTGGCTTCCCGTTATGATAAAGGAGAAGCAGCTTACTTGAATTGTCCGATGAGCGAAGCAGAATTTGATGCTTTTTATGAGGCTTTGATTACTGCTGAGGTGGCACAAGTCAAGGAGTTCGAAAAAGAAATTTACTTCGAAGGATGTATGCCGATCGAAGTGATGATGCAGCGTGGGAAACAAACGGCATTGTTCGGACCGATGAAACCTGTTGGTTTGGTAAATCCACATACAGGAGAACTACCCTATGCAGTTGTTCAGCTTCGACAAGATAATGCTGCAGGTACGCTATATAATCTGGTTGGTTTCCAGACTCACCTCAAATGGGGAGAGCAAAAGCGTGTGTTTTCAATGATTCCGGGTCTCGAAGAGGCAGAGTTTGTACGTTACGGCGTGATGCATCGCAATACCTTTATTAATTCTCCACAACAGCTTCACCCAACCTATCAGTTCAAGGGAAGAAGTAATCTGTTCTTTGCCGGACAAATGACTGGTGTTGAGGGTTATGTAGAGTCGGCGGCTTCGGGACTACTGGCTGGTATAAATGCGGCACGAGCAGCACGTGGTCAGGAAATGTTTGTATTTCCTGCGGAAACGACACTAGGCAGTATGGCACGCTATATTACAACGGCTGATTTCAAACATTTCCAACCGATGAATGCAAACTTTGGTCTGCTTCCGAAGCTGGAGACACGCATCCGTAACAAAAAGGAAAAGAATGAAGCTCTTGCTAATCGTGCGTTGGAAAGTTTGCGTGCTTATATCAACCAAACGGGAGTTATGTCAACAGAAGTACAGGCATAAGGATGAAGGAAAAGGAGGAGCGCGTTATGGATATGTCCTTTCATGCTACCACCATCTGTGCTGTACGCCATAATGGCAAAGGAGCTATTGCGGGTGATGGGCAGGTAACGTTTGGCAACAGTGTTGTGATGAAGCAAACGGCTAAAAAAGTACGTAGATTGTATCGTGGTCAGGTCGTGGCGGGATTTGCGGGTTCGGTGGCCGATGCTATCACATTGTTTGAAAAGTTTGAAAATAAGCTGGAGGAACATCATGGAAATCTTCAACGGGCTGCTGTAGAACTGGCCAAGGACTGGCGGCAGGATCGTGTCTTACGCAAGTTGGAAGCGTTGATGATTGTGATGGATACAACCGGGATGCTGCTCATTTCTGGAGGCGGAGAAATTATTGAACCAGACGATGATGTGCTGGCCATTGGCTCAGGTGGTAACTTTGCATTGGCAGCTGCCCGTGCTTTCAAACGTCATGGCGATGGTATGGAAGCAAAGGACATGGCACGGGAAGCGCTAGAGGTTGCTTCAGAAATATGTGTGTATACGAACAGTCAGATTATCGTAGAAGAATTGTAAGTCGGCTCTGAGTATTCAAGGGTGGAGGAATGCAAAATGAATAATCAATCGTTGACGCCCAGACAAGTGGTATCCGAGCTGGATAAGTATATTGTCGGACAAAAGGAAGCTAAAAAATCTGTGGCTGTTGCCTTGCGCAACCGCTATCGTCGTAGTAAGCTACCGGATGATATTCGGGATGAAATTGTGCCTAAAAATATTTTGATGATCGGACCGACAGGTGTAGGTAAAACTGAAATTGCCCGCAGACTTGCGCGGCTTGTAGGGGCTCCTTTTGTCAAGGTGGAGGCGACCAAATTTACAGAAGTGGGTTACGTCGGTCGTGATGTGGAATCCATGGTGCGTGATCTGATGGAAACCTCTATCCGTATCGTCAAGTCGGAACGAACAGAGAATGTAAAAGACAAAGCGGAGGATATGGCCAATGAACGGATTGTCAACATCCTTGTACCTGCAGAAAAGTCGAATAAATCACAACGCAATCCCTTTGAAATGCTGTTTGGCAATAACACAGGCCCTTCGGTAGAAGAAGAACCAACACAACAGGACGGAACGTTGGCAGAGAAGCGACGCAAGGTTAAATTTGATCTGTTGTCCGGTAAGCTTGAGGATGATGTTATAGAGATTGATGTGGAGGATACCGCACCCAATATGCTCGATATGTTTGCCGGGCAAGGGAATGAACAAATGGGTATGAATATGCAGGAGATGTTCGGAAGTTTTCTGCCCAAGCGGACGAAGAAGCGCAAGCTACCCATCAAGGAGGCTCGCAAGGTACTGATTCAAGATGAAGCAGCCAAGTTGATCGATATGGATGATGTGATTCAGGAGTCTGTAAAGCGTGCTGAGCAATCCGGTATTATCTTTATTGATGAAATAGATAAGATTGCCAGCCAAGGCAAGGGAAGCGGGCCAGATGTGTCGAGAGAAGGAGTCCAGCGAGATATTTTACCTATTGTCGAGGGCTCTACCATTATGACTAAATACGGCCCAGTAAGAACAGACTACATTCTGTTTATTGCTGCAGGGGCTTTTCATGTAGCTAAACCATCAGATCTGATCCCCGAGCTTCAAGGCCGTTTCCCCATCCGGGTGGAACTAAGTAGTTTGACCTTGGATGAGTTTGTGTCGATATTGACGGAACCTAAAAATGCGCTGACCAAGCAATACACCGAATTGCTCCGTACCGAGGAAATAGAAGTCGAATTTTCTGCGGAAGCGATCCGTGAGATTGCCAGTATTGCCGAGTCTGTTAACCGCAACACTGAAAATATTGGTGCCCGGCGTTTGCATACCATCTTAGAGAAGCTGCTGGAGGACCTGTCATTTGAGGCCCCGGAGCTTACATTGGATCGTATGATCATTACACCGGAGTATGTGCGTGAGAAGCTGGGAGATATTGCCCAAAACAGGGACCTTAGTCAGTATATTTTATGAACTGAGTGTCTAAAAATAGGGTGTGAGGTCCAGAATAACACTATCTTGCACCGTCGTTTAGTCCTAGATACAGGTTAAGTTGATGATTTTTCTGTCTATTCCAAAAGTAGGACGTATAATCTATTACAGGTGTAAAGTGCTAAGAAAACATTCATTTTCTTGAAAAAAACCTGAAAAATTTAACAATTTATGCATCTAAAGCCCTCTTTTTTAAAAAAGATAGGGCTTTTTTCTTATTGTAATTAGGTCCCAACTCTACGAAACTTAGAATATATGACAGAAAGTTAAGATTTTCTACTTAAGACCTAAAAGAAATGTATAATTATGAAATTTTATTGTCGAAAAAAAGTGAAAAATCTTGTTTTATTGAATCTTACTTTGTAGTAGACGCTGGAGGGAGGAGCTAAATGAATCTGCTGGGTGATCTAAGCTTTCAAAAGCTTCAAGCAGGTGTACAAGCAGCCAATACTAGACAACGTGTAATGGCTGATAATATTTCCAATGCGGACACTCCGTATTTTAAGCGTTCGGAGGTTTCATTTGAAGAACTGCTTCAGCAGCAAATGGACGGTGATGTCACACCACTGCGTGGAAAGGTAACCAATTCAAGACATTTTCAAATAGGACCTGTGAACTCCATTCCTGATGCCACGGTCATCAAAGATGGGTACTCGGTCATGAATAACAACATGAATAACGTAGATATAGACAGAGAAATGAGTCTTATGGCTGAAAATCAACTAAGATATAATACCTACATCCAAGAAATTAATGATCGAATCAAAATGATGAGAACAGCGGTAGAAGGGAGATAGGACCAGGTGAAGATCAACAACGGTTTTGATATAAGTGCGTCTGCTCTTACGGCCCAACGGTTGCGGATGGACGTTATATCGAGCAACATCGCCAACGCAGAGACAACTCGGGCGAAGGTGGAGAATGGACAAGCAATTCCATATCGAAGAAAAACGGTTGTTCTGGAGCCGAACCAATCTGGCTTTGCCGATGTTTTGAAGGCTCAAATGGAAGGAAGCAGTACAAGCGCCGCTGGCGTTAAGGTTGCTCAAATTCAGGAAGATCAGTCACCTTTGAAGCCAGTGTACAATCCGGGTCACCCGGACGCTGATAAAGATGGCTATGTATATATGCCTAATGTAGACATTATGAAAGAAATGGTCGACATGATTTCCGCAACACGCTCATACGAAGCCAATGTAACAGCCCTGAATGCTTCAAAGGCGATGGTTTCCAAAGCGCTTGAAATCGGTCGCTAAGTTTTAGGACTACTAACTACTTAATAGGGAGAGTAAAACATGATTCAGAACGCCATGTTTAATGTACAGACACCGGTAATACAGCAGATTCAATCGCCTAACAATGAGTTGACGAAAGCGACGCCTTCCGAATCCTTGAAGGATTTTGGTTCCTTCCTAAAGGATGCTCTCAATGAAGTAGGGCAGCAGGAAGCCGCTACACACCAGATGTCCGACCAATTCATGGCAGGCAAAGTTGATGTGGATCAGGTCATGATCACTTCACAACAAGCGCTGCTTTCCCTGCAGCTTACTACACAGGTCCGAAACAAAGCGATCGAAGCCTATCAGGAGATCATGCGTACACAGATGTAAAGTGAGGGTTTAGCAAAGTTTCGGATGGGGTGACGGAGTGAACGAGAGAATCGCCCAATATCGGGATAAGATTTCCGGTTATTGGAATAATTTCAGCAAAAAACAGAAGATATTACTTGTTTCGACATTAGCATTCATCATAATCGCCATTGTAGTGCTAACGATGCAGTTTACCAAAACCGAGTATGAAGTGGCCTTCCGGGATTTAAATGCAAATGATGCTGCCGGAGTCATTAAATATCTCGATTCTGCGGGTATACCGTATCAGCTTAACGCTGGTGGAACACAAATTTCAGTCCCAACTGCAAACGCGGACAAGGCGAAAGTAGATGTTGGGTCTCAAGGCCTGATTCAGAAGGGGTCAATTGGCATGAGTGCCTTTGATCAGTCCTCATCGGCCATTGGCATGACGGAGAACGAGTTCAATGTGAAGTACAACAACGCATTGAACGGCGAAGTACAGCAACTGTTGGAACGGATGGATGGTGTCCAAAGCTCCAAGGTTGTCATTAATATGCCAAAGGAAAACATTTTTGCCGGACTTGAAGAAAAGGACAAAGCCTCTGCTTCGATTCAAATGGAATTCGAACCTGGCTTTACTCCCAATCAGCAGGCAATCGACGGATATTTTAACCTGGTAAAAACGGCTGTGCCGAATTTGCCAGTAGAAAACATTACGATCACCAATAAGGAATATGAGTTGATTCCAACGGCCAAGGGCGGCCAAGGTGGACTCACGAGTGGTGTTCAGGAAAACATGGCTCTACAGAAGAAGTTTGAGAGCGATGTAAGGAACAATGTTCAACAATTTTTGTCGAAAATTGTTGGAGACGACAAGGTAAACGTGCTGGTTATGTCCCAACTGAATTTCGACAAAGTAACATCCAAGGAACAAATGGTCACACCTGTTGACCAAACGAAAATGAAGGGTATTGAAATCAGTGCCCAACAAATTCAGGAAAGTTATACGGGTAGTAGTGGACAAACCGGAGGAGTTGCAGGGACAGGAACGCAGGATGTCCCGGGTTACCCTGGGGGAGCCAATTCCGGCAATACCAGCTCGGATAAGAGCTCAAGTACGATTAACTACGAAGTTAACCGGATTGCAAGGGATATAATCCAAAGTCCGTACACTGTAAAAGATTTAACCATTAATGTAGCAGTTGAACCACCAACAGGTCAGCAAACGTTGGATACTGCAACTCAGACAGCAATTCAAAATATTTTGGTTAATATTGTAAGAGCATCGCTGGCGAATTCCGGTACTACTTTTACAGACGCAGATTTGGCTAAAAAGGTTTCAGTATTCTCGCAAGCTGCTCCGGCGCCTACGAGTACCAATACATTCTTCTCAGCTTCCAACCCGTGGATGTGGGGCATCGGAGCTGCAGTTCTGGCACTGTTGGCGGGTGTAATCTTCTTCATCGTACGCAGTCGTCGTAATCAGGAAGAAGAGTTGGATGAAGAATTGCAACTGATGCCAACGCCGACGGAATTCCCGTCCATTACGATGGAAAGTGTGACAAATGAAAGTCAAGTGCGTAAACAGCTTGAAAGTCTGGCGAAAAAGAAACCCGACGAATTCGTCAATCTGCTTCGTACATGGCTGGCTGACGAATAGAGGTGAGTTCATTGGCAAAGGCAAGCAGTCAAGGTTTAACGGGAAGACAGAAAGCAGCTATTCTTCTGATCACAATGGGGCCAGAAGTATCTGCTCAAATATTCAAGCATTTGCGTGATGAAGAGATCGAGCAACTTACATTGGAAATTGCTAATGTACGGAAGGTCGATGCCATTGAAAAAGACTCCATTATGGCCGAGTTTCATCAAATTTGTCTGGCTCAGGAGTACATTTCCCAAGGCGGTATTAATTACGCCAAAGAAATATTGGAGAAAGCGCTCGGATCGCAAAAAGCAGTTGAGGTCATTAACCGTTTGACGGCGACATTACAGGTGAGACCTTTCGATTTTGCTCGTAAGGCTGATCCGAACCAAATATTGAATTTTATACAGAATGAGAATCCGCAAACTATTGCTCTCGTGCTTTCATACTTGCAGTTTGAGCAAGCAGCGGCAATTCTATCGTCCCTGCCACAGGAAAAGCAGGCGGATGTGGCCCGGCGCGTTGCTGTCATGGACAGTACATCTCCGGAAGTCATCTCTCAAGTGGAACGAGTATTGGAGCAAAAGCTCTCGGCAACTGCGACGCAGGATTACACGAATGCAGGCGGGATCGAGTCTATCGTTCAGATTTTGAACGGTGTAGACCGTGGAACCGAGCGTACAATTCTCGACTCGCTTGAAATTCAAGATCCTGAACTGGCTGAGGAAATCAAGAAAAGAATGTTCGTATTCGAGGATATCGTCAATGTGGACAACCGGTCCATTCAACGCATTATCCGCGACATCGACAATGCAGACTTGCAATTGGCGCTTAAAGTGTCCAGTGAAGAAGTTCGCGATGTAATTTTCCGAAATATGTCGAAACGTATGGCAGAAACCTTCAAAGAGGAAATGGAGTACATGGGACCGGTGCGGCTGCGTGATGTGGAAGAAGCACAAACACGTATCGTATCAACGATCCGCAGATTGGAAGAGGCCGGTGAGATTATAATCGCACGCGGCGGAGGAGATGACATCATTGTCTAACTTGATTAAATCTTTCCAATATGTGCCTGTAGAGGCTTTGAAAACGATTGATGTGGCACATACATATGTGCCAGAAACGACAGATGAAGAAATTTCAACCGAATATACGGAGCCAGAACCCAAGCGAGATTATGAGGCAGAACGGCTCCGAGATGAAATGCTGAATGATGCTAAGGACTTTGCCGAACGTCAGGTACGCGAGGCGGCTGAAGAAGCGGAACGAATGCTTCAGGAAGCACAACAGCAGATTGAAGATTGGTGGCAGGAACGACGCGAGCATGACGATCAGTTGATTCAGTCGATAAAAGCAGATGGATTTCAACAAGGATATGAAGAAGGCCAGAAGTTGGCCGAAGCCGAGCTTCAGACGAAATCGGAGCAGATGATGGAAGAAGCACAAGATATTCTGCGTCAGGCCTATGAGATTAAGGAACAACTGATTCAGGAAGCCGAGCCCTTTCTGGTTGAACTGAGCAGTGCAATTGCCGAGAAGGTTATTGAAAAACAGCTCAGTCTTGAGCCGGAATATACGATTGAGTTAATTCGTAAAAATTTGGCTCGTAAGCGAGAAAAAGGAATCATTACACTGTGTGTATCGCCTCAGCATTTCGCATTTGTGCAAGGTGCACGGGAAGAATTGTCGTTATCTGTCGATTCGCAGGCAGAACTGCAAATTATTCCGGATGGCACCGTAAAAGATCGCGGTTGCGTTATCCGTTCTTCCTTTGGAAGCGTGGATGCGCGAATCGATACGCAATTAGCTGAGATTAAAAAAGAACTGCTGCGTCTAGCACATGAAAATGAGGAGCGAAGACATGAAGGGGCTTAACGCGCAGCGCTACATGGATCATTTGCGACAGCTGGACCCGGTTCGGGTGAATGGCAAGGTTACACAGGTTATCGGCTTGATGGTTGAATCGGAAGGTCCTGACGCCAGTATCGGGGATGTTTGTTATATTTATCCCGGCAAAGTGGCAAAGCCATTGCAGGCAGAGGTTGTTGGCTTCAGAGACAATAAAGTGCTTCTGATGCCACTTGGGGAACTACAATCCATTGGTCCTGGTTGTGATGTTGTAGGAACAGGGAAGCCGCTGAATGTACAGGTTGGATCGGAGCTGTTAGGCAAAGTGCTGGATGGTTTGGGTCAGCCTTTGGACGGTTCACTGATTCCCTCGCGAATGGCGAGATATTCAACTTTCAATATCCCGTCTAATCCACTGAATCGTCCGCGTGTGCAGGAACCCATTAGTATCGGAGTACGTGCAATTGACGGATTGCTTACGATTGGTAAAGGACAACGGGTTGGTATTTTTGCAGGCTCAGGTGTAGGTAAGAGTACTTTAATGGGTATGATTGCCCGTAATACGGAAGCAGATGTGAACGTAATTGCCTTGATCGGAGAACGTGGGCGCGAGGTGCTGGATTTTATTGAACGTGATTTGGGCCCAGAGGGACTAGAACGCTCTGTAGTTATTGTGGCCACTTCCGACCAACCGGCGTTGATCCGCATTAAGGGTGCACTTATTGCAACGACGATAGCGGAATATTTCCGGGATCGCGGGTTGAATGTCATGCTGATGATGGATTCAGTTACCCGGTATGCGATGGCCCAGCGTGAAGTTGGTTTAGCGGTAGGGGAGCCGCCAGCGATGAGAGGATACACACCTTCTGTGTTTGCTAGTCTGCCTAAGCTGCTGGAACGTGCAGGGACAGGTCCTACTGGCTCCATAACCGCATTTTATACAGTGCTGGTTGATGGTGACGACATGAACGAGCCGATCGCGGATGCGGTGCGTGGGATATTGGATGGACACATTGTCTTGAACCGTGGGATTGCAAACAAAGGACATTTTCCCGCAATTGATGTGTTAGCAAGTATTAGTCGGGTCATGAAGGACATTGCACCCAGAGATCAGATAGAAGCGGCCGAAAATATTAAGCGCTTGATGGCCATTTACAAAGATTCAGAGGACCTCATTAATATTGGGGCTTATCAACAGGGCTCGAATGCAGAAATTGACGAATCTATGGAGCGCATACGGGATATATGGGATTTTACAAGACAAAGAACAGATGAAAAGGCCGAGCTGGACGAGGTACGGGAACGTTTGATTTCTGAATTTACGAGGAGATGAAGGTTGAACGATGAGATTTCAGTATTCCTTTCAAAAAGTTGTAGACTTGAAAACGAACGAAAAGTCACAGGCTGAATGGATGCTTTCCAGTGCAGTTGGACAATTGCAGGCTGAGGAGCAGACATTAACACAGCTTATAGGCGAAAGGAATCGGGTCATATCAGCCATTCAAAAGGCTGCCGAAGATTGCGCGCCACTCTCTAGCATTCAGGAATTACAGGCTTATGTCAATCATCTGGATCAATGTATTACACGCAAGCATAGGGATGTTCAATATGCGCAGCAAAATGTGCAAAGCAAACAAACCGTTTTGACCGATAAAATGCTGGATGAACAAGTTTGGCTGAAAGCAAGAGAGAAGGCCAACGTGAAATTCCAACAGGAAATGCTCCTGCGCGAGCAGAATGAGCTGGATGAAATGGCTTCCGTGCGATTTGCCATGAAAGCCCGGTAAGCGGAACGTCATAGGATACGCATATCAGCTGCCTGAGGAGGAAGACGATGGCACAGAAGTTAGCAGATAATGAACTGGATATGGATTTAGAAAAAGAATCAGGCGGTGGATTTGAACGGTTTTTGTTTTTCCTGATTCCGATTGTTTTCACAATTGTTCTGGTCGGGGTCCTGCTTACATTGTTCAATATGGACTTCAGAAGTGAAATGATTTCGTTAGGGAGTAAAATTCCAGTTGTTAAAAATTGGATACCTGAACCAAAGGACAAAGCGAGCCAAACAAAAGAGGCTGATCAGAAGGCACAGTCTGAAAGTTCTGAAGCAACCATTCAGCAGTTAAAAGCAGATTTGGCCAAGCAGACGGAAGAACTCAAAAAGGCTACCACAGCTAAGACGACACAGGATAAGAAGGTTACTGAACTTCAGAATCAGGTCAACACGCTGCAAACGCAACAGGGACAACAGTCGCAGACGGGTCAACAGGGACAGATCAGCCAGCAAGGGCAAGCAGGTACGCAAACTACAGGTGGAACAACAAATGAAGATCCTTATGTAAAACAGACCAGAGAACTTGCCAGCATGTATGAAGGAATGACGGCAAGTAAAGCGGCACCGATCATGGAGAACCTGACTACGGAAGAGACTGTGCAGCTATTGAGCTACATGGACCCTGCTAACAGTGCGAAGATTTTGCAAAAGATGGATGCTAAAAAAGCAGCGGATATTACGATGGCTCTGAAAAACGTAACGCCGTCTACGGATTTATCGGTAGCTGCGTTGCAGTCCCGTCTGAAAAAGGATCAAGGAGCTACCGCCGGAACGAAGAGTAAAAGTCTGCAAAGCACTCAAATCAGCAGTACATTTGCGTCGATGGACAAGAAAAGTGGTGCCGAACTTATTTTACAAACATACAAAATCAGTCCGGATAAGGCATTAAACATATTAAATACAGTAGATGATTCGACACGTGCTTCTTTACTGCAAAACATGTCTGCCAAGGATGCAGGCCAGACCGCGAAAATCTTGAATAAACTGATGGGCAGTAAGTAGTTCGAATTGAAGGGAGGTGAAAAAAATATGACCCTGATTTCTCAAAGTGTATCTCTTAGCTCTAGTCAAACAGCTAGCGGTACGACAGCATCAACAGCGAGTACAACCACGGCTGCTGGAGCAACCACAGGTGCTTTTAATCAAACACTGACACAAATGATGACAGGCGGGCAAACGGGCTCAGCAGGAACAGATTCAAATGGTTCTTCATTAGTTATGGTGCTGCCGCTTATTGCAAACGGAGAATCTACGGAAGCTCCAACCGAGCCGCTGGTTGAAACCTTGGCTCCTCTGCTGCAAAATCTCGAAAAGCTGGATGATCAGGTAGTTGCTGATCCTGCTCTGCTTGCAACTTTGCAATCGTGGATTCAGCAAGTGCAACAGTTTTTGCAAGGCAATGGAACAAATCAACAAGCAGGCGGCGTGGAAACAACTGAGGCTACAGGCTTAACAGCCTTGGCAGCTAATCCTGCAACTCTTCGGTTTGCACTACAGGACGCTTTATCACAACTTGCAAATGTAGCAGAGCAGGCTTCGGGCGACCAAAAGGCTAAGGTGACACAGTTACTACAATCGCTTCAAAGCGCAACGGCTGGGATGGGGGCTATTCCCGATGAACAGTGGAATGGGGTAATGAAAGCTGTGGAACTTGCTGATCGTGGGAATTCTCGAGCGGTTCAGCCTTCTGCACAACGGGCAAATGGTGCTCAGACATTAACTGTAACTTCTACAAATAAACAGGTTGCTCCTCAGCAGCAAGCAAGTCAGGGTGAAACGAGTCAGCAAGGCGCAGAAGGACAACGTTCATCAACGAATCTTCTCGTTCAGTCCGCAGTTAAAACGACTGCAGCGGATGAAGCAGGTACATTTGTAGATGCAGCTGAGCAAGCGGATCCGGCGACAACTGATAATCAGACTCCGGTGATCACAACTGCAGGGCAGCTTTCGGTGCAAACACAAGGAACTACACCTTCGGCTCCAGCTCAACCCGTCGTACATGTACGGCAATTTGCCAAGGAAATGACTGAGTTTGTAGTGCAGAAGCTTGATATTGTAAAGCACACGGGTTTGACAGAAGCGACCATCATGCTTCGTCCAGATCATCTGGGCCAGCTGGAGGTTAAGCTGACGATGCAAAATGGGCATTTGGTTGCACAGTTCATGACTGAACACAGCGGGGCGAAGGATTTGCTGGAACAGCAAATGTCGCAGTTGCGTGCAAGCCTTCAAAACCAAGGCATCCAGGTAGATAAAGTAGAAGTAACGCACAATGAGTCGCTATCCTCTCATATGTATCAGGATGGCCGCGGTTCTGGAGCTAATCAGCAGCAGCAATCTAACCAACGTTCTAAAGCTCGAGGCAGAGAAGAGAGCGAGGATGCTCTGAAGGTAGCTGAAATGACAGAAGAGCTTCGTAACTGGACAGCAGAACAACGTGCAGATGACTTGAATCGGACAGGCTCCTTTACAGCACAAGCGTAATGATGGAGGTGAGAACACAATGACGACTACAGACAACAATGTATCCACCAGTAACGTCTGGCCGAACTACAATGTAAATAATGTTAAAACAGCAAGTGCCAAGGATACGAAAACGATGGGGAAAGATCAATTTCTAAAAATTTTGATCACTCAGTTACAAAATCAGGATCCCATGCAGCCTTTGGAGGATAAAGAATTTGTCGCCCAAATGGCACAGTTTTCCTCGGTGGAACAACTGATGAACATTTCTACGCAGTTGACTGCTTTGGGACAGTCTTTGGGGACAGCTTCCGGTTTGATCGGAAAAGAAGTCAGCTGGATTGAGCCAGGTAAAAAGGATCCCCTTACAGGTGAAGCAGGCGCAGGTACTGTAAAAAGTGGAATCGTAGATTCCATCGTTGTTCGCGACGGTGTGCAGTATGCCAAAATGGGGGCGGCTGAGGTGGCATTAAAAGATGTAACATCGGTAAGCCAGGCCAGCACAACGGCTCCCGCTACAGAGACGTCAGGTACTTCAGATACTCCATCTTCTTCCTCCACTGGAAGCGGTGAGAATTCATGAATGACAGGATAACGGTCGGACGCCTTTTTCCTACCAACGTTCCTCCGGCAGCGGTCACTCAAAACCGAGTAAATTCGGTAACAAAGGATACCAAACCGTTCGGTCAGGTGTTGCAGGAACAGGTGCTCAAGCTCAGCAATCATGCTGCCAAGCGGCTGGAACAGCGGGGAATAGAATTGAAAAGTGACCAAATGGAAAAAATCAACTCTGCTGTGGATAAGGCTGCTGCCAAAGGTGCCAAAGAATCTTTAATTTTAATGCAAGATATGGCCTTGATTGTTAGTGTGCCTAATCGAACAGTTGTTACTGCGATGGACAAGCAGTCCATGGAGGATAACGTATTTACGCAGATAGATAGTGCTGTAATTATTTCATAAAAATAATACGAAATGGCTGGCCCGAATCAGGAAAGCCATCATAAAAGCCGCGGATCGACTGATGCGGTCAACTAAGCAACCAATCAGAGGAGGATTTATACTCAATGTTGAGATCAATGTATTCAGGTGTATCGGGCATGAAGGGCTTTCAAACAAAGCTGGACGTTATCGGTAACAACATTGCAAACGTAAATACTACAGGCTTTAAGTCCAGCCGAGTGATGTTCAAGGATATTTTGAGCCAAACCAGCTCGGGCGCAAGTGCACCTGATGCTACGACAACTGCAGGTCAAAATGCCAAGCAGGTTGGTCTAGGGGTGTCCGTCAGCTCAATTGATACGATGCATCTTCCAGGTAGTGCAATGACTACGAACAATCCAACGGATTTGCGGATTAACGGTGACGGCTTCTTCCTGGTGAAAATGAGCGATGCACAGGATGTTCCTTATCTGACTCGTGCGGGTGATTTTCACGTAGACGCAAACCGGAATCTGGTTACTTCCGATGGATTTTTCGTAACAAGTTTAGGTGGCGATCCAATCACACTTGCTGACAATGTGACATCATTCTCCATTCAACAGAATGGCACAATTGTACAACAATTGGATGACGGAACAGTTGACAACGGCACGCAAATTGCATTAGCAAAAGTCACAAACCCAGAAGGATTGGAAAAAATCGGTGGAAGCTTGTACCGTACTACGGTCAACTCAAATATCGATGCAATTGAGCCTGGAGTAGCGAATGAAAATGGTCTTGGAGCTATTATCTCTGGTCAGCTGGAAATGTCCAACGTTGATCTGACTGGGGAATTTACCGAAATGATCGTAGCTCAGCGTGGATTCCAAGCGAACTCACGTATCATTACGACTTCGGATGAAGTGCTTCAGGAAGTTGTAAACTTGAAACGATAATCTCATTTAAACGCGGAGGAGTAGAGGCTCCTCCGCACCTATCAGGAGGTTGGTGTTACGATGATCCCGTTAACGCGGCTGAACGGCTCGCCTATGTGGCTTAATGCGCTGCTCATTGAGACTGTGGAGGAAACACCGGATACATACGTCACTTTGGTGACGGGGAAACGGTTGATTGTATTGGAAAAAGCGGCAGATGTCGTCTCCTTGATCAAGGATTACAGCCGTGAAATCGGCATCCATGCCGCCACGATAAAAGTGCAACAAATGGAGGAAGACGAATGAAGAAGATGCTGCCATGGCTCATTACAATTTTACTCGCGATTACTTTGATTGCAGGCGCGGCCTTTGTACTTATACCAGCGCTTAGCGGGAAGAAGTCGGAAGTCATACCGAATGCGCAAGCCGCTCAAGCAGAACAACTTCCAAGATTGTCAGCAGATGAATTGGTGGAAGTAAGCTCTGAAATTACCGGTATCAAAACGAATTTGGCAGATGCAGATTACATTGTGCAGATGAATCTTGCTTTTCAATTGAACGATGCCAAAGCAAAAGAAGCGTTTGAAAAAATCAAGGACATTAGTATTAAACCGATCGTTATTCAATTACTCGCAGACACCAAACCTGATGAGCTCAGAACGGCTAAAGGCCGGGATCAGTTCAGTGACAAGCTGACGGATCTCATCAATAAGTCGCTCCCTGAAGGTCACCTGGGGAACGCCAAAATTACAGACTTTTTGCTGGCAGCCATTTGATTCCAGGTGATTTTGTCAGGAACACGTAAGGGGGTGAATAACATTGGTGGATGTACTGTCACAAGGGGAAATTGATGCCCTTTTAGCAGCTCTCTCGTCCGGTGAAATGGATGCGGAAGAACTCAAAAAGGAAGAGACCCAAAAGAAAGTTCGCGCATATGATTTTAAAAGAGCGCTTAGGTTTTCCAAGGACCATATACGAAGTCTGACGCGGATACACGAGAACTTTGCACGGTATCTGACCACTTATTTTTCAGCACAGCTTCGTACTTTTGTCCAGATTAATGTCGTTCAGGTGGAGCAGCTTCCATATGATGAATTCATTCGCTCCATTCCGAAAATGACCATACTAAACATTTTTGAAGCTGAACCACTGGAAGGCCGAATGGTGCTTGAGGTTCACCCGAACGTAGCTTATGCCATGCTGGACAGGCTTCTCGGAGGAACAGGTTCGGCACCAACCAAGGTTACCGCATTGACCGAAATCGAGACGACGATCATGGAGCGAATTTTCAGCCGTACCTTTGATAGCCTGCAAGAGGCTTGGAAAACGGTACTGGATATTGAACCACGCCTAGAGGCTATGGAAACGAATCCGCAGTTCATGCAGATTGTTTCGCCGAATGAGACGATTGCTCTGATTTCGCTTAGCACCAAAATTGGTGATACCACGGGGATGATTAACCTCTGTATTCCGCACGTGGTATTGGAACCTATTATGGCCAGACTGTCCACGCACCAGTGGTTTACATCCGAAAAGAAATCAAGGGCGCCTGAAGAGATTGACGCCTTGAGATTACGGGTCACCAAAGCAGAACTCCCTATTATTGCGGAGTTGGGTGAATCCCGGATAAATGTAGCCGAGTTTTTGGGCCTTTCGGTAGGAGATGTCATTTCATTGAACAAGCCTGTCAAAGAAGGACTATCCATCCGGGTAGGCGAGAAATTGAAGTTTATGGGAAGTCCCGGCATGGTAAGAGATCGTGTTGCCGTACAAATTGATGAAATTGTCAACGAAGGAGTTGAAGAAATTGACGAGTAAAGACTATTTGTCCCAGGAGGAAATTGATGCCTTGCTGAAACAGTCTGAAGCGGGGACGGATTCTACTCCCGCAGGCAAGACCGTTGACGATTTTCTGACTTCTCTGGAGCAGGATGCTCTCGGAGAAATCGGTAATATAACGTTCGGCAGCGCAGCTACGGCTCTTTCCACACTGCTCGGTCAAAAGGTGGATATTACGACACCTAAGGTTTCAATTATTACACGTTCTGAATTTGAAACTGCATTTCCAAAGCCGCACGTAGCCGTGCATGTGAATTACGTCGATGGATTTGAAGGCATTAACTCGCTTGTAATTAAAAAGCGTGATGCGCAGGTTATAGCAGATTTAATGCTTGGTGGTGGAGGAAACCCGGCAGATGAAGAATTGAATGAAATTCACATCAGTGCTGTGCAGGAAGCGATGAACCAAATGATGGGATCATCTGCGACCTCCATGTCTACCATGTTTAATCGTTTTGTTAATATCTCTCCACCGGGAATTGATATATTGGACCCTCTGCACGGTGATGGAGTATCCAGCCTGCCAGATGAAGAAACGCTGATTACCGTATCCTTCCGGTTATTGATTGGAGATCTGATCGATTCTACATTGATGCAACTGTTACCTGTTAATTTCGCCAAAAAAATGGTGAGCATCTTAATGAATGGCGGAGAGGATGACGAGCAACCGCAATCGTCCGCACAGCAGGCAGCTGCAACGTCTGCTCCCGAAGCGCC
This sequence comes from Paenibacillus ottowii, assembly GCF_006874425.1. Lineage (GTDB taxonomy): Bacteria > Bacillota > Bacilli > Paenibacillales > Paenibacillaceae > Paenibacillus > Paenibacillus ottowii. Next base: position 376,840 of record NZ_VIJZ01000004.1, read on the forward strand.
GAAACAGGCTAGCACTCCGCAGCCGCCGTCTGCACCAGCCTACCAACAGCCGCCTGCAGCCGCGCAGGCGCCGCAAGATGCAGGCTATGGACAACAACCGCCAATGTATCCTCAAGACCCGGGATACGGGCAGCAGGGCGCTCCAGGGTATGGAACGCCGGGTTATGGAATGCCAGCAGGTGTACCGCCGCAAGCGCCTTATGGAACGCCTCATCATTACGGGGCTGTACCGCCGGGACGTAATGTAAATGTGCAGCCTGTACAATTCTCTAACTTGCAGTCCGGTGGATTTCCGCAGGTGGATGAAAACAATTTAAATTTATTGATGGACATTCCCCTTAGAGTCACCGTAGAATTAGGAAGGACCCAAAAGCAAATTAAAGATATTCTGGAGCTCTCACAAGGTTCAATTATTGAATTGGACAAGCTTGCCGGGGAGCCGGTAGACATTATGGTTAACAACAAACTGATTGCCAAGGGCGAGGTTGTCGTAATTGACGAGAACTTTGGCGTGCGTGTAACGGATATTGTAAGCCAATGGGACCGAATTCAAAAAATACAATAAAAGGATAATTTAGGGAGGATTTATTTCAGATGGCAAACCGTATTTTGATCGTGGACGATGCTGCATTTATGAGAATGATGATTCGGGACATCCTGTCCAAAAATGGATTTGAAGTAGTAGGAGAGGCCCAGGATGGATCACAGGCCATTGAAAAATTCAAGGAGCTTCGTCCGGACCTGATTACGATGGATATCACGATGCCTGAAATGGACGGCATTGCCGCTCTGAAGGAAATCAAACAAATTGACCCGAATGCCAAGGTTATCATGTGTTCCGCGATGGGTCAGCAAGCTATGGTTATTGATGCCATTCAAGCTGGAGCAAAAGATTTTATCGTTAAGCCATTCCAATCGGATCGGGTTATCGAAGCCATCAACAAAACACTGGGTGTGTAAGGCGCATTCAGTATGGATACACAACAGGGTGCCTCTGACGCTTTGAGTACATCCAGCAATATAGGAAACATTGCCTGGGTCCTTTTCGTGCTAATCTTTATCATCGTACTGATCGTGTACTTGATACGGTTTTTGAGTAAAAGAAATCAGAGCTGGTTCAGCAACCGCTCCGTTCGCATACTGGGAGGCGTGGGGCTTGGCCCCAATAAATCCCTTCAGCTTGTTGAAGTTGGTAGCAGTGTGTACCTCATTGGTGTGGGAGAAGATATCCGGCTTGTTGACAAAGTGTCCGATCCTGAAGAAGTGGAGCAAATTTTGGCCGCACTGGAGCAGGAAGCTTCCCTGCAGCGCGGCCCGATTGCCCCGCTATTCGCTAAAATTGCGGATAAGCTTCGCCGGAACAACGCGGCACAGCAGCAGCAACCTGAAGAGGAGACGTCTTTTCATGAGATGTTTGAATCCAAGCTTCGGCAGATGCCGAACCGCAAGGACAAACTTGAAAAGCTGCGCAATGAGGAGAATACTACAGATCGGTCGGGAGATTCATGAGAAAAAAGATTATACTAGCATGTTTGCTGCTTGTCTTGTTCAGCTTCATTTCGGTGACGGCGGCCTCTGCGGAACCGATTCCGAACATTGATATTCAAGTCGGCAATTCGGACAAAGGACAGCCCGGTGCCACCTCGCTGTCTATTATTTTACTTATTACTGTCATTAGTGTAGCGCCTGCATTGCTGGTACTGATGACAAGTTTTACGCGTATCGTGATTGTACTTGGCTTTGTGAGAACTTCACTGGGAACTCAGCAGATGCCGCCCAATCAGGTGCTTGTTGGACTGGCCTTGTTTCTCACCTTATTTATTATGGCACCGACCTTCTCAGCTATGAACGAAACTGCGCTTCAGCCGTATCTCAAGGGGGATATAACACAATCTCAGGCACTGGATAAGGCATCGGTACCAATGAAAACTTTTATGTTCTCTCATACACGTGAGAAGGATCTACTGCTTTTTATGAAATACACCAAGATGGAAAAACCAAAGAATTATCAAGATATTCCTTTAACGGTGATGGTTCCGGCTTATGCAATCAGCGAGTTGAAAACGGCATTTCAGATGGGCTTTATGGTTTTCATACCCTTTTTAGTTATAGACATAGTAGTGTCCAGTACACTTATGGCTATGGGGATGATGATGCTACCGCCGGTAATGATTTCGCTTCCTTTCAAAATACTGCTTTTCGTACTTGTAGATGGTTGGTATTTGGTCGTCAAATCATTACTACTAAGTTTTAATACATGAATACTTTCTGCAAGGACAGCAATCAAGGAGGACGGCAATGACTTCGGAGTTTATTATATCCCTGGCTGGGCAAGCGGTGTACATTGTACTCAAGGTGAGTGCTCCGATGCTGATTTTGGGGCTAGTCGTGGGTTTGATCATCAGTATTTTTCAAGCGACAACTCAGATTCAGGAGCAGACACTGGCCTTTGTTCCGAAGATTGTCGCCGTATTGCTGGCATTGCTATTGTTTGGGCCTTGGATATTGGCCACATTAGTAGACTTTACGTATAACATTCTGGACAATTTGTACAAATATATAGGTTAGGCTGAAAGTTATGAACATATTGTTGCAGAGTTTTCCTGTTTTTTTGCTGATTTTTTGTCGGATTACCTCGTTTTTTGTAGTAGCGCCTATTTTTTCAACCCGAGGGGTACCTAATATCTTTAAGGTCGGGATTTCAGGTTTTCTAGCTTTGGTCGTGTACCTTACTTATGGTACGCATCAACAGGTGCCGACGGATGTAGCGTATGTGCTGTTAGTAGGCCGTGAGGTGCTGATTGGGTTGTTGCTGGGGTTTACTGCATATCTGTTCATGACAGCGATTCAAACCGCAGGTTCATTTATAGACCTACAGGTGGGGTTCGGAATGGCCAGTGTATTTGATCCAATGACAGGGGCCTCAACGCCTCTAACGGGTAATTTCAAATTCGCTATAGCTGTTTTGTTCTTTTTGAGCATCAACGGGCACCATCATCTGCTAAATGCTATCTTATACAGTTATGATTGGATACCGCTGACAAATGATTTTTTTATAAAGCTGTATGGTGGCAGTGTAACTGAATTCCTGGTACGTTCCTTTGCGGAATCTTTTATGCTGGCCTTTCAAATTGCTGCTCCCATTGTAGTAGCTACCTTTTTAACGGATGTGGGACTTGGATTTTTAGCTAAAACAGCACCGCAATTTAATATTTTTGTCATTGGTGTGCCGCTTAAAATTATTGTGGGATTATTCATGTTAATGCTTCTCATGCCAGGTTTTGCTTTTATATTCGAAAGATTGTTTTCTGTGATGTTCGAATCCATGCGCAACTTGTTGGATATTATGGGTAATCGTCCTTAATGTCTGGTCTGGAGGAACGTAGTTTGTCATTTAAATATGCTATGAACCTGCAGTTGTTCTCAGGGGAAAAAACGGAAAAAGCTACACCCAAAAAGAAACAGGATGCAAGACAAAAAGGGCAGGTTGCCAAGAGCATGGAGTTGCCCGCTGCTGGTGTCCTGCTGGTTACGTTTTTTTGCCTCATGATTTTCGGCGGGTATTTTAAGGATCATGCGGTCCGCTTGTTTCGGGATATTTTTATGAATCGCCTTTCTATGGAAGTAACACCGAATACAACGCTACTGATGATGGGTGAGTATGGTGTACAAATCTTGATTATGCTGGCTCCCATTTTTGTGGGTGCTATTGTCATCGGGATCGCAGCGAATTACATGCAAATCGGTTTTTTATTAACCGGTGAGGGCATTACACCCAAGTTTAGCAAGATTGACCCGATTAAAGGCTTTAAAAACATTTTTTCCATGAGGTCATTGGTTGAATTCCTAAAATCTGTTTTAAAAATGACCGTAATTGGCTATCTGGTGTACAGCGTACTTTGGAAAACAAAGGCTGACCTCCCCAAACTAGCTGAGATGTCCGGCGACCAGATGTTGAGTTTTACAGCTTCATTAACAATGGAACTAGGACTCAAAATTGGTGTGGTGCTGTTCATTTTAGCGATATTGGATTATATGTATCAACGTTTTGAGCACGAGAAAAATCTGAAAATGTCCAAACAGGACATTAAGGATGAATACAAAAAAATGGAGGGTGACCCGCTGATCAAAGGGAAAATCCGCGAGCGCCAGCGCCGTATGGCTATGCAGCGTATGATGCAGGAGGTTCCTAATGCAGATGTCATCATCACCAACCCTACGCACTTTGCTGTGGCTTTGAAATATGATGGTTCGGAGATGGAAGCGCCGCAGATTATTGCGAAAGGACAAGACTATGTCGCGCTCCGAATTAAGGAAATTGCCAAGCAAAACGGCGTTATTACGATGGAAAACAAGCCGCTAGCGCGGGCGCTGTTTCAAAGAGCCGAAATCGGGGATGCGATACCAGCTGATCTTTTTCAGGCTGTTGCCGAAGTGCTGGCGTATGTATATAAATTAAAAGGTAAAGTGAAATAAAGGGATCGGAGGCCAAGAGACCCGTGAAAATAAAAGAAATAACCGTCCTTGCAGGCGTCATCGGTATCGTTCTTATGATGATTCTCCCGATCCCTTCATGGCTGCTGGATGTTCTACTCGTCATTAATATTTCTATTGCTTTAATGATTTTGCTCGTATCAATGAATACGAAGGAAGCTTTACAATTCTCTATCTTTCCTTCATTGCTGCTCATTACAACGTTATTTCGTTTGGCGCTCAACATATCTACGACCAAACTTATTTTAGGTGAGGGCCATGCCGGCGAAGTAGTTGCCACGTTTGGTAGCTGGATTGCAGGCGGTCAAATTGCCGTCGGCTTTGTTGTCTTTCTCATTCTAGTGGTCGTACAGTTCATTGTGATCACCAAGGGATCTGAGCGGGTAGCTGAGGTGGGCGCCCGGTTTACATTGGATGCGATGCCAGGTAAACAAATGAGTATTGATGCTGATTTGAATGCAGGTCTGATTAATGAGCAGCAAGCCCGTGAACGACGCAGTAAAATCGAACGAGAAGCGGATTTTTACGGAGCTATGGATGGTGCGAGTAAATTCGTTAAAGGTGATGCGATCGCCAGTATTATCATTTTGATCATTAACCTGGTGGGCGGCTTTATTATTGGTATGGCCGTTCAGGGAAAAGGATTTCAAGAAGCACTGTCTACGTATTCTGTTCTCACAATCGGTGATGGATTGGTCAGCCAGATTCCTGCGTTGCTCATATCCACGGCATCAGGTTTGATTGTTACGCGGGCTACATCGGATGGCAACTTGGCAGAGGATTTAACCGGACAGCTCTTTTCTTATCCAAAATTGATATACATTGTAGCTGCCACCATTGCATTATTGGGCCTTTTCACGCCTATTCATATCATTACAACTCTTCCACTGGCGATTCTATTGTTTTTCGCAGCCCGAAGAATGCAGGGCAATATGGAACGCAAGCAAATAGCTGAAGAACAGTTAGAGGAGGAGCAACAAATCGAAGAGGTGCGTAGTCCGGAAAGTGTTATTAATTTGCTTCAAGTAGATCCGATTGAATTTGAGTTTGGGTACGGGTTGATTCCGTTAGCGGATACACAGCAAGGCGGTGATCTACTGGATCGGATCATTATGATTCGCCGTCAATGCGCCTTAGAGCTCGGGTTGGTTGTGCCAGTCATTCGTATTCGGGACAACATTCAGCTCAAGCCTAACGAATATGTAATTAAAATTAAAGGCAATACGGTAGGCGGCGGAGAGCTGTTGTTGAATCATTATCTGGCTATGAGCCCGGGATACGACGACGATTCTATTACAGGGATTGAAACGACAGAACCTGCCTTCGGCTTGCCTGCGCTCTGGATAGACGAGAACACCAAGGATGTTGCCGAACTGTCAGGTTATACGGTAGTTGACCCACCTTCAGTTGTAGCTACTCATCTAACAGAGACGATCAAGAAACATGCTCATGAGTTGCTTGGCAGACAGGAGACACGGTCGCTGGTTGATAATCTCAAGGAGAATTATCCAGTGCTGGTGGACGACCTTATTCCGTCTGTGCTGGCGATTGGGGATGTACAAAAAGTGCTGGCCAAGCTATTGAAAGAAAAAATTTCTATTCGCGATATGGTGACTATATTCGAGACACTGGCTGACTATGGTACTTATACAAAAGATCCAGACGTGCTGACAGAATATGTTCGTCAAGCGTTATCACGTCAGATTACGCAGCAATTTGCACAGCAAGGAGAAACGTTGCGCGTTATTACCGTGGGACCAGGATTGGAGAAGAAAATTGCTGAGAGCGTGCAGCAGTCGGAGCAAGGCAGCTATTTGGCTCTTGATCCGGTGTCAACGCAAACGGTGTATCAAAAAATGATGGAACAAATCAACCGTCTTATTCAATCTGGACAACAGCCTATTGTGTTAACGTCACCGACAATACGTATGTATTTGCGGCAAGTGATGGAGCGGACGATGCAGGATGTCCCGGTGCTGTCGTACAGTGAACTGGAGCCGAACGTTGAAATTCAAAGTGTCGGGGTGGTGAACTTATGAGAGTGAAACGATATGTAGTGGATACCATGCCAGAGGCCATGCTGCAAATCAGGGGTGACTTAGGAACAGATGCCGTCATTTTAAGTACAAAGGAAGTAAAGGTCGGCGGTTTTATGGGGATGTTCAGTAAAAAGAAAATTGAAGTGGTTGCTGCAGTTGAGGAGCAGCAACCACCAAAGCCTCGGCGGGCTGAACGATCGTCACAGCAGCTTGCCCAGGCTGCTTTTCCTCTCATGGACACCCCTGAGCAACCGGAAAAGTCATCAGTCCCTGTAGTCCCAAGACAGGCAGCTCCAGAAGCTTATCGACGGGTTACACAACAGATAAATGGTAACTCCAAAGAAGGACAAGTTGAATTAAAGGTTAATACAGAACAAGCTGCATCAGCGACTGAGCCTTTGCCATCTAAGCCTGCTAATAACCTGGAGACTACATCTCAGGCACTTGATCACGAAGTAGTGCCTTCGAACATGAAATCATCCAGTGAACTTTATAAACGGCCAATCGAAGCAAGTGTTTCAGACAAGAGCGGAGCAGAGGAAAATCAGGCATTGCTTAATGAATTGCGAGAAATGAAGGCGATGATGACTCGATTTTCCAGAAACGCTTCAATGGAAAGTACTTGGCCGGAGGCGCTGCAAGAGATTTGTGAGCATGTGCTGGAACAGGAAGTAGAACGTGATTTATTGGAATATTGGATCGAACAGGTATATGTGCGTCGAAGTGAGCACCCTTTTGCGCCTGAAACTTTTGATTGGGAACAAGCCTTTCGCAAGGAAGTCACCGGTTTTATACAGACAAAACTGGATAAAGGGATCTCCCAAGATACCAAAATTGTATATGTTGCAGGCCCGACCGGGGTAGGAAAAACGACAACCATTGCTAAATTGGCAGCGGAACAATTGTTCAAGCATCATCGCAAAGTTGGATTTATCACTTCAGACACGTACCGGATTTCAGCCGTCGAGCAACTGCGTACATATGCTACGATTTTGAATGTACCGCTTGAAGTTGTGCAATCTCCCGGCGACGTCCAAAGAGCTATCCAACGTTTGGAGCATTGTGACTTGATCCTCATGGATACTGCGGGAAGAAATTATCGTAATGAGTTGCTTGTATCAGAACTGCAAAGCCTGCTTTCACCTATTAATGAAAGTGAGACGTATCTGGTACTCAGCCTGACATCCAAAAGCAGGGATATGCTCAATATAACTGGACATTTTAGTAAGTTTGGTCTTAGTAAGGTTGTATTTACCAAGATGGATGAGACAGGCAGTTGTGGTGGGATGTTTAATCTTTTGCACCAGTTTCCGATGCAGTTGGCCTATATTACCAATGGGCAAAATGTTCCTGACGACCTGCTTCATCCCGATGCAGAAATGGTGACGAGTATGCTGCTTGGAGGCAAAGGAACGCTGGGAGTTAATGGAGATTCCATATGAGTGATCAAGCCCAATCACTTCGACAAATGGCTTCATCCTTGGATAAGTATCGATTGCCTCCACGTAATCGTCACGCAAAAATTATAACGATTACCAGTGGCAAAGGCGGGGTAGGCAAATCTAATTTTACGCTGAACTTTGCTCTGGCCCTGCAATCTCTTGGCCGAAAGGTACTTGTGTTTGATGCAGATATCGGTATGGCCAATATCGATGTGTTGATGGGGGCCCATTCCCAATACAATCTTCTTCACCTATTAAAACGTGAAAAGTCAATTGATGAGATTATTCAAAAGGGTATAGGTGGTTTGCCTTATATTGCCGGAGGATCAGGCTTGAGCGAACTGTTTGCGTTATCGGATGAGAATCTGAATTATTTTGCCGAAGAAGTAGAAAAAATGGCAGCAGACATGGATTATATTCTTTTTGATACAGGTGCAGGTTTATCCAAGGAGAACCTTAAGTTCATCACTTCAGCTGACGAATGTATGGTAGTAACCACCCCAGAACCGACGTCCTTAACAGATGCATATGCACTAATTAAAGTCGTCAACGGGTTGCAAAAGGATACGGTATTCAAAATTATAGTCAATCGTGCCGATAACGATAATGAGGCCCGTCAAGTTGCCGATAAAATCGCACTTGTTGCGAAACGCTTTTTGGAGATCGAAATCCCGCTGCTTGGACATATCAGTGATGATACTCACGTCATGCAGGCAGTCAAAAGACAAGTACCTTTTATGGTTGCTTTTCCGGGATGTGCGGCTTCAAGAGATGTACTGAATCTGGCACACCGTTTTGCAGCAATGCCACAGGTTCCACAATCAGGTGCACTGAGTGGAATTAAAGGATTTATGCAAAAATGGTTGCGGCGTTCTATGCATTGATTTTTGATGAGAGGAAACAGGGGTGTTAAACATGTGTGCTTACCGGGTGCTGGTTGTAGATGATTCAGCCTTTATGCGCAAAATTATTACAGACTTAATTGTAAGGGATGAGTCGTTCAACATCGTAGGTACAGCCGCCAATGGCAGAGAGGCTGTAGAGAAAGTGAAAGAGTTGCAGCCTGATTTGGTCACCATGGATGTCGAAATGCCTGAAATGAATGGTCTTGAAGCGCTGCCACTGATTATGGCAGCCCATCCGCTACCTGTCATTATGTTGTCAGGCATTAATGAACAAGGCATGAAGGAGACCATTATGGCTCTGGAGGCAGGGGCTTTCGATTTTATAAGAAAGCCTTCCATCGCTCATGCACAAGATATTGAGCAGGTGAGCAAGGCGCTGCTTGAACAGATGCATACTGCTATGCAAGCAGTACGAAGCCGCTTGGAGCGTAAAGAAGCTAATGAGCGCAAAGCTGCATTGGAACAAGCGAAAAAAACGACAATGGAAAAGCCGCCTGGACAGGCTATGACTGAGAAACGGGCTGGAAGTCAAGCTTCGGTAGACAAGCCTCCTGTTGTTCCGCTGGCTCCTCCACCAACTGCATCGGTTCAGCCAAAGCGAGATACTGGAAAGTCCGTCGCGCCAGTTGCTAAACAGGAAAGCAAAAAACAGCTGTCTGGCACATCTGCCACGGGTGGCCGCGTTGACCAGCCAGCAGTTCAGCCAAGGAAACCAGTGCAAGCACCGAGTGCGCAGAAGAAGGAAGACTTATCCAAGGAGACGGGAAGAACGCCAGGACAACTGAAGAGTTCTAATCCAACTGCTGGCAAAACGATGCAGAGTAAGGACAAAGCAGGACTGGTTAAGCCGGAGTCACGGAAGACGGTAACTTCATCAGCTTCTTCCACTCCTGCGGCTGCAACGCCTTCAGTAACGGCACCTACAGCGCCAGCGGCACCAAATGGATTTTCACTTAAAAAAGGTGTGCATTCGTCCAGCTTTCGAAAACTGGTGGCGGTCGGATGTTCTACAGGCGGACCGCGCGCGCTCAAGACGCTGTTGGAGCGCATTCCTGGAGATTTCCCAGCTCCCATCGTTATTGTTCAGCATATGCCGCCAAACTTCACTCGTTCGCTAGCACAACGTTTGAATACGTTGAGTCCACTACGAGTAGTGGAGGCTGAGCAGGGAATGACACTGGAGACGGGAACAGCCTACATTGCTCCAGGGGGATATCAGCTCAGAATTGTGTCTGGAGCTGGTGGTAAATACACGGTGTCACTGAAGATGGAGGAGGCACGCAATGGTCACCGACCTTCCGTAGATACGATGTTCGAATCACTGCTCTCGTTAACCTCGCTGGAAAGACATCTAGTATTGCTCACTGGAATGGGGAGCGATGGGGCTAAAATGATGAAAAAGCTTTATGATGCTGGGGTTCAATCCACATTTGCTGAAAATGAGGAGACTTGTGTAGTGTACGGAATGCCCCGCTCAGCAGTTGAATTAAAATGTGTGCGCCACCTTCTGCCTATGCAGGAGATCGCCCCTAAGCTTGTACAAGTTGTGAAATAATCGGAGTGTAACTCATGGAGGAGGTGTCTCACAATGGACATGAACCAATATTTAAACATGTTTATTGATGAGTCGAATGATCATCTGCAATCTCTTAACGAAAATATGCTTCAACTGGAAAGCAACCCAACCGATCTAGGCATCGTTCAGGTGATTTTCCGTTCTGCCCATACCCTCAAGGGGATGGCTGCTACAATGGGGTTTGAAGACCTGGCATCGCTAACTCACCAAATGGAAAACGTTCTTGATCTGGTACGTAACAACAAGCTGGCGATGCACGAATTTATATTCGATACCTTATTTAAGGGATTGGATGCTCTGGAGTCCATGGTGCAGCACATTACAGAGGGAGGCGATGGAAAAGCGGATGTCTCCTCTATTGTATCCTCACTGCAATCCATCGTAAGCGGAGATTTCCTAAAGTCCGGCTCAAACGCCGCCACCCAGGAGTCTCCTGCTCCAAAAGCGGGCACTAACGATAGTGCTGGACTTGTCTTGGACCAGTTCCAATATTCTGTACTGGAGCAGTCGATTTCAGAAGGACATCGTGTTCACTATATACAGGTAACCATCAGTTCAGAGAGCCAGCTGAAGGCTGCGCGTGCCTTTATGGTATTCAACACACTGGAAAACTCCGGTGAAATCGTCAAGGCCTATCCGTCCGTACAGGATATAGAGCAGGAAAAATTCGAACAAAGCTTCTCGTTATATTACATAACGCAGAAAGAAGTTGGGGAGCTGGAAAAGGAAATCGCGGGTATCTCTGAAATCGACACGGTCTCAGTGGTACAACTGGATCAGGAATCGCTTAAACAAATGAGCGAAGTTACTGCTGGGCTCGCTGAGACAGCGGCGGTACAGGAAGCACCTGTTGCCGTGCAGCCACCCGCTCCATCCCAGCCGCAGTCTCCAGCTGCGGCCTCTGTCGCCAAGCCAGCCGCTGGTAAAGCCCCAGCAGCCAAGGCAGCTGCCCCTACACACAATCGTACGATTCGTGTAGATATTGAACGTCTGGACGTACTTATGAATTTATTCAGCGAGTTGCTCATTGACCGTGTGCGGTTAGAACAGTTAGCCAGTGAGGCTTCTAATCCAGCACTGACAGAAACGGTTGAGCATATGAGTCGTGTGAGCAGTGATTTGCAAAACGTTGTTCTTAAATTGCGGATGGTACCTGTAGATACTGTTTTCAATCGTTTCCCGCGTATGGTTCGCGATCTGGCCAAGTCGCTGGATAAAAAACTGGAATTGGTTATTACTGGAGCAGAGACTGAAATGGATCGGACTGTGATCGACGAGATTGGCGATCCTTTGGTGCATTTGCTTCGTAACTCCGTGGATCATGGCATTGAGTCGGTAGCCGACCGGATTGCAGCTGGCAAACCAGAGACTGGAACGGTTCAACTGCGTGCTTTTCATAGCGGTAATAACGTATTTATCGAAATTGAGGATGATGGGAACGGAATTAACCGTGAGAAAGTACTGAACAGTGCTATTTCCAAAGGAATTTTGACAGCAGAACAAGCCGCTTCCATGACTGACGAAGAAGCCTATCAGGTATTGTTTGCTCCGGGCTTTAGTACAGCTGCGGTCATTTCAGACGTATCGGGACGCGGTGTCGGTCTGGATGTTGTTAAATCGAAAATTACCGCTTTGGGTGGTAATGTTACGGTTCACTCCACATTGGGACAGGGCACGAATTTCTCTGTACAATTGCCGCTGACCCTATCCATTATTGCAGCCATGATGATACAGATCGGTTCTGAAAAATATGCGATTCCTTTGTCTTCGATTGTGGAAACTGCGATCGTCAAACGTACGCAAATCCGTTCTGTGCATGGCAATAAAATGATTGCTTTCCGAGATTCTCATATCCCGCTTATCTCCTTGAGTCAGCTGTTTGAGGTACCGGACTTCAACGAAGATGAAGAAGAAGAGACAGAGGTCGTGGTCATCCGTAAGGGAGACCGTCTGGCAGCCCTTTCTGTACAGGACTTTTTGGGACAAAGTGAAATCGTCCTTAAAAATTTGGGCAAGTATCTTCCAAACATCCAAGGGATTTCGGGTGCCACGATTCTGGGTGACGGTCAGGTTGCCTTGATCATTGACCCAAATGTTTTCATTAAATAATGTTTTCATTAAAAATGAAAGAAATGTGAGATTGCTGACATCAATAAGGAGGGTTTTTAGACATGGGAGAAGAAATTAAAGTTATCGTATTTAAGCTAGGTGAAGAGGAATACGGTGTTGAAGTAGAAAAAGTCCAATCTATTGAACGTATGGTGCCGATTACACGAGTTCCAAGAACTTACGATTTTGTTAAAGGCGTATTCAACATGAGAGGCGTAGTTATTCCGGTTATTGATCTTCGTGGTCGTTTTGGATTACCTGAAGCTGAGTATACCGATCAAACCCGTATTATTATCGTTGCTGTGGGCGAGATGCAAGTCGGCTTTATCGTGGATTCAGCGAATGACGTGATTGACCTGAATACTGACAACATTGAGACACCACCGGAAGTAGTTGGCGGCGTTAGGGCTAAATACCTTCGCGGAGTTGCTAAAATTGGTGAAGAACGTCTGCTGATCATGCTCAACTTGTCCGAAGTTTTGAACCGTAGCGAGATGAACCAATTAGAAGGCTTAGAGGATTAATATATGGAAAATCTGGGGAATCTCGAAGACTTCAAGTTGGATGTATTGAAAGAAGTCGGCAACATTGGCTCGGGGAACGCTGCTACAGCGCTCTCCCGGCTTCTCAATAAACCGATCGACATGGGTGTGCCCAAAGTGCAAATGCTGCCTTTTGAGGAAATTGCGGACAAAGTCGGCGGAAATGAACAGCTTGTTGTTGCAATATTTTTTAGGGTCGAAGGGGAAGCACCTGGTAATCTATTCTTCATATTGCAACCTCAGGCGGCAAAAAGCTTACTATCCCGTTTGGCGAATATTCCTTCGGATGACGAAGATAGCTTTAACGAGATGGAGCATTCAGCCCTGTCGGAGATCGGTAATATTTTAGCAGGCTCTTATCTTTCTTCGTTGGCGGATTTCACACGTTTATCCATGTACCCGACAGTACCTGCGCTGGCACTGGATATGGCAGGAGCTATTCTCAGCTATGGACTGCTGCAGTTTGGGCAAATGGGGGATGCTGCTTTATTGATTGACACATCGTTTCTGGAAGGGCAGAATCAGATTGAGGGTCAATTTTTCCTGATTCCTGATCCAGAATCGTTCGGGAAAATCTTTAGGTCGTTAGGAGTCCCGATGAACGATGATTGAGGATAAAAGCATCATTAAAGTCGGCATGGCAGATTTAAATGTTACTAGCAACCCGAACTCGATTCGCACGACAGGACTTGGCTCCTGCGTCGGATTGACCCTCTATGATCCTCATTTGAAGCTGGCAGGCATGGCACATGTGATGTTACCGTCCTCGGATATTGCCCGTGAAGGGCAGCTGAATATTGCCAAATATGCGGATACCGCATTGCCAGAGTTGTTGGAGCGAATGTTGAAACTGGGTGCTGAGCGGCGCAGACTGATTGCCAAAATGGCAGGAGGAGCGCAGATGTTTGCCTTTGCCGGTAGTGGAGACACCATGCGGATTGGCCCGCGCAATGTAGAATCCTGTAAGGAAATGCTTGTAGATCTGGGCATTCCTTTGATTGCGGAAGATACAGGTGGCAATTATGGACGAACGATTGAGTTGGACTCTGAAACTGGCGTTTTGAATATTCGAAGCGTACAAAAAGGTGTAAAGGAATTATAAACATGTTATTTGGTAGCTTACGCATTAATCTTTGGTCTGGAGTAGTCGGATTTATTCTGACTTTTGTGTTGTCCGTTGGCAGCAATCTGCTGACCACGAGCTTAATTCGTGGCTTAATCGCCTTCGTTTTTTGGTTCCTACTTGCATTTGTGCTGCGCTGGACACTGGGTGTAGTGGCGCGGCCAGATCTGGGGAATGCCCAAGACCGGGCAAGCTCTCAGGTAGACGGCGTAGGGGGAAATCTGGACCTGACGACACCAGACGAAAATGAAAACCTGAATGAATTGCTAAAACCGAAACCAGAGCAGACGGACGAGGGGAATAATGGTTTCGCACCTTTAAAACCACCTAAGCTGGTTTCCAACAAGGACCCTGAAGAATTGGCCAAGGCCGTTCGTCACCTGACAGACAAATAAGGAGGGTGAAGCCGATGAACGAGCGAAAAGCCGCTCATTTGAACCATTCCGAGCTGTGGGAGCAATGGAAAGAACACGGTGACAAGGAAGCGAAAAAGCAGTTAATTGAGAAGTATCTCCATATTGTGGAATATGTGTCGGGTCGTCTTGCAGTAGGCCTACCTAAAAATGTATCCAAGGATGATCTGGCGAGCAACGGCGTTATGGGTTTGATTGATGCTTTAGAGAAATTTGATTATGAGCGTGGTTTGCAGTTTGAGACTTATGCTTCTTGGCGTGTTCGTGGAGCAATTTTGGATGGTCTTCGTCAAGGAGATTGGGTTCCTCGTTCAGTCAGGGAAAAAGCGAAAAAAATCGAAGACGCCTACCAGCATTTAGAACAGAGATATTTACGCACAGTAAGCGATGAAGAGATGAGTCATTATTTGGACGTCTCCGAAAAAGAATTTCAAAGTATGATCCAGGAGGTCGCCGTGATGTCGATTGTCTCACTGGAAGACCCGATCCGTGAAGAAGAGTCGGAAACAAGACTTTCCCTGTTGGTGGACGAAAAGGCGAAAAATCCGGATCATAAGGTTAATGAATTCACACTTCGTGACGCCTTGGCACAAGGCATCGATAAATTAACTGAAAAAGAGCGTATCGTTGTTTCTTTATTGTATTACGAGGATTTGTCACTCAGCGAAATTGCTGAGGTCATGTCACTTTCTCCTTCGCGAATTTCTCAGTTGCATTCCAAAGCAATATTACGTCTGAGAGCGACACTGGACAAACAACGGGATTTGCTAATGCGTAAAGATTAACGTACGGGAGGTTACAGTAACAGTTAGACGGAAGGAGCACCCATGTGGAGAAGCAGTATGCTTTGGATCAGTTTTTAAAAGTGGTTGTCTCACCTGACAAACAATCCGCCTACTTGGAGTTTGCCAAACGTGAAGAAGGCTTTGCCTGTTCTGTAGAAGAAATAGAACGTTTTCTAAGCAACCAAAAAATAACCTACGGTCTAATTACCGATGCAATTCGCACATTTGCGGCAAATCCGGAAGGTCATTTCTTCGGAAAATTACTGATTGCTCAGGGAAAGCCGCCGATCCACGGTACAAACGGAAAAATTAATCTGGCCGATATTGTCACCGGTGAAGATGCACATAAGCCACTTGAAACGGTAGATGGACGGGTGGATTATAAGGAATTAACTCGTTTAAGAAATGTGAAACGTGGACAACTGATTGCCGAACGGGTGGACCCTCTGCCAGGTGTACCGGGAATTGCTGTAACCGGAGAGGAAATCCCTTTTCTTCCAGGCAAAGAGGCGCGTTTTAAAGTTGGAAAAAATGTAGTGATCCATCCAGAAGGCGTTGCGATGTACGCAGCTATTGATGGCTTAGTGACTACAACTGAAAAAGGCAAGCTTAATGTGTTCCCGGTGTATGAAGTGAACGGAGACGTTGATTACAGCGTCGGTAACATTGATTTTGTTGGAACCGTCGTCATTCGTGGGAATGTTTTGACAGGTTTTCGTGTTCGAGCGGCTGGCGATATTCGTGTCATTGGCGGTGTAGAAGGCGCTGAAATAGAGGCGGATGGTTCAGTGGAAATTAGCGGTGGTATTATTGGATACCATAAAGGATTCGTAAAAGCTGCACAAAATGTGAAATGCTCGTTTATACAAGATGGTAACGTGATTGCGGGAGGCGATGTACTTGTATCCCAAAGCATCATGCACTCCCAGATCAAAGCGAGTAATAATGTAATCTGCGAAGGGACAAAAGGACTTATCGTAGGTGGCAGTGTACAAGCTGGTAAAAAAGTAGTGGCACGTACCATCGGTAATACGATGTCTACAGCTACTAATATCGAAGTGGGCGTGCTTCCCGAACTGCGTGATGAACTGACAGAACTCCGCGCACGGTTGAAGCAGCAGACAGACAGCCAGGATAAAACGAATAAGGCTCTTACAATATTGGATCAGCTCGCGGCTGCCGGACAACTCGCACCTGACAGAATGGCTATGCGAATCAAGCTGACATCTACGAAAAAATCGAATGAACAGGAACTTTTGGAAACAAAGTCCAGAATGCTTGAAATTGAACGAACATTAGAAGATACGAGCCGCGCCCGGGTAGAAGTAAAAAATGTGATTTACGGTGGCTCTAAAATAGTTATCGGCAGATATACAAAATTTATTAAAGATTCTTTGGAAAGAATGGCGTTTTATTATCATGAGGGAGATATCAGCATGTCCTCCTACATGTAATCAATATACTGATAATAATTCAATTTATTATATTTCTCGGTAGTCTGATACGGATGCCCAATCGGAAAGGGTGTGGTCCAATGAGCTTGAAGGCTGTTGAATTGCAAATTGCTGTACCTCGTACCAGTGAAGTGGGGAAATACCATAGCGAGTCCCAGCAGCGGCCGATGAATGACCAGGCATTACTTGGACAAAAGGCTGCGCTGGAGACGGAGAACATGCGTCAGCGAAGCAGTGCCATAGATCAATCTGCGGAAACATTCGTTGGTGAGAGGCAAACAGGTGAGCAGAGCAGAGATTCTTCCCAGCAGAGCCGCTCCCGCTCAGGTGAAGCCGAGCTGCCTAAGGAGCATCCGGCAGAGCATCCGTATAAGGGACATCATATTGATTTTTCGCTCTGATCCGATGGGCGGAGAAGCGTAATTAAAGGAGACGATGGGCAGTGGATCAACCATGGATTTATATTGTTCTGCTGGGAGCCGCAGCTGTTGTCTACGCCTGGCTTCTGCCAAAGCGCCAGCCAAGCCGGGGAACAGAAGAGGCCGTCGTTCAAAAGGTTGAGGCTACATTGGAGCAATACATGGCCGATATTGAAAACGATAATGACGAGCTGATTGAGCTTGTATCTGGTATGAAGCAGGAGCATGCGGTTAAGCAGGCAGCGTTACAGGAGCAAGTAGCTGAGCTTCGGAGCCGTATTGTGGAGCTGGAGCGTCAGGCAATGCTTGGCGCCGTATCTGTGCCAGTTTTAGATTCAGAAGAAGCTCCTTTTGTGACTATGGAGGAGCAGACGGCATTGCAGGAGCCTCAAACTGAGCAGGAACCAGAGTCCATCCGGGATCGTTATCAAGAGTTGTTCGCAATGCATGAGCAAGGCAAGTCGGTGGATTATATAGCCAAGCAATCAGGCATCCAGCGGGGCGAAGTGCAGCTCATATTACAACTCGCAGAACGGGAGGATGTGACGTGATCAAAAATCGCTCATTTATGTTAGGCATGGGTACGGGTCTTATCATGGGGGCATTGTTGTTGCAGCTGGCGATAATTGGGCAAGGACAGTCGCCCCAGTCTTCAGTAGACCCGAAAGACATGACGCGAGAACAACTAGAAAAGGCAGCAGCAGAGTTAAATCTTCAGATCAGTGACAGTTCTGATCCAAAAATGACAGAAGAGGAATGGCGGAATAAGCTGATCAAAGAAGGCAACAAAACTCCTGTTACACCTCAAAAGGCTAAACCAGCTCAAACACCATCAACACCAAAGGTACCTGCAAACAGTACATCTTCGGCTGCTTCTAAGCCTTCGACCAGCATGTCGGTACCACAAAGTCCAAACAAACCGCAAACTCAAAGGGCTGACACTACAACCACTCCCAATATTCCCAAGCAGCCAGTCACCCCACAAGTGCAATATAGCATTGCATCGGGTAGCAATTTGAGGAGTGTAGCGTCGGGATTGGAACGGGCAGGAGTTGTATCGGATGCCAATGCGTTTGAGGCGGCCGCTAAGGCTCAAAAAATTAATACTAAAATTCGTACAGGCACCTATCAGTTTGCTAAAGGTGAGGACTTCAGTTCTATTATTACTAAAATAACGAAGAAGCCGTCCAACTGACCTAATCGGGCAGAGGACGGCTTTTATTTTGCGTACAGGGCGAATATGTATCTTGTTAAAACTTCCTCAATCCGAATCAGTGTCTTAGTACTACCAAAGGATAATAAAAAATAAATTGAATGCAAAGATCCGCTATGATAAAATCAATAGCGGTATTGACATATTAAATCAATAAATATATCCGACATAATTCCTAATATAATTGTACATCTGGAGATATGATTTGTCAATGCTCTTTTTTACCCCCTAAAAAAACGGAAAAAGGAGTGTGTTCAAAAAGCGTGGAAGCGAAAGATTGGCGACAAGAACAGGAGCGGTTGGAACGAGTCAGGCACAAGCTGCAGGAGAGAATCGCCGAACTGGAGCCGAAGGTTGCCGGACTGTGGGAGCAAGCTACGGACATCCGTAAGCGATTCTGGGAAGAAGTTACGGTTAACACAAGCACATACGAAGATTTCGAAGAAACCTTCTACACGATAAACCAGCAGTCTGCGGTATTGGCCGAACGGGAGCGTGGTCATAAGCTGTTGACACAGCAATGGAAAAGTATGAATCGTCTACTCCCGTCTCCTTATTTTGGGCGTCTCGACTTTCAAGAGGATGGTCTGGGTTTCAGCGAGCAGATCTATATCGGTGTATCTTCCTTCATCGACGAAGATGGATTGAGCTTTCTGATCTATGACTGGCGTACGCCAATCGCGAGCCTGTACTACGATTGCACCCCAGGCCTGGCGTCTTATGTTGCGCCGGTCGGACGAATCGAAGGGACGATGGAGCTCAAACGACAGTTCCAAATTCAAAACGGGCAAATCCGCAACATGTTTGACGCCAGCGAAACGATCGGAGACAAAGTCCTGCAGCAAGTGCTTGGCAAAGGTGCGGACTCGCAAATGAAGAGTATCGTGGCCACGATCCAGAAGGAACAAAACGCCATTATCCGCAATGACAAAAGCCGGATGCTTATCGTGCAGGGGGCGGCTGGCAGCGGTAAGACTTCCGTAGCATTGCAGCGGGTGGCGTATTTGCTATACAAACACCGCCAGACGATCAAGGCCGATCAGGTCGTTCTTTTCTCACCGAATCCGATGTTTTCCAGCTATATCTCCACCGTGCTTCCGGAGCTCGGTGAAGAGAACATGCAGCAGACGACTTTTCAAGAATATCTCGACTATTGGTTAGGTTCCTCTTTACAGTCAGAGGACCCCTTTGATCAGTTTGAATATGTATTAACCGTACAAGGAACACCGGGATATGAGGCCCGCCTTCAGGGGATCAAGTATAAAGCTTCCGCTGCTTTCCTGAAAGCTCTGCAGAACTATGGAATATGGTTGGGACAGGAAGGGATGCAATTCAACGATATTCGGTTTCGGAACCGTGATTTAATTACCGCTGAGCGAATGAGAAGTTTTACGATTATGACCGTTCGTTGCCATTGTACAATCGCGTTGTCCTCTTGCAAGAATGGCTGTTGAATGAACTGACCTCGCTGGAACACATGGAACGTGATGCGCTTTGGGTAGAGGAAGAGTTGAATTATCTCGACGCCGAGCAGTACGCCGAAGTCTTCAGAATGCTGCATAAAGAGAGGGAAGTATTTGACGTTGCGGAACAATACGCTGCAATTCGTGAGAAAATGAACAGCAAGCGTCGGGAAGATGAAGGCGACTTTGACTTCGCCCAGAGGGAGGAAGAATTGCTCCGTCGTAGGATCGTGAAAGAAAGCTTTAAACCACTAAGGAAAATCGTGAAAAAACTTTTGTTTGTAGATATCAAAGGCATATATAGCCAATTGTTTGTTGACGAAGCCACATATTTGGAGAGAACAGATGGGGTCGGCATCCCTTCACTATGGCCTGAAATATGCAGGCAAACCAAGGAAATGCTGCACCGGAACGAGTTATTCTATGAGGATGCGACTCCGTATTTGTACGTAAAAGAACTGATCGAAGGTGTGCGTACGAACACGGAAATACGGTATGTTTTCGTTGATGAGGGACAGGATTATTCGCCGTTTCAATATGAATATCTAAAAAAGCTGTTCCCTCGTGCCCGGATGACGGTGCTCGGCGATTTTGGGCAAGCAATCTTTATGCAGGCCACCAGTCTGGATGCATCCGATTCGCCGCTTGTTCGCCTTTTCGGCGAAGCTGAAACAACCCTTTTCCGCTTGGTACGAAGTTATCGTTCAACGAAGGAAATCGTTGAATTTACGAGATTGATGCTCCCAGGCGGAGAAGAAATTGCACCGTTTGAAAGGGGAGGCCTAAAACCACTTCTCACGAGACTGGGCGGTAGGGAGAAACGTAATGTGCAGATCCTGGCAGACATTGCAGCACTCAAAGCCGAGGGCTTCGATTCCATTGCTGTCATTACGAAGACCGCAGTCGAAAGTCGTGAGGCCTATGAATCGTTACGGATTCATGGAGGTGAAGCTCTGCAGCTCATAACGAAGGAGACGTTAGAATTTGAAAAAGGAGTAATGGTTATTCCGGTGTATCTTGCCAAAGGTGTCGAGTTCGATGCAGTTTTGGTCTACGATGCATCGTCCGAAGCTTACAGCCGGGTCAACGAACGCAAGCTTCTTTATACAGCATGTACGCGAGCCATGCACCGACTTCATCTTTACACGACGGGGAATTGGACGCCGTTCGTGCAGGCGTTGCCTGCGCATTTGTACAAGGAAGCGACATATTGAACGAGTCGGAGGTGATGTGGAGCGCGATAAGCTACAGCTTATGACTCAGCAAGTCTTTGATGCCATCCGGTCTTCCCTCATTAAGACCGATTGTGAGCAACAATTTCGTGTGACTCCCAAATTCCGCATGTCCAGAGTCAGGCAGATGAAAGTGTATGGGGCCTTTTTATACGGTTTCAACTATTGTCGAAAAGCTGGTTGCAACGCTGCAAGTGTTATGGTATATTAATTGACGGTGTTAAAAACGCACGTCGGTTAATTTTATAAAGGGTGCTTTCAATTAGAGAGTCTTTATAAAAAATGATATCGGCGGAGGACACACAAAAAACCAAACTTAGGAGGTGCGTGAAGATGGCAGTAATCTCCATGAAACAGCTTTTGGAAGCTGGGGTTCACTTTGGTCACCAAACACGTCGCTGGAACCCGAAAATGGATCGTTATATCTTCACTGAAAGAAACGGTATTTACATCATTGACTTGCAAAAGACAGTGAAAAAGGTTGAGGAAGCTTACAACTTCGTAAAAAGCATTGCAGCTGAGAATGGTACAATTCTGTTCGTAGGCACGAAGAAACAAGCACAAGATTCCGTTAAAGAAGAAGCAGCACGCGCTGGTCAATTCTACATCAACCAACGTTGGTTGGGTGGTACACTGACTAACTTCCAAACTATTCAAAAACGTATTGATCGTTTAAAACAATTGGAAGCTTGGGAAGAAGATGGTACATTTGCTGTTCTTCCTAAAAAAGAAGTTATCATTCTTCGCAAAGAAAAAGATCGTCTTGAAAAATTCTTGGGCGGTATCAAAAACATGAAGGGCCTTCCAAGTGCTCTGTTCATCATTGATCCACGCAAAGAACGTATCGCGGTTGCTGAAGCTCGCAAATTGGGTATCCCAATCGTGGGTATCGTTGATACAAACTGTGATCCAGACGAAATCGACTATGTTATCCCAGGTAATGATGACGCGATCCGCGCTGTTAAATTGCTGACAGGTAAAATGGCTGATGCAGTTATGGAAGCTAACCAAGGCGAAGAAACTACAGCATAATATTTCCGATTGGAAATACCTATACGAATTAAATGAAAAGGGTGGTTGGTAGGTGGAAAACCTCTCACTACCCTTTTTTTAAGGAATAAATCTCGTATATACCACTGAAAATTAAATTTGGAGGGAAATAATATGGCAGTTAATGCTAGCGCAGTAAAAGAGCTTCGTGAAAAAACAGGCGCAGGAATGCTGGATTGCAAAAAAGCGCTTGAAGAAGCAAATGGTGATTTGACAAAAGCGGTTGAAGTTCTGCGTGAAAAAGGACTTGCAGCTGCAGCCAACAAAGCAGGCCGTATCGCTACTGAAGGCGTTGTTGAATCTTACATCCATGCTGGCGGCCGTATCGGCGTACTGGTAGAAGTAAACTGCGAAACAGACTTCGTGGCAAAAACTGACCAGTTCAAAGATTTTGTTCGTGACATTGCAATGCATATCGCTGCATCGAACCCTCGTTATGTTCGTCGTGAAGAAGTGCCACAGGAAGAGATCGAAAAAGAAAAAGAAATCCTGAAAGCACAAGCTCTGAACGAAGGCAAACCAGAAAAAATCGTTGAAAAAATGGTTGAAGGCCGCATCGGTAAATTCTACGAAGAATTCTGCTTGCTGGAGCAATCTTTCATTAAAGATCCAGACAAAACAATCTCCACACTGATCAACGAGAAAATCAGTACGATTGGTGAAAATATCTCCGTACGTCGCTTTGTTCGTTTCGAACTGGGTGAAGGCCTGGAGAAAAAAGAAGACAACTTCTACGAAGAAGTTATGTCTCAAGTGAAACAATAATTACCAGCTATCGGTAATTGCATATGAAAAAACAGAAATGGAACACATCAGTGTTCCTTTTCTTGCAACAGGACACCTATCCTGTTACATAAAAAATATATGAAATTGGAGGGTGATCATTTGGAAAAACCTGTGTTTAAGCGTGTTGTTCTGAAAGTTAGTGGAGAATCGCTGTCAGGTCCTAACGGTTATGGTATTGATGCGGATACAATTGCGTCGATTGCCCAGCAAGTCAAAGACGTAGTGGAACTGGGAGTAGAAGTTGCTATTGTGTGCGGAGGCGGTAATATCTGGCGTGGTATTGCTGGAAGTGCCAATGGGATCGACCGGGCAACGGCAGACTACATGGGTATGCTTGCGACCGTGATGAACTCACTGGCTTTACAGGATGCTTTGGAACAAATTGAGGTGCCTACGCGTGTACAAACATCCATCGCGATGCAACAGATTGCAGAACCATATATTCGTCGTAGAGCTATCCGTCATCTGGAAAAAGGTCGTGTCGTTATTTTTGCCGCAGGCACGGGTAATCCGTTCTTCTCGACTGATACTACAGCTGCTTTGCGTGCCGCTGAGATCGAAGCTGAAGTCATTCTGATGGCTAAAAATAAAGTGGATGGTGTATACTCCGCCGATCCGTTTAAAGATAGCACAGCTGAAAAATATGAGCAGCTTACGTATTTGGATGTGCTTAACAAAAATCTCGGTGTCATGGATTCTACAGCTTCCTCGCTGTGCATGGATAACAATATTCCGTTGATTGTCTTTGCTATTACAGAGCAAGGTAACATTAAACGTGTCGTACTGGGTGAAAAAATTGGTACGATCGTCAAAGGGAGTGTAAATTAATGCCACAATCTGTGAAAAAGAGCGCTGAAGAGCGCATGCAAAAAGCAATCCAGGCATTGCAACGTGATCTGGCATCTTTGCGTGCAGGACGGGCAACACCAGCATTACTGGACCGTGTACAGGTTGAATATTACGGCGCAATGACTCCAGTTAATCAGCTGGCGAATATCAACACACCTGATAGTCGGACTTTGATGATTCAGCCTTGGGACAAATCTTCTTTGGCTGATATCGAACGCGCTATCCAAAAATCCGATTTAGGTTTGACACCCTCAAATGACGGCAACACCATTCGTCTGAGTATCCCTGCTTTAACGGAAGAGCGTAGAACTGACTTGGTAAAGCTGACGAAAAAAAGCGGTGAAGAAGCAAAAATCGCTATCCGTAACATTCGTCGTGATGCAAATGATGATATCAAAAAAATGGAAAAAAGTGATATTTCCGAGGACGAATCTCGTAAGCATCAGGAAGATATCCAGAAGACGACGGATAAGTTTATCGCTGAAGTGGATAAAGTTTTAGCTGCAAAAGAAAAAGAAATCATGGAAGTTTAAAAAGATTGGCAGCCCCTCCCTTACGGTGGGGTTTGTCTCTTTTCAAGCCTGAGGCACATTTTCAGAGAATGCTGGAGGAACTGGAATGATCAAACGGGTTCGGTCTTGGTGGAACGGGGAACAAAAACAGCAAACACCGGCCATTTCAAAGGACAATATTCCGCAGCATGTTGCTGTCATCATGGATGGGAACGGCAGATGGGCCAAACGGATTGGAATGCCGCGGATTGTAGGGCATCAAAATGGAATGAAAGCAGTGAAGCGCACAGCAATTGCAGCGGATGAACTGGGTATTAAATATTTAACAATGTTTGCTTTTTCAACTGAGAATTGGACGCGTCCCAAGGACGAAGTTGATTTTCTAATGAAACTACCTCAAGAATTTTTGGCAATTGAGTTGGATGAGTTAATCGAAAAAAATGTGCAAGTACGTATGATGGGAAACAAGGAACATTTACCTTCCCATACCGTTGAAGCGTTGACTGAAGCGACTCGACGTACTGAAAATAATACTGGACTTGTACTTAATTTTGCATTAAATTATGGCAGTCGGCTGGAAATCACAGAATGCATGCAAGCATTGGGCCGCCAAATTGAGGCTGGGGAGCTTAAGCCGGAAGATATAACATCTGATCTAATTGGCAACACATTGCTCTCTGCGGGTATGCCGGATCCTGATTTGTTAATTCGAACGAGCGGGGAACTTAGACTCAGTAATTTTATGCTTTGGCAGCTTGCATATAGTGAGTTGTGGTTTACTGATATTTATTGGCCCGAGTTTAAGAAAGAGCACTTATACGAAGCAGTGATTGAATATCAGAAAAGATCACGGCGGTATGGCGGACTGAAGTAAATGGAGGATGAAAGCCGTTGAGACAGAGATTAATTACCGGTATTCTGGCAGGCATATTCTTTTTGGCAATGGTCCTGTGGGGCGGCTTGGCCTACCATTTGCTTATATTGGTGATGGCCCTAATCGGATTTTATGAGTTCGCACGAATGGCGCAGGTATCTCCTTTTGGAGGTACAGCATTGCTTGGCTATGTAAGCATATTAGCATTTGTATTCCCGTATCAACTTCTGGGGTTGCACTCACCATTATCCCTTGCCAGTTTGCTATGGCTGGTAATGATCGTGTTTATGATGATTACGGTAGGAACGAAAAATAAAATCCCGATTCAAACGGTAGCTATTTTATTTCTGGGTACTGTATATATAGGTTTTGGATTTTCGTATATTGCGGAATCACGTCATATGGAACATGGCCTGTTATGGACTTTTTTGCTATTGGCTTGTATTTGGGCAAGTGATGCAGGAGCTTATTTTGTAGGCAAATTGGCAGGGAAAACGAAGCTATGGCCTGCAATTAGTCCAAACAAAACGGTTGAAGGGTCCGTTGGCGGAGTTATTTTAGCGCTGGTTATAGCTCTGGTATTCGCTGGATTATCAGGTGGTCTGCTGCCATGGGGTAAAGCCTTGGGCATCGGCTTGTCATGCGCTGTTGTGGGACAACTGGGTGATTTGGTACAATCTGCATACAAACGAGTGTACGGCATTAAAGATTCTGGTAATCTACTGCCAGGACACGGTGGTATACTAGACCGCTGCGACAGCTGGATTGTCGTTTTTCCATTTGTACATATGCTGATGCTGCTTCCATGAGCCTGGTGATTATAACTTATGCTCAGGATCAACCTCTATGATGTTCACCCTGCGTTATTAGCAGGATGGAACCAGTTGCATAGTTGTCTGGATAACTAACAATGAGCTCCTGATAAGCGTGATTTTCAGGATAGGAAGGTGCATCATGAAAAGAATTACGGTACTTGGTTCAACCGGATCTATTGGAACTCAAACGCTGGATGTGGTGTCTATGCACCCAGATCAGTTCACTGTTGAGGCTTTAGCGGGCGGCTCCAATATCAAGTTACTTGCTGAGCAAGCACATCTCTATCATCCCAAAAAGGTGTCTGTCGGTACTCGGCAGTTAGCGGATGAAATTCGTCCTTTACTGCCTTCTGGAATCGAACTACACTATGGAAATGAAGGGCTCGTTGAGCTGGCTGCAAACACAGAGGCAGATATGGTTGTGACGGCTGTAATGGGCAGTGTCGGATTGCACTCCACGCTGGCCGCGATTGAGGCTGGAAAACAGATCGGTTTGGCCAATAAGGAAACACTGGTTACGGCCGGTCA
Source organism: Paenibacillus ottowii (assembly GCF_006874425.1). Taxonomy (GTDB): domain Bacteria; phylum Bacillota; class Bacilli; order Paenibacillales; family Paenibacillaceae; genus Paenibacillus; species Paenibacillus ottowii. The sequence goes on from NZ_VIJZ01000004.1 coordinate 403,463, forward strand.
TCTGGTCACAGCGCGGGCTCGGGCGAAAGGAGTGCCGTTGCTGCCGATTGACAGTGAGCATTCAGCTATTTTCCAATGCTTGAATGGTGAGCATATGAAAGATGTGGCACATATTACCCTCACAGCATCAGGCGGTTCTTTTCGAGATTTGACAAGAGAACAGCTGCGTGAAGTCACCGTGGAAGATGCACTTAAGCATCCTAATTGGTCAATGGGGGCCAAAATTACAATTGATTCAGCAACGATGGTGAACAAAGGGCTGGAAGTCATTGAGGCACATTGGCTGTTTGGACTTGGCTATGAGCAGATTCATGTGCTGCTTCATCCGGAAAGCATTATTCACTCCTACGTCGAGTTTCAGGATACAAGTATTGTTGCCCAACTTGGGAACCCGGACATGAGAGTACCCATTCAATATGCTTTAACTTACCCTGAGCGGATGAAGTCTCCGGCGAAACCTCTGTCACTGGCTGAAGTGGGAAAACTCCATTTTAAGGAAATGGATTTTAATCGTTTTCCATGTTTAAGGCTTGCCTTCGAATGTGGTAAAATGGGTGGTACAGCACCAACCGCATTTAATGCTGCTAATGAGATTGCTGTTGCCCGTTTCTTGCGTGGAGAAATTTCTTTTCTGCATATTGAAGCTATTATTGAACAGGTGCTCGAACAACATGTCAATATAACGGATCCTGATTTGTCTACGATTGAAATCTGTGACCGCGAGGCTCGTATCATAGCTGCGAAATTGTAGGCTAATGTTGGGTTAAGAAAGGAATTGTGATTCTCTTGTGCGAGTTCGGAGAATAATGATAATCTAGGAAGACAAACTCGATCTCATTGAAAGGGGAACGGAAACGATTGGAAACGATTCAAATAGTGTTGATGACGGTGCTCATGTTTTTCGTCATAGTGACGGTGCATGAATGGGGGCATTATTATTTCGCCAAACGCGCCGGGATTCTGGTACGGGAGTTTGCGATCGGTTTCGGTCCGAAACTGTTCTCTTATAAAAGAAACGAGACACGATTTACGCTGCGACTGCTGCCGTTTGGTGGTTTTGCCCGCATGGCGGGAGAGGATCCGGAGGTCAACGAAATTGAAACCGGACAAACGATTGCTGTACGCGTAACAGATGGCATCGTTAAGACCATTTATCTGGACCAACTGGATAACCGCAAGAATGTAGTGCGTGGTGAAGTGCTGGATATTGATCTGGAACAAGCGCTAACTATAAAATTGGATGTGGATGGCGAAGATCAGCAATATACTGTACACCCACAAGCCATGATGGTAACCAAAGGACAATCCATCCAAATTGCACCGAAGGATAGACAGTATGGGAGCAAAACAGTAGGACAGCGTGCGATGGCTATATTTGCTGGACCACTAATGAATTTTATTCTTGCCTTTATTTTGTTTGGTCTGCATATTCAGATGGTCGGCATACAGGTGGACAACCCGACGTATGTCCAAATTAGTGAAATTACAGCAGGTATGCCTGCTGCGGAAGCTGATTTGCATAAGGGAGATATTATTGAATCGGTGAACGGAATTGCAATTGGTGCGAATGTTGAAAACATGATCAAACTGATTGCGGATTCTCAAGACAAGCCGATGAAGTGGACAGTTCGCCGTGGTGATAAGACCTTTGATCTTACTATCACTCCGCGTGCAATGGAAGGACAAAAGGGTGGTAAGGTGGGCATTGTGCCTGAGCTTCCAAAACGTCAAGCAGGTGTTGGGGAAACGTTCAAATTTGCCGGACAATCCATGGTGAGAACGACAGACCTTATTTTCCAAGGGTTTAGCCAGCTTATTCAACGTTTTTCTATCAATGACCTAGGAGGCCCTGTACGTACTTTTGAAGTGACGGGACAAATTGCTAAGCAAGGTATTGAACAGTTGACATATTGGACTGCGATCATGAGTCTTTATCTGGGGATATTCAATCTGTTGCCTATTCCGGCGTTGGATGGAAGTAGACTTGTTTTCCTTGGTGTTGAGGCGGTAAGAGGACGTCCTGTTGATCCGAGCAGGGAAGGAATGGTTCATTTCGTTGGTTTTGCTATGCTATTCCTGCTTATGATTGCGGTCACGTATAATGATATTTTACGCTTAATTAATGGTTAATTAGAGACGGACATTATAAAAATGGTCTGTATGGGAGGACATGCATTTCTATGTCGAACGATAAACAGTTTGTCGAGGAAATCACGCCACAAAGCGAAGATTTTTCCCGATGGTATATTGATGTTATTAAAAAAGCAGAACTGATGGATTACTCGCCGGTTCGCGGATGTATTGTATTCCGTCCCGATGGTTTTGAGATTTGGGAACATATTAAGGAAGCTATGGATGTTCGTTTCAGAGAAACAGGTCACCGCAATGCGTATTTTCCGATGTTTATCCCAGAGAGCTTTTTCCAAAAAGAAAAAGAGCATGTGGAGGGATTTAATCCTGAACTGCCATGGGTGACTGAGGCTGGTGGAGAAAAGCTGGAAGAACGCCTTGCAATCCGTCCAACATCAGAAACCATGATCGGTCATATGTACTCGAAATGGATTCAATCCTATCGTGATCTGCCTGTGCTTATTAACCAATGGGCTAACGTGGTACGTTGGGAAAAACGGACGCTGCCTTTCTTGCGTACAAGTGAGTTTTTGTGGCAAGAGGGTCACACAGCCCATGAAACAGAAGAAGAAGCACGGGAAGAAACGATGAAAATGCTGGAAGTTTATCGTGAGGTCATCGAGGAAATTCTAGCTATTCCGGTTATTACTGGACAGAAAACACCTTCTGAAAAGTTCGCAGGTGCGAAGGATACATTTTCACTGGAAGCGATGATGAGAGATGGACGTGCGGTACAAGCTGGAACATCCCACTATATGGGAACTAACTTTGCCGTAGCATTTGACATTAAATATTTGAGTCGTGAAAACAACCTGGAATTCGCGCATACGACATCTTGGGGAACAAGTACACGTTTGATCGGTGCATTGATTATGGTCCATGGAGATGACCGTGGTCTCGCACTGCCTCCTAAAGTGGCACCTACACAGGTGATTATGGTCCCTATTGGACCACCTAAGAAACGCGATGCAGTTATCGCGCGTGCAGATGAATTATTCGCTGAGTTGAAACAAGCAGGTGTCCGTGTTAAAATGGACGACCGCAGCGATGTAAGTCCAGGCTGGAAATTTAATGAATACGAAATGCGCGGTGTTCCGGTTCGTCTGGAAATTGGACCTCGTGATATGGAAAACGGTGTCTGTGTGCTCGTATCCCGTATCAGCGGTGAGAAAAAAATTGTACAACAGGATCAACTGGTTGAAGAAGTACACGCGATGCTCGCACAGGTACAGCAGGAGATGTATAACCGTGCAAAGAATTTCATGGAAGAAAACTTCTATTCCGTCGACACGTTGGATGAAATGAAGACTCTCATGGAAGAAAAACGTGGCTTTACTTTGGCTGGATGGTGCGGATCTGAAGAATGTGAAGACAAAGTTAAAGAAGTGACAGGCGCTACAAGCCGTAACATACCGTTTAAAACAACCGAGCAAAAAACCACATGTTTGTGCTGTGGCAAACCAGCCAAGCATACAGTAGTGTTCGCACGGGCGTACTAATAAAGAAGGGCAATACCCTATACTCACTTCATTCTCTTCGCCAACAGGATAGCTGTTCCGGGATAATGTTCAGGGCTATCTATGTTGTTGTGATGAGATTGAAGAAGGCTACGAAAAGCTTTTGCGGTCGGAGATGTTTTAGACGCAGAAGCTTTTCATGTTTTCAGAATGGTAATTGGAAATTGGGGGGAGAGCCATGGGCGGAGCTGAAGAAAAGAGAAAGCGGCTAGAGCTGCTAATGAAGCAGGTTGTAATGCCGGCGGGAGTGGTTGATCCTTATTTTTTGGACGGTTGGATCGATCAGGTTGAGATAAGCCGTGCTAATAAAGATTGGAAGATCACCATTGCCAAGGAGACGCTGGTCCCCGCTCAGGTGTATCGTACGTTCTGTATTCAAGTACAGGAAAAAATGAGTCATATCGCTAAAATTACATTCCGCTTTCAGTACGGTGAGCAGGTTCAACCTGGTGATATTATCGGTGAATACTGGAAGCTTTTTTTAGAGTGGGTGCATCGTGAAATTCCATCTGTTAACGGTTGGATGAACCGGGCCGTGCATGAATGGGAAGACGGTTTATTACTACTAACCATGAGCGATAGTATGTCATTGGAGCTGGCACGTAAAAAGCAGATAGATCAAGCTATTATTAAATTTTATGATAAATATTTTGGGCTCTCTATGCGTATTAAGGTCCAGGTGGGTGAAAGTAACCAAGAGGCACTACAGGAATTCCAGGAAAAGAAGATGCAGGAAGAACGCGAAGTTATCCAGCAGATGATGGAAAGTATGGAAGCTGAAATGCCGCCTTTGGAAGAAGAAGAAGGAGATGTACGGCTTCAATTTGGCTATGACATCAAAGAACCAGCTATCCCAATGCAAGAGATTCAAGATGAAGAGAAGAAAGTCACCCTACAAGGAACAATCTTCGGTTTGGACAGTAAAGAATTGCGCAATGGCAGTACGTTATTTACGTATTATTTGACAGACTTTAGTGATTCACTGCAAATGAAAATGTTTGCTAAAACGAAAGAAGATCTAAAAATTCTCAGCCTGTTGGCTAACGGTAAATGGGTTAAAGTGCGGGGGCGAGTTGAATACGATCGTTTTATGCAAATTCCCGAGCTGGTAATGATTCCTTCCGATCTAGTTGAAGTACAAGCTCCACCTGGACGCAAGGATAATGCAGAGGAAAAACGGGTTGAGTTCCACCTGCACACAAAGATGAGTGCAATGGATGCAGTGGCCTCGATTGATCAATATGTCAAAACAGCCGCCAAATGGGGACACAAAGCGATTGCGGTCACCGATCATGGTGGGGTGCAATGCTATCCTGATGCTGCTAAAGCTGCAAAGAAAAACGGTATTAAAATGATCTACGGCATTGAGGCCAATGTGGTTAATGATGCAGTTGAGGTTGTAATGCAGGCACAGCCTTTAAATCTGAAAACAGCGACTTATGTCGTTTTTGATATTGAAACCACCGGTTTGTCGGTTACACAGAATAAAATTATTGAGATTGCCGCTGTGAAAATGCATGAGGGCAAGGAAATTGATCGTTATGCAACCTTTGTCAATCCACATGAACGTATACCATACAACATACAGCAACTGACCAACATCAACGATGAAATGGTCAAGGATGCGCCAGATGTCGAACCTGTTATGAAGGAGTTCGTAGCTTTTGCTGGCGATGCTGTATTGGTTGCCCATAATGCGCGGTTTGATGTCGGCTTTATCCAGGCCACTCTTCGAAAGATGGGTTTGCCTGAAATGACCAATCCGGTGCTGGATACGCTGGAACTGGCTCGTTTGCTGTTTCCTACTTTAAAAAATCATCGTCTGAATACACTGACCGCTAAATATAAAGTCGCATTGGAAAGCCATCACCGCGCTATTGATGATACAGTTGCATTGGCAGAAGTGCTGAACGGACTACTCCATGATGCTGAACAAATTAAGGGTTTTAAAATGCTCGACCGTTTAAATGATTATGTTGGAAAAGACTTATCGACGGTTCGTCCTTTCCATTGCTGCATTTATGCTCTTAATCCGGTTGGTAAAAAAAATCTGTATAAACTGGTTTCTATGTCTCATACCGAATATTTCAAGCGTGTACCATGTATTCCTAAATCGAAATTGTCCACGATGAGAGACGGATTGCTTATTATTTCTGGTTGTGAAAAAGGTGAATTCTTTGAGGCTGTATTGAACAAGTCCGAGGAAGAAGCCGAGGAGATTGCACAGTTTTATGATGTGCTAGAAATTCAACCTTTGACGATGTATATGCATTTGGTGGAAAAGCAATTAGTAAGTGGGCCTGATGCGATAAAAACGGCTATACGCAAAGTATGTGAAATAGGAAAGCGACTTGATAAGCCTGTAATTGCTACTGGCAATGTCCACTATTTGGAAACTCGTGATAAGCTATACCGCGATATTACCATTCACGGCATTACTGGATTTAGCCCACTAAAGGATATTCGAAAGCCAGATGCCCATTTGCGGACAACGGATGAAATGCTGGCAGAGTTCGAGTTTTTGGGTGAGGAAAAAGCATATGAAGTCGTTGTGACAAACACCAGCGAGCTGGCGGACCGTTTTGAAGAATTGGAACTGTTTCCGGATAAGCTTTTTACACCATTGCTGGATGGAGCAGACGAGGAAATTCGTAATACATGCTATGAGACGGCTCAATCCATTTATGGCGAACCCTTGCCTGAGGTCGTTGTAGCGCGTCTTGAAAAGGAATTGGAACCAATTATTAAATATGGATTCTCGGCTAACTATCTCATTTCTGAACGTCTGGTTAAAAAGTCTAACCAGGATGGATACTTGGTAGGTTCACGGGGATCTGTTGGTTCTTCTGTAGTAGCTACGTTTCTCGGTATTTCTGAGGTAAATCCGCTGCCTGCTCATTATATTTGCCGTAATCCTGAATGCAGACACAGCGAATGGTTTCTGGACGGTAGTGTGCCGAGTGGTTTTGACTTACCAGATAAAAACTGCCCGAATTGCGGTGGCAAGCTTAAGGGAGAGGGACAGGATATACCTTTTGAAACGTTCCTCGGTTTTAAGGGAGATAAAGTTCCCGATATTGACTTGAACTTCTCTGGTGAATATCAACCTGTTGCCCATAACTATACGAAAGTACTGTTTGGTGAAAAAAGTGTTTTCCGTGCAGGAACTATTGGTACAGTTGCTGAAAAAACGGCGTTTGGTTTTGCCAAAAAATATGAAGAAGCACATCATAAAAAATGGCGCGGAGCTGAGCTGAACAGGCTGGCTTCTGGTTGCACGGGTGTAAAACGCAGCACCGGACAGCATCCGGGCGGGATCGTGGTTGTTCCCGATTATATTGAGGTCGAGGACATTACACCGGTGCAGTACCCGGCTGATGATACGAGCTCGGAATGGAAAACGACGCATTTTGATTATCACGCCTTTGATGCGAACTTACTCAAGCTCGATATTCTGGGCCATGATGATCCGACCATGATGAGAATGCTCCAGGATTTGACCGGGGTCGATCCTACGACCATTCCGATGAATGATCCCAAGGTGATGAGCATGTTCAACTCGACGGAGGCGCTCGGTGTAACACCACAGCAAATCCGCACGCCTGTCGCCACCTATGGTGTACCAGAGATGGGGACAAAATTTGTACGCCAGATGCTGGTAGAATCGCAGCCGAGTTCTTTTGCCGATTTACTGCAAATTTCCGGTTTGTCTCACGGTACGGGGGTATGGCTGGGGAACGCACAAGAGTTGATTAAAAATAATACATGCAACATCAAGACCGTAATTGGTTGTCGGGATGATATCATGCTGTTTTTGATTTATAAGGCAGGGATGGATGCAGGTCTGGCCTTTAAAATTACGGAGAGCGTGCGTAAAGGTAAAGGGCTTAGTGCCGAATGGATTGAAGAAATGAAAAAATGCAAGGTACCGCAGTGGTACATTGATTCTTGTCTGAAAATCCAATACATGTTCCCGAAGGCGCATGCCGCAGCCTATGTTATTTCAGCGGTGCGTACGGCGTACTTTAAGCTATATCATCCGATTGAGTACTATGCAACTTACTTCTCCGTACGTGCAGCCGATTTTGATATTGATCTGTGCTGTCAGGGGTATGATGCGATCGCACGGAAAATTGTCGAAATTGAGCAGCTTGGTTTTCAGGCCCCACCTAAAGAAAAGGGAATGCTTCCGATCCTGGAGATGGCTCTGGAAATGACGGCTCGCGGGTTTAGTTTTAAATCCATTGACTTGTACCGTTCCGAAGCGACTCGTTTCAAAGTGGACGGGGACTCGCTCATTCCTCCATTCGGAGCCCTGCAGGGTATTGGAGAGAATGCGGCACGTAACATCGCAGCTGCCCGTGAGCAGGGTGAATTTTTGTCTGTTGAGGATTTTCAACAGAAATCGAAGGCTAGTAAAACCATTGTCGAAATGCTGTCCCAAATGGGTTGCTTTCGAGGTCTGCCAGAGAGTAATCAGCTGTCTCTCTTTTAAGCAGAACCACAGTAGTCAAGCTCTGGCACTTGTCACATAACTACGGTTATGTTATAATTTTTTTGGTAATCATGGAGATAAAACCGTTGCTAAAAAGAGTGGGGAAACCCACTCTTTACTGTTTGATATACAGTTACAACGTGAATAAAAGGGTATTTTTGGGCAGGAAGCTGGTACGCCGGTTTATTTGCAGTGAGCCCAAAATGAACATTACATCAAATGGAAATGCCGGTGATGGAGAAGCATTGCCCAAGGCAATAGGGTATCTCTTTTTCACCACAGGAAAGTTCACTTTTGGAGGTTATAATCTTTGAGCACACCAAAGATCAAATCAGTAGTAGAAGAAATGGCCCAACCTTACCTCGATGAGCATGGTTTTGAACTGGTCGATGTCGAGTATGTCAAAGAGGGCAGCAATTGGTTTCTTCGCGTTTTTGTAGATAAAGACGGAGGAATTGATCTGGACGACTGTAGTATGATCAGTGAATATTTGGGTCAAAAGCTGGATGAAAATGACCCTGTTTCTACAGCGTATTTTCTGGAGGTGTCTTCACCAGGCGCCGAGAGACCGCTGAAAAAAGCGGAGGATGTTACTAAAGCGGTAGGCAAAAACGTATTCGTTACTACATACGAGCCGATTAACGGTCTGAAGGAATTCGAAGGCCGTTTGCTTTCTTTTGAAGATGGGGAACTCACCGTCCAAAGCGGACAAAAGAAGCATACCATTCCTTATGACAAGGTAGCTGGTGCGAGGCTCGCGATCATATTTTAATTCAGATTTGATTGTTGCTGTTTGATATGTACTACATGTATTTTTGCCTCGTGTGCCGACCAGCACGCAGGTGCCATCATTTGAAAGGGGGAGCAGGAATCCATGAGTATGGATTTTATTGAAGCAATGAACGAGTTGGAAAGAGAAAAGGGGATCAGTAAGGACGTGCTGTTTGAGGCCATTGAAGCAGCCCTGATTTCCAGCTACAAACGGAATTTCAATACTGCACAAAACGTGCGTGTTGATATGAACCGCAACTCGGGAGTCATTAAGGTATATGCCCGCAAGCTGATTGTTGAGGAGGTATTGGATCCTCGCACCGAGATTTCGTTGCCGGCTGCCCGTGAGATTAACCCGCATTTTCAGTTGGAGGATATCGCTGAAATTGAAGTCACACCACGTGATTTTGGACGGATTGCTGCACAAACAGCGAAGCAGGTCGTGACCCAACGTATTCGCGAAGCGGAACGGGGACTGATCTACAACAAGTTTGTGGACAAGGAAGAGGACATTGTAACAGGAACTGTACAGCGTCAAGACCCACGTAATATTTATATTGATCTTGGCAAGGTGGAAGCGGTTCTCCCGTTGAGTGAGCTGATGCCTAATGAGAAGTTTAACCATCTGGATCGGATTAAGGCTTATATTACCAAGGTGGAGAACACAACTAAAGGACCGCAAATTATGCTGTCCCGATCACATCCGGGTCTGCTTAAGCGTTTGTTCGAACTCGAAGTGCCTGAAATTTTTGACGGTGTTGTAGAGATTCGTTCCGTAGCGCGTGAAGCAGGCTTCCGTTCTAAAATCGCAGTTCATTCTCGTAACGCCGAGGTTGATCCGGTAGGTTCTTGTGTGGGACCAAGAGGAACGCGCGTACAGACCATTGTAAACGAGCTGCGTGGCGAAAAAATCGACATTGTACGCTATTCTGATAATGTTGATGAATACGTGGCTAATGCTTTGAGTCCGTCCAAGGTGCTTGAAGTACAGGTATTTGAAGAAGAAAAAATGGCGCGTGTCATAGTGCCTGATTATCAGCTTTCGCTGGCGATTGGTATCAAAGGGCAAAATGCTCGCCTTGCTGCCAAGCTGACTGGGTGGAAAATTGATATTAAGAGTGAAACACAGGCGGAGGAAGAGTTCGGCAGACCGAGAACATCCACCGATGAAATGCATCAGGATTCCGTTTCTGTAGATTAAGCGGAGTGTAGGGGGGTTAATGCATGAAACAGAGAAAGATACCTTTGCGTAAATGTGTCGCCTGTCATGAAATGATGCCAAAGAAGCAGTTAATCCGTGTCGTCAAAACCCCTGAGGACGAAGTGTTGATTGACTTGACTGGCAAAAAGTCGGGACGCGGCGCTTACTTGTGCGGCAAAGCCGCCTGCTTCAAGCTGGCTCAAAAGAGCAAGGCACTGGATCGAGCATTGAAGCACTCGGTCCATCCTGATATTTATGAGCAGCTGAGTCGTGATTTTGCTGCCGTCGAGGAAGAATTCCTGGCGGCACAAGGCAGCGTGCAGGATGAATAAGGCGCTGTCTGGATTGGGGCTTGCCATGAGAGCCGGCAAGCTGCTAACAGGTGATGAGATCGTTTATAAAGCGATCAGGTCTTCAGAAGCCAAGCTGGTCATTCTTGCTAAAGATGCTTCAATGAATACTCAAAAGAAATTCCGCGACAAATGCGGAACGTACAAAATCCCCTTATTGATAGGATTTGACCGGGAAAGCTTGGGAAGCAGCATCGGCAAACCTGAACGGGTCGTGCTGGCTGTGACGGATCAAGGATTCGCGAAATTGATCATGAAACATGCGGGGATAATGTCGGAGGTGGAGTATATTGAGTAAACAAGAAAGCAAAGACAAAGTGCGGGTATACGAATACGCCAAATCGTTAAACATGAGCAGCAAAGAAATTATCACCATTCTTAAACGGCTGGATATTCCCGTAAACAACCATATGAGCGTCATGGAACATGATGCCGTAGGTAAAGTGGAAAATTTTTTTAAAAATATTAAATCCAATGCTGCGGTCAAGCAAGGCGAAGCAGGCACGGCGCAAGTAAGCTCGAATCAGACCGGTTCAAGCCAGAATAGTAATCAGTCAACGGAGCAAACCAAAAATCAACAGGAAAAGCAGGTAAGTATGAATAGGACAAACAACAACCAAAACAGTAACCGAAGTAGCGCTCCAAAAGCGCAAAGCAGTCAGCAGGGCGGTCAAAACCGCAGTCAACAAAGTTCTAGTAGACCAGGCGGCCAGCAAGGCGCTCAGAACCGTAGCAACGGTCAACAGCAGGGAGGACAACAGCGTACTGGTAGCAATAACACAGGTTCACGTCCTCAGGGAAGCAGCCAGGGTGGTTCGGCAGTAAGAACTTCCTCTTCTGCAGGAAGCAACAATTCGAACCGCAGTGGTGGCAACCGTACAGGTGGCAATTCCAACAACAGCGGTAACCGTTCCGGCCAAGGACGTTTTGACGATAATCGTCAAGGCGGAGGACGCGGTGGTAACGGTGGCCGTGGAGGCAACAACCGCGGGGGCAGCAATCGTGGTGGTAAATTCAACAACCGTGGTAAAGGTCAACAACAGGAGCGCCGCGAGAAAATCGACAACACGCCTAAGAAAATTATTGTGCGTGGTGAGATGACTGTAGGTGAAACAGCCAAGCTTCTTCATAAGGATGCTTCCGAAGTCATCAAAAAGCTGATTATGCTCGGAACCATGGCGACCATCAACCAAGAACTAGATATGGACACTATTCTCTTGCTTGCTGGTGATTTCGGCGTTGAGGTAGAAGTGAAAATCCCAGTCGAAGAAGATCGTTTTGAAACTGTGGAAGAAAATGACGATCCAGCAGATCTGAGAACACGTCCACCCGTTGTAACGATTATGGGGCACGTCGATCATGGTAAAACAACTTTGCTGGATGCCATTCGTTCAACAAATGTAACCGGTGGCGAAGCTGGTGGTATTACACAGCATATTGGTGCCTACCAAGTTGAAATTAACGGCAAAAAAATCACTTTCTTGGATACACCGGGTCACGAAGCCTTTACCGCTATGCGTGCACGTGGTGCGCAAGTAACAGATATGACGATTATTGTGGTTGCAGCTGATGACGGTGTTATGCCACAAACCGTTGAAGCTATTAGCCATGCTAAAGCAGCGGGTCTACCAATCATCGTAGCTGTAAACAAGATCGACAAACCGGATGCCAACCCGGACAAAGTAAAGCAAGAACTCACAGAATATGAATTGGTACCTGAAGAGTGGGGCGGCGATACAATTTTCGTCAACGTTTCCGCTAAACAAAGAATGGGTCTGGAAGATCTGCTTGAAATGATTCTGCTCGTAGCTGAAGTGAACGAGTACAAAGCGAATCCAGATAAACGGGCACGTGGTACCATTATTGAGGCTGAGCTGGATAAAGGTCGCGGTTCTGTAGCCCGTATTCTCGTCCAAAACGGTACACTGAAAGTCGGCGATGCTTTCGTAGCAGGTAACTGCTTCGGACGTGTACGTGCTATGGTCAACGATAAAGGCCGTCGTCTTAAGGAAGCAGGTCCTTCCACTCCAGTTGAAATTACTGGTTTGACAGAAGTTCCACTTGCTGGCGATCCGTTCATGGTGTTTGAGGATGAGCGCAAAGCTCGTGCTATCGCTGACAAACGTGCGATTACACAACGTCAATCTGATCTGGGCAGCAATACCCGCGTAACGCTGGATGACCTGTTCCAACACATCAAGGATGGCGAGATGAAGGATCTGAACGTCATTATTAAAGGTGACGTACAAGGTTCTGTCGAAGCGTTGAAAGGCTCCTTGAACAAGATTGAAGTTGAAGGTGTACGCGTTAAAATTCTTCACAGTGGTGCAGGTGCAATCACCGAATCCGATATTATTTTGGCTGCGGCATCCAATGCCATTGTCATTGGCTTTAACGTTCGCCCTGATAATCAGGCGAAATCTACAGCGGAAGCTGAAAAAGTGGACATTCGTCTGCATCGCGTTATTTATAATGTTATTGAAGAGATCGAGCAGGCTATGAAAGGCATGCTGGACCCTGAATATAAGGAAAATGTGATCGGTCACGCTGAAGTTCGTAACGTGTTCAAAGTTACTAAAGTCGGTACGATTGCTGGTTGTATGGTAACGTCTGGTAAAATTACCCGTACAGCAGAAGCACGTCTGATCCGTGACGGTATCGTGATTTTTGAAGGTAAAATTGACTCACTGAAACGCTTCAAGGACGACGCAAAAGAAGTTGCCCAAGGTTACGAATGTGGTATTACCCTTGATGGTTATAATGATGTTAAGGAATCCGACATTATTGAAGCGTTCGTCATGGAAACAGTGGAGCGCTAACGGCAGAGGGGTGAGCATCCATGGCTAAAATACGTACAGGTCGAGTTGGCGAGCAGATTAAGAAGGAGCTAAGCCTACTTATACAGACCGAATTAAAAGACCCACGTATCGGTTTTATTACGGTAACGGGTGTCGATGTGACAAACGATTTGTCCCAAGCGAAAGTATACTTGAGCGTACTTGGAGATGAAGAACAAAAAACTTCCTCCCTGAAGGCACTGGACAAAGCGAACGGTTATCTTCGTTCTGAACTTGGCAAACGGATACGACTTCGTCATATTCCTGAGCTGATTTTCAAAATTGACGAATCTATTGCTTACGGCAGCCGCATTGAAAAGCTGTTGAGTGATATCGACAAGGACGAGAAATGAGAAAGAAATTTCTGTCAGTATGAAGAACCATGAACTGAATGTAAAGGAGACGGCAATGCATACCTATGAACAGGCGCTTCAACAAGCGAAGGAATTTATTCTGGAGCATGATGATTACCTGATCGTATCGCATGTACAGCCGGACGGAGACGCAGTCAGCTCCACCGTAACGGTGGGCTGGCTTCTCTCATGTCTGGGGAAGAAATTTACCATGTTGAATGAGGGACCTATTCCTAAACGCATGGATTTTTTGTGGCATGCCGATAAGATTATGGATATGAGTCAACAACCGCCAGAACGGAAATACAACCGGATCATTTGTGTAGATTGTGCCGATTACCGTCGTGTTGGTTTGACAGAGCAGTTTTTTACGGAAGATGCCATTATTCTGAATATTGATCACCATCCAACGAATGATGCTTATGGTACGGTTAATGTAATTAAGTCGGACGCTGCGGCAACAGCGGAGATACTGTTTGATTTATTGGAAAAGTTTGCAGTAACCTGGGACGTTGATGTGGCAACGGCTGTATATACCGGTTTGCTAACGGATACAGGAGGTTTCCGCTACTCTAACACTTCACCGAAAGTGATGTCTACGGTATCACAGCTTCTTGCTTACGGTGTGGATGGTCCATTTTTGTCCGAGAAATTACTTGAGGAAATGACATTTCCCCAAATGAAAGTGCTGACCAAGGCATTGCAAACGCTCACGATGTCGGAGGATGGGAAAGTTGCTTGGGTCGTTGTAACACCTGATGATATGGTGGAATGTGGTGCTGTAAATGAGGATTTGGAAGGCATTGTGAATTATCCAAGAAATATCCGTGGGGTTGAAGTAGGCATTTTCTTTAAAGTTATTAATGATCAAGCGGCCAAGGCAAGTTTGAGATCGGCAGGGAATGTTGATGTAGCTGCGCTGGCTCAATCCTTTGGGGGCGGTGGACATGTACGTGCGGCCGGCTGTCGGGTAGAGGGGAAGCTGGAAGATATCATCGAGACCGTTGTAGGGCGGGTGAAGTCTGAGCTATGAATCCAATAAATAAGGGGCAGGCAGTATGGGAAGGTGTTCTTCCTGTGTATAAGCCTGCTGGATTTACCTCTCATGATGTAGTGGCCAAGGTTCGCCGTTTGTTGGGAATGAAGCGAATTGGACATACCGGAACGCTAGATCCACAGGTAACCGGTGTACTGCCGTTGTGTCTGGGACGTACTACTCGAGTGGTGGAATATATGCAAGAGCGGCCCAAGGAGTACCAAGCTACACTGCGCTTAGGTATTGCTACGGATACCGAAGACCTGACTGGGACAATTACAGAAGAGAGCGAACGTCCGGTTGAGGTGACCGAAATGGAAGCCAAAGCGGTTTTGGAACGTTTTGTTGGTGCGATTTCCCAAGTCCCGCCAATGTACTCTGCACTCAAAGTAGATGGAAAACGTTTATACGAGCTGGCTCGAGAAGGCAAAACTGTGGAGCGTAAAAGTCGTGAAGTGAGTATTTACGAGCTTGAAATGACAAGTTTTGCGAAGGTGGGACCGCATGTGGATATTTCTTTTCGTGCTTTATGCTCCAAAGGGACTTATATCCGTACACTATGTGTTGATATTGGCCGTGAATTGGGATATCCTTCTACGATGGTTAAGCTGGAGCGAACTATGTCTGCGGGAATTTCTGCGGAACATTGTTTAACATTCGAAGAAATTGAACGCTATGTAGCGGATGGAAGCCTGAGTGAGCGGCTTATTGCTACTGATAAAGCAATTGATTATATGCCAGAGCATACAGTGGCTGAAGCCAAGGTAGCTGCGGCTTTGCAAGGTCAACGCTTGTCGCTTAGTATGATTTCACCACCGGTAACGGACAGCCAACCATTCCGGCTATATAAAGAGGATAAAACCTTTTTAGGCATATATGGACGGGATGAATCAGGCGCAATCGCCCCAATTAAAGTTTTTTTAAGCGTATAGAATTTACAAATTCTCAGCGGAGCTGAACCATTCTATAATCGTCAGAAAACTTCCCCTAGGCACGGTTAGGCTTCCGTGAAATTATGCCTAAAGACGTTTTTCACCATGAATTGTGCTATAATTTTTGACGAAGTTAGTCAAATGATGTGAAATGCAGGTGAATGAATATGATTACCGTATCGTTATCTTATCCATTGAGTGATGAGCTATTGCAGCAATGGGGACGTCCACAAGTCACGGCGATCGGCCAGTTCGACGGCCTTCATCTGGGACATGCAAGCGTGATACGCAAGGCCGTCGCGCTCGCTCGTGAGCAGAAAGTGCCAGTATCTGTCATGACATTTCACCCTCATCCGAAGGAAGTCATGAAAAAAGGTGATTATGAAGGTTATTTAACACCGCTTGCAGACAAGCAGACCATTTTGGCCGATATGGGTGTGGATGTACTTTATATTTTAAGTTTTAACGAACAATTTTCCAAGGTCAGCCCAGAGGATTTTATAACTGATGTGTTGCTTCCATTACAAATTCGAACGGCTGTAGTAGGTTTTGATTTTAGGTTTGGCCACCGGGGAGCCGGGCACGAAAATACGCTTCGGAAGCTGGGAGGAGACCTGATGTCTGTCTACACTGTACCACCATTCGAACTGGATGGGGATAAGGTAAGCAGTTCAGGCATTCGCCGTGCTTTACAGACGGGGGATTTGGCACATGCTTCGCGCTGGTTGGGACGCCCTTATCGTATCCAGGGCACTGTGATGGATGGTGAAAAGCGCGGACGCACAATCGGTTTTCCGACAGCTAATCTTAAGCTGGATGATTCTTATGTTATTCCGGTTAAGGGTGTAT
The DNA here is from genome assembly GCF_006874425.1 of Paenibacillus ottowii. GTDB lineage: Bacteria > Bacillota > Bacilli > Paenibacillales > Paenibacillaceae > Paenibacillus > Paenibacillus ottowii. The sequence goes on from NZ_VIJZ01000004.1 coordinate 419,934, forward strand.
ACGCTGTACGGGCGCTCGTAGGTGATCATTGGATAAATGGTGTAATGAATGTAGGGGTTAAGCCTACTTTTCATGAGGGTGTGCTGAATCCGTCGTTTGAGGTACATCTTTTTGATTTTAATCAACAAATTTATGGGGAGTCTGTGCTCGTTGAACTTCATCATTACATCCGCCCTGAACGCAAATTCTCTTCGGTGGATGAGTTGATTAATCAAATTGGCAATGACGCACAAACGGCTAAAAAGCTGTTGGGCTAATTTATTTACATAAGACAGGCGCTGTGGTATACTGACTTATGTTGTGTAAACAACGATGAACCTTAGCTTGGTTGTTCGCTTTCACCGGCGGTTACGAGGCTAATGGCGATTATAATGAAGGAGGTGAACAGGATGGCATTGACTCAAGAGCGTAAACAGCAATTGATCGAGGAGTACAAAACTCATGAATCCGATACAGGATCACCTGAGGTACAAATCGCTATCCTTACTGAAAACATCGTCAACTTGCAAAGTCACTTTCGTTCGCACAAGAAAGACCATCACTCCCGCCGCGGGTTGTTGAAAATGGTCGGTCAGCGTCGTAAACTTTTGGCTTACCTGAAGAAGACTGATGTTAAACGTTACAGTGCGTTGATCGAGCGTCTCGGACTGCGTCGTTAATTTTCAGACATGTAATGAGAAAAGAAGCCTGGTTGTTCACCGCTTGTCCCTGCTAAGGCGACGGCGGACAGCAGCCGGGTTCTTTTTTGAAATGAGGAATCTTTTTTTGAATACATTTCCTAATTTGTCTGTTGGGCTTCTTATGAATAAGACCTGCGCAGGAAATACTGGATATGTATAGAACTTTTACAATGAAATGAAATGGAGGGATACCATGGAGCAACGCGTAGAAATGCAACTCGGCGGAAGAAAGCTGGTGCTTGAAACAGGACGTCTTGCAAAACAAGCCAATGCGGCAGTTAAAGTAAGTTACGGAGAAACAGTTGTGCTATGTACTGTGACCGCTTCCCGTGAACCAAAAGATTTGGACTTTTTTCCGCTGACCGTGAACTATGAGGAAAGATTGTATGCTGTAGGGAAAATTCCTGGCGGATTTATTAAGCGTGAAGGACGCCCGAGTCAAAAGGCGATTTTATCCAGTCGCTTGACAGACCGTCCAATTCGCCCATTGTTCCCTGAAGGTTTCCGAAATGATGTACAGGTGTTGAACCTAGTTATGAGTGTTGATCAGGATTGCGAACCTGAAATTGCAGCCATGATTGGAACCTCGGCAGCACTCAGTATTTCGGATGTACCTTTTAATGGACCAATTGGCGGTGTTGCTGTAGGTCGTGTAGACGGACAATTTGTAATTAATCCAGATATTGCACAGCAGAGCGCAAGCGATCTGTACCTCGTTGTAGCCGGAACGAAAGATGCCATTATGATGGTAGAAGCAGAAGGCGATGAAATTCCAGAGGAAGTTATGCTCGAAGCTATTATGTTCGGACATGATGAGATTAAGAACATTGTGGCAGTTATTGAACAATTGGTGCAAGTAGCAGGTAAAGAGAAAATGCAGGTTAAGCTGCATGCTGTTGATGAAAAAGTGAACAGTGAAGTACGTGCTTATGCAGCTGAGCGTTTGGTGAAAGCTGTTAAAATTGCAGAAAAACATGCCCGTCAAGAGGCGATTGATGCAGTTAATGAAGAGACCGTTGCTCATTTTGAAGCACAATACATAGAGACACCTGAGCTGTTAAGCGATGTGAGTGAAGTTCTCTATGATATCGTAAAGGAAGAAGTCCGACGTCTGATTACGCATGATAAAGTGCGTCCTGATGGTCGTAAGCTTGACGAAATTCGTCCGATTGAAAGTGATACTAGCATTTTGCCGCGTACGCACGGTTCAGGCTTATTTACACGTGGACAAACACAGGCGCTTAGCGTTTGTACTCTTGGTGCATTAGGAGACGTACAAATTCTGGACGGTATCGATCTGGAAGAAACTAAACGCTTCATGCATCATTACAATTTCCCTCCATTCAGCGTAGGTGAGGCTCGTCCTTTGCGTGCGCCGGGTCGTCGTGAAATCGGACATGGTGCTCTGGGTGAGCGCGCACTTTCCAAAGTAATTCCTTCTGAAACTGAATTCCCGTACACGATCCGTCTAGTTTCCGAAGTGCTGGAATCGAATGGGTCTACCTCACAAGCTAGTATTTGTGCAAGCACACTGGCTATGATGGATGCAGGTGTACCGATTAAAGCTCCAGTTGCAGGTGTGGCTATGGGATTGATCAAGGACGGAGATCATGTTTCCGTATTGACCGATATCCAGGGCATGGAAGATCATCTGGGCGATATGGACTTTAAAGTTGCCGGTACAGCGGAAGGCGTAACTGCCATTCAAATGGATATTAAAATTGACGGCATTGACCGCAAAATTTTACAGGATGCGCTCAAGCAAGCTAGAGAAGGGCGTTTGTTCATTCTTAGCAAAATGATGGAAGCGATCCAGAAACCCCGTGAGCAGTTGTCTCCGTATGCTCCGAAAATTATGACAATGAACATTAACCCGGACAAAATCCGTGATGTTATTGGAGCTGGTGGTAAAATCATCAACAAGATCATCGAAGAAACCGGCGTGAAGATCGATATTGAACAAGATGGTCGTGTGTTCATCGCCTCTACAAATCAAGAGATGAATGAGAAGGCGCGTTCCATTATTGAAGGTATCGTAAAAGAAGTCGTGGTCGGCGAGATTTACATCGGTACAGTCAAACGGATTGAAAAATTCGGCGCATTTGTTGAAATTTTACCGGGTAAAGATGGTCTGGTTCATATTTCTCAACTGTCTACTGAGCGTGTAGCCAAAGTTGAAGATGTCGTTGCTATTGGCGATACGATTACGGTGAAAGTAACTGAAATCGATCAGCAAGGTCGTGTCAATTTGTCGCGTAAGGCAGTATTGACGGCTGAAGCTCCTGCAAAGTCCTAAGTTATGCTTTGCGAGCCACAGTAACAGCAGTCAATACGTATGTGCAGGATAAGGGATTTGAATAGCATTAATTAAGCTTTTGGAAAGAGGCAGAGCTACGTTTCTGGCTCTTTTTTCATACATATGCATATGCTGCGTCTAAACAAGCTTCTATAGTTTGCTACGTCATAGATCTTGTCCTCCTCGCATACAATGTGGACAAACGAGCGGGAGGATGAAGGAATGATGAGTAGGGTGAAACGTGCAGTGTGGGTGGTAGCCAGTTTAGCCATCACACTGGTAATTGGGCAGTTTAGCGGGGTTCGTGACTATGCTAGTCAATTACGTAATGGAGATGTTACAGGAGTTGAAGAGCCTGAAGCTGTACCCACGATGGCGGTAGCACCTTTACCTGATAATGCGCTTATGCAGCGATTAAAGACAGAAGCAGCGCGTCAGCGGAGGGAGCCAGTTGATGCCAAGGTCGACAGGGTGTGGAAGGCTATCCCAGGTTATAACGGACTAGAGGTCGATGTGGATGCTACCTATCGCAAAGCCATTGCAGCACCAGATCGGCCTATTCAATATGTATATCGCCAACTGGCACCCAAAATACATTTAAATCAATTGGGCAATGTCCCAATTTACAGGGGCAATCCTGAAAAACCAATGGTATCCTTCATGATCAATGTAGCATGGGGGAATGAGTTTATTGAGCCTATACTGAATACATTGGATCAGGAGAAGGTGAAGGCCACGTTTTTTCTTGATGGAAGCTGGCTGAAGAAAAATCCTGAACTCGCCAAGGAAATTCAAAAAAGAGGACATGAGCTTTCTAATCATGCCTACTCTCATCCGGATATGAGTCGCCTGAGCCGGGCTAGAGCCGTACAAGAAATCGAAAAAACGGAAGAGCTTCTGCAACAAACTTTAGGTGTCAAAAATAATTGGTTTGCCCCTCCATCGGGCGATTTTAATCAACAAACGGTGGATATCGCGGCAGAGCATGGGCTCAAAACAGTACTGTGGACTTTAGACACCGTAGACTGGAGACATCCATCGCCGGAATCGGTGATTCATAAAATCAGCAGTAAGGTGGAGTCCGGCTCCCTGATATTGATGCACCCAACAGATTCCTCCGCTGCTGCTCTCAAGGGTATGATTCATGCCATTCGCAGTAAAGGACTTGTGCCTGGAACAGTCAGTCAGACGCTTTCCCCTGATCGGCAGCTACCAGCTCCGGTTGAGTGAACGTCTTTTTTCTGTTAGGATTGAACATTATGGCTAAGTATGCAATTTAGTTTAGGAGGGCCAAGCGTGGAAAGAATTCAACTCAAAAACGGCCTAAGAGTGGTCATTGAAAAAATTCCAACCGTGCGTTCTGTTTCTTTCGGCATCTGGGTTAAAACCGGTTCCCGAAATGAGACACCGGACAATAGCGGTATTTCTCATTTTATTGAACACATGCTTTTCAAAGGAACCGAGCGTTTTAGTGCTAAGGAAATCGCTGAGCAATTTGACGCCATCGGAGGAAATGTTAATGCTTTCACTTCGAAGGAATATACGTGTTATTATGCGAAAGTGCTAGATGAGCATCTACCGATCGCGGTCGATGTACTGTCTGATATGTTCTTTCATTCCAAATTGGATGGGGAAGAGCTGGCAAGAGAGAAAAATGTGATTTTGGAGGAAATCTCCATGTACGAGGACACACCTGATGATATGGTGCATGATCTTGTTTCTCTGGCGGCCTATGGTGAACATCCACTGGCTTATCCGATTCTCGGAACCGAAAATCATCTGCTAGCTCTGGATAGCTCACATCTCAGCCAATATATGAAGGAGCACTATACAATCGACAATACAGTTATCAGTGTGGCTGGTAATGTTGACGATCGGCTTGTAGAATTGCTGGAGCAACATTTTGGGCATTTCGATAATCACGGAATCATTTCGCCACTGACAGTACCCGCATTTAACGGTAATCTGTTGTATCACGAGAAAGCAACAGAGCAGAATCATATTTGTCTGTCCCTGCCTGGATTTGCAATAGGCGACGATCTTCAGTATGCTATGGTTTTGCTGAATAACGCGATCGGCGGGGGCATGAGCTCACGTTTATTCCAAGAAATTCGTGAAAAACGTGGACTGGCTTATTCGGTTTATTCCTATCATAGCTCCCATGCAGATAGTGGAATGTTCACGATTTATGCAGGTACGGCTCCTAAGCAAACAAAGGACGTGCTCGATTTGACGCTGGAGCTGTTGCGAGATGTGGCTGTCAACGGCTTGGACGCTACTGAGCTTCGGAAAGGCAAGGAGCAGCTAAAAGGAAGTCTGATCTTAAGCCTTGAGAGTACAGGTAGTCGAATGAATCGTCTTGGAAAGAATGAGTTAATGTTAGGTCAGCATTATACGCTGGATCAAATGATCGAACACATCGATCAAGTGACGGCTGATGATGTGAACAAAGTGCTGGATCGGATGTTTTCGGAGCCGTTTGCTCTGTCCATGGTCGGAGCGAGTGATTCAGCGGTTAAGGATATGAGGAGGGACTATTTTGTTAACTTACGTTGAAATTAACAGACTCGGGGGCAATGAAGATATAGAGCTACCCCGCAAAATGTCAGAGCTTGCATCCGGGTTTGACTTGTATGCAGCAGTACAGGAGGATTTGGTTCTGGAACCCGGCAAACGTTGTCTCGTTCCAACTGGATTTGCAATAGCTATGCCAGCAGGATTAGAAGCACAAATCCGTCCTCGTAGTGGACTGGCTCTCAAGCATGGTATTACTTGTCTTAACACACCTGGAACGATTGATGCAGATTATCGTGGGGAAATTAAGGTGCTTCTTATCAATTTAGGCGAAGAACCGTTCACCATTACGCGCAATGAACGAATTGCACAAATGGTATTTCAGATTGTGCCTGAGGTCGAGCTGAAGCAAGTAGACCATTTGTCTGAAACCGTGCGTGGGGCTGGAGGCTTTGGTCATACAGGGCGCTGAATTTGCGGCTCACTTGCAAGACTTGCAATGTAACGTAATGCAATGCAATTGTCCATTTTATAAAAGTCTCAATATTACTCGCTTTAGAGTAAGCATACACATAAAAGTCGTTCCGTAGAGGGGCGGCTTTTTTTTGTGTTTTTTCACCCCTTCCCGGGCATCTGCATAGACTAAAAGCATATCGTGTCTCGGAAAGGAGTGATCCGGATGCTAACAGGAATGCGCATCGTTGTTTTGGGTGGGGATGCGAGACAGCTTGAGGTAATCCGCAAATGTGTGGACATGGATGCTACCGTCACTGTGATTGGCTTTGACAAGCTCGAAGTACCACTCAAAGGAGTCACATTAGAGTCAATGTCTGTCAAGCTGCTAGAATCGTCAGACGCACTGATTCTGCCGGTGGTGGGATGCGATGAGGAAGGCAACGTGAGTGCACTCTTCGGAACACAAAAGCTTCAGTTTCTGAATGAGCATGCTGCTGCTCTTCCACCGCATTGCGTTGTATATACAGGGATGGCACGAGCGTACTTAAAAGAAATTTGTACCAGACATGAATTGAAGCTGGTTGAGCTGCTGGACAGAGATGATGTGGCCATATACAATTCTATACCTACGGCTGAAGGCGCACTGATGATGGCAATTCAGCATACTGATTTTACGATTCATGGTGCAGAGTGTATGGTTCTAGGCATGGGACGGACTGGATTTACCATGGCAAGGGCACTACAGGGGTTGGGAGCCAAAGTGAGAGTTGGAGTACGACGGGCAGAGGATGCAGCGAGAGCTGTGGAGATGGGTTGGAAGCCTTTTATGACAAGGGATTTAGCGAATGAGACAAAGGGGGTTGACTTGATTTTTAATACGATACCCTCTATGATTATCACAGCGCAAATCCTGTCTAAATTGCCACTGAGCACCGTGATTATAGATCTTGCTTCCGCCCCAGGCGGTTGTGATTTCCGATATGCGGAAAAGCGTGGAATTACGGCTATGCTTGCCCCCGGTCTTCCTGGTATTGTTGCTCCCAAAACTGCTGGTACTATTATAGCGAATACGCTGGTGCAGTTGTTAATGGAAGATAATCCTGATCGGGGGGATGCACAATGAGTTGGCAAGGGAAAACGGTAGGTTATGCAATTACAGGCTCACATTGCACATTTGAAGAGGTAATGCCTGTTATACAGCGCTTTGTTGATGAGGGTGCGAAGGTCGTTCCGATTATATCCAATACCGTACTAACAACGGATACTCGCTTTGGTACTTCGCAAAGTTGGCAAAAACAGTTGAAAGATATAACAGGGAATGATATCATTTCTACAATTGTGGAGGCAGAACCACTGGGACCCTCCCAAATGCTCGATGTGCTGGTGATTGCACCTTTGACGGGGAATTCGATGAGCAAGTTAGCGAATGCGATGACAGACAGTCCGGTTTTAATGGCTGCCAAGGCGCATTTACGCAATGGTCGTCCACTTCTTTTAGCCATATCTACTAATGATGGACTTGGTCTAAATGCTGCCAATATCGCCAAGTTACTAATAGCCAAGAACATCTTTTTTGTGCCGTTCGGACAGGATAATCCAGTCAAGAAGCCGAACTCGCTTGTAGCCCATATGGAGTTGATTCCAGAGGCTGCCTATGAAGCATTGCAGGGCAGACAGATTCAGCCGATGATTGTGGAACGCAAGACCCTATGAAGTACTATAGTTAACTGCTGAGCATCCCTCGCCTAGAAGACGATTCGATAATCCATCGGGTCTAATTTCTTGTTGGCGGTGGATGCTTTCAGAATAAAAAATGGTTTTTTAGTCGAGAAGGGGAGATACACCAGATGAGCAATAGAAAGTTTAATGTAGCTGTCGTTGGAGCGACAGGCGCTGTAGGAGAACAGATCGTAAATCTGCTGGAAAAACGAGATTTTCCGGTGGACAAAATCAAATTTCTTTCTTCGCCTCGTTCTGCCGGCACGTTAATTAGCTTTAAAGGTCAGCAGATTCCAGTAGAAATTGCTACCCCCGACAGCTTTGAAGGAATCGACATTGCTTTGTTTAGTGCAGGCGGAGATGTAAGTAAGGAACTGGCGCCGCATGCTGTTCGTCATGGAGCGGTTTGCATTGACAATACCAACGCATTTCGAATGGAACCGACTGCTCCTCTTGTAGTACCTGAGGTGAACAGCGACAAGATTGCCGAGCATCAGGGAATTATCGCTAACCCGAACTGCTCTACCATTCAGATGGTAGCTGCTTTGAAACCATTATATGATCAGTATGGCATTTCTCGTATCATAGTATCCACCTACCAAGCCGTATCCGGTGCTGGAAGCCGTGCTATTGATGAATTGAATCGTCAAAGCGCAGCAATTCTTAACGGTGATGACGTTCAGCCAGATCTGCTGCCGGTAGGTTCGTTGCCAGTAAAGCATCAGATTGCTTTCAATGCTATTCCGCAAATCGATAAATTCCAGGATAATGGTTATACACTGGAAGAAATGAAAATGGTACGCGAAACGAAAAAAATACTGGGTGACGATTCTGTAGACGTAACAGCTACATGTGTGCGTATTCCTGTTGTATACGGTCACTCGGAATCTGTCTATGTTGAGCTTAAAAAAGATTATGATCTAGAAGAAGTCCGTAATCTGCTGGCTTCCGCACCTGGAGTAACGCTGGTAGATGATCCTGCTGCCCAGCTTTATCCGCTGGCATCCGAAGCGGCAGGTAAACCTGACGTATTCGTAGGGCGTGTACGTCGTGATTTGGGCAATAGCCGTGGTTTGAATTTGTGGGTCGTATCCGACAATCTGCTCAAGGGAGCGGCATGGAACGCGGTGCAAATCGCGGAAATTATTGCTGCAAATGCGGAGTAACGTTCCTAAAGCAGGGAGTAATATGGGGGAAGAATAATGGGTATTTTGGTGCAAAAATTTGGGGGGACCTCGCTATCCACGCCTGAAGCGCGTCAACTTGTGCTGGCACATGTGAAGCGGGAACTGAAGCAAAATTTTCAATTGGTTGTTGTTGTGTCGGCCATGGGGAGGAAAGGGGAGCCTTATGCCACAGATACGCTGCTGGATTGGGCGGCGTCAAACGGCGACAGTCTTCCAAAGCGCGAACGCGATTTACTGCTGTGCTGTGGTGAAATCATTTCCGCCGCTACATTATGTAGCCTGATGGAGAAGGAAGGTATCCCTGCTACGGTGCTGACTGGAGCACAGGCAGGCTTTATTACGGATGATCAATATGGCAATGCTCGTATTTTAGATATAAAGCCAGACCGCATTGTGGAAGAGCTGAACCAAGGCAGAGTTGTCATTGTGACAGGTTTTCAGGGACAAACTGCGGACGGTGATATGACAACCCTTGGTCGGGGAGGCAGCGATACATCAGCTACTGCTCTTGGTGCTGCCCTGCATGCGGATATGGTTGATATTTATACGGATGTGAACGGTATATTAACCGCAGACCCACGTATTGTGGAAAATGCGAAGCCGCTTGCACATGTTAGCTATACGGAAATTTGTAATATGGCTCATCAGGGAGCAAAAGTGATCCATCCTCGTGCTGTTGAAATCGCCATGCAGGCTAATATTCCGGTCCGGGTTCGCTCTACCTTCTCCGAAGGAGAAGGGACGCTGGTTACCCATCCGGAAGGCTTTAAGGACGTGCAGGCAGATATCGTAGACCGTTTCGTGACCGGTATTGCGTATGTCGGCAATGTTACTCAAATTAATGTTGAATTAAAGTCGGGTTTTGAGCACTTGCAATTACAAGTATTCAAATCTATGGCCGAACATGGAATCAGCGTCGATTTCATTAATGTAACTCCATCAGGCGCGGTTTACACCGTATTTGACAATGATGGAAGCAAAGCAGTTGAAGTACTTAACGGTTTAGGTCTTGAGCCTAAGATACTGGCAGGGTGTGCTAAAGTTTCGGTCATAGGCGGTGGTATCAACGGGGTACCAGGTATTATGGCGACAATTGTGGAGGCGTTGACAGAATCAGACGTACAGATCCTTCAATCGGCAGATTCCAACACCACGATCTGGGTACTTGTTAAAAAAGAAGATATGGTGCAGGCTGTACGTGCATTGCATAATAAATTTGAACTCCATCAATAGGCGCATTGTTCGTGCTCGGACTTGCAAAAAAAGGAGGCAGCATGGTGAACTTCGGCAGATTGATTACCGCAATGGTGACACCTTTTGATCAGCAAGGAGAGATTGACTGGACTGCATTGTCCTCGTTGATTGATTACTTAATAGAAGAACAGCATTCAGAGTCACTTGTTGTATCTGGAACAACAGGGGAGTCTCCTACCCTGAGCGATGATGAAAAAATAAAGTTGTTTGCATTTGTTGTAGAAAAAGCAGCTGGGCGGTGTAAAATTATTGCCGGAACGGGAAGCAATAATACACGTCATTCCATCCATCTCACCCGTGCTGCGGAGCAGGCGGGAGCAGACGGTGTGCTGCTGGTAGTGCCATATTATAATAAACCGAATCAGGAAGGGATGTACCAGCATTTCCAAAGTATTGCAAACTCCACATCCCTTCCAGCTATACTGTATAATGTTCCTAGCCGTACCGGTGCGAGCCTAACAGTGGAAACGACACTGCGACTTGCACAAATTCCGAACATTGTAGGAACCAAAGAATGTGCATCACTTGCACAGGTTACACAGATTGCAGCGGCAGCACCAGAAGGTTTTCTGGTTTACTCCGGGGATGATGCATCCGGACTGCCTGCCATGGCTGTAGGTGCTTATGGCATTATCAGCGTAGCGAGTCACGTGATAGGTGCAGAAATGAAGCGGATGATGGATTCATTTGTGGGGGGACACGCACAGGAGGCAGCAAAACTGCATCAGCAGTTGTTCCCGATTTTTAAGGGCATGTTCAACTGTCCGCATCCTTTACCTAATCCGGTGGCTGTAAAGTATGCACTAGAACTACGGGGGATTAAGGTAGGTTCTGTTCGGTTGCCGCTTATTCCTCCTACTGAGGATGAAGCGGAGTTTATCAAGAATTTATTTACCCGCTAAAATGAAATAGAGGTAACATGTTGATGAATATAAGGAGTAACCTTGTTAAAGACAACTGGTAGGTATAACACCGACTGGCTTATCATCTGACAAGGTCCTCGGTCATGAAGGGCGTTCTTTTAGAACGTCCTTTTTGCTGTGCTGTTAACCAGGTATGTAGATAAAATGACATATACTTATGGTTTGAGAAGTCAATGGGAAACCTAGCGTAACGAACAGGATGACTTGTTTTTTCGTATTTTAATCATGTATAATGGGGTCAAGTGACTGGGTGCGGTATTTTTTTGAAAATTAAATAACAAATCAAGGTACGACGTCCAACTACCATAGGAGGTTTAGATTCATTTGTCTAAAAAAACAAACAACGATAAATTGATGATTTTCGCTTTGGGCGGCGTCGGTGAAATCGGGAAAAATATGTATGTCGTTCAATACGGCAATGACATTGTCGTGGTGGATTCCGGTTTGAAATTTCCGGAAGAGGACATGCTTGGCATTGATATCGTTATTCCTGATATTTCCTACCTTACAGAGAACCGCGACAAAGTAAGAGGCATTGTGCTGACACATGGTCACGAGGACCATATCGGCGGTTTGCCTTACGTGCTGAAACATTTGAATGTACCTGTATATGGTACCAAATTGACGCTGGGATTGGTGGAAAACAAGCTGAAGGAAGCGAATTTGCTTGGTGAAACCAAACGTATTTTGATCAATGCTGATTCTGAAATCAAGCTGGGCTCGACATTGAAAGTAACTTTCTTCAAAACCAACCATAGTATTCCTGATTCCGTAGGTGTTTGCATTGATACTCCTGAAGGCGCTGTTGTTCATACAGGAGACTTCAAATTTGATCATACTCCGGTGAACGGACAATATGCAGATTTGCAGCGTATGGCTGAAATTGGCACACGTGGCGTACTGGCTCTTTTGTCAGACAGTACCAATGCCGAAAAACCGGGCTTTACACCTTCAGAAAAGAGCGTTGGCATTGTGCTGGAAGATATTTTCCGCAAGTCGAGACAGCGTGTGGTCGTAGCCACTTTTGCTTCGAACGTACATCGCATTCAGCAAGTCATTAATGCTGCTGAAGCAACCGGACGTAAAGTAACAGTTATTGGTCGCAGTATGGTTAATGTTGTAGGTATTGCTTCTGATTTGGGCTATTTGGAAATTCCAGATGGAATGCTGATTGAGCCTGAAGAAGTTGGCAAAATGTCAGCGGATCGCGTAGTTATTCTCTGCACAGGTAGTCAAGGTGAACCGATGTCGGCTTTGACAAGAATGGCTCGTTCGACACATCGTAAGGTAGATATTCTTCCAGGGGACTCCGTAATCATCGCAGCTACTCCGGTTCCAGGTAATGAAAAATATGTTGGACGTACTATCGATGAGCTGTTCCGTCTAGGTGCTAATGTCTACTACAGCGCAGCTAATCCTGGTATCCACGTTTCTGGACACGGCAGCCAGGAAGAACTCAAGCTGATGCTGAATCTGATGAAACCAAAATTCTTCTTGCCAATTCACGGTGAGTTCAGAATGCAGCGTCGTCACGCTCTTCTTGCAGAAGGGGTAGGTATCGAGCCTGAAAATATCTTTATCACGGATATCGGTGAAGTTATTGAAATTCAGAATGGCGGAGCACGCAGAGCTGGTAAAGTTACAGCAGGTAACGTACTGATCGATGGACTAGGCGTAGGCGATGTAGGAAATATCGTATTGCGCGACCGCAAATTGTTGTCACAGGACGGTATTTTGGTAGTGGTTGTCACACTGAGCAAGCAAGATGGCACCATTAAGTCGGGTCCAGATATCATTTCCCGTGGTTTCGTGTATGTTCGTGAATCAGAAGGTTTGCTGGATGAAGCAAATCGTATTGTTTCAAGTACACTGCATAAGCTCATGAGTGAAAATGTAAATGAATGGGCTTCCCTCAAGACAAATGTCAAGGATGCACTGGGTCGCTTCTTGTATGAGCAAACCCGTCGCAGACCGATGATTCTGCCAATTATAATGGAAGTGTGATTCAATTGAAATATGTTCGAAAACTGGAATTAAAAACTTAAGTCACAGGCACACAGTCGCCTCTCTCCCCGCAGGAAATATTGGACGGTTTCCGCGGGGAGAGAGGCTTTTTTTGATTTTCGGGTTGAGGAAAGGCACGGGGGGAGTATAAAATATTCCATTTCCATCCCATACTATAGGGTGAATACGGGACACATAGATGCGTAAACCGAAAGGAAGATCACCCACATGGAACATTACAGCAATATATTTTCTAGCAACGAGGAAACGGAAGCGCCAGAACAACCAGAAGTTGGACAAAGACCAGCCTTACCTGCGATGGAGGCTTTACAGCAGCTGGGTCAAACCTCCATGCCCGGAAGCGAGTCCAATATTTTTTGCATGACGATTATCGGTCAGATTGAAGGACATCTCATCTTACCGCCTCAAAACAAAACAACAAAATATGAACACATTATTCCGCAGTTGGTAGCGGCCGAGCAAAACCCACGTATCGAAGGATTAATGATTTTGCTGAATACAGTTGGTGGTGATGTAGAGGCAGGACTGGCTATTGCTGAGATGATCGCATCCATGAGTAAACCAACAGTGACCATTGTCATAGGTGGAGGACATAGCATCGGTGTGCCGATTGCCGTATCATCTACTTATTCTTACATTGCCGAGAGTGCGACGATGACCATTCATCCGATTCGTATGAGCGGCCTGGTCATTGGAGTCCCACAAACTTTTGAATATATGGAAAAAATGCAGGAGCGTGTCGTCCGATTTGTCGTTTCTCATTCCCGTATTACAGAAGAGCGGTTCAAGGAACTGATGTTCAAAACCGGAGAGTTAAATCGTGATATTGGTACAGCAGTTGGGGGGGCTGATGCTGTAAAATACGGTTTGATGGATGCGGTTGGTGGTATAGGAGAGGCGCTAAAACAGTTGAATACCATCATTGAGGCGCGCCGTCAGCAAAACGGGATGACAGGGACTCCGCAGCAGACTCCGTATGCCTCTTTTTCACCCAATCCAACTGGCAACCCTACAGGAACTCCTTCAAGTGAGCACAGCAAGGAGCTTCCCCAATGACATTGTATACTGTAATGCCGATGGAATTGGTATGGGAGGGAATGTGGAAGGAGGCAGAGGAGCTTGTAGAGGTGCGGGTAAACGGTCTGCTCATGCAGGTACAGCCGCTTGAAAGTCGGCGAGGGATTATTGTAAGGCTGTTGGACTGTCCATTGGAAGCCTACCTCAATCCTCGTTATGGACCAGGTCAGGTTATCGAGTGGTCATAGAAGCTGTCGAATCGTACAGGAATAGGTCATTTACTGCTGAAAAAGAACATATGTGCGGATAGCGAGTGACGTGGTATAATATTCTTCTGGGGGGTGACCTTGTATGTCCAGAAGAAGAAAAAGAAAAAAGAAAGCCATATTTGGTGGAGTTTTAAAATATGAAATTTACGGCATTGTGCTGATTACATTGGCGGTCATTGCGTTGTCGGGTGAAGCGGCAGTCGGTCGGTCGCTATCCAAGATGTTTGGGCTTGTATTGGGGAAATTCTATTTTGTGATCCCCCTGATTGGCATTTATTATGGTCTGATGGTGATGATTCACCGCAAGTGGCCGAACCAGTGGAACTCGCGAAAGACGGGTTTGCTGTTGTTGGTATTTGCCTTTACACTTATGAGTTCTATTTCATCCATGGAGCAGCGTTTAGGTCCGATCAACGCGCTTCAGCCGGGCGGAGTGATGAGCCAGATACATATAGATATGCGTGAGCAGTTACTGTCGCCTGATCAGCAAGGACATACCTCTATGCTGAATAAGGATATTAGCGGGGGCTACGTTGGCGCATTGCAACTTACCGTGCTGTTGTGGCTGTTTGGTCTAACAGGAGCTAAGCTGATCATGATTGTCATGTTCGTCATTTGTTTTATGCTAATGACCCAACTGTCCTATGTGGATTTAGTGCGGATTGTAAAGACCAAGCTGCTGACAGCCGGCGGAAGTGTGCGAAAAAAATGGGCTGGAAAAGCAACTCCACTTTCTGCATCTAGCAAAGGCAGTGGAAGTAGAAAACCCAAAGCCGAGCCTATTCCTGCCTATGAGGAAGATATGGATGACGATTTTGATGAGATGCAGCCTCCAGCACGCAAACAGCCAATTTTCTTCCAGTTGTTTGGTCTTAAAAATACAGATAAGGCGGACAAGGAAGAGCAACCTGCCCATGCGGATGAGGATGAACAAGATCTTTTATATCAAGCGGACGATGTGCAGCCCCAGTGGAGAAACGGTAACGAGGATGAAGAGATGCCTGACTTGGTCGAGCACACTGAGCAGGAAGCTTCAATGCCAGTAAAAAGATCACCCATTATTAGGGATTTCTTCGAGCAAGTGAAAAATGAGGAAAGAAGATCAGGGGCTGAACCTGGAGAGTCCCTGACAGCGGGAGAACTGAACGACTCCATTATTGATGAACCACTGGATCGTAATTTTGAGAATGCTGATGCGGATAAGGGTATGAACGATTCGGCAACAGTCCAGGGGATATCAGAAGAAGCCCAGGAACAGGCACAGATGATTGCTAGCGGGGGAACAGAAGGGAAAGGCGAAGGCAACAATGTATCTACTCCGGCTCCACCGCCGCCTAAGCCGTACAAGCTCCCATCGTTCCGTTTGCTTGCCAAACCACAAAATGCAGGCAAAGGTATGGGGCAAAAGGATTACATGCAGACAGCACGCAAGCTGGAAGCGACGCTGGAAAGCTTCGGGGTTCGGGCGAAAGTGCTGGAGGTTGTACGTGGTCCAGCCGTCACACGCTATGAAATACAGCCAGACATTGGTGTGAAGGTCAGCCGCATTGTGAGTCTAACGGATGACATTGCGCTTGCGCTTGCTGCAAAGGATATCCGTATGGAGGCACCTATTCCTGGTAAATCCGCTATAGGGATAGAAGTTCCGAATAATGAAGTTTCTATCGTAACTATGCGTGAGGTCATGGAGACGGCTGTTTTCCAAGAATCGGTTTCCAATTTGTCAATTGCATTCGGGCGTGATATTGCAGGACAAACGATTGTTGGCAATTTAGCCAAGATGCCCCATCTGCTTGTGGCTGGAGCTACGGGTTCAGGTAAATCGGTGTGTATTAATGGCATCATCACGAGTATTTTGTACAAAGCAAAGCCGGATGAGGTAAAATTTCTGATGGTCGATCCCAAAATGGTGGAGTTGAACGTGTATAATGGAATCCCCCATTTATTGGCTCCAGTCGTGACTGATCCAAAGCGTGCCTCACTGGCATTGAAGAAAATTGTAGTGGAAATGGAAAAAAGGTACGAGTTGTTTTCCAAATCAGGCACCCGTAATATTGAGGGCTACAACAATCTGATGAAAGATAACCCGGATGCATTTCTACCTTACATCGTCGTTATTGTGGACGAGCTGGCAGATTTGATGATGGTTGCTGCAGGAGATGTAGAGGATGCGATTGCGCGACTTGCCCAAATGGCGCGTGCAGCAGGCATCCATCTGATTATTGCAACACAAAGACCTTCGGTTGACGTAATTACAGGGGTTATTAAGGCTAATATTCCTTCACGCATTGCCTTCGGCGTTTCCTCGCAGGTGGATTCCCGTACCATACTGGATATGGGCGGAGCTGAGAAGCTGCTAGGACGTGGTGACATGCTGTTCATGCCGATGGGAGCCTCCAAGCCAGTCCGTGTTCAGGGAGCGTTTATGAGTGATCAGGAAGTGGAGAACATCGTTAACTATGTACGTGAACAGGGTGAAGCGCAGTATGATGAAACGCTAGTGCCGGAGGTGGAAGAGGTATCCACTGATGCGGATGAAATGTTGGATGAGTTGTATGATCAAGCTGTCAACATCATTTTAGAGGCTAAACAAGCATCCGTTTCACTCCTCCAGCGCCGTATGCGGATCGGTTATACACGTGCTGCCCGACTGATTGACTCCATGGAAGCTCGCGGGGTCATCGGTCCTTACGAGGGAAGTAAGCCTCGTGAGGTACTTATCTCAATGGAGCAATATCAGCAGAATAAGGTTAGCTCCTGAGCATTATCTTTATCAGCATTTCATTTAAACGCTGTTTGTACGCATGATGGGTTGTTTAAATTTGACAACTCCATGTACGCAAATAGCGTTTTTTTCTGTTGTTTTTTTGAGGTGCGGGCCTGCCTGCTGAAAGAAGATTAAAAGGGTGAATAGCTTCTAGCGGAGCTTGTCATAATAAACGTAGCCATCCTGTTAATCCCACAAAAGAAAGGTAGAGCACAGCATATGAAAAAGACAATGGTCTGGATTTGCACGGGTATCCTCGCAGCTTCGGCTATTACGTACACAGGACTTTTTAAACATGACTCTGTACAGCAACAAGCAGAGTCGCTGAGCACACAGCAAAAAGTACAAGCAGCACAGCCTGTTCAGCCGACATTCAGTTCAGAAGCGGTTGATTTTGGCTCTTATGGACAGGATGTATATGAGCTGCAATCACGATTGAAGTTGCTGGGTTTTTTTGGCGGGACAGTGGACAGCAATTTTGGTAGCAGTACGCTAACGGCTGTCAAGGGTTTTCAAAAGGAATTTGGTATCAAACCCGATGGAGTAGTTGGTGCGAAAACCAAATTAAAGCTGGTGAACGCTACTCCTCACTGGAAGCCAACAGAAACGCCGATGCATCGTAAAAACCAAGGTTCTGATCAGGGTCAGGCAGCCAATAATAATAATGATGAAACGATGGGATCGGCCAATACCATGGGACTATCCGAAAACGATCTTAAAATCATGGCCAATGCGGTCTATGGTGAATCGCGCGGCGAGCCATTTGAAGGACAAGTGGCCGTAGCGGCTGTAATTTTGAACAGGGTCAAGTCGCCCAGTTTTCCAAATACACCGTCTGGAGTGATTTTTCAGCCGGGTGCTTTCACTGCTGTAGCAGACGGCCAAATTTGGCTCACGCCGAATGAGACTGCGCAAAAGGCAGTGCGCCAAGCTCTTAACGGCTGGGACCCAAGTGGAGGATGCCTCTATTATTTTAACCCTAAGACAGCCACCTCCAAATGGATTTGGAGCCGTCCGCAGGTAAAAACCATTGGGGAACATATTTTCTGCATGTAAAAACGCCGAAGCAGCCGGGAGCTTGTCTCCGGTTGCTTCTTGGCTTTTGCATGGTTAGAATAAAGATTGGTACACTTTACCTCTTTACAGGGAAAAGACGTACAGCAGCTAATGCTAATCAAAGGCTAGACGCAAATTGACGTCACAAAGGAGTTTTGGACTTGAACAAAACAGGTTTCGAGCGTGGCACACGCAGACAACTGAGAATTCATGTACTGCCGACCAAGCGCTTTAAGACGTTCGCTATATCGTTGTATGTAGGTACTCCGCTACGTGAGGAAACTGTAACTCGTGTGGGATTGGTACCTTTCGTTCTGCGACGGGGTACAGCATCGTATCCGCAGACTACACAATTCAGAGAACAGCTAGAGCAATTGTATGGTGCGGGTTTTGGATTCGATGTATACAAACGTGGGGATTATCAGATCGTACAATTTCGCATGGATACGATTAATGACAGTTTTGTAAGCAGCTCAGATAGTTTACTGGATCGTTCTTTTGCTTTCCTGGGAGAAGTTCTGACGAAGCCTGCAGTGGAAAACGGCGTATTTCAGTCAGGATATGTACAGCAGGAGCGAGAAAATGTTCGTAAGAAGCTGGAATCTATAGTTAACGATAAAATACGTTATGCTGGGGAGCGTTGTTTGGAGGAGATGTGCAAGGATGAGCCTTATCGTCTGCATCCTCTTGGTCAACGATCTGATCTGGACAGCATAAATGCACAAAATCTGTACGAGGCTTATGGAGAATGGTTGAATAATGCCAGTATGGATTTATACGTTGTGGGAGATACCACGCTGGAAGAAGTTGAAAAGTTTGTTGATCGCTATTTTGAATTAAACCGCGTGGCGGAAACGGGATATGTACCTGAGCAGCCCAAATCAGTAGAACGTGATGTTCAAACCATAGTAGAGCGTCTGGATGTGAACCAAGGCAAGCTCAACATGGGACTACGTACTCCGATTACGTATGGTGATGAACGTTATGCTTCTGCCCTGATGTACAATGGCATTCTGGGTGGGTATCCGCATTCAAAACTGTTTGTCAATGTAAGGGAGAAGGAGAGTTTGGCGTATTATGCTTCGTCGCGGTATGACGGGCATAAAGGCATTGGCACAATACAATCCGGTATCGAAATTCCTAATTATGAAAAGGCGGTAACTATCATCCGCAAGCAACTGGAAGATACGCAAAATGGAACGATTACCGAGCTGGAAATGACCCAAACGCAGGCGATGATACGCAACTTGCTTAAGGAAATGCAGGACTCCGCTTTTGAAATGATTGCCTATGATTTTAACAGACAGCTTTCCGGCAAAGAGCGGACGGTAGAGGAGCTGCTGAGCCAGGTGGAGGCGGTCAAGGTGCACGATGTTCAGGATGCCGCCCGGACGTTCCGACTGGACACTATATATTTCTTGAGAGACCAGAAGGGGGAATAGCGTTGGAGCATATATCGTATGAGCACCTGCAGGAGACGCTGTACTATGAAGTAATGGATAATGGTCTACACGTGTATGTGTTGCCCAAACCGGGATTTCAGAAGACGTATGCCACATTTGCGACTAAATACGGCTCGGTTGATAATCATTTCCGGGTGGAAGGTCAACAGCCCGTTAAAGTGCCGGATGGCATAGCCCATTTCTTGGAGCATAAAATGTTTGAAGAGCCTGAAGGAGATATTTTTGCTACCTTTTCCTCTAATGGAGCATCGGCGAATGCATTTACGAGCTTTGATCAGACCGTATATCTGTTTTCGGCAACCGAACGAATCCAAGAAAATTTGACGACACTAGTCAATTTTGTTCAGCATCCTTACTTTACAGATGAAAATGTGGAGAAGGAAAAAGGCATTATCGGTCAGGAAATCAATATGTATGAAGATAACCCCGACTGGCGGAGTTACTTTGGTCTGATTGAGGCATTGTACAAGGTTCATCCGGTGCATATTGATATCGCAGGTACTGTTCAATCCATCAGTACGATTACGAAGGAAACACTATATAGTTGCTATGAAGCTTTTTACCATCCGAGCAATATGATTCTTTTTGTAGTGGGTGGAGTGGACCCAGCCGAAGTCATCGAATTGGTGCGTAATAATCAGGCGAAAAAGGACTATAAGCCGCAGGGAGAGATCGAGCGGATTTTCGATGAAGAACCCACGACAGTTGCAGAACCGCGTCGTGAGGTAAAGCTGGCTGTTTCTTTGCCAAAGCTACTTTTTGGATTCAAGGAGGCTGAAGTAGGTCTAACAGGAGAAGCGTTGCTCCGTCATGATCTGGAATCCAAGCTGATGCTTGATCTCTTGTTTGGCTCCAGCACACAGCTATATCAGAAGCTCTACGATGAAGATCTGATTTCGGATAGTTTTGGCCACGAGTACAACAGCACGCAACAGTATGCATTTTCTGCGATCGGCGGGGATACCAAAGATCCTGATCGGCTGTTGGCTAGGATACGAGAAGAGGTAGAATCTATTCAGAAACAGGGTTTTACAGCAGAACATTTTGAACGAGCACGCAAAAAGAAGATCGGCGGTTATTTACGAACCCTCAATTCTCCTGAAAATATTGCGCATGAGTTTACAAGACATCGCTTCCGCGGCAGTGACTTTTTCCAGCTGCTTCCGGTTTATGAAAGTATCACGCTTGAGGATGTAAACCGCCGTCTGAGAGATCATATACAGTGGGATCAAATGGCAATATCGCTGGTGGTGAGTCCGTAATGTCTAGGGAGAGGAAACCGTTGACCACCGAGGGCGGAGAATTAAAGGCTATTGGCGATACGACTGTGCTGATTACAGGAGCAAGTGGTGGAATTGGTGCGGCTATTGCCGAGCGTTTTGCAGCAGTAGGGATGAATGTGGTCATTCACTACATGAAGTCCCATGAAAAAGCAAATGAAGTTGCCCGTCGTTGCATGGCTTATTCGGGCAAGGTAATGACTGTGTCTGCCGATCTGCGGAGTAAGGAGCAGATTGAACGCATGCGGGAAAAACTGGAAAATCACGGAATGAAGCCGGATATTCTTGTGAATAATGCTGGAGTGTCCCATTATGGGCTACTTACAGATGTTTCGGAAGAGGAATGGGACGCAGTGATGGCCGTGAATGTTAAGGGAACTTTTTTGTGTACACAGGTCTTTATGCCGCATATGATTTCCCAACGCTATGGTCGTATTGTAAATGTTTCATCCGTATGGGGCATATGTGGAGCTTCGTGCGAGGTATTGTACTCCACGACCAAGGGAGGCATTAACGCTTTCACCAAGGCGCTGGCTCAAGAGGTCGCTCCTTCTGGCGTAACAGTGAATGCTGTGGCTCCAGGGGCGGTAGACACGTCGATGTTAGATCATTTGGATGCAGGCGAAATTAACAGTTTGGAAGAAGACATCCCTGCCGGACGATTGGCACGACCTGATGAAATATCATCTCTGGTTTATTTTCTTGCGCTTCCTGAGTCAGGTTATATTAATGGGCAGGTCATAAGTCCTAATGGAGGATGGGTGACTTAAGAGAGGTAGCGTTTGGAGGAATCCACCAGTATAGTAAGCGTCTGTGAAGAGCATATTACAACTGTTGATTTTAAATCTGAATCATCTAAGGAGGATTTAAGCATGTCAACAGTTGTTCAGAATTTTGATGTTTGGAAAAAGTTTCTTGGTCAGCGTGTAGAGCAAGCAGAGAAGCTGGGAATCAGTCAAGATACCATTGCGGAGCTTGCTTACGAAATCGGTGATTTTCTGGATGAGAAGGTCGATCCAGCCAACCACTCCAACCGCGCACTGAAAGAACTGTGGGGAGTTGCCGATGAGGACGAGCGTCACACCATCGCCCGGCTAATGGTTAAATTGGCCAAGAGCAACGCATAAGCAGGAACCAACATGAAAAGCTCCCTTTTTGGGGGCTTTTCTGTAATGGTTACAGAGCTGTTCTTGTAATTCCATTCTAATTTATATATCATAAACGTGATTGAGGCTTACAACACAATGCAGCCTATCAAATTTCAATATTTGGTTTTGTCGAATGATGCTATCTTATGATACAATAATGCTTTGATTTGGCATTGTTGACGGTTTGAATGTGAATGAGGTGCTAAGGTGACGGAAGAGATGAAACAGTGGTACATGGAATACAAGATACATAAAAATCGACCCGGACTGCTGGGGGACATTGCTTCCATGCTTGGTATTCTGGGGGTTAATATACTGACGATTAACGGTGTTGAAGGCGAGAGACGTGGGATGCTCCTCGAAACAGATGATGACGAGAAAATACGCATTCTTGGCGATACGTTAAAAAAAGCCAGCAACATTACAGTCACGGCCTTACGTGCTCCGAGACTGGTCGATATATTGGCAGTAAGACACGGCCGTTATATCGATCGCGATTCGGATGATCGTAAAACTTTTCGCTTTACACGCGATGAGCTTGGGTTGCTGGTCGATTTTTTGGGTGAAGTATTAAAGAGGGATGGCAATCAAGTCATTGGCCTTCGCGGAATGCCGCGCGTTGGTAAAACGGAATCCATTATTGCCAGTAGCGTATGTGCAATGAAGCGATGGACTTTTGTGTCGTCAACGTTATTACGACAGACGGTACGCAGTCAGCTTTCTGAGGAAGAAATGAATCCTAATAATGTGTTTATTATTGACGGCATTGTGAGTACAATTCGCTCAAATGAGAGACATTATCACCTGCTTCAAGAAATCATGAGCATGCCAAGTACCAAAGTGATTGAGCATCCTGATGTATTTGTGCGTGAATCAGGATACAGCTTTGACGACTTCAATATCATTATTGAACTTCGTAATAATCCGGCTGAGGAAATTATTTATGATACCTTTACAGCCAGTTATACAGAAGATCTTTAAATAAGTGTAATTACACAAGGAGATGATGACATGTCAGAACTGGGTCAGCAATTAAAGGAGGCCCGGCTGCAAAAAGGATTGAGCCTTGACGATGTTCAGGAAATGACGAAGATACGCAAACGTTATTTGGAAGCCATTGAGACGGGCGATTACAAAGTGCTGCCGGGAAGCTTTTATGTCAGAGCTTTTATTAAAACATACGCCGAAACGGTCGGGTTGGATCCCGATGAGATTCTGGAAGGGCATCAAAGCAATGTGCCTGAACCTGAACCGGAAGCAGTCATGGAGCCTGTTACACAGAAACGCTCCAGTCGTCCCGCGACGATTGGTAATCTTAAATGGTTGCCTACAGCGTTAATGTGGCTTTTTCTAGTTCTCATTGTTGGGGTTATTTATGCTTATTGGGTGAGTAACAACCACTCCACTCCAAAAACAGCAGAAAACACAACGCCGATTACAACACCAAGTACAACACCAAGTACAACACCAAGTACAACACCAAATACAACACCAAATACGTCTACTCCAAATACAACTACGGCACAGCCGAATAATGGCCAGACGACGGCTCCAAATGGTGCTGGCGGGCAGACCCCTAGTACGGGGCAACCCGGGGAAACGCAGCCAGGGGGTACGGGAACTACGGATGCAACGACCCCAAATTCTGGTCAGCAGCCGAATACAACCACGCCAGCGCAGGGAGTAACTGTGGCCCAGGACGGTAAGCAAGGCAAAACGACGATCTTTAAAGTCTCCAGCGCAACAGGGGGCACCGTCAAGGTTGATATTAAAGCAACGGGCGAAAGCTGGCTTGAGGTGTATAAGGGACAAAATTCTCGTGGAGAAAAGCTGAGCTACGGTATGACCAAAAGCGGAGATGCCATGTCTTTCGATATTGGCCCGGAAGGTTTATATATCAAATCAGGGCGGTCTTCTGCCACGGATATTTCCGTTGCTGGTCAACCGATAACAGATAATAAATCGACGACTCGCGTGTTGATCCAGCAAGGAGAAGCTTCTTCGACTGGAGCGAGTGCCGGAATGACAGGCTCATCGACGGATTCTACAACAAATAGTAATACGGGTACTACACAAAGTGAGACAAATTCTAGTACAACTACTGTTGGGGAATAAATGCCTTAGTGCGAGGAGATACTAATGACTGTAATTTTTGGAAAGTCAGTCATTTCATTTTCCGCAAAGTGAGGTGTATACGTTATGACCGTCAGCTGGATTGTGACTGGGCTCGGGATAATTGTCAGTTTACTGGGCTATTATCTAACTCCGAATGCTTGGGGCTATGGCATATTGGGCTTTGGTCTTGCTCACATTGTGCTTGGAATTTTAGATATGTTTAGAAATCCAACGCGAAGCCACTATTAGAAATGTTAAACTTCAATTGTATGAAAGGCGTTTTTGTCGGGGAACTGACAAGGACGCCTTTTTAGTGAACGGATTATTGGATTTTTGTAAATGACTAGCCTATAATTAGATATTGAACTTTGTTGCGGAAAGGAAAGTGAAACGATGGCTTCAGAAAATTCATTTGATATCGTCTCCAAAATGGATATGCAGGAGTTAACAAATGCGGTTCATCAGACGGAGCGTGAAATTGAAACGCGATTTGATTTCAAGGGGAGCAAAAGCAGCCTCAAGCTTGAGAAAGATGCCCTTACCATTGCATCTGAAGATGAATACAAGCTGAATGCGGTGATTGATATTTTGCAATCAAAGATGGTCAAACGAGGTCTATCCCTAAAAAATGTGGAATTTGGAAAATTGGAACCAGCTTCTTTAGGTTCAGTGCGTCAGCGTCTTTCGCTTAAGCAAGGGATTGATCAGGATAACGCCAAAAAAATTAATATCCTTATTCGGGATTCCAAGCTAAAAGTAAAAAGTCAGATTCAAGGTGATCAAATTCGAGTGACTGGAAAAAGCAGGGATGATTTACAGGCCATTATTCAATTACTGCGGAAAGCTGACCTGCCGTTGGAGCTTCAATTTACAAACATGAAATAAAGCTGTTTTTCTCTCATAGATTTTGTAGGAATAAACGTTGCTTGATGTGCAGCAGGTTATTTTGACATGCGTTTTGCACCATATTATACTTGTAACGAAAATGCAGACACTTTAGGTGTATAACGCTCGTCGAAAGCGATTTACATAGGATTGAATTCAATCCGAAAGCTGCCATTTGAATCAAGTACGATAATCAGGGGAGAGTGTGTTGTGAATTTACCCAACAGAATTACAATAACGCGGATTTGCCTTATCCCGGTGATGATGCTGGCTTTGCTGGTGGACTTTGATTTTTATCCGCCGCCGATTGAGATTGGCGCTTTCAAGCTGCCTTATAATCAGCTGATTGCGGCTATCATTTTCCTTGTAGCAGCCAGCACAGATGGCCTTGACGGATATTTGGCTCGTAAAAATAATATGGTCACCAATTTGGGCAAGCTGTTGGACCCCCTTGCTGATAAGCTGTTGGTAACTGCTATTTTGGTTTCTCTGGTAGAAATGGGAAAAGTTGATTCCTGGGTTGTCGTTGTGATTGTCAGTCGTGAGTTTGCAGTTACGGGCTTAAGACAGATCGCCTTATTGGATGGCTCTGTGGTTGCTGCAAGCAATTGGGGAAAATTAAAGACGATCATCCAGATTGTTGCTATTGTAGCACTGCTTATCAATAATTTCCCGTTTGTTTTTCTGGGTATTCCGTTTGATTTAATAGCGATATGGGCAGCTGTGTTAATCACCATTTATTCGGGTATTGATTACTTTGTAAAGAATATCCATTTGCTGAGCTCCTCTAAAGTTTAACAGGATAAATCTTATGGAAACAGCAATAGAGGCTTAACTTATTGCTGTTTCTTTGTATCATTCCCACATCATAGGAGGACGAATTGATGAAAGCTGAAATCATTGCAGTAGGAACAGAGTTATTACTTGGACAAATAGTAAATACAAATGCCCAATATTTATCACAAGAGCTGGCTGCCATCGGAATTGATGTATATTTTCAGACTGTAGTTGGCGATAACATGGATCGACTTCAGGAAGCGATACGACTTGCTCAGAAGCGTGCGGATATTATTTTGTTTTCTGGTGGGCTGGGACCAACTCAGGACGATTTGACAAAAGATGCGATAGCGGCTGTACTAGGCCGAAAATTGCAAATAGACCGTCTTGCCATGGACAAGCTGGATCAGTTTTTCCGTAACCGCGGGGTAGAAATGACTGAGAATAACCGTCGGCAGGCGCTTTCTATTGAAGGAGCCACTCCGCTTGAAAATGAGACAGGTTTGGCAATAGGGGATGCCATTGCACAGGACGGTAAATTTTATGTAGTTTTGCCCGGACCGCCTAAGGAACTTAAACCTATGTTTGCAAATCATGCCAAACCATGGTTGCTTCAGCAGGCATTGAGCGGTGAGGAGATGTCGATTTATTCGAAAATGCTAAAATTCGCAGGGATTGGTGAGTCAGCTCTTGAAACGCGCTTGTTAGATCTGATTCAATCCCAGACGGACCCCACGATTGCTCCTTATGCCAAGGAAGGGGAAGTCACGATCCGTATTTCCACCAAGGCGGCCAGTGAAAGTGAAGCTTTAATTAAGCTGACGGCCACGGAAGTACAAATTCAGCAACGTCTTTCCGAATATATGTATGCAAGTGAGGATGTTACGCTAGAGAAGGTTATTGTAGATTTAATGGCCAAACGCGGACTCACTGTGAGTGCGGCAGAAAGCTGCACAGGCGGTATGCTGATGGAACACATCACCTCTATACCTGGCAGTGCTGTTATGTTTCAAGGCGGAATCGTGTGTTATTCCAATGAAATGAAGATGAAGTTGCTTAATGTGCCTTATGATTATTTGGAAGGGGATCATGCGCCAGGCGCAGTGAGCAAGGAAGTAGCTCTTGTGCTTGCAGAGCAGGCAAGAATGATCATGGACAGCGATTTTGGACTTTCAGTTACTGGTGTAGCTGGACCTGGATATTCTGAGCGGAAGCCAGTCGGCCTCGTGTATATTGGTATTGCTGAGCGCGACAAGGAAACAGAGGTATATGAGCTGAATTTGAGTGGTAACCGTGAGACTATCCGTTTGCGATCCGTCAAAGCGATCCTGTATAGATTGTGGCGCCGATTGGTAGAGAACGAGAAACTCTCTTAATTATCGATGAGTTGTTTTAAAGAGATATTCATGATATAATCTTCTTATCGGAAGAACCGTTGCAAAGCCTTTTGCCAGCGGTTCTTTTTTCGTTTTAAGAGACAGTTGCAATTATAGAAGAGAGTTATAGGAAATAAAAAAACGAATGTATGTTCGAAAAAGTGCTTGGCAAGCGTGTCAAAACAAGGTATTATTAAAGTACAAACAATGAAGGATGTGAGTTTATTGTCAGATCGTCGTGCTGCGCTGGATATGGCGCTCCGTCAAATAGAAAAGCAATTTGGTAAAGGTTCCATTATGAAGTTGGGTGAGTCTACTCACATGCAAGTGGAAACTATCCCCAGTGGTTCGATTGCTTTGGATATTGCGTTAGGAACGGGCGGCTTTCCAAGAGGCCGGATTATTGAAGTATATGGACCGGAATCTTCCGGTAAAACGACAGTAGCTCTTCATGCTATCGCAGAGGTGCAAAAAACAGGCGGACAAGCCGCCTTTATCGATGCCGAGCATGCGCTTGATCCGTCGTATGCGAGCAAGCTGGGCGTCAATATTGATGAGTTGTTACTATCGCAACCAGATACAGGTGAGCAGGCGCTGGAGATTGCCGAAGCTCTTGTGCGTAGTGGGGCAGTGGACATTATCGTCGTTGACTCTGTAGCGGCACTTGTACCGAAGGCAGAGATTGAAGGCGAAATGGGAGATTCCCATGTCGGTCTTCAAGCGCGCTTGATGTCACAGGCATTACGTAAGCTGTCTGGAGCTATTAATAAATCGAAAACTATTGCTATCTTTATCAATCAGCTCCGTGAAAAAGTAGGTGTTATGTTCGGTAACCCTGAAACTACACCGGGTGGACGTGCCTTGAAGTTTTACTCTACGGTACGTTTGGATGTTCGGCGTATCGAAAGCTTGAAAATGGGCAACGACATCGTGGGTAACCGTACACGTATTAAAGTCGTGAAGAATAAAGTCGCACCTCCTTTCCGTCAGGCTGAAGTGGATATTATGTACGGTGAGGGTATTTCCAAAGAAGGAAGCTTGATCGATATCGGTACGGAGCACGACATTGTCGACAAGAGCGGAGCTTGGTATTCCTACGAAGGCGAGCGCCTGGGTCAGGGACGTGAGAATGCAAAGCAATTCTTGAAGGAAAATCCGAACATTGCTAGTACGATCGAGCAAAAAATCCGCGTAGCTAGTAATTTGATTACAACCATTGCTCCACCGACAGAGGAAGAGTTGGCGCAGGAGGCCAAGGAAGAACAGGAATTGCTGGAGCTTGAATAAGCTTGCCTGAGACTTCGCTTCTGATCTGTCATGTGAACTGTAGCCTAGGGATTATGGTACAGTCCGTTTAAATAGCATGATTCTGATGCCCTGCACAGTTGTGCAGGGCATTTTTGCATCAAATAAAGTCTGCTTTGTCAGCAGATTCTAACTTTTGCGCAGCAACTGATTGTAGGTTGCTTTCGTGAATTTCAAAGTGAGGGAAGCATATTGCAGTTGGACGATAAGGATGAATACACTTCGGAAGAAAACAAAGAGCAAGGAATTTCTCTTTTTCCGGATCATGAGGAATTGATGATTACTAGAGTGGAGCAGGGACAGGGACGCAAGCGTGGGAGATACGTCATCCATTTTGGTCCATACTCACTGTCTGTGCTGGAAGATGTAATGATTAAGTACAACATGTTCAAGGGCACGTCATTCGTCAAAAAAGAACTAGAAGATATCGTTTTGGCAGATGAAAAGCAACAGGCTTATGTATATGCGCTGCGCTATTTGGGACAAAAGCCCCGTACATGTCAGGAAATTGCCCGGCGTTTAGCACAAAAGGATGTGGCTCAGATTGTTGTTGATGAAATACTGGTCCGCCTGCAAAGGGAGAAGCTTGTTGATGATGATTTATACGCCCGTCAGTGGGCAAGACAGCGGATAACGAGCCAACGTAAGGGTAAGATGTGGATCAGGCAGGAACTTCGTCAGAAAGGCATCTCTAAAGCCTCTATCGGGGAAGCGTTAGGTGAAATCACCGACAATGAGGAGTGGGAGAGTGCATTAACGGTCGGACGTAAGAAATGGAACCAGGTACGTGGTGATATAATGGATAAAAAAAGGAAGACATTCCCGTTTCTAATGAGACGCGGATATTCGGGAGATATAACACGCCGCGTAATCAATCATCTCTCTGCGGACGAGCAAGATGAAGCTTACGATGACGGGGAGTTATTGCATTGGGAGGAATAGTTTACGGTAGCTGAAGCTTTGGTTAAATGAGCCAGTTATTATATGAACAGTTGCACGGAGTCTACTAATGTTTGCATTCCCTTGACAATGCCATTTGTCAAATAATAAAATATATATGAAACGATATTTGTGGAGTGCCCTTTTTCCTTCCAAAAAAGTGGAGTCCACGGTAAAGTTCTCATCGCCAAATAACAAGTGATGCCGCTATGCCAGGCGGAATTGTACGTGTGAAAGCATGTGCATATGAAATGAAGCGACCTTGTGTCGTTATCTTAGTTTGACGATCAAAGTAAATGTGACAATTGCAAAAAGTCCCAAGGAATGCCTTGGAGGAACCAACGGGGAGGTGAACAGTATGATGACTGCGATCTGGTTCGTTCTCGTTGCTGTAGCCGCGTTATTCTTTGGGTTCGGGATTGGTTATTTTATTCGCAAATCTATTGCAGAAGCTAAGATCTCCAGTGCGGAAGAAGCTGCCGCGCAAATCGTGGAGAACGCGAAAAAAGAGGCAGAAGCACTGAAGAAGGAAACGGTACTGGAAGCGAAAGATGAGATCCACCGCATTCGTGCCGAAGCTGAAAAAGAAACTCGTGAACGTCGTAATGAAATTCAACGACAGGAACGAAGATTGCTGCAAAAAGAAGAATCGCTGGA
Source organism: Paenibacillus ottowii (assembly GCF_006874425.1). GTDB lineage: Bacteria > Bacillota > Bacilli > Paenibacillales > Paenibacillaceae > Paenibacillus > Paenibacillus ottowii. The sequence goes on from NZ_VIJZ01000004.1 coordinate 450,042, forward strand.
TAAAAAATTGGAATCGCTGGAACGTAAAGAAGAACAAGTGGCCAACAAAGAGAAACGAATCGATGAAACCCAGCAGCAAATTGATTTGATTTACAAGAGCCAGGTAACTGAGCTGGAACGTATTTCCAATCTTACGATGGAGGATGCAAGAAGTATTATTCTGACCAACGTAGAGCAGGAAGTTCGTCATGAAACAGCTCAGATGATTAAGGAAATCGAACAGCAGGCCAAAGAAGAAGCGGACAAAAAGTCTCGTGAAATCATCACACTGGCCATCCAACGCTGTGCGGCAGATCATGTAGCAGAAACGACGGTTTCTGTTGTAACATTGCCGAACGAAGAAATGAAAGGCCGGATTATCGGGCGCGAAGGCCGTAACATCCGTGCACTTGAAACCCTTACAGGGATCGACCTCATTATTGATGATACGCCGGAAGCTGTTATATTGTCCGGATTTGATCCGATTCGTAGAGAGATTGCACGTACAGCTCTTGAGAAGCTCGTAGCGGACGGACGGATACATCCGGCTCGTATTGAAGAGATGGTGGAAAAATCCCGTAAAGAGGTGGACGAACGAATTCGTGAGTATGGTGAACAGGCCACTTTTGAAGTGGGTGTGCATAGCCTGCATCCGGATTTGATCAAGATCTTGGGACGACTCAAGTTCCGTACGAGCTACGGACAGAACGTATTGAAGCACTCGATGGAAGTTGCATACTTGACAGGTCTGATGGCCGGGGAACTGGGCGAGGACGTTGTACTGGCAAGACGGGCAGGTTTGCTGCATGACATCGGGAAGGCGCTGGATCACGAAGTGGAAGGATCACACGTTGAAATTGGCGTGGAACTGGCGAAGAAGTACAAGGAACATCCGGTCGTTATCAACAGCATTGCTTCACATCACGGCGACTGCGAAGCGACTTCAGTAATCGCCATGCTGGTCGGAGCAGCAGATGCTCTGTCAGCTGCAAGACCGGGAGCGCGTCGTGAAACGCTAGAGACGTATATCCGTCGTCTTGAGAAGCTGGAACGCATCTCCGAGTCTTTTGAAGGCGTTGAAAAATCATACGCAATTCAAGCTGGACGCGAAGTTCGTGTTATGGTACAGCCAGAGAAAATTGATGATGCGGAAGCATTCCGACTGGCTCGCGATATTACGAAAACGATTGAGAATGAACTGGATTATCCAGGACATATCAAGGTTACCGTTATTCGTGAGACCCGTGCGGTAGAATACGCAAAATAAAAGCATTTCAATGAAAAGTGGCCGCTGCTTGTAGGGCCACTTTTCATTATGTAAGGCAGACTAGGGAGGGTTTTCTATTAACGTATTATTTATTGGAGACATCGTCGGCAGTGTAGGCAGAAAGGCACTGAGGGAGAATCTGCCTTCGCTTAAATCAAAATACAACCCGCATGTTATTATCGTGAACGGAGAAAACGCAGCTTCGGGAAGAGGGATCACTCAAGCCATCGCCAGAGAGTTTTTTGATTGGGGCGTTCATGGGATAACAATGGGGAATCATACCTGGGACAATAAGGAAATATTTGATTTTATAGATGATGAGCCGCGGATTATCCGTCCGGCTAACTTTCCACCAGGGACACCAGGTCGGGGTTATACTGTGGTAAAAGGTGGTGGGAAGGAACTAGCCATTGTTAATCTGCAAGGTAGAACCTTCTTGCCGGCTATTGACTGTCCATTTCGTGCAGCGGATGATATTGTAGACGAGCTGCGCAAAAAGCATAAACATATTCTAGTAGACTTTCACGCTGAAGCCACCTCCGAAAAAATTGCTATGGGTTGGCATCTGGATGGACGTGCATCCATCGTGGTAGGGACACATACACACGTACAGAGTAATGACGATACGATTTTGCCACACGGAACTGCGTATCAGACAGATGCGGGGATGGTAGGCCCTTATGAGGGTGTGCTCGGTATGCAGAAAGAGGCTGTACTACAGAAATTCCAGACCCAGCTTCCAGTACGCTTCCAGGTGGACATGGGCAAATGGCACTTTCACGCCATTAGCGTAGAACTCAATGATCACGATGGGAAAGCTCGCAAAATTGAGAAAATCAGACTTAAAGAAGATGAATGGCGGATGGATTAAGTTTTTTGCGAGCTGCTTAAGGAAAGAATAAGGAAAACTGTCACCAAAAAGCAGGAATTTTTTGCTGACCCTCGAATAACATCTAATAGTGGAATCAAACCATCATCATTCCCAGGGGAGGTACTTACTATGGATGTATTAAAAGTATCAGCAAAATCCAATCCCAATTCAGTTGCAGGCGCACTCGCAGGGGTACTGCGTGAACGTGGAAATGCAGAATTGCAGGCGATTGGAGCGGGTGCACTAAACCAAGCCATTAAAGCGGTAGCCATTGCCCGGGGATTTGTCGCACCAAGCGGAGTGGATTTGATTTGTATTCCTGCTTTTACAGACATTGTTATTGATGGAGAAGACCGGACTGCGATCAAGTTGATTGTAGAGCCAAGATAATAAATGGAAGTTGCCTGAGCCTGTTTACGTTTTGTAAACGGGCTTTTTTGCTTTGTGATTTAGTTGTTATGGTTTTCAAAATAAATTTATGGACTTTAATCTAATGGGGGTAGGGTGCATGAATGATAAGTATGAAGCGAATTGGCCAGTAGTAGACTTACACTGTGATGTGTTATGTAAAATGCAGCTTGATTCGCAGGTGGATTTTAGTCATTCATCGCTTGATGTCACAAAAGAGCGTTTGCTAGAAGGCAATATAAGGTTGCAAACGTTCGCTATATATATTTCGCAGGTATTGGGCACGCCAAAATTTGAGCATGTCGTTCGTCAAATTGAGCTGTTCAGACAGCATGTAACTTCTACCTCTGGCGGATTAAAACCTTTGCTGTGGAGAGAAGACTTGGCAGCATTTAAAAATACGTCCGCTGTACGTCAAGTAGAGCAAGCACAGCAGACAGGAGTAGAGAAGCAGACGGGAAAGATAACGAACGGACTTGGAAGTGGGACGAATCATATAGGATCACCTTGGGCGTTGCTCTCGCTTGAAGGGGTAGATGCACTGGAAGGAAATCCATTTTATGCGGATGTGTGCTATGCCATGGGTATACGTTTGATCGGGCTGACATGGAATTATGCAAATTGGGCTGCTGACGGCATCATGGAGCTAAGAGGTGGCGGACTAACCCGCAAGGGACATGATCTGGTTAATCGCTGCAATAGTCTGGGACTACTGCTAGATGTATCACACTTGTCCGTACAAGGATTCTGGGAAGTGATGGAGGAGGCGGCCTTACCGCCCATCGCCTCGCACTCCAACGCCTTTGCGAAATGTGCTCATCCCCGTAACTTGCGAGACGAACAGATTCGGGCACTGATCGCCCGTAACGGACGAATTGGATTGACCTTTGTCACGATGTTTCTGAAGGAGCAGGGTACAGTGTATGCTGAGGACCTGCTACCGCACATTGAGCACATCTGTTCATTAGGTGGCGAGAGACATTTGATGTTTGGCTCTGATTTTGACGGTATCGAGACCCATGTACGGGGATTGGAGCACTCGGGGAAATATCCGGTTTTTGCAGAACTATTGTTGAAATATTATCCTGAGGAACTGGTTAAAGGATGGCTGGGAGAACATGCGCTGGACTATTTGCGAACGAATCTGCCGTCTAAAATATCTTCTTAATTAGCTGATATAGCAGTTGTTTTCGCCTGTACAATTCCTTGACAAAGCGAGAACGGTTACGAAATAATTGGAGCATCCGCGGACTGCATGGTGCTAAATAACGCTTGCCGAAATTTTACATAGGTAGAAGCGAACCTAACAGTCACCATGCTGTACCGCCATACTAGAGGGGAGCTCCGTTACATCATGTTGATAAAAAAGGTTACCTGGCTTGAACTTTTCTATGATTTATTGTTTGTAGCAGCTGTCTCCAAGGCGACCCATGTGTTGGTTCATGCAGAGCATGGCAGTATTGATTGGCATAATTTAGGGAAGTTTATTTTGATTTTTATTCCAATCTGGTGGGCATGGGTGGGGCAAACTGTCTATAACAATCGTTTTGGTCAAGACAGTATAAAGCATCGAATTTTTATGATTTTGCAATTATTTTTTGTGTTAATCATGACTGCCAGCCTTAATGTAGATTTTGATGCGTATTATGTATCTTTTTTTGTTGGCTATATTGGCTTAAGAGGTTTGACTGTCGTTCAATATTTGCTTTCGGTCTCCAAAGAAAAAGCTCATAAACAGGAAACTGCTCGTTTTTTTGGAACTTATCTTTGGGTCGGGATAGTCATCTCTAGCTGCTCCCTTTTCTTCGACTCGTGGGTTCGATATTTGATTTTATATACCGGAATTGCTGTTGATATCCTCGTTCCTTTGATCGGTCGTAAAAAGCTGGTGATCACACCTATCCATACAGAGCATCTTTTGGAGCGGTTTGCACAGTTTACCTTAATCCTGCTTGGAGAATCAGTGATAAGTATACTTTCTGTTTTACAAACCGATCATTTCACAGTTTCCTCCATTATATTTGCTGCTTTGACATTTGTACTGGTCATCGCAATCTGGTGGCAATATTTTGAGAATATAGAGAAGCGCGTAGACAAATCAAAACAAACAGCAGGTCAGACTATTATTTATGGTCATTTGTTTATTTATCTTTCTCTTAGCATGCTTGCGGCTTCCATACAGCTCTTATTTTTGGGGCAAGTTTCCTATACTTTTGTACTTTGCTTTACTTTTGCTTCTGTTTTTATTTATTTTATGTCAGTTTTATTGGTATTCCATCGGTACAGATTAAGTCATCTTAGACCTCGTCTCAGAGTCATTTTTTTCTTAACTGGAATCCTCGGTGCCCTGTTTATTCTGAATATATTTATTATTGCTCCTCATCTCATCGTTGCTGAGATCATGCTTTTTTTTCTTCTGTTTGCAAAAATAACGGTTTGATCAAGTTTTATAGGGACAATATGTACGCAGGTTAGGGCGAAAAAGGGAACTTTATGCGCTATCCTTTTCTTTCTTGTCGAAATAGGAGTATAATAGCATAGATGTGTAAAGTATTGTATAGAGAAAAAGGAGTGACCACACGATGACTAAAATCGTACCTGTCGGCGTTTCCGCCCGTCATATTCACCTGACTCAAGAGCATATTGAAATTTTGTTCGGAGCAGGCTATCAATTGACTGAATTTAAACCTTTGTCCCAACCAGGACAATTTGCCGCAAATGAAACGGTAGCTGTAATTGGTCCTAAAGGCCAATTTGATAAGGTTCGTATTTTGGGACCTGCTCGCCCCGCTTCCCAACTGGAAATCTCTCGCACAGATTCCTTTGCTATTGGTGTAAAGGCACCTGTACGCGAATCCGGTAACATTGATGGTACACCAGGAATTACAGTAAAAGGACCAGCTGGAGAAGTGGAACTGCAAGAAGGCGTTATTGTAGCAGCCCGCCATATTCATTTCCATACATCCGATGCAGCTAAATGGGACATTAAGGATAAGCAGCTGCTGAAAGTACGTGTTGGCGGCGAACGTGGTCTTGTATTTGAAAATGTTATTGCACGTGTGTCCGATTCTTTTGCATTGGATATGCATATTGACACGGATGAAGCAAACGGAGCTGGTGTGAAAAACGGTGACAACGCTGAAATCGTTGACTAATATACGTATTTGATCTGGAATATGTAAAAGTCCGACTCTTGCAAAAAGAGTCGGACTATTTTTATATGCAGTAGAATAAACAAATATTTACCTATATACATAAAAACCTCAGCATCACATGGCATCCGATTGGTATCCGGGGATGATCTATGGCTATGACCTATAAATCATGCTATAATTTAGTGTAATGCCTTTTTCAAAGGTTTTTAGGGCTTAAATAAAATAAGCAATGTCTACAGATACAGTAAAAGCATAAATGAGCTCGTGAAATAGATGGTGTAAGGAGTGACCAAGGAATGGCTAAGGAGACAAAAGACTACTCCAAATATTTTGATTTCTCGGATGCGAAGATTATTTCTGAAGATGAGCATAGCAAAAAGATTCGTATTCGCGGACGCGAAATCAACATAATGGCGGAGCCGAACCATAGAAAAGAGAAGCAGCGCGGTAAAGAGGACGTGCAGGTATTATATGATAACGCAGTTCCAGATGAGCTAAAGCATATCGGTGAGGGTAAGCATTATATCGTATATACATTCGGTTGTCAGATGAATGAGCATGATTCCGAAACAATCAAGGGCTTGCTGGAGCAAATGGGCTACCAGGCAACCGAGGATCGGAAGCAAGCAGATATCATTTTACTGAACACTTGCGCTATCCGTGAAAATGCAGAAGATAAAGTGTTTGGGGAGCTGGGTCACCTCAAGCATCTCAAAACAGAAAAGCCGGGACTGTTGCTCGGTGTGTGTGGCTGTATGTCGCAGGAAGAGAACGTCGTGAACCGGATTATGCAAAAGCACGGTTTTGTCGATATGATTTTTGGAACCCATAATATTCACCGTTTGCCTCAACTCGTCAAGGAAGCCCTCTTTAGCAAAGAAATGGTGGTCGAAGTGTGGTCCAAGGAAGGCGACATTATTGAAAACCTGCCGAAGAAGCGCGAGGGTATGCGGGCTTGGGTAAACATCATGTACGGCTGTGATAAGTTTTGCACCTATTGCATCGTTCCCTTCACACGTGGTAAGGAAAGAAGCCGTCGACCAGAGGATGTTATTGCTGAGGTACGGGATTTGGCCCGTCAAGGATTTAAAGAGATCACCCTGTTGGGCCAGAATGTCAATGCCTATGGCAAGGACTTGAAGGATATGAATTACAGATTCGGGGATCTGATGGATGATATGCGCAAAATCAATATTCCACGTGTGCGTTTTACGACCTCACATCCGCGTGATTTTGACGACCATTTGGTTGAAGTGCTGGGTAAGGGTGGCAATCTGGTGGAGCATATTCATCTGCCTGTACAATCCGGTAATACGGATATATTGAAGAAAATGAACCGAAAATATACTCGTGAGCGTGTTTTGGAACTGGCAGCGAAGATAAAAGCAGCTGTTCCGCATGTCTCTCTCACAACAGATATTATCGTAGGTTTCCCGGGTGAAACAGACGAGCAATTTGAAGATACTCTATCTTTGGTGCGTGAAGTGGGCTATGATTTTGCCTACACATTTATTTATTCACCACGTGAAGGTACGCCAGCGGCTTCGATGGAAGATAATGTGCCTATGTCGGTTAAAAAAGAGCGTCTCCGGCGTCTGAACATTGCTGTGAATCAAAACAGCCTGCGCTTTAACAGTCGATTGCGTGGCGAAGTGGTGGAAGTACTGGTGGAAGGCGAGAGCAAAAATGACAGCAAAGTGCTTGCTGGTCGGACTCGTTCCAATAAGCTGGTTCATTTTGAAGGATCTAAGGACCTGATCGGTTCCTTTGTCCAAGTGAAAATTACAGAGCCTATGACTTTCTACATTAAAGGTGACTTGGTTCAAACGCCAGTAGCGGTTAACGAATAAGAAGAATAATCTAACGAGCGTGTCTGCATGCGGTTTGAATAAAGGGCTGCGTGCAAGACTATTTAAGCGAGATAAGGAGCGATGGACAATGTCAGAGGAGCGGTTGCAACATACAGAACTTCAAACGGCGGCGCGCCAGCATGATCATTTGGTCAATCGCGATATGATATTGGCAAAGGCCAAAGAGTTGGCGGGAATTCTGGGCAGCAGTGAGGAAGTGCAGGTATTCCGAAAAGCAGAAGAAAAGATTCAGGATCATGAGCGCATCCAGCAGCTGATTGCAACCATGAAGAAGAAGCAAAAGGAAATTGTAGCATTTGAATCTCTAAAGAATCAAAAAATGATTGCCAAAATAGAGGCTGAACTTCAAGAGCTACAGGAAGAGCTTGACGGTATTCCAATTGTAACGGAGTTTCAGCAGAGTCAGGTAGAAATTAATGAGCTGCTGCAAATGGTGATCACGGCCATCCGTGATACGGTTGCTGAAAAGGTGAACGTAGAAGAGGGCAAGACTACTTCCTCCTCGAATTGCAGTGACTAGAATAAGATTTATGGTGTGGAGGCTTAGCTTCCACGCCTTTTTTTCGAAAGCAATTACTCATTGTAAATGTTCATGAGATACCAAGAGAATTGCGACATCATAGATGGGATGAAAGCGAGGGAATGGTAAGTTGCGTAAGATGCTAGAGGGTGAAGAAAATACTTTTTGGGAGTACTTAGGATGTGAGCTGATTACAGCTGATGCTAACGAGGCACATATCGCTTTGGAGGCCAAACAACACCATACCAATGTGATGGGGATTGTACATGGGGGGGTGCTCACAACATTGATGGATCAGGCGATGGGGATGGTCAGTATGGCTTCACGAAATATGGATTCATGTGTAACAACGAATCTTAACGTTCATTTCTTGTCAGCCATGAGACAAGGACGGCTGGAGGTTAAGGCACGTATTGTTCATCAGGCAGGCCGCACCATAACCACTCAGGCAGAAGTGAGGGATAGTGAAGGTACACTCGGTTGTACAGCTACAGCAACCTTCCGAGTATTGCGTCAACAAGCAAGCGATTCAGGCATGGCCTGACGCTTGACAAAAATTTTTATTATGTCATAATGAATTTATCAAAACGATATAATATGGTGATGCCAATGGATAGCAATCGTATAAACGAAGAGGCGCAGAAGGCGTCGTACAACATTAAAAAATACCGTACCCCGGACGGTGCTCCGGCGGATATCGTAATGTTTACTTTAACGAAGCGTGAGCGCAAGACGGTAACCAAAACATTGCCGATTCGTGAGCTGAAAGTAATGCTCATCAAGCGCCGTAGTTGGCCGTTTGCGGGACGCTGGGCGTTGCCTGGAGGGTTTTGTCAAGAAGATGAATCCATATATGGAGCGGCCAAGCGGGAACTGTTAGAAGAAACCGGTGTAGACGGCGGGCATCTGGAGTATTTGGGCGTATATAGTGGACCAGGCCGTGATCCGCGCGGGTGGATCATATCGCATGCGTTTTTTGCGCTGGTAGAGGAATGGATGCTGGAGCAACGTCAGGCAGCTGATGATGCTTCGGAGGTCGGTTTATTTACGATCCGAGAAGCGTTGGAGGAATTGGAACTGGCGTTTGATCACCGGGATATCATAGTTGATGCTTATCGCAAAATTCAGTTGCAGATGCTTCAGACAACGATAGCCAAGCAATTTTTACCGCCACATTTTACACTGGGTGAATTGTATCAGGTAATACAGAGCGTCGTACCGGATTTCGAAGAGCCGAATTTTATTCGCAAAATAACATCGACTCGTAGTAGACAGGGAATACTGGAAGAGGTTCGGGATGAGAATGGCAAACCGCTCAGTTCCAATCAGTATTCACAAAGACCAGCCCAGTTGTACCGCTTTAGTGATAGAGTACCGCGTTTATCTATTTATACGTAACTTTTATTGGAATAGATTACGCATAGAGCGTACAATCTCACTTTGATGATAAGGAGCTGACTGTACGATGAAGGCACTGATTGTTATTGATTACACGAATGATTTTGTGGACGGTAGTCTGCCTGTGGGGCAACCTGCGATTGAGCTGGATGAACGGATCACAGCAATTACGCAGGCCTACGTGGATCAAGGGGACTTTGTTGTCATGGCTGTCGATTTACATGAGGAGAACGACCTTTACCACCCGGAGAGTAAGCTGTTTCCTCCACATAATATACGTGGAACCGATGGACGACAATTGTATGGTAAGCTTCATAGCCTATATGAGCAGCAAAGTGATCATATCTACTGGTTGGACAAAACACGGTACAGTGCTTTTGCTGGTACAGACCTAGAACTCAGGCTGCGCGAGCGCGGGATCTTGGAAGTTCATCTGATTGGTGTGTGTACAGATATATGTGTGCTACATACGGCTGTAGATGCCTATAACAAAGATTTTGCTATTACTGTCTACAAGGACGCTGTGGCAAGCTTTAATCAGGCGGGACATGATTGGGCTTTGGGTCATTTTGAGGGAAGTCTTGGAGCCACGGTACAGTCGGCTGAAGATACGATTTTATGCCAGAAGAAGTAAAATAACTGAACGATTGTACACCAATGTCCGATAACAAATTAGAGCCGGATATTGCTGAATCTGGGCAGATGAACGGTACACCGTCACCAAGCCAGGGACAGTCAGAGAGGATGATACGATGAAGTCAACGAGCCTCGCATTACATACAGATAAATATCAGATTAATATGATGTACGCCCATTGGGTGAACGGAAGTCACCAACGAAAAGCTGTGTTCGAGGCGTATTTTCGTAAGCTCCCTTTTGGCAATGGATATGCCGTGTTTGCTGGTCTGGAACGCATTGTGAATTACATTTCAAACTTGCGGTTTACAGAAGAGGACATTCGCTATCTGTCAGAGCAGGAGGAAAAGTACGATCCGATGTTCATGGAGGCATTGCGCCAGTTTAAGTTTGGCGGAACGATCCATTCGATGAAAGAAGGAGCACTTGTTTTTCCGAATGAGCCTCTGGTTCGAGTTGAAGGAACAATTATGGAAACACAGCTTGTCGAGACGGCGTTGTTGAATTTTATGAACTACCAGACCCTTATTGCGACAAAAGCATCGCGGATCAAGCAGGTGGCTAGCGACGATACACTGCTCGAATTTGGCACACGGCGCGCACAGGAGGCAGATGCAGCGATTTGGGGAGCGCGTGCAGCTTATGTGGCAGGTTTCGATGCGACTTCTAATATGCTGGCAGGCGAACATTTCGGGATTCCGACAAAAGGGACACATGCCCATTCATGGGTGCAGACCTTTATGACGGAGCAAGAGGCGTTTGACGTGTATGCGAAGGTTTTGCCAGATCAGGTCACGCTGCTGGTAGATACCTTTGACACGCTGGAAAGCGGTGTTCCCCATGCGATTCGGACAGCAAAGATGCTGGAGAGTCAAGGCAAGCGCATGAACGCCATCCGTTTGGATAGCGGTGATTTGGCTTATCTATCTATTCAGGCACGGGAAATGCTGGATGCTGAAGGTTTGGATTACGTACAAATTGTAGCTTCCAACGATCTGGATGAAAATACGATCTTCAATCTTAAAGCCCAAGGGGCACGTATTGATGTATGGGGTGTAGGGACACAGCTGATTACAGCTTCAGATCAACCTTCACTGGGTGGAGTGTACAAGCTGGTAGAGCGGGAAGTAAACGGTGAAATGCTGCCGACGATTAAGATCTCCGGTAACCCGGAAAAAGTATCTACACCAGGCAAAAAGGATGTATACCGCATTGTGGATAAAAAGAAAGGGAGAGCTGTGGCTGATTATATTTCTTTCCCGGATGAAGAACGTCCGCGTAATGGTAAGCGCCTGAAGCTGTTTAACCCTTTACATCCATATATGAAGAAGTATGTTGAAAACTACGAAGCTGTACCGATGCTTGAACCTATTTTTATAAATGGACAGAAGGTATACGAGCTTCCTGAGCTAGATGAAATTCGTGCCTATCATGCTTCACAGCTGAAACTGTTTTGGCCAGAATATTTGCGGAAACTGAACCCTGAAATTTATCGTGTAAATCTTAGCGAGAAGGTATGGGAGCTGAAGCAAAAGCTGATTGACAGCTACATGCAGCCCGAAGTTGAAGAAAAGGAATAATGTAAAAAAGGCACCTCATCCACGTATGGGGTGCCTTTTTTTGTGTCGGCGCATGTGTGAAATAAGAGCTTATTTATAAATTTCTCTCATCACATGTCGCAGCTCAGGGACGATAATACGTTCCATTGCCAAATGAACGGCTCCGCGGGAGCCAGGCATAGAAAACACAGCTGTTTGGCCCACAGTGCCCGCTACAGCCCGGCTTAATATAGCTGCTGATCCAATGTCCTCAGCAAAGCTTAAATAGCGGAAAATTTCTCCAAAGCCAGGTAGTTCCTTATCCAGTAGAGAGGAGACGGCTTCATATGTAGTATCACGCGGAGAAATGCCAGTACCACCTGTTAAAAGTACAGCCTCGATCTCCTCATGTGCCGCAGCTTCGGTTATCAACTGTCGGATACCTTCATATTCGTCCTTGACGATAACGTATCGAATAACCTTGTACCCATTCGTTTCTAGTAGTTCCTTGAGCAGTCGTCCCCCAGTATCTGTCTCCATGGTACGTGTATCAGAGACGGTCACGACCATGCAGTTAACCTGCTGCGGAGATTCCCGCCGGTGCTCCTCTACCGATGTTATATTCATTACAATGTTCACTCCTTGATCAGTGGTTAGCAGCTCTTTTTTTACAATAGAGGAATGATTGACTGTATGCAAGTCAGAAACGGAAGCAAAGAGTTATGTGATTAATATCCTTGCGCAAGCACCTTGGAATATAGTACACTTCCTTACATAAGTCGGGATTTTTTGGGTTTATTTTGTTGAAAGCGCGAACATCGAATGATTAATTTCAAGGTGTAGCGGGTAATAGTACAGCAGGATCAACAACTGGGAGGTAATCTAATATGAATCATTCATACCAAAAATGCGTGGATGCTTGCCTGGAATGTATGAACGCTTGCAATGTATGTTATGTAGCAAGTTTGAAGGAATATGATTTAGCTATGCTGCGTGAATGCATTCGAGTGAGCAGAGAATGCGCAGAGATATGTGGGTTTGCTGCTCAAATGTTGCAGCGCGGAACGGATTTTGCTGAGCAGATCTGTGAGCTATGCGCTAAAGCCTGTGAGGTATGTGCTGCTGAATGCAGTAAGCATTCCCATAATCATTGCAAACATTGTGCAGAAGCCTGCCGTCATTGTGTTGAGGCTTGTCGCCAATTGGTGGCAGTGTAATTACATATACAGAACCAGTACCTGAAGAGGAAATAAAAGGTTGCTTTCTGCTAAATAGGTTTGTATAATGGTGGGAATTAACGTCAGGGAACGGGAGAGTAGCAACGGAACCGTGTCATTACAGCGAGCCGGAAGAGGTGGAAGCCGGTATGAGATCCGATGTGAAGCGCACCCGGGAGATGGTTGGTCCAACGATAAAAAAATTCTAGTAGATCAGCCCGGCAGACACCGTTATTCGTCATTGGAGTGAAATCGCGATTGGTGTAAGCTAATTTTAACTACACCACCGATTTACGAAGAGTGGTACCGCGGGGATATCGAAGTTCTCGTCTCTTGATTATATCAAGAGGCGAGGACTTTTTTTGTTTTTTTGTTAGATCCTATAAAAAGAAGGAGAGAGGAACATGTTGTTGATGATTGCTGCCCAAGCTATATTGGCTCATACGGACTTGGAGGAGAAAGAAGTTTTATCTTTATTTGAGGTGCCTCCGCAGCCTGAATGGGGAGATATGGCGTTTCCCTGTTTCGTGCTGGCTAAAAAGTTTCGAAAGTCTCCACAGCAAATTGCAATGGAATTAGCAGAGCTTGTAAACCATGAAGCAGGTCTAACCGCTTCAGCTTCGGGTGCCTATGTAAATATTATATTGGATCGATCTGTTCATATTCCGACGATGCTTGCTGAATTGAGCAAGCCTGAATTTCTCAAACCCAATATCGGAAATGGACAACGAGTCGTGATTGATATGTCCTCGCCCAATATTGCCAAACCCTTTGGTATCGGTCACCTTCGTTCTACTGTGATCGGTGCTGCCTTGTATCGCATACTTGGTGAAACCGGATATGTGCCGATTAGTGTCAATCATCTGGGGGATTGGGGAACACAATTTGGCAAGCAAATCGCAGCCTATAAGAGATGGGGAAATGAGGAGCAGCTGCAACATGATCCGATTGGGGAATCGTTGAAGCTATATGTGCGTTTTCATCAGGAGGCCGAGCATGACCCGTCATTGGAGGATGAAGGCCGCGAGTGGTTCCGACGCTTGGAGCATGGGGATACTGAGGCTCAACAGCTCTGGGAGTTTTTTGTTGAAGTCAGTCTAGGTGAGTTTGACCGTATGTACCAACGTCTGAACATTTCGTTTGACCATGTGTTGGGGGAAAGTTTTTACAATGATAAGATGCAGGCAGTGGTTGCCCGATTAAGGGCCAAAGGCTTGCTGGAGGAAAGCGATGGGGCGCTTGTAGTTCGTCTGGATGACGAACAGCTGCCGCCGTGTCTTATTTTGAAAAAGGACGGGACTACCATCTATCCCACCCGGGATCTGGCGACAGCGATTTATCGTCATGAAGTGATGAAGGCTGATCGGCTGTTGTATGTCGTTGGCGGGGAACAAAAGTTACATTTCCAACAGGTATTTGCGGTGCTGAAGCAGGCGGGAGAGACATGGGCCGAGCAATGTGAACATGTACCGTTTGGTTTAATGCGATTTGCGGGTAAAAAAATGTCCACAAGACGCGGCAAGGTGGTAAAACTGGAGGAAGTGCTGGATGAAGCTGTAGCGCGTGCTCAAGCCATCATTGCAGAGAAGAATCCCAATTTGCTGGAACAAGAGGCAACTGCTGAAGACGTTGGTATCGGAGCGATTATTTTTGGTGATTTAAAAAATAACCGTCTGAATGAAGTGGATTTTTCGTTGGAAGAGGCACTGACCTTTGAAGGTGAGACTGGACCTTATGTGCAGTATACCCATGCGCGCATACGCAGCCTTCTGGAGAAAGCTCGTGCTCGCGCGGATGTCGATTCTAACTCTAGTCATAACACCCTTGCCCAAGACGGTCATTCTCCTGATTTACATATCGTTTCGGATGAAATGCTGGGTGACGCAGGCTGGGCATTGCTTAAACAGTTGGATCGCTATCACGGACAACTGATACGTACTGTTCAGCAACTGGAACCTTCGGTTATTGCAAGATTTGCAATAGATACAGCACAGGCGTTTAACCGTTTTTACGCTAAGGAAAGAATTGTCGATGGCGGACAATGGCGCCTTCAGTTAGCGGAACAGACTGCGGATATGCTGGCAGGTACACTGAGACTTCTTGGGCTAAAAGCCCCTAACCGGATGTAAGCAGAAAGAAGCTGAACGGGTTACACTAATCGCAGGGTATTCCGTTGTTTTGCAAGCAATTTGTGCATATTTGAAACATTTGGTGATTTTATTGCGTCCGTAAGTATAGAAGCATAGTAAACATGGAGGTGTATCTCATGATCAAAAATAAAAGCGTGGCAGCTGCGCTGCTTGTCGTCTGCTCCTTGGCTGTGGCTACGTCGGCTTCTGCTTTTCGTGATATAAAGGGAGCTGAGCAGGAGAAGATTGTAAGTTCACTTCAGGATAAAGGAATCATTCAAGGGATAACCAAGGATAAGTTTGCACCAGATCAAACACTCACGTATGCACAAGGGGTACACATGGTTGTTCGTGCGATGGATCTTCAGGTTATGCCTGATTTCACCACAGGTTCCTTTGCAAACATTCCGGCTTCTGCATGGTATGCCGATTCTTACCGGATTGCAGTCCAGCACCAAATCCCTCTGTCACCGGATATTGATCCGAGCACTCGTATGACAAGGGTACAATTTGCGAATATTTTGTACAAAGCTGTGAGTGCAACGGGTGAATATCCAACGGTCCGCATGTTGATTAATGTAGCAGATGGCAAAAAATTAGACCAAGAGTCAAACGAAGCAGTTCAATTTCTCCTGTTGACCAAAATTGCAAAATTGGACGAAAAGAGCAACTTTAACCCGGATCGTAAAGTAACCCGGATCGAGGCAGCAGAAATGGTCTATCATGCATCCGAGTTTGTACAAAGTCATAAACCGGTGCAAGCCATTCCTGAAAATCCAGCTGAGTCTGTAAATCCGGATCAACAAACTAATATTAGTATGAGCATAGAGAAGGCGAATGACCAGCAGAATAAAGTGACCATTACCCGCCTGCAGGCACCTAATCCAGGTTACGGCATTGAAGTGGATCATATTGACTACGTAGATGATACGAATGCTATCATTTACTATAAGCTGACGAGTCCAAAACCGGGGGAAATGAATATTCAAGTTATTACGGATACCCACACCAGTACATTGGTAGACAGTAAGTATAAGGTTACGCTCAAAGCAGTCGATGGAACAGTGCTTCCGCCCACTGGAACAGGCACGTCTGTAACAAAATAAAGCGACAAGCCATATGTCATATAAAAAATAAAGCCAGTGAGTCCCCAATATGAATGGAGACCGCTGGCTTTTTCATGCTAAATGTTAATTGTAGGCCCAAGCTCAAGCTCTAGTATCATTTAAGCTTTAAATGCGACTTTGCCTGTAAGCAAGTCATTTTGCTTAGAAGGTGCAGCTGAGGAAGACGCAGCTTCTGCTGCAACCGTTCCTGACTGGAGCTGGTACATTTGGAAGTAACGGCCACCTTGGGCCATAAGCTCGTCATGGCTACCCCGTTCAACAATTTCACCGCGATGCAGCACTAAGATTTGGTCCGCACTACGAATGGTGGACAGACGGTGGGCAATGATAAAGGTCGTACGTCCCTTCTTGAGCACCTCAAGAGCAGATTGGATGAGCGCTTCCGTTTCGGTATCAATGTTGGCGGTGGCTTCATCCAGAATCAAAATGGCAGGATCAAAGGCTAACGCGCGAGCGAACGAAATAAGCTGGCGTTGCCCGGCAGATAAGGTGCTGCCTTTTTCAATAACAGGCTCATCAAATCCTTGGGGCAGATGGGCTAACAGTTTGTCGGCTCCAACATCATGCAGCGCTTTATTCACCTGTTCTCTCGTGATTCTACTGTCTCCGAGACTGACATTAGAGGCTACCGTACCTGTGAACAAATATGGATCTTGAAGAACAATACCCATATGATGGCGAAGCCATTGCTTAGGAATATTTTTGACAGGCGTTCCGTCAATGGTGATCGTTCCTTTTTGCGGATCATAAAACCGGAATAGCAGGTTGATAATCGAGCTCTTACCTGATCCAGTATGCCCGACAAGGGCAACCGTTTGGCCGGGCTGCGCTGTAAAGGAAATATGCTTAAGCACATCATCCTTTTTGTAGGCAAATGAAACGTCGTTAAATTCTACCTGACCTTTGTAACGCGGCATCGTACCGTCTGTCACGGGCTCTCCCGTTTCGTCCATCAATTCAAATACGCGTCCTGAGGATACGATGGAAGTATCCAGTACGGCGAGCTGGTTGACCATACCTGTCATAGGTTGGAATAATCGGCCCAATACATCGACGAAGGCATACAATACGCCTAATGATATTGCACTACCTGTAGTGCCAAGCGCCGCAGAGCCAAAATACCACAACACAACAGCGAAGGCGAGGTTTCTTAACACGTTGACCAAATTGTGCGATGTAAAAGCATTCAAATTCAGCATTTTATTTTGATGCTTCATATAGTCATCATTTAGTTCTTCAAACTCTTGCTGTGTTTGTTTCTGATGCCGGAACACACGAATAATGGACATCCCCTGAATGGATTCATTAATAATCGCATTAATCTCACTGAGTCTGGACCGAATGATCGTATTATAGCGGGTTGCGACCTTGCGGTACAATATAATCCATAAGATCAGCAACGGTACAATAAATAGAGAGATAAGGCCGAGTCTGAAGTCCAGTAAAAAGAGTGCGACATATACCCCTGTCATCGTTACAATCCCTGAGGTGAAGTTGGAGAGTACAGCCACAAACAAATCTTTGACTGCCTCGGTGTCATTCGTAACACGGGATACAACTTTGCCCGCAGGTAAGTTATCAAAAAAGTATACTGGCAGGCGCTGAATGTGTGCGTAGAGATCAAGCCGAAGCTTTTGAATGACCTTGTTCGCCGAGGATTGCAGCCAGTATGTTTTGCCGAACTCGGCAAAAATCGAAACAACTAAAAAGAAGCAATACCACCCAATCAGCTGAAAGATGCCAGGCATTTCCGGTTTGTAAAAGCTATACAGCTCATCAGCGGTCAGAGCCTTGGCTTTGTAATGAAAGGTGTCGGAGCCGCGTGTCACGGTCAGCGTACCGTTCGTAAAGGATCGGTTACCATCCGCTACTTGGACAGAGCCATCGACAAATACAAAAGATTTGCCAACTTGTAAAATCCTCGCTTCGCGTCCTTTGGTCTCCCCGGCTTCAAAGCGGTCTTCACGTTTAAAATGAGTTCCAGCATAACTTACAGTCCCGTCCACACTAGTCGTCTCATAAAATGGTTTTTCAATAGCGAGCATATGGTCGTCAATCATCGTTTTGGCGATGAAGGGACCGGCCAGCTCGGCAGCTACTCCAATAGCCAAGGCGATGAGAGCGGCAATAAAACCCGCTTTGCTCGTCAGTGCGTACTGGAACAGCCTTTTGCCGATATTAGGTTTCATTAGGATACCTCCCCTGAGGTCAGATCAGATTCCACTTGCTGCCGTTCATATTGTCGTCGATACCATCCGTCAGCCTGAAGCAGCTCATTGTGGGTTCCTTCCTCAATAATGCGCCCTTGCTCCAGTACGACGATCCGGTCGGCATGCTCTACAGCCGATAGACGGTGGGTGGAGATCAAGGTTGTTTTACCCGAGCGCTTACGCCGGATATTGTCAATAATACGTGCTTCCGTCCGGGCATCTACTGCTGACAGTGCATCGTCGAGCACTAGAATATCCGGATCACCGATAAAGGCGCGCGCAAGCGATACACGCTGCTTCTGACCGCCGGACAGAGCGATGCCTTTTTCCCCGACCAGTGTATCCAGCCCATCGGACAGGGTTCCTAAATCCTGGTCAAAGGCAGCCGTACGGATCGCTTCCATGATGTCGCCATCATCTGCTCCAGGCTTCCCGAACTGAATGTTCTCACGCACCGATTTGGAGAACAAAATTTGTTCTTGCGGCACGTAGCCAATCCAGCTGTGTAATTGTTCCACTGCAATGTCCTCCAGCCGCGTGCCGGAGATTAAAATATCACCACTGCCAGTCGGATATTCATGCAATAGCTGTTTGAGTAAAGTAGATTTCCCACTGCCTGTTCGACCAACCACACCTAGTGTTTCTCCGCGTTTGAGCTCTAAGTTCACATGCGACAGATTGTCAACTGTGGAGGTAGGATATCGGAAAGTCACGTCTTTCATGGTGATGGATTCGGGATGATCTACTCGAACAGGTTGAGCTACATCCTGAACATCCGGCGGGACATCAAGAGTCTCATTGACCCGATCCAGGGAAGCGCTACCGCGCTGCATAATGTTAATCAACTCGCCAATGGCAAACATCGGCCAAATCATCATTCCTAGATACATGTTAAAGGATACCAGTTCGCCTAGCGTGATATCGTTATGAAATACCAGATAAATACCATACCCGAGTCCGATCACGTAGCTAAGTCCTACACATAAACGGATCGTCGGTTCAAAGAGAGCATCCATCCGGGCCACTGCCAAATTTTTACGAAACACATCCTCAGTAATATCGGCAAAACGTTTTTCGTCCATTCGTTCTTGCACATAAGCCCGAATGACACGGATACCAGCTACCGACTCCAACACCTGATCATTCATATCGCCAAATGCATCTTGTGCCAGTGTGTAACGTTCATGTACGGCTTTACCGTAAATACTCATGGCCAGTGCAATAAAGGGAAGGGGAAGAATGGCCGCCAATGTTAGCTTCCAGCTAATCAGGGTGCCCATGGCAACCAATACAACGGTCAGGTAGACCGTGGAGTCCGTTAAGGTCAACATACCGAAGCCTGCTGTACTTGCGACAGAGCGAAGATCGTTCGTAGCACGAGCCATCAGATCGCCTGTGCGATTACGCTCAAAAAATGGAGGGGTCATCCGCAGCAGATGATTCATAAAGCGTGTGCGCAATAAACGCTCAACCAGATTAGCACCACCGAACAGCTTGTGCATCCATATGTACGTAATGTAGTAGATGATGGAAAGAATGCCTATGATGTACAAAATATAACGCCAAAGTGAGGACCAGGAAATCGAACCTCGTACAATCTCGTCAATGGCACTGCCTAGCAGCCGAGGTGGAGCAAGCTCCAACACGCCAACGGCAATCAGCAAAAACAATCCAATCGAGTATCGGCTTCGTTCTCTTTTAAAAAACCAGCCTAAATTTTTGAGTACTGAAAACAAGAGGGATCCCATCCTTTCATGTCAAGTTCATTCGAGAGTTGTGTACCATTTTGAAGAAACAACAGCTGCTTGCTGCCACAAGTACAATTCGGCAACAGGCGCAAAAAAGGCATACCGTCCGCAGACGATATGCCTTGAATCTCAATATCATATGGCGCGCAGGTATTCTCAGCACACTCACCACTGAAAAACTGCTTAAACGCAGGCAGCCACTCGTATTAAACCATACAACAGGAATGGCCCAATTCTGAAGGGTGCGACAGGGGAGATGCTCCGGTATGAAGTTGTTGTGTTTGTAGATGTGGGTGAAATACAATCATAAATTTTAGCACCGGGAACACTCCTTTCTTCCTCAAAATGGATTCATTCTTACATGAGTTATCGTTCAAATTGGTAATAAATTTCAAAATGGATCTCGTATGGTTGAATCTTAACACCCTTTTTTGCGAATTGTCAAACCTTTTTCAAAAAAATGTATATGACTTGTCCAAGAAGCCGCATGGGGAGAGACGGTTGGTCGTTATTCTAAAAGATGCTATGATATAGTTAACAGGATGTCATTGTACAAGGAGATGAACATAACGCATGAGCATACAGGTAACTGAGCCTGCGGCACAGTGGTATATTAAGGAGCTTGGATTGAATCGTGGAGATTCCGTCCGTTTTTTTGTTCGCTATAGTTCCGGCGGTGGGCTGCATCCAGGCTTTTCTCTGGGAATTGCCGTAGAGCCTCCGCAGCACCCCGTATTACAGCATGAAGCGGCTGGCATTACGTTTTATATGGAGGATCAGGATTATTGGTATCTGAAAGGGCATCATCTGGAAGTGAAGTATTTGGAGGAACATGACGACATTATTTACACTTACGTTAAGGATGAACAAGCTTAATGCCTCCACGTTCAAAATAGCATGCCAGTATATTGGTTTGTGAACATGAAAAGCGGCGGAGTATCGTGTGACAGGAGATGAACCTGCGCATGATACTCCGCCGCTTTATTGTGGTTAGGGCATGATGCCGTATGCTAAGGGTTGTTAAACATCGGACCATCGACGGCAAAATCAAAATCATCAATATCGTACACATGTACAGGTACGGAAGCTTCGATAATGCGGTGGATCCAGTCCAATTGATCAGTCAGAATGGGTAATGCCTCACGCTGAGCTGTCAGCACCAGTTCGGTTTCAATCGGATCAAAATATTCTCCGTAATGCGCCGTATCAACAGCATTAATGACAATGAGTGATGTATTGGCGTCGAATAGGATAGGCAAGCTTTTCGCCCAAGGCATCTGAAGGGCGCGCCGAATTTTTTTCTGATTCAACGGCTCTTCAAAATAACTGATCAACGCACTTACCTTTCGCTTCACATGTTGATCGTCCATAGGGTTATCCATGAGAGGCTCTGTACTGTCCTGAAATTCGTACAGCTCTAGCAGTGATGTGTAAGGCACTATATATTCCACAGGGGCGGGAGATGTAAGCAGCTGGCCGTAGATAGCCACCATTACAGCTTCCGTTACAAATTGTCGAGACATCAGTCAAGCCTCCTGCATTTACCAAATTATGCGATAAGAGTATAACACAAAGCGGGGCTGAATTCAGCCAGATATGCAGATTGCTATCATTGTTGGCGTTTCTAAAGAGCAGCCCAGAAATTTAGGAGCGGCCGATTAATAAGGAGAGCAGTCCGGCTGCAATCAGAGGACCAACAGGAACTCCTTTAAAGAAGGCAACGCCAATGACAGTCCCGATCAGTAAACCTGTCACAATCATGGGCTGTCCGGACATCAGAGTTACTCCGCGGCCGCCCAGGTAGGCTACCAGAATTCCGATACCAATCGCAAGCAGGGATTTCCAGTGCAGGAAGGACTCTGTCACCTGATTGATGCTGATTTTACCGCTGGCTAGCGGGGTCATGACCCCGATCGTCAAAATAATAATCCCGATTGTCAGGCCATACTTCTCAAGCCAGGGAAAAGCAGTATAAAAGCTGGTTACCCGCAGCAGCAGTAGTACAACCATAGCAATCGTCACGGTTGAGTTGCCGCTGATAATTCCAAGACCAGCCAGTACCAGTAAGATAAGGGAGCTGTAATCCATTCAGTTGTTCTCCTTCAGTCGTTTAACTTTGGATATGTTCGGCGATCTGACGTCCGTGCCAGCGACCTGTTTCAATAAACACTTCATTGGCATTGCTGCCTGAAGCGATGACCCCGGCGACATATATGCCTGGGATATTAGTCTCCATCGTGGCAGGATTAAATTCAGGTTTGTCCAGATCTTCAGCCATGTGGACACCGACTGATTCCAATAATTTTCGTTCCGGGTGGAAACCGGTCAGTGCCAGTACAAAATCGTTTTCGAGTTGGAACGCTTCCGCGTTCAGCGGAGTAACGATGACGTGGTCTGGATGAATTTCGGTAATGCGTGCGCCTAAATGCAGCGTGATTTTCCCTTTTTGTACCATACTGTCAAACAATGGACGAACCCACGGTTTGATATGTGGAGACAACTCGTTTCGGCGGTAAACCATATCAATTGTGGCACCAACACGCACCAATTCCATCGCAGCATCTACCGCAGAGTTACTGCCGCCGATGACTGCGACCCGGGTTCCTGTATAGGGATGGGCTTCGCTGAAATAGTGAGTGACTTTATCTAATTGTTCCCCAGGGATGCCCAAATAGTTTGGATGATCAAAATATCCCGTAGCCACTACGACATAGCGTGCTGAATAGCTCTTGGTTATTTCCCGTTTGCTTAGGGTATGTACGGTAAATGTACCGTCTTCTTGGCGCTGAATGGATTGAGCCTCCTCATAATGCTGAATGTCCAGGTTATAATGTGAGGCTACTTTACGATAATAAGCTAGTGCTTCATGTCGGAAAGGCTTGTCGTTGGGAGTGCTGAACGGAATATCACCGATTTCCAAGAGTTCGGCGGTGCTAAAAAACTGCATATTTGTCGGATACAGAAAAATGGAGTGAACGATATTGCTTTTTTCAATAATGATCGTTCGCAAACCTCTGCGGCTGCATTCGATTGCAGCGGATAGTCCGCAAGGACCACCACCGATAATGATTACGTCGTGCATTTGGATGAACCTCCAGTGTATTGGTTTATTTCGTCAGTTTTGTAGGGTTAGATTAGTTTGACGATTAAAAACAAATCTCAGGAATTGACGCAAATAGCTCAGTATGTGAGAAGTTTTCAAATAATAATCCTACCGCAATGTGTGCACAATATCCAGCCGTTTTCAGAAAGAGATGATGAGAGGGGAGAATTGACAGACAATTTTAACAAACATATAATTAGATAAACTTCTATTTAGGTAAGATGAATTTGTTTGCATAGCAAATCTGTATTAGTGAAGAGAGGTGCAGTCACGGTGCAACTAGATAAAATGGTCAATTATCATAAAGCACTTGCGGACCCGACGCGTATGCGAATATTACTTCTTTTATCCCGTGGGGAGATGCATGGCCAAGCTTTGGCGAAAAAGCTGAATCTGTCGCAGCCTACAGTTACGCATCATGCTTCCAAACTCCGTGAGGTTGGGTTGATTAAGGAACGACGTGATAAAAATACAGTGTATTTTACATTGAACCCAGAACTGATTCGGCAGCATGCCGAGGCGACGGTGCGTTTTATTTTTGAAAAAGGAGAGGAAGAGGAACAGATGTCGGAACTGAATGAAACACTGGAAGCAACGGTCTTACGCAATTTTTTTGCCAAGGACGGTAAGTTGCGTCAAATCCCTGCCCAATATAAGAAGAAATTGATCGTACTTCAGATGCTTGCGGAAAAGCTGGAGCCAGGCCGCATCTACCCTGAACGTGAACTAAACGAGTGGATCAAGCAATACCATGAGGATTTTGCGACAATTCGGCGTGAACTGATCATGCATCAGTTTATGTACAGAGAGCGGGAAATGTACGAATTAAACCCGCGTGAAATGTGGACACGATGGGATCAGGTCCGTTAAACGAAACTCAAGATAGTTTAAAATGTTTGGAATTGGCCTTGACAGACAATTCATGGACTTGTATGATAAAGGAAATTTTAGGAGGAGGCGATGTTATATGCGTACGAACATGAGTGAATGGGTTCAGCAGCAGAATGACTTGTCTCCCGCACGGACGATGCACAGCTAAAGACTGTTTAGATCTATAGTCTTAGCGTAGCAGTTGGTTGGACAGTAGAACCAACGAAATCCGCAGGGAGTGATTCCCTGCGGATTTTTTTATGGTCAAGTGTTTTGTTATCCAGTTGTTGCTATTGAGAGTAGTCCGAGTAAGACTGCTTGCATAAGTGAACGAACGGATCACATTGCCTGAGCTGTATACCCTCCGCAGGGGTTTCCCTGCGGATTTTTTGCGTTGTTTGCTTGCGGAGAGAAAATGTACGCCTATTGAGTAACGCTACATCAAAAAATCAAACATGATTTCAGGAGGAAAACAATGAGTATACATGAATACGGTTGGTCTGATTACTGGAACGGTTTTTGGAATCAATGGAAGCAAAGCAATGAGGAACGCGCAGGAGACACACAGCTACGTCCTGCCCGTTTGATTGCTGATTATGGACAAAAGGTGAAGCTTATCACGATGGATGGGGAACGTTGGGGAGCCGCTTCAGGTAAGCTGCGACATACTATGGTTGACCCAGCAGAAATGCCGGCGGTAGGAGATTGGGTGGTCATCACTACATCGGATGAAGTATCAGATGCAGTAATTCATGCTGTCCTGCCACGCAAAAGTCAAATATCTAGACAGGCTGCGGGTTTTGAGACAAAGGAGCAATTGATCGCGACCAATGTGGATACCCTTTTCCTTGTAAATGCGCTGAATCATGATTTTAATATGCGCAGATTAGAACGATATTTAATTATGGCTTGGAATAGTGGCGTAAACCCGGTTGTCGTGTTGAGTAAGAGCGATCTTTGCGATGATGTCCAACAGCGGGTTGCAGAGGCAGAGGGGGTTGCTCCTGGAGTACCTGTTATCGTGATTTCTGCTTTGCAGAACGAAGGCAGAGAGCAGCTGGAGGCGTTTCTTCAACCAGGCGCTACGGTTGCTTTGACCGGCTCTTCCGGTAGTGGCAAATCCACAATCGTGAACTGGCTCTCTGGGGCTGATGTGCAACTGACACAAGATGTGAGGGAGGAAGACAGCCGGGGCAGGCATACAACTACGCACCGACAGCTTTTTCCCATTGCAAAGCAAGCGGTCCTGTTGGATACCCCCGGTATGCGCGAGCTTAATCTATGGGATGATTCCACAGGCGTAGCTCATACTTTTGCCGATATTATAGAAATAGCGCAGCAATGTCGTTTTGCCGACTGCAAGCATAAGGGAGAAGCTGGCTGTGCGGTGGAGGAAGCGATCCAAAGAGGAGAATTGTCGGAGTCCAGAGTGAACAATTATCGCAAGATGCAGCGGGAATTGGAATATCAGGCGCGCAAGGAAGCAGATCGACGAAGAAAGGATAGCCGTTCAAGTACAACCTCAGGCCGAAGGGATCAGCGAAGCGGTTGGCGACGTGATGTAGAGTGGTAAGCTGAGCTGTTATGAAACATCGTTTGTAGAATGATAAGAAAATCTATGTTGTAGTCGGCATATAGTGTAAAGGGGTGAATATATGCCGAACTACAGCATTGTGGTGGATTTATCGGATCGTCGTCTATATTTAAAAGATGGAAATCAGACCGTTCTTAGTTATCCAGTCGGTATTGGAAAAGTGGCTACACAGACACCAAATGGGCAATTTACGATTATTAACAAACAGCCCAATCCGGGCGGGCCTTTCGGAGCATTTTGGATGGGGCTGTCCAAGCCGCATTATGGCATTCATGGTACCAATGAGCCATGGTCCATTGGCAAGTTGGTGTCACATGGCTGCATTCGAATGCACAAT
The DNA here is from genome assembly GCF_006874425.1 of Paenibacillus ottowii. Lineage (GTDB taxonomy): Bacteria > Bacillota > Bacilli > Paenibacillales > Paenibacillaceae > Paenibacillus > Paenibacillus ottowii. The sequence continues at coordinate 476,020 of NZ_VIJZ01000004.1, forward strand.
AAGGATGTGCTGGAGCTTCAGGAGAAGGTAAGCATAGGTACGCCGGTCACGATACAGTCATAGCAGCTAGACATGATAGATCCTTTCGTCTGCTGTAAACGTTGGCATCCTTTCATATGGCTGTATCTGATACGTGCATTTCATGCGACCGACCGTAACTTAAAGTTAGATACTGTCTAGTTACGATTTGGGTTGGACTTGGACACGGGCTTCAATCCGTCTGGAGCCCTTTTTGTCATCTGCGGATTTAACTAATGATCCTGCAAGATGTTCTCCTTGTGTACCGTAAGCTTGTTTGGCGTTGCTCCACATGTCTTCATTCGGCTCGAAAGTTATAACCAATGCGTAGCGGTTGGCCAGGCTCGGCTTTTTGACTCTCATACTAAAAGAACCGTCAGGCATGACTTTGGTTTGATCATCGTAGCCAAATTGCCATCGTCCCGGAAAATCAATGGTCAGCTTGACGTCCGACCCTTCCAGCAAATTGCTGCGTGCATATACATGATAATAATTACCTTTTTGTTTCACATCAGGTTTAATCCACACTTGAGGACTACCATAGTCCTTTGGTTTGTTCCAGACAGGTTTAATTAAAGAGACATGTCGGTCTTGCTCAGGATCAAATTCAGCACCAATCCGAATTTCTTGCAAAAGATGTTCGTTTTCTTCGTATTGATATACATAAGGACCTTCCAATTTGTTTCCACCATTACCATACAAATTTCGTATTTCTTGGTCTTGGTCATCTGGTCGGAACAGGACCGTCAGATCCATACTGCCCTGAATACCAGGTCGGTGTACTTGGAGTACAAAACTTCCGTCCTTTTGAATAGTTGCCTCGTCCGTGTATCCAGTTAACAGAGTGTTTTTGACCGCAAGATTCCCTTTAATCCGTGCTCCAGCCGGCAGGTTGGAATGTCCTGTCACTCTCACGGTATTTTTATCTATATTTACGTCACCTGATATTTCGACATAGCTGCTCCCTTGCTGATGTACTATCGTATCATTGGCAGCTCGTTCATCAAGGGTTGATGCGGCTTGGCTTGGATTACCCGTTACGGTGTAGGCACGTGCTTCCGCTTCATGTTGGGCCATACTCCGAGTCGAGGCTTTTTCCCTGCTGCATGCAGCTAGTATGATTAGAATTAAGGACGTACATAAAAGCTTCCAGCCTATTTTCATCATCTTGTACTTACTCATGATTTTTGCTCGCTCCTTGTCCGTAGCTTTCAGGTTTAACTAAAAAAATTCGAAACTTTATGTATTTACCCTATTTAAAGGGTTTGTAATCCAGCTTGCTTTATCTACTAAAAGCGTACGTGTTTAAACAACAGGTGGAATGGTTAAAAATGGATAGCCTGATTATCCCCTTGATAAGCAAGGGTAGCTTGCTGTAAAGGAGCCTGAGTCATATGTCCATTGACCGTTTTATCTTAAAAAAGTTGGACAACTGCCGGGAAGAACATACACGCGCTAATTTACTAGAGCTGTTTAGAATACGAATCGAGAAGGCGCAGAATAAAGAACGAGGCGGTAAAAAAGGTTATCGCAGAATACTATAAAATAGAGTTTGATCAAATGATAGGCTGCGGTAAGTCACATGTAGTAATGTTTTAAAACCGCTGATCTGGAGAGGGTGCTGAAATGCCCCTCTCTTTTTTATGTTATTTCAAACAAAAAAAGTCCCTCTTAATAGAGGGACAATGCTAGTGAATCATTTTCACTAACGCTATGCAGGATGGCTTCACAACCGACAATCTCTATACTGATCAAAGAGTTAAGACATTTTTGAAGGGCGCGCTTGCCGCTAGAGATTTTATTCTCCAAAGTATTACTTAGAAGTTTTAAGGTTTTTTGTACCGGTTGCTTATTTTCTTGATTGAAGTATACGGGAATACGTTTGTTTTGAAATGTAATTAATGTTCTCACAAAAATCACCTCACCTGAGTTATTTCATGGCTTTATTGTAGTGTCCGTTTCTTAAAATTACCTTAAAAACACCTTATAAAAACATAAAGGTCTGAAAAATTTACAAAGTGTTCACAACAATTTGGGTAACAATCGAATTTAGTTCTAACTAATCGATAAAATGACGTAAGTATTCAAATTAAACTTTTTAAATATATATTTTTAATCCATATGACTCTACCCTTACTTTGTAACATGACTAAAGTCACTGTTTTATTTTAAGTGTAGGCATTTTGTAACAAATTGACAGTCTAATAGGTGGATGCTACAGTTACGATAGCCATATTTCCGTAGAAATTGGCTTTTTGCGTGAATATTGTTATATAGATTAAGGATCGGGAGGGATGGCAGATGATCCTGACCGTGCTTTCAGGACGACAGGAAACAGAGTGGTTTGATATTGAGGTAGCCGATGAATACTCGGTGGAACATTTAAAATTGATGCTGGGTGTGCGCATTTTTGGTGAGCCTCCGGCTGAAGGCATGCAATATATTATGGAAGCAAAGTTTCCAGAAGGACTTTGGTTCAGAGTGGAGGATAACCAGCTACTCATAGGAGCAGGTTTGCGAGAAGGCTGTACTGTGCGCATTCAACGAGCTTTTTCGACAACTCAGGACGAGGCGCCTGTATACGGAAGGCGTTCCTTGTTTCAAACTGAAAAAAATGGGTAAATACACACATGAAATAATATGAAACCTTGGTAAAATGAAATAGTAAGCGAAAAGGGGGACTTTTGTCTTGAATGTATTATACCAGCGATCCCCGAGATTAAGACCGGCTCTCCGAGAAGAAAAACTGGAGATTTTACGGCCTCCGGCTGAGCCGAGCAAGCCATCTTTTTCTATTATATCTATACTTATTCCGTTAATGATGACGTTGGTGACTATAGGCTTTTACGTATATATGAGTAGAACAGGCAAGATGGGCAACAGTAACTATTTGATGTTCCAGATGGTTACTGTGGTCATGATGCTTACATCTTATACGATTCCTTTTTTCGTTTATTTAAATAATAAGAAGGAATACAAACGTAAGTTGGAGGAGCGGGACCGTATGTATCGGGAACAGCTCCAAAAGCATCGTGAAGAACTTGAAATGAAACGCGAAGAACAAATTCGCACACTATATGAAATTCACGGTGATCCGCAAATATGTACGCAAATCGTAAAAAACCGCAACAGTTCTCTTTGGGAACGGTCCCCGGAGGATGAAGATTTTTTGCAGGTACGTATCGGGACTGGACAAGTTCCGTTTCATATTAAATTGCAAATCCCACGGCCTGACGGTTATGACCGAGATCCCTTGCTGGGGGCTGCTGATGAACTGGAGGAAGAATTTCGTTTGGTGGACGATGCTTCCATCACATTACCTCTGTTTCAATCCAAAGTGGTTGGATTGGTTGGCGAGCGAGAGCACACCCTTGCTGCGTTAAGAGTGATCTTGGCACAAGTGACGGTTCGTCACTCGCCAGATGAAGTGAAAATTGCCTCCTTCTATGATGAACGAGAGGAAAGTGAATGGACTTGGATGCGCTGGCTCCCGCATGTGTGGGACGATGACCGAATCCAGAGAATGATGTCAGACCGCAGTAGCAGCGCCCATCAATTAGCTGACTTTCTGTTTGCCAGATTGAACCGCCGAAAAAATAATCGCAATGAACGTCAAGGCACAGGTATGGAAGTCCCGTGCTATGTAGTTGTTTTATCTGACACCCAACTGATTGAGGAAGAGCCTTTGCTGCCGTTGTTGCTGGAAGACGGAAGAGCGATAGATGCATGTACGATTGTACTGGCTTCTCGTAAAGAGGCTTTGCCGATGCAGTGTCAGCTGATTGTGGAAGCTTCCAAGGAGCAGGGGGTATATGCTCTTAAATCAGAATCGGCAGAGGTTGAACAGCAAAGTTTCAAACCGGATCGTTTGTCAAAAGAGGAAGCCGATGCACTGGCGCGGTACATGGCGCCTATTCGCTTGAAGCGTTCCTCGGCTTCAGATATTCCCGCTGTTCTGCCTCTTTTTGATATGATGAGTGTAGAAAGTGTGGAAGAACTGGACGTGGCAGACCGGTGGCGACGTAACCGCCATCCTGATACTTTACCTGTGCCAATGGGTGTGCGGGCAGGCGGTAAAAAGATTATGATTAACCTGCATGATAAAATAGAGCGTCAAGGGCATGGTCCCCATGGCTTGATCGCTGGTACGACCGGTTCGGGCAAGAGTGAAGTTATTCAGTCCATTGTAGCCTCGCTCGCTGCTGAGTTTCATCCGCATGATCTTGCTTTTATGCTGATCGATTACAAGGGTGGAGGCATGTCCAATACGTTCGTTAACTTGCCGCATGTGGTGGGTACAATCACGAACTTGGACAACAATTTGATTGAACGTGCTAAAATATCCCTTAAAGCAGAACTGGTTCGTCGACAAAAGATATTGAACGATGCAGGCAATTTACAGCATATTGATGAATATTACAGACTACTCCGACAGCGGCAGGAACAACCGCTGCCTCATCTGGTTATTATTATTGATGAATTTGCACAATTAAAGCGGGATCAGCCAGAGTTTATGGACGAGCTAATCAGTATTGCCGCGATTGGACGGACATTAGGTGTCCATCTGATTTTGGCGACTCAAAAGCCGGCAGGTGTTGTCGATGACAAGATTTGGAGTAACTCCAGGTTCCGTATCTGCTTGCGGGTGCAAAGCGAAGGTGATAGCCGTGATATGTTGAAAATACCGAATGCCGCGTGGATAACGAAGCCGGGACGAGGGTATTTTCAAGTGGGTAGCGACGAAGTGTTTGAAGAAATGCAATTTGCTTGGAGCGGTGCGCCGTATATAGGCAACAGAGACGTTTCTTCTGCCTTACCTGTTCATGAAGTAAGACTGAATGGGAAACGTGAAGCACTATTAACTGGTGGCGAACGGGCAAGCTCAGGCTTAAAAGGAGAAGAAGCTCCCAAACAGCTTCAAGTATTTATTGATTATATTGCAAAAGAAGCAGCTAAGGCAGGGATCGAACGTCTTCAGGGACCGTGGCTTCCGCCACTGCCAGAAATGCTGGACTTAACTAATTTGCCGCAATGTACCGAAATAGATAGTACAGCCTCATCTTTGGAGCTGAAAGCCCTGATCGGGTTGGTCGATGATTTACCGAACCAACGACAGGAGCCGATATATGCGTCGCTGGATCATGGTCACTGGGCGGTGTATGGTATGCCAGGTATGGGAAAAACGACCTTTTTGCATACATTGCTGATGTCCACAGCCCAGCGTTATGCTGCGAATCATTGGAACGGTTATATCATTGACATGGGGCGAACCATGCGCGACTTTGGAGAGCTTCCACAAATCGGTGCTGTTATGATGGCCGAGGAGGATGACCGGATTAAACGCTTGTTCCGCTATCTGTTCAAGATGGTGACTGTACGCAAGGAAATACTTTCTGAGGCTGGCGTCAAAACAATAAGTTCTTTTCGGCGTTCTGCCGTCGAGGATGTACCGCAAATTGTCGTCGTTATTGATGGATATCTTAATTTTCGTAATTCGTATCCGGATGAAAATGAACTGCTGGAATCACTTTTACGTGAAGGCGGTAGTCTAGGTATCACCTTCATCATTACAGCGAACCGGATTACCGATGTGTTTGAGAAGTTCCGCAGTAACATACCTAATGCTGTTTCTTTCGAATTGGCCGATCCTAGTGACTACTATTATGCGGTAGGACGACCAGCCAAAACACCAGGACCATTAATTCCGGGTCGGGCCCTGGTTAAAGGGCATGTTCCACCGCTGGAGTTCCAGACAGCACTGCCTTCCCCAGGAGAAGATGAGGCGGAACGTTCAGCACAACTACGTCGCAATATCGCTGGCATTGTGCAGGGTTGGAAGGGCAAACACGCACCGGCCATTCTCCCATTACCTGAGCGGATTCCATTGCTGGAACTGCTTCAGCAGTGGGATCGGACGAGTGGACCATCGGGCGCGCTTCCTTATGAAGTACCTGTAGGCCTACAGAGTGACGATCTTGAGCCTTTTCTCCTGAATCTGAAAGAAGGGCCTAATTTTATCGTAGGTAGTCCGATGGAGGGAGGGAAAACCTCCTTTCTAATGAGTTGGATTATATCACTTGCTTATTACACGTCACCGGATCAAATGCAAGTCTATACGATCGATACACGCTATGGAGGCGGAGGATTATCCCGATTACGGCATCTTCCCCATGTTAAGGCTGCTGCCGAAAGCGAGGAAGAAATGGGACCTCTGGTACAACAGGTGCATGATATCGTTCAACAACGGAGCAAGGATGGGGATGATCCTGAACTGCTCCTAGTCATTGATGATGCGGATATGTTAAGCAAGCAACTGAACGATTTTATGATAAAGGATCAGCTTTCCGCCATTGTACGGTTGGGACGTGATCGCAATGTGCATGTCGTGCTGTCGGGTGTGCCATCTGATTTCCCTACCTTTGGTGTGGACTGGTTTAATGATGTCAAGGCAAGTCAAAGCGGTATGCTTTTTGGTACACTGGATTCGAATGATTTATCGTTCTTTCGTATCCCTTATTCGGAAGCAAATGCTGCTGCTGGTGGCCTAAAAGTCCTGCCTCCCGGGCAGGGATACTACGTACGACGCAAATTTACCAGGATAAAAGCGGCGATTCCCTTCTCAGAGCAAATGAGCTGTGAGGATTGGATAACGAAAATTCGCGACCGATGGCATGTTGTAGTTTGAAGGGAGGTGGCTCATAATGTTAACGTTTCAAGCTTCCAAGCAGAAGTTAATAACCCTCAAGGCAAAGGAACTGTTTTTTCTGGCAGGCGTATTGGGTTCTGACAGACTGCTTGGGGTGGAAGATCCGTTTAAGGGCTATCTAGCAGAGGAATTGGCGGAAGAGTGGGAGCAGGTCAAAGCTGCTCTTCTAGAAAAGGGTTATCTAAAGCAGGCGGATAAGGGTAAAGATCTGGCTATGCCTCCTACCGTTTTTTCAAGAGTTGCTATCGCGGGATTATCCAACAGGGCCTGCCGTATACGCTATGTAAGGAGAGGTAAGCAGTTTGAAGGCTATCTCCATTGCACGAATGAGCGTGTGGTGGAGCTTGTAAAATCTGCTGATGAACCCGATGAATATCGTCTGTACGATCTCGGTAATGTGGAAAAGGCTTGCGAAACATTGATTGATAAAATGGGCTGGGTTGATCGGCTTGTACCTGAATCTCCTGCGCTTATGTTTTCCAAGCAGGCTTTTAATAAAATTTACGAGCAATCTGCTGGAGAAAGTATGTCTCAAATCAGCAGTAGGCTGACCGAGGCTAGCGGCGATGAAGAAGGGGCAATGAGACTGGCTCAGTCTTTGAGTTCCCGTGTAGCCGAGGGAGAATTGCAATTACTGGTCTGGAACGGCAGGGAGTGGGAATCACAACGGGCAGCTTTTGTCTTGTGTCCTGCAATGAACTGGATATTTCGGATGAGCTCTGCTGGTAACGGAGATTGGTTGATTGCAGCCATGGCTTCAAGAGATCAGTTTGTAGACTTATTATTGAATTGGTTGAAACAGTCGGCAGTGACTGAAGAAGTGACAGAAGAAGGGTGATGGATATGCGCATTCGAGTTGAACCGGATGTGCTTCGGGGGCTTAGCGGGCAGCTACAGCATGCGGCGGAGCAAATTCAACAGATAACAGCAAGTTTGGAGCAGGCGTTACAATCGCTGGATTGGGATGTATCTGCACGTGAGGCGATCTTGAATCATTGGATGCAAGCCAAGCGGATGTCAGAGCAGGTTCATGCTTACCTCCATACATCAGGTACACAACTGAACCGAAAGGCAGAGCAGTTTCAGTCTGTTGACCACAACTATCAAACGATTCTGCCATTTGCCAGCCAACCATTGGGACGACCCGTCACGATGCTCGATTGGTCGAATCAACAATCACCGTCTATTCTGCCTGGGCAAGCCTCGGAAGGAAGCAGTCTAATTTCTAACCCGCAGTCTGTCGTACATGCCATTGCAGGTGTTCAGTCTTTGGATGCAGACACGCAGCATCAGGATATTCTGAAGCAGGCGTCTTCTAGCAGTCCACAGGATTGGTATTTTACTGATCCGTCTATAGCAAGAGATCAGCCTGTTGCTTAGTTCGGATCGTTCCGGGATGATCAGGAACAGCTTGTAATTCCATATGAATTCGTTATACTATTCCCGGTTTTATAGGACTTATATGGGACTTATTAGGTGGTTGTTTTATTAAGATTGTACTGTTAGATGCTGTTTTATAGTTAAAAAGTGGGATTGTTGCAATTAGGTCCTTTGCCTTTTGTAGGGAATTAAATAGCCATAGTACAATTTGAACCAGCTAAACAAAAACATTTTTTATCATCAAGGAGGACGCAAAAAATGGCAGGACGCATTTTAATTACCCCAGAACAGGTTGATCAGGTAGCTAACCAATTTAAACAAAGTGGTGAGCAAAGTCAGCAGATCGTTTCCAGCTTGACTCAATCCATCTCTGGTATGGAAGGTCAATGGGAAGGTATGACTAAACAACGCTTTTTCCAAGAGTTCCAGGAAGCTAGCAAACAAATGCAAGCTTTCGTAACGACTTTGAATAGCATTAGCCAAGAGTTGACAGCTATCGCTAACAAATTCCGTACAGTTGACCAAGCGAAATAAGTTGTTTTGCCTGATTGGCATGAACTTATCATATATCACTCTACAAAGAAGCAATATGTGAACCCATTCCTCACGGTTTGGCACAGATTGTACAGGAAAAACCGGGCGATCTTCGGATACCCGGTTTTCTTGCCATCCATAGATGTATATAATAAGGTGAGGAAAACTAGCATACTGAACGATATAAGGAGAGGGATGTTTCATGTCTTTTCAACCGAATCCGGGAGACGAATTGATCATAAACGGCACAGCTTATGTGGTTGGACGACACCCCGCTGCACCCGGTTTAGCCTATGCTCAAGCAGGGAGGCAGGGAATCGTATACCAGCTGAATGCCAAAAACGGAGCGCCACATGAGGCAAAAGCCCTCAAAGTGTTTTTTTCGAAGTTCCGCATCCCGGCTATGGTTTATCAATCGGAGCATATGGAAACATACGGGGATATTCCCGGTTTGCAGGTATGCAAGCGTGATGTGCTCACTCCAGAAAGAAACGGAAGTCTGATCGCTGAACAGCCTGATTTGCTGTATGCGGTGCTGATGCCATGGGTTCATGGTATGACATGGTTCGATTGTCTCACAGATCAGCGTCAGCTTGAGGCTTCCGATAGTCTGGCTTTAGCCAGAGCACTGGCAGGGATCGGTTCAGCGATGGAGCAAAAAGGATTGGCGCACTGTGATTTATCGGCACCCAATGTGATGCTTCCGTTTTTTTCTGAAGTGGAACTGCCTGAAGGCACGTCAGCTGTCGAATTGGTAGACGTGGAGCAAATGTATAGTACCAAAATGGATCGTCCAGATGCACTATTGGCAGGATCGCCAGGGTATGCTGCACATCGTACTGTTCATAGCGGGTTATGGAGTGCGTATGCAGACCGTTTTGCAGGGGCTATCATTATTGGGGAAATGCTAGGCTGGTCTGACCGTGTGGTAGTCGATAAAGCGTGGGGCGAAAGTTATTTTGATCAGCATGAAATGCAGACGCCTTGCGAACGTTATTTTATTTTACGAAAATCGCTTGAAGCCCGTTGGGGCAGCAAGGTGGTAGAGTTGTTCAGCCGTGCTTGGGATAGTCAGGATCTAAGCAGTTGTCCTACCTTTGGCGAATGGCTGGTTGTACTTAATGCGGTTACTGAGCAGGAAATTCCTGTTGAGACTATAGAATCTGGGCCAGCTGTGACAGAAACAATAGAACCGGCTGCGACGGGTGGGCCCTCTAGTGAAACGGTATCCTCTTTGGCGACCCCTGCACCACTCAAGGCTGAACAAGTTGCATTGCTTAATCAGGATGTCCTAGAGCAGGGAGAGCGTGGAGTAACGGACAAGCTGTTTCGACAGGCGCGTGAACTGGAGCAACAAAACAAACCGGCTGCGGCGTTGGAAGTATATCGTTCGCTGTATCATTTTGTAGAGGACGGTAGTCCGTTGCATGTGGAGGTGTCGGCTGCGATTACAGGACTAGAGGAGCAGCTGAATCCCAAGCTGCCCGAGCAGCCTGAAAAATCGAAAGCCTGGTATCGCTCCAAAATGTTTATCGTGACAGCATCAGCCGCAGTCGTTCTATTGGCAGCTGGAATCCCTACTGTGAGTATTCTTGCAGATCAGTCTAGCCAGCGACAAATAGAGGCTGCTAAGCAAGAAGAGGCGTTGAAGGCTGCAAAAGCAGCCGAGGAAAAGCTGGCTGCTGAGCAGGAAGCCGCTCAAAAATTGCTGACAGATAAACAACAGCAGGAAGCTGAACAGCAGGCCAAACAACAGGCTCTTGCTGCTCAAAAGCAACAGGAAGAGCAGAAGAAACAACAAGCCCTGATCGATCAACAGGTTAAATACGAGGCTTATCTTGCTCAAAAGGAACAAAACAAACAGGCTGCTGCCAAGCTGGCAAAGCAAAAAGCATATGATCAACAGGCAAAGTATGAGAAATACCTGGCCTTGAAAAAAGAGCAGGAAGCTCGTGCTATCAAGGAAGAGGCAGCTCGTAAAGCAGCAGCGGAGGCGGAACAAAAGCGAAAAGACGCTATAAAAGCACGTAACAAGGAGAATGTTCTCCAGCTTATTTCCTTGTATAACAAGGCTTATGTTTCTCAGGAAGGTGGAAGTATGGCGAAGGCAAAGAGCTTTGCCAAACGTTTTAGAGCACTATATGACAGTAATCCTTCTTATTATCGTAGGGTAGGTGAAGTCGGCTATCGGGCTTCCTCTATTTATAACTTTTTAGGAGATTCGAATTTTAGACTGCCTAAAATTTGACGTTTCGTATGTTTTTATATGGAAGAATGATAGATTAGGAAACAGATATAGATATAAGGTAACTGAGGGGAGCATGTACCAACTATGAATTATACAATACAGGCTTCACAACGTACTCCCGCCCTGATCATTTACCTGATTGACATCAGCGCGTCGATGAACATGCTGATGGAAGGGCGGCGGCGTATTGACGTTGTGTATGAAGCTATATCACTAGCGATTCGACAGATGGTTTTCCGATCAACTAAGGGAAATCGGTTGACTGCGCGGTATCGGATTGCAATTTTGGCTTATAGTGACGACGTGTATGACCTGCTGAATGGTGTCAAGGGAATTGATGAAATTGCAGCTATTGGTTCGTTGCCTGATTTGACACCCAAACGATTCTCAGATTCAGCAAAAGCCTTTTTGCAAGCTGAACGTATTTTGCAGGCGGAATTACCAGGGATGCAGGATTGTCCTGCACCGTTGGTCTGTCATATGACAGATGGTGTTTCTACAGGCGACGATCCAGAACCGATTGCGAAGCGTATTATGAACATGAGTGTGCCAGACGGCAATGTACTGGTGGAAAATATATTTTTATCCGACAGGTTGCTGGAAACGCCTATTCAGGACCCCCGTCGCTGGAAGGGTCTGACGCATAATACGCCGTTGCAGGATGAACATGCTGTGAAATTGCGGAATATGTCTTCTGTACTTCCTGAAAGCTATCGGGAAATGCTGTTTGAGGCAGATTATCAGTTAGGTGAAGGAGCCATCATGATGCTGCCTGGAACCTGTGCGGAACTGGTGTCGATTGGTTTTCAAATGTCTGCCGCGACACCTGTACGGTAAGGTAAGGAGGTTAAAGCATGAATCCACTGCTGTCCCTGCTTCCCACGAGCAAGAAAAAGGGATTGAATGCAAGGCTGACTCAGCAATTTGCTTACATAAGCTCTCAGACAGGCGATCAGCCTTTATCATCTCATCACAGTCGTTTTATGTGTCGTTATGGCTATGGAAGGTCTGCTGAATCTGCCAGTATGGGGGAAAGCGGACAGGATTTTGCCGCTGTACGTATTCATAAATCTGTCTGCTGTTTTGTCTTGTGTGATGGTGTCGGGCTCAGTTACCGAGGAGATTTTGCCGCCCGCTATCTGGGTTCTTCTTTACTGAATTGGTTGGAACAGAGGCAGGATCTGTCTGCTGAGCAATTGAAGAAGTATCTTGAACGTCTGGCAGGTGCAGCTACAGAGGAGCTGGATCGGCAGCCTCTGGATCATGAATCAGGCTTAATGCGTTCAGTATTGGAAGATAAACGTCGTCAGGGAAGCCAATCCATGTATATTTGCGGTAAAATCGAACTACCGAAACGAGGTACCCGAGGGCGTCTCCGACTTGCCTGGCAAGGGGATTCGCGTTTGCGGTTGTGGAACGGTGCGGAAGAAATCAGCGAGCTGTTCGATCATACCTTCTCTACCGCGGAGCGCTGGTCTACTAGCCGTGGACCGATCGGAGGGAAGCCGCATTGGTACGAAAGGAGCATACCCGCCGATATGCCGATGAGATTACAAGTCTATACGGACGGTTTGTCCGATTTAGATCCTATTCGCGAGCCTGTCCCTGATGAGCAGATACAGGTATTGCTGGATGCGTCTCATACCGGAGGACTTGATGACGATGCTGCATTTATTGAACTGCAGTGGTAAATGAATAAGCAAAAGGACGTACGCATCCATATTGATGGTTGTAGGACGTCCTTTTTTGATGAATACACATAAGTCTACGAATAGGTAAGATATTACGGAATGTAATGAGAAGAGAAGAAAAGATGCACGAAGGCATGAAATATTCGATCTTTTCCTGAATTTCGCAAAGGAATAACAAAAAATGCGCAAAAATGGTGATTATAAAGTATACCCTTTTGGGTAATCTTGTGATTATACAGATTATTGAAAGGGAGCGATACATATGAGCTACACATATACAGGAGGCGCGCGCTTTGAAGGCAAAACTGCTCTAATTACGGGGGCTGGTTCTGGCATTGGCAAGGCAACGGCTATTCAAATGGCTAGAGAAGGAGCAAATGTCGCTCTTTTTGACGTAAGTAATGATCGTATTTTGGAGACAGAAAGAGAAATTAATGCCATACGTGAAGGGGCAGCCCGGGCTTTTGATGTGGACATTGCCGATCCGGTACGTGTGGAAAAAGCAGTTCTGGAAGCGGTTGAATTGTTTGGCGGGCTGCATATCATTTTTGCCAATGCGGGGATTAACGGGGTTGTTGCACCGATCGAGGAGTTGAGCATTGAGGATTGGCGGCAAACTTTGTCAACGAATCTGGAGGGCACCTTTCTGACGGTGAAGTATACAATACCGCATTTGAAAAAGAACGGTGGCGGCAGCATTATCATTACCAGCTCGATTAATGGAAATCAGCGCTTTACCAGCTTTGGGATGTCCGCCTACAGCACATCAAAGGCAGGTCAAACCGGTTTTGCTAAAATGGCAGCCCTAGAGCTGGCTAAGTTCCGTATTCGTGTCAATGTTATTTATCCAGGGGCCATTTCGACGAATATTGATGAAACCACAGAGAAATCGGAAGGGTTAAAGCGGATCACCATCCCTGTGCAATTTCCCGAAGGAGATCAGCCTTTAGCAGATGGACCGGGACAACCCGAGCAGGTTGCTGATTTGGTGACATTTTTGGCGTCTGACCATTCGCGTCACATCACTGGCGCACAAATTGTGATTGACGGGGCAGAGTCATTATTGTTTTAGAAAATGGAGCATTCTCTGGGATAGACAGAGGTTTTGTGGTATCTTAAGTGTATTCTTGCTTACGGTGCGAATGTGAAGCTCACATAAAAACCCCAGATCCTTCGCACCTCGAAATTTGTCGAAGTGCATTTATATTCACTTTTATTGTTAGCTGTCAATAGTAGATTCAAGCTTTTTAAGCATCGTTTTTTCGAGAATGTATGGAATTGATACCATTAGGGTATTAGTTCCTTCATTTTCGCTGTCGTCGCACTCTATATGAGTGCGTGAATTTAAAAAATTTCTATTGTTGGTGCCTCCTATCGGATAAGCTGGTTATACTCCATGTGAGTGCATGGATGATATGAAACAGAAGTCTCGTTTCGTGCCCCGCCCAGCAGTAAATAGTGCAAGTTTTTTTTAACGATTTCTTATTCGACAAACTCCCCCTTACTTTTATGCAATAATTAACTAACATTACTATGTTGAAGCATAAAATTAACTGGGGAGTTGCTTATGAGAATTACCATGAGTAAGTTTCTAAAACGCTATGTAACGATTTTATTGAGCTACGCAATAGGTATAGGGTTATTTTACGCTTTAGGATATAAGGTGAGCGCTATAGGAATCTATGCAATTTTGACAGGAATTGTGATTGGAGAAATAATCAATTTCGCATTATCAAAGCGCGAGAAATGAACTTATGTATCCCTTGATTGCATCAATATCAGGGGATTTTTCTTGTAATTAAAAGACCCAACATAGTTGCCTCTAGATCATTTACTGGTGGGAATGCACATGGGATATGAATTAGTCATGTCAACTCATTGAACCTTTTACTTGGATCAATCCAATCATTTCAGGATGTCGCTCGTCTCACATGATTCAATATGTAAGCTATGCTGAATTTTCACTATAAACATTAGTTGCATCATATATTGGAATATGGTTAATTTTGGATAAAAATAGAGAGTGTTTTTTAAAATTATGGAATTTTTATGTGAAGGGTGGTTATGACTTGAAGCATACACCTACGATTTCAGCGGAGTTTGAGGATTTCTAAAACAAAATGATATGACGTTGAGTTAATTTGCCGAATATTCAGGGGTTCATCAAAGAACGCTTAGTAATTGGATTACTCAGCATCGTCCTGTTTCTGTCCAGCAGCTAGACCGGATTACTGCGGCTATGGATTTGCCAGAAGGCTATTTTTACGATCTATACATAGAAAATTATATCATTGAACTTTCTCCGAATTTTAGGCGAATCGAGCCATTATTGTATCGTTGTGCGGAGCTGGACAAGCTGGATGCAATCCGTCGAATGGTTGGTCATATTATGGACAATCCGCTGTATGCATCCAGACTATTTGATATTGCAGAAGCATTATTTGAACAGAGAAGACATGCTGCTGCGCTGCTGCTTTATGAGAATGTCGCAGAAGTGGAGAAATATCAGCATTCTGAACGCTTGGCCATCTATCAATATCGTATATTCACGATTCAAGTTGGAGACGATCAGGGCCTTAATCTCAAGGCAGCCACATTATTTGAACCCGTCGTGGAACGACTGGATGAAATAGATCAGCTTGATGCCTTAAAGGATTTGGCGAATGTGTATCGTTCTTTGCGCTTATGGGACAGGCTTGATGTGATTGCTCACAAAATGAGAGATAAAGCTGAAATCCAATACACATTGGAGCATCAGCAGAAGAAGCGAAACCATGCGCAACTTGAAAAAAAGCTGACTCGTCCCCTGTTTGTGTATATTACCTATGCCGATTTATTGTGTGCCAGTGTATATGAGGCCAAAGGCGATTATGAGCAGGCATTGGAATATACATACGCCTACGCTAATTTAGATTGGGTCAAAGAGACGGACGAGGATACCCTGCATTGGCTTGAACTGTTTCAAAATTGGGCGCTATGTAATACTTGCGTTAATAAACTGCTATCTGGAGATATAAGTGTACTTCCGGATTATGTTGAATATATTAGCATATCATCAAATACTACTAATGAACTGGTTACTCAATTATTGAATATTATGATGACGGCTAACCGATATCAAGTTGATGTGGATGACATACTTGAACAGTTCGAAATGAAGATTGATTCAATTACCCAACAGCAATTATCTGCTGATATGTACACTCATCAAGTGGTTCCAGAACAATCAACACGTTTTAAATATGAGCTGGCCAAATATTATTTAAATAAAGCTAATTACTCACTTGGATTTAAACACTTACTAGACGTGTTATCTAAATCATTAGTCATTAACAAAGAAGCTTTTTTCATTAGTTGCATAAAATTATTTGAGCAGTTCAAACAATTTGCAGACCTTAGATTTTGTACAAAGTATGAGAGTTTAGTTAGAGAAGGGCGGAAAGAAAGATTGTTTTATTATTAGTAGTAATCAATCATTTTTCAATGTTGATTCCAAGCTGAAAAAATAAATGTATATGGAAAATGCAGAGAAGAATATTGCTGTGCAAGTAAAGCGGTCACTTTTGCCACAGATTTTAACCCACGCCTGACTTTATTCTGGAAATACGGAGGGGGTGGCAAAGGGATTAATATCCGACTGTATAGTCAATAATAGTTAGGTTTTTAGTTCAGCTTGTAGGAGTCAGTTGCATTTTAAATAAACATAAAACGTCAAAAAGTGCCTCTGGAATACTCCAGAAGCATTTTTTTGTCGAGCAAATTTTCAAAAAATCCAAAAGTTTACGTTTTACATTAGAATATGACACAGAAGGGGGAATCATGCTGATGAATCCAGGTGTGACTTTACTTCGTGTCGAACGGGCCAGAAATAAACTGTACCAAGTGCAGAAAAAGTATGGGTTTTTAACGCATCCTAAAGTAATTGAACAATCCATGAAACTGGATGAACTATTGAATCAATACCAAACCTGTAAAATGAAATCTTAGCTAATGTGTGTGCATGATGTACTTTAAAGGAAGACGAACTCCAATCTCCAAACTCCAATAAAAATCCTAAATCCTATACTATGAAGAGGTGGTAACGCTGTTGAACAAACGGAATCCTGTAACCCCTTTTGGCTGGAAAATCAAACAAAAGCTAGTTGAAATTCAAATGGATCAGAGAACTTTTTGTGACACCTATCATATTCCTGCTAGCCGCCTGTCCAATCTCATTCATGGAACACGCAAGGCCAAAAAATATAGAGAACAAGTATGTCAGTTGCTTGGGATCGAAGAATAACCATCACTCTCCTACAGGAATACAGGACAACCTCATAATATGTAAGCTACAGTGGCAAAGGACTCCAGGTTTATTTAATATAGATTGTACATAGGATGCTTAATACAAGGAGTGGATGAAAATGTTCTCTAGAATGGCAGAGCAGAAGATTGCCGAAGCGATGGCCAAAGGGGAGTTTGATCATTTGCCGGGAGCGGGCAAGCCACTGGTGATTGAGGATTTGTCACATGTTCCAGAAGAGCTGCGGATGTCGTACAAGCTGTTGAAAAATGCAGGTATTATACCGGAAGAGCTTCAGCTGCAAAAGGAATGTGTCCAGCTACGTGATTTGCTTCACGCTTGTCATGAGGCAGGAGAGCAACAGCGGATCAGTCGCAGGCTGACTGAAAAATCACTTCGTCTTCGTATACTGCTGGAGGAAAGAGGGCTGAATACGTCGTCTGTATTTTATGAATATGAGTCTGCTGTGCGTCAGCGACTAGAGGAATAACAGCGAGAGGAGCCAAGGGCAGAATGCCCTTGCCCGCACATTTTGCTTACCGTGCTTTGTCCCATTACCGTTGCAGTGCAGATAATTTCATGAGGCATTGTTTTGTTAGAATGACGGGTTCTTTGGGCAGTTTGTCCAAATGAAAGCCAGCGATTAAATCCACAGCCTTCACAGGCTCGGGAGTATCCAGTAGCCCGGAAAAGTAGGCGAGCCAGCCAATGACGGCTTCCGGTGTAACTCCTTGCCGACGCATGGCTCGGAGTGCTACGCCACCATGTCGCTTGGCCAGTCTTCGTCCATCCGGGCCCAGGACAAGGGGAACATGTGCAAAACGCGGTGGTTGCAAGCCCAGAGCTTGGTATAACAATAGCTGGCGGGGAGTCGAATCGAGAAGATCATAGCCGCGCAGCACATCGGTCATATGCATATCCGCATCATCGACGACGACAGCAAGCTGATAGGAAAACATGCCGTCTGCCCGTTTGATGATAAAATCGCCCCCCTCCGCCGCAGCGAAAGAAACATGACCAGCTACCTGATCATGAAAAGAAATAATAGCATCTGAATGCTGCGGTACTTTAAAACGAAGTGAAGGGAATTTATGCTGTGCTTTAGCCAGAGCGTCTGAAGAGCTAAGGTTACGACATGCCCCTGAATATGCAGGTCCTTCACCAGACAGTCCGTGCGGAGCATGGGCGGCAGCCATAATGTCTGCCCGACTACAAAAACAAGGATACAGTAAATCTTGCCCCTGAAGTTTCTCCAATGCAGATTGGAAGCGTTCCAGCCGCTGGCTCTGAGTGTAAGGACCGTAGGGACCGCCAATGTCGGGTCCTTCGTCCCAATCCAGTCCGATCCAGCGCAAATCCTCCATAATTCCTTGCGCCAATGCGCTGCGAGCTCGTGTCATATCAATATCTTCCATACGCAAAATATAGGTTCCGCCCAGGGAACGAACATGCAGCCAGGATAATAAGGCGGTGCGAGCGTTTCCTAAGTGTATCCATCCCGATGGTGTTGGGGCGAATCGTCCTCTGATGGGTTGGGTCTGTAATTCCATACGACAGTTACCTCGATTCTATATTCCGTCCTTTAGCCATCCTTATTAACCATATTATAAAACGATCTTGGCGCGAGTGCATCTCGACAGGTATAGAAACCAGCAACAGAAAGTGTGTATACCTGTGATGACCAGACGGGAAATTTAAATATCTGTATAATAGATTTAGAAGAATTAGGCACGACAGGTAAGACGAAATCCTGGTACCGGGATCAACGTAACATTTTTTGTTCTTTTTTCAATAATTACAGGTAGTGAAAAATTCACAATAACAAAAAAATTCAACCTTAAATTCTACGCCACAAGCGTATCATTGGAGAGATTTCATTGACAGATAACAAATTGCCTATTATGCAAGTCATCCCCGAGCTCAAACACGCATTACTATCCCATTCAGCGGCGGTACTGATTGCACAGCCGGGAGCGGGGAAAACAACAGTAACACCATTAGAAATGTTGCATGAACCGTGGTTGGCGGGGCAAAAGATAATTATGCTGGAGCCACGACGTTTGGCAGCACGTGCGGCAGCAGCACAAATGGCGAAAGCAATGGGTGAGTCCACCGGGAAGACCGTGGGTTACCGCGTTCGTATGGATACCAAGATAGGGCCAAGCACGCGGATTGAAGTGGTTACGGAGGGTGTGCTGACCCGGATGCTGCAACATGATCAGGCTTTGGAGGGCGTCGGTCTGATTATTTTTGATGAGTATCACGAGCGCAGCCTGCATGCAGATTTGGGATTGGCACTTGCTCTGCAAAGCCAGGCACTGCTGCGACCGGATTTGAAGATACTAATCATGTCTGCCACTCTGGAGGCAGAGCCTGTATGCAGACTGTTAGGAGATGCCCCCTTACTGGAATGTCCAGGCAGCGTGTTTCCGGTAGAAACCTTGCATATGCCCAAGCCTTCGTCAGCTTCATTAGAGTCTTTTACGGCTGAGACGGTAGAAATGGCGCTTCATGCTCATGAAGGCGATCTATTGGTGTTTTTACCAGGGGCTAGAGAAATTCATAGAACGGAACGAGAGCTGACGTCCAGAAATTTGCCGGCCTACGTCAAAATCATTCCGCTGTACGGCAGCATGAAGCTGGAGCAGCAGGACGAGGCAATACGTCCGTCGGTTCCGGGCAGCCGAAAGGTTGTACTGGCCACCTCAATTGCCGAGTCCAGCTTGACCATCGCCGGGATCACGGTGGTGATCGATAGCGGACTATCACGGGAATCGGTATTTTCCGCGCGAACCGGCATGAGCCGTTTGACCACCGTCAAGGTGTCCAAGGCCTCCGCCGACCAGCGGCGCGGGCGTGCTGGACGTCTCCAGCCGGGCGTGTGCTACCGGCTGTGGAGCGCGCAGGAGCATGCCGCGCTCCCTGATGCCAGCCGCCCGGAAATCGCGGTGGCGGATCTGGCCCCGCTCGCGCTGGAGCTGGCGGCCTGGGGCGTGCGCGAGCCTGCCGAGCTGGCCTGGCTGGATGCCCCGCCTGAGGCGGCGTACCGCCAGGCCACAGGTCTGCTGCGTCAGCTCGGCTGCCTGGAGGCCGCAGCCGATGGCACAGCAGGCGGCATCACCGCGCATGGGCGCGAGGTATCCGCCCTGGGCACGCACCCGCGCCTCGGGCACATGCTGCTGCGCGCAGCAGCCCTTGGCCTGGCTCCGACGGCCAGTCGTCTGGCAGCGCTGCTACAAGAGCGGGACCCGTTCCGTGCTCAGGGCGGAACGGATTTGCGCCCGCGGCTGGATGCCCTGCGCGAGGCGGCCTACGCCCGCAGCGCGCATAGCCTGCTGGGGACGGCAGACGATACGGTGATTCGCCGTATCGTGCAGGAAAGCCGGCAGCTGCTAGCCACGCTGCCGACCACAGCCGCAGCTCAGGATGAGCCTGACGGCTCCGCGGCTTGCGGGCTGCTGCTGGCCTTTGCGTATCCGGATCGGATCGCGCAGGGCCGAGGGGATGGCCGCTTTTTGCTTAGCGGCGGCCGGGGGGCTCGACTCCGACAAGTGGAGTGGATGTCGCGTTCGCCCTATCTCGTCGCCGCCGAAGTGGACGACGAGGGAGCAGATGGCGCCATTCAGTTGGCGGCGCCGCTTGAACTGCAAGAGCTGATCCAGCATTGCAGCGATTTGCTGTTGGAACAAGCTAACGTATACTGGGATAGCTCCGCTTCAGCTGTGAGAGCCCGCAAAGTAATTCGGCTGGGCTCGCTTATCCTAAAGGAAACGTCCTATGAGCGACCTCCGGCTGAGGAAATCGCAGCCGCCTTAATGCAGGGTATCCGGGAACGTGGTCTCAAATTGCTGTCCTGGAATCGGCAAACCCTCCAGTTGCAGGCACGTTTGATTTTTATGCACTTTTCATCACCCGAGGAGTGGCCAGACAGTTCAGAATCCGCGCTGTTGGATTCGCTGGAATCGTGGCTGCTACCTTTTGCGCTTGGAGCCAAAAATATAGCCGATCTGCAACGGCTGGATGGTAGCGAATTGCTGCTGGGCAGGTTGAATTGGGGACAGCGGCAACAGCTCGAACAGGAAGCACCGACGCATATACGTGTACCCAGTGGTTCACGTATTCCTGTTGATTATTCAAATCCTGAGGCTCCTGCACTGGCCGTGAGACTACAAGAACTGTTTGGCATGAAGGATACGCCCCGTATTGGGCGCGGACGTGTGCCGATTGTGCTGCATTTATTGTCACCTGCCCAGCGACCCGTGCAAGTGACTTCCGACTTGTCCAGCTTCTGGAGCGAGGCTTATTTTGAAGTTAAAAAGGATCTGAAAGGCAGATACCCCAAGCATTATTGGCCAGATGATCCATTGGAAGCGGTGGCCACCAACAGAGCAAAGCCGAAGCGTTGATCGGTAGACAAACTTGAAAAAGATTCATTATGATTTTGTAAAATCGTTTAAACGTCAGGATAGTGGGGTAATGAAAAAACGAACCACTCACCAAACAACATATTGGGAGGTAACTATCATGGCTAATAACTTAAACGATTATAACGAAAAGAAAATTGTTGGTGTTTTTGATACCGAACAAGAAGCATCTCGTGCAATTGGACAACTGCAGAGCAAAGGAATCCCAAGCAGTGAGATTTCTGTGATCACACGTGACCGTGAGGACTTGAGAACGATTAGTGAGGAGACGGGGACTAAAGCACCGGAAGGTGTAGCCACAGGTGCGGCTACAGGTGGAGTTGTAGGCGGTGTTGCTGGCTTGCTGGCAGGCATTGGAGCATTGGCAATTCCGGGGATCGGGCCTATTCTTGCTGCTGGACCTATCGCCGCTACCCTTACCGGGGCAGCTGTCGGGGCGGGAGCAGGTGGCTTGGTCGGTGGACTGGTCGGACTTGGCATTCCAGAAGATGATGCCCGTCAATATGAGACATATGTTGATCAAGGCAAGATTTTAGTGCTAGTGGATTCCGCTGATCATCACAGGGATGTATATGATATTTTCCGCACCAACCGCTCTTTGAATGCAGATCGTTACAGAACATATGATGATACTGTGGCAGATACGCGGACAGATGCGTACACAGATACTAGAAGGAATTTGTAATCGTCGTCATGGCTGGTCGAAAACGTAATTTACAGCCGTCTGGCTCCTTCTAAATAATTAGGTTTTCTGCAGCAGCAGTCTCCCCATGAGGAGATTGCTGCTTTTATGTGTTGGCTATTTATTGAATATACCTAAGAAGTTGATGCATGGCTTGGCATTGGCACCTTTATCCCTCTATATATTTTTATAGAATTGTCGTTATAATAGATTTATAAATTGTTAGATGTAACAGGAGAGGGACATGAGTCAAAAAGAGAGAATTTCCGAAGTCGCTTTGCTGAGAGGGCTGGCTTTTGCAGCCGTTGTTCTTCAGCATTCCGTCGCACACTTTGCATTTGCGCCGGGGGCGCGCATCCAGGACGGAGTTTTAATGACACTATTATTGCTGTGTTCCAAATTTGCAGTGCCTGTGTTTGTGTTCATTACTGGGATGGTGCTATTTTACAATTATGATGGGGCCTTAAAGTATGGGACGTTTTTGCGTAAACGATTCATAGACATCATCGTTCCTTATATCATATGGTCTCTTTTATACGAGTTGGGGAATCAGCTTGTCCAAAGTGGAGGATTTATTCACCCATTAGATTTTTTACAAAAGCTGTTGAATGGGAAAAGCAGCTATCATCTGTGGTACATCGTTATGATTATCCAATGTTATGTGTTGTTTCCAGTGTTTCGTTATGCTGTACGTCGTTTATCTGCGCTGTTGCCAACAACATGGCGACCCGCCACATTGGCAGGATTCGGCATCCTTTATATTTTGCTCATGTTCGCGGTGGGACCCGTATATCAAATGATGGATCAGCTCCAGCTTCCCATTATTTCTTCATGGTTTACCATATACGCTGACCGGAATGTGATCTACTTTTTCTTTTATTTTGTATTAGGAGCGGCAGCCGGAATGAACGTCAAACGTTGGAATGCTTGGGTCATGAAGGCGCAGATGGTATATTGGCCTTTGTTTATCGTGATTACAGGATACTTACTGTATGAGATGATTGGTCACTTCCAGACGCCGCGAGGTACGGTTTTTTCCTTTAACTATTTGTCTCTGCTGCGTCCGGTCATGGCAATATATTGCGTCACGTCTATTTTTGCAGCTTATCGGGTAGCAACGTGGATTGCTCATAAGGGAGGACGTGCGGCGCGGATGCTGACCGTCATGGGGACGTTGTCCTATGGGGCCTATCTGATGCATGCCTTTATGCTGCGCGTAACCTACTATTTTGATGAAACGTTATTTGCTGACTGGAGCCATGTTCTTCGTACACTGGTTTCATTCGTTCTCTGTGTAATCTTTTCTCTTGGTGGGACGTGGTTGCTGGCACATCTGCCTTTGGGCAAATGGATTGTAGGGCTGCGGATTCGTTCCCACCCTGTTGGAGGTCCGCCAGCTCTGCAAAAGCAAGCTTGATCAGCAAATCGAGTAGATCGACCCAAAATTTCAAAAAATAATGTAATTGTTTAGGGTATCATAAACTGCATTTAGCGGATGCGGAGCGTGAAATATTTCAGCGTACAAGCAAAATGGGATTAAAAGCTTTTTTGCAAAGATGACGAAACAATTGCTTCGTCATCTTTGATTGAAGTCCAAGGAAGAATGGAAACAACATATTGAATTGTGCCTACAGGAAGTCAACGCCAATCTTGTTCCTAAAATGACGCATTCACGTCCGTGCACTTCTGTGCTTACTGGGCTGTTAAAATCAGTGGTCCGTCTGCCGTAATTGCGATCGTATGCTCAAATTGGGCCGACAGCTTGCCGTCGGCCGTTCTCGCCGTCCACTGATCGTCGTCGATCGTGATACGGAACGTACCTTCGTTGATCATCGGTTCGATCGTAAACACCATGCCTTCCTTTAACCGAATGCCCTTGCCGGCTATGCCGATATGCTCGTAGCTTGGCTCCTCATGCAGGCTCCGCCCGATCCCGTGCGCCAGTAGATCGCGTACGACTGAAAACCCGTTCGCTTCCGCATGCTGTTGAATCGCCGACGTTATGTCGCCGAGCCGGCCCCCAGGGAGTGCCCGGGCGATCCCCAGATCCAAGCATTCCTTTGCCACCTTCATTAATTTTTGCGCCTCCGGCCGGATATTGCCCACCGCATAGCACCAGCACGCATCGCCGAACCATCCGCCATACTCCACGACGATGTCGAGCTTCAGCAAGTCACCATCCATAAGCTTCTGGTTCGAAGGAATGCCGTGCGCCACCACATCGTTGACCGAAATGCAGGTTTCAGCGGGGAACCCGTTGTACCCTTTCGTAAACTGCTTGCCGCCCAGCTTGGTGATATGTCTGGCAACAAAGTCATTTATTTCCCGGGTAGTAATTCCAGGCTCGATCAGCTTGCCTACCTCGCGGTAGCAGTCCGCAACGATTTGGCTCGCTGGCTTCATCTCTTCGATTTCCCTAGGTGATTTTAAAATGATCATCTTTGTTTGTTCGCTCCTTATCCATTCTATAATTTTAAAAACTGGACGATATCCCTAGCCTCCTCGTGCAGCTTTCCGCGGCGAAGCGAAAGCGAGGCGCAGCCGACCAAGGCAGCCAGCAGCATCTCCGCACGTTGTAGCTGATGCGGTGAATTCGCCGCGTTTTCGCCAGAAGCGGCAACCCCGTCGACCGCACGCTCTGTTTCCAGCAGCACGGCCAGCGGCGCGAGCACTTCCCGGCGATAAGCGGCCGAGAGCGGGGCCGAGCGCCCTTCAGGTAGCGCGGCAAAGCCCTCGCCGGCCAGCTTGTGCAGCAGGTACAGGGCGTGGTCCTCTGCCCAAAGCTGCAACAGCCGGACGCCGGCGGCGGCAACAGGGCCGAGCTCTGCGGCAGCGGTTGTTTCGCGGCTTTCGCTTTGGAAATCGGCGGCAGCCATGTTCATGGTGTCCGCCGCCGCAGCTAAGCCGAAATGCCCGCCTGCCAGCGCCTCTCCCGAAACTGAAACGCGAGGGGCCTCCAACGGGGTCTCCGGCCATCCCCCGGCACGCTCTAACGCGTCCCATAGCAGATCATTGAGCAAATCGCCTTTATTGCTGTAATAATGGTAAACCGTGCCATAGCCGAGACCCGCCTGCACGGCCACATCGCGGATTTCAAGTAGAGGACCTTTATTCAAAAATACATCGGCAGCGGCTTTTCGGATTTGCGCCAGACGCCGCAGCCGAATCTCTTCATTTTGTTCTTTCGTGCGTGGAGACATCTTGTCCGTTCACCTCTTTTTTTTGACCTACTCTTATGTCAATATAAAACATCGGGTTGCGAATAACAAGGGATTAGCTAAAAAGATTTCCGGCTAGCCTAGAAGGCCGGGGAATACTTTTTTAAGTATGTATTATTATGTTGTTTCAACATATGAAAAATTCATAAAAGAAAACCCAGAAATCACTCCTCAGCGCTCTACATACTACCCTAGAACGCTTCATTTCACGGCTCTCATCACCTTAAAAGAGGTCACAAGGGACGAAGATTCTCGTAAGCTCTCCTATTTATGAAAGGAAATAGTCTATGGACCCGGAGTGGTTTATAATGGAAGGTAAGCTGCTTAAATAAGGTTTAAATAAGGTATAGAGGAGGCTGTGAAATGGCGTTTATGATATCCCAGCGGGCTTTTATCAAAATTTATCTAATCACAATGGTAGAGAGGCATCGCGGATATGGATATCAGATGCTCGAATCGATGAAAGATGAGTTCAGTAGTTTCGGCTATGTTCCACCTCAAAGTGAGGTATACCGGGCACTGCATGAACTGGTTCAGGAAGGCGTTTTTTACCGTACCAAGAAATTAAAAGGAACAGACCCGCGTGTAGATTTTCAGGAGATTGTGCTCTATCATTTCACAGACGATGGGGAAGAGAAAGCACGGCTGTACAAAAAGCAGGTTAAAGCCGATCTGGACCGTTGCTTAGGTATGCTGCATAAAGCGGAACAAGACAACTATTCCTAACGACGAAAGGATGAGAATGATGGGTAGAAAGCTGAAATGGGGCATTTTAGGCACGGCGGAGATCGCTAGAATTGCTGTAATTCCGGCGATTCAGCAGTCCGAACGTGGAGAAGTGCTAGGCATTGCCAGTCGTGATGCGGATAAAGCCGCCGAGGCTGCCCGAGAGTTCGATATTCCGAGAAGTTATGGAAGCTATGACGAGCTGTTGGCAGATCCCGATATCGGAGCGGTGTATATCCCGTTACCGAACCATTTGCATGAAGAGTGGACCATTAAGGCCGCGGAGGCCGGGAAGCATGTTTTGTGTGAAAAACCGTCTTCTCTTAGCTCGGCCGGGACAAGCCGTATGATTGAAGCGTGTCGCCGGGCAGGAGTGACGTTTGCGGAAGCTTTTATGTATCGCTATCATCCCAAACATCGAAGAATTAAGGAAATCATCAATAGTGGGGAAATTGGTGACATTCGCGGCATTCACTGTACGTTTACATTTAACAATACCGATCAGGCAGATAATGTACGCTTTAATAAAAGCATGGGCGGCGGCTCGTTATATGATGTGGGCGTGTATCCAATCTCAGCCGCTCGTATGTATTTGGATCGGGAACCGGAGGCAGTGACAGTACATGCTTTATTTTCCCCCGAGCATGACAACGTTGATATGATGGCTTCCGGCCTGCTGGAATTTCCGGGTGGAGTCAACCTTACCTTCGATTGTGGTATGTGGGCAGCCAACCGTTCCAATATGGAAATTCTCGGTAGCAAGGGTACGATTGCGATGCCCAAAATGTTCGGTTGGGAAAGAACGTCTGTCGTACCGCAGATTTTCGTTCATGTCGGCTCGGTTACGCGTGAGGAACGTTTGAAAGGTTTTAATTCTTTTGAATTGCAAGCAGATGCTTTTGCCGAAGCGGTGCTTGACGGTATTCCGTTGCCATATGAGCCAGAAGATGCGGTGAGCAATATGAAGGTAATCGACGCTTGTATTGAGTCAGCTCGCAGTCGAAAGCGGATAGAAATTGGGTAAGCGAGATCATCGTATTTTCGGAAGACATAGAAAAGCAGCCTGTCTATGGACAAGCTGCTTTTTTAGATGAACCAATACATAGATATCTTCAATGAACTTTTGCACATGCTAGCATCACATATTTTCATCATAATCTGTGACATCACGCTTGGCGGCTGTCGCAGGCGAGTTTGATGTGCCGTATTTTTCCACCGCGTCCCATGCGCCCGCATCGTCAAATCGCCCTGCATTCCGTTGGCGAACCTCACCTGCACCTTTGGGTGGCGAAGTCATAACCTGTTCCTCGATTGGGCGGTCATTTGATAATTCTCGATTTGGAGTGTGCTTGACGGTATAGGCGGTATATGGAATGGCCTGCAACCGTTCAAAAGGAATTTCTTCGCCGCTCTCCACACATATTCCATACGTTCCGTCCTGCATCCGTTGCAAGGCTGCATTGACCTGCTCCAGCTCGTTCTCCAGCGACTCATTAATCGCCAGATCACGGGATCGTTCAAAGGTTTCCGTCCCTATATCAGCGGGGTGGTTATCGTAGGACGAGAGCTCACCTGTGGAATCTGTCAGTGCTTCTCCCAATTGCGTATTTTCCTGATCGTTTTGCTTAAAATGCTTTTCTAAATCCTTTTTCTGCTCCAGCAACATATGTTTCAGCTCTGCAAGCTGCGAATCGTTCAAATGTTTCATGATCATCTCTCCCCTTCATGGTCTGTATGAGTGGCGCGTATGCTTTTTTATACCCGTTCATAGGGCAGCGCAATCAGCAGAGACTTTTATTCCCAGCCTAGAATGTGATATAAAAAGAATAGTGTGTTAAGGAGGGAAAACCGATGGATGAACATATGAAGCGTCGTCTGGATAAGCAAAAGCAGTTGTTTAAACAACTGGGCATTCAGCTGGACGCGCTCTCCATTCATGAGAAACAGTTTAAAAATAAAATGCGTGGCTATGATCCAGACGAGGTAGATGCCTTTCTGGATGAAGTGATCAAGGATTACGAACGCTTTTATGCGAATATAGCCGACCTGATGGACAAGTGGCAGGAGCAGCAGGCAACCATACGTGATTTGAAAAATGCACCCAAGCCTGCCGCCGACTTTAATGCACTTGACCGTCGTCAACTGGAAGATATCATCAAGCAGCTAGAATATAGTGTGCGCCAATTAAAAGTGCGAGTACGCCCTGAAAATGACTTTTTTCCCGAGTAAGGAGTAGTAAGCACTGTGTCGCTGACCCTAATGTGGTATGATGTAAACATGCATTTTACCAAATATTTAATGAGGCACACATATAAAGGTGGTTAACATGAGTACCCATTTTTCCGTTAGTATCCATTGTCTGCTTCTTCTGGCTGAAGGAGCACCCGAGCGAATGACTTCGTCACTTATTGCTTCCAGCATTAATACCAATCCGGTAGTTGTGAGAAGAATTATGAGCCGGCTCAAGCAAGCGGGTCTGGTGGATTCGTCGCCAGGAGCGCGCGGCTTTCGTCTAAGCATGTCAAGTTCCAACATCAATCTGAAAATGATCTATGAAGCAACCAAGGATGAAGGTCCGCTGTTCGCCATTCATACCGACAGCAACTGTAATTGCGAGGTTGGCAGGAACATAGACGCTTTGTTGGATGGTTTATACACCGTGGCAGAGCAGAAAATACAGGCGTTTTTCGAGACCGTTACGTTGCGTGATCTGGAGCAGGCTCTCAAGCAGCGGGTTGGGCAACAAAGTTCATCCGTGTAATGACGTCGCTAAGGAGAAATTGATATGAAAATCATCGTACTTTCAGACACTCATATGCCGCATAGAAGCAAAACGCTGCCTAGTCGGCTTGTACAGGAGCTAAAGGGCAGTGACCTTATTCTCCACGCCGGAGATTGGACGGATTGGTTCGTCTATGAATGTCTAGCTGAATTTGCGCCTGTGCAAGGCATAGTTGGAAACAATGATGGAACCGACATCGTGGAGCGTCTAGGTTATCAACGAATCGTTGAAGCCCAAGGCAAGCGAATCGGCATGGTTCATGGTCATGGCTGGCGCGGCTCGACAGAAAATATCGCGTTAAACACGTTTAAGGGAGAAACACTGGATTGCCTGATTTATGGACATTCCCATATTCCTGTGGTCAAAAAGATAGATCATCTGCTTGTCCTTAACCCCGGGTCTCCGACGGACAAACGCGGTGAAGACGAATATTCATTTATCGTGCTGACGATTGAAGGCGGGCGGATGGAAGCACAGCTTGTTCTTTATCCAGATAAACGTTAATTTAAAAACCAACAACTGTTGATTAAAGGGGAAGCTATGGCTATTTTTGATTTAGAACCGATGAAGCATCATGTACTGATCTGCAATGGAGGCACATGTATGCGACATGAGGGTGAAGAAGTTACCCAAGCAATTCGGGATGAAATTCGTAAACAACAAGCAGAAGCCTATATTCACACAACCAGAACTCGTTGTAATGGGCGCTGCCATGATGCGGCCGTTGTAATCGTATATCCGCAAGGGGACTGGTATGGTCAAATGACTCCGGCCTCAGGTACAGAGTTGGTGCAGAAGCTCGTAGCGGGAGAGAAGCTGGAGCCTCATCTTTTTCATGAGTGTACACGTAAATCCAGCTCGCAATAATCCAGTCAACTATTAATAAAGAACATGAGTAGAGAAAATCTTTCGGAGATTTTCTCTTTTTTGCGTTTAATCCCCGATTTGAAAGGTAAAAGTATACTGTGAACACAATCCGATAGGGAGGGAAGAAAGATGACCCCATTTGAAGATAATCTACACGGTAAGAATGAGCAAAAAGACCAGACGGGGAGAGAAACGACGGAGTCTAAACATCAGAATCAGCCGATTAATCGTGATCATGCGGAGCAGTATCCAACAGATCAGGAAAGCTTATTCGACAGGTTTGAAATTGAGCAGACAGTAGATGCCATTCCCGTAGAGGATTTAAAGATGGAAAGACAGGAGGAGAGAGACAAGGATGTAACCAAGCACACCTCTTCCAGTGAGAAAAAATATAATGGCAACGTATAATTTTCAACTAACTGGTAATATTTAAAAAGAAATCTCTTGACTTTAAGATATGTGCGATGTATATTAAGTTACGAAAAGTAATTAATTTTTCTCAGGAGGTAACAAAATGACTAAAGACTTCTTCACAGCGCTAAAAGACAGACGCTCCTATTATGGCATTAGCAAAGAACAAGTAATTTCTGACCAACGAATTCAAGAGATTGTAGAGGAAGCTGTGAAGTATACACCTACTTCTTTCAACTCCCAAACTTCACGCGCTGTAGTGTTACTCGGAGAGCATCATGACAAACTGTGGAATATTACAGAAGATATTCTGCGGGAAGTGGTAGGCAATGAAGAACAATTCAAATCTACTGCTGAGAAAATGAATGGTTTCCGCAGCGGTTACGGAACAGTGTTGTTTTTTGAAGACAACAACGTGATCGCTGGTCTGCAACAACAATTTGAAGCATATGCGGACAATTTCCCAATCTGGGCCAATCAATCTAACGGCATGCTGCAATTGGTGGTATGGACGGCTCTGGAGCAAGAAGGACTCGGTGCGTCCCTTCAGCATTACAACCCACTGATCGATGAAAAAGTGAAAAACGAATGGAACATTCCTGAGCATTGGAAACTGATTGCTGAAATGCCATTTGGTAAACCGACCTTCCAACCAGGCGACAAGGAATTCCAACCTATTGAAGAACGCGTAAAAACATTTAAATAATGATTACCATAGTATAATGAGTCAGATTCCATCTGAGAACAGCACTGCGGATAATCCACAGTGCTGTTTGCCATTCCATTTTTTAAGGAATGTGACCTTTTTGACCATGGGGAACAAGGTTAATTCATCTGTAAATGGGTGATATTATGTTTGAAATTGGATGAGAAGTTTACATAAGTGTGATTGCTTTTTTGTAGATGTTTATTTGCGCGCATTTGAAGGAGGAATTATGGCATGAACTACGATTGCATTATTGTCGGTGGGGGGATCGCCGGACTGCAAGCAGCGATTCAATTGGGCAGATACAGCAGTCATCGGGTACTTGTGATAGATTCGGGCTATGGTCGATCAACGCTGTGCCAGCAGTATCATAATATTTTGGGCTTTCCAGACGGGATTTCTGGTGACGAGCTACGACGACTCGGACGTAGTGAAGCCACGAAGCTAGGCGCAGAATTTATTGATGGCAAGGCGGTAAAAGCGATCAAGCGAGATGAGCTTTTTAACATTGAAGTGGAGACAGGTTTAGTATATACGTCAAAAACGCTATTATTAGCCACAGGGCTAACGGACCGTTTTCCAAAACTGGAAGGGTTACAAGCCTGCTTGGGCAACAGTGTGTATGTATGCCCGGACTGTGACGGATACGAGGTCCAGGATCGCAGGACGGTCGTGATGGGGGCGGGCAAAGAGGGAGCTTCCATGGCTTTAATTTTGTCAGCACGTACCGATCAACTGGTTTATGTCAATCATGAGCGTTCAGAAGTACCGAACGAGCTGATCGTCAAGCTGCGGGAAAAAGGGATCGAATATAAGGAGTCAGCCATTATTGAGATTATCACCGGACAACCGGGCTGTTTTGAGGGAGTGCAGTTGGCTGATGGACAAGTCGTTCGAGCAGAACGGGGCTTCTTAGCTTTTGGAAGCAACCATGTTCATTCAGAGCTGGCGGAGCAACTAGGTGTCCGTCTGCTGCACAACAAGCATATTGAGACTCATCCCCGCAGCAAAATGACCAACGTGGAGAATGTGTGGGTTGCCGGAGACTTAGGGGCTCATGCCGAGCAAGCGACTGTAGCGATGGGAGAAGGAGCGATGTCAGCAATCTGGATACACAAGGTATTATCCGGGATGAAAACAAAAGTACCGCAACTCTGAGAGCTGCGGTTTAGAACGATGGGCGTGTACTTGGTTGAAGATGAGGCTCGAAGCGTCTTAATTGATCGCTCATGCCATACTTGCGTAAAATTTCCGTCTGTTTGGTACCGATGAGATCAAAATGAGGATAGGGCTGACGCTGATGTATATATTGAGGGTCCAATCCGTTATGGTTGCACCATAAGCGCAGCTTATCCAAGTTAGAACAGCCCACCTTGGTGACCGTTGTAATGCCTGGAAAACGGTCATCCAGCCAGTAATGCGTCAGAAAAGCAATCTCGCCACGGCTGACTTCTCTTTTCCAGCTCAGCAGTTCCTGCCGGGTAATGCCAAATGCCATCGGTCTCATCCTTTCCTGGCTCATTCCTGAAATCATGTGCTATTGCTGCGATTGTCCCATTATTTACGTTTTACTGCTTGTATTATGATCCACATGGAGTAACACAATAACAGGAGAGCGAGTGGCGATCTCCTGTTATTGGTTTAGAGCCATCTTTCGGCCCAGCTCTCCACACCATTCAATGCATCACCTAGCTCTTTACCTTTACGTGTCAGCGAATATTCGGTACGTACAGGCCGCTCTGTGATGACATTGCGAAGGATTAGGCCCGAAAGCTCTAGTTCCTTGATGCGCTCGTTCAGCATGCGTTTGCTAAGGTCAGGTATGGAAACTTGAATTTCACTAAATCGTTTGGGATGTTCCATCAAAGTATGAATGATGAGAGCGGTCCATTTTTTGCTGATGATCTGAAAGGACTGTTCTACCTTACCGCACAAAAGCTTGGGCTGCCTGTCGTCGCTCATCTGAATCCCCTCAATTTCATTGTTGTTTTAAACAGTATACTAAAAGTAACTCTGTATACCAATAGTAACTATAATGCTTTGTATCAACTGTGACAATTTTAACAGTTTTTTCTCTTTCATATCATCAATCATACCACAGAAAACGTTATCATTACAGGATATATCGAATGTTCACGATTTCGCTAAAATTTGATTGACTTGCCCCTTATTTTGGGTGTATTATGGGTTACGTTAATTCCTCAGGTAACTTTTAATAACCTCATCTTTTATAATGGGAAGAAGGAATATTTCATGGATTCAATGACATTTGTCTTATTTGGAGCGACAGGGGATTTGGCCAAACGCAAAATTTACCCTGCCTTGTATAATTTGTTTGTAGAAGGTAAAATTCCGGCTTCCTTTTCTGTAATTGGGATGGGGCGTCGTGAAGTGGCTAACGAGCAATTTCAAAATAATGTAGAGCAATCCATTAAGGATTTTTCCAGACATGTGAACGATGACCGTGCACAGATGGATCAGTTCTTAAGTGCTTTCCGTTACTGTGCATTGAACGTTAACCACCCGGAAGATTATAAAAAGCTGCTACAGCTTGCTGAGCAACGTGAAAATGACTTGGGAATTCCGGGGAACCGCATGTTTTACTTATCGGTGGCACCGGAATTTTTTGATGTGATTGCCCACAACATTCGCGAAAGCGGTTTGGCAGAAACAAAGGGTTGGAAACGACTCATTATTGAAAAACCATTTGGGCATGATTTGGAATCGGCTCGTGAGCTGAATGATCGCCTGAGCAGAACCTTTGCTGAGGATGAGATTTATCGTATTGACCATTACTTAGGTAAGCCGATGGTTCAAAACCTCGAAGCCTTGAAATTTGCTAATCCATTGCTTCAAGGGGTATGGAACAATCAATACATTGCTAATATACAAATTACCGCTTCTGAGACTGTAGGCGTAGAGGAGCGAGCAGGGTACTACGATCACTCCGGCGCTATTCGTGATATGGTACAAAATCACATGCTGCAGGTGCTGATGATGACGGCTATGAACAAGCCGGGACATATCACGGCAGATCAAGTGCGGGACGAAAAAAGTAAGGTAATGGACGCGCTTCGTGCCCTTGATCCTTCCGATATTGCTTCCAACGTAGTTAGAGGACAATATACCGCAGGTGAGATCAACGGAAAAGCAGTTCCTTCCTATAAAGAGGAGCCGGACATCGGACCTGATTCGCAAAATGATACGTTCATTTCAGCCCGCCTTTGGATTGACAATGAACAATGGTCGGGTGTGCCGTTCTATATTCGTACTGGTAAACGAATGAAAGAAAAATCCACTCGTATCGTCGTGGAATTTAAAAAGGATATTACAGACCCTTATGCTGCTCAAGGGCAACCGACAGACCCGAACTTGCTGATCATCCATGTTAACCCGGATGAAAAGGTAACGCTTCGTCTCAACAGTAGAGATCCGCTAAACAACGGCCAGTTAGAGACGGTTCTGATGAATTATCATTCCGAGGCTAAGGATGTTCCAGAAGCCTATGAACGTCTCATCTTTGATGCGCTGCGCGGCGATTCCACCTTTTTTGCTCATTGGAACGAAGTGGAGCTTTCATGGGTGTGGGTTGAACCCGTACTCGAAGCCTTTGCCCGTGGCGAAGTTCCGCTTCACACGTATGCGGCAGGCTCTTACGGCCCAGCAGCTTCTGATAAATTGTTGGAAGAGCAAGGCTTTACATGGTGGTTGGACGAAAAGTCCGAAAGTGCTGAAAAAGCAGTCGTTCGTTCTTAATCCAACCCAAAAGTAGGTACAAAAATATATTTTGCTACGGCAGGAGGCCTTTATAATGCAAGTAGGATTAATTGGTTTGGGAAAAATGGGTTTGAATCTTGGTAAAAACTTGATCGATCATAAGCACGAAGTTGTAGCTTACGACGTCAATGCAGCTGCAATCCAAGAAATGAAGGACTATGGAGCTACAGGTGCTTCTACTTTGGAAGAGCTTGTGCAAGCAACTCAATCCCCGAGAGTACTGTGGATCATGGTTCCTCACCAAATCGTGGATTCTGTGCTGGATCAGCTTCAACCCATGTTGTCCAAAGGGGACATCATTATTGAAGGCGGAAATTCTCATTACAAAGAATCCATTGCTCGCCATGCTCGTCTGAAAGAATACGGTATCAGCTTCATGGATGCAGGAACTTCCGGCGGGATGGAAGGTGCACGCAATGGTGCTTGTTACATGATCGGTGGCGATCCAGAAGCCTGGGCAGTTGTTGAGCCGATTTTCCGCGATACAGCGGTGGAAAATGGTTATTTGTATGCAGGTAAATCCGGTAGCGGACATTTTCTGAAAATGGTTCACAATGGTGTGGAATACGGTATGATGGCTTCCATTGGTGAAGGCTTTGAAGTACTTGAGAAAAGTAACTTTGACTTTGATTATGAACAAGTAGCGCGCGTGTGGAACAATGGTTCTGTTATCCGCTCTTGGCTAATGGGCTTGACTGAACGCGCATTTTCCAAAGATGCAAACCTGGACGAAATCCGCGGGGTTATGCACTCTTCCGGTGAAGGTAAATGGACGGTTGAGGAAGCGCTGGACCTTCAAGCAGCAACTCCGGTCATTGCCTTGTCCTTGCTGATGCGCTACCGTTCGCTGGATGTCGATACATTCAACGGAAAAGTAGTTGCAGCGCTGCGTAATGAATTTGGCGGCCATGCTGTAGAAAAGAAGTAATAATAACGTTATAAGTTAGCATCTATCCCCGTAGCTTTATGACTGCGGGGATATTGCTATATATTTTGAGCATCAGGTTTTTTGTAAAATCCTCACTTATGCATATTTTTCCTTGTATATCCGCACAATAGGTAAAAAAAGGCGGAAGGATGACTTGCATATGTGCAAAAGATTTTCGTTATCGGCTGATTTAGATGAGGTAAGGGACCATTTTGGTATACAACGGGTGATGTATTATTATAAAACACGTTATAATATGAGTCCCACTCAGCATGTTCCAATTGTGCTGCATCAGGATGGAGAACGAGTGCTTGATGAATTTCGCTGGGGGTTTATTCCCTATTGGGGCAAGGATTGTGTCAATGCAGACCTGAATACCGTTCGGGTAAATCCTAGCTATCGCAAGATGGCGGAAACCCGTCGCTGCATTATTCCTTGCAATGGATTTTATTATTGGCGGAAATTAGGCAAACGCATGTGTGCCGTCCGAGTGGTACTGCCGGAGCAGAAGATGTTTGCGGTCGCGGGGCTGTATGAAATATGGCAGGATAGTCGAAAGGAACCGTTACGCACCTGTACGATGATGACGGTTCAGGCCAATACGGATATACGTGAATTTGACAGTCGTATGCCAGCTATTTTGGAAGCAGATCAAATAGATTCATGGCTAGATCCGTCGATTCAGAACATTGATGAGCTGCTGCCTTTATTGCGCACGTATGAGCAGGGTGATATGAGCATCTATCCGGTGACCCCGCTGGTGGCTAATGATGGACTTGATAGCCGTGAATGCATTCAGGAAATGGATTTGCAGTGGTCCTGGATTAAACCTTAAACGTATGAAGATTTATATGCATTATTGATCATAAGCTTCCCGCCGCCTGCATAGGTATGTATTGGGGAACAAGCGTCATAATCCGGGGAGAGGGGAAACGGCCGAAGGAGTATCTCATATGGGATGGAGGCGATTGGAATGAGTAACGATACACTCATCCAGCTGCTGGTGCTCATGGTGACAATCATCGGTCTGGTCCAAAACCGGTAACTGACAGTTCCAGAAGGCGGGAGAATTGCCGTAGGCAATCTTCCGTTTTTTTTGCGTAAAAAAGCTCGCAGATTCGGGAAGTTTACGGTACAATAAATGCTGGACTACAGGTGACAAGACACCTGAATATACGTCTACATACGATGCATTGCTAAGGGAGAGCGAATCATGAGCGAATTAACTTCATTACCCCCAGCTAAAAAAAGGAAATTGTTGTTCAGCGCAGGGCTTAGTTGGCTGTTTGACGCTATGGATGTCGGGCTGCTTTCATTTATAGTGGCAGCGTTGGCTAAGGAGTGGCATCTTGGATCAGAGCAGATTGGTCTGCTGACTGCGATGAATTCAATAGGAATGGTATTTGGAGCCGCCTTGGCGGGGATTTTGGCAGATCGTTACGGCAGACGCGCTATATTAGTGTGGACCCTGTTGATCTTTTCCATTGCCAGTGGCTTGTCTGCTTTGGCTACAGGTCTCGGTATGCTGCTGGTGTTGCGCTTTATTGCCGGTGCAGGCTTAGGTGGAGAATTACCTGTTGCTTCGACACTGGTGTCAGAGTCAGTGCCTGTCAAAGAACGGGGAAGAGCAGTGGTGCTGCTGGAAAGCTTCTGGGCGGCAGGCTGGATTCTCTCGGCTCTTATTGCTTATTTTGTTATTCCAAAATACGGTTGGCAGCTGGCTTTTGTTCTCGGCGCAGTGCCTGCCCTGTACGCTCTTTATTTGCGCAGAGCTATTGAGGATTCACCTCGGTACAAGCAGCAGAGCGTCAAACTTCCGTTACGTGCACGATTGGCTGCGATTTGGTCAGGACCTCATCGCAAATCTACACTAATGCTGTGGATTTTATGGTTTACAGTGGTATTTTCATACTACGGCATGTTCCTGTGGCTGCCGAGCATAATGTTTATGAAAGGATTTGAGCTGGTTAAAAGCTTTGAGTATGTCCTGATCATGACACTTGCACAATTGCCTGGTTATTTTACCGCTGCCTATCTGATTGAAAAGCTGGGCCGCAAATTTGTACTGATTATCTACTTGCTGCTCACGGCAGTGTCCGCAATTTGGTTTGGTACCTCGGAAACGGCAGGGATGCTGCTGGCTGCCGGTATCTGCTTGTCCTTTTTTAATCTCGGTGCATGGGGAGCCATGTATGCTTATACTCCGGAACTGTACCCGACTGCTACCCGTTCTACCGGTGTGGGTATGGCAGCTGCATTCGGCCGAATCGGGGGCGTGATTGGACCTTTTGTGGTCGGAATACTCGTAGGACAAGGCGTAACGTTATCATCCATCTTTGCGATTTTCTTCATAGCCATCCTGATCGGAGCAGCTGCTGTATGGCTGCTGGGTACTGAGACGAAAAATCAGGAGATTGCCTAACCTTTACATTCACCTATGTTAAGATTCATAATACAAGAGAGAGGAGTGACCTGAAATGGAACATACCTTTCTGCTCAAGGCAGACTGGAACGGGGGACGCAACAGCGACGGGCGTATTGAGACCGGACAGTTGCGGACTGCGATTTCAATTCCGGCTGAGATGGGAGGCCCTGGTGTGGGCACCAATCCGGATGAAATGTTGCTCGGCGCAGCTGCTACTTGCTATCTGATTACCTTGGCGGCGATGATGGAGCGTGCCGGTCTCCCGGTGGTTTCACTGACACTGGAATCCGAAGGGATTGTCGATGTAACGAACAACATTTTTACATATCGCCGAATTGTGCATCGTCCGCGAGTTCTATTGTCCGTTGAAGCAACAGACGGGCAAATCGAACAAGCATTGCGCCTTGCAGAGCAAGCCGAGTCCTCATGCATGATCTCGCGTGCGGTAGCAGGAAATGTAGCATTGTCTACAGAACCTGTGGTGGAGCGCACTGCTTAAAGCACCAATATTTGTACCAGGTGCAATCATTCCAATTGCCCATCATTTTTTTAATCTAAGGAGGACACAACCATGACAGCACAACAAAAATTGCTCGTATTCGCAGGCTCTTACGCCGAATTGGAAGGTAGCGGAGTTTATTCGTA
This sequence comes from Paenibacillus ottowii, assembly GCF_006874425.1. Lineage (GTDB taxonomy): Bacteria > Bacillota > Bacilli > Paenibacillales > Paenibacillaceae > Paenibacillus > Paenibacillus ottowii. Next base: position 514,470 of record NZ_VIJZ01000004.1, read on the forward strand.
CACTTTTAATGAAGAAACAGGAGCCCTGACTTTACAGGACGAGTTCTCCGGCTTGAAAAATCCTACATTCCTGAATGTGGACGTTAAAAATCGGAAGCTGTATTCCATTGGAGAGACGACTTCCGCCGCAGGAGCGAAGGTAGGCGAAGCTTCCGCTTTTGAAATCGACCCGGTTAAAGGCACATTTACATTGCTGAATCGTGCGGAAAACGTAGGGTCCACAACTTGCCACATTCAGCGTGATCCATCCGATCGTTACCTGATTGTAGTCAGCTACCACGGAGGTATGGTCGGACTGGTGTCTCTGACTGAGGACGGACGTATTGGTGAGTTGCTGGATGTTAAACAACACGAGGGCAAAGGAGCGCATCCTGAACGTCAGGATCGTCCGCATCCACATTCCAGTTTCTTTAGCCCGGACGGCCGCTTCCTGTTCGTACAAGATCTCGGTCTGGATCTGATCCGTGTTTATACTATTGATGATAGCAAAGGACAACTGGTGCTGCACGGTGAAACGAAAACCCATGCTGGTGCAGGCCCACGTCACTTGACGTTCCACCCGAATGGTAAGTTTGCTTTTGTTATTAACGAAGTAGACTCTACCATTACTTCTTTTGCATATGATGCAGAAGCTGGCAAGCTCACTGAGCTGGAGAGCGTACCGACATTGCCGGCTGACTTTACTGGCGAAAACACAACTGCAGAAATTTCAATTTCCCAGGATGGCGCTTATCTGTACGGTTCTAATCGTGGACATGATAGTATCGTGGTGTATGCTGTAGACGCAGCGACTGGCAAGCTGAGTCTGGTAGAGCATGTATCTGCTGAAGGCGAGCATCCGCGTCATTTTGCTTTGACACCTAATGGTGACTATATGCTCGTGGCTAACCGCGACACCAACAATATTGTTACTTTCAAAGTGGACAAGGCAAGCGGTCGCTTGACTTACACCGGACAACAAGTAACTGTGTCCAAGCCAGTATGCGTACAGCCTTTCTACTTTTCTGTGTAAAATAGGACAACATCTATATCATGCGGATTGATGAAGTAACATGAAAATTTATTATTAGTAGAAACGGCTTGCAGGATAACCTGCAGCCGTTTTTACTTTAACGCTCAGTCATTTCTAAATAGGTCATTGCCAACAATAATATTCAGAAGTTTTAAGATCACAAATAGGATACGAATAATTACGGTAAGAAAAGGGTACATATGTTATAAGCAGAATAGCTATCCCATATGTAAATTTAGGACAGGCACTGTGACTTCATATAGAAGTTGGAGATTTTATATGAGGATGACAAGGATAAACTCTAAAAAGAGGGAGGGATTCGCATGAAGATAATCATTACACAAAAGGAAGCCGTCGACAAAGGCATTTGGACAGAGATTATGGGGATGTTTGCTGTAACCAAAGAGGACGAGGTATGGCAAAATGAAGAGTTTATTCTCACCGAGGAACAGGCCCGGCAGGTAGGATTACTAAAATAACAAAGATAAAATAGGACATGTCATCAAGTTTTAAGACCAAGTCTTAAAAAATCGTAACTTATTTTTTATGTATCTGATACACTTTTTAACCGTTGAAAGTTTATGATAGGTACACAAGGGTAATGAAGCTTACAGACACCGTGTACATACCCAAACGGCAAGGAGAGATCAGACATGATGAAATTAGCTTCGAAATGGACCGTATTGACTTTGATGATGATGCTGATTACGACGGCAGGGGCAACAGCGCAAGGCTACACACCTGTAGCAGCAGCTGAAAATCAGGAGACCGTATATATAAATCAAATGGACATTCGCAATGGACAAATGTATCTGTCAGCAGATCCGATTGAATGGTACGAAGGCGCAGCAGCGAACAAGGCATTTTTGGAGCATGAAGGAAATACAGGATTGGATGGAGCGCCGGACGGCTATTACATCGTAAACAATACTGTGCAAAATGACGTGTATCAGATTGCGCCAGATGCTTCGGTAGAGGTGCAGATTTATGATCACACGGGGAATATAGAAGACACAGATGTGCAATGGAACGAATCTATTCCGTTGGCGCAGTTTGAGAAGGATTTTGCAAAAAAGGATGTGCTGGACCTCAGCCAATTTCCATACCATATTACGCTTCGTGACGGCAAGGTTGTAAAAATCGTGCAGCAGTTCATTCCTTAAACAGAAATAAGCTCATATAGGCACGTGCTTCTCTTACTTGATCACAGATCAGGGAAGCACGTGTTTTTTATATTTTGTAACAAAAAAAGGAGGATATCCACTCCCTAAAGGGTGCGGACATCCTCTTTTCTTCATATATATGATTAGAACGATTTTGCTGCGTCTACTGCACGTTGTACGGCAGAAGCAACGATTTCTTGTGCTTGGTCTGGAGCTTGGTTATGTCCTTCCAGTACAACCTTCACGATGTCTTTTACGCCGAAGAAGGTTAAGATGTTGCTCATGAAGTTCAAAGACATTTCAGCAGCAGCAGCTGGTCCTTCGGAATAAACGCCGCCTCTTGCATTCAACAAGGCTACTTTAGTGTCAGTTACAAGACCTACCGGACCTTCTGGAGTGTATTTGAATGTTTTACCAGCTTGGTTCAAGTAGTCAATGTATGTGTGCAGTACAGCTGGAATAGTCATATTCCAGAGCGGGAAAGCAAATACAACTTTGTCTGCTGCCAGGAATTGATCCAGGTAACCATTGGCGATGTTTGCCAGGCGAGCTTCTTCTGCATTCAATTCCATACCTCTAGCAGATTTGAACGTGCCGTTGATCATGTTAGCGTTCAGATAAGGCAGCTCAACGGAGAACAGGTCCAGCTCAGTGATTTCATCAGATGGGTGGGAAGCCTTGTAGCTTTCCACGAATGCGTTATACAATTTAACTGTTGCAGATTCTTCAGCTGTACGATCATTAGCTTTGACAAATAATACTTTAGACATGATTTATTTCCCCCTAAGTAAGTTGAATAAGTAAGTTTAGTTAGTAAGTTACCACGTAATATTACAATATAAAGATAATATCTGTCAACACTTCTATATTAAATTTACTTTGGACAGCTACTTTATTTTTTACACTGTAAAATTTGCGTGTTTCTTTTGCAAAATATCATTTTTGCGGTAAAATTTAAATGTAAAGTCTAGTGAAGAGAATGGCTTGAATAGGCGAAGAAGGAAATAACATGGTGCCGGGAAGATTCAACACCATAGTTGAACGAAAAAAGGTGAGTAGCTTGAAGATAGGTTTTTTTGATTCGGGATTGGGTGGAATTACAGTATTGTCTGAGGCGCTAAGACGTTTGCCAAATGAAAATTTTGTTTACATGGCGGATACGCTTCATGTTCCTTATGGGACGAAAACACCCCAAGAGGTGCTTGGTTATGTCAAGGCTTCGGTACAAATGATCCTCAAAGAGGATATAAAAGCATTGGTAATTGCCTGCAATACGGCTACAAGTATCGCGGCAGCGGAGCTAAGGAAGGAATATAAATTTCCGATTATCGGCATGGAGCCAGCTGTGAAGCCAGCGGTCGAAATGAATCGAACCAATGGTAAAAGAGTGCTGGTGCTGGCGACACCATTGACTTTAAAACAATCCGGTTATGCAGCGCTGGTATCGAGAGTTGATGATCACGGGAGTGTGGACTCACTGCCTTTGCCAGAGTTAGTACAATATTGCGAACAGTTGAATTTTGACCGTACAGAATTGTGCAACTATTTTAGCCATAAGCTGTCTTCGTTTAACCTAGACATTTATGGTACGGTCGTGTTGGGATGTACACATTATCCATTCTATAAGGAAATTTTGAGAGAACTGCTGCCTTCTCATATTCAGTTGATTGACGGGAGCCAGGGAACGGTTAGACGCTTGAAACAGGTGCTGTCTGAGCGTAATTTGCTGGCATCTCCGATAAAAACAGGCCAAACGCAGGAGGGACACGTCACGTTTCGATGTACCAGTCAGGATAAGGCCTATGTCCATAAGATGGAGCGGGCGCTTGAAATCTATGCGGAGCATGAAAAAATATATTTTTAAGAAAAGAACGGCTGGCGAACAGGTAGGCTAGACCAACAATCCGAAGCGCCAGCCTCATTATTTATAGCTTAGATGTAAAGGGAGGTTTTACATGGACATTCAATTTATCTTGAATGAGCTTTATGAAGCAGGCGTGCTTGAAAGCGATATGAAAAATCTCAAACCCCTGACAGGCGGAACTTCGAGTGAAGTGGTTGTTGTCATGGACGGTACCAGGCCGCGATATGTGATCAAGCAAAATGATCCTGCGATTGTAAAAGCCGAGGCGGAGTTTCTGTATACCTATGCACAGATTGAGAAATTATCTCGTTTGGTCTATGTTGACCCCCTTCATCGTTATGTGGTCTACACGTTCAAACCAGGGTTCGCAGGGCAATATTGTGAAGGAAACAAAGGGGAGTTGCTGCTCTGTCTGGTGACCGAGGTTATTGCACAGTACAAATCTCTTGGAGAAGAACGTAACTATGGTTATCCGGATCATCGGTTCGTCCATACCCTTGTGGCCGGAACGCCGCAACGCCGCAACGCAATCTTAAATATTTGCTTCATGGCGATTTCGGAGTACATAATTTTGTGTTTGCCGAAAATGGTACATTAACAGGTATTATTGATCCTGACCCAGTAGTGGGAGAACCTCTGTATGATTTGATATGCGCCTTTTGTTCATCACCCGATGAGCTGATCGTCGAAACCATTTTGCCTGCGGTTGAAAAACTTGGACCCGAGATGACAGGGGTATATGTGCTGAACAGGGAAGTGCTACAGGGATTATACTTTCGTATCGCTACCTGCATTCGCCATCACCCAGAAGATTTAGATCAATATACAAAAGCATGGAATTACTGGCTGAACAGGGTTCGATGAAAGGGAATAGGAAGCATGAGCATACAAGGATGGAATCACATTTTCTTTTCGGTATCTAATTTAGAAAAGTCTATACAGTTCTATCAGAATGTACTAGACGGAAAACTGCTGGTTAAAGGACGTAAGCTGGCTTATCTGGATTGCCTGGGAATGTGGTTGGCTCTTAATGTCGCCATTTTACCCGGTCGAGAGCGGAATGAACAGGATAAAAGATCGGTCTATTTTACAGATCCAGACGGACATACGTTCGAATTCACACAGGACAATTACAGGACCGCTTGGAATATTATAAAAACGATAAAAAACATATGATTTTTTACGAATGAGTAAGCGTTATCACAAAAAGTATGGGCAAGTTTTGGATTTACATACGGAAGCGGGAGGAATACAGAAGGATGTCATTGTCGCAGGAAAGTGGCTCTAAGCAAGCGCAGGCCGTTAAAACGATGACGGTTTTCGCGATTACTTGGCCGATCTTCATAGAAATGCTTTTTCATATTTTGATGGGTAGCGTGGATACGTTCATGCTCAGCCATCTCTCTGATGAGGTTGTATCGGCTGTTGGTGTATCGAGACAGTTAATTGAATTTACGGTTATACTCTTCAATTTGCTCGGTCTTGGAGTAGGAGTGATCATTGCTCAGCTTTTGGGTGCGCATAAACATGTGGACGCAAGTCGTGTTACCGCCTCTGCACTAACTTTTAATCTAGTATTTGGACTGGCGCTGAGTTTGATGTTTATCGTGAGTCGGGATTTTTTACTATCTTTCTACCAAATTACACCGACAATTAAGGAAAATGCAGAAATCTATATGATGCTGGCAGGGGGTTCGCTGTTTCTGGAAGCCCTTATGCTAACCGCAGGACCGGTGATTCGCTCGCATGGTTTTACCAAAGATACGATGATCGTGGGCATCGGCATGAATATATTACATATTGTGGGGAATGCATTGCTCATATATGGCTGGTTTGGTCTGCCGCAAATGGGGGTAGCGGGAGCAGCGATTTCAACGGTGATTAGCCGCGTTGTAGCATGTGTGTGGATTTTTATACTGTTGTACAAACGTATAAGTGCGCCGATTCGCATCCGGTATTATGTGCAGCTTCAGTGGAGCAAGCTGGTGGCGATTCTGAAGATTGGTATTCCTGCCGGGCTGGAATGGCTGTCTTATCAGCTTAGCCAAATGATGGTGACCCGATTTGTCAGCTTTATGGGTACAACGGCGATTGCCACTCATTTTTATACGAATACGATTGTGTACTTTTTCATGGTATTTGGAATGGCCGTAGGTGAGGGGACCGAAATTATTGTGGCTCGCCTGATTGGAGCTGGAGACAAGGAAAAAGCATATCATCAACTTTTACGGAGCCTGAAATGGTCTCTAGTTATTACGATTGCTGTGATCGTGGTAGTATCCTTTTTCCGATATGAAGTGATGGCAATCTTCACGGATGAGCCAGCAATCATTCAATTGGGGGCAGCGATTTTGTTGTTCTGTATATTGCTGGAGCCAGGCCGTGTGTTCAACCACGTGGTCATTAGCTCCTTGCGAGCAGCAGGAGATGTTCAGTTCCCGTTAATGATGGCCATGATTTCAATGTGGGGGATTAAAATCCCGCTGGCATATGTGCTGGGTATTCATATGGGTTATGGTGTGCTGGGTGTGTGGATTGCACATGCATGCGATGAATGGGTACGAGGTATTTTCCACTATCTGCGCTGGAAAGGCCGGAAATGGCAGCACAAATCGCTGTTATCTAAGGCTGAGCTACAAGCGGAATCGATGTAAGATTCATAGAGATACTAGAGCAGACATTTCCAATTGGATTGGTTGATGTCTGTCTTTTTTTTGCAAAAATAAGCAAAATGGGATGTTCAAACTTTTCAAAAATTGCTAGAATATAGTAACCTCAGATGCTGTAGAGGTTTTTCAAAGTTTCAAAGACGGATGGTTTCCGATTGAATCCATGAAGGAGGGAATAGGATGGAACGTAAAGTGCATATCATTCCTTACCAAGTGATCAAGCAGGAGCAACAAGTGAATGAAATACCGCGAGGTGTGGAGCTGATCCAGGCTCCTGCGGTATGGAACCAGACTCGAGGCCGAGGCATAAAGGTGGCGGTGCTGGACACGGGCTGTGATTCGGACCATCCAGATCTGAAGGCACGCATTATTGGCGGCCGCAATTTTACGGATGATGATGAAGGTGATCCGGAAATTTTCAAGGATTACAACGGTCACGGTACACATGTAGCAGGAACCATTGCGGCAGCTGAAAATGAAGCTGGTGTTGTAGGTGTCGCCCCGGAGGCGGATCTGCTTATCATCAAAGTGCTAAACAAGCAGGGCTCCGGTAAATATGACTGGATTATCCAAGGCATCTATTATGCAATTGAGCAAAAGGCAGATATTATTTCGATGTCGCTGGGCGGTCCCGAGGATGTGCCTGAGCTTCATGAAGCAGTAAAAAAGGCTGTAGCCAGCCAAATCCTGGTCGTCTGTGCAGCCGGAAATGAGGGAGACGGTGACGACAGAACGGACGAGCTCGGCTACCCTGGCTGCTATAATGAAGTGATCGGCGTAGGTGCTGTCAACTTTGACAGACATGCCTCAGAATTCAGTAATTCTAATAATGAGGTGGATTTGGTCGCACCAGGAGAAGATATTTTGTCCACGGTTCCAGACGGTAAATATGCGACCTTTAGCGGAACTTCGATGGCTACTCCGCACGTAGCAGGTGCTTTGGCGTTGATTAAGCAGCTGGCCAATGCGAGCTTTGAGCGTGATCTCACCGAAGCAGAATTATACGCCCAACTCATCAAACGCACGATTCCACTCGGCAATTCTCCTAAGCTGGAGGGCAACGGCCTGCTGTACTTGACGGCAGTGGAGGAGCTATCCCGTATTTTCGACACGCAACGTATAGCGGGCATTCTAAGCACAGGATCGTTGAAGGTTAAATAACTTGTGACAACTAAGCTATAGCGGCTCTTCTAAACGGAGAGTCGTTTTTTTGTGCTTCATATTTTTGGCGAACTTCCATTTACATCGTATTCAAATGTCAGGTAACATGTATCTCAAGGAAATCATGGAGAATAAAAAGTGGAGGATTAGCATGGATCATTTGATTGCAAAAGCCAGTGAGCTAAGACGTACAGGTCAAGCAAAGGAAGCACGTAAGCTTCTGTTAGAGGCACTGAAGCAGGAGCCAAAAGATGCGGAGTTATGGTATCAAACAGCCTGCACGCATGACGTATTGGGCTTAGAAAAGGATGCGGTTCCCTTTTATGAAAAAAGCCTAGGTATGGCACTATCCGCAGAATCAAGGAGAGGAGCCATCCTGGGATTAAGCAGTACATATCGTGTATTGGGAGATTACGCCAAGGCGAAAGCATGGTTGGACACAGGAATAAACGAATTTCCAGATTACAGACCGTTTCGGATATTTTACGCTATGGCGTTATACAATCTGGGGGAATACGGGAAAGCCATGCAAGGGCTGCTTATGGAAATTGCTGAGACGAGCTCGGATGTATCTACACAGGAATATTCACGTGCCATTCAATATTATGCAGATAAACTGGATCAGGTTGAGGTATAGGGAGAACCGAGTGAGAACATAAGCAGTATCATGTATATACATTCGTATATAAAAAGATCACAGTCAGAAAAAGAGGCTACTGCTCTCTGACTGTGATCTTTTGCCTTTTATTGTCTAGCTATAGGGGCGTATCTTGACGATCTATATGCCGTGTTATTGCGCACCTTCGGTGACAGCAATTTCTTTCTCCAGGTCTACTCTGGACAAGTTAGCCTTCAAGTAATCTGGTGTTTCGGGCAGCACAAGATGCAGATTAGATTTTTGACAAATACGAATTGTGCACTTGTCGACAACCAAATCAAAAACATGTCCGCCACCAGTGCGTTCATCATTGATAAAATGGAGGTGAAATCCGGCTACTCCAATCCCTTGAGCATAGGCAGGTGTCCAAAAGCCTGTGACTACGCCGGAAGTTTCATTGAAAGTAAAGGTAGGCTGCGTTTTGGTCGCTTCAATAAAAGGTCTGTAAGGCTTCACCTGGTGAGGCACGGTACGTGTCTTTACTTCACGAAAAGTGCCATCCATACGGAAGGCATAGAACAGATTACGGCTTGGAAACAACTTTAGCAGCAAAGCTTCCAGCTCTTCACGGTGCATGGGATGGTCAATCGTATATGTGAAATCTTCACGAAAAAAGGTGACGGTGGAAAACGGAGTAGTTTCTTCTGGTTTTACGCGATGGGCCGTACCATCTGGAAGCAAGTGATAAAATTCACCATCGAACGCGATCATCTCGCCATTCAGTTGATCAAAGGTACCGAGTCCAAAATCTCCGTGCTTTTGCAGCTCCTCAAAGGCAACAACGCCGTCATAAAGACCATCTAATAAAGCAAGCATGGTGGACGTTTGGTAAATATCATGATCAGTTTCTTGCTTGGTTTCCAGTTCTGCAACGGTCATGGCAATACACTTCCTTTTGTAATTGTATACAATTATTTTCGTTCTGTTTCAATAATAAACGTAAAATTTCAGTAAATAACATAAACAACTTAAAAAAATCATTAAAAAAGTGACAAACTCCCTAAATTGTCACAAAGCCGTCACGAGTGAGCTATAGTCGAGATTAGTTTAATTGGTTTGGCAGCAGCTTGCGTCCTAATTGAACATTATCCTGATAGTCAATTGGAATATCAACGACCACAGGACCATCTGTATGAAGTGCCTGCTGCAATACGCTTTCCAGTTCTTCAGGGGAGTGCACGCGTAACCCGGTGGCCCCGAAACTTTCCGCATATTTTACGACATCGACATCTCCAAATTTCACGCCAGACGTTCTGCCGTATTTAATCTGTTGTTGGAAAGCGACCATGTCATACGTACCATCTCTCCATACAATATGCACGAGCGGTGAGTTAAGGCGTACAGCGGTTTCCAGCTCCATGGATGAAAAAAGAAATCCCCCGTCTCCAGAAATAGAAACGACTTTTTGACCTGGATTGACGAGTGTGGCAGCAATCCCCCAAGGCAGCGCTACGCCCAGCGTCTGCATTCCGTTGCTGAACAGAAGGCGCCGCGGTTCATACGAACGGAAATAACGTGCCATCCAAATGTAGTGTGAACCGACATCACAGGTGACTGTGACGCTATCATCAATCAGGCTGCGCAGTGTGCGAATAAATTGCAATGGATGAATCAGAAAATCGTGCTTGTGTGCTGGAACAGCTGCTTGCTCGTTCAGATCATGGCGCAGACGATCCAATTGGTCGCAGGAGGATTTAGGTAGCTTTAAGGTAGGCAATTCTTCTGCAAGGCCACTTACAATCAGGCCTATATTCCCGATTAACTCGTAGTCCGGTTGATAATCATGATCAATATCTGCTTGACGGTCATCCAGATGAATGAGTGTTCGGTTTGCTGGAACGTTCCAGTTTTTTGGATCGTATTCGATAGGATCATAGCCAATCGTCAGTACCAGATCTGCGGCTCCAAGAAGCATATCACCCGGTTGATTTTGGAACAGACCCACTCTTCCAAAATAGTGGTCTTCCAGTTCACGGGAGATGGCTCCGGCGGCCTGGAAGGTTTCGACAACGGGCAGATCTGTATCTCGAATGAGAGCACGGATAGCGGCGGTGGCTTCAGGCGTGCTGGCTTTCATACCGAGAAGAAGTACGGGCAGCTTGGCTTTTCTGATTTGGCCTGCGACTTGTTTGATAAGTCCGGCGGGTGCGGTTCCGAGTTGGGGAAGAGAAACCTTCTCAATGGCTGTTACTTCAGATGACGAAGTCAACACGTCCTGCGGCAGGCTGACGAATGTGGCTCCAGGCTGGGCTGAGGTCGCAATCCGAAATGCATTAGCTATGGCTTCCGGTACATTATCGGGGTGTTCTACTTCTACACTGTATTTGGTGATAGGTTCGAATAGTCCGGCATTATCCATAGATTGATGTGTGCGCTTCAAGCGTTCGGATCTTGGGACTGCCCCCGCAATGGCGACGACAGGATCACTTTCTGCATTCGCGGTGACAAGTCCTGTCGCCAAGTTAGACGCGCCTGGACCTGAGGTAACAATGCATACGCCCGGTTTACCGGTTAAGCGACCGACCGCTGCTGCCATAAAGGCGGCATTTTGTTCATGACGGCATACGATCAATTCCGGCCCCCGATCTTGAAGAACATCAAAAACAGAATCGATCTTGGCACCTGGAATGCCAAAAATATGGGTAACCCCTTGGTTGATCAAACAATCGACAACAAGGTCGGCTCCTTTTGTATCGGATTTGGTTTTAGTTTCAACAGCTTTCACTTTTGTACTCAATGCTACCACCTCTTCTTCTTCGTCTGTGAAATAAATTAATGAAATACTTTCAATGTAAATCAATGGATGTATATTGCAATTATAATACAATAACTGGTATTTTCAAGAAAGAAATTTTCAGAAAAAAAGAGAAAATCGTATAAAACGTTTTCAAAGTTTGATTTATCGCGGAAATTAAAATTTGTGGAATTTTCTTGTGGTGTCGGCCATCGAGAAGGTTTAGAACAGATCTGTCCCAAATGGGGGCAGATCATTTTTATCTGCTCACATGATAAAAATCACTTTCCTCTACAAAGGATAGCGGTTACAATGTAATTGTTGTTAACGTAAACATTAAATTTAAGGTGAACCAAACTAGTATGGCATGATGTACAGGCATCATATTATAGCTGTATATTCCTGTACAGCCATAGGGATTATTACGTTATGGAGAATGTAATTGTTAAAAGGAAAGTAGTGTCTCGGACATTTTTGTTAACGTTAACAAATCGCTAAGAAACACGATTATAGAAGGGATGAGAAAGTAATGACCAAAACGTTTCTAGACGAAAACTTTTTGTTGAGCAATCCAACGGCTGAGGCCTTATATCATCAGTATGCCAAGGATATGCCGATTATCGACTATCATTGCCATTTAAGCCCGCAAGAAATTTATGAAAATAAAAAGTTCAAGAATATTACGGAAGCCTGGTTGTACGGGGATCATTACAAGTGGAGACTTATGCGGGCCAATGGGGTAGAGGAGCGTTTAATCACAGGTGATGGTGAAGATTATGACAAGTTTCTGGCCTGGGCCAAAACTGTACCTACGCTGATCGGCAACCCGCTGTACCATTGGACGCATTTGGAGCTTCAACGCTTTTTTGGTGTTTATGAGCTGCTAAATGAACAGAATGCACCTGTGATCTGGGAAAAGGTAAACCAAAAGCTGCAGGGACCCGGCTTTGGGGCGCGTGATCTGATTGTGAACTCGAAGGTAACTGTCGTGTGCACCACGGATGATCCAACCGACCATCTTGAGTATCACAAGCAAATCAGCAGGCTGACCGATTTCCCAGTTGCTGTGCTGCCAAGCTTCCGTCCCGACAAAGCTTTGGAAATTAATCGTGAAACCTTCCAGCCTTGGGTGGCTCGATTGGGAGAAGTCAGCGGATTGGACGTTTCCGGGCTTGAAGGATTTTTGAACGCGCTGGCAAGTCGGGTACGCCATTTTCATGCTGCTGGGGGCCGGGTATCTGATCATGCGCTGGATACTGTAGTTTATGAAGAAGCAACACTTGAGGAAGCGGCAGCCATCTTTAGCAAGGCGCTGAAGGAAGGCCATGTGACTCCTTTGGAAGAGGCGAAATACAAGTCGTACGTACTGGTCTTCCTTGGCAAACAGTATGCAGAACACGGCTGGGCGATGCAGTACCATATTCACGCATTGCGTAACAACAATACGGCGATGTTCCGTCGTTTGGGACCAGATACAGGCTACGATGCTGTAAATGATGGTTCGATCGCTCATTCACTGGCAGCATTGCTGGACGCACAGGAACTGGCAGGTGGGCTGCCGAGAACCATTTTGTATTCGCTTAATTCGGTCGACTATCCAGTACTGGCGAGTCTCGCAGGCAGTTTCCAATCTGGCGGTACAGTGGGAAAAATTCAGTTTGGTACTGCATGGTGGTTTAACGACCATATCGAAGGCATGCAGGAGCAGATGAAGCTGCTGGCTAATTACGGAGTGCTGTCCCGCTTTATTGGTATGCTCACGGACTCCCGCAGTTTTCTATCCTACACACGTCATGAATATTTCCGCCGTATCCTTTGCGATTTAATCGGAACATGGGTTCAGGAAGGCAAGGCTCCTAAGGATCTGGAACTGGTCGGAGCCATGGTACAAAATATTTGCTACAATAACGCCGAGCAATATTTTAACTTCCCAACGGTTGTTCATAGTCAATGATGTCGCTCTCTAAACTGAGAACTCATTAATTTTAGTAAAAAAGATGCTCTTGCTAGGAGCTTGTACCAAACTCCCGGCAAGAGCAATCTGTAAGCAAAATAGATTTCAATAAGTATGTGAAAATAATTACGAGAATAGAGGAGTGTGTAGGTATGGGAGTGCCTATCGTACAGGAGAGCGTCCAAACTGACAACAAGACAGGTGAGCATATTAGCCTGAAAGAAAAGATTTCGTATGGTATGGGCGACTTTGGAAACGGATTCATGTTTGATTTGGGGCAGTTGTATTTGCTGAAGTTTTTTACGGATGTTGCAGGAGTTTCTGCAGGAGCCGCAGCAGGCATTTTCTTGGTCAGCAAGCTGTTTGCCGCCGTCTGTGATCCCGTTGTTGGGTCCTTTGTTGATTATCGCAAACATATCGGTACACGTGGGAAATTTAGACCTTTTCTTGTCTTTGGAAGCGTTATCCTTGCAATTCTTACGATTCTTACTTTTATTTCGCCGAATATTTCACCCACAGGCAAGCTCATTTACGCCTATGCGTCCTATATGATCTGGGGAATCGGCTACTCGATTGTAAACATTCCTTACGGTTCGCTGGGTGCAGCCATTACGCAGGATACTCAGCAGCGTGCTTCGTTGTCATCTTTCCGTCAGGCGGGATCACTGGGCGCATTATTCGTAACCAGCGTCGTGGTTATGCCGCTTATTTTATTGTTTCCTAACCATCATGTTGGCTATCCCGTGGTCATGGGAATCATGTCGTTCATTGGTGTGATCGCTTTCATCATATGTTACCGAGGAACGAAAGAACGTATTATTAGCCAGTCTGGACCAAAAGAGAAGCTATCTTTAGGTGTGATCGTGCATACTTTTACGAATAACAAACCCTTGCTGGTACTCGTTTTAATGACGATTTTCACCATTTCCGCCTACAATATCAAGTCCGCACTGTTGATCTATTTTGCCGAATATAATTTAGGGCATGTAGAATTAATGGCGTATATGAATTTTATTATTATTGGTTCGTCGCTGCTGGGTGTGTTGTTCCTGCCCAAACTGGTACGGCGCTTTGGTAAACGAAAAACAGCTATCCTGGGGATGCTGGTTAGCGTCATTGCCGATTCCGTCAACTTTTTGATGCCTTCCAATGTATATATTTTCACCGTTTTGGCCAGTATTTCGTTCATCGGCATTAGTATTCCCAACGGGGTCACCTGGGCATTTGTATCCGATATCATTGATTACGGCGAATGGTCATCCGGGGAGCGCAAGGAAGGGATTACTTACTCCTTATTTAACTTTTCACGTAAATTGGCTCAATCCTTGTCTGGTTTTCTATCGGGTATTGGACTGGCGCTCGTCGGTTATGTTCCGAATGTGGTTCAATCCTCTGGAACGCTGCTTGGAATCAAAGCTTTGCTTTGTCTTTATCCGGCTGTTGCCCTGGCTTTGGCCATGCTGGTGATCGGTAAAATGTACAAGCTGACAGACAGCAGACATGCAGAAATGGTTCAAGAATTACAGCGTCGACATGCGGACAATCGCGTATAATTTGTGAAAGTCTTCTTTTCTGGGCGGCTCCTGTGGTATGGTGGGTATATAATTTTTTTAGAGCCTCACTAAGGAAAGGATACGTATATGGCAGCTACCATCAAAGACATTGCCAAACTGGCTAATGTTTCCCATACAACCGTCTCCCGGGCGCTGAATAACAGCCCGCTGATTAAAGAAGATACGAAACGCAAAATTATGGAGTTGGCAGAGCAACTCAATTACATTCCAAATTACAATGCCAAAAGCCTCGTTCTCCAGCGCTCGCATACAATTGGTTTATTTTTCACCAGTATTTCAGAAGGCACCAGCTCCAGTTTTTTTGCGGATACCATCCGTGGAGTTAATAACGTCATTGGGGTGGATTACAATCTGTTTGTGCGAGGAATTGACGATTACGCTGATTTTTCTGCTATTCATCGCAAGCGTTTTGACGGCATCATTCTGATGAGCCAGAGTGAGGCGGACAACCCTTTTATTTACCATGTGCTTGGTCAAGGCATTCCGCTTGTTGTACTGAACCGGCAGGTGCCTGGGGCTGGAATTGTAAATGTGATTTCTAATGATAAGGAAGGCTCCTATGAAGCGGTTTCCTTTCTCATTGAAAGCGGGCATGAACGCATTGCGATCATTGAAGGGGTGGAAGGCTTCAAATCTACCCAGCAGCGCCGTGAGGGTTTCATGAATGCATTGATAGATCATGGTAAGCCGATCCGACATGAATATATCGTGCAGGGCCACTATGACACGGAAAGCGGAAGTCTAGCAATGAAGCAGCTGCTTGCCTTGGAAGAACCGCCGACAGCGGTGTTTTGCTCTAACGATGATATGGCTATTGGTGCGATGAATGCGGTATTTGAAAACGGCTTGAAGGTACCAGAGGATATGTCTGTCATTGGCTTTGACGATATCGGTTTCTCGATGTATACGACTCCACCGTTGACGACGGTCAAAAGACCGATTGAGCAGATTAGTGAGCGCGGTGCCGCTTGCATTCTGGAACGAATTCAGTCACCGTCCACTGAGGGCGAGCTTATATTTATGGAAACCGTGCTGATGAAGCGGAGATCGACGGCCCAGAGAACACGCTGAGTTTTGTTATGTAATAGAGGCAGGCCCCAAAGGGGCAGGTACAATGCTCAAGCACTGTTCCTGTCCCTTTTTTTGGTTGAAATGAGCACTGCTTCATCATGGATTTAACGAAAGAGATTGGTTTTAGCCAGTTCAACAATCTCGTCTCCGCGTCCGTTGAGCACGGCTTTCATCATCCATAGGGTAAAACCTTCTGCTTGCTTAAGATTAATTTTAGGTGGCATGGACAGCTCCTGACGGTTCACCACCACATCTACCACAACAGGGCCGTCATGAGCCAATGCTTGCTGAATGGCATCCTCCAGCATGGTCGGGTCTTCAACCCGGATGCCCTTGAGCCCCATGGCTTGTGCTACAGCACCAAAATCGGGGTTAACCAGTTCGGTTCCGCTTTCCAGAAATCCGGCCGCTTTCATTTCCAACTCGACAAAACCGAGCGCACCGTTGTTGAAAACAATAACTTTTACAGGCAGTTGATGCTGCTTTAGGGTGAGCAGGTCGCCCATTAGCATCGTAAGTCCGCCATCGCCTGAGAGGGCAATCACTTGTCGGTCAGGCTCAGTGGCCTGCGCACCGATTGCCTGTGGCAGTGCATTTGCCATTGAACCATGATTGAAGGAACCGAGAAGCCGGCGCTGACCGTTCATTTGCAAATAACGCGCCGCCCATACAGTGGGAGTACCGACATCGCAAGTGAAAATAGCATTTTCTTGGGCAGTATCACTGATGATCTTGGCGAGATATTGCGGATGGATCGGCATATGGCCTGGTTTACCAACTGCCAGATCGTCCAGCTCCTGACGTACCTTGGCATAATGGGAAACGGTTTTTTCCAGATGCCTGGAATCATGCTCTGATGTTAGATGGGGAAGCAGCATTTCCAACGTTGTCCTTACATCTCCGCATACACCATATGTCAATGGAGTGCGTCTGCCGAGATGGGATGGCTCTATGTCGACCTGTAGGACAATCGCATCTTCAGGATAGAATTGTCTATAAGGAAAGTCTGTTCCGAGCATGAGCAGAACGTCACAATCCATCATTGCATGGTACCCGGAGGAATACCCGATCAATCCTGTCAATCCAGCATAATAGGGATTGTCATATTCCAGATATTCCTTGCCTCGCAGAGCGGATACCATGGGAGACTTTAGTTTGTCGCACAGCTGCATAAGCAAGTCGTGAGATTGAGCACAGCCTGCACCGCATAGCAGCGTAATTCGTTTACCGTTATTCAAATATTCTGCCAACCGGGAAATTTCAGAAGCGGACGGATGGACGACTGGCGTTGTAGGGTGATAGACATGTTCAGGGGTGGGGACCTTTTCGGCTTCTAAAGCTGCCACATCCCCGGGAAGCACAATGACGGAGACGCCTGAACGTGAAATGGCCTCCTGAATAGCCATAGTCACCATTCTTGGAATTTGACGTGGCGTCGTAATCATCTCGCAAAAGTGGCTGCATTCTCCAAAAAGATGCTCGGGGTGCGTAGCCTGAAAATACTCACTTCCGATTTCACCACTTGGAATATGAGCCGCAATCGCAAGTACAGGCACCCGATTGCGGTGGCAATCATATAAACCGTTAATCAAATGCAGATTCCCGGGACCGCTACTACCGGCACATACGGCAATGCTGCCGCTAAGGTCAGCATCTGCTCCGGCTGCGAAGGCAGCCACTTCTTCGTGCCTTACATGAATCCATTCAATTTGACCATTGCTGCGAATGGAATCCACCATATTATTTAATGAATCGCCAACGATGCCATAGATTCGCTTGACCCCTGCATTGACCAAAACTTGTACAATAGTATCTGCGATTGTCTTCATAGATGCTCCTCCTGCTCAGTAAGTAGTTTTATCCTGCCCGTGCTATCTTGCGGCTATTCTCCTGAATGTATATATAAACAAGATCTCGGGATAGGGTGATAGTTAGCCTTAACCGTCTTGGCTCAGGTGCGAAACAACAGAAAAAAGACGAGATATTAGCAGTTTTTTATATAAATGTACATGTTAACGTGTTCATATTTTTGCCATTATTATTTTTTAAAACTAAAAATATTGATAAAACTATTTTGTTAACGTGTGCATTATGTTAAAATAACGGTGAAATCATTATGGTACTAGTGGGAGGTTACTCCGGATGAAACAAGTAGATGAATTAGACCATTTAAACCGAAAAAGCTTTATTGTTGCAGAACCGTTTCCTGAAAGGGTGTTGCAATTCGGGGAAGGGAACTTCCTGCGTGCTTTTGTAGACTGGCAATTTGACAAAATGAATAAGCTGACAGAATGGAATACAGGGGTTGTGATTGTACAACCGCAACCAGGAGGCCTGGTGGAGAAGCTTAACGTGCAGGATAGTCTCTATACGGTTATCCTTGAAGGAATTAAGGAAGGGCGGGCCATGAAGGAGCATACCGTTGTGGAGTGTGTTACTCGTGGAATTAATCCTTACGGCCCGGAATTTTTGGAGTATGAAGCATTATCCCAAAAGCCGGAGCTGCGCTTTGTTGTTTCGAACACGACGGAGGCAGGGATCGCTTATGCGCCTGAGGATCAATTGGAAGATCGTCCGCAAAAGAGCTTTCCAGGCAAACTGACTGCCTTTCTGTACAAGCGCTTTCAATTTTTTGGGGGCGATCCAACCAAGGGACTGGTAATCATTCCGTGCGAACTCATCGACCGTAATGGCGACGCTCTCAAGGAAATCGTGCTGAAATATGCGGACCAATGGGAGCTTGGGGCTGAGTTCATTGCATGGTTGGAGGAATCGAATACGTTCTGCAACAGTTTGGTGGATCGAATTGTACCTGGCTATCCCAAAGACCGGATTCATGAGATTCAAGCAGAATTAGGTTACAAGGACGATTTGGTCGTTGTGGGTGAACAATATCATTTATGGGTTATTGAAGGGCCACAATGGCTTAAAGAGGAATTACCTGCTCATTTGGCCGGATTGAATGTACTGATTGTCGACGATATGGCGCCATATCGTACACGGAAGGTGCGCATTTTGAATGGGGCACATACGGCGCTAACACCTGTAGCCTACTTATATGGCCTGGATACGGTAGGGCAAGCGGTCGAGCATGATGTTATGGGGGGATTTATCCAGTCGTTGATTCGAGAAGAAATTATTCCAACACTGGACTCGCCAGAAGCGGAATTGAATGTATATGCGGACGATGTGATGGAACGTTTCCGTAATCCCTATGTAAGTCATTATGTCATGAGCATCTCCTTAAATTCGGTGTCCAAGTTCAAGACGCGGAACTTGCCATCCTTGCTCCAGTATGTGGCACAGCATAAGGCGCTGCCTGCCAAAATCGTATTTTCACTGGCCTCCCTACTCGTATTTTACCGGGGAGACAGGGATGGGGAGTCGATTGCATTGGCAGACGAAGCGGAAGTGTTAAGCACGTTTGGCGAACTGTGGAGCACGTATGACGGAACTCTCGCTGGAGCGAAACAATTAACTGAGCAGGTACTCGGCAAGCAAACATGGTGGGGTCAAGACCTGAATCAGATCGAAGGGCTGGCTGAACAAACGGCGCAGCACGTGTATGAAATTACAAGCAGAGGAATGAAGGAGACGCTCGATTCTCTAACTGGGAACAGCGTACCCGGAGCATAAGCAAGGAGGAGACTGGAATGCTGGAATTCATTCAAATTCATGATCAAGATAACGTGGCTGTCGCTTTGCGTGATTACAAGCAGGGAGAGACGCTGACATGGGGAGCACAACAAAAACAACGCGTGGAGCTGGCCGAGGATGTAGCGCGCGGGCACAAAATTGCGCTACAGGACATACCTGAAGGCGGGCATGTTCTGAAATACGGCTATCCCATCGGTCATGCCATTCAGCCCATTCAGGCAGGACAGCATGTGCACACGCATAATACAAAAACAAATCTGACCGGTGTGGAGGAATACACTTACACTCCTAAGCCAGCTCCGTGTATATATGAACAGGAAAATCGGACATTTCAAGGATTTCGACGGAAGGATGGTCGTGTAGGGATTCGCAATGAGTTGTGGATTGTGCCGACAGTTGGCTGTGTGAATGGAATTGCCGAACTCATTTTAAATCGCTTCAAGCAGGAAGTGGGAGATCTCTCGCCTTTTGAAAACGCACTTGTGCTCAAGCATAACTATGGGTGTTCTCAGTTGGGCGACGACCATGCACATACACGCACGATTTTGATTGATGCTGTGAAACACGCGAATGCAGGTGGCGTACTGGTACTTGGTTTGGGCTGTGAGAACAATGAAATGAAAGAATTCAAAGAAACCATCGGTGAATACGACTCGGAGCGGGTAAAGTTTTTGCTTTCCCAGGAGGTGTCGGATGAAGTGGAGGAAGGAGTAAAGCTGCTTCATGAAATTTTTGCGGCCGTGCAAGAAGATCGGCGGCAGCCTGTACCTTTGTCTGAGCTGAACATCGGTTTAAAGTGCGGCGGGTCTGACGGCCTCTCGGGCATTACAGCCAATCCACTGCTTGGGCGTCTGTCGGATTATATGGCTGCACAGGGTGGAACGACCGTACTGACAGAGGTGCCCGAGATGTTCGGCGCGGAGACGATTTTAATGGAGCGCGCTGCCGATGAGCAAGTATTTGATAAGATCGTACATTTGATCAACGATTTCAAACAATATTTTCTGGATTATAAGCAGCCAGTGTACGAGAATCCGTCACCGGGCAATAAAGCAGGGGGCATCACGACACTGGAGGACAAATCACTAGGCTGTACGCAAAAATCCGGGTCTTCTACGGTCACTGATGTTATTCAGTATGGTGAGCGTCTCAAGACTAAGGGGCTTAATTTGCTTAGCGCGCCTGGGAACGATCTGGTTGCTTCTTCAGCTCTTGCTGCGGCGGGCTGTCAGCTCGTCATATTCACAACCGGACGCGGCACGCCTTTTGGCTCCTTCGTTCCGACGATGAAGGTATCGACCAACTCGCCGCTATATAAGGCCAAACCTCACTGGATCGACTATAACGCCGGTTCACTGGTGGAGGATGTAAGTATGGAAGATGCGCTCCGCCACTTTGTCGATTACATTATCGATGTAGCCAGCGGAACCTGGGTAAATAATGAGAAAAACAATTTCAGGGAGCTTGCTATTTTCAAAAATGGTGTAACGTTGTAAAGGGCTTTAGTCTCAAGGAGGCGGATAGATCCGCTTCCTTTTTTGTGTTTGAAAGCCTCTAAATACGCTGTTAAACTTACTGCAATACATACGATATGGATATTCGAATAAGGGGGAACTACAGTGCAACATAAAATTATTGCTTATCGGGAAGAAAATCATGATCAACTCGTAGATATTTGGCATCGGGCAGTACGCCAAACGCACACATTTTTGTCTGAAGAGGACATTCAATTTTACCATCATATCGTACGCAACGGCGCTTTAAGAGAAATTGAAGTTTGGATGGAATGTACTGAACTTCAAGAGCCGACAGGTTTTATCGGGCTGGACGGTCAGAAAATAGAAATGCTATTTGTCGACCCCAAACGGCATGGACAGGGCACAGGCAGCCGACTCATCCAGCATGCTGAACAAATAAAAGGGTCCCACCTCAAAGTGGATGTGAATGAGCAAAACGAGAAGGCGCATGCTTTCTATAGACATTATGGCTTTAAACAAACAGGACGATCTGCGCTGGATGGATCAGGCCGGGCATTTCCGTTGCTTCATATGGAACTGAACCAATGAATACTCTATAGGCATCTGCATTTTGGAAACTGGAATATATTATAAATTCCTTGCCACATGTTTGATTTTATGATATAACTTAATTACGTAATAAATACGTAATTAAGTTATT
The DNA here is from genome assembly GCF_006874425.1 of Paenibacillus ottowii. Lineage (GTDB taxonomy): Bacteria > Bacillota > Bacilli > Paenibacillales > Paenibacillaceae > Paenibacillus > Paenibacillus ottowii. The sequence continues at coordinate 536,165 of NZ_VIJZ01000004.1, forward strand.
ATTTTTTTAGATAGGATATAGATATTTTTGTTGATGAGTACAAAAGTCGGACAAGGAGGTGGGGAGGGTGGATGATCTCGTTCACTCTGACATCACAGATCTAGACACACTTGTTAACATGATTAAGCTGTCCTTTTCATTTATGGATGGTACCCATATGATCGCTTTATGCGACCAGCTGTATACCCATGTCAGCCAGAAGTATCAGGAATTGCAGCTTTACAAAGCGTGCAAGAAACCTATACAACCCATACATACCAAACGGCCGTTAGTCTATTATTACGGCTACAGTCATCTTATGAGAGGCATGGCCTTTCAAAAACAGGGCAAATATGAGGCCGCCCGGGATTGCATCGAAAAATATGCTGAGCTGGGCTGGTTCAATGGTCTTGATCCATCTGGAGAAGCTGAGGTGGAATATTATCGCCATGCTGCGAGAGCCAATTTATATGCTCTTGATATTTTGTCAGGTCGTTCCGAAGTGCTGCAGGAATATATTCAATTTCTTCGTGACAATCCAGAAGAGTTGTTACCAGGACTTCTTTCCATTGTTGAGGGAGCAGCCAGACATGACTATCCTTTAGAACGTGTGCTTGAGTCATTTGCCGAACAAATTGAAGATTTCAAATATTTTGAAGAGCCTGTGAATGTGTCCTATTATTTTCGCTTCTGTTATCAGCTGGCTCTTTATTATATAAAGCTGCGACAGTATACGGTTGCGTTAGGCTATATTCTGCAATCTCTCAAGCTGTCCGATACCCTGGGTATGGAACATGAGCATGAGTTTAGAAAATGTACCGCCATATTTGAGATTTTTAGATCCCAAGCTACGGCAACACAGCAAGACCAATATATAACTATTCTAAAAGGAGTGTTGAAGGATGAAAAAATTGATTTCACGGTCGCTGTCGCTCAGTCTGTTTAGTTTGCTGGTGTTTGTTACTAGTCATGATCTTATCACCGTGTTTTATCATGGAGCCAATCATTAATAAGTGGGAATGGTAAAAAATAGGATTCCTTAATTAACCAAATAGCAAGTAAGCTCATTAAGATCAGGGCTTGCTTGCTATTTGGCGTTTTTATGAAGAATATTTAAGCGGTTGTAGGCTTGTGCAACAAACCTTGTTCTAATGGATGCAATGAAATCCTTGTCTGTTGGTAAGCGGGGAATGTTTCTTCCTTACTGTATGATCCAATTTTTAAAGCTGCGTCCAGTGCCCGTAGTAAGGAGCCCACGAATTGCTCTGGAGAAAAGTAAATGCTTTTCCCGACCATATGAATGTGAAGCTCGTTATGGTCACGGTTGCTTACAGACAGCAATAAACCTTGACCCTGAAAACCGGTACCGATTGCACGTATTTTGTTTATACTTGATAGCAGCATTTCCGTTTTCAGCGCACGTCCTTGTTCCTCTACAAACACAGATATTAGTCGTTTGTCTGTAACGATAACAATTTGGTTACCCTGAAACGTATGGCTAAGGTGCAGGAAATCTTTATACACTCCAATAGTCTGCTCATGCGGGGAAACAATCCCCATCCGTACAAACTCATCCAACTCCGCGACATCGGGCTCCTGATGATTTTTGATTCGTTTTTTGATATTGAACTGAAGGGTCAAGATTCCTAGGATAGCTATTAGAAAAGCACTAAGACGGACGTGATATATAAAGAACATCAGAACGATAAAACCGCCCAGTAACCATTGTCCCCAAGTCAAATAACGTAGCTTTTGCTGAACTGTACGGCGATAATAACCGTAGCCCTTTCCCGGTTGATACTCTTTACTAAACTTCGTCATACCACGCATCATGGTTAATCCATAGATCGATAAGACTGTCATTGCGAGCCCCAGGAGCGCCATAAACCATTCCTCAGCCGCAACGCCAACTAAAGTACACAGGCCAAACATGATGAGCCCTGCCCAGCAGGCAAACCTTTTTATCCGAACCTGCTTCTGAATCGAACGAACCAATTCTTCCATTCTTAATCCTCCTGATCTAGTACATAGGTAATGATTGGAATTTCATGTAGTCCTATCGTACCATCTGATAGCCTTTTTCGTAAATTGATAGATATAGAAAATCCAAAGACAGAAAGAAATTTGCGCATGGATCTTACCTCCACCTGAACTTTAGACACCAAAATCAAAAAAAACGGGCCTACTCATGAGTAGCAGAAGCCTCTAAAATAACAAATGTAAGTGCTTACACGAAAAAGAAGGGAGGTCTTCTGTATGAGTACAGGATGGAAAAATCCACAGCCACAGCCGCCCATCCGATCGGGGAGATGGACATCACTAGCCCGCAGATGGGGTGGGCAAAAACATTTGCAGACCATGGCACTGCTTGGAGTGGTATGGATGATTATTTTCCATTACATTCCGATGTACGGCATTTTGATTGCTTTCAAACATTTTGACATTATTGGTACTATATCAAGCGCGCCATGGGCGGGGTTAGAACATTTTCGCGCCTTCTTGGCGGATGATAACTTCTGGTATATTGTCAAAAATACTCTGGGCATTAGCCTGCTCAAGCTGGCGATCGGGTTCCCGTTACCTATTGTATTTGCTCTGTTTCTGAATGAGATTCGGTCTACACGGTTCAAAAAATCCATTCAGACTATTTCGTACCTTCCTCACTTTTTATCATGGGTCATTCTTGGCGGGATTTTAACGACATGGCTGGCGGATACAGGGATGATTAATCAATTGTTGCTGGCTTGGGGCTGGATCGACCAACCGATTAGTTATCTTGCAGAGCCGGGCTATTTTTGGGCTATCGTCGTTAGCTCGGACATTTGGAAGGAGCTTGGATGGTCAGCCATTATCTATTTGGCGGCAATGGCGGGCGTATCAACGGACATGTACGAGGCGGCCACCATTGATGGTGCAGGACGGTTTCAGAAAATGTGGTATGTCACACTTCCCGCCATCAAGGGTACAATTTCCATTTTGTTTATTTTAGCGGTCAGCGGCATATTGAACTCCAACTTTGATCAAATTCTTGTCCTGCGTAACTCGTTGAATGAAAGTGCAAGTAATGTAGTTGATATTTATGTATATCAGGTGGGCATTCAGCAGGGACGTTTTTCATATTCTACTGCGGTCGGATTACTGAAATCGGTTCTTGCTCTCATATTGCTGCTGATAGCCAATTCTGTAACCAAACGAATGAATAACACCTCTCTATTTTAGAAGGAGGACGGATGCATGCAGCTATTGCGACGCAGAACAGCAGGCGAAGCGATATTCGATTTTTTTAACAACGTTTTTATGTTGGTCATTTGTTTTGTGACGTTATATCCCGTGTGGTATGTGCTGGTGAACTCCTTTAACGAAGGAGCAGACGCAATGCGAGGCGGCATTTACTGGTGGCCGAGACTCTTTAGTCTCAGCAGCTATCAGGCTGTATTTGCCAATAGCGGCATTATGACTGCGATGGGAGTGACGGTCGCCAAGACGCTAATCGGCACGATCGTTCATGTGTTTTTTACCGCCATGATTGCATATGCATATTCCCGTAGAGAGCTGATCGGGCGTAAGCTGTATATGCTGATCGGCACCATTACCCTGTTTTTTGGCGGGGGGCTGATTCCAACGTATTTGCTGATTCGTGATCTCGGGCTGCTGGACAGCTTTTGGGTGTACATTATTCCTGCGATGTTCAGCTTTTTTGACCTTATTATTTTTATGGCTTTTTTTCGGGAGCTGCCGGATGCACTGGAGGAAGCGGCGAAAATAGATGGAGCGAACGACTTCAGCATCTTTTGCCGGATTGTGCTTCCTGTTTCCATGCCAGTAGTAGCGACAATTGCCTTGTTTCATGGGGTGTACCAGTGGAACGATTATTTTACAGGAATGATCTATATTAATAATACAGATCTTCAGCCGATTCAGACGTATTTGTACCGGGTTGTTGCCCAATCCAGCTCAAATCAAATGATGTCTGCCGCACCCGGGATTGTCGCCCAGTCTGTTACTTCGCAGTCCATCAAACTGGCGACGATGGTTATAACGACTTTACCGATTGTACTTGTATATCCATTTTTGCAAAAATATTTTGTCAAAGGGCTAATGATCGGCTCGATCAAGGGATAGCACATCATTCAAAGGGGAGATTTATGATGAACATTCGCAAATGGCAGAAGGGGTTGCTAGCCGTGATGCTGCTGATAGGTCCGCTCGCGGGATGTACGTCGGGTGGAAATGGCGCTGCCACGGAATTGAAGGACGAGAAAACCAAGGCTACGGCAGATGCGCCAGGCTGGAAGGCGGATACAGAGCCGATTACGTTTGACTGGTATTTGAATTTTTCCTGGTTTCCAAACAAGTGGGGGACGGATATGACTTCGAAGTATGTGACACAAAAGACCGGGGTCAGTGTTAATTTTATCGTACCCGCAGGAAATGAAAATGAAAAGCTGAATACCATGCTCGCCTCCGGCAAGCTGCCTGATTTTGTCACGCTCAGTTGGGGAGAAGATGCGGTCAAGAAAATGATTGAGGGCAAGATGGTCCTTCCACTTAATAAGCTGGCTGAGAAATACGATCCGTATCTGCTTAAAGTGGCTGATCCTGCGAAAATGTCCTGGTATCGTCAAACAGACGGAAATGTATATGGGTATCCTAACGCATCCTCTTCACCGCAGGATTACCAAAAATACGGCCAAAATTTTGTCTCCAATCAAACGTTTATGGTTCGTAAGGATATGTACGAGGCGATTGGCAAGCCGGATATGAGAACACCGGAAGGATTTTTGAAAGCGCTTCAAAAGGCGAAAGAGAAATTTCCGGAGGTGAACGGTCAGCCGCTGATTCCGATAGGGTTTCACGAATTTACGGATAACGGAAATTATTCTTTTGAAGACTATTTACTCAATTTTCTAGCTATTCCTCATGAGAAGGACGGAAAGCTGTATGACCGTCGGTCGGACGAAGAGTACATTCGCTGGCTCAAAACATTCCGCCAAGCCAATGAGCAGGGCCTGATCGCCAAGGATGTATTTATCGACAAACGTCCGCAAATGGAAGAAAAGGTGGCACAGGGACGTTATTTTGCCATGCTATATCAGCGCTCTGATTTTGCTACACAACAGGTGACATTGCATGCGAAAGATCCCAACTCCGTCTACATTGCAGTGGATGGACCTTCCAACAGTAAGCTGGAGCCGCCAACGCTGGCTGGGCCGGGCATTTCCGGATGGACAGTGACACTTATTTCGAAGGATGTGAAAGACAAGGAGCGGGCTATTGAATTTCTGACTTATCTGATTAGTGAGGAAGGGAACCGTGATCTGTATCTGGGGGAGCAGGGAAAGCTGTGGGACCCAGTTAACGGTAAGCCAGCCTTCAAGCCAGAGGTACTGGAGCTGCTGAACAAGGATCGCTCTGCTTTTGACAAAAAGTATGGCGCTTCCTCCACCTTCTGGATGCTGATGGATACAAATATGAGTTTGCAGTGGGCGCCGCCCAGCGTCGAACCGTATAAGCAGCCGGAAGATTGGACGAAAGGCAAGACTCACAGCTTCTCCCAATATGAAAATATCAAACCGACCGGAACTTCAGCAGAAGGCATTGCGTCAGGCCAAATAGACAAAATTTGGGGTAAGGCATTACCGAAGCTGTTGCTGGCTTCCTCGGATGAGGAATTTGACCAGTTGTTTGCTCGTTTTTTGGAAGACCGTAGAAAAGCAGGCTATGACAAGGTATTGGCTTATCAGCAAAAAGCTTATGAGGAAAACCTTAAGAAAATAGAAGAGTTCACGAAATGATTTTGTTTAATACTTTATCTATTGAATGCTGAGGATGTGATTTCATGTCAGGCCGTGTACGTTTTCAGATGAAGAGCCTGCTGCGCCGTCACATATGGCAGTGGCTGACGGATACGGCCGTTCAGCTAGGCGGTTGCTCTCTTCAAGTCAAGCCCATTGTCGCTTATATCGGAGTCATTTTAATCCCGGTTGTAGTGTTCTCGCTTTATACCTTTCATCAATTGTACGAGAACACCATACACGACATTACCGTACAAAATCAGTATGTACTCGATACAGAACTGGCCCAGATTCACAGTAATATGGAAATTATGGAGCGGACCGCCCAGCTTGCGATTTCAGATCGCAACGTACTTCATTATCTAACCGAGGAACGTGAAATAAGCAGCGATGAGCTGGTTCAATTTAACTTAAATGTGTTTCCCAATTTACAGCACTTGCTCTACAGCAATCCCAACATTGAGAATATCCGGCTGTATACGAGTAATCCCCAGGCACATGAAATATGGCCTATGATTTTCAATGAATCACGCCTGCCTAAAACTTCCTGGCTGACAACAGCTCAACATCAGCAAGGAAGAATATGGTGGGATATATATAAGGGACCTAAGAGCTTATTGCAGGGGCAAGCAGGGCAGGAAAGTGAAGCGGTACGCTATATGGCATTGCTGCGTGAAATTCAGGCTAGCGGGGGAAAACACGCAGGCTTGGTAGAAACAAGCATGAGGCTGGAGCTCTTTTCACCTAAAGTATTCGGTACCCCGCAACGTGAATATGCATGGCAAATGTTCATTCTGAACGGCAAGAATTCTATCTCAAACGGTGGAAAATCAGTGTCTTCTACTAACATTACTGCCGATTCCTTTCAATCCGGTCCCATTCCTATCCCTCTGTCCGATGTGCACCATCTGTTACAGTCCCGCGTTCAGGGACAGGGTGGTGTTTTTGACTTTACCTATGGGAATAAGTCTTATCTTGGTTTGTACCGTTATATAGAAGGGCTGGATGCGTATCTGCTAAATGTAGTGGCGCTGGACGGTCCGCTGGGTGATCTCCGTCAAAAGCGCAATGCCATGCTGCTCATTATTAGTATGTTGATTTTGTTGATGTCCGTCATTTCGTATACCTTGCACGCTCTTATTCTCAAACAACTGCATACACTGCGTGAATCTATGAAAAAAGTTCAGCAGGAGGGCGACTTCCAGCTTAGAATTCCAGTATATGGGCGGGGAGAAGTCGCCGAGCTGGCACTATATTTTCGCAGTTTGCTAGGTCGGATTAACGTGCTGATTGCTGAGGCTGTACACAAGCAGGCTGCTGCTCAGGAGGCAGAGCTACAAGGGCTCAAGCATCAGATTGATTCCCATTTTCTCTATAATACATTGGAAAATCTGAAAATGATGGCGGAAATCGAGCGGCAGTATCCACTGTCAGATGCTCTCACTTCCCTAGGTTCAATGATGCGTTATAATCTCCAATGGTCCGGGCCGTGTGTCGCGTTGCGGGATGAAATCCGTCACATTCAGCATTATGTGGCCATTATGAACATTCGCCATGACAACCAGATTGAGTTGGACATTCGCCTGTCGTCGACGTTTATGGAATTGGAAATGCTGAAAATGTCGCTGCAGCCTGTAGTCGAAAATGCGATAAAACACGGTTGGAGTGCTTTACAAGGCCCATTGCGCATCACCATTGAAGCATACGCCAAGGAGGATATCGTGGAGCTGCGTATACAGGATAACGGAGTGGGGATATCCGCAGAAAGAAAAAACGCCATCATGGCTGGGCTGGTGCAGACGGAAATACATTCCCGCGAGCATGGGATGAGTGGAGGGATCGGCTTGTTTAATGTGCATCGCCGTTTGAGTATGCAGTATGGTGTAGGTTATGGTATAAAACTGGACAGCATCCCAGGACAATCGACTACAGTAACCCTGATTTTGCCTAGACGTCATATCACAGGGGGGACGAAGCATGACAACCAAGCTGCTGATTGCGGATGACGAAAAGAACATTCGAATGGGGCTTCAAGCCATGATCGAACGGGAATATTCCGGTCTATATGAATGTATGCTGGTCAAGGACGGAAAGGAAGCCTGGCAGCAGGTAACACAGTTTTTACCCGAGTTGGTGATAACGGATATCCGTATGCCGATAATGGATGGAATTATGCTGATGCAGCATATTCGCAAGCTGGAGCCGCGACGCAGGCCTTTGGTAATCATTCTTAGTGGATATGACGAATTTCAATACGCGCGCGAAGCGATTCGTTGCGGAGCACGGGAATATTTGCTGAAGCCGATTGTGAGAGAGGAACTGTTCGGTGCGCTAGCAGTTTTGAACGAAGAATTGCAGCAAAGGAACGCTCTATTAAACGATGGTGTTGATAACGGGCAGATAGATAGAGTGACTGGGAGAACGGGCGTTGCCAGTGCAATTGCTGATAGAAGCGGCAGTATGACGCGAGCCATCCAGTACATCCATGCTCATTACAGCGATGATTTGAATATGGCGGTAGTATCCAATTCAGTATCCTTGAATTATACGTATTTTAGTCAGGCATTCAAAGCCTATACAGGTCTTAGTTTTGTCCAATATTTAAAGAAGCTGCGCATTGCAGAAGCCAAAAAGCTGCTGGAGTGTCGAGAGGGCAGGATTTATGAAATTGCGGCTACCGTGGGCTTTGACAATACCAAGCATTTTAACAAGGTGTTCCGTGAGCTGGAGGGGATGACTCCGCAGCAGTTTCGATTAAAGAGTTTAAAGGGTAATTGAGGATAAGGCAGGAGAAAACTTCACTGCCTTTTTACCCTTATCCTGATATAATAGATGAAGATACACATAACCATGGCCTTCGATCAGAAAGTTTGTACACATATCAGATAGACGCCAAACGGAAGGGGATAGCATATGGTTATTTATGAAACGGATCAAGCTTATATCATGACGACCCAGCATGACCATGCCCGCATTTCAGGTGAGTTGGCATCACACTGGGAAGACAGTGCCTTTAAAAATAGACGTCATAAACAGGATTTTATATATGCAGCAAGGGAGCATGACCGGGGATGGATTAGGCTCGACGCTGCTCCTTTTTGGAATGATTATGTGTCTGCCCCCTATACGTTTATTGATTTTCCGCTCAGTCCACGTTTTGTTTTCTACCGCCTCGGAATTGATGAAGTCGAGCAAGAGAATACGTATGCGGCGTTGCTGTGCAGCTTGATGTACAAGGAGCTCGTCGGACGGACCGAGCATGAAAAAGCTCAGGACAAGCAGGTTACGCATGCTTATCAAGAAGCGGAGGAACAGCGCCGCCAAAGGCTCAGACAGGAGCTGACATGCGGTGTAACCTTCGACCATCAAGTGCGGACAGATGTACGGAGAATGTTGTTTTGCGACGAATTAAGTCTGTTTCTATGCAGCCGAGAGCCGGGTACCCCTACAGCGGATTATGAGTGGTTTGCTGAAGGTTTGAGCTTCCCGGCTGTTCGTCATGAAAGCGGGCGGGTTCGGGCTGAGTGGCTATCGGATCAGACGGTAGGTTTGTCCTTTTTTCCTTTTAAGGGCAAGGTAGAGATTACTCATACTTTCAAGAAGGTGAATAAAGAGAACATTCGCTCCTTGGGTCTTCTGGAAGCATACCGTGCCTCCGAATGCACGCATCGAACCTTTACCATTAAACATAACATGGAAGTGGGAGAACAGAAGGAGAATGCCTGACTGTCTAATGATACAGCCTTGAACCGATATCTTATGTGTTGTTCGGATGTATAGTGGCGTCAGAGTAAAGCCTCCCTGAACTATAATTCAGAGAGGCTCGCTTGTTTATTATTTTAAAATTGTACAATTACGATTTTGCAGATGTTTTTGTACGGTTGACCATCGTCTGTACTTTATCCAATAGCTTATCGCGTGCTCCTTTATTTTTCATCAGATACGTAACACCCATTCCCAATGCCGCTACAATCCATTTTTTATTCTTCATCAATACGCCTCCTTATGATCATGCTGTCATACACTAATGCCTAAAAAGCATCCAAAATGTGAAATGATGAACAGGATTTTACGATTTAGTGATTCCTTGCACTCGTTCCGCATAACTATCATTTACCCTTTCCATCACATCTTACCCGTTCCTTCGGTAATGAAACGATTACGACTGTCTTTTCACGTTTAATGGGTATTATTAAATATCCTGCCACAATGGCTTCAGACGCACATGACAGGGAGGTCTTTGTTATGAGAAAGAAGGAAGTGGTTGCCATGCTGCTGGCCGGCGGACAAGGCAAAAGACTCAAAGGACTGACCCGTACATTAGCCAAACCAGCAGTGTTTTTTGGAGGAACTTACCGTATTATTGATTTCCCTCTCAGTAACTGTTCTCATTCGGGAATAGACACCGTTGGGGTGTTGACCCAATATGAACCGTTGGTGCTTCATTCCTATATCGGCGTAGGCAGCGATTGGGATTTGGACCGCCTGGATGGAGGAGTTTTCGTTTTACCACCACACGAGAAAGAAAATGGAAATAACTGGTACCGGGGTACAGCGGATGCGATTTATCGAAACCTGCATTTCTTGGATCAGTATGACCCGGAGCATGTGCTCATTCTGTCAGGGGATCACATTTATAAAATGGACTATAGTCGAATGCTCGACTACCACAAGGAAAAGGAAGCCGATTGCACCATTTCGGTCATCAATGTTCCCATTCAAGAGGCCCAACGGTTTGGGATCCTGAACGCCGATGAGGACCTGAGAATATATGACTTTGAGGAAAAGCCTGAACAGCCGAAAAGTACATTGGCTTCTATGGGTATTTATTTATTCAAATGGGATATATTGCGTCATTACTTACTGGAAAGCGCAAGCGATTCTGAATCTTCACATGATTTTGGCAAGGATATCATTCCGCTACTGCTTCAGCATGGTCGGTCGCTGTATGCGTATCCGTTTGCCGGGTACTGGAAAGATGTGGGCACCGTTCAGAGCTTGTGGGAGTCGAATATGGATCTGCTGGTTCAGGACCCGCCGCTAGATCTGAATGACCCTTTCTGGCGCATCTATACCCGCAGTCCCAATCAACCTGCCCAGTATATAACCCATCGGGCAATCCTGAAAAACAGCATTGTAAATGAAGGCTGCATGGTGGATGGAGAGGTAAGACACTCTGTACTGTTTTATGGAGTTGAAGTCGGTGAAGGGAGTGTTATTACCGATTCTGTCATTATGCCGAATGTAAAAATCGGACGCAATGTACGTATTCATCGGGCGATCGTGAATGAGAACATGGTTATTGAAGACAACGCAGTCATTGGACCTGAAGATCATCTGAATGAAATTATTTTGTTCGATCAGGAAAGCCAGCTTCATGCACGAATATAACTCGGATAAGGACGGTGTCCGCTATGAGCCGACTCATTGGAGTGATCAACCTGGATCACGAATTGGATCAATTGAAGGAGTTGACTTATTTCCGGTGCGGGGCTGCAGTACCCTTTGCTAGTCGGTATCGGCTCATTGATTTTACCTTATCTAATATGATGCATGCAGGGGTGCATGATATTGCACTGTTTATCCGCCGCAAATACCGTTCGCTGCTGGATCATTTGGGTGAAGGTCGGCCATGGGATCTAGACCGCAGAAGAGGCGGGTTGTTTATATTACCACCGGACTGGAACGATCCGACGGATGCTTCACGTGGGGATTTGCAGCATGTGCACAACAATCTGGACTTTTTCCATCGCTCATCAGGGCAAACCATTGTTCATGCAGGAACTCAGCATATCAACAAGGTTGATATAGAGGATGTATATCGGTATCATCTGGAAAAGAAAGCAGATGTCACCCTAGTTTATAAACCTATCCACCAACTCGAAACGGAGCATGCCCCTTGTGTACGGCTGGAGATTGATGAGAGCGGACGAGTGACCGGTATTCATCAGGAGCAGGATCATCATAATATTTATCTGGAAATGTTTGTGATGGACAAAAGCTTGTATCTGGATCAAGTGAGGCATTGCATTGCCCATCAGGATAATCATTTCTTTCGCGATGCGATTCAGAAAAATCCAAGTGGACTGCGCATCTATGCGTATCGCTATGAAGGTTATCATGCAGTTATCAATTCCATCGAGAGCTATTATAAAAATAGCATGAAACTGCTGGATCAGGAGCAATATCAAGCCCTGTTCCAGAATCAGCCGGTGCATACCAAAATCAAGTATGAAGCCCCGACTCGCTATACGTACAGCGCCGAGGTAGATCATTCCCTTGTTGCCAACGGCTGCACTATTGGGGGCAAGGTCGAGAACAGCATTCTTTTTCGTGGTGTACAGGTAGAGGAGGGTGCGTGCGTAAGCAACTCGATTATTATGCAAAAATGTGTGATTGGCAAAGGCGCAGTTGTGCAGAATGTGGTTTTGGATAAAGACGTGCAGCTTTCAGCAGATCGAACTCTGATTGGAGACAGTAGAGTTCCCTATGTGATTGCTAAGAATAGCGTGATTTAAAAGATCATACTTAGCCATAAAAACGGAATTAACAGGAGGTACAACTTTGTTCAGCAATAAAGAAGCATTTAAGCAGACTTTTCGAGAGCAACTGGTCGGAAGGCTGGGTAAACCGATGCAGGAGGCTCAGTCGGAAGACGTATATAAGGTATTAGGTGGCATGATTCGTGAACAAGTTGGCAAGAATTGGGCCGAAACAAATCAAGCCTACAAAGAAGGTCAAGAGAAACAGGTTTATTATTTTTCACTGGAATTTTTAATAGGTCGTCTATTGGGCAATAATCTGCTGAATTTGGGCGTATTGGATATGGTTCGAGAGGCATTAGGGGAATTGGGCTGGGATCTGGAGGAAATCGAAGCACAGGAAGCGGATGCTGGGCTAGGCAATGGTGGTCTTGGCCGTCTGGCGGCTTGTTTCATGGACTCATTAGCATCCCTTGGCTATGCAGGACATGGCTGCGGGATTCGATATAAATATGGTCTGTTTGAGCAGCGTATTGTGGACGGAAATCAGGTTGAATTGCCGGATTACTGGCTACAAAAAGGGAATGTATGGGAGGAACGCCGTCCTGACAAAAAGGTCGAGGTTCATTTTTGGGGACGCGTGGAAACCCGTGAACAAGATGGGCGCCTTGTGTTCGAGACACGGGATGCCGAAACGGTCTGGGCTGTCCCTTACGATATTCCGCTGGTCGGCTATGGTCATGCGCAGGTAAATACGCTGCGGATTTGGAGTGCTGAATCGGCACTTGATCCCGTGCGGGGACCGATTCGAGGCGAGGGCGGCTATTACCGTTTTCTCGACTACAATCGATCAGTAGAATCCATCTCGGCCTTTCTCTATCCGGATGATTCAAATTATGAGGGCAAGCTGCTTCGCTTGAAGCAGCAGTATTTCCTCTGCTCTGCTGGCTTACAGAGTATTTTGCGTACGTTTGAGAAGCTTCGTTTACCTTACAGCCAGTTGCCCGATAAAATAGCACTGCACATTAACGATACCCATCCGACGCTGGTTATACCGGAGCTGATGCGTATTTTGATAGACGTAAAGGGCTTGGGCTGGGATGAAGCGTGGGATATTACAACACGGACCGTTTCATATACGAATCATACGATATTAAGTGAGGCGCTGGAACAATGGCCTGTCAACATGGTGAGGGAACTGCTGCCTCGAATTTACTTGATCATTGAAGAAATGAACAAACGTTATTGCGCTATGTTATTAGAGCGTTATCCGGGTCAGGATATCAAAATTGGTGAAATGGCGATTATTCATAATGAACAAATTCGCATGGCTCATTTGGCTATCGTCGGCAGTTATAGCGTTAACGGAGTGGCTGCATTGCATACGAAAATTTTGAAGGAACGAGAAATGAAATCATTTCATGAACTGTATCCTGACCGGTTTAATAATAAAACAAATGGGATTGCCCATCGCCGTTGGCTGATGCACGCCAACCCGGAGCTGGCAAGCTTGTATGATGAGACGCTCGGTGTACGCTGGAGAACCCATCCACGTGAGCTCATCGACCTGCTTCGTTACAGTGAGGATGAGGCGTTCCAAAAACGGATTCAGGCGATTAAGCAAAATAATAAGATCAGGCTTGCTGAGCATGTGTTTGCAAAACAGGGTGTACGACTGGATACATCCTCCATTTTTGATGTGCAGGTCAAACGTTTGCACGGATATAAGCGACAACTGCTCAATATTTTGCATGTAATGCATCTATATAACCAGCTCAAAACTAATCCTGCACTGGATGTGACGCCACGCACGTTTATTTTTGGTGCGAAAGCAGCCCCCGGTTATTTTCTTGCCAAACAGACAATTAAGCTCATTAACAATGTGGCGGACACCATTAACCGGGATGTAGATGTCAAGGACAAGCTGAAAGTCGTTTTCCTTGAAAATTATTCGGTCTCGTTGGCGGAGCTGATCATTCCTGCGGCGGATGTGAGTGAACAGATTTCTACAGCAGGCAAGGAAGCATCAGGTACAGGCAACATGAAATTTATGATGAACGGCGCACTGACTTTGGGCACGTTGGACGGTGCTAATGTTGAAATGCACGAAATGGTAGGCGATGCCAACATGTTTATTTTTGGATTGAAGGTCGATCAGATTGAGGAATATTACCGGAACGGCCAGTATTCGGCACGCAAAATAGCCAACAGTGATGAAAGGCTGCGTGAAGTGCTGGATCAACTGGTAAACGATGCTCCTTTTACACGGCATGAACGGGAATTTGAGGCCATTTATCAATCCCTGATTGACCATAATGATGAATACTTTGTGCTTAAAGACTTTGCAGCCTATGTAGATACGCAGGCTCATATTGAGCAGGTGTACCGAAATCCCTCGGAGTGGACACGACGTGTTATTGTAAATATGGCCCATTCCGGAAAATTCTCCAGTGATTGCACAATTCAGCAATACGCGGCTGAGATTTGGGACCTTGTACCTCTATCGAGCGATGTCAATAAGCGAATTCTGTTTTAAAATAGCGAAACAGGCGGAATAGCATTGCTTTTCAAACGCTGAGGGTTATAATGACAGTATAGACTAAGTAAGGATGGGGGATGTTTGACCTCATTTCTGAACTTGAATTTGTACTGTTGAAGGAGTCCTCCTATTGATAAAGTTCAATCCGAAAAGGCTCAAATCTCATAAATCAAAGAAGAAGTACAACGTGTTTCAAAATATATGGCGGGCAATTCGTCTGAATTTTATCAAGTTGTTGCGCGCCCCTGGAGGAGTTAAAAAGATCTCTTTGGGCTTCGCCATTGGCTTTGGTCTGGAAATGATCGTAATTTCCACGGCCTCTCTGGTATACCTCGTGTTTTATCCGATTGTTCGGTTGTCTGGTGGTTCGCTGCCTGCGGCCATTGTGGGTAACGTTGTAGGCAAGCTGACCTTTTTGCCGATTGTACTGATGCCATTCGCCAAGCAACTGGGAGCTTGGATCTATCCATCACATTATCCGGTACATGTCAGGGGCGGTCGACTTCACGAGCATTCTTTTATGGAGCTTTTTCACGGCAACTGGTCTGTATTCAGAGACTTGCTGCACGGAGGTCTCCACATCCTGATCGGCATGTCTATTTTCGGGATCGTGCTGGGTATAATCTCGTATTTTGTCATTCAGGTTTTGTATAACCGTTCGCTCCACAAACGGTTGGAAAAACGTAAGCTGCGTCATGGCGCAGGATTTTCGCCTACCCGATTGCTGAAGAATGGCTAATTTAATGCAAAAGAAGAAGCTCCTTAAGCCTATCTTTAGGCCTAAGGAGCTTCTGTTGGATTTATGCAACTTTTTACTTTTGTGTCACGTCTAAGGATTATGTGTACTTCATCCTATGAGTATTTATATAGACACAGGAGGAATCGACGAAATGAACAAATGGAATTCTATCACAGCTACAGTCGCAGCACTCTCAATCCTGTTGGGAACGGCTCCAGTGGCAATGGCACAGCAACCCGCTGCTGCCACAACCCCAGCTTCAAATGCACAAACTTCTGTTAACTTGGACCCAACTGCCACTAAGCGTCTAACGGATGTCCTAAACACATTAGCAGGGAAACAAACAATAGAGTTTACAAGTGCGTACACTGACGCATGGGCGGTTTACGGTACCTTGAAAGGGACAGCAAATGCAGATTTCATCCAAAATTATGATTCCAAGAAAGGAATCGTGCAGTCCACCAGCATCATTTATAAGGCAGCTGATATGGATAAGGTGATGCCCCCTGATTTGCGCAGTAAAGTTGCGTCATTCCTGAAAACATTCGATACTGATAAAGTTTTCAAAACGGAGGCCTTCTGGCGTGTATATTCCCCGATTGACGAAGGAGGATTCAAAAATTACTGGGTGCTATGGGGGAAAAACCAAAGCATTTATATTCACCTTGATCAAGGAAATAAAATAATGGCCAGTTTTTTGTATTCACTCAATGACGTTAAAGCTGCCCTGACCAACAAAGCGAACCGTTCGCTAAAAACACTGGGCATTCCTACAACCCAACCGTTTGAATATACGCTTCGTCAGCAGGAGAACAACGATACCGTCTGGCACTTCAGGAATGAGGATGATATTAACATTGTGCTGATCGGCGTGAAAACCGGTAAAGTATGGGCTGTAAAAAACGGGTATGGCATGGACTGGGACGGAGATAAGGATTTTGCCAAAGCATTTGCTAAGCCCAAGCTCAGTAAAAATCAGGCACTTTCAGCTGCCAAGTCGAAAGTACAATCTCTTTTTGGAATTAATCTGAAGGGATATACTGTGCAAATAAAGAAAAACGAATATACATTCTTGAAAAAAGGTGCAGCTACGGTTGTGGGAAAAATCAATAAAAAGGGCGTATTTTACTCACTAGAAGCTATGCCTGCAAATGGAATTCGGAATTAAGTAAAGGGTCCTACATTCGCTTCTGCCGCTCAAATCGTATACAATACGTGTGCATACAACACTGGACGAAAGGTTAATGTACATATGAGGAGTGGTGAAGTTGCGGAAGATATGGCAAATCTACTTAACAGACTGGAGAAATGTATTCAAAGTATCGACCGGGACTTTATTAGTCATTGGCATCATTCTTTTGCCTTCCGTCTATGCATGGGTGAATTTGAAAGCAATGTGGGACCCATATGCAAATACATCTGGTATTAAAATTGCAGTAACCAGCCAAGATCAGGGTGCTGAGGTGAATGGTAAAAAGATTAATATCGGTGACGAGGTTATACATAGCCTTCAAAATAACAAGAAGCTGGGTTGGACTTTTGTCAATGAAGCAGAAGCACGAAAAGGGGTGCTGAACGGTGATTATTATGCCAGCCTGCTGATTCCGAAGGATTTTTCAGAGAAAATTACAAGTGTGTTGACGGAAAATCCGCAAAAGCCGGAAATTGATTATGCTGTGAATGAAAAAATCAATGCAGTAGCTCCGAAAATCACCTCCTCAGGGGCAACCTCTCTGACAAACCAAATTAGTCAAAACTTTATTGAAACGGCCAGTCAGGCGGTTTTGACGAAATTAAAGGAAGCCGGAGTCAAGCTGGAAGAGGAGCTTCCGACGATTCGCAACATTGAAAATCGGGTGCTAGAGCTGAACAATCGATTGCCTGATATTGATCGGTTGGGTAAGCAGGCATTGGAGCTGGAGCAGAATTTACCCAAAATTAAGGCCCAAGGACAAAAGATCATTGCCTTGAAGGAAAAAATACCTGAAATTAACCGCGCTGGCGACTTGGTGCTTAAAATAGATAAAAACCTGCCTGAGCTGGATAAGGTGGGCGCAGTTATTTTGGATATTCAAAAAAGACTGCCTGATATTCAAAAAGCCGGTGATCGAATTGTTGAACTGGATCAGAATTTCAGTAAGGTAGAAAGCGCACTGGCCACCGCCTTGGAGGACACGCAAACAGCCCTTAAGGTCATTAATGCTGCCCAAACAGCCCTGCCGGAAGTACAAAAAATAGCCAGTACAGGCAAGGATTTTACAACCGGTATAATCGACTTTCTGGATAAAAACGAGGATGCGCTTGATTCGATCGGAACTGTAGTTAAAGAAGACTTACAGTTGGTGCAACAAATTGCGAATGAAGTTTCACAAATTACAGGCATCATTCGTGGTGTGGATTTTGATCCTAAAGCCGCACAAGCCGCGGCGAATCGGATTAGCGGCAGGCTAACGACTGCCATAGGTGTGCTGGATCATATTTCTCAATTGCTGAACCGTGTAAACGGATATTTGCCTAGCCAACCTCTGAATTCACTTATTTCCCGGGTAAACTCGGTAGAGGACCGTTTTCGCCGATTGAACAGCACGGTCACTAGTATCAGGGATGCTATTCAGCGTGGCGAGAAACCTGCCCAAAATCTGCTGGATGACGCTGATCGCCTTGCAGGCGAAATCAGTAGCGGAATTGACGGCATTTTGAACAATTATGATACGGAATATGCACCTGCTATTCAAAAGGCGCTGGATCAAATCAAATCGGTCGCCCGCAATTCAGCCAATGTGCTGGCCACAGCTCAAGAGCAGCTCCCGAATATTGAAAAGCTATTAAATGACGCACAAGCAATCACGGAATTCGGGCAGCAAGAGCTAACACGTCTCCAGCAGGACTTGCCACAATATCGTCAAAAGCTGCATGAAGCAGCGACGACGATACAGGGACGCATGGGTGAGTTTACGAATGCTGTGAACAAAGCGGCAGACTTTGTGAAGCACGATTTGCCCACGGTCAAAAGTAAAATTCATCAGGCGGCAGACTTTGTCCGCAATGATTTGCCGAAGGCGGAACAACAGTTTGTTAAAATGGCAGACTTAATTGAAAACAAGTTTCCAGAGGCTGAAAAAGCGGTACACCAGGTAGCCAATTTTGTCAGAACTGATCTTCCGGCTGCCGAGGATTCCATACGCCAGGCTGCAGACACCATCCGCAAGCTTAAGGGTGAAAATGCGCTTGGAAGAGCGATCGCGTTGCTTAAAGGGGATGTAAAAAAAGAAAGTGATTTTCTCGGTAGTCCAGTATCGCTGAAGCAGGAGCGGATATACCCGATTCCTAACTACGGGTCTGCGATGTCGCCTTTTTACACTACATTGTCGATTTGGGTAGGCGCGATGCTCCTGGTCTCCATGTTCAGGGTAGATGTGGATGACCCGGAAGGACAATATAAAAGCTACCAAGTATATTTCGGACGGCTCATGACGTTTTCCACAATTGGTATTTTTCAGGCGCTGAGCGTATCTCTCGGTGATTTGTTCCTGCTGGGAACATACGTGGATGCCAAAGTAGCATTTGTACTGTCCTCTATGCTGATCAGTCTGGTGTTTACCGCCATGACCTATACCTTGGTTTCGGTGTTCGGCAATATCGGGAAAGGTCTGGCAGTCATTCTGCTGGTGCTTCAATTCTCCAGCTCAGGAGGGACATTTCCCATTGCGACGAGTACAACATTTTTTCAGACCTTGAATCCGATCGTACCGTTTACTTATGCAGTTAGTCTGCTGCGGGAAACGGTAGGAGGAATGTTGCCATCAACGGTCACACGAGATGTAGTGATGCTGTTTGTGTTTATCGGAATTTGCTTCCTGTTTGGATTAGTGCTTAAGAAGCCGCTCAGCAAAACTACGAAGAAAATGGCTGAGCGAGCGAAAGAAACCAAATTGATTCCTTGATTGTTGAAAAAGTGAGTTACAGTGGTTAGTTGGCGGCTCCGAGAAGGATTTGATCTTACGATCGCTGTTGCCACGGGATTCTTTGGGTTGAATAAGACATGAAGTGGCTAGAATCCCGTGGCAAAGGCGAACGCTCCGCTTCTCCAGATTCAAATCCTCCACTTCGCTGGCATCCGCCGTAAAGTCACTTTTTTTAACATTCGGCGGGTTTTATGGGGATTTGGCCTTCGCATGTAATGCTTCGGCATGGTGCGGAGGCTTTTTTGCATGCGCCGTCCAACCCTAAAAATGTATTTTTGGGTGTTTCAAAGGGGAATGTTCTGGTGAATAAACTGGGTATGGTCTTTTTTGTGCAATTTTTGCGGCATTAAAAAAATCCTTAAGCAAAGGCGGGAGACGGTATGGAGTATTCATACTTAGGAAAGTCGGGCTTGAAGGTTAGTCGGTTATGTTTGGGCACAATGAATTTCGGACCGGAAACAGAAGAAAAGGATGCTTTCAAAATTATGGATGCCGCGCTGGATGCGGGCATTAACTTCTTTGATACGGCTAATGTATATGGCCATGACCGTAAAGGCTGGACAGAAGAAATTATCGGACGGTGGTTCCAGCAAGGCGGCGGAAGACGCGAGAAGGTCGTATTGGCGACCAAGGTATACGGGGACATGAAAAATGAAAATGACGGACCCAATGCAGGATCAGGCTTGTCTGCTTACAAAATTCGCCGTCATTTGGATGCATCGCTGAAACGTCTGCAAACAGACCATGTTGAGCTATATCAAATGCATCACATTGACCGCAACGTGTCATGGGATGAGCTGTGGGGCGCATTCGAGTCCGTAGTGGATCGGGGACAAGTTGGTTATATCGGTTCTAGTAATTTTGCAGGCTGGCATATTGCGGTGGCTCAGGCTGAAGCGAAGGCACGGCGTTTTCTGGGATTGGTATCGGAGCAGCATTTGTACAATCTGAACGAGCGTTCCGCTGAACTTGAAGTATTACCGGCAGCTCAAGGGTTGGGTCTGGGTGTAATTCCATGGAGCCCGTTGGCGGGCGGACTGCTGGGACGCAATGCTTTAGCAGGTACAGGTTCCCGTAGCGCACGTGCCAAGGAAAAGGTAGAGCAGAATCGTACGAAGCTGGAGCAATTTGCAGTGTTGTGCCGCGAACTGTGCGAAAAGGAAGATGTGATTGCGTTGGCTTGGGTGCTATCCCATCCAGCCGTGACGGCTCCAATTATCGGACCACGGACATTAGAACAGCTAGAGGATGCTCTACGGGTACCTGAGGTTAAATTAAGTGAAGATGTGCTTGCCAAGCTAAATGAGATTTTCCCAGGTCCAGGAAAACCTGCGCCAGAAGCCTACGCTTGGTAATCATATTTCTTACTTATGATTAAGCAACATTCTTTTTGAGAATAATTCCCAAAAAAAACAGCAGATCTGGAGTAGTCTCCTTGAGCTGCTGTTTTTATACTAATCGGAAAAACTAACAACTATTCGTTAATCTTTCGTACTATCCGTACATACTCCCTGGGGAGAAAGGGAATGCTTATTAGGACAGGTTCAGTGAAATGAGCTGATTGGAATTTGTAACTTTTATTTGCTGGTAACATCTGGTTGCTCATCGCTGTTTTTGTGTGAATATTACGTTCAAGTCTCCAGCCCACGATAAGCAATAGGATAAAGAGACTGGTGCAGATCATCATTTTGCGCATCAACACATGAACCACTCCTCTGTATGAATATTCTCCATTTATACAGGGTGCTATACGCAAAAAAATTTACCTTTACTATCTCCCCGGTAAACTATATAATTAAAACTAATTGTATATTGCTTTACCCGGAGGAGCCTGCCAACAGCGGGCTCTTTTTGTGTTTTTTCGTTAAGTTGGAAACAGGAGGCACAGAAAATGATGGCGGAGATGAACAATGAGAGCATTATGGTGTGTGTCCATTATGGTCCGCACGGACAACGGTTAATTCAAAGAGGCAGCGAATTATCCCGGTTACTCGGGGCTCCTTTATATGTGTTAACAGTGGATGCAACAACAGATCATGAATACAACCAAAACAAGGAACAATTCCTCTCAGGATGGGAAAGGCAGACAAAAGATGCTGGAGGATCGTTTCTAATTCGTAAATGCAATGGGAAAAAGACAGCTGAGGTGATCGTGGAGACAGCTCAGGAAAAAAAGGTTACCCAAATTATCATTGGCCAGTCTAGTCAGACGCTATGGCAAGAGATTACCCGTGGTAATTTTGTCAACGATTTAATTGAACAGCTGGGGCCTATTGATCTTCATATTGTGGCTGTGCAGCGTTATCCCGAGCTTTTAGAGCACTCGCATGAGAAGGGATTTTCCGCTTATTTGGTAAAGCGGGATGGAAAATATGTACTGAGCGAAGAGCCTGGTGGAGAAGATACGATAAAAGGAATATTTTTTCGTGAGCTGGATACTGATTTCAACAGCGGTCTATTCAAAATCGTTAGAAATGGGGAAGCCCAGTACTTGAGAATTCTACAAAGTGAATGGGTAAAGCCGCATTCCTAGGGGTCATATAAAAAAAGTAAACTTATATAGGGGGAGTGCTCGATTGTGTTGCATGCTGCAATTTTGATTCCATTCATGCTGGCTGTCCTAATCCCGTTGACCAAGGGCGTTTCGCGCTTTCATACAGGTTGGATAGTCTTGCCCGTACCCATAGCTCTTTTTCTGTACTTCCTTACAAGGATATCGGACATTCAGGCTGGAAATGATACGATATCAACTATATCATGGATGCCTTCACTTGGGATTAATATTACGTTGCATCTGGATGGACTGAGCCTGCTATTTGCTCTGCTGATTACGGGAATGGGTGCTTTGGTGATCTTGTATTCCATTTATTATCTTAATAAGCAAACGGAAGCGATTCGCCATTTCTACATCTATTTGCTCATGTTTATGGGAGCAATGCTTGGTGTCGTTTTGTCTGACAATTTGATGGTTCTATATGGATTCTGGGAGTTAACCAGTATTACATCATTTCTGCTGATTGCCTTTTGGCACCGACGGGAGAGATCCCGTTATGGAGCTTTGAAGTCGATGCTAATTACTGTCTTTGGCGGGTTGGCGATGTTGGCGGGGTTCAATCTACTCTACGTAATGAGTGGAACATACAGCATTCGAGAGATTATAGCCCAAGTCGGCTTATTGACTGAGTCCCCGTTGTTTATTCCGGCGATGCTGCTGATTCTACTGGGGGCGTTTACTAAGTCCGCACAATTTCCTTTTCACATCTGGTTGCCCGATGCCATGGAGGCGCCGACACCTGTCAGTGCTTATTTGCATTCAGCTACAATGGTTAAGGCGGGGTTATACCTTGTGGCACGTCTTAGCCCCGTATTCGCTGGACAGTCCGAATGGTTCTGGTTGGTTTCACTTTCAGGTCTGGTCACGCTTTTTTATGGATCATTTAAAGCGATTAAACAAACAGATCTTAAAGCTCTGCTTGCCTATTCCACTATTAGTCAGCTTGGTCTGATTATGTGTTTGCTCGGACTGGGATCGGCTTCTGCCTTTTTTTCCGATACACAGGAGTCGTTATTCTATACGACGGCTACTGCGGCGGCCATCTTTCACCTGATCAACCATGCCGTCTTTAAAGGCTCTCTATTTATGGTGGTTGGTATTGTCGACCACGAGGTGAACACTCGGGATCTGCGCAAGCTCGGCGGTTTAATGTCCTTAATGCCAGTCACCTTTTCTGTGGCGTTGATGGGGGCTTTCTCGATGGCAGGGTTACCACCATTCAGCGGTTTTCTGAGTAAAGAAATGTTCTTTACCGCTGTGTTGAATATTCGGGAGTTGGATGTTCTGAATACACAGTCGTGGATGATTCTAATTCCGGTGATTGCATGGATTGCCAGTGTATTTACCTTTGTTTACAGTATGATTTTTGTATTTAAAACTTTTACTGGTAATATCCAGCCGGAGAAGCTCGATAAAATACCGCATGAAGCACCGCTGGGCCTGTTAATTTCCCCCGTCCTGCTGGTTTCACTCGCTGTGGTATTCGGCTTATTTCCTGATCTCTTGTCTTATTCTCTGATTGAGCCGGCTATGGGCTCGATCTATAACGAGCTATTGTCGCCAATGGAAACCTTCGGTGTCTCCATTCATTTCTGGCATGGTTGGACACCTGAGATATTCATGACACTGGGCGTTATCGCTGCCGGGACACTTCTCTATAGAAGACACAGCCGACTGCGGATTCTGGATCGAGAACGGAACGGAAGCAATTTTCTTAATCTCATGTACGATGGATCTCTTCAAGTACTGGAACGTGGATCGAACCGCTTCACAAATCTCTACATGACGGGATCAAACAGACATTATTTGCTTTATATATTTGGCTTTTTCGTCACTGCCTTAGGAAGTACGATGATTGGCACCCAAGGAATGTCGCTGGGTATGAGCCACTATGCTCCGTTAGGTTTTTATGAGGCTGTCATTGTTGTTGTAATGCTTCTAGCAGCGGTAGCCGTACCCTTTGCTAAGTCGCGGGTCAACGCGATTTTGTTTACTGGTGCAGTCGGGTACATGGTGACTCTGCTGTTTGTTATCTTCCGCGCACCTGATCTTGCATTAACACAAATGATTGTGGAGACAGTATCTGTCATTCTGTTCCTTCTGTGCTTTAAGTACCTTCCGAAGTTAAAAAAGGAGAAGGAGCGTCTGAGCTTTAGATTGCCGAATTTGATTATCGCCGCAGGTGTAGGAATTACGATGACATTCATTGGTTTGGCAGCAATGGGCAGTAGTCCATTCGCTCCCATTTCGGAGTTTTTCCTAAAAGAAAGCTATTCCTTGGCCGGAGGGAAAAACGTAGTCAATGTCATTCTCGTTGACTTCCGGGGATTCGACACTCTATTTGAAATTATGGTTCTCGCTATTGCATCCCTTAGCATTTATGCTTTGATTAACTTGCAAGTGGAGCCTGGCATTACACCCGCCAACAAAAATAAGAAGGAAGGAAGAATGGCTTTTCCGCTCCGCAGTAATGATGTGATCTTGCGAACTATGTCCAAGGTTATCATAATCGTGATTCTCACTTTCTCGATGTATTTGTTCTTTGCCGGACACAATAATCCGGGAGGTGGCTTCATCGGAGCCCTGATGACTTCAGCAGCGCTTATTTTGATGGCGATCTCCTTCGGGATGGACAAGGTTCGTAAAGTCCTTCCAGTGAATTACCGCATGATCACAGCGGTAGGGCTGCTCATTGCTATTCTGACTGCGGCTGGCTCGTTTGTTTTCGAAGCCCCTTTTCTCAGCCACGCCTTTGGGCACTTTGATCTGCCTATTATGGGTGATACCGAGCTGGCTACAGCAGTCCTCTTTGATCTGGGGGTATACCTAGCTGTAGTAGGTGTGACCATGAGTATTATTTTTACCATAGGGGGGGATGAGTGAAATGGAACTGATTATGGCTGTAGCTGTAGGTATTTTATTTACAATTGGGGTGTACCTGATTTTATCTAAGAGCCTTCTGCGCATTGTTTTGGGGACTTCCTTGCTAACTCATGGCGTTCATTTGCTGCTCTTGACGATGGCCGGACTAAAGACGGGAGCTGCTCCAGTATTAGGAGGTAAAGCAGAGACTTATGTGGACCCTTTACCGCAGGCGTTAATTCTGACCTCTATCGTCATCAGTTTTGGAGTTACTGCCTTTTTCTTCGTGCTTGCTTACCGTTCGTACCAGACGTTGGGCACCGATGAAATCGACAGTGTTAAGGGGGAAGAACGATGAGCAATCTCTTGGCACTACCGATTTTAATTCCCTTGTGTACCGCTGTTATATTGATTTTTATGAAGGAGAGGATTCTGCTTCAGCGGTTCATTAGTACAGTTAGCGCCATTTTGAATATTATGATTGCTCTTGTGCTGATTTACCGCATTCATAGCGGAGGTATACAAACTTTGCAAATGGGGGGATGGGCGCCGCCGTATGGCATTGTGTTCGTGGGGGACATGTTTGCGGCGCTGCTTGTGCTAACTGCTTCAGTGGTAAGCTTGGGTATTCTTATCTACTCCTTCCGTAGTATTGAGGCAGAACGGGAGCGTTTTTATTACTACACCTTTTTTCATTTCTTGCTTGTAGGTGTCTACGGATCTTTTCTTACAGGAGATATGTTCAATTTGTTCGTTTTCTTCGAGGTTATGCTGATTTCCTCCTATGCCTTGATTTCACTGGGGGGAACGAAGCTCCAGCTTCGAGAAACATCCAAATATTTGCTTATTAACATTGTGTCATCCACACTTTTTGTAGCAGCAGTTGCTTATCTATATGCGGCTGTCGGCACCCTGAATATGGCTCATTTGTCCCAACGGATTGCTGAAGCGGGGCAGGGCGGCGTACTCAATGTGATCGCTGTTCTGTTCCTGATTGTGTTCTCATTGAAAGCGGGATTATTTCTCTTTTTCTGGCTGCCGGGTTCTTACAGTGCGCCACCGTCTGCTATAAGGGCCTTGTTCGGTGCGTTACTGACAAAAGTGGGACTGTATGCAATCATTCGGACCTTTACTCTTATTTTTATGAATGATCCCGGACTCACGCATACGTGGGTCGCTTGGATGGCAGCGGCTACGATGATTCTGGGAGGACTGGGAGCGGTGGCTTATAACGATATTCCTCGTATCTTTAATTACAACGTAATTATCAGTGTAGGCTTTGTGGCTTTCGGTCTGGCTGCAGCGACACCAGATGCATTGAATGGGGCGGTCTTCTATTTGCTCCACGATATGTTGGCAAAAGGATTAATGTTTGTTCTTGGGGGCATCATTATCACTGCAGCGGGAACGGATCAATTAAAAGATATGGGGGGCCTTATCAAACGATATCCTTTAATCGGCTGGATGTTCTTTACACTCGCCCTTGCACTTGTAGGTATTCCGCCGCTTAGCGGTTTTGCCGGTAAAGTGTTGATCACTCGGGGCGGATTGGATGCTGGAATGCTGACATTATCCTTGATTGGGCTAGGATCAAGTTTCCTTGTGTTGTACTCGCTGATCAAAGTATTCAGGCTTGCATTTTGGGGGAATGAACCCGAAGGCAACTTGCCGAAGGTAAAGCTAAAAAGTGTGAGTACTGTTGCGGCCGGTTTGCTCGTCCTGGTTATATTGATGGGCATCAGGGCGGATTGGGTCTATTCCTATGTTGCACAAGCCGGTGATGTGCTGGCTCATCCCGCGCTATACATCGAAGCTGTAATAAAGGAGTAGATGAAGATGGTCTTTCAAATATTATTAAATCTGATGATTGCATTGCTGTGGATGCTGCTTAACAACGACTGGTCAGGGTCGCGGTTCACCATGGGCATTCTGTTAGGGATAGCCATCTTGCTTGTTTTGCGTAAGTTCCGTCCAGAACCTTTCTACTTGAAGCGCATATGGGCCATCCTGAAGCTGCTACTTCTGTTTATGCGGGAGCTGATCGTTTCTAGTTTTGCGGTTATCCATCATATTCTCCGCCCGAAGCTGACGATCCGCCCTGGCATTTTTGCCTATGAGACTGCTTTAAAATCAAATTGGGAGGTCACTATTTTATCGTGCCTCATTTGTCTGACACCAGGAACGCTCACTCTGGAAGTATCCGGAGAAGGTCAAATGCTGTATATTCATGCCATGGACATACAGGACGCGACACTGCTTTCTGAGCAAATTAGAGGGACCTTTGAAAAAGCGATCATGGAGGTGACACAGTGATAGTTCCGGCACTTATGACTGCATCACTGGCTATTCTCTCCTTAGCCATATTAGGTTGCTTGTACCGTTTGATTAAAGGACCAACCCGTCCAGATAGGGTGGCCGCGCTGGACACGATAGGTATAAATCTGCTAGCTATGATTGCTGTGATTTGTATGCAACTGAGGACACAAGATTTTATTGAAATTGTTCTTGTTATAGGAATCCTGACATTTATAGGAACAACGGCGTTGGCGAGATATATAGAAAGAGATGCCGTCATAGACACTGGGGGTGATGAACTTGATCGGTGAGTTGTTTGCTGCAATCCTTGTTTTGTTCGGCGCTCTGTTCTGCGGATTGAGCGCATTTGGGTTGATTCGACTACCAGATGTTTATTTACGTTCTCACGCCGCAACCAAAAGTGCAACGCTTGGCGTGCTTTGCGTATTAACAGGAGCCTTTCTTTATTTTTTGTTTTATGTAGAAGTGGTCAGCATCAAATTACTGCTTGCCATTGTGTTTGTCTTTATCACTTCTCCCGTAGCCGGGCATCTAAATGGAAGAGCTGCCTACCGTTCAGGAGTCCCTTTATGGGAGAACAGTGTTCAGGATGATCTAGCGTCGGTATTGGAACAAAATACATCTTCAAAACCATAGTGCAGGATTTGGTCATGTCTTTCTGGATTGATGCTAAATGTGGAGGGATCATGTGCACAATATCATTTCCGTCCAGCCGTATTACAAGGTGGAAAGAATCGTAACTCCGTTAAAACAGGAAACAGTTATCCATCGGCGAGTTTTACATTTGTATACAACTAAAATTATATCAGCGTACCGGGAATTTACTCTCAAAGAGGTATATGATACATCGTTTAAAAGTATCGGGAAGGATTATGGTGTTCTTTATTTGCATACGAAACAAGGTGTATTCCCTTATAATGTAGAATCAGATCCAAAAGACTTTATGATAGAATTCAAAAAAATTGTAGAGAAATAATTGTTCAATTCAAAAGATTTAAAAAGACCGTATCTATTTTTTGCGGTCTTTTTCTAGTGCCTGCAGTTACCCCTAAAGCTTTTTAGCATGTGTAACATGCTGTGTAAACCCATGCCCAGAATGACGATGTACATTCTCATTCATGACCAAGCAGACGGGATAGGAACGATAAAAAGAACAATTCCCCCATGAGTGCAAAAAGCACTTCCAACGATTATGTTGCTTCTACTGTGGCCAGCTTTGCATATTTGCACGTACCTGATTTGTAGCTTTGCAAAAATAAGACAGTAGCAATTACCCCTGAGAATACGGCCACAGAGCAGACTGTATGGTCTGATTCTTCTTGGCATTCCTGCGCTGAACATCTCATATAACGAAAGCAATAACCAAAAAAACAAGCTGCTAAAGTCATTCCGACCACACGTTGGTAGCCATCTAACCGTCCCGCACAGACTTCCATCATTTTGCTATTACCTAATGGATAGGCAATAGAGACCAGTATTACAGGCAATATACCGAATAAAAAATCTTGAGTAGAAATAGATTGCGACTGTTTGACCTGCATCACAATAATTCCGATTAAAATAACAAGAGACATGAACAGTTCTTGGACGAGGATTTTTCCTCGTACTTTGACAGGGCCATTTTCCGTTTGGACAATCTTGTTAAATAAAGGGACAAGCAATGAACCGGAAATAATGGTTATTTGCCAGGTCCTCGCGACAAACCAACTCGGTGAATATGCCGACGCGAAGCATAACGTAGCATAAAATAAGAGAAGCAGCACCATAGACCGATTGAGAACGATGTAAAAGCAAAAAAGAATGCCGCTAACACACCTAACCAGATTGAGCGCACCGCATTCTCCTAATTCTTGAAGGATCGTTATTTCTCATATTAATAACTTTAGATCATTGACTTCAAGAGTTTCTTTACAGTTGACAAGGTAATAGGAATACTGTATATTTCTGAATACTGATTAATAGTAATTATTACGATTAATGATTGGTAAGCCAATATTAAGGAGAGTGCACCAGCAATGAATAAGAAACCAATCCCAGTAACCGTGTTAAGTGGATATTTGGGTGCAGGAAAAACGACGATCTTGAATCATGTATTAAACAATCGAGACAAAATGAAAGTAGCAGTTATCGTCAATGATATGAGTGAAGTGAATATAGATGCCGAACTGGTTAAAAAAGAGGGCGGCTTGTCCAGAATAGAAGAAAAACTGGTCGAGTTGTCTAATGGCTGTATTTGTTGCACATTGCGCGAAGATTTATTGCTTGAGGTCAAGAAGCTAGCGGAACAAGGCGAGTTTGATTATATATTAATCGAATCTACAGGCATCAGTGAACCCGTACCCATTGCTCAAACCTTTACATACGCCGATGAAGGAACCGGCATTGATCTCGCTTCGCTGGCAAAACTGGATTGTTTGGTGACTGTAGTCGATGCAAACCGTTTCTGGCATGACTTCGAATCAGGAGAAACGCTGCTGGATCGCAAGCAGGCTACTGATGAAGATGACACACGTGATATCTCGGACTTGTTGATTGACCAGATTGAAACTTGTGATGTGTTGATTCTGAATAAATGCGATCTGGTTCAGCCCGCAGAGCTGGACAAGCTGGAGGGTGTGCTGCGGAGATTGCAGCCTGAAGCCCGAATCATTCGCACTTCCAAGGGGAAGGTCGCACCTTCGGACATTTTAAATACAGGGTTGTTCAATTTTGACAAAGCTAGTCAATCCGCTGGCTGGATTCGCGAGCTGGAGCTGGAAAGCCACACACCCGAGACGGACGAATATGGAATCGACTCCTTTGTTTATCGCCGAAGAAGACCGTTTCATCCGGCAAGATTGGCAGCATTTATGAGTTACTGGCCAGAGGAAGTCGTTCGTGCCAAAGGGTTGGTCTGGATCGCAGCCCCGCAGGATTGGGCAGCGAGTATCAGCCAGGCAGGACCGTCTATTCAATTTGGTCCAGCGGGAAGCTGGCTTGCGGCGTTGTCAGCAGAAGAACGGCAGGAAATCGTCGCAGCCAACCTCGAAGTTTTGAATCATTGGGATGAGCAATGGGGCGATCGCATGAACGAAATTGTAATGATCGGTATCGGGATGAATCGGCTGAACCTGGAAGAAGAGCTAAATGAATGTCTGCTGAACGATCGTGAAATGGATATGGACTGGTCCAGCTTTGAGAATCCGCTGCCTTGGCCAACAGGAAGAACCTAATTGATCCATTCAATAATAAAGTCCATACACTTCTTGGCGGCTGGAGCCATGTTCTTTAAAGAGGTCGTAGCAATACCAACGGCACGGAAATATGGCCCATCCAAAGGCCGAATACAAATTTCATAAGGGTTTTGAACTAACATCATTTCCGGCAGGATACTTACGCCAAGACCATTTTGCACCATAGCCATAATGGCATGATCATCTTCTAATTCATATTTGATTTTCGGAACAAGGTTGTGCTGGGAAAAAATGCTCCGTACATCTGTGTCACAGCCTGAAGCAGGCATAATGAAGGATTCATTGCGAAGCTGATCTACACGTATAGTTGCTTGCTCCCGTAGCACATGATTAGATGGAAGCACGCACAGCATCCTTTCTTTTTTTAACGGCAATACTTCCAGTACTTCTAGAGTAGGGAGATTAACGAAGCCAAAATCAGCTTCTCCGCTGGCTATCCAATTCTCAATGTCACGGTAGTTTCCGTCGAGCAATTTCAGTTCAATAAGTGGGAACTTCTCGTTAAACTTTTGGATGATCCCAGGCAACCAATGGATGGATACACTTGAGAATGTACCTATCTTTACAGTTCCGATTTCCAGTCCTTTGATTAGAGCGACCTCTTGATATAGTCTTTCATTCATTTGTATGATTTCTTTGAAATGCTTCATCAGACGTTCTCCGTTACTGGTCATTTGGATACCTGAGCGTCCTCTAATCAAAAGAGTTAGGCCCAATTCATGTTCCAAAGCAGAAACCGCATGGCTAATAGCGGATTGTGTAAGATTGAGAAGTTCTCCCGCTTTGGTAAAGCTTCCTGCTTCTATTACGCTAAGAAAGACCTTATATTTAAACAAATTCATGTATCCTCCAATATAGAATGAAATATATTCATACATAGTATCATATATATTCATTTTTTTTATCTCAGTTAAGTGGTTATAATCGAACTTGAGAAAAATACTGATTAACCATTCATTTCTGGGAGGTACCTATGAGTTCAATTGCAAAAACACCACAGCCCCCTTATTATGCAGCTATTTTCACTTCTGAACGTACGGAAGGGGATGGCGGATACGGAGAGATGGGGGACAAAATGGTGGAACTGGCTGCCAAGCAGCCTGGCTTTTTAGGTGTGGAAAGTGTTCGTGACCAAAATGGAGTAGGTATCACCGTGTCTTATTGGGAGTCCTTGGACGCTATAAAACATTGGAAGCATAACGAGCTGCACAAGGTAGCACAGGAAAAAGGGAAATCCGAGTGGTATAAAGCATTCGGTTTAAGAGTGTGCAAGGTAGAACGAGATTATTTTTTTACAGTGTAAATTATTAAGTAAATGGTCCTGTTCATATTCAGTTCATAAAAGTGGATTATTCTCTCTATAGAAATCGTTGTAGGGAGGAAATGAAAGTGGATTATACAGACAAAAAAGAAACCCTGGCCATTGAAGCAAGGGGGCTCGTTAAAACTTTTGGTGATAAGTATGCGGTACATGGTGTCGATCTGAATGTGCGTGCTGGTACGATCTATGGAGTGCTTGGTCCCAATGGGGCAGGTAAGACGACGACCATCCGAATGTTGTCAACGTTATTGCGGCCTGATGGGGGATCGGCGCGCATTTTTGGACACGATGCAGTAAAGGAACCGCAGGTTGTTCGTCAATTAATTGGCGTAACCGGTCAGTACGCATCAGTCGATGAGTCGCTTAGTGGTACCGAGAATCTGATTATTTTCTCCAGGCTGCTCGGACTGGGACGTGCCGAGGCACGTGACAAGGCAGCGGAGTTGCTAGAGGAATTTGGCTTGTCTGAAGCAGCCAAGCGACCGTTAAAGCATTTCTCCGGAGGCATGCGCCGCCGACTGGATTTGGCCGCAAGTCTTATTGCCAAACCGCCATTAATCTTTCTGGATGAGCCGACTACCGGACTGGACCCGCGTACGCGTGTTCAGATGTGGGACACGATCCGGCGTCTGGTCAAGTCGGGTTCTACCGTGCTGCTTACGACCCAGTATCTTGATGAGGCGGACCAGCTTGCTGACCGAATCGCGGTGATTGACCATGGACGAGTAGTCGCTGAAGGAACGGTAGATGAACTGAAAGCGGCTGTGGGGGCGTCAACTCTACAACTCAGAGTGCAAAATCAACAGGATATCGAGCGGGCTGTTCGAATTATAGAACAAGTGCTTTCAGTCAAGTCCAGCGTGTCGGTAGAGGCTGGAAAAATTATTTCTCCGATGGCTAATGCCGATCGGGTGACAGACCTGCTGATTGCTCTCCGTACCGGAGAAATTCAGCTGGCAGAGATGAGTGTGCAAAAGCCAACGCTTGACGAGGTGTTCCTGTCCATCACTGGCCAAGGCGTACAAGTAAATGAGCAGCAGACGGCCGATGAAGCACCTGCCGTAGAGGGGGTGAGAGCATGAAGAACGCTACTGCTATGACAGCTTCTGATCGCACATTGAAAAAGTCTGTGAGTTTCAAACAGGCGTTCGCCAACTCTATGACGATGGCTTACCGGGGCATTCTGAAGATCAGGCATACTCCTGAGCAGTTGTTTGATGTCACGCTCCAGCCGATTATTTTTACTCTTATGTTTACCTATATCTTTGGCGGGGCTATCTCAGGAGATGTACAGCATTATCTGCCGGTCATCATTCCAGGCATCCTCGTACAAACTGTCATCTCGACCTCTGTCGTGACCGGTGTGCAACTGCGTGAGGATATGGACAAGGGAGTGTTCGACAGGTTTAAGTCACTCCCGATCGCACGTATTGCCCCTTTGGCTGGAGCTCTGCTGGCCGACAGTCTACGTTATACTATTGCGACTGCACTTACCTTTGCTATGGGATACATTTTGGGATATCAACCAGGGGGAGGTTTGCTGAGTGTTGTGATCGCAGCACTTCTGGTCATCGTGTGTTCCTGGGCAGTTAGCTGGATATTCGCCTTCTTTGGCGTGATTGCTCGCACGGCTTCAAGTGTACAAGGTATTTCCATGATTGTTCTGTTTCCACTCACCTTTATTTCCAACGCATTTGTACCTGTGGACACCATGCCGGGCTGGTTGCAGTGGTTTGTGAATATCAACCCGATTACACATCTTGTGAACGCGGTTAGAGAGCTTGCGAATACAGGAGTCATAGGCGGGGAACTGGCAATCTCCCTGCTTGGGGCTGCAGTGATTGTAGCGATCTTCGCACCGCTTACGGTGCGTGCTTATATGCGTAAAGCATAGGAGGGCGACCTCTTGACGAGGATGAGAAGAGTTAGCTTGTAGTTATTAGGGGGTTAAAAATGACACGTGTATTGGTCGTTGATGATGACCCGCATATTCGTGAACTGGTCGGACACTTTCTGAGACTGGAAGGTCTGGAGGTCGTCGAGGCGGTGGATGGTTTGGACGCGATGCGCTTGTTTGATGAAACAAAGGTCGATTTGCTTGTTCTCGATATCATGATGCCAGGAATGGATGGCTGGGAGCTGTGCCGTAAGCTGCGTGAGCAGACCGACCTGCCGCTGCTGATGCTTACAGCCAAAGGCGAGACGTCACAGATTGTAAAAGGCTTTGCGCTCGGAACGGACGACTATCTTGTTAAGCCCTTCGATCCTCTGGTGCTTGTTGCACGCGTAAAGGCTTTACTAAAACGCTATCGGATCATGGCTTCAAATTCGGTGACTGTCGGCGAGCTTGTCCTGCGCAGCGATACATTTGAGTGTCGGGCTGGAGAGCAGGAAATTACCCTGCCACGCAAGGAATTTGAGCTGCTCTTCAAGCTGGTCAGCTATCCTGGCAAAACCTTTACCCGCGACCATCTGATTGAGCAGATCTGGGGCTATGATTACGAGGGAGACGAAAGAACGGTTGATGTCCATATCAAGCGCCTTCGGGAACGGTTTCCGGAGGCAACCCATTCCTTTGCGATCCGTACGATCCGGGGATTGGGGTATCGGCTGGAGGTAAGGCAATGAACCGGGAACCGGGATTCCTCCGTATCCTGGCAAGATTCATGCTCGTGTTATTGGTGCTGTATCTTAGCTGGACTGCTGCGTACTTTATTACAGCAGCGATCTATTCACGCATGTCATGGACACCGCATGAATTGTTCGTCTATCTTGTTGATGCGACACTTGGCTCTTTCTTCTTCGGTATAATCAGTATGACTGTAAAACGCTTTATCCAGCCTAGAGAACAGCATTTTTTTACTGAAATGATCGATGCTTTAAAACGGATTTCAGAAGGGGATTTTCACATCAATCTGGGTTGGAACTTTGGCAGGAGAAACGGAAACCATGATAGGACACATCCTTATGTACAACTGGTGGACAGCATTAATGATATGGCGGCAAATCTGAAGGCCATGGAAGAACTGCGGGAGGCGTTTATTTCAAATGTATCCCATGAAATAGGTTCGCCCCTGACCTCGATCATTGGTTTTGCGAAGGCGCTCAAGGACGATAATCTGGATCGGGAGCAGCGGGACCGATATTTGACGATTATTGAGACAGAGTGTATTCGTCTGTCCAAACTAAGCGATAATCTGATGAAGCTGGCGGTGCTGGATTCGGAGAGGCATCCGTTTCATCCGTCCTCTTATCGGCTGGACAAGCAACTGATATCGCTTATCCTTGCCTGCGAACCGCAATGGGAGGCTAAACAAATTGACATGATTGTGGACACCGATATCGTTGAGATCAACGCGGACGAGGACCTAATGGGCCAGGTGTGGGTGAATCTCCTTCACAATGCCATTAAATTCACCCCACAGGGTGGAAGCATATCTGTTTCTCTTTCAACTAACAGTGATCAGGCGCTTGTCTGCATTACTGATACAGGGCCGGGTATCGACGAACAGGATCAGCAGCGTATTTTCGAACGATTTTATAAAGCAGACAAGTCACGGAACCGAACCGCAGGAGGCAGCGGCTTGGGACTTTCCATCGCTCATAAAATAACAGAGATGCATAGCGGCTCTATCTCTGTGTCCAGCAAGGTGGGAGAAGGAACGGCGTTTACCGTATTGCTGCCACTGCAAGAGGAAGCAATAAAGGGGAACAGCAATCATGAAATGAGCGGCTCTGTCATCAAAAAAGGAGCGTCTTACAAGCCATAAACGGCTGGCAGGACGCTCCTTTTAGTTCACATGAATTTGTCTTACGGGCTATACTTATGTG
The DNA here is from genome assembly GCF_006874425.1 of Paenibacillus ottowii. GTDB lineage: Bacteria > Bacillota > Bacilli > Paenibacillales > Paenibacillaceae > Paenibacillus > Paenibacillus ottowii. The sequence goes on from NZ_VIJZ01000004.1 coordinate 571,781, forward strand.
GTCAGGAATTGGATGTATTTACCGGTTCCATTTCTTGTATAGCTTCCTTCAAGCTTTGAGAGCAATGTTCATATAGCTGTTTTTTTTGCTGCTCACTGGAACCCGTTGCGAGCTTTTGCAGTTCTGTAGTGCATTGCTGCAATAGAGTCAGTAAAGCTTGATTAGAGTCTTGTACCTTGGATTGTTGTACATTATCGCTATATTGGTCAATATATAGTTCTCCTTGTGTGTCCACCTGAGCAAAAAACACATCTTTGACCGTTAGACTCTTTTCCTTTAGCTTGGCATCCAGCCATTGCTGAGTAAGCCCCATATATGCCATTTGCTGCTCCATGAGTTGTCCATCCATTATGACTACTGTGGGTTCCTTCTCCGGTAATTGCAGCATATTCAGATCCTTAAGCGTCACAGGCTGCTTGTCTTTGGTTAACAGCACATTGACTTCACCACTAGTTTCCATGAGGGCAAATTCTACGTCAGATACTTTAAATACATTCTTGCTTCGAAGCTGCTCCATGAGTTCATCCAGGGTGAGCCGTTCTTTTCTCAGATTATCCTCTAAAATTTTGCCGTCTTTGATTAGGATTGTTGTTCTTCCATCTGATATATCTCTGATTTTCTTGCTTTTAATTTGCAAATATTCAATGCCAAGTGTTGTCAGTACCCATACTGACAAGGCTATAAGGCCAAGATACCAAGTGGCTTCACGCTCCATAGGAATGGTAGCGGCCAGGTTACCTATCGTAATTCCTGTTATATACTCGAACAAGGAAAGCTGGGATACCTGACGTTTTCCGAGAATTTTGGTGATTAAAAATAATATAGCGACAGCCATTAATGTGCGTATAGCAACCTCTGCCCAATCCTGCATTTGCTCAACCTCATTTCATTCCGCCGCAAGGGCGCTACTAGTTCAAGGATATCCGCGTCAAGGTCAATTTAAACTCCAATTCCCCTAAATTTTTAGTAACCACGTTGCCAATAAGCGATGAAAAACAATCTATCATTAAAATTTTCTATTGATGAATTATCCTTATCTATTGCACAAGCGATTGACGGAAAGGAGGGGGAAGGATACATTATACATATAATTCTCATTTGATTTATCGGGATTATAAACATTAAACTCACGGAGGTATGTATATGTCGTCCAAACCTAAAGTTGTAGTGTGGAGTAAAACCGGTTGTCATTTTTGTGGTGAGATCAAATCGTACTTGGAATCCCAAAATCAGCCGTATGAAAATATTCAGGTGGACGGGAATGATGCACTGCGTGATGTGTTAGAGACCAAATATGGTATTCGTTACGTTCCTGTCGTAGAGATCGGTGGAGATAACAAATATGAAGCACTCTTTAACCCGGATCTGGAAAAGTTGGGTAAAGTGCTGGAAAGCTATAATCAAGCGGTATAAAACATTAGGAAAAGATTAGTGCGAAAACATCATTAGCCGTAGAATAACAATTATGTTCAGGAAAGGTGGAGAAGGCATGACTAAGAAGAGACAAATTAAATTGGGTGCAATTATTCACGGTGTGGGGGGGAGCATGACGACTTGGCGTCATCCTGATGTACCTGCGGATGCCAGTGTTAACTTTGAATTTTATAAAACGCAGGCGCAAAAGGCAGAGGAAGGAAAGTTTGATCTCGTATTTATCGCAGACGGTCTGTTTATTAACGAAAAATCGATTCCTCACTTTTTAAACCGTTTTGAACCCATTACGATTTTGTCTGCTTTAGCTGGGGTGACAAAGCAGATCGGACTGGTCGGCACATTGTCGACTTCCTATAGCGAACCGTTCACAGTAGCACGCCAGTTTTCTTCCATTGATCATATTAGTGGAGGCCGTGCTGGCTGGAATGTGGTGACTTCCCCGCTGGAAGGCTCTGCTCTCAACTTTAACAAAGGGGAGCATCCATCGCATCCACAGCGCTATAAAATTGCCAACGAGTATTTGCAGGTCACCAAAGGACTGTGGGACTCATGGGAAGAGGATGCGTTCGTTCGTGATAAAGAAACCGGCGTATTCTTTGATCCTGAAAAGCTGCATACGCTAAACCACAAAGGTGAGTTTTTCTCTGTGCAGGGACCGCTGAATATTGGACGATCCAAGCAGGGACAGCCGGTTATTTTCCAGGCAGGTTCCTCAGAAGATGGCAAAAATCTGGCTGCCAAGGAAGCGGATGCTGTATTTACTGGACATGAAACCTTGGAGGAAGCACAGCAGTTTTACCGTGATGTCAAGGAACGTGCGGTGCGCTATGGTAGATCGGAAGAGGATATTGTCATTTTGCCGGGCATTTCGCCGATTATTGGCAGTACGCCAGAGGAAGCAGAACGCAAGTATGAGGAGATTACCAATCTAGTGACGATCGAGGCTGCATTAAAATATTTGGGACGTTTCTTCGATCATCACGATTTCTCACAATATCCGCTGGATGAGCCATTCCCTGAGCTTGATGGTATAGGTAGTAATTCATTCCGCAGCGGTACAGATAAAATCAAACGAACAGCCAAAGAGCAGAATTTGACCTTGCGTGAGGTTGCATTGCGTTCAGCAACGCCGAGGACCTCTTTTATTGGAACTGCGGAGCAGGTGGCCGATCGAGTGCAAGAGTGGTTTGAAGGAAAAGGCGCAGACGGATTCATTATCGGTTCCGATGTGCCAACGGGTCTGCATGATTTCGTAAATCTGGTTGTGCCTATTCTGCAGGAGCGCGGTATTTACCGTCAGGATTATGAATTTAGTACCCTGCGTGAAAACCTGGGCGTACCTATTCCAGAGAACCGCTATACAGCAGCCAGATCCAAAATAAAGGTTGACGCATAACAGAAGGAGGGACTGAGAGGGAAGCTTGTCTTGCCTTTATTTATGGGCGGTACACTGGCCCATCTGTTGGTCATTGACTATGCCCTAAAGCCGGTTCTGGGCGCACTGGGGGGGAGACATATTCTTGGAGGTGTGTATGCGGTAGACCAATGGGTCGAACGCCTGCCGGGTGAAGCATATGGATTGTCCGAAGAGTTGGTTGCACGATTACAACGCTCGGTTAAAGAGCTAAATGAGTTATTGAAGTTATAAATATTTTCAATATTTCCATTGACAGGTCGTTCAGTGAGTTTTATGATACAAAAAAACCAAGTTAACTCATTGGATAAATGTATATAAAACTTACTGGGTGACTTGCGTATGAATATCGAGAATATGGAAGCCTTTGTATACGTGAATCATTATGGAAGTTTTAACAAGGCAGCAGAAGCGTTGTTCTTATCACAACCCTCTGTCACAGCCCGGATTCAGACGCTGGAACGCGAGCTTGAGTGCAAATTATTCGACCGCCAAAGCAAACAAACGATTCTGACCGAGGATGGACGGAAGTTCCTTCCTTATGCGGAGCAAATGCTTCAAGTGCTGCAAAAAGGGAAGCAAAAGCTTCAACAGCGCAAGAAAGCCCCTCAACAAATTCGAATTGGCTGCACGATATCGGTGTCGAACTACATCATTCCTGAAATATTAAAGCAGCTTCGTGCTCATTATCCGGAGATTAACTACAAAATTGTGACCGCTACGACGGATCAACTGCTACAGAAGGTGTTGAACCGTGAGGTAGATATTAGTTTTGTCCGTAAAGTGATGCATCCGGCTATTCGTACGCTTGCCTTTTATGAAGATCCGATTTCCCTGTATGTATATGACGGTCATCCGTTTATGAAGACAGGAAAGGCTAGTATACAAGATATCCAACGTGAAACACTGGTGTTTTTTGAATGCGGATCATTAGATTGGATGAGGATTCATCGATCTTTTGAATCACTGGAGCAGCCACCGGACATCGCTTTTCAGGTAGACAATGTGGTCACGGCCAAAAAGCTGGTATTGCAAGAGGCAGGCATTGCCTTTTTGCCGGATGTCTGTGTGAACCGTGAAGTGAAGGATCAGAAGCTGTTCCGCATTCATGTTCCAGAGGTGGCTGGGGTATCTATGCAGATTAGCATAATCGTGACCAAAGAAGACTGCGCAGTGACCTCGGATTTTGCAGATGCACTGACAGAAGGCTTCCGGGAGGCTGTTTTGTTATAGAAAAAATCGTTATAAAATTTAAAATGTTATAGCTACCATGTATGTCGCAAACTGCTGATAAGCAAAGAGATAAGGGGGAATTTACATGAAAAAGTGGTTTGCAATATTGTCTGTGATGGCAATCATTCTGGTGTTGGCAGGTTGCGGCTCCTCAGATGACACGTCTAGTGCGTCAGGTTCAAGCGGAGATGTGAAGAAAATTATTGTAGGCACAGGCACTCAATTTAAAAATGTATGCTTTATTGACGAAAACGGAAATTTAACAGGCTTTGATGTGGAGCTGATTAAGGAGCTGGACAAGCGCCTACCTCAATATGAGTTTGAATTCAAAACGATGGATTTTGGAAATTTGCTGCTCAGTCTCGATGCCGGCAAGATTGATATGGTATCACATCAAATGGAAAAAAACCCGGAACGTGAAGCCAAGTATCTGTTCAACAAAAATCCATATAGTATTTTTCTGAACAGAGTGGCTGTAGCGAAGGATAATAATAGCATTCATTCCATTGATGATTTGAAAGGGAAAAAGGTACTCACCAGTCCAACCAGTAATGCAGCGTATGTGCTGAAAGAGTATAACAAAACCCACGGAAATGCTCTAAATATCGTGTACACGAGTGGCGCAGCTAATGATACGGTGCAACAAATTACGAGCGGCCGTATAGATGCGACCATAACGACGGACTTTGCGAACCGTTTTAACACCGATGAAAAAGGAGAAGTAGCTCTGAAAACCGTGGGTGATCCTTTGACTCAATCGGATGTACTGTATGTTCTGAACAAAAATGAGCAAGGATTGGCGGATGATCTGGACAAAGCCATTCAGGAAGTGAAGGACGACGGCACACTGTCGAAGCTGAGCATTAAATGGCTTGGAGAGGATTTCACGAAGTCTTTAGAGGATGTGAAAAAAGAGAGCTCCAGCAGTAAGAAGTAAGGATAGACTTGGACATTTCAGCGGTCAGGGTACTTCATGTATTCTGACCGCTGATGTATAGAAAGGAGGCAGGCAGATGAGCAGAGAGTTCAATATTGACTATGTTTTTAGCTTTATCCCGAAAATGCTGTCCTATTTGCACATCACTTTGTTTATTGTGGCAAGCTCGCTTGTGTTGGGACTGATCATTGGTCTGTTGGTTGCGCTGCCTCGTATGTATAACATTCCATTTTTCAAACGTGTTTCTCAGGTGTATGTTTCCTTTTTCCGTGGAACCCCTATTTTAATTCAATTGTTTCTGGTGTATTACGGCCTGCCAGAGCTACTAAAGCTGGTGGATATCAATTCCTCCAGATGGGATGTGCTGTGGTTTGCCATAGCGACCTATGCGCTCAATAATGGAGCCTTTATTTCCGAAATTGTCAGGTCTGGTGTAGGAGCTGTAGATCGGGGACAAATCGAGGCTGCACAGTCCGTCGGCATGTCAGGCTATCAAACTTTTACACGTATCATCTTGCCGCAAGCGCTGGCTGTAGTGGTTCCGGTATTTTCCAATCTGGTCATTGGAAATCTGAAGGATACATCGCTGGCGTTTACAATCGGTGCGATGGAGATGACAGGAAAATCGCAAACATTAGGTTCGGCTACCCAGCATTTTGTGGAAACGTATATCGCGTTGTCTTTTATCTATCTCGTGATCAGTCTGATTGTACAAAGATTATTCAAGGTGCTGGAAAATGCACTTCTCCGGCATGAGCATAGAGATTTAGTACAGAAGGAACCCGCAAAACGAAAAGGTTTTGTGGTGCGTTACCTGAGAAGCCCTCGTCTGAGTAAAGGAGGTAAAGGCATATGAGTCTGGACTTTGGATTTGTATACACCGCCTTTTTAGGATTGTTCTCTGCGTTGCCCAACACTTTAATCATTACTGTGGTTTCCGTACTGGCAGGGCTGGTCATCGGGATTGTAACGGCGTTGGCACGAATTTACAACGTTCCTGTGTTGTCGCAGATTTCTCACGGTTACGTTACGTTCATCCGAGGTACACCGATGCTGATGCATCTGTTGCTTATTTATTTCAGCTTGCCTTTGTTAATTGATGCAGGAGCGAAGCATTTCGGCTGGTCGCTGCATTCCAAAGATATACCTTACATGGTATTTGCACTCATTTCATTTTCGATTACCAGTGGCGCGTATATGTCTGAGGTGGTTCGTTCCGGAATCCAGTCGGTCAATAAGGGGCAGATTGAGGCGGCTTATGCGGTTGGTATGACGACATGGCAAGTATTGAGACGGATTGTATTTCCGCAGGCCTTCGTGGTGAGTTTGCCGAACCTGACGAATTCTGTTATTGGGATGCTGCATGGTTCCACCTTGGCCTTCACCGTTTCGGTCACAGAAATTCAGGCCCAGGCTGAAATTCTCGCATCTACCAACTGGAAATACTTGGAGGTCTATATTGCAGCAGCACTGTTGTTTTGGGGCTTGACGGTATTGATCGAGCGAATATCCGGCTTGGTGGAGAAAAAAATCAATGTGTTTAATGGAGGTCGAGCATCATGATCCGTCTGCAAAATATTACAAAGTCGTTCGGCAAACATGAAGTGCTCAAAGGCATTGATTTGACGGTGAACAAAGGTGAGGTTGTCGTTATTTTAGGACCCAGCGGTTCAGGAAAAACCACCTTGCTACGCTGCATTAATTATCTGGAAAAGCCGAATGACGGAGAAGTCAGTATCGGAGATTTTACAGTGAACTGTAAGCGGCCTGCGAAAAAGGATGTTTTGGCCTTGCGTAAAAAGACGGCTATGGTGTTCCAGCAATATCATTTGTTCAAGCATAAAACCGCGCTGGAAAATGTCATGGAGGGGCTTGTCGTTGTCCGTAAGGTTAAGCAGGAGGAAGCTAAAAAAATCAGTATTGAAGTACTGGGAAAGGTTGGCCTCGGCGAAAAACTGAATCATTATCCGAGCCAGCTATCCGGTGGGCAGCAGCAGCGTGTCGGGATCGCGCGCGCTTTGGCACTGAACCCGGAGGTGATTTTATTCGATGAGCCGACTTCGGCACTGGACCCTGAACTGGTGGGTGAGGTGCTGTCGGTGATCCGCAAGATTGCGAAGGAAGGCATAACCATGATTGTTGTGACACATGAGATGAGCTTTGCGCGCGATGTTTCTAATCATGTGGTATTCATGGATGGCGGCCATATTATCGAGGAAGGCACACCGGACGCTATTTTTAACCATCCCAAAGAAGAGCGTACCCAGCAATTCCTGAAACGAATTACACCGGAATATAATTATTCAATTTAGATGGGAGAGGGAGACATGAGCATTAAAATCGGAGTATTGGATCAAAGCCCTATACACGAGGGTGAAACGGCAGCACAGGCCCTTCGCAACACGATTAAGCTGGCGCAGCGTGTAGAAGAACTGGGATTCACACGTTTTTGGGTATCAGAGCATCATGATTCCGAGCAGGTTGCAGGCTCCTCGCCAGAGGTACTCATTTCCCATCTATTGGCACGCACCGAGCGAATTACTATCGGGTCTGGCGGGGTTATGCTTCAGCATTACAGCCCGTATAAAGTGGCTGAAAACTTCAATGTGCTAGCCTCTCTTGCACCAGGTCGTATAGATTTGGGCATCGGACGTGCGCCGGGCGGGTTACCGAAATCCACACAGGCGTTACAACGCAACGTGCATGATGCGCCTTCTCTCGAAGAGAAGATTGATGAAGTAAGCCGCTATATTCATAATATCCCACCTGAAGAAGGGCCGCTCGCCGGATTACAGGCGAATCCAATTCCAGAAACACCAGCAGAGATTTATGTTTTGGGTACAAGTATTGACAGTGCTGGTATTGCCGCGCGTTTGGGTTTACCTTATGTTTTCTCGCAATTTATAAATAGTAGTGAGCAGGTTGCCCTGGATTCATTCCGTACGTATCGGGAGTCTTTCGATTACAGTTATGGACGTGAGCCGAAGGCACTTTTTGCACTATCGGTTATTGTGGCAGACACTTCCGAGGAAGCAGCGGAGCTGGCAGGTGAGCAGAAGCTATACAAGATTCACCTGGCCAGTGGAAAAACGGCTACGGTAGGCGCGCTGGAAAGTGCAGAGGAATTCGGTAAGCAATCGGGTGAAGAATATACAATTGAAGTTACACAAGCACAAATCAACAAAGGGAATAAAAATGAAATCTATGCTGCGCTGACGGAAATTCAAGCGAAGTATCAGGCAGATGAGCTGATCGTAACGACAGGGATACGGGATATTGGAAAGCGTGTGCGCTCGTTCGAATTGTTGCACGAAGCTTTTGCCGAGTTGCCTGTGCAGTCCTAGATACTATGGATATAAGAGAAAGTTGTAATCAAAATGGGGTTCGCGAAGGAGGAATAGGGATGAGTGGATCAACCGGGACGAAGGAACAGGTTTTGGAGCAGAATTTGGTGGAGATTCGCCGTCATCTGCACCGTTATCCCGAGCTGTCTAACGAGGAGGTTGAAACGACCGCCTATATTCGTCGCCTGCTCGAAGAACAGAATATAACGATTTTGGATGTGCCGCTTCGTACCGGATTGGTAGCGGAAATCGGCGGACAGCAGGAGGGGCCCACGGTCGCGCTGCGTGCAGACATTGATGCACTCCCCATCCAGGAGGAAACGGGACTCCCTTATGCCTCGGTACATCCTGGCAAGATGCATGCCTGTGGGCATGATTTTCATACAGCATCCCTGCTAGGGGCAGCTGTATTGCTGAAGCAGCGGGAGCAGAAGCTGAAGGGGACGGTTCGGCTGGTGTTCCAGCCGGCCGAGGAGAAAGCCAAGGGCGCTGCCCAAGTACTGGACAGTGGTGCATTGGCAGGGGTGCAGGCCATTTTCGGCCTGCATAACAAGCCAGACCTGCCCGTAGGCACGGTCGGCATCAAAGAAGGTCCGCTAATGGCAGCGGCAGACGGATTTTATATCGAGGTGGAGGGCCTGAGCACACATGCGGCCGTTCCGCATGCAGGGATTGACCCCATCGTGGTATCGGCACATATCATTACGGCGCTGCAATCGATTGTGAGTCGGAGCGTTAACCCGCTCGATAGTGCAGTCATCAGTGTGACGAAGCTGCACAGCGGCAATGCTTGGAACATCATTCCAGACCGTGCTCATTTGGACGGAACCATTCGCACCTTTGACGAGAACGTCCGAGCCCAGGTGGCAGAACGCTTCGAGCAAGTCGTCAAGGGCGTAGCTGATGCTTTCGGCACGAAAGCGAATATTCGCTGGATCGTGGGTCCGCCACCTGTGCTGAACGATGGGAAGCTGACTGCCATCGCGGAGCAGGCGGCCGAAGCGGTCGGTCTGGAGGTCGTTCGCCCTATACCTTCCTCGGCAAGCGAAGACTTTGGGTTTTATCAGAAGAACCTCCCCGGTGTGTTTATCTTTGTCGGTACTGCGGGAAGCCAGGAATGGCATCATCCTGCCTTTGATCTGGACGAACGCGCGCTGCCAGGAACAGCGAAGCTGCTGGCTTCACTGGCCGAATCGGCATTGGAATCCATAGAGTAGGAATAGTGTTCCTACTTAGGTGTAGATGAGAGATTAAACGTTTTCATTGAATTCGGATGAAGTTAGATAATAGAGCATGAGATGGGACATGGATTTGGTTTGCCTGATTTCTATGAAGAGCACGAGCGTCCACCTGGCGGGTTCCCTATGCCTACGATTATGTAGGCCGGAAATTCTCCTAAGATACGTTATACCTGGAGCCAGGTCAAGAAGGACAGCTCTCGTTTTCCTATCCGATGAAAGATACGTAGAAAAGAAATATATGTATTCAAAGGTTGTCTCCTGCGATTTTGGTAGGCGATAACCTTTTTTTAGGATATTCGGATTTTATAATGGAGGAGGGCTTATAGCTGATCCTTCTCCAATTTCTCGATTAAGGAGGAAAGATCGATTCCCAGCAAGATTATTTCTTCTGGCTGACGAACAAATCCAACAGGTGGCATGTTAAACATCGGGAAGTTTTTCTCCCGTAGATCGTAGCTATCAAACTGCCTCTGGTACTTAGGCATACACTGCTTTTTAAGTCCCTCTGTAAAGAGTATCTTGGATCGTAGGGCTTCAAAAGAGTATCCCCTGCCTAAACGGTTAATGACTCGAACAAGGCTGTTTATAGATTCCGTATAAACGCTTGTAATGCGATGGTCGAAGTAGGCGAATATTTCCTCTTCCCAGCTCTTCATAGCCTTTGTAAGTGGTTCAAAAGCGGATTGCAGTTCAGTTGGTATTTTAACTTTCCATTCGTTGTATTTAAGGAGTGCCGTCTGTCTGCTATCACATTCCCAAATATCGAAATATGATTCCTTTAAGTCATAAGCAGTACTAAGAGAAGAATGATTCTTTCTCCAAAGGTCAAGCGTAATTTTATCCATCTCTGTAAGCTCTATACGGCGTTTTAGGAGGATATTACGGTCATGTACCAGCCCGCGGCGTTCTTTTGGCGATAATCCTTCTCGGAGCTGCTTACGAATGGTTTCTAACGCTTGGTTTGCCATACGGAGAACATGAAACTTATCGACGATGATAAGAGCTTTTGGCAAGATAGCCCTCACGGCGTCCTTATATGGTTGCCACATATCCATTGTGACGTATCGTATTTGTCTTCTATTTGGAAGACGTGAGAGGTAGTCCATAACGGTTTCCTTGTTACGATTGGGCAAAACGTCTAACAAAGTATGTTCTTCAATATTGGTTAAAACGCATCTTGGCTTAATCATGTGTATTTCGTCAATCCCAAGCCAATTAGGAGTTTCAAAACGAAGCGTTTCTTTAAGACGATTGAGGTAATCACGAAAGATGTTACGTATCGTTTTTTCATGCAATCCAACATCCTCGGATATGCTGACAAACGTGCGTTTAAGGCTTTGCTTCTCTATATAAGACAATAATCGTTTGGTACAGTTTCGCTTTTCGTCTATGGTGTGATCTAAGTGTTCCCAAAAGGTTCGATTGCAATCTCTACAGCGATACCTCTGACGCTTTATAAGAAGGCCTGCACGCTTGCCATGAATGGGCAAGTCCATATAAACTTGTTCCCTGCTGTCGTGTTTGTAGAGGTTGGCTATGCATCCGCAATGAGGGCAAACCAAAGGTGGAGAGTTCGTCACCACTTGTATTAGAAAATCAAATTCATTTTCACTAATACTTAATATGTTGAAGTTTGGAAGATTTAAAATATCCATATGAATTTCTTCTATGCACTTATGATGCAAGTTCCTTTTTTGTTTTTGCGTGACTGGTCAAAATACCGCTGAATATAAAAGATAACAACGAACCGGCAAAGCATATAGCCGCAAACATGCCTACGGCGGAAAAACCGTTAAAAGTCGCGTAAATCAGGCCTGCGATCCAAGAACCGAGCGTTGTTGCAACGTACATGATTGAATTGGCCAAGCTGGAGATTGTGCCGCGGATGGTTGGATTTAGTGAATTCAGCATTCCCAATATTAGGGGAAAAGCGATCCCCATGTTAACGAATATAAAAAAGTAAACACTTTCAAAAGCCGCAACCGACGGCAAGAAAGGCAACACAATAAAACATATGATAGAGACAAGAAAGCCTACAACCAGCGTATTGAAACGGTTTAATGTTTTGATCACATAGGCACCGCCAAAGCTCCCGACTATATTCCCAAGACCTAGAAAAAACATTACGTATCCCGCTTGATCAATTGAAAGGTGAAAGCGATCCGTCACCCATTTTCCAATGAAAGAAAAGGCAGCAAAGAATCCACATTGAAATAAGAAATGAGCGAGGAAAGCCTTTCTCGCCATTCGGCTATTCAATAGTGGGATGTATCTACTGAAAATCGGAGTCTTGTTTTTTTGACCTTGATTTGGTTTCATTTCGGGCAAAGCATAGAAAATGAATATCGCTACTAATAATGCACATGCACCGATTGTAAAAAAAGGATAATACCAATGGGTTGAGGCAAGCAGACTTCCAATAGGGATGCCGAACGCTTGGGAAGCAGCCAAGCCTGCCATGACGATTCCTGATACTTTGGCGATTTTTGACGTTGGAAACAGAGCAGGGATTGAGGCCCAGACTTGAGGCGCTGTAAATGCTGCGCTGACCCCGGCTAAAAAACGGAATAAGAACATCGACCAAAAACCTGTGGCAAAGCCGCATAGCATAGTTGAAACCGAGAAGCAGACCATGCCGGTAAGCATTACTTTTTTGCGATCCCATCCATCGGAAAGCGGTCCAGCAATCAATGCAAAAATGGCATAACCTAAAGCATAAGACCCCACCATCCAACCGGAATATTCAGTCGGGATATGAAACAAGCTCTGAAGAGTGGGGATGAGCGGAGATATCAAAAACGTATCCGTACCGATAACAAACATGATGAGGAAAAATAAAGCAGTTAATTTGATCATTCTATTCACCCTTTTTAGTTAGTTCTATAGTTCAAAGATTATTGAACTAATGAATAAAAAAAGAATTTCTTTCTACAACGTATCCAGAAATCCAGGTAAGTAAGTTTGAAATGTCTCCAAATCGATGCTCATATACTTCGTTTGAGCTTCTTTTCGTACCCTGATCAATTTCGCCTCCTTTAAAGCACGCAAGTGATACGAAGTATTCGATTTCGTAGTATCGCGAATGTGTCCTACTTCTCCACAATTCATTTCCTTCTTGCTGGCGTATAGAGCTCGTATGATGTCCAATCTTGTTTCATCGGCTAACGCCTTAAATATTTTGACTCTGAGCTCGTCATTTATTATTTTTTGAGTAGTCATAAAACCATTGTACTAAGATATCGCTACAAATCAAGCCTTTAGAAAAATACCACCATATTTTCCGATTTTCAAGGCAAATGTTTTGATTTTGTCTTCACCATAAAATCCGAATACCCTTTTTTTATTTTATAGCTAAACAGTTTGACTCGGATGAGATTCGGCTTTGGCTTGACATCAGTATTGTGCGTTCATTTTCGCATGAATGAATCACTAAGAATGAACGGATGTACGATAGTATGTATAATGGACATCAGATATGAAGGAAAAGAGGACAGAAAGCGATGAGCCACGACGTGAATGCTCCTTATGATGTACATGTAGCATATGGACCGGTGTTTGAACTGCTCAGCAGCTTACACACTTTTATTTGCCGCAAGGCTTACAAAAAAACTGATTTATCATCCGGGTGGGCGGACCAAGTGCGTGGAACACTGTCTCCGAGTCTGTCTGCGTTAGTGGAGTCCATGGAAATCAATGCAGACTGGAAGGTTATTTATGGACTTGTCTGTATGCTTTCTGATAAAGGGGGCGTTGAAGAGGTTGTAGACCGCTTGGAAAGCCAGACTTTGCAGGAATTAAAACAACAGGTATCAGCCTATGGGATTCCGCTGCCTGACGACATGGAGAACCTCCGTAAACTTGCTTTGCGATTGCTATCCGGCTGGAACGAAGAGTATTTTCGTCACGTGGATACAAGGATTCTCAGCGGCCTGAAACTGGAAGCTGAACGCAGAAAACGGGAAAAGAACGTATATAGCTCTATGGAGTGGGTGGATCGTACAACTAATGGCTTCCGATTTGAGCCTTCCGCTGGACTGACGCAGGTGTTGCTGGTACCGCAATATCATTTTCAGCCGATAAATATTATTTATCGATTTGGGTCACTTCTGTTATGCCATTATTCCGCAGGAGTATATGTTCAGGAGGACGATTTTTTATCACCCCAAGAATACCGAATGATTCGAAGTTTGGGGGAGAAGAGCAGGCTCAAAATATTAAAATATTTGTACCACAGCCAGTCTCCGCGAACCTTTATTGAGATTGTCCGCCATCTCAAGCTATCTAAGGGAATCACGCATGATCATATATTTAAGCTCCGTGCCGCTGGCTTCATTCATGCACATTTTGACGGCGAAACATTGCTTGGCTATAGTGCACGGCTTGCGGCTGTGGACGAGATGCGTGGGAGTATCCTTGGCTATATGGAGCGAAGGTAGGTATAAGATTGAGCCTTGACAAAATTATTTATTTGTGCTATAATTTACATTTATTTAAGTTGATATTATAATAAGATTCTCCTGGCCAGGGGAATCTTATTTTTGTTTTTATAGGAGGATAAATGTATGAAGCCAGATGAGTCCAGTTTAACTTCCTTAGTAGCAGCTTTTGGCCGAGCATATCATAGTCAACATGACACACCCAAAATTTTTGATGATTTTATGGCTAAAGAGTTAATTTCCCAAAAAGAATTTTCAGATATTAGAAAGAATATGATTGAAGGGATAACGTTTTTCAATGCAGAGATTGCGCAAAGGTTCAGAGATGATCCAGATGAAATTTTAAAATGGATTACGCAAGTTCAACTTTCTCCAACACCCCTAGCACGTGCTGCGTATTGTGAAAAAGTATTGCTTCATGAAGTTAGATTAGGATTACAGCAGTATGTCATACTTGGAGCCGGGTTAGATACTTTTTGTTTTCGACATCCAGAATTGAAAAACAGCCTAGAAATATTTGAAATAGATCATCCAGCAACACAGGAATCTAAGAAGAGAAGGTTAGCTCATGCAAATTTAAAAATACCGAGCCATCTTCATCTGGTTTCTATGGACTTTGCCCATCCGTTTTCGTATTCCAATCTATTGGATGAAGGGTTTGCCAACAAAAAAACATTCTTTAGCCTTCTGGGTGTTTCTTATTATTTAACTAAAGAGGAAATTTCAACATTAATAAATCATTTGTTTACCAAGGTCCCATCGGGGAGTTCGATCGTGTTTGATTATGCAGATGAAAACCTTTTTAGAGAGAAAGGCATGTTTAATAGAGTTGAAAATATGGTAAAAATGGCTTCAGTAAGTGGAGAACCCATGAAATCATGTTTTGATTATGATGAAATCGAGGAAATGTTAGAAGCTTCAGATTTACTAATTTATGAACATCTATCCCCGGATACAATAAATAGTCTTTTCTTTGATGAGAGAGCAGATTATTTGTCTGCGTTCGAAACGATTCATTATATTCATGCTGTAAAAAAATAGTATAGCAAATGAGTAAGAGACAGCCACTTAATCTACTACTAGGGATTAAGTGGTTTTATTTATATTTGTACAAAAATTCGGGTAGTTGTTGATAAGCAGAGCTTTTACATAAAAAAGTGCAGTTCTCCCTTTACAGAACCCTAATAAATTCCTATAATGAGGTTTATCTTCTTAATCACAACTTGTTCTATCGGAATTTAATTATTTAATTCGGGGGGATTATGTTGAAAAAGAGTATTATTTTACTTAGCAGCCTACTTCTGGCGAGTTCTACCTTGCTAGCGGCTTGCTCCACTGGATCGGATAGTACGAACAATTCTGCTGCTCAAAGCAATGAAGACACGCAGACGGCCACTACAGCGCAGCCATTAACAAGTCTGGTAAAGGCTTCTGATATGTCCAAATTGCCGGAAGTATCCAAAAAAAGAAACGACACCATTATTGTTGGTCTGACTGACCCGGCCGGGGTATTCACCCCGTATTTTAACCAAAGCGGCTATGACGGAAACGTCATTTCTCAGTTATGGACTCCGCTGGTTACGGTAGACGAGAAAGGGCTTCCGCTGCCCAATCTGGCGAAGAGCTGGGATATATCCAAGGATAATCTGACGTATACGTTTCAACTGGTTCCCGGTACCCAATTCAGCGATGGCTCACCTTTGACAGCAGAGGATGTCGCTTTTACCTGGACGTTAATCTATGACAAAGCCTATCCTGGCGACAGCCAAATTCGGAAGCTGAACATTAAAGGAGGCAAAGCTTATACGGAAGGCAAGGCAAAGCAAATTGATGGAATTAAGGTAATTGATCCACAGACGATTTCTGTGACATTGGAAAAGCCAAATGCGCTGGCTCTGACCATTCTCGGTGAATATGTGCTGTCCAAAGCTTACTACGGCAAGGATTATAAGTTCGGACAGCTGGATTATTTTAAAAATCTGCATGGTAGCCCATTGGGGAATGGGGCATATAAGCTGGAAAAATTCATTCCGGGGCAAGAAGTTCGTCTGGAGGCGAATGATCACTTTTTTAAAGGCAAGCCGAAAACGAAACACTTCATTTATAAAACGGCGGAAGGCGATGCATGGCAGTTCATCGAAACAGGTGATACCGATTTTGCTTCCTTTACCGCAACGCAGGAAAATATCGATAAGCTGAAAGGGCTTGGCTTTTTGAATATTCTGCCATATACCCCGAGCACCTACGGATATTTGCAAGTCAATCTGGAAAATGAAAAGCTGAAGGATAAAAAGGTACGTCAAGCATTGACCTATGGATTGGATCGCAAAAGCATTTATGTTGACGCAGCTCAGGGAGCAGGGGCGGTCGCCAACATTCCGGCTTCTCCTATATTCTGGTCATACACGACCGATGGGATCAATCCATACAACTACGACCCGGAGCAAGCGAAAAAGCTGCTGGATGAAGCAGGCTGGGTAGAAGGCAGTGAAGGCATCCGTGAGAAAAACGGCCAGAAATTGACCATTCACTTGCTGACCTCCAAGCGCCCAGAAACAGATACCTTTATTGCGCTTGCGGCTGAGAACTATAAAGCGATTGGCGTTGACCTGCAACCGGAAATCTTTGCGGACTTTAATGCAATGGTCGCTAAAGTAGAAGGAAAAGATTACGACCTCGCCGCCTTCTCGACCGCCATGCTTACAGACCCATCGGATGGGATTGAGCCATTTGTCAATGGTGAAATCAAGGGATATAACAATCCGAAGCTCAAAGAGCTCTATGAAAAAGGTTTGGCTACGACGAATATGGAAGAACGCAAGAAAATATATAAGGAATTATATGTACTGCTAAATGATGAACTACCCGTTATTTTCACCAACTACAAGAAGACTGTATATGCTTACAATGGTCGAATGGAACATGTAAAGGTCAGCCCATTCATTGGCTTGTCTGGTAATCTGTTTGAATGGTCCCTTAAATAAGTTACCTTTGCGGGCCCCTTGTGAAGAACGTCAGGTTCGGATCAAGGGGTCTGCCAAATGGAGGACGCGTCATGAGTGCCTGACCATAAATTGAAAGGAGTCTGTCATGAGCTCGTTTTTAACGAAAAGACTGTCTTATATGATTATTATTTTGCTGGCCGCTTCGATGATGATTTTTTTCCTGTATGCCATGACACCGGGAGATTTCATTAGCGGTAATCTGAAACTATCGCCAGAGAGAAAGGCAGAGCTGAGGGGAATTTACGGGTTGAATAAGCCTATTCTTGAACGCTACGGAAACTGGCTAGGCAATGCGCTACATGGTAATTTCGGCTACTCGCTCGCCCAACAGAAACCGGTGCTGACCTTATTTAATGAATATATCTGGAACTCGTTTTTGTTGGCTATTGTGTCCACCTTTCTGACCTGGCTGATTGCAGTCATTATTGGTGTGGTTGCTGCATATAAGCAGTATTCGTGGTTCGATACGCTGGTCATGGTGGTGATTTTTGCCGCGATGTCTGTGCCGTCTTTTTTTATCGGGCTGTACCTGATCAAGATTGCGGCGGTCGATCTGAAGTGGCTGCCACCGGGCGGGATGCTCAATACGGGCAGTAACGCTACAGGCATGGAGTATGTGAAGGAGGTTTTCCAGCACATGACCTTGCCGGTGATCGTAATGACACTGCTAGGATTGGGTTCGCTGACCCGCTACTTCCGCAGCAATATGATCGATGTGATCCAGCAGGATTATATCCGCACAGCCCGTGCAAAGGGCTTAAAGGAAAGAAAGGTGCTTTTTACACATGCATTGAGAAATGCGCTATTGCCTGCCATTACGCTTGTTGGCTTTGAATTGCCTGCGCTGTTTGGCGGATCTCTGATTATTGAAAAGATTTTTAACTGGCCCGGGATCGGTCAGTTGTACATGCAGTCCTTTTCGCTTCGGGATTATCCGCTGCTTATGGGCTTCACGATGCTGATTGCCATATTGAGCGTGATCGGGACGCTGTTATCCGATATTTTATATCGCATTGCTGACCCGCGTGTGAAAGTGTAAGAAGGGGGCTAAGGGATGTCATCCGTGAGCAGTAATTTGAGCAAGAGCAACGGCAGACTGCGGATAAGTACCAAATCTTCAATGTGGCAGCAAGCGCTCCGGCAGCTGTTCAGAAACAAGCTTGCTATGACTGGACTGCTTGTTGTGGTATTTATGTTTTTGCTCTGTTTTATCGGTCCGTTATTTTCTCCTTATTCCGATAACAAAACAAACATATTATTAATGAACAAGGCGCCGAATATCCATCACTGGCTAGGAACAGACAAGCTGGGACGGGATGTGCTGACACGTGTGATGCAGGCTGGTCAAATATCTCTTACGGTGGGTTTGGCTTCTATGGTGTTGTCTGTCGTTTTAGGAGCGACGCTGGGAGTTATATCCGCCTATTTTCGCGGAATTATGGATCAAATCATTATGCGCATTGCCGATTTGTTGCTGACGATACCCAGTTTGCCGTTGCTATTTATTATGGGGGCGCTGCTATCTGACTGGAAGGTTCCGCCTGATCAACGGATGTATATCGTCATGTTGATGCTGAGTCTGGTCAACTGGCCGGGGATTGCACGGATGGTGAGAGGTCAGATGCTTAGTTTGCGGGAACGGGAATTTATGCAAGCTGCGACGGTGTTGGGACTATCGAATCGCCGAAAGCTCTTTAAGCACCTGCTGCCGAATATTTTGCCGTTGCTGATCGTTATCGCTACATTGAATATTGGCGGAGCTATCTTGAGTGAATCTGTACTTAGCTTTTTTGGTCTTGGCGTGCTGCCCACGACACCGACTTGGGGCAATATGATTGATGCCGCCAACAATGTATTGGATTTTCAGCAACGGCCTTGGTTGTGGATACCGCCAGGTCTGTCTATTTTTGCTACAGTCATCGCTATTAATATTTTGGGTGACGGGCTGCGGGATGTACTCGACCCGAAACATAAGAGGTAGGTGATCATACACCATGGATAATTTACTTTCTATTGAACATTTAAGTACTCATTTTTATACAGAAGAAGGAACGGTCAAAGCGGTGGATGATATCAGCTTTCGTGTGAAGCCAGGGGAGACGGTATGCATTGTCGGTGAATCGGGCTGTGGCAAAAGTATTACCGCCATGTCGATCATGGGGCTGATTCAGAGTCCCGGTGGTAAAGTGGCAGGTGGAAGTATTCGTTTTGAGGAAACCGATCTGCTGGAGCTAACTAGAAACGAGATGCGCACCATTCGCGGGCATGAAATCTCCATGATTTTTCAGGAGCCGATGTCTTCATTAAATCCGGTTATGACCATTGGAGAACAACTGTCGGAGCCGCTAATGGAGCACTTAAAGATGAGCCGAAAGGAAGCCCGTAAGCGGGCGCTGGAGTTGATCGAGCAGGTCGGTATATCCCGACCGGAGCAGATTTTAAAAAGCTATCCGCATGAGCTGAGCGGGGGGATGCTGCAGCGCATTATGATTGCCATTGCCGTTTCTTGCAGTCCCAAGCTGCTTATTGCGGATGAGCCGACCACGGCGCTGGATGTAACGATCCAGGCACAGATTCTTGACATGTTGCGTGAACTTAAAGCCCAATCCAATATGTCGCTCATGCTCATCACACATGATTTAGGCGTGGTCGCAGAGATGGCTGATTACGTCATTGTGATGTATGCGGGCAAGATCGTTGAGGAAGGCGAAGTGGTGCAGCTATTCAATCACCCCAAACATCCCTATACACAGGGTTTGCTCAAGTCCAAACCGGTGCTTAATCAGCGCCAAAAGGAGCTGTATTCCATCCCTGGGCAGGTGCCTAATCCGCTAGAGCTGACGACGTCCTGTTATTTTCATGACCGCTGTGGGCATTGCATGGACATTTGTCGTATACAGGAGCCTACATTAAAAGAAGTTGCAGCTCAGCAGAAAGCATCCTGCTGGTTGTATGAGGAGGCGGTTGTTCATGGCTGAGCCGTTGCTGGAAATAGACCGTTTAAAAACGTACTTCCCGGTGAAGTCCGGTTTTATGAATCGTACTACAGGACACGTGCGCGCAGTAGACGATATTAGCTTTACGATCCGTCAGGGTGAAACCTTCGGCCTGGTGGGAGAATCGGGGAGCGGTAAAAGCACGGTGGGCCGCACGATTGTTAGATTGACGGATAAAACGGAGGGTACCGTAAAATACAAAGGGGTGGATTTACACAGCTTGTCAGCCAAAGGGATGCAGGAACTTCGTCCCAAAATTCAGCTGATCTTTCAAGATCCGTACAGCTCGCTTAATCCGCGTGTGCGGATTGGAGATGCCATTGGAGAGGCGCTGCTCGACCACGGTATAGCTATCAAAGAGGAGGTCCGGCAAATCGTGCTGGATGTGCTCAAGCTGTGCGGATTGTCGGAATATCATATCGACCGTTTCCCCCATGAATTTTCAGGAGGCCAACGTCAGCGGATCGGCATTGCCCGCGCGCTAGCGCTTCAACCGGATCTGATCATCGCCGATGAGCCGGTGTCAGCGCTGGATGTGTCCATACAGGCGCAGGTTATTAACCTCTTTGCCAAATTGCAGGCCGAGCGAGGTCTGACATATTTGTTCATCTCCCACGATTTGAGTGTAGTGGAGCATTTATGTTCCCGTATTGGTGTCATGTACCTAGGCTCTATGGTCGAAACAGCTTCGCGTGACGAACTATTTGGGAATCCGTTGCATCCGTATACGAAGGCATTGCTGTCGGCTGTGCCTATTCCGGTGCCGAAGCTGAAAAGGGAACGCATTTTGCTAAAGGGGGATATTCCGAGTCCGGTGAATCCGCCTTCGGGCTGCAAGTTTCATACTCGCTGCCCTTTTGCAATCGAGCGCTGTTCCCAAGAGATCCCGCTTTATCGTGAAGCTCGTCCAGATCACTGGGTGGCTTGCCATTTGGCTGAATGAACAGAGTTATGTCAGCCAGTTTTGCAGCCGTTGACACGGCAGACCGTTTAGGACAATGAAACGGTTCTGCTAGATCAACGGCTTTTTGATGTGCTAGAGAAATTTGAATATATCTTGAAACATCATCCTTTTTTGGGTTTTAATGTAATTCGCGCAATTTCTACATAGTTTCTACACACTTTCTTTTTACAATAACTCAGATTAAAGCACTCATATAAGGAAGGAAGAGATGAATGAAAAGATGTGGAATCATCGTTGTGCTTATTGGACTCCTTTCGTTTGTCAGCACAGCGTTGGCAGATGAGGTTACAAAACACGATGAGCATGGACGAGCAGGGCACGAGACGGTACAAGAGCTACAGAACCCGGCAAAAGAAGAAATGACTTCTGATATGCAGATGGATGGGACTAATTCCCACAGTATGACTATGGAGGAACACCAAAACATGAACATGGATATGGACATGGGCACCAGTAAAGATTCAGTTGGCCCTAATACATCTGCGGAAAGTGGTGGACACGGCGGGCATGGCGGACACGGTGAGGAAATAGTAGTAGAAACACCTCCAAATATTCCGGTGTTAAGCACATTTGCAGGCATTATGTTGGCATCTATCCTCTATGGAGCCTGTCGTAAATGGTTACTGAAGAAGGGGCGTGCTCAAGCATGATCAACCCGGCCAATAAAACGCAGCAGGTGAGCATCCCGCCTGAAAAAAAGAAATATAATTTGTTGGATATTCCGTTTGTAAAAGCCTTTATTAAGAGCCGATGGTATCCCGGAATATTCCAGTGGGCGGCTATGATCGTATTTTCTGTTATTGTATATGAACTGGTTGCCGGAACGGTCAATCCCAGTCGAAATTTTGGAACTTCATTGACGTGGGTGCTGTGGTGGCCAGCCATTCCTATTATTTTTCTGGTATTGGGTCGTTTCTGGTGCGCAGTCTGTCCTTTTGGTAAAATCAGTGACATTGTTCGCAAGCTGGTCGGGAGCGAAAGGCCGATGCCGAAGTTTTTAAAGAAATATGGAATATGGATGATTGATATTTTTTTCATCATGATTACATGGTCCGATCACATTTGGGGGATCATTGAATCGCCGCGCGGTTCCGGATATCTGCTTCTTGTTCTGACGACGATGGTTGTCGGTACTTCCGTATTTTTCGAAAGAAGAACCTTTTGTAAAACACTTTGCTTTCTCGGAGGATTAGCGGGCAACTATTCCCGTTCAGGTATTCTGGAGCTTCGGGGAACACCTGACGTTTGCAAAACCTGCAAGACACAATCCTGTTTTAAAGGTGACGGCAAGACAGAAGGATGTCCCATGTTTCAATTTGTCCGTACAATGGATGACAGTGCGGATTGCAACCTTTGCGGAAACTGCGTGAAGTCATGCCCCAACAATTCCATCCGTATTACCCCGAGAACGCCGACTGCAGAGCTGTGGGGAATCAAAAAACCAAAAGCCGAACATGCATTTTTGGCAGCGGTTATTATGGGAATCGTTTTTGTACAAAATCTTACGATGTTAGGAATTTGGCAAGATATTTTAGAAGTCATTAGCAAGATCACGCAAACTACCTACTACCCGGTGAATTTTACGGTTGCTTTTGTGGTTTCCATGATGATTCCAATCGCCATGCTGTGGGGGACAGCGAAATTAACTGCCAGCAAAGGAACATCTGAGAAAGTAAAAGAGAATTTCGTGCGTTTTGGTTACGCCGTTATTCCGCTTGACTTGGCTGGTCACTTGGCGCATAATCTTTTCCACATGTTCACGGAAGGAAAAGCCATTTGGTTCAATACGGGTAATTTGTTTGGCTATACATTAACCGGAGACCTGGCATTGGCTTCTGTGGGTACTGTACAGTTTATGCAGTATCTTGTTATTCTGTTGGGTCTTGTCGGTTCAACCTATACCGTGTATCGCATAGGGAATAGGGCTTCCTGGAAAAAGTTGCTGCCTTATTATGCGCTAATGATTTTGCTCGCAGTAATCAATATATATCTGTTCTCTTTACCGATGGACCACCGGGTATAGCTCCTGATAACACAACAGCCAGCCTTCCTCGTACTACGGGTCGGCTGGCTGCTTTGTTTGCCAAAGCATAATTGCTCTGGAGTTACAGCTCTTGACGAAACATTTCATCCAATGCTGGCTGGACACCTGTTGGATCTTGGAGCGATAATGTCGCTGCAACGGATTGAAAAAGAGAATCTGGCAGGATGTTTCTTGCACTGTTCAAGTTAGGGTAAACGATCAAGTCTATCCTTTTAATCATGGCCTGTTCCTGAATAATCTGACCGTCTTTAAATTGAACCTGGTTATTAACTGATTTTTGTACCAGGATGTTTGTTTTGGGTGTCATAAAGATTTCGAAAAGAATAGAGGGGTAGACAACTCCGTTAAAATTCGGATTGATCACATAATCGTAAGGATCGTTCTTCGCTTCGTAGTTTGCGAGGCGTTTGACAAACAATTTCTTTACCTCTTGGTTATTAGGAAATTCAAAAACGATTTCTGTGTAGCCATGCGAATCCAGCACCGATCTGTTAACATTGCCTTGTAAGGCCTGATTCATTATTTCTTGGGTCACACTTTTACCTCCCTAAAACAGTATGTTGAAGCTTGTTATTAAAGTAACGAAAAATTATAGAGAATTCATGTGTTTTTTGTGGTCAATTTGTGAATGCAGGATAAGGAGGATCGCATGAAATGGAATAAGGTTTATTTAAAACTCAGTCTCACCATGTTTAGTTTGTTTCTTGTGATTTTGGTCTTGCTTAGTGTGGTTATCAACCAGCTATTCAGCAACTTTTATACGAAAAAAGCACATGAGGAAGCAAATGAGCTGGCTTTGCACTTATCCGTTATGCTTCGTGATCGAATCTATGCTGTGGAAACGATGGCCGAGTTCTCCGAAGCTAACATTTATCTAGTGAATGGGCAGGGTCAATTTCTTGACATGTCTTCTACAAAGCAGAAAAAGATTCAGGAATGGCCGAATGTGTGGGAAAATACACGATTGCTTCAGGGGAAGCAAATTGAAAAAGAGTTTACTGCAGGTGATCAGTTGTATTTATTGCATGGTATCCCGGTTAACCGTTCGGAAAATCCTGCTATCAAGGGGATTTATGTCGTGAGTTCATTAGAACATATGATAGAATCGATCCGTTCTGTTCGTTACCTTATTGGCTTTGCAGGTTTTGGTACACTGCTGCTGGCGCTCGGCTGTATTTTTATCCTTGCCAAAAAGCTGTCTGCTCCCTTAGTAGAGATGGAAGCGGCTACTCGTAACATAGCAAAAGGAGAATTGGAAGTACGTCTTCCCGTCCGTTCCCATGACGAAGTAGGCTCATTGTCAGGCGCGATTAATGACTTGGCTATGGAACTCAAACGATATCGTGACTCGCGCTCAGAATTTTTTGCGAATGTCTCTCACGAGCTTCGAACTCCTGTCACTTATATCAAGGGGTATGCGAATGTCCTGGCCAGTGGACTCGTGGATCATGAAGAAGAAAAACAACAATATTTACACATTATAGCTGATGAAGCTCATCGATTAACGGTGATCATTAACGATTTGTTTGAGCTTGCCAAAATGGAGGAAGGGAAAATTACATTCCATTTGGAATCCGTTGATGTAAGGCGAGCTATTGAAAAGTCGGTAGATAAGGTAAGAATAAAAGCGGAGCAAAAGGGACTACAATTGGTATCCGCTCTGGAAATGATACCACGATGTCTTGTCGACCCTGTCCGCTTGGAACAGGTGCTTTTAAACTTGCTTGATAATGCCATACGTTATACCAGAGAGGGGACGATCAAACTTACTTTACAGCAAGAGAATGGATTCGGGGTTATTATGATCTCCGATTCAGGGTCAGGAATTCCTCCAGATGAGCTTCCTTACATTTTTGAACGGTTCTACAGGGTGGAAAAGTCCCGTTCGCGGGAGCTTGGAGGTACGGGACTTGGCCTTGCCATTGTCCAAAAATTAGTGCAGTTGCAAGGAGGGACG
Organism: Paenibacillus ottowii; assembly: GCF_006874425.1. GTDB lineage: Bacteria > Bacillota > Bacilli > Paenibacillales > Paenibacillaceae > Paenibacillus > Paenibacillus ottowii. The sequence goes on from NZ_VIJZ01000004.1 coordinate 596,786, forward strand.
ATTGAGGTAGAGAGTGCAATGGGACAAGGGACCGTCTTTCGTTTGTCCTTTCCTTTGGCATAAACAGGAATGATATAGAAAAAAGCTGCTTGAATGTAAAGCCAGATTTCCTGGATAAGGAAGTCTGGCTTTTGTACTGGGCAAAAATTTGCTTTATTCAGGAACTATTCAGGAGTGTTGTTCAAGTTCGGATCAGGTTGGAACGTTTTTTGAAAATCATTATATTTCAGGTCCGTTACCATACCAGCAGAGGCATGATGTAAGTCGTGACAGTGAAACATCCAATCACCGGGATTATTGGCTGTAAACGCTACGATATATTCTTCTCCAGGTTTAACATTTAAAGTGTCCTTATATACGGGGGAACCTTTAAGCGGAATTCCGTTTTTGCTTAGGATTTGAAACGTGTGACCGTGCAGATGCATAGGATGGTCATCGTTGGCAGATGTATTTACAAAACGGACTTTCACCTTATCTCCAGTTTGTACAGAAAGCGGCTCCGTGTCAGGATACACCTTGTTATTGATCGTATATTCCTGTTTTCCCTGCTGTTCACGGGTTCCCAGATTCATGGTGTAGCTTACATCATACACATCATTCAACGAAAACCGTCCTGCTTGCGATTTTCCGTAGCTTGTCAGATCTACTGCAGGCAGTTTCGTTAATGAATCGGGTTGATCATTTGTTCCCTGCTCATTGGTGTATTGAATACGCTGCTTCATGTTCGAAATCCTTGGGCTGGAACCGTGCTCCTCCAGGTACCACGTTCCCGTGTTATCGGCCTGAAATTCAATATCCACCCGTTCACCGGGGGCAATCGAAAGAAGCTTGTCCTTTACCCACTTCGGATCAGAGACAGGATTGCCATCGGTAGCAATGATACGGTAACGATGTCCATGCAAATGAAGCGAATGACTCAAATATCCGGCGTTAATCAAGCGCAGACGAACGGTGTCTCCTTGGGTGACTTGCAGCGGCTGCAAGCTATTATAAGTTTGGCCGTTTATCGTATAGAGATCATACATGCTCATATCATGTCCCGGCTGAGTAGAGGTAGGTTGTTCATTTTGGCCGCTTGAGTCGGTTTTGGTTGAGGAATGATCCATGCCGTGCATGCTCATGTCCATATTTTTCATGCCTTCATGATCACCCTCCGAGCTTGAACTCATCCATTCATCCAACATTAACGTATAATCCCGATCCGCTTTCACCAGTTCATCTTCCACAACAAAGGAACCATAAAGTCCCTTATCGACCTGATTGACGCTGTCCTGATGGGAATGATACCAGTACGTGCCGGGAACCGTTGCTTTAAAGGTATAAGTAAAGCTCTTGCCTGGAGCAATCGCATTCTGCGTGATCCCCGGAACACCATCCATTTTAAAAGGTACAGGATATCCATGGATATGCAAGGAGATGGGCACTGTTAACTGATTTTTCACGGTAATGTTTACGGTTTTTCCTTTTTTAATTCGGATTTGGGGGCCTGGCACTGAGTTATTGAACGTCCAAACCGGAAGGGACGTTCCTTTTTCTACTTCCAGGTTACTGGCCTCAGCCGTTAAGGTTGCCTGTTCACCATTTAATTCAGTGGGCTTAACCGTTTGTTTTAATGATACTGCTGTGGACGCGGTTTCTTTAGATACTGATGTAGATTTAGCGTCTTTAACTGTTGAACAACCAGCCAAGATGCTACTGAGCACAAATATACCCAGGATTGTCTTTCCAAGTAAAGCTTTATTCATGACGTATTTCCTCCTTCTATTATTAATAAGACGCATTATAGGTCACAATCTTGTGGAAAGTATGAAGTTGCCACAAATTTTAATTATAAGAATTTCCTCATAAAAACCACACAATTAAGGGCTATACTCAAGACGCCCAGAGAGGAGGGATTAGCATGGATTGGAGTTGGCTGCTTATGCTTGCATGCCCTATCATGATGATTTTTATGATGTTTGGCATGAAAGGACATCATGGTCATGGTAAAAGAAAGGAAGAACAAGATGCGGTAAGCCGATCAGAGTATGAGGCTCTTGTTAAGGAAAACCAGGCAATACAGAAGCAATTAAATCAGATACATGAGAAGGTTCATAGATGATAGCTTTTAGATAAATGAAAAAATGAGACGAAACGGAGCGAATAACTGATGAAAAAGAAATACTGGTTGCTTGCGGCAATGATCGTATTGCCAATAATTGGATTTAATCTGGTGAGTCAATGGAACATCAGTCAAGCTAAAGGTAGTGAACAGTCGCTTAAGTCTGATCAAGCAGCCCACCATGGGCATATGTCAAACGTTACGATGAGTATGATGAATGAAAATGGAGGTATGCACGCATCTATGAGTAAAGATATGGACATGGAGGGGATGATGGATCATCAGAAGAATATGCAAAAAATGATGGTAGGTAAGGAAGGCTCGGAAATGTTGAAGCAGTGTCAAGTAGCTTTAAAGTCATCTAAAAATGCAAAATCAGGAATATAACCTCAAATGGATACTTGTTCTCATGTTTGTTATGCTGATGTAGGGACAACGACTTCATTAAGGTAGGGGAATAGGCGTGAGTCAGTTAAGAGTGCTTGTGATCGATGACGAATGGAATATGCGAAATCTTCTTCGCATTTATTTAAGTAACGAAGGGTTTCACGTAACCGAATCATCTAACGGAAGTGAAGGTTTGAAGGCTTTTAGGAGCCAAACGCATGACGTTGTATTATTAGACGTTATGATGCCGGATATGGACGGATGGCAGGTTTGCAAGAAAATGCGAGAAATTGCGCCTGTTCCAATACTCATGTTAACCGCTCGAGGTGAGGTTAAGGACAAGGTACTGGGACTTGGCATAGGGGCGGATGATTATGTCGTGAAGCCTGTCGACCCGGAAGAACTTATTGCCCGAATTTATGCATTGTTGCGACGCTCTAGCCATCAAGCCCATGCTGTGGTCAGGGAGCAGAAGCTTACGTTCCCGGATTTAACCATCTATCCGGAACGGCGGCAGGTAGTGGTGCTGAACGAAAATATCGACTTAACACAAAAGGAGTATGATATTTTAGAATTATTAGTCCAGCATCCACAACGAACGTTCGAACGGGACGCTATCGTTGAACGCTTATGGGGAAACGATTTTTTGGGAGAAAATCGAGTGATTGATACTCATATCAAAAACATTCGAGAAAAATTGCAGTTTGCTGAACTGTCTTATAACCCTATAAAAACGGTTTGGGGAATAGGCTACAAATGGGATGATTCGTCTTATTAGCTCGCTTTAAAACATAGAGGTGAATGATGAATAAATCGGATTGGACAATTGCTGTCTCCATAATCTTCGTCGGCTTGTCTTGCATGATCATGTCAGCAACCGCGTATGCACCAAATCCGATGTTATCCTACTTTGGAATCATACTGAAATTATCAGTGGTCGCCGGTATATTGACATCTTTGTTTTGGCTCACATACTTATGGTTGAATAATAGAAAAAAATAATACTAGAGAAAAAAACATGCTCCTTAGAATCTGGAGCATGTTTTTAGCTGTTTTTTTATGGGATGCATATCATTGTTTATGTTGCTTCTCTTCTAATGGTTAGGTAAAATATGGACGGGTTAAAAATAATACATAACAAGCGATTACATCATGCGAATATGTCAGATTATGTATACCTCAGGAGGAGCTGCAAGATGGAAGTGAAACAGAGAGAGGACTCCTTTTGGAGTATGGTCAAAAAAGGAAATAAATCTTCGGGCTCGGCGGCGTTGGGTAATACCGGCATTGCCCTGGTTAAGGGGATTGCTTTTGCCTTGACAGGTAGCGGCTCTATGTTTGCTACGATGATGCATTCCATAGCGGATGCAGTGAACCAAATGTTTGTATTTGCGGGTAGTGTATTGGCAGAGAAAAAACCTACGAAACGTTTCCCTACCGGCTTCGGACGGGTAATTAATCTTTTTTGTATGGTTGCTGTTATTGTCGTAACGATTATGGCCTATGAAACTGTATTGGAAGGAATTCATTTATTGCAGCATCCGGCCGAATCCGCGCAAGGATTTTGGATTAATGTAGGAGTCTTGGTTTTGTCATTGGCGGTTGATGGATTTGTATGGAGCAAAGCGATGAAAGAGGTGCTGCATGAATCCAGAGTGGAAGCCAAAGGGCTAGGCATCTTTACCTCTGCTTTTCGTCATGTGGGGCGTGCTGCGCCGCCAACCCGTTTGGTGTTCTATGAGGATTTGGTGGCAACGACAGGCGGGGTGCTTGCCTTGCTAGCTGTAGTGATCACATCGCTGACAGATTTTAAACTGCTAGACGGGATTTCAAGTATTCTCATCGGTTGTCTAATGGTTGGTGTTGCTTTTCGGGTCGGTTATGACAATATGGTGGGCTTGATTGGTGTATCTGCACCTCCTGATATCGAAGAACGTGTAGCTTCCATTATTCTGGCAGATACACATGTGACTGATATTTCTCAAATGCGTATTTTGCAGGAGGGACGTTACTATCACGTCGAAGGGGTAATCGAGCTTACTTCGGGCATGACGCTGGCAGATGCTGATGATATTAAATTCAGAGTTGAGGACGCTCTGCTACGTGATCCTAATATTTCAGATGCTGCATTGGGGATTCTAGAGGATGACGGGATTAGAAACTGGAAACAAGAGAAGCCTAAAGCTTAGAAAAACAGATCAAGCGAACCTGTACAGAACGCAAGAACATAAAATAAGAACCTTCATGACCACGACAGGGACGGGGCTGACCCCATAACGTGGTGTGGAGGTTTTTTTATATTTTTCAAATATATTCCTACCCCTTTGAATTTAGGCTGATTGTTAGATACAATGAAAGCGTTAACAAAAAAGGTGGAACGAATGCTTCTCATGGGGAGGAAATGCGAATGAGTCTTCTGAAGGAGGCTTGGCCTGCTTCGCGGCTCGTCAACGCGCTGGCTGGCAAAGTGCAGGATTCAGCAAGACAACGCTTAAGGAGCAATTGGACTCAAAGGCTGCGGGCAACGGTTGAGGAACCAGCATACGCCGAGCTTTGGAAGGACATCGAACGTATCTGTAATGATGCTCGGAAAGCACCATGGCCTGAACTACCACCGTCTCTGTTCAGGCAATTTGCTAATACAGGGGAGCGCAAGCCGTATGAGGATGTGTACTTTAAACGGCGCGGACGTCTGGTTGCTATCGTGCTGGCAGCTGTTGCTGATCCAGTGCCTCGAAACATGGAAGAGGTAGAAAACGGATTGCTGGACATATGCAGCGAGTACACTTGGGCGCTTCCTGCACATGTCAACGAAGAGGACACTGCAACACCGCCTTGGCAGCAGGTGGATTTATTCGCGTCCGAAACAGCGCAAATGCTGGTGGAAATTTTATTGCTGCTCAGAGAGCGACTGGCTGATCACGTAATCGTTCAGGTACACAAAGAGGTCGAGCGCCGCATACTGGAACCTGTTTTTTGGCAGCCCCGTCATTTTGGCTGGGAAGCGGCAGAGCATAACTGGTCGGCAGTATGTGCCTCCGGTTGCGGGATTGCTGCATTGCTGCTGGAAAAAGACGACCTTTCCAGAGCAGTAGCCATCGAGCACATGCTGGGCGCGCTCGATTGTTTTTTGGCAGGCTACAGTGAGGACGGCGGATGTCCTGAAGGCGTAGGCTACTGGGTGTATGGCTTTGGTTATTTTATGTATTTTGCCGATATGCTGCGTGAGTTTACCGAGGGGGCTGTGGATATTGTGAACTCGGAAAAGGTAAGGCAAATCGCAGCCTTCGCAGAACGGGTCCACCTGTCAGACGGTATTTTCGCTAATTATTCAGACAGTAGTGAAACGGAACGATTGCCTTCCGGACTCATCTCTCAGGTGAATTTTTTGCGAGGGAGCCCATCTACACTCCCTTTCCGCGTCCCTGGCCTGTTGGAAGATCCGTGTCGCCGCTGGGCTCATGTATTGCGCAACCTGGTTTGGACGAATCCTGTGGCCTATGGATGCGGTGAAGCCGTAATCGATTATTTGCCGCAACTCGGGTGGTTGGTGTGCCGTAGCGACAGTTCCCGTCAAGGTGGATATGGGAGACAGCAGGGTGAATCAGGTGCCATACTTGCATTTTCAGCCAAGGCCGGACATAACAATGAGCCACACAATCATAATGACCTTGGGCATTTCATCCTTCATGGCGGTGGCGAAAATGTACTCTGTGATCTGGGAGCAGGCTTGTACACGAAAGCTTATTTTTCACCAGGACGGGAGTCGATTATCAATATTTCCTCAAGCGGTCATTCTGTGCCCATCATCAATGGCACCACACAGCAATCTGGAGCAAAGGCAAGGGCGGTTGTGTTGGGTGCTGATATGGATGAGCATGAGGAAGCACAGACAGTTACAAGGTTTAAACTTGATTTGACATCTGCGTATCCTGTAGATGAATTGGCAAATTTCACCCGCTCCTTTGCCTGGAGTGTACCGGAGGGAAACGAGGGAGCAAGGCTTACTGTCACAGATCATTTTGAGTTTGAGAAGTCTGGCATAAATGTGAACCCTTGGGATGTGGAGGAGCTTTTGATCAGCCGTATTCAGCCCCATACAGGAGCAGGCTTCGTGGAATGGAGGGGAACGAATACCGTGGTTAGGTTAGATTATGATGCTGGCGTACTGAGGCAGAGGTTGGAGGCTGTAAAGCATATAGATCATGAGGGAGTGCCCTTTGTGTTTTATAAAACGTTGCTGCAACTGGGCTCCAATCGCTGGGACGGTTCAGCAAGCATCGATTGCAATCTGTTTTTTACCATACATCAATCTTCATGTTGAATGGGAGGCATACAGAATGAATAAGCTTCATACAAGCAGCGTATACCCTTGGCAGACGGAACTGGAGAGATTTATAGAACAGGTGGAAAGCGCACCAAATCGAGAAAATGACGAATGGACACACGAACGTAAGCTGACTGTGCTGGAAAAGCTGGTTCGTGCATATGCCTCATATCAAGATGAAAACGGAGCTATCATTGACCCTCATTCTGAAAGTGAACGGTATTACTCCACTCCATCCTATGCGTTGGCTGCGGCGGTGCTGGTCAAAAAAGGCCGGCATGATTTACTCGGATCTGCTGCTGCAGCCTTGACACATAGCATAGCCTGTGTAGTGGAGGGAAAAGCACCGGATCAACACCCGGACTTTTTTCCAATTATGGTGATGGGTGCGTATCGTATCCTTAAAAATCTACTGCCAGAGCAAGCCATGGCATGGAAGCAGCAATTGAGCAGGATTCAGCCTGAGCAGACCTACATTTTTACGATGAACAAAATGAAGAATCCAAACCGGATGATCAACTGGAACGCAATCATGATTTCCGGCGAGTTTTTGCGTGCCGCAGAAGGGATTGCAGCTGATTCTGAGTGGATGGAGACGTATATCCGCAACTACCATTTGTCTCGCTTTACTGGTTTGGGGTTGTACCAAGATGGTCCACTGGATCGGCCTAATAGCCCATTTGCCTACGATATTGTCACACGGTTTCATCTGGGTGTGATGCTGGAGAGCGGATATAATGGCGGCTGTGCTTCTGAAGTGCGTGACTACCTTCGCAGGGGCGCACTCAGCTCACTGCTGACTCTATCCCCGCATGGGGAAATTCCTCCGCGTGGAAGAAGTGCACAGCACCAATGGAACGAAGCGGCTGCAGCTTTTGTTTTTACAACACATGCGCAGCAGGCGTATACATCAGGCGAGTATGGCCTTGCAGGTGCATTTCGGCGGGCGGTAGATCTATGCTGGCAATCCATTGCCCGTTGGCAGAACGATGATGGCAAGCTGCATATCGTCCGCAACCATTATTCGTCGGAGGCACGGCATGGATTTGAGGTGTACTCGAATCATACCTGCTACAGTCTGTGGACGGCAGCTGCACTGGCCTATACCCTTCTACATGGGAAGGAGATTGATCGTATTCCGCCAACCTTTATCCCGGCAGAGATTGGCAGTCGGGTATTGGCAACGGACGGCTGGTTTCAGACCGTCATTGCAGCTGTAGATGGACAGCAAATGCTTGTACAAACCTCAATCAACGATCCATACAATATTCCGGGTATCGTACGTATCCAACGTTCTGCACTGCCGTCTCTGATCGGCCCGTCCTCGGCAGGACACGCAGATCGCGGCTTTACGGGATTCGCAGAGGGAGATATTTTCCCGCTGAGCTATACACCAGCCTGGCAAACCGAGGATGGAAAGTGGCATAGCTTGTCAGAAGGAATCCCCGGTACATTGGAGTTTGACCGGGATGGAGGAATTGATCCGCAGGATGGCGGAGGAAACGTACAGTTGGAGCGCAGCTCAGCGTCTGCTGGAGAGACCGATTTTACTCTGCTGTGGGAAGGTCCATTCCCGGGAGTGAGGGAAATCCGAACGCATTACCGTCAGGTACCTGGCAAAATTGAAGTGTCGTATGAGCTTCAAGGTAATATTCAGCATGTGGGGGCCCTTATTCCATTAATGGCGTATGACGGTCGGGAACGAAGCGTGATTCATCATGTAATGGCAGCTGGGGAGGAAACTGAAAGCATTCGAGTAGAATATGCGGGCGCAAGCCTTGAAGTTATCCCCACGACGGAAGGAACAAATGTGGTATGGCCGGAAGAATTGACCTCGGTAGCTTGCCGAAATGGTTTACTTAAGGGAGCGCGTCTGGAGTGTGACGGCAGTTGCATTTCCTTTATCATTCGGTTACCTGACTAGTTTAGGTCGGGAGTTGTAGTTATCTTCAAACATGTGGAAGTGGAGGGGGAAAAGAATGATAAAATCAGAAGCATGGCTGGAGCAATCATGGGAGCTGGCATTGGATAAAACGCATGCCTTGGCGGAAAGACTGGGGGACGCCTTTCCACATGTTGCAGAGGGTGGACGTTATGATAATTGTGAGGAAGCGTGGTGGACAGCAGGCTTTTATCCCGGCCTGTTATGGCTGGCCCACCGGGCACGTCCTGACGGGGAGACCGCCAAAATTGCACAACGCTGCGAGGCCCGATTGGAAAAAATACTTTACAATAGTGAAGCTGTAGATCATGATCTTGGCTTTATCTGGCTGCTCAGCGGTGTGGCCGCCTATCGGTTGACTGGAGACTCAGAGTCCAGAAGACGGGGATTGTTGGCTGCTAATTTGCTGGCGGCCCGTTTTAACGTGAATGGCCGCTTTATTCGCGCGTGGAACTTCCATTCAAAAGACATGGACACACGAGGTGTTGCGATTATAGACAGTATGATGAATTTACCCTTGCTCTATTGGGCTTCAGAGGAAAGCAGAGATCCACGCTTTGCTGCTCTTGCTGTTCAGCATGCAGATACCGTGGCACGTGAGTTCGTTCGTTCGGACGGCTCCATCGCGCATGTGATTGAGTTCGATCCGGCGATTGGAAAAAAGGTCGCTGAGCATGGCGGACAGGGATTTGCTCCCGGTTCCGCCTGGGCACGCGGCACGTCTTGGGCCCTGTACGGTTTTACGCTGTCATACGGGTACACGCGCGATCCGCGTTATTTAAAGGTGGCCGAGAACACGGCTGACTTTTTCCTATCCCAGTTGGGCGACGCTTGCCTGCCTGTGTGGGATTTTAGAGCCGAGGAAGGGCACCGCGAAGCATGGGATTCGTCAGCTGCGGCCATTGCCGCCAGTGGTTTGCTGGAACTGGCAAAATATTCGGCACGTGCAGAGCAATTTACAAAAGCTGCAGAATCCATCCTCAAAGGTTTGCATCATACGTGTACGTCATGGGGCGAAGAACATGAGGGATTGCTGATGAACGGAACCGTACATTATCCTGAGCAAAGACACATCAATGTGCCTATTATCTACGGCGATTACTTCTTTGTCGAAGCATTGGCAAAGCTGCGTGGTGAGGAAGGTTTGTTTAGTGTTGAAAAGCGAGAAGCATAGTGAGTCAGATGGGCAGGACAACCCTATTTCCAATCGGGTTGTCGCTTGTCAAATGCACAGAATGAATAATAAGCAGCGTATGTGTAATCTCGTTTACGCATACGCTGTGTTTTTTTAGCGTGTGAAAAAGACTCAATTTAATTAGATGCCAAAGTACTACATATAGGTAGATAAAGAACCCCAGCGGTATTAATTTCTAGTCCGAACAGATGAATAGCATAGTATATGAGCTCTTTATTTCTATTAAAATTTTCATTTTGATGCATGAAAATAGGTCCTTTTACTTGTTTATGAGTGTTTATTCGTAAATTGACAATTTAGGGAAGTGAGCCTATGATATCTCCTTGGTAAAGGAATAAAATGGATTTTAACGAATGTAAAGGAGTTACATCATTATGACAGCAACAAGTGATAGCGTAAGAAAGATTTACGGAGGATTTTGGGTAAGAACGGCAGCGTTTATCATTGATCTGATCATTGTCTTTGCCATAATTCTTTTAGTTGGGGGGACATTTTCCGTAATTCCAGTTCTTCTGGATATAGAGGAGACGGGTTTCATACTAGAATTTTTAATATGGATGCCGCTGATTCTTTGGCTTGTGCTACCATGGCTATATTGTGTTTTTTTGGAATCATCGAAAGTACAGGCTACGCCAGGGAAGCTTGTGTTTTCTCTAGTTGTAGTTAACAGCAAAGGAAACCGCCTAGGATTCTTACACGCGTCCGGACGGTACTGGATTAAAGTCATTTCTTTTATTCTTATTCATATTATTTACATTGTGGTTGCTTTTACGGCGAAAAAACAAGGAGTGCACGATTTATGTGCCAATACATTGGTTGTAAATAAAAAAGAGTTGCGACGATATGAGCAGGACTCGCCCTTGCAACCAGTGGCTTCTAATATCACGAATTAAGGGAAATGTCGTCGCAGAAGAGGGAATATTATGTAATATAAAGTGAATAATAAAAAAACGATGCTGGAACAAATTCCAGATTTGATGCAGCAAAAGTGAAAAAGAAACCAGCCAATGCCTAAAAGCATTCGCTGGTTTCTTTGTTTTCTCATTATGTCATGAAAAAATTCCATTGTGACAAAATAAAAAATGTAAGTTATTCTTACAGTTTACATGTTCTTTTTAGCTTGTTTTGCGTTATAATGAAAGGATGCACATTATGAACGAATTGGAGGCACAGCCCGATTGACTACTTATCCTTTTGCCTTTGATCCGTCCAAGCCGTTTATTGAGCAGGCAAGTGACTGGATTGCAGATGTATTTTATGAAGTTTTGCCTGAAGTCGGCTTTGAGGTTCGGGATGAACAAATTTATATGGCATTTCAGCTGGAACGTGCCTATAAGGAAAAAAAGACCATTTTTGCGGAAGCAGGTGTAGGTACTGGCAAAACGCTGGTATACCTGCTGTACGCTATTGCGTATGCCCGATATACGAGAAAACCGGCGGTTATCGCCTGTGCGGATGAATCATTGATTGAACAGCTGGTGAAGCCAGAAGGAGATATTGCCAAGCTGGCACAGCACTTAAGCTTGACGATTGATGCCCGATTGGGGAAGTCGCCGGATCAATATATTTGCCTGAACAAGCTGGACGAGGTGCGAGGCGGGTTGGACGAGGACGCGGATGTTTTCCGCGATATTTACCAGGGTCTGCCTGATTTTGTTCATTTTCCAGATACGTTACAGTCTTTCACTCCATATGGGAACCGGAAAGAGTATCCCGATCTAACCGATGGACAGTGGAGCAGACTTGGATGGGATGTATTCCAAGACTGTCTCGTTTGTCATCAGCGGCATCGTTGTGGACAAACATTGTCTCGTGATCATTACCGCAAAGCGGCAGATCTGGTCATCTGCTCTCATGACTTTTATATGGAGCATGTATGGACCTACGAAGCAAGAAAGCGCGAGGGTCAGCTGCCGTTGCTGCCGGAGCACAGCTCTGTTGTGTTTGATGAAGGGCATTTGCTGGAGACAGCGGCACAAAATGCGCTTACTTACAAGCTTAAGCACACTCAATTCGAGTCTATTATTACCCGGTTGTTAGAGGGGGAAGTGCGGGAATCACTGGCGATGACGATCGAAGATGCAATCTCCCAAAGTGAGGTTTTGTTTGCTGCGCTCGATAAGAACAGTCAGCCAGTACAGGGGTCTAATCGTAAGGAATTTATCCTGAATGAGTCGTTGATTCGGGAGGTGAACCGTTTTGGTGAACTGATCGGCACGATCGAGGAAGAGCTTGTGTTTGAAAGTGGGTTATTCTCGCTGGATGAGTATCAAGTCAAAATTGTAGAAGAGCATTTGGAAATGATTCAAACTGCTTTGGCCTTGTTTAAGCGTCCTGAACTTCTCATTTCATGGGTGACGGAGGATCAGGATGGATTAACGCTTGTGGTTATGCCGAAGATGGTAAAAGAGATTCTCAAAGAACGAGTATTTGCGCAGCGTATGCCGATCGTATTCTCTTCGGCAACACTTTCCGTGGAGGGCTCATTTGACTATATGGCGCAAAGCCTGGGCGTTGAAAACCCGCTCACGTTTTCCGTTGCTTCACCTTATGACTACAGTGATCAGATGCAAGCGGCACTGTACCCGCTGCAAGCAGGATATAATCCAATCCCGCGAGTGCTGACACTGCTGGAGAAATCACAGGGAAGAGCACTCATTCTGTTTCCTTCTCAGGAGGAACTGACAGCATTCCAAACGGGTCTTGCTGCTTACCCTGAGGCATCCGCCTATCGTTTTCTGTATGAAGGTTCGGCTGAAATCAGCCATTTGATCTCAACTTTTCAGAATGATGAGGAAAGTGTATTGTGTGCTGTTACATTATGGGAGGGGTTGGACATCCCTGGACCGTCCCTGTCGCATGTCATCATCTGGTCGTTACCATTTCCTCCAAATGATCCAGTTTTTACAGCTCTGCGCAAGGATGCAGCAGATCCATTTACTGAGATAGACATGCCCCACATGGCACTTAGGCTCAGACAGGGCATAGGGCGTCTAATCCGCTCGCGTAGTGATCAGGGCTTGATCTCGATCATGGGTCAGGACTTGACTCGTCCGGAGGTACGCACACAAGTTGAACAACTACTGCCTGCAGGCGTAGAATGCACCGTAATTGAAGGAAATCCGGAGGGAATAAAGACATGTTGAATTTTACAGCCTATACAGTAGATCAAATTAAAGATGCTTTTGGTATTTTGAGTGGACAGCGTTATGAATTTATTATTGAGGTTGAGGTAGAGGAAGACGACGAGCTATACACTGAGAACGGGATATATATCCGTGCTCTTTATTTAGTTGACGAAGAAAAGACAGGGCTGCTGAAGTATGAATTGTTTGAAAAAGTAACGGATCGTTACATCGAGCTTGAACTTGAAGATGATGAGCTGCAAGCAGTTGAAAACTTCTGTAAAGAACATGTACAGGATGAAGCAGTAAGTTAACAATAAGGACACTTAGCTAATATACTAAATATTGCAACCTATAATGAAGGATATCAAGGAGCCTCGGCATGATCGGGCTCCTTTTTTCTATGCCTAGTGAAAAAAGTTATTTGCTCTAACGCAGTCTGTCCCATACATTTACCATAAACAGCATAGAACCCGTCGCGAACAATACCCACCCTATATCGACCCACACTCCAGCCTCTGTAATCGCGTAATTTTTACCTATAATCGCCAATATTAACATCGCAGACTGATATTATGTATCCAAAAGTGGATACGTGCCAGAATCGTAACTGAAAGTGCGGGAAAGACCACATAGATTAGACCTATGAGCCCAAGAGTCGTCCAACCCAGCAGATGGATATGGGACTGAATAGAAGACAGGCTAGAATCACCTGACACGCCAATGATTACACTAAGCAGCACACCGAGGGCAAAATATACGGCAGCGATCTTTAAACATTGCTTACCCATCGATGACATCCTCCTATGTTAGAAATGGGTATTTTGAGAGATTATTCTCCATCATATCGAGGCAGGATATCTAGGGTGTGGGTGTTGTGGCTGGTCCATTTGACAAAAGCTTCAAATACACATAAAATCTTATTGCATCAATACTTACCGCATTACTATGTTTTTTTGGAGAAGACAGCGAATTTCTCCGACAATGGGCGCTAATTTTTGACCGTTGGTTTATTTTGGATTCGCCATTAAAAGGAGCTTGAAATTATGAATGTATATCGCAATACCCTTGAACTCATTGGGCGTACGCCGTTAGTGGAGCTGAATAGCTATTCCCTACCCAGAGGAATTCGCCTGTTCGCCAAGCTGGAGTTTATGAACCCCGGTGGTAGTGTAAAGGACCGCGTGGGAAAGGCACTCATTGAAAAAGCGTTAAAGACAGGTCAGTTGAAGCCGGGCGGGACTTTGATAGAAGCAACAGCTGGCAATGCAGGTATTGGTCTAGCGATGGCCGCGCTTCATTATAATATCTCGGTTATTTTTGCTGTGCCTGAGAAGTTCAGCCAAGAGAAACAGGATTTAATGAAGGCATTGGGCGCACGTATCGTTCATACCCCGACAAGTGAGGGAATGAAGGGAGCCATTGAAAAAACAAAGCAGTTGGCTGCTGAAATCAAAGACGCATACTTGCCGCAGCAATTTAGCAATCCTGATAATCCAGAGGCTTATTATACGACAATGGGACCTGAAATTTGGAACGATCTGGACGGTAAAGTTGACGTATTCGTGGCAGGAGCAGGCTCGGGAGGCACATTTATGGGCACCTCGCGTTATCTAAAGGAGCAAAATACTGCCATTAAAACGGTCATCGTAGAGCCTGAAGGGTCCATTTTGAATGGCGGCGAGTCAGGTCCACATAAAACAGAAGGAATTGGCATGGAATTGATCCCTGAGTTTGTGGATAAAGGGTATTTTAATGCCATTCATACCATTAGCGATGTGGATGCATTTAACCGCGTCAAGGAATTGGCCGAACGTGAAGGGATTCTCGTGGGCAGTTCCTCCGGTTCTGCTCTGCACGCTGCTTTACTGGAAGTAGAGAGCGCACCGGATGGTGCTCATATCGTCACTATTTTCCCGGATAGCAGTGAACGTTATCTGAGCAAAAAAATATATGAAGGCGGGATATAAAATGAAACGCAAAACAAAACTGATTCACGGTGGACTCCCTACTGATCCTCATACTGGCGCGGTTAACGTTCCTATTTATCAGGTAAGCACTTACGAGCAAGAGGAGATCGGGGTTCATAAAGGATACGAATATTCGCGTACAGGCAATCCGACCCGGTTTGCGCTGGAGGAGCTGATCAAGGAACTGGAGGAGGGCAAACGTGGTTTTGCTTTCGGCTCGGGGATGGCAGCAATTCATGCGGTATTTTCCTTATTTAAAGCAGGGGATCATATTTTGCTGACTGACGATGTGTACGGTGGCACTTACCGTATTGTAAGCAAAGTGCTCAGTCGGATCGGAATTGAGTCCACATTTGTAGATACGACGGATTTGGAGGCTATCTCCAAAGCCATTCGTCCAAATACGAGGGCGTTGTATGTTGAAACACCAACGAACCCGCTGTTGAAAGTTACTGATATCCGTGCAGTTTCTGAGCTGGTGAAAAAGCATGAGCTTTTGTTGATTGTGGACAATACATTTGCGACCCCTTACTGGCAGACGCCAATAACACTCGGCGCTGATATCGTCGTTCACTCTGCTACCAAATATTTGGGTGGACACAGTGATGTTGTAGCCGGTCTGGCTGTAGTCAACAGTGAAGAGTTGGGCGAGCAGCTTCATTTTCTGCAAAACGCCATTGGCGGTATTCTCGGTCCGCAGGATTCATGGTTATTGATCCGCGGTATCAAAACCTTGGGTCTGCGTATGGAAGCGATCGAGAAAAATGCAAATGAAATTGCAGCCTTTTTGGAAAAGCATCCGAAGGTTAGTAAGGTGTACTACCCTGGTTTGGAGAGCCATGCACAGCACGAGCTATCCAAAACTCAAGCTGAAGGCTTTGGCGGCATCATCTCGTTTGATGTAGGTAGCGATGCCAACGCAGTTGCACTTCTGAAAAAAGTGAAGTATTTTACACTAGCTGAGAGCCTGGGAGCAGTTGAAAGTCTGATTAGCGTTCCGGCACGTATGACGCATGCCTCCATTCCGGCAGAACGTCGTGCAGAGCTTGGTATTACCGAAGGCTTGGTACGGATTTCAGTTGGAATTGAAGATCTCGAGGATTTGATCGAAGACTTGCAGTCAGCATTGTAAAAAATAAGCATAATGATCAAGAGAGGTGGCAGAAGCCGCCTCTTTTTTTGTTGTGTGAATTAGCTTCTTTTTTGGAAAGCACAGAGGAGTACGCTGAGGCAGTAACGAATAGTTTTATATAGTTCAATTGAATGTTAAACGGAATATAACGCAGCTACGTCTCTGAGGAAACAAAAACCTGGAGGGGGAATGTTATGAGGTTCACACATCTGGAAAAAGCAACTACGGTGCTGGCGGATCATCCGGTACGTCTGGCGTCTGCTTATGCAGTCGGTCCAGTCGAGCTTCCGGAAAATTGTGGTGTAGGCAGAGAATGGTCGAGTCATTTTACGCATGAGGAATGGAATTTGGAAAAGGCTTGTGGTGAAGATGGAATCGAGCTTTCAGCAGGAGGAAGGGCAGCGTGTCGATTGTTGACCGAACTTGATCCTCGAACCTCCGAACTGAATCTAGGCGTTTTTCCGCCTTTGGCTGAACAAGAGAGACTTTTACTGGTTTCAAATCTACGTTGTATGACAGCACAGGAAGTGATTTTCAGACCGTTTGAAGGAACTGGGCAAATTTGGATAGATGGCATACTGGTATATGCAGAATCCGGTCCGTTTCGCTTGTATCTGGAGGAAGGCGATCACACAGTAGTTGTCATTGCTGCGTTTATTCCTGATGAGGCCCGCTCTATTCGTATCAGTGGAAATCAGGTATGCGATGAACCAGATGTGGTAGAACTGCATCGTGAATTTGTAGAGCGTAATATACGTAATCATATGGCTTGGTTAGAGGTTGAGAAAAGTGCTGGCAGAAAAGGGGAAGACAGCCCGATTTTATTTTATTTGCTGCGTAAGGATCGGATCCTTCTTCCCTCAGATCAAACGTTATGGGTCGAGGTAACGAATGATGAGGGGATGAGGTTAGATCAGTTTCCAGCCCATTGGGAGCAGGAGCAAAGCTACGCTTGGGATGAGGAGAAGATCGGGAATACGGGAATGCTGCACTTCACCGTTACCTATCGGGATCATGAAGCCGTAGAGCATCATTTTGTGTATTCGGTACTTGTCCGGCCTTTGTCAGTCGTCGTGGAGAACTTGCAGAAAGAGTATGACCAATACATTCAAGCCTGCGCTAAGGATGTCCTTCATTCTGCACAGAAAATACAAATAGAGGGCCTGCTTGAGGAATTAACCAGGTTAACGGATTTGCCGGAAGATCCTTTTGAAATCTGGGATTCCCGGGGTGTGCGTGAATATATCAAGCTATTAAAACAAATTTTTATACATGGACAGACCAAACAGTCACAGCACCCATCGTTACTTCAAAAAGAACACATTTTTTTGACGGCTGACGGCATTGGCGAAGGATTTTTTGTCTCCCGTTTGGACAATAGTATGCAACGGTATACAATCCAGCTTCCCAGCAACTACACGGCTGAGCGACGGTATCCTCTGATCGTTCTAATGCCTGGCAAGCGATATGAGCTGGGGCTGCCGGATTTTCAGAATAGAGGTTTTGGGCGTGAGTGGGAAGAGGAGGCTATATTTGTTACTTTTTCGTGTCGTGGCGTTACGCTGGGCAGTTATATTGGAGAAGCTGCTTTTTTAGAGGGGCTAGATGTCATACTGCAGGCGTATCAAGTGGATGAAGAACGCATCTATCTGACGGGTTACTCGAACGGTGCATATGCTGCCTGGGCGATGGCACAGGCTTATCCTTCTCGGTTTGCTGCTATTGCGGTTATCTCAGGGGCGCCACATCCCAAGCATCTGATAAATCTGTTGAATATGCCAATATTGGATGTGTGCGGAGATCAGGATTACTTATTTGCCCAAGCTTACACAGCTCCTGTAACCGAGCTTTCATCGAACCATTTTAAAGGTGTGGTGGAGCGGCAGTCTAATCATTGGGATACGCACGAGTTAAGACTTTTGGACGGCATACTGGGTTGGCTTATGCAATGGAAAAGAGTTGCCGTACCTCAGCGTATTGCTTACCGGACAGAACGGTCCAGACATAATCGAGCTTACTGGCTGGAATTGATGCGAATGGATGAGAATGAGGAATATGCAGAATTGCACGGAGAAATGAGTTCCACAGGTGAATTGGATATCGAAGCTGTACACGCCAAAGAATTTGTGATTCATCTCTCACAAGAGGACATGTCTCAAGAACTGGCCCAAGTTCGGATCGGAGCCCGCATTTTCATGTTGGATTTACGAGAATACAACCGCTTTCGCTTTGTTAAAACACAATCGCACCACCGTCCCTCACCTGAATATCGTTTGATCGCTGAGCGGGAGGGAGAGAGCAACGAGAGCGCTACCAAAAAAGCGGATGCAGCTAGGGAAATTGGCGGTTCACTAGGCACGGGAAGAAATAATGTAAACCATGGTATGGGTGTGCTTGGTGTGTATATGGATCGACTTCATATCGTTCTGCCATCCAGCTACGCTACACCAGAGGAAGAACAGGCGATGAAACGAACGGCGAACGCCTTGGCTAGCCCGCGGACAGCGACCTGGAACCCGTACATCGGTGTCCATTATCCGGTAGTGTCTTCTAATGATATTTCGGAGAAAGCACTGGCTGATAGCAACGTCATTTGTATTACTTCAGGTTTGTCCAGACATGAGCTGCTTCAGAAGTATCGAGCTCATCTTCAAATTACATGTACCGAGGACGGGTATGCATGGGGTGATGATTTTACGGCAGGCGAGTACTGTTTGTCATATATTCAGCCTAGCCCATGGTCTGCAAACCAGCAAATGCTTGTCGTAGCGACCAATTCACCACGTATGTTGGGCAAAAACCTTTTTATGCGCAGACTGATTATGCCCGGATATTTTAATGGTCTGCACCCGTATTTAAACAAAGAGATTATTGTATATGATAGCAAGGGAGTGCGTGCTTTTAACTTTACTTCCATTAGACATGCGCAGCAAAAATTGCAAGGCTAATAAAGAAGACAGCTAATTAGACACGATAATCCTAAAATAAAAAAACGTCCGGAGTTGGGGAGGGGGACTGATCCCTTAACGTGAGACAAATCAAAACTCCTTCAAGAGAGCTCAACCATGTCGAGATATGGAAGTAGCCTTGTGCGTCCAACTTTATTGACAAAGCTAAAAAATGTGAATATCATCATAAACGTTTTGAATCCTTCTTCTGTCCAGGGGAAGGCACATTAAGTGCACAGGAAAAGATTAATCTAGTCATGCAATCTATTAATATTATTATAAGATAGTTTTTGATCTATTTAGAGAGCAAATGCTCACTCTCCGAAGGGGGAAAACATAATGGGAAATTCATTTGAAAACAAGTCGGTTATTGTAACTGGTCCGAGTAAGGGGATTGGTAAAGGAATCGCCAAAGTCTTTGCTGAAAAGGGAGCTAAAGTAGCCATTATTTCTCGTAACCTTGATGAGGCCGAGATATGCGCTGCCGAAATCAGAGCATCCGGTGGATACGCGCAAGGCTTTAGAGGTGATGTCACGGATCGATCTTCTATGGAAATGATGGCACATTCAGTATCGGTGGCCTTTAGCGGCATTGATGTGTTGTGTGCTAACTTTTATTCGCAGTGCAGCGCTTGAGTTAGCTCCGTTTGGTATTACAATCAATGCGATCATGCCCGGTAATACAATGACTGAAATGATAGAAATCTTCCCAGAGGCTGGCTTCATCACGGGACAAACAATTATTATCGACGGAGGACAGAGCTTGCCTGAATCCTAATAAAAACAAGTTTGTACCAAGAGGAATAAAATGAATCCTTGAGTAGTCATACCCCTGTAAAGTAGACGAATGAAAAAGCTAAGCTGCAAGCGCGTGCCGATACTCGATCGGGACGCGTTTTTGAGTTTATCCTGAAACCGCTGAGCTTCGCTCCGTCATCAGATTTGATATATCGCTTTTTAAGTAGTCCACCCCTTCATCGGGCTGGATGAACCCTTGCGCCAATCGACGGTTCAGCATTTCGAACCTTTTTCACCCAAACTTGAGTTGGTTAGCCATCCGAAAATCCCCTCCAGGTTCACTCATACCCTCATGGTAACACACAAGGTTTTTTAAGAGTGTATACTTGAAGGGGATGATACCACCTAGGCGATCCTGACGGTTTTTTGCTGCTTTATTGCAGTGGTTTGTCATGGTAATGACGTCATATATAGAAGGGCGTTAGGACAGATCAGTTTTTGTACTGCTCCATCAGGTACATGATCTTCACTTCATCGGCTAAATCTCCAAAGGGTTCTAACGGATTCTCCTGAATGATATGATATAAACGTTGGATCCGTTCCTTTGGCAGCTTCCGAACATATCTGGAAATGAAAGCGGCATGGGTGACTACGTAGCGTTTTTTACGGATAGCGGCACTGGCTACGCGAACGAGAATATCTTCGCCCCCTGCCATCTCCAAAATACGGCGCTCATAAAAAACCACATATCGGAATGTCCGGTCCTTGATCAGCTCACGATGGAGTCGGGCAACCTCTCCAATGTATCTGACCATAAGTGGTTCAAAGCTTTTGATCAGAAGAGGATCGAGCGTTAATTCCATGTCCTTGCGGAGAACAAAAGATTGCAGCAAAGCGACCTGCTGTAGCCTTATCCGATCATTGTGAATGAGTATGGCAATCTCGCGTAGCATTTCATAACAGACACGCTCACTAAGCTGCCGCAGGGCAACCGCGTTTTTATGATTTACGTTTAAACCTTCCTGGATCTGTTCGATACGGCCTCTGAATAGGCGGATAAGCTGCCTACGCTGTTCATAAGTAACGATGCGCTGTTGTAGAAGGATCAAGGGCAGTAGGAGAAGTGCACCGACGACACCGCACAGTAGCATTTGCTGTGGCGAGTGACCAAAAAAGACAGAAGCAGCCAGCAACGCGATACCGACGGTAAGGTCTTTATGAAAATAACGTTTGGTTCTGAGTCTGGCATATTGCTCGATGGGAACCAGTGTATCCCGACCACATGATGTACATTTCTCTTCCCAAAGGGCGGTGAATTGTCCGCAGCGCTTGCAGACTCTCAGCTTTTGAAAGGCATGTTCTGTACGGGTAAAGGGGCGAAATTGCACAGCCTGCTTGGAACTATTCATTGTGCTCACTTCTCCGGTTCAGCAGTGCGAGAAGCTCGGTGTCGATTTGTGTAATCGACGGGGCACGTTTTTTATGTATATAGTAAATTAGTGATTTAATGGCGACAAAAAGAAACATAATCGCCAGACATCCGTATGAGATCATAGTGTACTTCCTCTTTCTGTTTAGATTTTTTATGTTACTGTTTTACATGAGCGGGTTTCGCTAGAGTTATTTTTGTCGTATAAAGGAGAAGGCTGGTGCCCGATTGCCCTTGTTGGGGTATAATTATATCATTACTGCAGGATATTGGTAAAATCTCGCGGTATGATAGGCTTTTTAGTCGCATTTAGGCCGCTCGGGCAGGATTTTCAGCTGGCGCTCATGTAAAACTCATTATAATTTAATAGTAGTGGAGTACAACTGTAATTTAGAATGAGAATTAATCGGCAAAGGGGTACAAGCGATGTTTAGTAGAGACAGAAAATGGTTTTTGGTCATCGGAATCATATGTACAATGATCATGGCCTCGATTTCGGCCTGGCAGCCACAGACGGCGAATGCCGCTTCACCCTCTGCTTCTAAAGTGGATGCGGTGCTGGTAGTCGATGTAAGTAATTCGATGAATACCAGTGATCCTGGGAAAATTGGCAATGAAGCCATGAAAATGTTTATTGATATGTTGTCAACGCAAAATGACAAGGTTGGGATTGTAGCCTATACGGATGTCGTACAGCGCGAGAAAGCCTTGCTTAATATTTCATCTGAAGCGGATAAGCAAGAACTGAAGACATTTATTGACGGGCTGAACCGGGGGGCGTATACTGACACCTCCGTAGGTGTTAAGGAAGCGATCCGCATTTTGCAGGATGGCAAAACAGCCGGACATGCGCCTATGATCGTTATGTTAGCTGACGGCAACAACGATTTTAACAAGACGGCAGGCCGAACTGAAAGCCAATCGGCTCAGGATATGGCGCAGGCTGTAGCCGAGGCTAAAAAAAGCGGAGTGCCGATCTATACCATCGGTTTGAATGCAGATGGAAAGCTGAACAAAAATAAACTCGCCGACATCGCGCAGCAAACGGGTGGCAAGTCTTTTATAACGAGCTCGGCGGACGACCTCCCGAACATTTTGAGTGAAATTTTCGCCAGCAATCTAAAATTGAAAGTGGTACCTTTGCAATCCATTACGGCTAACGGCGACTATCAGGACGTTACAGTAACTGTACCCAACGATAGCGTGCTGGAAGCTAACATTTCGATCATGTCCTCGAAACCGGTGGACGCGAGATTAATAGACCCATCGGGCAACACGAAGTCGATTCCTTCGAGCGATGTACTGCTGTCCAAGTCCAAAAGCTACTCGCTGATTAAATTGCTCAAGCCTGTGGCTGGCGACTGGAAGCTTCAAGTCAAGGGAGTGCAGCAGGATAAGATTGATATTAATCTGGTATTTAACTATGATTTGGAATTGAAGCTGGACGCACTGCCTGCCAAATCATACAAAAAAGGTGACACGGTTCAAATTCGTTCCTATCTGGCGAGCAATAACCAGCCGTATCAGGACCAGGAACTGTATGCGAATATGAATGCGGTTCTGAAGGTGAAGGACCTTGATACCGGTGCAACGAATGAAGTGCCTTTAGCTAACGCAGGCGATGCTTTTACCGGCTCTTATAAGGTTCCGGATGAGCATGATTATGAACTAACCGTCAGAGCAGAGGAGAAGAGCTTTTATCGTGAAACGCAGCCTGTAACCATCAGTGCCAAAGCTGGGGTAGCGAGCGGTACGAATACTGGGACAACTCAGCCTACGACATCTGCTGAAAAGTCTAAGCTGCTGCCACTCATTCTTTTAGGGGTGGGACTGCTCGTTTTGCTGGTGGCGGCATATTTCATCTGGAAGGCTGTCAAAAAAGCCAATCGTGGCTTTGTCGGCCAGATCGTACTGGAAATCCGGGATGAAAATACCGGCGAAAAGACATATCCGCAGTATAAGAGGCTGAACACCTTCCGGGGCAAATTCACTTTACACCAGTTGCTTCAACTGGCACCAGAATTTGCTGGAACCGATAAGGTCGTGTTCACGCCAGCGAATCAGGATCGCATTGTAGTGCGCAGTACCCCAGAGATTACGATTGAAAAATCCGGGCGTGCTGTAGACACAAGCAACGGTCTTGAACTGAAAAACGGTGATCGTCTAACGATTCCGCTGGCAAGTGTGGACAAAACCATTTTACTGGAATTTATTTCAGTAAACAGCTAAACGAACCCTTAGGAGGTCATATCTATGAAACCAGTAGTTAGAGAGCATATCCAACAATTAGACGTATCACTCGGCGGAGGGATCGTAAGCGATAAGATCAGAGTAGACACCATCGATAATCCTATTTTAATTATCGGACTTGGAGGAACGGGAATTGATGCCCTTCTCCGCTTGAAATATCAAATCAATCGCAGATTTAAGCTGCCTGCAGATCCGATTTCCAAGAAAAAAAGCGAGAAGCCGGATAATGTGGAATTTCTCGCTTTTGAAACGAATGAACAAGACCGCAACAAAAAATACAAAGGGATTGGCTTGGACCCCATCAATGAGTTTGTATTGCTGTCCAACGCGGAAATCGGCGGATTGCTGCAAAACCGCAGCATTTTAGAGCCATACATCACTGACTGGTTGTCTCCCGAACTGAGCATTACCGATGGTATGAACGGGGCGGCAGGGGTACGTCAGGCAGGACGTTTGCTATTATTCACCAAAATCAATCAGGTCGTACAAAGCATTGACAAAAAAATCAAAACTCTATCTGAAGGCACCAACAAGAAGCTCATGGTGTTTTTGCTATCCGGTTTGTCCGGCGGTACAGGAAGCGGTACTTTCCTCGATATCTCCTATATCGTCCGAGGCATTATAGAGCGCGACTACGGTTCCGCAGGTGTAGACCGTGTAAATACGCTGGGCTATCTGTTCACGCCGGATATTAATCTGGCGAATAAAAGCCTGAGCGAGCATACGCGTGAATATATTAAAAAGAATGGCTATGCTGCACTGAAAGAGCTCGACTACTGGATGAATGTGGACAGTCGTGGCGAACGCTTTAAGCAACAGTACGGCAACATTTTGACTGTAAACTCGCCGTTGCCGCCGTTTAATCTGTGTCATCTTATATCGGCTACGAATACGGAAGGCAAACTGTTGGAAAATGCTTATGATTACTGCATGAATGTCACCGCCGAGAATATCACCAACTTTATGGCAAGTGAGGAAAAACAGTCGGGCGAAGAGTTCGCCATTCATGACTACATCAGCAACATTCGTACCAATATCGCGCAAATGAATAAGGCGTATCCAGCAAACTACGATTACAATATTATCGGAGCTTCCTCGGCAGTGTTGCCGATGGAGGAAATGACAACGTATCTGGCATACCGGATGTTTGGTAAAATGTCCAAAATGTTTGAGCAAGCGCCAAATCAGGAGGATGTAGAGAAGTTTGCCCGCAAGCTGGGCGTGGATCTGGATAGCATGATCAAAAACTTTGAATCCCGTGTACCTGAGCCGCTTCCGGGCTTTGAAAACAGTGAACGATTAAGTTATAACAATGTGGTTAAGATGCAAGTAGTTAATATGGACACTGAGCTGGAGCAAACGTTCCTGACGCGTGCTCGCGAAGAATATATCAAAGCGAAGAAACAGCTTCCTGGCGAAATTGTAGGACAGTTTACGGATCAAATCCGCCGGATGTTCCTGCATCCTGAGCAAGGGCCGTTTTATGTATCTCGCATGATTTATACTGAAAAAGGGTTTAGCTTGCTGAAAATGCTGCTTTCCTATGTTGAAACGCTGCGAGAATCACTGCACCGTATTCCAACAGATATTGAATGGGCGCGTGAGCAGGCGAACGAGAAGCTGGGTGATGCCAAGAGCGCATTTGTATCCAAGGATAAAAAGAAAAATGCTTATATAGAAGCAAAAATCAACGAATATTGGCTGCGGGCTGATGTGGAACGTACAGAGCAGCTTATTGAATTTTATGAAGACCTGTACGACCTGCTAAACAAAGAAAATAACCGCATTTATAATGTATTTACTGAAATTTTGAACGCGTTGAGTGCCATTTTCGAGAAGAATGGTGATTTGCTGATTAACGGCGAGGAACAGTCCGATCACAAAGGCAACAAAACGTATTATTGGAATTTGGTAAGTGTTCCGGATATTTCAGAAGTTGTAACCAAGCTGCTGGATAACCGCAATGGTGACGATTTGATTCGTGATTTTGCACAAGAATTGCTGGAAAATTCAGATCAATGGGTAAAAGATCAGGATATGGACATCATCAGCTCGATCTCCAATTTCTTGACTGAAAAATTCGGGGATCTCATTACCCGTTCCATGGAGGATTTTCTGGTCATGAAATACGGGCAGGACGAAGCGATTGAAAAATTTGTGGAGCGCTACATTGCGAGCAAGCTGGATGAGGAGGCTGTACCTGTCTTCCATTTGAGTAATAGTTCTGGAAATTTGTACTTCCCTTCATGGGGATTCGTTTCGGTACCTGTACAGTCGCCTAATATCCTGAAAGGTGTTCGCAATTATCAAAATAATGCCATTGGCAAATCGCACTTTACTATTAAAGAAAGTGAAGTCCGTAACCGGATTTTCTGGCTCAATACGCGTAATGGTGTTCCTCTGTTTGTATATACGCCGCTCAAAGTGTATGAAGAGAGCTATGAGAAAACCATTCTTGACCGTGAAGGTATTGGCCGACATCTGGTGCAGACAGGTCAGAACAACTGGACGAATCTGCCGTCGCCAATTCCTGAAAAGTCATGGGGAGAAACTTACGTCAATTCGCGTGTGCAAGCCCACAACGCCCGTATCCGTAAGGATTTCGACCAGGCCAAGGCACTCGGTGTGATCCGGGAGAAGGATGTCGATCAGAATACAAGCAGCCGCTTTACTGTTATTCGCTCACAAGCACTAGATTTGAATGCGCTGCTGGCAGGCTATGATATGCGCTTGCAGGAGTCCAAGCCAAATTTGGGTGAGGTGAAAAGAGCGTGGTCTGAACTGAAGCGTCTACTGACTGAAGGGCTGGGGCAGACCGGAAGCAAGGACATCTTTGGCAGCATTAATGAAGAGATGGCGAAGGAAAACCTGATCCGTTCACCGGAGTTAACGCAGGTGGTTCGTGATGAACTGGCGAAATATATACAAATCGAAGCCAAAGCCGCTGAACTGGAAGCATTGTTGAGCAAATATCAGGATGAAGAAAAATGGTTGGATCAGTTCATTCAGGCTCTTTATACAGACACGATTACGAAAAAAGGCGCTTTGTACGTCTATGATCGTGACGAAGAGGAAGAGGCTTGGGAGCCGTTTGCCAACGTCATGAAGAGCCGCAATTATGTGGAGTTTGAAGTGTTCACAAACTTCCGTGGTTTGGAAGAAAAGAAATTTGCAGCTCTAATGCGCAAAGCGGATCGCCGTGATGCTGTACTGACTTCATCTGAGGATATTACACCATTGCTGACGAAGTTGGATGAGCTGGCTGCCACTTACACAGAGGCTCGCAATCAATTGGAATACGAAAAGGTAGAGCTGGCTAATGGAGCGGAGCTTTATGCATTTTACGCTCAAATGGCCGGAAAATTAAACGACATCCGCAGAAAGTTGAAGTAAAGTATGAGAGAGCAGCTGTTACGTTATGCGGCTGACTATGCAGCCGCAGAGGATCAATTAATCGGAAGCGGGGATGGACGCAGCAGCATCCATTTCCCATCCGTGTTTCTTTTTATCGGCGATCACATGAGCCCGGTGATGAACACAATTGCAGATATCAACCGGACGAAGTGGGATAACAGCACAGGAGTAACCTATATTCAGATTTGCTCGCAGGATGAGCATGCGGCTGTAGACCGTTCGGTAGATGCCATTGTTCATACGGTAGCTGTACCGGAAGTAAGTAGCCACCAAACGTTGCGCCGTGACCTGCATCAGGCTTTTTATACACATGAATCGAAGCTAATTGAACTTAACACCGCGTTGCGCCGGGCTAGTGGGCATCTAGCGGATTACGGGCGGTTGTATTCCTCGTTTGAGCGTGTACATTTGTCGATCTTGACAACAGCGGATGATCCCATGAACGTATTAATTCCTGAAATTACGCTGCTGGCAGAGTATATTTTTGCCCAATCTTTTAAATCAGTACAAATGGATCTGTATGTGTTGATGAGCGAAAGCGACCAGGCTGCCCAATTCGGCTACCGGAGTGCAACGTCTGTTGCTTTTATGCGGGAGTTGGACTATATCCAAAGCCCAGCCTATACGTTTACAGCACCGCTACATATGACCGAGGACAAATTGACCATTCCGGTATCTCATGCTCCATCTCCGTTATTTGATCTTGTCTATGTGCTGTCCGACAAGAATGAGCGAGGCGTCACGGTGCCGAATAGTCTGCGCGAGAGTTGTGATATTATTTGTCACATTCAACTTCTTAAAAATCGTTATCAAGCAGGGGATTCCTATCGGTCACAGGATGGGGGCTACAATAATACATCGTTTAAAAACAACATCATGACGGAATCCGGGCGGCAGGGTTATGTGTCGGCCGGATTTTCCCGGGTTAACCGCCCTAATCAGTCGATTGCGCTTACGGTGTTGTATCACTTTTATGTGAAGCTGCTAGAGCGTATGAGAACGGAGCAGGATTGGGACATACGCGATAAACTGAATTATTTTGGTTTAGATGCTGCTGAACGCGGCCGTACGCGAAATGATCTAGTACCTGGCAATGAAGCGATCATGGACATGAGCGCACTAATGACGAGCGGAGCCAGCTACGGCTCGTTGAAGCGAATGTCATTACGTGAGGCAGAGGAAGCCTTGTTTGGTCAGGGCTGCGAAGCCTTTTTCCGCGATAACTGTGAACGGATCGTACATAAGCGCTTGGGAGATTTTCAGGCGGATATGCGTTTGCAGATGGCTGTGAACGCAGCTGCTAAGGAACATCCTCATATCGGCTTTTTTGAGCTGACAGATTGGACGGATGAAAATCAAACAGGGAATGTGCTTACGGCTGTTCGGGGAATGATTCGTGATACGTCCAATGATTTGCAGATCAGTGAGGCCGAACTGGATACGCTGTATAGCGGACGAGTAGAGGATCAGCCTTTTCAACGACTGCCGCTCATGGATAAGCATAATGTGCGCAGCTTGATCCGTTATCTGACCGAAACAGTCTACGGCCATAAAATGCACATGCTGCGGATTCAAGTGGATTTGGAGCTACTTCGCCGTTATGAAATGGCACTTGAAAAATGGCATGCACAGGCGAATCATATTACAGTACAGCTTGCCAACCTGGAGCGTGAATTGCATCAAGCTGCAACGGACAGTATTCGGCAGGCTGACAGTTACACAGGTCAAAACTTGTTCGAGTATTATGAGCGTGTGACGGAGGATGTCATGCGTGAGTTGGAAAGCAAGCGGGGGAAATCTATATTCTTTGACGATCGGCATATGGGACCTGTGTCTGGGTTGCTGGATGGAGGTCTGTCCGCGTTAGTAAATAGACTTACACAGACCTGTCGTACCCTGATTCTCAGCTCACAGCCATTTAATCAGACATTCGAAGAAGAATTATTACGTCGTGCGAATGTAGCTGCTGCATATGAAAATCGACTGGTCGTTCCCAAGGAAGAGCTGTTTAAAAAACTGTATCAAACGTTAGAAGAGCATGGGGGAATTAATGTACGTTTGCTCGACTATACCCATGAGCATCGGTATGAAGAAAAGTATTTCTTTGGTGACTACGAAGGCGAATTTCTTCCTTATGCGATGGATGTGGACATTACTTCGCGAATTTACAAGCTGGGTTTTGTGCATGAGCGTCGCAGCAGCGGGGTGGAAAAACTGCATTTGATGGGCGGCTTCCATCTGGAGGATCTGATGGTTTACCGCAACGGCAAAACGTATTATGAGACATATACTGCGAACGGTTTCGTGTTTCATGGAATCGACGTGGAACGGTTGCCGGAATTGCGGTAGCCACGTATTTATATCCTACTTTAATGATGGAAGGAAGCAACGAATCTTATGAAGCAACGTAAATTTAACGTTCTCCTATTGGTGTTCGGCTTACTGGGCGCTGTAGTAGGCTTCATCTTGGGAGAACTTATTCTTCACAAATTGATAGGCCATTGGCCGCATATCATCGTGGTCGGGCTGTATTTTGGCATCATGGCGCTGTGCATAGGTCTAGGCTGCCTTATTGGCGAATTGATTTCGCCACAGCTAAATGGACATTCATGGCGACAACGATACTCCGGGTTGTCCTGGAAATTACTAGTGCCTGCTACACTCGTTATGTTGTTCGTGGCAGGTCTGCTATTGGAACTGGGTTATCAAGTTAACCCTGAAGGGCGCAAGAGTGTACAGGACCTCGTGCTTGTGATTGATAATTCCGGGAGTATGCAGCAAACAGACCCTGATAATGAACGCCTAACGGCTGCCAAGAGTCTAATTGGACAAATGGATGGAGACAAGCGCGTAGCCATAGTTTCATTTGAATCTACTGCGCAGTTGGTGCAGCCATTTACTCCCATTGGTACAGATGCAGAGAAACAAGCGGTTTATTCGAAAATCGATAGTATGCAGACTTTAATGTCAGGCGGTACAGAGATAGGGCTTGCTTTGGACGAGACGATTAAGGAGATTGAAACCCAAGGCAATGGGGAAAAAGGTTCGCTCGTTATTATGCTCTCTGACGGTTTTAGCGAACTGGATACGCAGACCGCATTGGCCCCTTACATTGCCCGCCAGATTCCGATCAATACAATCGGACTGAAACTGGCCGAATCGGATGGTATAGCCTTATTACAAAATATTGCCAACCTAACGGGCGGAACTTATTCTAATGTAGCCAATGCCCAAGGACTTACGCAGGCGTTTGGTAAAATATATGACAAAATCGGGGATCGCACGCTAGTAACGGAGCGAACAGGTGAGTATGCCGACAGTCTGTATTTTGCCATTTATCGCGTAACGGCTTTGGTTATTATAGGAGTTCTATTGGGATTGGCACTTGGGCTGATGTTCGATAATCGTTTTCTCGCGCGGAATTTCGCCATTGGTGGAGTTCCAGCTGGCTTGCTCGCTGGTTTGATTTTGGAAAAGGGGTTATCAGGTTCCCCTATAGGTGACTTGATGATTCGTTTGCTAGCAGCGCTCGTACTGGCGGCTCTTATTGCTGTCTTTTCACTTGTTCTGCCGATTGCGGAAAATACTCGCCGATCTTCAGGTGGTGGGGGCCAAGGTGGGCCATCAGGCCAACGGAGAGGAGCACCGGAAGGACCGACGCGCAATCGACGCAGCAGTGGATTTTAGAACGGGAGGCTGGAACTTATGCAGTATAGGGATGCACAGCCCGGTGATCCTGTTATTTCGGAGCTGAGCTACAAAATTGACGACAACCGGGTTGTGTTACGCTGGCAGTGGCCTGAAGGCGTAGCCGTGGTGTATATTGCCAAACAATCAGCCGATGCAGGCGTGAACTGGCAGAATGAAGCGTCGATTTCTGACCTAAAGCTTTTTACTCGCGAGGAATACAAGGCTGCTGGTAGCTATCGTGACCGGATTGAAGGTATTGGACGTGTGCGGTATACCGTGTATCCAGCTGTTCGGGAGGATGGTGACACCTTTGTAATCCGTCAGCAAGACGGAGCCAACCAGCTGGAGTTAAGTACGGGGAGGGCTAAAATCAAATATGCGATTCATCATAAAAAGAGCTGGTTTCGCAGCCGCAAAACAGTCCAGATTCAGGTGACAGCTGAAGTCCCTGTTCCGCAGGAGGCGCTCTGCTACGTGAAGAAGCGAGGTGGCTATCCGGCAGACCGAGACGATGGAACCTTGTATCCGTTCACCGCACCCTTTGCCGCAGGACGGAATGTTTTACCCGCTATTGAAGTGGGGGGAGATGAATATGTGCGGCTGTTTTTTACGGACGGTCAGAAGTATGGCACGATTTATGAATTAGTCCCTGAATGAAAGGAGGCCACAACCGATGAGTTTTCTTAGCAATTTATTCAGAAGAAAGCCACAGGCCGAACCACGGCCCTTATTCTATGATATTGTATGCCCTTATTGCTTTAGTAAGTTTTCCCCAGAGGAAGTGGTATTCCGTGCTTCTCATCACCGTGAAGATGATGAGGATTACGCTTTGGGTGAAGATGAGCTGTTGAACAAGTATCGGGAGCGTTTTGGCTTGGATAGTGTACATGATATGGAGGCAATTCTTCATCCCCATGATGTACCTGAGGAACATCGTTTGTATTCAGATCACGTGCTGACAGGTCTGACGGACCGTTATGGTGAGCTGACACGTCACCGACTGTGCCCACACTGCCATAACGAGCTGCCTGTGACCGCAGGCAAGGTGCCGAGCAATATTATTTCGATTATTGGGGCTTCGCAAGCGGGGAAATCTGTATACATGACCTCGCTGATTCACACGCTTCAGCATGTGACGGCCGATCATTTTGACGCAGCTTGCATGCCGCTCAATGCAGAGATCAGCCGCAAGTTCCGCACGATGTATGAGGAACCGCTGTTTGAACGAGGCGATCTGCTTACATCGACGCAAAAAGAAAAGATGCAGGAGCCTTTTATTTTCCAGTTTGTATTTAAGGATGAGGAAAAGCCACCGTTGACACTGGTATTTTTTGATGTGGCCGGTGAGGGGATGGTCGATCAGGACTATCTGGGACTGCACGGGCAGCATATTAAGAATTCTGCGGGTATTCTGTTCATGGTCGATCCCCTGCAAATTCGTTCTATCCGGGAACGGATCAAGATTAATCTTGGCGATAAGCCTGGTGAGTTTGTCTCGCAATATGATGAACCGCGTGATGTCGTACTTACGATGTTCGGTGACTTTATTGCATACCAGGACAAAGGCAAGACGGACATTCCAACCGCTGTGGTCCTGACCAAAAGCGATATGCTTACTGCATTGGCAGATGAAGAAGGCACATATATCAAGAATAACAGCAATATTTTTAATCCAATGGAACATCGCAAATACATGGATTTGGATGAGTTTGCCAACATCGATGGCGAAGTTCGACGCTTTATCGAGAAGGTGGATAAGCCGTTCAAGGGCACGATGGATGTATATTTTACAGATACGGCTTATTTCGCGGTTTCCGCTTTGGGCAGCAATCCGGTGGACCAAAAGCTGCAGGGGTTAGTTAGTCCGATTCGTGTAGATGAGCCATTCATCTGGCTACTTTATAAGTTGAAGTACATTGAGGGGAGAGAATCACAGTGAGTTTATCTACCTCTCATATGATACAGCAGCAGATGTACACACGGGAACGGCGCGGTATTTTCCGTTCTACGGAAGGCTTCGATACAGTAGCTAATTCCAAAGGACTGGATGCATCCTTTATAAAAAAAGTGCTGCATCCTTTATGTGTGTATGATGCGCCTGCTGCTCTGACGGCACGTGGTGAGAAGCAGGAGACTGTCTATCCGGAAGCATTACATCTGGTACGGACGGAGTCAGGAGATGTAGTGCTTGGGCGCAGTATTTATAAAGCAGCGGATTTCACTGGGTTGCGGAGTGCCTTTTTTACGCACAACTATGTAATTCCGGCCGGACATGGTGAGTCTCCATCTGATTATAAGCAGTGGCTGAACACCTCGTTTGTCGATACCTACGATATTGAGCAGGGAACCGAATTACCGGAATTAGAGCGTCTCCCAGGCGGAAGTGTATTTCCTGCTGTTGATCCGTCTGCAGTGCTGGCTCAATTGCAGTTGAGCGAAGACGTATTCAAGCAGCTTTTATACGCAGTCATGATGTCAGCCGCGGGGCGCAAAAAGGTATATGTAGCGTTGAATGTTCCAGCAGAAGCGGTAGGATCTTCAGCCAAGCAGCTGCTGGGTGTGTTGTATGCGGCACTGCCTTATGCATTTCGCAACAGACTCGGATTTCTTACATATGCGCAGGAACCGAACAGCAGAAAAGGCATTCACTTAATGTTCGTGGAGCCTTTCAGTCTACGTCCCGGTGATCGGAATGTGGAAAAGGACTTTGTATTTGACCTGTCTAATCATAGTCGAGTACTTAATGTGGATGCAGAGCAGGTGAAACAGCCGTATTTTGACTGGATTGTGCGTACACTGCTGAATGGCGGGTCACCGGACGATTTTCTCAAATTTGCCGAGCAAATGCTGACAGGCATGGAGGCAGGGCGTGAACTCATGCCTTCCAGCTATCATGAACTCATTACGTTGTACAGAATTGAGCAGGGAGAGCGCTCATTATACAACGAGCAACGGATCGCTGTGTTACGAAGCTTGACTGATTATTTATCACCATCCGATGCGCTACCACGAAAAATGCGGCTGAATGATCTGTTCTTGTCCTTTTTTGACCATGAGTTTGATCGAGTGAAGGATGGACACATTCCAGAGGTAGGACTGGTTGATTGCTTCAAGGACTATTATAAAGTTCATGCACGCAGCAGCGAAAATCGATTAGTGGAATATTTAATCCGTTCACTAAACAACGCTTATTCCGCCAGGAATACAGAAGCGGTCACGTATATTTATCATACGATTGAAGAGAATCCGTCATTAGGTAAGGCTTATTTTACGAAGGTACTGGGCAATCCGGCACTTACCAAAATGCTGTTCATTCCCTATATGGACAGCCAGATGAAAAGAACGACTGATGTCAAGGGTTTGCTGGCCGTGGTGCATGAATGGGGCAGTCGGTATATCGAAGTGTCGTCGAATGCCGATTTTCAGCTTTTGGCCGAATCTGCGTTGATGGGCAAGCTGCGTGCTGAGAGAAAGCCGGTAGAGGCTGTGGCTGCCATTCACCAGCGCTTGCGTCAATGGGACAGTAGTTCTGCCGTAGGCACATTGTCTCCGCTAGAGCAATCCGGATTGACAGAGCGCTTGCAGGAAGCATCGGATCGGTATTTGCTCACAGAAGTAGAGCTAAAAGAAATGTCACCCGATCAGGTCGTACAGATTCCGTTTTTTACACGGTCCGATTTGGTACAGTGGGTTGGGAAGTTGCCTGCTCCTCTCAAGGGACAAGCAGTGCGGTTGATTGCGGCTTATGATTGGTTTAACACAGAAGACCCGGAACCATCAGTGCTGGACGGTCTGGAGCCAGGCGAAGTCCAAAAAGTACAGGATTGGGCTTACAGTTGGCTGCCCCAGCAGCTTGCAGAAGGGCATTTTGCCCGTCTATTGCCAGCTTTCTATCGTTCTGATGGGTCAGGAGAAGGAATAATGGATTTTGCCCGCCTGGTCAGTTCGATTCGCAAATGGGCGAAGGATAACGATACGATGTACCGCTTTATCCGCTGGTCGGAGGAGCACCCTGAGTTTTCTACTCCACGTGGCGGTTTTGAACCAGCCTATCGGCGTGCGTTGCTTTTATTCTTCCAAAAGGAAGGACGAGAAGGGCTGCATAAAAAGACGCTGTGGCGCCAATATTTTGAACCAGCTAAGCCTGTTTTTAAAAATTTCTATCAGGCAGCAAAGCGTGAGACAGACACGCCATTGGTCAAAACGCTTCGTCGTTTTCGCAAAGGCGGGGTCATTTCCGGAATCGTGCTGATTGTTATTGCAGGTACGCTAGGCGGCCTGAAAGCTACTGGGGTCATTGGATCTGTTGACACTCCTACGCCTGCCGCTGCTCCAAAACCTGTGCAACAGCCTGTAGAGCCTACAGTGCCCGTAAAAGAGGAGCCTACGGCGATTGTGACCCATATACCTAACACCAAGTCTACTACGAAAATGGTCAAGCTGTTGTTTGCGTTTCAAACACCGGCAGAACAGGCAGAATTTAAGCCCAAAAAACTCGTCATTGTCGGCGCGGATCAACAGGAGCACTCATACGAAAATTTTACGCTTGCGGAACAGAACGATAAGGAAGCAGCCAGTAAAGCTAACAATGGTTCGTCCAGTGACGTTAACACTGAGGGCGCTACCACCAAAAGCAAGACAGCAAACAAAGAGTCTACAGACGGTGGTTCCACAACTCAGAGTATTACAGCCAGTGGAAAAAGCACGGATCAGACTGGGGCGGTGACGGACAATACGGGTCAAGGCACAACTTCAGAGGTTAAGACTGAGGGTGGCGGCACGGCAACCGATAAAGCAACAAGTAGCACATCCGGCGATGGTACAGGGACAACGGAATATGACCTCGACAAGTATCCTTATCGTACGCTGTTGACCATTTGGCAACGGCTGGAGCTGAATGATGCTAGCACAGTTACTATAGATGGAAAAGATTATCCGCTGGTTCAAGTAAAGGCTGCGAACTAAGCAACTATAAAACGGCAAAAGACGAGCTCCTTCCCGGGCTCGTCTTTTGTTATATACATTTCTATATATAGAATGTATTTGTAAATTAAAATTCACTAGACATCAGTAGATGATCATTTTATGAAAGTATTGACACCAAGTAGGCAACTGATTAAAATTAGTTGGAATTCAAACTATTAAAATTCAATGGAAATGGAGGTTAACATTAAAATGGGAAGTGAGGTGTATCCCGTTTGTCTTCCCTGGGAGGAAGAAAGCACGATGTATTTAATTAAATGGATTTTTACCACCGTCCGACGTGAGATTGAAACCGCACTCCGTCCTTTGGGGCTTACCTCCCCGCAATCGCAGACGCTCTACATACTGGCGATGTCGCCTGGAATCACCAATACGGATTTGGAAAAGCTATTGCTTATTGATAAATCAAGCGTTACCAGCCTGATTAACGGAATCGTCAAGAAAAACTGGGCAGTACGCCAATGTCATCCGGAAGACGCGCGAATGAAGCAAATTTATTTGACCAAGCAAGGCTTGGAAATTCACAAGGTAGCTGAACGTACCATAGAGCAAATCAAAAGCTCTGTAGGCAAAACATTATCTGCCCAAGAATCAGAAGCGCTGCGCGGTTTACTCAAAAAAATTCTTCATGATTATCATGCTGCAAATGCTTACGTTGAAGCAGATAACTAGAAAAATTTTGTCCGGATAGGGGTATCCATAGACTATAAAATGTCACCTAGATAAGATATGTATAGGAGAGGGAGAAAGCATATGATAAAAGAACAAACTTATCCCAATGCGGATAAGCTTATGCGTGTGTTGGCTTTCACACTTGTTTTTTCAGTGATGAATGCCTTTATGTTCAATGTAGTGATGCCTGTAATTCGCGAGGAGTTTCACATTAGTGCCTCCGATGTAAGCTGGCTGCTGACCGGCTATATGATTGTGTATGCAGTGGGCTCTGTAACCTACGGCAAGCTGGCAGATAAGTATCGTCTCAAGGATTTACTGACATTTGGGATTATCTTTTTTGCACTTGGTTCGCTTATTGGGCTGTTAGCCAATCAATTTTGGATGTTAATTGTAGCTCGTTTGCTTCAGGCCACAGGGGCTGCTGTCATTCCAGCAACCGCTATGATCGTTCCTGTTCGCTATTTTTCGGCTGAAAAAAGAGGGAGAGCTCTGGGCGTCACCGCAATCGGCTTGGCATTAGGTACTGCACTGGCTCCCATTATTTCTGGTTTGATTACAGGTTTTGCGAGCTGGCGTTTTTTGTTCGTCATTTCCATGCTGCCATTGATCGCTTTGCCATTCTTTCGTAAATACTTGGACGATCAACGAGGAGAGGATCAGAAGTTCGATTTTCTTGGTGGATTGTTGCTAGGTGGAACAGTGGCCTGCTTGTTGCTTTCCATTTCACAAGCCAATATGATGTTTTTTCTGATCGGTGTAGTGTTATTTGCACTGTTTATATGGCGCATTCATACTGCCCACGATCCGTTCATCCAGCCGAAGCTGTTCCGTAACAAGCAATATTCATACGGGCTTCTCATCGCTTTTTTAGGGACGGGGATTAGCTTTGGATTGCCGTACTTGGCACCACAGTTTCTAAACAGTCTCAACCAGCT
Organism: Paenibacillus ottowii; assembly: GCF_006874425.1. GTDB lineage: Bacteria > Bacillota > Bacilli > Paenibacillales > Paenibacillaceae > Paenibacillus > Paenibacillus ottowii. The sequence goes on from NZ_VIJZ01000004.1 coordinate 634,027, forward strand.
TACACCGGCAACGATTGGACTGATTATGTTTCCTGCTGCTATCGCGTCAGCACTATTAGGAAAAAAAGGGGGGCGTTTGGCCGATAGCAAAGGGAATTCGTTGCTGGTGTATACAGCCGTATCGCTATTATTTATCTGCTTTATCAGCTTGTCTACGTTTGTAGGCGCGTCTCCGTATCTGATTTTGTTTTTACTTATTTTCGGAAATGTAGGCCAGACCTTTATGCAAATTGCCATGTCCAACACGATTTCTCGGACGTTGTCGAAAGACCAGATTGGTGTTGGAATGGGGCTGTTATCCCTGTTGAATTTTATTGCCGGGGCGATGACAACTAGTATTTTGGGCAAAACGTTGGATAGCTCTTCATCTTTTCATTTGAATCCTGTCGTATCTAATGTCGAGGTATTCAACTTTAGCAATATATTTACGGTGCTTGCGCTGATTGCACTTGTGACGATGGGGCTTTACGCGTTGCAGTTCCGGCGGGGGGCACGAGGTAATACACCTGCTGTCGAATAAGATAAACATTTTATGTAAGCTCATGCCATAACAAGGGTATAATAATAGAAGGAAAAGTTTATCTTGGAAGGACGGAGTGCCTAGTATGACAAGAAACCTTCAATATGTACCCTATGGTTATGAGCCGCCGATCGAGACGCATAAAGGGACTATCATTTACTATGATACATTTGAGCAGATTACAACCAGTGAGCTGGAGCTTTTTGCTGAAACGGGAGCTGCACTATCTTTTACAAAGCTAGTACTGTATCCATTACATGAAGAAACGGTCAGAAGAATGTGGAAGCAGCCGGTACGCTCGTATTATAAGCGAGTCGACGAACTGGGAGAGTGGCAACGAGAGCAGGCTTTGAGCGCTGTAGTGATTGAGAACTGGGAAGGTAAGCGGAAAAAATATACGCCTATTGAAGCAGCCATTCGTTTTTTGGCGGAAAAGTATGCAGCTCCGCTTTTTTTGTACATGAGTCCTGAAACTGCAAATTTGTTTGCTTCTTATGCATCCTTTGGGGAATGGATTAGAACCGTCAGGTTGGTGCTTTCGAGTGAACCATTGGAGCTTCACCCGAAGCTTGCACAGTACCGTAATCGCTGGAACACGGTAGAAGAAGCAACAAACCGAGCCTCTAAGGTTGACAAAGCGGAACATGAATTATAGAATAGAACTAATCGTAAAAATTACTATTGTAATTGTATACCATGTATTCCAATTAAGGAGGAAGAATAATGCGCGTTATTGTTACCTTGGCATGCACCGAATCCGGTGATCGCAACTATACAACAACCAAGAACAAAAGAAACCACCCGGAGCGTCTTGAAATGAAAAAATACTCTCCGCGTTTGAAAAAGTACACGATTCATCGTGAAACTAGATAATTTATGGTTTGCTGCATAGCAACCTGAATGATTCTGCTTCCTGAGCGGAGCCTGTTAAGTTTGCAAAAAGCCTGCGTTATGGAACCGGCGAAAACTTGAATTAGTCCAATGGATAGAGCGTCCAAAGTTAAAGCTAGCACCTAAGAGAACGGCTTCTTTTCATGGTTGTAGTGATAGATGCTGAGCAATATGGCACGCTTTGCCTTTTGAATCGAAAGCACATGGTAGCCGGGTTCTCCCAAGCTGAGGTCAGCATTCGGGACGAGCTGGAGGACCATTCACTATATGCTTATATAACGATGAAGGCTGACGAAAGATACGGAGCGTTCGTGCAATGGGCGATGCGATATATACGGCATCGTTTGCTTGTCGTTTACGAGACTTGAGCACAACCGTTAGGATCTGTCGTCTTTTTTTCTGAGACATAACCGTTCCTTTTGCCAACTGATGGAGCATTGCGCCAGTACGTTTGAATTTAAAACTAAAATTAAATGAAAGATTAGGTGAGACAAATGAAAAAAGATATTCATCCAACATTGAATAAAGTTATCTTTTTGGACCCTAGCTGTGGATTCTCTTTCCTGAGTGCTTCTACTAAACATTCGCAAGAAACAATGGAATGGGAAGATGGCAACACATATCCAGTTATTCGTGTAGATACTAGCTCCGCTTCTCATCCGTTCTTCACTGGTAAACAAAGAAACGTGGATATTGGTGGACGTGTGGATCGCTTTAACAAAAAATATAACCTTAAGTAAGACTCGTCATGAGCTAGGTTTACGGATTATGCCCATAATTCGTGAACCTAGCTTTTTTATTATTTACGGATTGTTAAGTCCTAAACTAACGCGATAACAATTGTATTTCCTGACTCTGGCAAGTGCCAAAGTGTAATAAGAACATGGAAGCAGCAGCTTTTCCGGAACGATCCGTGAAGCTGCTGCTTTTTATGCTAATTGAAGCTGTCCAATAGTCGACGATATTAATCTTGGTAAACTAATCGTTTTTAAACGTCATTCCACACCTCACATTGGCTGCCTTAATTTAAAAATAATCGCAGGAATCTAGCCTGTGATTATTTTTTATAGAGCAAGAGTCGCGCTTAAAGAAAGATTCCGATAAATCACTAGCGGAAATAAGTTATTTGAAGAATATAGGTGAGGACTTAATACAACTAGGCATTATTACATATAAGCTTTGTTCAGAATTGGTTCAGTGGTCTCGTGTATATTGATTTAAAACGACATAAATCACTTATTTTCGACAAATATATGAATAAAAGATTAATAAAACACATTTTATTCGACAAATATAGTGACCTTGTTATCTTAGATTATGCAAAAATATTTCGAAGATCGAATAGGGACGTTTTACTCAAAAAGTAAATTAGGAGGTAAATCGATTGAAGGTTTATTCACTTAAATGGGCAGCTGCGCTTGTTGCTCTTCAGGCGACGTTTGGTACTTCTGCTTACGCTGCAACGCCTGCCAATAATTTATTTTCAGATATATCCTATGTGACGAGTGATAAAATGGCGGCCATCCAAGAAGCTGTAAGCCAGGGGCTTTTGTCTGGGGATCCTCAAGGAACTTTTCGCCCTGCAGCAACATTAACTCGTCAGGAACTCGCAGTATTATTAGTCAGAGCTTTAAAATTGGACCCTATTTCGAGTTCTTCTACTTTTAAAGATGTGCAAGGTAAACAATTTGCTGCCCCATATATAGAAGCCGCACAAAAAGCCGGGTTTCTATCAGGGGATGGATTAGGAAACTTCCGTCCGAACGATCCTATTACACGTGAAGAACTGGCAGCTGTGTTTGTTCGTGCAGTCGGAGGGGTTAATGCAGAGGGCGGATCAAGCATTTTGCCTAAAGATCAGTCCTCAGTAAGCCAATGGGCGGCTGGATCGGTAGATACGGCACTTCGTTTGGGGTTAATTGATATTCATGACAGCAAGCTCAATCCCAGAGGTGAAGTAAAAAGGGAGGATATTGCTCCTTTCCTGCTAGATATTTTCAAAACTCAAGAGCAAACAGCTACGATTAACAACATTGATGGAGACATTGTAACAATTGATAATGTTCCCTATTTAATAGAAGGAAAATTGAAAGAATTAATCGGAAACTCCAATAAAGATGCGTTAAAAGGAGCTACATTAAAGTTTAATTCGCGCAATCGTAATGTGGACGGGCTGCAACAATTGGAAATCGTGCAAAAAGATGTTGTGCTAAACACGGATGGTTTGCCGGAAAGCAGCCTGCTTCGAATTTCAGGTGATGGTGTTCAGATTAAAGGGGATATCAAAGGAGTAATCGAGCTTAATGACGGTGTTTCTAGTATCCAGCTGAATGGCAACGTAAACCATCTTACTCTGAATTCTGGCAATGGTATTTCTATTAAAGGAACCGGAACAATTGGGGAACTTCAAGCTGCCAACGCGAACGCTAAAGTGACATTGAACCCGAATTTTAAAGTTGAAACAATTAAGCTGCCTAAAGAGGCATCCGTATCACAAGTTATTCAAAATTACAACGAAGTACAAAAGCAGATTGGACAAATTCAGTTGACTGACGGAACGATCCAAGAACCGACTACAGTTACGTCGAGCAGCGTGACATTTTTCTCTGGAGGTGGAGGTTCAACAAAATCAGTGACTAACCATGCGCCAGGTGTTACTACCGGGTTTACTGATATTACGTTAAGTACAGCAGATGAGCCTAAAAAGATTAATCTATCAAATAGTTTTACTGATGCTGATGGAGACGCTCTGACCTACACAGCAGAAACTTCTGCCACGAACGTAGCGACGGTATCAGTGAATGGAAGTCAGCTGACTCTCACACCGGTGAGTGCAGGAACAACCAAGATCACAGTTACGGCGAACGACGGCAAGGGAGGGACTATTAACAGCCAGTTCAACGTAACGATCACGCCGGTGATCCCGGAAGCTGTGAACCATGCGCCGACGGTGAACACGTCGATCAGCAATTTCACGACAGGAGCCTCGGACGGCATCAAGACGGTGAGCCTTGCAGGTGTATTCGCAGATGAAGACAGCGACACACTGACGTATACGGCAACCTCGACGGATGCGGGCGTGGCGACAGTATCTGTAACCGGAAGCGACCTGAAAATAACGCCAGTGAATGCGGGCACCGCCACGATTACTGTAACGGCAAACGACGGCAAGGGTGGCACGGTGGATACGCAGTTCAACGTGACAATCACGCCGGTGATCCCGGAAGCTGTGAACCATGCGCCGACAGTGAACACATCGATTAGCAATGTGACGACAGGAGCCTCGGACGGCATCAAGACGGTGAGCCTTGCAGGTGTGTTTGCAGATGAAGACAGTGACGCCCTGACGTACAAGGCAACCTCGACGGATGCGGGCGTGGCAACAGTATCGGTAACCGGAAGCGATCTGAAAATAACGCCAGTGAACGCGGGCACTGCCACGATTACTGTAACGGCAAATGACGGCAAGGGTGGCACGGTGGATACGCAGTTCAGCGTAACGATCACGCCGGTGATCCCGGAAGCCGTGAACCATGCGCCGACGGTGAACACGTCGATCAGCAATGTTACAACAGGAGCCGCAGATGGTGTTAAGACGGTGAGCCTTGCAGGTGTATTTGCAGATGAAGACAGCGACGCCCTGACGTATACGGCAACCTCGACGGATGCGGGCGTGGCAACAGTATCGGTAACCGGAAGCGACCTGAAAATAACGCCAGTGAACGCGGGCACTGCCACGATTACGGTAACGGCGAACGACGGCAATGGAGGCACGGTGGAAACGAATTTTACTCTAACGGTGACTCCTTTGCCTGCGGTTAATCACGCTCCTGTTGTTCAAAGCACGATTAATGATATTTCTACAGAAGCAGGTGCTATGGATACAACTGTTGGACTTGCTTCAACTTTTGCAGATGAAGATTTGGATTCGCTAACGTATACCGCTGATTCATCGGACCCTGGAGTAGCAACGGTTTCCGTTACAGGTGACCAACTGAGCATTACTCCGCTTGCAGTGGGAAGTGCTACAGTTACAGTCACCGCAGATGATGGGCAGGGGGGAATCGTTCAAACGACCTTCCAAGTCACTGTTGGAGAAAAGAAGGGACTTTTCTTCTCTGAGTTGGCATGGGGGGAGAGCGACCCTATGATGCAGATTATTGAGCTTTATAATGCGGGTTCTGAGGAGTTAGATGCTTCAAAAATTAGAATTGAACGTAGTAGCGGTGGAGATTCGATCGTAATAAGTCAAGAGGCTGGTGCTATTATTCCAAGTAAAGCTACTTTTGTGATAGGAGAAACTATGTATTTTGGTGATGCGCATGTAGATTACTTCATGGATATGGGATTTTATAACGATGATTCAGCACCTGTCACTTTATCGCTCTATTACGATAACCGGCTGATTGATACGTCAGTGTTTCAGCCTCATACCACTTTAGCTAGACTATCCGGTATTACTCATGGAAATGCAGGCCACTACGAGGCAAGTGAATGGATTGATGAAGGAATCGATTATACGGATAATATCGGTATCTTTAGCAGTGAGGCACCGTAATGAATAAAAAGAATAGAGGGAACATCATGAGTTCTAAACCCAATAAATGGCTGATTACATTAGCCTTGGCTGCACTTGTTGCTCCAACCGCTTTGCAGACAATTGCATCTGCGGCCAGCGATGCATCAAACGGAGTGGCTCTGGCCAGCCTGTCTTTTAAAGACATCAATAATATTACTTCAGAGCAAAAGACAAGCATCCTGCAAGCCATTGAAGCTGGGCTTCTGCATGGCGATCCTTCCGGATCTTATCGGCCAATGGATTTGTTGACTCGTCAAGAAATGGCGGTTCTATTAACTCAAGCTCTGCAACTCTCTACTTCTAAAGCAGCAAGCAGCAGCTTCTCGGATGTAGACTCGAAAAGTTGGTCGAGTCCTTATATTGAGGCTGTACACCGTGCAGGACTCATGAATGGAGACGATGGCTCCAAATTCAGGCCTAAAGCGGTAGTAACCAGGGAGGAGGCAGCGGTTCTGCTTATGCGGGCCGCCGGGCTTCCTATTACAGCTGACGCCACGGAGTCTGCCAAACTTACTGATTGGAATCGGGTTAGCCCGTGGGCTCGACCTTACGTTAATACGGCTTTACAGTCGGGCTCCATGAAGACGGATCAGTCCGGTTTCAAACCTAAATCGTCTGTTCAACGTCAAGATATAGCTCAGTATATGATGTCTACCTTTTTCCCTAAAGATCATGTAGTCCAACTCCAAAAAGTAGAGGATGGAAAGGCCTGGATTAACGGGATTGAATATAAACTTTCGGATTCAGTTAAAGGAATCCTGCAAACCTCTAACCAGGAGATTCTCAAAGGAGCCGATATTCAATTTGTAGCCTCACAGCGGACCATTGAATCGATTACCAAACTGGTCATCCATGCGAGCGGGCAAGCCCCGATAGGGCAAGCTTCCGAATTCAGCGGCAATCTTGTATTAGATGGTCATAACTCCTCGATTGACGGAGATCTATCCATTGACGGTGATTACATTTCGGTTATGAATTTGAACATCAAAAATAGTTTTACAGTTACATCAAGCCTTGCACATGATTTCTATGCCTCTAAATTTACGGTACAAGGAAAAACTTATATTCAGGGTGGTGACCAAAACACCGTATTGTTTGACGCATCTGGGCTGCAGGATGTCGAGGTATCCAAACAGGATGTCCATGTAGTCATTCAAGGAAATTCGACAGTGGATCAGATGGCGTTGACTTCCAATGCAACGCTTGAAAATGATTCATCCTCTTCAATACAGAAGTTGAATGTTCTTACCGGTGCCCAGCAAGTAAAGTTGCAGGGTACTATTCAGCAATTGTCGGTCAACAGTGACCAGCCCGTAGCTCTGACAGGACAGGCCTCCATTAATACATTGGCTGTGAACAATTCCTCTTCGGTCAGTCTGGAGGTAGCTGGAACCATTTCAAATTTACAAGTAAATAACTCTGGAGCAAATATTAGTGTAAGCTCCTCCAGCCAAGTCACGAATACTTCATTTGCAGCAGGTGTGTCCTCTTCGACAGTATCAGGAGTCACTGCAACTTCTTCCGGAAGCTCCTCCAGTAGCTCGCGTTCTGCGGTTGTGACCAATACAGCACCGAAGTTAGTGACCAAATATGACGATCATGCCATAACGGTGGGCGATTCTGAACTTCAGATTGACTTGCTTGGGCATTTTACGGATGAGGAGCAGTCTGAGCTCAAATATACGGCTGTGTCGTCTAGTACAAAAATCAGTACAGTCCGAGTAGAGGGAACCAACCTGTTTATCAAAGCTGTTGGCAAAGGGACTGCGACTATTACGATCGCCGCAGATGACCAGGCCGGGAAAAAAGCGGGAACGAGTTTCAAGGTCCGTGTTAATGAATCTCCTGTTTCATTGGGTATCCCTGATCAAAGCGAACAGCTTGGAAGCAACGATGTAACCTTGTCTTTAGGATCATATTTTACAGATTCTGAAAATGATCCCATGACCTATGAGGTTGCGATCGATGATCCTTCCATTGCCACCTTTACCCTGACGGGTGATCAATTGGTATTAACTCCGGCAGCTGTAGGACATGCCGAAGTTACTATCAAGGCATCTGATGGTCGGGGGGGCAGTGCAAGCCAGTCGTTTCAATTAGTGGTAACTGCTGGACCTAATCAAAATCCGGTTGTAAATCAGAAGCCAGGTAACCAAACGCTCACTGTGGGCGATGCGGACTACATCCTGGATTTATCCCCGGTATTCCTTGATCCGGACAGCAAACCACTGACCATTTCGGCAGAATCCTTGGATCTTTCCATTGCGACAGTCTCCGTTAACGGAAATCAAGCCACGGTTCATGCAGTTTCCTCAGGAACAGCAAACATCCAGCTAAAAGCGACTAATGGCCGTGGAGGCGAGGTTAAAACCAATTTTGATATTACCGTTAATGAACCTCCGGTATCCTTACAAATTCCGGATCAGACGAAACAAATCAATTCCGGCGACATTCAATTATCTTTAAAAGACTTCTTTACTGATCGTGAGCAGGATTCGTTGTCATACAGCATTGATAATATTGCTGATTCTTCCGTTGCGACTGCAGTGTTAAATGGGGACACGCTCACTATTACACCGTTAAAAATTGGCAGCACATCAGTGTCTGTTAAGGCATCTGATGGCCATGGGGGAAGCACAATCCAGTCGTTTCAAATGGAAGTAACCGCTGTACCTAACCAAAATCCAGTTATAGACCAGAAGCCGGGTCATCAGACACTTATTTTAGGCAAAGCAGACTTTATCTTGGATTTATCTACAGTATTCCATGATCCTGATGGCGACTCTGTGGACGTTTTGGCAGAATCTTCAGATTCGTCAGTTGCTGCTGTATCCGTTAACGGAAACATAGCCACGGTCCATGCAGCTTCCTCAGGAACAGCAACGATTCAGCTTACAGCAAAAGATGGGCGTGGGGGCGAAGTTATTACTGATTTTGATGTTACTGTTAATGAATCCCCGATTTCCACAGGGATTCCAGATCAGATGAAAGAAATAAATACAGGCGATATTCAATTGTCCTTAAATGATTTCTTCTCCAGTCCTGATAACGATGTTTTAACCTACGATGTTCATAGCGTTTCTGAGTCGACTGTTGTGACTGCTGCCGTTTATGGGGATGTGCTCACTCTTACACCATTAACCATCGGTAGCACATTAGTATCGATCAAAGCAATAGATGGCCGTGGAGGGGAAGTAATCGAAACTTTCAAAATCACCGTCACAGCTGGACCTCCACAGAATCAAAATCCAGTAGAAACTAAACCTGCAGACCAGTCGCTTACTATAGGTGATGCGGTTTACTCACTCGATTTAGGTACTGTTTTTACAGATCCTGATGGAGATACGTTGACCTTTAAGGCAACCTCTTCCGTTCCGTCTGTTGCTTCGGCGGAAATCATCGGAGACCAATTGAAAATTCAGGCACTAAGTGCAGGGACGACAAGCATAGAAATCAAGGTAACGGATGGCCACGGAGGGGAAACTTCAACTACCTTTCAGGTCAATGTCCAGTCATCCGGCTCGTCTAACCCATCTTCAAATCAACGCCCTCAAGTAGAAGCTGCCATTTATGAACAAGTGTTGACTGCAGGAGTTACCAATCCAAGAAGCTACGATCTATCCCAATTGTTCAGTGATGCTGACGGGGATGCCCTGACGTTTACTTCTACTGTTGAATCAAGCGGTGTGGCAAATGCAGAGGTTAACGGATCAACGCTGACTCTTACTCCGGGCAATCAGGCAGGAAGTACCAAGGTAACGATTACTGCGGATGACGGGCATGGCGGAACAGCCACCTATAATTTTCAGGTAACAAATGCTCCTCTAGCGACGAACGGAATGGTTCAAATCCGAACCAAGCAAGGGGTCAAAGATCCGATTACTTATGACATGTCAACAGTGTTCCTGGGTGAAACTTCATTTAAAGTCTATTCGGGTACGGCAGATTCTACCTTTACTGGACCAATCCCTCTTAATGGGACAGTTTGGACATGGAATGGGGATATTTCTCAATACTACTGGGTAATCGGGTCGAACGGATCTGCCACTGTATTCCAAGTGATTGCAAATCCTCAAGGACCAGAGGATCTATATTTTTCCCAGTATCTATCCTTGGATAAAACCCGGACTGCTATTGAGTTGTTTTACAATCCAGTAGGGGATACTTCTAAACCTATAGAAAATGCAGGATACTCACTTGAGATTCATCAATACAATTTAGCTACAAATACTCCTAAAGTGTGGAGCCAGCCTATTAATTCGTTTTGGAAAGGCATGCCTTATATATATATCGATTCCATCTTTTATGACTTTTTCGACATTGTTCCTGCAACATACTATAATGATGAATTGATGTTACTAGAAACGAATACAAATGTAACGACAGGCTATGTCCTGAAAAAGAACGGTGTAACGATCGACGTCTTAGGTGATCCTAACGGCAAAACACAATTTATGCCGAATGATGGGACTATTATCCGAAAATCGGGGATTAAGTCCGGTTCTTCCTCTTATAACCTTCCGGGAGAGTGGAACTCTTATCCAACTGGAACGCTCCAATATTTTAGCCATCACACTCCATAACATTTTGTTGATTAACGGGAAGCCGGCGATAAACTCGCTGGCTTTTCCTTGTATTTTTCAGATTGAAGTCCTCTTGATTTGTGGTTTCTTAAAAGGCAGCTGTAGTGCGCGATCATCATCGGTTTTTGGGTTTGTTATAATTTTAAATTAAGTTCAAATTATTTTAGGAAAAAACACTTGCTAAATGATTTGATTATGTGGTATATTCTTATTCCGGCCTTTTAAATAAGATGTTTCGCCGGTCAGCCATTAGCAGAATAAATTTAGAAGGAAAAAGCTCCTCTAAAAAAGTTGTTGCGAAGTTGGTTGAAATGTGATATTATATAAGAGTTGCTGTCGATAATGAGAGTGGCAAAGAAATAAAAAAAGTTTGATCTTTGAAAACTGAACAACGAGTGAGTAGGGATTTTGTTTGCAAAATCCAACGCTGAAATTTTGATACACGCTATCTGGCTGTATGAAATGGAAGCAAGTTATGAGATATTTTATCTCGTCAGTTTCAAAATGAGCTAATCGCTCTTTCTATAAATCAATTTCGATTGATCTTTAATGGAGAGTTTGATCCTGGCTCAGGACGAACGCTGGCGGCGTGCCTAATACATGCAAGTCGAGCGGGGTTATTTAGAAGCTTGCTTCTAAATAACCTAGCGGCGGACGGGTGAGTAACACGTAGGCAACCTGCCCACAAGACAGGGATAACTACCGGAAACGGTAGCTAATACCCGATACATCCTTTTCCTGCATGGGAGAAGGAGGAAAGGCGGAGCAATCTGTCACTTGTGGATGGGCCTGCGGCGCATTAGCTAGTTGGTGGGGTAAAGGCCTACCAAGGCGACGATGCGTAGCCGACCTGAGAGGGTGATCGGCCACACTGGGACTGAGACACGGCCCAGACTCCTACGGGAGGCAGCAGTAGGGAATCTTCCGCAATGGGCGAAAGCCTGACG
>NZ_VIJZ01000005.1 GCF_006874425.1 Paenibacillus ottowii
CCCAAGCAAACGCAATCGGCGGGTAAAGCGCCCGTTAGATTCTGAAACGTATAAAGAGCGACACTTAATTGAATGCTTTTTCAACAAAGTAAAAAACTATCGACGCTTGGCCACTCGCTATGAAAAACAGCGAACATGTTCATGGCTTTTTTGACGCTGCTTTCAATTCGTTTATGGCTCAAATAGGTTTGCGTACAGGCCCTAGCAAAATTCCAACCAATTGTTCCAACTAACATATAAATATAAAATTCGAAATAAAGACCTATTAAATTACTTATAAGTAGATAAAAAGAATAGATCACAAAGAAAAGCAGCCAGCCTTTAATTCCATTCATACTATTCTGAGATAATTGCATTATTGGCTCCTTAATTTTTGTCTTTTATTTCATTGAGCATTGGTTTCAGATAACGTTCCTATATTCACGAACCCTCACACCTTAAGAGACGAAGTCCCGACCGCGACGCGGTTAGGTGGTGCAGGGTTGTTCGCTTGAGTCCGCTTCCCTGTTTATCTCCTCTAGCGAACCAAGGGATGAATTAACCGCAGCGTGAATACGATGTTATCAGATTCCGGCACTTCATTGAATAACATTCAAATGGTTTTAATATTTTTTTCCAGCAACGCGGTAAGCTCAAATCTTCGATAATTTTGGGTTTGTCCGGATCTCCTGTGCCAAAGATAATTCTACCAAGCTCCCAATCCATTAAAATCTTGTTTACTAATTTTGTTACCTGTGTTCTTACGCTTGTTTTTTTTAAAAATAGAGAGCGAGTCCTCGAAATTATCACATATATAATGAAGTGTATTATTTTTACATCGGTGCAAGCTCCCGGAATATATCATGTCATCCTTCAGAAATATTGTAATTGCCAATGAGGGCTGCATTGGGTTTATATATATCGTGCAGATAGAATCTTGCTTCCACGAGGTACTGCTCAATTTCTTAGTTACATTACTATTAATAGTATTACTATAACTACTATTGCAGCATGGACAGTATTCAATCTCTAGTGGACTATCGACCAATAACAACTGTATTTCCTTACCAACCCAAACAATCTCTTCGAGGACTTTATCCAATAATAAATCCATAGGGCCTCCTAATAAATGAAATACACGTTCAAATTCAATTTTTTCGTCATCCCATTGAAAAATTAATCTTAATGAATGGATTCTATCATAGTCCCCATAAGTATTTAATACTGCAAAAACTTTTGGGTTCTTTTGTGAAGCTTCTTTTACAAAGGCTTCCCAAGAACGCTTATACTCTCGAATTTCAACTTCTGTTAATTCAAGATGATTAGGTTCGTTATATGCTTGTGGTCTATGGTGTAGATCGTGATCCTTTACACAGAGAACAGCCAGATTTTCCTCAACTGTATTAGAATTATCACCATCAACGTGATGGAAATGAACACCTAGTCCTCTCTTTTTACAAACACAACAGACACCTACGTTTTTTTGAATCAGTATCTCCTTTAGTTTTGGATTCGGAGATACTCTCATTTAGGCTCCCCTTTTTGCTGGTTTCTGATAACGTTCCTGTATTCATGAACCCCGAAGGGGTTGTCTGCTGAAATGCTTCCCTGAAATCCTTCTCGCAGACCAAGGCTCCAAAGGAGCCGCTGCTTGAATATTATGTTATGTGATGCGACATCTTCTTCGAACTTTCTATCTACAATTATTTATGGATTTGAACCTTGATTTTAGAAACTTGTTTATCTATTAAATTATAGATTTTTTCGATTTCATCTTCTTTGATCTTATTTTTTACCAATTCATTTTTAATTTCTTGTTGAAGTTCAATTAACGCTTCAAGTTTCAATGTTATATACCAGCCTGTCCATTCCGTAACTAGGCTATCATCAAAGCATTCGCCATTGGTATAAAAGAACATTCTATAATAACCTATTCTCTCTTTTTTTTGTAGTAAATGTCTAACGTAGATATAACCTGCTGGGAATAGTGACTGTCTACAATCTGATAATCGGAATGAAAAATAGTTTTATACTCAATTGTATCTATTGAAGGCTTAATATCTTCTAGATTCAATTCATCAAAAAACAAACTAATTTCTTCTGGAGATTCTTTCATGTAGTTATTGAATGTAACCCAAAAACCCTCTAAGGTTCTATCCATAATTTTATGTGTATCAATCCAGCTCTCTAGCGCTAAATTATCCAATTGAATCATCCATCCTTTAAAATCTTATGTGATTTCACATAACATTTCTGTATTCATGACCCAACAAATGGGTGTCCGGCGAATGCCGGACCAAGGGCGTATGCCCGCAGCGTGAATATTATATTAGGCCTCAATGAATTACTTACAAAAATCTTTCAAATAATATTTACTTACCTTGCTAGAAAAATCGATTAGTGTCCCTATAGATTCTTTAATACTTATTATTAACTCTGCTACAGGCAACTCCTGTTCTAACTTGAGTTCATTAGAAGAAAATAATGACCTTAATAAAATTGTATTCTTACGTGCTCTGCAAACAAAAACCTTTGATCTTTTTCTTCATAAAATACAATTTCATTACTCACCTCTTCTAAAGCTTCTGAAAGTTCATTCCTTTGAGGTTTAGAGTAGTGATAAGTTATGTTTCTTGTGTTTGATAATTTTTGCAACAAATCTGCTTTTTCGCCATTTCTAAATAGTAGTTTAAGAATCTTATATATCTGGATTATATGCTCGGGTAAAGAATCAATATATATTCTTACTTCTTCTAATTTCTCAGACTCTTCTAAATAGAAAATAGCTTCTCTTAGGGAGGCAGTGAGAATTTTAAGAATAGATGGTGCTTCTGAAATCAAGTACGAAAGCTCGTCTGAACTTTTGAATAATTTTTTCTTTAGAAAAATAAAAGCGTTATGTATGATTGCCAATCCAACTACCCACTTAGCAACAGCATTATCACTTGGAAAAACCTCGTTCATGCGGATAAGAGCATATTCCATCATTGTAGTCCCCTTTATTTACTCTCTACTACGAGGTTTCGCCTAACGTCTAGTTTATATACTTCGTAGATACCACACATCTTGTATGATATCAGAACTACGTATATGATAATCCATATTGTTACATTTACGAAGAAATAATTGGCGAGCAAGAAATATCTCTGCTAATGGTGAAAGAGCAGGCATTGTAATAGAATTAGAGCACACTCAACTGAAATGCTGAAACAAAAGGAAGGCCTTTCTCCATCCCCTAGGGAATTAGACTACTCCTCATATCCATAATAACTAATTTAAAAAAATCCATTTTTGAAAATATTAATTCTAGTATTTTACAATCTGTATCATAGTATATCACAACTTGTTCCAGATACGAAGACAAGAATAGAGAAAAAACAGCCCCTGAACTGACCTTTTGTTAGACTTCACTAACAAAGTAGGTACAGTTTAATGTCTGGGCTGTTCTTTCGCATGTACTCCAAATATGCAGGATGGATTTCGAAGAGGCATTTATGCAGACAACCCTTTTGGGATTCGTAAATACAGGAAGCGAGAAGAAGCTCAGTGAGAATTTAATTAAAGAATCATGTACTAAATAAAGTGAAATGATGCCTTATGATTGCAGGATAGATGGTATTCTTTACTCATTTCATTTAGTGTATTTGAGGTGGCTTCGAGTGTCCAATTTGGATCAGGGGGTCTTTAAAGAAATCTATCTTTAATATGTTCTTTAACTCTTAAACAAGCATTCTTATAACCTTCACTTCTCATATTGTCCGAAAGAAAAATCATTTCAATTATTGGATCACTTGGTTCAAACTCGTATGCTTTTGACAGCATGTTTTCCCTATGCTATCCCAATACTCATAGTCTCCAAAATGAAGAGGAGACAAGGTGATCATGTAACCGAAAATCAATATAACCTGTGTTTCTATCGAGAAATTACGTATACCTTCTTCTGTAACTTCGCTTAATGTCATTTCAATCAATTCATAATCGTTATCATTAACCCTCTGAGTAACAAACAAATATCCCTAGATTCGACACTAAAATACAAAGATATAAAACCTAAATTCAAGCATATATTCAAATCATAGTTACCTTTATCCCAAACCTTTTTTCGTTGACAAAAGGCTTGATAATTTTTTGGAGGTTTGGCAGATAGATGCCTATTTCATTTGCATTTGTTCATGCCTGCAAGTGTTACTGCGGCAAGTCCAACGCAAAATAGTAAACTAATGCAACTAAGCATGACCTGAGTTGTCGATGCTTCATAGTAGCCAGATATGGTAAATACAGCTGTAATAGGATATAAAGCTTTTAGGGTATTTGACGTACTTGCAAATAGTCCAATAAAAGAATAAAATTCAGTGATAACTAACGCAATCCAATATCCCTTTTTCATGTATGATACCAAAGCAATAATAGGTGAGATTGCAAGAAATATACATATACCATCTAAAAAATAAGCTTTCAAAAAATTCATGACCATCCCTATGGATAAATCAGAAAAATGTAAAGTTGCTTCAGCGAAAAATGTTATAGCAAAGAGTAACAAGTAAAAAAGAATACTATATACAAGGGTTATAATCATTTTTGCGATTGTCAACTTTGCTTCATTCACGGGGATAAGTCGAAGTGAATCGATTATATGCTCCTGTTCTTCACGACAAATCATGTAACTACCTAAGAGAGCAATTACCGCTGGAAGAACGAAAAATGTTGCCAGTGGTTGAGCCACCGCCATATACCAACCTATAGTATCTATATCTCGAACACCGTCATTGTCTGTTAATCCGGATAAAAAAACAATAACTGCTACCATAACCGTCGCAAAAATTGCAATCCAAACAAAACTTAACCGGCGAATCTTTTGATGTTCCGCCCAAAGTAATGTTCGCATTATTACCACCTCACTTTCTTCTTGCTAATGCAACGTTTGCAAGGAGTACAGATACAATCCCCCAGACAAAAATGCTAAGGAACGCCAAGGGTATGCTAATTACCTGTGTATAGTTCAGTCCTGGAATATCTCCGTTTCGAGCAACGATTACTGCCATGCTGGATAACGGATGTATATACATATTTATCGACACTATAATAGAACCAAGAAAAGTATAAACTAGTGTTATAGCAACTGGAAGAATATATCCTTTTTGCGTTGTAGCAATTGCCAAAATCGGCAGCATTGCAAAAGCTGTAATAACACCAATCTCCAAACACTTTCTTATCAAAAACAAAACGTTTTGCCAATCAAATGCGATATCTCCGAGAAGTATACTAAATATAACGGAACCTACAGCTGTAACTAACATGAAGCAAACAGAATAAATCAAAACTACAAAAAATTTACTAAAAAAATATCTCATTTTGCTGACAGGCACAATCCAAAGTTGTTTAAGCATATCGTATTGATTTTCATTGTACATTAGCATTGTGCTTAATATTCCTAAAACAACAGGTAAGACAATAAAAAGTGTAAGTCCGAACGCTGACCATTTATAAAACTGTACAGGGTCACCGCCTGTATCCCACGCATATTTAAATAATAAGTACGCTAGGAATGGCATGATGAGAGCTGAAAACATCATAATCCACACAAATGTTCTGCGTCGTAACTTAAGAAATTCTATTTGAATAAGTTTAAGCAATGCCATCTCCTCCCGTAATTTTCCTGAAATAGTCCTCTAAAGTATCATTACAAAGCTGAGAACTAATAACCAACACATCTCCCAATATTAGTGCCTTATTAACAGAAGCCATATCCAGAGAATTATTATAGATTTGCAACGTATGATCGTCTTTCACAGAATAACTTTTCAAACCGAATTGACGTTCCAAGATCAAGCTAGCTTTAGCAGCATCAGAAACTTGAAGTAGAATGTACTTACCATTTTTTCGTTTAAGTTCCTCCATACTATTTTCTTCTAACAGAATACCCTTGTCGATAATTCCAATATCATCAGCAAGCAATGAAATTTCCGAAAGAATATGGCTGGAAATAAGAATTGTTTTCCCACGTTCAACACTCAAACTCTTAATAAAATCCCTGACTTCTGCTATACCTATAGGGTCCAGACCGTTTGTAGGTTCATCTAAAATCAATAGTTCAGGGTCATGCAAAATAGCATTAGCAATACCCAGACGTTGTTTCATACCGAGAGAATACTCACCGAACAGCTTCTTATCCTTATACGGTAATCTTACAACTTCCAATGCATTCTTCACAGCGTTAGGAGCAGATGTACCACGCAGTTTTGCAAAAATGTTCAAATTTTCTGTTCCAGTTAAGTTTGGATAGAATCCGGGCGTTTCGATAATCGCTCCAATTCTGGGATATAGCTGCTTTTCTCTACCTTTAATGTTCTTACCAAATACGTCTACCTCACCGGAAGAGGTAGACGTTAACCCTAAGATCATTTTCATAATTGTCGTTTTACCGGCGCCATTACGACCGAGCAATCCGTAAATACGTCCTTTTTTTACATGGATATTTACATTATTTACAGCTTTCTGATCCTTATAGATTTTAGTAAGTTGTTTAGTTTCTATGGTATACTTTGTCATATGAATACCTCCTTTATTTAAAGTTTATCAAACAAATCTTGCCAAAATCTTGCCGAAATCTTGTTTGTTTCTTGCTAATAAAAAAGCTTTCAAAAATATTAAAGAGCTTTCGGAAGTTTTACTATAAACGTCGTACCACCAGATAATAAATTTTGAGCATTAATTGTTCCTTTATGTAGATGGACAAGTTCTCTAACAATAGCAAGCCCTAAACCATTTCCGTTAGTCGAACGTGATTCATCACTTTGATACAGTCTATCAAATATATGTGGCAGGTCATTAGGAGAAATCCCTTTTCCATTATCACTTATCTGAACCATAACGTTTTGTTCATTTCCGCTTATTTGTAGATCAATTCTAGTCCCGTCACTATGTGCAATAGCATTTTGAATTAAATTATTAACAATTCTTATATAAGCATTTGGATCTAATCGGATAAAGCATTCTTTGTCAGAAATATCAATATTATATTCAAAATGCTTTTCCTCAAAGGTTGGTATCCAATTTACCAAGATATCACGAGTGAATTCGTTTATATCATGTTCTTCCAGTTTAAACACTTGCTCTTTAGCATCAAGTTTGACCCAATCAAATAAAACTTCAACAAACCCCTTCAAATGATGTGCTTTATTTAAAGCGATTTCAAGATATTCTTCTTTTTCTTTGCCTGTAACAAACTTCTCTTGAATTGCTTCTAAATAGCCAACTAAAGAAGTTAAAGGTGTTCTTACATCATGGGATAAACTCGTCATAAGTCGCTTATAAGCCTGTTCGGATTGCTTTAACTGTATGAGTTGAGTTTGACTATTCATTGCTATATCATTTATGGAATAACAAATTGTTTTAGTGATATCATTTTCATTTACCAAAATACGACGATTCCAATTTCCTTTTTTTATATCGGCTAAAGAATCTTCAATAATTGAAAGTTGTTCAGAAACCTTATACAGTTTTGTTACCAAATAAATGATAACAATAAGACAAAAAACTAGAGCCATAAGTAGAATATAGATCCATTCCATAATTAATTAAGCCTCCTTATTAAAACGATAACCTACTCCATGTACCGTTATAATATAAAATGGCTGTTCTGAATTGGGTTCTATTTTCTTTCTCAACTTACTTATAAAGGACATAATATTATTGTCATCAAAAGAATAATCATCTTTCCAAACTTGTGTATAGATTTGTTTCTTCGTAAACACACGACCCTTATTCGAAGCTAAAAATACTAATAAATCAAATTCCTTGCCTGTTAAATCAATTAGCTTGTCCTCAACATGAACAGTTCTTATTTCTTTATCAATAACAATTCCTTTAAAGGTAAGAATGCTTACAGAATCCCCAGAATTAAAAGTAGTATATCTTCTAATCAAAGATTGCACTCTAGCAATGAGTTCCTTGATACTGAACGGTTTTGTTAAATAGTCATCTGCTCCAAGGCTAAGACCTGTTACCTTATCCGGCTCACTTCCTTTAGCTGTCAGCATAAGTACGGGTACATTACTATATTTTCTTATTTCAGATAATACTTGAAAACCGTCCATATTAGGTAACATTACATCCAAAATAATTAGGGAATAAGAGTCGTTTTCATTCATGACTTGAAGTAATCCTGTTTGCCCGTTATACGCTATATCGGCTTCTAGGTTTACTTGTGATACGCATTTTTTTACTAATGAGCACAATTCCATATCATCATCTATTATGAGTATCCTATTTGTCATAAGGTTTCTTCGCCCCTTTTTTTTCTTTCAAACTAAGTGCAGCTGATTTAACATACTATTTTTCAAAGCTTATATATATCTATGCTTTCCTGAACCTGCAACATTCTTATATTCGTTATCAAAAATTATCCGACACAGGAGATTAGTTAGTACCATGAAGTCCCTTGCGGAAGAGTTAATATCACTACTATTCAAACCTAAGAATTTTCTCAAAACGTCTTTGTATCCATGAAACAACCCAGCCTTAGATAGCTCTTATCTTTGGGTGGGCCGTTTGTTGCCTGATCTTATTCCATTATTTTATATATTTAACTGAGAAACAAAAATACAAATTTCAATCCAATCCTAATTACAGAATAAAAAGGATCAGCGTTTAATGTTATGCCAAAAATACCATTATAGCAAGAATATAGAATCCCATTGTGTTTTAACAGGTCTATAACAAGACAGTAGTGTTAGAATCACTCCACTAGTTCCATTTAACAGCCCTATCTCGTCTTTATTGACCAATTTTCCTTTATCAAATTCTGTGTCTTTAAAACCCAGTGAATTTTGGTCATCGTATGAATTTAGTATATATTCAAATATTCCTGCATACATTTCTTTAAAATATATATCATCCGTATATTCATAAAATTTTCTAGCTAAACAACATATTCCTGAAAGACCGTGACAAAACGTAGGAGATACGACGTCACGTAATCTCTTTAGAGACAACTTCATACTTTGTATTGCCAAATTACGCATTTCATTATCATTTAATATCCTTGAAGCTATCAATAGTGAATATGCAACTCCTGGTGTTCCATAACACCAGGCATCTCTTGACTGTACCGGTTTATCTCCATCAAATCCTATTATTTTTTGAGTTTCCCAAAAAAGTTCATCACCAATTTTCACACAGCCATCAGAGATATAATTTGATAAACACTTTATAGCCTCAAGCTGATCCTCAAAATATATTCCTGACTCATAGGACTTTGATAACACTAAAAGTATTCCAGGTATCCCATGAGATACTCCAAAATTTACATACCGAACCTTAGGATCATTTGCTAAATGGAACAGTTGACTATGATCTGACCTAATCGCAAATTTTGGAATTCCACTTTCATCTGTATTACAGATACTTGTTAAATACTGCAAAATAGACAGCAGTGTATTTTTAACTTTAGTTTCAGATTTAAAATTTATTAAATAATTAGCTGTACCAGCTAATCCATACATAATATCATATGAAAATTCGTTAAATGGTACACTTTTATACTCTGATATATTTTTGTCAGCTATACTCACAATATATTCGTTCAAATTCTCAATGAATTTTTGATAGTACTCACCATTATTAGACATACAATTTGCTGCAAAACCTACGCCGCATAACCCATCAAATAGAGAAATATCCCCTGTACTGATCTTCCCAAGTTCATAATTTACTATCTCTAAATATTTATGGGCAGCTGTATCAAACCCACAGTTTGGAAAATTTAATTCAAGCTCAGAAAATAAAATACATAAAGCTGGATATGAAACTGCAACTGAGGTACTTTTGTATTCTACGGCCTTAGAGCCTAAAATATGTTGAACAAACTCTACATCTGACAATTTTTTTGCTAAAGTTATGATTAAATTGTCTATTTCATGTTTTTTTTGCTCCAATTTATCCATATTCCCCTCCATTTGACATGACATTAAATTCTAAATTATATATTTCCTCATAAGATGGGCAGACCCTCAATAATTCTTCATGTGTGCCTTCTGCCACTATTCTTCCTTCATCTAAATAAATTATTTTATCGGCTAACAGTACATGTGAAATTTTGTGAGAAATGAATATACCTATATTATTTTCAGTTAATTCAAAAAATGTATTCATAATCTTTTTCTCACCTATTTTATCAAGTGCTGCATCAGGTTCATCCAAAATATACAATTGCGCATCTCTTAAAAAGCATCGTGCTAGTGCAACCCTCTGCCACTGTCCACCAGAAAGCTGAATTCCATCTGAAAACCATTTTCCTAATTGCTGATTTAAATCTGAGGAAAGGAAATCAACATCAGCCTTCTTTAGAGATTTTATTATTTGAGAATCATTTTCAATTTCATCAATATTCCCGAACCCAACATTATCTCTAACTGGGAGTTCAAACTTACAGTAATCCTGAAATAATATACCTGTTAGTTTGTGCAGACTTTCCATATCGATATTATTTAGTGAAACTCCATTGATCTTAATCATGTCATCATCGACTAAATAATATCCCATTAATAATTTTACTAATGTACTTTTCCCTGAGCCGTTTCTTCCAAAAATAGCAACTCTTTCACCTTTCTTAATTTTCAAATTTATATTTTTAAGAGCTTTTTTATTTGCATTAGGGTAACTGAAATTCAAATTATTTATTTGAATTTCAGTTATATGACTAAGTTTTTTCGTTTCTTCACTTCTATTATTCGACTTTAATTTATTATCACTTAAAAAGCCTATCAATTTAGACATGTACAAACTATTTTGATTTATGCTGTAAATAATATTCATTATATTGTTAAAATTATCAAACACCATACCGATAACCCTGAGAAGCGCAACTGCACTACCTATTAAGATTTTCCCACTAACTACTGTTATGATTATTAATACCATAAGTGCTGCCATACACAATTGATTAACAAAATCAAATACAGTTGAAATAATCAAACGTATTTTGGAATTATACAAATTCTCATTAATTACACTTTTCTTTAATTTATTATGCCGATCTATAATATGCTTGGCTAAGTTAAAAATCTTAACTTCTTTGAATGACTGATCCTTAGTAAGCAAAAATTCATAATACCAAATGCTTCTAGCTTTTTTGGAGTTCCTTTCTTCCGTTTGGAATTCTCTTTTGTTTATTGATAAATTGAATATTGAAAAAAGCAAAACAGGAGTAATAATAAGTAATACAGATAGAGGCTGCCATATTATTACCATAAAAATGGACGAAAGTATGGTCGTTATTGCAGTAATCATTGCCAATATTGAAGTGAAAATACTATATGGTCTAAAACCAATTTGTTGTTGAATATGCTGCAATTGATCCTGTACTTCAGAATTTTCAAATTCCTCTAAAGACATACTCGCACATTTGTTCATCAACCGATTAAACAATTCAAAATCTAACAGGTATTGATATTTTGCAAACAAAAAATCTTTTATGCTCGAAATGACATCTATTAAAAAACTAATTCCAATATAAACTGCTAATATTTTTAATGAATCATTAAAGTCCATACTTGAAACTGTATTTATCAAAATACCGAAAACGTTTACAGAAACTACAGGAACAATACCAGCAATAATATTTATTATTATGCTAAAAACAAATATTGTCTTATTAGCTTGAAAGAAAATTTTAATAGCTTTTGGTATCACCTTCAGAGATGAAAACAATTCTTTCATCTCCGAAATAGTTAATAGTTTAAATTTTTGCATTCACTTTACCTTCCAATATTCCTGTTTTTTTGTTTCTATGGTAGACACTATAAAATATATGCCTAGATAATGTTCTCATTTTTCTTTCAAATTCGACATTTGGTCCAAACAATCTATTCATATGCATATGCAAAATACTATCAAGGATACTAAATTTAACATTTTTACTTTCCGGATAAAATTTTTCTATTCCTTCTAAATATGTTTCCATCGATGCACTTTTTATCAGCAGTATCCTAAAAATGAAATCAATTTCTGGAGTCAACTTCTCTCCAGATAAAAATTTTATTACAAAATCAAGATAAGAATTCTTATTTTTTTTAAATTCATCTTGTTCTTCTTGATCAAGCTTAATATGCTTTTGACAATTAAGAAAAATAAATATCTCATCTAAGCTCAATCCAAATCTTTTCACATGGAAAAATATGCTTATTACAGCTAAAAGTTCATCTGATATTTTTACATTATTATTGTTTTTCTCGTAAATAATTGATTGAATTGCTATGCTATCTTTGTGAAATACCTCATGAGCATAATCCATCAAATCATATCCGCCATACCTTTCTAATTCTAGATCATAGCAGTCAATACTATATTTGGATATAATTGAATTTTTAATGAGTTGGCTAAAAATGTTTAAAAGCTTGGGCTGAACCATAAGCAGCCGATTATAATCAGCTTTTATTCTCAATCGCAAATGCAAGTCTGGGTCTTTATATTGAATAAAAAAGTAGCTATCTATTTCTTTATTTTCAAGTAATTGCTGCAAAGGGGTGAATAAAGCATCACCTAATAAATAATCTATATTTTCTCCAACTCCATAAATTTTAAAATAAAGCCATTCATCCAGCGGAACTTTAATTCTACTATTTCCAAAATTTTCAGATATCTCAAAGTCATCAATACTTGATTCAACTTCTGAAACTGAAATTAAAGGTATAACCAGTTCACAACAATAAGAATTATCATTATGTTTAACTGGATGTTCTACTTCAACATTATATTTTTCTAATACAATTTCAGATTTAATAAGCATTTTTTGTAGTACTGACAAACATCTGTCCTCTTCAAGATTTAACAATAATTTTTGATCAGCTTCTACAACATTTATCCAACGAGAAATATTTCTACTTTCCAAGTGCTCTCTCAGTTTAATTTTAAATTCATCAAAACTGAAGTGGGCAGGTAAATCTAAATCATCTATCTTTAATATCCATTTTTCTTGCTCTAGTATAAAGTTCTTATATCGAATTGTTGGAAGATAAGCAAATTTTTCAAGCAAGTACTGCCAAGGTTTATTATAAAATTTGATTCCATCAGAAGAAATATCATCAATAAATCTTAATATTTCAGGTTTTAATTGTGGATTAAACATATTCGTTGAGGTCGGAATTATAATTTTGTTATCAATTGCGGATTTTAAATAGAATTTATTGTTTTTAATACCGACTAAAATCTCATTTAATTTTAGCTTACGCGTATTATTTTTAGAATTCGTCGTTCCAAAACTTGTTTCATATGTGGAACCGTGCATATTTCTAATAACATTTGCAGTAACCAAACTATCTGGTAGAAAAGTGAATTCACAAGATTTATATTTATCATTGGAATCGTATACTGCATTGATTTTTTTATAGAAATCAATTGGGTCCTTCATTAGATGAGAGAACCTACCAAAAGATTTCCCTGCAAAAGTTGAACCAAAGATATTGCTTAGATGAAATATATCGTTCCCATTTTCTTTGGTATAATTAAAGTAAATTTCCATAGATTTTGGCAACAATTCTTCATCTAAATCTTCAGACATAAGTTTCTTGATATCTGCGTCTTTTATTTCAATTTCTTGGTTAAATCTTATAGATTCTATATACTTTCTTTCAAAGAATCTAACCCATGGATTTATATATTCTCCTAAGCTATTAAAAGTTCTAGTGTTAGCAGAAGGAAAACCTAATCCCAAATCTGGATCAACGAGTTCAGTTAAAGGGACGCACATAGATAGACCATATTTTTCTATAAATCTATTTTTATAATCATTTAATTTATCAAATGATTCATTAACATTAAATTGTAAAAATAGATTAATGAGCTCATTTATTTTCTTGATATCATTTTTATTTAAATTACATTCTTTATATTCAAAAGATGAATCAACAGTTAAATAATTTTTTGAAGGATGTACTTCCTTCATGCTGTGAAAAACATTAGTTAAGCAGCTTATCTTATCACTTTTATCTCCATTAGTATAATCTTCAATGTGCTTTTGTATAGAAATCAAAGTGTCAGCATTTATATCATATTGTTTAAGCTTATAAATAAAATACTCTAATTGGTTATTTACTGTTAACGGTGGGCGAAGATCAGAAATTAAGTATTCTTCTTTTATTAAAGATTGAACATATTCATGTAAAATAGATTGATCCATGCCAGGATATGCTTCTTCAAGTTTTTCTACAATTTCAACATAACTCAAATAGTCATTTGATATTTTAAAAATAATTTCAAGCGGTTTGGTATAATTTACAGTTTTTTTGTTGATTTTTTCCTTATCTTTGTTTTTTGTACATCCAAATAAAATTGCTTTGTTTCTGTGAATTGCAACACCTTCATTTGGCGTGTATTTAAGTTCTTTTAAATACTTAGCTTCATACATAAAAACCACTTCAAATAACCAATTAGAATCTACCAAAGGTTTTCGTTGTATGTCTGTTCCACTTAATTCAAACGAAGTTTCTCCAGAATTAATATTCCCAAATGCAACAGCAGAAAACAAACCAAACGGAGTACACCTGGAACAGTTTCTGCTGAAATATTTATATAGAGAATTTAATAAATAATTTGTATCTCTCACTTCACTTCCTTTTTCATAATGCCTCATAAACTCATATAAATCATGACTTGCCACCAATATAGCTTCATCAAATTGTTTCTTGTAATAAGGAAAATCCAATAATGGTATAGTATTTTCTTGATTGTCTGCACTATTAATATTGTCTACTAACAAATTAATTGGTAGACTTGGAACCCTTATCATAAATGAACCTATATCTTTAAATAAATGTTTCATATTTTACCCACACCTTCCTCGATTTACTTTTGCATGTGGATTATCGATCTCCGGAACATGAAATGAACTCTCTGAAAACATTCTCGTCGGTAAATTCCAGAAGTAATTCTGCTTACCCTTGTTTATGAATCTCCTGAAAAGGTATCCAGATCATGTTAGTTTGGAAGAAGTTTTGTTAAGTGCAGCCGTCCTCCCATGTTGTACAGATGATCAAACAAAGCTTCGAGACTGCGAAAGGTTGCGACAAATATATACTGCTATAGATCGATATCGATGCTTCTTATCCGTTCCATCCTTGGAGTGGCTGAATGCATGCTTCCGTTGTTTGCCAAGCTCACATGCATATGGTGACAAAAACCAAATCGAACGTAACATTCTCCTGCAAAAAAAGCCGGGACGTGCCCGACCACCGAAAAATGCTAAATGTTCCTACCACAAAATTTTAATCAGAATTCCGTTTCATGCTGGTGATGAATTAGAATCACAATTTGGCCAGCACGTATGTAAGCTCGGCAGCTGCTTAAATCGTCCGCTTTTTACAGCCATCGTTTGAAAAGTGAGTCTAAGGTTCAGGAAATGAAGCAAGTTATCCCACGCTTCCGGTTACATCTTTTGGTGTTAGCCCATGTCGAAATTAAAGTAGTTTTTGAGAAATCAAGAAACGCAACGCCCAAAGTCGTAACAAACGAACAAGAACGTCAGCGGATGCAGAAAATGATTCAGCGATTGATGAATTTGTCATGTGCCAGTATATTCCGATGGGAATTCCCCTACTCGCCCCTTACAGTCTTTAGCCGCTCAATTTATAAAAGTCCATTTTCTACTTATTTTCATAAAAATAATTAAATTCAAACAGGATATGTTCTATGATAATTGAAAATTCTTTGATTCTTTGGCTTCTTAGAGCTATAGAATTTTTCCCCGTTCATTAGATCATCAACTGTATATTTTAAACTATAATCACTCGCCAATTACTTTCTAAAAACATAAACGCCATGCATTCAAGCGTTTGCTTAAATGCATGGACGTTTACATTATTTAACCGCACAACCATGTATTTGTGCAATTTCTTGTCAAACCGCACTCACTTGTTCCACATGTGCTGCCTGTGTTACATCCTGGCGTGCAATATGCAACACTTGTAACTTGTGGTTTAACATCCTTATCAGTACTCTTTGCAATCTTAAGATTCAAATCAAAATCTTTATTCATAGATTTACCCTCCCTTCGATTTTTAGATTTTTTAACTTAAGTAAAATAACTTCTTGCTGCCATATATGGTAATGGTGAAATTAATCACTCTATCACCCAAAACAAAAGAGCGCATAAAAAGGAATAAATAAGAAAATATCACTTTTCTATACCAAATTTACTGTAAATGTTGATATCCCTTTATTTTGAATGAAATATATTAAAAATGTTTATTTTGTTTTTCTAAAGCAATAATATACCAATCATATAGTTTGTGCAACATTTTTTAACACAAAAAACCAAGATTTGTAATAAAATGTGACAATTTTGCAACAACTGTGAGTGAACGCCTGTTTATTATGTAAGTATCTCAACTTTCTCACCTGGAAAATGAACTTAAACCCTTGAGCTCGTAAGAAGAATTCAATAGATTTACTTGTATTGACAAAAAACACCTCGCTTGTTTGGTATCATGGAAGTACGACTAACCATGCCAACAAGAAAGGTGTGTAACTCTATGTTACAACAACATTCCCTGTCTGAACAGTCTCGTTTTTCCAAACTTTTTGCCACGCTTCGCATCGAGAAAGCTCTACGAAACGCAGGTATTTCCAAATCGTTCGGTCTTTCAAGTCTAGCCATCTTTCGGATCGTATTCTCGCTGATCTTCAAAGAAAAAAACTGGTTTCGTCTTTTGGAGAGTGACCAGGGAGCATATCTTCCAGGTAAAGATGTCGTTTACTTGCCCAGTTCCTCCATCACATCCACCACAGAAACAAAAGAAGAGCCCGATTATTTTATTAAGAAATAAGGATAAGCCGCTAAAAAGCCCGCGCTGAACGCGGGCTTTGCTGCATATTAGTCAAAATCATGCCTATACTTGCTACTCCACCTTAAACTGTTTTAATTCGTCTTGAAGCCTATTGGACAATTGGTTTAATTGTTTGGATAGTTCAGCAACCTGTTCGAAGCTCTCCAATTGTTCCTGCGTGCTGGCGCTGACCTCTTCGGTTGAAGCGGAATTCTCTTCTGTGGTGGAAGAGATGATTTCCAGCGCCTGCAAAATCTCATCTTTGTGCTTGTGGACTTTGGAGGTGTTGGTGCTGATCTGGATCATTCGTGATTTCAAATCTTCCAAATCCTTGTTAATGCTAAAGAACACTTGCTTCGTGTCCTCTACCGATCTCGCATTTTCTTCTGCAATTTTCAGACCGTGAACGGTATGCTCAACCGATACGCTGGTTTTTTCCTCAATCACACGGACCTTCTTGTAGATTTCCTGTGTCGCCAGCGCCGTCTGCTCAGCCAGCTTGCGAACCTCTCCGGCAACCACAGCAAACCCTTTGCCCTGTTCTCCTGCACGCGCAGCTTCAATAGAAGCATTGAGCGCCAGCAGGTTGGTCTGTGTTGCAATTTGGTTGACCGTATCCACAATGCCTGAAATCTCGTGACGGCTCAGATCGATATCCTGAATAATAGCCGACATCGCCTGTGTGGAATTATGATTTTCTTCGGCCCATTTGGATAGCTGGTCTACTACTGCAAGCCCTTGCCCGCTTTGCTCGGCCGAAGTTTGTACCATCGATTCGATGGCTTTGGTATCATTGGCAATTTCGTCAATTTGGCCGGATAAGGCTCCGGTTTTTTGTAAAATGTTATCCGTCTCGATGGACTGGTAGTTCGTCGCATTGGCAATTTCATTAATTGCTGTCGCAGTATCGTTCATCGTGATTGCGGTTCTGGAAGAAATGGATTGCAAATCGTGAGAAGACTGATTCAAGACTTGAGCTGAATTTCCCACCATTTGGAGCATGCCTTGAATTTTTTGAACCATATTGTAAACCCCTTGAGAAATTTGCCCGATTTCGTTATAGGAATTCGTATCAAACTGAACGGTCAAATCGCCATTTTCAATCAGCTTGATTTTGGCGAGCAATTTCGGAATGGATCTCAGCAAGTAACGGAGCGTTATATAACAAATTATAACCAGCAGGATGGTGGCTGCGGCAAAACCGCCAATCGTAATCCAGGTAAAGGTTCTTAATTCTGAAAGCGCCTCTTGTTCAGAAATGGTTAAGCCTACGGACCATCCCGTATCTTTACTGGTTGCGTACCCGATATAGCGACGTTCGCCATTATCATTAATTAGCTGTACTCCAGACTCGCCAGCAACCATTTTCTTACCGATCTCGCCAAGATCACCTGTGCTTTCGTTAATCTTTTCTTTCAGCACTTTATTTTGATCAGGGTGATACAAAATATCACCTGTTTTGGATGCAAGAATCGAATAGCCCGTGCTTCCAAGCGAATAGCTTTGCATAACAGCAGGAATGTCTTTGAAAGCAATATCGACAGCAGCAAATCCGATTAATTGGTTACTGCTGTCTTTGATTGGATAGAAAATGCCCATGACCACATTCCCCGTATTGACGTCCTTATAGGGTTCTGAGTAGTATAAACCGTCCGCTTCAACAGCTGGCTTGAAGTATGGGCGTGTATGGATATCGAAATCCGGCTTGGAAGCAGCACCATCATTCTGAAGAAAGAAGCCTTTGCCATGTATCCCTGCAATCCAGGCGTCGGCAAAAGATGGCTCTTCCTTGACAATGGCTGCCAGAGTCGCTTCAGTTTCCGCAGCATGTGGGGAAGTTTTCACCGTCTCTGCTGATTCGGTGGTTTCTATATATTGTCTAAACAAAGTGTTCGTTGACATTTGTTTGACTAGCGAGCCCTTTTCCTTAAATAACGCGTCAAATTGACTGACAGTGGCCTGCGTCTTGGTTTGGAGCATGGCCTCTTGCTGCTTGACAAGCATGCTTTGCGTGCTCGCATACATGAACGTCCCCAAGGTTGCAAAGACGACAACGATAATAACTAACAAGACCATGGCCAATGTATTGGCGATGCTGGATGATCTGAATACGCGCTTCTTCATATTTTGTGACATGCTGCCATCTCCCCGAGGAATATTGAGCGAAAAGCTCTTAGATAATATGTCGGAAGTTTGCAGCTGTTTTAATAGGTTTTTAGTATTTACAATTTAAGGTTTTGCTATCTGATTCCTCATAGATTTCCTCCCAACCTGTTCGGTAACTCTAGCAAAAGATTAGGGTAGCACAAAGAGCCTCCGTCAGGCGTAGGCTCCTTACTAAAAGCTATGTATGAGAACGCAGGGTTATGCAGACTTAAAGTGTACGAGCGATCAGTAAGCTCACCCCCTTTATTCTCTGTCGTTAACCTAGCTTCATCGTTGTAATACATGTATCGTCTTTCTCATATGTAGAGAATTCCGTTTGGGCCGTTTTACCTTCATGATTCACGCTAATGCGGTAGGTTTTGTCCCTTGGCAGCCATAGATCAATAAAACCATTGGGTTGTGATTTCATAGCAGCATTCTCCATAATGACATTCCCTTCGGAGTCGTGAACGGTCACATTGAACTCTCCATTTTTTATTTCGCCTTGGCAGCCGGTTAGACTATGAGTTGCACAAGGGTGCGTCTGGTCTACATATGGCGCTATCGAAACAAAAAACTCGTTGTCAGGCAAATCATAAGTTATGGGTTGTGTATGGTCTCCATTAACAATTAACTGACTGGAATTAATGGAAGCGGATTGGGCTGTTGCCTTGCCTGCGCTGAAATCATGCACCAATTGCTTGATATCTGTTGTCCCGAGCCTGTCCGCTCCTTCTTTTTGCATATTTCCTGCAATCAGGTATGTGCCCAATGCTGCAACAACCAACCCTGATGCGACCAAGATTCCTTTTTTCATCTGGAGTTCATCTCCTTGTCCGTTTTAAATCATTATAATAGAGAACGCGCCGTAACGGACAAAATTCGGCACTAAAGTCACCAGATATTCACATCTTTGCTTGTTTATTCAGACGTATTGGCATCACATTAGACCCAGAAGCAAAACAACATAGACAGCATGGAGTAATGCAAAATACTGAAGTGCCCTCTGCAACTACGAGGTTATGAATAGATTATATCCTACTATAAATATGCTACAATTTCAGAGTAGAACGAACATAATGATAGGGAGGCATAACGTTGAGTATTAGTCTAGTTAAAGGACAGAAGGTAGACCTAACCAAAAATAATCCACATTTATCCGTGCTAAAAGTAGGGCTTGGCTGGGACCCTATGAGGGGCAGATCCATGGATATTGATGCGTCAGCACTGCTTCTTGATGAGAACGGCAAGCTGACTCAGACGAAAAACCTAGTATATTTCGGAAATAAAAATAGCCCTTGCGGGGCCGTCGTACATAGTGGTGACAACTTGACAGGACATGGGGACGGTGATGATGAAGTCATTACCGTATCCCTCCAACAACTACCACCTGAAGTGCATAGAGTCGTATTTATAGTGAATATATTCCGTTTTTTTAGTTTTGGTAGACGTAAGGATTTCAGTATGGTGGACAATGCTTATATTCGAGTATTGGATGCGTCGCAAGATGAAGAGATTCTCCGATACAACTTGACAGAGGACTATAAAGGGATGTGTAGCATCCGTGTAGGTGAAGTCTACCGCTATGGAGGAGAGTGGAAATTCGGTGCCATTGGGGAAGGAAGCACCATTACCTCCCTGAATGAGCTTGTCAAAACGTATGAATAAGTATTTTTGGTGTTAAGGAAAAACCCACGTCTGACGTGGGTTTTTACGCTAACTCTCCTATAGTCACCTGATACAGCAGAGAACCTTCTCGGAGCAGCAGGCGGTCTTTTCTGAAATCCTGTTCGTGCGGCTGAAGGAACTCTTGCTCGTCATTTAAAAATCGAATGTGTTGTCCTTTGCTTAAGCTGCCTGGCTTTACATTCTTTTTCAAGACATATTGTCCGTTCTTTCCATACCCGCCGTCGAACAAAAAGTGAACCCCATCTGTAGCCACCCCGGAGCAGCCGGAAATCCTCGGATTCATAAACGTAAAATTCGTACGGTCGCTACCGGAAATATGTCCTAATGAAAAGTCTGAATAGTAGTAAAACCAGATTTCCTGTTCGCTAACCACGTTCAAAGCATAGCAATCATGAATGTCTGCCGCTTGGTTTTCATATATTTTGTGTCCTTCTTTATTCCAGGCGACAAGGCCGGAGGACCCCACAGGATCATTCCAACCATAATTTCCGAATATACCTTCATCAAAATAACTGGTCCAGATCGTACCTTCTCCTGTAACCTGAACACTCTGAATACCGTCTCCAAGTAGTAGTTCATTCACGGTACGGCCTTCATAGTCAATGATTTTACCATTTAAATCGTATTGGTCGGGTCCATAATAATGACACCGCGCTCCGACGAGCAGTAGATGATGATGTAGAGGCTGTACATAATGATAGTTAAACTGCTGCCCCTCCACACATACTTCTTCAATGTGATCGTCTATAATGAGTATCTTGTAAGTACGTCTCTCTTTAAGAGAGGCAGGCGGGAACATCCCCCGCACTCGTTCTGGGACTTTATCAATTAGCAAAATATACACGCGTCTATCAGGGCCAAATTGGGTCGAAACGATCTCAAACCCTTTCATATAATTGGAAATATCAGCAAATGAATGAAGCTGTTTATCTAGATGTGACAATGTAGTTCCTCCTCTAAAAGATCAGTAAAGTGAAGTATGATTTGTAGTTGACTTCATTTTGTCATAACGACATGCAATTGAGGAGGGTGGAAGTATGGCGATATGGATAGTAACCCTTAGAAATGAGGCATCGGCAAAAATATAGTGAACAAAAAAACAAGCTGGACCTGCTTCATCATAAAAGCAACCCAGCTTGATGTTTATGGATATTCCCTTAAAGTGTCTGGCCCTTGTCGGCTTTCTGCCATAAAGCCTCAGTCAGCTCATCGATCGTCTCCTTCATCGCCAGCTTCTCGCGCCAGTGACTCGGGATACTGCTTAGCCCGTAATAAGCTCCTGCAATTTGCCCATACACCGCCCCAGTCGTATCGGCGTCATCCCCCAAATTTACAGCCAGCAGTGCCCCCTCTTCAAATGAAGCCGAATGGTGAAATGCCCACAGCGCAGCCTCAAGGGAACGAATGACGTAACCAGTTCCTTGTATTTCAGGCGGCTCCTTAACCTTGTAAGATCCCTGAATGATTTCTTTAATGGCTGCCGAATAAGCTGGCTGTTCCTGCCGCCACTTATAGCAAACGTCGGATGATAACATGGATTCTTTGTCCGCTCCCCGCAGACCTGCCACAAGAATGGAAGCAAGCACAGCACAGGCCTCCACACTTTCGGCTGCCCCATGAGTAGTTCGCGAGCTCAGTTCAGCGTACCTCACGGCCTCTTCCGGGAGGTTCGCATAGGCCATGGCAACAGGTGCGAGCCTCATAATCGAGCCATTACCGGCAGTCATGGGGTCAACGGACCCACTATACGGCTCTCCAGTGGCCTCGAAGCGATGCAGTGCTGCTCTCGTCGCACCACCGATATCAAAGCACGTTCCCGTACTACTCATATATCCCAGGTGGTACCAATTCGTGTAACGGCGCATTTGGTCTGCTGGATCAAAGCTATCTTTTTGCACCATACTCTCACCCAAACAGAGCGCCATAGACGTATCGTCCGTCCACTGCCCCGCCTTCAATCCAAATACACCGCCGCCTACAATATCCGTTACAGGTTCAAACGTGCCTGGACTGCTAAATTCTACTGTGGTTCCCAAAGCATCACCCACAGCCAGTCCAACCAGGCATCCCAAAAAACGGTCCTTGATCAGTGTCATTTTGATGTAAACTCCTTTAATAGTTGTTATAGCTAATGCATATTTCCCCATACACCTAGGAGGGAAGAAAGTCCGATACCGTCGTTTATTCGTAGCTTAAGGCTGTACAACGGCTATCCGATTTCAATTCAACGAAAATTCCTGCCTCATGATGGTAAATGAGTGGAAATCGCTCCGTATCTACATGTTCCCGCACACCGCTTGAAAGCCGCCATACCTGAAGCGGGGCCCCTTTTCCCCATAAGAATAATCGGTCGCCGCAAACGGCCATATCGGCTTGGGGATATGGATAAATCCCGTCTTCTTCAGGCTTACAATTTAGAGGCGGGATCGCAGGAAGCACACGTCGGTACCCAGGCTGAGTCATATCGAATAGGACAACCGCCGGTTCCACTCCTTCCTCTCCCCAATCTTCCTCCTCCAGTAAATCGGCATCCATCTGTCCCCATACCGCCAATGTATCGGGTCCTGTCCAGCATACTGGCCCATCCCAATCTATGGTTTGCCAAAGATGGCGAACTGACGAACCATTCTCCGATTCCCATGGGTTCAGCAGCCAATCCGATAAGGACCAAGTTCGAACCACTCCTAAGGGAGCCCATATCCATCCCGTATCCGCAATCCACTTTCCCTCTGGAGAAGCCAGCAGCCTCCCATGAAAATAATCTAGATAATGCTCATCTTTACTTTCATTGTTATAAATAGGGGTTGGTCTTGATGCCAAAAGCATTCCGGTTTCTACATCCGTCAAATCCAAACGATTCCATTCCGTTCCGTGAACAAGGATACATGCACCGTCTTGATGTACAAATGCCAGGGGAAACATACTTTTATCATAGTGGTATTCGTCCCGTGATAATTGCATTTTTTCTTGAGCATGGACTAAATCATACACTGCCGCATGTCGTCCAAATCGATTGGAGATCGCCGCGTACTTGCCATCAGGACTAGTCACCATTTGGACAGGTTGCAGAGGATTAAAATCAGGGATACAAATATGTGTACATAATTCTGCGCTGCCAGAGCGAAGTTCTAGTCTCCACAGTTCTGCCTGTGTGTTCAATGCCAGCAAGGTTATGCTTCCCTGAGAGCCACCTTTTACAGGATGAATGGCCGTAAGACGTCCGATAGTCTGTGGTAAATCGGGTAAAGAAACGTGATGAAATGGCATCATTTAACCCCTTTTAATCTGGATAAATAATAATTTATACCCGTATTTGTGAAGCTGGATTTATCGACAAAAAATCTGAGTTCAAGCAATGCAGATAATACTTTCATAAAAACTCCCGGTTTTTTCTTGCAAAAACATTTAAAATATGTAATTTCGCTAGGATTACTTTTGAGAACAAAATAGGAATAATTCATCCAGATCATAGTGGAGATGAACTGCTCTGTTGGAGATTGATGCTCATTGATACAGTCGATCAGAACCTCTAATACCCTATTTTTATTAGAGTTA
Organism: Paenibacillus ottowii; assembly: GCF_006874425.1. Classification (GTDB taxonomy): domain Bacteria; phylum Bacillota; class Bacilli; order Paenibacillales; family Paenibacillaceae; genus Paenibacillus; species Paenibacillus ottowii. The sequence continues at coordinate 24,189 of NZ_VIJZ01000005.1, forward strand.
TAGGCTTGTATAAACATCGTTGCTTCTGCAAACGGCTTGTTAAAATCGTCATACGGAAAATCATACACATCATGACTGCCCAGGATGAAGTTCACCAACTGACCTTGCAAAATTTTTATTTTTCCTAGCGCTGCCCGGGTATCCATATCCATCTCATTTTTGTTAATATGCTCATGCAAAATGTCAATTAGAATGTGCAAATCATACTGCTGTGCGTCTTCCATACTGTACATCAGCTTATTATTTTCAATCGTTAGACGATCATAAATATCATCCCCTAAACCCAGTTCAAATAAGAGCTGGTGAAGAAAAAATAGCCTGTCCTGAGTAAGCGAGAATTCATTGCCTCCCTCTGCTAGATGTGAAACTTGATATTGATAATAAACACAACATAAATTTTTCCGGCTATAAGCAGCATCTTTATGTATATCAAAAACGTTAAACATGAGCGATAGCAATCGAATCAGACGTTCAGCATCCGTTATGCTTAGAATGGGATGATCCATTTTTGTAAATAGCGACCTGTCAAACAGATCGTGCCATCGCACTAAAGAAATATGATCCTGCTCGTTTATATTCAGAGTTAATACTCTTAAATTTTGCTCTTGATCAGGATAGGAATAAAATAGATATTCATGATCTGCATCAGAAATACGCTCATTAAAATAGGCTCTTAATTTGTAATCGTATATTTTAGAAAATGACATTTCTCTCCTCCTTGCATAGCAAGCCAAACTTCATGTTGAACCTGGCATCACACATTAATCCGAACTCCTATATTGTAAAATTAATCTGGATCGACTGGCAAGGCGGCATAAATACAGAAACATATGTTCTTCCTTTCTATATTATGATATCTTTATGCTAGGAATGAAACGTTATGACGAAGATCATAGCCTACGATTAGAAAGGAATGAACACCTATGAAACAGCTAAGCGAAGCTCTGACCCGGTTTGTACAACAACAAAACCTGTATAATGCAACCTACGGGCTGTTCCAAGACCACGACATCCAGCCCCGGACGGAGAACCTGACAGATTGCTGGGACAACCGCATACCTATATCCCCTGAGCTTGAGTACCTATATAGCCATTATGAAATGATCGATGCTAAGGCAGCGGGAACACACAAATTAAAAAATGCAGCCGTTGAAATCGGGGATGCTGCTGTTCTCTTTTTTGTCGCACCAGAACATTTATATCGCCAGCAGCTGGGCTATCGCTTCATTACATCTGGAGAGCTTGTTCATGAGTCATCTTCATGGCCATCCCATCATGTTGTAATTGCCACGTTTAATGATGATCCAGTCATTGTCGATACTAGTGCACCCGGTTCGCCTGTATATGCTGCAATTGAAGGTGGGGCAGCGCAGCAAGTTGCTGACTCTTTAGCTAACTTCTTTATTGCTCTTTCCATCCTGATTGAAGGTGCCTGTACCTTTAAGGGAGAATTGATAGATGAAGATACATACGAACCCAAAGCAGCATATATCGAGCACGTAAAACCATTGCTGCATCATTTGTTGAGCGAAAACCAAACCACGTATTTGCTGAATTACCTATCCTTTTGTTAGAAAGCTATTGGTTAAAGAGAGGTGAGGCTTTTTATGATCTATATCGCATTACTGCGGGGCATCAATGTCGGCGGCAACAACAAGATCGAGATGAAGAAGCTCAAGCAAACGTTTGAACATGCAGGTATGGGGCATGTGACGACTTATATTAATTCTGGAAACATTATTTTTTCCAGTCAGGAGCGGCCCAACCAGGAGCTATCGCTCGTACTGGAACAGGCGATTCTGGAGGATTTTAGCTTACCTATCCGCGTCATCGTCCGTAATATGAAGGAGATTCAGAGCATTATGGAGGCCCTGCCGAATGAATGGGCTAATGATACACAGATGAAAAGTGATGTAATGTTTCTGTGGGATGAAATTAACGATATTTCCGTTCTGGACAAGCTTCCCTTGAAACCGGGAATTGGGCATGTCATCTATACGACCGGGGCCGTTCTGTTTTCTGTCAGCAAGGAACAAGTCACAAAAAGCGGGTTAACGAAATTAGTCGGCACCAAGCTGTATCAGCAAATGACGGTGCGGAATGTGAACACAGCACGCCAGATTTATAAGCTGATGCAATTGGCTGAACAGGAAGAGTTGCAGGATACGAGCTCCTGACGGTAGTCGTGATTAAATAGGGATAGGCAAGATCAAAAACTCGCCAAAACTCATTAAAAAAATTATCTATATAAATCAACAATTTCTGATACTATAGGCATAGAGATTTTGCTAAACTGGAAGGATTCTCAGACGAAGAGGGACACCTATCATAAGCATGAACTAAACACTGAATAATGGGAGAAAAAACACTGTGACAAACCTACAAAATCAAAAACAAGTATATATAATCCACGGCTACACAGCTTCGCCAACAGATCATTGGTTTCCTTGGTTACAAGATAAATTACAGGAAGACGGGGTTTCGGTAAATATACTAGATATGCCCAACTCGCAAGCCCCCAAACTTAATGAGTGGATTGAGCACCTATTGCAAAATATTAAAGCCCTACATAAAGACACCTATTTTATTGGTCATAGCTTGGGTTGTGTATCCATATTAAGATACCTGCAGCAAGTCAACATCCCGGAACCACTAGGTGGCGCCGTTTTCGTTTCCGGTTTTACTGACCCAGTGCCAAGCCTGCCTTCATTAGATGAATTTACAAATGACCATTTAGATCATCAGCAGATCACGGATTCGCTAAAAGCGCGTGCAGTTATAGCTTCAAAGGACGACGCAATTGTCCCCTTTGCACTTAGTAAGAAACTAGCGGAAGATGTTCAGGCTGATTTTCACGAATTAGATCATGGAGGGCATTTTTTACAAAGTGACGGCTTTACCACTTTACCGATCGTCTATCAAGTTTTAATAGAAATGATGAATGAAAATAAGTAGCGTTAAAAACCCGCAAGATAGACCTGGCAAAAAGGGTCCAGCTTGCGGGTTTTACATTTCCCCACTGGATGAATTAGGAAGAATAAAGCGTATGTTAAGTCAAGATATCAATATAAAGCCCATTTTTCTGTACACAGCTCAATAAAAGAATGAGCAACCTGTTCACATTCGTCATATCCCAGACTACCAGAATGAGCAAAAAGAATGGGATATTCGTTATTTCTTTTTTCCTCTCTCATATCAAACATATAGTGGTTTCCGCACCCATCCATCGCAAACGACACGGCACCTGGCATATACTCTGGCAGTTCGTAGGCAAGGTTCATTTCTCTCAAATCTTCGGTATCGAAAAACTGAAAATAACGTTCTCCATTTTGAAATTCGCCGCCGTTAGAGTATTTCAGGAATTCTATGTAACGATCAGGAAATTGTCCTTGAGGCAAGTGCCAGCTAACAGGATCTAGCGGTTTATATTGATCATAAAATGGAGACGATTTCGGAAAAGGGTTCACTTGTCTTTGTTGGATTTCGTGAATCTCCTGCTCCGATAGCTTGATATTCCATGTCTTCAAGAAAGTCGCGATTTGTTCAGCCGTTGCTTCCGGACATTTTACAAACTGTTGCTCAAAGCGAATACTCCACATCATAACCACCCTCCCTACCTTGGTGTCTCTAAGAGTTGTTATTTCTACCTTCCCTATCTTTTTCAACCCATTCAGCCAAACTTTCATGAGGTTGAAGGTTCTCACGTTTATAGTAATAAACAGTTTTGAGCTCGTAATCCCAGCTTTCCGCAGCAATAAAAAATCGGGTGCCAAACGTTTGATCTTCCATACAAATCACAGGCCCCTCATGAAATCCGTAAGAGACGGTTTTTAATAATTCCAATTCCTTGTCATTCGCCAGTCTAAAGCACTCAATTGAAAACACACCGCCTGGACAGGAAAGGAACGAGACCTCGTAAAATGTGATCTCTATGTTGTGATAATAGCTAAAGTCAAAGCTCCCTGCTAGTACCAGCTTGGGGCGACTTGTATAATCATAAATGTAAAAATGATCAATGTTATTTTGAGAAAGTATTGCATTCAGTTGCATCAGTTTGGATGGAATGGAATGATTCATGATCTACGCCTCCTCTCCTTTAGCGGGGTTAGCCCCTATCTATTACCGTCTGCCACGCTTCTGTTACATTTATAGGAGATTTATGGCTGGTCTCTCCGCCACCTTCCTGAGTCCATAGCGGTGGATAATAAGCAAATACCTCTCCTGGCTGAAGTTGCTCCATATCCGCCTGCCAACCATTCCAGCGGAATGTCTGGTAGAATAAGCTCAAATCTCCCTCAGCCAACCAATTCAAGAAACCGGAATAGGCCAGCTCTGTGGATTCCCACTCCAATGTATCCGGTGCAAAATAATAGATATGGCCGCTGCGTCCAAACTTCCCTGTGTCCAGCCCAAAGAAGCCACCTGCTGCATCATAGGCTACAATCAGCATTCCCTCAAGTGCAGAAACGCTTGCTGGCTCTTGCAGCCCATTCCACGAAGTCAAGCTACCGTAAATTCCGGCCCCGCCTGCACCCAGTAAAGTGATCCACCCGTGATCAAATATGATCCCGCCTGTTTCATAGGCCACCGTTCCCAAGTACGATTTTGTACTCACCTGCAAACGGTAGAGCGTATCTACTCTCGCAGATTCCGATTCTGCCGATACAATGCGATATGGATTATCCCCTTCTTGCAGAATATTTTTGACCTCTTCCCATGCATGGTTGTCCTGATCCACCAGCTCATCAACCGTTAACGTACGCATGTTCATTCCCCTTCCTGTATTTCAATGTCCATCTTTCAACCCGTGAACTGATTTTTGAAAACCTGCGTTTGCTCTAGAATCACCCACTGATTCTGCTCGTCGTACCCTTGTACAATCGCTGTGACCTCATGTCTTGGATACATCCACTCGGATGGGGTCTTTTCCGCATATGAATGGGTGTCTGCCAATCCGACTGCATTGTGCTGGAAAATATGAATAAGTGTGCCATGTGGGAAAAAGGCTTCAATATACCCCTTTACCTTAGTCCCAACGGGTAGTGCATTTTTGATTTGCTGCCATTCCTTGTTGAAAGTGCGAAGATTGTTGGACCAGACTTCTTCAAACTCTTTTTTTGTGATTTTCGTATAATAAGGCTCTGTATCATCAATCGCTTTCTCGGCCAACAAGAAATGATACTGCTCATGCTTGCGATTAGAAGCAATATACGTACCGTCATCCTGGATAACAATTTGCCGATAAGCTACGCCATCTGAATCTATTTCAAAGTACCAGGTTCCCATGCCTGGTTCCGGACAATCTTTAAGATATTTCATTCGTACCTCCTAAAAGGATGTATAACCGTGTCATTTCATCTTTCTTTTTCCGCTATAGATTCTTGTCAAATATGCGAGATATTCCGAACGCGTCAGTCCTCCTGTTTGGCGATTGAACTCATCGTACGAAATGTCTTCCGGGAATCCGAATTCGGCCAGTGCTTTTCGGCGCTCTTCCCGATACAACGGGTTATCCAGCGTGTGGTGCCACTCCCGCTCTTCCCAAGGACCAAAACAGTCTGCAATGACACCTGAATATACACCGTTATTTAACAATTCGCGCGAAGACTTGAACACTGTCTTCCCTTCCGGTTTGGAAATTGTGCCCGTTCCCCAGGAGAGTCTATATATTCTTTCTTTACTGCTATCTATGCTACTGCCGTAACCAATCGGAAACACAATATCCTCTTCCGCCAACGATTTATGCCCTATCCGCTCGTAGGACCCTCGCATAAAGGAATCATCCATGACAATCCAGGTTGTATCCGATAACGGGGCGGCCGTGATGGATTCCAAAGTTATTGAACGGTCACGACTTGTACACAAATACGGACGTACGAATAAAGGCATCGTCATGACACTGTTCCATATGCTCTCCTTTGCAAACAGCTGATCCTTTTGCATTTGGCGCAGATCACCGACGACCAGTACATAGCCATCTGTAAAAAGGTCTATTTCCACGCGGAAGATGTCTCCCGGAATGGTTTTATAACGCAGGTTTTTCATATGCTTCAATCGTTCCAGCTTACGATCATAGTCGTTAGGCACAAGCGACGGGTAACGTTGAAGCCAATCGATGATCTCTTCTTTACTATGTAAATGCTCACATCCAGTGATGGGCAATCTTACGCCAGTTTTGCTATTCACAGCAGTAACATAACTAATAGGACGATCTCTTCGGATGCCTGCTGAAAAGGACACACCTTCTGCTGTGATGCTCGAAACACTTGTATAATTCAGTTTTTTCTCTTTGCCACGAGCCGTTTTAGGCAGAACAAATACCCGATCACGGGTAAAAATCTCTACATCCGCTTCTCCATAAGCATCCTCAGTGGAAGAAATTCGCTTGCGAATAACATCTCCATCCATACAAATAAAATATCCTTCTTTAATTTCTACCACGTCCCAATGCTCCTCCAGTGTCTCCAGCCCGAAGTAGGGTCGTAACGCGTTGGTTAACCAACTATTCATCTGCTCCTCCTGTTCCGAGTACCATTCAGTAGACTTCATCTCTGTTATTCCAAAAATTATAACATAATACGGCGTGCAACTCGTTTATTCCTATACTGTTCCAGCTTGAGCCAACTCCTCCTGAATCCAGCTACTGCTGGTAGACAGTTGCAGCAAGTCGTCCGCAATCTGTTTGACCTGTTCTTGCAGCACGTGTGGCTGATCGGTTCCTTCCAGAAAACGACTTAAAAAATGAAGAAATACGTCTACCTTTCTAAGCAGCATTAACACAGGCAAAGCATCAATCTCAGCGTGGCTCAAACGAACCTGGCGGCAGAAGCCTCGGCAAAACTCACGAACAGCTGTCGTCTCCTCCAGTTGTCCCAAAAATCCTGATAAGATGACCGCCGGCTCCATCACCCGAACGTCTAGCGTGCAAAATTCAAAATCAAGCAGTGCAGCGACCTGGCTAGGATCGGAGTCTTTTACCAATAAATTGGAAGCATTCAAATCACCATGTACAAGCTGATGCGGCAACTCTTCCAATGCATGAAGTGAATCTGTTATCTCTTCACATGCTTTTCCTATCAGACGCAGTTCCTTATGTAGATCTTGAAAATGCTCCGATGGGTTGAAACAGAAACCTTGTACCGTTTCTAGGTTACATAATGGATAGGATTGCTGCAAAGCATAATAAGGACGATAGACTGGGATCATACCAAGTTTGAATGTTGCAAGCAAAGCAGATAGTTCACCAGCAGCCTCGCCAAAAGAATAGGCAAAGCTTGCATCCTGCTCGGTTGGAGATATGCCTTCTATGTATTCGAACAGACACACATATTTGCCCCTTTCCTCCTCAACCTGTGCAAGTGTCTCTCCTGTAATCGTTCGGATTGGCATTGGAACCCTGAATGATAGAGAACGCCTGCTCAGCTCCTGCAAAACCGCATGCTCAAATTCGATTTTGTTCCGATCCCTGTGCGTATCGTAGATGCGTAGTACCCCACTTCGCCCACCATTCTTAACAAAATACGTCGTGTTGTTCCAGCCTCCAGCTCGTCTCTGCAATGTTCCATTCCACTCTGGCCAGTTTCGTCTTAGTATCGCTTCCAAGGTTCTCCCCCCTGTACATCCTAGCTTATGAATTTGCAGCTATTATAACAAATAGAGTCACCCATTAGAATTGGACGTCTATCCCATTTGGCACACTCCTCTCACAAAAGGAAATCGCTTGTTTTTTGTACATATGGATTGTAGTATTAAGCCGATCAGTGAAAGGAGAATTACAGTAATGGAAACGAACTACAAAAACCTGCTGGATCAGATGATGGCACCCTATGATGAAATGCTGCAGAGTCTAATAAGTGATCACACCGATTTTTCGAAGGTTGACTATTTGGAGCAACACAGTGAGGAATATGGAAAAAGTGATGCCAATTATACCAATCGTTTGAAGGTGCTTTTGGCTTTGTATAATCGTGAGGATCGAGATTCCCCGCATTACGAACCGATTGTGAGAAGACTGCTCGTTAATGAGATTATAGACAGGGAAACGAACAGTTTTCAGGGGATTGGCGATGCTCTATACTACGCCGTTTTTTTACTGCAAAAATATGAGCGTGAGCAGGACCAAGTTTTGTTCCAGCAGGCCAAGAAAGCCAATTTCGATACATACGCCGGGTTTGACCCTGAGTTGATTTTGGAAACATATTTGTTCAGCAAAGATTCAGCTGATCTTGAAGATTGCATCAATATCGCGAGTGAACTCGGGGAAGATGTATACCTATCTTTATTTATTGATTTGTGGATCAGAGAGCAGACGGATTGGGACAAAGAAAATTTGCGGACACTCGTTTATCATGAGAGATGGCGCAACCATGCAGAAGGTGAAATTGAAGCTCTCAAAAAGCTGGCCGAAATGGAGAAAATAGAAGAAAATTCCAGTAACTACTGTTCTACTGCATCCAGCTTGGCAGAAAAGCTCATTGAAACAGGACAATGGGATGAAGCTCGGGAAACGATGGCAACCATCATTCCGCTTATTACGAAGGAAAAAGAATGGTTCCTGTACGGACTTGGCCGCAATATAATTACAGCCTGTATCCACATCATCATGCATTTTGGAGCAAAAAGCCGACAGGCTACTTCGTTATGGCAAACGATAAAAGGGGTTCTTCAACCTGCCGCTAACAATATGGGGACCATTCAATATCAGCTTGCTATATCCGTTAGCAAATTTATGGGTGATACCAAATTGGAGCAAAAGTTACTCAGGATTCAGAAGCACCGTCAATAATCCAGTTGCCATAAGGAGCCTGTCGCATGCAATGTAAAGAACGAGGCATTTGACCCAGCGGCTCGCTTTCCAGTTGCCCCTCGAAGCGAGGGGCAGCGAAAATACGGATTGCAGTGCATTGCCTTCCTCTACAGATTTCCGGTCACGATAATACCATCTGCTTGCTTCAAATGCGCTCTGACCCATGCTGTAAAGGAATCGATAAATATGCGTAATTCTGGCTCCTTGGCAGGCCAAGCATCCAATTCTGTTAATATTTCATGCCATACCGACGCCTGAATCGGATTATCCCAGCAAGGATCAAAGGCCTCATACGTTTCCCCCGTATCAGGATCGACAAGTGGATATTTGGACTTTAACGCAGACAGCACGATATCAAAGTCATCTGCGTAAATAAAGAGCATCTCTTCCAGCTTTGGCTCATCTATATCCCCATAGCGCAGCGGTTCAAAGGTATATCCAATATTGGCTCGTGGTCCCTTATAGCGATAGATTAGTGTCTCAATCTCTTTTTTGTCCTTCTTACTCAATCTCACCCACTCCTTTCTTCGGCTATAACTCGAACCAATCCGCAGCGCATTTCTCTTCTTCCAGCACCCTGCACATTCCTTCCCTCAACCTCATCGCATCTTCACCCCCGATATGAAATAGACAATAGATATAAGGTTCATTGTCTTCTAACCCTTCAATATTTCTTGCCTCTTCCACTGAAATCTGGAGCGCTTCAGGCCAATCAGAATTATTTTGAAACAGGACAAAGCCATCCTCATCCCTTTGCATCCGATATCCGTCAATCCCAGGCAATGCTTCAGCTAAGCGTTCCATTAGTGCTTTAATATCCTTAACATCTGCGACCTTAATTCCATACTCCCACCCCATCTGCATTCCTCCAATTTTATGAACTCCTCCTTAATTAGGACCACCCCTAAATCGGGTTTCACTTTCTCATTCACCTCAGAAAATTCACTTGGGTTCAGTCATAGTCCGCATATAAGAGGTATTCCTTACAATGGCTGCATTGAAATAAATAGCCTCGGAATGATCCGTCACGTTCCATGCTTTCCTGCATTCGGTTCTTAGCTTCTTCTTCATGACCCAAAGACAAAATAGGCATAAACATCAGGTTGACATCATTTTCTATCCCTCTACTGACAAGCTCCTTCCAGCCCACAAAATCTATAAAAACACAGTAGTCATCGCAGTGATCCAGCCACGCGGCGGTCTGTCCTGCCTCATAACCGGGAGTCCGATGCAGTAGCTCATCCAGTTTTGCTTCCTCTAGTTGTGCACAGCAAGCAGGATCATGAAATGTTCCCTGTAGCATGCTCGCAGCGCTGCCATTCGCAATACACCAAGGACAGATCGCCTCATATGAAATTACTGTATAAAAGGGACCTGAGTACCAGATATCAGTCTGCCGTCCACAACAGGAACACGTTTTTAAAAAGCCTGATTTAAAGACCTGAGTACGTACAGGGTCTTGATGATAAGTAAACACAGGGAGATCGGGAGTTTTCTTGCGCCTCGCTGCTTTGATTAAAGGCTTAATCACCGGCGGTCGAATCGGGCTATCAATCATCCCTTGAATACTCCACTGTTTCTTCAAATCTGCTTTACTTTTCCGATTCATGACAGACATAAAAATCTCTAGTGCCTCTTCGTATTGATGCAGATGAAGATATAACTCTGTTAAAATTCTGGCAGCCTGCTCGCTTCCTAGGTCCTCAAGCTCTTCCTTCAATTGGTACATGGCTTGGATAGCCTCGGGACTGGGTGCATACAAGCTGTGTTTTTTGTTTAAAGCCACCCATTTTTGCTAGATGTCCACAAGCTCTTCACTTCCTTCTGATTTTCCTGAAATTTCTTATAACTTATTATAATAGATATAGGCTTCCGGAGAGTATACCCCGGAAGCCTATGGATTCATCTAACCACTCTTTTATTTACTTAGCCTTCTGAGCCACAGGCTTACGATTTTCGTTTCTTTTTCTAACGCCCAACATAAGAACAGCCATAACAGCAACCAAGGCTGCTATAAGCGTAAAGGGAATATATTTGTCCACTCGATACAAGGTGGTCGTCAAAATAGGAGCAATGATCGCGGAAATTCCCTGTACCGCAGCTACCAGCCCCGCCGCTCCCCCTTGCTGTTCCTGACTGACTGCAAGCGAAGCACCTGCCATAAATCCGGGCATCAGTAAGCCCGTACCTATGCCAAACATAAAGAATGCTGCATAGTAAACAACCAAGCTGGCTGAAATCAGAAATGATACCATTCCAGCAATCAGAAATAGAGAACCGAGCAAAATCATCGGCTTAGGCTGCCATTTAAGCCACTTCATCTGGATGATCTGCACAATCAACATCGCTGCCCCGGAGAACATAAGTCCAAAGGAAACGACTCTTGCCGTTTCGTTGGATGTAAGACCTAACTGATCTTGAAAATAAAAACCACCTATAACCTGAATCGTCACAATACTTATCATTGTAACTAAACCCACAAACAAATACATTCTTAGTCCTGGAAGGAGGGGGTTAATTCTAGCGGGTTTTTGCTGAATAACGGGCTGGGCAGCCGGAATCGCCAGCAGAGACACCACGAATGCGACAGCGGCAATGACAATCCCAAAATATAAGGGCCATAACAGCCCTATTAGAGTAAAAGCACCTGCAATCGCGGGACCAAAAACCAGACCAAGCCCATTGGCCGCACTAATAATAGCCATCCCACTCCCACGCTCTTCTCCTTCCGTTACATCCCCCATGTAAGCTTGATTCGATGACAATACCGCTGGGATAAAACCGCCTATTAAGCCGCGCGTAACAATCAGCAGGATTAACAGCAGCCCCCCACTGAGCCAACCATTTAATCCTGCAAATAGAGTAAGCGTAAATAACAAGCAGCTTACACACATATCTATAGATTTTCTCTATGCAGAAGTATACGGGGCATGCTAAGAAACTACTGCCTGCATACGGAAAAAATTGCGGTTAAACGGATTAAATTTAGCATATAAAACAGCAACCAGGCTTCAGGACTGTAAAGGTAGTCTGCATTCAACCAATGAACGCCGTCGATTATTCACCCCCCCTATATCGTTGTTAGATGAACTTTATTGTTCTCTTCATCGCTGACTATATGAGAGAGCTTAATTTCCTAGCATGATATTACGATATATGATGTAAAGTCTTGTATGCTTTTGAACTACTATAGTAATGGATTGAGTCTGTACATCGATGTCTAAGGGGGAATCGCAGTGAAAACAAAGATAGGATCAAACATGAAGGTGAGATCACTAAGAACGAAGTTAACCATAATGTGCTTGATTATTTTAATTGTACCTACTTTCGTGATTGGAAGCAGTTCTTATTTTGTTTCCAAGAATGAAATGAATGAATCAGGCAAAGTGGCACTTAAGAATAGTGTGCAAATGGTAATTGGTATGATTAGTTTCCTCAATGGGCAAGTCGAAGCCGGTAATTTAACATTGGAGGAAGCACAGGAAAAACTGCGCATCGAGCTCCTCGGTGTAAAAGATGCTAATAATAAAAGACCGATAAAGATTAAATATACAGTAGGTAAAACAGGTTATCCGTGGGCAGTCAACCAAGATGCCGTTTCAGTGATGAACCCTTCAAATGAAGGTCAGAATTTAATGAATGCCGTGTCGGAAGACGGTGTGCAAGTGGGAAAAGAGTTTGTAGAAGTCGGTACAAACGGCGGGGGATTCGTCACTTACAAATGGGCTTTACCTGGTACAGATCAAGTGGAAACGAAAATTTCTTATGTTGAAAAGGATCCTTATTGGGGATGGATCATCGGTTCTGGAGCATATTTTAACGAATTTAACAGCGGAGCGACCAAAGTCCTTTATATTGTCCTGATTATTACGACTGTTGCGGTTATTCTGGGAGCAATTATCGTAGGCTTTGTTTCGGGACGTTTTACGAAGCCTATCATCATGATTGCAAAGCGGCTTAACGCAGTTGCGGACGGTGATTTAACGGTCGAAGAAGTCAAAATTCGTTCAAAAGATGAGATCGGCGAGCTTGCACAGGACTTCAATCATATGATTAAAAATATTAGATTTTTGATCGGTGAGGTAAACCTGTCCACAAAGCAGGTCGCTGCTTCCTCGAAAGAATTGACCCTTGGAGCAGAACACACGGGGCAAGCAACCGAGCATATCACCGTCGCAATTCAGGAATCGGCGGCTGGTGCAAAGGAGCAGCAGTTGATGCTCCAGAAGACAACCAGCTCGCTTGAGGAAATTTCAATAGGTATGCAGCGGATCACAGACAGCTCCTTGACCATCGCTGAATCGTCTGCAGACGCGATGGAAATGGCGAGCCTTGGCGGTACTGCTGTACAACATACAGTGAAGCAAATGGACCTGATTAACCATTCCGTCAATGAAACCGATGCGGTTATGAGGATGCTGGATGAACGCACTCAACAGATCGACACGATGCTGCATGCCATTACGGATATCGCACAGCAGACCAATCTGCTTGCCTTAAATGCTTCGATTGAGGCTGCCCGTGCAGGCGAAGAAGGTCGCGGTTTCTCCGTAGTTGCTTCAGAGGTGAGAAAGCTGGCCGAACAATCGAACCAATCTTCCGGGCAGATTTCCGAGTTGATTCAGAATATGCGCAAAGATATGGAGCATTCGCTTAAGACCATGGAACGCGTAAAACAGGATGTCGACTCTGGCATTAAAATTGCCAATGAGACAGAGCAGCAGTTTAACAAAATTGTGGCATCCACCAATCATATTGCACAGCAAACGGAAGAGCTCTCGAGCATCACGCAGCAAATAACCGCAAGTGTCCAGGAAATTTCGGCGAGCGGAGAGAACGTATCCAGTCTGGCACTCCAAGCGGCAGACAACTCGCAGAATATTGCAGCGTCTGCAGAAGAGCAGCTGGCTTCAATGCAGCAGATCACCGGCCTGGCAACGACCTTGTCAGATATGTCACAGAAATTACAGGAACTAACGGTCAAATTCAAATACTAGCGGATTAAGTTTCTCCAGAACATCACGCTAAACTGTTATTTATATTTATGAGGTCAACCAGTTCTTTGGGGTTGGCCCTTTTTGCATTTGTTCTGAGGAGACGATTTGAATTGGACACGGTTATAGTTGATTTGGTTCAGAATTGGTTCAGAGACATTTAGTATAGTAATTCGGTAGTGTAAGAAAATCATATTAGAAGGTTAGTCATCATGGAGGATCTTAGTAAGCTCATCGTGACACCGGAAAAAACTTATGGAGGAAGTTTATGAGTAAATTCAAGTCTTTTTGTTTAACTTATCTTGCTGTTATCGTCTTATTGGGGACCTGGACATGGAGCTTTTCCGAGAGTGCCGTGTATGCAACCTCTTCACCAGTATCTAGTGTAACGGACGCTGTGTATGCTACTGAAACTACGGTAACGAGTTGGACAAATCCTTCTAACCAAGGTCAATCTGTAACGTTTAGCATCAAAACCATCTCAACCCCACAAATTTCAAAAGATTTAACCGGAACAGTTACCCTTATGGACGGTACGGATATACTAGATACGCTGACGATGAGGCCAAATGGCATTGCGAATGGATATGCCACCGCGACCTACACTACAAGCGATTTAAGTGTGGGAAGTCACCCGATTACGGCTATATACAGTGGGGATGCCCGATTTACCCCCAGTACATCTGAGCCATACATTCAGGTCGTAAATGCGTCTTCACCTTCACCTACTCCTACACTGCGACCTACAGTAACTACAGTGTTGAGTGAGCTGAATCCGTCTAATCACGGTCAAGAAGTAAGGTTTAGCGTGAGGACAACCTCGAACCCTCAAACTTCGGGCGATTTAACTGGAACGGTCATCCTAATGGACGGCACGAATATATTAGATACGCTGACGATGGAGCCGGTGGGCATTTCGAATGGATATGCTAATGCATACTATACTACAAGCGACTTGAGTGTAGGAAGCCACTCGATTACTGCTATATACAGTGGAGATGCTCGATTCGCACCGAGTACATCTGAAGCGTATATACAGGTTGTAAATGAAGATACAGGTACTGGAAATACGGGCGGAACTGGTACTACTAGCAGTAAAAAAGATAAGAAGGATAGTACAGATAGCAGTGAGTCTATTGCTTCCAGCGAAACAACCACACCTTTATCGCCATCGACTTTACCGACAGATTTACCGACTCCGGAAATCACGCCAGTAGAGCAATCAGAGGTGGTGCATGAGAAATATATAACGGGTTATCAGGATGGTACATTCCGACCCGACCAATCGATTACGCGGGCTGAAACCGCTGCGATGATGGCTAGAATTATGAAGCTGGAGACAAAAGAAAATACAACGACTTACAAAGATGTACCTGGCACGTATTGGGCAAAAGATTCGATTATAGCACTCACGACACAGCACCTCATGAATGGATATTCAGATGGAACATTTCACCCAGAGCAACCCATTACCCGTGCTGAAATGGCAGCAATAATCGCATCCTGGAAGCAGCTTAAAGGAACGCAAACCGCAGCGTCTCCTTATACCGATATCGAAAAGCATTGGGCAAGAGATTCCATTGTAGCGCTAGCTAATGCAGGATGGATTACCGGTTATAACGACAACAGCTTCCAACCGAATAAATATATAACAAGAGTAGAAACTGTTACAATTTTGAACACGATCTTAAAACGTGGGCCTCTGGAAGGAACAATTCAGGCTACGTGGAAGGATGTACCAGCAAATTACTGGGCATTTAGAAATATTGAAGAAGCGTCTCGTCCCCATACTTCAACCATCAATTTAGAGGGTACAGAAACTTTTGTAAAATAAGCATCACATAAAAAAGCTGGAATCCTATCTATATAGGCTCCAGCTTTTTGCTTACTTGATATTTTGGGGAATGGTCACAAAAGAAATTTAAAATGCTTTCTTCAAGGACGATGGTTTCACTCCGTATTCCCGGAAAAATTGCTCTGAAAAGGCACTCACATTGCTGTATCCTACAGCCAGCGCAGCTTCTGTCAACTTTCTGACATCTTCTTTAGATAAGCCTTCGGGCATGGAGGTTAAATCAAATAATTGAATCATAAATCGATTTAAAATCTCCAGTGCTGCTGCTTCCATTAATAAATGCGATCTATGCACACTTTTCAAGTCTTTGATCAAATGTTCAATCATCACTATACTTCGGTGATCCAGTTCAAAACCAAGGTGATGGAATGCAGCACCCTTCAGAATTTGATTAAATTCAATAGCTGCCTGGTGACGAGCCGCCAACTGTGAAGCCGCATAATTAAACAACGAAACAGGAATGCCAAGTGCAAATGATCGGTATTGTTCGTTAACTGGAGGATGGAAACGTGCTTTGAAATCCTGTAAAAAAATAAGAGCACCCTGTCCCATCGGGAGTGTATAATCCAGACCGGATATATTACATTTCGTCGTCCCGAAAGTGCAAATTGAAGTTTAATCATTTGTCCTTTGGAAGCAAAATACGTCGGGTACGGCTCGTGATATTGAATGTGCGAATAGACAATCTCGATTCCGCTGTAAGTTGTAACTCGGTAGATATATCCGTTATCCGCTTCCGGTAACATCATATACGTATGCTCATTTTGTTTTCTAAACGGAGTTTTTTCTAAGTAATGCTGATATATTAATGATAACGCATTTGAATTCACAAGCGCACACCTCAAATGTTTTCATTCATTCTGATGATTCAAATGAGAATCGTTATCATTAATATTAACCGAATTTGAATGGTTTGACCAGACTTATTGGAGTATGCTGTAGAGATGTTCGGGGAATCTACTAATCCCAATCCATATAAAACGTTGCCTTCAATTTACCCTTTTCACATGCTGGGCAGCTTAAATGAACATGCGCATTGTTCTCAATGTGTTCCTGTTCCATAACACTCGCGCATTTAGGACAAGCATAAGAAATTTTATAATGTGATGAGTCCGATATCATCTCAATAAACAGTTCATTGCGGATGTCCTGACAGACCGGACATACATATATCGCGTCATAAGCATCATATCTCGTCGAAGGGTTGCCTGTGAATTCTTCTATGCACCGCTTAAGGGCAGCATCCTGCACAAATGAAGCAATAGATTCCAAACTCATATATGAAAAACCGAATCCCACAAATATGTTCTTAGTAAAAACACAGGTATCACAATCCAGCTTGTACGCTTCCCCCATGTTTATCCCTCCACATCACTCATTCTTTTTATAATAAAAAGCCCGCCGTAAGAGACAGGCTAGGCTAATTAGCTCTAAGGCGCGTCGGCTCTTATTCCCTTTATTAAGCCTCTATCTATTTCTCTACAAGACTTGCTGAATGTGTAACCCGGTTTCTCCCACCACTCTTGGAGGCATACAGAGCCAAATCTGCTTGATGAACGATCGATTGTTCCGTATCCGCTTGCGTGACCGTTGCCACACCAATACTCACAGTAATGCTGTATTCTTCCCAATCCCTTGAAGCCGTCATGGTGCGGTATCTTTCGGCTGTACGAATAGCTTCCTGTTGATCGTTGCCGGGAAGGATAATTACAAATTCCTCGCCACCGTAACGAGCGACAATATCCACGTCCCGTGACAGGGATTGTAGTAATTCAGCCAGATGAGTAAGCACCAGGTCGCCCACCGGATGACCGTAAGTGTCGTTAATGCTTTTGAAATGATCAATATCAATGATCAGCAGGGAAAAGGGGATCCCTGTCTCCTGAAAGGAGGCTAGGCTAGCCAGTAACTGATCTTGAAAATATCTTCTATTCTTTAGCCCAGTTAACGGATCGGTTGACGCCATCGTTTCTAGCTGGAGATTGATCCTCACTAATTCCTGCTGCTTGATTTCATATTCTTCGTGCAACCGTTCAAGCTCCTGGTTGGCTTCATTCGTCGCCTGATATAATTCCTGAAGCTTGGTTTTGGTCTGTAGTATATCTTTTTCGTGTTCAATACGCTTACGCATCACAAGCACTACACAGTCAATCACTGCTTCTCCATTTCGTTCATGGCGAATTCCGTTTAGTAGTACAGGCATATCCTGTCGATCACTTGTGCGAAACGAAAAGTACATCTCATCGACACGCCCGTACAACTGAATGTAGGGATAAAAATAAGTATGAAAAAATAGCTTGTTAGTAACAGACATGGTCATTTCAATCGGCCGTCCGAGCAATTGATCGCGTTCATAAAGAAGCATGTCCAACAAAGTTTGATTTACCGATTGTATGATCCCAGCATCCGAAATTGAAAAGTATCCACAGGGAGCTTTATCTAATTGAATATCCATTGCATGACTGCCTTTCATACGATATTACACACTGGCTAAATATTCTTTGATTAAATTGCTTGTTTCTCCTGGTTGGCTTAAATGAGGATAATGTCCCTTTGCTCTCATCTGCTGAAGTCTGCTATTTCTAAGATGGGCATGTAAATAATCCCCTACCTCAATTGGAGCAATACTATCGTCCGAGCACTGGAGAATAAGTGTAGGAACCGAAGCATGCTGAAGATCGAAACGGCAATCTGAAAAGAATGTAACCTCTGCGAATTGCCGTGCAATATGAGGATCTCTGGAG
The DNA here is from genome assembly GCF_006874425.1 of Paenibacillus ottowii. Classification (GTDB taxonomy): domain Bacteria; phylum Bacillota; class Bacilli; order Paenibacillales; family Paenibacillaceae; genus Paenibacillus; species Paenibacillus ottowii. Next base: position 42,588 of record NZ_VIJZ01000005.1, read on the forward strand.
CAAAATGCCTTTTCCAATTCTTCGGTTAAGTCCTGTCGCTCGGGATTCTGCATAGCAATGGGCGCCATATAACTGGCCCAGCCAATAAAGTTCATTTGCATCATATCCAATAATTCATCAATATCACTTTTATCGAAACCACCATAATAAGAAGGCAGGTCATTCACATAGCGTGGAGAAGGACCGAGCATGACAATGCGTTCAAAATATTGAGGGCTGCGGATGGAGGCGAGCATTCCGATCATGCTGCTAACGGAGTGTCCGACGAACATGGTATTTCTTAAGTCTAACGCTTCCATAATATCCAGCACATCTTGGGCATACCCTTGCAAGTCACTGTATTTTTTCGAGTCATAATACTTTATTTGAGAATCTCCGGAACCTACGTAATCAAACAAGACGATTTGGTAGTTGTCGATAAAGCTAGGGACGATATAACGCCACATATCCTGGTCGCATCCAAAGCCGTGAGCAAACACAATCGTCTGGCTACCTGTGCCTAGCACTTTTACATTATTACGTCGGAGAATATCAACGGTCATTGTGAATCACCTCTCTGAGGTAGTATCTGTTCTATGGCTTCTCTTGCCTATTATATCGGAAAAGTTTCGATTATGGATAATGACTCTCATTCATAAATCCAGCGTTCAATGATCCCCTTTACTTTTCGCACATGTTGCTGTGACAAGGGACAAATAATAACTAATTCGTTTTTCCCATTCGTATCTAACCAATAGTGAACGTCATCTTCTTCATGATCCGTTTCATGAATGATTCTGATGGATTTATGATTTATTTTTGATTTAGCCGAAAAAATAGGGTTCATATCTATGATTTTCTGACCATTAGAATAGGTTGTGTTGTAATAAGGAATCACCCAGTTCTCCTTATCCTGATCTTGTACTACATTTAGAAACACACGCACCCAATAATCCTCTAGTTCTGTGTAACTCTGTTCATTTAACTCATTCAAATTCATACATGTATCCACTCCAAGTTATTTATCTCCATAAACTAAAAAAAGTCCCGCCCTGTGATCTACATTACCATGACGGAATGCACAATTCACAGACCGAGACTTTTTTTAAAATCTTTATTTTGCATTAACATCATTCGTGATTTTCTCTATTAAACCTCTCAAACCTTGATTGGTTTCATTTAATTGATCGATAATATTCATAAACTCCGACACAAGCTTGGCTTGCTCTTGGGAGGATACGGTAATCTGCGTGATCTCTTCTTCCATCTTATACACTGATTGTCTAACGGCTTGCAAGGATTGCTCAATGCGCCCTGTTGCTTCCTTGGTGCCTGTAGACATTTTGCGGATTTCTGTAGCGACAACCCCAAAACCCGCTCCTGTCTCACCCACCCGGGCAGCTTCAATCGCAGCATTTAAACCAAGCAGGTTAGTCTGTTCTGAGATTTCCTTGATGTAGCCAGCCACCTCAGTCACGTTACCGGAGTCCTCAACCGCTTTTTTCGTATTGCTTAAAATTTCCTGTGCTGTTGCACTAAGCTCCTCCGAATGGGTCGCCACATGCTGAATCCCTTCAACCAGAGACACACACGAAGCATTAATCCAGCTGTTCTCCATTGGTTTCGATCACGCTCTTATACCAATAGAAGCTTTTCTTTCTGGATCTGGCAAGTGTCCCTTTCCCCTCATTATCCTTATCCACATATATGAATCCATAGCGTTTTTTCATTTCCCCGGTTCCTGCACTTACCAGATCAATACATCCCCAAGGGGTGTAGCCTATTAAATCTACTCCATCAGCAATCGCTTCTTTCATTTGCTCAATGTGTTGCTTTAGATAATCAATTCGATAATCATCCTGAATGGAGCCATCTTCTTCCACGGCATCCACGGCGCCCAGACCATTTTCCACAACCATTAACGGAATTTCATATCGGTTATAAATGTTATTGAGCGACCATCTCAATCCCTGCGGATCGATTTGCCAGTCCCAGGCGCTTGCTTTTAAGTAGGGATTCTTTAATCCCATGGATAAATTCCCACCCACCTTTTCCTGATTGGGGTCTGCACTGACACAAGTAGATGAATAATAGCTAAAGGTATAAAAATCTACGCAACCTTCTTTTAGGACGTCCTCGTCATTGTCCTGCATCGTAATTTGGATATGATGTTCTTTAAAATATCGTTTGGCAAACCCGGGATAAACACCTCTTACTTGAACATCTGAGCATAGGAAATTACTCAAGTTATCCTTTTGTTGGGCCAGCAAAACATCATCAGGGTTACAGGTAAGTGGATAAGAGCACATATAAGCAATCATACAGCCGATTTTAAAATCCTTATTAATTTCATGCCCCAGCTTTACTGCCTTTGCGCTGGCTACAAATTGATGGTGCAATGCTTGATACAGCACCTGCTCATCCTTCACTGTAGCATGGGCGAGCTCTCCATTTCCCTCTGGCATCATCGCTCCGGCCATGAACGCTCCGAAAGACAAGGTTAAGATATTAATTTCATTAAAGGTGAGCCAGTATTTTACGACATCCTTGTATCGGTTAAAGAGCACTTCGCAATACCTTACATAAAAATCGACGACTCTGCGATCAGACCAGCCATTATATTTCTCAGTTAAATGAAACGGTGCCTCATAATGCGAGATTGTAACCAACGGCTCAATGTTGTACTTTTTTAATTCTGCGAATACACGATCATAAAACTGCAAGCCTTGCTCATTCGGCTCGGTATCATCTCCGTTTGGAAATATTCGGGACCAAGCAATCGACATTCTAAAGACCTTAAACCCCATTTCAGCAAATAATCGGATATCCTCTTTATAATGATGGTAGAAATCAATCGCCTCGTGACTTGGATAGTTCATGCCTTCTTCCAACACTGGCGTAATTCTTCGGGAAATGGTATGCGTCCCGGCTGTTATGACATCAGCAGTGCTTAGTCCCTTACCACCCACGTTATATCCACCTTCAAATTGGTTGGCAGCCGTGGCCCCTCCCCATAAAAATCCTTGTGGAAACTTCTTGGTTATATTATTACTCATTGTTTATTCCTCCTAAAATATTGGTAGTTTAAACCATCACCGTCAATAAATCCTCTTTATAACCAATCGTCTTCTTCTCCGTTTCAATGACATCCAAGTAATTAGCCGTGTTGGCAACGATTACAGGGGTAGTCAGAACGTAACCAGCCTCTTTGATCGCCTCCATATCAAACTCCATCAGCAATTGTCCCTTTTTGACGGCTTCTCCTTGTTTTACTTTGGGATAAAAATGTTTGCCTTTTAATTTGACCGTATCCTTGCCTACATGGATGAGGATCTCCACACCTTGATCACTGGTAATTCCGATGGCGTGACCTGACGAAAATAAGGAGGTTAATACACCATCTACAGGTGAAACGACCTTACCTTCAGCAGGCTCAATGGCAATCCCTTTCCCCAGAGCACCTGTCGAAAAGGCTTCATCAGTTACCTCAGATAACGGTTTTACGTCACCCCTTAACGGACTGATCACCGTCTCCTGTCTGATTAAGACTTCTCCTCCTTTTGCTGCACCTGTTGTACTCGCTTCTTTTTTCGTTTCTTTTACCTCATCATCTCTGAATCCACCAAAGAACATAAGCAAGAAGCCTAATACGAAACTTACCAGAATACCAATAACAGCCCCATAAAATCCGCTGTCTATTCCTGACGGACTGATATAGCTTGGAATCGCGAAAATACCCAGGCCACCAATGATATAGCCTTTCGTTCCCATCATTCCGATGATACCGCCGCCTACTGCAGACGCTATACAGCTTAAAATGAATGGTTTCTTACGTGGTAATGTAATCCCGTAAATCGCGGGTTCTGTTACACCAAAAATCCCGGAGATGACAGCTGGAATGGAAAGTGATCTCAGTTTTACGTTTTTGGTTTTGAACAAAATCGCCAGCACCACACCTGTTTGAGCAAAGGAGGCCCCCAGCGTCGCAGCAAGGATCGGGTCGAATTTGAGCACCGCCAAGTTGTTCATAGCGATAGGAACGAGACCCCAGTGCAGTCCAAAAATAACAAATACCTGCCAGAAAGCCCCCATGATAATACCTTCAATAATCGGGCTTAGGTTATACACAAAGAGGGTGGCTGCACCCAGCAGTTGACCTGCCCAAGTCGAGAGCGGTCCAATCACAATCAGAGCTAAGGGAACAATAACTAACAAGGTGAAAAACGGAACCAAAAAAGTTCTTACTACGCTAGGGATGACCTTTTTAAAGAAATTTTCTATTTTTGAGCCGACATAGGTGGATACAATAATCGGAAGCACAGTTGATGCATAGCTCATGAGAATGACCGGAATACCTAAGAAGGTGATATATACCGGTGACTCAAATATGGTGCCGCTAAATAGAGTGTATAGCGGTTTACCCGAGGCTGTTATCGCGCTAAAGGTTGGATAAACAAGTGACGCACCGATCGCCATACCTATAAAAATGTTGGCATTGAACTTTTTGGCCGACGTATACCCCAGGAAAACTGGGAAGAAGTAGAACAAGCAATCTCCTAAAGCATTGAGAATTTGATAGGTACCTGAGGTAACGGTCAGCCATCCTAAAGCTACAAACAAGGCCGTGAAGCCCTTAATCATACCCGTGGCACTCAAGACACCCAGCGTGGGTGTAAATACACCTGAAATGGTATCAATAAACTTATTGAACAAACTCACTTTTTCACCTGATGTTTCTTCTGCATCACCTGCCTGGAAGCCACCTATCGCGGTAACATCCGCATAAACCTCAGGCACATGATTACCGATCACCACTTGGTATTGTCCGCCGCTTTTTACCACAGTGACCACACCATCCATATTTTTCAGAACCTCTGTATCGGCCTTACTTTCATCCTTTAGTTTGAAGCGCAAGCGTGTAATACAATGAGTTAGACTATTTACATTTTCTTTGCCGCCGACATTTCTGATGATGTCTTTTGCTAATGTCTCATACTTCATTGTAACTGCCCCTTTATTTGTATTTATAAAAAAAGGCGGAACCAAAACAGATCAAATTCGATCTAGGTTGGTTTCGCCTGCATTACCAGTAACAATCCAAGGAGTTATTCAATTGGTCATTGAGTTACGCGCTGAATATGAATCGTTATATACAGTTTTTCTTCATCTGACAATACCGTGTCCAAGTATCTCTCAATCTTTAGCATACAGTTGTAGGCTTTTTTGTACTTTGCTTTCACTTGCCTTAATAGAAAATCATCTTCCAGTGCTAATTTTTTTTCTTTTTGAATTAATCGCTGAAAGAAAAACCTTAAATGCGTAATAAATCGTTCATAGCTGGTCGATTGCTCATCCAGAGTAATATTGTAAGAATATTTAATAATATTTAAGATATCCTGTATTTTTTGAGTTTGTTGAGCAACATCAGCTACTTTATGGTAGGAGCTATTGACTTGAGCATTGATTAAATGAAGAGCTATGTTACCTGCCTCATCTTCAGACAATCGTTTACCTGTTTCCTCTTCAATAAAATCTAATGCTTTTAAGCCAACTCCGAATTCTTTAGGATAAAATTTTCTGATTTCCCAAATGAGCGGGTTCGCATTTTTGAACCCTTCATCAAACATTTTAAATGCATTGTTCATGTGATCTGTAAGCGAAACATATACATAGTCACTCAGCTGTGCTTCCAATATGCTTTTTCCATATTCAATGATGTCATAGCATAACGAAACATATTCTGTAGGAACATCCTCTAACAATAATTTAAATTTCTCGGAGGCATCTTTTTGTTTTAGGACAAAAACCTTTTCAATTAAATGCTCTTCTACTTGTTCCCCTGCATTCTTTTTAAAAGCAATTCCACGCCCCATAACAACAAATTCATGCCTTTTTGAATCTTTGGCTATTATGGCGTTATTATTAAATATCTTTGTTATGATCATTCTGGCTGCCCCCTGATCCCGCAATAATTTAAAAAAGGAATTAGATGCTGGGCGATATTTCAGATAGGTCACAAGACGGTAATAGCCGATCAAACTTTCGCTGTAAACCAACCATAATGTGCAGATTTACAACCCTTACCTTGAAAGCGTATTCATAAAGAGAGATAAGCCCTACGTTTTCCCTTTAACCAAGGTCCTACGACATTATTCTGGGCTGCTGTTTTGTTGGTCGACGTTATTACCATTGTTGTTCAGCACTTGTAAGGCTCATCATCACTCACCTTTCTGCGTTACTGCAAACCTGTATTCAAAAAGAAAAGGCAAAACCCAACACATGGAAATCCAGTTCCATGTCCCGGGTTTTGCCTTTTCAGTAACAATCCCAAGATCATAATAACATCAAATTTAAGTTTTGCCAACAAAAATGTTTGCGCTTTCTTTTTTGGGGGCAGCACCTTGAATACGGCACATTGCCATGATAAAAATGTCAGCCGCCAATGTAGGACATGTTAATCTTTTTTCGGTTGTTTGCAGTCTGTTCAGTACGTTCATCGGAATACCGGTCTATGCGTTGCTCCCATACGGAAGTAACGGCATCGAGTAGTTCCTGATCATTCGCCCCGCCACGAAGCATCTGGCGCAAATCAAATCCGTCTGAAGCAAACAAACACGTATAAAACTTGCCATCCGAAGATAGACGGGCACGCGTGCAGGATGAGCAAAACGAATCAGAGACCGAGGTAATAAAGCCAACCTGCGCGTCGCTGTCTTTATAACGGTAACGTTTGGCCACTTCTCCAAAGTAATTCTGATCTATCGGCTCCAGCTCGTACGCATTCTTAAGTTGTTCAATAATCTCTTCTTTGGTAACTACCTTCTTGAAGCTCCAACCGGTATCGTTACCTACATCCATAAACTCAATAAAACGAAGGGTTATTCCCTGCTCCTTAAAATAAGCAGCCATCGGCAAAATTTCAGAATCATTAACACCTTTTTGAACTACCATATTGACCTTGATCTCAAAACCGATTTTTCTAGCATAATCAATCTGTTTCAAAATGAAAGCAGGCTTAATGCCTCGTCCATTCATCCGCCCGAATAGTTCCGGGTTCAGAGCATCCACACTGACATTAAGGCGTCGCAGCCCTGCGTCATACAGGCGCTCTGCCTGTTGCCCTAATAGCAAGCCATTTGTGGTCAACCCCATATCCTCCACGCCGTTGATCGACAAAATACGGGAAACAAGGTCGGAAAGATTGGGCCGCATTAATGGCTCACCGCCAGTGAGTCGGATTTTTTGGACCCCAAGGCCCACAAAGAGCTCCGTAAGTCGATGAATTTCTTCAAACGACAGGCATTCGCTTTTGGGAAGAAAGGCAAAGTCGTCACCGAAAATTTCTTTTGGCATACAGTAGGAACAGCGAAAATTGCAACGGTCCGTCACGGATATACGTAAATCACGGATCGGACGCCGCAAAGAGTCTTTAAGTGGATGTGAACTCATGTGACCACCTTCTTTTTTTCATTAGCTGTAGTTGACGTTGCAGAAATGGACACATGACGAGCATTTTTTCACTAGCCACCGCTGACAGGCGGAATAAAAGCTGCGGTATCTCCATTCTGCAGTACATCTGTTGGCAACGCATATTCTTCATTTACTGCAACTCGTATAGACTCGATCGACATATCCCGATATTTGTCTGTGATCCAACTGCACAATTCTTCCACAGTTTGGCCTGCCAGGTCGGCCATTTCTTCGGATTTTCCCGTCACCTCACGGAGTCCTGCAAAATAGTACAGCTTAATCATGACTGATTTCCCCCGGTTTTTTCTTTTGTTGTCCGACCCATTGCGTGCCGTCTTCCCAAATCTCTCGTTTCCAGATCGGAACGATTTCCTTGATTCGTTCGATTGCATATTCATTCGCTTCATACGCATCCGAGCGGTGTGGTGATGAGACAGCAATGACAACCGCAATATCTCCAATGTGAAGCTCACCAATCCGATGCGCGATTGCTACTTTTGTTCCTTCCCATTTCTGTTCGATTTCGTGGCCAATTTCCGCAAGCTTTTTCTCGGCCATAGGTACATAAGCTTCGTAAGCTAGGGATAACGTCCGTACGCCTTGGGTCCACTCTCTTACATGCCCTGTAAATAAAGTCACTGCTCCTGCTTCCGGTCTTAAGACATAGTCCGCATAGGTCTGTGGGAGAATGGGCTCCGTCACGATTTCAAATACACTCATTTTTTCCACCTTCCAGCCACACGGCACGCTACTTCCCTTTGAAAATTCTATGAACTATTTCTATTTCTTAGATCTATATCTCTTGTTCAGCCGAACAACTGATGATATAACTTTTGGCCCCTGGCAACACTTCCGATCCCGTGAATAAGGAGTCTTCCGTTTTTAAATAAAATCATTCGATGCTTAAAGGCATAAAATTCAACGAAATAAGGAGTCCTTTTGACATGTTCCGCCATAAGCCTACCCATCTTCTCTGCATCGTCCAAAGTGATCGGACGATGAGGGTCTGGAAGAACCTGAACCACATCCCGCCCGCACAGCGCAGCATACGCCGAGCGATGGGGTGCTGTCAGTGCAGGAAATACGGGCTGTTCCCCACAGGTTGGACAATCCGGATTATGGATACGGGAAATCCCTATGTCCATTTGCGTATTCTCCCATAGATCAAATAGATGAACCTTGCTGCGCATCTGATCACGTTTGCCGCTCAGCCACTTCATGGCTTCTGCACTTTGGAGGGCTGCCGTCACTTGGACTGCGGGCGAAATGATTCCAGCCGTATCGCAGGTCTGATTGATTGCTGGCAGCGAGGGCAGAAGGCAGCGAAAACAAGCCGACTTGCCCGGCACGAACGGAAAAACAACGCCTGTGCTTCCAACACAGGCGCCGTAAATCCATGGAATTTCAGCCTTTAGTGCAGCATCGTTTATAAGCAGCCGGGTTTCAAAATTGTCCGTTGCATCCATCAGCAATGTGCTTTTACCAGCAAGCTCTTGAGCAAGCCCGGCATCCAGACTGTCGAGATAGGTATACAAGCGCACGTCTTCTCGTATCGCCTTCAACCTTTTTTCAGCAGCCGTTACCTTGGGGAGCATTTGTGCAGCATCCTGCTCCGTGAATAACTGCTGGCGTTGCAGATTCGACGTCTCCACATAATCACGGTCAACCAGGTGAATCTCTCCGACGCCCGCTCTTACTAATGTTTCAGCGATGGCGGAGCCTAGTGCCCCGCAGCCGATAATGGTAACAATAGCTTCAGACAGATTACGTTGTCCTTCACTGCCGATGGGTCTAAATAAAATCTGTCTTGAATAACGTTCCTTCATCACAATGTCCCCCTAACGTTGAAGAGCGATCGTTAACTTTGTGCTTATTCCTGTGGCTCTCGCTAGAAACGTTAAAGGTGCCTTTATAATTTCTTCACTCTTAATGCTTTACTGCTGAAATTCCTTTTGTTTCTCAAAGCGGTTCTGCTCGGCAGCTACAGGGAAACGTGCTTGATAATATAGCCATATGACGAGAATCAGGCTAGCCAGTGCCACTTGGGAGAGCAGCATGAACCCAATGGAATATTGGCCAGTAGCGGCATGAATCGTCGATAGCAAGATCGGAGGGAAAAAGCCACCCAGGCCACCCATCATGGATACAATTCCGTTCACTATGCCTGCCTGTTTATTAAAATAAAATGGAACTAGTTTGAAAATGACACCGTTCCCGATTCCTGCACTCACAGCGATAGCCAAGCACCCTACGGTATACAAGGTGATGTCTGGTGAAAAAGCCAGAAGAATCGCAGCAACCGTATACACAGCAAACGTACCTACCAGCAGGAACAAGGGCTGAAAACGATCCGCCAGCCAGCCACCGATTGGACGGAAGAATGTAGCAATCGCGATAAAGCCTGCTGTGCGCATCCCTGCATCCACTTTATCCAGTTCAAAGTTCGATACGAGGAAATTCGGTAGATACACCGTAAAAGCTACAAATGAGCCAAACGTAATAAAATAAAAGAGTGAGAAAAACCAAAGCTTTTCATTTTTGTAAACCCCTTTGATTTGCTCCATAATGGGGGTTTTGACTTTAGTTTCATGACGGTCCCCAAAGAAGAAATTCAAAACGATAAAAACAAGCAACAAGATAAGATACAGCTTAACTGTAAGTGCCCATCCTACCTGCGTCGCTACAATCGGAGCGGAGAAGGTCGTTACCGCTGTCCCCAGGTTGCCCACACCATACATCCCATTGACAAAGCCATGTCTTTCCTTCGGATAATACTTAGGCAACGAAGTCACCCCAACCGAGAACACCGCTCCCCCAATTCCAAGGAACAAGCCACCGATAATTAAATCCATCATCGTAGAAGCTTCACTGATATAGTAGACCGGAAACAAAAGCAACACAAAGCTAACGAGAAAAACGATTCTTGCCCCGAAAATATTGGCATAATAACCAAGCGGAATGCGCAGAATCGATCCAAGCACGACCGGAATCGCCGTAACCATAGCCAATTTTCCGGGTGGAATAGCAATATCCTCCGTAATGAACGGCATGAGAGATGAAATGATAACCCATACCATAAATCCAAGAATCAGGTTCAATGTTTGTAGTGGCAACTGCATTTTTCTAATCATTTAACTCACCTTTTCAACTTTATTCTGTCGAATGTTTGATTTGTATTTTTCTGTTCCCATTGTAGCCGCTAGCCCTTCCTTTCGAATATAGGGGACTCCCCTTTCCCGGTCAGGGGAGTCCCTGAAAATAAAAAAAGCCGCTTCTCGTAAGAAGCTGCTTGATTTATTCTAGCTGTATTATTGGATTAAAAATAATTTTCTTCATCAACTAAAAATCCAGCATTTTTTTCTTTAAAGCATATTGGACCAGTTCAGGCCGGCTTTTTAAATTTAATTTCTCCATGATTTTAGCTTTGTTCGCTTCCACGGTCTTGACAGAGATGAACAACTTTTCGGCAACCTCCTTGTTACCGTATCCCTTTGCGACCAGAGGGAGAATCTCCAGCTCACGCTTGGACAGGATCTCATACGGATCCTCTGTTTGTGATGTTGTGTCTTTTTTGATGAACTCACGCACGAGAGAAGTGGCCATTTTAGGATGGATATACGTCCCGCCCCCATGAATGGTGCGTATGGCAAGCAATAGCTCCTCATCGGGTGCATTTTTCAAAACATACCCTGAAGCACCGTTCTTCAAAATATGAAATAGATATTCTTCGTCGTCATGCATGGTCAAAATCAGAATTTTAGTGTCAGGGTGGTCTTCTTTAATTTTGCCTGTGGCAATCAATCCACTTTCGCCTGGCGGCATACTAAGGTCCATAATGAGAATATCCGGCTTATGCTTAGCTACCATAGTATACGCTTCAATACCGTCTGCAGCTGTCCCGACAACCTCCATATCCGATTGGAAGTTGAGGATCATGGAAAATCCGCTTCGTACAATGGCATGGTCATCCGCTAATACAATTTTGATCAAGTTTCTATTCCTCCTCATGTCCAATCGGAATTTGTAAAAAGACTTTGGTGCCTTGACCGACATTCGAAAGGACGCCAAAACTTCCGCCTACCAGCTCTGCCCGCTCCTGCATACCATACAAGCCAAGTCCCGTTCCAATAGGCTTGCCTCCCTTTTCAAAGCCAATCCCATTATCCTCTACAGTCAAACGAAGGGAATGTTCATGCTCGGACAAAGAAACTTTAATGGTATCGACCTGTGCATACTTCAACGCATTAAGCACAGCTTCCTGGCAGACACGGTATATGACTGTTTCTTTTTCACTTCCATACCGCTTTTGGGGAAGATCAGACACAAACTCAACCACTAGACCAAAGCTTTGCTCGATCCGCTTAAAGTGAGAGCGGAAGGCCGCTTCAAGCCCAAAATCATCAAGGGTGGCCGGGCGAAGTTCCACAGACAGGTTACGGATATCATCCAATAATCGGGTCATGGATGCTTCCGTCTGCTTCATGTTTTTAATGAGCTGCTCATCATTCGTCATGTATTTTAGCACTCGTAGTTCAACAACCGCGCTCATCAATTCCTGGGCGACACTGTCGTGCAGTTCCCTGGAAAGCCGTTTTCGCTCATTTTCCTGTGCTTCAATGACATGCTTCATCATTTTGTTTTGATATAATTTTTCCTGTGTCTGAAATTGCGGGGTCAAGTCTCTCAGCATCAGCACCCGGATTCCATTTGTAGAATCAACGGTGTGAAAAGAAGCGGCATAGGGAACCATGCCATTGCTTTTGGTTTCCAAATAGACTTGAAAAGAAGCAAATTTGTCGGATTCAGGCACATTGAAATAACAGTCAAGGCAGGTGCGGGGCTCTGTGTCGCTTGTATAACCCCTGCATGTTCCGCATAAAGCCTTGTCCTGTCCTTCATAGAGTTGAATGAGAACGTCATCGCCTACAATCTCCTCAGCCGCCGGGTTCATGGCTAGGGTTTTCCCTTCCCTATCAAAAAAGAAGATAGCTTCTGTGCTGTTCTCAAACATCTTCACCATTAGCGCACTCAAAGAGTCTGTCCCTATAGACAATGTCAATTCAGATCACTTCCTTCCCGTTCAACTCTCCAAATCCCTCATGTGCCAAGGTTTCCAAATCACGCATCATGGCTTCGGTCATCCGTTGTTCTTCTCGAAATCCACCCAATAGTACGCCCGCGACGCGAGCATCGTTCCACAAAGGCACAGCCCCGAGACTCTTGAGCTTTTCGGATTGAACGATTGGATAATTAAATAGGTTCTCTGCCCCAACATATTGATGAACAGATGGAATAAAGACAGATTTCCCGGTTTTAAACACGACTCCTGCTATGCCTTTTCCAGATTGCAGCACAATCCGCTTAAATCGATCATTTAAATTGCCAGCGGCATTTTTCCATTTAATGACGTACTGATATTCGGCTGGTTCAACCAGAGCAAGTGCCATAAAATCATAACCGAAATGTTCGCGTATTCGCTCAAGCTCCCTTTGATAATCCATCTTATTATTCATCACTCTCTCCTAATAAAACTAGGAAAGAAGGCAGGGCCCGCTTTCCTAGTTCGTTTTATGTCTTCTGTACAGGATATAACTTCTGCGTACATAATTCAACGGAACGCTCCATACATGTACAAGCCGGGTAAACGGCCAGAATGCAAAAATCGCAAAACCCATAAGTACATGTAGCTTGAAAGAGATCGGTACATCTCTCATCAGTGTCGGGTCGACACGGAATATGAACAGACCACGGAACCAGATTGAGATCGTCTCCCGATAATCGAATTCAGGCTGTACCGCATTCGTTACAAGAGTTGCAAACATCCCTAGGCATACAAGAGCTAATAGCAATACGTTTACAATTAAATCAGAAGCTGTGCTTAAACGGCGCACATTACGAATTGTAAACCGTCGCGAGGTAAGTATCAACATCCCAAGGAACGTCATAGCTCCAAATATTCCACCAATATAGACTGCTCCAATGTGGTATAGATGATCGTTTACACCCAGCGCATGCATCCACGTTTTGGGTATACCCAGACCAGACACGTGACCGAAAATAACTGGAATGATCCCCAGGTGGAATAAGAGACTGCCTATCATCAATTGTTTCTTTTCAATAAATTCACTTGATTTTGCCGTCCAATTGAACTGGTCCGTTCTATAACGGAAGATATGACCTACGATAAAAATGACCACGCACATATAAGGGAAAATGACCCATAAAAATTGTTCCAACATCATAGCGTGGCCGCCTCCTGTTCTACGCAAGCTTTAAGCGTTTCGCGCAGTCCCTTGATCAGATGAAAATACGGACTTTCCATTTTTTCCAGTGCCTTAAGCAAATGATAGGTGCCGTCCTCCAGAATCGCGATCGGCATGCGGAAGTTTTCTGTCGTCTTTGCATCCTGCACCCATTCGGCGGCATACAGAAATTCACACATGAGCGGCAGATAATCAGGCAGCTCTCCATCTGGCATTTCAAGACCATACATTTCATAGAGGACCTTTAATTTGACCAGCATTTGTCCTCTTTCTTTTGCATCTTCAAACTTGAAGTAAGTCATATATAGTGCGCAATTTTTTTGAAAATCAAAAGTTTCGGTATACATTTCCTGGATCTCTTCCATACTAAACTCTTGCATCAGAGACCAGTACGTATGAGCATGCGTATACGCAGGATGACTCTGATCAAAGGATGCTTCCAGAAAAGCTGGATGAAAATCCAGCTTTTCTGGGTACATGAGTTGTTGGGCGAAAAACCCGAATGAAGGCTTGAATTCATACAGTTTCGCTACATTAATCACGCCAAATACCCCCGTAGAAGTTTTCTTCATACATTTGCTTGCCTGTTTTCGAAGGCTCTTCCATTCCTGTGGAGCTTCCCAGGCTACAACCGCTACAGCCAGCTCCTTGAACTCCACAACCATCCATATTCCCTAAGGTGTCACCGTATCCAGCAGCTCCCTGGGCGCGATATGGATTGGCATAACCCTCTTTATGCGACGTCGGAATGACGAAACGGTCCTCGTATTTGGCAATGGCCAGAAGCCGGTACATCTGTTCAGCCTGACGTGCTGTCATGCCAGTGCGTTCCAGACGACTTTCATCGAAAGATTGTCCTGTGGACTGGGCACGCATATAGGAGCGCATCATAGCCATCCGCTGCAGCGATTCCTTCACCGTCTGCGTGTCGCCCGCCGTCAACATATTGGCAAGATACTGAATTGGCGTGCGCATTTCTTCGATAGCTGGAAAGATCATATCCGGATTCTCGATAGAATCTTTTCCTTCAAAGTAATTCATGATCGGACTAAGTGGTGGGACATACCAGACCATTGGCAGCGTGCGGTATTCCGGATGAAGCGGGAATGCCAGCTTATATTCAATAGCAAGCTTGTAGACTGGTGAATTCTGTGCTGCCTCAATCCAGTCTTGCGAGACGCCATCTTTTTTGGCCTGTGCAATTACCGCCGGATCGCTTGGGTCCAGGAACAAATCACACTGTGCTTTGTACAGATCTTTCTCATCCTCTTTAGAAGCAGCCTCCTGCACCTTATCGGCGTCATACAATAGAACGCCAAGGTAACGAATTCGTCCAGTACATGTCTCGGAGCAGACGGTTGGCAACCCGGCTTCCACGCGCGGGAAGCAGAAGGTACATTTTTCTGCTTTGTTCGTCTGCCAGTTGAAGTACACTTTCTTGTATGGGCAACCCGTCATGCAATATCGCCAGCCGCGACATGCTTCCTGATCCACGAGCACGATGCCATCCTCGTCCCGCTTGTACATGGCACCCGAAGGGCAAGATGCGACGCAGCTCGGATTCAGACAGTGCTCACAAAGCCGAGGGAGATACAGCATGAACGACTTCTCGAAATTAAATTTAATCTCTTCTTCGATTTTCTGAATATTGGGATCAAGAGGCCCTGTCACATGGGTACCTGCCAAATCATCTTCCCAGTTTGGTCCCCAATTCAGATCCATTTTTTCGCCCGTTACAGCAGATTGTGCACGTGCTACCGGAGAATGCTTCTGCTCTTTAGCGTTGGTCAAATGTTCATAATTGTAGGTCCAGGGCTCATAATAATCCTTCATTTCAGGCATATCGGGGTTGTAGAAAATTTTACCAAGTGCTATCTTGGATAGCTTGTTACCTGACTTCAGTTCAAGCTTCCCTTTGCGAAGCTGCCAGCCGCCCTTATACTGCTCCTGGTCTTCCCAACGCTTCGGATACCCAATACCTGGCTTGGTTTCCACGTTGTTAAACCACATATATTCCGCACCTTTGCGGTTGGTCCAAGTTGTTTTGCACGTCACGCTGCACGTATGGCAGCCAATACATTTATCCAGGTTCATGACCATGGCAATTTGAGCTTTAATTTTCAAGCCAGTTAACCTCCTTCATTTTGCGTACCGCTACGTATACATCGCGCTGGTTGCCAATCGGTCCGTAATAGTTGAACCCGTAGCTAAGCTGAGCGTATCCGCCAACCATCTGGGTCGGTTTGAGATGAATTCTTGTTGGCGCATTATGACTGCCCCCGCGTGTTTCCGTGATTTCGGAGCCTGGCACTTGAATGTGCTTATCTTGAGCATGGTACATAAACATCGTCCCTCTTGGCATCCGGTGGCTGACAACTGCCCGGGCGGTAACGACACCGTTACGGTTGTACACCTCTACCCAATCATTGTCGGCCAGATCGTGGGCTGCTGCGTCTTCGTTATTAATCCATACCGTTGGCCCTCCACGGAACAGCGTAAGCATATGCTGGTTATCCTGATAAGTGGAGTGAATATTCCATTTCCCGTGTGGAGTCAGATAACGAAGCACCAGCGAATCCTGACCGCCCTTGATTTCCCGATCACGCGTACCAAATACCATCGGTGGTAAAGTCGGTTTATAGATAGGCAGCGACTCTCCAAACTGCTGGAAGATTTCATGATCGATATAGAAATGCTGTCTGCCTGTCAAAGTCCGGAACGGAACGAGACGCTCAATATTCGTGGTAAATGGCGAGTAGCGACGTCCCTGTTTGTTAGAGCCACTGAATACCGGCGTCGGTATAACTTCACGCGGCTGTGCTGTAATGCTTTGGAACGTTATTTTCTCGGCGGCGCGATCGGCTGAGATGTCCATCAGCTTCACCCCGTGATCCTTTTCCGCCTCTTCGTAGGCTTTTTGGGAGACACGACCATTGGTTGCCGACGACAGATGGAGAATCGTATCGGCCACTTGGCGAGCTGTCTGGATCTTCGGCAGTCCATCTTTAATGGATTCATCGTAATAGACCCCGTTTAGCTTCTTCAATTCCTCATATTCCTCCGCTACCGAGAAGCTAACACCGTGCGCGCCCGTTTTTCCTGTAGCCAAATTAGGACCGAGCGAGACATACTTATCATAAATTTCCGTGTAATCGCGTTCTACGATACTGAAATTAGGCATAGTTCTACCCGGCACAGCAGCGACCTCACCCTTCGTCCAATCCTTGACAAGACCCATCGGCTGCGAAATTTCGCCTATAGAATCATGTCCAAGCGGTGCAGTTACAAGGTCTTTATATATTCCTGGCAGATGTACTTTGGCCATATTCGAGAAGGTTTCAGATAACTGACGGTAAATATCCCAGTCTGAGCGGGATTCCCAAAGTGGGTTAACCGCAGGATTAAATGGATGTACGAACGGATGCATGTCTGTCGAGGACAAATCCGTTTTCTCATACCAGGTTGCCGCCGGAAGTACGACATCCGCGTACAATGGCGTTGTAGTCATCCGGAAATCAAGCGCGACCATTAAATCAAGCTTTCCTTCTACATCTTCCCGCCAAATGATTTCCTCTGGCTTCTGATCTTCATTCGGCTGGGCCAGCAACGCGTCGGAAGCTCCGAGCAAATGCTTCATGAAATATTCCTGTCCCTTGGCCGAACTGGAAATGAGGTTGGACCGCCAAATAAAGAGTGAACGCGGGAAGTTCTCTGCTGCTCCTGGGTCTTCAATAGCGAAACGGGTCTTGCGCGATTTAATCTCTTCCACAGTGTGGTTGATGATTTCCTCGTTTGACTTCTTGCCTAATTGCGCTGCTTCTTCAGCGAATAGCAGGCTGTTTTTATTAAACTGCGGATAAGAAGGCATCCAACCCAACCGGGCAGCGAGTACATTGTAGTCCGCTGGATGTTGGTAACTGACATCTCCCGCAGTCGGTGATTTCAATGTGTCGGTGCCACTTTCTTCATAGCGCCACTGTTCTGTTGCAAAATAGAAGAATGAAGTAGCATTTTGCAATCGAGCCGGTCCCTGCCAGTCTTTGGCAAAGGCAATCGTTGACCAACCTTCAATAGGACGGCACTTTTCTTGACCTACATAATGCGCCCAGCCTCCGCCGTTAACACCTTGGGAAGCAGTCAGCACGACCAGGTTCAAGATGGAGCGATAAATGGTGTCACTGTTGAACCAGTGATTGATCCCCGCCCCCATAATGATCATGGAACGTCCTTGGGTATCGATGGCGTTCTGAGCAAATTCGCGAGCAACTTGCACGACAACTGATGCCTTGACTCCCGTGATCTTTTCCTGCCAGGCAGGCGTATAATGACAAGCTGCATCATAATAATCCTTTGCATTATGAGGGCTATCATTGCGAGCCACACCATACTGACTCATCATCAAGTCATATACGGTGGCTACGAAACGCTCTGTGCCATCAGCTAGACGTACTTTTTTCGCCGGTATGACACGTTTAAACGTTCCGTTACCTGCGTTATCAAAATAAGGGAATACGATTTCTTCCCATTGCTCGTCATGACCTACCACCGTGAGCGCAGGCTCAACCTTTGTTCCGTCTTCCCGCTCCAGGATCAGATTCCATTTCTTATCCTGCTCCCAGCGCTGTCCCATGGTACCGTTCGGAACCATCATTTCCCCTGCTACTTCATCGAATATGACCGGTTTCCAATCTGCATGCTGTGAAGCATCCCCCAGATCGCTGGCTCGCAGAAAACGTCCGCCTTTCCAGGCTCCTTCGTGGGGATCAAGCAGAATCATGAATGGCATATCTGTATATTGCTTGGCATAGTTAATGAACATGGGTTCCTGGCGTTCTTGATAGAACTCATCCAGAATGACATGCGTCATCGCCTGTGCCACAGCGGCGTCTGTACCTGGATTGGGTGCAAGCCAGTTGTCAGCGAACTTCACATTTTCCGCCAAATCCGGAGCCACGGATACAACCTTGGTTCCTTTATAGCGTACTTCCGTCATAAAGTGAGCATCTGGCGTCCGGGTAAGTGGTACATTCGATCCCCACATGATCAGATAACCTGCGTTGTACCAATCTGAGGATTCAGGTACGTCCGTTTGCTCACCCCAAATTTGAGGAGAAGCAGGCGGAAGATCGGCATACCAATCGTAAAAGCTCAACATCTCCCCACCAAGCAGAGAAATGAACCGAGCTCCCGAGGCGTAGCTAATCATTGACATCGCCGGAATAGGGGTGAAGCCTGCAATCCGGTCAGGACCGTACTTGCGAATCGTGTAAATTAATTGCGCCGAAATCAGGTGCAGAACATCATCCCAAGCCACACGAACATGCCCGCCTTTGCCGCGAGCCGATTTGTAGAGCTTGGCTTTCTCCGGATCTTCCACAATGCTGGCCCATGCGTCTACTGGGTTGCTATGCTCCTTGAGAGCAGCTTGCCAGAGTCGCAATAGCTTACCGCGCATATATGGGTATTTCACACGTAACGGGCTGTATTCATACCAGGAAAATGAAGCTCCACGCGGGCATCCACGCGGCTCAAATTCCGGCATGTCCGGACCGCAGGAAGGATAATCAATTTGCTGATTTTCCCAAGTGATGATGCCGTTCTTTACAAAAACCTTCCAGCTACAGGAGCCAGTACAGTTAACACCATGCGTCGTGCGAATTACTTTGTCGTGAGACCAACGCTGGCGGTACACGTTTTCCCATTCTCTATTTTTTTCTTCAAGGATTGACCAATTTCCGGAATAGCTCTCGATTGGTTTGAAGAAGTTGAGACTGTATTTCTTTTTCATCGGTGATCAACGCTCCTTTTCAGAATGAATCAGTCCATCGCAAGCCCATGGAAAAGATTCATTCGCTTACTCTCATTATGAAATTCATTCATCTCTGTTCCCATTAGGGAATGTCCTATAGCGCTATAGAAAATCCCTCGTTCTATGGAATCATACAAAAAAAGCCCCCTCTGTCAGAGGGAAGCTTGTATGAATAGATTAATTGTTCTTTTGGCCTGTTAACAGGAGCATCATAAAGGAAATCAGTATAATAGAGCATGTCCAAGCCCAGGCCATGGGAAGATGACCAGCATCCACTGCAATATAGATGGCAGTCGGGATCGTTTGTGTTTTACCCGGAATATTCCCAGCAATCATCAGCGTAGCACCGAATTCGCCCAGTCCACGGGCAAAACCGAGTATAAAGGCCGCTTTAAAAGCAGGGAAGATCAACGGAAAGGTGATATAACGGAAGACCTGCCATTCATTTGCACCCATCGAGCGCCCTGCGCTCTCCAAATCCCTGTCCACTGAAGCGAATCCCATTCTCAGTGTCCGGTAGACGAGAGGAAAAGCCACAACTACCGCTGCCACAACCCCAGCCCACCATGAGAAAATAATAGGCTCGCCAAACCATTGCTCCATCAACTGTCCAAACCAACTTTTTCGTCCGAGTAAGATTAACAGTAGAAACCCAACTACAGTCGGCGGGAGCACCAGAGGCAGCATAAGCACAGTTTCAACGAGAGTTTTCCCTTTGAATAATCCTAACCGCGACATGGACCATGCCGAAAACAAACCTAATAGGATCACCAAAATACTGGATAACAGCGCAACCTGCAGCGATAATCGGATTGGAGGCCAATATTCGTTCCAATCTATAGCTTGCATACTCACTTCGGTATGGTAAATCCATACTTAGCCATAATATTCAAAGATTCTTGCGATTGAAGGTATTCATAAAAGTTTTCGGCTTCTTGAATATGCTTGGAAGCTTTGACAATGCCGATAGGATACTCAACCGTAGAATAGGTTTTAGGATCGACCTCAAAGGCAATTTTCGCCTTTTGCGAAGTTAACGCATCTGTCTTATACACAAACCCCACATCAGCGTTACCTGTTTCTACGTATTGCAGCACTTGTCTAACATCTTTCGCCTGAACGAGCTTGTCCTGCAGCACATCCCAAAGCTTTACGTTTGTCAGTGCTTCCTGTGCATATTTGCCTGCAGGAACACTTTCAGGAATACCGATTGCTACCTTTTTCACTTCGTTTTTCGTTAGATCCTTGATATTCGTGATGCTCATCGTCCCATCTGCAGGGACCACCGCTACCAGCTCGTTCGTCAGCCATGTTTTTTGTTGATTGCTATCGATTAACTGCTGATCTACGAGCGACTTCATGTTTTTCTTTGAAGCAGACAAAAACAAGTCCGATGGTGCCCCTTGCTCAATCTGCTTTTCCAATGCACCGGAACCACCAAAGTTGAAATTCAATTTAATACCTTTATGGGATGATTCGTACAACGGCTGGATTTCTTTGAGTGCATCTGTTAAGCTCGCAGCTGCGGAAATGGTCAGTTCAACAGTTTCAGCCTTTTTCGATGATTCCTGGCTGGAGACCTCGTTTTGAGTCGTGCTATTTCCACCTGAAGCTGGTTGTTGCCCCGCGCCGCATCCTGCAAGTACTAACACAATGGCAAAAATAAAAAAGAAGACCTGACTTTGTTTAATAATTTTCTTCATGTTGGATCGGCTCCTTACGTTCTGCCTATCATAAGGGATAGGTTCCATTATGAATGAAGTTGTGCCTGTTTGGTGCGTTCAACCAACGTACAATTCTCAAGCAGAATATGATTATAAATGTCCGCTTCCAGGTCCTCCAAACGCTTCAATACAAGTCGGTGTGTACCACACGCTTCCTGTAGCGGCTCAAAGCCATTGGTAATCAAGCGCAGCTCCTGCAATAAATCCACAACCGCTTGATGCTCACCCTGCAACTCGGACAAATGAAAATGAAGTGCATCCACACGTTCAAATGCCGAGTCTTGAAGAAACGCTTGAATCAACGGAAACAGAAGGTTTTCCTTGAATTGAATATGTGCCGATAGCTTCTGCTTAAGCAAGGTATAAAGTTCATTCACTCGCTTTAGGTGCGAATAACGTTCGCCATGGACCCGCGTTAGTTTGGTAATATACGGTGTGAGCGCCGCTAGTTCTTCACATAATTTTGTGTGATACTCATCCTGAATATAGGCGATTAGTTCTTTGGGTTCCAGCGAGGAAGGCTGCATTTGCTTATGCTGTGCCTGGCTTTCCTCCACTTCATGCACCCGCTCCAGCAGTTCATTAGCATGAAGACCTCGGCTCTCTGCTGCTTCGCGGAGCGGTATTTTCCCGCCACAGCAGAAGTCAATCCGTAGTTTACGGAACAAGTCACTAGTTTTGGGCACTTCTTTCACTATGTCCGCTACCCATGTTTCCACCGTTAGCTGGCTCATTTTTCATTCCCCCATCTTACTTCATTTTTATACTTAATTCTCATTCTATGTTTCTCTCAAGACTGAGCCAATAAGGGTGTTCCCTTTTTCACTCATGGAAACAGCCTGCTTATAAAAAACCTGCGACCAGCTGTTCAGCTGCTTCTTTGCCTTGAGCGATACAGTCCGGAATGCCAACGCCTCCATAACCAGCGCCACACAGAAACACATTCGGAAAATACCGGGACAAATCGTGTCTTACCTTCGCCATATGCTCTTTGTGCCCAATCGGATATTGCGGCATCGATTGAATACACCGACTGACCTCAGTCATTTCAGGTTGAGCCTCGATCCCCATTAAATCTTTCAGGTCTTTGCGGGCCTCTTCCACCAGTTCCTCGTCTGTCATCTGAACCCATTCCTGTGCACCTGCATGACCAATGTAAGTCCGTAAGAGTGTATATCCTTCAGGTGCGGTATGGCTCCACTTTGTCGATGACCAAGTACAGGCCGTAATCATTTTTCCTTCTTTGCGGGGAACGAGAAATCCAGTTCCCTCATAGGCCAAGCGAAGGTCTAAATTTTTATAAGCCAAGGAAATATTCGCTACCGAAACGTAATTGATCTGATGGAGCCAGCTCACACTTTCGATATCGGAAAATAATGTAGCCGCCTCAAAGGCTGGAACAGCGCAAATCACTGCATCTGCCTCTAACATTTGGCCATTATCCAGGATTACCTGATAAGCGTCCTCTTTTCTTACTTCAGAGGCACGCTGTCCCATCACAAATTGAACGGTGTCAAGCTTTTCCTTTAACCGCTCCACGATGGTGGATAATCCTTGCCGATAGGAAAGAAACATGCTTTTCTTGGCAATTTCCGGGTATTTGTTAGATATCCCCGACTTTCTCCCCGCTCCTTTAGCCATACCTATAATCAGACTTCTATGCTTTTGTTCCATCTGCTTAAATTGAGGGAAGGTTGACTTGAGGCTAAGAGAATACGTATCGCCAGCGTAAATACCAGATAGCAAGGGTTCCGTAATCTGGTTCAACACTTCTTCGCCAAGACGCCGCTTGATGAAATCTCCCAAAGATTCATCCATATCGCCTTTCTTGGCTGGAAGGATCAAATCCAGGGCTGCGCGCGCTTTTCCCAGCGGAGAAATTAACCCTGTACGAATGAAGGGAGTTAGCTTTGTTGGAATACCTAAAATAAAGCCCATCGGCATCGTGTGCAGCTTGCCTTTATGCAAAATGGAGGCTGACTTGGCCTTCGGGTTTGTTGATACCAAATCGGCTTCCAGTCCCAACTCCATAGTCAGATCCAATATAGCCGTCTTTCTGGCCAGAAAAGCATCCGGTCCTTTTTCGATCATAAAATGGTTTTGGCGTACCGTTTGCAGTTTTCCTCCCAGACGGTCGCTTTTCTCCACTAACGTAATCTCCACTTCAAGCTGTCTGTCCTCCGCCAGCTTTTTCACATAAAAAGCGGCACTTAAACCGCTTATTCCTCCACCAAGGATCACAACTTTTTTAGCATTTTTATTCATGAGAACACACTTTCCTTCCCACTCCGGGCATATATGCACAATAAGGGTCACTCTCCAAGTAATCTCCGGTGATGGCAAAAGCCCTTGCTCTGGAGCCTCCACAGATTGTATTAAATTCGCAGACTCCACATTTGCCTTTAAGCAGAGATTTATCTCGAAGATTATTCATAATCGGAGAGTGCCTATAAATATGGGCCAAACTGTCATTCCGTACATTCCCGCATGACAGCGGTAGGAAGCCACTTGGGTACACCTCGCCGATATGACTGATAAAAACAAATCCATCTCCATCATTTACGCCTTGGGGAGCGCGACCCAGAACATCTACCCTTTTTTGTTCGGACGTTGCGTTATGCTGTCCTGCTTTATGCTTTTCCTGTAGGACAACCCTTCGATAGTGAGGTGCTTCGGTAGCCTTTACACCGTAGGGCATCTGTTGCTGTATCTGATACAACCACTTCATTACCGCCTCATGCTCATCAGGAGTAATCATATCTTTTTCCATACCACGTCCGGTTGGAACGAGAAAAAACAAGCTCCATAACACCGCCTGCATTTCCTTGACCTTCTCTGCGATTTTCTCCAAGTCATGAAGATTGTATCGGGACACCGTTGTGTTCACTTGGATAGGAATGTTCAATTCCTTCAAATAGCCAATTCCCCGCATAGTCGTATTGTAAGAACCCACGGTCCCACGAAAATGATCGTGAATGTCCGCACATGAACCATCGAGGCTAAAAGCCCATCGTGATAAGCCAACCTGCTTTGCTTTTTCGACTGCTGCTCGTGTCACTTTCGGGGTCGCACTGGGAGTCATGGAAACCGACAGCTTTTTCTCCTCAATGGCATATTGAGCCAGCTCAAACAAGTCGGGACGCGCTAACGGATCTCCCCCTGTGAAAACCACCAGCGGATGATTCATTTCAGCGATTTGATCGAGCAGCTTTTTGCCCTCTTCCAATGTCAGCTGACGAGGGTCAGGCTTATATTGGGCTTCCGCTCTGCAGTGAAGGCATTTTAATGCGCAAGCTCTCGTTACCTCCCAAATGACAATAAACGGGTCTACACGATAATTTCGTGGCGTTTGCAAAGATATCATTGATGTCTCTCCTTTTTAAAAATATAAAAACAGCACAGATACATAGAGCATCAATGAAAATCCAATTTCAGCCATGCCTACATGTTTTGCCTTTAACTCGAATTTAGGAAGCCATATAGCTCGTATGAACAAAATTAAAAATGGAATAATCAAAAACACCTTGATCCAGGCGGCAAACAGCACAATGATCAGATGATAGATAATAGACGCATAATAGTAACGTGGATTTTTTCTTTCACGGATGATCGTTTTAACATAAAGAGCCGTTCCTATGAAATAACACACCAATAGCAAAAACAGCTCTGTAGTCAGTATCCAATCTCCGCCTTCTCCAATATGAACAACAGGATATATAAAAGAACAGAAGAGCAAAATCGCGGTAATGTCATTTAACAGAGCACGCTCATTCTTGATTTTGGCGTAATACATATTAGCCAAAAAAAAGAATAGGAGCAGAACTCCGTACCAGATCAACGCAGGTCTAACCCATACTAGAGAAGCTAAAAGAGGAAGGAGTATTGCTCCGTATATAACAACAGGTTTACGGTATCTTTTACTGTTTCCTGTTTTGATCCATTGGAGAACAGGAAAACTAAATAAATAGATAAAAAACCAGCATACGAATAGAGGTATATGAATGAATTGTTTTGGAGAAGCAGCTAAGCCAAACAAAAATGGAAGGATGAGCATTGCCCAGGCTCCATGCTGATTGGGGATGTATCTACTGGTCCCTTTCAACGTCTTGACCCTTTTTTCACAATGTTTAACACCTTTATAGCTTCGGTTAATCGACTCATCATCCATTCCCCCAAAATTCAATTTTTCACCCTACTTTAATTCTAAGTATTCTGTCCAATTGAACCAATCAGGGAGTTCCCTTTTTTGTTTGGGGGAATAGCCTAACCTGAAGATAAACCTTCACTTTCTTTATAAAAACGCACCAAAGTAATCGTTCAGCACTTCCTGGGAGTATCCGTCATCTCCTTGCCAACTTGCTACGGAATAAAAATCATCATTACCGCCACGGCGTCTACGAGGTGTGTCCCGCGGTACCAGCAATCCCGCATACCCCCACACTTCCATAGCCACATCGCGTTCATTTTTGCTGGATGGGAGCACATCTTTCCAGCGCTTCTCCAATTGTCGTGGACCGTTCTGAGCCTCACAGGCCTGAACAGCTTCCAGCATATTGCGAAGGATAGCCAAATCCTCATCAGAAACCTGAATCTCCTCTTCTTGGCTAAACAATTCAAGGTCCATCCAACAATAAAGAAGGTGATTCAGCCGAATACCACCCCATTTGATTCGTTCAAAATTCAGTACATTCAAATCCGCATTGATGTATTCCTTATCAGACATTAGTTTATGAAAATTACAATCCCCACAGCTACTGTAATTGGGCAAGACGACAGGCCGCTCACTATAGGTGTGCAAAGGCAGTTGTGCGGTTAATGCCCAGCTCGATAAGGCGCTTCGCAAATGGACTTTTTTCGTGGAAAGACTGTGCAAAAACGCTGCGACCACTCGCTCTTTTGTAGCCTTTTGCTGGTGCAGCTCATGTAACCTTTTTATCATCTCATCATGTGTAATGGTGATCGGATCGAACATCAAGCCCTTACTTTTGGCGTATTCAAAATCCTCACCCGAAAAGGGTCCCCGTTCCTGCTTCCAGCCATTGGACGACCAGAAAGTGTTCATGAGTATTTTCTTGGCTTTTTTATCCATCACACTTCTCCTTACTCATCTGACACTCTCACCTTCAACATTCATTTTTATACTTAAAAGCAATCGCCGTATTTCCAGATCGGGGATCAAAATAGGAGCAGATTTTTCCCCAGATTAGTTTATATTCCTTGTAAGGATAGGGCTTGGTTTGTCGGTAGCTTGGCTTTATGGACAAATGCCGCTCTAACAAACGATCATGCTCCCTTTGCCGCTTTCGCTCCCCTTCCTCAGACCAATTATCCCATGAAGTTGGAAATTCATTGCCCTGAAGTGAAATCTCCACAACCATTAGGCTTGTATCCTTAAAGCATACAGACACAAAAAAAAGCCGATCCAGCAAAGGAACCTGATCAAAATGATACCAAATGTACCCATTTCCCAGCTTTCTTACAGAATGAAAATAGTTCAAATAGAAAGCAGTCTCTAACAACTGCTCTTCTGTTAAAGAAGAATCAATCGCGTGTTCATCATTGACCTGGATGATTCCCGATTCCCAGTCATTCATTGCTGCCACTCCCTAAGCTGATATGACGATCTTCTACGGCTACTCTTTGTCCTTATTTATCCACATGGTGGAAAATGGCCTGCCAGGCCCGATCCAGCACACGTGTATGTAAACGTCCGGCATAAATATTTCTCACGATGGCAAGAACGATCACACCCACAAATACAACGCTAAGTATGGTAATAGAGGGAACCCAGTGGTCGAACATGGCATTCGCCAACACTTGCATCAGATCTCGCTCCGGCTGCAAATATTCCACCGCCGCAACGATGCCTGCTGCCAGCAATATAATCACAGATATAATCAAAAGCATTGCATTAATTACTTTGTATCTGGCAAGCCCTTGTTGAAAAATACGAGTGCCGGCATATTGCTCCAGCAAGATGATCTGCTGGTGAAAATCATCCTCCACCTGTTCTACTGGCAGGTCGTGCTTCTGAATCAAAGCATGTGCTTTCTTCAGTTCGGATTGAATAAATAGACTGTTCTGGATGGCAGATCCTAACTGACCTAAAACGTTCATATCTTTTTTACCTCATTTCAATATTTAGTAAAAATCAAAGTAACCTCGCCAGGCCCCTTCATTCTGAAGCTTGGCAAAATAAAAGCAGCCCCCGTCGACAATGTTCAATCCAGCTTTGGCATCTGACGCAATCTGAAACACAAATTCACAGCCTTCGCCAAAGTCGATGCCTGATTGAATAAAGCTGGGATAGCCACCGATTTTGTGAACCACATGGATTCCCTCTACAATGTCCTCAAAATAGTCGGGTTCCTCTTCATCCATGTTGTTGATGGCATCACCATACTCTTCAGGGATGTCTTCCCCGTCCCAAACGGGATAGTCATTCTCTAGGAGCTCAGGGAATAACGGGAATGCCTTGATGTGCATGAATGCTGGACCAAAATCTTTTTCAACCAAATCCTCTACCGACGTATACTCACGAATACACATATATCCTTCCATGTCCTCATGATCCAGTACATCGGGAGACAGGAAGACCGTCAACAGCTTGACATCACGCATAGCTTGAGGAACAAAAGGCATGGCAGACAAATACAATTGCATGATCGGAGCCATAGCATTCCCCTGTACATCAATGGGTTGTTCTTCCGCCGGCAAAGCCACTGTAACTCTGCCAATCCAGCTCTGTTCCAGGGAATCTAACGGTCTGTGGCCCCCTGTATGAAAAATAGTAGCTTTACGCTTTAGAATCGTTCTTAGCTTCTCGATAGAGTTGCTGGACAACGAAATCACCCCTTTCTAGGCTAGAGTAGAAACGCAACAGCATACGAGCCTGCTTTAAATCCAAACTCACTTAATCGGTCTTCCATCTCTTGAATTTGACGAAGATAATCTTCCGGTACAGCTGGCAGATCCTGTTCATTGACTAATGTTCCGCCGAGTCTAGCGCATGCATATTCGGCACTTTTCCACATCGCCTCAAACACAACTTGCGGCTGCACTGTTCTTACCACATCCATACTGAAAATCAAATCTGCAAACTGATCCTCTGCAAGTGTACTCAGCCAAAAAAATCCAGGCTCTGTTCCCGTATGTACGCTAAATAGTTCATCATTGCCTCCCGGGCCGTGATGGTGTGCATGGAAAATATCCATATCTCCCCACTCCATTCCAAGGCTCAGCATGACATCCCAAATGTCCGCTCCACGGTAAGATTGACCTTGATCCGCTACCAGTCTAAGCATGACAGTGTGTTCCCACTCATCTTCCTGATCTGTAAATGCTTGAAGTTTTTCCGCTTTTGCACGAGCATGGGCAGCATCCTCCCGAGGAAGCACACGAATGGTCCCCTTCTCCTGAAATCGCGCCGGTAGTGTGTTCATAAAATCAGCAACCTTGGCTTCTTCCAAACAAATCTGCATCTCTACATTATTGAATACATCCACACAAATACATATTTTATCATAACAGCATTCGCCTTCTAGTCTACGCCCGACGCCAGTCCATATCTGCAAATCTTGAACATGCCCGTATACGATATATCCTTTGAGCAATTGCAAAATGTCTTCATCTGACAACGTAAAATCACAGAATTCCACATCTATCAGCCAGTAGATATTAGAATCAGGCTCCACTTCATGGATTCCTTTTATCATCTTTCTAGGCGCATGATCCAACTCTATGGCAAGAATGCTCGATACGTCCTCACTCCCATACTCAGGCAAATTCAAAACATACTCCTCCTTATTACCTGTTTTTTACTTTATAGTTTCCTATAACTCTCAATATATATTAAACTATAAACCACCAAGCACAAAATAGGTTAAAAGTGCTGGGTTGTTGAACATGACTCGTAGAAACTCAAAGCTTCGAAAGGAGAAACGCATGATGCAAAAACTGTGGCAAAAAGGAAAAGCTCTGTCCCTGCCTATTATCGTGTCGGCATCGCTGATTTCTGGAGCGCTGTCTGTAAGTATACCTGCGGCCAATGCCGCTGCAACCAAGGAATTGCTTCAGCTATCCGGACAGACGACTTACTTCGGAGAGGTTGTGAATGGTCAGCCGCACGGACGTGGTACGATCAAATGGAGCGAATACAAGCAGTATTCGGGCGATTTTGTGAATGGAAAACGCTCAGGAACTGGAAAATATATAAATCAATATACAGATGCAGATGGACAACATCATAAAGTCGTATACAACGGAACATGGAGCAATGACACGATGAGCGGCAAGGGTACGCAGACTGAAAAGGTGACACAAATGGACGGAACGATACGTTCGAATGAGATCCAAGCGGGTACTTTTCAGAACAATGGATTACAGAACGGCTACCAAGTGATCCATGCTGTAGCCGACCCGGACTATAGCTTTACTTATAAAAATGGAAATGAAGTGCTAGCTATTTTGCACACTAATCGTGATCTGGTCCAAAGATGGCAGCAAGGAGAACTTTTCTCCGTAAATTATAAAAATGGCTCCGTCCAAAAGAAATATTCCATTTTCCCTGAAGAAATTGCTGCCAAAGAACGTCAACGACAAGCGGCCATCAAATATCTCAAGGGGATTACCGCCAAGGTCACCCCTCACTTGCAGCAGTTTGAAAAACTGTCCAAGCAGGTCCCTCTGAAATAAGCTAGAATGCCGCACAATTTATAATTAGCCTCTACGCAAAAAGCCCTCTCTTTCTTATGGGAATATCTACAAGAAAGAGAGGCTTTTTCTTTTTCATTATCGAAAACAAGTAAGAACTTCGGATCATAACAACTCCTACTATTCTCCCTGATATACTCTCATGAACTCATACAAATGACTTATTTTTTGCATAAACCCCCTCCTTTTTTTGCTAACTAACGCTAGAATCACTAAAATATTAAGTAATTATTTTAATCATCCGAGGTGGACATCATGGCTAAAATTATGGTTCCTCCTGAGAAACTAGAGGCGGTTTCCAGGCAGTTCGCACAGGCACGTGAGCTGGGGGCACAAATTTGCGGACAACTGTCACAGCAGATCCAAATGCTAGAAAATAGCTGGGCAGGAACGACACAGCAGCGCTTTTATCAGGATTTTCATAAAGCACGTGGACAAATGGACGCTTTCACTCAAACGGTTGGTTCTGTCAGCGCAGAGCTGCGTTCGATTGCAGTAAAATTCAAGGAAACAGATGCCCAAGCAGACACGGGGATTAACCAAGGCGATCAGAGCGGACAGATGAAGAGCAGTGAAGGAACAACTTCCGGAAAAAAAGGAAAAGATCCAGCAGATATAGCCATTAACAGCCTGTCAGAGGCCAACAAGTGGCGGGGGCAACTTGGCTTTGCCGGAACAGCGATTTATAGCGGTCTGGCTTCCACACTTGTACTCACCAAAACAGTAGAATTCAAGAAAAGCCTGAAAAATCCCACTCGGGCGGTTATACATAATGCGGCTTGGGTGAAAGGCAAGGGTAACAATGCTTTTATGCGTAATTTGGGCAAAAGCATAAACCGCCAATTCGCTAAACCAGGTATTGTGATGAAGGGCTTGAAAGGCTTTGATCGTTTAGCTGGGAAGCTACAAATGGGTAAGCTCGGCCTTGGATTTAACAAAGCCAATAGCTTTCCTCAGTGGACACGGAACGTCATCGCAGGGGTAGAAAAAGGCCGTTACGGCATAGCTACACGCCAAATTCCCGGCATGATCGCCAAAAAACTATACCCTATTAATGCCACCATGAATATTGTAGGCGAGGGAATCAACCTGGCTGGAAAATGGAAAAGCGGGACGCTTACCGGAACGGATGTGGCTGTATCCGCTTCTAACGTAGCGATTAAAACTGCCGCGACATATGGCGGTGCAGTTGTTTTGGGGTCCATAGGCGGTGCCATTGGCGGTCCGGTTGGTGCAGCCGTCGGTGCATACGTTGGCGGTACAGTGGGGAGCTGGGCAGGTGGAAAAGTCGCCAAATTCGCCGAAAAAGGGATACGCTGGGCCAGCAAGTTATTTAAATGATATATACACCTAACAGATGGAGAAGGAGCCTGACTATGGATAAACAAACGGTAATTTTAACGCTTGAGGAACTGGGCTTTGCCTTGACCGCACTGGGCGCAGAAGATATGGCTTCTGGTCTGCTCCAATCCTATTACGGGGAACTGACTGAAGATCGCTGGGAATTGCTTTTTCACGCTGCAACACATAGCCTGATATCCAAGGGTTTGATGGAACAGCGGGATGACGAACAACAGCAACTTGAATTTGATGAATTCATTGTTGATATGCTGGCTCATCTGGCACAAAGCCGTCAGATGCTGCGTGGATACAAAGAGCAGCAGGACAAGCAAAATACATTAACGATACACCATGGAAACGAACGTTTTCTATATCATTTTTCCAGCCACAATGAACTCCATTTCTTTCGCTGGTCTTCCCCAGAAGACTGGCATCACGACATTGATCAATTGTTTGGTCTGTCGGCTTCCAGCTTCAATGCCCACAACCAATACGTCGATTTGACAGAAGAGCAGTGGAATGAGCTGACCTCATCCAACTTCACAATGCAGCAATTGGCAACATGGAAGCTTCAAGTGTCGGATCAACTAATGATACAAGACTGGCGAGAGGATTTTAATCGAAATCACTGCAGCCTGGATAATTTGAGCCAGATGGTATACACAGATACAGATAAAGAGGGGCCTTCCGTTACAAATCTGCTATTTGTTCTTACAGGAACGAATCATGTGTGGGTTGTAAGAAATACAGAACTGGATATGCAGGCCACCCCACGTCTGCGCATTGAAAGTGTGACCGAAGCTGACTGGAGAGAACGGATCACTCACTTCATTCAGGCGTTTGTACCCGACGAGGCGGTATTCCGTGGATAAAATTGTATACCGCAGATCTTTGGCATTTTGGAAAGCTTTGGGTAGCTTGATGTTTGTGCTGATTTGTCTGTTTCTGCTGCTGCTCATTTTTATCGACGAAGATATCTCTGCTCTGCAAATCTTTTTCTTTATTACGTCCGCTATGGTCGGAATCCCTTTTTTCGGAAGTTATTTGGTAGTTTGTTTGAGCAGAACACTTCGCAAGAATACCTTCCTGTTCATCTTTGACGAACATAGTATTTCCGATGGTGTCCGAACTGTTCCGTGGTCTGCAATCACTAAAGTCGAATTCGAGGGAGCGTCCATTCGCAAATGGCTGCGTCCTCGCTTCCCCGCCTTTATTTTTCACTTGAATGATCGCAGCACCTGGGAAGTGAGCACCGATTATGTGCTGAACGATATGGAGCTGAATCAGACAAACAAACAACTTCGAAGTCTCATTAATCAGTATGGCAAGCCGAAAACCAAACGTTCCTGAACATTGCCATGGTTGCAGCCAAACAATTTCCTTGCCCTGAGGATGACCCTTATAAAAAATCCCATTCGCATTCCGGGTCATCTTTATCCCTTCGATTTGTGCTCTTTAACCTGCGATTCCTTCTTCCATGGCTCCATAACGCCTATACTCAAAAAGCCTTCACCAATAGCAACCGCAACATGCGCCTCGTCCAATAAAAAGTTTGCAAAGGTAGTCGATGCAGGTCCCTTCGGCATCAGCTGACCCGATTTCCAGGTTTGTGACATATTTTCGTTTCGCAAATACCCCTATGGGGTATAATTGAAATGAAAATACAATCTTAAAGGAGCTATTGAATATGAGAAAACAATGGGCTTTGCTTGCTGGTGCAGTCATGATTATTTTGAGCGGGTGCGGAAACAGTAACACGCCGAACCAGGAGCATACGACAAACAGCAGTCAACAGCACGATACATCGGAAATGAACCACTCCACTTCCAGTGAGCTTCCTGCCGGACTACAAGAAGCTGAACATCCAGCCTTCAAAGTTGGCAGCCAAGCGATTATCCGAGCTGACCATATGCCAGGCATGAACGGCGCTAAGGCCACGATCGTGGGTGCTTATTCGACTACTGCTTATACAGTCTCTTATACTCCAACGATTGGAGGAGAAAAAGTGACTAATCATAAGTGGGTTATTCATGAAGAGATTAAGGATGCAGGCAGCGAGCCCTATACACCGGGAACGGAAGTTATCTTGGCGGCAGATCATATGAAGGGGATGGATGGGGCTAAGGCTACCATAGATTCCGCCGAACCAACGACCGTATATATGGTAGATTACACGCCGACTACAGGAGGAGAGCCGGTCAAGAATCATAAATGGGTGACGGAGAGTGAGCTTTCAGCCAATTAAAACTCTTGTATCACTGGTTGCTTATGACCACCAAAGGGAGCCGGCAATGGCTCCCTTTGTACGGATGGATTGGGGTTTTGACGTGTTCATATTTATTTCCTTGGAGTCAGTTGATTTAACGCGGCATACGCAGAATGGCTGCCTTCAGTGCCTTAATCCCTTCTTCGCTTTTTAAATAATCCGACGGGGTTTCGTGCCAAGTGCGGGGACCTCCAGATCCATCCAAGTCAGCAAATATTCGCCCATGTCAGGCAGCAGCACAATCTGAATCTCCTTTGGAATATGACTTTGGGCCACCTTTGCCCTTATCGCCGGATCTACCTGATCATATCGCTCCTGATAGATCTGGACCATGTGGGCCCAGCTTTCCGGTTTAAACTCTTTCAAATATATCTCTCTCATCCATGAACCCTCCTTATGATCCCAGACAACGCTTCTCGTGCTGGAGCAACCATTCTTTTCTCCATAGGCCCCCTGCATAGCCAGTTAGTTTCTGGTTGGACCCAATAATTCGGTGACATGGAATCACAATGCTCAGCTTATTTTTGCCATTCGCACTGCCAACGGCTCGGATCGCTTTTTCATTTCCAATAGCAAGAGCAATATCTTTATAAGCTGTCGTTTTACCATAACCCACGTTCACCAGCGCATTCCATACTTTTTGCTGGAAGTCTGTACCTTCATAAGCATAAGGAAACGAAAACTCAAAGCGCTCGCCTTTAAAATACTCGTCAAGCTGGCTGGCGCATTCCTTTAATACTTGGACTGGAGCCTCTTCTATAACCCTCGTTGAAGGCTCATTCCGATTAGAGAACATAATAGAATAGACCGCCTCATGGGTGCCCTGTATCTCTATCTCTCCAATCGGTGATACATAACTCAATGCATATAACTTGCTCATCAAAGGATACTCACCTTCCATTTCTAATTCCTATTCTTGTGCAACTTTCTATACTCACTAGGAGAACATTGGTTCAAGCTGCGAAACGACTTATAAAAATTAGAGGGGCTTTGGAAGCCGGTCTCATAGCAAATTTCAAGATTCGTAAGATCTGTACTTTTAAGAAGGTAAGCTGCCTTATCTACTCTTATTTTTTCCAAATACGTACGCGGGGTTTCAGAGGTTTCCTGTTTAAAAATCCGATCCAAATAAAAAGGGCTTATTCCAACATAGTCCGCAATATCCTGCAATACTAGTTTTTCTTTATAATGATTGATTAAAAAAGCAACTACCTTCTGGACAAGCCTGATATACGGCGAATGTTCTGTATGAGGCTGGCATCTTTTGCAAGCGCGAAAACCTGCTTTTTCCACGGTGTTTACATCCAAGTAAAACTCGACATTGATTTTTTTCGGCTTTCGGGATCGACAGGAAGGTCGGCAATATATGCGGGTTGTTTTTACAGCGGTAAAAAACAACCCGTCATATTTACGATCACATGCTATAATTTTTTCCCACATTTCTTCAAAGGAAAGACTAAGGTGAGCCATGATCGAACATTCCATCCTTTCTTTAGTTCATACTCATCTAGTTCAGGATTTTGCAAAATCCTCATATAAATGTGATGTATTTGGTGATATATCTCATTCTAACAAGAGGCTGTATTGGTTTCGTCCTCATTCTTGCGTTTATGGTCTGTGTTAATCTAATTAAAAAACAGAAGATTTGGGCCTATGTATCTAATTGCAACTCACAAAATTGGAATAAAAATGGTTATTCAAGCGCTGTTCTATCCTATGTTTCTTATCTATAATCTTACTAAATCAATTCGAGTTAGATGCTAATCTACGCTGAGGTTTAAAAGTGTAGTTGGTGTTGCTACTTACTACTGACACAGCATCACTTTTTCTAGTTGTAACATTTCTTTTAGCCTTTCACAATTACATTATTAAGGAGGAGCTATATGTTTAAAATCAGCAATAAACTCATTTCCCATAAAACGAAGTTTTTTATGATATTGCTAAGCTTTTCTGTAATCGCCTCATTCTCTAGCTTGTACGGCCCCTCGCCTGCCAAGGCTCTTGCTGAAGAGAACGGAACACCATTACAGGAAACAACTGAAGCAAATATACAGCAAATCCCCACCACCAGCGAGGATACTACTAGCCAAACAGCGGTTACAGCTATTGATCATGATGCTAATTTCTCCCCTTCAACACTTCAGTTTCTGAAGGACAATACAGGACTCGACGGTGAGCAATGGGATAATATTATGAAGCTAGTGAACAAGCCAGAGCAGGATTCTTTAAAATGGACTGAGTTCTATGGCTATGTTGAAGATATTGGCGATGATCGTGGATATACCATTGGTATTTTCGGAGCAACAACAGGCGGTTCCAATGATACGGGACCAGATGGCCCCGCCTTATTCAAAGCTTTTGATGCTGCTAGTGGAGCTAGCAATCCTTCTATTGTAGGTGGACTAGCACGTGCTGGACTGAAGGGAAAAATGAGTGGCTCGATTCTAAAACTTAGCGATACCGATAGTGTAATCAAAAAGAAGATCAAGGCTCTCCAAAATAATGAAGCTTGGAGAGAGGCCATGTGGCGTACGTTTTATGACACCTATATCGAATATAGTGTGCAGCAAGCCCAAAAACGCGGATTTAATACTGCTTTGACGATTGGATCATTTGTCGACACAGCACTCAATCAAGGCGCTACGGGTGATTATGGTAGTCTTGAAGGAGTCCTCTCACGTTCCGGCAATAGTACAAATGAAAAGACGTTCATGACAAACTTCTATGCTAAACGTACATTGGTTGTCGATACCAACGATTATAACCAACCTCCTAATGGTAAGAATCGGGTGAAACAATGGAGTTCTCTTTTAGCTTCTGGCGAAACAGATCTTAAGAACGCAGATGCAGCCATAATCAAAGTAACAAGTTGGGAAATGAAGTAAATCATCATATACGTAATAAGGAGAGCATATCGAATGCCCTCCTTTTTTTATTTTCATGAAATTAACATACCATTCATTCTGCCTCACAGCCCTTCTAATCGTTCTATATGTAGGTCGGTGTACAAAAAGAAAAACTGCTCCAAAAGCCCGAAAGTTGCAAGCCCCTGAAGCAGTCTTGTAAAATGTTTATTGTGTCGAATGGAGTCTGTTAGATGATTCGATAGCCGACAGGCACCCACATCATTCCCGCGAATCAGATCATCCAGGTCGGCGATGCTGTGGTTGCCTCTATACACACGAAAGTTACCTCTAAACCGCGTGCCGGTAAAGAGTACAAGTGTAGCTTTGCTGCTGGTAAAAAAGAAACGTAGACTTGAAAAAGGAACATATGTTCTGTATAATTTAGCTTAGTAATTTGGAAAATCCTGAACTAACGGAGATGCAGACATGGACGATAAGTTTATTGAGGAACTACGTGAAATTAGCAGAAACGATAAGCGAAGATCCGAATTTCTGATTAAGGGGATGAAGGAAACGCTTCAGGAAAGAAAAGAAAAAAACTTTATCGAAAGATGGATTTGGCGGCAAAAGAATAAGAAGCTTATAGCACGGAAGTTTAAATCCTAGTAGAGATATAACAGCAGCACTTCGAAGAACTCAAACGAGCATATGATTGCTCTTTCAGATCAAAGGAGGCCGCAATGTCACCTTCATCACTGGGCCTCCTCTTCACTTATCTATACACTTTACTCCGTAACACCTACTTGCGATTGAACTGAGAATCTTCGTATAAGTAAATACGTAGCCACAATAGCGATACCGACTCCGGCTGCTCCAAACCAGGTGATGGAGGCCAGGGAAACCTGACCAACAACTACACCGCCAATTCCGGCCCCGGCTGCCATAGCAAGCTGCATAGTAGACTGGTTGAGACTCAGCATTACACCTGAAGATTCCGGTACAAGAGTGACCAAGTTATATTGTTGAGTAGGTCCCGTTGTCCACGCTGCGAACGACCATAGGATCAATAAAGCAAATAATGTAATCAGGGAATGCGCGGCAAAAGGAATTAAGAGTAACGAAATACCGTGCAATATCATACCTCCTAATAATGTAAAGGGTATACCCTTTTTATCCGCGCTGTATCCACCGATTTTTGACCCGATCAGGCTGGCGATCCCGAAAACAAGTAATACTGAGCTTAGCATATCCTCTCCTACACCTGATACATTCAACAAGTACGGTGAGATGTAAGTATACGCGAGTGAATAACCTCCTACCCAAAAGAAGGTGATGCCTAATCCCAAAGCAACTTCAGGCTTTTTCAGAAGAGCAAACTGCTGTAGTAAGGGTACAGGTTGATCTCCTTTCAAGCGGGGAAGCGTCATTGCAATAACAATTAGGGCAATAATTCCTGTCAATGCGATACCAAGAAATACGGTTTTCCAACCAAATGCAGAAGAGATCATTCTCCCAAGCGGCACCCCGATAATCAGCGAGGCTGTAAAACCCATAGTGACTGTAGCAATAGAACTAGCTTGCTTGCCGGCTGGGGCTATTTTTGCAGCAATGCTCAGTGCAGTAACCACGACCATCCCCGCCCCGAGGGCCATCAGAATACGGGCAGCAATAAACATTCCAAAACCTGGAAGAGCAAAAGAGAGCACATTGGCTACTGCAAATAATCCGAGGGAACTCAAAAGCAGCTTGCGTCTGTCCCATTTAGCGGTTACTGCCATCAGAATCGGCGTGCCAATCGCGTAAGCAAGAGAAAAGACAGTAATCAGCTGCCCCGCTGCGGGCACCGTAATCCCCATGGTTGTTGCAATCCGATCCAAAATACCTGAGATAATGTACTCAGATGTGCCTACCAAAAAACTGACAATGGCCAAAATGTATACCTTCCACGTGCTCTGCATTTTAAAAAACGCCTCTTTTCTTTCAGTATTTTTATATTTTTATATTTTTACAAATATCGAAATTAAAACTAAAAAAAATTATGTTAATAGGAACGGGGCATATTTCTGTGCTGCTTCCACATCCAAGCTGTAATAAATAAACGTTCCTTCTTTGCGGTATGTGAGCAGTCCCGATTCTGCCATTTGCTTCAAATGGTGTGATAGCGTTGAAATCGCCACACTGTTCAGCTTCTCGCCCAGCACAGAGCAGCATTGACCACTTTCCTCTTTTAGCAGAAGTGCTATCTTGAGACGAGTTGGTTCTCCAAGTGCTTTATATATTTTTACAGCTTGCTGCATCTCTGTTGTCTCTTTCACCCTGTTCGTCCCCCTTCAGTCCCAGTCTTAATTTCGATGTTTGTCGAAATTAACTTAACACAAACTTTAGTAAAAGTAAACTCGCTTATTTTAAAATCACATTTCCTTCTACTCTGCACGTGATCCTCTTTTTCATCTCATAAATAAACCCCATCCTTACAGGATGGGGAAAATGTTTCTAGAGGCAAAGAATAAAATCACGGATTTCATTGCATGAGGTTAGTTCGGACTTGCCGTGGGTCTGACAATGATTTCATTCACATCTACATCTGCTGGCTGCTCCATGGCATATAGAATGGAACGAGCGATCGCATCCGGTGAAATCGAAATACGTCGGTATTCTATCATTCCCTGCCGAGCCTCTTCATCTGAAATACTGTCGGCAAGCTCGGATTCGGTTACTCCTGGTGATACCAGTGTTACACGAATATCTCCTCCAACCTCCATACGCAAACCCTCAGAAATCGCCCGAACCGCATACTTCGTTGCGCAGTATACTGCTGCAGTCGGTGTTACACTATACGCGCCGATAGAGGCAATATTGATAAACTGACCAAAGCCTTGCTTTTTCATAATGGGAAGACCTGCCGCAATTCCATGCAGAACACCCCGTATATTTACATCAATCATGCGATCCCACTCTTCTACCTTCAGGGCTTCCAATTTCGAAAGAGGCATCACTCCCGCATTGTTCAAGATTACATCCACACGCCCGAATCTTTTTTCCGCAAATTTGATGAACGTGTCCATCTGATCCCTCTTCGTTACATCCAGTTGCTGATAATCTGCCGTTCCACCTTTTGAACGAATCTCCGAAGTCAGCGCTTCCAATCGTTCCGTACGTCTGGCCCCTAATACCACATGAGCCCCATAATGAGCAAGTAAACGGGCAGTAGCCTCACCGATTCCACTGCTTGCTCCTGTAATTGCTACGACTTTTCCTTTAATATTCAACATGCTTGTTCCTCCTCTAGTTCAAAATATCACTGAAGCAGATGACTCTTCATTTCTTTGCACTTCTAATTTTTTCTCCATTGCTCATGAGGTGTTGTACCTGCATCTTATTATGAGAGGAATATCCATCACACTGGTAGAAAAATCAGAGCAAATTATTGCCTAATCCTCCAAAGACAATTAATATGAATTCAAATTCATATCCAAAAACAAAGCCCGTCTTAGAGTGTCATTAGCTATTAAAAAAGTGATGATTAGCATATGGTGAAGAAGGGAGAGACATGGTGAAAACGACCGAAATTGAGCATTCTACTATAGAAAAACAAGCCGAATTGGCAAGGCTCATAGAACGATTTTCAAGTCAAGACGGAGTTCATGCTACAGACATATCTTCGCTTTACTTCATCCGAAGTTCAAATACAACCGTCCCGATTTACCAAGTCCATGAACCCGCCTTATGTATTGTGGCACAGGGAAAAAAAGTCGTGATGCTCGCAGAGGAAAGTCACCATTACGGCATATCCGACTACCTCGTGGTATCGGTGGATCTACCCATTTCCGGGCAGATCATACAAGCATCTGCTGAAGCTCCTTATTTGTGTCTTAGACTCAATTTTGATCCACATCAGGTTTTGGATCTGATCAACGAACCTGCTTGCTCTGCAAACCCAAGCACGGGTTCCAGACGTGGCTTGTATGTAAGCCAAACCAACCTCCCGCTGCTGGATGCCGTGGTAAGGCTCGTGCGTCTTTTGGAAAATCCGCAGGACGTTGCAGTGCTGGCTCCGTTAGTCATTCGTGAGATACTGTATAGGATTTTACAGGGGAATCAGGGGGAATCCTTAAAACAACTGGTCATGACCGGCAGCCATTCCAACCGCATTACAGAAGTCATACAGCGGATTAAACAGGATTATGATAAGCCGTTGCGAATTGAAGAATTGTCCCAGCTGGCTAATATGAGTCCTTCGTCGCTACATCGTCATTTTAAAGAGGTTACGGCTATGAGCCCCATGCAATATCAAAAACAATTACGTCTGCAAGAGGCCCGTCGTCTGCTGTTATCTGCATCAGCGGATGCAGCAGATATCGGTTTTCAGGTAGGTTATGAGAGTCCCTCACAATTCAGTCGTGAATACGCCCGCTTGTTCGGTCTGCCTCCCATTAGTGACATCAAGCGCTTGCGTAGAGATCAAGGTCACTGGTCCTATTAGTACTAACCCCAATTTATAAGGACATGTATTCAAACCGCACAAAACAGCCGCTCCTCCAGTAGAGAAGCGGCTGTTGATTTATATCTGCTATGCAATGCACAAGGTCACTTTTTCAGCATCAATACGGATCATCGAGCTTGGCGAACAGGGCACGAATAACATCCTTCTCTGCCGGAGTAAGCTGCTGTCCTGCCTGCCATTGCTGAATCTCTTTCTTGACTTCCTTGGAGTCTCTATAGCTGAGAGCATACCCGATGCCACCTATACCATGTACACGGTTGGTTTTGTCCATATTTGCCAATGCTCGGATCATCGTAGTTTTGTCCCTTGTAAACAAATCTCCCATAAGTGCATCATAGCTTTCAGTCAGCGCTCCGTCCAAGCCAGCAGTGCCCTTGATCACATTCGGGAAACTTTCCGAAGGAATCAAAGCGCGCTGCTTATACAAATAATCGATAATTTCCATGCTTCGATGTTCACTAATTTCGTTCATCTTCCCCCAATGGATACCTGCCAAATGGTCCGTAATATGACGTACTTTGGTGTAGTACAAGCTCCAGAAACGAACACGCTACCTTTTGACATGAACCCACTCTCCTATTCATATCCATTACGCCTAGCCTGCAGCTACCCATCCATGGATATAACGGAGTAGAGATTGGAGCTAGACTTATCTTCTACTCATCATGTCCAACCGTAGGCTTACGGATCACAGAGACGCTGGATTCTCTGACAATCAGGCGAGGCTCGAACTGTACACGCTCATAATCTCCCACGGTCTGTTCCTGAATTCGCTTAAGCAGCAGCTCCGCAGCCAAGCGTGCCACCTCTTCCCCCATGATGGAGACTGAGCTGATCTGCGGAGTCGTTACCGTAGCCCACAGATTATTATCAATACCAACCACCGCAACCTCTTGCGGTACTTTTACACCCAAATCCTTAAAACGGTTCACGATTCCTATCGCCACCATATCATTAACTGCATAAATCGCATCTGGCATATTTTTTAAACTATAAAAATAATCGGCTGCCCGCAGTCCTGTCTCGAAGGAGAAATCATCGCCAAAATACACGAGTGAAGGGTTCACGTGCTGGAGGGACTGCTCGTAAGCGAAATATCTCTCCTCGATTTTATCCTTCGCCGCGCCTGCATAAGCAATTCTTGTTCTCCCGATTTTAAGCAAATGCTCCATCACGAGTCTTCCCTCTTGCCGGGCCAGACTGACGATATCCGCTTTGACGTCTTCACCCAGCTTCTTGCCATAGTTAATAATCGACACCGGAACGCTGGCTTTATTAATCAGGTCTACCAGCATTTTAGGATATGCAAGCGGCATAATGATAAGCCCGTCTACATGCAGCTTCTTAACCTCACGCACCGTTTCAAGCTCCATCCTGGCATTCCCGGCCGTATTAATTTGCACGACACGATAACCATGCTGCTTGGCAGCCTGTTCTACAGACCAAGCAATCTCTGGAATGATCGCGTTCCGGATATCCGGTACAGCCAGCGCAATTTGCCGTGTTTGCCGCACCTTTAGACTTTGAGCTGAGGTGTTGGGTGTAAAACCCATTTCTTCAATTACTTGCAAAATAAATGCCTTCGTCTTGGGACTGATGCCCTCGCTATCATTAATAGCCCTGGAGACAGTTGCAATACCAACCCCTGCCCGCTTGGCTACATCCTCTATGGTTACTTTCTTTTGCTCTGACACACCCAAAATCCTTTCACGCTCGGAATCGTTTTCTCTCTATGCACATAAACTTTCTAATATAGTTATTATACCACAGAATGGGTCTCTAAAAATTGAATTCGTTTTCTTCTAGCCTCTGCTTCACCTGCAAAATTCGCAAAAATTCTTTTGTACTAAGCAACGAGTCAAATATAGCGCCATAGTCACAAGTGATTATATTCACAAAAAAATCAAGTGCTTTTTGCATTATTTTGGTTTGACAATGTGTAAAAATTGTGACATATTATTTTTCGGAAACGTTTCCTTATTCATTTACTTTTATAGCGGCAATGATCATATAATCATCAAGGAGATGACAAGACATGCAAGCATTGAGATGGCATGGAGTAAAAGACTTACGTTTGGAAAACATTGAGCAGCCCGCTGCTCTTCCAGGAAAAGTAAAGATCAAAGTAGAATGGTGTGGCATTTGCGGAAGCGATCTTCACGAATATGTAGCAGGACCAATCTTCATTCCTGAAAATGCTCAGCATCCACTGACTGGCGAAAAAGCTCCGATCGTGATGGGACATGAATTTTCTGGACAGGTCGTTGAAATCGGTGAAGGCGTAACCAAGATTCAGGTTGGCGACCGTGTAGTCGTAGAACCTGTATTTGCATGTGGAAAATGCGATGCATGTAAACAAGGAAAGTATAACCTTTGCGATAAAATGGGCTTCCTCGGTTTGGCAGGCGGCGGCGGTGGATTTTCTGAATATGTGGCTGCTGACGAGCACATGGTTCACAAAATTCCAGAAAGCGTATCTTTCGAGCAAGGCGCTTTGGTAGAGCCTTCGGCCGTTGCTTTGTATGCTGTACGTCAAAGCCAATTGAAAGTCGGCGATAAAGCTGTCGTATTTGGCGCTGGTCCTATCGGCTTGCTCGTGATTGAAGCATTGAAAGCTTCGGGCGCATCTGAGATTTATGCAGTAGAGCTTTCCGAAGAGCGTAAAGCCAAAGCTGCAGAACTGGGTGCTATCGTGCTTGATCCTAAAACTTATGATGTGGTGGAAGAGCTGCACAAACGCACCAACGGCGGCGTAGACGTAGCTTATGAAGTCACTGGAGTACCTCCTGTGCTGACTCAAGCAATTGAATCCACTAAAATCAGCGGACAAATCATGATCGTCAGCATTTTTGAAAAAGAAGCTCCAATTAAACCGAACAATATTGTCATGAAGGAACGCAATCTGACTGGTATTATCGGCTACCGCGATGTATTCCCAGCTGTGATCAGCTTGATGGAAAAGGGATATTTCCCTGCTGACAAGCTTGTAACCAAACGTATCAAGCTCGAAGAAGTGATCGAGCAAGGCTTTGAAGGTCTCCTGAAAGAGAAAAATCAGGTTAAAATCCTGGTATCTCCGCAATCCTAATATCGAAAAAAACAGATGTCTGCCCTGTGCAGGCATCTTTTATTATAAAACCAGGTTGCACGGCAAGAGTTCATGTAAATGAAAAGACAAAACAGCGCTCTCCTACTTTGGTCTCTGCCGTTAAGTAAGAATAGCGCTGTTTTATTATAATCTAGATTATTGAGTTACATTATTTCATTACATTGTTCAGAACATCATCAATCATTTGGCTGTTTGCGATTGTACCTGTATACAACCAGCTGGAATGCTTGCCAAAATCGTATACGTGGCCTTCTTTGACAGCCGGAATTCCTGCCCAGACTGGATCTTTAATAATCTCATCCTTGCTCACATTTTTGCTGTTCAC
Organism: Paenibacillus ottowii; assembly: GCF_006874425.1. Taxonomy (GTDB): domain Bacteria; phylum Bacillota; class Bacilli; order Paenibacillales; family Paenibacillaceae; genus Paenibacillus; species Paenibacillus ottowii. Next base: position 86,936 of record NZ_VIJZ01000005.1, read on the forward strand.
GATAAAGATATAATCAGCGTCCAGCTCAGCTAGTTTTTCCAGGGATAAGTTGCTCCAGTTCGCCTTGGCCGTTTTGGAAATCTCTTGTACGACCTGTGGAATCTTGAATCCCAAATCCTTGTATAATACATCCCCGCTGGATAGATTTTGGTTCACCACATATACGTTTTTATCCGTTACCCACAATGCCGCAGCCGTTTTTTGTCCCACCGTCTGACTCAGCTTGGCTTTCGCTTCTGCCGCTTTTTTGTCATAGTTGCTCAATACCTGCTTCGCTTCACTGCTCTTATTCAGCACCTCACCCACGGTCAGCAGTTCTTGACGCCAATCATTATTCATATTACTGCCTACAACATAGGTCGGAGCAATTTTGGAGTATTGATTATATTTGTCGCCTTCGACCATGCTCGCACTGTCCATAATGATCAAGTCAGGCTTGAAGCTCAACACCGCTTCGAACGGAAGATCCGAAGCGATGGGAGGAACATCCTTCAGTTCTTTTTGCAGGTAAGCCTGAACTGAGTTTTTACCTACCGACCATTGGGCTACCGGTTTAACACCCAGCGCCACCAGATGGTCCTCCAGATAAGAAGCAAGCACACGCTGAGGCTGAGCCGGAATCTTCACTTCATGCCCAAGTGCATCCTTCAGCACCCTTTCCTGTGATGCTGGTTCCGTTGATGTATTATTGTTCCCTTGTGCAGCGCCATCCGTTGCCATAGGACTGGATGAGCCTGAGCACGCGCTTAGCAGCAAGGTAAAACTAAGCAATAAAATAAATGCCATGGAATGCTTTGCATTTCTATTCATTCGTAAAATCCCTTCATCATAGTTTTGATAATGATTATTATCCTCAATAACAGTATGCAGGCCGCTACTTATTGAATCAATGGAACATTCAGACATGCTTGATGGATTATCCAGACGCATATCACTATCAAAAACAGCTGAATATAGGCTATCCCGATAATGCACCGGGGATACCCCGGTATGTTTTTTGAATGCCCGGCTAAAGAAATACACATCCGGATACCCCACACTCACAGCAATATCCTGTAAAGTGGCATCCGTCTTCCGCAAAAGCTCCTTCGCCTTGTCCATCCGTAGTTGAATCAGATACATAATCGGGCTGCAATCCGTTTGTTTTTTAAATAATCGAGTCAGGTGTCGCGGGCTGCATTCCAATAATCCGGCCAGACGTTCCAGTGTGATGGATTCCGCATAATGAGCCTGCATAAATCGAATCGCCTGTGCCACGACATCCCGCGTGGAAGTCCGAGCCTGCGGTTCCTGCCATTGGCGCATACATTCATATGCAAAATCATAGAACCGACCCTGAGCCTGGATCTTCGATAACCCCTCTTGATCCTGCCATGCGTCCGCCAATAGTTGCAGCTTTTGGTATAGTATAACCGGATAGGACGGTATGAAACCATAAGCTGCCGAAGGATGATGATAAACTGTGTGTCCCGATAGAGAGGTCGCTTTATATAGAACAAGAATATATTCGATCCCGCATGGCGCGGGCTTTATGTTCAGTTCAAAACCTTTGCTGCCATGCAGCACATACCCGGAATGGGATGCATCCTTCCAATCACCAGCCAAGTGCACGCTACCCTGTAGCATAAACACAAAAGCATGCGCTGGGAAACAATAGGATTGAACCAGCTCTACAGCTTCCAGTCGAATGTGCCGGACATCCATGACACGGATCGACGAATGGAGCCATACGGACAGCAGCTTGTTCAGCCCATCAGCTTCATGCCCCTTGCTCATCCCGGTATGGGAACCTGCCTGTTTTTGCCGATCCTGCTTCACGTATCCAAGCCTCCGCTTCATAAATATCTTACTTTTTTTTCAAACCAATCTCATTATATATCATAAAGACAGAATGATATCGATCATACAACAATCGTCAACGATATCATTCTTCTGCCTACGTTCCTACAGTTTATCCTCTATCTATTCACAATCTTCCTACCAGATCCTATTTCTTTCATTTCCTAATTGGATATTTTCATGTAGTATAAGTCTAATTGAAGTAACCCTGCTTGGGCTATGCTGAGGCTATATACTATGATGAAGGAGGATTTCATATTGAAATCAAATGAAGAACCCACTCTGCACAAAAAGCTTCGACCACGACATATTACCTTTATGGCTATGGGTGGAGTCATCGGGACGGGGATTTTTAAAGGAAGTACCGAAACGATTAGCTTGGCAGGACCTGGAGTTATTTTGTCCTATGTCTTCGCAGGACTCCTGCTATTGGTCGTTATGGGCGCGATTGCCGAGATGGCTACCGTCTACCCCAACATGAATATGAAGGATTTTATCCGCAAGGCTTTTGGAGAACGGCTTTCCTTTATTATCGGCTGGTTGTATTGCTTTATGTGGCTGGCTGTCTGTGTCATTGAGGTCATTGCTGCGGGGAGCTTTCTGCAATATTGGTTGCCAGATGTTCCTCTATGGCTCCTCAGTTTAGCAAGTGCGGCTTTCATTATTGTCGTCAACATGCTGAGTGTCGGCGGTTTAGGGGAGCTGGAATTTTGGCTGGCGGGTATTAAGATCGCCATGATTATTATCTTTATCGCCTTGGGTGGCTGTATACTATTCGGAATTATTCCCACTGAAACTCCACCTTATCTGAGCAACTACGCGCAGCACGGCGGGTTTCTCCCCAATGGGTGGCTGGCTATCTTTTCGGCGTTACTGGTCGTTACCTTTTCTTACGGAGGGTCTGAGCTGATCGGATTGACGTTGACGGAGACTGAAAATCCAGAAAAGGTACTGCCTAAAGTGGTTAAAAGTTTTATTCTTCGCGTTGTTTTGTTCTATACGCTGCCAATTCTCATTATTTGTGGCTTGATCCCCTGGAATCAGCTGGATGCGAATACCAGCCCATTTGTACAGGTGTTGTCTTCTGTAGGACTTCAAGGCTCGGCTCATGTCATGAACTTTATTCTGATCACTGCTGTACTGTCTGCTGCCAATTCGGGGATCTACGGAGCAACACGTATGCTCCATTCGTTGGCTGTTAATGGGGAAGGTCCCAAGTCACTCGCGCGCTTGTCCTCAAATGGGGTCCCAGTGAACAGTCTCAAACTGTGCGCAGTCATCCTGATTGTTGGCTCCATGGTCGCATACGTCGCTCAGGACGGGCTGTTCCGTATTTTGATGGCTGTACCTGGCTTTGTTGTACTGCTCGTCTGGAGTTGCATCTGTCTGTCCCAATTGAAACTGCGTAAATCTTATCCAGTAGAGCCTACTTTCAAGATATGGGGATACCCTTATATAACGGCGGTAACAGTGGGATGCCTATGGGTCATTGCCTTCCTGTTCTTGATTGACCCGCAAAATCGAATCAGCATAAGTGTATGCGTGTCGTTCATGGCATTTTTGATCATCTGGTCTTTGGTGAAGTTCCGGAGAAAGCAGGCTTAAACAGCTCATGATTCAATCGTATCTATTTCCTGTTTCATATGCTTTTTTAGCCTTCCCAGTTGCTGCGTTATTGTTTACACTTCCGTTCCTTATCGTGCAATATCGCAGACATGGCTATATTCACAAGGCTAGAGCATGGTTGCTTTACTTGATGCTGTTATACTTGATGAACGCCTTCTTTTTGGTCATACTTCCGCTCCCGGCATCACGTCACAATGCGGCCTTGGCCGGGGGAGCGTTGCAATTGATCCCCTTGCAATTCGTGCAAGACATTATAAGAGAAACATCCGTTTCACCTGCTCATCCCTCCAGTTATGTTCATTTGCTGAAGGAGCGTGCTTTTCTGCAAGTCGTTTTTAACGTGATCATGACCTTGCCTTTCGGTATGTTCTTACGTTATTATTTCCGTGCACGATGGGGTTGGTGTCTGATTCTATCCTTCGCCTTGTCCCTCTTCTTTGAGGTGACACAGCTGACGGGACTGTATGGATTTTTTGACCATGCGTATCGTGTGTTTGATGTGGATGATCTGATGGCTAACACATTGGGCGGTATGCTGGGCTTTCTGCTCGGCGAATGGTTTTCACGCTTCCTTCCCCGTTTGGAACATCTGGACAAGCACTTGGATATTACGACCAAACGGGTGTCCTATACAAGACGAGGGGTAGCCTTTTTAGTGGATTCTATCCTTTGGACAGGGTTACTCGGTATCACGGAGTTTCTGCATGTATCTGCTGCTTTCTGGGTTTCCAGCGGGATATATTTTATGGTAGTTCCTTACCTGACCCATGGACGAACTCCAGGGAAATGGCTGGTACGCATACATCTTACAGGGAGAGGAATAAGAGTTTCCCTGTGGGAGCTCATGAAGCGGTACAGTCTCTTGTATTGGTTGTATTTTGGACTGAATTACGTACTAGGTGGATCTGTGCTGGGATCTCATGTGTCTCCTTGGGTCATGATTCCGATTGGTCTTGTGCTGTTGGTGTTGAACGGGTGGTTGTTTCTCCATTTCGTCATACGCCTGTTCAAGAAAGCACCGTTATTTTACGAAGAGCTTAGCCATACTTCACACCAGATTATATGGCCCAAGCGCTATCACCCTCTTCAAAATGACGCCGCTGACTCTGGACAGACTTCGGGAACGGATACAGATCCAAAATAACCGGAAGACCGACAACGTGATAAGCATGGCGTTCTGTTTTCCTATCTAAGCAAAATAAAAAACAGGCGAAGCAAAGGGGAGCCCTTTGTTCGCCTGTTTTTTATTTTGTGTATCGACGTTAATTCATTTTGTTTATTTCCACTGTGCAATTTGATCAATTGGTAAACGTGTGGACGGATGACCCTCGTTGATTCCTTTACCCATGGAAATGAGCATGACAGGAACATAACGATCTTTGTCCAGACCAAAGGCTTCAGCAATTTTATCCTTCTCATAACCGCCGATAGCGTTAGTGTCGTACCCATGAGCACGTGCCACCAGCATAAGCTGCATAGACACCAATCCACCGTCGATCAGGACCGTTTCTCTATTCACAACTGGATCAAGGGCAGCAAAATGGGCTGTTACTTTTTCCTGTTGCATTTCTTTAATGTCTTTTGGCATATAGCCCAGTTCTACAGCTTCTCCGAAGATTTGTTCGAAATTATCAAAGTTGTTCAAATCTCCAAACACAGCGATCACGGCCGAAGATGTCTCTACTTGACGTTGGTTGAAACGAGCCAATGGCGCCAGTGTTGCTTTACCTTCAGGGCTTTCGATGACGAGAAAACGCCAAGGTTGCAGGTTAATGGAAGATGGAGCGCGTGTAGCTTCCGTCAAAATCTCAGTCATTTCCTCGCGGCTGATCTTCACGGACGGGTCGTATACTTTTACCGAACGGCGTCCCAGTGCGATTTCCTTAAAATCATTTGTTTTCACAATATTGGTTGTATTTGTATTACTCATTCCAATCTCTCCTTTGTCCCTCTGGGGAATCGTAATATTCACATGTCGTCAGTCCATATTGGATATATGACTATTCATCACTTGCAGCATATCAGCTAGCTGTTGCCGCTGGGTCTCGTCGAAGCTCTGTAGCAGCTGAGCTACAAACTGCGAGCGCTCCTGCTTAAAGATGACAATGCGTGCACGTCCATAATCGGTCAAGCTTACCAAGGTAACCCTGTTGTCCTCTGGTTTTGTGCGTCGTGTGACCATTTCGGTCGCCTCTAGCTGTTTCAAATGGCGCGTTACGGCCGCACCGTCGATGCCAACCTCTTTTTGCAGCAGCGTTTGGCTAATCTCCTCCACCTGATACAACTTGCACAACAACTGCAATCTGGAGGCGCTGATTCCTGCACACCGCTCAAACTTGGAGCTAATCTGTTTGTTCAGCAGCAGCAGCAGATCAAAAATATACTCAGCCTCGGATGGTGTCTGGGTGATATCAATCTCTCCTCCCTTAAGCATATCGCTGGGCTTTATGATCTAACCGTTGATCCATCAATCATTGATCTATCAAGTAATATACAACTTCTTTAACAATAAATCAAGTCCCTGAGAAAAATAAAGTGCCTCATTCCAAATAAAAGCTGAGCGACTCGCACGGAGCCGCTCAGCTTTTATTTTGCTTTTATACGCTAGGTTATTCAATCTTTGTACAATTAAGATAAGGAAATGGGATGTTGAATTAGATAATTCCGTGAGACAGCATAGCATCAGCCACACGCACAAATCCGGCGATGTTCGCTCCAACCACCAGGTTGCCCGGTACGCCGTACTCCTCAGCTGCCTTCACGCTGTTAGCATAAATATTTTTCATAATATCATGCAGCTTGGCATCCACTTCTTCAAAGGTCCATGACAGGCGCATGCTGTTCTGCGACATTTCGAGCGCCGACACCGCAACTCCGCCTGCATTGGCTGCTTTGGCTGGTCCAAACAAAACCCCGCTCTCCAAAAATACTTCAATGGCCTGTAGTGAGGACGGCATATTTGCACCTTCGCCGATAGCCTTTACGCCATTGCTGACCAACAACTGCGCTGCATGCTCGTCAATTTCATTCTGTGTTGCACACGGCAGTGCGATGTCACAAGGGATTGACCAGATTCCCGAGCAGCCTTCTGTATAGATTGCGCCTGGACGCTCTTTTGTATACTCGCTAATCCGTAGACGATTCACTTCTTTAAGCTGCTTCACCAGCTTGAGATCAATACCGTCTGGATCATAGACATAGCCATTAGAGTCACTACATGCCACGACTGTAGCACCGAGCTGCTGTGCTTTTTCAATCGCATAAATGGATACGTTGCCCGAGCCTGACACGACGACACGTTGTCCTTCAAAGGACAAACCTTGGGCTTGCAGCATCTCGTTGACAAAATACACACAACCGTAGCCAGTTGCCTCCGTACGTGTGAGACTGCCTCCGTAATGAATCCCTTTACCCGTCAGGACGCCGCCCTCATGTCCTCCGCGAATCCGCTTGTACTGCCCAAACATGTAACCGATCTCACGGCCACCTACGCCAATATCCCCTGCCGGAACGTCGGCATCTGGGCCGATATATTTATACAATTCCGTCATGAAGCTTTGTGTAAAACGCATCACTTCGTTATCTGATTTTCCTTTGGGGTCAAAATCCGAACCGCCTTTACCACCACCGATGGGAAGACCCGTCAACGCATTTTTGAAAATTTGTTCAAAACCCAAAAATTTGACGATACCCAGATACACGGAAGGATGGAAACGGAGTCCACCTTTATAAGGACCAATCGCACTGTTAAACTGTACGCGGAAGCCACGGTTGACCTGTACATTGCCTGCATCGTCTACCCAAGGTACACGGAAGGTAATGACACGTTCTGGCTCCACCAGCCGCTCCAAAAGCCCCTGCTGCATATACTTAGGATGCTTAGCCAATACCGGAATTAGCGAATCCAAAATTTCCTTGACGGCCTGATGGAATTCATTCTCATGAGGATTGCGCGCGATAACCTTCTCAAAAACGGACTGCACATATTCGGCTGCTGCTTGTTGACTCTGCTCTGGACGGATCATGGTCATTATTTAATACACCCCTTTTATAATTAGCCCCTCTGTTAAACGACGGAATGACTTTATTCTGCCCCCTCGAGAGTGGAACTTTATGTATTCATAAAATTTAGTTTACTATACATGATTTTTTATAATAATACATCAAAATCGCCTATAAAAGATTTTTGTATCCTTCATTAAATAACTCTATGAACCTACCATTGCCTGTCATATTCCTAAAGCCAAAACCCTTGATTTACGGGCTTTTTTCACGATTTTCCAAGCTCTAACACCTTACTCGATATGGCATTAATATGTGAACAAATTGAAAATAAAACATACATCATATCTGGAAAAAATGGAAACAAGAAAAAGGCTAGCGCACAGGGCGCAGCCTCTTTTCCCATCCGTAAGAAGGTAACAACTCACCATTACAGAAATATTCTATTACGCATAAAAGGCTTCAAGCTGACGCACAATTTCGGCCTCGTCATGCTCTACCACTTGCTGATGTTGCGGCTTGGAAAACAATTGTTCAATTTGTTCCGGGAACTCCTGCTTGATGTCCACCAGACGAATCGCCTCATCGAACTTGGCTGGATGCGCTGTCGCGAAGGTCACACAGACTTCGTCCGCGCCATTATACGCCTCATACGCAGCAATACCGCAAGCCGTATGCGGGTCGAGCAAATAATCATATTCAGCCTTGTATTTCTTGATCAGCTCCAGACACTGCTCATTCGAAGCACCCAGCGCTTCAAAATCTTGCTGAACTCGCTTCAAATCCTCTGCCCCGATCACAATCCGCCCCTCGGTTTTGAGGTTATTCATGTATTCAGATACCTTAGTCGCATCCTCTCCGAGGAAGTAGTACAGGTATCTTTCGAAATTGCTTGCCACCTGAATGTCCATCGAAGGACTGTATGTGCTCTTAAAGTCACCTGGCTGGTATTCGCCTGTCTTCACGAAACGCTCCAAAATATTATTTTCGTTCGTGGCAATGATCAGCTTATGGATCGGCAGGCCCATTTTCTTCGCAAGAAAGCCGGAAAAGATATTGCCAAAGTTGCCGGATGGCACACTGACATTGATCTTCTTCGTACCCGCAGACTCCAGCGCCCGGAAATAAGCATAGAAGTAATATACCGTCTGCGCCAAAATACGCACAAAGTTAATCGAATTAATCGCCCGCAGATGATGTTTGGCTTTGAAGTCCAAATCAGCGAACAGGTCCTTAATCACTTTTTGACAATCGTCAAAGTTTCCTTTTACAGATAGATTCAGCACGTTTTCATCGTCTACCGTCGTCATTTGCAGTTCTTGTACCTTGCTCACTTTTTGATGCGGATGCAAAATACAGATTTTGATGCCTTCCTTGCCTCGTACGCCCTGAATGGCTGCCGCCCCGGTATCGCCTGAGGTTGCTCCCAAAATGTGAATGATCTCATTCTGCTTTTTGGAAACATAGGAATAAAATTCACCCATAAATTGCAGCGCCACATCCTTGAACGCAAACGTAGGTCCATGGAACAACTCCAAAATAGACAGGGAATCGTTGATCTTCTTCACTGGCGTAACTTCCGGATGACGGAAGCTTGCATAGCTGCGCTCTACCAGTTGCTTCAAATCTTCACGAGGAATCTCATCATTGATATACAGCGCAAAAACTTCCAGCAGCAGCTCTCTGTAGCTCAATGTCGCCCATTGCTCCAGCGTAGCTCCCGACACCGTCGGAATCTGCTCCGGTACCATCAGACCTCCATCGTCAGCTAACCCCATGAGCACGGTATCAATAAATCCCTTGGCTTCTACTCGACCTCTAGTGCTTATATATCTCATATACATCCCCCAATAAAAATTCAATTCGAACCTTTTTTCGAATATATTATTGTCTATAATACCCTGTCGCGGTGCTGTAACCAAGCCTTTTTTTCATATTTCAAAGACTTTCTCCTACTTTACCATACCCTGATGCATCAAGCATCTATCATCACTAGTCAATTAGAACGTCAGGAACAGGCCGTAAGTGTGAAAAGGAAGGCTGCTCCAGCCACTAGGAGCCTGAAATCGAGAGTGCAGCCAGCTTGAGCGAAGGAGATGTGCAGCTTCCCGTAAAACGCAAATCGTTGCCAACTTCCTCTACCTGCTGCAATACGTCAAAGAAGTTGCCCGATACCGTAATCTGATTGACTGCTCTGACCACTTGCCCTTGCTCAATCCAGTAGCCCAGACAAGCTAGCGAAAAATTACCAGACGCCGTATTCGTACCTGCATGCAGCCCTTGCAGCTCTACGATCATCAACCCGCGATCCGTCTTGCGAATCATGTCTTCTAACGTAGACGTGCCTGGAGCCACGTACAGATTATGATACGACACCCCGATTTTACCGTTATAGCTACCTTTGGAAGCATGAGAGGTACTCTGCACCCCAGCCTTGCGAGCCGTCTTGCGGTTATGGAAATACGTCCGTAGTTCGCCATCCTTGATAATCTCATTGCGGCGTGTCGCACTGCCTTCAGCATCAAACGTGCTGCCTGCCGGAACGTTTTCCATCAGCGGATCATCAATCAGCGTAATACACTCGCTTGCCACCTTTTGTCCCAGTTTCCCAGCCAAGCGTGAAAAGCCTTTATCCACTGACTCCGCTGAAAATACCGACGTATACGCAGCCAGCAATTGCGCTGCTGCATCATGACGGAAAATGACCGGATAGTTATCCGATTGGATCGTGCGCGCCCCCAGCTTGGAAACAGCCTCTTGTACGGCTTTATGCGCCACATCCGCAATATCGATCTCCTCCACGCTCCGCAGCGAATAATCATGCCAGCCCCCGGTAACCGTCTCGCCATGGTCTGCTGCAATCACATACACATAAGCGGTCGCCAGACTTTTGCGACGATGACAATTCAGTCCTTTAGTATTCACAATCAGGACCTCATTTTCACGAATGCTGACCGAGCAATGCCGAGCCATCACAATCCGTGGGTCTGCGGCAAGCGCTGTACGCTCCATTTCCAGCGCCGCTTCGATCAGAATTTCAGGAACTGTGTCAGCCAACGCTACGGCATAGGCAGGCTGCTCAGGATAGCTCTCAGAGCCTTCAAACAGCTCATCCTGCTCCTCGCTCTCCAATATGTCCGCGTTACTGCGTGCTTCTTCCAATAAGAAGTCGATCACATCCGGTTCCAGCTTTTCTGTAGAGGCATAGCCCATTTTTCCGTTAATGACACCACGAAAGGAAAGTCCACCGTTTTCAACGATGGTATATTGGTCAATCTCTCCCTTTAGCACCTTTACCGAGGTAGAACGTCCATTTACATAGTAGATTTCCATATCCGCATAGCCCATTTCCCGACCTTTGGTGAATAATGCTTCCTGAAATTGCTGAATATTCATCGCCTATTCCCCCTTCCGTCCGCCGACAGTCATCTCGGACACCCGTATAGTAGGCTGTCCGCAGTTGACCGGAAGACTTCCACTGACCGAGCCGCACATCCCCTGACCATGGTCCAGATTGTTGCCGACCCTATCAATATTTTGCAGGGTTTCAATCCCTTTGCCGATCAGCGTTGCGCCTTTGACCGGCTCGGCAATTTTGCCGTTACGAATCATGTACGCCTCTTCGACTGCAAAATTAAACTCGCTCGTCGAGGTGTTCACCGAACCACCGCCCAGCGATTTGGCATAGATGCCGTACTCTGTATCCGCAATGATCTCTTCACGAGTAGACTCACCATTCGCAATAAACGTATTGTTCATACGCGATGCAGGCGCGAATTTATAGGATTGTCTTCGTCCTGACCCTGTCGCAGGTACACCCATCTGGCGCGAACCCATGCGGTCGATCAGATATCCTTTTAAAATGCCGTTCTCGATTAATACGTTGCGCTGTGTCGGCGCTCCTTCGTCATCGATATTGAGCGAGCCCCACGCATTCGGAATCGTTCCATCATCTATAGCCGTGACGAGCGGTGAAGCCACCTGCTGCCCGATCTTATTGGCAAACACGGAAGTTCCATGCGCCACCGCCGTAGATTCCAGCCCGTGTCCACACGCCTCGTGGAAAAGAACGCCGCCGAAGCCATTTTCAATCACGACCGGCAGTCTGCCGCTAGGCGCATATCCTGCTTTCACCATCGTGGACGCAATCCGAGCGGCGTGTCTGGCATTTTCTTCGATATTCAGGTTCTCCAGGAATTCAGTCCCAGCATACGCTCCCGGCCCACGGAAACCGGACTGTCTATGCTCCCCATCCGTCGCAATCGCGCTTATTCTCATGCGGGTATACGTACGGGTATCCTCCACCAGCAGCCCGTTGCTATTGGCGATCAAGACGTTCTGGATCGAGTTGCTAATCCCAACAGAGGTTTGCGTGATGGAAGGGTCATATTGGCTTGCCGCCTCATGCGCCCGTCTCATCATGTCGATCTTGGCACGTTTCTGCGAACCGTCAGGGATGATCGCAATTGGGTGTTGGTTAGGGATCGCATGGGGATGGAGGGTAATGGTGTGTGTACCTGGCGTTCCACCACCGCGAATAGCCTTGGCAGCCGATTTGGCCAGTCGAATCAGGCTCTGTTCGCTCATATCGCTGGTGTACGCATACACCGAAAAATGCTCCTTCATGATCCGAATACCAATCCCAAAATCTCGGCCTGACAGCGCCGTATCCACGACGCCCCCGGTCATGCCCAGTTGTCCATTGGTACGGTCCTCGACGAACACCTCTGCAAAATCCCCGCCCGTCTCCAGCGCGGCTTGCAGCATATCCTGAATCTGTGTTGGATGTATCATCACGTTCCTCCTCGTTTTTGCCATGTTTCATATTGTACGTCTAAGCGATTAAGATCATATGCGGGTACATGTTTATTTCCCATAACTTTACTATACATGATGTTGGGAGTGGGTGTAACTATCTGGGTGGCAAGTGGTTTGGAAGGGAGTGAAAATTTCATGTGTGGGATGGAGGGATTGAAATGAGAAAACCCGACCGGACCGTGAAGGGTCATGTCAGGTTTGCTTGAGTTGCTTGATTACTGGGTGAGTTGAGCAAGTACGTGCCTATGAGGCCGCTACGTAGACGGATCATTCTTCCGATCGCTGTTGACCCCAGATTTTTTTGATTATAGTTTAACAGTAAAAATCCGGTGAAGGTTATACTTACGAAGCAGCTTTCCTACGGAAAGCTTTCACCCAAACGCTCCGCTTCTTCAAAACGATTCCGTCCCCTCCGCTGCTATGCTTGGGTTTACTTCATTTTGTTTGCCAAAATACTTTTTTTCAATCGAACTTTAAACAGTTCTCTTCGTAAATCTAGTTCCATGATATGAAGATGATCGGCCGCTTCTTTGACGGTTTCCATGTGCAGTACACTTGCCTTTTGAGAAATAATAGTTAGCGCATCCCAAATGAGCTTTGTGCATGTTTTAAGTCTCTCTATGTGTTCGTCTTCTTGCTGTACCAAACTTTCGTATTCTTTAGCCGTATTTTCAGATAAGTTTGTATGTTCCACGTTCTTTGGTATCTTGGGTTGGGTATCCAAGGTTATCATCTCCTTTTTATTCAAAGTGTAGCAAAGGATGATAACGGATGTGGTACGTGTATACGTAATATTGGAAGAATTAAATGCTATTCCTTTTATCCAAAGTCCAATGTGCTCCCCAAAACCTTTGTATTCCATTTTACTTAGTTAAAGAGTTTTCACAATTTAATTTACAGGCTCTGTATTCTCCTCAATAAATTAACTTCTACTTTGCCAACAGAAAAAGAAACCCTGCGTTCCCTTAATAATTTCCGGTAAATTTGGTAAAGCACACTTTTAAACTCAGACAAAATAGCATCTTGAATTTTTGATTCAAATATAAGTTTTTCTTCCACTATCTCACAACCAAATTCTTCAATAAAGAATCCTGAATTACCAGCTTAGTTTCGCATTTTTTTCTGCTTTTAAATTCAATAGCAACATCTATATTTTGGGCACTTTCAATATTTTCAAATCTCATAGCGCCATGGAAAAGTAGAATCCGTTGTCTAACGTACCCTTTACAAAACTATTTTCAATAAGATTTTTCCCATCTATTCTATAATTGCTGAGTTTATACCTTGAAGCTGATTTGCGGATATTGAACTTTCCTCCGAGTTAGCTCATCATCATCACGTTTAACTTTCAGTTTTATTATTTCTTCAAATTTCCATGGTGAGTGGTCATGTTGAAAAGATTCATTAAATAACTGAATCCTTTTCTCACAAGACAACATTCTCAAACTTATTTCAGAAAAGTCAAACTTTATGTCATTATTCTTTTGATGGATATAGTTAATTACTTGTGTAACTTTGCTATAATCATTGCTAGCTAAAGTATCGAAATCCAAACTACAAGTATCTTTTTGTTGGTTCACAGTTACTTCTACTCTTCTGTCAGTTCTATCTAACAAATCAATCATACTCGGTTTATATTCTGTATAATTTATAGTAAAATGCTTTTCCTCTCGATAAATTACTACCACACACTCCACGTGTGTTGAGTTAATATTAATGACAAATCAAAAAGATGTGATTACAAAATTATCCCATATAAAAACTAATAGGAGCCTTGACCAAGGCTCCCTTCTACTGAGATAGATACTTCCCCCTAGTGCAAGTACACTTGGAGCATCTGCTATTAATCATAGGCTTTATGATTTGATTATTACAATAATTCTATGCAAAGCATTATAGGAGTTCAGTTTAGTTTACATCCTCTAGAAAATTCCTACACTTAGCAAAAACACTCAGGTACATCATTAGATCCCTTTTGAGACTTATTTTCCTCACCTTCTTCATAGGATATCAGAGCGTTAACTCCGTGGCTGAGAATGGCACCGGCTCGTGTTGATGCTGCCACAAGAAGGGCTTCCATTATCTCTTCCATGGTACCTCCCAGAGCCTTATATTTTTTCACATGAACATCGATGCAATAGGGACATCCCGTTACGTGGGCTACTGTTACGGCAATTAATTCCTTTGTCTTTTGGGGTAATGTATTTGCTGTTTGATAAACTTGATGCTCGAAATGAAAATAAGAAGCGGCCGCCTCGGGACTAAATTTGATTAATTCCGGAATCCGTTGTAGATTAGTTGGGGATAGGTATGATTTCATATCATTTATCTCCTTTTCAATATGATTTGGTAGAGCATGTACGGACGCCAAGAATCCGATAGACGAAGCAGGTACCTAGCAGACTAGTCAGTATAAATGGAATACCTATTAGTCCTACGTATTTCCATGTACTTTCGACAAATACAAGCATTGATACCAGAACAATCCCAATTATGAATCGTATAGTTCGATCCAAATATCCGACGTTTTTCATGTTTTCATCCCTCCTGTGGTCATTTTAAGGGATAAAAACGCTTTGCTTCTGTGACATAATCACTTTACTTGAGCCAACTGTTCAAGCTCGAAGCGCTGAAGCAAATAAATTTTACCTCGTCCCAATTGAATCCATCCAAGCCTCTCAAATTCCTTCAGTACCCTGCTTACTACCTCCCTTGCTGTGCCTAATTCCAAAGACAATGCCTCATGGGTAGCATACAGGGGTGCTTCTGAATTGGTATTGGTATTCGTTTTCCGTAGTAACAGTTCCGCCACTCTGCGGTCCATAGGAAGGAACGTAATATCTTCAATAAGACTAGTAACCGAAATCATTCTTTTAATGAACAGACGGTAAATGAATTGATTTAGCTCTTTATATGTATCCATCCAGTGTTTAAACAAGGCGACGGGAAGTACGAGCAATTCCGTTTCTTCTTCCGTTTCCGCTAACGCTTCGTACCCTGTTTCACCTAGAATGCTGGCCATCATAATGACGCAAACTTCGCCACTTTTCACCCGATACAGTGTCAATTCTTTCCCAGACGGGCTTATTTTGTAGATGCGCACACTCCCCCGTAACACGAAAGAGGCATGTTCGAAAATGTGTCCCTCCTCCAGAACCGGTTGGGCGGAAAGACTTATGATGGAAGCCCCTGTATTTTGCCACTTTTCGAGAGGCACTACGGAGAAGCAGGGGAATTTGGATACAATGTTAGCGAATTTCTCAGGATCCATGCAAAGCAAAACCTCCTAATAGTTTGTTTTTAAACATATGCAAAAACGATAGATTCCATTTTTTCTAAAAAACCCTTCCGTCATTGCAGAAAGGGACTAGGCATCGATGCTTCTTGTTAAACATCTCACCTTACTCGTTTCTGCAAAGCAACCGACTTCACATGTATGGATTACGTATTATTGACAACAAGGATGTGGCAATTACAACAATACAGGATTAGCAGATGTTTTTCCATTTTCAACCTCTGTTTAGTGACCATCATCACATTCCAGCCTATAAGCTAAGGTTAAAATATACAGAACTAGCGTATCCTTTATTTTCATCCATTCCTTTTCGCTCAATTTTCATCGTTTTCAAGTATAAACAACTTTCCATAATGAACTTTTCGTATTCTCTTCTTTAGTGCTAAAGCCGTACTCTTCATAACAATTTTTCAACCAAAACATTATTATTTTGAGAATAAAGAATTGGAATAAAAACAGGGGAAAACTTGAGGTTGTTGGTTTTCCCGTTTTCCTCAATCATTTACCCTGTCAGTGTCAGATGTTTATTTTGAATGTCAAAAGTTTATTGCTTGGCTACACCTTAATTTCATCAGCACCACGCACTCCACATGTGTCGAGACAATGATAGGGATATATTCCTTTTTATTATATATATTACCTATAATATCAAAAGCCGCTCCTTCTCACAACACCCCCTTTTTCCAGATGATACCCGTTTTCCCTTCACTTCTATCGATCCCACTAATTCCATATGAGCCTGTATTTAATTTACCCGAATCCATAATCACAATTAAATCAGCTCAGTTCCTGACTTTGGAAGACAATTGCTCAAAATTACTTTCAGCTTTCTCTCTTCCCATACCTCTCCCTTCCAGTATTACACATAGTAAATACCCCAACGAATGGGTCATTCTGTAAACTAAATCTCTCTTTTGACCGATAAATACATATACTGGACTGTTTATTAAATATCACCTCCTGTTCTTTTATACCTTGAAAGAATACTTACTTGGGACAACTGTATCCGATTAAGAATGTTTTTGTACCCAACAAACTCAATGATACATATTGGTCTTGAGCCAAAGCACCCATCCGTATTCAATAACCAGAACCGAATTAACGATGACGTATTTACTTGTAACCAGCCATCACACCTAGAAAGGAGACATGAACTCACTTGAGCGTATTATCAGATGGGATCGGATATGAAAGCCTACGCTTTTATGGTCCCTTTCAGCCACTACACATCCAACAACTTCAAATAACACGTGCTATCAACGACCATTCCTTTTTACATATCAGTGGGTTGCTCTCTGAAGAACAAGGAGCTGCATGCATCGGACAGGATATGGAGCAAGAGCAGATTGTGATTCGTCAGTTGGATGATCAGGGACAATCGTTGAGAAGACTGTTCCATGGGATTGTTACACGTATGTCCGTACACTGCGTGCGAGGCGTGTATACGTTTGAACTGGAGGCCGCTTCCCATTCGTACCAGATGGATATCAAACGTAAAAGACGCTCCTACCAAGATATTCACCGCACCTATGATGATCTGGTCACTGCGCTGGTTCGAAAGTATCAATATGGAGATGCCATTGATACGGTAAGCAACTATGCCAAACTGGAGACATTTGTTTTACAATATGAGGAGACGGATTGGGTGTTTTTAAAGCGTCTCGCCTCTCGCTTTGGTTCCGTACTTGTGCCAGAGGTAACTGCAGCCTCGCCCAAGGTTTTCTTTGGGATGCCAGAAGGCAAGCAGCATAAGGTGGAGCGGGATGTATTCTATCGGGTACGGAAAACGTTTCATGAACTGGATGCGGAAAAGCTAGGAGAACAACGTGCTGGCTCGTATATCACCTATAGGATTGAAAGTCAGCAATACTATGCGCTCGGCGACCTCATTACGTTACCCATCGGACAAGGAAAAGAACTGGTCGTGGTTCGCGCAGTGACACAGTTAGCGGATGGCTTACTACGTATCCGCTATGATCTTCAAGCTGAACAGGATATTCGCTATGCCCGGTATGAAAACAATCAGGCCATCGGAATTTCGCTGACAGGAACGGTGCTCAAGGTACAGCAGGATTTTGTACAGCTTCAACTGGACATCGACCCGAAACAAGATCCTGCTAAAGCCTGCTGGTTCCCTGTGGCGACTAGATATGTCGCCGAAGAACACAGTGGCTGGTACGATATGCCTGAAATCGGGGAACAGGTGGAATTGTATCTGCCTACCCACCGCGAACAAGATGCCTATGTGACAGATTCGCTACGACAACAACGCCACGCGAATGGACAGCCGAATGTGAAGGTATGGCAACATGTGCAAGGTAGCGGCGTAGAAATGTCTGAGCAAGAACTGACCCTGTCTACCTCTGGGGAATTTTCGATTACACTGCATGAAGTTAACGGCATCACCATCAACAGTCCGGGGAATGTGCAGATTCAGGGTGGTCACGTGAAGCTTGATGCAGGTGAGGAACTTTCGCTCGAAGCTGGAACGGCGCTGTATCTGAAAGGCGGAGCCAGCAGCATGGTACTGGATGGTGAGACGGATACCAAAGCTCCAGTGATTTATCAGGAAGGAACGGTGAAAGCTCCTGTTTTCGTAGCTGACCTCCCTCCTGTGCCTGAGCCGCCACTCATGAGCATAAA
Source organism: Paenibacillus ottowii (assembly GCF_006874425.1). Classification (GTDB taxonomy): domain Bacteria; phylum Bacillota; class Bacilli; order Paenibacillales; family Paenibacillaceae; genus Paenibacillus; species Paenibacillus ottowii. Next base: position 105,159 of record NZ_VIJZ01000005.1, read on the forward strand.
AGCCTATGAAGCAGCCCAGTCAGCAGCCAAGGATTCATCTAGCAGCCAAGCCTCTACCCCTAAAGCAAAAGTCACAAGTCCAGCAGAGCTTAAACAGGCGAATGCCTTGATGGGTACGGTGTCCAAGCTATTAGGCTCCATTCCAGTGATGGGAAAAGTGGCTGGTGTTGTAGCGGGTGCGCTAAGTGGACCTGCGGGTGGTGTGATTCTGAGAGCAACCGCTATGATCCCCGTTCGGAGCAAAGGAACAAATCACGCTGTAGGTAGTGCTCCTAAAGGTGGTTTGCATCCACTGAAGCATCTGGCTAGTTTAGCGCTCCAAGGGCTAATAAGCCAATACGAGCATGAACGGGCTAAGGAAGCTTATTATAGCAAGTGGATTTTAGGCAAAGTGTATACGAGTGCACGTCACATAGCGCTTTCGGGTGGCCCACTGGAACTGGTCCAAAACCTGTTAAAAGAGTCAAATGCCATGGCTCATGCATATCAGCAGGTTCCTAAAAATATTCAGGAGAAATGGCTCCGGGATAATGAAGAAAAACAACGTATTCAAGCAGCACAAACACAGAAACATGAGAATTCTAAACTTGCATTATGGCGAGAAAGAAAAACTAGTGAATATACTTCATATTGGAATCAAACTGATTATTTTACAGCAAACTGGTGGCAGGATGAAAATAAGCTAAAACAAGCAGAGCAAGCACTGCGCACTGAAATTACAATGAAGCGCAAACTATCACTGTATGATATTAAAGATCCTAATAAATTGGCCGCGATCCAGCGTATCGTCAACGCAAAACGAACGCAAGTATGGGATGAAGGAACTCTCAATGCCATTGAAGATGGTTTGGTATCGATGGGTGTGGATTCTTCAAATGCTATTGAGTTGGACAAAGAGAAAATGGATGCACTCATTTCTCGATACAATCAAGGCTTCATTGGACAAAAATCTGGAGATTACATGGAAAGGACAGGCTTAAGCGATTTAGTCGAAGACACGACCTATGGAATTGTGGCAACCCGAATCGGTATAGGGAGTGCTGGAAGTTCTCCTGCCAGGTCCAGCCAACCACCTATTGCAGAAAATCCGCCTGGAAAACCCAATCCAAAGGGTGGCCCAGGTGTAAACAGACCCATTGATGAGTTCAATGATTCGGCGGTTTATAATGGGGCAAATTCAAGTAGACCTAAGGAGTCACCTAAACTACCAAATTCGAGCAAGCCTCCTGAGAGTACTGGTAAAGGTCCAAGCAAATATTTAGATAAACCTGCTGATGAAAATGGAACACTAAATATTGGGGCACGAGGTAAACCTACAGAAGGCGCATATAATATTGATATAGACCCTAAGGCTCCTGGTGTTTATTATGGAGATGCAACAAAATTAACTAATATTAAGACAGGGAGTCAGAGTAAAATCATTATTGAAAACCCATATGGCTATGACCCATTGAACCCTGAAGTATTAAGAGGGTTATCAAGAGACGGGGAAATTATAATTACTGGGTCGCGCTCTAATATGAACAAGCTGGTGAGAACATTAGAGGATAAAGGGTTGAAGGTAAAGGGTGAGAGACGAGAAATACCCAATGATGGCAAATATCTAACTACAGATGGGCAAAATATTAAATCACCAATGCTAGATCAGTATACCTTTATAAGAAAGTGAGGTTATAGAGAAATGATACTTACTCTTGATATAAGTAATGAAGAATTTGATGGAATTATAGATGGTGATGGAGAATTTACACCGACTATTTTTTTGAATTTTCCAAGTGATATTAGAGGCATATATGAATTTGAACTCATAAATACAGTGATAGATATTTATAATTTTAAAGATCATATACAAAATCTAGGACTTCCTGTAAAAGATGATTCACTTTTTGTATTTGGAAAAATGAAAGTTCGAATTGAGGGGGTCAAGGGGGCAGATTTCAAACTAATTGAAGGTAACCTCCTTGCAGGACGTGAGCAATATTACAGTTGGCCCTATACAATTGATAGCGGTGATATTGTATGTAAATGCGGGGGGAAGTTATCTTTCCTAGAGGATTGCTACGTAGCATTAATGATTGTTACTGAAAGTAAGCCTAAAATAACATTAACATTTGATATTAAAGAAACAGTTCCTTTTGATTTTATGAATAGCAATAGCATAGAGCAAGCAAATTTAAAAAAAGTAGAGTCTAAACAAATGAGATCTCAAGGGAAGTTGTTTGATTTCGACTTTTTTCAAGAGTATTTTGGATCTGGGAGAAGAGCTATTAAGAGTGAGTAGTTCAAATGTTAAATAAAAGGATCATATAATGGCTCATTCTATCTGAAACGATGAGTAGGAATGAGCCTTTTTTCCACAAAAAAAATAATTTTTCATCCCTCCCTATTATTAGTCTACTAAAAGAACAAATTAAATGATTAAGATGACTTTTAAACTAAGCCTGTGAGGAAGAAATGTATGGTTGAAAAAATTATACAGCTATTAACAAACGCTACTTTAGATGAAGATGATAGTGTTATAGTAGCTGCTCTGAAATTATTAAAGAATGATTGCAATTTAGAAGAATTAGAAGGTGACTACTTTGCTAAACTTGTTAGTATGATTCCTCTGGTTAAAGAACAGAGTACAAAGGCACTTTTAATCGAAACAATTGTGGAATCTCCAGAATTCGTTAGCGACGATACGATACTGGACGAATATGTGAAACTTATATCAGAAGGTGCGACTAACGTTCAGGAAGCTGCAAGATGTTTAGGTGCATTTACCGCCTCCGGCTCTACAAACAATCAGATATTCTTACAATTGGCCAATAAATTAAATAGTAAATTTGCCGTTGAAATACTAGTTTCAATGGGGCGTTCTAATTGGGGAGAAATCCCTCATTACCTAGAATCATTTGCTCAAGAGGTTCAAATAGCACAAAGAATAAAATATCGTTCAGGAATAATTGCAGCTTTTTTATTAATTGCTCATCCTCTGTGTTCAAAATATGCTCATATCAGTTCGTTAGCTTTTGGGTATCCATTTACTGAAGCGGCTGTAAGTGATTGGGCGTGGGTAACTCCAAAAAACACAGAAAATATAGTACAAAAGAAAATAGTAACTTCAAGGGAAGCCGATGTATTAGTGAAATTAGGGGGCTTATTACGATATAATACGAACTTAAATTCAAACGAAGCTGCAAAGCTTTACACCGAATTTTTTGAAGATAAAAATCCATTTGATGTTATTTACACTTTACCAAAATAAAAAAATTAACGCCCAAGAAGCCGCTGCGGGAGGCGTTTCGTTTTCTATTAGACTTAGTCTTGTGTAGGTAAATAGAGGAAATATCCTCGCTCAAATGATTATTGCATCTTTAGCTTATAAGTTCATGTTGTATAATCTGTGTAAGAAATATGAAACATATCATCTTCCACACAAAACAATGACTTGCCATCCCTCCTCATCAGAGTTAACATACACACACTTCAACCACGGGAGGGAATCATAATATGTCAAATTGGCCAGATTGGTTTCTCGAAGCATTGCGTCAACGATTTTATCAACTAGAACTTGCCAGTGAACAACAGGCTTCTTTTTCATCAGAAGATGAGCCTCTGTTCACTCAAATGGATCAATTCAAAATGAACCAAAACGAGGATATCCAATGTCTATTATCTGAATGGGAAGAAGCCATAGGCTATCGGCTAAGTCAGGATAAACAATCCATCTATATGGAAGGAGTAAAAGACGGGATTCGATTGATTCTTCCCGTCATGCAGTCGACAGTTATTCGTTAGCCCATTGATCGTTTTAGCCTATGATTCTATTAGTCCAATATTTCATCTATGCTCATTCCACTTTTCAAGGTAAAAACAAAATGCGCTGGTGAGAGAATCGTGATCTTCTCCACCAACGCATTAAATAGGTTATCATCAAATTGCTTCAGTATATCTTGTCGCGAGCTTAAAAGTTGAATAATTTCATCGATTTGTTCCTTGATTTTTTCCTTCTGATCCTCTTCCTCCTCTAATTTCAGCATCTGTTGCCGTAGCTCGTTGAGTTCACTGGAAAGTCTGTTCGTCTCTTCATCATAAACCGTCTCATCCATCTGATTTCGCAGCTTGAGATTCACTAATTCCTTCAAGTCGGATTTCAATTGTTGCATCTTTCCTTCAATGTCCAATAGCTGTTCTTGCCCTGGTTTGCTGGAAAGTACCGATATAATATTGGCTTTCAGAGTCTTCATGAATCTTTCCTTGTTCTCATACATCCGGTTGAACAATCGTACAAACGCGGAATGTACAACTTGTTCATCGACTGCTTTAGCAGCACATGCTGCTTTACCTTCATTGACATTGGTTCGACATTGCCATACGACCTTCTTGGATGGGTTATTGCTGTTCCAGGTTCGGCGTTTAAAAATGACTCCACAGCGTCCACAATATACTTTACTGCTCAGTGCGTATTTATTCGAGTATCTTTTGCTCTCCCCCATCACACTCCCTTTCAGCTTGGCTCTCCGTTTCTTCTCCTTTTGCACCGCTTCAAATATTTCCTTGGATACAATCGGTTCGTGGTTATCCTCTATAAAATATTGCTGCTCTTGTCCTTTATTCTTGATCCGTTTATGGGTTAGAAAGTCAACAGTTACCGTCTTTTGCTGAAGCAAGGCTCCGTAATATTTCTCATTCGTCAAGATTAATGTAATGGAGGAATCCCACCATCTACTGCCTCCCGCAGCCGTTTTGATGTGATCTCGCATCAATCCTCTAGCAATCGCCTGATAGCTTTTGCCATCCAAATACTCCTCGTATATACGCCGCACAATCTCGGCTTCCTTCTCATTAATGACCAGTTCACCATGTTCATCCTTATCATAGCCAAGGAAGCGAGTCGTATTGCAGAAGACCTTGCCGTTTTGGAAGCCTCGTAATATGCCCCATCGACTGTTTTCAGAAATGTTTCGACTCTCGTCTTGGGCAAGGGAACTCAGGATGGTCAGCAATACTTCACCTGTGGTATCCAGTGTATTAATATTCTCCCGTTCAAAGAATACAGCCACTCCAAGACTTTTAAGTTCCCGTACATATTTCAATAAATCCAGTGTATTCCTAGCAAATCTCGAAATCGACTTGACCAGTATAAGATCCAGTTTACCGTTTCGTGCGTCCTTTATCATGCGATTAAAGTGCGTTCTATTTTTAGTGCTGGTCCCGGTGATGCCTTCATCTGCGAAAATATCCGCCATTTCCCATTCCAAGTTGTTTTGAATGTATTGAGTATAGTGATTCACCTGATTGGTATAGCTCTCCTTTTGCTCCTCGGAATCGGTACTAACTCGGCAATAGGCGGCGACTTTCTTCTTTTGAATAGATTGGATTCCCTCTACGATGTCCATCGTTTTAATGGGAACGATCACGACTTTTTTTGCGGTTGCGGCTTGTGCCATAGACGTTTCTCCTTTCGATATCTTCTTTATACGGTCACATGTTATAATGCGTGCGGTACATCATCAAGTCCATTTCTGTCCATGTGATAGCTACTTGAAAGACTTTTTATTCAGCTCATCAATCGCTATGAACTCTTCTTCTGTAATGACATTTTGTAATCTCAATTGCTTCAATAGACTTAGACTCAGTAAATAATCAATAGATTTTCGTTGCATATGTATGTGCTCCTTTGAAATAAAAATGGCTCACCACGAAGGCAAGCCAATAGATATAAAACTTAGAATAAATTCTTAAGGCTAATGGTCTTTTCTATGGTAATACTAGGATCACTTACTAAGGTGGCTGTCAGTACAAGGGCTTTATTGTTCGCTCCACTACTGCTTCCGGCTTTCACCGTAACACTATTTCCTGTACTCGCTGTCATACTTCCCTTAGTAGGAGGAGTCGAATCATCTTGATTCCGCAGGCTCCACTCCACCGACTGGTCAAACACTTCCGTTCCATGATCATAGATATGGCTGACGTATGAGGTGCTTTGGCCTGTTTTGAGTATAGGATTACCTGTAATGGCTATCGAATAGATATGCGTTCCTGTTTCGACGACTCTCTTTTCAATGGTGCTTTGTACTGCGGGGTGATACGTTAATTTTGCGGTGATGCTTGCTTGTCCCAAAGCGATACCCATCACCTGGCCTTGCTGGTCTACGCTAATTACACTCGGATCACTGGATGTATAGGTAATCGGCGGATGGGCTATCTCATTTCCATTATCCGTAGCAGACACATTCAACGGTATTGTTTCGTTTAAAGGTACATGGGCCATCGTTCCCTGATGAATATGTAATGCATATGTATGAGCAATCTCGTACTTCCATCTATCTGCAATGTTATGTTCCACGTCATCATAAGCTGTATTTATGCTATCCAATGTACAGCTTAACTGGATGATGCCATTCATCGTGCGATCAATTCCAGTCACTTTAAAAGGCTGATGAGTCATATAAAATCGTTGGCTTAATGTAATGCCCCTCGTATCTGTATTGTCTTGTACGGTAATCAGGATGTTGCCCTCTGGCATGGAGATAACTTTACCTGTTTCCGTTGAAAAAGTTCTGGCTTCTACCACAGCATCAAACCATTTCACCTGTCCATTCCAATTTAAAGCTAGTCGTTGATTACATTTTCGCATCTTGCCTCGACACGACTTTTCATTTTGATCCACCTGACTGGTAATTAAATATCGTTCATCACGATAGTCTACGATATCTCCTGTATTTAAAGGTGTTGCTGCCCGAATAATTTTTTCATCGGTCATTTGAATGGTATTTGTCGCATCTTGAATTGGAGCAAGCTGTCGCATACCATTAATATGCACAAGCTCTCCCTTCTCTCGCAGGAAGAAATCCAGCATGGGTCCTAAGCTTCGTGTCACTCCTTCACCTCCAATGCAAAATCCTGCTTGCAGCGATACAGATACAACTCCACATAATCGCTCCATTCCTTCATGTCCAAAATAATAAAGACAGCCTTGCCAATTCGAACATAGCCGTTTAATTGCAATAAAGATTCCAGTGGACAGAAAGCTCGATATGTTGTCTCTAGTATGTAACCATCTTCAAATGAAAAGCTTTTGCGATAAGGTTGTACATCTGCCATCATCGGCAGAACAGGTGTGAAATTGGCGTTATCCAAAATTTCCAGCTTCGTATCGTAGAACATTAATTTGTCCCGACCTTGATTTTAGGTAAAGGAAGAGCAAGCCGTATACTTGTCGGAATGCCTGTTTCATAGGTAGCTGAGCGTTCACCTTCCTGCTTATCTATTAGACCAACCGAATCCCTATTTTTATATAGATATACAGCATAATCGACCATAACGTCATCATATTCCACTGGCAGTGTTACCACGTTACAATAACCCAGAATATTTCCTCTAGCTTTATTCAAATAGTGGATCATGATATCATCCTTGGATATATCTATTAGCTCTATGCCCAAAAACCGTTTAAGTAAAATCAATGAATCATTCATGTGCTGCCTCCTGTTCCTCCTTTACCTGCTCCTTCCCGGTACGCTTCATGCTCTTGGTAGCTTGTACTTTCGTTTGGGCTGCTTCTTGCTTAGTCTCATTTGGTTGAGATTCCTCCACTTGCTCATAATGCCCACTAGTCTGTAACCGCAGCATTAACTCCTGATCTGTGACTTCCCATGTGCAGCCTGTCTCTTGATTCAAAAACCACATCTTATCACCCTCCAAAAATGAAATTAAGGGTATCCAAAACGGACACCCTAAACGTGTTTCTTCTATTATAATGTGTTCTCATATCATCCACTTGCAATTAAGATTTATTGGCTGTGAGTACAGTGAGAGCTTCCGGCTTGATACATTTAGCTCCGAATACCTGCAATCCTTTCACTGCATCTGAAAATTGCTTCTCTGGTCTGAAGGCTTCCACTGAATCCACTTGACCCGCAAACGATATGGCGCTCTTATGACCCGCAATAATTTTATACTTGGCTCCTCCAGTATTCGGCACATTGTTGGATTGTAAACCGTCATGCCATCGATATCTCCGACATAGCCTGTGCGAATAACATTCGGGTCTTTCGTGAAACGAGCATCCTTCAAAAGCAAGCCATAATACCATGCGGGAACCACCACAAATCGTTCCGTTTCAGGCACATTGTTCTCATCCAATAGTACGCCTAAATCAATCAGTAAATCATACGCCGTTGAAGAAGTTGGAATAATGGGCGTTGCATCGTTACCCATCGTATTCTCAGCTTTAACCTCTGTGTAGAATCCAGCAAGATACTGATCCACTACATTGGCAAGTCCATACGAAGCTTCCACGATTCCACCATCCAATAAGTTTACATTCGCTTGAGCAGCATCGACATCATCCACTTGAAAGTTGAAATACTTCGCTTGATCAATCACCAACGTTTTTTGCGTGGCATCCAGTTCCTGCGGATTACCGATCCCTGCAATTTTATCATAATTACCAATCGTTACTGCCCCAATGGAATTGATTTTTACGGTGGAGCCTTGACCTCGGATCTCACCTTCATAATCGGTATTGATCACATTTCCATACACCAGATTCTTCTTCAGACTTTCATTTAAACGTGCGCTCCAAATGGTAGGAATAAAATGTTGTACTGTCATATTCTAATCACCCTGTCCTTTTCTATTGATTATTATTTGTTTTGTAATGCTTGTTTGACTTGATCCCAATGCTGATTAATTTCGTTTGGGGACATCCCTTTAATTGAATCCAATGTAAATGTGCTACTCGTTGAACTAGCCGGGGGTGTATATCCATCCCCTTTGAGCCGTAGCTCGACTTGCTGTTGGATAGCCATTTGCAACGATTGTTCCAACACAGCTAAATTTGCTGTCGTCGCTTCTTCATCTGCACCAATAAAAAAATCCACTAAAGGGAGTGGAAGTTTCTTCTCAGATGCTATTTTTACCGCTTGGCTGGTTAACCGTTCACGCTGCTTCTCTAGCTTCATATTCTCGACTTCGGCTCGTAGCTTCTCAACTTCGATTTCTTTCTCATCCTTCGCCGGGAATCGCTTCTTGATCTCAGCATCCACTGCACTTTCCAGATGATTGGCCTTCCACGTTTCAAGCGATTTAGCGGATCGCTTGTCCACCGTGCTATCGAACCAACTTTTTGCTTCCTTGTTGGATTGGATATATCGCTCTATCCCTTCTACGCTATACGGATTCAAACCCTGAAGATACGTTTGCCATTCCTCGTTTGTTTGGTTTTCCTCAATCAACTGCTTCATTTGTTCTAAATTCATTTTCGTTAATCTCCTTTATTGCCCATCCGACTCCTCAGAACCGGACACGCTTATGTATGTATGGAGCCTTTTTATGTCATGCTCAGGACAGGGATGTTACGCTTTAGAAATCACAAAAACGAGGAAAAGGTACAAACATACCAACTCCCCACTTTTGCCTGTTTTTCATCCTTTGTTTATGCATATTTTGGATAGCCTAAAGCGTTACATCCACCCTATTGCTTACCTAAACCTCAGAAACGTATATGTATGGTGAAACTGTATCATATTGAATATCATGTTCAAGACAATCATGTAACGCATTAGAAAACGCAAAAGTGACGAAAAGGTACAAGCATACCAACTCCTCATTTTCGCCTATTTTTAATCCTTTGTTTATATGACTTTTTCAACCTCTAAAGCGTTACATCGAGCTGTCTTTTTGTCTGAACTTCCGAACACGCGTCCTGATACTTTCTTTTCTCGCCCTACCTCTACACTTGTCACAATATTTCTGCCGATTCGAATTTGCCGAAAATGTTCCTCCACAACGTGTACAGTTCACCCTCGGCTTTGCTGTCTTAGGCTCAGTCTCTACATTACGTTTAAACTTATATTCTTGATCCAGCTTCTCGTCCATTGGCAAAACCCCATTTTCAAAATATGTACAACGGGGCAGAGCATCATTTTGACTAAAGAATATACATGGGCTATCTTGTAAACAGCAATAATTCGGGATGCCATGTTTCGTTCCGAGATAACACGCACAATTATTCTTAACCAGCCGCTTGATGCTATTTTTATTCTGCATTCGTTACCTTCTTATCCGTACCAACTAATCGTTGTTGTTCTGCATGAAATTTATTGAATTCCAGCTTGGGATTCTCTACAAACGGAAGCAACGTCAGCAGTGTTTCCTGTGAGACCACTTCTTTCAGTTTCACAATCACATCTGCCATCCCCACCAAATCTGTTGGCAGGTTCCTTGTGAATTTTACGGCGATATCTCGATAATCATATTGAACGCCTTCTTTAATGTGCAGGAACGTAAAGAAATTTCGTAGACGCTGCTTGATCACCTTTTCCATCAACGCTTCACGCATCGCCACTCGATTCTCCAAATTTAGCAACTTATTTCGCAGTGCCAAGGAGGACGTATTACTGGCCCAATTCTCATTAAAGTTGACCTGATCCATCATGTCGAAGATTTTGCGTTCAATATTGTCCAACTCATTTTTCACAAAAGAATCATTAATCTCCTTCGTAAGCCAACTTACCTTTCCTCCAGCCGGAACCTGAATAATGCCCATCTTCTTCATATTCAATAAGTCCTCAGCTTCCAGCTTGGCATTTTCAATCACCAGATAGGCATTGCGATGATCTGCGATTTCATTGACCAAATCAGAATTCAAAGCGTTATAAGCATCAAATAAAGAAATCACATCATGGAAGCCGCTTTTCCTCTCCGTATTGGCTGGACAAGAGATAAGCGGTACTCTTCCAAAGATGTGTTTATGTTTGCCGATATATTTTAATTCAGATACTTGGTTCGACCTACTCCGATTGTGTTTGTCGTCGTTGCCGATTGTATAATGTAGAATTTCATGGTCGGTATACACGTCCAAATACACTTGCTTATCAAAACGTTTTGTAAATTTATGTAGTCCTAGTAGTACATTTTGTTCTGCTGTTCCATCTTCCAACATATACGCATTCAAAGGAGATAGCACCGTGGCTGAAAACTGGCCATACGAGTCGATATAATTCAACTCAAAGCTCTCTCCAAAGATTTCGGATTGTTTTCGAAGCTGTAGATTATGCTCCTTATCCCAATAACTCATATGTACATCGATATTATGTATGGCTTCATCCTGATCCGACTTGGACACATAGTTTACTGGCTTACCGAGCAGATAACCCACTTCGTTATCTACAAACTTACGTGGAAAATTGAAGATAAGCTTTTGATTACTTCGACTTTCTTGCATCGCATAGTTCTTAAGAATGGCATGCTGACCATTGTAGTAATCTGAATATTTCTGTTTGGCTAATGCAGACGATTGGAGTTGGTTTAGGCACTCTAATATGATTTGTTCGGTTATTTGCAAATAGGTTCTTCCTTTCAAAATAGATAAAGTAATTGTTGCTTAAATACATAAAAGAACCACCTTTAATAAGATGGTTCCTTGTTGAATTAACGTTCTCCGTTAGTTTAGTGAATCAAAGGAACCTCCTCCCTTCTAAACAGATAACCTTTCTAGGTACCGCGCTACAAGGGCCAGTCTCAATTTCACAGTGAGTGAGGCTATAAGGAGAGGCAAAACTGTTTCCCCATGAGTCACCCCCTACCACTGAACCTTTTGATCGCTTCCTCGGTCACCGGCTTGAAGAGGTTAATGAGGTTGCCGTCGGGATCACGAAACAACACAGCACGGTTCCCCCACGGCATCGTGGTCGGTTCCTTTACCCACTCGCCGACAAACGGCTTCAAGCGCTCGTATTCGGCATCGACATCATGGACGAGGAACTCGAGTATGACAGTGCGATTGTCTGCCGCCACTGCGGAACCAATGCCGAACAGCGGCACAGTATGGGAGTGACCGATCGCCAGGGTGCACGATGGCACAACGAGTTCGGCAAAGGCTGCCGCGGGACGTTCCGCTGAAACACCCATGACTCTCTCATAGAACTCTACAAGACGATCCACATCGTCGGTAATGATACGTACAGAAGCAAAATTCATAAAATACCATCCTTTCTATAATAAATGATACAGTATCTTATCAGGGCAAGAACAAGCTATCCACCCCATTATGTTTACCTAATCGATAATAAACTAACGCTACTGACAACGTTATGTCAGTAGCATTTTAACATTTTCGGGTATTCTCTCTGCTAAAGTTGATACCCGTTTATATATTCTGCCTGTTAGCTTAACGAGATTGGGTAAAATAAAAACTTGAGTTTTTAGCAAAACCATTAAAATAACAAGCTGCGATCATAAAACTTTAAACTCTTAACAGACTGAATCAATTGAACAGCCCCATATAAACTATCCGGCGCATCATCGTATGTACAGTTTCGATTATAGTCCTTCACCTGATGGTTATATCTAAGGTTATCTGCATTGAACAGAATATGACCCTTCTTAACCTCTGGTTCCAAGCTAATAATGCGTTCATGCTTCTGTCCCTTGGAATGCACACTTTCTACGGGTGTATGTATCTTCGCTTTCCATAGCTCTTCTTCAAACTTTTGCTTCATATAGCTTTGCGCTTGATTGACTTCAAATCCCAGCTTATCTACAGGATAAAGCTTCAATTTTTCAATAGCCACTTGGAACAAATCATCCGGCAGCAGTTTATAGATATTACCATCAATCACGTACATCTGCTTCGTCTTCCGATGCTGCCCAATAATTGAAACCGCAGAATAGTCATTTTTCTTCCCTGCTTTAATCGCTGGGTCAATATACATGGCAAGTTCCATGTCTTCGAACTCAGGCAACCTTTCCCAATACATCAGATTCTGAAATATGTATTCATCAGTTGAGCGCGGATCATTCTGCAATTCTTTATAGAAGCTCTTTTCGCCCATCGCTTGCTTCTTGCACATCAAATAATAGTAGTCCAAATACTCGCTCCACAGTATTTCCGTACCCTCTAACATTTCCTCCTCATTCGCCATAAAAAAAGACAAGGCCGTATTGATCCTGTCTTCGTCTTGCAAGTTATTATACATTCGTTCCCACTCTGACCACAGATCATCCCGTTCTGAAAATTGAAGCACGGCTGCTTTACGAACACTTCGCACACCTGGGATTTTACCTTTGAGCAGATCGGCCATAATATCTTCTTCATTCAAAATGGTTCCACAGATCAGAATATTCGTATCCCTTGTTCCAATAGGCAGAATAACATCTGTAAATGTATTTTTAATTTGTTCTCGTTTGGCTTCGGATCGTGCAGTGTCCTCCTTGAGTAAATCATCCATTAGAACCAGTGTGGGACGATGATGCTTATAGTGAATACCTCTCAAGCTGCCATCTATGCCACGAATCATAATACATGAGTCCAGCCCACCTTTACTCTTGAGCCATATTTCATTGTTGTTCCAGCGGCTCCCTTTTCGAATCCCAAAATCCTCAATCAGCATCTGATTCGTTTCCAATTCATCTTTGATCATATCCAAGAAGGGTAATGCAATTTGTTCTGTGGCAGATATGATCAATGTAAATTGTGATTTATCATATAAAGTTGCATACAGCGGAAATAAAAAAGAACTGATCGTTGACTTTCCATGCTCCCTTGGGAGGCCGAAAGCCGTAATCAGTCCAGTATGGGCAAGCATATGTTTTAATTCTGAAAATAACTCTTGATGAAACTTGCCAAATGCTCGATCAAAATATTTAGGAAAATAGGCCAATGCAAAAAATTCAATATCCATCTCACCTATAAGCTTCCGTAATTCAGAGAAGGAGAACGTTTCGATCAGTTGTTTCATTTTCGGTGCTTTAAAATGTTTCTCCATGTATTGTTTCATTAATTCGGTTTGGCGTTGTTGTTCTTGGTTTATCGTTTCAATTGTTGCGGCTTCTTTTTATTGATTTGTTGTATTCATTTCATTGTAAAACTTTAAAAATCACACTCATCTATCGTACTGGTCAACTCAGCCCATCTGGCCGATAGCAACTTCGCATAGTCCAAAGAAAACAATCCATAATGCCCTAAGGAATAACCGTCATTAACTTCTACTAATAATGTTTCTCCTTTATCTGTTAGTCCAAAATCCACCGCATACCCTTTAGGAGCAGCTTGAAATTGTGAGACCACATTTTCAACTACCTTATAGTCAAAGTGTGCTCTCCAGTTTCCTTTATACCTTCGAATGTCTAATATATTCCCATACCGAACAAAACATCTCCACTCTGCCACAAAATTCACAATATCTGAACATAATATTTCCGGGTCTTCACCATATGTACTGCAGCCAACTAAATCCTTCGTGCTTCTAACGACAACGCCAGTAAACTTCTTATCCTCGACAGGCTTAATAAAAACATTCCAGTTCTCAGGGTTATTTGCTATGAAACTTAGTTTAGACTTCCAGATCTTCCTGCCCAAGTAAGCTGTTAACTCTTGCGGATAATCAATTTCAGATGCAACAATGTCATGTATATGGAGTGCTGTTCGTACATCATCCACATAGCTAACTACGATATCTTCTTTGTTATGATCAGTTAGCTTATTTATATTTTCAAAATAACGTATTTCAAATCCCATCTGCTTAAACCCATCAAAAGCTGCATAAAAATTGTGATTTGCAATTTCATGATCAAGACCTTTTCTAATATATACCTTCATGAAGACCTCCTACCCATACATTTCCGATGTGAACCTCTTACTCTTATTCAAACAATACAGTCAGTCCTAAAATGATTTCACCATAAATTCATCACAAAAACTTCTTCACTCTTTGCTGGCGGCTTCGTTTTCACCGTTGGAAGCCCCCCCCTGCTAAGCAACGATAAAAAGAAGTGGTTCATTACCACTCAATATTCGACAAAGCCATTTCCATATCCTGCTGTGTTGTTAGGGTATAAATATTGGTTGTTGCTACGTGATCATGTCCAAGGATTTGCTGGATGGTGGTCAAAGGAGTCGTTTTGACCAGCTTATAACCAAGTGTATGTCTCAGCATATGTGGTGTGACCTTAACGTTGATCCGATCCCCGTATTTGTTCAAAATCAGATTAATCGCATTTCGCTCCAAAGGCCCTCGCTGTCCAATAAATAAATATTCTGATTCCACTTGTGGTCTGACTTCGAGATACCGAGTAATGGCTTTTCGCACATCCTTATTCAATGGTATGGTTCGAAAGGAGTTCCCTTTACCGAATACCTTCAATATTCCTTTGCGTTCACTTATTTCAATATCCCTTAGCTTGATACCAACCAATTCGCTTACCCGTATCCCTGTTCCCAGCAACAATTCAATCATACAGATATGCATTCGATTCCCCATACGGTGAATTTCATTTCGTAGCTTCCACAAATCCTTTTCCGCTAACCCTTTGTATTGCCGAACGACCTTATTCCTGACCGCTTCGATATGTATTTCTTCCTTTATATAGCCTTGCTGATGCATCCACTGTGCAAATACATTGATACTGGCGATCTTGCGGTTGATGGTCAGTATCGCTTGATTGGTGCTTTGCAGATATTTCTTGTATTCTACGCCATCCAGTTCAATCCACTTGTTCAGTCCATATTCCGTCTTGCCCCCATACCAGGCTATAAACTGCAATACGTCCCTAATATAACAGGAAATCGTATTTTCACTCCGATCCTTGCTCCGTAAATATGCTTCAAACCCTTGTATATACTTCATTTTCTCCCCCACCTTTCGCTCGTGTGTCACATCATAGCGTTGATTCGGGGGAAAGTCCACTCATTACATAACTTATCTTATGCACTTAGTCTGGGCAATTTACTGGCTAATTCAGGGCTGAAACTGGCGTTTATCTATACAAATACTAACGACATAACGTTACGGCTGCGAATCATCCGGCTCCATATATCCTTCCTCCATCTCGACCGATTCCTCAATAGCTTCATAATCGGCATCCACTACATCGGCTTCAATCATATCCAGAAATAGCTGCTTGCGTTCCTGTTCTAGCGCTTTCGTATTGACCAGCAGTTCACGGCGATCATTCCACTCGTTAGGTGCACGGTTCTTTAAGTAGAAGATCATCGCTGTCGGATTGGGAGGCTGATATCGCTTGACTTTCTCGATACGCGTCTTCTTTTTTCCATTTTTGTCCTCTTCAATAATCGTTTTTATTTCTTCATATTCATACCCCGTAGCAGCTTTCAAAAGTGAATTTTCTACGTGTGAAATAGGGACAGATCTGCTCCATTTGACTAGTTCAGCCAGCATCGGATGTTTATTAATATACTCGTACCAAGTCGTTTTACCAATATCGAGTTTCCTGATTATGTCCTCTGCATTCACGCCTTCTTCGAACCATTGCTGAATCTCCGCTAACCGAGGATATACATGGGTCTCCCACTTGGTTGGACGTTCTAATGCTTCAGCAAATTTGGGATGCTTTCTACGATAATCGCCTAATGTCCAAATATGAATATTTAATCGTTTCGCAATCTCCTCATCTGTTGCTCCTTCACGTACCCAAACGGGAATATCCCTGAGCCTTGGCACAACAAATTGATCATACTTGGTCAATATCTTTGGCCTGTTTCTTTTTGGTTTGTCATTATTTTTGCTCATTCTGCTCACCTCCAGCACGAAAAAAGGGAACAGCCAAATATCGACCATTCCCCATATGTATCAGCTTATCCTTCTAACTCAGCCTCGTAAAACAATTCGATATCCTCGATCACCTTTTGAATCAACTCATTGTCCTCCGTAGCTTCCACAGCCCCTAGCACACTTACCTTTTCGATTTGCATGCCTTTTAGGAATCGAATCACCATATTCACTTTTGCCTTACCCAATTCAATCACCCTTTCGGTTTAGTCAGCACATGATACCTCTGACCTTGCCGACTCAGCAACCACTTCCTGATAGTCATACTGCTTACCATCTCGGATCAAATATACGCCGTTATCGCTGCCAACATGGGCAATATATCGCCTCACAATCACATCTACATATTTGGGATCAAGCTCACAGGTATAGCAAATCCGACCCGTTTCCTCACAAGCAATCAACGTTGAACCTGAACCACCAAAAGGATCAAACACGATATCACCAAGCTTACTGGAATTTTTAATTGGGTAGCTAATCAAGGGAATCGGCTTCATCGTGGGATGATATTCATTCCGAAATGGGCGATCAAATTGCCATAATGTCGTTTGCTTTCGATCACTATTCCAATAGTGTCCACCTGTCGGCTTCCAACCGTACAATACGGGTTCGTGCATCCAGTGATAATCACTTCTGCCCATTACCATCGCTTGCTTAGCCCATATACAACACTGTGCCAGTTTGAATCCAGCTTCGATAAATGACTTCCTAAAATTCAAACCTTCACTATCCGCATGGAACACATAAATACTTGCTCCGTCATCTGCTACTTCAAACATTTGAGTATAGGCAGCCAATAGGAAATCATAAAACTGGTCATTGTCCATTTTATCGTTCTCTATTTTCAATGCAGCCTTCGCCTTGCCCGTATAGTCCACATTATAAGGTGGATCAGTTACAATAAGCTGAGCCTTCTTACCATCCATCAATGTTGCGATATCCTGCGGATTAGTCGAGTCACCGCATATGAGCCTATGCTTACCAAGTAACCAGATGTCACCTTTACGAGTGATCGGATGTTCAGACAATGCTTCCTCTACATTAAAATCATCCTCATCATCGGCTGTTTCTTCATGTAATGTATCCAGCAACTTCTCACACTCGCTCATATCAAATCCAGTTAGAGAAAGATCATAATCAGCCAGCTTTAATTCTTCCAGTTCCTGCGCCAACAATTCAAAATTCCAATCTGCATACTCAGCCGTTTTGTTATCAGCTATTCTAAAAGCTTTGACCTGTTCTGGTGTTAAATCATCAACCAGTATTGTTGGGACTTCCTTTAGTCCGAGCTTCTTGGCTGCTAACAGTCGTGTATGTCCTGCTATGATTTCATGATTGCTGTCAATTAGAATGGGATTTTTAAATCCATAACTTTGAATACTCGTTGCTACATAATCTACAGCTTTTTCATTATTTCTGGCGTTTTTTATGTACGGAATTAACGTTTCTACGTTTACGAATTTGATTTCCAATCCACTTGATCCCCCTTTCTACCTTCATTTTTAAAAAGGCTGCAATCCACATCCAGGTAAAAAACACACCAACCGCAGTGATAAATCGTAATATTTCTATGATTATTGCTTGTAACATTAATAGCATTGTTGTTGCTCCTCTCTAAATAAAAAAGGAACCCTAGCTCATAGCCAGAGTTCCCGTGTAGCCTAAATTGTAATTGTAAATCTGCTCATTGTGTCACGTGACACATTTTACTCTTTGTAAGCTCGACTTTTTCAATTTTAAAATTTTGCAAATATAAACGTACATTCAACAAGATTAATTTCAATCTGTAAAACGAGAATTTTAAAATAAGCAGCCTGACTACAAATGAATATATGTCTTAGACATGAGGTAAAGACCATTTCTCCATTTCATTCTTTCTAAGTTTAGGCTATATCAATGGACTGACCTCAGTTTCCCCTATATATAGAAAAGTAGGGCCACGTCCAATCAATCACGTTCAAGAAAAATAAAATGAAGACAGCCAACGATGTTGGATGGCTACGGAAAGAAATAATTTGTTTACAAATTTTTGTTGACGGCTTCTTTTGATCTTAACGTTTGTACCCACATAAAGGGAAACTCTCTCACCATCTCGATAAAAACCACTTCGCTACGCTTCGTAAACGGTATTCATCGACCTGCCGCCGTTTCCCCTCTTGCCTTCGGCAATTCACCCTTTTGCGGCTCATTATGAACAATTTATTTGCAAATTTATCATAAGAGGAAGAAATCTTCCCTTAATATTAGGGAGAAAATCTTCCTTTCCACTCTATGATAGTTTACGATAATGCTCGCTAACCACGTGATCGGTGAATGCATCTTGATCCACTAGCATAAACAACCAATATTGTCGTCCAACTTTTGAGGTTCTTTCATATAACAATATATTATGATTCTTTAACTCACTCAAAATGAATTGCTTTCTATTTCCCTTCCAATTATCTCTAAACCACTGATATAGTGCTTTTCCACCTATTTCCTTAGCGGTAAGCTTGATATTCTTTTTGCCCACCATGAGCTTAACCATTTCGATCATTTTCTTGGAACAAGCTTTCTTAAATCGAAGCTCATTATGTAATTGATGCATATGGACTCGTTCATCCGGCAATCTAAATTCCTGTTGTACTAATGTTAACCATTCTGTCCGTTTCGAGTACATCACAATATCCACTTCTTCGGGTAAATTTACATTGCGTAGGGATGTTCTATGAATAATTTGCGAGAGATTAGCCAGCACATCTTCTATACATAGTTTTTGTATTCTCTCATCTGTAAACCAGTTCCCTTTATTTCGATTCTCATTTAAGGATATATCGATGTCTACACCATACATGGCTACAGCGATTTCCCGATAATGCCTAGGTGGGCGAATGGGAACACCAAACAAGGCCATCGCATTAAAGCTAGAAAAATCATTATTACCTACCACATTGAAAAGATGTTTCCTCATATCATCATCTGGCTTCTGCTTGATTGTGAAAAATTGCTTGAGCTGCTCGTCCGTAATTACACCCTCAGCGTGATAAAATGCGATATCATCCTGTTTAGGTAATGCAATCATTTTGAAATTTGGACGTTTTTCTTGTAGTTTACTTTGTATCTCCAAGAAATCTCCTGCTATTGCTTCCTTGACTTCTTTCAGTTCACGGTAAGATAATGTTGTGGACGTATTTATATTTTTCCATCGAATATTCAACCGCTCAGCATATCGATGAACATTTGTCATGGGGATCAGTTCAAATCCAGAACGCTCATATATACTTTGGCTGATATGTGCTGTCCCGTCCAAAGTCAGCATATGGGTATGTAAACGACTATAGTCCAGCCACTCTGAACAAATAATAGCTTGCTTATTCGTTCGTTCTATACAGCCGATATGATCCTTTGAATACATCTTCATAAACCACGTGTATCTTCTCATATCCTCAAGTTCACCTTTAGCATCAGCCAATTTAGCCAGGATGGTATTGAAGAACCGTTCTCTTTCTGAACCCTCTATAAATCGATTCAATCGTAATGTTGAATGGGAAGTTACATTGTCCTTTAATTCCAAATTGATCAACTCACTCAGGATATCTCTAGCTTCCTTAAATTCTCGATTACTTAAATGAATGCGGTCTGCCAAATGCTCAAACCAGTCAAATGAATTATCTTTACTGCCAATATCCCAGACACAACTGTCGTAGTAAATAGGCATCTCGTCTATGATCACCAATCGTTTCCACTTATGTACTTCTTTTTGTCGAGCATCATCTTTCGTATTCTTAGCTCGCTGCGGGTAATATAATAAATAGTTATTTATGTGCTCATCATCTAACATCAAATCTCGAAGTCTCTGCTGAGGAATACATAAAATTTGATATTTTCTCATGGTATCTATCATTTTATGAATCTCATCAGAATTGACATATGCAATAGCGTCTGGTATTTCATGTTGCTTGGCAAATTCAGAGACATCCTTGTATACATTATTCTTCATCGTGTCGTTATTATTAAACACAAGCAATAGCGGATACTTTTCATGTTGATTTGAAGCATTTTTCTTTAATAGACTCTTGCATAGAACATTTAATGCTGTACTTTTCCCTGTACCGGGAGCAGAATTAACTACCCATGACAAATAGGATTCTTCACGTTCAGATTCATCCATATTCATTTGATATCCCTTATGTATAAAACTCGTTAATGCATGATATGTTTCCATAAACGCCTCTTCGTGGAGACTGTTCATATGCGAACGAGAAATATAAGCTTCCAGATCGCTCCATTGATTCACTGCCAAATCAGATTCACTCTTTATATTTTCAGTTGCTTAATTTCCTCTAAAGCCTGTTGAAATTCTTCATTAATAGCATACAACCAAAACTTTTGATGCTTATCAATCGTCAAAGCGCGAGTAATATACCGGATATTTTTATCCTGTAATTTCCGCATCATCTGACCATCATAACAATAAAAATAGCTCATTCAGATTCACTCCTCTCATTGTGGAATTGCATCCATATATTAGGTGTCACCCAAGCGCCCGTGTTAACAGGCGCATAGCATGGCCTAAGAATGTGTCACGTGACACTATTTACTCCATGGCCAGCAAGTCATCCAGTATGTCATCCGTTGAAACATTATTCTCTTTGGCAATATGATCTAATTGTTGCTTATAAAATTTGATTTCTTCCGTTATCGTTTCCAATGATTTATCCTCTAAAGAAGCGCTGTAATTTTCGCACTTTTTCAATTCATCTTGAAAACGATTTAGATTCCATTTTTCTTCTATATTAATATCAGAGTGAAAAAGTTCATTACGGATATCATCCCAAAATTTCTCAAGCATCCACGGTCTTACTTCAGAATTAAAATGTTCTTTACAACGTTCCATATCATAACCAATTGCAAAATCAATATCTTCTTCTGCAATGTTGGAGATATGAAGATGATTGATGATACAATCCATTTGAGCCGTTAAAGCGAATCCTCTATTTTTAGAAACAACCATAGAACCAAGTCTCTTATAATTCAAAATAGGCGAGATTATTAAACCGTAATGCCAACCATCCACCCAACTCTTGACTTCGTTTACGGTTAGCTTTTCTTTTTTTATGTCATGCTTCTCCCAAAATGAACTATGAAATTTCAATTGATAGTTTTCAAAATGACTTTTTCTTTCTGTGAACCGTCTTCATGAATGAATTTTGATGTCGGTTTGTTTTTTAGCAATCTGTTCAAAAACGATTCCATTTTCAATAATTGCTTGGCATGACCATCTGAAATATACCCCTCTGCAATCCAATCGTGAATAAAAGGTAATAGTTTCAATAGTCTTAAGCGGCTTGTAACAAAGGCTCTGTTTTTGCTCACTTTTTTGGCAATTTGGTCATGCGTGTATCCTCTTTGTACATACTCATAAAATGCGTGAGCTTCTTCAATAGGCGTCATTTGTTCCCGTTGGATATTTTCAATGACAGATAGATGAAAAGCTTCTTCATCGCTCAATTCTTTTACTTTCACTGCAATCGTATCCAGTCCAGCCATTTGACTTGCTCGATATCTGCGCTCCCCTTGAACAATTTCATACTGACTTCCCAGTGGTCTGACCAATATGGCTTCTTGTAAACCATCGCTTACAATGGATGCTGCAAGTTCCTGCAAAGACTCCTCGTTAAAATGCTTGCGTGGCTGATTTGGATTGGTAACGATCTGGCTTAATTTTAATGTGATGTTCAAATGATGATATCTCCTTTATTTTTGGATTCGTATATATAACGTTCTAGCTGTCACCCAAGCGCCAGTGTTAACAGGCGCCTATCATGACAGACAAATGATTCACGTTAGTCGATATGGACTATAGCCTTAAAGCTCGATTTCGTGACTTTCTCGATAGATAAAAATTCAATTTCTGTACCATCAAAATCCAGTAAGGATAACCCCTCATCTCGGCGAATGACCTGATCTCTTGGAATTATACATTTTAATTCCCCCTGCTCATCCACAATATGAACATATCGGTACTCGACCACCTGAATTTGCAATTTCTTACCCAATACATCGTCAGCTATCAACTGTGATTCTTCCTGAGACTTTTTCAATGTGCTGAAGCCAAACGAATAATTCCTCAATGTTCGTCTTGTACTTTTTCCATCCAGCAAAGAAGGCGTATGACTGGTTTGTACTACGCTTTCCCGTTCAGCTTCATACCATATGAAGAACTGTCCCATAATCTCAAATAACGAATAAACACCGTCCGGCACATGGAGTGGAAACTCCAGATCATCTATTGTAGCGATGCCAACTTGAACGGTAAGCTCCTTACCTTCCACATTTCGATTCGTAAGCCGGTTCACCTTTCGTACTTCCCTCTTCAAAACATTTTCACGCTGCTTTAGATTTTCCAGTAGCCCATCTACAAACAGCCATGCAAAGGAGTACGTTCTGTAGTTTTGATATGCGATCTCAACAGCAACACTCGCAAGTACCGAAGGATAAGGGCAGATCTCTTCACACCGAGTTTTGTATTCCTCTCTTAACCTGGCGTATTCTGCGCTGATTGCTTTTCGGGTGTCATTATCCCGTTCCCATTTTTTCAGTTCGTTAAATTCCTTTTGGCGATGATCAACTGTTTTTTTCTGCTCGTTGTATTCTTTATACAGTGGCTCAATACGAGCTAAATAGCTCAGAAACTTGGGCTGACTAACCTTGCTCATATCCTGTAACAATTCTTTCGTACTCTCGATGCTGAAAATAGACTGATCCAATTTCCCATCTTTCATGTTAAACGTGTCATCTATGTACTTTTCTGCCACAACGCAAAATTGATTAAATGGTGATTTCTTCGAGTGCTGATAATCCTCGGCTTTGCCACCATTCACAAAACGGAAGAAATACGGCATCTGAATAGCCAGACGATCCAGTACATATGGAATCTCTACCTCTAGTCCATTTTTGGTCGCATCAATGATTTGACCTTGGAGAAATTTTAAGACCGAGTTTTCTAAAACGCGTCCTTGAAGGCTACCTTCCTCCAAAGCCAGATTCTGAAAATACGTATTCACATTCGTACATCTGCCCGTCAGGTTATGTAGACTTTTTAGCTCCATCTTGACGATGCTGTCCATATTATTGGATACAGGTGCAGCTACTTTTTTATCATCTTCATTGATGATGGTAGGCGCATCGATCACTGCTGAGAGTATGGTAGGATCGTTGGTACATAGAGCTGTATCTCCGTCCACATCTCCTAGTCCGAGCCTTGCAAGTGTTAAATCACAACAGTTCAGAACAATCACATTCTCTAAATGACGCATATATCGGTTATGTACGTGTACAAAATCTAGCTTACCGACTTCATTAAATATCGTTAACGGTGAACGGAATAGCGCATGCATTCCACGTTTCCGATTCATAAAAGCCTGGTTCTTCTTCAGCACACCTTTTACTGAATATCCGCTAGCATGCTCCATAAAAGCTATTGGATCATTGGTCAGATAAAAGTAGCTACCGCGAATCGGGATGCGACCTTTCAACATATCCTGTACTTTCAGCATCGCTTGCTTCACGATAAATTTGCGAACGTTTCCGTCATACAGCATCAGTTCATTTAGATCAATAGCTTGGATAATTTCATTGATAAACTCTTTCTTCTGACCCCGTTCTATTTCATTTTCCTGTTCATCGGGTTCTTCATCTATATCTTTGGGTTCATCGTCTTCTTGGACTAGCATATGTAGGAACGCTTTCGTGTACGCGATATCTCGAAGCCACTTTCCATGGATGTCATTCTTTTGTCCATGTAATACTCGTTTGACGACATCCATTAGAGGCGTAGCTAATTGATATAAATCGTTCAGTGTAAGATTCAGCGCATGAATATATTGGTATGTCAGTGGTGTATAGGCGTTCATCTGGTATGCTGGTCTCGCATAATTGGCGACCCAGAAATTGTTATGATTATGTACTCTCAGTAATTCTTCATATTCCGTTATATTTTCAAACAAACATTTAGGCTTAGCTTCTCCCTCACTGTATTGATGCCATGCTTTGAAGCAGGATTTGGTGAGGATGAGATCAATAGGACGACCCTGTTTGTCGATGATCGGTTGTGATTCACCAAAAACATCTATTATTTGTGTTACGTTGTTTTCCTTAAACCATTTCATCAAATCGAATCGGATAAAGTTACCTTTGATATATGGAAGTCTTCCCTGAACTGCATTAGGTGAATAGGATAGGTTCAGATGTTGTCCAATACGCTCTGCAAACTGGAAGCTCATTAAACCTTGACCATCAAAAAATTGGACATTCTTATTTTCATACTGTAGGTACTCCACTCGCTTAAATCCAATGGACTCTTCATTGATCGCTATAACTGGGATTTCTTCTGTTTGCTCGATGGAATAGCAAGGGTATAGTTCGTCATTATACATAACCGAACGAGCAGGAAAAGGAATTGCTTCTAGTTTCACACGACGATTCTGGTTATTCCACCCATTGAAGGTTTTATAGTCTTTTGGATTGGGAACAGACTTCGTGCGACCATTCCACGAGATCGTTTTATTCTGTATACGTTCTAACTTATGTAATTGTTCCTTGGATGGCTTCAATTCTTTCTTCGCTTTGAAATATTCACGTTGCTTAGCCTTTTCATCAAATATCAACTTCTGTTGCTCCAAATTTTCAGCACACTTTTCTACTTTCCATACATCCTCAATGATCGTTTCCTTTTCATAATCTGGTATGACGATAATACGTGGAATATACGGGACTGGTTGTGCTGCCGAACGACTCACACCCAAGGCTGCTTCCCACTTATGGATATTGGTGAGTGGTGGCATTTTACCGAGTGTAATGTGGTTATATAGATCAGCAACATACTTTTCTTGGATGAATTCTGTTCGCTGTGTACGTCCCATAGCAGGTGACTTGATCGAACGAACATATTTTCTTCCATTATAGTAGATGCCCTCTCGTAACATACGTTCAAACAGAGCAAGTTGGGATGGATCGTCTTCGTCAATTTGATCAGCTTTGAGCATAAAGGTGACTTCGGTAACATCGGTGGAAGGATCACGTTCTGCTACGACTCGCTTGAGTTGATCAAAGTAGATGCTGTCTGATACGGTGATGGTACGAGTACTGGATTGTGGTGTGTAAAGTTGATCGTCTACAATAGTGATCTCATTAAAGTGGAACAGTTTGATTTGGTATTGATTTCTTGTTGGATTAGTGGACAAGTTTTAGCCTCCTGTTTGTTGGTTTGAGTGATATCGTTGTGAACGTTCTATCCTAATGGGTCTTGTCTATACGAAATAAGTAGAAACAAATGTTCGTATATACTATATCGAATATACGTTCTAGTTTCAAGTGAACACTGAATATTGATTATAAAGAGGAGGAAGAAAATTTTTGGAGGAACGTAAAAGAACCAAGAACAATGTGCTCTCGGCTCTGATTAAATATCATTATATCTGAACGTAGCAGTATCTAGCTACCCCAATCTTATGGTGGTACTGCACCAAAAATAATAAAAAAACTCACTCGAAAATAGTCTAAAATGCATGTTTAACCCCTGTTTTAACTGGTGCTTAATTTAGGGTTGCCGCTTCAATAGCAGTAGAAACCCTCCTAAAGTAAATTTGGTTGACTTCACTTTGAATAAGAGGCATAAATCTATTTATTTTTTAAAACTATTAAAACGGTATTTCGATGTTTTCACATATTCCTCATCAATTTCTGAAGAGATCCAAAATCGTGCCGTTGATTCCGCAGCTTCCCCTGTTACACAACTTCCACCAAATGGGTCAAATATCACATCCCCTGGTTCAGTAAGAAAATTAATGAAAAATAACGGTAACAGCATAGGGAACCTTGCAGGGTGAGGAGGTATTCCATTTTCTTTACACTTAGTTAAATATTTGTCATTCGATATGGTGTTAGCAATTTCAAGCAAATTATCTTGTTGCATCATGTCTATTAATTCATTGTAACAAAGTAAATTGGGAGGTATGGCTCCACCATTATCTTTTCCCCATTGATCAGATACATTATGCCCAGATGGGCGCGGTCCTTCGTTGTAACCCTCTTTCATCAGTTTCTTCATACTGGCTTTATAAGGTGATAAGACTCTTCTATTGTCTGCCTTAGGATTTTCAGATTTCGAGAGCCACCAAATAGGATTAATTGAATCTTTTACTCGCACTCGATCAATATTAACCCACTGAGCGGGACTTGGCATTTTTGCAGGATTGTACCAATAAAATTCTTGAGCAAGATTAAATCCAACATCTTTAGAACAAAGTTTGAGTAGCATCTCAAAATGGTAAAGAGATCTAGTAGGATTACCTTGATTCCAAGAACCACCGATATCAATAACTAGACTTCCAGATGGCTTTAATATTCTCTTAAACTCCGCGGCAAAATTTTTAATAAACCATTCCACATAATTATCCGAGGATTCATTCCCGTAACTTTTTTTCTTTATTAGTGCAAAGGGTGGAGATGTGACAATTAAATCGACACTTTCTTTCGGCAAGCTTTTTATAAATTCTATGGAGTCTGCAAAGAAGGCTCTACCGAAATCTGTTTTATAATACGGCTTAAAATTTTTGAAACGAACCGGAAATCTTTTCATATTCACCATTCCACTTATCCTCTTTTTAATATATGCATAATTCATCTTTTCATCTAAGAGCTCCCAACATTATAACACAGTAGAAAAATATGCTCTACAAAAAGAATTTCTATTACTAATTGCCTATTTCTAGTATAATAAATTTACGTGCTTCAGTCCCATAACTATCTTATTTTAGGAGGAACTATGAGCCTTATTACTGCTATAAAAAAACTTGCAAGTGTCGATATTTTCACACAGGCAAAACAACCAGATAAATTTGTTGGTCGCCCATTTAGTTTAGATTACGATAGAGCTCTATTACTTGTGGCTGATTCGTGGAAATACAATGTAGGCGGAATTGCACAAGGGTCATTTTTGTTAGCTTTTTATGAAAATGAAGATATAATCAGCGAAGCATTACTTATCCGAGTGATTAAACCCACAAAGTTACCTACTGACAACGACGTAATTAGTTCAATGATCGAATACTATAAAGACAATATGAAAACTAGCGGAAAAGAAAGTAAATTGGACGAATACACCAGATATGAATTTAGTTTTTCCGGAGTTGAATGTAGAATATTAGGAACCTTTTATAAAGACGATAATGATAAAACACTATTTGGTGCTGATGTCGAAAACTTTTACAGCGCTCATAATTACAGTGTCTATAAGCCGACTGAAGACGTACTTGAATTTATTGCAAATCTGAGAGATGGAGATAAAATTCCTGGATCAGAATGCGATATTAAAATTGGCAAAGTACGTTATAGTTCAAGTTCTCGATTCCAACAAAAAGCCACCGATGTACCAGTTTACGTAAATTCCCAAGACTTTTTAGGGAAAAGGACTGCCATGTTCGGGATGACTCGGACAGGTAAATCCAATACAGTTAAAAAAGTTATTCAATCTGTTGAGGACTTAAGCCAAAAAGCCGACTCTGATATAACAAAAGCCCACGTAAATCCAAATAATAACCTTGATCCTTTTGATGATCGTGGAATCCCAAAATTCCCTGTAGGGCAAATTATATTTGATATAAATGGAGAATACGCAAACGCAAATATGCAAGATGAAGGTACAGCAATATTTGAATTGTATAAAGATAAGGTCGTTAGATATAGCGTTTTGGAAAAAGAAGACTTTAATATAATGAAAGTTAATTTTTTTGCTGATATAGAATCGGGTTTTGGATTAATTGGAAATCATTTTAAGCAAGTAAATGAAAAAGCTGATTATGTCAGTAGTTTCCTTTCTGTTAGTTTAGAAAAACCGGATGATTATGATCAGGATCGTTCAGTAAAAATACGCTATGACAGAAAACTGGCTGCATACTTATGCTGCCTTTATAAGGCTGGCTTCCCACTTCCAAATAATTTTAAGATTCGGTTTCAAGGTCAAAAAGATTTAAATGAACTTGTTCGAAAAGTACCTATTACTCCTGAAATTGGCATCAGTCCTGATGAAGCAACAATTTGGTTTAGCCAAGTGTGGGAGAACTATAAAACTTTGGAATATTTCAAAAAGTACTCTTCTGATAAGGGACGTGAGTGGGCTGACGAAGAACTAAAAGCAATTTTAGGTTTTTTGACAAGGCATAAAGAGCCAGGTACATCTTCACTTGTAAGTGGCTATTTAAAACTAAAACCACTAATAAAACTTCACTCCGAAAAATCTAATAAATCCTTCGAAGAGAAAATTTCTACAGAACTTAGACAAGGGAAAATAGTAATTATTGATTTATCTCAAGGAGATCCTGAGATACAAAGACTTTATTCTGAAAGAATTTGCCATAAGATTTTCTCAGAGTCTATGAGTAATTTTATTAATAATAAACCCAATAATTTTATACAGTTTTACTTCGAGGAAGCACATAATCTGTTCCCTAAAAAAGATGATAAAGATCTAAGCCAAATCTATAATAGGATTGCAAAAGAAGGAGCAAAGTTATATTTAGGGTTAACATATGCCACACAAGAGGTAAGTTCTATAAGTTCGAATATCTTAAAGAATACTCAAAATTGGTTTATAGCTCATTTAAATAACGATGATGAGTTGAAAGAATTAAGAAAATACTATGACTTTGCTGATTTTACTGATGGATTGGTTCGATTCAGTGCTGGCAGCGACAAAGGATTTGTTCGAATTAAAACTTATTCCAATCCCTTTATTGTTCCAGTTCAAATAGATCGATTTTCAGCGAAAAAGGTGAAATGATATGGGATATATGAGCAAAAATGGTAGGAGACCTAATGAATTAGCAAGTAAAACATCACATATTCATATTGTTAACGACCCAGTCGTTGAAAGTTTTATAAATGACTGTGTCTTGCCTAAAAGTGGTGATGAAGTAGATTTTCCATCTTATAACATGCATTCAGTGCAAAGTGACGTTAAATCACCTATTAATCATGTTTTTGCTATTGATGGAGGGTATACGGAAATTTTTGTGAAAAATGAATTTCCTTCCTCAAATATAAGTTTTTTTCAGTTTGGAGCATCAGGTTTTAGTATGGATGATTTGAATGAGATAGCTAACAAAGCATTTATTAGTCCTGATGATATTTCAAAATTAAAAAATATTGAACGTTTTAAATTAGTGTTACCTACAAAAAATATTATCATTAAGAGTGAAAAAAATCTAACAAACTCTGTTAGAACAACGATTTACAATTTTTTTATGAATGAGCCAAAAGAACAGGGAGACTCTAAGAAGAGTAATTTCTTAAAAACTTTATCATGGTTTTTGTTTGAAGAGTATAGAGAGAAGGAACTACAGATTAATAAATGGAATTTATCAACTTGCCCATGTTGTGGCAGTTCAAATATAAATTTAATAAAAGAAACTATGTCTACATCATTTACTTTCCAATGTACCGAATGTAAAGATACTATTTACTTAACTGATGTCTTTAGATTGCATGAGGCTATAGATAACGAGTTAGGTGCAGGTGGAATTTTAGGCTACTTAACCAACCTTCTTGAACACGTTATTCTAATTCACCTAATTAAAACTGTTCTAGAAATTAAAAAAAGCTTGCTTAATGAAATGCTATTAATTAAAGATGGTCCATTGGGGTTTTTCGGACAAACAGCTAATTTGCATAAGCCAATGCGATCTCTAACCAATTATCTGTTAACAACACATAATCTATTTTTGGCTGGGCTTGAAAAAAGCGGAGCATTTGTTGAGCATGCTAATGAAATCTCAAAAGAAATGAAGCCAGATACTTTTTTGTTACTGAATAATAAATACATTTATAAATACATTATACCTGGGGACCCAGAAAGCAAAGAACCGTACGCACGAACTTCTTATTATAGTGGCAAGCTCATATATAAATCAAAAGATGATCGGATGTACGTTGTAACAGTTCCTATTGATAATGCTGAAATTTTGATTGCTCCTAAGATAACAGATTATAAAAACATTGACGTCATATTAAAGAGCATTGAAAAATTGAAATGTGATATGTATGACAATGCTTTAATCCCAATAGCATTGGTTAATAAACTAGTCTCTTTATCGAATCATCCAAGTTCAGTCATTCTGGAAAAATTCGCAAAAAAGTCTATTGGATGAGCCACTATTAATAGTAATTTCAACCCACAATTTTTTATTTAATTTTTAAATATTCCCCCAATAGTAAGAGCAAACATTTTATAGGAAAAACAAAAATAAAATGAATAGAAACCCTTAAAGAGAACGAACCTCTTTAGGGGCCTTCACCCTGACATTTTTGGAGGTCATCATGAAACAATTATCGAAAGAAATTATTTTAGATTTTAGTGAAGTTACTACATCTCACAGCGAAGGATTTTCGATTGATGATCTAATTTATGACACTTCATTTTTCATTAAGACTTCAAAAAAATTCAAAAAATGGTCAGTAAAAAATATAGATATGGCATCTAACGATCAGATCAATATAATAAATAATATTAAACATATCAAAGAACAGTATGTAGAAGAATATAAATCTGAAGACCGCGATCCCGAATTTATTTATAAATACAATATAGCAGGCTTATTATTAAATACTAATAGAATCCAAAGCTTTTTTACTGACAAAAATTTAGATTCGTCAGACACTACTGATGAACAAGTCAACACATCTGTTAGTTCTTCTGATTCAAATGAAATTATTGCTAAAAAGTTGTCTCACGAAGAACTGGTTATCGAGAACTATGAAGGAACTGGTTATCCCCCAAGTGATGAGGTCAATTTGATTATTCATAGATTGAAGCTTAAGGGGTCAACTTTACTTGTATTTTGTAACCAGTCTAGGACTTCATTAGCAAAAACGGATCTACGAACAATTATAAACAATAAATTAACTAGTGTCGAAAAAAAAGGGTTTTACAAAATTAATAATGATATTTCATTTATTCTTACTCCCGAAAATTATTATATATTGTCTATGGATTTTTTTGAAAAGATTTTTTGTTTTGAAAACTACACAAAAATAAAAAAACAGATGGCTATGGAATCCCTGAGTGAGTCAAATGTAATAATAGGTTATAAAAAACTTGAAGTAGAATTAAATAAAGGCTACATGGCTCGTTCTGTAGCAAAAATATCTTTAAATAAAAATGAGATACCAACCTTTATTATAAAAAATAAAGAAGCAATTTCAAAATACTGTGAAGGCTATAAAGTTGGCCTGAATTTTAATAAACATACAAATAATTTTACTGTTACTGATGAAAAAATCGCCCCACTTTTTATAACTTATTTATTTTCAGAAAGAGTTGCTGAAAATATTATAGGTGAGCTAGTTTATTATAAAACATTCAATAAACTAAATAAAAATTAGAAATTCAGGAACATAGGTTCCCACTCTTTGCGTAATCATGATATAATAATTATATTATTAAATGGAGATAAAGAAAGGGGGTTGAACTTTATCTATTTCATTTTTTATTTCTTGTATTTAATAGCAGCTCAATTCCCTCTCTTCCTTCTTTTGATAATAAGAAACATGAATGAAACACACAATCTATTTCTATCTCTTTTTATATTATCAATTTTAATATTAATTATTCTAATATTTTTCTTAAAGTTGAGAATAAAAAACAAAAAGCAACCTAGCTCCAATATCATAATTAATTCAGAAAACTTAGCAAATAACACAATGAGTGAATTTTTCTCTTTTTTTCTACTTCCATTTTTCACTTTTAATTTAAATTTATCTAATTCCCTTTCACAACAGTTAATTGAAATTTCTTTTATTTTTGTTATCCTCACCATTTTTTTGTATCGTAGTGGTAACTTATTAATTAACCCAATATTGTTTATGTCATTTAATTTATATAAAGGACATTCAAATGGCGCAAATTACACTATATTACTTCCTAAAATAAGAACTAGTAGTAGTGTAGACAGCGATAAAGAGCATTTTATTATAATAACAAATAAAATTGTTTACTTTTATTATGACACCAAGGACTATGAAAACACTTTAAAATTTTTAAACAGGACAATACTCGCCTTAATCTCTTTATTGGTATTTTGTACCTTCTTTACATTTTAAAAATTCAAAAAAACTCTTTTGATGCTAAACAGCCCCAACATGTAAAGGGCAAATATACCATTTTGAGATGACATAATCTAATTTTTTGTGTATTTATTAACTTTTTTGTACTATGTAATAGAATTTAACAATTAAATCAAAATGGTTTGCAATCGTCCTCGCAAAGCCAGCATTTCTATTTAAATGTAGAGGTGACTGACTTCCATAGTTATGCTCTCTAAGGCTTTTTTTACAGCCTCTACCAATTCAATGCTATTTTACGTCCATTGTGTAACCCAAACTTCTTAATAAGTTTGAACTAATTGTAATTTGATTAACTCTGATACATCCTAATTACTTCGAAAATATCAATACCATCGACTTCACGTACCTTCTGTATGTAAATAAAATATGTTCCCGCACTCAACCCTAAAGCATTTTTTGAATGCAGGAACATATCCAAGTTACTCTTAAACCCTAGTCCATCAATGCTTCTGATCTCGATATATTACTACCACGCACTCTACATGCCTTGAGTGTACAAAAATGATGACCCTAAGGCCTGGTCGCCCCTTGGCGGAAAATCTATCGTTTTTAGATCAGAGTCTTATGTCTTTCTTTTTTTATTTTCTACTGAAAGTGTCCCTCCTGATCCATCTGCCCCAAGGCAGTCTTGGTTTTTCTGACTTTCTGACAATCCTGTCAAACATAAAACCAGTAAAATAATTTATTGCTCAACTACCCCAAAATCATCCACATAAACATATGCTGTACCAGGATTCTTGTAAGCATACACTGTTGCCCTGGTAGCGCCTGCTCCGGTTGTAAAAGGAATGTTTACCATTGTCCAGGATGTACTGTCAGATGTTGCGGATGCATCCGTTCCTTCAAAGCCATTAACGCCAATCTGAATCCGCTCGCCTATGTCTGCCTTAACCCAGGCGGTACACATATAGCTGGTATTAGGACTTAGCCCCGTAAGTACCTGCTCGATACCATCTTCTCCGGGTCCCAATCTAACACTCTTAGAGCCGCTTCTTGGTACCGATACACTTGCAGCAGTATCTGAATATGTTGCTGCCCATGGTGAGATTATTCCTTTCTCGAAATCAGATTGCCTTACGTTATTAACATAAGGTAAGCTGACACTCTCAAAAACCGGGTCCGGAGGTGAAGAAAAATCATGCCCGGCAGTCCAGTCAGTTCCACCGAACTCATATGCTCCAATATCCGGTGCCGCACCAACATAATCATTCGTGATTCCAGATATTACAACCCCTGCATTAATAGCTGGAGAAGTAGACTGCAACCTGAAATCATATGCTGTGGGATTCACAAATAACGGATTGGTTTCTGAGGTAATATTATTTCCCTCTATATGAGTACCAGGCAGTGTAAAGGCTGTAGTAAAGATATTGTTGAAAATTCTGTCACCGTACATATCTGACTGAAAATTACTTCCCCAATATCCTACATTTCCGTTACTGTAGGTGGTATTGTTATAAATCAGGTTAAAATTACTGGGTGTATTCAATCTTATCCCTGTATAGTTTCCCCATACAACATTATGATGCACAATATAGCCCTTGCTACCGTTATCCAGATAGATACCAGTGCCGGAATAATTCTTTGCCAGATTATCATGGATGTAATTATGATGAATTACCGTCCCTTGCCCATCCCAAGCAAATTCATAGAGTATTCCGCAGTCTTTTGTCAGCTTTCCTGCATTGTACAGATTATTATATTGTATCTGGCTGTTTTGGGTAGGCATAAATATCAGATGACGCCCAGCGTTATATACCGTATTATGACTGATTAGATGGTTTGCCCCCAATAGATAGATTGCCGGAATATCCGCTGCCGAATAATTTGCTTCATGAATAAGATTATTAATTACCTTATTTCCTGTTCCCTCTATACTCACCAGATTACCGGAACTGTAGGTCAAAGTACTGTCTCTAAGCTCATTATTGGTACCGGACATAAATATCCCTGTACTGTATTGTCTGGTAACATCCGAATCATGACTGACATATTCCGCAATCATATTAGAAACTTTACAATAATTAGAATTAGACATTTTAATGCTGGAGGCAAAGATATTAATTCCGGTAATATTTATGTAAGAGCGGGAACTTAAATCAAATGCATAAGTCCGCTTCTTTGCTTCTACTGTCAAAGTATTCGGATCAACTCCACCAGGTGCCCATAAATAAAGTCTGCCAGTAATGCTGTCATAATACCATTCTCCCGCACTGTCAAGATCTTCAAGATTACCAGTAATATAATAGCTGTTACCGCCTGTCGCTGCAGTATCTATTTGATCAAAGGTAATGGAGCCGTCACTTGAGCTGGTAATGGTACTTTTATAAGATTTGTAGCCTGTTCCCGGAACACTCCAAACCGTTTTGCCAACCCAGTATCCAGGTGCCTGAGTTAAGTTTCCATCCTTGATGGTTGTAGTGGAACCGGAATCAACTGTTGCATATTTTGAATTTAAGGGATCAAGTGTTGGTGAATTGGGCCATCTGGCTTCAAATTGCATTTGCTTATTAACAAATAGCTGATTTTTTGTTCCAAGGGAACCCTTCATTTCCGCATAATAGATGGATCCGGAGTAATTTTTCCAGCCAGTAACCGGATCGGCACCGGATACCGTTACGTTCTCTCCTGTATAAGCCTCAAAGTTTATGGGTTTTGCAGAAGTTCCGGAAGTATGAAGTGTTACTGTTTCTCGGTATGCACCACCTCGTATGATGCAGGTATCTCCGGCTGTCATGGTATCTGCTGCCTTTTGTATGGTTTTCCATGGATTTGATAGTGTACCGGTTCCAGTGATGTCATTCCCCGTTGTAGAAACATAATATACGGAATTTGCCTTTACAGTTTCCACACCCAGATTAAAAGTAAATACATAAATCATCATAATTACAACTAAAAATCTAAAGCCTGTTCTCTTATTCATAGCTTACCTCCTGGAATGAATTCTATTTTTAGATACGGCTTCTATGCCTGGGCCTAAGTTCACTGCTAGGTATGTTCTAATATAGAAATTTGTGTATATATAAGCCCTTAATTATTTAATCGACTTATACCGACTTAAAGTTTATGATTCTTTCGGCGAAGCTTCTCCGATAATGAACCCATCCAGCTATTTCATTGACCATGCATGGTATTATTTTCTTTCCGAAATGGGTGCATGTGCATCCAGAGATTAAAGTACGCTATCAAAATGATTTCATCCCTCTGATGGAAGAATCGCGTGAAAAGTATGAGACTTATCCGAAGCATGTAGTTCCTGAATTCGCATATTACTTTCATTGAAAATGCAGGTGTGAACAACGAGAAGTTGATTGTCCAGGCACCTTACGTAGGCATGACAGATGATATTCGTGCGGGTAAGTTGCAAGCATAGTCATCAAGACGAATTGAACTAAAAGGACTGAGCCTGTGTCCCATAACGTAAGACAAATTAAAAAACCTACCAACTTGGTCATACCCTGTCTACTTGACAGGGGTATGACCAGGTTCATAGGTGCCCAGCGTTCAATTTCCTTCTATTTCTTTTTCAGCTAAGCTAGCATGCTCTCTTTTTAGCAAAGAATAATGATATTGATCGCATATCGAACCATCACTAAACCAGTAATGCTCTCGATAAGTCCCTTCCAGCTTAAAATGGAATTTTTCTAATAATTTTATGGATACTTGATTACACGCTGCAACCGTCGCGTAAATTTTATTCAACTCTAAATCCTTACGTTCAACATTGTGCTTAAAAATAACTCAAGTAATACATTTGCATATCCTTGCTTCCTATGCCTTAAAGGCAAGTAGTATCCGATCTCGGCACTTTTATTCCGAGAATTATAGTCAAAAAGCTGTATCTTTCCTATCCGCTTATTACTGTTACTTTTATCAACCAAGATATATATTAATTGCCCATTTGCAAGCCTTTTCAGTACATTCTCTTTATAATTGTTATATGGAGGAAGTTCGATTATGGGTCGGCAAGTATGTTGCTCTTTTTCGCTTTCAGTATGACTCCACTCATATAAGTCTGGTAAGTAATCTTCAATATTCCCACCAGTTAAAAGTACAAGTCCTCTTATCATTCTATCACTCCTTTATTTTTAAATTTAGATCGTTTGGATAGGGCATCATTTTAGTTTTAAGTATCTGTTTTGGCAGCATGAAAAAGCATTGAAATAGCAAACCATGTGGCGTATTACCATATTCCTATATTAACTCATGTTACACTTCCCTCTCATCCTCCTACTTCCAAAAATAAACATATTAAATCCCCCAACCAATGGGTCATTCTGTAAACTAAATCCTTCTTTTAACCGATAAATACATATGCTGGGTGGTTTATTAAATATCACCTCTCGTCCCTTTAAAGCGTACAAACCTTGTAATACATATCTATTTTGACTCACTGTTGTACTCATCTGCAGCTTCGATAATTCAGAAGCAAATGCAAGATGACGTGCTTCACTTGGAAATACCCATCGCATCTAGAAAGGAGTCATGAACTCACTTGAGCGTATTATCAGATGGGATCGGATATGAAAGCCTACGCTTTTATGGTCCCTTTCAGCCCCTACACATCGAACAACTTCAAATAACATGCACCATTAATGATCATGCCTTTTTACATATCAGTGGCATGCTCTCCGAAGAACAGGGAGCAGCTTGTATCGGTCAAAATATGGAGCAAGAGCCCATTGTGATTCGTCAGTTGGATGAGCAAGGACAATCGCTGAGAAGGCTGTTCCATGGGATTGTTACACGTATGTCCGTACACTGCGTGCGAGGCGTGTATACGTTTGAACTGGAGGCCGCTTCCCATTCATACCAGATGGATATTAAGTGTAAAAGGCGCTCCTATCAAGATATTCACCGTACTTATGATAATCTGGTCACAGCACTGGTTCGAAAATATCAGTACGGAGATGCCATTGACACGGTAAGCAACCATGCCAAATTGGAGACATTTGTTTTACAATATGATGAGACCGATTGGGCGTTTTTAAAACGTCTCGCTTCTCGCTTTGGTTCCGTACTTGTGCCAGAGGTAACCGCAGCCTCGCCCAAGGTTTTCTTTGGGATGCCAGAAGGCAAGCAGCATAAGGTGGAGCGGGATGTATTCTATCGGGTACGGAAAACGTTTCATGAACTGGATGCGGAAAAGCTAGGAGAACAACGTGCTGGCTCGTATATCACCTATAGGATTGAAAGTCAGCAATACTATGCGCTCGGCGACCTCATTACGTTACCCATTGGACAAGGTAAAGAGTTGGTCGTGGTTCGAGCCGTGACTACGCTAGCGGACGGCCTACTGCGCACCCGTTATGATCTTCAAGCTGAACAAGATATCCGCTATGCGCGGTATGAAAACGATCAGGCTACTGGAATTTCGCTGATAGGAACGGTACTGAAGGTACAGCAGGATTTCGTCCAGCTTCAACTCGACATTGATCCCAAGCAAGACCCGGCTAAAGCGTGCTGGTTCCCTGTAGCCACCCGTTATGTTGCCGAAGAACATAGCGGCTGGTACGATATGCCTGAGATCGGGGAACAGGTGGAATTGTATCTGCCAACACACCGCGAACAGGATGCCTATGTAACGGATTCGCTGCGACAACAACGCCACACCAATGGACAGCCGAATGTGAAGGTATGGCAACATATCCAAGGTAGCGGCGTAGAAATGTCTGAACATGAACTGACCCTATCCACCTCCGGTGAATTTTCCATTACACTGCATGAAAGTAGCGGCATTACCATCGACAGTCCGGGGAATGTGCAGATTCAGGGTGGTCATGTGAAGCTGGGTGCTGGGCAGGAGCTTTCACTTGAAGCTGGAATAGCACTGTATTTAAAAGGCGGAGCCAGCAGCATGGTACTGGATGGTGAGACGAATACCAAGGCTCCAGTGATTTATCAGGAAGGAACGGTGAAAGCTCCTGTTTTCGTGGCCGACCTCCCTCCTGTGCCTGAGCCACCATTAATGAGCATCAAAGCATACGAGGCGGCGCAAGCTCCATCAGCAGCTAAGACATCATCAAGTAGCCAAGCCTCTCCTCCTAAAGCAAAAGTCACCAGTCCAGCAAAGCTTCAACAGGCGAATGCCATGATAGGGATAGTATCCAAGCTATTAGGCTCCATTCCAGTGATGGGAAAAGTGGCTGGCGTTGTTGCAGGAGCGCTAAGTGGACCTGCAGGAAGTGTGATTCTGAGAGCAACCGCAGCGATCCCTGTTCGGAGCAAAGGAACCCCTTCCGTTGGAGGCAGTAAGGGGAACGGCATTCATCCGTTGAAACACTTGGCTGGTTTGGCTATACAAGGGTTGATTAGTATACACGAGCATGAGAAAGCTAAACAAGCCTATTATAGCAAATGGATTCTTGGGAAAGTGTTTACGAGCGCCCGTCATATAGCGCATTCCGGAGGCCCATTGGAACTAGTACAGAACCTGCTTAAAGAATCGAATGCCATGGTTCATGCGTATCAGCAGGTTCCTGTAGATCTGAGACAACGTTGGAGAGCCAATTATGACAGCTACATGGCAGCTGAAAAAGCCAAAGTATCCTATAATTTCGATGAGTATGATAAAAAATTTATGGGTACTATGTGGGTTCTCAGTAAAAATGGAGTTACCGATCAGAAAGCAGCTCAAGCCACTCTTGCCTATAACGAAGCTATCAAAAATGGGGAAATCAAATTAAATCACGAACCAGAAAATGTGGATATTTTTATAGAACAGATCAAAGCAGCTAGAGAAGGAAAGAACTATTGGACAGGCGAAGAAATCCCAAAATGGCAGGCAAATGCGATTATTGTCAGCAGCGTATTTTCTGAATTTCAGATGGTTGGAAGTTTATACGGTGCTAAATTTGGTAGGAACATAAAGATACCTTCTAAATCAATTAAAACTCCAGTATCTATCGTTGAAGAACCAGGAGTCGTAAAATCTGCGCCTTTTAAACCTATTGAACCACCCAAAAGTGGGGGAGTACCTAAACAAAGCCGTTTGGAGGAACTAAGAGCTAAATATGGGAAACTGAGTTCTACTGAACTTCATCAACGAATTAATTTGAGGGGAGCAGTGCACGAGGAACTAGACAGGGTAAAAAAGACAGGATTAAGTAAAAATGAGTTAGGTCCAGCCTTAGCAGGGGTATTAGATAAGAAAACAGGGCAGTACTATTTTGATATTAATAATCCTAAAGGAGATCTACCTTCGAAACAGCACAAAATAATTAACGAAAGAATTACTAATATGCCTGCAAAGATAAAGGAAGAATATATAAAGACGGCTGGAGCAGGATCTCATGCAGAAGTAAAAGCCTTAAACAGAGCTTTATTGAAAAGGCCAGATGCCCGATTATCTGATTTTATGATCTTTGTTATTTCTGCCAGAAAAATAAATAAAAAAATGCCTATAGGGACCCCTATGCCACGTTGCCCTCATTGCGAATATATAACACAGGGAACGAATTTTATACCGGAGGTTTTGAAACATAATCATGGAAAACAAAAATGAATTATACACTTTAGATTATGTCAAGAAAAATGGGGTGGATTTTGAAGACTTGTGGTTTTCTTCTACTAGTGATGAAATTTTGGACAACCCTGAAGATGAGGGTGGAACTCCTTTTACAGGATTAGCCTATGAATTATACGATAACGGTCAATTACGATATTTTAGTTTTTATAAAGATGGTTTTAAACATGGATTACTTCGAGAGTTTTATAATACCGGGGAGAGAAAATCTGAAGAAATTATGCATTATGGTCAGACGAAGGGAAAAAGGACTCAATGGTATGAGAATGGACAACTTAAATCGGTAAGCGAACACGAGTTGGGGGTGGAGTTAAGTTATCAGGAATGGGACGATAAAAACAATTTGATTAAGTCTAGTAAGTTACAAGAAACAAGTGAGATTTTTAATTATTTATTAACCAAAAGAAAGCTGAATAGTAAATTAGGAAGAGACTAGAATAATTCTTAAAAGTGTTTATCTTCTCCGAATTTCGGTTGCTGTATCAGTTGATCACTATGTACAAAATTAGCTTTATCGTGATGGGCGTTTAGCTATCACGATAAAGCTAATTAGTCTATTAATATATCTTTGATAAAACTTTTTTCACCAATTGGTCAGCTTGTCGAGTTGTTTCTGGTAAGCGATAACGTGGAGAGAGCTTTAGAATCCAATTGCAGGCTGTTTCTAATGAAATACGATGACCTACGGATACAAAAAGAGGTTTAATGTTTTCTTGGGTTCTTAATACACTTCCGATGATTTCCTCACGGTCCATTAATAATGAACATGCACCTCTTTCTTTAGATGGTTCTTGGAAATCCCCCAATAACTTCGTTTTGCCACAGCCAATTGTAGGAATATCAAAGATTACTCCTAAGTGACTGGCTAATCCAAATCGTCTTGGATGAGCAATTCCTTGACCATCGCAAACTACAAGCTGAGGAAAGGTCTTTATTTGTCTAAATGCTTTAACTATAGATGGTAGCTCCCTGAATGAAAACAATCCGGAGATATAAGGGAATTGCACAGAATCTTCAACTATTACTGATTCCACTATATTTAAAGAGTGTGCTTCTAAAATAACGATTGCTGCAACTAATAAATCACTTTGTTCACTATATGCCACGTCTACCCCAGCCACGTAATGAATTTCAGGGAATTGATCCTCTTTTGTAACTTTTTTAGATAACTCCTGTTGTAACTTTATCGCTTCCGTTTCAGCTAAATCCCAATTATGCTTTAAGACTGGTTTCATTTTGTTTTCCCCATTTTTAGAATATTAGATTTAAAATTAATGAAAAATGAAAGATGTTAAACATGCAAAAAACTGGATGATTTTATGCCAACTACTGCTTATGAGATGGCAATCCAAAAAAAATGATGTCTGATGCTTCAGTCTGTATTAT
Source organism: Paenibacillus ottowii (assembly GCF_006874425.1). GTDB lineage: Bacteria > Bacillota > Bacilli > Paenibacillales > Paenibacillaceae > Paenibacillus > Paenibacillus ottowii. The sequence continues at coordinate 146,793 of NZ_VIJZ01000005.1, forward strand.
CCTGATATCATTAAATAATTCCAAAAATTTACAATAAAACCGGAGAAATTTCTGTTTATTATATTAATGATTACGTTAATCCGAATGGGAAGAAGCTATAGGATATTAGCTAAGTCAGGATAAGCAATTCATCTATATGGAAGGGGTAAAAGACGGGATTCGCTTGACCCTCCCGTCATGCACTTCACAAATATTCTCTAGCCTATTGATCGCATTATCTAAGATTTTTTAGGTTTACATTTTAAAAGCAGATCGTACACTGCAACAAACTAGACATACTACAACTTAATAAGCGCTTATTTTATATTGCAAGAAATTTTAATGCTGATCAAGGATGACGACCCAGATTTATATTTAGATAGGGCTAATTCTCTATTAGAAAAATTAAGTTAAAAAGGGGATCTGGCTGATTTACATACACACAGTTAGCTCTATAATAGATTTCGCAAAATATTGTCGTGATCACAATCACGGTTTAGACTGTAAATTTAAGTTAAAATACAAACAATTTTAAATTTATTTCAGCTGAAACCAAAGATACTGTGATCGATCACAAAGAAAAAACAAGGAAGTGTACAAAGATGAAAAGAACTGATTTACCTCTTGTCTATTCTTGTTCTGGATGTTCCTCCGCAGCACAAACCGCTAACATGATCGCTATACAAATGGATCGAGAAAAAGTCGCTGAAATGTCCTGCATAGCTGGTGTTGGTGGTGATGTCAAACCCCTTGTCAGAACAGCCAAATCGGGACGTGACATCATTGCAATTGACGGCTGTCCCTTGTCCTGTTGCAAGAGTTGCTTAGCAAGGCATGAGGTTCAACCCAAACACCATTTCCTGCTGTCTGACTTTGACGTACCCAAGATCATAGGAGAAGATCCTAACCCCGATCATTATAGGAATGCTTACACACAAATCTTAGAACAAATTGGACAATAATTCTTAGTCAAGATTAAGGTCTGTATCGAAAGATAGCTTTTATTATGTAACAATATCATAAATAGTTTGTACTGGTGGCTCCTAATACATCTTTAAGGGCCACCAGTATTTTTTTACTCCCAGTTTAAACATTGGATATAAAAATCCAAAAAAATTTGGAGCTCTAATTAGTGTCATTTTTCAAATTCTTAAGCAGCTCATTTGCAACATATGGCAAAGCGTTTTCGAACCCTTTTCTTACAAGTGACTATACATTCTTTTTTTAATACTTTTCAGATAACTAAGGTTCCCCCTCCTATATTCAAGCTCCCCCGCCTCCTTGCTGCCTTGTAAAATTAAGTCGTTACCATCCAATCAACACAGCAACTATGTATCTGCCTGCTTACCAGGTTTGAGTCGGAGTACTATATCGGTTCCCAACATCACGTTTCCAGCATTTGCACTGAACGGCGATTTTACAGCCATCTTTGCCCTTGAAAATTACTTTACGTAATAGCGAAGTGCATAAAAATAAACGTAATGATGAAATCGGTAAATATCACAAAATGACAACAGATGTTATATTATACTTTGGTTGAAGTTAAACAAAGGAGATGCTTATGATGAATCAAGAACCAAATCAGCAATTAGGTGAGATTATTGAGGAGTTCATACATTCATACATGGCAGAAAACAATAACATTCGATCTCAAAAAGTAATCAACATTGCAGATGAGGATACAATAGCTCATTTAAGGGAAATTGGCTTTCCCAAAAAAGGAAGACCCGTAAAAGAGGTTGTCGATGAAATGAGGAAAAACGTCTATCCTCATCAAGCCTTCATGCAACACCCTCGTTTTTTTGCAATGGTTCCTAGCCCCGTGTCTGTTTACTCTTGGTTAGGAGATATCATGACCTGTGCGTATAATACCCACGCCGGAAGCTGGATGCAGAGCTCGAGCGCAAGCCTTTTAGAGGGGGAAGTGATCCGATGGATGTGTGACCAAGCAGGATATCCTGATACTGCTGGGGGCTTATTTCTGTCGGGCGGATCACTTTCGAATTTGACCGCTTTAGCCGCTGCACGTAATGCAAGGTTATCCGAGCAGGAATATGCCATTGGAACTGCTTATGTTTCAGATCAAACTCATTCATCGGTCGCCAAAGGGCTACGCATCCTCGGATTCCGTAGTGATCAAATCAGAAAGGTTCCAAGTGATAAAAATTTTCGTATGGATGTTTCAGCCTTAGAGAAAAAAATAATGGATGATCAGGCGGCTGGCATGAAGCCTTTTGCGATCATTGCCACGGCGGGCACAACCAATACAGGAAGCATTGACCCGTTAAACGAAATTGCTGACCTATGTGAAAAACATAATATTTGGTTACACGTGGATGGAGCTTACGGTGCGTCGATTTTGGCTTCTTCGAAATATAAGTCTCTTTTGAGCGGGATATCGCGTTCAGATAGTATCACCTGGGATGCACACAAATGGCTAATGCAGACCTATTCCTGTAGCGTGGTTTTAGCCAAAGATAAGCAGCAACTCAAAAACTGCTTCAGCACACGCCCAGAATATTTGAAGGATGCCGAGTCTGATGAAGAACATATTAATTATTGGGATTTGGGGCCTGAGTTAACCCGGCCTGCTCGAAGTCTGAAACTATGGGTGACACTGCAAGCTTTAGGCACGAATGCTGTCGGTGAAGTGATAGAGCATGGAGTTCAACTCGCAGAATGGGCTGAAGATGAAATCAAAAAACATAATCATTGGGAAATTGTATGCCCCGCGCAATTAGCGATTGTTAATTTTCGATATGCACCACCTGGGCTATCCGACCAGGAATTAGATTCACTCAATAAAAGGATCTCCCAAGAAATGGTGACCAACGGGTACGCCACAGTGCTTACGACACAACTCAATGGAAAGACTGTTCTCAGAATCTGTGCAATTCACCCGGACACTACGGAAGATGAGATAAGGAATACAGTTCAGCTTTTATCGAATATAGCAAGATCATTGAATGAGAAAAAAGTTTTTTTATGATGTTCAATTGTGAAAATGAAGTGCTGCACTTTCTGTAAATAAATAAAAATGCTCAGCATTACGAAAATAAGAGGGGCGCGCCGCCCCTCTTTACTGTCTTTCCTGTATATCTTCCAAATTATTTGCCATTGTGTAATGCAGTAACAGTGAACAGCACTCAATCCTAAAACGTACGCACTCCACATGCGTTCAAGAAGGACAAACCTATCACTGCTCCAAAGCAAACATGCGATTTTATACAACCTATCTCAATTCAACGGAGGGTGAAAAATGAAGCGAAAATATTTTTATAGCACGGCTGTAGTATCCTTTGCAGTTCTTGTGAGTGCTATATTTGGAACCTCTTCTTATAACGCTAATGCAGCACCGATTAATCGCTCTATTCATGTCAATGGAACCTCTTTGCTCAAAGTGAATGACTATGACGTTTTGTACTGTACACCGATTGGTCCCTACGTTAATGAAGAAAAACGTCTTATGGTTCCGCTTCGTTCCGTTGCCGAGCTTCTTGGCGCAAAAGTCGATTATAACACTAAACTTCAAGAAGCAAAAATCAGGTGGAGGTCAAATGAAATTGTTTTTCAAAAGGGAGCAAAAACATATAAACTGAACGATACTTTAGCACAGATGGACACTCAGCCCGAAGTGATTCAGGATGCCTTTGTCATTCCGCTTGGAGTATTGCTGAGAAGTATGAATATCCCGTTTGAGTACAGGAACAACAAAGTGATTTTAAAAAATCCGTCTTTTGACCAAAGCAAGATTTTTCAAAAAGTAATAGAAGCGGACCGAGGAAGCTTCATTCTTGACAATCCTTCTGCACTGGATATTCAAAATTTCAGGCTTGTGGAAGAGAAAAACTCAGCAGGCGAAACCAGAGGGAGTATTACGGAGAGTGGATTAAATCGGACAGGCTCTACGATTAGAGAAGGGAAAGAAGATTTGCACATCATTTGCTTATTTAATCAAACGTTGGATATGGATGCAGACTTCGCGTCTATAGATATCCCGGATCGAAAACGTCCAAAAGTTAATCCGGAAGACAGCGTGTCTCAAAGTCTGTCGTATCTCAAAATAAATGATGACCCTTTGCAGTATATACTAACTGCCGGAAGAACATTAAAAACGAAGAATGAACGAAAATAGGAATATTGGAGAAGTTTAAACTCAATACAAACACTTGAAAGTCGGCAGAGTATGCATACTTAAATCACGGGAGGGCAAAAACCCGCTCAAGAGCGGGTTTCACGGCCCAAGACTTAAAGAAGCAATTAGTTTGTTACCCATTCCCAAGCAATCAAGTATTATTTTTCAATGTCAACATGTAATGTTCCATTGACTGTCGTTGTATTTACTGTAGCTCCCACAACTTCCGAAACAAATCTAAGAGGAACCATAACCCGATTTGGATATTCTTGCATAACGGGAGCATTCGGCATCATCTTTTCTTCATCGTTCACGTATGCAACTTTGCTACCCACGGTTAATCGTATAATTGTACCATTCTTCGATTTAATTGTAACTTCTTGTGTAGGCCTGTTCCACGAGACAGACTCTCCCAAACCCTCAGATATGAATTTAATAGGGACGTATACTGTGTTGGTGGATTTCTCTATATACGGACTGGTGTCTGTTGTCAAAGTGCTATTATTGGGATTTGTGGATTTCTCTCCAAATGGATTTAATGTCAAAACATTGTTATTTACAGCAACTTCAACATTATATCTAAATTTAGATCCCGCATGCGCGCTCTCAACTGAAACAGAAGAAACGAACACAAAGATAACAGCTAAGGGTAAAATTATACGTTTTAACATGGCTTATTACCTCTCCCCATTTATCAACTAGACACATATCGAGGAACTAAAACACTGATACATCCTGTTATTCTCCACTAAAGCTTTTGGCCCATTCAGCAACCCTTCGACTGCTTTCTTCTTCGGACAAATCCTCGATCCTGGTCATAATCGACCATCTTACTCCACAGGGATCCAATATACTTGCGAATCGATCGCCTGAAACAAAGTTTGTAACGGGTTCCCTTACTTTCGCTCCTCTTGCTACCGCATTTTCAATGACCTGATCCACATTCATTACATAAATTCCGAAAGAATAACACGCATTTCCTTCATCTGGCGGCAAGACCAATTGATATGTCGGATTCGCTGCCCCCAGCTGCAAAAAACCATTTCCAAAATCTAATTCCGCATGAACAATGATTTTATTGCCATTCTCATCAGGATATCCAGTAATATCCTTAACTCTTGCATTAAAAACCGCTTTATAAAACTCTATCGCTTCTGGAGGATTCTTCACGGTTATAAACGGGGTAATAGATGTAAAGCCGTTGGGCACCCCCTTCTTTGTATATTTACCTGACACTCCCATGTGTTCTCTGCTTTCAGTCATTTTAACTCCTCCTTTAAATGCTCGTAACAGTTCAGTTTAATACTTATACCTTCATTGAATTGAATCCATCAACTCATAGTAATATTTGGGTGCACGTGTCTTATTAAGACTATACCAGGCTTCTAATGTTTTAGAAGAAAACACACCCAGAGCTTTCAAAACGTGTACGGAAAATTCCAACGGAGCCGTTCCAGATGCAGTGATCAGTCTTCCATCCGTCACAGCAGACTCTATTTTGTAATACTTTCCGCCCGTATAGGTGGGACAGATCATTTTAAGGTATTCCAGATCATTGCTTGTATGCCAACGTGCATTCAGCAGTCCTGCCTGGGCAAGTCCGATGGTAGCACCACAAATCGCCGCCACCCATATACCTTCCTCTAAACATCTCTCAGCAATTTTTAAGATCGGTTGATGAATGGTTTCTGTCCATGTATTTCCACCGGGTAAAATCAATGCATCTGTGCTTTCAATACTGCACTCATCCAGTTTGATGTCAGGCAGGATTTTCAATCCGCCCATGGTAGTGACAGGAGTCTTCTCCATTCCCACGGTAACTATTTTGGATGGGACCAGCCCCTTTTTATAATATCTCCCCGAGTTCAGTTCGGCAGTTAAGTAACCGATCTCCCAGTCTGCCATAGTGTCAAATACATAAAGATATACCGTCCTATTCATTCACAGGTTCTCCTTATTTTATAATTTATCAAGTGATACCAGCCCTCGGTAACCCGTGATTATCCCCATTATAAAAAAGCTTCACTGACATCTACTGTCAGTGAAGCTTTTAGCGTTGATAATATTCTATTAACTCCGACGCAACAGCAACTAGTTTTTCCTTCAAGCTCTGTGGCTCGATGACTTGAATGGATTTCCCGTAGGGTAGGAGTAAATAAGGGACATATGTATGAAGTGATTTTTCCTCAAGCAAAAAGATGGCTTGGTTAGCGGTTCGCTCTTTCAGATGATGCCCCAAAAACCAATGCAAACATAAGTCATCCAATGCCTCTGACCTGCCTTTAATCGTTAAAGAAATTAAACCATCCTTACCTACTAAATCAGGTAACAGATTTTGCATAAAAAATTCACGAGCCGAAAAAGCCTCAGGACGCTTAAATAGGTTTGGAGTACGCTTGATCTGTAAAATCCGCTCTGCCCTAAAACTACGGATCTCATTCCTTAGGTGACAAAATGCAACAGTATACCATTTGTTGTTCCAGTACACCATCCCATAGGGGTCTATCACCCTATTCTTGGGTTGTTCTTCATGACCTGTGCGATAATCCATTTCAACAGAGAATTGGTTGGCTACAGCCTGCTCCAATTCGATCAATACCGGCTGAAGAGAAGGATCTCCCATGCGGTTTATCACTTCAAATCCGGCTAAATGACGGCTAAGTATACTTTCCTGCTCTTGATTCGAGTACATTTTCAACTTTGACGTCGCACTGCTTAATGCCTCACTTAAAGGATATCCAGCCTCTTTTGCAAAAACAGCAGCATGAAGGAGTGCCTTTTTTTCCTCCATATCAAATAGTAAGGGTGCTCTAATATAATTATTCAGCAAGCTATACCCGCCATGATGACCCGTGTCGGATATTATAGGCACTCCACTGGCACATAGAGCGTCAATATACCGATAAACTGTCCTTATATTGATTTCTAACTTTTCGGATATTTGTTTTGCGGTCATTTTTACACCCGAATTCAGCATCCATAAAATGGCCAGCATATTATCGTTTTTTGGCATAACCTGAACCCCCCTCTCTCATTAAAGCTCAATCTTTTATAAATAACTCTTTGGAATCTTCTTACCACCTATTATATGCTTTTTTCCATTTTATACGTCCCTCTCATAACTTCCAATTCCAGATTTACACATAGTAAATACCATAATGAATGGGTCATTCTGTAAACTAAATCTCTCTTTTAACCGATAAATACATATGCTGGGTTGTTTATTAAATATCACCTATCATTTCTTAATACAAAACACCCCCAGAATACATTACATATCTATCTTGACTCACAAATTATACTCATCTACTGCATCTGTAATCAGAAGCGAATGCAAGATGACGTACTTTACTTGGAAATACCCATCGCATCTAGAAAGGAGTTATGAACTCACTTGAGCGTATTATCAGCTTGGATCGGATATGAAAGCCTACGCTTTTATGGTCCCTTTCAGCCATTACACATCGAACAACTTCAAATAACACGTACCATTAACGATCATGCCTATTTACATATCAGTGGCATACTCTCCGAAGAACAGGGAGCCGCTTGTATCGGTCAAAATATGGAGCAAGAACCGACTGTGATTCGTCAGTTGAATGATCAGGGACAATCGCTGAGAAGGCTGTTCCATGGGATTGTTACACGTATGTCTGTACACTGTGTGCGAGGCGTGTATACATTTGAACTGGAGGCCGCTTCCCATTCATACCAGATGGATATTAAACGTAAAAGACGCTCCTATCAAGATATTCACCGTACTTATGATGATCTGGTCACTACGCTGGTTCGAAAATATCAGTACGGAGATGCCATTGATACGGTAAGCCACTATGCCAAACTAGAGACATTTGTTTTACAATATGAGGAAACTGATTGGGCGTTTTTAAAACGCCTCGCTTCTCGCTTTGGTTCCGTACTTGTGCCAGAGGTAACCGCAGCTTCGCCCAAGGTTTTCTTCGGGATGCCCGAAGGCAAGCAGCATAAGGTAGAACGGGATGTATTTTATCGTGTACGAAAAACGTTTCATGAACGGGATGCGGAAAAGCTGAGAGAACGTGCTGGCTCATATATCACCTATATGATCGAAAGCCTGCAATACTATGCGTTGGGCGACCTCATCACGTTACCTATCGGGCAAGGAAAAGAACTGGTCGTGGTTCGAGCCGTGACAACCTTAGCAGATGGCTTACTGCGTACCCGTTACGATCTTCAAGCCGAACAAGATATCCGCTATGCACGGTATGAAAACGATCAGGCTACTGGAATTTCGCTGACAGGAACGGTGCTGAAGGTACAGCAGGATTTTGTACAGCTTCAACTGGACATCGATCCGAAACAAGATTCTGTCAAAGCCTGCTGGTTTCCGGTGTCTACCCGTTATGTCGCCGAAGAACACAGTGGCTGGTACGATATGCCTGAGATCGGGGAACAGGTGGAATTGTATCTGCCCACACACCGCGAACAGGATGCCTATGTCACTGATTCGCTGCGACAACAACGCCACACAAATGGACAGCCAAATGTAAAGGTATGGCAACATGTGCAAGGTAGCGGTGTCAAAATGTCTGAGCATGAACTGAACCTATCCACCTCCGGTGAATTTTCCATAACACTGAATGAAAGTAATGGAATTACGATTGACAGTCCCGGGAATGTGCAAATTCAAGGTGGTCACGTGAAGCTTGTTGCTGGACAGGAACTTTCACTGGAAGCTGGAACGGCGCTATACTTAAAAGGTGGAGCCAGCAGCATGGTATTGGATGGTGAGACAGACACCAAAGCCCCAGTGATTTATCAAGAAGGTACGGTAAAAGCTCCAGTTTTCGTTGCTGACCTCCCTCCTGTTCCAGAACCTCCATTGATGAGCATCAAAGCATATCAGGCGGCGCAAGCTCCATCAGCAGCTAAGACATCATCAAGCAGCCAAGCCTCTCCTCCTAAAGCAAAAGTCACCAGTCCAGCAAAGCTTCAACAAGCGAATGCCATGATGGGGACAGTATCCAAGCTATTAGGCTCCATTCCGGTAATGGGGAAAGTGGCTGGCGTTGTTGTAGGAGCGCTAAGTGGACCTGCGGGAGGTGTAATTCTGAGAGCAACCGCAGCGATCCCTGTTCGGAGCAAAGGAACCCCTACCGTTGGAGGCAGTAAGGGGAACGGCATTCATCCTTTGAAACACTTGGCTGGTTTGGCCATGCAAGGGTTGATTAGTATACACGAGCATGAGAAAGCTAAACAAGCCTATTATAGCAAATGGATTCTTGGGAAAGTGTTTACGAGCGCCCGTCATATAGCGCATTCCGGCGGCACATTGGAACTAGTACAGAACCTGCTTAAAGAATCGAATGCCATGGTTCATGCGTATCAGCAGGTTCCGGAAGAAGTAAGAAAACGCTGGAGAGCCGATTACGACAGTCGCATGGCACAGCAACAGCCTAAACAACAAGCTGAGAAGCCTAAGTCTTGGTGGGATCGTTACCTGGATTATACAGGTAGCAGCGCGATGATAAAAAGTCAATTAGCCATGGAGCAGGCACATGCTTCTCAAAAAACAGCAAACAGCCTAGCTGAATTATACAAAGGCATAGAGCAGGCTAATAACGTAAGGTCTCAAAATCAATTAAACTCCATTGGTGAATTTTTAGATTATTGGTCATTTGGTATACCTAAAGGATTGTATCAAGCCTATATGGAGCGCGCACGTAATCAAGGTAACTCTGGTAGTGACGCAATCAATTTTGCTACATTTGGAATAACAGAAGCTATACGCGGAGCTTTGACACCTGAAGACCCTTTGTCACCAGACCATTTGTCCAATATCATTAGTGTAGCAGCGATCGTTGAGGGAGCCGGTTCATTTTTCAAGCCGAAAACTATACTAAATCCGCCAGTTAAAGAACCGGTTTATCCAAGACCTAAAATTATAAACGAAAAAACAGAGTCACCCCACCCTTCAAATTCAAAACCTAATAAAGTTGAGAAGCCAGGCGGTGTTGCTCAGGGAACAGTAAACAGATTTCCAACTAGCCGAATCGATTCTGTAATGGATCAACATTTTATTGATGAGGTCGCGAAGGCTAGAGGTCGATTGTCAAACAAATACAAAGAAACAGGTAACTTCGCATATGCAGAAGTGAAGGTGTCCGGGGTTAAGAAGGAAGACTTTTATGCCCATAGTAAAATTCATAGCTCTGCTAAAAAAATACCTGGAACTGAAGAGTTCTCTTTCAAACCCGACAATCCAAAATTCAAGGCAACTGAAGCTCCAGATGCAGAAGGAAATATATATATGAGAGATGGGGATACAGAGTATAAAATTTTAAATGATGTAGCAGATCGATTAGGTGATAACCACAATGCATCAGGAAATATCAAACTCTTCACTGAAAAAGATACATGTGGAAGTTGTAACGAAATCATCCAACAATTTGACAAAGAATATCCTAACGTTAAAATTGAGGTTATCCATAATAATAACATAACTATTAACCCTAAATAATTGAATAAGGTGGTTAAGAAATGGCTTGGAATTATGATGAGTTAATTGATAGTATTCTTGAGAATTACCAGGATTATAAAAACGAGGAAATGATGAGTAGTAAAGAAGCAATTGCAAGAACATTCTATGATTTTGAAGGATTGATGAATAGAAGTGAAACAGATAAGGCTTTAATTAATGTCGTTTACGGGGAGATATTATTAACTCTTCCAAGAGTTTTGTATACTGTTAAAAATAATTTAAGCAAAAGATTATCTGAACTGGATTTTAATTTAATTGAGCAAGAACAAAAATTAACCACTGAGCAATACAGTGACTTATTTAATCGTAAGAATTTTGTATTACAAGAGTTGGAAAATAAGATGTTAGACTATTATCCAAGAGTATGTTGGTATTACGGTGAATTGACAAATGAAGTTAATGTTTTCTTTAACCAAATTTACGAAGAGAATGTCTTGCCCGATGAAATTTTTTCTAGTGTATTTCAGCGATTTGAACGTGATTGTAAAAATACATTAAGTGAAAAAATAATCGTGTATACCACACTAGCTGAAAACTTATTAAACCAAAGACTACCAAAGATCGATGGATTAAAACTAATTAAACAAGAATTACAGCAGTTTAACATAGCAGATATTTTTGAAGAACAATTGCTAGAAAAAGAAAAATTAGAACTAGAAATGCGAATTAAAAAAGTATTAAGTCGACTTTCCTAATAGTGGAATAACTCTTTTAAAAATCCATTGAAATTTCCCCATAACTAAACGAAATTTCACGAAGCTTATTCCAACTTGAATCTTAAAAGTAGGAACGAGCTTTTTTGGTACAATCGAAATCTAAGACAAAAAAGTAAAATAGTCCAGCTTGTCTGCAGACAACGATAAATTTCCATTCCTCTCTCTTAACACATGGGAGAGAGATAACGAAATGTCAGATTGATTTCTCGAAGCGTTACGCAAACGATTTTATCAAAAAATGGGAATTTTTTCCTTATTTTAAACAAAAATAGGGAATAAACAATTAAAAAAAGATGAACTTGGACTAAAAAATTAATCCTTAAATGAAGTTCCACATCCTAATAAAGAGGAATAAAAATGGATCATAAAGAAATTGAGAATTTACCCTATCTATTACCAACAGAAACATTAGCGTTGATGTTTCAATACGTATTGAATGAATTTGATACTGGTAAAATTGAGAAAAAGGATTTTTTATTAATTCTTAGTCAATTAACAGATAGACAAGTTATGACCTACGAATTATTGAAATCGAAGTAAGAAATAGTATAGATAAGGTGCTTCACAGGTTGTGGAATACTGACTCTTATGATGATGTAGATATCATTCTTTCAATTGTTGTAAACCTCGGACTAAAAAATTGCTTTCAAAAAATTAAAGATTCAATAAATCAAGATAAGGATATAGACGAATTAATTTTAAAAGAAATTATAGAAACAATTGATGAAGTTGGTGGAAATATTTCGAATCCATATCATAGTTTAGAAAGATTCAAATAAGCCATGTCAATAGTTTGTCGATAAATTCGGATAATTTTTCTAAAAAGGCTTAACATTATGGGTTTTCTACTTCATTTTCCTTCAACTCAACTAAACTCAACAAAAATGCATCCCCTAGCATTCATCGGACAAACCAAAAGGTTTGATCCAATGTCTACACTAGGGGGTGCTCTTCTAATCAGGGAAAATTTGATTTACCCCTTAACCGATCCGGCTGCGATCCCTTCCACAATCCGGTCACTCATGATGAGGAACACGAGCAGTATGGGCAAAATGCTGATCATCAACGTGGCTCCGATTGCGCCCCAGTCGGTCGTATATTGTCCGATAAAGTTCTGAACGCCGACGGTCAGTGTTTTGTTTTCGTCCGAGCTGATAAACGTATTGACGAAAATAAACTCATTCCAGTTGTAGATCATGTTAATAATAGACGTCGTTGCCATGACGGGGGTGGTCATAGGCAGTACAATGCGGAAGAACATCCGGTTGACGGAGCAACCATCCATAACGGCCGCCTCTTCCACTTCACGGGGCAGGGCATAATAGAAGCCTAGCAAGATCATCATCGTTGTCGGCAGATTAAAAGCGACATACGACAGGATGATGGATACCGAAGTGTCTGTTAAATGCAATTTGAGAAACATACTGAATAGCGGAATCAAGGTGGAATGGACTGGAATCATGAGTCCGACCATAAAAAGCCCTAGAACCAGCTGACTCCCTCTCCACCGCATACGTGTAATGGCAAACGTAACAAAGCTAGCCAGCAGCACTGTCAACGCCACAGATATGACTGTGATCCACACACTATTGAAGAAATACTGTCCGATATTGCCGCTGGTCCACACATTCATATAGTTCTCCCAATGCGGCTGGGATGGGAGTGCAAACGGTGGAAGGTTAAACACTTCCTGATTATTTTTAAGCGAAAATAGCATCAGCCACACTAGTGGCAAAAGCTGTGTCACCGCCAAGATGATTAAAATGATATACAAAGCGGCATAACCGACCCGAGTTAACATTTTGCCGCGGGTAGCGACTCCAAGCGGATAGTTGGCGGCTGCCTGGGTTTTCATATCCGTTCCTCCCTCTTTCTGTCCTCTGTTACCCCTGATCTAATGGCATGAGTGTTCTATGAATACTGGATGGTATCATTAGTAGCGGTCACCTTACGAATCACCCACGTAGCAATCAGGCAGATGAGCAGCAGAGCAAAGGCTGTAGCGCTGCCATATCCGAAATCAAAGCTGCGGAACGCCTGGTGGTACATGTACGAAGCCATCACTTCACTGGCGCCGTTTGGCCCACCGTCTGTCATGACGTAGATCAGGTCAAAATATTTGAGCGAGCCGACAATGGACAATATGATCGTCACGTTAATCACCTCGCGCAGCAGAGGCAATTTGATACGCGTCGCGATCTGCCAAGCACTGGCTCCGTCGATGCGGGCAGCCTCCATCAGCGTTTCGGGAATGTTTTTCAGCCCGGCATAATAGATCAGGATATAAAAGCCTGCATATTGCCAAATAATCGGGATGAACAAGGCAAGCAGCACCAGCGACGGATTAGCTAGCCACTCGGGCGGGTTGTGAACTCCGACTGACGTCAGCAAAGAATTTAGCACGCCGTTGGTCGGATGATACATTTTGAGCCACAATTGAGCGATTGCTACAGAGGACAGCAGCATGGGAATCAAATAAATTTTCCGCAGCAGGTTCGCTCCCTTGATTTTTCCTGACAAAATCATTGCAACGACCAGATAACCGATCAAGCTAATGCCTGAAAACAAGGCTAATAGCAGCGAATGCCAGGCACTTTGCCAAAACGCCTTGTCTGTGAACAAATGTTGATAGTTATCCAGCCCTACGAAAGTCATAGCGCCGATTCCATTCCACTGATTCAGACCGTAATAGCCGGTCAGTACGATGGGCACATAAATCACGGCAAATAACAGCAGCAGGGAAGGCAACACATAGAGAGCAATGACGAGCTTATTAGACATGACCTTATCCACGGTCAGACCTCCTCAGGTGGTCAATTTCAATTTCCTTTCTCGATGGCAGCCTTATGCTGGTCGGCAAATTGCTGCGGTGTCACCGCTTTACCAAACAATGCCTGAATCATGTTCAAATGCACTTGCGCCGCATTCGGCTTCATCTGTACATCGGCGAACAATGTAATGTTGCTGGCTTGGTTCAGCCCATTCAGCAGATCGACATACAGCTTGGGCAATTTTTCTTTGGAGGTGTCCACTTTCGTCGCTGGAATAACGCCTGCCTGTGTGACCGATTGCTCTCCCCATTTTTCTACGAAGTATTCAACGAACGCTTTGGCTTCTTCTTTCACTTTAGAATTTTCCGAAACGAACAAGCCGACTCCCGGGCCTCCTACCCAACTGTTCTCGTTACCCTTGCCGCCTGCAACCATCGGGAATTTAAAGAAGCCGACTTGATCTTTAAACGCTTGCGGGATTTCGGGATTAGTCGTAAAATTCGGCAGCTCCCAAGTAGCCATCAAATACATCGCCGCTTTGTCGTTCATAAACTCGGATTTTCCTTCATCATTGGACAAGCCGTTAAATCCTTTGTTAAAGGCATTCATATCCACCAGGGTCTGGATTTCGGAGGCCGCCTGGATTAAACCAGGGTCATCGAACGAGCCTGAGCCGTCAATTGCTTTTTTCAGCGTTTCGCTACCTGCTATACGGTCTGCCAGATACATGTACCAAAGCGAACCCGTCCAGCGGTCTTTATTGCCCAATGCAATCGGTGCAACTCCATGATCTACAAGTGTCTTCACCACCTGCTTAAATTCATCAAATGTCGCAGGCACCTTCAAGTTGTATTTTTGGAATATGGCTTTGTTGTAATAAATGGGGGTTATGTTCAATTCGATTGGAAGCGCATATGTTTTGCCGTTCAGCGCATACGCTTCGGTCGTTCCTGGTACGAATTTGTCTTTCAGCTTGGAAGCTTGCAACAGGTCATCCAGCGGCGTAAATAATCCACCTTTAACGTAAGGCTCCATAAAGCCCGCTGCCCAGGTGATGCCGATATCCGGTAATTCATTGGAAGCTGACAGCACTTTGAGTTTATTTTTATATTGTTCATTTTCCAGCACTTCCTGCTGTATGACGACATTCGGATGATCCTTTTCGTATTGATCTATAATCTGAGTCACAAGCTTACTTTGCTGTGCCGAGCTTCCCTCTGGCCACAGGTGCATCATTTTGAGTGTAACCTTTCCTCCTGCTCCGCTGGAACCACCTTGACCATCCTTACCACCACAACCAGACAGCACTAGCATGAATGACAGCAGCAGGGTCAACCCAGCAACCCATTTCCGGTGAGAGCGCTTACGCAAAAAAGACTTATTGGACATCGTTAGACCTCCGTTTGTTGTAATATATTTTTTGTAACCGTTATCATTTGTAAGTTTAGCACTCCATTTTTGCTTCCGACAGGGTACGCTCATTGGGTATAATTCCACTTTTATTGGATTGTGAGCATCCGCTACTGTCAATCGATATTCTCCGGTCCTGTACGCATCTGCTGTCTATACCGGCTGGGACTGACTCCCTCGGTCGCTTTGAATACTTTAATAAAATATTTATCTGTCCGGTAGCCTGAGCGCTCGCCGATTTGGGCAATTGTTAACTGAGTATGCAGTAGCAGCTCCTTGGCTCGTTGAATCCGTAGCCGGTGCAGATATTCGCTAAAGGACAAACCACTTTGCTCCTTAAACAAAACGCTAAAATAGCTCGCATTCAGGTGTGAATGCGCCGCAGTCTGCGCCATCGTAATGGGCTCGTGAAGATGCTCCGCCATATAGGCAAAGGCTTGCCGTACCGGATCACTAAGCGTAGCTGTTTGGAGGTCAAGCTCCAGCAGAACAGGGTCAGCCAGCTTGTCCAGCTTCTTGTACCGCTGCCGTTCCTCTTCCAGCTGCAGCGCTTCATTCACCGCATTCAGCAGCTCCTGCTTATCAATCGGCTTGAGCAAATAATTAACGGCTCCGAGACGAAGCGCCTGCTGGACATAATCAAACTCCGCATATCCCGAGATCACAATGATCGCTGGTCGATGTGAATCCCGTTCCAGAGAACGGATTAAATCCAGCCCGCTGAATTCCGGCAACCGGACATCTGTAATCAGCAGATGCACCTTCTCTGCTTGCAGCATATGTGATGCCTCCAGGCCATTACCTGATGTCATAATCCGGTATTTCCCGGCGGCCCACTGCTCCAGTGTTTGATGTATCCCCTGACGTGTTCTTTGTTCATCATCTACAATGACAATGGTCTTGGATGAAATGCTCATGCCTATCGCCCTCCATATTCATCAGGAATTTCAAAAGTAACCACTGTTCCTTCCTGCACAGCACTATGGATCAGCACGCCGTCTGTTCGATAAGCTGCGCTGTCATAGTAGAGAGCAAGCCGACGCTGCACATTAACCAGCCCCATACCGGTTCCCTTGCTCTGGCAGGCAGCCCCCTCCATCAGTGCTGTACGCACAGCTGCAAGTCCCTCCTCTGTCATTCCAGGTCCGTTATCTGTAACCTCAATTTTGGTCCAACCCAATCTCTCCGAAGGAGTGACTCGAATCTCAACCCGGCCGTTGCCGATACGATTTTCGACGCCATGTAAGATTGCATTTTCAAGAATCGGCTGGATCAACAGTTTTGGAAGCGGAATTCTCGCCGCCTCTGACGGCATATGAATTTGCCAGCTCAGGCGTTCACCCAGACGCATCTCCATCAGTTCCAGATAACGACGGACTTGTGCCATTTCTTCCCCTAGTGTCACCCAAGAGTCATGATGAGCCGGTTCGATCACATAACGAAACAGCCGCGACATGGACACCATCAGCCCGGCAAGCTCCTCTTCCCCCTTCTCCTGTAGCGACCAGTTAAAAGCATCCAGTGTATTAAAAAGAAAATGCGGATTAATCTGCGCCTGCAGTGCTTTAAGCTCGGTTTGGCTTTGCAAAGCCTCCTTTTCACAAATGACGCGGATCAGATCATTGATATCAACAATCATCGTGTTGTACTCTGCGTTTAATTCCCGTAATTCAACTGCTGCTGCAGGTTCTGGATTCAAGACTAACGCCCCTTCCCGTGAACGGCGCATCGCCTGAATCAACTGACCTATCGGTCTTGTAATCAACGTGGACAGCATAAAGGACATGAACAGGAATAATACGGCCCCTAGAGACGCAGAAATAATAAGTGTCGTCCGTAAAACCGTAATTCCGTCTGTGACGACGCTAACCGGAATCAGGATCAGCAGCGACCAGCCTGTCCGCTCTGACTGCTGAACCGCCTTGACATATTCCCGTTCCCCAATATGAACCGTCTGTGTCTTGCTGTGCAGAATATCTAATAAATTGGTTCGATCCATAGGCTCACCCGACAGCAGCTGCCCTCGGCGATCTATAAGCAGCATGGTTTCATTCGCTTCTTCATTAGTTGCTGGTGCACCATTCAGCCCAAAATAACTTCGTTCCATGCGGGTAATCAGATATCCGCCGCGTGAAAACCAGCGATCCACCAGGCTCACCTGCCGGATTGCCAGCAGTGACCGAGGGTCCTCAGGATCTATGCCGATCCAGACCAGCCTGCCTTTCATTTGATTTGCTTCCCGGATGTCCGCCTGTCCGATCCGATCCTCCAGGCTGCCCTCTCGAATTGGAAACAACATCTTCCCTTCGGCGGTGTACAGCTCCAATGAACCAACACTCGGCATGTAGGCCTGATAGCTATGCATCACTTGCAGTAGCGATTGGCGCTGTTCGAAAGTCACCTGACTCCCATTGCGTTCCTCCAGCAAAATATGCTGAACAGACGGGTGATTCGCCACCTGCTCGGTCAGGCTGTCCATCTGGCCGATTAAAGCATCCAGCCTGCCGCTTGCTTGTACTGCAGTCTGACCAATGTGCCGCTCTGCGCTGTCCTTTAACAAGTGAGAGACATTAAGGTAAATGAACGCCCCCGCCACACTCATCATAATGAGCATCACCAATATAAAGCCGATAAAAATTTGATTACGCAACGTGTTGAATGGTTGAAACCTTGAACGCATATGCCGTCTCCCCCTGAATCATCGCAGAAAAGCCGATAATGATAACGCTTTCTATTTTTCTATTCTAGCGCATCGTTCTCCTTTGTTGGCATATTTTTAGCAGAGTTGGATCAAACGGACAGCTCTCCTTGGAATTATTTCGCTTAATGTATTGGGAAAATAAAGTATTAGACTTCCGATGCGTCCTTAAGCTAACGAGCAGCCAATGGCTTGAACTATGCGATGGTTATTATTTGTGAGCCGCAAAAAGCTTCTTGTGACGGAATTTACGTCCCAAGAGCTTTTTCACTATTATACGGTTAGATGTTAATTCTAAGACGTAATTCCGCCATCATAGCCTCAGCTTGCTGTGGATCTTCATTCAGCAGCTTCCTGTATGTCAGCATCCAATTCAGCGTTACATAACATAACTGGGTGATTATCTGCACCCTTTTTTATTGACATTACTTGGATGATGCATTATTATAAGTATACATATAATAAGTGAACTTATAAAGGAGTTGTGATAATGAAAATTGGGATTAAGATTGCTTTTAATGCACCAAGAGAGAAAATTTGGGAACACTATATTGACAAAGAAAAACGTGCTTTATGGGAGGAAGACTTAGAAGAGCTTCAATTTGATGGGGAAATAAAAAATGGCACTACTGGGCGAATGAAATTGAAGGACATGCCAGCAATGGAATTTGTTTTATCAAAGATAGTTGAAAACGAAGTCTATCACGATAAGTATACTATCCCAGACGCAGGTACATTTTATTTTTGCCATGATATCACCGAAGAAGACGGACAACTATTTGTAAAACATTCAATTTCTTCTGATGAGGATAATGAAATTGCATTAAATGTTTTGACTCAAATTTTTTCGGATTTCCCAAAAGTATTGTGGAAATTTAAAGAAGTAGTTGAAGCTTAATGGAATTTAACTCCATGTTTAAGAACAATGCTGATGAATCAACTGGATTGCTGTTTGTTAAAACATATAATAAGTGGCATGGCAGAATAAAGTCAGCATTAAGCAATTTAGGAATAACCCATCCTCAGTTTGTTGTGTTGAGTACTCTTAATTATTTAAGTCAATTTGAAAAACATATAACGCAGGCCAAAATATCGAGTGTTTCAGAAATTGATGTAATGACAGTTTCACAAATGCTCCGTACACTTGAAAAAAATGGACTTGTAAGTAGAAAGCAAAGTCCTATAGATTCAAGGGCCAATTCCATTGAAATTGTCCAAAAAGGTGTAGAAATTATCAGTAAAGCTGTACCCATTGTTGAATCTATAGATTTAGAGTTCTTTGGGACATTAGGGCCTGAATTGGCACAGTTTAAAGATTCTCTACGAAAATTGGTTAAATGATTATATTTTAAAAACATAATGCTGCAGCAAAAGGGCAGGATACTTTCGAGTATTCCTGTCCTTTTTAAATATTTACCTTTTATTTATTCGATGAGCCCGAGTTCTTCATATACTGCTCCTGCAGGCTCACGACTGGATGGCGTGAACGACGAAGGCATTCCCGTTCAGCGACATTGCCGGCGTCATCGGTTGTCACCTGGATGTGCCTGTAGTCAGCATCCCGCGTGAAGAGGCACATGCGATTTTCAGTTTTCTAGGCATGGTCGCGTCACTTGACTTAGCAAGATCAAGTGATGGGACGAAGGAGTTGCTCGGCTGGAAGCCTGTCCAAGATGGACTTCTCGCAGATCTGGAGCAAGGACATTATTTCACAAAATAGCGTTAGATAACTTGTCCTGTAGACTAATAGATAAACCGATTCGGTATTTGGATTACCGGTATCATTTTGTACTTTTTATGGCCTTATTTGGATCTTACCGAATTTGGTCCTGGATTAGACAGGGCAAGCTATAAACACACAGATCATTAAGCTATCGTAGGAACGTTAGTTCAATGAAACAGCGACAGTCTAGGACTTTATTTTCTCGTTCTTAGCTGTCGCTGTTTCAATTTCTAAGTCAGTCTAACACTTATTTTATGGAGTCTGGCGGTGTTACAATTCGAAAAAACGCGTGAAATAAAGAAATCTAGTCTAATACTTTATTTTCTGCTGACACTTGATAGAGCTACTACCCCCGCTGTTCCTCCAAGTTTATGTATAGTTTGTTTCTCATTTTTTTCTTCCGAATATTAAAAAGCCTTAACAAAGATATACCCTAATCCTTGTTAAGACTTGGTTTGCATTAGCAACAGTAATAGCAGTCCTCAGAAATACATCAATGGCAGGGTTCAGGCATTATCTTGTCGATAACGAAGCCCATTTTTGTTCTAGCCACTGATCAAATTCAGCACCCTTGTTGCCTTCATAGATATCATAAATATCGACTCTCATCTTACGCAGCTTCTCGCGAAAATCGTTATAGGTATGGTCGGCTGGCAGACTTTTTTTAATCCGCACCAGGATCTTCGTCAACCCCTTAACAAGCTCACCCTCTTTGCGCACAGGCGGCTGTACATTCTCGCCCCATTCCTGAAGTGTGCGGTAAGCGGCTTCCTGCACAGCATATACTGTATCATTGTTCAAACGGTGTGTCAGCAAGTCAATCGTTTGCTGGTTTTTCCATGCCCCTAGTTCATTCACCGCAGCTAGACGCGTTTTCCAATCGGAGGTGCGGTTTGCAGCTACTTTAAGCTGCTCATATACTTCTGTAAATTCCTGTTGCGTTTCATTGTTTTCCAAAATAATCTCATCCTTTTCTAAAAATCACTATATATCTGTTCATCACGATTGCCGTTTGTTAAATATAACATACTTGCAGGTCTTCTTCTAAAAAAGATTATCATGAAATGTGTAGGGGAAAACTTAACCTTCCGTTGTTAAAAATCTAATGAGTTCGAACAAAATCTTAAAAATATACGAATTTTATGAACTTGTCTGATGGAAGATTTGAACATAAAATGAAAATGTAATCGGTTACAAATAAATTTAATCAAGGAGGAAGCAGAATTATGAAGAAAAAAGGGTTAAAAAAAACATTTTTCGTCATTGCCTCCCTCGTCATGGGCTTTACGCTGTATAGCTACAGTCCCCCTTCAGCAGATGCAGCCAGTGTGAAAGGATATTACCACACTCAAGGAAACAAGATTGTAGATGAAACCGGGAAAGAAGCTGCATTTAACGGTCTGAACTGGTTCGGTCTGGAAACCCCTAATTACACCTTGCATGGACTGTGGAGCCGCTCAATGGACGACATGCTGGATCAGGTGAAGAAGGAAGGCTATAATCTCATCCGTCTGCCTTATAGCAATCAGCTATTCGATTCCAGTTCCCGTGCGGACAGTATTGATTACTACAAAAATCCTGATCTGGTCGGATTGACCCCGATTCAAATTATGGACAAGCTGATCGAAAAAGCTGGACAACGCGGTATCCAGATTATCCTTGACCGTCACCGTCCAGGCTCAGGTGGGCAATCGGAGCTCTGGTATACCTCCCAGTACCCTGAGTCCCGCTGGATTAGTGACTGGAAGATGTTGGCCGAACGATATAAAAACAATCCTACCGTTATTGGTGCAGATTTACACAACGAGCCACACGGTCAGGCAAGCTGGGGGACAGGCGATGTCTCCACAGACTGGCGTCTTGCGGCGCAGCGTGCAGGGAATGCCATTCTGTCCGTGAATCCGAATTGGCTGATTCTCGTAGAAGGTGTGGATCACAATGTCAAAGGCAACAACAGCCAATACTGGTGGGGCGGCAACTTGACAGGTGTAGCTAATTATCCTGTCGTTCTGGACGTACCGAACCGTGTCGTCTATTCTCCACATGACTACGGCCCTGGTGTGTCTTCACAGCCATGGTTCAACGACTCGACCTTCCCATCCAACCTGCCAGCGATCTGGGATCAAACCTGGGGCTACATCAGCAAGCAAAACATTGCCCCAGTGCTGGTCGGTGAATTCGGCGGCCGCAATGTTGATTTGTCGTCCCCTGAGGGGAAATGGCAAAATGCGCTTGTTGACTATATCGGTGCCAACAACCTGTACTTTACGTATTGGTCCCTCAATCCGAATAGCGGCGACACAGGCGGTCTACTGCTGGATGACTGGACTACCTGGAATCGTCCGAAACAGGACATGCTGAGCCGGATTATGAAGCCTGTTCATTTCATAGCAGAGCAAGCAAAAGCAGCCGCCGAATAGGCATAGGACTTCACTTTGTTTATTCAAAAAGCCGATTTTCCTCCTTCAGGTCAGATTATGCTGAGACTATGAAGAGGTGGAGAAACGGTTTTTTTGTTCTTCCAGTTTTACACATTGTAAATCCCACATTGAATGGGGCATTTTGTAAACTAAATCTCTCTTTTAACCGATAAATACATATGTTGGATTTGAAATTTATTTCGACGCAGGACGCACCATGAACGTAAACTAATCAGAAAGGAAGTTTGCAAGTGATTATTTGGAAGGGTTTCGGTATTTTAAACGTCATTATTCCAGCAATTTTATTTTTTATTGTCGGGAGTTTGGTATCCGCTCTAGGGCTTGACTCTATAGATTCAAGACTGCCAATGGCTTTTGTGTTCATTGTGTCAGGAGTTATTATCTGGCATTTGGGAAAAGCACTCAACGCCGACTCAGACAAAGTGCTAGTTGATATGGAAACAGGGCAACGCTATCGGATGGGAACTCAACACAGTTTGTTTTTTATCCCCATGCACTATTGGGGCCCTGCCGGTCTAGTGATCGGATTTGTTTTAATCGTTGCATCCATATTTATATAACGTGGATTGGAAAACATGAGTGATTCCAAACACCGCAATGCGAGCTAGTTGCTCCCCTTGCGGTGTTTTTCTTTTTGAAGTCAATCTAGCCTTTTCGCTACATTCGCCGTTCGAGGATCAGCGAAGTTAGCTGATACCGAGCTGTTAAGGAGGAAAGGATCAGCACTGTGTTTGATTATTGGGCCGAGTCATAGCCTGTTATGGTTTTCGTCTCCAAACATTCCTCCAGCCCATGTAATCCGTATTCTCTGCCGATACCCGATTGCTTGAATCCCCCGAACGGTGCCTTCATTTCAAAACCTGCTCCGTTAATGAGTACAACACCAGCAGCAATTTGGGCTGCCACTTCATTGGCTTTTTTAATGTCCGAGGAACTCACGTAGGCACCGAGGCCATACTCTGTATTGTTAGCCATTTCGATGGCTTCCTCTTCCGTCTCGTAAGTTAAAATCGATAAGACGGGACCAAAGATTTCTTCCTTGGCGATCGTCATGTCTTCTGTCACCTGAGCGAAAACTGTTGGTTTAACAAAATATCCTTGTTCCAACCCCTCTGGATGCCCTACACCTCCAATGACCAGTTCAGCACCCTCATCAATACCAGACTGAATATATCGCTGAACCTGATTGTATTGCTTCTCTGTTACGATTGGACCAAGTTCAGTGCCTTCTTCCCAGGGATTGCCGACTTTAATGCGTTCCACAGTTTCTTTAGCTACCTGTTTCACTTCTTCCAGCCGTTGCTTGGGGACCAAAAGGCGGGTCCCTGCAACGCAGGCTTGCCCATTATTGTTATAACACTGTCTTACTGCGGTCGGAATTGCCGTGGAAAAATCAGCATCATCTAAGATGATGTTCGGCGATTTGCCGCCCAGTTCCAGCGTGACCCGCTTCATCGAATCTACAGCACCTCGCCGAATTTCCTTTCCTGTTCGAGTGGAACCAGTGAAGGTGATCATTGCAATATCCGGATTGCGGGTCAGTTCGAATCCAACCGTTTGGCCAAGACCATGAACTACATTGATAACACCAGCTGGAATATCAGCCTCATGGAAACATTCAGTAATCAGATGTGCCTGAATCGCGCTAAGTTCACTTGGCTTGATTACCACTGGACAGCCAGCAGCTATGGCAGAAGCTAGCTTTGCAGTAATCTGAGAATAGGTTGCATTCCAGGGGGTAATAATTCCAATAACTCCAATTGGCTCTGCTACTACTTTCGCTTTCCCGATATACTTAAAGAAATTGAATTCCTCAAGTGCTTCTTTCGTGTCCAAAAAATTTGTAGCTGCCAGTTTGACTCGGCCAATGGCAGCGGGCTTCGGAGCACCATATTCATTGATGTTAGCCTCCATCATTACTTCTAATTTTGTCATCACCGCGTCATGTAGTCTTTGCAGCATTTGACTGCGCTCCTCCACTGAAGTTCGTGAGAAAGTCTTGAATGCTTTCTTTGCTGCCGCGATTGCTCGTTTGGCATCCTCTTCGTTCCCTAAAGTAACACGTCCGATGATTTCTCTAGTTGAAGGATTAATAAGTTCTTGTACCTCTGTGCCATAAGGCTTTACAAATTCCCCGTTAATATAAATTCGATTAATTGTTCTCATTTAAAAAACTCCTTTGAATTCATTTAGGATGTACTATTCTCGAACCCAGAATCGGCATATACAGCATAGAGGTGAAGTGAAACAATATCCTTTCCCGCAAAACCTCATATAAAAACAGAATTGCTACCGTAAGTGCAGTATAGCAACCCGATCTACTGGCCCATTCTTTGAAGCCCCCTTCGCACTCTGCTAAAAAGAATGATAGCACACAACAAAAACTAAGTAAACAAAATACATATAAATTGTCTATAATGTATAATTTGTTTATGACCTATTGGAAACGTGTATAATAGAAGGAACAGATAAAGGGGGAGCGTAAATGTCAATGGAGAATCAGCAAGATAAAGTAAAAAACAAGCTGCTGAAAAAACTGATTCCGTCCCTCATGAAAGACGGGTTTCAACAAATGAGGATGGACGATATTGCTAAATTTATGGATGTTAGCAGGGCAACGATGTACAAGAATTTTTCTTCAAAAGAGGAAGTCATCGAGGGTGTCGTTCGCATTTTTGTTGACTATATAGAGCAGCTAGAGGACCGTACCAATGAGGATGACGATCAATCATTTGGGGTTTGGTTTCAGCAATTGTTTGAACAATCGGTATCGTTAGTTGGTAAAATATCTGATGTGTTTCTGAAGGATTTACAAACGGTATTTCCAGATATGTACGATGTTTTGAAGACTGCGTTGGATAAAAGGGAACAGCAGACCCTTAAATTTTATCAAGATGGGAAGAACAAGGGGGTTTTTAATCCGATTAATGAGAAGTTCATTTTACTTCAAGACGATATTTTGCTCCGGGAAATCCTGAATGTGAAGTATTTGCTTTATAACCAAATAACCATTCAACAAGTCCTCCATGATTATTACCATTTAAAAAAAATTCAATTGTTTAAACCGGAAAAGATGTCCTTAGTGGACGACTCACGAATTCACCCTGTCATTGAACATTTTGTCGAGAAATTCAATCGTGCTTTATAAATCAAGAGGCTGTCCCAAACTACCATGGCTTTACGGCCACCACCATGAATGAAAATGAACTGGGCCTGTGAATCTGTATGTTCCATACTGGAACTGTAGGTCACAGGCCGTTACTTTTGAAGTAGGACAAACACGCTGGTCCCCAAACCGGCTGACTGTATCACGAGCACGCCTATTATCGCTACGAGCACGTGTATAAACATTCTTATCTCTGAGGGTACATGACCCTGTACTATTACAAGAGTGATACGCGGGATACAGGCGAATTTGGAAAAGTGTGCTGGACTTGAAGTATACAAGAGACAGTGGTTGCCTGTCCGGGCAGACCACACTTCTCAATCTGCTGCTGGCGAGCTTGTTTTTGAGGAAGAACCGTTTTCTACTCATTGACAGGCCGACCAACCATCTGAATCTGCATGCTCGGAAGCTGGTCAGCGATTATTTGAACGACAAGTGCTGTTTTATTTTGGTGTCGTACGACCAGGCGTTTCTCGACAATTGCGTGAACCACATTCTTTCGATCAACAAGACCAACATCGAAGTCCAGAATTAAATTGTAGCTTCCCAAAAGCTTATAGGTTAATGGATCAGCGTATTTGCTATTGTGATGCGAAAACTTAGCTCATGCTTCGACCTAGCTGCTCGATCTTGCTCAGCCACTCGTTACGCTGTTGGTCTGTCCTCTTATTCATGAGGTCAATAGTCGTAGCACGTACCGGCTTGACACCGCATAAATGTAACGTGGAATCCTTCATCATCCGGTGCCCAGGCTGTCCCTGAAAAAGTCGGTAATACCAGTGCGGACCATCCATCGTGCTGATCAGGCGGGCCGTTCTTCCCTTTAAGAGCCTGTCAGGCAGGGGTTTTCCTTTTTGATATTTAAACGCAAATCCTGGCATAAAGGTACGGTCAATAAACCCTTTCATTAATGCAGGCAAGCTGCCCCACCAGATCGGAAAGACAAATACGAGATGTTCTGCCCATTTAATCCATTCCTGTGCTTGAATTAAATCAGGCTCTAGCGCCAGCTTATTCCGATAACCTCCTGATAGATTGGGATTAAACTCCAACGCGGACAGCTGCAACAAACGAACCTCAGCTCCCGCACCTTCCGCTCCTTTTACATAGGATTGAGCCAGCGCTTCTCCGTAACTGTCAGCGATCGGATTCCCCTGAATCACCAGTATTCTTTTAGACATATAAGCCACTCCCTACTCCATATAATAATTTTGGTTAGAAAACACTAACTTTATATTCAAAAGAAAAGGCCACTACTGACCTTTACTTAATAAAGCCGTTAAACGTTGTTTGATCTCTGCTGCCAATGGAACTAGCCGCTGTGGCAGTTCACCTTCCAGGCTGGACACGGACAAGCGTGTAATGGCTCCAATCACGAGCACGCCGGATAGCTGAGCATCCTGCTTCGGCAGTTCACCTTGTTGAATCCCCTGTTCGATAAATTCAGTCAACGCCTCCAGCGGCTGACGTACATTCTGACTCTGGCTTGCTTCGACATACAGCTCATGATGCTGTGACAGTAAAAGCAATCCATATTGGTCCTCATCATGCATATTCAGTACTTCATCCACCAGTTGGTGGAAACGACTGAGAAAGCTCCCACTTTGCTTGCGATAAAAGTCAATTAAAGTGGTGTAGCTATTGCAATACTGTCCGAATACTTCCAAAGCCATTGCGTCTTTACTCTTAAAATGCTTATAAATGGCGGCATCCGTCACACCGGCAGCCTCTGCAATTTCTTTGACCGAAATCCCGTCAATTCCTTTGGTTGCAAATAAACACATCGCTGCCTGCAGAATATCCTTCTTTTTGCTGTCTACATGAGTTTTCTTATTCATAGGATAATAGTAAGTGATTACTAACTAAAATGCAAATCTTATTTATGCATATTCATCCTGTCTGTATGCTTTAATTTAAAAATCCATTGGAATGAACCTAAAATATCATGTTTTTATAAATGAATGGTCATGAATACGTTAAATGATACGTGTATCGCCTCGTTTTATTCCTATAAAATATATATGTAACCGAATAAAAGCGGGCGTTTTGAACCGTTAATAAAAAGGAGTAAACTAATTGAGGACGCAAGGACTCATGGTCTCAAGAGGCTGCTGTATCCGCCTCTGGTTTGCCTCACCACGAACGGGCGACCTATGCGCTGTCTATAACACAAATCCATGAAGTACTGATCACGAGCGATGTCATGCACTATAGAGCACACTAAATTGAACAATTTCCACAATAATAGGTGTACCGGAAGAAATGGTCTCCCCTTCGCCGAGGTGAATCGTGAGCGATGAAGGTGTCAAGCTGAACAATGTCCTTTCTTGTAACATGCCATTAATGTACAGATTGGCGTAACTATTGCTTCCGACATGAAACCGCTGAGAAGGCCCCTGCACACCATCTACAGAAAATTGATCCGCCATAATCGTGACTGAAGATTCAATCGGGTCAGGAGTAAAATAAAAATACCGCTCAGCTGTAGGGACAATTTCAATATTGGAGATGTCAGGTGCCGGACCGGTTGGACCAGTTATACCTTGGGCTCCCGTTGGACCGGTTACACCCTGGGCTCCGGAAGGACCGGGTATGCCTTGGGCTCCGGGAGGACCAGGCATGCCCTGGGCTCCGGGAGGGCCTGGTATACCCTGTGCCCCGGAAGAACCGGGTGCGCCTGCACGACCTGGAGCTCCAGCTGGACCGGGCACTCCGGGTGCTCCCTGTATTCCTGCTGGACCCTGTATTCCTGGTGCTCCCGCAGTTCCCGGTACGCCTGGCGCTCCTGTCACCCCGGCTTCGCCCGGCATTCCTGCTGAACCCGGTAGACCTTGCTTTTCTGTCTGCCCCGATCCCCTCCTCCGCTTGGCAGAAGTATTTTTGAAGCGCGGGTGTATAATAATTAGCTTTGGATGCTTTCGGGCATGCAACCCTGTTTTTGTTTTACCTTTGGATGGATGCCTGGATTTACACTTTTTACATTTGTTAATCTTGCAATGTATCGTCCTCTTTCCCTGCCTCCTTAGTGATGCATCACGTCTCCTCATACCAGCCGTATCCCCCTCCTCTCATGCTTATGTATTGTATGCACATCTCCCCTTAGAGTCTTAGGCATTTGTAGCATACAGATACCAAGTATTCGCTTACATTTTTGGCGCAGCAAATTAGGGCCTTCTTCATTTACCCTATTATTAATTAGGAAGGTTCATATGCCGTTTCCGAATTGGTTGAAAAATCATTTATTGATTAAGAGCCACTTAGTGGCTCATACCAGTATAGAAAGGAGATGAGAACTATGCCAATCATAAAACCTGTGTACACAGCAGTAGCTACTGCTCCCGTAGCAACGGGTGGTGCTATAAGCACGACTGTAACCCCAGCCGTGACTCGTTTTTTTGCAACAATTACAGCCGGGATGATCGGAGCAACAACAACAACTATTCCTGCTGCCAGCTTCGTAGATGACTCCGATACTCCAGTTGTTGCTTTGCCAACATTAACGGCTACTGATTCTGCTAATTATTATATTAATGGAGTTATTCAGCAGAGCTCCTTATTCACCTTAACCACGGCAAGTCTGGTCATTGCCTCCGTAGATATTACACCAGGTGTCCCCGCTGTCATAGAAATATCTGATTTTAGCGGCACAACCTCCACCATCACAACCCAGCCTACCATCTCTGCCCCTACCGTAACAATTATCACATAAGGCGTTTCAATAATGTTGAACCTACCTGGACTGAATGGTGATTCATGCTGGACACTACCCCGAATAAGCAAGAAAAAGACCGATTCAGATGTTAATATCTGCATCGGTCTTTTAAATTCTCAATAATCTAGTCTATTTTCAAATTGACTGGATACTGCATGATTAAGGCAAAATGGCAAAAGAGCGCACCGGAAATCCGGGAGAATCCTGAATGCTCGGAACAATATTATAAATGACTGCACCCGTCGGGGGCAGCTTGTCCAAATTCTTCAGCACCTCAACTTGATACCGATCCTGCTCTAATATGTAGTATTCTCCTACCAGCTTGCCCGCTTTTCGATAAGCTACAGAGGAGTCAGTATCCAGTGTTTCATGTCCGATCGCAGCAACATTTCGTTCCTCTACCAAAAAGCGCAGCGCATCCAGCGACCAACCCGGGCAATGTGCGTCTCCGGCGGTGTCTTTGTTCGAGAAGGCATCAGGGTCAGGCCAACGCTTGCTCCAATCACTGCGAAAGGCGACAAAGGACTGATCGGCAATGCGTCCGTGCTCTTTTTCAAAATCCAGAATATCAGCAACCGTAAGCTCATAGTCGGAATGGGCTGCCACGGCTGCTGAACGGTCGATAACAACGAGCGGCAAAACTAGCTCCTTCAACGAAAGCTCATGTAAATAACGTTTACCCTTCACAAAATGAACGGGAGCATCGATATGAGTTCCATACTGCCCTGGAAAGCAATATTGTTTTACAAAAAAGCCATCGTCATGGGTAAACAGGGTATCCACCTGAACATTATCAAAAACCGGAAAATGAGGGATTTCGGGATAAAAGGCGTGAGACAAGTCCACCCACTCTTTCTGCTTCAACAACTTCAAGATATCTGCTAAATGCTCTGCCATAATGCCCATTCCTCCTCAGCTTGATTAAAAGCATTGTACCTGAGGATTCTACAAAAATCCATAATTCCCCTGTCATTTTTTTTCGCATTTTGACTTGAAATCGTTAACATTACGAGAAAAATGATTCTATCTTTATTCACCGAAAAATTCCATATAATCATATATACAATTCTTATTTCGTGTGATTGTTAACGTTTTCATTCTTGTATATGCGTTTTGATTGAAAAAAACAGGACTATATTGAATTATATAAAAAATTAGACAAAAATTTTAGCATGTAACTTTTATTATATTAACAAATACTGGAACACAAAGTATGATAGAACATGTAGAAACTACAGGAGTACCCGGGACTCCCTTCGTTCGTCTACTCTATTAATTCAATATACGGAGGTATTTTATGAAAAAAAGATGTTCACTCGCCATCGCAGCCGTGTTACTGTTCGCTACTCTGGCTCCTATGGATGCACCTGCACATGCAGCCAGCGATATCGGCAAGGAGACACTCGGCAGCAAAAACGGCTGGGCCGCCTTTTCTACGGGTACAACAGGTGGAGCTGCTGCTACTTCCTCCAATATTTTCACCGTAACGAACCGTAAACAACTTGTCGATGCCTTAGGTAAAAGCAGCAACACTACGCCTAAAATCATTTATGTTAAAGGCACAATCAATGCCAACGTCGATGATAACAATAAACCGTTAGGACTGAATGATTATAAGGACCCTAAATATGATTTTAACGCATATCTCAAGGCGTATGATCCATCTACATGGGGGAAAAAGGTTCCTTCCGGTACATTAGAAGACGCACGTAAGGCTTCACAGAAAAATCAAGCCAGTCGTGTCGTTATTGATATCCCCTCCAATACAACGATAGTTGGTCTGGGCAATAACGCCGTCATTAACGGTGCGAACTTCCAATTGAAAAAGGGTACAGACAACGTTATTATCCGTAATATTGAATTTCAGGACGCCTACGATTATTTCCCGCAGTGGGACCCAACGGATGGCAGCACAGGCAACTGGAATTCAGAGTATGACAGCATTACAATTAATGGAGCTACACATGTATGGGTGGACCACAACACGTTCAACGACGGGTCTCACCCCGATAGCGGAAATGGCACCTTCTACGGTCAAGAATACCAGCATCATGATGGACTGCTCGATGTGACTAACCAAGGCGATCTGGTTACTATTTCATACAACCACTTTTACGATCATGACAAAACATCCATTATCGGCAACAGCGACAGCAAAACAGCAGATGAAGGAGCTTTACGTGTAACCCTGCATCACAATTATTATGAGAACACAGTACAACGAACACCGCGCGTACGTTATGGACAGGTTCATCTATATAACAATTACTATTCAGGGGATGTGAATCGCTCTGAATACCCTACGCTGTATATTTGGGGTGCGGGCAAATCCTCCAAAATCTTTGCTGAAAACAATGTCATTGACGTTGCGGGACTATCCGCAGCCAAAATTGTGTCTGTTTTTGGTGGAACCGCCTTGTCAGATACGGGCACACTTCTGAATGGACAGGCCGTTAACGCAGGCTCCAGTGCGGGTCTTAGCTCCTCTGTTGGCTGGAAGCCATCCTTGAATGATAAAATCTCCCCATCCGCCAGCGTGAAGGCAGAAGTCACTTCCCAAGCCGGTTCTGGCAAGTTGTAAGTGGTGCCGTATAATACAAAGCACCACAGGCCCATGTAGCCTGCGGTGTTACAGCAAAAAGGCTGTTTCTCCGTAATATGAATCCACATGGAGAAACAGCCTTTTTCATTTATTATTTGAGATTATTTACAAATTATATCGTACCTTAACTGCCGTATTGTTCAACTAAAACTGGCTTTTCAAATGCATTATCCAGCTTGCGAAGTTTAGCCTTCACCGCTTCTGGTGGCTCAACCGCAGGTGCATCTGGATGAAGCAGCCACGATTTCACAAAGTGTGTATCGGACAATTGATAGAGTGGTGGCTCTTTCTCAAAGTCAATTTTCATAGCATACGAACTACGGGCTGCAAAGGCATCCCCTACAGGTGGGTGAAGCAGATCCGGTGGTGTTCCCGGGATCGCAGCCAGCTTCTGACCATGGCTGTCCAAACTAGGCATGGAAGCGAGGAGTCCCCATGTATATGGATGTTTCGGGTTATAGAAAATTTCATTAACCGTACCTGTTTCCACGATTTGTCCTGCATACATAACAGCTACACGATCTGCCATCTTTGCCACAACACCAAGGTCATGAGTAATAAAGATGATAGAGGTATCGATCTTTTTCTGAAGGTCCTTCATCAGTTCCAAGATTTGAGCTTGAATGGTTACATCCAACGCAGTCGTCGGCTCATCGGCAATCAGAAGTTTAGGATTAGCAGCCAAAGCCATCGCAATAACGACACGTTGACGCATACCACCACTGAACTCATGCGGATATTGGTTGAAACGCTGTTCAGGGTGTGGAATACCTACCAGGTTCAGCAACTCAATGCCCCGCTTGCGAGCAGCATCTTTAGATATCTTTTCATGCTTGAAAAGCACTTCCGTGATCTGCTTGCCGACTTTCATCGTCGGGTTAAGCGAAGTCATAGGGTCCTGAGAAATCAACCCAATTTCCTTACCACGAATTTTTTGCATTTGCTTTTCCGTTTTATGAATCAACTCTTCCCCGTCAAACAAAATTTGACCCTTTTGATAAACGCCCGGAGGAGTTGGGATCAGCTTCATAACAGCTTGCGAGGTTACACTTTTGCCTGAGCCGGATTCGCCGACAATCGCCAGCGTCTCTCCTTTATTGACATGAAAGTTTACGCCACGAATGGCCTGCACTAGTCCCTGACGGGTCTTGAAAGATATCGTTAAGTCCTTCACTTCCAAAAGGCGGTTCATCTCATCACTCTTTCATTTATTATTCATCATTATTATTGACCACTATCTAAAAAAACGACGTTCATGAGTCAAGGTATATACGAATAATTTTACTCATTTTAGTGCTCGCCAGTCAAGCAATATCTAAAATATCACCAAAAACCTGACATGATACGTCATATTAGCGGTATATTTTAGCGATAAATTGATCATTTTTAACCATTTTTGCCTCATTTATAACATGTGTCATGACATGCGTTGAATGTAGCTGAAGCGTGCCCCACCTAATGGCGACCGTGTACAAAGTAATTCTCCATTCAGTCGGGAGGCTATTTGACGGCAGATAGCCAATCCTAGACCCGTGACACCATTTGATCCCGTATAGAATCTTCCGAACACCTCGGCTGCTTCAGACTCGGTTAGGCCTTTCCCATCATCATCTACATGCATAGCCCACACAACCTCCGGTGTTGTCCCTGTCTCCAAATGAATGACAACCTCCGTAGAGGTATGTCGAACTGCATTTTGCAGCAAATTCAATATCATGCGGAATAATTGCTCGGCCGGCACGGCCACATGCAGCCCCTCTCCCTCCACTCGCAGCGAGATAGAGCGTTCACTGGCCATCGGCATCAACAGATGAACAGCGTCCTCTGCCATACTTCTCAGATCAACCAGAGAGACAGGCCATTCCTCAGTTAGCGCCTCCAGCCTCGATAGCTGAAGCAACTTTTCCACCATATCAATTAATCGCTGGGATTGCACTCTGATAATGCTCAGTCCCTCATCCTGAGATACCACTTGATCCTGAATGGCATATACATAGCCTTGAATGGACATTAACGGTGTCCTTAACTCGTGTGATACATTTTGTAGAAATTCAATTTGGCTGTGGTGGTGCTGCTGAATGCGGGCGGACATGGAATGAAAGGTGCCAATCAATTCGCCAATTTCGCTTTTGTCCGCCTGTGGAAAATCACTATCCTGTGGCTGATTCGGCTCATAGTTGCCTACCGCCTCCTTCAATCGTTTGAGCGGACGTACCAGACGTGAAACAACCAACAGACCAATAACGAGAATCACCAGAAAGCTCGCGATGATCGACAGCAGCGTAGTTCTCATTAACGGTACATAAAGAGCTCTTAAAGAAGATAAGGGTGAATATACAAAAATACGAAAAGGTTGCCCGGGCAATTCTTCATTCGTAAACAGTATCTTTTTACCTGAAAGGACAGCAACGCCTTCATGTGTAGTAACCAAATCGTGGGCAGACGGATGGACCGATGCAAAAAAGCCCTGGCGGACCAAAAGCAAACGCTCGAGCTTTTTGCCTTCCATTCCAGCGACGCTGGAGTCGATGATGCGATTATCCGTGCTTAAAATAAAATAATCGGCAGATAAAAGCACACCCTTGATAACATAGTGAAATTCAGCATTATCCAGCCGATCAAATCCTCCGTCACTCATAATATGGACGGCTTTCCGTGCCTGATCATGGAGCTTGGATTTGGCCTGATTCACCAGAATGTCATCAATGAGCCTAATGAACAAGACCACCGTTATACAGACCGTAATCAGCATGGCAATGGAGAGGGACAGCAGAATTTTAGCTCTCATCGTACGCATGGCTTACTTCTCCTGAACCGTTGCTTTATATCCGAAGCCCCATACCGTGTTAATGACGAGTGTGGAGTGGTATTCTGCCAACTTTTTGCGAATCCGTTTGACCAGATCATCTACGACCCTCACATCTCCTATAAAATCATAGCTCCACACCTGCTGAATCAAATGCTCTCGGCCAAAAGGTCGTTCCAGATGATTCGCAAGAAACAGCAGTAGATCGAATTCACGTGAGGTCAAATTCACCGCTTGTCCGTCTACTGTAACTTTACGAAAGTCAGCAAAAATGCATAGATTGCCCGCATGGCAAAGATTTGCGCTCTCTGTTACTTGCTTGTCATCAGATGCGGACGTGCCCGCCTTGCTAAGCCTCAGCATCGCTTTGACCCTTCCCACCAGCTCTCTTGGATTAAAGGGCTTGGTCAAAAAATCACTGCATCCCAATTCCAGCCCGTGGATGCGGTCACTTTCCTCTCCGCGTGCGGAGATCATAATGATTGGCATTTCTGTAAACTCACGAAGCTGAGTCAATAGAGAAAGCCCATCAATGCCTGGCATCATAATATCAAGCACGAGACAATCCGGACGGTTGGTTCGGATATGCTCTACCAGTGTTTTCCCACTGGAAAAGGAAGTTACCTCATAGGACTCTTTTTTCAAATATTCAGATATTAGTTGTAAAATGAACACATCGTCATCCACTACTACTATTTTTGTCATAGCCTTAACCCCTTGCTGTTGTTCTGAATGCTAGCATCCTTTCCTAAGCTTAACAGAAGCCCCGCAGAATAGACAAAAGACGGGTATACCGTTCCCGGTCCCGTCTTTTCTTATCATGAATCGCTGCTGTATATGCCAGGTGAACTGAAAGCTAACTAACTTCTACCTTCTACCTTATTTTTTGTTTGTTACTACTTTAGCTGCTGCTTTTGGAGCTGTTTTCACCGTTTTTGGAGCTGTTTTTGCTGGAACTGCTTTTTTTACTGGAGCTTTATGGGTCACTTTTTTAGCTACGACATGGTGTGCACGGGTTTTATGTGCTGCTGCCTTGCGTTGAACAGCTTTATGTTTTTTTGCATGATGTTTAACTGTGCGGTGTTTTGCTTTCACTGCTTTTACTTTGTGGCTTGCCACTTTTTTCGCAACGGCTTTTTTGGCAGGAGCCTTTTTGGCTTTAGTTGTTGCTTTATGAGCTGTTGCAGCTTTTTTAACAGGTGCTTTCACCTCAGGGGTTTTCGTTACAGGTGCTTTTGCCGGTGTTTTGCTAGCAGGAGTCGTAACCACAGAAGCTTTGGCGGCAGGTGCAGTGGTGGCTGGAGTTGTAGTTGCTGTAGCAGCGAATGCACTGCTTGCTCCTCCCAGTACGCTTACTACGGTTAATACGGCTGCTGCATTTTTAGTCCATTTTTTCATGATTGAATCACCTCTCCTTTAAAGTATCTTTAGCTTATCAGGAGAATTCGGGATAATTGTGGAAGAAATATGTGAAAAGTATATGAAAAAAGCGTACAGCTCTGTATCTGAAAAATACATGAGTCTGCACGCTATAAGTGTTACATCATTACCTACGCTAACCGATGGCAATCCAGGAAACAATCCCGTAGTTATGCGCGGTTTCACTCCACTTGGTTACGACGATCACCGCTCCGTGAGTCGTCTGAGATTTCAGCGTCGCATGAAAGAGAGGATGGTTCGTCATCGCTACCAATGTGTAGTCCGGGTTCACAAACGGCTCCCCAAATACAATGGTTACTTCTGTCTCTCCTTCGCTTCCTTTTAAAAGAAACGGCGCTCTACCAAACTGCTGCAATGCAGGCTGATTGGCACAAGTACGGACCGGGGTGATGCTCAAATGCTCTGGCTTCACTGCGTTCAGTTCCAGCTCACGTGAGCCCACGGAACCTTCTACCAGATGATGACCTTCGATGCTCTGTTCTGCCACATGATGACTTTGTACCGCAGCAGCCTGTAGATGCTCTGGACCTACAGCTTCTGGACTCAGCACCTCACTGTCGACGACCTGAGCTTGCAGATGACTGCGGGATATACTGTTCGCCTGGAGTCTGTCGCCACTGACCCCTTCCTCCGGCAAAAGCCCCGAGAGATGAATATCTGTGGACAATTGCGCCAGTGTCACCGAGCCGGGTTTCAGATGATGCGAATCAATGACTTCCTCTGCAATATGACGGCCTTCAATTGCCGCTTCAGCCACATGGCGGGACTCCACCGTTCCAGTTGCGAGTTTGCCGGACGTCACTGCTCCATCTTGTATAGTTTGCTCTGACACCGCCTGCCAGCCGATATGCTGTGATTGAATAGCTCCTGCTTGCAAATGCTCGGACTGGACAGAATCCGGGGCAATGTGCCGGGACTGCACAACCCCCTCAGCCAGTGCTGACTCGTGAACCGCCCCATCGAACAAATGCTGGGAGTGGACGGCATGCTCTGTCAAATGCACGGAGCCTACGCTGGCTTCCGCCAAATGCGAAGCACGTACTGCCCGAAGCGCGAGCTTCTCAGCGTTCACGCTGCCTGCCTGGAGCGCGTGAACAGATACACTCCCTGGCGCAATATGCTGGGTCGTCACTGCTGAAGGCTGCAAGTGGGCTGAGGTGACACTTTCCGGCGCCAAATGGCTCGACTGGATCGTCTCTTCTGCCAAATGATGGGCTTGCACCGCTTCATCCGTAATGTGCCATGGCTGTACAGAATGTGGAGATATTTTGGCGGCAGTCACGACCTCATCTGCCAGTTTGTCGGATGTAACGGACGCATCCTGTAATGTATCGGTTGATATGGCCTGGGATGCGATATGTTCTCCGTAAATGGTTCCATTTTGCAGATGATGGGGTTGAATCGATTCCGGAGCAATATGCGCAGACTTCACTGCACCCTCGGCCAGCGCTGTGTCCTGTACTGCTCCAGCTGCCAAATGTTGGGCGTGGACCGACTGTGCAGACAAATGTGAAGGACCCACGCTGCCTTCCGCCAGATTTGTTCCTTGCACCGAGTGGGCTGCCAGCTTCTCCGAGGTGACGCTTTCCGCTTGTAGCGCACGACTGGATACACTATCTGGAGCCAGATGGCT
Source organism: Paenibacillus ottowii (assembly GCF_006874425.1). GTDB lineage: Bacteria > Bacillota > Bacilli > Paenibacillales > Paenibacillaceae > Paenibacillus > Paenibacillus ottowii. Next base: position 184,545 of record NZ_VIJZ01000005.1, read on the forward strand.
CGCAAGTATAGTCGAAGACTGCAAGTGAGCTGAGGTGACACTTTCTGGTGACAGATGGCTCGACTGAACGACTTCTTCTGCCAAATGATTGGCCTGCACCGCTTCATCCGTGATATGCCATGGCTGTACGGAATGTGGAGATATTTTGGCAGCAGTCACGACCTCATCCGCCAATTTATCAGACGTAACGGACGCATCCTGTAATGCATCGGTCGATATGGCCCGGGATGCAATATGCCCTCCCTGAATGGTTCCAGCGTGCAGATGGTGCGGCTGGATCGATTCCGAGGCAATGTGTACCGACTTCACTGCTCCCTCGGCCAGCGCTGTGTCCTGTACTGCTCCGGCCGCCAAATGCAGGGTGTGGACCGACTGTGCAGACAAATGTGAAGGACCCACGCTGCCTTCCGCCAGATTCGTTCCTTGCACCGAGTGGGCTGCCAACTTCTCCGAGGTGACACTTTCCGCTTGTAGCGCACGACTAGACACACTATCTGGAGCCAGATGGCTCGCCAGTACAGCCGAAGACTGCAAGTGAGCTGAGGTAACACTTTCTGGTGACAGATGGCTCGACTGAACGACCTCTTCTGCCAAATGATGGGCTTGCACCGCTTCGTCCGTAATGTGCCACGGCTGTACGGAATGTGGAGATAAATTGGCGGCAGTCACGACCTCATCCGCCAATTTATCGGATGTAACGGACGCATCCTGTAATGCATCGGTCGATATAGCCTGGGATGCGATATGCTCTGCCTGAATGGTTCCAGTATGCAGATGATGCGACTGGATCGATTCGGGGGCAATGTGTACCGACTTCACTGCACCCTCGGCTAGCGCGGTATCCTGTACTGCTCCATTCGCCAAGTGCTGGGTGTGCACCGACTGTGCGGACAAATGCGAAGGACCGACGCTGCCTTCCGCCAAATTCGCCCCTTGCACCGAGTGGGCTGCCAGCTTCTCCGAGGTGACGCTTTCCGCTTGTAGCGCACGACTGGACACACTATCTGCAGCCAGATGGCTCGCAAGTACAGCCGAAGACTGCAAGTGGGCTGAGGTGACACTTTCCGGGGACAGATGGCTCGACTGAATCGTCCCTTCTGCCAAATGATTGGCTTGCACCGCTTCATCTGTAATGTGCCACGGCTGTACCGAGTGCACTGACAGCTTAGCGGCAGTCACGCCCTCATCCGCCAATTTATCAGACGTAACGGACGCATCCTGTAATGCATCGGTCGATATGGCCTGGAATGCGATGTGTTCGTCCTGAATGGTTCCAGTATGCAGATGGTGCGACTGGATCGATTCTGGGGCAATGTGCACGGATTTCACCGCCCCCTCGGCTAGCGCGGTATCCTGCACTGCGCCGTCTGCCAAATGCTGGGTGTGGACCGACTGTGCGGACAAATGCGAAGGACCGACGCTATCTTCCGCCAGATTCGTCCCTTGCACCGAGCGCGCTGCGAGCTTCTCCGAAGTGACGCTTTCCGCTTGTAGCGCATGACCAGATACACTATCCGGCGCCAAATGGCTTGCAAGTATCACCGAAGACTGCAAGTGTGCTGAGGTAACACTTTCCGGGGACAGATGGCTCGACTGAATGGCCTCTTCTGCCAAATGATGGGCTTGCACCGATTCATCTGCAATGTGCCACGGCTGTACCGAGTGCGCCGACAACTTGGCGGCAGTCACACCCTCATCCGCCAATTTATCAGACGTAACGGACGCATCCTGTAATGCATCAGTCGATATCGACTGGGATGCCAGATGCTCGCCCTGGATGACTCCAGTGAACAGATGGTGGGACTGGATCGATTCTGGAGCGATATGCACGGACTTCACTGCTCCCTCGGCTAGCGCCCTATCCTGTACCGCTCCGGCTACCAGATGCCGGCTGTGTACGGACTGAGCAGACAGATGTGACGGGCCGATGCTGCCTTCCGCCAGATTCGTCCCTTGTACTGAGCGGGCCGCCAGCTTTTCCGAGGTGACGCTTTCCGCTTGTAGCGCATGACCAGATACACTATCCGGCGCCAGATGGCTCGTAAGGACTGAGGAAGCCTGCAAATGGCGAGAGGTAACAGATTCCGAGGCCAGATGGCTTGACTGGATGGCTTCTGCTGCCAAATGATTGGCTTGCACCGCTTCATCTGTAATGTGCCATGGCTGTACCGAGTCGACTGACAGCTTGGCGGCAGTCACACTCTCATCCGCCAATTTATCAGGCGTAACGGACGCGTCCTGCAACGCATCAGTCGATATGGCCTGAGATGCGATATGCTCGCCCTGAATGATTCCAGCGTGCAGATGATGCGGCTGGATCGACCCCGGGGAGATGTGTACCGACTTCACTGCACCCTTCGCCAGCGTTGTATCCTGTACTGCGCCAGTTGCCAAATGTCGGGCGTGTACGGACTGTGCAGACAAATGTGAGGGGCCAACGCTGTCTTCCGCCAGATTCGTTCCCTGCACCGAGTGGGCTGCGAGCTTCTCAGAAGTGACGCTTTCTGCTTGTAGCGCACGACCAGACACACTATCTGGCGCCAGATGGTTCGTGAGCACTGACGCGGACTGCAAGTGGGCTGAGGTGACACTTTCCGGCGCCAGATGGTTTGACTGAATGGTCTCTTCTGCCAAATGATTTCCCCGCACCGCTTCGTCTGTAATGTGCCACGACTGTACCGAGTGGGCCGACAGCTTGGCGGCAGTCACACCCTCATCCGCCAGTTTGTCAGATGTCACAGACTCATCTTGTAAAGCATCGGTCGATATGGCCTGGGATGCAATATGCTCTCCCTGAATGGTTTCAGTTTGCAGATGGTGCGGCTGGATCGATTCGCGGGCAATGTGCACCGACTTCACCGCTCCTTCTGCCAGCACTCTATCCTGTACCGATCCAGCTGCCAAATGCCGCGTGTGTACAGACTGCACAGATAGATGTGAAGGGCCAATACTGCCTTCTGCAAGGTTCATTCCTTGTACCGAGCGGGCCGCCAGCTTTTCCGAGGTAACACTTTCCGCTTGTAGTGCACGACCAGACACACTATCCGGAGCCAAGTGTCTCGTAAGCACCGAGGAGGCCTGTAGGTGCACCGAGGTGACCGCTCCAGATGCCAGATGTGTCGAGTCTACAACCGCCACGGCCAAGTGATTGCTTTGTACAGCTTCGTCCATAATATGCTCGGACTGCACTGCATGGGCTGACAGCTTGGTGGAAGTCACACCCTCATCCGCCAATTTATCGGACGTAACAGACGCATCCTGCAAAGCATCAGTTGATATGGCCTGCAATGCAATATGTTCTTCCTGAATGATCCCGCTTTGTAGGTGCTCTGATTGGACGGATTCTGCTGCAAGATGCTCTGACTTCACAGCATTCTGGGCTAATATCGTCTCCTCTACTGCTCCTGCGGCCAAATGTCTGGTCTGTACGGCCTGTGAAGCCAGATGTCCAGGTCCCACGCTATTTTCTGCCAGATTGGAAGCCTGCACAGCCCGAGCCGCTAACTTCTCGGAAGTGACACTTTCCGACTGAAGTGCATGGCCGGACACACTATCTGGGGCGAGATGTTTGGTTTGGATCGAAGCAGATTGCAAATGGTTGGAGGTAATGGATTCCGGAGCGAGATGAGACGCCTCCACTGCCTCAACAGCCAGATGGTTGCTCAGCACTGCTTTATCTGTAATATGCCATGGCTGCACCGAACGAGCAGACAGCTTGGAGGAAGTGACACTGCCCTCAGCTAGCTTAGGCGCAGTAATCGCCAAATCATTAATTTTATCCGTAGCCACACTTTCCGGCGATAATTTCAACGAAGTAACGGCATGATCCTGCAAATGGTGGGAGTATACCGCTCCGCTGGCCAAATGCGCGGTTTGAACAGCGCCTTCGCCTAGTATGTCTGCGGTAACGGACTGTTCCTGCAACGCTGCGGTTCCGACACTGTTTTCCCCAAGATGCTTGCTCTGTACAGAGCTTTGGGCCAAATGGGTCGAATCAACCGCTTGAGGCTGTAACGCCTTTCCACCCACACTGTTGTCGGCAAGATGGTTTTCACGGATGACTCCGGATGCAATGTGTACGTGGGTAACGGCTTGAGACGCAATTTTATTGCTGGTGACCGCACCTGTACCAATTTTAGTTTCTATCACTGCTTCATCAGCGATTTTGTCAGATTTAATAGCGCTCGGAGCAACGTGATTTTCCTTGACAGCCTGATTTGCCACATGATGATCCAGAATTGCACCCTTCCTTATTTTCTCGCTTGTCACAGCCCCGGTATGCAAATGTTGCTCCGTAACCGCCTCAGGTGCAATATGATCTTTCCGAATAATTTCGGATTGAAGATGCACGGAAGAGATCGCCTCCGGAGAAATCTGAGCTCCTTGTATAGCTGCTGTTGCAATATGTCTGGTAAGTACTGCCTCATCGGCAATTTTGTGTGGGAGAATGCTCTGATCCGATATTTTGGATGAAGTGACGGATTGATCCACAATTTGCAATGAGCCTACAGACTGATCTGCCAGTTTATTGGATTGAATACTCCGATCTGCGATATGCCGGGCTGTCACTTGGCCCGTTCCAAGCTGCTCTTCCCCAATGGAGCCAGGACTGAGATGCTTTCTTTCAATCGCTCCTGCCTGAATATGCACACTGGTGACTGCCTCAGATTCCAGATGACGCCCGCTGACAACACCTTCTTCCAATTGTTCTCTGCCCACAATTCCGTCGGTCAGCTGCTGGCGATTAATCGAACCAGGAGCTAGATGCCGGGCATGAACGGCATGCTCGGTCAGGTGTGCGCTCTCAATGCTGCCTGCCTGGATTTTAGTTCCATCCACAGCCCCATCCCGCAGTTTGGAGGTGGTCACAGACTGATCGCCCAGCTTGGAGCTGTCGACAGCTTCATTTGCCAAATTGTTTGATTGAATCGTACCGCTGCGAATTTTATCAGAGGTGACCGACTGATCTTGAAGCATATCTGAGGACACGATCCATTGCTTGAAATGACGGCTCTCAATCGAGCCATTTGCAATATGATCGCCGCTGATAATTTTATCCGCCAGCTTTTCTGGAGTGATGCTGCCATCCCGAAGTTTTTCACCACTGATGGATCGATCCTGCAATTTACTGCCTGCCACAGATGCGTCCGACAAATGTTCGACCGTAATGGAGTCGGGAGCAATCTTCGAGGCAGTCACAGCACCGTCAGCTATTTTAATTGTATGAACAGCATAATCTGCTAGAAATTCCGTTTGGATACTCTCTTGTTTCAGCTTGCTGGAATCTATGGAAGCGGGAGCGATCTTTTCACCTGTCACAGCGAAATCACTCAAATCGTCTGTATAGATGAAAGCGTTGTTTACATGCGGAGCTTTCTTATTGTTCAAAATTTCTTCCACATCAATTGGATCTGGTTCTGGTTCTGGCTCCGGCTCAGGTTCTGAGACTGGTTCTGGTTCTAGCTCAGGCTCAGGCAGTGGGGATTCCTCTATCGCAACTGGAATCTCCTCCGTATCTGCAACCTCAATCTCCTTCTCGTGCAGAGCCTCGACATCAGGCTCGACAACTGTCTGTAGCTCCGACTCCTCTGTAGTTGGGGGAGGCGGAGAAGCAACTTGATGAATTCTTGCTTCTGTCTCCCTCTCCGCAGGCAGTGGTTTTGAGCGTTGTATCATACTTAACTCATTCATATCCGGGTCAATTACACGATAGAGCGGCTTTTTGTTTCTATTGGTTTTGCGGCTCTTGTTCTTCAAGCAGCTCTCTCCCTTCTCATGTTTATCGTTACAGCATCATATGCAGACTCTTAGGCACTTGCCACCCTGTACAGGGATTCACTTTTGGGCAAAAAGAATACTCACTGAAATCCACGTTTGAAAAAAAATTGTTAAAAGTTAAAATAGTAAGGGTGAAGATTGCTACAAGAAGAGAGGAACTACAATAATATGATTATCAAACCAAGAACACGTGGCTTTATCTGCACCACTGCTCATCCGGTGGGCTGTGCCCAACATGTTCAGGAGCAAATTGACTATGTACAAGCCCGTCCGGCTATCCAGGGACCTCGTAATGTACTTGTGATCGGGGCATCTGCCGGATATGGGTTGGCTTCTCGAATTACGGCTGCTTTTGGGGCGCGTGCCAATACAATTGGTGTATATCGTCCTAGCAATGCTACGGCTACACGCACAGCATCTGCAGGCTGGTACAATTCTGCTGCATTTGAGAAAGCTGCTCAGGAAGCCGGACTTAAATCTTTGAGCGTGACCGGGGATGCCTTCTCGGATGAAGTCAAAGCCAAAACGGTGGAAGCCATTCGCGAAGAACTGGGACAAGTCGATCTGGTAGTTTACAGTGTTGCTTCAGGTCGCCGCATCAATCCCCGCACAGGCGAAACATCTAATTCCGTGCTCAAGCCTATTGGTAAACCCTACACGAATAAGACCGTTAACTTCCACACCGGTGAAATCAGCAGCGTGACGCTTGAACCAGCTACAGAAGAAGAAGTACAAGGGACTGTAGAGGTTATGGGCGGCGAGGATTGGAAATTGTGGATTGACGCCCTACGTGCAGGCGGTGTACTCGCAGATAACGCCACTACCTTCTCTTTTTCGTATATCGGTTCAGATATTACCCAAGCCATCTACCGAGAAGGCAGTATCGGAAGTGCAAAAGATCATCTGGAAGCGACAGCACGTCAGCTGAACGACCAGCTGAAATCTACAGGGGGACGCGCCTTTGTCGCAGTCACCAAAGGACTCGTGACCCAATCCAGCTCTGCCATCCCTGTCGTTCCTCTGTATATTTCCGCTTTATACAAGGTGATGAAGGAAAAAGGGCTGCATGAAGGGTGCATAGAACAGAGCTACCGTCTGTTTGCCGAGCGTCTGTACGCACCAGAAACGGCTGTAGATGAAGAAGGTCGTATTCGCATTGATGATTGGGAACTGCGCGAGGATGTGCAGACAGAAGTAGCGAAAATATGGGAGGAACTGACGACCCAAAATATCTATGAATTGTCCGATCTTGAGGGATATCGTCGCGAATTTTTCCAACTGTTCGGTTTTGAGTTCGAGGGTGTGGACTATGAGGCTGATATTGATCCTATCGTAAATATTCCTAACGTGCGCTAAGTCCTTTAGTGCCGCCATTCGATTGGAAAAACAAAAAAAGCTGTCTCCAGCAGAAGAGCATTTCGTTCTGCATAGGGACAGCTTTTGTTTTACTGCTACATGACGTAACATTGCAATTTTAAAATGGTTTTGATATTGTACGGGTAGGCATAGCAAAATCCCTCTTCTTGCCAAGAGGGTAGACACAGTTGGACAAGTCCTACCTTGACTGACTGTGATTGTATTGCTCAGCCCATCACATCCTTACAAGGAGGTGAACAATATGGCAAAAGACGTTCTGTGCGAAGTCAACTCATGCACGTACTGGGCTCAAGATAATAAATGCAGCGCAAGCTCCATTTATATCGTAAGCAACAAGCCTGCGGACACTCACACGTCCGAAGAAACAGACTGCAAAACCTTTGAAGCAAAGTAGACCTTAGTTTTAGTTTTTGAACCAAACTATAGCTTTATAATGAGGGAGCCCCTGCCAGGGTTCCTTCTTTCTTATCATTCTAACAAGAATGATAATTATTATCAAGTCCCTTTTGGCCTATGTATAATGCTATTCGAAGTTTTTCGACTTCGATCAAGACAAAAAAAAGAAGCGTCACCCTGAACGAGTCGCTTCTTGTGCTTGACCTTTTGTAATTGTTCCTGCTTAGTTGGCTTCATTCGCGTGTGCTGTGAAATCTCTGCATAATGATCGTTTGTTTTGCGGCTCTGTGCCGGACAATAGATCCCCGCGCGCTTCGCCTTGCTCAACGCCTTTTGTGTTTGAGTACGTGCCATACAGCTTCACTCTCCTTAATTGGACTCCTTTTATCATAGCATCCAATAGGCAAATCGTGAATGGTTTGTCTAACTCAAGCATTCATAATTTATTAAATGTCTGAAAAAATATCCGAATCGCCACTGGAGGCCGCCACAACAACCACGATAACCAAGAAAATAATGATCAGTGCATATATCAGTGTGCCGATAATACTACATACCAGTCCAGCGATGGCCATACCTCTGCCTTGCTCACCATATCGATTAATTTCCTTCAGGGAAAGACTGGACAAAATAATGCCCACAATTCCGATAATCAACCCAAGATAGGGTATGACAACAGATAAAATCCCGAGCACCATCGAGGCAACAGCTTTACTGTTAGTAGGTGGGACCACCGGGGGCTGGTTAAATGGGGCGTTATAATCGTTCGACTCCTGAAAAGGATCGGAAGATCGAGGCTCCTTGTACAAGTCACTCATCTGTTTAATTCAACTCCATTATGTAAAATAGCAATATATACGTTCTAGGGTACCACAATCTTACAAATCAGGACAGTACTTATTTCAATTTTTCAACTGAGAACGCTAAAAGGAAGAAGCATAGCATCTGAGCACTTTTTGGGATAACCGGGCATACAGTATACCTAATTACAGATAAAATGTGCTCCATGAGAGCATCCTGCCAAGGAGGACGGAGCTATGCCATATCGTGGAACATCTCGCAAGAAGGGCTCACCTCACCAACGCTTACATGCAAAAACACTTCAGAAAATATCCGCCGCCATGCTGCCATTTTACAAAGCTATCGCAATCCGCCGTACTTTTGCCATCCAATGGTCGCGAGCTGTCGTTCAAGGCAACCTGGATCGGATGAAATCCCTTCTTTGCTCGGTAGCGCCGTTTGCCGCCAAACAAGGCTTAGGCACGAATGGCATCGGCTACTTTATTTCCTTTTTCACTCAGCCACCGATGCTCTATTATACGAACGGTACGACGATTCCACCGGGGACGGTGCAGTTTACATTTGAACCGAAGGTTCATCGCGCTATTGCCAAAGCCGTTTTTCCGCTGTATCGCGAATTGGCACGCAATCAAAGCTTTGCTTCTGCCCTAGCCAAAGCGATCAACAGGCAAGACCAGCGGGCCGTTCATGTCATGATCCGCAGTTTAATTCCCTCCTCTGCGCTAAAATCCGTACACATTGAGGATGATGGCTTTGCATTGCTTTTTAAATACCCCTTTAGTAAGTATCCCTATCGCCATCTACTCTTTCGGGAGTTCACTTAGAAAAGTCTCTATAAGCGTGCTCGCTTAAGTTCTTCAATGAGCTCTTTTCCCAATTGTATAGCCATATCTGTCAGCACTCGGATTTCGTCCTTGGTGGCATGATCCAAATGCGTCCCGCAGCAAATGGCAAAGTTGCCTGCAAACTCTTTTCGCAAGCGGACTGCAATTTCTTCGGTAATATAAAATTCCTTGTGGTTTTGTAATTGAACGGTTTGAACCGGCTCAAGCCTAGCCCCTGCTGTAATCGTTCCCAAGTGAGGCTGATCACCGCCTGATATGAGCACCACGATATCTTCCCCCATAAAATAGGCATCCAGCATAAGACGGATACGTCCGCTTTCTTTTTGCAAATGAATCAATATGATCCTCTCCTGCTAAAAAATATTGTTGTGAAACGATTCACTTCATAGATTAATGTTCATTGTATCGCTTCCCGGGCTGTTCGACAATTTAAAAATAGCCCACAGCAGTCTCTATGAATAGGGACTTGCTGTGGGCTTGCTTGCATTGCTGTTCTAAAAAGGGAATTTCATCCCTTACTGCTAGCGGATTGTGATGGTATGCACTGCCTTACCGCTTGCGCCGTCATTATCCGTCACCGTAAGCTCCACGGTATACGTTCCGGCTGTGGTGAATTTATGCTTCACCTTCGAACCAACCCCTGTATCGCCATCGCCAAAATCCCAACTGTAACTGACGATTTCACCATCTGCAGCACGGGAAGCTTTGGCGTTAAATTGTACATTTTTGTTTTTCTTGGCTGAATCATTCGCCTGAATAATAGCTACCGGCTTTTCATTCGATGTAGGTGGATTCGGATCAGGGCCCTCTCCTCCGCCAGGGGTTACATACAATCTTCCAGGCGCCTCCGTCTCCACTTCATTCCCCGCTGCATCCCTTGCCCGGATCACGATGACTCCGCCTTCCAGGTTCAGAGAAGATGAAGTGAGATACGTACCTTCATAGTGGCCTGACGAAGTTTCATTTAATGGAATTTCGTTGCGGGCCAGAGTGGATAGGTTAAAGGGCAGCTCCACATGGAAGGACGCCTCCAAGCCAGACGCACTGTCAAAAGATACTCGTACCGGCTGCCCTGGTATGATACGTACATCCTCGGCAGGATTAATATTTTCAAGCTTCGGCAGCGCTGTATCGACATACACCGAGCGTGTAACAGTCGTTTCATTTTCGGCAAGATCTTTGGCCGTCACTGTAATTTGATTTTCACCTTCGTTAATAAGCAACCGCTTGTTAAAGCTGCCGTCACTTCCGAATTCAGCAGGCTCGCCGTTAATCGTCAATTCGCTAAGGAACTCGTCGTACACCGTACCGGTTACACTGACGACACCCGCATTCGTACGGGCTCCTTCAGCCGGTGAAGTCAGGATCAGACCCGGTTTGGTCTGATCGAGCGTCACAACCACTGGCTCGGAACGATCTGTTACTTTACCGTATACCGCCGCTTGGACACTTAGCAGATTAGCACCTGGCTGAAGATCAACCGCCAAACTGAACTGACGATCCTTCACTTTCGTTGTGCCGGCCAGCTCCTTGCCGTTAAAGAGCTGAATATCGGCTCCTTCAGCCGGAGAAGTCCCTGTGACGGTAATCGTATCCTCCTGTGTATACGTTGCCTTCGTAGGAGTCGTAATCGTTGGAGCATTCACCGGATATCTGACGATCGCCCGGATCATGTAGTTCCCTTCCGCTTCGGGTGATTGACTCCATGTGCCGCTTACACCTTGCCAGCTGCGAAGCGCATTGGGACTGTTTTCATCTGTAGCAAGACCCGGTGACTGTGTGCCTACAGCAGACTGCGTATATACAATGTAGAAATCGCCTTGAACCGTCACCGGCTCTGGAAGCTGTACCGTCGTCCACTGTGTCTCATCCCGAACGGCAGTCCCGTCGAATGGACCAGCCAATAGTCGTCCAGGTGCTCCTGCTGCACCAGAGGCGTCATAGACAGAATATTGGAATGCCGTTCCTCCCGGATTCGGGAAGGCTGAGTTCCAGAACAGTAGCGATGCCCCTGTTACTTGTGCCACTTTGGACTCAGGTGTCATTCTCACTGCCCATGAATTACCTGCTGCGTTAAAGGCTCTGGCATTTTCCCCCGTCCCGTCATCATAGGCGATGCCTCCTTGGAAGCCGATGAAAGGCTTCAACGTGACATTCGCTTCTACACTGCTGTTGGGAGGAGCCGTAACGGAAATACTGTCACTATAATAATTTTCGGCCGCAATGGATAATGTGTATGTTCCCTCCAACACGTCCAACGTGAATTCTCCAGCCTCATTCGTCTCTACCGGAGCAACACGTGCATCCTCCAGCACCAATACCTTCGCTTTTTGGATCGGTTCACCGGACTGCTTGTCGGTAATAACCCCGTGAATCGTACCATGAGGGACAGCTTGGAGACTAAAGTTTGCTCTGATGACTTTATTATTCTCAATCGTAACTGCTTTCGTCTGAGGCACGTAGCCGTAGGCTTCGGCCTTTAGCGTATAGTCACCCGCTACATGAGTGAAGCTGTATTTGCCTGTGGTCGGGTCTGTTTTCACCGAACGTCCGGTTTCCAGTACTGTAACCGTAGCACTAGCTGGAAGACTATCGAGACCAACACGTCCACGCTCCATGGATGCTTCTGCCGATTTCACCTTCTCTTGGAATTCGCTCTTTTCAGTGCTTGTAATTTTGAACAATGGGAATTGTTCTTCCGCTTTTTCCGGCTTGATCTTGGACTCAGGTACGATATCCTTGGTCACGGTCGAAGCTGGAACACCCAGCACACGAAAATCGTCAATATACCAGCCATTTTTGTTCACACTGTTGTCCGATTTCAAGTGGAAGCGAACTTGAATTTCATTGCCAGTATAGCTATCCAAGTTGTAATAAACAGGGCTCCATTTTTTGCCATTGGTATTATGCGAGAATTTGCCCAGCTCACTCCATGTGTCGCCATTATTTTTGGACACTTCTACATATCCATAATCATAGCCGCCTTCAATTTCAAACCAGTGATTGAAGGTCAGTGTTGCGTTGCGTATACCATTCAAATTAATTTTTGGAGAAACCAGTGAAAAGTCGGCACCATTCTCATAGTTGCCGTCAAGATCAGTGGCCCACACATTCGGTTTGGACAATGCGCTCTCCGGTCCTACTTCCTTAGGAACGCCGCGTTCCCACTCATCCTTGGTACCGGAATGAGTCCAGCCATTGTCTGAGCTGCCGTCAAAATGATCGCTATACAGCGTATCCGGCACGTCCACTCTTAGTGAAGCCTCGTTCGACTTTGCACTTTCGTTACCGCTGTAATCCTCGGCCGACACTGCATAATGATAGGTCGCACCACTGACGGTGATTGTATCTGTGTAAGTCAGTCCAGAGGTTGTACCGATAGAAGTATAATTTTTGCCGGACTGGGTAGAACGATACACCTTATACTGCTTCACATCCTCATCAGAGGAAGCATTCCAAGCGAGTGTGACGTTACCTACCGTATCTGCCTCTGCCGTCAAATGACCAGGTGCAGCAGGCGCAACAGCATCTGGCTCCTGAATGGACAGGTCGTCAATGTACCAGCCATCTTTCACGATTGTATTGTCACTAGTAAAGTTGAACAGGAGGTATACCTTTTGACCCGCAAATGCTCGCAAATCAAGATATTGTGTTTTCCAGCCGTTGCTGGTGCCAGTAAACGATAAAACCTGTTCAAACGCATTCTGATTGTTTGTGGTCGCTACATACACTTTGCCGAAATCAGAATTATTTTCAAGATCATACCAATGCTTGAAGCTGACCAGCGCCCCCTTGGAACTCTTGGTCAGATCAATGGGAGGGGCCATAAAATAACTGTTGGTATTAGTCTGGTATTGGCCTTCGAGATTGGTCGCAATGACCTTTGTACCCGAATGTGCGCTTTTAGGGCCGCTTGTCGGGGTTCCCCATTTCCAAACACTACCTTGACCCCCGATATTGATACCGGCGATGTCTTTTTCAAAGTCTTGCGTGTAGCCTGGTGTAACACCCTTGGAGACATTCACCTTATATACTTCCGTTTCAAAACCGTTATTACCGTAATCATTTACACGGATATAGTATTCCAGACCTGCGCTATCCACCAAAAAGGTCGGAATGGACGCTTGATATGTACCGTCTTTGCTGTCTCCGGAGGTCCGCTCCAACGGAATATATACATAGTTTGACGAACCCGCTGTTTTGGCAAATGCCTCAACGGCTGTCACGCCGACATTATCTGTTACATGAGCCGTCAAAGGTATATCAAGACCATCGAATGCAGCTGCAGGCGGGGTATGCTCAAGAACAGGTGCTTCCAGATCGTCGCCGCCCGTTACGACTTTACCGGATACGGAGCCTAGACCCTGGATAACAGATCCGACTGCATCGAGTGCATTAATGACACCATGTCCATATCCATTGTTTGGCGAAGTAGGATAAGTGCTGTCCGTGCGTGGTGTAGCTGTGTTCATCAAAATTTCCTCCAGCTGGTCTACTGTAAGAGAATGATTCGCTTGCAGTAATAGAGCAGCAAGACCGGCAACATGAGGGCCCGCCATGGAAGTACCATTATACCCGCCTTTATAGCCGCCACCGGCTACGGATGATCGGATATTTACTCCTGGCGCGGAAACTTCGGGCTTGATCTCACCATAAGGTGAGGGTCCCAGCAATGAAAAACTGCCTAGTTTGTCATTGATATCGGTTGCCCCAGTGGCAAAGGATTCCGGATAGTTGGCTGGATTGGCTACTGATCCAGGTCCACCCGGATTGGAGAGAGAGGTATTCCCTGCGGAGAATTCAGGGAAGATTTGAGCATCCCGCCATGCCTGAACTACAGGCCGGAACCATTCGTCAAGGCCCGGTCCGCCTCCCCACGAGTTGTTCACTACGTCTGGAGCAAGCTCGGGATGAAGATTACCTTGTGCGTCTTTTGGCGCAAGCAGCCATTGACCGCCGTCCAGTATAATCGCATCCGTCGTTTCCGGATTAAAAATCCGAACCGCAATCCACTTCGCACCAGGGGCAACGCCCACTCGGTTCGTTCCATTTTCCTCGGAGCCGACCATCGTGCCCATCGTATGTGTCCCATGGGAATCGTCTTCTTGGTCGACCGGAAGCGGCGCATGACTATGCGGATCGTACCAGCTCAGCTCAGGATTCACGATATTGCCTGCCGCGTCCAGACCACGCCATTTGCGATGCAGGGCCGGATGCGTGTAGTCAACGCCTGTATCGAGATTGGCGACCACGATTCCGGTTCCGTCAATTCCCTTTTCCCACACTTGAGGTGCGTTAATATGGGATATGTTCCATTCCACCGTAGATGGGTCTACAGCGTTCTTACCTGTATTGCCAGGCAATGCCGATGTTTTGCCATCGTCCTTTTTCGGTTCTACAGCTTTCTGTGCTGTGTCAGACTTTGCTGTTCCTGCTGTTGCTGCCGTTGCTGTTTCAGCCGCTTTGGCGCCTGTGTTCTCTGACTGCTTATCAACCGTTACCTTTTGCAGATAACGTGTTTCATTTGGCAAAATTTTATCAACTTCGGGCAGCTTCGAAATATGATCCAGCACCTCCTTGGTGCTCGTGACAGCCAAAGCATTGACTATAAAATAGCTTTTATATTCCTTTACTCCGCCGCTCTCCGATTGCTTGTCCAAATAACTTTCAAGCCCATATTGGGTTCTGGAAGCCGTTTCACGCAGAGAGCTGATTACATGGCTGCGCGCAGCCATTTTGGCAGCGGAAGGTGTTATTTTCTCAAGTGAGGCCTTTTGGAGAGCATTTTTGGAAACCTTATTGGTATCAACCTGTTCTTTTAATTTGACCAAATAAGTAACATAGTTGTTCTCCTCAAACTGTTGGGTCAGTTTCGGGGACACCTTCGCGGTCGTGACCTTGTGTGAGGCTGATTTCAGCTCCAGCTTGGAGCCATCCGGGGTGTTATTCGCTAAAGCGGGTTGAACAAATGAAAAGGCCATAAGCAAAGAGAGTCCAATAGACAACGGTTTCTTGAAACGTCTAGGTTTAATCAATTACTTCTCCACTCCTTTTACTAGGTTTAATGCTTCCGAAATAACCTGTACAGAGTCAGACCTCATGCCTTGCACATCAAACACGCGGGTTGCGCAATACGATGTGTTGGCGACCACCTCCTTCATAGATTATAGTGAAACACAAAACTATTAGGCGATTCATAGATGGAAGTACTTCATAGGTGAGTTTAAAATCCAATAGAAAAGCGATAAAACTCTAGTAGATACCTAGGAGAAAGAGCAGGAGCGATTCGAAGAAAAAAACATGTTATATCATTACATTTTATATTAAAAATTGATATAAAATCATATATTATGGATAGTATAAAGTTACCAAAACAGATATACAAGTCATTTTTTTGCATTTTTCTTGAAATTCTATGACTTTTATGTTCATTTATGTACGAAAACCCCTTTTAAGCCGCTACGTCATGATTGCAACACACGGTTAGCCGTTGCGTGCAATCCTTATACGAGCCACCAAAGGGATTTTCGGGGATCTTTCTTTAACCTGTCTGATTATTTTTAGTTAAGTACGGAATTCACCGCAGCAAGCGCATCGATCAGACCATTTCCATAGCCGTTGTTGGGTGAAGTCGGATACTGGCTGTCAGTCAGCGGTGTTGCGGTTTTCGAAATCACATCCTCCAGTTGATCCACCGTCAATGATGGTTTGGCCTGAAGAAGCAGCGCCACCAATCCGACTGTATGCGGACCTGCCATGGAAGTACCGTTCCATCCCCCCTCATACACTCCACCCCGTACAGAAGAACGGATGTTGACACCAGGAGCCGAAATTTCAGGCTTCACTTCGTCATAAGGAGAAGGACCGCGCAGCGAGAAGCTGGCCAGCTTGTTGTTAACGTCCGTGGCCCCTGTGGCATAAGCCTCCGGCAAATTCGCCGGATTGGCTACAGACCCGGCTCCGCCTGGATTTGACCATGTTGTGTTCCCTGCGGAGAATTCGGGGAATATCTGAGCCGCTCTCCACGCCTTGATCATTGGGCGATACCATTCGTTCAGGCCAGGTCCACCACCCCAAGAATTATTCACCACATCCGGGGCAAGTTCAGGATGCTTTTCGCCGTTTTTATCTACAGGTGCAAGAATCCACTGCCCACCATCCAGCAAGATGGAATCTGTGGTAGATGGATTAAATACTCGCACGGCAATCCACTTGGCCCCTGGGGCAACACCGATTTGATTCGTACCGTCGCTGTCTGAGCCAACGATTGTCCCCATCGTATGTGTACCATGTCCATGGGAATCGGTTGGCAGCGCTGCGCCTCTCACCGCATCATACCAGCTCAGCTCTGGATTTACGACTTGACCAGAAGCATTCAGCCCGCGCCATTTTCTTTTCAATGCCGGGTGAGTATACTCAACACCTGTATCCAAACTAGCAACGACAATGCCTTTGCCGTCAATACCTTTGGCCCAAACCTCTGGTGCTTTAATTTTAGAAATATTCCACTCCACACGACTTGGCGTTACCGCATCTTTATATACGGATTCTTGCACCGATTTTTGTGCATTCTCTTCCGTCACAGCCGGGTCGACAGCAGTTTGATCTGCAACTGCTTGATCTGTTGTTGATTGCTCCCCTGCCGGCTGGGCATCCTTATTGATTTCTACCTTTTGCAGCTCGCGCTTTTCATCCGGTAAAATTTTGTCGATCTCAGGCAGGGTGGCGAGATTATCCATGACCTCTTTGGTACTGGTTACCGCAAATGCATTCACGATAAAGTAACTCTTATACTTTTTAACGTTTCCGTTATTGACTTCCTTCTTTAAGTATTCTTCCACGGAGGGTTGAGTTTTCTCTGCGGTATCCATGAGAGAATTAACAACCGTTTTACGTACAGAAAGCTTGGCAGCAGCGGGGGAAATCTGCTCGGCAGAAGCCTTCTGAAAAGCATGCTTAGCCACAGACTCCGTATCTACCTGATCTTTTAATTTAACTAGATAGGTGACATACTCGCTGGTACTGAATTGTTGATTCAACTTGGCTGAAACCTTGGCGGAAATCGTCGATGCCCCTGCTAAAGAAGTTGTGCTGGAATCCGCATACACCGGAGAAATCAGAGAAAAAGCAAGAATAGCGGTAAAACTGGCCGACAGCGTCTTTTTGATACGTTTCGACTTAATCAATACTTTTCATCTCCTTATACTTGTTTTTTGTTTCTCAATGACAGCCTTAAGGGCAGCAACGTAAAAAGCCAACAAATAGCCTCTGGTACTCACCTCCTTTAAAAATATAGATCCCGAGGTGAAATCATAGGTCATATTCTGAGGTGAACCATCTTTGGCGCAGACCGCAAGGAAAGACATTCGATTAAGAATTGTGAACAAGTCTAGGAAAAAGCAAGTGAAAAAGCTGAAGAAAAAGGTAGGGTAAAATACTAGAAGTGATCGAGGAGGTTGATATAACATATACTAAAATACAATTTTAAACAAAAGTATGAAACAATTGGTATCTTTTGAATCTAGTATAGTGTCATAAAAACAGATATTCAAGCTTTTTTTGAATTTTATTCCTTTTTTTCTTGAAAGAGTGAAAAACCTCTTCTATGATCCGAAACCAAATGCAACGTGAAGACTCGCATTTATTTTCGAAAATGGAAGAGGTTTTTAGCCAATCAGCAACAATTGTAGAAGAACGCTATCTGCCGCTATTTACAGGTATGGGAACCGAAACGGCTCCTTCTGGAAAGGAAGATTTGGTTTCCTGGGTTCTGCGGCACAGGCCCGTACATTCTCGAAAAGCCATTTGCCTGCACCCCCTGCACCGATCCTGATTTACTATTGCAAGAGCTGCCGTCAGAGCCTCCCCTGTATGTTCAAAAAAATGATTTTGCCCGATCATGTCGTAGCATCCGGTTTTCTGTAGTAGTTCTAGCGGTTGAGGCTGGAGTCCGGACACAAGCACAGTCCCACCAGACTTGCGGTATTTTTGTATTAATGCAGTAAAGTTAGCTTCTCCCGTCATATCCATAAAAGGGACCTTTCCCATTCGCAACAACAAAATCCCCTGCTGGTGGCCAGTCTGTCCCCCTACCCCCGAGTTTTCCAACGCCGAGGCTGCACCGAAAAATAGGGGACCTTCCACATTGTAAATAGCCACCTGCGGGCAATCGTGCTGCTCTGTAACCATATGTGCACCTACTTTTTCATGCTTCACAGAAGGGTCGGGAAGCACCTTATCGACCGAAAGTGTACTGCTCATACGTTTGACAAACAATACAACTGCCAAGATCAGACCTACCTCCACAGCCGTTGTCAGTGTCGTAAAAACCGTCAGCAAAAAGGTGACGACCAGCACAATTGAGTCCGCTGTCCGTGTTTTGAGAATGTGCGCAAAATGCTTGCGTTCACTCATATTCCAGGCGACTACCATCAACACGGGTGCCATACTGGCCAATGGAATATTAGATGCATAAGGCGCAAAAAGCATCAGAATGAGGAGCACAACGACCCCATGCACAATGCCTGACATAGGAGAAACTGCGTTGTTGCGGATATTGGTTGCCGTACGAGCAATCGCCCCTGTCGCAGGAATGCCGCCAAATAGTGGTGTCAGCAAATTGGCAATCCCTTGTCCAACCAGTTCGCGATTGCTGTTATGGCGGGTACCCGTCATCCCGTCAGCTACCACCGCTGAAAGCAGCGATTCAATAGCCCCCAGCATCGCTATAACCAGTGCTGGCGGCAACAGCTTCACGATTAATTCCCACGTTATCGCAGGAATATGCAGCTCAGGCAAAGATGCCGGAATTGCGCCATAAGCAGAGCCAATCGTAGCCACCTGCCCTGGAAAAAACAAGGCTGCCACCAGCGTTGACAAGAGTAGGCCGACCAGCGAGCCAGGTATCTTGGGCCATTTTTTAGGCACCACAATAAGCCCAGCAAGACAGATGCAAGCTGTCAGGATGCTGTACACATTGAGTGAAGGAAGCCGATGGATGATCTCTGCCATCGAAGGCAGAAAGGTTTCATGTCGCTCTACCCCGCGCAAGCCGAGAAAGTTAGCAATTTGACCACTGAAGATCGTCACGGCAATCCCGGCCGTAAAGCCAATGGTTACAGGCTTGGGAATAAATTTGATCAATGCCCCCAACCTTAGAACACCCATTAAAATGAGTATAATACCTGCCATAAAACCAGCTATCAGTAAATTCTCATAGCCGTACTGCATGACTATAGCGAGCAAAATCGGAATAAACGCGCCTGTAGGGCCTCCGATCTGAAATTTAGACCCCCCCAGCAGTGAAATCAAAATTCCCGCTATGATGGTTGTGTACAGACCATATTCCGGCTTTACCCCCGATGCAATGGCGAACGCCATACCGAGCGGGATCGCCACAATTGCTACGATGCTTCCAGAAATTAAATCCTTTCGTAAAGCCCCTGCGTTATAGCCTTCAAACCTTCCTCTCCACTTCATCCCTGTAACCCTTCTTTTCTGTAGTAGCATTACTTCTCGTTACGTATGCCTTCCAGCAACGAGATCGCTTCGACTAAATGATTGTCAAAAATTTGCCGCGCCACCGCTAGCAGCTCCGTTAAGAGCGGATCACGTAGTGAATACACGACCGTTGTGCCTTCCTTAAAGCTGTTCACCAAATTTTTAGCCCGTAAAACAGCCAATTGCTGCGATACGGCAGAACCTTCGGAACCAAGCGCAGTCTGCAGCTCGTTCACATTCCGTTCCCCTTCACTCAGCACCTCCAAAATGCGGATGCGCAGAGGGTGAGCCAATGCTTTGAAAAAATCAGCCTTAAACTTCTGGAGATCTCCTTCCATGCTGCGCCGTCCCCCTTCACAGAATTGTTTTCATAACGATCAACAATATCTGAATATTTGAATATTCAGTACAATAACAGCTTTGGGTCAATTGAACTATGATGTTGCTCACACTTCACCATGCGCATAGTCACATTTTTCCACCCTTTTATCTTTTGGGGTTGACAGCTTCCACAGCTTTCCATTAACATAGCAATTAACTTTAAGAAAAGGGGGCCGACAGACATGACCAAGCTTTACACGCTAATGACGATTAGTCAGCATGATCCAATCATATATTCAAAATTTCGTCTCATCGGCCCCGTTCGGGCGACATGATGGGGGTATCACGCTGTCTGGCGGCGTGATGAACCAGGCTTTTTTAATTTTGTATGCTATTGAAAGAACAGGTTATTTATGTTTTTATGATGTATTGATCATAAAATGTAATGACACTTTCGGTGCAGGAAGCCGTAGACGACAAGTCTGCGGCTTTTTTTGTTTTTTAATCTTTCTATACGATGTTATGAATTTACATGAAGAAGGGAACTACCCATTTATTATGAATACACAATCTACGACCGACTCATTTTTTCCTGAAGGACCATACAGTCACCTGATGAAGCTTCCAGCTGGGGATCTGACGGTGTACGCTTCGCAGCAACTTTTCGCCTCACTTGATTACAAAGTGTTCGAGATGGCTAATAACAATTTACAAATTCCAGGTATCCGCTATATGGGATACACACCGGATGTACATGTAGGCGTCGGAACCTGCATCGGTACAACTGCGGTATGGGGGATGGAAGACGGCTATGTATCTCCCTCCATCGTCGGAAGCGATATCGGCTGTGGCATGCGCGTACACCTGACCAATCTGCACAAGGATGCTTTGAAGGAAATCAAGCTGCGCCGCAAGCTGGTTAAGACGATCGACAAATACTTGCCGATGGAAGCCCACCAACGCGGACATTATTCGGATATACGACTGGAGCATATTGTACGCAAAGGCCTGCATGGCTTGCCTAATAAATATATTCCGGATAGCTACACTCCTAAAAAATCCACCTCACTGACCCATGTAGAGCACAGTAAGTTCTCCTTTGACGAGGAAGTGTTGAATCTCGTCGAAGACCGTACTTGGCACCGCGCTCATCGGCAGCTGGGCACGCTGGGTGGAGGCAATCATTTCGTCGAAATTCAGGCGATTGAAATTGCGGAAGAAAATAGAGAAATCGCTGAAGCTTGGGGGATGTTCGATGGTCAAGTGGCTGTGATGATTCATTCGGGATCACGCGCTTGGGGTGGAGCAGTCAGCCAGGCCAGTTCATCTGCCATTGCCAAAGCGATGAGTCGTCTCGGTCTCGGCACCTCCGACCCGCGACTGGTATTCGCACCGCTGGATCATCCCGAGGCAGCACATTATGTGAATATGATGTACTCAGCGCTGAATTATGCTGTGGTGAACCGACATCTGATTGCATACTCCGTGCGAGAAGCCTTCCGCGATGTCTTTGGTACAAAGTGCGAGTTGCGCACTCTGTACGATCTGATGCACAATTATGCTTGGGATGAGTCCCATCCGGATCATGGCAGCGTGTTTGTACATCGTAAAGGTGCGACGCGCGCGCTTCCAGCAGGACACCCCGACAATCCGCGACCCTATCAGGCGACAGGGCATCCGGCGCTGATCCCTGGTTCGATGGGGACTGCCTCTTATATTATGGTAGGTTTACCGGGTGGTCAGGATAACTTTCATTCCATTTGTCATGGAGCAGGCCGTATTCGCTCACGTTCTGCGACCAAACGGCTCGTGAGTGTAGACGATTTTGCAGGCGCCCTGGGTGTAGGGACGGACGACGAAATTGTGGTGAACCAGGCCTCTCTGGAAAGTATTATCGACGAATCTCCACAAGCCTACAAAAATGTAGATGATATTATCGAAAGTGTTACCGGGGCAGGACTCGCAGCTGTTGTAGCCAAATGCAAACCGCTGGCCGCCCTGAAAGGAGCAAAATAATGTTGAGTATAGACACCCCAGCTATTTATGAATTTGACGAACGTACAGATGGACGCATTACCGGTTATGCTGCTTATGCCCGTCTGATCGACGGTATCAGTGAAGCACTTTATAACCGCTATGGCGTAAAATACGAGCTGTATGCCAGCGACGATCCCAATATTGAATATTGGGATCTGCTAGAGGAGGATATTCGTTCAGGCAGCCCTGAGCTGGAGCATGTGGCACGAGTCTTCGATCGTTTGGAGGAACGCACTATCCAGTATGACGATGACGGACCGACTCCTGAATACGGTGTGCATCTGTCGATGCGTAATAATGTATTTGCCTATCCCAAGTGGGGGATTGCACTGGCACGAGTTCCCTTTTTCCGTGAGAATGGCGTATACAATGAAGATTACGTATTTGCTACAGGCGACCAGGAGCTGCAAAGCTTCCTCGCAGGCGTACGCGGGCGTGAACGCAAGCAAAATATGAAGCGTGTCACCGTCTTCACCGATACAAGCCGAGGACTCTCCCGGCAGGCAGAGCCGATAACCCGTGCCATTACTCGGGATGATGTGATTTTGAAAGCGGAAATCAAGCGGGATATCTTCCGATCACTCGATCAGTTTTTTGAAGCGGATCGTACCTTCTATCAGACTTATAACATCCCTTACAAGCGTGGGATTCTGCTATACGGCCATCCGGGCAACGGTAAAACAACTCTTGTGAAATCTATTGCCAGCAGTGTACCGGGTCCGGCCGCTTACTGGCAAATTACCGAATATACAACCAGCGAATCGGTCAAAGAGGTGTTTGAGGCAGCGACTCGCCTAGCGCCGATGGTGCTGGTCATTGAAGACATCGATTCCATGCCTCAGGAGGTTCGTTCCTTTTTCCTGAATACGCTTGACGGCGCTACATCCAAGGAGGGCATCTTCCTGATTGGAACGACCAATTATCCAGAAAAAATCGACCCAGGTCTGATGAACCGGGCAGGTCGCTTCGACCGGGCTTATGAAATCAGTTTGCCTGACGAAGAGCTGCGACTCGCGTATCTCAAGCTCCGTAACTTCCTTGTTTTTGCAGGTGAGACAGGTACACAGAAGGCAGCTGCGATGACGGACGGCTTCTCCCTGGCTCAGCTCGGAGAACTGTATGTCAGTACGGCGCTGGAATGGCATGAGCAAGGAAAAGCCGATATTGAGCTGATTATTAAGGGCATGCGAGGCGAGCTTGATAAAAGCCGCAAGCAGGACTGGCTAAAAAATGCCTCCGAAGGTCGAGTTGGGTTCTTCTGATCAAACCTTTTATTTCCTTATTATCAAATTTATGTCACAATAATAAACAATAAAGTATGAAAGGGTGACCTTAAGCCAATGATCTACTAATCCTATTTCCAAAGAAAAACGTAATCTTACGAATTTTCTGGATAGGATTAGTGTAGGCTTTTGGGGATTAACAATAAGATAGATCATTGCCTCGTTGATCGGGAGCAGTGTGTCTTCTTGTTCGCATGTCTGCCTCCTATCCAGAAACCAATGGATAAGGAGGTTTTTTTGTATGAAAAGAATACTCGCAATTCTCATGATCAATATATTTATTGTGATGGTCGGCGTTGGCTTAATTACCCCTATTCTGCCTGAACTGATCATTGAATTTGGTGCCAGTGGGCGGGCCATCGGTTTATTGGTAGCATCCTATGGCATAACGCAATTCCTGCTCTCGCCCATGACTGGGCAGCTGTCTGATCGATATGGGAGAAAAGTTTTTATCGTCGTAGGTGTTATTGTTTTTGCTGTAGCTAAATTTATGTTTGCTATTGGAGATGAGCTGTGGATGCTGTATACCTCAAGACTTCTGGAAGGAGTGGCAGCAGCCCTGATTATTCCGCCCATGATGGCATATGTAGCTGATATCACTACAATCGAAGAACGTGCCAAAGGGAATAGTCTACTAGCAGCAGCGATGTCATTTGGATTTGTTATTGGTCCAGGACTTGGTGGCCTTCTTGCAGCATATGGAACGAGAGTACCGCTGTATACAGCAACAGGTGCGGCTATGATTGCAGTTATTTTTTCAATTGTTTGTTTACCTGAAAGTTTATCCAAAGAACAAATGAAGGCAGCACGGGCAACAATTCATCAAAGAGAGTCTATTTTCAAACAGTATGCAAGGTCTTTAAAGTCAAAATATGCGATGTTCTTTATCATTGTCCTGGTGATGACTTTTGGACTCGCTAACTTTGAATCCGTTCTTGGCTTATATGTAACGAACCGCTTCCAATTCTCACCGCAAAATATTTCAATCCTTCTAACCGCAGGGGCTGTGATCGGTGTCGGTATGCAGGCATTGGTTGTTGCTAAAATGATCAAGCAGTTTGGTGAAAAAAGGTTGATCAAAGGCTCGCTTCTCTTCACCTCTGCTGCTTATATTTTATTTCTCTTCGCCAAAGACTTTTGGAGTATCTTTCTTGTGACTTCCCTTATTTTCTTTGCCACAGCTACGCTTCGTCCAGCTCTAAATACACTATTGTCGAAGATGGCAGGCAATGAGCAGGGATATGTAGCTGGTATAAATAATGCCTATATGAGTGTCGGGAATATTTTAGGCCCCACTCTAGCGGGTTTTTTATTTGATGCGAATATGTTCGCTCCATTTTTAACAGGCTGTTGTATTCTTTTGATGACCTTCTTAATTACATTAAAAATGAAAGTAAAATAAAAGAGGATCACTGATGAAAAAAAGGCAGCTACTGACCTGGGGGCGTTATTTTTAACCCCCGGCTATAGCTGCCTGTCTGTTCAGTTTATTCCGTTTCCCCACTCAGTCGATCCAGAAACTGGATAGCCCGTGGACTGGTAGGCTGCTCCAGCACCTGATATGGCGTACCCTGCTCAATGATCACGCCCTGATCCATTAAGATTACATGGTCCGCTACCTCTGCCGCAAATTTCATTTCGTGGGTGACAATAACCATCGTCATCCCTTCGGCAGCCAATTGCTTCATGACCTTGAGCACCTCACCTACCAATTCGGGATCAAGAGCAGAGGTGGGCTCGTCGAACAAAAGCACCTCTGGTTCAACCGCCATTGCCCGGGCAATACCGACCCGTTGCTGCTGTCCTCCCGACAATTGATGTGGATAGGATTCGGCTTTCTCAGCCAAACCTACCTTCTTCAGCAGCACCAATGCCTGTTTGCGCGCCTCGTCCTTGCTCTTTTTCTGAACCGTGACTTGCCCCTCCATCACATTTTGTACGGCAGTCATATGCGGGAAGAGGTTGTAGGATTGAAATACCATCCCTGTCCGTTTACGCAGCGCCAAAATGTTTTCTTGCCGGAGCTTCGTTCCTTTCGCAAAATTCAGGGCAATATCACCTACCTGAATTTCTCCCTGGTCGGGAACCTCCAGTAAATTCAAGCAGCGTAAAAGCGTTGTTTTACCCGAACCGGAAGGACCGATAATCACGAGCACTTTCCCTTTATCCAAGGTCACGTCAATCCCCTTAAGCACTTCCAGCGAGCCGAACGACTTGTGTATATTCCGAATTTGGATCACCGGTACAATCTCCTTTATCTAACGGAAAAACGGCTCAGGCGCTTTTCCAAATAATTTTGCAGCACAGTCAATATCGTGCTAAACAGCAGGTAAATAACTCCAGCCTCAGTATACACTAGTAACGGTTCGTAGGTGGTAGCTACAATCTGATTAGCCGTTCTGAACATTTCCACATAGGTGATGGTGGCAGCCAGTGAGGTATCCTTTACCAAGCTGATGAATGAATTGGCCAGCGGAGGTACGGACACTCGGGAAGCTTGAGGAAGCACGATCCGCCGCAGCACTTGCCAGCGTGTCATCCCCAAGGAATATCCCGCCTCCCACTGCCCCTCCTGAATGGAAATAATAGCCGCACGCATAATTTCAGAGCTGTAGGCCCCAACGCTAAGCGTAAATCCGATCACGGAAGCAATAAAGGGGTCCAGTGTAATACCCACAGAAGGTAAACCGTAGAAAATAATATACAATTGCACCAGCAAAGGAGTTCCTCGAATCACCCATACATAGAAGCCGAAAATCAGCTTGAGTATTCTCCATTTGGACAACCGGGCGAGTGCAGTGATCAGCGCCAGCACCAGTCCCAGAGCAAATGAGATCAGGGTGAGCGGAATCGTAAAAGAAACCCCTGCTTTTAGCAGAGGCAATAATGAATCCATAATAATTTGTATTTGGCGATCATCCATTGTACAGACATCCTTTAAAAAGAAGGTTTGGTCTTCATTTATTATTTGGAAACGTCGGCTCCGAAATATTTCTCGGAAATTTTCAAGTACGTACCGTCAGCCTTCATATCAGCCAATGCTTTGTTGACTGCCTTGATCAAATCTTCGCTGCCTTTATTAAATACAGCTGCACTGTGTGACGCATCCGCAGATTCGTCCACCTTTTTGATCGGAGCATCAGGCTTTTGCTTTTTCAAATCCAGATAGGATAATCCGTCGTTGACGGTTGCGTCTACCCGTTTGGAAGTGAGAAGATCAATAGCTTGGTTGAAGCCTTCGGTTGCTACAATTTCCGCCCCGTTGCTTTTCGCGATTTGAGTCAGGTTGCTGGTCAGGGATTGTCCTGCCTTTTTACCTTTTAGGTCAGCAAATTTGTGGATGTCGGTATTATCTTCACTCACGATCAGAACCGCCTTGGAGACGATGTACGGATCGGAGAAATCATATTTTTGCTTACGCTTATCTGTAATGGACACTTCATTAAATACCGTGTCAAACCGCTTGGAGTTCAAGCCTGCAAAAATGCCGTCCCATTGTGTCTCGATAAATTCCGGTTGCACACCCAGACGCTTACTTACTTCAGTTGCAATATCAACGTCAAAGCCTGTCAGTTTTCCAGTAGCATCATGGTACGTAAACGGAGCATAGGTACCTTCAGTACCGATTCTCAGCTTGCCACTCGCTTTGACAGATTCAAGCGTTGCCGCAGCAGTTGTATCTGCTTTTCCATTATTAGAACCGTTCTCTCCAGTAGATGCATTATTCGTGCTAGCGCCCTTATCATTGTTGCCGCAAGCCGAAACCAGCAATGCCATCACGAGGAGTACAATCGGTAAAAAATTAAGTTTTCTCATGTTATCCACACTCTTTCCTTTTTCTTAATAACCTAGCGCAGGCTGGTCATTGAATATTACATCATTCATTTTCACACGTCAATGCTTTTATCCAATAATCCCTATCCAAAAGGTTTGTTATATTATTTTTATCATGCAATACGATTCTAGGTTGACTCAATCATAGGTAGACTATTCATTTAAGCTCTCTTCGCAGTAACTTTTTGTGTACCATTACATAAGAGATTTCGTATAATAGGTTTTAATATGCAGATTAGAAATATTTACCGGAGTGTGATTATGGATACCCAAAACTCAACTTTATCCCCCGAAGGAAGGCACTCAGCCTGGGCTACCTTTACTTCACCATTAAAGCAGTCCAAAGCGTTCACCCTCTTGTGGCTTGGACATTGGATCGCTATGTTAGGGAGCTCCGTCACGACAGTCATTTTGCCACTGGTTATCTATTCTCTGACAGGCTCGACCACCATCATGGGACTGGCGATGACGGTTTATATGCTGCCAAACGTACTTATTCTTCCTTTCGCAGGAATGATTGTGGACCGAATTGACCGGATTCGTCTCCTTCTGTTCACGAATATCGCCCGCTTTGGTCTGATGTTCGTTGCAGCTGTGCTGATGTTTACGGGCGGAATGAAATTGCCGTTTCTATTCGTAGGCCTTGCATTGTACGGATTGATGGATGGTATCTTTAATCCGGCTTATTCGGCCTTACGTGCACAGATCTTCACACCGGACATCCGCAATGCTGCCAATGCGCTAAGTCAAATCAGTATACAAGCCGTTCGTTTACTCGGTCCTCCGTTAGGAGGCTTTATTGTATCCTTTTCCTCCCCAGGTGTCGGCTTTGGACTGGATTCTATCGCTTATCTAGTATCCTTCTCCTGTTTTTGGATGCTAAGCGCTCATTTGGCCTCCGTCATTGGCAAACGTCAATCCGATTCAGAACAAGAGGATCAGGGTGGACAACATTTTCTCAAGGATTTTATAGCAGGCTTCGCTATTCTCAAAAGCCATCCTTGGCTATGGATTACGATTCTTGCCTTTTCCTTCATTAATATTTGTTATTCCGGTATTATCGCTGTACTCATTCCGTGGCTGTTCAAGGTTCATCATGGCTATAATCCAGTCGTATATGGCACGGCAATGGCAAGCAGTGGTATTGGTGCCATGCTGGGAGCCTTTGTGTATGGATCACGCAAGCATTGGAAGCACCGCGGCCTGCTCGCTTACTTAGGAGCTTTTGTCAGCGGTCTTGCCTTGCTGCTGTTGTCTATAGTCACCTGGATGCCAGGATTGATTCTAAGCATGATGCTCGAAGGATTTGGCATTATGATCTTTGCGATCATCTGGGAGACAAGTCTGCAAGAATTAGTTCCCGCTGAATCCTTTGGACGTGTAGCGAGTCTGGATCTGATGTTCTCCTTTGCACTGCTTCCTGTTGGCTATCTGGCCGTAGGTGCCGTGGCGGACAAGCTTGGGGGTATCCTCACCATTGCCATGTTTGCAACCATCGGCATGTGTATCGTATTGGGAGTTCTAATTGTTCCTCATATCAGGCGTTTTCAATAGGAAACTATATAAACTCTTCGCAAAAAAAGCTGCTCCCACAGGTCATTTGTAAACCTTGTGGAAGCAGCCTTTTTCATTTTGCCTGCGCCCCATAGGGCACGTCTATTCACTGATTCGTAAAGTTAGCCTCTGCTCCGTCCAACGGAACGGAAGATCAAGCTTACAATTACGACCAGCACAATCGCACCAATCAATGCAGGAACGATGTAGAACGATCCGATTTCAGGACCCCAGTCACCCAGAATCAAGCTACCTAACCATCCACCGATAAAACCAGCGATGATGTTACCAATCACACCACCCGGAACATCACGACCTGCGATAATTCCTGCCAACCAACCAATAATACCACCAACAATCAATGCCCATAACCAACTCATTTTGCGTCACCTCGTTTTAGTTTTTATCGTTGTGTTCTATTATTAACCACTCGAACTCCTTTTGAATACACAGAGACCAATTGGTTAATATTACCACTCAATGGAACGCTGATTTGGAAGCTCGATACCATCCTACGTTCCCCCCCAGACTATTTATGCTCTTTGTGTGGAAAGTGTGTCTCCTATCCGTTTTATCCTTGTATTCCTGCCTTTTTTGTGCCATCCTCACATTATGGCTTCATTGAAGTCACTTCATGCATAAGGTACAAAAATAACAGATTAGAAGGAGTGACCCTATTGGAGTGTCGAGTAGGATGTGCTGCATGTTGTATTGCCATTACAATTTCTTCCCCCATACCCGGCATGCCAAATGGAAAACCCGCTGGTGTTCCTTGCCCTCAGCTCACGCCCGATTACCGTTGCCAATTATTCGGCAAACCTGAGCGACCCGCTGTATGCAGTGGCTTTCATGCTGATGAGGATACATGCGGAAATACTAATGAACAAGCATTTGAGCTGCTAAGAGAGCTGGAGAAGTCCACTTTACCGAGTAAAGCATAAGTCGAACTCATTCGATATGAAGGAGAATTTTTGATTATGAATGTTATTGAAAAAAGAATTGCCGAATTGAAGCAGTATGGTCCTGATCTTACCACCCCTAAAGATATGCATTTATTCTGGGACAAAACACTGGAGGAAGTTCAAGCCAAACCTGTACGTGCGTTCAAAACGCCCATAGAAACACCGTATCCTCATATGACGGCCTATCGGGTTACTTTTGAGGGGGTCGATGATACGCCTCTGCATGCCTGGTATGTCCGCCCCCGATTTGCTGGAGATCAAAAGCTGCCGTGCATCGTTCTATTTCATGGCTACACAGGCGGAAAAGGCTATCCTGAAGATTATTCATCCTGGCTAATGCTGGGCTTTGCTGTATTGGCGGTAGATGTCCGTGGTCAGGGAGGAGAAACGGGAGATCATCGGAAAGATCCTCACGGGACGGTTAAAGGCTGGGTCACAAAAGGAATATTGGACAAGGATACCTGCTACTACAAAACGATTACAACCGATGCCCTTAGAGCTGTAGATTGGGCGGCGGAGCAGTCCGATGTCGACTCAGCTAAAATCGCCATTAGCGGCGCGAGCCAGGGCGGTGGGCTTGCATTAATGGTGGCTGCGCTCAGCGATAAAGCTGCAACTACAGTAGCAGACATTCCCAATATGTGTCATATGGATTTTGGTATGATGAATTCTACCAGTTCACTGACCGAAGCTGCCGAATTCGCAAACCGCTTCCCCGAGCATTTGGAGCAGGTACTACATACATTAAGTTATTTTGACGTGATGAATCTGGCTCATCGCATTCGTATCCCGGTCATGGTATCTGTAGGGCTGAAGGATACGGTGTGCATGCCAGAGACGATTTTCGCCGCTTATAACCGCATTGAATCACCCAAAACGATTGAAGTTTATCCGTTCACCGGACATTGGGTTGAAGGTTTCCACAGACGCAAGACGGCTGAATTTTTAGTTCAAACCCTAGCATTACATTGAGTTAACGGTTTCCCCCGGGTTTTCGGTGCATAAAAAAAAGAAAGAACACCACGCACCATCTGCGCAATGTTCTTTCTACTGCATCGGAGCAAGTCCCGCTTCCACAGACAGGAGACAAAAGACAAACTCCTATGGCCCTCACAACAAAACACCTCTACCAGGTTTACGATGCAGTTCGCTGTTCTGCTGCCGAGTCCCCTGTCCATTTTCTCACCCAAACAAAATCCATAATCATTAGACCAAACGGAATGAAGGAGGCAAACATAATAAAAAGAGGTCTTCGTATAGACCAATGCAATGCGGTTTTTCCATAGATCAAAGCAACGAGGAGCAACAGAAAGCTCACCCTGTATATGTTACCAATCACCATAACCGCCTGGGTCATGCCCGCAGCTTGCAGCGGCTGGTGGGTGAATAGTATCGCCAAATACGCTATAGCTTGAATCCAGAGCATGAGCCGTACACGCCCCAAAGGTGTTCTTAACACAAATTCAATCCCCTCTCCATGAGCAGGGATGTTCTCTCATCCCTTATGCATCTTTTATTATAACGAAAAGATCCTCAAACTCCAACCTATCCATTTTGGGTTTTGACCTAATGAGTTGTGTTTGATACAGTTGTGTAAGAGGTGATTGCAAAATGCTTAAACTGGGTATACTGGACCAGTCTCATATTCCTGAAGGCGGTACCGCTCAAGATGCATTATCTAATACAACCCATTTAGCACGTGAAGCTGATCAACTGGGGTACAGCCGTTATTGGGTATCCGAGCATCATGCGTCCAAGACACTAGCGCACTCCAGCCCCGAGGTGCTGATCGCGCATTTGGCTGCTCATACATCGCGCATTCGTGTGGGTTCAGGCGGGATTATGCTTCCACACTATAGCGCATATAAAGTAGCTGAAAATTTCCGCTTGCTGGAAGCGCTCCACCCAGGACGTATTGACTTGGGAATAGGGCGTGCTCCAGGCGGCTTGCCACTGGCTACCCGCGCTTTGCAGGAAGGGAAATACCAAGCTGTCGAACAATATCCGCAGCAGATTTTAGATTTAATAGACTACTTCCATGATTCGGTGCCTGACAATCATCGGTTTGCCGGTCTTCACGCTTCCCCGATGATATCGACCGTACCTGAGTTATGGTTGCTTGGCTCCAGCGGGGAGAGTGCCCGATTGGCCGCCATGATGGGCGCCTCCTATGCCTTTGCCCAATTTTTTGGTACTCCGGGCGGCATAGAAGCTACTGCGCGTTATCACGAGCAATTCATGCCTTCGATCTTAGGAGATAAGCCCCATTCCATGGCAGCAGTTACAGTAGCCTGCGCTGAAACCGAAGAGGAAGCTGAACAGTTGGCGTCCAGTGCTAGTTTGTATTTCCTTTTACTCATGCAGGGTAAAGAAATGGATTCTCTTCCGTCGGCGGAAACAGCCATGTCCTATCCATATACAGAATTTGATCGTGAGCGGCTGCGTCAGTCCGCAGCATCGCGTGTTGTGGGTACACCTGAACAGTGTAAGGAACAACTGCTGAGACTGGCTGAGCAGTATCGTACTGATGAGTTACTGATCGTTTCATCGATTCATGACTTTGATAAGCGTGTTCAGTCCTATCGGCTGCTGGCCAAAGCTTTTAATTTGGTATAAACAGAAGGTTGAACTAAGGCTAATTTTCAGCACATTAAAACCCCCGCCTGCCTATAATGGCAACAGCGGGGGTTTGTTGTAGAGGATCGGTTCATTAGAACCAACCCATCCGTACTATAGAAGTAGTGTAGACACCACTAAAGTTGAATGCCGTATGGTACTTTGGTAGTATATACCATACACCAAAGGCGTACACACTGTACTTCATATCTTCAAAAGACCGCAACCAAAAGTCCTATATATCTTACTCGTTCAGTAGTTAGTAGTAGCTACAGCATATCCTAGGGTTCTATGCCCCATACCAGCTTACCTTGCTGATATACGGTGCCGTGGTCCCAGTCTGCAAATGCTGTTTGGGTTGCTCCATAGGAGTAATCGTTAGTCTCATCAAAATTGCTCCAATTCGCTGCGTGAATACGAGATTGAATTTCTCCGGTTTCGCCGCCGGGCTGAATCGTTCCCGCTCCATCTGTGAAGGAAATCTCCACATATTTATCAGCCTTGGACTTCGGATTTGGCAAAGTTACAAAAGTTGCTTTTACCTTTTCATTACCAATCTTGGCCCAATCTACAAAAAACTGCTGAGCTTGTTTGCTCTCATCTGTGTAATAGTAGCGAATTTTCAGGTCACTCAACTTCACAGCTGTTTTTCCGGTATTTTTGATATTAAATTGAGGCCGGATTGCATTATCCTTGGCGTTCGTGTCATCGGTGCGATATTGAAGCACAATCCCTTCATTATTACCGCCTGGTGTACTTCCACTGTGATCGCCACCGTTATTTCCACCATTGTTATTACTACCATTGTTATTACCACCATTGTTGCCATCTCCGCCGCTATTCCCGCCGTTGCTTCCTCCACCATGATTGCTGGAGCCTTCCAGAATCGCCTGTTTTACAAATTTGCCGGAAGCCGTTAATTGTGAATCAGGCCATCCACCCTTGCGGTCGGCACCAGGCAACAGGGCAGCAGAGGTCTCATTTTTGTCGGAAAGCGACCAATTGGCCCAACTGATTTTGCGACTGGCCATAAAATCAGTCCATACTTTGGATTCATTCAGGAACGGACCACCGTTACCCGAAGCGTCACTTGTACCCCACTCGGTAGCAAAAATGCCTACACCTTTGTTCAGGGCATAATCAATCCGATCACGTAAAGATTGTCCATGTGTACCTGCATAGAAATGCACGGTATACATTGTATTTTTATCTGGAAGCGGATGGTCTGCTGCATCTTGTACATCCTGGCTCCAGGTACCTGTTCCTACAATAATAATATTATCCGGATCCTTAGCGCGGATCACCTGAGTTACCTCAGATGCATAAGGCCGGATTTGATTGTTCCAGTTCACATTCCCATTTGGCTCATTAGCGAGTTCATAGATAACGTTGGGCAAATGACCATACTTGGTGGAAAATTCATTAAAGAAAGCTTTCGCTTCATTTTTATGAATGTTCGGATCGCCATCAGAGAGAATGTGCCAGTCAATAATGACGTACAGACCCAGTTTCTGTGCTGCCTCAATCGCTTCCTTCACTTTGTTTTTCAATGAAGGGTTGGCAATATATCCGTTTTCTTCAGTGTACAATGCAACTCGAAATACGGAAATGCCCCAATCGTCCCGCAACCATTTCATGGTGTCCTGATTTACCAGATCCCCAAACCACTGTACGCCATGAGAACTAATACCTTTGAGCTGTACAGGTTGTCCATTTTTATCCACCAATTTACCGTTCTTTACTGAAAGTTGTCCGTAACGTTCCACTGGGGTCGTCCCGGCCGCCGCTGCTGTTGGCGCATTCCAATTGAATCCATTCGTTAATGTTAATAGCATCACTGCTGTTAACAGTACTGCTACTCTTTTTGCGATCCTTGGCAGGACCCATTGCCTGTTCATCATTTACACGTTCCTTCCTTTTTATAAATTAGATGAGACTTATCAGTGCGTTGTTCTCTGCTTTTTCACCCCCTCCTTCGTACAATAAGAGGATCAGGTCCAACATTCGCTGTCACTTACCTGTATATGGATGCTACTACTATTATAGTTATTTCTATATTGTATTACGACTTTATCTCAGAAAATGAATAAGAAGTCACGGTTTTGGGATATGTATCCCTTGGTTGGCTCCTGTAGAGTACTAAAGGGACAAAAGCCTCATAGCCTATTGAAAAATTTGGCTAGTCTTAGCTGATTAAATGGCTAAAAAAAGACTGCTTCCCGATGCCTAGGCCCGGTACAGCAGTCTTGTCATGATCTTATATGTGAGCGAATAATGTAAAAAATATCGTCTTATCGTGTGATGTCCCTATTACCCCTTAGCGGCAGCTTGAGGTTCTTGGGTTGCCTGATCTTCGTTCATCTCGCCGCCATCCGTCGCTTGATCTGTCAGTACAGTCTCAGATGAGTTACCTATTACCTTGTCTATAAGTTGTAGCCAAGGTTCTTCACTTCCTCCACAGCTCTCAATATCACCGAGCAGGGATTCTAGTGTGGTTCCTTCTTCTGGCAAATCAATAACTAAACTGTCTTCGTCAACTTGGATGGTGCAGCAGGTTTTCATTGTAAATCCCTCGCTTAATTCTTATTTGAGCATGCAGTAGGCTTGCTCAGATGGGATAAACTCCCTCGGATTCACGGATAAGCCCTTTGAATCCGTCTGAAATTATAACGCTAATGCACCCCAATTGCAATGAACAAACCTTGAATTTTTAAGAATTAGCGAGTATAGAAGAACGAAGGGTTCATGGCAGTAATTTGGATATATAGACAATCAGCTCAAACATTCAGCAAGCTCTGTAAAAATTACTCCAAGCGCATAAGCCCCCGCATCTGGATAACCAAGACTTCTCTCTCCGACCGCTCCGGCACGTCCCATACGTGCCACGATGTCTTCTGTCTTTTTGGCCCCCAGTACAGCAGCTTGAGCACCTCGTACAAAGGCTGCCTTCACGTCAACATTTGATTTCGCGCTCTCTATCCAGCTATCGGCACAGGGCACTAATGCATCAATAAGCGTTTTATCACCAACGACGGCTCCTCTCCCGAAAGAACGTTCACCTGTCGATTGAATGCCTTGCACCGCAGCCTGCATCATATCTGCGAATTCGGCAACGGTCAGTTCGCTTCGATCGCCCGCAGATCGTGCCGCCGCGCGAAATGCCGAACCCCAGATTGGACCCGAAGCCCCACCACAGTATTCCATGATGACGAGCGAGCATGAATGTAGAAAGGTTCCCATCGTCAAAGATTCTTGGTCCAGGATGTCTCTCCATTCCCGTTTCAGCTGACGAAATCCCTTCGCCACACTCATGCCAAAGTCGCCGTCGCCTGCATGAGAATCAAGCTCGCAGAAAGGCACCTCATTCTTGATGATAACCGCACTCATTTTGTCAACCAGATAGATTAGATTGTTCAATGTAACTTTGTTATTCTCAATAGCCGCAAAATCAGGGGCGGTTTCCACCTCGAAAGATACCTGCCGATGTTCGTCTGCTACAGTTGAAAGATCCGTGAATTCAACGTGATCTACAGGTCCGGTTACCTTGAACGCAGGCGCGCTGCTTTCCTGGGAAAGTAGCGTTTTCAGTTCGTCGTCCAGCTTCATGATCGAAACTGAGATGCCCGCCATATCGATACTCGTCATATAATTGTTGACGAAAGCTCGATTGGTCTTGACCCCCTTCGCTGCTAGTTTGCGAGTGACCGCATAGTTGAAAAGGTACAGTTCTTGCAGAGGGGTACCTCCAAAACCATTGATTAGCAGAGCGATTTCCCCGCTGAATCCGTTTTCGATCTGCATGTCTCGAAGGAGATCACTTACCATTCTGTCTGCCAGCGTATCCGCATCCGTCAGCTTTTCCCGTCTGATACCAGGCTCACCGTGGATGCCGACGCCGTACTCCATTTCATCATCCCCAAGCTCAAACGTTGGCGAGCCCTTCGCCGGCACGGTACATGATGTCAAGGCGAATCCGATACTACGTACATTGGCCGCTGCTTTCTCGGCCACTGTTTTGACTTCCGCCAGACTACGCCCCTCTTCAGCCGCTGCACCCGCGATCTTATGCACAAGCACCGTACCTGCTACACCGCGCCGCCCAACCGTGTATAGGCTGTCTTCTACAGCGATGTCGTCTTCAACCTTTACATAATCCACTTCCAGACCGTCTTCAGCAGCGAGATGAGCGCCGTTTCTAAAGTTCATGATATCACCACTGTAGTTTTTGATAATCAGCAGTGTGCCTTTTTTCCCAGCTGTTGCTCGGATGGCCTGATACACCTGAATTTGCGAAGGCGAGGCAAAGACATCACCACAGACCGCCGCATCGAGCATCCCTTTGCCGACAAAGCCGGCATGTGCAGGCTCGTGCCCACTGCCGCCGCCGCTGATGAGCGTTACTTTCTCCGCGTTCAGTTCCTTTTTCTTGAGTACTTTATATTTGGGCAGGAATTCCAACTCGGGATGCGCGAGCGCAATACCGCTGCACATCTCAAGGACCAAGTTCTCCGTACGGTTGATGACTTTTTTCATGCTACTTTACCTCCGCTTTGTATTGGCTGCCGATTCGATCGGCCTCAGCAATGGCCGCCGCAACCTGCTCCACCGTGATCGGAAACGGCATCGCATGAATCGATTCCTCCTCAATGCAGGCCTTGGCAGCCACTTCCATCAGTTCTTCCGGACTGATATGATCAACGCCGATATCAGCCAGGCAGACTGGCAAACCGACAGTTAGACAGAAATCTAGCACCTGATGCAATTCCTCTGTCGGTGCGTTTTCGAGCACCAGCTGTGCGATCGTACCGAAGGCGACTTTCTCTCCATGGTAATAGTGGTGCGTACCTTCCAAAATGGTGAGTCCATCATGAATCGCATGGGCCGCAGCAAGTCCGCCGCTTTCGAAGCCAAGGCCTGAGAGTAAAATATTAGTTTCAACGATATTTTCGAGTGCTTGTGTAACTTGATTTTCATCGCATGCCGCTTTGGCTTTGGCGCCGTCTTTTAAGAGCATTTCATAACATAACGTTGCAAGTGCCATCGCCGCATTCGTCCCTACGGCTGGAGCACACTGACCTTCGCATACTCCGTTAGGTAGTCCGGCGTTAACCCTGGAGTAAGAACGGGAGGTCGCACGGGCTTCAAAGTAAGTCGAAAGTGCATCCCCCATACCTGATACGAGGAATCGGGTTGGTGCATTAGTGATTACAGTGGTGTCGACTAATACGACACTTGGGCTTTGTTTAAAATAAGCGTAATCGTCAAAGGCGCCTTCCGGGGTATAAAGAACGGCCGAATGACTTGTGGGCGCATCCGTCGCAGCAATCGTCGGACAGATAATAAGCGCTTCCCCTTGTGCCACACATTTCGCTGCATCAATCGCTTTGCCACCACCGAGACCAACGATGCAATCACATCCATTCGCAGTGGCGATTTCCTGAAGTCTAGACACTTCCTGTCTGGAACACTCACCCATAAAACCGCTTTCAACAAAGGTTACGTTATACTTTTCCGTAGTGGAATCAAGCTTATCTTTCACCCGTGCCACATCAGCAGGATGCGCGATCAGTAAAGCAGATTTGCCGAAAGTGCTCACATAGTAACCCAAATTCAACAATTCGTTTTCACCTTGTACATATTTGCTTGGGCTAATAAATGCTTTTCTCATCTATAATTCCTCCCTTTATTGTGTTGGTTTCGTTCTGAATTAAACTATAAACGAACCGTGTAAACTTTACATTGGAGGAATCAAGGAATATATTATAATCTGCAATCGTATTTTTTTGCACTGAAGAATGCAAATTGTACTTTCTTGTTGTTGCTTACAGGATAATTTACCACTAAGGGATGAGAAGCTTGCTACGTGAACATTTGAGCATCCAGAAAATCTTTGATTTGAAAAAGTGGGAGCAGTTGCAGGATTCATTGGCATCCGTTACCAAATTGGCCATTCTCACCGTCGATTATAGAGGAAATCCGGTAACCAGCCACAGCCAATGCCAATCGTTCTGCAAGAAGGTTCGCCAAGATGAGAATCTCCTTCCTTATTGCCAAAAATGTGACTCTCGTGGTGGACTTGAGGCCGTGCGTTCTAACAAACCTTACATTTATCTCTGTCATTATGACATCGTTGACATCGCGGTACCGATCATTATCGACGATAAGTATATCGGCGCCGTCATGGCAGGCCAGGTTCGCCTAGCCGATCCTTCGAGCGCTTTACATTTGGAACAGATCCTCACGTCCAAAAATGAAAAGCTGTACAGCTCCAAATGGGAGGAACTTAAGGACTACTACGCCGATCTGCCGACAATGACCTATCAGGAAATTCAGATGATCTCCAACATGTTATCCTTATTATGTAATTATATTGTTGAAGAAGCGATGAACAAAAATCTTCTTGCGGAAATGTTTGAAAAGGCTTCGGCCATCAAGTCCACTCCGCAGTTGTCCGAGATCCTTCCTGGCTACTCGCTGAAGCATATCGAAAGCCTTAAGAAAGAAATGAATAATATCTTAGCAGATGCCTATCTGAACTCCTCAGGGGATGAGGATATTCTGTGCGGAAATCCTGTACTCAAACCCGCCTTTGAATATATTTACGAGCACAAGGGTGAAAATTTTTCTCTAAAAGCCATGGCTGACTTGTGTCACATTAGTCCAAGCTATTTTAGCCGGCTGTTTGCCAAAGAAACGGGCGAAAATTTCTCCAGCTATCTTTCCCGCTTGAAGATGAAATGGGCGAAGCAACTGCTCGAAGCTACAGATATTCCGGTATCACAGATCAGTAGCGAGCTCGGCTTCAATGAGCCGGGGTATTTTATTAAAATATTCAAAAAGTATGAAGGTACGACACCTGCGGTGTACCGAAAGTATTACAAGGGATAAATAAACGAAAAAACAGATGATTCATGGGTCTTGTCATCACCAGAATCATCTGTTTATATTGGTCTTGGCTAAGCTTCATAATCTGTGTGTACTGATCAGACTGCCTGAGCCCGAGCCAAATCGGTAAGAATGGCATGAGAATGAAGAATAGCAAAACGTTTATTATCCAATTTATAAATTTGCTTTTTCCCATCATCATGAACGGACATCTATATTCCCCTACTTATAATGGCGTGTTTTCTTTATTGCTACTGTAAGGTTCTGACTGATCCTGAGCATTCGGTTCATTGTGCATGGACTCAGTTTTTTTCTTACGGAATAATTTAGCAAAAAACTTACCTATCACACCAAACACACCTGCACAAGCCGCACCAATGAGTACGAGCACCTTAATTCCTGCGCCCTTAAAAAAAGCAATGATTAATGCCAACAAGCCCACCTTTTTAGCTACTGCCAAGCCGGCTCCTCCCAAGATCAGTCCAGTCAGACCATACTCAGAAATTTTGTCGGTTGATGCATTAAAATCCTCGTATCGCTCCCCTGATTTCACGGTCAGCTTGGGTAGTATGCTATCATTCAAAAACTTCTTATCCGCATCCAAATGCGCAGGATCGGATACTAATATGGCAGAGATATAACCCTGACGAGTGAGCACACGAACGTTATAATTGATCAGCTTTTCCTTGTTCCCATCTTCGGCCAACATAGACCAGGTCAGATTATGGGTCGCTTCATTATAAAAAGGCTCCACATCCCAGCCCTTAACATACAGGCGATCACTTTCGGCTTTTTCCTTGTTACTCTCTTCTGTACCTTTTTTATAACTATCTAGAATGGCATCTGCGTCGATGTCTTCTTTTTCATCATCCTTGATGTGTCCAAGTTCATAGTATTCAAAAATAACTTCCCAATTTTGATTTTCATCCTTCGGAAATATACTTCCAATCTCCTTGCCAGATGGTTTCTCGTGATTCATCTCACTTACTTTTGCTGTGTTAGCCGCATCCAAGAAAAGAAGAGATGAGTCCAGATCAACCGTAGCCATTTTTCCCAGGTCTACCTTTCGGCCACCCTCAATCCATTTTAACTGTTCACTGGACGAAGCCCACGCATGACCCCCACTGAGTAATACCAGACTAAGCGCCAACAACGCTCCAAAAATCGTTTGGCCCCATCTCATTTTGTTGTTACATCTGTTATCTAGTCTCTTGTTCAAAACTCATTACCCCTTTTTAAATTCCAATATCTCCCGTGTCCCCAACCATATTATCCACTGTATTACATTTTGTCAATTCACAGTAGCAAAGGGAGTTTCTGAGACTTAATACTCATTTTTATACATATGTATGCAAATCTTCTAATCTAATCGAACTGATTTTACAAGGCGTGGATGAGCGATATGAAAAGATTCATAATGGACAAGCATAATTGCGCAATGGCACTACTTATCCGTTACAGTGTCCTTTTTTATAGGCTCCTAAAAGGGATTATTCCTTGATACGACAACCCCGTTGATTTCAAGCTTAATCTCGAACACATTCATCTAGCATAAAAAATGTCGAATTTCAGCAGATTAAGGTATGCATACTTCACCAAACAAGCGACTATAGTCTTAGTGACTTTCTTCCTGTTTTTAAACATATGTCATCTTTTTTATTTAAAAGAATGTATAGGCTTTCAAAGGGGATAATTATTAGAAATAGGGAATTATAAATAGACAGCCCCTAAGGGGTTCATAGACACAAGGTTGTCCTATTGCCGCATTAGGGGCTTACTGACTGAATTTTAAGACTAATCTGGTTTGAATAAGAATAAAATTTATAAACTCACTAAACTGAAAAATAAAGATTGATTTACATTAGAATAAGCATTTGAAATTTATCTATTAAAACTGAATTCATTTATTACCTATTTGACTTGTAAAAACACTATAATTCATTCCTTACAAATTATCTTTAGCTCTTTACTCTCACATAAATTATTCATAGCTTCATATACATTATTTCCAAATATAATAGTCGTCTATGATACCGTATACTTTTCCTATCTTAGACATAAACATAGTTGCATTACCGTCATATGCCAATCCGATTAGAACTAGCTCTTCTCCAATTATCTTTTCGTACCTGCTATAGTGTTTCCTTTCGATTCCTTCCCTTAAAAATTCAGGGTCTATCTGAAAGTCATCTGATTCATCACTAGGCACTGAATACTTTAGCCCTCCGAAATGTTCAAATGCCTTTTTAGCAGGATAAAATACTTCAAATTCTCTTTTTTCTAAGAAGTTTATTGTTGAGCCGATCTCTATTTTTCTTACGGGATACCAACCAGCATCCTTTAAAATATTAATAGTTCTTGTGGAAAAAATCATTCTGTGCGTACAACTCAATTCGTAACTAATTGGATTATATCCTTTATACAAGGTTAAGTGGCTCATTGAGCACCGCATAACCTTTCTCATGTTGCCAAAGTCTTTGATAAATGACTGAACTTTATTATTCTATTTCTTCCGGTTTCCTAAATAAACAAAGAGTGTCTAGTGCCTCCAAAATGTTATCTCCGAACTTAAATAATGAATACCCATTTTTCCCAAATACCTTCCCTGATTTCGAGATAAACATTATTAAATTCCCACGGTATGCCTCTCCAACTATAACAAGCGGCTCTTTCACTCGCGCCTCAAATTCCTCAAAGTCTTCTTTTTCATAGTAATCCCCAACAGCTTCTTCAGGGATAAAATGAAACGTCTCTAAACTTCCATCCGGATGCTTAAATTTATATTCAATTCCACCAAATAGACTTAATGCTTCAATAACTGGATTGAATACTTCATATCCCATTGCCTCCAAAAAACTAACTGTCTCGGTTAAATCAAGCTTATTATTTGGATTCCATCCTGCTTGTAGCAGTATTTCTCTCGTTTCATCTGATATGTTTCGCATGAAGCAACCTCCTATTTATTCAAAAATATTATTCATGAAAATCATTAATGAAATCGAAAAATGTCTTCTGACAGTTTTTACATGGTGGTTTATATTTTCCTTTACCGTTAACAGTACTTATCAGTATATCTTCTATTTTTGAACCTGACCATAA
Organism: Paenibacillus ottowii; assembly: GCF_006874425.1. Taxonomy (GTDB): domain Bacteria; phylum Bacillota; class Bacilli; order Paenibacillales; family Paenibacillaceae; genus Paenibacillus; species Paenibacillus ottowii. The sequence goes on from NZ_VIJZ01000005.1 coordinate 226,833, forward strand.
AAGCTGATTGACCGCCTGAATTTCAGCACAATTCTCAACATGCCATAGCTCGAAACTTTCGTCGTCTTTGTACGGATTATTAGGGTCGTTTTTAGCTTTCTTCCTTGTCTCTTTTGCTATGTCAGCTAAGTCAGGATGCAGTTCCGTTACACTTGGATTGAATTGTCCTTCTCTAGCCCCGTTATAGCCAAATTTTATTTTAGTTTTTTTACTACCTACCGTTGTTATGTCTACTGCGGCACTTATTACGTCCGGTTTATATTTTCCGCCACCAAATCCATTTTCATCAAGAGGTTTTTTTATTCCACCGTCCTTAATGAACTGAATATGCTTGTCTAACTGCTCTCTAGCAAAATCTTTAGAATCCTCTATTAGCTTTTGCCTGCTAGCAGCATCACCAGCGCCCTCAACCTTTTTCGCTGCTTTTTCTTCCATTTCCTTCATGACCTTATTGTAATTCTTCTGGACATCCGTCTGCGGAAGTGGTCCGCTGTCTATCTTATTAACGTGCGGAACTGGCGCTCCGTTGGCCGTAGCTAACTTCCCGTGGCTAAGGCCGTCTGCCATTTTACTCAGTTGCTCATTAAATTTCTGACCCAGTTTACTACCAGCCTGCTCCAGCTTGTTTACAGCTTTGCCAAAGCCTGCCCCGACTGCATCTACACCCTTGCTAATCCATTGCGGTGTAACCTTACTGCCTACCTTTTCCGCGAATCCGCCGATAGCCTTGCCTACTTTGGAGTCCAGTAAGCCTACGGTGACAAAACCCAAGCCCGCATCTTTCGCTACTGAACCCCAGTTAATCTTTTCACCACTTAGCACCTGACTCGCCAGATTTTCTGCTGCATTTGTCACACCGCCGATCGCTGCTTTTCTTAGCAGTGTTCCTCCTACACCGAGTGGACCAAAAATCGCTCCAGACACTGCCCCGATCCCCGCTTCTCTTAAGCCGGTCAGGGCATAGTCACTAAAGTCACTCACTTCCCCTCGGGCAATATCTGATGCCGCCAAACTGGCTACACCCAAACCTCCCGCCAGCATCGCTCCTCCGGCTACAGCCGCAATGACTACCGTACCCGCTCCAAGCGTAGCTACTGTAACAGCCGCTACTACAGCCACAGCTGCCACGACCGCCAAACCGCCCAATATATTCATCCCCAGCTTTCCCCAGTTAAACGGTTCAGGGGGAGGCGGCGGTGGAGGGGGCTCTCCTTCTTTTGGTTCATCATCAAATGGAGGATACGCGGTTCGGTCGCTGCCATCAGCCCAGACGTTTCCTCCTAACACGTGGTATTCGTTCTCTACCGAAACCCCCGTGCTTCCTCCCGTCTGGTACGCCATGACCTGGCTCGTTCCATTAATAATGATTTTCTTAGGCGTATTTAGAATAATTTCCTGCTCTGCTTCTAACGTCAGCTTTTTGGGACTGGTAATTTCAATGCCAACAGCATCATCCAGACTCATCTGCAATGCCCCACCCGGATCACCTATGATATGGATGCGATCCGGTGCCAATTTCAGCTCACTACCATGCTCTGTACCAAAATATCGATCATTGGGATTACTCGTCTTAGCACAACTGTCACCATTTGTACGAACCGCACCCAAAATCATTGCTCTGGAACCAGATGCATCCGGAAAATACAGGCTCGCCTGTGTCCCTACCTTCGGCATGCTATACATCGCGCTTCCTGTCGGGGGAGCAAACGGGTACCAATGCGGCTCGGATACCCCATCGTCCTTATCAATCGCCAGCCGCAGCTTTACTTCCTCTCCCCGAACCGCGAGAACCTCTCCTTCCAGTGAAATCCCGATCATTTTGGGATTAGGGATGAAATCACTGCGTATACCCTCCGCACGAGCCAACACATAACTGAATAGCAAATGACCCCTTTCCATTCGACTCCACAATTCAGTTACAATCATCGTTTTCTGACGAAATTGCACTTCATCTCCAAGAGCATACCGCTCTCCGCTTTCAATCTGGTATTTGAAAAAGTCGGTATCATGTAGCCCGGCTGACGTCCCGCCTGCCCGCTGATAGCCCCTTAAATCTTTACTTGCCGTATAAGGCGTATCCTGCCGAATCGTTCGCTGTGTGCCAGCAGGCATTCCGAAATACAGCTTCGGCGATGCGGACTCCCATATGTCACTGACCACCACTGTATGTAAACGGCTTGCCATCCGTTTCATAAGCTCCCAATCGGTTTCATCATATTGTAAAATGGCTTCGTCTACCGACTGCTCTCCGGTCTGGTATAGGACATCACTTTGCTCATAGCCTTGAGCAAGCTTATTTATTAACTGTTTATATGTTTGTTTTTCTTCAGGGAAAGACCGCTTTCTTTTGACAATATCCAATTCAAACGAAGCGCTGATTCCTTCCAATGTAAATGTATATACTCCATTACAGTTCTCAACTTCCACTGTATGGACGATACCCTTAAACAAGCTGATTTCCTCTTGTCCATCCTGCGCATACACATGTAGCTGGTCCTCTGAGGTCGCATCCAGCGCAGCTGTGACATGGCTAGACTCCTTGCATATGCCTGTGAGTGTAATTCGCCCATGTTCACCAGGCTTCCACTCAATTCGAACATCCTGTAAGACCTGAATAGGGTAAGGCGAATCTATTCGAATCTGATCATATCCTATCATGTTTTCAAACCTCCCTTCCAGCTACTCCTCCTGCTGGCCATTCGTATGAAATTCGATAAATCCATGATATAAACAAGTCTGAAAAGAGGAGGTCGTCAAGGCTGGTAGCCCTCCCACCTTGGTCTGTTCTTTTGTATTTTTCCATGTATCCGTCAGCATCGGCAGACATGGCTTTCCTGAGATCGTAGAACCATCTTCTGCGATCAGGTATATAGTCTCGGTACTTGGTTGCTCCGAACTGCTGCAAATTCCAAAATGAGGGACGTTTTCTGGAGAATAGTCGCCTTCATTCATCATGGGTTTACCATTAACATATGCCCCGTGGCTGTTCGGCAAATTGATCTTCCGAGGATGAGTCCCACATGTACAACGCATACAGGCTCCCCGTACCACATAATACTCATTGCCTGACATGTTCTTATCCCTCCTTATTTCACCCGGACTTGTTCCAATGAGATCCCGGTAAAATCACGCCGCAATATGCTTTCCGCCACGTCTAGACGGACGACGATCAACGGGGCAGCACTCTCCTGAACTCTAAATATCTTGTGCCCTCGAATAGCATCTGCGTGTAATACCAGATTTCTAATCACATTTTGATTCACATTCCATTCGCTTTCCGGATGTACAGCTTTCAGCTGCGCTATAAAAGGAATATAGTAATTCTTCTGTATCTTCTGTTCGATCTGTGTAAGTATGGTTAATTTCAAGGGCAACTCCGGCATATAGGCTTGGATAAGGCGTTTTAAAGCATCTGAAAAGAGAGGAATAGGCCCTTCTAAATAATCAATAAAAATACTTTCTGCATCCGCCTTCACATGGAACATCAATGGTTTGACAATATCCTCGGGCCGTAAATCATACAGTTTCCAAGGATCAATCGTTTCTCTCACCTTGAGTAGCGCAGGAACATTGGTATACCGCACGTCCTGCTTTAAGAGGAAATAATCCATGAAGATCCCCCCTCTCGCTTCTCGGCTCCCCCATCACTTGTAAACCGGCATAATATTTTGCTATCATCGCGAAACTCTCCAGCAAATATCGTGCATACCTCAGCTTTCGGCATCCTTGCTAACGAAGGGGAAACAACAAAGACTGGCATCTGACTTTTTAAAAACTCAACAGTAAGCAGATGGTATTTGACCGCCTCAATTTGTTGAATTTGTTCAATGTCCATCGTAGTGATCTTACGAGCATAATTTGATTTAAGTTGTTCCAGTTTAGCCATGCGGTTGAACAAAGGCTGGAAAATAAAGCCTGCCGACCATTCGACAGCGCATTCAGCCTCATCCAGAAACCAATTCTCATCATAGGCATCAATACGGTAAATCGCTCTATTTTTCATAACACGGGTTCTGAGCAAAGAGATATAAATATATCGAATCTTCCCTTTTCGACCTTGTTCATGCTGTACGGTAGCAAGCTGGCATAACGACTCTAAAGCTGCTATAAGCTCATCTTCAATGGCTTGCTGGCGTGACAGAAAGTTGTTTTCAATAAGGGCCAAATCCTGTATCCATTCCGTGAATACGTGTTTTTCCAGTAAATCTTGCAATGCAGCATCCCGATCCATGAGCTTCATTCAATGTTCACCTTACCCCCGGTTAATCTCACATCGTCTATGATGTCGAGTTTGGCTCCAGATTGAATGAAACTTACGCCTTCTTTTCCCTCCATAATAATTTTTGTTCCACCCGTAATTTGGATATCTTCCTGAGCAGACAGGGTTATTTTTTTGTTACTGTTAATCTCGATCCCGCCTTCATCCGTCAGGCGCATGAGCATTTGTCCACTGTTGATAATTTCGACTGCACCTGGTTTGAAAACGACTTGTTTGCCGTATTTGGTGCTAATACTTTTGACCGCAGGATCACTTCTTTTAACAGGATCAGAGGAGGCAAGATCGACAGAACTAGCAGCAAAGGCATGCTGTTCGCGTTCATCTGGAAAGTACAGACGAATTTGATCCCCTACTTCCGGCATAACATACCAGCCGCTTCCATCAGGAGATGAATAGACAGTAGAATAGGGGAACCACATAGCCCCAGATGCAGTTGAGCCTTGGTCAATTTCCAGCTTGATTTTCACTTTTTCTTTGGAAATATCAATCACCTTGCCAAACAGAGAGGCTCCTGATAAATCATAGGCATAAACGGTTGGGCATTTTAACCCATGTGCATCCCGTAAAATGTAACGATTCACGATCAGATTTCCTTCGGTGACCGTCTCCGCCCTAGCTATGTAAAGCGTTCTTTTATGAAAAATAACAGAACTGCCAAGCTCTAGAATTTTGTTGCTGGTCACTTCGTAGCTCAAACTGTTAGACTCGCCATATTCCGGCAGTCCGTTACGAGACATAAGCTTATGCTCTTTCAAGTCTTTTTTTATGGAATAATTATGTTCGTTCAGCGGTTGAGGGGAACTAGAATGAGGGACACCAATCACATATTTTAATCCTTGTTGCATCGTAATTGGAATTAAGGCAGCATGCAGCCGAGAAGCAATTCGTTTGATAAAGGCCCAGTCTGTTTCATTGTATTGCACCAATAATTCACCGATCGCTGCGCCACGAGAAGCCTCATCTATCACTTCTGCATTAGTATATGAACTTGTAACATACGAAAATAGATTGTTATAGGATTCCGCTGTTTTTTGGAACGAACGACGTTTAGGGCGAATGTCCATCATTAAGGTTTCACTGCTAGCCTCAATCGTAAGCTCGCGTACTCCGTTTACAGCTTTTACAGCAATATTCGTCACGATTCCCTGGAAAAACCGAATCTCCTTACCTTCACTTTTTAAGAAGATTTCGATGTGTTCATCTTCATCTGCTTTCTCTACGTATCGATCCAGCTTGTCTTCCGAAACAATGCCACGTATGCAGAAGCTTACATGTTCGTTTAACTGTTTAATAAGATGAATACTTAATACACGCTGAAACTGATAAGGGGCCACCTGAACATCTGCTGTGGTGTAAATGGGGTTACTCATTCATTTCCCTCCTTTTCTGCCTCGTCAACCGTTTGAATGGTACGAATCATCTGCAAGGCAACATCTCGCCATTCAGCATACTGCTTATACGGACAACAAAATGTTCCCATGACCGTCTGTCCTTCCAGCTCAAAGTAGAACATATTGTGGTATATGGGCTGGTCCAGCGCAGGACTTTTAAAGTCAAAGTAGCCAATTTGCTTTCCATGAATCTCTTCCACATTTTCTTCATAAAACACATGGGCTGGATTCATATTTTTCATCATTGCCTTCATTCCTGAAGTGAGTTGTTTCACCCATTCATCTTGTAATGTCTGATCCACCCGATTGAGCGTAACATCCACACTTCCCAAATCATTTGTCAAAATTATTTCTGGACGTTGCTCATGAGGATATTTAATCTTTTGTAAATGCTTGGGCATAGGAGTAAAGTTAGAGGGGACATGCATTTTTAGCCGGTCGCTAAAGAAAGATCGCTCTTCAAACCTATAGGATTGACCGTCAATGATTAGGGGACATGCTAAAATATCGCTAGGCCTCTTCAGCTTCTCCATCTCGTGGAGCAGATCCAAAATTTTCTCATCCTCGTATTTCATAACGCACACTCCTCTACCTAATTTTCTAATCCACAATCATCCGTCCGGCTCCGCCGCCCTGCCAACGGCCTGCTGCTCGTTTTCCACGTCCGGCGCCTTCTAAAATTAGGACTAACTGTCTATGCAACTGAGCATGAGAATACTCTCTGTATTCCGTAGCGTTTCGGTTTGCAATATAATGCTGAATGGATTCCCTGCCTACAACTTCCGAGTTTAGGCACATCAACGCAAACATACAATCCATCGGATCTGTTGCACCACTTTTAAGCAGCTCGGATGCGAAATAGCGTATCGTTTCCGGTCGCAATGTACTCTGCTTCAGGCCTGCAAAGGGGGCATGGATATCACTCCATGTATTGAATTCTGTAGCCATGTCGGCAAAATCCTGATACTTCGAGCGAAGCACGGCACCGTCTTTAAGTTTGAATCGGCCGAGCTCCAATTCATCCAGACTGAATTCTGCCTCTTCCTCCAGCACGATATCTGCATGGTGAGCGACGAAATCCGGACGATCTGTTGGCTCTAAAAAGTGCAGCTTCAACACCGACAGCCTTCCCGTGGCTGCATACGGCACTTCGTACTCCTGCTCCAGCAGGTACAATTTATCGTTGTGCTTCACAATGCCTCTGCCTACGGTCAGCGTGTGCTCCCCGACAGTTACGTTCATCCCTGTAATGATGCCATCCGAATAATCCTGATACCGGATATCCAGAAAACTACGGGGGTAGTCCCGCAGGTTTTCCAGCATCTCGGTTTTGAGAATACGACCTTTTTCAAACTTCGGAACGATATGCGTTAACAAGGTACTCTCCTCCTTTCTTTCTCTAATCTTCTTTATTCAGGGGAACAGATAGCCGATTCACACCGGGCGCGGGAGGCGGTACCGTTACCTCCGGAATCTGTGAGTTAAGCTTTTTGCACTCTGAGTAATAGAGCCATTTTTTGTTTACCACATAGGAACAAGCGATTTTGTCATGCAGTGCCTGCTTTTTAGCCGTGAAGGCCACCATAATGTAACCGGCAAGAATAGTGACTAAGCTGACGATTTTACTCCAGTAGCGGGCGTTGGCCCGACCAAAAGATATTTTTTTATTATTTTCATCTACAATAACAATCCCTGCAGCCAGCTTACCTACCGTTCCTCTGCAATTTGATGATTCCATGATCGTATGGTATAGCCAATCCAATAGAAGAGGGCCAAAAAGAGTAATAGCTCCCACAATTCTCAACGATTCATCGTCTATGAGTGAACCATGCTCCAAAAACTTTGGCACTTTTAAGAAGGCAGATACAAATCCTATCGCTACAAATAGCAATGTAGAAAATAAACGAATAATCACAAATAAAATGGTATAATCTAGCAAAGTGGCGAAAAACCTTTTCCAAAAACCAGCGTACATCCTGCTGCTCCCCCTGATTGAAAACTACAGTTCATCGTAACCTTTGAATCTGTTGATATCCTTACATCCCGGCTGCACGTTGCTCCTGCTCGCGAAGTATATAATTCAGCTCGCGTTTATCCAAAACATAGGTGCGGGCGATTAGATCGTGAAGGGCCTGTTTTCTCGCCGTAAAGCCTGCCATGATAAAGCCGACGAACAAAATGATGAACGATAAAAGCTTACTCCAGTAGCGTGCACTTGCCCGTGCAAAGCTAAGCTTGTGGTTAAACTCATCGAGCACAACAATGCCGAGGGCCAGTTTGCCCACTGTGGCTTTGCATTTGGACGATTCCATGAGCGCATAATACAGCCATATAACTCCCCAGTTCAGCAATGTCCGTCCGACCGTTTTCATTGTCAAAATAAAATTCGCTCCATCTGACAGCAAAGAGGTTTCTGCGGGGGATGGTATCCAATCTCCCAAAGCCCGAATCACAATCCAGATCAAGCCAATGATGAAAAATACAAATCCTAAAAGAATGCTATCAATGATATAAGCTAAGGTTCGTTTCCAAAAACCTGCATACAGCACGTTATTCCCTCCAAGCGTTGTGTATATTTCTGATTCGGCATTTTGCAAAATCTTAATTTCCTACTTAGTACCATCAAAGAAATCCAGCTCGGAGAGATCATTTTCGAAGGCAAAAAAGCGCTTGGGACCCAGATACAGCAATTCATCACGGCGGGTAATCGGCACTACATAAAAACCCCAACGGCTATCCCCGACAAAAACAAAATATTTCGTCTCCTCATTGCGAATGGAGTCCGTATCATCCTGTGGGATATCCTGCCCGTACAGCCCAGCAATTTCCTCATACGGCATGGGTTCAAAAGCATCTGGCCGACTGCGGTACACATGACGCTGACGCAACTTGCCGCCGTTGGCCGTTAGAAAGAATTCCACTTCGGCTGCTTGAGACGGCCGGGAAATCGAACCGCGTACCCGATTGCTTTCCAAACTCGCAATCAGCTCCTTCTCCCGTCCCGTATGTGTCCATGCGCTGACTGTATACGGAATAGATGGAATATGATTGGTAATGACAGGCTCAATCGTCCCCATTTTTTTCGCGTTCAGATAGCGGATAGCCCCGCGCAGACAGGCCATTTTCAACTCAGGTACCCGGCTCAGGTCTTCTGCCTTTTGTCGGAACTCAATACTGCGCCCTGGCACAAATTCCTTGAGTGCTTCGCGGAACACGTCTATCCGGCAGGACTGTCCGGTCAGTTTGATAATCGAATAATCCTGCAAGCGTCCCTCCAAATAAAAGTCATCCAAAAACTTGCGCACAATATTATAGATATCTGCCTTAAGAAGCTGCTGTATTTCCCGAATGTTAAACACCACGTCAGGCAAGCCATATTCATCACGGAACCGTCCGTTCTCGATGACTGAGACCAGCCAACGATCCATGACTGCAATGTTCAGGTCGCTTTCAGCGGATAATACCTGCTCGGATTCGAAGCGGCTGCGCAAGATCCCTGTACGTAGAAAAAATTCCTTTTTCATATTTTCTGCTGCACTCCACAACAGTTGAAAATTGCTCAGCACCCGCTGATATTCATCCCGTGTAGCATGCTCATACCGTTTGTACGCGGTAGGCAAAATCGCCTCTGCCTCACGGTAGCGTTCCTCCAACCCTGCATAGACAGCATCTACACCAAACTCATCCACATGACGGTACAAATCTCCCGAAGGAATGCCGATCAGGGCATCAATATCCGTGTCAGGCAAACGCGTCTCGGCAGCATAATACCCTGCAAATACAATTTTCATAAACTGCATAATCCGATACGTCAGATTGTTGCCGCCAAAATTGGTATCCCCGTTTTCATACGTTGTGTGAATATCCAGCTTGTAGGCAATCCGTCCGTCTTCAATCCGGAAGCGACAGGAAGACAAATCTGTAGTCCCTCCACCACAGTCAATGACAAGTGCCTGGTACTCCTCACCATCAGCGAAAGTTCCTCGTTCCATCTGGTCTGCCAGCGTGTTGTACAGTACGGCCAGCCCTTCGTCCAGCGCATCCTCCGCTTCAATCCGGTAATCAGGCAAAATATCGCTAAACATTTCAATAAATTGGGGCTGCAGCTTGACCGGAGCAGAAAAGTGAAGGTTGCGAAATCGACACTTAAATTGCTGCTCCGCAGTAGCAATCACATAACGGATAAACGCCGCCAGAATATCGCTGCGGGAAGCGGTTGCTGTATTCCCCTCAGAATCCATTAACTCTTCGATTCGCTTATAGTCATTGACCCAACGCTTGATCCCGCGCAATACCGTGGCACGGCTGCCTGCCACATCGCTTCCACGTAGTGCCTCTTCCCCAAAACCATAAACGATATGCTCAGGATTGGAGCAGTCCGCGACGCGAATGGCGGTCGGCAACACTTCGATCCATTCGCCTTCCGTACCCTCCGGTCCGGGGAATGATACATAATTAATGGCGTTCAACCTTACCGTGCTGCTCAAGCCTGTATCAGGAGCCGTAACGTAGGAACTGTCCAAATAAGCACCTGCCGTGGTGTTCGAGGTACCAAAATCAATCGCCAGTACCGCATCGGTTGTTTCCGTGCCCCGAATAATCAGTTCGGCCACCGGAATGCGGTGAACTTGAAGCTTCAGCGGCAGCATCGGCTTATCTCCATAGTAGAGGTTATAAAAGTATTCTGATTCCTGTCTTCGTAGAAACAGCAGGCTATAACTATGATTGGATGTCTCTCGCAGTTCAGCATCGCGATGACGAGAAAGATAATATACGCCTGCTCGCCCCTCATCCTTCACCAAATTCAAAACACCGCACAGTTCTCCTGTCGCATTTACCAGCAGCACATTAGAAGAGCTCAGCCACGGCAAATCGGACTCGATCCGGTAGTTGTCCATGCGACCTGTGCGCACTCCCTGATACAACGTGATTTTGGCGGGAACCCGGATACCACCGCTTTCCTGCCGGCGGTCATTCCAGTTGCGTTGTAGTGCCGATTCCATACGTTCAAAACCGCCAGGATTCGGCCTTGTGATGAGTAGATGCTCCTCTGCGCTTCGAAATCGCAAAATCACACGAATTAATTCTTCACGTGCCAGACGATTCGCAAAGCCCTCGACCAGTCGCTCCTTATCACATATCCCGCGCAACTGAAAGGTCGTCATTTGCTCCAATTCCGCCCGCGTGTATTTCGTCATACTGCGGACGCTTTTTCGATCGGTGAGCGGGTCTAGCAACCTGTATGTATAGGGTCCGTTCATCGTTCACATATCCTTTCTTAGCCATTCAGCCTTAATAGAGGGCGATAGCGTCTATTTTCATCGTAGGATCTTCCTCCAAAATGCCAAAATGGCTTGTCCAATACAATTCCGTCGTAAATCGTGCCGGGAGAAACAAATCCAGAATCAAATCCACCTTGATTCGCGACAGCGTCGTCTCCTCCTGGCCGATATATATGAGCAGTTCGTCTTTTTCCTCACAGTTAGTGTAAATGATCGAGCGATGGAAAACGCGGCGCAACGTTTGTTTTAGCAGATGCACGGCCTCCCCTGTTTCATAGAGACGCAGCAGTCCTTCCCCAATCGCATCCCGATCCTCACGGTTTAATTGGCCAAAGCCTTCTTTTACCTTCGGCCCAAAGATACCGTCCGCAATATCACGCTGAACAAACCTTATATGATACTCTCGTCGATTCATCCCTTGATACAAATCGATTTCCGCCAAAAAATGAATCATGATATCAAATAACGATTCTCTCAGTTCCAGACACTCTGCTGCATCCGGTGGAAACAAATCCCGAAAAATAGAATAAAAGCGGTAGTATGGATTAATCTCTACTACCTGCTCCAAATGGGACGTATTCAACTCTGCCAAACTAAGCTCCATATACGGGGAGTAGCTGACAGCGGGTACAAAGCGGAATTTATCTACATCCAGTCCCTGTTCCCTCGCCCGCATGAGCAAATCCCAGACGTAATTCACACCCATTCTCCTTCACACTTGTACTCGGGAAAATACATTTGCACTTCCGATACTAGAAAGCTCATTAAATCGGATAACATGTAAGCAGGTGCGAGGGGCAAAACATCCTCCGTGCCACGTCTAAACCCCAAACGCATGATCTGCTTGCCATCTTCTGTGCGTACATTATCGCTGACAAATGGATTAAGTGGGTAGGTCTGGGTTTGGGTTACAAGGTTGCTTATATCATTTCTTCCTGCGCCTCCCCAGATGTTCACACACTCCAGTTCAAGCCCCTGTGCCGCTTCAAACGAATTGACGATGCGTGTGATCTCTGCTTTGGCACGGACAATCACGGCCTGTTTCCCTGCATAGCGGCCCAAAAAGCTGTCCTGCCGCCGATTGGACAATACCGGGTAAGTCTGACGACTAAGTTTTGTGGTCATTGGTTTCGTAACCTTCAGCACATTCCATTCGCCAGATTTATCACGTGGCGTAACAATCGTCATTTCTTCTTCTGTCCGCTTGATATAGCGAATATCGCTTTCAGTCCCGTCAACCAGGTAGCCATGCTCTGGTCCTGTTTTACGCAAAGGCAGCACATGCTCATAGTTCACACGATCCATAGCGGGTATAGGAAAACCGCTGTTCTTTAGAGCCAGCCTTTCAATGTTCCACAGCGGAAAAACATCGGCTTTCTTAAAATTGTCGAATTCCTCCAACGAAATCGTAATTTCATGAATTTCCTCATGGGCAGCCAGCTCGCCGTCCCCACCAATCAATACACAATCCACAAATTTATAAGCGTATGGGTGATTAATCGTTTTCCACGGCATGCCGTTTTGCATAAACGTATGATATAACTGCTCAATCTCCAAAATATAAGAGCGGTTATGCTCCAGACGAAAACGAATCGGATAGTGTCCGGTTTCCGTGACCAGCATTCCTGAGAAAATTCGTTTACTGCGTACCAGTGCCGAGATTCGTTCGGTCTCCATCTCAAGAAAAAGCGTAAAGAGCGGCATCTCCCCGCCCTCGCGAACCACTTCTGCCACCTGACTGATGTCTACCTGTTTTTCTTCTGCATCAGAAGGCAACACAGGATATAAAAATTCATGAATCGGGTCATAGTCCTCACGTGAAGTCAATGACACATACACATCAAACTTTTCTTCCGTATTCTCAATTTCCTCAAATACCCGCCGTTCTAGCTGGCGGGTCATTTCTTCCTGATATTCAACGAGGTTCATAAATACCCCGGCCATCATGTTTTTCAGCAAACGTCTCTGCTCTAAATCGTCCATCTTGCTCAAACGGTCCTGTACCAGCTCTTTCACGACGTCTCACTCCTTTCCGGCTCCAGCATTCATTGAACATTAAAAACTTTATTTCCCGTCAGCCGCAGGCCGATCCTGACTTGGTGGATCAGATTCCCCGGCTGCTTTAGCAGCGGAATCAGCAGTTCCTTGCTCTTTGCTGGTGTCCGCCTTGGTCGAAGAGGCGTTGCCATTTCCCGTACCACTGCCCTTTGCAGCCGGAGAAGCTTCCTTTTTAGCGGGCGTCGTACCCGCTGAAGCTGTCGGCGCAGCCTTCGTTTGCGATGCTGTGGCCGGGGTTGCCGCAGCGGAAGATGGAGCTACATTCGCCGCGCCCCCTGCGTCCATTTCATTCATCGCTCCGTCAGACAATCCCAACCCAGCAGGAAGCTGACCATTTTTCTGCTGCTCTGCGCTCTGCTTTTCCTCCGCTTTGGCTATGCTCCGCTCCATTGCCAGAACGCTTTCGAGCTTATCAATCTCCTGATAAATCTCCTGGGCTCCGCTATAGGCGTCAATGGCTCCTTCATAATCGAGATCCTTCATCATCCGATCCCCTTTGGCCTGAAGCTTGCCAGCTTGAATCTCCTTGAGCTGCTGCTGGATGGATGTTAATTTGTCGTTGGTCTCGGTTATTTTCTTTTCCAGCTCTTTTTGTGCGGACGTATAACCAGATTCCATCGCTGCCTTGTTTGCTTTTTTGTACAGCTTAAGCGCATTGGTATAATCGCCACCCTGGAATTTTAAATCTCCGTCCTTCATCCAACTCGCGGTCTCAGCATAGCTGTCCAGTTGGTCGATTTTATGCTCAATGTCCTTCACATTAAACGGTGGATATAGCCCGGCACTTTTCCGTGCTTTCTCGTAGCTGGCTTCAGCTTTGGTAAAGTCCGCCTTTTCCACATAGCCGTCTCCATCAACCATCAATTGAGATACTTTCTGCTCAGCTGTATACAGTCGCTTGTGAATTTTATCGTTAATCTTAATCGCCGCATTTTTCGCTTCACTGTAGGATTTGAGCGCTTTCGCATAATCCCCCGTCCTTGCGTAATCATCTGCAGCCTGGGCTGACTCGATCATCGCTTCCAGCGCAGCCGCCTTATTCGCAGCCATACGTGCCAGTGTAATCCATGCTCCCGTGCCCATCACAATAAAAACAAGCAATGCAATCAGAATTCGTTTGATCAGCTTGCGGCGATTTTTAGGCTTTTCCTGAAACACTTTATTGACATAAATAGCGGCAGCTGTGTAATTATTCACCGTCCGGCGCTGCTTGCTCAGCAGAACCTCTTCCAATGTATCCGTCAGCATGACCGGGTCCTTCGCTTCCTCCAGCGCACCCAGCATTTCCGCCAGCTCAACGTCCTCCCACATCCCAGATGTTGCAAGCAGCAGGACATCGCCATCTGCAAGCTGTGTCTTTTTGGCATAATGGGCATGAACCCCATTCGGATTTCCCAGGTATTCCAGCAGATTGCCTCGTTCCTCATGTGTACTGGTCGCTTCATCTGGAATACGTCCATCATCTGCCAGTGATTGAGCCAGGCTATGGTCCTTACTGCGAAAGTTAAGTCTTCCATTGCGAAAATGATATAGCCGCACATTACCGCACGAAACGTACACCATTTTGTTGTAGTTGGTTACGACCATCAGCAAACTGGCCTTGAGCCGAACGCGACGACTTTCAAATTGCAACCATTCCTGCGCTTCACGCAGATCTCTCATCAAGCGCCGTTTGGACATGGTGGGCTTCTCCATGAAGTTTTCCAGCACCGTTTTGACAGCCATTTCTGCGCTGCGCAGCTCTTGATCCGAATCCAGACCGTCTGCGAGGACATAACAGGCCATGTCGTCCGTCTCCATGAATGCAAAATAGTCCCGGTTGTCTATGTAAGAGCCCGCTTCCGACACAAAGGCGGTACTAAAATCGCTGTTGTCCTTGCGCATCGCTATCCCCGTCTTTCTTGTTTCATCCTATCGCCAAAATAAGTACTGTCGCATTATCCTGACTTTTATAGCCTTTATCATTAATAGCGTCGATCATGGCATCCGCCGCTTCCTGCGGTGTTCCACCCCTGCGCATGATCTCTTCCATTTCAATCTCCGTTAGCGCCTCCTGAATACCGTCACTACACAGCAGCACATGATCACCGGAATACAGACGAATGGGTGCAGTCCCTAGTTCCATGCTCTCAAAGCCTTCATAGCCCAAGTAGTTGACCAGCTGATTCCGTACAGGACTCGTTTTGGCCTCCTCCGAAGTCATTTGTCCAGCAAGCACTCGCTCCTCCAGCAGTGTTTCCGCTGTATGCTTGGAATTGACTGTCTGAAAATGACCATTGCGGTAAATGGTAATCAGGCTGTCGCCCACCGCTCCGTAATACAGCTGATAGCCGCACACAATGACCGCCGCCAGCGTCGTTCCTCCGCCCTGCCCGTTTAAATTTTGCAAAATGCCGCGATTGCTTTGAGTTGCCGCCTCGGCAAAATATCTGTTCAAATTCGTTGCATCATCCAGCTTGGCAAACGCCTTCGTAAAAGTCGTCACAGCCAAGGTACTGGACATGCGTCCATTGGCCAGCCCGCTGATCCCATCTGCGACAACAGCCAGCGTACCGACAGGGGTGGTCATACTGGAAAAATAATCATCCTGCTCACTTCGACTCCCGATCGTTTGACCATTTCCGATCTCAATTCCACTCATGGTACGGCTGCCAGAACTTCGCGTCAGTCGTATACGGATGATGAGAAGAACGGCGAATAGCACCGCAGCTCCACATACAACAAAATAAGGCTGCATATCGTTACCTCCCTGCACCATTGCCTACTTCCGTTCTAGTTTTCGTTATCCCACTCAAAATGAGCACCACACAGCGGAATAAAAATAAATTTGCTGCGCCCAAGCTGAATCACATCATAAGCAGCCAGCTCCACTGGTGAATATACCGCCTCGTTATTGTGATACGCCAAGCCTGACGAATCGCCTGGCAGCAGGTAAAAGTTGCGTTTCTTCGGATCATACACAATGACCGCATGATTTCTGCGGGAAATTGTGTTGTCTCCGATAATACGAACATGCATTTCCTCAGCGCGCCCGATAAAGTTTTTTTCCGCCATAATGCGATAGTCCTGACCCACCTGTGCGCCTTCGATGCATACCAGCCACCCGGTTACCGGATGAATCCCCACCGTCTCGCCTAGATATGGCATGGTTTTGTCATCGTCTCCTGCCACATTTGTTTTCGCTGCTGGTTCGGCGTTCTTGGGTGCGGCTATATTTACTACTGTATTGCAATAGGGACACGCATTTCCGTGCTTTCGTGTACTAAACATGTGTCCGTTCGGGCATCTTGTCAAACTCATAGTCGTTTCCTTCCCCCATTGTCATGATTGTCTTCACAGCGATCTAAGGATGTCGCAACTTCTTCATCTATTTAACGAGCAGTCTGGTATTGGCAATATATAATAAATCACCTGAGTAAATTCGGTAAGGCTCGCCACTTTCCAGCCTCTTGGTGACACTTTCGTTTGCAGACCGTAACCCGGTCCCATTGCCGGAATCCACATCCTCCACAAACCAGTCGCTGTTTACCCGGTTGAGTACCGCATGCTCCATACTTACCAAGGAGGCATAATCTGTACCTGCTAAATCAATATCCGCCTCAGAGCGCGATGTTGTTTTGCCGATTAACAGCGACGTTTCGCCTTCGATATACCATTCTTTAATGGACTCACCTTCTTCATCAATCAACACCAGCTTGGCAATCCGTTTACGCTCTGTCTTGGGCTTGGGCACAGGTACAACGGACACCAGATTGCGCAGTATGTATACAAGCACGCTGATTCCAATACCGATCGCGACCACGGTCTTCAAACCGCTGTAGCCTGTACGATTAAACACATAAAAGGCGATCGCCAGCATCAGCCCGAACATGGCAACATCTATGATGAAAACCCATCTGCTCTGTGCCTTTTTCACTGCTTGCTTCCCCCGTTTCTATCCTGAAATCATCACTTCTTACGAATACCAAAAAATTGGTTGAACATCGCCGAGGTATCCGTCGGATCACCGGATTTTTTCGTTTTCTTCCCTGGTGAGCCCTCCTTGGTTTTCGGATGAAAGCCGAAAAATTGCTCAAAATCAGTGCCAATGTCAGCCGGATTGAATCCTTTAGTCGTCTTGCGCGTACCGCCAGAAGGTGCTGCCCCTCTCGCTCTCTCCTGCCGTTCTCCGCTAGTCCCCGTTGCTTTTCGGATGAGCTCAGCATCGTATGCCTGCCGCAATGCTTCGTCACGCAAGGTATTGTAAGCCTCGTGAATCAGCTTGAACTTGCGCGTTGCTTCCTCGCTTCCCTGGTTCGTATCTGGATGATACTGTTTGGCCAGTTTACGATAAGCCTTCTTAATCTCTGCCTCCGAAGCATCCCGGCCGACACCGAGCAGCTCATAGTAGTTGGTCATTGTGTGATGTTCCCCTCTCCGAAAAAATAAATATTAAGAGACCCGTAGGCCTCTTAATATTTATCCACCCTGCACTTGTGTGCCGGGTGAGTGTGTGTGTTTAAGCTGCGCTTAACGTTAAGACGTTAAGCTTAAACTGGATAACCGCCGTCGATAGTAGCCAACTCGGTTTTGTCTTTCTTTTGTTTGATGTAGAGTGTAAATGCACCTACACCTTCTGTGTCGCCGAAGTGTTCATTGTAGTCTACAACGAACGCATTCGGGAAGTAGATTTTACGAACCACTTGGTCCGCTGCGATAACTTCCAGTGTTACTTTACGGTAGCTGTCTGCTTTTTCAGCAGGGACCAGAGACCACAAAGCCAGTTTCAGCGTGTCATCTGCGCTGTCACCATCTACTGCTGTGATGATTTTACCGCTGATGCGCAGCGTGGAGCCTACGTCAGTGGAGCGTGCATTGGAATCGTCCGGTGTATCGGTGTCATAAATAACCGTTTGGATGTTATCCAAGCCCAGCTCGATTGTTTCTTGTCCTTCTACTTTCAATCTGAATCCCATGTGTGTTGCCTCCTTGAAATTAGGTAATATAATGGCGGAAGAAGCAGAGCTTCTTCGCGATTTATGTATAAAGGCGGTCCTGGATAGAAACGCCTCTAACATCTTTCGTAGTGCTCGGATCATGATTTGACCGAACTGGTTCCCTTAGTGATCATGACTTCCAGGTTCTTCACATTGCCATTGAAGACCAGATCGATATGACACATATTGCTTTTCTCATCAATAATGAAGCTCATATCGTCTCCGTCCTGAATGATCGAGTTCACAGATCCTCTGCTGCTCAGCCACTTGCTCTTCTGGCTGCTCGGATTGTTACTGAAGAAGCGGACGATATTCTCGTGCTTGAAGTCTCCTGTTTGGTAGCGCAAAATACGCTCAATGTACGTGCTGACCAGCGTCTTGTAGATGGAGTCAAAGCCATCCTCAGACATCGCCATGCTTCTCGCCTTGTAGACGGTAATCCGGCGGATATCCTTTTCCTGAATCTGTGCATTCTCGGATGAGAATACAAAGCCAAAGTTTTTACGGTTGATGGCATCCTTGATCGTGTTGGTGAAGCCGGTGATTTCCTTGGCCATCGTTGTTACCGTGCGCAGACTGTTGTCTCCCGCTTCGATGTCAAAGCGTACGCCAGGGAAGTTTTTATTGACCGTCTTGAACGTTTCACGCAGGTATTCAGGACACTGATAGGCAGCGACCAAGCCAGCGGCCACGTAGGCAGCGCCCACATATACGCCCTCGATCCACAGCTTGAGAATATCTTCTTTCTCCTTGGAAAGCTGCACACCGTCTTCGGTCTGTAGCATTTTGCTATCAATAATGACACCCGATTTATCCTTCGGAATAATCGTAAAGTTTGGTACACAAGGAATCGCAAATTCACTGTATTCTCTGCGTACAAGGCTTGCACATTTATCGACATATTTGTCGATGCCTGCTGTCGCCATACTGTTGAAGGTCGTCTCTTCACCGGATTCAAAGTTAAAGAACATTTGAATTTTGTAATCCTTCACGACCTGCAGCAGCATCGAGAGCGATTCCATTGAATTTCCGCCTTGCTTCACGACTTTCTCGTTGCCCTTAAAGCGTTCACGAGACACCTTCACCTTACCAGCTGCTTCCAGCTCAATCGATGGAACGATCCCGAACCAAATGGTGTCGCTGAATTCATTTTTGGCATTTACCGTGTTCAGGTAGGTTTCCAAGCGCGGGATATTGCTGCTTTTCACCAGCATGTCCAGCTTGTTATTCGCCACCAGCATTGTTGGCAGCATTCCTTTGCTCTTCGTCGCATATTGGTCAAAGAACATTTTGACACCGAGGATTTTTTCTACCAGCGGCTTAACCGCCTTCACGAAATCATCCTTGGCATTTTTATAGAACTCCAGATACGTGTTGTAGTTCTGAACTTCAACCGCTGTGTCAACCTTGGTCTGAACGGCTGGAAGTGGCACAAACGTGCGAACCACCAAGTCCTTCACATAATCAGAAGGCGTATCTGTGATAGAGTTGTAATCTTCTTCGAATACTTGAGAGAGATCACCAGTGCTGTTCTCATCCAACAGCATCAGCTCAGTACTTTCGCTCTTCGGCGCTTCAATAATTTTCAGTTCGCCGCTTTCCCCAATGGAGAGCATACCCACCTGGATCAACTCACCCGCATTTTCCTCTTGGGCGCCCCCGAGCAGAAGTCGGGTTTTGATGTCCTCAATGGCCAGCGGCAGCATAGCCATGACGTTGTTATAGTTCTGGCTGGCTTCCTCGAACATGGCATTCAGCTTGTCACCCATGTCGAGTTTCTTTGGATCGCCATCATCCAGCTTGTCGTATTCACCGTACATATAGTGAATTTCTTTGCGGACTTGACGAATATCGTCCATAACCTTTTTCGGTGAGATCATATCCAGCAGATTTTCAAATTTGAAATCTACATTGGTAATTCCCTGACTGCGTTTGGTATCGATGAGCGTAAACAACATTTTCAGAAAATCATTACTTTGGTTTATACGAATCTCTGAAATGCTGTCCTCATCAATCCCCTCAGGCTTTTTAAGGGTGTAGACAACTTTTTGATTGGCCGCGTTAAAAAACGAATACACGGTCGGTGAAAACTTATCCAGAAATTCATCAAAGCTGCGCACCAGAAGGTGCTGATTAATTTCCTTGATCTTCTCATCACTCAAGCTGTCGATACCCTTCACATCACCTACAATGGTGATCAGGTCCAGCTTTTCCGGGTTAATCTCTTCAAAAAGCATAGTCCGGTTGGTTTGATAAATGATTTCCATCGCTGTCGGCAAATGAATAAAGTATGAGTTATAGGTCCATTGCTCCAGATACGGACATGGAATGTCCAATTTGAAACAGACGAATACCCATTTTTAGTTCTTTTGCCTCCTCCCCCCTACTTAACATTTAAATTCGCCAAAGGATTGAGCTTATACCACATTTACGGTACAGGCATGTAACCTCAAAAATCGTTCCGAAGTGTCATTCGGCTTTTAACGGCAGGCATATAAACGAGATATAATTTCAAAATCAAAAGTCAGATAACACAGAAATTTCAAATTTATGATTTCGTATTCCTAACTTCAATCCCAATTTTTGCCGTTGATACGAAAGCTATCATACAAAGCACCCTTCAGTTTTGTCAATTTCTGTAGTCTCAGATTGAAACAGGGCATTTTGACTCATTTTATGCGTACATACGTAACTTTTATGATATGTTAGACCTGTTTCTTCAGGGAAATATTCACAAATGGAATCCAATGACCGATAGAAGTTCATTGGATATTTCTGAGAGGCGTAAAAGTATCAAATTCATGGCTAATGTGAGGTTTTTCAGCTATTTCGGTCCTTTATCCCTTATATCCCAAGGATTGGGAGAGTTGGCACACCCGTATCGGCCTCGCTGAAGGAGGAGCTTATGTTCAGAATAAGGAAACTTGGAATTATCATTTTCATGACTTTTGTACTATTTTTTCAAAATGGCTTAAATGGGGTCATTTGCCCTGAGAATCGGGCTGGTGCAGCATCTTTAGGAGCAGTCCCGATCGAGGGTTATGATGCGGTGTTTGTATTGGATACCAGTTATTCCATGCGGGATACCGATCCTGAGGGGATTGCCGCCGAAGTCATCAGTATGTTTATGGACTTGAGTGATGCAGACCGTACACGCGTGGGATTCGTTGCTTACAATCACCACATTGTCGCCTCCAAACCACTGACCTCGATTGGCGTGGCGGCGCAAAAATCCCAGATCCAGCAGGAAATCAGAACCCTTCACCGTTCCGGCTATACAGATTTGGGACTCGGACTGCGCAAAGGCTCGGAACTGCTAGCCGCAGGAGCATCCCAAGGGCGTCAGCCTTTTATAATCTTATTATCAGATGGAGAAACTGATTTTGGTGCCTCTTCTGGTGCTCGTTCCAAAGGTGACTCCAATAACGATGTATCCTCTGTCATCAAATCTGCACAGACCAAGGGATACCCGGTGTATACGATTGGTCTGAACCATGACGGCACGGTGAACCGACAAGAACTCGAACGGATCGCTTCTCAGACGGGAGGAGCTTCTTTTATTACAAGCAGCGCCGAGGATCTGCCGGAAATTCTGAACCGGATTTTTGCCAGTCAAATTCGCTCCAAGCTCGTTCCCGTTGCTGCAATTACGACTACTGGCGAGATGCAAGAGCTAACGGTGACTCTACCGGATTCTAGTATGGAGGAAGCCAACCTGGTGCTTTTGTCGGAGCATCCCCTTCTGGAAACCCAGCTCTACTCCAATTCAGAAAATGTCCGCAGGTACAAGTCGAGCCGATATGCGATTTTGAAAATTGAGCATCCACAGGCAGGTAAGGTGAAGCTGAAATTGCGGGGCATTCGCGGGGATCTAGTTAAAATCAATTTACTTGGCAGCTATCGCCTGGAAGCTGAAGCTACTATGGGGGGAGCGCAAGCAACAGCAACTCATGGCGACAAGCCTATACCATTGCTGAAAGGACAAGCGACACCATTTCAAGCTCAGCTCCTGTTACCGGATGGGCAAAAGCTTACAGATGAAGCTGTTTATACATCTCTCCAAGCCCATCTTATAGTTACCCCTGTAAAGGGAGGTACAGCTAAAAAGGTGCCTATGACCTATAAGTCAGGAGCCTTTCATACCGAATATGCGTTCCCACAAACCGGTGATTATACATGGCAGCTATCCCTAGATAGTCCGCAGTGGTACCGTAAGGGAACAGTACATAAGGTTCATGCCATCAATGCAGCACCCCAGGCCTTAAAAGACCTGTCGATTCGCCTGGTAAAAGAAGACGGTGATTCCCGTCGAAGCTTATCGGATTTTATTGTTGATCCCAATCACGACAAGCTGAGCTATAAACTCGATTCAGAAGCCTCCGGGGATGCGATTCATGCTGAGATTAACGGTAATGACCTGCTGCTATCCGAGCTTCACACTGGTGACACGAAGCTAAAGATCACCGCTACAGACCCGGAAGGAGCGTCCAGCAGCGCTATACTGACCGTATCTGTCCAATCGCGGTATACAGCCATTAAATGGACGATAGCTATCAGTATTGTGATCGCCGCTCTTCTGTATTGGTACTTGCGTCCGAAGCCGCAGTTTGCCGGAAGAATCGAAGGATATTTTCTCGCTACAGCAAGTGGACAGGAGATTCCGGTAAAATCTTGGCCGCTCACCTCCTTTCCGGGCCGTAAGGTCAGCTTGCAGGAGTTGTTCCGTACCCTTGACGTTCACGAACCCTTGCCAGAAGCGGAACGTATCCTGTTCTCCGCAGGTAAGAAAGGGACTCTGATCGTGAAGCATGATACACGCTGCGCCCTGCAGCATGGAAAAGTCAGATTGACCCGCAACAAAAAAGCGGTCATGGCGTATGGTGATAAGCTGTACATCACGTTTGAGGACGGTGTCACTGAAATTGAGCTGCGCTACAAAGCGATTAAGCCGAATACTTCAGTCTACACCGACCATATTCAAGCTCCGACAGGATAACGTCCATCCGAAAAAAAGAGAAGCACCGTCTCTTACGATTAACGAACCGTAAGAGGTGGGCGCTTCCCTTTTTTTATCCAATATTCCGCACGTAGGGCGGCTTTAAACCATCGAAGTGAGCGGCAACGCTTGGTAGCCTGTACTTCCAGACCGCGCCGAATGACATACGGCAGTAATGAAATTCCTGCATTTTCGATCCGAATCCGTTCGGTCCGGTCTGCAAATAATCTGCCAGGCACATCCGGTGGCGGCGATCCTTTTTGGCAATAATACAGCGTGGCGGCCAAGCTATAAATATCCGACACCGGTCCCTGCCGTGAACGGTTAGAGTAAAATTCCAGTGGAGAATAGCCTGCCGTGGTGAAGATTGGATGCTCCTTGCCTTCAAAATGTACAGCAGAGCCAAAATCAATCAGCTTGATGTTGCCATTGTCCCCAATCATAATATTGCCTGGCTTAATATCCCGATGAATAATTCCTTTGCTGTGAATATACTCCAGGGCATCGATTAAAGGCAGCAGCGTTTGGTATAAAAAAACAGGATCAGACGTAGGCACCGCCTCTTCTTTCATCATTCGGTCCAGCGTCTTGCCTGCACAGTATTCCATGACCAGATAGGCAGTTCCATTTTCCTCAAAATGATCTATGTAACCGACAACCCCCGGGTGATTTAATTCCTTTAACATCTGCCCTTCACGCAAAAAATAATGCATAAACTCCACATATTTGGATTGCATCGAAGCGCTGCAAGTGACCGTTTTTCGATCCAGCCCCCGCAAAGCCAGCGCATTCGGAAAAAATTCCTTTACAATGACCTTTTCTCGATTATCCAACAGCCTTGCCGTATACACGATGGCCAGCTCACTGCGGGACAAGGCGCTTCGAATTTGATATGTATTTCGCAGCTTCGTATTGCGGGCAAGCAGATTCCCGCTTGTATCCACGATCATGACTCGTCCTCCTGTCAGGTTCTTAGCTTATGTCTTTTGTATATATCGGCTTATTACACGTCTTTTTATTATACCGTAAATTAAGTTATACGAAAAACAAATAACCTGCCATAATCTCCCTTAGAGAAATGATGACAGGCCTTTTGGCTCTTATCTGGTCCTATTTTCTCAAATCATTTAACCTAATTTTGTACCTGGCTTCATACTGCGCACACCGTTGGTATTTTTCTTCCGTTCGCTGCGCAGTTTGCCTTTACCTTGTTCGGGAGTGCGAATGGTGAGGGCAATCAGGAACGATACGACACACAGCACAGCAATCGTGGTAAAGGTCGGGATGAATCCGCCGAGCAAGGCTGCGATACATGATCCCGCCAGCGCACCAAGACCAAAGCCCTGATACACAATCCCATAGTTTTTGCTCTGGTTCTTCAGTCCGAAGAAGTCAGCTACAATGGCAGGAAAGACTGTAATGTTGCCGCCAAAGCAAAAAGCAATTCCTGCTACACAGGCAAAGAACAAGCCAAAATTTAGCGGTACCAGACTCAGTACTGTAACTGCAATTGCCGTTGTTAAAAGTGCACCTGCTACCACTTTCAGACGACCTACCTTATCAGATAGCGCACCCAAAATAATCCGACCCGCCGTATTGAAAATAGCGACCATAGCGACCGCATTAGCAGCTGTGGCTACATCTAAGCCGGCCATCCGTACGCCGATATCTTTGACCACTCCAATCAAGTAGAGGCCACTCATACAAGCGGTAAAGAACATGACGAACAGCAGGTAGGCCTGCTTGGTGCGCAGCATTTCTTTAACGGTGTAGTCCCGCTGTACAGCTCCATCTTGTACCGAAGGTTTATTCAGAACTACTGCTTCTTTCACTAGGAAAGAACCACCTACAATCATGATCAACACGATGATTCCCCAATACAAAAACGCTTGCGATACGCCAACGGACTGAATCAGCGACCCGTTAATATATTTGAATACCAGACTGCCTGTTCCGTAGGCCCCAACTGAAATACCGGAAATAAGTCCTTTTTTCTCAGGAAACCATTTAATCAAATTCGATAGTGATGTAATATATGCCGTTCCATCCGCAAAACCTACGACAATACCTGCCAAAATGTAAAGCAGGGATAACGAAGTTACCTGTGAACTGAGCATGAGCCCTGCCCCTAGCACCACACCTGCACACAAAATCAGACGACGAAGTCCCCATTTATCCTGTAGCTTGCCTGCGAATAACGTAGCAAACGCTAGGGCAAAGCTGGTAATTGAAAATGTAATAGCGACTGAACTGAGGTTCCAGCCAAAGCGGTCTACTAACGGTTGATTAAATAAACTCCATGTATAAATGGTACCTAACCCCATCTGAACAATAATTGTTCCAAGCACGACCAGCAGGCGATTTCCGCTGTTTGATTTCATTATAATCTCCTCTTTTCATTCCGGCTCTACAGCATCAATTATCATGGATTCTCTCTACACGGGTTATTATAACCCTGCATGTCAGCCAGAAATCATTTGAGGAATGAAATGCACCTATTGCGGAATGAAATGCCTTTAAAGTCGCATAATTTGCCGAAATTCCTTGGCCTTACTACGGCTTACCGGAATTTCAGCTTCTAGTCCACGCAAGCGCAGGAGGTACGTATGATTGAACCAAGGTACAATTTCACGGATCTGCGACAGATTCACCGTGTAAGATCGGTGACAGCGAAAAAAATCCTGCTGCGGCAGCCGGGCATGAAATTCCGAAATGCTCATCGGCATCGTATATTCTTCGTGCCTTGTAAAGACACGAGTTACCTTTTCCTGCGCACACGCATAGTAAATATCGTTCGCATCCGTTACGATAATTTTGTCATTTTTCAGCAAATTAATACGTCCCGGAGCAACAACGGTGTTGGTTTCAGCCACGCGAGTTTGCCCAGCCTGGACAGGCTCCTGTATTTGAGCGTTCCGCTGTTCATAAGCATTTTCCAGCTTACGTAACATCGATGCGATCCGTTTTTCATCATAGGGTTTGAGAATATAGTCAAATGCCTCCAGTTCAAAGGCCTGCGCCGCATGTTCTTTATAGGCAGTCGTAAAAATAATATAGGGCTTTTTGACAAATTTGCTAATGTTCTGCGCCAACAGCATCCCGTCCAACGAAGGAATGTTAATGTCCAGGAAGATCGCGTCCGTCTCCTGATCTTGCAGAAACCGGAACACATCCAATCCATCCTCAAAACTGTCGGTCACCTCAATGCTGCTATGCGTCTGAATAAGATACTCCAGCTCTTCACGCGCCGGAAGCTCGTCTTCCACAATTATGGCCTTCATGACTTCTCCTTTGGTATGTCAAAATAAACTTCGGTGCCCGGATCATGTTTAAGAATAATAACTCCTTCACCATACATCAGCTTGAGTCTTCTGTGCACATTGTACAAGCCGATCTGTTTAGCCGGAACCTGATCATGATAAAGGTTATCCACCACATCGTCCCGTATACCCACCCCGGTATCAGCTACAGAAATACGCACTTTTTCGCCACGGTCCTTTACAGAAATGGTTACTGTACCTGGCCCCTTTTTCTTGAGAATTCCATGGTTAATCGCATTTTCAACCAAGGGCTGGATGATTAGGCTTGGAATACGCACGGAAACCTCATCCATTACATACTCCACCTGAAGCCGATTACCGAAGCGGGCTTTTTCAATTTCCACGTAATCGGATACCTGCTGAAGCTCCTTATGGATTTCGATCAAGTCATCATTCAACTCCAAATTATATCGCAGATAGCCTGACAAATTAATAATCAGTTCGCGCGCTTTATCTGGCTTAGTGCGTGTCGTCGAGGCAATAGCATTTAACGCGTTGAATAGAAAATGAGGATTGATCTTAGTCTGGAGTGCCTTTAGCTCGGCCTTATTTGCCGCTTCCTTAATTTGCTCCACACGCGACACTTCCATTAACGTAGATATGATTTGAGACAAGCCAATCGCCATCGTCTGCAACGGATACGTGATTTTATAAGCTTTTCGGTAGTAAATCTTCAGGGTCCCGGTCACTTCTCCCCGCTCCTCTAAAGGGATAATGAGCAGAGACTGGATTTGGGGCGTTTTATCGTCAGCAATATGGTTACGGATCGTGATTTTACCGCTGCGGATCGTCGCTTTAGTCACATCGCTAATGATTTCATCCCCAATATGATAGCGTTCTTCGCCAAAACCGACATAAGCCAGCACGTCTCGGGTATCCGTAATCGCCACCGCGTCAGCCTTGATGTCTTCTTTTATAATCGAGCAAATCGTATGCAAGGATTCCGCATTAATTGAACGAAAATAAGGCAGCGTCTTGTTGGCAATATCCAATGCCAGCTTGGCCTGTCTGGCTGCGATATTCTCCTTTTCCCCCTCCACACTCTGGATCAACAGAACAATTAAGCCAATACTGACTTCTCCGATAATCATCGGTAAACCGATCTTGGCCACAATGTCCACTCCAAGGCTATGGGGTTGTGCCATCACCAGAATGAGCAGCATCGTCAACGCTTCGCAGACCATACCTGCGGCGATACCGACCAGCCATCTCTTAGAACGATTGACCCGGCGACCGATATATCCTGACACCACGCCTGCCAGAATACTTGTAATCAGACACGGAATCGAGGTGATTCCCCCGATATCTATCAGATAACGGTGAATCCCCGATACAATACCTGTAATGATCCCAACCCAGGGTCCAAACAAAATACCGCCCGCCATAATTGCGATGATGCGAACGTTAACCAGCGAACCTTCGACTTCAATCCCGGTGTAGGTGCCAAACAATGCAAACATGCAAAAAATCAATGTTAGGATCGTCAGCTCCGCTGGTGAATGACTGTTCTTCTGCAAGGTTTCCTTAAATCGGGGGATACGTGTAATAAAAAACAAACAAATCAGCAACAATGCTGCGCGTTCAAATAGCTGCATCAGCATTTCCAACAAGGCGTTCACATGCGTTCCTCCCAAATCAAAACAGATATGCCTACCACTACTCACATATTTCAATACTCACCCTGTCACTATAAGCCCGAATAATCGCCTTCCCGCCAATCGGGTATGTAAACTGCGGCGTGGTGTGGCCAAAATCGGCATCTGCAATCACAGGAATAGAGGCCAATTCTCTTTTTGAACTAATGATTTGCCTCAGCAACTCCTCTGTCATATGCGACGCCTTCTGAAACCTACCTATGATAATCCCCTTGACCTGATCAAATTCAGGCTGGTGCAACAATGATTGCAAATCCCGGTCAAATGTAGCGGGTGAGCTTTCGTAATCATCCTCAACAAATAGAATGGTTCCTTTTAGACTAGGCATGTACGGGGTTCCCTGTAACAAATTCAGAGTACACAAGTTTCCCCCCACAATCGTACCCTCTGCTTCTCCTTCATGAATCGCATATGGACCCGCATTGCGGTGAAAGCTTCTTCTATCCTGATCCAGATACCAAGTATCGTCACTCCACTCTGGCGAAGATTGGATTTGAATGCTACCCTCCCCCAACATTAACCGTTGAAAATAAGTCGTTGTATAGTCATTTCCTCGCAACATAGCGAACGTCAAAAAGTGAGGTCCTGCATATGTGATAATCCCCGTTTTAGCATAAATCGCATGACTTAACGCCGTTATATCCGAATAACCACATAATCGTTTAGGATGAGCGCTGATCAGCTCATAATCCAAATGGGCAAGGAGCTGATTGGCATTATAGCCCCCAATCGAAGTCAGGATGCCCTTTACCTTTGGATCAATAAAAGCTTCATGCAAATCTGCTACTCTAGACTCGATCGAAGAAGATGCAAAGTCATCGTTTTCCAGCACATGCTGCGAAAAGCTCACTTTAAATCCAAGCCCCTCCAGCTTATTCAGGGCAATCAGACGATTTTCCTTAGAAACGATAGACAAGCTTCTGGACGGTGAAAGAATGCGTATCTCGTCTCCAGCTTTTAATTTAGGTGCTTGCTTCCCCATGATCATGGTCATTCCCCCCTGTTACAAAGCGTTTAAACTGCAAACGGTTCGATTATTTACTATTGCTGATTTTGGTAGGTTTGCTATTCTCATTCTGATCATGAACCAGTTCTTTCAACTGAATGATCAATCCCTCCAGTTCACTAAATCCAGCCACCATATTGGAGGTTATATTTCGTTGCTCCTCAACTCCAGCCAATATTTGTTCTGATGCTGCACTCGCTTGTTCTGTCACACTGGAAAATTCCATCATCTCTTGAACGACCTGAGACGAGAATTGCTGCATACTATTCGTACTGGACTCTACCTCCACGGCCTGCGTCAATACTTTACTGGCATTTTGCAGGATATCCTCTAGTACAATTTCGGTCGAATGTGCAGACTCCATACTTTGCTGTAGTCTTTCCTGTCCCATATCGAATTGGCTTACGACGGAATCCATCTGCATTCTCAGCTGGTTCAAAATACCTTCCATTGCTACCGAGGTGTTCCCAACCATTTCAGCCAAATTGCGCACTTCTCCAGCTACAATTGCAAATCCTTTTCCATGCTCTCCCGCTCTGGCGGCCTCAATGGATGCATTCAAGGACAGCAAATTGGTTTGCTTTGAGATTTGAGTAATATCTTTAAGCATGGCAGACATATTGTCACTCTGCACTTTAAACTCATCCAATTCTTCTTTGGTACGACTCATCACCTGACCCAAATCCTTAATTTGAGACGTTAATGCAAGCAGTTGACTGCTCCCTCTGCTCCCGGCACTCTTCGTATCCTCGGAGAGCTGCTTCAACTCTCGAGAATGATCGGCAACCTCGCGTACGTGCCGGTCAGACTGAGCCAAGTTATCGGTTACCTCAGTGATATTCGAAGCTTGCATCTCTACCCCTTTGGCAACCTCCTGAAACCCGATGGCGACTTCATTCGTCACGCTACCTGTAGCATCTACTTGATTCCTGAATCGCTCTGTAAAACTATGTAATCCCGTTACCGCTTGTCTTACCTGCTCAAACAGAAATTCAATACGTTGCCTTGTGGCATCCATATTTTTATGTTGTTCTTCCGTTATCTTAAACTGCTTTTGATTTAACACCGATACCACTAGCAATAGCAACCCAATCAGCAATACAATAATAAACTCATGCACATAACGCAAAGAACCGGTAGCTGGCAGAGTTGCAGGCGTACCGATCGTAATTTGTACAAATATATTACATAGATTTAAAGTCATAGCTGCCGAAAAATATCGGTAAGATGGGTAGAGCAGCAACAATGAACAAATAAAGATCGTAGTCACTACCTCCACGCTAGATAAGTTCACCAATATACATATTAATGCACTATAAAATGTAATAATCCAAGGAATAAGCCGGATTCCCATCTTTTGTATATTCAAAATCATCAAAACTGCCGCGACTACAAATCCTACACCGCTAGATATCCACATCGAGGGATTAGATACTGCCGGGACGATGCTGCTCAAAGTCATAATCCAAAAAATAATGATCACCAATTTGTTTCTTTGCCACAACAATTCATTCGTTCTGTCCATGATTGTGTACGCGCTCCTTAGAGAGATATATTAGGTATTCATAAAATAAATATGTAAATGCCTACTATATATATCGTCATATCATTACGCGTATTGAATGAATGGTCGTGCTTTCAAGAAAAAACCGCACCCTAACAGGGAGCGGTTTTGACTTATGGTTGGATCAACTTCTTAAATTAGCAGACGTTCATGTCCCCGCTGATTATTTAGGATTCCTTGTTTTCGGAAGCCTCTCCAGCACCTTCCGTTGCCGCTGCATCACCTTCCACAGCAGCGTTCTCTACCTCGACTGCACGCGGAACGATCACAGATGCCAGCAGTTCTTCTTCAGAGACATGCAGCGTCACACCTTTAGGAAGCTTCAAGTCGCTTGCGCTCAGCTTGTCCCCAATATCCAATGCGGATACATCCACTTCAATCGTGGACGGCAAGTCAGAAGGCAACCCTTCAACTTCGACCTCTGTTTCTTGAATTTGCAGAATACCGCCTGCTTTTGTACCTACAGGTATACCCTGATAATCAATAGAGACACGCACGCGAAGTGGTTTGTTTTTGGAAATCTTTAGAAAATCAGCATGCAACCATTGGTTGTCACGCTGTTGATAATCTTTAATAATAACCGGAATCGTGTCTCCGCCTTCCACTGCGAGGTTAAACACCTCTGAACGTCCGGTTTTGACTACTTTGTTAAATTCCTTGGCATCCACATGTACAGGAGTACCCTCAATCTCAGAGCCGTAAACCACAGCTGGAATCCGTCCTTTTAACCTTAGTCCACGAATGGCCGAACCCTTCTTCTCTGTTCTCGGCTGGGCGGTCAGTTGAATACTTCCTCCATTAGAACTCATGATTACAACCTCCTTTAGGTTACCTTACAAATGTCTTTCTCCAAGAATCTTGCTTGTTTACCAGTTATACTACAGAATATAAGCCAGCAAGCTGGCAAAACTAAACAAGTCCATAAATCTATTTTACCCCTTTTTTCTGAAAGTGAAGCACGTTTGCAAAAAAAATAGCATCTCTCGAATTGATCGAAAAATGCTATTTTCTCGTGTATATATGCAACCAGGCCTACAAATCTATCCCGCCCGGTTATCGTTAACCAGTAATAAATATTCTTCTCTGCCACTATGAATCAACACCTGCATCACCGACCGGGTCAGGTCTACATCAATATATCGATCTGCCTCCACATCCTTGGCATCCCAGTGATTCAGACGGACAATGTAGCCTATTCGCTGGACATCAGGAGCCACCTGAATATGGGCTATTGCCCGACCGTCATCTAAATCTTGAAATTCAACATGTCCGTCACGATACCCAGTGCCCCATACCCACACGTTCCAGCCGGAGTATTGCCGGTCTGCACGCTCGTAGATCAATTCAATTGTGCGAAACGGGGTAGCTCCTC
The DNA here is from genome assembly GCF_006874425.1 of Paenibacillus ottowii. Taxonomy (GTDB): domain Bacteria; phylum Bacillota; class Bacilli; order Paenibacillales; family Paenibacillaceae; genus Paenibacillus; species Paenibacillus ottowii. Next base: position 258,732 of record NZ_VIJZ01000005.1, read on the forward strand.
CATCATTTTCAAGGAGACTCTCTGCCCGCGCAGTACCTGCAATTTCCAGATCTATCTGCTTATCCAAACCTTTTGCTTCATTATCCGTCTGCTGATTGGCTTGATTTTCTTCAGTTACAGAGAAGACTCGCGCAGGTTCTTCCTGATCGTACAACACCATCATAGACCAACGGGATACCGTCACACGATGGCCTACCACTTCATATCGTGTCTCATTCCCGGCCCCGTGTGCATCCACGACTACATGCCAACGATCCGATTCCGCAGGCAATAATAGGGTCTGCTCTGTATCCGAGCCGTTATAAATCACCACAATATGATTCCAGGCATCGCCGTTAGCATGATGCCTCAATGCAAAAGCCACCACATGCCCACTGCTTTGCAGGACTTCCATATGCTGCTCCACGAGCTCACGACGATCCATGCGGAATGCCGGGTGATTTCGCCGTAAAGCAATTAAGCCCTGGTAGTAATCAAACACGGGGCGAAACCTTGCCTTGTTATCCCAACGGATAGCGTTCACCGCATCAGAGCTTCGATAGCTGTTGTGATCTCCATATTTGGAGCGCAGCAGTTCATCTCCTGCATGGATAAAAGGAATGCCTTGCGAGGTCAAGACCATGCCGTTAGCCAACAGGGACTTGCGTACAGTTTCGTTTTCAAGCAGATTACTTTCATCCAGTTCCTGATAGGGATCAGCTTCGGCTACAGCTTGCTTAGCTGTTCTTCCATCTTTGGGGTTCCCCTGCTCCCATTGCGGAAAACGGCAATTCTCCCGCAAATGTCTAACCGTCAAAATTTTATCCCACAGATTGAGATTATCGTGGGCCGTTACATAATTGACGGTCTCTGATGGCTGAGCTGTGAAATCATAAATAGCTCCAAAAGCACCTTGCAGTACCCGATCCTCCTGATTTTCTGCCCCTGTGGCAAATCCGCTTCCTGTACCGTCGCTATCTCCCTTAATGGCAGAGCGGTAATTGTCGTTAAAAACGGCAAAACCTTTGTCCCGCTGCGTTCCTTTTAACGTAAGCAAAGGCTGCGGGGACTCCCCTCCTGTCCAAGGCTCACCATAGATCAGCAGATCGGGACGTATTTCAGAGCGAAGCTCTCGTGTAAGCTGCTCTACAGTCGGTGTATCAATCAACGCCATCAAATCAAACCGGAAGCCATCTATGTGATATTCTTCTGCCCAAAAGCGTAATGAATCCTTAATATACTTGCGCACCATAGGACGTTCGGTTGCAACCTCATTACCTACACCTGATCCATTGGTAAGCTTCCCTTGCTCATCCGTACGGTAATAATACCCTGGTACTACAGGCTCAAATGGACCCTTTTCCACCGAATACGTATGATTGTACACGACGTCCATAATGACACCGATGCCAGCCGCATGCAGAGACTGTACCAGCTGTTTCAGCTCGCGTATACGCGCCTCCGGGTCAGCTGGATTGGAAGAGTAAGACCCCTCCGGCACATTATAATGCTGTGGATCATAGCCCCAGTTATATTCCGTTCCTAATTCCACAAAGTCATTCACCGTATGAAAATCAGCCACTGGAAGCAAATGAACATGTGTAATACCCAGCTCCAGCAAGTGATCCAGTCCGATACGGTTACCCTCGGAATCCGTTAAGCCCGTATACGTAAAGGCTGCAAATCGCCCTTGAGCAGCAGATAAACCTTTTATACCCGTATTAAAATGAGGGTCCATCGAGAAATCACGCACATGAAGCTCATAGATAATGGCGTCTGTCGCACGCTCAAGTACAGGTCCCTTATCCCTTTCCCATCCATTCGGGTTGGTTTGATCCAAATCAATGATAGCTGTACGCTGCCCGTTGGCTGATACCGCTGTGGCATATGGATCGGCAGCATAATGAACAGTGTGGTCTGCCCACTCCAGCCTGTACATGTAATAATATCTGTTCCAGTCGCCTTCCAGTTCTATAGACCAGACACCTTGACCATCACGACTCATGGGAAATTCCTGACCCCCGCCGTGCTCCTGAACGATTCCTTCCTGATCGTAGACCCCCGCGTCGTTATACAACGCTATATGAACCTGCTGGGCAGTCGGTGCCCATACCTTAAAATTGCTGCCTGCAGGCGTATAAGTAAGACCCAAATCATTGCCTTCATATATGGGATATGCTGTGTGCTCAAGCCCCTTGAGCTGATTGAAATCAGACATTCCTGTTCACCACCCATTTTTATACATCGGCTTATAGCCTCTGTTCATCCATCATTTATGATGTTTATGACTTGTCATTATACCTCAGGATTTGCAAAATCCTCACCTCATAGGCTATCAAAATAAGACAAGCTTGAAAAGCTGGATGATTTAAATAAGGATGACGCTCCATTTTAGCACGTACACTCCATTTTATGACAAAACGATGAACAGGCTACAGCTTTCGCCTTTAAAACATCACATTTATTTCCTTGCTTTTATCACTTAAAGAATAGGCAGAAAAAAGTATGCTATAACATGCAAAATTCTCAGGAGAGTCGACGGTGATCCATTTGAAAAATTTCGTCAGCTATTCGCATAGTAGAGCTTCGATGCGAAACAAGAATAATCGTTTCATCTTGCTGCTGTTCTTTTAGCGATTTTAAAATAATCGCTTCATTCAGACTGTCCAAATTGCTAGTAGGTTCGTCCAGCAGTAGGAGGGGCGCATCATGGACAAAGGCTCGGGCTAGCCCCAAGCGCTGACGTTCTCCACCAGACAGCCTGTCCCCCAGCTCTCCGACCCGGCTGTCATATCCCTGAGGCAATGTCATAATAAAATCGTGCACTGATGCCTTACGGGCAGCTTCTACAACCTGTTGATGTGTAGCATCAGGCTTTCCAATTTTGATATTAGCTGCAATGGAATCATCAAACAGGAATGTATGCTGATCGACGTAGCTCTGCAAGCTTCTCAAATGCCGGGTCTCAATGTCCTTCAAATCGTGTTCAGATAGCAAAATCCCACCTTGCTGCGGGTCCCTGAATCGCAGCAGCAACTTGAGCAACGTTGACTTGCCGGAGCCGCTTTTACCCTGAATCCCTATAATTCGCTTATGCGGGATTGTGAGACTTACATTATTCAGTACCGTTTGACCATCATATGCAAAAGTCACCTTGTCTAGCCGCGCTCCAGCAAAGCCAACATTCATTCCATCGATATTTTCTTCTACCTCCGGGGTCTCCTCTAGCAGACTCAGCACTCGCTCCCCGCTTGCCAGCGTTTGAAGCAAATTGTTGGACAAATTGCTCAGCGAAACTACCGGGCCAAATGAACTGAACAGGGCAATGACTGAAATCAGCATACTTGTAACATCTATCTGTCCCTCAGACATGCCATACAATCCAGCTAGCAGCATCAAAAATGAAAATCCAACTACAGCCGCATCTGTGACCGCTCTTGTGATGCCTTCATGATGCTTCAAGTCCTTCTGTTTGGCATCCAACTGATCCGTGCGACGGTTAATCTCATTCAATCGTTGCTCCCCTTGCCCATATTGCACAATTTCCTTCATCCCGCGTAAGCTGTCCAAAAAATAACTACTCAGCTGACCGAAGCTACTTCGGTATTCCATCCCCTGACGCTTGCCCATACGTGACGTAAGCAGGGGAATGAACAAACCAACGGTTATGTATGCAAGCGCAGCGATCCCACCTAGCAGAGGCTCATAAGAACCTATAAAAGATACCATGAGCAGTGAAGTGAGGATGCCGATCATAACGGGCGCAATCGTATGCGCATAAAACACTTCCAACAGCTCAATATCACTTGTAATCAGTGATATCAGATTCCCTTTGTCCTTGCCTTCGAGCTTGGCTGGAGCCAATCTACGCAAAGCTAGAAGCACCTTATCTCGCAGCACGGCCAATAGCTTAAAAGCGAGATAATGACCACTCATTTGCTCGCCATAACGAAATATACCGCGCAATACAGCACATAGCACGATGATAGTCAGCAAAAATGTTATGCTGTAGCCTGTCGCAATGCCTGTTGCTGTCAATAGGGCAAGCACCCCGTATACAATAATGCCAATAGCACACACAAAGCCAAGCACTCCTGTAGCGATCGTGATGAGCAGTACAGGTAAAAGAGGTCCCGCCAAGACCAACAATTGACCCATGATCCGTAAACCGTGTCTACGCATATACAGTCCCCCCTTTTACAAACTGTTCCATCCTATGCTGACTAAGATACATCTCCGCATAATGTCCCTGCTGTCTCAATAGCTCCTGATGCGTTCCGGATTCTGCCACCAAACCATTTTGCAGCACATAAAGAGGTCAGTTCAGTTCCTCCAATCGTCAGGCTTCCTTGATACCCTCCATGATGTCCAACGATCAATCCGGCTACTGTACTTTTACCTGAGCCTGATTCTCCAACAATGGAAACAAAGCTGCCTTGAGGAATATTCATGGATATATTACGCAAGGTATCTCTTTCGTCGTAAGCAAAACTTACCCGTTCCAATCGAATGTCTGTGGCTTGTATGCTTTGTTGTCCCTGTACAAGGTCCTCTGTATTCAGCATTTGAAATATTTGGTCGCTTGCTGCCATTCCGTTCATGGCGATATGAAAGTAAGAACCGAGCAAACGCAGCGGAATGAAAAACTCTGCTGACAACAAAACAATGATGAGCGCTCCTGCCAAGCCGATGTGACCCGAAGAATATTCGCTTATCGCGACCAGTACACCAGCGGCAGCGCCGCCAAATGCGATAAGATCCATGACAGCTACGGAGTTTAACTGCATAGTCAGCACTTTCATTGTCATTTTGCGAAAATCCTCAGCCGCCGTGTTCATCTCTTGATGTTTATCCTGGTCTGTCCCGTAAATTTTGAGCGTGGTCAGACCTTGTACATTTTCCAAAAAGCTGTGGCCCAGATTGACGTAGCTGCCCCAATATTTCCGAAACAGCTTTTTAGCCATCCTCATAATGACAATAATGGACACTGGAATTAAGGGAACACAGATCAATAAAATAATGGCCGCTTTGAAGCTGACAAAAGAGAGGGTAATGAACAACGTTACGGGTGCAAGCAGACTGTAAAATAGCTGAGGCATGTATCTTCCAAAATAGGTTTCAAGCTGCTCCACCCCTTCTACAGCAACCTGAATAACCCCCGAGGTGGAGGTATAGTCCGTATATGAGGGTCCCAGCTTTAGCAGCTTGCTGTAAATCTGCGAGCGTAGCGTTTTCTTGGCATTGATTGAAGCCCGATAGGACAGCATACTGGCTGCATAATTACTCAGGAAACGAACGGCAATAGCAGCCATAACAATGACCGTTATGGATAGAATTAGCTTGCGAGTCGCTTGTCCTTCCCATGCCTGCTGTATCCCAAAGGCCATAGACAAAACAGCGGCTATACTCCCTAAAAGTCCAATCCACTGTACAAGCACACCCAGGATGATATATTTTCGAGAATGTTCCACCAGGCCTAGCAGACGACCGTCGACCATTTTAGATCTTTTTTTCGGAAGAGGGGTGGCTTCAGTTGAAGAAGGAGTTTCCGTCGCACCTTCCCTCAAAGTTCCGACTCGAAATATAAAATAATAATATTTGAACAGGATGACCAAGACGATAAGCGTTTTGCCCCATATATTAGGCGTAAAGATAAAGCCTGCAATCAGCATAGCTGACGCCAAGCCCAATGACGTAATTTTTGTAGACAGCTTCAACGACCTGGTTTGAACAAAACTCTCCAAATATTTTTGATACAGTGACGTATTTGAAAACCACTCATGAATCCTTTTAGACCCCCGCATAAAGAAAAACGTTGATAGCAGCAGAAACGGTGTAGTCGGCAGCAACGGTACCACTACGCCAATAACTCCCAGCGCCAAAAATAAAAACCCTAAGGTAATATAAATTGGTTTCACAGTAAGCCCCCTAATATATATAGTTGATAATATTTTATAGATAATGATAATCATTATCAATATATAAAATTTAATCAGGTTGTTATGTGATGTAAATCACGCATTAAAAAATCCTCCTGAAGTTCAACTTTACAGAACACTTTAGTGTGCATGTAGAAGTTTTGACTTCAAGAGGATAATTAAAATGAGTGCGTGTTATTACGTTGTTTTATGAATTTATAATATCATATTTCTCCACAACCTGCCGAAGTAACGGGTCATCTGCAGGTATGGATGTATATCGTGTCAGCGCCACGCTCACTCCATGGCTGCGAATCACCTGCTGAAGCTCAACTGCTTCAGGGTCTTCCGTAATATCAAATTTACAGGCAGCTGCCATTCCTAATGCCAGATGATCAGTTGGAATGCCATACTCCTGCGCTTGCAGCGCGGGACGTACAAGACGGTCATTGGGAGACAGCTTGCGCAGCGGTGATCGTCCGACCCGAGTAACCTCGTCTGTCAGATTTGGATTGCGGAAGCGATCCAAAATCTTGGCGATGTACTTCTTATGCTCCCCTTGATTCAAACCGAAACGCCTCACAAGCACCGCTCCTGTTTCCTCCAGCGCCCCTTGGATCGAATCCACCACCTTCTTATCCTTCATAGCTTCCTGGATCGTGGCATAACCTGCGATATAACCAATATAGGCCGCCACGCAATGCCCCGTATTCACCGTGAACAGCTTGCGTTCAATATAAGGCTCCAGATCCTGCACATAAAGAATGCCCTCGATTTCCTCATGGTCAGGAGCCATTTGCGAGCGATCCACAACCCACTCGTAAAAAGGCTCTACCTGCACATGCAAGGGGTCCTCATGATGCTGGATCGGCACAATCCGGTCTACCGCAGCATTGGGGAAATATACCAAAACCTCTGCCTTGGCACGAGTCGCCTCATCCAGTAGCGCAAAAACATGCTCTTTCAGTTGGGCGCTGCCTCCGATTGCATTTTCACAGGCGATAACATGCAGCGGGCCCGCCCCTCGTGCTACTCGCCTTGCTATCCCCTCGGCAATACCTGCGGCAATATGCCTGAGGATGCTGACACCTACCGCGGTCGTTACCAGATCGGCATGGTCTACCGCATCCGCTACAGCGGATGCATCTTTGCCATCAATTGCGGTTACATTCGTCACCGTCTCCGTATCCTTCGTATCATTCGCCAACTCTACCGTATATTGCTTGCGGCGGCGTAACTCGGATACAAGAGTTTCATTGACATCTGAAAAGACAACCTCATAGCCTGCGCGCGACAAAATCAGCCCAATAAAGCCACGACCGATATTTCCTGCTCCAAAGTGGACGGCTCTCATAGCTCCAGCTCACTTTCGAACAGATCAATAATTTCCTGCGCAGTCACCGCATTGCGAAGTTTTTCCATATTCTCTTCCTCCGCACATACTACAGCGATATTAGTCAAAATCTCCATATGATCGCCACCTTGGGCTGCAATGCCGATCACCATGTAAGCTTTTTCTTCCCCGAAATCTACGCCTTGCGGGAACTGAACGATGGAGATGCCTGTAGACTGAACAAGCATCTTGGATTCCTTGGTACCATGTGGAATCGCCAGCCCATTCCCGATATAGGTGGATACAATCTCCTCGCGTTCAAGCATCTTGTCAATGTACTCACTTGTAATATGTCCTGCATCCAGCAGGATTTGCCCTGCCATACGGATCGCCTCATATTTGTCTTTGGCGGTTGCGTTCATTTTTATTTTGTCTATCGTCATAATACTCACGTTAGATTCCTCCCTGTCCCTAATTTACTGTGAAAAAATTCAGCCAGTTCACTCGATATATAATTGGCAATCTGATCCCTGCTACCATGTTCCAGTAGCGTAATCATGTCTTCCTGCAACAGTAATGCACTAATCTCGCTCAATACCTCCAAGCTTTCCTTCGGCAACTCACGAGGTCCCAACATCAGCAGGACGCATTCTACCTGCTCATCTACATCCGCCAGCAGCGGCTCAGCCAACCTATACAAGGTCAGCGAAGGCTGGCGAACATAGGGACTGCGCGTATGAATCAAAGCAACGGAAGTATCAGAAATCACCTGACTCCCTTGACGCTCTCTTTCTATAAGTTGTTCAGCAACAACAGAAGGCTCTGTGACATTTCCCCGCACTGCCTCCATCATGCAGATAGCCTCTATAGTAGCTGACATATCCATCCCTTGGTTTTCCAGCGGGTATACTTGAAATTGCTGTACAATGTGTACAATCTCCTCAAGGCTTTTCCGTAGACCGGTAAGCCATTCCATGCCCTGGCCGGACTGAACGGCCTGTTCCTGAGGATGGTCATTAAGTTGATTGAGTGTAATATGCTGGATGAAATGACGCAGACGGTCACTCTCCTCTTGCGTCAGCAGCGGACTGATTTTGAGATAACGATCCGGTTCAAGCGGTAGCTCCACTGTCGAAATGATCAGATCATAATCCTCCTTCGGAATCCGCGTCGCCTCGTACCATGAGGCTCTATCCACGATTTTGATCTGTGGCAACTCCTTGGCCAGTCTTGTTGCCAGAAGTCTGGAGGAGCCAATTCCGCTCGTGCAGACTACGATGGCTCGAACCTCCCGCTGCAATTGTCGCAGCCGCTCCAACGAAGCGCCAAAATGCATGACCAGAAATCCGATCTCTTCATCCGGTACTTCCATTTCTGTCATATCCGCCGCAGCCTTTTTGACCGATTCGAACAAGCTACCGTAATCCTTGCGGATTTGCTGAAGGAGAGGGTTGCGGATGGACTTCCCCTCCCTCAAACGTTTGAGTACCGGAGCCATATGGGCTATCAGTCCTTCACGCAAAACGCGGTCCTCGGCAAGTAGTGTGCCTGTCTCTGCCTCCACACGACGAATCAACTCATGAACCAACTCCAGCAGTACAAGATCATCCAGTGGCAGCAACCGTGTGGAATGATCCTCAGCATCACGGAACAGTAACCTGAAATAACTTCGTTCCTGGTCTGGAAAGTCAATAGCCAGCGCCGCCGACAACTCTGCGCATATGCGTTCTACCATAGCTGTGCGCAGCATGATATTCTCCTCCGAATCTGTCTTCAAATACGGGAGGGAGGGACGATGTTCTACAACGTACCCGAGTCGCAGACGTGCCAGCGACACGCAAATTTGAATCAGTAACTCCATATATTTGCTTTCCACCATGTTTTTCAGCCATTGATCATGAGGCTGCCAGAGGGCGTTCTCCACGGTTAGCAAGTTCTCCCTGCCAATCATCTCCAGCAACTTTTCAGTGACACGTGTCACCGGTCGAAGCTCCTCACGACCAGAAAACAGATCCGATTCATCCAAATATTCGAGAGCCAGCTCAGAAATCGCCCGTCTTTTGTCTATTTCCCGTCCTGTAATCTCGACACCGTATCCCCGTCTGCGCACAAGCACGAGTCCTCGATCTTTGATCCATCCTTGTAATTCGTCCAGATCATGACTGACCGTAGTTACTGTGACTTTCAAATCCGATGCCAGCGCCAGCAGCTTGATCGGCTCCTGTGTGTCCAGCAGCATGCACAGAACTACAATCTTTCTCTCCTCAGCCGAGTAATCGTCTGACTTCGTATACAGCAACTGCTCTCGTAGACTTGCAAGCTGAGTCGGGTCGACATCCACATAGATACCGATCCCTGATTTTTTCTCCAGCTTTACCTCATGAGCCGCCAACCAACACTCGACTGCGCCAAGTTCCCGATGGACCGTCCTTGTGCTGACATTGATCTTCTCGGCAATTTCCCCGGCTGTAACCTCATGGGGCTGCTCCAAAAGATACTCCACGATGTCAGATTGTCGTTTCGTAATATTCATAAGCGCATACCGTTCCTTCCCAAGCTCTATTCCCTTTCAGCAGGAAATACAAACTGTACACAGACGGCTGACTTTATAGGGATTAAGAGTCGGATTTCAGACGGTCAACCAGCGCTTCGTATTCAGGGCTTTTCAGAAAATTGTCAATGGAAATGTGCTCAGCATTCGGGGCTACCGTTTTAGCCCGGTCTGTCAACGTTTTTTGCGTAATGACAATGTCCGCATCCTGTGGAATTTCACTGATTGCCGTATTTGTTACCGTAACGTCCACGCCCGCCTGTTTCATTTTCTTGCGTAAAATGGAAGCTCCCATGGCACTTGAGCCCATACCTGCATCACAGGAAAAGACAATTTTGTTCACTTCGGATTTATCCTTGAACAGCCGATCTGTAGCAGCCTCGACAGTACGACCAGATGCTTGGTTACTTTCCGCTACAGTGGCGCTAGCACTTGCACCTTTGCTTTGATTTTTCATATCTTTCAGGCGGGATGCAGCTTCCTCCAGCCCCTCTTCCTTCTGCTTACCTGTCTTGAGCAATACTGCGGCCACAGCAAAGGATACGACCGCAGCAGCGACCACACCGCTCAGCATCGGCAAATATCCACCTTTTGGTGTCATCAGGAAATAAGCGATGATACTGCCTGGTGAAGGAGCAGCAACCAGTCCGGCACCTGTCAACATAAAACAGAAGGTTCCCACAACGCCCCCTGCTATAGCAGCAAGAATCAGAATCGGCTTCATCAAAATGTAAGGGAAATAAATTTCATGAATCCCGCCGAAAAAATGAATGATGACTGCACCAGGAGCAGACGACTTCGCAGAGCCTTTACCAAACAGGCAATAGGCCAACAAAATACCGAGGCCCGGCCCAGGATTGGATTCAAGCATGAACAAAACGGATTTCCCGCTTCTTGAAGCTTCCTCCAGCGCAATCGGACTCAATACTCCGTGATTCAATGCGTTGTTGAGAAATAATACTTTTCCGGGCTCAATAATGAGATTGACAAGCGGCAAAAGCCCTGCATTTACGAGAAACTGTACCCCTGCCGACAATACTTGGCTGATGGTTTGTACGACCGGACCGATGCCCACATGAGCGAGTAGTGCTAGAATGGCACCGATAATCCCAGCCGAGAAATTATTGACCAGCATTTCAAAACCGGATTTGACTTTGCCTTCAACGGCCTTATCGAACTTCTTCAATATCCATGCAGCCAGCGGACCAGCTACCATTGCGCCCAGGAACATCGGGATATCGGCCCCCACAATGACACCCATCGTCATAATGGCACCGATCACACCTCCACGCTGTCCGTGAATCATTGTGCCTCCTGTATAACCAATTAACAGCGGCAGCAAATAATTTTTCATTGGATCAACCAGTTGTGCAAAACCCTCGTTCGGGAACCACCCGGTCGGAATAAAGAGTGCTGTAATTAATCCCCACGCAATAAAGGCTCCCATATTCGGCATAACCATACCGCTGAGAAAACGGCCAAAACGTTGTACGGCAACACGAGCGCCACCGCTTGAACTGGACTTTGTGTCCACTGTGCTCATATTCATATCCTCCTTGTGAGTAAATAGCATCACTACCTTTTCTTAAAATTCATACTAAATGACAGCGCTATCTTCATCAACGAAATGAAAACGTACTTTCGTCATGAACGTTGATGACAACATTTAAATTTAAAGTAACGCCAAGGCATTATCCCTGCATAATTCTTCATAATATGGCCGATAACAATAGAAATTAGTCGAAAAAACATAGTTGTAAATCTGCATAGTTTTTAATGGGACACCCTTCTAAATCTGAGGAAATGACGCAATTACGTCTTCTAAAACAACAAAAAAATAGCCGCTATGTCAGGTCATAGCGACTATTTTATACAAAAACCGAGCGGACTCACGATGCTCTTATTTAATTCAAGATCCATACAGAAAATCAAAATAAAAGGTAGTAATTCATGCTGTATTACTTATTACTGCTCATCCGAAATCAACTGTTCGTACTGCTCCGCAGACAGCAGCTTGCCCACAGCTTCCTCGACATCATTGTTCAATTCTACTTCGATCATCCAACCCTTTTCATAGGGAGATTCATTCACCATTTCAGGTGTGCTTTCCAGAGCTTCATTCACTTTCATAACGGTTCCCGCCACCGGGGCAAAAAGATCGGAGACTGTCTTCACCGATTCAATTGTGCCGACCTCCGCCCCCTGTTCAATCGTTGTTCCCACCCCAGGTAATTCCACAAAAACAATATCACCCAGTTGATGCTGTGCAAAGTCTGTAATGCCGATTCGCAACGTTCCATCCGCTGTGCGCTGGACCCACTCATGTTCGTCTGTATACCAAAGTTCCTGTTTCACTTCACTCATCCGTTTCGCCTCATTTCCACATGAATAAAATGCTTTTGATCACTTGTATTAGACAGGTTAAGATTATGACAACAAGAACATCCATGTCAATAATACTAACAAAAATACTTCATACCAACCTATATAGCATAGTCTATCAAAAATAATAACTTGTAACAAACGCTTACATATCCTTATTTATACATTAAATGTTTTTCATATTGTTTCATATGACATTTTTATTGACATTTTGAATGAATTTGCGTATTAATGGGTTATAGCAAATGCTTTTGGAAATACATCGACAACTGCAAACGCGGATGAACGCGGAGGGAGAGACTGCCAAAAGGATTCTCATAGCTGTTGTCGTTTGTGAGACAGTTATGCACGCGAATCGGATCCAAGTTGTTACCTGCAGGACCGGGTAGCATACCATTGATCCAAAAGGTAGCGCCGAAGGAGTAAACTTGCATTGCAGGTGAATCTCTCAGGCAAAAGGACCTCTGCCGGACGCATCTCTGGAGAGCATTCGCGATTAGAGCGGATCACCCAAGGGGAAACCCGGTACATGCCGGGGTAACTTTCTGGTATCAAGGACAGAGCTGAAAAAAGAGTATGGACCGCCGTCTATACGTTTCTTTCAGCCTGTCTTTTTGTTTTGGCCGATTACACTGGATAGGAGTGGAAAAATGTCTAATTTGCGAAGAACACCACTATATTCGTCCTACGGGACGCAACCCGGAGTTCGTTGTATTGACTTTGGCGGATGGGAGCTCCCCGTTCAGTTTAGCGGCATCCAAAAAGAACATGAGGCCGTCCGCCAACGCGCGGGCTTATTCGATGTCTCGCATATGGGCGAGTTTTTGGTTGAGGGCAAAGAAGCCGAGGCTTTTTTGCAGCGAGTAACCACAAATGATGTCAGCCAGTTGGAACCGGGTCAGGCACAATATTCACTCCTTTGTTACCCCGACGGAGGCGTAGTGGATGACTTGCTTGTATATCGCAAAGGACCAGAGCGCTACATGCTCGTTGTGAATGCTTCCAACATCGACAAAGATTGGGATTGGCTTATTCGCCACGCACCTGCATCGGTTCATCTGGAGAATGTGTCTGACGCAATAGCATTGCTGGCATTGCAAGGACCAGAAGCAGCACGTATTGCCGCTGCCGCGACAGATACAGATATAACGAATCTGGCATCTTTCCGATTCCAGGAGAACGTGCAATTGTTTGGAGCAAAAGCGCTTGTCTCGCGAACCGGATATACCGGCGAAGACGGCTTTGAATTTTATATACCTGCTGAGGAAGCACCTGCCGTCTGGGATGGTTTGCTTCGTTGCGGTGAGTCGTATGGGCTGATTCCTGCTGGACTTGGTGCTCGCGATACGCTGCGCTTTGAGGCGCGGCTGCCGCTGTACGGGCAAGAGTTATCTGCGACCATTTCACCGCTTGAGGCTGGTTTAGGTTTCTTCGTCAAGCTGAACAAAGGAGATTTTATCGGCAGGGAAGCACTGCAACGCCAGAAAGAACAAGGAATTCCTCGCAAGTTGATTGGGCTGGAAATGATGGACCGCGGCATCCCGCGCGCTCATTATCCGGTATTTGCTGAAGGCCAACACATCGGTGAGGTCACCACCGGCACCCAATCGCCCACCTTGAAGCGCAATCTAGGGCTGGCCCTGGTGGACAGTCGTTATAGTACCCTATCTACACCGCTGGAGGTCGAAATTCGTGGTAAACTCCTACGTGCGGAGGTGGTCGCAGCCCCCTTTTATAAACGGCCACGCTGATCTTAAACTCTCTTCATTCCTGAAAAAACGATCATATCGTATATGAAATTCTGGATTTTCCAATTCCGTTTATGTATTAGCTAATTTATTATCTAAATTTTGCTTTTCGAAAGGAGCCAGAACCTATGAAGCAGCATCGCTATCTCCCCATGACCGAACAAGACCAAACCGAAATGCTGCGTGTGGTAGGCGTATCATCCATTGATGAGCTATTTAGTGACATTCCAGAGGCTATTCGATACCAAGGGGAACTCCCTCTTTCCTCTCGGCTCGACGAAAGAGCCTTAACCCGCCACATGGCCAGACTGGCCGGACACAATGCCAATACAGATACACATGCCAGCTTTCTTGGTGCAGGCATTTATGATCATCATATTCCGTCCGTTATCCAACACATCACCTCACGATCCGAATTTTACACAGCCTATACCCCTTATCAGCCGGAAGTAAGCCAGGGCGAGCTGCAAGCCATCTTCGAGTTCCAGTCGTATATTTGCGAATTGACAGGCATGGCTGTAGCTAATGCCAGTATGTACGATGGGGCGACAGCTCTGGCGGAAGCAGGCTCATTGGCTACCGCAGCCACGCGCCGTAAACAGCTCATCGTATCAAGGTCTGTCCATCCAGAGGCACGTCAGGTATTGGCAGCCTATGCACGCGGATTGGATTTGGACATCGTGGAGATTGGCTGTTCAGACGGCGTAACGGATGTCGATGCGCTAGCCGCAGCTATATCGGAACAGACAGCGGCTGTTTTGGTTCAGAGCCCCAACTTTTTCGGAGCCGTCGAAAATTTGAAGCCGATGGCTGAACTCATCCATGCGCAGCAAGGACTTATGGTTGTCAGTGCCAACCCACTGGCGCTTGGCTTATTGGAGGCACCTGGCAAGCAAGGCGCAGATATTGTGGTAGGCGACGCACAGCCGCTTGGGATCTCGTCCTCGCTCGGCGGTCCGACCTGCGGTTACTTTGCCGTGTCACAGGCGCATATGCGCCGTATCCCTGGACGGATTGTAGGCCAAACCACAGACCGTAACGGCAAACGCGGTTTCGTGCTGACCTTGCAAGCGAGAGAACAACATATCCGCCGCGAAAAGGCTACCTCTAACATTTGCTCCAATCAAGCGTTGCTTGCTTTATCGGCATCAGTGTACTTGTCCGTCATGGGAAGACAGGGTATCCAGGAAGTAGCCGAGCTGAATGTGCATAAAAGTCGCTATGCATTAGAGCAATTGCTGAGCTTGAAAGGCGTAACTGCCTCGTTTCATGCACCGACCTTTAATGAGTTTGCCCTTAGACTGCCTGAAGGCACAGATATGAGCAAACTTCAGGACAATCTGCTGGCTGCCGGATTTATTGCAGGCTATGATTTGGGCCGGGACTATCCGGAGCTTGCTGGTCATATGCTGATTGCCGTAACGGAGCAAAGAACCAAAGAAGAGATCGACCAATTTGTACACACCTTGGAGGGATTGCTATGACACACGCCGGACAGGATCAGAAACAAGAGCTGTTGCAGGAACACGATCAGGCGCTCATTTTTGAATTGAGCCGTCCGGGTCGCATCGCCTATTCCCTTCCTGAGTGCGATGTCCCTCGTCGCCCGGTAGCAGAGCTTTTGCCAGATTACGCGCTGCGCAGCGAGCCTGTGGCACTACCCGAGGTATACGAAGTAGATGTTATTCGCCATTATACCGCCCTGTCCCAGCGTAATTTTGGCGTCGACAACGGATTTTATCCGCTTGGCTCCTGTACGATGAAATACAACCCGAAGGTGAACGAGGATGTCGCCCGTTACGCAGGCTTTGCTAAAATCCATCCCTATCAGCCGGAGGGTAGCATCCAGGGTGCTATGGAGCTGCTGTATACGCTCCAAAACGATCTGGCTGCGTTGACCGGCATGGATGCCGTCACGCTTCAGCCCGCTGCTGGCGCCCATGGCGAATGGACCGGGCTGATGATGATCCGCTCGTACCACGAAGCACGTGGTGAGCGACGTACCAAGGTGCTCGTGCCGGATTCCTCGCACGGAACGAACCCCGCCAGTGCAACTGTCGCGGGCTTCGAAACAGTCACCCTACCCTCCACCCCAGAGGGGCTGGTGGATCTGGATGCGCTGCGTCAAGCCGTAGGCAACGACACCGCTGCGCTCATGCTGACCAATCCAAACACGCTGGGCCTGTTTGAGAAGCAAATTACTGACATTGCCGCGATCGTGCATGACGCAGGTGGTCTGCTTTACTATGACGGGGCAAATTCCAACGCCATCATGGGAATTACCCGCCCCGGGGATATGGGCTTCGATGTGGTGCATCTCAATCTGCACAAAACGATGAGCACCCCTCACGGCGGAGGCGGCCCTGGCGCGGGACCTGTCGGCGTAAAGCAGCGACTGATTCCCTATTTGCCCAAGCCGCTTGTTGTACGTGATTCGCAGGGGATGTACCGCTGGGACCGGGAGCAGGGAGATTCTATTGGACGGGTCAAAGCCTTTTACGGCAACTTTGGCATTCTCGTCCGTGCCTATGCCTATATCCGCAGCTACGGTCCTGATGGCTTGAAGCGAGTATCCGAATGCGCTGTACTCAATGCCAACTACATGATGCATCGGTTGGCTCCGCATTTTGACCTGCCTTACCCTGGGCATTGCAAACACGAATTTGTCATGTCAGGGCGAGGCTTGAAGAAATTTGGAGTGCGTACGCTGGATGTAGCCAAACGATTGCTTGATTTCGGTTATCATCCACCTACCATTTATTTTCCGCTAAATGTAGAGGAATGCATCATGATCGAGCCGACGGAAACAGAAAGCAAAGAGACGCTGGATGCTTTTGTCGACACTATGATTCAAATTGCGCGCGAAGCCGAGGAGAATCCTGAGCTGGTGCTCAATGCACCCTATACCACTCCCGTCACGCGCCTGGATGAAACCACTGCAGCCCGTAAACCTGTGTTGAATTGTGCATGTAGTTAAAAATAAATTTCGACCTAGTCACCCAAAGCATACAAAAAAGCCGGTATCTGTTTAGATACCGGCTGCTGTATGTATACAGCAATTTTTGTTGGAAAAAGATATAACCTTTGAAAATGTGATACCCTTCCTTATGCTTCGATGCTTTGAACCAATTCAACAACTTGCTCAGCTGTTTGCATATCCAGAGCTTTTGCAGCCAATTTCTCCATGTCTGCACGGGACAATTTGGAAATTTGGCTACGTGCTGGCAGAATGGAAGTTGCGCTCATGCTGAACTCATCAAGTCCCAGACCCAGCAGCAACGGAATTGCTGTTGCGTCTCCTGCCATTTCACCGCACATACCAACCCAACGTCCTTCACGGTGAGCGGCATCAATAACCATTTTCACCAGACGCAGAATGGATGGATTGTATGGTTGATACAGGTAAGATACTCGTTCGTTCATTCGATCCGCTGCCATTGTGTATTGAATCAGATCGTTAGTACCGATACTGAAGAAATCCACTTCTTTTGCAAATTGGTCAGCCAATACTGCAGTAGAAGGAATTTCAACCATGATGCCCAACTGAATTTCTTCAGATACGGCTACACCCTCGGCTACCAACTTTTCTTTTTCTTCCAACAAAACAGCTTTCGCTTCACGGAATTCGTTCAGCGTAGCAATCATTGGGAACATAATGCGCAAATTACCATGCACGCTTGCACGCAACAAAGCACGCAATTGAGTGCGGAAAATATCCTGGCGATCCAGACACAGACGAATCGCGCGGAATCCGAGGAACGGGTTCATTTCTTTTGGCAGATCCAGATAAGGAAGTTCTTTGTCGCCACCGATGTCCAAAGTACGGACTACAACTGGCTTACCTTCCATTTTTTCCAGAACGGTTTTGTAAGCAGTGTACTGTACTTCTTCGGATGGGAGCTTGTCGCGTCCCATGTACAAGAACTCCGTACGGTACAAGCCGACGCCTTCACCACCGTTGTCCAGAACACCAGCTACATCGTTAGGCGTACCAATATTGGCTGCCAGTTCGACATGAACACCATCAACGGAAACCGTAGCTTCGCCACGCAGCTTGC
Source organism: Paenibacillus ottowii (assembly GCF_006874425.1). Lineage (GTDB taxonomy): Bacteria > Bacillota > Bacilli > Paenibacillales > Paenibacillaceae > Paenibacillus > Paenibacillus ottowii. The sequence goes on from NZ_VIJZ01000005.1 coordinate 276,701, forward strand.
GCCACTCTTCGCGTTGCTTGTCATAGGCTACCTGTTTAGCGCGGTATTCCGCAACAATTTCTTCGGTAGGATTCACGAATACATGACCATCCAGACCATCGACGATAATCAAATCTCCGCTTTTCGCTTGAGACAATATATTTTTTGTTCCTACAACAGCAGGAATTTCTAATGAACGAGCCATAATAGCCGAGTGCGAAGTGCGTCCGCCGATGTTTGTTGCAAAGCCTTTAACAAATTCACGGTTCAGCTGAGCTGTATCGGAAGGTGTCAAATCTTCTGCAAGTACAATTGTTTCTTCGGCAATTTCTGCAGGGCTGACAAAATGAACACCAAGCAGATGATTGAGCACCCGTTTGGTTACATCACGCATGTCCGATGCGCGTTCTTGCAAATACGCACTTTTCATGTTTTCAAACATGGAAATAAACTGTGTAGCTACTTCATCCAAAGCATAGTCAGCATTGAGCTGCTCGTCTCTGATTTTAGCTTTAACCGGATCGATCAATTCAGGATCGTTCAGGATCAGCAGGTGAGATGCAAAAATTTCTGCCTTCTTCTCACCTAGCTCCCGAAGTGTTTTCTCCTTAATCGATTCCAATTCGGTTTGAGATTCAGCCAAAGCCGCATCCAATCTTGCGATTTCAGCTTCAACATCACCAACCGCGCGTCTCTCTACAGCGTAATTCGGATGCTCCAAGATAAACGCCCGGGCAATGGCTATGCCTGCCGAAGCGGCAATCCCGGAAATTTTAAGCATGAACTTCGCCCAGCCCTTCGTTAACGATTACATTTTCAAGAGCTTTCAATGCTTCAGCAGCTTCAGCGCCTTCGCAGATAATGTTAATAGTATCACCTTGTTCCAGACCCAGAGACAATACACCCAGAATGGATTTCAAAGTTACTTTTTTACCGTTAGCTTCAGCGAAAGATTCAGCACCGCTGAATTTGTTAGCTGTATTTACCAGCGCAGTTGCAGGACGTGCATGGATACCGTCTTCATCCGTGATTCTAAAAGTTGTTTGCATAATTTGTTCCTCCCACTTTCCTAAAGATAATATTTGTTTACACGCAGTATACCGGACAGATGACCAGGCGGCCTAAGCCGCCTCATCAACTAAACCGAAACACATAGAGTTTATTTTATCGTAATTATACCATCTTCGCCAGCCTTCAATACTCCAGTTTTGTTTAAAGTTACCGAAGAACCTTCTGGAAGGTTGGTGAAAATGACAGGTGAAATGATGGATTTAGCGTTGGCCTTTACATATTCCAGGTCTACTTTCATGATAGGCTGACCGGCTGACACAAGATCGCCTTCGTTCACCAAAACGTCAAATCCTTGGCCTTTAAGCTTCACTGTATTTACCCCGATATGAACAAGCACTTCTTTACCACCATCGGATTGAATACCCACCGCATGCTTGCTTGGGAATACATTGAATACTTTACCATAGACAGGGGAAACAATGGTTCCATCATTTGGCACTACCGCAAAGCCGTCACCTGTCATGCGTTCTGCAAAGACCGGATCGGGAACGGTCGAGATGTCAACCAATTCACCGTTAACTGGCATTACGATATCTTCTACAACAATCGTTTGCTTTTGTTCTCCGGCTTCCTTTTCCTCCTGTGGAGCTGGCTCTGAAGGAGCAGGTGCAGGTGTACGTCCTGCCATGATATCAGCCATTTGAGTTTTAATCGTATCGGAACGAGTACCGAAGATCGCCTGTACATTGTTACCCACTTCAAGGACACCCGATGCGCCCAGTTGTTTCAGACGAGCTTTGTCAACGTTTGATTTCTCATTAACTTCGATCCGAAGACGTGTAATACATGCATCCAGATGCTTGATATTCGATGAACCACCGAAGGCAGCCAAAATGTTATGTGGAAGCTCATCACTGCTACCGCTTGCTGCACCATCCACATTTTCTGTAGCTTCTTCACGTCCTGGTGTTTTCAAGTTGAACTTCCGTATGATGAATCGGAAACCGAAGTAGTAAATAACCGCCAAAATCAGACCGACGATAATTACATACCACCATGGCGTACGGGTTGGAATAATCCCGAAAATCAGGAAGTCAATAAATCCACCAGAGAACGTCATACCGATTTTAACATTCAAAATTTGCATCGTCATAAATGACAAACCTGCAAATACACAGTGTACTGCGAACAGCAATGGAGCTACGAACAGGAAGGAAAACTCCAGTGGCTCCGTAATACCTGTCAGGAACGAAGTCAATGCAGCTGAACCCATGATACCTGCTACATATTTTTTGTGTTCCGGTCTTGCTTCATGATACATCGCAAGTGCTGCTGCTGGTAATCCGAACATCATGAATGGGAACTTACCTACTTGGAACGTACTTGCTGTCAGTGCTACGCCGTCGCGAAGCTGACTAAAGAAGATCTGCTGGTCACCGTGAACGGTTTGACCTGCTTTGTTAACATATTCACCAAACTCAAACCAGAATGGTGAGTACCAGATGTGGTGCAGACCAAACGGAATCAGCGCACGTTCGATAACACCGAACAGGAACGCCGACAAGGTCGGGTTGGAGTATACCATAAAGTGAGATACTGCATTAAGTCCTTGCTGAACTGGAGGCCAGATCAGGACCAGTGCCAATCCGACAATCAGTGAAGATACTGCCGTTGCAATTGGAACAAAGCGCTTACCCGCGAAAAAGCCCAGGTACGAGGGAAGCTCGATTTTGAAAAAGCGATTGTACATAGCAGCGGCCAGTATACCAATGATGATTCCGCCGAACACCCCGGTTTGAAGTGTAGGAATACCCAACACATTCGCATAACCCGGTATTTTTTGAGCAATCAGACCAGGTGTAACTCCCACAGCTGTACCCAGCGTAATATTCATTACGAGGTAACCGATGATCGCAGCCAAACCTGCTACACCTTCGCCACCCGCCAAACCGACGGCTACGCCGACTGCAAACAACAGCGCCAGATTATCAAAAACAATTTGTCCGGCATTCATCATGATCGTCGCTACCGATTGAACCCAGCCCGCATTTAATGCCGGAATGTACTGGAGAAAATCAGGATTGACCAGCATGTTGCCGATACCCAATAAAAGCCCCGCAGCTGGCAAGATGGCTACAGGAAGCATTAATGCTTTACCGACACGCTGTAAAACGCCGAAAAGCTTTTTAAACATACCTTCCACATCCTTCTCTGAAATTTAGAAGAGAGGTAAAACAACAAAAAAGGCATGAGCCGATTTAAGTATGTTTGAACACAACCTTGGGATATAGCTTACCCCAGTAGGCTGTAAACAATCATAACTTAAAGCAACTCATGCCTGATCGAATCAGTAACACGTTAAATGTTTAGTTGTTGTCTTCCTCATTGCAGAATTGATTATAGCACCACGCTAAATGCGAGGCAATACTTTTTTATTCAGGTTTTATCACGGTTTGTTATCTCCTTGCTCCTTGCGCTGGGACAAACGCTGCAGATGCATCGTCAAATAGCTAACTTCAGCTGGATACACTGGTTTTCGCAGCCTCTTCTCCATAATCTTCGTAAGTTTCCAAGCTAGCATATACATTTCTGGGTATTCTTCGTTCAAAAGCTTGTCCAATCGGTAAATCTCCTGCACAATCTCTCCTCGACGTACACGTTCAATCGCAAATCTCAGATGGGTCAACAGACGAGAATAATCAAGGGATTGGAGAGGAATTCGGTAATCCAGCGTCGTCTCGACGACCTGAACCATGTCAGCAATCAGACGAGAATCTTTCCTAACCTCGGAGATATGCTGGTTTGTCATCGCGCTATAAATATGCAGAGCTACGAATCCGATTTCATCTTCTCCCAGATCCACGCCCATCTTATCCTTGATTAAAGCAACAGCTTGCTCAGCCATCTTGTATTCCTGGGGATATATTTCCCTAGTTTCATACAAGAATGGATTATGAATCGTAATCCCCTGTTTATGACGATTAATGGAAAACGCAATATGGTCGGTTAAAGCAATCAATATGTGCTCATTAAGAGGCTTTTTGGCTTGAAGCTGAACAAGATGAAGCACCTCACCGATGACCTCAATGAGCTTTTCATCCAGCTCAGGAAGCAATCGTTTGTATTGCTCCTGCTCTTCATGGCTTTTTAATATAAATAATTTTTCAACTGAATCCAACGGCATTAGATCGCCGGGTTTGCGATTGAAACCGATTCCTTTTCCAATCACGACAACCTCATCATGCTCGGGATGCATCCCTATAATCACATTGTTATTCAGCGCTTTGGCCACTTTTAGGCTGCTCACATCCGCACCTCTTTTATCAGAACCTTGATCCTAAGAATTATAGCATGAAGCTCAGAGGAATCCACGTTAAAGTACCAAATATTCCGCTAAAGGTCAATAAAAAGAAAACGCTTTTCATCACATTTTCCAGGAAATGCTGTGATGAAAAGCGGTCTTTTGGGTTCTGAAAGTTTTACTTCCCAAAGGCTTATCGTTATTCTTTATCCGTTAGTGCTACCTCAACCGGGGTTGGATGGTGCAGCTTGTTTGCATCATCGGAGGAGGGTACGGGATGAATGCTTTTTTTTCCAGTGGTTAGTCCCTTGATCAACTGCTCTACATCGATACCCGATACACTTTTAAGCATCTCGGGAGCCGTTGCCATCAGTTCTGTGACATAATTGCTGACACGCGTTGCTCCTTCCCCTTTACCTGTATCCACAACAGTCAGTTTATCAATGGATGCTATCGGTTCGGCAATGCGTCCAGCCAAATCCGGCAGCATTTTCACGATAATATCGAGCACAGCGGCCTCTCCAAACTTCTGGAAAGCCTCTGCCAATTTTTCCTTGGCCTCGGCTTCCGCGAGACCACGCAAACGGATGACGTCCGCATCTGCCGTACCCTTGGCCCGTTCTGCATCCGCTTCTGCTTGCCCGTTCAGACGTTTTTGTTCAGCTGACGCTTTAGCCTGTGTTTCAATCGAGTATTGCAGCGATTCCGCCTCACGCATTTTACGCGCTTTGTCGGCTTCCGCCGCTTGTTCTACCGCATATCGATCCGCTTCCGCCTTCTTCTTCACTTCCGCATCATATTGCTTTTCACGTACCTGTATTTCCTTGGCTTGAATATCAATCTCCCGTTCCTTACGTACCAACTCGACCTTCATCTGTTCCTCGACAGCAGTCTGCTTGGCACGGGCCTCCTGAATGTGATAAGCCTGATCGGCTTCCGCCCTGGCTGTATCCTGTTCTTTCTTAAACGAAGCCACTTTCAGTTCCTTCTCCTTGGCTGCCTCGGCGATATTCGTATCCCGCAGCAGTTCGGCCTTCTGACCTTCCTGTTCTGCCTGCGCCTTCTGAATTCGGGCATCCCGCACAGCCTCGGCTTCTGCAATCTCTGCATCCCGTTTCACAGCAGCAATTCTCGGCTTACCGAGCGCATCCAGATATCCATGTTTATCACGTACATCTTTGATGGTGAAAGAGACGATCTGCAAACCCATCTTTTTCAGATCGCGAGCAGCTACGCCTTGCACTTCCTGCGCAAACCGATCCCGATTACGGTATACTTCCTCCACTGTCATGGAGCCGAGGATTGCCCGCAAATGTCCCTCCAGCACTTCCTGAGCCTCTCCTCTAAGAGCTTCCAGCGGCTTTCCGATGAACTGTTCGGCTGCTGTGGCTACATCCTCGATGGAACTGCCGACCTTGATAATTGCCACACCATCCGCGATGACGGGCACTCCCTGCTCTGTATATACTTCCGGTGTGGTTACGTCCAATTTGTGAGATAACAGAGAAATAAATTCGGACTGCTGGAAAATGGGCCATATGAAGGCCCCGCCACCACGTACAATTTTAATCTTGCGGCCTGATTCATCCTCGGAAATATTTTTATTCCCCAGAAAAGAACCGGTCACAATCATTCCTTCATCCGGTCCTACCGTTTTATAACGGGCCCAAAAAGCGATCCCTAATATGACGATAACAATGACAACAATTCCAGGGACCAACACAATATCCTGCAAATTTGACACTCCCGATCACGCTCCCTTCAAGTTAAGCGAATGCGCCGTCTATGTGTCCAGGTACGCTACGCGGACGACGCCCTCTGCGACCTCAACCACGACGATACGGGTTCCCGCAGCTAGCGGTTTGTGATCAAAGCTCGATGCTGTATGTATGGTGTTGCCTGCACCCAAGCGGATCATAACTTCCCCGTAACCAACCTCAGGTACAGGAATGGTGACCTCACCGATTCTGCCAGTCAGTTCACGCATTGAGAAGCCGCTGGATACCTCTGAATTGGCCATGGGCTTGATAAATGCAAAAAATACTAGCACTCCAATCACAAATGCAATCCCTAAAGCTAGCACAACGACCCAGCCCATGTTCAACCCGGTATACTTTGTAAGTAGTACCCCAGCTCCGCCAAAAGCAGTCAAAGCCCCAAGCAGAACGACAGGTCTAAACCAATCAAGTCCCGGTAGCTCCAATGCCCCATGCAGCCAGCTACCGAGTACATCCCCGATCAACACACTGACCACAGTAAAGATTGCGCCTCCTGCCAACAACCACCAAAATAAGGTTTCCATACGACTCCTCCTTCCATGTACCTTTTCAGCCTGGTTTCCAGTCTATAACTATGTTTACGTATTCAACCTTAAAAAGTTTCAAAATTTTCCTCTTATATCTCAACTTAAACCCAAAAAAGCACGTTCGTACGTCTAATGACGTACAAACGTGCCTACAGAGCTTCGAAGATCGTTTACAGGGATGCTTTGTAAATTTCAACTACATCTTCGCGATTGAGCTTGTTAAAGCCACCAAAAGGTCCAAATTTCACAGCTTTATCAGCCATTACGTCAATTTTGGACGCATCAATATCGTAATCAGCCAGACGGCTTGGTGCACCAATCGAGTTCCAGAAATCACGCAACGCCTGAATACCTTCCAACGCTACTTCTTCATCACTTTTACCTTCTGGGTTTACGTGGAACACATTCACTGCCAGTTGCTTGAAGCGTTCAGGCTTGACATGCAGATTGTGTTTCATCCAGTTCGGGAACAAAATAGCCAGTCCTCCACCGTGTGGGATATCATAAACAGCAGACACAGCATGCTCAATATTATGAGTAGCCCAATCACCTGCCAGTCCCATGTTCAGGAAACCGTTCAGTGCCATCGTACCACAATACATAATCGTTTCACGCAGCTCATAGTTTTCCAGATCGTTGACCAGTCCTGGAGCCGCATCTATCACTGTGCGCAAAATCGTTTCACACCAGCCCAGTTGAACCGGAGTATTGGATTCCAAATGGAAATAATGCTCCAGCGTATGTGACATCATATCCACAATTCCGTAGACAGTTTGATTTTTGGGCAGAGAGTATGTGTTCACCGGATCAAGAATGGAGAAAGCAGGAAACGCATGTACACTACCCCATCCCAATTTTTCCTGTGTTTTTTCGTTTGTAATTACAGAACCTGCGTTCATTTCAGAACCGGTTGCCGCCATAGTCAAAACCGTACCTAATGGCAAGGCTGCTTGTGGAGTTGCTTTACGCTCTGCAAAATCCCACATATCGCCATCATATTTTGCACCAACAGCAATAGCTTTGGAGCAATCCAGTACACTGCCACCGCCTACAGCCAATACAAGGTCGATCTGGTTGGTTTTACACAATTCAACGCCTTTATGTACTGTAGACAAGCGTGGATTTGGTTCTACACCAGCCAGTTCGGTTACCTCTGCACCGATTTCACTAAGCAATTTTATTACATTATCGTACAAACCGCTGCGCTTAATACTGCCGCCGCCATATACAAGCAATACACGTTTTCCGTATTTAGGAACTTCACGCTTGAGAGCCTCCAATTGTCCTTTACCGAAGATCAATTGTGTAGGATTATAAAATTCGAATGCTTTCATCGCAAACGCTCGCCTCCAATATTTCTAAAGTTTAATGTTAAGAAACTACTCTATTATAACCTTTACGGTTACAGGAAACAAATTGCATTCATTTCAGAAAAAAAACCATACTCCTTAAGGAGTATGGTTACATTCACATCTTGGGAGGGTTCTCGTATTGTATTATGTGCAGTCTAAAGCTACATTATTCTCCCAAGGTGTATCCCAATCGTTTCATAAAGCGACCAAACGCCTGCTGACCGGATGGATTCCGTTTATATACTCCTGCATGCTCCAAAATTTCACTGAATTTCAGTCCAACCTCATTTTGAACGGTACGAACAGCCGTCTCCTTGTCAGACAGACGACCAAACCGGGTATTCAACTGGTAAATCCAGTCTGCATGTTTAAACAGTGGATGTCCTTCTTGCTGCATAGCCACGGCCAATTCATCGTTCCCACACAAAATATCAGCAATTCCATCCAGCTCATCTTTGAGTCGTCCCGGTAGGATGGCAAGTCCCATCACTTCGATCAGACCGATATTTTCCTTTTTGATATGATGCATCTCGCGATGGGGATGAAAAATACCTTCCGGGTACTCTTCACTCGTTCGGTTGTTGCGCAGTACGAGATCCATCTGATATCTTCCTTCGGAATCCCGGCGTACAATCGGCGTTACTGTATTATGCGGAATCGTTTCCCCCTCCGATTCGGTATGAGAGAGAACGTCTACCTCTGGATCACTATACGCCTTCCAAGCTTCAAAAGCAGCATTTCCCGCCTTCAATAGTGCCTCGGCATCTGTTGACGTGAAACGAATGACCGACATGGGCCAGTTTACAATCCCTGCCGTAACCTGCGGAAATGCTTCATTATGGTATACGTCGTCCACACCCGCTTTTTCAATCGGGAATGTATGACGACCACCCTGAAAATGATCGTGAGTCAGGATCGACCCACCGACAATGGGCAGGTCCGCGTTAGAGCCAATGAAATAGTGCGGAAACGCTTTCGTAAAGGCCAGCAACCGCCGCAGCGTATCCTTTGTAAGCTTCATCGGTACATGATCGTGATGAAATACAATGCAATGCTCGTTGTAATACACATAGGGTGAATATTGAAAGAACCACGGTTCCCCATTCAATTCGACCGGTATGATACGCAAATTTTGACGGGATGGATGATTTACCCTTCCGGCATATCCAACGTTTTCACGGCACAATTGACATTTGGGGTAAACAGGCGGCGGCAAAAGCTTCGCCATGGCAATTTCCTTAGGGCTTTTTTCTGGCTTGGACAGATTAATCGTAATTTCCATATCACCATAAGGTGTTGCCTGATTCCAGTACACATTGCTGGCTACCCGATCCATACGAATGTAGTTTGAATTGATGGATAATTGATAAAAAGCATCTGTAGCCGCCTCTATCCCATGTGCTGCCTCCGTTTGATGAAAGTTACGGATAACTTCAGACGGTCTCGCCATAAGCAAACCCATGATTTTGGAATCCAGCAAATCACGATACGTATCCGTGTTTTCAGGAATAAGCCCAATAGCAAAACCATAATCGATCAATACATTAAGCACAGGCTGGAGAGCTTCGGGGGCAATCATGCCCCCTGCTTCCCCACCGGAGTAAGGTTCCGAAAACCCGAACTGCTCTAAAAGCAGATTACGACTGTAATCTGTATCTTGCGGACCGATCAAGCCCCTCTTCTGTGCGAATGCAACCAGCTGTTCCACCGCATATAGAGCCGATTGCTGTACAGCTTCGTCGATGTCATGGACCAGAGGCCGGGAAAGTTCCTGGTTTTGGCCTTTATCTACGGATTGGCGCTCGCTCATATGTCATCGTCTCCTGTCTATTCGTCGCCGTAGCCTTGAGGGTGCGACTGATGCCATCCCCATGCTCCGCTAATAATATCCTCCAGTTGAGTACGTTTTGGGCTCCAGCCCAGTACCGAACGGGCCTTGTCAGACGATGCAACCAATATCGCTGGGTCGCCTGCACGGCGAGGTTCAACAACAACTGGAATGTCGAGCCCAGTGACCTTGCGTGCCGTTTCAATCACTTCCTTCACCGAGAAGCCCTGTCCGTTGCCAAGGTTGAATACGTTGCTCTCATTACCCTCACGCAAGTAATTTACTGCACGCACATGAGCATCCGCAAGATCACTTACATGAATGTAATCACGGACACACGTTCCATCCGGTGTGGCATAATCCTCGCCAAACACAGCGATATGCGAACGCTGTTTCAATGCTGTCTGGAGCACCAATGGGATCAGATGGCTTTCTGGTCGGTGATCTTCACCGATCTTGCCGCTTTCATGGGCACCAGCCGCATTAAAATACCGTAAGGATACGTATTTGATGCCTAATACTTTATCAAACCAGGACATCATGCGCTCCATCATCAGCTTTGTTTCACCATACACGTTGGTTGGCTCAGTCCGGTCGCCTTCTTCAATCGGCACCTTTTCCGGTTCGCCATAGGTAGCCGCAGTAGAGGAAAATACGATCTTGCTTACGCCGGCATCTTTCATCGCCTCCAGCAAGCTCAACGTGCCAAATACGTTGTTGTCATAATATTTTCCTGGATTTTGCATACTTTCCCCAACCAGCGAGTTGGCTGCAAAATGAATAACGGCGTCAATATTGTTTTCAGAGAACAGTTTGGACAGAAGTTCTTTATCCCTCAAATCCCCTTCATACAACTTGCCTCCAAGCAATGCTCCTTTGTGTCCAGTTTGCAAATTGTCCAATACAACAACTTCTTCTCCAAGATCCAACAATTCTGCTACGGTATGTGAACCGATATATCCAGCTCCGCCTGTGACTAAAATGGCCATGTTATTCGTCCTCCTTCAGTTCTTTAACTCCGTCCCCTGCCTTGCATACATAAAAGCTGGCTTCCAGCCCTGTACGGGTCTGATAAGCTTCTCCAACTTCCTTCACAAAACGTTCCACATCGTCCTCATGAACCAATGAAACCGTACAACCTCCAAACCCAGCGCCTGTCATACGAGCACCCAGCGTGCCCGGAATGCGTCGTGCTTCTTCGACCATGACATCAAGCTCAGTACAGCTGACTTCATACAAGTCGCGTAGTGAATCATGCGAGGCGTTCATCAACTGACCGAAAGCTGCAAGTTCATTCGCTGCGAGAGCATCGACTGAGGCCAGCACACGAGCGTTTTCCTCCACCACATGCTGTGCCCGGCGGCGCACGGTTTCATCTGCAATATGATGCTGAAGCTCTCCAAACCGAGCTTCATCCAGTTGTGCCAGATACTCCAGTGACGGCTCCTGCTGCTGCAAAATGGACAGTGCTTCGGCACATTGACTGCGACGCTCGTTATAGGCTGAATCCACCAATCCGCGGCGCTTGTTTGTGTTGCCGATTACGAGCTTGTAAGACCCCGTGCGGAATGGCACTCTGCGGTACTCCAGCGTATCGCACATCAGCAGGATTGCATGATCAGCCGCTCCGTTCGCTACAGCGAACTGGTCCATGATGCCGCAATTGACACCCACGTAGTTGTTTTCAGCCCGCTGGGATAACAAAGCAATTTCGACTGTGTCGGTTTTTTGCTTCTCGGTAGTCAGAAACGCGTAGCCTGTCACGACCTCAATCGAGGCTGAGGAAGATAATCCGGCTCCGTTCGGGATTTCTCCATGATAGAGCAAGTCGTATCCTCTAGATGGGTAAACTCCCTTTTCAGCCAACTCCACCAGCACACCCACCGGATAGTCCACCCACTCATCCGTCTTGCTTTTACCTATCTCTGTGCGGGGGATCGACACTTCATACGACAGGTTTGTGGAAGCAAAATGAATTTGATCATCATTGCGTGCACGAAGGATCAGCGTCGTACCAAATTCCAGCGCAGCCGGGAGTACATAACCACCATTATAGTCGATATGCTCTCCAATGAGGTTAACACGCCCAGGTGCATGAAATATCAGCAGTTCATTGCTGCTTTCACCATATTTTTCAATAAAATGTTTCTTTAATTCAGTAGAGTTCATATCCGCATCCACCTCATTCACCGTTAGTAAAAGTCTCCCTGATTTCCCTGTAATACCTTAATCAGGTTGACATCTCTTATGAGTTCAGTATAAATGAAAGCGTCACCCAATGTAATGCATCCATGTGTTTAAGCTATGGATAAATGTGACTTGGATATGTACAATGTAAGTATAACGCATCTACTAAACTATTCACAAATGCAGGAAGGATGACCCTATTTTGCAAGCGTATTCATATAGTTATGCTGTCGCATCTAATCCGGTGTTTTATGAAAATAGCCCGCTGCATGTGCTTTTTGCAGGAGAGAGCCAAACCAAATCTGGTCATGCTGTGGGACCGAAAATCTATGATTATTATCTGCTTCACTTTGTGGAGTCAGGCAAAGGTATCTTTCGAACAGAACAGCATACGTATCAGCTTAAAAAAAACGATTTTTTTCTTATTCATCCAGGTCAACTGGTGAGCTATACCTCTGATGAAGAGGAACCGTGGCGTTATCGTTGGTCTGCCTTTACTGGACACCATACGGAGCAAGTTGTGCAAGAGGCAGGACTGCGTGTACATCAACCTGTTTTCCATGCTGCCGATCAAAGTCCCATTCCCGGTTATCTGGAGCAAATGCAATTGGCCTTTTACAGCAGAAAATCTAGCTCTCACCTTTCAGCATTAGGCTATTTGTACCTGATTATGGGAGAAGCAAGCAATTACCTGAGTGACTGGGCCGATCCGTCCGGAACTGATTCGCAAATTCGACGCACAGTCAAACAAATGGTCCAATATATGTCCACTCAGTATGCACACCCTGTTTCCATTGAGCAAATGTCTGAAGGGCTTGGTTATAATCGTGCATACTTATCACGAATATTCAAAAAGGAAACGGGTGTCTCCCCCGTCACCTATCTGCTTAAGCTACGGATTGACAAATCACGTCAACTGCTGCGTGAGCGTCCTGAACTGTCGGTTGAGCAAGTGGCTGCTTCTGTCGGATTAACTGATGCTTTATATTTCTCACGTCAATTCAAACGCTTCTGCGGTCAGTCTCCAACCGAGTACCGGAGCAAGGTTAAGCAGTATCCACACTCGTAAAGTAAGCTTTAACAGGCTTCCCTAGCTCCCAGCCATGACGCAAACAGCCCGCATTCTTCAAACGAATGCGGGCTGTTAAGTAATATATCATACAAGAGTATGTGAATTAGGTTAATGACTCCAGGTTATCTTTTGTCATTAGGCTGTGCCACCGTCTTGTCCGTGCCCGGCATTCAGGATCGAATCAATCCGATCCAGCTCCTCCTGTGAAAACTCCAGATTAGATAGAGCTTTAACATTTTCTTCAATTTGGCTTACACGGCTAGCCCCAATCAGGACAGAGGTCAGACGTTCACCGCGTAGGGCCCATGCCAGTGAGAATTGAGCCAAACTTTGACCACGTGCAGCAGCCATCTGATTCAAAGCGCGCACCTTGCGCAGCGTTTCTGGTGTCACATGGTTCTCATTCAGGAAAACCGATGTGCTTGCTGCGCGTGAATCCTCGGGAATTCCGTTCAAATATTTGTTGGTCAGCAGTCCCTGAGCCAGTGGACAAAAGGCAATGCTGCCTATCCCGTTTTCATCCAGTACATCTTGCAATCCATTTTCAATCCAGCGGTCAAGCAAAGAGTATCTCGGCTGATGGATCAACATGGGTGTTCCAAGCTCCTTCAAAATGCGAGCTGCTTCGGCCGTTTGCTCTGCACTATAATTAGACACACCCACATACAGCGCTTTACCCGAACGTACGATATGATCCAGTGCTCCCATCGTTTCTTCCAGCGGCGTATTGGGATCGAATCGATGCGAGTAGAATATATCGACATAGTCCAGCCCCATTCGCTTCAAACTCTGATCCAGGCTGGATATCATATACTTGCGAGATCCCCAGTCGCCATAAGGACCTGCCCACATATGGTAACCCGCTTTAGTAGAGATGACCAGCTCATCCCGGTACGGTTTCATATCACTGGCTAACACTTGTCCGAAAAATTCCTCGGCTGAGCCTGCAGGAGGACCATAGTTGTTAGCTAAATCAAAATGCGTAATGCCCAGATCAAAGGAGCGAGTAATCATGCTGCGACCATTCTCTGCGTTGTTAATTCCGCCGAAGTTGTGCCACAAGCCCAGCGAAATAGCGGGCAGCTTAAGACCCGATCTGCCGGTACGGTTATATTTCATACTTTCATAACGATCTTCGCCAGCTAAATAAACCATGCTATCACAGCCTCTCTCGAAACATTGTTATGTCCATCACAACATCATCATAGCGCTTTTATCCGGGCATTGACAAGAAAACGATTACAAGCCCAATTGATGAGCGAGTTTTTCCATAACCTTACCGATCGGTTCAGTGAGCAAAAGATCCGCCTTGTGATCATATGAGGTGGGATCTGTATTTAGCAGCACCGTATGTTTACCGCGAAAATAAGTAATCAAGCCTGCCGCAGGATGGACTGTCAGTGACGTCCCTCCAATTAACAGCAAATCTGCTTCAGAAATGGCTTGAATGGATTGAATAAGGGTGTCGTGATTCAATTCCTCTTCATATAAAACAACATCCGGTTTGATAATTCCTCCATCTACCGGACATTTAGGTACAACCTCGGAGCTGCTCATCACTTCATCCAGACTGTAAAAGCATCCACATTCCATACAGTAGTTGCGATGTACCGAGCCGTGAAGCTCCAGTACATTTACGCTGCCTGCTGCCTGATGTAATCCGTCAATATTTTGCGTCACAACCGCTTTAAGACGGCCCTGCTTTTCCAAAGACGCAAGGAAATGATGACAGCCGTTCGGCTTCGCCTCGGGATGCAGCATTTTACCGCGATAGAAGTCGAAAAAGACTTCAGGATGCTTCACAAAAAAAGAGCGGCTAAGCATAACCTCAGGGGAATAAGGCAATTTTTCCTCACTCTGATACAAGCCTGCTGCCGAACGAAAATCTGGTATACCGCTTTCCGTTGATGTCCCTGCTCCGCCAAAAAAAACAATATTCTGCGATTCCTGTATCCATTCGACCAACGTATTTTCTTTCATGCTCTACGCACCTCCAGCTCTTCATATCCACGAACAACCTTATCCGCATCCAGCAAATGTCTGGAACGTTCCGGTTCAGGCGCAAATCCAATGGCTAACCTTACTCCGGCACGCTTGCCCATCTGCATATCCCCATTACTGTCTCCGATCACTACCACGTCCAACGGCGATAGCCCTAGTAACTCGCAAGCTTTTTCAGCCATTTCCGGGTCAGGTTTGCCGTATGTAACCCTATCATGTCCGATGATCACATCAAAATAGGGTGTTAGCCCCATCCATTCCAAATGCTCTTGTGCAGCCTCTGTACTATCAGAGGTCACAACCGCCAGCTTCATTCCGGCGCGGCGACTTTGTTCCAATAAGGTCCGTAGCCCCGGGAACACCTTTGCTGCCCGCTGTCGGCGGACGTCAGCCATCGCTGTTTTATTAAATTCTCGAACAAGCTGCACAGCTTCATTCCACGGTATACCCGCAGTATAAAGCTGCCAAGCCAGTACACCCGTGCTTTCGTCTACCGTCCCCATCGCCAGCGGGCCAGAAGGATCGTAACCAATCACGCGTCCCTCCTGATCGTGAACAGTGCCTAGAACGTCGCCTTTTTCCATCGTGAAACCGGCTCCCGCTACAGCCAGATGCTGCTCCATCATATCCAGTATAGAACGAGCCCAAGGGCCCCACAACTGAATAAAATCCAGCAACGTGCCATCTTTATCAAATAAGATGCCACGGCATGGATACCGCATTCCCTGCACGATCAGCTCAGACATGCATCATACCTCCTTTACGGGTTCTTAGAAGCTGAATCTACACTTTCTTTCATCCAGTCCTGTAAAGCAGCTACCGTTTGGTTCCATTGCTCAACGGCACTAATTTGCGCGGGATTATCCCCTTTCTGGGCACCGTAACTGCCAAATTGGGCATGGTTCCCCCCTTCGACTGTAAAATACAGCGTGTTGGCGGGTAAATAAGTTCTCCCGCTTTGGACATTTTCCATCTGAATGACCCCATCATCACTTCCTAGTAAAGAAATCACTGGCAGATTTTTATCCTTTAAATTACCCTTGTTATCCGGATAGGAAGCAAGGAAAAATACACCTTTGACCTGATCAGAATGTGCAGCTGCGTATCGGGCAGCCATCACACCACCTAACGAATGGCCGCCAATAACAAATGCTTCTTGGGGATACGCCTTTAGCACTTCATTCGCCAAATCCGGAGAGATCAAGGCTAGGTTCAGTGGCATTTTTCCAATGATCACATGATGACCCTTTTCTGCCAGAAGGCGTGCCAAGGGCGCATAACTTTCGGGCTTAACCAACGCCCCTGGGTACAAAATGACGCCTGCTCCGCTTCTCTTGGCAGGCTCAAAACTTATCCAGTGCTCTTGCTCATTTACTTTCACAGTATCCGCTATGTCGGCTAATGCAGCAGCAGCCGCCTCATCAGGCTGGTAGGGCGTAAATACCTTCCAGGCTCCCCAACCGGCAAATAGCACAATGACAATCAGGAAACCTAAAAGAATTTTCCATATTTTCCGAGAACCGCGTGTCCCATAAGCATTGTATGATCTTCTTGTTCTTCTTCTCATTATAAAAGTTCCTTTCGCCTTTCGTACCTCGTGATTCTTAGCTTGAATGTAAAAGGTTTCGCTGTATTCGTTTAGCATAACTATAACCTTGTTAGGGTAACATCGTTGCACATACAGGGTCAAATGAGCACATGTTTCCAGGCGTAAGCCCATCTTTATCGTCTGTTCAAGCTTTCGCCATATAAAAAGGATATGATAACGCTTACTAATGTGAATAAAATCACAATGTTAAGGTCCTGAGTATCGTACCTTGTTCCTTGTAAAGATTATTTTTTAAATAGTTTAGTCGGCAGAAGCCGTTCGGAGGGAGACACATGACGACAAGCCATGATGTACAAGGGGAAAGCTTCTTTCTCAATTTGCGATTTCTGTTGATTATATGCGTATTTGCAGGAAACGCTTTGGAGCCATTAGTCGCTTCACTTCAGCTTGCCCAACAGTGGTTTAGCTGGATATTCATGTTTCATATGCCGTTATTTGTACTCGTTACAGGCTACTTTGCCAAAACATCTTTGACAGGTCTCGCAGGACAAAAAGTTCTGCTTCAGATCGGTATGCAATATTTGATTTTTCAATCCCTTTATTCCATTTTGGATATCGTAATCTTCCACGTTCCCCATATCCATCATTCTTTTTTTGCACCTTATCTGTTACTCTGGTTTCTCGCAAGTCACATCTGTTGGAGACTGCTGATGCTGTCTTTTCAGAAGATTCCACCTGTCGTCCAGTTGGGTATATCCGTGCTACTGGGGATCCTTGTCGGATATCTTCCCGTAGACGGCATATGGCTAAGCGTATGCAGAACCTTTGTTTATCTTCCTTACTTTGTAGCAGGCTATCATTTGAAATATGTGGACATTCGCCGCTTCTTCACAACACCCGTCCGTATAATCGCCGGCATTGTATCTCTTCTGTTAATGGTACTGGCGGGAACGTCCTATTTTGGCATCCCGGCTGGCTGGCTGTATGGCAACATGACTTATGGTGAACTGGGCCATACCGAATGGTACGCAGGGATTTACCGTATCGGCATTTATGGAGTTCAATGGATAGCATCTCTGGCGTTTCTAAGCTTTGTTCCAACCGTCACAGGACGTATAACCGAGATGGGACGGCGTACATTATATGTCTTTTTGCTCCATGGCTTAATCGTCCGTACCGTTGTGGCAAAAGGAGTTTACGAATATATAGATACCCCTGTGGAAGTCCTGTTGATTCTAGTGTGTGCTGCAGGTCTGTGCTGTCTGTTGACCATGCCTTGGGTTCGAACTGCAACACGACCTCTGATTGAGCCACAGGTAGAATGGATGTTGAAGCCCACTCCTTATCTTTTTAGACGGTCTGCATAATTTTTTATTACATCTTTATTTCCCGATCAACACACGACAACCCGCTTACGGACGAGAATGGAGGTGGTTATACCCTTCTTTACTTGGCGCATAGTGCCTGTTTCATACAGACAAAATGTGGTAAGTAAAAGATACGCGCAACAAAAAACAACTTTTGAATAAGGAGTGATTTGTAATGGCACGTAATCAAAATCAGGGTAAAATGAGTCGCGAAGAAGCAGGCCGTATGGGCGGAGAAGCTACTTCCAAGAAGCACAATAAGGAGTTTTACCAAGAGATTGGCAAGAAGGGCGGACAAGCAACCGCCAACTCACATGATAAAGAATTTTATCAGGAAATCGGTAAAAAGGGCGGCGATGCTACAGCTGAGTCGCATGACAAAGATTTCTACAGAGACATCGGACGTAAAGGTGGCAGAAATTAAAAGGTAGCCTCAATATTCCGCCCTCTTTTCATATAAAAACAAGCAGGAGCCCATCCGTTTGACTACGGAATGGGCTTTTTCTATTTTTTCCGAACCGCCAGCAGATCAGAAAAAGAGAGTCTCGAAGAATTAGATTCAAATCCTCGCAGATGCAATATATAGATTAAAAAAACTATTCATATCTATATATTGTTGCTTACAGTACAATTCAATCCTCTTTCAAAAATCCTTATATATGTAGAAAAATGCGCACAACTGTGATAGACTCTTTAGAAAACATCTGCGCTACTACGGTGTTCATTGAACGCCATACCATTTTATACTTTGGGGGGAAACCAGCATCATGACAGCTAAGACGAAAATGCGTTCCGATATGATTAAAAAAGGCTTTGACCGCGCTCCTCACCGCAGCTTGCTGCGCGCAGCGGGTGTCAAGGAAGAAGATTTTGACAAACCGTTTATTGCGGTATGCAACTCGTATATTGACATCGTACCGGGCCACGTCCATTTACAGGAATTTGGCAAAATTGTCAAGCAGGCCATTCGTGACGCAGGCGGTGTACCTTTCGAATTTAACACTATCGGTGTAGATGACGGTATTGCCATGGGACACATCGGTATGCGTTACTCTCTGCCAAGTCGCGAAATTATTGCAGACTCTCTGGAAACTGTCGTTTCCGCTCACTGGTTTGACGGCATGGTTTGTATTCCTAACTGCGATAAAATTACCCCTGGCATGATGATGGGGGCATTGCGTGTTAACATTCCAACTATTTTCGTCAGCGGCGGTCCTATGAAAGCTGGGAAAGACAAGAACGGACGCTCTATTTCCCTGACTTCGGTCTTCGAAGGTGTAGGCGCTTATCAGGCTGGTAAAATCGATGATCAAAGTTTGCTTGAGCTGGAACAATACGGCTGTCCAACCTGCGGCTCCTGTTCCGGAATGTTTACAGCGAACTCCATGAACTGTCTTGCAGAAGCATTGGGTCTGGCAATGCCGGGTAACGGCACCATCCTCGCAGTAGCAGAAGAACGCAAAGAATTTGTTAAACAATCTGCACGCCAATTGATGGAATTGATTAAGCTCGATCTTAAACCACGTGATATCGTGACCAAAGAAGCGATTGATAATGCATTTGCACTGGATATGGCAATGGGTGGTTCTACGAACACCGTATTGCATACATTGGCACTTGCCCATGAAGCTGAAGTTGACTACCCTATTGAACGCATCAATGAAGTTGCAAACCGTGTCCCTCATTTGTCCAAATTGGCCCCTGCTTCCGACTATCACATTGAGGATGTCCATAATGCAGGCGGCGTAAGCGCAGTGCTGAATGAACTGTTGAAAAAACCTGGCGCATTACATGGTGACTGTATTACAGTAACCGGAAAAACTCTTCGTGAAAACGTAGAGGGGCAGGAAATTCTCGACACTAACGTCATCCACAAATTGGACAACCCTTATTCCGAGCGCGGTGGTCTGGCTGTATTATTCGGAAATTTGGCACCAGAAGGCTCCATTATTAAAGTCGGTGCGGTTGATCCTTCTGTTGGCGGTTATCACAAAGGTCCTGCCATCTGCTTTGATTCACAGGACGATGCGCTGGCTGGCATCGCTAATGGTAAAATCGTCGAAGGGCATGTTGTTGTAATTCGCTATGAAGGTCCTAAGGGCGGGCCTGGTATGCCTGAAATGTTGGCGCCAACTTCACAAATCGTGGGCATGGGACTTGGTGCCAAAGTGGGTCTGATTACAGACGGACGCTTCTCAGGTGCTTCCCGTGGTATCTCCATCGGTCATATTTCCCCCGAAGCAGCAGAAGGCGGACCAATCGCTTTTGTTGAGGACGGCGATATCATTGAGCTAGACCTGAACAATCGCAAGATTGAGCTTCATATTACGGACGAAGAATTTGAACGTCGTCGCGCCAACTGGAAAGGTTTTGAGCCGAAAGTGAAGACGGGCTACCTGGCACGTTATTCCAAGCTGGTGACGAACGCAAGTAACGGCGGAATTATGAAAATCTAGATGCATTGCCAAGCTAGGATATTTTGATAAAACACTGAAAAGCCTCTCGACTCCTAACCAAGGTTCGAGAGGCTTTTATTATGAAGTCAATTGCCTGATCCTGTATCGGCTGTTTTTGAAGCCCGGATTGAAGCGTGAACAGCGTCTTCTTCGGCCAGTTCATTGTTACGTGTATGAACTACATCCCTTTGATCTGTCGGATCAAAAGCATGGTCTGTCTGATGTGAATCTACTTGTTGGAAACGATCAAATAAGGTGTCAATGGGCATTACGATTAGCTTTGGTACCATGACCTCTTTTTTTTCAATCAATTGCTCCGAACCCGAAGGGTGGATGATACGAAATAACAGCTTTAAATATACCGTAGACATATGCTTAAACAGTCCTTGGGGGATCTCTCGAATTTGAAATCCTAATTTTTCAGGCCCTCGATGAATCATACTTACTGCATAGATCGCCTTGACACCCTTCATTCCAGAGTCATGCACGACCCGTTGGGCAAGATCAGGTAGTTGTGTTTTCACAATCCGAATCAATTGAATAGCTAAATGTACCATGGACTTTGCCGTCGATCCCAAACGAAACAACACTTTATTGTCAAAATGAAGCTCAATGATGGGGTCCCCTTTTTCCAGCCACCTACCGTTCTCCATATTTATATTGGGGCCATGATAGATACGGCGACGATAATAAAAGATTGTATTATTCTTGCTGACAGGACGAAGACGGAACAAGGCATGAAATAGCCGCTCGTATTGTAGCCATCCGAACACCATCGTTTTTTTCATCCAATCCCTACTGGACAAGCTGGAGACAGTCGATTGATTTCCAGACTGGCGGCAAAGTAGTGTATCCACGCGTACACTACGTAATTGCCGTTCCTGGGCGACCATCAGTAGCTTCTCTAGCGCAATTAGCATATTCCTTGGCGCTTCTGCATCTGCCCCCAATGTTGTACCACAGTCATGGAGTAGCATGACCTCGCCACCCCTCAGCTTTTTGAGCATTCTTTCCGCTAGTTGTTTCGCTCCAACGCTGGCCTTCCAGTCACCAAACATGGAGGACCATAATACGATTCGACGACCATTGTTTTTGGAAATATCAAATAAGTTCACAATCCCCCAAGGTGGACGATAAAAGGTCGTCCCTTCGCCAGTTACTCGACGAATGACTGACTCCGTCTGGGCAATTTGTTTTCTAACCGTAACAGGCCGCATGAGCCAATTCGATTTGTGCACATAATTGTGAATACCAATCAGATGACCTTCATCATGCATGCGTTTCAAAAGCTCAGGATGCTTTTCGGCATTTATCCCTACAACAAAAAAAGTGGCCTTGGCATCAAAACGCTTGAGTAAATCAAGCAACTGCGATGTATAGACTGGATCAGGACCATCATCAAAAGTGAGTGCATATTCTCGTTCACTTTTGCCGCGCCGGAACACCCGGAAACCAAATATACGACTTACCAGCGCCGGAATAAAAGCATAAAAAGTTGAAATGTAAAACATCCATAACAGCAAAGTCTGCACGTTTTATCCCCACTTTTCTATTCTGAACTTCCAAGCAGGCTTCCTGAGGAAAACTCACTTACTTATATGTTATCACAATGACGTAAGCATGCCGAGATTTTGCTGTTGCATAGGGTCAGGCACCAAGGTCCAATTTAGTGTACAATAAATAAAAATCTTAAAGGAGTCGTTGTATACATATGCTTCCATTGTACAAAAAATATTGGCGTACTGTTTTTGATATCGGTCTGATCGTCTTAACCGTGTATTTAATTATGTTCGTCTCCAGCAAACTTTATCAGCTAGCCGCACCTGTGTTCCTTTCATTCGTCGTATTTTGGTGCATTGAACCTGCTGCTCGTTATTTTCACCGCAAAGGCATGAAAAAGCCCTTTGCCTCCGCACTCTCCGTCTTGTTGTTTATCATCTTATTACTGGCTATTTTTTTCGGATTGGGCCTGATCCTGGTGACCCAATTTACAAAAGTCGCGCAAAACCTCCCACATTATACCCAGATTATCCAAACAGAATTCACGCGGTTTCTTCATCTTTCTCAAGATAAAATCGCTGCATTACCTCCGGGTGTGACTGAACGTGTAAATGAGTATTTTGCGACTGCTACCACCATTGCTACAAAGTGGGCACAGCTAGGGTTATCTTTTTTCATACAATTCCTCAGCTCTTTCACTGTTTTTATGGGCAACTTCGCGGTTGCAATCATTTTAGCGTTCTTTTTGAGTATGGAAATTAATCTCTGGAAGGGGATTGCC
Organism: Paenibacillus ottowii; assembly: GCF_006874425.1. Lineage (GTDB taxonomy): Bacteria > Bacillota > Bacilli > Paenibacillales > Paenibacillaceae > Paenibacillus > Paenibacillus ottowii. The sequence goes on from NZ_VIJZ01000005.1 coordinate 299,390, forward strand.
CGCAGTAAAACACCTAAGACACTAAAAACGGCGTACCTTTTTCTGAAAAATCACGTACTCAAAGCCATTTCCGCCTTTCTCAAGGCTCAAGCTTTACTGGTAGGAATTACCTTTATCCTCGTATTTATAGGTTTACTCATTTTACAAGTGGATAATGCCCTATCGTTGGCGCTCGTAGCAGCTTTATTTGATATCCTGCCGTTGTTGGGTGTGCCTGTTATTTTTATTCCATGGGCCGTGTATTTGTTCATCACAGGCAACACTGGCTTGGCGGTAGGTTTGCTTATTGTCATGGCTGTCACTGTGATTGTGCGCCAGCTGGCAGAACCTAAAATTACTGGTAATTCTATCGGCGTTTCGTCTGCCTATCTAATGCTTTCCTTTGCCATTATATCGTTATCTATCTTCGGATTGGCCGGATTAATTCTGTCCCCCATTCTGATCATTTTGCTCAAGGAATTGTGGCAACAAGGTTACCTGCAGCAATGGATTCGGTTTCCGATTGAGGAATTTGACGAGCCTCCGTTTATCGTCAAAATTCAGGAGGAAGAGCGTGCAGCTACTCGTGGAACTCAAGAGGATTGAGCTAGCAAATCCATTACTTGACCGAAGAGTGCTGTGGCTCGATTCGCAGCACGCGTTGAAGCATTTTGCACAAGAACGGCAACTGCATAACGGGGCCGTTCTATCGGACCGTAACCAATAAACCACTGGTGATTTATGGGACGGCCGTTTTTTAAAGCTTGAGCCGTACCCGATTTACCAGCCAGCCTCCAAATTTTATTGCGCAAGGAGGCACCAGTCCCCTGTGCCACAACCTGTTCCATTGCATCACGAAGTGTATGTGCTGTGGATGTGTGAATCGAGCGGCCGCCTTTGAGTAAAGGTGCAGCATGAGCAGGTAGTTCCAGCAAGGTGCGTCCATCTGCGTAGCTGATGCGTTTTACGATGCGCGGTGCATGTACTTGACCATCATGCAGCAAGGTAACCATGAGGTTGGCTGCTTGAAGAGGCGTCACCAGTACATCACGCTGACCGATAGCTGTCTGTACACGTACGCCCGGGTCAGACGTATTCGTATGGGAGCCAAATACGGCTCCCTTTTCTTCGTGATCCAGCGGTCTGAATTGAGGTAGCCCTGCCAGGTTGCGGTCTTGCCAGCCCACAGTTCGACTCAATCCCAGTGCGGAGGCTGCGGCCTGAATTTGCTCCGCGTTAAGCCGTTCGCCGAGATGAGCGAACACACTATTACAGGATACGACAAGCCCTTCCTCCAGGTTCAGGGTGCCGTGTCCTTCTTTTTTCCAGCATGACAATCCATACTTGCCATAGGCTCCATGACAATGAAATTGCTCCTGCGGTTGAACCACGCCTGATTCAAGCGCAGCCGCAGCTGTAACCAACTTGAAAATGGAACCAGGCGTTACCGCTTTGAGAGCACGATTAGACCAGTCTGTTTGTTGCTGCGGATCCACATGCGCGGGATTATAAAAGGGGCGAGACACCATTGCCAGCACATCCGCGTTACCTGCATCAAGCACAACCACTGCCCCTTCTGCCAAATGATTCGATTCTGTCAGTTTCTCAACCTGCTCCTGCAACGGGAGATCAATCGTAGTCTGCACCTGTAATGGATAATGAGCATTAGATGGGGCACTGACACGAAGCGGCATATGAGCCAATGGCCGACGTTGCGCATCTACAGACCGAGAGACGAACGTCTCGCCAACACCGCTCAGCAGCGGCTCCAGCGTTCTTTCCAGACCAGCTGCTCCCATCGGAAGTTCACCTGCTCGTTCGCCACGTTCATACAGAAAACCAAGCCATTGTCTGCCATTGGGCAAGTTCGTATAACGTTGCGCATACGGTACAAGCTCTATGAGCGAAGGGGCCAACTTCAGCAGTTTGCCCGCTTCATTCGGATGGATTTGCACGGGCTCTCCGCGCCCATCGCGCCATATAAGCGGGGATTGCAGCCCCTTCCAACGCGTCAGCAATTGCTCCTTCCTTGTATGCAGCAGCTTGGCCAGTTCCTGACCATGCATGGCTGCTTTGCCATCTACATCGGGAAAAAGCACTGGCGTCCATACGATCCCACCCGTTAAGGGTTGTCCATGTCGGTCCGTAAACTGTCCACGCCCAGAATCAATGGCGATTCCTTCCTGTCGCTGACGTGCTGACATTTCTTTAAGCGAATGCCCTCCGTAAAATGACAAATGAATGCCCGCTGTCGCCTGAATCCAAGCCAATCGGAAACATAAGATCAGCAGCAATACCATGATCCCCAAGGCTATGTATGCAATTCGACGTTGACGTATGAAACTGCTATGACGCCTTAACACATTCATCCTCCTTTCATCATTTTTCCAGTAGTATGTCCGGTGATGGAAAAAGAAAACCCACTCAACATGTAATGTTGAATGGGTTGCCGAATTATTGATAGCTAATGATGTCTGTTTCTGGGCTCCAATCTAGAATTTCGTCTAACGAATAATAGACTGTTATAAAAATAGTAAGGGCTAGAATCACCCAAGCTACCTTTGTATTTGTATGCATCCTTCGCTTTCCTTCTTGATAGATTTTGATACTACGGGGATCAAATGACTGACAATCCTGATTTCCTCGGTTTTGCGACACCTACACTGTAAATCTTGAAAGCTGTTCTTTCAAATTCACCGATACCCCTTCCAGCTTATCAGACAAGCCTACCAGCTGATTACCGATATTGGCCTGCTCAGTACTGAGAGAAGCGACTTCCTGCGAAGTAGCAGAAGATTGCTCAGCTACCGCGCTTACATTCGTCATGGCCTCGGACAAAGTAGTCTGCGATTCACTTAGATGATGAATGGAGGCGGTGACCGTGCCCAACCGAAGCGCGAATTCTCCCATTTGCTGCTGCACTGATTGGAAGATGTCTGTCGTATCTTGTACGGCCCCCATCTGCTCCCGGAACAGTGGGTACACTTGAGATAACGCTTGCACCGTTTCATTCATCTCATTAACGATGTTATTCGTAATACCGGTAGCCGTACGAATGGCTTGACGTGATTGTTCAGCCAACTGACGAACCTCATTGGCTACCACCATAAAACCACGCCCGGCTGTTCCCGCTCGTGCTGCTTCAATGGTCGCATTCAGTGATAGAATATTCGTTTGTTTAGCAATATCCTGTAATACGTCCAGCACCTTAAAGACATCGGAAGTTGTCTGCTTCAGTTCCTCTACTTTACCCACCAGAGCATGCGTAGTTTCTTCTGTAACCTTAGTCTTGCTTAATAGATTTTTCAGTTGAATTGTCCCTTTTTCACTGGATTGTTCAACTTCTTGTGCAACCAGACTCATTTCATAATTGGAAGTCATCACCGTATCCATTTGCTGTGATATATTGCCAGTAAGCTCGCTGCCACGTTCCGCCTCTGTTGCCAAACTGGCGGCGCCATGAGCAATCTCTTCTGTTGCGGCAGCAATTTCTTTAGCTGAAAGGGCTGTCTTCTTCGAGGCATCACTCAGTTCCGTTGCTGTATTCAGTACCTCCTGTGCTGATGCATTTGTCTGTTCTACCAGCAGTGTAATTTGCTCCATCATCGTATCAAAACTTTCAGACAACTGTCCAATTTCATCCTGCGCCCTATACTTCGTTCGGATTTGCAAGTTGCCTTTAGCGCCTTCAATCATTAAATTCTTTAGGTGTGTCAGTGGGCGAGCCACAAGACGTACCATCCACAGACCAATGAACAATGCAATCAGTGCCGCTACCGCAGCAAATATCCAGGTTGTGGTAAGAATCCCCCTCGCGTCTCTCACCAATTCAGATACAGGTACTACACCCACGAGAATCCACTTGGAAGTTCCCAATGTATTATGAACTGTAAGCACACTTTGCTTTTTTCCATCTGCTTCCTGCTCCATAATTTGATTCCCTTCGACCCCTTCAAGCTTGGAAACGTAATCCAGCTTTGTCTTTCCTCCTGCCAAGCTCTCATTGTTAGAGCCTACAAACTCACCCTTGTCTGTCACAAGGCTAATCATACTACCTGAGCCCAAATTAACACCTTTCAACTCGTCCTCCACCGCACTGGCCTTTAAATCCATAACCAGAACATAAGTCCCTCCTAACCCGGACATGCTGTTCATGGAGCGTGCCAGACGAAAGGTCTTGCTGCCATTGTCATTCACTTGCGTAGGTAGCCAAACCATTCCCTTGTTTTTTAAAATATCCTTAAACCACTCTTCCTGCCGTACATCCTTCTGTGTTCCGGTACCCATTGCAGCTAAACTGGTTTCTTCCGGGTACAAGTACAATGAATCAATCGCTTTATTTGTAAAAGCAATATTTGTTAATTTCTTGTTTACTTCGCCCATAGCAACAAAAGATGCAAAGGGATTTTTATCTTGCTTTACAGCCTTTTGCAATTGATCACTTAATTCAGTATCGAAAAATACCTGTGTCGATGTGTCTTGAAAGCGCTCTAAAATAATATCAAGCTTTTCCGAAGTTTGCTGAACGGTTTGCTGATACGCGGTAGCTGCATTTTGTTCAATCGTACTTTTAGCTTTGTAGTACGAAAGCATCCCCAGACTGACCACGAATAACATAATGGCTGCAAAAAAGATCAGAAACAACTTCATCCCAACCGAACGGATTGGATTATAGTTTTTGACCAAATGCATAAAATCCTTACTGTATCTTTCAGGCTTAAGTAAACGCTTTAAATTGTATGTGCATTTACGTAAGGCCTTAGCTAGCCAGGGAGTATCCTTCGAAGACATCACAACCGTCTCCTCCCCTTTATCCGTTGTTACTTTACTTCCTTTCAAGCCTTTCATCGGATCCGTTTTCTTAGATTGCCTGTTTGTTGTATTCCTCTCTTTTTTCCAAAAACCCATTCCTCTCACCTACCACCATATAATTAGTTTCCTATTCCACGTTATCCTTTATGTATCTATTATCTATATAGTCTCTATCGGAACTATTCGACAAGGAATGTAGCTTTCCTTTGAGTACCCACTAAATTTTGTGAAACTTTTTTCCTAGAAAACTATTCAAAAAAAAGCCTCTCCAACCGATAGGAGAGGCTTTTGAATCTTTTCACCTGTGACTTAAGGCTTATTTACTTCTTTTTACGCATCATATCAAAATACGATACTGGCTGATCTACCTTCATTTTAATTCGTTGAAGCGGGTGACGTGCAGCATCTAATTCGTTGCCTTCCTCATCCCAGATCGTTCCGACCGTTTGTTTGAAAAACGTTCCGTTCGGACCAAAAAATTCAATCTCATGTCCTGGTTTAAAATGGTTGCGTTGTTGAATCGTTGCGATCCCACTTGCGGCATCATAATCCATCACCAGTCCGGCAAAATCATAAGGGACTGCTTTTTCTTCCGGTTCATAAATATGATCCTCATGATCTGGGGTATCATAGAAAAATCCTGTATTCAACGGACGATTGGCAGCCTTGTTAATTTCTTCAATCCATTCTGGTTTGAGGACATAATTTTCCGGATCAGCCATATAGGAATCAATTGCTTGACGGTAGACATTCACGACCGTAGCCACATAGTGGATGGACTTCATACGTCCCTCTACTTTAAAGCTGTCTACACCCACATCAATCAGATCAGGGATATTCTCAATCATACACAGATCCTTAGACCCCATAGAAAAAGCATTATCACTCTCTTCAAACAATGGAAGCTGGTTAACGCCGAGCTGGAACTGTTTTAGTACATTGTTATCCTGTGCCTCTTCCTCAGATATCCAAACCTCACCTGGGCGGGCATCTTCAAACAAATCATATTTCCAACGGCAAGACTGACAACAACCACCACGATTAGAATCCCGGTCTGTAAAGTGATTGGACAACACGCAGCGACCGGAGAATGAAGAGCACATCGCACCATGGACAAAAGCTTCGATTTCGATATCCACATGCTTTTTAATTTCTTCGATTTCCTCCAAGCTGGTTTCACGTCCTAGTACCACACGCGGCAGTCCCTCGTCTTTCCAGAACTTTACCGCTTGCCAATTCAGCGTGGACTGCTGTGTGCTCAAATGTACTTCCAACCCGGGAACTGCCCGCAATGCCACAGATACGATGGCCGGATCAGCAACGATAACCGCATGAATTCCCACTTCGTACAGATTACGCAGGTATTCCTCGATTCCGGCAATATCTTCATTGTGAGCATAGATATTAGTCGCCACAAGCACCTTCGCACCGTACTTGTTGGCGAATTCTACACCTTCACGCATTTCTTCAAAGCTGAAATTATCGGCGTTAGAACGCAGACCGTATTTTTGCCCACCAATATATACAGCATCCGCGCCATAGTGAACGGCAAACTTCAGCTTTTCTAGATTTCCGGCAGGAGCCAACAGCTCCGGCTTATCCAAACGATTTCGTTTACCTGTATATTTTCTCGTTTTGGTGATCGTTCCCATGACGTTCCCCCCTCTGTAAAATATTTTTGTAATTAATAAACCTGCTCTTTGTAGAAAAATCCGAAGGAAAGTTCCCGTTCAGGGTCTTGCAGACGGCGCACTTCATCCAGCCAGCTTTCATCATAAACATAAGCATCTGGGTCGGCTGTATAACTATCTATTGCTTTACGATAAGCACGGACAACTGCCTCATTGTAAGCGGTAGGTTTCAACAAGCCCTCGATTTTAAAGCTATGCACGCCCGCCTCCATCAAAATATGCAGGTCCTCCATAATACAAAAATCATCCGAACTCATAATATGTGTACCGTTGATATCTTCATAAATCGGGAACTTCTCTTCCTGCCGCTCCGCTTCAATCAGAAACAAACCACGTCCTCTGCCGAGATCACCTTCTACCGTGCGACCCTGGTGCAGCATATAGCTTTGAACAAGCTTACGCTTGGAGTGATAAATATTAGTCATTCCATGTACCTGAACCTGTGCTTCTATATTCAACTTTGGAATCATTTCCGTAATTTCATCCATACTGAGCTCACGGGCCAAGATGACACGTGATGCCCCTTTTTCGCCCCAATAGTTGGCGGTTGCGAAGTTGGTTGAAATCATCTCTCCGTTCCAGAAAAGTTTCAGATGAGGAGCATGTTCCTTCACCGCCATGAGCACTGCTGGATCGTTAAACTCAATGGCGTCTATGCCGCATTCAGCTATGGTCTGCACATACTTCGGAAGAAGTGGCAACAGCTCGTTCGTCATCAAATTCGTCATAGATACATATACCTGTGCAGCATGCTTCCGTGCTTCTTCCACAACCTCACGGATTTGGTCCGGTGTAAAATTTCCTGGCAACCGCATTCCAAAGCGGTCATCTCCAATCAGCAATGCATTAGCTCCAGCCTCCAGCATATGGCGGGCATCCTCCGGAGAGCTGGCAGTTGCCAGCAGTTCGGGTTTGTAAGCCATAGGCTCACCTCCTAATTTGTCTTACGGTTACTTACCTAAATGTTATGCAAATGTTCTTTATACGTTTTGGCAAACAAATGTTTATGTGTTCCATCTTTTTTAGTCACATAAAATAAATAATCTGTAGCTTTCGGCTCTAGAGCTGCCACTACTGATTTCAGACTGGGACTTGCAATCGGTCCTGGTGGAAGTCCCTCATGCATATACGTATTATACGGACTTTCTACAGCCAAATCCTTGTAATACAGTCGTTCCTTTTGCTTGTCCAGCATATATTGAACTGTAGCATCAATTTCCAGCTTTTTATCCTGTTGTAGACGGTTATAAATAACTCCAGCTACGATAGGCCGCTCATCATCTACAACCACCTCGCGCTCTACCAGAGAAGCAACCGTCAGCAACTGATGCAGTGTTTCACCTCGTTGCTGCAGGTGAGCATCCAAGTCAGAAATAGTATTCAGGCGTTTTTGCGTCTGCTCTAGCATCGTCTGAATAATATCCTTGGTCGTGCTTCCTTTTTTCAGTTCATAGGTTTCTGGGAAAAGATAGCCTTCCAGCGCATAGCGAAGCCCCGCCTGCTTGGGTATGTCCCGCACTAGCGCGACGTCAAAAGCGGACGGATCGTTGGCTAGCTGCAAAAATTGCTGCCGGTCTGCCAGTCCTTCCTTTTGCAGCTTATCAGCCATCTGTCTAATCGTAAAACCCTCCGGAATTGTAAAACGAATCATTTCCTCTTTGACTACGTCCCCGGCCGATAGCTTGGCAATCAGCTGATCAAAGGTTACGCCAGGCTTCGCCTCATATTTTCCAGCCTGAAATGCATTGCCTTGCTGTTTGAATTTTACATAAGCCTTAAACACAAGCGCGTTACGTATAAGTCCTTTTTGCTCCAGCGTATCTGCAATAGCCGATGTTCCCGTACCCCTTACCACCGTAAAAGCAACGGGTTGTGTTTTCGGCTGAACAGGCTGCATGGCATTCCATATATAGAGGGTTGCACCTCCTGCTATACAAACAAGCAGTAGAAGCAACGTAAGCATCCTTGTCCTTCGCTTCACATCCACCCAACTCCTTCACAGCCAAAAAGGGCGGACTGGTCTCCGCCCTTTCAGGTTTGATCTCCTCGTTATCCAGACTTACAGCTCTTCCGGCAACGTACATTCGTCGTACAGCTCGGAAATATCTTCCCATTCATCGTCATCTTCAATGGTGGTGATGGAGATTTCGCCGTCTGTGGATGAGCTTACATGATATAATTCATGTTCGCCAGCAGCAGCACCAGGTCTACGCAAAACGGCGTACCGTTGCTCGCCTACCTTGAACTCTGCTTCCAACTCCATGCGTATCGCATGCCCCTGTTCATCCTGCAACTCTACATCGCCGTCAAACGCTTCCTTCAAATCAGAGGTCCAACTCAGGTCTTCACGTGAATAACTCGTCATTTCCCGTCTTCCTCTTCTTCTTCCTCTACAAATGTATTAAAGGTCTCTTCGACGATTTCCCATTCGGCATCGTCTTGGATCACAAACAATTTAATATCATCGCCTTCTTCTTCGTAGCGGAAGGCGTACACATCGGACTCATCAGCTTCAGGGTCCACTGGCGCAACCATCATGTACTTTGCTTCGGAACCATCTACCTCAAACTTCATAATGACCTCGAACTCTTCCTCGTTGCCCTCGTCATCGGCAATATAAATAATTTCCGGCTCTTCTTCCATACCCACTTGATTTTCAGCCATTACGAAATCCCCCTCACCTTGTACTGTGTGCGTCCAAATAATTTTGCAAGATCAGGCTTGCGGCCAGCTTATCTACCACCTGCTTGCGTTTTTTGCGGCTGACGTCGGCCTCCAGAAGCGCACGCTCTGCCGAACGCGTCGTCAGCCGTTCATCCCAAAGGTGAACGGGTAAACCCAGTAACTCCTTGAGCCGGTTCGCAAACTCAATGCAAATCTCACCGCGTGGACCCACGGTTCCGTTCATATTTTTCGGCAAGCCTACAACTACCTCGCCAATTTCATGTTCACGAACCAAATTTGCAATTTTACCGAACTCGCTGTCGTCACCACGTCGTTCTATGACTTCCAATCCTTGGGCGGTCCAGCCGAAGGCATCACTTACGGCGATCCCAATTCGGCGATCCCCGTAATCCAATCCCATTACTTTCATGCCTGTCTCCTAACGGTGCTTAGCGAGATAGAAACGAACCAGTTCTTCAATCAATTCATCGCGTTCTTTTTTACGCACCAGGCTTCTGGCATTATTATGCCTTGGCACATAAGCCGGATCACCGGATAGCAAATACCCGACGATTTGATTGATCGGATTGTATTCTTTTTCTACCAGCGCATCATATACGGTCAACAAAATCTCCTGAGCAGAAGCTTCCTTCTCATCCGCCTTGACATTAAATTTGACCGTTTTGTCCATGGAATCCATTGTTGACACCTCGCTTTTACAAAACATGTGTACATGTTTATGCCAGCTTATTCTTTTATATCATACCATAAGCAAAGCCCTTCAAGTAAATGTCTAAGTCCGTTTTTTTCCAAAAACCCGCAAAATTTATCGAACTTTATCCTTGTGAGGCCGCTGACACTAGTTCATGTGCACGTTGAAGTGCTTGATCCAGCTTGCTTGCATCCTTGCCTCCGGCTTGCGCCATGTCAGGCCGTCCGCCGCCACCGCCGCCACATACAGCCGCAATTTCTTTTACGAGTTTGCCTGCATGAAGCCCTGCCTTGGTAAGCTCAGCCGGGACAGCAACGACAAAATTAACTTTGTCGTCCATTGCAGCGCCTAACACCAGCACAGCTGTAGGAAGCTTACTCTTCAGCTCATCAGCAATAGCACGTAGCGCATCCATGCTCGAAGCCTGCACGCGTGCAGCCAACAACTGTACTCCACCAGCCTGCACAACCTGATCGGTCAGCTGACCTGCCTCAATAGCACTCAGCTTGCTTTGCAGTGATTCATTTTCACGACTGAGGTCTTTAATTTGTTGCTGCAAAGATTCGATGCGTTTTGGCACCTCGGACAGCTTGGATTTAACAAGCCCAGCCGACACTTTCAACAGCTCCAATTGACCTTCCATATACTCAAATCCAAAACGACCAGTCACTGCTTCAATACGACGCACACCTGATCCGATGCCGCTCTCGCTGACAAGCTTGAACAAGCCAATTTGCGAAGTATTGCTGACATGGCATCCTCCGCACAGTTCGATGCTGTAATCGCCAACTTTAACGACCCGTACGATATCACCATATTTTTCACCAAACAGCGCCATCGCTCCAAGAGCTTTGGCTTCATCAATTGGCTTCAGTTCAATCGTCACATCCAGCTGGTTCCAGATGGCACGGTTAACCCGCAGTTCAATATCCGTCAGCTCTTCTGGAGTAATGCTTCCAAAATGAGAGAAGTCAAAACGCAGACGCCCAGGTTCTACCAAGGAACCCGCCTGATTGACATGGTCACCCAGCACTTCTTTAAGCGCTTTGTGAAGCAGATGCGTAGCCGTATGGTTTTTCTCAATTTCTCCACGTGAAGCCTGATCCACTTCAGCTTTTACCGTATCACCTACATTCAGCTCACCGGCTTCTACGACAACCTGATGCACATGCTGACCTTGCGGCGCCTTGAACAATCCTTCAACCTTCGCGGTTACCGTTCCGCCACGCAGTAAGCCATGGTCACTCACTTGCCCGCCGCTTTCAGCATAGAAAGGAGTCACATCCAGCACAACCTGACAGGACTTTCCTTCACTAACACTGTTCACCAGCATATCATCATATACAATCGCCACAATTTTTGACTCAGTTACGAGGTCATTATATCCAACAAAATCACTTTTAACCGCTAGATCCGCCAAAGCTCCGCCCTGAATCTTCATGCTGGCATTGTCTTGGTGAGCATCACGCGCACGTTGACGCTGTTCCTGCATCGCTTCATCAAAGCCTTCACGATCTACTTTCAAGCCCTGCTCGTCCGCATAATCCTCTGTGAGGTCAAATGGGAACCCATACGTATCATACAGTTTGAAAGCATCGGCTCCGCTAATGACATTGCGGCCTTCGGCCTTTGCCTGAGCACTGATATCGGCCAAAATAGCTAATCCGTCTGTCAGTGTTTCATGGAAACGCTCTTCTTCTGTTTTAATCACTTTGATGATGAAATCACGCTTGTCCACGACCTCAGGGTAGTATACGCCCATGATATCCCCCACGGTTTCCACCAGTTCAAACATAAATGGACGGTTCATGCCCAACATTTTTCCATAACGAACAGCCCGGCGCAGCAAACGGCGAATGACGTAACCCCGTCCTTCATTGGAAGGAAGAACACCGTCACCAATCGCAAAAGTAACGGTACGAACATGATCGGCAATGACCTTGAGAGCCACATCACTGTCTACATTGTCGTTATATTTAACGCCTGCCATCGCAGCCGTTTTCTGGATTAGTGGCTGGAAAATATCCGTATCAAAGTTGGAATCGACATTTTGCAAAATGGATGCAAACCGTTCCAAACCAGCCCCTGTATCTATATTTTTATTGGGAAGCGGCGTGTAGCTGCCATCTTTGTTATGGTTGAATTGTGAGAATACGAGGTTCCACACTTCCAGATAACGTTCATTTTCTCCCCCTGGATACATTTCAGGGTCTGTCATGTCGCTGCCATAGGCTTCGCCACGATCATAAAAGATTTCCGTACAAGGTCCGCAAGGGCCTTCACCGATATCCCAGAAGTTGTCCTCCAGCTTGACGATACGTTCAGCCGGAAGTCCAACTTTTTCGTTCCACAGCTTGTACGCTTCTTCATCCTCAGGGTATACCGTTACAGCCAGACGTTCCGGATCAAAGCCGATCCATTTCGGGTCTGTCAGAAACTCCCATGCCCATGTGATGACTTCTTCCTTAAAATAGTCGCCAATGGAAAAGTTACCGAGCATTTCGAAAAACGTATGGTGACGGCGCGTTTTACCAACATTTTCGATGTCGTTCGTCCGAATACATTTTTGCGAATTGGCGATACGTGGATTTTCTGGTTTTACACGTCCATCAAAATAAGGCTTAAGCGGCGCCATACCCGCATTAATCCACAGCAGGGAAGGATCTTTATGTGGAACAAGCGGTGCGCTTGGTTCAATCACATGCCCTTTGCTTTCAAAAAACTCCAGCCATTTGGAGCGGATTTCACTAGCTTTCATATAAGTAGCCTCCTAATTATGGTGTCACTGGTTTCTGGCACAGGCCATAAAAAATAGAAAAACGCCCCTGAACGGATCAGGGACGATTGTATCGCGGTACCACCCTGGTTATCGCCGTCCCTTCTGTACGAAATGCCACATGTGCAAGCGCACACCAACATCTGCTTAACGGACGATCGATCGCCTTGTTTTCACTGGTAACGGGAGCATCCCGGCGGGTTCAGCCCGCACTCCGAAATGAGCTTTCCCTACTGGATAAACACATTTAAACATACTCAATTCAGTATATCCGTGTCATTTAGCCGTGTCAACGCGATTCAGACAGCATGCATACGGGCTATAGACGAAACTAGATCGTTTTTCGCTTCACATAATAGGCAAAAAAATGCTGCAGCCCTACCTTCAAAACCGCCATCACAGGAACTGCCAAGATCAAGCCAGTGACTCCTGCAATTTCCCCACCCACTAGCAGCGCGAAAATAATAGATAACGGATGCAGATGCAGCGTGCGTCCCACCACTTGGGGAGATATCACATTACTTTCCAACACTTGAATACAGGCATTAACGACTACGACTAATAACACCATTTTTAAGGAAACCGTAGAAGCCATAATAACTGCCGGTGCAGCGCCCAAAAAGGGGCCTAAATAGGGAACAATATTAAAAAGAGCCACCACTCCGGCCAGCAGCAATGCATAAGGCATGCCAATCAGCATATATCCGATATAAGCCATCACGCCAATAATGACACATACCAGCAATTGGCCCCTCACATAGTTGCCAAGCGCCTGATCAATTTCTTTAAGCACCGATACAATCGCCTTACGACGAGACCGCGGGAGATAAGATACAATCGTCCGTTCAAATACGTCAAAATCCTTTAAAATATAAAAAATAAGAAAAGGAACAATGAACACATTGAACAGTATATTGATCATCCCACCGATGTTGTCCATAAAATTAGAAATCCCAGTAGCCATCCGGTTCTCCAGTTGAAAAAACCATTGGTTCATCCCGGTCCGTACTCCTTGAGGTAAAATACCGTTGTCTATATTGGTCATGAGTCCCTGTGCATGCATAGTCAATTCAGGCAGATGCTCGTTCAGCTCATCCAGTTGTTCAATGAACATTGGAATCAGATTCATCAGGATTACAATAAGACTGGTCAAAAACACAGCGTATATGAGCAGAACAGCTACACTACGAGGCACCTTTCGCCCGCCCAGCATACTAACTACAGGATTAAGTACATAGGAGATGATCATCGCTACTGCAAATGGAGCAATGATTGTTTTCAGAAAATCATACAAATGCAAAAACAAAGGTCTCAGCAGCCAGATAAAATATAGAATGACAAGTCCCAGCAGCGTCCATATGCCGTACCGGAACAGTCTACTTTTCGTTAATTGGTCCATTTTGTGCCCCCTTACTGGACTAGCCTCCTTTAAGTATATGCCTGTACCTCTACTTTAATCCTTCCCGCCAGTCCGAGATATCCCATAAATAACCATTGTGAAAAATTGATGAAAATGGATGAAAACAATAAACAAAGTTATACGATCTGACGATATAAGTACAAAGCACTATCCTAAGCTTTCACATTTTTGAAACATCGGGGGGTCGTTACATGAACTTAAAAATGAAGCTTATTCTTCTTTTCACTTGCATTGTAATCGTTGCAGCTGGGCCTTTATCCGTCATTAGCATGACAAGTGTTAAAAATCAGGCCAATCACGATATCCAAGATCTTATGAACAGCAAGGCTTCCGAAACTGTTAATCAGCTTGATGGATGGATAGGCGGCAAAGCCGCAATTATTGAAACATTAGCTGCGAGTCTGCAAACCAGCGATATTTCATCAGATGCCAAATTAGCATCTCTGAAAGCAGCTTTTCGGAACTATAAGGATCAAAATATTTCCAACGTCTATGCAGGCTTTGAAGATGGTTCTTACTGGGATGGATCTAGCTGGTTCGAAAAAGGTTATGATCCTCGCACTCGTCCGTGGTACAAGGACGCCAAAACTAAGGGAGAAATGTATTATTCCTCACCCTACGCTGATGCAGGCAGCAACGACTTCACCATTTCCATTGCCAAACCCCTTAAAGATTCCAACGGCTCAATCACCGGCGTAGTCAGCGAGGATATTATGCTCAACGACATGACCAAAATGATCAAAGGCATAGACCTGAACGGATTGGGCTACGCATTTCTGATTGACCAAAAGGGAGTCGTAATCGCGCATCCAGACAGCAAGCTGGCTGGCCAAAACCTCAAGGAGACCCCGGAGTTAGGATCATCCACCGTGACCCTGCTTAGCACAGCCTCGGGAAAAACAGACTATAGCTACAACGGCAGTGACCGTCAGCTTTATTTTAAAAAAATGCCTAGCACAGGCTGGATTGTAGGCCTGTCTATTTCTAAAGATACTGCTTTTCAGGAGTATTACTCCACTCGTAATCAGTTGATTATTACGGTTGCTATCATTTTAGTCGTTGCTATGCTGCTGGCGACCTGGGCGGCCAACAACTTTATCAAGCCGATTCGCAGACTCCAAGCCAATGTCAAACGGATAGCTGAAGGCGATATGACCGCTCGTGTGGATATTAAGGGTAAAGATGAAATTGCCAGCCTGGGGACAGATTTTAACCTCATGTCAGACAATCTCACTCACCTGTTGCGTAAGGTATCAGATACAGCTAGCGATGTCAGTTCCGCTTCCCATGATATGCATCAACACGCCAAAGATACGGGAACCATTGCCTCACAAATTTCCAGTGCAGTTCAGGAGTTGGCTCAAGGAGCAAGCGACCAAGCTGAGGCCGTGTATTCCGGTTCTGAAAAGCTGACACACATGACAGGCTCCATCAACCAGATTGGCGAAAGTGTCAAACGAACCCAAACTGCTGTATTCGAAACAGATTCTGCTGTGCTGGCCGGATATGAAACGGCAGAGCGTCAAGCGAAATTGGCAGCCGAGTCCAGACAAACCACCACTGCGGCAGGAGAAGCGGTAGATTCACTCACGCTGAAAACTCAGGATATTGAGCGGCTGGCCGGAGCCATCCACGATATCGCTGCCCAAACAAATCTGCTGGCCCTCAATGCATCCATCGAAGCGGCACGGGCCGGGGAACACGGACGAGGTTTTGCCGTCGTCGCGGGAGAAGTGAGAAAGCTAGCCGAACAAGCGGGCAATTCCAGTGACAATATCATGAGTAAGCTGGAA
The DNA here is from genome assembly GCF_006874425.1 of Paenibacillus ottowii. Lineage (GTDB taxonomy): Bacteria > Bacillota > Bacilli > Paenibacillales > Paenibacillaceae > Paenibacillus > Paenibacillus ottowii. The sequence goes on from NZ_VIJZ01000005.1 coordinate 315,237, forward strand.
GAAATTAAAATTGCGGGAGTACAAAGCGCAGAGGAAATGAAGAAGGCTCTTGCTGTTACTGTAGAACAGGAACATGCTGCTATCGCAACGAGACAGGCGTTTGAATCCATACGTGGGGCATCTCAGCATATGCTTGCCCAAATTGAGGACGTTTCTGCCGCTGCAGATCATCTCCGTGTGAATGCCGGGCATATTTCCGATGTCATCTCCAGCGTTGTCGCTGTCTCTGAGCAAAGCGCAGCCTCTACCGAGGAAGTAGCTTCCTCCGTGCAAGAACAAGGTCATGCCATGAACAAAATTGCCGACCTTTCTGCCAAACTTGATTCTCATGCAGACCTTCTATTAGAAGAGGTCAAACGTTTTAAATTGTAGAACTAGCCGTTTTTACAAAAAAGGATACACAAAAGAGGGTGTCCCTAGGCCAATAGGCCGTCGGGACACCCTCTTCATTCTTTATCAAGCATGATCCAATCCATTAAGCTCTATTTTTAAGCATTAGATGGTAGATCACACCTCTTCATAAGCAGCCTGTCCACTTCTTGTGTCAAGCTTAGGAAGAAGCGTGAATTTGCGGCAAGTCCTGTTGTGCCATCTCATCTCCAAAGAATAAGTCGTCCAGCGAACTAAGCGTTCCATCTTCTTCCACCTGGTAGACAGACATTTTTTCACCATTCACCTGAAGTTCGATAAAGCATCCCCAGCAATAAAATTGATGGGAACCAATTTTGCCAATATCTTTGGAATTACAATTCGGACATCTCAATAAACTCACCCTATCCATTAACAGAATATATGGCTTTTTCCAGACGCTGCTCGCTTAACGGGGGAACCATAACAGCATTTTCCCCGATGGACATATCTTCGGTGCAGGGCAGCCATTTCCGCCCTTCTATAATATCCGATACAAAACCATCGCTGATTTCCAAGCCTATTATGTTATTGCCCATTTCCTGGTCAAAATAAACATCCGAGATGTGCCCGAGCATAAGCCCTTCCTCCGTTAGCACGGATAAATCCTTCAGTTTACCGGGTCCAAGCAAGTACGTATGTTGTATATCATGAGCCTCTGTTTTACGAACAGCCTGCTGATTGCGAATCATGATCGCATCCTCGCCATAAGCAACGATGTCATCCCAAGCCACCATTTTGACATGAGATGAAAAAAGTCCTTTACCTTCCAGCTCGATTCCTGTAATTCGCCAATCAGCTGTCAGCATAAAGTCATGTATTTTGCCAATCTGCTTTCCGTCCTCAACATCGAAAACAGCAAGTCCAATCATATCTTGAAGCTTCATATATAGGGTCCCTCCTTACTCTGCAGTCCGAACGAAGGTGCGGTGCTTTTCCTACATGCCTGTCAATACCTTGCTTCCGTTCATGCAATGAAATGGAAACCGCTCCTCCCTTCTTCTAAAATGCGGAGAAATCCCTAGTACCTAGTACGCAGCCGCTTCCATATGGTTTCAATTTTCTTGGCCGTGTATTCCATTTCTTCCGTAGTATTACCCAAACCGAAGCTAAATCGAATCGCCGAATTCAAAACATCTTCAGGGAGATCCATCGCCTGTAATACATGCGATAGTTCTAGAGATCCAGAAGTGCATGCGGAGCCGCTGGCTGCTGCGATTCCTTCCATATCGAGATTCATCAGCATGGTCTCTGTACCAATGCCTGGAAAGCTAATATTTAGCACATTAGGCACAAAATATTCAGGATCGCCATTGATTATAAACTCATCGCTGCCCAGAGAGGTTTCCAACGCTTTGAGCAGCGTTTGACGAAGAGCGGTATCGTGCGCCCTACGCTCCCCAATGGAAGCATTGGCAAGAGATGCGGCTTTAGCCAGCCCAGTAATGCCAGCGATATTTTCCGTTCCGGCACGACGTTTCTTCTCTTGAAGGCCTCCATGCATTAGCGGCTGAATGCGTGTACCCTGACGGATATACAATGCACCCACCCCTTGCGGCCCGTTGATCTTATGGCCAGATACGCTAAGTAAGTCAATCGGGAGGTTCTCGCAGTCGATGGATATATGCCCGAAGGCTTGAACAGCATCAACATGAAATATGATCCCATGTTCTCTCGCAATCTGTCCTACTTCTTGGACTGGCTGAATGACGCCCACCTCATTGTTGGCATACATCATGCTGATCAAAAAGGTATCTGGACGAATAGCTGCCTCAATATCCGCAGGGTTCACACGCCCAAAACCATTGACCGGGACATAGGTCACCTCGTATCCCGCTTTTTCCAGCTCATCGCAAGCATGAAGCACGGCGTGATGTTCAATCGCGGTTGTAATGATATGACCGGAAGTACGACCATCTGCCGTAGCCGTCCCAAACAAGGCCAGATTATCGCTCTCTGTCCCTCCGCTTGTAAATATAATTTCTTCAGGCTTGCAGCCCAAAGAGGCCGCAACGGCATCCCGCGCTGCGCTGACGGTGCGCTTGGCATCACGGCCAAAGGCATGGACGCTTGAAGCGTTGCCAAATTGACCGGTCATGATGTCCATCATAGTCTGCGCAACCTCAGGATGCATAGGAGTCGATGCGGCATGATCCAGATAAATTCTGTTCATGTTATCCACCTCAAATATAGAACATGTAATTATCCAATTCATCATGTTCTTGGTATGTGATCAAGTCCTTAAGTGTAGTAGAATCCAGCACTTCAGCAATGCTGTCACGAATTCGCAGCCAGAGCTGGCGTTTAGCTGGATCGTCTTCTTCCGTAAAATCGACCGGAGAAATCGGACCTTCCAGTACACGAATGATGTCTCCCGCTGTTACCCCAGACGGTTCATTCGCCAAAATATAACCGCCGTAAGCACCACGGATACTTTTTACCAAACCTGCATTACGCAATGGCGCAATGAGCTGTTCCAAATAATGCTCTGATAGCTGATTTTTTTCGGCAATACTTTTCAAAGAAGTTGGACCTTCGCCAAACCTGGCTGCAAGCTCCATCATAATGGTCAGGCCGTAACGGCCTTTCGTTGATATTTTCAATTGTGGCACCTCGCTTATAGTAACAATTCCGTTAAACACGCGGAATAATTGGAGTTGTAAACCTCTCTATTCCGATCCTAACCCTCAGCTTATGTTAACATATTAGGGCAGGTAAAGGGAAACATTACGGTAACATTCTTAAAAAAAGTTGTTTTCGAGCGATTAGGAACAGTTTTAACCCGTTTTATATAGCTTTCTTTCATCGTTCGCCGTGTCGTTTGTTCGTCCAAACATCGTAACTTATTATCGTTTATGTTATAATAGGTGGGTTCTACAACAATATTGAAAGAATTGGGTGATGACCATGGCTAAAGCCAATCATGAAACCCGTGTCGTCGTCGGCATGTCCGGTGGCGTCGACTCATCCGTTACCGCGCTGCTGCTAAAGGAGCAGGGCTATGACGTAATCGGCATCTTCATGAAAAATTGGGATGACACGGATGAATTTGGCCGTTGTACGGCTGAAGAGGATGCGGAGGATGTGCGCCGCGTCTGTGAACAGATCGACATTCCTTACTATACAGTCAATTTTGAAAAAGAATACTTCGATAAAGTATTCTCCTATTTTCTTGATGAATATAAAGCTGGACGCACACCCAATCCGGATGTCATGTGCAACCGGGAAATTAAATTTGGCGAGTTTCTGAACAAAGCGCTGGATTTGGGAGCAGATTATGTCGCTACTGGACATTATGCACGGGTTGTGGAAGAAGACGGCCGCTTTACTTTGCTGCGAGGTGTGGACAGCAACAAAGATCAGACTTATTTCCTGAATGCATTAAGCCAAACACAGTTGTCGCGAACCATGTTCCCAATCGGTCATCTGCCGAAACCAGAAGTACGTAAGATTGCAGAAGCTGCGGGACTTTATACAGCCAAGAAAAAAGACAGCACGGGTGTATGTTTTATCGGCGAGCGCAATTTTAAGGAGTTTCTGAGCGGGTATCTGCCTGCAAAAGGTGGAGATATGGTGGATATCGCTACAGGTGAAGTCAAAGGACGCCACGATGGTCTGATGTACTATACACTGGGTCAACGACAAGGCTTGGGCATTGGCGGCTCAGGTTCAGGCGAACCGTGGTTCGTAGCAGATAAGGATCTGGAGAAGAATATCCTGTATGTGGTACAAGGTGATCGTCACCACAGCCTGTATTCTACCAGCCTGATTGCAACGGATGTGAACTGGATCGAAGGCGCAGATACACGCCCAACCGGCGAATTCCGCTGCACAGCCAAGTTCCGTTACCGTCAGCCTGACCAGCAAGTCACTTTACAATGGCTTGCGGATGGAACCGTGCATGTCGTGTTCGATGTACATCAAAAGGCCATTACCCCTGGGCAAGCAGTTGTATTTTATGACGGGGAACGGTGCCTGGGTGGCGGAACCATTGATAAGGTTGAAAAACTCCAGCCTGAAACAGTTTAAATGAATGGCTATTAACATTGAATAGCCATAATTAAAAAGTCGTCTCTCCAGTTTTGGGAGAGGCGACTTTTTCTGTTAGACGTTAATAGTCCATGCTTTGGAGAGAATTAACGATCTGCTCTTTATGATGTCTGTCATGCTGGACAAACATTTCATGTAAAAAGGTTTCCAAAGTGTATATGCTATTAGGAACTGGACGCATAAAATCTGATTCTGATACCATTTGGAGTTTGACAATCATTTGCTTATGCTGAGCAATAGCTTCATTTAGCAAATCATGTGGTTTCATAGTTCTACTGAGCGCTACAGATGAATCACTGAATGCCTGTACATCGGGATCCTCCTTGAGCATGACTTGTCCCTTATCGATAATCTGTATAAGCGCCTTAGTGAAGTTTTTATCCCAGCCCATAACATGACTGACCACATCTTGAATCGACCATTTACCTGCTATAGGTTCACAAAGTAACTCATCTGAGTACGGAGATAAAGCAGCAAGAAATGCAATCCATCCTTCTAAATTTTCAGAAATCTTAGCTATCGTAGCCAAGTGAATTTCTCCCATCTGATAGGATTAGCATGGATACTTAAGTACTACCAACACTTCTTTTTAACTTCATGCAAATAGTAGCTTCATTAGATACAGCAATCAATAGCTCTTTTATTTCATCATTTATTTTCCATTATCAAGTAGAACTCCTCATACAAAAAAAGCCTAACTATGGACTTCAAAAAATGAACACTAACTTATTCCCTCTGTAATTCTTTCAACTATTCCTTTATCAAAATCGTCGAGTTCAGACATTAACAGCTCGTACTGTTTTATAGATTCAGAAGTGTTCAATACTCGAAGCACAGCAATACTATAGTGTCCAAGCGTATCAATACCAAAAAGCTTATTTACCTTAGGGTCTCTGAACTGGCTAATATGTTTCAATTTTTTGATTATTTTCTCATTGCATAGTTTCTTTTTAGCGATCTGACTCATTGCATTCAACTGTACCTGATTATGTTGGATATCCAAACACTCGACCAATTGATCGTCGCCTATTTTTCCCTCTCGTATTTCCTTTGATAAAGTAAGTAGCTTCATTTTGTTATCTCCCATCAATCTAGTTTAACTGGCCCATAATTCTCTAAAAGATACTGCCGTTCATCTCTGTAATTGTTCCAAAGGTGTTCTGCAAGGTCCTTATTTCCAATCCTCTCTGCTTCTTTTATCTCGACCATATAGGCTCTAAGTTCCATGATAATCCTATTTTTGAATTCATATGTTACATCCAAACTAGGAAAACCTTTAGCTTTATCATCAAGAAAATGTTGATACTCATGCCGCAGTGCACTAATTGAAGCATCCTCATATATATTCAATTGCCCAGGCTTTCCTGATCCTTTGGGTGCATACGCCATAATATCTCTATCTAGAATTCTAACTTCTACCCCAGCTTCTTGCGTATTCTTAATAATGGTGCTCCACTCTTCTGGATGAGAAAGTCGTCCAGGACCATATATATCCCTAAATGGATCAGCATCATTCTTACCTAACATCGTATCAGATAATCGATTCGAAGTCCCTTTAACTTCAAGACTAGCCCCAGATTTCACCCCATATTTCATTGACGAGCCCAATCCAATCTTAGGCTTAATTACTGAACTGACTCCCCCAAATATTCCCGCTGTACCGATCATGTTAGCCCAATGTTCCTTTGACCATGCATTTGTAGGAAACATTGCTTCTCTGATTGTTCCATGTACACCAAAAGTCCAAAAGTTTAAAAAATCATTCCCTGAATCAAACTGCTTGGATGCACGCTCTGCATATCCTTGATACAAACCTTTCGGAATTCCAAACGTCCAATAGTCTAAAAATCCGCCTACAGAGTCATAGCGTTTTTCGTACCTGTCCTCCGCAGCAGACATAAAATCCCCACCAAGTTCTACCAAACTATCTGCTGATTTTTCCAAAGCATTTCTAGTATCTGGAGCAGGGGGAGCACATGAATTAGGTGGAGGTGGTAAGCAGCTTGAATCAATATTACCTGCTTCCAGCAAATCAGCTAACCTGAATTTATCCGCATGACGACGCAATTCTTTTGCAACAGAATCTGTCAGTGTAACAAAGCCATTCATATTCTTCTGAGATGTTTGGAAACTATAATAGAACTGCTCTTTGGTCACTCCATCCCAGAATCGTTCCATAGATGAAATTTGTTGTATTAAATTTCTGTTCATTTGGGTCACTTTTTGCTGTGCAAGTTCAAATTGCTTGGAGATAGTCATAAGCTGCTCAGGTGTTACTTTAATAGTTGTCATATTATACCTCTGTTGAGAGTTCGTCATGACATAATAACACTCTTCAACTTTATGGAGAACCTTCTTAATTCCTAATTGTTATAAGAAATATTAACCTTACTGCCTATGTCTAAAGACTTAAAACTTAACTTTTTAATTGTTGAACCTGAAAATTTCGTGACCAGAGGCCTCACCAGTAGAAAAATCGCTAATAAAGACCATACATACGAAATTTTTGATAACGCCCCCATTTGGGTATATGATGTAGACAGAATCATTACTTCAATTGAAAAGGAGCGTGCCTTTATGTCTGATTCACTAGGAATGTTGACACCGGGTAAAAAAGTTTCTTTGAAAGAATGGGACCCCAAGGATACGGAGAATATAAAAAATAAAGAAGAAATCCGACAGGAAACAGATCAATTGAAGGAACGCTTCGCGGAATTACAAAGTAAATTATTTACAGAGAAAAAACAAGCTGTTTTGTTTGTATTCCAGGGTATGGATTGCAGCGGAAAAGATGGCGTGATCAAGCAGGTGTTTTCCAACCTTAACCCTGCTGGGGTGACTGTACACAGCTTTAAGTCACCTACAACTGAGGAATTAAGCCATGATTTTCTATGGCGTGCGCATAGCGTAACTCCAGGACGAGGATATATCGCAGCATTCAATCGTTCTTACTACGAGGATGTGCTAATCACACGTGTTCACGGGCAGGTATCCGATAAGCAGGCCAAGCGGAATATAAAGCACATCAAGCATTTTGAACAGTTGCTGCTGGATAGTGGTGTAAAGGTGGTTAAAATCTTTTTACATATTTCAAAGCAATTCCAGCTGGAAAAGCTGATTGACCGGATTGAGAAGCCCCACAAAAACTGGAAGCTCGACCCGAGTGATTTGCAGGAACGGAAATTTTGGAAGCAATATACCCAATACTATGAGGATGTGCTAGAGCTGAGCGCAACCAAGCAAGCTCCTTGGTATGTTGTTCCCTCAGACAATCGTTGGTACAGAGATTATACTGTACTGCGAATTGCCGTTCAAACGCTAGAGGAAATGAAACTGTCTGACCCTGATCCAAGACCTGAACTCAAAGCCCTTTTACCTGAATTATACAAAGAACGAGATAAAAAATAGTTAAATAGGCACAGCACTAAGCTTCCAAACTTCCTATTGCCAGCTGACAACGCGCTGATTGAGGGTTTGGAAGCTTTTATTGTGTGCTTACATGCCACTTCGAAATTTATAAGGTATAACTTACATTGTACCCGATGGCCGCAGCTATAACTCCTACTATTACAGAAGAAAGTAAATACATAACCATACGTCGGTATTTTTTATGTTCCATCAGTTGAATAGATTCATAGCCAAATGTGGAAAAGGTGGTGTAGCCGCCACAAAAACCCGTTCCTAGCAGCATCCAGAGTGCAGGAGACAGATGATGTTGTGTAAACTCACCATACAGCCAGCCGAGCAACAATGAACCGCTAATATTAATAATCCAGGTCCCCCACGGAAATACAGTACCCAACCTTTTTCCAGCCCACATGCCAAGCCCGTATCTCGCTATTGTACCTACCATTCCGCCCGCTGCCGCCCACCAGATCATAAGCGTTTCTCCTTGGGGGCAGTCTGCGTCATCTGTGTGCCTAAACGGATACCTGCCCACGTGAAAAACAAACCCACGCCTACGCTCAGCAGCAGGTACAACACTGCCGTCAACATACGATCATGAACCGTGAGGCGTACAGCATCCACCGCAAAGGTGGAAAAGGTGGTAAATCCTCCTGTAAAGCCTGTTCCGATGGCAAGTCGCCAGCGTGGGTTGATCCGCCATGATCGCAAGGTTACCGTAAAGAACCAGCCGAGAAACAGGCAGCCGAGCCAATTTATTAGCAACACACCAAGCGGAAAATCTGCCCCAGCCGCAGGCAATAGTACTTGCAGGCTATAGCGAGCAGAGGTTCCGATCGCTCCACCTGCGGCGACGAATAGTACGTCTTTCATTTTTTTATTCCCTTCTTCGCTATATTAAAGTCACTGATATTAAGACTGTGAATCCCGCCAACGCTGGTTTTGCCTGATTTTAGACTCATTTCCCTGCTCAGTGGCCTGGTAAAAGGTCTGATCTGCTATCGAATCGGGCAAATATTGCTGCCTTACATAGTGATTCGGAAAATTATGCGGATATTGATAGCCAACATGGCCGAGTTTTTCCGAGCCTTTGTAGTGTGCATCACGCAGATGCAGCGGCACCTCGGCCGATTTCATATCGTCCATGGCCGACATGGCCCGTGAAATCGCCGTGTATACGGCATTCGACTTGGGACTTTCCACAGCGAACAAAATGGCTTGTGCAATGTTCAGTTTGGCCTCGGGCCAGCCGTTATTGCGGTAGGCTTCAAGCGCGCTCACTGCTTGGACCATCGCCTGCGGATTCGCCAGGCCAATGTCCTCACTGCTGGCTGCGATGAGGCGTCGAATAAAGGTCATCGGGTCCATGCCGAGCTTTTCTACGGCATACAGGAACCAGAACAACGCTGCGTCACTGGAACCGCGAATGCTTTTGTGAAAGGCGGACAGTACGTCATACTGTGTAGACTCGTCTGCCTTGACGATCGGGCGGCGGATGGATTCCTCTGCCACTTCCAGCGTCACATGAACTGTGCCGTCTGCCAGTGGAGGTGTCGTGAGCGCCGCCAGTTCCAGCGCGTTCAAAGCACGGCGGATATCACCGTTCGCCATCGACGCGATGTGATCCAGCGCAGCTTCGTCTACCCGAAGCTGCATATAACCGAGGCCCTTGTCCGCATCGCTCAGGGCACGGCGCATAGCAGCCAGCGAATGCTCCTGGGTTAGCGCTTCAAGCTGAAATAACGTAGAACGACTCATTAAAGCGCCGTTGACGTAGTGAAAGGGGTTTTCCGTCGTGGCGCCAATAAACACGATTGTTCCCTTTTCCACCGCAGGCAGCAATGCATCCTGGCGCGAACTGTTGAAACGATGTACCTCGTCAAGAAACAGAATGGTCTTTTTGCCATACATCGATTTATTCGTCTGTGCAAGGTCAATCACTTCCCTTACATCCTTTACAGAGGCTTCTACTGCATTTAGGCGGACGAAATCGCCTTGTGTGTGTTGAGAAATGATATGTGCCAGTGTCGTTTTGCCGCACCCGGGTGGTCCGTATAGCAATATAGAAGAGACCTGATCTGCCTCTATAGCTCTTCGCAGCAGCTTGCCTGGACCTACAACATGCTCTTGTCCAATATATTCATCCAGCGAAGTCGGACGCAGACGATCTGCAAGCAATCGATTGTTGGGCGTTGACTCCTGGGAATATGAAAATAAGTCCATTCCATTCACTTCCTTATCATTTATGAACGAACACGTTCTTTTTCATTAAAAACCTATCCGTCCATACCGTTAAAAGTATCAAAATTCAAGTCATCTACTACAGTAAAATGATCATAAACCGCTTCTTATTCTACCATATCGGTTAACAGGTTGCAGATAGCCTGGTCACGGTATAACTGTTGCCTTACATGTGATTCATCCTAAAAAAGAAAGAACAGCCTGGGACGAAAAGTGAATTTCGTGGCTGTTCTTTGGTTGGCATGACATACAGCGTTTTATTTACTCCGTTTGCGCCTGTACGTAACTTGGAAGTGGACCATCATGCAAGAGCCACAGCTCATGCAGCGCACGCGTACATCCTACATACAACAGCTTGGCATCCCATGTCCGTTCTCCATAATGACCCTGGTCGGCATCGGCTACAATAACTGCATCGAACTCCAGACCTTTGGACAAGTATACAGGCAGTACAGATAAGCCGCCTTCATATTGCTTTTTACCACCGTCAATCAAATGGACATCCAACCCCGCACTTGTGAAAATCTCATGCAGCTCCGCAGCTTCTTTTAAGGTACGTGTCAGCACAGAAACCGTACGATACTCCTTGGAGGAAAGCTCTTTTAGAGCGGTAAGCAAGCTCTGCTCACGTACGGACGAGTCGTAAGACACAGTACGCACCGGATCACCACTACGAAATACCGGAACTGCTGTAATACCGCCACGCACTCCCTGCTCCAAAATCGTATTTGCAAATTCTATAATTTCCAAAGTTGATCTATAACTCCGTGTAAGTGCAAAATACCCCGTTTGTTCAGACGCAAAAAGAGAACTCATTTCCTCCCATGCATGTACACCACGATATTCATGAATTCCCTGCGATAGATCACCCAATATGGTAAAGGAATGCCCTTTTACAAACAAATCCAGCAAGGCGATATGGAATGGTGAGAAATCCTGCGCTTCATCAATGACCACATGGTCAAAACGCTGTGATGGATCTACCTCATGAACCAGCACGTGAAGATATACCAATGCAGTCAGATCCTCTTCACGGATGATCTGATTTCGTAAGTCCGATTGTGTAGCCTTAAAAATAGTCCCCGGCAGAGAAGCTTTCATCTCCGCAGCAGTATCCGCGGGTAACCCTTTAGCTGCCTGAAAAAGCTGCTTGTAAAGCGTCAACGCGTCGTATTGAGGCCATTTTTTAGCATACGCCTTTTCACGAGTTCCTGCTTTTTTCTTCCGATCCTTGAGCGCAGCCGCCGAAGGTGACTTTTTCAATTCCATTTCGATCCAGCGATGGACTCTTGCCAGCACACGCTCCTTCCGTTTTGCGAGCGGATAGGGCTTATATTCCTCATTGAACCAATTCAAAATCTCAGCTCGTGGCAGCACCGCCCCATCCCAAGGTGAAAAGTCGCCTTCAGGCACCGAGATAGGCTCTAGCCGTTCTACGAAAGCTTGCAGCAGCTTCATAAAGTGAATCGAACCCTTAAATCGACCCGGTGCCTCATCCATGGATTCCGTTCTCAAGTCGCCACTCTCAAACCAATAAGCTAACGTTTCGGCAGGGTCTGCCAGCGTTAAATCCAGCCCCAACAAACCCAGCGCCCAGTCTGCAAATGTACTTTGCTGAATATTTCCGACCCCCAGCTCTGGAAGCACATCTGAAATATAATCGAGAAACATATGGTTGGGTGCAAAAATAACCATTTTGTCTGCTGAAACCTGCTCCTTGTATTGATACAGCAAAAATGCGAGTCGATGCAGCGCTACTGTCGTCTTGCCACTCCCCGCTACCCCCTGAATAACAAGGGCAGTATTTTTAGCCGCGCGGATGATCTGATCCTGCTCCGCCTGAATGGTAGATACGATATCCCGTAAACGGTTGTCCTTGTTTTCTCCCAAACGATAAACGAGAAACTCATCGGAAACGGCTGGCTCGTCGCTTTCACGGTTGTATGTATCCGCTACCCGTTCCAGAATTCTTTTACGGATGACCACGTTGCGCTTCAGATACACCAAGCCCTCAATCGTTCCCTCAGGGGCTTCATACGAAGCGGTTTCTTCTCCGCCAGTAAAGGAGTAAAACAAGCTGGCAATCGGTGCACGCCAATCAATCACAAGTGGGTACGCTGATGTTTCTTCCCGCTCTACCCCGACTTTACCGATATAAAGCTGTTTGCGCTGCCCTCTACCGCGTTCGTCAAAATCCATACGTCCAAAATAAGGCTCCTGCGAGCTTTTGGCCAAAGCCTGGCGTTTTTCCTCCCGTGCGGATTCCAGTACTTGCTCCGTAAAATCATGCCCAGTGTACACTGGCGTATTGCGAAGCCGTTCCAATCTCCGATCAATTTCCTCCATAGCAAGCGACAGCCTGTGCTGTTCTTCTTGATAGGCACTTTGAAACTCATTCTCCATTTCAGTTACCTCCTAAGAATATCAAGTCTCGATTTCTGCATCTTATTCACTTGCTCCGACACAAAAAAAGGAAAGTAAGCGTAACACATTTAGCCATAAAAATCCAATCTTATTTTCTTTATACGCCTGTTTTCTTATATGAAAGACCTCTAACTAAAACACAAACGAATAGTTTACATAAAAAAGTCCCCCTTACAGCAGCAGGTTTTACAAAAAACCTTTCTGGTGTAAAGGGAACCTTTCACTTTGGGGAAGACAGCCCTTTTAAACTCTCCAACATGATTGTGACTGCCAGTAAATCAGCGGAGCCACCAGGACTAACATTTTGCTGCACAAAATCATCGTTCATCTGATGAATCATGGCGACACCTCTTTCAGACAAGATACCGCCCGCCTCTAGCACCTGCTTGGCATATTGCTGGACATAGGCTAGCATCTCCCGGTCGTGTCTGCCAACAATATTCGTATCTTCGTTGACAACCATCAGTTGTAAGAGTGTTTGAACACAGATATCATTCACGTGGTAACATTGTGATGAATTCAACTTACGATAGATGGGCAGAGCATACGCTCGCACGGTAGGAAAGCCTGCTTCCACCTCGCCACGTATGCCCATCATCCCCCACTCCTTATACAACCGTTCGCCGACCGTTAAGCCTGTTGATTTTTTTAGGGATGCAAGCTCTCTCGCACATAAACCTTTGGTCATCTGAGCAATGGTCTTACAAATGACTTGTTCATCCAGCCTGCTAACAATTGCTCGTGTCGTACAACAATACGCGGCGGCGGCACAAATAATACCTAGCGAAAAAATAAGACCTTTATGTGTGTTTACCCCACCAGTTGCGGCAAACATAGCCCGTTCCGCTTCCTGTCCCAAAGGGCGCAGGTTCTCAAATAGTATACGGAGATCCTGTCCATGAAAGGAATCTCCCGCCTTTGCACATCTTTCAAAATAGCCGGAAAGTGAGGCCGCACTAGACATAAACGTAAAGAAGTCCATATCCTTGTGGGCACCACGATCCAATCGGTCTACCAGTCCCGGTTTTGGGCTGGCAGAGACTTCTGTTAGCAGCGCAAGGACAGCCTGTTGAGCAAGGCTTTCACTTAATAGGCTTGTTGGCATCATAGTTGCTCCTCGCCGTTCATACTCGTTTGACCACTTGACGGTTTCGCATATAACTGTCCACCAGTGCTTTGATAGCTTCCAGTAATTTGGGAAGTTCGTGCGCTCTACTCCGTCCACATATATGCGCAGCTTGCCCGCACATGAGGCATTTTCGCTTGTCCAGGCCAAGCTCATCTCTGGAGATTGCCCTTCCATTGGGTCCAATCACATCCAGATCCAGTAATCTTCCTAGTGGATGTTCATTTTCAATCGCAATGGCCCACTTTTTCAATATTTGTGTGTCTGCCTGAACGGCAATATATGCTTCTGGACCTGTCGGCAGATGATACGCTTCACGGTGCAGCGGTGTCATTTGGTTCACTGCCAGTTGACACATCAAGATACGGTAGCCTTCATGAAAAACGTATTTACTAGTTGGAGAGGACTTCTGTGGTCCTGGGATATTGATCGTCATGCTGAGCAAAGGTACCGCGTACCTGCTGATCAGCTGTCTTTGTCTGTTTGCCCGGTTTTCGCGTGCCTGTAGCATTTCCTCAAGGGTAACCTCATACGAATACATGTTATGACATCCTTCTAATACGCCTGATGATTTCTCCAGCTTCCCCTGACAATAAAAACCGATAGGTTGTGTCCGGTACAAGCTGCTTCACTTTTTCCATGTGACCCAGACGAATATATTTACGAACTGCAGAGGCGCTAATGGCCTCCCCTTCCCGTAGCAATCGCGGTATTTCCTCTACGTCGATTCCAGTGGAAGGCAGTAATTTTTTCATGATCGTGTTGTACCTTCGGGTCAAGACACAGTTTGGCTCCTGACCAATATACCGTTTTTTAATATTTAGCAATGGAGCCATATACTGGATAAAAATTTTTAAATCAAGTGATATATGCGTGCTTGCCGCGTCTTCATCATTTTTAAAGAAGTAAGAAGGAAACGTTGCGCCGGAGATGATATAGTCTTTGCCTTTGTGCAGGACCACATTGTCCAAATGCCTCACGCCTTCTTCAACTAGTCTGTATCTAACAGCTGATGGAAAAATGGATCGATCCTCCCAGACTACAAACAGATGTACCTTTTCCCAAACCGCTGCTGCATACTCGACTAAGTGCAAATGTCCCAATGTGAATGGATTACAGTTCATGACAATCGTAGCCGAAGGCACGAGATCGCCCGATTCCTGCAAAAGCTCTTGCTGATACTGCCTGACACCATCCCAACGGTTTTCCAACAGGACAGCCTTGAAGGATTCCTCCACGATTGGATAAAAGCCAAGATCCTTGAAAATTTGTTTATTTAGTGGCTTTGTATAAATAAACAGGTGATCCCTTCCCCGCCTATATTCTTCATTTACTAAATGGCTAACAATTTGTGCAGATAGCCCCTGATTTTTATAAGCTTCATCCACAGCAATACACTTCAGTACACTGCCTGAAAAGGAACCCGTAGCGGCAATGTCGCCGCCATCTACAATTTCCATCGTATATTCAATTGGATGGTCTATTCTAAGACCTTGGCGCTTAAGGAAATCGCGAAGCTTTCTTTGAGCGTCTTCAGAGGCTGGATTTATAATCTCTTCACGCAAATGTTCCATCCACATAGCCATCATGATCACCGTTTTTTCTCGATGGTTTTATTTTCTTACGACACCGCTTTGTTCTGCGACGATTTTTACTGCTTTACTAACCGCAGCACTTACTCTTTTGTCAATCGCATCTGGAACGATATAGGTATCGTCAAGTTCCTCATCTGTTACCAGAGCTGCGATGCTTCTGGCCGCCGCTAATTTCATTTCCAGCGTGATGTCCGTAGCTTTGGCATCAAACGCGCCTCTGAAAATACCGGGGAATGCCAGCAGGTTATTGATTTGGTTGTGAAAATCCGATCTGCCGGTCGCAACAATTCGTGCTCCGCCTTTGTATGCTTCCTCCGGCAAAATTTCTGGAATCGGATTGGCAAGGGCAAAAATGATGCTTTCATTGCTCATGGTTTGCACCATTTCTTTGGTCATCACATCTGCAACCGATAATCCAATAAAGATGTCCTTGTCCTTGATGACTTCTGCAAGGCTGCCGGTTTCTTTATCACGATTCGTCAGCTTGGCAATTTGCTGCTGAGGCTTATTGAGAGAGGTGTCTCCTTCGACCAGGGCACCATTTATATCGCAGAGAACCATATGCTTTGCTCCTGCAGCGAGCAATAGCTTGGCGGTGGCGATCCCCGAAGCTCCCGCTCCATTGATGAGAATTCGCACATCCTCCACTTTTTTGCCCACAAGTTTCAAGGCGTTCAATAACCCTGCAAGCACAGCAACTGCCGTTCCATGTTGATCATCATGATAAATCGGAATGTTCAGTTTTTCTTTTAATTTGTCTTCAATATAAAAGCATTCCGGGGCCTTGATGTCTTCAAGATGAATGCCTCCAAAACCTGGGGCAATTACTTCAACCGTGCGCACAAACTCGTCTGGATCAGTGGTGTCGATACAAATAGGGAACGCATTCACCCCACCAAATTCTTTGAGCAACAAGGCCTTGCCCTCTATGACAGGCAGCCCTGCCTCGGGGCCAATATCCCCCAGGCCCAGCACTGCTGTCCCATTCGTCACAATCGCTACGCTGCTCCCTTTAATCGTGTATTCATAGGCTTTGCTCTTATCTTTGGCGATTTCCTTGCATGGTTCGGCAACACCAGGTGTATAGGCTATCGCTAAGTCCTGTTTACTTACAACCGGTACTGTTCCTGTAATCTCCAGTTTACCGTTTCTAAGGCGGTGTGCCTGTAAGGCGGCTTCTTTTATACTCATAAGTTTGTTCGTACTGAGCAGTTGCTCAATACTTCCTCCCCTTGGTTTATAATTTTAGCGTCCTTGTTTCACTTGACGAATGACATCAATTACAGAACCATCACGATATTTAACAACACCTACAATTTTATCTTCCCATTGTATCGGCTCCGGTTTGCCGACAATCCATGTTGCCTTCTCTTGCATCTCTTCGATCGTGAAGACAGGGAGCTTGGCTGCTTTTAAGTTAGCCAGGAGATCTTGGCGGGTAGGGTTCACAGCGATGCCTTGATCCGTAACAAGTACGTCAACCGTATGGCCTGGTGTGATAATGGTATTGACACGATCAAGAATAGCAGGCATTCTTCCGCGAATCAGCGGAGCGACGATGATCGATACTGCAGCACCTGCGGCAGTGTCGCAGTGTCCGCCGGAAGCTCCCCGGATGATCCCATCAGACCCGGTAATTACATTCACATTAAAATTCAAATCAATCTCCAGCGCACTCAGCACAACAACATCCAGTTGGTGAGCAGCACAGCCTATATTTTCAGGGCTTGCATAATATTCCGCACAAATTTGTTGATGGAATTTATTCTTTCTCAGCGATTCTACAGCACGCAGGTCAAAGCTCTGCACGTCCAAAAGCTTTTCAATCAATCCTTCTTCATGCAGGTCAACGATTTGTTGGGTAATCCCCCCCAGGGCAAAGCCTGCTTTGATATTGGCGGCAAGCATTTTTTCCCGCAGAAATCTGGTTGTTGCAAGCGAAGCCCCCCCGGACCCGGTTTGCAATGAGAAACCATCCGTGAAATATCCGGATGCTTCAATCACATCTGCCGCGTTTTTAGCAATTAACAGTTCCTTCGGATTCTTGGTGTAACGGGTAGCCCCTGAGACAATCCCCTTCTGATCACCGATGCGATCCACGACGACCACATAATCCACCAGAGTTTCAGGAATGGCGAATGGAGTGTTCGGATAAGGGACCAAATGGTCAGTAATCATCACAACATTGCGCGCATACTGTGCATCTACCATGGCATATCCCATGGAGCCGCATGCCGATGGAGCTTCGTTTATGCTGCAAGTTCCGTTTGCATTGCCGTATGCATCGCAAGAAGGAGCGCCCAAAAAGGCGACGTCAATCGGGCATTCTCCTGATGCAATCGCTCTTGCGCGGCCACCGTGAGAGTTAATCGTCACCGGAATATCAAACCATCCATAGGAGTATGCCTGAGCCAGCTCACCTCTGAGGCCACTGGTCTCAATTCTGCGGATGACACCGTTTCGCACGTGCTCTATCAATGGGGCATGGATATCTGTCAAGGAGCTAGCTGCCAGGACAAGATCACGAATCCCCATTTTGGCGATTTTATCCATGACCCTATTCACGATAAAATCCCCATTGCGAAAATGGTGGTGGAAGGAGATCGTCATCCCACTGCGCAAGCCAGTAGCTTCAATGGCCTTCTCTATCGAATCAATGATTTTATTTTGGGCAGGATTTTGCTGGCGGTCTTTTAACCGCTCTGTATTTTTAAATTGCCCGTAAGTCGATTTGCGATCAAAGGGAGTTACCGCATCAAGTCCTTCAATAGCTAAAGGAATTTCTCTCCCAGCACCGTTTAGCATAACACTCACCTTACTCTACGTTTATTTTTGCCGCTTCCGCCAGATCAAGTACTCTGCGTGCACGTTCTACAATCGGACGGTCAATCATTTTACCGTCGAGACTGATCACACCTGAGCCATTTGCCTCCGCTTCGAGGCTGGCCTCAATGATCCGCTTTGATTTTTGGATCTCTGTTTTTGTCGGCGTATAGATGCGGTTTACAATCTCGATCTGACGTGGGTTAATAATGGATTTGCCGTCAAAGCCCAGCTGTTTGATCAACTTCACCTCGTTAGCAAAGCCCTCCTCATTATTTACATCTGAGTAGACTGTATCGACAGCAGCAATGCCAGCAGCTCTTGCCGCAAATAGTATAAGGCTTCGTGCTGTCAATAGCTCAATGCCTTCTGGCGAGCGCGTTGTCTTCAAGTCTGTGACGAAATCCTCCGCTCCAATGGCGATGCCGATTAGTCGCTTGCTGGCAACCGCAATTTGCGCTGCATTCAATGCGCCCTTACCACTCTCAACCGCTGCAAAAAGCTTGATCGTCCCAAGCTCCATGCCGATCTTTTGTTCAATTCCGGTAATCAATTCATCCGCCTCCATCACATCATCGGCGGTCTCTGTTTTCGGTAATCGAATAGCAGTTGGCTTCGCTCGTACAATCGCTTCAAAATCGTCTCTGCCGTATGGCGTATTGAGCGGGTTGACCCTGACCAGCACCTCGATGCCTCCGAAATCAAAGGTTTTCAAAGCCTGGTAAACCAGCAAACGTGCTGCATCTTTTTCGTATAGGGAAACGGAATCCTCAAGGTCGATCATAATCGAATCTGCCCCATAGATATGGGCGTCCCGGATCATCCCTGGGTTATTCCCGGGTACATACAACATGGTCCTTCTCAGTTTCTGCATCTATTCCGCCTCCCATGGTCGGCAGCCACCCTCGACCACTCTGTTTACGGCTGTCATGACTCTAGCTTTAATGGCACAATCTAGTGCCCCTTTATCATTCGCTTGGACATATGCGTGTTCAATGCCCATTTCTTGTAATGTTTCGAGAATCACTTTGCGAATCTGGTTCCCAAACTGGTTCTCTACCGTACTTTTTAACTCGATTTCAATCCCCTTCGTGCCGTTCGGCTCAATGGAAATCATAATATCGCTTGATTCCAGTGTGCCGGCCATGCCTACTTGCTGAATAATCAATGTCTACACCTCTTTTTCCAATTGGATGGTAGATACTCTCCATCTTCAGGATTGCAGAACCTTATAAATCATTTGTGCCATATCTGAACCTGCTGCAGGCTTACACATATATTCATCAATGATCAATCTCTCCTTGTATGCCACCACATGATCCTCGACGTAACCGGTAATCAGGATAATCTTCATACTTGGATTGATTACCTTGATACGTTCAGCCAATTCCGTACCCGTCAGATAAGGCATAGCCTGATCCGTAATGACCAGATCGTAGTGGTTTGGAGACTTTTCAAACCGCTGTAATGCTGCCATGCTGTCTACTTCTGTCTCAACCTGGAAACCATACAATTCCAGCCCTTTTCTCATCGCTTTCAACACACGCTGTTTATCATCGACCAGAAGGATGCGCTTTTGTTCAGTAAACACAGGGCTCTTATCGATCTCTGTATCTTTGGCTACAAACTCCGTTTTCGGCAGATATACCGTAAAGGTACTACCCTTGCCCAGCTCTGAATCCACGGCAATAAATCCTTGATGTTTTTCGAGAATGCTTTGAACGATATACAATCCAAGCCCCGTACCCTCTCCTGCCGGTTTGGTTGTGAAAAAAGGATCAAAGATTTTCTGCAAGGTTTCGTCACTCATCCCTTTGCCCGTATCGGAAACAGATAAAGTAACGTAATCGCTGACTTCCAGAACGCTCTCCCGGATTTTTTTCACTTCTTTCAGGGGCATGGTATCCAATATAATTTTTAGTTCGCCCCCGGTTGTTTTCATAGCTTGATAGGCATTGTTGCACAGGTTCATAATGATTTGATGAATCTGTACTTTATTTGCAAAGATAACGGCTGACTCTACCTGTTTTTTGAACACAGCTTTCACGCTGGGCGAGAGAAAGGATTTTATGAGTCCCAGCGCTTCTTCGACCTGCTCTTCTACTTTGACCGGAGCGTTTTTCTTGACCTTCCCACTCTCCAGCCTGCTCAATAGCAGGATTTCCTCGATTATTAATCTTGCATTCTCGGAAGCATCATAAATCTCACTGACGTAATCATAAATTTCTTCAGTAGGTTCTATACTGCTGAGCATAATTTCTGCATAACCTTTGATAGGAGTCAAAAAATTATTGAAATCATGAGCAATTTCCCCTGATAGCGTGCCGATTAACTGTAGCTTTTGCGAGTGCTGCAATTGAAGGTCCTTTTTCCGGAGCAGCTCGTTTTTGTTATTCAGTTCCCGCAAATATCTTGTCTCATATTCCAAAGCCTCTTTATTTTTCTTCGTCTTCATGATGATATAAACGGCACAAGCCAACGTCAGGACGATCATAGAAAAGATTTCAATGGTTTTAGTTCGATTTCGTGCAATCGGTTCTCTCACATCTTCGTAGTTCATGGCCGCGGCCACCACCCAAAACGAGTCACCCAGATGAACACGGGAAAAGGCCTCAATCTTTTTCGTCTTGGTATAGCATTCGTCCCCCCACCAATACGAATGGTAGAAAGCTGAGCCTTGTTCCTGGGTAAGCTGCATTTTGAACAGTTTTTCCAGATCGCCGTAATCAAGCCCCGGGTGTTTGTCCTTCATCGCTGATAGCGATAGCCCGATATTTTCTTCGCTTGGGTGCATGAGATAGTGGCCTTGCTGATCCTTGACATGAATATAACCCTTGCTCCCAACACGAATCGGCTTCAACAGCTTCTCATACACCGCGTTTAGATTTACCACACTGATCAGCGCACCTTGAAATTTCCCATCAAGATAAACAGGCTGAAACAGATGCACAATATAATTGCCTCGCCTCTCCAGCTTGGCCCTTGCGATGAACGGTTTTTTTTCTCGCAGCATCCTTTGAATATCATCCTTGATAAATTCATAGGCTTTAATCGCATCTGTACGATTGCGCTTCGGAAAAGTGTGTACTACTCTTCCTTCCAGGTTCACCTGGCTAATCTGATAAATGCTATCTTTTTTGGCGGTATAATAAGCAGATAGGTTTTCGTCAATCACAGTTTCATTTTTATTGGATATGGCGAGCGACATCTGCTGGTTTCCTGCTAATATTTGCAGGGAGTGCATTTGTTCGTCGAAAAAGGACTCAATAGACATGCTGTTTAACTTGGCAATCGTCAGCAATTGCTGCTGCTGTTGTTCAATTACGGTACGTTCTCCGTCCATATACGAGCCATAGGCCATCCATAGAAGAACTAGAAAAGAAATCGGAAGCACTAGCATAGTGAGAAATGAAAAATGGCTTCGATAATGAAATAGTATCTCTCGTGAACATCTCATCCTGTTTTACCTTCTCCATCGAGCTAGTAGCCCATCAGTCCCTAACCCTAGTACTAGGGCCAGTTCGCTTCCGAGTATATCAGTTATTCACGTTCGCCTACTAAATGGTGTCTCAAGACAACTTCATTGTAATAACAAGATCTTAAAGTACCCTGTAAAATTATTAATTTTTTTTAAGATTTCACCACTTTAGTGTGTAAGGTATCGCAGCAGGAAAATAGCAAGTGTTACCGTTGCTGCTCCCCCGAGACGGGTGGATACCTGGGCAAATGGCATGAGTACCATTCTATCGGCTGCAGAAAGAATCGCAACATCCCCTGTTCCACCTTGGCTGCATCGAGTAGAAGTTATAATCGCGGCTTCAACTGGGTACATTTTCATCCACTTGCCAGCAAAATATCCACCCACAACCACAGCTAATACAGTTACTAAAATGGTGATGAAATAAGCAGGGCTAATTACAGAAATCAGTGCCTCCCATGGTGTTTTGGCTACACCTACGGCAAGCAGAAGCGGGTACGTTACAGCGATAACAAAGAAACGTTGCATTTGTTGCGCTCCATCTTCAAGGAATTTTGGCAACCAGCCAAAATATTTTGCCAAAAATGCCGCAAAAAGCATTACAATCGGACCAGGTAGACCAACAAACTCAGCGGTTAAGGTACCTAACATGAAGAACCCGAAAGCTAAAATTGCTCCAGCGGCCATTTGGTAAAGATCAAGCGGCTTTTTATTTTTATCCTCTGCAAGTCCCAAAACATCGCTATCCCCTGTTTTGAGTAGCGTGCCGTTACCAGTAAGCTCCGGTCTTCTATCTCCCAGTTGTTTCAACAAGCCGGACAAAATAATAGCACACAAGCTACCCAGCATGACCGCAGGAATAACCATGGCAAATTGCTCACCTTGAGTCGAACCCAAAATTTGGCTGTAGCCGATAGAGAGTGGAATTGCACCTTCACCAACGCCTCCAGCCATGATAGGAACAAGAATGTAAAACAAGGTATCATACGCTGAGATTCCTAAAGCCACACCTGTAAGCAATCCGACGCCTGTTCCGACAATAGATCCGACCGCCAAAGGGACTGCCAATCTAACGACCGCTTTGATCATGAGTTCCCGGTTCATGCCAAGGATACTGCCAGCGATAACAATTGCGATGTACACATACAGAAAATTGGTATTATCCATAAAAACAGTAACAGAATCAATGGCTGACTGCGGGAGAAGATGAGCATACACCATGTATGAAGGTACAAACGTTGCCATAATTGCAGCGCCGCCGATATCCTTTAGAATAGGGATGCGCTTTCCGATTTCCGCCAGAATAAAGCCATATAAGACCATGACAGATACAGCCCCAGGCATATCACTAGCGAGCTTTCCAGTGTTCATCAGCATGTAGACAACAGCCATAAACGGGATATAAAGGCCTACAGGAATGACTCCTCCAATCTTGTAATTCAACACCTTTTGCCATTTGGACTCTGTTGGCGGCTGTAGCTTAAGTTCTGCGGCTTCTTGTAGATTATTAGTGACCACTTCATCGCCTCCTAGATAATCAATCTGCTTTTATCCTCGAATCAATCGCTCGCCCGGGTTTTTACAAGATTTTCAGTAACGCTCTCGCTCATTGGATGATTCGAGATAACTAAATTGTAAAAAGTAAATCTTAAAGTATTCTGAGTAATCCTTAAATGTTTTTAAGAATCCTGTGACAAAAATATGTCAGCGCTTTCAAAAACAAAAAGTCATGATTTGTGTGAGGGTGATGCCACGCCCCAAAGTTATGTATCCCCTTTTATACCTAAAATAGAGATGGTGTTAAAAATCATCACCTATAAAAAAAGCTCCCCGAACCATCGGGGTGCCTTCGAGAGAGCGTATACAATTAGACAGAAGTATAGAGTTAATCTATCTTTCAACGGAAAAACGATATCCGATTCCCCAAACGGTTTTGATATATTTCGGATTCGTGGGATTTTCCTCAATTTTGGTGCGCAGGTGCCTGATATAAACCATAATCGTATTATTATCGACAACCGTATCATTCCAGATGTTTTGATATAGCTGTTCTTTCGAGAAAACCTGATTGGGGTGTTCCATAAAAAATTTCATAAGTTGTAATTCTTTTGATGACAACGCGATTTCTTGATTATTTTTTTGAAACGTAAAGGTATGATGATTGAATAGAAATGGTCCCAACGCAATGCGCGAAGCTTGTTGTTTTGATTCCTGAAGCTGGCGATATCTTTTAATCTGGTTCTTTACCTGAGCACAAAGCACAGGAGGACTAAACGGCTTGGTAATATAGGCATCTGCCCCAAGTCCAAGTCCAATGATCTGATCTGTGTCTTCTTTTTTCCCGCTCAGAAAAATGATTGGCGTATGGATGCCCATATTACGTGATTGACCTAGCACATCATAGCCATCCATATCTTCCATCATAATGTCCAAGAGGACGAGATCGAATGGTTCCTCGCTAATCATCCGCATCGCTTCCGTGCCATTTTCAGCCTGAAGCACAACCATCCCATCGGCTTCAAGAACTGTTTTAATCAATTTTCTAACAGCCCTTTCGTCATCAACGACCAATACTCTCGGTTTGCTCATTCTTCTTAGCCCATTCCTTTCTAAAAAGTCCTCCTACGAAAACCCTTTATATCAACACAAAAAACATAGCTTTACTATTTATAACCAACATTTTTCAGATATTTGCTATATAAATGAGTTTATTCTCGCTTCTCATGTTCACCTTTTAGTCTAGCATCATTTTAACTAATCCTATATGTTGTATGTCATACAAGTTAAAAAAACTAAATCCTTGTCAAATATCTTTGTAAATCCTTTTCATTAATATTTTGGAAAAAATTTTTATCTCACTTGTTGTTGTGAGTGAACATCTACCTCATGGTTCAGTGAAATTGATCTTCCCTGCCCTTTCATGAGGCAACAGCGATCGGAGGATCATATCACTCGCGCGGAGAAGCCTCTAAAGCTCCCACTTTTTCTCCGATCTCCACAAACTGCTTTTGAGCTAGCTCGCGGTACACCTGATGGGTCTCTAATAACTCGGTATGGGTTCCTGCACCAGTGACATTGCCCTTGTCCAACACAATAATTTGATCAGAGTGGACCACCGTAGACAAACGGTGAGCAATGACAATTGTCGTGCGTCCTTCCATCAAGTTCGCCAGGGCCTTCTGCACCTCATGCTCGGATGAGCTGTCCAGGCTAGAGGTAGCCTCATCCAGCATGAGGATGTCAGGGCTGCGGAGAAGCGCACGCGCAATGGCGATCCGTTGACGCTGGCCGCCGGACAGTTTCATTCCCCGCTCCCCTACCTCCGTATCGTAACCTTGAGGCAGATCCATAATAAATGTATCCGCATACGCCATCATGGCGGCTCGTCTCACTTCGTCCAGATCGGCTTCGCGCCCCAAGCCATACGTAATATTATCTCTGACCGTTCCGGTCATCATTGAGCTTTCTTGCGATACATACCCAATTTTGGAGCGCCAGGAGGAAAGTGTATATGATGATATCAGTTCGTCTCCATAACGAATTTCACCTGTATCTGGCACATAAAAGCGCTCCAACAATGAAAATAAGGTAGATTTCCCACTCCCACTCGGTCCCACGAAGGCTGTCGTTTGATTAGCTGGGATGACCAGGTTTGCCTGATGAAGAACCTCTTCACCTTCAGTATAGGAAAAAGCAACGTCATGAAACACAATATCTCTGCTCTCTTTTGCCGCTTCCTGCTTCAACTCTAGCGGTTCCTCTTCATGGTCTAAAATAGTCTGAATCCGTTCCGTGGCTCCAACCACCTTTTGCAGACGTGAATACAAGGTCGTGAATTGGGCCATCGGTGTAATCACCTGAAATAGGAGTAGAATAAAAGCCACCAAGTCTCCCGCGGTCAGTACACCCGATGCGACGCGAACACCGCCAACACCCAATATAATAACCAGCACTGCAGTCAGCAAAAAGGTAGAAATCGGACCTACCAGAGCCAAAATACGTGACTCTTGCAACCCGAAGCGGAACATACGGTAAATGCGATCTTCCCCAGCCTGTGCCTCTCTGCTTTCTGTTCCGTAGGCCTTAACCAGTCTGATTTCGCCGATCACCTGACTCAATACTGAGGTCAGATCTGCCATCTCATCCTGCTGTTTTTTGGAGATACGATACATTTTTCTGCCTACCGGAAATAAAATTAGTGCTGTTAGCGGAACAATGGTCAGAATAATGAGCGTCATCACCCAATCCAGATAAAATAACAACGCAATCCCACCAATAATCGCGATCACATTAGAGATCAGATTGACAAGATATTCGGTAATTAAGTTCATAATCAGGCTTGTATCATTCGTGACGCGGCTCATCGTATCTCCTGATCGATTCCGGTCAAAGTATGGAATGGGTAGAGATAAAATTTTATGCCATAAGCGTTTGCGCATATTAGCCACTATTTTATGCCCAGCGTAGTTCAACATATAGATGGAAACTGCCGAAGCCACCGCTTGAAGAACAAAAGCACCGATTAGACCGATAATGACCATACGATTTAGAGAAGAAAAGGTCAAACCATCGATCAACCCTTTGGTCATCATCGGTACGATTAAACCAGCGATCGTCTGAATCAGGGTCAGAATCAGGGCGATGATCAAAATGGCCTTGGGCGGATGCGCACTCGCAATTAATTTGATAAACCGACCCATACCAGCTTTATCCGGTATTTTACCCGACTTTTCCTTCATTTGGTCCTTCTGCTCATCTTGCTGCATATGTTGTTCTTTTTCCATAAACCATCAACCTCGCTTCCTGTCTGACCATTCTTGTTCAAACAACAACACCCGCGCTCAAGCGCGGGTATGAACAGTACAATCTATCTTCGAGTTTACTACACCAGGGAATGAAGCACAAAGTTAGCCACAAACAGCACTGAAATGATATATAATGCGACTGGCACTTCCCTGCCCCGTCCTGCTGCCAGCTTGGCTACGGGGTATGCAATAAAACCAAATGCCATTCCATCTACAATACTGTAAGTAAAGGGCATCATCACCATGATCAAAAACGCAGGAAACGATTCGGTAAAATCACTGAAATCCATTTCTCGCACATTTTGTACCATTAAGCCCCCGATAATGATTAATACAGGCGCAATGGCACTGTCAGGAATATAAGCCAACAGTGGAATAAAGAAAAATGTCGCACCGAATAAAATTGCAGTTACCAGCGGTGTCATTCCCGAGCGTCCCCCTGCGGCAATACCAGCCGTCGATTCCGCAGCGGCTACTGCGGGACTGCTGCCCAGAATACCAGCAAAGATATTGGTGACAGCCAATACACGCAAACTGTTCTTAAAAGTATCCGGTCTTCCAATCATGTTGGTCTGTGCAGTAATCATTCCAACATTCTCGAACAACACAATTAATAACAGCAAAAAAACAGCGATCCAAAAGGCTACCGAAACGATGCCTGAAAAGGAAAGCTCCCCAAACAATTGCCCGTATTGACGTACTGTTTCAGAGGTTCGCACCGCGCTTACTGGCTCTACAGCTCCCAGTATGTATGCAAGCCCGGTTCCTACCAAGATACTGATAAGCAAACCTCCCTGAACGTTGCGCACAAATAATACAATCGCGAGCAACAATGTTACACAGGCTGTAATCACCTTGGGATCATTAAAATGACCAATAGCCACAAAAGTGGTTTGATGTGCAATCACAATCCCGCTTTTTTGCAAGCCTATGAAGGTTAAAAACAGACCAATGCCGACCGTAATTCCATGCTGCAGATTGTGGGGAATCGCCTGACTTATTAGCTTGTACAATGATGTAAATGCCACAATGGCGAATATCATCCCTGTGACAGCAACCACCATCAACGCTTCCTGCCAGCTCAGCTTCATGGAATGTACGAGCGTGTACGTAAAAAAGGCATTAATCCCCATCCCTGGTACAACAACCATGGGAGACTTTCCGCCAAAAGCCATCAGCAGACAGCCGATAATGGACGTGAGCAGTGTCCCTAGCATCGCTCCTTGCAGCGGAATCCCTGCATCCGCCAAAATAGTTGCATTAACCATCACAATATATACAACAGAAAAATAAGAAATGGCACCCGCGGCCAATTCCTTTTTCCAATAGTGCTCAGGCTTAAAACCGAGACTTCTGGACCATAGTCCATCCTTCATACCAAAACCTCCAGCAAGTTGTTCAATCTGTTGCAGTAAGCTGCGTTTTTTCAAAACAAAAAGAGCTGTAGTCTACTGTGACACCAAGTGAAGTGATGCACAGAACTACAGGTCTTAAAGGGAACACACACTACTGTAATCTATGGGTGTACTGTCATGCTATTTTTCCAGCTTACACACCAGCGCGCTCTAACAAATCCTTCACGGCCACACTCACCATGATCAAGCCTACTACCGGAGGTACATAAGCATTGCTTGCAGGCGGCTGCTTTGCTTTCCGAATTTCAGGCGCGTTGGCAGGTACAATTTTTTTGGTAATGTCTTCGCGCGGCTTCATTGGCTCCTCATCAGAGAATACAACCTTGACGCCTTTGGTAATCCCTTCCTTGCGTAGCTTGGTACGGATGACACGGGCAATCGGGTCCATTCTTGTCTGGGAAATATCAGCAACTTGAAAACGACTTGGGTCCATTTTGTTCGCAGCGCCCATGCTGGAAATCATCGGAATTCCCCGTTTCAAGCATTCCTTAATCAAATGGATTTTGTAAATAATCGTATCCGAAGCATCCAGCACATAATCCAGGTCGTACTTGAATAGCTCCTCATATGTTTCTTCTGTATAAAACATGTTCAGTGCAATCGCTTCACATTCAGGATTAATCAGCTTCACGCGCTCAACCATCAGATCAGCCTTTTTTTGCCCTACGGTCGTCGTCAGCGCATGAATTTGGCGATTAATATTGGTAATGTCTACGACGTCCTTATCAATCAAGATAATACGTCCAACACCGGTCCGCGCCAGCGCTTCCACTGCAATCGAGCCGACACCGCCGATACCCAATACAGCTACCGTGCTATTTTTCATAACCTCCAGACCTTCCGTCCCGATGGCCAGTTCCGTGCGTGAAAATTGATGCAGCATATGGTAATCCTCCCTTACTGGTTTAAACTCTATACTTGAATTCCACCGTACAAACCACGAACCCATTACCCATAAAGGGTAACGGGTTCACGGCATTTTATAATCTATTTACATGCCAATAGAATGGCACCTGCAAGGTCCAACGTTTGTTTTAAGCTTTAGGCGCAACAGGCTTCGGTGCAAGACGAATATGAAGCTGGTCCAACTGAGCTTGATCCACTTCGGCTGGTGCATCCATAAGCAGGTCGGTTGCGCTGGCTGTTTTCGGGAATGCAATGGTTTCACGAAGATTTGTACGACCTGCAAGCAGCATGACCAGACGGTCAAATCCGAAGGCAATACCGCCATGTGGAGGCGTACCATATTCGAAAGCATCCAGCAGATAGCCGAATTTATCCTTCACTTCTTCCGGCGGCAGGTTGAGCGCTTTGAACATTTTCTCCTGCACTTCACGTTTGAAAATACGCATCGAGCCGCCACCCACTTCGTAGCCGTTCAGCACGATATCGTAGGCCTGAGCACGAACTTGACCTGGATCTGTGTCCAAGAGGGCCAGATCTTCTTCCTTCGGACGAGTGAACGGATGGTGCTCCGCTACATAACGTTTTTGCTCTTCGTCATAGCCCAGAAGCGGGAAGTCTACGACCCAGGCAAATTTGAATTGGTTATCGTCGATGAGCCCCAAATGACGGCCAATTTTCAAACGAAGCGCGCCCAAAACATCGGCAACTACTTTTTTATTATCTGCAGAGAACAGCAATAGGTCGCCCTCTTCGGCTCCCGTACGCTCTTTAAGTGCCTCGATTTCTTCTGGGGTGAAGAATTTAACGATAGGCCCCTTGAATTCGCCTTCTTTCACTTGAATCCAAGCCAAGCCTTTAGCTCCATAACGTGCTGCAAAAGGACCCAGATCGTCAATGTCCTTACGGCTCCATGTACCGCATCCTTTGGCATTAAGGACTTTAACTTCGCCACCCTTTTCAATTACGGAAGCAAATACTTTTACCCCACTGGTTGCCACGATATCATTGACATTGATCAACTCCAGACCAAAACGCAGGTCAGGCTTGTCAGAACCATACTTGTCCATTGCCTCGGCATGTGTGATCCGTTGGAATGGGGTTTCCAGTTCTACCCCAATTGTTTCTTTGAACAACTTCACCATCAGACGCTCCATCATAGGCAGCAAGTCATCCTGTTGCATGAAGGAAGTCTCAATGTCGATCTGCGTAAATTCAGGCTGGCGGTCAGCACGCAAATCTTCATCACGGAAACAACGTGCAACTTGGTAGTAGCGCTCCAGGCCGCCCACCATCAGCAATTGCTTGTACAATTGTGGCGATTGCGGCAAGGCAAAAAATTCGCCTTCATGCACTCGGCTAGGAACCAGATAGTCACGTGCGCCCTCTGGGGAACTTTTCGTCAAAATCGGTGTTTCCACTTCAATAAAATCTTCGCCGTCGAGGAAGTCGCGGAATACTTTTGCTGCTTTGGAACGCAGCTTCAATGTCTGATGCATTTCCGGACGACGCAGGTCCAGATAACGGTATTTCAAACGCAACGACTCGTCTACTTCTACGCCATCTTCAATGAAGAATGGAGGTGTTTTGGATGCATTCAATACTTCGATTTCAGTAACACGTACTTCAATTTCACCTGTAGGCAGATTTGTATTGATTGTCTCTGCATCACGTTTGACAACGGTGCCAGTAACCTCAAGCACATATTCACTGCGGACACGGTCTGCAATTTGCAGTGCTTCACCGGAATAGGCCGGATTAAACACAATTTGTACAATTCCACTACGGTCACGCAGGTCTATAAAAAGTACGCCCCCCAAATCACGACGGGTCTGTACCCAACCGTTCAATGTAACTGTTTCTCCGATATGCGCATGAGTCAATGCGCCGCATTGATGACTCCTTTTCATAATACACACTCCTGTTTATGTTTAGTAGTTAATGCTATATGACAGCCAGAGGGAAGCTCCCCCTGACTGATGTTACATCCTGTTATTTAACCTAGTTCTTCTACCAGCTGATCCAGCTTAATGGTACGTTGCTCACCGGTTTCCATGTTTTTCAGTGCAATTTCACCTTTAACAAGCTCATCGTCACCCAGAATCGCTGTATATCTTGCTTTAAAGCGATCTGCCGATTTCATCTGCGCCTTCATTTTACGTCCCAGATAATCTCGCTCTGCGGAAAATCCAGCTTGCCGCAACTTGAACAGTTGCTTGGTTACTTCCGTTTCTGCTGCCTCACCCAACGCCACCATATAGATATCTAGCGGCTTGGCTTCGTTCAAGTTGACTCCCTGATGCTCCAAGATCAGCTGAATTCGCTCCAGCCCGATACCAAAACCAATCCCCGGCTGGTCGGGTCCGCCCAGATCGCCAACCAATCCATTGTAGCGTCCGCCTCCACCAATCGTGTCAATAGCCCCAATTCCTTCGGCTTTGAATTCGAATGCTGTCAGCGTATAATAATCCAGCCCCCGTACCAAGCGGGGGTTCACTGTATATTCCACGCCCATCGCATCCAAATTTTGCTTTACTTTCTCAAAGTGCGTGCGGGATTCCTCATCCAAACTATCCAGAATGGAAGGTGCCCCGCCAAATTTGTCCTGATCATCTTTGCTATCCAGCACTCGCAGCGGATTACGCTCGATACGTGCTTGGCTTTCCTTGGTCAACGTATCCTTGATGGGCATCAGGAAATCCACCAAATGCTGCCGATAAGCAGCACGGCTGGCAGCATTACCGACAGAGTTAATTTCTACCTGTACACCTTTCAAGCCCAGCTCACGGCAGAACTGGTACCCGAAAGCAATAACTTCTGCATCCAGCGCCGGGTCCATCGCCCCGAATGCTTCAATGCCAAATTGGTGAAACTGGCGCTGACGCCCAGCCTGTGGACGCTCATACCGGAACATCGGACCAATATAATACAGCTTGGTCACATCCGGCTCACCGTACAGCTTGTTCTCCACATAAGAGCGGACAACCCCTGCCGTTCCTTCCGGACGCAGCGTCATGCTCCGTTTGCCTTTATCCTCAAAAGTATACATTTCCTTTTCCACCACATCGGTCGTTTCACCCACACCCCGAATGAACAAATTCGTTTGTTCAAACATCGGTGTACGGATCTCACGATAATTAAAGCGGCGGCTAATTTCGCGGGCTTTTTCCTCGACCACTTGCCATTTTTCAACACTGCCTGGCAGCAAATCCTGTGTTCCCGTCGGTTTTTGAAAGGCCATTAACGTATCCCCCCGTCGTTGTAGTTCTTATTGTGCGCTTTTCTACTTACTCCAATTTCAATATAAAACAAAAAATCCCTCGCCCTGTTAACATCAACAGGGACGAGGGATTGTCGTTTACAAACCACCCGTGGTACCACCCACATTCCGGAGTTACCCAGACACCCGCATAAGAATGACTTCGTGTCCGTCAGCATTGCGCTGACTCCGCTCATACGTATAACGCCCGTAACGCGCAGTACGGCTATTATGCAGGGTAGTCTGCTGTTGGGCATATGTTATGCATTGCTCAGCAGAAATTCCTCATTGTTCGCCGCCTGTTCTCGGGGAGGTCATTCGTCCGCTCATCAAGGGAATTTTTACAGCCTGGAAATTCCTCTCTGCGCTTGTGGGTTCGGAGTACTTGGTCCCGTCATCAAATCATTTTTCATTATTTTATGATTTTAATGAACTGCTTCGACAAAGTCAAGAGATTCCTCCTAGAATCAGACAAATAAGTCTTATAAAAAGAAAATAACCTGCGGAAACGGTCCGCAGGTTTAAAAAGATATATCAAAAGGGGGTCATGCTGTTATTATAAACAACGAATATTAAGGAATGATGTTTCGAATATTACAATTATATTACAGTCATGCTAGTGGACAATTTCCTCGGGTATCGACAATCTTGTGCCACTCGCTCGTCTTTAATCTAGCTGCGCCACATAGGCGCGATTGGAACGAAGCTTATAGATGATCTCTTCATAATCGGCCTCATTCACCTTGGCAGACAATACATACCGCAATTCATTATGATCACCGTTAATATACACATCTGTTGCCCGAAGCAAGCCTCCGTCATGATCTGTTGTTCCGCTCCGATCTTCATTGAGATCCCTTTGGGCAGCACCAGAATTAACCTCGTCATACTTCGCACCTGGTAGAATATTCTCCCCATAGGCCCCTGCGGCTGGGATTGCCGCATCAGCAGAACCTCCTGTGCTCACAGAACCAGTATTGTTATAGGGAATAAGCGGAATTAATACCCTCGTCTCGCGACCGAGTGCCTCATCCAGAGCACCTACTTCCAAATGTTCAGTTCTATAAGCTTGAAGCGAAGCTCTGGCACCCTCAGCTTCATCTTCTGTGCGGAAATAAGCCTGAATCTGTTTAGCCATCTCAAATCCTCCTCGTATGGGAATTGTACTGGCATAAATCTACAGAAGCATTCACGGTCAAATTACAATGCCTTTAACAACTCACGTACAAAGGCTGGCTCATCCTTAGGCGTCCGAGAGGTAATAAAGTTGCCGTCCACGACCGCCTCTCGATCCTCAAAATGAGCACCCGCATTAATCAAGTCATCTTTTAATGGAGGGTAAGCTGTGATCGTTCGGCCTTGTAACAAATCGACGCTCGCCAAAATTTGCGGTCCGTGGCAGATAGCTCCAATCGTTTTTTTGGACTCGTTCATTTCAGTTACAAATTTCAGGATATTCGCATCCAGACGCAGATTTTCCGGAGATGATCCACCAGGAATAACCACTGCATCGTAGTCACTTGATTTCACATCAGCAATGGATTTCTCAATGGTGTAGCTTACTTTGCCTTGTTTGCCGTTCACTTTTTCACCTTGTTTTAGCCCAATAATATCTGCCTCGTGTCCAGCCTTTTTCAGTTCATCATAGGGGACCTTCATTTCGGAATCCTCGAATTGGTCAGCTAACAAGAATGCAATTTTACTCATTATCGTTCAGATCTCCTTTCCGATTATCCTCAGAGCGAGCTTAAAGTTAGGTTTGTTTACCACGCTTTGTTATTACCCGCATGATCTGTGTTTATAACAATTCTCAGCAGTGAAAATAAAAAAGGAGCCCTTTTGGCTCCCCTCTGATTTACTGCCACATATTTTATTTTCGACCTCTTTATAAATGCTTAAGACAACACGTTGTTAAGACTTTAAGGCTACGTCTACCACAATTGATTCTTGTTGTTACCTACGTGGCAGGGCACCGCGTCCTGGCTTGTCCACAGCTGTAGCAACATGCTGTAATAACGCATCAGCATTACGAGTAAGGCTGATTGCCTCCCGTATACTGCCAGGATACAGCAGCACCGAGCTTCGAAATCCGTCCATTTTTGGGGTCTGACGCATCACTTCGTCTCTCCTGTCACCCTTAAAGCTTACCAGATGGCTTGCCACCAACCGGGATGACATTAGGTTCCCTCTAAACGGTTATTTTATTCTTTTCTTCTGCTCAGGTGCTCAGATCATACCTAATCAATGTTGAACTACGAACGTTCGCTATCCAAAATCAACGTCACTGGGCCCCAGTTGGTCAGTGAAACATCCATCATAGCCCCAAAAATTCCTGTCTCGACCTCCAGGCCTTTGGCTCGAAGCTGGCTGTTGAAGAAATCATACAGCTTCTCCGCTTCCTCAGGTTTGGCCGCTCCCATAAAGTTGGGTCTTCTCCCTTTACGGCAGTCACCGTACAATGTAAATTGAGAGACTGACAAAATAGCTCCACCGACGTCCAACACGCTATCGTTCATTTTGCCTTCAGCATCTTCAAATATACGCAATCCTGCTGTTTTATCCGCCAAATAAACGGCATCGGCTGCCGTATCTCCCTGACCAATACCAACCAGCAGCATTAATCCGGTTCCGATCTTGCCGACCACCTTTTGATTCACCGTTACCTGAGCGTCTTTACAGCGCTGAATTATGATCTTCATCGCCTCTCCGCTGCCCCTTTACTTTTCCCCTTAAAAGGTGTTCATAGCCGTATCACAGCTCTTTTAAGTCCTCTGCGAGCCTTGAACTCAAGCTGTATTACAAACACTATATAACCTACATGTACGCTTAAAAAGTTAAGTTATTGCATAATCCGATGCACGGTGTATACATCCTTCACCCGTTTGATCCGTTCGACAACGGAATGCAAATGATCCGTGTTACGAATGAGAATTGTAATGTGAATCATTGCCATTTTATTTTTATCTGTACGTCCTGTCACAGCCGAAAAGCTGGTTTTGTTCTCAGAAATGGCTTGAAGCACCTCGTTCAACAAACCGTTGCGGTCATGGCCTGTAATCTCAATATCGACGCTATAATTAACCTCGGCTGCTTCTTCCCACTCGACTTCAATCACGCGCGCCTGATCTTCACCCATACCCGAAGGAATATTCGGGCAATCCGTACGGTGAACAGATACGCCGCGCCCACGCGTTACGTAGCCGATGATATCGTCACCTGGTACAGGGTTACAACATCGTGCAAAACGAACGAGCAAATTGTCGACGCCTCTAACGCTGACACCGTTGGTCGGTGCTTTTTTTCGTTCAGCCTGTGGTTTGTACTCCTTGACCTCGGTCGTTAGTTCGATCAGCCGAGCCTCTTCTTGTTCCTTGCGCAGCTTCTCTGTCAGACGTGTACAGACCTGCGCTGCGGTTATACCGCCGAACCCAATCGCTGACAGCATATCTTCAGAATCATTGAAAGAGAACTTTTGCGCCACTTCCTGAAGTTTGTCCTCGCTCATCCACACCGACGGCTCAATATCACGCTTCCTTAGCTCACGTTCCAGACTTTCGCGGCCTTTTTCGACATTCTCTTCACGTTTTTCTTTCTTGAACCACTGCTTGATTTTACTGCGCGCGTGAGAGGACTGAGCAATTTTAAGCCAGTCCTGACTAGGTCCATATGAATGCTTGGACGTCATAATTTCCACGATATCGCCAGTTTTCAGACGATAATCCAAAGGAACAATTCTTCCATTTACCTTAGAGCCAATTGTCCGATTTCCAACTTCGGTATGGATACGGAAAGCAAAGTCCAGCGGAACCGATCCAGCCGGCAACTCAATAACCTCTCCCTTAGGCGTAAAAACAAACACAAGGTCTGAGAAAAAGTCCATTTTGAGTGATTCCACAAATTCCGACGCATCCTTCGCCTCGTTTTGCAGCTCCAGAATTTCTCGGAAAAAGGTGATCTTATCCTCAAAGTTCGTGTTATTTGCCCCGTTGTTTTCTTTATAAGCCCAATGGGCGGCAATCCCGAATTCAGCGGTGCGGTGCATATCCACTGTACGAATTTGTACTTCTGTAGGCTCTCCATTGGGACCCACTACGGTCGTATGGAGAGACTGATACATATTAGCCTTAGGCATGGCGATATAATCCTTAAACCGCCCCGGCATCGGTTTCCACAACGTATGGATAATCCCCAATGTGGCATAACAGTCTTTAATGTTATCTACAATAATTCGAATAGCCAGCAAATCATATATTTCATTGAATTGCTTGTTTTTCGTTGTCATCTTTTTAAAAACACTGTAAATATGTTTAGGACGTCCGGACAAATCAGCCTGAATGCCCATCTCTTCCAGCTTTTCTCTGATACGCTGTATGACATTATCAATAAATTGCTCGCGCTCTGCCCGCTTCTTATGCATCAAATTAGCGATGCGATAATACTGCTGAGGATTCAGATAACGCAAAGCAATATCTTCCATTTCCCATTTAATTGCTGAAATACCCAATCGGTTTGCAACCGGACAGAAAATCTCCAACGTTTCATAAGCAATTCGACGCTGGCTTTCTTCCGATTGATATTTCAGGGTACGCATATTGTGCAGACGATCTGCCAACTTAATGACGATGACACGAATGTCCTGCGCCATCGCAATAAACATTTTTCGATAATTTTCGTTCTGCTGTTCTTCCTTGGATCGGAACTGGATACGCTCCAGCTTCGTTAGACCATCGACAAGCATCGCACATGTATCGCCAAAATGCTCGCGAATCTGCGCTAAAGACACTGTCGTATCCTCCACAACGTCATGTAAAAGAGCGGCGATAATGGAGATGGTATCCATCTGCATATTAACGACGATATCAGCAACCGCAAGCGGATGCAGAATATAAGGTTCACCGGACTTACGAGTCTGGCCGGAATGGGCCTGCTCGGCAAAATCATAGGCGTCCCTGATGCGGATAAGATCTGCTTCTCTGGTATAAGCCCCGGCCTTTTTAAGTAATTGCTCTATCCCCATTCTGCTCTATTCCGTGTCCTTTCTATGCAAAATGGAACCCGCCGATCAATGTCGCGCAAAGGTTCCCTTTTTAAAAGTGATTTCCTACAATTATGACGCTTAGCACGCCACACGTCAACTATTACAGGTTTGGCACTGTCGCATTATTTTGTCACACATGGATAAGTAAAATCACGATTATTGGCGAAATGGAACGAATTATATTGAAAAAATTACGAAAAGTAATTAATGTATATAAGAATAATTGAAAGAACTAAGGAGTGAACTGCGTTGCAACGCGAAATTCAAGTTAATGAAAAGCTTCCAGCAGGGCCTGGGTTCCTGCTCAGCGTACAGCATTTGTTTGCCATGTTTGGCAGCACCGTGCTGGTGCCCAATATTTTCGGCGTCGATCCCGGCATGATTTTGCTCATGAACGGTATTGGAACATTGTTGTACATATGGATTTGCCGTGGCAAAATTCCTGCGTATCTCGGCTCCAGCTTCGCTTTTATCGCTCCCGTCAGTCTTGTGCTTAAAAGTAACCCTGGCAGCAGTGGCTATGCAATGGCCTTGGGTGCTTTCATTGCTACAGGTATTATTTTCTGCCTCGTCGCCCTGATAATCAAATATGCTGGGACACGTTGGCTGGACATCGTTTTTCCACCGGCTGTCATGGGCTCCATCGTAGCTTTAATCGGTCTGGAGCTTGTACCGGTTGCAGCAGGCATGGCAGGCATTATCAATGCCGATCCGACTAAAGCCTGGACACCTGATCCCAAAACGATCACCCTTTCCCTCGTTACACTGGGTGTTACGGTTCTAGGAGCGGTATTGTTTCGTGGGTTCGCCAAAATTATTCACATTTTGATCGGTATCGTGGTAGGCTATGTGCTTGCTTATTTTATGGGAATGGTCAATACACAGGCCATTGCGGATGCTCCTTTGTTCGGTCATCCCACAATTACTACTCCAACCTTTGATGCCTCGGCTATGCTGACGATTCTTCCTGTTGCTCTGGTGGTCATTGTAGAGCATATTGGTCACCTGCTTGTTACTAGCAACATCGTCGGACGCGAGCTGTCCAAGGATCCTGGTCTCCATCGTTCTCTGCTGGGTAACGGGATTTCTACCATCATTTCCGGCTTTGTAGGTTCTACACCTAATACGACTTATGGTGAAAATATCGGTGTTATGGCATTAACGAAAGTGTACTCTGTATGGGTTATTGGGGGGGCGGCTATCATTGCCATCCTGTTGTCCTTCTCGGGTACGTTCTCCGCGATTGTTTCTAATATTCCGTCCCCAGTTATGGGTGGCGTATCCTTGTTATTATTCGGTGTGATCGCTGCCTCTGGTCTTAGAATCTTCGTTGAGCAAAAGGTTGATTTCGCTAAGCCAACCAATATGCTGCTCGCTACCATTGTGTTGGTTGTCGGAATCAGCGGTACTACGTTCACTTGGGGTGCTGTTACCCTGAAAGGTATGGCACTGGCTACAATCATTGGGATTATTCTGAGTCTGTTCTTCAAGCTGATTGATGTGCTCGGCTGGTCGAACGATAAAACGCAGGAACCTTTAACTGAAAAAACACCAGATTGATATCTGTCTTCAATTTAAAAAACGCCGCTCCATGTAGGTTAGAATCAACACGCTCAGGCTGTGTAGGCAAGCGTGTAAGTATCCTTCTTACATGGAACGGCGTCTTTTTATGCATTTTATTTATTTGGCAATATCACACTTGAAAACGGGATACGACCTGACTAAGGGTATCAGAGACACCTGTAAGCGACTTGGCGGAGCTATTCAGACCTTCCAGGTTCTTTAGCTGCCGTTCGGATCGTTCCGAAGCTTGCCCTGCACGTTCAGTTGAAGCTTTCGCAATATCTGCAAGATAACCAATAGATGCCGCAACTTCTTCCGAGCCTGCCGACATTTCTTCAGAGGCAGAAGAAACCTCCTGTACCTCTGTCGCTACCTGCTGAATATCCTGATTCATCGCTATAAAACGTTCTTCCACCTCACGTAAAATAGACACTCCCTCATCCATCTCCAGAGCCCCCTGCTGCATTCCTTCCAAGGCTAATTTGGTTTCTTCCTGCATGGCTCGGATTCGACTCGTAATTTGCTCCGCAGACTCGCTTACATTAACGGCCAGCTTGCCGATTTCTGAAGCCACCACAGCGAACCCTCGGCCATGCTCCCCGGCACGGGCGGCTTCAATGGAAGCATTCAACGACAGCAACTTGGTCTGTCCACTAATTTCCTGAATCATTCCAATAATACTACCAATTTGGGCGGACCGTTCATTTAACGAACTTACTACTCTGCCCGCCTCATCCATAGACAGTTTCGCTTTATACATTCCTTGGTTGACCACGTTCAACCGTTCATTTCCTTGTTGTGCTTTATGTTCAATCTCGGTGGTTGACTCGGATACATGCTGTATAGATTCAGCAATGCGCTGTATGCCAACAGCCATTTGTTCCATCGCAGTCGCACTCTCTGCTGCGGCAGCCAATTGAAGCTCGGCTCCTTCCTTCACCTGTGCTAATTCTTCTGCATTATGGTGCGCATCTATAGCAGCCCCGGAAATCTCTTGGGACATTTTTGAAGATACGCCTGAGATCACGTTCGACTCTTCATTCAAGCGCAATGCCATCCCTCTAGTTACACCTATCACCTTATTGATCCCGTCAGCCATTTGACCAAACTCATCCTTACGTCGGTGTGCTAGTTCAACGGTGTAATCCCCAAGAGCCATGCGATTGGTCATCTGCATTATTTTTTTAATCTCTTTGATCATACCTGAATTGTTAATCAATACCGCTCCTATAATTAGTAAAATGCCTATAACACTCACCATTAATAGAAGTTTAAGCATTTCATTCGCAGAGCGATTCAAATCCGATTCTGGCAGTAATACACCGATTTTCCATCCGGTTTGTGGAAGTGTTTCGTACATTATCCGGTAATCCTTATTATCAAGGGGTACGGATAGTTGTCCAGACATACCACTTTGAATAGATTGTGCTGCTTCTGCATTCATCGTGTTTGTTAACGGCTCGCCTGCTTTTAAGGATGGGAGGCCGGATGACAGAATAGCTCCGTTCTTATCCAACAAGATTGCACTACCTTGAGTACCAAACTTCATTTTTTCAATATACGTCTGGATACTTGACATATTTAGGTCGCCTGTAATGACACCTAACAATTTTCCCTGTCTGTCATAAAATGCTTTCCCTGCAGTAATCATATTGATGTTCAGCTTGCTATCGTAAAAAGGCTCTGTGAAATTTATATCTTTACCACGTTCTACAGCTTCTGTATACCAAGGCTGCGTTAAATAATCATATTGCGGATCGTCATATTCAGTCGTTTGCTTGACCAGCTCGCCATCTCTGTGCACATATATTGAACGGTAAGTCACTCCCGGATCATATGCACCCTTAGCAAAATAAATACCTAACCCGTATGACATATCATTTAAAGCCAGCTCTTGTTCAAAAAAACGTCCATAGCCCTCAATGTTCATTCCTGTTCCCAGTTGTTCCGCACTCTTAGTCAGCATCGAAACAAGTAAAGCATGGCGATCTACATTTGCCGCAATATCAACTTTAGCCCTTGTCAAAGAATGAACAGCATTTTGGCTTATTTCCGTATCTAGCTTCTGCCTGGCAAAAAAATAAGACAAAAAACTGATTAAAATCAGTGTTATAAGTACGATTGGAACCAAGGTAGAAAATGTACGTGCTTGTAAGCTCTTAAATTGAAATATACCCAATATATATCCACCTCTGTTTCTTTTTTAATCTTTATCGACATTTATTTTATTTTTTTATAACTCTTTTCCAATAAAACCCGTGGTAATTTGTTACAATAAGGAAATTCAATTTAATTACAATCAAAAAATAGCCCGATGGACCAACTCTTTAGATAAAGAGATGTTCCATCAGGCTATTTAAACAATCTATACATAAAATATTTCCCGGGAAACCCCGGTTCCGAAATACTTAATACTTAATCAGGGTGAATACATCTACGTCAGGTAGCTTCGCCCGTCCGTTGAGATCAGACAGCTCGATCAGAAAAGCAGCTCCTGCCACATTACCACCAAGTTGGCGTACCAAGTTCACGGATGTAGCGATGGTTCCACCTGTAGCAAGCAAATCATCGGCAATCAGAACATTTTGCCCCGGCTCAATCGCATCCTTATGCATAGCCAGAGTATCCTTACCATATTCCAAACCGTATGCTTCCTCAATGGTTTCTCCAGGCAACTTGCCACTTTTACGGATAGGAATAAAACCAACCCCCAATGCATAAGCCAGAGGTGCACCCACAACGAATCCACGTGCTTCCGGACCTGCAATCAAATCAATTTTCAAATCAGATACCAGTTCCTTCATATCGTTGATAG
Source organism: Paenibacillus ottowii (assembly GCF_006874425.1). Classification (GTDB taxonomy): domain Bacteria; phylum Bacillota; class Bacilli; order Paenibacillales; family Paenibacillaceae; genus Paenibacillus; species Paenibacillus ottowii. Next base: position 356,585 of record NZ_VIJZ01000005.1, read on the forward strand.
CCTTGCGGTACAGTTCACCATTTTTCATTAGGGTTGTAATGTCCTTAAAACTAATCCCTGGTTGTGGAAAATCGTTAATCACCCGAATATATTCTTTGTAGTCCAACTTAGTTCCTCCTACTGTAAACTTCTAATTAGTATATACATTTTACAAAACTGCAAGGTAGTATCTCAAGACGCACCCTTCATAAGCGACATAATCCAGCTTGTCATTTGGGTGGTGTCTGCGTCCAGTAAATAGCGCTCCATCTCAGCCATATTATACAATTCCTGATAGCGCGGAGAAGCAGTTAAATCCCGCTTGGGCGGATTGGATACAAAACGAAATTGACCCTCTGTACGCGTCAAAAACTCAAGATCCTCGAAGATGTCCAATACTTTGGATAACATACGGACTGAACAGGAGCACTGCCGGCTAAGGGCAGGCAGCATTGCTTTTTCATCAATTAGCTGTGTTCCCATTCGGGAAAGCACAATGTAAATACGCTTAAACAGCTCCCTATCGGGACTTACGAGCCGGCCGCCACGCTCACTGGGCGAATGAAGAAGAAAAACGTTCTCTACATTCTCAAAGGTAGACCATAAAGCATGAAACTGCTCAGGGGTATCTGGCGGCTCCAGTACGAACAATGACTTCACAGAGTGCTGTGTATTTTTTTGACCATCACTGGGAGTAACGCAGCCATTTTTATCGTATAACCATAAGGATTCAGCATCCACAGCGCTCGATGGACGAAGCCGAGATGAGGGATGGATCAACACTGCTACATCGTTCTTTCTATCCTCTAAGCTTGGATGAAAGATCTTTAGCCCTCGCTCCAGTTCGGCAAGAGGGTCCGATACTCCACGGTAATCAAAAATTTGCGGAGCCTGCACACGAATATCCTGCAACATCAGCTGAAGGGATCGTTTACCGTTCCACTCGTTAATTGATAATTCACCCAACAGATCTATGTCCGTATCCTGCTGTAAAAAATCAGCCAAATCGCCACGTCGGAAGGCAACTGCTTCCAGCGATAAACCGTTCTGCTCCAGTACTAGCTTCACATGGTTTTTCTCACGTCCCATTTTACGAGCCTCACGCAATTGAAGCCCCTGTAATACGAATCGTGGCGAGGGATTTCCCATACCAAAAGGCTGGAGCAATTCGAGTTCTTCAACTACTTGTAAAGATACCTCATCCAGACGACAGACCATATCAGCCTCAGCTACAGGAATAAAATCTTCTGGTGTGAGAATGGAAGCTGCATAGCGGTTTAGCCGTTCTTCAAATAATTGAAGATTGTCACAGGACAATGTCATTCCCGCCGCCGAAGGATGTCCACCAAAATGCTCCATGAGCTCATGGCAATCTGTGAGAGCACTGTAGATATCCAATGCAGGAATAGAGCGAGCAGAACCCTTGCACATGCCTGTCTCCGCATCTATGCCTAGAATAATAGTTGGCCGATAATAGCGATCCAACAGCTTGGATGCCACAATCCCGACGACACCAACATTCCAGCCTTCACCAGCCAAAACAATAACGGATGGAAGCTTGCCTCCATTGATTTTGGATGCTAGTTGCTGCTCGGCTTGCTCCACAATGCGTTCGACCACTTGTTGACGCTCACGATTGAGCAGATCCAGCGCATGCGCAAGTTGGTCTGCTTCCTCCTCTTTTTCTGTCGTTAGCAGGGAGACAGCTCGTCCCGCATGATCCAGTCGCCCGCTCGCATTAATCCGCGGAGCCAATGCAAACGCGATGTTGACCGAAGTCACTGTGGATATCTCCACACCCGCTAGATGAAGTAGCGCCCGAATCCCTGGGAATGCAGAGTTTCTCATGGATTGAATCCCTCGGCGTACTATCGTCCGGTTCTCACCATGTAGTGGCATCAAATCAGCTACTGTACCAATAGCGGCAATTTCAAACCATTCCTCGGGTACTTCACTCAACAACGCCTGAGCCAGCTTCAGAGCAACACCAACGCCTGCAAGGCCTTTAAATGGGTAGGGACAAGCCGGCAGCTTCGGATTGATCAATGTATAAGCCTCAGGAAGTACAGCAGGCGGTTCATGATGATCAGTCACAATTACATCGATCCCTAAGGAAGTCGCATAAGCAACTTGCTCTACTGCACTAATTCCCGTATCCACCGTAATAACCAGCGTAACTCCTTGCTGATGTGCCCAATCCAGAGCATGGTTGTGCAGACCATATCCCTCATTCGAACGATGAGGAATGTAAATATCATAAGATGCCTTCAGAAAACGCATAAGCTGAATCATCAATGATGTACTGGATACGCCATCCGCGTCATAGTCACCATAGATTAGTATATGCTCGCCACGCTCCAGGGCCTGGCGAATTCTCGGCACAGCCTCTTTCATCCCAAGAAGCAGATATGGGTCGTGTACATCGTCCACACTTCCGTACAAAAAGCGGTTTGCTTCCCCGGCTGTAGTGACGCCCCGGTTTACTAAAAGCCGGGACAACAATGGTGAAATCCCCAGCTCTTCTGTTAACGGCTGAGCCGCTTCCAGGTTAACCTCCGGGGTCTTCCATCTGTACTGCGAATGAAGCAATCCTATTCACCTTTCTTTCATAGTCGGCCTGCCTCATTGAAGCAAGGACGACGCATCATTATCAGGCAGTTCATGATTGGATTTATAAGGATACCCGGCTTGGTAAGAAATGAACTGCATTTGTACATGAGTCACCTGTGGAAAACGGGCTAATAGCAAATTTTTAGCTCGATCGGCAATTTCCTGTGCTTCCTGCACCGTAATCCGCGGGTTAACACTTATCGTAACATCCACTGTTATGAAATGGCCCGTTTCCTGAGCATGTAAGTGTTCCACCGTTACAATACCATATACTCGTTGAATCGTCTCCATAAAGCGCTGGGAGTCTTCCTCCCGCAAGGGCTGTGCAGGAGCTTGGTACACGGTATTCATCACCATCAGATATCCTTTACGCAACACCAGACAGGCTACCAGCAAAGCTGCAGTTGGATCAAGATACAATAGTGCAGGCCATTCCATTGCTTCGCCAGTCATTGCACCGATCATGCCGATCAATGCAATCAAAGATGAATACAGCGAGTACCGTTCATGGTTAGCATACCGGTCTGCTTCCGCTTTAAGGCCATGTTTTATCGAGTAGCGATATTGAAACTGAAATAATGCTTCTCTCAACACCAAAGCAATTAACACGGTAATTAAAGCATACAGACCGGGAGCCTGCGGCTCCGAACTACTTAATGAACGAACAGCAGAAATACCTAGCTGAAGCCCGCTCATCAGCACTAGGATAGCCAGCACCACAGATATGACCGTCCGAACTTTTTCACCGTTCCGCAACCGCGCCAGCACTCCGTGATCTGTACTTGCCTTGGAAAACAACAGCTCTTGCAAACGGGAAGCACTATCCGCAGCCGTGTGCAGTGCATCCCCCAACAACGCTTTGCTGTTTGCCGCATAACCGACGGTTCCCTTAAGAACAGCCAACACGAGATTACCTACAATCCCGCTCAACGCCGCAGTTTCTAGTGATCGGCTGCGTTCGCTACTCACAACGTTTCCCCCTCAATCCTGAACTAACCCTTTCCCGATAAAGCTCCATTCCAATTAACCGGATTTCTTCAAATAAAACTTTTTATGAACGCCGTGTCTCACTATTAACCCCAAACATAAGGTAAATATTAAAACCTTAGAAAACCGCGCCTAAGCAGACGCGGCTTTCTCTTTAATTTTATACTACTGGTATTTGCGTAACTTAAGACTTTGCAGTTTTGGCTGCTCCACCAGCTGTCGGCGTCTTTTGTTTTCCCTTCAGAGCTACCCACAACGGGCTGGCAATAAAGATGGAAGAGTAAGCACCAAACAGCAAACCGATCACCATCGCAAGCGAGAACATCCGAATCGATTCGCCGCCAAATATGAATAGACAAACGGACGCAATAAACACTGTAAACACAGTTGCGAGTGAACGCGTCATCGTTTGTGCAATACTGTGATCGACTACTTGCTCCAAATCAGCTCTGGACTTTTTCTTTGCAAATCGTAGATTTTCCCGAATACGGTCAAAAATAACGACGGTATCGTTAATGGAGAAACCGACAATTGTCAAAATGGCCGTAATAAAGGTCAAATCGACCTCAAGTCGGAAAATCGAGAAAATACTGATGACAAGAAACGCATCATGCAGCAACGAAACAATCGCAGCAACCGCAAAACGCCATTCAAACCGAATCGAAATGTAGATAGCAATGGCCACAGAGGCTAGCAAAACCGCCCAAATTGCATTTCGCTCCAGCTCTTGCGCCATTTCCGTATCCACCGTATTGACCTCAAATGATGCCTTTGGATCAAGCTCTTTGTTAAAAGAGGTTTTGAAATCATTCACTTGCTGATCCGTCAACACTTGTGAAAAACGAATGCCGAATCGCTCTTTACCTGGTGTATAATCTACCTCTTTGCCGATCCCGTTCTTGTCCAGCAAAGTTTGAATCTGTTTTTGTGTAACTACCTTGGTCAAATTAACATCCACGTTGGAACCGGAACGGAAATCAACCCCGTAATTCAAACCGAATATCGACAAGCTCAAAATACCAAGCAACGTGACAATAATCGAGAATGTATAAAACCACTTGCTCATCTTGACATATTTGTAGTCCCAATTAAAGCGCACTAATATCACTCTCCTTCACACCAAAATACTTGGCCTTCTTCACAGCATCCGCTTTAACCAGCAGATTGAGCAAGAAGCGCGAGAAGAAGATATTTGTCAAAATACTAACGACAATATCAACGATGAGCACGAGAGCAAATCCTCGAACGGAGCCTGTACCCAGACCAAACATGACGGCTGCCGCTATGATTGTTGTAATATTGGCATCCATAACTGTACGGAACGATGCCTTACTGCCTGCGATGACAGAAGAACGAATCGTTTTGCCTGACTTGATTTCTTCTTTAATCCGTTCATACGTAATAATGTTGGCATCCACCGCCATCCCGATCCCGAGCACGAAGGCTGCGATGCCCGGAAGTGTGAGCACAAAACCGCCCAAATAAAAGATCGCAAGCACCAACCAAGTATGAACAATGAGACAGAAGCTAGCGATCAGTCCCGGTACACGGAACATTGCAATCATAAAGATTAGAATGATGACCGAGCCGATCAGACCAGCACGGATTGTCTGATCCAATGACAATTGACCCAGTGTAGCCCCTACACTCTGAGAATATTTTTCCGTAAGTTTAAGCGGAAGAGCACCCAGGTTGATGGTATCTGCTAGCTTGTTCGCTTCATCACGTGTGTAGTTACCTGTAATCGAAGCACTGCCATCCGTCAATTCACTGCGGACTGTAGGTGCAGACAGTAATTCATCATCCAGGAAAATAGCCAACTCTTTATTCATAAGTCGCTTTGTGATTTCCGCGAATTTGGCTTTGTCCTTTACTTTAATACTAATCTCAGGTTTATTCAGCTGGTCATAGCCAACAACAGCGCCATTCTCCACAAAATCATTACCACGGAGCTCAATTTTACTGTATTGACCCGGCTTTTTAGCATCTGCTGCCGTTGCACTACGGAAGGTTAACTCTGCGGGTTTTTTCAGCATGGAGCGGACTTCTGCCTCATTAGAGACACCAGCAAGCCGCACCCGAATCCGATTGCTCCCCTCTGTTGTTACCTCCGGCTCAGTCGTACCAAGCGCATTAATCCGTCTTTCCAGACTTTGTGCTGTTTGTATCAGAGACTGGCTGGTTACTTGCTGCCCGGCTTCCAAAGGCTGGGCTTCATATAAAATTTCAAAGCCTCCCTTTAAATCGAGGCCTAGTTTTAAACTTTTTAGTAGGCCCGGGCTTGTCCCGACCATAACACCAGTTGTTATGAGCACGACCACGATGAAACTTAGAATTCTCTTCATTCCGTCCCATGTTCCCCTTTCATTCTCAATATTCCTATTATAGCTACCCCTCAAAAAGCAGTCAATTTGAACGCAAAAAAAGACCCCCTTCTATTCGAAAGTGGAGCCCCGTAATGCGGACATCGTCAAATAGTTCATAAAGCTCGTCGCTTTAAGGGAAAGTATATCGTTAACGAGCTTGTGCAGCGGAGGAATACCCTCCTTTTCATATTTATGGCTGACGCAATTCCACACGTCCTTACTGGTGACATGTTCATAGCCTACAAGAATCAGCTCATCCGCCTTACTTTGACAGAGTATCTCAATTGCGTCAACCCAATCCTGCTCATCCAGCTCTTCCATACCCACGATGGCCGTTCCTCCTCCCAGCGACTATCGGTTCCGCAGATCAGTAATTAGCGGGGTTGTTGACTGCTTTATAGAACATTTCTGTCCTGATCTTGGAAAACCCTTCTTTTCGTCGAAAATAGCCGTAAATCAACAATATATGCATTCATTTCGCTCGTCAATAGCAGAATTCCCCACTCTCCCTCTTGTAATCTGGATCACCTTATTTTCAAGCTGAAAAGCTTGTCATGAACATGGACAGGTCCGGCATATCTTCTAAGGAACATATAGATGCTGAATTACATTTTGGGGAAGAGGGAGTTGCGATTGAAAAAGCAGACGTTCATTCATGGAGCAATTATTTTATTGGCAGCGGGAATCATCAATCGGCTACTGGGTTTTATTCCCCGAATCGCACTCCCGCGTATTATCGGTCCCGAAGGAGTAGGGCTCTACCAGCAGGGATATCCCTTTTTTATCGTACTAGTGACTCTTATTACTGGGGGCATCCCTCTTGCGGTGGCCAAGCTTGTAGCTGAAGCTGAAACGGCAGGGCAACCCGAAATGTCACGGCGTATTTTGCACACAAGCTTGCGCTTCACCATTACACTCAGCCTGATTGCCATGGCAATCTGTCTTGTGTTTGCACCTTGGATCACAAGCCATCTCCTGACCGACAGCCGGGTATATTATACATTTGTGAGTATGAGCCCAATGATTGTCATTGTTGCTGTTTCCTCAGCTTATAGGGGCTATTTTCAAGGAAAACAAAATATGATTCCGTCCGCGAGTTCCTCCATTGCGGAAACCGTCATGCGCATTTTTTGCGTCATTTGGTTTGCTTACTTGTTACTTCCCCATGGGATAGCCTACGCTGCTGCAGGTGCCATGCTCGGTGCTCTGGCGGGTGAATTCATTGGCATGGTTGTGCTGCTATGGCAATACGCCTGGAACCAGCGAAAGGATTATACTCTTCAACCGAAGGCTCCTTTATCTTCAGAGGTCTATACCGAGCAATCATCTATTTTGTCACGTCTTATGTCTATATCCGTTCCCGTCACGGCTGGTAGGCTTGTTGGTTCCTTATCATATCTACTCGAATCGATCTTGTGTATGCGCAGCCTCGCCATAGCGGGCATTGCAACTGGTGTGGCAACCGCACAATATGGAGCCATGCAAGGAATGGTTATTCCTGTTTTATTACTACCGGGGGTCCTTACCAGCTCGTTGGCTGTTTCACTTGTGCCTTCGTTATCCGAAGCCGCAGCTAACGGACATATTACCGCCATTCACAAACGTTTGCATCAATCGCTTCGTCTTGCTCTAGTCGCAGGAGCCCCATTTGCCGTTATTATGTATGTATTGGCAGAACCGCTGTGTTTGTTGCTCTACAATAATGGCGATATTGCAAGCATGCTTAAACTTATGGCCCCATTTGCTCTTTTTATGTACATTCAGGCCCCGCTTCAGGCAGCACTTCAGGCATTAGACCGTCCTGGAAGTGCCTTATTGAATACCTTTATCGGAGCCATTATCAAAATTGGTCTGATTGTATGGCTTGCTTCCCAACCTCAGTACGGTATTTACGGAGCTGTCATTGCCATCTGTATTAATAATGCTATCGTTACCCTCCTACATGGCTTCAGTGTCAGCAGACTGCTTCGTTTTCGTGTACGTTTACTTGACTTTTGGAAAACCGGGATGGGAATGATCATTATGGCGGCAGCGGTATTATATACCTACAGGCATTTAACGATTTTCAATCAAATATGGCTCCAGTTTATTTTTGCCGCAGGAATAGGAATTATTCTCTACCTGTTCCTGATGACCATAATCAAAATGATCGATTGGGACAACCTCACCCGCATTCCAATTCTTAGAAGGTGGTTTAAAGCATAAAGAAGCTATTCCAGAGATTCTCCATAGGCTGGCGGTGTAATGTACACATCCCCTCTATGGTTAACCGAGCATAAGAAAACATCCTTAAAATCTTTGTGTCCCTTCGCTTGAATCTGATTTTTAAGCCAAAAACGGTTCATATCCATCCGTTCCAAGTTTCGATCCAGCACCTTTCCGTCCATAATTAATGGAATAGGCAGTCCCTCATATCTAAACTTTCCGCCAATTTGTGGAGAAGGATGAACTTTATTTTCCTGTTTCTCTTTGTTTATCAGTTCATTTTCTCTTTCATCCTGCTTATTTTTTTCGTGTTTAGCTTCATCGTAATTTTCCTTGCTAATAACCGTAAGTTTACCTGTTGTCTCCAAAATAACATACTCAACTTCGTCCAAACTTTCTATATTTTGTTCACGAAGTTGTAACATCAAGTCGTCTAAGTTGTAACGTTGCTTCTTCATTTCGTCCTTGTATAGTTGTCCATTTGAATACAAAACACTGGGCTTACCATCGAATAGTAAGCGCAAACGCCGACTTTTCAGACTGAAATAGGAAATTCCAACTTGCAAAACCAACAGCACTCCTAAAGGAATCAACCCTTCATAAAGTGGACGTTTTATATCCTCCAGGCTGAATACAGCAATTTCGGCAATCATAATGGATATGACGAGATCGAATACAGACAATTTTCCAATCTCCCTTTTACCCATCAAACGCATCACCAGATATACAATAAAATACATGAGCAGCGTCCGAAAAATATGAGCAAAAATATCGTGACTCAATAGGCTCGCCTCCTCTCCTGTACTTGACAAGACATTAGCCGTTCATTGTACACGTATTCTGACCGTTCTTCACTTGGCTCATACAAAAAACAAAAGGCTAAATTATTGAAATAAAGAGAAAGACTGCTTACGACTTGGTACTAAGCTAGGAAGCTTGGCCATAGAATGATAATAGTTCAAACCTTGGTACAGGAGGAATTATCCATGGAGCTCATTCGCCGCTGGTGTTCGTTTCGTCTGGCCCATCCCGTTTTATCCGGCTTATTTTATGCTTTTGCATGGATGCTGTTAGGCGCATTGATTCTCTCACTACTCTTGTGGATGACACAGATGCAAGAACAGGATTTATCATTGTATACGTACATCGTCCACGCATTCGCCATGCTATCTGGCGGCTTCGTCGCCGGTAAAAGATCCACGAACAAAGGCTGGTATCAAGGCGGTATTACAGGCATCCTGTATGGGCTAATCATTCTTCTGGTCGGTTTTTTGGCATTGGATGCAGGCATGAACGGTAAGGACCTGATGCACTTAGGAATCGCGTTTGTCATAGGAGCAGGTGGGGGGATGTTTGGCATTAACTTCCGCAAGTAAATCGACATGTATACCACACACAAAAAAACCGAGCCTCCTCAAAGGCTCGGTTTTTGCATAATAATCGCATACTACGATTTAGAAACAACTTCCTCAGAAGCAGTGTCTTTTGCAATCGCATTACTGATCGCACTACGATCAAAGGTCAGCTTCGTTACATCATTCACACGCAAAACAACTACATCGTCTGTAATCTCCACAATTGTACCGTGAAGACCTCCGATTGTAATCACTTTATCTCCCTTTTTCAAAGCTTGAAGCATCGATTGACGCTGCTTTTGTTTCTTCTGATTCGGACGAATCAGCAAGAAATAGAAGATTACAAACATCAGAGCCAGCGGCCAGATCATTTGAAAAAGTCCCCCAGCTCCACCAGGTGCAGCCGCAGCTGTAGCAAAATGAAACACATTAAATCCCCCTTTCGAATACTCTCCCCTAAAACTTAAAAGCCTTTATCATTATCATGAAGACCGTACTGCTCAAAAAATTCATCGCGGAAATCAAGCAGCCTGTCATCCATAATCGCTTGTCTGACATTACGCATCAATTGTATTAAGAAATGCAAGTTATGATACGTTGTCAGTCGGAGCCCGAAGGTTTCATCTGCTTTAATTAAATGTCGCAAATAAGCACGTGAATAATTACGACAAGTGTAGCAATCACACGCCGGATCAAGTGGCCCAAAATCGCTTGCATAATTCGCATTCCGAACGACAAGGCGTCCTTGACTTGTCATCGTTGTCCCGTTGCGAGCAATTCGAGTTGGAAGCACACAATCGAACATATCCACACCACGAATAGAGCCTTCAATCAAAGCATCCGGCGAACCTACGCCCATCAAATAACGTGGTTTGTTGGTAGGAAGCAGAGGAACCGTATAATCAAGCACTTCATACATCAAATGCTTAGGTTCACCTACACTCAGTCCACCAATAGCATACCCCGGGAAATCCATGGAAGTCAAATCTGCCGCACTTTGCTTGCGCAGATCTTCATGCATGCCTCCTTGTACAATGGCGAACAACCCTTGGTCATGAGGACGGGCATGTGCCTCCAAACAACGCTCTGCCCAACGGCTAGTGCGCTCCAATGACTTTTTCACGTATTCATACTCAGCTGGAAAAGGAGGACATTCATCGAAGGCCATCATAATATCCGAGCCAAGCGAGTTTTGGACTTCCATTGCCACTTCCGGAGAAAGGAACTTCTTATCTCCATTTAAATGAGAGCGGAAATGAACTCCCTCCTCTGAAATCTTACGCATTTCACTTAGGGAAAACACTTGAAATCCGCCACTGTCCGTTAAAATAGGACGATCCCAATTCATAAACTTGTGCAGACCGCCCGCTTCACGGATAATATCATGACCAGGACGAAGAAACAGATGGTACGTATTACTCAAAATAATTTGAGCATCCATTGCTTTCAATTCCTCAGGGCTCATTGTTTTAACAGTTGCTTGAGTTCCCACGGGCATAAAGGTTGGAGTCTCAATCACTCCGTGAGGTGTGTGTACACGCCCAAGACGAGCTCCAGATTGCTTACAGGTCTTAATATGTTCGTATCTTATTGCTGGTGCCATATTTTCTACCATCCTTAATTAATAAATGAACATTGCGTCCCCGAAGCTGAAGAACCGATATTTTTGGTCAATCGCTTCCTGGTAAGCATGCATAATATTCTCTCTGCCAGCTAGTGCGCTGACCAGCATAACCAAAGTGGATTTAGGCAAATGGAAATTCGTAATCATTGCATCCACCACACGGAATTGATAGCCTGGATAAATAAAAATCTGTGTCCAGCCACTGCTGGCCTGTAGCACACCATCTACGAGGTTATTGCCCACCGTCTCCAGCGTTCGGCAACTGGTTGTTCCCACGGCCACAACTCTACCGCCACGCGCCTTAGTTGCATTGAGTATATCTGCCGTTTCCTGTGACAATGAATAGTATTCTTCATGCATAACATGCTCTTCAATCGTATCCACCGACATCGGTCTAAACGTTCCTAAACCAACATGAAGTGTGATAAAGGCAACGGTAACGCCCTTCTCTTTAATTTGGTCCAATAGTTCTTCTGTAAAATGTAACCCTGCCGTCGGAGCCGCAGCAGAACCCTCGTGCCGAGCATAAACGGTCTGATACCGCTCACGATCATCCAGCTGTTCCTTAATATACGGAGGAAGCGGCATCTGCCCTAAGCGATCCAGGATCTCCTGAAAAATACCATCATATGAAAATGAAAGTACCCTTCCGCCCATATCTCCTTCTTCCTCAATAACTGCTTTCAGTTCATCACCGAAAACGATAACAGCTCCCTTTTTCAGCTTTTTGCCGGGTTTCACCAATGCTTCCCATCGGTCTCCCTCCAGTTGTTTAAGCAGCAACACCTCGGCCTTAGCGCCAGTGTCTTGCTTGATGCCAAACAATCGTGCAGGAATTACTCGGGTATCATTCAAAACCAGCGTATCCCCTGGCTGAAGATACTGCACAATATCCGAAAATGTATGATGTCCCACTTCACCGTTGTTTTTGTTTAACGTTAATAATCTAGAAGCGGTCCGCTCAAGCAAAGGCGTCTGTGCAATTAATGTTTCAGGTAGTTCAAAATCGTAGTCATTTACGTTCATATATTGGTCAGTCCTTAACTATATCCACATTTTTATAATAGTGTTGCAAAATTTTCTTGTAATCATACCCCTGCTCTGCCAAACCGTTGGCACCCCATTGGGATAAGCCCAAACCATGACCATTCCCTTTACCTGTAAAAATAAAGCTTTGCGTTTTGTCAATGACTCGTGCATGGCGATCTTCATTCATGACGACCACCCCGTTACCACTTGAAGTGCTGGTGCCAGATGCCGACAGAATTTGGGTACCTTGTGTGCCACTTACATGAGAAGTAGCTCCATCTGCGCCTAATACAGTATAACTGCCGGTACTCGCAATATCAAACAGTGTGCTCGGCAGTCCCCTCATCGCTGAGCGATACATATCCGGATATTTCACTTTTAAAGGGGCTCCATCTGCTTCAACCTCTAACACTCGCCCTGACGGTCCCCGTTTAGTGACATCGAGGTGATTAATAGAGGATGGTACCGTCCCGGTTATTTTCCCTTGCAAGGACTTAGCAATTTCAGCTGCTGTAAAGGGCCCCCTAACCCATGCATAATCTCCGGATTGAGGCACCTTTTCCAAAACAATCATTTCTTCGCCCGGCTGTACCTTTGCTATGGGTGTAACCGTAGATTGAATTTGGGGAATAGGACGCACATTTGTATTTTCTGCTGTAACAGTGATTTTGTCTAATCCTGCTTCTGTGACTCCCTCCAACTCCTTAGCATTATCCTCGCGAATATAACCTGTCTTGCCATTGGAGAGAAGCACATGATACCACTCCTGTGCACCTTTTTGTGCTGAAGTATCTCCCGAGCTGTCTACGCTGGCAAACGCTTCGCCACCACTATTCCATACCTCGGAAGCATCTGCTGTCACACCGCCTGCATTAGAGGAAAATACAGCTTCGACCACTTTGCCGCCATTCTTAATCACCTCACCAGCTGTTGCATCTACAGCCTCGTTGACATTCGCATGCTCCGAGCTTTTACCGTTGTAAGCCTGGCTTAGAGTGCCGTCTACTACATTGCCAATCTGAAACCGATTGCCTTGAGCAAGTGCATAACTACGAGCCGCTACCGCTTGAGCTTTAAGTGCTTCAGCTGGCCATGAGGAATAGACCTCTGCTCCAACTACGGAATACAAATACTGTTCCAAAGGGACTTCATTTACAAGCGCCAGCTGTCCTGACGTCGTGCTAATTTCCATGTCACCGCGATATGTACGTTGTGATCTTTCGACCACTTGGATTCCATTATTACCGCCGTTGACAATTACCTTACCATTATCAGACCCACTTAGCATGTAATGAGACATCACCTGTGAGCCTGTCGTTACTCCTGCTTCCTGCCTTATGATGAGACCGGTTTGGTTTACCTTGGAAAGGGTGAGTTTGGGTTGCTTGCTCTCTAGCTCTGTTTTCAAGGCTGACAGCTTGCTGTCATTGCTCTCTTCTCCAACCCATACAGCATACTGTCCCCTTGATTGAATCACAGTAAAAGCATCAAAACCTGCAGCAGCAATAGTTGTGCGAACAAGATTAGCCTCCTGCTCGGTTCCATAGCTTCCCGTCGACCAATGCTTGTTACCCTTAACTTCGGCCTGAGCTCCGGTTACTGAAGAAATCCGCTGTACAGCAGCCTGCGCAGACTGTTCACTAGCATATATGCCCGCATACACTTGATAGACAGAACTACCGTTTTTTGAACCGATAAAAACGGTAGGCTTGTCATTTGTCTTTTGCAGGGCTTGAGCCGCTTTTATCGCAGCCGCTTCATTTCCTTCAAGCACCTTCACCCGATAGCTGTCTACACTAAAACGAGCTGTACTGTCCGGCAGTCCCATCCAAGCCTGATAGCTGCCTCCACTATTCTGGCCGACACTCAGGCTCCCTGATGATTTCAAAGTTACAGCGGGGACTGTCGCTTTATATTTACTACCTAGATCCGCAAAGATCACTACGCGAATATCCTCTTGTGCGGCAGCAGCCTGAACACCTGAAGACCAGGGTATGCAAGCTGTAGCTAATACCATAATTAATGCCGCTCGTTTGACACGGCCTGTCCAAGCTTTGGACTTCTTATTTTGGTTCAATGTATATCTACTCATTTCTAGCTCCCCCAATTCTAGCTGACTAGCACTTGTATTACGTGATTTATCGGGATCTTGACCCGCGTCTATCCCTTTAAATACATCGGCGGAATAAAACAAAATGTGAACCCGCTCGAATCGGGCTTCCACACTTTCTTACCTCAATTCATCTGCCTATCCATTTCATTCATATCCCCTGCTTGCGAACAACCAGTCATTGATTTTTATGAGTACACCATGGTTTCCTTAGTTACCGTGGATCCGTTGGCATGGGAATTCCAAGGTGGGCATATGCCGCCGGGGTTACCGTTCGTCCCCGAGGTGTTCTTTGTAAAAGACCAATTTGCAACAAATAAGGCTCGTACACATCCTCAATCGTCTGGCTCTCTTCACCAATGGTCGCAGCGATGGTATCCAATCCTACAGGTCCGCCCCGGAATGAATGAATCATGGCTTTAAGCATTTTATGGTCAATTTCATCCAGCCCGAGTGGATCTATTTGAAGCCTCTTTAGTGCCTCTGTCGCCAATTCTGAATGAATAATACCGTCTCCAACAACTTGGGCAAAATCACGCACCCTTTTTAACAGTCGGTTGGCAATCCGCGGTGTCCCCCGTGAACGCAATGCGATTTCCTCCGCTGCGTCCCCGACAATCTCCATTTCCATAATATCCGCACTTCTAGACACGATGTAAGCCAGCTCGTCTTTCGTATAGAACTCTAATCGACTAATAACACCAAAGCGGTCACGTAATGGCGCAGAAAGCAATCCAGCGCGTGTAGTAGCACCTATAAGGGTAAAGGGCGGCAAATCCAAACGCACCGAACGGGCACTTGGACCTTTGCCAATCATAATGTCCAGTGCAAAATCCTCCATCGCCGGATACATGACTTCTTCCACTGTACGATGAAGGCGATGAATCTCATCAATGAACAAAACATCCCCCTCTTGAAGATTGGTTAGCAATGCTGCCAAATCTCCCGGTCTTTCAATGGCAGGACCTGAAGTCGTACGTAAATTAACCCCCAGCTCATTGGCGATAATGTTAGCCAGAGTGGTTTTCCCCAATCCAGGTGGTCCGTACAACAAAACGTGGTCCAATGCTTCTTTACGCATCTTGGCCGCTTCAATATATATTTTCAAATTTTCTTTAACCTGATTTTGCCCGATATATTCATTTAGATAACGGGGGCGAAGGCTTAGCTCCGCCGTCTGGTCTTCCATCATCAAATTGGCGGAAATAATCCGGTCATCCATATTCCATCGCTCCTCTTTTTACCAGACTTCTCATCACGGACAACAGCGTCCTATCCGGCAAACAACAGTTGCAAAGCCCGTTTCATCAATATGTCGGCAGAATCATCAGGTTTCGCATCTTTCTTCATTTTGCTCCACACCTTATCTAACTCAGCATCCGTGTAACCGAGAGCTTTAAGCGCCTCACGCGCCTCACTCCAATACGAACCTTCACCTTCTTCTACAACGGGCTCCGCAAACAATCCGGTAGCCATTCCCAACGATCCAATACCGTCCAACTTGTCTTTCAAATCTAGAATCATACGTTGTGCTGTCTTCTTACCAATCCCCGGTAATTTGGTGAGGAATGTGATATTCTCCTGATAAATCGCCGTCACCACATGCGCAGGCGTACCGCCTCCCAAAATACCAAGCGCCACACGCGGTCCAATACCAGATACATCGATCAGTTTACGGAATAATTGCTGCTCCTCACGGGTTGCAAACCCAAACAGTAAAATAGCATCTTCCCTTACATGATGGTGAGTGTAAATAACCACCGGTCCTTCCGTTTTGGCGAACGCGTAAGGATTCGGACAAAATACCCGATACCCTACACCTTGCACATCCAAAACGACATATTCATTTTCCAAGTGAGCTACAGAACCACGCAAGAAATCTATCATTTTCGCAATACCTCATTTAATTTTGAATTTAACCCATAGGAATGCGCATGACAAATAGCCACTGCCAAAGCATCCGCTACGTCATCCGGTTTGGGTACAGCCTGGAGCTTTAGAAACATTCTAACCATCTCCTGTACCTGCTTCTTCTCTGCCTTGCCATACCCTACAATAGCCTGCTTTACCTGCATCGGCGTGTATTCCCCTATAGGCAAATTACGTTGTTTGGCAGCCAACACCAGTACCCCACGTGCCTGACTTACGGACATAGCTGTTGTAACGTTGCGATTAAAAAAGAGCTTCTCCAAAGCTACTGCATCCGGCTTATACTTATCAATTAATTGCAACATGCCTTCATACACATGAAGTAGCCTGTCTTCTTCTGGTGTATGGGCTTCCGTCTGAATACAGCCATATTGCACTGGAACCACCTTACTGCCGATCTTGTCTACAAACCCGAAGCCCACAATGGCTATACCCGGATCAATTCCTAGAAAACGCAAGAAAATCTCTCCCCTATCGCTCAAACATGGCGCAACTAACCAACAGTCAGCACCATCGTCAATTTACATGACCTAATCCCATATAAAGCGAACATATGTGTCGTTCATTTCATTATAACAAAACTTTGTATCTAATAGAGGAAAAAGTTTAACCCATGAGTGAAAACATAAAAAGAGACGCTACAACTTCACCCCGTGGCCAAAGTCTAACGTCTCCGTACTTGTAATCAATAATGCTGCTTTAATACTCTCTGTGTTCGCTCCACTGCAAAGTCACTAAAAGTGGAGATTACACTGTTATACTCATTTATATCCTGTACACGGATTCCCTGCTGAAGTTGTTTATATACCCCTTCTGGCAAGGCTGTCTCCATGGAGCCTAAATCCAATTGAAAAAAGGTACGAATTACTTTCTCCTTTTTGGGCAGCCCCTCAAACAAAGTAAGCTGGCCATCAGTGCTCAATCCCATGTATGCGCGCTCTTTGCATGACTCCGACAAATCTTCCACCTTGCGCTCCAGCCACACTTCTCCTTTAGTATTAAGCCTTCCCTTCCAGTCGGGATGTTGTTCCAGTAAACTTTCCAGTTGCTGTGAACTTAATGTTCCCAAGGAAGTGGTCTCTGTACCACATACGTAGGTAGTTAACAAACGAGTCTTCCTGCTTATGCCAGAAGCACGAATACTTTGCAATAGCTGCATCTGCGAGGAACGATCTTCGGTAGAAGTATAATTTGATGACTCCCCCTCCACCTCTGCCATAACGGGAGTAGCCAGTGGTTGCGACAGCATAGCCTGCATATGATTCGAAAACAGAATGCCCAACGCTGCCAGTAAGCAAGCCGCACCCGAAATAATACATGCCCACACTGTTCTTCTCCACTGTTTCCAGCGCCGTTTCATCTGTTTTTTCCAACTTAATCGCTTCACAGTAATCCCTTCCGTCCCACTTTTTGTGTTAGTGTGACCTGGACATTACTGATTTATGCAAAAAATAATAACATAAAACAAAAAAGCCGCTGCTTCCAGCGACTTTCCTTTAAATCGGGATGACACGATTTGAACATGCGACCCCCTGGTCCCAAACCAGGTGCTCTACCAAGCTGAGCTACATCCCGAAATACATGCCGGTGAGAGGACTCGAACCTCCACGGTTTCCCTCACGATTTTGAGTCGCGCGCGTCTGCCAATTCCGCCACACCGGCTTATGAAGTTAATGGCGCGCCCTGAGAGATTCGAACTCCCGGCCTTTTGATTCGTAGTCAAACGCTCTATCCAGCTGAGCTAAGGGCGCAAATATGGAGCGGACGACGGGAATCGAACCCGCGACCCTCGCCTTGGCAAGGCGATGCTCTACCGCTGAGCCACGTCCGCAATACAATTATATCCATGACATATAAGTGCATGAATGGTGAGCCATGAAGGACTCGAACCTTCGACACCCTGATTAAAAGTCAGGTGCTCTACCAACTGAGCTAATGGCTCCCAACAGGGTAATGTAACTTTGTGAAAATGGCGGAACTGACGGGATTCGAACCCGCGATCTCCTGCGTGACAGGCAGGCATGTTAGGCCTCTACACCACAGTTCCATAATAAATTATTAAAAGTTAGTTGGTTGCGGGGGCAGGATTTGAACCTGCGACCTTCGGGTTATGAGCCCGACGAGCTACCGAACTGCTCCACCCCGCGATATAAACTATGGTGGAGGCTGAGGGGATCGAACCCCCGACCCTCTGCTTGTAAGGCAGATGCTCTCCCAGCTGAGCTAAGCCTCCATATTACTATGACCCGTAGGGGATTCGAACCCCTGTTACCTCCGTGAAAGGGAGGTGTCTTAACCCCTTGACCAACGGGCCGTGCTAAAAAATAATTCTGGCGGAGAGAGAGGGATTCGAACCCTCGAGACGCTTTTGGCGCCTACACGATTTCCAATCGTGCTCCTTCGGCCAACTCGGACACCTCTCCATATGGCTCCC
Organism: Paenibacillus ottowii; assembly: GCF_006874425.1. Lineage (GTDB taxonomy): Bacteria > Bacillota > Bacilli > Paenibacillales > Paenibacillaceae > Paenibacillus > Paenibacillus ottowii. The sequence goes on from NZ_VIJZ01000005.1 coordinate 375,213, forward strand.
CGAACAGGACTCGAACCTGTGACAACTCGATTAACAGTCGAGTGCTCTACCAACTGAGCTATCAGGGAATAATAATTATAAAACTCGCTTGGCGGCGTCCTACTCTCCCAGGACCCTGCGGTCCAAGTACCATCGGCGCTGGAGGGCTTAACGGTCGTGTTCGGGATGGGTACGTGTGGAACCCCTCCGCTATCGCCACCAAACATGAATTCACACCGTAAATTCTTCCGTAGGGTTATTCGGTTCATCACAGATTGTGTGAATGAATAGCCTTACGCTTGTCGTATGTACTTCTACATACCTTCAAGGTGTTACACCCTGAAAACTGGATCCGAAACTTCTTTGCGCTTTATCTTTAGGATAAGCCCTCGACCGATTAGTATTGGTCAGCTCCATGCATTACTGCACTTCCACCTCCAACCTATCTACCTCGTCGTCTTCAAGGGGTCTTACTAATTGGGAAATCTCATCTTGAGGGGGGCTTCACGCTTAGATGCTTTCAGCGCTTATCCCTTCCGTACATAGCTACCCAGCGGTGCTCCTGGCGGAACAACTGGTACACCAGCGGTACGTCCATCCCGGTCCTCTCGTACTAAGGACAGCTCCTCTCAAATTTCCTACGCCCACGACAGATAGGGACCGAACTGTCTCACGACGTTCTGAACCCAGCTCGCGTACCGCTTTAATGGGCGAACAGCCCAACCCTTGGGACCTACTTCAGCCCCAGGATGCGATGAGCCGACATCGAGGTGCCAAACCTCCCCGTCGATGTGGACTCTTGGGGGAGATAAGCCTGTTATCCCCAGGGTAGCTTTTATCCGTTGAGCGATGGCCCTTCCATGCGGTACCACCGGATCACTAAGCCCGACTTTCGTCCCTGCTCGACTTGTAGGTCTCGCAGTCAAGCTCCCTTCTGCCTTTGCACTCTTCGAATGATTTCCAACCATTCTGAGGGAACCTTGGGGCGCCTCCGTTACTTTTTAGGAGGCGACCGCCCCAGTCAAACTGCCCACCTGACACTGTCCTCG
>NZ_VIJZ01000006.1 GCF_006874425.1 Paenibacillus ottowii
TGCATGTATTAGGCACGCCGCCAGCGTTCGTCCTGAGCCAGGATCAAACTCTCCATTAAAGACCAACCGAAGCTGGTTTATTGAAAGAGCGATTAGCTCATTTGAAACTGACGAGATAAAATATCTCTTATTCGCTTCCATTTCATACAACCAGATGGCTTGTACCAAAATTTCAGCGTTGGATTTTGTAAACAAAATCCGTACTCACTCGTTGTTCAGTTTTCAAAGATCAAACCTGCATAATCTTTCATTTCGTTTTGTTTCTTCACCGCATCTCAGCGGCGACTTAAATAATATATCATAATTCCATCATCTTTGCAACACTTTTTTTCAAGAGAATTTTTTGATCAATTCTACTTTGTTTTCGTGTCACTAACTATCTTGTAAAAGACAACTATAATAATATATCACATTACCATGCTAATTAGCAACATCTTTTTAGTTCCATTCTTTTACAATTACTTCCTTTAAACAAAGAGACTATCATTCCCAACTAGCAGAATAACAGCCTCTTTTAGATTCATCCCTTCGCCTTACGACTAACAAATCAGGACACTCCTAATGTTTATCTCCTTTTATTTATTTACGTCAGTCATTAATCCATGGATTTTGACGGGCACGAACACTATAGGATGAAGAACGAGATCTTCCTCCCGTCGATTTGCGGGATTTATGCTTCTTAACCGCAACATGTTCGCTTGCTACTTTGGCTTTAGCTGTTTCCTCTTTGGAAGTATTACTAGAGGTGTCTTTTGATTTACCTTTAGAAGCGCTATCGTCTTTTTTTGTAGAAGAAGTTACTTCATTTTGAGATGAAACAGTCAAATTGTTACCTACCTCTTGCGTTCCTGTAGAGGCTGGTACCGATTCGGCATCCCCTTCCCGGCACCCACAGTCTGGCATAAACATATAGGGCGTTGTATATCCCTCTAATGGATACATAGGTGCATTTCCATGTGCGAACGGATGGTACGGGTGATTTGCGGTGTGCTGACCTACTGGTTGGCTATAGTCCGACACGTACCCATTTGTAGGCAAACTATATTGTGATCCTCCCCACGCGTGGCCCCACTGGGTACCCTGGACTGCACTCTCTGGTTGCTGCTGCGGGCCCCCTTGATGGATAAATGGAGGATAGACAGGATAGGATGTATTTTCAGACGCTTCATGACCTGAATAAACCCCCGGGGTGCAGCAGCAATCTGAATATGCGGGATAAGGTGTAGGATGAGCATGTATGGGTGCTGTTTGCATTGGTCCCCAGCACCATGGATGCTCACAGTCATGATGATAGCCCTGATCAGCAACTGCAGTGGGAGAAGCATGCTCTGCAAAGGAAGTATTTACAGGAGCATTCCCCCAATTCTGAGGAGACCCAATACCCGGATACCACGTGTTTGGCATTGCATTTGTTGGCAGACTGTAATCAAATGCTGGTTGCTGTAATGGCCATGAGGAATTTTCCATCGGCTTCGAGCTTGTGCAGCCACAGAATTTTTCAGCTACGGGTTGCTTCTCGATATGAACTGGAAGCTGCGGTTTAGGCGCAATCGGTTGGGTAACTATCGGTTGCATTTGTTGAGGTGGGGCAGGTTGAGTAATTATAGGCTGAAATTGAGGTGGAGCAGGATTTGCGGGCGCTATATTCACAGGCGCCATATTCACAGGCGCCATATTCACGGGTGCCATATTCACGGGTGCCATATTCACAGGTGCCATATTCACAGGTGCCATATTCACAGGTGCCATAGGAACTTCAGGCAGTTTTAATTCAGGAAGTTTAGGGGGATTCGCCGTTTCTTTCGGTTGCGTCATCTCTTCTTTAGGGATAGGCATATTCTCCGGTTTAGGCTGCGTTAATTCCGCCTTGGGCTGGGTAAGTTCCTCTTTGGTTGGGGATTCAGGTTTAGGCTGTGTCATCTCTTCTTTAGGGTTAGGTATATTCTCTGGTTTAGGCTGTGTCATTTCTTCCTTGACTTCAGTATTTTTTTTGTTCACAGAAGGATCAGATGCGTTTTCTGTGTAGTGTGGAATATTAACTATTTCTCCAACCAGAAGTGCATTGGGGTTTTTAAGCTGGGAATTGGCATCAATGATTATCTTCAGCGGTACATTCCACGCCTTAGATAACTTCCACAACGTATCTCCTTGTTTAACTTTGTGTTGATAGACCGTTGACGGCTGTGTTTCCATCGTAACAGGTTCTGTCGGAATTTTAATTTTCTCGCCGATGCTCAACTGATTAGGATCTGCCAATTGGGGATTGGCGGCAATAACTTTCTCCAGTGTCACATTATACTTCTGTGCCAGTAAGTACAGAGTGTCACCTTTTTTGACGATGTGTATTTTCACAGGCCACAAACCTCCTAGACTTTCGTTCGGGCGGGATAAACGCCCGGCTTCTGTTATTACATCCTATGCACCTCCCGGGCGAATGACCCCATACAAACAAAAAAATCCTCTCAACCGAATACTCTTACAAGCATTCAGTCAAAAGGATCTTGTATTATTTTAGTCCTGCCACACTTTATAGCCATCCTGATCTACAATCTTTCGGAACTCAGCCAGCAGCTGCAAAGTCACTGGGCCAGCAACGCCGGAGCCGATCGTACGACCATCCACTTCATAAGCTGCAATCACTTCTGCCGCGGTTCCCGTAAAAAACACCTCGTCCGCAACATATACATCATGCAATGTAAATGGTTGCTCCTTAAGCGAATATCCAAGTTTGGCGCATAAATCAATGATAGCATTACGAGTAATCCCCTCAAGCGCTCCCAAATAGCAAGGTGGTGTATACAACACTCCATTTTTGACAATAAAAATGTTGTCAGCAGAACCTTCCGTCACATATCCTTGAGAATTGAGCATAATAGCCTCGCCTACACCAGCATAGTTAGACTGGATTTTCACCAGGATATTGTTGAGGTAGTTCAATGATTTAATCTTCGGATTCAAAGCATCCGGGATGTTGCGACGCTGAGAGACAGAAATTGTCTTTAAGCCAGTCAAGTAAGCTTCTTCTGGATAAATAGCAAGCTGCTCGACGATAATGATGACACTTGCCTTCGCACAACGAAGAGGATCTAAACCTAGATTTCCGGCACCACGGGATACAACCAGCCGGATATATCCATTACGCATGTCGTTAAGACGAATCGTTTCAGCCATTGCTTCCAGCATTTCGTCAGGAGACAATGGAATGTTCAACTGAATAGATTTCGCAGAATCATACAGACGCTCTAAGTGCTCCTTACATTTAAAAATATTGCCGTTATAAATACGAATACCCTCAAATATACCGTCTCCATACAAGAATCCATGATCATATACGGAAACCTTTGCGTTCTCCTTAGTCACATGCTGTCCATCCAGATAGATCCATTGTTCTGCCATTACAACCACACCTCCGATTAATGTTCCTTCAAAATAGGTTTGATCGCTTCCTCAACATACTTGTAGCTTGGATAAGAGCCCAGAATGCGTACATGACACCCCAAAGCTTCGATCTCTGCAAAGGCTGCCGGAAGCAAAACGGATTGCAGAGATTCCAGAACTTCAATGTAAAAATAATAATTCCCCAATTGCTTTTTGGTCGGACGCGATTCAATACGAGACAGATTTAACCTGCGCCATGCAAAGGCAGATAAAACCTGATGCAGCGCTCCCGGGAAATCCTGTGGTGGCGTGACCAGAATACTGGTTCGCTGGCCTTCTGGCGTTCGTGAGAACTTTACAGGTTGATGTCCGATCAAAACAAAGCGGGTAAAGTTGTTATCGTGATCCGTCACTTTACTGGCCAAAATGTCCAATCCGTGTTTGGCAGCCGCAAGCTTGGTCCCAAGAGCAGTCCAACCTTTACCTGGGTTATGCTTAACAATTTCGACGGCTTCTGCCGTACTTCCTGCACTCTCCAACTCGGCTTGAGGTGCGAAAGTTTGTATGAATTCTTTACATTGGGGAAGTGCTACAGGATGGGACATAATTTTGACCACTTTGCTCAAATCAAGCTTGTCCTGATCCCCGAGAAATTCACTACGATGTCCAATAAGATTTTGAATTGAAGGATATACCCATTCCGCCTGCATTGGAATGTCTACCTCATGTACAAGCCAGTCCATATGCAAACTTACAGATCCATCAATCGTATTTTCTATAGGAATTACACTATAGTCCGCCTGTCCCTTGTCTATTGCCTGAAATACGTCTGCTATATGCTTGTAAAACAGTAGTTCACAGGGTGTATCCCCTAACAAATATTTAATCGCTTCATGAGAGACAGTTCCCTCAGGAAGAAGTGCAATTCGTATCATATCGTAAGTTCCCCTTTAATCATATCCATAAAAGGGTGTGTATTCCCTTCCGTATATACTTTAACCCCTTCACTCTCCGGGCGCAATTTTAAAACAGATGCAGTGATCCCTTCTTTTTTCATTGTCTCCGTTAAATACTGCTCAAGCTCTGCTTTACGATTTTCCCGTTGATCCGTCAATGCCAACAACGTCGGTCCAGCACCGCTAAGAGCCACTCCCAATGCGCCATATTGGTGCGCATCCTGTAAGATCTCTATCATACCCGGCACAAGTGCCGCACGATAAGGCTGGTGAAGCTGATCACGCATCGCTTCGGCGATTAGATCTGTTCGACCCGAAGCCAGTGCCGCTACCAGCATTGAAGCATGGCTTATATTATATACAGCATCCTTCAAGGATACATGGGCGGGCAGGACCTCTCTGGCCTTCGACGTGGACAGTTGAAAATCTGGAATAACTACCATAACTTCCAGATTAGCGTCTGGTTCAATCCGTAAGTGCTTGGCATGCTTGCCATCCCATACAGCAGTAATAATACCGCCAAACAAAGAGGCCCCTACATTGTCCGGATGTTTTTCAATAGCGCTTGCCATGTCAAATAGCTTGGAATCCGACAAAGGCGAGCCAATCAGCGTATTAGCTGCCACCAGCGCACCTATAATGGCGGAAGCGCTGCTGCCCAAACCACGGGTAAGCGGAATGTCCGAATACATCGAAATTTCCAGCTCAGGAACAGATACACCTGCTTCACGAAAAACCGTTTGTGCTACCTTGTAAATCAAATTGGTTTTATCTTGGGGAACGCCATTCATTTGATCTCCGTATAGATGGAAAACTGTCTGCTCGGCCTCTTTCAATTCAATCCATGCGTATAGAGACAATGCCATGCCTAATGTATCAAAGCCGGGGCCTAGGTTGGCCGTACTTGCAGGCACGCGCACTCTTGCTGTTTTCAAAACGGTCATACAGATGATTCCTCCTGCTTTTATTGACTATCCCTCTACTCGGTATACACTCTTGATGCGGCGAATCACGTCCAAAGTTTCAAAATGTTCCAAGACCTTTTTCATACTTGCTTTACTAGCTAAATGAGTCACGATAATAATCTCAGCATCGGGATTAGTCTCATTCGGTTGCTGCACGACAGATGCCAAACTAACATTGAATTCAGCAAATACCTGCGTAATTTGTGCCAACACCCCTGCTTTATCATCTACGTGTAAAAGCACGAAATTTTTGAAATATACGTCTTCGTCATTGCAAATTTTTTTAGGATTGTAGGGTACGATTGCTTTAAGCCCATTTACGCCGAGTTTGAGATTCTTCACCACAGCTACCAGATCAGCCACAACAGATGTAGCTGTCGGCATTTCGCCTGCACCTGCACCATAAAACATGGTTTCTCCCACTGCTTCACCATGTACATAAACAGCGTTGAATACCCCGTTCACCGAAGCCAATGGATGCTGCTTGCGCACCATCGTCGGCTGAACATTAATCGTAAACTCATCACCTTGGCGCTCTGCAATACCTAGCAATTTCATTTCATATCCTAGTTTTTTAGCAAACGCAATATCTTCACTGGTTACCTTTGAAATGCCGCTCACGCTTACATCCTTGAGCTCTACATTAGAGCGGAAACCGAGGGTTCCCAGTATTGCCATCTTACGAGCCGCATCCAATCCTTCGACATCTGAGGTCGGATCAGATTCTGCATATCCAAGCTCTTGCGCTTCCTTAAGAACCTCCTCGTACGAGGCTCCTTCCTGACTCATTTTAGTTAAAATAAAGTTTGTTGTACCGTTCACAATCCCCATAATGCGGGTAATACGGTCAGAGGAGAACCCTTCAATGAGTGTACGAATGATCGGGATACCGCCTGCCACACTAGCCTCATAAAAGATATCACATTGTTTTTCCTGTGCTTTTGCCAACACTTCAGAACCGTGCAATGCCATTAAGTCCTTATTGGCCGTTACAATGTGTTTGCCTCTCTCCAGCGCTTCGAGAATGTACTCCTTCGTCTGATCAATCCCACCCATGACTTCGATAATCACATCAATTTCAGGGTCTCGAATGACTTCCCATGGATCCTCAGTAAGTTTGGCGTTGTCCACTTCTATGGAACGATACTTATCTACGTTTTTTACAGCTATTTTTTCAATGATGATCGGTGAACCCACTTGTCTGCTCAAGTCTTCCTGATTGCCCTCTACGATTCGAACAACTCCCGTACCTACCGTCCCCAAGCCTAACAATCCTACTTTGACCGGTTTCATCCATTCCCCTCCTGCAAACTTTTTATCTAGTGAACTGTATCGTTCAGCCTTGCCCAATCAGGCGGACCCGCTTGACCCCAGGAATGCTTTCCAAGCCCTCCAGCAAAACACCCAACTCATCACTAAGTCTGGACATTTCGACTGAGATGACTACGTTGGCTCTGCCTTGCAGTGGAATACTTTGCTGGATCGTCAGCACATTACCTCCATAATCCGCCACTCTGCCGAGTACTCTGGACAGCATTCCTGATTGATGGTCCAAATCAATAGAGATATTGACAATTCGCTCACGCTCCAACTGGTTAACCAGATGTATGCCATCTTTATATTTGTAAAAGGCGCTTCGGCTTAGCCCAACTTGCTCCACGGCATCATGTACGGTTTTAACATCTCCCGAAGCCAGCAGCTGTTTTACCTGTATGGTCTTAACAATAGCTTCAGGCAAAATATCTTCCCGTACCAAGTAATAGCGCTCTTTCAAGAACGTCCTCTCCTCAAAGACTTATGTTTTTGTATAGAGGACATTATATCGAAACTCATGAAAATCAGCAAGCTAACAATACAAAAAACGGCTACTGTCTTCTATAGAATTTTCTATAGTGCAGTAACCGTTCAGGTTTTAAAGCTTTATTAAAATTTTAGTAGTAGCTGCTGCCTTCTACGAATTCGAACTCGAAATCAGCAATACGGACAGATGTACCATCTGTGGCCCCACGCTTACGCAGCTCAGCATCCACACCCATGTGACGCAACGTTCTTGCTAATTTTAAAATGGCATCATGCGAATTCATCTGCATGCGCTTCATCATGCGCTCAATTTTGGGACTGTGCACCACGAATGTGTCGTTTTCACGTACAATCGTAAAGCCCTCGTCTTCAGCTGTATCCAATTTGAACACCTTACGTTCACTGACTTCTGCTACTTCCTCAACAACTGGCTCGTCCGGTATTTGATCCAAGAGATCAGCAGCCCGATAGAGCAGTTCCTTTACACCTTGACGTGTCAGAGAGGAAATAGGCATAATTTCAAGGTCAGGACGTATCGCAGCAACCTGTTCTTTGAAATGAACAAGGTTTTCTTCAGCTTCCGGCATATCCATTTTATTGGCCGCCACAATTTGTGGACGCTCAGCTAGTCCTGCATTATATAGCTTTAATTCGTCGTTGATTTTTGTCCAGTCCTCAAACGGGTCACGCCCTTCGGAGCCAGCCATATCCACGACATGGATAATAATACGCGTCCGCTCAATGTGACGCAGAAATTCATGCCCCAGTCCAGTGCCTTCATGGGCCCCTTCAATCAAACCAGGCAAATCGGCCATTACAAAGTTCCGCTGATCGCCCACATCCACAACTCCCAGATTTGGGGTAATCGTTGTAAAGTGGTATGCGCCAATTTTGGGTTTTGCCGAAGATACAACTGACAACAAGGTAGACTTTCCTACACTAGGGAATCCGACGAGACCTACGTCAGCCATCACTTTTAACTCAAGCGTAATGTAACGTTCTTGTCCCTCCGCACCGTTTTCAGCCAGTTCAGGCGCTGGATTGCTCGGCGTAGCAAAACGAATATTACCACGTCCTCCGCGTCCTCCTTTAGCTACCACAACCTGTTGACCATGACGCGTCATATCAGCCAATACTTCACCAGTATCATCATCAATGATAACTGTTCCCGGTGGTATACGGACGATCATGTGCTCTGCGTTAGCTCCGTGTTGGCTTTTGTTACGACCTTTTACCCCGCGCTGGGCTTTAAAATGCCGCTGATACCGAAAATCCATCAAGGTACGCAAACCCTCATCTACACGGAAAATCACATCTCCACCGTTCCCTCCGTCACCACCAGCTGGGCCGCCATTAGGAACGTACTTCTCACGGCGAAACGCAATTAATCCGTCTCCACCGTCACCGCCTTTAACAAAAATCTTCGCTTTATCTACAAACATGGTTACACCTTCCTTATGTCTGGCACTGCATTCGAATTTGAAGCATATTCCCTGTAGGAAGCTTCTCTGTTCGAAGGCGTTCACTTCCGAGTACGGATTTGACCTGCTTTAGTGTATTTAAATCAGCAGGTATATCACTTCCTTCAAAACGGACGATAACATCATTCTGATCCATACCAAAATAAAGTGTCAATCTGCGCACTTCTCCCCAGGACGACCGGCCCCCGCCATATTGATACGCACGCACCGTTTGTATGACGGCCGAGGCAAGCGACTCGCCGTCTTCGGGAGACATGACAGCGTCTAACTTTAACTCCTCCTCAACCTGTACCGACAACTGTAAATTCCCGGCGTTCACGCGAAAAGACTGCAAGTAAAACACCAGCGTGGGAATCCCTAGCTTAGATATTTTACTGTCTTCCGACACCCGCCCTTTTATTGTTTCCACATAAGCAGCTGATTTATCATGCTTATTCATACGAATATAGCCATAAAGCACCTGCAAATCATTCATCCAATCATGCCGATGATGGTTAAGCGTCGCTATCGCTGTACGCTCTAAAGAACGCAAAGCAGCTTTTCGCTCATGTTCAACCTGTTTTTGTGTATACCTCATACCAAAACAAGCAGCAGCTACAGCCCACACAGCTAGTATGATAATCGTTAATGCTTTGGGATAGAGCAGTGAAAAAACCAAAGGAATCAGAATGGAACCCAACGCCAGATAAGGCGCTCTTATCCGCTGGAACATAGCTTCTCTCCGTTCTGCGATAATTAAATGGATTAATCAACAACCTTAACCCAGTATAGCACAGACTAACTTTCCAGTTCATTACCATCATGCAAAAAAGCCTCCGACAAAAGTGCCGGAGGCTTTTCAGCGTGTCTAAGCCGCTATTAAGCTTCTACAGTAGCTGCTACTGGAGCAACGTCGATCGGGTAGATGCTCACCTTTTTGCGATCACGGCCCCAACGTTCGAACTTCACAACGCCGTCCACTTTCGCGAACAGAGTGTCGTCCTTACCGATGCCCACGTTCGTGCCTGGGTGAATTTTCGTTCCGCGTTGACGAACCAAGATGCTACCGCCGGTAACTGCTTGACCGTCAGCACGTTTCACTCCAAGACGTTTCGATCTGCTGTCACGTCCGTTTTTCGTGGAACCTACACCTTTTTTCGATGCGAATAACTGAAGATCCAATGTCAATTTCAACATGATGTCTACCTCCTTCTTTGTTTATTTTCTATTTGAATATACTTACCGTATGATTCAGCAATGCTTGTCAGCATAATCACCATGGACTCCAACAACAGTTGAACCTGTGCGTTCGCATCATGATAACTTTCAGGAGAAAGATACGCGCTTAAAAAGCCGTTTTCCATTTCTGTTTCCATTTCAACGTCTGTAAGAGCTCCAATCGAATTGACAGTTCCTACTGTTACCGCTGAAACACCAGCACATACGATATCTTCGCCAGATTTAGCAAAATTCGCATGGCCTTTAACAGAAAACCCCTGTATGCTGCCATCCTCCAGTCGTGTAATACGCACGATAATCACTTATCGCACCCTCTTACGCTTGGATTTTTTCAATCGTCACTTTCGTGTACGGTTGACGATGACCTTGCTTCACATGGTAGTTCTTTTTAGGTTTGTATTTGTATACGATGACCTTTTGACCTTGACCATGCTTCTCAACTTTAGCTGTTACAGAAGCTCCGGAAAGAAGCGGTGTACCTGCTGTCAAGCCATTGTCGCCGGACACTGCCAGAACACGATCGAACGTTACAGTTTCACCATCATTAGCTTCCAACTTCTCGATGAACAATACATCGCCCTCTTGAACTTTGTATTGCTTACCACCTGTCTCAATAATTGCGTACATTTGCTTGCACCTCCTTATGTCTCAGACTCGCCTAATAGCAGGTGGCAGTTTCCATAGGATACTGCGCTTCAGTACCTGATTGGAGCGGTTACAGCATGTGCAGCCAATCTTACGCATCACACATACTAAATGATTGTAGCACAAGGTTCGTACACATTCAACCTTTAGTTTTGAAATAATATTTGATTAAGCATCATTTTATACGAGCGTCTTTTCTTCACGCACTTTTTTACGGGTCATTTCTAGTAAACCCAGCCGCGTCCAACCGACAACATATGATTTGGTCCGGTCCTTTTTCAATCTTGCCTCCAGCACAGATGATACTTCCCTACGATTCTCCTCTTGTTCCATATCGATAAAATCAATGATGATAATACCTCCAATATCACGCACACGTACGAGGCGGGCAATCTCTTCTGCCGCTTCAATATTCGTCTGGGTCACCGTCTCTTCCAGATTACTGCCTCCAGTAAACTTCCCAGTATTCACATCAATGACAGTCAATGCCTCCGTATGATCAATGACAATGTATCCGCCACCCTGTAGCCATACCTTTCGCGCAAAATCGCGTTCCAACTGTTCATGAATGCCATAAGCTTTGAAAATGGTTTCTTCTGCATTACGAAATATCTTGACATGCGCTTTCGCAGAACCGATCTGGTGCAGCATTACTTCTGCATCTTTTGCCTGCTCCTCACTGTCAATGACCAGTTCATCCTGCTCCGGTGTAAACACATCGCGAATTAAACGTTGAACGATACTCAAATCCCGGTGCAATTCACAGGGTGCAGAGTGTTCACCCGCTTTACGCTGAATAGCCGCCCATTGCTTGCGTAGTTGATTCAGATCATTTTCAATCGCCTCTATACTCATTTCCTCTGAAACCGTACGAATTATGAGCCCTTCCTCACCCGTGCGTAGCTGTTCTCCCATTGCTTTCAAACGGGCACGTTCTCCTTCACGCTCAATTTTCTTGGATACAGCCACATAATCAGCACGGGGCATGTATACAATCCAGCGGCCCGGAAGTGAAAAATGAGTGGTCACTCTGGCTCCTTTGCTGCCAACTGCCTCTTTTAATACCTGTACTACAATTTCCTGCCCCACCTTTAACAGTTCAGAAATGGACGGCTTTACATCTGGCTGCTTGTCCAAATGGGCATGAAGTACATCATCTACATACAAAAAGGCATTCTTTCGCTGTCCAATGTCAACAAAGGCGGCTTGCATACCAGGTAGCACATTGACCACTTTCGCTTTAAAAAAAGAACCTAGGATTCCACGTTTTCGCGGTAGTTCAGCCGCATATTCAACCAATCGTCCCTCTTCCAACAGTGCCATTTGGGTCATCTGCGGTTGGCATTGTACAATCATTTGCTTCATGGTTTTTCAACCTCTCTAAATACAGCCTCTTCCTCAATTCATAAAACATCATTTTGGCTTGGGTTCTCCACCATTTGGCGGGCGTGCCGCAAAATAAGAGCGTATAAGTCGTTGCTCCGGCAATACAGCTACAATCCGTCCCTGTTCATTCATAACGTAAACCATATGATATCGATCTCTTCTGAAAAGACGCAAAACAGGCTCCAAATGTTTCATGGGTAGGGATACTATAGGTATAGCAATGCTTCCCTTAGCCGCTTCGCGGTAAAAAAGCTCGTCCCTCCCCAACAAAAAACGTATAAAACGGTAAGGGATATTTCGATAATCCACAATATTAGAATAAAGCAAAAAAATCCCTACCGCCAGCAGATTTAAATGTAAAGGTTCACCTTGCCTTAATAATGGCGAAATACCACACAGGCAAAATAGCAGACTTGTTACGATACTGGCTCTAAAAGTCCATATTAATGTGCGATGATAGGAAAAGAATATGCTAATCAATGATTGCAATATTTTACCACCATCAAGTGGTAAAATGGGCAACAAATTAAACAATGCAATAACAGCATTTCCCTGAATAATGTAATTTACATAAGTATGCTCCACCCCGTTCACATTCCTAAGCCACAACAGGATAATGATCATGATTCCGTTTTGCAGGGGGCCCGCCAAGGCAATGATAATCTCCTTCCACGCATTAAGCTTCCCCTGATCCTCAATGACAGCCACTCCTCCAAAGGGTAACATCTGTATGGAAAGCAGCCGCGCCCCTAATAATGATGCGGCAGTCGCATGACCTAGCTCATGTATAAACACCAGTGTAAATAAGGTCATGATCTCGATAAAATGTCCAGTTAATACAGAGGTCAGCATAACTAGTACAAACAGTGGATGCAGTGATAAGGTTACCCCTCGGACATTAATCAAGGGCTACCACTTCCGACGGGTCAATGTATTGATCCCCTCTTTGAATTGCCAAAAATAAAGTTGCCGCCTCACTACCACCGTGGCTTGCTGGCAATACACCGATCTCTTCTCCCTCCTGAACCCAATCGTTCACTTTTAAGGTAGAGCGTGAAAGTCTTCCGTAAGTTGCTGTGATACCACCAGTGTGACGAATGGTAACTGAAATCCCACTTTTGGGATGATTTATTACGTCTAATACACGTCCTGCATCTATACTTTTAACAGCGATTGCCCCGTTATCGGTAACATTCGGCGTAATCTCTACCCCTTTAAGGCTTAGTACAAATGGCTGTGTTATATTGCCTTCAATCGGTGGGGAACCCTTTCGACTTGCGTTTACCTGATTCGTTTCATGCAGCTCGCCAAATATCGGCAAAAAAGAAGGAGCTCCGTCAAAATAAGTTTTATACCATTGTCCGGCGGCTGCAAAATCCATGTCCTTATTCAAGGCATCCGCGATAAACATTCTCACATTAACTGCATAGGGAATATCCCAGCGAAATAAGCCCCATACCACTCCGAATAACAATGATGCTATGACAGTTCTACGCCAAAAGGAACTCCAAAAAGACGGACCACGATTTGCCCCAAAAGATTGCTGCCATCGTTGTCGATCATTTTTCCACTCGGTTTCCGGGTCTCTAAGTGAGTTGGCACTGACTACAGGCATCGATTTCATTTCTCTGTACTCATACCGATTCTGATCTATGCCTAAGGAATACGCCTCCGCTTTGTTTCCCTCGATTAGCTGCTGTATACGTTCTTTTCTGCGCCGCTTGATTCCGGAGTTTTTATCCATACTGTTCCGCCCCCTCAGCGAGGTAAGTTTATTACATCTTATGAGGACGGGCTTCAACTTATGTTGTCCGGTGAGGGATTACATACCCTAAAAACCAAAAAAACCGGCGCTAGCGCACCGGATATGTTTTGTTTTGTATTTATGATATTTATGTAATGACCCAAAATTTTGCAAACCAGAATCATAGAAATTTAAAAAACAAACCAAAAACACTTAAATAAGTTGTTACTTATTTAAGTGTCTAGTATTACAAATGAACGCTTCTGTAACACTTGCCTAGAAAGTCTGTGAAAAATTCGCACCAGAAAGGGCCGAGCAACTACCCTCAGCAATTTCCTGCTTTCTTATCCGCCCATACCAAAAAACTTTTTAAAGCGTGTCATCACGCTCTTCTTCTGGTCCAGCTGCATAAGAGGCACCGTATCACCCAAGATGCGTCTCGCAATGTTCCGGTAGGCAATCGCAGCCTGTGCATCAGGATTCATAACCGTAGGCTCTCCAGTATTAGCTGCTTTAATTACCATTTCGTCATCCGGTACAATCCCAATAAGATCTATGCTGAGTACTTGCAAAATCCCATCAATATCTAGCATATCTCCGGATTTAACCATACTATTGCGTATGCGGTTAACCACCAATTTAGGTGATATCACATGTGAACTTTCCAGTAGACCAATTACACGATCCGCATCGCGTACAGCAGCATTTTCTGGAGTAGTCACCACAATAGCCTGATCCGCACCGGCAACGGCATTTTTAAAGCCTTGCTCAATACCCGCAGGGCAGTCGATCAATATATATTCAAAATCCTTCTTAAGCTCTAAAATAATATCCTTAACCTGCTCCGGCGTAACCGCACTCTTGTCCTTGGTTTGAGCAGCCGGCAGCATATACAGCTCCTCAAAACGCTTGTCCTTAACCAGTGCCTGATTCAGACGGCAACGACCTTCCGCTACATCAACTAGGTCATAAATAATCCGGTTTTCCAGACCCATCACAACGTCTAGATTACGCAAACCGATGTCCGTATCCACCAAACACACCTTTTTGCCGAGCAGTGCAAGCGCTGTTCCTATATTGGCTGACGTCGTCGTTTTGCCGACGCCGCCTTTTCCTGAAGTGACGACGATAGCCTCTCCCATGTGCTACACCCCTTTGAACACGTTAAAATCGCGGCCCAGACGCACAATATTGCTCATTTTATCTATTTGCATAGCGCCATCCTTGAGATACGCAAATTCCATGCCGAATTCACGCGTCTCCCATTCATCTGGTGGACGGCTGATCATTTCGGAAATTCGCAGCTGTGTTGGTGCAAAATAGGAGGCCGCGATAATCGCTTCACTATTTCCCTCCATCCCTGCATGCGCCATACCCCGCAGGGCGCCGAGGACATAAATATCACCGGTACAAGTTATAATTCCACCCGGGTTGACATCTCCCAAAAAGAGTAAGTTTCCATTGTGATGAAGCACTTGTCCTGAACGGATAATTCCTGTCACCGTGTGAATGGGGGGCTTGCCCTGCACCACCGCAGGCAATCCAGGTGATTCTACAGACCTGATAAGCAGGTTTCCCTTCTGCTTTAAAATCTCTAGAATACTTTCCTTCTGTTCCTCAGTTACTTCCCGACTTCCCAGCTTAATATCCACATGAATGATCGGGCCTGTTAGAATATTTTGATGACTGTGCTCCAGCTTAAAACGCAGTTCACCCAGCAAATCCTCAAACTCGCATTGATCGTCAAGCAGGAATACCAGGCCATCTTTGATGCCTTTAATCGTGACATGATTCGATTTCACCGCCATTAGCCTGTCCCTCCTATTTCAATCATTTCGTCCCCGGGACGTCAAATCCCTGCTAACCCGGACAAAATGTGTGTAAAAAGGCCTAGACAGCCTCTTCCTTTTTCACACGAGTACCCAACCGCTGTAATTGCTTGCGAACGGGGACATAGATGATGAGGGCGAACAGAAAATGGATAAATAAATCAGGAATCATATACTGGGCAAGTGCCCAATTAAAAGTCTGATGGTTTAGCTGGAACAGCTGATCAATAGCAAAAAGCATAGAATCCAGCAGAAAACTACCAATCAACACGGCCGCCATCATAATCGGCATCGGTGCACGTCTAGCTGTAAACACAAGCCCCAATAAATATGCAGACAATCCCATCGCAAAAGAATAAGGGCCGATAATAAACCCGTAGTACACTACGTCATGAATAAGTCCGAAAACAATACCTAGTACCAATGCTGTATGACGACTGTAATACACAGATACAAACAGAATTACGATATACACAAAATTTGGGACCATTCTTGGATGCCAGCTATCCGGGAGAAGCCATGGAAGAATCGTTCCTTCGGCTATAAACAATACAAACAGCAGCAGTATTAGAACCTGACCGCGCATCTTCATTATTCCGGTACCTCAGGAGTGTAAAGGACGAGCAGTTCTTTCCAATCCACAAAGCTGGCTGCAGGCTTAATAATCGCTGTCCGTGTTTGGCCGAATTCTCCAACCTGAATTTTCTCCACTGTTCCAATGATTAGGTTTTTGCGGAACTTCCCGCCCGCACCAGACGTAATAATTTGATCGCCCTTTGCGATTGGATCTTTCTCTTCAATGCGAGTCATTTGAAATCTGTTCGTACCCGGATCATAGCTTTCAATCATACCAAACGATTGATTTTCCTTACCCAAGACTGTCGCGGCAATGGCATAAGAATTCGGATTTTTAGGATCCAATGTAGTCAACAGCGTAACGGTGGACGTAAAATTCCCCGTACGGCTAATGACTCCAACGAATCCTTCAAGTGAACTGACTTCCTGACCAACTCTGGCTCCGTCCTTCTCGCCAATATCAATCACGAGTGTTTTGGAATCATTGCTAACGCTGTTTACTTGAGCAACACGATAATCATAATTATTTTTCGCCTTTTGCGTTTGGGTGAACTTCAGTTCGTTCTGTAATCTGGCATTGGTTTCAACATAATTATGAGTCTGAATCTGGTCCCGAGTCAGCTTTGCCACGGCTATTTTTAACCGTTCATTTTCTTCGTAAACACTACGCATATTACCGATATCTTTAAAGAAGCCCGCTATTGCTGAAGCGGGCCTGTAAAAGATACCTTGCACAAAGCCAATTGAATCTCTGGCGAACTTCTCGGGCCAGGTTAAGGAATTTCTCTGTCCAAGTGTAATCCCCATAAGGGCAATAAACAGAACGATCCCAATTAATAGAATAAATAGTCTTTTATTGCCAAACAACTTAAACAGTTCCTACACCCCCGATTCAACGTTTGGAACGGACGGCAGAACTGCTGCGCGATTTGAACAAATGGATATTTTCCAGCGCTCTACCTGTACCGATTGCCACACAATCCAGAGGATTTTCTGCCACGATCACTGGCATTCCAGTCTCACCTGCCAGCAGCTTATCCAGGTTGCGCAGTAGTGCTCCACCACCCGTCAGGACAATTCCTCTATCCATGATGTCCGCTGCCAGCTCGGGAGGGCATTTTTCCAATGTTACTTTGACCGCATCCACGATCGCATTAACTGTATCTGATAATGCTTCGCTAATTTCATCGGAGGTAATCGTAATGGTCTTCGGCAAGCCTGTTACCAGATCGCGTCCGCGAATTTCTGATGTTTCCACTTGCTCTAACGGCATAGCTGAACCAACTTCCATTTTCAACTGCTCCGAAGTCCGTTCTCCAATCATTAGGTTGTATTGACGTTTCACGTATTGGATGATGGACTCGTCCATTTCGTCGCCAGCTACACGTACAGAACGACTAGTTACGATCCCCCCCAGGGAAATAACCGCAACTTCGGTTGTACCTCCACCGATATCGACAACCATACTACCTGTAGGCTCCCATACCGGCAAATCAGCACCAATTGCCGCTGCAAACGGCTCTTCAATCGTGTACGCCTCTCTTGCGCCTGCTTGTTTGGTCGCATCTTCAACAGCGCGCTGCTCCACAGCAGTAATGCCCGAAGGCACGCAAACCATCACGTTCGGATGACGTGGAAACAAAGAACGTTGTGTTTGCGCCTGACGGATAAAATATTTAATCATCGTTGCAGTCGTATCAAAATCGGCAATGACTCCATCCTTCATCGGACGAATCGCACGGATATTTCCCGGTGTACGACCGATCATTTTTTTCGCAGATTCCCCAACAGCCTCAATGGTTTTTGTATCCGTACGCAAAGCGACTACAGATGGTTCACGAACCACAATTCCCTTCCCTCTTACGTATACAAGCGTGTTTGCCGTCCCCAAGTCAATTCCCAAATCTTTTGTAAAGCCACCCAGCATGATGTTAATCTCCTTTTCTCTTCCCTGAAATCTGTTATCCCTGTATAAACGGTTTATTCAGGCCGGTTTACCGGTCGTATTTTAAATGTTTGATTTAAATATTATATTATATCAGACCTTGTTCCTTCAAACTCACAAAGGTCCCGTCCCCGATCACAATATGATCAAGCACGTCGATGCCTACGATGTTGCCCGCTTCCATCAGGCGGCGAGTCAATTGGACGTCTTCCGGGCTTGGCTTCGGATCACCGCTCGGATGGTTATGAGCGCAAATAATCGAAGCACTGCTGCATTTAATTGCAGCCCGAAATACTTCACGAGGGTGCACGATGGCGGAATTCAGGCTACCCATAGATAGTGTTTCCTGAGCAATGACATGGTTTTTGGTATTTAGAAACAGGCATACAAAATGCTCTTTCTGCAAATAGCGAAGCTGCTCAAACAATAGATCTGCCACATCCCGCGGGCAGCTAATTATCGGGGTCTCCAAATGGCGTGACAATGCTAATCGACGCCCCAGTTCGATGCCCGCTTTTAGCTGTATCGCTTTAGCATTTCCAATGCCCTTAATCCGGGTCAACTCGCTCAGACTCATATCCACCAGTTGACGCAAACTACCTGCCTGCTGCAAAATACGCTGCGCTAAATGCACAGATGATTCATTTTGTGTTCCTGTACGCAGTAGTATCGCTAGCAACTCCGCGTTGCTCAAGGCTTCCGCCCCATATGTCATCATGCGCTCTCTTGGTCGTTCTTCATGGGGGAGGTCGCGAAGCATCAGTATTTGCGACTCCAGCATATGTTTATCCCCTTTTTATGGACGCAACACATTCACTCCAAAGTCGGACAGCATGTCCGACAGCAAGGAAAGCGGCAATCCTACGACGTTAAAATAACAACCCTGAATAGATTCCACCAACGTAGCACCCATGCCTTGAATGCCATACGATCCTGCTTTGTCAGACGGTTCACCAGTATTTACGTATGCCACAATTTGCTTTTGGCTCAAAGGCTTCATTGTGACCTCCGTTTGGCGATGTCTAACAAGCATCTTGCCGGTTCCGGTATGTATGCAGGCTACCCCGGTGTACACACGGTGTGTTCTTCCCTGCAGTGCAGTCAACATGCGAACCGCATCCGCATGATCAACAGGCTTGCCCAATACCGAATCCTCCAGCACAACAATCGTGTCACTACCAATCACCAATCCAGCTTCCTCGGACGGTGCGGCGGTGCGCACGACCACTTCGGCTTTACGAGCCGCAAGGGTCTCCACGATTTGCTGAGGCGTCCAGCTCTCAGGCGTGCTTTCATCCGCATGACTCGGCACCACCTCAAAGGGGAGTCTCAAGTATGAGAGTAATTCCTTCCTTCTTGGTGAAGTCGATGCCAGAATAATGCGGGGCGTAATTTTCCCGTCCATAAGGGAAGCTCCTTTTCATCAGTTAGAGCCTGCGGTACAGCCAGAATGCGGCGATGATGCCGATCAGACTAAGCAGGCTCAATTCAAAATTTATCGTTATGTTGTAGCTGATAATATCCAGATCCGCTCTCGGCGACCAAGATATCGTAGTGGGGTGGGTCAGAAAGGAAAGGACTTTGAACGATTGAAGGGCCTTAGCAATCCAGGCACCCAAAAGCCAACCGAGCAACAAAAACAGTATAAGCATTCCTACATTTTTTTTCATCCTGATCTTCCCTCGCCATTTTTTGACACCTTCATTATTATACGGTGATTTGTACTGCAATACAAACAGAAATCCGGCATGGGGAACTATTTCCAGTTCCTTGCCGGAAAGTATGGCTAATCTATTGTTTTATGAACTGGATAAATTCCTTCTCACGCAAAACATATTCCATCATGGAGGACTGAATCTCCCAAATGTGTTCCTTGGCTGTATTCTTGTTATATTCCCCAAGTGCAGCGACTGCGCTGTTCATCGCCTTTTCAAGTGAGCTGGCGGAGGCAGCCGCTTCCTTGGGCAGACCGGTGGGAAGTGCAGCGATATTTTGTGTCCACTGCTGATGCAGGTTGTTTAACTCGTTCATGTCGGAGACTGGCACCGCATTTGAACCTGCTTCTCTGAGCAAAGTTGAGGAAAGTCCGCTCAGTTTCCCTACTAATGAGTTGCTTAACTGAAAAAAGGTAGTGAGTTTATCAGCATTGCCTCCATAAGCCGCTTTTTCGAATCCAGGTAATTCGAGTTCGCGGACATATAACTCCACCCCTTGTGTCTTCAATTGATTGCTGAGCAACTTGGCTTGCTCCCTATCCGGCGATATTCCTGCATATACCCGGTTTTGATCCTCGCTATCCCCTCCTGCTGCGATGCCTGCCTTCGACAGTTCTTCCTTTGCCTGTAAAGCCCGCTCCGGGGTGCTGAAAACCCCATATTGCAGCAAGTAATAGGTTTGTGGCGGCACTTGAGCCGCTACAACGGTGACAGGGGTAGAATTATCTTTCACAGACATTGTATCGACACCCAGAGATTCTTTAAAAACGGGTACAGCTTCATCAGCAGAAGTATTAGCCCCCGGAACCATACCCCCTCCGTTAAACAGTAACAACATAATATATCCAAACATCCCTCCAGTCACCAACGCACTGGCCACAGAACCGATTAATCTCCATCGAGAAGGGTGAGGTGGACGCTTTCTATACTTTTGACCGGAATAATAAGCCTCCTCAGCCTCAGCCTCAGCCTCTTCCAGACTTTCCGGTAGAACGTCCGCATCTGACCAGGAAGCGGCCGAACGACCAAAAGGGTCGTCCCACCCCTCCTGTACCCTCAATGCTGGAGTAAAGCGCCTACTTGCACTCTTTTTATTCGTCTCCATAGGCTTACTGGGCTCTGAATGTGGTGTTGTTCGATTATGTTTCTCTATCCTGCTAGTCCGCTCCATTCCTTCACGCTGGTTATCCGTTTGAGAAAGCTCATCATCGTGGTATAACTTCGTATCTTTAATCGTGTCACGCTGTCCCTTCGTAAACATCTCACTTTTGTACGGAAGCACCTGTTGCTTATCCTCCTGGCTTGTCTCTGGCAACTGTTGATCGAACCGGAATGTCATCTTGGCCTTGTTCATGGATGCACTCCCTCCTTGTCCCATACTTCCTCATAGTTTGTTGTATGAGTTAAAGCAAGGAATTATGTCCCTACATTACAAAAAAAGGGTATCCCGCCACTTTCGTGTTCGGAATACCCTCAAAATATCTAAAATTCATTGTGTAATAGCCACTGTTAATACGTATTACACTTGTTGTCCGCGAAGATGGCGTGCTAACGCATCGCCAGCTTTCCAAATGTCTCCTGCTCCCATCGTCAACACGAGATCACCCGGCTGTAACCGATCTTTCAGTTCTTCGATCACGGCTTCTTTGGTCGGTAAATAGATTGCATTCGCATTGCTGTTTTGGACGATTAAATCCACGAGCTTGGAAGAATGCACACCTTCAATCTGTTTTTCTCCCGCTGGTGAATAAATATCGGTAATGATCACTTCACTAGCCTCGCTAAACGCACGGCTGAACGCATCCAGCAGGAAGAAGGTACGACTGTAGCGTTGTGGCTGGAACACGGCAATTATACGCTTGCCAGTTGCTCTGGCTGCACTGATCGTAGCTTCAATCTCCGTTGGATGATGTGCATAGTCATCAATTATCAAGATGTCATTGCCTTCACCTAGCACCTGGAACCGGCGTTTCGCTCCGTGAAATTCCACAATAGTTGCAGCAATTTGCTCAAATGGAATCCCTGCTTCCAAACATGAAATCACAGTAGCCATAGCATTATACATGTTATGTTTACCCGGTACAGATAATTCAATCGTTCCGAGGGCTATTCCCTTACGGTTCATTGTAAAGCTTAATCGACGATCACCTAATTGGATATCTGTCGCCATGTAATCCGCTTCATGCTCTACCCCATAAGTAATGACCCGAGTTTGAAGCTTAGGCAGCATCTCCCGGATGTTCTGATCATCGGCGCATACAATAGCTGCTCCATCCGGTCGAATTTGGCTCAAAAATTGCACGTAGGCACTTTTCAGGCGATTGAAGTCCCCATCATAATTTTCCAAATGGTCTGCTTCAATATTGGTTACGATGCCCTGCCAAGGATGATATTGCAGAAAAGAGCCATCACTCTCATCCGCCTCGGCTACGACAAACTCGCTTTTACCCGCTTTGGCGTTCGTCCCCAAATTCGTGATTTCGCCGCCAATAATATACGTTGGATCAACGTTACATCTCTCCATAACCAGAGCGATCATAGAGGAGGTCGTCGTTTTACCGTGCGCACCTGCAACCGCAATTCCCTTACGTTCGTTAAGCAAGCGAGCCAACATCTGCGAACGGTGCAGTGTTGGAATATTCAATTCTTCCGCTGCCACCCGCTCCACATTGTCACGTGACAATGCTGTTGAATAGACAACGATATCCGCGCCCGCAATATGTTCAGGCGTGTGTCCAATGTATATTTTTGCGCCTTTTGCCGCTAATTTTTCTGTCAGCTCTTGTGCTGCCACATCTGAGCCAGTCACGGTATACCCCATCTCCAGCATGACCCGAGCAATCGCGCTCATCCCGTAGCCGCCGATACCGATAAAATGAACATGTTCCGAAGTAATCAACAAATTTCACCAACCTTTTTCCGAATCGGTTTGATACATAAGGGTAGCCCGTACATCCGCAATAAGGTACAGCGTGCCGGACACCACCCCCAGATCTTCCGCTTCCGTATGTGACTGAAGCAGACCCAGAGCCTTTTTCCAGTCACCTTCTACAATAATTTTTAAATGTGTTTTGGCATAAGACGGCCGCAGCTTCTCCACGAGATGAGCCAAATCAGCGGCATTCATTTTGCGGCGAAAATTGGGCTCGGTCAGGATAAGCGTATCTACTAGTGGCAGTATATGCTGCAAGTATGCTTCATGATGCTTGTTTGACAGCATTCCCATCATTAAAACCAATTTTTTGTACGAGTACACTTGAGGAAGACTTTTGGCCAGCGTCTGTGCCCCTTCTGGATTATGAGCCCCATCAAGCACAATCCTCGGCGAGGTACTGACTTGTTCGAGACGCCCTGCCCACGCAGCTTGCCTAAAGCCCTCTAGCAATTCCTCATCATCCAATACAAAAGCCATATACTGACGTAAGACTTCAAGTGCCATCATGGCTCCTGCCGCATTAGAACACTGATGCTCGCCTAACAACGTGATGTCAATTTCCATATGCCGGAAGGGGCCCGCGAATGAAAAGGTCTGACCTGTTTCATCCCCATTTAGCCGTTCATACGTAAATTGTTCTCCTGCCAGGTACAAGGTAGCTCCTTGTTTGGACGCCGTTTCACGTATGACTTGAATAGCCTCGGGCTGGGAAACACAACTGACGACAGGGACACCTGGCTTGATGATCCCAGCCTTTTCCCTTGCAATCTGTTCCAGTGTATCTCCCAAAATATCCGTATGGTCATAGCCGACATTCGTAATAACCGAGACGATAGGGTTCACGATATTAGTTACATCCATCCTTCCCCCGAGACCCGTTTCCCATACCACAACATCTGGAAAAGATACCGTAGCATAGTACAAAATAGCTAACGCTGTGGATACCTCAAACATCGTAGGTGAGCCCAACTCACTATCTGCGATTTCTTTCACCAACGGATATAAGCGATTGGCCAGCGAAACCAGCGTTTCATCTGGAATATCGGTCCCGTTGAATTGAAAACGGTTTGTAAATCGGGTGATGTATGGAGAAGTAAAGGTTCCTACACCGTATCCACACTTCATTAGCACAGAGGTTAGAAAGGCACATGTCGAGCCCTTGCCGTTGGTTCCCGCAATATGAATAAATTTCAGATGCCGTTGCGGATCACCCAGCTTACTCATCAGCTGTTCGATTCGTTCCAGTCCGGGTCTAATGCCAAACGGGATTAACCCGTTAATCCATTCCACTGCTTCATCATAACTTTGTAAAGGAGCTATGTCGCCGCCCCTGGTCGTATCTGACATCCTCTTCACCTTCAGGTCATTTTATTGTGAGTGAAATTATGCTTTGAGTTCTTCAATACGTGCGATAACTTTAGCGCGCTTATCTGAGTAATCGGCTTGCTTGGCCTTTTCTTCCTCGATGACTTTGGCTGGTGCCTTCGCCACGAAGCCTTGGTTAGAGAGCTTTTTCTCCACGCGCTCCACTTCACTGTTCAAATGCTGAAGTTCTTTTTCCAGTCTGCTAATTTCCTGGGCAATATCTAGCAGTCCGGCTAACGGCAGGTATAGCTCTGCGCCGCTAACGATAGATGTCATGGCTTTATCTGGAGCGGTGAACTCTAATCCCGCGTCGAATTCAGACGTATTACAGAATCGGCGCACATACTCCCCATTGCGGTTAATGATATCAAGAACGGCTTGATCGCCGGGTTTTATGAGCAATTCAACTTTTTTACTCATCGGCACGTTGACTTCAGCGCGGATATTGCGTACAGCACGAATAACGTCGATCAGCAAATTCATTTCAGCGACCGCATCTTTATCCTCGAAAGCAGGATCATAAACAGGCCAAGCGGCCAGTGTGATCGTTTCTCCCTCATGCGGAAGATGCTGCCATATTTCTTCGGAGATAAACGGCATGAACGGATGAATCATGCGCAGTGTCCGATCCAATACATATGCAAGTACGGATTGTGTTTTCTTTTTCGCCTCTGCATTTTCGCCATACAGGGAAAGCTTCGCAAACTCAATGTACCAGTCGCACAAATCATCCCAAATAAAGTTATACAGAAGGCGGCCTGTCTCGCCAAATTCATAAGCATCTATTAGACGCGTGATGTCACGTGAAGTTTCGTTTAGACGGTGCAGAATCCAACGATCAACGGTGCTCAAGTCACCAGTAATGTCTATATCTGCCGCAGTGACACCTTCCAAATTCATTAGTGCAAAACGTGATGCATTCCAGATTTTATTGGCAAAGTTACGCGCCTGCTCCACACGTTCCCAGCGGAAACGAAGGTCTTGTCCAGGCGTGCTGCTGGTGGAGATCATATAACGCATTGCATCAGTACCATATTGGTCGATGACGTCGAGCGGATCAACACCATTACCCAGAGATTTGGACATTTTTCTTCCGTCTGCATCACGAACCAAGCCGTGCATAAGTACGTCCTTAAATGGAATCTCTTCCGTAAACTCCAGCGCGGTAAAGATCATACGCGATACCCAGAAATAAATAATGTCGTAGCCTGTAACTAGGACACTCGTCGGATAATAACGTTTGAGATCCTCTGTTTGCTCAGGCCAACCCAGGGTCGAAAACGGCCATAAAGCAGAGCTGAACCAAGTATCGAGCACATCTTCATCCTGTATGAGCTTTCTGCCGGCATATTCCGGCAAAGTTGTAGGGTCCTCCGCCGATACAATCACTTCTCCGGTTTCCTCGTCGTACCAAGCCGGAATCCGGTGTCCCCACCATAATTGTCGGGAAATACACCAATCACGTACATTTTCAATCCAATGCAGATAAGTACGCTCAAAGCGATCCGGCACAAAGTTTACACCCTTGCCCGCCTTCTGCGCTTCAATCGCCTTAGCTGCCAGAGGCTTCATTTCCACGAACCATTGCGTGGACAGATAAGGTTCTACAACTACCCCTGTTCGCTCACTGTGACCTACCTGGTGCACATGCTCTTCAATGCGAATCAGTACGCCCTGTTCCTTCAAATCAGCGACAATTTGCTTACGGCAATCGCTGCGGTCCAGTCCCTGATATTTGCCTGCTTCGGCATTCATCGTTCCCGTCTCGTCCATCACCGTAATTTGCGGCAATTGGTGACGTTGTCCCATTTCAAAGTCATTTGGATCGTGAGCCGGTGTGATCTTAACCGCGCCACTACCAAAATCTTTATCCACGTAGTCATCTGCAATGATCGGAATTTCCCGTCCGATGATTGGAAGCACAAGCATTTTACCGATCATGTGCTTGTAGCGGCCATCTTCCGGATGTACAGCAACAGCTGTATCGCCCAACATCGTTTCAGGGCGTGTAGTAGCCACCGTAATAAATCCGCTACCGTCTTTCAAAGGATATTGCAGGTGATACAGATTTCCGTTCACCTCTTTGTATTCCACTTCAATATCCGACAGTGCAGTACGTGCAGCAGGGTCCCAGTTAATGATGCGTTTACCGCGATAAATCAGGCCTTTTTTGTACAGTTTCACGAATACTTCGCGTACCGCTTTGGACAGTCCCTCATCCAATGTAAAACGTTCACGAGAATAATCGAGGGAAAAACCCATTTTCTCCCATTGATTGTGGATGTTGTCCAGATAAAGATCCTTCCATTCCCACACTTTCTCCAAAAACTTCTCACGGCCCAAATCATAGCGAGTCAGACCTTCTTCACGCAGCTTCTGCTCTACTTTTGTTTGAGTCGCAATACCTGCATGGTCTGCGCCCGGCAGCCACAAGGCATCATAACCCTGCATCCGTTTGGCGCGGATAATAATATCCTGCAAAGTAAAGTCAAGCGCATGCCCAATATGCAGCATACCTGTAACATTTGGTGGTGGAATAACGATTGTAAAAGGCTCTGCCTCTGGATGTTGTCCGGCACGGAAATAGCCCTTCTCCATCCAGGTTTTGTACCATTTTTGTTCTGCTGATTTGGGATCGTAAGTTGTTGGCATTTCCAAGGTTGTCTTGTTGTCTTGTTCTGACATATCAGGATACCTCCATGATTTTTCAATTGGCAAATAAAAAAAGCCCTTCATCCTCAAAGGACGAAAGGCTGTTCTCTCGCGGTACCACCTTTGTTTCACCCCTAGTGTATGTATCCACGGATCCATTACACATGGTGTGACACTTTATGCAGATAACGGTTGCGGACCGGCCTTATTCTACCGTGAACCTCCTACCTTCCGAAGGAATGAAATGAGGAACCGTTCAAACAGGCGACTCCCGGGTGACTTCGGCCAGTAGCTTCCTGCGGAACCTCACAGCGCTGCAATTCCACTCTCTGAAGGGCTTGCTGCCTACTCTTCCCGATCTCAGTCTTTCAATAACTATACCACATCATACATTTCCCATTGACTATAGTCAACACCCATTTCTCATTGACGATGTCAACACTTCGCTGCATGTTTTCAGCAGCCGGATCAAGGGATGTACAATACCTGCCCTTCTTCCACATGATGCTCTGCCAATCTGTTATACAATTGTAGCTCCCGGGGGCTAAGCTGATAACGGTCTGCTATCGTTTCCAGTGTATCCTCGCGCTGTACAATGCATAACCGTACCTTGCAGAAAGGCGTTTCATCCTTTGTATGGAAAAAAAGGTTTTTCCACTTGGCATCCTCACGCTCTTCGTCGGCTTTCTGATCCTGTTCTTGCGTTTCATGTTCCAGCTGCTGCTGGTGTTCCGCTTCCTTCACCGAACGGCTGGATTGAAGCAATGATGAAAAGACAACCGGGTCTGGCTCGTCTGCTCCTTCATGCTTTTTACTGTTAAGCGCTACACGCATCTCTGGCTTTTCCTCAGTAAAGGTATCCTGAACTCCATGGTTCACCTGTTCTGACGCTTCAGGCCTGAAATCAGAGTCATTTCCCTGACTTACTTCCAACTGCGGCTCCAGATAAATCTCCGACTCTGTGGCAGAATGTGTCTCAGACAGTAAAGGATCGTCTGCTACATTGGGAGATGCAGAGGATACTTTGGGCTTGTTCCCTTCCGACCCTGCTTCCTCTTGCTGAAATGCCCACACTTCCGGCGTCTCCTGCTGATGCTTAACTTCAGAGGAACTGTCTTCCACTTCTTTTCCAGTCCACGGCTCATAAAATCGGTTCGGGTCTACTATCGGATCATAAGCTTGCTGCTCCAATGATGACTTTTGTTCCTCTTGGACTTCTGGTGAATGTCCCCAGTAGGCTGTCTCCTGTTGCGCTGCTACTGTGTATGAAGTTTCCGGGTCTGTAATGTTGTTGAATACCGAGTCTTGGGTAGAATAGGTCTCTTCATGACGATACTCTCCATCGCCGGAAAGAGATGGAGCCGGATGCTCAGGCGCATGCACTACAGTAAATTCATCATCCAGCCAAACCGCCGTCTCCTCTGCATGTGAACTTTCCACCCCATGCAAAGAAAGAACGCCTGTAATGTTTAGACTGCGTAAAGAGAGCAGGTCCACATCGAAATTTTCAATCTCTACGGATATATCTTCCAATCTCCCTACCCGGTTCAGTGGAATGGTAATTTCCACAGGGATCAAATGATGAAGCTCACTCGTAATCTGTTCAGGTGTGCGGTACACGCCCTCCAGCAGCAAATGCCCTCGCAAAGCGGCATGGTCGCCGTGGGTTACAACCTGAATGCGTGGCAGAAGCTCAATTTCCTCCAACTCGGCAATCCCGGCAGCTTCCTCCGTCAAATGAATGCGTTCATAAATATCAAAACGCAAGCCTTGCGGCTGATCATTCTGTTGTTTATTCAAGGATGGCATCCTCCTTTGGGCAGCCTCCGCACATCCTCTGACTCGTGTCAGGCGCACGGAAACTCCATATTGCAAACCGTTTCTAGGTTCAAGTATATGCGCCAAAATAGAAGGCATGCCATCTTTTATAGCTGTTTATACAGCTTTTGAAAATCATCGGGCCAAGCATCATCCACGTTTATCATTTCGCCGCTCAGCGGATGACAGAAGGTGAGGCGCTCTCCGTGAAGAGCCTGCCTGCCAAAATCAGCAGCACGGCCGCCATACAATACGTCCCCAAGCAAAGGATAGCCAGCATGACTAAGATGTACGCGGATCTGGTGCGTCCGACCTGTCTCCAGTGTCAGATACACTAGACTGACCGTACTCGGCCCACTTCCCCATACTTCGCCAACTTCTACATGGGTAACCGCCTTCTGCCCAGTTGGAGATACGCGGCGGCGCTGTTTATGATGCCTATCCTTGCCAATCGGCCAATCCAACGTGCGCAGCGATCGAGGCACTTTCCCTCGTACCAAAGCTACATAGCGACGATCGATGTTCTTAGCTCTCATTTGTTCGTCCAGCTTGAGCAACGCAAATTCATTTTTGGCATATAACACCGGGCCTGTCGTATCCACATCCAGACGATGCACATGTCGTACCGCTGTATGGATGCCATTCATCTCATAGTAGGACGCGACAGCATGATCCAGCGTCAGCGGGCCATCCTTTACACCACCGTCTGGATGGACCGCCATACCCGCTGGTTTGTGTACGACCAAGCAGAAATCATCTTCATACAAAACCTTCAAATCATACCAACGAGGAGTAATGCCAAAGTCCAACACAGGAAAAAGGGCCAGCCGCAGCCGGTCCCCTGTAAGTTCAATCCCTTTTTCATGCCGTAGCCTGCGCCACAGCTTGTCCGGTAAACCGAGACGGTTCAGCAACCAGCGATCCACAGCTTCAGCGCGATCTACAAGCTCAATGCGATTTTCATCGGCTGCAATTTCTCGCCCTGGTGTGATTTCCAGCCACGGTCCTCTTCTTTTCCAGCTGCCTTTCCAGCTCATAGACGTTTGAGTGCGCGATAATTCGCTTCAATGGTCGCATCAATATCCTCAACCGTATGCACACCTGATACGAACATGCCCTCAAATTGAGATGGAGCCACACTAATGCCCTCATTCACCAATTCAGTAAAGTAACGGCGGAAGTGGTCCTGATTACTCGTTTTAGCGGTATCAAAATTGACAACCTTCTCGTCTGTGAAAAACGGACATACCATGGAACCGACACGGTTGATCGTGACAGGAATACCCAGTTCACGCGCGTTACGTTCGAATCCGGTTTGAAGCCGTGCTGCCCGCTCTTCCAGACGATCATATACTTCCGGTGTCAGCAATTTAAGCGTCGAATAGCCTGCTGCCATCGCCAGCGGATTTCCGCTCAGCGTACCCGCCTGATAGATGGGTCCAGCTGGCGCAATTTGCTCTAGAATGTCGCGACGTCCGCCATAAGCACCTACGGGCAGGCCACCACCAATGACTTTGCCCAGACACGTAAGATCCGGTGTCACACCAAAGCGTCCCTGAGCGGAATGAAGCCCCACTCGGAATCCGGTCATCACTTCATCAAAAATCAACAGACTTCCGTACTGCTGGGTTACCTCACGCAAACCCTCCAAAAATCCAGGCTGTGGCGGTACAACCCCCATATTGCCAGCTACCGGCTCGACAATAATTGCAGCAATCTCTTCGCCAAATTTTTCAAAAGCCAGCTTTACCGACGCCAAATCATTATAGGGAACGGTGATGGTATGGGTGGCCACCACTTCAGGTACACCCGGACTATCGGGCAGACCTAATGTCGCAACACCAGAGCCTGCTTTAATTAGCAAGCTGTCCGCATGACCGTGATAAGAGCCTTCAAACTTAAGGATTTTGCTGCGTTTTGTAAATCCACGTGCAAGTCGTATCGCACTCATGGTTGCCTCGGTTCCCGAGTTGACCATTCGAACAATGTCCATGGAAGGAACACGCTCACATACGAGCTTAGCCATTTCAGTTTCTGCCAGCGTTGGGGCTCCGAAGCTGGTTCCTTTTACAACAGCAGCCTGTAAGGCTTTAACCACTTCGGGGTGCGCATGGCCCATAATAAGCGGTCCCCATGAACATACGTAGTCGATATAGGATTGACCGTCGATATCATATACACGCGATCCTTCCCCACGATCAATATATACCGGTGTTATACCCACGGATTTAAAAGCTCGAACCGGACTATTTACGCCACCCGGAATATATTGTTTTGCCTCATCAAAGGCTGCTTTGGAACGCGTATCCTTGCGTACCGTTCGTTGTTCGTCGATCATTATAATCACTCCTGTCTTCTGAAAAATACACTTATTGCTTCAACCATCTGGCCGCATCCTTGGCAGAATAGGTAATAATCATATCCGCACCCGCACGCTTCATGCTTGTCAGAATCTCCATCACCATTGCTTTTTCATCAATCCAGCCTTGAAGAGCTGCGGCCTTGACCATCGCATACTCACCGCTGACGTTGTAAGCCACCAAAGGCAGATCAAATTGATCTTTGATAGTACGCATTACATCCAGATAAGAAAGGGAAGGCTTCACCATCAACATGTCCGCACCCTCCAGCACATCGGACTCCGCTTCCCGCAACGCCTCACGAGCATTGGCAGGGTCCATTTGATAGGATTTGCGGTCACCAAACTGCGGTGCAGAATCAGCCGCTTCCCGGAAAGGGCCATAAAAAGCAGACGCATATTTGACGGAATACGACATAATCGGAATATGTGAAAATCCTTCCAGATCGAGTCCCTGGCGAATCGCCTGTACAAAACCGTCCATCATATTAGAGGGAGCGATAATATCTGCACCAGCTCTGGCCTGAGAAACGGCTGTACGTACCAGCACCTCCAGCGATTCATCATTCAATACTTCACCACATATCTCACCATCATGCTCATGCATGTGCACCATACCGCAGTGTCCATGGTCCGTAAACTCACACAAGCAAGTGTCTGCCACAACCAGCAATTCGGGATAACGGGACTTAATCAAACGAGTAGCCTCCTGCACAATACCATTGTCCACAAAAGCTGAAGTCCCTACACTATCCTTGGTTTCTGGTATGCCAAACAGGAGCACAGCAGGAATGCCAAGCTCACTAATTTCTTTCAGCTCTTCCTCCAGCTGATCCAATGAAAAACGGTATACCCCTGGCATGGAACTAATCTCCTGTTTCACTCCAGTACCAAATGTTACGTAGATCGGTTGGATAAAATCAGCCGGATTCAATACCGTCTCACGCACCATGCTGCGAATTGCAGCCGACTGGCGCAAACGACGATGTCTGGTAAAAGGAACGCTCATATTTATAAACCTCCATTTTTTATACATTCATTTGTAAAAATTAAAAATTTATAATGTCATAACCGTACTTGATTGCTTCCAGTCACATAACGATTGAATGAGGCTTTCAATGGTTGCCTTCTCTGACATCAAACTGACAGTCAGACCGGCTTGGGTTGCTGTCTCACCCGTCAAGGGGCCGATCACAGCGATGGTAACTCCCTCCAGTAGCGACACTGGATCACTGATCCCCATTTGTTTGAGGGCTTCCATGAAAAAGGTTACGGTTGAGGAACTGGTAAACGTAATCGCATGAATGGCACGTTCCTCAAGCAGTTTGAGGAGTTCGTCATCCTGTGTATTGGCCGCCAGCACCGTTTGATACAAATCAGCCTCGGTCACATGAAGTCCCATCTCCCTTAGCTGATCTGGCAACCAGGAGCGAGCAAGATCACCTCTTGGAAGAAATACGCTTTGCCCTGTCTGCAAATCCTGCTCAAACGCCTCCAGCAAACCCTCTGCCTGAAAAGGTCCTTCGATCTGTTCTGCTACAATTCCATGCTTCCGAAGCGCATCGGCCGTAGCTGGCCCAACAGCGGCAATACGAGCTTTGTATAAGGAACGTACATCCTTCCCCTGTTCCTTTAAGTGAGTGAAAAAGTATTCCACTCCGTTAACACTGGTAAAAAACACCCAGTCATATTCAGGAAGTCGCGTAAATGCCTCTTTAATTTTCTGTTTTGTTGGCTCGTCCGAAGGGACAACCGTCTGGATAACTGGGAATTCATAAGGTTCACCGCCAAGCTCCTCAATCCGGCGGACCAGGCTGCTGGCCTGTGCGCGTGCGCGGGTAACCAAAATCCGCTTTCCAAACAAAGGCATATCCTCTGCCCATTTTAACTGTTCACGCTGATTGACCACTTCTCCGACAACGATAACGGCGGGCGGTTGAAAATTCGCTGCCTTCACCTTGGCTTCAATATCCGCCAGCGTACCTACTAGCGTATCTTGCTCGGCGCGGGTCCCCCAACGAATCAAAGCAACCGGAGTATCAGACGGCTTACCGTGCTTTATCAGCTGATCACTGATATAGCCAATCTTCGCTACTCCCATCATAAAGATCAGTGTACCCGTTGCGTTCGTTACTTTATCCCACTGAATGCTTTTATCGAGTTTATCTGGACTTTCATGACCTGTAATGATCGACAGCGACGAGGCCATATCCCGATGTGTAACAGGAATGCCTGCATAGGCAGGCACGCTGATAGCTGATGTAATGCCAGGTATGATTTCATAGGAAATACCGTGTTTACGCAGCAGCCCAGCTTCCTCGCCGACTCGTCCAAAAATCGTAGGGTCTCCCCCTTTGAGCCGGACGACTGTTTTTCCTTCCAAGGCTAAATCCACCAGCAGCTGATTAATATCCTCTTGCTTCATGGTGTGACGATCTGGCAGCTTGCCGACATATATTTTTTGGGCCCCTGGCTTCATCAGTCCCAAGAGACGAGGGCTTGCCAGTCTGTCATATACAATGACATCGCCCAGTTGAATGCATTCCCAACCTTTGACCGTAATTAATCTCGCATCTCCGGGTCCTGCACCTACTAAATATACCTTTCCCACCATTCCATTATCCCCTCACCTGCGCCAGAATCTGTTCCGCTCCTTTGGCAATCAAACTGGCCGCCACCGCTTCTCCCAACTTCTGCGGATCTTTCCCCTGGAGCGTTTCCTTCAAAATAACCTCGCCATCTGGCGAGCCTACCATCCCTGTAAGACTGATTTCTTGACCAGCCCAGACCGCATGAGCCCCGATCGGCACTTGGCATCCCCCATTTAACACACCCAAAAAGGTTCGTTCTGCTGCAACCGTGGCCGAGGTATCTCGGTCGCTGTAGAGGTTCAGCAATGCCAATAGCTCTTCATCGCTCGCGCGACATTCAATGCCAAGCGCTCCCTGCCCCACTGCCGGCAAACATGCTTCCACTGGTATATAGGACGTAATTCGGTCTTTCCAGCCCATGCGGTGCAAGCCTGCTGCCGCCAGAATGATGGCATCAAAACCTTCCGTCTCTAGCTTTCTCAGACGGGAATCAATATTACCGCGTACTGGCTCCAATTGTAGATCAGGTCGCATGGACTTGATTTGGCTTGCTCTGCGTAAGCTACTGGTGCCCACCTTGGCTCCTGAAGGCAAATCCTCCAGACTCTTGGCTCCCAATGTGATCAGGCAATCACGCGGGTCCTCACGGCGCGGTACAGCGCCGTTGACAAGACCTTCCGGCAATTCGGACGGCATATCCTTCATACTATGTACTGCCATATCAATTTCACCGGCCAGCATGGCCTGTTCAATCTCTTTGACAAAAAGTCCTTTGCCACCCACTTTGGACAGGGTTACATCCAATATCCGATCACCCTTGGTCAGGATTTTCTTGACGACAAATTTTAAATCCAATCCATGCTCCGCGCACAGTGCATTCAAATCCTCAATGACATGCCCGGTCTGAGTTAACGCCAAGGCACTCTGTCTGCTGCCTACCACAATTGTTCGCATGTTATTCCTCCTGATTTTGCGCAATCCATAGATCTATTTCTTGTTCAGTCCAAGCCGTAAATTCATGACGTCGTATTTGATCCAAAATTTCGCTATTCGCCAAGCGTCTTAGTAGTTTGGTCCTTTGCTGTGGGGAGCTTACCTTGCGTTTGATAATCTGGCGCATATCGTGCATAAAATCCAGATAAGGCTCGTATTCGCTGCCGAACAACGTATCCAAGGCTGATGTAATATCAGCGGTCACTGCGGGGCCTGCCCCTTCTGTGGAAATACTAATCGTCAGTCTCCCTCGTCGAATAATACCCGGCGTTATAAAATCTCCTTCTTCCGAGCGATCCGTCACATTTACCAGTATACCCCTTTGCCGGGCCTCATGCGCAACCTCATTATTCACTTCTCTCTGGTCCGTCGCCGCAAATACAAGAAAGGCTCCCTGGAGGTCACCCTCGCGATATACGCGATTTACCCAGTGGAGCTGCTTGTGATCGGCCAGGATCTTTAAATCCGGCGTTATATTCGGGCTAATAACGGTGATGAACGCCCCACTTTCCATCATCCTCTTAACCTTTCGTTCCGCAATCCTGCCGCCGCCTACAACACAACAGACCTTATTCTTACAATTCAACGAAATCGGGACAAAATGCTGCAACTGGCTTTTCACTCTCCCGTCCATTGATGAAATACAGACCAGGAATTCAGCAAAAAATTAAGAATCAATAGCGTGTAGCCAACCAAAGACCACTTTGCCATAATAAGACCTGAACGCTGATTCAATCTTTTGCTCACTAAAAATACAATATACACACACAAAGCAATTGCGGTCATCAGCACTTTGGTATCTAGCAAAAGACGCCAGCGTTCCTCGGCAATAATAGAAATAACAGCGACGACAATAGAAACTCCTAGCAGAGGAGTACCAATTAACAGCGCCATATGCGTATACCGATCCATCATTTCCAGGCTTGGCAGGCGCCTAATCGTGTCATTCCATTTCTTTACTTTCAATTTACGATGCAAAAACAGATATAACCCCGAAAACACAGCCGCTACCGTCATTGCGACAAAGCCAAGATTAGCCAGTGCAATATGAATCAGAAGTAGCCCATGTACGGTATGCCAATTGCCAAGCGGGTTGTCGATCGGCACCATCCATATATTGTTGAGCACAAGAACAGCAAAGCTAATGATATTAAGCAACAATACTGCAAATTCGGATCGTTGATAACGTGACAGAATTAAAGAAATCAGTACCAAAATAAATGAGAACAGAAACAGAAAGTCGTAGGGTACAAAAATAGGAAGATGACCTTCATTCCAGGTTCTCATTCCCATATAAACAAGCTGGAGCACTACAACGACAACAAGAAGCCCTGTACCTGTCCGTTTTGCATTCGCATTGCGACGAATTCCATCCGAAAATACAAACAGAAGGCTCAGGGCAAAAACATAAATCATTGAATCATATATAAGCATGCCTGAGGACACGTCTGTTCACCCACCTTACAGGCTGGCCGGCGCAAACGACGCTGGCAAAGACTGCGCCTGACCGGTTTTTCCATGAACCCCAGCCTCCGACTTTATTAATGCAGATGCATCGCTTTTATCTACTTTCTGAGCAGCGTCCTCCAAACGATCCTCCAGAGCAAAAATGTGGCTAAACATATCCAGCGCCTCATTCCCCTGCTTTTGGACAGCCATTTCTTTGACACGATTGATCGGATCATGCATCATCTGATTCAGCATACTTTTCGTCAAGCGGCTTATGACCTTGCGCTGCCGTTCATCCAGCTCGGGAAGCTTGTTGAACAAGCTTTCCAGCGTATCCTGATGTATAGACTCCGATTTTTCTTGTAATGCACGAATCACCGGACGCACTCCCATCGTTTTCAACCATTGATAAAACTCGCTAAGCTCCTCTTCAATCATATGCTCGATTTTAGCAGCTTCAGTACGACGCATTTCCAGATTGCTCTCCACGATCCCTTCCAGATCATCAATATCATATAGGAAAACATTCTGTAATTCGCCAATAGCCGGGTCCAGATTGCGCGGAACCGCGATATCAATCATAAACAAAGGACGGGACTGACGACGTTTCATACTAGCTTCAACGCGACTGCGATCCAGAATATACCCCTGAGCACCAGTCGAGCTAATCACAATATCCACATCCGCCAACCGATTTATGCCTTCCTCCATCGTAACCGGCGTTCCGTTAAACTTGGAGGCTAGGTCTTCCGCGCGGGACAAAGTCCGATTTGCTACAATCACCTCAGCAGCTCCGCCGCTGTACAAATGCTTAACGGTGAGCTCGCTCATTTTACCAGCACCGAGGATCAGTACTTTTTTATCCGTAAACATCCCGAAAATCCGTTTGCCCAATTCAACGGCTGCATAGCTAACGGACACGGCGCTTTCTCCAATAGACGTCTCCGAATGGGCACGCTTGCCCAATGTGACGGCCTGCTTAAACAACATATTAAACCACGTTGCCGTAATTTTCTGGGATTGAGCCTGAAGAAAAGCATTCTTTACTTGTCCCAAAATTTGTGTTTCTCCGATGACCATAGAATCCAGACCACAAGTCACACGGAACAAATGCCGAATTGCCTGTTCGTCCTCATATATATATAAATGTTGTGTAAACTCATCACGAGGAATGCCAAACCATTGCTCCATAAAACTGCGTATAAAATAACCGCACATGTGAAGGCGGTCCACCACAACATATATTTCAGTCCGATTGCAGGTTGCGACAACTACGCCCTCCAACACACTTTTGGTAAGTTTGAGTTGTTCCAGCGCTTTGGGCAAATCCTGTTCTGCAAATGTAAAACGTTCTCTGACTTCCACAGGCGCCGTACGATAATTCAACCCAACAACGACGATGTGCATTGTAAATTCACCTGCCTAAACTATAATAAGAATAATCACTGTTCTCATAAACTATGTTAATTATATCACAGAAGTCCGAATCCCCTTCGGCTGTTTTATGAATTGTTTATGAAAATTGAATGACTTTCATGAACGTTAGCCCATTCTGTATGACTTGGTTTAGTGTAGACCACTTTTAAAACAAATAACCATGGAAATGTTCCATGGTTATGATATAGGATGCACATACGACTCCATAAAGAAAGAAATTTCACACTAACTCAGCCAGCTTGCACTCCGGAGATTCCACTTGAAGTTCTCCCAAGCCGCGAATCAGCTTCTTCGCATATGTTTTTTTCGGTTTTAGAACGGATACCAGGTAATTAATCGCCAGCTGCGGATCAACAGTTTCACCACAAGTATAGCAATCAATAGCGGCAAACCCTTTCTCAGGATACGTATGAATAGAGAGGTGACTCTCCGACAACAGTACAAGCACGGTAGCTCCCTGTGGTTCGAATTGCTTAGATTGAACGGACATCACCGTTGCTCCGCAAGCTTCAGCAGCTTCTACTAATTGAGCCTCCAGAAACTGTGCATCATTCAGTAATTCAAACTCTACACCCCAAGTATCTACGGCAACGTGTCTTCCGAAAGTAGAGTATTCCAATTCCATCTTTCGGTTCCCCCTTCCTAGGAATAAAATGTTTGATAAAATTTCATCCGCTAGGACCTACGTCATTCACTTCCCGAGGGATAACCTCTCGCAACATTCAATGTCCTGAGTGAATCCTGGTTCCTATATTCATATTCAATTTCAACGAGATTAAAAATAACATCTATATGCAGCAAATGCAATCATTTTTTTGGAATAAAAAAGCCCCTTTCGGTAAGGAAAGGAACTACACTGCATAACAATTCACTCCATATATTCAAGCCTTTTTAAGCTTCCAGTGCAAATAATTTGGAGCAACTCTCCCGAAGCTTGTGATCAATCTGTTCTAGTTCAGAGAAAGTACGCGCCAAATTCCGCTCGTCAAGTAACGAATTAATGAGATTGTATACATCTGATATTTCATTTTCGACGTCCTGATGTTGAAAAAGATGTTGCAGTTCTTGCACTGTATTTCTATATTCAAACACCAGTCTGGAGCCTTCCGCATTCTTTTCTATAATTTTGCGAACTGCACCTTCATTATAAAAATACACCATAGTGAATCCTTGATACATTCGATAAACAATACCTTCACCCTTAAAGCGAACAAATAGTTGGCGTATAAACAGGGTCAGCTGGGGATGAACTAAGCGGCAAGTCAATTCACAGACAAACGCTCCCTCTTTGGCTTCAAAAAACAAATGAACTTCCTCACCTGCAATATGCTCCAGAACGATTTCCTGTCTCCCGTGATCCAGAACTTTAATATGATAATGCACTTGGGGATCATCCACTGCCTGCAAAAATTCGTCCATTTGGTTTTCTGACAAGGTCAAAGTGGTTTTTACATACTCTGTGGCTAATCGCTGCGCCATAGCAATCTCCTCAATTCTATCCTGTACCTTTAGTGTAAGCTTTGTGCTTTATTATACATCAGACCTGAAGCGCTTTTCTTGCGCACCAAATCATAAATATCGCCGTTCCTAGGAAATAAACAGAAAATAACAGAGCCGTGGCTGTATTATCCTCCATTTGCTCACTTTTACACTTAAATTCCGCGATTTCCTTTAGTATTATATATTAATCCTACCGATTTAGTAAGTTTAATGTTTTTGAATCCAACTTCACGATAAAAGGACGCCCTCAAGGACGTCCCTAACCTTAAAATTCTGTCTGCTCTTCGTCATCATTCTCTATATAACTGGAGATGACCGACCACAGCTCTTCCTTGCCCATACCTTCTTCGGATGAAAAGGGGATAAACAACCCCCCGGGAAGTATGCCGAGTTCCTGCTTGATTACTTTATAGTGCTTTTCTCGCCGAGTTTTAGGGATTTTATCTGCTTTTGTGCCTACAACACAGACCGGAAGCCCGTTATGGCGCAGCCAGTCGTACATCATGATATCATCCTTGGACGGCGGGTGGCGCAAATCTACCATTTGCAGCACCAGCTTAAGCGGCTCACGTTCCAGCAAATAAGACTCAATCATCTGCCCCCAAGCCTTGCGGGACGTTTTGGATACCTTAGCATAACCATAACCGGGAAAATCGACAAAATAGAGTTCATCATTAATCCGGTAATAATTAAGTTGCTGGGTTTTACCTGGCGTAGAACTGGTTCTCGCCAAATTTTTACGGTTAATCATCCGATTAATCAGTGATGATTTCCCAACATTGGAGCGCCCTGCCAGAGCAATCTCTGGCAAAGCGTCCACAGGAAACTGACTCGGGCCAACCGCACTTATTATAAAATCTGCTTTTGTTACTTTCATTATGTCCTTAATTCCTCTCTAATGTACCCTTGCCTGCTCAACCAAAGCATGCTTTAACACCTGATCCATATGGGCAACGGGAACAAATTCAACATCCTGCCGGATACTGTCGGGAATATCCTTCAAATCCCGCTCATTATCTTTGGGAAGCAGAATTTTTTTGTAGCCTGCCCGATGGGCAGCCAGCGATTTCTCTTTCAAACCACCGATTGGCAGTACGCGACCGCGCAGCGTTATTTCGCCCGTCATAGCCACATCCTTGGATACATGACGGTTGGTCAGAGCCGAAATTAATGCGGTAGCAATCGTAATCCCGGCCGATGGGCCATCCTTTGGAATTGCTCCCTCAGGAATATGAATGTGGATATCATTTTTCTCATAGAAGTCCAATTCAATGCCCAGCTCGGCAGCTTTGGAACGAGTGTAGCTAAATGCCGCCTGTGCGGATTCCTTCATAACATCTCCAAGTTTACCTGTAAGAATCAGTTTGCCGCTGCCGGGCACGACCGTCACTTCAATCATCAGTGTTTCACCACCAACCTCTGTCCATGCCAAGCCTGTAACCGTACCGATCTGATCTTCCAGTTCTGCTACACCGTAGCGGAATTTGGCAATACCCAAATAATCTTTCAAATTATCCGGTGTGATTTCAATCGGTCCTTCACCACCGGATACAACTGACTTCGCGGCCTTGCGGCATAGAGAAGCCATTTGCTGCTCAAGATTCCGCACACCGGATTCACGAGTATATTCACGAATGACACGCAGCAGCGTATCCTCCCCAATGACCAACTGATCCTCTCCCAAGCCATGCTCTCTCTTCTGCTTGGGTAATAAGTACCGGTTAGCGATTTCCAGCTTCTCCAGTTCGGTGTAGCCGGGAATATATAGCGTCTCCATGCGATCCATCAGCGGACGCGGGATATTATGTGCAGCATTGGCTGTCGTTACAAACATCACGTTGGATAGATCAAACGGCAACTCAACAAAATGATCGCTGAACGTGTTGTTTTGTTCAGGATCAAGCACTTCGAGCAATGCCGCCGATGGATCGCCGCGGAAATCGGAGGCCATTTTATCAATCTCATCCAACAAAAAGACTGGATTAGAGGTTCCAGCTGTCT
Organism: Paenibacillus ottowii; assembly: GCF_006874425.1. Classification (GTDB taxonomy): domain Bacteria; phylum Bacillota; class Bacilli; order Paenibacillales; family Paenibacillaceae; genus Paenibacillus; species Paenibacillus ottowii. The sequence goes on from NZ_VIJZ01000006.1 coordinate 40,739, forward strand.
TCATTCCTTGAATGATCCGGCCCGGCATCGCGCCAACATAAGTCCGGCGGTGACCACGGATTTCCGCTTCATCCCGTACACCTCCGAGAGAGATGCGGACAAATTCCCGGCCCATGGATTTGGCGATTGAGCGAGCCAGCGAGGTCTTGCCGACTCCTGGCGGACCTACGAGGCACAGAATAGGTCCCTTGATGGTCTTCACCAGTTTGCGTACAGCCAAATACTCCAACACCCGCTCCTTAGGCTTATCCAGCCCATAGTGGTCATGATTGAGTATCTCCTCCGCTTTGGCGATATCGAGATCATCATCGGTAAACTTATTCCACGGCAAGCTTAACAGCCAATCGACGTAATTGCGGATGACACCACCCTCGGCAGAACTTGCTGGCATCTTTTCCAGACGGTCAATTTCCTTTTCGACCTTCTCCTTCACCGGAACAGGCAGCTCCCGTTCACTTAGCTGGTTGCGTAGTTCTTCAACTTCTCCTGCGCGCCCTTCCTTCTCGCCAAGTTCCTTCTGAATGGCCTTCATTTGTTCACGCAGATAATACTCCTTCTGCGTCTTTTCCATCTGCTTCTTCACACGCTGGTTGATTTTACGTTCCAGCTCCAGCACTTCACGCTCATTGTTCAAAATATCTAGAAGCTTCTCCAGACGCTGAGTAACGTCGATTGTCTCCAATATATCCTGCTTTTCCTTAATTTTGAGCGTCAAATGACTTGTGATCACATCTGCCAGCCGTCCTGGCTCCTCGATATCAGATACCGCAGCGAGAGTCTCCGGCGTTACCTTTTTGGATAAATTGATATAATGCTCGAACTGAGTTAATACAGTGCGCATAAGCGCATCCGTTTCAGGCTGGACAATTTCTGCCTCGTGCAGTTCCTTTGCCATTACCTCGTAATATTCTTCATTGTCCGTATATTGAATAATCTCAGCGCGTTCCAGCCCTTCCACCAATACTCGAATGGTTCCGTTAGGAAGCTTGAGCATTTGGCGCACTTTAGCTACCGTGCCGACTCGAAAAATATCCTCTTGTGTGGGTTCTTCAATATTAACTTCTGATTGAGAACACAGGAGAATCAAATTGTCTTCAACCATCGCTTTTTCCAAAGCCTTGACCGATTTTTCCCGGCCCACATCGAGATGCAGAACCATACTCGGGTAAACCAGAAGTCCTCTTAAAGGCAGCAAAGGAAAACGACGACCTTTTGTCTTGGTGGGTCCCATCGCTTTCGCACCTCCAGTGATTCTCAGGTTCCGGATTTTACAATCCTCACGTTGCTATCTTTCATATTTTATCAAATGTTTTATAAAAAAACCAATGAAAGACTAGTTCATTAGCAAGATCCTGTTTCTGAAATCGTCCCATTATGCGTACCATCCGCCTGTAACAAGGAGGATTGGGATGGACGAAAAGTCTCAATTGGCGCATGTACAGGCGCATCTGTCGTCATCTCTTCCCCAAACACATGACGGAACACTTCCGTCACCGACTGAACCGGGATGACTTTTAGCCCCTCAATGCTGTCAAAAAGAGCTTGCCAGTTGTCCTGTGGAATGATCACTTTTTTGGCCCCGGCTTGAAAAGCAGCTTCCACCTTGGCTAATACGCCGCCAATTGGCTTGACACGACCATGGATGCTGACCTCGCCAGTCATGGCGATTTCATGATCCACCGGAATTCCCCGCATGGCCGAGGCAATAGCTGTTGCCATCGCAATCCCTGCCGACGGACCATCTACCGGCGTCCCCCCGGGAAAGTTGATATGCAGATCGTAATTGGACGGAGATAAACCGAGCGTACGCAAAACAGTCAGCACATTTTCCACAGAGCCTTTAGCCATGCTCTTACGACGCAGTGTTCGGGAGTTGCCTCCAATCTCTTCCTCATCCACAACACCCGTAATATTATAGCTTCCCTTTCCTTCGGAAACGGGAACCGCGGTAACCTCAATTTCCAGCAGCATGCCCATATTCGGACCGTATACAGCTAATCCATTAACGAATCCGATTTGCGGCAAGCCTGGTATTTTTCGATCAGGACGGGGCTGAATCTGGCTGCTACCCGCTACCCATTCTACGTCCGAAGCATCAAGTCGTTCCCTTTTCTCGGTAAGTGCCAAACCAGCAGCAAGCTGAATCATATTGACTGCCTCGCGGCCGTTAGTTGCGTATCGCTGTACAACCTCCACTGCCTCTGGACAAGGACCAAAACCCAGCTTGTGAACAGCATCTTCAGCAATACGAGCAATCTCCTGCGGTTGCAGGGCGCGGAAATAAATTTCCATACACCGGGAACGAATAGCTGGTGGCAGCTCATGCGGCGAACGAGTCGTCGCACCTACCAACCGGAAATCTGCCGGCAAACCATTTTGGAAAATATCGTGAATATAAGCAGGAGTATGTGAATCTTCCGAATTGTAATACGCACTTTCCAAAAATACCTTTCGATCCTCCAGCACTTTCAGCAGCTTGTTCATCTGTGTTGGATGCAGCTCGCCAATCTCATCAATGAACAACATTCCTCCATGCGCCTTCGTTACAGCTCCTGGTTTAGGTTGGGGAATACCGGCTACACCCATCGCTCCTGCCCCTTGATAGATTGGATCATGCACGGAACCAATTAATGGGTCCGCGATACCACGCTCGTCAAAACGGGCGGTCGTAGCATCAATTTCCGTAAATTTAGCATCTCCCTTGAACGGGGAGGACTGATTTTTCTTAGCCTCTTCCAGCACCACACGTGCAGCAGCCGTTTTCCCTACACCAGGGGGGCCATAAATAATGACGTGCTGCGGATTCGCACTGCATAAAGCCGCCTTGAGTGCACGCAGCCCGTCCTTCTGGCCAACGATATCCTGTAACGTAGCAGGTCGTGTGCGTTCAGCCAGCGGTTTGGTAAGTGAAATAGAACGCAATTTGCGCAACTTATCCAATTCCTTCCGGGATTCCCGATCCACCGCACTACGGTTCGTTTTCTGGCTCCGCAGGAGGTTCCAGAAATACAGACCAATGACAATCCCGAAAAACATTTGCACCAATAACAATATCATAGTCAAGTCCATCGTATTTCCTCCGTTTCTCATCTCAGCAATTTGAAAAAAGCTGTTCTATGAAAGACAGTATTTCCTTTTCCACGAGAGCTAAACGGCAGTCTTTCAAAAGATCAGAGAGAAATACAAAAACACCGCGAAGAACAGTTCTGTAGCAGAACTGCTCTCCACGGTGCTTACATCATGACAATAGCCTATGATTATACCCGTTTAAAAAAAACTTTGCCTACACTTTCTCGGCAGTGTGACGCTCTTCACGTCCTGGTATTTTACCTGTTTCTTCATAAGCCTTGACGATGATATCAATTTCTTTTTTCAATTCGTTAACCATTTCAGCCTCAGGGACTTTACGAATCATCTTTCCGTAACGGAACAACAGGCCTTCTCCACGTGCTCCGGCAATTCCGATATCAGCTTCCTTCGCTTCACCCGGGCCGTTAACTGCGCACCCCAGTACGGATACTTTAATCGGCACCTTGAGTTTTGCAATGTAATCCTCTACCTCGTTCGCAATAGAGAACAAATCAATATCCAAACGCCCGCAGGTCGGACAAGAAATCAATGTAGCTGCGTTCGTGATCAACCCAAACGTTTTGAGCAGCTCCCGTGCTACCTTCACTTCTTCTACCGGATCTGCACTTAGCGAAATACGCATTGTAGACCCGATACCAGCTGATAGCAAGGCTCCCATGCCCGCTGCACTTTTAACCGTTCCAGTAAAGAGTGTACCGGCTTCGGTGATGCCCAGATGAAGTGGATATTTAATAATTTCAGCAGCCTTTGTGTAAGCAGCAATGGCCATCGGAACGTCAGAAGCCTTCAGGGATACGATAATATCATGGAAATCAAGTTCTTCAAGTATCCCGATGTGGTACAGTGCACTTTCTACCATTGCTTCCGGCGTAGGGTAGCCGTACTTATCCAGTAAATGCTGTTCCAATGATCCGGCATTCACACCAATCCGAATCGGAATTCCCTTTTCCTTACACGCCTTAACGACAGCCTCCACTTTTTCACGTCGTCCAATGTTGCCTGGATTAATGCGAACCTTGTCAATCCCATTTTCAATAGCCAGTAGAGCCAGCTTATGATTAAAGTGAATATCTGCAACCAGCGGAATATGAATCCGCTTCTTAATTTCCTTAATGGCAGCGGCAGCTTCCTCATTGTTGACGGTAACCCGCACTATTTGACATCCTGCTTCTTCCAGACGGAGAATCTCAGCTACCGTAGCTTCCACATCTGCCGTCTTGGTTGTACACATGCTCTGGATGATGACTTCATTGCTGCCGCCAATCGTCAGATTCCCGACTTTAACGGGACGTGTGTCTTGTCTTAAGAACATGTACTTTTCTCTCCCATTAACGCCAAACCTCCACCCCATAAAACCTCATACAGGTTTAGTGAAGTGGAGATCTGGCTTCTCATATTGTAGAGATCGCGAAGTATCAATCCTTAGGCGCTCTCTTCTTGTTTTTTATCCTTATCTGTACCACCGAGTTCCGGTGCGATTTTGTCTTTCACTACCTGCTCGTTGATGACGCAAGTCGTCACATCATCACGGGAAGGAACTTCGTACATGACGTCGAGCATAATCCCTTCAATGATTGCACGAAGGCCACGAGCACCCGTGTTACGCTTAATCGCCTCACGAGCAATGGCTTCCAGAGCATCTTGCTTGAACTCCAGCTTCACATTGTCCAGTTCCAGCATCTTCTGGTATTGCTTGGTCAACGCATTTTTCGGTTCAGACAGAATACGAACCAACGTCTTCTCATCAAGCGGCTCCAGCGTAGAAATAACTGGCAAACGTCCTACGAATTCCGGAATCAGACCGAATTTCAACAGATCCTCAGGCAATACCATGGAGGTATATTCGCCTGGTTTCAGATCTTTTTGTTCGCTAGTAGCGTTAAAGCCGATGACCTTCTTACCGATACGACGTTTGATCATTTGCTCCAGACCATCGAAGGCACCGCCGCAAATGAACAGGATATTCGTGGTATCAATTTGAATGAATTCTTGATGCGGATGCTTGCGACCGCCTTGCGGAGGTACAGAAGCAACAGTACCTTCCAAGATTTTAAGCAACGCCTGCTGTACACCTTCACCTGATACGTCACGGGTAATGGACGGGTTTTCGGATTTGCGGGCTACTTTATCAATTTCGTCAATGTAAATAATGCCGCGTTCTGCTTTTTCCACATCATAATCGGCAGCTTGAATCAGTTTCAGCAAAATGTTTTCAACGTCTTCACCCACATAACCTGCTTCCGTAAGGGAAGTAGCATCTGCGATAGCAAATGGGACGTTCAAAATTTTAGCCATCGTTTGCGCAAGCAACGTTTTACCCGAACCTGTAGGTCCAAGCATCAATATGTTACTTTTTTGCAGTTCCACATCATCAATTTTGTTTTGTGTATTAATACGTTTGTAGTGATTATATACCGCTACAGACAATGATTTTTTCGCTTGATCCTGACCAATAACGTATTGGTCCAGAATTTCACGGATTTGCATTGGTTTTGGAATGTCTTTAAGGTCTACTTCTTCCTCATGACCCAATTCTTCCTCCACAATTTCCGTGCACAGCTCGATGCATTCGTCACATATATATACGCCCGGTCCGGCAACAAGCTTGCGAACCTGATCCTGAGATTTACCGCAGAAAGAACATTTTAATTGTCCTTTTTCATCATTAAATTTAAACATAGAGCCACCCCTTTACAGATTAATCGGTTTAGACAGCACCTGGTCAATGATACCGTATGCTTTTGCCTCTTCCGCTTCCATGAAGAAATCCCGGTCAGTATCACGTTCGATTTTTTCGAGGGGCTGACCTGTACGCTCCACATAGATTTGATTCAGCTTAGCACGTGTTTTGATAATCCAGTCCGCATGAATCAGCATGTCAGAGGCTTGCCCCTGAACGCCACCGAGCGGCTGGTGAATCATGACTTCACTATTGGTAAGCGCGTATCTCTTGCCTGGCGCACCGGCTGTGAGCAATAGGGAACCCATACTAGCAGCCATGCCTACACAAATCGTCGATACGTCCGGCTTAATGAATTGCATTGTATCATATATACCCATGCCCGCAGTTACAGAACCGCCTGGCGAGTTAATGTACAAATTAATATCCTTCTCCGGGTCTTCCGCAGAAAGGAACAATAGCTGTGCAATGACGAGATTGGCGACATCGTCATCAATCGGGCCACTTAGGAAAATGATGCGATCCTTAAGCAACCTTGAGTAAATATCGTAAGATCGTTCTCCTCGATTCGTTTGTTCCACAACCATAGGGACGAGACTCATCACGACCAACCTCTTTTCTTTATTAAAATGAACACTTGTATTCATCCGCTTCCTTATGTCCCATTAAAACGAAAGCGGCAATCATGAAACGTGAACACCTTACAAAATATTTTAACATGTTCAGAGTCTCGTGTCATATTTGCCTGCTCATATATGAAGTGCAGGCTATTTACAGACGCCCTGCCGAGACCTTCTCATATTTAACCATGTTTCGTATGTATGTGCAAATATACGGTAGTGACTTATGTAAAACATAAAAACACCATTCTCAGCGCTTTCCATAAACGACTAAAATTTGGGTTGTCTAAGGTAAAAATAAGGCACGTAACTTTCACTACGTGCCTTATCTTTATCTAATTTACTACGTTGCAGCCTGTTACAGCCTACACGTATATTTTATCGTTTGAATTACTCAGCAGCTGCAGCTGGCGCTTCAACTTCTTTGCTATTTTCCACCAGCAAAGCGATTGTTTTGCGCAGTGAGATCTCTTCTTTCAAGTTAGCGAACGAGCCGTTACTTTCCAGAATGCTGCGGATCTCTTCAACAGAGCGTTTGTAAGTATCAGCCATGTTTTGCAGCTCTTCGTTGATTTCAGCTTCGGAAACTTCGATGTTTTCTGCTTTAGCCACTTGCTCCAACACGAGGTTGTTGCGTACGCGCTTCTCAGCATCAGCTTTCATTTGCTCTTCCAGGTCTTCTTTGCTTTGACCGGAGAAGCCGAGGAACATTTCAAGGTTCATGCCTTGGCTGCGCAGACGGTTGTCGAAATCGCGAACCATGTTTTGCACTTCACTCTTAACCATTGCTTCAGGAATGTCGATTGTTGCATTTTCAGCAACTTTCTCCACTACAGCGCCTTCACGAGCTGCTTTCGCTTCGTTTTCTTTGCGCTCCAGCAATTGCTTTTTCAAGTCTTCCTTGAATTCAGCAAGCGTGTCAAATTCACTTACATCTTTAGCAAATTCATCGTCCAATTCAGGAAGAACTTTGCGTTTCAGTTCATGAACTTTCACTTTAAATACAGCTTGTTTACCAGCGAGGTCAGCAGAATGGTAGTTCTCAGGGAACGTTACTTCAACATCCTTGGAATCACCTGTGTGCAAACCAATCACTTGATCTTCAAAGCCAGGAATGAAAGTGTTGGAACCCAGCTCCAGAGAATACTTCTCAGCTTGTCCACCTTCGAACTGTACGCCGTCTACGGAACCGTCGAAGTCAATGATAGCTGTATCACCGGATTGAGCAGCATCTTCATCAACGACAACCAATTCAGCATGACGTTGTTGCAGGCGCTCCAGCTCTTGAGCCAGTTCTTCGTCGCTTACTTCGATTTTGCTTACAGGCACTTCTACGCCTTTGTAGTCACCCAAAGTTACTTCAGGTTTAACCGTAACTTTTGCTTTGAATTTGAAAGATTCGCCTTTAGCAAATTGATCAATTTCAACATCAGGGCTATCTACCGGGAAGATGTCTGTTTGCTCTACAGCTTGGCTGTAAGCTTCAGGCAACAGGAAGTCAATCGCATCCTGGTACAGACTTTCAATGCCATAACGTTTTTCAAAGATAGGACGTGGCACTTTACCTTTACGGAATCCTGGTACGCTTACTTGTTTAACCACTTTATTAAAAGCTTTGTCGAGTGCAGCGGCTACACGATCCGCGTCTACCTCAACTTCAAGAACCCCAAGGTTCTTCTCTATTTTCTCCCAAGTTGCTTTCATTTTATGCTTTCCCCTCCAACAAAATCTTCACTTAGTTTTCAATACAATCAACGCACACAAAATAACCATTATAGTATATCTAACATTACTGTCTTTTTCAAGAGCGGCCCTTGAATGCTTTAACAGGTAAACGTTTCCGGTCATTAAGGTGTGTTCATTCCCGACGCTACGAATAATCGCATCGATCGATACGCCTGCTCAAAACGGAAGCGCAGTGCATCTGTAATGCCATATATAGCACGAGTTTCCTCTTCACTATTATTCCCGTTCAAGCTTTCCGAAACAGTCTGATGGAGGGCTGCTGCCCAAATATCCGGCAATCCGTCCTCTTCGATCAACATCGATCTGTAATCTTTCGTACCGTACACGGCCATCACAAACTGTGACCATAGCTCTTGTGCAAAATAGAATAGTGTAGGCTCATGCACCTCAGTCTGGTCGGCTACCCGTTCCAAAATACGCATAATCGCCTCTGGAAAATCATCCGGCTGTAACGGAACCGTTTCAATATCGATTTCCGCCTTTTCATCACCCCGTCTGATTTCTATCGTCCCTTCCATTCCGCGACGTCTCATTGTCTGCAGAACACGAAATTGGAGAAGAGGATGGATTTCCCGTTCCGTAATCCAGCGAAGCAAGGCATCGTCGATCTCCGGCAGCTCCAAATAGGATAGCTGCTCCAAAGCCAGTATCGTCTGTTCGGATAACGGTTGATCCATAGCCATCTGTAAGAGCTTGTTACCGTAGCCTGCATCCTGTTCCTGCTTAAAGCGCGCATGACGGCGAGCCAGCTCAACTTCACTGACTTCGTCTTCTTCCACAGTGTCCGTTACTGCCCCGCTATCAGCGTACTGTGGAAATGCAGCTTCCAACCATTGTAATAGAGCATTCCATTCATCGTATTGTTTCTGCTCCTGCCCTTGACACTGCATCAAAAAACGCAGCATTGCCATCGCCTCTCCATAACGTTCGTTTTCAAGCATCACCGTAAGCTGGATTTGATAGTAGTCCAGGGTCTTCGGAAACAATACGATATTATTTTCTTTTGTCGTCACCTTGGAGTCCTTTATTTCAAGGCACCCCCTCTCCTCCGCAAGCTAAAGTATTTGTAGATTATATGAGAAACAGCAGCCGAAGTTCAACTTCTCGTCTTCAACATATTCACCTGTATTCTAACATACCCTTATATAAGGCAAAAAAAACGATGTGTAGCCTGAATTTATGTAGTGTAGATCCTAAATAAGCGAATTATGCAAAATAACACTTGAATCTTTTCCATCCATATGTTATATTAATCCTCGCTTGAATTTTATGTCCCAGTAGCTCAGCTGGATAGAGCAACGGCCTTCTAAGCCGTCGGTCGGGGGTTCGAATCCCTCCTGGGACGTATAGCCGAAGCTTCCTATTAAGGAAGCTTTTTTTATTTTCTAGCAACATAATCCCCCTATAACATTGAAACCTATCATCGTATTACAACCTATTTTTATGTAGAAAAGGCTGTTTCCGTCGTGCTGTTCGAGCGCTTGTCTGGGACAGCCTTTTTAATCGAAGATATACCATTACACCGCTTGATCGCGTGGAGTAGTAAGGAGTTTAATCAAATGAAATTAATATCTTGGAATGTAAATGGTTTAAGAGCGTGTGTAAACAAAGGATTTTATACTTATATAAAAGAAACGAATGCTGATATTTTCTGCGTACAGGAAACGAAACTTCAAGAAGGGCAAATTCTCATGGAGAACATGGAGGAATATTCACAGTACTGGAATTACGCTGAGAAAAAAGGATATTCCGGCACGGCTGTTTTCACCAAAATCAAGCCGCTCTCTGTGCATTATGGGCTTGAAGAAAATGAAGAGCCAGAGGGTCGAACGATTACACTGGAATTCGAAAAATTTTATCTTGTCAATGTATACACACCGAATACGAAACGGGACTTATCCCGATTGCCATACAGGCTGGAATGGGAAGACCGTTTTCGCAACTATCTGCAACAACTAGACACTCTGAAGCCTGTCATCATTTGTGGAGACCTGAACGTGGCTCATCAAGAGATCGATCTCAAGAATGCCAAAGCCAATTACGGAAATGCCGGCTTCACGCCCGAGGAACGAGACCGTATGTCACAGCTGCTTGCCGCCGGATTTATAGATACCTTCAGATATTGGTATCCTGATCGGACGGATGTTTATTCCTGGTGGTCCTATATGCCAAAGGTAAGGGAACGGAATATCGGCTGGCGGATTGATTACTTCCTCGTCTCGGAGCGGCTTCGTCCGCAATTAATAGATGCAAGTATCGATTGCCATATTACAGGCAGTGACCACTGTCCTGTCATATTGGAACTGCAAGATTTTTCTGCATAGATCCCCTGCCTGACGCAAAGATTTATAAAACAAAAAAGCCGCCATGCTCTGCTTTACAGCATGACGGCCTACATAAATTGAAGCTATTGCTAACTTGCATCTGGTTTTCTGTTTAAAACCCGTTCTCCGCCATCATTTGCTTGAACCATAGCGCACTTTGTTTGGGGGTCCGTTCCTGCGTCTCGTAATTGATATGTACAATACCAAAACGCTTGCTGTATCCCCAGGCCCATTCAAAGTTATCAAAGAAAGACCAGACAAAATAACCCTTGAGCTGACCTCCCTCCCGGATAAAGCGGTGACATGCCTTTAAATGCTCTTCAATATAGCGCTGACGCCCGGTATCCTCAATCTGTCCATTCACCAGCTCATCCTTCATCGCTGCTCCATTTTCCGTAATCAGAATGGGTAGGCCCTTGCTAAAATCCTTCTCAATTCGCGTCAGCAGCTTATATAAGGATTCAGGGTGAATCTCCCATCCCATGTCTGTTACTGGCTCCTCCATGTGAACCTGCTCTACTTGCAGCAATGAGGCGTCGTTAGTTGCTCGAATGATACTGCGGGTATAATAGTTAATGCCTACAAAATCTCCCGGTTGCTGAATCAGTTCCAGATCACCAGGCTGTACAAAATCCAATCCATTCAGATACGTTCCGTACCATTCCACCATATCTTCAGGATACTTTCCGTTAAACAATGGCTCAGCAAACCAACGATTAATAAAGCCATCCCTTCTGGCGGCAGCAGCTACGTCCTCGGGTCGCTCGGAAGCGGCATCCACATGTTCCATGTTTAGCGTAATACCAATTTTACCTGTTAATCCTTTTTCCTTATGCAAATTGATCGCAATCCCATGACACATCAAAATATGATGGGCGGCAGTAAAGGCCTCGCTCCAGTTTTCATGACCAGGGGCGTGCTCTCCTGTACCATATCCCAAAATAGAGGCGCAAAAAGGCTCATTTATCGTATTCCACCATTTTATTCGCTCGCCAAATCGGTCCATAATTACAGAGGCATACATTTTAAAATGTTGGATAATCTCTCGCTGCGTCCATCCACCTTCGTCCTCAATCCACTGTGGTAAATCCCAGTGATACAGCGTCAGCATTGGAATTAACCCGGCCGACTCAAGCTCATCCAGCAGATGCTCATAGAAGAGCAGCCCTTCTTCGCTAACCACGCCGGGCGCGGGGATAATGCGTGGCCAAGCTACAGAAAAACGATAATGTAAAAAGCCAAGCTGTTTCATTAATTGCACGTCTTCTTTAAAGCGGTGGAAATGGTCACAAGCCACATCTCCACAATCCCCTTCGATCACCTTCCCGGGTATTTGGCAGAAAGTATCCCAAATAGAGGGCGTTCTGCCGCCCTCATTTGTGCCCCCTTCAATTTGATAAGAAGAGGTTGAAGTTCCCCACATAAATGTGGCAGGAAATACAAAGGTATTTTCGCTCATAATCGGTGCCTTCCTTTCAGGAATCAAGACTTCACAGCTCCAGCCATTGCACCGCCGACAATAAAGTGCTGGAGGAAAATAATGTACAAAATAACCAGCGGTAGTGTAACAATCAATCAGGATACCGCAAGCAAGCGATGGTGGTTAACACTAAAATTGAAGCGATTACAATGAGTGATGAAAGCCATGACTTTTCAGCATTGCAAAATCCCCCTTGTAATCTTGGAATAAATGCATTTACTTTTACGAAAGCGGTTTAGTTAATTACAGCTACTATTATGTATCGAATAGCCTGTATTTGTAAATAGCGTTTTATAAATTATTATAAAAACATAAAACAACGTTAAATTATCGTTCTTACTCCTGAAAATATTTGAATATATCCTTGAATAGCTTTGTTGACTCTTTTCTATGAGGTAGCATAGAATACGAGTAATCATTGAGTTTGAACTGCAAAGCCAATTTAACTAAATCAGTTTAGTTGCGGAGGATTCCATGAACATAAAAACCATAGCTAGTATGGCAGGCGTTTCAGTAGCAACAGTTTCGAAAATCATAAACAATTACACAGATATCAGTGAGGAAACCAGGCAGCGAGTCCTTAAAATCATGGAGGAAACAGGCTATAGACCCTCCTCCTCGGCTAAAACGCTTGCTACCAAAAAATCCAATCTGGTAGGCGTTATATTCGCTGGCAAGCTGAATGTCGATTTTAGTCATCCTTTTTTTGTGGACATCATTAATGTTTTTAAAAAGCAGATTGGCTTGCTTGGTTACGATCTGCTGTTTTTTTCAAATGAGAAATTTCTCGATAATGGAGAGGACTATTTAGCTCGCTCGAAATATTTTTCGGTGGACGGTTGCATTATTATTGCAGGAGACGAAGTGGAGAAAAGTGTTTTTGATCTCGACGCCAGCCCCATCCCTTGTATTGGCGTCGATATTGAGCTGACTGGGGCCAGTTCCTGCTACATCATGTCCGACAATCAGAAGATCTCCATGAAGGTTGTTGAGCACTTTTACATGAATGGATACCGCGAGATGGGTTTTATAGGCATTGAACGCCCCTCCTTGGTTATCAAACAGAGAGAGGAAGCGTTTATCGCTTCACTAAAGCGGTTTAGTCTTGATGTAAGACCAGAATGGATCGTATATGGTAAGGACTATGCGGCAGAGGATGGGTACCAGATCGCAAAGGCGTGGATACAGCAAGGAGATTTACCAAGAGCTATTTTTGCGGCTACCGACCTGCTGGCCTTTGGCGCCATCCGTGCTTTCAAGGAAAGCGGCTTAAGGGTACCCGAGGATATCGCCGTAATAGGATGTGATGATATTGAAGCCTGTCGTTATACCGATCCTCCACTGACGACTGTAAAACAAGACAAGCAAAAAATAGGCCGTCTAGCCGCTATGGTGCTGTTTGACCTAATGAACAAACAAATGAATACGAAATGTATTAAAGTAGAGCCCGAACTAGTCATTCGCACCTCCTGCGGAGCCCAGCAAAATTGGAACCATACGAGGGTCGAGGGATAGCACATACCTTAAAAAGGGTGACTCCTGTTGAATTCAGAAGTCACCTTTTCTGCAGTTTAAATATCTATCTAAAGCCCTTTCGTTTAAGCTGCTACTTGTAGGCCATCGTTGCCTTCACAGCCTTTTTCCAGCCTTCGTACAGGCTTTCACGTGCTGCTTCATCCATCGTAGGGGTAAAGGAGGTTTCCACCCTCACCCGCTTACGAAGTTCATCCATACTCTTCCAATATCCAACAGCCAAACCTGCTAGGCATGCAGCACCCAATGCTGTTGTCTCATGGATAACTGGTCGTTCTACCGTCGCATCCAGAATATCACTCTGGAATTGCATCAGGAAATTGTTCAACACGGCTCCTCCATCTACACGCAATGTCTTCACCGCAATACCTGAATCTATCTCCATGGCAGTAAGCACATCTTTGGTCTGATAAGCGAGTGACTCCAAGGTGGCACGAATAAAATGCTCCTTCGTCGTCCCCCGCGTCAGACCGAACATCGCTCCACGTACCTCGCTATCCCAGTAGGGGCTGCCCAAGCCGACAAAAGCGGGTACAAGATACACCCCTTCTGTAGAGGAAACACGGGCGGCATAAGGCTCACTGTCCTTCGCCTCACGGAACATGCGCAGCCCATCTCGCAGCCACTGGATCGCGGACCCCGCAACAAACACACTCCCCTCGAGCGCGTATTGTACTTTGCCTTCTTCCAGTCCCCAAGCGATGGTCGTGATCAGACCGTGTTTGGATTCAACAGGCTGATCCCCTGTATTCATGAGCATAAAGCAGCCTGTGCCATAAGTGTTTTTGATCATTCCTTTTTCGTAACAAGCCTGACCGAACAAAGCTGCCTGCTGGTCGCCTGCTGCACCCGCGATCGGTACATTCTGACCAAAAAAGTGATAATCCACGGTGTGCGCATATACCTCGGAAGAAGGCCTTACCTCTGGTAGCATGATTTTCGGAACACCTAGAATGTCCAGCAGCTCTTCATCCCACTTGAGCTCATAAATGTTGTACATCAGCGTTCTCGCTGCATTGGAGTAGTCCGTTACATGAGCCTTTCCGCCGGATAGCTTCCAGATTAGCCACGAGTCAATCGTGCCGAATAACAAGTCACCTCGTTCCGCCTTTTCCCGCGCGCCTTCTACATGATCCAGGATCCACTTTACTTTAGTGCCTGAAAAATACGGGTCGATCAATAGCCCTGTTTTGCTGTGAAACAACTCCTCATGCCCTTGTCGCTTCAATTCATCACAAATATCCGAGGTTTGACGTGACTGCCATACGAGTACGTTATACACGGGTAATCCTGTATTTTTGTCCCACACGGCCACCGATTCCCGCTGATTAGTAATGCCGATGGCAGCAATTTGATTTGCTTTTACACCGGATTCGGAAAGACAGGAGGCAATAACGCCCAGAATAGAACTCCAGATTTCATTCGCATTCTGCTCTACCCAGCCGGGGTGAGGAAAATATTGCGGAAATTCCCGCTGGGCTGAGTACACCACATCTCCTGCGCTATTGAACAAAATCGCTCTTGAACTTGTCGTTCCCTGGTCTAGTGACAAAATATATTTTTCCATATTCATCTCTCCCTGTGTAAATCCATCGTTTTTACGCTGTAAGCTTGTGATCGATTTTATGATTTTTATAAGTACGACTGATGCGGAAGGTAATCAAAAGTACCACCACGATGACCCCTAATAAAATCCAGAAAGCCGGGGTTACACTCCCCTTAAAAACGGCCTGATAAAATGGCCCTGCGAAAGATCCCCCCAATAACGGTCCTACAATAGGCACCCATGCATATCCCCAGTTGGAAGCTCCCTTCCCGGGAATCGGTAGCAAATAATGCATCAGACGCGGTCCAAAATCCCTCGCTGGATTGATGGCATAGCCCGTTGTGCCTCCAAGGGATAACCCGATACTGACAACCAAAAAACCAACAATCAGCGGTTTCAAACCGTCTGTAAATGAATTGGCACCAAACGACAGTAAAGCAAGAACAAAGATAAAAGTAGCTATCATTTCACTAAGCACGTTGGCAAACGGATGATCAATAGCTGGTCCTGTCGCAAATACACCGAGCTTGGTTGCCGTGTCCTCTGTCTCTTTCCAGTGGGGCCAATAGTGTAAAACGACGATCACTGCACCTGCCATGGCTCCAAGAAGCTGGGCCACAATATAGCCGGGAACATCCTGCCATGGAAAACTACCCTGAAATGCCAACGCGAGTGTAACTGCCGGATTCAAATGCGCTCCGCTGATTTGACCGACCGCATACACTGCAATAGCTACCGCAAGCCCCCATCCCATTCCAATTACAATCCAGCCGGAAGCGTGAGCAAATGACTTTTTCAGGGACACCCCTGCGCACACTCCGCCACCTAGGGCAATGAGAATCATTGTCCCTATGAATTCGGCTGCGTATGGCGACATACAACCAACCTCCTCAATAGATCATCCGATTCTGATCGTTTTCATCGCGCAAAAAAGGAAAGCCATCACAAACCAACCCTGTGCTGTACCATGGGATGTCTGCGTGGCTCTCTTGTCTCCGTCACGATTATTAACTTAAATTTGATATTATATAAGCATGTAAGCGATGTCAACTACGGATTTACGTCTTCTCATATTCTAAAATAATCGTTGACCATGTTAGACTGCCCGATTTATGATGTGAAAAAATGGCTGAATGTAAAGATTTCAGGATGAATACGACACTCCCATACTTGATGAAGAAGGGAAGAATGTTATGCTGAAATTTCTGCAAAAAATCGGAAAGTCGTTAATGCTCCCGGTAGCCACGCTACCCGCGGCGGGAATTTTGCAGGGGCTGGCTCTGATCAACTATGAGAAGGATATTCCGCTTGGCTCTGCGGTAGGTCGTTTTTTAAATCATTATGTCACTCCTTTTTTGAACGAAGGCGCGGGGGCCATCTTCGGCAACCTGGCATTAATTTTTGCCATCGGTGTTGCGATCGGCTTGGCAGGAGATGCGGTTGCCGCACTATCTGCGGTCATCGCCTATATGGTGCTAACCCGTATTTTGGCAGCCGTACCGGGTATATTCGCGTATATTCCCGACGATGTCAAACTGGATATGGGCGTATTGGGCGGTATTTTTATCGGCGGATGGTCTGCTTTTTTATTCAAAAAATATCACAATATTCAACTTCCAGACTGGCTTGGATTTTTTTCAGGCAAACGTTTTGTACCCATGATTACAGCCTTTACGACCATGATTCTGGCCATTCTGCTCGGCATGATCTGGAGTCCGATACAAGATGGAATTGCAGCCTTCGGCAACTGGATTGTCGGCTTTGGCGGAGTCGGATCCATGGTGTTCATGATTGCCAATCGACTACTGATCCCGCTCGGTCTGCACCACGTGTTGAACTCAATCGCATGGTTTCAAATTGGCAACTATACCAATGCAGCAGGTGAAGTCGTTCACGGTGACCTGACGCGTTTTTTTGCAGGCGATGCATCGGCAGGTATGTTCATGTCCGGCTTCTTCCCCATTATGATGTTTGCTCTGCCAGCAGCGGCTCTCGCATTCATCCATACAGCCAGGCCGGAAAAACGTAAAGCGGTCGCCTCCATTTTCATCGGTTCTGCGCTGGCATCGTTCCTCACTGGAATTACTGAACCCCTCGAATTTTCGTTTATGTTCATTGCGCCATTACTTTACGGCGTTCATGCTCTGCTGACAGGGCTGAGCGGTCTGGTCGTATACCTATTGGATGTCAAGCTTGGCTTTTCTTTTTCAGCAGGACTCATTGACTATCTGGTCAATATGAAGCTCTCCACCCACCCATTGCGAATGATCCCAATCGGACTTGTCTTCGCCTTCGTTTATTATTTTCTGTTCCGCTTCATCATTCTCAAATTCAACCTAAAGACTCCCGGGCGTGAAGACGATATAGATGACGATCTCCTGTCTAAGACTAACGAATCCGTACCTGCTGGAAAGGCGAGCACCTCATCCGACACTCCGTCCAGTCACGCAGACAAGGTCCTAGCCTATCTAGGTGGTTCAGATAATATCCAAAGCATTGATGCCTGTATCACGCGGCTACGCCTTGTCGTCAAAGACGACAAAGCGGTTAACGATCAAGCTCTTAAGCAGCTCGGAGCATCGGGGATCATCAGATTGGGGAACGGTACCCTGCAGGTTATTTTCGGTACTCGGTCCGAAGCTCTGAAAGATGAGATACAACGATTAATGTCATAAGCTAATCCCCTGACTTAAACACGTGCGATCTTCCTATAACAGAAGTTGTTCTCCGGCTGCCATGTAATCATCCCACGTACGGATAGAGGATGATATTCCTCATGTTGGCGATAACATTCAAAAGGGAGTGCCCTCAAGCCTGTGATGGCTGAGAGCACTCCCTTTTAGTATTTATGAGTTAACTGTTTGTCCTTTTTCTTCTACTTGGATAGCAGCCCCTACATTGGCACCTGCAAGAATCCCTTTTTTCTTATTAGGATACAAAGTATTCATATAAGTGCGAGTTTCGGCGACTACAATTCCTGACAAGCCGAGCAATGCAATCAGGTTCGGAAAAGCCATCATTGCGTTAAAAATATCTGCCAGCAGCCATATCGCATCCAGTTTAATGAACGCGCCCCCGCCAACCAGTACAATGAACAGATAACGATAAGGCTTGATCCACTTGACCCCAAGCAAGTACTCAACACAGCGCTCCCCGTAATAGTTCCAGCCGAGCATGGTGGTGAATGCGAACATAATCAGGATGATGGTGAGCAGTTCTGCTCCCAGCGGAAATGCACTGGAGAAGGCTTGCTGAGTCATCAAGCCTGCATCGGTAGGCCCGCTCCACACCCCGCTAACCAGCAGCGTTAACCCGGTCATCACACAAATAACCATCGTATCGATAAACACGCCCGTCATGGAAATCAGCCCTTGTTCCGCAGGCCATTTGGTTTTGGCAGCTGCGGCTGCAATCGGTGCGCTTCCCAATCCAGCCTCATTGGCAAAAATACCTCTGGCTACCCCGCTGCGCATAGCCAGCATAATCGTAGCTCCTGCAAATCCACCCGTTGCCGATGTCGTTGAAAATGCCGAATGAAGCACAAGCGCGATTGCGGCAGGAAGCTGATCAGCAAACCGAATCAGTACAATGATACAAATCAGTACGTACAAGCCTGTTTTAAAAGGAACGACCTTCGTCGATACCTTGGCAATGCTTTTGAGTCCTCCAATGGTGACCAGAGCTGTAAGGACAGCAATCGTCAGTGCCGTTACAATCGGCGGAATGCCAAAACTATTTTCAGTGGAAGATACAATCGCCTTGACCTGAGGAAATGTTCCGATCCCGAACAACGCTACCAGCATCCCTGAAAAAGCGAACAGCATCGCCAACGGTTTGAAACGACGTCCCAGGCCTTTTTCAATATAATACATCGGGCCGCCGGAGAATTGTCCATTCCGATCCTTCACCCGGTATTTAACCGCAAGTACACCTTCCGCGTATTTCGTCGCCATCCCAAAGAAGGCTGCTACAACCATCCAGAACAAGGCACCCGGCCCGCCCAGCTTAATGGCTGTCGCTACACCGACAATACTTCCTGTGCCAACGGTAGCCGCCAGCGCCGTACTCAAAGCCGCAAAGCTGCTTACATCCCCGCTGCCTTCATTCGGGGCCTTACCGATGAGCTTGATCGCCAAGGGCAGCCGGAATACCTGCAACATTTTTAGTCGTATGGTCAGCCATAAGCCTGTTCCCATGACAAGAATGATGAGGGGCGCCCCCCATATCCAACTGCTAATTGTTTCTAACACATGTACCAAGTTCATTTCAACCCGCTCCTCCAGCATATTAAAAAACAAAAAAGAGTCAAATCCGTTGATTCGACTCCTGGAGAGGTTAAAGGCACGAAAAATAAACCAATTTGTACAGGATTTTATCTCTAAAAAGCCTAGAGTATTCCCTGTCACAGGTTATTCGCGTCTCTGTCCTTTTGCCTGAGAGTTTAAGCAGATGTTATTCTGCGGTGCACCTTCGGCGCCCAATTAAGGGTCTCTCCAGAGTTCTGTCCGTTTACGGTCCCCGCATATTGCTGTAACCAGCCTTAGCACCTGAGAGTTTTGCCCCTTCGGTCGGAACTTTCGTTCCATCTCCCGCAAACATCAACCAGACATATGAAATTTTTATTTATTATACAGAAAACTTTCAGCTTATTACAAGTGAAAAATTTGTGAAGTCCAACGATATAAAATTACAATTCTTGAATCAATATCTATC
The DNA here is from genome assembly GCF_006874425.1 of Paenibacillus ottowii. Taxonomy (GTDB): domain Bacteria; phylum Bacillota; class Bacilli; order Paenibacillales; family Paenibacillaceae; genus Paenibacillus; species Paenibacillus ottowii. The sequence goes on from NZ_VIJZ01000006.1 coordinate 60,471, forward strand.
GGCAACCGTTCTCCTTTGAAATGCATTAATAGATGCTTTAAAATAGACGTAATGCCCTCATGAGCATCCTAATTGTTGTAACGCGTTTCATATCAAGTATTTTTTTCTTATGTGAGGAGAAGCATCATGTCGAATCTTGATCAAATTGCAAAACTGGCGGGCTTTTCCAAGGCTACGGTATCCAGAGTGTTAAATCAGTCCCCCCATGTAAGCCAAGAAACCAGAGCTAAAATATTGAAAATCATGCAGGAGCTGGATTATGTTCCTAATCGAAATGCGATTTCTCTATCCAAGGGTCAGACGCTCCAGATTGGCATCATTACTTCAACTATTAATGAAATTGTTCTGGCCTTTCTGGACAGCTTTGTGGAAATCGCTGGACAATATGAATTCCAAACCATTATTTATACTTCGGGAGAAGACAAAAAGAAGGAGCTTCAAGCTTTCGAGGATCTAAAAAGAAAAAGAGTCGATGCGCTGGTCATCATTTCCTGCGTGAATGACACTGATTTTTTGAGTACCTATTGCAAATATGGTCCCATTGTGGCCTGGCAACGAATGGAGCATACTGATATTCGTTCCGTCGCTATGGATCAGTATGAAGGATACATGCTAGCACTAAAGCATTTGATACAAAAAGGCTATACTCGTATAGCCAATGCCTTTGGTCGTCCAAGCAGCATTAATACCCACAGTAGACAACGAGCTTATAAGCAGATCATGAGTGAGCACAATCTGCCAGTGCTGCCGCATTGGAACTATTCTTCTATTTATAACATTCGTGACGGCGAACAGGTCGTACGTAATTTGTTACAGCATCGGGAGGCATTTCCGGAGGCTATTTTGTGTGCTAACGATTATGTAGCCGTGGGCATTCTCTGCGAAGCGCGCAGACAAAAGCTGAGGGTACCGGAAGATCTGGCGATTGTTGGGTTCGATAACACGGATCTGTCGCACACCATGGGAATTACAACGGTTCAAAATCCCATTATGGCTCAGGCGCAAAATGCTTTTTTCATGCTTTCCCCTGAGCTGATTGGACGCCAGATGGAGCTTCATTCGCTGGAATACAGTCTCATTGAGCGTACGACCACTTAAGGGTCAGTTGACTTGCAAATTAGGCAATTGGGCCTTGATATGAAATATTTTTTGTCGAAAGAGAATAAAAAATGTTGAAATCGCTTTTTTTTGTGCTACAATAGCACTATATCGAAGGATTGTGACCGGTGATGCGGGCAATGCCTGAGTTCAATTGAGTGCTATTGCTAACAATAGTATTGAATTGTGCTTGGGCATTTTTTATTGGTAAAGGATGGGAGGGGGAACTTCAATGATTATTGAGAAGGTGCTCAATAACAACGTCCTGTTGACTAAAAACGATAAAGGCAAAGAGGTCATCGTCATGGGAAGAGGTATTTCCTTCAAAAAGGTAGCTGGCGACCCAGTCGATGATCATAAAATAGATAAGATTTTCATGTTAAATGAAAACGAGTTCACGGCCAAACTAACCGAGCTGCTGAACGATATTCCCGTATCTCATCTGGAGGTCGTGAATGAAATTGTCACCCATGCAGCAGAGGTGCTGGATACGGAGTTAAGTGATAACATTTATTTAACTTTGACCGACCATATTCATTTTGCCATACAGCGGGAAGATAAAGGATTGGCACTCAAAAACGCGATGCTGTATGAAATTAAACGCTTTTACAAAAAAGAGTTTGCAGTTGGACTGGATGCTCTGCAAAAGATTGAAAATACGCTCGGTGTAAAATTGGGCGAAGACGAAGCTGGATTTATCGCATTGCATATGGTGAATGCCCGGATCGACGGTAACGAGATGCAGGCCACGCTGAAAATGACTGAGATTGTCCAACATATATTAAACATTATTACGTATCATTACGGGATTGTGCTGGATGAGACTTCTTTTAGCTATTCGAGATTTTTGACCCATTTGCAATACTTTGCAATGCGAGTGATTCGCAAAGAGGTCATTTACAGTGGTGAAGAATTTTTGTACAACCAGGTAAAGCAAACCTATACCGAAGCTTTTGCGTGTGCCCAAAAAATTAATGAATACCTGGAAAAAACCTATGATCAATATTTAAGCAAGGATGAATATGTATATCTGACGATTCACATTCATCGGGTAACTGAACGTAATAACATTTCAGGCTAAAAAACTTCATATCCTCATCGTTCATGGATTGTGACTGGTAAGGCAGGCAAAACCTAAACTGATGGTGAAAACGACATACCCTTGTATGAGGAGTACGTCGTTTTCACCACGAGTTTAGGTTTTTCTTGTTTACAAGGTTAAAAAGATGCACGCCGGCGCATCTTAGCAACAAATGTAAACAGTAAATCCTATCCGTAGCAAGAATAACACTTAAGGAGTTCTGAACATGAGTGATAAAGAGCTATCTAAAAAAATAGTGACTCTCGTTGGCGGCGAAGAGAATGTCAATTCGGTATTCCATTGCGCTACACGCTTGAGATTTAAATTAAAAGATCGTACAAAAGCAGACAAAGCTGCACTAGAAGCAACGCCTGGTGTCATTACAGTGGTGGAAAGCAGCGGCCAGTTCCAAGTGGTCATCGGTAACAATGTAGGTCAAGTGTTTGAGCATATGATGGCAGAAACAAATCTGCAGGATGCGGACAATCCAAATGCGAAAAAAGAAGCATCTTCCGAGAAAACGAATGTTCTCGGCAAAGCAGTCGATATCATTTCGAGCATCTTCTCTCCTCTCTTGGGGGCTCTTGCCGGAGCAGGTTTGCTCAAAGGGATTATGGCCTTAATTTCGTCGCTCCATTGGATTGATACTGCAAGCGGTACGTATCTCATTCTGAACGCTGCTTCGGACAGTGTATTTTATTTCTTGCCTATATTCCTGGCTATTACATCATCTCGTAAATTTAAGACCAATGCCTTTGTATCCGTTGCAGTTGCTGGAGCACTCGTCTACCCAGATGTGATTGCAGCGGTGGACAATCCAGCAAAACTGGCTTTTCTCGGGATTCCAATCATTTTAATTAAATACAGTTCCAGCGTAATCCCCATTATTCTCGCGGTATGGGTACAATCCTATGTGGAACGCTGGTTTAATTCCTTTGTTCATCAATCGGTAAAAAACATTATCGTCCCTATGCTATCACTGCTGGTCGTTGTTCCATTGACGTTTTTGGCCTTTGGTCCAGTCGGTAATCTGATCAGTCAAGGCTTGGCGAATGGTTTTACATGGGTATACAATTTAAGCCCATTGATTGCTGGAGCTGTTGCCGGGGCATTCTGGCAAGTATTTGTTATTTTCGGTGTACACTGGGGTTTCGTTCCAATCATGCTATCCAATATTTCAACATTGGGTTATGACACGATGCTTCCAATGCTTACAGCAGCCGTACTTTCTCAAGCAGGTGCAACACTCGGGGTATTCCTGAAATCACGAAATACTCAAATGAAAGCATTGGCTGGTTCCTCCACACTGGCAGCTGTATTCGGGATTACTGAACCTACGATTTATGGCGTAACTTTGAAATTGAAAAAGCCTTTCATTTACGCTTGTATTTCTGGTGGTATCGGGGGCGCTATTATCGCTTCCGGCGGAGCAACTGCAAAGTCCTTCTCCCTGCCTAGTTTGCTGGCATTGCCAACTTATTTTGGAGCTGGATTCTTATGGGTTGTTATCGGCTTACTCGTTGCCTTTATACTCGCTGTTGTGTTGGTTATGATTTTGGGCTTTGACGATCCGAAAGAAGAAACTGCAAAAACAGAAGGCGCACCCGCAAAGAAAGAAGCTGCCATTGAAAAAGAAATTCTCGTAAGTCCGCTGCAAGGTAAAGTGCTGCCATTGGAACAATCCTCTGATGTTGCTTTTGCTTCAGGCGCTATGGGAAAAGGAATCTTGATCGATCCTACAGAAGGTGTGCTGACATCCCCTGTTAACGGAACGATCACGACCGTATTCCCGACCGGACATGCCATCGGTATTACTTCCAATGACGGAGCAGAAATTCTGATTCACGTTGGTGTTAATACGGTGAAACTGAAAGGACAATTCTTTGACAAGCGCGTCAAAGAGGGTGATGTGGTGAAGCAAGGGCAATTGTTGCTTGAATTTGATATCGAACAAATTAAAGCAGCAGGTTATACAACGACTACGCCAATCATCGTAACCAATTCCGCTCAATACCTGGATGTACTGAGCACAATAGAACCTGAAGTGAAACGTGAGGATTACTTGTTGACTGTTGTAGTCTAACATTAACGTTGAGACTACAAGAAGCTTTCCAAATGGAAAGCTTCTTTTTTATGCATTATGAGACAAGTGTTACAGCTAAAAATGGAAATATCATATATTGTAAGTTTGAGATTGTAAAAAAAGGAGGATTTCTGTGAAAAAAGGATATATCGCCGGGTTAAGTGTCATTGTATTGCTTATCATTGGTATTGCTATTTCAGCTGTAGTTAAATTTCAAGACTTAGAGCAGGTAGTTCAGCAGAAAAATAAAGAGATCCAAGCGAGCAAAAGCAATTACCCCGAAATATATGACCACTTGAATGCGGTTACAATCAATGGTTTTAAACAATTGATTCAGCAGGACCAAAGTGTATTCGTCTATGTTGGCAGACCCAGTTGTGGCGACTGCAATCGGTTTGAGCCTAACTTTAACAAGATGATTGAACAGTATAATCTGGGTTCCAAAATTACTTTTTTGAACGTTCACAAGATTCATAAGGACAAATCCCAATGGGATAAATTTAAAGCCGATTACAACGTAAAATATACCCCTACGATTGCAGAATTCAGAAACGGCAAGTTGGTGGATAAAATAGAATGGACACCGAAAAGAGATCTCAGTACAGATGCTGTCAAAGAGTGGCTAACCTCCAAAAAGCTCATTTTATAAGCCTCTTTCCTATTCATTTCATTAAGAACAATACGAGCTGTTCATGCAAAAAAGGTATTCAAGCGACAACGCATGAATACCTTTTTATTGAGAATTCCTAGTCGTCAAAGCTTGGTTAAAAAATAGTTCCTAGCTCTCCTCGTAGGCTTCGTCTGTACCTCGTTTTTACCCATTCGTTCCTACATTCTGGGCCTCTTATACAATACGAGCATCCACCGAATCGGGAAATTCATATCGGATAATATCTGTTTCGGATACCATATGTCCGATTTGTGACTCAATGAATTCCAAATCTCCCTCTACGGCTCCTATAAAATGCTTGGCACCCGGTTCCACAACGATGACCATGCCGGGGCTGACAGTCTGTGTCATCCCATCGATACAGACGCTTCCGGTTCCTGAGACAATGGTCCACACTTCTTTTCGAAACTGATGCTCATGATAACTGATAAATCTCCCGTTCGAAATAACCACACGTTTGGTGACCGTTTGTAACCCGCTGGCTGCTTGTTGATGGGATAAGACCGTTTGCTTCCCCCAAAAGCGCTCCTCAAAACGCGGTCCAATTTCAATTTCAGCTACCATATCCTTAATTCCTGTGGATGATTGTCGATCCGTAACCAACACGCCATCTGGCCCAGCAACGACAATAATGTTGGGGACATTCCAGATGCTGACCGGAATCTCCAGTTCATTGATGATATGCGAGTCATGTGATGCTTCTGAAATATACCCGGGGCCACTCAGCTTTGAACTCACTTCCCGCACCAACGAATCCCATGTTCCTAAATCTCTCCATTCTCCATGATATGGGAGCACGGAGAGCTTACGAGTGTGTTCTACTACCGCAATATCAAAGCTGGTTTTAGGCAAGTCTGCGTAATTTGTCGAAAGTGACTCATAATCGACTGGTAAACCCATTTGTGTCAGAACATCCATTAAAAAGCCGATTCTAAAAGCAAACACTCCGCAATTCCATAACGCTCCTTCACGGATCAATGCTTCGGATCGGATCAGATCAGGCTTTTCTACAAATGAGCTCACTCTATAATATGCCTGATCAAGCAAAGGAGCTGAAGGGACAATATATCCATATTTATCGGAAGGCTCCGTTGGAACAGCCCCCATCAATGCGATATGGCTTCCGGATTGCTCTAATATCGAAGGAAGCCTGCGCAGATGTTCGAAAAATTCATCCCCTGCATAGCCATCCACCGGCATGACCCCTACGATTTCGTCACGTGATGCGCCCACGACGTCATGCAAGTAAGCCGTAGCTAGGGAAATGGCCGGGAAGGTATCCCGCTGAGTCGGCTCCTCAATGACCACAGCGTCTCCGCCAATTTGCCCCTGAATCAGTTCGACCTGAGTTCCACTCGTAGAAAAATAAGCTTGCTCTGCCAAATCCGCCTCATCTAACTGTCTCCATATCCGTTGTAGCATGCTTTCTGGTCGCTCGTCATGACGTAGGATGGAAAGAAACTGCTTAGGGCGGTTCACATTGGATAAGGGCCATAGACGTTTACCCGACCCTCCGGATAATAAAATCATTCGCAAAGATGCAACCTTCTTCCTTTAAGTTAATATTTTTCTTACATTATGAAACTGTTTGCTTTTCGTGCTTTTGCCGAATACATAAGTATGTAACATCGTAGAACATACATCGTTATGCCATGTTATTTGTATCTTTGTCCGTACAGGAGATGTCAGTCATGTCTACAAAAATACTCATCATTGAAGGTCAAAAAAGTTTGGCTGATATGATTGCTCTTCATCTTCAAGAGGAAGGCTATCAGACCGAACTAATCTATGATTATAAACTCGCAATTCCTACATTAATGCACTTTAAGCCGGATATTATTGTGACCGCTCTAATGTTTTCCGGTAAAATCGAATGTGAGCTGATCAATCACATCCGTCAATTTACCACGGTTCCCGTGCTCGTCATCTCTAATAATACCCTGCTGAATACAAGAATAAAGGCTCTAGACGACGGAGCAGATGACTTTTTATGCAAGCCCTTCAGCCTGAGAGAGCTAAACGCCCGTATCAAAGCCTTGCTGCGCCGCAGTGGCAGCAACATGCTCACTGAATCACAAACGAGTACCCAAAAGCTTAAAAAGGTAAGAGTTTGGGTGAATGATTACCGTCATAGCCTGTTGGTCGATGACCAGGAAATCGAAGTTACTCACATCGAATTTTCCATTATAAAAGAGATGTCCACCAATCCAGGGAAAGTTTTTACCCGCAGCGAGCTGATGGATCGAGTTAAAGGCGGAGATGGCGCTTATCTGGATCGTACCATCGACGTACATATCTCCAGCCTCCGCAAAAAGATTGAACGTGATCCTAAAAATCCTCAGCATATCCGCACCGTTTGGGGTAGAGGCTACAAATACGAGATGTAGCTGTATCGTAACGTCTAGCCCCTCTGGGCAGCTTGCTTCTTTATGGAAGCTTCCGCCTTTTCCATCGCCCATAAGGAAGAAAACAAGCTACTCCACCCAATATTCCTATGACAAACAGTACCCAGCCGAAACGGTAGGCAGAAGCCAGAATAACAACAACCTTACCGTTTCCGCTGCCATTCGTTATAAATCCGGTCGTTACTCCATTCACAGACAGACGCGCTCGCTGATTTTCGCTACCCAGCCTGAACTCCCAGAGTGGATTAGGTGATTCTGTCTCCCGGATGAGCACCTGCTGATGCATTGGATTATATAGCGTAAAGCTGCGTTCCATGGAATTTTCACGAGTAGCCTGAATGTTTTCCGCAGCATGTGGTGCCATAAAAAAAGTATCCATATCCGTTCCCTCAAACAGCGTAAATTGATCCACTGTAATCATCGCTTGATAAGGAATGATGGAATATTGCTTCATTTGAAACAAGCCTGATTGTTTCTTGTGCGCATGCGCCAATATCTGAAACTGCATCAAGGCAGTTCCTGCCGGAGCCTTCACGATTTGATCATAATGATTCCATTGCTCCTTATCTCTCTCCTCTACCTCATCAATATAGGAGGTTTGAAGAACTTGGGACATTTTATTTAAAAAAATGACCTTCATGTGCCGACTTCCAATTTCTTCTGATCTCGCATCCAACTGCACAGCGTACTCTTGCAGCGGCTCTGCCTTCATTTTTTGGGACGCATAAATATTCCAGTCACAAGAATAGCTAGGTGCGTAACGGATTGACAGTTCTTTGTTCTTGATGGACAGGTTCGTCTGGCCAGGTCGAATATCTGCTACACAGCCAACATCCGTACTTAATGATTCCTTCGTGTCCTGCCCAGGCATCACGGTCACTTCCTGACCGTTCATTCGATGAATATCTTCAAAACCACTCAATGACGGCACCTGACTGTCCAGGACAAGGGTTAAGCGATATTTTCCCTTGGTTAAGAACAGATTTCTAAATTCGACCCGGCCATAATCATTCAGCAGACCGGGAATTTGTATGATTTTCTTGGCAAAACCATCCTGATTAGGCACCGTTTCAATAACTTGCTTTTCGGATATTGAGGTAGCGGGTAACTGCTTATACGTCTCACCCGTACGAATCGTTCTGGTCAGTAGTTTTCCAGTTTCTTCATTCGTCCATTTCATGGTTAAAGATCCCTTGTATCCGGCAGGCAGATTAGCCAAAATTGCTGCGCTATAGGTTCCTGTTTTGACGACTTCCACTTCTCTGCTTAATGTCCCTTTTTGGTAGCTGATCCCCCGCCCCATACTAAGTCTTGGTAAGGCACGTTCTGTCTGCACATTCCCTTGGGCGTTAAAATCGCTCTCTGCCTCCAAGGTGAAAAAGAGCTTGCCCCGCTTCAGTGCCTGCTCCACCGGAAAAGATAATTGATCCAGCTGATCCACTGGGACAATCGCAAATTGATTAACCGCATTAAAGCCTTGCAGGTTATTCACTGTGACCGGAGTATCTCCTTTGGGAAAAACATGCTCCCCCAGATCGACCCATTGGAATTGGTTTAATCCCTCATCATGGGTCTTGATGTTAACCACTCCATCCGGCAGTGTGACTTGCAATTTCCCGCCTGCCTTATTCATGAACACTCTAGCATATACATGTGAGGTTTGAGACTGCTCCAATTTTTTGTGCATCGTAAACGTGTTGGGCTTGCTATATTGCCCCAAATCACGCAGCTGGATATCATGAATCCACCAGTAATTTTTTTGCTGCGGACGCTGGAGGGTTAACAAATCCATTCGCATCCAATAGCTTCCAGGAGGTGAGACGTATTCCCCGTAAAATTTTACACTGTCAAAGTTATAGCCCTCTGAAGGTGCCACGACATAGCTAACGCCCAGCTCACGCATTTGCTTATCATAAAACCTCATTTTTACATGCATTTTGTTCGTCCCGCGACCAGAAACGGTGATGTGGAACTGATACGGGTTATTTTCCTTGGCTTCCAGTAATCCCGATCTGGCAACCTGCCATATATTACTCGGATCTCCTTTCATAATCTCGCCGTGCAGTGTAGGCACATCGTTGGATTCCTCACGAGGGTTAGCCTGCACACTGAACAACAGCGGATTATCCGGCTTGAAAAAGGTTTCAGTTCTCAGCATCGAGTCAAAATCCAGCACCGTTTTCCCTTCAATACTGCTCATCTGATAAGGCGCCACATCCAGCTTCTTACTGGCAAAAGTGACTGCAATCCCTGCATCCATCTCCATATCAAACGGGAAGTTTCTTATATTCTGAGAAGATAAGTACCATAACCAATCGTTGGTTGAAGCAAAAGTTTTGGACCATTTTAAAAAGGCATTGCCATCCTCAATGGCATCAAAAGGACGCAAGTAATCCTCTGCCGGAAGCTGTGACAACAGTAAGTCATTAAAGGAGGCTGCTTCCACATAGTCCCCTTTGTTGACCGTCTGAATGGTGTTTAACTCAGGCTTCAACGCGCTGAACAACACGCCAAAGCGACTAAAATCAAAACCAGGCAAATGACTGTAGCTCTCCAAACGGCTAAATCCGTAAGGTGTCACAATTTTACTTGCAAGAATATTCATATAGGGCGGTGCCTGATCAAGATTGAATATGGAAAATAAGTCGTTCTTGTACGTACGTTTCAGCCCGTTCTGACCTTCCAGCTGAGACAGGTGAAAATCCTGCCGCTGCTCCTGTCCCTCATATTCATCATGGTAGACCAACTGGTTAACCCCAAAGGTAGAGAATAGCCAGCCTAATCGTGAGCTTAATCCGTTGTCCATAACATACTGCAGAAAATTCATATAGTATGTAATACCGGGATCGTTGCCTTCATGATGAAAGATCGTATTTTTCGGAGAAGAGTACACCTGAAAATCTCCAGTCGCCTTCTCAGTGGCCGTTTTTCCTTTATTCCATTTGGGTGTCGCTACTCCGTTATAGCTTTGAATCATATTGTCGGCAATCGGAAAATACAGTGCCTTGCTGTCAAAACGATCTGGATCAGTCAGCTTTTCAGCCAATTGACTATAAGCCTTCGGCACTTGTACCGGCTTGTAGTAGCCCTCAATGAACTGGGTACGCAAGGGAGCCAAATACACGCCCAGGCACAAGATGACGATAACAACCGCTAGCTTTTTATACACACGCTGTAGCGGCGATGATCCAAACCATTCCATACATTGAATAACGCCAAAGGTCAGCAGCACGCCGAAATTAAGGGAAAGCAGCCCGATAAATTTGTTAGGATCACGGAAAACTGAACCAATCACGGGGGTTTTCGTAACCAGAATAACAAACCACTTGGCAATGGACGGAAACGTCGTTCCTGTGGCTGCAACCATAAATAACAGCGTAAGGAGCGAGAAAATCAAAATGATCGGATTTTTATGTGAACGTGTCCCCATCGCGTACCCGATCAATAGCAATAAGACCCCCCCACCTACATAAAACATCGCAGGCAGTGAGGAAAAAGAGAACATGGGCCACCAATAGCTCAGTAAATAACCCACATTATATAAACTGCTGTTACGGCTAAACAGAGACAACGTATCCACGACGTTGATATTATGCTGAGACGCTTGGGCGTCCATCAACATGCTGCCTACATACAAGGACAACCAATAAAAACTGAGCAGACCGAAAAACACACCAAAAATCATGCCTTTACGCAAAAAATTACCGTATAAGGGCTGTAAATAGGCGCGCCCAGCTTTACGATGGGTCCAGGTCAGTTTGAGCAGGAGCAACATGGTGAACAATCCCAAATAAATCATCCCGAAGAAAAAATAATGAATGGCCGCAGCACTAACGGTGAATACCGCAGCCAGCAGGAACAGGTCAATCCAGTTCCGCTGATACAATTTATGGGGATGATAGTTTTTAATTTGTTGAATTTGAAACTTGGGGTCCACCGCACTGAAAAAAAATCGCAGCATTAACGGAAACAAACTATAGCCACAAAGCAAATAAATATGCTGGATGCGAAAAATAACCCACGGATTCAGTGCATAAAACAACGAACCCACCATAATGGCAAAAATACGGGTCTTCGTAAAGCTTGGTGAATAATACACGCTGACCAGTCGCTTGGCAAAGGCATACATCGAAAATGCCGAAACAAATAACAAGCCTGTAATAAACGACTTGAGCAAGACCGGACCGCTTTCATCAAATAATAATGAAAGTCCATAGAAGGGCAAGATATACAAGATCCGTGGGGCATTGAACAGGGTTGAGGTAGACCATCGTTCGTTCCATACCCCGGTTATTTCCTCCAGATAGCGATGAGAGGTGGCTCCAAAGGCAATGTCGCTGAACACGATTTGTCCAGGTCCATAGATGGGGGCAAGATATACAACAATCGCAACCAGCATCAATAGGATTGCCGCCATATCGTAGCGGTAGCGAAATATCCATTTTTTCATGCTTGTCCCCCTCTCTTGAGCTTCTTGTCTATCTGTTGGTTATCTTGTGAGTCTATCTTCTCAAATGAACGATGGCCTGCAAGCCCTGATCGGTATTACGCAACTTTAAGCGACCACCTATAGTCTTCAGATATGCATCCATGTGATACAGGCTGAACGTATGCTCCTGTGAGTTTTGAGAATAGTCCGGCTGGAAATAGCTCCAACGCATCTTATCATCAATCCCGCCGCCTGTGTCTTCAATGATAACCATAATTTCAGTTTCTTCTAGTCGTGAGCTAATCTTAAGCATATGCGATTGCCGCTTGGACCGCAGCCCTGTCCGACCCCGGACCTGATCCTCCGGCTGCTCTCCGTCTTGGTTCATGGCCTGCACAGCATTTTCCAGCAGCCCCTGAATCGTTTTGTACAGCATGGGCGCTTGTGCTGCAATCGATGGAACTGGCTCTTGCCGCAAGGTCACTTGAATGTGCTTCATATTCAGCGAACGGTTCGCCCATTTCAGCGATTCGGACAATACCTCATTCATATCCGTGAAGCTGATTCCGCTATTATCATGCATTTTCTCTTCCAGTTCATCACGCAAGCTACGGACGCCTGTCAGCAGCTCTCCTAGTGAGGATTCCTGTCTGAGACGACCCTGGATGAAATTTTCATTCAGCTCGCGGAAATACTCCAATTCCTCATGAGATGCTCCTTTTCCCTGACTGGAAGCCACTTCAAAGCGGTTGGCCAGATCTTGATAAAACCCCAACAGCTTTAAATCATCGCCGCCGGTGAGACGGCTAGTCTGTTCTTGCAGGTCTTGTAGCTGTTGCTCAATCGTCTGCATTAACGGCAAATAATATGTGTCCTGTTGCTGTCGCATATCTTCATCCCGCCGCTGGTCACGCACTTGATTGTTCACGATGGCATCTTTCACAATCCGTTTGCGGAACTGGATGAGCATGACCCACAGAATCATAAGTATTAAAGCCATCACCATCCACAACTGTTTGCGAAAGGAGCTGATTCGCTGAGCAGTGTCCTGACTGACATCCTTAACCGATATGTAAAGGGCCTCATCTCCAATGCGGCTGAATCCTATTCCGTATTTCTCTCCACGATCTTCAACGATGCCTGTATTGCCCTCCAGCAGCCTCCGGGTTACACCTGTGATGTCCGTCCGGTTGATATCCGGAGTATTGCGGGAAGCTACGATTTTGAATTGATCGTTATACAATAAAATCTCGTGCGGATTCACCGGCTTACTTTTAATAATTCCGCTGAGCATTTCAGCGTCAACCGTGCGCACCATAAAACCGCCCGTTTGCGCTCCTTGAATCCTGCACGCTATGTACTGGGCTGGCTGATGGTCCTTAGTCACAAAAGAGCTTACTGCACAACCATTTTGCAGCCATTTAATCTGTTGGACTGCACTCCTCATCTCACGATTGTCACGTCCGACCAGCACATGATACTGTTCATCCAGCACATAAAAAGACCCGCTCTCACGCTTAAATCCCTCAGCATATTGACGTGTTCTCTGATTCAGCATCTCTCTGCCCAGATTGGACGACAGCTCCTTAAGTTCGGCCTGCCATGCGGTATAACGCTCTGTTATGCTGCCAGACAGTTCCTGGACCTCATACTGGAGCTGCTCGTTCTGAATTGCCGCCAAGTGACCGCTGAATTGCCGCATGACAAACCATTGTAGCACAGCAGCCAAGCACACGGTCACACATAGAACAATCAGGTACAGGATCAGCTTTTGCCAACTTGGTTTCAGCAAAGCCCATTGTTTCATGCCCTATCCCCTCCATTTTGTTCAAGACGACCCAAGATCGCTTGCATCAGGCATTCCAGCTCGTAGCTGACCAGCGGTAGACGCGCGCACAGCAACCGGGGGGTGCGGCGCTGAAGGGCGGCAAACCTCGCAGCGGTTTCCGTTGCCCCATCCGTCAGCAGGATCAACTCGCATGTTTTAGCGATGTATAGGCGATCCAGCTCTTCCTCGCCGTATGCTCGCAGATCCACAACGTAAATATCATGTCGGTCGTCCATATGCTGGAGTGCACGGGAGACAGCCAGGGTCACCCCTGTATGCCACGCAGCATGATACTGGTGAAAAAGACGCATCCCTTTTTCCCAGAGCGCATGCTCAGCCGAATCAAATCGTTCACAAAAAAGACGCAACGCCCGTTCTGTATTGACATCTTTTAAAAATGCCAAAACGCTGATATTATACATGTAGTTCCTCATTTCTTACTTCCTGATTGGAGTTGCGCAGTTCTTATGACACCCCAAAACATTCTATTTGTTGATGACAGTCCTATGGTGCTGTCCCTGCTTGAACGGACATTGATGCAAGAAACTTTCACCCTACATACCGCTCACACACCTAAGGAAGCCCTGCAAGTGCTGAAACAGCACCCGATTGATGTGGTCGTTTCCGATCTGCTTATGCCTGGTTTGGACGGAATTACGTTCCTTCGTATGATTAAGAAGGATTATCCGCATATCGTACGCATCATTTTATCTGGTCATCTGCATACGCAGTCCATTTTATCGGCCATTAATCAAGTAGGTGTGTTCCGTTTTTTGACGAAACCGCTGGAACTGGATGATAACACGCTAAAAAAGATACTGTATGAGGCGCTTGATCAGGCTAAGCTCAATCGAAACAGCCTGCATGCAGATCAGAACGTAGCCTCTGACCTATCGGCATTTATAGACAGCATTTTGAATGCTCCGTACCGACCGTATGTATTGCTAAATGATCAAGATATCGTAACTGCCGTACACATTGCACTTGCTGAGCTGTATCCTGTCGGCTGCTCACTACGTCATCCCGATGGTAGAGGTATTCAGTTAACTCCGCATTCATTGTATATACCGTATGCAGAGTCGGAATCTTCTGATCCCGACCTGTACTCGCTGGATACGCTGACCCTTGGGCATTCATCCTTACGCCTTATCCGCCTTAGCGAGATCGCCTGAGTGACGGGTGCCGCCCTTTAACACGGCGGCTACCCCAATCACAGTCAGGCAGATATACATCCACAGCATCCCTGCCGTAAGTAGCGGATGGCGGATATAGTTTTTTACATTCCCCCATGTATACAACACCGGACGAAAGAAGTACCAACGTTCCAGCGCCTTTCGCAATCCGCCCTCTTCAGATGACATCGTACGATCCATCACCGAAAAGTAGTAGGCTTTTTTACGTAATACATCCTGCAGATATACCTGTTTTTCATCATGATATACCCGTGTAAATACGGCCCGGCGAATGACTCCGCCAGATTCGATATAGCGCAAGGTGGGCTGTATTTCTTCAAAGGCAATCTGCTCCGCATTAAAGCCGCCTGTGGATTCGTAAGCGCTCATTCGCCAGAAGCGTGCTGCTTCAATGGAGCGTTTTCCCAAGGTCTCTCCCGCGTTGTTAATGACATTCCGCTCGAAAACCTTCACTTTGGAAAAAAAATTTTTGGCTTCCGAATATGCCTCCTCCGGTACAACCAAGGCGCCGATTTCCTGATGGTCGTCAAAAAAGTCGATACTCTGCTGGATCAGATGTTCGGCCAAAATCATATCGGAATCCACTACCAATATGTATTCAGCCCCCAAGCGTTTCGCTTCCTCAACGGCCTTGACCCTCGCAACTCCCCGCTCTCCATGAGGAAGCTCTAGTACTGTTACGGGCACCGAACTTCCTGCTGACAGCATACAAATCGTCTCAACCGTCCGGTCATTGGAGCCATCATCAGCAATTACAATATGCAGATCCTTATAATTTTGCCCCATACAGCTCCGCAAACAAGGCTCTATCGTACGTTCATTGTTGTACGTGGAGAAGAGAATGACCACTTTGTCCACTCTGTTCCGCCTCCTCTATCCAATCCTTCATCAACTGCTCAAACGCAGCAGCCGTATGGTCAAAATGGAATCTTAGCGCATATTGATATGCTCGCTCACGGATGGCCATATAATCTTCGCCACCCTTTGCCACTCTTTCCATTTGCTCAGATAATCCCCGAATATCCCCGTGAAAGCATAAATAGCCGCTTTTTCCGAAATCGGTCGCGTCCACCAAACCGGGGGAGTTGCTGACAATGCTGGGTGTTCCAACGGCTGCCGCCTCGGTAATCGTCAACCCCCAGCCTTCACGTAGGGAAGGAAACACGAGCGCATGGGCACGACTCATCAGCTCCAGCTTATGCTCTGGTGAAACAAATCCGTAAAAGGTAATATCAGCTTGCGAATGCCCCTGTTCATCCGGTTCTTCATATGTCAATCCATACCGCTCTATAATCGGCAATAATTGCTCTGCCACATAGGTTTTATCGGTTTTTCCGGCAATCCATAACATAGCCTGGGGGAACTTTTCCTTGAGCTGCCCAAAGGCTTCAACGACTAGATCAATGCCTTTATATTTAACGAAGCGTCCTGCATACATAAAGGTCGGATTAGACTCCTTCGTTAAAAAGTGTTCACGTGGCCAATGATCAAACTCAATGCCTTCTGGTAAAAGGTGAACACGATCCGGATGAAAACCAAGCTTAAGCAGATCATACCGGGTAGACGGGGATACCGTGAGCGTCCGATCCTTCCGTGCCAGCTTAAGCATCAGGGGCTCCAGATGAAATCCAATCATATTTAGCGGAAAGCGGGTATTTTCATACCATATTTCTCTTGTTAGCTGATGTATGAAAAAAATCCGCTTGGATGCCTCCACCCAAAATCGGGTAAAGAACTGATGCGTATTCGCCTGATTGATCACGTAGTCTATCTGCTTCCGGTGACGACGGTAATAGCGCATCGCATAATAAATAACACTGTATATGTTTCCTTTGCGAATATAGGTAATACCGTCAATCACTTCATGCTCGGGCATCCCCTCAAAATGGGGCGAGAAATGAATGAACTGAAAACGGTCTTGCTGTGTGCGTTTCAGCATTTCATGGGTAAAAACTTCTGCTCCCCCGCTTTTCGGAGAACGAATGTCACG
Organism: Paenibacillus ottowii; assembly: GCF_006874425.1. GTDB lineage: Bacteria > Bacillota > Bacilli > Paenibacillales > Paenibacillaceae > Paenibacillus > Paenibacillus ottowii. The sequence goes on from NZ_VIJZ01000006.1 coordinate 77,248, forward strand.
CCAGGAAAGCAATAGAACGACGGTTTTACCGTTCTGTTCAAGTATGGTAGTCATGGGGTGAATCCCCCCTTATCTTTATTTTGAACAAATATATATAGGCATCTATCACAAAATAGAGAGACATTGCCCCGTAAACAATCAACTCTGACAGCAAAAAATCAACTGGGTCTGTGTGAGCCATATGAAAGGCTGCTACTAAAACAGCTGCTCCTGCTACCAGACTAAATATAAATTTGCGTCTGCCCACCAATACGTGCACATGCACAAAAAACATCACGATGGAAAATAACCAGTACACCCAGCCTCCCCATGGAATATAGACCTCCACTGACTGGTAAGAAGCTCCAAATAATATGGGAATAGACGATGGGAATATATAGGTCGTGCCCACATATACACACAGCGCAGCGACAGCCATTAACCCAGCATAGATGGCAATTAACTTGCCCAAAGTCTGACGGTCATGCCCCTGCGCACCGATCTTGGGGATAAAGGCCGCAATCAGGCTGTAGGAAACGTAATAGACCAATTGGCTGTACTTCAGTGCAATGGCATAGCCGCTGGCTTGCTCGGGAAAGTAATGCTGTACATACAACATGTCGATGGAGATACAAAACAGAATGAATAAATTCGTCATAAGGCTATCGGTAAAATCCTGACCAAGTGACTTCCATAGCCCAGCAGGGATACGTTCTCCACTGTGTGTAGTTATGGATAAGCCACGGGCCGAAATGATCCAGCCGTGAAGCAACGACAGCAGCATTCCTCCGCAACTTGCCAACAGTAGAGCTTCCAGCTTTAAACCTAGTGCGGCCAGGACAAAAAACAGGCTCAGTTTCCCTATGACCTCAATGTAATAATTCACATTGAGCGCTAGCATGCGTTCCCTACCCTGTAAATCTCCGCGGCATGAACTCACGAGAATATGCAGTCCGATCAAGCCATACAGCATGAATAGCGGGCCAGATTCGACGCCCAATAGCGAGCGCAGCAACGGATGAAGGAAGAGTAAAAGGATCATGGCAAGCACAGTTAGCACCAGAGGTGCTTTTAGTAATAGAGAACCGAGCGGTAAGCTGCGTAGTGGAAGGTTCTTGTCACCCTTGGATACCAGTTTGGCGGTTAATAGCTGGATGGATAAGCCCAAAACGGACAACAGTGCAAAAAGGGCCAACAGCGCGTTCGCCTGACCATAGGCTTGTCCGGTCAGATACCAGCTCGCTGCAATGTGGAAGAAAAAATTAAATCCGTTAAGCAGCACATTAAAGAGAGGAAACATCAACGAACGCAATCGGTTGTTCACGTGGTTATCTCACCCGCCGATCCAGTCGCCAAATTTCAATGATCGAGCGCAAAAAACGAATGGAATCCTTCCAGACATGAATGTGCGAGCCATCTCGGTCAATGCATTTGACGGGTAATTGCAGCACACGGAGTTGAAGTCGCTTGGCAATAAACATCATCTCCAGATCCAGCGCCAGTCCGAGTTGTTCCTTCAAATGTGGAAACATCCGCTTCACGGCAACCGAACTCATCACTTTAAGCCCCGTCTGGGAATCTACCACACCTGTTGGTAGAAAGGGGCGGGAAACGATCCGTTTGCCAAAGCTGACGATAGATCGTAATAAAGAACGATTCTCGGCGGTCATATCTTTGGTTCCGATCACAACGTCATAGTAGCCCTGCTGAACAACATTAATCATTCTGGCAATATCCTCTATGAAAAAGGAATCGTCTGCATCCACAAATACATAGTAATCCGCGCCAATGGTCCGCATCCCTTCCAGATACGTCCCTGCCTTGCGTGTATTGCGTCCCAATTCCCTGGTTTGAAGCAGCGGACTCAGATTCTGGTTAATCCGGTTTACAGACAAATCCGTTGCGGCCCCCAGCGCTTTAATCAAGGCATTCGTGCCATCGTGGCTACCATCATCAATGAGATAAATTGAACCCTCTATAATATGGCTGCGGATAAAGGCTTGCAGTCGCTCAGCAAAGGTTTTGACATGAACAAAACGCTTCTCTTCGTTATATACAGACAAGATGAATGCAACATGCTGGCTTCTGGTCGAATACTCGGGATAGAGCAAGCTTTGTATTTCAGAAAGGATTTCTTCGGTATCATTGGCTTGCCAAAATAGCAGACGCAATCGGCCCACTCCGATAATTTGCACCATATGCTGATCACTGAACGGATCGGTTACATCCGTGACCAATAGCAATGGCATTTGCGGAAATTCGCTACGGATTTGATTGGCTTTTCGCACAGCTTGCCCCGGCTCCCTATAATCAATCAAGCAGCAACATGCATCCTCGTAGACTGAAGCGGTCTCCGTGTCCTCGCACTGTATATATTGGTAAAAACAAATCACATTGGGATAATCAATAGCCCTGTTGTTATCACTAAAAATGGCTATAGGTCCCTGCACACAAACCTCTCCTTTTCCCCCGAATAGTTCTATTTTGTTGAAAAAGATTTAAAAATGTTTGCTTAGAAAGATTAAATTAATGTCCAAATACTTCATATTTTCTTAACAAAATAGCTGACATTCCTTGATATATAAGCATATAAGAGAAGAAAGACTAATTTTCATATTTGATAAAAACAGAGCATTTAGACCTGATTCATTAGGACTACAAACATACAGATTACAAGGTGAATTCAAATTCAAAATCGGTGCTATAGAATCAATAAAAAGATACACATATGGTCATTTTGTCATAGACATAATAGATGAATAAAACCAATTGGCACGTCCATACTATGGATAACATGTCATTTTTCACATGAATAATTATCGAAATATGAGAAAGAAGGTCCTTCTATGGAAGCATTTTATGTCAATCGTGATGGGTCATTATCTACTCCCTTGCGAGGGAAGGATGTGCTGGCAAACCCTCTTTTGAACAAAGGTGTGGCATTTACAGAAGAAGAACGCAAAGAACTGGGCTTGGAAGGAATTCTTCCTCCCACTGTCCTTTCATTGGAGAAACAGAGTGTTCGGGCATATCAGCAATTTCTGGCACAACCCACCATGCTGCGTAAAAATGCCTCGCTTAACGACCTTCACAATCGGAATGTCGTACTCTACTATCGACTGCTGACCGACCATTTGAGTGAGATGCTGCCCGTAGTCTACACACCAACTGTAGGAACTGCCATTCAAGAATACAGCCATGAGTACAACCGTCCGGGGGGCGTATATTTATCGATAGATCATCCGAATGGTATCGGACAGGCGCTCTCTAATTCCGGCTTGAGTAGTGAGGATGTTGACCTGATCGTCGTGACGGATTCGGAAAGTATTTTGGGAATTGGTGACTGGGGTGTCGGGGGAATTAACATTGCTATTGGCAAACTCGCTGTATATACAGCTGCGGCAGGCATTCACCCCGGGCGGGTACTGCCCATTGTACTGGATGTCGGCACGAATAATGAAAAGCTGCTAAATGATCCGCTGTATATCGGAAACCGCCACAAACGAGTGCGCGGAGAAGCCTATAATCAATTTATTGATACCTTTATCAGCAAAGCATTAACACAATTCCCGAAGGCGCTTTTGCATTGGGAGGATGTAGGCAGCGTGAATGCACGCCATATTATAGGGAAATACGGTAAAAATATTCTCACCTTTAATGATGACATCCAGGGCACGGGAGCAGTAACCCTGGCTGCGATTATTTCTGCGGTAGGTGTCACCCAAACCCCGCTGCGTGAACAAAAAATACTCGTCTTTGGTCCGGGGGCAGCAGGAATCGGTAACGCCGACCAAATACGGAGCGCTATGATCAAGGAAGGGCTTCCTGAGGAAGATTCATTCAAGTCGTTTTGGGCCTATGATTATCGTGGACTGTTAACAGACGATATGAACGATATACTGGATTATCAGAAACCCTATGTGCGTAAAAAGGAAGAAGTCAGCTCGTGGTCCCGATCGGAAGACGGTAAAATACCGTTGCTGGAGGTCATCCGTCAGGTTAAACCCACCATCTTGATTGGAACTTCCGGTGTAGCTGGTGCCTTTTCTGAAGAGATTATCAAGGAAATGGCAAAGCATGTAGAACGACCAATCATTATGCCCATGTCTAATCCTACCAACCTTGCTGAAGCGGTACCTGAGGATTTGATACGGTGGACTGATGGCAAAGCCTTGATTGCTACTGGAAGTCCTTTCGAGCCCGTTACCTATAACGGTACGAAATTTGAAATTGGTCAGGCGAACAATGCCTTTGTTTTCCCGGGACTGGGTCTGGGCGCGATTGTGGTCAGAGCCAAAAGAATCACCCCTTCTATGTTTACCGCAGCAGCGGATGCCGTCGCCAACGCCGTAGATTCGAATGAAGTGGGTGGTGCACTGCTACCCCATATCCGAAAATTACGTGATGTTTCGTACGCGGTTGCGGTTGCGGTAGCGAAGGCCGCAATTCAGGATCAGGTAGCTCAGGCACACATTTCAGATATTGAACAAGCCATTCGGGGTGCGATGTGGAAACCGGAATATGTAAAGGTCAAAGCCGTGGAAAATGTAATCCATCACCCTCACTAATCCTTCACCGGGCATGAGCAGTTTGACATAACATAGGAACGATTGTACAGTATTAGTCAAAAGAATAGGAAAGTCCACTAGGGGAGCCATTATGGCTGAGACAAGAATGAATCTTGGACCCTTTGAACCTGATCTAGTTCGTACTAGCGTAGGAAAGTGGAGCCTTCGTATATAAGGTTTCAGGCGTTTTTGTGCATTGAACCTATGTTGAAGCCGCTCCAGTTTTCGGGGCGGCTTTTTGGCGTTGTTCCGGGAATTGTATCTTACGGGACTTCTTGTTCTCCATTTTTATTGGAGGTGGGGAAAATGAGTTTTTCGCAAGAGCTCCGTCAGCAGGCGGATGGCATTTTTCAAGCCATTTATGAGCATCCCTTTGTGAGAGGTATTGCTGAGGGAAATTTAACAAGAGAACAGCTGATTCACTATGTAAAACAAGACTTTGAATATTTGAACGCCTATATGCGGATTTACGGCATCGCGATCTCCAAAAGCACGAGCCGGGAGGATATGGCTGTATTTAACGAACAGATCTCTTTTATTCTCAACAGCGAGGTTCATCCGCATCAAAATTTTTGTACTGTCGCAGGTGTCACTTACGAAGAGATGCAGGGATATCCACTCGCTCCGTCCGCTCATCATTATATTCGCCACATGCTAACCGTCGCTCATGAGGGTAGCCTTGGGGAAATCATGGCCGTGCTGCTGCCTTGTCCATGGACATACCTTGAGATTGGACGCAGGCTAATGGATGAGGTAAAACCGGATGAGTCTCATCCGTACTATGAATGGATTTCCTTTTATGGAAACCAGATTGAAGATGTAACTTCCAAGAATCGAGAGCGTGTGGATGCTTGGGCTGAAGTCGCCTCGACTGCCGAGCGAGAACGGATGATTGAGCATTTTATGCTAAGCTGCCAGCTGGAATATATGTTCTGGGACATGGCTTATACACAGGAACAATGGCCCGTCCAGATGCACGCTATGGTCTTGGAATAATCAGTATAGATGAGAGAGGAGAAACATGATGAGTATGTGGGAACAGAGTTATTCGGAGCTCCTGACAAAGGTACAAAACAGCAAGCCCCTTGTTCATAATATAACCAATGTGGTGGTCACCAACTTTACAGCCAATGGTCTATACGCCCTGGGGGCTTCCCCGGTGATGGCTTATGCACCTGAGGAAGTAGCGGATATGGCAAAAATAGCGGGCGCCCTCGTATTAAATATCGGTACGCTGAACCGCGAACTGGTGGATGCCATGATCATTGCTGGACAATCAGCGAATACGCATGGTGTTCCAGTTCTACTAGATCCAGTCGGTGCAGGAGCAACCAGTTTTAGAACCGAGTCGGCGCTGCGAATCCTAAAGGAGGTTAACATCTCACTAGTGCGAGGCAATGCAGCCGAAATTGCCCATCTTATCGGGGAAGTCCGAGAGATTAAAGGGGTCGATGCAGGCGACAGTGCTGACAGCGGTAATATCGACCTGGCAGTTCGGGCTGCGCGGACACTCCACACCATGGTTGCCATCACTGGAAAAGAGGACGTCATCACCGATGGAGTCGAAGTACGCATGATTAGCGGTGGAGACGCGCTGCTTACGAAGGTAACCGGCACAGGCTGCCTGCTAACCTCCGTATTGGGCGCCTTTGCAGCTGTTGATCCCAATCTACTACTCGCAGGTACAGCGGGCTTGGCATTTTACAGTGCAGCAGCTTCCCGAGCCGCAGCGCATACTGCAAAACTGGGGCCAGGCAGCTTCCAGATTGCCTTTCTTGACGAGCTCGCCAAACTACATACTGGTTCGCTGGAGGGACATGTCACGATCCGTGAAGTCGGGACAACCACAACAGGTGGTACGCGATGAGAAACGTGCACATACCGAGAGCGCTAACGATTGCCGGTTCAGACAGCGGCGGCGGGGCCGGAATTCAAGCTGATCTTAAAACTTTCCAGGAGCTTGGCGTATACGGCATGTCAGCTATTACGGCCATAACGGTACAAAATACCTTGGGCGTTCACGGTGTATATCCGCTACCACAGGAAGCAACAGCGCAACAGATCGAAGCTGTAGGATCTGATCTTGGGGTCGACGCCCTGAAGACTGGCATGCTGTTTGATGCGGGCATCATCCGCCTTGTAGCCGAGCAGATTCGAAGGTTTGGCTGGGAAAAGGTTGTCGTCGATCCTGTAATGATTGCCAAGGGGGGCGCAAAGCTGCTGCAACCGGAGGCGGTGCAGGCTTTGAACGACGACCTGCTCCCCTTGGCGCTGGTCGTCACACCAAATATCCCGGAAGCAGAGGCTTTAACCGGGATAAGCATTCGTACGATGGAGGATCGCCGCGAAGCTGCGAGACATATAAGCAGCCTGGGCCCCAAGTTCGTTGTGATTAAGGGCGGCCACGATGAGGAGGAAAACACCGACCAGGTCATCGATCTGCTCTTTGACGGAACAGCCTTTACAGAGCTGGGCGGCAAACGGGTGCGGACGGTACATACACACGGAACAGGATGTACGTTCTCAGCAGCCATTACTGCTGAATTAGGGAAAGGTGTGTCTGTACCCGAAGCTATTTTGAATGGAAGAGCCTTCATTCAGGCGGCGATTGAGGATACGTTGTATCTTGGACAGGGACATGGTCCAACTAATCATTGGGCCTACCGTCGTCGTCAGGAGATACTTCAATGAGCGGCCGAATATCACCTGAAATGATGCGCCAGCATTTGCAGATGTATCTGGTTGTCGGAAGCGTAAACTGCCTTGCGGAACCAAGTCGGGTCGTGCAGGAGGCTCTGGCTGGCGGCACAACGATGATCCAGTTCCGGGAAAAGGGTCATGGCGCGTTAACAGGGGTTCCTATGTTTGAACTTGCGCGTCAGCTGCAAAATCTATGCCGCCATGCTGGTATCCCCTTTATCGTCAATGACGATGTAGAGCTGGCTCTTGAGCTCGACGCCGACGGCGTCCATATCGGTCAGGACGATGAATCGGCTGATTCCGTGCGCGCGCGAATCGGAAACCGAATTCTTGGCGTCTCCGCCCATACCATTGAGGAAGCACGTAGAGCCATCCTGCAAGGTGCAGACTATCTCGGCGTCGGACCCATCTATCCTACCATCTCGAAGGATGATGCTCAGGCCGTCCAGGGCCCGGCCATTTTACATGAGATGCGCAAGGCGAGAATTGATGTACCGATCGTCGGGATCGGAGGCATTACGATAGAGCGTGTGGAGGAAGTGGTAGGTGCAGGTGCCGATGGTATAGCGGTGATTTCGGCCGTGACGCAGGCAGAACGAATTCGAGCTGCGGCAGCGGAATTAAAACATAAGGTGTTGCTAAGCATCAAGCATTCAAGGATGTCTCAAAAGCTATAAAATGCTAGGTCCTTTCCTCTATCCCACTAGTCACTTTTATTGTTCAAGCAAGAGCCTCATTTTCACTAATAAAGTAGGAATGAGGCTCTGTGTTGTCATAAAATTAATCTTTTACAGCTTGATTTCCTTGGTTCTTTTTCTCAGCAATAAGTAATCCTAGCAAAGTGTACCCCCTGTACAATATTCCTATAAGCAGAACAATACCCACAATTGAAACAAGAATAAGTAGAATATTCGCTATAAATAAAATGATCGCCATAGTCAAAAATATCACATCCCCCAAAGATACTGATTTTTAAGCGCTTCTATCCTCAGTGCACTCGTGCTCGTTGAATACCTGATTAACTATAAATATATGTCAATCGTCTTTTCTAATATTCGTATAGCATTCGAAAGCAATTAGAAAATGATATTTAATTATATTGATTTTTCGTTCCCCATTCACATAACCCTTCTAAAACAGGCAATAGTGTTTCCGCTTTTTCTGTGAGACTGTACTCGACTTTAGGCGGAACTTGGGGATACTCCTTCCGGTATACCAGACCATCCGCTTCCAATTCTTTTAGCTGTGAACTCAATGTTTTATAAGTAATAGCTCCGATTTGTCTTTTCAGATCATTAAAACGTACCACTTGGTTTTCGGCCAGAAGATAAATAATAACCATTTTCCATTTCCCCCCAATGACTGACACTGTATAACCAAAAGGTGTATCCTCAATATTTTTAACTTTACCTTTATATTCAGCCATACTCATATTTACACTATCCTTTCGGGTAGTACCTATCAAATTAGTGCGTACTACGTTTTTATTTGCGTTCAGTTTATACTAACCGTAATTTGAAGTAAAGGAGAGAAAACATGACTAAAACAATACGCCTGTTAATGCCACAATGGCAAGGAGGGAACAATCCTAACTACTCTTTTGGAGCCGAGCTGCTGGCTTGGCTAGCTCCGGACAATAATCAACCCCTTATTCATGTTCCGGTTCAAGCTTATGATGGAACTCCGCTTGACAACGAGAACGGTATGAATGGGAGAAAACAGCTACTTGAACAATTAGAGGCTGCTCAACATATCATTGACGCTCATAAGCCAGATCGCATTGTAATGTTTGGTGGTGACTGCTTGGTGGAACAAGCCCCATTCGCCTATTTAAACGAAAGGTACCGTGGCGAATTAGGGTTAATTTGGATCGATGCTCATAGTGATTTAGTTAGATATGTGGGCTATGATAATGGACATACATTACCGCTCGGAAATCTGTTGGGAGAAGGAGATGAGGAGTTCGCAAAACACGTAAAGATTCCTCTTAAGCCTGAAAATGTCTTTATCGCTGGATTAGCAGCTCCTACAGAAGAAGAGACAAAAGGATTTTCAGAGACATTTCAAAAACTAGGTGTTACTACTATAGAAACAGATGCTGAAGTAATTCAAAGATTAGGGATTCGAACTGCTGGAACCCAAGAGTTAACGAACAGTACGCTATCTATAAAAGAATGGATTAAAGAAAGTGGCATTAAGTACCTAGCTATTCACATTGATTTGGACGTACTTGACCCAAAGGCTTTCCGTTCTTTATTATTTGCCAATCCTGAAGCCCCCTATAACCTTTCTCCTGCGGGAACAATGCAAATGCCTCAACTGCTTCATTTGATTAAAGAACTGTCTGAAGAAACCGATGTAGTTGGATTAGGTATAACAGAACATATGCCATGGGATGCTATTAATTTAAAGAATCTGCTTGGAGAAATACCTATTTTAAATCATTAATTTTTTGACGTTAATTTTCGTAATGGAATTATGAGAATTCGTTTGAATGAGAGTATTGTGTAAAGAAAGGACTCCTCGGGAATTTATGCTGTTATGGAGTCCTTCTTATTTTTTATTTTCATTTATTAATTTTAGTACTGGATTAAGGAACTCTTCAAAAAAGAAGTCGCCTCCCTCACCCGGAGTTAGTGCTTTATTATGATCAAAAAATTCGAAATCTTCTGGTATCGAAATATGATAGAGCGTGCCATTTTCCATTAATTCTTCTATATCTTTATAAGCATTTGCTGGACGGGCAAAGCAAAGAACCCTAGAATTCTCAAGTATATATAAGTGAGTATCAGTTAACCTATATTGCATAAAATAACACCTCAATTATGTGTCTTGAACAGCACTGCACCGAATAAAAAGGAATAATCAGGAGATCAAGTAGTCGCTCGCTCTACTAATTTGAATTCCAAAGGATGTAATTCTTCATGAAGCCCCTCCAGGGCATTTCGAATCATGATGAATGCATTTTCCGCTTGCTTGTCAATCGGGTAATGGATGGTGGTTAAATCAAGCAAATGCGAAATTTCGGTGTTATCAAAGCCCACCACTGCAACCTCACTCGGTACAGAAACACCGAGCCTACGTGCTTCGGTCAACAGCCCTGCAGCCAAACAATCGGTAGAACATGCGAAGGCATCAGGCTTGTTGGGCTGTTCACCCCACCAGTGAGCAATTTGTTCACCCGCTTCGATTGAATTTAAACCATAAAAATGAGTGAAGGCATCGGCGTTCAAATCATATTTTTGGCAAAAATCATGATAAGCCCGTATGCGTTCTTTCGTATTGAGTCCCCTCATACTCCCATACACATTCACAATGCTGCGATAGCCTCTGGCATACAGATGCTCCAGCGCAAGCATGTACCCCTGATACTGATCCATAAATACAGACGGGATTGCCTCAATCTTCACACGCTGCCACGTCACAATTGGACCATATTGGGTGTAGTGTTCAATCACACTCCACTCATTGACGCGAATCATACAGACCAAGGCGTCCAGTTGCTTTCTCCGCAACATTTCCAGTGCTTCAAGCTCCCGTTCCTTTTCCCCATTCGTAATAAACAACGTTATATTAAAACCATGCTCCTGAGCATAGGTTGTAAATCCACGCACAAATAAACCCAAAGAATCATTAAAAGAAATCGAAATAATTCCTATGAGCTTGGTCATACCCTTTTTTAATGAAACCGCATTCAAATTAGGAACATAATCCAGCTGGTCTATGACCTCCTGCACACGCTGCCTTGTCGGTTCACTTACGTATGGATGATTATTAATGACACGGGACACCGTTGCCGAGGATACGCCCGCCAGCTTTGCAATTTCATGAATATTCGCCACATTTCTCACCTCGTTCTCTCTATTTTAGCATGTTCGGGTTAAGCGTGTTTATGGTCTCGTCCTATAGTTGTCACCTTCCCTAACTAAGTTTTTTAAAAGCGCTTGACCTGTAATGCATTACAGGGATTACAGTGAACTTGTGCTTAAGAAAACGGTTTAAAAAACATACTTAGGAGGCACTAACTATGAAAAAAGGCATAAAAATTGCAACCATTGGTGGAGGCTCCAGCTATACACCAGAATTAGTAGAAGGCTTTATCAAACGCTATGCAGAGCTTCCCATTCGGGAATTATGGCTGGTAGATATTGAGGCAGGACGTGAAAAGCTGGAGATCGTGGGAGCCATGGCTCAACGGATGGTGAAGGCCGCTGGCATTGATTGTGAGGTACATTTGACGCTGGATCGCCGGGAAGCGTTGAAGGATGCCGATTTTGTCACGACTCAATTTCGGGTAGGCTTGCTAGAAGCCCGGATTAAAGATGAAAGCATCCCTTTAAAACACGGCATGATCGGTCAGGAAACCAATGGGGCCGGGGGCATGTTCAAAGCTTTTCGCACCATACCTGTTATTCTCAGTATCGTCGAAGATATGAAAGAACTGTGTCCGAATGCATGGCTGATTAATTTTACTAACCCTGCGGGCATGGTCACTGAAGCGGTGCTTCGTTATGGTCAGTGGGATAAAGTTATCGGATTATGTAATGTTCCCATCGGCGCGATCAAGAGTGCATCAGCGGTGCTGGACAAACCGGAAGAAGAACTGTTCTTTAAGTTTGCAGGGATTAACCACCTTCATTGGCACAAAGTTTATGACAAAACCGGAGAAGAATTAACAGAGCAAGTCATCGAAGGACTGTACTCGCCTGGCGCAAAACCAGAGAAAGTCGTTGAAAATATTAAGAACATGCGCTTCCTGTATGATCAGGTTCGTCACTTAAAAATGCTGCCTTGTCCTTACCATCGGTATTACTACATGACCGAGAACATGCTTAAGGAAGAATTAGAGGAAGCCAAAAACGAAGGAACTCGGGGACAAGTGGTCAAACGTCTGGAAGAAAGTCTGTTTGAACTGTATAAAGATCCGAATTTGGATTACAAGCCAGAGGAATTATCCAAACGTGGCGGTGCGCATTACAGCGATGCTGCTTGTGAGATCATTAATTCCATTTATAACAACAAAGGCACGTTGATGGTGGTCAGTACGCGCAATAATGGTGCAATTGATGATGTCCCTTATGATAGCGCCATCGAGGTAACCAGTGTCATTCGCGCGCATGGTGCGGAACCTGTAAACTTTGGCAAATTCCCGCCAGCGCAGCGCGGTCTGCTGCAAGTAATGAAGGCGATGGAAGAGCTAACCATTGAGGCAGCGGTCACCGGTGACTATGCGACAGCACTGCAAGCCTTCACCCTGAATCCGCTCGTTCCTAGCGGGGATATCGCCCAAACTGTGCTGGATGAAATGCTGGAAGCACACAAAGAGCATCTACCTCAATTTTTTGCTCATAAGGAAAAAGCGACAGTATAAAACCAGCCTCAATGAGACTGACAGAGATACAAAAAAAGCTTCCTACATGTAGGAAGCTTTTTGCTATACGTCCCAGGAGGGATACTCTCCCTACGGTCGAGACTGCGAAGTTTATGCTAACGATGCTTAGCTCCGACGCCCCCCAAGGGGTTCTCATCCCACTGGGACACAAAAAATCTTCCTAATACTCAATTAGGAAGATTTTGCTATACGTCCCAGGAGGGATTCGAACCCCCGACCGACGGCTTAGAAGGCCGTTGCTCTATCCAGCTGAGCTACTGGGACAAAATGACAATCAATAAAACATTATGTATTCAGTGCATTAATTATTATATCACATTTTGGGCAACTGTCAAAAGCATTTTTTATTATATCAGAAAGCAGGCTGCAAAAAGGAATCATTTGGACGTTAACGGGGTATTATGTACAAAGAGCTTGGTTAAAATGGAGGGATTGATCGTGAGAGGTCTTTTGTCGTCACTTTGTTATTTCAGCATTTTTTTCGCACCTTTTCTGGTGCCGCTTATTGTGTGGATTGCAGTCCGGGATGATTATGTTCAGGGACATGCTAAGAAAGCCATCTTATCGCATATTTTCCCCATTATCGCGGCGATTCCAGTAGTGTATTTTATTATAACGGCCAATCATGCAGGTTCGGTTATCGGGTTTGTACTGCTGTTCGTGGTGGTCTATCTCGGGGTTTTTGTTTATAACATCTACAAAGGGATCATGACACTCCGTGAAGCAGCCTAAAAAAGAAGCCTCCCGCATTCCGCAAATTTACGGAAACGGAGGCTTCTTCAGAATCATTTGTGAATGAGCAGTTGTCGATATTATGACTATTTATTACCAAAGCGTCTAGGACTTCTTCGCACCTCGTGTCTTACATTTTTCTCCATCACTTCTTCTGCGAACTCATTGTTATGAATATAACTGCTGCCTTTGTTTTTCTTATACTTCGCTTTGCTGTCTATGATTTCCCCCTCCTTTCACGCTGATCCAGCGATGGCGCTGGTGTCCAAATCAATAACAGTCGAGGTATAGCACACCATATTCTCATGCCCCAAACTCCTTGGCAAACTCTGTACTAAGCTCTCCATAGGAGAGCAATTCCCGTTTGAACTTTTCCCGTTCCTCACCAGCGGTAATGTGCGTAGAGTCCGTAAAAGCCTTGTCTGTCACTTCCTCAAAGGCCGAATGCAGATTGTTGTCGTACCAATCCAGCTCCAGGTCGGCATCATTACGGATGATCCGTACCATGTCATAGTCAGGATGACCATCCTTCTGATTCGTGGCTGTAATATAAACCAGCAGCTCCGGGTCATCTGCGGCACCGGGACGTACCTCTACCTCAGCGCAGCGCACTCCGTCAAGTTCAGTGAAACGGCGGATTTTGGCATCCTTGATGTAGTACATTGTCTCCCTCCTTCCTCATAAGTAGACGGGTTGCCCCATCTGTAGTTTTCGGAACGGACAGACATTTTATGCTTCTTTTCGGCATATATACTGATGAACTGGGGATTTAGTTTTTGATTCATACCAACACTGGATGAACACGACAAAGAGAGGATGAATAGACATGTGCGGAATTACAGGTTTCATACAGTGGAACGGAGACTTGATGCATCAATCTGAGCTGCTGCTGAAAATGACGCAAACACTCTCCGATCGCGGACCGGATGCTGCCGGTACCTGGATATCCAACCCGTGTGCTTTCGGACACCGAAGACTAAGCGTAATGGACCCGGAAAATGGGGCTCAGCCCATGATCCGGCAGCTTGAGGATATCACTTATACGATTGTATATAACGGGGAAATATATAACGCGCCTGAACTAAAAAAAGAGCTGCAACAGCGCGGACATTTTTTCCGTACACAATGCGACACAGAGGTATTGCTCGAATCCTATATCGAATGGGGCCCGGATTGTGTAGATCGGTTGAACGGGATTTTTGCATTTGCAGTCTGGGATAGTGAGCGGGAACAGGTATTTATGGCACGGGATCGGCTGGGAGTAAAGCCATTATTTTATAGCCAAACTGAAGATGTATTCGTATTTGGCTCCGAACCCAAAGCGCTGCTCCAACATCCAGCGGTAGAGGCAGCCGTAGATGCCGAGGGCTTGGCAGAAATCTTTATCATTGGTCCTGCCCGCACCCCCGGACATGGTGTCTATTCATCGATGAAGGAGCTGCGTCCCGGACATACCCTCACCTACAGCCGCGACGGCGTACGCATTCAAGCTTACTGGAAGCTGGAAAGCATTGCGCATGAGGATAACACCGAAGAAACGGCCCTCAAGGTACGAGAGTTATTAATAGATACTGTGGAGCGACAGCTTATTTCGGATGTACCGGTATGTACCTTATTGTCTGGCGGCCTGGATTCAAGCGCCCTGTCCGCATTAGCTGTCGATTATTACAAACGTACCGGGCAGGGACAAGTTCATACGTATTCGGTCGATTATGTGGATAACGACAAGCATTTTAAAGCCCATGCGTTCCAGCCCGGAGCTGATGCCCCTTGGATACAGCGGATGGTCGATGAATTAGGGACAAATCATCATTGGATTGAATTCGATACACCAGAAGTTGTAGCAGCTCTGAACAACTCCACGCTAACGCGGGATTTACCCGGAATGGCTGACGTGGATTCGTCACTGTATCTCTTTTGCCGGGAGATTAAAAAGGGTGCGACTGTCGCCATTTCTGGTGAAGCCGCGGATGAAGTGTTTGGCGGATATCCATGGTTTCATCGGGAGGATATGCTGAATTCGGGCACATTCCCGTGGGCGGTTGCTCCCGATATGAGAGCGAGTCTGCTATCCCCTGAGGTGCGAGACTGGATCAAGCCGCTGGAGTATTTGAACGACCGCTACTCCGAAGCAATCGGAGAAGTACCGAAGCTACCGGGAGAAACAGGAAAAGCTGCACAAATGCGTGTCATGTCCTATTTGAACATCACCCGTTTTATGCCTACCCTGCTGGATCGCAAGGATCGGATGAGTATGGGGGTTGGACTCGAAGTCCGGGTGCCATATTGCGATCATCGGCTGGTGCAATATGTATGGAATATTCCGTGGAGCATTAAGATGACTGGCGGACGTGAAAAAGGTATCTTGCGCAAAGCGCTGGAGGGCGTATTACCGGATGATGTGCTGTATCGTAAAAAAAGTCCGTATCCCAAAACACATAACCCCTCCTATCTTGCCGCTGTGAAAAAGCAGGCACTGCAACTGCTGGACGATTCCTCTTCCCCACTGCTCAAGCTGATTGATGTACACCAGGTACGGGATATTGCCGCTTCACCGGAGGCATCCACCAACCTGCCATGGTTTGGTCAGCTGATGTCGGGTCCGCAGTTATTTGCCTACTTGACCCAAGTGGATAACTGGCTGCGCACTTACAAGGTGGCTATTCGATAAAAACAGGAAAATAACCAAAAAGGCTATCCGCAGCCTATGACTGACGGATAGCCTTTTTTTCGTATATGACAGGTATATTATTCGCCCTGATTATCCAACTATGCCTGTGGACTGCCCAGCTTTGTTGCCAAATTACGCAGGGCTATGCCCCGGTGACTGATAGCCTGCTTTTGTTCCAATGTTAGCTCCGCCATCGTCTTTTCAAACTCTGGCAAATAGAACAGCGGATCATATCCAAACCCACCGCTGCCTGCAGTTTCAGTCGTAATCCAGCCCTCGACGGAGCCCGTCGCTTCCAACGTCTCCCTAGTCTGTGGATTATACAGAATCAAGGTACAGACAAATTGTGCTGGGCTCAGCAAAGGCTGTCCAGTATCGTCACCAAGCTGCTTGGATTCCAGAACATCAAGCAGCTTAATATTGTTTTCGTGATCGCTGGCACCTTCTCCAGCATAACGGGCTGAATATACCCCCGGCGCACCGTCCAGCAAGTCCACGCACAGGCCGGAATCATCGGCCAGCACTGGCAATCCAAGCGCATCTCCCACCGCTTTGGCTTTTTTCAGTGCATTTTCGGCAAAGGTTGTGCCATCCTCAACGACATCAGGAATATCGGGATAATCGTACATACTTCTGACTTCCTTGCCAAACGGGGCAAAAGCATGTGCAAACTCCCGCACCTTTCCTTTATTCTTCGTGGCGACAATGACGACCGGTCCATCCAGCCGCATCAGGCTCCAGCTCCTGTACGTCCAGCACCGATCTTATCAGCAATCGGTCCGAGCACTTCTTTCTGACGCTCGATCATTTGCAGAATCCCTTGTTCGCCCAAGCTAAGCAGTTGATCCAACTCCTGACGGTCGAATGGGCTTTCTTCTCCTGTACCTTGCAGTTCGACGTATTTGCCACTGCCAGTCATGACGAGATTCATGTCCACCTTGGCCTTGGAGTCCTCTTCATAATTCAGATCCAGCAACGCCTTCTCGCCAACAACCCCTACGCTGACCGAAGCCAGAAAATCCGTAATAGGGAACACAGGCAATTTGTGCTGGACCGCAATTTTATTTACGGCAATCGCCAGCGCTACGAAAGAACCGGTAATGGAGGTGGTGCGTGTTCCGCCATCCGCCTGAATGACGTCACAGTCCAACGTAATCGTCCGTTCACCAAGCGCCTGCAAATTGACAACCGAACGCAACGCTCTTCCGATCAGACGCTGAATTTCCATAGTACGACCTGTCAGCTTGCCGCGTGCAGCTTCACGCTGATTACGGCTATGTGTCGCCCGTGGAAGCATGGAATATTCTGCGGTCACCCAGCCTTTTCCTTGGCCTTTCATGAAGGGTGGCACGCGCTCTTCCACCGTCGCCGTACAGATGACTTTCGTCTCGCCAACCTCTATAAAAACAGAGCCCTCCGCGTATTTATTTACTCCAGCTGTCAGTTTCATCGGGCGCAGCTCATCACCGTTTCGTCCGTTAGATCTACTCATGCTTTTTCCTCCTACGTCGTATGCAACCTGTTCTTATATGTTTATTTTACCAAAGTGTGCAGGCAAAAGCACCCCAAGGACGTTTCCCTGTTCCTTAAAGAGGAATTTCGTTAATGTGCTGCGGCTTGGACACAGGCTCCCCATAATTTTGATTATTTTGCCCTATCACGCTTTTCTCACCATTCAGTTCGATGCGAACTTTCGTTTTGAGTGCATCATCCGAATTGTCCGTCGCCGTCAGTACGACTGATTCCAAAAATTCAGCAGGCACGGCCTCCCCCTTGGCAAACATATCATCCGAGAGTGATACCGTAATGACGTTATCCTTGGAGCGTTCTACCGATTTCAGCGCCGTCTCCCCTGTCATTACTTCCTGCAATCCATCCTTGGTCTGCGGCCCTTGAATTAACTGATGCAGAGCTGACTGGACACGATCTTTTTCCGGACTGACCAGTCGTGTTACAGGTACATAATATTGAACTCCAGCAGGAGAAGATGAAGAGAAATAGACGGTGACCGGACTGGAATCCAGTGGTGTTACGCCATGACCGACCTCCAAATTAATCCCTACGGCACGCGTCAACGGCTGATCCAGCGGTGTGCCACCAACAGGCATTTCGTTTAGCTTTTTGCCGTCCACCCAAATCTGTACGCTCTTAATATCAGGACGGTCAGTCAGTGTCCAGGTCAAGCTTTCCATTAATTTGCGTTCTTCCTCTGGCTTATAGTTGGCAAAAGATTTATTGAATTCAACAACAGCCAGCTTGTTGCTCTTGTCCACCGTCACACTTTTCACTTCCGTACCTTGGGGCAGTACACCCTTAAATCCCTCTGGTAATAAGCCAGCATACGGCCCGCCCTCAACCAGCGTTTCCAGCGCGGACTTGGCATCTGCCTGTACATCACCTGTAGCAATCGGTAAGGATATAGGGGCCAGCAAGCCGTTATGATCTTGCAGAAAAACAGCCCTCAACTGTCCGGTTGTGGCAGATGCATTTCCGGTTACAGCCTTAATCATGGACTGCTCTGTCGTGGACGGCGGAGGGTCAATGGACGCGGCTTCGTTGCCGAAAAGGCTGCATCCGGACAACAACAGGGGCAGGGATAGCAGCCCGGCTACAGAGGTCATACGCCATGGGTGTTTTATGTTCATAAATGAAGTTCCTCCCTAACAATTTTGTACAGATTGTACTAATATGTATACGAGCCCCGCGTAAAAAATAACTACTTTTTCAGCAGACTGGACACACTGGTCATAATTGCAGTAGAAATTAGGATCTACACGAGGAGGGTAACTTCAACTTTATGGACAAGAAAAAAGTACCTTACAGCCTGAATAGTAAAAAGGTAGCCGATGCCACCCGCGAGTGGCTGCACAAGCGTGGTGTAAGTATGACTGAAATTGCTGAACTGGTTATGCTTTTACAGAAAAAGTATTACCCGAATCTAACGATGGAAGAATGTATTGAAAATGTGGACAAGGTGCTGATGAAGCGTGAGGTTCAAAATGCCGTGCTTACAGGCATCCAGCTTGATATTCTTGCGGAACAGGGCGCGCTTCTCCCCCCATTGCAGGATATGATTGAGAATGATGAGGGATTATACGGGGTGGATGAAATTCTAGCTTTCTCCATCGTCAATGTGTACGGCAGCATTGGATTTACCAATTACGGTTATGTGGATAAGCTTAAACCAGGTGTGCTCGAACGCCTGAACGATAAAAGCCTTGGACCGATCCATACGTTTCTGGACGATATTGTGGGTGCGATCGCAGCTTCGGCTAGCAGTCGTATCGCGCATCGCAAGCAGGCCGAGCGCGAGCAGGAGCTTGGGGAAGAAAGCGCACCGAATACAACACGCTAAAAACGGTATACCAATTCAAAATACGCGATGGATGCAACAGATATATAGAGTAAGAGGAGAACTAGACATGGCAAACGTAACTGATGGATATACATTCCGTACGATGAGAGCTGATG
Organism: Paenibacillus ottowii; assembly: GCF_006874425.1. Taxonomy (GTDB): domain Bacteria; phylum Bacillota; class Bacilli; order Paenibacillales; family Paenibacillaceae; genus Paenibacillus; species Paenibacillus ottowii. The sequence continues at coordinate 96,761 of NZ_VIJZ01000006.1, forward strand.
ATTATGATCAGGCTATTGAGTTGTGGAATGGCTTAGACGGATTGGGATTAAGCGAGGCGGACTCACCGGAACGGATTGCACGCTTTTTGCAGCGGAATGAAGGACTTAGCTTTGTCTGTGAATACGCTGGAAACATCATAGGCACGATTTTAGCAGGTCATGATAGTCGCAGAGGGTTTCTGTATCATCTGGGTGTAACCGCAGAACATCGTGGTCATGGGATTGCGACCAGACTGGTGGATAGAGCCTTATCTGCTTTGCTCACAGAAGGCATTGATAAATGTCATCTGTTTGTGATGGAGCATAACACAGGAGGCCAACGTTTCTGGTCAGCTAACGGCTGGGAGAAGCGAGATGGGATTTTATTATATTCGCGAGATCTGGCATAGCATCTGAACGCTTGATCTATGTAAATAGGACGCCGGGTCTGATTCAAATTGTGCCAGAAACGATCAGACCCGGTGCATAAAAATTACAGTATTTTTAGTAGCAGTCCGGGTTATTAAAGAACTGGTTATCTTGATTCATGAATTGCAATCAATTTTGAGGCCGTAATGTACGTTCTACAATATTAAGTGTGGTTTGACGAGAGAAAAATCGGGATACTTGAGCTACCCAATAGTTTTGTCGACCCGATATTATATGACTGCGCCCTTTTTCAAATGCTTTCAAGGCATTCTTGACGACAGTCTGCGGCGTTTCTCTGGAACCTACAGAGGCTTCACTCGAGCCTACCACATCAAAAAATGAGGTTTCGGTTGCACCAGGACAGAGGGCGAGCACTTTGAGTCCCCGTTTTCGATTTTCCGCCCACAGCGCTTCGCTAAACGAAAGCACGAATGCTTTGGTTGCTCCATATACAGCCATATAGGGATCGGGCTGAAATGCAGCGGTGGATGAAACATTGATGAGTCCCCCATCTCGGTTCCGCAACAAATCAGGCATAAATGCATGTGTGATGTCGACTAAAGCAGCCACATTGAGCATCACTTCCTCATGCTGTCGTTCTCCTGAAATCTGCTCAAAGTACCCATAGGTGGCAAAACCCGCGTTGTTAATCAGAAGATCTACCTTGAGTTGTTGCTTTTGAACCTCCTGATGCAGTGTTTGGGGAGCTCCTGGTGAGGATAGATCGAGCACAATCACCGTAGCTTTTACGTTATATTTAGCGGAGAGCTCTTTCGCCAGTGCTTTTAATTTGGTTTCATTGCGCGCTACCAAAATGAGATTACATTTCCTGGCCGCGAGCGAATAGGCAAATGCCTCGCCAATCCCGGATGAAGCCCCTGTAATAAGTGCTGTCTTGTTTGCAAACATAAACATGATGATGACCTCCTTAGTATCGTTGTTTTATTATAGAAACACTGTTACCATTACTCTATAATGAACTGAAGTCACCCCAATGACGACCTCAGTACACATCATATTTACGCTGGAGATGACGAGGGTTTACATGCATCGAGCGTATTCTTCAGTGTAAATGCATACACCTCTTGCGCCATGTCCACGTTCAAAAAATGACCTGCAAATTGTAGATGGATTACTCCATGTAAAGCTGACCACAGCATTCGAACAACCAGCAGCGGGTCCTGCTCTTTCAGTGCTCCTTGCTCCATAGCGTGTATAACGGTTTGCAGGATTCGCGATAGCGCCGTGGTGGTGCCCTCCAAGCTCTGTTCATCCGGCTTAAAATCAGATAATGCCCCGCCAAACATCATTTTGTAATAGGCTGAGTGAAGGCGCGCAAATTCCCAGTATGCCCAGCATAAAGCTTCCAGATCAGCGAGTACGTTTAGGGTAACAGGTACTTGTTGAAAGGTTTCAGCCAATAGCCGGCATCCATCCAGATACATCTCATTGGCAAGACCATCCTTATTGCCAAAAATACTGTAAATGATTTTGGTGGAACAGCTTAACTTCTGTGCAACTCGCCGTACAGTCACAGCCTCAGGCCCTTCTTCTACAAGAAGAATGCATGCGGCATCAATCACATTTTTGCGGAGCAATTGCTGCTGCTGTAACTTTACCTCAGAATAGGTTTTAAAAGGTTGCGTTGGCTCAGACATCATTCAATGCACTTCCTTTTTTTATTTCGGTAACACTGTTTCTTTACAGAATCATAGTATTTCATCCTTGTATGTTTGTCAAATAAAAAAGAGCGCCACATAAGTACATACACTTATTGCGCTCTAGTCGGATGTTTAAAGATAAAGCAATGTTTTGCGTTCCAAGATCAATAGGCAATGCCCACCCTGGTACGAATAAAATCACAACTCTTCGATTGATGATAGGTAAAGTCAGCCGTATCCGCAGTGGTAATTTGTGAACCGTCTTCGGGCAAAAAGTCTTTCTCCACGCGATACACACCTGTACGCCCGCCATCCGGCAGATAGGTCGGACATACGATTGTCCAGTCTAATGCCGAAACACGCAGCAATTCATACACCCGCCGATGCTCCTCGGCTGCTCGGGTGCTGCGTCGCCGAGTATCGGAGGATTCGTATCGATACAGGCTCGGTTCGGTCCGGCTTTGCAAAATCCCTGCCGTTCCCACTGTAATGAGCCGATGAATGGACTGCTCCTGCATCAGCCGGATCAACAGGCCTATACTTACAGATAGCGTGGTGGTTCCAGCTGTATTCAGCGCACTGATCACAACTGTTGGCCCACCCTTCAGCGCTTGCGCTATATCCTCGGCGTTGGTGGCATCACCTTGTACGATTTGCAGCTGTGTCCCGTATCGAGATGCGAAATCCTTCAACTTATCCGGTGAACGAACTAGGGCAGTTACGGTGTGACCATCCGTTAGCGCATAATCTAAGATAAAACGGCCCACTCGTCCGGTAGCTCCCAGCAGCAGCAAATTCATAAAGGCCTCTTTCCCGGCATACATGCCGCTCATGTTGTTCAATCATGTTGCGTTTCCATGATGTTGAGTCAAGTCACTCGTATTTTTTCCTCCATTATTTACGAGGCATGGGAATAAAAGCGCGTGATAGGACTCTCCTCGCTCATAAAGGCTCGCTCACGGCGCACCAGCTCCACCAGATGGGCCAGCGTCTCAGACATGGCAAACCTTAGCTGGTGAATACCCAGCTTGTCGCCGAACACAGCAATGCACAGCTCATAAGCTGTGCTGCCTTCCGGTTGGATCAGCTGCTGGAATTTCTCCAGCCGTTCTTCATGATGCGCCAGCAATGCCTGCGTGCGTTCGCGAAAATACCCAAACGGATTGCGGTGTCCGGGATATGCCCATGCGACCTCCAGCTCACCTAGGCGCTGCAAGCCGTCTATATAAGACTTCAGCGGCTGGGCATCACTGCCCGGCAGCAGACTGATATTAGGAGAAATCTGCGGCAATACCGCGTCACCGCACAGAATAACGCCGCTATTCGGCTCATAAAAGGACACATGTCCAGGTGCATGCCCTCCAGTCTCTACGGGCATCCAGCTGCGTCCAGCCCATTCCAGACGAGTGTTGATTCCGATAGGAATGAAGGTAATCTCAGGTTGCGGGTTCACTTGCAAATAAGCCTGCTGCATATGTACTTCTAGGGCTGATACCTGCTCCAAAGGAAAACCATGCTGGACAAAAAAGCTGGGCAGCCGCTTCTCCATCGCAGTCGTCGATTCTGGATCACCCCACATCATCACCGCTTCCTTATGACTGCGGGCTGACATATGTACGCGAGCCTGACCTTGCTGCTGCATCCACCCCGCCAATCCGTAATGATCGGGGTGATGATGAGTCACCACAATGTCCGAAATATCCTCAAAGGACATTCCCAGCTGTTGGAAGACATATGCCCATTCCGCCTCTGTATCCAGATTGCGCGGACCTGGGTCTACAATTGTAAAACCATGCTGTCCCTTGAGCACATAGCTATTCACCCAGCGCAGCGGAAAGGACATGGATATTTTGACCTGAAAAGCTCCGTCTATTCGCTCACATGGCGTAAGCTCTGGCAATTTCATGGTTTCCCCTCCGCCCTTCTGTTTCAAGCCCGCATACCGACAAAAATCATTCGGGGCGAAGCATCTTCTATATATTGATCTTCATCATAACTTCCGTGTACTTGCTCTACGGATAACCCCGCCTGTTCTAGCAATTCACGGAACTTTTCATACGGATATAGCTTTACTCGTTCATAGTACACACGCTCGCGTTCTGCATCAGCCTGGGTCGTACCCAGATCAGAGGCTGCTTCTGTGGTCGTCACAGATGCGGCTGACCGAATGGCAATTTGCTTTTTCACAAATCCATCTTCAATGACCCGATGCTCCTCAATCCAATTCCCTTCATCCTCCCGGGACGAATGCGGCACCAAATGAGCAGCTACGTAGGAAGGGTTCAAATAATCTATAATAAAGCGGCCTCCCGGTTTCAACAGCCGATAAATTTCCTTTAATACTTTAAGCTGCTCCTCATCCTTCTCAAAATAACCGAAGGAGGTAAACAAATTGACCACCGCATCAAAGCGTTCTTCCAGCGGCACTGCTCGCATATCTCCTTGATACCAGCTTACCCGCCCTTCGGTATCCGCTGCACGGGCCTCTCTCAGCAGTACATTGGAAAGGTCCACACCCGTCACGTTATAACCTGCATCAGCGAGTGCAAGAGAATGCCGTCCCATCCCGCAGCATAAATCCAGTACGCTGGAGCCTTGCGGTAATTTGAGCCAGGAGATCATTTTTTGCACTTCCTGATAGGCTCCCTGAAAGTCGCGATGCTTGTATACTAATAAATAATCTTCCCCAAAGCTTTGCTCGTACCACTCTGCCATATCGTTTCTCCTCCATGAACTCATTTCGCTCTATTACATACTATATTAGCTTTTTCAAACTGGAAACTCAAAAACATTACGAATAAGCATTTTGCAAAGTCAAAAAAGCTTTCCATCATAAGAGCATGTTACAATAATCGTATTTGAGCTTAAATAATCATAGGAACTTCATACCCATTTCATGTGATTCACCTCATTTTACCATTAAAATGTATCATGGGAATGCCTTTAAAGAGGTTTATGCTGGAAAGGAGGGCAAAGTGATGATTCAAATTGGTCTGACGGGTTGGGGCGATCACGATGACTTGTATCCAGCAGGGACTAAAGCTAACCAAAAACTAAGGGTCTATGGAGGCCATTTTCCAGTAGTCGAGATGGATAGTTCTTTTTATGCGGTACAGCCAACGGATCGTATGGCACGCTGGGCAGCGGAAACCCCTGATTCCTTCTCATTTCTCGTCAAGGCCTATCAAGGCATGACTGGCCATACCCGCGGCAAACAGCCTTACTTCAAAACCATTGATGCGATGTATGAGGCACTACATGCATCCATATTGCCTCTTCGCGAAGCGGGCAAGCTCAAAGCCGTGCTATTTCAGTATCCGCCCTGGTTTGACTGTACACGTGAGAATGTCGCCATCCTGCGAGACACGAAAAATAGGATGGGAGAGGTCCCATCCGTACTTGAATTCAGACATCAAAGCTGGTTCACACCAGATTTTCGGAAGCAAACGCTGGCATTTATGCATGAGGAAGGCTGGATACATAGCGTATGCGACGAGCCGCAGGCAGGACCCGGGTCGGTTCCCATTGTGCCGCAGGCTACAGACAGCAACCTGACCATCGTACGTCTCCACGGACGTAACGTATCAGGTTGGAATCAAAGCTCTGCGCCTAATTGGCGGGAGGTTCGTTATCTGTATCGGTACAATGAACAGGAATTGGCCGAATGGAAAGACAGATTGCTGGAGCTGGAACAGCAAAGCCGTGAGGTATGCGTGATATTCAACAACAATTCAGGTGGAGACGCTGCTGCGAACGCCAAGCAACTCATGACCATGCTGGGCATGGAACCTAAGCCTTTTCCACCTCGCAAGCTGCCTGATGCGGATCAAGGGCCAGAACAGCTTGAATTATTTTGAGGACCGGGCTGTGGATGAATGATTGGGAATTGCCTTCCTGAGCTTGCGTTCGTTATCCAGTAGATGCGGATCGTCAGGCAAATAACGTAAAGCGGCTTGGTTGTGCTCATACGAAGCTTCCAGCTTACCTATATGAGCATAGCAATGACTGAGCCGCACATGAGGTAGCCAGGAGTAGCATGGTAACGGAACAGGTCGAAGACCAGGAAGGTGATGCTGTTGCTCCAATGCTTGGTCATACCAGTATGCAGCAGTGCTCCATTCGTCTCTTGTGAAAAACCAGTCCCCGATCATGCAGCACAAATCTGCTTGCGGGACACCGTATCGAAAAGAGTGTAACAGACGATCCAGCTGTTGCTCAGGCTTCCCGAGATGGAGATAACATTCAGACGCTCTCGCACAAGCAGTAATCCGATCCTCCCGGTAGCCGCTCGGCTCCTCCAGCAGATGGTCAAAGGCCTCTGCTGCCTCGGCATATGCTCCACGGTCAAAGCATTCATTAGCGTGAAAATACAGCAGACGCCCTTCCAGCTTGCCGCCTTCGCTGATCCACCGGGCGAGAATACGTTGGTTACGGAGCGTATGGTCGTGCATTCGGCGATGTGTTACTGCCACATCGGCATGCACGACTTGCCCCTGAGGTATCACCAGATCCTCATGCAGGCGTCCCTCCCAGCGGTATTGTCGCTCCCGTTTCACAAGGCGAACACGGCGTGTGCTGAACAACGGCTCCCCCTGCTCACCCTCCGCCAAGTGAAGTGGCATCACCACCGCGTCGATATGCTTAGACAAACGTTGCTTTAAGGAACGCAGACGTTCACGGTCAGGTTCGAGCAGCACATCATCCGCATCCAGCCACATGATATAGGAACACGTTGCCTTGTCAAACGATTCATTACGAGCGGCGGCAAAATCATCCTTCCATTCAAACATATAGATCCGATCCGTATAGCGGGCTGCTATCGTCTTCGTCTGATCTGTCGATCCTGTGTCCACGATGATGATTTCGTCCATCAGGTCTGCGACCGAATCCAGACACCGGGCCAGTGTCTGCTCCTCATTTTTTACGATCATGCATAAGCTGATAGTCATTGGATGCTCAGTCATGACTTCATGTCATCCCCTTCTGTTGGCAGACTCTTCCGTTGTTGTTCCGGTAGACTTGCCATCAGTATATGCATCTCTCCTCTCAGCCTGCGTCTTGTCTATCTGTTCGACACGCGCATACCTTTCCAACGGCAAGAGTTGTTGCTCCATATGCCGGATTCGTTGTACCGCCTTGTCAAGTGCAGCCTTTCGCTGATTCATTTTGCGAACATGCTGCTGCTCAACCTGTTGAAACTGCTCCTCGTCCAGTTGCATCCACTTATTCAGATGCTCTGCCCCCGGCTTAGCCTCTCGCAGTTCTTTCGGCTTCTTGCGACCTGCAAAGCACAAATATTTATGCTGCACCTCCAGCGCTTGTTCTGTAAAGTAAGGATACAGCACTCGGGAGAGACTTCCGGCATAGTAAGTTCGTTTATGATCGTGAAATGGATGGTATCCATAGGGTACAGACAGGACAAGCGTGCCCTTTTTATTCAACAAGCGGTAAGCATGAGCCAGCAGTGTGTCGGGGTGCGCAAAATGTTCCAAAATCTCTCCTAAAATAATCGTGTCAAATCCACCGGGAGGACGCTCAAACAGTGAAATGTCTTGTAACTGAAAGTGGACACGTTTTCTGACAGGTGCAGATTCATGCCGAAGTTCTTTTTTTGCATAAGAAATGCTGTCCTCTTCCAAATCAATGGCGGTTACCTCAAAGCCTTCCCGCGCGAGCAAAATGGACGTGATCCCCTGGCTGCACCCGACATCCAGCACGGTACGCCCCTGTACATGGCGACAAATCCAGTGAATTCGATTACGGGTGGCTTCATGAGATTCCTCCGAATTAATCTGCCCGTAATAACGTTCGTTTACCTGATCACGGTTAGCCAACAGCAGTGCCCCCTCCGTTAACGGGGTGCCCCAAGATCACGACATGTCCACCTGTGCAATGCGCAGTCGCATTACGTGTATCAAAGACCAGCGGAGCATGGTCAACCAGCTGTTGGTAGTTCACCACCGAATGGTCTGTCGTAATGACTACGATATCTGCACTTTCCCACAGCTGGGCATTAGCCGTCCGCGATGGGATTTCTTCACCGTTCAGTTTAAAACTCGATACATACGGATCAGTGAAGCTAACCGAAGCGCCCAATTTTTTTAGATGCTCGAACAGGACAAGAGCCGGAGATTCCCGGACATCATCAATGTCCTTTTTATAAGCCACACCTGCCAGAATGATGTTGGCCTTGTTTATGGCTTTCCCTTCCTGAGCGAGCATGGATTCGATTCGCTCTGCAATATACAGCGGCATACGCCGATTCATGCGATCTGCCAGCTCCACGAATTCCAGCGGAAAACCGTGCTGCTCCGATTTCCACGACAGATAAAGCGGATCAACCGGAATACAGTGTCCCCCAATGCCGGGTCCCGGATAAAAAGGCATGTAGCCGAACGGCTTGGTTGCCGCTGCATCCAGTACCTCCCATATATTGATGCCAATTTTCTCACAGGCTGCTGTCAGCTCATTGACCATTCCAATGTTGACACTGCGGAACGTATTCTCAAACAGCTTGGCGGCTTCCGCCACGGTTGTCGAACTCACCGGGACAATCTGATCCAAAAAGGACCCGTAAAAACCTGCTCCTACGGCCAGACAATCCGGTGTGCAACCGCCGATCACTTTGGGAGTGTTGCGAATGTTAAAATGGACGCTGCCCGGATCGACACGCTCCGGCGAAAAGCACACATAAAAATCCTTACCTACCGTCCAGCCCCTGCGCTGCTCTATCACTGACCGAATCAATTCCTCAGTCGTTCCCGGATAGGTGGTGCTTTCCAGAATCAACAACGTTTGTCTGCGCAAATGAGGTATGGCCTGATCAATTGCCGTCTCAATATAGGACGTATCCGGCTGATGTCCGTCCGTCAACGGCGTAGGCACACAAATCACGACGATATCCGCATGCTCCAGCACCTTAATATCCGTAACTGGATGCAATTGTTGCCCGATCAGACCTTCCAATGCATCATCGCCAATGTCTATAATGTACGACTTTCCTTGAAGCAACTTGGCTACTTTAACAGGATCGGAATCCACACCATATACATCATAACCAGCCTTTGCCATTTCTACTGCCATGGGCAGCCCTACATAACCGAGGCCGATCACAGCCACATTTACCGTTCCTTTTGTGATTTTTTCCATAAGCTGCAAAATACCCACCTCTTTCATCGTTACTCCATACCTTGCAGTAACTCAGCAATTCCAGCGCGATCCATTAACTCATCGTCGGAGCGATATTGTTCGAATTTCACCCGCTCCAATTCACCATATTGACTCAGCAAACGCTTGTCTGCTTGCTGGGGAAGAATAACAAAATAACGATCATCATAACGGTACGTGTACGGCACCTCATAGGGCGAAATCAGCACCTCATGCAGCTTTTCCCCACCACGTATACCGATTTCCTGCACTTTTAGCTCAGGCTTTTCCGCCTGTTCTTTCATTACTTCTGCCAAATCGGCAATATTGCAACCCTTCATTTTCATGACTAGCGTCTCTCCACCAATCGCCATAACAGAAGCCTTCAGCAGCAAGCCAATCGCCTCTCCAAGCGTGAGGAAGAATCGTGTCATATGTGGGCTCGTCAGCGTTAAATCCTGTCCTTCTGCGATCTGACGCTTGAACAGGGGCACGACACTCCCACTCGTTCCGAGCACATTGCCGCCGCGAATACACACAAAGCGCGTACGCTCACTTAAGGCGTTCGCCCGGATCATCAATCTTTCGCCAATCGCCTTCGTCATGCCATATACATTCACCGGGTCTACCGCCTTGTCTGTAGAGACATCAATGACCTTGGCGACGCCCTGTTCTATGCTGGCCCGAATCACATTTTCCGTACCATGAACGTTCGTCTTGAAAGCCTCTTCCGGTTGTTTTTCACACACAGGGACATGCTTTAAGGCCGCCAAATGGAACACATAATCTACCCCGCGACAAGCCTCCTGCAATGCCTGAAGGTCCCGAATATCCCCGATTATGAAATTCAGCCGGGGATCAGACTGAAATTGCCGCTGCATGGCAATCTGTGCAAATTCACCACGTGAGAAAATGCGAATTTCCGCTGGTTTCTCCTTCAGCAATTCAGCTGTTAGGCGTTGCCCCCAAGATCCTGTTCCTCCGGTCACCAGCAGTTTTTTTCCTTTGAACAATATAATCTCCTCCTGACCGTTACGAATTGGCCATGCCTGTGCCCAAAAATTCAGCCAGCACCGTGTTCATCTCATGTTCTGAGAGTCGATCCTTCGCTGGCACCTTTTTCACCGAAGTATTGGCAGCATGAATGACATTCACATAGTTGCGAAGCGGAATCACCTCATGCGGCAGCTCCGTTACATATCCGTGCGTGCCTTTTCCAGGAATAACGACACGGTAACCATTCAAAAAATCCTCTACTTGATAGCGGAACACATAAAAGGAAGGCGAGCGGTGAAACACAGGTGCCATCTGGCCCTTAACCGCATCCCACAAGTACCCCATTTGATTTACCAGCGCAACCGTATCCGGTTGAAACTTGTAATCATGCAATTGCTGTACAAAGGACTGGTGGTACAAATCGTCGGAATCAATTCTAGCAATGAGCAGTTCGTCCGCACCTTCGATATATGCATTGATACGACGTTTACTTTCAATGCTCGTACCAAAACGGATGTGGTCGGGAATGGGCTCACGTTGAGCCAATTCATCTTCCACAATGTCGCTGCATCCACCCGCCAGCTTGACGACAGACAAGAAATCCGCATTCGTCTGATTGAGCAGACTGCGCAGCGTAAAGGTTCTGAATATATCCAGCCGCTCGCTGATCCATTCACGTGTCAAGCGGTTGGGATTCATCCCATAGTTATTAAAATTAATTTCAATCACAATCTTGCGATTCATTGAACTTCCTCCCTTTCATCCGTCTCCTCTCAAGTTATGAAGACACTCCTGAAACGGCACGTACAGATGCAACAACTCTCGCAAAAATAGGTAGAATCCAAAAAGAATAGCCGTTCATACAAAAATATTTTTACGTTCGACATATGATAGAATACAAAGTTTTTTGGTCCATCTGAAAGCAGGACTGACAGGGAGGAACCATGATATGACGAATTCAAAGTATCTGGAGATAGACGAGGTACTGAAACATTTGAAGCTGGCACTCGATCAGCACCAGCCCTTTTCGCTTATCCGTATTGGGGATGGTGAAAATTTAGTGTTGGCGCAAGACACTGTCTGGCCGATGGAAAAGGTGTTACAGGAACGTTGGGCGGTCAAAGCCAATTTCGGCCAAAAGGGACTATTTCTGCCGAATACGGAACTACGAGATGCGGTGGCTGTGGCAGTGAGCAAAGCCAGTATTATCGGCATTTTGCCCTATGATGACGAATCTATTAAAGCACCATCCTATATGAAACGAGAGCTGACTGATCAGGTTTTTGCTCACTATGCTCTTGCGCCTGCGCTGACTTGCCATGCCTGCCTGAATCGATATATGGCGCAGACGCCGGCCTTCTGGGATATTCTGAAAAATCGACGTATTCTACTGGTGACCCGGACGGCCGCTGAAGTCAAATCTGTTCTTGAAACCGAGCCGTACGGGCTGCATATCGCGCATACGATCGCATTTCATCAATATGAACAGATGCCTGAAACACTAGGATGGATCGCAGCACACAAAGATGACTTTGATATTGCGCTGTTCTCTTGTGGTGTCAATGCCGTGGTATTGGCGCAACAAACAGCAGAATTAACCGGCAAAGTAGGTATTGACTTCGGCAAGGCGATAAACATCGTCATGTTCGGCAAAGCGAATTAAAGAATAAAAGTGATAGTCTAAAAAAACAACTTCATTTTCTGTGCTCCGTGTATCCAAAAAAGCACCCACAAATTAAATTTTGCGGGTGCTTTTGCTATCAAATACTGTCCTAAACTTACTTACAAATAGAATTTGAGATTCTCTGTCACTTCTTTTACAATATTACAGAAACTAGCATTCATTCGAGATTATGAGGAGGATGTTGAATATGTCGCATAACAAGAGATTGAAGACATACCCGCTTGCAAAAGCAAAGCATGTAAAGGTTCATGGCCGAACTACGCCAACCCTCACCCCTCTTACTCTGTTTTGGACAGGCAGCGGCATAGAATTAAATATGAAAGGCTCGGAGCTATGGATTGAAATAGAAGCTGATTATCAGATGTATGAGTCCTGGATTAGCATTGTTGTCAATGGTGTCCCGATGAGTCGCCTGATGGTGACCACTGGACGGCATTGGATCTGTCTTCTAAGAGGTTTGAACTCTGACACGGTCAAAAATGTTCGTGTAGTCAAGGATGTCCAGCCTATGAGCTCGGACCCCCGCTGCTTGTTGCAAATTCATGCCCTGAAGGTTGACGGAGAATTGCTGCCCGTCCCTGATAAGCCCCTTAAGATAGAATTTATTGGTGACAGCATTACTTCGGGAGAGGGATCAATTGGAGCAAAGGAAGAGACAGACTGGGTTCCTATGCTGTTCACAGCCCTACGCAATTATACAGCCATAACAGCCGAGGCACTGCATGCGGACTACCGAGTATTCTCACAAAGCGGATGGGGTGTGCTAACAAGCTGGGATAACAATCCCCATGGGAACATACCAGCATATTATGAGCAGATATGTAGTGTGCTCACCGGAGAGAGAAATGAAGCATTAGGGGCATTTGCCGATCATGATTTTACCTCCTGGCAGCCAGACGTGGTTGTAGTGAATTTGGGGACCAATGACGGTGGGGCCTTTTATTCTCCAGCATGGACAGACCCGGTCAGTGGAAAAGTGCACAAGCAACGCTTGAATGAGGACGGCACGTTCAATGAAGAAGATGTACAAGCTTTTGAAAACGCTGCCGAACATTTTCTGGTCAAGCTTCGGACCAGTAATCCTGCTGCCCATATTGTGTGGGCCTATGGGATGCTTGGTACTCCCATGATGCCAGCGATCTACCGGGCGGTAGACGCGTATAAGAAAAAAACAAAGGATCGGAAGGTGTCGGTGTTCCAACTGCCGAACACGACAGAAGAAACAATAGGATCTCGCAGCCACCCCGGACTCTCTGCCCATACTAAAGCAGCAGATGAGTTGACTAGGTATTTGCGAGAAATCTTAAAAAATTAGAAACCGGGAAGCACAAGCAACTTTGTTGAATACGCTTAGAAGGAAATTTCAATAACTAGATTTACAATAACCAGATTATTTGTGCTCTGAGTGTTGTGGTTAAACATCTAGCCACGAGCCTGTGGCAAATGTCTGCCCCAGACTCGTGGCTGCTAAGCTTGGAGTCCGTCGACATGACCATAGAAGACTATGAACAGGCAGCGAACTTCTGATAGGAATCCTTGTCTGATATATATTTATAAAAACGGAGTTGAGGCAATGCCCGTGAACACTTCCGGACCATTACGAACAGTGGTCGATACACCCGAAATATAAGAAGAATATACCGTTTGCATTGCCCAGGGAGCGGACAAGTCCTGTGCATTAAAAGCTTGCGTTTCATTAGCTCCATTCACGCCCAGTACCCCCTCGGCGCGGTAGACTACCTCGTTCGGATCATAGTTGGCTCCACGCACGATTTCCACCGCATACGTATCACCAAGCTCACCAATCAGGCCAATCGAACCACTAAAAGTCACAACCGGACTTGGCACAAGAAAAGTCCGCAGCGTAATCAAACCGAATCGCTCCGGTACAGAACCCAGTTGAATATCGGGGCCCTCACCTGTTTTTGATGAATTGGTGGAGCTTCTCATATCCAGAAAAAAACCCATACCTTATCCCTCCAATTGCAAGATACTGCATGTTATGCAAGCAATTTCTTAGACGCATTGGACAAATTAGCAATAAATCTATCAATTCATCTCCAAAAAACCGATAGTAAATACATATGGTGTAAGCTTTTGAAATGAATATATAGATAGAAAGCAGGGGTTAGATGAAACAACTGAAACGACTGAAAACATTAACACTACGCAAGAAATTGACAGCAGCTTTCCTGCTGGTCATGCTTGTTCCTAGTATTATTGTGGGCTCTTTCTCATATCAGGCAGCGTATAACCAGACAGACCGCCAATTACTGGACAGTGCGACGTCTAGCGTGACTGCAGCTGATCGCGCTGTTACTCAAACGATTCAAGCCAAAATCGCCGATCTCGAATATTACTCTACAACGTTGACCGCTAGTGACAACAGTGCGGAAGCAGATGATGCCATTCTAAAAAGATTACAAGTATATTTGAAAATGCATGCGGAAGCTGTTGATATGTTTGTAGGAACTCCCGAAGGTAAGCTCATTATTGGCAAAGCTGTAGGCTCCACAAACGATCCTCGTGAGCGTCCGTGGTACAAACAGGCTATGGAGAAACCTGGACAAACCGTGATCAGCCCGGTCGGACTCAATACGGCTAAGGTCCCCGTTGTGTATATTTCACGTACACTTCCCGACAACAGTGGTGTTCTTGGTCTTTCCCTGAACCTGAATAATTTAAAAGAAATTACAAAGTTGAAAATCGGCCAAAACGGCTATATTGTGATATTTGATAGCACCAAACGTATTGTTACCCACCCGACAGAAGTCAGCGGAAGTACCGAAATGGGAGAAAAAATATCACAATTGTTTACTTCCAAAGAGGGCAGCTTTGATCAAAATGATGCTGGCGTGGCTAAACACCTGATTTTCAAAACCAATGCGCTGACAGGCTGGAAAATTGCCGGAACGATGGACAAATCCGAAACCCGTGCCTCAGCTCAACCGATTCTCCTCACGACGATTGTAGTGTTGATAATTTCAGCCATCGTTATTGGTGTGCTCGCAATGTGGCTAATCAACAGTATACTTAAGCCGATCCATAGATTGCGCAATTCTATGGATGCCATCAGCCAAGGTAATCTATCGATTAACGTGGCTACGAACAGTAAAGATGAAATTGGCCAACTATCTAGATATTTCCAACAAATGGTGGATAACCTGCGTAACATGATTAGAGAAATTCAAGCAATGACAGGTAATTTGTCGGCATCCTCGCAAGAGCTGGCCGCAGGTGCAGAACAAACGACCCGTGCCATCGAGCATGTAACTATAGCTATTCAAGATGTGGCCGCAGGCAGCGAACGCCAGTTGGACAGCGCTAAAGATAATCAGGAACGGGTTAGCGGCATGTCTGCTGACATTACAGCTATGACCGAAACTATGGCTGAAATGACCACTTATTCCGCACAAGCTATCCAAGCGTCGGATGCAGGCAGTGAGCATATCGGTAACAGCGTCGTCTCCATCGATGGTATTCGCACTACCGTAGAGGAGCTCGATACGATTATCAGCGCTTTGAGTGACCGATCCGGACGAATCGGAACGATTGTCACCGTCATTACGGAAATCGCGAGCCAGACGAATTTGCTCGCACTGAACGCTTCTATTGAAGCAGCACGTGCAGGAGAGCATGGCAAAGGTTTTGCTGTCGTAGCTACAGAGGTTCGCAAGCTGGCTGAAAACTCAGCTTATTCCGCACAGCAAATTCGCGAACAGATTCAAGGGATACAGAGCGGTGTATCTGAAGCCCTGATCGCTATGGAATCTGCCAAGGAACGTGTAACTGAAGGCATCAATTCTATTGATCTATCCGGTCGCTCCTTCTCACGCATCCGTAGAGCGGTGGTCAAATCGGCGAAACAGCTCGATAACGTGGCCGCTTCTACTGCTGGAGTCGCTAATGGTACGAGTGCAGTCGTTAGCAGCATGGAGGAAATTACTCGCATTGCTGAAGAAGCAGCATCTCATACCGAGACTGTGTCCGCAGCCGCAGAGGAACAGCTCGCCTCCATGGAAGAGATCGGTTCGTCTGCCGCAGATTTGACCCGTCTGGCAGAGCAGCTTCAGGATTTACTGACACAATTCCAATTGGATGAAACAAAATAACCATTCCTGCCGATAAATACAGAGGAAGCCAATTGCCAAAATAAAGGAGGATGGAACATGGATATCGCAGCATTATCCACAGGTATGAGTCAGGCCAGCTTGGCTCAAGCCGTAAGTGTGAAGGTAATGGGTATGGCTAAGGATCAGGCCAATGAACAAGGACAAGCTTTGGTACAGATGATGGAAAAAAGCGTACAACCACATCTTGGAGGTCAACTGGACATCCGGGCATAAGTACATCTTATTTATGTTTAAAAGCGATTCTACTCAGGTCTGTACAGGCCCGGGCAGAATCGCTTTTTTATCCCCCTATTTTTCGTTCAGCATAAAACGTAGTAAACTAGACATATCGTCCACGACCTCGGTTCGGAGGATAGCGCATTTTAAACACGATTTACATTTAAAGGAGGATACATAGTTTATGAGTTATACTGAATATTTTGAAAAAGCCAGAGAACAACAACTGGGCGAGCTTCAGGAATGGCTGTCTATTCCGAGTATCTCCGCATTATCCGAGCACAAAAAAGACATTAACCAAGCAGCCGAATGGCTGGCGGCCAAACTGACTGCTGCAGGCTTGGAAAACGTTGAAATCATTCCAACCAAAGGCCACCCGCTGGTGTACGCAGACCATTTGCATGCACCTGGCAAGCCAACCATCCTCGTGTATGGACACTATGATGTACAACCTGTGGACCCGCTTCATCTGTGGGAAACGCCACCGTTTGAGCCCTCCATTCGCGATGGAAAATTGTATGCACGCGGAGCGACAGACGATAAGGGGCAAGTTTTCTTGCACATCAAGGCGGTTGAGGCCATTTTGAAGCAAGAAGGCAAATTGCCGCTAAACATCAAATTTTGCATTGAAGGCGAGGAAGAAGTGTCCAGCCCGAACCTGCTTGAGTTTTTGCACACCGGCGCTGAACGTCTGGCAGCCGATGCTGTACTGGTGTCTGACACCTCTTTGATCGAAAAAGGAAAGCCTGCGATTTGCACAGGTTTGCGCGGATTATGCTCACTGGAGGTCGCCATCCACACAGCGAACACGGATCTGCATTCCGGCTCCTTCGGTGGCGGTGTGCCGAATGCTCTGCATGCTTTGGTGTCCCTGCTGGCAACCCTGCATGACGACAAAGGCCGCGTTAGCGTCGAAGGATTTTATGACGATGTTGCTCCATTATCAGCAGAAATGAAAGCAGAATTTGCGAAGCAAGGCTTCAATGAAAGCAAGCTGCAACAGGATCTCGGACTCAATTCCCTCTATGGCGAAGAAGGATTCAGCTTCGTTGAGCGTGTTGGGGCGCGTCCTACATTGGAGCTGAACGGCGTATATGGCGGCTTCCAGGGTGAAGGTACGAAAACCGTCATTCCCAAGGAAGCTCATGCTAAGATCACCTGTCGCCTGGTAGCTAACCAGAATCCACAAGATATTCTGGACAAAATCGAGCGCCATTTGCGCGCCCACGTTCAGGCAGGAGCTACCCTGGATATTCAACAAGGTGAGAAAGCAAACGCCTTTAACATCGATCCGTCACATGCGTTTTTGCAAGCAGCAGCGGATGCCTTTGAAAAGGTATACGGTGTCCGTGCCCTATTCACCAAGGATGGAGGCTCCATTCCAATTGTGGAAACCTTCTCCCGTATACTGAGTGCTCCAGTTGTATTGATGGGCTTCGGCTTGCCGGATGAGAACCTGCACGCGCCAAATGAGCATTTTAATTTGGAGAATTTCGACAAGGGTCTGCTGACGATTGTGGAGTTTTTGAAATCTGTGTGAGCACATGACAACTTTTAATGGCTAAGTTACAATAGAGAGGGCGAAAGCCCTTTCTATTTTTTTAGAGGAGCGCTGCACAATATGATTATTCAGTTCATTCGTTTACGGTAATGTGAGGTACAGTTCATGAAAGCTCAACCATTTTTTTAAAAATGGGTTGGGTTTATTTGACTGTGCCTTTTTTCATTCACCAAATACGAATGAACGAGGTGCTTTTCTATGTCCAAATGGAATAAACACGAGGTGAAGGCTAGCCTGATTGGCAAGCATCAACATCTTTTTAGTTGTCCTGTATGCTCTCAGCCCATGCGTATGGTGGAAGGCAAAAGCCTCCTATGTACGAATCAGCATTGTTATGATCTTTCAAAACACGGATATTTACATTTATCCGCCCGATCTCATAAGACCAAATATGATAAACAGCTATTTACCTCCAGAAGAATGATGTGCAATAATGGATTATTCGATCCTTTAAATGAAGCCATAAGCTGCACAATGATGAAGTTTATGAAGCCACTGTTCGATCACAAATCACACCTGTACTTGCTGGATGCAGGTTGCGGGGAAGGCTCTCATTCGACCCACATTCAGGACAAGCTTACTGGGAAGGGAATCACCGAGCTTACAAGCGTAGGTATGGACCTGTCTAAGGAAGGTATTGTGGCCGCAGCCAAAGCATATCCCTATTCTCTTTGGTGTGTTGCCGATCTGGCTCATTGCCCATTTGCAAATCAACAATTTGACGCTGTACTCAATATTCTGTCCCCTTCTAATTATGCTGAATTTAAAAGGATTCTTGGGGAGGACGGTTGCATCCTAAAGGTCATTCCCGAACAGCATTACCTTCAGGAATTGAGATGCTTGTATGAACAGAAAAAGCCAGCATATTCAAATGACAATATATTAAGCCGATTTAAAGATAACTTTATTCTTCTATCCGCCGAACGAGTAACCTATCGCTTTATGCTAAATGCCGACCTTGTGGAGCCTTTGCTTCATATGACTCCCTTATCGTGGGGAGCTACGGAAGCCGACTGGCAGCGAATGGAGAAAATAGACTTACCGTATGTCACAGTAGATTTGCTCATCTTATGTGGTAAAAAGTAACATACCAAAAAGCATTCACGGCATGTGATTACACATGCTTCGTGAATGCTTTTTTATTAATTACCATCCTTTAAGAAAAATGAGTGTAGCGCAACAGGTGAACCAGCCGATTCAGCCGTTCTATCTCCCGGTCTAGCTCATGCAGCGGCTGTCCGGCCAAAGCAGCGTTCACTCTCCGATCACGTAGCGGGTTTATTTTTCGACCCATGAGTTTGAGCACCGTGGCCTTCCCCATGTTATTCACCACCACATATTGCGTTAGCGGATCAAGCTCAAGCCACAATACATGATGCTCTTGAAAAAACGACAGTAATTGCTTTTTTAACTCCTCCAGCTCATGAGGTTCAGCTGCAATTTGCGGATGATGATGAAAAGCCACATAGCCCATCACACGCAGGTCACTTATAATTTGTTCTAAATGAAGTGTTTCGTTTATGTACACATTGCTCGTGCTTATGCGGTTTCTTGCACCATTCGTATGATTTTCCCGGATGACATTCACCACCTGACTATCGTTTATTTTAAGATTGATCTTTTTCCTTTTCCAATAGCTGCACAAGCCAGCAACCTCCAAACAACAATGCTCCTATAGCAAAAAAAACGGTGTACACCGTATATAACGCTGTCAGTTCAAACAAGCTATTGGACCGATTAAACATAATCGCCCACAAGCATAGCAGTAAACTGCTACCATTTTGCTGACGAAAGCGATGCTTGTAAATCCGTTGAATCAAAACAATCAGAAATCCTATCAACAAAATATGATTCAGCAAAACAATCCACACTTCCATCCCTCCCTATTTCACTATAGCGCAATCGGCTTTGAAATGTCAGGACGTATATAAGCCTTATGAACAAAAAAACAACCGGCTTATACGCCAGTTGTTTCCCGTTCCACAAAGTACTTATTGGTCATATAATGAGCCTTGCCTCTGGAAGTATCAACCATTCCCTTTTTGTTGTCGAGAAAAACAATCTCCCGGCATTTGGTGCAGTACCACTTGGTCCGCTTGAAGGGGGATTCTGTTACATACGATGTACCACATTTGCAATCTACTTTAATTAAGGTTTCTGTTGATTTGTAAGCTTGAGACAGCTCTCTTAAGCCAGTATCCGGCTGTTGAATCGGGATAATGACCTCCTGATAGCTTGAATACTGATTGTGCACTTTAAAGTCAGCCACCAGTTCCGCATGCAGTCCAAAGTACTCTTTGCCAATCTCGGTTACAAATTTCTTGCCAATTCTGTAACACTCAAGCCATTCCTGTATCTGTTGATTAGACAAAGGCACTGTGCCCTTGATACCACTATTTAATGTGTAAGTCATGATGTATAAAGTATCATCTTGTCTATGTCCGTACATGAGAAGCCTCCTTATAATACACTTGATAATGTACTACAAAGCGTACAAAACTTCAATTTTATTATTTGGCAAAAGATATAGTAGCATTTCCAGGTATAAATTTAATATATTGTGAAAAGTGCATAAAGACACGTGCAAGTCTGTTAGAAAAGCAACTGAAAATCTGTCAGTTGCTTTGTCTTTCTACATAATATTTGTTGGTCATGTACCAGGCCTTGCCTGCATTCGTGTCCACCATGCCCTTTTTGCGATCCAGGAATACAATATTGTTGCATTCCTTGCATGACCACTTGGTTCTTTTGTGTGGTGACTCTTCTATATAGGAAGCACCACATTTACATTCTACCTGAATAAATGTTTTATACTGGCTATACGCTTCTACCAGTGGGTCCAAATCTACAGCTTTGCGTTCCATTACAGGCTGTATCATGGATATGTGTTCTCTCTGCTCCGAGTATTCATTATGTACCTTGAAATCTGCTACCAACTCAGGGTTTAAACCAAAATATTGTTTGCCCACAACTGTTACAAATTTGCTGCCAATTCGATATGCCTTAATCCATTCCTGCACCTGTTTACTGGATAGGTCGACGGTTCCCTTTATGCCGCTGTTCAACGTATAAGTCATCAAGTGTTGGTTGGGTATCATACGTCTTATCGTTCACCTCCGATCAAGAATATACCACAGGTAGTCCTAGGCAAAAGCTAATTCCCACTACCTGAGCAACAAGCTTATACACCTTGCGTGCAAACCCCGATTCATCTTCCATCCTGTCGTCATGCTGATGTTTAGTTCATCCTTAGACTATCACCAGATGCATTTCTATTTAAATACAACTTTGTGGTACAGCTTTCTTTTTCAATTATTCATATGAGCTAGCTGCAAAGCACATGGTATTTTCTTCCTAATCTATATAGTACACCACTTGCACACAAATTCCCACATATTTCAGCGGTTTAATCGTTTTTTCTTCATATATTCACCTTTGCTAGTTTAGATATTTGTGTCAGCTGATTTATTACAAAACAAAAGCCTTCCCGACCATCCTTCATTGTTGAAGGATCATTGAGAAGACTTTGTACCCCGCAAGGAACGAGAGGTCAGATTTTTAATTCGCCAAGCCTGATTAATTCTACGACCGCCTGTGAACGACCTTTTACGTTCAATTTTTGCATCACATTAGAAATATGGTTACGCACCGTCTTCTCACTAATAAATAGTTGTCCGGCGATGTCACGCGTTGTTTTGTCCTGCACGAGCAGTTCAAATACTTCACGTTCACGGTGAGTTAACAAAAACTTGTTTTTCTGGTCGTTACCCTTCGTCAATTTCACCCCTCCTTGCTCGGGTTTTATGTGGTGTAACAAGGTTAAGGGATACAGTCAACACATTTTATGTCATGTGCTCAGGTATGGTTCGATGTGCGGATAAAAATGGGCATAGGCACCTTACTTACAGCTTTAATGATGAGTTGAACTTTGTGTCTAAATTATGTATTGACAGGTATATAGACCAGCCTTATGATAAGAAAAAATGCGACTGATAATCATTATCAAAAAAAGGTAATTCGATATAGAGATCGCGCAATAGACTATGGTTCAGGGCCAGTTTGGCCAGAAAGGGTGTTCATTGATTATGAAACTACGTTATGCCGTGCCGGCCGGAGTGCTGGTCTCTTCTATTCTGTTTGCAGGTTGCGGACAAACTGGAACTGCGGATACGCAGCCCGCTGCGACATCCAAAGATACAGGGGCTGCAACACAGACCACGACTGCGGCGGCGACTGCTCCCAATTTTGATCAAGCGGTTGCGGCTTACCGTACCTATGCAACCGAGCAATGCGATACGTTTGTGAAAAAGACGGAAGAATTCACGAACGCAGTCAAAGCTGGCCAGCTGGACAAAGCCAAGTCTTTGTACGCTCCGGCACGTATGTACTATGAACGGATCGAACCCATTGCGGAAGCACTAGGCGATCTGGACCCGAATATTGACGCCCGTGACGGTGATGTGGATGCAGCAGATTGGCGCGGCTTTCACCGTATTGAAAAAACATTATGGGAAGAAAACACGACCAAAGGGTTAAACGAGTATTCCGACCGCCTGCTGAGTGATGCCAAGCTGCTGCGCGCCAAAGTAGAAACAGTTAACATTGATGCCAGCCTGATGGTAACAGGTGCCGTCGAGTTGCTGAACGAAGTATCTACCTCGAAGGTAACAGGTGAAGAGGAACGTTATTCTCATACAGACTTGTACGACTTTGCGGCCAATGTAGAGGGTGCTCAAAAGATTTATGACATTTTGAAAACAGATCTGAACCAAAAAGACGCGGCGTTGGAAAAGCAAATCGGTGAACGCTTCACAGCCTTACAGCAGGAGCTAGCTCCTTTCAAAGACGGCGAAGGCTATGTATCGTATACAAAACTGAAACCGGAAGAAATTAAAAAACTGAGCCAGAACCTCGATGCCTTGGCAGAACCGTTGTCCCAAATGGGGAAATTGTTAGGAGTGTAATGATATGAAGGGCTTTAAGCGGCAAAAAGGACAAGAAAAGCCGCAATATGCGGAATCCCGTAATAAACGGGCTGATCTGGCAAAAAAGGATGCTCAGCCTGTGGATGATGAACAATCTGGAAAAGGTAAATCCGTATCACGCCGTGATTTATTGAAGCTGGCAGGAGTAGGCGGACTAGGTCTCCTGCTTGGCGGCGGTGGCGTGGGCGCTGTGCTGTCAGCCAGTCAACGCCTCGAAAGCATGATGACAGCGGCAGATACTAAAGATGTGGTCCCTTTTTACGGCAAACATCAGGCTGGCATTGTGACTCCGGCACAAGATTTTATCTGTTTCGCCGCTTTCGATCTAATGACCCGCGACAAGGAACAGGTGCGAAATCTCTTCAAGGCCTGGACGGAAGCAAGTGCGACAATGACTTCTGGTGTGCTGCTTGGTACTGATAATGAAAATCTCAATCTCCCTCCTTCCGATACGGGCGAGGCAGCGGGATTGTCTCCGTCCCGAACGACGATCACTTTTGGTGTGGGTCCATCCTTTTTTGATGGACGCTACGGTCTGGCAGGGCTCAAGCCTGCCGGGTTCCGTGAGCTGCCTCGTTTTCAGGGAGATGCCCTGGAGGAGCAATGGTGCGGCGGTGACATCGGTGTACAGGTATGTGCCAATGACTTGCAGGTCGCTTTCCATGCCCTGCGTAATTTGGCGCGTATCGCCAGAGGCACGGCGGTCCTTCGCTGGACGCAGGAAGGCTTTCAGCGGACAGCACAAGCTGATCCTGCGGGCAGCACCCCGCGTAATTTGCTTGGCTTCAAAGACGGCACGGGTAACCCGGACACGTCCAAGGCAGACGAAATGAATCGGCTGGTGTGGACACAAGCCAATGACGGACCTGCTTGGATGGGCGACGGCAGCTATATGGCTGTACGCCGTATTCGTATGCGGGTAGAGGTATGGGATCGTTCAACTTTAGGCGACCAGGAGAACACCTTTGGACGCCATCGCAGCAGCGGTGCTCCACTGGGCAAGACCAAAGAATTCGACAAGCTGGATCTGGCAGCTACAAATCCGGAAGGCAAACCGCTTACGCCCCCCACCTCTCATGTGGCATTGGCTCATGGGGACGGGAGCATTAATATTTTGCGGAGGTCTTATTCGTATTCAAGCGGATTAGACAAGCAAACAGGACAGCTCGATGCCGGGCTGCTGTTCATCAGCTATCAGCGTGATCTGTTCAAGCAGTTCGTCCACATTCAGGAGAAGCTTGCACGCAATGACAAGCTGAACGAATACATTGTACACAAAGGCAGTGCGGTGTTCGCCTGCTTCCCAGGTGTATCGCAAGGCGGCTACATCGGGGATACGTTATTTTAGGAGCAGGCAAGGAAGGGGATTTATATGAATCGGCGCAATAAAAGCTTGAGGTGGGTGTTTGTGCTGGCGGCGGCGCTGCTGCTGACAGCAACTCCCTTCATATCCGGCTCCGGGTCGGCCGCCTTCGCACAATCAAATGCTAAAGCTGTCTCTAATGAGCAGCTGATGCCTGTGGTCGGCGGAGCACTGGTGGAGGCGGGACAAGCCCAATGGGCGGAAGCCTCCAAGGATTTAAAGGAATTTCGCGGTTTGTGGGAAGCTGCCAAAACCAATGGCGGGGACTCAGCTCATATTGCAGCGGTAGATCAAGCTCTGACTGATGCAGAAGAGGCGCTTGCCCATGGCGGCGGGGATTCAGCGAAAGCTGCGTTATCCGTGTTGGCCCGCTCGGTCAATGAGTACGTAACTGCTGCCGAGGGAGATAAACCAGCTCAGGCCGGAGCCAAAGCAGCGGAAAAGCTGCTTCCTATGGCGAAGGGCAGTCTGGCTGCCATGCAAAAAGGCGATTGGGCTGCTGCGCGGGTGGATTACGACCGAATCGTTAAAGCCTGGTACCAGGTAGAGACACCGATTCGTTCGGACCATTTTTCGGTATATAGCTCGCTTGAAACGAAAATCAGCCTCATTCGCATCTCCATGCAAGCGGAGCCCATACGTCAGGCACAGGCTCTCAAGGAAATGCAGGCGTTAACGACGCTGCTGGCTGATTATAGTCAGGGCAAACTTGTGAACACAGGGCAAGGAGCAAATGCAGGCAATGCTGCTGCCGGAGCGGCGAATGGTTCAACAGCCACTCTGGGCGATGCAGTCACCCTTCTTGAATCCGCACGCCAGGATGTTGTAGCTCATCAGCCAGAGCAAGCGGCAGACAAGGTAGGGCAGTTTATCGCTCTATGGCCTTCCGTCGAAGGACATGTACAAATTTCCGATCCGGCGTCTTACACGGCGATTGAGAATCAAATGACCGAGACGTCCGGATCTCTGCTGTCTTCTCCACCGAATACAGATAAAGCCTTGCAGACGCTGGATCAGATGCTGGACAGGCTCCGTCCGTTAACGGAGCAACGTTCTTATACTGCCTGGGATGCCGCACTGATTTTGCTGCGCGAGGGCCTAGAGGCCATTCTCGTGCTCGCAGCTTTGCTGGCATATGCCAAAAAAAGCGGCGAAGATGTGGCTGGACGATGGATATGGGCAGGGGCTGGCACGGGGCTGGTGCTGAGCGGAATTCTGGCGGTGCTGTTCACCTCGCTGGTAGCAGCTGCGGCATCGGGCAGCGTGCGTGAGCTGCTGGAAGGTATCACCGGGCTGGTGGCGGTTGTGCTAATGCTAACCGTCGGGAACTGGCTGCATAGCAAGTCCAATGCTGCCGCGTGGAACCGCTTTGTGGAAAGCAGCGTAGGCAATGCGCTGGCACGGGGCAGTCTGTGGTCGTTATTTGCGGTTTCTGCACTTGCTATTCTACGTGAAGGAGCCGAGACAGCTATTTTTTATATCGGTATGGCTCCAGCCATCGAACCCTCGCAATTGCTGCTTGGTATTGGCTCGGCAATGGGGATATTGGTCGTTCTTGCTTTTGCGATCATCAAATTCAGTGTACGGTTGCCAATTCGCGCCTTTTTCCTGACTGCGACTGTACTGATTTACTATCTCGTCTTCCGATTTTTGGGCGAAAGCATTCATTCGCTTCAGGTGGCCGGCAAGCTTCCAGGGCACACGGCGTCCTCGCTTCCATCCATTAGCTGGCTGGGGATGTATCCAACTTGGGAAACCTTTATCCCACAAGCCCTTGTGCTGATCTTTATGGTGTGGCAGCTGGTGCGGCAGGAAATACGCAGCTCCAACTCACGTTAATTCGATACTACAATAAAATGTAAAAAAACGCCAAGTCACTGGTTCGATGGATATCGACTCCTATGATTTGGCGTTTTTACATATTTACCTTACATTCTCAGGCAACGCAATCATGCGCTGATGGTGCAGCAGGTCTGTGCGATCACCGTGTTCACGAATGACATGCACCTCCCCGCGATAATGGAGCAGTTCTGCCGGAGTAGCATGTCCCAAAAAATATAATGGGCTATAGCTCAATCCATAGGCTCCTGCATTCGGAAAAGCAATATAATCGCCCTCGTGAATCGGAGGCAGCTCCGCTTTTTTCACAATACAATCCTCAGGTGTACATAACGGACCGACAATGCTAACTGTCTCAAGTTCTGTAAGAATCTCTGCTGATTGCCTGCGCATAATACGCACCGGATAATTGTCCCTTATGCGGCGTCCTCGAAAGGTAGCTGCGGCATAGTGATTCATGCCGCCATCAGCCACGACAAACTTCTCTCCCTTGGATTCTTTGGTATACAACGCCCGGCAGACATACATGCCTGATTGAGCGACCAGATACCTGCCGCTTTCGATGATCAGCCTAACTCCCGGTATACGGGATTGGGTCTGTTCCGCGAGTTCGTTGAGTCCGTCAATGACATGATCCATATCCAGCGGCTGTTCATGAGCAAAATAAGGTACACCAAACCCGCCGCCCAAATTGATCGTATGCATCGCCACGCCATACTGAGCCTGCACCCGTTCTGCCAGCTGCAAGGTATTCCCAAATGAAGCCAAAATCTGATCTGCCTTCAGCATTTGCGTACCTGTATATACTTGAATGCCTTGAAAATATACGTGCGGGCAATCTTCCAGCACCTTAAAAAAGTCATCCAGTTGCCCTTCGTCGACTCCAAAAGGGCGCGGAACCCCGCCCATTTTAATCGTTGCCCCCGACAGGTCATTATCGGGATTGATTCGAACCGCGGCCTTGACCAACACGCCCGTTTGGGCGGCAATGTCCTCCAGTAGACGCAGTTCTCTCACCGATTCGACATGAATGCAGCCGATCCCACAGGCTATCGCCTCGCGCAGCTCGGCTACTGTTTTCCCCGGTCCGGCGTACAGCACGTCCTCCGTAGCATACCCGGCTTCCATGGCGACGAATAGTTCTCCAGCCGAAGCAATCTCGACACCGCAACCTAACGAGCGCAGCAACCCGGCCAAGGCTACGTTACCATTAGCCTTGAGCGCGTAATGTACACGCACGGTCGGATGTAATCGGGCCAGCAATGAGCTGACATGTGCATGCAGCGCGTCTCCATCATAATAATAAAAGGGTGTCGGATGGTCGCCGAATCGCTCCAGTAAAATTTCGTCTTTTTGATACATCTGCTGAATCGCCTCCTCTCTTTGCTTGGATACTCCGTATTTTTTCATTATTCGAATTTCGCCGTTTGAAAACCACGATCACGATCATGCTCATACAGCATAGATTGTCTCACCCGAGCTTGCTGCTTTATGAATAGCTGCCAGCAGTCTGACGCGTTCAGCAGCCTCATGAAATGGAATGGGCTCCGTTTCACCACGGATGATGCTGCAGAAGGCATTCAACTGATTGACATAATAGTTCATGGGCTCAAAAACTGTCTTGCTATGCGAAGATGTCTGTGATGACATGGACATTGCCGTGGCATCCGTTATATTCACGGCGATATCGTTCTTCATTTCCGTCTTGAGGGCCATCTTATAAAAGCCTAAATTCGCCCGAAAGCAATCCTTTAAGGTGACTACTGCCGAATCAAAGGTCAGTACATGAGCACAGCGATAAGGGCGCTCAAATGAGAAGAGGGCAGATGCCTTTAGTCCACTCGGGTAACGGGCTTGGGCATGAAATGTCCAGTCACAGCCATGAGGACCAGCGAAATCCGATTGACTGTGAAACTCCGCCTGCTCCAGTCCAACGACAGCCTGAAGAAATTGGAGCCAGTACACACCCAAATCCCAAAAGCACCCTCCACCCTGCTCTGGACGGGAGCGGTAATTGTCCGCATGCCCTTCTTTTGCCGGAATGCATAAACTCGTCTCTATGGAGCACAAGCGACCATAACGACCCGATTCAACGATTCTGCGCAGCTCACGCTGCCAGGGATGATGCTGCACCATGACTCCCTCCAGCAGATAGGCGTTGCCCTGTTCAACGATAGCTGCCAGGGGAGCTAGATCAGCCGTATTCAGGCATAACGGTTTTTCCACCAGCACGTGCTTATGAGCTTGTAGAGCTCTGCCAATCCACTCAGCATGTAAATCGTTGCTGAGCGCAATATATACAGCGTCGATATCTGGGTCTTTAAGCATATCCTCAGCATGACGATAAACGACCTTGACTCCAAAACGCTCTGCCATTTCTTCCGCCTTGGCAACTGTACGGTTCGCTAACGCAGTCACGCGGGCTCCTGCAACATGTCGGATCGGTTCCAGCAACGCACGAGGGGCTATAGCCGAACAGCCAATGATCCCAAAGCGAATATCTTGCATCGCAGGTTCTTGCGCAGCCGCGGCAGCGTTCATGATCCCTGCTCCATTCCCGGTGAGCCTGCTGATGCGTGGATCTTATTCACATAAGACTCGATATAACGCGGCGTCCGACTGCGCAGCTCTATGATCCTCTGATGTATTTCCTCCAGAATTTGGGCACTACCGCCATAGATCTCAATCCACGTCTCGTAGCGCATACCTAATCCAAGACGTTCCCATAAATCCGCATTATGCTTTTCATGTACACCAAACGGCTCCAGCATAATCAGCGGAGTAGCTGTAGCGAACGAATCAGCCAGGCTGCCGCCGCCAGGCTTGCTGACAATGGCCTGGGCATGACATGCCCGGTCTAACATGCAATGGTAATCCGGTCCGACCTGATACATCGTTTCCTCACCCATTTTCACCTCTCCGAAAGGTGGAAATGTATACTCCCCGGCTTCATTTCGCTGCCATGTTCTCCACTGTGGGTCCATTCGAAAATAGCGTATACTATCCCGCCGTTCATCCGGTTGATCCTGGTCATACAGCAGCAAATCCAGCTCCCAGCCTGCTTCTTCCAACCGTCCAACCTTCTCACGGTAGGTACCCATCCCCCAACCGCCGCCATGTACGAATAAGCGAGATTGCCGTGCTTCAAAAGGGATATGCTCTACGGCAGGGATGTCAATATAGTGGCTGACTCTATTTTTATCATTTTCAAACAGGGTCGTTTCTCCACAACCATCAGCAAAATGCGGATTATGCTTGGCTAGATTTTTCCAGGAAGGGGAAGGGGTCGAATCCATATACACGATATCCACATGCACGGACTCCGGCTCTCTGCGCTTGCGATACTCCTCCAGTACGTACATCCAATGACCGGATAAGCATATAAAATACCGACGGTCCTCCTCTGTCCATTGGTTCAGCAGTACTTCCATCGCTGCGGGGTCCAGTGAATTACGCATGTCCTGCGGAACCTTCTGCGACATTAAGGCCACGGCAAAGCTGTCATGGTAAGCTTTCCGGCTTTTGTCGACCTTGAGACGGGCTGATTCCGGCAGTACATTTTCAAAAACATGGATCGCCGTATCCATGCCCAGCCTGCGAAGACCCGCCTGCAGCAACAAGCCAGGGGTATAAAATCCCAATCCGAAACCGGAACACAAAATCGTTACCTTCCTAGGCTTCTCCGTACTCTTACGCATGCTTATACGCCTCCTGTTTAATTCAGCACTGTAAAATGTCGCTCTGCCAAAAAACGCTCCAGCTTGGTTGTCAATCGCATTTTTTCTTCATCGCTCGCAGCCACCAATTCCAAATAAAGCCGGCCTTTGCCTCGCGCCCGTTCGCTTCCAGCAGCTTCTTTTGTACCACTCAAGTCAGGCTGACTCCTACCTTCTTCTGCTCCGCCAATGCTGGCCCCAATTCCACTCACGCGAACCTGCTTGCCAGATGGCCTGTCCCCACGCCCAGTTACATGTCTGCTTGGCACAGTGGCGTGACCTGCAATCCTGTTCTCACCGTCTCGTCCACCCGTGTTTACATATAATGTATTGGCTCCCAGGGGCATGACACCTTCCTCACGTTCACCTGTAAACAGCAATCCCTCGCCTTCCAGCCCTTCCAGCAGTTCTTCATAGGATAGACTGCCGTCATGGGACAGCGAATAATTCGTCAGAGTGCCACGCATATTTTTCCCGGCCAGATAGGTATCGAGCTGATGCTTGATCAAACTCATCGACTTTCTGGCATTTATTTCGATAATGGGCTCCAGCTTTCCACCACGAAGTGTCATGGAGTCTATGCATACATCGCCGTAATATCCATCCCGGTACAGTTGCTGTCCCACATCCTGCATCAAGCTAAAATAACCCTCGCGCTCCAAACGTTCCATAAAGGCCTTGTCTGGCGATAGGGATTCCCGATAAGCGAATTGAGTATTAGCCAGCCATTGCACAGATAGGATGTCAACACATCCATCATCGCCAATCGTAAATTGGCATGAAAAATCCTGCTCTTTCTCTAGAAAAGGCTCCAGCAGAAACAATACCCGTTTACCTTTGCGCTCCTGTCCACGTAAATACGATACGACCCTGTCCAGCATTTGTGTCGACGTAATGTGTAGATTGCCTTTGCCCGATACGCCAAAATCATCCTTGATTAAAAAGCTTCCATCCCGCAGCAGTTTACGCCCTGCTTCAGCGACATCTGCAAACGAAGTCACAATATGACCGGGATTGCGCAGACCAAGACTGCGTTTCAGCTCAGAGGAATAGGTTTTGGCATTTACCTTGCGAATGGTTTCCAGCGGCGGCTGATGCAATGTAATTCCCCAAGCATGCGCGGCCTCCTCCACATGCGGCAACCCCGCAAACGGGCTAAGCACACAGCCTTCCAGTTGAGGAAAACCTTCTCCGGCATCCGTCTTGCGACTGCTCAGCAGTTCAAAAACAGAAGCGGCCGACACATTGCCCGGCTGTTCCATTCCGTCAGTCAAATCCCGTTCGTTTACAGCCGGATGAAAGCCCAACTGCGCGATATACTGACGATGTACGGGCGAAATGGCATAACGTGTCAATAGAGCGTCTCCCGGCTGGCAAAAGCTAAACAGCAATTCATCCATAGCTGCTACAATGGCAGAAGAAGCCCGGTCAGGCAGGGCGGGCAGAGAAGCCAGCTCGGCATCTCGCCAATAAGCCTCCGCTTCGAACGTTCCCATATATAAATGACGCTGGTTCGGTATCGCATTCATATGACTCGCTTCCTTTCCTGCTTCATTATGAAACTACTACATGGTAGCGCTACTGGCTCGCACTCGTATAATCACGTAGTGCAAACTGCCATATCAGGCGGATAATCGCCAGCAGCCAGAGAGGTGCAAGAAATGCCCAGAGCATCAAACCGGGTTGCATTTTGCCGAGAATGAACATTGGGGGAAAATTGCAGATGACAAACACCGGAAGCACAAACAAGCCAATACGCTGAATCAGGTTACTGTACACAGCCATCGGCACATAGTTTGTCTCGAAAATGCTGTTGGATAGCTCTGTAACACCGTTCGTGCGGATAATCCAAAAGGCCAGCAATTGGGGCAGCAAAAACACAGAGTATGCTGTAAGCACTCCGCATCCGAGCAGCACAGCGAAGCCTCCTACGGTTTCCACATCAAACGGTAGTCCAAGACGATACCAGCCAATGCCTGTCATGATTCCACCGCCCACGACATTCGGTACAGTATAACCCAGCTCAAATTGACGCAGTGTCACCATAAATTGCAGCGATACTGGCTTCGTCATGAGCACGTCCAGTGAGCCAGTCCGGATTTTGTCAGGCAGGCTTGTAAAATTACTGTAAAATAATCCACTGTAAAATCCGCTCATCATCGTAAACACGCCAATATATAAAAGTATGGCGTCAGGAGACCAGCCGTTAATGTCCGTCCCTGCCCGGTATGGAACCGAAGCGTACAGCAGCTTGATCAGTAAATAAGCCGTTTCAACCAGAAAGGCCGTTATAAAGTTAATGCGATATTCCATCTGCGACATGACGGAAAACTGGACGAACTTCCAGTACAATCTGAGGTAACGTCCAACGTTTCGAAAAACATGTTTCATGTTAACCTCCCACCGAGACAAAGCGTTTGACTCCGGCTTGCCACACCCAGCGTGATACGGCCGCCAGCACTGCAATCCAGATCCATTGCACGCCAATGCCTTCGGCGGCTTCCAGTACAGTCAGCTTGCCCGTCAACGCATTCACCGGAAAAAATACGGTGTAGCTGAACGGTAGCAAGCTGAACAGACGGGCCAACGCATCTCCAAAAATCGTCAGCGGAAACACGGTACCGCTAGCTACATAAATGACCAACGACAGCGTGTAAAAAAGTCCTGCCGATTCCGTCACCCAAAAGGCTATGCCGCTGAGCGCGTAATAGACCACAAAATTAAGCACAAGCGCTCCCGGCAACGCCAATATGTAAAGCAGGATATGCGACAGCCCGAAGCTGATTTGTCCTTCCAGGCTAAGACATAACAACAAAATAGCAGCCGCCAGCAGCACGACTGCAGACTGTATGACTTTGCCTCCGATAAACCGGCAAAAACGGTAAGCAAAATAATGCACAGGCTGTACCATGAATTTTGCCAGTCCGCCTTCCTTGATGTCTGTAGCAATTTCGTATTCAAAGCCCGTGGCAATCAGTTTTCCAGTTACCCCTGCCATAACTACATACACCAGCATTTCCGACAGAGAGTAACCCAGCACACTTGCTTGTCCCGAAGAACCGAATACCGCAAGCCAGAGAAATATTTGTGTCATGATCGGCAACATAAATCCAGCCATTTGAAGCCAATAATTGGCCCGATACTCCATTTCGTTTTGCATGCCAAGCTGGAGTACCTTCACATATTTGTTATTTCGCATCGGCCAGCCTGCCCCCATCGTACAAATTGGCTATCCCCTCTTCCAGCGGGACGTCCTCAATCGTAAAATCAACGACAGGCAGTGCATCTAAAATCTTTTTGGACCAAGTCAACGTATCATCTGCATCCAGCTCAAATACCGCCTCCAGCTCCGAGTTGGAGCGAAGCTTGCCGAGCCCCGCCAACGCCAGGCTGGATACAGGTGTCTCCAATCGAACCTTGAGCAATTTACGAGCACCAATGACCTCATTCACCTTGTGCAAGTCTCCGTCATACACCAATCTGCCCCCACTGATAATGATGGACCTGGTGCATAAATCCTCAATATCCTTCATGTAGTGGCTTGTCAGCAAAATGGTCGTCCGGTGTGTGCGATTATAGGCTTTGAAAAACTCCCGAATTCGCCGCTGAGAAACAAGGTCCAGTCCAATAGTCGGCTCATCCAGTAAAATGACCCGTGGGCGATGCAGCAGCGCGGCGATCAGTTCCATTTTCATACGCTCGCCGAGCGATAGCCGCCGAACCTGCACATGAAGCTGCTCCTCCACCCCAAGCAGCGTGACCAGCTCATCCAGCGCCTCTTTATAACGGTTATTATCGATTTCGTAAATCAGCTTGTTCAGCTCGAACGACTCGCTTGCGGGCAAATCCCACCAGAGCTGGTTTTTCTGTCCCATCACGATGGAAAACTGACGTTTAAACTCCTTTTGTCGCTTCCACGGGGTAAACCCGAGCACCGATGCTTCCCCTTCCGTGGGATGGAGAATACCGGACAGCATTTTGAGCGTCGTTGTTTTACCCGCCCCGTTGGGACCAAGAAATCCGACAATTTCTCCTTCCTCAATGCTAAAGCTAACGTTTTGCACAGCCTTCTTGGTCAGCTGTTCACGCTTAAACAAATTTTGCAACGATTTGCGCACGCCCGGCTCTTTTTTGTAGTACGTAAACGTTTTCGACAATTGGTTTAATGTAATGGACGGCAATGAATTCCCCTCCTCTTTCCTCTGTGCATGATACCTGGATGTATGTGCCTGACCTAGCCAAATGCTTGAACTACTCGGAAGCTTGCTCTGCCAAAATCATCAGTTCCTCCAGCATCTCCCGCTGTCTTTCAATTAAATGCAGAGCCCGTTCTGTAATCTCTGGCATCCGATGCTTGCGCAATTGGAGTCCTGTTTTGTAAATATGCAGATTAAGCTTGTGCCAATCCGCGTATAACGCCTGTGCCAATTCAATGACATGCTGTGCTTGCGGCCCCAGCGTAGCTTGATGCAGCCGGCAATAATCAGCTGTATAATCCGTTAAATGAAGAGCGCTGCCCAATCGCAAATTGTAATAGATTTCATGGCAGTGCGTCCGAAACTCCTGATCCTCCATGTCTTCCAACAGATGGAAGTCACCGGCAAATGCCCGGTAACCGGCATCTCCCCGCTTGACATGCTGGTCTGTTGCAACCTTTTCACCCGTCACGTACTGACGAATATGGTATGCACACGCAGCATGCAGCTCCCTTGGCGACAGCGGGACAGGCTGCTCCACCAGCCATGCATACTCAATAATGCCCTGCATGAGGTCGTCGAGCCGTGCTGAGCCCACATAAGTCATCGCATGTCCCGAGGAATCAAGCAGGAAACTATCATTTACCTGTGCCGTCCGTTCTTGCAAGTCCAATCCGCACAACTCAATCACATGGCCCCTTGGGTAATTTTTCACATATACATCGTGATAGGTCAAAGCGGTGCTCGACGTATGCAGCATCGTACCATAACCGGATGTGAGCACCCGCAGCAGGTCAGTCTCATTGCTGATTCCTTCGACCCACGGTTCTACCCGAATAACCGGTCCGCCACTCGCGGCCATTTCTTGAAGCTGCTCTGGATATTTCTCCGGTCCGAAGCGCTTCAAATTGCCACCATACTCCGCACACATACTCCCACACAGCATGAACAGCTCGGCTTCGGCCATGTTCACCCCATACCTCTGCAATGAAGTACGCAGGGAAGAATATACACAATGCTTCCCTGGGAGAGCATTTGCGATTTCTTCTGCACCATGGTCAACTACGGATTCATGCCGAATCCCCATATCGGATTGCAGCATAGTTCTTGTCTGTTCGGCGCCCTTATGCATATTTGCCCAGCAGACGTTCAATGCCTTGCAGTGTAGACAAATGCTCTAGCACCAAATCGTCGTCCTCCATCGTAATATCAAGCTCATTTTCCAATTCCACAATTAATTCAACAGCGGATAAAGAATTCAGCCCCAAGGTTCGCAAGTCCTGATCCGGAGTCAACTGTTCCAGCTCGCCGGGAGCCAGCTTCAAAACCTTTTCCAGTAAAGGCACTACATGGTATACATCTGTCTTCATTCTCGATTCCCTCCCATTTATGAACATCCTAATCCAGCAATGATACCTTCCAATTTGTGCGCATAAGCATCCGCTTCCTGCCAACTGTCTGCCAAAATAAGTGTGAAAATCCGGTTCACATAGCCCCGCTTTACAGGAATGCCTGACAAGGTACCCGCTGTATAAACAAACACTCCTTCAGGCCGTTCGGGTGTATAGAGCAAGCCTTCCTCCGCCAGCAGCCCGCACAAACGGCTGTAGGTAAGAGGTGTCGCGGTCACGTTGCGGTAATAGCGAGACAAGGTTTTATGCTGCTCGCCCAGCACAGAGGACAAGAATGAGATGTAAGTAGACAGAGTAAATCTACCGTTAATCTCGATTACCGGAACCAGCAAACCATCTTCATCAACAAAACCGTCAATGGAGGCCATTCCCGTATACCCGATGGAATAGAGATATGTTCCCAACTGATAGGCACATCGTCTGACTTCTTCCTCCAGCGTCTCGCCAATATCAGCAGGAACCTGGGAGCCGATATATACTGTACCGTCTACGTTTTGCCTTTTCAGCGAAAACATCGTCACACCACCGCCCTCGTCAATACAGAGCTGGTAGTTCAGATCCATTTGCTTATTGTGCCAGCGCTCCACCAGCCAGCCGCCAGAAGACGATGATGAACCGCCGAAGCGTCTCATCACACTCAGCAGCGTGTCCAGCTTGGACAGCTCGTCCAGCATATACATGCCTTGTCCCGAGGCACCATGCGGCTGCTTGATAATCAGCTTCACAGGCCCGTCCGATAAGCCAGCCAGTCTCTCACATTCTCTGCGAATTGCCGCTTCGTCTGCACATACAGCGCCTTCGCTGACAGCAAAACCAAGTTTTTGTGCGGTCAAACGGCTAAATATTTTATCATTCACCTGGGCACAGACCGCAGATGGAGCACCGATCAGCTCCAGCCCGCAACGTTCCGCAATCGCTTCCTCCTGCGGTGTGACCGCATAGGGAACGAGCCATGCTTTGGCACCGCGGCTGCTATGACCTGCATCCGCAACCGTGCGCAGTCGTGCCAAAAGCGCGTCATCCGCCAGCACCAGCTCTGATATCGGCGTTAGCGGGTCCGAGGGCTCTGGCACCTCAATGCGCGGCAGGCTGAAGCCTAACCGCTGAAGCATGTCCAGAAATGCCTCATCCGGCTGTTCACGGAGTATAATGACATCCTGACTTCGACAGAGCAGGAGATTCATTTCCTCCATCCGGTTTACGACCTGCTGTTCATCCCGGTCTACCATGCCCCCCTTGCGGGGGGATGGATGCCATACTTGCTCTGCGCCAATATTAAATAGCCAAATCAGGACACCATGATCCCGTTCATGAGCAAGTGCTTCTACAAGGTTAATCGTTTTAGTCGTCACGTCTTGTCCTCATCCCTCTCTCTTCCATCCAATAGCAAACAACTTCCATAAGAGATTCATAGGAAACTAAATGTATTTCAGAGAGCCTGCTCCGTGCAGATACAGTACACTGCATTTGGAGCACACCGGCGTCAATCCTTCATGGTTAATCGTTTGCCGGGTTTTCTCGTACGCATCCGAATTCCATATCTCTTTCAGACTGTGCTCGCGCAAACTTCCAATCGTGAATTCACTGAAAAATTTGCAGGGCATGACCTTTCCGTCTGGTAAAATATCTGTTCTGGAGGTGAGCGCCAAGCAATGATTGGAACAACGGCTGACCATTTCCTCGCCATGTATAAATTTATCAATTTCCTCATAATCCAAGCCGGGCTGATAACGCACGCGAATGTTCCATACCCGCTCATTAATCCGCTGTAATTCCTGCATCAGAGGGTCAATGTTCGCCGGGTTGATCTTATATTTGAAAGCATGCCAGCTACTAATATTATTTTCTTCAAGTTGTCGGAGCCAAGAGAAGTTGCGTGTAAAATATTCATCCATTTTTAAGGAGGTTTCTTTGGAAATGTACCAGGGGAACGTCAGCAGCACCAGATCCAGCCTCTTGTCCTCCAGCATTTGCAGAAATTCGTACATCCGTCCGATCATGTTATCGTTAATGACCGCATGGACAGTTACCCGTCCCTTGTACAATCCCTGATCGCGAAGTTCAATCAGCTTATCCATCTGCCGCATTGTTTTTTGAAAGGTGCCTTTACCGCGTATTAAATCGTGTTCTCTTTCAAAACCTTCAATCGCTATTAATAACTCCAGATTTTCGGACAAGTCCAAAATCCGGTCCAAATATTTATCAATGAGTAATCCATTTGTACAAAAGGTCATTTCACGCCGATCTTCCGCCAGCACGTCCAAAATTTCATCAAAGCGCCGGTGAAACATCGGTTCGCCACCCCACATGTACAGCCGGGACTTCACTTCCTTTGTTTCGCTCAAAATCTGCCGGAGCATGTCCGGAGCAAGATCCATATTCTGTTCTTCTTTATCCATCTGGTGATGATAGCCTTCCTCGTTCCATTCAAAGCAGTGCGTACATCTTAAGTTGCAACGGTTAGTCAGCTTAATACCGATCGTTTGGGGCATGTCCGTTTTAAAAGCCGGATCCTGTGTTGCGTTACGATAAGACACGGAAGCGTTTTTCAAGTTACGCTTGATGAGCTTGAAAGCCTTCTCATCAATCAGCACATTGCTTTTGGGCTGCATGCTAACACCTCGTTTAATGGATTTTCAGGCAAAGTCTACCTTGCGTTCAGACTGTCTCCATACCTTCCGGGTGCGGCACTTGCTCCGCATCGCTAATTCCTTGAATGTAACTGCAAAACGCATCTACTGAACAGAGATGTTCCAACTCAAAGGAATCAAAATCAATCTCTACATCAAATGCATCCTCCACTTGCAGCATGAAATGAACCAATTGCAACGAATCCAGTCCTGCATCATGAATAATGTCCGAACGTCCATTCAGCTTGGCGACCAATTCAGGATCTTCCTTGACCGCGCTGATCATTTCAATCACTTGGCTTTGCATAGCAAACTCCTCCTTGTGAAT
Source organism: Paenibacillus ottowii (assembly GCF_006874425.1). Lineage (GTDB taxonomy): Bacteria > Bacillota > Bacilli > Paenibacillales > Paenibacillaceae > Paenibacillus > Paenibacillus ottowii. Next base: position 135,035 of record NZ_VIJZ01000006.1, read on the forward strand.
GAGATCCTATTCTTCCGTCCAACGATGCCCTCTGAAAAGCTCCTAGGAAAATTCCTTGATTGGAACTATATTCAATTATACCCCTTCCTTGAAGAGACAAGTCAATAGGTTGTTTTGTAAGAAAAAATCGTAATTTGTAAATTAATGTGTGTTAATTTCTGCAAATTTCTCTACATTTTTTATTCCTATTCTATTGAAGCTGAACTTGAAAGTTAAATCTTATTTCTCCCCTCTTGTATGAAGAGCGTAACTATTTTACAATACACTCGAAAATATTTTTCTTCATTCCATTGAATTTAATGATACTTTTTTTCAGTCAAGTATTATATAGCTAAAGGAGCACAGCTCATGTCCCCTATTCTCCACACCTTATCCCAAAGACTGGAGCAGTTGCCCGTACAAGAGCGTAAACTGGCGGAATCTATCCTGAAAGCCCCGGAGGATGTGCTGCATCTGGGTATTCGGGAGTTGTCAGAGCGTTGTGGTGTAAGTGCCGCAACTGCTACACGGTTTTGCAAGTCACTCCATTTTAAAGGGTATCCTGATTTTAAAATGAAGCTGGCTGCCGAGTTGTCTCATTCCAACCATACAGGTGAAGAATCCTATCAGGACATTGTGGCTGGAAATTCACTTTCACGTATCGTGCAGGCCATTCAGGCAAACCATACAGCTTCCATTGCGGACACAACCCGGCTGCTGGATTTCGACAAACTGGAACAGGCCATTGCATGGCTGTCAGCTACAAACCGTATAGATCTCTATGGGATGGCGACATCCTCGATTGTGGCGCAGGATTTTTACCAGAAGCTAATCCGTATTGGCAAGAACAGTACTGCCTTCGCGGATTCTCACATGCAGATTACCTCTGCCTCCTCGCTTGGAGCGGAGGATGTGGCCTTTGCCGTCTCTTATTCAGGGGAAACCCAGGAGACAATCGCTGCTCTACATTGTGCAAAAGAACAGGGTGCCAAAACATTATCCCTGACCTCCTTCGGAAACAATACGCTGGCAAGCCTTGCGGATATTGCGCTATTTTCCTCCTCATTGGAGGAAGGAATGCGCCGTGGAGACATGGCCTCCCGCATTGCCCAGCTTCATATGATCGATATCCTGTTTACAGGTATGGTGAGCGCAAATTTTGACAAATATATTCCGAGACTAGAAGGTTCATATCAACAAGTGAGTAAGCTCAAAAAACAACCAGGGGGGCACTAAAGATGAACGTACGCATTTTGAACAGCCGTGAAGACCTGAACGCTACTGCTGCCACTGTGATCGCCAGCTTGCTACTGTCCAAACCACAAGCGATGCTAGGCTTGGCCACCGGGAGTACGCCCATTGGCATTTACCGACATCTTGCAGATATGTACCGCAGGGGACAGGTGAGCTTTGCACGCGCCTATTCTGTGAATCTTGATGAATACGTGGGTCTCTCCCCAGAACATCCACAGAGCTATCGGAGTTTTATGAATGAGCATTTATTTCAGCATATCGACATCCCCATCTCTCATACACGTGTCCCTGACGGGAATGCCCTAGATCTCACAGCAGAATGTGTAGCGCACGAGCAGGCCATTCTGGATCATGGACCTGTGGATCTCCAATTGCTTGGCATTGGTCATAACGGCCATATCGGCTTTAACGAACCCGGTCACAGCTTGACTGGAGCTACACATGTTGTAGATTTGAAAGAAAGAACTCGCTCAGCCAATGCCCGATTTTTTGGCGATATAGATGCAGTGCCCAGACAAGCCGTGACGATGGGAGTTGGCACCATTCTTAAAGCCAAACAAATTATACTGGTGGCCTTTGGCGCAGAGAAGGCCGACATTTTGAAGCAGGCTTTAACTGGACCTGTCACAACGGAGTGTCCGGCTTCCCTGCTGCAATGTCACCCCAACGTGCTTATTTTATTGGATCAGGAAGCAGGAGGATGGCTTAAATGAATTCAGATGAGTTGAATGGTAACTTACCGCAGCTGTTGTATGGTCAAGTCGTCATTGGGAATGATCTTATTCCCAACGGAGTTGTCATCATTGAGGGGCAATCCATTGTATACGCTGGTTCAGAGGAGAATGTACCCGTGAATTGGACCTCAGTGGTCTTAGGCCATCCGGAAGAAGGTGCCACACAAGCGGCGAATATTGTTCGCCACGAGGGAGGGTACCTGTTGCCAGGCTTTATTGATATTCATGTTCACGGCGGTAACGGCGAGGACTTTATGGACTCTGATTCGAGGGTGCTGGATACCATCACCTCCTTTCACAGTTCGCAAGGAACGACGGCTATGCTGGCTACCACGATGACTGCGCCGAAGGAACAAATTGACCAGGTATTAAGAGAAGTTCACGCCTATATGGCACTTCCCATGCCGCATGCGCAATTGGAGGGTGTGCATCTGGAAGGACCATTCATCAGCCCAAACTGGGCAGGAGCACAAAACCCGGAACATATCGTGCCTCCAAGCCTCGCTTGGGTAGCAGAATGGGAACAGCGCTATCCGGGCCTTGTTCGCCAGGTCACACTTGCGCCTGAACAAAAAGGTGCCCTTGAACTCATCCCATGGCTGCGTAGTCACGGCATTACCGCGGCTCTCGGTCATACGGATGCTACGTATGAAGAGGTAGAACAGGCAGCGGCGGCAGGCTTAAACCATGCCGTGCATACCTTTAACGCCATGACTCCGCTGCATCACCGCAAACCGGGAGCCGTAGGAGCCGTACTCACTGATTCGCGTATTGAAGCTGAAATCATCGCAGACGGCATCCATGTGCATCCTGCCGCCATTTCCCTGCTTGCCAAATTAAAGCAGGATCATAATCTTATCCTCATCACTGATGCCATGTCGGCCACCGGGCTGGAAGATGGGCATTATACACTCGGCGATCTGCCAGTGATCGTACAGGACGGTGTCGCACGACTGGAAGATGGCGTTACTTTGGCAGGAAGCACACTAACGATGATTGAAGGCTTCCGCTATCTGGTTCAACAGGTAGGCTTAAGTATTCCCGAGGCATCACAAGTGGCCAGCCTGAATCCGGCTCGATCCCTGAACATAGCTGATCGAACAGGTTCACTTGAAGCAGGTAAACAAGCAGACGTCTTGTTGCTGGATGCTGACTTAAATTTGCAAGGTGTGTGGATAAAAGGAATACGCAAATAACGCAGTCATGGTGATATCATTCCCCAAAACCAAAGAGCTATCCTTCAGCATATTCGCTGAGATGGATAGCTCTTTCTTTGGCATTGCATAAAGTTTGAAATTAACGATGATTCATCGGTGCAGACGTATGATTTTGTGGACGTGTTGGTGTATTTAGCGTTGGATGATTCGTACCCGCCGCATGGGTAGGGAATACGCGTTCAAGGACATCCACCAATTGGTTGCTCAATCCTCTAACTGGGTGACCATTTTGCACATTGCGTGATAAGTCGGTGGTGTGCTTGATAAATTCAGGGTTTGCTGAAACATATACCTGTTCAATCGACGGTGCAAATTGCTTAACCTTGTTAGCAATTCTACTTTTTACATCTTCGGTCAATGCGCTAGGCTCATATGCAGTTCTTGCACCTTCCACTGTGGTGCCATCTGTACGGGTGCCATCCGTACGAGCACCATCTGTGCGGGTGCCATCGGCCAAACCGCGAATCATACCGTACGAGCCTGTACCCATTGTACCGTACAAACCGTCATCACGACGCGCAGGTGTTCCCGTTCCGGTAAGTCCATTGTCTGTCATTCCAGGCGTTGTAGTACCCGTTGTACGGTCTCCTCTAGTGCCAGTGACGCCATTCACACTCGGTACATTCCCGTTACGCCCAATATTAGTACTTGGAGTACCGTTATGGCCCGGTGTACCGACACCTGTGCCATTGCCTTGGTCTTTAAGGGAGACGGCTACATATGCATGACGTTCACCGACCAGTACTGTCGCAGACTTTACATCCGGCATCTCGGATATACGTTTGGACAAGTTGCGATCGACTTGCAGATTACGGACAGGATGTCCAGTTCTGTTGGCATTTTCATTCAATGGCACTCCATTTATGCCATTGGATTTCACCCCATAACGATTCACACCATCCATGCGGTTTACACCATCCAAACGGTTCATACCATCTAAACGGTTTACCCCGTCTAAACCATAACGATTCACACCGTCCAAATGGTGCGTGCTTTGCGTGTTATAGCGAGTAGCGTTCGTGCGGACGTTATGATTGGCAGTCCCACATCCTGTCAATGTAGCCATGCTGGCAAGTAAAGCAGCAGAAATCGTCAAACTGATGACCTTCTTAGTTCCTGGCATGAACTCATCCTCCATACATATATAATGTGTGACGAGGTTAGCATGCGCCATCAATCTTAGGGATATCCTGACTAAAAAATGACTGAAAAAATAAAATTTTAATGTAAATATGAAATTCAATTGATGATTTACCACAAGATGGCATGTATAATAAGTTCGAAATACTTTATTTTACAATAAGGAGGATTTACAGTTTGAAGAAGCTCACTGTTTTGATGCTCATTTTTTTGTTGTCCGTCACTCTTGTTCCCGTCGGTGCTTTTGCAGGCTCCACTACGCCAGAAGCCCCGAAAGATCCCGCTGGAAGCTGGTTTGAAGGTCCGCCCCCTACTCATGTTGATCCTGCCAAGCCCGCCTTATTGTTTGTACATGGCTTGAACAGTAGCGCTGAAGTGTGGACCAAGAATAATAACGATATGCTTCAGCGCGCACGTGATGCCGGATACCAGACGGCCACCATTAATCTGTACGACGCGAATGGCACATCCCAGGATATGTGGGAAAATGGCAAGCTTTTAGCCGACAAAATCAAAGTCATTAGTAATCATTTTGGAAAAAAACTCATCATCATCGCCCACAGCAAAGGTGGAGTGGATACTCAAACCGCTCTCGTATACAACGGAGCAGCCCCTTACGTACAACGTGTCATTACCCTCAGCAGTCCTCATCATGGCTCCCAACTCGCAGATCTCGCCTACAGCAGCTGGGCCGGATGGCTGGCAGATATCGTCGGCTCACAGAATCCCGGCACCTCTACATTACAAACATCTTATATGAAATATTTCCGAAACAAGACCGATGCACTCAGCAATGCAACTACAATTCCGTTCTTCACATTTGCTGGTGATAACTGGTCTGGCGGTACCGCCTCTTACATAATGGGTGGACTTTACCTCTCCACCTTTGGCAAAAATGATGGAGTGGTCATAGTCGACAATGCTAAACTTCCCGGCGGACGTGTAGTTAAAGTCGGTTCCTGGGATCATGCCAAGGTTCGTACCGGCTCTTACGTCTTCTCCCTGATCCTACCTTACCTCCAAGCGAACACTCCAGCATTAAATCAGGAAACTGAAGCCTTTTCAGCAGCATCTTCCCTGACTGCTTCTGCTGTACAAGCCACTTATAGTGAGATCGATAATTCATATTTTATCCGAGGCGGCGATTATGATGGAAAAGCCTCCGAAACGCTCACGGTTGAAAATGGTGTCCAATCCATCGATCTGGACTGGATCAGCGATAAGCGTGTAAGTAAACTCGAATTGACCAAACCTGACGGAACTACCGAATTGCTTAATGTGAAAGCAGGTCGTGATGAAGAAATCTTTGCTGGTGCTTGGCATCATAGTGCAGTAATTACCAATCCCCAACCAGGTATTTATAAGCTGAACGCCGTAATTGCTGATCGTGGTGCGTATCTTCTGATTGCACGCTATCATGCCGTTCAAGTACCTGAACTCAAATACAATTTAAATGCAGTGGGTCCGAAACTAAATATGAAATCTCAGGATTCCTCGGCTAGCGTCACACAAGTTACTTACCAAGTTCAATACTATGGTGATCCGCAACAAGGAGTCACTACAGCGTCTAAGGGCCTGACATTGCAACAGAAAACCGTTAACCCTACTGGGCAAATTGAGCTTTCCAAAGCGGACAAGCCTGGCATTTATTCTGTAACTTATGAAATTAACGGTACTACAGCAGCAGGATATCCTTACCGCCGTACAGCCGTTCAATCCATTTATATTGATGCAGACGGCAACAAGTATGTCGACTAAATAAACCTACAACCTCAACAGCCTGCATACCCCCATCATATTACGGGCGTTTGCAGGCCTATTTACTATTCCCATCATTATTAATAGAGTCAACTTTTCGCAAGCCCTGCTATCACTCATACACATCATTCATACACTTATGCCCTCCGTTACATCAGTTAAAATTACTGAATAAGGATAGACAAGGCTATTTCCAAAGTCCACTTTTTCTCTAGATCTCTGTCTTTAGCTCTTGCCGTAGCTCCTCAATAAAATCAACTACGATACTTTGAACAGCATCTTCACGGGACATACGTATATACCGGCTCGTCTTCTGAATGTCTTCCTCGAACAAATAAAGTATCCTGCTCATGGCCTCCTGATCCCCACTTTGTGCTAATTTGAGCCATTGGACGAACTCAGCATCCGAAATAACTCTTTGAGCATTTTCTTTTTCCATTTATTCACCGCCTGTTGGGATAGCTTTAACTCTTTTGCAATCTGTGCTTCGGTTTTGTCTAGTATGTAAAGGTCAAAGATGATCATTTTTCCGATCTCAGAAGATAGAGAGTTGATAAGCTGTAGTGTGTACATATTAGAGTTTGCAGATTCTGTAAAAGATGGAGCGCTGATAGCTTCGTTTTTTTCCATTACAAATTCATGGTTGGTTTGTACCCGAGCACGATACTGGATTCTCCAGGCAATGCGATACAACTTCTTACGGTATTGTTCTACCAATGTTAGCTGAGATTTTTCCAATATAATCACCCTTTCTCTTTGGATTTGACTTTTCTAAATCCTCATACTATAGGGTAATTTGTAATCCAATTTAACAACCAAAATAGAACACTTGTTCTTATTTATTATACTATTTTTACAATCAGTTGTATATGGTCCTTTTAATTTACCTTCCTTTATATATGGCTAAAAAGGAGGGAAATAGATTGCACATGGATGACGCTCTTTCTCTGGTTACGAATGTAGGCTTTCCGGCTGGACTTTGTTTTATTTTATTGCGGCACATTCTGCACACGATGGAGGAAAAGTTGGATAAGCTGGATCTCTCACTTCATGAGCTGATTCGGGTTATCCAGGATTTAAACGATCATAACAGCCCTTCTTCCAAAAGCAGCAAACCTGATGAATAACGAACACAAAGAAGCTCCACGCGACGATTATTCGCCGTTGGAGCCTCTTTGTTCAGCTATTATAAATGTAATGATTATTTGCTAGCCTTAGCCTGGTCATGGCCACTCTGTTCCGCATGGTTCACATCAGATGCTGCCAGACCATAAGCCCAATTGCTTTGTGGCGGCACTACCCATACCGTATTTGGATCATCGGTAAGTGTCCAGCCCTGATAGACCTGCTGGGAGTCATCCTTACCCAGCGATACGCTCAGCGTAAAGCGGTGAACAGGCTTGTTCAGCTCGGAGGCTTTGCGCAAGGCTTGATTGCTGGCCAGGTTTTTGATTTGCTGTGAGAGGGAAGTCGCCGTGTCACCAGCTACTGCCTTGCCGTTAAGCGTCCAAGATGAGGAAGCAGTGTCCCCAGTCCCACTGTTACCGGAGGATCGGAGCATCCATGAGGCTTTCTGGCCTTCCCACTCTATTCCGCTCAGCTTGGTATCGTCCCAATCAAACGGTGTTGTATCTGTAAAATCATCAACACCCAGCAGCAAACCCGAAAGTGTATCTATGGGTACGGAAGCTATCTCCTTTTGGTCTGATAGTACATAGACAGCATCTCCAGAAGGCAACGCTTCACCGAAGGCAAAAGTGCGAACATCACCATTCTTGGTCTTAATTTCAATCTGATCATGGGTAGCGCTAATACCATATTTGGCTACGTTTATGGGAGAAGATTCCACGACATCACCCAGCTTTACATTTTGAATCGCGCTTAACCAATTGTCTATTGTATATTGATTTAACGGGTAAGCTCGTGGCTTAGTCATGCTCCATTTGCCATCGCGTTGATTAAGCTCCACCGACTTACCGTCCTTTCCAGTGATTGCAAAAGACGTAATATCTCCTTGTGTAAGCTGAACGAGCTGACGAGCCGCCGGGGTTTGTTCACGAAAGAAGTTTTGACTCTTAGCATAGATTATACCCGCTCCCAATACGACTAGCAGCAGCACTGTGGGTATCCATTTTCTCATGCACTTCTTCGCCTCCACCATAATAAAATTCCGATCACCGCAAACAGCAGCGGCAATCCGATGACTGATATGGCTAATACCGTTTTCGCTTGAGCAGCAGTCAAATAAGCTACCTTAAAATCCTGCTCCTGACGAGGCCGAATAGTGAGTCCATCCGAGTGTCCCTGTACATAATTCAGACTATTCAGCACAAAGTCTCGATTCCCTCCTGTGCTGATCTCAGTATCGCTTAGGAGGGCTGACGTTCCGAGAATAACTGCTTTGGGCTTGCCGTCTTTTCCTTCTACCGCGTAGCCGAGATCAAGCGGTCCCTGTGGGTCGTTGGCATCTTTCTGCGTTTCGTTGTTCAACAGTCCCTGAATATTCGTTTCACCATAACTGGCTGCAGAAGATTTCAGCAATAGCGTCGTCTTCCAATTCTTCTGCTCTTCTGCCTGCAAAGCAATAGACAGCGAAAGAACAGGATACAGATTAGAGGCCGCTAATTTATCGGTGATCGCATGACTGCCAAAGGTAGGAACCGTCCATAGAGGACCCAGCGTATTCGTCTGCGCCTGATCCACCACAATAGCATGAGTATCTTTCACCCCATAATCAGCCGCTAATGCGTCAAGGTTTTTCCAGCTAGTTCCCATGTTCGGGTGAAATCCTAACGCCATAAAAAGCTTTCCACCATCATTTAGATACGTACGAATACTTTTCAGCTCCGTTGCACTAATATCCCGCTCTGGACCGACAATAGCCAGTACAGACGCATCTTTGGGTACACTACCCGCTCGATTGAGCTGAACTTCCTCTGTTTTCACATTATCTTGCGCCAACGAGCTGCTTAATCCAGTCATTTGGGACAAAGGAATTTCCTCATGTCCTGTCAGAAAAACCACTTTTCCTTGACGTGTAGACGATAATGCCAGCAGTCCACTAGTCAGCTTTTCTTCCCCGGTAAATTGGTACGCTCCTTCACTACTCCCCTGGGCTTGGGTAAAAAGACTTCCAATATCTATAACCCGCTTCTTCTCTCCCTGCACCAGCACGATGGAGGCCTCAGTAACACCATACTGCTTGGCCATTATCGGCTCCTGATTCAAATCATATTGCTCGACTTTGAGCTTGCTGTTACGCTTGGCATATTCATGCAGCATATCCGTAACATCCCGGTTCAGCTTCTGATTCTGAGAAGTGGATACAGTAAAGGCAATCAATCGTACGTTTTCCTTTACACCCTGAATAGTCGTCAACGTCTGATCAGACAGCGTATACTGCTTGCCTGCCGTCAGATCCAGCTGAAAACCTCCCAGCGAACGCAGAAATAACGTCAATAAAATAAAAATACCTACAGCAGCAATCGATAGTACCACACTATTGGTGTGACCCAGCCATTTTTTCATCTTCATTACCTCCACCGTTTCCGTTCAACCACTTGGATGCTAAATAGCAAAAAGAGCGCCGCCACCGTCACGTAGTACATCACATCGGCTCCATTTAGCAATCCTTTGGTGAAACTGTCAAACCGCGCGGTTAGTGAAAATGGTTCTAGCCACTGCTGCAGCGCCGCAGATGCGCCGGTTTGTCCACCAAACGAATCCAGCATCCAGAACACGAGTAAGAGAATAAAACTGACGACCGCCGACATCATTTGATGCTGTGAAAGCGTCGAAGCGAATAAGCCAATCGCCATCATGGCTGCGCCAAGCATAAACAGGCCGATTACGGAAGTAAATACCAGCGTCCAATCCAGCGCCCCATAAAAGGACATCACGACCGGATATGCCAGACTGCACAGTACCAGAATGAGCAACATACCCAGCGATGCCAAAAATTTACCAATCATGATTTCCGTTACACTCACAGGTGAAGTAAGCAGCAATTCATCCGTACCCTGCCTGAATTCCTCTGCAACCAGCCGCATCGTGAGTAATGGGACAACAAACACCAGCATGGACAATGTGTCACCGAGTACCAGTCGATAGTCCAGAATACTAGGCTGATACATTACAAAGTTCGTATAAAATAGTAACCCCGTCAGCAGCATGTACACCGCAAGCGCAAAATACGTCGTTGGGGTCCATAGATAGGCTTGCAGCTCCTTTTGACAGACTGCGAACAAACGCCTCATGACTGATTTCCTCCCGTATCCTTGTTTTCTTCGACCTTGTTATTACCACTCTGCTCTTCTTCCGTTTCCCGAGTGGTTAACTGCTGAAAGATATTTTCCAAGCTCAGATTTTCTTTTTTCATTTCCAAAATCGGAAGCTTCGCATCCGATAGCACATAAAACAGCTCTTCGCGAAAATCCTCATCGGAAGCCCCTGTAAGCAGCAATCCGGTCAAATCCTGCTCTGTGGCAGTCAGCTTCGTATTCGCTGGAGGCAGAACAGGCGCCAAAAATTCAACTTGTACTTTTCCCCAAGTTCGTAGGACATCCATTACCTGCTCATGCTTGCCTTTGACCTCCACCTTCACTTTGAAGCCATCTTCCATCGAACCGCCGAGCGCGTCAGGACGCCCGTCCATGACCAGTTTCCCTTCATGGATGATCAGAACCCGATTGCACAAAGCATCCACCTCGGGCAAAATATGCGTGCTGAGCAATACCGTATGATTTTCACCAATCTCCTGAATGAGCTGACGAATCTCCAAAATCTGATTAGGGTCCAAACCCGAGGTCGGTTCATCCAGCACTAGCAAATCCGGGTTATGAATAATCGCACCTGCCAATCCCAAGCGCTGTTTGTACCCTTTGGATAAACTACGGACCAATTGTTTTTCCCGTCCATTCAGACCCAGTCGGGATATCATCTCTGAGATACGCAGCTTCTGCTCTCTCGCAGGCACATCCCGAATGCTAGCTACAAACTTTAAATAGGATCTTACAGAGATATCCCCATACAAAGGGGGCGTTTCCGGCAGGTAACCGATTTTGGAGCGGGCTTGTCTGCCTTTATCCTGAATCGGGATACCGTCAATCGTAATTACTCCCTCGTTTGGCTGAAGATACCCTGTAATCATGCGCATCGTCGTCGTTTTACCCGCACCATTGGGCCCCAAAAAACCCACAATTTCACCGCGCTGCATCTCAAAATCCAACTTATGTACGCCCCGGTTGCCCTCGTACCATTTACTCACCTGCTGCACTTTGAGCACATGTTCCACCCTTTCTTTATTCGTGATCTTTTGCCTGCTGCTCTCCCATCCAAAATGTTGCATGGGAAGCAGGCAGCAGCGAAGTGGAGGATTTGAAGCTGAAGAAGCGATAGCGTTCGCCTTTACTGTAGGATTCTTACCTTTAAATATCTCATCTAATCCAAGAAGAATCCTATAGCAACAGCGATCGGAAGCTCAAAGCCTTCGCGTAGCGGTCTCCTCGCACTTCATGCTACACTTTTAAATTCTAATGATAATCCCCCACATATAGCTTCAGCTTAACAACACTTAAATAGAAGCTTAAAATAATGTGTCTAAAATGTGAACGCGAAAATACGCATCTGCCCTCGTAAACTTGTACGGTTCTCCAAGGCGTGGATTCGCATCTACTATCATTACAATGTGTGAAGGGATTGTATAAAAAGCGATGACCGTATTATTTACTAATCTAGTTAATAACGGCGACTTCGAGACTGGATCTACCCTTTTTTGGAACGCTGCAAATGTGACCGTCACTAACTTATCTGTAAAAAAGACAAACTTTTATAGTGCGATCCTGGCAGGAGGCGCGGTAGATGCATCCCTTTCTCAGGTCGTTTTCGCCACCCCAGGCGAAAGTTATAGGTTAAGCCTATCAGCTGCGAAAATAGGAAGTTTGGTCAATCCTCAACTCAACATTTTTCTGTATTACTATGACGCAACCTTTAGCTTCCTTGGCACTGGGCTAACTACCTATTTGAGCGCAGGCACATTACCCGATGCTGTGAATGGGACATGACAAACCCTGTACCAAGTAACAGCCCCTGTTCCAGCTAACGCAGCCTTTGCCTTTTTGGTTATTAGCAAAAATGCCTTAGCTAACACTGCTGATGTAGCCATTGATTCCGTTGCCCTTGTTAAAGCAAGTGCAACTGGAGCTGTGGGGCCTGCAGGTGCCACGGGCGACACCGGTGCTACCGGACCGGTCGGACCTACGGGCGCCACAGGCGACACCGGCGCTACTGGACCTGTCGGACCTACGGGGGCTACGGGCGACACTGGCGCTACTGGACCAGTTAATTAAGGAAAACTGCAAAAACCTTTATCCTATGCGGGATAAGGGAATACCAAAATAAAATATGAGCTATCACATTACACAGGATACCGCCCTATTGGACAAGATGGGCGGTATTTTTGTATCTGGATAGCGGAACTTCGGGTCAACTTGGCTCGAAGTTGTTTTTAGAGGAAAGGAGGAATTGCACATGGCAACTACCCGCCTTATCACCCGTCACACTGGAAGCGGCACGACCATTATGGAAACCTTAAAGGACGGTTTTGACTATGGGAAAGACCAGATAAGACCCGCAACGGCGATTTGATTCTTGCCTATGAATGTGACCCTGCCACGGCTGACGCGGAGTTTTTACTCTCAAAAGCAAAGTACAAACCTCTCACAGGCGGGAGCAAAAACAGGAGAATGATGTGCTGTATTATCAAATCCGGCAGGCGTTCCCGCACAGTGAAACAGACCCGGAAACTGCACTTAAAATCAGCTATGACCTTGCCATGCGCCGGACAAAAGGGCGACACGCCTTTTTCGTGGTTTCCCATGCTGATCGTCTACACCCCCATTGCCATATTTACTACAATTCCACCTCGCTGGACTGCACCCGGAAATTCCGGGATTTTATCGGTTCGGCCCGTGCGGTGCGGCGGCTCTCTGACCGTATATGCCTTAAAAAGGGATTATCTGTTATCACCAATCCAAAACGCCACAGCAAGGGAAAATCCAAGAATTACGGGGAATAGCTGGACGGTCACAACCCGCCCACCTTTAAAGAAAAATTAAAGTCGCAGATTGATATTTGCCTTGCAACGAAGCCGCCAGATATGTACACCTTTTTACAGACAATGGAGTTGGCTAGCCATGAAATCAAACACGGACGCGGCAGCACAATCAGCTTCCGAGCAGAGTCGCAGGGTCAATCTGATTGTGGATATTCAAGCTCGTATGGAAGCCGGAAAAGGCCCTGCCTATGAGCGATGGGCAAAGGTATTTAATCTAAAGCAGATGGCGGCGGCGGTGGATTATGCGAAAGCCCGGCCTGTGTTTGAGGGGTACAAGGCAGCGAAGTACAGCAAGGAATATCTTGCGGAGCATGAAGCAGATATTGCCGTTTATCGGGCGGCGCAGAACACGTTCCGGCGTTTGCTGTCCAGGGAAAATCCCCCTAAAATGGATACGCTGAAAGCAGAATTTCAGCGGTTGTCGGCAGATAAAAAAGGCTTACCGGGAATATAGGGAAACCAAAAAGGTCATGCAGGAAATTGTTATAGTAAAAAGCACTATTGACCATCTGCTCAGCCTGACGGACGCGCAGAAAAATAAGGAAATGGAGCGATAGCGAGTATGACGCAGCATGAGGTGCAACACACCGACTTCAGACCAACTTGGCCCGAAGTCGCAGGGTTTGGGGAAGGCACTCCCCAACAAGCAATTTTTGAGATCTTCCCGCAAGGGAAAATCCCAAAAATGTGCAAGTGTCAATACACTTGCCCTGCTTGCCGGTTAGTGAAAATCTTTTTCTACTGCTTTTGCAATAGCTTAAATTCGTTTCTATAAAAGTCAATCAAGCCGTCCCGCTTCATCCATGCAAGCTCTCTGGATAAAGCACTTCGATCTACATCTAAATACTCGGCCATCGCTTCTCTATCAAAAGGAATAGTAAAAGTTTCTGTTCCAGTTTCACGCATAACCCTTGTTAAATAAGTTAAGACCTTATCCCGAATAGTAGGCATAATCAGACAATCATTTCGGTCATGCAGTTCTAACGCTCGTTCTGCAATACTATCAAAAAGATTGCCAAGTAATTGTTCGTGTACCATACAAAACTTCGTGCAACGACTCAATATGCTTTTGATAGGAATAAACAGAACCTCAAGCGGTTCTATTGCCTGTACTGACATAGGGCATCTTCTTCCACGGCTAGCCGCTGTTAAGACAGCGGTATATCCACCCTGATAATGGAGGGATACAATAATTTGTTTTCCCGTGACGCTCAATTTCGTACTTTGAGCGCTACCCTGCAATATGATGCCGACATCATCAACTAAATCACCCTCACGGACAACCATCTCATCTTTTGCATATTCTTTCCGTTTGGCTGACAGACATTTAAGCATTTGTGGAATATCATTTGGGGAAATCCCCGAAAATAAACGTGATTGACATAGGGAATCTAAGTTGTTCATGAGAGGCTCCTCGTTGCACATGCAACATACTTTTCCTTTTTACTATACTATATTAATTGTAAATACATATGAAGTTAGTCACCTTTTCTAACGTCAGAATGGAGGGAGAACAATGCAAGGGAAAGAAAATTCAATAAAAGCGAGAAATCGACTTTTAGCATCAAAGGTTATTAAAAATCTGCAAAGCAGAAAGTTTGAGGCTTATTACTGTGATAACGCCATAGAAGCTGTAGAAAAGGCACTATCATTTATTCCGGAACATTCTTCGGTATCATGGGGTGGGTCAGTCACGCTTGAGGAAATCGGGCTTCTTAATCGAGTACGTCAAGGCAGCTATATAATCACTGATCGTGATAAAGCGCAAACAATGGAGGAACGTTATGACCTCATGCGCCAATCTCTTTTGTGCGACACCTATTTAACGAGCTTTAACGCCGTTAGCGAAGATGGCATATTGGTCAATATAGACAGTGTGGGCAATCGAACGGCGGCGATTACCTTTGGACCGAAAAGTGTTATTGCTATCGTTGGGATGAATAAGGTTTGTAAGACCGCTGAAGACGCAGTTATAAGAGCCAGAACATATGCGGCCCCCATTAATGTATACCGCTGTTCGTGCTCGTCCAGCCCATTTTTACATTCGCCGCAAAAAACACCCTGCCTGATTAATGGTGCTTGCGGAGATTGTAAAACAGATGATTGTATCTGTTCTTACATCGTCCAAACAAGAATGTGTAAAACAGCGGGGAGAATAAAGGTTATCCTCGTTGGTGAATCTTTGGGATTTTGAATAAGGATTAAAGTTTAAGGTTGCCGACCAGCTACGCCGAGTAATGGAATACATTGAAATCAATACCCAATCCGAAGCGGTTTAATAGGCCGCTAATAAAAAGGCAGTTTGTTTTCCTAATAAAACTGGGTCAACCGGCGCTACAGGGCCAACGGGACCTACGGGACCTACGGGACCGACCGGACCTACAGGGCTCTAACCTTCTAGTATTACCGAATCGTGAACTTAAACGATGCATCATACCCTATCGACAAAGCCGCCCAGCAAGTTATGGCTTTGCCATCCTTGCCCTGCCGCCCTTGCGGCAGGGCTTCTATAACTCAGACCCCTTTTAAATTCAACTTCAAGTTTGTCCTGAATCCTCAAATGCTTCCCAAAGGAGTGGTACTCAATTGATCAGTATCAGCCTGTGCATGATCGTCAAAAATGACCAAAATACGATTGGTGCTTGCCTTGAATCGGTCCATCATATTGTAGATGAAATTAACATTGTGGACACAGGTTCACAGGACCGGACCATTGGCATTTGCCGCAACTTTACAGATCGAATTTTTCCGTTCGAATGGGTGGATCATTTTGCCCTTGCACGTAACTATTCTTTTGAGCAAGCTACACAGGAGTACATCCTCTGGCTGGATGCCGATGACATTTTGAAGGAACAGGATGCTGTCAAGCTGCTTGAGCTAAAGCACACTCTTAATTCCTCAGCTCCACAAATCGTAGATGCAGTGTCTATGAAATATCATTATGCCCTCGATGATCATGGTAATGTCACCTTACATTTTCGTCGGAATCGCTTGGTCAGACGGTCGGCCGGATTCCGTTGGCATGGAGCTGTGCATGAGTACCTCGCCGTAGACGGAAGCATTCAGCATGCGGATATTGCCATAACTCACACCAGAACACATACACTCTCCCCTGGCCGAAATCTGCGAATTTATGAGAAGCTGCTTGCTCAAGGCCATGTCTTCTCTCCCCGTGACCGCTACTATTACGCTAATGAGCTTAAAGACAATGAAATGTATGAACAGGCCGTACAGGCTTACCGGGATTTTCTAAACACCAAACAAAGCTGGGTAGAGGATGCAATTAGTGCATGCGGCAAAATGGCTGACTGTCTGCAGCAACTTGGCAAGCTGGAGGAAAGTATTACTGCGGCTCTTCGTAGTCTGACCTTCGATACCCCAAGGGCAGACCTCTGCTGCCCAATGGGTCATTATTTTTTGCATAAAAATGAGATTCCCAAAGCCGTTTACTGGTATGACATGGCTACCACTCTGAATCCTCCTGATACGTTGGGCCCGGTACAAGACGCGTACCAAACGTGGTTTCCTCATATCCAGTTATGCATTTGTCATTTTCGGCTAAAAGACTATACACGCGCGAACTGGCACAATGAGCAAGCAAATGCAACAACAGAATATGATCTTGGAGCCCTCGCTTGCTATGAGTTGGGTCTACTGCACAAAGCTTGTGAATTTGCAAAAGAAGCAACAGAACGCTCTCCGGAAGATTCTCGCCTTCGCCATAATTATGCGCTAATTCGATCCAGGCTTCCATAGAAACCCACACCTCGTCCTGCAGGTTGAATAACTTGGTATAAGAGCTTGTGGTTGGCAAAGGAGGTCATTGAGATCAAAGTTCTATTTACTTTTTATATACCGAGCGGTGGCGTGGAAACCTTGAACCGTCAACGCTGTAGAGCACTCATTCAGAACGGGATTGAATGTCATCTTCTCTATTATCAGCAGGGTACAGGGATGCAAAACCTGCACGGCGATATTCCGGTGTTCATGACTTCCTCTGAAGAAGAAATTCGAAAACTGGTGGAGTCTCATCGGTACGATGCAATTATCGTCTCTTCGGACTATCCTATGCTCCCCAGACTGCGAATGTTGGGCTACCAGGGGATATTAATCTATGAATCACAGGGCTTTGGCACTCACGAAGAAGCTGCAAGGGTTGTCACAGATGCCATTCCGTATCTTCAAAACCATGCCAATGCGGTGCTTCTACCAGAGACAACTCACCTCGTACAGCTATTTTCCAGCCTGTGTCCATGGCTTAATCGTTTTGTATTTCCCAATGTACTGGATACTAACGTATTTAATTATGTACCTAACACTCCCCCGGCTAATCCGGTCATTGCATGGGTTGGGCGATTGGAGCCCAATAAAAATTGGAGGCATTTTGTCGACATTTCTTACTGGATGCTGCAAAATCGTGCCGATCTTCGGATTTGGATGTTCTATGATGACACCTTGTCTCGGCCGGAGGATAGAATACAATTCGAGAACCTGCTTGTTCAGCTTGGCATGTCCACGATTATCGAGCGTTTTAAAAGCGTGCCTCATGCTAAAATGCCTTTGTATTATTCCATGATTGGCGACTCAGGTGGGTACCTGCTTTCGACTTCGCTGGTGGAGGGATTCGGCTACGCGGTAGCTGAGGCGCTGGCCTGTCGCTGCCCGGTATTAAGCTCTGATTCAGACGGAGTACGAGCATTCATTGAACACAACGAAACCGGTAAGTTTTATCAGCAGGGAGACATTTTACAGGCGGTATTGCAAGGATTAGAGCTGATGAACAACGTCCCTCATCGCGAATCTATTCGTCAGAAGGGGCGGACACGAATCGTGAATCTGTTGGCGCCGGATAAATATGTACGCTCCTTCAGGCAGATGATGAACTCATTGGGGGTATGGTGACTTGCTATTGTAGTACATGCTGCAAAATCTGTTTCCATATCCAAAAAAAGCTGACGACAACCCTATTTTTATACAGGGTCATCGTCAGCTTGATGAGTTATCTTTCTATTACTGTATTAAGAACTATCTAATCTTCAATAAGCGATCTCCAGCCTGAATCTCATTCGAGTCTTCCGCTAAAATATCCGTATACACCGCAGTATTGGTAACTATAACAGATGTGGTGAGATCATATCCTTCATCCGCTATAGCTTTTTTAACTGGTAAATCCACATGGAGGTTTGGCTAACCCATCGCTGATTATAGTTGCTATCGGCCCTACAACCAGAAAAACAATCGGTGAGATAATGACCAAGGTCAGAAAAGGCACAATGAACATTTTAATAGAAGCAGGTGCATACTTACTTATCATTTTTTCGACCTTAGCTGCCAAGAACGCTCCAATAATGATAGGTATAACAGAAGAAGTATAATTAATCAGAACGACCGGTATAGTCAAAAAGGACAGCGCCGTTTTATCCGTAAAGGCGGTAGTAATGGTCGGATACACCAAAGCGGCCCCCAAAACAGCAGACAGGTACGGGTTTCCTCCGAACTTTTTACCTGCTGAAAACCCTAGAATAACTGGAAAGAAATAAAACATAGCGTCTGCTGTGGCATATAAAATTTTGTACGTGCCCATCTGATCAGTCATCCAGCCCAGAGATGTGCATAAGGCCAACAGTCCTTTTAGAATCCCGACAGCGGCAAGCACACCAACAACGGGCATGAACACGCCTGAGATTACATCGACAAATCGGCTGAACAGGCTCCCTTTTTCATTCTTTTGATCATCTTCAACTGCCTGGTCTCCATGCTTTACTCCCATCGTATCCAAAAGAGCCTCGTATACTTTGGGAACCTCATTCCCGATGACCACCTGGAATTGTCCACCACTTTCCACGACGGTAATGACACCGTCAATCTGCTTAATTTTTCCTCTATCTGGAAATTATCTATCCTTCAGTTTAAATCTCAAACGAGTGACACAGTGAATGACACTGTTCACATTTTCGTTCCCCCCCACCGATCTAAGCACTTCCCTAGCTGTCTTTTGGTAATCCATCATGATCACTCCTGGATGCGCTTTCTATTTCTCTGCTACTCCACCTGTTAGCTTGCTCATACTTATCTCTTGTTTTATTTCGTTCCGATGATCACAACATCACTTTCAAAACCATGCATATCAATGACAGATTGATCAGCCTGGACATTCACCTCCGTTTGGGCAAATCGTCTCTCCGCTAAATCAATGGTTGTAAACTTGTAGTCCTGTACGTTGATGCTTAGCCGCACCTTCGTGTTAACCGGGATATACAAGACGAGCGTATTCTCGTTCCCCGCTGCTCTGATCTCCTCTGTCTTGTTTAAAACAATATCCAGCGGCTTGATGCCGATCAGGTTGTACATTTCAAACAAATATTTGATAAAGGAATAATCCCATGCGCCCTTAAAACGCAGTGCCGTTCTCCAATCATAGGGACTATCAAAGCCCTCCCCTTCCACGATTCCGAACTTCTTGCCTTTTTTATGCCAGCTCCAAATGCCGTGCGCTCCATAGGTGATTCCCGCTCCCCCGCCTGCCAGCAGGCTTTGCCATGCTGCTTTTCTGGCATCCAGTGCAGTGTACCTACCATACACTTTGCGGCTATAACTGATCTGTTCATAGCAAGGTTCTCCATTGATGACGGGACGAATCTCCGGCTTGTGATAAAAATGCTGGGCAATCTCGTAGGCAAAATGCTGAAACTGGGAATTATGCCCTGACTGATACATATAAAATCCAAGACCCTTGTGCTGCTCAAAGACTTCAGGAATTTCCCTCAATCTTCCTTGGATATGCAGTGCTGTTAGGCTTGCCTGGCTTAATTGCTGTACCGTTTCTAGCGCCTTCAAATAGTATGCATTAGCACGTTCTGTAGGAAAATCAGTATCCCCGCTGATCAAATAAACAGGCTCGAACCGGGAATAGCGGTTTACCACATAAGTTACATAGCTTTCAACGCAATCCAGCGGCATTTTATTACCCTTCTGGAACATTTCAGCCCATGTATCCGGTACATAGTTACACCACAGAAGTACCAAGGCTGGAATAAATCCGCGCTCTACAGCCATCTGGATCATGAATTCTGCCCGATCAAAATAGGCTTCGTTTAATGTGTGATAGTCGAAATCTCCATTTTCCAGTAATGCAAACGGCTGTAGATTCAAATCTGCTTCACTGGCATCCCATTGACGGAGCATGTTGATTTGCAAAACATTGAATCCCTGCATCTTTCGATAATCCAGGTAATCACTCCACTCTTCAATCGTCGCGTTGGTAAATACGCTCCAGACGGTATCTGCCAAGTAAAAGAAAGGCTTGCCCTTTTTCACGAAGTTTCTTTGATTATTAGCCATGCTTAAACTCAAATAAATCACCCTTTCACTCATAAACAAAACTAAAATAAAGTATATTTTTATATGATATCGAATAAAATAAACTAAATAAAGCGTTCACAATTGAATATTAACACTATGTATCCGAAAAGGTCAACTCATTTTACATATCATTTGTTTAGTTTAATTTATAAACTAAACTTTATTATATAATCGTGATATAATTTATATAGTTTAGTCCAATGGGAGGTTCCATGTTGAAAATAGATGATATTGCAAAGCTTGCCGGTGTTTCAAAATCAGCCGTTTCTTTAGCATTTAACAATAAACCCGGTGTTAGCGAAGAAACCAAGGAGCATATTTTAAGAATTGCCCACGAGCATGGATATAGACCACGTACCATGAAGTCAAATAAGGAATTTACGAAGAGTCACCATGTCATTCGTTTTGTTGCATGCAAAAATACAGGCATCGTGACCGAGCAATATGAATCACTTCCATTTTTCAATGAATTGATTCATCATATTACCAACCAGGTAAGAGAACATGGCAATACTTTGATTTTTTCGTCATTTGATAGCCATAGCTTGGAGACAGAATTGTCTGCTCTGGAAAAGGACCAGCCTTCTTCAGGTATACTTCTGCTGGGCACCAATTTAACTGCCGATATTATCCATTCCTTACAATCTATTCATTCCAATATCGTAGTTTTGGATACCTGCTTTGAACACGTTGATGCCAGCTTTGTATCTATTAATAACTATCTCGGGGGGTACCAGGCAGGCCAATATTTAATCCAGTCTGGACACAGAAATATAGGATACGTACAATCCAGTACCAGAATTCTTAACTTTGCAAAACGAAAAGAGGGGTTTATGGCTGCTTTAGAGGAGCATAATCTGGCCATAGATCATGGGCTTACCTTTGATATGCATCCGATGCTTGTGATGTCACAGGACGCATTTAAAACAGCTATCCATGAACTGAATGAGCTGCCTTCAGCCCTGTTTTGTGAAAATGATTATATGGCGATCAGTGCTATTAAAACATTTCAGGAAATGAACATTCGAGTGCCTGAACAAATTTCTGTCATGGGGTTTGATAATATTCATGAAGCCAAGGTCATTAGCCCGGAGCTCACAACCATTCATGTGAAAAAGGATATTTTGGCCCGAACGGCTGTTAACTTGCTGATGGAAAGGCTTAATCACAACCATGGGCATCATACTCAGGTTCTTGTGAATACAGAGGTTATTGAAAGAAGGTCTTGTTTGGCCTTAGAGTAACCTTCGACCAAGTGAGCGAAAGGAAGCATATCGAGGATACAAGAGATGACATAGAATAAAGCCGCCATATAGGCGGCCTTTTCTATCGGCGGAATTCCACATTGGACATTTCAAATTAAATGCTCAACACTCGTTGAAATCTTCCTCTGTCAAATCCAAATTTACACTCGCAGCGGTTCGACTACCGTCAGCCGCAGCGAAAATCAATTGAGAAGGCATGAAGTACGAAGAATCCCCGGCAGCATATACACCAGGTATGGAGGTTCTTCCCGCTCCATCCGTTTGAAGCCCGCCCGACTCTGTTCTTTCACAGCCCAAACGTTCTCCCAACTCCCCACTTTGTACAAATTGGGGAGTCACAAAACCGCCAGCCCTCGGAACTTGAGTGCCATCTGTAAAGGACACATACTCCAGTTGCCCATCGTGACCGACGAACGCCGCAACAGGCTGCTCCATGACCACGGCTCCTTTAGCTTGAAGTCGTTCTTTTTGCTCATCCGACAAGAATGTTTGACCGTTCGTGCAGACAAGCAAATCTTTGCTCCAGTTCAGGAGCAGTTTGGCTGTATGATATATAGCTGACGAATTAGAGACGAGAACGAGCGGTTGATCTCGGAGCTCCCAGCCATCGCAATAAGGGCAATTAAACAAACTTTTCCCGTAGAACGCATAAAAACCTTCGATCTCAGGGAATATCTCCTTTACGCCCGTCGCCAGTATCAATTTGCGGGCTTGAACACGAAGGCCTGAAGAATCAGACACTTCGAATTCGGATTCATTTTTCGCAACCGAAATAACCTCGTTTTGTAGATGATAGACAGACGGATAACGCAGTACTTCCTCATAAGCTACGCGGCGGAACTCGGCCGGCGTTACGCCGTCTCTCGTAATGAAACCGTGCGACGCATGCGTAACCGCATTTCTGGGCCGGTTATTATCGATCAAAGCCACACTTCTCCTTGCCCTGCCAAGCACAAGGGCGGCATTCAATCCGGCGGGCCCTCCCCCAATAATAGCGCAATCGTACAACATACATTCAGCTCCTTTTTAAAGATATTAAAGACTCTTTATATCTATAATAAAAACAAAAAAACTTCACATCCCTGCAACCACCCTCTTTCTAGCCATTGCCTTTATATTTGCGCTTGCTTTTGCGCCAAATCGACCAATTTTGTATGTTTAAGATGGCTCTCCATTTTCTCCTCCGCTTCCCTCATTACAGCTTGAATCAGACATTCTGATCCATGGACAAAATCACATTCAAACAAAGAATTGGTCCCTTCAATCGCATGGATAATATCCAAAAAGGTAATATCGTCTTTATTACGGGATAATCTATAGCCTCCATTGGCTCCAGAGACTGATTCGATCATTCCCGCCTTCACAAGCCTCGTCAAAATTTTTGAAAGATACGTGGGTGAAACTTGTTGCGCTTCGGCCAACTGCTGAACACCCACAGGCTTCACCGACGAATCCGTAACAAGCATGAGCATGGTATGCAGAGCATAATTGGTTGCTTTGGTAAATTTCATAACTACACCTCAATCACAGACTTATTGTATCTATAATATCTTTGAATATACTGGAGTGTCAAGATCATAGGTGATTCGCGCTGTGGTTAGTTCTTCTTTTGGTTACGCTCTAAGCATTGTATACTGTTCTTCAGAACAGCTAAGGAAGGGGGCTCGTTTTGCGTATTTTTGATATTCTGCGTATATTGGTTGACGAACAGATCGTTAAGGGAGAACATTTGGCAAATGCATTGAAGGTATCCTCTCGAACCATACGAACAGATGTAAAGGAATTGAGTGCCCTGTTGTCAAAGCATGGGGCGACAGTCAAACCCCTTAAAGGAACAGGCTACAAGCTAGAGGTCCAAGACGAACAAGCATTTCATCATCTGCTGAAGCAATTAAAGGACTATGAAAGCAATGTGCCCCATCTATTAGCGAATTCCTCTGAAGCCAGACATCGTTTTTTAATGAAAAAGCTGCTGCTTACTCCTGCATACGTGAAACTTGATGATTTAGCTGAGATGCTGTATGTTAGTCGGTCTACTTTACAGAATGATCTTAAAGAAGTGCGCAAATCACTGGCCACTTATGGACTATCGCTGGAGAACAGACCCTATCACGGGATTCGAGTCAAAGGTAAAGAAACCAAGCTGCGTTATTGCATTTCCGACTATATATTTAATAGCACAGATGAAATAGGCGGGCAACAGGTGCCTCACCCTACTTTGATCTCAAGCGAAGAGATGGAATTCATAAGAGAAGTGATTCTGGAGCGGATTGAGTATCATGATATTCAGTTGTCAGACATTGCCCTGAACAATCTGGTCATTCATATTGCCATAGCATGTAAGCGTATTCGTGAGGAGAAGTATGTATCGTATTATCCACAAGAGATGAAAAAGATCGAAGCGCAAAGAGAGTTTAGGGTCGCGACTGAGATCGTATCTGCTTTGGAACAGAGCATAAAACACCCTTTTCCACTTGTTGAAGTGGCGTACATTGCTGTGCACTTGCTGGGTGTAAGGACTGTCGTTAGGGCCCATATGGATAAAATCGAGATTAAAAAAATCATTGATCAAGATATTTATGAACTGACAGTTGAAATATTGGGCCGAATCGATCAGCAGTTGAACATGAACATCCAAAACGATCAAGAATTGCTGATTGCATTTTGCCTTCATCTCAAACCAGCCATGAATCGTTATCAATACGGAATGAATTTGCGCAATCCCATGCTGGATGAAATCAAGGCCCATTACCCGCTTGCTTTTGAAGCAGGTATCATTGCTGCGGAAGTTATCAAACAGCGACTTCATATCCACATCGAGGACAATGAAATTGGGTATCTAGCCATTCATATCGGAGTCGCGATGGAAAGAAAGAAAATGGAGGGAACACCCAAAAGGTGTATGATCGTATGTGCTTCCGGACTCGGCAGCGCAAAGCTGCTGTATTACAAGCTTCAATCTGTTTTTGGTTCCAGACTGGATATCGTAGGAACCACTGAATTTTATAAGCTGAAGCATATGCCGCTGGATACTCTGGATTTTATCATTAGCACGACCCCTATATCAGAAACGCTTTCTATCCCCATGGTCCATGTGAATACGTTTTTGGGCAATGCGGATATTAGCAAAATTGAACAGGTCATCTCAGAGTCAAAGCTTCCTGCTGTACAATATATACGGAAAAAATTAGTCTTTCTCCAGCAGAAGTTTGATAACAAACTTCAAGTACTTGAATTCATGGCCGAAAAAATACAAGATGCAGGTCTTGTCAAAGGATCTTTCTTGCCATCTGTGATAGAGCGTGAAGCCGTTTCCCCCACTTCATTTGGCAACCTTGTCGCGATTCCGCATCCGATGGAACCTTTTGCTGAATCCACGTTTTGGGCCATCTGCACATTACAAAAAGCGATCGACTGGGATGGCAAGCCCGTACAGTTCATTTGCATGCTCTGCATAAAGCGCACCAAATCAGAAGATTTACAAAATATGTATCATATTTTGCTTAACATTTTAAATCATGAAAAGCTGGTCCAGCAGCTTATCCGCTGCAAAACGTACACGGAATTCGTAGAAGTGCTGCATAAAAATAGTTGAAGATCAACAGTATGCACACAAAGGAGAAATCTACAGCCTACATGGCGGGGTTTCTCTCTTTTTATGTTTACTGATAGAAAAAACAGATAGAACGAACGATTGATTTCCGTTAAGAAGAGGAAATAATATGCGTTATATTGAAAGCGATTCCAAATTATAATGGCGATATGAAGAACTGATGAAAGGAGTCAAGAACATATGAATAATGATGAATCTGCAGAACACGATGTGAACATGGAGGACATGGACGATACCGAGATCGTATTCCAAATTATATTATACGCTGGGAATGCGCGCAGCTCGGCGATGGAAGCGATTGAGCTTGCAAAGGCGGGCAAATTTCAGGAATCCAGAGAAGAATTGGCCTCAGCTAAAAAAGAACTGGTGTCTTCCCACAAAATTCAAACCAGAATCATTCGTAAGGAAGCAGCTGGTGAAAAAACAGAGATGTCCGTCATGATGGTGCATGCCCAAGATCATTTGATGAATGCCATCACCATTCACGATATGGCCTCGGAGTTTATAAACCTGTATGAACGCATTGATCAGCTCGGATTAAAATCGTAGAGGGAGGGCGCTATCCATGGCTTTCAAAGACAAACTGGTCGATGGCCTCACATCGGTAGCAAATGCAATCAACAATTTTAAATATATAATAGCAATCAAATCGGCTTTTATCACTTTAATGCCTGTTATTATTGTTGGTGCTTTTGCAGTATTGATCTCCAATATGGTCATGGACCCGGTCAATGGTCTGGCCCATTTTAAGCCATTCTCATTTTTGGCAGAGTACAAACCGATTTTCTCAAGCATTAACTATGCCAGCCTGAATATCCTTACCATTCTAGCTATTTTTATGATTGGTCTGGAGCTAGGAAAAATTAATGGAGAGAAAAATCTTTTCCCCGGTTTACTTGCTCTCATCTGTTTCATCTCTGTGACACCAACCACGATTGAACTGATGGTTAACGGAGACATGCAGAAAGTAACGGACGTCATCGCCCGTCAATTTACGGATACTAAAAGCTTGTTTTTGGGTATTTTCATAAGTATCCTATCCGTTGAGCTATACAACAAACTGGGCAAGTCCGATAAATTAAAGATTAAAATGCCTGAAAGTGTTCCCAGCAATGTAGCTGTTTCTTTCTCCGCACTCATCCCTGCCATTATCACCGTAACTGTTTTTTCGATGCTTGGATTCTTTTTTCATAAGTTCACAGGCCTCTACCTGTACGATGCTGTCTATAATGTGGTGCAACAACCTTTGGAGACTGTAGTCCAAGGACTGCCAGGTATACTGATACTCATGCTGGTGGCGCAAATCTTCTGGGTGATTGGTATTCACGGAAACCAAATGGTAAAGCCCATTCGTGAGCCTCTGCTGCTTGGAGCGATTACTGTTAACATGACTGCATATGATCAAGGTCTCCCCATTCCGAACATTATTACGATGCCTTTTTGGGACGTATACATGAGTATTGGGGGTTCAGGAGTTACGCTGGCCCTATTAATTAGTATTATGATCGCCTCCAAGCGCGAGGATATGAAGGAAATAACCAAGCTTTCGCTGGGGCCAGGTCTGTTTAATATTAATGAGCCTGTCATTTTCGGACTTCCGATTATGCTGAATCCATTGATGGCGATTCCGTTCATTATAACTCCGCTCATCACAGGAACAATTGGCTACTTCTCGACATTGCTTGGATTCGCAGGTAAAGCGGTCGTTATGGTTCCGTGGACTACACCGCCTATTATTAATGCCTACCTGTCTACAGGTGGAAGCATTGGTGCCGTTGTAACGCAGATTATTTGTATCATAGTAGCCATTATCATCTATTTCCCATTCGTCAAAATTGCCAACAAGCGAACGACTGAATAATGCGCTACTGTAGAGATACACCCGCTGAGAATCGCCTTGAGGAATCTATAGAATGAAAAGGAGAAGCATATCATGGCTAAACACACCGTACAAATTCCGCCAAATTTCATGATGGGGGCAGCGGCTTCCGCCTGGCAGACAGAGGGCTGGAGCGGTAAACAGGAAGGTCAAGACTCATATCTGGACGTATGGTACAAAAATGACCGCTATGTCTGGCACAATGGATATGGACCCGCGGGGGCAACCGATTTTTATAATCGTTATGCCGAAGATATTGCCCTGATGAAGCAGATTGGACTCACTCATTATCGCACCTCTATTAATTGGTCCCGCTTCTTAACGGATTATGAAAATGTGGTGGTGGATGAAACCTATGCGAATTACATCGGCAGGGTCATTGACGAGTTGATTGCAAGCGGAGTCGAGCCAATGATTTGTCTGGAGCACTATGAGGTGCCCGCTTATTTACTGGACAAATATGAAGGCTGGTCTTCCAAGCATGTGGTGGAGCTGTTTGTGAAATATGCGGAAAAGGTGTTTGAACGGTACGGAGATCGGGTCAAGCACTGGTTTACATTTAATGAGCCCATTGTTGTACAGACTCGTGTCTATCTGGACGCCCTTCGTTATCCCTATGAACAAAATACGCGAAAGTGGATGCAATGGAACTATCATAAAACACTGGCTACGGCGAAATGCGTCCAGCTTTTCAAAGCCAAAAAATACAGTCAGAGCGGAGCTAAAATAGGGGTTATTCTGAATCCCGAAGTGACGTACGCCCGGTCCAGTGCTCCACATGACCAGTATGCTGCTCATGTGTATGATTTATTTTACAATCGAGTATTTCTGGACCCGCTTATTAAAGGCGAATACCCGCAAGAATTGTTCGAGCTTATGAGCAAGCATGATATTGCCTTTGAAGCTACAGCGGAAGAACTGGCCTTGATTAAGGAAAATACCGTTGACTACGTTGGGATCAATCTCTACTATCCCCACCGGGTCAAAGCGCAGAGTAAAGCGTGGAACGAAAACATTCCTTTTCACCCCTCTTACTACTATGAGCATTTTGATCTTCCGGGCAAAAGAATGAACAAGTCACGGGGCTGGGAAATTTATCCCAAAATCATTTACGATATGGGAATGCGCATCAAGAATGAATATAACAATATCGAGTGGTTTGTCGCGGAAAATGGCATGGGCATTGAAAATGAAGCTGCGTTCAAAAATGAGGAACACATTATTCAGGACGACTATCGGATTGACTTTATAACTGAGCACTTATACTACACGTTACAAGCTGTAGAAGCAGGCTCCAACTGTACAGGTTATATGCTATGGGCCTTCACAGACAACGTTTCCCCTATGAATGCTTTTAAAAATCGCTATGGGCTGGTGGAAATTAACCTGGAGAATGATCGAAGTCAGCATTTGAAGAAATCCGGCTACTGGTATCAAGCTGTTATCAAGGAACGCTCATTTGTTGCTGATCTGGATGAAGAGTATAAGTAGTTCAAATGAACTTCTGGAGGCGCTCTAATATGAAAAAAATCATTCTGGCATGCTCTGCGGGGATGTCAACATCCATTCTGGTTTCCAAGATGAAAAAAGAAGCCGCAGCGAGATCCATAGAGCTGAAGATCGAAGCCATCCCCGAAAGCACCATTAAGGAAGAGCTGGAAGGCATGACTGATCCTGTGATTGCTATATTGCTCGGACCTCAAGTGCGGATGCGTAAAAAGCCAGTAACTGAAATTGCAGCTCCCTATGGCATCCCTGTAGATGTCATTGACACATTGGCTTACGGTAGAGGAAACGGTGCAGCCGTCCTAGATCAAGCCTTCAAGCTAGCTGGCGAGAATCTATAACTTCTGTTCAAACCGAAAAGAGGCTGAGAGTTTCCTCAGTCTCTTTTTTGATCCGCGCGCTTGTTAGCCCTGACTGCCTTCTTTGTCTGTGCCCATACTGCTCACATACGTTTCCCTTAGACCGGCAGAGATGCCGTATAGCGGTTCCCAACGAAGCCAGTGTCTGGCGACTGCGTTGCTAAGACAGCTATGGCGAATGTCTCCCGCCCGCGCAGGAGAATACACCGGCCGCACAGATGAACCGTGCAGCTTTAGCAAATCATAAGCCAGCCGATTGATCGACGTCGTTCGTCCCGTACTTACATGCACCGTGCGTTGGTCCGCTGCATGTATAGCCGCCATATTGGCGCGGACTACATCCTTGACGTACACAAAGTCGCGGGTTTGCGTCCCGTCGCCGTGAATGAGCAAGGGGCTGCCTTTTTTCAGCCGCTCTATAAAAATAGCGACTACACCGCCCTCTCCCTTCGCAGCCTGACCGGGACCATACACATTTCCGTAACGCAAAATCGTGTAGTTCAAGCCGTACAAACGATAAAAAAGCCGAATATACGATTCTGCGGTCAGCTTGGACAGTCCGTAGCCTGAAATAGGCCCCACTGGATCGTCTTCCTGAATACATTGCTTTTGCAGTTCTCCGTATACACCGGATGTGGAGGCAAATATGATTTTCGACACCCCCGCATCACGACAAGCCTGCAACAAATGGATCGTCCCCAGTACATTCACATCCGCATCCTCATCGGGGTGATGGATAGATTGCTGCACATCAGCCTGTGCAGCCAAGTGAAACACAATATCCGGGCTTTCCCGAATCAGCAGCGTCCTGGCTTCAGCGCTGCGAATATCTGCAACATGCATGACCGCGCGCGGGTCCACATTTGCAGCATTCCCGGTCGTCAGATTATCCAGCACAAGCACTCTGATGCCTGAGTCAGCAAGCGCCCGTACCAGCTGGGAACCAATAAACCCGGCTCCTCCGGTGACCAAAGCCTTCACTAGCGCACCCTCCTTTTGAACCGAAGCATGTATCTTCCCTTCGCATCATGTTATGCGACGCTCTACAGCTTGGCGCAGGCGCAAGCACAGGTGAAAGACAATCTATACGTGTTCCTATGTCTCCCCCTCTCAGACATGAAGTCTGACGTTGTTCAGTATATAACGCCACATCTCATCCTGACCGTTCCATATATCCTCGGGTGGCAACGCTACTGAAACCAATCGGTTCAGTCCCCAATCTAGCTCTGTCACACCTTCATCCCCTGTATAATCCACGAATAACAAACGAAAATCATGTGTAATCCTCTGTGACAACACATCATGCAGTTCAACCACTTGCTCCCGACTACCACCAAGACGAACCAGCAGCAGACGGGAAGCCGACGCGAATTTTTCCAGTAGACGTGCAATGCGGCGGTCAAGTGTCGTTTTAAACTCAGGATAGGAAGCCAGATGCTCTGATGTATTCTGACTAACTGGAAAATGGTGTGCTGCTGTAATCTCGTAGGACGCATCCTCAACCAAAAAGTTATGACCTCCGTAATCATGCCCTATGACACGCAGACCTTCAACATTCATAAAACGGGCAAAACGCTCATTCAGTAAACGACTGATCTGTGATAAATTGCCGGAAATCATCCAATCCAGTGGACCTGCATACGGACGGAGTCCATTTTTATCCAGTTGATTCGAAGGTAAGCAATGCCCTCCCAGGCTAAACACTGCGTCATACTCACCCTGCAATCGCTCAAGCACGCCGACCTCCCCTTTTCGACAAGGACATTCCTTCAAAAAGGGTACGCCAGTGCGGATCACTCTTGTAATTAGGTTCCCAGCATACGAACGTACAAGCTGCGCTTGGCCATCTGTGTTTTTGCAAAAAAAACGTTCGATCCGACGGTCTATCTTTTCCTTGAATTCTGGATAGGTTGCCAGGTCTGCGGATGTATTGCGTTCCTGAGGAAAATCGTGCACTGAGATCACATTATAAGCAATATCTCTGACCATATAATTGAGTTGGCTCGTACCAACGACACTCAGATTGGGCAAATCCATAAAGCCGGCAAATCGGTTTTCGAGCAAGCGGTTCACACCAGAAAGCGTGTCAGACATCATCCAATCCAGCACCCCGGCAAACGGCCGCAAACGGTTTTTTTTCCAATTGAATGGCAGGTGTACAGTTCTGCCCCAAACTAAAGACCGCGTCATATTCCCCTGCCAGCTGTGCGAGTTTCATAGCCGTGCCTCCTTTGTTCATGCGATCCTTACCTCTAGTCTTGCTCTATGCTTCTTCTTAAGGAAAAAGGGCTTCAGACCGCAGATTGTTCCACTCTACATTACATGCACAGCATGGCAAAAAGGGTTGGACACTGGCGCGCTTTTTGTCAAAGAGGCGTACAACTATCCAGTCCACTCCCGTTCATTTTTCATATCATATAAGGCTGGTAACCTTACGGAATTCAAGGAGGCATCATGATATGTCCGTGTTCCTTTTAACTGTCGATCATCATATCGCTTGCCACAGCGCCCATATACAAAGCTGCAATGTAACCTTCTTCAATCGTGAAAAAAGATCCGTTGATATGCTGCTGGAAATGGGGAATGACAGTGGCGTTTTCAGACGGCAGCTTCTTCGACTAGGCCCTTCTCCCGAAGCTGGCTCAGTACTGGAAATCAAGGATATGGAGACGGCCCAAAACCCGTTTTATCTGCGAGTGGTTACGAATATTTACAATCCGGAAACGCTGTTTATTCTGGCTGAATTTGTGGAAAACGGGAACGTAGTCGCTAAGCGGACAACCAGTCATTTTACCATCACACCTTAATGATCAGGCAGAGAGGAAAAATGTATGTTGTTAAAATATACCGTTCAACACAAAGCTGAAGCAGGCACATATGCACTGCCTTTTCAGGTCACCGAACAGGAGAGCGTGCTCTCTACATTGATCATTCCTGCAAGTGAAGCAGAAGGACGTATTGTCATCGAAGTGTCTATGGTCTGGGAAAACCCGCTGCTCAACTGGGATATCGGGGAACTGGATATTCGATTGCGTCGCAACGATCAGCAGGGACCTGTGCTGGATTGGTTGCAGGACTCCTGCTATCAGGAGGGATATGCCGAGTTAAGCTATGGAAACGGGAACACAGGCAGAGCCTCATGTGTACTGCTTGACCGTACGATCGGCTGACAGGCGCGCGGTTGTTACGGGGCCAATCATGATTCGAGGCTCGGTTTATGAAGATCGAATGGGTGACAGCTCGGCTCGGATGGACAATAAGCTAAAAAAACTAAAGGCAGGTGGGGATGTTCAGCCCGACCTGCCTTTTTATATGGTCTGTATGCTCATGGCGCGGATTGTTTCAGCCGTTCCAAAATATCAGCGTCCGGGAGCTTATAATCTTCCGGCAAGGAGGTGTTAATTCGGTTCCATATTGCGTAATCGACCTCCAGCTCTGGATGTGACTGCTGGATTTCAAAAAGATT
Source organism: Paenibacillus ottowii (assembly GCF_006874425.1). GTDB lineage: Bacteria > Bacillota > Bacilli > Paenibacillales > Paenibacillaceae > Paenibacillus > Paenibacillus ottowii. Next base: position 167,681 of record NZ_VIJZ01000006.1, read on the forward strand.
GTACAAGTCTCCAACGATAGGAAAAGTCATATTCCCCCTCCTAACTATCGAATCAACGGACTTGATTAAGCGCTTGCCCATAAATGTTTACAAGTCGTTCAATCATAACATCCAAAGACCAGTGCGCGGTTCCCCATGCTTTGGCGCGATTTCCCATGGCTATCCGTATTTCATCCTGAGCCAGCAAATGCTGCAAATGAGCTGCAAGCGACTCCACATCGCCAACCGGGGAAACCAGTCCGGTGTGTTCATGTTTCACCATTTCCGGCAGTCCACCCGCATCTGATACCACTGCCGGAAGAGTCCCATAATCTGCGCCTCCATGACCGAAAATGGCTGATTATCCTGTATGCTCGGATGAACAAAAAGGTCCGCCAGTTGTAAAAGGGCGGGTACATCTTCACGATGTCCCAGAAAGACCATATCTTCCTCCAGCCCCAGCTCCTTCGCCTGTGCCTGAAGCTCTTCCCTTTTATCCCCATCCCCGACAATCCAGCAAACCCAGTCCGTACGCTTTGCTTTCAGCAGACCAAGGGCGCTCATTAAATAATGTAGTCCTTTGATATAGACCAGCCTAGAAGGGCATATTATAACTTTTTTCCCCTCAGGCCGTGTCATGTCTGTTCCCTTGGCATGGACTTTCCAGAAGAGTTCGGTATCTAAGCCGTATTGGAAAGTGGTAATCTGCTGCTCAGGCACTTCGAACTCACGAACAAGTGTCTGTTTCATCCATTCTGTAGATGTAATCGTAATATCAGCAGAAATAGCGCCATAATGCTCCAGTGCCCAATAATATTTCCACATCAGCGTCTCGCGGTAACCCTCCTCATGATCCCGCTCCAGAGCCATCATGACTTCACGAGCCAGCGAGCCATGTATGTTCGCCACTAATGCACTGTCTTGCGTTTGACCCGACTTAGAGCACGCGTAGCGATAACGTCCTGCGTATGAATCACATCATACGGACATTCAACTTTGTATGCAACAGGGGCAGCAGTTGATCCTTCGGCAACTCCTTATTTTCAAAACAATATGGTATTTGAGGGTATCCGGTCCATTCCCCATCAAGTCTACCGTGTGACCCAGCAGTTCGAGTCTTCGTTTAATTTGCAGCATAAAGGGCCACACACCACCCAAATGAGGAATCGGCCAGTACGTAGCCAACAAAATTTTCAAAACAGCCCCGCCTCCTCTGTCTCTATAAATAGATATGCCTGAAGTGTTTATCAAAATGTACTTTTTTCAGTATCGCCTACAGACAACTATACAAGCTTCCCTCTCAATAGATTCATAGAATAGTAGCATCCCGGTCGAGGGATTTTACCATACTGTTTTGGAGAGGATGATTCATTTGGCTTTTACGACTGGTTATATGACCAACACGAGGGATTTTGGTACTGCCTGCTCCAATGTTGTTGTAAATTTGGTCAATGAGGACACGGTGAACGCAGCAACCGTAACCATCCAAATTTTTTTCTCACTTGTACCGGATACCAAGACACCACTGTATGTGACATCGGTTAATTTGCCCGCAAACTCGATTGCACGCCGTACTTTCTTTATACAAGGGGTTCTTGCCTATGAGGTACAATACGACGTAGTCTCCGCTGCTCCAGCCAATGTTGTGCTTTCCAACTTTGGACTCGATCAGTTTGGTAATGTTGTACAGGAACATCGTGTTCTCCAGTCCGAACTGACCACAATCCAGGCACTGTCCCCTGTTATTTAAAAACCACCCTGTTCCAGCGCCTCATGCAATCTGTGGGTATAATACACGTAATTCCATTCCGGCGGTACGGACTGAACCCCACGACCGCTGCCGATGGATGAGTGGTCATCTGTATAGTAGGAAAAGGCATGTGTATTCTGCAAAGGGCGCAGCAAATCCGTCAGATACAACAAATCCGTCACGGCAATATAAGGTTTGATACCGAAGCATACAACAAAGCGTGTGGTCGTTTCACCAATCGCCTGAACCAGTGCTTCCCTGACAGAATAATGGGGTCTCGGCGTTACGATTAGCCGAGGGTCAAGCATCATCGTCAGAAAGGAAGAGGCGCCTTGTTCCGGCGTAAGATCAAGCAACCGTACCATGCAATTACTGTAATGCTGCTCCAGCAGATTATCGAGCAACGGCTCAGCTTGAGCCATATCTGTAATAGGCATCAAAATGGTCATTTCAAGTGTGATCCCCCGGCGGGCCCTGGCCTCATACTTGGCGATTTGAAATGCGTGCCGCCAGCGACGATGCTCTTTCTGGCTGCGCAAGCTGGCCGACACACTAAAAGCAGAATTCACCCGGTAATCCATCAGGATTTCCGGGATAAACTTCATGCTGCATGTTTCGGTCAGCCGCAGCCAGTAATCATAATCCTCCACAGGTTGCAGCCGATAACCGTCGATCAGACGGGCATATTGACTTTTGTACATAAATGATACCCCGACAATGCTGGCATTCAACAATTCGTGAGGCGGCTGACTTTGGTACCGAATCAATGCCTGTTGATGCTGCTCGTCATACAACGGATTACCCGCACCGTCAACCTGACGGAAGGTGGAGAACACAAGTCCGAGCGAATCTGGCCCCTGTTCAAGCTCCCATCGCAATCGTTCGATAAAGGTTGAATGATACACGTTGTCGCTGGATACCCAGGTCACATATTGGATCAATGGATCTTTAAACAACTCACCGAATCCCCGGTTAAGGGCATGGGCTACTCCTTGGTTTTGAGGGAGTGTAACCAACTGAACGCGTGAGTCTCCCATGGCTGCGTGAAGCGCCGGCTGTATCATTTCCGGCGCTCCGTCAATCACAATGATGAAGCGAAATGCCCTGTAGCTCTGGGCAAGTACGGATGAGATCGCAGCTTGCAGATAACCGATATCCTGTTTGTACAGCGGCATAACAATCCCCGTATCCACCATATCAATCCCTCCTGACAAACCTTTGCTTCATGAGGATGAGCCACCCAACATCTGACTAAAGCGATCCCGATAACGTGCTTGGGTGATGCGGTACTCCTGTTCCACAGCGGGCCAATGTTTTTTGGTTCCCATTTCATCATGCCAACGGTAATTAACCAAAGACTCGTTCAGAAAAGGAAATGGATAGCCGGCCAGCATCACTCGGTACCACATATCCAGGTCATGGGTGTACGGCAGCAGTTCATCAAACAAACCGATATGTGTAAAAAGCTCCTTTTTAAACATCACCGTACATCCATTGACTGGATTCCCCTGCAGGAAAAAACGGTAAAACTCCGTCAAGGACGGAAATACAGCGGCTGCCTGATAGGTTGTGACTTGGCTGTGTTGATTAATGAAATTGAAATTCGTATGAGAGATGCATGCGTCCTGTTCGATCATAAAAGAAACCTGATTATTAATTTTGTCCCTATGGTAGGTGTCGTCGGAGCTGAGCCACGCAATATATTCGCCACTGGCATGCCGGATACCATGATTCAAAGCGCTGGCTGTTCCACCGTTGGATTTGCCCAAATAATGTATATAGGGGAGATAGGGCTGAAGCAAATTAACATGTGTGGTGGATCCGTCATCGACGACTATAATCTCAAGCGGCCCATAGGTTTGCTCCAATGCACTCTGCAAAGCCTGATCCACATAGGCACAGTTATAAAAGGGAATGACGATCGTTACTTTTGGTCTCATAACGTTCCTTCCTTTCCAGTGCGGCGGTATTGAATCATATCCTCCAGCGATTGCCCCAGCTGTATGGTCGGCTTCCAGCCCATCTCCTCCAGCTCCTGCGCCCGATATGCCTTTGTTGACACTGACTCGGCCATATCCCCCCATTGTATAGGAATGGATATTTTTGCCAGGGAAACCATACGTTCCACGATATCGCCCAGCTCCACAATGCGGCCTGTGCAAACCGAGTAAATTCGGCCTGGCACTCCCTTTTCCAACAGCACTCCATAGGCCCGAACAGCATCACGAACGTCGAGAAAATCACGCTGCGCATGTCGGGAAGACACACGAAACGGAGCTGCTTCCGTTACCGAGTGCTCTTTCATACGTTCTGTCCGAACGATATAACCCGCGAGTAATGCGCAAAAGCCGGTGGATGGACCTGGACCAATCAGGTTGCAAGGCTCTGCCAGCATGACAGATTGTTCGAACAGCGCGCCCCACGAGAGCGCGACTGCCTCTTGAATGCTTTTGCTAAGACTGTAGGGATGCGTTGGATGGTAAGGTGCCTGCAAAGCCGTCTTTAGCCGAGAACCCGCTACGACGATTCTGGCTTGGGGGAAAGGTCGCAGTACATCAAGCAGATACAGGGTGGACAGTACATTGGATTCCATGTATAACAATGGACTCTGCCAAGATTCAGGTACGGAATTTTTGCCACCCAGGTGAAGCACATAATCCGGAGCAATTTCTCGAATCACTTCGCCCAGACGTTTCTTGTCGAGCAAGTCACACACATAAGGGGTGATACAACCGCGTGTGTCTGTCTCCAGCGTGGAATTCCCGTCATTTCCAGACTGAAAGGTCAATTCTGAAGCAGAAGTGGCAGTGCGAGTCAGCGCTGCCACCTCCCAGCCGAGGCTTGCAAAATGGCGGCAGGCATGCATCCCGGTATAGCCAACCGCTCCGGTAATGACTATGACAGGCCGACGTTGTTCCGCTGTGCTTCTGTCCATTCCAGCAGCTCCTTCAGCATGATGCTGTAGTGAGGAACATCGTAGAGCAGATCGGCCCGGGTAGAACGAAGCGTCCGGTCCTGCACCGGCTCATCCTTCGGCACGATCCGAATGTCCTCTCTCTTCCAGATGTCTTTGAACAGAAGCAGCAAATCATGCTTGCTGATCGGTTCAGGGTGAACCAGATGAATGAGTCCGTCCAGCGGCTCATTCATCAACACTTGTATTGCTTTCGCTAATTCCAGCGTTGTGACCCCGTTCCAAAAGACCCGGCGGTATCCGTCAACGTCCCCGCTCTGTTGTAAAAACCAGTGCAGTAAACCAATGCCGCCTGGTCGAATCTCCGGTCCGATAATAGAGGTACGGATGGTCAGATGCCGTGGCGCCTTCACTTCTCCGAGTATTTTCGTTATTGCATAGGCACTTGTCCCATCCGGTTGATCGGTCTCTTCATATAAGCCAGGAACCCGCTTTCCTTCGAATACGCAATCTGTGCTGATATGAATCAATCGGGCACCGATACTATCCGCCGTCTGTCGGAGGAGATGCGGCAGCAATCCATTGATTTGGTATGCTGCAATCAGCTCCTTCCCGGCATGCTGATTGAGTACGCCGACCGCGTTGATAATAACGTCTGGCTGTACACTCCGTACCAGCCGCTCCACCATAAAGCCGTCCTTTACATCCAGCAGGAGACCGCCTTTATTTGCTGAATCACGAGTGGTGTAGAACACGTTATACCCGTTCTGGTTTTGAAAATACTTAACCAGGACATGGCCTGCCATGCCGTTACCACCCAAAATAAGCAGCTTCATTTGATGAACCCCCCGCTCTGGAGAATGGCTCGGATCTCCTCTTTTGACATCAAATTAAATTCCGAGCTAAAGCTGCTGAACGATACCGGAGGGCACTGACTATAACGGTCCTTTAATTGAGGAATATTCAGGGTTGGGAGAATGACCAAATATTGCTCGTCATATACTACCGTTGTCAGGCTTTCAAAGTCGCTCATCAAAATCTCGTGAATTTTCTCACCAGGACGAACGCCTTTTTCTACCATTTCTATATTTTCCACGCCTGAATCCTCAATGAGCACCTCAGCCAAATCCACAATACGGCAGGTTGGCATGGTCATGATAAAAATTTCGCCGCCGACGCTTTCTACGGAAGCTTTGAACAGCAGACTGATGGCATCACGCAAGGTCAGGAAGAAGCGGGTCATGTTCATATCTGTGATAAAAACCTTACCCTTTTGGCGAATCTGGCTTTGGAACAAATGCACCACGCTTCCGTTTGTCCCTAAAACATTACCGCCGCGCACCGTCACAAACCGTGTATCGCTATTTAGCAGATTGGCGTAAACAATCAGTTTTTCTCCAATCGCCTTTGTCATGCCGTAGAAATTGGACGGGTTGGCAGCCTTGTCAGTCGAGATATAAATGACTTTTTTTACCTGGTTGGCGACAGCGGCCTCGATCACATTTTGGGTGCCTACAACATTGGTTTTAAGCGCCTCATAGGGCTGATCCTCACAGACAGGCACGTGCTTGAGAGCTGCCAAATGAAATATATAGTCTACTCCTTGACAAGCGGTAGTCAGCGCATCTTTATCGCGAATATCCCCAATACAGAAGCTGAGCCGTTCATCCTCAAACTGTCTGTTCATTGCAACCTGACTCGATTCTCCGCGTGAAAAGATAATGACCTCTTTGGGGTTACGCGGCAATAACTGGGTAACCAGCTCATGCCCCCAAGAGCCGGTGCCGCCGGTAACCAAGATACGTTGGTTTTCAAACATGCCGTTTCCCTCCAAGCAGAAATTTAACTACCTTATCCGACACATCTTCCGCCAGATAGCCTGCGGGACATTGCCATTTATGGTTCATCTGGGTCATTAAGGCTACCGCGTTCGCTATAACCTCGCCATCAAGACCGGACACGATATTGCTGCCGCAATCTACTGTTTCCGGCCGTTCAGTCGTGCGCCGCATCGTGACCGTCGGCACCCCCATGACACAGCATTCTTCCTGTACGGTGCCACTGTCCGTCAAAGCGCAGCGGGCATGCCGCTCCAGCAGAACGAAGTCAAAAAAACCGAACGGCTCGTGGAACTCTACCAGCGGATCAAGCTGGATCGGCGGGTGGCTTGCGATCCGGGCAGCGGTGCGGGGATGAATACTGCAAATGACCCGCTGCCCGAACTGCCGAGCTACCCGGTTAAGACCATCCAAAATAGCCAGCAAATGCGGCGGATGGTCGACATTTTCAGCTCTGTGGGCAGTAACCAGAAAATATTCCCCCGGCGACAATCCTAACTTTTTCAAAATTTCGCTGCCGGATATCTCTTTCTCATAGTGCTGCATCACTTCATAAATCGGATTTCCAGTCCGTATAATTCGTTGACTTGGGAAGCCTTCGCGTAGGAGGTGCTGCTTGCTTTGCTCTGTATAAGGCATATTAATGGTAGAAATCGCATCAATGACGCGTCGGTTCTTCTCCTCTGGCACATCCAGATCATAACAGCGATTCCCCGCCTCCATATGAACAACTGGGTAACCCATACGTTCCGCAAGCAGGGCACATAAGGCGCTGTTCGTATCCCCGAGCAATAGTACATGGTCCGGGCGTTCCTGGTTTAAAATGTCCTCCATCTGCGAGTACATGGCAGACAGCTGTTTGCCCAGTGTTCCCGCTTTCTCCTGAAGTACATAATCCGGGGCGCGCAATCCCAACTCGCGGAAGAATTGTCCGCTCAGGCTTTCTGTATAATTTTGGCCCGTATGCACAAGCACATGTTTATCCGCATAGTGGTCCAGCTTCGGAATAATCAAGCTGAGCCGTATAATCTCCGGTCTTGTGCCGAGCACGGTCAATATTTTCATCGTTTTGGAACCCACCTTTGCTGTCATTGTTTCATTGAATTGTGAAGTTCAATGAATAATAGCCATCCAGCAGACTGGCTGTGCTCCGGCTTAATGTTCATCTCAAGCGGTCCGGCGTATGTTCACCCGGACCGTTGTTTGGCATTCTGTCTTTCCTTGAATGCGACTCGCTTCTGCTTGTGCGCACTGGATCGCCGTGACAGGAGCCTCAATTTCCGCTTGAGTTTCTGTCTGGACTTGGAGCTTCGATACAATGGGGAGCCGTGAATTTTCTTGAGACGGATTCTGCCAGCACTTCTCCTCTTATACCTGCGATTTCGCAGTCGGGGATGCTTGCGGCTCTTTGGACATCTTGCCCGAATACTACGCTTGCGGTGAGGCAATTCAGGTGGTGACTCAGGCAAAAGGGAAGCTGGTTGTGGCAAACCCTGAATGGCTGCATATTCAATGGGCGGCAGACCCAGCACTGGCATTTGATTGATCACCGATTCGGGAAATTCCCGAACGGTGTTGGTATATGCCTCCGGTATTGCAGTGACCTGACGCAGCCCTCCGCCTTCCCTCGTCCATACAGGACCACCCGGCTGCTGAATCAACGGGAACCAATGGGGATGATGACATACCCATTGACTGACCATAACGTGCAGACTGCTTCGGTAGGAATCAGGTCCGTAGATGCGCGTAGCGGCACTATTGTTACGCACACCAATTCGTTCCGCTTCCTCGGGATGGTCGAGCAGATAGCTTACTTTTTGCGCCAGCATATCGCTGTTTCCTGGCTCTACCAAAAAATCTGCATTTCCGGTCGATTCCATTAATTCCACAAGTCCGCCCTGCGCAAAGGCTACCACAGGCTTGCCGTACACCAGACCTTCCAAAGCCGTCATACCAAAGCCTTCCTCCACCATGCTAGGAATCACTACAATATCCATTGCACTATAGGCTGTTGAGACGGATTCCTCGAATGAACTGAACTGGAAACGGCGGCTGTAACGAGACTGGCGAATCAAAGAGACACATTTTACGTAATACTCGGAATCCACTGAGCTGCCGATAATCCAGAAACGGCACCGTGAATTGGTTTCGCACAGCTTTAGAGCCATATGGACAAAAGGCAACAGCCCTTTGGCTTCGTAGATAAAGGAAGAAATATAACCAATACAGATATGAAAATCCCGCAGTCCCAGCTTTTCACGTTTCCTTCTCCGTTCCAGCACATGTTCTCTAGGCGATGGCATATCCATATCCCGGCATGGAGACAACACTGTATGCGGACGTGTCAGTCCCCCGCCATGCAAAGGACGCATAACCGCTTGCGAAATGCCGATGACCCATTGGCTATAACGCTCAATAATGGAGACAGAAACTGGCGTATACGCATTCTGGTTAATGACCTCGGTTATTTTCCAGATCACCGGAATATTAAGCTCTTGAGCAGCTATCGCGGGCATGACGTTCACACAGGTATTGACCAGCACCACATCAGGCCGGGATTGCCCAAGCATCTGAAGTAACGGTGCATACACCACATGGTTCCGCAAATTCTCTGCATCCTGTGCCAATCCCTCATAAGGGGTATACATGCCATGCAGCATGAACAGATTCTGAATCTGAACTGTGATGCCACGCTTGCGGGCCATTGAGGTCAGCCGTCCTTCATCAGGTGTTACCAATATGCAATCGAAATACGTGCGAACGTCTAGACAAAATTGCAGCAGCAGCTTTTCCGCCCCTGTAATACTGCGAACATTGCTGACATGACTGAACAGCATCATTTTCGGCTTGATCGGAGTTCACCTCCTTATAAAATAGCAACCAGCGGACGTATGGATGGCCTTATGGGAATATGACCGACAGCAGTTGGTCAATCCGGTGACCATACGTGTGCTCCCGCAGGGTTCGTTCGAGAGCACGCAGAGCAATCTCACGACGCTCCTTTTCGTGTGTCAAATAAAACTCAATCTTCTCCAGCAGCTCCTGCTGGGAACTGTAAGTTTCAATCTCTTCCCCCGGCTTGTAAAAACGAGCCAGATCATCTCTTGTATCCGTCAGTTGCAACGTGCCACTGGCTGAAATCTCAAACGTGCGGGGATTGGGCGAAACCCCCGGAATTTTCAGTGCATTGTTGTTCACCGAATCATCCTGATGAGAACGATGAAGATTAATTACGATTTTGCTGCCGTTATACGAATCATTCGTCTCGGCCGGAGACATCCAGCGGCCCAGCTCAATTTTGTCACCATACGACTGATAATCCGGGAGACGATCCCACCAGATTCCGTTGATTTTAATGTTGCGGGCCATAAGCTGCGGCATAATCGGATTAAAGAAATAGATGCGATTCCAGTAGGCTGAACCTGTAAATCCAATCTCACGTCGTACTGAAGCAGGCGAGCTGAGCGGAAAATAGTGAGTCAAAAATGCCCCGAAGGGCAAGTAGTGCACCGATGTGCAACCCAGCTGACGATACAGTTCTATACAGTTCATTTCTAAGGTGAACACATAATCATAATTCGTCACCAATTTGGTCGTCGTGTCAGTGTAATAGGGATCGTCTGTCAGCCAGATGGCAGTAGGGATGCCCAACTTGCGTACCGCAGCAACCTGCTCTAGCGGAAAATCCATCCCGTCGAGTGCCAGCATCAGATTCGGACGGAGCTGAGCGGCAATATCTCCTACCGGCTGACGCGGGTCTGTCACGGTAACCTGAGCTGTCATGCTCTGCAACGTGGTAATGATCGCCTCATCCAGTGGAGAATACGGAAGGCCTTTGCCCGAGACGACATACAGTACATGGATCTGTCGAAAAGGAAATGTCGCTTTCGTTCGCGACACAATCGCGTTAGCACGTCCGCGCAGGTATCCTTCATCGTATCCGTCATGGATTCCCGCCGCTCTCCCCTTCTCCCAGGAGGCTGCCGCTGTCTGGTGAACAGCTGGGTCATACGGTCCTGTCGTAGATATCGTCATCACTTTCACTCCTTACTGTTTATGGTGTTTACTTTAGGCCATCGCCTTGTCCAGCAATTCCTCCATGCGATTTGAGTACCTATGCTTTTGCATGGTTGTGTGCAGTGCGCGCCAGGCTATGCGTTCGCGTTCCCAGTCATGCTTGAGATAGTAATCCAGCTTCACCTTCAGTTCCTCTGCTCCTGAGAAGGTTTCAATGTCATAGCCTGGTTGATAATAGCGGTGCAGATCTTTTCGCACATCCGTCATTTGAAGCGTCCCGCAAGCGGAAATTTCATATGTCCGAGGATTGATGGATTCCGCTGACAGCTGGTGTGTGTTCCGATTATCCAGTCCGGGGTCTGTCGGGCGGTGCATATTGATGACAATTTTGGAGCCGTTGTAGTATTGAGCGGTCTCTTCCGGCTCCATAAAACCCGGTCGGATAAAGCGTTCCAGCACATCACGCCGGGTCAGCCGATCCCAGTGCCCACCTACGATCAGCACTCTTTTGTCCGCCAAGAAGGGAGCAAGGTAGTCGAACAGCTTCACACGGTTCCAGAAGGCATTTCCAATGAAGCAAATATCATGCTGATGCTCACGCTCTACTCGCCGGGGATAAAAGATACGGGCTGACACAGCAAGCGGCAAATAGTGAACCTTCGTTACTCCCTGTTCGCGATAAAACGGCAGACAGGAAATTTCATGCGTAAAAACGACATCGTAGAATTGACAGATCAACGCCGTATCCTCCGTAAAGTAGGGATCATCTACAAACCATATGGCCGTCCGAATGCCCAAGGCTCGTATTTGTTGTACCTGCTCCAGATGATCCGCCGGAAAAACATGCAGTCCGTTCATAACCAGTACGAGGTCTGGACGGTGAGCCGCAGCGTCTGCCAGCATCGTAGCAGGGGTACCAATGACGCACGAGCTGCATATTTGGCTCAATGCTTCTTGCACACCTGTGTCTATAGCTGCGAAACCTTGCGGAATATACAATACTTTCAACTGGCGAACAGCAGGTTGTATTGCCACGACCTGTGACAGAGCAGCCGTGCAACCGCCCATTCTGCGTCCTTCCCGATAGCCACATCGGTATGCTTCGCGTTCATTTCCGCTTCGTTGATCATTCACATCCTTCACCCTGTCCTGTTGTAGGATAAACTTCTGTCACTCCTAAACTATATGCGGAGGGGTCAAACGCATCATGGACGACTGCCACTGCCCGGACAAAATTGGCGTTTGCCCGTCCAACTACCAAAACGCAAATAACCCCGAAGCTGCCAGCTTCGGGGGTTAACCGCAATAGATCATTGGCATAATTACTGTGCCTTATAAGCGACTTGGTGGCCATCTTCATATCCTTTGGCAAAGCCCGAATTGAAGCCCTCATTGTAAGCAGCATCATATCCCTGCTGGAATGCCTGCGGGTCATGCTCTAATACAACAGAGGGCTGTGGATTCTCGACTGAAGGAGCTGCGACCGGGTTAGCTTGAGGTTTTTTCCGTCGCCGCGAAAGAGAACGTCTTCTACGTACAGGATAAAGTCCCCTTTTTCGGCGTCTTAGAGCAAGCAGATGTCTTCTTCTCCGTTTTAATCTGCGAATGCTGGAACGTCGGGCATCTCTACGTCTTTTGCGAGCTTTGGCTCGACTGATGCGTCCCCACCTTGTACTCATTCTCATTCCTCCTTTGCTTTCTCGTCTTGGTTTCACTTTTTTGCACAGGCACCTGGAGCCATGGCTTCGTCGGTTTCCCATATACCTGCCTTCTTAGTGGAATACCCGCCAGCATTTGCGTGATTTTTCCCTGATAGTTGCTGAGTAGACGGATGGTCTCTTCCAGACGGGGAGCCGACATATCCACATGGGGCGTCAAGTCCGCAAGACTGGTCAGCATCCGGGCAACGGCGTGCTGGCTGGCAGCAATAGACTCCATCATATCCAGCTTAATCTCACGTTCACGCCTCATGCTCATTAGCTCATATCCCCCGGGCCCATTCCTCCCATCATTCCTTCCATTCCGCCACCCTGCTGCTCATCCTGATCCAGCAATGCTTTAAGGTTGCTGCACAGTCCAGTCTGAAGCCGGGTCAATCCCTCCAGCATTTCCACCATCTGCTCATGAATTTCCAAAGGCCGTCCCAACTGCTCTTCATCGGTTTCAAATGCGGAAGGCGCCAGATGGTTCAGCGTCCAATTACGCATTTTCTCTGCTTCGACCGCCTTGGCCTCCAAAATCATAGATACATTCCGCTGCATCTTGGAGGCCGCATCCAGCATGTAAAGCATTGCTTTTTCCCTACTCATGTGTTCACTCCCTACCCTCGGTTGTTACACTACTCCTCTTCCGGATATGCCGTCTCCTTCACCACACGAACGAGCATTTCAGCCATGGCTTCCTGAAGGTCGGCAATACCGTTCAAATAGGCAACAATACTTTTGTTTACCTGTCCCGAACTATCCATAATGCCCGGAATCCCATCAAAACGCGGCTCCTCATCCGGCAGTTCATGGATGATCTGTGCCATGCGCACAACCACCTGCCGTTCCGCATCCAGCAGCCTCGACATCTGCTGCTGCGAGTGCGAAATATGGATCAGCAAATCATCTAATTCGTTATGCATAAGCCCCTCCTTTATGTGTTCCGCCTTGCGGAACGCACGAAATACCTACGGGCTTTCCGCTACTACAGCGTATGCCGCAGCGAGTAGTCGGTTCGCCTAAAAAAAGCCTATTCAATCATTACAAATGCCCTCGCAGCACTGGTGGAGCAATAATAGGCTGCTTCTCCGACAATGCCAATAAATCTTCGGAGGACAAAAACTGAATGGGATAATCCTCAGCCCGCCAGCTCATCACGGCGTAGAAGGTAAGGAACGGTCTTTTCCAGCCGTTGCCGATTTGGTACAGTTGCCCGCCTTCAGCATACAGTAACTCGATCCAGCGCTTGCGTTGAGCCGGGATATGAAGTGTGGGCAGTATAGACATGTTCCCCAGTTCAGGAGCCGCCAGCACAGGCAAGGGTTCATTGAGCGTTACAGCTACAGGGGGGGCTTCAGTGCTGCCAGAGACTGTCGCGTCCGGCTCCCCTACCAAGGGAAGCGCCAACAAATCAAGCTGAGATACTCTAACGGGACGCACGTGCTCACCTTCCACATCACTGGCGCCATGCAGCCGCCGCCTACTTCCCGGCTCGATCCGAAATACTGCACCGGATGGTCCCTGAACAAGTGCTCCGACGGGATAAAAGCTTGCTGCTGATAAGTGTGCTTCCTTACTTGATAACCCCTGGCCGTCCGAGTCTGCTGTTGCGGATTTCGGGTCGTAGAACAGCTTCTCAGCGTTCCCCCATTTTTGTACAAAAAAGGATCGGTTCCGGCTTCTTTCCTCCACTGAACCGCTTCTTTCAGTCGTTTGAGGAAAACCATCAACCGTATCCCGATCACTTTCTGCAAAATGGATAAAAGCATCTCTGGCAATTGCCATACGTATTCCCAATAAGCGTACACGCAGCAGCCAATCTGCATGGGCCTCCTCACTACTGTGGCAGCCTTCGTCCCAGTACCCCGTCTTTACCAAAGTTTCTCTACGCAGTAGCAGACAAAATGTGGCCAGGCTTTTAGTCTCCCGCCATGCTTCCGGGTTGAGGGTATCATTGGCCATAGCAAATGGATTTACTTCATGTCCGTTCATATCAGGAACCTCAACTTGCTGTTCTCCGAAGGGACCATTCGTTACAGGTCCGACAACTCCAATACGCGGATCGCTGTTTAAACAGCTCATCAACCGATCCAACCAGCCAGGAGTCACGATGGAATATGGGTCCAGTACGACAATAGTTGTACCTTTTGCCATCATTAGTCCCTGATTCAGACTGCCGATCCTCTGAACATCCTTTGTTAACAACGCATAGCGCACAGCTATGCTTTTACGGAGCAAATAAGTGGGTGTCCCATCTGTCGAGCCGTAGTCCACCACAATAATTTCGTGAGGATGGGTCGTATTCTCCTCAAGATGGTGAATGCAAGCACGGAGCTGTTGAAGCTGATTGCAGGACGGAATGATAATACTGACGCCTTCAAATACCTTGCCGAACGAAGCTTGCCCCAACTTCCTGCCTTGCTCCTGGCCCCTGTTATAACCTGACCAATAGCCCTTCTTTCCGAGCCGTTTGTTGTGTTTCCTTTGTATACTCAGGCGTTTCATGCCGTTCACTCCTCCGGGTGGCATTATGCCTATACTATATGCCTGGCCCGGCTGAATGGTGTTTCATTGAAACTAAGGTAGAAGTCCCTTCATTTTCACTCCAGCTTCCTGAAGGGAATCGAAAGTTCCTGCATCGCTCCAGTAGCGCCGTAAAATATCATATTCCAGCTTGCCTTCAGCAGCATAACAGTTGTTAACATCGGTGATTTCAAGTTCACCACGTGCCGAAGGTGTTATTTCACGGATCTTATCGAATACGGCAGTATCATACATATAGATCCCCGTAACGCAATATTTGGACTGGGGATGCTGCGGCTTTTCTTCAATTCGCATAATGCTCTCTGGGCGCTCGGGGTCAAACACGGGTACCCCGTAACGACGGGCATCTGCCACCTTTTTCAGTAAGACTCTGGCGCTCCCTGGTGGCTGTTGTTTGAAGCGTTCGATGACAGGTCCCAAATCTTCCTTGAACAAATTATCACCCAGCAAAACAGTGAACTTCTCTTCTGACTGCATATAGCTTCTTGCCAATTCGAGTGCTTCGGCGATGCCGCCTGCTTTTTCTTGGATCCGATAGGTCAATTGGATACCATAATTACTGCCGCTGCCTAAAAAATCAGTGTACAGCCCAGCCGATTGTTTACCAATAATAATGAGCAAATCGGTAATCCCCGCTTGCCGTAACCTTTCGATACCGTATACGATCATAGGGTACTTGCCGACCGGAAGCAGATGCTTGTTGAGTAATGTAGTCAACGGATGAAGGCGCGACCCGGTTCCTCCTGCGAGAATAACCCCTTTCATATTTTCCTTCCTCCTTCGACAGCATGTTCAGTGCATGGAATCGCAGCGTTTCCCGTTTCGATAAACACTCTGGGATCGATGCTCCATTTTTCTATAAACAATCGATAATTCCGCTCAATCAGCTCTTCGAGCCAGGAAGTGTCCGAGCGCGAGAAACTCGCATTTCCCTGATGATAGACAAAACAGTCATTGCACATGAGCAGCTTGTAGCCATGCACGCGTGCACGCAGACAATAGTCGTCATCCTCATAATGTCCGGGGCTAAACCGTTCATCCAGCAATCCAATCCGTTCCATCAACTCACGACGAAATAACAGGCAAAACCCGACCAACCGTTTGACCTCTTGCCATCTGGAGGGATTACTCGTATTATTCTGCTCCGCATATCTGAGACAGCTGGCCATATCTCCTTCTATTCCGTGAATCTGCTGAATACCGCTGACGTAATTCGTCACCGGTCCCACCAATCCCACGGAGCTTTCACTATGCAAAGCAGCCAACATATTCGATAGCCACCCACGTGTAACCGTCACATCATTGTTTAAAATGACGAATTGATCACCCGAAGCCAGCCGGATTCCCTTATTACAAGCTGCTGGAAAGCCCCTGTTTTCAGGAAGACGTATGCTGATTAGCCGTTCGGATGCGCAAAAATCATCCGTTCCGTCATTCGAAGCGTTGTCCACAACAATAATTTCATACGGGGCATCTGTCGTATGTGTTCGAATCGCCTCGATACACGGCTTTAATAAAGCCAGGCCATTATAAGTCGGAATAATGATGCTCGTCAGACTCATCGTGCATTCCTCCCTTTGGCAACGTCTACCCGTGTTGGTACAGGCCCGAACGGGGAATCCCCGGCTACCTGAAACACTGCCGCCAGCGCCTCTGCATGATCGCCGATGATTAACTGTTCCATAACGTTCCCTTTCCCGACATTGAAGGTCCGCTTGCGATTGGTTTTAATCACATCAACAGCATGTACTGCTGCCACGATCATACCATGCAGAATCGCCATCGCGTGGGCCTTCGGCGGTACCGCAAGCACGGCCGGCCCCAGTTGATCCAGCACACGCCGGGATAATGCATGGGGTACAGCGGTCAATGAGCTTGCTCCAAGATCCGACCTGCGCAGTACGCGATTCAGAAACCCTTTGCACCGTGTTACGCTGTCCTGTTGGGTATAAGGCGGCAAATGTCTACCCAGATCATTAAGCGCTACATCCGTTCCCTGATCCACCGCTTGAAGAAAAGGCAGCATATCAGACGCCGGGATCGGCAAATCTCCGTCCACGAATAGAACGATATCAGCCTGCGTCAGACGTGCGCCTATTGCACGGCCAACATCATGCCCCAGGCGATCCGGTACGTTGACGAGAGTCACCCCGGGATGGCGTTTGGCTACGGCAGAGCGCGTACCATCCGTACAGCCGTTTAATACGACAATAATATCCGCAAGCGGAAGTTTCTCCAGCTCGCCCAGTACCCGATCAATCGTAGCCTCCTCATTACAGGCACTAACCACGGCTGCTGCAGTCCCCTGCAATACAATATCTCTCGGGCTCGGGGCTTCACGTTCCTCAGGCGGAGTGATTTCGGGCATTCCTTTCGCCCGGGGTGTGGGCTTTCTCATCCTGCGGCTATGCATCGAAGCTGTCGATTCTCGTTTTCTTTGTATGCGTCTTAGCCCCCAGCTGGAGTCTTCACGTTTTCTTCTGCGATACGCTCTAGTCACGTTTTCACCTCGTCTCTGATCCGTTTTCGCTCCAAATTCGTGTATCCCGCACGTGCTCCCAGACATGATGTAAGCCAGGCAATGGCATCCAGGTGATCCTGGACAATTACACTTGCCAGCGGGTCCTTGCCGTTCTGTTTTTTACGTGGTGCGTTCATCCTACCGACAGCTATTCCATATACAGTCACCACTCGTAACCCGGAGACAATGGACATCACTTGAAATAGCGGAGGTTTTTCCAAGGGCTTTAGACCCACCTCTTTTAAAGCCTTTTGACTTATAGCATGTGGAATACCCGTCATCGATGCTCCCCCTAAATCAGCACGATTCGACAAGATATTCAATACATGCTTTGCCTCAACTACAGGATGTATAGGCGTGCGGTTCACAGGTCCATGGTAATCATTCAGCACCACATCCGCTCCTGCACATACGGCCTGTATAAATGGCCGAAGTCTGGCACAGGGAATGACAATATCACCATCCAGAAAAAGCAGGATCTGTCCGGATGCCGCCTCCGCTCCAATACGACGACCCACATCATGTCCAAGCGGTTCTGGGAAGGAAAGTACACGAGCTCCCGCCGCCGCTGCCACCTTCGCCGTTCTATCGTGTGATCCGTTCTCAACGACGATAACCTCTGTATGTGGATGGACATGGCGCGCTTCGCGAATCACAGCTCCGATGGTCTTTTGCTCATTCATGGCCGGAATAATGACAGATACGAGAATCTTTCCCGCTGATGATGGTTCAGATGGCCGCGCTACGCCGCTTTGCGCCCCTTTCTCCATTTCGGGTACATCATTCTTATCAGAGACTATCGGCTTCTTATCCATGTTCGGCATTCGGTACGGTAGCCACATCTTAGAGTGATAATAAGCCCCGGAATGCCGCCTCCGATTGATCTTGAATCCAGCTTTTCCACGCTTCCTCATGTTCCCGTCTCACCTCCCTTGCTGCTGTATAGATGAACAGCATGATTAGGACAGTTCAACATAACCTATGCGGTCCAAAAGCCGTGTGTAACGGCAAGCGTGGAGACTTTTCGACACAGCAATTTTCGACTTTATTTTACAAAACTTATTATTCCTATTAAATAAATGAGATTTTAGGGTCTAAAGAATCATTTTGGATAAATTTGTTACATGGATCTTCTCGTCCGTCATTCTCTGTGATAATATCAGAGCCAGATGATGGGAGTTCGAAAAACCAACTTTTGTTTTTTTTGCATAAGGCAACTTTTTTCCATTATCGGCTATGATTCCACTATCTTTGCATACGACAGGAAGGGAGGAGTTTGTTACCTTTTTTAGGCTACATGCTTCACATGCGGTACCCTCTTTTCACGCACGCTTCATGAAAACACTTCGGTATTCTCTTCATGTTCCATTCTTCTATTCCAGACGACAACACGACCTACATAAATGGCGCAATGCCTTATTCAAAACAGGATGATTCATCCTGACATTAATCGGGGAGAGTGAATTTTAATGAAAAAAGTATGGGTTTCGCTTCTTGGAGGAGCTATGTTGTTGGGGTCTGTAGCGTCTGGTGCATCAGCGGAGAGTTCCGTTTCGGGGCCAGCTCAGCTTACACCAACCTTTCATGCCGAGCAATGGAAAGCCCCTTCCTCAGTATCAGGGGACGACATTGTATGGAGTTATTTGAATCGGCAAAAGAAAACGTTGCTGGGTGAGGACAAATCCAGTGTACGTGAACAATTTCGAATTGTTGATCGCACAAGCGACAAGTCCGGTGTGAGCCATTATCGGCTGAAGCAGTATGTAAACGGGATTCCCGTATATGGAGCTGAACAGACTATTCATGTAGGCAAATCTGGTGAGGTCACCTCTTACTTAGGAGCCGTGGTGACTGAGGATCAGCAGGCTGAAGCTACACAAGGTGCAACTCCAAAAATCAGCGCTTCTGAAGCGGTTTACACCGCATATAAAGAAGCAGCTGCACGAATTGAAGCCCTCCCTACCTCCGACGATACCCTCTCTAAAAACGCTGAGGAGCAAACCAGTGTAAGCAAAGACACTTACTCCGAGGCAGCTAACAACGTAAATAAGATATCCATTGATAAGGACGAGCAGAGTCTTGATAAGGCATCTGCCCTGAAAGATAGCAAAATTGAAGCGGTGGAGGCAGAAAAAAGTTCCATTGCCAAAATCGCTAATCTGCAACCTGAAGTAGATCCTAAAGCAGAACTCTACTACTACCCTAAGGGGGATGACCTGCAGCTCGTTTATGTAACTGAAGTCAATGTTTTAGAACCTGCCCCACTGCGTACCCGCTACATTATCGATGCCAACGACGGCAGCATCGTATTCCAGTATGACATCATTAAAGAAGCTACAGGCACAGGTAAAGGTGTGCTTGGTGATACCAAGTCATTCACCACTACTGCTTCCGGCAGTAGCTACCAGTTAAAAGATACAACACGCGGTAATGGTATCGTGACTTACACGGCCTCCAACCGTCAAAGCATCCCAGGCACCCTTTTGACAGACGCTGATAATGTATGGAATGATCCAGCCGGTGTCGATGCCCATGCGTACGCTGCCAAAACCTATGATTACTATAAATCCAAATTCGGACGCAACAGCATTGACGGACGTGGTCTGCAGCTCCGTTCGACAGTCCATTACGGCAGCCGTTACAACAACGCCTTCTGGAACGGCTCCCAAATGACTTATGGAGATGGAGACGGTAGCACATTTATCGCCTTTAGCGGAGACCCCGATGTAGTAGGGCATGAACTTACACATGGTGTCACAGAGTATACCTCGAATTTGGAATATTACGGAGAGTCTGGGGCACTGAATGAGGCTTTCTCGGACGTTATCGGCAATGACATTCAGCGCAAAAACTGGCTTGTAGGCGATGATATTTATACGCCAAACATTCCAGGCGATGCCCTTCGCTCAATGTCCGATCCTACCCTGTACGATCAACCAGATCACTATTCAAACCTGTACAAAGGCAGCTCCGATAACGGCGGTGTTCATACAAACAGCGGTATTATCAATAAAGCTTACTACTTGTTAGCACAAGGCGGTAATTTCCATGGCGTAACTGTAAATGGAATTGGCCGCGATGCAGCGGTGCAAATTTACTACAGTGCCTTTACGAACTACCTGACTTCTTCCTCTGACTTCTCCAACGCACGTGCTGCTGTGATCCAGGCTGCAAAAGATCTGTACGGGGCAAACTCAGCAGAAGCAACTGCAGCTGCCAAATCTTTTGACGCTGTAGGCGTGAACTAATTCATATACACTTTCCTCTTCACAATTCTCGTCCATTGAACCTTTGCCGTTGTGCAACTGTTACTTGGCCCTGCCCATACGATGGACGAAAATAGGGGTGCAGTGTACTAGTCTGCACCCCTTCCCCCCTTATGTATGGCGCCCTCACAAAGGGGCGCCCTTTTCTTGTTCATCTATCTCTCAATAAAAGAAAATTGTACATTTAAACATACTATGGACTTAAAGCAGTTCTTACAAAAGTAATCCGGCATCTCTTGCTTTTTGCACGGCTTCTTCTCGATTATTGACTCCCAGCTTGTCATAGAGAGTGGAAGCGTAATTTCTTACGGTGCCGTTGGATAGGTAAAGTTTCTCAGAAATTGTTTTATAACGGTTTCCTTGAGATAAAAGATTCAAAACCTCTAGTTCGCGTTTCGTTAAGCCATACTCTTCTCCATCTGACCTCGGTCCGACTGACTCTTCTTCATCATTTCCGTCCCACATTTTATGGAACAAATCTTGGTTTATTACCGTGCCTCCCCGATAGACGAGGCGAATCGTTTCAGCCAGTTCACGCGATTCTATGGATTTCAGCAAATAGCCGTCAGCGCCGCTTCGCATGATTTCCTTCGCCCTCTCTGTATCCTGAAACGTTGACAGGATGAGGACACGAATGTCAGGCCATGTTTCCTTGATTATTTGGGTCGCACGAATCCCATCCTGATTGGGCATCTCCAAATCCATTAATATCAAATCTGGATTTAGGCTTCTGCACAATTCTACAGCTTGTTCCCCATCTTCAGCCACCCCCACTACCTGCAAGTCCTCTTGTCCGTCCAAGATGGTATGGAGACTATCCCGGATAAACGAATGATCATCGACGATACACAAGCGGATTCTTTCATCGGACAATTGTACAAGTCTAGGTAACACACATGAGATGAACGTCCCTTCGCCCTTTTCGGAGTATACAGTGACTCTCCCTTGTAACTGTGTCGCACGCTCTTTCATTGCAGTTAATCCGAAGCCATCCTTCCACTCGTCCACTCCGCGACCATTATCCTGTACATCCAATCTTGTTTGTTGTGGCTCAAAATGCAGTGACACAATGATTTCGGTGGATTGTCCGTGGCGCACAGCATTAGTCAGCGATTCCTGCAAGCACCGATAAAGCGTCATTTTCGCTTGTTTGGAGACTATGTACTCTTCCCCTATTACTCGAGTGCGTACATTTACTTTTGCATGTTTCTGGAACTCTTCTGCTAATTGTTGCAAAGTAACAGTCAAGGGAAGCGATTCTTGTGGTGAATCTATTTGATGCAAATAGGCTCTCACTTCCTCCATACTGTTACGGGCTAATTGCAATAATGAGTCAATTTTCTGCTCTCCATCTTTTGTTGCTAATTCCGTACGCAATATTTCCAACCCCATAATGATCGAGGTATAGGAATGCCCCATCGTATCATGCAAATCTTTGGAAAGTCTGTCGCGCTCCTCTAACAAAGTAATCTGCTCAATCTGAGATAGGTACTGTTCCAGCACAAGCTTCTGATTGCGTATAATTTCATTTTGGCGGTAATTAGAAACGAGTAAGTGGAAGGAAAATCCTATCGCAAAAGCCAGACCGATTTGTGGGATAATCGCCCATAGATCTGTTCCTGGGGAAAATATTGCAACGAGCAATGGAAACAAAACAACTGTGATCGAACCAGACCAACGGAATGATTTATGAGCACTATTTGCCGCGATCATGAAAGTTGGCATTAAAAATGCAAGATATGCCGCCGGAAATAATAAGGTTAAGTAGAAGCACACTCCGCCAAACAAAACCATCTCAGTAAGCAGATAGTAGCGATAACTGAACATTAAACAAATCCAAGGTATTGAAAATGCGGCAATTTCCCAAAGAATGATGATCCAAAGGGGCACCGTTAAATGGTCTTGGTGTTGGATAGTAGTTATCATCAATGAAAACCAGATGACAAAACGTATACAAAGCAATAACCAGTCATACCAGAGCCATTGTTTCCAGGTTGTAAACAAATTATCACCTCTTAATAGCTTTAAACATGGAATGCGTGTACATTCCGACTATTTGAACTAAGCTGTTTCCAATGCGAGTATTGATCCAGACGAGAATACACCCAGCGAGCATGACACATATAGCCTTTTCCCATGAATCTACAGCGAATCCCCATAAGTATATATCAAGATGTTGAAAAAGTATCGGTGTAACGATAATTACGAGCGGGGCTATGTACAATATAACGGCACATATAAGGCTGATCACCCCAATAAAAAATTTCTGCATAAGCCAAAAAACGGCCCTCCAATTGCTACTATTAAGAATGGCTTCTCTCGCTTTCATCCATTTATCCCTTCCACTGTTTGTCCTTGTCAGGATTGGCTCTATCGATATATCCGTATAAACCTTCGTCTGAATGCGTTCATATTGGACAAACGTGTGAGTTGTTCGCAACACACACGCCAACAAGGGAATGCCCACGAAGATAACCGTCATCCCCAACGCAAATGTAATGCTGACCAAATAGAAGCAAAAATAAAACAGTCCCGATCCGAAGGTAAACAACAAAAAATAGAAATCTTGCAACCTTTTGCGAGCTGATTCTTTCGTCATGTGATTCTCTCCTACTCTTTATTTTATTTGCTAATATGTTATGAATTGCCCTTTGAATCTAACTTGTTATCTGTCACATACGGTAGTGTCAAAGTGTCATATTTGTAGGTCATGACTATAAAAACAAGCCGTACTAAGCTCTTTTTTTTGTCATGCATTAGAAGATTGATCCTTTACTTCCGCTCGATTTAACCTTTGGCTATTATGCTCTGCCGATTAGACATAAGTAAAAAAACGCTGTTCTTTCCTTATAGTTATAGGAAAGAACAGCGTTTTTTCATCCCTGTTTAGGGTCTGAGGTATTCTAACATCATTACCATAAATAAAAGCTGTGTATATTTATTATCTATGATGTTCCCATCGCAATCCAGAGAATCCATCCCTCACATATCTGACCCGATTGTCTACGTTCCACTGTGAGCACTGCCGAATTCCTCTGGCGATGTGTAACAGACACCGTCATACCCGGTACGCTCGCATTAGCGGTGATGGCATATTGTGTGTCTATAAAGGGCTTCTCAAATCCAACGTTTACTTCACCTGTAACCGCCTGTGCAGGTAGATAAAAAGAAATGCTGCCACATTGGGGTGAAGTCGCTTTGTGAAAAGCTATATCTTGCTCAGGCAATTGCATTCGCTGCTTTGGACGCTGTCTTCCTTCCGCGATATGAATACTGGTTATGGAACAATCCAGTAATGAATCTTGCTCGTTCTGATCTTCCGTCTTCATAGACGTCATGTCGTTATCCGTTCCGTATTCGGTATCTGACTCAGGCACAGACAACAGCAGCACAGAGGCTCGATTCATCTGCATCGCTTCCTCCAGCGTTTTGGGAAGCTTATGCTTTCTCCATGCTGCTTCCTCTATAGCTTGAATCGGTTCTACAGGAACAGCTGCAATTGTCGTTCCACGCTGAGTGGGTCTGTGACTGCCAGCAGGCGATGTCGCCTTCTCCTTGTTTACACGGGGAGAGGGAACTGTATTGGAAAGGTTACGCCGGGCTATTTTTTTATCCTTAGGGCTAGGATTCGTGCGATGGTTCATGATGACCGCTCCTTTGACACGAGAGTGAACAGCGGGTGCTCCGCTTCATTCACCCAGGTGGGAATCATGGCCTAATGCCTATGAGGTAGCCTATGCACGTAACCACGACCATGTCACTCAGTTGCGCAGTCTGTTATGATTTGAGCCCAGCGTTGTGCAGAGTGCTGCCATAAAAATTGTCTCCGCACCTCGTCCAGCCCGGCTTCTCCCATCTGTTGCCGTAGCCCGGGCTGCTGGAGCAACCTGATGATGGCGTCAGCCATTTCTTGCTCACCGCGTGACGGATAAACAAGCCAGCCTGTCTTGCCGTGCTGTATAACCTCCGGAATACCACCGATTCGTGATGCTACCACAGGCACCCCTGCCGCCATGGCTTCGAGATTGACCAGCCCGAAGGCTTCAGCTTCAATTGAAGGAACAGCCGTCACATCGGCTAACTGATATAACGAGGCCAATGCTGGATGCGGCACATAGCCCAGGAAATGCACATGCCTCCCCAGCCTTAGTTTACGTATCTGCCGATACAATGCCGCCGTATACGGCGTGAGACGGTCGTGACCGTAATAGGCACTACCGGCTATGAGCAGCAACACGTCCGGACAGGTATGGACGACACGCCGCAGGGCCTTCAGCAGCCGATGAACTCCCTTCCCTGGCACCAATCGGCCTGTATATAACACGATTCGACGGCCTGACCAGCCGAAATCGTCCAATCGCGCCGACCTGAGCGCTTCTGCTGCAGGGGTCCACCGTGGCAGGAAATCGCCGGGATGAATCCCCAGCTTGTTGATGACGATGCGTTCCCTGACCGCATCGGGACTGTCAGCGGCCACGGTTGCCCCCAAATACGCACTGTTCACAATAATGCGATTCATCGCGAGCAGTATCCTACCCATGTCCTTTCGTTTGAGGTGAGGCTCCCGGATGAACGTGGTGGAATGCAAAGTCAGCACAACTTTGCGATCGGGCAATGCCTCGCGAATGGCATACGCAAATGCGGGGCGGTTGTGTACATCGATTACCGCAGGTAACCATCTCTTCAAATCAGCAATTACCTCGCGAATATAACCCGCTCCCCGCGTATAGCGCATACAAGGAATTCCGTCAACATCGCCGTGATCCGGTGTTTCTGCCCCTTTTATGCCATAGATCTGCGCCTGAAGCTTATGGCTAGCTAGCGGTACCATGTGAGCAATTACCCGCTCCACTGAACTGCTGCGGGGCGAAGGTATAACAAAAGAGCCCGGTGTAATGACTGCTACCTTCAGTCTCTGCATCACCTCACCTACTTTCCTCACCTTATTCCTTCACCCTTCAACACCCATCTTGTATCATATCGTTTCCTGCTTTGAAAGGTGCTTGATTTACTACTTTGGGCATACCGCAAGGCTAGCGTCCATGCCTGGCCGACCTTTGATACATATGATGGACTAGAACCATAGTATGGTCAGTTGGAATGACGATAAGGAGGGCGGACATACTCATGTTGCATGTCGGCGTCATGCTCAACCCGGCAACTTATCGGGGCATTCCCGTCATGAAGACGCGATATGAATCCATCGCCAATTACGAAGAGGCCGGATTAAGTCACGAGTTAATCCCCTGCTTTCTTCGTCTGGAAGATATTCATATATCGACCGGAACATGCCGGGCTTTTGTTAAAAACGGCAACGAGTATCGGCAGATGACTCTTCCGTTGCCGCCAGTCATCCACAATCGGACTCTCTATCGGCAAAATGAAAATGCCCGCGACATCAACAAGCTGGTACACAAGGGATTTTATATTTTCAATGAACAAAATCGTTTTCGCAAAGACCATATACATGCAATTCTACAGGAAGACCCTCTGCTGCATCCCCACCTCCCCAAAACATTACAGGGCAACCTGTCCTCCATCCGTACCTTGATGGAGCAGACGGGGGATGTTGTAATTAAACCTAGCAGCGGCAGCGTGGGTAGAGGAATTATGCGGCTGAATCATTCCAGCGGAAGCTGGACATTGCAATGCGCTCATCCAACGATACCTGAACGTTGGTCCACCCTGCGGTTAAAAGTCGGAGAACTCCCTTTATTTCTGCATAAGCGACTGATGCATGTGCCTCATATCGTACAACAAACCATTCCGCTTGCTCTGTACGACAATCGTCCATTCGATATCCGTGTGACGGTTCAGCGCGGATATGGCGGAATTTGGGGGGTGACAGGCATGTTTGCAAAAATTGCACCATCCCACACTTTTGTCTCCAATGTAGCCCAGGGCGGTACGGCACGTTCCCTACCCGAGGTGTTATCACGAACAGAGACAGTTCAAAACTCAAACATAGCCCGGCTCATGAATGAGCTAGAAAGACTCTCCTTGCAAATCGTCCATCGATTGGCACAACACCTGCCCCATCTCGCCGATGTCGGACTGGATCTGGGCATTACGCATGAAGGCAAGATTGTTTTTATCGAATGCAATGGTCGTGATCAGCGCTATGGCTTCAGCCAGGCAGGGATGATTAATGTCTGGAAAGAAACGTACGCTCAGCCGATGGCTTACGCTCGCTGGCTTCTCGAACGACTATCTTCGTCAGGCACCGAACGTTCACCAGGCCGTCCCCTGTATTGATTTACGTCACATTCTGTGTCAATATAGTTCAGAGCGGCCGGACAGGTTCCGGCCAAGACGGCTCGGATATGAACAAGGGGGATCTGTAATGGCAAAACAGTGGCTGCGGCTTATGACGGAGCTATCATCGCGCAAGTGGGTGTGCCGGATTGTGGGCTCCTTCGCGCAAAGCGGTGCAAGCCGACTTTTTATCCCCACCTTTATACGTACGTACCAGATCCAGACGCATGAGGCGGAACAGGATTGGAAAGAATATCGCTCCCTGAACGCCTATTTTACACGCAAATTAAAAGCGGGCATGCGCCCGATTGATACGAACGCCGAGGTGATGACCAGTCCGGTGGATGCACGGATTACTTTTACCGGCCCAATTACGTCCGGCACTCTTTTGAATGTCAAGGGACAAGACTATACGCTGGAAGAGCTTCTTAACCGCTCTCCGCGTCTTGAGAAATACACACACGGCTATGCTTTTGTGCTGTATCTGAGCCCGACAGATTACCATCGCATTCATGCACCGGTATCCGGTACACTGGTTGAGAAGGAGCATCTGCGCGGCAAAGTATATCCAGTGAATGACTTCGGCTTGCAGCATATGAGGGGAGTTCTTAGCCGCAATGAACGACAGATTACGTACATTGCCCACGAATATGGTGAAGTCGCGGTCGTCAAGGTTGGCGCAATGAATGTGAGCAGCATCAAATATACAGATGAAAAAGCGATCTCATGGACAAAAGGCGACGATCTCGCCTATTTCGAATTTGGCTCAACCGTCGTTTTGCTAACTGAAAACGGCACGTTTGAGCCCGACCCCGCATTGAAGCTGGGGGATGTGGTGAAAATGGGACAACGTCTTGGCAGCTTTCGGCACGATTCCAAAGCCTAAATGACAGATTGTAACAAAAGAATGAAAAAGGCCCCAGCGTAACTGCTCGGGTCCTTTTTCATTATCTTTTGTATTCGTCATGCGTTAATAGCCTTATCGAATTTCAGACGGACTTTTTCCTGTATACTGCTTGAATTGGCGGCTGAAGAAAAAGATGTCACGGTACCCGAGAGCCTCTGCCACCTCGGTTACATTCATTCCGGCATGCAGCAATAGATGCTGCGCGCGCTCAATCCGCATGCTGATAATATGAGATTGCACGGAAACACCCAGCAGCTCCTTGAATTTTATCGAAAAATAACGCGGTGACAGCCCTGCACGTGCTGCCAAATCCTCGACTCGATGAGGAAGTCCCGGATGCTGGCGCACGTAGTTGGCCGTTTCCCGAATGACTTCGGTCAGCTGGTTACTGGCCTGTTGCTCCTGCGGTTCCTTACGGTCTGCACGTAGCAGATGAATCATCAGTTGCTTCAGGATCAACCTGCCTTCCTCGTCAGCTCCATAGGCACGTTCCAGACGTAGACGGACATATCTGGCAAGCATGTGCTCCACCTCGAACGTTTCCTCCAGCATACGGTAGCTGGCTGGAATTTGCTTGGGTTGCTCGGTGAGATCAAAATGAATATAAGTAAGTATGAGCGGCTTTTGCGGATTATGTGTGGCACGGGTATCGTCTCCTGGCTTGAACAGAAAGCAACTGCCCTTGCTCACCGGATAGGCTTCCCCATTTAATACAACCGTTCCTTCTCCGCTCCATACATAAAATAAATCATAGTTTGGCATCGGCTTCTCGCGTACCTGCCATTTCCAGCCCGGCTCGCACACGATTTTGGCAAAGGCCGGCAGCAGGATAAACGATGACGCAGATGTATCCAGCAAAATCTGCACCTCCTTTTGTTCATCTCTGGTTGTCCTGTTATCCCGTTATTTTATAATATAAGCGCAGCGCCACGATTAAGCAAAAAATCTGCTTTTGCGGCCCCTGATGCTTGTGCGTGACGCTTACCGTGTGTAATGCTATAATATGTAATCAAAATGACTTGGAAGGATGAAACGGGAATGAATCCACTGGCAGCGCAGTTAAATCAAAACATTCAGACAGGCAACGAGCATGTATATCAAATGCTTTCTCTTTTAGGTAAAGAGATTTACTTTCCAAAGGAAGGGATTTTGAGTCAATCAGCCGAAGCAGGGAAACTTGCCAAAAAATATAATGCCACGATCGGGATTGCTACTGAAGGCAATGGCCCTATGCATTTGGAGGTTATTCAGGAAAAGCTGTCCGCTTATAGCCCCAAGGATTTATATCCTTACGCTCCTCCTGCGGGCAAGCCTGAACTTCGTAGCGTATGGCGTGAAAAAATGCTAAAGGAAAATCCTTCGCTGGCTGGAAAAAGCTACGGCCTCCCTGTAGTTACGAACGCGCTGACCCACGGTTTGAGCATCGTTGCCGACCTGTTTACGGATGAAGGAGATGCTGTCATTTATCCGGATAAAAACTGGGAGAACTATGAACTGACTTTCGGTATTCGCCGTCATGGACGCTTGGTGAATTTCCCGTTATTCACAGAGGATCACCGTTTTAATAGTGACGGATTACGCGATGCGCTATTGGCGCAGAAAGAATACGGCAAAGCGATCGTTGTACTGAACTTCCCGAACAACCCAACAGGCTACACACCGGGCATTGAAGAGGGTAAAGAAATTGTTGCTGCCATTCAGGAAGCGGCGGAAGCAGGCATCAATGTCGTAGTTGTCACAGATGACGCTTATTTTGGCCTCTTCTTTGAGGACTCCCTGCATGAATCACTATTCGGTCAGCTAGCCGGACTTCACCCGAGAGTTTTACCAGTCAAAATTGACGGAGCTACTAAAGAAGAATTCGTTTGGGGCTTCCGTGTCGGATTTATTACCTTTGCTTCGGAGCATCAGGATGTACTGAGCGCACTGGAACAAAAAACACTAGGGATTATCCGGGCAACGATTTCGAGTGGCCCTCACCCGTCTCAAACCTTTGTACTGGATGCTCTTAAATCACCCGATTTTGAACAACAGAAAAATGAAAAGTTCCAAATTATGAAGGGGCGGGCTAATAAAGTGAAAGCGTTGCTTGATAGCGGAAAATACGGGGATGTATGGAGCTACTATCCTTTTAATTCAGGTTATTTTATGTGTCTCAAGCTAAACGGCTTATCCGCTGAACGACTGCGCACACATTTGCTGGAGCAATATGGAGTAGGGACAATTGCACTGGGTGAATACGATCTCCGTGTCGCGTTCTCCTGTATCGAAGAAGAGTATCTGGAAGACCTGTACGACATTGTGTATCGTGGCGCACAAGATTTGTTGAACGCCTAAGCTGTATCAGGTTAAATATATAGCATAATTAGCGGTATGCCGGATACTAGGGCATACCGCTTTTTGATCGGCTTGAACCATAGTCACCATACATCCAGACAGTTTATCCTTCCGCGGCGAGCAGAGATTCCTCTGCCAGTGGCAGCAGAATGACGACCTTCGTTCCGACTCCAGGCTCACTTTCATAGCGTATGCTCCCGTTCATAGCTTCAATGATTCGAAAGGAAACGACGGTCCCCAGTCCTGTCCCTACCTCTTTGGTCGAAAAAAACAAAGTCCCTACTCGTTCGAGATGCTCCTGACTCATGCCTTTTCCAGTATCCCTGATACTCAAACATGCCTGCTCTTCCTGAATCGCCAGCTTTATGTATACCCTGCCTCCATCTTCCGCAGCTTCAATCGCATTTTTTGTCACATGTATTAACGCCTGTAACAGTTGGTTACGATCTGTATGTATATAAATTTCATTCCTTAGCTCTGTATACAGCCTTACGCCTTGCTTGGTCGCCATTGGCTTCAAAAGCAACACGATCTGTTCAACCATGCCCGAAAGGTCCATCCGCTCTGTGTTCCCAATCTGCGGTCTGGACAAATTCAAATAATCGCTAATAATTCTTTCAGCCCGATCCACCTCTGCCAGTGCCAAAGCAACATATCTGCGATTTTTCCCTTCCAATCCGGACTGAACCATTTGCAGAAACCCTTTTACCACCGTTAAAGGATTCCGTACTTCATGAGCCATAGAGGCTGCCAGTTCACCCAACGTATTCAGATGCTCGGCATATTTAATTTTTCTTCTCATTTCTTCCCGCTCCAAACTAAATTCCATCCAGAAAGAAGAGGCTCCAATACTTAAGAATTGAATCACACCGAACCAGAGTATTGAGCGAACCAGCTCAATCTCATCCTCATCCAGTCTGCCATTGATCCAAGAATGTATTAAAAGAAAAATCAGCATGACCCCAGTGATCCAGATACTCATTACCATATTCATGCCCACTCGAAGCAACATGCTTTTGAGCTGCATAAATTTTTTTCTTACCAAGAGAGGCCCCAAATAACACAACATCATGCTCGGAAGCCCCACCACCATAGACTCAGGGCCTACATACATACGAGCCATTATCATTAGTGTCACATTCATTAGCCCTGCCGTAGGTCCAAAATATAAAACTGAAAGAATCAAAGGAACATACCGAAGATCCCAATATAGTCCGTACCAAATGTACGAAAATATAAGGCAAAGCACTGAAGAAACACCCAGCACCCCTCCCATAAGCAACGGGGTATGCTTCTTATGCCGATGATCCGACAAAGCACTGTATACGAGTAACGGTACAAACACAAGAAATATGTTTACGAGCAGCTTATCTACCAGCATCTCGTCCTTCCCACTTTCCAAGTGATAATGATTACATACTTCTTCTATTCTCGGTAATACGTACCTTTTCCTCTCTCATCTCCTCAATCTGATGAAAAATATAGGGCGATTCGGCAACACACCTGAGCATTGGCCCACGCAATCCAAAAACCCACTTCATAAGATACGATGTATCCTTTATCACAATGACCGAGAGGAGAATGAGCATGGGAGCAGAAGAAACAAGAGGCGGTTATGGTGGTTACGGCGCATTCACAAGCACAGGAACCATTTTGGTACTGTTCATTTTGCTAGTTATCATCAGCAAAACAATCTTCATCTAAGCAAACGATATCTGCACCCACGACTACCATAGCAGCAAATGCACAAAAAAAGGCTAATTCGCAGACAGCTCAGATTTTGCTGCTTTGCGAATTAGCCTTTTCTTTATTCACCCAGATCTGGATCACACTTCTTCCTCATCTTGTCCGTCCAAACGCCATTTTTTGGCTTGAGCGCCTCGAATCAGGAACACAACCAGAACTCCCCCCACCAATGTGAGCAATGTAGTCAGCAGATCTTCCGTTCCTTTGGCTAGAAAGGGAAGCCATAGCACTACAGCAGCCGGCAGCGTCAACCGAACAACAAAGTCAAGAAAAGACGCACGGCGACTATGCGCAGGAATCGGATATAACTGAAGCCACAACGAATCCTTGTGGTACTGTCTTAATGAAGTAATCTGAACACCTATGAGGAATATAAAAAATAAATAAACGGCAATACCAATCCAGCTAGCATGGGTGATGTATATAATTAACAGCCCCAGAATACCTAACCGAATGACAATACCTGCTGGCTCTGTACGGAGGAATGTCTTAAACAGCAGGTAACGATACGCTCCCCTTCTGTTCCAAGGTATGTTCCCCCCCAGCCAGGACAGCCAGTGGCGCGGCGTCACTCTCTGCGTAAGGGCAGGTACATCGACAAACCAGCCCAACGTACGCATCACGCGAGCAGCCTGCATCCCCTCTGTGCGGATCAGTTTTTCCCAAGCCACTAGCAGTTTGACCGGCAAACGCAGCACAATCACATATACCACGCCGACCAATAGGATAAATGGCAAGCTGTGTAGCGGAGGCTGCCATAGCCAAGCGGCTACCATCAGCACAGCCAGCACCCACCGCAGCAGACGATAGCCTACACTGCCGCCAACCGATACCATGCGAAGCTCTTGCCAGCCACCGTAGCTGAATAACAGCTTCAGCAGCACGAACAGCAGCAGGGTCAGTAGCAGCGGCTTAGGCGCAGCATCACTGCGGATATACAGCGGCCACAAGATAATCGTCAGCAGCAGCAGACCGAATATTTTATACACCACGCCCCGAATCCGGCTGGCCTTAAAATACTGGTGCATCGCGTGCTCCTGCGGACGAAGAAAGACAATATCGGCTGCATTCAAATACGTTCGAAAGCTCGTATGAGCAATTGGAATAGCTACAATAAGCATAATCCAGCGGATGGGCAAATCCGGCGGAATATGCATCAGTAAGGACGTGTACCATGCGGCAAAGGCAATCAGCGCAAAGCCGAAGACCACCGCCAGACCGCTCTGAATGACATAGCCCAGATAAGGCAGCACCTGTCCCCAGAACGCTACACGTCTTTCTTTATGCAAATTTTGCAAATCCATGCTCATTCCCTGCCTTGTACCAGCTCATAAAATGCATCTTCCAGCGGCATGCCCGGCTTACCCGCTTGTGCTGTCACTTCGTCCAGCGTACCTTGTGCGATGATGGCACCCTGATGAAGCACAATAAAGCGATCGCAATAATTTTCAATC
Source organism: Paenibacillus ottowii (assembly GCF_006874425.1). Lineage (GTDB taxonomy): Bacteria > Bacillota > Bacilli > Paenibacillales > Paenibacillaceae > Paenibacillus > Paenibacillus ottowii. Next base: position 200,912 of record NZ_VIJZ01000006.1, read on the forward strand.
GTAGACAAAATATGAGAACTGAGCAAAATAGATGAGCCCGAACGCTTCATCTCCAACATAAAGTCAAGCAAGGAACGAATGCCGAGCGGGTCCAAACCCAAAAATGGCTCATCGATGACATACAGCGGCGGTCCCGCTAAAAATGCGCACATAATCATCACTTTTTGGCGCATCCCTTTGGAGAGATGCATCGACATACTTCCACTTTTATCCCGCATGCGGAACAAGTCCAGCATTTGATCACTGCGCGTGCGGAAATCTGCCTCGCTGACCCCGTACGCTCTGGCCGTAAACTCCATATGCTCCATCACTGTCATTTCAGGATACAGCTCTGGAGCTTCGGGTACAAAAGCAATAGCTCCCTGATACGCCTCTGGATTCTCATCCTGCTTATGCCCCTGCACGCGAATTTCTCCGGCCTGCGGTGTCATTAGACCCAAAATATGCTTCATGGTCGTGCTTTTCCCGGCCCCGTTCAGACCGATCAGTCCCACCATTTCACCCGGCTTCACATCAAGCGAAATCTGATGCAGCACCGGACGCTTGGCGCTGTATCCGCCGGTCAGTCCGTTAATTTGCAACACAGGCTGTTGTTCCATGGCTCCCCCTCTTCTCCCTTAATTGTTCGGTTTTGATCCTTTTTCCTTCAGCCATCTTGGCGCACCCTTGTTTTTGCGATCACGCTCACGCTGTGCCTTTCCTGCCTTGGATAAAGCTGCTCCTTTGCTCTTGCCTGGAGCTGAACCGTTCACAGAATTCCTGCCTGGACGGCCGCTATCATTCCGAACAGGTGTTTTGCGTTTTTCCGTCAATGCTCCATCGGACATGGATCTGGTTTCAGATGGCCTTACAGGGGCGCGCTTGGCATCCGCCGGACGCGGCACCACAACTCGACCTCCATAAAGCGCACGCTCTGCAATGTCAATCCCCAGTTCACGAGAAAACTTACGCATGATGAATGTTTCGCGGTCGGTCACCACCGACACCACTAATCCTTTGCGCCCCATACGCCCTGTCCGCCCTGCGCGGTGAACATAGGCTTGACTATCCGTAGCCGGGTCAAAATGAATGACCATTTCAAGTCCTTCAATATCCAGACCACGGGCTGCCACATCGGAAGCGACCAGCACTTTGAGCTTGTCCTCGCGGAATCGGGCCAACACGTTGCTGCGCGTGACTTTATCCGCATCTCCGTACAAGGATGCCGTAGTTAGACCCATATGCTTGAGCTTGGCTTCAATCTCTCCGATGGCATTGGTCGTATTCACAAATACCAGCGCTTTTCTCGGATTAAAATGACGTACCAAACGGCGCAGCATATCCACCTTATCCCGTTCTTCGGATACAAAGTAGTAGTGTTCCAATCCACTGGCCGTCTTCTGGTCAGGATCAATCCCGATTTCTACGTAATCTAGCATCTCCCGCTTTGCCAGCGCTTGGATTTCATCGTTCAGCGTTGCGGACAGGAAAACCAATTGACGATCACGCTGGGCGGAGCCCAGTATGTTGGTCACATCGCCTGCTCCGCCGAGCTGGAACATCTGATCCACCTCATCGATGACAATCGTTGTAATATTGTGCATCTTCAGCTTTTTCGAAGCGATGAGTTCCCGTACACGTCCTGGTGTGCCCACCACAAGCTGCGGATGATCCTTTAGCTTTTCAATTTGCCGTTTGATGGCCGCACCACCGATCAGACCCAATACACGGATTCCACGATGCTCTCCGTAGCGCTGACCCTCACGTACAATTTGCATGGCCAACTCCTGGCTTGGAGCCAGTATCAGCTTTTGCGTGGCCTTTTTCTGTGGGTCAATCGCTTGCAGTAGGGGTAGCAAATAAGCCAGCGTTTTGCCTGTGCCGGTTTGTGAGCGCGCTAATACATGCTTTCCCTTCATTATTTCTGGTATTGCCTCTGCCTGAACTGGCGAAGGCTGTGTAATTTCATGCTCGGTCAGTTTGTCCAGCAGATCTTGTTCAACGCCGAGCGCTTCAAAATTCAATGTCATGAAAAGGTCCAACCCCTATACGTAAATTCGTTACTCTCCATTATATGCGAAAACAGCCCTGTTACCAAATCACAAAAATAAAAGATGTCCCTCGCCATGCCTTATGGCTACGGGACATCTTTTATTTCTTATTCATTACACCATGTCCCAGCCTGTCGATCAGTCTGGGAGCTAGCTGATACAGCTTGAGAAAAGGAGATACCCACTGTGGCAGATTAACCTCCTCCTTGCGAAGCTCCATCGCTCTTACGATATGCTGTGCTACCTTATCAGGTTTCAGCATAAACCAGCTAATATTCCGCACATAACCGCCCGAAGGATCTGCCAGCTCAAAGAATGGGGTATCAATCGGCCCGGGGTTAATCGTCGTTACAGTCACTCCACTTCCGCGCAGCTCTTGCCGGAGCGCATTGCTGAAACCGAGCAACGCATGCTTCGTGGCCGTATAAGAAGCTGATTTGGCTGTTCCGATTTTCCCGGCCATTGATGCTACATTCACAATCTGCCCATCGTTCCGCTCTGTCATTTGCGGCAGAAACGCCTTGATGCAGCGAACAACCCCCATATAGTTCACGTCCATCATTTGCTCAAACTCCGACAGGTCGGTTTCATTAAAATACTCAAACTTTCCGTAGCCCGCATTGTTGAGCAATATATCAACCCGTCCGTACTCTCCTAATACTCGTGCAGCAACAGCCTCTACCTGCTCCTGGCGGGTAACGTCCAGTGGAATCAGCTCATGCCTGCCGCTGATTCCCGCAGATACTTGCTTCAGTCGCTCCTGCGAGCGCGCTGTTAAAATAGGGATTGCGCCCTTTGCGCTCAACAACTGAGCGCAAAGGGCGCCAATCCCACTGGATGCACCTGTAATCACAATTACCTTATCCTGCAATGTACTCATGGTCATCCCTCCACATTAAAGAAACTTACTCCTTCAATATTAAGAGATCATCACCTGAATATCCAGTTCACCGATTCCTTCCACCTTAAGCGGAATACAAAGGGCACGCTGTGGCACGAAAGTGGTCAAGTTTTCTGATTTCATGACCTGCGGAGGAGTGATATCCACGACAATTCCTTGGCTGGACAAAATGGTACTGGCATTGCCACTAATCATGTTCCCTAATTCCGAAATCGCGCTTTTCCCCATCTCATCAATTTCAGTCAACACAAATCCGCCCATCATCGCTGATACCATACGTAGCGCCACCTGTTCATTCAGGCCGAACACAATATTTCCGCTAAGCTGTCCGGTCATCCCGATCATAATCCAAATGTGGTCGTCCACCAGCTCGACATTTTTCACACCGAGATTTCCGGGTAAAGGAGATACTTGGATCAACTGTTCAATGACCCGTCTCGCCGACTCCAAAAAAGGATTTATCACTTCTGCCTTCACGATCATTGCGCCCCTTTACGATGGGCTTTTAGACACACAACAAAAGTCCCATTTAAATTTGAGTTTTTTAGTTAAATAATGCTGTTTAACGACTCGATCTGTATAAAATGCTCTCTCTATCACTTATCGACAGCAGTCCGGCAATTTTTTATAGCTAAATCACAAAAAATTGTGAGTAATGTCCTATATCCTTGCTTCTCACCGAATTTAGATTGGTTATTTTTGAAGCATATCAGGACTTTAGTCTTTATTTCCCAATATACCACACTTTACGGTGCATTGCTTCAATTCATTGCCCTTCCTGCTCGAATAACCTATAATCTAATGAAATAAAGCATAACGATGGTTTTACATATAAACAAGTAGATTGGCTAAACTCAGTCTATATAGCCGCGACAAGCTAAAGAAAAGAGAGGAGGAACTTCATGAACATCAGTCAACTTGAAACGCTTATCATGATTTCCAAAACGATGAGCTTCCGTAAAGCCGGAGAACTTCTCAATTTGACGCAGCCGGCGGTGTCCGCCCAAATCAAAAGTCTGGAGGATGAGTTCAAAACCATTCTGATTGACCGCAACCAGCCCGTCACCCTGACCGACCGGGGAGTTGTATTTTTGGAACACGCCGAGCGCATATTGGAGGTTGTTGAGGAATTAAGACAGAGATTGTACGATCTAAATGAAACACCACAGGGTCACATTGCGCTGGGGACCACAACATCCATCGCCATTCAAATTTTACCGCGTGTGCTCTCCTACTTTCAGGATCAGTTCCCTCTCATCAAAACCTCCATTCAATCCATGGCTTCCTCAATGATCTATCAGCAGGTGGAGAACGGACTTATTGATGTTGGTATCGGTTATCTGATCGAACGTAATCCCAATCTAAGCACTTCGGTTCTGTATTATGATTCCTTTGAACTTGTCGTATCTCCTACGCATCCGCTGGCCTCGCAACCACACGCTACCATTGAAGCCCTTCGGGAAATTCCGCTCATTCTGCTCTCTCCCGATACGGTAGGACGGAAATTCGTGGACGATGTTTTTAAAAAGCATCAAATCGTGCCCCATGTCGTAATCGAGTTGTCGAGCAGCGAGGAAGTCAAACGGATGGTAGAAATCAATCTTGGTGCTGCCATCATTTCCAGACTGTCAGTCACTTCTGAACTGCGTACAGGCACATTAAAAATGATTCATATCCCCGAGTTGGAAGTCAGTCATCCGGTAGGGGTAATTTATAAATCCGGCCGATATCTAAACTCAGCAATGCAGCAATTTTTAAGCGATTTAAAGGGGATGCCTGAGACGAATTTCACCAGTTCTGAATAACGTAATTCGCTATGAACAACATACACAATATAAACCTTGCTTACGAAAGGAAGACAGTCTATGAAATTTGATCTGCACACCCATCATTTCCGCTGCGGTCATGCAGACGGCAACATTCGGGATTATATCGAAGCAGGTATTCAATATGGCTTACAAGCTATTGGTATTTCCGACCATTCTCCCTTCCTATGTAGCGATAAGGATCAGGCTTTTCCTAAAATTTATATGGCCAAGTCACAGCTTGCTGAATATGTAAAAGAGGTACAGGAGCTTAAGAAGGAATACGAGGGTCGTATCGACGTGCTCCTTGGATTGGAAACGGATTATTTCCCTGATTATGCTGAATTGTATCGTTCCACTTTGGCTCCTTATCCATTTGATTACCTCATCGGGTCGATTCACAATGTCGAAGGGGACAGCATTTTTAATCGCAATCGTTGGAAAAAATTAAGTGACGCCCGTAAAATCGAGGTCAAACAAGCCTACTATGCGCTCATTCAGCAATCTGCGCGAAGCGGCATGTTTCAGATTTTAGGTCATATTGACGCCATGAAGGGGAATTTCCCTGCCTTTTCAGACATTCCTGCCGATGAAGCCATTGACGAAACTCTACGGGTGATTGCGGAATCCAATGTGGCGATTGAAATTAACACTTCAGGTAAAACCAAGCTGAGTGGCGGATGGTACCCGTCTGCTTCTATTTTAGAAAGAGCGCACCATTTTGGTGTGGAGGTCACTTTTGGCTCGGATGCCCATAAACCTTCGCGGGTAGGCGATGATTGGGAAGAAGTAAAAACCATGCTGAAGGAGATCGGCTTCCGGGAATGGGTTTATTTTAAAGAAAAACGTAAAATTCCTGTGGCGCTTTAAAACGTATTAAGGGTGGGAATCGCTATTGCAATGGGATGCTTAGGTATTATATAGAGAGTAAGAATCCCATTGCAAAGGCGAACACTAACGCTTCTCCAGATTCAAATCCTCGCTCTGTTCCCAACCGCCTTAAACCGTACAGCCCTATTCTTTTAAATAAACAACAACTTTGTGTGAGGAGAATTACATATGCAATTGGAAGATCCGATGGACAAGCTCAAAAAGCTAAAGCATGACATCACGCGCTTTATGCTCATTTATAAGTTTGCGCTCGACGAAATGGAAACCAAGATTGAAATATTAAAGCAGGAATTTCAAGCATTGCACGATTACAGCCCCATTGAGCATACCAAATCGCGCCTTAAATCTCCTGAGAGCATCATGAACAAAATGCTTCGTAAAAATAGCGAGTTATCGCTGGATGCGATCAAAAATCATATCAAGGATATCGCGGGCTTGCGTATTACATGCTCTTTTATATCTGACATTTATGATGTCAGTAGCATGCTTCAGAGACAGAGTGACCTCAAGGTGCTGGAAATCAAGGATTACATCAAGAACCCCAAGCCGAACGGTTATCAAAGTCTGCATTTGCTGGTTCAAGTTCCTGTATTCATGTCGGACTGTGAGGAACTAGTCTGTGTAGAGGTGCAGATTCGAACTATTGCGATGGATTTTTGGGCAAGCCTGGAGCATAAAATCTTTTATAAATACAACCAGTCTGTTCCCGAGAGTCTGACACGTGAATTAAAGAACGCAGCGGATTCCGCTAATGCGCTTGATCTCCAAATGGAACGTCTGCACCGTGAAATCAAGGAGATTAAAGACGCCAGAGGCGAAGAAGACTCTATGGAAGAGCTCCGAAAGATAATGATTAATAATCAGCAAATTACGGTACCCGCCAATTTTTTGAAGCTTCTAGGGGAATAATTTTAACATCCTGTATCTTTTACATTCCTTCGTCCGTCTATCTTAATATAAATGAAAACCATTCCAGAAGGAGTGATGTAAGTATGAGAAAGGTACTTGTATTGGGTGGAACGCGCTTTTTTGGCAAAAGACTGGTGGAACGTCTGCTGGAAAGTTCCGAGCACTCCGTTACCATCCTCACGCGAGGCCATACAAGCGATTCGTTCGGTGACCGCGTTCAGCGGATCTGCGCAGACCGTACCGACCCGCAAGCGCTTGCTGAGGCGGTAGGTGGGCAAGTATGGGATGTTGTTTATGATAATATTTGCTATTCTCCAGACGAAGCCAGCGAGGCGTGTCGTATTTTTGATGCTAAAGCCAAAAGGTATATTATGACCTCCAGCCTATCTGTCTATAATCCAAGTCCGGAAGCGCTGACAGAGAATATCTTTGATCCTCAGACTTATCCGGTTCGTCAGGGCGGGAAGGACGATTTTTCATATCAAGAGGCTAAACGGCAGGCAGAAGCGGTTTTTATGCAGCGAGCTACGTTCCCAGTAGTGGCTGTTCGTTTTCCGATTGTACTCGGAACAGATGATTATACGAAAAGACTCCATTTTCATATTGAACAGGTTCGTGCAGGCCAAGAAATCGGAGTACCTAATTCCACAGCTCATATCTCATTTATTCGTTCCGATGAAGCTGCAGATTTTCTGCTTTGGCTTGGATCTGCCCATTTCACAGGCCCTGTCAATGCTTGCTCCGACGGTACAATAAGGATTGGAGATATCATTTCAATCATTGAACAGGTAACCGGAAAACAAGCTGTGATCCAAGAAAAAACAGCAAACGAGCATATGTCTCCATTTGGCATTACACAATCATGGTATATGGATACGACCAAAGCCCGGTCAGAGAGATACTCTTTTCTTTCCCTAAATGAATGGCTGCCAGAACTGGTAACCAGCCTGAACCGTACCTATGAAGTATAAAAAAAGAGGACCCGAATGATCGGGTCCAGCAACATATATTATTCAAAAGGGGGTCATGTCTGTATTGTACCCGTCCTGTGTTAGAGTTGTTTTGCAGTTATATTTCATCTTTGTAACAAAATATTCCAATGTCATTTCTACGCATACTCCCCTTGGGTCATCGAAAACACCAACACACTCGGCACCTCTCCTGAGGGATCGTAGGCACCGATGGTGCGCAGCAGGCGCATTTTATTTTTCATAAGCACACGCATGGAAGCATGGTTATTCTCTTGGCAACGGCTTTCGATCCGCTTGAGCTTTAAAGAATCGAAGCCAAATTTCAGCATCTCTCCCACGACTTCTGTAGCCAGTCCCTGCCCCCAAAAAGGCCGATCCAGAATATAGCCCAGTTGTGCCTCACCCGTTCTTTCATTCCATTGCTGAAAAGAAACGATACCGAGCAACGGTGAGAAGGTCCGTTCGTTGGATTCATCATGCAGATTGCTCTCTTCTGTCTCTCTCCGATGCCATTCTACTGCGAAATGCAGGGAATCCAGTGAATCAGCAGATATTTTAATTTGCGCAACCAGACGCTTCATCCTTGCATAGACTGGTTTGCGAATTCGATTCACATATTGGATTACCAATGGATCGGATAAGATCCGCTCCAGCGCAGGATAATCCTCCGCTCTTAGCTGGCGCAATCGGACTCGGTGAGTGTAAAACTCCGGCAATCCGAGACGAAGCATTTCTCTGGTCAGCACAATGTTCCCTCCTGCGGATGGATTCTGCTACTAGCAATGCATATTTCTATACTTAATCCAGGTCTTGAATTCCTCGATATATTCCGGTACGCAGCTCTCGAATATAATATGGCAAAGAAGGCACACCCGCCTCTTCTGCTTGTTTTACTGCCAATTCTATATCATACGGTACACGTACAAAATGAATAGAGAAAGGCGTGAGATGCTCTTCTCCCCATTGCCCCTCTAAAATGCAGTAGGAAGCCTGGGTGATATCCAACGGGTTCCCGACACTTCCAACGTTAAAAAGTGTTTTTCCCTGAAAATGCTGGATAAAAGCATTATGCACATCGCCATATCCCACAACCTCTGGAGCAAAAGGTACTTTTCCACTTTCTTCTGCTAGCGGCTCGAACATGGCAAGCCTTTTGGCCGGCTCATCCCATGGCTGCACGCGGTGATACACACTTTGCGGCGAGGCATGCACCAAGCGGATACGACGTCCGCTCATTCTGAAATCATAATGAAACGGTAACTGTGCCAAATACTGTACTCGCTCTGTACCCAAACGCTCGGCTTGCCAGCTAAAATTGAGATCATCCGTTATGCTAACCAGCTCATCCCAATTGCCCCGAACGACGATTTCACAACGTTGGCGGATAGCATCCAGAACCTCGCACGGGCTAGGCCCTTTGCCGATCAGATCCCCCAAACAAAACACACGGCTAATGCCTCGGGAAGCAATATCCTCCAGCACTGCCTCACAAGCAGGCCAATTGCCATGAATATCTGAAATGACAGCAACACGATCCAACTGAATCTCACTCCTTTGTCCGAAACGACTACATCTCTACACTACATTCAAGCCAACATTATGTAGTTCCAACATATAGGATGAAGAAGAAAAAAAGATCATGGCCTATTGGCCAGATTTTAACGTGATGACACTAAGCTCCGGTCTGCACAGCACACGAATCGGCAAATGTGTCATCCCAATGCCTCGACTGACATACAGTGGCATTCTATCCGTCCCCACATGGAATAATCCCTGAATGTACTTGCGCCCACCCGGGGGCGGCATCGGGGCTCCAATAACAGGCAAACGTACTTGTCCCCCATGCGTATGTCCTGACAATTGAAGATCAAAGGACATTTGCGCCGCCACATCTGCATAGTCCGGCTCATGCATCAACAGCAGCTTGCACATCTCATCAGGCAGTCCGTGGATGGCACGTTTCGGATTAGGCTTGCCCATGATGTTATCTTCTAACCCGACAATAGCTACACGCTGTCCTGCACGCTCTACAATCGCATGCTCGTTTCTCAGCAGCGTAAACCCGGTTTTCGGATACAACTCCTGAACTCCGGCGGGTAAGCCTCTATAATCATGATTGCCCAGAATAGCAAACTTACCAAGGGTAGCGTGCATGGAAGCCATAACTGGAACAGCAGCCTTCATCGATACGGAATAGTCATCTACAATATCACCTGTAAAACAGAGTACATCCGGCTCCAGACCTGCGATCCGGTCCGCAAGCTTGCGCAGATCCTGCTCATCCATGTGAAAGCCCAAGTGCACATCGCTGAAATGCACCACCCTCATTCCGTCAAATGCAGACGGAAGACGAGGAAGAGACAAGCTGAAGCGTGTAATCTCCAAATGATTAGGCTCCCATAAGGAAGCATATCCTCCAGCCAAGAGTGCAGTTCCAGCTGTAGCCAGAGCCGCCTTTTTCAAAAAACGGCGGCGGGAAGGATTGGCTGGCTCATTTGAAAAGGAACGCCGCGAAGAACCGGGAGGGCTAGCGGCCTTCTGTTGTGGGCCATCCTGGCTCTCGCGGCGGATTTGCGGCGTCTTCCCCATTTCTTTCCCTCCTTGCGATTTATTCACTTTTTAAAAAAATTCATATTTCAGAAGCATCACCGATGAGTGGACAACCACTGCTCTGCATAGTCAACCAAATCCCGTTGCCTTGCGAAAAAACATGAAGCCTCTCCGATGTTCACCCGTGTGAAAGACGAGGGACAGTCCCGTTCAAAATCAAGTCCCAGCTGCTCAAAATCATCCGAGGTAATATTATAATCCTGAAAAGACACCCACGCTTTGGCCCCATCCACCATCATAGGAGCTTGATGCGTGATGACTTCACGTCCATTGTAGGCTGTTCGATATTCTGCCAAATGCAAGGACGTGTTGCTGTCATGTCCGCAGCCCAGCAGCAGTACATAGGCGTCTGCTTCATACAGCTTGGCCAAGGGTGAATGCTCTCCCAGCCCAAAATCAAGCTCATGCGCTTCCAGCAAGCCTGAAGCAGCAGGTCCACGCGCCGCCAGAGAAACGTGTGGATGCCCGCTGCGCATTGTTCCCGGCAGGCCACGGAACGTTTCTACAATGACGCCCATCCCTCCAGTCACCGTCCAGGCTGGATCATAAGCGGGCATTTCCTCGCGTACCAGTTCCCACCATGACTCATCCAGAGGTGGGTTCATCCAGATGGACGGGTCTGACAAGTCGTGTGACTGTGTCGGCATCACCAGCGTCCCTTCCGGGCCAATCGCTTCGGTTAGTGCAGCAACAATGGCGGAGGCTCCTCCTGGAACAAAGCGTCCAAAGCTGCGCATCGAAGAGTGAACAAGCAATGTCATGCCGCTCCGAACTCCCAGATCCCTTAATCCTTTCAATACATCCGACCTTGTAACAGGTCGTTTCGTTATCGGTTGCACAGTCACCTGTCCAGCCTCCTTTTCTCCAAAAACGATACACAATATCATAATTATACCATAAGTGCTATTCCGCGCTCCTTCTCCATGTTACCCTCCATTGTTTCTAAGCGCAAAAAACAGGCCTTTCTCCGGTTTGGAAAAAAGCCTGTTTGTTACCTCTTGAACTGGCTGTGCTACACTGTCAGCCAGCGCTTGAACATATGCTTGGTCGTTTGCTTGTTCATCTCGGCAATAGAAGTGGTCAACGGAATGCCTTTCGGACAAGAGCGTACGCAATTTTGTGAGTTCCCGCAGCCCTCCAGTCCGTCGTCCGTCATCAATGCCTCCAGGCGCTCCTCCTGATTCATTTCCCCTGTCGGATGGCTGTTAAACAGGCGAACCTGAGAGATCGCCGCAGGTCCGATAAACGTCGTCTTCTCATTGACATTCGGGCATGCCTCCAGACAGACCCCACAGGTCATACACTTGGATAGCTCATACGCCCACTGACGCTTTTTCTCTGCCATTCTAGGACCAGGCCCCAGATCGTAGGTACCGTCAATCGGAATCCACGCTTTGACCTTCTTGAGCGCGTTAAACATCCGGCTGCGGTCGATGACCAAATCCCGTACGACCGGGAATGTGCTCATCGGCGCAATCGTAATCGGCTGCTCCAGCTTATCGACGAGCGCCGCACATGCCTGACGCGGCTTGCCGTTAATCACCATGGAGCATGCTCCACATACTTCCTCTAGGCAGTTCGACTCCCAGCACACCGGAGTCGTCTCTTTCCCGTGGCTGTCTACTGGGTTACGCTGAATTTCCATCAGCGCGCTAATCACGTTCATTCCCGGTCGATAGGCCAATTCAAATTCTTCCGTATAGGAACTGGCATTAGGCTCATCCTGACGAGTCACAACGAACTTCACTGTTTTGTTCGATTTCACTGCTTGCTCCGACATCTAGATACACTCCCTTCTGTTATTTGCTTTTGGAATAATCCCGCACACGCGGCTTGATCAGCGAAACGTCCACAGCCTCATACGAAATTTGTGGCCCTTCCGGTGTCCAGTCTGCTATCGTTGTTTTCAGAAAATCCTCATCATTACGGTCCGGGAAATCCGGCTTATAATGAGCCCCGCGGCTTTCGTTGCGCAACAGCGCCCCTTTGGTCATGGCCTCGGCCAGCTCCATCATATTCCACAGTTGACGTGTAAACGCCGCGCCCGCATTATTCCAGCGTGAAGCGTCATTAATATTAATGTTGGAATAACGCTCCTTCAGCTCCTTGATCTTGTGGATCGTAGCTTCCAGTTTGTCATTATACCGAACCACGGTCATATTGTTCGTCATCCACTCACCCAGCTCTTTATGAAGAACATAGGCATTTTCTTTTCCGTCCATATGCAAAATACGTTCATACTTCTCTGTCTGCTGATTGACTGCCGCATCAAATACCGAAGAAGCTACATCCTGTGCAGACTTTTTCAAACCCTTAATGTATTCCACAGCCTTCGGTCCAGCCACCATCCCGCCATAAATGGCCGACAGCAATGAGTTTGCACCCAAGCGATTCGCTCCGTGATACTGGAACTCACATTCACCTGCCGCGAACAGGCCCGGTATATTCGTCATCTGATTATAATCGACCCACATGCCGCCCATTGAATAATGAACAGCCGGGAATATTTTCATTGGGATTTTACGCGGATCGTCACCGACAAATTTTTCATAAATTTCAATAATGCCGCCCAGCTTTACATCCAGCTCTTTCGGGTCCTTATGGGACAGGTCGAGGTAAACCATGTTCTCGCCATTAATCCCCAGCCCCTCATCAACGCATACACTGAATATTTCACGGGTTGCAATATCACGAGGCACCAGATTCCCGTATGCCGGATACTTTTCTTCGAGGAAGTACCAAGGCTTGCCGTCCTTATACGTCCAAATACGACCGCCCTCTCCCCGTGCTGACTCGGACATGAGACGCAGCTTGTCGTCACCAGGTATAGCCGTCGGGTGAATCTGAATAAACTCACCGTTCGCATAGCGAACGCCTTGCTGATACACCGCACCGGCAGCCGTCCCGGTATTAATGACAGAATTCGTGGTTTTGCCGAAAATAATCCCAGGACCTCCGGACGCCAGAATAACTGCATCCGCCGCAAAAGTCTTCACTTCCATCGTACGCAAGTCCTGCGCGCAAATCCCTCGGCAAATGCCTTCATCATCCAGTACAGCCTGTAAAAACTCCCAGTTTTCGTACTTGGTCACCAAACCTGCAGATTCCCAGCGCCGGACCTGCTCATCGAGAGCGTACAGGAGCTGCTGTCCTGTCGTCGCACCCGCAAAGGCTGTCCGATGATGCTGGGTACCGCCGAAGCGGCGGAAATCCAGCAGTCCTTCTGGTGTCCGATTAAACATGACACCCATGCGGTCCATGAGATGGATGATTCCCGGAGCCGCTTCGCACATCGCTTTTACCGGCGGCTGGTTGGCCAGAAAGTCACCGCCATAGACTGAATCATCAAAGTGAATCCAAGGTGAGTCTCCCTCACCTTTGGTATTTACCGCCCCGTTGATGCCCCCTTGAGCACAAACGGAGTGGGATCTTTTGACCGGAACCAGAGAAAATAAATGAACGTGGACTCCCGCCTCTGCCGCCTTGATCGTAGCCATTAGACCCGCCAGACCGCCGCCCACGACAATAATGTTGGATGCTGCCATTTCTGCTCACTCCTTCTTTTCAGGATTTGTACGAAATCCTCTTTTCCAATCCAAAATAAAATCTCAACACGATGTATCAATTAAATGACTCATTTACAGTAGCTGTTTAAAAGGACCGTATTGCACCAAGGCTGTGGCCATCTGCTGGAATTCCGCGCTGCGGAATGCAAACAGAGAAGCAATGAATCCGATCGACACTACCACGAACAGGGTCATACAGATGTAGGAAGATACCTTTTGGGCACGTGGTCCGACGGTAATCCCCCAACTGACCATAAACGCCCATAGACCGTTAGCAAAGTGAAAGGATGCCGAAACGACGCTGATTAAATACAAAATAAAATAGACCGGGTTCGTCACTATGCCGTGCATTACACCGCCCAGCTCCTCATGAGTTACATTACCCAGGGCCACCTGAATGCGTGTGTCGTATACATGCCAGATAATAAATACAAACGTAATGACGCCGGAAATACGCTGGAACAAAAAGCGCCAGTTGCGCGAATAGCCAAACCTTTTGACATTCGGGTCAGCCTGATAAGCGATATACAAGCCATAGATTCCATGGAACAGTAATGGCAAGTAGATAAATAATGTTTCTAGCACAATAACCAGTGGCAAACCATTCAGGAAGGCCACGCTGCGATTAAATCCTTCCTTCCCACCCTCCACCGCTGTGAAGTTCGTCACCAAATGCTCAACAAAAAATAGAGCCAATGGAATGACGCCAAGAAGCGAATGCAGCTTTCTGGAATAAAATCCTCTCATCTAGGTCATGCTCCCTTCTCCCAATAATAGCGTTTTCAATAGTAATATAACATATAAAATGACAGTTCCCGACAGGAAATGTCCAACAAGGTGTCCCTTATAAGGAAAAACAAAAGTGTGAACATCTTGTGTCGCTTTCATGTTACTCCTTTTCGGCTTATAATGGAATTGCAATATACGTATTAATTATTATGTCTTTTTTGCATATAGAGAGGAAGTGGATGATTTGTTTGAGGATTTGAATGCTTTTGCCGTCGTTGTCGAGCAGTCCAGCCTGAATAAAGCCTCCAAACTGCTGAATCTGTCCCAACCTGCCCTGTCCCGTAAAATTGCCAAGCTGGAGGAAGAGCTGGGTGTCCATCTCTTCGATCGCCGCGGCAAACGGCTCGAAATTACATCGACTGGCCGATTTGTATATACTTTCGCGCTGGAGCAGCGGCAACGACAGCTTCGTTTCTTACAAAAGCTCTCCCAGCACAAAAATGAAGCTCAAAGCATGCTTACACTGGGTGCCAGTCTCACGACGCTCCAAACGACGCTGCCGACCCTCGTCGAAGCTTTCATGAGCAAGCATCCTCAGACTGAGCTGAAGCTGCTCACCGGCAAAACGCATGAAATCGTCGCCTTTATACGCGACAAAAAGGCAGACGCCGGTATAGTCGGGTCTGCCATTCATGAAGCCGGACTGCGTTGCATTCCGTTATTTGACGATCATTTGGAGCTAGTCGTTCCCATCGGACATGAATTAACAGCCAAGACGGGAACAGTCTCGATGAAGGATCTGCAAGGACTGCCGATGATTATTTTCTCCAAAGGAACCTGGTATCGCAGCCTGACGGATGATTTGTTCCAGCGCAGCGGCATTATGCCGGATATTCGTATGGAGATTGACTCCTTTGAGGCGATTGTACGCCTGCTTCCCACCTGCAAGGCATCCGCTTTGCTGCCCAAATCCTATTTGCGCAGCGAACTGCTGCGAGATAATGGACTTACTGCATTGTACTTGCCTGATTTGAAGGAGACACGTCGAACGACCTCCCTCATCTACTCAGAAACGGCCGATCTCGGCCCGACAGCACGACGCTGGATTAGCGAGACACGTGCATCGTTTGCAGGCCACCGTATGGTGTAGAGGATCTAAGCCTCTTCATTGACGTTAACGACCTCATCCTCAAAGCGACCTATATTGTCATTGGAGCCGATAATGACCATAATATCGTCTGCTTTCAGCCGATCCATAGCTGTCGGTGCGATTAAAATACCATTCGCCGTATGAAGCGCCACGATGCTGCAACCAAAGCGGGTACGAGCGTTTAATTCTGCTAACGTTTTGCCATTCAAGCATGCAGGCACATTGAGTTCCACAATGCTGTATTCCTTGGACAGCTCCAAATAATCGAGCAGATTGGGCGTGACCAGCTGATGCGCTACCCGGACCCCCATATCCCGTTCCGGATAAATGACTCGGTCCACACCAAGCTTCTCTAACGCACGCCCATGCAGCACAGATATGGCTTTGGCTACGACTTTTCTCACACCCAGCTCCTTCAGCAAAATGGCGGTCAGGATGCTTACCTGAATATCATCCCCAATCGCAACAATGCCGCAATCGAAATTACGGATGCCCAGTGATCGCAACGCATCTTCATCTGTGGCGTCCGCTACGACAGTATGTGTCAGGATCTCACTCATACTGTCCACAACATCCTCATTCCGATCAATGCCCAGCACCTCGCATCCCATATCCACCAATTGCAAAGCCAGGCTTGAGCCAAACCGCCCCAAGCCAATGACTACAAACTGCTGCGTTTTCATATCTACTCGAAAACTCCCTTACCCTATAATTATTTTACCTTCTGGATGACGATACAATTCCTTACCCTTTTTTGGTCCCAGGGCATAAGCCAGCGTGAGCGGGCCCAGCCTGCCTGCAAACATCGTCAGAGTAATCACCAGCTTGCCTACAACTGTCAAATCAGGTGTAAGCCCCATAGACAGCCCTACCGTACCAAATGCAGACACCGTCTCGAACAAGATCATCAGAAAATGATGATCCTCGGTTGCGGACAGAATCATCGTCACGCCGATCACGAACAGCAGCCCCAGCAATGTAATGGTCAAAGCCTTATAAATTCGTGCCTGCGCAAGTCGGTACCGGAACAGCACAATATCTTCCCGTCCCCGCAGCATCGAAAACACCGCTCCAATGAGCAGGGCAAACGTAGTGGTCTTAATCCCGCCTCCAGTGGAGCCAGGCGAAGCCCCAATAAACATGAGTATGATGATAAAAAACTGCGTAGCCTGCCGCAAGCCTGCAATGTCCAGCGTGTTGGCGCCTGCGGTACGGGGGGTAACCGACTGGAATAAAGATCCCAGCACTTTCCCCCCCCAATCCAGCGAGCCAAGCGTCTTCGGATTCGTAAACTCAAATACAAAAATGACGAGTGTCCCGACTACAATCAGAACAGCTGTCATGCTGAGTACCACCTTGGTATGTAAGGACAGTCTCTTGCGTTTGCGGTATTCTACCAGGTCTGACATCACGACAAAACCAATGCCGCCCGAAATAATGAGGAAGATAGCTGTAAAATTAACAATTGGATCATATACATAACCTGTCAGGCTGCGAAATTCACCGAACAAATCAAAACCAGCATTATTAAACATGGAAATCGCATGCCAGATTCCAAAATAAATCGCTCTGCCTACCGGCATATCAAACGACCAGCGAATCGAAAAAATGGCTGCACATACGCCTTCAATAATCAGCGAGTACCATAGCACCTTGCGGATCAATCCGACAATTCCTTCGACAGAGGTCTGATTCATCGCTTCTTGCAAAATAAGGCGCTCCCGCAAGGAAATGCGACGTTTGAACACCAACGCGATCAAGGTAGCCATGGTCATAAAGCCAAGACCGCCGACTTGGATCAGCGCAACGATAACAATTTGACCAAAAGTTGTAAAAAAGAGTCCTGTATCCTTAACCACAAGCCCGGTTACACAGGTCGCGGACGCAGCCGTAAACAAGGCGTCTATAAACGCAAGTGGCTTCCCCGTTGTATTGGAAATAGGCAGCATTAACAATAAACTACCTATAAGAATGATAATAGCGAAGCCTGCAACGAATATCTGCGGTGGAGAAAGCCGAAGCCAGCTTGCATTGGGATTCATCTATTCATCACTTCTCCTCCCTGGTGAATTATGAGCATGGAAATCGCTATTTACTCTCACTTTTACACACAAAAAAAGACACCGGAAAACCGAGTGCCCCTGACTTGGTTCCTGCCCATAGCCTACGAGGTTAGCTGACGGATTCGGACAGTACAGTATGCCCTATTTACACTCCCGTTCCATCTGGATCGGCTGTAAAATTCACCCCAGTAACATGGTTCCCCCGTTTTCTCATGAAATTCGGCTTAAATGTATATCATTACCTAATATATTTCATAGGCATTGCCTCAAGATTATAATCCTTCTCTGTCCAGATCACAAAACTGATTTCGTCGAAAAAACGTGAAATTGGCTTTAATTTGTGAATGGGCATCGTTTAATCACAGCTTATCTAATTTTATTAAAACTTTACAGTGCTTTCACTCTATTTTCATGAATATCGCTGGTCTGTTGGCGGGAACCTGTGCAGTATGATATCTTTAATGGATGTTCTTATTTACAGATTAAGGAGGAAACTCATGAATCCTATCGGGAAACCGGTCGTGCTCACGGCCAACTTCAAAAAATTAGGCTTGCTGGGCGGGGTTGGCCTGATTTGCTTTTTTATCTTTCAATTGCTTCTTCCCTCGCTTAGCAATCCAAGTCCGGAAACATTGACGAATGCAAAGGTCATCAGCAAACAAGAAGCGGTCATACATGCCCTCGACTTTGCCCGTTCCGAACTGGGCTATACGGAATCACAGCCAGAGAAGCCGGTTGTGACCTATCAGGCTGAAACGGATTTATACGGTTATTTATCCAGAGAAAAACTGCTTCAACAGTACGATCGCACATGGAAAAAAAATTATCCTTATGAAACCTTTCGGGTTGATTTGCCTGATTCCTCAGGCAAGGGCAAGCTGCAAATTCATGTGGATTTATCCACTGGGAAGGTCGTTAGCTTTAAACGGATCACCTCCAGCACCAATTACACACAGGCTGATGTTTCTACGGATGAACAAGCACAAAACAGGCTTGTACGTATAGCTGAGGGCGACATGACGCTCGAAGCCAAGGAAGAGGCTGCGGCGATATGGATCAAACGTTTTGGCTTTAAGCCATCGAAATTGAAGCTCGCCACCACTGAGGGGGATGGTGGGCTGAAGTATACTGTGAACGAAAAGAAAATCGGCGCCTCGGTACTTACACTGTCTTTTACTTTTGAAGACGGGGATGTTCGCTCGTTTACCCAAAGCTTTTCGGCCCCTTCGTCCTACACCGACTATGTTAAACAGCAAACATACTGGGCGAATTGGATGACTTATGCGGGTTATGCCCTATTTAGCTTTGTACTGGGCGTGCTTTCCATTGTGTATGCGTCACTCACTCGACGACATACTTCATTTGTTCGCGGTATTATTCTGTCCATTGTATACTTTATTGCTAGTGTAGCTGGGACAATGAACATGCTGCCTTTGCTGCAATCTGAAGCAGGCAGTAAGGGTATGCTTATCTTTCTTATGATATTCCAGATTGGTGTAACCTTTTTCATGGCTGTCGCCATCTATTTCTCCTTGGTCGGTGGTGACGGGCTTATGCGTCAGATTGGACTCAATGCATGGCCACGTGCCAAAGAGCCAGGCTACGGGCTGTATGTGCTTCGCAGCATGTATGTCGGCTACTTGTGGGCCTTTATTTTACTCGGCGTACAATCCATTTTATTCTTTGTACTAGAGCGCACATTTAATACGTTCTCCACAACAGACGCCACGCAATCCCCTTACAATATGGCTTATCCATGGCTACTACCAATTATGGCCTGGATGGCAGGGATTGGAGAAGAGACTGTCTACCGTCTGTTTGGTATTCCGATGGTCAAAAAAATAGTCAAAAATACGTTTGTTGCTTGTCTGATCACTACGCTTATTTGGGCATTGGGACATACGCTTTATCCGATCTATCCGGTGATTTCCAGACCTATTGAACTGACTTTTCTTGGTTTGCTGTTTAGTTTTGTGTTCCTGCGTTACGGCTT
Source organism: Paenibacillus ottowii (assembly GCF_006874425.1). Lineage (GTDB taxonomy): Bacteria > Bacillota > Bacilli > Paenibacillales > Paenibacillaceae > Paenibacillus > Paenibacillus ottowii. The sequence continues at coordinate 220,530 of NZ_VIJZ01000006.1, forward strand.
TATCGCCGCCATGTTCAGCCATATTATTTTTGATAGCATACTCATGGGGCTCAGCGTGATCAGTCTGGGAGACACTGTAAATGTGAGCGCCGGTCTATTCTGGATCTTACTTCCGGCTATTGTCGGTTACATCATTTACTGGTTTAGCCCTAAAAAGCCTAATCGAACCATATTTGAACCCGTAAGAAAAACGTCTATCGACGAACTTTCACAGGAGCCAGACCGCGCTTAGCGGAAGTTTTTCTTGCGATTATAGAATTGTTCAGCTCTGCTGAAAATTTATAATTCTATAATCTAAAAAAAGAGGAGCCGTATCCTACGACTCCTCTTCCCGAAGGGCAGCTATAATCTGCCGAGCAAGCTTATCCCCAATAGAGAGAGGCCGGAAGTCTTCGACGCTGGCCTCTCTTATTTTTTTGAGCGATCCAAAATGCTTAAGCAACAACTTACGCCGTTTCTCTCCGATGCCCGGAATGGAATCCAACTGGGAAGTTACCATTGATTTGCCGCGCTGCTCGCGGTGGAACGTAATGGCAAAACGGTGAACCTCATCCTGAATCCGTTGCAGCAGATAGAATTCCTCGCTATTGCGTGCAAGTGTCACGGCCTCTAATGTTTCCCCCCTCAGTAGTTGGGAAGTTCTGTGTTTGGCGTCTTTCACCAAACCACATACAGGAATAAACAATCCTAATTCATTTTCCAATACATCGGTTGCCGCTTTTATCTGTCCACGTCCACCATCGACAATGATCAAGTCGGGACGCTCCAGATTTTCCTTCAGTACACGTTCATATCGACGCCGAATAACCTCGCGCATCGTTTCATAGTCATCGGGTCCCTGCACAGAACGGATCTTGTATTTTCGATACTCCTTCTTCGCAGGCTTGCCGTCAATGAATACGATCATAGCTGAGACTGGATCGGAACCCTGAATGTTGGAATTATCAAACGCCTCTACCCGATGCAGACTATCCAGCCCAATGGCACGTCCCAGATTGCTTGCAGCTTTGGATGTCCGCTCTTCATCGCGCTCGATCAGCTTAAACTTCTCATCCAATGCAACACGTGCATTTTCCGTCGCCATACCCGTCATTTGCTTTTTCAGCCCACGCTGTGGCACAAGTACTTTTACATCCAACCATTCAGCCAGAGCGAGAGCTGCCGCAGATGGGTCCTCCAATCCACCGGATAGTTGAGTTTCTGTTTCTGGTTCTGTTTCTGCATAAGATGCTCGTGCATCGGCTACCCGCAGTGGGTCAGCAGAAAGGTCTGACTCCGTTTGTAATGCTTTCTCATCTGTAATCCCGGTAGTTCCCGCTGTAGTTGCACTGTAAAGTTCAGTATCTGCTGCGATCGGTTGATCCACATCCGTCAATTTTTCTTTCATCAGCTTAGAAGAATCCGGCAACAATATCTCCTGCGGCACTGCCGGGTTGTCACTGTAATATTGCGTCACATAGGACATAAAATCGCTGTACGCTTCACCATAGAAAGGAAAAGTCGACATATGACGCTCAATCATTTTCCCCTTGCGGACATATAGGATCTGTACACACATCCAGCCCTTATCTACCGAAAAGCCAAATACATCCCGGTCCTTCGCATCGGAGGTGGTAATTTTCTGCTTTTCCATCATTGCGTCGATGCTAATAATCTGATCCCGCAGCTCCTTGGCACGCTCAAAATACAATTCCTCTGCGGCCTCCTGCATTTTGCGCTGAAGATCCTTTTTAATCTCCTCATGCCCTCCGCTTAAAAAGGAACCAATCTCCTGACTGATCTGGTCATAGGTTTCCTTCTCGACCTCTTTCACACAAGGTCCCAAGCACTGATGCATATGATAATACAGACACACCTCTTTTGGCATTACACCACACTTGCGTAACGGGTACATACGATCCAACAGCTTTTTCGTCTGATGTGCCGCATATGAATTGGGGTAGGGTCCAAAATATTTCGCTTTATCTTTCAGAACGCGACGGGTTACCTCCAGCTTGGGGTGTGCCTCGTTCGTAATTTTCAAGTACGGGAAAGTTTTATCATCCTTCAACAGCACGTTATAACGTGGTTGGTGCTTTTTAATAAGGTTGCACTCCAGAATGAGCGCCTCCATATTGCTGCCTGTAACGATATATTCAAAATCACGAATATCGGCAACTAGTCGCTGCGTCTTGCCATTATGGCTACCTGTAAAATAGGAACGGACCCGGTTTTTCAACACTTTGGCCTTGCCGACATAAATGATGGTGCCTTCGCTGTTTTTCATCAGGTAACAGCCTGATGCATCCGGCAGCAATGCTAATTTGTGCCGTATATTCTCCAGCGCCTTCTCCTGGTTCTGCAAGTCCTCCGCATAGGATTTCATTCGCCCGGTTCCTCCTTCCATTCTTAATTCTTAATAACTGCTCCATCACTACTTATATTATATAGGAATAATGCACAAAAACGCCCCCGGTATATATAACCGGAGGCATTAACTGTTCATGGCGCTCCACCAAGCCCCCATAGGAGCATGGGTTACATTCCATGATTATTGGTGTTTGGTAAGCATGCTTTTCAATGCTTCTTTGGAGTTCAAACCTACCACTTTATCAACAGGCTGTCCGTCTTTGAAGACGATCAGGGTAGGAATACTCATTACGCCGAAACGGGAAGCAGACTCTGGATTTTCATCCACGTTCACCTTTGCGATTTTGACACTATCGCCAACTTCTGTGGACAGATCCTCCAGAATTGGAGCGATCATTTTGCAAGGACCGCACCATGGCGCCCAAAAATCAACCAAAACGGTTCCTGTGCCTTCGACTTCTGCGTTGAAGGATTGATCGGACACGTTAACAATTGCCATTGTATATTCCTCCTTTATAGAAAAGTCAAGATTATTATAACCTGTAATGTCTGATTCGACACCTTTTAATTATATCACAATAGTTTTTTAATTGTAAGATATCAAAAGAGCAGATGAATGAACGCTTAACCTCGCTGATTTTTCCCCTTAACGGTAATAACATCTACAAAAGGACGAATCCGGTCCATCAAGCGTTGTCCCTTGTACATTTCCTCTCCGTCTTTGCTTGTAAAGCTAAGATGCTTCTCTAGCCCTTGCAGTGAGTAGTTGGAAGTATAGAAGGTCGGTTTGCGGTTCATTCGGTAATTTAAAATGGAGCCCATTACATGATCCCGTACCCATGGACTCAAATTTTCAGCACCAATATCGTCAAATACGAGCAGATCACAATTTTTAAGCATTTCGGTCGTTTCCTTAAGCTTCTGCCCATCCTGTATCATGGACTTTAAGTCCTCCACAAAATCAGGCATGTACACAATCACACCGTTAAAACCCGATAGAGCTAACTCGTGTAGCAGATAGCCCATTAAAAAGGTTTTACCCGTACCAAACGTACCTTCCAGGTATAGCCCTTTTTTTAACAAGCCTTGGCTTTTAGTTTCTTCAATATAGCGGAATACTTGATTAACTGCAGGTACTCGCTGCAAATCCTTGCGCGCAATTTCAACGGCATTATAGCCTTCCAACAGCGCACGCTCATCCACATAAAAGCTTTTAATTCGCTGACGCACCCGTTGTTCATGCTGGGAAGAAACCAGCTTGGCACACGGAGTCCGAATGTCCACAATTTCCGCTGTTCCATTGGGGTACTCCACGCCCAGCTTGCAAAAGTGACCCTGAAAATCGTTAGGACACCGTTCCAGCCCCGGACAATTGTCGCAATTTCGACGATCCCGGGTATACTGAAAGAGCATGCTCATATTAAGTCGCAATTGCGTTTCGTCCACATCAGGGTGTGCAGCGCAAAATTCCTTCACCAGCGGATCATTTAGAACCTGATCGGCTACACTGCGAGTGCGTTGGCGAAACGAAGGGTTCTGCATCTGCTGAAGCAAATCACCGAGTGATTCCAAGAACGCTCCTCCTTTCTAAAATGTGCAGAGTTATGGAGCGGGAGATACGCTCCGCTGACGGCCGCCATAAAATCGACACATTATTGAATTGGCTTCGCTACACCTTTTTTTGTTTGCCGGATTGCATTCGTTCGGCCAGGCGGAGCAGTTCATCCAGCTCTTCCTCGGATACGGTTTCCTCGGAAGGCTGATCTTGTACGATCGGAATAGATGGCTTGGCAGGACCATTATTTTTGGCATACGTGCGGGATCGGCCCCCGGAAGCAGCAGTAGACTGTTTTCCTTTTACCTTGGCTTGATCCCTTATATATTGAACGGCTTTTTCGTAAGTGTTTATCTGCTTTAGCAGCATGTTGGAGGCAACGGCCTCGACAAAGTTGCGGTTAATCCGCTGATCGCTCCCCGATACGAGCAGTGACATTAAATAATGGATCAGCACATTGATGACTTCACCAGGCAGCTTATAGCTGATATCAATCTTCTCGAATATATCCAGCAGGTTACCGGGAACCGTGCCGGGGAAAAAGGTTTGCAGCAAACGGCGATAAGGCTCGTTGCGCAGCATCATGTTATATTGGTGAATGTCACACTTGGCCGTAAACTGTGGTGGGACCTCTACATAAAACTCCATCTCCACAGCCTGCTCTGCAGGTGGTTCTTCAGGTATGGAAGTTTCCCTCTGGCGCAGAGCAACCACCTTGGCGGCCTGCACCTGCTGCTCCTCCTGACGCTTCCGTTCCTGCCTGGAGTGCTGGCTAGCCCGAAGCTGAAGCTCGTCGAGCAGCAAGTCGCCTGCTTCGGTAAAAATGCCGTCCTCATCCAGCAAGCGGCTGATATCCTGTACAGAGAGGTCAAATTTGCGGACCACGTAATTGACCATACCTAATTGCTCGTGTTCAAACCGAAGACGCTCCACATGCTTGCGATTGGCAGATTCACGCGGAAAACGAAGAATAATATCAGCATAATTCAATGCTTCCTCCGATTCGGACGCTAATGCTCCAGTCTGGCGGCTTGTGGACACCTCGGACAGCGCTTGTTCCAGCTCATAATCGATAACATGGGTGTTCAGTTCAAACAGCTCATAAAACGGAACCGAAATATTCTCTTTATTATAGGAAGATTGCGACCATTCGCTAGATTCCCTGCTCCACAACGATTCTCTCAGAGAAAGCACTGCAAACTTACCGATTTTGTCTCTCAACAAAAGGGTGAGGTGCTGCGTTCTGAAAAATTCAGCAGGTGCAAGCGGCGGCTGCATCTCATATTCATACATATAATCGTCCGTTTCGGGTGCATACAGCCTGGACGTCTGCAACAGACCGACAGCCTCCAGCTTGGAGGTCTGCTCAATCAAATACTTGCGTCCCTTCTCACTTGGCTCCAGTCCCAGTGTCAGAAAAAGTCGACGCTGTTGTTCCAACGGCGAATAACCGATCTGTCCGACTGGCACATGCTGGAACAACAGTCGATATAGACTGACCGCAAATGCGCCTACCATCGGCTGATAGACACTTCCCAGCATCAATTCATCCAACGCGCTCAAGCCAAATTCCCGATAAACGCAGTAGCGGTGGTTCTCAGTATAGTGCAGCAGGTTTTTCATCCGCATTCCGACATTCTTCCTTTCCTGACATAACGTTCTCCAAGATGTTTTTCTATTCTATCATACTTGCCCTCGGGTGGGACCAACAAAATAAGGGCAATTGTCCTCCTTTTTGGCAGCCGCATTCGTCCGAGTTCTTCTTTTTTCGAGAATACTAACTATTTTATGACTTTTGTGACCTGCATCATGGAAAAATAATATTCTTCACACTTCTTTCATTGGTGAAAAGCTCCAAATTGAGCTACAATATAATGGTTAAACATCACGTATTGGATGCAGGAACGATATACAGAAGTACACATATTTCGGCTAAGCCGATTACATTTACAGATCTTAAAGGAGTGTAGATCGTGAATCAACATCAACCTCAACAAACCCCAGCAACACCCAACGAAGTAACTTCCACATTGGAAGGCTGGTATGCACTTCACGATTTCCGGTCCATCAACTGGACGGCATGGAAAACCGCAGACGATGAAGAGCGCGCAGGAGCACTGGACGAGCTTCAAGAGTTTATGAAGGAATGGAGCGTGACCGAGGAAGCAGGTCTGGGCAGCTCGGCCGTCTATACTATAGTCGGACAAAAGGCTGATTTTGTTATGCTGCACCTGCGTGAAACGCTGGAAGACCTTAATAAATTGGAAAATGAATTTAACAAAACAACCTTCGCCAAATATACGACCAAAACTTATTCTTATGTAAGTGTGGTAGAACTGAGTAATTATTTGAGCAAGGAAGAAGATCCAATGCAAAATCCACAAATTGTCGCACGCCTGAAGCCTGTATTAAACAAGGCTCGTTATATTTGTTTCTATCCAATGAACAAGAAACGTGATCTGGACGACAACTGGTACATGCTTTCGATGGACGAGCGTCGTACCCTGATGCGCAGCCATGGTTTAATTGGACGCAGCTATGCTGGCAAAGTAAAGCAAATCATTTCAGGCTCCATCGGCTTTGACGATTGGGAATGGGGCGTAACATTATTCTCCGACGACGCACTTCAATTCAAGAAGCTAATTTACGAAATGCGTTTTGATGAAGTGAGTGCCCGTTACGGTGAATTCGGCTCCTTCTATGTCGGCAGCGTGTTGAACGAAGAAACATTTGAAGACATGCTGAAGCTGTAAGGCCCAATAATAGAAAAGAAGAGCAAAACAAAAAAGGTCTCCCGGCTCTACAAGAGTCGTGGAAACCTTTTTTTCTGCTCTTATTACTTTTTGGTGTATCTTGACTACTTGCCTGAGATTAGAAAAACCGCCCTTTTTTCAGTACCAGTGGAATGCCGCCAATGATGAACAGGTAGCGGAGATCCACAATTTTTTTCAATTGTGCAGCCACCCAACCTTTGATTTTGCGTTTACCCACTACAGCCACGGCTTCGCCTTTCCCAAGTGAGGCAACTGTGCCCTTGTTGGAGAATACGAACTTGTGCAACTCCTTGTTGCGGAGCGTAGCGGCCAGATTCTTGGCACAAAGCACTCCTTGCTGCATAGCAATTTGGGCAGTCGGTGGATAAGGGCGTCCTTCGGGATTAAACATCAGTGAACTGTCTCCAATAATGAAGATATCATCGTGACCCGGTGCACGCAGAAAATCGTCGATTTTCACCCTTCCACGCATCACTTCAAATCCGGCTTTCTCGATCAAACTGTTGCCCCGTATCCCGCCCGTCCAAACGACCGTACAGGCTTCAATCTTTTCACCCTCACCGACAACTACACCATCCTGCAAGCATTCCTTAACAGGTACTCCGATACGGAAGTTAACTCCTTTACGCTTGAGGACATCCATCGCATACTCCACCAGTTCAGGATCAAACCCTGGTAACGCTGTAGGAGCTGCCTCGACGTTAATAATTTGAATTCGGTTAAAATCGATGTCGTAAGCTTTAGCCAGCTGTGGCAGCCGATCCGCCAACTCCGCTACAAATTCAATACCACTAAAACCAGCGCCCCCTACGACGAAATTTAGGCGACCTGGCTTACCGTCATTTTTATACAGGGCCAGTTGGTATTCAATATGCTCACGAATCAAGCGCACAGAGTTAATACTGCGAATCGTCAGCGCGAATTGATCCATCCCCGGAATACCGAATGTCTCCGGCTCCCCGCCTAATCCGATGACCAAATAATCGTAGGATAGCGAGCCATCCTCCAGCACAATCTTTCTCTCCTTTGGTATGATTTCCTTAACTGTTCCTTTGACTAGATCCACCTTGAACTCATCGATTAGCTCCGCAATTGGAATCCTCGAATGCTCAATCGTGTCCGTGCCTGCCGCGGGCATGTGAAGATGAGTCGTAATATAGTGGTAATCATGACGGTTGATTAGCGTGACAGTTGCCTCATTGTGCTTGAGCTCCTTTTGCAATTGCTGAGCCGTCAAGATACCTCCATATCCGGCGCCCACAATGACAATTTTGGGAATACTGCTCATGCGTCTACCCCTTCCAATATCCATAATCATACAATATTCACAGCTTTTCTCTCAACACGGTTAACTTATACTCACCAGAAAGTCTTCATCAAATTTTAATCGCTTTAACTTTGCAAGAAGAACCCAGCAGTTTATAATGATAAGCAGTGAATCATACGTTCGGCGGCTATCTGAACCTCTATGCGGCTGATTCAATATCTACAATTCATACTATCCCTTTCGGAGGTGTTTTTAGAGTGACAGCTCAATCCACAGGTGCGGAGATCCGCGATCTGATCATTATTGGAGGCGGTCCAGCCGGTATTTTCGCCGCTTTTTACGGAGGAATGCGTCAGGCATCCGTCACCTTAATTGAAAGTATGCCCCAACTGGGCGGCCAGCTTGCAGCCCTTTATCCTGAAAAATATATTTATGACGTTGCGGGCTTTCCTAAAGTGACTGCACAAGAACTGGTGAACAATCTGGTTCAACAAATGAACCACTTTAATCCAGAGGTGCAGCTAGAAGAGAAAGTCGTTTCGTTAGAGAAGAAGGAAGAACGCCACTTCATCGTAAAAACAGATAAAGGTGGCGAGTATCATGGTAAGGCGGTTATTATTACCGCTGGCGTGGGTGCTTTCGAGCCGCGCAGACTGGAGCTTCCAGGTGCGGAACGTTTCGAAAAAACAAACCTGCATTACTTTGTTAGCGACCTGAGCAAATTTGCAGGCCGGAGAGTGCTAATCAGTGGTGGCGGTGACTCTGCTGTAGACTGGGCCCTTATGCTGGAACCGATTGCAGAACAGGTTACATTGATTCACCGCCGTGACAAATTCCGCGCGCATGAACACAGTGTCGAAAACCTCCTCGCTTCCAAAGTAAACGTGATTACACCAACGGAAATTACAGAATTACATGGAGAAGACACGATTACAAAGGTCACTCTTGCTCATGTAAAAACCAAAGAAACTCAGGAAATTGAAGTGGACGATGTCATCGTTAACTTTGGATTTGTATCCACACTTGGTCCGATTGCTGAATGGGGAATTGAAATCGAAAATAACTCCATCGTGGTCGATTCTCGTCAGGAGACGAATATTCCCGGCATTTTCGCTGCAGGAGACATTACCACTTATCCAGGCAAGCTCAAGCTGATTGCGGTTGGCTTTGGTGAAGCTCCTACAGCAGTCAACAACGCCAAGGTCTATGTGGACCCAGACGCCAAGTTGTCTCCTGGTCACAGCAGTAACATGAAAATGTAGTTAATTTAGACTATGACAAAAAAGGGTATTTTACTCCAGATTTGAATCTCTGGAGTGAAATACCCTTTTTCACGGTGTGCCTATTCGTTGCAGTGATTGTCCGTAAAGCCATCCGAACCCTGAATGACTTTACGGTCGCAGTACGAGAGCTTGTCCGGTCTAATGAAGGACTACGGCTGTATTCATCTCTAGCTTTCTTTTGTGAATTTCAGCCAGCAACAGTGCAATGAAGTCACATTCAAGTTTAAGCTCGATTGCCATCTGATAGGAATCCAAAAGCATTTCATCCGTCAGCATAGCCATCCTCGACACAACCTTTCCTTTTATTTCAAAATCTATTCTATCAAAATACCAAAAACGGAACAAGCGTTCTGTTATCCACAGACAATTGTGGAAATCCTGTGTATAAATTGTTGGTAAGTGTCGTTACCCCTTATATGTGACAGGGGATAATGTGGACAATATTTATACACAGAATTTTGGCGATTAAACGCAAAAAAAATTTTTTTTATGTTTATACAAATATATTAAATTTTAATGGATTTTCAATGAAGAATTTTGAAAAAACATAAATTATTGAGGCCTTGTGTTTACCTCCAAAATCCATATCCGTCCATTCTGGTCAAGCCCGTAATCAAATCCCAGTTGTCCGATCCCGGGAAATCTTCTTTCGAGTATAGGAATACAGCGCTGCGTAAGATTAATGATCTCTCGCCGCTTTCGTGAAGCTAACCGCCGGGGATATATCATCCGAAGCGCCTCTGTTCCTTTCAGCAAGGTTCCCCCCCTGCAGAGATTCGTAATGACCAGTCCAGGACGAGCATGACGCGCTACTACCGCACGAAAATTCCATTTTGGCCCTTCTTTCACGACTTTGACTCGATAGTCAACAGGCCTACCTTGGATACTGGCCAGCTGAATACCTTGCTGAATGAGATACGGACGTTGGATTCGGAGCTTATTGATTCCCGCCACAAGCGCTCTAAAATGGCTGAACCGATGTGTTTGCTCCATACGTGTACAGGTGTAACCCCTACCCTCTTTTGCCACGCGCATGACACCGATTCCTCCGCCGCCTTCCACGGGTTTGATAAATACAAAAGCATGTCGCCGCAGCATCATGCGCAATTGATCTTCACTATATAGACAGGTTTCCGGTATATAAACGGCGGTATGTGAATCATGGAGCAGCGCCTTTGTCTTTAGCCATTTGCTTGCGAGTTGTCTCATCTAATTCTCTCCTTTCGCCGTCAGGTATACTTATACATACTCAACAGGCATGTGCTATTCTTGGATGATTGTCAGGATCATGTGTCTATTTCGACAAGATCATCACGAACGGTAGCATGCACCAGACAACACTGGTACAATGACAATAATCTGAATCCCATTTGGAACGGAGCAGTTGAATTTGCTGACAGATTGTTTCTTTCAACAAGGAGGTCAACTCATGAATAGCAAAATTGGCATCATGGACATTGGCTCAAACTCCATTCGTCTCGTGATCTATGAAATGACAGATACAGGAGCTTATCGAATTGTGCAGGAGTGCAAAGAAGCTGCCCGGCTGAGCGAAAAGGTTGGGGCCAACGGCCGCATGGAACGAGAAGCCATACGCAGCATCGCTCCATTACTGCGCCAGTTTATGGAGGTGTGCCGTATGCACGGGGTTGTTCGAATGCGTGCAGCAGCGACAGCCGCCATCCGCAATGCTGCGAATTCGGATGAAATTGTCCAATGGATTGCAGAAGAGACCAGTTTAACGCTGGAAATACTTAGCGGGGAACAAGAGGGCTATGCGGGTTTTCTGGGCGTAGTGAATACAATGAATGTGAATGACGGAATCATTATTGACATCGGGGGCGGCAGTACCGAAATTACGCTATTCCGTGATCGGACACGACTGCATACGGTTTCATTTCCCTTTGGCGCAGTCAATATGAATTGGCGCTTTGGACGCGAGGTCAAGAACGGCGAATGGTCTCCCGGACAGATTGAGGAAATGGAGAGCTTTGTCCGTTCTTCACTGCAAAACCATGATTGGATCTTCACCAATCCGGGTCTGCCGTTTATCGGGCTGGGTGGAACCCTCCGTACTTTGGCTAAAATCAATCAGAAACGGCGGGATTACTCGCTTCCTGTGACGCACCATTACGAAATGACAACAGAAGATGTCGATTATTTCTATAGCAGTCTGCCCCATCTTCCTTATGAAAAACGCAAAAAAACAGCCGGCCTGTCCAAAGACAGAGCCGACATTATCGTACCGGGTCTCATTATATTAAAAACGATATTTGAAGCTGCTCAAGGCTCCGCCTATTTGGTCAGTGGAGCGGGTCTGCGAGACGGTCTGTTCCATGAGCTGGTCAACGCTGAACAGCCTGTGGTGGCTAATCCGCTGATCGCGTCCATTCGCAATATCCTGTCATTTGCTGTCCCGGTTAGCGAAGCGCATGTCAAGCGGGTTAACGAGTACGCTGTCCAACTTTATGACACCTTAACTGAAGGAACCTCCACAGCTATGGACAAACGTTTGCTACTGACCGCAGCCACTCTTTACAAAACAGGTGCAGCCTTAAATTACTATCACTTCCGCCAGCATTCCGTGTTCTGGATCTTGCACGCGGGCATTGGCGGTTTATCTCACCGGGAAACGGTGCTAGCCGCGCTGATCGCTGATTACCACCCCAAAAACCGGACCCCCCGCTTGCTCCGCACCCATGCAGATATTTTGGAGCCTTCCGATGAAGAACGTGTGCATCGGCTCGGCTCGCTGCTCCAGCTAACCATCGGCATGGATCGCAGCGAATCTGGCATTATCACCAGCATCCATCCCACAACTGGGGACGATGCGCTGCATATTCGTCTGGAAAGCAAGAGTGAACCGATCCTGGAGCAACGGGATCTGGTGGCGGTCGCAAAAGATTTTCAAAAAGCCTGGAATCTTACGTTGTCGTGGTCCATTCTTCCTTCTTCCAGTTTTTAACCTTCATCGCTTCGAATTGGCTCCTGATGGGAGCCTCTTCGTTGTTTCTTGCTACAAATTGATAGTTGCCATTAGGCAAAAGCTGGCGCGCCTTCACATTATCTTTCAAGGATAAGCGTAAAATATCCACCAGCATTTCCTTGATTCGGTCATCATAAATCGGGCACATCAGCTCAATCCGCCGAGTCAGATTGCGTGTCATCCAATCCGCACTAGACAAGAATAACTCCGAATGACCTGCGTTTTCAAAGTAGAACAGTCTGGAATGCTCCAAGAAACGGTCGACAATACTGATAACCCGAATGTTCTCGCTAAAGCCCTCCACGCCAGGGCGTAAACAGCAGACGCCTCGAATAATTAAATCAATCTTTACACCTGCTTGAGAAGCCGCATATAGTTCATCAATCATTTCCTGATTGGATAAGGAATTAATTTTGGCAATAATACGGGCTGGCTTACCTGCAAGTGCTTGCTCCGCTTCCCTGCGGATCAGTTCAAACAGCTTATTTTTCATGCCCGTCGGCGCTACGGTGAAAGCTTGCGGGGTTTTGAGCGCCGAGAAACCCGTGATTTCATTGAACAGCTCAGAGGCATCCTCACCCAGCACCGGATCCGCTGTGAACAATCCGATATCCGTATATACACGTGCTGTGCTTTCATTGTAGTTACCAGTTCCCACATGCACGTATCGTTTGAGCACATTACGCTCACGGCGTACCACCAGAATGATTTTGGCGTGCGTCTTCAAACCGACCAACCCATATACTACATGACAACCAGCTTTTTCAAGCGTACGCGCCCAAGCAATATTACGTTCCTCGTCAAAACGCGCCTTGAGCTCCACCACTACTGTCACCTGCTTGCCCGATTCTGCCGCACGCGCGAGCGCCGGAATGAGCTTCGATTCGCCATTGACCCGGTACAAGGTCATCTTGATCGCCATCACATCCGGGTCCTCTGATGCCTCAATGATAAAATCAGTTACCGCGTCGAATGATTCATACGGATGGTACACAAGCACGTCCCGTTTGCGAAGTACGTTAAAGATATCCTCTTGCGGAGGCAGTTCTTCCGGATACAATGGTTTGATTGCCGGAAATTTCAGATGTGAATATCCCTCCAAATGATCTGCAAAAGACGACAAAAATGTCAGGTCTAACGGCCCATCGATCTCAAACACATGATCGAATAGCTTGAATTCGCGTTGAAGCTCTGTCAGGGCGAAGGGATTAATTCCTTTCTCCACTTCCAGTCTGACCGGTGCTCCCCGCCGTCTTCGACGCAGTTCTTTTTCAATCTCTTCAAGCAAATCTTCGATCTCTTCCTCATTAATGGACAAATCAGAGTTACGCGTCACCCGAAAGGCATGAACTGCCTCGGGAATATATCCGGTGAACAACGTTTGTATATGATGCTTAATCAATTCCTCAATTAAAATAAATGATTTCTTCTTACTATTGGAACGTGATGGCACCGAAACAACACGTGGAATATTGGAAGGCACCTGCACAATGGCAAACAGCGGCTTATCCTCCTCCGTATCCCCCGGGCGGCTCAAGACAACTGCCAAATATACGTATTTATTGTGAACCAGCGGAAAAGGGCGGCTCTGATCGACCGCCATCGGCGTGAGCACCGGAAATATAATTTCATGAAAATATGCATCCAGCGACTTGCGCTGTGTCGTATTTAAGTCATTATATTCAAGCAATAAAAGACCTTTTTTCGTCAATAGGCGAGAAATATCACGATAGGTCCGGTATTGCTCGGATACCATGGAGACGGTGCGCTTGATCAGCCGTTTGTACAAACCGGACGGGGTATATCCCGTAAAATCCTTTTGCATAAAACCCGCCTTGATCTTCTCGCGCGTCTCTGCAACACGAACAGCCATAAATTCATCCAAATTGCTGGACACAATTGCTAAGAATTTAGCTCTTTCCAGCAATGGTGTATCTGCATCCTGTGCCTCCTGGAGCACACGGCGATTAAATTCAATCCAGCTTAAATCTCGATTAAAGTAACGTTCTGACCCGGCTTTATCCTTCTTCTGACTCTCTATCAACATATGGCCTCCATCAATTTCATGCAGTATAGTTACCCTTTATTGTACTATTAGATGAAACGCACTAGCATCACAGAAGTGTTAACGCAATGTAAAATGTGTGTAAACACAAAATGGATGTTGAAAAGGTCAAACGGATGCTTTACAAAAATAGCATTAAGCGGTACAGTGTTTACGTCTGTTTCATAGAATAGAATGACGAACATGCCTTTTTGAGTTGTTTAAGTTCATTATGATGTGTAATAACCAACGAATAGCCACGTTCAATTGCTGATTTGCACATGGCATGATATAGGGAGGATTTACGTTATGGAACCCAAGAAAACGCCACGCGTATTGCAAAAAAACATCGAATTTTTTACCGCAGCGTTATCTCAACACCTCGTTTCGGTCTGGCAAGAAGACCCTACAGGCGTATACTGTGAGATAGGCTGTGGATATATCGAATTGTTCAGCAGCGAGATGATTCGGGTGCGCAATCAGGATGGGACCCCAAGCCACTATGACCGCAACATCACAATGTTTCAGCTAATCACGAAGGATCAGCCGATATAATTATTATATGCTTGTCTACGCTGTTCTTCCAGATCGAATGGTTATATGTTTAAACTACCAATTTTCATATCTACTGAATCTTACAGTTTCCCGAAAAGCGCCATAGAGCGCTTTTTTTGTCGACTTTTTTGAACATCGTTTGGAAAAGCAGTATGATAAGAAAGCATATTACCTAAATTTAAAGGGGAATCAACCGATGGAACATACAACATCAGATGAGCGCATCCTGGTCATGACCGCGGTTGAAGGCGAACGTGAGGCCGTGCTGCGCGGCCTGAAGGGCGACACTCGCTTTGTGGTCGAGCTGGCTGGTGTAGGCGCCCCGTCCGCAGCGGCTTCAACTGCGCAGGCACTGGCGACTGGCGGCTACCGTCTGGTCATCAGCGCCGGTATTGGTGGCGGCTTTGCGGAGGTCGCTGCACTGGAGAGCGTCGTCGTTGCTGACGCAATTATTGCCGCCGACCTGGGCGCAGAGACGGCAGAGGGCTTCAGCAGCGTGGACGAGCTGGGCTTTGGCTCCAGCCGCATTGCCGTGAACGCTGCTGCTACGCAGCGATTTGTTCAGGCGCTGCGTGACGCTGGTCAGATGGCGGTCGCCGGACCGATCCTGACCGTATCGACAGCCACCGGCACGGCGGCAACAGCAGAACGCCTAGCCAAACGCATTCCCGGAGCTGCTGCTGAAGCTATGGAGGGTTACGGCGTAGCCGTGGCGGCCAACAGGCTGGAGCTGCCGATGATGGAGATTCGCACGATTTCCAATGCTGTTGGTCCACGTGACCGTGCAGCCTGGCGAATCAAAGAGGCTTTGCAAGCGTTGGAAGCCGCATTTTCTACATTAACGGAGGTTATATAGATGCAAATTGCTTTTTCACCTTGTCCTAACGACACTTTTGTCTTCCATGCCTTGGCGCATGGATTGATTCCAGGCGCACCCGCGCTGGACATTACATTCGCCGATATCGACATTACCAACAATCTGGCAATCACACCAGACGGACTTGATATCATGAAAATTTCGTACGCTGCACTCCCATGGGTGCTGGATGAATACGCGTTGTTGCCATGCGGTGGCGCACTGGGCCGGGGTTGCGGGCCGCTCGTCCTGACCAAGGAAGGTTCCGCCGTCGAAGGCCCGGAAGCCCTATCCGGTAAGCGTGTAGCTGTTCCAAGTGAACGCTCTACTGCTTATCTGCTGTTCCGTCTTTGGGCGGCCAAGCATGTGCCTGGAGGTGTCGGCGAGATTGTCGTGATGCCGTTCGACCAAATTATGCCTGCTGTCCGTGATGGAGAGATAGATGCAGGATTGGTTATTCATGAAGCACGCTTCACCTATCCGTCCTATGGACTTAGCAAGCAAGTTGACCTGGGGAACTGGTGGGAAGAAGATACAGGGCTGCCGATCCCGCTCGGAGCTATTATTGCCCGTCGTACGCTGGATCTGGATGCGATCACCAACTGGATACGCGCCTCTGTCGAATATGCCTGGAAGCATCCTGAAGCTTCGCGTGATTATGTACTGTCTCATGCGCAAGAGCTGTCACCCGATGTCGCCCAATCGCATATCGACCTGTATGTGAACGATTTTACCGCCAATCTGGGCGATAGCGGTTATGCCGCCATCGAAGCCTTGCTCGGTCGCGCCGCGCAGGAAGGACTGGTGCCTTCGTTTGATTTAGCCAAACTGCGCCTTGCCTCCACAACAACACGTTAAAAGACTCAGACATGCTATGCATGTTATCTGCTGAATAGAGCAGCTTAAACATATAAAACCTCCCGAACGAGTACATGGTCTATCCATGTGCCCCATTCGGGAGGTTTTATGATTTCATTTCATCATGCAAATCTTCATGAGATCTCGCTTGATCTTTATTCTTAGCTCTGTTCTTGCTCCACGACCTCAGTCTTAAACACATTATCCAGTTTAGTGCCCAATCGTTTGACCAGCGGCACCTTGATATCCCGACTCAGTTCCTTGAAAAAAGCGTCCATATCACAATTAATCTTATCCAGCACGACCTTCACAGTACCCTCTTCCAAAATCTGACCATTCAGCTCCTCAGGTACTGTAACCGAGATATCATACTTCTTGCATAACGTTTTAATGTAGCGGCTAAAGATTTCAATAAGCTCCTCATTGTTGAACTTCTCAACTGCAACTTGCCCTTTGTTCGTAAATTTCAAATTCACTCTCACGTTAGCATTACCCCTTTTCCTTTTGACCATTTATTTTGGATAAACGTTGAACCCTTCAGAGGCTCTTCAAAGAAAGGGCCTTACCGGTCGTTTTAGACTCTTGTCCTTTGATATACTAAGTATAACACATTAAGTCCGTTTTCATTTCTCAACTTGTCGTTTTATGATAAAAAATGATACATTTTGCGCATTTTCAGCATAATTTCTTTCTTTTCATGCCAATCATTAGGAAATGTTTATACACAAATACATAAGAAAACGCCTATCTCGCAAAAGAAAGACGTTTCCGTATAGAGCTTAAGCAGTATACAGTTATAGAGGTTTCGTACATCCCCAACCGTGTGAACGATATTCACGCACAGCATCTCGTAGATCCTCAATATCATCTGTATGCAGCAAAACAGCAGGTAGAATCACCCAATATTCATTCGCCTCTAAATCAATAAATACGTCCTCGACATCATAATATTGCATATCACCAAATGCTGTATCCCTGATTTTCTGTCCAACCAAAGGTGTAAAAGGGGAATCAAATGTTTTGATCACCTTCGTATATTCCTTCACACCCGTTGCCGAGATTTGCTGGGAAATAATGACGCTCAATGTTGTTACCTCCCTAACCTAATAATGCTCATTATAACCTTCTCTAAGACCTTCTACAAAACCATGCGCGAAAAAAATCATAAAAATCAATAACCCAATGCCAATAGCAACGGAACTGATGACGATAATAAGGATGCCCTGTGTGTTTCTTTGTTCCATCTTTTTAGTCAAAATTCCGAAAACAAGTCCGATAATCCCAAACAAGCCGCCAATGACAAAAAAACTGAATACGAACCCCAAACCTGAAAAAATCCAGCCAAATAGAGCGAGCACCCAGCCCTGCGGCTGCGGCTCACTCTGTTTCATCTGCCAGCGTTCCCTCGCAGTAGGTGTATATCTGTTCATTTCTTAGCTCCCCCGCTCAATTTGCATTCCCTTAGAAAAAAACTGTAATGCCCAGCATCGAAATAACCTTTGGTTCCTTCTATTGCTGTCTTGTGAGCTTAAACGTGCCGCCTTCCCGCTGACCAAGCGGATAATTTTGAACTGTCATTTTCACCTTCGTATTCTTATCCCATACCGGAAGCTTGTCAGATGTACCGTACTCTTTCATTACTATATTTATGACTTCCTCGGCCTTCTTCGTCAATGCAGCAGAGGACATATTATATTTGCCATAACCTTGATAAGCACCACCAAAACCAAGATTAGGTTGATTGTTCACATTCAGGAGCACACTCCTTAACTTGCCATCCTCTGCCACATCAAAAGTCACTTTTTCCAATACAAAATCATCGGTAACGACAGATGTCTGCTCTAACAGATGCGTTATGGATGACAGGTTGGTTGCTAACCTAACTTTTCTCAATAACGCCTCTGTATCATTTTGTTGCTTGGTTAATGCTTGTGTTGTCTGTTTCAGCGATACATTCGCTATAGTTAAAGAATTGACCTTCGTATTCAGATTATAGTTCCATACTGCCAAGGCTATACAGCCTAGTACAGCTACTCCTGAAATGACCGTTGCCACAACTGCCAGCTTACGAATAGACTGTGGTTGCGGCTCCATAGTCTGAGTATGACCGCTTAACTCTCCCATACCAAACTTCCTCTCTATTTATATAGTCACATTTTACTATTCTCCCCTCTGATATTCTAGTATATTTTTCCTAATTCTATATTTTCTAAGCATTTGTACAGGAATTCGTTTGATCAGCTTTCGAGCTTTGGTTCGCTCTTTTCCCGGGAGAAGCTGTATTTACCAGATATACACTACCTGCAATCAGCACCAGCCCCACGACAAAGGTCAAAGTGAGTGATTCCCTAAGCATAACCATACTAAAGATCGTGGAAAGCACCGGAATCATAAAGGTGTAAGAACCGACGGTTCCTGCGTCCCCGTTGTCGATCAGTTTAAAATAAATCAGCCAGCCCATCGCAATTACAAATATCGAAATAAACAATAAAATCGTAATAAATGAGGTCGTCCAGTGGATGTCGCTCCATTTTTCGGTCGTAAACCCTATTCCGTTGAGTATGATCCCTCCCAGAATAAGCTGCATCGTCACCGCCCAAATGGAATCCAGTTGTTTGCTTTTTTTCTTCATATAAATCGTGCCGAGCGCCCAGCATAGTCCTGAGGCTAGCCCCAACACAATGCCCAGCACAGACAAATGACCTGCCATTCCGCCTGAGCTAATCACGATTACGCCACCAAAACCCAGTACCAGTCCTGTAACCTTCAAGGGAAACATACGCTCTCCCAACCACATCCACGAAAATAAACCCAACAAGATCGGCTGTAGGAATACTAAAGTGGAAAACAACCCAGCAGGCAGATAACGCAGCCCTACCGTCTGCAAACCATAGTAGCCTGCAATATTAAATATAGCCAGCACCAGATAAGTCCACGCATTTTGTCTAAGACGTAAGCCTTCCCGGTTACGTATAGCGAACAACAGCAGAATTACACCACCCAGCAGCGTACGGATTCCTGAAAAAAATATCGGCGGCGTATCTGGCAAAGCCAGCTTGGTCAACGGCCAGTTGATCCCCCATACCATCACTAATATCAAGACAAGCCACAGCGTAGCTTTAGGCGTTAATTTTTTCATAGATGCCTCTCTCCTTAGAAATTCATTGCACATTGCTTACGACTACCATCTGAATAGCCGTTTGCAAAGCTTTGCCTTACTAGCTTATACTGTGGTCACTAATAAATAAAATGAATGTTTTCAATAAGGGAGATAACTTTTCACTTATGACTATTACTCAGATTATAATCTTTGTTCGCGTAGCTGAAACGCTAAACTTTACCCAAACTGCCCATGAGCTGCATATGACCCAGCCTGCGGTCAGCCATGCCATCGCCAGTATCGAGAACGAGCTCGATGTCCAGCTATTGCTGCGCGATCGAAAAAAAGGCGTGCTCCTGACAGAAATCGGACAAAAGGTGCTGCTGCAATTCCGCATGATGCTGCAAAGCATGGAAAAAGTGCAGCAGCAGGTGGCCGCTGAAAAAGGCTTGGACGTAGGTACAATCACGATTGGTGCCTTTCCTTCGGCCTCCGCCTATTTTCTGCCCCCCATTATTCATCATATTCGTCAGCACTATCCGAATCTTGTTTTCGATTTACATGAAGGCTCTACGAATGAAGTCAAGGAGTGGGTGCATTCCAGAGAAATTGAAGCAGGCATCATCCTGTTGCCAGACCCAGAGGTGGATGTAATTCCCTTATGTCAGGATGACATGGTTATTCTGCTGCCAGACGGTCACCCTTTTCAATCGCACAACAAAATCGCCATTCGAGACTTGAATCAACAGGATATGATCTTTTGTAAAGGCGGACATGAGGTCGCTATTATGGAAGGTTTTGAACGCGAGCAAAGTCAGTTGCAGGCACAATTCATTACTCACAATATCAGCACGCTGGTCAGCATGGTCCGACAGGGACTAGGTATGGGCATTGTCTCTTCGCTTGCCTTGTCCACGTTCCCGCACGATCTGACCGTCAAGGAAACCACGCCTCTGATCACACGCCAAATCGGTATTGCTATACCGTCCCTGCGCAATGCCTCACTTGCTGTACAATTATTTGTGCGTACTGCGCAGGAACTGTTTACGGATTTAAAGCAATAGGGATAGCGCTTCCTTTTTACAGCCTTTATAAATCACTTGGTTGTGGCATTGTACAAACGCTGTAAAACAGTAACAGCTTCGGCCCGTGTGACCTGCGCTTTTGGGTGAAGGTATCCATTATCAGCGGTAAGGACGCCCATCTTGGTAAGGGTGTAGAATGCTTCTGCCTTTTGATCTTGGGAATCTCCATCATAGGAGTACTCCTCTCCCGTTGTGTCGATGTACAGTACCGGATAGTAGGCTGAGAAATTGTCTTTGTAATTTGCCTGACGAACTTTCATATCGTTGTACTGTGCAGCTGAGGAAATTACCTCTGCAATTTCAGGGTGAAGAGTCTGATTGGTATAGTCTGTTCGAACAGAAGCAATCATCATCATATCCCACCGGGTCAGCGGTTTGTCGGGCTTGACATAGAATTGGTAGTTTGGATATTTGCCCCCTACACTTTCAGCAAACGGCCACACATAATCCCCGTTGAATATGGCTGCGAAATCTTGATTCGCCCAGTGCTTGCGCGCATCCGCAAACTCTGAAGATTTACCAGCTGAATAATTGATTTCTGGAAAAAGTTTATGAAACATATGGACAAATTCCGCCTTTGTTATGGTTTTGCCTGGCTTGAAGGTCCCATCCGTATAGCCGCTGACAACACCTTTGTCGACCATCGAACGAATGGATTCGGCAGCCCATTCATATTTTGTACCATTCACATCAGAAAACGTATGTGCCGCCAATGCAGATTGACTGAACAACAGTGTCACCGCAACCACAGGGGTAATCAGCCATTTCTTTTTCAACATCTTTTTCCACTTCCTTTAGGTAAATTTATGTATAAAATAGTTCCTCCGACTCAATGTTATATCGGTATTTCTAAACAAAAGATAAACAACACAAAAATGACCTTCGCAACGAGTAAAATTCGTTACAAAGGCCGTTATCCGTAATCTATAGCCTAAACGCGTGTCTATAGGACATAATTTAGACCACCACTCGAAAAATCAACAAGGTTCTTCGCTTGGTTTCCCTGCATCTGTAGCTGTACGGAAGCTTGAACCGCAGCCGCATGTAGCTACAGCATTCGGATTATGAATCGTGAAACCGCCAGACATACCAGACTCTTCAAAGTCGATTTCCAGACCGTCCAGATAGCGGATACTATCCTTTTCCACGACTACTTTCATATCCTGTACATTCATATATATATCCTGATCCGTCTCGTTGTCGTCAAAGCCCATGGCGTACGAAAATCCGGTACATCCACCTGGCGTAACACCCAGACGTAAAAACATATTCGGCGTTTCCTGCTGCTCCAGCATTTCTTTCAGGCGTTCAGCAGCGGAATCGGTGATGTTAATCATAGCTCCATCCTCCTCTTTTACTTCATGCTCCCCTTCAGTATACTCTCTTATTTGCAGGTGCTCAAGTCATGGAATGTCCTTCCGTTACAGGCTTAAACACCTCTTTTTCTACTCGTTTGTATTGAACACCAGTGGTGTGAGGTTTATAATAGGTGAAGAGTGTGTTAAAGAAACTGTCGGAAATTTGTCATTTCAAAGGCGAAATTATGAGACATCCATCATTGTAGCCTGGCATTGTAACATTTTTCACATATCGTATATCCGCGCTGCCGGATTCTTACCGACGGAACGGGACATCCTGTGCGCATCAAGCGATCGTGCCGCTAATTTGGCGGATAGCCTCGCACAGAGCAACTTGAAGGAGGAATAGGCATGTCCACATTAGTTACACCTTTTACAGACCGCAGAATGGCGGAAATTGTAGAAAAGGTACAAAACGGGATTCGTTTGAACCTCGAAGATGGTATATATTTGTATGAAACTGACGATATTCTCACACTGGGTCAGTTGGCTAACGAAGCTAATTTACGCAAGAATGGAAAAAAGGTTTATTTTATCGAAAACATGAGCCTGTACTTCACCAATGTATGCGAAGCGCGCTGCGCGTTCTGCAATTTCCGTAAGGATCAGGGGGAGGAAGGCTCTTATACGTTGTCCGGGCAGGAAATGATTGATTATGTAGAGCAACATATCCATCCGGGTGTGAGAGAATTTCATATCGTCGGCGGTCATAATAATCATGTGCCTTTCCAGTACTATGTAGATTCACTAAAAGCGCTGAATGAAAAGTATCCGAACGTTACACTAAAAGCTTACACTGCAGCGGAAATTGACTTTTTCACACGCATAAGCGGCTTGAGTATTAAAGAAGTTCTTCAAGAACTGCAAAAGGCAGGACTTCAATCCCTGACTGGCGGTGGCGCGGAAATCTTATCTGATGAGTATCGAAAGAAGATGCATGTTACCAAAGCCAATGTGGACCGCTATCTTGAAGTACATCGTACAGCCCACAATCTCGGTATGAAAACTCATACGACCATGCTGTACGGATCAGTCGAAACCTATCAGGATCGGATTGAGCATATGCTGCAAATTCGTGAATTGCAGGATGAAACGAACGGTTTTATGGTATTTATCCCACTGTCCATGCAACCGAAAAGCAAAAACGCTAACATCATGCGTCGCAACTCTGCTTACGAGGACCTCAAAACCATTGCAATCAGCCGCTTGATGCTGGACAATATCGACCATGTCAAAGCTTACTTCATTAACATCGGCCCGCAATTGACGCAGGTCGCTCTTACCTTTGGTGCATCCGATGTCCATGGTACGATTGTGCGCGAGCAGATCAGCCATGCCGCAGGTGCGTTAACCCCTGCCGGATTGACTCGCAAAGAGCTAATCTGGCTGATCAAAGGCGCTGGACGCATTCCTGTAGAACGGGATACCTTCTATAACGAAATCGAAGTTTTCGAATAAGTGTAACATCGGATTCAGATTTCCCGCGTGCATTTTCTCCCCAATACTCACACTATGTAGCCTCAAGCTGCCTCGGAACACGCCGGTCTGTCTACCATAGACAGACCCGCTTACCCGGGTTTTACAACAACAGTAATTGTGCTAGATCGACAAGACACCAGACCACTTGCCGGGGACACGGTAACGAAAGGACGGCGGATTTTGATGAAAAATTTCGTTATTCTGGGGGGCGGCTATGGCGGCCTTACCATTGCCAAAGAATTGCTGGATAAACATATTCCCGACAATATTCAAATTATTTTGGTGGATCGAATGCCTTTTCAGGGATTGAAAACAGAATATTATGCCCTTGCGGCAGGTACGGTATCTGATTTTGATTTGCGAGTACATTTTCCAGATGAACAACGCCTTATTCGCAGATACGGAGAAGTCACTTCGATGGATCTTGAGAATAAAATGGTTCATTTTCAGGACGGTGAGCCTTTGTCCTATGACCAGCTTGTCATTGCGCTAGGCTGTACCGATCGCTTTCATAATACACCAGGGGCAGAAGAATACAGTTGTACGATCCAGTCCTTTAATCATACCCGTCAAACCTATCTGCGCTTGAATGAAATCAAGCCTTATGGACATGTCCATATTGTAGGTGGCGGTCTAAGTGGTGTTGAGATTGCTGCGGAGTTACGTGAAAGCCGCGCGGATTTGAATATTACGATTATGGATCGGGGCGAGCGGGTGCTATCAGCATTTCCGCAACGTTTGTCTGCCTATGTACATGCCTGGTTTAAGGAGCATCAAGTGAATGCGCTGAATCATGTTGGAGTTTCCCGGATTGAACCAGGGGCTATTTACAACCATGACGAGCAAATCACGACCGATGCAGTTGTATGGACGGCCGGGATTCAGCCTGTAAAAATAGTACAGGATTTAGCGGTTCCTAAAGACCCTCAGGGCCGTATCGTGCTCAACGAATATTATCAAATACCGGACCATCCTGAAGTGTACGTCGTCGGAGACTGTGCGAGCCTTCCCTACTCTCCAAGCGCTCAGGCGGCAGAGGTGCAAGGAGAACAGATTGCCCACATTGTGCGCGACCTGTGGAAAGGCCACACGCCTCACCCGCATCCTCTAAAGCTACGCGGTACATTAGGTGCGCTGGGCAAGAAGGCTGGATTCGGTTACGGCTTTATGGGCAGCACCTCTTTGCGTGGACGAGTGCCGCGTCTGCTGAAAAGTGGTGTGCTCTGGAAGTCCAAGCGCCATTTTGGCTAAATGGATCTTTAATCAACAAAAAAAGACCTGCTCTGGAAGCAGGTCTTCAGAGTGTCGAGAAAGTCCAACGGACTTTCCGGCACTTTATTTTTTGTTTGGGGAGAATCAACTTTTAAAACAAAAATCGATTTAAAACGATCTGAGGACCCATTTTTATTTGATCAAAATGACCATTTTAAGCCTCATTAAAAAAACAGGGGGTTTCTCGACAGCCTGAAGACCTGCTCTGGAAGCAGGTCTTTTTGCTTATGCATCTATAGATGATGTATATTTTCTACCAGAGGAAGCTGGCTTGCGGAGATTTCTATTTTTAATCCAAATCCAGATTGTCCCATGCTTCGGCTTCTTTAATTTTGTTTAGAATCACTTCGTACAGAAGCTCTGCTGAATCTGCGGATACAATTTCACCGTTAACCATCGCATAAGGCTCGGCGTTACACTGACCGCAATTGCTTAGGCAGCCGTATTCAATCACATCATAATCCGGATTCTGTTCCAGTTTGGCCATAAGCTCATCGGTACCAAAATGCATGTTACTGGTGCAAAATTCAATAATAGGTCTTAACATTTTTTCACCTGCTTTGTATGACGGGCATTTTAATTTGGCCCGCTTTGTAATATAATAAACAAGGTATAGGAAAGGAGTTGAATTCTAATGAGCGAAGCACAAAGCGTTCAGATGTATGATGAAGTAGCAGACGTACTGGATAAGCTCCGTCCGTTCCTGCAACGCGATGGCGGTGACGTTGAGCTGGTTGACGTTGAAGACGGCATCGTTAAGTTGAAGCTGGTAGGCGCTTGCGGCAGTTGCCCAAGTTCTACAATTACGCTGAAAGCAGGGATTGAACGCGCTCTTCTCGAAGAAGTTGAAGGCGTCCAAGAAGTGGTACAAGTATTTTAATGCTTGATGCATAATGATCAGAGAGTCTTGAGTTCGTTACCGAAGCTCAAGACTCTTTTTTGTATTACAGCCTCTTAAGGCTTCTCTCAAGCTTATATGGTTGGCCGAATGGGGTCCAAGCCACCGGACACATCCATAATATTGCCTGTTATAAAATCTGAATGCTCCTCACACAAATAGGTGATCACACGCGCAATGTCCTCTCCGCTTCCCGGACGCCCACGTGGTGTCTCTTTATCCTGCATGCCAATGACATCGGCAATCGACTTTTCCTTGTTCGCTCCTCGGATATCCCCTGGACAAATCATATTTACCGTGATGCCATAAGGAGCTTCCTCAACAGCCAGTGACTTCGTAAAAGACACCAGTCCCACCTTGGCAGCTGCGTAGACGGCGCGATGCGGCCAAGCCCTCGCTTCTCCAGCATGACCAAAGCCAAAATGAATAATACGTCCCCATTGTTGGCTACGCATGTGCGGCAATACCAAATGATCCAGCAACATGGTACCCACCAGATTTCCCTGTATCATGGCATGAATCTCAGCTACACTGTAATCTGCAAACAAACGGCGTTCCCGGATGAAGGGTCCGGCATTATTCACCATAATATCGACCCCGCCCAGCCGATCCTGCACCTCACCGATCAGCCTCGTAATATCTTCCTGAACCGAGATATCTGCTTGTAAGGACAGGCAGCGGACTCCCTTTGACTCAATTTCCTGCTTAAGCAATTCGGCTTCAGCCTGACTATGCACATAATTTAGCGCAATGTCACAGCCTTCATCAGCCAGACGCAGAGCGGTCATTTTACCCAAACCTTTGGCACTGCCCGTTATGAGTGCGACTTTGTCTCTCAACAGTTTTCCTCCTCTTCACAGAGAACGGTCACCCCCAAGTATAAAATATTTGAGCTTTCCCTACAACTCTCAGCCAAAAAGAAACCCCAGTCCTCTTGTTCAAGAGAATCTGGGGGTTACGTTCAGCGCATTCTTATTTTCTGCTTAAAATGCAGGGATAATTGCGCCTTGATATTTGTCTTCAATGAATTTTTTAGTTTCTGGAGATTGCAAAGCTTTAAGCAGTTTCTGGATCGCTTCGGAATCTTTATTATCAGGACGTGCTACCAGTACGTTAGCATATGGAGAATCCTTATCTTCCAGCGCCAGTGCATCCTTGGTCGGATTAAGTTTAGCTTCCAGAGCGTAGTTCGTGTTGATCAACGCAATATCTACTTCAGGCAACTGACGTGGCAGCATAGCTGCTTCCAGCTCCTTGAATTTCAGGTTTTTCTTGTTTTCAGTAATATCTTTTACAGTAGCTTCAATGTTACTTGAGTCTTTCAGCTTGATCAGACCTTGTTTCTCCAACAGCAGCAATGCCCGGCCTCCATTAGTTGCATCGTTCGGAATCGCTACCGTTGCACCGTCTGGAAGTTCATCAAGCTTTTTATATTTTTGAGAGTAGATACCGAATGGCTCCAGATGAACGGCGCCAACAGATACCAGGTTCATTTTACGCTCTTTGTTCATTACATTCAGGTAGGGTACATGTTGATAAAAGTTAGCATCCAGTTGCTTGTCAAACAATTGTACGTTCGGCTGTACATAGTCGTTAAACTGAACGACTTGAAGGCGAACTCCTTCTTTTTCCAACTGAGGCTTGATCGCTTCCAAAATTTCCGCATGTGGTACAGGAGAAGCTCCAACTTTCAGTTCGACTTCACGTGGTGACCCGCCAGTATTTTCAGCCGCATTATTTGTATCTGATGTTGTGCTTTTTGTACCGCAAGCAGCCAGTACCGCAATTAATGTCAAGCTCAATACCGCCAATACCCATTTCTTCATGTTGTTACCCCTCCAATAATTTGTAATATTCAGGATCAGACGTCCTGACCAATAAGGATATCTATATATGTTTTCCCTATTTTCGAGTATAATGCCGCACGAGGCGATCTCCTGCCATTTGCAGCAGTTGTACCAATACGACCATTAGCACGACCGCAACAATCATTACAGCCGTTTCGTAACGATAATAACCGTAGTTGATAGCCAGCGTACCCAGTCCACCGCCCCCGATCATACCGGACATTGCCGTGTACGATACGAGGGTAACAACAGTAATGGTTAATGCGGCCAGCAGGCCCGGAAGTGCTTCGCGTAACAGCACACGCCGGATAATTTGCCCTGTCGAGGCCCCCATCGCTTGTGCAGCCTCAATGACACCCTTGTCCACTTCACGCAGAGACGTTTCGACAAGACGTGCAAAGAATGGAGCAGCCCCGATAACCAAGGGCGGGATGGTTCCCAGTACCCCGGTAGAGGTACCTACCAACGATCGTGTAAAAGGAATAAGTGCAACGATCAAAATGATAAATGGTACGGAACGCAAAATGTTAACGATGAAAGATAATACAATGTATATCACCTTCATCGGAGTCAACGAGGAGCGGCTCGCCAGAAACAACAATATACCGAGCGGCAATCCAATAACGAGGGTGAACAATGCAGATGCTCCGAGCATCTGAAGGGTCTCCAGCGTAGAATTCCCTAGCTCTTCCCAACTCACTTGTGAAAAATCAAGTTCGCTCATTGTCCGATTACCTCCACATCAAGTCCTTGCCCAGACACTTCGCGCAGCGTATGCTCTATATCTGTAGGGTTTCCTTCAAAACGAACGATCAGCTGTCCATATGGTACGTTTTTAATCGTAGAGATGGTTCCTTGCAAGATTGCAAAATCAACCCCTGTACTTCGAGCCGTACGCGACAGAATCGCATCATAAGTTTTGCTACCCAAGAAGGAGATACGCACCACCTGCGCCGCTTCCCCGCTACCTGCGGCTGCAATCGCTGCTTGCAACTCCTCAGGATGTTCTGCCTCCCGCTGGATAAAGTCCTTAGTTACCTGGTGCTGTGGCTTCAAAAACACTTCTGCCACCGGGCCCTGCTCCACGATATCCCCCTGATGAATGACGCCAACCCGATCACAAATACTTTGGATGACATGCATCTCATGGGTAATCAATACGATGGTCAAATTAAAGCGCTGATTAATATCCAGCAGCAATTTTAGGATAGAGCCTGTCGTCTGTGGATCAAGTGCAGACGTCGCTTCGTCACACAGCAACACATGAGGATCACTAGCCAGTGCCCGTGCAATTCCTACCCGCTGCTTCTGTCCGCCTGAAAGCTGTGACGGATACTTTCCACTGTGTTCTTTCAGCCCCACCAGTTCCAGCAGCTCGTGAACTTTCTTGTCCACCTCCTGCTTAGGGGTATTTACCAGACGCAATGGAAATGCAATGTTGTCATAGACCGTTGCTGAAGACAACAAATTAAAATGTTGAAAAATCATTCCGATTTTTCGACGTTGCTTCTGTAACTGGGATTGACTCACAGTCACAAGGTTTACCCCATCTACCCATACTTCGCCTGAAGTAGGGCGCTCCAATAAATTAATACAGCGGATCAATGTACTTTTGCCCGCCCCGGAGTGACCAATCACCCCGAATATTTCTCCCCGCTTTATAGAAAGGTTCAACCCGGACAGCGCATTAACGCGTCGGTTGCCTTTACCATAATGCTTGGTTAATTGCTTAAGTTCTATCAACGTGCTGCGACCTCCTTCACTTCTTCCTTACCCTTTTAACCAGTTGTCATCTCTCAGGATTGTATAAATTCGCTATTTATTTATACAAAAAAGCCCCTTTCACAGAATGAAAAGGGCCCCACCTTGCGAACCTTTTCTCATCTGCCAAAACCGCAATAACTCTAGCGGTTTTGTAGGAATTAGCACCATATGTTCCCTCCCGGTGCATTACACCGGGAAAGAACGGGTTGCCGGGCTTCATCGGGCCAGTCCCTCCACCTCTCTGGATAAGAAAAATATGTTAAACTCCAGCTTTAGCTGTCCGTTAAGTTTATGTTAGAAATAATTCAAGCATTTTTCTGAAACTAGGTTTCAGTATAGTTAGTTTACATTGCTTTGTCAAAGGATATTTTCTGTCATAATTATGGACGTACTGCCCGGTTCTCCCAATGTTTCGTAGTATAAGAAAAAACGTTGAACAGCGACCGGCACACCATTTCCAAGCCCTGCTGCAAATCTTCCAGATGGTGATCGAGGTCCTCCAGTTGGATTTTGCCATATAAAGCACGGTGTCGTTGCCAGAGATCATCCTGCATTTCCGTATTCATATAGTGTATCTCCGTATTTCGCCGCTTACGTAGCCGATTGATAGCATCGTTGTATGTGTCCTTGATATCATTTAGATTATCTGTCAATGCAGGATGCATTTTGAGATACTTGAGCTGTCGCAACACAGTAAAATAAGAATAATGCGCCTTATACTGCCCTGTTTTTAAATCATACAGGTCATTCATCCAGTTACCAAGTTTATCCAAAATGGAAAATACTCGCACAAACCCATCCTTATAAAAGAAAACATATAAAGCATAATCGGATTTTTCATCCTTGCTCATATCTTCGGCGTATCCGGCTTTTACTTTCTTACGGAAAAAGGCCGCAGCATGATGGCTCTGCTCCAGTTCATCCAAAGACGACATCAGACCACGTGTCAAAATTTCTGCCTTCCGAAAGTCATGCGTCGGATCACCACTCGCCTGGATTTGCCGTTCCAGTAAATGCAACATGTCTGACATGCTATTCATGGCATCCAGCAGGAGACCACTGTTTACACGTGGGGGCTCGCCCAACAGCTTGCGTATCATGCTCACGCCTCCTTCATATCTGTAAAATCCGGCTGTTTGATGCTTTAACAGGCGTCAAGCAAAATAACTCGTCCACCGTTGATCTACAAGTTTAACAATATCCTCACGCGGCAGTACCTCATCAGGGTAGCCCGGCTTCATACGTGCATCCACTACAATTGGCAGCTTATAGTTCAAGTGATGCAAGCGTACTTCGCTGTCGGCGTACATATCTGTAGCTGGGTTGAAGCGTGTGAATACCGTCCACAGGAACGAGGCTTGGGAGCGTACGACTTCTTTGGCATCATCCACGATAAAGACAAGCGGCCACTCTTGCTCACCCGCCGCTAATCGTTCCAACACACGCGCAGCGAGTTCTGGCTCCTGTTCAAAGGAGTCACCCGAAACGACGAGACACCCTCCGCAATAGGGTTCGATGTCACGAATTCCTGGCAGATCGCCTCCCTCATAAGCACGAGGCAATTCACGCACAGGCTCGCCTACTCCCATCAGAATCGCCTTACTGCCGTGATTCAGCTTACGGCCCGTGTAATCGAGTGTATCGTGAGAGGTATGGTTGAAAATAAACAAATCTCTTGCTGGATTAAACCGCTCCAGAATGGTTTCGAGCAGCAGGTTGAAGTCAGATAAATCGATCACCCGATCCGTCAGCATCAGGAATTTGGTCAATGACAATTGACCTTGACCCAGAATCGTAAAGCCCGATACAAGCGCTTCACGGGAGTAGCTTTCACGTACGACTGCCGCTGCTAATGCATGTACACCCGTTTCCGCATATGCCCACAATGACTTGACGGAAGGCATCACAAGCGGATAGGCAGGCGACAACAAACGCTGCAAAAATTCGCCGAGATAGTAGTCTTCCTGCCGCGGCTTACCTACAATGGTTGCCGGATAAATGGCATCTTTGCGATGATGCATATGTTTGACATGAAACACAGGAAAGTCATGTTGTAATGAGTAATAGCCAAAATGATCGCCAAACGGCCCTTCCGGGCGGCGTTCATGAGGCGGCACATAGCCGCTGATCGCAAATTCGGCTTCTGCTGGGATACGGTGACCCCCAAGCGGGTCTTCCGTCATGGGCAGCTTGCCCCCCATAATAAGGGATGCCAGCATTAGCTCAGGCAAGTTTTCCGGGGCCGGGGCAATCGCAGACGCAATCAGGGCAGGCGGGCCGCCGATGATGATCGTCGTCGGCAACGGCTCATTGCGCAGCTCGGCTTCATGATAATGGAAACCACCGCCTTTATGGATCTGCCAGTGGATTCCAGTCGTCTGATCATCATAAATCTGGATGCGATACATTCCCAAATTGTGATCCTTGGGTTGGCCTGGCTTCTCGGTATACACCAGCGGAAGCGTAATGAACGGCCCTCCATCCTCGTGCCAACTGGTCACCCTAGGCAGTGGAGCCAGCGGAGCATCTGTACGGCGAACACCCAAAACAGGAGCTTCGCTATGAGATACGGTTTTTAGTCCTACTTTTAGCATGTCCTTAATGAGCCCACGTTCATTCCACAATGCTTTGGGTGTAGGTGGCAGCAACGTTTTGGTCGCGCCTACAATTGCATCCATCAGTTGTTCTGGGCGAGGACCAAAAGCCATATCCACACGGCGATTTGTGCCAAACAAATTACTGGCGACAGGAAAAGGGGTGCCTTTGACATTGGTAAACAGCAGCGCCGGACCTTCTTCCTGTATGACTCTTCGGTGGATCTCGGCCAGTTCCAAATAAGGATCAACTGGTGCTTCTATAATTTTAAGATCATTTTCTTTACGCAGCGCTTCGATAAATTGGCGCAAATTCTGATAGATCAACTGGATAATTCCTCCTAAGCAAATCAAGCCCTCGAGAAACTCGTGGGCCTGGTTTGTTTCTTATGATGTTATTATACGTGTTCAAGCGCCTTTTGGGCAAAAATACGTTTCACTATGATCTACGAATGCTTAGGATCGCTGTGCCTGGGTCGGAATCAGCTTGCGGTCAGGTGATAATTGCCATACACGATAGCTCAGATAAGCCAGAATGGAGAACAATGATGCAATCACCAGCATATGTCCCAGCACGATAAACATGTAAATTTCAGGTCTATTGACGTACAGCAAGATAATGCCAATCACCACTTGAAGAATGATCAATAGGACCGAAACGACACCCAGTGTACGAATATCCCGGTGATTCGGGTGATAACGGTACGAGTAATGACCCACAGCCAAGATAATGACAAACAGCAGACCAGCTGAAATTTGATGAAGCAGCAGTGGAGAAATAATGCCCCCAATATTTACAACCTTCTGGATAACCGAATGACTAAGCAACGCCCCTGAATAGACAGCAATATAGGTATAGATCGTTGACAGCCATATAAAGTTACGATAACCCCGACTGACACGCCCAGGAATCAGACGCGGAGTGTAACGTGAATCCGCATGCTCCTGCCAAGCCCCCAGCGTCATCATGGTCGCACTGGCAAAAGCGATCAACGCAAAGCCAAAATGCAGGCCCATGACTGCAGCCGATTGAGAGAAGATGACAGCCAACGCCCCCATCGCACCTTGTATGATTACAAACAATAGCGTGAGCAACGAGAATAGCTGTAAATCCTTCCGATGCTTCATAAACAGCAAAAAGCCAACAAACGAGGCGATAGAAAGAATCCCGGCCATGGCACTGACGGAGCGATGCGAGAACTCAATAAGGGATGCGATGGTATGCGCCGGAACCAGTTTACCATTACAAAGCGGGAATTCTCGTCCACACCCAAGACCCGAATCCGTTCGCGTCACGACCCCTCCACCAAAGGTAGCCAAAAACATGACAATACATGTTACGAGTGCCAGCCATTTTAATATTCTCATTTTGTTATTCAATGAATTCACCCGTATCCTTCCAAATATAATATTTATTCACTTTAGATGTTGTGAAATGATCACTTAAAGTAATTATAACTGATATATCGGTCCTTGACATACGTGCTTTGTTGACAAAATGTGAACGTGTCCGTAAGAAAGCCGCCTCCTACTGAAGGAAGCGGCTTTCTTAATGTCTTGATGATATGGTGCCCTGCGGGCCCATCATACATACCATGATCCAATTATTTTGCGAGATTAGCATGGACTTCTACAGCCCGGTCCAAAAACTGCTCGATTTCTTCGCGGGATTTACGCAGTCTGTTCACCAGACGTACCAACTCTCGGCCTTCACTATAAGCGATAAAGCTGGGAATACCCAGAACATTTTGCTCTTGACTGACACTTTCGGCCTGTTCTACGTCAATCTCAATTAATGTAAGCTTGTCTGCATATTGTTGCTCCACATCAGGCATGAACGGATCAATAAAATGACAATCCCCGCACCAATCCGCCTTGAACACAGCTACCGTTACGCCTGAATTGGATATTGCCTTATTAAAGTCTTCATGAGAGACGATTTTTTGCATATATAATTCCTCCTCTAAATTCTTTTGTGCATAAGATCCTGTACTTTCTATTTTAACGCCAAGTAAAGCTTTTGCACACTCCCTATTCTGCTCACATGCTGATTGGAAGCCCTCTCATTAAGGCATACTAAAGCTATACTTAAGAATCCACAACAGTGACAAACATCCTACAGCATACCCAACATACTTGTTGGAATACGGGAATGCCTGCACTTGAAAGGAGGTTATTTAAACATGTCTCTGACCGAATGGCTCCATGCTGCATCTCGACAGCTTCAGGGAGGGCTAAAGTTACTGGGTTCCGTTCCGCGCGCTGCGGAAGAGGCATGGGAAGGCAAACGTGCGGCTTGGACCGAATCCCGTAAATTACGCTATCCCTTACGTCATCTGCCGTGGGATTATCAGTCGGCACAGACCGCTATGAATGAGGCTGAAGCGTTAATGCTGGTCAACGGTCCCGCTACGCGTCCCTCTTCTCTAAATATGCCTTTATGTGAAACAGACTGTGAGCTGCTGGAGCGGATCAAGAACGACACAGCACAGGAGAATCGCAGCAATATTACGCGCACGGCCGCTTATCTCGACTGCTATCGTGGCTATCCTGAATTACACTGGGCATTATTGGCTCATCTGGTTTCCCGTAACGGCGGCTATAATATGACCGACTTGAAGAGTGAGCTTATTGGCGACCTGTTCGACGAACAGGAAAAGGAGTGGCTGTATCGACTGCTGGAGCGCTGTAACGCCCTTATTTTCCAGGACGCTTATCCGCAGTTGCAGCTTTACATGCATAGCCGTCATTTGGGACGGAGCTGCTTTCATTTGTTGCCTTATTTTCACGTTTCGCCATTCATGAAGCCCTTTTGGGAACGTTTCTGGGCTTGGCGGGATAGTTCTCTTTTGACGGTAGCGCTCATTATTAATGAACAAAACTATATTGAAGGACGGGTCGTGAAAGATCCGTATTTCCAAAAATTCGTAACCCACAAGCCGGGGTTTTATTTGCATGACTGGCTTCAGCTCAATCAGGTTATTTTTCCGCTTGGGCTAAATGATGGACTTGCCGGACTTGTCATGGAGCGTTTCGGCCATCTGGACGAGCGGATCGGCTTTGGCAAAAGCCTCTACGCTATGTTGTTTGGTCATCAGCAGGTACTGGATCAGGTAACCGCATTTGCTACCCGCGTGCCGCATACCGGTTCTCGCAGCGACTATTGGCCTGGACTGTTCACTCCCAACGAACAAAAAGCGCTGCGCTCTCCAAAAGAGAGTGCAACGCTTTTAGCGCATGAATGGCTTCCGCCGGGTCAACGTTTGTACAGCCCGGAGTTGAACTCCGTCTGGTCAGATACAGCATATGATCCGATCCCTCGTTATGATTGGTTTCAGGATGGTTCCACGCTTGGGCATCTCAGTGAACCAAGACGGCCTCTGTTATTTGCCATGCGCCATGAACACCGTCATGGCATTCAAAAAACAGCAATGGCCCATGATGCCCATAACAGCTTACGGCCCTTCCACTGAATGAGGGCTCTTTAACCTCGATGTCCTGTGGACTCACGCTGTAGACGCATTAACGGACGCAACACCTTCTGCAATATACGCGGATAGTTACCCAGCTCGTCCCTGCGCAATACACGCAGTGCAACCAGCAATACCAAGTAGCATACCAGTACAACCGCTCCGGCAATGCAGCACGCGATCAAGAAGGCTACACGCGCAGGTATTAGATGTACCAGCATAATGCAGGCTTCATTTACACCGTACCCGATAGCTCCCGAGACTACAACTGCAATTACGAAGCTTGCCCAGCGACGGCCCATAATCGAGAAGGAAACGATCCCTTTCAGCACACGCAAATTCAGCAACGTAATGACGAGAAAACACAATCCGGTTGCGGCAATAATCCCGTAAATCCCAAGCCAACCAGCCAGCAGCCAGCTCGCTGCCAACTTCACGACGATACCGACCATCACATTGATCATTGAAATACGCGGCTTGCCCATACCAATCAATATCGAATTAGAGGTCATCATCGTAATCTGGAAGATTGTCCCGAGTGTCAGGACAGCGATAATTCCGCTGCCTCCAAGCGAGCTGAATAGCAGACCATTAATGGAATAAGCAGTTACACATAAGGCCAGCACAATTGGCATTCCAGTCAAAATAGAGATACGCAAGGCGAGCGTCATCTGATTTTGTAAATGCTGCTCGTCCTTACGGGCAAAAGCCGCCGAAATGATCGGAATGAGCGATTGGCTGAGTGCAATAGCCAAAATCGGCGGAATGCCCGCCACACTCTGTGCCCTAGAACCTAGATAACCCAACTGAGTAGTAGCCTGATCCAATCCCACTTGTCCAGACAACAGTCTAACCACAATCGACGTATCAATAAAATTGACCGCCGGAACCGTCAAGGACGACAATACAATGGGAATAGAAAGCTTGAAAATATCTTTGTAAATGCGCATCATCGGTAGTGCAGAGCTTTCCTCTTGGAATTGCTCTTGACGGTCCTGGCGATCCTGACGACGCAACTTCACCGTGTAGTACAACATGACCGCCAAAGCGCCAAGACTTCCCATGACTCCCCCAAAGGAGGCACCCGCCGCAACCTCACGATCTCCATAACCAAGCTTCAAAATAATAAAGGCAAGCAGAATTGCGGTTGCTACCCGTGCGACCTGCTCGACAATTTGCGAAATACCGCCTGCGGTCATATTACCGCGTCCCTGGAAGTATCCGCGCATCATGGCAATGGCAGGAAACAACAGCAAAGCAGGTGCCAAAGCCTGAATAGCCAGCGCTGACTGCGGAACCCCTGCTATACGCTCGGCAAAATAAGGCGCTCCAAAATACAGCAGCGCAGTAATGATAATACCGGCTACGGCTGCGAATATCAAAGCCGCACGATACACACGTCGCGCTTCCGCAGGCCGATTCAGTGCGTAGCGTTCCGAAACCATTTTGCTCAGTGTGCTGGGAATGCCAGCCGTAGCAACCGTAAGCAGCATCAAATAAGCGTTGTTGGCAATGGTAAACGAGGCGTTCCCGACGGAGCCGAGCAAATGCTCCAATGGAACGCGCTGTACCAGACCAAGCACTCTGGCCACCAAGGCGGCAGCGGCTAAAATAAGCGTACCTTTAAGGAATGTTTCTTTATTGGACAAAATGCGTTCCCTTCTTTCTTGCTGTTCACATGCATGCAAAAGCCCCGCAACAAATAGTCATGGCCTGAGCCATCACCGGTGCGGAGCCGCATGTCGATTCTGTCTCTGCAAATCATAATAAACGAATCTCTGATTATAACACCCAAATCAAGAATACAATAATCATAGCAAGCTGCAAAATTACTTTCATCACGGTGCTGGTAAAGAGGCCTAAGACCGAGCCAAAGCCAACTTTGATTGCTCGATCTAGCGGGGCTTTGCCAATCAGTTCACCCAGCACAGCACCGATAAATGGTCCCAAAATCAGACCGAATGCCGGAATAACGAAGGGGCCAATAATGATCCCCACAGTACTGAGGATCGCCGACAGACGTGAGCCGCCAAATCGTTTGACTCCCCACGCATTTACAGCATAATCGGCTATAAAAAGAGCCACGACGATGAGGGTTTGTATAATCCAAAATAACTTATTATATGAAGCAAACGAGAAAAACCAGCCGTATACAAAAAATGCAAAATAGATGGCGAGCGCCCCCGGCAATACGGGATATACCGCTCCCGCCATGCCCACAATGAACAGTACAATGACAACAATCCAGCCTACAACGTCCATGGGCCTCCTCCTTTTCGTCTATTCATCTTGCTTGTGCCTTATTTATTTTATTACACAAGCACATAATCACGAATCACTTCTACAATGCCGTCGTCATTATTCGAAGCCACTACTACATTAGCTGCTTCTTTTACAGTATCCTGGGCATTCCCCATCGCTACGCCCAGTCCAGCCGCTTGAATCACAGCCAGATCATTCAAACTGTCGCCAACGGCAACCACCTGCTCCATCGTAATGCCAAGCAGGTCGCACACTTCAGCGATGCCACTGGCTTTGGATATACCAGCCGGATTAATTTCCAGATTCGTCATCGAGGAATTGGAAATTTCAAGTCCTCCCAACTCCTGAAGCTGCAGCAAAATTTGATGGCGAATTTCGTCATTTTCCGTATTAAAACCGAATTTAAGC
Organism: Paenibacillus ottowii; assembly: GCF_006874425.1. Taxonomy (GTDB): domain Bacteria; phylum Bacillota; class Bacilli; order Paenibacillales; family Paenibacillaceae; genus Paenibacillus; species Paenibacillus ottowii. The sequence goes on from NZ_VIJZ01000006.1 coordinate 258,594, forward strand.
CACTCCTGTGTATCCAATGTGTCCGGCCAACGTTCTCTATTGTATAATTCATCAGTTGAGTAAGCCCAGAACCATGAGTCTGTTTCTACGGCAATCTGGTGCATCTTGCGAATAAGCTCCTTATCAAGTAAATAGCGGCGCCACAATTCGTGAGGCGATTTCCACACTTCACTGCCATTTACGGTTACCATAGGCGTCTCCAGGCCGAGTTGCTGACCGTAAGGCAAAGCATGCATCGCTGCACGTCCAGTGGACAAGCATACATGAATCCCTTCCTGAATCGCCTTGTTAATCCAATTAATCGTTTCCAGGCTTATTTCATGATTATCGTTCAATAAAGTTCCATCCATGTCGAGCGCAAGCAGTTTGTATTTATGTTGGTTTTCTCCCATCGTCTCTCTTCCTCCTGTATGTCCCTTATGTCCAACGACATTTTACCATGAAAAAGAGATGCCCACAAAAGAATTCAAACCCTTATTTCGCTGCCTGAGGCTTTTTGGGAATACCATCGAGCCCGTATACTTCGTCATACGCATCAAATATTTTACGCGCAACAGGTCCCGCGCTCGTTGCACCAAAGCCTCCTTCAGGAATGATCACCGCCACAGCTAGCTTCGGATTTTGACGGGGAGCAAAAGCAATGAACACCCCGTTATCTTTAACCGTACGACCCACTACCTGCTGAGAAGTCCCTGTTTTACGGGCATAATCATAAGGAAATCCGTTAAACGCTTTAACATCAGTAGCCATGCCGCGAACCACAGTGTCCCAGTACGTATCTGAAAAAGCGACCTCATTCAGCACCTTCGGTTTAAACTCACGTACGAGATTCCCCTGATCATCTACAATTTTACTGACCAGACGAGGCTGCATTCGCTTGCCCTTGGTTGCCAGCACAGTCGTATACTGGGCCAGCTGCATCGCTGTATATTTTCCCTGCTGGCCAAAGGATGCCTGTACTAAACGTGTCAATGCACTTTCATGCTTACTGGTGTACTCCAGTCTGCCTGCCCACTCGCCGGGTAGATCGACTTCCGTCGGTACGCCTAGTCCAAATCGCTTCATATACCTGTCCCATATATCAATCCCCTGATGTACCCCTGCATTGCTGCCGTATTTAGCATATAGCGGCTTGCCCACCATATCTACCATGAACGTATTCGACGAGAATTCAATTGCTTTACTAGGTGTCAGAGGACCATACACATGCCCGCCTGAATTCCCGACCCGGCTAGAGCGATTTTTGCCATAATACGCACTTCCCGTATCCTGATAAGTTTGTCCAGGCGAAAAAAAATTTTCCTTCAACCCAATCAGCACGGTTAGCGGCTTGATAGTTGAACCCAGCAAGACCGAGGATTCGGGGTGCGGACCCGCTTTTCCGCTAGGTACGGATTTAATCGTTCCGTTCCCCATTTTATGCTGAATATCGTTATATACCGAGGCCGACGCACTTCCCGTTTTCCATACATTCGAGTCATAATCGGGCATACTGGCCATCGCCACGACATGTCCGGTCTCTACCTCCATCGCGACAGCGAAGCCAGTGGTTGCATCCTGATGAAGTTTACCTGATACGGCATGAGTATGAAGCCAGCTGAGCTGATCCATAATCGCTTGTTCGGTTTTTTGTTGAACTTCCTTGTTGATGGTAGAATACAGATGATGACCTTTCACTGGAGGCGTAATGGATTCAATGCCCTCCGGCATGCTGCGCGGGTTGACCTCTACCGTTTTATAGCCGTTTTTTCCTCTCAGCTCGTCTTGATACTGAAGCTCCAAGCCATCATATCCGACAATTTCGCTTTCCGAATATACCTGTTCCGGTCTTAGGACCTCCGAATTGGCCTCATACAACTCTTTATATTTGGCCCGATTTGTTCGGGCTCCTTTGAATTTATACATATATCCAATCGTTTGGACTGCTACCCGATCCGAGTCATAATGGCGTACACTTTCTTCGATAACCTCCACACCTGGAAACTCTGCTCGATGCTCCAGAAAATAAGCGATTTCCTGCTGACTCAGATCAGATTTGACCAAACGCGGGGTAAATCCTCTAAATTGAATATAATCAGGGTCGAGTCGCTTGATAATCTCCTCTGCATCAAGTTGCTCTCCTTCGGCACGCCCCAGTTCGTTTAATTTGCTAGCAAGCTTGTCAGCAAAAGCATTAAGCTCAGGGAGCAGCTTTTCCCCCGGCTTGCGATTATTTTCCGTACGCTTGCTATAATCCTTAGACAAAGTTACGTACAGGGACTGCACCGGGGTGGAATATGCCAGTCTAATCTTACCTGTGGAGTCATAAATCGTACCGCGACTTGGGGTAAGCGGGACATTTTTGGTATTTATCGATTGCTGCTGCCCCTTTAGCTCCTCTGATTGTACAAACTGCAATACAGCTAGTCTGGTAATGATTAGGGCAAACAGCACAAAAACACTAAAAAACAGTAGGTTGGTTCGTAGAACCGTCCGCTTTTTTCGTGATTCAGCATTCTCTTCATCATTTTTCTTTTTGAATGAAAACTTTTTGTCCAAACTTCCTCTGTCCATATTTGCTGGTCATTACTCCTTCCAATAAAGTCTCCTATTCCTGATCCTACCATATTGAAAGCAAGAAACGATGAAATTTAAGATGACAATTTTGTAAGAAAACGTATAAAGAACAAAAAAAAGCTTTCCTCAGTCCAAAGGCTGAGGAAAGCTTATATGAGTAAAAATCTGTATAAAATAATTATGGCTGTTTAGCTGCATTAGAATCGGCTGTCGCTGTATCCTTTTTCTTAGGAACACCGTCCAGACCATATACTTCATCATAAGCATCAAAGATTTTACGTGCCACAGGTCCGGCGCTCCAAGCCCCGAAGCCTCCTTCAGGAATGACAACGGCTACGGCCAGCTTCGGATGCTGGCGTGGTGCAAAGGCGATAAATACCCCGTTATCTTTTAGTTCTCTACCTACACTCTGCTGTGATGTACCTGTTTTGCGGGCAAAGTCATAAGGGAAGCCATTAAATGCGCTAACGTCTGTAGCCATTCCGCGTATGACCTCATTCCAGTAAGCATCCGGGAAGTTCACTTCATTCAGCACCTTCGGCTTAAACGTCTGGACAACATTACCATTGGTATCTTTAATTTGACTGACCAAATGTGGCTCCATCCGTTTGCCTTTTGTAGCAATCATCGTTGTATACTGAGCAAGTTGCATAGGCGTATATTTACCTTGTTGACCAAAGGATGCATATGCTAATTTGGAAAGTGCAGACTCGGATTTACTCGTATATTCTCGCCAACCCCGGAACTCACCAGGCAAGTCTACTCCAGTAGAAACACCTAATCCAAATTCCTTCATGTAGCGGTCCCATACGTTAACACCTTGGTCTTCTGCAGCGTTATTAATATATTTGTTATATAAGCGCTTGCCAACCATATCGACCATAAAGGCATTGGAGGAATGGCGAATAGCGGTAGCCGGGTCCATTGAACCGTACACATGACCAGATGCGTTGCGTACCCGTGAAGAGTTGTTCCGTCCGAAATAAGCTGCTCCTGTGTCTTGATAGTACGTATTTGTTGTAAACAGTCCTTCTTCCAATCCAATAAGAACAGACAGCGGCTTAATTGTAGATCCCAGAAGCACTGTAGAATCTGGATGCTGTCCAGGTTGGCCTGAGCCAACGTTCTTTATTGTAGCGTTTTGATACACATGTTTTATCTCTTCATATTTGTCTTTTGAAATCGTACCCGTTTGCCAATAATTCGCATCATAATCCGGCATACTAGCCATAGCTACCACATTTCCGGTATCTACTTCCATCGCTACTGCGAAGCCTGTTTTCGCATAAGGATGAGTCTTGCCGGATACAGCATGTGAATGGAGCCATCTCAATTGATCCATAATGGCATTTTCAGTCTTCACCTGAATCTCTTTGTTAATCGTGGAATAGACATTATCCCCTTTTTGCGGAGGAGTAACAGAATCTACACCTTCCGGCATATTGCGTGGATCAATGGGTACTGTTTTATAGCCATTTTTCCCCCGTAATTGTTCCTGATATTGATATTCCAGCCCGTCAAAGCCCACAGATTCATTATCCATATAAATGAGGCCCGGATCATTTTCAGCTGACATGGATTTTTGAATATTCTTATATTTCTCCAATGTTTCACGTGCACTTTTATAACTTTTAATATAACCAACCGTTTGAACAGCTACTGTATCAGGATCGTAATGACGTACCGTTTCTTCAACGACATCTACGCCTGGAAACTCACTTTTATGCTGCATAAAATAGGCAACTTCATCTTTACTAAGATTCGTTTTGATCAGCCGCGGCGTAAAACCGCTAAATCGCTGATAGTTCCGGTCCATAGCGTCCATAATTTGCTCTGGCGTCATTTTAGGCTCATCTTTATTGCCATATTCAGCAAAGCGATTCGCCAGCTTTTGTGTCATCTTTTCCAGCTCAGGCAACAGCTTTTTATCTGGACTACGCTTTTCTTCCATACCATCACTATAATTCTTGGAGAGCGTGATATACAGCGATTGTACAGGTGTTGAATATGCCAGTCTGTTCTGCCCGGTTGAATCATAAATTGTTCCGCGAATCGGCGTAAGTGGTACGTTTTTGGTAACATTACTGGCCTCCTGCTGTTTGAGCTGGGGTCCATCTACAAATTGAAGTATCGCCAGTCTGACAATGATGACTGTAAATATAATGAACGAGCTGAAAAAGAACAGATTGATCCGGAAGCTAAATCTTTTTCGGTCGGATGTCTCATTGTTTTTTTCTTGCTCGTTGTTCATCTTTCTCATGCGCCCTTCTCCACTCCTTCTTAAATCACTTTATCCTTGATATGTGTTTGAGCAAAACCAGGCGGATTAAACCAGTCCCCACTTTGTGCCCAGGTCGGGTCGAGCGGGACCCACCGATCCTGTCCGCTCAAATACACCTCATTCCAGGCATGGGAGCCGTAACCTCCCTGTCCGTTGTATCCAAGGCCTGTAACGACCTTGACCTGTAGTCCCTGTGAACGAGCCATCATTGCGTACAGGCGGGCATAATCAATGCATACTCCTTTACGGGTATCAAACGTATCTTTGGGAGTCTGCTCATGCCAATCCCCACGTTGCTCATAGGCTTCTACCTTACTGTAATCATAGCTAATGCGGGTGCCTACCCATTCATACAAGGCTCTGGCTTTTTGCTCATCACCGCTAGCTCCTTCGGTAATCTTGACTGCTGCCTGACCGATATCATCCGGAATGTCCCGGTCGATTATTTCGTATTTGCGCTGCATGATACCATTCAATTCCTTGGTAACAGCCTGCGTAAATACGGGCAGCTTATCCTTAATCAGAGTCCCGGACAACGGCTCAATGACCGATTGCGCACCTTGCTTATAAATCGGCGAAGCTTGTACGTAGCTGCTAAACCCGCTGTCTGGATACAGACTTACGCCTATGAACAGCAGGGCTATGATCATCATGGCGCGAGCTCCACCAATAAGGGTACCGATTCCAGCCCCTGCCACCCTGCTGAAGAAGCCAGATTTCTTTTCATGCTCATGGAGTTCCGACTTGCCGCCTACCACCAACACATAAATAGCACGTAGTAAAAACTGGGCAATAGCATAACTAAGCATAAACAATACGGCGAACCGCAGCAGCGGAAAACCCTCTACCCCCGCCACGAGCGTATAATAAAATTGCTCAATTCCACTAAGTTTGCGCTGCGGCAAATGCTCCATGTAAGCTGCCAGCCATTGCTGTACTTTCGGTGAAAGCCACATGGCTACCCCGAGCGAGCACAAAATACCCGTCACAGTGAGTATCCCATCCACAATGAGACTAAACAGCGCACCCACAGATCTGGAGGCCCCTCGCCTCCACCCCTGTATCAACGACAATATGACGATGGCGATCAGAAACACCGTCACGCCATTCCAATGAAGAACAGACTCCAGCCAGGATGGGTTCATTGTGCTCCTCCTGTCTCTACGGCGACTGTGGCGGCTGTACAGCCGCCAAGTCTTTCGCACTATCAATATATTTCTTGACGGTGTCGCTCATACTCCATTCGCCCAGCGACATTCCCTGATACCATACCTTGACCTTATCACCCTCAAACGGACCTTTTACTTCCAGGTTCGAACTGGATACTGTAAATGTACCATCCCCGTTGGAGGTGTATTTGGCATTTTGCCCCTCTTTTATCATCATGTTCAAAGCCTCGCTCTGAACCTTGTTAATTGCATCATCTTTTGCCTGAGTCACGACCTTGCCGACCTGTTCAAATGAAATCCCACTGTATACTAGCAAGCCTGCAATCACAACGATGATGATCAGCCATTTTACGAGAGTTCTAACAATCTTCAATATGACCAATAATAGAACAAGCCCAATCAATATATACAGCCAGTTATCCTGAACGATCTGCCAATTGTGTTCCAAAAATTCTGTCCAGACGTTCTTATCCATTCGCTACACTCCCGTTTTCAACTACATGATTCAATTGCAAATTGTCTCTGTAATTATACATGATTACGCAATGTCCTGTCAGCTTGGGTCTTTTACATCCCCTGTCATTTAATTCTTGTCCATACAAAGTGTTCTATGTTCGTCTAATCCAGCGTACAACTTAGGAAGGGCCAATACGTGGTAATATGAAAGTTTACATTAGGGAAAGGGGGTCATTCACATGAAAACAGCCCTCTGGCTGTATCTCTTTTTGTTCATTGCCTTTTTTGATTTGCATGCACAATATCCTATTTTGACACCATTCGCAATCTCTTTGGGGGCAGCTCCTACCTTTATCGGTTGGATGATGGGGATTTACTCTCTGACTCACCTGCCTGGTAACTTGATGGCAGGTCCGAAAGTCGACAAACACGGCAGTCGCCGATATATTATGTTCAGTCTGACAGCCGCAGGCATCATCCTGATCATTCAATCGTACATCCATACACCGTGGGAATTACTTTTTCTACGTGCAATTAGTGGCTATGTGTTGGCCTTTTTATCCCCAGCCTGTCTGGCCATGCTGGCACAACTGTCTGATCATCCGGTTACGCAGGGGAAATATATGTCTGGGCATGGTGTCGTCCACACGTTGGCCTCTGTTCTGTCTCCGGCCGCAGGTGCATTTATCGTAGCCAGTTTTGGCTTTAGCGAGACATTTAGTTCCCTTGGCATCATTCTCGTTATCACGGGGCTTATGGCTTACTTCACCTTACCCAAAAATGCACCCGCTCCGCAGGCCCAATTATCTGATGGTCACGCAACACCCGCTCCGCTATCGCCAGCACATACGCGCTTACCATTTAATTGGCGTTACCTGCTTCTACCTTTTGTTTTAGCGTGCGCACAAGGCATTTTATTTTACGAGATCCCTTTACGTAATAACGGTTCTGCATCCATAATGTCCACCGGATTACTCTTTTCTATCATTAGTCTGGGAGCACTCTGTACGCTAAGTTTACTTTTTCTGAACAAATATTCACCGATGGTACGGCTACTTTGCGGCATTATTCTGTTGTCTTTAAGCTTCTTCGCACTCGCCACCACGCCTGAAGCGATCATAGGCATCGTCCTGTTTATTTTAGGAACAGCCAAAGGCATTATTTTCCCAGCGCTGGCCTCCCTTTTCATACAAATTGGAGGTGCGCGATTGGGCAAAACCTTTGCTTTGCAATCCATTGCAACATCTATCGGCTCCTTTGCCGGACCTGTACTGGCGGGTCAGCTTCCAGATCACATTTCTCCTTTCTTTATCGCCTTTCTGATCCTGATGGCCGGTCTATTATTTATTCCTGTCCAGCGATTATCTCCGACACCTCCACTGCCTGCCTCAGGGCCTCACCATTCCTAGTTACACCTGAGGGAAGCATGCTAATATGCTGCCTTTAAGCCCAAAATACTCTTCTCAAAGGCGTGTGCACAGGACCTTATCCTCCTACCAACATAGACTAATTTGACTGAATTATTAGAAAAGGGAGGTGCAGACCATGGGCCACTGTCATCCTTGCCCTATCGGGACTTCAACTGGTATCATTCTTGTTCTATATATTCTGCTCGTCATCATTCTTCGTACTTGCTGGATCTAATGTCTGATTTGCCCTAACAGCCTGCTTTGTAACCCATGCCTGCCACTTCTGGCAGGCTGTTTTGTTGTTTTTTGCATGAGAACCCCGTTTAGAGCTAAACTATACACATATTCCTTCATTTCCCGGGGAATTTCGAGCACAGGCATAAAGCAAGGGGTGAGCAAAATGGCGATAACCGTGATTGTCGAAGGAAAAAATGACCGCAGTAAACTTCGCCGATTACTTGACCCGGAGATCAATATTTTATGTACCTTCGGCACACTAAACTCTATAAAACTGGAATCCCTCCGCAAACGGACCAAGCACGATGAAATATACTTATTTATGGACAACGACAGTTCGGGAAAAAAAATAAGAGGTGTGCTTGCAGACGCTTTTCCGGATGCACTTCATATGTATACTCGCAAAGGCTATGCTGGCGTAGAAGGGACTCCGGATGAATATGTGATTGCCCAGTTGGAGAAAGCTGGCTTAGAGGAATACATTATATACCCTCCTGTGCTTTAGTCCTGCGAATAACAAAAAAGCTGTCCTCAGGCCAATTCAGGCGCCTGTTGGACAGCAAATATAGTGTATTATCACTAATGCTACTACTCGGATTAGAATTTATGAACCGTATCAACGATCATCAATAAGAAGCTGAGTGTCAGATGGTTAATGGAAAAGAAAAATACTTTTTTGGCCCAGGAATCTGTTTCTTCTTTCTTAATCGTAAAACCCTTAAAAGCATAAAACGCCCAAAGCACAGACAGCAATACAGACACGATCATAAAAATCATACCGGCATACCCATAAGCGTACATAAGGATGGGTACCGGAATCAACAGCACAATATAAGGAATCATCTGAATTTTGGTCCGATGAATACCTTTCACAACTGGCAACAATGGGAAGCCTGCTGCGCGATATTCCTCGACTCTGCGAATGGCAAGTGCCCAGAAGTGAGGCGGTTGCCATAAGAACAGTAATGCGAATAAAAGCCATGCGCCCATATCAATACGGCCTGATGCGGCCACATAACCAATTACTGGAGGCATAGCCCCTGAAATACCGCCAATGGATGTACTCCATGTAGACGAACGTTTCAACCAGAGTGTATAAATGCCAACGTAGACAATCATACCTAAGATGCCCAGTAGTCCTGCCTTCACTCCAGAGAAGTAGAATAAGACAGCCAATCCGACGATGCCCAAAATAATAGCGTAGGACAACACCGTTGTAGGGGTCAGACGTCCTGTTGGCAGTGAGCGATTACGTGTCCGCTCCATCTTCAAATCCAACTCACGGTCAAAGTAGTTGTTAAAGACACAAGAAGACGCCATAACCAACATTGTACCTAAGAGTGTAAGGATTAACTTTATATAGTCAACGTCCCATTGCGATGCTAACCAAAAACCACCGAAGGCTGCAACCAAATTAGTACGAAGGATGCCTGGCTTAGTCACTGTAATAAAATCTTTCCAAGTGCCCGCCTTGCCGGGTGGTTTAGATTTTACCGAATAGGTAGCCGCATCCGAAGAAGTCTTATAACTAATATTATCCATTGTGAGTAACTCCCCCTTAGAGATGTATGAATTCGGGAGTAAGTTGAACTCCGATATAAATTTTATCATATACCTACCCTAAAAAGTTTGACAGAAAACGCACAAAACGTTCACAATTCAGATGGCAAATCGCCCCTGCTGATCGTTTACAGTAAATTTGGGTAGTAATAAGTACAGGAAACAATACAAAAGGAGCGACAGATATGGATACAGCCACACACTTTGTCATGGGGATCGGATTGGCCGGGCTGGCCTACACTGATCCTGTCGTCGCCGGAGATCCAAAGCTGGCCGCAGTCGTACTGCTCGCTACGGTCGTAGGGTCACAAGCTCCGGATTTTGACACTTTGCTTCGGTTGAAGAACAATGCAGCCTACATTCGCAATCACCGTGGACTGTCGCATTCCATTCCCTTCTGGTTGATATGGATCTTGTCCATCACGGGACTGATCTGCTTGATCTTCAGGGATGTGCCCCCGGGTCATATCGCATTATGGGTAACGATTGCAGTGTGCCTGCACGTATTCACAGACTTATTCAATACGTACGGAACACAGGCATTTCGGCCGTTTACGAACAAGTGGATATCTTGGAATATCATCCATATTTTCGATCCCTTTATTTTCGGTACCCATGTTGCTGCAATAATGCTGTGGATCACCGGGTTGGTTTCGCCGGCACCCTTATTTATTACACTGTACATCCTTATTGGCCTGTATTACATTTGGCGAACCTGGAGTCATTTTATTACCAAAAAAGCGGTGCGTGATATGGACACCCAGCGCCAGGAAGGCGACACCTATTATATCATTCCCACGGTATCATGGAACCGGTGGCATGTGGTAAAAGCTCATCAGAATGGAAGTTATGACATTGGCGGATTACATGGCAAACATTTATTTTGGACGAAACACGCAACTCCGTCCACACATCCAGCTGTAGAAGCTTCCAAATCCTATCGTGATGTGCAAGCATTTCGCTATTTTTCCTCCTTTGCCGTAGCCGAGGTAGAAGAACTGGAATGGGGCTATATTGTACGCTGGGGGGACGTAAGGTATCGACACCGGAGGCAATATCCATTCGTGGCGGTGGTTGCGATGGATAAGCAATTCGGACTGATCAACAGTTACATTGGATGGCTCAGTGACGAGAAAATGCAAAAGCGCCTTTCCCTGCATACGAATTAAAAATATTTAAAAGCTACCAATAAACCGAGTAGATTACAGACAGCAAGTCTCCCTATGCCTGGAGCTTGCTGTTTTTTTTGACCATTCCCGTCAAAAGCGATGTCTTATGTAAGCGCCCTCTTGACGAAGCAGACTTGCGTGATTCACAATGGTCGTAAGCATGCGCAAAAAAATCCGGAGCATGATCGCTCCGGATTTTCTTCATCACAGTTGCTCATAATACAGCTTCCAGGATGGGAGTGTTTATGTGTATTACTGCAAGCGGCTGCTGCCCGACAAGGATTGTTCTGCTTGTTGGACCAGCTTTTTCGTGATGTATCCCCCAAGAGAACCTGTTTCGCGGGAAACGACATTACCGAAGTAACCGTCTTGAGGAATAGTGATGCCAAGTTCTTGAGCTGCCTCATATTTTAATTGTTGTAAAGCGGCGTTGGCCTGCGGTACTTGCAGGTTGTTTGAACGACGTCTGCTCATATTTGAATCTCCTTTCAGTTCTTTGTGAGTGAGGTTCATTGCAAGCTTGCAAGATTATTATGGCTCACTTACATCTACTTATTCCTGAAATTCAACATTCGAAAGCTGGAGGTTTTTACCATGAGCAAAGGTTTATCCCTATGGTTCGCCGTTTCATCCATTATCCTGCTGACAGCAGATGCTATATCCATCAGCTATTCTGCATGGATTGCTATATTGCTGGGGCTTTTATCTGTCGGCAATATCGGCTGGGGCTTCGTAGTTAAGGCCCGTCAACGTCGCTCTTAAGTCAGTTTGTAAGTCTTGGCTTCAATAGGCTCTAGCGTACACGTGGTAAAAAGCCCATGCGCTCTTTGACCGCAGACAGCGTGATTTCAGCAGTTTCTTGAGCACGCTCTGCGGATTGGGCCAAAATATGTCCAATTTCACCGGATTCCCGGATTTCGCGATAGCGTTGTTGAATCGGTTCCAGCATAACTACAACCGTCTCTGCCAGTTCCTTTTTAAATGTCCCGTACATTTGTCCTTCATAACGATCCTGTACTTCTTGGAGCGACAAACCGGAACACTGGCTGTAAATGCTCATTAGATTACTAATCTCCGGTTTATTGGCCGGATCATATTTAACTTCACTGCCCGAATCGGTAGTGGCGCGGCTGATTTTTTTGCGTATAACTTTCGGATCGTCCAGCAGCGCAATAAAACTGCCTGCATTCGGGTTGCTCTTGCTCATTTTTTTGGATGCATCATCCAAGGACATAATTCTTGCCCCTACTTCAGGGATATACGGCTCGGGAATCGTAAAATAATCTCCATAACGATGATTAAAACGGCCCGCCAAATCCCGTGTCAGCTCCAGATGCTGTTTCTGGTCGTCGCCTACTGGGACAAGATCTGCATTGTAGAGCAAAATGTCAGCTGCCATCAACGACGGATATACGAACAGCCCTGCTCCTACGGAATCCTTGCCAGCAGCCTTATCTTTAAACTGAGTCATACGCTCCAGCTCGCCCATATTCGTCAGTGTCGTCATCAACCATCCCAGCTCAGCGTGCTGAGGAACATGGGATTGTAAAAAGACGTTGGACTTCTCTGGGTTAATACCCGCTGCGATAAATAATGCCGCCACCGCCTCCGACTGCTCGCGTAATTGAGCTGGTTCCTGCGGTACGGTAATCGCATGAAGATCTGGAACCATAAAGTAACATTGGTGATCCTCTTGCAATTTGACAAAGTTTTTCATAGCGCCGATGTAATTGCCCAATGTAAGTTGTCCACTAGGCTGAATACCTGAAAGTACAGTTTTCATCTTTTTCTCCTCCGTTTTTCCCAATATTTTAGAACGCAAAAAGGCCCCGCATCCTCAAGGGACGCGAGACCGTGGTACCACCCTTATTCATTGCGCCAGCCTGTTAGTCGTCGGAGCTATTCCGTGGCCGCCTACAATCTTAAAGCTCCGTTAACGAGGAGCAATCGGCCGTCATACTGAGGAAAGTAAACTCCTGTTCTGTGCGGCACTCCAAGGTCCATTCAGCAGTGCAGGCTCACCGATTCTCATCCACCACCGGCTTTCTGAAGAGCTAATGCAAAAGCTTACTTGTCCTCATCATCGTGTTATCCATGTCATTTCTTTCTAAGCTACATTAATGATAATTCCGCATACTATTATTGTCAAATGACGATTGTGCCATATGGTCAAAAATCTGTTATCATAATGACACGAAGCTTCAACCGATTATAGTGGACAAAGGAGCATGGATATGAAACAAGTGACCAAAGAACACTGGAACGGTTACGACACGTATGTTTTACATAGTGGTGAATTGGAAGTTACAATGATCCCTCGTCTGGGGAATAATATTATCTCCGTGCGTGATCTGAAGCTGAACCGGGAGATCGTACGTCGGCCTGGCGAAGAAGAATTGGCATTTTATTTACAAAAGCCATATCATTTTGGCTTACCTATTTTGATTCCTCCAGGACGAATTCGCAAAGGACAATTTGAGTTTGACGGTGTCCCCTATCAATTTGACCGTAATACAGCCAATGACAATCATATACACGGTCTGCACCGCAATCAATCCTGGTGTTGCAGCGATATTGAAGAGGATGAAGAAGGTTGCAGTGTAACAACCGAGCTTCTGACTGAAAGCGATCCACACTGGATGGAACAATACCCCATTCCTTTGCGGCTGGAAATGACATATCGTTTGCAAGGCACCGTATTAAGTCAAACACTGCGTGTGACAAATCTAGGTGAAAAAACAGCACCCTTCGGCTTGGGATACCACACCTGGTTTATGGTGGATGGAGAGCCCGAGCGTTGGCGCTTGAAGCTGCCAGTGAATGGAGTATACGAGCAGGATGCTGAGCAGTTGCCTACAGGTGTCATTACTTCTTTAGATTTAGATCGTTTAGAGCAACTTCCCTCAGGTCTATCTCTGAAAGAGACCAATTTAGATACTCTGCTGCGAGCAACGGAAGAACCAGCTGAGGCTATTTTGACTCGTGATGACGGCTATCAAATCCGCTACACCGCAGATGAGCAATACTTTAAGTATTGGGTATTATATACTAAAGGTGAATGTGATCAGTATTTCTGCATCGAGCCTTATACTTGGCTGCCCGATGCTCCCCATTTCTCCGATCCTGTCGGGGAAGCCGGATTAATTCGTCTGGAGCCGCAACAATCCATCGACCTCAACACTCAGATTCATATCGTACATCCTTAATCTTCCTATAGTCACTTTTTCCTTCGGCGCATATTTTCATATCTCTGTCGCATACTAACCTCATCACAGCCGAAGGAGGTGACTACACATGTATGAATCCAACCAAGGCAGAGGACGTCGCAGCAATACTCTGGTTGTTCCTCAAGCCAACAACGCACTGCAACAATTGAAATATGAAGCTGCACAAGAACTGGGCATCACCATTCCGGCAGACGGTTACTATGGTGATATGCCGTCCCGTGAAGCTGGTTCTCTGGGAGGCTATATCACTAAACGCTTAGTACAGCTGGCCGAACAGCAATTATCCGGTCGTTCAGGTCAATAAGCGTCATTATTCCACATGAGCATTCCGTTATCGTAATTTACAAAAATACGTTATAACGGGTATATAACAAAGGCGGTCTTCATATGAAGACCGCTCTTTACTTTGCTCTTTTAATGATTATTCAGATTTAGCCGCGCGATATGTAGGCTTGTTATAGCGGATCATGAGATTCGCCATGTTGTAGTTGGATTCTAAGGTTGCATCTACCAAGATCGTCCCTTGTCTGACGGCAAAATCGAAAGCAATCTCACCATGAGTCCAGCTGCGCTTGTGATTTAGTGTTTCCAGGGCCATACGCCGAAACTCTTCCCGATGCTGAGCAGATAAGCCTGGTTCTACTGCTGCAAATGTGCCGCCTTTACCTGCAATTGGATTATGCCGAATCCCAAATTTCCCAACTACATTGTTTCGTATTTGCACAAATACGATGCCTGATGATAAACCCGCCAGTTCATGATCCATTTCTTTAAAAACGATATCCATCTGCCTCGCCAACGACAATTGTCCTACTTCATCCATCTAAATACCCTCCCATATGCCTTATATAAAAATTTTTAATAGGTCTTACGGCTCAATTATATGCGAAGGTTTTTAAGCTTACAATCAAAATCAACATATTTGGGTATTTATAACTATTTTCTAAGTATATCCATCATTTTAAAATTCGCTAACAGGTAGTGTCATTTACACTTCGACATTTTGTGACTTTATTCATCATCCTTTGCAAGAATCACAAAAAAGGCCCCCCCTTACGGGAGACCTTTTAAAATGTAACTTCATTATTGGGTCATTTGCAAAAATTGCTCAATATCCTGAACAGTAACTTGCGCAGCATTACGCCAGAAGTCAGCCTGTGTCAAATCGGTACCCAAGTGCTTGGAGGCCAGTTCTTCTACTGTCATGCGACCTGTATCACGCAGTAAAGCATCATATTGATCGGCAAATCCATCTGGATTTTCCTTCGCAAAAGCGTAAATCCCTGCACTGAACATATACCCAAATGTGTATGGGAAGTTGTAGAAAGGAGTGTCTGTAATATAGAAGTGCAGCTTGGAAGCCCAAAAATGAGGATGAGCCTCATCCAGAACATCACAAAACGCTTCACGCTGCGCTTGTTCCATCAGTTCGCTTAATTGCTGTGCTCCTACCACACCTTTTTTTCGCAGTTCATAAAAACGGGTTTCAAACAGGAAACGGGCATGAATGTTCATAAAGAAGGCTACACCACGCTGAATTTTATCCTCCAACAAAGCTACCTTCTCCTGGCCCTCGGCAGCTTCCAGCAAAGCATCGGATACGATAAGTTCCGCCAGCGTCGATGCTGTCTCAGCCACGTTCATCGCATAATTTTGATTTAATGGATGCAATTCATTCATCACATGCTGATGATAACCGTGTCCGAGCTCATGGGCCAGTGTCGAAACGTTGGACGGTGATCCGGCATAGGTCATAAAAATTCGGGTTTCTTTGCTTAGACGCAGAGATGTACAAAATCCACCTGGACGTTTGCCCGGACGATCCTCTGCTTCGATCCAGCTTTTCTCAAAAGCCATTTGGGCAAAGTCTGCCATTCTTGAGCTAAATTTACCGAACTGCTCAACAATCGTTACGGCAGCATCGTCGTAAGGGATTTTAGTGGTCGATGCTCCCAGCGGAGCTTCAATGTCATGCCAGGACAGTTTCTCTAAGCCCAGCAGTTTGGCTTTCCGCTCCAGATATTTGACTGCAATCGGCTTGGTCTCATTAATCACCTGCCACATCGTATCCAACGTTTGGGCTGACATACGGCTGATTTCCAGCGGTTCCTTGAGCACGTCTGTCCAGCCTCGGTTTTCATATAGCTTGAGACGGAAGCCTGCCAGATGATTCAGTGTATCCGCACAATAGTCCTCGACCTGAGTCCATGCCGCTTCCCAACGTGCAAATACATCTTTACGTACGCTGCGATCTGCTTCATCCAGCTTATTAGCTGCCTGACCTACAGACAAGTGTACAATCTCCCCATTTTCAGGCACTGGGATCGTCATATTTTTGACAATGGTATCATAAAAGTCACCCCAGCCGTGGTATCCATCCACTGCCAAATCAAGTGCAAGGCTCTCCAGTTCTGGAGCCATTTTCTCACGCGCTTCGTTCCGGTATTCGGTCAGGACAAAAGAAATCGGCTTGATCGTTTCGCGCTCCATCCATTTCTGCCAAATGTCTTCACTGGTTTGCGCCAGCAAGTTCTGGAAAGCGACTAAGGCACTTTTCCCTTGGGCATACAAAGAATTGACACGCGCCCCCAGTTGAACTGCCAGCTTGTCATGCTGATTTTGAGCAGTTAAACAAGATACAAACGACCCCGCCTGCGATGTCCCATTAAACAGCTCCTGTATGCTATTCAGGACACTATCCAGACGCTCAGTATCCAACACCGTTTGAGGCACTTTGGCTACCTTAAGCTGGGATTGCAGCTGTTGGACCTTGCTCTCCAGTTCATCCAAAAATGCGTGAAATGAGGCGGAGGAGGAGCCTCCGCTAAAAATAGATTCCAGATCCCATGTTTGCTTTAACGGGGTTTTCATAATAGTTCCACCTTTCTTTTTTGGCGAATTCATGTGGTTTCATATACAATAAAGCTACAGCGTGATGGTACTATCACTACAATTAGGAGGAAAACAAGATGAGACCCTTACAAATTTCGCCGGAAACGGCTGTGAAATTATCCGAAAAACTCGGCATTCCGCTGGAACACCTTATGCATACACCCCAGCACATTTTGATGCAAAAGCTGGCCGAACTGGCTAAAGAAGAAGCCGCTGACCCGAACGGCGGAGAATCGGACAAATCATGATTCCTTTTGATAAAACCTGGCCTTATGACATTGTCATGGGGGATGTTTATGTACAGTCCTGTCCGTTTTGCAATCATGATAACGTCTTGCTGCCCCTGAAGCCCAAAGAGCTTAAGCTTATTCATGAAGGCATGAAAAAGCTGCTTGTGTTTCCATGCTGCCACAACAAGGTTACTTTGGTGGATTGTGACGACGATTATTTGCTGTCAGATACCACCTTGCGCCGTCATTAATTCATGAGACAGTTGCAGGATAAGATAACTTGCTTTACAAACAAGGTGTGAACCATGAACCGGGACCGGTCATAGTACACACCTTTATTTCTTCAAGAGGAGCTTGCGTTTTGCATTTCCTCAGGTAGCTGGTAATTCTTTGCCAGCATTTGTTCACGCAGTACGGTCCACTGTTCACGGGAAGCTCTTATCATCGCCGCATCCATAATTTTCTTGTCATTAATGACACGCGAAAACCAGCGTACTGCTTCATTAAAATCGCCTGTACGTCGATGCAGTTCACCAATCAGATAAAGCAGTTTGGCATTATTCGCGCCGACGCCCTCCAGCTCATAGACTCGAACGTAGGAATCCAAACTAAATTTGAGAAAGCGAAGCTCCTGCTCCTCATTTCCCTGGTATCTGTACATCCATGCAATATGCTGCAATAGACTGGCTACTACGCGTTCCTTTTCTCCGATGACCTGCGCACAAAGTAAACCCAATTTGTACGTTTCTAACGCCTCTTCCCAGCTACGATGCCCGCTATATTCGCGAGGCTGCCAGCGGTTACCAATTTTATCCTTAAATAGCTTGGTTTGCTGATCGCTTAACTGAGCGGTAGAGTGTTCTGTCGAGGTAAATCCACAATGAGGACAGACCCGCACGACATAAAAATCCGGATTTTCGTTCTTATAATAAGCACAAAAATCTGAATCAGTACGAATGGCCTTCTTTAGGCTTGGTCTGACACGGGATGTCTGAAATTCTTGTTCGCACTGCGGGCAGACGATTTTGATCTGATATAACGGTTCAAGTTCCAATGTTTTTACAACCCTCTCCAAAATTCGGCAATCCCCGAAAGCTTACGGGGTATTTACAAAATGATGCGCAGGACCGGACAAACGACTAAGTATGATTGAACGAAGCGGCTCTTCAATTCCCGTATCCGTTAACGCATCTGCCATACAAGACAACCATGCCTCTGCTCGCTCCTCTGTCACGGGAAACTTCATATGTCTGGCACGTAACATCGGATGACCATATGCATCAGAAAAGAGGGACGGCCCTCCAAAAAACTGGCTCAGGAACATAAACTGCTTTTCCTTGACCGGCTCCATGTCTTTAGGAAACAGGGGACTTAACAACGGATTTTTATAAACTCTCGGGTAGAAGGCCTCAATAATAGCACGAATACCTTCCGCACCCCCAAGGTTGTCATAAATGCTCAGGCTAGGATTCACTTTTCCTCCAACTTTCTGTGCTATGGCAATAAATATACACTTGTATTATAACAAAAAACAAAAAATGACGCTAAAAATAAGCGTCATTTTATCAATTTAACATATGAAGAGACTTGCCTCACTACACATAGCTTTGTTATTCCATGAATACCCACTAATAACTCCGCCAATCCTCTTCACCGGGATGGACGAGAGAGGCACGAATGACATACACAAAAGCACATACAAACAGACCGGCAACGATACTCATCCTGATCACTCCATCCTTAAGGTTATGGAATCGTTGTTTTTTTATTTTAACATACTCTTTACAAAAAAACAGCATTCCATGTAATCGTTTTCTTTACTTTTCTTGTACTCTTTGTCCATCCTCGACATAGGTATAATAGTACAACTCCAAAGGAGGGGCCTCTATGTCGCTGTACCGCCGTTACTCGCTTCCTTTGCTCATCCTTATACTGTTATTCCTATTCATACTGATGGCCGCATATCCGCAATCTTCTTTGAATGCAGGGCTTCGCGGTCTTGCCATCTGGTGGGATGTGCTGTTCCCGTCTTTATTCCCGTTTTTTGTTATCTCCGAGCTTCTTCTCGGTTTCGGAATTGTTCATTTCATAGGTGCGCTACTGGACCCGCTGATGCAGCCCCTATTCCGTGTACCTGGCTGCGGAGGTTTTGTCGCTGCAGTCAGCTGTGCATCCGGTTACCCGATTGGAGCCAAATTAACCGCTAAGCTATGGGAGCAAAAATGGATTACACGCATTGAAGGAGAACGCTTGGTCGCGTTTACGACCTCCTCTGATCCGATATTTTTGATCGGTGCAGTTTCTGTCGGTTTCTTCCATAAACCTGAAATTGCACTCGTCCTCGGAGCAGCTCATTACGGTGGCGTACTCATCATTGGATTGCTCATGCGCTTCCACGGTTCCCGTTCAGATAAATCCGATACTCGCAGCGAACGCTCTCACACCTCCCAGAAGACCTGGTCAAAGTCTGATAACACAATAACAGCGGTTCGTAATAAGCAGCCGGGACCACTTCGCCAAGCGTTATCTGCCATGCATACAGCACGTTTGGAAGATGGCCGTCCATTGGGTGAGTTGCTTCGTCAGGCGATTGCTTCGTCCCTACGCCTTATTATTGTCGTAGGAGGGCTGGTTGTATTCTTCTGCGTTATTTTAGAAGCCTTGACGAACTCTGGCTTAATGAGCGGGCTTCATCTGCTTACGGCAAGCCTACTGACTACATGTGGCCTTCCTCCTGCATTAACAGAGTCCATCGTTGGTGGTATTTTTGAAGTCACTTTAGGTGCGCAAGCTGCCGGTGAAGCCGCAGCAGCGGCTTTACCGTTCAAGGTAGCCGCAGCCGCATTTGTTCTATCGTGGGGCGGGCTATCGGTTCATGCACAGGTTGCAAGCATTTTAAATATGACGAACCTCCGCTACATGCCATTTTTACTGGCCAGGGCTGCTCACGGGGTCATCTCCGCACTGCTGGCTCTCGTGTTATGGCGTCCATTAATGGGACAGGGAAGCTCCCCTGTTTTTTCTCCGATACACGATATCACATGGTCCCCTGGCTTCTCGTCCGCCATACTGCTGCAAAGTCTACTGTTTCTTGCCTGTATACTGGCGGGAATGCTGGCTCTCTCCTGGTTAAGCGTGGGTACAAGTCGCTTATTCATACGATGGAAAGGAACGCACCGGCAATGAACGATTGTGTTCTTGCTCATAATTGATTATGATCGGTATATACCCATGACAAAGGAGCTTTTCATCTTGAGATATTATGTTCTGGATCGCGGGGATCAGCACTCCATGGACTTGAGTCAGCAATTTCACCGTCTTGCCCAAGAAAAGAATTTCAAGCTGGATGCCGAATCGCCGGAAATCGTCGTGTCTATTGGAGGCGATGGTACGATGCTTCATGCGTTTCATACCTTCATTGACCGCATTCCGGATATTGCCTTTGTTGGTGTACATACCGGTCATCTGGGCTTTTACGCCGATTGGCGTGCGGACGAGCTGGAAGAGCTAATCGACCTGATGAGCCAAAGCGGGTCTGAGGGACCGCTTAACCCGAGAATCGTTAAGTATCCACTGATTGAGTTGGAAATTCACAAGAAGTCGGGCAATGCTTCTTATATTGCTTTGAATGAGTTTACGTTAAAAGGGGTAGATGGCACGGTCGTTGCCCAAGTAGATATTAACGATATCACCTTTGAAATGTTCCGTGGTGATGGTATATGTGTTTCTACCCCTTCAGGAACGACCGCCTATAACAAAGCACTTGGCGGTGCTATGGTTCACCCTACCATCGAAGCATTGCAATTGACTGAGATCGCTTCCATTAATAACCGTGTATATCGGACATTAGGATCACCACTGCTACTGCCAAAACATCATCATTGTGATATTTTTTCACGGAAAGATCAGCGGCTTTTACTGACAGTAGATCACCTGAACTTTCCTGTGGATGACTTAATCTCTGTTCGATGTCAGGTAGCAAGCCAGAAAATCAGCTTCGCCCGTTACCGTCCTTTCCCCTTTTGGGATCGGGTACGCAACGCTTTTCTCAATTAGAGCCTGTAAAAGAGCCAATCCTTGGCTCTTTTTTTAATTCATCGGGAGAGGACATTAGCCTCACTTTAAAACATGCAAAAAGTTGGTCATAAACAATCGGCGGCTTGAGAGAAACTTATAAAGAAAACGGCTCCTGAAAATTCAGGAACCGTTTTGCTGTGGAGATGGGAATGTTTTATTTTTTTTGCTACCTTCAGTTCTGTCGGCTTTGGCTGTTGTTTGCGTCTGACGCTGACCCTCAGGCTCACGCGAGACACGAACTTGCCGTCCCTCCCGATTTTCCTTTGGTTGGCGCTCATAGCGTGGCCCACGCGATTCCCTTTTATCGAAATTCCCTTGTGAATTACGCTGCCTCCGTGGTTCTCGGGCTTGCTGCCCTTCCCCCGAACTTCGCCCATCCTTTGCTTCGCGCGGTTCCTTTGACTGGCGCGAATCACGTGCTTCACGCTGCCGGTTGCCTTCACGTCCTTCTCTGGATGGACGACTGTCACGAGCTTCATGCGGCTGCCGTTCACGTACTTCCTGAGCATCCTTCGGTTCCCTGCGTTGCAGCTCGCGTGATTCGCGGGCTTCTATAGGCCGTTCGACTCGTGACTCCTCTGTAGCTGTGGAATCCTGCTGCGGATGCGGCCATTCCGTTTGTCCAGCTGTCGTCGGTTGCCGTACTTCTTGGCGCTCTTCGGCTTCTGACGCTTGTTCCCTTTGAGCATCTACCAACTGCTGGATATCAGGAGGAACGAAGTCATCAGTGGTACCGTTCTTATTTTCCACTTCACGGCTTTTTTGCAGCACAAAATAGGCACAACCAAAATTACAGTATTCATTAATGTAATCGTCCAATACCACAATGGATGTATCCTTATTGGCTTTAGGATGCCCTTCTCGATAAAACCCCTTCAAGCGCAGCTGATTGTATCCCCAGTCGCCAATAATATAATCATAGCGATCCAACACTTCACTATATCGATCACGAAAGGCTTCGGGATTCCACCCGTTCTTGTGATCCTGCAACACTTCATAGTTTTTACCACCGATTTGAAACAAGCTATTCTAACCGCCTTTCCCGGATCAAGCCTGCGAAAGGGCGCTTTCTTCCTTATGCTGAGCGGCCGACTTCACCTGCTCATGCGCTTGGTAGGAGCTGCGGACCATTGGACCGGATTCGACGTGGCTGAATCCTCGTTGTAATCCCTCTTCCTTTAACTTCGCAAAATCTTCCGGTGGATAATATTTTTGCACAAATAAATGTTTCTCGGACGGCTGCAAGTATTGACCAATTGTCATAATGTCACAATCGACTTTGCGCAGATCATCCATGGTTTGCAAGATTTCATCCCACTCTTCTCCGACACCTAACATGATGCTTGATTTCGTTGGAATAGCCGGATTTAATTGCTTTGCACGTTGAAGCAGTTCAAGAGAGCGGTGGTATTTTGCTTTAGCCCGAACCTTGTCGGACATGCGCTCCACCGTTTCAATATTATGATTCAAAATATCTGGCTTGGCATCCATGACGATTCGCAGCGACTCAAGGTCGCCCATAAAGTCGGGAATCAATACTTCTACACTGCAAAAAGGCAATCGGCGGCGAATCGCACGAACCGTTTCTGCAAATATGGTAGCGCCCCCGTCTTTCAAATCATCGCGGGCCACACTGGTTACGACACAGTGTTTTAAATTCATGTTCTCAGCCGCTTCCGCAACGCGTTCAGGCTCCTGCAAGTCCAGTTCCGTAGGCATTCCCGTATTTACTGCGCAAAAACGACACGCACGCGTACAAATATCACCCAAAATCATAAATGTAGCTGTCCTGTTGGCCCAGCATTCATATATATTAGGGCACCGTGCCTCCTCACATACGGTATGTAATGTCTTGGAACGCATCATGCTCTTGATTTCCTGATAGTTATCGCCTGTCGTAAGTTTAATACGAATCCAATCGGGCTTTGCTTCCTTCACTTTTTTAGACAATGAATAGACCTTCTTTCTGATAAGCTTAAGCTGTCATTGCCATACATTATAGCATGAAAGCCATGGAAAAACCTCCATTCATTGTTCCCTTTTTGATATGACATTGATGCCGAAAAAAGTAAACGCTTGAGATGGATAAAAGCGACCGAGATGGCTCAATCTAAGCAAAAGCGCCCTATTTACCCTATTGAACACGGGTCAAAAATTTTGCCGGGCGGTTAAACCCTGTTAGAGGAGGTTGGTTTACGTGCCTTACCCTACGCAGGCAGTCCGCGCTGTTCGTCTGTTATCGCTGCTATTATGTGCAGCTACCCTGACAACGGCCTGTCCGCTTCCTGCTCATGCCTTTGCCGAGCATACAAGGTCCTCGTCAGCCGGAAATAACCTGACAGCAACGAATCGGGATGCTTCACATGCTTCGTCTTCAATATATACGTCCAGACTTGCTTTATATCAATCCATCGAAGCCCTGACGGGAATCCCTTGGTATAGATTGGCTGCCATCGACCAGTATGAACGCACACTTACAGTGGCTCATCCCAAAGACCGCAAGCATGCAGAGCGGATCATAGGTATTTTTGTAACGGGTCCGGTATGGTCCGGTCTGTTGAACCCTGATTCAGAGGACCAAAATCCGCATTCCATTGAACTATTTTCCGGGCTGGGACAGGACGGCTCAGGCGATGGAATCGCCGATCGCAATAATGACAAGGATTTGCTGTTCAGCATTGCTTCTTATCTCGGTAAATATGGAAATAGCGAGGATGAATTTGGTATTGCCGTGTGGGAATATTACCATAACAGCCGCGCGGTTCAAAGAGTTCAGCAGTTTGCCAAGCTGTATCAGACGTATGGCAAGCTTGATTTGGTCAGACAAGCTTTTCCGCTCCCTCTAAGCAGCATTTATAGCTACCGCAGCACTTGGGGAAGCCGTCGCAGTTGGGGCGGTTACCGTATACATGAGGGCACTGATTTGTTTGCTGGCTATGGAGTTCCGGTTCGCAGCACTTGCTATGGTGTTGTTGAAATAAAGGGCTGGAATCCCTTCGGAGGCTGGCGAATCGGGATTCGTGATCTCAACAACCGCTATCACTACTATGCACACCTTTCCGGCTTTGATAAAAACGTTCATAACGGAGATATCGTTACGCCGGGTCAGACGGTTGGCTGGGTAGGAAGCTCGGGCTATGGAAAACCGGGTACCCAAGGCAAGTTTCCACCGCATCTGCATTATGGTATATACCGGGACAATGGCTGGACAGATTGGTCCTTTGATCCATATCCGTTATTAAGACAGTGGGAGCAGAACGAACGTAAAGCACTCAAATCAGGAAAAACCAAAGGGGCCTCCTCGTAGGACACTTTGGTTTTTCCTGTTACCCCCTCTTCTTTATGGCGTTGAGGATTGATTAAGGGAGTTGGGGGCTTCCTGTATCTCTGGACCACTTTCCATACTGGAATCTACAGCGCCGCTGCTCTCTATAGAATGAGAAGGCAATGCCAACTGTGGTGCGGTTCCTCCATTTTTGCCGACAGGCTTACCCTGATTGTCATAATAGTACATCGGGACGTTGCCCACCACCAGCAAATAAGAAAGCGGAATTTCCGTCTCCACAATCTGAGGTTGCATCTCAAACGGTATAACCACAGACACTTCTGTCGTAATTCGAATGTACACTTCCACCAAGATCATATTGATGCCCGCGTCCTGCTGACGTGTATTTAAATCCACCTTGATTGCTCCATGTGGCTCCACCTTTAGGGGAACCTTGGGTCCATAAGCTGCCAGTAGCGGACTTCCCAATGCCTGCCCAATCGGAACACTCTCATCAAAATGGCTCATACTATCCATCGTTGCCTTGACTGCTTTGAGCGTGTCTGACGTAATTCTCATATGCTCCGCATAATTTAGAACAAATCCAGAGGTTCTCCCTTGTGTATCCGTTCTCCATTCAATGAGGTTATCAGCAGTCTTCCCCTGCTCTACTTGTGCAGTAATGGCTGAATTAATAGCCTCTGTCGCCATTTGTTTGACCCGCACTTTGGCCAGGTGCATCATGGGCGGCTTCAAATGCTGTTCCACATAGGCAGCCATCTGTACAATTCCTACCAGCAGCGCCAACACCACAATGAGCCACATCCTGTGCCTGCCGCTACCGAGTCGTCTCCTGCCCGGTCTGCTGTACCATTGCGGTTTTCTATTCATTCTGATCCCCCCGCAGCGATGAGCTTACTTTAGAAGGATATGCCACACATAAACGAAAAAGAAGCCGCCCGTCCGGCAGCTCCTCATGGGGGAAACATATATTATTTCAACTGCGATCTAACTCACACTCATGATTGGAAAATGCGATCAATCTTTTCGATATCAGCCTGACTCAGTTGAACCTCCAACGTTTTCAGATTCGCCAGAACCTGCTCTGGTCCCTTTGCACCTGGAATGAGGGCATCGATCGAATCGCGGGTCAAATACCAAGCGAGCACCACATGAGCAACCTCTGCATTCAACGCATTGGCAATCTCACGTACCTGCTCTACTTTGTCCAAATTACGAGCAAAAGCTTCTCCCTGGAACAATGGATCTTTCGCTCTGATGTCCGTGAAGGTCATGTCTTTCGTATACTTACCACCTAGCAATCCCGAAGCTAGCGGGAAATAGGGCACAAACGAAATGCCATTTTCCTTGGTATAAGGCAGCAGATCCTTCTCAGCTTCCCGTTGCAACAAATTATAATGGGATTGAAGCACATCTACATAGCCGTCACTATTCGCATCCTTAAGTTGTTCAATGGAAAAGTTAGACACACCAATAGCTCTAATTTTGCCTTCATCCTTGAGCTTCTTCAGTTCTCCGACTGCTTCTGCCTTCGGCGTAGCTTCATCCGGGAAATGGATATAGAACAGATCAATATAATCTGTCTGTAATCTTTTCAGACTGGATTCGACGGATTCACGCAAAAAAGCAGGCGAGTTGTCAAAAACAACCTCTCCGTTCACAAATTTATGTGCTCCCTTGGTCGCAATAACCGCTTCATCACGTTGGCCGCGTTCCTTTAGCACCTCACCGATCAACCGCTCTGAGTGCTCAGGTCCATAAATAAAAGCCGTATCCAAAAAATTGATGCCGTTATCCAAAGCTGTGCGAACGACTTCTTTACCCGTTTCATTGTTCAAACCGGAAAAAAGATTATGACCTCCTACCTTATTCGCACCCAATCCGATGGGTCTTACATACAGATTTGTTTTGCCAAGACGCACTTGCTCTGCCAATTCACGTCATCTCCTTTTCGAAAGTTACTTCCATTTTATTATTAGATTCCAAAAAAAGCAAAGTACGCACCTGACTGATGGAGCCCCATCCTATTTTCTTTTTCGCTTCATACTACGAATGGTCGTTTTTGTGGCCTGATCCACCCGATATGATTCTGTGATTTTTTGCAGAGCCTTGTTGAAAGTAAAATCATCCAATGTGTTATGACTTAAATACATCATCGTTACCTCTGGCAGCTTGATATAACAGATAGATATCGCCCAGGCTACCGCCATTTGTACATAATAATGTTCACGATGAGTCTGATCTAGCAAAGTAAGCACCCGGTTAATATACTGTTCCTCAACATAAAAATTCAGCAGCATCACCACACCAAACCGAATCTCATATTCTTTCTTGGAGAACAGATAGGGCTGAATAAACTCCCATACTCTTTCTTTATGTTGTTTAGTGATTTTCAATCCGGCACAGAAACTATCACATACGGACCAATTATCAATTTTAGGGACAAACTTGGCGGTATAACTTAAAACTTCCTCTATATCTGTTTTTACAGAGCCAATCACCATACCTTGCAGCATCACTTCTTCAAAGTGTTCGCTTTCAGCGGTGTCCAGATAGAGACGCCAATCTCCTTTGGCAATATTTTGAGCCAGCTTACGCAGCACGGGCAGACGTACACCCAGCACATTATTAATCGTCGGAAGCAATGCAGCCGTGAATTTCTGAAAATCTGTATCTACATGGGACAGTATCTGTTCTCTGATGGTCTTCTCCATATTTCCCACTCCCTGTTTACTAACGAAATGAAATACTCCACAAATAAATGGAGGCCACTGAACCATAAGGCGAATACACTTGGCGATACTCCTCAAATTGCTGCTTGGTCAGTGTATCTAAATGGTACAACTTCATCATTCCCCGCCGAATAGCCATATCGCCCCAGCTGACGACGTCCGGACGTTCCAGGCAATTAATCAGCATCATCTCAGCTGTCCAAGGGCCTATCCCTTGCAGCGAGGATAATTTCTGGATCACCTGTGGATCGGAAAGCTCATACAATTCCTGTAAATCCAACAATCCCTGCTCGATCGTTTGGGCTATATTCAGGATACATGCAGCTTTTTTCATGGTGATGCCGCAGCTTTGAATATCCTGAACCGTCTGCACAGCTAAATTCTGTGGAGTAATCGCGCCTAGTTTCTCCTGCATCCTTGCCCATATGGTCTGAACCGCCTTCGCCGAAATAAGCTGTCCCACAATGGCATGAACAAGCGCTGCAAACAGGTCGGGAATGATTACCCGTTCCACCTTGCCTATTTGTGTTATAGCGGTACCTAGTACGGTATCTGCTGTTTTCAAGT
This sequence comes from Paenibacillus ottowii, assembly GCF_006874425.1. GTDB lineage: Bacteria > Bacillota > Bacilli > Paenibacillales > Paenibacillaceae > Paenibacillus > Paenibacillus ottowii. The sequence continues at coordinate 286,442 of NZ_VIJZ01000006.1, forward strand.
AATTAATTTCCTTTTCCCCATAGTCAAAGTTTTTGGTCATTACCGTTCCCACTTCTTTTCCCGCCCCCCCTTGTATCATTCACTTTTCATATAATGGCATAGGTTGTTTTCTATCAGGGTTCAAAGCCTTCTTTGCTCACATAGAGCTGTTCTTCAGGAAAAACATGAAGAAAACGCTCATAAACCGCCTTATAGGCGGCAGGGTGATACCATTGTTCCAGCCCCAATGACTCGTACAGCGCACCAATGTTCAAGCTGCGTGTCCGCCTTCCCCCGCTGCCGTCTCCCATAAAATAATCATCAATACAGACACGGTTAACCAGAGGCACGAGCTTGTCTGCAAAATGCTCACTGCTTGGCAGCATCGGAGCAATGGTAGCTTGCGTCGGTACACCTGCCTCTTTTAAAAGTTGCAGCGTTTGGAGACGAGCCTGGATGGGAGGAGCTTCCGGGGTGAAATGTTTTCGTATATCCTCGCGGTCTGTTTCTATCGTGATACTCACGCGCACACGTTCCTTTAATTGAAGCAATACGTCAGTATCTCGTCGAACAAGCGGACTCCGTGTCTGAACAAACAGAAAATCCGGCGGATCTTCCACCATCACTTCCAGCAGAGATCGGGTCACCTCTTCCTTGTACTCGGCCGGCTGATAAGGATCCGTGCTTGACGACATAAAAATCGTGACTTTTCCTTTGGAGTTGGCCCTACGAAGCTCCTTGCGAAGAATATCTGCTGCCTGTTTTTTAATATCAACCCATGTCCCCCAAGCTTCCTTACGAAACGTAGAGACTGGCAATTGGCGTACATAGCAATACGAGCAACCAAAGGTGCAGCCGGTATACGGGTTCAACGAGTGCGTATAGCCTGACAAGAAGCCGGTCCCTTTATTCAAAAGAGTCTTGGGGGATTTATAATATTCATTTTTCATACCTAACCTCCCAGACTACAAACGAACTGACTGTCGTGTACGATTTTTTTCTAGCTGCAACAGCTTCACCTTCATGTCCAGACCCCCACGATACCCGGTCAAAGCTCCATTCTTACCAATGACCCGGTGACAAGGGATCGTGACCAAAATCGGATTAGCGCCGATGGCAGCACCTACCGCACGAACAGAGGACGGCTTGTGAATCGCATTGGCAATGTCTGAATAAGATTGTGTTTCCCCATACGGGATATTATACAGCGCGTTCCATACAGCCATTTGGAATGCAGTCCCATGAAAGTCAACAGGCAATGTAAAATGTATACGCTCTCCTTGGAAATATTCAATCAGCTCCTTCGCATAGGGCTGTAAAACGGTATCCTCTTCAACGAGAAGACTGCCGGGAAATCGACTTCCTGCCCATGCCATCAATTCCTCTACAGGTTGATTGAGTGAGCCAACATAACATAATCCTTCCGATGTGGCTGCCATATATAAATTCCAATCCTCATGTGCCAATAATGACCAATAGATCGTTTTATTCATTGGATATACCATGCTGTGTACCTCCATTTTGAGTTACTTTTGATTTGAGTTGACGATACTGGAACGGGGTGTAGCCTGTATTCTTTTTAAACAACGTAATAAAGTAAGGGGTATTGGACAGACCTACGTTCTCCCCGACTTCTGCCACAGATTGATGTGAGCAGGTGAGCAGCTTCTTCGCTTGTTCCAGTCTAGTACGCTGTATATATTCCATCGGAGTGACATGCATGATTCGCTTGAAGGTACGATGTAAATGATACGGACTTCCATGACTTATCTCTGCCAAAATGTGCAATGTTAGGTCCTTCATATAGTTCGAACTTACGTATTCCGCAACTCCTGCGATCCAGTCATGATCAGGCAACCGTTGTCCTGTCGGTTTACATCTTTTGCATGGACGAAATTGCGCAGCCAGAGCCTGCTCTGCTGATGTAAATATACGGATGTTCTCTCTTTTAGGAGGTCGGGATTTGCAGGAGGGGCGACAGAATATTCTTGTTGTTTTCACAGCGTACAAAAATACGCCGTCATAAGACTTGTCGTTTTCTACAATAGCTCTCCACCTGTCGTCTGTTATGGATAAATCGGATGTGCTCATGTTAATCCCCTCTCTTGGGCAATGCACCCTTCCTCATATCCAAATTATAAACTAATTAGTGAACATATGTACCCCTCTTGGAATGTAAAGGCAAGATAACGAAAAAAAGATGACTCCGCGCGGAGCCACCTTTGATTTTAGTGTGACCAGTAATCTGCATTTGAAATCCCTGCCTTCTTCGGATCAAATACCGGGTCTATCCCTTGCCTCCGTTGCCGTTCGTAATCCTTAAGCACCAGAAGCGCAGGCTTGGCCAGGAGGATCATAGCAATCAGATTCACCCACATCATAATACCGACCCCTATATCCCCCAGTGTCCACGCCAACGCAGATTCCTTGACAACCGTTCCATAGAACGTCGAACCCAGAATAACCAGCTTTAACAGGAACATAGGCCATTTGGCTTTACGATCGGCAATCAGGTAGGCCATATTCGTTTCAGCGATATAATAATAGGCGATAATGGTGGTAAAGGCGAAAAAGAACAATGTAATGGACAAAAGACTCGACCCAAAACCCGGAAATACCGATTCGATGGCAGCCTGTGTATATTGAGTTCCTTCTTCAACACCCGGAAGATGCTGCACAATATAGCCCCCACCTGGTCCCTTCACATTGTACATCCCTGTAAACAAGACCATGAAAGCCGTAGACGTACAGACTAAAAAGGTATCTACATATACAGAAAATGCTTGAACCAGTCCTTGCTTTGCCGGATGAGACACTTCTGCGGCGGCGGCTGGATGGGCACCAGAGCCTTGTCCTGCTTCATTCGAATAAATGCCTCGTTTTACCCCCCAGGCAATGGCTGTCCCTGCTATACCACCGAACACTGAATCGATACCGAAGGCACTGCGAAAAATAAGGGCAAATACATCGGGAAGCGCAGTAATGTTCGTCATCATAATATAGAAAGAGACAAGGATGTAGCCAAGTGCCATGAAGGGTATGACTACCTGTGCCACATTGGCAATTCTTTTTACACCACCAAATATGATAAGCGCCAGCAACACGACAACTACTATCCCGGATACCTTCATATCCATACCAAACGAACTATGAAAAGCTACCGCAATCGAATTCGATTGAGTTCCCGGCAACAGTAAACACATAGCGACCAACGCTACAACTGCGAAAATAACCGCAAACCATTTTAAGCCTGTCCCTTTTTCAATATAAAAGGCCGGGCCGCCTCGATACTGACCATCACGCTTTACCTTATAGATCTGAGCCAGTGTAGATTCAACAAACGCAGTGGCCGATCCGATAAAAGCCATGACCCACATCCAAAATATTGCCCCGGGTCCCCCCATACCGACTGCCAGTGCAATCCCCGCAATATTCCCCGTTCCTACACGTCCTGATAACGCCATCGTAAAGGCCTGAAATGAGGATACACCTGCATCAGAACTTTTCCCTTTAAAGACAAGGCGAATCATCTCTTTGAAATGTCTGATTTGCAGAAATCGAGTCATAATTGAAAATAATAGCCCCACGCTCAAACAGACATATACCACAGGATTGCTCCAAATGACGCCATTTACTGCCTCTGCCCACTTCTCTAACATTCCTTGCATTTCCCCCTGATCCATCAATTCATATTCAGTTAATGTTTTCAGAAAATTCTTCATATTTACAAGAAATTATAGATTAGTTTTTACAACCGTACAAGCTAATTTAATTGACATATTGTCAATTACAAATCGACTTATCTGCTACCAGAAAGGACGACAAAAAAGCTCTGAGGACCCAAAAAAGTGGATCGTCAGAGCTTGGTCTTTAAGAAATTCAGGCGATATCTTCTTGCACATTTGGAGCACTAGATAGTTTCAACAGCGGTGCCTGCTCAGCTACCTGCCCTTGAGAGATTGGGAGAATTTCCGTATATTCAGAAGAATTTGTGATGATAACCGGCGTAATCGTAGGATAACCCTCTGCTTTGATTTGCTCAACATCAAATTCGAGCAGCAGATCTCCCGCTTTAACTTGATCGCCTTCTTTAATATAGGAAGTAAAATGTTTACCGTCCAGCTTAACCGTATCTACTCCGACGTGAATTAGAACTTCTGCGCCCTGATGCGAAACCACTGCCAACGCATGCTTTTTCTTGAACGCCACCGTAATGGTTCCATCGAACGGGGCTACGACTCTGCCTGTTGTCGGCTGGATGGCGATACCTTTACCCATAGCTTCTGAAGCAAACGCAGGATCGGGAACCTCCGACAGGGCAACCACAGTTCCTTCAATCGGGCTTAGTACCTCTTCATTAGAAACTGCAACTGTAGAAGTCGACTCTTTAGTCGAATTGTTAGTGGTTTCTTCCTCTTCAACTGGATCTTCGAAGCCTAAAATATAAGTCAAGATAGCTGAAACCAAAAATGAAACGGTAATCCCTAAAATCAATCCCGGGAAGCCTTGTCCACCAGGACCGTAAAAGATCGGCAAGGTCAGCAAGCCAGGTGCGCCAGAGGCAAATGCTTGCGTCCCAGCTTGGCCAATAATGGCACCACCAACAGCACCGCCGATAACACCGGCAATAAACGGGCGCTTCAGCGGCAGCGTAACCCCATAGACCGCTGGCTCTGTGATTCCGAACAACGCAGTAAGTGTAGCAGAACCTGCTAGCGTTTTCAGCTTTTTATTTTTCGTTTTCAGCATGACACCAAACGCTGCGCCGGTTTGAGCAAAGATGGAAGCCGCAGCAGAAGGCTTAATACCGTCTCTGCCGTTAACAGCAATGTTATTAATAAATACAGGTACAAGACCCCAGTGAACACCGAAAATAACGAGCAACTGCCAGCAAGCACCAAGAATTGCTCCAGCCAGCAGCGGACTAAAGCTGAACGCAGCAACGAGCGCGGTAGCGATTGCGTTGCCCACATACACCCCAACTGGACCAAAAACCATCAGGGTCAGAGGAAGCATAATTACAAGTAGAATCAAAGGTGTAATAAAGTTTTTGACGCTCTCATGGATCAGTCGATTGCACCATTTTTCCAGCTTACTCATGACAATAACGGCTAAAATAATTGGAATAACGGTCGATGAATAACTCATCATCACAATAGGAATACCGAAAAAGTCGGTTGCGGTACCTTCTGTTTTCAGCGTAACAATCGTCGGGTACAGCAGCCCTCCGGCAATGGTCAAAGCAACGAAGATATTACCTCCGAATTTCCGTGCAGTTGTAACCGCTAACAAGAGCGGGAGGAAATAAAACAAGCTGTCAGCCGCAGCATACAAAATCATATAAGTCGTGTCTTTCGGAACCAGCCAGCCGAGGTTGCTCGCAATCAGCAGCAGACCTTTCAAGATACCGGACCCCGCCATCACCCCGAGCAACGGTGCGAAAATACTGGAAATCACGTCGATTACAGCGCCAAACCCTCTCTTTCCTTTAGCTGAATTCTCTTCTTTTCCAGTTTCATTCAAAATATTGGATACTTGGCCGATGGCATTATATACTTCTGGTACTTTATTGCCGACCACAACCTGGAACTGACCACCGTTTTGCTTGACCGTAATAATTCCATCGGTTTTCTCCAGCTTTGCCTTATCTGCTTTCGCCTCATCTTTTAGCACAAAACGCAGGCGCGTAGCGCAATGTACAAGCGATACTACATTTTTTTCGCCGCCTACCAGGTGCACAATTTCTTTAGCCAGTTTTTCATAACTCATGATGGACACCTCCATGTTCTAAGGGGGCTTTTTACATATTTAGGCACACAAAAAACCTAAGCCTTGAAAAATGGTGGGCATTTGAGTCCCGCAATTTTTCATGACTTAGGTTTTGCCTGCATAACCAGTAACAATCCCAGTTAAAACTTATTAAATTCCTGTTACTCACATAATATATTTAATCTACCATATTTGTCAACAAAAACATTTGAATGTATATTTTTAGTTTTTTGCTGAAAAGTTCAACTTATCTATTCACCACTCGTTCAATATGCACGGTTAAATACAGCTTTTCTTCGTTCGTCAATTCGTGACCGTATTCTTTTTTTACAAAGGTTCCGATTTTTTCGGTACAAGCGGCTGCTTCCTTGTGCTTTTCCTTTATCATGTCATACAAATGGTCATAGTTATTTTCATAGTGATTTCCCTTAAATACGCGCTGGGCGAAAAATTTCAGATGCGTAATAAAGCGGAAATAACTCAAAGAATCCTCGTCAAAATCCACCTTAAAATGGTACTTGGCGATATTGATAATTTGCTGGATGAACTTCGTAATATTCATGGTCGTAATGACTTCCTCATTCATTTCAGCATTCACGATATGAAGGGCAATATAAGCTGCTTCATCCACAGGCAGTTCAATATCGAGCTTTTGCTTGATTTGTTCCAGCGTTCTCAGACCAATCGCGAATTCTTCCTTGTATAGCTGCTTGATTTCCCACAATAATGCGTTTTTAATTTCTAGACCTTCCCGGTACCTTTCGATAGCAAAATTGATATGATCGGTCAGAGATACATAAATATTTTCGTTCAGCTTTCTATTCAGATTATGCTTGGCGTCATTAATGACTTCCTCCACGATCACGATCAAATCCAGCGGTACCTCGCGCAGCAGCATTTTGAAATTATCGGATGTCTGCTTGTTTTTCAGCGCAAATACCTTCTGAATTCTGGTTTCATCTACTTTGTCTCCAGGTTTTTTCTTAAAAGCAATCCCCCGGCCCATGACCACAAGTTCTGTACCGTCCGTCTGGTAGACACTAATTACATTGTTGTTGATGACCTTTGCTATATTCATCTCGATCCCCCGTTCCCTATGCCAGCAAGAGCCACTCATTGCTCCATCTTGTTTATTGCAAACAAAAAAACCGAAGCACGCCAAATAAACTAGAGTGTAAAACTCGCTTATTCGTGGCTTAGGTTTTGCCTGCTATGCAGTAACAATCCTAAAAAATGATGGAATTGCGTCAAGTATAGCCCGAAAAGGAACGATTGTCAACGCTTTCAACCAAGAAACGAAGATCGGAAATCCCTATGGATTCGGGACATCCGATCCTATTTTCTTGTCTTATGATAATTCGCCGAGATTTTCGCCGTCGGAATGAATTACGTTTTTGTACCAGTGAAAGCTTTTCTTTTTAATACGCTTCAACGAACCGTTGCCTTCGTTGTCACGATCAACATAAATATAACCATAGCGTTTTTTCATCTCTCCGGAGGAAGCGCTGACAATGTCAATCGGTCCCCAGCTGGTGTAACCGATAATTTCGACTCCGTCCTGAAGAGCCTCACCCATTTCGGCAATATGCCGCTTGAGATAGTCGATTCGGTAATCGTCATTCACTTCCCCTTCAGGTGAAACCACGTCATTGGCACCAAAGCCATTTTCCACTACGAAAAGAGGCTTTTGGTAGCGATCATGTAATTGGTTGGCTGTGATGCGGAATCCTTTTGGATCGATCGTCCAGCCCCATTCAGACTTGTCTAAATATGGGTTAGCCACGGAGCCGAATACATTACCGCTGGTCATATTTTTAACAACTTCTGGATCTGTGCTAGTTGTCCGGCTTGAATAATAGCTAAATCCGATGTAATCCACGGTGTGATTTTTCAAAATGGCTGCGTCGCCCGATTCCATTTCGATGTTTAACCCGTGATCCTTGAAGAAGCGCTTCGCATAACCAGGATATTCGCCGCGTGACTGTACATCAATGAAGAAGTAGGATTCGCGATCTTTTTCCATCCCCTGATACACATCTTCCGGATTACATGTATACGGATAGAAGCTGCCAGCAGCAAGCATACAGCCAATTTTCGCATCTGGAATGATCTCGTGACATGCTTTCACCGCCAGCGCACTTGCCACAAGCTGATGATGCGCCGCCTGGTACTGAATTTGTTTAACGTTTTCACCTTCTTGAAATACAAGCCCGGCACCGAGAAACGGCAAATGAAGCAGCATGTTAATCTCATTAAATGTCATCCAATATTTTACTTTATCCTGGTAACGAGTAAATACAGTTTTGGCATAGGTTTCAAACAAACCTACCAGTTTCCGGCTGCGCCAGCTTCCATATTTCTCGATCAGGGCTACTGGTACGTCAAAATGAGCAAGAGTCACAACCGGCTGAATGCCGTGTTTATGCAATTCGTCAAATAAATCATCGTAAAATTGCAGCCCTGCTTCATTGGGAACAGCATCTTCTCCAGTTGGAAAAATACGAGCCCAGGCAATGGAAACACGCAGTGCCTTGAAACCCATTTCCGCAAATAGTGCAATATCCTCGCGATAGCGGTGATAGAAGTCAATGGCTTCGTGGGAAGGGTAGAATTCGCTTTCAAGTTGAGTCAGCGAAGGAACATTCCCTTTCATTATGCCTCTTCTCTTCTCTCCGGTAGGCAGCAGATCCACCAGACTCAATCCTTTACCGTCTTCCAAATAAGCGCCCTCAGCCTGGTTGGCAGCAAGAGCACCGCCCCATAAAAAGTCTTTAGGAAAAACATAGCTGGACATAAAAGTTCTCCTTCCAAATGTGTAATAAAAGGGGAACCAATAAGGGGGGGAATAATAAAAAAACCCAAACCAGCCTGATTACACTTGTATGTGCAAACAAGCCGATTCAGGTTATGCCCTATCGGTAACATCCCATGAAAAGGTTATTCATATTTGATTGAAACTCTAACAAAGTTTTAGGAACCTGTCAAATTCAATGGATATGATAATTGCGAATATCTGATCATAAAGGAGAATCATATATACGTTATTCACTCTAAACAAGATACATATTTTTAGTTTATTTTCGCTAAATAACTAAACTAAAACAACTAATTTTTATAAACAAGCTAATTAACAGCGGTTTATAGAGGTGATACGATGGCCTCGGAAATAAAATAACATATAACTTATTTACTTTAGTTTAGTTTTGTTTATCGTGGTTTCAGTTTATTTACTTCTAGTACAAGGAGAGTTATTCATGAAAAAGCTGAAACTGGGTTATGCGCCTACTCGACGTTTCACCTTCAGTGCCGAGGATGCATTCCGCTACAAAGTTGCCATTCGTCAAAGGACTTAATGAAGAAGGTTTGCTGTATGACGATCATATTAATGCTGATTTGATTATTAAACGTTTCAAGGAAGAGGAAGTGGACGCTGTTTTCTTCCCCCACTGCAATTTTGGTACCGAGGATACGGTTGCCCGCGTGGGCAAGACGATTGGCAAGCCGGTTCTATTGTGGGGTCCACGTGATGAGGCTCCTCTAGCCGACGGGATGAGATTGCGGGATACCCAGTGTGGATTGTTCGCCAGCGGAAAAGTGCTTCGCCGCTTTAATGTCCCTGTTACCTATATCACAAACAGTCGTGTAGCTGATGCGGTATTTGAACGAGGTTTTAACAACTTTATCTCGGCTGCCAATGTAGTACGACAGTTCAAAAGTTTACGGATTCTCCAAATAGGTCCTCGTCCTGCTTCCTTTTGGACCATGATCTGCAATGAAGGAGAACTGCTGGAGCGATTCGGTATTGAAATTCATCCAATTACGCTAGTAGATATTCAGCTCCGTTCAACGAAAATTGCATCCGGGAGCAGTGCTGAGCTTTCAAAAGCGATAGATTATATCAAAGAGAAGCTGGATTACAGTGAAGTCACCGAAGAAGATATCAGACGCATCGCAGCCCTTAAAGTAGCCATGAAATCCTACGCTATCGAACCGGGAAGCACAGCCATCGCCATCCAATGCTGGTCCTCCCTCCAGGAAGCCATGGGAATTATGCCTTGTCTGGCAAATGCCATTTTGACAGATGGACAAATTCCAGTCACCTGCGAAACCGATATTCACGGAGCAATTACTTCGGTTATGGTACAAGCGGCTGCGATGAACGAGTTCCCTACTTTTTTTGCTGATATTACGGTACGTCACCCTGAAAACGAAAATGGAGAGCTTCTTTTCCACTGCGGAAATTTTCCGGTTTCCATGTCTATTGAGAACAAACCCAAACTGCGCAAGCACTTCCTGTGCTCACTATTATTCATCGTGCCAAAACAGGGTATACAGGAGGTTCATTGAGCAATACGGATATACTCACCGCCCTATACTACGAAATCATGAATATTGATATCGCTAATCCAAAATGGGAGGAACGCGACCGCTTTATTGCCAGCAAAGGACATTCCGTCGAATCCTTATGGTGTATTCTCGCTGACCTTGGTTTCTTTCCTAAAGAGGAGCTGGAAACCTATAGCCAATTTGGTACCCGTCTGTTTGGACATCCAAACAATAAAGTTCCTGGTATAGAGATGAATACAGGCGCATTGGGCCATGGCCTCCCCATCTCCATCGGCATGGCACTGGCTGCCAAGCGTGACGGACGATCCTACCGTGTATTCTGTCTAATGGGTGACGGGGAGCAAACGGCGCACTGGGGATGTCCCATCACTCTGTCCAGGATATTGCTGTAGCCCGAGCGATTCCTGGTTTGATGGTCTTACTCCCCGCCGATCGTCATGAAACCAAAAAAATGACCGAAGCGCTGGTTCAGCATGAAGGAGGCGCTTATGTACGAATCGGACGTAATGCGGTTGGGGATGTCTATCCGTCCGATAATTACCCATTTGAGATTGGAAAAGCTGTCACCTTACAAGAAGGATCAGACATTACCCTGATTGGCACAGGTGAGACGGTCCGTATCATTCTGGATGCAGCTGCGTTGCTCCAGCAGATGGGTGTGAAAGCTCGTGTTCTCAATATACACACCATCAAGCCACTTGATGAGGAAGCGATCATCGCCGCAGCCCGGGAAACGGGAGGTATTGTCACCGTGGAGGAGCATAGTGTATTTGGCGGCTTGGGTGCTGCTGTAGCAGAAGTGGTGGTTCAACATCAACCCGTTCCTATGAAAGTGCTAGGCATACCGGATGAACCGGCGATTGCCGGCAAAACAGCTGAGGTCTTTGAACATTATGGACTTACCCGCCTTTCGGCACCCCTATCTTTGCTCTGGGCTTCATTGAGGGCAGTTGGAAGAGTGCTGGACAAGCAGGCTCTGAAGAAGGAACACGAAGCGCAAGCACAATTGGAAAAGCAAGCAAGTGAAGCCACAGCAAATCCCGTGATCCTATAATAGAAAAAAGGCAGAAGCGGCGAACGGATATACAGTCGCCGTTTCTGCCTTTACAATCGTTAGGAGAAGAAGCATTGGATACAACTAATGTCTAGGAGATATATCTCAACTTAATACGTTGGGAAGCTCTGTGAAGTGAAGACTTCACTGCATTTTCACTCTTATTTAAAATTCTAGCCGTTTCCTTTATAGAGTATCCTTGGACTACACGCAATTTAAGTACCGTTCTTTGTTCCGTGTTACTTGCCAGCAAAAGAATTCGGTTAACCTCCTCCTGAATTTCAAAATCGAAGGTATCCCAGTGACCGTAGACCTGCTCCTTACGTAAAATATAGTCCTCCATCTTTTTTCGTTTTCTTATGACATCTATAGCTAAATTCTTAGCAATTCTCATAAGATAAAATCGAATACGGTCTTCTGGCAAATCAGGCGAAGCTCTTATAAACCGAACAAAGCACTCATGCAGCAAATCTTCGGCATCCTGTTTGTTATGCAATATCCTCAATAGATAGCCAAAGAGATCTGATTTTTGCAAGATACATATAGATCCTCTAATTCTTTAATATCCATATTATTGCTAATCCCCTCTGTTTTAATTGGAATTGGTACGTTACTTGATCGTCTTAAATTCATATCCCTGTTTTTTTAAATAGCTAATGATTTCAGGCAAGGCTTTGGCTGTTTCTTCCTTCCCATAAGTGTCATGCATGAGCACCACTGCTTTTTCTCTATTCCCCATATTCCTCATGAATTCGCTAATTAATTGTTCAGCATTTTTAGGTGCACCTTCTGCATCTTTAGGTAACACGTTCCAGTCAATCTGATGATAATCCTTATCACGTAAAGCTTTGTCCAGCACTTCCATACCATTGGGATCGTTTCTCTGCCATGTCATATGACCGCCCGGAAATCGAATCACCCTTGTCGAAAAGTCCTGCCCCAATACTTGCTTTAAAATAACCGTAGTCATGGGAGTAGGTATGATTTCCGATCGCATGTCCTTCCCTAATCAATCTTTTTGTTATTTTCTTAGTCACTTCATTTTCCTCTACTGCTTTTCCTACTAAAAAAAACGTTGCTTTCACATTCTCTTCTTTAAGAATATCTAATATTTTAGGCGTTACGGTAATCGAAGGACCATCATCAAAAGATAAATAGACTACTTTTTTACCGTTGATCCCCTCAGGTCGCTGCCCTTGCATTTGCTGGTTTAAGTACTTTTCAACAAATGCTGCATCTTCACACCCGGAACATTTTGTAGAGAAGATTCGTTCCCTTTGGATTTGTTATTTAGTTTGTCGTTGTTCCTCCAAAATCTAGAAGCAGTTCACGTTTTATGTTGCGACCATCTGCCTATTCAATTATTCGTATCTCAATGCATCTATTGGTTTTAATCTTGCTGCTTTATAAGCCGGGTATACCCCAAATAGAATACCTGTGCCTGCAGAGCTAAGAAACGAGTATAGGATCGGCGAGATTGTAAATTCAATAGTCATGTGTGTCGTTGCTTCGATAATTTTGGAGGCGCCTATGCCTGTAACAACCCCGAGCATTCCCCCCAGTAGACCAAAAATGACAGCTTCGGACAGGAATTGAACCATAATATCTCTCGGCTTGGCACCGATGGCTTTTCGAATGCCGATTTCTTTCGTACGCTCTATAACCGATACCATCATAATATTCATAATTCCAATTCCCCCAACCACGAGCGAGATCGCCGCTACACCTCCCAGCAAGCTGGTCATAATATTATCTACACCGGATGCTGCACCTGCTGCTTCGGACAGGCTCATCACTTGAAATTGATCCGGTTCCGAAGGTTTTAGCTGATGCGTCACACGCAAGCTTTCCAATATGTCTGATTGAGCCTGGTTCATCAAGCCCGGTGACTTGGCGGATACCTCCAGACCAGTAATGTTTTTCTCCCCCAGACGGTTCATCATGGTTGTAGCCGGGATATAAATTTGATCATTTGTACTGTAGCTAAACTTCGAAACAGGCTGAGGATTCAATACTCCGATCACTTTGAAAGGGATCTGTTTAATTTGAAACGTTCGTCCCAATACGCCTTTGGTATCTCCACCAAAAAGACGTACAACCGCTTGGCTTTCCAGAATGGCAACATTCCTACGTTTATCCATCTCATCGTTGGTAAATGTTCTACCCCCGGTAAAGGAAAACTTTTCAGTCTTATAAAATGAAGCAGATGTCCCTACAATGGTTGCATTATAGTTATATCGCCCCCATGCAGCTTTTGAACTGCTTGAAATGCGGGGCATCATTGCTGCAATCGAACTCTTTTGCTCCAATGCCTCGACATCTGTCCACGTAAATGAGGGCAAGGTATCCTGATTTATTTCTTCCTCAGTCATTGGCATGACGGGAGCAACCGTAAGCACGTTATTCCCTAACTTATTGATTTCCTCCTTAATACTGGCCTTTGAGCCATTCCCGATGGCCATAATGGCAACCACCGCTGCCACTCCGATAATAATACCGAGTAACGTTAAAAAGGAGCGCATCTTGTTGGTAGTTAAGCTATTCATCGATATACGGATCGTTTCCATCAAATTCATAGACTTACCACCCTTGATGAAATTCGTCTATTCTTAATCGGCTCATCTCGCTCAATGTTACCATCCCGAAAGCTGATCAATCGTTTGGCATATTCCGCTATTTCCAGTTCATGAGTAACCAGAACAATGGTTTTTCCTTGCTCATTCAAGCCTTGGAACAGCTCCATAATCTCGATGCTTGTTTTCGTGTCCAGTGCGCCCGTAGGCTCATCCGCCAGCAGAATGACCGGATGATTCACCAAGGCTCGGGCGATGGAAACCCGCTGCTGCTGACCGCCAGAGAGCTCATTAGGCTTGTTATACATCCGTTCTGCAAGACCCACCATCCGAAGCGCCTCTATAGCTCTTTCCCGACGCTCCTTGGCAGGAACACCTGCATACATCATAGGCAGCTCCACATTTGCTAAAGCTGTAGTACGAGGCAGCAGATAAAATTTCTGAAATACAAAACCTAGCTTCTCATTTCTAATCTCCGAAAGTTCATTTTCACGAGCATCTAATATGGAATATCCATCCAGGTAGTATTTACCTGTATCCGGATGATCCAGACAACCAATGACATTCATCATGGTGGACTTGCCTGAACCAGAGGGTCCCATGATAGCCACAAACTCACCTTCGTTAATAGATAAGTTCACACTGCGTAGAGCTTGAATCTCCTGCCCGCCTACCTCATATCTTTTTTTCAATTCTTTAATTTCAATCACGGTTTTATTGGATTGCGTTTCGCTCATTGTGCCTGCCCCCCTCCACTGCCATTCGGGTCAGCACTGCTGTTCTGAGGAGGAATCACAATGGTTTCACCTTCTTTGACACCGGATTTGATTTCGGCCTGATCGGCTGTGTAGACACCCAGTTTCACCGGTCTAAACTCATAATCCGCTGGATTCGCCGCGTTCTTCGCCACATATACTCCATCCACACCGCCTTCAGACCTCAAGGCATACAATGGTACAGACAGCGCATTTTTGTGTTCAGCTAATAGTAGGGATACATCCATATTCATCCCCGGTTGCAGCCTTATGTTTTGGCTATCCAAAGACAATTCAATTTTGTATGTAGTCACATTGGATTCCGTCACCGGTTCTGGTGAAACAAAGCGTACTTCGCCTTTAAATGGTTTGTCTGGGAATGAATTCGAGTGCATTGTCGCCTGAAGTCCAGTCTTCAATTTAGCAATATCACTTTCGTTAACCTTGGCAAGAACCTTCATAACCCCTGTGTTGGAGTTATTCATGACAATAAAAGGTGCAGTAGGACTAGTGCCTACATCGCCGTTGACCTTCAAAATGATTCCGTCCCACGGCGCCGTAACCTGCAATTTACTCAAAACACTTTTCTTCTGCTCTAGTGCCGTTTCAGCCTGCAATAAAGAAGCTTGTGCAGATTGGATGTTGGAAACTTCAGGCGGGGACTGGGCAGCCTTTAATTGTATTAAGGCTGTTTTATAGCCCATTTCCGCCTCTTCGATCGCCTCAGTTTGCTTGGTCTGTGCTTTCTTGTATTGCAGCTCCGCATTGCTCATATCCAGTTTTGCCTTGTCCAGATTTTGCTTGGCTGTCGCCAGGTCACTTTCTGCAGCCGCATCATTCTGAACCAGATAAGCCTGGTCATCATAATCCTTTTGGGCTTTATCCAAAGTCACCTTGGCTGCCTCCTTTTGTGCAGCAGCTTCCTCTAATTCCATCGCGTTCTTGGCTGTTTTAATCGCCATCTGCGCCTTCAAGACATTGGCTTTCTGTAACTCGATATCATTGGGCTTGGGTCCGCGCTTGGCTTCTTCCAGTTTGGCCCTTGCAATCGCGACATTGGATTCGGCATCCTTAATTTGCAGCCTAGCGTCCGAATCATCTAATCGTGCTAGAACCTGACCTGCTTTAACGCTATCCCCTGCTTTGACATTGACAGCGATGAGTTTGGCACCCTCGACATTTGTAAAATTAATATTTACTTCCTTGGACGCCTGAACGGTTCCAGTCACGGCAAGCGACTCGGTTATGTTAGCTTTCTGTACCTGTACCACCTGGTTCGCCGGAGCCTCCACAGGCTTTCCCTGATCCCTTTTCATGTAGAGCGTACCGCCAATTCCCGCTATAATGAGCAAGACCAGAATACCTATGCTCCTTTTCACTCTTCTTTTTTTTCTTAATACTTGTAATGAATCTTTATCTTTCTTTTCTGTTTCCGACAATGTTATATCCCCTTAAATAGTATTTTTTCCAAATCCTATACACTCCACGGCTTGTTTAAAGCATGTTGCAGTAGCGTCATTTGAACAACGAGCTCATCCATATTCCGTTCAATTTGCTTTACTTTCAACTGATTTGTAGCGACCTCCGTGCCCGTAGCAAACCCACGTTCCTTTCTTTTGCGAGAAATATCCAACACTTTATTAAGGTTCTGTAGATTACTTCGCATTTGCTCGTATTGTTCTTCATTTTGCTGTAAGTTAAAGTACATACTCTTCAGTGTTTCTGCTAGTTGATCCTTGGTATTTTCCAGCCCGCCTTCTGCTGAATCTACATCAATCTGCTTAATCTCATAATCATCAGTTCCTGAATTCCAGGTGTAATATTTAATTTCCATTTTGGCCAGCTTGACTGCCTCCTCCTGTCTCCATACTGAAGGACTCGCCGAGATGGCACGCGTCACCAGCGTATCCAAATCCGTGTTATCCATCTTCCGGTAAACTGGCCGATCCACCAGTTCATATAACGTTCCTTGGGACTGCCCCATTTGTGTATTAAGGGAGTCTAGCGCTTTTTGCAGCGCAGCTTTTGCAATGTCTACATTTTTTTGAGCCTCTATACGAGTCTGAATAATCGTACCTCGATCACCTGGAGAAATTTTTCCACGGTTGGCCTTCGCTTCAGCAGCTTTTTCTTCCAATTGCGCGAGCAAAAGTGCATCCTCACTACTCTTGACTTTGTTATCAGCCAGAAGTACGTCATAATAGTTTTTAATGGCAGCGTAGTCTGTCTGATCTTGGGCAAGTTCGATTTGCTTTTTGGATTCCAAATAAGAAACTGTCGATGAGGCATACCCCTTCCATGCTGAACTACTAGCCGCATCTTCTTCACTGTTGCCTTGACCTGCCGGAATGAAATCCAGATTCTTGCCTGCATTTTTCAGCATAATTCGGTTACGATCTATCGTTTGCTGGGCTTCCCTCAAGTTAAAGCTATTGGATCGTGCCCATTGCTGGGCTTGATTCAGTGTTAATTTCACACTCGCTTTGCTAATCTGCTGCTGCGCCTCCTCTGCTTGAACAAAGGACGCTGATAAAGAACTAGCCGACAAGGCGAGCAGCAATAAAATGAACATACGTTTTTTCATAGATATCCCCACTTTAAAAATATGGTAACGACTCAAATTAGTTTATTAATATGTTGTTATATGAATTGCATGTTTTCTTCTGTATCCCACTTGAGACCTTACCTTCTATTCGGTGCAAAATTCCAGAAAGGAGGAACACCGTCCTGCCCTTCTGCAACTTTTCACACACAACGTACCGTTCCTTATAGTATCTTTAAATCTAATTGACGAAGATACAGAGAACGTACAATAAGAAAAGAAAGAAATTGGATGGCCCAGAAGCACAGCATAATCTGAATCAGCGTAAGATGAACGGGTACTCCATATACTCCAGATGGTTCTGACATCACTATACAAAGGACTATCCCTAAAGTTGATACGATTAATGGCAGAAGAAACAGGAAAGCAATTTGTCTGGAAGCCGATTGTCTCATTTCCCTTGAGTTTAGTCCGATTTTTGATAAAGCTCGGTATATTTCTTCATCTCGCTGAAGATCTACATACAATCTGAAATACAACAGGCTTACCGTACTAGCCAACATAATAATGGCGATAAATCCGCCAATAAATTCACTAATAACCAGATCCATTTCTGATGTTAAATAGTCGACGGCCCTAGAGTTAAGCACCCCTTTATTCACCTTGTTGGCCAACACGGAATACAACCATACCTCCTGTTGAGTTTCAAAGGTTTCTAAGGAAAGCTGGCCATTCTTCCATTTTGGCACAAAATAATAAGTAGATTTATAGGCCAACGGATCATTGAAATACCGATGTTCAATTAAATAGTCGTAAGTTCGATCAGAAACAACAAGTAGCCTTCCTAGTTCAGAGATGATATTTCCATCAAACTTCAGGTTATGATCTATCATCAGAGTATCCATAATCTGAAGATTCGTCATATGAGATTTCCCTTGCTTGTAAGTTAGCTTTTTTTCAAAAAAGGTTTTCTTTTCTTCGAAAGACATCCCGTCTGGATCGAAAAGGAAAAAGCCTTGATCCTCCCGAAGCGTAGGTACCTGTTTTAGCTTCTTAAACTTGGAAGCAAGTGCTTCATAGTTGGATTGTTTCATTACAGGTACCATCTGTTCACGAAAGGGAAATATCAGTACTTCACTTTTCGAATAATCTACCCCAGCATGATGAAGACTTTGGTCAATCTCATTCTCGAGATTTATGGAACTTACAGCATCAGAAAAAAATGCGAATGAATAAGACTGATCCCTAAAAAATCTTTTTTGCTGCTGCATAGAGTCAAAATTTGAAGCTGCTCCTACACAGAAAACGATAGAGATCAAGGTAATTAATGAGAAAAGCCCAGCGTTCTTCCTCATTTTATATGTGATCTCAGATAACCATAACAAACGCGATCCGCTCCAAGACCAGTTCCTGTTAGCTCTAAGCAATTGAATGAATAGTACACATGATTGAGTATAAAATAAGTAAACACCAAGAGATCCCATTACAACTGTATATTTAAAGGTGTCTCCACCCGAATAGTGCAATATATAAAAGGAAAGGGTCCCTAAACGATACGGTGCTAGATAAATGTAAGGTGAAAAATCAAGCTTCATTAAATATACAGCCGCTCCGATTAATACTATGGCAAGAATGGACAGACTCCATAAAGCTTTAGGCTCTTTGTTAAGCTGAGGAGCCTTGCTAAAAAGCTGCTGTAGTTTAAAACGTCGGATGAAAAACACAGACACAAGTGAGATCAATATAAACAAAAACATGAAACCGATTCCTGTAAAAACCAGTGCTTTCCAAGGAAAATAAAATCTTAAATATATTCCTGTGATTTTGGACCCCAAAAGCAGAAAAAACTTTGCTGAAACAAATCCCCCAATCATACCAGTAACCAATGATAAAAAGCCTATAATTAGATTTTCAAAAGCTATTAAAAAATATATTTGTCTATGACTTGCGCCTAAAATGGTGAGTATACCAAATTCTTTCTTACGTGCAGCAACAAAGATATTGTTTGTGTATAATACGAAAAAAAAGGAAAATACAAAAATCAACAAATCCGCAACCTGTAATCCCTTTTTTACGTTAGCTGCTGTGATTACATTCGAGACATCCGGGTGAAAAATAAATACCGCATATACAAAAAAAATCGTAATCATCAAGGAGCTACTTAAATAATAAGGAACGTAAGCACGCGCATTGCGTTTGAGATTATTCCATGCTAACAGACGAAAGCTCATGTGCATGTCTACTTCCCCCCAAAAAGGAGAGCATATCTATGATTTCCTGAAAAAATATTTGCTGACTATGACTACGACGGATTTCATTATATAACTCACCATCTTTAATAAAAATGACCCGGTCGCAATAGCTGGCTTCCAAGGCGCCGTGTGTTACCAGCACAATTGTAGAATAGTCTACACGGTGGATAAGGCTCAGCATTTCCATTACAACTCGCGAAGACTTGGAATCGAGATTTCCGGTTGGTTCATCTGCAAGCAGGAGCGAAGGAGAATGAATCATAGCCCTGCCTATGGCTGCACGTTGTTTTTGTCCCCCCGACACCTCATAAGGCCGTTTGTCCAAAACGTCTGTAATATCCAGTTTTTTCGCTACTTCTTCCAGTTTGTGCTCCATTTCCTTTAACCCTTTTTTATTCAGCATCAGAGGAAACAGTATGTTCTCTCCCAAAGTGAGGGTTTCCAGCAAATTATAGTCTTGAAATACAAGCCCCAGTTCTTTGCGGCGAAATAAAGCCAGCTTATCCTTCTTGAGCAGATGTGGAATTTCCCCTTTAATGCTAACCTCGCCAGAAGTCGGCATATCAATGGTCGAAATCATATTTAATAATGTTGTCTTCCCACTACCAGACGGACCCATAATGCCAACAAACTCACCTTGTTGAATCGTTAAATGGATATTGTTGAGGGCTCGGTGGGGAACCTTACCATAGTATATTTTGGTGACTTGATCCATTCGTACAATCTCCATCGTCCATTCCTTTCTTTTTCTATGTTATGATCATAATCCATCCGAATCAGAGCGTCGATCGATTAACCTTACAAAAACCTTAAATGTGTTGTAAGGTTTCTTATGGGTGTATGGGAAATAGAATTTCAACCGTCGTTCCTTCACCCACCGTCGATTGGAGTTGAATGTCATGATTCAGCCTTTTGCAGATTTCTGCCACCAAATAGAGCCCCATCCCGGTAGATTCACTATACTTCCGTCCGTTTTCACCTGTGTAATAAGCCTCAAATACCCGCTCTATATCTTTTTTAGGGATACCAATCCCCTCGTCCTGCACTTTCAGCACAATCACATGATCTCTTACGTCAGATATCAATTTCAGGCTGTGGGCATGACCTGAAGAGTACTTCACCGCATTGGTCACCAATTGATTAATGATAAATCTTAGCCATTTGGCATCGGTAATCACATTCAACTGCTCGTCCACTTCATTGGAAGGATAAATTTCATTGCGGATCAATAATCTTTTGTTATCATAAATCACTTCACCAACCAGCTTTCGTAATACAACAGGCTCCACATGAAAGTCTGGTTCAAAGGATTCCAATCGTGACATATACAAAATCATATCTAGTCCTTTGCCCATCCGATCAATCTCATCGTGAATCTGATCCGACTCGGGATCTATTTTTCCTCTGAGAATTAAATGAATTACAGATAAGGGCGTTTTCATTTGATGGACCCACTGATTTATAAACGTAATGTGATCACGCTGCTGATGCTCTAATTGATGAATTCGAGACTGGTACAATCGGTAAAATTGTAAAAGCAAATGCTGTAAAGCAGAGGCTAACGGATTAAGTACCTTCATCTGAATAAGCTCATCTAAATCTCTAATGTTAGCAGTGGATAATATTTGGTATAAACCAGAATACATGACGTACCGGAATAGCAAATAGACCAGCAATAGGATGAACCCAAAAAATACCGAATACAGGGCCGTCGACAAGTTACTATAACCATCCATCCAGTAAATACTCAGCACAAGAAAAAGTTGGATAATATTAAAAAGGATCATAGAAAAATGATCACGCCAAAACAGCTTCACTGTTCTTCCTCCTCAGTCAAGTGCAGCCGATATCCAGCTCCTCTAACCGTTTCTATAATATCCTCCAGCCCCAACTCAGCCAGCTTTTTACGGACACGAGTAACATAAACATTCAGTGTGTTTTCGCCTACATATTGGTAATCGTCCCATAAAGCCTCTAAGAGATGAACTCTCCCTACAACCTGCTTGGGATATGTCATCAACAGCTCCAGCAGTGCAGCTTCTTTATGGCTCATTTCTACCTGCTTGTCATAAAACACCAGCTCCATAGTATCAGGGTATAAAGTCAAGCCTGACACTGTTATGGAGTGTGTTTTTTGGGCAACTGCATATAAACCATAGGCACGTCGCAGATTGCTTTCTACTTTGGCTAACAGTACTTCGGGATGAAACGGTTTGGTAATGTAGTCATCAGCTCCGTTTTGCAAAGCTATGACCTGATCCATTTTATCGTCACGCGCGGATACAAACAGGATGGGACAAGTAGATTGAGTACGAATTTGCCTGCACCAATAAAAACCATCAAACCGAGGTAAATTCACATCCAGTATGACCAAATCAGGCTTTACCTCCTGGAAAGTACCCAATACTTGATCAAAATTTGAAACGACAACTCCCTGATAACCATATTTCTCAAGATAGGATTGGAGTAAGGAGCTAATTTGAGGGTCATCTTCTACGATTAATATTTTATGCATCGTGTTTTCTACCTTCTTAGTGCTTAAATTTTAAATAACATAATTTTCTCTATATCATGCCTTGATTTGATTGTCTAAGCAATAACAATAATCGAATTCCCTTTAATTGCAGCTTAGGAGGATTTCATGGTGTAAATCGAATCCCGAATGATATGCATGGTGCCAAATACCATAGTGGTTAACAGGATAATTATAATGGCGATAACTATGACTGTAATTAGGATCCCTTTATAGTTTTTTAACGTTTTATTACAACTTAATTTGGACTTCCATACTTCTTTGATTTTATGCTTTGCATATTTCATATTTTGCTCACTTCTCTCCTTGGCTCGCTATTTTTCATACTAATTAGCTTCTACCTAAGGAACAACAGCCAAAGCTTACAAAAACATTACTTTGTTGTAAGGTATATAGCCTGGACAGATATAACATTTTCTAAAAAAAAATGAGTCAGGTCTATGACCCGACTCATTTTAATATCAATTGATGTTATAAATCACACTCGCAGATTCATCGCTCTATCTCTTAGCTTCGCTGCCTCATCGCCTCAAATAATAACACCGTCGAAGCCATGGCTGCATTCAGTGATTCTGCTTGTCCCTGCATTGGAATGAATACCGATTCATCCACGATACGCGCGGTAGCATCAGAAATACCTTGGCCTTCGTTGCCAATCACAAGCCAAGTGGATACACGCAAATCCACATTATAGCATGACAAGCTCGCATCCAGCGAGGTGCTGAGCAAGCGGGCCCCTTTGCTTTTGGCCTGCGGCAAAAGCTCCTCCAGACTGCCTTCGATCACCGGCAGATGAAACAACGATCCCATCGTGGAACGGATCGTTTTGGGATTATACAGGTCGGCGCAGCCATGCCCCAATATAACGCCTGCGGCGCCAGCAGCGTCTGCACTACGGATGATGGTGCCTACATTGCCGGGGTCCTGTACCCCGTCCAGCACCATCACCAGCGCATCCGGCTGCTCCAGCAATGCTGCGAATGCGTTCCGCTCCTGCTTACGCACGATAGCAAAGACAGGCTGCGGCGTCTTGGTATCGGTGCATTTGGCAATGACCGCCGCCGACACGGGAATCCATTCCACCGGTTGGTCGGCTGAATCCAGACCGTTTAGCTCGGCAGGAATCCCCTTGTCCAAATCGTAAGCGACGCTTTCAACACCCGCCTTCGAACGCAGCGCTTCCTGCACTAGATGAATCCCCTCGACAATATATTTATGCTGCCGTGTGCGATGCTTTTTCTCCAGTAATTGCGACCATTCTTTTACACGTGCATTATTCGGTGAAATGATTTCCATTGGTTTAACCTTCCGTTTCTATGGTCCGTTTCTTTAAAAAATAAATGATGCATCACCTGTACTTGAGCATCAAGCTTAACTAAGCTGCAAAAGCCAGCTCCAGCTTGGTCAGATCATCCTTGTGACCCACAATGACCAGGACATCCCCCGCTTCCAGACGATCCTCGGCATAAGGTGAAATGTTCATCTCCTGATTTCTGCGAATCGCCATCACATTGCAGCCAAAGCGTGCCCGTATGTCCAGCTCCTTCAGATTTTTGCCGATCATGGAGTCAGCCGCACGCATCTCCAAAATGCTATAGTCCTTGGACAACTCAATATAATCCAAAATATTGGGAGATGTTAAATGATGAGCTACCCGTAGTCCCATATCCCGTTCAGGATAAACCACTTTATCCGCACCTATTTTTTGCAGCACTTTCCCATGGAGTTCATTTTGTGCTTTAACCACAAGAGCAGGCACACCCATGTCCTTGAGAATCAATGTTGTTAAAATGCTGGCTTGTATATCTTCACCAATTGCGACTACAATTACGTCAAAATTGCGGATACCCAGTGCTCGCAGTGCCTCCTCATCCGTCGAATCGGCAGACACCGCATGCGTCACAATATTCGACATTTCCTGTGTACGCTGCTCGTCCGAGTCAATAGCCAGCACATCAAAACCCATCTCACTCAGCGCGCTGGCAACACTGGAACCAAAGCGCCCCATGCCAATGACCGCATACTGTTTTTTTGCCATTCCTTTTTTACCTCCCGCTCACCATACTGTCCGTCATAGTATAGCATATCATGCTACAAACATAAATTTTGACATCCTTATCCCAAATGCTTCTCCATGTATACCAGGCCACAGCCCAAGCCATAATACATTCGACCACTATTACAACATCCGGGAGGTACACATGCCCATTACAATGGATTTACGTCAAGCGATTGTTCACAAAGTTCATGGCAAATCAGAGGCTGATCTTACGGATATGATTATTGGGTCAGTGGATGGACCCGAAGCCGCTTTGCCTGGATTGGGTGTAATTCTTGAAATCGTATGGAAGCATATGAGTCCAAACCAGCAGCAGGATTTCGTCCATTTGGCACATGAAGAAATTGATAAAATCAAACCCGTGCCCTTAACCTAGCTCTAGCTTTTAACTTCTTGTTCAGCTTTAGTTCTGCTCATTATTTTTACTCGTATTCAAAAATGAGAATAGTCCACTCGACATGAATGCGAGTGGACTATTCGTGGTATATATCAAATGACTGAGATCAGACTGCTTTGCATATCATTTTATGGAGCCATTTCTAAAAACTTAGCGGTCGGATTTTTTTCCATAGCTGTACGCATGGCATACTCATTTTCAAATAAGGCGACATAGTTGCCTTTCTTATCTTTTACCAGCGTAGAGTTAATACGGAACTTGCTCGGATCAATCTGCTCATCCACAATCCAGCGTGCAAACTGGAACGGCATACGTTGAAGCTGTACATCTACCCCGTATTCACCCTTCATGCGGTATTCAAATACTTCAAATTGCAGTTGGCCGACAACACCCAGTAGCGTATCATCAAAACTTACCGTACGGAACACCTGAATCATACCTTCTTCAGTCAACTGGTCAATACCTTTCAGATACTGCTTGTGCTTTAAAGCATTTTTTACAGTAACCTTGGCAAAAATCTCAGGCGAGAAGGTCGGCAGTTCATCAAATACAACCTCACCACCTTGACTGAGTGAATCGCCAATGCGGAAAATACCCGGGTCAAACAAACCAATAATATCCCCAGGAAATGCCTCTTCGACAATATCACGGTCCTGTGCCAAAAACTGCTGTGGTTGGGACAGCTTAATTTCCTTACCCATCCGAACATGCTTAACACTCATCCCGCGCTGGAACTTACCAGACACGATACGCAAAAATGCAATACGGTCACGGTGAGCCGGGTTCATATTGGCCTGAATTTTAAATACATAGCCGGTAAATTTCTCGTTCGTTGGCTGAATTTCCCCCACTGTACTGCGGCGCGGTTCTGGCTTAGGAGCAAGCTGAAGGAAGTTTTCCAAAAATGTTTGCACACCAAAATTATTAATCGCACTGCCAAAGAATATAGGCGTCAATTCTCCACGCTGTACCTTTTCCATATCAAAAGGGTCACCTGCAACATCAAGCAGCTCTAAATCCTGGCACAATTGGTCGTGCAAATATTCGCCCGCCATCTCGCGAATAATCGGATCATTGTAATCTTCCACCTTTTGTACTTTGATCGTGGAATGATCATCTCCCTGAAATAACTCGACCTGATTTTTGACACGGTCATAAACACCGCACAGATCACGCCCTGTACCAATCGGCCAGTTCATAGGCACCGAACGGATACCAAGCACCTGCTCCAGTTCCTCCATCAGATCAAAGGGACTGCGTCCTTCACGGTCCAGCTTGTTAATGAAGGTGAAAATCGGTATTCCGCGCTTCGCACAAACCTGAAACAGCTTGATCGTTTGCGCTTCCACACCTTTCGCTACGTCAATCAGCATGACCGCACTATCTGCAGCTGTTAATGTACGATACGTGTCTTCACTGAAATCCTGGTGACCCGGAGTATCCAGAATATTAACGCGATGCCCATTATAATCAAATTGCATTACTGAGGATGTTACGGAAATCCCCCGTTGTTTTTCAATCTCCATCCAGTCACTCGTCGCATGCTTGCTTGCTTTACGAGCCTTAACTGTACCTGCAAGACGAATAGCGCCCCCGAACAGCAGCAACTTTTCCGTCAGTGTCGTTTTACCCGCATCCGGGTGAGAAATAATCGCAAACGTACGCCGTTTGTCGACTTCCTGTTGAAGTATATCTGTTGTTTTACTCATTTCACATATCCCTTCATGATCAAATCCATTGCAATTCTGCTCAAGCTATTCATAAAAAGGCTGTAATGCACGCCTATGTTCATAAGTTCATCGGCTCATTGCCGTTAGCTCCAGTATCCGGCATACTCCGTTACCATATTCATGATCAATACGATCTATTTACATGTTTTAGCCTGCCTTTAACGTAAAATCAGTTGCAAACTGAAAACCTGAGACTAAGCTATTATAGCATACTCCGAACGCAAAGCATCCCCTTACATCCTAAACAGGACATAGGGGGATGCTGGACAAATCGGAATTACTGAGTGCCGCCTACTCGCCAGATGACATTATCTTCATCCTGACCACTAACCGGCCACCACTTGAAGCCATCCTGTTCCAATAGCTTGTGAGCACCGTCAGGTCCCCACGAGCCTGCAGCATAGGTTTCCAGCGTATCCGGGGTCTGCTGCCATGCTTTGGCGATTCGGTCAACGAATCTCCACGCTGTAGCCACCTCATCCCAACGCGTGAAGTACGTCGAATCACCCTCGATCGCATCCATTAGCAAGCGTTCATAAGCTTCCGGTGAGTTGATCCCCACCATACAGCTTTGGCAAAAATCCATTGCCAACGGCTCAATATCTGACTCCGAACCAGGCTTCTTGGCATTGATTTTAATGTAAATGCCCTCCATTGGATTAACCCGAATGACGAGCAAGTTCGGTTCGAGCGTATGCTTTTGACCGAGATATACATTTGTCGGCATACTCTTAAATTCCACAACGATCTCCGTAGTTTTTACTGGGAGGCGTTTACCTGTACGAATATAGAACGGTACGCCAGCCCAACGAAAATTATCTACAAACACGCGTGAAGCAAAATAAGTTTCTGTATTTGATTGTGGATCGACCTTGTCTTCTAGGCGATACCCTGGCAACTGCTGACCGCGATAACTACCTTCAGTATATTGACCCCGTACCACGTTGGTTCTCACATCTTCAGCCGATTCAAAAGGTCGTAATGAACGTAACACCTTCACCTTTTCATCACGGATATCCTCTGGCAACAAACGACTAGGTGGTTCCATCGCGATCATCGTGAGCATTTGCAGCATATGGTTCTGTCCCATATCGCGCAATGCACCAGAATGATCATAGTAGCCTCCGCGTTCCTCCACCCCTACTGTTTCACTAAGCGTAATTTGCACGTTGGCAATATGCTTGTTATTCCATAGTGGTTCAAAAAAGGCGTTAGCGAAGCGAATCACCTCGATATTTTGTACCATTTCCTTACCAAGATAGTGATCAATCCGATAAATTTCTTCTTCGGCAAATACTTCACGTATTTCAATGTTCAACTCTTGTGCAGACTCAAGGTTGTAACCAAAAGGTTTCTCTATTACCAGACGATTCCATCCCTTGCCATCCAACATGCCGCCCTCTTTCAAGCTCTTCGACACACTTCCGAATAATTCAGGAGCCAAGGCCAAATAAAACAACCGATTTCCCGGTATGTTAAACTTACCTTCTATAGCCTCCGTCTGCTGTCTCAGCTCATGAAAACCATCGACATTGTTGATATCCAGTGATTTATATTCAAAATGCTTGGCAAATGCCTGCCATTCTTGATCATTCTCTGCTTTGTAGCGGCTAAACTCCTGTATGGAAGCATACAGGTCATTACGGAATTCTTCTTCAGTGCGAGGACGTCTCGCTACGCCAATAACAGCAAAATCTTCAGCAAGCTTGCCTTCGCGATACAAGCTGTAAATAGCAGGAAATAGCTTGCGGCGAGCCAAATCGCCCGTAGCGCCAAAAATAAACAGAACTGCACCTTGTGTCACAAGAGATTCTTTAACAGGTATGTCAGCCATGAAGTACCTCATTCTTCCCATGTCAAGATTCCGCAATCCACAATCCTCGAAATCCGCATGTAGTATTGTGTATATTTATACAAGATCATACTTGATTTTCGAAAAACATGGAACTAAAGATTTGATGACATTTTAACATATTCCACATGGATAAGCTATCCGGTGAATCATAAATTTACCTTATAAGTCAGTATTCAATCGTGATGAGTGGAAACCCGAGCGTTATATGTTTATCTTGATGCTCTCTATCTTCATGTACAGCCATCTGCATCTGAACTTGATGCTCACCGCTTTGAACCATTAACGGTAGATCTGGGGCTTCATAAGATACAGCTACTGTGGTTGCGTCTGTGTATCTTTCTTTAGCCTGCATGGAAACTTTCCCTGTTAAGCTTGCTTCTGTCTGTTTCATCAGTTGATCCACGCTTTCCTTTGCTTGCAGCGAACGCTGAACGGCAATGTTCCACTGTGCTTGAACTCCTATAGAATGTAATTGCTCGGCACAAAGCTTATGAAGCTGAACCAACTGCTCACGTCCTTTGTCACTGCTTTCCAGTTGAACGACCACATACCATTGTCCAGCTTGGCGTTCCATCATATTTAAACGAATTTTTAAATCCTCATGATCACCAACAGAACGATAAAGTGTATGCCCATTTTCTACGAGTTTGCTTGCTGTGGGTAGATCTAGTTGATCAACTAACTGGGCCGCCATATCTGCCGGATCTGCATGATTAGGAATCCAGTCTCCTTGCCATTTTACAACTAGCTTGTCCAGCGTACCTGGGGTTTGATCCGAGATGATTAACAACGAGCGTAGAGCTGTTTCTGCCTCACGGGAATCTGAGCCATTTGTCTGAAGAGTTCCATAACGCCATCCAGCCAGTACCAACACCGTTCCTAATACCAAAAGCGTAATAACTCCCTTTTTAATCATCCCTACTTTTAACATGGCCATTCCTCCCCCACTATAACCACTCGGTCCCCGCATATGCCTGAGATGAGATGCTTTCTTTTTCCGGCTCAATTCAAATCTATGAATCTATCAATAGTTTGCCCGTTGCAAGAGATTTTATACGTAGAGGTGTACAGCGCAATCTTTCAAAAATATCCGTCTGCCCACTGGGTGTTCGACCATACATCATAAACACTGTAAGAATAGACTATTATCACAACGCATCTTAACCAAAAAGAGGTGAAATCATGTTTCCCATTTATCCAGTAAATGAAGCCAGTGTGGCACCTCATGGTGGAAGGATGGTCTGTGCCGTTATGCGTGATGGTACACGACACATCGGCATCTTAAGTGGGTGTAGCAAAGGCAAGCTGATGTTGAACGGATATCCTTCCTCCTATCCTGGTAGTCTCTATGCTGCCGGAAGCTACAGTAACAATGGTAAACAAAAAGCTAAAAAAATCTCCTCTAAAAAGAAAAAAAGGAATTCTAAAAACAAAGCTCGCCCTTCTGCCAAGCTAAGTTCCTTTAATAAACCACCGGACGAACTTTTAAATCCATACTTTCCTAATAACGTAGGTGTATTTGACTCATATGGAAATGGGGGTTATGGAAATGGAGGGTATGGAAACGGCAGAGAAGGCTATCGCGACAGATATGGATATGGATACGGGGCAGGGCTTGCATTAGACCTGGCTTTAATCGCCTTTTTATTCCTCCTTATCTAAACATTGTTGCGGAACACAAAAAACCGGAGGACCCTACATCGTCTCCGGTTCTTTGTATTCGTCGTTCTACAGTCTACTCTGCTAAGCCGTTTTTATAGGCATAGATTGCCGCCTGTGTGCGATCTTCCACTCCTAATTTGGCAAGAAGGTTCGTGACGTGAAATTTTACGGTCTTAATCCCGATAATCAGCTCATCGGCGATATCCTGGTTGGACTTCCCTTGTGCCAATAAGCGAAGAACCTCCATCTCACGGTCTGTTAGCTCTGTATGTGCGGGCGCTTCAGCCTGTGGCTGGCGAAACCGATTCATCATCTTAGAGGCCACCTGCGACTCTAGTACGGATTGCCCGCGTGCAGCTGCACGGATCGCATCCGCGATCTCGGAAGCACGAGACGTTTTGAGCAAATAGCTGAATGCACCTGCCTCAATGACCGGATACATTTTCTCATCATCCAGATAACTCGTCAGCACAATCACCTTCGTTTCTGGAAGCAGGCGTGTCACTTGACGTGTCGTCTCGATGCCATCCATGCCATCCATGACTAAATCCATTAAAATCACATTGGGCTTGTATTCTGAAGCCAATCGTATGCCTTCTTCTCCGCTTCCGGCCTCGCCGACCACTTCAATCCCTTCTTCCGTCCCCAGCACTGCTGCAAGCCCAATTCGTACCATTTCATGGTCGTCTACCAACAGTACGCTAATCGGTAATTCCGTTTCCATGATCATCGTTCCTTCCGCTTTCATCATAAATAACTGGCACAGACACCTCGATCCGTGTCCCTTTTCCTGGAGCCGTTATATACTGAATAGCTCCCCCAATTTCACTGACCCGCTCCTGCATTGTAGATAATCCATAGGATGTCTGCTTTTTCTCATCCATTTCAAAACCAATACCATTATCGCGAATGGTCAGCCTGATCGAATCCGGGCGTTGCACAATACGAATTTCCATACGAGTTGCTTTGGCATGACGCAATGTATTAGACATCGCTTCCTGAACAATGCGAAACAAGTGATTCTCAATGCCTTTAACCAACTGTACTCCGCTTTCCATCTCAAAATCAATCTCCATGGGTACCTTTGCTTGTAATTCCTGTACCAAATCGCGCAAACCCTGCTCAAGCCGTTTCCCTTCCAGATAGACAGGTCGTAAATGAAGAAGTAACGCCCGCATTTCGGATTGTGCCACGGAAGACATTTCTTCAATTAATGCAACTTGACGCTGCGCTTTATCAAAATCCTTGTCCAGTGTTCTGCCCACAGCCGTTGCTGTCATGGAAATAGCAAACAATTGCTGCGATACGGCGTCATGCAACTCTCTGGCCAGCCGCTGTCGTTCCTCCACGATCGCAGTCATCCGTGCCTGTTCTGCCAACTGAGCATTATCCGTAGATAAGCGTTGTAAAGACGTAACTTGCTCCTGCCATTTACGCCCGATCCGTTCCAACTGCTCTTCTAATCTGCCCAGCTCATCATGCCCCAAGGGTGGCAACTCACGTGCAGGAGTTCCCTTTTCCCACATCAGCAATGTCTCTCTCAGCATTTCCAGTCTGGTTTTAAAGCGATAGCTTTCATAAAATCCGTACATTGCCCCTGTGCCAATCAACACCAGTATAACGGCGCCTGCTACTTTCAGTATCATCCCCCAGGTTGGGAACGACTTCACATATCCATATGTATACAGCATATAAAAAACAACTACGCCCACAACAACACACAGGAGGATACCTTCACCCATACTGCGGGTTACCATGTTGGACGTTTTCTTGTGATTCATCCCGGTTCCTCCTGGTTCAATAAAATCGAATGCGGACATCGCCCGCCAAGTACGAAACGACAAACTTCACTTTATATTCACTCTGCTCAAAATGAGGAGACTTCCACACCAGTCGATTGAGCATCCCCGCCTCATGATCCCGGTCAAACTGAATTTGCCCGAACAATACGAACATCTCTACCTCTACACCGTAATTATCTGGCAACGTGATGTCAATGTCACCGAAGATCCCTTGTAAGAATACGACGGGCTCACGTTCCTCTGGAAGAGCCAGCGTCAGGTCGGCATCCACATCACCAACCACATGCCATATGCTTGTACTGCGCAAGCTCCACGGTACTTCATCCCACTTATGATTGGATATGAAATTGTGTTTGAATATGGAGCTTTGACCTTTATGCAGCTTCCTGGAACGTGAATAGAACACAGCCAGCGAAGCCAAGGTGATCACCACAAACAAGAACAAATGATCCAGCACCAGCAGACCGGCACCGATTGCAAGCATCGTATAGCCCTTTTTGATTTTGGAATTGCGAATCTTATATATTCCTGCCAACATTAGGATCAGTGCAACCACAGAGAGGAACCCAATCCACTGACCGAATAAAATGATAATCCCGATGCCAATCCCTGCCAGTGCCAAGGCCGATTTTTTTCTCTCCATGCTGCACCCCCTTTTTTGTTTATACAGGAAGGAAAAGCCATAGTGGCGTAATATATCGCCATATGGCTTCCTGAATCATACAGATTGAGCACTATTATTGATCAGTGTCCATCTATACAGCATATCATAATGTTTAAGTTCCGAGTAGTTAGTCTTTCTTAATATCTACAGGTTTAGCCCCTGCCTGAATTTTGGACTTCAACTGTTGAAGCTGCTCATCCACTTTAAATTGTTTTTCAGCCTCTGCGGGATTAACATAAGCCTCTCCCGGTGCTTGGCGATAAGGGGCACGCAGTACGTCAGCTTCTGCCTCCATATGCATGATTTTTTCCTCCATGCGGTGGAAGCCCAGTGAAGCAGACCCGCTTTCAATCGTGTGCAAGCTATTGATTTGCGACATTTGCTTTTTGGCTTTTGCCATTTGAGCACGGGATACCAGCTCATTACGCTTATTGCGCATTTTATAGAATTCATCCTTCATCCCGTGAAGCTGCTGTACCAGTTCTTTGGCTTGGAGCTCGGCTTGAGTGTGCAAGTCACGATATTCATCCTGCTTTTGCACAAAATAAATCTTCTCGCCCAGCAGCTTACGAGCTACTTCTTCCTGGCCATTTCGCAATGCAGATTCGGCCTGCTTTTCGCGCTCATTGGATACACGCACAGCCTCTTCCAAACGCTGCTTCATACGGCGCTCATTTGCCATTTGCTTGGCGACTGTTACCTCAGCCTCGTGAATTTCTGCCTCCATATCGCGCAAGTACTGATTTAACATGATAATCGGATCTTCCACTTTATCCAACATTTCATTCACCGATGCTCTTGTCATATCCTTCATTCTTTTAAAGATTCCCATTATTTACGTTCTCCCTTCTCGAATTGCTCTACTTTTTTACGTAACTCTTCCAGTTCCTTTTTCATTGCTTTTTTCTCGATATCTTCCATCATGGAATCCAGATCACTGTTGTGCCCTGTATTAAATTTGGATGAATAGCGGGCATCCTGACCAAACGCGTTTGAGTTGCCGTATGCGCCGCCTTGATTGTAACCATTTCCCTGTCCATACTGTGTTCTAGTACTACTACCGCCATAATAGCGTGGGTCTTGATGGGTGTAGGGACCGCTATCTGGACCAAATCCCCCATCGTAAGGAGATCTTGGCTCCTTGGAAATAACTAACGCAGCAATTACATAAATCATAAATGTGGTGCCTGCTGTAATAAAGAAACTGATCACAACCAGAATACGTATCCAAGTTGAGTCCATTCCTGTTGCGTCAGAAAGACCGCCACATACTCCAGTTAATACTCTATCCCGGCTTGATCGGTAAATTCGGGTCATAATTAACTTACTCCTTCCCGTTGTTGTTCAGCTTGCTCTTCAGTCTCGCCCACTCTTGTTCGAGTAGCGATCCACCGCTGTGAGCATCCCTCGTATACTCCTCACCCCGGCGCAAATCACGCAGACTCATTGTTTCTGCTTCCATATCAGCTACCCGGTCTTCCAAGCGGTTGAACATTCGGGGAACATTTCGTCCGCCGTATGTACCTGCCCGTTCGTTCATTTGCTGCTGGAGTCTCAACGTTTGTACACGTGCAGCATAATATTGACGCTTACTGTGAACTGTCTCGTACTCTGTCTTTAATGTATCCAGTTGCTGCTCCAATTCACGTAAGGATTCACGGCTCTGCTCCCACAGTTCTCTATACTGCTCTTCTTTTTCTGCATACAGCATTTTTTCCTGAAGGGCTAGCTTTGCAACGTGTTCTTCATCTGCTTTCAAGGCCAGAAGCGCTTGTTCCTCCCGTTTGGCCTGCATGGACAATGCATGATCCAACTGCTGCTTCATTTGTCTTGTATGCACTGCATACTGCTGATGAAGCTTTTCCGCTTCGGCGATTTCCTTGCGGGTATTATATAGAAACTGGTCAATGAGTTGGACCGGATCTTGACTTTGTTCCAAATGCTCATTGAAGGTTGCTACTGTAATATCACGCATTCTTCGAAAAACACTCATTGGCGTCTACTCCTTTCACAATTTCGTATTTTCATCATCTCATGCTCTTTGCTTACGTGCATTTTCTTCTTCCTCACACTGTCACAATTAGTAGCGTCTTCTACGGTCACTCAGCATGGATACACCAAAAATGATTAACCCGATTGCCAGCAGTGGTCCAATCAGCCAGGACAGCTTGCCCAGTAAAATTAGTACCCCGAGCACAAGCACGATCCAACCGAAGAGTGCATTTCCTCTTTTCACACCGTAGTACCCCAGCATAATCATGGCTATCGGAATTAAGTAACCAATCAGATGTCCTACAAAGTGACCGAAAAACGGAGTAAACTTACCGAGCAGCATAATCGAACCCAACACGATCAGTACAATGGCTAACCCATTCCCTTTGTTAACTCTCATTATTTCTCACCGCCTTTCACTGTGTCTTGCTTATGTTCTTATTGTACGCGGACCTAGCGTTTGGCAAAACGGACCCCAGACGGTTTTTAAACCTAGACCTAAGTCGGGGGTGAATATAGACCTGCGGCTAACCACTTCTATGTTACTCTAGTGTACGGGCCATCGAGTTTTGCTCACCCGCTTGCTTGGAACGTAGTGAAAGGACGAGACAAGCTAGTAACGCTATAGCTGCAACCATATAAGGCAGATTAATATGAACATCGAACAACAGTCCTGCAATTAATGGTCCAATCACATTACCCAAGCTGGTATAGGATGAGTTCATGCCGGCCACAAACCCTTGCTCATCCCCGGCCTGTCGCGATAGAGAAGTACTTACTGCCGGGCGAAGGATATCCATAGCCAGAAAAATGATGAAGGTCGTCAGCATAATCATCACGTACTGTTCGGCAAATAAAGTTAGAAAAATAAACAGTCCTCCGATAGCCAAGCAAAGATGAATTACCTTTTTCTCACCAAAACGGTTAATGATCCAGCCAAATATAGTTGCTTGCACAACTGCTCCCAAAATAGAGCCTGTCGTTATAATGATGGCGATATCCATCGGTGTAAAACCATATTTATGATCAACAAACAGTCCAAATACCGTTTCAAAATTCGCCAGCCCAAAAGCAACGACAAATACAATGAGCAAGCCCATGAAATACGGAGATTGATAGGACTTGGCAAACTGTTGTAAAAGATTTTCTTTTTGACGCGGAAGTTCTCTATTGTACTGTTGTTTTTCCTTGCTTAAAGACTCAGGCAGCACGAGCAGAGACAAAATAGCCGCTATTGCTGCTGCTCCTGCCGCTGCAAAGAAAGGAATACGTATTCCATAGGCGGCTAACAAACCACCAATTCCTGGCCCGATGATGAAGCCCGTGTTAATTGCTGCATTGATCATCCCCATCCCCTTGCCTCTTTCCTCAAATGAGGTCACATCAGCGACGTAGGCCATTATAGAAGGAGTGAGCAACGCTGCACCTACCCCGCCCAGGATTCTCGCAACAAATAACGTAGGAACAGAACTCGCTAGTCCAAAAACAAGCTCTGATAGCATGAAAATGATCATTCCAAAAACAATCAACTTTTTACGTCCATAACGGTCAGACAATTTTCCAGATAAGGGTGATAATAAAAGCTGCGTCAGCGCAAAAGCTGCAACCATCAGTCCCATGGAAGAACCGTTCATCCCTAGCTCGCTTATAAATTTCGGTAACACGGGAACAACTAATCCAATCCCCATAAATGCTAAAAAAATGTTAAGCATCAATAACAGCATTGCTCCCCGATTTCTTGTCAGAATAGACATATTTCCACCCTTCCTTTTCAAGAACATTTTATTTATCCTTAGTAAATTTTCAGTATTTCAACTCCAAAAACAAAAAAACTTTAATTGTTTTTTTAGTTTTCTTATAAAAAAAGCCCTCCTTTTATAGGCATATATTATTAGACTATTTTTGCTTCTCGACTAACCCAAATAACAATATATCTACAATGGAATAAGTAGCTTCCTCTACCGTCACACTGTTATCCAGAAAGAAACGCTGATCAAGCGTCAGGTTCACTGAATCAATAATAAGCTTCATGATCAAAGCTTCATTTTTGTTCACAATAATTCCTTCTCGGATACCCTCCTGAATTAATGTTCTAATTGGAGACCAATCGTTTAAATCTGCATGTACCTTTTTCCATTGCTCAGGATAATACTTTTTCATCTGATCCAATATTCTCAAATCATAAAATTTATAGTACAACGGCATCACTCTAATCGATTGTTTTATCTTTTCTAACAAAGATAATTCACTGTTTTGGATAATTTGCTCCGTTTTTCGAATCATATCATCATTGGTACGCTCAATAAGCGTCTCTAAAATAAGCGTCTTAGACGAAAAATTTTCATACAACGTACGCTTACTGATAGCAAGTCTTTTCGCAAGATCATCCATCGTGAATTTCAAGCCATTTTCATGAACTTCCTCTACAAAAGCTTCCAAAATTCTTTCTTGCATATGCATTCCTCATTTCTTTTACACTTAATAAACTATAAATGTTTTTCTAGTACCATCATCTTACGATAAGATCAAAGCGCTGGTCAAATATCTAGAAAAGAAACTATGCGAAGTTCTTATCTTTCATTCATCTGACCACCTGATTAATTATGTAGCCGAAATTGAGAATGCAATTAATAAAAAGGATGATAAAATGCCTTTAAGCATTTTATCATCCTTTTGTATATACCTGCGAGAGGACTCGAACCTCCACGGTTTCCCACTCGATAACGAATTAAAAAACCTTGATAATACCTTGTTTAACGAAGTGAAAAAAAACGCTACTCGTCGATTTCGACC
The DNA here is from genome assembly GCF_006874425.1 of Paenibacillus ottowii. Taxonomy (GTDB): domain Bacteria; phylum Bacillota; class Bacilli; order Paenibacillales; family Paenibacillaceae; genus Paenibacillus; species Paenibacillus ottowii. Next base: position 323,200 of record NZ_VIJZ01000006.1, read on the forward strand.
GCAAGGTAATCTGTCGATGTACTTTGATATTGAGCAGCGGAATCAACTTCCGTAGCTATGGTCTGCGACAGGACTAACTCAGTTGCTCAGTATCAAGGAATTTAGAATACTTGTACAACTTCTTTAATATCATCAATTTCCTCAAGAATTGCGCGCTCAATAGCAACCTTTAACGTAATCGTAGCACTTGGGCAACCATTGCAAGCTCCCAAAAATCTTAATTTTGCTATACCATTCTCAACTTCGACCAGTTCAGCATCTCCACCGTCACGCAGTAAGAAAGGACGTAGTTTGAGAAGAACTTCCGATACTTCATCGAATAAAACTCCATTTTCATCCATTATTTCAACTCCTCCCATTGTTTTACCAACCGTCATTCAGACCTTTTTTCATCCTAAATCGTCTGAGTGATCCTTTGCTTTTTGCCTAAGAGTGACCTCTTGATCCGAAAGTTCCCTTATAAGCGTATGAATAGAGTCTAAAGGTATCATCACACCACAACTTGCGCTCAATCCTGACAGCATATGGAGGCAGAACTGAAGTTTTCGTATCTCTCGAGTAATTTGAGCTAGTTCCGAATCGTCCGAATTATTTTTCTTCATTACTAGCACCTCATTAAAGAATGATAAGGTTTGATCTATTAAATTAATGAATCAACCGATGCTTCCTTCCATCTCGAATTGAATCAACCGATTCATTTCAACGGCATATTCCATTGGCAATTCTTTGGTAAACGGTTCAATAAAGCCCATTACAATCATTTGTGTAGCATCTTGTTCTGTAAGCCCGCGGCTCATTAAGTAAAACAATTGTTCCTCGGACACTTTGGATACTGTTGCCTCGTGCTCCAAAGTAATCTGATCGTTTTTAATTTCATTGTACGGAATCGTATCTGATGTTGACATGTTATCCAATATCAACGTATCGCACTTAATATTGGACTTGGACCCTGCGGAATCGCGGCTGAAGCTGGACAACCCTCGGTAGTTTACTTTTCCGCCCTGCTTGCTGATGGATTTGGATATAATCGTAGATGTTGTCTGGGGAGCAAGGTGAATTACCTTCGCGCCAGCATCTTGATGCTGATCTTTACCGGCTACGGCAATAGACAGGATGGACCCCTTGGCTCCCCGCCCTTTCAATAATACCGCCGGATACTTCATTGTTACCTTGGAGCCGATGTTGCCGTCCACCCATTCCATTGTGGCATTTTCTTCTGCCACAGCCCTTTGGGTTACCAAGTTGTAGATATTAGGAGCCCAATTCTGAATGGTCGTGTAACGGACACGGGAATCTTTCCGGCAAATAATTTCAATAACTCCACTATGCAGAGAACTGGTACTATAAATAGGTGCTGTACATCCTTCAACATAATGGACAAAGCTGCCCTCTTCGGCAATAATTAATGTCCGCTCGAATTGACCCATATTTTCAGAATTAATACGGAAATAACCTTGTATAGGAACCTCGCAATGAACACCCTTCGGAATGTATACAAAGCTACCGCCTGACCAAACCGCACTATTAAGCGCCGCAAATTTATTGTCTGCGGGAGGGATAATCGTCCCAAAATGTTGCTTAAACACTTCGGGGTATTGCTTTAATGCAGTATCCGTATCAAGGAAAATAACGCCCTGATCCTCCAGTTCTTTCCGCATGCTATGATAAACTACTTCCGACTCATATTGAGCGGATACGCCCGCCAGGAACTTTTGCTCCGCTTCAGGGATTCCCAGCTTGTCAAAGGTTGCTTTGATCTCGGAAGGAACCTCCTCCCAGGTCTTTCCCTGTTTTTCAGAAGGGCGAACGTAATACTGGATGTCATCAAGATTTAGCCCGGTCAAATCCGCTCCCCAATTAGGCATCGGCATTTTGTAGAATTGATTCAAAGCTTTCAACCGAAAATTGAGCATCCATTCCGGCTCTTCCTTGATTCGGGAAATTTCCCGGACAATTTCTTCCGTTAGACCTTTTCCAGATTGAAAAATAGACTGGTGCTTGTCGCGAAACCCATATTTATATTCGCCCATATCTGGTGCTTTTTTAGCCATTAGTATCACTCCTTTTTAACCTTTCAAGATTCATTTTGATTTGCTATGATCTGCCGAGCTTGCTTTCCACCAAATCTTTTAGGCGACTGCGAACACCTTCCAGCGGGATCTCCGAAATGATAGGAGCGAGAAATCCGAAAATAACAAGATGTTCGGCTTCACTCCGTGATATCCCGCGCGACATCAGATAATAGATTTGCTCTGCATTTACTTGCCCCACGGATGCAGCATGACCCGCGGTTACATCATCCTCATCTATCAGCAGGATCGGATTGGCATCGCCGCGAGCTTTAGGACTTAGCATAAGCACGCGTTCTGTTTGCTGACCATCACAATGGGTTGCACCTTTTTCAATCTTTGTAATGCCGTTGATAATGGCCGTAGCTTCTTCAAGCATGACTGCACGCGTGATCATCTGGCTTACCGAGCTTTTGCCAAAATGCTGAGCTTGAGTTGTATAGCTCGATTTTTGATTGCCTGTGCCAATAGCAATCACCTTATTGTCGGAGACCGCCCCGTTGCCTTGTAGCAAAGTCTTGGTATCGCTGGCGGTATAACCATTGTTCATCTCACCGATAATCCATTCCACACCCCCATCAGCAAGAACGACCGCCCGTCGCTGGGTGAAATCTGTTGTAGTTGCAGCAAGCTGATGAACCGAAGCTACTTGCACCTTTGAGCCCGCCCCCGCGAAGACCTCCGTCACACCGTTATGCAATACCTTGACATCATCACGACTCGATACACAATTATCCACGTAAGTGATCTTGCTGTTGCTCCCTGCCACAATTAAGACGTGAGGAGCAAAACACACACCGCTTGTATCGTTAAGAAAGATCGCTTGAATAGGTGCTTCAACCTCTACACCGTCTGGGACATATAGAAAAACGCCACCACTCCATAAGGCACTGTGTGCAGCAGATAAACGATGCTCTTCTGGCTTTACTGCCTGAAAGAGATAACGTTGAACCAGCTCCTCATGCTCTTTTGCCGCAGTATGCAGATCCGTTAAAATGACTCCCTGGGCGGCTAAGCCCTCGGACAATTTCGTATACACTACATCCGAGTTGAACTGAACGATTAGTCCGCCTTTCACCGGAGAAGCAACCAAACCTTGAACAACCCCCGGCGCTTCCTCCAAACTAGACCACGCATTCTCATCTTTGTAATCTCCACTTTCGTAGATATCCCATTTTTCAAGATTGATTTTCTCCACTTTAGGCAACTTCAGCGTCCCTGCCAGTTCGAGTGCGTGAACGCGGCGTTCAATCAGCCAACGAGGTTCATCCTTAGCGCTTGACCATGCGCGTAAATCGTCCACATTCATTGAAACCCTAGCTTGTATATCCACGTGCTGTTCCTCCTCTCCGGCTTTTAAGCTTCACTTACCGTCTCATCCGTAATCCCAAGTTCCTCCTTCACCCAATCGTACCCTTCAGCCTCCAAACGGTGGGCAAGCTCCGGACCGCCAGATTTAACTATCCGGCCTTGCATCATGACATGCACAAAATCCGGGGTAATATAATTCAACAGTCGTTGATAATGGGTGATGATTAAAAAGCCTCTATCCGGGCTGCGCATCTCATTTACGCCATTGGCCACAATACGCAGTGCATCAATATCAAGTCCTGAGTCCACTTCATCCAGGATCACAAACTTGGGTTCAAGCAGCATCATTTGCAAAATCTCATTCCGCTTTTTTTCACCGCCAGAGAATCCCTCATTCAAATAACGATGCATAAATTCCGGGTTCATCTCTAGCCCCTGCATTTTGCTCTCCATTTCACGGATAAAACGTATTAAGGATATCTCATCGCCTTCTTCACGCCGTGCATTGATGGCACTTCTAAGAAAATCCGAGTTGGTCACGCCAGCAATTTCACTTGGGTATTGCATAGCGAGGAACAAACCTGCCTGGGCACGCTCATCCACCTCCATATCCAGAAGGTCTTCATTGTCCAATGTCACCTTACCGCCAGTAACCTCATATTTGGGATGGCCCATTAAAGCTGAAGCCAATGTACTTTTTCCCGTCCCATTAGGCCCCATAATCGCATGAATCTCTCCGCCATGAATCTCCAGTGTGAGCCCTTTTAAAATTTCTTTCCCTTCAATCTTGGATCTTAATTTCTCAATCTTTAATGTCGTCATTTATCATAAACTTCCCTTCGGAGTATTCTTCGGCACGCGCCACCAAATCACTCATAAATTTTCCAATAGTCTGCAGCTCAACCTCTGAATAGGCTTCAATGAATTTGTAAAACCTTTCTTCTTTTTCTTTGTGCAGTTCTTTATGCAAATGATAAACGTGTCTTCCCTTATCCGTTAAACTAAAGTAAATCTCCTTACGATTGCTGTTCAGTTGGCTTCTCATAATGAAGCCCATTTCCAGCAGCTTTGCACTAATTTTAGTAATGCTAGCTTTGGACAACCCCATCTTCTCCACAATCCCGGTATGTTTTATCGGTTCATAATCACCAATGCAATCAATAACGTGTACACTAGTAATATTATTGGAGAGCATGTCAATCTGGTACTTTCTGGCCTGTTGCCGAAACGAGTTAATTTCTTGTTCAGTATACAGCTCATTCAGATGTAGCATTTTAATATATTGCTCGTAAAGATGACCTTTAAAATGATTTTGAAACTCCAATTTCCCAATCTCCCCTCTCTTGTAGTAGTTGCAGATCAAGTTCAGTGTCACCATTAGATTATATTTTGTTCACTAGTAAACAAAACCATATTAACACAATTGATATTGATTATCAATATCAATTGTGTTGAATGTGACGCAATTTTGGAGGCGTTTTTCATGGGTTTGTTGTCATTGTCATCGGCCTCATGCTGTGTTTTGACTAGGGCACGTCCCAGAAATGGTCTTGTATACCTCTGATCATTCCTGCTTTGCGAGGATTGATCAATGGTACCCATTCGGCAGCACCCGGATGGATCTGATAACCGAAGCCAAGTCCAATACCGTGGCCTATGAACGTCATGGTACACCTGCCACAAACCGGGGTTGCTATCGTAAAAAGAGGACAAAGGTGGTGCTTGGCCGAGCTGTTTTAAAGCCGTATCGCCGCGTTTGAGTACGCTATCGTGAGCTTCTACAATGCCGAGGAGCCCAATCAACTCCTCGCAGTAATCCGAGGCGAAAGAATTGAGCTTTTCGTTATCCTGGCTGCCTTTTATGGGCTAAGCCGAAGCGAGGCCGTAGGGTTAAAATGGTCGGCTATTGATTTATTGAATTGGACTATTAATATTAAACATACCGCCACATCGGGCAATTTGAATGGTAGATATATTGAAATTGGAAAGGACTGAACCAAGAATAAAGCCAGTCGCCATATACTGCCACTGATGGTCACGTTCTATGAGCTTCTGATTCGTATGAAGGAATAAGAGGAATCCTATCGCTTATCTTCTGACAATTCTTATTGTCTTGAATACCTGGAGTATATTTATGTAGATGTACTAGGGGTAAGCATGAAAGAAGTTTAGGAATGATTAGGCCACAGCGATTATGCAACAACGGCAAATATTTATTCGCATTTGGAATACAACTCAAAGGTGTCTTCAGCTCAAGCAATGAGTGGGGTACTAAAGCTCAAATAAAAAAAGCTCACTAGAGAATGTCTCTAATGAACTCTTTTGGTTAATACCGGCGAGAGGACTCGAACCTCCACGGTTTCCCACTCGATTTTGAGTCGAGCGCGTCTGCCATTCCGCCACGCCGGCATATTTAATTATGGAGGCGCCACCCAGATTTGAACTGGGGAATAAAGCTTTTGCAGAGCTTTGCCTTACCACTTGGCTATGGCGCCAGATTATAAAAAAGCGGACGACGGGAATCGAACCCGCGACCCTCGCCTTGGCAAGGCGATGCTCTACCGCTGAGCCACGTCCGCATAAGATGGCTGGGGATATAGGATTTGAACCTATGCATGACGGAGTCAAAGTCCGTTGCCTTACCGCTTGGCTAATCCCCAATAAGAAAGGGCGGCCGATGGGGCTTGAACCCACGAATGCCGGAGTCACAGTCCGGTGCGTTAACCACTTCGCCACGACCGCCACAGGAAAAGAAGTAATTGGCAGGGGCAGCAGGAATTGAACCCACACCAACGGTTTTGGAGACCGTTGTTCTACCTTTAAACTATGCCCCTATAAAACTGGTGGAGGATGATGGATTCGAACCACCGAACCCGTAAGGGAGCAGATTTACAGTCTGATGCGTTTGGCCACTTCGCTAATCCTCCAAAATGGTGCCGGCGAGAGGACTTGAACCCCCAACCTACTGATTACAAGTCAGTTGCTCTACCAGTTGAGCTACACCGGCACAAAAACTATTCAGTTAAAAAGTGGCTCGGGACGGAATCGAACCGCCGACACGAGGATTTTCAGTCCTCTGCTCTACCGACTGAGCTACCGAGCCTCATAAAAAGGCTTCTTATAAAGAAACAAATTACTAATGGCGGAACTGACGGGATTCGAACCCGCGATCTCCTGCGTGACAGGCAGGCATGTTAGGCCTCTACACCACAGTTCCATAATGGATTTTCATTGGTTGCGGGGGCAGGATTTGAACCTGCGACCTTCGGGTTATGAGCCCGACGAGCTACCGAACTGCTCCACCCCGCGACAGTAATAAATATTTATTTTAAAATGGTGGAGGCTGAGGGGATCGAACCCCCGACCCTCTGCTTGTAAGGCAGATGCTCTCCCAGCTGAGCTAAGCCTCCTTAACGGAACACTTCTCATATTATACCATAACAAACTTTTTATTGCAACTTTTTTTTATTTATTTTTATGACCCGTAGGGGATTCGAACCCCTGTTACCTCCGTGAAAGGGAGGTGTCTTAACCCCTTGACCAACGGGCCATGCTATAAAATAATTCTGGCGGAGAGAGAGGGATTCGAACCCTCGAGACGCTTTTGGCGCCTACACGATTTCCAATCGTGCTCCTTCGGCCAACTCGGACACCTCTCCATATGGCTCCCCGAACAGGACTCGAACCTGTGACAACTCGATTAACAGTCGAGTGCTCTACCAACTGAGCTATCAGGGAATATTAACATTTTCCTCAAGATTACACCCTGAAAACTGGATCCGAAACTTTATTGCGTCTTATCTTAGGATAAGCCCTCGACCGATTAGTATTGGTCAGCTCCATGCATTACTGCACTTCCACCCCCAACCTATCTACCTCGTCGTCTTCAAGGGGTCTTACTAATTGGGAAATCTCATCTTGAGGGGGGCTTCACGCTTAGATGCTTTCAGCGCTTATCCCTTCCGTACATAGCTACCCAGCGGTGCTCCTGGCGGAACAACTGGTACACCAGCGGTACGTCCATCCCGGTCCTCTCGTACTAAGGACAGCTCCTCTCAAATTTCCTACGCCCACGACAGATAGGGACCGAACTGTCTCACGACGTTCTGAACCCAGCTCGCGTACCGCTTTAATGGGCGAACAGCCCAACCCTTGGGACCTACTTCAGCCCCAGGATGCGATGAGCCGACATCGAGGTGCCAAACCTCCCCGTCGATGTGGACTCTTGGGGGAGATAAGCCTGTTATCCCCAGGGTAGCTTTTATCCGTTGAGCGATGGCCCTTCCATGCGGTACCACCGGATCACTAAGCCCGACTTTCGTCCCTGCTCGACTTGTAGGTCTCGCAGTCAAGCTCCCTTCTGCCTTTGCACTCTTCGAATGATTTCCAACCATTCTGAGGGAACCTTGGGGCGCCTCCGTTACTCTTTAGGAGGCGACCGCCCCAGTCAAACTGCCCACCTGACACTGTCCTCG
>NZ_VIJZ01000007.1 GCF_006874425.1 Paenibacillus ottowii
CAAGGCGAGGGTCGCGGGTTCGATTCCCGTCGTCCGCTCCATATTTGCGCCCTTAGCTCAGCTGGATAGAGCGTTTGACTACGAATCAAAAGGCCGGGAGTTCGAATCTCTCAGGGCGCGCCATTAATTTCATAAGCCGGTGTGGCGGAATTGGCAGACGCGCGCGACTCAAAATCGTGAGGGAAACCGTGGAGGTTCGAGTCCTCTCATCGGCATTTATTTTCGGGATGTAGCTCAGCTTGGTAGAGCACCTGGTTTGGGACCAGGGGGTCGCATGTTCAAATCGTGTCATCCCGATCATTTTTTTGCGGGTGTAGTTCAATGGTAGAACTCCAGCCTTCCAAGCTGGTAGCGTGGGTTCGATTCCCATCACCCGCTTTATATAGATGAAAGAAGAGATGGCTTAAGCCATCTCTTCTTTTTGTATTTTTAAAAAGCATTATCCTTAGTCAATGAGACTCAAGATTTAGAACATTATATTCTAAATCGCTGATGGCTCTGAGAAGCAATTGCTATTGTTACTACTTAAAGAATGGGCAGTGTGCAACCTAAATGTAACTCGCTTGACTCCATTGGCTCGCGGCCGGCGGACATTTTACCGCTATGGAAGCATCTGAGCTTTTAGCCCAGGACCTTCGTGCCTTTTACAAGCCTTTTAGAGCGAATAATAAATTAATCATGATTTAACCAGTGCATTGACTAGATGAAGAAAAGGAAACTAGGGGAGTAATAGTTTCACCTCGGAAAACCGAATTTGGCCCAAAGGCCGAATATCGGTTTTTTTTCGTTTTATGAGTGCCACGCCAACATTTTAAAAAGTAAACGCTATGCCTTCAGAGTGGCAGTGTAGTCCTAATAGACGTTAATGGTCCACCGTTGCTAACTATTCTGCACATGTGTTTATTTTCTAGGCTACTGATAACAAGATACGTTAAGTGTGTGATTATGAACCTTCCATATAGTCCAAAAATAGCAATAATTTGAATCCAAATTCATAAGAGTGAAACAAGCAAATTCCACTTATTACATACTTAGTCCCTACCACACTTTTCAGGGGGTGCTTGTTTATTGTTATACGAACTATTTTTTGATCTAATAGAACTATTTCAACCTTTTTTCTTGATGCCGATATAATTGAGGGCCGCAAAAGCGCAGTCCTATAGGCAGATGGAGATCGACTCGCTAAAACGAAAGACATGAAGGTTGCAAATCAGAATTGTCTTACTGAAAAGGAGGGGATTTACTAAAAAAAGACTCGTTACGGAACTCAGAATTGAGGAAAAACGGGGGTTTTGTTATGGACAAAAAGAATGATAAAAGTTGCTGGATAAAGCGATTGACCATAAGCCACCGGAAGATTGAGGCTGATAAGGGTCTCTCTAAAGATTGTACATCTAACTTATGATTGTGTCAGAATGTCAAAATTATTGTAGAAAATAAGAGAGCCCTGGGTTCTTGATAATTTCTTGTTTCCCGCATAACAAATCTTAAGTCTTGTGATTACAAGCAGCAAGATATAAGCATTAGGAGGAGAACCAATATGAATTCATTAAACAAAACGAAGAGCTTGATCAGCGCCCTGACGGGGGCTGCACTATTATTCTCGCTACCAATGACGGCAGGCGCGGAGAGCAATATCAACTATACTGGCATGTTCCTGGGCTATGATGGAAGTGTAAACACCAGTCCTGTCTGGACCTACAACCCTGACATTGTCTCCTATGATCTGCTGAACTGGAATCAGGGGGGGGCCGATGCAGCCTCAATTACCTCTAATAGTGCCTCCACCATCCAAGCTCTGGGGAAAATCGTCACCGTTTCCACCCACATGCCCAATCCACAGGGTGGAAATGTAAACGCCCCGATGTCTGATTCTGATTTTAATATCTTGGCCAATACAGACATTTCATCCATCAACTCGTCCAGCCCAGCATGGCTGCAAAATTATAAGGCTCAGGTTGACAATGTTGTGACCGGCTTGCAAAAGTTCAACTCATCCCCCGTGTACTATAGACCCTTCCATGAAATGAACGGAGGTTGGTTCTGGTGGGGAAACAAGAACACGACAGACTATAAGAACCTGTACATCAATCTGTACAATTACATGGTGACGACCCGTGGAATGTCCAACGTCAATTTTGTCTATGCCCCAAATAAAGGAGCCAACGCGGCTGCTTATTACCCGGGCTCTAGCTATGTCACATGGATTGGCATCGACGCTTACAGCGACGATCCGTCCAATGACAATGAAATTAAAATGGCTTACAATGACATCAAAGGACTTGGCAAAACGTATGGCTTCTGCGAAATTGGACCAGCCGTGGGTGGCGACCATGTGGATCGCAACAATAATCAGCTCAAGGAATTCGATTATTCGCTTTGGAACAACGCCCTGAATGAAGTCTACACTGGTGCAAGCTTCTTTATCACCTGGGATGGCGCTTATGCTCCGCAGAACAACACAAACGGCAGCACGCTGTTTACAAAGGAGAGCTCTCAGTAATTGCCTAGCTCCCGGCGTTCAGGCAGTACGGCATTAACGCATTAGTCCTAGGCTGACCGCAGAGTCTTGGGAGAGTAAGATGTGTTCAAGAACGACAACAAAAGTACCACCTTAGTGAGTTGGCCCTGTCATGTGGACAGTAATCAAAAAGCAATATTAAGCAACCTGAGTTCGATATTCATAAGGACTTAGGTTGCTTAGTTTTTGTCGAAAACGTTGAGGTTGATAGACTAAAAAAATCAAAAGACACGGCCTCCTGTTGGGAGAACGTGTCTTTTGGGTCTACATAGCAATATGCAATATCACGTTAAATATCTGTTGGTCAGATGCGGAGTTCCTTCTCGTCCGGAGCGAACTGGCGATATTGAAAATACATACGAAGCCGCCAATGTAACAAGGTCCCGAAGGCTAGTATGAAAAATAGCCCTGCTGTTTGCGGGATGGTAATGTAATGCTGAATAAATTCATGCAGCAGCAATCGGATGATCAGCAGGCTGATCAGGATAAAAAAGAAGGCGCGTGAGCGTTGCACGAAAACCAGCCCTTCTTGCAACTCAAACTTGGTGCTGCGGATCAACGGGTAGGAAAAAATAAACCAGCCGATCAGAAAAGCCCCCAGCGCCCAAGCCCAGGGAACCCGTACTTCGGGCACCACAAACATCATAAAGCCAGTGCTCATGCCGAGCGGAGGAATGATGATTTTCTTGGCATTAATCGGGCGATGGCCTGTCTTCATACGGATGAAAATAGCCGATATAGCGATTAAAATCATGCCAAAAGTTGCGCCATATTGCAGCAATGGGGTGCTGATATGAAACATGGACTGGCCCCCTCTATAAGGAATATAAGCGTTATTGGACAGACTGCAAACCTTTTACATTATAGCACATATGCAATGGATATATTTAGTTACAGTCTGTCCTCCGGCAAGCGGATTATACGCCTCTTGGTGGTAACCGGCCCTATAATCGGGTCTCTTTTATCTTATGCGAGTTCTTGGGCTTGTACCTCACCTGTGGCTGATTTTTTCTCTTGGCGCATGATATAACCCATCGCTGCAATAATAAGGATAAAAGCAATGAGTGCGAGAAACGGAATGGTGATGAAATCCAACCAATTCAAGTAATCCTGCTCACAGGATACTCTGCCGCAGGCCGTTGAAGTTTGCGTAGCTGCTTTGGCGGCTGCATGGATACGCTGAATAATAAAATGATAGGCTGAAATTGCACCTCCGATAATAGCTAACGGCATAACGTAAATGCGTATTTTCGTATCACCTCGAAAATATGCGATTCCAAGCAGAAGGGTCAGGGGGTACATCAGAATACGCTGGAACCAGCACAGCTTGCAAGGCTCATACCCCAGGATTTCACTGAGATACAGACTGCCCAATGTGGCCACACAGGCTACAACCCAGGCGGCAAATAAAGCAATATCCGTTTTTTTAAACGATCCGATCATAGTAACGCTCCTTTTTAATTCAAATGAGAACAGGATGAACTCATTGTGTCTTGTCCATCGGCAGGCATCTACCGATATGCATGTCTTTATCCGTATTGTACTGTATTTTGTGTGTAGGGTCATACTTAAACATATTGACATCATTCACTATCATTTTTATAATTGCAGTAGTTTGGGAAGTGAATAAAGGTTCAAGATATATATTAAGAAATTAGGAGTGTGCCCAGAAATGTCGAGCAGCCATAAAAATGAAACCCTATCTGTTATTAGTGAAAGACATGCGGTAAAAAGTTATGTAAAAGATTTCAAAATGCCAGAGGAAGATCTCGAGGCTATTTTGACTGCCGCGGTGGAAGCTCCTTCTGCTTGGAACCTGCAACATTGGAAATTCCTTGTTATCGAGAGCGAAGCGGACAAACAAAAATTGCTGCCTATCGCCTACAACCAAGGTCAAGTAGCAGAGAGCTCTGTTACGATTGCCGTACTGGGTGATCTGGAAGCGAACCGCAATGCGGTCATTTATGATCAAGCCGTAGAAGCAGGCACACTGCCAGCGGAAATCCGTGACGCATTGGTAGGCCAAATTAATGGCGCGTACCAAAACCCACAGGTGGCTCGTGATGCAGCCATCTTGAACTCTGCTCTTGCAGCACAAAACATTATGCTGGCTGCTAAATCTTTGGGCTACGATACTTGTGCAATGGGCGGCTTTATTCCAGCACAATTGATCGAGCAGTTTAATATTCCGGCACGTTACCTGCCAACCATGCTTATTAGTGTAGGTAAGGCACAAGTGCCAGCACGTCCATCGGGACGTTTCCCACTGTCTGATGTTGTTGTAAAAGGCAGCTTCTAAGAAAAATAGCGAATATAAAAGGGTGTTCCCGCAATTATTTTGTGGTGGGGAACACCCTTTTTTACGTGTTTTTACTGTCAAATTCCTTTTGACTGTGTCTCTAGTTTAGTCTGAGCGTTTGGACACGAGATATACCAACTCCAGCGTCAGGATCGGCAGAAAAACTGAGGCCGGATAGGCCAGATAGCGCGGCTCCCACTGTGGCTTGAACTTATCCTTAAAGCGTCGAAGCCCCTGAAAGCCGTAAAAATGTCCTCCGTATTGAAAAACGAGTCGAGCCAGCTTTTCCTCTCGCAATGCCTTTTCGCTCTGTCCTACCTGGGATAACGGTGCCATGCCTAGATTAAAGGTCGTATATCCATTTTCCTTGGCCCACTCAATGACCCGTGTGAATAAGTAATCCATCGTTCCGTTTGGTGTGTCGGGCAGGTGACGCATGAGGTCGATAGAGACCGTCTGTCCATGATCATAAGCAGGGGCCATCGTGGCAAAAGCAATGACCTTCCCTTCAGAGTCCTTAAGCAATGCAATGGGAGCTAACTGAAGGTAAGATTCTTTGAACCAGCCAAGGGAATATCCCTTCTCCTTGCGCCCATCGAGCCAAATATCGGAGATATGACGCATCTCCTCAATCAACGCCGCGTCTAGAGGCGGCTGGATCATTTCGAACGAGTAGCCTTCGCGGTCAAAGCGGTTTTTGGCGCTGCGCAGCGCCTGATTGCTTTTGCCTGTCAGTGTAAAGGAATCCAGCGGCACGAGCGCTTCCTCACCTAATTTAAAAAAGCGATAGCCGTTCTCGTGGTAGATGGACAAATACTCCGGTGATGCCTGATAAAATACAGCCGTCAACGCATATCGATCCGCGAACCGTTGGAATTCTTGAATGGCTTGACTCACAAGTTCTTTCGGACCGAGGGGGTCTCCTAATACAATCAGTTTGTCCCGGCTGCGAGCATAGGGGAGAACCACCTGATCGTCCTTGGTCCAATACAGGTATTTATCGCCCAGAAAAAGCATATGAGAAACGAGATTACCACCTTGCCGTTCCAGAAATTCTTTCAGCTTAACCACTTCCTGTGCGTCGGGGAGTTTGCCGATGCTACGCTGAGGACGAAGAAAGAAATACACTGTCAGGAATACCCATGCCAAAATCAAACTAAATACGGCCGTAACTCCGTAATCGCTGCGGTTCATAAAAAAGTCCAGGTGGACCTTGGCATGTATATGACGCATAAATGGAGTGTTGGAGCCTGCCCCAATCATAAAATAAGCTCCGGTTACGAGTAGAGATAATCCGCCCCATATTAAAATGTTGTGTCGATTCAGCGGCGCACTGACCCGATAAAACCGTGAACGTGAAATCCACAGCATTAACGCCACGAACAGCAGGAATAAGGCTTCTTCAAAATCCAGACCTTTGGTGAAGGTGAAAATAGCCCCTGTCAGCAGCAGTATCAGGGTCAGCCGCAATGCTCTGCGAATACGCAGAGAAATTCCGTGAGACAGGACGACCAGCATAATTCCGATGATGACCGAGATTTCATGCGATAAGCGCATAACAGGCAGACTGAGCAAATGTTCAGCAAAACGGAGCCGATACAGTAGACCGGGTGTAGCGGCTGATAATAGAAGTACCACGCCGGAGATGAGTACCAGCTTCCCGAGCGCCCATACCCCCAGATCGGCTAAAAATCGAAATTGACCAGGCCAGCTCCATACTTTCTGCCAGGCATTGAGGGAGTAATCCCAGCCTGTCTCCGCGAGCTGGCTTAGGCGCTCGTTACGCGGAATCATTTCCAGTGCGGCTAATACCAAGCCGATGAGCCACGGGATGATGAAATAAAAGACGCGAAAGACCAGCAGCACAGCCAGCGCACGATCCGAGTTGGCTCCTGCCATTTGCAGCCCAAGCAGGGCAATAATATCAAATGCGCCAACGCCTCCGGGCGCAAGGCTGATTAACCCAGCAATTGCGGCTATCACATAAATACCGAACACAGCATAGAGCGGCAGTTCATGGAGCAAGTGTGTACCGATCCATGCAAAGGTAAGACCGGCCAGCAGCCATTCCAGCAGAGAGGCGCCAATGGAGGCAGAGATGGTGAACCAGGAGAGTTGTCCTTCCCCCTTGTTGAACCAGGTGGCATACCTTTTGGAGCGCTGCATGATCAGAAATAGAGGCAGGTACAGTGCCATTCCCCACAGCGCCCAATGAAGCCATGGATGAGCATCCAGCACAGGCTGCACCGGATACAGATGGACAATAGCGCCCCAAGCCAGCAAAGATAGTCCGGTAATTACGACAGGCGAAAGAAATACGACTGCCGAGGTGATGACACCCAATGGCACACCGCTCTTTTTATACAGCACTGTGCGTAGTCCAGCGCCTGTAAAACCTGCAAAGCCGAATACATTATTGAAGGTATTGGAGATCCATGCGTACCGGAACGTCGCTCCAGGCTTGATTTGAAGCTTAAAATGATGCCTGATTACATAATCGTATGCACTCATAGCTGCCACCGCTACCAGTGAGAACAAGCCGATTTCAATGAGAAACATGGCATCCATTCGCCGCAGCTCATGAAGCATCCGTGCCAGATTAAAGTTTTTTAGCTCTCGTCCAGCCTCCCATATAATAAAAGCCAGTACAGCCAGCGGTAGCAAAATACGTGTCAATCGCTGCCTGTAGATGGTCATTAAGTACTGTACGATTTTAAAGGATTGGATCGGTTTGTGATTTGACTTCATAGATTCACCTGCTTGAAAAGAATGAGATATACATAGAATGAAGAGCTTGGATGTCATGACTGATGAACATTACTATATATTATACCTATAATAATGGCTTGAATAACAACAGAAGGGTTACGAAATGGGAGTTCAGATTGATTGCTGTAAATAATTCCAATATAATGATGGAATACCTAGTAAATTGCTTGGCATTGGAGCTGACTGAATATGAGTATATGGGATCGCAATCTTTTTATACGTCGATTGGAGCTTTTGTGGCCACCAGATGCTGACAGGAGCCAATACCCTTTTAACCTAAAGGCTCTTCATCAGTGGAATGAACTCAAATTTCATCCCTCCGTTACCTATATTGTTGGCGAAAACGGCGTAGGCAAATCGACGCTTATGGAGGCAATCGCAGTTGCATGGGGATTTAATCCAGAGGGTGGCACTAAAAACTTTAATTTTTCTACACAAGCCACGCATTCCTCGCTGCATGAGCATATCCGGCTGGTGAGAGGGATCGAAAAGCCGAGGGATGGCTTCTTTTTCCGAGCGGAAAGCTACTATAATGTAGCGACCCATATCGACGAGCTGGATCGCGAGGGGGGAGGTCGACCCATTCGAGATTCGTACGGAGGGAAGTCGCTGCATGAGCAGTCGCATGGCGAGTCTTTTTTTGCGGCATTTGTGCATCGATTTGGAGGTCACGGATTGTATATTTTGGATGAACCGGAGGCAGCGCTATCGCCCTTACGTCAGATGGCCATGCTTGCACGGATTCATGAGCTTGTGCAGCAGGGGTCACAGTTTATCATTTCTACCCATTCCCCGATCTTGATGTCTTATCCAGATTCGATCCTGTATCATCTGACACATGAAGGAATCGACACACGGACGCTGGAGGAAACCGATCATTTTATCATCACCAAACAATTTCTGAATAACAAGGAAAGGTTATTGCAGGAGCTATTCGAAGATTCACAATAAGGATTAGGGAGTTGGCAGGATCCACTTCGATGAGAAGGGAAACCGTATGAGTTCAAATCTCGCTATAGTTATTCAGCGGATATCGGCTTTCAAGGTAGCAGCGCTGACTGCACAGGCCCCTTGAAGCCTGTGAATCCTTTTGATATTCCATCTGCAGAAATTCAGACATTTGATTATGATATTGCGATAGCTGTGTCGGAAGTATTTTATGATTGTTATTTGCCGCCCGCTCTATTAATATAATGAAGAGTTTTGCTAAATGGTTGCAAAATAAATATTTCGTATACGAAATAAAGACCCTGAGGAGGACAACACGCAACATGTCGGATTCACAACAGTTGAAAATGGGGCCGCTCGTTATTTTGATGATTAATATGTTTATTGCCATGCTGGGAATTGGACTCATTATTCCAATCCTCCCCAAGTTCATGGGCTCCTTGGGCGGCAGTGGCGAAACGGGAGGTTATCTGGTTGCCGTGTTTGGCTTGACCCAGTTTATGTTCTCACCATTAGCTGGGGAATGGTCCGATAAATACGGACGTAAAAAAATGATTATTATCGGTTTGATCATCATGACCGTGTCTTCTGCGTTGTTTGCGATTGGAAACTCGTTGACCATGCTTTATATTTCCCGTTTGCTCGGAGGCGCGGGCGCGGCATTTATGATCCCTCCAATGATGGCTTATATTGCAGACATTACAACAGTCCATAACCGAGGCAGAGGAATGGGGTTGCTGGGGGCCGCTATGTCGCTTGGCTTTGTGATTGGTCCTGGTTTGGGTGGCTTTTTGGCACATACCTCGATGCGCACGCCCTTATATGTTTCGGCGGGGGTATCGGCCGTGGCTGCGCTAATCTCTTTGATTTTACTGCCTGAAACCTTGTCATTGGAGAAACAGTTGAAATTTCGGAATGTTAAGGTGAAACGGGACAATGTGATTAAACAGTTTGCCCTTTCTTTCCGCAAGCCTTACTTTTTGCTGCTGATTATGATATTCACGTTAACCTTTGGCCTGACGCATTTTGAAACGATGTTTCCTTTCTTTGTAACGGGCAAGTTTCACTATAATGAGGGTGATATTGCCACCATCATTACGGTAGGCGCGTTGGTCGGAACTATAATTCAAGCTGTGGTTATTAGTCCAATGTTGAACCGTTTTGGTGAAAAAGGTGTGATTATCGCTTCTTTCCTCTTTTCCGCAATTTCCCTTGTGCTTATGTTGCTCTCTGGAAACTTTTATTATGTACTTGGAGTATCGCTTATCTTCTTTACCGCAACGTCGTTGCTGCGACCAGCCATTAATACTGCTTTATCCAAAATGGCAGGGGATGAGCAGGGAGTTGCAGCCGGGATGAACAATGCTTATATGAGTATTGGTAATATTCTGGGGCCTGCGCTTGCCGGTACATTGTTTGAGGTGCATATCAATTTGCCGTACATTTTTGGAGCGGTCATTCTCATACTTAGTTTGGGGCTGGCTGTAAAATGGAAAAGCAGAGATACGCAATCCACAGCGGTTTAATGTAATTTTCACTATAAAATAGTCTCTTTTGGTGTGAACTGTGACGTTCTTATGAACCACAGATTGCAGCGGAAGAGGCTATTTTTTTATATACAAAGCCAGATAATTTGTGAGTAATACGCAAAAGGAGCTGGGATTGGATGGAAGAGAAGAAAGAGCAGTTATTTTATATAGGTGCTTTGCATATGGACAATGGCGATTTTCGTATGGTTGGAGGCGTGGAAGGAGTTGAAAGACCTTCTTTTCTGGCACTGCATCCGAATGGAACGAAGTTGTATGCGGCCAGTAAAACAGACCAAGGCGAACTATACACCTATCAGGTGAACACGCAGACAGGGGAATTGCATCCTTTGGATCGCAAAGGAACGGAGGGGGCACATACTTGCTATGTCTCCGTCACATCAGATGGAAGATATGTGCTGGCCTCCAACTATTCCGGGGGCAATGCCGTTGTATTCCCTGTGACAAAAGCAGGAGGGTTGGGAGACATGTCGGGGCAGGTTCAGCGTTTTCTGTATGTATCTAACCGAGGGCACGATAGCATCGTACTATATCATGTCGATCTGGACAGCGGCCAGCTGAAGACGATCGAATGGGTCGAGACTTTCGGCAGCACGCCGCGTATGTATTGGAGGTTCCTTCACCGGTGTGTATTGAACCTGCGCGCTAATTACACAGCGTATGGCAAAAAGGGGCCAAAAAGGACGATGCGAAAGTAAAACACGGCGTTTTGTCCCACAAGGGCAAAACGCCGTGTTCAGATTTTGAAGGGGCTTTATTACTTGCTGCTATCGCCAGCTTCTACCGTTGCTGTTTTGGTATGGTTTTCGGCAGGTTTGTAGTACAACCGGAACAGGATATCCTGATTGTAGTTACCGAACCCGGTACCGAACAGGGTTACCCCTCCAATATGCTGGGCATCATCCAAAATGGCGATACGGAATTTCCATTGCTTCTGATCAATCAGCACATCGTTTAGAGTCACATCGGATATCTGCTTCCCATCCATAAAGGTACCTTCGGACGTCACGCGAAGTCTCTTCAGCAGACCGTATTGATTGATAAAATCAGGCCACCAAGAAGGTGTATATTTACCACGGTTATCACCAAAATCTCCTGGGCTGGTCCATGTGCCCAAGTTCACATCATTTAGGAAAAATGTGATGTCTGAAGGCCAATTATCATTGGTAAAAGGGGCTTCCGATGATAATTCCATCGAAATCTCCAGTTCCTCAGCTTTTTGACTAGACAATAGGAAATTCGGTACTTTATAATCCATATACCCTTGGCTAAACCACAGAATTTTGGAATTGAAGCGTTCAGGGTCCAAAAACGAACGAGGCTCATCGAATTCTCCGATAATCTTTTCGACGGTGGCCAGACCGCAGGTTGGCTGAATCTCAAAATCTGTAAAGTGCCCGACGGAAATTTCTGTCTGATGAAACTGCCGTACATCCTGCTGATAGCGTGGCATGGCAATTTCAATTTTGTCTGTGGCCAATGAGCATACCTTCTGAACCCCGCCTCGTCCGGGTAGCATTTTAGTCGAAATAATGGATGCTCTCTCCAGTTTCTTGACATGCATCGTCATAATCGCACTACTGAGTCCCAGCGCTTCCGCCAGCTCACGTATATTCATAGGCTTCTCCGCAAGCAGAACAATCATGTTCAGCCGAACCTCACTGGCCAGCGCTTCATAAACGGGAAGTGATTTTTCAGAAATGTCCAGTTGCATAGTTCCTCCAATTCTAACGCACATCATAAATTGATGGTAGTTTAACATATATGGATTTTTTTCAATATTAATACATATAAAACGATATGATTTACATTTATATAAACAATATACCCTTTCCTTGATCGTTGGCACAAGCCTAACCCTGCAAAAAGGCAAAAATTGTTCAAAAAACAGGACATCCCATGCAATCTTTCTTTGTTTGTTGGGATGTCCTGTGATGGTATGTGTTTTACGAGATGTATACGGGATCTATTCCATGCAACTGATATTAGGACCGCATATGTTCGTCAGCTAAAGAAGAATCTGCGGCTGTATCTTTGTCAGGTGTGTGTAATTCCTGGTGCTGTGAAGCATCGGCCCTCATCAAGCCAGGATGACCCACATAAGGACGATCACTTCGCGAGCGGCCTCGGGTAAGTCGGAAGCCAATCAGGAACAGCGCAAGCTGTGCAGCCAGTATGTAGGGAGACGCTTCTGGTCCGAGCCATTGAAAAAGGGCAACAACGGCAATGACCATGCACAACAGGCTTGTTGGGAAATGGGATGCTGTCACGTCCAAATCATTTTGTTTACGCAGGGTCATTAGACGATAGACATACAACAAGGCGATCAAGCCAGAAACGAACCTTATCCAAGCATATCCTATAACCCATGAGGCAGATTGGGAAGTCTCGGGTAGACTAACATTGACATTGCTGTAGGTTATCAGTTCCACAACGAGTCTTGAGATCAACCATACAATTCCTGCCAGCGCGAGCGGTCCGGCTGCTGGGCGCAATAGTTTCCATAATGCCGTTCCCCAGCCTGGAGCATGGGATTCCAGCAGAACAAGTCGCCGTTCCTCAATAAGTTTGTTCATTTCACGCTCCAGTGATTTGAGAAGTAGCTCCCGGCGGAACGTATCACATTCCCGGAGGGATGCTTGAACCTGCTCCTGAAGGTGAGGGGTCAAATAGGGAGCTGCTTTAGCCTCCTGAAGAGCATGGATTAGTCCCTTCTGGTGCTGCTGTTTATCGCTGTTGTTAAGAGCGTTCTGGGTAGCTGTCTGGAGATAACCAGCTAGCCGGCCATAGATACGGAGTGATTCCTGTAATTCTTCCAGCCGCTGCTGACGCGAGTTTCGAAGCTGGGCTGCACTGTGAACATACAGCCATACCAGCAAGGACAACGCCAGCAGGCAGGCAATCAGACCGGGTGAGATATATGCAGCTAATGCCGCAAAGTCCGTTGGGGACACCCGCAATCCCTCCTTCCATTGTTCTTTCTACACTATTGCACAGACTACACAGGCATTTCAAGGGCTTGTATATCTCTAACCAAGAACTATAAAGTATTTTTTGGTAAAATAGACAAGATTACAGCAGGAAGGGGAGTTCGGCATGAATAAAAATATAAAAATTGTAACAGAACATCATGAGAGCCGGAAGGGATGTACTGGCGACAGCCGGGAGGACTGTAAGCTGGAATCCTGCACGAGTTTGAGCTGGTTATAAAACGGATAAATAACAGTAAGAAAATTATAGATAGGAAGAAGGCACGTTAATATGAAGGTTATTATTTTCGGAGCAACAGGAACAATTGGTAAAGCGTTAGTAAAGGAAGCAATCAAACGTAAGTATGAGGTGACGGCAGCAGTGCGCGATCCGCAACGCGTAACAGAACAAAGTGAATATTTGACGGTGGTTCAGGCAGATATTCTAAACCCGAACTCCATTACAGAGGTAGCCAAAGGGCACGATGCAATCATTAGCGCATATGGTCCCAAGTTTGGTGCTGAGGAGGAACTGCTTGAAGTGACTCGGTCTTTGCTAGAAGGAACCCGGCGGTCTGGCGCAGAGCGCATCCTTGTGGTTGGCGGAGCGGGCAGTCTGAAAACAGAAAACGGTGAACGCCTCATGGATACCGCTGAGTTCCCGGAGGAGATCAAACCACTGGCGGCTGCGCACGCTGATGCACTGGAACTGTACCATGCTGCGGATGTAGACTGGACATATTGTAGTCCTGCCGCAATTATTGAACCGGGAAAACGTACAGGACAGTTCCGTATTGGTTTGGATCACTTGGTGGTTGATGAATTAGGTCATAGTCGTATCTCCGTTGAGGATTATGCGGTAGCCCTGATTGATGAATTAGTAGAAGGGGAATTTGTCAATTCCCGCTTTACTGTCGGATATTAAATCAAGAGGGATTGGCTATAGGGGAGGCGAAAAAGCATGTATATGGTGACCGCAGAACAAATGCGGCAATTGGATCGATACACGATTGACAAGCTTGGCATCCCGGCCCTTACCTTGATGGAAAATGCCGGACGTGCAGTAGCGGACGAGGTACTGAAGCTTTGTGCAGAGGGAGATAGGAAGAGCGGTGTCATAAAAAAGGTTACACACACAGGGCCGGGAGATGTACCGGGTCATGGTGGTGTTATACGGACGGATACATGGAGCCGAGAGCAGCATGCCGTACGTGAACGAGCACACTGGTATATCCTCGTAGGTAAAGGCAACAACGGTGGTGACGGATTGGTAGCAGTACGCCATCTGACCGATGCGGGCCTGCGCGTCACCGTTGTGTATGCCGAGCCGCCTGAAGCGCTGCGCGGTGAAGCGGCTGCCCAGCGCGATATCATCGCGGCGCTGGATATCCCGGTTATCCTCTATGGTCAGGATAACCTCGACCTGCGCGGTGCCTCCGGCATCGTCGATGCCCTGCTGGGCACGGGCACGCAAGGACCACCGCGCGAACCTTACGCCTCGCTGATCCGCGAGGCCAATGCCAGCGGCGCGCCAATCGTGTCGGTAGACGTGCCTAGCGGCCTCGACGCCGACACAGGTGCGCTGCACGAGCCGTGCATTCGTGCGAGTGTCACCGTATGCCTCGCCTACTTGAAGTATGGGCTCGTCCAATATCCGGGCGCCGGAACCGCTGGTGATGTGGTGGTACGCTACATCGGTATCCCGCCTGGCCTCGCCCGTGAGTGCGGCGTGCAGGTGCAGCTCCTGACCGGCGATACGCTGCACGATGCGCTGGGCGTAGATGTCAGCCGCAGCCGTGAGCCGGACGGGCACAAAGGCACCTATGGCCACGTTCTGGTCGCGGCAGGTAGCCTGCGCATGAGCGGTGCGGGTCTGCTGGCCGCACGTGCCGCCTTGCGCATCGGCAGCGGCCTTGTGACGTGGGCCGTGCCCAAGGCGCTGCTTCCGCACGTCATTGGCGCCGCGCCGGAGCTGATGCTCGCTGCCGCAGCAACAGGCAGAGACGGCGAATGGAACGCCGACTCCGCAGACGAGCTGCTCCAGCTCGCGCAGGCGCGCGATGTGCTGGCCGTCGGGCCCGGCCTCGGCCGCTTCGCAGGAGACACTGGCTGGCTGCGCCACCTGTGGGAGGAATACAGCGGTCCGCTTGTGCTTGATGCGGACGCCTTGAACATCCTCGCCTCAGCGGGGCCTGAGCTGAAGGCCTGGAAGCCGAGGAATGCGGCGGTCGTGCTAACGCCGCACCCCGGTGAAATGGCTCGTCTGCTGGGCATACCGACAGCAGAGGTGCAGCGTGACCGAATCAGCCATGCACGGGATTATGCCCGGACACACGGAGTCACGCTGGTGCTCAAAGGAGCACGCACGGTCATCGCGTGTCCTGACGGAACGGCCTACGTCAATACCACAGGCCACGCCGGGATGGCGACAGGGGGGGCAGGCGATGTGCTGACAGGCATCATCGCAGGTTTGCTGGCCCAAGGCTTGAACGCTTCCCAGGCAGCAGCCTTTGGCGTGTATTTGCATGGGGCGGCTGGAGAAACGGCCGCGCGCCATCGTCAGCATCCCGCCTCAGTGGTAGCTGGCGACATTATTGAAGCCCTATAATCCACAGCAGTAGTGGCAGGAGGAAGGCCAGTATAATCTGTACTTCATATTCACGGTTCAGCCAGTGCCTTCCCCCATAATACAGCAGTGTAATTCCTGCACCTGCCATGCCGTTGCTCCATAATATGCCTGTTCCCGCAGGCGACATCAAAGATCCTAGCAGAAGAAAGACACTGAATCCTACGGCAAGGTATAGTGTGAATTGCTCAGGCTTGCGAAGCCAGGGGAAAAGATCATATAGGGCATCAGCGGCAAGAGCTGCCGGTAGGGCAAAGCCATAGGCCCACAACTGTGCGGTCAGTTCACCGCTATTACCTGCTATAGTTACAGGCAGTCCCGTGATTTCCTCTGTCAGATAGCAGTAAAGCCATAAGAGACCAAAAACCAATCCTCCACAGGCTAGCTTATTCAGGGCATAACATCCAAGCTCCATGCGCCAAGGCATTTTGGAATTGAATTCATTCCAAGGCTGTCTCATATTGTCGATTCCCTCCTCATTCGATTTGGTGAATCAAAACCATTCCAGGGATTTATTATCAATTACAATCCGCTTACCATTTATGACATTTGTGTTTACGTTAGCTGTGTATCATGTTCCTAAGCGAAATAAAGATTGCGGATAGCCGCGGTACGGAAAGGCGGGGATTGCATGATACAGGCGGTTATTTTTAATCTGGAAAGTACTTTGCTAGACCCCGGAGGACGGGGCTTGATTCAGGGAATGCGCGATATTTTCAGGTGGAAGGGTATACATCTAACTGAAGTACAGGTATCTCATGGACGGGGACTGCCCATCCGGGATCATATTGCGAGTGTGCTGGGGCTTGCAGAGGTTCGTAGAAAATGGCTGGAGTGCTTTGGTGTGCATCCTGGCAGAGTGGATATTGAGCATATTTATCTTGAGCTTGTCCCTGTTCTCCGCTCTTTGATCCAGGGTGCTGAGACTGCTGCTGGTATAGATAGGGCGCTACAGGAGTTGCAGGATCGCAACATTCAGTCAGGCGCTACTGCCTCCTGCCCGATGGAAATGCTGAGTCACGTGTTCACGCCTGTACAGTCACCCTATACGCTGGATTGTATGGTAGCTCCTTGTGAAGTTTCACAGGGGAGGCCTTATCCGTGGATGATCTATGAAATTGCACATCGCTTACAGGTATTCCCGCTTAGCGATATTGTGAAGGTAGGAGATACAGCAGCCGATATGCAAGAAGGACGAAATGCTGGCGTTTGGACGATTGGTGTGTTGAACCATAACGTGGGTGATCTGACTACAGATCACACTACAAGCTGTGAAACGGACGACAGGGTGGCTGAGGAACGACGCAGACAGAATATATATGGTTTGAAAAGGGCAGGGGCTCACCTTGTGATGAACTCGATCGCTGATTTGCCGCGTATTTTGCGTGAAATTGAAATGCTCCAGCATACGGGAGGTTATCCTTCGTATATGAAACCGAAGAAAACAGCTGCGATTCCTCCATCATAAGAAAAGCGGCATAACTTTTAAGTACTTGCTAAACCTTCTATGTTATATATGTATGCATCTAGCTGGATAACGGTGTACACACCTCGGGTATCTGCTTTTCATAATATGCTCCTTACTATATTATTTCACCTTCATATATATCGTGTTCAAATAGGAAAATATGAATAGTAATTCATATGTTTCATGAAAATTTTTGCACATTTGCGCAAATTCCATCTCATAAAAAAAGCCCTAACTCAGTAGGTACCGAGTTAAGGCTTGTAGTGTATGACTTACAAATCATCAAATCCGTTGTCGTCTCCGACTTTGCCGTAATTGCGTGATTTTGCTTCAAAAAAGTCCGTTTTTGTTGCGTTCAGGGCTTCATCCGAAAATGGCTTGATCCAAGGCATACTATTTACATCTACACCTTCATAGGCTTTGTCCATACCCAGAAGTCTCAGACGCATATTTGCCATGTATTTGATATAATCGCTCAGCTCGTTCAAGTCAATGCCGCGAACCTCTTTGAGCGTATAATGCGCCCAATTCGTTTCCAGCTCCACAGCACGGTCGATCATACGATAGACATAGTCCATGTTCTCTTTCGTGTTGAGCTCAGGGAAATCAGCCAAAAGCTGCTTGAACACTTCGGCAAAGAAGTAGCAATGCTGATTTTCATCGCGCTGAATATACGAGATCATCTGGCTGGTAGCCATCATTTTTTGGTCACGGGCCAAATTGTAAAAGAAAGCAAATGTACTATAAAAGAAAATACCTTCCAGAATCAAATCGGCTACCATTGCTTGGAAAAAGGTTTGCGGATTCTGTTCATCGCGGAATTCCTGATAGATTGCCGAGATGAATGTGTTGCGCTCCAGCAGGACAGGATCGTTTTTCCAATATTCAAAAATTTCTTTCTGCTCCTGATCCGATACCAGGGAAGATAGCACGTAAGAGTAGGACTGGTTATGCACGACTTCCTGTTGTCCAATAATGGCCGAAATGGCTTCCAGCGAGGAGTCGGTAAAGTACCGCTTTACATCTCCGACAAACATGGTTTGCATGGAATCCAGCACGGCCAGCAGGCCGATATTGATTTTAAAGGTGCGCTGTTCTTCAGCATCTAGCATAGGGAACTGGGACGCATCCTTGGACATTGGAATTTCATCCGGAATCCAGTGGTTCAGCAATAACACTTTATATAGTTTGTACATATGCGGCATCCGAATATCATTCCAGTTCAGAATACCGGAGTTTTCGCCTTCAATAATACGGGTAGAGCGGTTAGGCGCTTCTGTGTTAAAAATCTTTTGTAACTGCATGAGAGCCTCTCTCCTTTAGTTTAGGATGCGCAGCTTTCGCATTCTTCAATCGTCAGCGCGCGGCTGCGTACATAATAGGTCGACTTCATACCCGATTTCCAGGCATGGATGTGCAACGCCAAAAATTCGGTAGCTTTGATATCTGGGCGCACATACAGGTTAAAGCTTTGACCTTGGTCAATATGACGCTGACGTGCAGAAGCCATATTGATCGAAGCATGCTGATCCAGCAGGAAAGCCGTTTTGTAGTACCAGATGGTTTTTTCATTTAAGTCTGGTGCAGGGTTTGCGATCTTGTAGGTCGTTTTCTCTTCATAGGAAAGCAACTCATACAATGGATCGATGCTAGCGGTAGAGCCTGCGATGATGGATGTGGAACCGTTAGGCGCGATGGCGAACAGCCATGCGTTGCGGACTCCGTTTTGTTTGACTTCTTCCGCAAGCTCGCTCCACTCAGACGTAGTGACGAATTTGCCTTCACGTGTACCGTCTGTATAGCCACGGGAAGTGAAATAATGCCCAGTTGCCCAGTCGGAACCCTCGAATTTAGCATAACGGCCTTTTTCTTTCGCTAGCTCCATGCTGGATTTTACAGCCAGGTAGTTGATTTTTTCATATAAATGATCGTTATACGTTACCGCTTCATCGGACTCCCAACGGATGCCTTCAAGTGCAAGCAGATGATGCAGTCCAAATGTACCCAGACCGACTGCACGGTATTGGCTGTTCGTGTATTGTGCTTGCAGCACTTCAATGTTGTTGATATCAATAACATTATCCAGCATACGTACCTGAATCGGTACGAGACGATCCAGCACACCAGCCGGAACGGCACGAGCCAGATGAATGGAGTTCAGATTGCATACCACAAAGTCGCCAGGAATTTTGGAAATAACAATGCGTGTTTGTCCGTCCTTGGTGACCAGTTCTTCTTTTTCCACTACTGTAGCAGATTGATTTTGCATAATTTCCGTGCACAGGTTGGAGGAATACACCATACCATGAGCGCGGTTCGGGTTAGCCCGGTTTACTGTATCGCGGTAGAACATGTACGGTGTACCCGTCTCCAGCTGCGACTTCATCAAACGCTTCATGATGTCAATGGCAGGCACCGTAATACGAGAGAGAATCGGATGCTGTGACGCCTCCTCATACTTTTCACGGAAGGAGCCTGAACCGAAGGATTCATCATAAAAATCCTCCAGTCCCAGTGGGCGACCCTTGTCATCTTTCCAGCCCATGACCTTCTTCACTTCATGTGGACAGAACAGATTCCATTCGCCCCGTGCTTCGACCCGCTCCATAAACAAATCGGGCAGACATACGCCGTGGAACACATCATGTGCACGCATCCGCTCGTCACCGTTGTTCAGCTTCAGGTCAAGGAATGCCAGAATATCTTTGTGGAATACGTCAAGATAAACGGCAATGGCTCCTTTGCGTGTACCCAACTGGTCTACGCTAACCGCTGTATTGTTCAACTGGCGAATCCAAGGAATAACACCAGAGCTTGTATTTTTATGTCCACGGATATCGGAGCCGCGTGCCCGTACTTTACCGAGGTATACGCCGATGCCGCCGCCCATTTTGCTAAGACGGGCTACATCGGTATTGGAATCAAAAATACCTTCCAATGAGTCATCTACAGTGTCAATAAAGCAGCTGGAGAGCTGTCCGGCCACCTTTTTTCCGGCATTAGACATGGTTGGTGTAGCTGCTGTCATGTACATGTTGCTCATCGCCCAGTATGCCTCTTTGACTAGCTCCATACGCTTGTCGGCAGGCTCTTGATGCATCAGGTACATTGCAATAATCATGTAGCGTTCCTGTGGAAGTTCCATTACGCGTCCGTCAAAATCATTGGCCAAATAGCGCTCAGACAGCGTCAACAGTCCGATATAGTCGAACAGCAGGTCATTCTGCGGCATAATGGAATCGCCGAGCTCATCAATCTGCTCCTTGGTGTAGCAGTCAAGCAGTTCTTGACGGTAGATTCCTTTTTGCACTAGATCGGTGATCAGTGGATAAAAGGCGCCGTAAGGCTCGTCTGCATACGATTTGTAACGGCGGTGAGTAGCTGCTTTCTTATATAAAGAAGTGAGCAAAGCACGCGCAGCGGCAAATTTCCAGTCTGGTTCTTCCTTGCTAACCAGTTCAAGGGCAGCCATTGCAAATGCATTGCTAATTTCATCCCCCGTGACTTCATCGCGGCGCAGCTTACTGGTTACACCTCGAATGAGTCGCTCTTTATCGAGCTTGTCCAGCCCGCTGAGTACACGGTCTGCGTATACAGATATACGTATTTCATCAAAAGCCAACTGGCGATTGTTAGGTTTGGTTACGAGTTGTGGCATAGGATTAATTCCTCGCTTTCTTGAATTGAAATTCATACTTAGGGATAGGCATGAAAATGATCTGAGAAAAGAATATGGTGAAAAAAAGCGATGATCAGACAGCATTTTGGGGCTGTATGTAATCCAATAACATAGAAATAGCGATGCGTCTGCCAATGAAGGGAAAGAAGATGGTTCCCGTAGAGTTTATCGGCTACATCACTATATTTAGAGGTGTTATGAATATTTAACCCAACATATTGTATATATAAACTTAAAATTTCAAATAAGTGCAAGGAGTATTATAGCAACATTCGAAGCTATACGTAAAGGAAAAGGAATGGAAAATTAAAATTTAAAGAGAAGTCGCGGACTGTATTTGAATTGAGACGGAGTGAACGGTACAATAAATGATATAAATGTTTTATACAGAAACAAGCAGTATACATATGATGCTTTTTTCGCAAAACAGGGTTGCTTTATGGACCTGGGTTTTAAAATTAAATAAAAGACTATTTTTCTTAATTAAAGGAGGAACTTGGTGATGGCTATTGCAGAAGTGACAGTGATCCCGATTGGGACGGGGAGTACGAGCCTGAGCGACTATGTTGCTCAAATGCAAAAAGTGTTGAGGATACAAAAGGGAATTACCTATGAGCTTACCTCCATGAGTACGATTATTGAAGGTTCGTTGGACGATGTGTTCACCGCGATTGCTGCGCTGCACGAAGCACCATTCCTAGCAGGAGCCAAACGTGTGTCCACCTCGGTCAAAATTGATGATCGCCGTGACAAACCTTCCTCCAGTCGCCAAAAGCTCAGATCCGTCGCAGAGAAGCTATCTGGAGCTACGGCAGGGAATGTTACAGAATTAAATCCAAATCCTAGTTGATAAAGTTGATGTAAGTGATTGATTTTTATGTAACTAAGAGTATAATAGTTTTTGTTGTCAGTCACACTGACCTGCTGGTGTAGCTCAGGGGTAGAGCAACGCACTCGTAATGCGTAGGCCGGGGGTTCAATTCCCTTCACCAGCATTCTATAAAACTCAAGCACAGCGCGGCTTCCAAGCTTTTTGGAGGCCGCGCTTTTTTGTTGAATTGAGCATTCTTCTACCATTTTTCTACCCTTTAGTCTAGTAAAGTAGGTTCTTTGGTGCTAATACTCTCTCCTGTGATTGAATCGCCAAAATTAGCAAACAGTGCGATGGAGAGAACGCTGCTATCATTCTTAGGATCATCAAGATCATGTCCTATTCAGAAATGGTGTCAGCTTGTCGAACCGAAGCCGTTTTCCTCTGTAAAGCTACCTTTGCTCGGGGTAGCGCAATTATTTCACTTTGATGCTTCTTCTTTTTTCCTTGGGGCAAGTCTACATACGAGGCAACATTCTGTGTGATAACTCCCCAGCTACTGCCCGGTTTAACCTTCTTGATAGAGCTTACAGATAACTTGGGTAGAAGTAATTCATGAGAATAATGTGCGTGTTTACAAGCCACTCATAAGACTTCCAAGTACCTGTTTAATCGAGTTTCTTAGTTTTAAAAATAAGATTAATCTGTTGTTCTTTATTTCTGATTAGCACGTTGTGAGAGCCATTCCTTTTTCAGTAATGCATATTGATACGTATTCTCGTATTTTGGCGTGCCGTCTTCATATTTAACAAATGAAACGAATTCCATGAAGCAGCCTTCCTGGCGAAAGCCCAGTTTTTCACACAGCTTTTGGGAACGGAAGTTATCGTCCTCGACATAGGCGTACAGCCTTCTTACTTCCTGTTGCGTAAAGAGATATTCTATGAAGGCGTTGGCGCTCTCACTTGCGTACCCTTTTCCTTCAAATCTGGCATTAAAATTCCATCCAATACCATACGTATCCGAATCTCGTTCTTCCTTCATACCAAACAGCTCTCCGATCAGTTCGTTGCTGTCTTTCAGGCAGACCGCGATCTGAGAGTCGTCACTGCTTCTTTTTTCGACTTCCGCTGTAGCTTCCTCCAACGTCGAAATCTGGTGATCCATAAAGCAGTTAACTCTTGGATTAGCTGTATACTCCAACAATCCGGCAGCGTCGGTTGCGGTAAAATTCCGCAGGATCAATCGGTTGGTTTCAAGTGTTTGCATGAATATACCTCCGGTTGTGATTTTAATAGATGGCTTCATTTTGTATGATCCTTTTATTCTATCAGAAACCGTTCTTCAATCGTAAATAACTGTCAACGAACAATAAAGCTGTGTACGGCTGCTTTGATTTAAAAATAGGGAGCAGTTTTATGGTAAAGAAATATTAGTAAAATTAGTCGCAAATATTGGATTTTAGTACACAACTTTATTTTATTTACATAGAGATCATTACACTGATGGCTTTAAATATTTGATGTATTCAATGATAAGTTATCATTCATTGAATAGTGAAACTTATTATATAAACTGTTTGGGGCTATTTGAGCGTTTTCGAGCCCATGCAGATCCCGAAACAAAGGAAAAATACTCAAAATTCATTGAAGAGGTGTGGAAAGGTAATACTAAGAAAAATGGCACTGTTAGTCGTTGCAGCTAACTTTTAATTGTTACTGTACCTATTCACTCGCATGAAATAGAGTCTCAAGTACAGCATGGAGGAGCTTAAATGTAAGTAAAGCAAATCCTCTCTAACCTTAATCGGTTGGCGGGGATTTTTTTGTTGAAGGAATTACAACACCATACACCGAGTGAATTTATCGAGGTGATCAGCATGAACCATACATATAAGGTGTCGAAATCGAATATCGAACTATTTGCAGCAAAATACATTCATCAACCCGAAAATCACCTAGACCAACGATCATTCAACTTCCTGTTTTTTCAGCAGCTATAAATGATTTGCGAAATTTATTCCTGATTCTGTCTGAAATTGAATTTGTATTCGCCTAAGAAATTGATGTGCTCCTATCCAAGAGGAATTCACTCTTTTGAATACAAGTTTGATATCAAACACACGCTGCCTTAAAAGGGTTATGGCCTATTAAACAGGTTTTAATAGGCTCTAACTAATAGAATTTCACCAAATTACAGGAGATAAACAAAAAAAGAAAAAAATCATAGAATCACCCAAACATTATATACTTTCCATATTATCGTCAAAGCATCACTAGCACCCTGCTGGCACAAGCCGGTGGGGTGCTTTTTTTGTTTACAGGAGTACCCTTATGACAAACGTAGCCTTTCTACACGATTCGCAAAAAAATATATTGACAACTGGTTAATTTCTGGGCAAAAATAGTAAATGATTATAAAATACTGGAATTTTTAAGCGAGGGGTGGCTATGGCATGGAACATACACCTACGATTCGAGCAGAATTAGACAGATTCCTACAACAAGAGGGTTTGAGCTTTTCACAATTTGGTCATATTGCGGATATGAATAGAGGAGCAGTAAGTGCTATCGTGACAGGAAATAAGCCTTTGTCTATTAAACAACTGGATCGAATTACTGAGGCTATGGGTTTGCCAGAAGGCCATTTTTACGACATGTTCGTAGAAAACTACATAATCGACCATCCTCCAAATATGAGGCGAATTGAGCCGTTTTTGTTTCGATGTGCAGAGTTGGACAAGTTGGATGCGATCCGTCGAGTGGTGGGAGCCATCATGGACAATCTACTGTATTCACCCAAGCTATTCGAAATTGCAGAAGGATTGCTGGAGCAGGGAAGACATGCGGCTGCATTGCTGCTCTATGAGGGGGTAGCTGAAGCGGAAAAATATCAACATTCTGAGCGTTTGGCAGTTTGTCAATATCGTATATTCACGATTCAAGTTGGAGACGATCAAAGACAAAATCTTAGAGCGGCAACGGTATTTGAGGTTTTTGTCGAACGTCTGGACGAAATAGATCAACTTGATGCATTAAAGGATTTGGCAAACGTATACAGGTCTCTGCGCAAATGGGACAAGGTTGATGAGATAGCGAGGAAAATGAGAGCTAAAGCCGAAATCCAATATTCAATGAAACATGAACAACGGAGTCGAGAGCGGGATGAGTCTGTCAATAAGCTAAGTCGCCCGTTGTTTGTATATATTTCCTATGCTGACCTATTGTGTGCTAGTGTCTGTGAAGCCCGAGGCGATTATCAGCAAGCTCTACAATATACATACGCCTATACTGATTTAGATTGGGTTAAAGAGACAGACGAAGATAACCAACACTGGATTGGTTTGTTTAAGCACTGGGCAGAAGCAAATATTATTGTCAATAAGCTTTTATCCGGAGACATAAAGGTGCTGCAAGAATATATTGAATACATCGATGCAGCGAAGGATACAACTCAAGAAGACCGGATTATTCAACTACTGAACATTATGATAACGGCTAACCGATATGATATCGACGTTAGTGATATAATTAAACGATTTGAAACGGACATTTTATCATTATCACAACACTCATCAAGTGATATATATACTCAACAAGTGGTACCAGATTATTTTGCGTGGTGTGGTTATGAGTTGGCCCATTATTATTTACATCGAAGTTCTTACGATGATGGTTTTAAACATTTGATGTATTCTATGGTAAGTTATCATACACTAAATAATGAGACTTATTTCATAAATTGTATGGGGCTATTTTTACATTTTCGAGAACATGCGAGTCTTGAAACCAAAGCAAATTTTTTAAATCTTATTGAAAAGGTGTGGATGAACAATGTTAAAAAAAATGGCACTGGTGATCGTCGCGGCTAGCTTTTTGTTAATTGTTACTGTACCTATTCATTCGCATGGCATAGAGCCTCAAGTACAGCACGGAGGGGCTTAAACGTAAGTAGAGCAAATTCCCGCTAACCTTAACTGGTTGACGGGGATTTTTTTATTGAAGGAATTACTACACCGTTTATCGAAAAAACTATCGAGGTGATCAGCATGAACCATACATATAAGTGTTTACAGAATCCTCCAAACTGATTATACTTTCCATATAAATCCGAAAGCATCGGTGATACCCTGCTGGCATACGCTGGTGGGGTATTTTTTACGTTTAGGGGGAGGAATACATATGTTTAAATGGATATTCACCGTACTGATTACAATCCTATTAGCTGGATGCAGCGTACAACAAGACGTTGTAAAGACCACTAAGAGCGACCCTGTAGCCGTTCCGGTAACGCAGGTATCAGCAGACACGGTCAAACTCGAATTCCCGTCAGAGAAGTATCCAGAGACCGCACAGCACATTAAAGAGGCTATAGTAGCCGGAATACCTAATGTATGCACGATAGATCGTGGTGGCGTATTTAAAAATCGAGAGATATCATTGGAAACCGTGCCAGTC
Organism: Paenibacillus ottowii; assembly: GCF_006874425.1. Taxonomy (GTDB): domain Bacteria; phylum Bacillota; class Bacilli; order Paenibacillales; family Paenibacillaceae; genus Paenibacillus; species Paenibacillus ottowii. The sequence continues at coordinate 26,095 of NZ_VIJZ01000007.1, forward strand.
AAAAAGGGGTATAAGCGTGGTCAATGGCCGTTGGCAACTTGCGCAGAAAGTAAAGTGGGAGCAGATGTAAGTTATATTAGCCCAAAGGATGATGAGGGGGCTAATTCGTGGATAGATCAGCATTTGGAAGATTACTCTGATGGAACCCGAGTGGAAATTATAGTAAAATAGCAAATCCCCGCTAATTTAAAACTGGTTGACGGGGATTTTTGACATCAATCAACAATCCATTTGTATCTAATAGTTCAAAAGACCAAACTTACAGAAGAGAAATAGCATGAAATTTATTTATGCTATTGATTAAATGTTTTGAATTTTAAGGAATTCATTATGGGACTTCCTTACTGTTTATTACAATTTACTATTTTCCCGTTACTTCGACATTCATTTTTATATATTATTTTGTTGTAAATACAAAATATTGGAGGAATGTATAGGTGGAATGGAAATTAGCTAAAAAAACTATTTTGAGCTCAATGGCAACCGCTTTATTGTTTTCTGTTATAACTCCTTTCGCGGCGTTTGCAGAAACGTCTTCAGTAACTGCTACATACGGAACAGCACCAACAATAGATGTTAATACTGTAACTCCGCCTCCTCCTACTGTACAGCCTGATGGGGAAGTTAGTACCCAAGGTGTGAAAGTTAAGGCTGTAGAAATTGCTATTAAAGCATTAAGATATGTTATCGATAATCCTGTGTCGAGATGGACTCTGGAAAAATTCTTTGATACAGAGACAGTGGCAGCTGTTATTAAATATAACAGTAAGGTTTTTGGTGTTCTTGAAAGTTACCTAGGAGCAGTAGAATTGACTACTGCTGAAATAGCCGCAGGCGCAAGGTCTGCAATCGTCCAAGAATTGAGAGGAGTCGTTAGTAAAGGAATCGCTGAAGGAGTCGGGATGGTTGTTGAGTGGTTGATTTATTATGGTAGCAAAGTAATACTTTAATGACTTGGAAAATGAGAGGTGCATCATGGAAAACTCAAATATAACCCAGCTTGAGAAACGCATAAATGTTTTGCTTGAATGGAAGTCTGTATTGTTGCGTTTAGCAGGAGATGAATTGTCACCATATGATAAGTGGTGTGCAGAAAAAGAGCTTAGTAGCGAAGATCAACACTTTATCACGAATCTTTGTATGTTATTTAACATACGATTGCATCCTGATCAAAGTAACCCCGATGTTCAAAAAATCACTAAGAACTTTGATGAACATTTCAAAGTTGGTGATTTTGAGTTGAGTTACGAAGTATTTGAAAAATTTATAAAAGATTATCAACTTAGAGCACATCCAATTTATGAGTGGGATGCTCGTGAGGTACTTGAAAAGCTGGCCGAGAGCAATAGGAGCATTGAATTGAAGGAGAAGCTACTTGGTTAGCTATAGATTCTAAACGGAAAAGGTAAAAAGATCCCGCCAATCATTAGGGGACTGACCCCCATTTGTGAGACAGGGATCAAAACACCTTGCAAGTTTAAGCAGCCAGTCGTCGGAAATCTACTGGCGACTGGTTATTTAGTTTCGCTTGAATCCGAATTGAGTTATAGTAGTTGATGTAGTCTCGAATGGTCCGTTCGACGATGGGCGTCGTCGTACAGGTTAAACCTTCGAGATAGAACGTTTCAGTCTTTAGCGTGGAATGAAACGATTCGATGGGGGCATGATCAGCGGGCGTTCCTTTTCGGGACATGCTCATGGTAATGCCTTTTCCCTTTACGGCCGCTTGATAAGCCTGTGACGTATATACGCTTCCCTGGTCGCTATGAAGTAGCATGCTTGTCCGTTTTGGAAGTTGATTCAGCGTATCCAAAACCAAGGACGTATCTTGCTTGTCCGCTATACTGTAAGCCACAATCTCCCCGTTGTACAGGTCTAGAATGCTAGAGAAGTACAACATCTTACCCCCAAACGGTAAATACGTGATGTCCGTGACGAGCTTTTGCAGGGGTGCCTCTGCATGAAATTGCCGCTTCAGCAGATTTTCCGCTGGATGAGCAGGCTGCCCAGTGGCCTTTCGTTTCTTCATCCTCACGCGGCACTGTAACCCCTCACGCTGCATCATCCGCTGAACTCGTTTGTGAATGATTCTTTGCTCTGCCCGAAGGAGTACGGTGATTTTCCGGTAGCCGTACTGAAATTTATGATGGATGCAAAGCCCCCGGATGTTCTCCACCGTAGCATCTGTGTGCTCTGTCTCCACGGCTGCTCTCCAGCGGTAGTGGGTCGCTCTTGCGATCCCGAGCCATGTACAAGCCTCAGACACCGTATACTTCGTCTCGAATGGATTCTATCCAGGCCACGGCAACTTCTGGTTCCACCTCCTTTCCAGTTCCTTGACTTTTTCAGCAGGTCCAATTGCTACTTCAGGAACCGGTTCTCCGCCTTTACCTTTTCAAGCTCCGAAGAGTGTTCCGGACCTTTTCCGTAGCTGTATTGTTTACCCACAGGCTGGCTCCAGACGATGCTCTTCGCCTGTTCGATACCACCTCATCCATGTTTTTAGCTGTGTCTTATTCCGTATTCCCAGTTGCTCCATAACCTCTCTTACCGGAACTCCTACCAATCACATTTCAATCGCTTTCATCTTTATTTCTAAGAGATAAACTCACTCTCGTTGCCAACGCAAAAACACCTCCAAGGTTATCTCCATATCTTACGATATGGCTTGATTTTCTTGAAGGTGTTTTGATTTGTCTCATGTTATGGGGTCAGTCCCTAATTGGTCGGCAGAGCTCTTTTTTCGTTGATTAGTTTGAATTTAGAGTAGATGTAAAAAAGGGTTCTGCTAGTATGTAACCAGTATGGAGTCCTTTATCATTTAGTTGAATACTCGCTTACCTCAAACGTAAGGATTTTATTGAATATTACATAGTCCTTACGGGTACTAAATGGACCTTTGTTATTATTGTGCTTATCAATAGCATAAGATGCTGTACCTGATCCAGATTGTTTACCTTCGTACCAAGAAATGAAAGAGTTTACTTCTTTCATGCTCAGGTCGAATTCCTTCTCCAACCCTGTATCCAGTGTCACAACCAAAATTGCGCGGTCACCAGTTGGTTGTGATGGTTCGGTTGGAACGCTAGGATTAGACGGTTCAGGTTTAGGGTTTGGTGTTGGGTTCGGATCGGGAGTTGGCGTTTCGGTACCAGGGAAATCTGGATCGATGGGTAATTCACTCATAATACCAAGCGTTACTTCATGAATGGAAGCCCATGATGAGCGGGCATCAACATTAATTCTAATAGCGCTGTACACGCCCTCAGTAATATCAATACGATCTAATACTCTCATTTGTGTATTTGCGTTCACAGTTCTAGTTGAGACAGGGCTTACTTGAGTCCATTCTCCATCCTTTAGTCCAAAAATAGTATAATTAACTTGAGTTTGAGGCGTTGTTTGGGCAGCTAACTGAATAAAATTCATTTTCAAACGCCTAGGAAAATTTAACTCAAGTGAAGCGACAGGAACTGACGCATTCCATTTTGTATCTAAACTTTTATCCAATGCTTTATCTGCGGTCTGATTACTATAAGTGCTAGTTGCTTTGGCAGTTGTACCGATGGGAGGTGTGAAGCCTTCCATACTCTCAATGGTAGCATAAGGAGGAGTCACACTATAGTCTTTAGTAGCATAGATTAAATTGCCTGAATCATCATATGCTTCAATCTTATAATAATATTTTTTGAAATTAATAACATTGGTATCACTATATTTAAGTTGTTTTAAATCGTTGACTATTGTCTTATAGGGGCCGCCAGAAATCGTTGATCTTTTAATTGAATATGTAGTTGCTAGTCCCATTTGGCCCCAGTCCAGTATAACGCTTGATTCTTCAGGAGTTACGTTCACTCTTTCGACGATAGTAGAATTACCCAATAACCCGTCCTTACTAATATCAATAGCGTCAATGGAAGAAACTTTTGTTTCAGTTGTTGTGATTACCACAGTATGCCATTTATTAGTTAGGTTAAGTTTTTCATAGACCAAGTACTGTCCTCCAGCACTTCTATTAAGTGTGAAGCTTTCTAATGCACCATCAATCTCAATATTTAATTTGTTTGTATGGTCTGTATTTGAATCGGTGATAATCCTTATTTTATCTCCGAAAAAAGGAAAAGTAGCTGTATCACCAATACTACTTGTGAGTTTCATACTTGAGGAGTAGTATAAAGATCCAGGATAATCTCTCCAATTTCCTCGGTATATGATATTAGGGTCTTTGTCATCAAATCTTGTCCAACCAGCTTCGGGAGAAGTTAATTTTTCACCTACTGAAGCGGCGTAGATATTCTGATTAAAACCAAGTAAAAGAAGTAAGGATAACAAAGATATTAATGCTAGTTTTTTCATAAAAATGCCCCTTTTGTTTTATTTGCTTGGTAAGCATACAAAAAAAGAAAAAGGTATGTCTAAACATTAATGTCTATATATTCAAATAAAAGTTGAAATGAGAATTTAAATTTTTATAGCAGTAATTACTCTCTGTCACCCGATACACGATAGGCTTTTTTGTTTTGCGACAAGCTATGCGATACTTCGACATGACTCTCCAATTAGTATAAAAAAGGCTAAATATTATGGAGGTGTCATATGATAAAAGGGATCGCAAAAGGATTAATTGTGTTTTTATTAGCTGCTATTTTTTCCGTTCAAGGTGTCTATGCTGAACCGGCAGCAATCAACCAACAAGCAACTGGGTATACGTTGGAGTTTCCAAGTTCACGGTATCCTGAAACCGGGGCGCATATTAGAGATGCAATAGCAGCCGGACATTCTGCGGTGTGTACGATTGATCGGGACGGAGCCGAAGAAAATAGAAAGGAGTCTCTAAAGGGCTAACCTACTAAAAAAGGATATGACCGTGATGAATGGCCGATGGCAATGTGTGCTGAAGGTGGCGCAGGTGCTGATATCAGATACATAACTCCTAGTGATAACCGGGGAGCAGGATCATGGGTAAGTCATCAGTTAGATAAGTATGCTGATGGAACTAAAGTGAGGTTTATAGTGAAATAAAAACAAGGACTCAACCAGTATAGAAGCTGGAATGAGTCCTTTTTAATACCCAATAAAAAATAAATATGCAAATATTTAGATTATATTTATAGATTAGCAAGTTTATGTTTAGACAATATGTGAGTGTCAATCTATCTTTATAGATATACAAGATATTCATAGGGGGCTAATAATCATGTCAAAGAAATTTTTGACTACCGTTCTAACTTTTTTTCTAATTAACATCATGTTACTACCAGCAGCAACACATGCAGCAACACTAAACAAAACAGTTGAGGGAATGCTAGGGTTCTCGCCTCCAACAGGCACTACAGCAAAAGGAAGTACCACCTATTACAATTTAGTGGCAAGCAATGCGATAGACGGAAGTGTTAAAACAACATGGAATGCCGGAGGGGAAAATGGGAATATTGAGTTAAGATTCCCTAGCCCAGTCGAAATAAATTTTATTCATATCTCTACTAATGCTACGCCACCACGAGATATAAAATATACAATTTACGGACTCGTTGAAGGAGAATGGAAAAAAATAAGCGAACAAGTTACTCAATCTTTATCTGCTACAAATACAATAACGCCGCCTATTAAAGTTCAACAGGGTACATATGATGGTATCAAAGTTGACGCTTTGGGAGGTGCGTCTTGGTTGGCAATTAACGAGATAACTCTTGGCATCAATGAACCAATCGATCTCAAAGGTCAACCACTTGATTCATCAGCAAAGTTGAATTGGAATCCGATTAAAGATGCTGCTAAGTATAAGATCAATTACGGTACGCAATCGGGTAAATATTCAGAGTCTATTACAGTAACCAAGGATGTGGATGGCAATTATGTGGTCCCGAATCTGACTAATGGAACAGTATATTATTTTCAGGTTATAGCTATTATTAACGGAGCTGAGATGGTTATCTCTAATGAAGTTGCAGTTACACCAAATGAACCTAAAACAACTGAGCCGACAACTCCTGACAATCCTTCTACAGGAGAGCCAAGTAATCCGAGCGAACCTGGTACAACAAATCCTGGTGAACCATCGACTGGTGAGCCTACTAATCCTCAATCACCATCAGGCAACCGCGCAATCCTTGTAGTTACTATGACAACTGGCCTCGAAAAAGAATTTGACCTAAGCATAAAAGAGGTCAATGACTTTATTGCCTGGTATGAAGGCAAGCAGGCTGGTTCTGGATCAGCTTCATACGCAATCAATAAGCACGATAACAACAAAGGTCCATTCAGCAGCCGTAAGGATTACATGCTGTATGATCGTATCCTCACGTTTGAAGTAAGTGAATACTCTAAATAAATATAAAAGCTCTGCTAACCTTAATGGGTCGGCAGAGCCTTTTAGTTGAGAGTTTTGATAACTACAATAAAAGAAACAACGGTAGGCTAGGAGAGAAAATATGCCCTAGACTGTCGCTGCTTCATCTGTTTCATTGAACTAACGTTTCCCGTTAGAATTCCTGTAAAACGAATAATATGGTCTTTGCACAAAAACGAGCGCCTCGGTACGATGGGGTTACGTCACGGGTCAATGCCCTAAAAAGCCCATCATCTAGGAGGTCGCTCTACTATGAAGTTTAAATCACAAGATAAACAAAATCAACGCATTGAAAACATTTCCTCATCGCATTTAGTTGTCGGCGTAGATATTGCACAGGAGGCACACGTCGCTCGTGCGGTTAGCTTTCGGGGAATTGCCTTAGGATCGCCGCTAGAGTTCGGCAGCCATGACGAGGGTTTCCAGCTGTTCGGCCGCTGGATTCAAGATCTGCTCAAGTCGTACACGCTGAGCAAAGTCATCGTCGGCATGGAACCCACCGGTCACTACTGGTTCAGCCTGGCTCGCTGGCTTTCGGTCAAAGGCATTGAGGCTGTTCTCGTAAATCCCCATCTCGTCAAAAAGAACAAGGAAAACCGCGACAATACGCCATCTAAAAGCGACCGCAAAGACGCGCTCGTCATCGCGGATATGGTCAAAAACGGTTACTATTCCCCTGTGCGCTTCAACCCGGAAGCTTACGAGGAGCTGCGGATTCTCATGGCCAACCGCGACACAGTTGCCAAACGGCTAAACAGCGCCGTTAACCAGATTCATCGCTGGGTAGATATAGTCTTTCCGGAACTTCGTCACGTCTTTAAAATCCTTACCTGCACCAGCGCCATAGCCACGTTAAGGCTGTTTCCTCTCCCGAAGGACATTAGCCAGTTAACGACGGAACAAGTCATTGCCGGCTGGAAGCAATACGTGAAACGCCATGCGGGCATTCATCGAGCCGAGCAGCTCATTGCCCTGGCTAAACGCAGTGTTGGCGCCACGCAGGCGCTGCACGCCTACAAACTGCACTTGGGTCAGCTGCTCGAAGAATACGACTTGGCGCAGCGCCAGCTTGAGCAGATTGAGCACGAGCTTCACTACATCCTGGTGCGTATTCCGTACGCTCAGAAGTTGCTTGCCATTCAAGGCGTAAATGCAACGAGCTTAGCTGGTGTGCTAGGTGAAGCCGGTGATCTGAGCGGCTATGCACACGGCAATGCTTTACTCCGCCATGCCGGGCTAAATCTAGCAGAAGCCAGTTCTGGGAAATGACGTGGAAAGATGGTGCTCAGCAAACGTGGGCGCCCTCGTCTCCGACGCTTCCTCTATCTCATGACGATGTGCATGGTCATGACCAATCCGGATGTTAGAGCGCTGCACCACCACAATGTCGACGTGAAAAAGCTAAAGAAAATGAAATCTATTATGAAATTATGCGGTAAAGTAGCCCGAATCCTTGTCAGTCTGGCGAAGAGCAGCGAGGCTTACGACTCCAACAAAGTTTTTCCGCAAGCAGCTTAACCGGCATTTTCTCACCAGCTGATGCATTCGCAGGATTCCAAAAAGCACGGAGTATCGGGAGACATTACGCAAAAGGGCTCGGACCCGTTCCGTTAAAAAAACCGACCTCCACCCCTTAGTAGATGTAACGAAGGAATGAAAGGGCTTGGACCCGTTGAGACATGGGAGTGAAAATCGCTAGGGGCGACATGGAGACGTGCAGAATATGGAGTGAATTGGGTGATTCATCCCGCACCCCTGTTCCTGCACGCCCTTTCAGTTGTTCCAAGCTATCGGCTCCTCTGTTCCCTTCTTATCTCGCGCTAAACTAAAGGTGAAATCCTGCGAATTCAAGAGTTTGAGTGAGAAAAATTAATCATTTCGAGGGAGCGTAATGGGTTCATTGTCATTAGCCTCAACCGCTTACCTGTTTGCTCAGACTCCTGGCAACAGCTGGGGCATGATGCTTTTGCCATAATCCAAGACGTACTTATTAATCTCTGAGACAAGTTTTGTGTCCTTAGTTTTGTAGTGCACCTTGTTAATTACGAAGTAACCTGTACTAGAATATTGCTCATCACTCGAAAACATCAACGTAAAACGATAAAACAAAAAAGCCGCTAAAATAGCGACTTCAAATGGGACTATGCTCTTGTCCCCCGACAGTTAATCCAGATACAAAATCTCAATCTCGCCCGGAGCGAAGGATTGCTCTGCGTAATTTCCCCCCCAATCACAAAGCGATCTCAAAATGGGTTCAAGTGATTGACCCAGTTCCGTCGTTGAATATTCCACCTTAGGCGGTACCTGATTGTACATCTTTCTGCGAATTAATCCGTCTGTTTCCAGTTCCCGAAGAGTTTGAATCAGCATCTTTTGCGATATATTATGAACGAGTCGCTTAAGCTCTCCCGTCCGTTTAGGTCCTTTTATTAAATAGTACAGAACAAGCCCCTTCCACTTTCCTCCGATAACCTCTAGTGTAACTTCCAGTTCACAGAAAAATGTTTTCATATCAATGCACCATCTCCCGATCTAAGAATATCCCCTTCATGTATCGCTTGATCCTTCAAAGATCACTGAAGGAAAAATTGAACGTTACATGGAGGGGATAATACAATCGCATTTAAGTTGATTTAAAAATCTTTGTCGTTTGAAAATTATTATGTCCTGGTTAAACTTGAGCTACTCCGCCATCTACGAATAATTCAACGCCGTTCATATAGCTGCTTTCATTAGAGGCTAGGAACATGACAGCATTGGAGATCTCTTCAACCTGCCCCACTCTGCCGAGCGGAATATCATTTTTTGCCTGTTCCAGGAAATGATCTAGTTCAGAGCCAAATAACTCATCGTACGCCGGCGTTACGATTGTTCCCGGACTAAGGATGTTTATACGAATTTCGGTCCCTCTCATATCAAGAATCCAGCTGCGGACGAGCTGTCTGATCGCTGCCTTGGATGCACCATAGATACTAAACGCTGGCATCCCCGTCGAGCCAGCAGTGGATCCCGTTAGAATAATCGAACCTCTTTTATTTGGAAACAAAGCTAATGCCTTTTGTACTGTAAAGATGGTTCCTTTCACGTTGACATCGAAAGTCTTGTAGTATTGTGCTTCTGTAATTTCTCCTAATGGAAGCAATGACCCTAGTCCGGCATTTGCAAAGAGAATGTCCAAGTGTCCCTTTTCTCGCTTAACTGTTTCGAATAATATATCTAGATCTTCCGATTTAGATATGTCACCTCGGACACCTGTAACATTCTTTCCGATCTGCTTTACTGCTTCATCCAGTTCACGTTGTCTGCGTCCCGTGATAAAAACGTAAGCCCCTTCTTTTACGAACTGTTGTGCCGACGCGAGACCGATGCCGCTTGTACCTCCGGTTACAACTGCTACCTTCCCGTCAAATTTCCCCATTCTATTACACTCCTTTTATAATGATTTATATGGTATAGGATGCTCTGTCTGCTTCATGAACCTCCTATGAACGATAGTATGGGGGGAAAGTTACAAGAAAAACAGTACCCACTTTTTTGTGATATAGTCACCAAAAAGTGATAATTGAGGCGGCACAAGCGTTTTTTTTACAGCCTAACAGATGGAAGTGAGCTCCATTAAGTTTGAGATTGTATATGTGCTTTTAATTTCTGCCGGACTTATTTGTCCGGTTCTGTTGACCCAACAGGTGTCAATGCCCGACTGAAGACCACCTTTGATATCTGTATTTAATGAATCTCCAATGACAAGCGCATCCTTTCTATTAAATTCTGAAATATGACTTATGACGTAATTGAAAAATTCTTCCTTCGGTTTTTGATAACCAATGCTTTGCGAATCAAAGATATCCTCGAAAAACTTATATAGCCCAGACTGCTTCAAGCGTTTGATTTGCGTGTGAGTGATACCATTCGTGATTACGAACATTCGATGGGTCTTTGATAAGCGATGACAGACATCCATTGCGCCTTCCATAAGCAATTGGTTTCCATCTCCCAACAATTTCCTATACAAACCTTCCCATTCCAAGCCGACCACGATTTCCCCCATTCTCAACATTGTAAAAGAGGGCTCCATTAATTACTCACCACATGATACCACGTATTTGAACTATCCTGCCCGTTAGCTTAACGTCGCGGTTCAGTCTACAGTTTTCAGCAGGCGACCGTAGGATGCTGCTATGAAGGATCTGGAGATGAGACGGAGGGACTTGAGACCATTAAGGCATCTGCCTTGTACTTGTTGCCTCAATTATTTTCTTCTACCAAATCTTCTACCGAAATACGGATATCTGTAATACCTGACGGAACCTTATTTATTGTTGGATAGGCTATAGAAGCCTTGTAAAACCCATCAAATTTCAACGCACTCGTAATGCGTAGGCCAGGAATCCAGTTCCCTTCACCAGTATTCTATAAAACTCAAGCACAGCGCGGCTTCCAAGCTTTTTGGAGGTCGCGCTTTTTCGTTTGAAGCGAGCATCCTTCTAACATTCTTCTAACCTTTAGTCTAGTAAAGTAAGTTCTTCAGTGCTAATTCTCTCTCCTGTAATTGAATCGCCAATGTTTTTTAACACCGCTTCTTGGAAATTCGGAAGAACATGTTGTTCTATTTCAGAAATGGTATAAGCTTGTTGAACTGAGGCCGTTTTCCTCTGTAAATCTACCTCTGCACGGGGTAGTGCAAGTATCTCACTTTGGCGCTTCTTCTTTTTTCCTTGGGCAAGTCTACATACGAGGCAAGTGGTTTTAATTTTGTCATCAGCAATTTCCCAAGGTTAGGAATAATGTGCGTGTTTACTAACCACTCATAAGATTTCCAAGTACTATGTTTAACCAAGTTTTTTTGTCTTTGAGCCAGGTCCCCATAATTTCACCGAAAGTTTTCTTGGTCGGTTCTACGAAGGTTCCTTTATTAAAAGAACTGGGAATGTATGTTCTGTTTTTGTGTTAAAAGAAAAGCCCGCAAAGGGCTCGGGGTTATATTGTATCGAAATTTCATGTGTATGGAAGTTTTTACTTTGTTCCTATTATACGGAACGTAGTCATATCATTATTCTTAATCTTAAATTTATATTTCACTCTGTTTCTAATAGTGTTTGAAACAATGACATTTTCATTTTTATCCAATAATCCCATTTCTTTGAGTAAATCTTGTGCATTATCATAATTGTAATCACTGTTTGTTGTCATTATTAAAGCAATCATAGCAGTCATTAAATTTCCATCAATTCTTTTTTTGAAACCTCCAGAACCTATTAACATAACTTCCTGTATTTTCTGCTTTGAATCAATGGTTCCTATCATGCTTAACTCATCATTGAAAGTGTATTGGAACTTTTTATGCTCTATTTTTAATTTCGATATGTGTAAGTAATATAATTTATTTTTTTCAGCAACGGCATTGAACGTTTCTGTAAAATCTCCTACTGTCATATCGAAAATATATGTGTTTGAACCAGCTTCAGAAGTAGCTTTGACATCAGAGGTATCAACTGTTGTCTGAGTTGTCTAGTGAGTTGTAGTAATTGGATTTTGTGCTTCACCCTCAGTGCCACACCCTGCGAGAACTACTGTTGCCATAATATTTATTAATAGAATTCTTTTCACTTTAATCTTCCTTTTATCGACCCATCGGTTGGGAAACTTGCTCATTTTATCTTGTCAAAACTTATTATCTAATTTTGGGTTTAATCATGCAATACTTCGTAGGTTTTTACCTACTGTTCTATCATGAAATTAAAAACAACAGGAGTAGCCAGCATGATAGTAACGTGTGTAAAGATTCATGATCGTGAAGACCGTTGAGGGAATCCTCGAATCCAAGGCGTAGTAACGGAAGATTGTTAAGGCTGGTATAGCTCAGTGGGTCAAAGACCTGCAAGCTGGGAATATAAAAATGCAGACGGTCCAGGACTTGGATCGTCTGATTGAGTTGGATATTAAGCTTCAAGAGGACGAGCTGTAAATCTGTTTTATTATCTTGCTAGGGCCTGTACGCAAACTGTACAACTCGTAGAAATCTAGTAAAATAAGGCACATGAGACGAAGATACGAGTTAACGGATGAAGAATGGAATATAGTTGACCCCCTGTTGCCCCCAGCCCGAAAAAAACAGGGAGGACGTCCGCCCAAGGATCGGCGCCAGATGCTCAATGCCGTGCTTTGGGTTGCTCGAACGGGCGCGCCATGGCGGGATTTACCGAGTTACTATGGCCCTTGGTCTTCAGCCTACAGCTTTTTCTGGCGGCTACAAAAAGCGAATATTTGGGGTGAAATACTGAAGCATGTCGCCATCGAGCCGGATTGGGAGCAGGTCATGGTCGATGCCACCATCGTCCGCGTCCATCAACATGGAGCGGGCGCAAAAGGGGGCAGGACCGGCAAGCAATCGGACGTTCGCGCGGAGGATTAACTACCAAAATTCATGCGATGGTGGATGCGCTCGGCTATCCGCTGCGTTTCGAATTGACGCCAGGACAAGACCACGATTCTGTCACCGGCTATCGCCTTCTTCATGAACTGGACTTCTGCCCGGGCGAAGTGTTGGCTGATCGCGCCTACGATACCAATGTCATTCTGGAGCTTTTGCAAAGCCGAGCGATCACTCCGGTTATCCCAAGCAAACGCAATCGGCGGGTAAAGCGCCCGTTAGATTCTGAAACGTATAAAGAGCGACACTTAATTGAATGCTTTTTCAACAAAGTAAAAAACTATCGACGCTTGGCCACTCGCTATGAAAAAACAGCGAACATGTTCATGGCTTTTTTGACGCTGCTTTCAATTCGTTTATGGCTCAAATAGGTTTGCGTACAGGCCCTAATCAATGCATAAATATATATTTATTAAATAATATTATGATTTTATTGAAAAATAGACTAAAAACATGGAATCTTTTAGTAGAATGAAGTGGTAGTTTTAAAACAAATATAGAGAGGGATAAGCTTGAAGAAAAAACATTTTATTGTACCGGCCTTAGCTCTGGGTCTAATAGGGGGAGCTGTTGCAGTACCTAATACGATTTTTGCAGATTCAGATGCTGCTGTAACTGATTCTGCAACATCGACTGCAGCGACCCAAGATGCTGGTACAACAACTACTAGCGACCATGTAATAACTCCTCAGAGCCTAGGAAATTCTTTTAACTTTACTTCAGGGGGAAGTGCAACTTCATCAGGCACCTTCGAGGTTCCTAAGGGTTTCGGGTATGTTAAATTGCGCATTAGAAACTATGCAAATGCCCCAGTTGATTTTACTGTAGAACACAATGATTCTGGTAAAGCGTATGTTGACGGCCAGACAATCAGCAAAAACACTGAAACTATTTGGAGAAGTTCTGATGCTATGCGTTCCGGACGATATACAATTCAGTTCCGCGGTGGTTCAAACAAAGTTAATGTGGAAGTATGGGGCGTAGCCGGTTCACTGCCTTCGGACGCAAAATAATAACTGAACAAAATCAAGAGAGAGCTTCAGACCTTCATATGGTCTGGAGCTTTCTTCTTTGTTTTTCAAGGTCACATCATTTACATTCGTGGGGGTGGTGATTGTGTAACATGGCGAGAGAACGGAGTCCTGAGCGGAATAAAACAAAACAGATGTGGCTGGAGAGCGGCGGAGCGATGAAGCTAAAAGACATCCCGCCGCTCTATCTATTCCTGTGGGAGGGGGACGCAAATGGAAGTCTATGGACTGCTGGCAGGATCAATTGAACGGGGACGTTTTTGATTCCTCCAATGGGAACGTTCCTAATCCAAGGGGAGAGCCAAAGGGGAACAAGAACGCAGTCGGCAATCGCGTCGGTGTTCCCCCCAGGTAACTAAAACGCCAAGGGTAATAGTGGCGGACCCGGTGGTCCGTACCGCAATAAAAAGGCCCTGAAGCACGGCATTTACGAAACGATCTTTCTTGATATGTTGAACGAGCAGGAGCAAGCGCTGTTTGATGCCATTGAGGTGGATACGCTCGACCAGTTAAAAACAACATTAAAGACCTTGGTTGTTTCAGAACGCCGAACAATGCGCCGCATCAAGAAGCTTGAAGCCAGCCTGACCGATGAAGAAAAGAAGACAAAAAAGGAAATTGTACCAGGTTACGGAGATAACCACCGTTGTTGCTTTCAAACTGGACAAGATTCTCAAGCAGGAAGATCATCTCAATAAGGTGCGCGACAAGAAAATTCGTGTTCTCGCTCAAATTGTAGCCATTGAGCATGAACAAGCAAGGCTGAAACTCGCCAGCCAATGAGCCAAAAGAACAATGCTAAAAAACTCACTTTCTGGCTAGCAAAGAAAAAAAGAAGTAAAGTATCTATAGTCCTACTGGCAGCTCTATATGATTTCGCAAAAAAAGATGTTGACAATTGTTAATTTATGGATAAAAATAGTAAATGAATATAAAATACTAGGATTTTATTCGAGGGGTGGCTATGGCATGAAGCATACACCTACGATTCGAGCAGAATTAGACAGATACATACAACCAAGAGGGCATGAGTCTAACGCAGTTTGGGCATATAGCAGGCATGAATAGGGGAATAGTAAGCGCTATTGTGACAGGGAATAAGACTATGTCTGTTAACCAGCTTGACCTAATCACTGAGGCTATGGGTTTGCCAGAAGGACATTTCTACGATCTGTTTATAGAAAACTACATCATCGACACTCCTCCAAATATGAGGCGAATCGAGCCGTTTTTATTTCGCTGTGCGGAGTTGGACAAGCTGGATGCGATCCGTCGAGTGGTGGGAGCCATCATGGATAATCTACTCTATTCACCCAAGCTATTTGAAATTGCGGAAGACCTATTTGCACAGGAACGATATGCTGCTGCGCTGCTGCTCTATGAGAGTGTAGCTGAAGCGGAGAGATATCAACATTCTGAACGACTAGCCATCTGCCAATATCGCATATTTACGATTCAAATTGGGGACGATCAAAGTCGTAATATCAGGGCGGCAGCGGTGTTTGAAGCTTTTGTCGAACGTCTAGATGAAATAGACCAACTTGACGCATTAAAGGATTTGGCAAACGTGTACAGGTCTTTGCGCAAATGGGACAAGGTTGATGAGATAGCGAGGAAAATGAGAGCTAAAGCCGAAATCCAATATGCACTGAAACATCAACAGAATGATCGGGAACGTCCTGAATCTACTCTTAAGCTTAGCCGTCCTTTGTTTGTATACATTTCCTATGCTGATCTGCTGTGTGCAGGTGTCTGCGAAGCCCAAGGCGATTATCAACAAGCTCTAGATTATACATACGCCTATGCTAATTTAGATTGGGTAAAAGAGACGGATAAGGATACCCAACATTGGATCGGCTTGTTTCAACATTGGGCAGAAGTTAATACATACGTATTTAAACTTTTGTCCGGGGATACAAGTGTGCTAACGGATTATGTTGAATACATTGCTGCTTCAACCAATAAAGCCGATAAAGAAATGGTAACAAAGCTACTGAACGTAGTGTTGGCAGCTAATCGATATCAGTTGGATGTGAATCACATACTTAAACGTTTTAAAACGGTTATTGACTCTTTTGTGCAGCAGGGACAGCTAGCATCTGATATGTACTCTAATCAAGTTATACCAGAGCAATTCGCACGATTGAGTTACGAATTAGCTTATTATCATTTATATCGAGGTACATACAACGATGGCTTCAAATACTTGATGTATTCAATGGTAAGTTATCATACACTAAATAATGAGACTTATTATATAAACTGTATAGGGCTGTTTGAGCATTTCCGTACTCATGCGGTTCCTGAAACAATGGAAAAATTCTCAAAATTTATTGAAAAGGTGTGGTTAGATAATGTTGAAAAAGGTTGCTTTTCTGATCATCGCGGCTAGCTTTTTGTTTATTGTTACTGTGTCTGTTCAGTCACATAGTCATGTTATTCAACTAACGGATGTCGTTGGAGGAGCTTAAACGTAAGCAAAGCAAATCCCCGCTAACCTTAATTGGTCGGCAGAGATTTTTTTGTTGAAGACTGATTGACACAATTTTCGTAGCTCACTTATATGTTCTTCAATGAGCTTCGAGAGCAAATCAAATTTATCTTGATAGTGATGTATATAGTCCTTGGACCAACAGTCGCTTTATCGGAAATATCTTGGATTGTAATTTGATCGAAACTTTTTTAGACATCAGCTCAATAAGAGATATGATAAGTAAGCCAGTGCTTCAGCGAAAGTAATGGGGACATGGTAGTAAGAGCGCTTAATCCTTGGATAGAACAACAAAAGCAGGCCTAACGAGCAAATGTACTCGTTTAGGCTTGCTTTTTTTACTCCTATAGGAGCTGAGCAGCCCACATTAGGAACCAGTTGAATGACTTTTTAATTATTTTCAAAAAGACATTGAAATATTTGTGACTCCTAGTTATAATACAAGACATAACAATTAAGAGCGCTTACATGGGAGGGGGGGAAGCAGATGAAGATTGCAGGAATGAATATTACGTACAGGTATTTTCCTTTCGAGCACTTTCTGGACCAAGTCGCCGAGCTTGGGATCGAGCACATCGAGTTGTGGGCGGGCGAGCCTCATTTATACGTCTATCGGAATGTTCTTGGCAACTTGAGGCACATAAGGCAGCAACTGAAATCCCGAGACATGAAGGTCGTCTGTTATACGCCGGAACAGTGTGTCTATCCCTTCAATATTGCTGCTTCCGATTCCCAACTGCGGCAGAAGAGTATCGTATACTTCATAGATAATCTGTACGCGGCTCTGGAGCTGGAGACCAACATGATGCTTGTGACTTCAGGAATAGGGGACTTCGCTGTATCGCAATTGGAATCATGGAAATATGCAAGCGACTCCATCTATCAGATATCCAGGGTGGCGGAGAAGGAAGGGGTGACTTTAGCGTTGGAGCCTCTGACCCGATTCGAATCGAATCTAATTATCGATGCTAAGGGAATCAAGAGGATGCTGGAGGAGATTCGTTCCCCCTCATTAAAAGGGATGATCGATACCGTAGCGATGCAGCTCGCTAACGAGACACCCGAAGATTATTTCTCCCTACTTGCGGAGATGGTTCATTTCCACCTGATTGACGGTGACGGCTTGTCTGATGCGCATCTTGCTCTGGATGATGGGGTGCTGAATTGGCGGGAATATCTAACCAGTCTTCAGAGCCATCATTACGAGGGAGCTTGTACACTAGAGATTATGGGGTTCAATTATTATCAGAATCCACAGGAAGTACTTAGGGAATCAGTCAGGAAAATAAGGGGAATGGAAGTCTTATCACCTTGATTTGGAGGAACTCGTTATGAGTAATGACTCTCTTACACGAAAACTGGGCTTTTGGTCGGCCCTAGCCATCGCTGTTGGAACTACGGTAGGTTCCGGAATCTTCGTCTCTTCCGGTGATGTCGCAAAAGCTGCGGGTATGCCTTCGATCTCAATTCTAGCCTGGATTATTGGTGGAGTTATTGCGATTCCTCAGGTCATGGTGCTGGCTGAGTTGGCGACTGCCTACCCGCAAAATGGAAGCGGTTACGTATACTTGAATAAAGCAGGATGGAGGCCTTTGGCTTTTCTATACGGATGGGCAACCTTCTGGGCCCTCGATCCTCCGTCCATTTCAATTATGGCTCTGGCCATTGTTGCATACCTGGCGAGCTTCTTCCCTTTCTTCGTTGGAATTACCGGTAAACTGCTAGGAGTAGCGATCATTCTGATCATCACGTCCATCCATTACCGTAGTGTTAAGGCAGGCGGTAGTTTTCAGGTCATTATTACGGCTATCAAAATCATCCCTTTCCTGATTGTCATTGTGCTGGGCCTCATGTATATGAACTTTGACAACTTTGCTTACACGCCCGTCGCAGGAGCGACAAGTTCAAGCTTAATTGGTGGCGTATCTGCCACGACGTGGGCTTACACGGGAATGGCCGCCATTTGTTTTATGGCTGGAGAATTCAAAAATCCAGGGAAAGTTCTCCCTCGCGCCTTAATTAGTTCGGTACTGATTGTATTGGGTTTATATACGCTGCTTGCGGTATGTGTCACCGGCCTAATGCCGTTCGATAAACTGATGGGTTCCAGCTCCGCTGTGTCCGACGCCGTCAAGTATATTCCCGGATTATCCGGCATGGCCTCATCTTTTGTAGCTGTTACCGCGATTATTGTTATCCTGGGTTCCTTGAGTTCTTGCATTATGTTTCAGCCTCGCCTGGAGTATGCCATGGCGAAGGATGGGCTGTTCTTTCAGCGTTTTGCGAAAGTTCATCCCAAATTCGAAACACCAAGCTTTTCGATTATTGCTCAGGTTACGTTGGCCTGTATTCTTGTGTTCTTCAGCAATTTAACCGAACTGCTGGGTTATTTCACGCTGATTCAGCTGGTCATTAACATTCTGGACTTTGCCGCGGTCTATAAATGCCGTAAGAGAGAGGATTATAACCCGATTTACCGCATGCCAATGTGGAGAGTAACTACTATCCTGGCTATCCTTGGGGCAGGATGGCTGGCTTGGGGAACCTTTACGTGGGCTCCAGTGCAGGGCATGATTGCCGCGGCGATCGTCATCGCAACGGGTCTGCCTGTGTATTACTACTGGGAGAAGAAGTATGGATCTAAAAGCAGTCATGACAGCAGGAATATAGTCATTTAGCCCAGATGAAATGAAGGGAGCCAACTCTAACTCACTGATTTCCTTCTTATTTTACAAAAATAGTTGTTTTAATTGTATTGTCTGGTTATGATACTATATATAATAAATAAAAATGGATGATATTGGAGAGGAACCGATCCAGTATAGGGAGGGAACGTAAATGTTGAATTTTGACGAACAGTTATTCCTTAAGCTTGTGGAACAAGAGGGCCTGGCCTTTAGAGGACAAATTGAAGAGATTGTAGACGGGATTGCCAAGAAAGGGTACAGCAATATTTTTCTGATTGGTGCGGGTGGCACAATTGCGATGATGTATCCTTATGAGTATATTCTGAAATCAAACTCGACCATCGATGTGCATGCGGCGATTGCTGCTGAGTTTATGGTGATGAACAACAGACATTTCAGTAAGGATTCCGTATGTATTTTTACATCTGTGTCGGGAACCACGCAGGAGACCGTTGCGGCAGCCGAGTTCTGTAAGGAACGGGGAGCGACTACGATTGCACTTGTGGCAGAAAGGGATACTCCATTAACCAAAATTGTAGATCACTGTATCACAACCGGCTCGGAGAAACATTCCTTTGATACATTCTTCATGCTCCTGTACATGGTTGTGTTCCGGTTCATGTATAACAACAATGAGTTCCCTCAATATGAACAGTTCACGAAGGAAGTTGCCTTATTGCCGCGTGCGATTCTGGACGCAGTCAAAACCTTTGACCCTAAAGCGGAAGCTTTTGCAAAAGAACATAAAGATACTGACTATCATATGATGGTTGGCTCCGGCAACCTGTGGGGGAACACGTACTCCTACGCGATGTGTATCCTGGAAGAAATGCAGTGGATTCATGCGAAGTCGATTCATGCGGCGGAATTCTTCCATGGCACGCTTGAGCTTGTGGTTGAAGATACCAGTGTTATTCTGCTGAAAGGCGAAGATGAGACAAGACCACTGATGGATCGGGTGGAAAGATTCGCTGAGAAGATTACGAAGAAGCTGACCATTATTGATACCAAAGACTTTGCCATGGAAGGCATTAGCGAGGAGTTCAGAAAGCATTTTGCCGTAAGTATCAACTGGTCTGTACTAAGCCGTATCAGCGCCTATCTGGAGCGTGAGAGAAATCATCCATTAACACTTAGAAGATACTATCGCCAAATGGAATATTAAGATACGCAACCTTAGTTCATTCTATATTGATGCATTTGATTTGAGCACTACTTCGTAGTGCTCATTCTTTAATAGCAGGGAAGGCGGGAGCAAGATGAGAATCATTACAGTCGGGGATAATTGCATGGATGTCTATCAAGCAAGCGGCAAAGCCTATCCTGGAGGCAATCCGGTGAATGTGGCCGTCTATTTAACTGAAATGGGTGCAAAGACGGCCTATCTGGGCTGGGTGGGCACCGACATTTATGGGGAGATCATGATCCAGGCTATTCAGGACAAGGGTGTGGATACTTCCCGAATTTCAAAAAAGGACGGAAAAACAGCGGTAACCCACGTGGAGATGGTGGAGAATGACCGGAGGTTCGGCGAATACGACGAGGGAGTTATGGCACAGTTTTTCCTTACAGCAGAAGAGATCGATTTTGCTGTCAATTATCAGCTTGTCCACTCAGGGATATGGGGACATGCCGATCCGTACTTTCCTCTCTTTAAGGAAAAGGGCCTGATCACTTCCTTTGATTTCTCGGATCAGTTGCAGGATGATCGGGTACAAACGTTAACGCCCTATGTAGACTATCCATTCTTTTCGTACACTCAGGATGATGATTATATCCGCCAACTTTTGGTAGAGGTCAAGCAAAGAGGAGCGCAGATTGCTGTAGCTACCTTGGGGGAGAACGGTTCGCTTGCTTACGATGGCGAACAATTCTTTCCGCACGGCGTGGGTAAGGTGAACGTCGTGGATACGATGGGAGCTGGGGATTCCTTCATTGCCGGGTTCCTTTACGGCCGATTGAAAGGGCTTTCAGCGGAGGACTGCCTGGAGCTTGGGACAATTACAGCTGGGAAGACGGTAGGTTATTTCGGTGCATGGTGACTGGAGATGATCATCAATGTATAATACTTATTATAATCATTGATGGATAAGGATGAATTTACCATGAATTTGAATCCTTCAACCCCCCAGCCGCTGTATATGCAGATCAGGCAAATGTTGAAGAACGATATCCAGGACGGACGGTACAAACCGGATGAACAGATTCCAACCGAAGCAGAACTCTGTGATACTTATAGTGTAAGCCGAATCACTATACGGAAAGCAATTGAGGAGCTCGTGCGGGAAGGAACCCTGACGCGAATTCCTCGTAGAGGCACCTTTGTGGCCTCCAACAAATTTCATAATGAACTGTTATCCGTAAGCGGTTTCTCGGAGTTCAGCCACCAGCTGGGCATGATTCCAAACTCACGGATATTAAGAAGCGAAGTAATCCCGGCATCTGAAGAGGTGGCTGGACATCTTCTTATTGAAGAAGGCAGCCCTGTGTTGGAGCTTGAACGCTTGATGTATGTAGATGACCGCCCGCTTTTTTATGATATAGCCCATTATTCGCTGACCCGGTTTCCGGATTTGGAAAAAAAGATCGCAATGAAAGAATCGACTTACAAGATTCTGGCGGAGGATTATAACACCGAGATCGTGAGCAATGACAAGATCATTGATGTGATCGGTGCGACTAAAGATTATGCGAAATTTCTGGAATGTGATATCGGGGCGAACTTATTCCGGATATTGAAAATTGCTTTTGATGCAAACGATGAGCCTGTTCATCTCTCTACATTTATGTGTGAGACGAATCGGGTCAACCTGACGGTCCACCGGGCAAAATAGTCATGCCCATCGGCATGGCCTATTCTCCAAAAGGATTTAGCATCTAAACGATTATATGGGTGATTCAGAACGTAGCTTGTTCATCAGAATTACTTTTTTACTTGGATCATGGAGTCTTGGGCTCTGCTGGCAAGTACCGGCAGGCCTTTTTTGTGTTTTGAAAAACGAAATTATGTTTTTGCAAGATGGTTGTAAGGATAGTATAAAATTAGATGTTTCAATCATAATAAGACAGCCTGTTTATTCCAAACGTAAGAGGAGCAGATGAATGTGAAAAATAAATGGTTACTGGCATTGTCGTTAACCTTGGCGCTCGTCTTTAGCATGACTCCATTAGTCGTCGTGCAAGCGAAGGCGGGGGAGGAAAAGGGCTCCACTTGCCTAAGTCCCAAAATGGTGCAACTGAAGGTCGATATGCAGAAGGTATGGATCGACCATACCATATGGACGAGAAGCTATATTGTCAGTGCCGTATCTAATCGTCCGGATCAGAAAGACGTATTGGACCGACTTTTACGGAACCAACAGGATATCGGCAATGTGATCAAGCCTTATTATGGGGAAGCTGCCGGTAATAAGCTGGCTGATCTTCTGAGAGAGCATATTCTGATCGCAGGGAAGATAGTAGCGGCTGCCAAAGCAGGTAATCAGGCAGACGTGAAAAAGCTAGAAGCAGTTTGGCATACAAACGCCGATGATATCGCCAAATTTTTAAGTGCAGCGAATCCGAACTGGCAGTTCAAAACGCTACAAGATATGCTGTATACGCACCTTCAGTTGATAACGGAAATAGTCCTTAACTGTATCAAAGGAGACTGGAAAGCAGATATTGCAGCAACCGATAAAAATGAGATCCATATGATTCATTTAGCGGACATTCTTACAGAAGGCATTGTCAAACAGTTTCCAGAAAAATTTTAAGTAAGTGGTGCAGTCGCCGCAAAGCAGATTAGCTTTTTGTAATCACCCCAAAGGTGGCTATGGAAAGCTTTTTTTGCCTTTTGTGGGGCGCCTCTTTTGCATAAAAATGGGACGTAATAGGATGTACAAAAAAATAAATATTCTATATTATTTGTTTGTGCTAATATATCTCTATTCCATTACAACTAGAAATGAGGATACTGTGTGCATCATGACAAGGAATTAAAGCTTGTAGAAACAAATATTGCGAAAGGGATTGCTGTAATACTACTTTTGATCCACCATCTTTTTGCTTTTCCTGACCGGTTAAAATATGACTATGTTTCATTATTTAGTTTATTTCATGAGAGAGGAGAATTCTATTTAGGGCATTTTGGTCAGATCGCCATTTCTATTTTTTTATTTTTGAGTGGGTATGGTTTGTACAAGAGCAATGTTCAAAATCCACAGCATTTAATGCAGAAAAGCTTTACAAGATTAAGCAAAATCATGATAAACTACTGGGTTGTTTTTTTACTTTTTATTCCGGTAGGTCTGTACTTTTTTGGGAATTCCGATAGATTCCAACATAACACAACAATGGATTTTTTGCGGAATTTTATAGCGTTATCCAGTTCATATAATGGTGAGTGGTGGTTTTTGTATGACTATATCCTGCTGCTATTAATTTTTCCGGTAACCTTCCAAGCCTTTCAACGTAATGCATGGGTAACGCTTCTAATTGCGGGTCTAGTTTTTTATAATTCCTATTCACAAGGAAACTATTACAGCATTATGTATTGGCAATTGCCATTTATGATAGGGTTGTTCTTTGCGAAATATAAATTGTACTCATGGATGAATAAGATTTACAATTCTATTATTTTTAATAATATACTATTTGATGTTATTGTTCTTGTGCTGTTATTCCGTTTTCGTACTACGAGTCAATTGTTTGAGAAGACAACGATTGACATGATAATAGCTCCTGTAGTTATCCTCGTTAGTATTCATTTAATGAATAAATTAAAACTAACCAGACCTTTCGCTTACTTAGGGAAAAATTCAATGAATATTTGGCTAACCCACACCTTTTTTTGTTATTATTATTTTCAGAGCATTGTTTTCTTCCCCAAGGTATCTATCTTGATCTTGTTATGGTTAATATTGTTAACGGTACTTACCTCAATTATTATTAACAGCATCATCAGTCTCATTAATAACAAGGTGTATACTAAAAATATAGATCTTAATCCAAACCAAGTTGGAAGCCAAGTCTAGGTTTGTTATTAGCACTCATTCAAGAGCAATTTACTAAAATATAAGCGCAGCCTCCATGCTTTTTGGAAGCTGCGCTTTTTTATTGAAAGGAGCGTGTTGCAAACCTTATGTTTATTTGGTTGAATACTCACTTACTTCAAATGTGAGAATTTTGTTGAAGATTACGTAGTCTTTACGGTTACTGAATGGACCTTTGTTGTTATTGTGCTTATCAATGGCAAAAAATGAAGGACCTCTGCCAGCATCTTTAGCGTCGTACCAAGCGATGAAGGCGTTTAATTCTTTTTTACTTAGATCGAATTCTTTATCAAATCCATTGTCCATCGTTACAGTTAGAATAGCGCGGTCACCAGTTGGCTGTGAGGAACCATCTGTATCCGACGGATCTGGCGTTGTGGACGACCCAGGTGTTGTAGATGAATCAGGTGTTGTAGATGATCCAGGTGTTGTAGATGATCCAGGTGTTGTAGATGATCCAGGCGTTGTGGATGATCCAGGCGTTGTAGATGATCCAGGTGTTGTAGATGACCCAGGTGTTGTAGATGACCCAGGTGTTGTAGATGACCCAGGTGTTGTAGACGATCCAGGTGTTGTAGACGATCCAGGTGTTGTAGACGATCCAGGTGTTGTAGATGATCCAGGCGTTGTAGATGACCCAGGTGTTGTAGATATACCTGAATCTTGGTAAGGAAAAAA
Source organism: Paenibacillus ottowii (assembly GCF_006874425.1). Classification (GTDB taxonomy): domain Bacteria; phylum Bacillota; class Bacilli; order Paenibacillales; family Paenibacillaceae; genus Paenibacillus; species Paenibacillus ottowii. The sequence goes on from NZ_VIJZ01000007.1 coordinate 50,794, forward strand.
TCCTTCTGGAATCGGATATTTAAAATCACTTGCTCCAAAATTAGCTGTTGCAACTAATGGTAATGATAAATTAAGTCTTGTCACTGATGGATATACAGTGCTGCCGATTTGAGAAGGTTTATAGCGTGAAATTCCCTGTGAAACGCCATTTTTATAATAAGTGAGTTTATCATTATCTAAATCTAGAGCAATAGAAATAACATCATTCGGTCCAAAAGTTAAACCATAAGAGTATGCAAGAACGGAAGAGTTATATAAGAAGTTTTGACCATCGTAACCATAATATCTAGTTATTTTACTTTTATCTGAGTTAGTAATTCCGATAGCTGCTTGAGTAGAATTAGTGGATATTTCCCAATACCACTTACCTGAGCTCTTCCCTTTACTGGCAACCTCAGTATAATTCCAAGAAGAAATTGTTCTACTAAGAGATCCGTCGGACCAAGTTACATTTGTTGTTTCAGCTCTCGAAACTGTAGGGAATAAAGAAAGCACTGAAGCTCCAATAAGTAAGGCTAGCAAGATACTTCCCATTCTTTTAAACATTTTATTTTTCATGACTTCCTCCTAAAATTATGTAATAACAAGTGAATTATAAAACTGGATTGGGATAATTGTCCAAACATTAAATGATATATATTCAAATGTAAGTAATATTTTGGAATTTAATTTTTATATAAAGAATTGAGATAACATACGCAGAAATGCTTGTTGCAGAAGGAATCGATATATAATTTAACGAATGAAAATATTTGAGGTGATCGTTGTGAAACGTACATATAAAAGATTAAAGACCGACATAGAGCTGTTTGGAGCCGCTTTGGTCCAGGCGCATGTATATGTGGTATCCGTTGATGAGGAACTACGCGTGACATTTGAGGATTACGGGGGAATAGTAGAGGAGATTAAGCCAGAATCAGTCAAGATATCAGGAAAAATTTTCATGAGAGACCAGCTTGAATTTCGCGTAGATCTTGTAGCAGGAGAAGAACCTAGATGATCTAATCCTGAACGATCTAGTAACTCCGGCTCAATTCCGGAATTAGATGCGTATAAGAAAAATAAATCAAACAGCGGTGAACCAAGGCTTAAAAATAAAGTCTTAGGCTGCCGCTGTTGCCATTTGATTAATTCTTCTTTTCATGTATTTAAATCCAAACATCATTGGCTGCCGTTAATTCTGACTCCGTCCCTCCAGTATTTACTATACCCCTCGGCTCTACTAGCATGATATGGCACTCTTTCTGTGCGAAGGGCTTATGTTCGACTCCCTTAGGTACAATAAACATTTCTCCTTGGGAAACCTGTACACGCCCATCTCTAAAATCAATGAACATCTCGCCTTCAAGTACAATAAAGACCTCGTCGGTATCTTGATGATCATGCCATACAAAATCCCCCACTATTTTTACCAATTTAAATTGGTAGTCATTCATTTCACCAATAACTTTCGGAGACCAATGTTCACTAAACTTAGATAACTTTTCACTCAGTTTGATGGATTGATAATTCATAATAACCTCCTTAGAAATTTCTGAAAATCAAATTACAATAATAAGAATACTGTAATTTGGCACTCCTATCTACTACCTCCAGTGCTTAAACGAATGTTTACCCTGAAAGCTTAGATATCCTCTGCCGGATTTATAATCGCCAGAACCTGATGGTCCTCCCATTTTCCATTAATTTTTACGTTGCTTCGAGAAATACCTTCTTTGTGAAAGCCAGCCTTCTCAAGCACCCGGATGGACCCTGGGTTCCGAGGAGAGGCTTCTCCGACGATCCGATGAAACTTTAGTTCATCGAAAGCGTAGCGAACCACCTGCTTCACCGCCTCCGTCATATAACCCTTGCCGTTATAAGCTTGGTCTAAGCTGTATCCGATCATACAGCTCTGAAGGGGGCCCCTCACCACAAAAGATAGACCTATACTACCTATAATCCGGTCGTCCTCCTTGTGGCACACCACGAAGGAATATTTCCGATCCTCCGCCATGTCAGCCTTACTTTTAATAATCGTTTGAAGCTGGTGTTCCTCCGTATAGTGGTCTTCTTGGTGTTCTGGTGAAAACTTATCAAAGAACTCCCGATTGCGTTTGTACATTGCTGTCAATTCTGCGACGTCCACCTCTTCTGGGAATCGGACGTACACTTGCTGCTCCGACATCTGCACCATCCTTCCATACGATGATAATGAAGGAATTATATCACAAGATAAAGATGAAGAATTTGATTTGATGAGTGTGTGCATCAGAAGCATCACTTTGAATTCCGGGGGTAAGGATGCTGCTCGATAAGACGGGAAATGGACACCTAATCATCCCTCAAACCACAACGACCCCACTTACGCCCCCGATATCTGAAACGGCTTTTCTACAGGTTGTTAATATGTATTGCTTCGCCTCTTTATATGTGGCTAAACAAATTTTGCGCCATGATATGTGGGTAGCCAAGCAACGGGATACAGACTGTAAACAATTATTGCTGCAAATGATAGAATGGCATGCCAAAGCCCTACATGGAGCCGATTATGATACTTGGCATGCAGAGAAATTTCTGAATGAATGGGCTGAGCAGGAGATTGTTGCTGATTTGAAGAAATCTTTTGGGGAATACGATCCCCATCATAGTTGGGCAGCACTGATTGTATCTTTTGAGCTGTTCAATCGGTTATCCTTGGAGGTGGCGGCTAAGTATAAATATACGTTTCCGGGAGATTTGTTTTCCCATATTCAAACCTGGTTGGAGGAGCAATATGATAAGCATAGATAAAAAGTCGGACACTCTAATTGTCGTGCTGCATGAGATTTATGGGATGAACCAGCATATACAAAATTTTTGTAGCTTATTATCGGATGAGGGTTATGACGTCATTTGTCCCAATTTAATAGGCAAAGAAACGTCTTTTGACTATTCGCAAGAGGAGGCTGCCTATGCCCATTTTATGGGGAATATAGGATTTGAACGCGCTACCTATCATATCAAAAGTTTGTTATTAAGTATTCGAGCTCGCTATAAAAAGGTATTGATCGTCGGGTTTAGTATCGGGGCAACGATGGCCTGGCTGTGCAGCCAAGAAAAATATGTTGATGGAATCGTAGGATACTATGGCTCTCGTATTCGAAACTATTTAGAAATAACTCCACATTGCCCAACACTGCTTTTTTTTCCACACGAAGAACGATCATTTAATGTGGATGAGCTCATTTCAACTTTAGACAATCGTAATATCCGGGTACATAAATTCAACGGACAGCACGGATTCGGCGATCCGTACTCTCCCCGATATCACGAATATTCAGCCAAGCAATCATTTAGCGAAATGATAGAATTCTTCAGAGAGGTTAATCAGTAAGTAACATCTAATGTGAAATAAGAAAAGGGTTAGATCTGTAGTTATCTAGCTGATCTCTATCTCAAAAACCTCCTTAAAACCTCTTTTACCATCGGCTGTAATGCGTATCGCGCGGGTTGTGGGCAGATGCTCGATCCAGTGTAATTCGAATAATCTATCCAAGAGAGCCTTTCCTAAGGCACCGGCAAGGTGATGGCGTCGTTCACTCCAATCCAGGCATTTGTGTGAGAAGGAGCGACGCTTTTGTCTTGTGTTCTTGAGGTTGATCTGAAAGTCAGCGAAGAAAATCTCTCCTTGTTGAGTAATATGAAGTCCGTCCTGATCCTCGGAAAGAATCCCCTTTTGAATGAAAAAACTCATGATCTGTACGCCTAAATAACCTGCAATATGATCGTAGCAAGTTCTTGCCAACCGTATGGCCTCGTTTTCAGAGGCTTGTTTGAATGATTTGATTGGAACAGGTGGAGCTATGGATAAAAGTGACTCCATCACCTGGGCAACTTCAGGATCTTGAATGCCATAGTAACGGTGACGCCCTTGTTTTTCTACGGTGACGACTTGTGCCTCGGTCATTTTAGCCAGATGGAAGCTGGCGGTTTGCGGTTTGATGCCTGCCATATGGGCCAATTCACTTGCCGTGTGGAATCTGCCGTCTAATAGGGCGGTGAGAATGGCTGCACGGGAAGGCTCGCTGACGAGAGAAGCGATCATGGCTACATTTGATTTGGTGCTCATGGCACGATTATCCCCCTTTGTAATCCATACTTCGATGAAGGTTGAAATGTTTACATTTTACAATAAGGAGGCATATCTGAACAGAAGGAGAAGAGGACATGGACTCAATGAATCAAATAAATCAATCGAATGTCAGCCCAAGCATACAAACGATAACCCCTAGCATTTTATATTATGGAACGTCTGTGATTTTACTCAACACGCTGAATGAGGATGGAACGACCAATATTAGCCCTATTTCCTCCTCGTGGGCATTAGGAGATTGTGTGGTACTAGGCATTGGAGCAGGCGGCAAAGCATTAGAAAATATGGAGCGGCATCCCGAATGTGTAATCAATGTTCCTGGACCTTCCATGTGGGAAAATGTAGAACGGTTAGCTCCTTTTACAGGCAAGAATCCTGTTCCAGTGGAAAAAGAGAAAAATGGATTTACATATCACAAAGATAAGTATGAGATCAGCGGACTGACTGCGATTGACTCGAATAGAGTCCGGCCCACCCGAATCAGGGAATGCCCTATTCAAATCGAAGCTAGGGTGAAAGAAATCCGGATTCCTGGCCATTCCCCTTATTTTGCGATCGTTGAAACCCAAGCTGTACAAGTGCATGCTCATCAGGATATCATCCGCGGTGAGAATCATATTGATCCGGCAAAGTGGAGTCCGCTCATCTATAATTTCCGCCATTATTTTGGTCTGGGTGAGCATTTGGGCAAAACCTTCCGGTCCGAAACTTGAACATTCAGTAAAATAATAATATCCTACCTGAATAATGAGAATTATCTTCCCAAATCGTCCTTTTTGTGCGAGAATAGTTGAAAAATCATCCAAGACTACGCATACAGGAAGAGACGATTCATACAGCACGTATAACAAGGGAGGCAATAATCATGTCAGAAGAACGCAAGCTGTCATTCGAAACCCTCGCTGTCCATGCCGGACAAGAGATTGATCCTCATACCTTTGCCCGCGCCGTTCCGTTGTACCAGACCACTTCATATGGGTTTCGGGATTCCGAGCATGCGGCTGATTTGTTCTCGCTGAAAGAATTCGGCAACATTTATACGCGTCTGATGAATCCGACCACGGATGTATTCGAGCAACGGATCGCCGCACTGGAAGGCGGGGCTGGCGCGTTGGCCACAGCTTCAGGAATGGCGGCGATCTCCTTTTCTATTCTGAACATTGCGGGAGCTGGAGATGAAATTGTATCCGCCTCCAGCCTGTATGGCGGTACATATAATCTGTTTTCTACCACACTGCCCAAATTGGGGATTAAGGTGCATTTTGTCGATTCGGATGAGCCGGAGAATTTCCGCCATGCCATTACGGATAAAACAAAGGCCATATTTGCCGAAACGATTGGCAATCCACAGGGCAATGTGCTGGATCTGGAAGCTGTAGCGGCGATTGCACACGAATATGGTATTCCGCTGATTGTGGATAACACGTTCCCGAGCCCTTATTTATTGCGTCCTATCGAATATGGAGCGGACATTGTGGTGCATTCGGCAACGAAGTTCATTGGCGGACACGGTACGTCTATTGGCGGGGTAATCGTGGATAGCGGCAAGTTTGACTGGAAAGCCAGTGGCCATTTCCCGGGACTGACTGAGCCTGACCCAAGCTACCATGGGGTTGTATACACCGAGGCGGTGGGGCCTATCGCGTATATTATCAAGGCACGGGTGCAATTGCTGCGTGACTTGGGAGCAGCCATTTCTCCGTTTAATTCATGGCTGCTGCTTCAAGGGTTGGAGACATTGCATCTGCGGCTGGAAAGACATAGTCAGAATGCCCTCAAGGTAGCGCAATATCTCGAAAGCCACAAGGATGTGGAGTGGGTCAGCTATTCTGGATTGCCGAGCCATCCATCCTACGAGTTAGCCCAAAAATATTTGCCAAAGGGACAAGGAGCGATCCTGACCTTTGGTATTAAAGGCGGGAGTCAGGCGGGGAGCAAGCTAATTGAAAATGTGAAGCTTTTTTCTCATCTGGCGAATGTAGGCGATTCCAAGTCTTTGATTATTCATCCGGCAAGCACAACCCACCAGCAGTTGAATGCAGAGGAACAGGTGGCTGCCGGAGTTAAACCGGAACTGTTGCGTCTATCTGTCGGGACCGAAGCAATAGAAGATATTTTGTATGATCTGGAGCAGGCAATCGCGGTCAGTCAACAGTAACAAGCAAATATTGGCGGTTTATTGAGCCCGGTGAAATAGGAATTTTTGTAGCAGTCACAAGTGATTTCTGATTCAAGGCGGGTTTCGTTTAGGGTTTGAGCAGGCGGGGGCAACCTCCGCCTTTTTTGTTTGTTGACAACATACCCCTACGGGTATATATTATACCCCATAGGGTATATGAGGAGGGGAAGCAATTGGGTAGGAAAATAATTATTATTGGCGGGGTAGCAGGTGGAGCTTCTGCCGCAGCGAGATTGCGTAGATGGAATGAGGAAGACGAGATTATTCTGTTTGAACGCGGTGAGCATGTTTCTTTTGCAAACTGCGGTCTTCCCTACTATATTGGGGGAACAATCCAGGCGCGGGAGAAGCTGTTTCTCCAGACGCCTCAAGGCATTAGAGACCGTTTTAATATAGATGTACGGGTGCAAATAGAAGTAATACAAATAGATCGCAAGCATAAGCTTGTCCGTTACCGCGATATGATCACAGGGGAGACGGATGAGCAGTCATACGATATTGTCGTATTATCGCCGGGAGCCAAACCGATGATACCGGACATTCCCGGATTACATGAGGCTATAAATGTATTTACGTTAAGAAACATTCATGACACCGACCTTATTAAGGCATATGTAGATGAAAGGCAACCCAAGCATGCCGCGGTAATTGGGGCCGGGTTTGTTGGGCTGGAGATGGCTGAAAATTTGCGGGAGCGTGGGCTTTCAGTAACCGTCATTGATATGGGACAACAAGTGTTAAATCCACTTGACCCTGAGATGGCCAAACTGGTGGAGCAGCATATGAAGCTGAACGGGGTGGAGGTGCGTTTAGAGGAAGGAGTCGCAGCTTTTGAAGAGCAGGGGGCACAGCTTCGTTTGAACTCGGGGGAAATGCTTCAGACAGACATAGTGATCCTGGCGATTGGTGTTGTGCCTGAAAATGAGCTGGCCAAGCAATGCGGATTGGAACTAGGGTTTCGCGGCGCTATTCAGGTGAATGCTCAGCTGCAAACCAGTGATCCGGCCATTTATGCGGTAGGGGATGCCATCCAGGTCAAAGACCGCAATCATGGGTTTGCAACGATGGTATCGCTGGCCTGGGGAGCCAATCGTCAGGGACGTTTGGCAGCGGATCATATTAATGGTCAGGCGATTTCTTATGATGGTGCGCTCGGAACATCCGTAATTAAGACCTTTGCATTGACCGCAGCTTCTACAGGTAACAATGAAAAAACATTGCAGCGGCTGGCTGTGCCTTATCAGGCTATTCATATTCATCCCGGTTCACATGCCGGTTATTATCCTGGCGCGTCCCCCATTTCGATGAAGCTGCTCTTTCATCCGAAGACCGGAATGATCTACGGGGCACAAGCTGTTGGGGCTGATGGCGCGGATAAAAGGATTGATGTTATTGCGACGGCGATTCGCGGCCAATTAAATGTCCGTGAACTGGCAGATATCGAACTTGCTTATGCACCTCCTTATTCTTCAGCTAAAGATCCTGTGAATATGGCGGGTTACGTAGCTTCGAATATTATGGATGGACTGGTCCAGACGATACAATGGCATGAAGTTGACGATTTTCACCGCAATGGTGGTCTTGTTATTGATGTCCGGGATGCGGTGGAGCTACAGGGAGGAGCCATTCCAGGTTCCATTCATATTCCTCTGGCCGAGATTAGAGAGCGAATGTCGGAGATTCCTCGTGATCTGGAGATCGCGGTATCCTGCCAAGTCGGGCTGCGCGGCTATCTAGCGGCCAGAATTCTGGCCCAATCAGGCTATCGAGTAAGGAACGTTGATGGTGGCTACAAAACATATTCGGCTATGGCTCAACGTGATCATCTTTTAAAATAGTTCATGACCCATCCAATCTGATTAAGATGATCCGTTACTTCGCCATGCAGCGCGCCAAAGAAGGTATCTTGTAATTCTACGGTAATGGTACCTTTCTCTGATAGTGCATGGTAAGCCTGTTTAAGCTCGTTCTCACTTTCACAGTCAAGAATGATTTGGACATGCTGCGCTTTCAGCGGTTTACCGTAGGAATCAGAAAAATGGATATGACTGCTGCCTAGGTGTAGTTCGGCATGTAGAAGCCTGCCTTCCTGCTTGTTCAGTACTTTGATTTTTCCGCCTAAAACAGATTGGTAATAGTCGACTGACTGCTGCAAATCATTTACAATCACATAAGGACTTGCACTTCTCATAAGATCAATTCCTTTCATTTCTTCTATGTGGGGTCTGCTGCTACGATACATTATTTACATTGTCCGCAGGGTTTAGCCCTTTTCTGTTCAAATTATGGCTTGGTTCACTGTGTGACGTCTGTTACAATGGAAGAGGTATATACGATGGATAGAAAAGAGGTCGAACTGGTGGGCACTTCTGCGATTTGGGAAACAGTTATCTATTGGGTAATCTTGGTGATTTCCGCTCTGTGCGTGATTGCAGTATCTGGTAGTCGGAAGACGGCAAGCACGATTATTTTGGCGCCCGTTGTGTTGTTCTGTACCATATTTATGATGCAGGGCTCGGTGCTTACTGCCATGAAGCACCCGACCATGGGGGCTAATGTCGGTCTGGGGATGGCATTTCTGACCACATGGGTAGTCAGCGGAATATTGTTTGCTGTAGCGCTTGTGATTGCTTTTATTAAATATAACAAAAGGAACAAGGCGTAGTTCAGCCTTAACCACGATTGAAAAAAGGGTTTTCGGTAATATACCGAAAGCCCTTTTTGTATTCTCATTTAGCCATACAGGATGTATTCGTTCATCTGCGTCTTCTCATCAGCAAAACAACGATCAGTACAATGATGATCACGATCAAGAGAAACTTCATAGTCGATTACCTCCTTAGCCAGTCTCCTATTTGGTATTAACCATTTTGGGTAGATGTGCACCGATGTACCCAAGTAAGTATCTATTGTCAAATGTTTGGCGAAAATGTGATGGTGGGATCAAAAAGAGGTTTACAGGCTTAGCTGGAAAGTGTATACATAAAGTAAGGAGGCGATTGCCATGAGTGATCGTGCATTTCATTTGTTTTATATTATTTTCTTGACGGTTTTGGCACTTGGAAGCGTTGCAGGAATCTCTTGGTGGCTACGCTCTGTCGGTCGTCAGGAAAAGGAAAAAAACTAAATTCAGCATGGGCATACAAGCCCACTTGCATCTTCCAGTAGGAGGGTGCATTTTTATGTGTTATAATGAGAACATACGTTCTTTTTAGGAGGAATAATGATGCTGCCAGATTTGGAACGGAAGCTACTGCGTATTTTGTATAATTATTTTGCCCAACATCGCCACATGCCTACAATGGCTGAATTGTCTGCAAAAACGGGCAGGCGGGATTCTGAAATTACAGCCGCATTGCGACATATGGAACAAGAGCGCTATATCACTTGGGAAAATAGCACAGGGACCCAGCACATTGTTTTACTAGAAGGTTGGGAGCGTCCTTCAACTTACAGGCATGCCCAAGTGGAAGCCGCACGTTCTACTTCCCCAACGTCACAGTCCGGGAATACGGAATATTGGACGAATTATTAATAGCGATATAAAGCTGGAAAATTAATGAGTTTTTAAGGTGCATATCATTTAGTTTTAAGAAAGCAAGACTATAATGACCTTATTAACCCCTTTTTGATCAAGCTATAGGCCCTGTCGATGTATCGGCAGGGTCACTTTTTTGTTCATAGATATCATTTTCGTATATGAAAAATCCCCCGGGGATCATCCGGAGGACGGGTGCAGCTTGCGTATACTGCAAAGCCTGCTCAAACTTTATCGTTTGACGGCATAATATATATTTAACCCCTGCTACCTTGTATTATATGGTCAGCATGTTCATAAGGGGCAGTCTGATTCCTCTGTTCATTTTCCAAACGACAAAAGCCCTACCTCTCTTTCGTCCTTGCGGCTCCGATGACCGCGCCAGTGTGAATGTGAAAATCTTCGGCAAAAGCTCAAAATTCTACATTAGGGTTATACATAAAATTTGGAGAAGCTCCATGCGGTGATTAGGAGTATAGCTTCTTGCGTGGAATCCTATGGGGTTAATACATACCAGTACAGTATAACAAGAATGATTCTAAAACACAAGACATTTTTGGATTTTTTGATTGTAGACTGGAAAATACACTTTTCTGCAATGGATTAAGCTTATTTGTATTTGCAGAGAATGGAGGCTGTGACAAATTACCCTGACAAAGCACGCAAATTCTGAAATAGTGTAGTTACACGAAAAGATGGAAGGAAACAAGAACTATGGCTGCATCAAGGAAGGACAAAAAAACATCACAGAAGAACTCGCCCTCAGTCTGCACCTGCATTAATCTGCGTCGTTCCTCGATGGCTGTATCAGGGCTGTATGACCGATATCTGGCTCCAAGTGGACTCAATATTTGTCAGTTTTCGCTGCTCAAGCACTTAACGGTGCTGGGACCGGTTAGCGTAAGCGAATTAGCGTTGGAGATGCGACTCGACCGAACCACGCTTGTGCGCAATTTGAAGGCACTGGAGCAACGCGGGTATGTGGAGGATACATCCGCTGAGGGAAGCCGAAACCGCTGCCTTACTCTGACGGGGAGTGGAAAAGCGGTATATAACGATGCAGCAGCGCTCTGGGAGGAGGCGCAGCTTTTTTTGCAGGAGTCACTCGGAAGCGCTGATTTGCAGATCTTGACCGCACTGTTATCCAAAGTTGAAAAGTTGAGTCTGTGATTAGCCTTCACCTAATAAGGGAAGTCATGCTGATATTTTCGTGTATATACACGAAAAAAAGATGCAGAAGTGTAAAGCAGTAGAAAGATTCACAATAACTAAGAAGAGGGATGTGGATAGGATGGTATTGTCCGTACCGGACATGAAAGAACTTATCGCAGCCGAGATGAAAGCCTATGTGAGCGAAGACAAGGGTAATTTCAGCGAAGAATTGCAAAGTCATTACTACGAGGAACCGATTATTCAATTTGCTGCGGCCAATGATCCTTTGTTTGATGATTATAAAACAGTGGTGGGTCCCGAACATGCTACGCCACAGGAAGCCTTCGAACGAACCTTCGGCACAGGAAGTTTTGGTGGAGGCAGCGTTGTCAGTGTTGTGCTGCCGATCAGTGAGACGATCCGTAAGGCCAATCGTGCGCAAAAGACAAGAGCCTCCAGAGAGTGGGCACTGCTGCGGACCTTTGGCGATGAAGAGTTTGTGCGTTCGGCAAGGCAGCATTTGGCGGGATATCTGACCGGGCTTGGTTACCGGGCGGTGTCACCGCTGGATACGGATTGGTACAGCATCCACGGTGCCACAGGGGGGCCGGTTTCTAACTGGTCGGAACGGCATATCGCGTATGCAGCTGGTTTGGGCACCTTCAGTATCAACGATGGCTTCATCACCGAGAAGGGAATTGCCATCCGCCTGCTGTCTGTAGTAACGGATCTGCAGGTGTCGCCTGATGTCAGGTTGTCCTCGAACCTGAGCCATACCGCAAACTGCCTGCTGTGCAGCAAAGGCATTTGCGGTGTGTGCATTACTCGCTGTCCGGTGCAGGCCATCAGCAAGGAAGGCGGCCATGACAAAATCGCCTGCATGAAATTTGTGTACGGCGATGAATCCCGAAAGTGGGCAGTGTTAAACGGCGGTGAGGCTAAATCAGGTGCCGGCTGTGGACTTTGCCAGACTAAGGTGCCCTGCGAAAGCCGCAATCCAATGCGGAAGGCTCGCTAGTGTTATTTTCCTAGGATTTGTGCAAAATGCTCAAGCAAGAAGGTTAACTTTTGACGTCTGGACTCCGATATTGAATACAAAGATATCTTATGAGCGTACGGATGAAAGAAGGGGTAGCATTTTGCCGATCTATAAGCGCTTTATTCAGCATGTTATCCTGAACTATATTATAGGTTCATTTATTGCTGTACTACTGGTATGTATGATTTTTGTATTTTCCACGTTAAATGTAGCCCGCTATGAGCTTCTGGGTCTTGTCAAAATTGTTGCTTTTTCCAGCGTTATTATGATTGCTTGTGAAATTATAGTGTTTCGAATGCATTTGAGACCTGTTCAGCGTTTTTTTCAAGGCAACCAGGAGACGCTCAAGGATGTAGAAGCGGTGTATATCCGGGTTCACCATCTGCCTAATTTGTCAGTTTTGCGTATTGTTGGGCCGCATTTGTTAGGCTTCTCTATCCCGGCAGCCGTCATTGCATTATGGATGATACATACTGGACAGCTTGCCTTTCCCTTCTATTATGTAGGAATTGCCTGTATCGGAGCTTGTCTGGTCGCTTCCATGCATGCACTGGTCGAGTTTTTTCTGACCATGAGAGCAATCAAACCGCTGCTGGAGGAAATCCGTAATCGAACCTGTCAGCAATATGGATTGAGCTTGTCCCTGCGAGGACGAGTTTTGCTATCCCTGCGGCATAAATTTCAGTTAAGTGCAACGCTAATTGGTGCATTTCCTCTGTTTCTGTTTTGTTTAGCTACACAGATTCGGCTGGAACACTTGGATGCGGCGGATTCCGGTTCCTATTGGGCATGGGCAGGGATGATTTTAATATTCGGTGTAGCTTTTGCTTATCTGGGCGGCAGGTTGCTGACCCGTGAGATCGAGCAGCCCATCCATCACTTGTTGGAAAAAATGAATGAAGTGAAAGAAGGCCGCCTGAACAGTAACGCCAGTGATTTGTATTCGGACGAATTTGCGGAGCTGGTCGAAGGGTTTAACATGATGATTGAGGGCCTGAAGGAACGAGAGGAAAAGAACGGTCAGCTATTAGACAGTTACTTTGCCACTTTGGCTGCAGCGCTGGATGCACGTGACGCTTATACCGCAGGACATTCGTTGCGCGTGGCGGAATACTCTGTACTCATTGGGCGAAAAGGCGGTTTGAGTGAGATGGATCTCGACTTGCTGCGTAAAACAGCCTTGCTGCATGATATCGGTAAAATCGGTGTTCCTGACGCTGTGTTGTTTAAGGATGGCAAGCTGACGGACGAGGAGTTTGATCAGATTAAAATGCACCCGGTTATGGGAGAAAGTATTCTTCGGCAAGTGGAGCCGGCTTATGCTATGGCCCCTTATCTGCCGGGTGTGCGCTCGCACCATGAGCGTTACGATGGCAAGGGATACCCTGACCAGCTCTCCGGAGAAGATATTCCGCTATTTGGGCGCATCATAGCCGTAGCAGATGCCTATGATGCGATGACGTCGGATCGTCCCTATCGGAAAGGGATGAAGGAAGAGAAGGCAGTTATGATATTGGAAGAGGGTAAAGGAACCCAGTGGGACCCTTACTTTGCCGAATTATTTGTCAAAGAGTGGCGCCGGAACAAAGGCATTCTAAGCTGACTCTATAGATCCTCCCACTAGGGCGAGCCGTTGAGGTTCGCTTTTTTTATATACACACCCAAGCCTCTTTGGAGATGTCGAAAGATGGAGCTTCATGTTATGATGTACGAGAAAGGCAAAATCGGCTAGCATAGGCCTGGCATCCAATTTCTCGCGCAATGGGAGTGTGAATCCATGCAATTTTCAATGATGTTTATAATGAATTTGGGGATGCTGATTGCCGTTGCCTATGTGGCGAACGTGATTTATAAATATGGCTTGAGCCGTACCTCTTCGCGGTTCAAATATGTTAGCTCGGTGCTGCTGGTGGTTTTTGGCGGATGGGTCAGTTCTTGCTTTGGTTTTAATTTTAATGAAACGGTTATTTTTGATCTGCGTTTCGTACCGCTAATTATCGCAGCGCTGGTATACCCTCGTTCCTATACGCTTATTATTATTGGGGTAGCGATCGGTCTTACGAGATTTACCTTCGGACTGAATATGGCGGCGTGGGTCGGCTTTCTCAATATGAGCATTTTGGGCGTATTATGCGCCGGATTGAACTACTGGATGCGTCGCTCTACCTGGCGCCTGATTATTAAGGCATCCGTAACCATTTTAGCAGTTAATATTGTAAATACGTTAAATATTGCCTTCCTGGGCGTCATTCCCTTGCGCTATTATGTAGCGGAAGTCGTTCCTCTTACACTGCCTATCGGTGTTATCCTCAGCTTTTTATTTGCCCTGATATTACGTGATTTTCAGTTAGAACAACAGCGAAACTTTCAGATCCAGCAGGCGAATGAGTTATTGTCAGAGCAGCGTGATCAGCTGCAGAAAGCAAAAGTTATTTTAGAGGAACGTGCCAAGCAGCTCATGATGGCCTCCCAGTATAAATCCGATTTTATGGCAACGATGTCGCATGAATTGCGTACACCTCTTAACAGCATTATTAACCTGGCCCAGATTATCAACGAGCAGGGAAAAGAGCTGGATGAGGACGAGCTGGAACAGTACAGTGATCTAATCTATGCCTCGGGGCATGATTTGCTCCAGCTGATCAATGATATTCTGGATTTATCCAAGGTCGAGGCTGGACATATGGAAATTATAAGTGAGCCAGTCAGTGTACGTGAAATTGCACAGGTGATGATGATGCATTTTGAAGTCACAGCCAAGGATAAAAACCTGGAATTCAGCTTGAACGTGCCTGAACATATACCGGATGAAATCCGATCTGATTCCAAACGAGTACAGCAAATTTTGCGCAATCTGTTGTCCAATGCCTTTAAGTTTACTCATGAAGGACGTGTACTGCTGGAAATCAGCACACAGCATCTGGATCAAAAGGGCCAGGAGGGAGATTGGGTTGTGTTTGCTGTAAAAGATACAGGCATCGGCATATCCAAGCTTCAACAGCATGTTATTTTTGAGGCATTCCAGCAGGCGAACGGTTCGATTAATCGTAAATATGGTGGAACTGGGCTGGGGTTGTCCATCAGCCGTGATTTTTCCCGCTTGTTGGGCGGGTTTATCCGTTTGGAGAGTGAGGAGGGCAAGGGGAGTACTTTTTCCCTGTATCTGCCTATGTGTCCGTCCAAAAGCAAGAAGGCGGACGAACAGCCGTTTAAATTAACCTGATCGCAATCATGGGAACAAGGAGCATTAGGAGGTATATCATGGAACGTAAAGCGGTCGTTGTGGGTGGCACAGGGCTTGTCGGGGGGTATGTGGTACGGGAGCTGCTGGTGCAAAAAGAATACACCCGCGTCATGGTTGTGGGCAGGCTTCCACTAGACATCAAGCATCCCAAGCTGGAGCAGGCGCTAATCGATTGGGAACAACCACAGAATTCGACCTTCGCTTTCGAAGGGGTGGATGATGTGTTTTGCTGCCTTGGGACAACGATGAAAAAGGCCGGCTCCAAGGAGCAGTTTCGACAGGTGGATCTGGACTATCCAGTTCTGGCAGCCCGACTGGCCAAAGAGGCAGGAGCAGTACAAATGCTTGCGATCTCCGCAATGGGCGCTGACCCAGATTCACGCGTGTTTTATAACCGAACCAAGGGTGAGGCTGAAGAGGCGCTTGCTGAGATCGAATTATCAGCACTGCACATGTTCCGTCCATCGCTCATTTTGGGTGCGAGGCCTGAACGACGTTTTGGCGAAGCCGTAGCCACAGTTGTCATGAAGGCGCTAGACAGCCTGATGACGGGCAGGCTCGCTTCCTACCGTGCTATCCCCGCTTCGTTCATCGCACGAGCTATGGTACGAATTGCTCTCGCGCAGGCGAGCGGCGTACATATTTATCCGAATGACATCATTCGAGTCATTGGCGCGGAACTAACCTCCGATGATGAGGAACCTGATACAGGAACGCCCCCTGATGAGAATGTGTAAAACCACAGTTAGGCTTAGAAAATGACAATAACGCCGCTGTTGCCTGATGATTCAGGCAGCAGCGGCGTTATTCGTGTTTTATGGTTGGTTTGTGTTTTGTGGTACATCGATTGTAATCTCAAATTCAGGAAGGTATTGGCGGACCCAGTGGCCTTTAGCGTCCAGAATAGCTCTTCCATCTGGAGTCATAAGAAGAGTATATGGCTTGAAGGTGATTTTTTTTGGCGGGTCAGCAAAAGGAGTGAACAACATGGCCATTTGCTCTGGCTGATTTTTGGAAATAGATTTGCCCGAACCGCCGAGTATTTCCAGTTCACGTCCCTGATCATCAATTACCGCATAATCAAGATGTTTGACTTCTTTTTTGGTGTAGTTTTTGTGCGGTCCCTCTGTGGAAATATACTTGCGTTCTATTGCATAGTCGTCGGGCATATCCTTAAGGTCCACAAGCATGGTGAAGGTGGTGAGGATTTTGGTCGTAACCGGTGTCATTTCCACCCGATCAACAGTAAATTTAAGATATTGATTCGCCTTGCTGATCTGGGGCTGGAGCACTTTGCTAGCCAGCTTCGTTTTGTAGACAGTCGTTTGCAATGCAAATGGCTCCGCTACTCCTTTTAGCTTGGCGTACACTTTCAGATCAAATTGCTTCGGCAAGGCAGGCAGCCCGCCGGCAGGGTCGCGCATATAGGAAATGATCATAGAATTGCTGTCTTTGCCGGGCCCCCACCCCAATGAGTTAAATGGACCATTTTCACTAAGAATGGATTTTCCATTAATAAATAGATCGATTTTTTCGATGATGTCTTCAGGTTTTTTTCCGTCGGGGGTTACTTTCGTAAACAAGGGCAGCACTTTTTGTTCGCCATCCTGTTTTTCAAGTGCTACGACCAGCCGGGTACCGTCAAAAATAATTTGGGATACCTTCAATGTAATGCCGTCATGGGTAACGCTGAGATTCGTGGGGGTTACTAACCCTTTCCGATCAGCGGTTTGCAGGCCGAAATCTCCAGCGAGCTTGAATACGCTGTCGACAAGGGGAACCTGTTTCAATGACTCCGCCATTGTAGGCGAAACAAAGGCGCTGCCGATGATTACAAAGCCAATGACAGCTGCAGAAGCAGCGGTAATTGCAGTTCCCCGTAGAAACCTTTTAACGGATCGAGGGGAGGATGGACGGTTGGATAGCAGGTCTGCTTCCGATTCCATTTGTGTATAAAAGGCATCAAGGCGTTGTCTCACCAAATCAGGGATGACTACCATTTCTGCTTCCAAGTGTTCCTTTTCCGATTGTAATTTTTCATCCAACTCTTGTGCCTGTTTCTCAAACTCTGAGGGGTTCATTGAAAGGTCACCTTCCTTTCTCCACGATTTTGTAGCAGGTCCATTAATGTTCTGCGAGCACGGTGCAATCGTGTTTTGACGGCACCCTCTGATAGCTCCAGTACCTCTGATATTTCTCTAATCGGCATATCGCGCAAATAGTGCAGGGAAATTACGGTTCGCATGGATTCCTCCAGGTGGTCGATGGCCTCGCGCAGTTCGATTTTTTCATATCCGCCCGAGGTAGAGGGTTCCTTTATAAATTCCGCGACGGGTACAACCCGTTTTTGCTTGCGGATCATGAGATGGCATTCATTAATGAGGATACGAAGAAGCCATGTTTTAAAATAGCGAGGTTCACGCAGTTCACTAAGAGACTTGTATGCTTTGAGCATCGCTTCTTGCATTGCGTCCGCGCAATCCTCATTGCTGCGAAGAATCGAACGCGCCATGCCATACATATCGGATTCCATATGTTTCATCAAGGCGACGAACGCTTTGCGGTCCCCGTTCCTGGCTTGGTGTAAAATTGTTTCGAGATTCAAAGGATGGTGCTCCTTTCCCGTCCATACTAGCTATGATTATTGTACTTGTACCTGTATGTGAATTGTAGAATCTATGGTGTGGTAGACTACAGGAATTAGAAGGTTACAGGAATTAGATGATATATAGGCACTAAAGGTTACAGCGGAAATAAAAAATGTAGCACCATCGCAACAGGTTGTCTTCAAAGAAACCCGAGATGTCAAACTGTCGCACGGAATAGTGGCTTTGGATTTCACATGCTATAATACGGTAAACCAGTATCAGGAAGGAGAATCTAACCCCTATGAAAAAAACAATTGCTACTGAAAAAGCACCCGGTGCGATCGGACCCTATAGCCAAGCGGTAGAGGCAGGCGGGTTTATTTACACCTCAGGACAGCTAGGGCTGAATCCGGCAACAGGTGAGTTCGGCAAGGATGTACAGGAGCAGGCTCGCCTGTCTTTGAGTAATGTACAAGCCATTCTGGAAGCGGCAGGCAGCAGCATGAACCAGGTTGTGAAAGCGACTGTATTCCTGAAGGACATGAACGACTTTGTCAGCGTCAATGAGGTATACAGTTCTTTCTTTGAGCAGCCGTATCCAGCGCGCAGTGCGGTGGAAGTAGCTCGACTGCCTAAGGATGCACTGGTAGAGATTGAAGTCATTGCATTGAAGGGCGAATAGTCTGCAGGGTATGTTCATAAAATAATAAGTTTGCATGACAACTGGATGCCCCTATGATAGAGGCATCCGGTTGCTTCAAGTTTTAGTGCGTGCTGTTCTTCTGAATGCAAAGTGGAGGTGGAGATGATTAATAAAAATAGTCTATACCTGAATATATATGATAAAAAGCGAAGCAAGCGAGCTTGGGGTATAGGTTTTAGACCCAGGCTCGCTTGTTCTTGCTAGGAGTTTAGTATTTGTTTGCTTTAATCCCGGTCTCGATTACGGGCGAAGAATAGCCATAGCGCGTATAAAAGGATGATTGCCGACAAGATCCAAGCAGCCAGTCGTACCTTTTCATGGTTTGGATGCTCGATGGCGATGGCGACATAGGCCCATACAAATACAAGAGGATAGATGCTGTCACGGTAAGGAAAGCTGACCAAGATGGCCAAAGCGGTGCCAATGAGCAGGATGATGATCGCCCATACCGTCTCGCTGAGACCCCAGCCACTCCATTCATTCTTTTTCAGTGCTACTGCGATGTTGATAAGAGTAGCAACGGATACCCAACCGAGGTTCAGGCTGAACGGCAGCTTGACGAACCACATTTCTCCGCGAGTTGGCTGCGGCGTACGGGTACGCATATATACGATGATCAGCGAGAGCAAATATAGAATGATGACGATCACGCACAGCTCCACGTACACATACTGCCATAGGAAAATCCAGACGATATTGAAGAGGCAGATCAAAATAAAGAAAATACCGATAGACTGAACGCTTGCCTTGGCTTGCCCTGTAGATGTCGCTTGGTACACGGCAAAACAGGCGAGCAGCACGTAGATCACCGACCAGATGGAAAAAGCGTAACCTGCTGGTGTAATTAAGGTAGGGTACATGTTGGATATAGCAGCAGTGCTTCTTCCGCCGATAGGAAGTGTAGAAGCCAAAATATTAACGAGAACAACAGCGATAAATGCGATAATATTCCACCATTTATACGGATGGCTTCGTGACATAGGAATAACTCCTCCTCAACGAATGATGTCCCAAAATGACCGACTGGTCACTATCTTCTACTATGAATATACCCACTTTCTTTTCAAATATGTCCGAACGGGAAAAAAGTTTCTTGAACCCCATATAATCATAAAAAGTTGTATGTATATGCATTCATATGTAGTACAATGATAAAAATTTTAAGTACTATATAAGCTGATGAAAAATTCACATAAGGTGCCAATTGGCAGACGAAAGATGCTTCTCATATGAATTTTCTCGAATTCGGCTTATATAGAAGTAAGGAGATAGATAAATGAATGGTCTGGAGAGAGTAGGGAAATTTGTAGGTGGAACCTTTTCCATCTGGGTACTTTTGTTTGCATGTTTGGGATTTTTCTTTCCTACGGCGTTTACAGGGTTGAAAGGATTCATACAGCTATTTCTGGGCATTGTCATGTTCGGAATGGGACTAACTTTATCTGCTGATGATTTTCGTGAAGTATTCCGGCGTCCAGTGGATGTGGCTATAGGGGTGGTCGGGCACTATCTGATCATGCCGTTTCTCGCTTTTGTATTGGCATTAGTATTGCAGCTTCCGCCCGATATTGCGGTGGGTGTCATTTTGGTTGGCTGCTGCCCGAGTGGAACTGCATCCAACGTAATGACGCTCTTATCCAAAGGCGATGTGGCGCTTGGGGTATCGATTGCCTCAGTGTCGACGCTGATTGCTCCACTGGCGACTCCGGCGATGATTAGTCTGCTTGCCGGGCGCTGGATGAATATTGATGCGAAGTCGCTGATCATGGATATTCTCATCGTGGTTATAGTCCCTATTGTGCTGGGTGTAATCGTCAAATCGCTATTCCGCAAACAGGCGGAAGCGAGTGTCAAGGCGCTGCCGCTCATTTCAACATTGGCAATTGTACTCATTGTGGCTATTGTGGTTGCAGGCAGCAAAGGTAAAATTTTGGAGACAGGCCCGATTATTTTTGCTGTGGTTATTTTGCATAACGGTATCGGCTTTCTGCTCGGATATTGGTTTGCCAAGCTGTTTGGCATGAATCTTTCCAAACGTAAAGCCGTTACGTTGGAAACGGGAATGCAGAATTCCGGGCTGGGCGCTGCGTTGGCAGCCGCTCATTTTAATCCGATTGCTGCTGTACCAAGTGCGATTTTTAGCGTGTGGCATAATATTTCCGGCTCGTTGCTGGCGACCTGGTTTTCCCGCCGGGAGGAGAAAGATAGCATGGCCGGAAGCAAATAAACGAGGGTCAATGATTTGTGACAAGGGGTTAAAGTTCAGGTTTTTCGGAAAGTTTAAGGGAGATCAGAAAGGATAGATTTGACTTTACAGGGGCGGATCATTATACTGTGGTTATTACAACCACTGTATTTAAGTAAGCAACGGGAGATAGGCTTTGTCATGGAAGGAAAATGACGTCAAATTCGTATTTGCTTCATGCTCAACAGCCCTATATAAACTGATCTGACTTAAACTGAAGGAGAGAGACCGAATGAACCCGAAATATAATCCTTTATTTGAAGCATTTACTCTGCCATCCGGTGTTACATTGAAGAACCGTATTACGATGGCCCCTATGACTAACTTTGCCTCCCACGAAAATGGCGAAGTCAGTGACGAGGAACTGGCATACTACCGTGAACGCTCTGGGGGTGTAGGCGCGGTTATTACCGCTTGTGTGTATGTAACTCCAGATGGCAAAGGATTTGTTAACGAGTTTGGTGCGGACAAGGATGAAATGATTCCTAGCCTGCGTCGTCTGGCCGATACGATTCATCAGGAGGGCGCGAAAGCGATCCTGCAAATATATCATGGTGGACGTCTGTGTCCACCGGATCAGATTCCAGACGGACAACCGATTAGTGCAAGCGCAGTGGCTGAGGAAAAAGAAGGCGCACCTGTGCCGCGTGAAATGACATCTGACGATATCCACCGCGTTATCCGCGCCTATGGCGAAGCAACTCGCCGCGCGATTGAAGCAGGCTATGATGGTGTGGAACTTCACGGAGCGAACGGCTACCTGGTACAGCAGTTCTTTTCCCCGCATTCCAACATTCGTACTGATGAATGGGGAGGAAGCCTTGAGAAACGCTTGACCTTTCCGCTGGCGATTGTTCACGAAGTGAAGAAAGTGATCGCGGAGCATGCGAAGCGTCCATTCATTTTCGGTTACCGTTTGTCCCCTGAGGAAGGACACACGCCAGGCATCACACTGGATGATACGATGGTGCTTGTTGACCGTCTGGCCGATGAAGGGCTGGATTACCTGCACATTTCCGTAAATCATTTCTTTGGCGGTTCGTTCCGTGACCGCAGTGACGAACGGTCACGTACGGTTCTCATCCATGAGAAGGTAGGGAACCGTGTGCCAGTCATGGGGGTTGGTTCGCTGAATACTCCGGATGAGGCGCTCGCAGCATTGGAGACAGGTGTACCGCTTGTTTCACTGGGACGTCCGCTGTTGATGGAGCCGCAATGGGTTCAGAAGGTGCAAAACGGCACTGAAGATACTATTCGCACGACATTGTCCAAGCAAGCTCAACAGGAGCTGGTCATTCCTGATTATTTGTGGGGTGCACTGACGACCATCCCTGGCTGGATGCCTGTTACGGACTAAATTTTGAATAATAATACCCTAGGCTGCGTTCATGCGCCTAGGGTATTTTCTTGTCTCATAACCGTGATTTGCAATTATATAGGAATAACATAGAAAGAAGGTAATAATAATGTTCCATGAAACGAATGGTGTGATTTCGATGAGGTCCACCCATCCGGGGTTACAGATTCGATTGTTACAAGTAAGTGATGCTGAACGTTTATTGGAGATCAGACGTGAAAATTTTGATTTCTTCAAGCCGTACGAGCCAGAACGACCTGAAATTTACTTTACGCTGGAAGAACAGGCGCGCCTGATTTCCAACGGCTTAGAAGCGGCACAAGCCGGACAGGGATATATGTTTGGACTCTTTTTAACGGAAAATAATAAACTGATTGGCAGAATGGAGCTGTCAGGTGTTGCCAGAGGTCCTTTCCAAAATGCCAATCTGGGCTACCTCGTAGATCCTGCATATCATGGACAAGGCCATGCTACCTCCGCAGTGAAGGATATTGTACACTATGCCTTGAATGAGTTGGAATTACACCGTATTCAAGCTGGAGTCATGCCAAGAAATAAGCCCTCCCATCGCGTGATGGACAAGGCGGGATTTCGCCGCGAAGGGCTGGCTCTCAACTATTTAAAGATTAATGGTGTGTGGGAAGATCATGTGTTATATGCGATGACGGCTGAGGATTTGCAGAATGGCGCCTTCTGAATTCGCCAGGCGTGACTCCCTCAAGCTTTTTGAACACCTTGCCAAAG
Source organism: Paenibacillus ottowii (assembly GCF_006874425.1). GTDB lineage: Bacteria > Bacillota > Bacilli > Paenibacillales > Paenibacillaceae > Paenibacillus > Paenibacillus ottowii. The sequence goes on from NZ_VIJZ01000007.1 coordinate 73,697, forward strand.
TATTTCTCGTCCTGATAACCGACCATACCAGCAATATGATGAAGCCGCAGCTTATCATTCAGCAGTAACAGCTTTGCCTTGCCCATCCGGATCTGACACAAATAATCGGATAGATTAACCCCGTACTCCTGCTTGAATTTACGAGAAATATATTCTCGGCTAAGATAAAAGCGGCTTGCTATATCCTGTAGAGAAATGTCCTCGTCATAGTGAGCATCCAGATAGCGAGCAATATCACGGATCGTCGGATTGTTTGGGTTATGGCTTGGTGTAAGTGCCTGACCGGCTGCCAGTAATCGATTTTCGATCTGTTTTTTCCATAAAGGTGGGGAAAGCAAACCGCGGCTATCGACCGGCAAGGCAGGAATAGTGCTCGACTCATCTGTCAGTTCCTCGCCTTCGGTATCTCCAGGTCTGTCATTCAGCCAGCGAGCCAGCATCCAATCCAGCTCTTGATTCCAGCCGGCTAGCTGCTCTGCTGTAACCGAAGGCAGTACGGCTACAGCTTGCATCCAGCTGCCTACCGCCATAGATACGCGACTGGCATTACAGCTGAGTGCGCTAAGCCGGAGTTCCTCTTCCATTTCAGACAACTGGGGGAGACGAACGGTCTGCCGGGCCGGAGAACTTTCGTGCATCCAGTCAGTGTTCTGCAACATATCCCGTTTCCAGAGCGCTTGCCGTGCTTCTTGGTAGGCTGTGGCTGCCCCTGCGGGAAAGGTTTCGAAAGAACCAACTCCAATGTGCATGTAGCACCGCAGCGCCGTTCTGATCCCTGCGTGAATGTCCTGCAAGAGCGCTGGCCAACGAGCCGGCTCGCCCCAATACAGCAGGATAATTTCGTCCGTACGCTCCAGATGACGGAATGCAACTCCGGTCTGAGAGGTGCCCAGAAATTCGTTGCAGATGTTAATGAGGGAAAAGCCTAAGAGCGCGCGGCGCGTTTTGTATTTATCCAGGATATCGGCGTCCAGCTGAGTGGTGCTCATCACTGCCGCATTGCAGACTTGGATAGCTGGCGGGAGACGCAGCTCCTCACGTAAAGGCGTGATGGAGAGCGATGTACCGGAAATGAGCTCGGTCAGGAGTTTATCAGCATAGTGCGGTCTCATTCGATTGACCTCTATAGCCTGCATGGCCTGCCTGTTCCGGTCCTGCTCCGCTGTTCTCCAAGCTTGAGTAGCTTTACTAACTGCCTCATTAATCTCTACCGGATCTACGGGCTTAAGAATATAGTCCATGCCTCCTCGGCGAATGGCCTGTCGAACCAACTCAAAATCATCATATCCACTGACCACCACGACTCTGGTGGAAGGGGAATTCGCTTGAATCCACTCCATCAAGGCTACTCCATCCTTCCCGGGCATTCGCATATCAGTGAGTACCACGGGTGGGGAAAGTGCGGTAATGACCTCAATCGCCTGATCGCCCGATTCAGCCTCAACCACCTCGGTCACTCCGTAAGCTTCCCAATGTACAAGCATCCGAATGGCGTGACGTACATGCTTTTCATCATCCACAATCAGGACTTTCATTGACAGATCACTCTCCCTTAATATGAATTTCTGTAAGCGGTTCGGTGCAAATTTCAAGTGTAAAACGAACGCCATGAGGTACAATATTGTCTACACACAAGGTATTAGAACCATCTTCCGAGTGAAGTTGGATACGTAATAGAACATTACGAAGGCCGATGGAGTTCTGTTCGCTGGTGTCTGATTCTTCATGGGCTTTCAGCGGACGTTTCAGCATTTGCTGAAGCTGCTCCAACTCAGTTGGTGGAATCGATGCGCCGTTATTTTCCACTTCTATTTTTACAATACCTTCCCGGATTCGGCTGCCTGTAATGCGAATCTGACCGGGCCCCAGCCGGGGATCGGCACCGTGTTTAAAGTAGTTTTCCACCAACGGCTGGAGGATCATCTTAGGCACCCGCTCATTCAGTACTTCATCATCCCACTGATAGGTTACTTCTAATTGCTCACCGAAGCGTTCCTTTTGCAAATCAAGATACTGTTTTACATGCTCAGCTTCTTCCTTGAGTGTAACAACCGTATGGTCTCGCATGTTATAGCGCAGCATTTTGGCAAGGGAGGAGAGCAGAGAATAAATGCGCGGCACCTCATGCTGTAGAGCCAGTGTTCCAATAGACTGTAGCGTATTATATAAAAAATGAGGATTAATCTGTGCCTGAAGCGCTTTCAACTGGTTCGTCTTGTTAGCCAGTTCGAGCTTGTATTCCTGCAAAATGAGGTTATTGATGGTATCCATCATCTGTCTGAAGCGACGCGACAGAACTCCAATCTCATCGTTGCCCATGGCTCGGATGTCTACATCTAACTGACCGGACTGAATCTGGGTAATGTAGCGAGTCAGCCGCTTAATAGGTTCCGTAATTTTTATCGAAATCCATAGCGTGGCGACAATAACGAGCAGCAACGCTGCGCCCGTAATGACCGCATTGATCTGGGTCAGTTGGGTAGCCCGCAAATAAAGCGTCCGATGAGGGATTTTCTTGACGAGCGTCCAGCCTGACAGGTTGGCATCCAGTTTGCCATATACGTGCAGGGCTGTGTCATCCTCAATTACACCGTGCTCGCCTTCTTTAGAAATTCGATTGAGCAGGTCAGATTCCTCCCAGTGTGTTCCTATGGTGGATTCTTTTCCGCTATATATGATCGTCCCGTTCCGATCGATTAAAAATAACTCCTCTGTATCCGCATCATACAATTGACGGCAAATACTGCGCAGCGGCTCCAGATCCACATCTATAGCCAGTACCCCAAGTGTCTCTGAAGAAGGAATGTTCCGAATCGCCCGGTGGAGTGTAAATACCCGCCGCTTAGTATCGTGCTCCGCATAGGAAACCGCTGAAAAGCCGTACAAATGCTTTATGTGCGAGGGTTGAATGAACAGCCCGGAAGGACCGTAATGAACAGAGCCAGTGAAGGGAGCCAGCCTGAATTCCCGCAGAGGGACCGTGCTGGTAATCAGCGTAGATTGCCCGGCCTCGAACGAATGCAAATACACCTGGTCAATGCCTGAGGAAGCATTCATCATGGTTTGCAGCGTGGTATAAATCTCGGCGACGGCCCGGTAATCATCCGGAATTTTAGCCAGGTTGCGCAGAAAATGCGGGTCATTATAGACTCCGATCGATGCGCGATTTAACCCCTGTAAATAGTTATCCAGATTCGTAATTCCCTGAAAAATAAGCCGTTCATTTTCCTGGGTGGCCTGCTCCCGCAAGGATTGCTTGGTGAGAATGAAGGTCATGGTCATTGAAAGCAGCAGTGGAAGGGTGACTGCAATGAGTAGAAACCAGATTAGGCGAGAACGAATGCTATGAAATTTCATGAAGGTAGCTCCTTTCAGAATTCAAGGCAAAGCAGAGGTCAATATTTTCCCCCTTAATGGTTCACGATCTTGCGTGTTCTCCAGAGCGCTAATTCGACATAATGAACATGTGAATTGCATATCCATACGGGTTCAGCGTCCACACTGCTTTCAAGGATGCCGTAGGGGAGCGTTCCAGACACCAAAGACTACAAAGGGGGGGATCGGTTTGAATCGTGCCAAGTCGTCGCAATGGCTCCAACAATGGATTTTTGTAGGGCCGTCGACGTTATTTTTCGTTATCATTATTGTAATCCCTTTCATGCTAGGAATGTACTATTCTTTTACGGAGTGGAACGGGGTAGCCAATCAGGCCAAGTGGGTTGGGCTGGATAATTTCAGTCACATCTTATTTAACGACGACAAATTCGGGACAGCGTTCTGGTTTACCGTCCGTTTTACGGTGATTGGAGTGGTAGCTGCCAATATTTTTGGTTTTCTGCTAGCGTATTTTCTAACCAAGCCGCTAAAAACAAAAAATGTACTTCGAACTATTTTTTTCATGCCTAATGTGATCGGAGGTCTGTTGCTCGGGTTTATCTGGCAGTTTATTTTCGTCAAGGGATTTGCTGCGATCGGAGAGAGCACGGGGTTGTCCTTCTTCAACCTGCCCTGGCTGGGAGATGAGATTACGGCCTTCTGGGGCATTGTGATCGTGTTTATCTGGCAAACAGCAGGATATTTAATGGTGATTTATATCTCTTCCCTAACCAATGTGCCCCGGGATATGCTGGAGGCAGCCGAGATTGACGGAGCGAGCCGAATGCAAATCTTGCGGTCGATTATATTGCCTTTGATCATGCCCGCCATTACGGTATGTCTCTTCCTGGCGATATCGTGGTCGTTTAAAATGTTCGATCTCAATTTGTCCTTGACCAAGGGCGGTCCCTTTGGTTCTACAGAGTCAGTGGCACTCAATATATACAATGAAGCGTTTGTCAATAATCGTTATGGGCTGGGGACGGCTAAAGCACTTATTTTCTTCATTATTGTTGCACTTGTTACGAGCCTTCAGGTACGCCTGACGAAAAGCCGGGAGGTGGAATCGTAAATGGAAACAAGCAATCGCTACCGTATTGGAACATGGGCGACCGAATTGGTGATGATTCTCGTAGCATTGTTATTCCTCGTCCCGTTTTACTTTTTGTTCGTGAATTCGGTCAAAAGCTTTGGTGACCTGCTGACCGATTCTGCAGCCTGGCCACAAGCTTTTGTATGGAGCAACTATGCTAGAGCCTGGAGCATCACACGTTTTCCTGAAGCGTTGTGGAACTCACTCGTAGTTACGGTGGTCAGCAATCTGCTGCTGGTACTGATTAGCTCAATGGCTGCCTACCGAATGGTTCGGCGTCCAACACGCTACAATCGTGTGCTGTTCAGCCTGTTCGTGGCTGCGATGGTCATTCCTTTCCAATCGGTGATGATTCCTTTGGTTAAGGTTGTAAGCACGCTGGATTTAATGAACAGTATTAGTGGTCTCGTGATCTGTTATCTGGGATTCGGGGCTCCTATGTCGATCTTTCTCTTTCACGGATTCGTCAAAGGTGTGCCGGTTGAGGTGGAAGAAGCAGCTACAGTGGACGGTTGCACGCCTTACGGGGTGTTTTTCCGGATTGTCTATCCGTTGATGCTGCCTATGATGGTAACGGTTATTATTTTGAATACACTCTGGATCTGGAATGATTATCTACTGCCTTCTCTGGTACTGCAAAAAGCTGAATTGCGCACCATTCCGATTGCAACCTATGCCTTTTTCGGACAATATACGAAGCAGTGGGATCTGGCTTTACCTGCTCTGGTACTCGGCATCCTGCCAGTCATCGCATTCTTTCTGGCTATGCAAAAATATATTATACAAGGGATTATGGCAGGTTCGGTTAAAGGTTGAGTGTTGAGTATGGTGCTATGAAACCTAGAATAGAAAGGAACATCAAAATGAAAACGCATACTTTTAAAAAGAAAGCCCAAGCACTAATTTTGCTTTTTGCAGCCTTTGCTCTGGTTTTGGCGGGGTGTAACAGCAGTGGTGGACAAAAAGCAAGCAATGAGGAAGTAAAGGAAAAAACCATTCACATTTTTCAGTTCAAGGTAGAAATTGCAGAAGCGCTAAATCGCATGAAAGGAGAATATGAAGCGACTCACCCGGGAATCAAGCTCGACATTCAGACTGTAGGCGGAGGCAGTGACTATGGGGCAGCGTTGAAGGCCAAGTTTGCCTCTGGCGAACAGCCGGATGTTTTTAACGTCGGCGGTTATCGTGAGCTGGATACGTGGCTGGAATATTTGGAAGACCTGTCCGATCAGCCTTGGGTCGGTGATGTGGTCGATGTCGCTAAAGAACCGATGACCAAGGATGGCAAGCTATATGGTCAGCCGATGAATCTGGAGGGGTACGGCTTTATTTACAACAAGGACTTGTTCAAAAAGGCTGGAATCACCGAGCCTCCTAAAACGCTGTCCGAGCTGGAGGCTGCTGCGCAAAAGCTGCAAGCTGCAGGGATCACACCTTTTTCCAATGGATACCAGGAGTTTTGGGTGCTGGGCAATCATTTGCTGAACGTGGCATTTGCTAATCAGCCAGATCCGTCCGGCTTCGTCAAGGGACTGAATGATGGAACAGCCAAAATTCCGGGCAATGCTGTATTCGCCGAGTGGATTAAGCTGCTTGATCTGACGCTCAAGTATGGCAATGCGAAGCCGCTCACGACCGATTACAATACGCAGGTAACGAATTTTGCCACTGGCAAGGCTGCCATGATGCAGCAAGGGAACTGGACTCAAGTCCAAATTGACGGAATTAATCCGAAGTTGAATTTGGGTATTTTGCCTATGCCGATTGGTGAAGATCCAGCAGCGGGAGATAAGCTGTTTGTAGGGGTAGCCAATAACTGGGTAGTTAATAAAAATTCGTCTGTCAAAGCCGAGGCGAAAGAGTTCTTAAACTGGATGGTGACATCCGAGCAAGGGAAAAAGTACATCACTAAGGAATTTAAGTTCATTCCAGCGTTCAAGAGCATCAAGGGCGACGAGGCTGATATGGGTCAATTGGGTGCCGAAGTCGTGAAATACAGCCAGGAAAATAAACTGCTGGGCTGGTTCTTCAGCCGCTATCCTGAAGGAGCACAGCAGGAATTCGGAAGTGAGATGCAGGCCTATGTGGCAGGTAAATCGGATGCCGGGAAGCTGTTCGAGGACTTCCAGAGAACATGGGATAATTTAAAGACCAAATAATGAAATGAAATACACAGAAGAGCCTTCGCATGTCAGGGAGATACATGGTCCTGAGCATACGAAGGCTTTTCGGCAAACATAACTATAAATGATAATGAAGTAGAACAATATCCCCGCGGCGTTCTATTTCCTGGAGTTCAAATGTGCTTGGCAGTGTTCCTTCTGGAAATAAGGGGATTCCTTGTCCAAGCACTTTGGGAATAATCGCAATGATCGCCTTTTCTAGCAGTCCAGCCTGCATGAAAGCCTGAACTAGCTGGCCTCCACCTACTAACCATACCAAACCCTCGGATTGTTTTTGTAGACGTGGAACCAGTTCAGACAGAGCTTCGTCCGTAAATGTAACATGGGGTGCCTGCTGTTGCTCCGTCATTGACCGGGTGAGTACATAACACGGCTTTCCGGCATAAGGAAAGTCAGCCGATAGCTTTAATACTTCTTCATACGTCAGCCTGCCCATCAGTACCGTGCCTACAGTGTCGTAAAAGTCGGCATATCCATTGTCGCCACCATCCCCTTTGACATCAAACAGCCAGTCCACCGAGCCATCCGGCAATGCGATATACCCGTCGAGACTCATGGCGATATACAACACCACTTCATTAGATTTCAAATCCTTCATTGATTCATCACTCCTTTCTATCTCTATGTTACAATCTATTTATGACATACTTTGTCGTAGTTAAATCATTGTTTAAACTTTATTTTTATTAGAGGAGCATCCTATGAACGAACGCAGAATTGCTCTTATGAGGATACTGGATTCCCGAAAAAAATATACGGCGCGTGAGTTGGCCGAACGTTTTGGCGTTTCCATCAGAACGATACAAAGAGATCTCGATTATCTGCAGCAAACCGGGTTGCCCCTGTATACCGAGACGGGCCCTCATGGCGGATACCGGGCACTTCCCAATCGGCTCCTTCCTCCCCTTCATCTTGCGCGCGACGAAGCTCTGGGTCTTTTTCTCATGCTGCAACTGCTGGAAAATATCCCGGATATCCCTTTTGGATCGGTTCGTAGACATTTGTCCGAGCATTATTATGCCGAGCTTCCTCAGGATGTACAGGGCAACATTAACCAGCTAAAGGATTACATTTCTTTTCGCATGATGCCCACTCACGTAGACGCACCCCACACTTCGCCCATTTTGGAGGCTGCGCTGAATAAGCGCAGGGTGAACATGCACTACCGCTCTGCTTCCGGGGCAAAGTGGACCCAGGTATATCCGATTGGGCTTTACTTTGATCACGGCTATTGGTATATGCCAGCGCATAGTAGAGACCGCATTATTCTGTACCGTTCAGATCGGGTGATTAACATAACCATGCTAGATGAAACTCTGGATAGCCTTCCTACCCTTCAAGAGTGGTTGGCTTCAGAAGATTCCCGTGTTGGGATCCCGTCGAAAATAAGATTTACCGCCTTGGGTGCCAGGCTGGCCGAATCAGACGCCCTCTTCCACAATGTCTCCCATCAGGAAGGGCTAGGTCAAGAATGGCAGGGACATATCCCTGTTGAAGAGTTTAGGTATGTATCCAGACTTTTGCTAAAATACGGGCCTGAGGCCGAGGTCGTATATCCGAAAGAACTGCGTACACTGGTCAGGGAATTGCTGCAAGACAGTCTGAATCCTTATTTAGAGGATGACGAAGAATAGGAGGGAGTGTCCATCGCATTTCCATATATTTCGGTTCCTCTATTTATAGTTAATCACATGAATATTTAAGGTTATTAACATATGACTTTCCAATTATTTTTGTGATAAAGTTTTGAAAAGAGCCCGTTTTCGTATATGATGAAGAGTAATAATTCAAAAGGCTGGACGGGAGACAGATATGAATCAACCGCTTTATGGAATATGGCTCGGTGATGTGTTTTTTTGCTTTTCTGGTGAGACGTCGGAACCACGTATTGATGCGTGGAGCAGTGTGATCCGCAGGCTGACGCTAAAGGGAGACCTTCGACCGTTTCGGCAGGCTGCGTTGCGTCTTGCCGAGGTGCGGATACCTAACAATGCTCGCGTGGAAACCGCGGGCAGAGGCGGCAAGAGACGCTCCATGCTGGGGCGTACGCTGGAGGGTCTGGCACTGGAACCTCGCGAGACGATGGCTCTGCTGACCCGCATGGACGAGAAGGGCTGTGCGGCATCGGGCATTACGCTCGGCGAGGAAATGCAATATTGGCAAAAGGCTGCCTATTTTGCACTGGAACTAATGCAGCGGGGCGAAATTGCGCCATCGCTTACAGAGGCGCGTCCGTCCGGACCGCGCCGCCGCGGTCCAGATGCGGCGGTAGGGGTGTGGGTTCCTCGGCTTCGCGAAGAGGAGGACATCCGCCGCTTTCATGAGCTGGCAGCTGCAATGCCAGCTGTTTGTATGGCAGCTCCGGCCGTTTTTGCGGGCAAGGAGCCAGAAACACGTGAGGATGCAGCTGGAATGGTGCTGTATTCCTTCTTGTGTGCGGTCGTCCATGCCGAAACGACCGCAGTGCTGACAGCGTCAGATCGTGAGCTGGGACGATATCGGGCAGAGTATCGGCGCGGAGGATCGCCACTGGCGGAGCTGTGGTGGAACAGTCTGTTGACAGGCTCGCGCCAGGTTGCGATACAGGGAACGCCCGCTGAGATGGAGGAGCTGGTTCTTCAAGCGTCCTCTCTTAAGGGGAGCACGATGCCTGTCACGGAACGGGAAGCCAGGGAGCCCATTGAAGGGCAATTGCGTCTGTGCCTTCGTTTGGAGCCTTCTCTGGAAGAGAGCATCCAGGAATGGCGCATTACCTTTTGGGCAGAAAGCGATGCTGAGCCTGGATTGCGACTGCCTGCTCTGGCACTCTGGGCGTATCCTGAACGTGATCTGGTTCGCGGTGAAATTGTATACCGTCAAGTACAGGCACAACTGCTGACGAGGCTCGGACAGGCGGCTGAAGCGGCACCTATCATGCAGGAAGCATTGAATCGCCCTTATCCCGAGGGGCTGACTATGGAGCCGGAGATGTTCTTTCGCTTCCTGACGGAAGCCGTGCCGGCGTTACAAAAGAACGGTATCACTGTGCAGATGCCTTCACGCTGGAGCCGGGAGGGGCGAAGACGTGCAGGCTTGCGACTTAAAATGCGCTCGACAGAGCAGGGGGCCAAGCCAGATGGGGTGATTGCCGATACATCGTCCGTTGGCATTAACCGCATGATTTCGTTTGAGGCCGAGGCTGTGCTGGGGGATACGATCCTGACGATGGAGGAGCTGGAAAGCATCGTCGCGGCCAATTTGCCATATGTACGTCTCGGAGGCGAATGGATCGAGGTAGATCCCAAGGAAATTCGCCAGGTGCTGCGTTTTATCAAGCGCGGAGAAAACGGTGAAATGAGCTTGTCTGAATGGATGCATCTGGCTGCGGAAAATGAAAGTGCAGGCGAGGCCTCGTGGAAGGGCCTGTCCATCTTTGGCGCGGAATCCGCCGGATTGCTCGCGTCTTTGGCTGAGGGCGGAGTGCTCCGTTCCGTAGAACCGCGGCCTGTGCCGGAAACGCTGCATGGTGCGCTACGGCCCTATCAGGAGCGCGGTTTTCAATGGCTGGCTGCGATGCGAGGATTGGGCTTTGGTGTCTGTCTTGCGGACGACATGGGTCTGGGTAAGACGATTCAGGTTATTACCTGCCTGCTCGATGGCGGCATCGGCGCAGATGATCAGCGTCCGGCGTTAATAATCTGTCCGACGTCCTTGCTTGGCAACTGGCAGCGGGAGTTGAAGCGTTTTTCGCCGGATTTATCGCTGTATATTCACCATGGCAACCAGCGACTTCACGGCGAGCTGTTTCAGGAAAGTGTACGAGAGTATGATATCGTCCTCACTACCTATCATTTGGCGGGCCGGGACGGCAGTGATTTGTCTGCGGTCCACTGGTCTTCCATCGTGTTGGATGAGGCGCAATATATAAAAAATGCACGCACAAAGCAGGCACAAAGCGTCATGAAGCTGTCTGCACCACATCGGATTGCCATGACGGGGACGCCGGTAGAGAATCGGTTAAGCGAGCTGTGGTCTATTTTTCAGTTTTTGAATCCAGGGTATCTCGGTACGGCATCTTCATTCCGCCAGCGGTACAGTCTGGCAGGAGAGGAGCGAGGGTCCGCGTTGCGTGAGCTTCATCGCCTCGTCTCCCCGTTCATGCTGCGTCGGCTCAAAAGCGACCCGGATATCCGCAAGGATCTGCCAGAGAAGCTTGAGTTGAAGTCCTATTGTGTACTGACACCAGAGCAGGCCGGATTATACCGTGGCGTGGTAGACCAACTGTTGGGCACACTGGACGGGCAGGTCGGTATGGCCCGCAAAGGGCTTGTTCTGTCTTCACTCACCAAGTTAAAGCAAATCTGTGACCATCCAGGGTTGATCATCCCGGGCCGTGCTGACAGCAGTAAAGCTGAAAATTCAGGTAAAATGGAGCGATTGCTGGAGCTGGTAGAAACCATTCGCGAGAACGACGAATCGGCGCTGATTTTCACCCAATATGTGTCGATGGGAGAATTGTTGGTATCCCGTTTGGCTAAGATTTTGGGAGAGGAGCCGTATTTCCTGCATGGAGGGCTGGCGAAAACCAGACGGGACGAAATTGTCCACAATTTCCAGCAGGGAAAAGGACCGAATATATTTGTACTTTCCCTGCGTGCAGGTGGCGTGGGTCTAAACCTGACGCGTGCCAGCCATGTCATTCACTATGACCGCTGGTGGAATCCTGCGGTCGAAAATCAGGCAACAGACCGGGTGTTCCGTATCGGTCAAAGCCGCAATGTACAAGTGCACAAGCTGATTTGCCAAGGGACACTGGAGGAGCGGATCGACGAGCTGATTGAGAGCAAAAAGGCGCTCTCTGAGCAGGTTGTCGGCTCTGGGGAACATTGGCTCACCGAAATGTCTGATGATGAACTGCGTGGTCTGATTGCGCTGCAAAATGACGTATGGATCGAGTGAGCAGAGAAAGGATGAAGGCGATGACGAGACCGCAAGTGAAGCTGAAAGTAACTGACGGTCGATGGATCGTGGAATTAGACGGCAACGGGCTGGTAGACGAATCGACGGGTGTACCTTTCGCACATCCCGTCCAATGGACTGGTCCAGTACCTGTACTAAGTCTGGAGCAGCGAGAGGCATGGCTGGAGCAGCTAAAAGCGGAGCCCTTGGACATCTACCGTTTTCTGCAAGGGAAAACCTGTCTGTCGCTCGATGAGATTGTTCAGCTAGCAGCTGAGGCAGCCATTTCCGCCAGCGAGGATGGTATAGGTACAGTCGAAGATGTAAAGAAAGCTCTGCAGACCGGGCTGGAAAACGAGCCACAACACTGTCCAGCGTTGATCGGAATGACGCAGGAAGAGCTGTTGGAGTACGTGTTTAGTGCTTGGGCTGGAGAGTTATCCCATATACAGAGAACATCGCCCGCGCTTGAGTCTACTTCACGCCCGGAGGGCGGACGCAGTGGATCGGCAGCAATTAGCGAATGGATTGCAGAATCCGCAGCGGAAGGAGCACTGCATCGTCCCGGAGCAGGCTTTCATGCTATTGAGATCCGTCTGCCGCAAAAACTTGCTTCCAAAAAGGAAACCGATATCACGTCCTTGCTGCCGGGATTACCTCGTGCCGAAGAAGCATTGAAACTCATACGTGAACGGGTAGCCGAACGAGCTCGGGCTGCAATTCCGCAAAAACGTCATAATCCGTAATAATTCGGGTATATGCTTTCTTTTTCGAGTCTGTTCACCTTCATTGGATAGGATAACAGCTTCGAAGAGTGTCCAAAGTTCAGTTACAATGGGGGAACGGAAAAGTCACTGCAAGTCATGTATCAATTGCAATATTGGAGGAGATACCAGCATGAAACGACATATACAACAGACGCGCACATCTCAGCGATGGACCAAAGCGCTCATTCCCGGGCTAATCTTGCCTGGGCTATTGTTGGCTGCTTGCCAGCAAGGGGGATCAGGTGGCCAGGAAAGTGAGCCATTAAAGTCATCCACAGCGGCACAGGAGAATGTACAACCTTCCACCCAGACGGACGCAGGAAATGCCAGCACTAGCGCTGGACAAGCCTCTGCGGGTACAGCAAGCGGACAGGCTGACTCCGTGATGGCGTTGCGAAGTCAAAGTGCACTGCAAGCCACAGTTAAGGAAGAGGATGGAACGGCGGTTGTCACTAATGCGACTTCCGATACAGTCGTTGTAAACAAAAAGCGCAGTTTGCCTGTGGGCTATGTCCCGGATGACCTGGTGGAGCCGCAGGTGCCTTTTTCCTTCGAGGGGCCGCATGAGAAACGGCATTTGCGTAAGGAAGCGGCAGAGGCACTGGAGAAACTGTTTGACGGTGCGAAAAAGGATGGCATTGAGCTGCGTGCGGTATCGGGATACCGGTCCTATAAGCGTCAGGTGTCTATTTTCAACAACAATGTAAAGACAAAGGGGCAGGAATATGCCTCTAAGGTCAGCGCCGTACCGGGGACGAGCGAGCATCAGACAGGATTATCCATTGACGTATCCAGCCCCAGCGTAGGCAATGAGCTGGAGCAATCCTTTGGAGCCTCCAAGGAAGGCAAATGGCTGGAAGAACATGCACCGGAATACGGATTTGTTATTCGTTATATGAAGGGTAAAGAAGATGTGACCGGCTATGTGTACGAGCCTTGGCATATCCGTTATGTGGGAGTAGACATTGCAGAGGATGTAGCCAAGCAGGGGCTGACACTGGAGGAATATTTCGACGAAAACAATATTAAACTGTAATTGCTACAACCAAGCCGTAATCCTGGGGATTGCGGCTTTTTTGTCTTATTTTTCTTCCAAATTGAACCTTTTCAAGGTAGAATCGCGTATAGTGAACGACGGCAGAAGCTTGGATTTATAGCAAACCTCATGACAGAAGCGTACAGGAAGGGAAGGGAATCATCATTTATTATTCATTAACGTATCGCGAATGGTCAGAAGACACTCAAGAGGAACTGCGTAGCCTGACACGGGAATCCGTATCGGGAGATGAGCTGTTCCTGCGCAAGCTTGTAGACGCTACGCGTCTCCATGACAAACTATGGGCGCATATCTCGAATGAAAGTGAAGAGCATACGGATCATTCCATCTATGTGACCGAATTTACAGGGGAACGTGCACAGCCTTACGGTGCATCGATCACGGATCTCGTGCTGGCTAGTGAGGGAGGCTACACGTCCACATTCAGTGCATTGTACTGGGTATGGCATGAGCCTGCGTTCCGCAGTACGGATCAGCGGGAAGGCTCGATATTTACCTTGGAGCTGGCCCAACGACTATTGGATCACTATACGGTCTTGGGTGGCAAAACATACGAGTTCATCTATTCGGTGCTGGACCCTCAGTTGAAAAAGGTGCATTTGTTTGTGAAGGAGGTCGATCTGTAATGGAGCATTCTTGGGAAGCCATGAAATCCAAGCCCGGTTCTCGTGCACGGATGGCGGCCTTTGCCCTGATGCTGGCTGTCCCGGCCGCTCTGACGGGTTGCGGTGACGACGAGTATTATGACTGCGACGAGCTCCCTGTATCGGAGCAAACGGCCTGTCGGGATTCAGGCAGCAGCGGGTATTATTATGGCGGATCGACCTATTATAATGGAGGCTCCTCATATCATAGCAGTCGTTCTTCCAGTTCTTATCGCAAAAGCTCGTCCTCATCTTCCAGCTCACACAGTGGTTTTGGCAGCAGCGGCTCACACAGCGGCTTTTTTTCTGGGGGTTAAGATGAGCATGCGTACAATTCGGCAATTACCTTATGAACATGACGAGCTTTTTAAGGATGAAATCAGCCGTATGATTCCGTATCATCGCATGTACGGCAAGTCCTATTGCGTGCCCGCCTTAACGGTGTATCGGGACAGCGAGCTGGCAGAGCTTCAGGCTGCTTCCGAGGCGGTACATCGTATTTATCGCAAGGTCCAGCAATTCATCCAGCGCTATATGCCGGATGAATATCTGGTGGAGCGATTGGGGATTCATCCGGGCTTGCTGCGTGCTGCACGGATGGAGGCCGCGCCAGATGGCATAACCCGTCAGGACTGGATTGTGGGGGAAGCGGGGATCAAATGCATTGAGAATAACACCGATACTCCAACCGGGATTCCAGAGGTGGCTTATCTCGAAGGAAAGCTGTTGGAAGCGCTGCGTAGTGAGGGAATGTCAGAGACTGACATGAGTCTACATGGCCCTTCCTCTGGAATGGATGAGGCGATTCAGTCTGCCTTGACGGAGCTCATTCATTTTTATAGCCGTAAGGGCTTAGGGACAAAGGTGTATTTCACTTGCTATGATTGGCATGTCGAGGATCAGACAAATACCAAATATATTATGCGTTTATGTGAACAAGCCGGGTTTGAAGTGGTTTATGCGCCATTGGAAGAACTGGAAATTATCCCAAATGAAGGATTGTATCACCGGGGAGAGCAGATTCACATCCTCTATCGCCTGTATCCGCTGGAATATCTGATTGAAGATCGGGAAGAAGACACAGGGCTTGAGGTGGGGCAGGCGCTAATGGATATGGTGGCAGACGGGAAAATAGGACTCATTAATCCACCGCAGCATATCATTACCCAGAGCAAAGGGTTCACCGCAACCGTATGGTCGCTGTACGAGCGCAATGAGCAGACACCAGCGTTCTGTGGCTTTCGTTTGTTTGACGACCGGGAGCTGGAGGTCATACGAACCTACCTGCTACCAACATATTTTGAACCATCTGTGTTTATGCAAACTAAAGAGCCTTATGTGGCCAAAGGCATATGGGGCCGAGAGGGAAAAGGGACACACTTGATCGAACACCCTGAATCCGAGGAGAGACTGAAAAGCGTTTCGGGAGTGGCCCAAAATGCGGAGGCTGACCAGCCTGATCTGCTGCATCAAGCTGATGCTCCACTGACGCCTGAACAGGAGGAAGCTGCACATATTGCCGCTTATTACGAGGGACAGCCCAAGATTTATCAGCGGCTGTGGCCCATGCAGAGTGCAGAGGTACAGACTGAGGAAGGGTTATTTCACGGTTATGTACTGACAGGCATATTCGTGATCGGAGGACGTTTTGCGGGAGTCCTGCCGCGAATCGGCGAGAAGGTAACAGGTGATATGGCCTACTATTGCGCGGCCGCCGTTGCCAACAAACCTTCTAATCCGCCCGCTGTATAATTTGAATTGCAAAATGTACAACATGCTGGACTTATCTGTCCCTATTCATTCACAAGTATCATAAGGAGGAAAAAAATTGGACTCTCATCTCAGTTTGGGCAACGCATTGGGCAATGTAGGCATCGGCCTGCTTATCTTGTTTGCCATTTTAATCGTAGGTTATTTTGTGTTCAGCTTGCTGACACGTTATAACGATAATCAGGAAATCGCACGTGGCAATGAAGCAGCAGGCATCTACATGGGTGCAAAGCTGCTAGGCCTGTGTATCATCGTGGGCATGGTGTCGTATAGCAGCCATTCATGGCTCGATATGCTGACCTGGTCGGCCGTGGGCATTGTAGTGTTGTGTCTGGTCTATATTATTTTTGATCTGGTGACACCGCGCACCAAGGTGTGCGAAGAAATTGCCAAAGGCAATGTGGCTCTGGCACAGCTGCTGCGCTCGATCATCATTGGGGTATCTTTTGTCGTAGGTACATTTTTGATGTAGTCGATAGGATGTAGTCGATATAAAGAAAGAGGTACAAAGGATCTGCAAAACCGGACAACGGAGCTGCAGATTCTTTTTTTATGGGAAATTATATTCACGGTCTAGTATCTGTCTGTAGAAGTAAAAGTTACGGCAATCACTTCTGGTGGGGACTATTCTACAAAGCTACGGGTGATACTGCATAGCAAAAAGGAATGTTTTACACATATCAAACCAAATTGTAGAGAAGGGAGTTCTGAACATATGGGTGCTTCTACTTCCCCAACCATCCCCATTCGGATGGGTATCATCGGCTTGGGCCTGATCGCTGAATATCACATCAGATCATTGAACCGTATGTCAGGGGTATCGATTGTGGCCGTTAGTGATGTCAACGTGAACCGCCTTCAAGCCATCGGAGAACAACTGCAACTGCCTGCTTCCAAGCGATATCCCCATTATGAAGCACTGATCCGTGACCCAGGGGTAGATGCGATTTTGTCGCTGACACCCAATGATGTGCATTTTGACATTATTCGGATTGCGCTGGAAGAACACAAAGCAGTACTGGCAGAAAAGCCATTGACCCTCACATGGGAGGAAACCGATCAGCTGGAAAGGCTGTATACCGCGAATCCAGTTCCTTTGCTGGTTCACTACAAGCATCGCTACGGCGCGGCCTTCCAATATACCAAGCAGCTGCTGGCAGAGCACAAACTGGGGAAAATATACAATATTCAATTCCGCTATCTGATGGATGCATTTTCACCGTATCGTCAGCATCCGTATACATGGCGACATAATTTAGCCAAGGCCGGCTCCGGAGTCGTGGGGGATACTGCCTCACACATTATTGATCTGGCCCGTTTTCTCGTTGGTGAATTTAAAAGCGTCGCGGCGCTGCTGCATATCATTACACCCGAGCGGTCTGATCCGGTCACGGGCCTGCCTGTAAAAGTGGACGTGGAAGATCTCGCCGCCTTCCATGGCATCATTGGCGATAATACCGTGGGTACCTTTATCACTCACAAAAATGCCATCGGCAAGCGTCACGATATCGAAGTGGATATTTACGGTGAGCTCGGTACGCTGCATGCCAGCCTTAATAATCCGGAAAGTATTCGTATCGTGCTGCGTGATCTGGAACATCCAGATGCCGAATACGAGACTTGGGCTGTTCCTGCAATCTATAATCATACAGCCGATGGCGACTTTATTAAACTGGCAAGGGGGGAGTTCGTAGATCGAGCCCCCTTGTTCGATGACGGATACAAGAATCAATGGGTACTTGAGAAAATTCTGCAATCCTGGAGAGAGAACGGACGCTTAGTAGAAGTGTAAGAGAATACGTAATCCTGTTTACAAAAGCCTGTTTGGCTTCCTGATAATCCTATCTCTTTTCTTGCTGCATTCTTGCCCGTCTAGCCCCGATCAGCCTCCAGCCTGTTAACAAGGCCGCTACAAGACAGATGGACGCAGATGTCATAAAGACTACATGCATGCCTGACAGGAAAATTTCAGGGTGACCTGGCACCAATCCGGTGACCCGATAACCAGCCTCTTTACTCATAATATAAAAGAGAATGGATGTGGCCAGCGTGATCCCTACAACCATACCGACGTTGCGCACCAGCGAATTAACACTTCCGGCTGAGCCGAGCTGTGTACGAGGGACCTTGGACATAATCAGCGAGTTGTTCGGTGATTGGAATAAACCACTGCCAATACCCAGCATGGCAATCCACAGACCGACGAGCGGGATGGAGCTGCCTGCATGGAGCTGGGCTAATCCAATCTGGGCAACGACCATAACGACCAGCCCGGCGAAGGTAAGCAGCTCAGACCCGATTTTATCGGACAGCGCACCGCTGAGCGGGGCTACGATAACCATAGAGATGGGGAACAGCATCAGCAAAAATCCGGCATAAAAAGGCGACAAGTTCAGCATATTCTGTGCATAGAAAGGCGAAATGATGTTAAAGCAGAAGTTAGCGACGAACACCAGAAAAGCACACAAAATACTAAGTGAAAACAATGGATTTTTGAACAATGTGAGCTGTAACAGCGGCTGTGGACGACGAAATTCCAATCGGATGAATGTGGCAAAAGCAACTACCGCCACCACCAGCGAAGCAATAATACGTGCGTCTCCATACCCGACTTGCTGTCCTAGCAATAATCCGACGAACAAAGTGAGAATAAAAACAGCAAACACTAGGCTGCCGGGAACGTCAATTTTATCCTTCACCTTGATCAGATCCTTCGGCAGAAGCTTCCAGCCAAGAAAGACAGCGACCAAGCCTATTGGTACATTGACCCAGAAAATATACTGCCAGCCCAACGAGGAGACAATAATACCGCCCAAGCTTGGACCGGCGATACTGCCCAGAGAAACGAAGGTTCCGATGAGGCCAAGCGCTTTACCCCGTTCAGTGGACGGAAAGATATCTGTTACGATCCCTTGGCTGTTCGCCATGGTCATAGATGCGCCAATCGCCTGAATAATGCGGGAAATCAGCAATAGGGAGAGTGAGGAGCTAAGACCGCACAATAGGGAGCCAAGAATGAATATGATCGTACCGATTTTGAATATTTTGATTTTACCGACCATATCCCCTAGCTTGCCAAAAAATAAAATAGCGGTACATATCGCCATTAGATAGGCGGTTGTTACCCATTCAATCTGTGCCACAGGTAAATGTAACGTGCGGGACAATACAGGAAGAGCAATATTAACGATGCTTCCATCCAGGGTGGACATAAACGTAAACAGATTTAAAACAATCAAAATCATCCAACGTTTCTTCTGAACTTCGATATTTTCTTGATAGGTTGCAGCAGTTGTAGCAGTTGAACTCATTATGAACACCTCTTTATCGTTGGCAGCTCTTTCTTTAGTTGCGTGCGCAACTAAATGAACGGTTCTAGTGTACAGCAAATTAGTTGCGTACGCAACAATAGTATTGTAAACTTTGTTTTGGTCCCAGCTGGGGATTGCCATTTTCAAGCCAATGAGGTGAATTTGATGAGAAAAAAACCGATTGGAAAGCTAATTTCCCACCTGTACCGTCGAAATCAAAAAATACTGTCCAAAAAACTGGCTCCTTACGGAATCGGCAGTGGGGGACAACACAGTTTCTTAAAAACTATTTTGCAGCGGCCGGGCATTACACAGGAGCAGCTGACGAATGAACTTAAATTTGACAAGGCAACCACAGCCCGCTCTGTAAAACAATTAGAGGAATCAGGCTACATTGAACGTAAAACGGACCCGAATGATCGTCGTTCTCAACTTGTATCTCCTACGGCTAAGGCGTTAGAGTTCGCTCCTGTCTTACGAGAAATATTGGACGAGCTCAATGCCGGTCTTGTCCACAATTTATCCGAAGAGGAAGAGGACCTTCTGATCGATCTGCTGCAAAAGATTAGTATAGACCCTGACGAATAAGCCAATCAGGAGTTAGCTTGAGAATCGCGGCAGGTAAAAGAAAAGATAAAAGAAAAAAGCAGCCATTCACAAAAAATACTCTGTGGTGGCTGCCAGCCCCGCTATATAGCATTCGCCATTCAGTCCAAGCCAATTCCTTCGAATGCATTCATGACTAATTGTCGTACATAGGCATCGTCTAATGGATAACCTGTCACCAGCAAACGATAAAAAATCGGTCCATAAATGAGATCGATACATAATTCAACATCGAGATGCTCCTTCAATTCCCCGCGTTCAATTCCCCGCTCAATAAGATGCCGGGCTTCAAGTCGCCGGGGATGAAAATACCGGGTTCGGTATGCCTCTGACAACCCTGCATCAAGTTGCCCTTCACCAATTAACTCCGTAATGATTTTACCTTCTCGACTGGTTAGGAACCGTACTAAATTCGTAGCATGAATGAGAATATCGTCTAGTACACGACCTGTGTCGGGTACAGGTAATCTTGCCATGGTAGCTGACAGGAAGCCATCCATGACTACGGCAGCTTTGTTAGGCCACCATTTATAAATGGTGGCTTTGCTCACTTTCGCTCGCTCAGCAATTTTTTCTACCGTTACCGCTCCAAAGCCTTGCTCCAACAGTAGATCATAGGAGGCGGCAAGGATAGATTTTTGCGACTCGACATTACGAGGACGTCCTCGTTTACTCTGCACTGGAATGCTCACCCTCTTACATAGATATAGGAAAACACAAAATACAAACTGTACGTTCAGTATATCAAATAATAGACAAAAATAAAAATTTGAATTTGCCTATTTACAAAACGAAACGTTCAGTATATTATTTGATTATCGAATTAGCGAACTATACGTTCAGTATTTAAATTATTGAGGAGGATTATCATGCAAAGAAAACAACAAGCCGTAGAAGGTAATCGGATTTCAAATTGGATGATGTTTCTGTTGGCAGCCGCATGCGGCCTTATTGTTGCCAACCTTTACTATGCTCAAACCCTTGTAGGGCCTATTCATGTAGCACTGGGCCTTTCTTCCACAACAGCGGGCTTCATTGTCACCTTAACTCAAATCGGTTATGTTGTAGGACTGCTGTTTATCGTACCGATTAGCGACATTATTGAAAATCGAAGGCTCATGGTCGTATCGCTCATCATTACAGTCTTTGCATTGCTTGTTGCTGCCTTCGCTCCCAATGCCACGTTGTTCCTGACCGCATCCTTGTTCATTGGAGTTGGATCTGTAGTAGCCCAAATATTGGTACCGTACGCTACTTATTTAGCATCCGAAGAACAGCGCGGTCGGGTTGTCGGGAATGTCATGAGTGGGCTCCTGCTAGGCATTATGTTTGCACGTCCATTGGCAAGCTTCATAACCAGCATCTGGGGATGGCAAGCCATATTTATTATGTCAGCCATCGTTTTGACATTGTTGACGATTCTTCTCTCGCGGGCTCTTCCAGAGCGCAAGCCTGTACCTACGGTATCTTACAGTAAACTGATTCTCTCGCTAGGTACTCTTTTCAAACAAACGCCTGCATTGCGCCGTCGTGCCTTATATCAAGCCTGCTTATTTGGTGCCTTCAGCCTGTTTTGGACGGTTGTTCCTCTACGCTTGGCGGATGATTTCGGCATGTCTCAGCAAGGGATTGCACTGTTTGCTTTAGTAGGTGTAGGCGGCGCAATAGCAGCTCCGATTGCCGGAAGATTGGCTGATAAAGGCTGGAGCAAAGGTTTAACCGGGCTAGCTATGGTCATAGCCGCCTTGTCCTTTTTGGTCATCTATATTTTCCAAAGTCATTCGACGGCTGCGCTCATCCTTCTCTTTATTTCAGCGATTACACTGGATATGGCTGTATCGGGAAACCTGGTGCTTGGACAGCGTGTCATTTACTCCCTGGGAAGTGAAGCGAGAGGGCGTCTGAATGGATTATTCATGTCTATCTTTTTCATAGGCGGAGCGATTGGATCATCATTAGGTGGTTGGTCTTATGCGTTGGGTGGTTGGAATTTCAGCGCTCTGATTGGAGTCATTTTGCCTGTGCTGGCTTTACTGTACTATTTCACTGAGAAAGAAACTGGTGGAGACGTACGAAAGAAACAAAACGGGTAAAGATCAGCTTTAAATTACGCCGTACGTAAAAGCGTCATGATTAAAATGGCTGTTCCCAAGAGAAAACAAAGGGGCGAATAGAGCACAGTATCCCATTTTGCAAAAACCGTTCCTTTTTTTCTCTTGAAGAACCCTACCCATTTGAAATCTCCTATAGAACGTAAAATAAATAAACATGACAACAAGCCTGAACCGTAGAAATAGAAGAAATGGAAAAACTGAATGGGTACGACTCTCCCTAACTCCAGAACGAACCAAGCGGCTAAAGCTAGTAAAATGGCAACAATCGACGTCCCTATTTTGGAGGGTTTAAAAAGCAAATCCGTTCCCGTGCTTGGGATCGCTGCCTTAGCACCCTTTTGTCCGCCAAATACCCAATATAGATGCATACCGCTCAGTACCAATAAAATTCCGCCAACTGCCCATGTAAGTAACTCCAACATCTCACATCCTCCTTAATTGGAAATCCACTCTGTCCAAATCATATGAATATGCTGCTGAATGGCTTCTTCACTTAACGTCTCTTGCTTGTGACGCTCATACCAACCCAAATAGTAATGGTACAACATCCATGACCTCTGCGAGGCTTTCTCTGGCTGCATTCCCTGTTGGATTAAAAGTTCTTTCATAAACTCCATTCTCATCTGCTCGACTTCGTTGAGCAAGGAACGGTAACTATCGTCCTTCAGTGACAGCTTGCGCAGATAAAACAGAAAGTCTCCCCGTTTCGTCTTGCCGAACATCTGGGTTAGCACCTCTCTGATCCGCTCATCTGCGGTCGCATGGTTGATGGACGAGGTCATAACCTGTTGTGTCGTCTGTGCCTTCCATGTCTCTACAATTTGTCTAATATAGCTGCTGCGATTGGCAAAATACCAATAAAAACTGCTCTTACTGCACCCTAAAGCAGTAGCCATTTTTTCAACAATGAGTTGATCCATTCCGCCCTGTTCAAAACGTTCTATTCCTTTTTGAATCCATTGTTCTTCTGTGACAATGATCTTAGGTATCTCTTTCGCCTTCTTTCTGTACGATATCGTCTAGATGAGAAAAATTTTACAGTGTTTTTAGTAGGGTGTAAATATAGGCCTATTTCGCCTTCATAGCCGGATGATAAATAAGACAGAAGCTTACATAAACGTCCACTTGAAATACCTGCGAATTTGATCTATAATGCTGTAGCATATAGTAATATTCAAGGCATTGACCAAAGACATGATTTCCTTGAAGGGCCGTTCAGAGAGAAAAGACGAGGCTGAGAGCTTTTCCGGCAACCGCATGTGAAGTTACCCCTTTGTAGCCGTGACGTTGAACGTGTAGCTGTGCAAGCTGGCAGTGGCATCAGTAAGCGCCCACCGATTTATCCCCGTTAACGGATACCAATGGAGGGTCACGCAGGTCGTGCATGAGCATGTTTGGATGAACATGAATGTATGTACAGTAGCGGGCCGAACTAGGGTGGAACCACGAGCTGAACGCACTCGTCCCTTGAGGGAGAGAGGCGTTTTTTTTGCGTTCAATTTTGATATAGCACACAATTTGAAATGGAGGCTTTAATCGTGAGTATTCAAGTGAAATTGCCGGACGGAGCCGTACGCGAGTACGAGCAGGGCGTAACCATCGCTGACGTGGCGGGTTCGATCAGTTCCGGACTGAAAAAGAACGCAGTAGCAGGTAAAGTGAACGGGAAGGCTGTCGATCTGAACACCGTTTTGGATCAGAACGTTGACCTTGAAATTATTACGCTGGACAGTGCGGACGGTCTGGAAGTTTACCGCCACAGCACAGCGCATTTGCTGGCACAGGCGCTCAAACGCATTTATGGTGAGAAAAATGTGAAGCTGGGTATTGGTCCAGTCATTGACAGCGGCTTCTACTATGACATTGATATCGAAAACCCATTGTCCGTTGACGATCTGGCGAAGATCGAAAAGGAAATGGCGAAGATCACGCAGGAAAATCTGCCGATTACACGTCGTGTGGTCAGCCGTGAGGAAGCAACTCGCATTTTTGGTGAACTGGAAGATCCATTGAAACTGGAACTGATCCGTGATTTGCCGGAAGAAGCGGAAATTACGATCTATGATCAAGGCGAATTTTTCGACCTGTGTCGTGGCCCGCATTTGCCATCCACTGGCCGCATCAAAGCTTTCAAACTGTTAAGTGTGGCAGGTGCATACTGGAGAGGCGATTCCAATAACAAGATGCTGCAACGTATCTACGGAACAGCATTCCCTAAAAAAGCTCAACTGGATGAGCACCTGCACATGCTGGAAGAAGCGAAAAAACGCGACCACCGCAAGCTGGGTAAGGAACTGGAACTGTTCATGTTCTCCGAAGAAGCACCTGGCATGCCGTTCTACCTGCCTAAAGGTATGGTGGTGCGTACTGCGCTCGAAGATTACTCCCGCGACATTCAACGTCTGCATGGCTATGAAGAAGTACGTACACCGCTGATGATGAACAACCGTCTGTGGGAACAATCGGGACACTATGACCATTACAAAGAAAATATGTACTTCTCGGAAGTAGATGAAACTACATTTGCTCTGAAACCGATGAACTGCCCGGGGCATATGCTTGTGTTTAAAAATGAACTTCATTCTTACCGCGATCTGCCGATTCGTATATCCGAATTTGGACAAGTGCATCGTCATGAGCTGTCCGGTGCGTTGAACGGTATGATGCGTGTTCGTACATTCTGTCAGGATGATGCGCATATTTTCGTTACACCAGAACAGATTGAAAAAGAGATTACGGACGTAATCAAGCTGATTAATGAAATGTACAGTGTGTTTGGCTTTGAATTCACAGTGGAACTGTCCACACGTCCAGATGACTTTATGGGCGAGCCAGCGCTGTGGGATCAAGCGGAACAAGCTCTGCAAAACGTGCTGGAGCATTTGGGTATGAACTACCGTATTAATGCGGGAGATGGAGCGTTTTATGGTCCGAAAATTGACTTCCACATTCTCGATGCGCTCAAACGCAGCTGGCAGTGCGGAACGATCCAATTGGACTTCCAAATGCCTGAGAAGTTCGACCTCACTTATGTGGGCGAAGACAACCAGAAGCACCGTCCGGTCGTTATTCACCGTGCCATCTATGGTTCGATCGACCGCTTCATGGGCATCCTGACTGAACATTTTACAGGTGCATTCCCATTGTGGCTGGCTCCTGTTCATGCGAAGCTGTTGCCTGTATCCGAGAACTATATCGAGACTGCCAATGAGGTGCAGGAAGCATTGCTGAAAGCGGGTCTGCGTGTCGAAGTGGATACTCGGAATGAGAAGCTTGGTTATAAAATCCGTGAAGCGCAATTGGAGAAGGTTCCATACATGTTCGTTATCGGGGAAAATGAAAAAACAACCGGTACTGTAGCAGTGCGCAAACGGGGCGAAGGCGATCTGGGATCATTCAGCATTGCAGACATCGTTGAGAAAATAAGCACAGAGATTCGCGAGAAACAGTAATATTTGATTGAAACAAATGTGTAAAAGAGCCGTCAAAACCAGGATCGTAGTGGTTTTGACGGCTCTTTATTTATACATCATACATAAGTTCCTAAGTTCCAGCACAAGGGGGAACAACCCCATATGAATGCTTTAGTTATCCCGTGCCTGTATGGCTAGCAAGTCTGTGACCTCGAAGTAGCGTGATCTGCGGGAAGGGAGAGTGTCTTCAGAGCTGACTCCTCAGCTCGTTTCCCTGGAGACTCTTCCACATCCTGTTCCTCGCTAAGCGATAAAATTTCCCCGCGCAGCTTGAGCATTTTCTGATCCAGTTCGTAGGTTGCACGTGCAGCTTCGGCCAACCCGTTAACCACGTGTTCGGGCACTTTTTTATCAAACTTATAGTACAAAATATGCTCCATACTGGCCCAAAAATCCATAGCCAATGTGCGCAATTGAATTTCGACTTTAATCCAGCGTGTGCCCTCAAACAGGATCAGTGGAATCTCCACAATGACATGTAGACTCTGATAGCCGTTGGGCTTAGGATGGGCAATATAGTCCTTGACCTCCAAAATACGAATGTCTTCCCGTGTGCGGAGGTGATCCATCAGGCGATAGATATCTTTGACAAATGCGCATACCACACGCATGCCTGCGATATCATGAATTTCACGCAATATATTGTCCAGGGTGACCTCATGCCCTTTACGCCGAACCTTTTCCACAATGCTGTGGGGTTCTTTGATCCGGGTTTTAATGTGCTCAATCGGGCTAAAACCATCTATTAGCTTCCATTCCGTCTGAATCAGCTTAATTTTGTTCTTTAATTCCTCCAAAGCTAGTTGATAAAGGACGGGAATCTTCTTCCATTCCTCTAGTTGCTTGGCGTCCACACTGTTCTGGTCCAGCTGTAGCTGAAATTCCTGCAAGGGCAAAGGGACAGCATTCAAGTGCTTCCAATCCGGTTCATTCACAGAGCATTCTCCTAAATGAGGCTTACGATGTCCTCGATCTATTTCGTAAAGATGGATTACCGTATATATTGTACACTATGTCAAAACGTACAGGCAAAGGAGAGGCGGACAAAGAAATGAGAAAAAAATAATAATTATTGTGGTAAAACCGAGTAATCCGATGTATAATTGCAAAAATGCTGATTTAAAGCATTAAACTTTTAAAAAAATAGCACAAGTATTGAGTAGTCGTCATTAGACTAAACATAAAAATTACAGAAAATGAGGATGAGAAAAATGGCAAAAGTAGAAAGCTTCCAATTAGACCACACGATTGTAAAGGCTCCTTATGTAAGAGCAGCGGGAGTAGAGCATGATGAAAAAGGAAGCACGGTACAAAAGTATGACCTGAGATTTCTGCAACCGAACGAAGACGCACTGCCAACAGCTGCTGTACACACGCTGGAGCATTTATTGGCGACGTATCTGAGAGATGAAATCAAGGGAATTATCGATATTTCTCCTATGGGCTGCAGAACAGGGTTCTACCTGATTTTATGGAATGAACACGAGCCTGAGGAAATTGCACTCGCTTTGGAAAAAACGTTGAAGAGAATTCTGGAAACGACAGAAGTCCCGGCTGTTACTGCTTTGGAATGCGGGAACTATAAGGACCATTCTCTTTTCTCCGCGCAGGAATATGTGAAGATTGTGTTGGAGGCTGGCATTAGCCGCGATCCTTTCAAAAGAGTATTTTAAAATCTATGATTTCAATAGACCTATCTCATCAGACAGCAGTAGTGACAGGCGGTAAGTCGGGTATAGGCAAGGGGATTGTAGAGCTTTTCATTCAAAGTGGAGCTAAGGTGATTTCTGCTGATATTTCTTATGAAGAGCCGTATAGAGTGATCCATTCACAGTTGGTTGAAACTCAATTGGACATATCTAAGCCGGATGATATCGAAAGATGGTGCGATCTGCTCATTAGCAAATCAGGAGTTCCTGACATATTGGTGAACTGCGCAGGTACTTCTACGATGGATTATGTCATTGATAGTGAGTTGGCTGATTGGGAGAAAGTATTTTCGATCAATTCAACCGGGCTGTATGTAGCGTCCAAACGGTTTGCCAAGGAAATGGTGGATGCGCGTAAACCGGGGCGAATTATCCAAATTGCTTCACAGGCTGGAAAAAATGGATATCGGGCTATGGGCGGATATTGTGCATCCAAACATGCGGTTCTCGGCTTGACCAAGGTGATGGCCATTGAGCTTGCTCCGCATCAAATTTTGGTGAATGCGGTTTGTCCAGGTATCGTAGAAACGCCGATGAAGCATCGTGAGCGGATTGAAGGGGGCGTCATTCGCGGAATGACCGCCCAGGAGATATATGAAGAAGATTGTTCGCAGGTACCATTGGGGAGAACCGCCGAGGTAGAGGATGTCGCCAATGTGGTGCTGTTTTTGGCAAGTCCGCTCTCCGCATATATGACAGGACAAGCGATTAATGTTACAGGTGGAATGACGATGCACTAGCATACTAGCATGATCTGGGGGAAAACAACATGAAGAAATCGTTCGTTTTACTATTAGGGATTAGTTTATTACTCGTAGCCGCAGGGTGCGGTAATAAAAGTACAGACAGTAATGGCTCCAGCTCCGCTTCCGGTGCGGAAACGCAAAAGGTAGTCATTGGCTCCATGGGGTCTGACGCGCAGATTTGGAAGCATATTGCTCAATCCCAGGCCGCCAAGGATGCCAAGCTGGATATTGAAGTAAAGGAAATTAACGGTGGAATCGAAACGAACAATGCGACTAAACAAGGCGATGTGGACGTGAATGCATTCCAATCGTGGGCGTATCTGGTGAGCTATAACAAAGAGAGCAAAGCCGATTTGAAGGCGATAGCCACCACCTATCTGGAGCCGATGGGGATTTATTCGCAAAAGTTCAAAAGTATTGATGAAGTGACCGACGGAGCGTTGGTGGCTTTGGCGGACAATCCGGCGAATACAGCAAGAGGTTTGAGGCTATTAGAAGCCTCCGGTTTAATTAAGCTTAAAGCTGACTTTAATGATGCTTTAGGTACAGTCAATGATATTACGAGTAATCCTAAAAACCTGAAATTTGAGCTCATCGACGACAAAACAGGTCCGCGCGTGATTCAAGATGTAGGTCTGGTGTTGATCGGGAACACGATTGCTTTAGAAGGCGGTCTGAATGTACTGAAGGATTCCTTGTTCCACGAAGAGATCAGTCAGGCGACAAAGAACAATATTAACGTTCTGGTTACTTCAGCGGATAAGGCAAACGATAAGGGACTACAAAAATTAGCGGATCTCTATCATAACGAGGATACTCAAAAGTACATTAAGGATGAATTTGGCGGTACCAAAGTAGAGGTTAAAGAACCTGTTTCTTATTTGGAAGGACAAACTGCAAAATAAACATAAAAGAGGTCAGCCAGTTTTCTGGTTGACCTCTTTTATTCGTTAGAGGCTTCTACTGGTAATTTCAGTAGTCGTTTTGCATTTGAGCATGGGTTTCGGCTCGATAATGTTTGGGAGAGAATCCCTTTACCTTTTTAAAAATTTTTGAGAAGAGTAAAGGGTCATTATAGCCGACTGAACGGGAAATATCGCCTATCGAAAGTTCAGCGTTACCCATCATTTCACAAGCTTTGTTGATCCTGTAGCGAATCAGATAGTCCTGAATGCTGGTGTTTACTCGTCGTTTAAATAACGAACATAAATAACTCCGATTGAGTCCGATAAAATTTGCAATATGCTCGATGGTAATTTTCTGAGCATAATTCATTTCGATAAAATCCTTCACTTTTTCAACGTAAATTTCCGCCCGACCTTCC
Source organism: Paenibacillus ottowii (assembly GCF_006874425.1). Taxonomy (GTDB): domain Bacteria; phylum Bacillota; class Bacilli; order Paenibacillales; family Paenibacillaceae; genus Paenibacillus; species Paenibacillus ottowii. Next base: position 102,807 of record NZ_VIJZ01000007.1, read on the forward strand.
TTTTGTCCAGAGAACGTTGCCGGACTGAACTCAATTAGCTCCGATAACATTGAGTAAAGCAGCCCGGCCAATCTGGTTTCCCGAGCTTTATGATACCCACTTGATTCGTTCATTTGCTGCAAATACTGATAAATCAAATGCTCTCCTTCAAAGTAGAGGATTGGGGACATCATCGTCAGGCCTGCCTGCTTGAGGAGTGTTTCTGCCAGTGCCCCGTTAAAACCAAACCAGCAATAAGACCAAGGATTCACTACATCGGCTTGATAATAAGTGATGACTTGCGGGCAGATTAGGAACCATTGTCCTTTCCGTAAGCGATAACTGAACCCACCGACCTCGAAGGTACCCTCCCCGTCCAAAATATAATGGAGCAGATAGTGATCTCTTATAGCAGGTCCAAAAAAGTGACCGGGTATGCATTCCTCTATGCCAAACTGAGTTAGATACAATTCAGAGTGCTGTTTACTACGTGGCAAATACTCAATCACGGTATATCTCCTTATGTAAATTATCAAGCATTATAACATAAACAGTGAGTACCATGCCATGTACTTCATATCTAAAATTAATATATGATTTCTATAGAACCTATTGCTATATCATTGAATCTTATCAAGCTTTACACCATATGGACTTAGTTGATGGCTGTTACAAAAGGGTTGTTCTAAGTGCCATTTTAGGTGTGGATCTCCGATGATTATTATCTAAGAGAGGGGTTATTTTCCCAATGGGTATCATTGTTCAAGAGCAACCGGGGCTGTTTCATTTGCAGTCGTCGGGCATGAGTTATATTATTCAGATTGTCGATGGATTTCCTGTGCATGTATACTGGGGAGACAGGTTGAAGCACCGTGAGCCCATGGCTGATCTATTGCTTCACACTCCCGCGACGGCTGGATTAGATCGGCTGCCGCAAGAATACCCGCAGTATGGGAGTGGAGACTTCCGTACACCGGCGTATCAAGTAGAGCTTGAGGATGGAACACGCATCACGGAGTTAAAGTATGATGGTTACCGGATCATTAAGGGAAAGCCATCTTTACCCGGGCTTCCGGCCGTTTATACCGAGAATGAAGCCGAAGCGGATACGTTGGAACTGGAATTAAAAGATGCCTTTTCAGGTCTTAAAGTTGTTCTTCTTTACACCGTCTTCGCGGATCGAAATGTAATCGCTCGTTCGGCTCGTTTGAGTAATGCGGGGGGACAAAATCTTCGGCTCCTCCGTGCACTAAGCGCCAGTGTCGATTTCGCGGGGAAAAGCGATTTAGAGTTCATGTATCTTTCGGGAGCATGGGCACGGGAAGGGAATATTACCCGCAAACCGATTTTGCAAGGTGAAACCCGAATTGATAGTAAAAGAGGCATGAGCAGCCATCAGCTCAATCCTTTTACTGCATTAGTCACGCAGGAGACCACGGAAAGCCAGGGTGAGGCATTCGGCTTTAGTCTTGTGTACAGCGGAGGCTTTGAGGCGGGAGCAGAATTAGATTCATTTGGCTCTACACGGTTTAGCATTGGCGTAAACTCGTTTGACTTTTCATGGTTACTGAATCCAGGGGAGAGCTTCCAAACGCCAGAAGCCGTTATGGTATACTCCGGTCAAGGGCTGGGAGAAATGTCGCGTACATATCATCGCTTGTATCGGACTCGGCTTTGCCGAGGTAAATATCGGGATGAAGAACGCCCTATTCTGGTCAATAACTGGGAAGCTACCTATTTTGACTTCAATGCGGATAAGTTGGTATCGATAGCGAAAGAGGGGGCTGAGCTAGGCATCGAACTCTTTGTCCTGGATGATGGTTGGTTCGGCAAACGGGATTCTGACAATTCGTCTCTCGGTGATTGGTACGAAGATCGCCGGAAGCTGCCAGACGGACTGGCCGATGTCGCGAAACGCATCAATCAATTGGGGCTTAAATTCGGGCTCTGGTTCGAGCCGGAAATGATCTCTCCAGACAGCGAATTGTACCGCAAGCATCCAGACTGGTGTCTTCACGTTCCAGGACGGCGGCGTAGCGAAGCCAGATGGCAGTTGGTACTGGACTATACTCGCAAGGAAGTGCGCGATTACATCTACGATTCGCTGGCTGCCATTTTCTCCAGTGCTCCAGTCTCTTACGTGAAGTGGGATATGAATCGGTGCCTGACGGAAATTGGTTCCGCTGATCTGCCGCCGGAACGCCAATCCGAGACTGCCCATCGCTATGTTCTTGGATTGTATGAGCTGTTAGAGCGCGTCACCACCGAATTTCCGCATATTCTTTTTGAGAGTTGCTCAAGTGGTGGAGGACGTTTTGATCCAGGCATGCTTTACTACATGCCTCAAGTCTGGACTAGTGATAATACCGATGCGGTGGAACGCCTGAAGATTCAATATGGAACTAGCCTTGTCTATCCCGTAAGCGCCATCGGAGCCCATGTGTCGGCCGTTCCGAACCATCAAGTTGGACGCATAACGCCCCTTGATTTTCGAGGTGATGTCGCCATGTCTGGAAATTTTGGATATGAGCTTGATCTCACGAAATTCACTGATGAGGAAAAAGAGACGGTTAAACGTCAAGTCACAGCATACAAGCAGATTCGTGGCTTAGTACAGAAGGGTGACTTGTATCGCCTAAAGAGTCCGTTTGAACATAACGAGTCGGCTTGGATGTTTGTTTCCGAAGACCAAGAGGATGCCATCGTCTACTATTTCCAAGTGATGGCTGTTCCGAATGCACCTTGGCGAGCCCTGCGCCTTGACGGACTGAATCCAGAACTCGAATATGAAGTTCAGTCTGGAAATAGCGGGGAAAAGTCTATCCATGGGGGGGATAGGCTTATGAAGTTGGGCCTGCCTCTTGTCTACAGACAGAAAGACTATGAAAGTGGATGGTTCAGGCTTCGGGCCATAAAGTCCAGCAAGGCTTAGGGCTTAAAGGATCAGTACAACAGTACATTGGCGAAAGATAGAAAACAATTGATTGAGTTATGCATGCCCCTTTTTATATGAAAAGGGGCATTTTGCGCGCAGCAGCCGTACTGATCGGGGAGGGCAAGCCATGTTTTTTATACGAATGATGAATGATATGAAACTAAGGAAGAAGATGACGCTTACATTCATTTCGGTAGCTGTTCTTCCCTTGCTGTTATGTGGCCTGTTTCTGACGGGAAAACTCCGAGAGGCCGTCATTAAGGACGCTTTTATGCAAGTATCCAACAATGTCGATCGGGTCCAAAATCGTACAGAAGAACTGATTAAAGTACCACTGGACATCTCGTATCGGCTAACCAATGATAACCGGATGAAAATGGTGGCTAGCCAGAAGTATGACAGCTACATTGAAGTCATTCAGGCTTACCGGGAGTATACAGGTATTCGTGACTACCTCCAATTGTACAAAGAGATATCCGGCATCCGAGTCTATGTTTCTAATCCTGGAGCATTGAACAACTGGGAATTTATTCAGCCGGACGAAAGAATCACAACCGCAGATTGGTACAAGGAGGCTATAGAGCAGAAAGGATTGGCTGGCTGGAACTTAATCAAGGATGAGAGGGACGATGCCGATTATCTCAGCCTGATTCGTTCATTCGCAGTGAATTCACTAGGGCAAAAAGGAGTATTGGTCATCAATGTTAGTAAGCGCCAATTAAATTCAATCCTGAATCAGGAATCGTTCCCTACCTTGATCGTGGATAACCGGAATCAGATCGTCGCGTCCAATGAAGCAGAGTTGTTCGGGAAGAATCTATCTGAAATTCATGTCGACGAGAATATACTTTACCAACAGGAAGGAAGTTACAACACACTCATTAATGGAAAAGCGTCAAAAGTGGTGATCGCAAATCTAACTCCACAGAACAGCTGGAATGGACTTCGCATTATCTCCGTTTTTTCCGTTTCCGAGATTACCCGAGATGCTAATCAAGTGATATGGCTCGGCGGAGTCGTGATCACGGCCAGCCTGATATTTGCAGCCTTACTTATCTATGCTTCTGCTTCGCTACTATCCAGAAGGCTTCTTCGCTTGAGCAAGCATATGACCCAGGTAGGGGCGGGCTCATGGGAAACCTATCTCCATATCGACGGAAAAGATGAAGTTGGTCTACTATCGAAGGAATTTAACGCGCTCGTCAGTAACGTAAACCATCTGGTCCAGGAGGTTCAAGAAACGAATCGTCAGAAAAGTCTGGTGGAGCAAAGACAAAACGAGATCAAGTTCAAAATGCTGGCAAGCCAGATTAATCCGCATTTTCTCTTCAATTCTTTGGAGTCCATCAGAATGGAAGCCCACATTCGCAAACAGGACGATATCGCCAAAGCAGTATGGCAGTTGAGCGCGTTGTTACGCAGCAGTCTGGAGGCCGGTAACGACAAGATTCCGCTGCGTAAAGAGCTTGAGCGGGTGTGCTGTTATCTTGATCTTCAAAAGTTCCGGTATGAAGAGCGTTTGGAGTATCGCTTAACGGTTGATCCGGATTTGGAGGAAATGTTGGTTCCACCTCTGATTATCCAACCATTGGTGGAAAATTCTATTGTACATGGTCTGGATAATCAAGCAGAAGGAGCTGTCATTGAAGTGAAAGTAAAGGAAATTCCGGAGGGGGTCCGAGTTATGGTATGTGACAACGGCGCCGGTTTCACAGGTGATCGTCTCGCCCTTGTACGAGAAGAGCTTGCTGCATCCGTACATGAGCAGGAGGTCCAGCGAATTGGATTGCGAAATGTAAACGATCGTCTTGTCTTATTGTATGGGACCTCTAGTGCCTTAAGCATTGAGAGCGAGCCGGGGAAAGGCACTTGTATTCAGTTTTTCATACCTGGGGGTGAATCCAAATGATTAAGGTAGTTATCGTTGACGATGAGCCGAAGCTTCGTCAAGGCCTTCAAACGCTGATTCCATGGGAGAGTCTTGGGTTTACCGTTACAGCTACGGCAGCCAATGGAAAAGAAGCATTGGAAGTCATCCAGGAAAAGTCCCCCGATGTCGTAATCGTCGATATCCGCATGCCGGTTATGGATGGCTTACAGTTGATTGAGCACTTGAGATCTGACGGTCATCATTTACATTTTATGATCCTCAGTGGATATGCCGACTTCGAGTATGCCAAGCAAGCGATCAAATACGGGGTGTGCGGCTATCTCCTTAAACCGGTGGACATTGGTGAAATGTCGGCCAGTTTAAAACAGATACGCGAGCGGATCGAAGAGGAGCGCCTTCAACGGGAGTGGCGTAAGAAGGAGGTTATAAATCGGGATTTATACCTGCACAGCCTGCTCGTCTCTCAAGAGAAGACGGAAGATCCCACCAAGTTGAGAAGTAAGGCAATAGAAGCGGACTTATTGTGGCCCCACTACGAAGTCGTGATCGTCTACCCGCGTGTTTCTGAAGTAGACCGTTCCGATGTCGCATACCAGCTTTCGAATGGATTGAAGGCAACGATCGAGGGGCAGATGATGGGGCTTGTCACAGTAATCCCGCCGTATACGGTCCTTTTGCTCAACGAGCCGCTGCGTGGAAGACAACGACGCGAAACTCTGTACAACGAGATTCGTAACGCTGCGGATAAGGTCCGGTTCGCCGCTGCAACCGGAGGGGGAGTAACTGCTCCCGAAGATATTTGCAAATCTTTTTTAAAGGCCCAGGAAGCGGTAAAACGATCCTTTTTCAGCGAGAAGAACCGACTGCTAGATCCGTATCCTTTCTTTTCTCCTTCGCTGGCTTCCCCCGGATTGTCTGTCGATAAAGCTGAAGAAACGATGGAGGAATTCATCTTCCGCCTGTATTACAGTCTGGAAGTAGGAAACCAGAATGTCATACTACCATTGTTGAACGAGGTGGCAGCATTTTTTCTCCAACAGGGGCAAGATGAAAAGTCGATCAAAGAGTCGTTCTTCTTTCTATCCAATGCGATCATTCACAAGCTGACCGCGGGGTTCTGTATCGAGTTGAAAGAGACGGAGGAAGTTTCCCGTTTTTTGAATGGGATATACCAGCATGATCACCTAGATGACCTTTTGGAAGAGACCTACCGTTTCCTGCTAGCTTTGGCGAAAGACTCCGAACCTCGTGGAAAGGAGCAGGAATTCAAAAAAATGATCGACTTTATTCACAAGCATTATGCAGACAACCTGAGGCTGGAAGCGTTAGCCGGACTACTAAACTATAGTACCGCCTATTTGGGCCAGCTCTTTAAGAACAAGACAGGGGAGTACTTTAACACCTATCTGGACAGAGTCCGTATCCACAAGGCAAAGGAGTTGCTGGATCAGGGAATGAAAGTTTACGAAGTCGCTGAAAGCGTTGGCTACACAAGCGTCAACTACTTTTATAGCAAATTCAAAAGGTACGAAGGCTGTTCACCGTCGGAATATAGAAATCCATAATTTGTGGATGATTTTTCCCGAAATCCGTTATCTGGGCTCGGACTCTCCTCTGTTTTATGATGGATTTTAAGAGAGGGGATGAGAAAATGAAAGCGGTAACAGCAAATTCGGAAAACGTATACAAAAAACCGAAGAGGAATGCTTGGAAGGTATTTAAAAGCCAAAGGTATCTTTACTACATGTCTATTCCGTTTGTTATTTGGGTCTTCGTCTTTCAGTATTTGCCGCTATGGGGCTGGACAATGGCATTTCAGAAATACAGACCCGGTTTGAGTTTTTTTGAACAGAAGTGGGTGGGCTTGGAGCATTTTCGTACTTTGTTCCAAGATGATCATTTCTACCAAGTACTGCGGAACACGTTGGCTATGAGTCTTATGGGACTGGTCGCTGGTTTTATTGTACCGGTTGTCTTTGCTCTATTGCTCAACGAGGTCCGCATACAAGTGATAAAACGTTTTGTTCAGACCGTATCTTATCTGCCACACTTTGTTTCATGGGTGGTTGCTGCAGGCATCGTCACCAAAATGCTTTCAGCGGATGGCGGTGTCGTAAACGATATGCTCATGGGTCTAGGCATCATCGACCAGCCAGTCCAGTTTATGGCCCAAGGTAAATTATTTTGGTGGGTTGTAACTTTCGGAGACATCTGGAAGGAAACAGGTTGGAACGCCATTATTTATCTGGCTGCCATCGCCGGTATTGGTCCTGAATTATACGAGGCTGCGCGGGTGGACGGCGCTAGCCGATTCCAGCAAATGTGGCACATTACGCTGCCGGGAATCCGGCCGACCATTATCATTCTCCTGATTATGTCTATTGGCCATCTGCTCGGTACGGGATTCGAGAAACAATTTCTGCTGGGCAATCACCTGGTCATCGATTACTCTGAAGTACTTGATTTGTATGCGCTTAATTATGGTCTGGCGATGGGACGTTACTCTTTCGGAACGGCCATTAATATTTTCAATTCGGTGATCAGCCTAGTCCTATTGTTTGCGGCTAACGGAATCTTTAAGCGCTATACCAACGAGAGCATTATGTAAGGAGGAGAATGGACATGGAGGCTGTCAAAAGCACTACGCCGGTCGGCGGATTAAACAACAAGCTTCAGGCGAAATCACCACAAGACCGAATCCTGGGGGTAGTTGTTTATCTTTTCATGATTGTGGTCACCGTTCTGACGATCTACCCGTTCTTAAATGTGCTAGCTATCTCTTTTAACGATTCGGTAGACACCATTAGAGGGGGAATCACCATCTGGCCAAGGCAATTTACGTTGAAGAATTACGATTTGATTTTCACCTATGAGGGGTTAATCACTGGATTCAAGATCTCCTTTCTGCGGACCATCATTGGCACCGTAGCGGGTTTGGTCAGCGGCTCGATGCTTGCCTATACACTTGCCCGAAGTGATTTTCAAGCTAGAAGGTTCATCTCCATCTTTCTTGCTGTCACTATGTATGTTTCCGGGGGGTTAATTCCAGGTTTTATCCTGATGAAGGAACTGCATCTAATTGATACATTTGCCGTCTATATTTTACCAGGTCTTGTAAGTGCGTTTAACGTCTTCATTATTCGTTCCTTCATTGACGGCCTGCCTTATGCGTTACAGGAATCAGCCAAGCTGGATGGTGCCAACGATTTCACAATCTACTGGCGCGTTATACTTCCTCTTTGCAAACCGGCATTAGCGACCGTAGCGCTCTTCTTGGCCGTTGGGCAATGGAACTCTTGGTTCGATACTTATCTGTTTAATGGGTCCAATGAATCGTTGACGACCCTGCAATATGAATTGATGAAAATTTTGCAAAGTACGACAACAAGCGCAACCAATTCCCAGGACGCTGCCAATATGGCGGAGCGTATGGCACAGGTATCCCCGGAATCGGTTAAAATGGCAATTACCATCATTGTTACCGTGCCGATTCTTATCGTCTATCCTTTTTTACAAAAATATTTTGTTAAAGGTATGACGCTTGGAGCAGTAAAAAGCTAAAACGAAGCAGCAAACATTCATTATACAGGGAGGTTTCGCTCCATGAAGTCAAGAAAAAACAGAATGATCGTATCTTTCGTAATGTCATTAACTTTAGTCGCGACGCTCGCAGGGTGCAGCGGTAATAATCCGTCTGAGGCTACCAAGGCCGTAACTACAGGAGACATCACGCTAACTTATTTCTCGGAAGACTCCAGCACAAATTGGAATAACATGAAGGATGAAGTCGGTAAGGTCATCGCTGAAAAAACCGGAGTAACTCTAGATGCTGAATTCGCTGTCGGCGACCCGGTCCAAAAGATTTCGTTGATTGCAGCCACAGGAAACTATCCTGATTTGATCGCTGCTAAGGCGGATGTCGGTAAACTTGTCGATGCTGGCGCAATCATTGATTTGACGGATTTGATCGATAAGCACGCACCGAACATCAAAAAAATGCTGGGTGACAAGCTTGTTCGGACAAAGTACAGTTTGGACGACCCATCGATCTATGTGATTCCAACCTGGTCTGCTGTCGAAGAGAAAAAAATCAAGCCTGACGTAGGATTTAAACTCCAGCATCGTGTCGTCAAGGAAGCGGGATACCCGGACATTCGTACGGTACAGGATTTTGAAAAAGTCATTAAGGACTATATCACCAAGCATCCGACAGACGAAAATGGCAACAAAAATATCGGATTGTCCCTTAATGCCGATGATTGGCATATGTACCAGGTAACCAACTCAGGATTTCAAACGACCGGGGGACCAGATGACGGCGAATACTTCATCGATCAAAAAACACACCAAGCAACTTATCATTTCCGCCGCCCGGAAGAAAAGGAATATTTCCGCTGGTTGAATCACATGAACTCCATTGGATTGCTGGACCCAGAAAGCTTCGTACAGAAGACAGACCAGTTTAAGGCGAAGATAGCTTCAGGACGTGTACTAGGCTTGGCCGATCCAGAGTGGGACTATGGCGACGGACAAAATGCGCTGAAAGCGGAGGGCAAATTCGACCAAACGTACGGTCATTATCCAGTCACCATGAGCAAGGAATATAAGGATACCAACTTCTGGCTCCCTGGTTTTGATGGGGGATATGGAATCTCGATCTCTAGCAAGTGCAAGGACCCGGTACGTGCTATCCAGTTCCTCGACTTTTTGGCATCGGAAGAGGGGCAAGTCCTGAATAACTGGGGAATTGAAGGAAAGCATTACACGGTTAAAGACGGCAAACGGACGATTATTCCGGCTGTGCTGGAACGGATGAACAATGACAATGCAGCTTTCCAAAAGGAGTCCGGAATCGGTCTATATTGGAACCTGATGGTCCATTATGGTGATGGCATCAAGGACTCAACCGGCAACTACTTTACTCGTAGTTATCCGGAGATGCTGACAGCAACCTATAACAAGTCGGAGAAGGAAGTCCTGAAGGGCTATAAGATAGAACACTGGAAAGATCTGTTTCCGAAAGAAGAGGAATTTCCGCCTAGAGCATACGGGGCAGCATACACGATGTCTCTTCCCAATGACGATCCGGCTGTTATCCTCGGAGCCAAGATGAAGGATATTACATGGAAACGGATTCCGGAAGCGGTCATGACCAAGCCGGAAAACTTCGATAAGGTTTGGGATGCTTATATGGCAGAGCTGGAGAAAGCCGGAGTACAAGAAATGGAACAATCCTTTACCAAGCATATTCAGAATCGGATTAAGCTATGGTCCGCTAACTAATTCGTTTTGCATAAAAGAACAGGGCCGTTTCCACTTTCCAATTGGAGAGGAGACGGTCCTTTTCTATTAAGGTTTGCGATAGACTACATTTGCTTAAAGTACAAACAGCGGCCAACCTCGGTTACTTTCTGAGGTGGCCGCTGTTCCTTAGAGACAGGCTTCTACGCTGCTTCATGGTGCTGGATGGAAGGTTACAGTTACGGATACGTTAAGAGCGCCTTACTCCGCTTCATTCTTGGACGAAGTAAACAGGTCTTGAGGAAGCTCATCCCTCGTGATCACGTAATCGCTGTTGAACACTTTTATGAGATGATCGAGTGAATTATATTGTCCGTTGCGGACGAAATCGCCCGTCCATGTGGTGAAAAAGAGCCAATGTGCTGAATATGCTTGAAGCAGTTCAGGATCGCCAATCGGGCCGTTTTCGGACAGGCCAACCAGCTTCTTGTCTTGCACGAGATTCACCAAGCTGTCGTACTTGCCAATACTTGGGTTATAATTAGCCGCCTGGTTGTAGATATCCACACTTACAATATCGACGACATCGTCCCCTGGATACCAGTCGGGACTCTCGGAGTTCCATACCCAGATCAGATTGTTCAGGTGATGGTAGTGTGTTAGACGGTCGTACATGATACGGTACAGTTGTTTGGCGGACTCTGGCCCTTGGGCGCCCCACCAAAACCATTTGCCCTCCGCTTCGTGCAGCGGTCTCCACAGCACTGGAACGTGAGCATCTTGGAGCCGTTTCAATTGAGCAGCAATGGCATCGATGTCCCGCAGGATTAGCTGGTACTCTTCCGACTCGGGATGATTCAGCGCATATTGGACGTCGAATGTAGTAGCGTCCGTGTAAAACCCGCGCCACCATTCTTTGCCGGGAATATCATGCAGTCCCTTGGGGGCATTCCAGTGCCATGCGAACGTGACAATTCCACCTTCTTTGGCCCATTGAATCGCCTTTTCCACCTCAGTTGAGGTGGCACCATGCTCGACGCGAGAGGGGGAATAATCCATCATGTCCGTTGATAATATAGCAGGGTACTTTCCGGTATGGTCTTCAATCCACTGGGCATCCTCCAGAGTGTGCTGACCGGAAAGAATATGGCTACCGTAACTATCGACGAGATAACTCATGAGTGCCTTGGTTTCCGCAGTCGCATTTGGGTTTACTGGCTTTTTCTCAATCTGATGCAGTTTAGGGAGGGAAACAGCTGACAGCTTGACGTAGTCGATATGATATCGATCCGAGTCGACATTGAACTGTATCGTGTTGTTTCCCGAATTCAGCATAAGTTTACCGCCGGCTACCTCTGTGTAGCTTGCTGTTGCCGGGAGTGATATTTCGCTGGTCTGGCCGTTGACCACCAAATGGGTCTTTTTATCTCCAGTGGGGCTACTGTAACCGATTGCAAGGTTGTAAAGTCCGCTCGAAGCTGCGTTATAGGCAAGGGTTAGCGAACCTGTGCCCTTAATGGCTGCGTAACCGGTACCAGAATACCCCGTATCAGTCGCTTCTATGTTGACCTCGCCAGTTATGGCTCCCTCTTCGGCTTCAATTTTGCTGATTGCAGCAGGAAGATTGGCGAATTCAACCTTTACATACTCGATCCCGTAATATCCCCAGCCTCTTGAAAAAGTCAGCTCGTTTGTGCCAGCATTCAGCATGATCTTGGTTATCATTTTCTCGTTTACCGATGTACCTTTCGGAGGAGCAGCCAGCGTTATGTTTTCAGTCATGGTGCCATTGACCTCGATGCTGGTATCCTTGGAGCCGGTGCCCGCCGGAATGTAGTAGCCGAGGCTCAGTCTATATAGACCTGCTGTAGGCACGTTTATTTTAAATGTAGCCGTTCCATCAGACTTGCCAGAGTTTGAGTCATAGTCATAAAAGAAAGATACATAGCCATCACCTTTATAAAACGTATCGCCGGTATAGGGTGTATCCCGTTTTTCTACGCCGTAACCTTGAAGAAGTGCCTCTTTGGAGCTGACGACCGTAGAAAAGGGGCTGCCGTTAGTGGATAAACCTTGACTTGCATTCATCGCCGTTCGACCATCCACATCGGTGACCAAGTGAGCTGATTCTGCTTTTGCTAAGCTTGGAACTAAATCGAGAGATACAAACAAAAAAGTTAAGAGCACAAAACTAAGAATACTGAAAAGCCTTCTTTTCCATGGGTCTGGCATATGACTCACTCCTTGAATTATTAGATGTTGCCGCCTCAATTGATCTGCAACACATACTTCGGAAAACGCTTTCAATAAAATATACATATGAAGTACACTTTGAAGTAATTTTGAAGTAATCGGTGACAGGTAATTAAGGACCAGCTTGCACTTTGAAGCATTCTTTCTTTACTTGTATGCGTTTTCAATATTTGTCATTGTTTTTAGTGCCTCACCTCTCTTTAAATTCATCATAAATTAGAGGCGAGGCAGGAACTATACAATGAATTTCGGAAAAAATCATCCTTAAATTATGGATTTTAATACTCCGATGGTAAATAATCCTCATATTTTTTGAAATGTTATAACCCCGGATGTTAAGGCTATATGGGATAAGTCAAAAGGATCGTTTTAATTTGTGGTATCATGCCAATAGGAATACTACCCATATGGCAATGAAAGGGACTAATACATGATTTCTCATCGATTGCTTACCGACGAAGCTATTAATCAATTAACGGACCCAATCCATAGAGACCAACATTTGTTGTTCTATAGCTATTTAACTCAACGTAAAGAACAGGCTAAATTCGTAGGTCAATATGTAGAAGACAAGCTGACGGCGGTTTTGGCATACTTTTGCGGACTCTCCTTCCCTGCATTTTCCTTCCACTGCCTAAACCGAGAAAACCTTAACTTTAAAGCTCTTATTGCTTTTACGAAGGAAACCATTCAACTTAGGCAAAATTCCGTTTGTGGTACAATTCTGTGTGATCGTGACCTACAACTTTTTCAGTCGCATGGGCTCATAACCGGTAACCCACAACGTTTCTTAACAATGAAGCATATGGATCAATCGAAACTGCTTGATTCTAACTTGGCTGAGTTAATTAGGGAAAATGAGGTTTCAGATATAGTGGATTTTTTACAAAATGGGGGCATGAAATTTTTTGTGAGAAGCGAACTCGAACAATATCCTTTCTTTGGGATCAAGGAATGCGGTCATTTGATTGCCGCAGGCGGCTTCCACTTTTATGATTCTAAGCTTGTGGAGCTTGGAAACATATATACAAGCCCTGCTTACAGAGGAAAAGGACTAGCAAAGCACTTAACGAGTCAACTCACTAAGCTGGGCAGGGCGCTTGCATCAGATGTCTATCTGGGAGTGCTGAAGGAGAACCAAGTTGCTGTACATCTTTACAAAAGCTTAGGCTATGAGGTTACGGCTGAACAGACGATGGTTGATTTTAAACTATCTAGTGGTTGACGAACTAGGCCGGATGTCGCGAGTCGATTGAGAAGTACCAACGAAGGAGGAAGAAGGCTCTGGAACAGAATGATATTAATATTCATCAACTGACTGGTGATATCCATCAAATTTTACATAAGAGAATGGATAAACTAGGTGTAGCATACGGCATCGTTACTGAATTTAGTTATAGTCCTGAGGAGCCACCGTCTTGGATTATTAGTATCGAAGACTCTAAAATCGTGCTTACGTCGGACATGTTGTTTCAATATATGAAACAGCATCAAAATTTAGAGGATACGTTAACTCATTTTATGCGTGATCACTTTCCATTGTGGTTTGGGAAGAACGAAACGCAACTGGATCGAATAAAAAACAAACTGGATCAGGCCATGCGCCAAGACACGGATTTCTCGGTGTTTGGAGCATCCTCACATCAATATAAGGTCAATGAGAAGCTTACAGCCAAAGCGCTGGCGGACTGGCAAGCTTATAATCAAGTTACCCTTCCTGAGCCTTACGCACAGTTTTTAACGAATATCGGCAATGGAGGCGCCGGACCCTATTATGGAATTTTTTCAATTGAAAAGGCAACTTCTTACACCGAGCGCCAGGCACTCCTTGCAAAATCCGTTCTGTATCCTGCGATGACCAAAGAGGAATGGAACCACCTGACGGAACCCCTGACCTCGGATGAGGACATCCCTGATAAAGAATACGACGACGCCCGTAATAAGGTGCTGGGCGGCATGTTGTGCATAGGCACCCAAGGTTGCGAATACGACATGTATCTCGTACTTGAAGGCAAACACAGGGGGAGAATTATGTACACCTCCGGTTTTTATCCTGATCATCCTTTTTTCTTTGTCTATGAAGATAGCTTTCTGGACTGGTATGAGCGCTGGCTGGATGAAATTATTCTGGATTATGATATCGGGTGGTTTGGCAGTCGAATGCCAGGCGATGAGAATGCGCTGATCCAGATTTACCAGAGCACTCCAAACGAAGAAACCCAAGCCAAAGCACTTGAGGCTATGTTCAAGTTTAAGAAAGTCTCGCAGCCAACCCTTGGTTTTCTGAAAAATATTGCGGAGCAAAGCCCAAAAAATCGGGCCACAGCCATTCGGCTAATCTGTAAAACTTCTTTTGACACGGGTGGAAAATATCTTCTGGAGCTGTTGCAATCGGATGAATATGAAGAGTTTTCGCAAGCTTTAATGATTCTACACGCATCCAATAAAACAGCGAATTTAACGGAATCCATTCCACTGATCTTGCAAAGACTTGACAGGATTCGCGACGTAGAAACGTTGCGTTATGCAGGGTATATCTTGGAGGATTACGATGCAATCACGCTCCAGAACTTTGCGCCTTTTCTGTGTCATGCCGACCTGAACATGCAAACCACGGCCATCTATGCCACGCGCAGTTGCGAGAACAAGCTGGAAAGCTGGCAGATTATTGAACAGATGTTGAAGGGAGGCGACCCGCAGGTTCTGAAAAACTCGATTTTATACTGGGGCATTATTCCACATGTGAAGTTGCTGCCTTATTATAAGTCGGTATGGTCGGAATATAAAAGGAATCCGAATTTCAAGGAAAAATTTATCGGTTGTTTGCGAGAACTGCATTTGCCAGATGATTATTTTGATAAGGGCGAATCGTGAGAAATGAGATTTGGAAATGATGAATAACGTGCCAGTCAATCTACAAGGTAAATCAATAAAAAGCGAAGTGAAAAAAGGGCAATCCCGCAAAAGGACAGCCCTATAAGCGAGCTATTCTATTGAATTTTTCGTTGCCTTATACATATTTTCTACGTGTTCGTCGACTTCATCTCGTGACATGCGTAAGCGAGGCACAGAGGTACCATATCCGATTTCTATTTTTCCCTCTGCTAATCCTTTGAAAATTCCATCTGCGAAGTCAGCTAACGGTTCTCCATGCGTATGCAACCCTGCTCCACCTAAATCTGTATTCACTGCTGGCGGGACAACTTCAATTACCTCTACGGACGTATCAGAAAGCTGGTGTCTTAGGCTGATTGTAAATGAATGAAGGGCTGCTTTTGTTGCTGAATAAATCGGAGCAATCACAAACGGCGTAAAAGCTAACCCAGAAGTGACGTTAATGATAGTCGCCTCTTCTTTTGCTGCAAAATATGGAGCGAATAGCATGGATAGATGGAAAGGTGCTTCAATGTTAGTGGTAATTTCTTTGCTGAAATAATCCCAATTGTTTTTTGCATCCGTTTTTAACACATTAAAACGTTGTTGGATACCAGCGTTGTTAACTAACACATTTACTTCTGGATAGTTGGCAGTTACCCACTCCGACAATGCTATACGCTCGGACTCCATATTCAAATCACTTACATGAGTAATGAGGTTAGGCAATTCCTCTTTTGCTTGTTGAAGTACATGTTCACGCCGTCCAGAAACAATGACTTTATTTCCAGCTTTTAAAAATCGTTCTGCAAAAGCTAATCCAATTCCAGTACTTCCACCGGTAATGAGTATTGTATTTCCTGAAAGTTTCATTAAGTTTCCTCTCTCTTTTAGAATTTAGTCATCAACGAAATTTTATCTGGAATGAATGAAGGGTTCCTTAGATAAAATGATATATTAAAAAACGGCAGATTAGGATTTTATTTTCATATCCTAGTCTACCGTTTTTTATTTTATTTAGTCTGTCTAAAATTTATTTTCGTCAGGCTGCTGAAAAATGAACGACAATGCCTTTTTTGATCCTCATTATAGATCTGCACTAATCGGACTAAATGACGGGAACAGTGAAGTGCAGCTCCATCTAGCTACACGTCTCGCACTCATCTGGCAGGGATACTGCGTGTTCCCTCCGTCATGGGGGAAGAACAGAGCGGACACACTGGCGGCGTGCCTGCACTCGCCGAATTTGCGCGGCGTCCACCTACGGTGTCGCGCCGCATCCATGCCTTGCAGGCGGCGTCCGTGCATTTCCACACAGGCACATTGACGCGTGGCTCAGTCTGTGACCTAGCTGTCGCCGAGGTCGTCCGTGCTGTAGTAGCGGCTGAGGCTGATCCCGGCCTGCTGCTCACGCGGGTTGCGGTCCCAGACGCTGTCGCACCGCCGCCGCTCCGGCTGCCATACCCGGAAACCTTGGGTTGGCCAAAGCTGCTGCGGCGCGTTTCTGGTTTGGAAGCCTCAGGGGTGACCCCATAGGCTTCCAGCAGGAAGCGCGAAACGGCGGCAGGCTTGCCGTGATTGGAGGCGGGGGAGGTGATGTATAGCAGCTCCTTCGCCCGGGTGACGGCCACGTAAGCGAGACGGCGCTCTTCTTCCAGCGCCGCCTCGTTATCCACAGCTGTTGCGGGGGCGGCACCTGCCCGGCGATCCTCCGGCAGCTCGCTGTGTAGGGCGGAGCTGTGCGGCAGGATGCCTTCGCTGGCCCCGATCCAATATACGCAAGGGAACTCCAATCCCTTGGCACGGTGGATCGTCATGAGCCGAACAGCATCGCTGTCTTCCTCTCTGCGGAGCGATTCCATTTGGCGGTGGCGCTCCGAAAGCTCGTCCGCAAAGCTGACGAATGCCTCCACGGTGTCAAATCGCTTGGCTGCCGTTTCAAGCTCCTCCAGACTTTCTTGCATCGTTTCCTTATAATGCGTCCATGCGCCCGTGTCGCCACTTTCCAAATATTTGTCATAAAAGACACGCCGCATTTCCTGAATGGCATAGGCTGGCTTCATAGTAGCGAGACTGCGAATCAGACGAATGCGTTCTTTCACCTGTTCACGCTGAAAATCACGTAGTCGATCCCAGCGGCTAAGGTGGATTAACGGGTATTTTTTAGCCTGCTGTTTCTCTTCGCGCATAATCCATTCCATCCCAGCCTCACGGGAGACATACAGCGGTCCAAGCGTGCTTGGAATGGATTCCATTCGCCGTGGGTTCAGCGACAGACGCAAGTGGTCCATTAAAGGACGAATCAGAGACTGATCGTAAAACACGGCGCCTGCTCCGTACTGAATAAATGGAACATCCCGCATAATCAATTGCTCAAAAATAGATCGGCTTCCGCTGGCCGTTCGGTGCAAAATGGCGATATCGCGGTATTGAAGCCGGCCTTCCTCTACCTGCTGGAGTAGATGAGTAACAATATGTTCCGCTTCTTCCTCAGGTCCGGATGGAGTCGCAAACTGTGGTGGCAAGCCCTCACGACCAGCAGCCGCAAGACGTTTGGAGCGTCGATGGACATTTTTAGCGACGATGTTGGAGCCCAACCCCAAAATGCGCGCATCACTGCGATAATTGATATCAAGGGTAATGACCTTTGCATCTTTATAGACCTTATCAAACTCCAGAATGGATTCCTGGCGTGCGCCGTTAAAGGTATAGATCGTCTGGTCATCATCTCCGACGACCATCAGATTGCGATGCCTCGCGGCCAATCGCTGCACCATATCATATTGCAAGGCATTCGTATCCTGAAATTCATCGACCATGATATAAGAAAAACGCCGTTGAAGCGGCTGAAGCACATCCGGGTCACGCAGCAGCGCGGAGGCACGCAGCAGAATATCGTCAAAATCCATTTTATTGCGCTCTCGTTTCCACGTTTCATAGGCGAGCATGGCACGCTTGGCATCCGCTTCCTCGCGGATGGTTTCCGGCAGCTCGTCTGCGCTACGACCCTCCGCCTTCCAGGCGGAGAGGGCGGACAACAGGCTTTCCGGCTGGAAAGCCTCGCTCAGTCCAAGCTGGCGCAGCATCATTTTCATGACGGTATGCTGAGCCTGCGTTTCACCGAACACTTCGTCTTGCACGCCGCGATGACGCAACATCGCCAAAGCGAACGAGTGGAAGGTACGCGCCTGTACTGCACGTGCAGCGGAAGGGCGCACACCGGGTAATCCGGCGATGCGCAGCTTCATTTCGGCAGCGGCCTTGCTGGTGAAGGTCACCAGCAGGATGGACGATGCAGGAACATCGCGCATCGCCATAAGGTAGCCTGCACGGGCCGCCAGCACCGTGGTTTTGCCGCAGCCAGCCCCTGCGAGGGTCAGAAGCGGGCCTTTACCGTGGCGTACGGCCTGAATTTGCGGGCGGTTCAGATGAATGCCCGCGTTCTCTATAGCACGGAAAAAAGTCGCGTCTTGGTCGGTGTCGGGCACCAGCGTTATACTGGTATCCATAGAAGCTCGACGTGCCTGAGGGATCGTCGTTGAATAAGGAACCCCGATGGGTCGGGGGTAAAATGCAGGATTTGGGTTCATGATCCTGAAACCCCTTTCGTTCTTAAAATCTTCCATTTTCACAAATGGGGGTAGTTTTTGGTATGATAGAGTTCTAGTCAGCTTGAGTTGATGAAAAGAACAAGACTATGGACTAAAATGGTGCTGAATTATGCGGATCTAGAGCTGGAGCGTCAGAACGTTAATAGGCTGACGCCAATGCCTATAGTCTTCAAACAGGCGATAGGACCGCATTCCATTATACAGGAGTTCGAGGCTTGCCAACAGAAAAAAACTTTGGGATATACGGACGGTACAGTGAAATCCGGCTGGATATGGGAGGAAATGAAGATGAAGCTGATTCAACGTATAAAGGAAGGCGCTAATCGCGCAACAGAAAAGGCGCAGCATGCTGTCGAGATTAGTAAGATCAATTCACAAATTACAACGATTCAGCAGGAAATGGATGTACATTTCTTACGAATGGGTCAAATCTTTTACGAGGGCTACCGGGCATCCGATATGTCCATGGCTGAAACTGAGATGACACAGCTATCCACAGCTTGTGATGAGCTTCAGGATGAAATTGATGAGCTGCGCAGCAGAATTGCAGAATTAAAAAACGCCCATTTATGTACCTGTGGTGCAGTTGTGCCGATGGATGCAAACTTTTGCCCCAAATGCGGACGCAAGCTGAATGAAAGGCAGACAGCCTCCAAGCAGGTAGCGGCTGTGCGGGAGGAAGTGCCGGCAGACGCCTATTCTTTTGATCTGCGCAAGTCAGAGGCAGTGAAGGATGCTGCGCCTGCTTACATGGAGTATGCAGAAGATGAAGTCATCGATCGGCATGAACAGGATGAGCAGCATGAAACGCATGATCCAACGGGATTAGATCGCAATTACACGGTATCTGATTTTACTCCAGAAGAAAAAGCAGCGTTCGACGAAGAGTGGGAGCGCCGTCGTCAGGAAGAACTGGAGAAAGAACACCGTCGTCTTGAAGAACTGGAACGTGAGCGCGAGCGTCAAGAGGAGCTGGACGAGCGCATTCGATATTGGAAGGCCAATAATTCCTTGGGTGAGAAGCCAACAATGACGTCTACACAAATACGCGAAAATGTAAAATGCCAAATCTGCACAGCGGAATTACCTAAAGGCTCCAAATGGTGCCCGCGCTGTGGAGCTGAACAGATTTGACGCAGCCGAACAGGCTGCCGCAGGGCACAGACATAACGCCGGGCAGCATAGGGGGAACAGAACATATGGAGCGTTTGCTGCAACATCTGCGGAATCTGGGTTTTACGGAGATGGAAGCCAAAGTGATGGTCGAGCTTTCGAGACAAAATGCGGCTTCCGGGTATGAAGTGGCTAAGCGTCTAGGGGCATCGCGTTCCAACGTGTACGCAGCTTTGCAGCGTTTGGCCGGACAGGGATACCTCAGAACCAGCGCGGGAGAGCCTGTACGCTACAGCATGCTGCCGCCGGGTGAGCTGACCCGGATAATCGAAGGGCAGATGCGGGCATCCCTGCTGGCGGTGGAGAAGGAAATGCCACGAACAGAACCAACTCAACCGACCTTTTATAACGTGGAAGGTGACCGGAAGGTACTGGAAAGTCTGACACGTGAGTTGGAGCGAGCCAAGCACGAGATTGTGTTGAATTTGTGGCGCGAGGAAGCAGAATTGCTGCGAGAAGCGTTGAAAAACGCCGAGAGTCGGGGTGTGCGTCTGCTATGGTCCTGTGACAACGGTGAAAGTATGCTTGAACCGTGGCTACCCGGTACGTCTGGTACGGAAGTTCAGGAACCGTCAGGGCGCAAGTTTTCTTTTGTTATTGATCGGCGTTGGTGCATGCTGGGGATGCGGGGAGAGAATTGCCCGACACAGGCGCTTATAACCGAGCATCCGGTGATGACAGGTTTGCTGCTGGATCATTTTGCTCAGGATCTTATTCTGTATGAGCTGGAGCATGATATGGGCAGCGAGCTGTCGACCCGGTATGGCTGGCGGTATGAAGGCATTATCGGCAAATATATGTCAGCCGGAGAATAGCATAAAGACTACTGTGAGGGAAGTTCCATCAGAGCCCGGCATATAGCTGTAATGTAGCCTGCTTTGTGAGGCACGAATTGATCTGGTGTAATCAGGCGGCGAGTTCTTTCCGGGTGCGGCCCCGACGTAATACCTTGGGCTTCAATAAATGGAATATGGCCTTCAAACAGGGCCAGTGCCTGGTCAAGGTCTGCCTCGTACAGTCCGGCAACTTCTTCCTGCTGAAGACTGTAGGCTTCCAGGGGCTGTTTGGACAGCAGTCCAAACACCGAGCTGACCTCCCGATCCCAGAAAGAGATGCCCTGGGCGGTGCCTTTACTTTCATATCGAACGGTCATCAGCGGTGTTAAGGAGGTAAAGGGAACATGAATACCCAGTTCTTCCTCCAGCTCGCGAGCCGCCTGAGACATATCTTCGCCTGAAGTCAAATGTCCGGCTGCTGTAATATCATAGTATCCGGGAAAGGTGTCCTTTGTATCCTGACGCTGTTGGAATAGCAAGCGGCGACCTGTCGAAGTGTCGCGTGCCAGCCAGCAGTGAAAGGTATGGTGCCAGTATCCCTCGGCATGTGCTTCTTGTCGGGAGGCCGTACCCAGGGGGTTGTCCTCATCGTCATAGATATCCAGAAGCTCGCTAGTCATCGTGGTTCCTCCTTATCATAAGCGGAAAATCAAAGTCTACCTTACAGTATAACGTGTTTTCCGCTTCGACGATATGATGGTCGATGTGGAATGTGGAGTAGTTTTTGGGGTATGCTGGGAACATGGGGATTTGCGCCATAACATAGGTTTATGATGGAAAGGAGCGATTTTACATGGAATGTATTGTACATTTCCGAGTTATGCATCCAGAGGAGCCCAAAGAACTGCGCGGGTTGATTATGCTGGAAAGTGGAGGCAAGCCGGGGATTGATCAAATAACAGATATGTTCAAAAATATGGGCTATGATGTGCGTCCAGACAATCCGGAGGAATTGATTTTTAAACCAGTCGATGCCAGAGCCAACTATACATATATCCGGGTTATTGAGCTGGATACGGGTGAGGAAGTTTACCATGAAGACAGGGATTTGCGCGCGATTTTGGAAAATTTGCTGAATAAACATTAATTAAAGATCAGGAGAGCTAATTGCTGGAATGAGATCAAGCGATCCTGTCGCCATTCTTAGGAACGGAGAACCAATGATGAGATTGTATATTATCCGACATGCAGACCCCGATTATCCTAACAATACCATCACGCCAGAGGGACATTTGGAGGCCCAGGCACTGGCCAAACGGCTGTCCAGTCACGGTCTGGACCGTATTTACGTCTCACCCATGGGACGGGCATTGGATACGATGCGCTACACCGCCGACTCTCTCGGTATGACTTATGAAGTGGAAGACTGGACGCAGGAGCTAGCCCTAAAGCTGGAGGAAACTCCATACGGCCGTCTTTCCCATTGGGATTTGCCTGGTGAAGTGATTCGGTCTGAGCTGCCTCTGCCGACTCATGACTCTTGGAAGCAAATATCCTATTACCAAGGGACGCAAAGTCCCGAAACCTTCGAGCGGCTGAAGGTTCATTCTGATGAATTTTTGAAGCGGCAAGGCTTTGAACGGGTAGAGGGCAGGTACCGAATTTTGAAGCACACGGAAGACAGGGTAGCCGTATTTTGTCATGGCGGCTTCGGGCTAACCTGGCTTGCACATCTGTTGGAACTACCGTTGGCTTTGGTCTGGTCCGGTTTTTGGATGCCGCCTAGCTCCGTAACTACCATCTTGTTTGATGAACGCTCCAAGGAATGGGCAGTTCCCCGTTGCATTGGCTTCGGTGATGTCTCCCATCTGTACGCAGAAGGTTTGCCTGTCAGACCGCGGGGAATTATCACTAACTTCAACTAATATTTTTTGAGCCATGCTAAAAACGGCTTAAGACGATACACCGTCTTAAGCCGTTTGTTGTCTTCATAGGAGTGCGGGTTGTGTCAGCGTGCTTCAACGAATCCCTCTAGCTTGGAAGTGCAATGTGCGCATCGAGTAGCAGCTATAGGGATTTCGGACAGGCAATGCGGGCACTCCTTGATCGTTTTTTCCTGAGGAGGCTTTTCCTGCTCTTTGCGCTTCAGCATGTTAATCCCTTTGACCAGCATGAACACACAGAAGGCCACGATGAGGAAGTCCAGCAGGACATTGATAAACTGACCATAGGCAAGGACCGCAATTCCTGCTTCCTTGGCTTGCGCTAGAGTTTTGCGTGTACCGTCAGCATTTAGAGGATCAGCGGCTTGTAAAGCTACATATAGGTCTGGGAAATTCATACCGCCCAAGAGTTTACCAATCGGAGGCATAATAATATCGTTTACCACAGAAGTGACAATCTTGCCAAACGCTCCACCAATGATAACACCGACCGCGAGGTCAATCACGTTACCCCGTACAGCGAATTCTTTAAATTCTTTAATAAAACCTTTTCCGTTCATATGAGTGCTCACCTTCTTTGCATAAAATCATTTATCTATAATACATGCTCTATCAATTGAGGGCAATTCCAAATTGATATATTGCACTTTGTCACAAAATCACATGTTCATTTGTCTTCTGTATGTAAACCAATAATGGAGGCGATGTATCGTGAGTTTAAGATTTAACCACAGAGCAGTGAGTCCAAGTACGTTCAAGGCAATGATGGAGATGGAAAAGTATATTTCCGGTCGTTTTACAGACAAAGTATTGTACGAACTGCTGAAAATTAGAGTATCGCAAATCAATGGCTGTTCCTATTGTCTCGATATGCATGCAAAGGATTTGCTAAAACTAGGGGATTATGCTGACCATATTTTGCAGCTTGCTTTATGGCGGGAGGTTCCTTTGTTCACGGAAAAAGAACGTGCTATGCTCGAATTAGCTGAGGCGGTCACTCATATCTCAGTGCAAGGGGTACCTGCAGACTTGTATAATCGTGTCAGAGAACATTTTACAGAGGAAGAGTACTTAGATTTGATCACTGCCATTAATGTGATCAACAGCTGGAACCGGATTGCCATCGCGACCGGGATGTATCCAGGCAGTCTTTAATGAACAGGGGGCTACGCTTTGACTGGCAAAGAACAAGGGATTGAACAAGAATCGGTGGAATCGGTGGATGTAAGTCTGGAGGAGCTGTATCAAAAATATCGCAAATATTCTTTTGCCATTGCTTATCGCATGCTTGGAACGGTTACGGATGCCGAGGATGTCGTTCAAGACTGCTTTGTCGAGCTGGAGAATAAGCCCCTAAGTGATATACAGAATCCTAAAGCCTATGTAGCCAAAATGACGATGAATCGGTGTCTGAATCTACTGAATTCTGCGCGTAAGCAAAGAGAGACGTATGTAGGACAGTGGCTACCGGAGCCGCTAGGTGAGAGTGCAGACCTCCCTGCTGATTGGTTAGAACGTAAAGATATGATATCTTACGCATTTCTGGTTCTATTGGAGCAGCTAAAACCGATAGAGCGGGCTGTTTTTGTGCTGAGAGAAGCTTTTCAATATGACTATAAAGAAATTGCGGAATTACTGGGAAAGACCGAGAGCAATTGTCGTCAGTTGTTCAGTCGTTCCCGTCGTATTCTATCTTCCGGAGAAGCTGCTTCCGAAGCTCCAAGCCGTCCTCACATAAATAACTCTTCGCGGGTAAAACTGCTGGAACGGTTTACAGCCGCCTTTCTCGCCTACGATGTCACTGCTATGCTGGAGCTACTGGCTGAACAGCCTGTATTTGTATCAGATGGTGGAGGTAAGGTGCATACCGTGATGAGGCCGATGGTTGTACGCAAAGGCGTTCTCGCCTTGTTGACCTCTCGTCGGGTATTAACCGTTTTACGAGAACGAGATGTGGTCTACACCGTCATCAATGGTGAGGTTCAGCTGGCATTTCTGAAAGACGGCGAAGTGAAGGAAACTCTATGTCTCAGGCTGGCACCTGACGGGGAGCATATTCAACATTTTTATTTGATGGTCAATCCAGATAAGCTGGGATACGTTCATATATGACAAGACCAACGAAAAAAACCTTGAGTCCTTGCTGAGGATCAAGGTTTTTTGCTATTTTCATAACTGCCGGGCTTGATGAAGAGCCAAATCTCCTACCCAGGGAAGCTTAAGCCATTTTCCTTGTCCCGCACGAATTAACAGGATAATCCACAAAGCAAGGCTAACCAGTGTTAGCAGGGAAGCAAGGAAAGGACCGAGTAGCGGAATGAATCCGACCAGCACATGTCCGATCATGAGGGCTGCAAAAAAAAGTATGGATTGCAGTGCGTGAAATAATACAAATCGGCTTTTCTTCTCCAGCATGACAAAGGCCAGCGCGCCAATAAATGAGAACAAATAGCACAGGACAGCTGCTATATTTTCATCCAATCCTGTGGAAGACTTATAGACTGACATGTCAGGCATATCCTCCTTTATAAATGATTCAAAGCTAAGTCTCCGTACTATACAAGCTATGAGGACAGGATTGAAGGATATGCCCGATCTCGGTAAAAAAGTTGGCTCTACACTAACTCATTGAACCACTTCCACCTTACAAATTGCCTGATAGTCTTTCCCGAGAATCCGTTTCGGTTCCCGCCAAACGTTTTAGAAACGTCTTTCGCCAGCTTACGGACAATTCTTCCACTTCGAGGATTTGTTTAATACCCTCGATATGATCCTTTTCTTGATGCATAATTCGATTGGCAAATGAAACCGTAATTGCTTTCGGATGGCGATGAAGGAGGGATAGTTCGTCAGCTTTAGATGCAACGCCCTCTTCCAAAACGCGGAAGTAGAATCCCGTGTAGCCTGTTTGCTGTACCTTCAAGGGCATGTCCGGTACGCCGTACTTGATGGACAACTTGTAGCAAGGCTGTCTCGGCTGGCTAACTTGAACGATTGCTTTGCCAAGCTTAAAGACGTCTCCAATGCAAACGTCGGCTTCGAGCAAACCCTTTGTCGTTAAATTTTCCCCGAACGCGCCGTAATCGAGCGGTCTCTGCAATTCATTTTCCCAGAACGAATAGTGTTCGTAGGGATAGACGCATACAGCTTTCTCTTTACCCCCGTGATGAACTAGATCGCCCTGCCCATCCCCTTCGAAGTTTAGATAAGATAAATACAGATGTTCATCTGTGGCCGACTTGAATATCCCGGTAGCAACGTCCTTCTGATTAAAACGAATCTGCTTGGGCATGCCGACATTAAGTGAAAGGATTTTAATAGATGCCATTCGGATCACCCCTACTCTT
Organism: Paenibacillus ottowii; assembly: GCF_006874425.1. Lineage (GTDB taxonomy): Bacteria > Bacillota > Bacilli > Paenibacillales > Paenibacillaceae > Paenibacillus > Paenibacillus ottowii. Next base: position 128,830 of record NZ_VIJZ01000007.1, read on the forward strand.
TTTACATGTCAGTAATTCCTCTTTTGACTCTGTTCGTTCCCGTTTCCATTTTACACCCTACACTCCTCCATGCGCCATGTGCGAGTTTTCGATTAGTCTCCATTAAAGTGATAGAGTCCCTTTTGGGCAACTCATCGTACTGCGAGCGATGTTCCCTTTCGATCATACCCGATCTCGACAGATAACTCGGACAACACATCATCCAGCAGCAGGATAGGATACTCCTCAAATTAGAGAATGTGTATAAAAATACGAAAAAGGCTGAACGAAAAGGATTCGTCCAGCCTTTTAAACGGTTATGCACATGTTTTGCACATATTGTACATACTTTATCCACCGCATATAAATATTTATCCACAAAAATAACATGGTTTATACACAAATTGTGCACAATCTGTAGACAATATTACGATTATTCATACTTTGTACACAGTTTGTCCACAGATTATCAACATATTGAGAGTAAGTGTGGATATACTACCTCAATTATCGGTCACCGCGTTGTAAATGGCGGCGTGGATGTGTGATTTTACCCATTTTATTCTCGTCATCCTCTTTGGGGATAAGTCGTTCATCGGTACGTCCTTCGTGATGGTTATCAAAGGCGTATTCGGTCATTTTCCACTCGGAAGTACCCAAAACAACATCAGCGGGGAAGTGCTGGCCTCTGTGCAAATGTTGCTCATGTCCATCCTCATCCACATAAATACCATCCACTTCTACCTTTTCACCCGTAAGTGGGAGTAAATCCTTTCCTTTGTGTTCCATTGGTATCCCCTCCGTCTGGCTTATTCCTCGTTAATTTGTCCGGACAGAGGTTCTTTTATCCACAAGCTGCTGCAAAATGTCTTCGGCAATCTGGTCTGCGGGATGAGGTTTGCGAAGTGACTCAATCGCCTGCTTCATTTCCTCAGCAAGAGAGGGCGTGGAGATCAGATCCAGACAATGCTGAATCAGTTCCTCCGTGGTGCGAGCAATGCGGGCAGCTCCTTTTTGCTGCAGATACAGAGCATTATTTAGTTCCTGACCAGGTACGGGTTTGAACACCAGGATAGGCAAACCAGATGCGATGCTTTCTGAGAGCGTGATACCGCCAGGTTTTGTAATCACCAGATTACTTGCTCGCATAAGTGCTGGAACGTAGTCCACGAATCCGTAGGTATAGATGTCTGGATGGTCTGCATATAGCGCATCCAATTCTGCTTTCAATTGCTGGTTGCGTCCGCAGACGATCAGCAGTCGTAGCTGCGGAAGGCGGCTCAAATGACGACAGATATCCAGTATGCCGGATAACACACCGTAGGCGCCTGCCATAATGAGCAGTGTGGTCCTCTCAGTCTGTAACGGTGAGATTGTCTGTGGCTGATCAGGGACTTCGTCGGCAGATAGGTTATAAAAAGAAGCGTGAATCGGAATCCCCGTCGCGGCTATACGTTCGATAGGGATTCCCCGCTGCGCGGCTTCCTGCTGAAGATCCTCAGTGGCTACATAATAGCGATCAATATCAGGATGTAGCCAGCGCCCATGCAGGTCGAAATCTGTAACCACATTGACAATCGGCAAATTCATGCCCATTTTGCGGCGCAACGCCGGGAGAGCAAGCTGCGGGAAGGTATGGATCACAAGATCCGGCAACTCCTTTTTCAGTGTGAGAGCAAGCTGACGCATTCCGAATGAATGCAGTACATGGCCAAAGGCCGATTTAGCCTGCATACCGCGCGTGATGTTATAGACCCAGCCGTATAGCTGTGGAATGGTTTTGAAGCTTTGCATATATACAAATTTGGTCAGCCCATTCAGCCATGGATGAGATTCAGCCATCAGATCGAGTAGTTGTACCTCGCAGTGTCCGAGTCTTCGCAAACTATCCATGATTGCCCGAGCGGCCTGGACATGGCCTTCCCCGTAGCTGGCGTATAATATTAGAATTTTTGGTGATGAGACTTCCATGATTGTTTAGCCCCCTATATTCAATAAGCACATGAAGCTCATTTCAGGAACGTTCCAAGTTGAGGGAGGATATGGCAGGCAAAACGAAACGCTCTAGCAATGTTCGTGGGTTTTTCCAGCGGCTCACCTTGCTGTCTGCTGTAAACACCACGACTGCGTTCGCCTCCGGTATCAGATAAATTTGCTGTCCTCCATGTCCGTGCGCACACGCATAGTCTATACCGTGGAGTCGTCCAGTCCACCATTGGAATCCGTAATCTCCAAATTCCGGATAGCCTTCAACCTGTCGCTGCGTCGCCTGATGCAGCCAATCGGCTGGAATCAATTCTCTCCCATTCCAAATGCCCTGATGAAGGCAGCAATCGCCGAATTTAGCCATGTCTCGCGACGTCAGAAACAGACCAATGTGGCCCATGGTGTAGCCCTCTGGATCTTGTGCCCAACCACTTTTCCCGAAACCTAACGGTCCGAATAAATGCTGGAGAGCATACGTATAGGCATCAATCCCACAGCAACGGGTGAGCAGTACGGACAACAGATGCGAATCCACACTGCGATATTGGAATACGCCGATTTGATCCTCTTGTACAGGTAACCGTAGGGCAAAGGACGGCCAGCTTTTACTGCGATGAAAACGGTGGATAAAAGCTTCACCGAGCTTTTTGCCTGTCTGCCAATACAAGCCTGACGTCATAGTCAGCAGATGACGAATCGTAATCCGTTCTAGCAGTGTATCCTTCCGCTGGGGTAAATACTCAGGAATCAACTTATGCACAGCTGTCTCGGGTCCGGGCATATCCCCGCGCGCCATAGCAATGCCGACGAGCGTGGAGGTGAAGCTTTTGGTTGCGGAACGCAAATCATTCAAAGCGCTTGCCTCATGACCGTTGTAATAGCGTTCCCAGATCAGCTTGCCGTGGCGAAGCAGCAGGAAGCTGTGCATTTTCGGAAATTTGGCTAGGATTTCGTGATCTGTCTGATCCAGTAGGGAGGCATTGATGCCTTCCTCTTCACAAGTTCCGAGGTTCAGCGCAGACAGCCGGGCAACAGGTGCAGTGAACAGCGGAGCATTACGGCTCATCCTTTTCCCTCCCTTGCTATGTTTATTTATTTTACCCCAAACACATACGCTCCAAAAGCCGATAAATAAGGTATACCTCTATACAGTTGCTAATTTGAGACCTCCAAATGCTATGAAGCGTAAAAGATAGGTGAAATCAATGTAAATTTACTGGAAAGCTGAAAGCTGTATTTGAATATGGTATAATGGGGTAGTGATTCAGCCAAACGAAAATGGGTTAATAATAGTGTCAGGTACATGCCTCGCATCAGGCATTCCCGACCTAAGCTGCACTAGACATACTACTTCACTGCATAAGGACATCAATACTTTTCGGCATTCTCTTCAACGGAGCACTTATTTTCAACGTTTTGGGAGGGAGTTACATGGCAACGAAAGGTCACAATGAAGTTAAGGAAAGTCTGCGGGAAATGACTCGAATTTTCCGGCCTAAGGATCCCAAAAAATTTGTAAAGGAATATGTGCGAAAATACCGGATAACAGGAGGGTATGAGGAAGAGTTGACCATGGTGGTGGAAAACGAACTCGGCCGCATAAATTCTTCAGTATCTTAAGGGTTCGCTTACTGAACAACTAGAAACACGACTTTTATAAACCGTCTATCCGCAGAGGAGACGGTTTTTTTGTGTCCGTCTTGCATACAATGGGATAGGTTTAGTGATTTGTATGTACAAAGGAGGCGGATTCCAATAGAAGTAGCGATACGAACACCGGAGGAAATCGGCTATATGAGGGAGGCCGGACGTATTTTGGCAGATTGCCATCGTACGCTGGAAAGTCGTATTCTTCCGGGAATCACAACGCTTGAAATTGATGCTTGGGTGGAGCAATTTCTACGCAAGCGTGGTGCCACGCCCGAGCAAAAGGGCTATAAGGGGTTCCCTTATGCTACCTGCGCTTCGGTCAATGAGGTGGTATGTCATGGCTTTCCCTCGCAGCGGGTGCTTCATGATGGGGATATTGTGACCATCGACATTGTGGTCAACAAGGATGGGTGGCTGGCTGATCGGGGATGGACCTATGCAGTGGGTAACATCAGCCGGCCGGTAGCCAAGTTGCTACGACAGACCCATAAGGCGCTGATGCAAGGCATCGAAGTTGCCCGCCCGGGCAAGACCTTAGGGGATATCGGGCATGCGGTGGAAAAAGCGGCAAGATGGCGACGGTACGGTAACGTCAAATCTCTGATCGGGCATGGGATCGGGCGCCACATGCATGAGCCGCCGGACGTTCTCCACTACGGCCGTGCTAGAACGGGATTGCCGCTGCGCGAAGGGATGGTGATTACCATTGAGCCGGTATTTACCCTCGGACCCGAAGGCGCGGTGCTCTGGGGGGATGATGGCTGGACCATCAGCACAGCAGACGGCAGTTGGGGTGCTCAATACGAGCACACGATTGCGATTACAAAAAACGGTCCTTATATTTTGACCTCGTAAAAGAGTATTGTGCCATAGGGAGTCCAATGTGCGGGTCGTGTGCATAAGACTCTCTTGGTAAGTTTTTTAGAATAGCATATCCACTTCACCAAACAATGAGCTTCTTGTTATAAATCATAGATCGAGATTTGGATCGTCGGTATAATAGGAGGCAATAATATTTGGAAACTAGGAGTGGAATCAACATGACGATCAGGGAAGCGACAATATCAGATGCCGAAGACATCGCCAAAGTGCATGTAGACTGCTGGAGAACGACGTACAAAGATATCATGCCTGCCGAGGTTCTGGAGCGGCTTTCCTATGAGCAAAGAACAGAACTGTGGAATACGAATCTTTCTACTGAAGACGGCCATCTCGTATATGTTGCTGAAAATGAGGAGGGGGAGATTATCGGATTCGTGAGTGGAGGTCCGGAAATGTCAGGGGAATATCCCCCATATGGGGGGGAGATAACGGCTCTTTATGTTTCGAGTGAATACCATAGTTTAGGGCTGGGCAAGAGGCTATTTTTACGCTTGCTTCAACATTTTAATAGTATGGATATTCACTCTGTTATGGTGTGGGTGCTGGCTGATAATCCAGCATGTACTTTTTATGAAAGGCTGGGGGCCAAACCTGTAGTAGAACAGCATATTATAAATATGGGCGACAAAAACCTGAACATGGTGGCTTACGGCTGGTTGCTACTCGGATAGTATACGCTTTTGTCCTTCCAAGGCGCGAATAGGAGCGATATTTTGCGTGAATTCCAGCGTTCCCAGATAGCGTCCTTCGGCATCACGAATAGCAAAGTAGCGGATGTAGACAAATTTGTCCTTGATTGGAATCCAAAAATCTTCAACATCCTTGCGACCGGCTTTAAAATCCTCCAGCAGTTTCTCAACAACATGCACACTTTGCGGCGGGTGGCAATTTTGTACGGTACGACCAATGACGGCCTTGGTACGGGCAAAAATCCGTTCTTTACCATGAGAGAAATAGCGAACAACATCATTTTCATCGATAAAGGTCAGGTCAACAGGCAGATGATTCAACAGCAGTTCCAATTGTTGTACAGATACAATTCCTGTTTCGAATCGCACGAACCCTTGCGGAGTAGCGGAAGTGCCTTCTGTTTGCTCAAGGGCTTCTACGGGGTCCTTTGCCCGTTCAGGTATCCATTCACGTTCAGGAGCGGTCAGACAGAAACCGATTTCCTCGCTTTCCCGGGCTATTTTTAGCCATTCATCCTCGGTCAGCTTACTGAGTGCCATCGGCAGCAAAATATTCTCTTCCTTGAATATCATTTCATTCACTTCGCTCATGATATGGGCAAGTGCCTGCCCAATCTGTTCACGATCCCCGTTATACTCAGTGAGCAGCTGTTTTGCATCCTTGATGGCGGCGCGAATCCCGTCGTCCACCCCCCACATCACTTTGGTTGGACCAAAGATTCCATAGCGTTCAAGATAAGGAAAGACCAGATTCTCTTTGCGGCTATAGTGCTTGTCGAGATCCATTAGCAGACTTAAATCCTCCAGCAACTTGTAAATCACCTTAGGACTGTCTTCCTTTTGAAATTGCTCTGCATGCAATGCCAGCTTAAAATTGACCAGCCGTTCGATCTCACGATTTTCCAGCTTGAAGGTGTGGACAGGATGCCCCGGTTGTTCCTCCGGTCCTGAAGGACGGTGAATATCCTCAATAGAGCCCTTGAATATCGACGTATGAACGGAACAGAGGCGTTGGACTTCCGACACCGGGATTCCCTCCTCGGTCATCAAGGCATGCTCCATAGCTGAAATTTCCGCCACGCTTACTCCGCCAACGGCCTCTGCAAAACGCGCTTTGACTTCCTCCACGCTTTTCCCGGCATGTAGTTCTTTTATAATTTCCTTCAAGGTTCGTTGACGCTCCGTTAATTCCTGTGCTGTATGTTCCCGGTTGTTAATGAGCTCGCTCATGATGGTTAACTCCTTTATTTTTGAATGATAAAACCATGTTGCATAAACGTCTGCTGCACAGTTTCCATACTTATTTTCTTTAACGCAATTCCTTTGGACAGTGTCATAAAACGTCCTGCGGTTTGAAGCATGCCAGGCTTGGCAATATCGTGAAAACCCAGTTCTACCATAATGTCTTTCACTTCAGGATAACGATTAACAAGGTTAAATATGGACTCATCCCAATGCAGTATTTGATCCATTTGTTCATCCCCTTGATTGAGAACGTTTTTCATTTACAGAGTAGCATAGGCTCAAACGAGCTATTGTGATTGTACGCACAATTTTGTTCGGGTGGTTGACAACGGTAAATCTTGGTTTATATACTGTGTATAAAGATATATACAGTAATAACACTGGAGACACTGTGGTAACACTTCGAAATGAAGAGCGAACGAGGTCGTTATTACACAGGTAGTGCAGAAGGGATCAGGATAAGAAAATGACGATCATGAAGCAGGCATGGATGATTACCCGTCAGGATTTTCGCAAGAATCCATATGCAGCACTATGGACGTTGCTATTTATTGCGTATTTGGGGTTTACCATGAGTTTTGCGGTAAGTGTGCAATGGGGTGAGCATGTAGCCTTGAGCCCAGTAGCTGATTTCATTATGCTGGCGTTGATTCCGTTTTTGGGATTCTTTTATAACCGTCGAGCGTTCAAATATTTGCAGGAAGATTCCTATACGCACATGTTAGCTTTTTTCCGCACCTTGCCTATACCGATGAAAGCTGTAATTATGAGCCGAATTCAGCAAGGGGTATTGGCGTTTGTTGTGAATAGTGTGATATTTTTTACTCTTTTGTTTACGTTGTCAGGTACGCTTCGGATATATGCCAGCACAGGTTTCTTTGTATCGTTTGCTCTGACATGGATAGGCTACGGAATGCTCATTCAAGCCATCTATATTCATTTGGAATTTCTGAAGAGAGGAAAAGAGTACTTCTGGCTATCCATTGTCGTCATGATCATGTGCGGAATAGTTACGATTATAGTTCGAGTCTGTGGGGCCAATCTGGTGCTGATAACGGCATCTTATAGTAAGGAATGGATGCTCTTGTCTCCGGTAATGTGGGGAGCATTGCTAGCAGGAGCCTTTGGAATGTTCGTGTCCTATCGGGTGACACAGCGCAAGCTCATGAAACGGGACTTAACTTAGTCGTATGTATACAAAAATAACTAAAAAGGGAGGGAGAGCAGGTGAATATTCCAGTGCAAATTGATGAGAATAGCGCGGAACCGCTGTATGCACAGATTGAAAAGCAGCTTCGTTCACTCATTGTAACCGGACAGATTGCAGCGGGAACGCTGCTTCCCTCCATTCGTGAGTTTGCGGGGACGCTCCGTTGCAGTGTAATCACCGTCCGGCGGGTCTATCAGGATTTAGAGAACGAAGGCTTGCTTCGTACCCGGCAGGGAACGGGCACCTTCGTAGCTCTGGTCGAGGATGATATGCGCTCAGGTTACCGCCTTAAAGCGGTGACTGAGGCATTGGAAACGGCGATTGCCACAGGCATCGCTGTACAGATGACAGAGCAGGAATTATTGGAGCTTTTCGCAGAAATGGTGAAAAGAAGGTATGAAGTCCAGGTGAAGGAGTGACAGCTGTGAGCAATCATGTGGAAGTTCCTATGGAAATACAGAGGAAAGTACCGATTATTGAGATGAGCCAGGTCTTTAAAACCCGGGGTGACCGGAAGATTGGGCCGATTAATCTAACGGTTGAACCAGGATATGTGGTCGCCTTGACTGGACATAACGGATCAGGGAAAAGCACATTGATTCACTTGCTAACTCAGCTTATTCATCCGGATTCCGGTGAGATTCGTTGGTTCGGTCAAGCCTACCCTAATGGTATGCCGGCAGATACACGACAATGGGTTGGGTATATACCGGAGCAGCCGGTTCGCGAGGAGGATCGATTAACGGCAGAAGCAGCAGCGGCTTTTCGAGCCTTGTGGTATCCCGGCTGGGACGAAACACGTTTTCAGCGGTTAATGGACCGTTTTCAGGTTCCAGCACATACGAAATTATCGCGTATGTCCAAGGGACAACGCCGGAAATTCGAACTGGCTGCTGCCTTGGCGCCGCACCCTCGTGTGTTGCTGCTGGATGAGCCTTCATCGGGTTTAGATCCTTTTGCCTGGAAAATCATGCTGGAGGAACTGCGGGATTGTATGAAGAACGGCAAAACGACGATCATTATTGCTACCCATATCATGGACGAGATCAAGCGTTTGGCGGATTACATTGTTTTGATGCACGATGGCAGGCTGCTTGGCAAGCTGGAAAAAGATCATCTACTCGAAAATAGCAAGGAAATGTGGTTTGAAGGTACACCCGAGGAGGCATCGGAGCTTCCGGGAGTTGTAGAGACGGAGAGTGATGGGAATTTACAGCGAATTATAACGCTGGCCGCCGGGGAGACCAGTGCTATATTGGAACAGGCGGGGATTCGCCCCATCCGTGTGCGGCGTCTGGAGCTGGATGATATTTTAGTATATTGGTCTGCAGGACAAATATCTGCGAATGCTGAGACATTCATAAAGAAAGAAGGGATGGAGCAATCATGAGCATGCTGGAATTGGAAAAGGTCGTGAAGCAATATGGGAATCATACAGCAGTAAACGGAATATCGCTGAATGTGAACGGCGGCGAGATTTACGGACTGCTGGGAGGCAATGGAGCAGGCAAAACGACAACGATGCGCATGGTGCTCGGCCTGATTTACCCTGACGGGGGTAGCATCCAATATGAGGGCAAGCCCTACGGCAAGGAGCTTCAGCGGACAATGGGCTATTTGCCTGAAGAGCGTGGGCTGTACCCCAAGGTGAAGGTAAACGAGCAGATTAACTACTTGGGCAGGCTGCGTGGAATGTCGGCCAAGGAGGCGGACCAAAGTCTGCGCTACTGGCTGGAACGTTTTGGAGTGCCAGAATATTACGATAAGCGGATTGAGGAGCTATCTAAGGGAAATCAGCAGAAAATGGGCTTTATTGCTGCGGTTGTGCATCGCCCGACGCTGCTCATTTTGGATGAGGCCTTCAGTGGATTGGACCCGGTAAATGTTGAATTGCTTAAGGAGACGGTGAAAGAACTGAGGGACGAGGGGGCTGCAATTTTATTCTCAACCCACCGCATGGAGCATGTAGAGGAACTGTGCCGGCATATTACGATTTTGCATCGCTCGAATACCGTAGTGCAAGGAAGTGTGCAAGAGATCAAGGGCCGCTACCCACGTGAAAAAGTTCGTCTCATCACTACAGGTGAAGTGAACGGACTGGAACAGCTGCCCGGCGTACTCCGTGTAGAGCGTATGGATCGTGGCTGGATGCTGCATATTGAGCAGCCGGATACGGCGAAGTTAATTTTGCAAACAGCGTTGGGACAAACGGATGTGGAACATTTTGAGATCAAGGAACCTACGCTCAATGAAATTTTCATAAGAGAGGTGGGAGATTCCCATGAATAGACTGGGCACAGTGATCGGTTTTACGTTTCGTCAGAAGGCGAGGACCAAATCTTTTATCATTACGACACTGGTATTGGCCTTGCTCATCACACTGGGCATGAATCTGCCGTATATCATTTCCTTGTTTAAAGGAGAAGGAGCCGGAGGTTCCAACACAACGGCAACCGAGCATCAACGTTTGGGTCTGATTGCCGGGAACCAGACAGAAGTGGCGAGACAGCTGGAACAGTTTACCAAGGTGCAATCCAACCCGGCAGCCGTCTGGGTACGTTATGACAGCGTACAAGCGCCAGCAATGCAGCAAGCCTTGAAGAATGGAAAGCTGCAAGGGTACGTGCAGTTCACAGAGCCTGCCGCCAAGGGAGACACGTTTCCCAAAGTGGAGTACGTCTCTGTAGAAAAAAAACCGTCTCCGGCTGTAACCACGTTGGTGCAAACGGGACTTCAGGAAGCAAAGGTCAAGGCTATTGTGGGTGATAAATCATTGACCAGTGATCAAATTCGTGAGATCAGTACACCTGTAATAGTGGATAGCAGAGAAGTAGACAGTCCATCTGAAGGAGGGGGAACTGTAGGGACAAAGGAAAAAGAAACCTCAACGATTAACTATGGTTTGGTGTATGTACTGATGATTTTGTTCTTCACCTCTTCCATGATGACGGGGAATATGATCGCCGCAGAAGTTACATCGGAAAAAAGCTCACGTATTATGGAGATTCTTATCACAAGTGTGTCGCCGTTGACTCAAATGTTTGGGAAGATTATCGGTATCTTCCTAGTGGGTCTGCTGCAAATTGCTGTTTTTGCAGCCGTTGTCTGTGCCAATCTTATGCTGCCACATAATAATGCGATCCTTAGCTCTGCCGGGCTGGATTTGTCGCAACTGAATATCGCGGTGCTAGGATATGGTCTCATTTTTTACATCCTTGGCTACTTTCTATATGCAGTACTGTTCGCCGCGGTGGGCTCCATTGTTAGCCGTACCGAGGAGTTGGGACAGGCCATTATGCCAATTACCGTGCTGTCACTCGCAGCTTTTTACATCGGAATCTTTAATATCGCAGCACCTGATACGATTTTCATTAAGGTGGCCGGATACATTCCCTTCTTTTCTCCGACCGTCATGTTGCTACGCATCGGACTGGAACGGGCGAGCCTGCTGGAAATTTGGTTGTCACTTGCCATTCTGTTCGCGTCCATCCTGTTCTTTGGCTGGCTGGCTGCCAAGATCTACCGTACGGGTGTCTTGATGTATGGCAAACGACCTTCATTCAAAGAGCTAAGAAAAGCGATGAAGGCTTATAAGATTTAAGAAATTTGAGAGAACTTTGTGTGTGGTGTCATAATTAGTGAGAAAACTTTCAGATTAAATGAGAAAAAATTTCATAATTGATGAGAAATGAGTATTTATTAAAGCTGTATACTCATTATTAATGACGGATAACAAGATACCTCTTGTTAATAAGTATTTAATAAAAAGCCCGATGAGCACGGGGGCTGACTCCATTACGTGAGACAAATCAAAACACCTTCAAGAGAATCAAGCCATGTCGTAAGATATGGAGATAACCTTGGAGGTGTTTTTACGTTGGCAACGAGAGTGAGTTACCCCCTAGAAATAAAGATGCAAGCGATTGAATTGAGTTATTCACTCCGAACAATATTAGGATTTATATAGCGTGACATTTTGACACTACCGTATATGACAGAAAAACACTTAGAATCACAGAGGCAGTTTAACACATTAACAATAAATGAGGAGGGGGGATTTTCATTGTGTATGATATGAAAAAAAGGAATTTACCGTTTGTTAGGACACAATAGCGTTTGTGAAAATAATAATGAGTAAAGATAATTGCAAATCCACTCTTGCCCTAAAACAGCAAATAACTACCGATACAATATGAATAGAGGAGAAGAATATCTTTATGAAAAAGCATTGTCAAATTGCATCTACAGGTTTAGTCCTTTTAATGGCTGGAAGTTCTCTGTTATACACAACACCAACCTCAATTGTAAAAGCGGAGTCCATTCAAAATGTATCTAGTCCGTTACAAACAAGCACTCAAAGTGAACGTAATTCCGTCAAAGAGGCAATGCGGGATACATTGCAACTTGGATATCCTGGGATACTTGCTAAAACTTCTAAGGGCGGAAAAACATGGAGTTATGCCGCTGGGTTAGCGGACCTGAGCACCAAGAAACCAATGAAAACAGATTTTCGCTTTCGCATTGGTAGTGTAACGAAGACATTCATTGCAACAGTTCTACTTCAATTATCTGAAGAGAACCGCTTGAATCTAGACGACTCCATTGAAAAATGGTTGCCTGGTGTCATTCAAGGAAACGGATATGATGGTAACCAAATTACTATCCGGCAGATATTGAATCATACAAGTGGTATCGCTGACTATGTAAATTCAAAAGACTTTGATTATACGGATACAAAAAAATCGTATACGGCTGAAGAATTCGTAAAGATGGGGATTTCTCTTCCCCCAGACTTTGCCCCAGGAAAGGGTTGGTCTTATTCAAACACAGGATACGTAATACTGGGGATCCTTATTGAAAAAGTAACTGGAAACAGCTATGCGGAAGAGGTTGAAAATCGGATTATTGAACCGCTTGATTTGTCAAATACATTCCTACCTGGCAATTCAAGTGTGATTCCAGGCACCAAGCATGCCCGTGGCTATTTCCAACTAGACGGAGCAAGTGAGCTAAAAGACGTTACTTATATTAACCCAGGTAGCTCGGATGGAGATATGATTTCTACTGCTGACGATTTAAACAAATTCTTCTCTTACTTACTCAGTGGTAAATTACTGAAGGAACAGCAACTAAAACAAATGCTTACTACAGTTCCTACAGATAGAGAAGGAACCGGATATGGTCTTGGGATCTTTGAAACTAAGCTTCCAAACGGTGTCTCGATATGGGGACACAAAGGTAGAGTTCTAGGGTTTACCACTTTTGCTGGTGGCACACTTGGAGGCAAGCATACATTGGTCGTCAATTTGAACAGCTTTAAAGCTGATAGTCCTGATCCATTTAAAAATATTTTACTTGCTGAATTTAGCAAGTAGGCAAAAAGGAAAACAATGGTTTAAACTGGGCTCCTTAGAGCATGTCGAAAAAACTAACAAATAAGTATTTTAGGAGGGTATTATGAAAAAGAAAATGATTATTGCACTTGGTGTTTTTGCTATGATACTGACTAATTTTGTAGGAAGTACTTATGCAGACTCGAAAACAGGAGTTTCTGTTACAGTTCCCTACAATACAAATCAAATAACGGAATGGTTAGAAATGCATGCAAAGCCTTTAAAAACAACTAATCCAACTGCATCTTTTAATGATTTAAAACCACTTAAGAATATGGTAGGTTCAGCTTCAATTGTAGGTTTAGGTGAAGCTACGCATGGGGCTCATGAAGTTTTTACAATGAAACAACGCATTGTTAATTATTTAGTATCTGAAAAGGGATTCATCAACTTAGTTTTAGAAGAGGGATGGGACAGAGCTTTGGAGCTTGATCGATATGTTCTTACTGGTAAGGGAAACCCAAGCCAACATCTATCACCTGTATTTAACACAAAAGAAATGTTAGATCTACTTAGTTGGATTCGACAATATAATGCTAATCCAAAACATAAATCTAAAGTGCGTATCATTGGGATGGACATTCAATCAGTAAACGAGAATGTTTATAATAATATAATAGAATATATAAAAAGAAACAATTCAGATCTTGTGCCTAGAGTAGAAGAGAAGATAAAAGGTCTTATTCCTGTAACAAAGGATATGAATACTTTTGAGAGCCTTACGAAAGAAGAAAAAGAAAAGTATATTGCAGATGCTAAACAAATCAGTGCTTTATTAGAACAAAATAAAAGTGATCTAAACGGAAAATCCAAAGAATTCGCATGGATAAAACAAAATGCTCGTATTATTGAACAGTTTACTACAATGTTAGGAGGAACATCCCCTGATAAACCATCGGATTTTTATTTGAAACATGATATTGCAATGTATGAAAATGCGAAGTGGACTGAAGAACATTTAGGGAAAACCATAGTTTGGGGACATAATGGACACGTTTCGAAAACAAATATGATTCCATTTATATACCCTAAAGTAGCTGGGCAGCATTTAGCAGAATATTATGGAGAACGGTATGTATCTATTGGTACATCTGTTTATAAAGGGCAATATAATGTCTATAATAATGACGGTGAATTTGGCCCATATGGAATATTAAAATCAGATGATCCAAACAGTTATAATTACATTTTTGGACAGGTCAAAAAAGGTCAATTTTTTATTGATTTACGTAAGGCGAACGGAGTGACAAAAACTTGGTTAAACGAACAACATCAAATTTTCGCTGGAATAACTAAAGAAGGCCCTGCTATACCAAAAACTGTTGATATATCATTAGGTAAAACGTTTGATATACTTGTTCAAATTCAAAAAGTCAGTCCCTCTCAACTACATCAATAATTTGTAATAATGTGCGAGAAGGCTTGCTTAAGGGCACAACGATTCGTGAAAAGTTTGATTTGGTTGGAATCGGGTTATCGAACTTGGGAAACAATATCCTCAGGGCGTTCAATTTATTAAGCAGTATTCGTTCTCGCCTTATTATTTACGAAGAGGTAAAGCAAGAAGTCTACACCAGCGGCTGGTGTGCGCCAATGAACGAGTTATATCAAGAAGCTATTCAGGAGAAGTTATTTATCCCGATGAATCAGAAAATGATGGTGCAGATGCATTACGGGACATTTGTTTATATGCTGAAGGCCCATCTACATGGAATCTTCGAGTTAGGCAGTGAGAGCGTTAGTGGTGCAATCCGTTTGTGTTGGAATGCTGTAACTCTTAGAGATTTAACATAGGTAGATGGACAATAGTCGCCCTCAAAGGAAATTCGATAACAACCTTTGAGGGCGGCTTCTGTTTTATGGATGGTTTATTGAAAAAAAATGAAGTTGTGTACTTAGTAAGTATTTAATAAAAGACAAATGAGCAAGTATCATCAGCTCATGCTTATTTTTTGCGAAAAGCGTTTAAAGAGGTAAAGCCTGGTTATCACATGAACAAGGAACATTGGAATATAGTAATATTAGATGGTGATCTGCCAGAAGATGAAATTCACGATATGGTGCATCATAGCTTCGAATTGACCAAGCCAAAAAGCACCAAAAAACATACTAGCTAAAGATAAATTTCTTATTGACAATTAAATTTTGCGGAAGTCATTATGTATAAGTATCCATTTCGAGAGGTGTAATATGAAGTTTAATGAATTCTTTATAGGGCAGCGGTTCGAGACTGATTCTATAAGAGTAACCAAAGAAAAAATTATGGAATTCGCATCTGAATTTGACCCTCAGTACATGCATTTGGATGAGAAGAAAACTCAGGAAGGCATGTTTGGAGGAATTATTGCTTCAGGAATCCAAACATTAGCCCTAACATTTAAACTATGGGTAGAGTGTGGTTTATACGGTGAGGATGTAGTGGCTGGTACTGCTATGGATAACATCCGATTTATAAAACCTGTATACCCTGATGATGAGTTACATGTAGTTGTTGAAGTCATTAATCTAGAAGATAACCGAAAGAATACAGGGATTGTAACTGTGAATTTATCTACTTTTAATCATACGACTCAAAAAATTTTTGAAGGGGATCTTTCTGTAATAATAAAAAAATAACGTATCTTTAAATAAATGAAATTGACAGGATATCCCTAATTCATGTATTCCAAAGCGGGGAGAAAACATAGTAGCTCTTATCGTCAGCGCAAAGGAATACACAAAAGATAATTGTGTCCGTTCAGAGGATGGCTCCTGCAGATGCAGGAGCTGTTTTTGTTTGCACTAAACATTCAGTTGGCAGCATCATTGACACTGACCAGCACCGGGAAAATCCAGTGATGTTCTGTTGGGGGAAGCAAAATTTAAGGAACTCCTTTATGAGAACACCGGCCACCGTCGCTAGCGCGTCGATCGCGAAGCTGACATCATTCCGGAAGAGTTGGGGGCGAAAACTCAGCTGCGCATGCAGGCCACGCATCGCCAGTCTATAAATTTATTGATCTCAGTCTATAACTTTATTGATCTCAGTCTAGTTCTTTTTTGTTTAGTCTAAAACATTATTATTCGCTAACAATTGACAATGAAGAAGTAGTACAACTTCTTATTAATTGTATAGATACGCATTTTTAGAGTTTATTCTCAGAAAATTTGAAAAATTAGGGTGGACCGAATAACTTCGAGTCAATGAGTTCTCACTAATTATGAAAATGATCGTTGAATTATCATATATTCAGCTTGTTGTTTTCTCATTAATTATGACACCACACACTGTGAGTAATCATTATAGTTGAGACCTTGGTTCGTCAGAAACATCGATGAATCAGGGATTTCCTGCTTTATTTAGTGATGAATAATAAAATAGCAAGTTAGTTTAACTCCGAAAATAAGAATGGCGAACGAGTGTTCTTTACATATATTATGCATGCTTATATAATAAAAACGAGACGGAAACGAAGATCTGGTTTGCTTGATAAAACATTGTAGATTCTACTTTAGTGTGAAAATATTATAAATAACTCAATTTTGGAGGAGTCTGTATGCCATATTGTAAAGTCAAGAATGCCAATATATATTACGAGGAAATGGGTACAGGTAAACCGATTATAATGATCCATGGTTTTACACCAGACCATCGGTTAATGAGTGGGTGTATGGAACCGATATTTGAAGATATCCCCGGTTGGCGTCGTATCTATCTTGATTTGCCTGGAATGGGACAAACAAAGGATTACGATCAAATATGTAATTCAGATGATATGCTAGAAGCAGTTATAAATTTCATTGAAACTCTTGTCCCAAATCAAGATTATCTCATAGCAGGCGAATCTTACGGTGGTTATATTACGAGAGGCATAATTAATAGACATAAAGATCGTATTGGTGGAGCCGCACTGATTTGTCCATTAATTATTCCTGAACACAAAAGAAGAATACTTCCCGAGCATTTTGTTGTTCATAGTGATCGCGAGTTTATGGATACGTTAAGTGAAGAGCAAATAAGTGATTTTAGCGCCAATCAAGTCGTTCTCGATGAATATAATTGGAAAAGGTATTCTGAAGAGATCGTGGCAGGTTGTAAGATCGCTGACTACGATTTTCTTAGCAAGATTCAAAGAAACTATGGCTTTTCCACCAATATAGATGAATTAGTTTTTGATAAACCAACAGTATTTACTCTTGGGCGACAAGATGCAGTCGTTGGCTACATAGACGCTTTCAGAATTTTAGACAATTATCCTAGAGCAACCTTTGCCATTCTAGATCGAGCAGGTCATAATCTTCAGATTGAACAGGCTCTATTATTTGAGTCACTTATGCGTGAGTGGCTTGAAAGAGTAACAGAGTTTGGATTTTAGTTGAATATTAATCCATTGAACTCCCTCAATATGATTTAGTTTTCTCACTCATCAAAGAAATGCTTACCCACTTAATTCAAGCGACTCCATTGCAGTGACTGGGTCGGCCTGAGGATGTAGCTAACGCTGCTCTGTTTTTGGCTTCGGACGAGTCTTCATACATTACGGGATCGGAGCTTGTAATTGACGGTGGTTTTTCTGCCCAATAACATTAGGCTTCACTTTACTGGAAATGGATATCTGGCCAGGTTATTCGGGCTACTCCTCCGACATTAACCCACTTATCTGGAATGCTTGTAAAAAAAGAATTGGCTTTACGAGTGGCGGATGAGGAGGACCGACGGATTGTGTACCTGTAAATAACTGACGCTGGGGCCGAAATGCTAAATAAAGCGCAGGAAGAAGGACGACAGCTTAGAAGAGAACTATTTGAAAACCTAGCTGAAGAAGAAAGAGAGTCTTTATTGTCTGTTTATGAAAAACTAAATAAGGTAATGAGTGAGGATTGATACAGGTAATCATAAAGAAGCCGCCATGTTGGCGGCTTCTTTTATTGATCATTGGAATCGCTCCGATTTTAAGAAGCAGAGACCGTACTGCGCTTATTCTTAGCGTTGGCACGGTCACGGCGACTCAGCAGAAATCCGACCAGGGATGCTGTGGATTGCTGGAAAATCATTGCGAGCACCACAGGCAGCGCTACCGGAGCCGGGAAGTAGGTGATGGTAAGCACGGCCCCGGCGCTAATATTGCGCATGCCGCCATTGAAGACAAGCGCTGTACGGTCTGCATTATTCCAGCGCATCAGCCCTGATATGAGATAACCAATCGCATATCCAGTAGAGGCAAGGATAATGATGGAGAGGCATACGCCGACAAGCTTAAGATTAAAATCGACCAGATAAGGTGCGATGACAGATCCGTTAATCATGACGACAAGAAGCCATAGCCAGCTTGGAGAACGGCCCCAGCCGAGGTCCCCACACCTGCGTAATCTGCCCTTTAGTCCATTCGTTTAACACCATGCCGATTAATGAAGGAACGACAATCATCCAGAATAGGCTCTGCATCATTGCCCAGGTGTCGAGCTGCACATTCGCTCCGATCAGCAGAGACATGATGCCAGGTACGGCGAATGGGGCCAAAATTGTATCGATCAGAATGATCGCCAAGGTCAGCGCTGTATTGCCTTTGTAGATATTGACCCATACAAAGCTGGAAATGCCGGTAGGGATAGCTGCACCAAGAATCAGCCCAGTAATCGTATGAAGATCATTATTGAAAGCCAGATGCCCAAGCAACATAGCGAGAAGCGGCATGGCGAGGTGAAGAATAAACAGACAGGCGATCAGCGGACCAGGATGCTTGATCACATGGATAAAATCCTTGAACCCCATGCCGATGCTGCACGCGAAGGTCATGAAGGCAAACAGCCAGGGAGAAAGCCCGGTATATTGGGACAACGGCGTACCGATCAGGACGCCGATGAGGATGCTGATGGGTGTGATTAACGGCATAGCTGCATTTAATCTTCGATTCAACGTTACGAGCATACAAAACTTCCTTTTTTGAACTTAAGTATAGACGTGCCTTTTGATCCGTAAATGATCGATGTAGGGGGAGCTCATCTATGGATCAACAGATCAGGTGATTGTAAACTGAGCGTATTCCGAATTACCGTATAACCCAGGAAGTGTAAGTTCAGAGACGCATAGCGGGTACTTTTAGAAGATACCTGCTTTTCTCGATGTTTCTTTGATCCCATTGGCTCCCTCTACCACGGTACGGCCCCAATCGGTCAGATTGCCGTTAGGTCCTGTCACAAGATCAAGATAATTAAGGTTGGAGCTATTGCCATACCAGGACCAGGCTAACCAGCCTACGCTTTTAGATTGGCCGTATCTCATGATTTCTGTCTCGTCGACGTCTGCTCCCTGATGGTAACCGCCAAATTCACCAATAATCAAAGGGAGTCCTTGATTCAGAACGTTATCAATATTGGTTCGAACCGTTTGAACATCTTTACCAGCAAACTCATACATATGGATGGAGAATACCGTATTCTTCAAAGCATCAGCTGCAAATACAGATTTACCGAAGTCATTGATAGATTGAGGATATTGTCCCCAGCCCGCACAATCGACGATGAGCGTATTTTTGATACCTGCGTTTCTCAACTTGGGAATCGCTTGCTTATACCCATCTGCCCAACCGCCTCCGTTCCAAGAGCCATACCATTCGTTTGCAATGTTCACGATAACCCGATCTTCCTTGCCGATCAGGGCATCTTTTATACTAATCCAGTAATTCACAGCCGCATCCAAAGACGCATAGTCGTCTTTACCTGTAGCGTCATGAACCTCAAGTACAGGAATCATTTTATAACTTGTGACTAGGGAGATAATATTTTTTACGGAGTTTATATCATCTTTGGTGTATTGGGTTCCGTTGGAAAGGACAATCCGGACTGTATTAGCACCTGTCTTGGCAATAGCAGGGATGGCAGTATTAAGATCGTTCTTGTACCACGTGTGAGCATGATTGACGCCTCTCATAACAAACGGTTTGCCTGTAGAATCATACAGTTTGGTACCGTTTACATAAAACCCTGAAGCAGCTTGCGCCTTGGAGATGAATCCCCCCAAACCAATCATGATAAGCAGACCAGCGAGTCCAGACAATAAAGCTTTTCTTAACAATGCTTTCACTTTTATTCCTCCCTAAAATATATTATTCAACTTTCTGCTAGATAGAGGTGGAGTAGGTATGCAAGTATGTAAATAGCAGTAAGTTAAACACATTATGAAGCGCTTTCATGTTTGTTGATGGTTATTTTTTGTTATTCTATCATTTGCGATTATGTTATTCAATTGATTTTTTTAATTTATTTTTGTTTTTGGAGTGTTCCTGTATGAATTTCTTATTTGAGTGGAGTTTTTAAAGGTTTTATTATGATTATCCTGTCTAGTATGATCTATTTACTTGATTTATTTGTTAGTATATTAGTTATGTTTCACAAAATAAATAATAACTAATTTATTTATATTATATTTTTTTTATATAGAAACCTAACAATATGTTTGGTTGGTTATCAGAAGTCATGTCAGGTATCGATGGTATAGTCCATGCCCAGCTTCACCATGGTATTAAATTGTTGTATGATATTCTCGTAATACTTTTAACAGAATGGATAGGAGCAGATGATGAGAAAACCAATCATAGCAGTCGATATGGACGATACGATCTGTCATCTCGTCAAACGGGCTATATACCATAACAATAGTGAATTCCCCACTCATCCGCTTCGTTATGAAGACATGTTAGATTGGAATACCGATCATCTACGTCATCCCAAAAGCACACATGATGTATTTTATGGACGACCGGGTTTGTTTGAGGAACTTGAACTGTATGACGAGTATGTCGTAGAAGAAATGGAGAAGCTTTGCAATGCTTTTGATGTCATTATTGTGACAGCAGCAGAACCGAAAACCGTCGTGGAGAAATGGAATTGGCTTCAAAGGCATATGCCATTCATCCCGATCGAGAACTTTTTCCCTTGTAAACGAAAGAATCTGATTAACTATGATCTCCTGATTGATGATGGTCCCCATAATCTAGTGCCTGCACTGGAGGAGGGGAAGAAGGTGCTTTGCATTCCTCATCCATGGAATTTGAGAGCAAGAGAGCAATATGAGTTTCCGGTCATGGCATCTTGGCAAGGAGCAAAAGAACGAATCGACTCCCTTTTGGGAGTTCTGAAATAAAAAATAGATGCATTCGTAAAACAGCTAGTTCCCTTGGAACTGGCTGTTTTTGATAGAAATAATAAATCCCATAATAGAATAAAATGGTACAATGGACACATATTTTTATGGGGAGGGATACGTGTATGACCATGACTATGGGGCAGATGGTGATTCATCTGACAAAGGGAATAGACACACCCGATACAAGCGTAGATTTGCTTGACCCAGAGCTTAGAAATACTGAGATCCAGGGAATTGTAACCGCTTTTTGTGCATCGCAATATGTGATAGAGCAAGCTATTTCTCTTGGCGCGAATTTTATCATTACGCATGAAGGTATTTATTATAGCCATCACGAGATGCGGGAATGTTTACTTCATGATCCCGTCTATTTGCACAAATCTCGCCTGGTCGCTGACTCAGGTGTAGGGATTTATCGTTTTCATGACACCATACACCGTTATCAACCGGATGGAGTGATGGTTGGACTTCTTCAGGCGCTTGATTGGCACCCTTACGTTGTGAAACAGCAGCCTTCTTCCGCCATCTTGACTATTCCGGCTATGCAAGTGAAAGAAATCGCTGAATATATAAAAGCCAAACTTCATATTCGTTATGTACGAGTAGCTGGCGAGGTATCCATGCCATGTGAGCGAGTGGGAATCTTAGTCGGATATCGGGGAGGTGGTGAACTGGCCATACCCTTATTTCTACATGAACATGTGGACCTGATTATTGCTGGTGAAGGGCCCGAATGGGAAACACCAGAATATGTGAAAGACGCTGTTTATCAAGGGAAAAATAAAGCGCTGATCATGCTGGGACATGCTGAAAGCGAAGTGCCTGGTATGAAGTATCTTGCCGATACACTTTCCACCCAATTTCCAATGCTCCCCGTCTATTTTGTTGAGGACCGCCCCGTGTTTCAGATATTGTAAGCGATAACATACCTATGATGATGATCATCCCGCACTGTTGTTTATATCCGTTCATCTACTTTATGAAATGGAGGCAAAATAATGGGAAGCAGAGTGATTATGCCGTTCAGAACAGATTGGAAATTCGTAGAGGGTAACTACACAGGTGCTGAGAAGACAGACTATAACGATGGGCATTGGCGGAGCCTTCATCTTCCTCATGATTGGAGTATTGAAAAATCCTTTGATCCAGATATGCCGTATGGCGGCAATCAGGCTTATTTGCCCAGGTGGGCTGTCGGATGGTACAGAAAGCATTTTAATGTGAAGCCCTCCTCTCCAAAGCAGCGTGTATACATACAATTCGACGGTGTTCACAGTAACAGCGAAGTTTGGCTCAATGGGCATTTTGTGGGAAAACGTGATCGCTGTCAAAGTGGATAATACGCTTCTACCACCTGACAGATGGTATTCAGGGGCCGGGATTTATCGTAATGTCGGGCTGATTTATACCGATTATCTTCACATCACCGAATGGGGGACTACTATTACTACGCCTGAAATTTCGCCAGATGAAGCCAAGGTGAGTGCCAGAATTCAGGTCAGCAACCATCATGAGCATGCCGTAGGGTGTACGATTATGACTGAAATACTGGATTCAGAGGGAGAAGTAAAAGGAAAAATTGAAAAAAGAGTAACTCTTGCAGGCTTAGCATCAGAAGAAATGGAGCAGGAAACACGAGTTTTAGAGCCAGAATTATGGTCACCGGACCATCCAGTGCTCTATGAAGCCCAAACGACAATCTATTGCGGCAATACTGAGGTGGATCGTTATCGTACCCCTTTTGGCATAAGAGAAGTGATCCTCGATTCTCAAACGGGATTATTGCTGAATGGAAGCAGCTTGAAGCTGAAGGGAGTGTGCATTCACCATGATTTAGGCTGTCTGGGGGCGGCTTACCATGATACAGCCATGAAGAGAAGGCTGGAGAAGCTGAAGGAAATGGGCTGTAACTCGATCCGTTTTGCTCACAACCCTATGGCACCCGAATTATTAGATTTATGTGATCCGATGGGCTTCCTGGTAGTTGATGAGGCTTTTGATAAATGGAAATCTCTTTCCTATGAGCATGTATTCAAACCCGTATCTTATCTCCAGCAAAGTCTATGGTCTGATCAACCCGTTGTACACATAGCCGCATTTAACGATCATATGAAATCGGAATATAATCCGACATGGACAATGCACTGGAAATCGCCGGCTATGGAAGATCACTGGACATTCCCTGAATATGCAGGAAAACTGATACGGTTGGTTACCTTCACCAATTGTGAGCGCGTAGAATTGATCGTGAACGAGGAATCATACGGTGAGAGGAAATTGGCTGATTACCCTAATCATTTAATTCTATGGGAATTACCCTATACACCAGGTAAAATCCGGGTGATAGGTCGCAACGGGAATCAGCAGGTTTGTGAGCATGAACTGACCACTGCCGGGCTTCCTTATGCTCTAAAACTGGAGGCTGATCGGACGACTTTACCCGCTGATGGGCATGAAATATCCCATGTGGAAGTAACGGTTATAGATCAACAGAGAATTGTTGTACCCAACCAGGATGTTAATTTGAGCTTTGAACTGCATGGTGATGGCTGTATCCTTGGAATAGACAATGGCGATCTCACCAGTGAGGAATCCTACCAGGGGCAAGGGAGACGAACACACAGAGGAAGATGTCTTGTGATTGTGCAATCCGGGGATGTGGCTGGTGAGTTGGTGCTGCAAGCATCAGCAGATGGTGCGTTACAGGGAGAAATTAGATTGAAAATAACTGAATAATTAAAACAAAAAAGGGCGTGAATCAGCGCCCTTTTTCGTTTGCAAGAACAGTCTTAATCTGTAGTTTGAAAGAGATCAATTCGAAAGAGATCATGTATTTCTTGAACATCCTTCGAGGGAGATGATTATTTCTAGATCCAAGAGAACGGTTTTTGGGGACTTCTCGTAATTTTGCAATGCTCCAACTCTTCAGCAATGATTCGGATTCCTTCTTCGATAGCCGTTTCATCTGTCCGTATAATACTAAGACGTAACAGGTCCATTTTAGGAAAAGATGAAAGGAATTGCTGGTCTGTCGGTAGGACATCAATCCCGCGATTGTTTAATTTCTTAACTAATTCCTCTCTGTTAATGTTTGGGAGATTCATTGCAGAAAAGAGACCCCCACTGAACGGAATAGAATATAAGAGCTCTTTGGGTAGTATTTTGCTTGATATTTCTTTTAATTTGCTTATTCGATGATTATACAAAGATTTCATGTGTTTTGCATGATGATCATACATTCCTGACTTTATGAAAATTTCCAATACACCCTGTGATAGAACAGAAGTACTCAGATCGGCTGTGTGTTTATACAGATGAAGTAGTGGGATTAATGAATTGGGTACTACTGCGGCAGCAAGTCTTAGTCCGGGTAACATTACTTTAGAAAAGCTTCGAAGATAAATGACATGACTGGAGCAATGATATGCCCAAATTGGATCGGCCTTGGTGTCTGTTTCCAAATCAGCTAGATAATCATCCTCTACAATGTAAACGTCGTACGCCTGAGCGAGCTCCGCTATTCTCTGTTTTTCTTCGGGTGTATAGGATGTGCCTATAGGATTATGGAACCGCGGAATCGTATAGAAAAACTTTATCATGTTGCTTTGAAAATGGCGCTCCAAAGTTGCCCAGTCAATTCCGTTAGGCGTTCTTTCGATTCCGATAACGGTTTGATTTTGTGCCTTTAATGCAGACAGCATTCCCCAATAGGTTGGCTGCTCAACCAAAATGTTCGTTTTTCCATTTGGAAAAGGCATCCCGGCTAGAAGGTGGAGCATCTGCTGGGCGCCTGAGAATATGAACACTTTCTGTTCCGAAGAAAAGACTTGTTGCTTATGAAATAGCTTCACAATTTCCTGACGTAGGGATAGTAATCCTTGCGGATCAGGGTATGTGAAAATAGAATCCTCAAATAGTTCCATTGCTTTGTTCAAACATTGTCGAAAGTCCATTTGGGATATAGATGAGGGGTCCGGTGCGGCTGATGTAAAATCGATTCGTTTTTTTTGTATCAAGGGTGAAAGTACTTCCTGAGCTACCACAAAGTAACCACTCTTAGGGCGTGAATAGATTAGATATTCCTGTTCAAGTTCCTGATACACCCTAATAATTGTATTAAGACTACAATCAAATTCCTGACTCTGCTTTCGGATAGAAGGCAATTTCTGACCCGGTTTATAAAGGCCATTGATGATATCCGAGCGGATACTATTCATAATGAATTGCTTTTTATTTGTCATAGCTGTACCCCACGTATGGTGATCTGTACCCTTACAGATGTGTTTTTTCTAAATATACACCAAACTCTGTGCTTATTATAATACAGTTTAGCGTACAAAAGTAAATCTGGGGTGGACAGAATGAACAAAACGACAAATGGATGGATCAACGGATTCTTAGGTGTATTATTTTTCAGTGGTTCCCTACCGGCAACGCGTTTGGCTGTAATGGATTTTGATCCTTTGTTCCTCACGGTATGTCGCGCTGCAATTGCTGGAGTGCTGGCGGGGGGACTACTCCTTATCTTCAGGCAACAACGTCCTGTTCGAAACGAAATTCTTCCGCTAATGTTAGTAGCACTTTGTGTGGTAGTGGGGTTCCCCCTGCTGACAGCCCTTGCCCTTCAATATGTCACATCCGCGCATGCGATTATTTATATTGGGCTTCTGCCGCTCTCAACTGCGATTTTTGGCGTACTGCGAGGCGGTGAACGTCCGCAGCCAATATTTTGGGTATTATCAACTTTAGGGAGCTGCCTTGTAGCAGGGTTCGCTTTAGCAAATGGAGCAACATCTTCACCGATCGGTGATGGGCTAATGCTGGCATCTATTATAGTGTGTGGTTATGGTTATGCAGAAGGAGCACGTCTTTCACGGAGACTGGGGGGATGGCAAGTCATCTCTTGGGCACTCTTCATTTCGCTACCTGTTATGTTGTTGCTTTCGCTTGATCAGATGCCTCCATCTTGGGATCATATCCATGCTTCTTCATTCTTGAGCCTTGCTTATGTTTCCTTATTCAGTATGCTTATTGGTTTCGTGTTTTGGTATCGTGGTCTCGCTCAGGGAGGTATAGCAGCAGTTAGTCAACTTCAACTCCTCCAGCCGTTCTTTGGCTTATTACTCTCGGCACTTGTTTTACATGAATCCATTGGCTGGCCCATCTTTTTTGTAAATATGGGTGTCGTATTGTGTGTGGCGTTCGCAAAACGTTTTGCTTCCAAATAGTGTTGAAGGAGATTTAAACAAAAAACAGCTCTCAAATGGGAGATAGGGAGGCATTGAGGGGAAATATAAACGATTGGCCTTGCTTTCTTTTCATTTATTGGGCTCAGTCTAAAAATCTATTCCCAAACAGGTGTCAAAGTTGCATCTTTTCTCTTTTATTACTCTCATGGTAATCCGGTTAAGAAAATTACATAGGTGTATTTACATTTTGCTAGTTATGATATAGTATTACCTTTATAAAACAATTGTTTACAGAAACAGGTAAAACATTATATTGAAGGTGACCTGTATGAGTGAACTTATACAGAAGCTTGAACAACAATTTGCCAACCTCATTCGAACCTATCGTAAGGATCAAATTGGAAAAGGTCCTGAAAAGATCAAGGTAACTTTCACTAGGAATTGGGTGATTGCTCATATGAGTGGATGCCTAAGCCCGGTAGAGCGATTTATCAGCCGATCTGAAGAAGGACGGAATATGATCTGGCATGCGCGAACTCACATGATAAAAGAACTGTACAGTGAGCTCACCCCTATTGATATGGAGAACCTGGTAGGGGCGAAATTTGTAAAGCTTTTTACAGATGTAGATCTAGAGAAAGATGAAGTTGTATCTATATTTGTTTTTGAACGGTCCATAGATGGAACGAAAAATACGTTTTCCATATGACAGGTGGATGGTATACGGTACTTATGTGCTTGGTAACTAACCACCATCATTTTGGATAAAAGGATCAGCAACTGCTATCCTTTTGACCAAAATGATGGTGGTTTTTTTATATTAACCCCATCAAACTAACATCATTCTAAGGAGGAACATGTTTATGAAAATTGTAGCAGTATTGCCACCGGTAGTAGAGTTGCCAGAACCATCTCCAGGGTATTTGTTTAATGTTGAGCGAGCTTATAACCTGCACGAGTACTTTGCAAGCAAAGGTCATGAATTCGTTACATTAAGCGACGCAAAGGAGTCTTTGGAACCTCACTTAGCAGACATGTCCATTTTTATTTGTAGTCCGTTCTACCCTGCTTACCTAACAAAAGAGCTCATTAATCGTTCTCCAAACCTCGAATTAGCTGTAACAGCTGGTATAGGCTCCGACCACTTTGATCTTGAAGCTTGCGCAGCAAGAAATATTACGGTTGCAGAAGTAACTGGCAGTAACGTTGTAAGTGTTGCTGAACATACTGTAATGCAAATCCTGATATTGCTCCGTAACTTTATTGGCGGACACCAACAAGCAGTAAATGGGGAGTGGAACTTGCCTAAAATTGGTGCTTATGCACACGACCTCGAAGGGAAAACAGTTGGTATCTTTGGATTTGGACGTATCGGACAACGTGTTGCTGCTCGTCTGCATCCATTCGATGTGAAACTGATTTACAACGATCCATACCGTCGTAAAGATTTGGAAGCCCAATTGGGTGTAAAATATGTTTCCTTCAACAAACTGGTAGAAACAAGTGATATTATCACGATTCATTCTCCATTGACAGACAAAACAGATACGCTTTTCAACCGTGATGTTCTGGATAGAACCAAACAAGGCTCTTATATCGTTAATACAGCACGCGGAAGAATTATGGATACAGCTGCTCTCGTGGACTCATTGAAATCCGGACATTTGGCTGGTTATGCTGGTGACGTTTGGTATCCACAACCTGCTGCCGCTGATCATCCTTGGAGAACAATGCCCAAACAAGCAATGACAATCCATTACTCTGGTATGACTTTGGAAGCTCAACACCGTATTGAAATTGGAACAAAAGCTATTTTAGATAATTTCTTTGAAGGAAAAGCACAAAAACAAGAGGATTTAATTGTAGAGGATGGAGAAATCGTCAGTCCAAGCTACAAAATCAAGTAAGCTACAATAATCAAACTGCCATTTACGGCAGGCTGGCTGCCCGATCGGTGAGCAGGAAAAGTAGGCCAGGGGAAGAATGGGAAACTGGTTCATGCTACTCACGCCGATAATAAAGGTGGGGGGTATTTTACGTATAGTCTAAGAAATGGACTTGGCCAAAAAAGAGCGCCTCGGTATGATAGGTTTGTCGACGGGGAAATCCCTAACACCATCAAGGAGGCGCTTTTACTATGAAGTTGAAACAAACGGATGGACAATACTGTTGAAGTTTCAACACGCTGGGTCAACGAGGGCATATCTTTAGCCGGTTATTTGCTCCCAAAAAGGGGATAAATTGACCGATATCACCTCAATGACTTCTTCAAACATAGTTTCTACTGAGCGATCTTGAGGGTTCCGACTCCACTGCAAAGCCGATCCGAATATGCCCCAACTGATAACGAGCGCCATAGCCTCCAATTTTCCCTCAGAAAAGCCCTGTGTGTCCACTTCATTTATCCTTTTAAGCAGGAGTCGATGAAGACCCTGATGCATGGTATTTTCAAACATCGCTTCAAACTGCTTGTCTCCCGGCGTACTACACTGTTGAAACCGCAAAAGAAAATCGAATATGGTTTGAATAAGGATTCGCAAATTGTCCGCATTGCATCTTGTTTCTTTCGGCAGTCTATTCCTTATAGTCATTTGGAACTTTTCCATCATCCAATATTCAAGAAAATCATATTTATCCTGAAAATGCGCATAAAACGTTGTTCGATTTACGGTTGCTTGATTCGTGATATCGTGCACAGAAATGGAATAAACGTTTCTCTTTTTCTCAACCAAATCGTTAAAAGCCTGCACGA
The DNA here is from genome assembly GCF_006874425.1 of Paenibacillus ottowii. Classification (GTDB taxonomy): domain Bacteria; phylum Bacillota; class Bacilli; order Paenibacillales; family Paenibacillaceae; genus Paenibacillus; species Paenibacillus ottowii. The sequence continues at coordinate 157,930 of NZ_VIJZ01000007.1, forward strand.
ACAATTGACGGGTTCTTTTAACACGCGGATCCTCGGGATTTACCGACATTTTACCCCCTCTTTCTTCTGAACTCAAATAACAGACAAAAGGACAAGAATGTTGGGAACACAACAAAAACAGCTTTTTGCAGGTTGTTTGGACAACCCAATCCTTTTATCTTTTATGTAGGAGATTGTTCAAAAAGTTACTAAAAATCCACTGCACACTTCTGCGTTGGTTTTTAAATCTTGCTCTCGTAACTAGAAATGTACGCTTCGCCGATTTTAAAATAAACACCTTGATCTGTTTGTGTGTGCTTCCCGACTTTTTTGAACATGCATTTATACGATTATGATTGCACAAACAAAATCGTATAACAAGAAATTCTCTATCTGATTTGCAAACGAAAGGATGAGTGTAGAAATGATTGTTGTTACAGGAGCGAATGGAAAATTAGGTCGGAATGTCGTAGATGAACTTCTCAAGCGTGTTCCTGCCGGGGATATTGGTGTAAGTGTCCGTGATGTGAACACGGCACAGGATTTAAAAGAACGGGGAGTTCGTGTTCGGCAAGGAAATTTCGATGATTCCGAAAGTCTTCTTCATGCCTTTGAGGGAGCAGCACAAGTTCTTATTATCTCGTCCCACTCCTTGGGGGAAGTTGCTATTCGTCAGCACCATACCGCAATCGACTCTGCAAAGAAAGCTGGTGCTAGTCGACTGCTGTATACTAGCCAAATGTTTTCATCTGCAACATCGCATTTCCCCCCTATGAACGTTCATGCTGCTACAGAAGAGATGCTAAAATCTTCAGGAATAGCTTTCACGTCGCTGCGAAACGGCTTTTATGCCGCCTCAGCGATAATGTGGATGGGTGATGCCTTGAAAACAGGGGAATTGATTGCTCCGGAAGATGGTCCTGTTGCCTGGACCGCCCATTCCGACCTGGCTAAAGCCACAGCGGTAATTCTGACAGAGCAGAGATATGACGGTATAACTCCTCACCTTACGGCTTATGAAGCGATTGACATGGATAGAATCGCATCGATTGCTTCCAAGGTCTTGGATCGACCGATTCGGCGAATTGTCGTGTCGGATGACGAATATCGGAACCACTTGATGTCCCGAGGACTGCCGGAAGCGATGGTTGGCATACTTACGGGTATGTTTCAGGCAAGTCGACAGGGAGATTTCTCGCAAACCAATCCTGCTTTGGAAAACCTGATTGGTAGATCCCCAGTGAGTTTTACGGATTTTCTTAAAGACACGATTTCTCAATAACGCTTTACACTGACTGTTTTGGAACATCAGAAGAGTGGTGCCACTATGAATGACCTGAGGGGTTGTTTGACGTTTACTTTACAACCATCTCGCTACTATATCGGGACCAGTTCAATCCTCCTTCAAATCGCTTTCTTCATTAGAAAAACCCGGTGCTAATCAAAGTTATTTTTACGTTTTCCCGAGAGGGGATTCATCCAGATACATGTATTTTCATAATGATTGGTCAGCTGGTAATACAGTAGTTGAAATTAAGGATGGAGTTGCTAAGGCAGTTTGGCAATTTACATCTGGAAATGGTCTGGATGATATTGTATCCAGTGCTATAGATGTTATCCAATCTATTCCTAAAGAGACGAGAAAACAATAGCTACTACTGATTCAGTTTATAAAGGACGTCCTTAGTAAGGGACGTTTTTTATTTATGTTTTCCTAAATGGAACGGATTAGGGCGACATGGGAGGAAGAGAAAGAGCTTCTAATAATAAAGCTCTACAAACGGAAGCTACCTCTCACAGCGTAGCATACCGCCAAGTTTTTTTGATATTAATGCTGGATGCGAATAGAATAACTTGTTATAATGCTACTTATTAAAAGTTTAATAAAAAGTGTCGATAAGGAGCTAATCGATGACAGTAGAACCCTCCATGAATCCTAGGGTAGTTCGTAATATTTTATTTGTTTTATTCGCCTTACCGGGTGTAGCTTTTGCTTCCTGGGTGTCCCGCACGCCTGTCATACGAGATATTTTGCATGCCTCGACTGCCGAAATGGGGATCATTATTTTTGGGTTAGCCGCGGGTTCTTTATTGGGCCTCCTTAGTGCGGGCAATGTTATTTATCGTATAGGTGGACGGTCAGTCATTCTGGGAAGTGCGCTTTTGATTGTAATTGGTTTTCTTATTGTAGGATTGGGAGCTGCATTTTCGTTTACGAGCATCGTATTTGTTGGTTTGGTCATCTTTGGCAACGGCTATGGCACAGCCGAAGTAGCTCTTAATGTCGAAGGTTCTGCGGTAGAAAATCAGTTGAATAAAACGCTTTTGCCCGCCTTTCACGGTTCGTTTAGTATGGGGACACTTGCAGGAGCTATCATCGGTTCTGGAGCAGCGGCGGTACACGTACCTGTAGTGGTTCATTTTGGAGCTATAGCCGTCATAATTGCCGCAGTAACGTTCTATTTGTACCGTTATTTGCCCCGTGATACAGGTAAAGAACAGGATGTTTCTTCCCAAAAGAGTGGATCTAATATCAAGGCTCAGCTTGCTGTCTGGAAAGAACGACGAAGCCTGCTGATTGGGATCATTATGCTCGGGATGGCGTTTGCCGAAGGGGCTGCGAATGACTGGCTGCCGCTAACGATGGTAGATGGTTATGGCGTAGACTCCTTAACAAGCTCCTATATGTACGGGCTATTCGTGGCTGCGATGACCATTGGACGCTTCACAGGTGGATTTATACTGGATAAATTCGGTCGCGTTCCTGTGCTGAAAGGAAGTGCTGTTCTGGCTGCTGTGGGTATTATTTTAGTGATCTGGGGACAGCATGACCTCTTGGCTGGATTGGGTATCTTGTTATGGGGACTTGGAGCTTCACTTGGCTTTCCTGTAGGCTTATCAGCTGCTGGAGATGATCCTCGTGGTGCAGCTATCCGGGTAGGGGCCGTAGCCACCATCGGTTATCTTGCCTTTTTAGTGGGGCCTCCAGGATTAGGGCTCTTAGGTGAACATGTGGGACTCCTGCATGCCTTAATTGTTGTGCTCATTGGCGTTATTGTTGCTGGTTTGATATCGGGTGCTGCCCGGCCCGTGGGGATGAGAAAAAAGAAATGAAATTAAAATATAAAGGAGATTGTCGCATGTCTATGAAAACGGAAAAACAAAAGATGCTGGATGGGGAGCTATATGTAGCAGCTGATCCTCAATTAGCGAGTGAAAGAGCGTATGCGAGAAGATGTGTACGTCTCTTTAATCAGACGACTGAGGCGGATAGTGAGTATCGTGAAAAGTTACTTAAGGAGCTTTTCGGTTCCACCGGTAAAAATATAAGCATGGAACCCAACATCCGCTGTGACTACGGATACAACATTCATGTTGGGGAAAATTTCTATGCCAACTATGACTGTACCATTTTGGATGTTTGCGAAGTGCGCATTGGGGATAATTGTTTTCTGGCTCCGGGAGTCCATATTTACACAGCGACTCACCCCATTGATCCATTTGAACGAATTGCGGGTCCAGAGTATGGAAGGCCTGTAACGATTGGCAACAATGTATGGATTGGCGGCAGGGCGATTATTAATCCCGGTGTTACGATAGGGAATAACGTTGTAGTGGCATCAGGAGCGGTAGTAACCAAGGATGTGCCAGATCATATGATCGTAGCCGGGAATCCGGCACGGATAATTAAGCAAGTTGCCGTCTCCTGAATAACATACAGGCTAACTGATTTATACCGAAGATCCTATTAAAAGAGTCCTTGTTTTAATAGGATCTTTTAAATTTAAGGACTTTCACAGGTATGCTCTTCAAGGATTTGAACTATACAGAGTAATAAATGATCATATTCATCCTTACCAGCGTTTCTCCTAAATTATAGTATATGTGTGGACGGTCTGCCTTAAAGCGGATCGAATCCCCAGCTTTCACTGTGTACGTTTCTTCGCTGACTTTTACCACCATTTCACCCTCAAAGACGGTAATAAATTCTTCAGTACCCTCACGGTGTGGGGCAGAACTCAGTTCCCCGCCTGTTTCAATCTCTACGGTATAGACCTCAAAATTTCGGTTTCCTTCATAGGGGAAAAACGGATACAAACGATAGTGGTTGCTTTCTTCAAGCACTTGTACTTTGCTTTTAGGAACGACTACGGCATCGGCAGGCGGTTCGCTTATCAGGGCTGTGAATGATATTTTCAAGCCGTTCGCAATTTTCCACACCGTTGTAATCGAGGGATTCGATTCTCCCCGTTCAATCTGGCCGAGCATCGTTTTACTGATCCCAGTGAGTTCAGCTAATTTGTCTAAGCTTAATTTTCTTTCATTTCTTAAATGTTTTAAATTTTTACTTAAAATCAAATTAATAGGCTCCATTATTTTTTTGCTCCCTATTGTGCTATATAAAGAACATAATGTACAATCATGAAGTACAAACGTACGCTTAAACGTACATTTTATTCAATTATAGCACACTGGAGTTGATTATGGCATGCCGTTTATTCCATTTTTGTCGTATGCACTTGTTACCAGCTTTACGCCAGGCCCCAACAATATTATGTCATTAGACAGTGCCAGGCGGTTAGGTTTGAAGAGAGCATTTCCATTCTTACTGGGGGTAACAGCAGGATGCTTTGCTATTATGCTGTTAGCCTGCTATTTTAATCTTGCGTTGTATCATTTCTTGCCTCGGGTCAAGGTCTGGATGAATGTTCTCGGTAGTCTGTACATGCTTTATCTGGCAGTAAAAATAGCGAAGAGCAAACCTACTACGAAGGACAATGACCCTAATGAAGGGTATTCCTTCAAATCAGGGTTGCTGCTGCAATTTATCAATTTAAAAATCATTTTGTACGGTATTACGGTCATTTCAACGTTTGTAATGCCTTATGATGCGTCGTATATGACACTGTTTATGATATCGTTACTTCTGACCTGCATTGGTTTTGCAGCTGTTATGTGCTGGGCGGTTTTCGGCGCCATGTTTCAACGTTTCTTGAATAAGTATGAGCGCTCCTTCAATATCATAATGGCCTTATTGCTCCTTTATAGTGCGCTATCCATCTGGATATAAATATAAATAAATACCGTATTTCTCATAGAAAAAGAGAGGTTCCTGACTTATAGGCAGGAGCCTTTTTCGTGTGAACTGAGTTCATTCAAAGAGTCATGAAATACAATCGGGAAAATATGGGGTAGTTTTCTGATCGCCCAGTTCTAAAACGGGTATTACCTTAATAAACAAAGTATATTGACAACTTGTATATACATGATTTAATCTTGTATATACAAGAAGTTGAAAGCGTTATACTAAAATCTTTTACGCTACTTCATTTCGCAAGAAAGGAATGAGCATGGATGGAAGCAATGAACAAGGCTTTAATTCCTCAAGATCAGGACTGGTGGCGCAAATCAGTCGTTTATCAGGTTTATCCCAAAAGTTTTAACGATACGACAGGCAAAGGAACCGGTGATATAAAAGGACTGACACAAAAGCTGGATTATCTGCAAGGACTGGGTGTTGATATTATCTGGTTGCAGCCTGTATATGTCTCGCCACAGCGTGATAACGGGTACGATGTAGCCGATTATTGCCGGATTAATCCTGACTATGGAACAATGCAGGATTTTGAAGAATTGAGCCAGGAAATTCGAACACGTGGGATGCACTTGATGATCGACATCGTGGTTAACCATTCTTCAACAGAACATGTCTGGTTTCAGAAGGCACGGCATTCTAAGGATAGTGAATATAGAGACTATTATATCTGGCGTGACCCAGCACCTGATGGAGGGTCTCCGAATAACTGGATTTCCAAATTTGGTGGACCAGCTTGGCAGTATGATGAGGCCACAAACCAATATTTCCTAACCCTGTTTGATAAGACTCAGGCGGATTTAAACTGGGAAAATCCCAAAGTCCGTCAGGAAGTTGTTGATGTACTGGAATTTTGGGCAGAGAAGGGAGTTAGTGGCTTCCGGCTCGATGTCATTAATTTGATCTCCAAAGATCAGCAATTCTCGAACGACGATGGAAGCACGGCTCCTGGGGACGGGCGTAAATATTATACGGATGGTCCGCATGTGCATGAATATCTTCATGAATTACATGAGAAAGTATTTTCAGTGTATAACAGCGTCACGGTAGGGGAGATGTCCTCCACCTCACTGGATCACTGCATCCGTTATTCCAATCCAGACAGAAAAGAATTATCCATGACCTTTAATTTTCATCATTTGAAGGTGGATTATCCAAACGGGCAAAAGTGGGAACTCATGCCTTATGATTTTGAAAAGCTGAAAAAGCTATTCTCGGATTGGCAAATTGGCATGCAACAGGGTGGCGGCTGGAGTGCATTGTTTTTTAACAATCATGATCAGCCAAGAGCGATCTCTCGCTTTTTGGATGATAGCGAATATCATGCGGAAAGTGCCAAGCTACTGGCCACCACGCTACATGGACTTCAGGGAACACCTTATATATTCCAAGGTGAAGAGATTGGTATGGCTAATCCGCAGTGGTCAGATATTGAAGAATTTCGAGATGTTGAATCTCTGAATATGTATCGTATCTTACAGGAGCAGGGCAAAAGTGCAGAGGAAGCCTTGGATATCATTCGAGAGCGGTCCCGTGATAATTCAAGAACACCGATGCAGTGGGATAACACTCGCAATGCGGGATTCACTACAGGTACACCTTGGATAAAGGTAGATGAACGATATCCGCAGATCAACGTTCAGTCTCAGTTAGAGGACCCGAACTCGATCTACAATCATTATCGTAAGCTGATTCATCTGCGTAAGACGGTACAGGTTATTACCGATGGGACTTATCAACGCTTGGATGAAGCTCATCCTCAGGTCTATGCCTATCAACGCAGCAATGAACAAGAGACTTTGATCGTCATCTCTAATTTTAGCGGGCAGGATGTACAATTCCGTATACCGGATTCATTTTATTCATCTATAGAAAATAAAGGGCTGGATGCGGCTGAGCTTTTAAGCGGGAATACCCAGCATACTCCGAAGCTAAATCAGGTGGTCTCTTTGACTCCGTACGCTTCCTATATGTGGATTGTTCGCTAACCTTAGTGAATCGTATGAAAATGTCTAGTAGTCCCCCGGTAGTACATTCATTTTAAGCCGGGTGGCTGCTTTAAAAATGAGCAAACGTCGAGGGAGTGGACTAGATGGCGATTGAAAGAGCACAGGTGGAAGACATTATAAAAGCCGTTGGTGGTAAAGACAACATAGAGGCCTCTACGCATTGCGTAACTCGTCTGCGATTTGCCCTGTATGATGATAAGCTGGTCGATAAAGAAGCACTCGAACAAAATGATCTGGTCAAAGGTCAATTTTCTTCACAAGGACAGTATCAGGTCGTGATTGGTCCAGGTCTGGTCGATAAGGTATATGACGAAATGATCTCCATTACAGGAGGCAGCCGGGCTTCTAAGGACGATGTCAAAAATGCGGCTAGTAAAAAACAAAACCCGATTCAGCGTGCCATCAAGACGCTGGCAGATATCTTTATTCCCATTTTGCCCGCGATCGTGACTGCAGGTTTATTGCTTGGCATAAATAATATTTTGACAGGCAAAGGGATCTTTTTCGAAGGAATGTCTCTGGTTCAGGTCTATCCTCAATGGACTGACTTTGCAGCAATTATTAATACCATTGCCAGCACCGCATTTACATTTCTACCTGCCTTGATTGGATGGTCGGCTGTTGTCCGGTTTGGCGGTAGTCCTTTACTCGGGATTGTACTGGGCTTGATTCTGGTTCATCCGGATCTGCTAAGTGCATACAGTTATGCGGATGCTGTTACCAAAGGAACCGTTCCGGTGTGGGATTTGTTTGGTTGGCAAGTGAACAAGATTGGTTATCAAGGACAGGTTTTACCCGTTTTAGTATCCGCTTACGTGCTCGCACAGATTGAGAAATTCCTCAATAAAAAGATAGCGGATTCATTTAAGCTGTTGCTCGTAGCACCGATTACATTACTAATCACAGGATTTCTTGCTTTTACAGTGATCGGTCCAGTTACTTTTATGATTGGTAATGCAATTACGTCTGGTCTTGTATACGTTTTCGATTTGGCTCCTGCGCTGGGTGGCCTGATTTATGGAGGCTTTTACTCCTTGCTCGTGATCACGGGAATGCATCATACTTTCCTGGCGGTGGACGTGCAATTAATTGGTACGCAGGGTGGCACGTTCTTATGGCCGATGCTGGCGCTGTCCAATATCGCTCAAGGTGCCGGAGCATTGGCAATGATGCTGGTATTGAAGGAGCAAAAGGGAAAAGGATTGGCTCTTACCTCTTCCGTGTCTGCATTTCTCGGTGTAACTGAACCTGCTATTTTCGGGGTGAATATCCGGTATAAATATCCGTTTGTATTCGCAATGGTCGGTTCCGGTATCGCAGGTATCCTGCTTACTGTAAATCATGTAATGGCTTCTTCCATTGGTGTAGGAGGGATTCCGGGTTTCTTGTCTATTTTCCCAAACAACTGGGGAGTATTCTTCGTCGGGATGGCAATCGTATTAATTGTGCCGTTCGCTTTAACCTTCATGTATGGGAAACTGCTAAATAAGCGCCGTCAGACACCAGCTACGACACCAGCTAACGACTCCGTACAGACAGATTCGAGCCGCCGCCATTCTGCACTGAATGTGCTGGAAGTAAAGACTCCGGTACTGGGGCATGTGGTGCCATTGGAGCAGGTTCCTGATCCGGCTTTTGCCGAACGGCAGATGGGGCAAGGTATTGCAGTGCAACCGCAGGATGGCCGGATTCTAGCCCCTTTCAGTGGGACGGTCATTCACATCATGGTGAAAAGCAAGCATGCCTTGATTTTGGAGCATCCGACAGGTGTGCAGATTCTGGTACATGTAGGAATCAACACGGTGTCGTTAAAGGGAGAAGGATTCACCATGCATGTGGAGACAGGTCAAACCGTGGAGCAGGGCCAGCTTCTGATGGAATTTGACCGTCAGCTGATCCAGAAATCGGGGTATCCTATTATTACACCGATTATTGTCCCTGACGGGCAGAGTATGATTGAATCAATTGAAGAATTGCCGGGCGAGGCGAACAATCTGCAATATGTCTTAATGAGAATTCATTTGAATTCTTCATCGGACCATACGAATTAAGTCAGATCCGTCCTGCTAGCCTTTTTTAGTAACTTGGTCAGTGAAAGAATGCTACAATTAACGTGGTGATGAAAATTGACTAAGAATATATTTTTGCAAATTTATCAAGAATACTCGGGACGAATTCAGACAGGCGCATTGGCTCCAGGCTCGAAAATGCCCTCTGAAAATGAACTGGCCCGGGAGTATAACACTTCTCGTGAGACCGTGCGTAAGGCACTTCATTTGCTTGCACAAAATGGGTATATCCATAAAATAAAGGCCAAAGGATCTTTTGTTCTGGATATCGGACGGATGGATTTTCCGATAGGAGGATTGGTCAGTTTTAAAGAAATGTCTGAGCGGATTGGGCGCAAATCACAAACCATTGTTCATGAAAATCAGTTGATTCCCGTTCCAGATGATATAGCTGCTCATCTGGAGATTGACAAAGACAAGTATTGGGTCTGGAAAGTCATTCGTGCACGTGAAATTGAAGGTGAATGCGTCATACTGGATAAAGACTACTTTCGCTCAGACATTGTACCCGTGCTTACCGAGGACATTAGCCGGGAATCCATCTATGAATATCTGGAGGGAGAACTCCATCTTCCAATCAGTTATGCCAAAAAGGTCGTTTCTGTAGAAGATGCAGATGAAGAAGACCGTAGGCTGATGGACCTCCTGAACTATACTCATGTGGTTGTAGTACGTAACTATGTTTATCTGGAAGACACGACATTGTTCCAGTACACCGAATCAAGGCATCGGCTGGACAAATTTCAATTCGTCGATTTTGCCAGACGTTCCCACGGTGAAGAGAGAAAATCCGACTTTTAAGCTGACCCCACCCCTCTTCTTAAGAAGAGGGGTTCCTTTTTGACTTTCAGGGCAAATAGATTTGTTCGATGATACTTCTATCATTACCGACTCTTACCATTATCCCTTGAAGTGAAATAGGGAAAACCCTAATTATTTATAATTTTAACTACATTGTGATCCCAATCACATATAGACCTATCTGCTGTATTAAAATAGAAGCATAAACAGAATTTCATAGGAACGTAGGAGATGTCGTCGGATAGGGAGTATCGTCGAATGAATGGAGGAACCGGTATATGATAAACAGTAAACAAAAGCTTGTGATTATAGGGAACGGGATGGCTGGTATCAATACGGTCGAACAAATTTTAAAATTAACAGATAAGTACGAAATTACAGTTCTGGGGAGTGAACCGCATCCGAACTATAACAGGATCATGCTCTCTTATGTGCTGGAAGGTAGTAAAACAATAGATGATATCATACTGAACGATTTGCAATGGTATGCGGATCAAGGGATTACTTTATATACAGGAAAAATGGTTAAAAGCATCGACGGTGAGCACAAGAAGATTCACACCGAAGATGGACTGGAAATTGATTACGATGTGGCTTTGATTGCCACTGGTTCACAATCGTTTATTCTACCTATTCCGGGCAAAGAGTTACCAGGCGTCATTGGTTTCCGGGATATCGCAGATTGCTCGGCCATGCTGGAGGCGGCGAAGACCTATAAGAAGGCAGCTGTTATTGGTGGAGGTCTGTTGGGGCTGGAGGCAGCTAAAGGCTTGGTCAATCTCGGGATGGATGTTACGGTCGTTCATCTAATGGAAGATTTGATGGAACGTCAGTTGGACCGGGAAGCCTCTGCGATGTTGAAAGCAGAACTGGAACGCCAGGGAATCAAGTTTGCTATGCAAATGCAAACTGCGGAAGTGTACGGTCAAGATCGGGTACAAGGACTGCGCTTCTCGGATGGAAGCGAGCTGGAAGCAGATTTGGTTGTAATGGCCGTCGGGATTAAACCTAATATCCAGGTAGCTAAAGAAAGTGGTATGGAAACGAACCGCGGGATTGTGGTCGATGATTTCATGAGAACCTCCATGCCGGATGTATACGCTGTAGGGGAATGTGTTGAGCACCGTGGAATCTGCTACGGTCTGGTAGCTCCGCTGTTTGAACAGGGAAGTGTGATTGCCAAGCATTTGGCAGGCGTGGATACTGAAGGCTATGCAGGATCGGTAGTTTCCACCAAGCTTAAAATTTCAGGGGTAGATGTTTTCTCAGCTGGCGAATTCATAACCCAGCCTGAACATACGGCGATTGTAGCGAAGGATGAGTGGAAGCGAACATACAAAAAGATACTGCTTCGTGATAATAAAATTGTTGGTACTGTACTGTTCGGCGATGTGAGTGAATCTGCTAGTCTGCAAAAATATGTGCGTCAGCAAACGGAAATGACAGATGAGATCTATGGACAGATCATGGGTACTGGATGCGGCAATCACGGGGCGAAAACGTCATCCGTTGAAACCATGGCGGACGATGAAATTGTCTGCGGCTGTAACGGTGTGACTAAAAAGGCAATTGTGGAAGCAATCAATGAAAATGGACTAACCACCGTGGATGAAATTAAGGCATGTACTGGAGCTACGCGTTCTTGCGGAGGATGTAAGCCCGTTGTTGAGCAAATTTTGCAATATGTTCTTGGAGACAGCTTCAAAACATCAGCCAAGCAGGGAATATGTGGTTGCACAACCTTGAGCCGGGACGAGATTGTTGAAGCAATCAAAACCAAAGGGCTGACCACTACGCGTGAAGTGATGAATGTACTCGGCTGGCATAATGATGAAGGATGCTCCAAATGCCGTCCAGCGCTGAATTATTACTTGGGTATGATTAATCCTGATACTTATGAAAATGAGGGAGATTCCCGGTTTGTAAATGAGCGATTGCACGCGAACATTCAAAAGGATGGAACGTTTACAGTGGTGCCAAGAATGTACGGTGGTGTAACGACTCCAGAAGATTTGAAGAAAATAGCTGATGTATCGCTTAAATACAATGTAAAAGTTGTCAAAGTAACTGGGGGACAACGGCTGGATTTGATTGGTGTCCGTAAAGAAGATCTGCCTAAAGTGTGGGAAGAACTCGATATGCCTTCGGGATATGCGTACGCGAAGTCGCTTCGTACGGTGAAAACATGTGTTGGATCGCAATTTTGCCGTTTTGGTACACAGGACTCGATGGGCATGGGCGAAGTGCTGGAACGGAAATTCGAACGATTGGATTTCCCGGCAAAATTTAAATTAGCGGTTAATGGTTGTCCACGCAACTGTGCGGAATCATGTACGAAAGATATCGGAATCGTAGGCAACGATGGGGGCTGGGAGATCTTTATCGGTGGAAACGGCGGTATTAAAGCACGGTTGGCTGATTCACTCTGTAAAGTAAAAACCGACGCTGAACTGATTGATATTGTAGGAGCCGTGATGCAATTCTACCGCGAAACAGGGCAATATCTGGAACGTACCTCCGAGTGGGTGGAACGGATCGGTCTGGAAGAGGTTCAGAAGGCTGTCGTAAACGATACAGCTAATCGACAAGCTTTAGTAGAACGCGTTGAATTTGCATTACAACAGGTCGAAGACCCATGGAAAAAGATCATCCATGATGAGGATACACGCAAAAATCTATTTGAGGCTGTCACTCCGTCTATTGTGTAAAATTGCATCTAAAATGCCTGAGGAAGGAAGCGAGCAAGCAAATGATCAAGAATGCCGAATGGCTTGTTGTCGGTCATAGTAAGGATTTTCCGATCAGAATAGGACGCACTATCCACGTCAAAGGTGCTGAAATTGCTGTTTTCCGCACTTCGGAGAATAAGCTGTATGCTGTTGAAAATAGTAATCCTCACCCCAAAGGTGGTCCTCTTACAGAGGCAATAGTATCTGGTCATTATATTTATGATCCTTTGTATGACTGGAAAATTGATTTGCAAACAGGCCTCGTTCAAGAGCCTGACCATGGACAAATTAAAACGTTCGCCGTCTGTGAAGAGGGAGAAGTAGTGAAAATATCGCTTGAAACGGTTTAATTCCCTTGAGGGAATGCATAAAAAGGGCTCGACAGGAACAATGGTCATGACCCCATTTTGTAGACATTGAAAAAAGCCCCTAGGCGGCAAACTGGCGTCGGTACTCTATCGGCGCCAGTTTTTTTAGTTTTCGTTGTGGCCGTTTTCGGTTATAAAAACGAATATATTTCTCGATTTTGCTTTGTGCTTCGGTAACCGTTCGGATATGATAAGGGTAGAGTCCTTCCGTTTTGAGATGCGAGAAGAAACTCTCCAGCGAGGCATTGTCATAACAATTTCCTCGACGAGACATGCTGATTTGGGCGCCAACCATTGGGTAGCATGTCCTGGTAAGCGTCTTTCTGCTTAGCAAACGCTTTGCTGAATGTGCGGAGCACGAGTTCATTGTCGTTGCGTTCGCTGATTTCGTAAGCCACGATCTCGTTATTAAACAGATCCTTGATTGCCGATAGATATACCCAGCGCTCTCCAACACGATACTGGGTAATGTCAGTTACCCATTTCTGATTAGGCTTTTCCGCAGTGAAATTCCGTTTCAGGCGGTTCTCTGCTACACGCTGAGCAGGGGCATACGAACTTATGAAGCGTCGTTTGCGACGAATTCGGGATTGAATACCGAGCATTTGCATAAGACGAAGCACCTTCTTGTGGTTCATCCAAATTCCATGATCTTGCCAAAGGAACAACTGAAGCTGCCGATAGCCATATTTCCCTTCGTATCGCTGATAAATTTGAAGCACCTGTTTCTTTGCCTTTGCATCGCGATCTTTTCGTTTACGTTTTAAATAGGCGTAATACCCACTTCGGGACACACCAAACACGTGAGAGAGTTTCTGAATATCTCCGTATGCGGCTACCTTTTCCATGATCTGATATCTCTCTTGTTTGCTTCCTCCTTCCAGGCTACTAAGCACTTTTTTAGCAACTCATTCTCCCGTTTCAGGTTTTGCACATACCGATCCTGACTCACATATTGCTTCCGACGTCCCCGTCCATCTAGAAGTCCATACTCTCCCCGCTCTCTAAATTTCCTCATCCACTTTTTCACACGATCTGCATCCTGAATCTCCAAGTGCTCCGTGATTCGGCGATATGTCCATTTCTCTTCGATGTGAAGGCGAATCGCCTCTTTTTTCAGTGCAATTGAATAGGTCTTAAACTTTTGTCCCATAAAAATACACCCCCTAGAATTTCATCGGCTAAACCCGGGGGTTTTTCCAATGTCTATTCTAAGGGGTGCACTTCAACAATTCTGCGGGGCCCTTTTTGTTTTGGATCAGGTAATAGTGACACCTGCACTTGCGTAACCCACCACGGTATTGACGAGGGAGGCACCTGTCGCAGTGGCAGAGAAAACCATAAGCAGACGGGTTTGCGCGGTTACGGGGATAGCCAATCCAGTAGCAATCCCACTAGAAGTCGTTCCTAAAGCAATATTGCCAGTCAGTGGAGGGGTCAATGTAGCGCCAGCTCCGGGAACAGCTATAAAGGTGTTATTAGGTGTTGGGGAACTGAACAACTGGGCAGTGATGCTTATAGATGAACCGGCGAGGTTTAGTGCAACCGTATTGCTGAAATATCCGGCAATGGATGTGATCACACCATCCCGTGGAACGGAGAAAGCAAAGTTAATAAGTGGTCCTACAAGTGTACCTGTGAGGTCAATGGTTCCACTTACGAGGCTTATCCCTGTTGCCGAGCTTCCAAAGCCGATTAAACTTGTAGTTCCAACTAGCCCGCCGGCAACGGTCGTCAAAATTGCCGGTCCACCCGAAGCGAACGGAATGATTGCTCCCGAGCCTGTGGCTCCAGTAACGCCTGTGGCTCCGATAGCTCCGTCAGCACCTGTTGCCCCCGTGGCGCCAGCAGGCCCGGCCGCACCAACCGCGCCTGGCAGGCCATCAGCGCCAGTCGGTCCTGTGGGCCCAGCAGGCCCGGCCGCACCAACCGCGCCTGGCAGGCCATCAGCGCCAGTCGTTCCTGTGGGCCCAGCAGGCCCGGCCGCACCAACCGCGCCTGGCAGGCCATCAGCGCCAGTCGGTCCGGTGGCTCCAACTGGCCCGACCAAGCCATCTGCGCCCGTAGCGCCTGTGGCGCCTGTCACACCCCCGGCAGGTCCAGCAGGCCCCTCAGGTCCAGCGGCCCCGATAGGACCTGCGGCTCCGACAGGCCCGGCAGGTCCGGCGGGACCCACAGGTCCAGCGGGTCCCGGTGGCCCAGCAGGTCCGGCAGGACCTTCAGCTCCGGCAGGTCCAGCTGCCCCTACAGGCCCAGGGAGCCCGGGAGGCCCTTGTGGGCCGGGATTCCCTGATAAATACGGTTTACTTAATGCGTTGCTAACTGTCGTTCCCGCAGTTCTGATGGCACGGATTAAACTGTCTTTAAGCGTTGGATTGAGGGATTCCTGTAAAACGATGGACAATAGGGCATCCAGCAGTTGCTGTAATGTAGTCCCTACGCTGATCGGGGAGAAAGGCTTGGCTTCTAAAGCTACAATAGCAAGCTCCAAGGCTGCCAGTAAATCTGCCTTTCCCCCACCCCTAAGTCTCAAGCTTTTCGTCAGAGCCAGCAATTGCCTTAAAAGCTGTTGTAATAAAGATACATTAGCTGCAGAAGGGTTTGCGAATAGAAGGGGGACGATCGAGGTTAATTCATTAATAAGCTTGAGAAGCGCTTCGATATTTCTATTTGCTCTTGTGGGTCTGCGATCTTCGTCTTTTTTTGAAGATCCACTGAACCTGAACGATCTTTTATGTTTCATGCTCAAATATCTCCTCCTCATTCTTCCTGCTGTAGAGGTGACAGATGGTTAATCGCCCCGTTTTGCTGATATTCATAATATATTTATGGAAGTAAAAAGGGTGAATGCACAAGCATCGCTTTATAAAATATCGATAACAAAACGCGGTCCCCAAATAGCTTGGGACCGCGCTTTCATGTGTAGTCTATTAGATTTATACGTGTTCAACAGCTTTATTTGAAAATACGTACCAGCAATTCAGCCATCTCGCCTCTGCTAATGGCGGTTTTCGGTTTGAGCGTTCCATCAGGATAACCGCTGATCCAACCCGAACCTATGGCATTTTCGAATGCTGTGGAGGACCAGGAAGAAATCTGCTGATTATCCTTGTAGGATTGCAATCCTGTAGGGCCGGAAACAGATGTCTGATTCTGCATCACATATGACAGGATCACCATCGCCTGTTCACGGGTAAGGCTCTCATCAGGCCCGAACGTCTGGGCGGTTAGTCCTTGAATCCATCCCTGACGGTGTGCAGTTTCCACGGCTGATCCAGCCCAGTGTCCCTTCATATCTGTAAATGAGGTAGACGGGCTCTCGTCTCCAGTTGTTCCTAAAGCTCTAATCAATACGGCTACAAATTCTGCCCGGCTTACCGCACGTTCAGGGCGCATGTTGCCGTCTTTATAGCCCTGCATCCAGCCTTTGGCTGCAAGAGATTGTAGGGACTTCGCTGCCCAGTGATCTTGTAGGTCTGGCCATACCTGAGCTGGCTCTTGCGAGTCTGACGAAAGGATGGGGTCATTTTGTGCATGGGTCTGATCCATCTGAGACGCATCCGTAGAAACGGCAACGGCAAAGGTACCTAACCGAGGTGTATTCACACTCACTCCCGATAAAATTCCTTGTGCATTCATCACAGAAGTGCCTTTTAGAACCTCATGCTCACCATTTTCATACCTCACAAGAACGGAGAATTGGGGTTTCAGATTCTGCAATTCACTTGAGGATTCGCTATCCAGCGGCAGAACGATGGACGCAGTCCCTGTCACGGTACCTTTAATTTCTACAGCCTGCCCGATCAGCTTTAGATTGGATTGCTGTTCAGCCCAATCGCGGAATTGCTGATCTGCCTGCTGGAATGATAGGGTGACGTCTTGCTGGCCTGAAGCGCCCATACTGGCTAGCGTGTCACTCGATAGCATCAGTGTTCCATATCGAGAGATCACCGAGGCTCCAATCCGATCCCATTTATTCAGTACAGAATGAGTCAGGAGAATACGACTCAATTGCTTTTCCTGCTCCAAGCGAATATCAGCGTATGCCTTGCCCTCGCGAAGTGCTTGTTGGATCTGTTCGTCCAGAAATGCCGCCGAAGGAACAAAGAGGGAGACCGTTTTTCCTTGTTCGGAGAATTCTAAATGTTGTTCGGCAGTAGACAGATCCTGCTCCTCAGTTTTATCTTTATTAGACTTGCCAGTATCCACACTCACTTTGGCGGGGACGGTGACTTCCATGGCTTGTGTTAAAGCATGAGAACCATCGCTTACCTTCATCACATCCAGTATGACAGTTACAATGGAAGGAGTATCTGCTTTAAAAATAGTCCCGTCCGTACGCACGATGTCTGGCTGACT
The DNA here is from genome assembly GCF_006874425.1 of Paenibacillus ottowii. Classification (GTDB taxonomy): domain Bacteria; phylum Bacillota; class Bacilli; order Paenibacillales; family Paenibacillaceae; genus Paenibacillus; species Paenibacillus ottowii. Next base: position 175,339 of record NZ_VIJZ01000007.1, read on the forward strand.
GCTACTGCTAATGGCCACAAGGAAGCCATCAGGTACAGCAGGCAACCTAAGCAATGTATCACTTGTTGTAGGGGCAGGTATGCTTGTGATGGAATCCGCAACACGCTGTGCAGTTAAGCCTTGCGGATACACTAGCCTAGAAGGAGCGCTCTTCATGCCGTTTGGGCTCTGCAGTACATAATAGCTGGTTCCCTCGAATACAGGTGAAAATATATATTTTCCCTCACTCGAAGCGATTCCTTCCGCTATAAGCTCCTGCTGAGCATTGTATAGCTCAAGCCGGGCGCGCGGTAAAGCACCTGTAACAATCACAGAGGCGATATCCTCATTGCCTGCTCTGGCCACAACAGCACGGGGCAGCACGTTTATACGGCGTTCTGCTGGCTCTGCCGTCCAGCCTCCATTATCGCTATAAGCATAGTTTAATACGTATTCGCCAGGTACGTTGGTATCGACATTGCCGGTACCTGAAAGTTCGGGAATCAGAATATTGCCGTATACGCTGTCCAGTACACTGGCTCCCGGATCAGTGAAGGTGTCGCCAGTTTCCAGCACAATTGGATTATTGCCGTTCAATCGTACATAAGGTGTATTCGGCAAAGCTTTCAGCACGGTAATCGTGAATGTTCTTTGGACAGAAGCTATACCTTTAGAAATCATAGCAATTAACTGTACATTCTTATCACCGTCAGTATATTTAGGCCGATTTACCTGACCGCTGTCACTGAGGATATCCGGTTGATCCGAGGACCAGTCGATTCGGGTGTCGAATGCCCCTGTACGAGGCAGGGCGATAGAATCCTTAATCCCTTGCGGGTAATCCAGATTTAGTGTATTTGCCGCCAAATTCACTGCCTCATCAGCACTTACAGGTAATGCGGCTACGAGCAGGCTAAAGGTTTTTCGAAGCTCCACTCCGCCTCTTGACACAACCGCTTCAAGCGTGATGTTCTGATCGCCCTGTACGTAGGTCGGGAAGGTGACATGTCCAGTATGATCCAGGAACTGCGGCTGGCTCGACGACCATGACACCTGAACACCATTCAAAGCATCTTTGGGCAAATATACGTCTCCGGTTACTGTCGTGATCGGCAGTTCAAGTGCTTTATATGCTGCATCCACGGCTTCCGTGTCGCTCATCGGCAGACGGAGTACGTGTGCAGTAAAATCCTTTGTTTTCGTTAAGCCTGCAAGTTGCAGGGTAGCCGTTAGGGTAACATCCGTATCTCCACTACTATAGGAAGGTCTGGTGAGTGTTCCATCTACTTCAATGACAAGAGGTTTGGACGAGGACCATTCGATCTGCACTCCACCATAACCGGATAAAGGGAGTGATACATTGTCTTGTACCGCAGACAAATCACCCAGCGATAGGGCATCTGCTGCTTGATTTAATGTATCTTGAGCAGTCATCTTCGAAACGGTAACTTCAAAAGTTTGGGTATCCGAGGCGGTTCCTTTTGTAATCGTTGCTGTCAGTTTTACCTTTTGATCACCCAGATCGTACCGCGGGCGTATTACAGTTCCTTCGTTCGTAATGACGGCAGGAGTATCCGAACTCCAGCTCACCGTCGCATCATTCAACCCCGTGAGTGGCAATGTCAGCTTTTGGGATACTGAATCCACTGTGTCTCCAGGGGAGAAGCCTAAAGCAAGGGCGGCTTTGGCCTGTGCGACTTTCTCGGCATCGGTCAGAATGTTCACTTTAACCTCGGAGGAAGTGCTCTCCCCCTTAGCATTCACAGCCTGAACGGTGTAGACTGCTTCACCTGGTGGCAATGCTGAAGTGTCTTTGAACTGGGTTAAGTTGCCTGTATAGAGCGTTATACCATCACGCACGACTTTGTAGGAAGTTGCATAAGGAACGGCATCCCAGCTTAACTCTACCGTATTTCCATTTTTAGTACCTGTAAAATGACCCGGAGCCTGGGGTACGGGTAATTGCTCCCCATAGGCTGCGAACTCCATGATGGAAGCCCATTGATTGTTTCTGGCATTTCCTTGGTCAATATATAATCGCAGATATCGTGCAGTTACAGGAGTGATGCTCTTTTGAAGATTAGAACTCCCGTTATTCTGCACGGTATCCACAGTCACCCAATTACTGCCGTTGCTGCTCGTCTGTAATCGGAAACTGTACGGATCACGTTGATCGTTCCACCCGTAATGGACCCCCATACCTGTAACAACGTATCGATCTACGATATACCAGTCTCTCAAATCTACCTGGATCCATTTCTCGCTATTGCTCGCCTGATACCAGCGACTTGTTGGTTCAATTGATCCATCCACAGCCTTGGAGGGATCATAGGGCTGGGTGTAACCGCTGGATGTAGTTGGTTTGTTAAGCACTACATTTTCCCAACCGGCAGCATGGGCTTCATTCGTCCCTATAAGCAAGAACGCACCGCCGATCAACGGCATAAGTGGGACCAGCACACGGTAGGGGTTTAATTTATTGCGTGTGAAGTTATTGCCTTCGAGCACGCTATCACCTCTTCTTCGTTAAATAACACACCATTGAACGTATTCATATTATGGGCGGGACGGGTATAGCCCTTCGGTAGAAATGTAATAATCTACATTCGGCATCGGAGAAGCTCCGCGCAAGTCAGGCAATGCAAATGTACGCACTCCATCACCGCCAAAATTATTGCCGAGTAGACTGTATAATGCTGAATACTGAGCAATGGGCAACAGCTGGCCCTCGCATTTTAGCCAGCCCTTAGGAGCGAACGTGTACGGGTACATCGTAATTTCCCCCATATAAGGCTCGGACGATGCTTTAGCCTGTTTGGGACTGATCGCCGTTCCTCCTAACAAAATCACCGCCAGCAGACTCAATACGGCGGCTTTTTTCCAAAAATGATTCTTCATACCTACAACTCCTTTTAGATTCGAATAATGGACCACGAATTCAACAAATTTGTGACATTAGTCATAGAATGAATAGATATTATCATGGATTTCCATTTTTGCAATACAGCTCATCTATCAAATTCACCTTTTTATTCCTTTTATGAGTAAAGAAATTTGTTCCATCTGCCTCATCTTTCATGCATCTTTTTTCTAATCCAGGTAAATCTATATACAAATCGGGTGGAATTCAAGGAGGAATGAATGTGTGGAAGGCAATCATACAACACATGCCCAATTGGACTGTGTGGATCGAGGCCTTATTTTTGTTCCTTGTGCCTTTGCTTATCTTCTTGGCGGTACAGCTAATCAAAAATTTGGATGGCCGGGAAAGTAGACGCAGGGAGCGATTGAAGCTGCTGGAGGAACAGGATCGTTCGAAACATGCAGATCAGAATACCCTTGCAGAAGAGAAGCAAGGGGAAGCCTTTACCGCAGACTACCAAGCTAATGTGGATAAAATGAGACAAGCAGCCACGGATATGGCGGACGTGAATGAACGCCCTATTTTTTTAGGGAATTTGGATGCTGCATGTACCCTTTTTTTTGTGGACGGCTTAACGGACAAGGTGGGTATGGATCAGAACATTTTAAAGCCGCTGATGGATTGGGGGAGATCCGAGCAAAAGGACAAGGAGCTTGCACGAGGAGAAGCGCTTCGAGATATGATTATTCGCCAGGTCATGCTCGTGTCGGAGACGGAATGTACGTACGATGTACAGTTCGCTTTGCGAAAGGTGTTGTTTGGTTCAGTGATCCTCATCGTTGAAGGTATACGGGGCGCTTTTGTGCTGGGTACACCCAAGGGGAATAATCGAGCAGTTGAAGAGCCTGTATCAGAGTCTGTGCTGCGAGGACCGCGAATCGGTTTTACGGAGACACTCAGCGATAACACGGCAATGCTTCGTAGACATGGGGAAAGTACGGAACTGGCGATGTTATCCTTTAAAGTCGGTAAAAGAGTGGGGAAGCAACTAATGGTGGTGTATTTCAGAGATATCGCTGATTCTGAGCTTGTAGATGAGGTAAAGCGGCGGATTATGACTATTGATATGGATGAGGTGCTGGAGTCGGGCTATGTAGAACAGCTTATCGAGGATAATTTTCTTAGCCCGTTTGTGCATATTCAGAATACAGAGAGACCGGATCGGGTCATGGCCGCGTTGCTGGAGGGACGTGTGGCAATTCTGCTGGATGGCACGCCCTTTGCGCTCATTGTGCCCGTCACGTACGGGATGATGTTCCAGTCTCCTGAAGATTACTATGAACGATGGATACCGGGGTCGCTGATTCGATCTCTTCGCTTCCTGGCAACTTCGTTATCTTTGTTCACCCCGGCTCTCTATATTTCCTTTATCTCGTTTCATCCCGGACTGATTCCGACCAAGCTGGTCATTTCCATTATTAGTGCAAGACAGGGAGTTCCCTTTTCCACGCTTATTGAAGCGCTGATAATGGAGATTGCCATCGAGATTTTGCGGGAAGCGGGGATTCGGCTGCCCAAACCCATTGGTCCGGCCATGGGGATTGTCGGCGGTCTGATTATTGGACAGGCAGCTGTCAATGCCGGGATTGTAAGCCCGATTCTGGTTATTGTGGTAGCAATTACAGCCATCTCTTCTTTTACTACACCTGTATACAGTGCCGGCATTTCCATGCGTATTCTCCGTTTTGCAGTCATGTTCGCGGCAGCCCTCTTCGGGTTGTATGGAGTCATCATGTGTTTTCTGATGCTTAGTATTCATCTGGCTAAATTGCAAAGCTTTGGCGTTCCGTTCCTTAGTCTGATGGCCCCCCGTTCGTTGAAGGACTGGAAGGATTTCCTCCTGCGGGCACCGTTTCAGTTTATGAAAAATAGACCCATTTTTTTAAAGCATAAAGACCCGAAGCGACGAGGATGAGTTCAATATAGGAGGGGACAGAATGGCTCGCGGAAAAAAAATGGACCATATTACAACATTGCAAACGACGGCAATTGTAGTTAGCTTTATGCTGGCTGCCGGATTGCTTACCCTGCCGAGAGTAGCAGTTGAAGTTGCAAAAACACCGGATGTGTGGATATCTATCATTTTAGCCGGGGCTGCAAACTTTCTGCTCGGATGGATCATTATTAAACTGAGTCAGCGATTTCCCGACAGTACATTTTACCAGTACGTTCAACAAATAACAGGCAAGGGCATTGGAAAAGGAATTGGCGTGGTGATCGTCATTTATTTTGTTTGTATTGCTGCATACGAAATTCGGTCGGTAGAAGAGGTAACGGCGTTTTTTCTGCTTGAAGGGACCCCGGCATGGGCCATTTCAGCCCCTTTTATGTGGGTCTCCTTGTATTTGTGTATGGGGGGGATAGGTGTATTAGGGAGGATATGCCAAGTTATTTTTCCGATTACGGCAGCGATCTTTTTGTTGATTTGCTTACTGGGACTCAATGTTTTTGAATTGAATAACTTGCGTCCTGTTCTATCAGAGGGTGTGATGCCAGTACTTAAAACGATTAAGGCGACTGCCCTGACCTTAACAGGAGTTGAGTGTCTGCTTATCGTGCTTTGCCGTATGGAAAAACCGGAAAAGGCAACCAAGGCGATCGGATGGGCGCTTGGAATTGCGGTCAGTTTTTATACAGCCACCTTGATCCTGTGCATTGGGGCCTTTTCAGTGGAAGGAGTCGTGACTAGAACTTGGCCTTTTCTGGATTTGGCCCGTAGCTTTGAGGTGGAGTATCTCGTACTTGAAAGGTTTGAATCCCTATTATTGTCCATCTGGATTATGCAAATTTTCAACACTTTCAGTATCGGTTTATATTGCGCATCGATCGGGGTGTCGCAGATTTTGAATGTCTCTTATGCCAAGGTTCTGTTTTTCTTGCTCCCGTTCATTTACCTTATATCCCAAATACCCAGAAACCTCAATGAGTTGTTTTCTTTTGGAACGATCCTGGGGAATGGAGCTTTCCTTTTGTTCTCACTGCTTCCCTTGCCATTGCTGTTGATTTCTCGCTGGAGAGGATTAGGGTCATGAAGAGCGTTCGATTTGGAATATTTGGAATGGCAGTTATCCTGATATGCAGTACACTTTCAGGCTGTTGGAGTAGCTCTCCGGTGGAGGATTTGAACCTGGAGACAGGTATTGCTATGGATGTGGCAGAGCCTTCTCCGCAAGAAGAGCAAATCAAACAGAAAGGAGGCGATTATCCGAGAAAAGAGGTAATTACGGGAACCTTTCAATTTATCATTCCAGAGGAAAGCGGAGGCTCCGACAGGTCTTCTTCACAAAAAAAAAAATTTTTCAATATTACGGAAACGGGGGATTCTGTTTTTGAAATCATAAGAGAAATTGCATTACGGACCAACCGCCCTCCTATCGGATATCATTTGAAAACCGTTATTATCAGCTCCAGTCTGCTTCGAAAGATTCCGATTTATGAGCTGCTTAACTTTTTTTTAAGCGATAATGACATCCGGCCGAGCGTCCAGCTGCTGATTAGTACGGATAAGGCAGGTGATGCGCTTCAGGAGAGCATCCCGGGCCAAATCCCGGCTTATGTCTTAAAGGATGTCTTTGTAAGCCGCAAACGAAATTCGCGGCTGGCAAAGCCGATGGCATTGGCCAAAGTGATCGGACCGATGAGGGCCAAAAGCAGTTTTATTCTGCCTAATGTCATTACGGGAGAGAAGGGAATCAAGCTGGCGGGTGCGGGAGTTATCAAGGGAAAGACGCAAACCTACGGTGGTTTTCTGAATGAATCTGAGGTCGAAGGGCTCATGTGGATGAGAGGAGAACTGAGCGGGGGGACATTGAAGGCGATTGATCCCAAGACTAGGAAAAATATCGTATACGAAATCAAAAAGGCGAAAAGCAGCATTAAGGCCACCGTACAAGGGGGGGACATATCCTTTCGCGTACGAATGACTTCAGAGGGACGGCTTTCGGAAAGTTTTAGTCTAAATGAAGATTTGGGCAGTAACCGGCTGCTTGGGAAACAAGAGAGTATTTTACAGGAGAAAGTCAACTCATTAGCAGAACAAACCGTAGCCAAAATGCATGCACTGCGGGCTGATGTTGGGGGCTTCGGAGAAGCCCTGCGAATTCAGCATCCTCAAGTATGGCGCAGGGTCAAAGCGGATTGGGATAATACCTTTAGCACGATTCCGGTACAGGTCAGCACGGATATTCACATTGAAGACTATGGAGCCTCCAAGATACGGGCGGAATAATAGTATAACAAAAGCAGCCATTTCGCTGGCAGGGGACAATCCTGCTTTGCTGAAATGGCTTTTTGCAATTACTATTCTTCAAACAAGGCCAGTGTTTCTTTCAGCCATATAATATAGCTTTCTTCCCGGTTAATGGCACGACTCAGCACCAAATAATGACCGAATTGACCAGAGCCGGGCACATGAAGGTTCTCGTCCAGCCGTTGGAGGGACTTTTTACTTTCGTACAAATATTCCAGTTTTTCTTCACGTTTGACTATCTGATCCTCGAACAAGCGCTTGCTTTCTTCCTTGGGGATGGCTGCTGAGAAATATAGCATGAGCATAAACTCATCCTTTTCGGTTTCCGGCAGCTCTTTAGGGCTTAGCAGCCAATCAGTCAGCTCCTGGGTTCCTTTGGCAGTAATGCAGTACAGCTTTTTTTCCAACTTGGCTCCTGTAATGGAGGTGCGATATTCAATAAGTCCCTCGTCAGTCAGCCTTTTGAGCTCGGGATAAATCTGACTGTGCTTGGCACTCCAAAATTGGCCGATTTCCTGCTTGAATTGGCTCGTAATATCGTAGCCGCTCATTTCCTCTTTGTGAACCAGACCCAAAATGGCATATTTTAATGTGCGTTTCAACGTAGTGCTCCTCGCAATGGGTATTTGACAATAGTATATCACAGCGTTACAATTTGTATGTAACTAAAAACATGTTTATATTTACATGTTTAAATGAATTGTTTATTGTTTTGGTGTCTTGTTCAATTCACAAACTCATAATAAGGAAAGAAGGATGCAAGATGGACAAGTTTATCGGCAGTCACATGATTTACACCTATGAGAATGGTTGGGAGTACGAAATATATATTAAAAATGAGGATACGATTGATTATCGCATTCATAGCGGCATGGTCGGTGGACGCTGGGTACGTGATCAGAAGGTCAATCTGGTGAAGCTGGTAGAGAATGTGTATAAAGTATCGTGGACCGAACCGACAGGCACCGACGTTTCCTTGAACTTCATGCCTGAGGAAAAACGAATGCATGGTATTATTTTCTTCCCTAAATGGGTTCATGAGCATCCGGAAATCACGGTGCGCTACCAAAATGATTTTATTCCACTGATGGAGGAATCACGTGAAAAATATGAAACCTATCCGAAGTATGTGGTTCCTGAATTTGCAGATATTACCTTTGTCGAAAATGCAGGTGTGAACAACGAAAAATTGATTTCCCAAGCACCTTATGCTGGAATGACAGACGATATTCGTGCAGGGAAGCTGCAAATGTAATCGAACATTGCTGATGAACATAAAAAAGCCTGGGCTGTGATGAACAGTCCAGACTTTTTTTACGTTTATTGGAGAGTGAATTGATCATGAGGGATCACACGGTTGTGACTTCCTGAACCGCTTCTTCTTCTTTCCAGATCACGTTCTCGCGATAGTTAGATCCCCAATCGTACATCGCTTTCAGTACCGGAATTAAGCTTTCTCCATGCTCCGTGAGCGAATATTCCACATGTGGAGGAACGACGGGATAGACTTTACGCAGAATGAGTTGATCTTCTTCCAGCTCGCGTAATTGGTTAGTCAGCATTTTTTGCGTAATATGGGGAATCAGCTTCTTCAGTTCACCGAACCGCTTGGTGCCCTCCATACCCAGATGCCACAAAATAATCAGCTTCCATTTGCCACCGATGACCGCGAGGGTCAATTCTTTATCACAATTAATCAGCTTCAAATCAATCCGGTCTTTTACAGTTGTGATGTTCATCGACCTCCTGTCCGTAGTTATTCCAAGTATACTATGTATAACGACAGTTTCGCAAAAGGAGATACATCCATTTTGGAAACTAAGCATACGTTTGGATACGGATCGATTGAAATCACAATCTGATGATGTGCACCAGTTGGAAGCTTCCAGAAATCTACGATGGTTAAGCAGAAATAACAATGGTGTTAAAGGACTCGGGCTCCAGCTCCAAACGGTGCGTTGTTTCTCCGGCAGACAGATTCAGCACACGAGATTCCTTGAACGGGTTAGCGATGACGAGAACTCTTTGCCCGTCTGTATTTTGAAAGGCAACCGCATTTCCAGCCCAGGAACCTCGAATTCCAATTCGTCTGGCCCCTGGTAATACAAAATGAGAAAAGTGCTTCATCACGTAATATTCCGGGTTCAAAAGAGGTTTTCGATCCGCTGGATCAACGGTGATCATCGAATTTTGCTCCCAGCCCCATGTGCTCTTGCCTTTCGGCTCCAAAATCATATTCCAGTAAATATAAGCGTTCACCCCATTGGTGAAGTAGTGCTGATACAGGTTATACACATATTTGGCGTAGTCCCAAGAGTTTTCTCCGTTCCCGCATTCATTTTCGGTTTGCATGTAACGCAGCTCAGGATAGCTGGATACGGTGCGCTGAATGGCATGTTTGCCTGCCCACTGGTAGCCTACCCCTTTAATATATTTGTAGGCCTCAGGGTCACTCAACACGGTGTGGGCATATTCATCAAATCCGGTCGACGTCTTTTTCGTTAATTCCTCCCACGGATCAGGGGCGTTAATGGTACCCAGCCAAATTTCCGTATCCAATCCGTGCTCCTCAAAAGCAGGACCCAAATAATCGCGAATAAATTCACGCAGCTGCTCCCCGGTCCATACACAGGAAGGAAATTTTTGATCGGCAATAACTTCATTTTGAACATGAACCTGATGAATGGTAATACCTGCCTCGCGGTATGCCTGAACAAATTTGACAAAGTATAATGCATACGCTTTTAAAATATCCTTTTCCCAGCGCAGCGTTCCGTAATTGTAGGCTTTGGGTGATTTCATCCATGTCGGTGGGCTCCAGGGTGAGGCGAACAGCTTCAAGTCCGGATTGAGCTGTAACGCTTCACGGATAAAAGGTATGAGATATTGCTGATCGCGCTCAATGGAAAAGTGCTTCATCTCCATGTCGCCATCCGTTTCATTGTGACTGTACCATTCCAGCGCGTAGTCACTCGCTCCAATAGGAAGACGGCATATTGTGAATTTGTGCTCGCCCTCCGGGTGAAAGAGAGCATGAAGCACCTGAGCTCGTTTTTCGCTGTCCAAATGATTCAGGGCCACATAGCCCAATTCATTAAAACAGCCGCCAAAGCCTTCTACAAGCTGGTATGTTTCTCCCGTAAGGGTTAGGTTGGCACTCTCCTGGGTTTCGGTCAAATGATGGGCTAGGGATTGCCAAGCATCAGCTTGGGAAGTGGAAAACCACTGAATGGTTGGATTGTTCATATGTTACCCTCCTGTTCAGGCTTTTTGTTTCTCTACATATTATAGGGTAGGATCATAGGGGAAGAGATGGTCTGAACCAAGACAAATTTGCCCTAATCCAAGGTGGAATTTGCGGATGAGAAGTTTTTGTAGATTAAGAAGTGTTAAGAACACATAAAGTACACATAAAGTACACATCTCTTTGATAAGCTATGGTCCTAGAATGACCGAAAGAGGGAAGTCGATTGAATAAAAGAGTTCTTCTCGTGGAGGATGAAATACGTATTCGTGAAGTCATTGCGGATTATTTTAAACAAAATCATTGGGAAGTCTATGAAGCAGGTAATGGAAAAGATGCGCTCCTCTGGTTTGAATCGGTTGAGCCGGACCTGATCATACTCGATATTATGATGCCTGAGCTGGATGGTTGGGAAGTATGCCGTCAGGTACGCAGCCGTTCAGGGGTGCCGATTATTTTGCTAACGGCCAAATCCGGGGATGATGATAAAATATTGGGCTTTGAGCTGGGGGCAGATGACTACGTGACCAAGCCTTTCAGCCCCAAGGTGCTGATTGCCCGCGCGAACGCCCTGATGAAACGGGTGGAGGGACATGTACAGCCGGAGTCGCATATTTTGCGGTTCGGCAACGCTATGCTCAACACGATGGCTCATCGGCTTGAGGTGGAGCAGGCAGAAGTTGAGCTGACGCCAAAGGAGTATGAGTTGCTGCGGCTGCTTATACATAATAAAGGCATTGTTGTTTCACGGGATGCCATACTGAACCGGGTATGGGGGATCGATTTTGAAGGGGATACACGAGTTGTTGATACGCATATCAAAAAGCTGAGAAGTAAGCTGGGACGTGAATCACGCCATATCCGCACGGTGTTTGGCACAGGCTACAGGTTTGAGGAGGAAGAATGAACAAACGGGGAGTTACCTTTAAGTTGTTCATTATGACGGTTGTATTTTTCCTGTGTTTTTACGGCATGGTGATTTTAAGTCAGTTGCTGTTTTTTGAAAATTTTTATCAGCAGCAGAAGATTGGGCGTGTGGAAAGCCGCTTGCAAAGCTTCGCTCAAAGTTATGTCCAGGAGGCCTGGGGATCGGGCAAGGTTTCGCGTGAGGCGGCTCGTTTTATGCTTCAAAATAAAAACCAGTTGGCGATTGTAACGCTGGACGGCAAGGTAAAGCTGGATGATGCGTTTCATATCAATCTCAGAAAAGCTGATGGTAAAATCGTTAAAATATCGCTGTCCTTGTTTATGAATGAGTACGGAGATGAGCTGAGAGCTGCCCGGATTCAGCCTGGTGATCAAGTCACTGTGGAGGGTGATGTGCTGGGAACCGATGGCATCTCTTCTGCCAATTTTATTTATCCAACAGGCATACAGAAGCTTGGTTTCAAAAAAATAGGATCGACCTCGGAAGAGACAGGCACAGATAACGGTGTAAGGTTGTCCGGTACGGTGACAGAGATTGTACTGCCGGATCTGAAAACCTGGAGTCAGCGACAAGGTTTACTGTTTAGTGCGCTGGAGGAATGGTTTCCTTTATCCCAGGATCATCTGAGGAGGCTTAAAAATTTTGAGGTGTTGGAGGAAGAGTGGACGGAACCTTGGACAGGGGTACGCAATGCAGTTATCGTCCATCCCGTTCGTCAGAGCACAGGCGAGATTGATCTCCTGTTCACTGTGACGTCATTGCAGGAAATCAGTGAGACGAATGAGGCTTTACGCTGGTTTTATCTGTACCTGGGGATCGGCGGATTTGCACTCATTTTGATTTTGTCCCTGTTCTATTCCCGAATGGTAACCCGTCCGCTCATTACTTTGAATAATACCGCCAAGCGGATGGCCAAGCTCGATTTTACAGCCCATACACCAATTCGGCAAAATGATGAGCTGGGCAGTCTGTCCTACAGCATGTATACCCTGTCCCAGAACCTGGACACAGCTTTACGCGAGCTTCAGGAGGCTAATCAGCAATTGGTCGAGGACATGGAACAGAAGCAGCGGATGGAGGCTGTGCAACAAGACTTTTTTGCCAATGCTTCTCATGAACTGAAAACCCCGCTAAGTATCATCAAAGGATTTGCGGAAGGACTACAAGATGGGGTTAGCGCCGGGAAGCAGGATCATTATATGAAAGTCATTGTAGAGGAAGCGGACAAAATGGAGCGATTGGTCAAGGATATGCTGGACCTTGCCAAATTGGAATCTGGAACCCTTAAGCTTCGCAAGGCGACCTTCATCTTGAGTGAGCTAGTGGAGGAGGTCGTGGATAAGCTCTTCCACCTGTTGAAGGAGAAGAAGCTGGAAGTGGTCATTATTCCTGCCAATGAGCTGCCGATTCATGCCGATATAGCATGGATGGAACAGGTGATTATCAACTTTGTTGTCAACGCCATACGGCATGCCGAGGAAGGAAGCTCCATCACGATTCGTATCGAAGGTTATGGGGAAGTCAATACGTTTTCCATCGAAAATAAGGGCGAGACTATCCCGGACGATCAGCTAGAGCTGATCTGGAATCGTTTCTACCGGGCTGAGCTGTCTCGTAGCCGCCAGACAGGTGGGACAGGACTCGGGCTGTCGATTGTTAAACGGATTCTGGATTTACATGAATTCCGCTATAAGGCGGAGAATACCAAGGACGGCGTCCGTTTTGTCGTTATATTCGGAGGCTAAGTTATGGCAAAGGAGTTAACGAAATGAAATGGAATTGGTTGCCCTCGCTTTGCACGCTTGCAAATCTGGGGGCCGGGGTCCTATCCCTGTATTTTACGATTCATGAGCAATATATGACCGCCTTTACCCTCGTAGTGGTGGCTGCCTTATGGGATGTACTGGATGGTTTGCTGGCCAGGCTGCTGCATTGCTCCAGTGATTTTGGCAAGCAGCTTGATTCGCTGGCGGATGTGGTCTCATTTGGAGTTGCTCCTGCCTTTCTAATCTTGCTGTACAGGCTCGGTGATACTCATTGGATAGGACCGTTTGTAGCTGTGTTGTTTGTGATATGCGGTGCGGTGAGGTTGGCGAGATTCAACCTGATGGCTTTTAGCAAAGGTTTTGTGGGTATGCCCATAACGGCTGCGGGTGTGATTTTGTCCCTTGTGTTTTTATGGAGTGAGCATTTGAAGCCGGAGTTGTTGCTGGTACTCATGGTAGTGCTGTCATTCCTGATGGTTAGCCGTATTCCCTTCCCGTCCTTCAAAAAATAATCGGTCAGGAGGTGGCGTTCCTATGGAATGGGCCATCAGCATGATTACACAATACGGATATATCGCTATTTTTGCACTTCTTGCCCTTGGAATTATTGGGCTGCCTGTTCCTGATGAAATTATTATGGTGTTTGTCGGCTATCTATCCTCTATCATGGTACTGAATTATTCCGTATCTATATTAGTGAGTTTCATTGGAGCAATGACCGGGATGATGATCAGTTACACGCTAGGCAAAAAGCTGGGGCAGCCGCTCGTAGATAAGCACGGCAAGTGGGTAGGACTGACACCGAAGCGGTTTGCACGGGTAAAGGGCTGGTTTGCGCGTTTCGGATTGTGGACCATTTTGTTCGGTTACTTTATTCCAGGAGTCAGACATGCAACAAGCTATTTGTCAGGGCTGAGTGCGATGCCTGTCCGAAAATATATGCTGGTGGCCAGCGCTGGTTCTCTGGTATGGACACTGATTTTTATCTCGATTGGTTATGTTGCCGGAGCGAATATAAACTTTCAGTAAGGTAGCCGCAAAAGTAATGTAGCATTTTTCACGTATTGCGCCGATAATATATAAAAGAACCTGTACAACCAGTGAGGGGATCTGTATTGAATGTATTAATGAAGTATATTAAAAAGTTACCTGTTTTTTTGCAAATGATCTTGAATATCTCGCTGTTTTTAGTCGGATTGGTTCTAAGCTTCTTACTTCTAAAAGAAACATGGTCCATATTTTCATATGTGTTCTTGTATACAGAAGCCGACAAAAATTACTATGAATTCACGGAAGAGCTGCTTGTATTTTTCTTGTATTTTGAATTCATTGCATTAATCGTTAAGTACTTTAAAACCAATTTTCATTTTCCATTACGTTATTTCATCTATATTGGGATTACGGCCGTCATCAGGCTCATTATTGTGGACCATGATGATGCTCAAAATACATTCTGGTGGTCCATTGCTATCCTAGTCATGGTAGGTTCTCTATTAATTGCTAACAGTAAATTGTTAAAGAGAGAAAGTTAATGCCGGGGAAGATTGCAAGGGTGACAGTCAAGTAGGAGAGAGGGAATAAAGACGAATGGTAAGAAACTGGATGAATCATGCAGGCGTCAGGCGGGGAGCTGTTCTTGCGATAATCGTTTTACTGCTCTTCATGTTAAGAAGCATGATGAATATTATTTTGTTAACACTGCTGCTTACGATCCTGATTGGCAGTATATATAACGGTGTGAACAAGCTGATCAAGCGGTTCGCCAATGTGCCGCCTATGATCGTGCTGCTGCTGGTATACGGGTTGCTGATCCTGATTATCGTGTGGGGAGTGTATCGAATGGTGCCGCTAATCAGCGTACAGGTCAAGCAGGTATATCTAATGATTCAGCAGGCGTATATGTATCCGGACCGTAACCAATGGAATGAAACGATTATTGAATTTATGGACACGCTCAATGTTCAGCGGTTATTTGAGCCTGGCTGGAATGCGGTAATGAAAATCAGCCAGCTGGGAACACAACTGCTGGTATCGATTATTTTGAGCTTGTTCTTCCTGATGGAAAAGTCCTATATTACACGCTTTACAGCTACGTTTGCGGATAGTAAGCTGGGTTGGTTCTTCAAGGAAGTGGGTCATTTTGGGCGCATGTTTCTGGGAACCTTCGGGAAGGTGCTGGAAGCTCAACTGTTGATTTCACTCATCAACTGTATATTGACGACAACAGCTCTCTGGATTATGGGCTTCCCCAATCTGCTCGGCCTCGCGCTCATTATATTCCTGTTGGGATTGGTGCCCGTGGCGGGTGTGTTCATTTCCCTGATCCCGCTCGGTCTGATTGCGTTTAGCGTCGGGGGAATCAATTATGTGATTTATTTGGTTATTCTAATCGTGGTGATTCATGCGATTGAAGCCTATTTCCTGAACCCGAAACTGATGTCATCCAAAACCAATTTACCGATCTTCTTCACCTTTGTTGTATTGATTTTCTCTGAGCACCTGATTGGGGTGTGGGGGTTGATTGTAGGTATCCCGTTGTTTGTTTTCTTCCTTGACCTGATCGGGGTACAACGCAAACAAGAGAAGGATACCTAATATAGTACTACACGATGCGAATATAATAATGATTATGGATGCTTGATCACAAATGCCTGCGAAGCCGCAGGCATTTTTTTGATTTTCCTGGCGTTGACTGTAGTACACTGAGTATCAAGATTAGATCAAGTTAAAAGAAACGAGATGATATGTATGGAACAGAAGATTAAGATATTGGCTATATCGGGGAGTCTTCGTCAAAAGTCTTCCAATACCGCACTTATGAAGGCTACTATTGGACTGGCTTCTGAAAATATAACATTCACGGTATATGACGGTTTGGGGAACCTGCCCCATTTTAATCCTGACTTGGATGTAGAGGAGGGACCAGCTTCCGTAAGAGAACTTCGGGAGCAATTGAAACAAGCTGATGGAGTGCTGATCTGTACGCCCGAATATGGGAATGGTGTGCCAGGTGCTTTGAAAAATGCCTTGGATTGGCTCGTATCTTCAGGTGAATTTGTAAATAAGCCCACAGCAGTCATTAGCGCCTCACCGTCCCCTATGGGTGGCAACCTGGCTCATGCTTCGCTGCTGCTCACATTGCAAATGATCAACGCAGAGATTGTGGAAAATGGAAAGGTCATTATTCCACATATCACATTAAAGCTGAATCAAGAAGGCATCATTACAAATGCTGAAACCAGACAGGAGCTGGAAGCATTACTTCAGGGGCTTGAGCAAGCATGCAGAGGACAGGTATAGGAAAATCCAGAGTATATCCTTCATCATAGAAGGATATGCTCTTTTTTCGGATGGCCACCTACTTCGTATTCAACGGCAGGTATTCATCAGTTTTCTAAATGTTAGTTGTGTCCAACAAACTCTCATAGACCTTTAATCGGTAGATTTTTCTGCATATCGCGTTGCATGGAAGACATCATCTCCGGCCTTAAGGAATCCATCGTTTTTAGCGTATGAGCTTCCATTTCTGAATGAATAGCAAAGTCCACCTAGCACTTTTTCAGCTATAAGAAAAAATCATTTCAGCCACGGCCTTTTTGATACCCGCAGCATTGCGGGTAAATGTACCTAAAAGCGATACTCATATCGCTACTTCGGAAGCATAAGCTCTAATAAGACGCCGTCAGGCGCTTCTTCTTATTGCAGACCCAAGCATTAATGCGGCGCAAGAGCAAGATAATAGCGCATATCCTTATTCTCACAAGTTATTTTAAGATAAAAAGAACGGGTATCTAATTATAGGGAGATGAGGGTACGGAAATGATTAATGTAACGAAACTACTTACTGGTATGAAGGGAGAAGGCGATGACCTTCGTTATACCATTAAGCCGGGACACAAACCGCATGGCGTTTCCGCCGGCAGAGGGCCTGTCGTCGTATGGAATTCGACACGGGCTTGCAACTTAACCTGTAAACATTGTTATGCGAATGCCTGTCCTGCCCACGATCCCGATGAAATGTCGACGGAGGAAGCTAAGGGGTTTATTGATAATCTGGCCGCCTTCCAGGTGCCGGTACTGCTTTTTTCCGGTGGAGAGCCTCTGATCCGCAAAGATATTTATGAGCTGATTTCTTATGCGTCAAGCAAAGGACTTCGGCCGGTAGTATCGACCAATGGCACATTGATTACCATGGACAGAGCGAAGATGCTAAAAGAAGCAGGGGTTAAATATGTCGGTGTAAGCCTGGATGGGCTGGAAGAGCGCCATGATGAATTTCGCGGGCGAAAAGGAGCCTTTAAGCAGGCGCTCCAGGGTATCCGAAACTGCTTGGCCATCGGCCAGAAGGTAGGGGTCCGGTTCACGATCAGCAGACATACATATGAAGACTTGGATGGAGTCCTTGATTTGATCGAGCGGGAAAATATCCCTCGAGCCTGCTTCTACCATCTCGTCTATTCCGGCCGCGGGAGCGCTCTGCAGCAAGAGGATGTTACCCATGAACAATCCCGGCATGCTCTTGACCGGATTATGGCTAAAGCGATGGACCTGTATGGCAAAGGCCAACCGGTGGAATTGCTCACCGTTGATAATCATGCGGATGGCGTTTACTTATACCAGCGGATGATGGAGCACGACCCGGAGCGCGCGGCAGAACTGCTTGGCTTGCTTCAGAGAAACGGCGGCAACCGTTCTGGAATAGCCATCGGCTGCGTGGATTGGCACGGCAACGTCTATCCCGATCAGTTCACGAGAGATATCGAAATCGGCAATATCCGCAAGCAGAAATTCAGCGAGATTTGGCGTGATGCCGCTCATCCGCTAATGGTCGGCCTGCGCGACCGTAAATCGCTGCTAAAGGGACGCTGTAGAGAATGCAATTGGCTGGATATCTGTAACGGGAATTTCCGAGCCCGGGCTTCGGTAAGCGGTGATTTCTGGGCGGAGGACCCATCCTGTTATTTAAGTGACCGTGAAATTGGAATCGTATAACACTGGAAAGGAAGGCTGAATACGCATGCTCGTTTCCTGGAATGTGACCAAGAAATGCAATTTATACTGCGAACACTGCTATCGCGACTCGGGGCCGACATCGTCTGTAGAAAACCAGCTAACCACGGAGGAAGGCATCCGGCTCATTGATCAGATCAAGCAGGCCGGATTCAAGCTTCTCATATTCAGCGGTGGCGAGCCCTTGATCCGTGAAGATCTCTGCGAATTGATCGCGTATGCCTCGTCTATCGGCCTTCGTCCCGCACTTGGCAGCAACGGCACGCTTCTAACCGCCGCCAAAGCTGCGGAGCTGAAAAAAGCGGGTCTGGGGGGCATTGCGATCAGCATAGACAGCGCCACGCCCGAGTATCACAACCGGTTCAGGAATGCGCCGGAAGGCTGGCAGCAAGCATTGGAGGGCATCCGTTATGCCCAGGAAGCCGGGCTGAGAGTGCAGATTAACATGACGCTGACCGAGGGCAATATGGATGATTTCGTACAGGTTGCCCAGCTTGCCGAGGAGCTTCATGTATCCTCTCTGCATCCGTTCTTTCTCGTCCCGACCGGACGGGCCGTCCATATCGAAGAAGACGGGCTGAAGCGGGAACGGTATTACTCGGTTCTGCGCAGTGTTCTGTCCAAACAGAAATCAACATCCCTTGAAATCAAACCGACATGCGCTCCCCAGTTCATGCCGCTTGCCAAGAGCATGGGGCTGGAAATGCGGTACACGCGCGGTTGTCTGGCCGGGATCTCCTATTGTTCGGTGCTGCCGAGTGGCGAGGTGCATATTTGTCCGTACCTGCCGGTCAAGGTGGGGAATGTTCGCGAGCAGCCTTTTGATGAAATATGGCGGGACAATCCGGTGTTTCGGGATTTAAGGGACTTCAAGAAATATGAAGGAGAATGCGGCTCCTGTCCCGATGTGGGTATTTGTGGCGGCTGCCGGGCGAGATCGTACTATTACAGCGGCGGCAATTTCATGGCCGAAGAGCCGTGGTGTTACAAAAGATCGGCAGCGCTGTAAGCTGGGGAGGTGGGAACAGTGGACCTGGATTCGAACGACCGGAAGCTGCTGAATCGGCTGCAAATCGGGCTTCCTCTGGTCAGACGCCCTTGGAATGCCATTGCGGAGGAACTGGAATTGCGCCAGGAAGATGTGCTTCCAAGGCTTGAAAGGCTGAAGAAAGAGGGATTTATCCGGCGGATCGGCGGGGTGTTTAATCCGGCGGGACTGGGATTTAGAGGCTGTTTGTATGCGATGGCAGTCAGGGAGGAACTTTTTTACCAGACCGCTGCTGTCGTCAACAGGTATAGAGGCGTAACCCATAACTACCGCCGGCGCAGCAGGCTCAATATGTGGTTCACGCTGACTTCCCGGACCGAGGAAGAACGGGGGGCTATTCTTGAAACGATCCGTGAAGCGGCGGGCGGGGCGCTGCTATATGAGTTTCCCTCCGAGCAATTATTCAAACTAAAAGTCTTCTTGAATATGGAAGAAAAGGCTGATGCATCAGCCATTACACCCAGCCCGAACTTGAATGGAGTCGCAACTTCCAAACAGGAACCATGCAAAATAGAAATAACGGATTTGCAGCTGATCCGCGAACTGCAGGGAGATCTTCCGTTGTCAACTGAACCGTATACCGAGATTGCCAATAAGACAGGTTGCAGCTTGGAAGAGGTGTTTCTGCGCTTGCAGGCGCTGCAGGCAGGAGGAGCACTCAAACGAATCGGAGCCGTTCTAAAGCATAGGGAAGCGGGATTTTCAGCCAATGGCCTATTCATCTGCGTACTTCCTGAGGAGCATATACCTGAGGCAGGAAAAAGGCTGGCTGGTTATTCGGAAGTCAGCCACTGCTACAAGCGCCGGGCACACCCCGATTGGCCGTATAATTTATACGCCATGATTCATGGACCCGATGAGGCGTCTGTTTGGAAAGTTGCGGAGCAATTTGTTCGGCGGGAAGACATCAAGGATTACGATATTCTGTTCAGCACGGAAGAATTGAAGAAAACGAGCTTTTCGATCTAAAGCGCTTCTTATATTCACACGGATGCCGTCTCTTCAAGGACAGCGTCCGTTTTTCGTGTTGACAGGTTAACGCTCTTTGACTATATTGAGTTTATTCGTAATGCTTACAATTTTACACAGATCGGAAGTACCGAGCGTGCAGTCTGAAAGCATCGGCAAAGGCCCCGATAACCTTAATTGGTCGACGGGGCCCTTTTTGCTTTATAAATGTATAAAGAAGATAACGTTTTTACCCTTTACTTAACTCCTCGAATACCTTTGTAGACAGATTCGCACAGATCCGTTGTAAACCTGCCTGACATTCCTTCAAGTGCTGTATTGGTGAACGCTACAACACTAAGCTCCTCACTCGGATCAACAAACCAGGAGTGACCATAGGTACCGCCCATCCGCCACGTTCCCGGCGATTCTGGTGTATTGGCATCCGCTGGGTCTTTAAGCAGCGTGAAACCAAGGCCAAAGCCTCTTCCCGGCCAATAGGGCATCACAAGGTTACCAATTTGATTGGTTGTCATTTCTGCGACAAGAGCCCTCGGCAGAATCGGATGTCCTCCCTGCCGCAAAGCTTCCAGCAGTTTAAGAAAGTCTCCTGCGCTGCCAATCATGCCGGCTCCTCCGGAAGGATAAGCTGTCTTATCGGTAAACCTGTTGGGTGAAAGGAGGAATCCGGCCGTCCCTTCCACGAAAGGAACGGTATCAAAATCCTGCAAGCGTCGGGGCTCTCCAGCGCTGTCTGCGTAAGCCGTGGTCAATCTGTCCGTATCCACGGCCTTGAAATCCGTGTCCATCATGGAAAGCGGATGAGTTACAAGCAACCGTACAGCTTCACTTAGCGGCATTCCAGTTACCTTTTCGATGACCGCTCCGAGCACGTCTGTTGCTATGGAATACCTCCACATTTTCCCCGGCTCATATAGAAGCGGGGCAGAAGCGAGTCTTTGCAGATTCTCTTCAAGTGTAATTCCCGCCAAATCCATGCCGTCCGATACCCCGGCAAGCTCATAAGTTCCCGTTTCTTCCTGGAAGAAACGGTAGGTGAAGCCGGCGGTATGCGTCATCAGATGGTGAACGGTCATGGAGGCATATTTTCCGTTTGGCAGTTTGGGACGAAAGGCGGGCAACCATTTTTCCACCAGATCGTTTAACTGCAATCTCCCTTGCGAAATTAATACTAAGGCTGCCGTTGACACGATCGGCTTGGTTACCGAAGCATATCTAAACAAAGCATTCTCCTGCATCGATCGTTTCTGCTCGCGGTCGGCCCAACCAGCAGGTCTGTTGTAAACAAGGTTTCCGCCTAATGCAATTTGGACGACGGTACCCACGATCCTTTTTTCCTCAAGTGTGTGGTCTATTACCTCATTGACGCTTTTATGCAGCAATTCCAGATCTATTTTTCTCATGCTTCTCATCCTCTCCTACTGTAATTTACTTGATTATTTATAGCAAGTGTGTTTATTATATAAATAATTTCTTCCGTCTTGCATAAAACAAACAAGTTAAATAAAGAAATTTTCGATGATTCTAAAGGTATTTAGAAGAAATAACTTTTAAAACAAAGGAGTCGATTTTTTTGGACGAAATCGATAAAAACATCCTGCTCCATCTGCAGAACCAGGCGAGATTATCAATGACAGATTTAGGAAAGCTGGTGGGACTGTCTCAGCCAGCCGTAACGGAACGTGTAAAACGCATGGAAGAAAAGGGGGTTATCGAGGAATACCGAGCCGTCATTTCTTCGCAAAAAGTGGGTAAGCAATGCACAGCCTATATGCTTGTTCGGACCCGGAATTGCTATCCTTTCCTTGATTTTTGTCGTTCATCACCGGAGGTCACGGAATGTTATCGGATAAGCGGAGAGCATAATTATTTATTGAAGGTCCTCACGGAAACAACTCAGGAGCTGGAAGAGTTTGAAAATCGGTGCGATCAATACGGAACCTATACGACTCTGATCGTAATGTCTTCACCGATCGCTTATAAAAATCTCATTGGAGAAACGAATTTGCTCGCATAAAATGTAATTCTTTAATCCCAAAAAAATGAATCCGCCATGCAGCGGATTCATTTTTTTGCTTATGTTACACATACTCATGGATTCCTTTAGGAAGGAAAGCCATGCTTTTTAGCTAGCCAAACTGCAAGCAAAGAGGGAAGCAGCAGGATGATTAATGAGCCCGGCAGAAATCTGGCTCCAAGCAGTTCGAGAAGCAACCCGCCGATAATGCCTCCTCCGCCGATTGCCACATTCCATGCAGTAACCAGCATCGATTGGGCTATATCTGCGCTTTTTCCCCCAGCTTGTGCTATTGCTGTTTGTAGTAAAGTGGCTGCACCGCCAAATGTAAGCCCCCACGCTGTAACACCAAGAATGATGATTGCAGGTTGATTTATTCCGATTCCCAAGGCTGCAGAAGCCAAAGCAAATCCTGTGATGCTGATTAAAACCAGTATTCTTAGAAAACGGTCAATCAGCAAGCCTATCACCCAAATGCCGACTACCGAGGTAATTCCGAAAATAAGAAGAACCAAATCCACTCGCTGAGCAAACGCGGTTTTCGCAAGATACGGTGCAATATAAGTGTACAAAATATTATGAGCTAGTACCCATGCCAAAACGACAAACAGAATCGTCCGTACACCGGGAATCAGGAAAACCTTGTGAAAAGGGAGTTGATCACCGGCAGGCTCACCTGCATAATCAGGCACCTTCCAGAGCACCCAGCCAATAAGGACTGCTGTCAGTAATGATACAGCTCCGAAAATGAGACGCCATCCTGTATATGTTCCGAAAAAAGTACCAAGCGGAACGCCCAGCGCCAATGCCAGCGGGGTGCCGACCATGGCTACGGCCATCGCTCTTCCTTTCAGCGAATCAGGCACCATGCGCCGCGCATAACCGGCCGTCATCCCCCACAGAACACCTGCTGAGACACCTGCGAAGAAACGCGCGACAAGCGTCAGCACATAAACGGAAGATAACGCGGTGATGGTGTTAAATACAAGAAAGCCGATGATGCACAGCAGCAGAAGCGGTCGGCGCCTCCACCCACGGGTAGCCGTTGTCAAAGGAATGGCGGCCAGAAGAGATCCAACCGCATACAGAGTGACCAATTGTCCGGCAAGAGCTTCTGTGACCCCGAGATCCTGTGCAATTTGCGGCAGTAATCCAGCAGGCAGGCTTTCCGTAAGAATGCAGATGAATCCCGCCATGGCTAAAGCCAGCAACCCGACCCACGGGAGACGTTTGGAAGACGACACATTTGCACCGCCTTTTCTTATAAGAGCAGTGTTTGAGTTCACGAAAAAAATCTCCTTTATTTATTTTTCGTCGCTTAAAAAAGCTTTCGCTTCCGTATAAGCTTATATAAATAAAACACTTTTTTACATGGATGATTAAAGGGGGATGAAGTGAATTAAGAGGAAAATACTTTTATTTTCATGAAAATTCCATGATTTTAAAAGCAAAAAAGGCAGCATCGTCAGATGCCGCCTCATGATAAATCGTAATCGACGAGCTTGAGAAGATCCAGCTCTGAAAATAAAGGAGTCGTGAAGCTGAATGAATGTAATACGCTAGTTTCTTACCCTAGATTAAAAATAGGCGCTACCTTTAGCACAGTTCCCCTAAATGTAGCACGGACTTAGTGTATATGGAGCGTATGAAGATGATATAATAGGGCGCAATTAGGTAGATTCGTAGAACAAACAACTTGGAACAGAGGAGAGAAGGCTGGTGTTTGAGAAAATTGTAGCCTATGGTTTGAGTCAAAAAGAGGCCGTTAAGGATTATCCATTTGGTGCTGATCTCCTAGTACTCAAAGTAGGGGGCAAGATGTTTGCCCTCCTGACTAAAAAAGATGGTATTAGCCATGTATCCTTAAAATGTGATCCGGTCATTGCGGAAAACCTGCGTGAGCAGAACAAGGCAATTAAACCAGGCTATCATTTGAACAAAAAGCATTGGAATACGGTAGAGGTTGATGACAGCTTCCCGTTGGAGGATTTGTATAGCATGATCGATCATTCGTATGAGCTGGTCTTCAAGAACTTAACCAAAGCGCAACGCGAAGCGATTACGATGAGGATACGGTCAACCGATCTGTAAAGGGCTGGTGAAGCCCTTATATAACACTTTTATAGTTTTACTTGACAGAAAACAACGAAAGATATATTCTTAATTTAAAGATAAATTATTTGAAAATAATATCAAGGAGTGGACCTGAATATGAGCGAACTGGTGAATGTTATTCAAGAGAGAAGATCGGCTTCTAAATTTATTCCTGATGTTACTATAGATGCAAAAGAACTGGAAGAGATATTCCAGCTGGTGAAGTTTGCTCCATCGGCTTTTAATTTACAGCATGCGCGTTATATCGTCGTGCAGGATGCAGAGATCAAACAAAGACTGCATGATGAGGCAAGTAAGCAGTATAAAATATTAACCTCTTCGGCCACTATTATAGTGCTGGGTGATACAGAGGCTTATACCAAGGTAGCTGATCTCAACGAAGGGTTCCTGAACTTGGGTGTCCTGAGCAAGCAGGAATATGATAGCACAGTAGAATCGGTGACTCAGTTTTATCGCGAGCGGGGACCTGTCTTCCAAAGAGAAGAAGCGATCCGTAATGCCAGCCTGTCGGCTATGCAATTGATGTTGATTGCCAAGGACAAAGGCTGGGATACATGTCCGATGATCGGTTTTGACCCGGCGAAGGTGCAGGAGGTATTGAATATTCCAGAGCAATTTGTGCCTGTGATGATGATCACCCTGGGGAAAGAGGACGAATCGGGTCAGCGGGCAAGAGGGTACCGCAAGCCCGTTGGACAGTTTGTTAGCTACAATGGATTTTGAATTTTGTAAATCATTATGTTCATTAGGGAGTGACTGAGATGTCTTTGAAAACCGCTGGAATCCACCATATTACGTCCTTTGCAGGCGATCCGCAGGGCAATGTTGACTTTTACGCAGGTGTGCTTGGTTTGAGATTGATCAAAAAGACAATCAACTTTGACGCTCCAGAAGTATACCATTTGTATTTTGGGAATGAAGAAGGCAGCCCGGGCACGATCATTACCTTTTTTCCGGCTCCGGGTACACGCAGGGGCAAGATTGGAGGCGGACAGGTCGGGATTACGACATATGTCGTGCCGCCGGGCTCGCTGGATTACTGGGAGAACCGTCTACACAGCTTGAAGGTGTCCTTCACAAAAGCTACTCGTTTTGGCGAGTCATTTATCCAGTTTCGAGACAATGAGGGCTTGCATCTGGAGCTGGTGGAGCGGGAAAAAGGGCCAGTGAACACGTGGACAGCCGGAGGCGTGCCTACAGATAAAGCGATCAAGGGTTTTGGAGGAGCCGTGCTCTATAGTGCGGATTCCAAGCATACCCAAAGCGTGCTGGAGAATGTTCTGGGCATGACGCTCATCGGAGAAGACGCAGATACAGGCTATATCCGTTATCAGACGACAGGGGATTTGGGCAATCTGATCGACATTCCGGTCAAAGATGTACCGTGGGGGAATGGCGGCGCCGGTACGGTTCATCATATTGCGTGGCGCGCGCAGGATGATACAGAACATCAAGTATGGAACGAATGGGTTCGCCAGCATGGTTTTGGGACCAGTGGCATTGTAGATCGTCAATACTTCAATGCCGTATACTTCCGCGAGCAAGGTGGTATTTTATTCGAGATCGCAACCGATCCGCCCGGATTTACCGTGGATGAGGAGCTGTATGAGTTGGGACGCAAGCTGATGCTGCCTGAATGGTACGAGCCTCAACGCGCCCAGATTGAATCTAATCTGGTTCCCATTGAGCCTAGAGTGCTCAAACTGGATGAATCAGTTTGAGCAGTAAGTACAATCACATATGGAACAAGAAAAGGTCCAATGCGGGAAGATTTCCACCCTCATTGGACCTTTTGGTATTTGAATTTTCAGAATCATAAAAATAATTGTGGAAGAGCTGTTTAGATCATGAGCAGCTCACGAATCTCCAGCTCGGTCAGCGCTGAAAGGCTTTCTTGCCCTGGTTGAATGACCTGGTCGATCAGGTTTTTCTTTTTTTGCTGTAGCTCATACATTTTGTCCTCTACCGTACCTTGGGCGACGAGCCGAATAACCTGCACGACTTTTTTCTGGCCCATTCGGTGTGCGCGGTTGGTAGCCTGCTCCTCTACAGCGGGATTCCACCACAGGTCATACAAAATGACGGTATCTGCGCCAGTGAGGTTCAGACCCGTACCTCCTGCCTTGAGGGAAATCAGGAACAGTTCGCGTTCTCCTTCGTTAAAGCGACTGCACAGCTCGACTCGTTCGGGGGCGGGAGTCTGTCCATCCAGGTAAAAGTAGGGAACCCCTTCACGGGAAAGCTCGCGTCCGACCATTTGAAGCATCGTGGTGAACTGTGAAAAAATAAGCATCCGCTTCCCGGAGCTGAGACATTCCGTAACAATCTCCAGCAGTTGCTCGAATTTGGCTGAGCTGCCTGTATATCCTTCGATGAACAACCCCGGATGACAGCAGAGCTGACGAAGCCGGGTTAGACCTGCGAGGATTTTGATCCGGTTTTTCTGAAAGCCTTCTTCGTTGAGATGCTTCAACGTTTCATGCTGTAGCTTGGCCAGATAAGCCGTGTATAGCTTTTTCTGTTCCGGCAGAAGCCGTGATACCTGCACGGATTCGATTTTTTCCGGCAGTTCCTTAAGAACATCGCTTTTCAGACGGCGCAGCAGGAACGGACGAACCCGCTTGGCAATCACATTTCGAGGCAGGTTGTGAAACGCTCTTTTTCCGCCGGGAAATAGCGCAGGAAATACAACGTCGAAGATGGACCACAACTCTTCCAGCGTATTCTCGATCGGTGTTCCTGTCAGGGCAAAGCGGTAGCGGGCTTGTACATCCTTAACAGCCTGTGCCGTCTGAGTGGCATGATTCTTGAACGCTTGTGCCTCGTCCAGAATAAGCGTATGAAACGATGGCTTACTATACATATCTGCCTCGCGCCGCAGCAGCGGGTAGGAAGTAATAATAACGTCATAACTGGCAGCATCCCGTATAATCCGGCCCCGTTCTTCAGGGCTGCCATCGGCAATAATGACGCGGATATGCGGGGCGAATTTCTCCAGTTCATTCCGCCAATTGTACACCAGCGATGCAGGGGATACGACCATGGCTGGAAGCTGTTGACTGCGAATCTCTGGCAATACGGAGACGAGGAAGGCAATGCTTTGCAGTGTTTTGCCCAGCCCCATATCATCTGCCAAAATGCCCCCAAAACGGTAATGTGCCAAGGTCTTGAGCCATTGAAAACCGTAGACCTGATAATCCCTCAAGATTGGAGCAAGCGTGCTGGGTACGGGAAAGTCGAGATGATCAGGGTTGCGTATATTTTCCAATAATTGGCGAAAGGTTTTGCCCAAGGTCAGGTTTTTCACATGATCATTAGGATCAATTAAATACAGACCCTGCGTAACCGGGATTCGAATTTGCGCTGCATCCAGATCGCTTTTGCGGATACCTGTTTCGTTCATGAACCGAATTAATTCCTTGTACTCCTCTGTTTCCAGCGGCAGCAAGGCACCATTCGGCAGACGGTGATATCTCTGTTTTTCTTCCAACGATTGGAGTAGCTTGCGAATTTCCGATTCCGGTATACCCTCAATATCAAATTTAAATTCAAGCCAATCCGTGCGTTCATCCCACTCCGCCCGTATTCTTGGGACAGGCAGTGTATTATTAATTTTCGCCTTGACTGCACCTGTGGCATAGACATCCAGCAACTTTTCCAATTGTGGAACCGTATGGTACAAAAAGTCATACTCTGCATCTTCATCTTCCATAAAATATCCGCTGTCTGTTCTGGCAAAGGAGCTATGCTCCATCAGTTCCAAAATTCGCTGCTCCTGTTCCCCATCACGTATCAAAATGCGGTCGTTACCTGGTGTTCGTGCATCTGTTTCCAATGGGTTGATGATAATATCCCCATATTGGAATTCTAGTCCTGCCAGCAGCTTGTCTCTTACCCGATCCAGATACAGCTTGGCTTTTAGCGGCTGCTGTGTGACTCGCTCTGAGACAGCACGTGTCATATGGACACGTCCGAGCTTCATTAACCCAGGCACGACCTTATCCATAAAAGCTTCCATCTGCTCTGGCGCAATCTGAACTTTTCGTCTGTGGTGTACTTCGACCATCCGTTTCAGCTCGGACAAACGCCGTATGGAATCAGCCTTCTGCTTGACAAGCTTGCCATCGGCAATGACGACACCGTAGTCCTCCATGACGGTCAAGTCATCCAATCCTTGAATACTTAGCTGATAGCCTTCACTTGTGGCTTCGGTCTCATCAAATTCAAATTGCAGCGGAAGCATTAGATCAGACTGGGGGATACCCTCGCTCATGTTTCCGTGAATTTCAAAATAGACACCTTGCGCTGCTGTCAGCAAGGGGAGCAGCTTATCCCAAGCCGCAGGCGGAATGAGAAGCATTCGCTCGCCGCTCATATGACTTCCGGAGGATGAATACGTGCCTGAGGTTTCCCGAATCATGCGCTCCTGGTAGCATACCTGGGATAACTGCTGGAGAATCGCGTCATGTTCAATTCGGAAGCGGTATAGCTCAGGCTCGTAGGTGAAGCTTTTCGTGAACATATAGCTATCTCCGCGGTCGATACTGTCCAGAAACGGGCGGATTTTCTGAACGATGTATAATCGTTTGGGCCCGGCCTTCATTTCCACGCCAAACATGTATTTTTGGTAACCGTAGGCAAACGGACGGATAACAAACTGAAAATCCAGAATTGCGCGAGTATCCAGCAGCGCAGGTGTGCTGCGAAGCGGTCTCTTGCGCCCGAATAGTTTTAACATACTGTCGGTTAAATGGAGATCGCCTTGTGAAATGCCAGAGGACCGTGACATTCTGGTTGTGTGTTCATTTGGGTTATCTGTAGATGTGTACATCTCGTCTGAACCTATACTTCCTGCTGGATCGGGAGCAGTGCCGGGATGAAGTTTGGAGACATAGGAACGTACGGACACACTTTTTCCACGCCGCATATCATAGGCGTTAAGGAGAACAGCGGCAATATGTTTGCAATATCGTCCGGTGGTCTGAAATGAGCTACAGGTGCATTCGGCGCGTATGTTTCCGTTGGGCCGAATCAATACAGCAACCGCATAAAAGCCGCTTTCTTTGACTGTAGCTTCGTACACACCTTCATTGTGATCTATCTGTGTAAAGGCCACCTTTTTGGCCCGGTAATAGGCATCCCCGTCGTCGTAAGCAGATTGACTGCATAGTTGTCTGATCGCTCGCCGGGTAAGTTCAAAACTCATGGTTCGTAATCCTTTCCTGAGTTATTCCGTTTTCTACATGATAACAGAACAGACAGGGGGAAGGACACTTGAGTACGGAATGCAACTTTACGAACAAGGAGAGAGGACAGAAAAAAAGCAGGCCTTGGTCCGTCATTGAACCAAAGTCTTCCAGGTGGCTACAGCTATATTATATGTCGGGCAGTCCTTCTTCTTGCTTATGGACACCCAGCGCGTTACATGGCTTCCCCAGTTCGCTTATCTGTGAGTTAGAGAAGTTTTTACAAGCTGCACATTGCAGGATACAATGGAAGTGATAGAGAAAGGAGACAGGTACTTTTGCAAAAAGAAGACAATAAGACCGATTCCAAATCCGGCTCCTCCAAATGGTATCTTGGCAGTGCAGCAGCATTGCTCCTGCTAAAAGGCAAGTCGTTGCTTGCTCTTTTAAAATTCAGTAAATTTGGTGGTGCGCTGATCTCTATGGCGTTTACGATTGGCGCGTATGCGATCATATACCCGTGGGGATTTGCGGTCGGATTTGTGTTGTTGTTATTTGTGCATGAGCTGGGGCATGTATTGGCTGCCAAGCACAAGGGGCTTCCAGTGTCGACGCCGTTATTTATTCCTTTTCTCGGGGCACTGATTACCATGAAACGACATCCCTTGGATGCCCAGACAGAGGCTTATGTGGCTATGGGCGGGCCGTTATTGGGCACGGTTGGAGCTATGGCGGTATACGCAGGAGCCTACGCAACAGAAAGTCCGCTACTATACGCGCTGGCATATGTCGGTTTTTTCCTGAATCTGATTAATTTGCTGCCGATTCACCCGCTCGACGGTGGACGGATTTCTACAGCAGTGACACGCTGGTTATGGCTGGTGGGTCTATTGGGTGGGATTGTAGTAATTGTGTATTTGAAATCCATTTTATTTTTCTTTATTTGGGCACTATTCGCCTATGATTTATACAAAAAATATGTCAAACGCAATAAAGAAGATATCAAAATCCAAACGCTATTACAAAAGCCGCTGGTTAACGTACAGCATTTGTATGAGCAAGGATATCCGCTACCTGGACCGGAGCATACGCGCAGACTATCCTTTAATACCTACTCAGATCTGGAGGGGCAGCAATACGTAACAGTATATATGGAAAGTCTGGATGTGGAGCATACGCTTCTGTTGCCGCAGCAGTGTCTTGTCCAAAATGTATGGCTGAACGGGGTAGAACATATACCGACACCGGATGCATACCAGCTCAGATTGCTGTGTGAGATTGACTATATTCCATTTGAAAATAATAAATATTACGAAGTCCCCGCTGCATCACGGTGGAAATTCGGAATCGGTTACTTGGGATTGGCCTTATTCCTGATGGGGATGATGTATGTAGTACATCAGCACATAGGAGATATCAGACTGTGATTTGAAGGATAACCTACGTGTAGTTTCTTTGCTCATCCGTAATTGGTTTTAACGTCTGGCGGTATTTAAGCGGGCTGACGCCTGTCCAGCGCTTGAATTGCCTGCTGAAATGAGCCAGACTGGAGTATCCCAGCAGGGAAGCTACCTTGTTTAGCGGCAGATTGGGCTGCTGGATCAGTACCTTGGCCTCATGTAGCTTGGTCTCCGATAGATAGTGACGTGGCGAATAGCCGTAAACTTTGCGGAACACTTCCTGGGCATAGCCTGGACTGATCCCGAGGGAAGCCGCCACATCTTCAAGCCGGAACGTCTGCTCGCCAGATTCATCCTCCCGATAAGGCTTGAACCTCGATTGAATAGCCTCCATAATGGCCTTGGCATATTGAACGGATGAAGGTGCAATTCCGGGCTCCCATCCCGTAGAGATCATTTGCGAGAATATCCCGAACAGCTCGAACAAGGCAATCTGCATGCGAAAGCGGTCCGCTGTCGTATATTCTCCGCTCTCACGCACCATGCTGATCCAGCTATGAACGACCTTTTGCAGCTTGGTATTGGTTTCAGTGCCTGCCGGGAAAAAGAGCTGATTATTCTTAATCATTTCTTGACGGAACAGTGGATCATCGACATTAAAATGGGTGCTAAAATAATACATTCCATCCGGGGATACACACTGACTCACATGCTTAAATCCCGGCGGAATCATTAAAATATCACCCTTTCCAACCGAGTATACGTTATTCTCCATAATGGTTTCCTGACGACCTTCCAAAATGAGTGCAATTTCAAAACCAATATGAGACTCCTCAGGCATGCACCAATCCGCTTTAACCCGATGAATATGAGCGCCAAAAAATTTCACATTCCAGTCGATAATGGGCAGCCATTGGCAATCATGAAATAGAGCTGGATCGACATCTGGATTTAATATCATCAGATCACCTTCGATTAGGGCAAATTTTACACCGCTTAGACAATCTCATTGTACCTAACATTTAGCTATAATAAAAGAGCGCTTACAAGTGTTCTGCTACATGCTTTTACTTAAAAAAATCGATTATATATAGTATTTTTGGAAGCGGTACCATATTGTAATCAGGGAGCTTTAAACTTATTGGAGGACGACTCGATGGAAAAGCTATTGTACGGTGTTGCTTATTATGATGAATATATGCCTTATGACCGTTTGGACCAAGATATCCAAATGATGAAGGATGCGGGAATCAATGTGGTGCGGATTGCCGAATCCACTTGGAGTACGCATGAACCGCAGAACGGAGTATTTGATTTCACCTCTGTGGATCGGGTATTGGACGCTATGCATAAGGCTGGTATTGAGGTCATTGTAGGCACGCCCACCTATGCCGTACCCACATGGCTGGTGAAGGAGCATCCCGATGTATTGGCAACGACGCCTCAGGGACCAGGCAAATACGGGGCTCGTCAGATTATGGACATTACGAACCCGGTGTACCTGTTCCATGCTGAGCGAATCATACGCAAGCTAATTGGACGAGTGAGCCAGCATCCGGCGGTTATTGGCTATCAGACAGACAATGAGACGAAGCATTACCATACGAGCGGTCCCAATGTGCAATTACAGTTTGTAAAGTATTTGCGGGAGCGGTTTGAATCACTGGAGGAGCTGAACCGCAAATTTGGACTGGATTACTGGAGCAATCGCATCAATAGCTGGGAGGACTTCCCTTCGGTGGTCGGAACGATTAATGGAAGCTTGGGCGCGGCCTTTTCCCAGTTCCAGCGCAAGCTGGTGACGGACTTCCTGGCCTGGCAGGTCGCGATTGTCAATGAATATAAGCGGGAAGACCAATTTGTTACGCAAAATTTTGATTTTGAGTGGAGAGGTCATTCTTTTGGAATCCAGCCGGATGTGGATCACTTTGCAGCTTCTCAAGCATTTGATGTGACAGGGGTCGATATTTACCATCCATCACAAGATGATTTGACTGGAATAGAAATCTCTTTTGGCGGTGATGTGGCACGTTCGACAAAACAGAATAATTACTTAGTGCTGGAAACGGAGGCGCAGGCGTTTACCCACTGGGTTCCTTATCCGGGACAATTGCGTCTGCAAGCGTTCAGTCATCTGGCTTCCGGGGCCAATATGGTAGCTTACTGGCACTGGCATTCCATTCATAATTCCTTCGAAACCTACTGGAAGGGTCTGCTTAGCCATGATTTTGAACCGAATCCTGTGTATGAGGAAGCAAAGACGATAGGGAAGGACTTTGCAAGACTGTCCACGCACCTGGTCAATCTAAAAAAGAAAAATAAAACAGCTATCCTGGTTAGCAACGAAGCGTTGACATCCATTAACTGGTTCAAGTTTAATATGAACAGCCCACTGAATTACAATGACATCGTACGCTGTTTGTATGATGAGTTGTACAAACTGAATATTGGGACAGATATTGTCCATCCGGGTGCGGAATCGTTTGAGGACTATGATCTCCTGATCGTTCCGAGTCTCTATTCTGCGCCAGATGCACTGCTGGAAAAGCTGAATCGATACGTCGAACAAGGCGGTCATGTAGTATACACCTCCCGCAGCGGATTTACCGACGAACATGTGCAGGTGAGAACATCGCGGCAGCCGGGCGTGATTAGCGAAGCGTGTGGTATTCATTACAGCCTGTTTGTGGAGCCGAAAAATGTGACGCTCAAGGATAATCCTTTTGAAGTGGCAGCAGAGGACAATCAGGTAACTACGTGGATGGAGCTAATAACGCCGACGACTGCCGAAGTATTAGCCTATTACGATCACCCGCATTGGGGCCAATATGCCGCGATAACGCAAAATCGTTATGGTCAGGGAACGGCGACCTACATCGGCTGTATTGTCAGTTCGGCGGTCATCCGCGAATTATTAAGCTCTGTAGCCAAAAAGGCAGGCGTGTGGGGGCTGGATCAGGAAGCTTCTTATCCGATCATTGTTAAATCTGGTACGAATGATTTGGGGCGAACGATCCGGTACTATTTTAACTATTCCGAACAGGCAGGCTTGGTGGTGTATCCGCATGGAGACGGCAAGGAACTGATCGGAGAGAAGACGGTTACCCAAGGACAATTACTCCAATTGAAGCCTTGGAGTGTTATAATTATCGAAGAAGCGTAAAAGATCCATAGGTACCCCACCGGAAAATCCGGCATATGAAGCGCCCCTGCGAATTGCGGGGCGTTTTCGCATATAGCTGAATAGAGGAGTGCATCGCTATGCCAACCCGAGCAGCCCACTGGTTCCGGGCGCTGACTGCCCCGTATCGACGCAGTATTCAGCTCAAGCTAATTTTGACGATGATTGTTTTATCTGTGCTGCCGGTCATTGCTGTTACGGTGCTGGCTGCGGAGAAAAGCAGATCGTCTATGGAAACCGAAGTGGTTGAAACGAACATGTCCAATATGAAATGGACGGGCATTTATATCAGCGACCAGTTAGATCGTCTGAATCATCTGATTTACAGCATTCAGATCAGCCCCGATCTAAGCGATTATTTGAATGAACGAGAGCCTGACAATCTTTCCAGCCAATTTAATGCCCAGCGAAAAATGTTAAATACGCTGGCGAATGTGTATTATTCAGCCGGGAGTCATGTCATCGGTATTCAGCTGTATTTGAAACAATCGCAAACCCTGTTTACCTTCAATAGTATGCAAAATGATATTGCGGCAGTGGGCGGTATTCCTCCGCAGTACGCTGAGATGTGGCAAGCGAACAAGGATTATTCGATTCGCCCAAGCTCTACTGATCCCGAACGCTTTACACTGACACGCAGTATTCGGCGTTTTGAAGATCATAAGCAGACGGGGGCTATTTCATTGGAGGTGCTATGGTCACAATTCGATCAGACGCTGGGTCTGCTGGGACGAGGGGATCAGCATCAGGTGTTGATTACAGATGGGGATGGCAGGGTCATGTATCCAGCGCAAGCTCGTCAGTCGCCTCCTCCTGCAGGAGTACTGACAGCTCTTCGTGATGTTAAGCCGGGTCCCGGGATGCTTCAAACTGCCGAACATTATGTATTCTACAATGATCTGGATGTGGCTGGATTGAAACTGGTCAAAATCGTACCGACTTCCTCCATTAACCACAGTGCCTTTTCAACCATGCTGTATGGTATCGTCGTAGGCGTGATTTCAATCCTGGTTTCGATCTGTATCGCCGTTTTCATCGCATGGCGAACCGCACGCCCCATTGTTCAATTGGCGCGTTCGGTGCAGGAGCTGGATATGATTACAGGGCCAGTTGGAAAGCCAAGTACACGGCCGGATGAGATAGGGCTGCTGGAAAGAAGTCTGCATGGGATGGCAGGCCGAATCCGCCAGCATATCCAGACGGAATACCGTATCAATTTGCAAAAAAAGACGGCTGAATTGAAAGCGCTTCAGGCGCAGATTCATCCGCATTTTCTGCAAAATACGCTGCAAATGATCGGAAGTATGGTGTTTTCGCAAAAGCCGGAGGATACCTATGAAGTCATTCGTTCGCTGAGTGAGATGTTCCGTTACGTGGTACGGGAGCCTCAGGATATGGCCTCACTACGTGCAGAACTTGACCATGTGGGGCATTATATGCGTATCCAGCAGCGTCGTTTTCCTCAAAGATTAGTGTTTCAGGTGGAGACCGAAGAGCAGGCGATGGATATTCGTTTGCCCAAGCTATCGCTTCAACCATTGTTGGAAAATGCGTTTCAGCATGGTCTTGATCGCAAGGCAGGGGCGTGGCGAATGGCAATCCGCGTGGAAATTATGAAGGAAGAAGTGTGCATTACGGTCAGCGATAACGGTAACGGTATGCCCCCGGACAAGCTGGAGAAAGTTCGGGCTAAGCTGGAAAACGCATCGGAGGAACCAATTTGGGCGCAGGGCAGTCATATCGGATTAAGCAATGTGGCTTCACGCATACAGATGAATTTTGGAGTGTATTACGGAGTGACTATAGATAGTGAGCAGGGAGTCGGTACATGTGTCACTATCCGTATTCCATTCACCTCAGCAGAGGAGGGCAAAGTATGATCAGAGTATTAATCGTTGACGATGAGCCGTGGAACTGCGATATTTTGAAGACATTTGGTACATGGGAAAAGCTTGGAATGGTGGTGGTAGGTGAAGCTGAGGACGGAGACGAGGCATTTAGGCTGGTCGGGGAGTTAGCTCCCCACATTGTGATTACGGATATGCACATGCCAGGTGCGGACGGAGTAGAGCTGCTGCAAGCGCTAAATAGCCAATGTCCGGATGTGAAAATCATTGTCGTGAGCGGATATGATGACTTTGCATATGCCAAACATGCGATCCGCTACAAGGCTGTCGATTATTTGCTTAAGCCTGTCAATCCGGCCGAGCTAAATGCGGTGCTGCTCAAATGCAAAACCGATCTGGAGGTCAAGGGAGCCGAACAGCAGCAGGAAGCGACAGAGCTGGATTATGAGTTTTTTCACAGGTTAACCCAGTATAAGCAACTGCTGCGTCTTTATTTTAATGAGCTGAATCGTGACGGAGTCATCTTAACCTGCAGTCAGGTTGTACAGGAGCTGGAGAGCTATGGAGCACCAAGTCCACATATGCTAGGCCGATTGGTGCAGGAGCTGCTTTCTCTGCTGAAAGAGCTGGCGACGGATAATGGGCTGGATACTTCTACGGCAACGGGAGGATTTCCGCTTGCACAGGCTGCCCTATCCTCTGTAGAACATGCACTGGAATTCGTATCGTCATGTTATGCTCAAGAACTGGATCAGCTCATTCGACAGCGGAAATACAAAAATAAACTGAATTTGGAGGAGGTACGGCGGTATATCGATAGTCACTTTGCTGGGCCGATCACACTGGAGCAGTTGGCGAAAAACTTTTTTGTGAGCAAAGAGTATATGAGCAAGGTATTCAAGCAGGAGTACGGTCAGAATGTAACGGACTATATTGTAGAGCGGAGAATGGAAAAGGCACGGGAATGGCTGGCCAATAAACAGATTTCAATCAAAGCCGTTGCAGAGATGGCTGGGTATGAGGATGTGTCTTATTTTTATCGCGTATTTAAAAAGCATTTTGGCATGGCCCCCGGTGAAATGAGAAAGGAAGTTTAAAAAAATCCAATCCAATAAGCTAAGGGTGTCCAATGGCAGAAGCGACCTTCCACCCTATAATGAAAGCGTATACAAGATGAAATTTTCAACTTAGGGAGGTCATTTTGCATGAAAATGTGGAAAGGTGTATTGAGTACGATGCTGGTTGGCACGTTGTTGGCCGGATGTGGAGCGAATTCTTCAGGCAGCGACAGCAGTGGTTCCGGTGGAGACGGCAAAACTGTAAATCTCAAAATGTTTATTGCTCAGCCCCGTTTGAAGGAGCACTACGATAAATACATTAATGCATTTATAGCCAAAGAAAAGAAAGATAAAAATATCGACGTTACCGTTCAACTGGAGATGCCGCCTGCGGACAATGCTGCGCAAATTTTGAAAACAAGACTCGCTTCCAACGATGCACCAGACGTATTCGCGTTGCATGCGGTGAATGAAATTCCTCCGTTTTATAAAGCGGGTTATTTGGAGGACTTGTCCGGTCAGCCGTTTGTCAGCAAATTAATGGACAGTGTGAAGCCTTCGGTGACGACGAAAGACGGCAAAGTCGTAGCGGTTCCTTTGGAAACAATTTCATGGGGTTATTTATACAATAAAAAAATATTTAAGGATTTGGACTTGAAGCCGCCGGGAACGTTGACCGAAATGAAGGCTGTGGTCGAAAAGCTGAAAGCGAATCATGTGACACCATTCCTGTTGTCTTACAAGGAATCCTGGATTCCACAGCTGTTTGTGCCGCTCACAGCAGGTGCGATGATGAACACACAGAATAAGGATTTTATCGAACGGATGAATCAGGACAAAGGTTCTTTTTCCGAAATGAAGAGCATGTTCGATATTATTGATCTGGTGAACAGTAATGGTACAGACAAGGCGCTGGAAATCGGCGGGGATGATGGATCAGCAGCATTTGCTTCAGGTAAAGCGGCGATGTGGATTCAGGGACCGTGGTTTGCGGAAACGATTTTAAAATCTGATCCGAAGATGGATTTTGGGGTGGCACCATTGCCGATCAATGACGATCCGAATGCGACCTTGATCAATCTGTCCACTTCGACTTCGCTGGCCGTATCCTCTTCAAGCAAGAATAAGGAGGTTGCGCTCGACTTTGTTAACTATGTGTTGGACGACAAGGATTCCAGCGCATTCTATGAAGCATTGAAATTTAATCCCATCTCCAAAGTGCATACATTTAAAAGCTATCCTTGGGTTAATGACGCTACCGAATATGTGAAAGCAGGCAAGTCGTACCAAGATCCATCCATCCCGCAGGCGGTCAAGGACGAGGCAGGCAAATCGCTCCAATCCTATTATGCTGGCCAGCTCTCGCAGGATGACGTCATTAAGGCGCTGGATAAGGCATGGAAATCGTATAACAAAGTGAACAAGTAGACGGTAACCTACAGAATGACATCGGGAGGGAGAGACTCCATGCCTTTTAAAATCTACAAAAAATACGTCATGCTGCTGGCATTTACTGCCCCGGCACTGATCTTTTACGCCATCTTCCTGCTCATTCCAACGATCAGCGGCATGTACTACAGCTTTACAGACTGGAACGGATTGAATCCCAATTACAATTTTATCGGCTTGGGAAATTTTGTGGAATCTTTGAAGGAAGACCCCGACTTTCTTAACTCCCTGTGGTTTACACTTAAATACGTATTGGTTATGATCGTACTGCAAAATGCGCTTGCGCTGGTACTGGCAGTGTTGATTGAGTCACGCACACGCAGCAAAGGATTTTTTCGGACGATCTTTTTTATGCCTAATATGATCAGTACCATTATTAGCGCATTTATGTGGACATTCGTTTTCTCCTCCGTGCTGCCGCAAATTGCTGAAAAGACGGCCATCGCCTTTTTAGGTCAATCCTGGCTGGGCGATCCGAAGGTATCTTTCTTTTCTATCATTATTGTCTCGCTCTGGAATGGTGTGGGATATATGATGATCATCTATCTGGCTGCGCTTCAGGGGGTACCGCAGAGCTTGAAGGAGGCCGCTATTATTGACGGGGCGAATGCTTTTCAGACATTGCGAAGTGTGACGTTGCCGATGATTACCCACGCGATTACGATCTGTTTCTTCCTGACACTCAACGGTGCCTTCAAGGTGTATGAGGTCGTGTATGGACTGACTGGCGGAGGACCGGGACGCAGCACACAGGTGATTACGATGAACATTTATGAAGAGGCGTTCTCCAACAACTTCCGTTATGGCTATGCGAGCGCTAAGTCCGTTATTTTGTTTGCCATTGTGCTCATCTTTACTCTGATCCAGCTGCGAGTCATGAAGAAGAGGGAGGTGGAGGCATGAGGCTGAAAAAGGCTAATTCCTTGCTGATCACGCTGTTGCTGTGCATGGGCGCAGTCGTGTCCTTCTTCCCGATCTACATGGCGGTCATTAATTCGTTTAAAACACAGGGCGAGATGTTTGCATCCTTTACGGCGCTGCCGACGAAGCTTCACTTTGAAAATTATAGACAGGCCTTTCAACAGATCCATCTGCTGAACAGCGCTTTAAATTCTACGATTATTTCTTTTATCGGCATTGGCGGGATCGTGGTCTGTTCTGCATTGGCAGGCTACAAGCTGTCTCGTACCAGTGGAAAACTAAGTAACGCGATTTTCTTCCTGTTTGTCGCCTCCATGCTGGTACCGTTTCACTCCATAATGATACCGCTTACACGGATGGCAAAGGATTTGTCTGTTCAAGGCAGTACGTATGGCTTGGCTCTAATCTATATCGGCTTGGGTGTGAACATGGCAATCTTTTTATATCACGGATTCGTCAAATCCATTCCGCGTGAGCTGGAGGAATCCGCGCAAATGGACGGGTGCAATGAGTTCCAAACGTTCTTCCGCATTATATTTCCTTTACTGCTGCCGATTACCGTCACGATTGCTATTTTGGATTTCCTGTGGATTTGGAATGACTTTTTGCTTCCGCTTTTGATGTTGACGGATGTGAACCATTACACTCTGATTCTTTCGACCAATATGCTGTTTGGAGAGTACAACAAGGATTGGTCGCTTATTTTGGCCGCACTTGTGCTGACCTCCATCCCGGTGATCCTGATCTATGCCTTTTTTCAGAAATTCATTATGGAAGGCATTGCAGAGGGAGCGGTTAAGGGATAAGGTGTGCTTTTCATCGCTAAAAAAGCCTTCCTTGTTTATAGGGAGGCTTTTGTTTTGGATTAACAGCACATCCAACGTTACTTCAAGAAATTACTTATCATAAAAAGTAAAAGCGAAATGATGATTACAAATAGATAAATACCAGAAATCCATTTTCCCATTAGAGCTCCAAAATCTGTAGGATTTTTATATCCAATGATTATACTGGGAATGAAAAAAATACTGGATAGTAGAAGGCTGTAGTGAAATCCAGTATTGTCAACACGATTAGACCATGCGGGCAAGCCTAAAAAGGAAAACAACTGATCCCCAAACGTGTAATTGCCAAGTTTGTAAGAAGCAGCTAGACCAAGAAGAGATAAAAGCAGTGAAAGTGATCCACGGCCTATGTTCTTTTTGTTTTTTCTCACCCATGCAAAGATAATCAGTAAAATTGCAATTGCTTGTATGCTGTAGGTCAATATCGTTAAGAACATGAAGTACCTCCTTGAACACCTAAAATCCAATGATAAGATGTCAATTTCGGGAATGAGTATACCATATTTTGGGATATGTTCATATGACTTTCAATAACAAGTATCACTTTGCAATAGTGATTATAAGAACACATGGAACGCAGAGCGGCCTTAGCCATACAATATTTCATCTGAATGTAAAAGGAGATGATGATGTTGGCTACCTTCTCGGCCGCGCTTCAAGTGAAAAAGCGGATGGCCAAGCGAGTCTTAAAAATGTCCGGTGTCCACGGCATTGGCGTAGGCTACAGGGACCCTGCCCATCCCAAAAAGGGAGCCGCTGTCATTGTGTACACGGACCGTCTAGTGTCGGCCTCTACTGGACTCCTGTCGGCCACTGCCTTAGGAAAGAAATTGAGTGTTCCTGTTCGAATTGTAAAGACTGGAAAGATCAGAGCTCATGCTACGGACTATAAAGTGCGCATCCGCCCGGTCATCGCCGGCTATAGTGTCGGGACGATTGAAGGCTCCGGTACCACCGGACTCATCGTCGCCCCAACTGGAGCGCCGGCTACGCGTTATCTTTTTAGCAATAACCATGTCCTCAATCCCTCCAATACAGACAATCGGGAGGCTACAATCCAGCCAGGCGGAGCCGATGGGGGAACGGTTGCCCAGGATCGTATAGGACGGCTGTATCGTTATGTGCGCTTGAATCGCACCGGAACAAACCTGATTGACGTGGCGCTTTCACTTCCGACCCGCAACAACCTGCTCAATCCGCGTTATGCTACAGTAGGAGTCATTCCGGGGCATGTTACCGCTTATCGTGTAGGGGAAAAATTGAAGAAGGTAGGACGTACGACCGGGCGGGTCAATGGTACAGTAGAGTCGGTCTATACAGACCTGCAAATCAATTATGGCGGCGAGTTGGGCCTGCTGACCTTCGAAGACCAGACGGTTATTAGAGGTACGACTCCTGTATCCCTACCCGGGGATTCCGGCTCTGTATGGCTTAGACAGTCTGATAATTATGCAGCTGCGGTCAACTATGCAGGCACGGCAGATGGTCGCTTATCCATAGCCTTTCCGGTGCAGTGGTTCATGCAGGTATTTAACACACGAGTAGCCCGTCCCAGCGGGGCAGGCAAAGTGCTCACGGTAAATACAGGATCTTCCCCTGGCTCCTATACTAGACAGCTCACCAGTGAGGAGCTCGTTCGCTTAAGACCAAGAACGACCCGCATTAAACGGAGCTAAATGCTTCGAAAGCATCATCTCCCCGGATTTCTCCCCTGATTACAGAATGAATTCAAGAAATCCGGGGCGGAGGCGATGGGAAGCACCAGCAAGAATAAATTCACAATGCCAATCATTTATGAGGCAAATGTTTCACGATGCAAATCATTCATCATACAAATCATTCACAATCTAAAACGTTAATGGCATGAAATAAAAGCATACTTACACTCTAATCAGCCCCTTCAGCATATGCCTGGACTCCCGCATCATGGGCTGTAAGGGTGCTGCTTGCCGAGGCCAAGCCCCAGATTTCCTGGGCGGTCAGAGCTCTGTTGTAGATGATCAGCTCATCTACTGCACCATTAAGATAAGGATCATCAAACTGGGATTTCCCAATGTAGTTCCAATGTGTCAATCCAAGGCTGCCAGGCTTCAGCGGCATATTCGTGTTACGTGCCGCCTCTATGCCGTCCACATACATAATTCCGGTAGTGCCTGACAAAGTCACGGCTACATGCTTCCAGACACCTGTCGCCAGTTCCGGGGCATTCAGTTGCTGTTCCTCTCCGTTCCCTGAGACAGTGATGGCAAAACGCATACCTGTTCCTTCAGCCTTCGGGGACAAAAACATATACCGATCTGTTCCTGCTCCAAAATCAAACAGACGAGCCCAGCCATTATGCGTGTTCACCCGTACCCATGCGGCAATGGTAAAGTCATTAATGCTGCTAACTATTCCGCTGGGCAGGCTGGCATAGGCGTTTATGCCATTAAGCCGCAGAGCATTGCCATTCCGCCCCGCACCCCACGAGCCGCCATGTACACTGGCCTGCTGTCTATAACCTGATGAATCGGCTGCGGTTGATCCGGCCGTTTCGTTAAATTCATAATGGGCTATAATGTCTCCGGCGGGAGCCGGATTGCCTGAACTGGGCTGAATACGGATATCGTAGTTGGCTGCTGTACCGATATTCAGTCTGGCTATAGTCGCAGCATTTTTAACGGCTGTGACTGAGCCGGTTTTGGTGCCGTCTATGAGTACATCATACGTACCTGCCGCCTAGCAGCCGTCCTGTGGTCCATTCGAATGACCGACCGTCTACTCCATTTTGTGGAATGCCTTCCCCTTGCCAAAAGTATTCAGGGGAAAATTGTTCCTCCAGCTCCGGGGCAAAGGTAGAGTCCCTAATGGGTTTGTCCTTATCGTTATTTTCCCCTGCTTCCAGCACAAGAACCGATGTTTGCATATCATCCGTAAGGGTTTTCGCTATTACAGCACCCGCAGGGCCTGTTCCTACAACAATATAATCATAGATTAATTTGTTTTTCATACAGCTCTCCTTATAGATAAATGGGCTAATGTAGAATATTAATCTGTTCTGTCCTATGTTCCATCCATAACAAAAAAAGATCCGCCTAAGCGGATCTCAGGCTGTCGAGAAAGTCTCGACAGCCTATTTTATGTTAATTTTGTTTAAGACGACACCGCGTTAATGTTGTATAATATAGGTAACTATTGTAGAACGGATGGTGTTGATATGCTACGTTCCAACCGCGAAAAACAACAATCCTACGAATTTGTTTCCATCGAAGATCTGGTTCCTCAAGATCACTTGCTCCGCAAAGTAGATAAGTATATCGATTTTTCGTTTATCGATGATAAAGTTCGACCACTGTATTGTGCAGACAACGGGCGTCCTGCCATTGATCCTACCGTATTGTTTAAAATGATCTTTCTCGGTTATTTCTATGGCATTCGCTCAGAACGGCAACTCGAGCGAGAAATTCAGACGAACCTAGCTTATCGTTGGTTTCTGGGGTTGGGCTTAACGGATAAAGTTCCGGACCATACGACGATTAG
Organism: Paenibacillus ottowii; assembly: GCF_006874425.1. Taxonomy (GTDB): domain Bacteria; phylum Bacillota; class Bacilli; order Paenibacillales; family Paenibacillaceae; genus Paenibacillus; species Paenibacillus ottowii. The sequence continues at coordinate 218,993 of NZ_VIJZ01000007.1, forward strand.
CTGGAATCGTCGCACTCGCTTTAAAGACATCACGATCTTTCAAGATATCTTCGATGAAATTGTGCTGCAGGCGATCTCTCACCGAATGGTGGGTGGGCGTGTTCTCGTCACCGATTCCACACACGTCAAAGCCAATGCTAACAGGCACCAGTACACCAAAGAACAAGTGTTGCAGAATACCAAAGACTATATGGGCGAGCTGAACGAAGCGGTGAAGGATGACCGGAAAAACCACGGAAAAAAGCCTTAAAATCCCGAGAGGAAGTGAACGAAGAAAAAGAAATTAAAGTGAGCAAAACAGACCCGGACAGCGGCTATATGATCCGTGATGGCAAGCCCGAAGGCTTCTTCTATCTGGACCACCGCACGGTGGATATGAAGTACAATCTGATTACGGATGTGCATGTGACGCCGGGAAATGTACATGATTCTGTCCCCTATTTGTCCCGTTTGGATCGCCAAAGAGAACGTTTTGGTTTTCAAGTAGAAGCTGTTGCACTAGATTCAGGTTATTTAACGACGCCGATTTGCCGAGGTTTGCAGAACCGAAAGATTTTTGCCGTGATTGCTCACCGAAGATTCCATCCCAGACAAGGACTGTTTCCGAAATGGAAGTTTGAATACGATGCCAAACGCAGTGTGTATAGATGCCCAGCCCAACAGGAACTGCACTACCGAACGACGGACCGAAAGGGATACCGGCAGTATGCCTCTGACCCAGCTCAGTGCCAGCATTGCCCACTGCTAAGTCAGTGTACCCAGTCTCGAAACCACCGCAAAGTGGTGACTCGGCATGTCTGGGAAGACAGCAAAGAGTGGGTACGGAGCAACCGGCTGAGCCCATCTGGTAAAAAGCTGTACCGCAAACGAAAAGAGACGATTGAGCGAAGCTTCGCGGATGCCAAAGAGCTCCATGGGTTTCGCTATTGCCGTTTGCGCGGTCTTCCAAACGTCAGGGAACAAAGCCTTATGACGGCAGCCGTGCAGAACATGAAGAAGATGGCGATCCACCTAGATCGCCAGGAGAAACAGGGGTAACCCCCCCTGCTTCTCCAGAGACCAGAGCATTATGATGTGAAAAAGAAACCCACGTCTCAAAATGACGGGGTTTCTCGACAATCTGAGATCCGCCTAAGCGGATCTCTTGCATTTATTGATAGCTTATTTCTTTGTAACCACCGGCCGTACAATCTTCGTCGTTAAGACATTAAGCGCGTCACGCACTTCTGCGGCGAAAACAAGCGGCTTTTCTACTTTTTCGAAGTGGATGTACCAAAGATTGGGGTTATCGAATAGCCAGTGGTTGTGCAGTGCTGTCACTTTGACACCATGTTTGCGAAGCCGGGAAATAAACGGATTAATTTCTGCGGTCAAAATCACGGTTTCACCAAGACATAATCCTTTTCCGTTGCGGCCAATACTTTCGAAAGAAAAAGCTTGCGGTATGGCAAGAAAGGATTTGGTCTTTTTCCCTAAAATGATCGGCTTAATGTTATTTCTGACATTAGAAGCAGTACAAACTCCGTTAACGACTTGAGGGGTTGCCTTTAATATAGCGGCAAACCGTTTACAAAGCGGACTAACTGCCATTTCTCTCACTCCAATTCTTTTAGATTACTAGCATCATATGAAAAAGTAAGGGAGTGGGAAGGGCAATTCTTCTTTATCGTTAGTCTAATTTGCTATATACAAAGTGCAAATGAAGTCCCCTTCTAAAGCCTCAGCTGAGCTCCATGATCCTATGTTTGATACTGTCCCAGGTCTGGCGCAGGCGCTTAACACCTTCGATAATTTGCTGCTCCGTTATGTGAGCAAAGTTAAAGCAGGCTGAGGGAGGCCCTGGTGTTAGCTGGTAATCAGCGGCATCACGCCATGTGACTCCGTAAAATCGTGCTGACTGCATGAAATGATGATACTGGGCAGACCCATACTTCCAGATCGCATAGGCGTGCAGACCGCAATCAGTCTGATGCCAGTGAAACAGCTCACTTAACGGCTGGATTTCATGCTGGAATACGTCATAGCGTGATCTGTATATTCGAGTCATCCGCCGTAAATGACGAACGTAGTCTCCGCGCATCATAAAACGTGCCAGCGCGCGCTGCTCCAAGCGGGCAGGCGGCAGGGGATCGTATAGTCGTTTGGCTGCAGTCAGCGCTTGCGCCAATTCAACTGGCAGGATGGCATACCCGAGTCGAAGGCTGCTGAACATACTTTTGGAAAAGGAACCAACATAGATGACACATTCTGCGCGATCCAGTGCTTTTAACGGTTCGATGGGACGTCCTGCCCAGCGGAATTCACTGTCATAATCATCCTCAATGATCCACGCCCCCTTGGATGCCGCCCATTGCAAAATATGCTGTCGGCGTGTTAATGGCAGTACAGCACCGGTTGGAAACTGCCGTCCAGGCGTAACGAACAGGAGCTTGGCATCCCAATCCTGTGGAATAAGTCCCTGCTGATCTAGTTCAGCAGCGTGTATCCGTCCGCCTGAGGCGGTAACTGCACGATAGATGCCGGAATAACAGGGATTCTCCAGTACAATGTTATCTTGTTCATGAATAAGCAGCTGAGTTAGCAGCGTGATCGCTTCCATGGAACCGCTGCATAATACGACTTGATCCGGTGTGGCCGTAATTCCGCGTGTTCTGCCAACATGCTGGCAAATCGCTTCACGCAGCCATTGATCACCGTTCACTGGTGCAGGCGTCGAATCATCCGAAGGCTTCTGCAAGTCCTTGCCAGCGGCAGCCAATGCACTTTTCCATGCGATCTGTGAGCTGCCCTCCAATACAACTTCATCGGCTTGAAAAGAAATCATAGGCTGGTGCGCATCGTCTCGATCCGTAGCAGACACAGGAGTCGAGTATAAGGCTCGTTCTTTTTCGAGCTGCATTATTCGTTGTCCCCATGCTGACAGAGCAGGGACTTTTTGTTTTGCAATAGGCGGGTTTTGGTTCTGCAGGTTGATTCGAGATTCGTCTGGCAGCATTGCAGTCTGTTCCATAACAAAGGTTCCTCTGCCTACTACCGAATTTACATATCCTTCAGCCAGCAGCATATCGTATGCTTCTTTAACACTCCCGCGCGAAATTCCATACATCACCGCCAGATCACGACTGGAAGGCAGGCGCGTACCACTGGCAAGGGAGCCAGTCAGAATTCCCTCTCGAAGAGCGTGATACAATGCCAAGTATTTTAAATGATATTTTTGAAGCGTACGCTGATAAGCTATCGTAATATCCATACTTTTCTCCTTAGATTGGTCCAGTCATTTTCATTCATATTGGGTCTTTTTAATAATCCATTTTCAACATAATCTGAAATATATCATTGGTCAATAGATGGAAGGAGAGATAGCTATGAGAAGAAAAGAATTTACGGTGGCCGAACAAGAGGAAATAGAGGAGTTTCTGAACGAGGTCAGTTTCGGATTTTTAGGCATGAACAGCGAGGATGGTTTTCCGCGTGTAGTTCCTTTGAATTTCGCTTATGGGAATGGCGTTTTTTATATTCATGGCAGCCGTGCTGGAGAAAAGATGGAACGAATGAAGGAGGACAATAGAGTCACTTTTTCAGCAGCCAAAGAGTATGCGCTCATTCCGTCTTATTTTACCGATGAACATATGGCATGTCCGGCGACTTCATTTTTTAAAAGTATTACCGTGCGTGGTCATGCAGAGCAAGTAGTGGATTTGGAGGAAAAGGCATCGGCATTTTCCATTTTTATGAGAAAGCTGCAACCGGAAGGCGGTTATGATCTGATCGATGCCAGCGATTCACGGTATGCTTCACGTTTGAAAGGGGTCGCTCTGATCAAGATCGTCCCGCATGAGTGGACTGCCAAGTTTAAATTTGGCCAAAATGTTAAAGGGGAGGAACGTCAGCAGATTATCAATGGTTTGCACCAACGGGGACTGGATGATGATCTGACAACAATTGAAATGATGCGTAAATATGGCCCTCATCATTGATACATATGTATAATGCCGATGCCGATGTAAAAATTTGATTTCGATATGCTCATTTTTGCTCGCTCATCCGTCTAATTGGTTAATTATACCTCAAAGGGGATACCCTCGATTTTCCAAAACTTTCAGTCCTTCTGCATTAGGACTTTTGAAGGAAAGGTATATATCATCCTCAAGCCCATTGTTCTTACTGCAAAGGAATTTTATAATACGATAGATTTGTGGTGTAAGGGGGCAAGACCGTGATGAGAGCTGGAGTCAGAAGTCGGGAAAGTCGGCGGTTGTTACTAGAAGCAGGGGCTGAAGAGTTCGCTCAGACGGGGTTTTACCAAACAAAGGTAAGTTCGATTGCGGCGCGTGCAGGATTGACGCAGCCGGATTTTTATATTCATTTTGAAAGCAAGGAACAAATGTATAAGGAGCTTGTGAAGAGCTTCCGTACCTTAGTGAATGAGACGGTACAAAGCATGAAGATTGGCCCGGACTTCAGCGAGGCTGAAGTTTTGAGACGGGGACAAGCTTTTCTGGAAGCTATTTTTCGCATGTTGTCTAATAATCCGGCAATCACTCGTGTCGGATTTTACCAGGCAGCAGACTCAGTACACATCAAGGCAGAGATGGCGGAGCACATCAAGAAGCATCTGCTGGCGGCCCAACGCTGGGGTTCCTGTCGTGAGGAGCTGGACCCTGAACTGACAGCAGAATGTGTGATCGGCTTGATTGAACGGCTGACGTTAACGAAGTTGCTGCCTGGACGTGAAAGCCCATCTGTACTAGCCAAGCAGGCACGAAGTCTCCTGTATCATGGCATGCTCGCATCTGGAGATTAACTGAATTATATATCTCCACCCACATTTGGGCGACAGGCTCGGCAATTGTCCCTATCATGGATGGCGGCATAAGCATAAGATGCTTTTGTAAACCATGAAGGGAGGAATCACCATGTCTGGAGTAGGCGCTGGTTATGGAGCTTTTACATCTACAGGAGCGATTCTGGTACTTTTCATTCTGCTCGTTATTATTTCCAAAGCATTCGTTATCTAATTCGCAGTACGAGAATTTGATTTCGGACGATTTGTTGTAAACGAGACAGAGGGAGGAGGAATTCTGAGATGGGTGAAGTAGATAGAGGTTGTGGCGGTGGCGGCTACGGCATGTGGACTTCCACTGGGGTAATTTTGGTGCTCTTCATTTTGCTGGTTATCATCACACGTACTTTGTTCATCTAATGTGATATTCATGGACTTGAACGCCGATGCTTCGGGTCTATGATCATACAATCCCAAAGAGGAACCGTCTCTCACAGAGGCGGTTTCTTTTTGTTTTAAAGTTTACGTTGACGTTAACGTTATATAAGCGTAATATTTTATATATAATCTTTTTCATAAGGTGGGTGTCATGGTTACGTATAAAATTGATGAGGTCGCCAAGCAAAGTGGTTTGACCAAGCGAACCATTCGTTATTATGAGGAAATCGGCTTGTTGCCCTCCCCGCAGCGCAGTGAAGGAAATATGCGGCTGTATACGCAGGAGGATGTGGATTTACTAAAAAAGATCGTGAGTGCCAAGGAAGTGCTTGGTTTTTCTTTGCAAGAGCTTCAGCGTTACATGACCGCAGCAGAAATGCTCAAGGGGCAGCGGGAGGAATATCGCGAGCGAACGGAGCATTTGCAGCCGATCGAGCGACGGGCGATGTTGGAGGATATGGAACGTACACTGAACGAACAGTTGGAACTAATGGAGGGAAAAATCAACAGCATCCGTATGCTCCAGACTGAATTGGAAGAGCTGCGGGTCAGGGTTCGTGAACGCAAGATCCTTTTGGATGAGGAACTTGATCACAATCCATCATAACAAGAACACTTACATTCAGATGTGGAGGTAACATTGTATTATGAGTTCACAACATGCATTACCTGAAGAGTTAAAGGAACGCGCAGGCTTGCTGTCTCAGCCCAAAGCCGTATGGGCGGTCGCCTTTGCCTGTGTTATTTCGTTTATGGGTCTGGGATTGGTCGATCCAATCCTGCCGGCCATTGCTGATCAGCTTCATGCGACGAAAAGTCAGGTGTCATTGCTGTTTACCAGCTATAATCTGGTGACGGGCGTCGCGATGCTTATTACGGGCGTCGTATCTAGTCGGTTGGGTGTCAAATGGACGTTATTAACCGGTATTTTATTCATTATTGTGTTTGCCGGGCTGGGTGGCACGGCCAATACGGTTGGTGGAATTGTGGGCTACCGGGCAGGATGGGGGCTGGGGAACGCTTTGTTTATCGCAACAGCGTTGTCTGCGATTGTAGGTCTGTCCACTTCCGGAACAGCTAAAGCGATTATTTTGTATGAAGCGGCCTTGGGACTTGGGATTTCAGTCGGCCCGCTGTTAGGCGGTGAGCTGGGTTCCATTTCCTGGCGCGGCCCATTTTTCGGTGTAGCCGGACTGATGGTTATCGGATTTTTGTTCATTACGTTTATGCTGCCTTCGATTCCAAAGCCTAAAAAACGAGGTTCCATTGCGGACCCATTCAAAGCACTGAGTTATCCCGCTTTGTTCACGCTCGGCATTGTCGCATTGTTATATAACTTTGGATTCTTTACGTTGATGGCGTATTCTCCATATGTCATGCATTTAGACGAACATGGATTGGGTTATGTGTTTTTTGGTTGGGGAATTATGCTGGCCTTTACTTCAGTATTTGTAGCTCCTAAGATTCAAGCACGCTTTAGCGTGGTATCTTCCATTAGTGTCATGCTGACACTGTTCGCCATTGATTTAGGGGGTATGGCGATCGGGACTTTAGCAGGTTCGCCAACGACTGTCATTGTAGCCGTCATTGTGGCTGGTATTTTTCTGGGAATTAACAATACATTGATTACTACTGCTGTTATGCAGGCCGCTCCAGTGGAGCGCTCCACAGCATCTGCGGCTTACAGCTTTATGCGCTTTTTAGGCGGGGCTATTTCGCCGTGGCTTGCAGGGAAGCTGTCAGAGTGGTACTCAGCAGAAACACCGTTTTACTTCGGAGCATTGATGGTATTGATCGGTGTAGCTGTGCTGATCGTACGTCGCCGACATATGCAGGATATTCAGGTAGATGCACACTAATATTGATCTTCTGGGGAGGAAAAGAGTATGAGCGAAATCAAACATATTCTGGTCGCGATTGATGGTTCGGAACACGCTATGAAGGCGTTGGAGTCAGCGAAAACGTTGGCCAAGCAGCTTCAGGGGGATTCGCATCTGACCGTATTGCATGTAAATCCGGCTTTGTCCATGAATGAACCCCCGGTTGGGATTGATGTGGAGGAGCGGATCGAGGAGGAAGGTCGCCATATCCTGGAGCCTGCAGCCGACTATTTGAAGGACGAGGGCATTTCATACCGTATGTTGGCGGGTCATGGTGATCCGGCGAGTATTATTTGCGAGACTGCACAGCAGGAAAAGGCAGATCTGATCATTATGGGAACCCGTGGACAAGGACTTGTTACGGAGCTGATTTTGGGTAGCGTGAGTCATTATGTGATTCAGCATGCACCTTGTCCGGTGCTGACGGTAAAATAGCAGTTAAATGGAGCATTGATATAGAGAAAAAGGAGGAGATCAGCATGCAGCAGCAGTTATTTATTGGTGGTGAATGGAAAACAGCTTCATCTTATATGACGCTAAAGTCACCGTATACCGGGGAAGTCATTGCTGAAGTAGCAGAGGCTACTGCCGAAGATGCCAAGGCCGCAATTCTGGCAGCATCGGATGCACGCGCACAGATGCGGGCCATGCCAGCGCACCAACGGTCAGCTATTTTGGAGAAGCTGGCTGACCTGCTGGAAGAGCGGCGAGACGATGCAGCGCGTATCATTGCACGCGAAGCGTCCAAGCCATGGAAGGCTGCGCTCGCCGAAGTAGATCGGACCGTGCAAACCTATAAGTTCGCAGCCGAAGAAGCCAAGCGCATCCACGGGGAAACTATTCCGCTGGATGCTGCACCGGGCGGCGAGGGCCGGATGGCCTACACGCTCAAGGAACCGGTCGGGGTAGTAGGAGCGATTACACCATTTAACTTTCCGATGAACTTGGTCGCTCATAAAGTGGGCCCTGCGCTGGCAGCGGGCAATACGGTCGTATTGAAGCCTGCGGAGCAGACACCGCTGTCGGCTTACTTGATCGCGGAGCTGCTGGAGCAAGCTGGATTGCCAGCAGGGGCTCTTAACGTGATCAGCGGCGATGGCAAAACAATTGGCGACGTACTGGTCACTGATCCACGCGTCAGCTATATCACCTTCACTGGTAGTCCGGCGGTCGGTACAGAAATTCGCTCCAAGGCTGGCTTGAAGCGGGTTACGCTGGAGCTGGGGTCCAACGCGGCTGTTATTATTGACCGTGATACGGATGTGGAAGCCATCATAGACCGTTGTGTGAGTGGAGCCTTTGCCAATCAGGGGCAGGTATGTATTTCAGTTCAACGTATTTACGTTGTTGATGAATTGTATGATCCCTTTGTATCGCGGTTTATAGAAGCGACTCGACGGTTAAAAACGGGAGATCCGTTAGATCCGGACACGGACGTATCGGCGCTCATCTCAGCCAAGGATGTTGAGCGTGTTCGTGAGTGGCTGGAGGAAGCAGTTCAAGCAGGCGCGAGGATTGCTCTGGGTGGTCATGCCGAAGGAGGGATTTTGGAGCCGACCGTATTGCTTGATGTGGACCCGACTTCCAAGGTGTCCTGCCGCGAAGTGTTTGCCCCGCTTGTGCTGATTCATTCCGTTAGCTCTATAGATGAGGCTATAAGCCATGTAAATGATTCCATCTATGGTCTGCAGGCAGGAATTTACACTCGTGATATCGCGACCGCGCTGGATGCAGCGGACAAGCTTGAGGTTGGCGGCGTGGTGATTAATGATATTCCAAGCTTCCGTGTCGACCATATGCCGTATGGCGGTGTGAAGCAAAGTGGCACCGGACGCGAAGGCGTAAAGTATGCCATGGAAGAAATGCTGGAAACCAAGCTGGTCATTATTAAACGGTAAGTAGTTATATGAAAGCCTATCGGATGGGCATTGAAAATACGCTCTGCGTAGAGTACCCATCCGATAGGCTTTTTTTACGCTTTCTGCATGAGTGCAGATGAAAATCAAGTGCTATACTGGAAAACATTTGAATCAAGCTTATATGGCTAGATTTTTAGACCGTTGGAACTGTTCCACCGTCAATATTATATTCACTTCCAGTAATTGAAGCGGCCCGGTCGGATACCAGAAAAGCAACAAGCTCGGCGACTTCTTCTGGTAGTCCTGGACGACCAATTGGAATGCCTCCTAACGAGTCCATCAGTTGCTTTAATGCACTTTCTCGGTCGCCTGTCGTCTTAGCAATCCGATCAATCAAATTTTGTGCTGCCTTCGTTTCGATAAAGCCTGGCGCAACTGTATTAATACGAATACCTTGAGGCGAAAACTGCTTGGATAACCCCTTGCTGTAAGTAGTTAAAGCTGCTTTGGCCGCAGCATAAGCCAATGTTGCATCATATAGCGGCAAACGGCGTTGAATGGATGAAATATGAATAATAACACCAGACCCCTTTTCCACCATAGCCGGCAGCAATCCACGGTCTAGACGGACAGCAGCAAACAGATTGGCGTTAAAAGTTTGCTGCCAATGCTCGTCTGTCAAGATAAGAGCACCCCCGGATGGGGCTGACGAGCCTCCAACATTGTTGATAAGAATGTCTACACCGCCTAGGCGCTCCAGAACACAGTTTACTACTTTATCTACACCTTCTCGCGTACTAATATCGGCTGGAATAAACAGGTCTGGATCATCTAAATTAACTGGTGTAGTTCGAGCCGTAGTTATCACGGTAGCACCTGCAGCCGTAAGTCTCTTAGCAATAGCCTCTCCCATTCCTTTGGTACCGCCTGTGACCAAGGCCTTTTTGCCTTTAAACTCACTTAAAATGCTTTCTAATTGAAAACTCATGTGAATAATTCCTCCTAATTTCCACAATGTGGTTGAGAAGTACCTCTAGGTATCTCCATTCCGAGTTCACTTGTCTTATGAACCTTGCAAACTATCGACAATGACACCTCGATATCGCCCTCCGCGCAGTCGATGCTTTAGGGCCGTTTGATAGGCTGGGCTAAAGTACCAAGCTTGTGCTTCCTCAAAAGTAGGGAACTCCAGAATCGCCAGCCCTTCAATATCGGGTCCTTCGAGGACCTGATACGCTCCATACATTGCTAGGGGTTTGGCGGAATGTCCCGCCAAACCTGTCGGTGCCAGCTCAGAATAGAGTTGGAGTTCAGTTTGATCGATACTCTGTTCACGTATAAAAACAACATAAGCGGGCATATACATATCCCCTTTCTTATTTGAAAATTTTATTGTTCGTGTCATCCCTATCCATAATCAACACCTCGTTATTGCGAGCGAAAGTAATTTAAACCTCCTATGCCGAGTATGTTGTGAGCGATCATTTCAAACTCATCATAGCAGTGATAATATGACTACAGGGTGTCATATTATAGAGGACAATTTAGATTTCTATAGGAAATAGTGCCGTGATCAGACCTTTTTACAATCTTTTATAAAAAATTAAAAAACACTTTCTACTTGCCATGTAAAAAGGAATAAACTATACTGAGATCAATCAATTTGTGATTGATCAATCACTAACCAATAAACCGAGTGTAATATTCATAAGCAGGATACCGCTCAAGTTTACTCAGGACGTATCTTAATTGGAACTATTAATTTAGCATATTCAGTTCATTGAAGGAATACACAGTTTTGTAATTGATCAATCACTCACTTTGTTAGCAAATGGAGGAGAGAAAGAATGAAACATCTTATTATTTACGCACATCCGTCTGGGGAAAGCTTTAATCATGCAATATTGACTACAGCAGTAAAGGGGCTAAAGCAAAAAGGACATGATGTAGTCGTTCGCGATCTATATGATATCGGCTTTCAACCTGTACTCAGCAGTAGCGAGATCATTGGAGGAATTGGAGAAGATATTGTGCGGGAACAGAGGTTCTTGCAATGGGCGGACGTGATCACCTTTATTTATCCGATTTGGTGGACGGGAATGCCAGCTATATTGAAGGGGTATATTGACCGCGTCTTCTCCTACGGATTTGCTTACAAATATGTAAACGGGGTGCAGATGGGACTGCTCAAGGGGAAGAAAGCTATTATCCTCAACACCCAAGGAAAATCACATGCGGAATATGCCAGCAACGGCATGGATCAAGCACTTCGCTTGACGTCCGACAAAGGCATATTTGAATATTGCGGACTTGATGTTATGTACCATCTATTTTTCGAGTCGGTACCTCAATCTGATGAACATACGCGTAAAGAATGGCTTTATCAGATTGCAGACATGGCCAGCAAGGCCTGATGGAAATATGTTTTAGAAAATTTCCGTAAGGTGGAACAACAATAGCCAATGACCCGTTCAAAAGACAGCGCCTTGATCTGCGGGCGCTGTCTCTCTGGTCGGTTCTGATATTTATTTTTTCCGATTTTTACGATTAGCGCTACGGGTTCCACCGGAAGGCCACTGAGAGCTACCGCCTTGCCCATCGCTTTGCCCATGAGAAGGCCACTGAGAGCTACCGCCCTGACCACCGCTTTGCCCATGAGAAGGCCACTGAGAGCTACCGCCCTGACCGCTGCTTTGCCCATGAGGATACCACTGAGAGCTACCGCCCTGCCCGCCGCTTTGTCCATGAGGATACCACTGGGAGCCACCGCCCTGCCCGCCGCTTTGTCCATGAGGATACCACTGAGAGCCACCGCCCTGCCCGCCGCCTTGGCCATGAGGATGCCAATGCGAGCTACCGCCCTGACCACCACTTTGACCTCCAATAGAAGGCATACTTGGATAAGGACCTTGAGCCTGACTGATTTGAGTTACATCAATATAAGACTGTGTGCCGTTAGGATATAGCACTAACATTGATTTATTAGCGGGATCTACGCTTTTTACAAAAGCCACAATCTGTTGGCCGTTAACAGTGAAAATTCCCCATAAATTAACAAAATTGCTCACTTCATTCGTAGTTGCGAAATGTTGTTGTGGCGATCCAACCGAACGACTAGAAGAACGTTTAGACAAGGTGTGTATCTCTCCTTTAGATTGAATTTTGTGACATCATATGTGCAAACGTACTCGTTGGAATGGGCAAATGTTCCTTTAGGATGATATTCTTTCTGGAACTATCACCACGAAGCTTTATGCTGTCAACAAAATAGGCGGCGATGTCCACGGAGTTAAGGTAGAGATGACATTCATTTTATAGGAGGAATCAATTGATTAACAACTTTATGTAAAAACAATTTGACATTTTGAAATGATAAATTATAATTAATAACGTAAAATGTTTTTTACATTATTGGGGTTAAGGTGGAGCCATTGAAAAATAACATTAGAAATGTGCGAAAGAGTATGAAACTCTCACAAGAAGGGCTTGCCAACAAATGTGGCGTTACAAGACAAACCATAAACGCCATCGAAAATAATAAATATGATCCTACCTTAGCGTTGGCATTCAAGTTATCGATACATCTGAATACACAAATTGATAAATTATTTTTCTATGAGGAGGACATGGAATGAAATTACGAAAAGCTGACGAAATGGAAAAGTACCAAAGCGACCAATCTGCTAAATTTGGATTTGTTTTTTATACGGTTGCACTGCTGAGTTGGTCATTATATGATTTTTTTACCGAGGATGATTCCGGATGGCAAATGCCCATTTTACTCATAGGGTGTGCCGTTTATTTTTGGACAAGGGTGGTTTATTACAGAAAAATGAATAAATAAACGAAATGACCTTCTCTAAATAGAAAAGGTCGTTCCCTTTAATTTACGTATTACTATTAATTGGCATTGTCTTCTTGAATAAGACATAAATCGCTTGCAAATCATCCAGTAGTTCTCTGTACCTAGTGTGGGATTTTCGTATATGTGTTTCCTGTTTTTTGTCGGTTAGCTATGATGCTGCGTATCACGGTTCAAAATTAGCTGTACATGATGAAATCTCTGATGTATACCTATGTAGGGTAGCAAGCTGTAGTTATAGCATTTTTTTGAGCTGGGATATACGGGCTTGGGAAACCTCAAGTATTTTGGCATATTCGTGTTGTGCTGCATTGGGTTGCTTTTGCATTAATTCTTTTAGACTTTCAATCATCTGCTTTGTCGATCGCCGTAGACGTTTGGACTCTTTGAGCGGCCGTTGTCCATTGGCTAAAGCTGATTTAGCCGGTCTCTGAATAGGGCTAAAATTTACCCCCTTCTTTAAACTTTCAATACATTCTTTACAAATAAAACTGTCTCTAAAATAAGTCAATTGTTCTGCTGAACCACACATTTTACACGTCACCCCGGTATATTTTCGAAAGGCGAGAATACCAGTTTCCTCATCTGCGAAAATCTCAACGGGATCACCTACATTAAAATCCATGGAAATTCGCATTTCTTTGGGAATGACGATACGGCCTAACGCATCTAGGGGACGTGTCATACCTGTACTTTTCAAAGTAAAACCTCCTTTTTTTATATCCTTATAATACTAAATAATTATGATAAAAAAGAATAGGCTTAGAGGAGCAATCGCATATATTAAGTAAGCTGTTGAAAAGTATACAAGTAATTCCCAAAATATGTTTTACTTTTGACAGAAAGATGTTGGGTGAATTCAGGTTATTACTGATATATATTCAAAAAAATGTATTTTGGTTGGTAAAGGGCATTTTTAGTAATATAGGTCAAGGAGCTGTGAATTACATATGAGAATATTTCAGTTTTGGAAGAAGAATAAAAAAGCTAGGAAGGCGATCGATTTGGATACTGCAATTCCTGCAGCCATTATAAAGGTTGGCGGATTAGTAGATCAGCGAGAGCAATTTACCATCGAGGCGAAAAATTCTGCAGCTATGCTGGGAGAAGAGGCATTGCCTTTATTCCCACGTTATTTTTTTGGGACTGAGTTGCAGAAGCCGGAGAGTTTGGCTGGAAAGTATGAAGATTTGGGTGACTGGCTGCATATTCAACAGGATGCGATTTTTGAGATTATCTACTATTACAGGGAAAAGGCGATTCCCATGCTGTATGAGGTAGCATTTGGGGTTTACGATTGGACGCAGTATAAGGCAGTCCGGATACTAACTCGGTTAGCACGTGAAGGTCTTCAGACCGACCAGATTGTGGACGATATTATCAGCCATGTCGACGATTTTCGTTATGAGGCACAGATGCCCACCTTCTATTTTCTGTCCGGACTGACGGGGAATAAGAAAGTTGCCTCGCTGCTGCAAAGACACTTCCTTGAGAATCTGGAATATGATCCGATTGATGCCTTTGATATTTTTGAGCATTTGTACCGTTGCTCGCCTGATGTTGCCATGGGACATGCCGATTTTCTCAAAGCAGTTGCACGTGGGGAAGGCCTAGAAGGACGCTCTCCGTTGCTGGATGGAGCGATAGGAACTACCGATGAGAACGATAAGCAAGAATACCATTGGCCTGATGATGAACCTGTCGAAGAGCACCACCAATTAAGAGCGGCAATATTTTATTACCAATTGAATCCTCAGGATGAGGAGGTCAATCGGCTGTTGGACCAATGGGAAGTAAGTCATCCGGAGGAGAAGGTTAGGAGTTGTATTAGAAAATTGCGGGCGGAAGAACAGGAAGAGAGCTAGCTGTTCACTTAGTGAATAGGGGATTGTTGTTAAAGCCGACTTGAAGCGAAAATAAAAGAACAGGAGTGGATCAACCATGTACTCCATTAAAGAAGTTGAAAGCAGGAGCGGATTGCCCGCATCTACCCTTCGTTATTATGAAAAAGAGGGCATTCTACCTGATGTCGGTCGAGATGAGGGTGGGAGAAGGGTATATACTGAGAAACAAATCGATTGGATCAGGTTCCTTATGGCTATGAAAGATACCGGAATGACCATTGAAGAAATTAAGGCATACCTGGAGTTGAATCTAAAAGGAGAAGCCACCATTCAAGAGAGAAGAGATTTCCTTGTTGCCCACAAAAAGAAAGTGGAGGAGCATATGGCGCAAACGCAGCACAATTTGGAGAAAATTATTCAAAAGATCGCTTTTTACGATCATGTGGTCATGGGAAAAAGCTTCTCTTAGTGGCCACATCTAAAGAAATAAATGACGCCCCCAGCTTATCTGAAATACGCTGGAGGGCTTTTTTTGCATAGATATCTAAAGATACTTGTCGTAGGTCGCAAGTATGGAAAATCGTTGCCATTGGGCGGTTCACAACGTGCTTATAGGGTAAAAATGTAGTGCCAAGGTGGGGAGTGGGGGCGTTGACTCTCACGCTACGTAAGGCTGTAGACTGTGAAGGTAAGGGAGGTGAAGCGGAATGGCTTATACGGTAAAGGAAGTGTCTAATCTGTCGGGAATCAGTGTTCGAACTCTGCATTATTATGATGAAATTGGATTGCTGAAGCCGCATCATATCGGAAACAATGGATATCGCTATTACGAACAGGAACAATTGTTGAGGCTTCAGCAAATCATGGTGTACAGGGAACTGGATTTGCCTTTATCTGAAATTGGCAACGTACTGGAGCAAACCAAGGAAGAAAAGGCCGAGATTTTGCAGGTACATCGAGCCAAGATTGAGGCCAAGGTCTTCCGCTTGCATACTCTCCTTCAGACCATCGACCAAACGGTGGCCCATTTGAAAGGAGAACAAATAATGGAACCAGGGCAAATGTATCAAGGGTTTAACCCGGAAAAACAGGAAACGTATGAACGTGAGCTGACAGAACGTTATGGTTCACAGGTCGCAGGGAAGATCCAGGAGAGCAAGACCGCTACGACGAACTGGAGCAAAGAGGATTACTTGGATTCGCAGGTAGAGGCAGATCAGATTCATCGGGAGCTGGCAGAAGCCATGAATAAAGGCTTGAAGCATAACAGTGCAGAAGTACAGGCGCTGATCCGTCGTCATCTTCAATGGGTAAGCCGTTTTTATACCCCAACGGCAGAAATTTATAGTGGGTTAGGAGACTTGTATGTAGAACATGAGGATTTCAATAAAATGTATGAAGGCTATCACCCCGGGCTGGCGGAGTATTTGCGAGACGGCATGAAGGTGCTGGCCGAACGGGAGTTAAATTAGCATCAAGTGATAAAAAGGGCTATAAATAATATAAAAAAAGGTGAACAACAAGCCAATTCAATGGCCTGCTGTTCCCCTTTTTTTGTGTAAAGCAGCTTACATGCCGCTTGGTGCTGTTCTCATGCCTTGCTGACTACTGCTTCCGAACTGATGCATGTTACTGCTGCCTGCGAAATGCTGTCCAGTTGTTCCCATATGTTGCGGATAACTGTGATTCATGTGGCTTCCTGCACCAAAGGTGGAGGGTTGCATACTGCGGGAAGCATAGTTATCGCCAAATCCAGGCTGAGTCATTTGGCTGCTAGAGCGGATGGTGTTTTCCAACTGACTACACAGTTGAATAACTTGTTGATATTGCTGCATAGCTTTTTGGTGGTCCTGGATTGCAGTTTGGATCATTTGAGCCGCATTACGCTCACGTTGCATCAGGCTTTCAAGGCTGGATGCATTTTGTTGCTCTTGTTGCAGCAACTGCTGATACATAGCGGTTCCTTGCTGTGTTTGTTGGACCAATTGCTGAATAATTTGTTCACATTGATGAATTTGTTGTTGTGGAGCCATGTTGTTGAACATTGATCATCAATCTCCTTCGCCGGATAGTTTAGGTTTTAGGACCCTCATATATTGTGGCGAAGGAAGAACATATATATGCACAATTTTATGTCTACAGACTGGACACCAAAATAGACGTGAATTTCTCTAGGAATACACGATCCTCGTGATCAAAGCGGCCTTTTAACGGGCTGTCAATGTCCAGTACCCCAATCAACTCATCGTTCTTGACCAGTGGGATAACAATTTCGCTATTGGAAGCAGCATCACAGGCGATATGTCCTGGGAATGCATGTACATCGTCTATGACAAGTATACGCCGTTCAGCAGCTGCGGTGCCGCAGACGCCGCGTCCCAGTGGAATCCGTATGCAGGCAGGTAAACCCTGGAAGGGGCCGAGCACAAGCTCTGTGCCATCATAAAGATAGAAACCGCTCCAGTTAATATCTGGGAGGAAATGACCCAGCAACGCAGAAGCGTTTGCTAAATTGGCAATCATGTTGGATTCATCATGAATAAGTGCCCGAAGTTGTCCGAGAACTGATTCGAATTGTTCTTGACGTGTACCTTCGTAAGGTATTGCTTGAAACATGTAGAGTCCACGCTCCTAACATTAATTTTCCACAAATCTCATTTACCATCGGTTAATTAATTTAAGATATAACGATTGCATACATTAGTCAACTGGAAAATCCTCTGTAACCTTTTGCTAGTCTCCGTAATCTAATCTCTGTACAGAATAATTTTGGGAAAAGGGGTAGATTATTATGAAAAAGATATATTACACACTCACCTCAGCGGTGGTGGCGAGTCTGATTCTGACGGCTGTTCCGGTACCGGCGGTATATGGAGCTTCAACGAAAAATACCCAACCTGCACAAGCTGCAACAGGAGCCTCATCCCTAAAAGAAGTGGATGCTAAAATTGTACAAAAGGCGCAAGAGTATTTAAAAGCAGTAACAGGCAAAAGCTATACGTTTAGTGGGGCAAAAAAATGGAGTCTAGGTAACGAGAACGGTTGGGATTTCAGTATAAAAGGTGTGGAACACGGTCAAGTCATGGTTACCAAGACGGGTGAATTAGAACGTATATATGTGGATCAATCCTGGGGTGAACTCAAGGATAGCTACAAACAGCAACTTCAAGCCGCATTGAAAAGCGTTCTCCAGGAACCAGAAGCAAGCAAAACACCTGAAGAAGTAAACATTTCAGTGGATAAAAGCCCGGAGTATCCTAAAGGTGCAGTAGAGTTATATACCAGAATCGACAATAACACTATTATTCTGCGGGAGGGTAAAGTGCTGCGCAAATAAAGCTGCTTCCCAAGCAAGAGATAGATGAAAATGCACTAAAGGCGGCAAGCGGCGTCTTCGCTGGTTTGGAGGGCGTAAAACAAGGAGCGTTGAATGAACCAATCCAGCTGATCACTGAGAACGGAAAGACCGTGTATAACCTGATGTTTGGTACTGGAGCGCATCCTGTGTTTGTGAATGTCGAAAAAGGTACGAACAAAGTAACCAAGGTTGCGGCATATGAATTGCAGGATTCGGCTGCTAATTACAAAGAAACCTACAAAAAAATGAAATCATACAGCGAGGCTCAACTGCTGAAAAATGCAGCCCGGCAATCCAAGGAGCTTCTGAAGGTTGAACTGACGGGCTATAAAGCAAAACTAGATCCCCAGTTGACGGCTGTCGTGCATTTTACGAAAAGTGGATCTCCATCTCTAGTCGGTTCTTTTAATTCGAAAGGCCAATTTTATGAACTGGAATTTAAGGAATAGTAGAGAGCAATTCTGCAGGGGTTATCAAGTATCTGTTTCCAGTTGACCTCCTAAGGGTAAAAACAGTGTAATATTGTTGGCCTAGGCCAGGGAGGAGCTAAAACGATGCATGCAGATGTTCAGAACTTGTTTATCCGTATACAGATGCTTTCTTACGCACAACAGAACGATTTGACGGTGAGTGATGTACAACCGTTGCTCGAAGAACGCGGGTACCGTGTAGGTGAACGAGAGGTCAAGCAGGAGCTGGAAAACCTGACTCAGGAAAACTTCCTGACACCGCATGATGATATGTTCAGCCTTACTGGCGCAGGGATCGAGGAGTTACAGGAAATTCAATCGATGCTGGGCGTATTGTACGAGGATGTTGTGAAAAATCCAGCACATGTCACGGCCCGTGCCTCTTCCTAAAAGGATTGAAGACACGAAATATTCTATAACAATAAACGGTAGCCCTCTTGATTCCTATTTTCAGGAAGTGAGAGGGCTATTTTGATGTATACAGGCTTGTCCACTTGAAAGAAGGTTGTGTTTGTTGAAGGGGTATGCTTAAATGTAGCGTATATTTGTGTCATTTTATGCTGGAAGGATGATGGAATATGTGTGCATATGCATGTAAGGGGCATATCCCACTGCTGGAAAGCTCGCGCCTTCGGCTGCGAAGAATGGAAAGCCGGGATGCGGCTGCGATGTTCGCTTGCTGGTCTGACCCGGAGGTTCACCGTTATATGAACCTTTCCGGTATGTCAGGACGTGAGGATGCAGAGGATATGATTGAGCTGTTGAATGAGCTGGCCAAGACGGAAGATGCGCTGCGCTGGGGGATCGAGCTAAAGGAGAACGGGAAGCTGATTGGAAGCTGCGGCTTTAATTATTGGCAGACGGAGGGAGCTTATAAAGCGGAGATTGGTTATGAGTTGGCCAAGCCTTATTGGCGACACGGTTATATGACCGAGGCGCTTCGCTTGGTGCTGTCATTCGGATATAATACGATTCGACTAAATCGGATCGAAGCGCTGGTGGACCCGCGTAATATTGGCTCGCAAGCCCTGCTGTCCTCAATGGGCTGGTCTCAGGAAGGCTTGTTACGGCAGGTACAGCATACATCTACAGGTTTTAAAGATATGCTGATGTATTCAATATTGCATGAAGAATGGCTTAGACTGGAGGTACAACGAAATGCTATTTCAGTATAACGGTGGCTCGTCGACGCTGCACAGGCTTGGGCCGTTAAGTAAGCTTATATGGGTGGGTTGCTTTAGTCTCCTGTCGATGGCATGGGATTCGACGCTGCAGGAAGCGGTTCTCTTGGCTGTCCTGATCGCCGTGGCTGGCTTGGGCGCACGTTTGACGCTGGCACGCCAATTTCGTGCTATGTCTTTTTTGATTGGTTTAGGTATTCCGTATTTTATACTGTCTATTCTAGCGATTCGCGAAGGGCACGCAGTGGCAACATGGGGACCTATGGTGATTACAGTGGAGGGACTGGACATCGCAGGGGCGTTAACGCTGCGGATTTTTGTGTTGTTTTTGGCATCCTATATCTATCTCTCGACGACCGATCCCCGGGATTTTGTGCAGGCTCTGAATCTTCGCTTGCGTGTGCCTTATCGATTTGCGTTCGGTATATCAGTAGCGCTGACGTTCCTGCCCCTATTGGAAGAAGAGGGGCGTACAATTATGGCTGCACGGCGAGTTCGCGGACAGGAGCCACCACGAGGATGGAGCAATCGGTTATCATGGTGGAGCGGGTATGCGGCTGCAGTGTTGGTGAATGCTGTAAGACGGGTTCAGCAGACGGCCCTGGCTATGGAGGGTAAAGGTTTTGGCGCCTATGCAGAACGGACGTATCTTCGTACACTGAAGAATGGACGTTTAGGCTGTGTATGTGCTGTGATTGCTGTATTCGCTACGGCTGTTTTATGGTGGGTATTATAAAGAGCAGCCTCTTTTTTTGCTCCTATTGTCAACTTGATAAATAAAATTTAGGTTGACAATAGGGCGATGGATGAATACATTTATACAGTAACAGCTTGTACAAGGATCAAAACTATGACCTTGTAGAGCAGATAATGGAGAGGAGTCAAGAAATACATATGAAGGAATCTCGTATTTTTGCAAAGTTTACAACGTTGGATATCGTGTTCATGGCAATGCTGGCCACGTTGAACGGTGTCATGACTGTGTATTTGTCGATGATTAACAAAACGTTAAACAGTCTGGGAGGGCCGATCGCAACTTCTGCTATTGTGGGGCTGTACATGATATATGGCTTGCTGGCCTATTATGTTATTCGTAAACCAGGTACAGCGGTAATTGCTTATGCCTTTGGCGCGGTAGTGCAGTCATTTATGGGCTCTGCCTATGGAATTGCATCTATTATTGCGGCGGCTGTCTGCTATATGGTAGCGGCGGAGCTTGTATTTGCTCTTTTACGGTATCGACGCTGGGGCGCAGTTTCATTAATGCTGGTGGGCGGGGCCATGGTTCCGCTGTGGTTTATTGTGGCAGCCAATATGTTTGGCTATATGCATTGGGGATGGAAGGTGCTGGCGGTGGCACTGATCGTTCGTATCCTGAGTGGCATCATCCTGTGTGGTCTGCTGACCAAAATACTAGGCGATGCCTTGAATCGTACAGGTCTATTAAAACGCTTTGAACTGGGCCGCGCTTCACGTGCATAACCAAGGTTATACATGGTTATAGCTTGACAATAGGGATCGAGGGTATTTCGGTTATGAATGAACGTAGTGATCATGATGCAGAAAATAGAACGGCTGTCTCCTTGAGGAATTTTGGCTATCGCTATGACGACCAGGTGGAGCCAGCGTTACATGGTCTGACACTGGACATTGGGGTGGGCGAGCATGTAGCCATTGTCGGAGCTAGCGGAAGTGGAAAGTCTACACTGTGCCAGCTGCTTCATGGCGGGTTGTCCCGTTCTGGGGAAGGCGAACGGACGGGCGAGCTGACCGTATACGGAATGGACCCCGCCACCACTGAATTGGCTACAATCGCCACTACTGTCGGCGTCGTGCTTCAGGACCCGGATGCCCAGCTGGTGCAGGGAATCGTCGAAGACGAAATTGCTTTTGGGCCGGAGAACCTGCGCGTGCCTCCGGCAAAAATAGAGCAGCGCCTGGCCGCTGCGCTAGAGGCCGTCGGCCTTGCTTCCGAGCGCGGCTCCTTCGTGCGCCGCCTCTCGGGAGGCCAGCGCCAACGCACCGCCATTGCTGCGGTGCTGGCGTTGGAAGCGCCGCTGGTCGTGTTCGACGACGCAGCGGCACAGTTGGACCCGCCGGCGGTACGGGACTTCGTCCTGCTATGTCGGCGGCTCCACGGCGCAGGCCGGACGGTGGTCACCGCGTCCGGTCGCATAGACGATGGCGTGCGCGCAGCGCAGCGCGTCATCGTGCTAAAGGACGGGACCGTGCAGCTGCAAGGCCCGCCCGAAAAGCTGCTGCGCGAGCATGGTGCGCAGCTGGCAGCCTGGGGGCTGCTCCCCTCTTCCGTAGGGAGGGAAGACAGGCCGCGTGAGCCGGGGGTGAATTCCGGCTCGGCGGCTAATTGCGCGGGGCAGCCGTTGCTGGAGGTGAAGGGATTGCCCTTCACCTACCCCGGCAGCCAGCGCCCGGCGCTCAAGGGCGTGAGTCTTGCCCTTGCGCCTGGCGACCGAGCCGTAATGCTGGGCGAGAACGGTTCTGGCAAAACTACGCTCGGCAAGCTGCTTATGGGCTTGCTCCCCGCACCGAGGGGATGCATGTGGTGGGAGGGGCAGGATATGGCGAAGCTGCCTATTCATCAGCTCGCCGCCGGGATCGGCTATGTATTCCAGCAGCCAGAGCATCAGTTTGCAGCTGCAACGGTGTGGGAAGAGTGCTTGTACAGCGTGCGCGCCAAGGTTGGTTTACGGATCGGAGATCCGGTTCCCGCCGCCTATGAGGAACGGGCGCATCGCTTATTGGCAGCTGCCAGGCTGAACCACAGGCTGGAGGCTTCGCCATATCTGTTAAGTGGAGGCGAAAAAAGGCTTTTGAGCGTTGCGGCACAGTTTATCCTACCCAAAAAGCTTTACATTTTGGATGAGCCAACTGCGGGAACGGATTACGAAGGAGCGAACATCCTGCTCCAGATGTGCACAGAACAGTCCGCTGAAGGCGCGGCTTTTTTGCTCATTACCCACGATCTGCAGATTGCTGAACGCTTTGCCGGCCATGTTTTTCGTATGGAAGAGGGGTATCTCTATAGAACGGAAGATAGCGGGAGTTATCATACGATTACAGTTGACAAAAATTAAGGATATGTAGACAATAATATATATACATCGTATATAACAGGCGGCCTATATAGGCCGCCTGTTTACGATTATACAGTGTGGGTAATCATCCATCTGAGAGGGAAAACTGCACAGATACAACACATTTTGTACAAGGAAGGGATTTGTGATTTGCTTGGGAAATGATAAACCTATGAAGCGCGGACTCGTGCTGACAGGTGTTCTATTGGCCACCTTTCTGGCCGCGATTGAAGGAACGGTTATCGGTCCAGCGGGACCGACAATTGTGAGTGAACTGGGCAGTGTGAATTTGCTCAGCTGGATTTTTACGGCATATTTGCTGACGATGGCTGTAACCACGCCTATTTTCGGCAAACTTAGCGATTTGTTTGGCCGAAAACCCATTTTTCTAATTGGTTGTTCGTTATTTGTGCTTGGCTCTTTGCTTTGCATGCTGGCTGGTAGTATGGAGCAGCTTATTTTATACCGGGCCATTCAAGGGATTGGAGCAGGCGGTGTCATTCCTGTTACCTTTACCATTATCGGTGATATATACAAAATGGAGGAACGTGGTAAAGTCCAGGGTATGATCAGCTCGGTATGGGGGATTTCTTCCCTGGTTGGGCCCCTATTGGGCGGTTACGTAGTCACGTATTTTGGCTGGGAATGGATTTTCGGCTTTAACGTTCCTTTTGGATTGCTGGCTATGTTCTTCATCGCCCGTTACCTGCGGGAACAGGTAAGCAAACGTACCGCACGTATCGACGTGGCGGGGGCAGTTACCTTTACCATCGGGATGACGGCACTCCTGCTCGTATTGGCCCTAGGGGGACAATATATCGGTTGGGCTTCTCCTGAATTGCTGACCCTGGCTGCCGTGGCGATTTTATTCCTGATTTTGTTCTTGGTTATCGAAAAGCGCGCTCAGGAGCCAATGGTGCCCCTGAAGCTGTTTCGGATACGGGATATCGCTTTCTCCTGTGCCGCTGCACTGCTCGTCAGTACCCTGCTAATCGGGCTGACTAGCTATCTGCCGCTATGGATTCAAGGCGTACACGGGGGAGATGCAGCCTCATCTGGTCTGGCGCTGGCCCCCATGTCGGTAGGTTGGTTGTTTGGCTCCATGATCGGAGGACGCATTTTGCTGACGCTGGGCTCGCGTCGAACCTCTTTGATTGGCCTGACTCTGATTGTATTGGGAGCCTTCGTCATGACCTTGATGAACCTAACAGCTCCAATCTGGCTGCTGTTCCTGTCTACGTTATTGTATGGACTGGGATTTGGCTTCTCGATAACCGTGTTCACGATTATTGCTCAGTCCTCGGTCGGATTCCAGCTGCGTGGCGCGTCTACAGCCTTGAATACGTTCCTGCGCACGTTGGGACAAACGATTGGGGTTGCGGCCTTCGGTTCATGGCTGAATTATCGCATTGCAGCTCAGACAGCTGACGGACAGCTTACACAGCAAGGGGTTACACAGGAAGATATTAATGGTCTGCTGGCCCCGCATGCTTCACAAAGTCTTAGTGACAAGGTTGCCGAATTACTCCGTTCTGTATTGGAAAACAGTCTGCATTCTCTATTCGTGATTATGGTCGTTATTGCGGTGATTAGCTGGTTTGTCGTTCTCGGCTTGCGGAATCGTCCACCAGGCATGGAGGAAGAGGCAGATCAGCGTATCAAGACACCCCAAAGAGAACACGCATAAAAAATAATATACTTCTTTCATTATAAAGAGACAGTCCGGTAAACCATTAAAGGTCCGGGCTGTTTCTTTTATGTAAAGGTCTCTTCTCCTACTGATTTCAGCAAATAGCCGCCTCGTATAGGACCGATAAATCCTTAAGTATACAAAAAGGCAATAAAAATTCCTCAGAGATTGCGATATATTCATATCATACAGGTAACAAAATAGTAAAAAAGTCTTATGTAATTGTAACAAAAAATTAATTTCTGTATTGAGTTGCAGGGTACTATAGAACCATTTTTTTGAACTCGCTTACAAATTGGACATTTTATGATTTATTTTAGAATGATTTTGCATGTGAATGAAGCAACCAACCTAGCAAAATAAGACATGCAAGAAAATCAAGTAACAAATTTTTCTGAATGTAATAGGAATGAAAAAAATAGGGTTTTTCAGAAAATTACTAGGAAAATATGAGGATGGAATTCATAGAGAAATCTTCTTTCATACCTCAAATAAAAGGGATTTTCAGTCTATATCAATCGTTTGACATACCATATAAAATGACCCTACCAACGAAAAAGTTGGGCTTCAAAACTAGAAGGCATAATTAGATTAAGGGAGATGGAGTACTTGAAGTTTAACAAATGGTTCAGTAAAGCAGCCACGGCAACAGTAGCAACTACCTTACTGTTAGGAGGCGGCGTGCAGGCTTTTGCAAACGGAAATGACAAGGCTGATTCCACAGCAGACAGTGCATTTACTCAAATTACACGTAGTGACATGCTGAATATTTTCAAACAGCAAGGCAAAGAGAAATATGAGGTTCCGTCCTTTGATGCATCTACAATTAAAAATATTCCTTCTGCTATTGGTCACGATAGCTCAGGCAAGCAGATTGATCTGGATGTCTGGGACAGCTGGCCGTTACAAAATGCCGACGGCACAGTAGCTAATTACAAGGGATACAATATCGTTTTTGGACTGGCAGGCGATCCTAAAAGAGGCGAGGATACATTTATATATCTGTTCTATCAAAAAGCGGGTAATACTTCACTGAGCGGCTGGAAAAATGCGGGTAGAGTATTTAAGGACAATGATAAATTGCTTTCCAACGATCCGATTCTAAAAAATCAGTCAGAAGAATGGTCCGGCTCAGCTACTTTAACTTCTGATGGGCATGTACGTTTGTTCTATACTAGTAGACAGCCTTATGACCCAAATAACAAATTATACGGCAAGCAAACCTTGAGCACGGCTCAAATTAATGTCTCTCAGCCTGATGGCGAGACTCTGAAAGTAGATGGAGTCGAGGATTTGAAATCAATCTATGACGGTGGGGATGGGAAAACCTACCAAAACGTACAACAAAGCGTCGGAATAGACATGGATAATCATACCCTTCGGGACCCTCACTATGTCGAGGATCAAGGCCACAAATATATTATCTTTGAAGCCAACACAGGCACAGAGACAGGTTATCAAGGCGAAGACTCGATTCAAAACCCGGCTTATTATGGCGGTAATAAGAAATTCTTCACAGAAGAACAGCAAAACCTGCTGCAAAGTCCTAAGAAAAAGGGAGCTGAGCTGGCGAACGGCGCACTGGGCATCGTTGAATTGAATGATAACTTTACGTTGAAGAATGTGATGCCTCCTTTGATTGCATCCAATCTGGTAACAGATGAAATCGAACGGGCAAATGTGTTCAAAATGAACGGTTTGTGGTATTTATTTACGAGTACAAGAGGTTCCAAGGTGACTGTAGATGCGATTGGTGATGATGATATTTACATGCTCGGTTATGTTTCGACTTCCTTGACAGGGCCTTATAAACCGTTGAATGGAACCGGTCTCGTTCTTCATCAGGATCTGGATCGTGATGATATTACTTGGACGTATGCCCATTTTGCTATCCCGCAAGGCAAAGGCAATAACGTAGTCGTTTCGAGTTATATGACCAATCGTGGGCTTTTCCCGGATCACAAATCTACTTTTGCACCAAGTTTCCTGCTGAATATTAAAGGCTCGAAAACCTCTGTTGTGAAAAACGGTATTCTGGCGCAAGGGCAAATCACGATTGATCCAGCGAATGACAAAAAAGACAACCAAAATGAGTATGGCAAGAAATAAGTAGGTATAAGCAGTATGTCCGAAGGCGGCAGTTTGGTAGCAAACCGATCTGTCATCCTTCGGACAATACAATACATAACGATGCAATGAAGTAAGGAGGATCGTCATAATGAGAAAAAAAGCTATCAAGAGCATTGGGATACGATCCGTAGTAGT
This sequence comes from Paenibacillus ottowii, assembly GCF_006874425.1. Classification (GTDB taxonomy): domain Bacteria; phylum Bacillota; class Bacilli; order Paenibacillales; family Paenibacillaceae; genus Paenibacillus; species Paenibacillus ottowii. Next base: position 245,718 of record NZ_VIJZ01000007.1, read on the forward strand.
CATTACAGGCTTAACGATATTCATAGCTATGGGATGGAATATGTACCAACAGGATGCAGGCAAGCCCCCGAAAACTGCTGCAACTCCCAAAAAACAAACAAACCAAAATAAGCAAACAACACCGACCTATCGGGCAGCCTATCATTTCACCGTTCCGGATAAATGGAAAAATGATCCGCAGCGACCGATTTATATGGATGGAAAATATCATTACTACTATTTATATAATCGTGATTACCCTCATAAAAACGGTACAGAATGGCGTCATGCCACATCTACCGACCTGGTTCATTGGAAAGATGAAGGAGTGGCCATTCCCAAATACACCACCCCCAACGGTGATCCTTGGTCGGGTTCGGTTGTGATCGACAATAATGGCACCGCAGGCTTTGGCAAAGGCGCGCTAGTAGCTATTGTCACACAGCCTTCCGCAGATGGAGGAAAGCAGGAACAATTTCTGTGGTACAGTACGGACAAAGGCAAGACGTTTACTTCTTACCGCAACAAGCCCGTGATGTCCAACCCTGGCACAAAGGATTTCAGAGACCCCAAGATTATCCGGGATACTCAGCGCAATCAATGGGTGATGGTCATGGCAGAGGGAACGAAGATTGGTTTTTACAAGTCTAAAAATTTAAAGGATTGGCAGTTTACGAGCGGCTTTCAAACGGAAAATATTGGGCTTGTGGAATGTCCTGATCTTTACCAGATGCGTGCGGATGATGGGACTTATCATTGGATTCTGGGCGCGAGCGCCAATAGCAAACCAAACGGCGGTCCCAACACGTATGCCTACTGGACCGGAGATTTTAATGGGGAAGGATTTCTGCCTAATCGCAGTGAGCCGGAGTGGCTGGATTATGGCTTTGACTGGTATGGTGCGGTTACGTTCGAGGACGGCAATAACAAAGACCAATACAGTCACCGCTATGCGCTAGCCTGGATGAACAATTGGGATTATGCCAATAACACGCCCACCCTTAAAGAAGGCTTTAACGGAATGGATTCAGTTGTTCGCCAAATTCAATTAAAGCGTACAATTGATGAAGGCTATCACTTGGTTTCACAGCCTGTACCAGCTTTGGAGCAATTCCCTATCGCAACGGAATCATTGGGGAAGATCCAAGTAGACGGGACTCACAAGCTCTCAATATCTGGTGATGCCTATCAGTTAGAGGCGGATATATCTTGGTCAACGATCAAAAATGCAGGCTTGAGACTCCGAGAGTCTGCGGATGGCAAGCGTCATGTCGATGTGGGTGTTTCGCTGGAGGGGCAATATTCTTATGTAAATAGAGCGAACACCGGACAGCCGGATCAGAGTGGAACATATGTAGAGAGTAAGGCGCCTTTTGATAATCACAAAAAAAATGTCCACTTGAACATTCTCGTCGATAAAACCAGTATTGAAGTCTTCGTAGATGATGGAGAAGTAGCTTATTCCTCCTTAATATTTCCACGCTTGGAGGATCAGGGAATTACTCTTTTTGCAGATGGCGGTAAAGCTATTTTTAACAATGTAGTGGTCAAACATTTTAGTCGATAGCAGGTACGTATGCTGCTCGTAAGCTTAGGCATATTACACTCAAGTATATAAAAAGTCCACCCATAAAAATATAAGGGTGGACTTTTCTGTGTAAATCTAAATTTTCGTTTAGCACAGCTATAGGATTGTTATTTTATTCACAATTGAATTTGCTAAAATGCTATTCATTCTATTTGTGATAAGGTGACAGATTATCAGCGCTGCGGCCCAATTTTTTGAGCAAGCCAATCAGTTGATCTCTTTCGGTTTCGCTGATTCCGCTAAAGGCACGTTCAATCTGACGTGTATAGTCTGGATAAATTTCGTCCATGACGCGTTGTCCTTCGTCCGTCAACTCTGCATATATAATCCGACGATCTTGGTCGCATGGGTGACGGTGCAAATAACCGCGGCTCTCCAGCTTGTCGATCACATAAGTAACATTTCCGCTTTGCAGAAGCAGCTTGGCTCCAATTTGTTGAATTGGCTGTGCTCCCTTGTGATATAAAACTTCCATTACGGCAAAGGCCGTTGGGTTGAAGCCCACCGTTTTGATGCCAGCAACCGCATGTTCGTTTACACTTTTGAATGACTTGGCAAACACGCTATACAGATGCATGGATTGCTGTGTCACCAATGTTCGGTAATCTATCATCTTCATTCCGCCTTTATGTATGGATTTGGGCATCCTTTGACCGCTCGGTTCGGATGACCGGGCAACCATACCCTTATTACTAGCATAAAGGGATTTACGAAGGGAAAACATGCGATTTGTCACAGTAGCTGCGTTTTTAACTATTTAATTTCAAAGCTTTAAGGTAAAATTTTCAAAAAATAAGTTTTGAATGTAAAAATACCGTTCCAGTTGGTTATATTAAAAAATAACATACCTAATGAACCCAAATAACAAAGTAAGATAAATTCAGAGGAGATGAAGCACATGGATACGGGTTCTTTCCGTTTTCAATTTCGTGATCCGCAGCAAGCTGCACAAGCCTGTGAAACATTAAAGGAGATTGGTTACGCTGCTAGCACGAACGGTGATACAGGGCTAAGTGTTCACGTCGAGAACCAGGATGTGCTGTCTGCATTAGAAATCTGCCAAGCTTATGAAGGAAGTATCATTGAGACGGGAGTTGTTACTTATCGTCCAGGTAATCAAAATAATGGTGTGCCAAATCCAGGCTATAGCCCGGAGGATTGGATTATTCCAGCGCACATCATCAATGAAGACTGGAGCGAGGCGTATAAAAGCGGTTCTTCTCAAACGTTTACTAACACAGCACAAGAACACAACGTCAGCTCTGATCAACACCCGGAAGACGAAGTGGACGGTTTTTCGGGTAGCGTCCATACCTGAATAATGCTGTCTTCCCTGGCTGCTCACTTTGGTATAAAAGGTTCCTTCAAAAACCATGACTGATGGTTTGAAGGGGCCTTTTTGCATATGAGGAACAGCCGAAAAGGGTATTGTGAAAACCTTCGGTTCTTGGATCATGCATAAGGGCAATACTCCTAGGAAATAACATAAGAAGTTCAGAAAGGAGGTTATGATCTTGCAAAAACTCGGAGTTCACGAAAAGTTGGAATTGCATGAGCTGCTTACGTTTAAAACGACTTGTATGACAAAAACTCAAGCCATGCTTCCTTTAGTCTCAGATTCAAATTTAAAAAATATTTTACAGCAGGACGTCAGCGGCGGTACACAAGATATTCAACAGCTTAAAAATCTGCTTGTATAGTTTAAGGAGGATTAACGTGAGTTCTTTTACCGAGAATATGAACAGTACGAACCCCATGACTGATCAGGTGATTGCTGCCGATCTGTTAATTGCAGCTAAAAGTGGGATCAAAAACTACGCTGCGGCTTTAACAGAGTCCACTAGCCCGGAAGTTCGAAATGTCCTTTGTGACCAATTGAGCAAAGCTGTTAATCTTCATGAGCAAATTTTTAATTATATGAAGGACAATGGTTATTACAACGCCTATGATCCGGATCAGCAAATTCAAATGGACATTCAAAATGCAGACAAGGCACTTTCTTCATCCAAAAAGTGAGCCGTTAAAGTCAACGGAACAAAATTAACGATGTAGCTACAATGATACCTTAAAAGAAGCACCAGCATGCCAGTTTGCTGGTGCTTCTTTTATTACATTGAATTAACATTCACATGAAATATAGAGAAGAAGGCAATCATAAAGCAACAAGAAATTAGGTCTCAAAATTCAGAATAGGGTGATTTTCTTCATGGGCAAGTCTTCAGCGGGCAACCAAAAAGATCAAAAACTAAAATGGTGGCAACTAAGCTTGTTAGGAGTTGCGGGTACCATCGGTACAGGGTATTTCCTGGGGTCCAGTTTAGCGATTTCCATTGGTGGTCCAGCCGTGCTGATTGCTTACTTCTTGGCAGCAGTCGGAACGTATGTAGTGTTTGATGCCCTTTCACGCATGACGGCTGACCATCCAGAGGAAGGCTCTTTCCGTTCCTACGCCCAAAAAGCCTTTGGCAATTGGGCAGGCTTTGGCAGTGGCTGGGTGTATTGGTTTTCGGAATTGCTTATCAATGGGAGCCAGCTAACCGCCTTGTCTATATTTGCACGTTTTTGGTTTCCTCAGGTACCCATGTGGATTTTTGCGGCAGGCTTCGGGCTCTTAGGACTTGTGATTGTTTTTTTTGGCAATAAGGGTTTTGACCGGGTGGAAAATGTGCTCGCCATCATTAAAATAGCGGCTCTGGTGATGTTTTTGGTCTTAGCGGTTGCCCTTTTGGCAGGCTGGATTGAAGGAGGAAAATATAATCCGAAGTTCCCCCTGAGCTACAAAAACTTTTTTCCAACCGGTGGCATAGGATTATGGTCATCTTTTATTTTTGCTTTTTATGCATATGGAGGTATTGAAGTGCTCGGAATTATGTCCAACCGACTTCAAAACCCGGAGGAAGCACCCAAAGCAGGAAAGGTCATGCTGATTACGCTGGCTGCAGTGTATGTGCTTTCGATTGGGCTGGCTGTGTCCATGGTACCATTAAGTGCCTTTAATCCGAAGGAAAGTCCCTTTGTACTTGCGCTCAGCAGCGATCATCTGGCCTTTGTGCCTCATTTGTTTAACGGAGTCCTTATTATTGCTGGATTCTCCACGATGACAGCATCGCTATATGCAGAGACCTCGATGATGATTACGCTGGCCCAAAAAGGAGATGCGCCCACACTTTTTTCGCGGAAGTGGAAGGACAAATATCCGCTTTATGCACTCAGCCTGATTTCTGTCGGATTAATCTCAGCAATTGTATTATCGGTGCTATTACCAGGAAAGGTATATGAATATATCACCACAGCTGCGGGCTTGATGCTGTTGTATAACTGGTGCTTTATTTTGCTGTCTTCAGGTAAGTTATTGGAATCAAGCACATCGAGCAATATTAAACGCTGGATTGGATTATTGCTGATCGCCTTGGCTGTGGTCGGGGCCTTTTTTCATAAGCTTAGCCGCCCAGGGGTTTACATTAGCTTACTGCTGGTTTTGCTCATTGCAATATGTGACCTCATTGTACAATGGGTCCGCCGAAAGAAGACCAAGAAGTCTCGGTAATTTTGTCAGGGAGTCCAGTATTAGCGTAAAAAAAGCAATTGAAATGCATGTGCACCAAAATAAAAGCCAAAGCCTACAAGGGATAACCCCGACATCCAAGAGATGGTTTTAAGCAATCCGGGTTTGAGAAATCTACGGAAAACACTTGAAGCGGCTGCCATCGTCACATCCCAGACCAGCACGCCTAATATAATCGCACCGCTGTAGACCAATAGCTGTTGTACTGGATATGTACTAGCGACATTAGCCAGTATGGACCCATAAATGCCAAGCCAGAAAAGGATGGAGAGAGGATTAAATAACGACATCAGGAAGCCTGCTACAAAGGAGTTGGTCAGGGTATTCCCGTTTCCCCTTAATTCGGATTCTGAAATGACACCAGCATTTTTGATGCTTTCAAGGCCCGTATATACAAGCACAAAAAAACCAAACAGCCATAAAAAAGCTTTGACAAACGGGGAATTAAGAAGGTGAATCATTCCCAAATAGACAAGCATCATATAGATAATGTCTGCTGTGATTGCACCTAGCCCAATAAACCAGGCATGCCAAAATCCATTCTTAATACCTCGATCCAACTGTGCGGCATTGATGGGTCCAATGGGAGCGGAAAGTGACAGACCCAGAAAAATATACCCGATAAATGTATGAATGGTGCTTTCCTCCTTGATTGTTTATGGGATGTTATGTATTTGTCTAATATAGTTTATTCGGACAAACCTCTGTGTAAGACCATATTTTTTGTGCGTATAGGGTAGGCTTAGCCGCGTAATGTGTACTGACCCAATGAAGTGAAACCAATCCGAAAAGGAGCTTTAATCCTTAACACAAAAGGGTTAGAGCTTTTTTTAATGAAGGGGCTTGACACTTTTATTGAAAGCGCTTATATTTATCTCGTAAACAATACGTTATATAACGTTATATAAAAGGAGAGATAAACACATGAATGTACAACAGACGATTCAGACGATCTATGAACAAGCGAATGGGAAGATTTCTGAGGTTTATTTGGTAGCCTGCGGGGGCTCACTAGTTGATATGTATCCTTCAAAATATTTTCTGGATAGTGAAGCAAAGAAGCTGGTAGCAGGGATGTATACAGCGAATGAGTTTGTACATGCGTTGCCCAAGCGATTGGGGGCACAATCCGTGGTCATCGTTTGTTCCCACGGTGGAAATACTCCAGAATCAGTCGCAGCTGCTAAATCTGCCAAAGAGAAAGGTGCTTATACTATCGGCTTAACCCACAATAGTGAAGCGAATCTGCTCAACTATTCGGATTATTCCTTCCTTTACGAGTGGGGTGAAGAGAGCGATGTTAAAAACAATCCGATGGCCATTATTTTAGAGCTTACGGTTGAATTGCTTCAAATCGCTGAGGGCTATGTACATTACCCAGCCTTTCAGAACGGATTGGGGGCAATCAATGGCATTATTAACCGGGCCAAAGTCCAAGTTGAACCGCGTGCCCGTGTATTTGCTGACAGATACCGCAATGAAGAACTCTTTTATATCCTGACCAGCGGAGCGTCTTATGGACATGCTTATGGCTTTGCTATCTGCTCGCTGATGGAAATGCAATGGCTTCACGCAGCTTCTATTCATTCCGGTGAATTCTTCCATGGACCGTTTGAAGTTACGGATAAGGAAACTCCGTTTATTCTAATGATCAACGAAGGACGTACACGGGCGCTGGATGAGCGGGCACAGACTTTCCTGAATCAGTATGCCGAGAAAGTGGAAGTCATTGATGCGAAGGAGCTTGGCATTGGAACAATTGCAGACGAAGTGGTAGAGTTTTTTAACCCGGTTTTATTTTACAGCATTGTATGTGTGTATCGTGAAGCACTCGCGAAAGTACGCAATCACCCATTGGAAACTCGCCGTTATATGGGCAAAGTAGCTTACTAAGCGCACCTACCAACAGGAGGAAACCATCATGAAGGTTTTAGGCATTGGCGATAATGTGGTAGATAAATATGTTCATCTCCGCCTGATGTACCCTGGTGGCAATGCACTTAATTTCAGTGTGTTTGCCAAAAAAGCGGGAGTGGATGCAGCCTTTATAGGCGTGTTCGGGGACGATCACGAAGCGCGGCACGTAGAACACACCCTGCGTGAGCTCGACATCGACATTTCACGGTGCAGATATCACAGCGGTGAGAACGGCTGTGCACGGGTAACCCTCGAAGACGGAGACAGAGTATTTCTGGGCAGTAATGAGGGGGGAGTAACACGTCTCCATCCATTGGAACTGAGCGAAGAGGACAAAGATTATCTTGGCGGATTCGACCTTATTCATACAGGTTTGTACAGTCATACAGGCCACTTGCTGCCTGAGTTGGAGGCGCTGAGCATCCCAATTTCTTTTGATTTCTCAGATGATTTTACAGATTCACAGGTAGAACAATTTATTAAGCATGCCGATTTCGCTTTTTTCTCTTGCAGCCATATGACGGATGAAGAGACACAGAATTATATCCGCTCCAAGCGAATAAAAGAGGGTCAAATTCTGGTCGCCACACGTGGCGGTGACCGATCCATCGCCTATGATGGTACGAAGTTCTATTTTCAAATGCCTGATTCCGTTGAGGCTGTGGATACTATGGGGGCAGGCGACTCTTATATAACTGCTTTTTTACTGAGCTTTTTGGAAAAAGGCAACATACAGGCTGCTATGGCAGAAGGCTCAAGGCTTGCCGCCCAGAGTTGCCTGGTAGAAGGCTCCTTTGGTTACGGCGTTCATTATTGACGATCCTTCTCGAATATCTTCACTTGTAAGAATATGTAACCTTTGATACTCTAAGTGAGAGTGATATAACGTTATATGACAAGTGAGGGTACATTATGTTGAATTCAGACCAAGCCGAGCCATTATATATTCAATTACAAAAAGCGGTCAAAACCGCTATTCATAATGGAACATTTACGCAAGGAAGCCGTATACCGACCGAAACAGAGCTAAGCGAGATGTATAATGTTAGTCGGATTACCGTAAGGAAAGCAATTGCCGAATTGGTTCATGAAGGTTATCTGACCAAACGTCAGGGAAAAGGCACCTTTGTCAATATACCCAAAATTGGACGGAAGATTGAGCATGTGATCAGCTTTACGGCGGCATGCAAATCCAATGGACTCTCTTCACACAGTGAGATAACAAAACGTGAAATCATAGCAGCAGATGAGGAAATTGCACATCAATTGCAGTTGTCGCAGGGAGAAAAAGTGCTATATATCCAGCGTAAAAGATACGCAGATGATCGCCCTCTAATGCTGGAGAACAATTATTATCCTTATGAGCGGTTTGCCTTTCTAATGAACGAGCAATTGGAGGGGTCCGTATACGAACTGCTGCGGCAAAAATACGGCATTGATCCTAACCAGCCGGGAGAGACGATATTACAAATTGCTTTGGCAGATGAATATCAGGCCAAGCAGCTGGAGACGGCGATCGGGCAGGCACTGTTTTACATGCATACTATTATTTATGACCAGCATGGAAGCCCGGTTCATGTGGGAAAGCAGTACATCATCGGAGACCGCTACCAATTTTCCATATAATTCACTACCTGTTATGCAAGGTAGTTCAGGTACGTGTGGCTTCTGCTTCCATCCGATATGAGGAGAAGCAGAAGCTTTGATATAACGTTATATTACATCATGTGGTGTTAGATGAATCAATCAATCATGAGGTGATGATACTGTGCAAGGGGAAAAAGGTACATTAGCAGACAAAGTTTTACTCTCCAGAGCTATTTTTAATGGCTTGGACAATGAAGCTTCACCCGGGTTTGTTGCAGTACGAGGAGAACGTATTGCAGCAGTGGGGCGTCCGGAAGAGGCACAAGCCTGGATAGGAACGGAAACGGTTGTTTATGATCTGGGCGATGCCTTTATTATGCCGGGAATTCATGACAACCATGTATTTTTCACTGGATATATGTCAATGCATCGGGGCGTGGATCTTACGCATACAGCTTCAAGTGAAGAAGCAGTGAAACTACTGCTGCAAGAGGCGAGCAACCTTCCGCCAGAAAGAGATGTAACCGCTTACGGTTGGAGCGAGGAAAGATGGGGGAAGCTGCCCGAGCAAAGCTTGTTGGATGGATTATTCCCCGACCGGGCGGTGGTCGCTATCAACCACAATAAAAGCTACTGCTGGATGAACCGATTGGCAGAGGAGAAATATCAATTTTCACCGGATCAATGCAGTGCTGAAGCACGCGCTTTACTGCTCCAAGCTATGATGCAGGACCACAGCCTTGTCCAACAAGAGTTTATGGAGTTTTGCCGCCTGTTGGCTGCGCGAGGAGTTACTTCTATAAAAGATATCGGTTTTGACCGGCATAGCGAGCTGCTACCGATTCTAGAAGAATTGAAAGTAGCAGGTCAATTGCCACTCCGATTTCATTTCTCGCTGGAACCTGTTGTTGAACCGTTTGATATAGGCATTGGTATCAAGTATAAAGCACTTTATCATGGAGACCTTATACGTTTTCAAGGCTACAAGCTGATGCTTGACGGCGTTGTAGCAGATCATACAGGGGATATGCTGGAGCCTTACGCAGATATGCCTGGAGTCAAGAATTTGAAGACGGTAGATTATGAAAGGATTGAAGCATCAGTTCTGGAAGCGGACAGCCAGGGGATCAAGTGCTGCCTCACTGCAGAAGGCGATGCTGCAATTCGTCAAGCAGTATCCATGATTGAAAAATGCCGCGTGCAGCAAGGCAATCACCTTATCAGACATTCGATCAGTGATCTGGAATATCCACATCCCGAAGACCTGACCAGAATGGGAGAAAATGAAATTTTTGCCGAGGTCTATGCCCAGATTCTGCTGCTGAACCCCTCTTACGAAGAGGCTTATATGTCTATCGTGGCAGGCAAAGAGAATGAAAGCCGTTTTTATAATTATAAATCCATGCTGGAAGCTAACGTGCCGATAACTATAGGTACTGATTTGCCTTTATTTATCACCAGTGTCCCTGATTCGCTGTATGCAGCCTCTCACCGCTTATTCCCGGATGGCTCGCCTGCTGGAGGTTGGTATCCTGACCAAGGGATGCCGCCATCTGAAGTTTTAAAGGCATGGACCATTAATGGAGCCAAACATTGTTATATGGAAGAGGTTACAGGTACGCTGGAGGCTGGCAAATATGCTGATATCGCCGTTTTTGATCGCGACCTCCTTAATGCATCCGCTGGCGTCATCAGGGATGCCCAAGTGATATTGACCATTATGGGAGGAACGGTTACGTATAACCATTCTTGGAATGAGGGATAAACATGAACATCAAGAATAAGAAATGGAAATTATCCTTGCCCCATAGTTATACCTTAATATTTTTGATTATTATTACAGTCGCCGCGTTGACATGGATTGTACCTAGCGGTCAATTTGAACGTCATGAAGTGACAGTGAACGGTGTGACCAAAACGGCAATCGTCTCAGGAACTTATCACTCTGTACCTAAAACGGGGGAGAACGGTGACTTAAGACAGGGAATGCCGCAAATCCTCAGCGCTCCGATCGAGGGGATTATCAATGCCGCCGATGTTGTCTCTTTTGTACTTATTGTAGGCGGCTCCTTCGGTATTATTTTGCAGACGGGGGCTATTGATCGTGCGCTGACAGCTCTGGCCAGGCGGTTGAAGAATAAGGGGATTTTGCTTATTCCTATTGCTATGGTCATCTTCAGTCTCGGAGGTTCTACCTTTGGGATGAGTGAAGAAATTATTCCACTGTATGCGATTTTTATTCCGTTAATGTTTGCCTTGGGTTTTGATTCTATGACAGCTATTTTGATTTTATTTCTGGGTACGCAAATTGGCTACGTTGGTTCGACTGTGAATCCCTTTTCCGTGTTGATTGCCCAAGGAATAGCTGGGGTAGAGGGGAATCCTCAGCTTTGGCTGAGATTTATTGAATGGCTTGTGTTTACGATGATATCTATTGCTTTTACGATGTGGTATGCGCACCGGGTGAAGCGAAATCCGGAGAAATCCATCGTGTTTCAGAGTGACATTATAAACCGCGAGCAATTTGTAAAGGAAAGCACAGGCGAGGACGTCGTCTTCACGGTACGAGACAAACTAATTATAGGTGGATTTATTGTAACGCTTGGAGCGATTGTTTGGGGAATTTTGGTCAAAGGCTGGTATATGACCGAGATCGGTGCTCTTTTCTTTGCCCTTGGTCTTTTTGTCGGGATTGTTACTAAAATGAGCCAGAAGGAAATAGCTGAAAATTTTGTAAAAGGATGTGGAGAATTTATCTACGCTGCGGTGATCATAGGCCTCGCCCGCGGAATTCTGATTATCGCAGAACAGGGGATGATTATTGATACCGTATTGAATGCACTTGCAAGTGTCCTGGAAGGATTGCCAAGTTATTTATTCACGACGATTATGTTGCTTGCGCATAATATCATCACTTTCCTGGTCCCTTCTTCTTCGGGAGAAGCTGCACTAACCATGCCTGTTCTCGCGCCGCTTGGCGATCTTGTCGGCATTAATCGTGAAGCTGTAGTCACAGCGTACCAATTTGGTAATGGGTTGACCAATCTCATTTCACCAACAGGTGGAGTGCTGCTGGCAGGATTGGCTATTGCCCGGATTAGCTTTGGGCAGTGGCTGAAAGTAATCTTCAAACTATTCCCGATCCTATGGCTGATTGCTGCTATTTTTGCTGCGATATCGGCTGCGGTGGGGATCTAACAATCAAGTAAGGGCCCCTGTCTGTTAGAGACAAGGGTTTCTTTTTGTGTACTATGAACCCTTTTATTTAGGAAAGACTATGCACTTCTTTTTCCAATATGATGCATAAGTTTACGTGGAAAATGAATAATATGGATAGCATTTTCCTAAGGAGGAAATAGACCGATGCTTGCTGATAACAGATTACTTATTGCTGCGCTAGGCGGCGTTAACGAAATTGGGAAAAATATGTATCTGATCCAATACGATCAGGATATTGTTGTCATCGATTGTGGCTCCAAGTTTCCTAATGAGAATTTGCCTGGTATTGACCTCATTGTACCGGATGTCACCTATCTGCTGGAGAATCAGGATAAAGTCAGAGCGCTCATTGTAACGCATGGCCATGAGGATCACATCGGAGGCATTCCTTATTTGCTAAAACAGATCAATATCCCCGTATACGGCACAAAGCTCACTATCGAATTGATCAAGATTAAACTAAAGGAACATAACCTTTTGCGTGATGCCAAGCTTCATCTTATAGATGCGGATTCAACGGTTCAGGCAGGCATGATTAAGGCGTCCTTTTTCACCACTGTACACAGCATCCCTGATTGCCTGGGCGTCTTTTTTCAGACACCCGAAGGAAATGTGGTTCATACCGGGGATTTTAAATTCGACATGTCTCCTGTCAGCGGACCTTTCCCTGATCTTCATCGCATGGCTGAAATTGGAAAACAAGGAGTTAAAGTGCTTCTTTCCGAAAGTACAAATGCCGAAAGACCAGGATTTACGCCTTCAGAACGTTTGGTTGGCGGGCATATTTTGGACGCTTTCGCTAGAGCCAAGCAGCAAGTATTCATTTCTACATTTGCTTCCAATGTTAACCGTGTCCAGCAGGTCATTGACGCGGCTGTCGAGACAGGCAGAAAACTGGTTTTACTGGGACGCAGCATGATCAATGTGGTGACTGTGGCTAAGGAGCTGGGTTTCTTGCATATGCCGGAAGACTTGTTGATTGAGGCTGGAGAAACGGAGCGCTATCCTGCAGAAAAAATTGCAATTTTATGCACAGGAAGTCAGGGTGAACCGATGGCTGCACTATCCCGACTAGCCAATTCTTTGCATCCCAAAATCGAAATTCTGCCTGGTGATACTGTAATCATCGCAGCAGGGGCTATACCCGGGAATGAACGGAATCTTTCCCAGGTCATCGATAACCTGTACGTACTGGGCGCTAACGTTATTTATGGTTCAGGTAGCGCCACGGGAATGCACGTATCCGGTCATGGCAGCCAAGAAGAGTTGAAATTAATGATGACTCTGATGAAACCCCAGTATTTGATTCCTATACATGGTGAATTCAGAATGCTGCATCAGCATCGCCAGTTAGCAGAGTCAGTCGGGATACCAATGGAAAACGTATTTATTGTCCGAAACGGTGATACGATTCAAATCGTAGAGGGGAGAGCGTCTCTGGGTCCCCAAGTACCATCCGGCAATAGCCTGGTAGATGGGCTGGTAACCGGTGATGTGGGCAATATTGTATTGCGGGACCGTAAAAAACTTGCCTCAGACGGAATGCTGATTATAGTGATGACTTTGAGCAAAAACGAGAAGCAAATGCTTGCAACGCCAGAAGTCATATCCAGAGGCTTTGTATATGTTAAGGATTCCGAAGAGCTGATGAATCAGATTCGCGACACGATTATGGCCACAGTGAACGAGCTAACAGCAATCGAAATGAGTCAGTGGGGCCTGATTAAGCAGATGTTAAAAGATAATGTGGGCCAGTTTATTTACAGCCAGACCAAGAGAAGACCTATGATTTTACCAATCATTATTGAGGTTTAGGAATAGCCGATAACCGTTAAACAAATGATTATTGTTCAATACGCGATTAATCAAAAAAGACTTAAATCAGCGATATAACTGATTTAAGTCTTTTTAATTTCCTTTTCCTATCTCCCCCAAAAAACGAGGATGCAGTGGTGGTATGCAGCGAAGCGCTCGCCTTTGCCACGGGATTCTTACGCTTAAATGTTTTATAAAATCAAAAGAATCCCGTGGCAACAGCGATCGTAAGATCAAAGCCTACCCGTAGTGCCTTCCACTCCTACAGCATCTCGTTTAAAGCCGCATGCGTTCCTGCTGTATGCCCTGTCGTAAACGCCGCCGTGATATTATAGCCTCCAGTGTAGCCGTGAATATCCAGAATCTCACCGCAGAAAAACAAGCCAGGCATCAGCTTGGACTCCATCGTTTTCGGATTAATTTCCTTCAAATTCACACCGCCCCCGGTAACAAAGGCTTCCTTGAGAGAGAGCGTACCATTCACACGAATGGGAAACGCCTTGATTCGATGGGCGAGCTCTTGCCATTGCTGCTTGGGAATATGATCATAGTTCAAATCCTCACGCAGTTCAGCTTGCTGAAGCAACAACGGAATCATGCGTTCCGGTAAATAAGGCTTTAGCACGTTTTTGATCGCCTTTTTAGCATCCACCGATGCCAGTTCCAGCGTCTCCCGGTAGACTTCATCAGCATGTTTGTGAGGCTGTAAATCGAGAGTTAACAATACTGTGTTTACCTTATCCTTTTTCATTCCCTTGACGACAAACTGACTGCAACGCAAAGCAGTTGGACCAGACAAACCAAAATGCGTGAAAATCATATCTCCTTCATGAACGACAACCTTCTTTTGTTTCGCATTCCATACGGTCAGGCTGATGTTTCGTAAGGAGAGCCCCTGCAGCTCTTTTGTCTGGATGAATGTCTCGCCTGACGTTAACGGGACCTCTGTTGGATACAGTTCCGTAATGGTATGTCCTGCTTGCTCTGCCCATGCATAGCCGTCACCTTCCGAACCTGTATGCGGGACAGACTTGCCCCCGACAGCGACAATGACGTTACGGCTACGTAGCGTTTCACCGGAACGCAGCCGCACGCCAGCCGTATGACCTTCTTTGTAAATCACCTCTTGAACAGGGCAGCTTGTCCGAATCTCGACTCCTTGGGAGCGCACTTTATTAATCAAAGCATCGACTACCGTTTTGGCTTTGTCCGTTACTGGAAACATGCGTCCATTGTCTTCTTCTTTTAAGGCTATACCCAATTGTTCAAAAAAAGCGATGATATCCCGATTGCTGAAAGCAGCCAGGGCACTGTGGAGAAAACGGCCATTGCCGGGAATGTGACGTATGAGTTCGTCCAGTTCTTTTGCATTCGTGACATTGCAGCGACCTCCGCCAGAGATTCCCAGCTTTCGTCCGAGTTTATTTCCCTTTTCCACTAAAAGCACCTTGGCGCCCTCGCCGCTGGCAGCAGCCGCTGCCATTAAGCCGGCTGAGCCGCCTCCGATCACAATAACGTCGTAAGTCATGAACCTCTTCCTTTTCGTCGACAAATTTTCAAAAAATTCAGAATAGCGTAACAGATTTTTCATCATATCGTAATACCGTCTCTTTAGATAGCCTCTAAGCACGGTAGCTGCGTATATCTTCTATATTATTCAGGATAAGAGAATGGCGTAAAAACGATTCTTTTATCTATATCCGGTATTTAGCAAAATTTGTCGTTCTGCACCGGGATTTTAACACATATATTGTAATATATTGTAGCCTGTGCTTTAATTCAACTAACGGCGTCAAGGAAAGATGATGAGGGGGAGAAGTCCTTGTTAATTGCGTTGAAGGAAAGTGTGCTCCAAGTTCTCCTTGCCGTTATATCGGCGGGTTTTTTCTCTATATTAACGGATTATGGGGACAAGAAAAAGGTTTGGGCAGGCCATCTGCTTCCCGGACCTCATCAAGGAATACTTTATCTGTGTTGCTTGCCAGCCATATTGCTATGCTCGCTCTTTCAATCCCAGCCTCCATATGGCCTACCTTCCAATCTCGGTATTATTCCCCTTGCTGTGGGTGTCATGTACGGTACACGTCGCACTTCCTTCGTTCTCGCTGCTTCTGCATTGACGGGTGTCCTGATTATAGCGCAGTCGATAGAAATGTCCCCAATGTATGTGGGTACTGCTTTTATCCTTTTTCCGTTTATGCTACTGCATGTCAAGTTTTTTCAAAGAGGGACATTGTTGGACAAAAGGCTCCTGATTTTCACATACGTTGTGGCTGATATGCTGCTTAAGGCTTTGTTACCGCTATTATGGGGCAAACAGAACATTTCAATTTACATTCCTGATCTACTTACAACGTTATGGAATGTTGCTGTAGGTGTATTGGCGAGTTTTGCAGTCGTAAGTCTGATGCATAATTCCTTTGAGAAACTGACGCTACGGCGAAATGTAACTGAGTTTACGAGCAAATATTTAATCGAAGTGGATAAGCTGCGTCAAGTCATGGATTTGATGCCGTTATCTCTGGTTACTTTGGACAGCGAAGAACGAGTCATACATATGAACAAAACGATGCTGGAACTTTACCGGGAATTCGATCCCTATATTACGCTGCCTGAGGTAGTAGGCCGTCCTTTAAACTCGTTGTACGGTTTTAGTACTTCGCCTGTAGTCAACGAACGAGTTGCGAAAGCGTTGGAAGGAGAAGCAGGTGCTGATTTAATCAATGTATCTCCCAAAGTGTTTTTCTCCAGTTTTCTTCCTATTCGGGATAAACATATCAATCAAACGACAGGTGTCATTATCGCCCTGCAGGACATCACAGAGCTGGAGACGCTGCGCAGTGAGCTGGGCAATTTCGAGAGGCTTAGTCTGGTCGGACAGATGGCCGCGGGCATTACTCATGAAATACGTAATCCGATGGCGGTTGTGCGCGGGTTTTTACAGCTTATGCGCGAAAAAAGCCCTGATTCTCTAGGCAATTATTACCGTATCGTGATGGAGGAGCTGGATCGGGCGAACGGAATTATTAATGATTTTCTTTCTCTGGCCCAAAACCGGATTGTCGAGAAGGAGCAGTGTCATCTGCATGATATCATTCGTGAACTAACGCCTTTATTGTGGGCAGATGCGAACCTGAGGGGACAGACAATTGAGTTAAAGCTGGAGGATCATGTGACAAGGCTTCATCTGAACACTAAGGAAATCAAGCAATTGCTGCTTAATTTATCGCGTAATGCGATGGAAGCCATGGGGGAGAAGGGAGTACTGACCATCTCTACTCATGAAGAAGGGGATTTTGTCGAACTGGAAGTGAAGGATACCGGTCCAGGAATTCCGCAAAAACAGCTTGAAAAGCTGTTCCAGCCTTTTTACACCACCAAAACGAAAGGCACAGGTCTGGGTCTGGCCTTATGTCAAAGTATAGTGGAGCGTCATCACGGTACGATTGCCGTAGATTCAGTGGAAGGAATGGGCACACAGTTTAAAGTCCGTTTGCGCAGAACCATTCCGACTTATCGGGAGCATTCGGAGACTCCTGTCATAAATACGATACAGAAATAATTATGCAAAGATGTAACTCGATTTTTTGCAAATTACGTGAAAAAGATTGTATAATGAGCTTTAGATGTCCATGCCTTTACTACGGCAAAGGATGAAATTAGAAACGTAGTATACATGATTTATCGAAAAGGAGTGAAAGAATATGTCTATGTCTTTCGATCAATATATGAGAGATTCAGTTCAGCCTATGCGCGATGAACTGACGAATCTTGGGATTCAGGAACTGCGTACTTCTGAAGATGTGGAGGCCAAGCTGCCTGATGCTAAAGGTACAGTGCTGGTGGTTGTGAACTCGGTATGCGGTTGTGCCGCAGGCCAATGCCGCCCAGGTATAGCTGAAGCGCTGAAGCATGATGTTACGCCGGACCATCTGTACACGGTTTTTGCCGGTCAGGACAAGGAAGCAACGGCAAAGGCACGCGAATTTTTCGCGCCGTATCCGCCATCTTCCCCTTCGATCGCGCTGTTGAAAGACGGCGAGCTGGTTCACTTCATCGAGCGTCATCAGATCGAAGATCGTTCGGCAGATCAGATTGCTGCTGATTTGACGGGTGCATTTGACCGTTTTTGCCGGTAAAACTGCTCAAGCTATGCCCCCGCATTTTTCGCCTGCGAAACTTGCCGGGGCTTTTGCATGTTGGCTTGTGAAGGAAATTCCTAAAAAAGAGGTGCTTATCTGATGAGTTTGCAGGAACAGATTATTGCTGAATTGGGAGTACAGCCTACGATCAACGTAGAGGCGGAGGTCCGCAAGCGTGTGGATTTCCTCAAGTCGTACGTAACAAAAACAGGAAGCAAAGGACTGTTGATCGCCATTAGTGGCGGGATTGACAGTGCCGTAGCAGCAGCCTTGTGCAAGCAAGCTACAGATGAGTTGACACAGGAGCAAGGGCAAGAATACAAGACGCTAGGTGTATTCCAGCCCTATGGTCAACAGGAGGATATCGAGCACAGCTACGCGGTCGCCAAAGCGTTCAACCTGAAATATGCCGGGGAAACGAATATTAAGGAAGCTGTGGATACGATTGCCGTGGAAGTGGAGCACACATTAAAGGATATGGGTTTGGAACGTTCCATTACTCCGCAAGTGAGAGGAAATGTAAAGGCAAGAACACGTATGGTGGCTCAGTACGCACTCGCGAATGAACTGAACCTGCTCGTCGTGGGTACAGATCATGCTTCAGAAGCCATTACGGGCTTTTATACCAAATGGGGCGATGGTGCGGTCGACATTACACCGCTCAGTACGCTCAACAAACGTCAGGTGCGTTTGCTAGCCAGCTATCTTGGAGTTCCACAGGCTATTTTGGACAAAGCGCCTACAGCAGGGTTGTGGGAAGGCCAGACGGATGAAAAGGAACTGGGAATCTCCTACGAAGCAAACAGCGACTACCTGGAAGGCAAGGAAATTGACCCGGCGGCTCGCGAAAAGCTGGAAAGCTATTTTACGCGTACGGCACATAAGCGGACAAGCATTCCGGGTGTATAAGTATTTATCATTTGGGAATTGTAAAATGATTAAGTAAATAAAATGCGGCGATCCGTCCGGCGGATCGCCGTTTGTATTGAAGGGGCTACCGTTTAATTGATGATCCAGTCAATGAAGCGGCGGGTTTCGGTAATCGCCTGATCCAGTTGAAGACTGCCTCCTTGGAATGGGTGAACAGTGTTAAAGGTGTGATTGCCGCCTTGAATCTGTACCCACTCGATGTCGGGACGAACGGAGGTGAGCTGGGCAGAGCCTTCCCGTAGACGTTTGGAGTCTTCGGTTCCCTGGATAAGCACAGCTGGGAGCTTGCTGTTGGCAAGCCTGTCTATAATGGCAAAACGCTCGCGATTGCTTTCCAAATCGTCCAAAATGACGACATCCAGCGGAAGCTGTTGTCCGGTTCTGGCGTTCTGCACATAGCTGCGCCCCTTGGCACGCATTTCTTCTTTTTGCGGTAAGGTAAACAGATCAAGATTGGTTACGCCATTCCATGAAATGACGCCCGCAATCTCACCGGGATGATCTAGTGCATATACAAAGCAGCTTCCCGCACCTCGGCTATGTCCTAATAGAAACAACGGCAAATCTCTAAATTCATGGCGTGCTCTCAGATTGGACAGCAATAAATCCAAATCCTCTTGTTCTCGGCTATAGGTGTTGCGTGCGAACTTTTCCAGCTCGGTAAAATTCTCCAGATCCTCACCTATGCCATTATGTGAAAAATTGAAGGTCACCACATGGTTATCCATACTCAATGCTTCTGCTATAAAGGGGAACATCCCCCAATCCTTAAATCCTTTGTAGCCATGAGCGATGATGAGCAGGCTCTTGGCCGTATGTTTAGCGGGAAACCAGGAGGCACGGATCACCGCATCTGTTCCTGCATCGGTACCTGCTTCAACCACAATGGTTTCTGACATCCTATCCTTCCTTTCTACAGGGAGTTTTTAAACTGGCATATCGGCGAATTTAAATATTCAGCGAGTGCCTCTTTCATTTTAACATATATTGGTGACGCTTTTACGCCTGTGTGACTCGCCAGGGTGTGGATGCACTGTTACAATAGATCCAGTAAGTAAAAAAGGACGGGGAATACCCAAATGATCTACGGAATTGGACATGATGTGCTGGAAATAAGCCGTATGGCTCATATTTTGGCAGGTAAATATGCAGATGCATTTTTAAATCGGGTATTGACCCCGGCAGAACGCGAGCTTGCAGTGGAGCGCAAGGGAAGGCTAGCGGAGTTCGTAGCAGGGCGCTTTGCCGCGAAGGAAGCGGTGACGAAAGCCTTTGGCTGTGGAATTGGACAAATCATCGGGTTCAGCGATATGGATATTTTACCTGAACCGGGGGGGAAGCCCGTAGTTTATTTGTCTTCGTCTGCATGGGATCGACTGAAATTACCGAATATGGGTGACTTGAATTACAGCATTCACTTAAGTATCACACATCAGCCTAACATTGCCTCTGCTTTTGTGATTGTCGAATATAAGGAGACGTGATGGGATGACTACAAATACATTGGAACAAAAGCGTTATTTTAGCTTCGAACTGTTAAATTGGTATACACGTAACAAACGCGATTTGCCGTGGCGCCGTCATCGCAATCCTTTTTATATCTGGATTTCGGAAATTATGCTTCAACAGACACGTGTCGATACAGTCATACCGTATTTCAATCGCTTTATTGCACGTTTTCCGACGATTGAAGCGCTGGCGGAAGCGCCCGAGGAGGATGTGCTCAAGCTGTGGGAAGGGCTAGGGTATTATTCGCGGGCCCGGAACTTGCAAGCTGCAGCGAAACAGGTAGTTGAGCTTCACGGCGGACAGGTGCCAGATGATACGCAGGCTGTGGCGGCATTGAAAGGTGTAGGTCCATACACGACGGGGGCCATTATGAGCATTGCCTTTAATCGACCAGAGCCTGCTGTGGACGGGAATGTGATGCGTGTGCTGTCGCGTTATTTCCTCATTGAAGAGGATATTATGAAAGGCAGCACGCGGTCGCATATGGAAAGCCTAGTCAGGGAGCTGATTCCCGAAGGGAGGGCCTCTGATTTTAATCAGGCACTGATGGAGCTGGGGGCGCTGGTTTGTACTCCTAAATCGCCTCATTGTCTGACCTGCCCGGTCATGGAGCATTGCTCGGGCAGGCTGGCAGGCCGCGAAGAGACGCTGCCAGTTAAAACAAAAGCGAAGCCGCCGCGGCTGGAGCCTCGCTCCGTCGCACTTATCGAGGGCAGCGGCGACAACACAGGCCGCCTACTTGTGCGCCAGCGCCCGGCCAAGGGCCTGTTGGCCCGCATGTGGGAGCTGCCGCATGAGCTTGCCGGACCGGAGGGCTACAACGGTCCGGTGCCCGATGAGCCAGCCATGGATCACCTGGCAGCTCATTTGTTGGCAGAGGGCGTACATGCGCGCCCGGTGCGGTATGTACGTGAGGCGGAGCACACGTTCAGCCACATTCACTGGAACCTGCGTGTGTTCCAGTGTGAGGAGGTCGCCGCCCCTGCCGGAAAGGCGGGCGAACAGCCGCTGGCTGCCGAGCAGCGGGCCAGCTATAGCACCACGGCGGCGAAGCCGGGTGCGTTGGTTGCGCTGGCAGACCAGGCGGAGCAGGCGAGTAGCACCTTGCCAGCGGGGTACCGCTGGATCAGCGAGGCGGATATGTCCACCATGGCGTTCCCCAAGGTATTCCTGGATCTGATCACCGAGTATTATGCAAAGCAAAAAGAGAACGGATGTTAATAAAATAACTGTCGGCAAAAAATAAAGTATTAGACTGAGCCTAGAAATTAAAACAGCGACAACCAAGGACGAGAAAATAAAGTCCTAGACTGTCGCTGTTCCATTGAACTAACGTATCCTGTTAGTTCAGTTATATCACTCTTTCCCTAGAATCGTTGCTACAGCCTTATCCGCGTTTAAATCGCGGGTAAGGCTTGTTCGTTACCGGAATTCCGTATTTATTTTCGCAGCCCCTATCGTTAGATACGCTTAATTTATTTCATTATATCGTTCGACTGCCTTGCTTAGCTTATAATTGAAATTCTCAGGTGTGCCATCTGTAGTGTTCAGGAACTGGCCGTTCAGGTCAGAATCAGATACAGGTTCCTTCTTATTGATGCGTTCAATGATTTTCGAAGCGGCCGCTTTTGCCTCAGTGGCTGAATTAACATAGCTCTCGATACTGAAGCTGTTAATTCCTTCTTCTTGAACTCGTTTCTTGTCTTTTGAGATGGTCATGAGCGCACTCAGATCTGCGGTCATAATGTCGTATTTGGCTTTAAACTTCGTCATATCAAGCTGCAGCACATTGTTGGCGGTGATTCCCTGCTCATCCATTGCAATGGCCGTAGCCTCGGCATCTATCATGAACTTCAAGGCTTTATACCTGATCTGCTGGTCTGAGCCCTTGAGTTTTTGCAGATCAGCCAGACGCTGCTCGTTACCCAATTTTTGCAAAGCCGTGAAGTATTGTTTGGCGACAGTCTCGTAAGCGAGATTGGCACTTACAAGCTTGGTATGCAGCTGTTTTCCTTTTGCGAAATTATCATCCACGTAGCCTTTTGTATCGTAGTAGGCTTTCATTTCGTCCAGGACGGACAACAGATCATTGATGACTGGTGTCAGTTTGATCACTACGGGGTCTGCGTTCGCAAAAGCAGGTTGGCTTGCGGTATAGCCGTTCGCTTTATCAATAATTTCCCGCTCAGTTTCAGCAACGCCGAGCATGATGAAGCTGAAGTTCTTGTCGATTACAGGCTGTGTATCAGCTCCGAACTTCTCGAAATAATGAACCAGAACCTCATTGATTCTGCCTGTCATCAAGTTATTCAGCCTCACATACGCATTGTATTTTTCGATTTCTTTGCTCTCGCTGGACGTAACGCCTGCAGGCGCTTGATTTACGGTGGATGTAATGGCAGAACAAG
This sequence comes from Paenibacillus ottowii, assembly GCF_006874425.1. Taxonomy (GTDB): domain Bacteria; phylum Bacillota; class Bacilli; order Paenibacillales; family Paenibacillaceae; genus Paenibacillus; species Paenibacillus ottowii. Next base: position 268,377 of record NZ_VIJZ01000007.1, read on the forward strand.
CGGATAACATTGCACCTAACATGAAAATGGCAATAAAGAATGATAGCTTTCTCAAAATAGTGATTCCTCCGACTGAGTAATTTAACGTGCTTTTCTTTTGTAAGATGTCTGAATAGGAGAGAGAACAACTGACCTCTTCTGGTCGATTAAAATCCCTCTTCGCCGCATATTAATGTTGATTGTGAAACAATCTATTCAATTTTAAAATTATTTGGTGAATGGGTCTTGAGACTTGAGTAGCATAATTTTATAAATTTCTTTGTCGTCACTTTAAAGAAGATGTTACATGAGTATGATAAGGTCGGCCTAATGATAAATCGTAATCGATCAGCTTGAGACGGGCGGTGGAGATCCAGTTGCCGTTGCGGCTGCTCTGGCTGTCCGGAATTAAAGGAGTTATTATTTTTCTCGAACAACCAAGCTATCCTGTCCGTTCGTATGATGAGGTCAGCCAGTTTTTACTGGTTGACCTCTTTGTTCATAAGAGGTTTATTATGGGCAGCCGGGGTAGAACGTCAAAACGTGTTATTTTTGGTGATTTTTTCGGTACTCGGATGGAGTCATCTTGTTGACTGTTTTGAACATTTTTGAAAACAGTAATACATCTTTGTACCCTACTGATCGAGCAATATCTCCGATTTTAAGCGAAGTATTTTTTAAGAGGGAGCATGATTTTTCAATCCTCAAATGCAATAAATATTCCTGCGGTGACTTATTGAGTTGCTGTTTGAATAAACGATGCAAATACGAACGGTCAATTGAAATGTACTTGGCAATGTCACTTACGGTAATGAAGTGCGAATAGTTCTGTTGAATGAAGAGAAGCGCCTCTTTGATATACCGCTGCTGTCTTACCTCATTGTTGACTTCCTGATTAGGATAAAGTTCAAACATCAGATACAGAAATTCATACAACTTGGAAGCGAGCAACAGGTCTTTGTTGGATTTCAGAGTAGCAGATACGACGATACTTTCCATACAGCGGGCCAGGCTGCCCTCCGCTTCAAACCGGAAAATGGGATTGTCCCTATTGATACAGGTCCGGCTTAGATATTCTTTTGCTTGCATTCCATTAAAACCAATCCAGGCATATTCCCATGGGTCGACTTCATCGGCTTCGTAGTAAATTAGAACCTTTGGCTCAATAAAGAAAGCATCGTTTTTCTCCAAATGATAGATTTTATCGTTGACTTTAAAGATTCCTTTTCCTTTTAAAATAAAATGCACCATATATCCGCTTCGAATAGCTGGACCATAAGCGTGTTTGCTGGTACAGCTTTCTTTGCCACAGGTGTATAAATTGAGATCCAGATTGTTGTAAGAATGATTGGAAAAGTGCGCACTCATTTATTTTCACCTCTTAATTTATCTCTGCATATTATCACACCGTTTCATATAGAGTCTACATTATTCCATATAATTATTAAAACTATTCCATTATGATTAGGGTGTAAGAAATAAGAAAACAACATTATTTATACTTTTTGAAAATATTACTATTGGCGCTACAAGGGGGTCACTATGGCTATAATCATCGATAAAGAGAAGTTATTATTCCATTTACAAGGGAGCAATACAAGTTATGTCATGCAGGTTATACGAGATGGTTATTTAGCCCATCTGTATTGGGGAAAGAAAATTCAGAACTATCGGGGAAGCAATAAAATCATCTTTATGGATAGGGGATTTTCACCCAATCCGGCTGGGGCGGATCGAGCCTTTTCACTGGATACCATCCCCCAAGAATATCCGTCATTTGGAAATAGTGATTTCAGGATTCCTGCGTATCAGCTTCAATTGGAGAATGGCTCTACGGTGACAGATTTTCGGTATAAAGAACATCGGGTTTACCAAGGCAAACCAAAATTGAAAGGGCTTCCTTCTACGTATGCGGAGGATGATGGCGAAGTAGAAACACTGGAAATCATCCTTGAAGACCCATTAATTGAGGTAAAGGTTGTACTATCCTATAGCCTGTATCAAAAGTGGGATGTCATTACCCGTTCAGTCCGTTTTGATAATGAAGGCCAGCAGCAGCTAAAACTGCTTAGAGCGTTAAGTGCTAGTGTGGATTTTCGAGATGATGAATATGAACTCATTACCTTGTACGGTGCGCATAATAATGAAAAAAATATAGCAAGGCGAAAAATTTTACCCGGAATTCAAATGGTAGACAGCTGCCGTGGCGCCAGCAGCCCTCATCAGGCACCCTTTATGGCGCTTGTAAGAGAAGGGACAGATGAAGATCAGGGCGAAGTATACGCCTTTAATCTGGTGTACAGCGGGAACTTTACGGCTCAGACGCAGGTAGATTCCTATCGGAACACACGGGTCACGATGGGGATTAATCCTTTTGATTTTACATGGCAGCTTGAACCGGAGGAGTCGTTCCAAACGCCAGAAGTGGTTATGGTATACACCGAAAATGGCTTGGGCGGCATGTCCAGAATTTATCATGATTTATACAGAAACAGATTATGTCGTGGACCATTTCGTGACAAGGAACGACCGATCCTGATTAATAACTGGGAAGCCACCTACTTTGACTTTGATGCCGACAAGATTGAGCAGTTGGCGAAGGAAGCTCAAAGTGTAGGAGTGGAGCTGTTTGTATTGGATGATGGATGGTTTGGGAAACGGGATGATGACAATACTTCATTAGGCGATTGGGTGGTGGATCGTCGCAAACTTCCAGATGGGTTGCCGGACCTTGCCAATCGTATTCGAAATCTGGGTATGGAATTTGGTTTGTGGTTTGAACCTGAGATGGTATCCATAGACAGCGATTTATACAGAAAGCATCCCGATTGGTGTATCCATGTCCCTGATCGTCCGTATACGCTGGGAAGAAATCAGCTTATGTTGGATTTATCGAGGAAGGAAGTATGTGAGTACATCGTTAAGTCGGTTTCCGATATTTTATCGGATGTTCCAATTACTTATGTAAAATGGGACATGAATCGTCACATGACAGATGTGGGTTCGGCCGCCTTGCCACCTGAGAGACAAAGGGAGACGGCGCATCGTTATATCCTGGGGCTCTACAGTATTATGGAAGAGCTTACATCGAAGTTTCCCCATGTCTTATTCGAAAGTTGCTCTAGTGGAGGGGGCCGTTTTGATGCCGGTATGCTCTATTACATGCCCCAGACCTGGACAAGTGACAATACGGATGCCATTTGCCGATTGAAAATTCAGTGGGGGACAAGTCTTGTCTATCCTCCGATTACGATGGGCGCACACGTCTCCACCGTGCCCAACCATCAAGTGGGTAGAATAACGCCATTGGAGACTAGAGGTTATGTCGCGATGGCCGGGAATTTAGGATATGAGCTGGATTTGACGACACTAACTGTTGAAGAAAAAGAAGTGGTGAAAAAGCAAATAGCTCTATATAAGGAAATGAGATCGCTCATTCAGTTTGGGAACTTCTACCGAATCATTAATCCGTTTGATGAAAATGAAGCTGCATGGTGCTTTGTGTCAGAGGATCAAACAGAAATGGCGGCCAGCTATTTCAAGGTTTTATCCCAACCCGCTGCCGCGATTAAAACGTTAAAATTCAAAGGTCTGAATCCAGACTACGTATACAGAAATATAGAAACTGGTGAGCTGTTCGGCGGTGATGAATTAATGCATGTAGGCATAACGCTAACCAGGGTGAAGCAGGACTTTTTAGGCCTGTTCTGGAGATTTGTTAAAGAAGACATCATCTGATGCAGCTAGAGGAGGTTTACTAGATGGAAGCAAAAGAAAAGCAGTATAAGCAAATTTCTCAAGAAATTTTAAAATATATCGGTGGCGAAGAGAACATTATTGGTGTGGCCCATTGTGCCACAAGATTAAGAATTGTACTTGAAGACAATGAAAAAGCGGAATTAAAAAAGATTGAAGAAGTTGATCTGGTTAAAGGCGTCTTCATAGCAGGGGATCAACTACAGATCATTTTTGGAGCAGGGCTGGTCAATAATATCTATGCCGTGTTCTCTAAACTGACCGGAACAGAAGATATGTCATTAAGTGATGTCAAATCGAAGTCCGCACAAAAGCAAAATCCTTTTCAAAAAGCGATTAAATCGCTGTCAGATGTCTTTATTGAGATCATGCCGGGAATTCTTGCTGCTGCATTGTTAATGGGGATCACCGGGCTGCTAGGTCAGAAAGGGCTATTTGGTCCCAAGTCGATTGTGGAGATGTACCCAATTTTCCAAGGGATCAATCGCTTTGTTCAAATCGTTTCCACAGGTATTTTCACCATCCTGCCGCTGCTTGTTGTTTATTCAGCCACCAAGAGATATGGCGGTCGTCCGATTCTGGGGCTTGTACTGGGTGCAATTATGCTTCATCCGGCCTTGGCGGACGCCTTTGAGGTAGCGAAAGGGAGCCAAAGCCCGGAATCGATCAGTCTTTTTGGTCTTCCCGTTCAGTTGGTTGGATTTCAGGGCGGTATCATTATTGCTCTGATGATGGGGTATGTGGTGGCCAAATTGGATCAGTTTTTTAACAAAAAGGTTCCAGACATGATTAAATTGTTTTTGGCTCCTTTGCTGACGGTCTTTGTATCTTCTCTACTATTGTTTACGATTATTGGTCCTCTGGGGCGAGAGCTAGCCAGTCTGGTCACGGTTTCATTGCTTTGGATGACGCAAAACCTGGGAATATTCGGCTTTATGTTTTTTGCAGGCATTCAGCAAATTATCGTTATTACGGGGTTGCATCATGTTATGGGTGCGGTAGAAGCGCAGCTGTTAACTGATACAGGCAGAAATTTTATCAACCCGTTGGCATCGGTGGCTTTGATGGCGCAAGGGGGCGCTGTTTTGGGATATGTCTTTTTGAATCGCAAAGACACCAAGGTCAAAGAACTAGGGTACTCTGCATTCGGGTCCGTACTTTTTGGAATCTCGGAACCCGCAATCTTCGGGGTCACTTTGAAGTATAAGTTCCCTCTGGTTGCTGGATGTCTCGGAGGAATGGTTGCCGGAGCCTATGTATATTTAAGCAAGCTGACAGCCATTGGATTCGGAACTACGGCTCTTCCCGGCTTTGCAATTGCAGCGTCAGAGAATCATGGTCATATGAATTATCTTATCGCTCATCTGATTGCCCTGTTATGTGGAGCATTATTCACATTGGCTTACGGTGTGATCAAGAACAAGAGGTCAAAAGCAATATCTTAAGAAATGACCTATATGGATGGATCGCTCTCAATCAGCCCTTTGCCAATTACATTGGCTGAAACCGGGGTCTTGCCGAGCTCACGCGACCACACGGACAACTGTCCGATATGATGAATTTGGTGGGCAATGACATGGCGCATCACCTCGCCCCAGGCATCAATCGCAATTTTGCCGTCCGGGCGGTGATCTTCAAACCTTTTTCGTTCCAGACCTTCATGCCAGGCGAGGACGAAGGGCTCCACGTCGAGTCGAAACTTCGCGTCCAGCTCGCGAACTTTATCCAGCGTATTATGCTGAGAGAAGTCCTCCTGGAAATCAGGTTTGCCTTGAATGATTTGAATCCAGCTCCATTCTACATCAACGATATGAAAGAGCGTTTTAAGAATGCTACCAGCCCCGCCGATACGTTCTTTCAGCAGTTCCTCCTGCGGCACCTCTTCACACCAGCGGTACCATTGTTCTCGAACCATCCAGTTATAACGAAAAAAAGTTTGCATCCATTACCCTCCTGGGACTGTAATAAGGAATGATTTCCACCAGTTTACCACAGAATGCCAAAAGGGCTGTCTCATTCGTAGAAAATCTACTTTTGAGACAGCCCTTCATGAGCTAGGATAAGGATGTTGTTACTGGCTTATTTCTTAGCAGCCTCGTAACGTTTGTTGACTTCATCCCAGTTGATTACATTGTAGAAAGCTGCAATGTAGTCTGGGCGTTTGTTTTGATATTTCAGATAGTAAGCATGCTCCCAAACGTCCAATCCAAGTACTGGAGTCAGACCTTCAAACAGCGGGCTATCTTGGTTTGGAGTGCTAGTGATTGCCAATTTGCCGTCTTTGCCGACAACCAGCCAAGCCCAGCCGCTACCAAAACGAGTTGTAGCTGCTTTAGTGAAGTCTTCTTTAAATTTGTCATAGCCGCCCAGTTCGTTGTTGATTGCTTCAGCAATTGCACCCGTAGGCTGTCCGCCGCCGTTAGGGCCGATAACTTCCCAGAACAGACTGTGGTTGTGGTGTCCACCACCGTTATTGCGAACCGCAGTGCGGATGCTTTCAGGAACGCTGTCCAGATTGGAGATCAGATCCTCCAGGCTTTTACTTTGCAGTTCAGGAGCGCTCTCCAGAGCTGCATTTAAGTTTGTAACATATGTGTTATGGTGACGATCATGGTGGATTTCCATTGTCAGTGCATCAAAGTGTGGTTCCAGTGCGTCTTTTGCATAAGGAAGTTCTGGTAATTGAAATGCCATAATAAAATCCCTCCTGGTTATATGGTTGGGTAAGTGTTCCTATGTAATAATACCCTCGATAGTTATATTAAACCGCATTCAGCCTATTTTTTCAACATTTTTGTTTGTAAAATACCAAACTGGGCAATAGGGCCTGGTAGCTAGCATGTCCAAAAACACGATTGGAATACATCATACATAGGTAATAAGAGGTAAATTGTGAACATTAAAATGTAAACGCTTTATATACAGCGCTTACATGAGAAAAAGGGATGTATTCCGTCAAAAAGTATGGTTTAATGGTCAAGGAAGCAGAATTTTGGGCTTTTTTGTCGTCTGCTATAAACTGTCATGTCTATGACACGACGAACTTGAGGGCGTACACCCTTTTCCTGTTCTTCATTTCATATATAGCAGATCGTATGCATTTTTATCATAATGCCTTGTGATTAACACCATGATAAGCGCTTTATGGATTTATGTAAAAATGACGGTGCTGTCCTCAATTTATTTATTATGCTTACGAAAAGGGAGATATTACTATGCACGTTCGTTCCTTTCAATTAAGTGATGTGAATTCAGTAACGGAGCTCATGCAAATTGCCTTGTCGGAGGAGTGCTACAAAGAGACGGTGGGTGCTTTTGCCCGTCAGCTTTCGTGGGATTCCGGTTTGATCGTCGTTGCCGAAGAAGAGGGAGAGATCGTTGGTGCCCTGATTGGCACGATTGATCAGAATCATGGCTGTTATTATCGTATTGCTATTCATCCGGATCATCGTCGGATGGGAATCGGGAAATCGCTTGTGGAGCTCATGGAGCAGCGTTTTCAGCAACGCAAGGTGAGTCGTATTTGGGTAGCTGGGGACAAGCATAACAGTGCGGCTATGCCGTTGTACGAAGCTATGGGCTACGGAGCAAGCCAGATTTTACAGGCGTTTCAGAAGCTAAGTATTTTGGCACCTCATTAATCGGTTATCGATATACAGAAGCACAGTATAATATTTACATTTAGAGCATATCTGAGTAACCGTTGCAATCGGGTACGGGATATGCTTTTCTATTTATAACAGGGTTGAGGAGGTTAATTATGGACGCTTTGACTCCTTCGTCAGACCTGCTTCCTTCACCGGAAACGTCCAAACAGGCAGGTCGCTCTGCTTACATACGCGATTGGTTAGTCACCCTGCTGATCGCAATGGTCGTCTTGCTGCTTCTGAACCTGTTTGTATTTAACTTGTCCACGGTTAGAGGACATTCAATGCAGCCGACGTTAATGGAAAGCCAGCATTTGTTCGTTAACAAGCTGGTTTATAATTTTCATGACCCGGGGAGAGGGGACATTGTGATTTTAAGAGATCCCGATTCCCAATCGTCCAGCCCAAGATTTTTAGTGAAAAGAGTCATAGGTATTCCCGGAGATGTCATTCGGATTGAGCATAATCATTTGTATGTGAACGGTGAACTGCTAAATGAGCCGTACACCAACTCGGATGTGGAGGATGGTGATTACGGTCCTTTTACGGTGGAGCCGGAGCACTTTTTTGTCATGGGAGATAATCGCCATACGGCTGCAAGCAAGGATAGCCGGTATTTTGGCAGCGTTAAGTCCGAGGATTTACTGGGACGTGCAGAGTTTATATTTTGGCCGATCTCTGAGTGGAAGTGGCTATAGAGCAGCTATAGTCTGAAATCAATGAGGAACCGCGCGGACCGATCAGGGTTATAACGGATCAGCGGCTCCCGATAAGGAAAGGAAGAGAACGATGAAAGAAGTGATGGTATATACCGACGGTGCTTGTTCGGGTAACCCGGGCCCAGGGGGCTGGGGGGTCATTTTGTTGTATGGAGAGCACCGTAAGGAGCTGTCGGGTGGCGAAAAGATGACGACAAACAACCGTATGGAGATCAAGTCGGTGATTGAAGCGCTGAAGCTACTCAAGGAGCCGTGCCGTGTAAAAGTACACAGTGACTCTGCCTATGTCGTCAATTGTTTCAAACAAGGCTGGATTAAGAACTGGCTCCGTAATGGCTGGCGCAACAGTAAAAACCAACCCGTGGAGAACAAGGAACTGTGGGAAGAATTGTGGGAACTGATGGGTAAGCATGAGGTTGAATATGTGAAGGTGAAAGGTCACAGTGATAACGAACTGAATAATCGCTGTGACTTTCTGGCGACAAGTGCTGTTAAAAATTTACGGTAGCATCTGCTGCTATTTTCTGTTGAAATTTGAATATATGAGAATGATACAACGTTCTCATATCTGTAGTGAAAGAATTGTGAAAGAGAGGTGAGTATCGGATGCAACGCGAACTAACTCGGACGGCGACCGGAACGGCTTCGACTTGGGCTTCGCTCAAGCAGGAAATTATTGAGGCAGCTCCAGGGCTGGGGATTGACTCCATCGGGTTCGCATCCGCCGACCCCTTTCTGTCTCTAAAAGCTATATTGGAAGAGCACCGTGCTAAAGGTTATGAATCCGGTTTTGAGGAGCCTGATATCGATAAGCGGATTTATCCAGAGCTGTATGGCTCGCAGCCTGCGTCACTGATTGCCATTGCGGTGGCGTATCCTTCCAAAATGAAGGACCCACCGAAGTCGGACAAGGGCAAATACCGTGGTATTTTGGCACGTTCAGCCTGGGGTAAGGATTATCATCTGGTACTGCGCGAAGCGATGGAAAAGCTGGAGGCTTTTATAAGTGAGCGAGTCCCTGATGCCATGTTGAAAAGCATGGTGGATACCGGAGAATTGTCGGATCGGGCTGTTGCAGAGCGGGCAGGAATCGGCTTTAGCGGCAAAAATACGATGATGATATCACCGAAGTTGGGATCATGGATTTATCTGGGGGAGCTGTTGACGAACATTCCTTTCCAACCCGATGAACCGATAACGGATGGCTGCGGAGAGTGCACCAAATGTTTGGACGCATGTCCTACGGGTGCGCTTGTAGGTCCAGGACAGCTGAACGCCCAGCGGTGTGTGTCCTTTTTGACGCAGACCAAGGGCTTTTTGGACGAGGAATTTATGCTGAAAATAGGGAATCGGCTGTATGGATGTGACACGTGTCAAATCGTATGTCCCAAAAATCGAGGCCTTAACTGGGATCATCATCCTGAGCTTACACCCGATCCTGAGATTGTAAAGCCGTTGCTGCTGCCATTACTGGATTTGAGCAATCGTGAATTTAAAGACCGTTTTGGTCAAAGTGCGGCGGCTTGGCGGGGGAAGAAGCCGATTCAACGCAATGCCGTCATCGGCCTTGGCAATTTCAAGGATGTTAGCGCGGTGCCCAAATTGACGGAGATTTTATTGGATGATCCGCGTCCCGAGCTGCGAGGCACGGCGGCGTGGGCTTTGAGTCGAATAGGAGGGGAGAACGCTATGACAGCGATCAAGCAAGCATCAGAGAAGGAACAACATGAGCAAGTACGCGAAATGATCGCACAAGCGCATTCCAAACTAGAGGAACAAGAGCAAGCAGAACTGCAAGCATCTTCTGAATTAAAGACGGAGGATTCACAGGGCCCAACTACGATTTATTATGATGAAATGGAGACGCCTGTGGGCACGTTGACACTATGTGCTACGGATCGTGGGCTATGCCGAATTGACTATGGCTCTTTTTATGCGAAGGAAGCATTGCTTCAGCAATGGGCCCGGACATGGGTTGGGGAGTATGTCTATGTGCAGGAGCCGGAAAAGCTGCGCGAAGTTGCAGAACAACTACGTGAATATTTTGCGGGAGAACGACGGGAATTCAGTATAGCTTATGATTTGAGAGGCACTCCTTTTCAAGAGCAAGTATGGCGTGCGCTGCAAAAAATTCCGTACGGGCAAAGCGTGTCCTACCAAGATATTGCGGAATCGATCGGACGAGCCAAGGCGGTACGTGCCGTCGGCGGAGCCAACAACAAAAATCCATTACCTATCCTGTTTCCGTGTCATCGGGTATCAGGTGCAAATGGAAGCTTGGTCGGCTATGCCGGAGGCTTGCCAGTCAAGATGAAGCTGCTGGAATTGGAGAAGGAATAAGGACATATGTTTGCAAAAAGTAATTTGCTAGCTGTCCCATGTTTTGCTATGATAAGTTCGTGTAATTCAAGATGTTTCATATAAATATACAGAGGTGACGACTTCGTGGTGTGGAATATTGTCATTCCGATTATTACCCTGATTGTTGGCTTGGTTGGGGGATTTTTCATCGGTGCTTATTATCTTCGTAAACAGCTTGAAAAAATGCAAAACGACCCTGAAACGCTGCAAAAAATGGCCAAACAGATGGGTTACAATCTGAATGGGAAACAGATGCAAAGAGCACAGCAGATGATGAAGAACCAACAGTTCTCCAAAAATCAGCCTGGTGCGCGTAAAAATCAGGGCCGTCGGAAATAATGAGCAACGTGAGCACGGATGCCGCATGAGGTTGCTGCATAGAGGAGGATTACTGTGGCTGGCGTAAAAGATTATATTAACCGCAAAGCTGCGGATAACCGGGATAAAATCGAGTACCATGTGGAGCAGATTTTAAAACTGATCGGTGAGGACCCCAAGCGTGAGGGTTTGCTGGAAACACCGGCACGCGTGGCACGCATGTATGAGGAAATATTCGCGGGTTATGAGGTTGATCCCCGTGATGCGCTGGGTGTGACATTTGACGAGAATCACGAGGAGCTTGTGATCGTGAAGGATATTGTCTATTACAGTCAGTGTGAGCACCATATGGCTCCTTTCTTCGGAAAAGTGCATATCGGCTATGTACCCAGCGGCAAAATTGTAGGACTAAGCAAGCTTGCCCGTCTGGTTGAGGCAGTGACCCGCCGATTGCAGGTACAGGAGCGTATTACATCACAGATCGCTGATATTCTAAATGAGGCGGTCTCCCCTCATGGGGTTATGGTCGTTGTGGAAGGCGAGCATTTGTGCATGTGTGCCAGAGGTGTCAAAAAGCCTGGCAGCAAAACGGTAACGTCCGCTGTGCGCGGTACATTCCGTGGTGATGCAGCACAACGTGCAGAGTTCTTATCCCTGATCAAGGAATGAAGTACACGGTGTGATATGATGAAAAAAGGTGGTCTACGCATAGGCGTAGCCGCCTTTTTTTGTTAACATCAGAAATAGAGAAAACGGCTCGCTGGTGTGAAGAATGAAATGAAAAAGTTGGATAGGAGATAACGTATGGACCATATATATAGCTCAGCAGATATTGCAACAGCATTGCCTGAGTTGCAATGGTTGGAAGCGCCATTGGCGAATGCTCAGGAAGATGTATTGTTTCCGCTGGCTTGGGAGGAGCTGGCTTGTCGGCAAGTAGGGAAAGGAGCTGCGCCCATTTTGCATGTATGGCGGCATCCGGCGGCGCTTGTGATTGGTCACCGGGACCGCAGGCTTCTCAACGCTCCACAGGCGATGGAGCGGGCGCGCAATTCAGGAATGTCGGTATGCGTGCGTCCTTCAGGCGGAGCGGCCGTCATGCTGGACAGGGGGGTACTGAACCTGTCCTTGATCCTGCCTAATCCGCAGCGGGCCATCAGCCTGCATGAGGATTTTCGGCTCATGGCGGGGCTAGTTGCCGATGCGCTGGCCCCGTGGTCTGACGAGGCGCAAACCGGAGAAATCGTCGGGTCCTTCTGTCCCGGAGACTACGATGTAAGCGTCGGGGGACGCAAGTTTTGCGGCATTGCGCAGCGGCGTCAAGCCAAGGCGTATATCATCACAGCTTTCGTGATGATTGAGGGCCATGGAGCAGAGCGCGCGCAGGCGGTGCAGCAATTTTATAGGGAGGCAGCCGGGGATACGCCGGCAGGCTCGCAGCAGCCGGATTATCCCCAGGTGAATCCGGCAACGATGGGCAGCCTGGCCGAGCTGGCTGGTGTGCCATCTGTCGAGGCGTACACAGCATCACTGCGCCGTGTAGTCGAGAGCCAGGCTGCCATTTTGCCTGCCGACAGTTTGCTGGTGCAACCGGAAGAATTGGCTAAACAAATGGCAGCGCTCAGAGAGCGATACGATTTGCAGGTGTAGTTTGTTTTTTGCTTAGAATGGTTGCCATCTCAGCTTGGAGGCTTGCGCGTAGCGCGCTTCCACCTCAGGCCAGTTGACGACATGCCACCAATCTTCGATGTATTTATTGCGTTCGTTCTGATGCTTTAAGTAATATGCGTGTTCCCACACATCGATCGCCAGCAGCGGAATAGACTCCCATTGAGTCAGGTTCTGGTGCTTTTCGGCCTGTAAAATTTCAAGCCGTCCAGCGCGCGGACTCCACACCAGAATGGCCCAGCCGCCGCCCTCGACCTTTTCGGCTGCCGAACTAAAATGCTTTTTGAAGGCATCGTAGCTGCCAAAATCCTTTTTAATTTGTTCAGCCAGCGGTCCACTTGGTTTTCCACCGCCTTGAGGACTCATGATCGTCCAAAAAAGAGTATGCAGATAATGACCTGCACCGTTAAACGCCAGTTCACGCTCCCAATGCTTTACAAGGTCAAAATCACCTGTTTTTCGGGCTTCTTCCAGCTTCTTTTCCGCTTTATTCAGATCATTCACATAGCTCAAATGATGCTTATCATGGTGAATACGCATCGTTTTTTCATCAATGTAGGGTTCAAGCGCATTATAGGGGTAAGGAAGCGGCGGAAGTCGATGTCCCCCAATAGGAACCGGGCGACTGGTTAAGGATTTGTCCGCTGCCGAAGGTTGCGCCTGGCTGGACTGTACGCCTTTAGTAGCCGGTTCTGAGCCTTCTCCTCTCAAGCCCGCCTGCCGTTCTCGAAACGCTTCCTCCGGGTAATTCTCACCCTCTGCTGCTACATGATACAAACCAGCGGCTCGGGCAATCGAGCCGGGTTCCTGAAAGGGGGTTGTCGAGATCAGGAAATATTGACTTTCATGTGCTGCGTGTATTACAACCCCAGTGGATTTGGGCTGGTGACGCAATGCTTGACTGTGCTCGGTCAGCAGACCTAGCTGCCGTACATATTCTTGTGACTGACGGTTGGCAGTTTGCAGCAAATCGTCCAGGCGACGATTTAGTTCCTGTGAGGCAGGCTGTGAATTCAGGGGTAATTCGGACGACGGCTTCTCTCCAGCTGCTGATGTGTCTGATCTCCTTGAATGTGCTGATGGTTTAGCTAGCTGGTGTGTATGAGCTTGGGGAGCAGACGACACTTTTTTCCCCTGATGTTGCCATGCTTGTTCTACCGGGTCAAGCGCGCTCCGTTGCTCTTCAAGCAGCTCTATGGCGGCCCGTTCCGTTTGTTCAAATACGGTACGCCAATCATCCAGCAGCCGCACATAGGCAGGTTCTAGCCCTTCAGTAGCGGACTTAATCACTTCTACATGCCAACTTTCCTGCTGCTTCCAATGACGAATTTCCTCCAGTACACGTAAGGGCAGGAAAGACCCATAAGTACTCAGCATCGTTTTTTACCTCCCGTATCCGGCTATGGTTATCCGGCAGATCTAGCAAATCTGTCCTAGACGCATATGTACCCAGTATATTCGCTGTCTCATCGGGAATATGTCTATGAACTTCCTTAAAAGCTCCCGCTAATATGCTCTAAATATAATGTCTAAACTAGTTGAAAAAACTGCGTCGCCCGGTGGTTTTTCGACAAGTACGTTTTAATGCCAGTATAATACGGATTATATAACAAATTTAACTTGGTCAAGGAGGGATTGAGAATGACTCATTCGTTCCATCCCGTTCATTCTCCCAAATTGGAGCCAGAACTGCTACAGCCATGGTATAACTGCCGGGAATATTCGCCTAGTCCTCGCTTGGAATCGCATGTGGCTTCTTTTTGGACAATGGGTTTCCGTCCTGTTCCGGACAAACTTGGGCATCGGGTTATCCCGGATGGCTGTGTCGATATTGTCGTGAATCTTCTTTCTCCCTACAGTCGGAAGGCCGCCTATGTGGTGGGGCTTACAACTCAATCAGAAGTACTGCAGTTCTCGGAAGCCCGTTCATTATTTGGCATTCGGATATATTCGGAATCAGCTCGTTCGATTCTAAAGATCCCCCCTTCGGCGTTAAAGGGAGAACGTATCTATTTGGAAGATGTCTTGGGCCTTAAAGGAATGTATTGGGTCGAAGAAATCTTAGCTGCCAAAACGATCTCTGACATTCTTACGGTTGCCGAGCATCATTTGGTTCAGATGCTGGCAGATAGCGATATAGCAATTCCCCCACTAGTGTATCAAAGCATGCAGATTATTTATGACCGCAAAGGGAATCTATCTGTAACGAATTTGGCCAATCAAGTTCACTGTAGTGAACGCCAGCTTAGAAGGGTATTCAATCAGGAGCTCGGCTTAAGTCCAAAGGAGATGCTGGGAATTGTCCGGTTTCAAAGCACACTACAAGAGTTTCATCAGGGTGGTTATTCCAGTTTGGTAGATCTTTCGCTCAAATATGGCTATTATGATGAGTCGCATTTTACCAATACTTTTAGGCATTATTATGGAAAGTCTTTTAAAGCCTTGATAAGAAAGAGATAAAAGAGTCCGTTTTTTCCTATTTGAACAGTCTTTATGATCGATACAATGGAGGTGTAAAATCAATTCATTGATGGGAGCTGTGAAGTATGGCAGTTAAGTTAAAAAGAATAGCGATTTTCGTAAAAGAAATGGAGAAGTCCTTAGATTTCTATCGGATTTTGGGCTTGGAAATACCGGAAAGCGCAAATGAAGAACCACATGTCGAAGTAGCATACAATGATGTTATCCTTGCTTTTGATACGTGGGAAACGGCGGGGATTATTCTAGGCAACCAGCAGGAGCCTGCCGGTTATCGGATGGAGCTTGCTTTCCAGTTTGACAGCAAGGAAGCACTGGATGAATCATATGGCCGACTGAAAGAACGGGGATATACAGGGCATCTTGAGCCGAACGATACGCCTTGGGGCGAGCGTTATGCAATCATAAAGGACCCTAATGGCAATTTGATCAGTCTGGTCGCTTGATTCGGATCAAATTATAAACTGTTACATTTAATTTCTTATACTTGGTGTCAGCATCGATGGGACCACCCCTACTAGACGATCACACTGTTCACTTTAACGAAAAAACACGCCATGTCCTTGGCGTGTTTTTTCGTTAAAATGTTCGTGGACCCCCTTGTGAAACTTTAGCTGTTTTTTTGTCCTCCAACTCCTGCACATTGCTTAAAAATGTCGATACCCGCCGTAAATATTCACGAGGGTGCTCTCTGAAAATAAGCTCATGTATCCCGTTTTTGACAATCCATACACTGGAAAGCGGGTTGGTCTGATTGGCAGCGAGCTTTTCCGCAATGGGGTAAGGAGCCTTTTCATCCTGTGTACCATGCACAAACATGATTGGAAACGGATAGTCCTCCTTTTTAACCTCCTGATATGGAATCTGATGCAAGCTGGTGCCGTTCAAGATGGGAAACAGCAATTCCAGTATTTCCAAAGACGGATGTCTCGGCAGATTAATTTGATTGTGAATGTTGTGATATAGCGTATCTGGTTCCAGCAGGAAGGTGCTGTCCAAAATCATTGCGTCCACATCCTTGGTTTGCAAGCCCGCCTGAAGAGCGGTTCCTGCCCCCATAGAGAAGCCCCATACGATAATTTCCGATGAGCCGCGTTGTTTCGCAAGCTGGATGGCCCCAAGAAGCTGTTGGGATTCCGCTTTACCACCGGTTGCGACAGCCTTGCTGTTTTGTGACGCGAATCCGTAATCGAACATGACCACATTAAAGTTCAAACGGTGGGCATAATGTGCCAGATCATACATGGGAATCCAGCTTTCTTCACGGTTAGCCCCATAACCATGACTGAAAATAATGGTTTTCCGCGATTGATTGGCTGGAATATACCAGCCTTGCACCATGCGGCTGCCGTCCTTGGCCGGAAAGCTGACTTCCTCATAAGGCATACCTTTGGCCTGCATCGGATTAGAGTACAACGGTGCGACCGTGGGATTCGTAAGCACCCAAGCAATGTAAGCGTGCAAGGCAATAAAACAAAACAACAGAAAAAATACGACCGACAGCAGCAGAGCAATCACAACGTGCTTGAACCGCAGCAGACGGGGATTAAAGAGTGGGGTGGATGGCTCCTGAACAGCGGTCTGTAGCTGAGCGTTGCGCTGGGATGTCGAAATCATATAAGAGCCTCCTTATATAAAATTGATTTTCGAATCAGGAATATAGGTATAAACTCACTTGAAATCAGTAAGGTATGTCCGTATAGATACCTATTATCGTATGCTGGGGATTATCCAAAGTCAACGCCTCCACTGGAAAAGTAAAAATGATGCAAAGAATTGTCGATGTTTGTTCTTGTTCTGTAATATGGTTGTCACAAAAACATCGGTTTACAGTAGCCGCGACTATTCTATATAATTTATGTAACCATGTTTCATAGTGTGAAACGAATATGGATACAAGAGGAGCGGTTCACGATGGAAGACCGTAAATTAACCGTCCGCGCTGTAGAGCGTGCACTTGATATATTGCTGTGTTTTACCGCAAATTCTGATCTTGGTCTAACGGAGATTGCCTCCCAAATTGGTCTACATAAAAGCACCGTTCATCGTCTTTTGACTACGCTGGAGGATCGAGGATTTGTCGTTCGAAATGCCGAAACGGAAAAATATAGGCTCGGCTTTCGTATATGGGAGCTGTCCACGCACCTGTCCCAAAGCGATGAGCCGGCGGTGTTGTTACAACCTGCAATGGAAGCACTGCGTGATCGTTTAGGAGAAACGGTCAGCTTGTATTTGCGGGATGGCAGCATGCGTATTCGCATACAAGCCGTACAGAGCAACCAGGCGATCCGCAGGGTTGCGCCTGTAGGAGCGCGTATGCCGCTGGCTGTGGGAGCCTCCAGCAAGGTGCTGGCGGCCTTTATGCCGCCACAGGAGTTGGAGGTACTGCTAGGCGGGGAAGAATGGCCGCCTTCGGTAGATCCAGAGGCTTATAAAGCTCAATTGCAGGATATCCGTGAGAAGGGCTATGCGACCAGCTATGAAGAACGTGAGCCAGGGGCAGCAGCTGTCGCCGCACCTATTGTGAACCGAAAGGGACAGGTCGCGGCGGCCTTATCCGTCTCGGGCCCGGTCAGTCGACTTGCGCCCGAGACGTTGCATGATTTTGCTCCGATATTGATTGAAGCGGCCAAGGAAATGGGGCTTATGCTTCCGTAACGGTAGTAGTGAATACCATAGACAGCATACAAGGGTTGCCAAAGATATAAATTTAAAGTAGTCTGATAGAGATGGCGGGTTGTCTGTTATAGCCGCCAATACATGTGAATAAAAAAGTATCACAGTTACTGGGGGAGCCTGTAATGCGGGCTGAGATGGAATCGGGCAAGATTCCGGACCCTTTGCACCTGATCTGGATCATACCAGCGTAGGGAAGTAATCGGCCATTGAAATGTATACGCAGCTGCTGTCTACGATGACGCATTAGGTTTTATTCCATGTGCGTACTGTCTGGATAGCAGGCTCGTTTAATTAGCCGGTTCCCTGGGGAACCGGCTTTTTTGCATAGATCAGCGCCACCCTGGGAATGGTTCCGGATCGGTGTGTCATTTCAACGAAATGGGAGGAATGGACCATGAAACCGATGGAAACAGAAGGAACGAAGGAAACAGGAGTGAAATCAGCAGGAGTAGAGAAGACAAGGGTGGAGCAATCCAGTAGCGTTAAGTCTTTCCCGGGGAGCCGCAAGGTGTATATTCAGGGTTCTCGGCCAGATATTGCTGTGCCGGAGCGTGAAATCGCGCTGCATCCCACACACACGCCGCAGGGCACGGAGTATCATGAGCCACTGCGTGTGTATGATACCAGTGGTCCGATGACTGACGAAGCCTATCAGGTGGATATCCGTCAGGGCTTACCCCCATTACGGCGAGCTTGGACGCTGGAACGGGGGGATGTGGAGGCGTACGAGGGCCGCGCCGTCAAGCCGGAGGATAATGGGCTGAAACCCGGTTCCAAACGGGAGACAGTGGAATTTCCTGGCGTGACCAACCGTCCGCTGCGGGCTTCACAAGGGCGCACCGTGACGCAAATGCATTATGCACGGCAAGGGATCATTACGCCCGAAATGGAATTTGCAGCGATCCGCGAAGGGGTGGAGCCCGAGTTTGTACGGCAGGAGTTGGCGGCTGGACGCGCCATTTTGCCATCCAATATCAATCACCCGGAAAGTGAGCCCATGGTCATTGGGCGCCATTTTCACGTAAAGATCAATGCGAACATCGGGAATTCTGCGGTTACGTCCTCCATCGAGGAGGAAGTGGAAAAGATGACCTGGGCTGTTCGTTGGGGCTCAGACACCGTCATGGACCTGTCTACAGGCCGTAATATCCATACGACACGCGAATGGATCATCAGGAATTCTCCCGTACCGATTGGAACGGTACCGCTATATCAGGCACTTGAAAAGGTGAACGGCGAAGCTGAGAAGCTGACGTGGGAACTGTATCGAGACACGCTGATTGAGCAGGCGGAGCAGGGAGTCGACTATTTTACAATCCATGCGGGTGTATTGCTGCGATATATACCGATGACGGCGAATAGAATGACCGGAATTGTATCCCGAGGTGGATCGATTATGGCAGCCTGGTGCCTTGCACACCATCAGGAGAACTTTTTGTATACGCATTTTGAAGAAATCTGTGAAATTATGAAAACCTATGATGTGGCCTTTTCTCTCGGGGATGGTCTGCGTCCGGGGAGTATCTATGATGCAAATGATGAAGCACAGTTTGCAGAGCTGGAAACGTTGGGCGAGCTAACGCAGATCGCATGGAAACATGATGTCCAAGTTATGATTGAAGGGCCGGGACATGTCCCTATGCACAAAATCAAGGAAAATGTGGATTTGCAAATGGAGATTTGTAAGGAAGCCCCTTTTTATACTTTAGGGCCGCTAACGACGGATATCGCACCAGGATATGATCATATTACCTCAGCTATCGGGGCGGCCATGATCGGTTGGTTCGGGACGTCCATGCTGTGCTATGTGACGCCGAAGGAACATTTAGGCCTGCCGAACAAGGATGATGTCCGCGAGGGAGTCATTACCTACAAAATTGCCGCACATGCTGCTGATTTGGCGAAGGGTCATCCACGGGCGCAGCAGCGTGACGATGCTTTGTCCAAGGCGCGTTTTGAATTTCGCTGGCGCGATCAGTTCAATCTTTCGCTTGACCCTGAGCGGGCCTTGTCCTACCATGATGAAACGCTACCGGCAGAGGGGGCTAAGGAAGCCCACTTTTGCTCGATGTGTGGTCCTAAATTTTGCAGTATGCGTATCACGCAGGACATTCGCGCTTATGCAGCTGACAAGGGGCTGAATGCCGAGGAGGCCGTCGTCGCCGGGATGCGTGAGAAGGCAGAGCAGTACCGGAGTACGGGACAATAAATCGGTAGTGGGCAGCTCAAACAACCAGGTAGACCAACGGATAGCGCTGGGTAGTTTGCCGAACGCTTAAATCCATGAACGGATGAGTTTAGGTTTAGGGATATATGGGTAACAAAAAGCCGTAGTTCTCTACATTGATGTAGAAAACTACGGCTTTTTCAGCTTATGTAAAGCGAAATCATAAAACCGGTTGAAACGGTGCTTTATTTTTTACCCATTTTTTCATTCAAAATGTCCTGAAAGCTGAGCTTCTTCTCCGAGCTATCTTCTTTCTTCTGCATACTCACCGCGTTGGCACGTTGGTATTGGTGGTGAAAAGGCATCAGGGTGTGGACAGTTAAGTTCATTGTATTCATGTGGGTCATTCCTCCAATTCCATATTGTCAAATTCAGCTTGAGTTGCTTAGAACGTCTGTATAGGACTATCTGTATGTACTTGATGTCGCAATGCCGTGTAGGTTGCTTGGTAATGTTTCAATCATTATACCCGCATTTATCCAAAGTAAAACGCTTTTGCCATAAAACAGGAAGATGGTCGTAGGTGTCCAAAATGTGTATTAGGAGGATGGTCATTTTAGGGGAAAATGTGCCTAGGATCAAAACAAGGGCTAGAGGCCCGCTTTCTTAGTTTAGCAGTCGGGATTGTGTTTTTTTGTCGAATAAGCTTGTTTAAGCGGGATTTTGGCAAATTCTAAAGTTGGATTAAGGCAGTCTGGTGGCGAATTAAAGTGTCAAAGTTGTATTGACTTTATGTTGGGGAGTAGATACCATGAACTGGTTGTCAGCGTATTTTGGCAAGAAGAGTCAGCCAATCCATCTGGCAATTCATCCGTTGAAATGTTAGAGAGAGGATTAGAACATATATGAAAAAAAGTATGGCAGATATCGTATTTATTATTGTAGGTGCGTTTTTATTCGCACTGGCTGTTAATCTGTATGTGATCCCGAATGAGTTTGGCGAGGGGGGCGTTACCGGGGTTACGATTATCTTGTACTACCTGTTTCAGTGGTCTCCCTCGATCGTCAATCTGGTGATTAACGGCTTGTTGTTAATTGTCGGATATAAATTTTTGGACAAGCGAACGACCCTGTACACTATAATTGCGGTTGCTTTTAACTCATTGTTTTTACATTTAACGGTTAACTGGCGGATTGATTCGCATGAGCCGACGATTAATGCCATATTTGCCGGAGTTATGATAGGGGTTGGAATTGGCTTAATCGTACGGGTAGGTGGCACAACGGCGGGAACGGTCATTTTAGCCCGGATTGCCAACAAGTATCTGGATTGGAATATCAGCTATGCTTTGCTGTTTTTTGATTTGATCGTTGCTTTCTCTTCCTATTTTATTATTGGTCCGGAAAAGTTGATGCTGACCATCGTTATTTTGTATGTCGGTACGAAGGTGATGGACTTCATGATTGAAGGACTGAATCCGAAAAAAGCGGTTATGATCATTTCGGAGCACCAGGATAAAATTGCCGAGATGGTTATTACGAAAATGGATCGTGGGGTTACCGTCCTGTCAGGCCACGGATATTACACTAAAAATCCAAAAGAAGTTTTATATATTGTCATTAGCAAACAAGAGGTATCAGCGCTTAAAAAGATTGTAAAAGCGATCGATACAGCAGCGTTTATCACCATTCATGATGTGCGGGACGTGTTCGGAGAAGGCTTTTTGGATATTTCGAAGTGATTGGCATACGAAGGTAAGGATATAAGAGAATATAGTCGGAAGCCGGTCCTGATAGGATCGGCTTTTTTGCTGTTGTGATGTTTATTTCATTTTTAGTATTGGAAAATATGCATAATAAAGTTGAGTCACTCAATTTCTGTTATATGGAGGGTGTAAGCGGGATGGAGAGTAAAAGCAACTATAATGTAAAAGAAGAATTCAAGAAGCCGTGGATGCATGTGTCTATGTTCTTTATTGTGCTGCATGTTATAAATTTTTCTTTGTTTTCCTCCTCGTTTCATTCCGCTAACGATCGTATAGCATTGTTGTATTTTCCATTAGTTACTATGGTTTTAACACTGGCTATCGTAGTACTGAATCCAAGGTGTTCAAAGCATAGAGACACCTTTACTGAACGTATGCTCGCTTCTTACCGTAAGATTTGTGCAAGTGTGTTTGTTGTACTTGATTTGATTTTCCTTGCACTCATGTTCAAATATTCGGGTGGATTTCTATTCAACACATTAAAATTAGCCTTATTTTTGTCGGCTATTTTGCATTTAGCAATAGGAATGTCTTTTGCTACAATAACACCCAATCGTCTAATCGGACTAAAGTTCCCTTGGCTGCTTTCCAATGAAAGAGCATGGAAGAAGACACATCGCATCTCTGCTTATATTTGGATAGCCTTTGGCTTAATAGGGACCGCCATAGGATTAGGACAAGAAGTTAATGCGTATATGGTACTCGCTTCTTTTTTGCCCACGATGATTAGTTTTATTATTTCTCTCTTACTAAGCCAGGGAAGTAAAAATATAGGCTGATGATCTGTGTATCATATAAAGCGTTTAGCTCTAAAAGGTGGATTTTCATGCGAGGTAGGTTAAATAGTTTGAATTTAATGTCATTTCTTCTTTCTATTGTGCCCTTCAGCATCTACTTGTTTATCTATCCGTCAATGCCGCGAAATATAGCAATTCACTACAATTTCAATGATGTCGCTGATCGTTTTGTTGACAAATCATCCCCTGAGGTATGGTTGTTGTGTGCACTTAGCTTCATAGCTTTTGTGATTACACTATTTCTCCAGCCTTTTCTCAGTCGTCAGTTCAAGAGCGAAGAAGGTTCTGCAATTATGGAAAGCCTGCCTGGTCTCTTCACACTTTTATAACCCTTGTGTTCTCAATCCTTGGTATATGTTTTCTTTTGAAGGCTTGAAGCATGTAAAAAATCCCCTCTCAATTGCAGCTTACACTGCATTGGGAGGGGATTTTCACTATTCACCCGATTATTACACTTGAATCATTTGACGCAATACGGTCTGCAAAATACCACCGTTGTGGTAGTAGTCGATGTCGACGGTGCTGTCCAGACGGGCAGTGACCGGGAATTCGAACTTGGTGCCATCCTCGCGTTTGGCTACAACTGTAAGTTCCTGACCTGGTTTCACGTCGTTGTCAATGCCGAGGATGTCGAAGGTTTCGCGACCGTTCAGACCCAGGCTGGACCAGCCATAGCCTTCTTGGAATTGCAGTGGCAATACGCCCATGCCAACCAGGTTGCTGCGGTGAATCCGCTCGAAGCTTTCAGCAATGACGGCTTTAACACCTAACAACAGCGTACCTTTGGCCGCCCAGTCACGGGAGCTGCCTGTGCCGTATTCCTTGCCGGCAATGACGATCAGGTTCTGATCGGCTGCCTGATATTTCATGGACGCATCATAGATGGACATTTCCTCATCTGTTGGCAAGTATTTGGTCACGCCGCCTTCGGTCCCTGGAGCAACATTGTTGCGGATACGGATGTTGGCGAATGTACCGCGCATCATGACTTCATGGTTACCGCGACGGGAGCCGTAGGAGTTGAAGTCCTTGCGCTCTACACCATGCTCCTTCAAGTACAGTCCTGCCGGGCTGGAAGGGGCGATGTTGCCTGCTGGTGAGATGTGGTCAGTCGTGACCGAATCATTCAGCAGGGCAAGGACACGGGCATTGCGGATTTCCTTAATATCCTGCACACCATCTTGAAGCCCTTCAAAGAATGGCGGGTTTTGAATATATGTTGAGTTTTCATCCCATTCATACAGTTCGCCTTCAGGAACTGGAATGGAATTCCATTTTTCGTTGGCGGTAAATACATTTTCGTATTTGCGACGGAACATATCCGGGCTGAGAGACAGGCTGATCGCTTCTTTGATTTCTTCAGAAGTAGGCCAGATGTCCTTCAGGTAGACAGGCTGATTGTCCTGATCGTAACCAAGCGGGTCATTCGTCAAGTCAATGTTCACCGTACCTGCCAGCGCGTAAGCGACAACCAGTGGCGGTGAGCCAAGATAGTTGGCTTTGACCTGCGCATGCACACGGCCTTCAAAGTTCCGGTTACCGGAAATAACTGCGGCCACGGTCAGATCATTGTCTGTAATAGCCTGGCTTACTTCGTCAGGAAGTGGTCCGGAGTTACCGATACAGGTCGCGCAGCCATAGCCTGCGACATGGAAACCGAGAGCTTCCAGCGGTTTGATCAGCCCGGCCTTATGCAGGTACTCCGTCACGACGAGGGAGCCTGGTGTCAGGCTGCTTTTAACATAGCCTGGCTTTTTGAGCCCGCGTTGTACTGCCTTTTTGGCGAGCAAGCCTGCGCCCAGCATAACGCTTGGATTGGAGGTGTTCGTGCAGCTTGTAATGGCTGCAATCACGACTGAGCCAGTACCCAGCTCGCTGGTGGAGCCGTCCGGATGGGTCAGCGGAATCTTCTGAGCAATCTTTTCATCGCTCAGTCCATAGCCGCCTTTGTCCACTGGGGTACGGATAATACCTTCGAAGTTTTCCTTCATGTGGCTCAGCTCAACGCGATCCTGCGGACGTTTGGGTCCAGCAAGACTTGGTACAACCGAAGCCAGGTCCAATTCAATCGTATCGCTGAACACAGGGTCCGGAGTATCGGCTGTGCGGAACATGCCTTGTGCTTTGTAATATTCCTCTACGAGGCTGACTTGCTCATCGGAACGTCCGGTGCTGCGCAGGTAAGCCAGCGTTTCGGCATCGACTGGGAAGAAGCCGATCGTTGCGCCGTATTCCGGTGCCATGTTGGCAACGGTCGCACGGTCAGCCAAGCTGATGTTGGCCAGACCTGGGCCGTAAAATTCTACGAATTTGCCGACCACGCCTTTTTTACGCAGCATTTGCGTAACGGTCAGCGCCAGGTCCGTAGCGGTTGCTCCTTCAGACAGGCTGCCTGTCAGCTTGAAGCCGATCACATCGGGAGTGACAAAATAGAGCGGCTGCCCGAGCATACCCGCCTCTGCCTCAATCCCGCCGACACCCCAGCCTACGACGCCCAGTCCGTTAATCATCGTCGTATGGGAGTCTGTTCCCACGAGGGAATCCGGGAAAACAACGGTGTCGCCGTCGATAGTTTTGGTGGCGGCTACGGAAGCGAGATATTCCAGGTTAACCTGATGAACGATTCCCGTGGACGGCGGCACTGCACGGAAGTTATTAAATGCTGTTTGTGCCCAGCGCAGAAAACGGTATCGTTCTTCGTTGCGCTCAAACTCTACATTAATATTGTAGTCCAGCGCGTCACTGGTTCCAAAAGCATCAACCATGACCGAGTGGTCGATTACGAGATCGACAGGAACAAGCGGATTGATTTGTTTCGGATCACCGCCTGCTTTTTTCACCGTATCACGCATGGCCGCCAAATCGACCACCACCGGAACGCCAGTGAAATCCTGAAGCACAATGCGTGCCGGAATGAACGGAATCTCCTTGTTGTTGTCACGATCTTCAGCCCAGCCTGTCAGCTGCTGCACATGTTCTTCCGTAATGGCGCGTCCGTCAAATTGGCGAACCGCAGCTTCCAGCAACACTTTAATGGAGAAAGGCAGCTTGGCAACACCGCTTTTTCCTTGTTCCTCCAATGCCTTAAGACTGTAGTAGCGATAAGGCTTCCCGTTGACTTCCAGACTACGGGCAATGGAGAATTGATCTTTTCCTGACATAAGTATTACCTCCTTGAGTGGCTGCTTGCGGGAAAATAGGGATGTCTTTTTTCGACGTCTTGCACATTTGGTTTGAATTGGTTGCGTTCTCAATTTCATCTTCAGTGGTTCATGGAAAGTTAAGAGTTTGAGATGAATGTAAATTGTTTCATTAGATGAAACATGATTTCAAAATGATTGCTTTTGGATTAAGTATACCGTTTTCAGACGGTTCCGTAAAGTTTTTTTGACCTAAATTATGCGTGTGAGGCTTGAAAGCAAAACGTTCCATTCTCCAGCGTTTCGATGTTCATACCAAGCTTTAAAGATTCATACTTATAGATAGAGAGCATATCAGACCAGAACGCTATAGATCAGCGTGGTTATCCCCGAATAACGATAGCGAGACGAAAAATGGAGGGATAGGGATGGGGGAGCGGGAATGGAAACAGGCCCTTTTTGCTTACGTCAATCAGTACAATCGCAGTGAGGTAAATGGTATACCACAGCCGGATGAGTACCTGGAGGTGGGCCAGCGAATGGAGCGGGCAGCACGTGCGGCCAGACTTGAGCAGTGGTACAACGAGCGGGACGCCGTTCCCCTACGCAGCGAGACACGTGCCAAGCCGCTGCGAATCGTGCAGGATGCACCGGATGAAGCAGTGGTCGACGTACAGCTGCATGTGCGGCTTTTTTACGAAAAGGGCGGCATGACTCACCGGGAGGATCGGATTGAACGGGAGCGTCTGACGTTTACACGCGAGGGCGAAGCCTGGCAGGTGACGAGGATCGAGCGCGATCCGGCAGAACGAAAGCCGGCGGGAGGAGAGGTTCCTTTTGAACAAGCGTCGTTCAATCAGGGAGGAAGTCTGCCGCTGCTGAATCGTGGTGTGCTGGGCTTTGGTTCGTCAGCACGTCCCAGCCGGTATCGTCGTGAAGAAGCAGCGGCCTATGCAGATCAGTGGTGGGATAGCTTTAACCCGGAGTTTGAGGGATTTGATGTGGATTGCACCAATTATATCTCGCAGTGCCTCTTTGCAGGTGGCGCACCGATCCACTATACTGGTAAAAGAGAATCGGGCTGGTGGTATAAAGGACGGGTCGCTGGACGTGAGCTGTGGAGCTATAGCTGGGCGGTTTCCAACAGTCTGGAGCGGTATTTGGGCTCCAGCACCTGGGGGTTGACCGCAGAGCAGGTGAGCCGACCGGAGCAACTCATGCTGGGGGACGTCATTTTTTACGATTGGGATGGTGACGGAACTTTCCAGCACAGCACGGTGGTAACGGCCTTTGATGCTGGCGGCATGCCGCTGGTCAATGCACATACGGTAAGCTCCAGACATCGTTATTGGGACTATAAAAATTCGTATGCATGGACGGACAATACGGTATATCGCTTTTATCACATCGCCGACTATTTTTAAATGAGATGATGGAAAACAGGTACAGTGACGCAAATCAGGCACAATGACGAAAGCAGGAAAGCGGAGGATAGGCATGGCAAATCAAAAATTGACCGTAGGGCTGTTGTACGGTGGTAAATCAGGCGAACACGAGGTTTCGCTGCAAACGGCGTATGCGGTAATGAACGCGTTTAACTATGAGAAATACGAGATTATTCCTTTTTATATTACGAAGGCTGGCGATTGGCGTAGAGGGGCGCTGTTAAGTGCGCCTCTGACTACGGTAGAGCAACTGAAGCTGGAGCACGCTGAGGGCGGTACCAAGGCGGCATTAGATACGTTGTTCGGCAAGCTGTACGGAGAGCAGACGCTGGATGTACTGTTTCCGTTGCTGCATGGCACCTTTGGCGAGGACGGAACGATTCAAGGTCTGTTCGAAATGGCCGATATGCCCTATGTCGGGGCAGGGGTGCTGGCTTCGGCAGCGGGTATGGATAAGGGCGTCATGAAGAAGCTGTTTGAGCATGCAGGATTGCCGCAAGTGAAATACTGCTATTTTAATAGCACACAGTGGGCACAAACCGGTCATGACTTGGTGCGCAACATAGAAACTGAGTTAGGTTATCCTTGCTTTGTCAAACCAGCCAATCTGGGATCAAGTGTCGGTATTTCCAAAGCCAGTAACCGAGAAGAATTGGAAAAGGCTGTAGACCTGGCTCTACAATACGATTTGAAGGTGATTGTCGAGGAGTACGTCGATGCCCGTGAGATTGAGGTCAGCGTACTCGGCAATGACGAGCCGATTGCCTCGGTACCGGGTGAAATTGTTTCGTCGAGTGATTATTACGACTATGCTGCTAAATATACCGATGGTCAATCGGAAATGCTCATTCCGGCCCCATTGGATGAGGAAGTGGCAGATCGGATCCGTGAAGCCGCATTACAAGCTTTTCGCGCTCTGGAAGGCTGCGGGATTTCCCGTGCAGATTTCTTCGTAAGACGTTCAGACGGACATATCCTTATTAATGAAGTGAATACGATGCCTGGCTTTACACCTTTCAGCATGTATCCATTATTGTGGAGAGAAACGGGTGTATCGTATGCAAGTCTGTTGGATCGCATGATTGCTCTTGCAATGGAGCGTTATGAACGCAGGTCGGCGCTGCACTATGAGAACCTATAAAAACGAAAAACGAAGGGGAGTTGATCACTCTCCTTTTTGTTTCATATATTGACTTACTTGAGCATTTTATTTAACCAATGAGGCATGAAAGGTGGCGGCTACACATGGGCTTTCAAACAGAATTTAACTCGGTGTGCAAATTCAAGAGCGAGCAAGAGCTTTACGAATTGCTGGAATATGGACGTGGCAAAATGGTTAAATCCGGATTGCGCGTTTTTCCGACAGGACAGAAGGTCATCGCTTACAGCGTGGATAACGTGGCAGTAGCCATCGTTCAGATTGTGGGCTGTATCGCTGAAATCAATTTCCAAGGTGACGAAGTGACCGAGGTAGAAATGACTCTCATTCGTAAGCTGAACGAAGAGGAATCCAGAATTCAGACTGCACTGGCGGATGAAATGTTTTTTGGAGCACAGCAGCGATCCTAGCTGTTTCCTTTCCACAGTTTGTGCAATACACCGAATCAGCGGATGCTTTTCCGGGTATGATCAGTAGAAAAGGGGTTAAGGTCACAGATAGAAAGAGGCCTTGCCATCTACTGCGAACTGCTGAAAGGAAGGACACTATGATTGTAAGATTCGGTTATGTTGCCATGTCAGTCACCGTGCAAAATGCATCCCCTTCTAAAACCATGACCATGGCCAGTTTTAATAAAATCGGAGACCGGGAAGCCGCGATCCGCAAACTAGAACGGATTGCAGCCGAAAATCTCCATAATACATTGAGGCTGCTGCGCCATAATCGTGCGAGTGATATTCAGGTCTATCGTTTCTCATCCAAGCTGATTCCGCTCGCGACCCATCAGGATTTGCGGGACTGGGACCCATTTGAGGCGCTTGCTGCTGATTTTGCAGAGGTGGGAGACTATGTCAAGGCGAATAAAATGAGGGTATCGTTTCATCCCGATCATTTTACAGTGTTAAGTACTCCTCGACCTGAAGTGTTGCAGAGCTCCATTCATGATCTGAAGTACCACGTGGCGATGCTGAAGGCCATGGGGCTCGGGGCCGAAGCCAAGAACAATATTCACATGGGCGGTGCCTACGGAGATAAGGTGACCTCAGGTCAGCGTTTTGTAGAGCAAGTGAATGCCCTGGATCTTTCATTAAGAGAACGGATAACATTGGAAAATGATGACAAAACATTCAATGCGTTGGAAACACTCGAAGCTTGTAAGTTAACAGGCTTGCCGATGGTTCTTGATATCCATCATCAATGGGTCAACAATGAGGGGGAGAAGCCGTGGGAGCTATGGCCGGATATATTGGACACCTGGAAAGGGGAATTGGCCCAAGCCGGATCTTCTGCTGATCATCCATTGCCGCCCAAAATCCATGCGTCCAGTCCCAAAAGTGAAAAAGACCCACGTGGTCATGCGGACGGTGTTCTGGTAGAGCCATTGCTTACCTTTTTGCGTAATATTGCTGGATATACGGATCGACTCGATGTTATGCTCGAAGCCAAACTGAAGGATGAAGCATTGTTTGGATTAATGAATGAACTGCGTCTTCAGGAAGATAATGGGGTCAAAGTGTTAGATGGGGCTTCCATAGAAATTACGCCTTAAAAAGTAGTATTTTGCGGATAATGCTTCCAGATGGTGAAACTTTATGAACCTTATTGTGTATACTAGAATGTGTAAACTAGCAAACTTGCACTGAAACAGAGATGGTTAAGAGACTGTGCTATAGCGCAGAACTCATAAACCACGTAACAATGATATAGAAAGTAGAGTGAACACGTTGAACGAACATGAAAACGAAAAGGTTCCCTATATCGTATCAGGAAAAAGCTATACGGCCGTGGCTATTAATGCGGCATCCAAAGCCGGAGAGTGGATTAAGAGCAGACTGGGAACGGTTGAACAATTGAGTACCAAGCAGTCGCCGACCGATCTAGTGACCGAGGTAGATAAAGGTGCAGAACAGATGATTCGCAGACTCATTCTCACCCATTTTCCCGATCATGCCATTTTGGGTGAAGAAGGGGTAGAGCCGGGAGCCGAAGCTTCTGCACGAGCGTTAGAGGCTGCCCGTGAAGAGGAATATTTATGGATTATTGACCCGGTGGACGGCACCACCAATTTCGTGCACAGTCTGCCGTATTACAGTGTGTCAATTGCCCTGGCCCATCGTGGCGAGGTGATTGTTGGGGTCATTTATGACCCGTCCCGTGATGAAATGTTTGTAGCGGAAAAAGGAAAGGGCGCATATGTCCACGGTAATCGTATGCAAGCATCGAGAGAAGAAACGTTGGGAGATAGTCTGGTGTGCATCGGTTTCCCACCGGATCGTACGTATGCACAACCGTTGAATATGAAAATTACACAGGTTCTTACACCACAGGTACGCGGCATTCGAGCGCTCGGCTCGGCAGCCTTGCATCTGGCTTATGTGGCGTCAGGACGTCTGTCTGCTTATTGCGAAATTGGTTTGAATGCCTGGGATGTGGCTGCGGGCGCTTTGCTGGTACAGGAATCAGGAGGCACCATCACAGACACATTGGGTAGGCCTTATGACTTGAGTGTACGACATGTTGTAGCTACGAATACAGCTATTCATTCTCAACTTATTCAAGTGCTGAAAGAAGCAGAAGCAACCGGGTTATAATACTGCGTACACCATCATCCTAAAGGAGGAAATCGCGATGAGCCAATCCGAAGAATTGGAACGCCAGCTCAGTGAACTGCTGACGGAAGGCGAAATTCGTGAGAATGAGGCCAAAAAGCGGGAACGACTCAGTCCCAAATATGAGGTGCGGGTTCAGACTCAAATGGACCCGATTGTCGAGGAGACCCGTAAATACCGGAAGATGGCACGTGAGCTTGATGACCGATATGACGAATATATGAGCAAGGCGGACAAATCGAAAGCAACCGATCAACGCTAAGCACCCCCCAAATACCTCTTGCCGAATGACCAAGGCATGGGGTATTTTGTATAATATATGGAGTTTTCTCCATGTTGAGCTGGACCGGGCAGGAGGAGCGAAGGAGGCGACATGTGCTGATTACCTATTTTAAGAGCGCTTACAAAAATGCCGGAATCCATCATAAGATGGTGCTGCTGATTACGGTGCTCATGCTGGTTAACTTTGCGGTTGTTGCAGTCATACTTAAATACGTATTTCATATTTATGATAATCAAATGTACAAAAAGACATCCGAGGTACTCAATATTTCTTCAATCGGCATTGAAAATGAACTGAAGGATGTTGAAAAAGTTACTTTTAAGGTCATAACGGACGAGCAGCTTCAGCGTTATTTGCTCCAGTTGGAAAAGGAAACATCACCTTATGTCAAAATGGTATTGCGCAAAAAAATAACGAATAGGCTTATTGCCTTCGCCGGTTCTGAAACCTATGTCTATTCTATGATGGTGATCGACAAAGAGGGACAGGTCATGAGTGCGGGCAACCGCGAAGGTATCCCCCAAGAGCTGCGATCTACCCTGACGGAGTTGGCAGACAAATATGACGGCTCCCATGCATGGTATGCGGCAGGCCATTCCTCCTTGCTGGCTGCACGGCAATTCAAATCCTTTACCGATTCCAATTTTACGCTGAATGGGCTCGGAACGCTTGCGATTCGTGTGCGAATTGACCGGATTGTTGCGGATCGTGTGCAGACTTCCGGCCGTGATGGACAGCTGATGATTACAGACGGAAGACGGATGATTTATCCCGAAACACCACTTTTAAGTGAGAGCGATATTCAGGCAGAGCTTGGACGGAAGCAGCCTTACGGGATTGCAACCTATACAGGCGGGACCTTTTTTGCCGCTCAAATCAAATCCTCTTATACGGGTTGGACGTATTTACATATAACTCCCTTTGATGACATGTTCCGCAGTATTACGATAATCAAAGAAATTGTAAGCGCAATTTTTGTCATTATGCTTCTTGTTGCACTGGCGCTGGGAGCTAGGTTATCAGGCAGCATTACCCAACCGATCGTTCAGTTGATCCAGAACATGCGTAAAATAGAAAAAGGCGATCTCGACCGTTTGGAAGAGGAAGCGCTTGGGGCCGTCCCCCTTTCCACACAGGATGAGGTCGGCCTCTTGCATCGGACGTATAAGAAGATGATTCGCCGCATCCGCGAGCTTATTAATGAGAATGTTGCCAAGCAGCTATTGCTGCGGGAAACGGAGCTGAAGGCGCTTCAGGCACAGATTAATCCACATTTTCTATACAATACTTTAGAGTCTGTGAACTGGCTCGCCAAGGCCAATAAGCAGGATCGGATTTCAGAGATGGTGGAAGCACTTGCTTTTCTATTACGTAGCACAGTCAGTTTTGAGGAGCAGTTGATTCCGCTTCAAAAAGAACTGGATATCGTGAGGAGCTACGTAACGATCCAAAAAACACGTTTTGACGAGCGGCTTGATTTTCACCTGGATGTCCCGGAAGAGCTGATGGACGCGCAAATCCCGAAGCTAACGCTTCAGCCTTTGGTGGAGAATGCGATCCATTATGCCCTGGAGCCGCGTATTGAACCGTGTCGGATCACTATAGTCGTGAGAGAAAGCGAGGGGGCACTGTTCCTGCGGGTTGAAGACGACGGTCCTGGAATGACCTCGGATTTCTTGGAAAAGCTGCGGAGCGGACAGATCACCACTCGTGGGCGGGGTATTGGACTTGCGAATATTCAAGAACGGATTAACCTGACATTTGGTACACCTTGGGGGATCGAGCTGCATAGCGAGACAGGAACAGGAACGTTAATTCATGTCTGTATTCCATATGTGAAAGGGGATCAGGGTCGTGTACAAGGTGCTACTGGTTGATGATGAGCGTATGATTTTGGAAGGCATATCACAGGTGGTCGATTGGGGCAAGGCAGGAACAAGGCTGGTAGGTACGGCACGTAATGGGATTGAGGCCTATGATCAAATCCAGGCTAGCCCGCCTGATTTTGTGATCAGCGATATTTCTATGCCAGGACTGGACGGTATCGGGCTTGTTGCCAAAACGACGGAGCATTTTCCAGACGTTCGTTTTATTCTGTTGTCTGGCTACAAAGATTTTGACTATGCCTGTCGGGCCATGCAATACGGGGTGAAGCACTACTTGTTGAAGCCCTGCAATGAGCGGCAAATTCATGAGGCTCTGACCGAGCTGGGACAGGAGCGGGAGGAACAGGAAGAACGCAAGCAGTTTGTGAATCGGATGAAGCTTGATTTTCAGCGTATGCTGCCACATGTGAAGGAGCATTTTTTGAAGGAGTTTATTTCCTATAAAACTTACGGCAGCCGTGATATCGCTTTTTATGAGCGTTTGTTCGGTCTGGAGTTGCAAAATAAGCAGGTTCGAATGCTGCTGCTGCGGGTGGAGGAGTCACACGAGCCGGAGCATTTGTTTGCGTTGCAAAATATAGCAGGGGATTTAATGGATCATGTCTTGCTCAGTACGACCATGCAAGGGCAGCTGCTGATTGTGCTGGAAAGTGAAGATGACACGTCCCGATTTATGAAACAGATTGAAGCGGTACGTACGACATTTCACCGTTTTTATAAGCTTGAGGTAACTATTGCAATTAGCGAGTCGGATAGCATGCAGCATTCGCGGGGGATGTACCGGGAGACATTGCATTGCATGAATCACCGTTTTTACACCGGGGAGGGCAGTCTCATTACGAAGGACGATTTGGCGGCTGAGGATACCCGGGAGATGGCAGACTTGGAGCTGGACGAGGAGAAGTTCGGTCTGCTGATCAAGGCTGGAAATAGGGAGGAAGTTGTACAGGAGGTGGATCGGCTATTCGGCATCCTGTCCCGTATGAAGCTGGAAATCTCCGTAACCCGTTCCTATGTGCTACAGCTCTATGCGGCCATG
Source organism: Paenibacillus ottowii (assembly GCF_006874425.1). GTDB lineage: Bacteria > Bacillota > Bacilli > Paenibacillales > Paenibacillaceae > Paenibacillus > Paenibacillus ottowii. The sequence goes on from NZ_VIJZ01000007.1 coordinate 302,273, forward strand.
ATCCGTATATGTCCTGAAGAAGAGCGTGCGGCGTTTACGAGCCGAATGGTCGTGCTGGCAGAGCAAAAAACGCTGGCATGTCTCAAATCTTTTGTACAGGAAGCAGCTGAACGAATGACTGCAATCTATTATAAAAGCAATGTATACCGGCAATCTTCCACGGTCGATAAAATGATCACGATTATTGAACAAAATTATAGAAAATCCGATCTCTCGCTGAACGGAGTGGCGGGGCAAATGCTCTATATGAATTCCGACTACTTAGGGAAAATTTTTAAAAAAGTGACAGGTGAAAACTTTTCGCATTATGTCAATCGTTACCGGATCGAACGCGCGGCTGAGCATATCCGGGAGACGGGAGACGTAAAGGTGTTTGAGCTGGCGGAATGGTTCGGCTTCGGCGGGAACGCGCAATATTTTAGCCAGGTATTCAAAAAATGGGCAGGTATGACCCCCTCCGAGTACATTAAATCACACGAGCGGGGATGAGCTGCTGAGTCCCTCTGTTTTTTAAACCTTTGAAATCTGATTTGTGTATTCCAATGTTTCTCTGCTTTTGGGAAAATAACGACAGGAGCAAATGTAAACGCTATCAAATAAGCGTAAGTACATTGTTATTTGTCATAGGGCTCCTTTCTAGAACAGCGAAAAGGGGAGAGATAGGTGGGCAAAAAGGGATGGTTTCTGATCATAGCAATGCTGCTCGTGTTGACGACGGCATGTAGTGGAGCGGACGGCGGAGGCAATTCGGGCACAAGTGCAGACGGGAAAGTAAAGTTGCGGATCGCTTGGTGGGGATCGGATACGCGCCACGAATATACGCAAAAGGTTATCGACTTGTATAAGCAAAAAAATCCGAATGTAACGATTGATGTGGAATATGCCTCTTTCGATGACTATTGGAAGAAGCTCGCACCGCAGGCGGCAGCCAATCAACTACCGGATATCGTGCAGATGGACATTTCGTATATTAGCCAATACGCGAAGAACGGCCAGCTGGAAGATATGGCGCCTTACTTGAATCAGAAAATCCAAGTCGCTGATGTGAACGAAAATGTACTCAAAACCGGGATCATTGCCGGAAAACAATACGGCATCCCAACAGGTGTCAATGTGCTGGGCTTCCAGTATGATCCGGCATTGCTCAAAAAAGCCGGCATAGACAAAATTCCTGATAACTGGACATGGGATCAATACAAAGAGCTGGCTTTGAAGGCAGCCTCCAATAAAGTTTACTTTGATAGCTCCATGGCTGCGGATATTTTCTTCCACTACTATTTGCGGACACATGGAAAATCTCTCTACAATACGGAAGGCACAGGATTGGGATATGACGACGATAAGCTGTTCGTTGATTTCTTCGGTGGTTTGGCTGAGCTGATTAAGAAGGGGGCGACACCGTCTCCTGAAGTCATGAACCAAACCAAGGGCATTCTTGAGGAATCGGATATCGTAAAAGGAACGGGCATCGGCATTTGGCAGTGGTCCAATCAGTATGTAGGCTTACAGCAGGTCGTGAATCGTCCCATGGCGCTTGCTCCGATGTTTGGACCGAATATAGAAAAAGGCGTGTATATGCAGCCTACAATGTACTGGGCAGTGGCTTCCCGTTCACAGGTGAAGGATGAGGCCGCCAAGTTTATTGATTTCTGGATGAACGATATAGAAGCGAATAAATTGATTAAAGGCGAACGCGGCGTACCGATTTCTGCCAAAATCAAGGAAGCTGTAGCGCCGGAGTTGAGCGAGGCAACGAAGCAGGTGTTTGAATTTGTGGCTTCCATGGAGCCAAAAGCTTCTCCCATGAGCCCACCACCACCGGTTGGATCGCCGGAAGTGATTGCTACTCTGACCGATTATATTGAGCAGGTCAATTTCGGACAGATGACACCTGAAGACGCAGCGGTCAAATTCCGGGCTGATGCGAATACCATCCTTGCGAATAACAAGCAGTAACAATGCAACGAGGGCTTTTGATATCTGACAACGATTAAGCCTAGGGTTGAAGGATTGTTTCGTTAGGTTAACCGTGCGTAGTACAAAGCATGTTTGCGCACGGTTGATCCGACGAGCCCATCGCAGAAGCTCCCTTTGTAGATATCAAAATAAAATTCACATAACAACGGTTTATGTACATATTTGAAATCGCCAATTTTAAAATGCAAGAGAAGGGAGGCTTGATGAGCTTGCGAAATCATCAGAGCTTGAAAGCCAATATGACCGGATATGCGTTTATCAGCCCGTTTATTGTGGGCTTTCTGGCATTTACGTTGATTCCAATGTTTATTTCGCTGTATCTGTCCTTTACCAGCTACAATCTGTTCACCCCGCCCAAATGGATTGGTCTGGGTAACTTCGAAAAAATGTTCACAGGCGACCCGAAGTACTGGAATTCGATCAGGGTCACGTTTACGTATGTATTGGTCGGTGTACCGTTGCGGCTGATTTTTGCGTTGTTTGTGGCGATGATTTTGAATACCAAGTCACGCATGGTGGGCACCTATCGGACGATGTACTATCTGCCTTCTATTATCGGGGGGAGCGTGGCAGTGTCCATCATGTGGCGCAATATTTTCAGTAATGAGGGCATTGTTAACAGCTTGCTTTGGGCCTTGGGGGCAACCCCGGTGAAATGGTTTGGTGATCCGAATGCTTCGCTAATGATGCTAATTACCTTGTCTGTCTGGCAATTTGGTTCATCCATGCTTATTTTTCTGGCAGGGCTGAAAAATATTCCGCATGAAATGTACGAAGCGTCCAGTGTGGACGGCGCTACACCAGTACGAAAATTTTTCAGTATTACGCTGCCGCTGCTAAGTCCGATCATTTTATTTAACTTGATTATGCAGACGATCAGTGCGTTTATGACCTTCGTTCCGGCCTATGTCATCTCCAAGGGTGAGGGAGGCCCAATGGATGGAACGATGCTGCATTCACTGTATCTGTTCCGGCAGGCGTTTATGTTCAGCAATATGGGATATGCGGCGGCAATGGCTTGGGTCATGCTCATAATGATTGCGATACTGACAGCGATTTTATTTATAACATCCAAATTCTGGGTGTTTTATGAAACGGAAAAGGGGCGCTGATAACAATGGCATGGAAAACGTTCAAATGGCCAATTTATCACATTCTGGTTGCTGCGCTGGCGCTCCTGATGCTGTACCCCGTGTTCTGGATGTTGTTCAGCTCATTTAAAGAAAGTCGGACGATCTTCGTCACGGCCTCCTCGCTGTTCCCTACAGAATGGATTTGGCAAAACTATGTAACAGGCTGGAAAGGCACAACGGGCTATAACTTCGGCACATATATCATGAATTCGCTCACGATCGTAGTGATTTCCACGATTGGAGCCGTGCTTTCTTCCTCATTGATCGCATTTGGCTTTGCACGCTTGAAATTCAAAGGGCGTAATTTGTGGTTTGCACTGATGATGGTGACGCTGATGCTGCCGGGAGATGTGGTGTTGGTGCCGCAATATATCATTTTTACCAAGCTTGGATGGATCAATACGATCCTACCGTTGGTGGTGCCATCCTTTTTCGGGATGCCGTTCTTTATCTTCCTGATGGTGCAGTTTATACGGACGATTCCAGCAGAGTTGGATGAAGCGGCGACGATTGACGGATGTGGCAAGTTCCGGTTGTATTTTCGGATTATTTTACCCTTGCTCAAATCCTCGCTGGCTACGGCGGCCATCTTCTCTTTCTACTGGAAGTGGGAGGATCTGTTAGGTCCGGTGCTATATTTGAATTCGCCCGAGAAATATACCGTATCGATTGCACTCAAAATGTTCCTCGACAGCGAGTCAGCCTCCAACTGGGGCGGAATGTTTGCGATGTCTATCTTAAGCCTGCTACCAGTTATCGCTGTATTCTTCGCTTTCCAAAAACAAATCGTAGAAGGAATGAGCACGAGTGGCCTGAAGGGCTAGAACCCAAAAAATGCATAGCGCGAGGATATTAAGCTTGTGCATAGAAATAGGCTGCACCTGCATATGCATACGATTGAATGATGAGTTTTTGGGGTCATGGCTGAGGAGTGAGTAAAATGTGGAAGTTTGATTTTGGTCCGGGGGAGCCTGCGGATGGCTACAAGGCCGTGCCCCCAGATTGTACTTATACAGCTGAACAGGGCTATGGCTTCGAGACTACGGAACATGTGTATGGGCGACAAAGGCAGAATTCAGCCAAGGATGCACGTACACGGCTGCGAAACAGCTTTTGTATTCCACTGAACGCTTCATTTATTGTAGATGTGCCGGACGGAATAGTTTTGGTCACCGTACTGCTTGGCGATCCACTGGCGGAAACGCTCACGCGGCTTCAGGCTGGCGAGGGCAAGCATATGCTGCCCCCGGTACACACGCTGCCGGGCCAGTTCACGGAGGCGATGTTTGCGGTGCCTGTCCGGGGTGGAAAATTGCGCCTAACCATATCTGGCACCGCACCGCGAATCAATGCGCTGGAGATTGCGCCAGCACCGCAGAGTCTCCGGCTATTTCTAGCCGGAGACTCCACGGTTACGGATCAAGGGCTGTCCGGCTATCCGTATACAGGCTGGGGCCAGGTTTTGCCGGCCCTGTTCAAGCATGATGTCTGCGTGGATAATCACGCCGTATCGGGGCGAAGCTCGAAAAGCTTCGTGGACGAGGGACGGCTGGACGCTATTTTGGAGGAAATGAAGGCAGGCGACTTCCTGTTCATCCAGTTTGGCCACAACGATCAGAAGCCTGATCCGCAGCGGGCTACGGAGCCTTTTACGACCTACAAGGAGCATCTGCGCCTGTATATCGACGGAGCAAGAAGCAAGGGTGGTACCCCAGTGTTAATAACGCCTGTACATCGTCGCTATTTTAACGAGGAGGGTACGCTGTCCGACACACATGGCGACTATATAACGGCGGTTCGCGAGCTGGCGGAAGAAGCGAACGTGCCGCTCATTGATTTGTCTACCCGCACGCAGGAGCTATATGAAGAGCTGGGCTCTGAAGCAAGCAAGGAGCTTTTTATGTGGCTGCTGCCTGGGGAATACATGAACTTTTCCGGTGGCCTGGAGGATAATACGCATTTTCATGAGCATGGTGCGATCCGGATTGCAAACATGGTGACGAGGGCTGTGAAGGAACTGGATTTGCAACCGCTGCGCATCTACTTACGTTGACGGATGACCTTTTTTGGAACAGGTGGCAAGGAGGGCAACTAACGTGAAGCTTACCAAAGGAGGAGACGTAGAAATGCCTGCATTGAGTTTTGATGAGGAACAGATTAAACAGGTGATCGACCGGGTAGTGGAACGCACGTTTCAAATGCACTATAGCTGGGACTGGCCGGGTGGAGTAGCCTTTTATGGAGTATGTGAAGCGTATGAAGCAACAGGCAATGAGAAGTATTTGATCCAGCTGAAAGAATGGATTGACGAGAATATCGAGGATGGACTGCCACCTCTGTCGGTAAATGGTGTTTCTGTCGGCCATTGTTTGTTGACGCTGCATCAGGCTACAGGGGAGCAAAAATACCTGGATATCGCCATCGAGATGGCAGAATTTTTGGTCAAAAAAGCGGAGCGGTTTGCTGACGGAATTTTCCAGCATACCGTGAATTCACTACATGATGTATTTCCGCAGCAGGCATGGGTGGATACGATGTTTATGGCCGGTTTTTATTTGCTGCGTATCGGTCATTTGCTAGGCAACAAGACATATTGGGAGGATGGCATCCGGCAATATCACGGACATGAGGAATTTTTGCAGGACCCGGATACGAATTTGTATTATCACGGCTGGGATCATGCGAACCAGAGCCGCATGTCGGGGATATACTGGGCACGCGGCAATTCATGGGCAGCCCTCACGATGGCCAAGGCGCTGAAATGTGTGGAGGTGCAGCATCCATCCTATATGATCATCGACGGCTCGCTGCGCGACCAGCTCAATGCATTGGTGCGGCTGCAATCTCCGGAAGGACTGTGGCATACAGTGCTGGATGATGATACCTCTTATCTGGAGACCTCCGGCTCGGCGGGGATTGCAACGGCTTTACTTATGCAGGGCCGACTGTTTAACAAATATACGCAAAAGGCGATCGACGGCATTCTTTCTCGTATTAAGGAGGACGGCACGGTGACTGGCGTATCCGCTGGAACTGCTGTCATGAACGATATAGATGGCTATCGCAACGTACCCTACAAACGCATTCAGGGATGGGGCCAGGGATTGACGCTTGCCTTTCTGGCCCAACTGCTGCGTACCAAGGAGAATCCATACGGGTAGAAAAGGGGCTAGAGGTATGGAGGTAAACATAGGTTGAAAGGAGGCTAATGGCATGGGTGATACTGAACTTTCTCAGGAAAAGGTGGCTAATCAGCCGCGAGGCGGTCTATTTTGGATCATCCCCGACGGATATATTCCACCGGAAAGCCGGGGAGAACTGCTCAGTCATGAGAGTATATGCGTGTTAAACTGTGGAAACTGTGCGGCAAAGCTGAGTATAGACATTTATTTTGAGGACCGTGAGCCATTGGAGGGTTTGATCGAGGTGGTGGAAGGAAGACGAACCCGTCATATCCGCACAGCCTCGCTCCAAAAGTCAGGCGAACGGATTCCGGCAGGTATCCCTTATGCAATTACGGTCGCTAGCGATGTGCCTATCATTGTACAATATAGCAGACTGGACACGACACAGCCGGAGCTGGCGTTAATGAGTGTCATGGCGTACCCGGTCTAGTCCACGAAAACGCTGAAGTTAAAAAACTCCAGGCTGGAATGGGGTCAGTCCCATGATCCAGCTTGGAGTTTTCTTTTTTGAAGGCAGATTAGTTACCTGTCTGCTTTTAATCCATTATTGCGATTTTGCCGAAGTTGTTTTGATTGGCGTGAAGCTTTTTCGCCCTCCGAAATTCGTACCCAGCACACCGACAATGATCATCACAGCACCAATAATGTGATAGTAGGCAAGCTGTTCCTTCAAAATATAAGCACCTGCCATCATGGAAATAAGGGTGGATAAATTACCGATCACACTCATTTTGGAGGCTTCGATCCACTTCAAGGCAAAGCTGGATAACAGCGAGGTGACGAGGGTGGACAGTATGCCTAGATAAGCCAGTGCCAGCCAGTAATCAGGCTTTACGAGTGGCGCGGTATAAGCGCTCATAGTACCGTCTATGGCATGATACCCCAAGGCCGCCAGATTAAAAACAATACATCCCAAAATGGAGGTAACGTAGGTCAATTCCATCGGGCTGTACTTTTGTGTCAATGGACGAGCCAGCACGTTATAGCCTGATAGGCATATAGCAGAGAGCACAAGCAGGAAAATACCGCCAAAGCTATTGGAAGCTAGCGGTGTCCCGCTTTTCATCACAAATATAAAAACCACACCAAAGACAGAGAGCAGTAGGGAAATCTTTTGAACCCCCGTTGTGCGCTCTTTAATAAAATAGGTAGCTAACAGGAGCGTAAAGATCGGAACAGTAGCTTGAATAATTCCACCCTCCGATGAAGAAGTACTCATCAGCCCGAACGCTTGCAAGGGGAAAAACAGTAACGGTGAAAGCAGCGCGAGTGGTAAAATGCGCAGCATATCACGCCACTTGATATTAACCTTGATCCAGCCAAGCAGCACTGGAAGGGTTAAAGCGATAAACGACAATGCAAAGCGGTGAGCAATCACATCCAGCGGACTTGCCTCCGTCACCGTCAGTTTTACAAATAAAAATGAGAAGCCAAGTATAGCTGCATAGCTGAGAGCTGCCAGATAGGCGACCCCATTTCTGGAACGATTGTGCATAATAAACCTCCGTTATCTGATCTTAACCTGTGGTTCTCTCAATATAACCGGATGGTATAACTTGATACAATCCAAAAAAAACACAACTGTACCGGTACAGTTGTGAATTAAAAAAAGCTGGAATGCAGTCCCAAAGGTCGGATAATTGTTGGTCAGATACCCGTATCTCCAGACTGCTTCCAGCTTATCATCTATTTCAGCTATCGCTTACTGCTCTACTTATTTACCATGTGACATCGCACGGAACGAATCTTCTGCCGCTTCCAGCGTGGCATCCACATCTTCGTCCGTATGCGCTGTTGTGAGGAACCAGGCTTCGAACTTGGATGGAGCCAGATGGATACCACGATTCAGCATGTGACGGAAGAAGGATGCGAACGCTTCGCTATCCGTGTCCTGCGCCTGTGCATAATTCGTGATCGGATGGTCGCAGAAATGCGTCGAGAACGCTCCACGAATGCGGTTGATCGTCAACGGCACGCCGTAGCGATCAGCGGAAGACTGAATACCGTCTGTCAGTCTCAAAGCCAGACGTTCCATCTCTTCATACACGCCTTCCCCTTGAAGAACTTCAAGGCAGGCGATGCCTGACGAGATGGAAGCCGGGTTGCCCGCCATTGTACCTGCCTGATAGGCCGGGCCGAGCGGGGCAACCTGCTCCATGATCCGCTTGCTGCCGCCGTAGGCACCAATCGGCAGACCGCCGCCCATGATTTTGCCCAGCGCGGTCAAATCCGGCTGAATCGCATCATGGTTGTCCAGGCCTGCATACGTTTGGGCGGAGCCGTAGTGGAAGCGGAAGGCGGTAATGACCTCGTCATAAATGACGAGGGAGCCGTTCGCCCGCGCCATCGAGCACAGCCCTTCCAGATAGCCTGGCTGCGGCATGACCATGCCGAAATTACCGACAATCGGCTCGACCATGACTGCCGCCACATCGTCGCTCCAGTGCTCCAATGCTTGGCGCAATGCGTCGAGGTCATTGAATGGCACGGTAATGACCTCGCTCGCAATGTTGGTTGTAATGCCCGCACTGTCAGGTATGCCCAGTGTGGAAGGGCCGGAGCCTGCGGCTACAAGTACCAGATCCGAGTGACCGTGGTAGCAGCCGGCAAATTTGATGATCTTGTTCCGCCCCGTATAGGCCCGTGCCACACGAATCGTCGTCATGACCGCTTCTGTGCCGGAATTCACAAACCGAACTTTATCCAATGAAGGAATGGCTTCCTTCAGCATCTTGGCCAGTTTGATTTCCAATGCCGTCGAGGTGCCATACAATACGCCATTCGCCGCCGCTTCGCTGATGGCCTTGGTAATATGGGGGTGAGCATGTCCGGTAATAATAGGGCCGTAGGCTGCCAAATAGTCGATATACTTATTGCCATCTTCATCCCAGAAATGAGCGCCTTGGGCGCGTTTCATGAATACTGGAGCACCGCCGCCTACAGCTTTAAAGGAGCGTGAAGGGCTGTTAACGCCCCCGACAATATGCTCCAGCGCTTCTTTATATAGTGCTTCGGAGTTTTCCCGTTTCATCATCAAAACTTCCTTTCCGTTCATTAAAATAGGGTATACACACGCCAAAGGGCAGCGTTCACGGCTGCCCCTGCATACATCATTATAGCTCTTTTTGTCTTGTCTTTGTTGTTGATTGTGTGGAAGCATCTTCAGTAGTGGTTTTATTGCCCCCGGTAAAGGAAGCTTTATCCGTCTTGGAAGACGATGCACTATCCGGCTGCTTCGTTTCGGTCTGGTCCTTGTTTTGTTCCTGTGTCTGCACAGGAGGATTGTTAAATATATCTTGCACATACGACTTCAATTTTTCGGGATCGCGGACGGTAAGTACTTCCGCGCCGCCCACATTTTCTTCGCCAAGCAGCTTCATCGATGGAACCTGTTCGCTGCCTGCAAAGCTGCTTTGGTACCCCACATTCGCCAGCTTCCACATATCGTTCACACTGAGATTTGTATCAATGTACGGGTTAACCTGCTCTAAAATATTGGGTAGATTAGCGATGGAAGTTGTAGTCTGCATTTTCTGAGCTACAGCCTCCAAAAATGCCCGTTGCCGTCCGGAACGGGAAAAGTCAGACATAGCATCGTGGCGGAACCGTACATATTGAAGCGCCGTCTTGCCGTCCAGATGCTGTAACCCTTTTTTCAAATCAATATCGTATTCGTGCTTATCCGCATTACTTGTATAATGCATATCCTTTTCCACTTCAAAATCAATGCCGCCTATAGCGTCCACCAGTTTAATAAAGCCCTGGAAATCGGTATATACATAATATTGCACCGGGATGCCGAGCAGATCACCGGCTGTCTTCATCGCCGTGTTGGGTCCATGAGTAATGGCAGTGTTGATCCGATTTTTTCCGTAGCCGGGAATATCCACGTACGTATCACGCAAAATAGAGAACAAGTGGATTTTTTTCTTCACAGGGTCCAGCGATACAACCATCATGCTGTCCGATCGTGGGACTTCCCCTTTCTGGATGCCACGGCCATCGACACCCATCAGCAAAATGTTGACCATATCGGTACCTTCCCACTTGGGCGGTTCTGGCGTACGAACCTGATCGACCTGCTTTACATTTTTGAAGGGGGAGTTAGCACCCTCTTTATGCAGATTTTCCAGCTGATTATAAATAGATGTAAAATAGTACACGGCAAAGCCGACAATCGCGACGATTACCACGGCTAGAACCGACCATATCGTCTTTTTGGTTCTGCTTGTCATGGATGCTCTCCCTTTCGCTTTTCAGTTCATTACATTATAATTTCTTTTTGGAGCACAATCAATTTAACTATGGATTTTATAAATCCTGATTGAGAGGTATAGCATGCTAGCAATTGATGTGCAGGATCTGCGCAAAACATTTAAGGTTCAAAAAAACCGCGAGGGCTTAAAAGGCGCCTTCCTTGATTTATTCGCCCGCGAATACAACGAGGTGGCTGCGGTCAAAGATATATCTTTCCGTATTCCGCAAGGGGAAATATGCGGTTATATTGGTGAGAACGGGGCCGGAAAGTCCACCACGATTAAGATGTTGACAGGTATTCTGGTGCCAACATCGGGACATCTCAAGGTCGGGGGCTATGTCCCTTATGAGGATCGCGAGAAATTTGTAGGTAACATTGGCGTTGTTTTTGGTCAGCGCAGCCAGCTTTGGTGGGACATCGGCGTGATCGAATCTTTTCAACTGCTGCGCAAAGTATATCAGGTTCCGGCTACAGACTTCAAACGTAGGCTGGATGAGCTGGTAGAAAGGCTGCAATTGCAGGATTTGTTAAGCCGTCCGGTGCGCAAGCTTAGCCTTGGACAACGGATGCGTTGTGAGTTGGTAGCTGCTTTGCTGCACAATCCATCCATTGTTTTTCTGGACGAGCCGACCATTGGACTTGATATCATGGTGAAGTCTGAAATACGCGAGTTTTTGAAGGACATGAACCGGGAACACGGGACCACTATTTTGCTGACGACCCATGATTTGCAGGATATTGAAGCGCTGTGCTCGCGCGTCATTATGTTGGATGATGGGAATATCATTTATGATGGTGGACTGGATGAGCTCAAGGATCGTTGGGGGACAGGCCGAGAAGTAAGGTTTCAATTTGGTACGACGACACAGCTGGAGCAATTGCAGGCATGGACGGCTGATATGCCGCTGACGTGGACTATGGATAACGATTTGGCGGCCAAGGTGTGGATTCCTCTTCATATTAACGTATCAGATGTGCTGGCTAGTGTAGTTGGTCGCACGGACATTACGGATATCAAAATCATTGAAACCAACACGGATGATATCGTCCGCAGCATCTATCAGTCTGGCTCGGCAGAACGCCAGGGCAATCCGATAGTGGAGGCCAAAGTTCATGCTTAGCGTATATACCGATTTTATTCGTATCCGATTTCTCACCATGCTTGCTTATCGGGTAAACTATTATTCAGGCATACTTATTTATTCCATGAATATCGGCGTGTATTATTTCACATACAAAGCGATATATGGCGATGCGGGTAGCATTGGAGGCTTTACTGCTGCTCAGATGACGACCTATGTAGCCGTATCGTGGATGGCACGAGCCTTTTATTTTAACAATCTGGATCGCGAAATATCGACGGATATTCGGGATGGAAGCATTGCTATTCAGATGATCCGGCCTTATAACTATGTGCTTGTTAAATTTATGCAGGGGCTCGGCGAGGGGATGTTTCGTTTCCTCTTGTTTATGATTCCAGGCATGGCGATTGCGATGCTGCTGTTTCCCGTGAAGCTCCCTAGTGACCCGGTAGCCTGGATTGGTTTTCTGGTTATGCTGTTCTTCAGCTTTCTAATCAATACTCAGATTAATATTATTACTGGATTGACGGCCTTTTTTATTGAAAATAACGAGGGCATGATGCGCATGAAGCGCGTAGTCGTAGACCTGTTCTCAGGGTTGATCCTGCCAATCAGTTTGTTCCCGGGCTGGCTGGCGACAATCTCCCAATGGATGCCTTTTCAGGCAATTACTTATTTGCCAGGCTCTGTATTTACGGGACGTGTAAAAGGCGTTGGCATCTGGAATGTGCTAGGTATCCAAATCATTTGGCTGGTCGTTCTGCTCGTGCCGATGATCATCATTTGGCGGCTGGCGCGCAGACGTCTGTTCGTGCAGGGAGGGTAAGCCGATGATGTACTATTTGGGTCTCATTAGCGAATATTTGAAAAATTACATGAAGTCACGGCTCACCTACCGTGCCGATTTTTGGGTAGAAGTCATTTCGGATCTGCTCTTTCAGGCCACGAATCTTATTTTTATTTTGGTTATTTTTATGCATACGAACAGCTTGGGTGGCTGGAGTGAAAGTGAAGTCGTGTTCGTGTATGGATTTTTTATGGTTCCTTACGGGTTATTCAGTTGTTTCGTCAACCTTTGGAACTTCAGTGAGCGTTATATTGTAAAAGGTGAACTCGACCGGGTAATGACTCGTCCTGCGTATAATCTGTTCCAGATTTTCCTTGAGAACGTGGACCCGCCCGCACTAGTCGGCTCAGTGATCGGTCTGATTATTATGGGCATCAGCGGGGCACAGATGGATTTGGCTATGGAGTGGTGGTTCGTACCAGCGCTAATCGTTTTGAGTCTAAGTGCCGTGGCGATTTATACAGGGATTTACACCATATTAACTTCCCTTTCATTCTTTTCAGATGCGCCTACGGGGATTATTCCGCTCATGTACAATATCCAGGGCTACGGACGTTATCCAGTGACGATCTATAACCGCGCCATTCAGGTTGTGTTGACTTGGATACTGCCATTTGCCTTTGTTGGCGTATATCCGGCCTCCCTGTTTCTTCAACGAGAGGACATGCGCCATATGGCACTTTTAACTCCGGTGGTAGGCATTGTCTTTCTGACATTGGGCTTACTGGTGTGGAACTGGGGAATTCGGCGTTACCGGGGGGCTGGCTCATAGGGCTTATATAAGACCCCTACAAGATAGGAGATGATAAAATGTCCACGGCACCGATCGTTATTGGACAAGCGGCACCAGACTTTGAATTACCTGGCAGTAAAGGAACGAGCGTCAAGCTATCGGATTATCGAGGCAGCAGGGTATTGTTGTATTTTTATCCTAAGGATTTGACCTCTAGCTGCTCGACCCAGGCTTGCGACTTTCGGGATAAACACTCGGAGTTTGAAGGCTTGAACACAGTGATTCTGGGTGTAAGCCCCGATCCACTCAAGCAGCATGACAAGTTTATTGCCAAGTACGGTCTGCCTTTTCAGCTGTTATCTGATGAAGAGCATCAGGTGGCTGAAACCTATGGTGTATGGCAGCAAAAACAGATGTATGGCAAGCAGTACATGGGCATTGTTCGCTCTACGTTCCTTATTGACGAGAATGGCATTTTAGTTCATGAATGGCGTGGTTTAAGGGTAAAAGGGCATATTGATGCCGCGCTGGCATACATTCAGGCCATGGCGTAAGTAAAGAAAAACCTTTTGGAATCGAGTGCTGCTTTTTTAAGCATCGGTTTCAAAAGGTTTTTTTATTTTTTAGAGGTGTTTTGTCGATGTTTCCACTTTTGCCGACAGAGGTAAACAGTCCACAAAAGAAGCGGAATAATCAAGCCGTTCGTATAATGCCAGGCAGCCATGGGATAAACAAGAGTTCTTACATAATAAAACACATTGGGGGTTATCAAAATGGTCATTCCAAACACAAGCGCCCCCGCAGGTATAATAAAAGGTTGGACATTAGAAATTCGGAACAACTGGGTTATACCGAAAGTAAAGGCAAAGAAGAAAATGACTCCCTTAAAAAAAGCGACTAGTGCCCAGAGCAAAGCAACCAGTGATTCAATGCGTGTAATATAATTCAGCTCATTAATTTTGGTTGAAAGTGCAGAAGAAATGTATGGACTGTAGTTGGTCACGAAGGGTCCGATGACAAGCAGGGAGAGCAGCAGAAAGAGGCTGATCAGTACTCCGCCTAGAAGCGATGCGAGCAGCATATCCCTTTTAAAATGACCTTTTTTGTTGACAAAAGGGAAAACCATAAGCATGATAGACATTCCGGCAAAAGGCATTGCCGCGCCTGGAACCATCCCTTTAGCAACAGGAGCGAGCCCGTTTTCCAAAACAGGACGTACATTAGAAAGGTGAATTTGTGGTAGCAGCGCCAGGATCAAGCCACTAAAAATGAATACATACACAGGTATCAAAATCTCGCTAACCCGACTAAAGGCTTCAATTCCCGCTAATGCAGCAAGCACAAGCATCAAAACTTCCATCGCCAGTAGAACGCGCAAAGGAGTGCTCTCAAATATCTGTGTAGTCAGATAATCCCCTACCTCTCTCGCATTCAGGGCAGTACTCATAAAGAAATAAAACAGATACCAGCAAGAAACGATAGATCCGAAGACAGGTCCCAAAATTTTGCGGGTGGCTTCTATTAGTGTAAGACTTGGGTAGAGTTCATGAAGGCGAAGGAGCACGTATATGATAATTAAGCCCAGCGGGATGGACAGTATAGAGCTGATCCAGGCATCCTGGTGAGCAATATGCGTAATCATAGTCGGATAGATTAAGAGCATATCCCCAATTAAACTCAGGAACATTAGAACAGTCACTTGTCGAACGCTAATACGTGCTTTTTTTAACATGTGGCTGTCTCCTTTCTAAAAACCAAATACACGGGACACAAAAGCATTAACAGGGTTATAGATAATTTCAATCAAGATTAGCGGGCTTGGTGTTACCTCTAATTTGGCAGCAAGAATACTAAGCCATGTGCCTAATCCGAGCATAATGATGTACACGAACATATCCTTAAAGAGATGTTTTCGGTACAAGCCTGGCAAATCCTTGGCGGCAATGGCCAGACCGATACAGATAATGACAATGGTAATCAGCATGTCAAATGCTCCTTCCTTTATGGGTGAGGCTCAACCAGGTCCCAGACTATGATTGCTTTTCGATCTTAACTTGTATACGACAAGCAGCAGCAAAGGAAGAACAATGGAATCCGTCAGATCCCAATAAATCCAGGCATGGATGATCGTGTCCAGATAGTAAGTAATATTGGGTGCCGACACCATAATCATGCCGAACAGGATCATGAAGCTTGGCCCAAGAAAGGTCCGGACATTATGTAATCGCAGTAGCTGGGTGATTCCTAAGGTAAAGGCATAGAAGTGTAAAATAGTTTTAACAAAAGTGGTGATAATCCAGGCAGTACTCATCATGGATTCAATTCTCTGCAAGAAATTCCCTATATTGATTTTCTTTGATAGCGTATAAGAGGTGTACACACTATTTTCAGTTACAAAAGGGCCTAAAACCAGGAGAGAAACCAGGAGCAGTACACTTAACAGAACGCTTGCAGCCAGTCCGGATAGTAAAACGGATTTTTTTAGACCTGGTTGTTTGTTCACATAAGGAAAAATCATGAGTAAAAAGGCTAATTCTCCGAATGGATAGGACAATGCAAAAATGCCGCCTTCTATAATCTTAGGAATATCCTGCTCCATTACAGGCTTAAGCTGCTGACTGTCACATTGGGGAAGCAGGCACAGGATTAAAAACAAAGTGAAAGCCAGGCATAATGGAAACATGAGTTGAGCCGTACGTGCAATAGGCTCCAGCCCCATATACATGCCCCACATAAGCACAAGAACTAAGAGTAAATTGATAACGGGAAGGGGCGTCATCACATAGGTCTGGTTGTTCATAAAATCTCCGGCTTCTCTTAAATAAATCGCTGAATTCATTAATAAATGGAACAGATACCATATGGAGATGAGAGCGCCAAACCACGGACCCAAAATTCGCTGACTGAGTTGAATAAAGGTGAGATCAGGATATAGCTGATGCACCCGCAGGAGTAGCAATAGTAAAGCCAGTCCTGCAGGGATGCTTAGGAATGAGCTGATCCAGGCATCCTGCTTGGATATGCCTGTAATGAGGGAGGGATACACCAGTACACAGTCTCCGATAATACTCAAAAATACGAGTATGGCTATATTTGTAATGCTAATACGCCCTTTCTCCTCCATCAAGCTCACTCCTTCATTCGTTTTTGGAATGATTCTAACAAAGAACCAATTTTCCGGATCCTGGTTTTTGCCTTATATTCAATCTTTAAATCCATAAAAGGATTTTCTTTTTGTTCTTTTAGTCTTTTCCACAGCTCTGGTTTGGACTGGTGGATCAGCTGACCAAAGCCAAAAATGTCTGATTTAAACTCATTCCGAACGGTCTCTACGGAATGTTTCATAATTTCAATGATTTTTTCATTGCTTGCAGCTTCGATTTCTTTAATATCCGCCATACTACTTAACTTCATATGCTGGCAGTTAACCTCTCGTACTGTGCTGTTGTTAGTAACTGATATGGAGATAACAGGCTCTCCATCGCGAATAAGCACCTTTTTTTGGGTGTCGCTGCTTAAGGTTAATAAGGCAATGTCCCCCCCTCCTTGACAGTCGGCGTGTCCCGTAGTAGAAACTACCTTATTCCGGATATAATTGAACCCTTTGCTGTCTTGATCATTGATCCAGCCCAGCAAGCGGTCTTTTTTTAAGACACCAATACCAGAGAACCTTAATATGGTGCCAGGAGATATGCTTTTGGTGGCATCTACACCCTTTTCATTGGACGATTCTATATCTCCCACAGCTTCCAATGCGGGCAGGGTGGACTGGATGTCAGGATTAGCCAAGTCGCTAAGCAGTTGATCCATGGTTACTTTGGTGGCCGGAGCCCATGTTTTAGTTAAGGTATCCAATGAAGCAAACATTTTATTGGCCGGCAACTTTTCCAGTGGAGTGGGGATCTTTAACATCGTAGAGGCCTTGTTATTTTTGGCTATCGCAATATAAAAGTCGCTTCTGGTAAAAGGCTCTCGCATTAAGGTTTCAATCGCATCGGAAATTCCTCTTCGCGCATACTCCTCACCTAAAATCAGCATTCGAATATGAGATAAATAGATGGATCGCGGGCTTGTATCCGTCATTTTTTGAATAGCCTCTTGAATCGTGGGCGCAGTAGCCTGATAAGTAACAACCGGCGAGCCGGAGCTAGGTGAGGATTTGGAGGCTACTGCAGAAGGAATCACCACCTGTGCAGTCACCTGATACTGGTTTCCTTCCATATCCACCCCGATCCCGATAGCGATGCCCAACTCGTTTAATTCTTTTCGATCCCAGCATCCACCCAATAGTACTGCAATCAGCCCCCAGACGAAGAGCAAATGTATGGTCTGCTTCATGGTTGATCCCTTCTGGCTTTTGGTTTATTGCCAATCCGTCTTTTTTTTGTTTTTTGGCGGATCGTATTTTGGATAGGGGTGGATTGAGGTCGTGACTTCATATAAGACCAAGGTAGGCGAAACAGCGTATCTTTCAAATCGCTTTCCACATATGGGCCGAATGGACTCATATAAGAGACACCAAATGATCGCAGACTGGTTAAGTGCAGCAAAAGTACAATGATCCCCATCAATATTCCAAGAAGTCCGAAGGCTGCCGCTAGCATCATTAAGGCGAAGCGTACAATACGAACCGCTATCGACAAACCGTTTTCTGGAATAACATAGCTAGAGATCGCTGTGATCGACACAACAATGACCATAGCCGCTGAGACTACTCCTGCATCTACAGCTGCTTGTCCAATGACCAGTGTACCTACAATCGAGACAGCCTGTCCGACGGTCTTGGGAATTCGCACCCCTGCTTCACGCAAAATTTCATAAGTAATCTCCATAAGCATCGCCTCGACAAATGCCGGGAACGGTACGCCTTCCCTTTGTGCGGCAAGACTGATCAAAAGGTTTGTCGGAAGCATCTCTTGATGAAAGGTAGTTATCGCGATATAAACTGCGGGTGCAAGCATGGCGATAAAAAAGGAAAAGAATCGCAGCAAACGCAGCAAAGTACTGATGTCAGCACGCTGGTAATAATCCTCGGCCGACTGGAAAAATTGAACGAACAACGCAGGTATTAACAAAACAAAGGGAGTTCCATCCACCAATATAGCAATTCGGCCTTCCAGCAGGCTGGCAGCGACTGAATCCGGACGCTCGCTGTTATAAATGGTCGGAAATGGGGTGAAGGTTTCATCCTGAATTTCCTCTTCGATGTAACCCCCTTCCAGGATTCCGTCAATATCAATTCGGTCCAAACGATCTCTCAGTTCCTGAATAACTTCTTCGTCAGCAATTCCTTTGATATACATTACAGACACATTGGTATGAGTCACTTGACCGATCTGTCTTGTTTCCATCCACAGCCGCGGATCACGGATTCGTCTACGAAGTAGAGCTGTATTGGTACGTAAATTTTCAGTAAACCCCTCCATGGGACCCCGTACAACCGTCTGGGACTGGGGTTCGCTGACATTGCGATCCTCCCAACCGACCGCATCAATCCATATGCCTTTTGTGTATCCATCCAGCAAAATGATAATACCGCCGGATAGCATCCGGTTGAATAGAGCGTCCATTTCGTCCACACTACCTGAATGCCCCGCAATTAAAACTTGATCCTTCAAATAATTAAATGGTTCTATGCCCTCAGGTACATGATGTTCGTTTACCCGCATTAATGAACGCAGAACGGAATCATGAAGTAATTGAGTGTTGACCAGACCATCGATATAAAACAGAGCTGCCGGCCATTTTTGCATCCATAATAGCTCTTTAATGATTACATCTCCGCTGTTCCCAAAGGAGCTCTCGATATGATTCACGTTATCTTCCAAGTTAGAGGATACATGAGTTAGTGGACAACTTTTATTCAGATTCGGCATACGTAAAATCCTCCGATATTGGAGTTTGTTGGCTTAGTATGCTCTGAAAATATGAATTTATGCTTGACCCATTGTATTTACAGGGTCCATTGTTGGGTATGCTGACGACGTAGAGTCAAGATATCATCAGATTGTTATGTTTGGAGTAGGGGAAGCGCTCAAATAATGAAGCCGTGAATATGGGGCGGCTCAAGGAGCGGGGGAGTATAGTAATATCTTTCGTGATTTCGGTATATTATGCAAAACTATTCCATGTCATCCTTGTTGCTGGTTTTTACCGATTTTTTAGATTTGTATAGCGTTCCAAACAGAAAGCTCCTCCACCGATATATAAAATACAGCAGGATGATGAATCCTACGGCAGCCGCGATTCGTAACGCATACAGTTCTACCAGATGGAAAATGGCATCCCACTGCGGACCAAACAGCTTGCCGATGCTTAGAAAGAGGATGACCCAGAATAAAGCACCGCTGTAAGCATACAAGACAAATTTACGGAAAGAAAGAGCGATAATTCCAGCAAAATAGCCAGTAAAATGCCGGACACCTGGGATGAAATATCCAAGGAAAATAAGCCAGTATCCATAACGTTGAAACCATTTTTGTGTTTTCTGAAGCTTGTCCGGCGATAGCAAAACCCATTTGCCGTATTTCTGAATAAAGGGGAGTCCAGCCCATTTTCCAATAAAGTAGGTAAAGGTCATACCGATGGTTGTGCCCAAAAAAGCTAGCAGCACTAGATTGCCGAAATCCAGAGTACCGGCATAGGAGAGATATCCCGCATAAGCCATCGTGGTTTCCCCGGGAAAAGGCAAAGCAATAAACTCCAGTAACAAGCCGAAAAAAAGGACGCCATATCCATATTCTTCGAACAATTGCGCGATCCATTTCAGCACATCCATCATGTACACTCCTACGGGCAGATTAAGTAATTTAGAATCAATTTATTTTATCAATCTTTTCATGACCACTCAACTATGGTTGATTTCTTGACGTGTTGTTTTGTCGTTGCGTATAATGAAACGAACAATTGAGGGAGGCACGGTAATGAATAAGCCTAATGAAATCGTTGTAGTTCTTGATTTTGGAGGACAATACAACCAGTTAATTGCAAGAAGAATTCGGGATCTCGGCGTATATAGCGAGCTCCTTCCATACAATACGCCTGCGGAGAAGCTGAGAGAGCTGGCGCCGAAAGGGATTGTTTTCTCAGGTGGACCTTCCAGCGTATATACAGACAATGCTCCTCAGGTGGATCGGGCAATTTATGATCTTGGCATCCCTATCTTTGGTATTTGTTATGGTATGCAGCTAATGGCCCACCAACTGGATGGTAAGGTAGAACGTGCGGGCAAGCGTGAATATGGTAAAGCAGACGTGCAATTCAATGAGGGCGCTCGGTTGACTAAAGGACTGGATTCTCGTCAAACCGTATGGATGAGCCATGGCGACCACGTTACAGATCTGCCAACCGGCTTTACACTGGATGCAGGAACAGAGAGTGCCCCGATTGCCGCAATGAGTAATCTGGAGCGGAATCTGTATGCGGTACAATTCCATCCAGAGGTACGGCATTCTGTTCAAGGTAATGAGATGATTAACAACTTCCTGTATGAAGTGTGTGGTTGTGAAGGCAACTGGACGATGGAATCGTTCATTGAAGAGCAAATCCGTGAAATTCGTCAGCAGGTAGGCGACAAGAAAGTACTGTGCGCTCTAAGTGGCGGCGTGGATTCCTCCGTTGTGGCTATGCTTATTCACAAAGCGATCGGTGACCAACTGACGTGTATGTTCATTGATCACGGCCTGCTGCGTAAAGGTGAAGCCGAAAGTGTAATGGAGACATTCGTTGGTAAATTCGATATGAAGGTTGTTAAAATTGATGCACGTGAGCGTTTCCTCTCCAAACTGGCAGGAGTGGATGATCCGGAACAAAAACGTAAAATCATCGGTAACGAATTTATTTACGTTTTTGAAGAAGAATCAGCTAAATTCGATGATTTTGACTTCCTGGCACAAGGCACGTTGTATACAGATATTGTAGAGAGCGGAACAGCAACGGCGCAAACTATCAAATCGCACCATAACGTGGGCGGTTTACCAGAAGACATGAAGTTCAAACTGATCGAGCCACTAAATGCGTTGTTCAAGGACGAAGTGCGTAAAGTCGGTGAAGAATGTGGACTTCCGGCCGAAATTGTATGGCGTCAGCCATTCCCGGGCCCGGGTCTTGCCATTCGTGTATTGGGCGAAGTGACAGAGGACAAGCTCAAGATTGTCCGTGATTCTGACTATATTTTGCGCGAGGAGATTGCCAAAGCGGGTCTGGATCGGGAAATTTGGCAATACTTCACCGCTCTGCCGAATATGAAGAGCGTTGGCGTTATGGGTGATGCTCGTACGTATTCCTACACGGTAGGTATCCGTGCAGTAACCTCAATCGACGGTATGACCGCTGACTGGGCACGTATCCCTTGGGATGTATTGGAGAAAATCTCCGTTCGGATCGTCAACGAAGTGGACAACGTCAACCGCATCGTGTACGATATCACTTCCAAACCACCAGCAACAATCGAGTGGGAGTAGGATTTTAACGACTAATATGATAAAGATGAAGAACCTTTCAATTCACCACATCAATAGTGGTGTTGAAAGGTTCTTTTTTTACAACTCTACCTTACCATACAATCTTTTTCCCGGTTGCGGCCGATTCTTCAATACGGTCCAGTAGCTGATGCAGCTGTAGTGCATGATTGAAATCGGGGGCAAGACGGGTGCCCGTCAAAATATCGCTGGCAAATACGTCATGAGCCTTGGCTACATTTACAGTTACCCCTTCTTTGGGGAAATCCAGGCCGGCATCAGGCTCAGCTGCTATGTATATTGTTTCAAAAAAGCCATTAAGCACATGACTTTGATGATTTCCCTGATCATATACAAGTTTTTCAAGCGTCAGGTTCCCAAATTGAACATGTCCAAGCGAAGGATTTTGGCTCAAACGTAAAATGCCCTTTTTTCCCTGAATCTCTAGCTCAAACTTAGAATTCACTCCACCCTGAATGTGAACTGATACAGGAATTCCTTTTTCCAGCAATCCGTGAATCAGAATTTGATCTGCTGTATCCTTGGAAATGATTTCACCCGTTTCCTGAATCATGGCTTCGTTATAACGGGAAGATGTGATAGCCGACAGTTCGCGGAATTCACCAACGATGTATTGCAGCGCGTCTAGAGCATGCCCCCCGTTAATGGTCAGCAGGTTGGCACCACTGGCTCTATTGAGCAAGTAAGCCGTATCCTGATCTGTTCGTCCTCCTTTGCCAGAAGTAGCTACTTGCATATGACAGGATACAATTTCACCAATTATCCCGTCCTCGACCAGCCTCTTCATCGTCTGCACCTCAAAATCCTGCCGAGCCTGCAAGCCAACGGTATGATGAATGCCCGCCAGTTCCGCTGCTCTAGTCATTTCAGCAGCTTCCGCAGTGTTGGCCCCCAGAGGCCACTCACAGAAAATATGCTTTCCCTCTTGGATAGCCGCTATTACGGCCTCGTGATGATGGGGAACTTTTATGCTCACCACGACCATATCCACATCCTCGGAAGCTGCGAGCTTTTTGGCATCGTCAAAAGCCAATGGCGCCCCCACATCCTCTGCACTTTTGCGTGCACTGTCCATACGGGAAGTGCCGATGGCTGTGATATCCAAGTCCGGGTGTTTGAGTAAAGCCGGAATATGCGTTTGGCTGGCCCATTTATTATTCATTGAACCTCCTATGATACCTGCACGAATCTTCTGCTTAACCATGTGCCATCCCTCCTGATTTTAAAATGTGGGTAGAAAATAGCGCTCAAGGCCAATATAATACACTTAACTCATAAAGAATAATGTTTGTTAATGATGTTGATATCATTTTTTTTGATGGGAGGTAAAGATGTGGATATTCAAAATATGCAGGCATTCGTTTCAGTAGCGGAGCTTAGAAGTTTAACAGAAGCTGCCCAAAAGCTGAATCATCTGCAATCGAATATGACGGCTAAAATAAAGAAGCTGGAGACCTACTATGGCACAGCGCTATTTTACCGAAAGCCTCGTGGTATGGAACTGACACCCGCCGGAGAAATTTTATATGCTCAGTACAAGCAAATTTTAACGCTGTGGCAAGACACAGAAATGAAAATGAGACCCCACGAGGAAAAACTGCGCATCGGCACGATGCAGTCCATTGTAGCAGGCGGAACAACAAGGGCACTAACGAAGGTGTACGAGATGTACCCGCAGGCTTCGGTGACATTAAAAACGGGAACCACCACGGAAATGGAGCAATTCATCCTCGACGGCGAGCTTGATATTGCTTTTGTTACAGGATATCCTACCAACCCATATATTCATTATCAAAAAATATGTCGTGAAGAGCTGGTGCTGGTGGGGAAAGGTATACACGAAGGCTCGGATCTCCAACAGGTGCTGCAAGGAGCTTCTATTATCATATTGTCGGATAGCTGCCTGTACCTCACGCATTTAGAGAAGATGTATCAGGACATGCAATTGACCCATGGCGAGGTTGTCGAGGTTGGAATATTCGATACGATGGTGGAGTTTGCTCTGATGGGAATGGGAATCACCCTTATGTCTAAAAAGCTGGCGAGGCAGTTTAAAGTATCGTCCTATTTACCCGTTCCTTCAAATTTTGGCTGCATGGATACATATTTAATATCCCGTCCAAATCATAAAATGACAGCAATTGAACATAAATTTATCGAAATCAATAATACGATTTAATAGAGTAGGAGAGTAAAAACTCAGAAATGCTCACGTTACCTGTTAAGCGTAGGTATTTTTATGTTAAGAGCGTTTATATAGATTAGGCACAAGACTTGTTAATTCTCAGTAAGAGTGTATAATGCTCGAAGCGTCAATTGATAGGTCAAGTATCATGAGGAGGAGAAGTAGTCATCGAACATTGCTCTGAAAAAAGCCAGTTATTTTATCGCATGCATCTTTTGTGTAAAGAAATGAATAATGCTTTTGAAGCACAGTTAAAAACTAGCTTCACCAAGGTTGAAATTTTGTATCATGTTAATCATCGTCAGGAACTAAGTCAATTGGAGCTTCAACATCTGCTCGTTCTGGATGGTGCAGCAGTGACCCGGCATCTGAAAAGGCTGGAAGAGGAAGGTCTGATTTTACGCAGTAAAAAAGAGCAGGATAAGCGTGTGACTTATATACGTTTAACCGAATTAGGGATTCAAGAGCTGCAAGTTTTGACAGAGCAAAGAGAAGCCTTTCAAGAAAAGTTCCTTTCTAAGTTTGACGATGAGGAAGTTGTGGCTTTAACAAATGCACTACAGCGTATGTCTAGCAATGTGAAGAATATGTAAAGTGTGCAAAAAGAAATGATCTTAAAGGCATCTGATTATCCTAAATGATAACCCGCCAGCTGGATAATAGCTTGCGGGTTATCTATTTTCCGAACAATACATATGCGTTTAATTTGTAACATTCGCTTTTTCTGTTGACAAGCCGTAGGGGAGAGCCTAAAATAACGGATGTAATACAGCGTATATGAATGCGAATATTACAGCAATTGAACGACAACAATACGAGTATGCTTTGCGTAGGAGGAATTACGACTCATGGAGCGTTTCTTTAAATTAAAGGAACATGGCACGAACGTCCGCACTGAGCTTATTGCGGGGATCACTACTTTTATGACTATGGCTTATATTCTGGTGGTCAACAATACCTTTTTGGGACCCACTGGAGCGGGGATGCCTAGTGAAGCTGTTTTCTTTGCGACAGCAGTAGGTGCAGGCTTAGTTACCATTCTGATGGGCTTGTTTGTAAATGTACCAATCGGTATGGCACCAGGCATGGGCTTGAATGCTTATTTTATGACTGTAGTCTTGAGTTCTAATGGGATGATTACTTGGCAAGCGGCACTTGGCGCTGTATTTATATCCGGTATCGTCTTTCTAATTTTGACCGTTACCCGGGTAAGACAGATGCTGCTTGTTGCGGTTCCGGAAAATTTAAAAACAGCTATTACAGTTGGTATCGGCTTGTTTGTCACAATTGTAGGCTTCAAGCTTTGTAATCTGGTTATGGTGAGTATCGTTCCAGGGACCGATGTTGGTCATCCGGTTCCGGGTCATGCCTTTAATTTGGTTCTAGGTAGTCTGGTACATCAAAAAGATGCGCTGCTGGCGCTAATCGGGTTGCTTATTATTGCAGCGCTGATGGTCGTTCGGGTCAAAGGTGCATTACTGATTGGAATCGTAGCGACTACATTAATCGGTATTCCGATGGGTGTAACGAATCTGAGCAGCTTGACAACAGGCCACTGGATTCCAGACTTCGGCAATTTGGCAGTGGGGCAGTTAGATCTGAAAGCAGCTTTGCATATCGGTCTGTTTGATATTATTTTTATCTTCACATTTGTAGAGCTGTTTGATACGTTTGGTACGTTGGTGGGTACAGCGACGCGTGCAGGCATAATGAAAGATAAGAAAAAGGGCGAAAAAATTATCGGTAAAGCGATGCTTGTAGATGCTGTTGGTGTAAGTACTGGTGCAGTGTTGGGTACAAGTACAATTACGGCATTTGTAGAAAGTTCCGCAGGGGTAGAAGAAGGTGGACGTACAGGTCTTACTGCTGTAACGACAGGCGTGTTGTTCTTGTTATCCCTCTTTATAGCTCCGTTGGCTCTGGTTGTCCCTTCTGCAGCTACTGCTCCGGCTCTGATAATCGTTGGTGTGCTGATGATGAGTCAGGTTCGCAATATTGAATGGGATAACTTCCTATTGGCATTCCCGGCATTCTTGACCATCGTTTTGATGCCTTTTACAGGTGGGATAGCGAATGGTATCTCTGCTGGTATCCTGTCTTACGTTGTGCTGGCGGGATTCAGTAATCTGTTTACCAGTAATAAAGTTAAAATTCACTGGCTTATGTGGGTGCTTGCTATTATTGTAGTGATCCGCTTTGCCTTTATGGGTTCCGAATAATTCAGTAGATAAAAGAATCTCTTTCCTGTTGTTTTAAGGAAGGAGGTTCTTTTTTTAGTTAATCACGAGCAGAATCAAAAGAAATAATATATGAAGGGAAACGAATAACAAATATATGCTGAGAAATTTCATATAATAATGCTTGCAAAGTAAAAATGAATATGGTATATTCTAATTCCGGCCAAGAAACACATAGTTGTGAGCGATTGATTCAAAAAAGAATTCAAAAAAATGCTTGCAAAGTTGGTTCGGACATGATATGATATAAGAGTTGATGAGGCGATGAGCTGATTCAAAAAAAGTTTGATCTTTGAAAACTGAACAACGAGTGAGTAAACTGATTTTGTTCGCAAAATCAAACATGAGATATTTTATCTCGTCAGTTTCAAATGAGCTAATCGCTCTTTCAATAAACCAGCTTCGGTTGGTCTTTAATGGAGAGTTTGATCCTGGCTCAGGACGAACGCTGGCGGCGTGCCTAATACATGCAAGTCGAGCGGGGTTACTTAGAAGCTTGCTTCTAAGTAACCTAGCGGCGGACGGGTGAGTAACACGTAGGCAACCTGCCCACAAGAC
>NZ_VIJZ01000008.1 GCF_006874425.1 Paenibacillus ottowii
CTGAAACGGAATTTCACTGCGGAAAAGCCTAATCAGACATGGGTAACTGACATTACCCAGTATCGTGTTGGAGAGCGCTGGGTATATCTATCGGCAATTAAGGATCTGTTTAATAACGAGATCGTGGCTTACGAAATCGGCGAACGCAACGACAATGAACTCGTGCTCCGCACATTCAGCAAAGCGTTTGCTAAGCAGAAAGACGTGACCGGACTGATCGTTCACAGCGATCAGGGATTCCAGTACACGTCTCACGCTTACCAAGACATGCTACCCATGGTTGGCGCCCAAATCAGCATGTCTCGTCGAGGAAATTGTTATGACAATGCCTCGATGGAGAGTTTCTTCTCGCATCTCAAAACGGAAGGGCTCTACCCTTATCATATCCGAACAGTTACCGAAGCACAAAGCAAAATCGAGAAATATATTCGTTTTTATAACCGAAAACGGCCGCAACGAAAACTAAAAAAACTGACGCCGATAGAGTACCGACGCCAGTTTGCCGCCTAGGGGCTTTTTTCAATGTCTACAAAATGGGGTCTTGACCATCTATTGGGCAGTGCTTTCTTTATTGGACTATAATCCTACTAGGGTGTGTAGGCAAACTGTGAAGCCGTCCTCTGGGTTGCCCGTATCGGTGCTTCATGGCATTATTTACCCAATTATGATGGCCCTTGGTCTTCAGCCTACAGCTTTTTCTGGCGTTCGTGGTTGATGTACTGGGGAATCCGCTCCGCTTTGAGTTGTACTAGGACAGGCAGATGATTCGGTGATGGATTCCGAACAAGCGAGACCGAAGAAAAAAGCGGGCGTATGACTAGGATACGTATAAAGAACGGCCAATTGATCGACTACTTTTTTAATAAAATGAAAAATTATCAGAACTATAACACCTGATTAAGCTTGCTTTCGGGTTCTTCACCGTTTTTTATATGTTTTATATTATTGACAAAAAAATCATATCTTTTTTTATGCAACTTGACGCCATCTGGCATGCCAGCAGTATGGGGAGTAAGTATGACATTACTCAGATTCCTTAGTTCGCTGTCAATTGAAAGCGGTTCAGATTCAAACACATCCAAGCATGCTCCTGAAATTTCTTTATCTTTTAAAGCAGCTATTAAGTCATTTTCATTGACAATCCCACCGCGAGCCGTATTGATAAAAAGTGCGGCATTCTTCATCTTTTTGAATACTGCTTTATCAATCAGTTGTTTGGTTTGCGGATTCAGTGACGTATGTACAGTGACTATATCTGATACCCTTACAAGATTATCGAAATCAGTCATTTTTACAAAGCTGTCAGGTTGTACAACGGCATGTCTAGCATTAACCAGCACATTCATATCAAAAACCCTGCAAAACTCAGCTACTTTTTTACCGACAGCACCAAAGCCGATAATCCCTATCGTTTTACCTTTTAATTCACTTCCTGTATAGTCCAACTGTTTTTCATCTATTCTGGTTTTCATGAATCTATCAAGGTAGGGTATGTTTTTATAATAAGACAACATCAGCGCCATTACATGCTCGGCCACTGCCTGCGCATTCACTCCTGCAGCATTAGCTACCCAAATACCTAGTTGCGTGCAGGCATCAATATCTACATTATCATACCCTGCACCCGTCTGTACCAGTTTCAATTTTTTTGCCATGGAAAGTAAGTCGCGATCCACTTTGATATGTTCAGGTATGATAACCTGGCAGTCTCCAATATGATGCAGCATTTCTTTTCCCGGCGGCACAATTACAATGTCCCAGTCATTAGGAAAATATTTTTTAATATTTGATTTGGAAATTTGTGTAAAATAGCCTACTATAAGAATTTTCATTGTCAAGCCACCTCCAATTTCTTTGTTTTTACAATAATATGTTTATTGATATTTGTAAAATTGAAAGTTTATATAAATTCTACATAGACTTATCCACTTCCATAAACGTCGTTATCCAGGATCATCCACAATATTGAACTAGTTAGATTGATTAGAGCCTATACGCAAACCTATTTGAGCCACATCCTTATCGAAATCAACGCCAAAAAGCCTTGAACACGCTCGCTATCTTGTCATAGCGGCTTGCCAAGCGCTAATACTGTTTCACTTGATTAAAAAAGCCCTTACGATTAAATGCTTCTATTTTTACGTATCCTTGTCGTAAACTCGCTTCTTTCGCCGGTTGCGTTTGCTTGGAATGACGGCGGTTGCGTTTTGTTCCTTTATTAAGGCCATAATCACATCGGTATCATACGCCTGATCCGCCAAAATCTCTCGATTCTGTAAATCCAGCTTCGAAAGATACTGGGGGCAAAAGCATCTGAACGACTTCCCATTCACGGTCTGTTAATTTGTATCTTCGTCCCATATCTCTTATTTTACCAGAATGTTCTCTTGATCTACAGTTTGCGTACACACCCTAGCTATCGCGATGTATTCATGAGATGCCTAAAAATTAGTTACCACACTCTTTAATTTTCCTTTTACTAGGATAAACAATCTACCTCTCCAAAACAACCTCTCCAAAACAAATCCTATCACTAAAGCAGCGAATAATGAACAACAAAAAAACCCTTGCTAAGCAAGGGTTTTTAAGGAAATGGGCCCTGAGGGACTCGAACCCCCGACCAATCGGTTATGAGCCGACCGCTCTAACCAACTGAGCTAAGGGCCCTCAAAAAAATATGTATATTCACGCTACATATTTGTAACAGCAACGTTAATTAATATACAACATTTTCTTGTGTTTCGTCAATAGTTTTTTGAAATTTTCTTTTTTTTTTTTTATGAACCTACAGAATAAATCGGACACCATAGCGACCTTTGCGCGAGCGGTACACCTCCACTGCGCGGGGGTCATTGTAGCCATACATCCAGCCATCATGTTCTAGCCTTTTTGCCAGACATCCTGCTTGGAATTTAGTCGTGTACAGTCTGCCATAGTAAACCCAATACATCCGAACTCCCCTTTTCACATGATAGTAGGTGTTAGTGTATCCGGATCGAATTCGATTTACACAGCTTGATTTATAACAATCTATACTGAATGCAAAGTGACTGTACTGCACGATCTATTAGCTCTGCTATCTCTATATGCTCAGCCTTATTTGCCAAAGGAAGCCGGGTCTTGGCGCCAGGAACGCAGCAGCTCCATTTCTTCCTCCTGAATGGTTCCTTCACGCAAGGCGACCTCCATCAAAGCGGTGTAATTGGACAAGGTTTGCAGCTTCACTCCTGCTTCTTCAAAAGCTTGAGTGGCTTTGTCCAACTGGTAGCTGAAAATAGCCAGTACAGCTAACGGCTGGGCGCCTGCTTGCTCTACAGCCTGGGCTGCTTTAATGGAGCTACCCCCGGTAGAGATGAGGTCCTCGATGACCATAACCTTTTGCCCGGCGCTGATGCGACCCTCGATTTGGTTCTCTTTCCCATGTCCTTTAGCTTTGTCTCTGACATAAGCCATTGGCAGATTTAGCTTTTGGGCCACCCAGGCAGCATGAGGAATCCCTGCTGTGGCTGTGCCGGCAATAACCTCTGTTTCGGGGTATTGTTCACGGATGATAGCCGCAAAAGAGTCTGCGATCAGTTCACGCACCTCCGGGTAGGACATGGTCAGGCGGTTGTCACAGTAGATAGGGGATTTAATGCCTGATGTCCATGTAAAAGGCTGCTGTGGACGCA
This sequence comes from Paenibacillus ottowii, assembly GCF_006874425.1. Classification (GTDB taxonomy): domain Bacteria; phylum Bacillota; class Bacilli; order Paenibacillales; family Paenibacillaceae; genus Paenibacillus; species Paenibacillus ottowii. Next base: position 3,672 of record NZ_VIJZ01000008.1, read on the forward strand.
GTGCCACTGCTTGAATGCGCAACAGATGGGATGCAATTTGCTCTGGTATATTGTTTAATGTAGTCATACTTGTAACATCTCCTCAATAATATGTTTTGCTGCGGCGCGTGGGTCTGGTGCCGCCGTGATCGGCCGTCCAACGACAATATGGCTGCTGCCTTGGACAATGGCTTGTCCGGGTGTGAGCACACGAGATTGATCACCTGTAGCGCTGCCTGCCGGGCGTATGCCCGGGGTTATGGTTTTAAAGTCAGATCCGCATACAGCACGAATCGCAGGCACTTCTAATGGGGATGCTACCACACCGTCCAGTCCAGCTTCACGTGTCAATTGTGCATAACGGACGACTGTATCCTGCACCGTGCCAGGAATGCCCAGCTCCGTATTCATGGTCGTCTGATCTGTGCTGGTCAACTGTGTGACTGCAATAATTAGCGGCATGGCAAGCGAGCTGTCTGCGGAAATCGCTGCTTCGGCTCCGGCTCTGGCTGCAGACATCATACTGCGTCCTCCAGCAGCGTGTACATTAAACATATCCACGCCTAGGCGAGTAATACTCTCTGCTCCTCCCCGTACCGTGTTGGGGATATCATGCATTTTCAAATCCAGAAATACGGAATAACCTCTTGATTTTAATTGTTTTACAAAAGCTGGTCCTGCGCTATAAAACAGCTGCATCCCCACTTTTATATAACAAGGAATTCCCTCAAGCTGCCGAATGAACTGCTCAGCCTGTTGTGCATCCGGGTAATCCAACGCAACCATCAGCCGTCCTGCCATCTGCTGAAATGCTTCGTTCACCGTTCTACATCCCCTTTTCACATCATTTCGGGTATATGTGCCCGTGATAAAGGACATCCGCCAGCAAAAGCTGATGAATGTCCTTCCCATTACTACTTATTTGCCGTCTATTTATAACTCGTTAGTTGCTGAGAACTGGCATCGACTCGGATGTAAAGTTAATCGTCTCCAGCATTTTTAACAAAGCGCGTACTGTATCCAGCGAGGTCATGCAGACAACGCCGTTCTCAACCGCTTCGCGTCGAATGCGGAACCCGTCACGCTCTGGCGTTTTGCCTTTGGTCAGCGTATTGAAGACAAAGTTGGCTTCACCTGTGCGGATCATATCCAGAATATTCGGAGTACCCTCACTTAGCTTGTTAACAGTGTTCACTGGAATGTGGGCCTGTTTCAATGCAGCTGCCGTTCCACCTGTAGCAATAATTTTGTAGCCCAGTCTATAAAAGCCCTGCATCAGCTCAACCGCTTCTTCTTTATCCTTATCTGCTACCGTGATGATGATCGCTCCGGTGGATGGAATTTTCATGCCTGCGCCTACGAGGCCTTTGTATAATGCTTTGGCGTACTGGATATCGCGTCCCATAACTTCACCTGTAGATTTCATTTCAGGCCCCAGTGTCGGCTCTACACGACGCAGCTTGGCAAAGGAGAATACAGGAACCTTAACCGAGACATAATTACTCTCAGGCCAAAGCCCGTCTGTATAGCCTGCATCTTTGAGCTTGCCGCCCAAAATGGCTTGTGTCGCCAGGTTTGCCATCGGAATATTCGTAACTTTGCTAAGGAAAGGAACCGTCCGTGAGGAACGAGGGTTAACCTCGATGACATACACCTCATCCTGATGAATGACGAACTGAATGTTTACCAGACCAATCGTTTTCAATTCCTTGGCAATGCTGATCGTAATGTCGACGACTTTTTGCTTTAGCTCGTCAGACAAGTGTTGCGGCGGATATACCGCGATCGAGTCTCCTGAGTGAACCCCTGCCCGTTCCACATGCTCCATGATCCCTGGTACCAGAACAGTTTCACCGTCACAGATGGCATCGACCTCAACTTCTTTGCCCAGCATATAACGGTCGATGAGCACGGGATGTTCCGGATTGATTTTAACCGCTTCTTCCATGTACCGCAGCAATTCCGTATCTGAGTACACAATTTCCATAGCGCGACCGCCCAGGACATAGGATGGACGTACCAGAACCGGATACCCCAATGCTTGGGCAGTTCCTACCGCTTCATCTACCGAAGTGACCGTGTTTCCTTTAGGCTGTGCGATAGCAAGGCGAGACAGCAGCTGTTCAAACTTTTTCCGATCTTCTGCTTCATCGATACTTTCCAGACTCGTACCCAAAATATTCACGCCCGCCGCACTAAGTGGGGCTGCGAGGTTAATCGCCGTTTGACCGCCGAACTGGACGATGACACCGATCGGTTTTTCCTGCTCGATGACGTTCATTACATCTTCGAAGAAAAGTGGCTCAAAGTAGAGACGGTCCGACGTGTTAAAGTCCGTAGATACGGTCTCCGGGTTGTTATTAATAATTACCGCTTCGTAACCCGCTTTTTGAATAGCCCATACCGCATGTACGGTGGAGTAGTCAAATTCAATCCCTTGACCGATCCGAATAGGTCCAGAGCCGAGTACAATGACTTTCTCTTTGTTAGATGGAATGACTTCGTTTTCCACCTCATAAGAGGAGTAATAGTACGGAGTTGTAGCTTCAAACTCGGCTGCGCACGTATCTACCATTTTGTAGACAGGACGCAGGTTTTGATTTAGACGGAATTCACGAACCTCGGGTTCGGTTGTCATACTCTTGCGTTGACCCATACTGCGAATCTCGGCAATGGAGCGGTCGGTAAATCCTTTTCGTTTGGCCTGATAGAGTGTTTCATAAGTCAACTCAGACTCTTTTGCGATAGTGGATTCAAATTTGACAATTCCCTCTATCTTGTCTAGGAACCACCAATCAATTTTAGTTATATCCTGAATATCTTGTTGCTTCCAGCCGCGACGGAATGCCTCGGCTACCAGGAACAAGCGTTCATCATCTGCTTTACTCAGACGATCCTTAAGCACCTCATCAGATAGTTGATCGGCACCCTTGAGATGCAGGCGATGCACACCAATTTCCAGAGAACGAACCGCTTTATGGATTGACTCTTCAAATGTACGTCCGATGGCCATGACTTCACCGGTTGCTTTCATTTGTGTGCCCAGCTTGCGGTTGGCAGAAATGAACTTGTCAAATGGCCAGCGTGGTATTTTACTCACGATGTAATCCAATGTCGGCTCAAAGCAAGCATACGTTTGTCCCGTTACCGGATTCACAATTTCATCCAGTGTATAGCCTAATGCAATTTTGGCCGCCATTTTGGCAATCGGATATCCTGTCGCCTTGGAAGCCAATGCCGAGGAACGACTCACCCGTGGGTTGACCTCAATCACGTAGTATTGATAGCTGTGCGGATCCAGCGCAAACTGTACATTACAGCCGCCTTCGATATTGAGGGCGCGAATAATTTTCAGAGAAGCGGAGCGCAGCATTTGATACTCACGATCTGACAGCGTCTGGCTCGGCGCTACGACGATACTATCGCCAGTGTGCACGCCGACCGGATCGAAGTTTTCCATGTTGCAGACAACGATGCAGTTGTCATTGCCGTCACGCATAACTTCATATTCGACTTCCTTCATACCCGCAATACTTTTTTCCACCAAGCATTGCCCGATTGGACTGTAACGCAAGCCAGAGCTCACTGTTTCACGCAATTCTTCTTCTGTGGCGCAGATCCCACCGCCTGTTCCCCCAAGTGTATAAGCCGGGCGAACAATAATGGGATAACCAATTTCGTTAGCAAATTCCAGTGACTCTTCCAGTGTTGTTACAATTACGCTTTCCGGTACAGGCTGTTCCAACTCACGCATCAAGTCACGGAACAAGTCCCGATCTTCAGCTTTTTCAATTGAATTCAGTTGAGTGCCCAGCAGCTTCACGTTTTCGCGTTCCAACACCCCAGCGCGAGCCAGTTCTACTGCCATATTCAAACCTGTCTGTCCTCCCAGCGTAGGAAGGAGACCATCCGGACGCTCCTGGCGAATAATCTGTGTTACAAAATCAAGTGTAATCGGCTCGATGTATACTTTATCTGCCATATTGGTGTCTGTCATGATGGTTGCCGGGTTACTGTTGATCAGTACTACCTCGACGCCTTCTTCTTTGAGCGCTTGACAAGCTTGTGTACCAGCGTAATCGAATTCTGCTGCCTGACCGATGACGATAGGACCGGAACCGATCACGAGTATTTTTTTAAGTTCTGTATTTTTCGGCATATTAGCGCTCTCCTCTCACTGCGGCGGCGATAGCAGCCTGACGCGGTTGCTTGGGTTGATTTCTTTTGTGCTCACGGATCATTTCCAGGAAGCGGTCAAACAGGTAGCCATTATCATAAGGACCAGGCGCAGCCTCTGGATGGTATTGCACCGAAAACGCCGGATACTTAGTATGTTTAAGGCCCTCAATCGTTTTATCGTTGTTGTTAATATGCGTCACTTCAAGCTCCGTTCCTTGGATTGATTCCTCATTCACTGTGTAACCATGATTTTGTGAAGTGATGAAGCAACGTCCGCTCTCCAGTTCTTTCACCGGGTGGTTACCACCGCGATGTCCGAATTTCAGTTTTTCCGTATCTGCTCCCGAAGCTAAGGCGAACAGCTGGTGTCCCAAGCAAATTCCGAAAATCGGGTATTCTCCTAGCAGTTCAGCCACTGTACGAACGGCATGTGGTACGTCTTTCGGATCTCCAGGACCGTTGGACAGCTGAATACCGTCCGGATCCAAGCGACGAATTTCCTCAGCGGTGGTATCATGTGGAACGACGACCACATCACAGTCCCGTTTGTTCAGTTCGCGCAGGATACCACTTTTAGCACCATAGTCAATCAATACGATCCGTTCTCCGTTACCAGGGCTGCTGTACGGATGAGGAGTAGAAGTCAAAGGAACCTGATTACGCAGTTCTTCGATGGTCAAGTCGGACATCATTTCTTTTAGTTCTTCCAACGGCTGGGAACCAGTCGTCAAAATGCCCTTCATCGTGCCATGATGGCGAATAATCCGGGTGAGCATGCGGGTGTCGATGTCGCTAATGCCAATGATGCCATATTCCTTCAGCAAATCGCCCACGCTGTATTGAGCACGCCAGTTACTTGGCGCTGGCTCGTAATGTCGAACAGCAAAGCCGTGGACATAAGGCCGTACCGATTCAAAATCATCACGAGTTATTCCGTAATTTCCAATCAGCGGGTAAGTCATGGTTACGATTTGTCCGCAATAAGAGGGATCCGTCAGCACCTCTTGATAGCCTGTAATCCCTGTGTTGAAAACGACCTCGCCTGTTTTTTCACCTTCCGCACCAAATGATGTGCCTGTAAACAGCGTGCCGTCCTGAAGTAACAATCTTGCCTGCATCCCGTCTCACTCCTCTATATTGTTTCCTGCTATTAGGTTCTATTTTTTAGTAGTTGTGTATTATTGCGCTTCGTCGGCAGACCATACCAGTTTGCCGTCTACCCAAGTTTTCACAGGCCAGCCTTTGAGCTTCCAGCCTGTAAAAGGAGTGTTACGTCCTTTGCTGGCAAACGTTTGTGGATCAACTGCCTGCTCCTGCTCCAGGTCAATCATGGTCAGGTCAGCGGGTGCTCCCTCTTTCAGGCGTCCCGTATCAAGTCGGAAGACACGCGCTGGATCAGTCGTCATACGGCGTACTAGAAAGTCCAGCGTCCATTTTCCGGTAGCTACGAATTTGGTGTACAGCAGCGGAAAGGCTGTCTCAAATCCGACGATTCCAAATGGCGCCAGCTCCATCCCTTTTGCTTTCTCTTCCTCGCTGTGTGCTGCATGGTCAGTTACGATGATATCAATCGTACCGTCCTGCAGCCCCTCAATGCATGCCTGAACATCACGGGGGGAGCGAAGCGGTGGATTCATTTTCCAGTTGGCATCCAGTCCAGGAATATCTTCATCGGAGAGTACCAAGTGATGCGGGCATACCTCAGCAGTGACCTTGATGCCAAAGGATTTGGCATGGCGGATCAATCGCACCGATTGCTCTGTACTTACATGGCATACATGATAATGTGCCCCGGTTGCCTCGGATAGCAGGATGTCACGTCCAACATGGATGGCTTCAGATTCGTTGGGTATGCCTTTAAGCCCGTGACGCTTGGCAAATTCACCGTCTGTCACTGCTGCTCCTACAACCAGCGTGTTATCTTCACAGTGCGCAATGACCGGCATATCCAGCGCTTTGGCACGTGACATGGCATCCTTCATCATTTGTGCGCTTTGCACTCCGACTCCGTCATCAGTAAAGCCGATGGCACCTGCTGCCTTGAGCGCTTCAAAATCCGTCAGCTCACGTCCCAGCTCGTTTTTCGTGATGGCCGCGTAAGGAAGCACCTTGGCGAGCCCTGCTTCCTGCCCCTTTTTCAGCACCAGCTGAACTGTGTCCACATTGTCCGTCACCGGACGTGTGTTTGGCATGCAGGCAATCGTGGTAAATCCACCTTTTACCGCGGCGCGGCTGCCTGTTTCAATTGTTTCTTTATATTCAAAGCCAGGTTCTCTCAGATGCACATGCATGTCGATTAGACCGGGGATGACCAGCTTTCCCTGGGCGTCGATTTTTTCGACTTCGAGCTCTTGCCCGGATGCCCCTTCTTCCATAATGAGGCTAATCCCGGCTTCCGCATTTGCGATAGCCACAATTTTTCCGTCAGCGATGAGAATGGATTTTAATTCCGTCTCGCCCTGCTCGTTCAATACGTTTGCATTCATAATTAATTGTTTCATCTGAAATATTCCTCCGCTCAGGTTTTTTGCAACTTTTCCTACGATTCTACTGACAGCTTCTACAGCTTCATTGCCCGTTCCATAACCGCCATACGGATCGGAACCCCGTTGGCCATTTGCGGGAAAATTCGCGATTGCTCGCTTTCCACCACTGCACTGTCGATCTCCACATTCCGATTCACTGGAGCCGGGTGCATGATAATTGTTCCGGACTTAAGGCTCGCTGCTCTTTCTTCTGTCAAACCGTACTGCTCTCGATACTCATCCGCTGAGCGCAACATTCCTTCTGCATGCCTTTCCAGCTGTACCCGCAGCATCATAACTACGTCTGCTTGCAAAGCTTCTTGCATCGGTACATAAGGAGCGTACGTTGCAAGATCAGGTGCTTGCATATTATCCGGTGCACAGAAGCTGACCTTGGCTCCGAATTTTTGCAAAGCCCACAGATTCGAGCGAGCTACACGGCTGTGAAGAATGTCTCCTATGATGGATACTCTCAAGCCTTTCAGCTCACCAAAAGTTTTGCGCATGGTGTAAAGGTCCAGCAGAGCCTGCGTTGGATGCTCATTGTTGCCGTCCCCCGCATTAACCAGCGGAATACTGACCTTCTCAGCAAGCTCTTGCAGCACTCCGGCTGGCTTTAACCGGATGACTCCAGCATCTATGCCCATGGATTCGAGCGTACGCACCGTATCGTAGATGGACTCCCCTTTTTCCACACTGGAAGCCGCAGCGGAAAAGTTCAAAACCTGAGCGCCTAGGCGCTTCTCCGCCATTTCAAAAGAAAAGCGTGTGCGTGTACTATTTTCAAAAAACATGTTGGCCGCGAAGCGTGACTGTAGAACTGGAATCAGTTTTTGCGGCTGTGATTCCCAGTAATGAGCACGATCCAGAATCGACTCAATTTCATTTCGACTAAGTTCTTTTAATCCGAGCAGGCTACGTTCTCTAAGTTGACTGGCTGTTGTGATCATACCTATTCCCCCCGGTTCTGAATGATCGTCACTTCGTCCTTACCGTCCGTCTCCTGAAGTGCTACTACGATTTCCTCAGATTTGGAGGTCGGGATGTTCTTGCCGATGTAATCTGGACGAATCGGAAGCTCACGGTGTCCGCGATCTGCTAGCACAGCCAGCTGAATCATTTGCGGTCGTCCGCAGTCCATCAATGCATCCATTGCCGCGCGAATGGTGCGGCCTGTGTACAGCACATCGTCAAAGAGAATGACTTTCTTATCATGAATCGATACGTCGGCAGGATTCATCAAAAGCTCTTTTCCATTTCCTTTCGCCTCGGCAACGCTGCTTCGGTCATCCCGGTAGGCTGTGACATCCAGCTCTCCCCATGGAATCGGTGCGCCTTCAATCTCAGCAATTTTTTCAGCCAAGCGCTGCGCCAAATGAACTCCGCGTGTGCGAATGCCTACTAGCACACAATCGTCGATACCCTTGTTTTTCTCCAAAATTTCATGTGCAATCCGCGTTAATGCCCGACGAATCGCAATTTCATCCATCAGTACATGTGTTTCATAACTCATGCTTCCAGCCTCCTCAGGTGATGTTCCCTTCAGACCTGGTCCCGTGTTCGGATACAAAAAAAGACTCCTTGCCCAAGTTTGGCAAGGAGTCTCGTATGAACAGTCTTCCACTGTTCTCCGATCTGTCGGACACACTGAAGACATACCGCCGCAGCGGATGCACTGATCAGTGATCCATTCACGTTACCTTGCCAGCCTCACGGGACTGATTTAAAGGTGCTATTCAGGATTTCCTTTGTCCTGCTTCTTATAGTGCGAGATGGCTAACCATCTCTTGGACAAAGTTCATCGCAACTACAAGAAGTATGACAGATTGAAAATCTCGTGTCAACACCCGTTCAACCGGAACCACCGGAAGCACTTTAATAAATATACATCATATCTGTATAATTATCCATAGTTGTTTTTACCCATTCCTTGTCTCACAATAAAAAAACCGCCATTTAGGCGGTCTAAATTAATGATTTATTCAAGTTTTTGAATAGAAAAGCAGTTCATCATTGTTTTAGCGACTACGCAAGGACGTTAATACGTCCTCCATATCAGGAGGGATCGGTCTGCTAAATTCCAAGTATTCTCCCGTGGTTGGATGATTAAAGCCCAGTACCGCTGCATGCAGGGCTTGGCCCTCCATACGAACTCCTTTACTGCGTCCATACATAGGATCGCCAACCAATGGGTGCCCAATGAATTTCATGTGAACACGAATTTGATGTGTGCGCCCTGTCTCCAATTGAAGTTCAAGCAAGGTATAATCCCCCAACCGTTCAATAACGAGAAAATGGGTAACTGCATGCTTACTGTTGCGTTCCGTCACCGTAAACATTTTACGATCACCTGCATCACGACCGATTGGAGCATCTACGGTTCCCTGGTCGTGGCTCAAATGACCGTGGACCAATGCTATATATTTCCGAGTCACACTATGATCCTTAAGCTGTGCTGCAAGTGATGCGTGGGCCTGATCATTTTTAGCAGCCATCAGCAGTCCTGATGTATCCTTATCAATACGGTGAACAATACCGGGGCGTAATTCCCCGTTAATGCCGGAAAGATCTTGACAGTGGTACATCAGTGCGTTAACCAGTGTTCCTGAGGAGTGCCCTGGTGCAGGATGCACGACTAGACCACGTTGCTTGTTAATGACAATAACATCCGAATCTTCGTACACGACATCTAGCGGAATATTTTCCGGCTTAATATCTACACTTTCTGGCTCAGGTACCGATAGTACAATATGATCTCCTTCAGCCAGCTTGTAGTTCGCTTTGACCGCTGCACCGTTTACCAGCACGCGACCATTCCCAATCCACAGCTGGATCTGGGAACGAGACACATCCTTCATTTCTTCGGCGATGTATTTGTCTATCCGTGTTTTGACATCTCCCGAATCTGCCGTCCATTCCAGAGATTCACCCTCCAGTTCGTCCTCATAAGACAGATCGGTGGATTCGCTGTTTTCATTCACTTCGTTCATGCTATGACTTCCCTTCAACGCTATCATTGCCATTCCCTTTTTCCCGACGTGATTCCAGCAATGTATCTAAAATAATCAGTGCAACACCGATGACAATCGCCGAGTCTGCCACATTAAAAATCGGGAATGTGTAGCTTCCAAAATTGAACTGCGCAAAATCAACCACTTCTCCCGAGATAGCCCGATCTAGAAAATTACCGACCGCTCCCCCAAGCACCAAACTTAGCGCCACAGGCAGCAGCTTCTGCCCAGCTTTGACTGTTTTTCTCAGGTACCATACGATACCGATCACGACTACAATTGTAATCACGATAAAAAGCCAGCGTTGTCCTTCCAAAATCCCAAAAGCGGCTCCACGATTACGATGGGAAGTGATTAAAAAGAAATTACCGATGACCGGTATTTGCTCATACAATTCCATCCGCGTAGCTACCAAATATTTGACTCCCTGATCAATCAAAAAAATAATTAACGCAATACCAAAATAAATCACAGTCCTTCGTCACTCCGATCCGCTTATATCCGTTGTCGAACCCATTTATTGTAGCATAAGCCTTCTCAGATCGTCCACGAGTCCCGCCGGCTATCCAGCACAGTCCATACATGGAATGAACTCGATCACATTTGATTAGAATTTCCTATGTAAAAGAGGTCTTCCCGGTGCACACTACAAGGAGCATACCTGACACAACGCAATGCATGTAAATCTTGAACAAGGAGAGGATTCCATGTCCCCATTGACGGAGCAACAGTTGCAGGGCTTGCGTAACGAACTGCTCGAACGCAAAAAGGAAATTGAGCATCGTTTGCAAAACAACGACCATTACGGACTCGGCGATTCTCAACGCGATCAAACTGGTGAGCTTTCTCCCATTGATAACCATCCAGGCGATCTGGCTACCGAAACCTATGAGCGAGCCAAAGATATTTCCTTACTGGAGCATGACGAGTTTCAATTGGAACGGATCAAATCAGCCTTGATGGCTATGGACAAGGGAACCTATGGGATCTGCGCTGCCAGCGGTAAACCCATTCCCTATGAACGCCTGCTGGCTGTTCCCTACACCATTTACTGCAAAGAATACAATCCGGAAACCGAAGTATCCAACAATCGTCCGGTAGAAGAGGAATTTCTCGCTCCTGCGTTCGGTAGAACAAGCCTGGATGAGCGTGAAGAACAAAACGGCTTTGACGGTGAAGATGCTTGGCAGATCGTTGAAAACTGGGGTACCTCTAACTCCCCAGCCATGGCGGAAAGTGGAGAAGTCCACAGCTATGATGATATGGAAATTGAAGCCGGCGATGATAATATGGGCTTCGTAGAGCCATATGAAAGCTTTGTCGCTACTGACATTTATGGCAGAAATGTCTCCATTGTCCGCAGTTCTATTTATCAACGATATTTAGAAGACGGTGAGGGTGAAGGTCTGCTGGAGCCAGATATGCACGAGGACGAATCGTAAGCTTAACAGTGAAACGTCCTAGTAGGTGGTAAGCTCTAATTGTCGCTGTACGATGCGTACAATATCAGCGATATAATCACCGATAATCGGCAAATTCAGGGCTCCGAGCACCTGCAGCACATATATAATGGTAGCGGCAAAAAAGGTAAAACCCAGCGCGATGCCGACTCCCCTGGAAATTCCTGATATTAGATTTAGCCAAAGTAATCGCCAAGGCTTATTCAGCAGCAAAGCGTAATCTGCAATACGTGTACGTTCCATCTGCTCTGACACAGTCCGTACCAGCTTTTCCACACGATTTAATTTCTCTGCCTGGTCACCTGCTATTCCCTTATCTGAGGCTACGACAGCTTTTTCTCTTCTCATCCCTTTGAGATACCTTCCCTGTCTGCGCCTTGACCGTGCTGTCATATGCACAATCCCCCTTTTCCCATGGCTGCCCCGAACGCAGCAAACGAGCCGAAGCACGTAACGGAGGAAACCCGTTTCCGATGCTTAGGCTCGTTTTATATGCTGCCTGTTATTGTATTATGGGACAGGGGGCTTGTAATTATTCCCCAATATGAACGCCGATGGTTTTGCCGTTCACTTCTACATGTTCTGCCGGTTCGGCTTGACCAAACGTCACAGTGGTCACCAATACGTTCTCACGCAACACAGAGTCAAAGCTTTCAATCGCCTGGCGCAGCTCGTTGTCTACATCCAACGTCAATGCCACATACTTTTCAATCGGCAGATCCAGCTTTTTACGGTAGTCTTGTACCGCGCGAACCACTTCACGTACCCAGCCCTCTTGCTCAAGCTCAGGCGTAATGTCTGTGTTCAACGCTACCGTTAAGCCATAGCCAGAAGCAGATGCGAAACCTTCCTTCGCTTTTTTCTCCACCAGCAATTCCTCGGCTGTAACTTGCAGCTCTTCCCCTTCTGGAGAAGTCACATTCAGCACTCCTTTTTCTACAACAGAACGTGTGTCCTCCGCAGACATTCCTTTGAAAAGGTTTTGTAGGAATCCAACATTTTTGCCGTATTTCTTACCTGCTACCTTCAAATTCAGCTTCAGTGTAAAATCTACAAACCCGCTATCGTCCGTCTCCACATGGATATGCTTCACATTGATCTCATCTTTGATGATTTCCTCATAGCCACTCAGGTCAAAATCCTGATCCATAGACAGGATCAACTCAGACAACGGTTGACGCGTTTTCAAACCTGTTTCGTTACGGACATTGCGTGCTAATTCAACGACGCGACGTGCTGTTTCCATATCTCGTTCCAGTTCCAGATCAATTAAGGATTCATTGGCAGACGGATAGTCATCCAGATGAACACTTTCCCCCTTGCTCAGGTTGAGATAAATATCCTCAGCAAGCAGCGGTGTGAACGGTGCAAGCAGCTTCGCCGTCGTTAACAGCACCTCGGTCAGTGTACGATATGCATCCAGCTTATCTTCTGTAAGCCCATTGCCCCAGAAACGATCGCGTGAACGACGGATATACCAGTTACTCAGCTCATCCACAAACGACTCAATCGCTTTGGATGAGTTCAGGAAGTCATTGGAAGATAATGCTTTGTCCACGACCAAAATCAGGCTGTTCAGACGGGACAAAATCCAGCGATCCAACTTGTGTGCCGACGGCTTGAATGGGTGCTGTGCCGGATCATATCCGTCAATATCCGCATACAAGGTCAGAAATGCGTGTGTATTGACAAGCGTATCTACCAGCTTCGATTTGGCTTCGCCTACGATGCCTTTGGAAAAGCGTTTGCTATTCCATGGTGCGCTGTCGGAGAGCAACGCCCAACGGAAAGCGTCTGTACCGTACTCGTCAATCACTTCCCACGGATCGATCACATTTCCCTTCGATTTGGACATTTTCTGCCCCTGCTCATCCAGTACATGGCCTGTTGCCATGACAGCTTTGTAAGGAGCCTTGCCAGTCAGCATCGTCGAAACTGCAAGCAAGCTATAGAACCAGCCACGAGTCTGGTCAATGCCTTCACAGATCATATCTGCTGGAAATTGCTGCTTAAACGTTTCATTATTCTCAAAAGGATAATGATGCTGTGCAAACGGCATAGAGCCGCTATCGAACCATACGTCGATAACTTCCGGTGTGCGAGTCATTTCGTATTTACCGCATTGGCTACGAACCTTGATATCATCTACATATGGTTTGTGTAGCTCGATATCCGCCGGTACGTCCCCAATCGCACGTTCTCTCAATTCAGCAATACTGTGAGGTGCGAACTGTTCTCCAGTTTCCTCACAAACCCAGATGTTGAGCGGTGTACCCCAATAGCGATCACGACTGATGTTCCAGTCCACTAGTTCCTCCAAAAACTTGCCAAAGCGTCCTTCGCGTACATGACCTGGGTACCATTCAACTTGGCTGTTGTTAGCAATCAGTTGATCCTTGATCGCAGTTGTTTTGATAAACCAGCTGTCCATCGCATAGTACAATAATGGAGTATCGCAGCGCCAGCAGAACGGATAACTGTGCTCATATTTTTCCTTGCTGTACAACAAACCTTTTTCGGACAGCATTTTCACAATATCTACATCGCAATCTTTCACAAAACGACCTGCAAAATCAGTGATTTCAGCTACATAGTTACCTTCAAGGTCCACTACGTTGATAAACCCAACGCCATTTTCACGGCATACGCGATAGTCATCCTCACCATGTGCCGGAGCCATATGAACGATACCTGTACCGCTGGAGTCTGTTACGAACTTCGCGCCCAGAATTTGGTTACCCTTTTCCACCTGAAAATAAGTAAATGGCGGGGTATACGTTTGGCCAACCAGTTCTGAGCCGGACAACGTACCAATCACTTCATGATCGCCTTTAATTACGTCCTCAACCAAATTTTTGGCAACGATGTACACACCATCTTCCTGCTTAACACGTGCGTATTCCAGCTCAGGGTTAACCGCGAGCGCCACGTGACTCGGCAAGGTCCAAGGTGTTGTCGTCCAGGCAAGTACATATTCACCACTGCTATGCAGCTTGAATTTGGCCGTGGCACTCAGATCCTTTACATCTTTATAGCCCTGTGCAACTTCATGAGAGCTTAGCGTTGTCTGACAATCCGGGCAATACGGACTCACACGATGACCACGATATAGCAGATCTTTTTCATGAATCGTCGCCAAAATGTTCCATACGCTCTCGATATAGTTATTGTCCAGGGTAATGTATGGATGATCGAGGTCTGTCCAGTATCCGATCGCTTCAGTTAAATCGCGCCACTGCTGCTCGTACTCGAACACGCTCGCCTTACATTTTTTAATAAACTTCTCAACGCCATATTCTTCAATTTCAGGTTTGTGGGAGATCCCCAGTTGCTTTTGCACACCCAATTCTACTGGCAGGCCATGCGTATCCCAACCTGCCTTACGTACGACACGGTATCCCTTCATGGTCTGATAGCGGCCAACAAAGTCCTTAATTACACGACCCAACACATGACCGATGTGCGGTTTGCCGTTAGCAGTTGGTGGACCCTCATAAAACACAAAATTGGGTTTTCCTTCACGATGGGTGATGGATTTACGGAATGTGTCTTCCTGCTTCCATTTGCTCAGGATGCGCAGGTCACGGGACCGTGCTTTTTCTTTGACATCCACTCTGTTCATAACGTCATACTTCCTCTCTGCTCATCATTGATTGTTCTAGCGTACCAAAAAAAGCAACAAAAAAAGCCCCATCCCTGTAAAAGGGACGAGACTGTGCTCGCGTTACCACCCTGATTCCGTAAACAGACCATTCTTAAGAAGACGATCTGGTCACGACTCTCTGAGCCCCACTCAACTTCAGCAGGGCGCCATTATAACGCATGGCAGACGGTGATTGCTTACACACGCCATAAAATCAAGCGCTTCAGCCCACTTCTCCGGGAGGATCTTCAGTCATGTTCTGAACGTTGGCTTGCACCGGAAGGCCAACTCTCTGAGGGACAAATCATGACGTACTCGTTCCCATCAACGAATTAAACATGTTAAATTCATCGAAATATTAAACCAGCAACTTCGTTGCCTTGAATAACAACCATCAGCCGATAGACGGATGATCGTTGAATCCAGTATAGTATTTACAGTTATAGCCTGTTTAAAGATAAAAGTCAACCCTAACAAGACCTAAAAAAGCTTGTCAGAAATCAAAATTAGTAAATTTCTTTCATTTCACGCTCGCGCTCCAGCACTTCGCGTTCCCGGTTTTCAAGTGCTTCCCAACCGTCTTGGCTTAACAAATCGAGCTGTGCTTCCACCAATGTACGAAACCGTGCTCGGTAAATTGAAGCCTGCTTCTTCAGCTCTTCTACCTCCAACGCGATTTTGCGGGATTTGGACAATGCTTCGTTCACAATACGATCCGCATTTTTTTCCGCTTCCTTCACGATCAGTTGAGATTCTTTCTTGGCGTTGTTGCGAACTTCATCAGCTGCTTCCTGCGCGACAATAATTGTCTTGCTCAGCGTATCCTCAATCGTCGCGAAATGATCGAGCTTCTCCTGTACGTTCAACAACTGGGTGCTCAATTCTTTATTTTCTCGAATAACGCCCTCGTAATCCTTGATCACCTGATCCAAAAATTCATTAACCTGATCCTCATCATAACCGCGAAGCCGGCGGGCAAATTCCTTATTATGTATATCCAATGGCGTTAATGGCATGCCGTCCACCTCCTATAAGATTGACAAAAAATTCATTTTCCGCGTCACGACGCTCATTATCATCTATCGGTCATCATAACCCGTTTTGTGAATACTGTACAGAGCAAAATCGTTCCAGTTCTGCGCTATAGCTTATTTCTTTCGACAGAATGCTCATAAATCCTGCCTACAGCTATACAAACTTACCAATTTTGACACGGAATCTACCCCTTTTTGTCATTCCGTCTGTTTCGAGCACCTTGAAACGCCCAAATCCTTGCATGGAAATAACGTCCCCCACTTTAAGTGAAGTAGATGGATTCTCCTTCACCTTCCAGTTTACCCGACATCGTCCTGCTCGAATCGGTGCTAATATTTTACTACGACTCAATTTGTATACATCGCTAGCAATCCCGTCCAAGCGCAAAGAGGCCACTGTCAGATCCATCGCCTCTAATGCAACTTCCTTCGTTCGGAGACTTGCTACTGGCAACAGTTCCGTCCATACATGAACACGATGCACCTGCTGCAAATGCATGGTCAAAAAGTCTCCGATCTCGGATGCTACCAATACATGACAGCCATCATCCAGGACGTGAATGTCCCCTATTTTTCCACGCTTGATTCCAAGCCCCAATATGGCACCTAGATAATCACCATGCTCAAGGGTATTGAGTTTATGATCATCAGAAGTAATGGAAAGGACCTTAATTCCCATTTCTTCATCATCCAAATACGAATAATCGGGCGCAATCAGCGCCCGCTTTCGTTCTGAAGCTGTGTATCCGCCATCTACCCTGATCGTGACCTTGTCTTCCTTCGAAGCAAGCGTCTCCAATATGTACTGTTGTCGCGGATCCAAAAAATCAGTCAGCTTCTGCTCATGATAAGCTCCCGCATGACTGATCCATTCGGAAGCGCGATCCACATAATCCCGTTCATCCGGGTGAAAATGCTCATAAATCTCAGTTCGCATAAACCCTCCTAGACGAAATTGCCAATTAAAGAAATCAAACCATACGATGCAAAACGCAGCGCAATCAGCGCTATAATAGGTGAAATATCAATCATCCCGAAGATGGGCGGTATAAACCTGCGGAAAGGAGACAAATACGGTTCCACAAATTTAGCAAGTAAATCACCGATCACACTCTCTCTGGCATTAGGAAGCCATGACAGCAGAACATATGCAATGATCATGTACGAATAAATCTGAAATAGCCAGTAAATTACCTCGATCAAGAAAAGCTCACCTCATTCTGTTAAGTTCTTGTTCAGTGTCAGCCAGTATTTCTGTAATGGAGCCTTGAATTTCAACCGTATCCGGTGTGCACAGAAAAATATTGTTACCGACCTTGGAAATGCCGCCACTCAGTGCATACACAGTACCACTCAAAAAATCAATGATACGTAGAGCCTGATCCTTGCGAATTCGTTGCAGGTTAACCACGACGGTGCGATGTGAACGGATATGATCGGCGATTTCCTGTGCTTCATCGTAAGAACGCGGCTCATACAGAACAACCTTCACATTTTTCTGTGAATGGATACTCACAACATTCGTGCCCCTCTGGTTCTTACGTTTATCAAAGCTTGGGGTTTCAATTTCTTGATCTTCCGGCGTATTCATAATCTCTCGCTCTATAACTTCCTCTTCTTCCTGAAGCCCCAGAAAGTTCATGAACTTATTCATTACGCCCACTGAAAATCCTCCTCTCCTCCGACCAGTACGGAACCAAGCCGCAACCAGGTCGCTCCTTCTTCAACCGCCACTTCAAAATCATTGGACATCCCCATAGACAAGTGAACGATAGGTTCTCTAGTCAAGGCTTGTCCATTTAACTGATCACGCAATTCGCGCAACCCTCGAAACACAGGTCGAGTATGTTCTGGGTTCTCCTCATGAGGAGCCATCGTCATCAAGCCGATGACGTCCACATGTTTCAACTCGCGAATTTGTTCCAAGAAGGGGGCAACCGCCTCGGGAGATAAGCCATATTTTGAGACTTCTCCGGAAATATTGACCTGCACAAAAGCCTGAACTCGCAGTCCCAGTGCTGCTGCCTTCTTGTCCAATTCCTGAGCGAGCGATAAGCGATCAAGCGAATGTATAAATTTAAATTTTCCAATTACATCTTTAACCTTATTCGTTTGGAGATGACCAATAAAATGCCACGTTCCCCGGTCACCCAACTTGCTCCATTTATCCGCAGCATCCTGCCAGCGATTTTCGCCCACATGCTCCAAGTCGTTATCCAATACCGATGCCATTGCCGCCGCCGAAACATATTTCGTGACAGCGATCACATTTACTTCATCACGCGAACGTCCGCTGCGGGCACATGCCGCTTCAATACGGGCGTTGACTTCTTTAATTCGTTCCTCCAAAGACACGGGAGGACTCACCTCTCTTCCAGACCAATCCAGCTCGCCATTCTTCCTGTAACGCCGCCTTCCTTGCGATACGAAAAAAACAAATCGCTGCGGCTACTTGTACACAAGGTAGTACATTCGATATGGCTCGGCAATATTCCTGCTTTCATCATAATGTGTCGATTGCATTGTTTCAAGTCGAGTAGTGTTTTTCCGCTCATTAAGGGGAAATAAACAGAACCTTCCCATTTATCATTACCCGGGCAATCATGCTCTAAAACCCGAATTTGGTTCATCACATGCTCATCTACCTCATAGGATTCAGGACCAATGGAAGGACCAATAGCTGCTAGTATATCGGACGGTTGAGATCCATATTCGGTTTGCATGGTCTGCACCATTTTCAACGCAATTTCCGCAACCGTTCCCTTCCAGCCTGCATGCGCCAGCCCAATCACACGATGCACGGGATCACAAAAATATAATGGTACACAGTCAGCATAAAAGGACGTCAGCAAAATGCCCTGTATATTCGTCAAAAGTCCATCTGTGCCCTGAAAGGCCGATGCACGATCTAGAAAGCCACGCCCGCGATCAGCAGCCTGGACAATAGCAACATGATTGCCATGAACCTGCTCACCACATGTCCACGCTTCGGCAGCAAAGCCAAGCTGCTCAGCAACCAATCGGCGGTTGCGAATGACTTTCTCAGGGTCATCCCCTACATGAAACGCACAGTTCAAACTGTCGTATGGCGCTTCGCTGACACCGCCATGACGCCCTGTAAAACCCGCTGTTAATCCCTGAACCTGCTGCTTCCAGGATTGAATATATAACAACTCCGGCACGGGACGTCCGCCATCTTGCATGGGCGTAGTCCCTGTAGCCCCAGTATTCACTATAAACGGTTCCATTTCGCTCTCACCTCTACTGCCCAGTGTACCAAAAAGCCGCCGCTGTGTCTTCACAACATACTAAATTAAGAGTACCTGCTGTTCAAAAGCTCCGTCGGTCATTCCGTTCCTGACGTTCGATATACGATTTTTCCTCCCTTTCATCTGGTGGCTCATGCAATCCCTCCAGTCGTACAAGTACAACATCCGAGCCAATTTTCACAATGTTGCGCCACGGAATAACCAATTCGCTTCCCCCTCCAAACCAGCCCATGAATCGGCTGCTCCCCGGAACTACAATCGCTTCAATTTTCCCTTGTCGTACGTCAATCTCCAAATCACTGATTTGTGCCAGACGTCGTCCATCTACAATGTTAATGACATCCTTGGTTTGAAATTCGGAAATCTTCATGGCTCTTACTGACGTTTCCGGTGCACTCACACGCATCACATCCTTTATTTCACTATATGAGTGGAAGAGCCTAAAAAATGTCCTGTAAACGCAAAAACGATCCGCAAGGGATCGTTTTTATCACTGGATCGTTCAAGCAGTTCGCTCATTTCATTTAGGACTTTACATGCTTTTGCATTTGCTGTATAGCCGACTTCTCTAATCTCGAAACCTGGGCTTGAGAGATGCCGATTTCGTCGGCAACCTCCATTTGCGTCTTTCCTTCATAAAAGCGCATAGACAATATCATCTTTTCACGCTGGCCCAGGCGATGCATCGCTTCTCGGAGAGCAATTTCCTCAATCCATGCGACGTCCTTATTTCTGTCATCACTGATCTGATCCATCACATAGATTGGGTCGCCCCCGTCGTGATATATCGGCTCGAACAGCGAAACCGGGTCCTGAATTGCATCCAATGCGAACACCACATCTTCTTTAGGCACATTCAGCGCCTCAGATATTTCAAAAATCGTTGGTTCCCGCGAGTTCAGATTTGTCAGACTGTCCCGCACCTGAAGCGCCTTATATGCAATATCCCGCAAGGAACGGGATACGCGGATCGGATTGTTATCCCGCAAATAACGGCGAATCTCTCCGATGATCATCGGCACCGCATAAGTGGAGAACTTTACGTTTTGCGAAAGGTCAAAATTATCAATCGCCTTCATTAGGCCGATACATCCAACCTGGAACAAATCGTCCACAAACTCCCCCCGATTGTTAAAACGCTGAATTACACTCAGGACGAGCCGGAGATTGCCATTGACCAATTTTTCTCTGGCTGATCGTTCATTATTTTGCTGAAGTGATGTGAACAGCTCACGCATTTCTGCATTGGTTAATACCGGCAGTTTGGCAGTATCCACACCGCAAATTTCCACTTTGTTTCGGGTCATCGTGTCTTACCTCCCAAGGAGCAACATTAATGTACATTATCTCCTGAGGGCATTTTTTTATTCGCCGTTTCCATCGCTTCCGGATATCCCCAAGCATTATACCATTTTATTAAATTCCTTTCGTAAGCGCTTTATAATCCGTTTTTCCAGACGCGAAATATACGATTGCGATATACCCAACAGGTCGGCAACATCCTTCTGTGTCTTCTCTTCTCCGTCTTGTAAGCCGAAGCGCAATTCCATAATCAAACGCTCTCGATCCGTCAGCTTATCCAGTGCCTTATGCAACAATTTACGGTCTACTTGCTCCTCAATATTACGGTAAATGGTATCATTTTCCGTGCCCATCACATCAGAAAGCAACAGCTCATTACCGTCCCAATCAATATTCAGCGGCTCATCAAAAGAAACCTCTGTTCTCGTTTTGCTATTGCGACGCAAATACATTAATATCTCATTCTCAATGCATCTAGATGCATAAGTAGCAAGTTTGATTTTCTTCTCTGGATCAAAAGTGTTCACCGCTTTGATCAGTCCAATAGCACCGATGGATACAAGATCCTCAATATTGATTCCCGTATTCTCAAATTTACGGGCAATATACACGACTAACCGCAAATTCCTCTCGATGAGCATCGACCGTACTGCTGCATCTCCAGAAGAAAGCTTTCCAAGCAAATACTCTTCCTCATCTCTTGTCAATGGAGGGGGGAGCGCCTCACTACCGCCAATGTAATAAATTTCTTCACTTTTCAACCCGAATAAAAATAAAATACGATAATATTGCAGCTGTAATGCTAGTCTAAATTTCATTTTTAAATTCATTTGTTCCCTCATATCATTCTCCCCCTTTTGAAAATAGTGCAAGTCAAGCCTTGCTGAGCTCCGTCCATTCCAGCATTGAATGTTTCTCCTCGTCTGTAAACCTTGTCCTGTGCTCTTCTCCATTATCCTGATTCAGTAAAATGATCCCTAGCATATACTTCTCGTTTCAGGTTTGTATCAGCCTCCCCCTCTTCGTGTGCCGTCACATCTGGATGGATAATGGCACGGTATTTGCCCTCTGCCGATAACTTTCCCCCGTCCAAGCCAATCAGCACTCGATGATGTACAAAATGGACCCCATTCATCACCACCTCTACTCGATCTGGTTTGAGTGCGAGCATAAAGGAATGACTTCGGTTAATCCCACGATAAGGGACGAGACGAACCCGATCCTGCCAGCTGAACGATTCCTCCCCCAGATCCATCACTAGCTGGTCAGCATTACCCTCAGAGCATTTTCGGAGCCAGGAGGCGGGTAGATACGATTCCCACAAAGCCGCCTCCATGACCATCACTGGGGTTCGGGTCAAAGGATCATGCAGTTGGTTGCCTGTATCCAACAAGCCTGTACACTCAATATGGTCCTGCCCAATCCACACCTGTACTTGCCCCAAAAAGCCACTCATCCTTTCGGTGCGCTGCTTGGAGGACTGAACAATACGAAAGAAGAGCATCACTCCGCCAAATGCGCATAAAATAAACCAGAATGCGATTTTCAATTCAAAAGACATTCCACCTGAAGCGGTGTACCAGATGCCATTAAACAATTCACCCGTATTTTGGAGAAAATAATGCATCCCCAAAATGCCACCTGCAGCTACAAAATTGATCATGTAAAAGGCACCCATTGTACGAAGATACTTTTGCATGCTGCCAAAGCCAAAGGCGACTAGCAGCATGATGACCGATAAGGCCAACTTAATTAGAAACGTAAATAAAAATGACAACTCCGGCACAAACATCATGACTACGTACATTGCACCAATTCCAGCTGAGGTCATCAATCGCCACCACACCGGACGGATTTTTCTCATCCAGGCGGTAACCATTAGCAACACAGCATCAATGAGCAAATTGGCCAAAAATATCAAGTCGATATAAACAACCAAGGATTCACCCGCCCAGCATTTTGCAGGATAGGCTTAAGTATAGTAGTCATACAGTTCAAAGTCTGTCTAACGGTGGGGACGGGGTCCGACTAATTTTGTCGGAAAGAGGAGAAGGGACTGACCATGCGGAATGGGGAGAAAACAGAAAGAAGCCCGCATCTCCAAGGAGTATGCGGGCTTTCTGAATTTGAACTAGTTATCGTTATTATTATTGCGTGAACGGTTACGTAAGAATGTCGGAATATCCAATTGGTCACTGCTTTGTGAGTTACCAAATGGACGCAGATTAGGAGAGGACTTTTCCGTTGCTTCGGAAGCCGCTGGGTTAGCAGCTGGTCTACGTCCTGGTGCTGGCTGGCTCGGTTTACCTTCAAAGCCAGTAGCGATCACGGTAACCTTAATCTCTTCTTTCAAGTCTTCATCAATGATCGCACCGAAAATCATGTTCACTTCCGGATCGGAAGCCGATGTAACAATCTCAGCCGCTTCATTGACTTCGTACAAAGACAGGTTGGTGCCGCCAGTGATGTTCATAATGACACCACGCGCACCCTCTATGGACGTCTCTAGCAACGGACTCATGATAGCCTTGCGCGCTGCTTCAGCCGCACGATTTTCACCTGTCGCTTCGCCAATTCCCATCAACGCGGAGCCACGCTCCGTCATGATCGTTTTTACGTCAGCGAAGTCAAGGTTGATCAGACCCGGTACAGCGATCAAATCCGAAATACCTTGTACGGCTTGACGCAAAACATTATCTGCTTCACGAAATGCTTCCAGCATTGGGGTTTTCTTGTCCACAATTTCAAGCAAACGATCATTCGGGATTACAATCAAGGTGTCTACTTTTTCTTTTAATCCCTCAATGCCAAGTTCAGCTTGATTGGAGCGTTTACGCCCTTCAAATGTGAATGGTCGGGTTACCACGCCTACAGTCAGCGCACCGCATTCCTTAGCAATTTCAGCAATGACAGGGGCCGCTCCGGTTCCTGTACCGCCACCCATTCCCGCGGTTACGAATACCATATCCGCGCCTTTGAGCGTATTCATAATGAGCTCACGCGACTCTTCAGCCGCTTTTTTACCCACATCAGGGTTAGCCCCGGCACCGAGACCGCGAGTCAGCTTATCACCAATTTGAAGCTTATGCTCAGACTTCGCTAAGTGAAGTGCCTGGGCATCTGTATTGACGGTAATGAATTCTACACCCTGAACTCCATTTTCGATCATTCGGTTAACTGCATTGCTGCCGCCGCCTCCGACGCCGATCACTTTAATTTGAGCCAAGCTCTCCATCTCAAAATCAAATTCCAACATACTATTCCATCTCCCCCTCAATGTGCATGGATGGCCCGTCCATGATTGGCATAATTAGCAATGAACGTTATATAAATTCACTGAACATATTTTTTAAGCGTTCAATCAACCCCTGCTTTTGCTCGCCTTCCGCAACGGGACTGCTGCTCTTGGTTCGGTTAGTCGGCTTCTTGGTACTACTGCCACTGTTGCTAACACTAGTCGATCTCCCGCGATAGTAACGGATAGCATTATGCAAGATACCAACTCCGCTCGTATATCCCGGATCCCTTACACCGATAAAATCAGGTACAGCGATCCTTACAGAAGCGGCTAGTTCGCTTTGTGCCACCTGAAGTACACCAGGCATGGAGACGGTACCTCCGGTAAGTATATAGCCCCCCGGAAGCTCTGTGTAACCCAAGCGCTTAACTTCCGCCTGAATGAGTTGGAAAATTTCCTGTACTCTCGGCTCGATAATAGCAGCCAAATCCTGTTGGTTGAACTCCTTATCTACATTGCTGCCGATACGGGTAACCTTAAAGACAACATCGGCTGCTGCATCATCATACCAAGCGCAGCCGTATTTGAGTTTAACTTTTTCGGCTTGATCGGTAAGGGTTCTCAGTCCGTAGGCAATATCATTGGTTACAAATTCTCCGCCGATGGGGAGTGTTGATGTGGCTACAATCGTTCCTTCCTGGAAAATGGCCACATTCGTAGAACCTGCACCAATATCCACTAGCACGGAACCCATCACCTTTTCATCCTTCGAAAGAGACAACTGTCCAGCTCCAAGGGGCAGTAAGACGAGATCTTTAATCCTTAAGCCGGCTTTCTCAACGCAGCGCAACAGATTATGTATTGGGGTCTTGCCTCCAGTAACAATCGTAGCCTCTACTTCGAGACGAACACCGATCATACCACGAGGGTCCTGAATTCCTTCAAGACCATCCACGACATACTGCTTGGCTACCACGTCAATAATTTCCCTCTCCGGTGGTACGGCGATTACTTCCGCTGCCTTCAGTACACGCTCAATGTCCTCTTCACCGATTTCGCGGTCCTCGTTGGATACGGCTACTACGCCATGACTATTTTGCAGACCAATATGATTGCCTGAAATCCCCACATACACTTCTGTTATTTGAATACCAACCATGCGTTCTGCGTGATCCACGGCGTTACGGATTGATTGCACGGTTTGATCAATGTCTACAATTGCACCTTTGCGAATCCCTTCCGAGTCGGCAGATCCAACTCCAATAATATTAAAGGTTCCATTATTCATTTCCCCAATAATAGCCCGAACTTTGGATGTACCGATGTCCAAACTAACAATGATGTCATTGTTGCTCAAGTCTGTGGCACCTCCTGACTCCAAAATGAATTTCGTTCTTTAAACACACTCTGTACATATTCAACATACTCCATGCTTTCCCTCTTTTTTCTACAAATTTTTTAGAAGCCAATTTATGGTTGCAGTCACATAAAAATTTGAAGAAAAAAGAAGGAGGCAAGTCTATTACCCATAAAATCAATTCTAGCATTTTTTCACATCACTGAGTAGTATCTTTTTCTTGGCTCTCTTCGCTCGTATCTGGTTTGAAGGGAACGTAGGAATCCGCCTCCAGCATTGTGATCACACCAGGATCTTCTGTTTCTAGTACCTGGTTCAAATAGCTAATTTTAGAGTTCAACAGCGAAACGGTTGTAATAACTTCAAACTGGGAACGCGTGTACATTTTTATACGGTCTGGAAAAGACGGAATTGGTGCAGGTATGATTTCCGAGATATCAGCTGTCCATTCTCCCGGAATGCGTGATAATGCATCACACAGCTTCGCTTTGTAGGGATCATCTGATTTCCATTTAGTCAAAATAGGCTTCTCGACCGCGATCCCACTGCTTCCCACACCCACGCTTGTCCCATTCGCTAGAATAGCACGCAGGCTCCCGTCACTTTGCAATTCGTAAGCTACCGTAGCAAACTCTTTAATGTGAATCGTAATGATACCTGGAAACTGCTTGTCCACTGTGACTTGCTGAATCGACTGAATTTCCCGCAGCTTCTCAGAGACGTCGGATGCACTGACTCCGAAATATTGATCTCCGACAGCCAGACCACTTCGATTGAGAAGTTGCTCCCGGGTCGAAAATACATTACCATCAAAACGAATTTCAGAAACCTTACTCAACGAAGAACGGAAAAAGAGAACAGCGAGCAGGACAATAAACAACAAAATGAGAAGAATAGCAATCTTCCGGCTTGTTCTTTTTTTCGTTCTGTTCTTTTTAAGAACAGGTATTTGAGCATTTGGCATAGCTTCTCTCCACAAAAGCCCTTTGTCCCCCCGTTAACGGAGGGACACTGTAGGCATTAATTTACGAAATCCAGTTGCTCGGGCACCGGAGACTGACGACTCATTTGCGCACCCAATCCCTGGAAAAGACGTTCGATCCGGTCATACCCTCTGTCAATGTGGTGAACCTGCTCAACAATGGTACGTCCTTGAGCGGCTAGACCGGCTATAACCAGTGCAGCCCCTGCCCGCAGATCGGTAGCTTCTACTGTAGCCCCGTACAGACGAGAAACCCCTCTTATAAAAGCAGCATTCGCATCGACCGTAATATCAGCACCCATTACATTCAGTTCATCCACATGCTTAAATCGGCTTTCGAAGACTGTCTCTTTCATCACACTAAAGCCATCCGCCAAAGAAAGCAGGACCATGACCTGAGACTGCAAATCCGTCGGAAATGACGGGTAAGGAGAGGTGACGATCCTCTCTACCGCTTTGGGACGGCTCATACAACTTACGGTCATTATATCATTCAGGATGCCGATTTGAACACCAGCCCGCCTGAGGACGTGAATCAGAGCAGACAAGTGGGAGGGGTTGCAGTGTGTCAACGACACACTACCTCGTGTAGCAGCGGCTGCGATCATAACCGTTCCAGCTACTATGCGGTCAGGAATGACCTCATACGTACATGGATTGAGTTGACTGACCCCCGTGATTGTAATGGTGTCTGTTCCGGCACCGATAATGCGGGCTCCCATGGCATTCAGAAAGTTTTGAAGATCCTGAATCTCCGGCTCCCTCGCTGCATTGGTAATTGTTGTTCGTCCTTCGGCCAGCGCCGCAGCCATCATAATATTTTCCGTTGCTCCTACGCTCGGAAAATCCATGTGGATGTCTGAGCCGATCAGCTTGCGTGCTCGAAACATAATTTGCTCGTCTTTCTCCTCAATCTCTGCCCCAAGGGCTTTTAAGCCCTCCAGGTGTAGATCAATTTTGCGCTCGCCGATCGCGCAGCCTCCGGGCTGGTAAATGGAAACTTCTCCATATCTGGCGAGCAACGGTCCCATAAGAAAGATAGATGACCGCATTTGCTTCATCAAATCCTCAGGAATTTGGAACGTTCGGACGGACGATGTATCCACATATACCGTTTCCTCTTCATGTCGGCATGTGCAACCAAGTCTTTCTAGAATACGCAGCATGACCTTAATGTCTAAAAGATGGGGGACATTCCGAATTTCCACCTTGCCTTGGGCAAGTAAACTTGCTGCAAGAATAGGTAGTGCCGCATTTTTTGCCCCATGGATACGTATGGTGCCTGACAGGGGACGGCCTCCCTCAATCACCAATTTGTCCAATGTATCACCTCCGAGTTTACCGCTCACCCACTACGAAAACCTCCGGAACTAGCTTGATGCCGGTTTGAGATGATATTGTACTTTGAATATGCTTCATTAGGGTAAGCACGTCCTCTGCTGTCGCTTGACCGGTATTTACAATGAAATTAGCATGCTGTACAGATACCTCAGCGCCTCCTGCCTTCAAGCCTTTGAGACCTGCGCTTTCAATAAGCCGGGCAGCATAGTCTCCAGGTGGATTACGGAACACGCTTCCTGCACAAGCTAACTGTAGCGGCTGGGTCAGCCTACGGCGGTCTTTAAAAGCCGCAAGTGCTGCTGAGATTTCCTCTCGGTCCCCCCGCTTCATCTGGAACACTGCCTCTGTCACCATTCCACGTTGCTCATGCAGCACGGAGTGACGATAGCTAAATTGCATATCCTCGGCATTGTACACAGCCAATTCCCCTGTATCCAGCACAATCTCAGCGGACTGGAATATTTGTGACACATCAGACCCGTGGGCACCGGCGTTCATGTAAACAGCCCCACCGACCGATCCTGGGATACCACCAGCAAATTCAAGGCCCGACAGCCCCTGCTTGCTAGCCATAACACACAGTTTGACCAGTGAAACGCCTCCACCAGCAACGATCTGTTCATCTTCGAAACGAACATAATCAAATCCTGGTCCCAGCTTGATCACCAGTCCCCGAATCCCTTTGTCAGAGACGAGCATGTTAGAACCCCGCCCCAACTGCATCCAGGGAATTGCGTGCTCGCTAGCCAGCTTCAAAAGCCTTGCCAACTGCTCTTTGGTATCCGGGATCACAAGCGCATCCGCAGGGCCTCCAATCTTCCACGTCGTATATTTGGACAGCGGCTCATGCTCCAGCACTTTTCCGATATCATGCTCCGCTAATAATGGCATCCATTGCTGCATTGTACTGAAACCTCCTTGTTGCTTGCCCCGCACAGTTATAAGGCTCTCACCTGACAACCGGCAGCCTGGGTGATGGTCACAATCTATAGGGTATCCTATGTAAATACCGTCCGGTGTGTGACAACCGCCCAAATCTGCGCTGCGGACTACCTTTTATGGGCAAGACGCTCCATTTCTTTTACTAAAATATTTGCTGAGTCAGGTTTGCCAAGCGCAGATGCCAACTCCGCCATTCGGCTCCGTCTTGCCTCATCCTTCATAATTTCCGCTATAGATTGAAACAAAGCCGGGCCACTTAATTCCTTTTCTGTGATCATGACCGAAGCCCCTGCCTTTTCAAGTGTACGAGCATTAGCTTCCTGATGGTTATTCGTCACATTGGGTGATGGAATCAAAATGGACGGAATGCCCAATGAGGTAATCTCTGCCAAGAAGGACGCCCCAGCGCGATTAACGATTAAAGAGGTACAAGCCAGCACCTCGGGCATATTGTGAATATAGGGAAGCACATGTAAATGATTGGGCAATGAGCCGATCTGATTTCGGATGCTTTCCAGCGTTTGCTCATAATAAGATTCGCCAGTTACATATACAAAATGGACGTCTTTCAGTTGCGAAAGTTGCGGCACCATTGCAATCATGGCATCATTAATGGCCTTCGCCCCTCTGCTGCCGCCAACTACCAGGACAACCGAGCTATTCATCGGAACCCCTATAGTAGCAAATCCCCGATCCCGGTTAGCCAAACGAACTGTTGTAGCACGCGGATTCCCAGTGTATAGTACATTTTTAGCTTTGGGAAAAGCCCCTTCCGAGCCTTCAAAGCTAACAGCCACTGTATCCACATAGCGACTCAGAAATGCATTGGTCAGCCCAGGAATCGCATTTTGTTCATGAATTATGCTAGGTATTCCCAACTTGGAAGCTGCATAGACGACAGGGCCGCATACATATCCCCCTGTCCCAATAACGATATCTGGCTTAAATTTCTTTAATAATGCTTTGGACCTGCGAACTCCTTTGAAAAAGCGCATGATCGTTTTTATATTTTCCACAGACAAGCTGCGACGAAATCCTGTGATATCAATAGCTTCAAACGGGATTTTTTCCTGAGGAACCAATTTACTTTCAAGTCCTCGTTGACCGCCAATGTATAAAAATTCAGCGTCTGGATCTATTTCTTCGCACTGTCTGGCTACGGCCAATGCTGGATAAATATGCCCTCCAGTACCGCCGCCGCTCAACACGACGCGCATAAACGTTCACCTCGCATAACGTGATAAATTCAATAAAATGCCCAAAGCAGTTAGCATTAAGGTCAATGAAGAACCTCCATAGCTGATTAAGGGCAGTGTTATTCCTGTTACCGGCATTAGTCCGATAACAACACCAATATTAATAACGACCTGTACCGCAACCATCCCGACAATTCCCACCGCAAGCAAACTGCCATAGGTATCCGGAATGGTTATAGCGACACGCATCCCTCTCCAAACAAGGACCAAAAAAAGCCCCAGCACGGTCATTCCGCCGATAAAACCAAGCTCCTCCGCCAATATGGAAAAAATAAAATCCGTCTGTGGTTCAGGAACGTAGCTGTATTTTTGCCGGCTCATACCGAGCCCCAGGCCGGCCAATCCACCAGGACCAATAGCATATAGCGACTGAATTATTTGATAACCCGCACCAAGCGGATCTGACCAAGGGTCCAAAAACGCAGTAATACGCTGGAGCCGATAAGGGGCAGCTGCAATCAGTGCAGCAAACCCCGCTGCCCCCGACAAGGCCAGTAGACCAAGATGCTTCATACGTGCGCCTGCGGTAAATACGATCAGCATGGATGCTCCCATCATTACCGTGCCTGTGCCCAAGTCAGGCTGGAGCATAATAAGCCCAAAAGCCAGCCCCATCAGCCCAAGCGGGGGCAACAGGCCACGCGTAAAAGAGCTAATATCATAGTCAGGACGACTGAGCCATTGAGATAGAAATAGAATCATGCCTAGCTTCATAAACTCGGAAGGCTGAATGCCAAAAGAGCTAATACCGAGCCAGCTTCGTGCCCCGCCTCTTACTACACCAATGCCTGGAATTAAAACGGCGACCAGTAGCGCCAAACAGATCAACAATACGACCTTGGCATATTTCTGCCAAATCCGATAGTCCGTTCTGGCAGTAAAGTACATGGCTACAAGGCCAAGCCCCGCAAACAGCAATTGCCGTTTAACAAAATAGTAGGAGTCCCCGTACTCGTGAAAAGCGAGGACGGCGCCCGCGCTGTATACCATAACCATGCCGATGGCTAACAAGCTTACAATACAGACGAAAAGCCATATATCTGGCGCCGGACGAGATTGTTTCATCAGGAGGCCACCCCTTGCATAAAAGTAGGGGCTTATCCAACCCCCCTACTTACAATTTATGCGCCGCCTCTTTAAAAATACGTCCACGCTCTTCATAGGATTGGAACATATCCCAACTTGCACAGGCAGGTGAGAGTAATACCACGTCTCCCGTCTCAGCAAGTTCAGCTGCCTTGTATACAGCCTCCACGAGCGTAGCGGCGGCATCCTCCCCATTATCGACGACCTTGACATGCTCTATTCCAGCCTGGCGGGCCCGATCTGCCAGCTTATGCCGTGTCTCACCCAAGAGCACAACGGCTTTCACACCTTCCTGCAAGGACGGTACAAGCTCCGCATAATCAGAGCCACGATCCAATCCTCCGGCAATGAGTACAATGGGCTCCTTAAAGGAAGATAAGGCCATCATGGTCGCTTTGGAATTGGTTGCTTTGGAATTGTTGTAATAAGCCACTCCAGCGTGTTCTAAAACATATTCAAGCCGATGTTCTACGCCGCGAAAAGCACTTAGAGGTTCCGCTAGTTTTGCTGGTTCTGCGCCTGCGGCAATGGCGATTGCACAAGCAGCCAGAGCATTTTCTACGTTAAAACGACCCGGTAAACCAATATCGCTGACGCCTATAATGGGATGCAGTACCCCATTGCCATCACGATAAACGATATTTCTTTCAATATCATCCGTCACATCCGGTATGTATGGCGGGTCAGCGAACAACCCTTCCTGCAAACGTTCCGTCATGGAGAAAGGAAGTAGCTTTGCTTGAATATAGGGCACAAGCTCTCGACAGACGGGATCATCCCAGTTCACCACAGCAGTATCTGCCGCTGTTTGATTGGCGAAAAGACGTGCCTTGGAGGCAATGTAGTCCTCCATGCCTCCGTGGTAGTCCAAATGGGTCTCAGCTACATTGAGCAAGCAGGCTACAGCGGGTTTGAAGTCCTTTGTTCCTTTTAACTGAAAGCTGCTCAGCTCCACAACCATCCACTCGTCCGACTTGGCGTCCACAGCCGCCTCACATAATGGCGTACCGATATTACCAGCCACAATCGGATTCATACCGGATGCCTCCAACAACTTGCCCACCCAAGTAGTCGTAGTCGTCTTTCCGTTGGAGCCCGTAATTCCGATGATCGGAGCTTTACATAGATGGTAGGCGACTTCAACTTCGGTCACAACCTCAATGCCGAGCTCGACAGCTTTCTGTACGGGAGGAGCTGTGTAAGGAATTCCTGGATTTTTGACAACCAGCTTCACTCCAGGATGAATCAGCCCTTCCGGGTGCCCCCCGCATAAAACGGAAATTCCCAAAGCCTCTAATTCAGAAGCTTCGGGACATTGTTCCCTATCTTTTTTATCATTAACTATGAGCTTGGCACCGGCCTGGTGCAGCACCTTGGCAACTTGTACGCCGCTTTTGGCCAGACCGATAATGACAACTTCCTGATCTCGGTATGCGTCTGGATGATTCATTTGTCTACAACCCCTTGTTGAGATAAAGTCCAAGTCCTGCCAACAGCAGTCCTACAGCCCAGAATGTAATAACTACGCGCCATTCGGACCAGCCGGACAGCTCGAAATGATGATGAATCGGGCTCATTTTGAAAATACGTTTGCCACGTGTTTTAAAGGAGGCTACCTGCAAGACCACGGACAACATTTCGATTACAAATACACCACCGATAATGATGAACAAAATTTCGCTTTTTGTAACGATGGCAATGGCACCTATGGCGCCGCCGATTCCCAGCGAGCCGGTGTCACCCATAAATACTTTGGCAGGATGAGCGTTATATACGAGAAAACCAAGTACAGCGCCAATCATGGCCGCTGCGCAAACGGCAGCCGGAAGCGAGGTTGCTTGAATTGCCACAACAGCATAAGCAGCAAATGCAATCGCACTTGTACCGGACAGCAGCCCGTCCAGCCCATCTGTAAAATTGACTGCGTTGCTAATCGCCAGCATCATGATAATAATGAACGGATAATAAAACCAACCGCCCCAATCAAATGACCATGATGTGCCCGGGATGCCGATTGCTGTGCTGTGATCATTGCTAATCAGAAGCCAGCTCATAATCGCTCCAAACAATAACTGCCCGAACAGCTTTTGACGCGCCGTTAGACCAAGCGAGCGTTTAAATACGATTTTGATATAGTCGTCCAGAAAGCCGATTAGTCCAAAACCGA
This sequence comes from Paenibacillus ottowii, assembly GCF_006874425.1. Lineage (GTDB taxonomy): Bacteria > Bacillota > Bacilli > Paenibacillales > Paenibacillaceae > Paenibacillus > Paenibacillus ottowii. The sequence goes on from NZ_VIJZ01000008.1 coordinate 36,443, forward strand.
GTGTAGCAACCAGCAGAACGTAAAAGTCCGTATTTTTGATAGCTGAGAACTTAAGAAAGGTCAGCGTAAAAGCCAGCAGAATTACGATACCACCCATTGTAGGCGTACCTATTTTTTTAAGATGGCTTTGCGGCCCGTCATCCCGGACCTGCTGGCCGAATTTCATTCGCCGCAGCAGCGGAATGAGCAATGGAGCGGCAATGACCGCCAGTATAAACGATACGACGATCGTCAGCAGTAATAATTGAATATCCATGGGAGTCTCCCTCTCGTCAACATCAGTTCTGTAGCGGACCGTTTTTCAGCGCATCCACAATTTCTTCTAATCGCATCCCTCTGGATGCCTTAACCAGCACAATATCATCGGCATGGAGATAAGTCTGCAAATGCTGGGTCAGCTTTTGCTTATCTGCATAAGCATGTACGTTACCAGTTGGCATCGTCTCACGCGCACCCTGCGCAATTGAAGCGCCCAACTCACCGTAGGTAAACACTGTCTCTAGGTTATGCTCTGCAGCAAACCGCCCAATTTCCTCATGGAATTGCTTTTCTTCAGTTCCAAGTTCCAGCATATCACCAAGCACGGCAATTTTACGTCCAGCCGTTTTATATGCAGACAACGTCTGAATTGCTGCCTTCATGGAAGCTGGACTGGCATTGTAAGCGTCGTTCAGCACGGTAAGTCCATCCGCACACTTCACGACTTCAATGCGCATGCCCGTCAGCTTTAAAGACGACAATCCCTTACGTATATGGTCTACATCCACATTGAAATGACGTGCTACTGCCAGCGCCGCCAATGCATTTACAACATTGTGCTGTCCAAGTAGGGGAAGCCGGAAAGCCTCTTGGCCGGATTGGGCTGTTATGAATAAGCTGCCTTCTCCATCCGAAGTAATTTCAGTTGGATAATCATCATTGTCCGTAGCTAACCCGAACGTGAATAATTTTAATCCTTCAGGCTTGACCGTTTCAGGCTCTGCCAACACTTGTGGAAGTAGTGGTTCATCCCCATTATAGATAAGCAATCCACCGGGTTTAATCCCACTTGCGATTTCCAGCTTTGCACGAGCAATTTCAGTGCGAGAACCAAGCTGAAGTAAATGCGATTCGCCAATGTTGGTTATGACAGCTACATCTGGTTGAGCAATATTAGCCAGCAGACGGATCTCTCCGCGCCCACTCATACCCATCTCCAGAATCACTATATCTGTATCCTGCGGCATGGACAGTACCGTTAACGGCAACCCGATATGATTGTTATAATTTCCTTCGGTTTTGTGTACTTTAAAAGTCGTGCCGAGCAGAGCATTTACAATATCCTTCGTTGTCGTCTTGCCGTTACTTCCCGTGATTCCGACGACAGAAACGCCAGTTTCTCGCAAGTATGCGGCTGCTAGATGCTGAAGGGCTTCTAACGTATCCTCAACCTCAATAGCATTCACGGTCGGGGGTGCTCCATGATCCTTTTGCCATAAATACGCGGTAGCCCCTCCATCGCTTATGATCTGCTGAACATAATGATGTCCATCAAATCGTTCACCTGCGAGTGGAACGAACAACCCCAGGCTCTGTGGCCTGCGTGAATCTGTAAAAACGCCCTCAACCATCCGTTCGGCATCTGCCTCTGCGTGAAGTGTCCCTCCACACATGGATGCAATCTGACCGATTGTTCTTTTCATCACTTGGATAAACCCCTTATCGCTTCTTTGGCTACGATGCGATCGTCAAATTCATGCACCGTGTTTCCGATCAACTGGTAAGTCTCATGACCTTTTCCCGCAATCAATACTACATCGTCAGGGCTTGCCATTTCAACAGCTTTATGAATTGCAGTTCTGCGATCCACGATCAGTTCATAACGTTCGGCAGGTACGCCTTCATCAATCAACCCTTGTTCGATATCTTGCAAAATCGCCAGCGGATCTTCTGTTCGCGGATTGTCGGAAGTAATAAAGGAATGATCGCTGTATCGTGCAGCAATTTTCCCCATTAACGGACGTTTTGTACGATCCCGATCTCCACCGCATCCAAATACACACCATACTTTGCCAACCGCAAATTCCTTTACGGTGCGCAGAACATTTTCCAATCCATCCGGCGTATGGGCATAATCAACAATTACAGCAAAGGACTGACCCGCATCAACAGGCTCTACCCGTCCATCCACGCCTGCGATTGATTCCAGACTCCGCTTGATATCCAAGAGCGAGATTCCTTCCAGCAAAGCAGCTGAAATGGCTGCCAGTGCGTTGTACACATTAAACTTGCCTACCATTCGAAGCTCAATGTCAGCATCTCCTTTAAAAGTGGATACATGGAAGGAGGTTCCTTTGGCACTTATAGTGATACGAGAAGCTTGCACATCCGAGTCCTTTTCCACGCCGTATGTAATCACTTGGGCCGCAGTTTGAGCCTGCAAATAGGAAGAGGCTGGATCGTCTGCATTCAGAACAGCATATTTACTATTGGATGTATCGCTAGAGAAGGTGTTCCCCAATCTGGAAAACAAAAGCCCTTTTGCAGCACGGTACTCCCCCATCGTGTTGTGATAGTCCAGATGATCCTGAGTCAGGTTTGTAAATATAGCGGTACGAAAATCTGTTCCTTTGACGCGACCCTGCTCCAACGCATGTGAAGATACTTCCATGACACAGCACTGAACCCCCTGCTCTGCCATATTCCCAAGATAACGTTGCAGTTCTACCGCTTCAGGCGTAGTACCGGACATAGGATAAGACTGACCGTTATAACGCATTTGAATCGTACCTATCAGCCCAGTGTTTACCCCAGCGTCATTCATAATTTTTTCGATCAGATATGTTATCGTTGTTTTCCCGTTCGTTCCAGTTATGCCGATCATGCGCATGCGGCGGCTTGGTGAATCAAACATATAATCCGCCAAAACCGCCATCGCATGTCGCGCATCCTTAACAACAAGCTGCGGAACAGGTACATCCAGTTCTCTCTCTACGACCAAAGCAGATGCCCCGGACGCAACGGCCTGCCCAGCATAGTCATGTCCGTCTACTGTAAAACCGGGCAAGCACAGAAATAAGTCTCCTGGCTGCACGCGACGTGAATCCGCCCCGATTCCTCGGCAATCCACTGTACCGTCACCCACCACACGGGAGACGGCCAGCAGTGAAGCCAATTGTTGAAGCTGCATCTTTCATTCCTCCATTGCTCTCTCATTATTCATAGTATGGTATAAAAAGAACCTATCAATCCCCCATATATATACGGATCGTTGATCCCCGCTCTAATCTGGCGCCCGGCTTCGGCGCCTGACTCACAACCGTCTGGCCTGACCCGGATTTCACGAGCATAAAGTTCATATTCATATCTTCATATAAATCAGCTGCAGTGGCACCTACCAGATCGGGCACCGTTTCAATCGGATTTTCGCCATACTTGTACTCTTTGGCAATTTGATTGGTGCGAGGTGGTATTTTCAAGGCAATCAGCGCATCCTTTAAAATATTTTGTACGATTGGCGCAGCAACCACCCCGCCGAATTGAATCCCCTTCGGGTTATCGACAGCAGTATAGACGACGATTTGCGGATCATCCGCCGGAGCAAAACCAATAAAGGATACAATATGCTCCGAGGAAGAATACCGTCCATTAATTACCTTTTGTGCTGTACCCGTTTTACCGCCGACCCGGTAACCTTCAATAAAGGCAGGACGACCTGTACCTTTAGCGACGACACTTTCCAGCGTTTCTCTTACCTGTCGGGAAGTCTCCTCTGAAACCACCCTACGCACCAATTGTGGCTCCACTTTTTCTAGAATCTTTCCCGTTCCAGGCTGAATCCAGCCTTTGGTAATGTGAGGCTTGTAAAGATTACCGCCATTGATTGCTGCCGATACGGCCGTTACCTGCTGAATCGGAGTGACAGATACCCCTTGACCAAAAGCCGTAGTAGCCAGCTCTACAGGTCCCACCTGAGGTAGCTTGAACAAAATGCCATTGCCCTCACCAATCATGTCAATTCCTGTTTTGCTGCCGAAGCCGAAATTGCGAATGTATTTGAACAATGTTTCTTTGCCCAGGCGTTGTCCCAACGTTACAAAGCCGGGGTTGCAAGAGTTTTCCACTACCTGAAGAAAGGTCTGGCTGCCATGCCCGCCTTTTTTCCAACAACGCAGGCGTGCTCCACCGACTTCAATATATCCCGGATCAAAAAAACGGTCATTTTTGAGATTGACCTTCTTTTCTTCCAAGGCAGCGGCCAGTGTAATAATTTTAAAAGTAGACCCAGGTTCATATGTCATCCAAATTGGCAGATTTCGATTGTAAATTTCAGGCGCATATTGCTTGTATAGCGCTGGCTCATAGCTGGGTCGTCCAGCCATGCCTAATATTTCCCCCGTCTTGGGGTCCATCGCAATAGACAGCGCGGACTTCGCCTGAAATTTGACCATGGCTTGGTCAAGCTCACGTTCCATGATGGACTGCACTGACTTATCAATGGTTAATTGCAGATTTAGTCCATCCTTCGGTTCAATGTACTTTTCAGATGAGCCAGGCATCAAGCGGCCACCTGCGTCTGATAAATACGCGATGCTCCCGTCGATTCCCCGAAGCTTGCTGTTTTGCTGCTTCTCTACCCCTGTCAGCCCTTGATTATCAATTCCTGTAAACCCAAGAATATGAGCCGCCAGATCACCATAAGGATAATAGCGTTTGTTGTCTTCAGCAACAACGATACCCGGCAGCTTCAAATCACGAATTTTTTGGGCTTTCTCCATCGTAATTTTTCGTCCGCCGGGCTGAAGTTTTTGGCTTGCTGTTCGTTTGGTAATCAGCTTGAGCACTTTATCCTCACTCATATCCAGCAAGGGTGCCAGCCTGCGTGCCGTTTCTTCCGGCTCCTTGATTTGTACTGGTATCGCCATGACCGTCGGCGAGCTGACATTATAAGTCAGCGCAGTCCCCTGCCGATCCAAAATTTCGCCACGCTTGGCGGCAAAAGGAATATTGCGGCGCCACGAATCTTCAGCCTTGGCTGAAAGCTCGCTTCCTTTACCCAATTGAACATAGGCGAGCCGGATCGACAAGGCCGCAAACAGTACAAACAACCCCAGTAGCCCCCATACCAGCCTGCGCCGCATGGTCACGTTAGATTTTTTCAAACGCGCCCCCTCCGTTCCTCAAATACTCATGACATGTCTTACCTCATGAATATTCAAAAGAACGAACATTAGAACAAGCTATCAGTTATCTTCGCCTTTAATTGCGGCAGCGCTTTTCTCATCTGCTATTGCAGATATTCCTCCTTTAGGAGCCACCGTGTTTGTTCCAGCATTCGCCGTAGCACCGGTTTTGGTTTTAGAATCGGTCGCTGTTCCCGTTGAGTTGCCTGACTGGTTAGTTGCAACTCCAGTGGTCGAGTCCTGTGCTTCCTCTAGCTTCACGCCGGTCACTGTTTCTTTGGCTGGCATAAGCGTCACACTGACGATCCGCTTGCCACTTACCATTTGTGTCTTTTGAGAAGCAACATACCCTTCACCGGTTACCTGAACGCCAACCTTCATCAGTGTTAAGACTTGAAGTGTGTCACGCAAAGACACACCCGTAAAGTCAGGAATTGTCATGTTGGCACTATCCTCAGTCAGCAAATAAATACGCTGCCCTGGTTTCATTTTGACGCCTGCTTCAGGATATTGACGGACAATTTTGGAGCCTTTACCTACCGTTTCGTAAGCAATTCCCTGTTTGAGCAATGTATTTTGCGCGTCCTTCTTCACTTGGCCTGTTAATTGTGGTACCGTTGGTAAATTCACCGTTTTTACTGCAGCCCCATCTGATTTATTCGTTTTGGTTCCCGTTTTAGGAACTCCCATATATTGCAGCGATTGGGACACAATTTTTTTAAACACAGGCGCTGCTGCTGTACCGCCGCCTACCGATTTGTTAGGTTCATCCATGACGACCAAGACGGCTATTTTCGGATCATTGACAGGTGCAAAACCAATAAAGGACACGACATCCTTGGAATGGTCATATACTTTACCGACAACTTTCGTCGCCGTCCCTGTTTTACCAGCAACACGATATCCATCAATATAGGCAAGACGCCCCGTACCAATTTCCTGGTCAGACACGACCTGTTCCAGGTAGCTACTTGTCTGAGTTGCAGATTCCTGAGTAATTACTTGGCGGACTTCCTTCGGTTGAATCGTCTGCACTTCGCCTGTATCTGGGTTCATAATTTCCTTCACCAGATGAGGCTGCATCAACTTCCCACCGTTAGCTATTGCCGAGATCGCTGCTACCTGCTGAATTGGCGTTACCTGAACACGTCCGTGTCCAAAGGAAGCCGTGGCGACTTCGGATTTGTATTGGGTATGGAAGGTAATAGCACCCGTAGACTCACTTGGGAGATCGATGCCTGTTTTCACACCAAAGCCAAAGTTATTGATATACCTCTTCAGCCTCTCGCCCCCCAACTTATCGAGCCCCAGATGAACGAAGCCGACGTTACTTGAACGTTTGACCCCTTGCAGGTAGGTTAATGTTCCCCAGTTACGGCTTACGTCACGAATATCCCAGCCTCCGACGCGAATCATACCAGATTGGTAGGTATCATTCGGATTAAATAACTTTTCCTGAACTGCTGCAGCCAAAGTTACTATCTTGAACGTGGAGCCCGGTTCATAGATCGACTGGGTAGCATTATTACGGAAATTTTCCAAAGGTGTACTCCCATATGTATTGGGATTAAAATTCGGATAAGTCGCCATACCGAGAACATCCATTGTTTTGGGATCAGCCGCTACAACCGTCATCGTTTTCGGATTATATGTTGCTATCGCCTGCTGCATGGCATCCTCTATATAATACTGAATCGTATCATCAATCGTCAGCTTTAAATTTTTCCCATTTTGAGCCGGCTCATAGATATTTTCCGATCCCTGAAGAGGAACTCCCTTTCGGTCCCGCTGATAAAGCAGCTTGCCAGCTGTACCGGAAAGCTCTTTATTATAATAGGCTTCCAACCCCATACCTGCTGTACCATCTTTTCGTAGATAGCCAAGGACATGAGAAGCCAGCTTATTTTCCGGATAATAGCGTTTGGATTCCTGAACAGTGTCCACAGCTCCAATTACCCCATACTTATCCTTCAAATACTGTTTGAACGTATCCACCTGTGCTTTCACCTCAGGGTCTACCTTCCAGCCCCCGTTACGAATCTCACGGTTTTTTAAGTATTCCCCCTCTTTATCCTTTGCAGATAAATGTCTTCTCAGCTCATCCTCGGGCGTTTTGAGTAGCTGATGCAGCTTGGCTACAACCTCATTCTCCAAGTCATATTCCTGAATGATGCTAGGATTGACAACCACCGTATAAGCCGGTGCATCCGCAGCTAGTACATTCCCCTTACGATCCATGATGGTTCCCCGCTTGGGTTGAATCACCTGATCTTTTTCTACCTGTGTAACTACTAGATTATGCCAATGTTCCCCACTCACGACTTGAATCCAAAATACCTTAAGTAGCAGAACAAGAAAAAAGAGGGTAATACATCCCCCTATTAGCAGTGTGCGAAGCTTTATTCTTTTGACCATAGCTCAAACCTCTCTGCAAAAAAATGTACGTCAGAGCATAGCTTGATGCTATGCTCTGAACTATTTGGCAGCCTGCTTTTCCACACGAATGGGCTCTCTTGTTGGTTCGATATACCCTTGTTCCTTTGCCGTTGGCACAATCTGATTCTCCAAACGCTCCTTTTGAATCTTCAGTTGGGCGATATTGGTCTGTAATTTGGAAATGTCCTTGCTGGCTGTACTAATTGCATAATTAATTTGATAAATGTGAGCATACCTGCCAATCAACGTCCCAGCAATGACAATGCATGCTACAAGTGTCAATAGATACAGCAGCTTTTCTCGAATCGGCAGCTCTCTGCGGCGTGTAACGACTTTAGTGGTTTCACGATACCGTTGTTGCTGAACCTGTTCCTGATGGGCTCTTTCTTTCACAGCCAAATTACCGCGTGTATAAGCCATGTCGCCTCTCCTTCTCCATTAAATTTACAATTTTTCGGCAACTCTCAGCTTGGCTGACCGGGATCGTGGATTAAGCTCCAATTCCTGTTCTGATGCCACAATCGGCTTACGATTCACCAGCTTCAGATCGCCTACCATTTTGTCATTCAGAATCGGCAAATCAGACGGATAGATGCTTTTCGCCAAATACTCTTTGAAAATATGCTTGCATATCCGATCCTCCAAGGAATGGAACGTAATAACCGAAATTCTGCCCCCTGGAGCCAGACATCTTACTGCCTGATGCAAAGTATCTTCCAGTGCACCCAGCTCGTCATTCACAGCAATCCGCAAAGCCTGAAAACTGCGTTTAGCCGGATGTCCCCCGGTTCTGCGTGCCGCAGCCGGAATTCCTTCTTTGATAATATCGACAAGTTCCCCCGTTGTGTGAATAGGCTTGTTCATTCTACGTTCAACCATGATCTTCGCGATCCGCCTGGAGAACTTCTCTTCTCCATATTGAAACAGGATACGGGCAATCTCCGCTTCCGGCCATTCATTAACAATTTCGTATGCTGTAAGCGAACTGCTCTGATCCATCCGCATATCAAGCGGCGCGTCATGATTGTAACTGAATCCCCGTTCCCCTTCATCGAACTGGGGCGAGGATACACCCAGGTCGAACAAAATACCCTGGACCTGCGGAACGCCGTCTTTTTCAGGCAATCCCAGTTCGGCCAGCTTGTCCTGCAAGTGGCGGAAGTTGGATTTCACTAATGAAACCTTTCCTTCATAGGCTGACAGCTTCTCGCGTGCATTGTTCAATGCCCAGTCGTCCTGATCAAAGGCAATGAGCCTTCCCTCAGGGCCAAGCTGTGATGCAATGACGGAACTGTGTCCTGCCCCTCCCAACGTGCAGTCCACATAAATCCCGTCCTGCCTGATGTTTAGTGCCTGTGTTGCTTCTTCCTTGAGTACGGTAATGTGGTGAAACAAACGGCTGACCTCCTAAATTACAATTCAAAGTTGAAATCAACCAATTTCTCAGCAATGTCGTTAAATGCTTCTTCTGATTGGTTGAAATATTGCTCCCAAGTGTGCTTGCTCCAAATCTCTACCCGGGTGGACACTCCCAATACGACGCACTCTTTTGTAAGCTTGGCGTATTCGCACAAATTCCCCGGTAAATTTACCCTGCCCTGTTTGTCCAATTCGCATTCAGTCGCCCCCGAGAAAAAAAACCGGGTAAACGCCCGCGCATCAGCTTTCATTAGAGGCAGTGCTTTAAGTTTTTTCTCCATAACAGCCCACTCATCCATGGGATACACGAAGAGGCATTGATCCAGCCCGCGGGTAACCACGAACGAGGCACCGAGAAGTTCACGAAACTTGGCTGGGACAGTAAGCCGCCCCTTATCATCAATGCTATGTTGGAACTCCCCCATAAACATTGGTTTCGTCACCCCTTACCCCATTCTCCCACTTTGGCCCACTTTCCACCACCTAAGCATAATAGATTCGCTTTAAAAAATCAAAGACCTCTTTTTCATGACGAAAAAGTGATAATTCTAGATTCATGGCATGCTGTCTGTTATTGTAGCCGTGCGTCATAAGATGCCAAAAAGCCCCTTATCCCATGAAAACGAACCCCGACAATATGCATCAGGTTTCGAAACAACATGGAATAAAGGGCTTATACTCGATCCATATGTCAACCTATACAAGCACTTGCATTAAAAATGCAACACTTCTGCAGCGGACATCATTACTGAAAATAATTACGCGTTCCAGCTATCCAGATAGACCTTTTGGTCTTCTGTTAATGTATCAATCTTGATCCCCAAGCTATCAAGCTTGAAACGAGCTACCTGCTCATCAATTTCATAAGGTACATTAATCACGGCTTTGCCTAGCTCGTTGTAACGATCATTCACATATTTCAAGCCAAGTGCCTGAAGCGCAAATGTCGTATCCATAATCTCCGCAGGATGACCGTCAGCGGCAGCTAGATTTACGAGGCGCCCTTCTGCGAGCAAATACATCTTACGTCCATCCTTAAAGCGGTATTCCTCGATATTTCGACGCACTGTGCGAATGGATTCGGAGCGTTTAGCAAGCTCAGGCTTACTAACCTCCACATCAAAATGGCCTGCGTTACACAGCACAGCTCCATCCTTCATCACATCAAAGTGTTCGCCTGTAATCACAGCTTTATTTCCAGTTACTGTAATGAAGAAATCGCCCACTTTGGCAGCTTCCACCATTGGCATCACATGAAACCCATCCATATGGGCTTCTACGGCCTTGATTGGATCAACTTCGGTTACCACCACATTGGCTCCCAGCCCTTTTGCACGCATAGCAACCCCTTTGCCACACCAGCCGTAACCTACTACCACTACTGTACTTCCTGCCACTACCAAATTAGTCGTACGAATAATGCCGTCGAAAGCTGACTGGCCTGTACCATAACGGTTGTCGAACAAATATTTGCAGTAAGCATCATTTACAGCGACCATCGGAAAGTGAAGCTGCCCTTCTTTTTCCAAAGCCTTCAAACGAATAATCCCTGTAGTGGTCTCCTCTGCTCCTCCACGGATCGTAGAAATCAGATCAGGACGTTCAGATTGCAACAAAGTAACCAAGTCGCCACCGTCATCGATAATGAGATCTGGCTTAGTTTCCAGCGCCTTGATTTGCAAATTCTTGAATTCCTCAGGATCTGGATTGTATTTAGCTAATACCGTTACACCATCTTCAACTAATGCGGCGCAAACATCATCTTGTGTTGACAATGGATTACTTCCTGTAATGGTTACCTGTGCTCCACCTGCTTGTACCACTTTAGCCAGATAAGCCGTTTTGGCCTCCAAATGCAAACAAATCGTTACCTTCAGACCGGCAAAAGGCTGCTCTTGCTCAAATTGTTGACGTATACGGTTCAATACTGGCATATGGGCTTCTACCCAATCAATTTTCAAATGACCTTCTGGGGCCAATTTAAGATCGTGAATAATGCTATTTTGCAGAGAATGGGAAGTCATACGTTGTTTCCTCCTATATATTAGTTAAATGGGTTTATGATCCTTATACATAAATCACACGATGCGTTCCCGACAGATCCAATGGCACGTCCATAATCATATCCATCAGGTCGAGACCGTAACGGTTCAGAAAATGATAGACTGTATACGCACGCTCCTGCGGTTGTCCAAATGGGAAAAGCGACCATTCGATATAATCCCAGTGGCGAAGTGCTGTTCCATTTTGCCGAAGCAGTGCTTCCTGCACCTTTGCCTCCAGATAGGCGATTTGCCCTAGAATTTTCTCACAGTTGGTTTCTCCGAGCTGTAGCAAACCCTTTTCTATCATCCCTGCCTGCTGTATCAGCGGTTTATACATACGAACAAAGGCATCCTTAGCCGTGGAAAACTGATCCTGCATTCCAAGCTGATCTTGAGTAGCAATCCATTGCTTTTTCCGTTCCACAAGCCCGTCTCTAACTTGAGCAAAAGTTAGTTCGTACTTAAGCATATGCTTTTCCACACCTGGCTCCATCAATGTAAAAGACATTCGGGGCAGCAGGATTGGCATCTGCATCCCTAGCACCCCGAAAGCGTCCCGTGTAATCGCCCAGTAGGCAATTTCTCCTAGTCCCAGCACAGATGCCAGCACCGGGAAGAGTGAATCCTGCATGAGAGGACGGGTTAGTACATTGTTACTAAAACGTTCGGGGTGTCTATCTATCTCTTCAAGCAGTTCATCCGCAGTAAACGCGACCAAACCACGCCGGTCTGTAAATAATCCAGCTTTTTTGAAAAGCAGCAGGCGTTCCTCTTCATAAATGTAAAAAAGGTTCGCCCCCCCTTCATGCACATCCGCTTGTAAATGATAACCATAATCCATAATTCGCGCAGCGGTAGTCTGATAAGTTGTCTCCAACTCATCATTGTGCTGAACCAACTGTCTAAAAATGGATGTCTCCAGCTTGCGCAGTGAAGGATCTGCAGAGTCCATAAGCACCAATCCATAGGTGCCAAACAAACGTCCCATCAGTCTGGCAAAGGAATCACTTAGTCCGTATGAATCTGTCAAACCGTGCTCAATCATACGCATAATATCGGTCTTATGTTCTGAATCTGGCAAGTTTTGCTCTATATCCGCCATCGCTTGCTTCCACTCAGCCGTATCGACTTTAATAGCACTTACCGAAGAACGACGTTCAGGCTGCTTATTCAGCTTGATTTTAACTGCTTGCCGGTCTTGTGCCATTACGTATGTATGATTGACCTCGTCCCAGTCATGATCTTCACCAGCAATCCAGAAAACCGGAATAACCGGACGCCCAAGCCGCTCTTCAGCTTCTCTAGCTGCCTTAATAATCGTAGCGGCTTTGTAAATGACCAGCATCGGACCTGTGAACAGTCCACTTTGCTGCCCGCCAACAACTACTAAAGCATCTGGACTTTCCAAACGGTCCAATGAAGTACGAACCGCCTCATGCGAATTGTGTTGCTCATTGTATATACGAAGACATGCTACGACATCCTTACGGTTTAATCGCAGATGCTCCGTCTTATCCAGCCACTTCGCCCGTTGGGCATAAGCATCGGCGTGCAGAATATCATATTCATACAAATCGCTTGCGCGTCCTGTACCCTGAATGTAGTCTTCTGCCAAAGCCGACCCTCCGCGAAGCATTTCCGGAATTATTTTCATGGGTCTGCCTCCTGTCTCCACCAAAACCTTACTGCTTGATTGTACCGAAAGCCCATGTCCACGTCAAAGCTTCCTACAAAAAAACCGCCGAATAATTCGGCGGTTGGTATCTTTAACAAGATCAGGCGTAGGGTTCAGCTACAAAATGTCCTTTAGATACTTCAATCAGCGTGGCATTTTCTAGGTTATAAGCCCCTGCTTTATTGTCGGACGTGTTATGAATCGGTCCACCTTGATCGTCAGGTATAATGATTCGCTTTTTGTTGGCTTCGATTTCCGGGTCAGGAAGTGGAATCGCCGACAAAAGCATTTTCGTATATGGATGGATCGGATTGGCATATAATTCAGAACTTTCAGCAAGCTCAACCATTCTGCCTCTATACATTACAGCTACCCTATCACTGATGTGCTTGACCATCGACAGATCATGCGCAATGAACAGGTAGGTCAGGCCGAGACGTTCTTGGAGCTCTTTTAACAGATTGACAACTTGAGCCTGAATAGATACGTCAAGCGCTGAAATCGGCTCATCACAAATGATGAACTTAGGATTAACAGCCAGTGCACGGGCAATACCGATCCGTTGACGTTGGCCACCAGAGAACTCATGCGGATAGCGTGTTGCGTGGTCTGGGTTCAAACCAACCAGATCGAGCAACTCTTCAATCCGTCTCTTACGTTCTGCACGGCTACCCGCCATATTGTGAATATCCAGTGCCTCACCAATAATATCAGACACGGTAAAACGCGGATTTAATGATGCATATGGATCTTGAAAGATCATCTGCATATCACGACGCATTGCTTTCATTTTACTCGGTGATAATTTGTAAATATCAGTGCCGTTAAAACGCACGCTACCTGCTGTAGGTTCATATAAGCGCAAAATAGTACGACCCGCTGTAGATTTACCACAACCGGATTCGCCAACCATCCCTAGCGTTTCACCCTCACGAATATAGAAATTCAGGTTGTCCACCGCTTTGAGCACACGGTTTTTGCCAACATTAAAATACTTTTTAAGACCTTCAACTTCAATTAAATTGTTGCTACTCACCATGATCTCACCTCCTATTTCTTCAACTTCGGATCAAGCGCATCACGCAAGCCGTCGCCAAAAAGGTTGAACGCAAGCATAATCAAACTGATCAAACCTGCTGGGAAAAGCATCCGCCATGGATAATACATCCACCCGGTCAGAGCTGATTCAATCATTGAACCCAGCGACGCTTGAGGAGCCTGTACTCCTAATCCAAGGAAGCTCAGGAATGCCTCGGAGAAAATCGCGTTTGGAACTGTCAAGGTCAGTGTGACAATGATGGGTCCTACCGCGTTAGGCAACAAGTGACGGAACAACAAGCGACCTGCACCAGCACCCATTGAACGGGAAGCAAGTACGAATTCTCGATTTTTAAGTTGTAACATCTCACCACGTACAATCCACGACATGTTAATCCACCCGGTTACACAAAGTGCAATAATAATTGTGGTAACACTTGGCTCCATTACAACCAGCAACAGGATTGTAACAAGCAAGTAAGGAATGGAATACACAATTTCAGAAAATTTATTCATGATTTCATCAACGCGGCCACCAAAGTAACCCATAATTCCACCATAGATTACTCCAATCAACAAGTCAATCATTGCAGCAGCCAAACCAATAATCAAGGAAATTCGAGCGCCCATCCAAGTACGTACAAACATATCACGCCCCAGATCATCTGTTCCGAACCAATGTTCCGCCGACGGAGGAAGATTGGTGCTCAACAAATCATTTGTGCGATCATCGTATGGCGACAGCATCGGACCAACAATTGAAGCAAGCACAATGAGAACCAAAACGCTTAAGCTCGTCATAGCCAGTTTATTTTTACGAAGTCGCTCCCAAGCATCTCGCCAAGCGGATAAGCTTTCACGCTGAATAACTTCAGCCTGCTTTTCATCCGCTCCGACTCTCTGGAAATCTTCTGGTTTCACTTGAAGCTTATCCAAATTCACAGCATTATCTTTGACAGACATAAAGTTATCCCTCCTTCCCGCCAGTAAGCTTAATCCGCGGATCAATAAATCCGTATGCAATATCTGTAATAAAACGCGCCACCATCAACAAAATACCATAAAAAATAGTTACTCCCATAATCATCGTATAATCACGGGTTGTAATACTATCCACGAACACCTTACCGATACCGCCAATCCCGAAGATTCGTTCAATAACGACCGAACCGGTAATAATATTAGCCGCCATTGGTCCTACATAGGTAACAACTGGCAGAATTGCATTACGTATAACGTGTTTGAACATAATTGTAATGGATTTCAAGCCTTTAGCCTTGGCAGTCTTAATATAATCCGCATGAAGCACTTCCAGCATGCTGGAACGCGTTAGTCGAGCGATAAACGCAATCGGCGAAGCAGATAGAGCTGCAACTGGGAGAACGTAATCCATCGGACCTTCAAAGCCCATAACATTAAACCAGCCTAACTGTTGAGCAAAGAAAAATTGAATTAACGATGCCAGAACGAAGCTGGGAACCGCGATCCCCAAGATAGCTAATACCATAGCGACGTTATCTATGAGCCTACGATGATACAAAGCTGCTAGCATCCCTAGCAAGATACCGACAATTATCGACACGATTATGGCAACAAATCCGAGTTTAAGGGAAACCGTAAAGGTTTGTCCGATAATGTCAGTTACACTTTGATTCAGTTTTTTCATAGAAATACCAAAATCACCTGAAGCAATATCACCTAAGTATTTAAAATATTGGACATACACAGGCTTATCCAGCCCATATTGCTCCATTAACCGGGCTTGAATCTCAGGAGAAGTCGCTTTTTCACTCATGAAGGGGTTACCCGGAATAGCTTTCATGAGAAAAAACGTCGCAGAGATCAGAATGAACAAAGACAGCAACATATAAAAGAATTTACTGATCAAATAACGCGTCATTGCCCGTTTACACCCCCCATAAATTTTTTCGACACCATTCGATTTTATCGAAATAGAATTGGACTATCCAATCTACTTATTTGCATGGTTACATGATGATGGAAAAGACTAGGACACACAAAAAAAACGGGATATATATGGTTCAAACCACATATATATCCCGAAGTAACTATCAAACTTCAGAATTGAGCTTTAGTTACTGTGTAATATACGCTCTTGTGAAATCAATTGCTCCACTAAAGTCAAGCCCGATATCTTTTACATTCGGTTTCGTTAAGGAAACATTTGAATAATAGTAGATCGGAAGCATTACCATATCATCTTGAACCAGAATTTTCTCAGCTTTTGCGAAATCTTCCATACGTTTAGCTGGATCCGTTTCTGTTTTGGCTGCTTGAATCAAAGAGTCATATGCAGGGTTAGCATAACCCGCGTTGTTGTTACCATTGCCTGTTGTCCACATATCTAAGAATGTCATCGGATCATTATAGTCAGCAGACCAGCCACCACGAGCGATTTGGAAATTCAGCTTGTTACGTGTTTGGATAAATACGCCCCACTCTTGGTTTTGAGTTTTAACGTCTACACCAAGATTTTTCTTCCACATATCAGCTACTGCCAAAGCAATCTTTTGGTGACTTTCGCTGGAGTTATACAGCATAGTAATAGTAGGAAGCGTGGTCATGCCTTCTTCTTTCATACCTTCTTGAAGCAATTTTTTAGCTTCAGTGAAGTCTTCTTTGAAGTAATCATCTTTATGCTCACTACGGAATTCTTGAGAAACCCCTTTGATACCTGGAGGTACAAAACCATAAGCAGGAATTTGACCGCCCATTGTTACACGTTCAACGATCGGTTGACGTTGAATAGCCATCGCAAACGCTTTACGGATTTTTGCATTGTTAAATGGTTTTTCCGTTACATTAAACAGATAGTAGTACGTACTTGCAATTCCTTTAGCCTTAAATTCGTTAGGCAATTCGTTTTTCACAGCCGTAATTTGATCAGTAGGAATTTCGCCTGTTGGCATACCTGCATAATCAAGTTGTCCACTTCTGTACGAAGCCAGCTCAGTTGCACCGCTGTTTACAAGGGACATCGTAATTTTGTTCAACTTGATTTCGTCTTTACCCCAATAGTTTTCGTTCTTGGTTACTTCGATCTTTTGACCGCTATCCCAAGTCGTCAATTTGAAAGGTCCGTTAGTAATCATGCTGTCTTTCTGAACTGCCCACTTGTCATTACCTTTAATAGAAGGGTTTACAGGGTAGAAAGTGTAGAAAGAAGTCAACCCCAAGAAGTAAGGAGTTGGGTGTTCCAGCTCTACTTGCAATGTATGGTCGTCAACAGCTTTGACACCTACATCTTTAAAGTCTGTAATTTTAGTACCTTTATAAGATTTGGAAGTGCTCAGGTTGTAGCCCTCAGCATTTTTGATATAGTACAATTGGTAAGCATATGGAGGTGCAGGGGCTGTCGAAGGGTCCAGTACCCGTTGCCAAGCGAATACGAAGTCACTTGCTTTGACTGGGTCGCCATTACTCCATTTTGCAGTATCACGAAGCTTGAACGTGTAGGTTTTGCCGTCATCGGAAATTTTCCAAGATTCAGCAACGCCAGGGATTTCTTTGCCGTCAGAACCCATACGTACGAGACCTTCATACAAAGTTTTCAGAACCGCGTTCGTTTGACTATCCTGAGCTTGTGCCGGATCGAAGGTTGGCGGCTCGGAAGAAAGGTTAACGCGCAAAATTTGCTTGTCGGCCGCAGCCGGCGTAGTCGAGGTGTTTTCTTGTGCGCCCTTACCATTGGTATCATTCTTGCCGCCGCAACCTGCGAGCAGTGCGCCAACTGCAAGAACGAGTGTCAAAAGGACTAAAAAGCTTTTCCTTTTCATCTAGCGTTTTCCCCCTAGTTCTAAAGTGGTATATGTTTATAGATTATACAACCAGCGGTCAAAAAAATCTACATTACATTTCTTCAAATTGAGCTTTTTTTTCAAAAAAACATGTTTAATTCATATTTTTTCACCATTTCATGTCACATTATATCACATAGAGTTGAATATATTTTTAAATATACCAACTACAGTCAACAAAGTATACGCCAATGTCATCGCCATAAAAGTTAATCTCCAGACCGCTCTACATAATCTTTTACCATCAACCTTTCCTTTTATTCGGTTTTGAGCTCCCCCAATTAAACCCAATGCCAGTAACAGGAGCAGTAGAATCAAATAAAAACCGAATCGCGATGTAAACAGGACATTAAAAAGTGCTGCAACGGAAAATATCAGAAAAAAAGTGGTGATATCCATAGAAGTAAGCAATGATTTCTTTTTTTCCATTTTAAGAATGTAGCGACAAACCACAAACACAATTAAAAACGGAAAAAAGGGAAGAATACTGAAAGTGATAATAGTACCTTGTAAAAGACTCAACTGATCACCCCTCTTTTAGCCGCATTCCTTCAATTAATTGCCACAATACCTCATGAGTTGGCGCACTCATTCCAGCTCGCTTTGCCATCTGCACCAGCTGCCCGTTAATGGAAGCAACTTCGGTCATGGACTGTGCAAGTACATCAGCCAGCATGGACGAGTGATTCTCTGCCGTTGATCGGCAAACATCCATAATTTGATCCCACCATGCGCTTTCCCAGCGAATACCATGAGCTTCATACACTTGAATGCCTTCATCGTACAGCTTGCGCATCATATGTATTCGTACTGGCTCTGATAGCAGCTCGCCATTTCGAACTCGCCATACGGCCGTCAGTGGATTGATCACAGCGTTAATCAACAACTTGCGATAGATCCCTTTCTCGATTTCTTTCGACAAGCAAACGTCAAATCCTGCTACAAGCAACCGATTTAGCACACATTGCTTGAAATCATTGTGATGTTCTTCCTCTCTATCCTCTAAACATCCAATTTCAGTCAAGCCCGCTCCTGCATGTACAATTGTCGCTGCGCCTTGTCTCTTGGCTCCTTCAGTTGTCACAGCAGAATATACTACAGCTTTAGGCCACGCCTGTCTGATGCGTTCTATATGACCGATTCCATTTTGCAAACAAATAATCCCTGTATCTCTTTCCGTTTGAGCTACAGGTTGGATCTGTCCCAATACTTCTCCTATCGCCCCCTGTTTGGTTAAAAACATAATCCACCGTGCCGGAGTCTGTGAATTTAACCGTTGCCAATCTGCCAATGGCGCTACCTTTAGCTTGTCCCCCGACACATGAAGAGCCACCTGTCCCTCCTTATCAAGCACAGTAATCCCCTCACGAGCAATGACGCGTGCCTGTTCAAGTGTTCGTGTCCATAGTCTTACTGCAGCACCTGAGGCCGACAATCTCCCGGCAAACAGCAATCCCAGCGAACCCGCTCCAATAATATCAATCACTTTGTATCGTCTCGCTTCCATCTTTTTTTCTACTATATCATATGCACTCCAATGAAATAACAAAAACGCCAACTATGGCCAAGCGATAGTTGACGTTTTATTTAAAAAGCCTTTGTAATCTTGCTACTCAATGCGCTCCAGATTCCCATTCGCGTCCATTTTGAACCTGGATTTAAGTTCTTCCTCATCTTCAGTGATTAAAGCCAAACGCCGGGCGCGGTCCATAATCTGAATCAGAGCTTTATAATCATCATTTACAACACGATAGTCCGTCTGCACTTCATTTACTTCTTTGGAGAGCCGGTCATTAATGGAGCGAAGTTGATTTAATTCTTCTTCCTTTTCCCGCAAATCTTTCTCCAGCATCTTAATCTGCCGATTCGTTTCCTGCATAGACCCCTTCCATTGACGCAAGAAGCGGATTACTGCATCAATAGATAACGTATCTTCACTCGTGCCATCTGTTCTGTATCCCCCTTCGACTGTATCGAGTGTGGCAAAGGTCGCCACCTGCGATACACCTACCGGGCTCTGCTTGCGAATATAACTGCGCTTCTGGCGCTGCGCTTTGGCAATGCTAATCGCTTCATCGTAACGTTTGCGCACACAGCTATTCCAACGAAAGCCGCATGCTGCAGAGGTTCTACCGATTTTTTGTCCTACCTCCTCAAACGCAGCCAGCTGTGTTCCGCCTTCCCGGATATGCCGCAATGTCACCTCCGCCAATATCAAATCATCTTCCGCACTCCATGCATCTTGTCTTATTGCAGTCATGCCTCTAGCCCTCCTAACAACATCCTGAAATAACCGTCTTCATGAACCGATCTTGCCGGTATTTGAATAGGGTATAAAAGCTGTTTATTCATTCCTATGCCTCTCGTAGAGTTCATAGAATCTATTTGATACTAAATTGTATTTCCATTTCTGCCAGAACTCATACGTGAAGTAAACAGTTTCGGGTTCCAAGCATGCTCTGACTGCTGTACAATAAAATGAATGGTTAAAGAGCAAAAAAGGATCATATACATTACCATTAGTCTTTTTTGGAATACATAAAAGGGGAAAATAAATGAATACACGAATAAAAATCGCAATCTGCACCCTGCTGACCCTCATGGTGATGCTGACTTCCATATATGTTCCTACTTTCGCCGCTCCCTCTCCTGAAGAAAATCAGATTTTACAAGATAGCCTGTCTATCGTAGAGATTGACCATGAAATCGAGCGAATCAGTCAGGAGCAGCAGACTCTTTTACAGCGTCAGCAGGAACTGCGTAGTAGTCTAGCTGACCAACAGGAGCAAATGAACCTACAACGCAAGCGGGCAGGTGTCGTGCTACGATCTTACTATATGGGGGAAAGGGACAAGTTGCTGAGTGTAGTGCTAGGGGCTAAAAGTATAAAGCAACTTCTCTCTTTGTATGATTATTATTTATTATTGATTAGTCACGATCAGGATGTGCTTCAAGAATACGAATCCAATTATCAATTTATGCGAAAAACAGAGCAACAAGTCGCCCAAGCCACGGTGGAATTAGAGACGGTTAAAACAAACTTGCTGGCACAACGTCAACGGATTCTCCTCCTCCAGTCGCGTGTAAATGACGGCGTTAATGCCAGTGAAAACCCTGAAACTCTACGCAAGCTCATTGGCGAGATGACAGCTTATTGGGAAAATGTAGGTGTATACGAGGTAAATAAGCACTTTAAAGCATTAGCTCAAGCAATGCAGGATTTGCCCCAATTCATTCAACAACAGCAAGGGGCAATGGTTACCAATGGAAAAATGATTACGATAAGCATTCGTGAAGAAGAATTTAACCGTTTTTTAAAGTCAGAGAGTGAATTATTTAATCACTTCAATTTCTCCTTTGTGCAGGATCGGATTGTGGTAGAAGGTCAGCAAGGAACGATGAAATTAAGGGTAGAAGGTCACTATACGGTAGAGAATGAACCAAAAAATTCAATTTTATTCCACGTAGATCGACTGGTATTTAATGGACTGGAACTTCCAGACACGACTCGCAACAAGCTGGAAAAAGATTTTGATCTCGGCTTCTACCCGCAGCAGCTTATTTCATATGTTAAAGCCACAGAAGTGCATGCTTTAAAAGGTATTCTTGAAGTTAAGCTGGAGTTAAGCTTTAAGTAAGTTGTGCTCATCTACATTGTTCTTACTATAATATAAAACAAAATACCTCGGGAACTTCCCGAGGTCTTAATAATTTGTAATAACGATTAGGGTTATAGCAGATCAGCTGCCAACTGTGCGAGTTTGGAGCGCTCTCCTTTTTCCAACATAATATGCCCGCTAATCCCTTCTTGCTTGAATCGCTCCACCACATAGGTCAAGCCGTTACTGGCTGCATCCAGGTAAGGGTGGTCAATTTGCTCCGGATCGCCCATCAGTATAATCTTGCTCCCCTCACCTACCCGAGACACAATCGTTTTGATTTCGTGGCGGGATAAATTTTGCGCCTCATCAATAATGATAAATTGCCCAGGTATCGAGCGTCCCCGAATATAAGTGAGCGCCTCCACCTGTATACTGCCTAAGCCCATCAAAATTTTGTCGATATCGCCTGATTTTTTGGCATCAAACAAATACTCCAAATTGTCGTAGATTGGCTGCATCCAGGGGCGAAGCTTTTCTTCCTTTTCTCCCGGTAAATAACCGATATCCTTGCCCATAGGAACAACAGGCCGAGCAATTAACAGTTTCTTAAAGCGGTGCTCATCCTCTACTTTAAGCAACCCCGCCGCCAGGGCCAGCAGCGTTTTGCCAGTGCCTGCTTTTCCGGTAATCGTCACAAGAGGAATATCATCATTAAGCAAAAGCTCCAATGCCATCCGTTGCTGAGCATTACGCGCGCTGATTCCCCATACCGACTCGTTGCTTAAGTACAAAGGTTCTAATCGTTCTGCCTCCTGGTTTACTTTTAGCAGTGCCGATTTTCCAGTGCCCATTTCATCTTTCAATATAACGAATTCATGTGGATACAGCGTATAAGGTAGCTTCAGTGGTTTGATTGGTAAAAAACGGTTAGAGTAAAATTCATCTATGATGGACGGATGCACCTGTATTGCCGAGTATCCGGGGTACAATTCACTTGGATCGCCTGTTCTATCGGACAGGTAGTCTTCTGTCAGCAGCCCCAATACATCTGCCTTGATCCTGACCAGTACGTCCTTGCTAACCAGCACCACCGAACGCGGTTCAGATTGCTCCTGTTCTTCCAAATGATAATTTAAGGCGACCGCCAAAATTCGGTTATCGTTGGAAACCTCCCCGAACATCTCTTGAACTTTCAAAAAACTTCGGTGATTTAACTCAACCTTAAGCCTCCCCCCTTGGGGAAGTGGAACGCCACTATGAAGATGACCCACTTCTCTCAACCCATCTAACAATCGCGATACATTGCGGGCATTCCGTCCAATCTCATCCGCGTTGCGTTTTTTGGAGTCGATTTCTTCCAGAACAACAGCTGGAATAATAACTTCATGTTCTTTGAAGGTAAAAATGGCTTTCGGATCATGCAGCAGCACATTCGTATCCAGCACAAAAATTTTCTTCATTAAATCCCCTCCAAAGCGGCGTGGACAATCTCGTGTTTCATACCTATACCTATTCACCGGCTACCCAATACTTGCTGATTCTCTGGAAAAAGAACTCCAAAACAGCATAAGGAAACGAAAAGTCTAGCTGAAGATAGTCTCAGAGCCTGTACATTTTAAAATTAGACACAAAAGGCCCAGTGATTTCTCACTGGACCTAGACTGCGTTCACCCTACATTTAGACATACCTCAACCCCCTTATGTTATATAAGAGTTTTACTCGCTGAGAGTATAACATAAGCAGGGAAAAAGATACATACTCAGGAATTGGAAGAAGCTTCAGTGCTGTCGCTTGCTTTTTTGGCTAATTCCTCTTGTAGCGCTTGTTTGGCCGAATCGAGCTGTTGCTCATCAATGTACACATAAGGGCTACGCCACGTTCCTGCTACGGGGGTGTATTTTACATTTTGCTTGGAAATATTCCAATAGGTTTGTACGATATTTTTCATTTGCTGTGATTCGATATCCGTCATCATATTCTTATCAACCGATTTAATAATTGCACTAAACTTGGTCAAAGCGTTGAAGGTTTGCATTTGGTCAATTAGGGAATGAAGTACCTGATTTTGTCGGCGATTGCGATCAAAGTCGTCAGATTCAGCTGTTCTCGGACGACAATTCGATTTGCGGTAGCGGACAAAATCAAGAGCCTGATCACCGTTCAAATGCTTGGCCCCAGCTGTCAGGTTAATATCGGTACCGTCAGCACGGTCTCGGTAACACATGTTTTTATCAACCGTGACATCTACGCCACCTAGATTATCTACAACATCTCTAAAGCCCTGGAAGTTAATAACCGTTACATAATCAATATTAATGTTTAAATATTTGCCGATCATCTTCTTCATTTGCTCTTCAGCAACTTCGCCAGATTCTTTCTCTCTAGCCTTAAACACCGGATAATACTCATTCAGCTTGCGCGGTTTATATCCATCCATTTCCAGACGTGTATCACGAGGCAAGGACACAATGGTAGACGATTTAGTATTAGGATTCAATGTAGCTACCATAATAACGTCTGACAAATAAGTTGGATGGTCAGGCCGATAGTCGGTTCCAAGCAATAAGATAGTCAAAGGCTTAGTCTCAGCCAATTGCGTTTTGGGTACTTCCTTGTTGATTCCAGTATCCAAAACATCTTCTACCTGATTGTAAATATAGTAGGTATAACCAGCTGCCGCCAAGATCCCTATAATAAGCAGAAATAAGACAAACTTCATAAACGATCTGAAAAAGCTTTTTTTCTTTTTCGTTTTTTTCGGCTTGGCGGATTTTTTCCCACTTTGTGTCCGGGGAGGCAATCCGTTCGAAAGATTACTCATGCTTCAACACCTTTTCCTGCGTTTTGAGAAATATAGCTTTCTCCAAGTTTACAATCCTAAAACACATACAGCGGCGCATCCCGTTCCCAGGTGTCGCCGCTGTGGCTAAAGACCATCCAATTAATTACATATTTGCTTGTGCTGTCTTACGTTGTTTCTCCGCACGCTCGCGCTCACCTTTGTTCAAGATCTTTTTACGCAAACGAATGGATTTAGGCGTAATTTCACAATACTCATCATCATTCAGATATTCAAGCGCCTGCTCTAATGAGAAGATAACAGGTGTTTTCAATTTAACCGTATCGTCTTTTGTTGCGGAACGAACGTTGGTCAATTGTTTTTCTTTACAGATGTTAACGACAATGTCGTTATCACGTGTGTGCTCACCAACGATCATGCCCTCATAAATTTCAGTTCCTGGCTCCAAGAACAAAATACCGCGATCTTCTACGCCCAGCATACCATAAAATGTAGAGGTGCCGTTTTCTGTAGATACAAGTACACCTTGATGACGTCCACCCACTTGACCGCCAACAAATGGTCCATAGCTGTCAAATGCATGGTTCATTACACCATAACCACGAGTCAAAGTCAGGAAGTTTGTAGTGTAACCGATCAAACCACGTGCTGGAATCAGGAATTCCAAGCGAACTTGTCCGGTGCCGTTATTAATCATGTTGACCATTTCGGCTTTACGGGAGCCCAGACTTTCCATAACTGCGCCCATGCTTTCTTCCGGAATATCAATGAGGAGACGTTCAATTGGTTCCATTTTCTTACCGTCAATTTCCTTGACGATAACTTCCGGTTTGGACACTTGCAGTTCATAACCTTCACGGCGCATGTTTTCAATCAGGATTCCCAGATGCAATTCACCACGTCCAGACACAATAAAGGCATCCGGGCTATCGGTTTCATCAACACGCAAGCTGACATCTGTTTCGAGTTCTTTCAGAAGACGCTCACGCAATTTACGGGATGTTACCCACTTACCATCACGACCTGCGAATGGACTGTTGTTAACCAAGAAGGTCATTTGCAGTGTAGGCTCATCAATTTTCAGTACAGGCAACGCCTCAGGATGATTAGGATCGGCAATGGTTTCACCAATGTTGATGTCCTTAATCCCCGCAATCGCAACAATGTCACCCGCGCCCGCTTGATCCGTTTCAATCCGTTTCAGTCCTTGGAAGCCGAACAGCTTCTCAATACGAGCAGATTTACTGCTGCCATCACGTTGGATAACTGTGACCGCTTGTCCTTGCTTGATGATACCGCGGTTCACACGACCTACTGCAATTCGGCCCAGGTATTCGTTATAGTCCATCAATGTTACGAGGAATTGAAGAGGCTCATCTACTTTTTCAGTTGGAGCTGGGATATGCTCTACCACTGTTTCGTACAATGCTTGCATGTTGTCATCTTGCTTCTCAGGGTCCAAGCTGGAGGTTCCGTTCAACGCCGAAGCATACACAACAGGGAATTCTAATTGATCATCATTTGCGCCCAGCTCGATGAACAGATCCAGTACTTCATCAATAACTTCTGCCGGACGAGCTGCCGGACGGTCAATTTTATTGACTACAACGATAGGCGTCAGATTTTGCTCCAGCGCTTTACGCAATACGAATTTTGTTTGCGGCATGCAGCCTTCGTAAGCATCAACGACGAGCAAAACTCCGTCAACCATTTTCATAATCCGTTCCACTTCACCACCAAAGTCGGCGTGCCCCGGTGTATCTACAATGTTAATCAGGTAATCTTTGTAAGTGATAGCTGTATTTTTAGCCAAAATCGTAATACCGCGTTCACGCTCCAGATCGTTGGAGTCCATGGCGCGCTCCTGAACAGCCTCGTGTTCTCTAAATGTTCCGGACTGTTGAAGCAGCTTATCGACAAGTGTCGTTTTTCCGTGGTCGACGTGGGCAATAATCGCAATATTGCGAATGTTCTCTCTTGCATGCATGGTTTGTATCCATATCCTTTCCGTATATCAAAATAGTGTCTCTATCCTGAAGCAGTGCTCATTCCAAGGCTAACAATCGTTCTTTAGGCCCACTCCCTGCCAGCCTTCTATATGTTTCAGGCTTTATACAGACAGCTTCTCTCTCCGATTCGCGTGAAAACCTTAAAATAAGCGTCAGAAATCATTCCGACGCTCTTATCATATCCCTTATATTATAGTAGAAATATGTCATAAAGCAAGACATTATTGCCTGTACCGTAATTTACCGCCATGAAATCTGCACAGCTTGTCGGTTTACCATTTGTGTTTGCTACGGTTGCCGGCGACCAGCCAGACTCCAGCTCCGATCAGTAAAACGGCAATAATATACATAATGCCCGTACTCAGCAAGGTAATAATCAATAAAATTACCGATATCAAGCCTAGTAGTACGCCCCCTGTATATACATTGCGAGAAAGCGAATTATCATTAATGGCATACTCCCATAATCCAATCGCTATACCCAGAAGGAACAAGGGCCATAAGTAGGCCATTAAATGCCATCCCCAAGTATTGCAGAGAAAAAAGAGGAAGCCGTATACCGACAAAATTCCTGCTGGCAGCAACATAAAAGGTGATACTCTGCGCATCATGTACATTACATGCAGCACGATTCCTGGTATTAAAATCAGCAAGGGCCAAAGGTTTCGTCCCAAGAAGGAAAATATCCCTAATTTGCCCAACAAAATAATCAGTCCTACGGCAACAATGCCTACTCCGATCATACGCTCTTTTCCGGAATTCATCGTGGTCTCCTTTGTTTGCTGGATTTGTTTTTGTGTCATTAAATATAGTTGTTTTTAAGTACACTTTTATGAATATAGAATTTTTACAAAAACCGAGCAGACTCCCCGGCATTCGCAAAACCCTATGTCTAGTTTAGCCGATGTTTTCCAAAAAAACCACGTTCAAATATGACGGGCACGTAGGTGCTGGTATATTCCTGCTATGACAACTACTGCGGCCAACAAAGCCGGTAACCACGCATGCATGACCTCGCCCATGCTTGTTAACCATATGCCCAATTTGGGATCACGCAGTAGCATTTCTCCTGCCGTGAAGGCCAGGATGGCCGATCCGAGCAAAACAAGGATCGGGAACCGATGAAGCCAGATTGCTATCACATTGCTGCCCCAGACAACAATCGGAATACTAATCGCAATACCAATGACAATAATAGCAATGTCTCCATTAGCTAAAGCTGCAATAGCTAATACGTTATCCAAACTCATGACAAAGTCTGCTACGAGTATCACTTGTATCGCCTTCCATATGGTTGCTTCAGCCCTTACCCCCGCATGATCATCATTCTCATAGAGCAGCTTAAACGCAATCCATAACAGAAGTAAACCACCCGCCGCCTGAATGAAGGGTATACCCAGCAAAATAACAGCTATGAAAGTCAACACACAGCGTAGAAGAACCGCACCGACTGCCCCCCACCATATCGCTTGACTTCGCTGCCTTGCAGGCAGGTTTTTGCTCGCCATAGCTATAACAACTGCATTATCACCACTTAGCACAAGATTAATCATTAATATTTTCAACAGCAAAATGACATGCTCCATATGTACAAACACCCCCATCCTACATGTATGCGTAATCGGACGAGGCTATGCTTGCAAGCTTTTCGCGAATAATTCTTCATTTAGTAATAACTAACGGCAAATTGGTTGAGTATAAACCTTGAATCCAATAACAAACAGCAATATAATGAATCGTATTTCCGATAAACGGGTATTAACATAAACAACATGCAATGTTTTGAGGTTGTTTAATCAGGGAGATGAGAACGATTGAAATGTCTGGACTTCAGTTCTTTTGGCTACTGCTTAATGTGATATTTATTGATCTTTTGCTCGCAGGCGATAATGCAATTGTCATTGGACTTGCCGCCAGAAAGCTGCCTCCTGCAACGCAAAAAAAAGCGATTCTATACGGTACTGGTGGTGCCCTGCTTATCCGTATAGCAGCCACTATTGTGGTACTATGGTTGCTCCAAGTACCGTGGTTGTTACTCATCGGGGGTGTGATGCTAATCTGGATCGCGTATAAGCTGCTCGTGGACCAAGAGGACCATACCGAAGTTAAAGCTGGAACCACGCTATGGGGTGCTATTCGCACCATTATAGTCGCCGACGCAGCTATGGGTCTGGACAACGTGATTGCTGTTGCTGGCGCCGCCCAGCAGCATTTGCTACTTGTAGTGCTAGGCCTGTTAATCAGTGTGCCAATCGTTGTATGGGGAAGCACTCTTTTTATCAAGCTGATCAATAAATTCCCCTGGATTATCTATTTAGGATCGGCTGTGCTTGGTTATACGGCCTCTAATATGATCACCGAGGAACGTAAGCTGGAGCCCTATTTTACAGAGCATCCGGCACTCCGTATCTTGTTTATTGTCACCGTAATGGCTGGTATTTTGCTCACAGGATATCTTCAAAATCGCAGAGCAGTATCCCGTCGAGAAAAAGCCGTCTAAACAGGTTTCAAAAGAACCCACGCAACTAAAAAAGGCAGACCCAACATTGTTGCGAGTCTGCCTTTTTTAGTTAAAACCATTCTTCCTGTATAACTTCCTCTTTACGCCCCTCTACAGCTCCGCCTGCCTCAAGGACAATTGTCTCCGTTGTAGCTACAGCCTGATCGATCAAAGTATTTAAATCTCGAATAGAGGCTTCAATCTTTTGAACTACCCACAAATTTGGATTGGTCGTGGGAGATTTGGGAACAAACAATGTACAGCAATCCTCATACGGGAGAATGGATAAATCGTAGGTGCCAATTTGCTTCGCGATTTCTGTAATCTCCTGCTTATCCATCATGACAAGAGGTCGCAGCAAGGGGAGTTCCGTCGAACGACCAATCACATTCATGCTGGA
The DNA here is from genome assembly GCF_006874425.1 of Paenibacillus ottowii. GTDB lineage: Bacteria > Bacillota > Bacilli > Paenibacillales > Paenibacillaceae > Paenibacillus > Paenibacillus ottowii. Next base: position 65,348 of record NZ_VIJZ01000008.1, read on the forward strand.
TAACGTTTGACTAGCAACTTGGCCCAGACTGTCGCCCGTCACGAGTGCCAGGGCCCCTTCTCTCTCTGCCAGCATCGTTGCAATTCGCAGCATTGACCGCCTCATTAACGTAATAATTAAATTATCCTGACCGGTACGTGTAAAGGCCGTCTGGACTTCTGTAAACGGTACGAGGTGGATTTTGATTTGACCCGCGTAGCCTGCTAATACTTTTGCCAGGTCAATAACCTTCTCTTTCGCACGCTCGCTTGTAAAGGGATAGCTATAGAAATGAACACATTCGATTTCCAAACCTCTACGCATGGATGACCATCCTGCGACCGGGCTGTCAATGCCACCAGATAGCAGCAACATTGCTTTGCCATTCGTTCCTAACGGAAAGCCCCCTACAGCCATAATAACATCACTAAAAATATAAGCCGCTTGCTCTCTTACCTCCACACGCAACTCAATATCAGGTTGACGCACATCGACCCTCAGCGCTGGAAACTTCCGCAATATAGGAGAACCAATTAAGTGATTCATCTCTTGTGAAGAATGGGGGAACCCTTTCCATACTCTGCGAGCATTGACCTTGAAAGTCGTTCCCTCGTCCACGTTCAGCTCATGCATTAAAGCCACAGCGCTCTCAATGATAGCATCCAGCTCAACAGGAGCCATTTTGACAGGACTGATCGTCGTGATGCCAAACACCTTTTGCAACACTTGAATGATCTGTTCATAAGGCTCTCCTCCGAGAACCACATAAATCCGTCCAAATTCCTTGCGCAGTGAAGCACCTGGAAACGGCTTCAGCAGCAGCTTTACATGTTTCAGTACAGCCTTTTCAAAACGAGCGCGATTCTTCCCTTTTAATGTAAATTCACCGAAGCGAAGCAACAGCATATCATAGTGCATTTTAACGTTTCCACCTTTCAAGGGATTCCAGCTTGGCTACAGCTTGTCGAAGTGCGAGTATGAGCTCATCGATATCCTGCTCCGTATGTTCATCACCAAAGCTGATACGAATGCCGCCGGATGCTTCGGCCTCATTGCGGCCCATTGCCAGCAGGACACGGCTGGGCTCGGCTAATCTTGAAGAGCAAGCCGATTTGGTGGACACCGCCACACCCAATTGCTCCAGCGTATGCAGCAGCACCTCGGCCTTCATGCCTGGATATGAAAAGTGTACAATATGGGGCGCTTCTTCCCCGCTGTTCAGCCGCAATTGCGGGATTGTTTTCACTTCTGCGGCTACCCGTTCTCTCCACTCGATCATGCGCTGTGCTGTCTCTGCTTGTCGTTCGCCCGCCAAACGTACCGCCTTGGACATACCGACAAGCAGCGGCACATTTTCGGTACCTGCACGAACCCCTTGCTCCTGAGAACCACCACTAAGCAAGGGGAAAAGCTCTACACCTTCCCGAACGAATAACAATCCTGCTCCTTTGGGTCCCCGCAGCTTATGCGCTGAAAGGCTATACAAATCAGCCTGCCAGCCCCGGATATCTACAGGCAGCTTTCCAAACCCCTGCACACCGTCAATATGAAACAGGACACGAGGGAACTGTTTCTTCAGCGCAGCTCCGATATCATGCACCAGTTGGATCCTTCCCGTCTCATTATTGACATGCATAATACTGACTAAAATCGTATCTTTGCGAACAGCTGCACAAACCTGTTCGGCACTCACATGACCTTCCTCGTCTACAGGCAGAAAAGTAACCTCAAAACCCAAATTTGTCAACTGTTTGCATGCTTCATACACAGACGGGTGCTCTGTCGATACAGTAACGATATGTTTGCCTCTGGTCTGATACTGCAAAGCCGCTCCCTTAATGGCAAGATTGTTGCTTTCCGTTGCCCCGGATGTAAAGACAATCTCCGAAGGAGATACTCCTAAAGCTGTGGCACATACTTCGCGCGAGCGCTTGATCAACTTATCTGCATCTTCTCCATATCGGTGCATGGAAGACGGATTGCCATAATGGCGCCTCATTACCTCGGCAACGGTTGTAATCACCTCTTCAAAAGGCGGAGTTGTCGCTGCATAATCAAAATATTTCATTAAACTCCCCTTTCTGCCCCGCAACTGCTACAACAAAAAAAGACCAAAACAGGGAAAGGCCGCTTCATTACAGCGACACCCTTTCCCCATATTGATCCTGCCTGCGGACCTCATCTAATTTGAATTACGCACTTTTATGCCATAAGCTGTAGGGCTTAGATCGTATATTTTTCACGTGCATTCTGAATTTTGGTAATATATCGTTGTGTTTCGGCCGGAAGCTTGTTCAGTACAGACATCAACTGCTCATCAGTACTTACACCAAGCCGCTGCACTCGTCCGGGACCTGCATTATATGCAGCCAGCGCCATATTTTCCTGCCCGTTAAAACGTTTAATCTGGTAAGACAAGTAGCGTACACCAGCGTCAATATTTTGTGCAGGATCATAGGGGTCACTAACTCCTAGACCTTGAGCTGTGGCGTCCATCAACTGCATAAGTCCTTTGGCTCCCGCTGAAGAAGTAACTGATGGATTAAATGAAGATTCTGTATCAATAACTGCTTTAATCAAAGCTACTGGAACGCCGTATTTCTGACTAGCCTCATTAATCAAACTATCATACGCTGTAGCTTTTGTAGGTCCATCCGTTGCTGTATTGGAAGAAGCAGGATAGACTGTCAATGGCGAAGCCGTTCCTCTCGAGGGTCCCAATTGAAGCCAGAGCAAGCCGTTCTCATCTCTGGTAACATCGCCTGAATTTTCTTGAGTGACAGCATCATCTGTTTCCAGCTGACCTACTTGTTCCAGTAATCCAGAAAAAGCGTCCGCTGTACCCGTCTGGGTCGTAGCACTCATATTATTTAACAGCTGCATGTCTAACATGGACTTGGACACGCGCGGATCAATTTGCATGTGGTGTTCCCAACTTTCTATTGTTGTTATATCCCAAATAGCTTGTCGTTATTGATATGATACAACTTTTTACTATGTACTTCCATACTTTTCAATGAAAAAAAGCTCCGTTTCTGTCGAAAAGACAACGGAGCTTTAGAAATTAGCTTAATGTAATTATATCACTAGGATAATCTTCCTCAGATATATACAGAAGATAACAGAACCTTTACCCAGCAGGGTTAACGCACAAACGGGATAAAAGCAAAATAACTCAATGTTGCCAGTGCACCAAGGCCTATTGACCAAATGCCAGTGGTTTTACTTCCATTCACATAAGCAAAAAAACCTAACACTGCAGCAAGGGGTCCCAGTACAATAGACCACATAAACAAGGATGCGATACCAGCAGCGAGCCCAACATAGCCGGAAATGCGGCCACTATTGTTGATAACCTGATCTTGACCCTTATCCTCATTTCGGTTCGCCACTGGCGAGCCAGGCGCAACCTCTGCTGCATATTCCTCACGATGATGACGCTTGGCAGAGCGTTCCTGAACGTGACGGGGATAATCTACACGTTGGCGGCTAACAGGGTCCTCATGCTTATGCTTGTCGTTTGTATGATCTTCCATTATTACGGCACCTCCAAATGTGAAATCAATCGAATTATAAATTTACAGGGACTTCGGCTTAAAGGTGTGGCAACAGGTTGCGGCAGACGAAGCAGCCTTATCACGTTCTTCTGAACTAAAGCTTTCCCCCGCGTATTCTTCTTTAAATTTCTTCTCGGCATGACCGTCTACTTCAATCATGATCAAATCTGCCTTGCAAAAGTTGTTTTCTCCCCAATAATGGCAATTGGCTACGCTACATTTTACGATTGGCTTGGCCTCTTGGCTCATGATCATCACCTCGGATTCATTGTCCCCCCACTGCACTACACCTATGCGTTCATGACATATGGCAGTTGGTGACATACGAAAAAAGCCGCTTTCCTTCGCCTCCTCCAGTCTGGCAGGAAACAAGTAGAAAACGGCTTGCTTGTCTTGTTTTAGTTTTTGATTAGAAATGGAAGTTGTTGGTTGAATGCTTTAGGCATGAGTACGGCGAGTCTGCATCCGACGCTGTGTCAAATAATCACTTTCATAATAAGTCAGGTCATCACGCAATTCTTCAAAGTTTTTCGTAATGTCCATGATCACTTCGCGTGCGGCTGGCACTGGCGTTTTACGGAAACGGATAGCATCTTGTCCCGTATAAGCATAGCGTCCGTCCTCTGCGTAAGATTCATTTTTGGGATAAAAAAAGCTGTTCACGCAGTCATGGTATACGTTATACAATGCCTTTTCCGCAAAATCGACGTCAAAGTTGGCACGGCGCAAAGCCACACCCAGCTTTTCATAGGATACTTCGGAGAAAACAAGGACATGGCGAAGGTCCGACAAAAAACCTTTGTAAAAAAGTACGGACTCCTCACTGCTATCCACAGCCAATTGTGGCAAAGCATGCTCATTGAGGAATGTTTCCACACGTTTCACGGCATTTTTCAGTTTCTCCTGCGCCGACTCACATAATTTTTGTACGTTGACTGCTGACATCAAGGCAGCTCCCCCTTATTTGTTGCTTGTTCATCAATTTGGTTACCCGAAAATTGTCCCTTCTAACCGAAAGAGCTGTAATTTTCAGTATTTATCCTACCACAAATAAGCATTGAAAGGTATAAAAACATGCCAACCTCCTCACGCTAAACCATAAATTTATGAATACTCAAGGAGGACGGTTCCATGTCTCGGCGAAAATGGTTAAAACCCCTGCTCGGAGCAGCTGCCGGAGTGCTTCTCATCACACTGATGCTACCTTCCCGTGATCACCGCCACACACCGCAGCCCGAATATACGACCAAAATGTTACCTCAGCAAGAACATCAGCTCAAAAAAGGAATGTTGGCTTCAGACCTGTCCGCTACAGATACCCTCACACGGATGGACGCAAGGCAGGACATTCAATACGTAATGCGGGAGCTTAATGGTAAAACTGCCGATCAGAAAAGAAAGTTTACTCACACATTGCAGCAATCACACAGTCATCTTCATACGCTCCAGTGGATTCACACTAGGGACGGGAAGACTAGCACCTACACAGGCGACAAAGCACAGACAAGTCTGCTGAACCATCCTCAAATCCAAAGCAGCTTGGCTGCAGCTCGTCGTTCTGTCATGCAGAACAAATCCTACGAATCCACTGCTTTTCAGGTGGAAGGCGGTAAATACTTTGTCATGGGTGAACCATCCGGGGACGGAACATGCGGCGTTGCTGCCCTCGTCAGTCAGCAAGTATTGCGTGACGTGGAGAAGCATCAGCGCAAGAATTTGCGCTTGATTCCCTATCCAAAAGAAGGAAGCTACAAAATTGAATCCGTACATCCCGACACATTGCACGATATCACTGTCAAGACGGGTCACGACAACGAAAATGCGAGCCATTATTTTGAAAACGAAATTGTCGTTCGCTTCCGTCACAATCCTGATGCACGACAATTGCAGGAAATTGCGTCAGATTTGCACTGTGAACCAGGCCGCAAGCTTGGTTATACTTATGTATTTCATTCGGATAAGATGAACTTTAAAGAGCTAAAGCAATATTTTTCACGAAAGTGGAACCCACTTTATGCTGAGCCTCACTATATGTATCTGACCAATGAAAAAGCGCCTATCAAAGCGGACAGCACTATTCCCAATGATCTGCTCTTTTCTCGGTATCAATGGAACCTACCTGCTACCGAAACCAACAAAGGTTGGAAATTAAGCAAAGGCAGCAAGGATGTAATTGTTGCTGTCGTAGACACAGGAGTAGATATGGATCATCCCGACCTGAAGGGTCAGATTCTTCCGGGACGCAACGTAGTAAAACCGTCTGAGAAACCTTATGATGACGTCGGTCACGGAACGCACGTTGCCGGTATCATTTCCGCGCTCGTAAATAATGGTGAGGGAGTCGCTGGTATGACATGGTACAACAAAGTCATGCCGGTCAAGGTACTTGACCAATCGGGATCTGGTACAACTTACTCGGTTGCAGAAGGTATTATATGGGCAGCTGATCACGGGGCCAAGGTCATCAATTTGAGCTTGGGCAACTATGCGCAAGCTTCATTTTTGCATGATGCGATCAAATATGCCTATGACAAAGATGTTGTATTGGTTGCAGCCACAGGCAATGATAATACAGAGCGACCTGGTTATCCAGCAGCGTATCCTGAAGTATTTGCCGTTTCCGCTACAGATTCTTCTATGCACCGTGCATCCTTTTCTAACTATGGTGATTACGTGGACGTCATGGCTCCAGGCGCAAGTATTGCCAGTACGTATCCTGGAAATCAATATGCTGCGCTGTCAGGTACTTCAATGGCCAGTCCACATGTATCAGCGCTTGCTGGCCTGATTCGATCCATTAACCCTGATCTAACCAATAAAGAGGTTATGGATTTAATGAGGGACAACGTCATTGATTTAGGCACACCAGGCCATGACAAATATTTCGGTTATGGTCAAATCGACGTGTATAAAGCATTGAAAGCAGCACAACGTCCATATGTTCCCCTGCAGCTCTATCCTCAGCACCTAAGTGAAAAGCTAAAATCCATCTTAAAAAAACTAGAAATCTAGGATATCTCTTTTTAGAAAAAGCAGCCATGGTCTCTCCATGGCTGCTTTTTCAGGCTTCTTAACGCTTTGAACTAGTACGGACAGGCCGCTTCCCAAGACTGCGAGTATGACAGCATGGATCACCAGGGTCCTTAACAACCACCGGAAATACGTGGTGAGGTACAGGCACAACGTGCGCCTGATTGATGATTTCAATGGGATGAACAACAGGCACCACTTGTGGGTAAAATTGATGATTTACAAATTGAATCGGCGGGCACACAACCGGATCGTAATGGCAATGACTCATAAAGTACAACTCCTTTCGGTGAATTAGTACAGCATATTAAGGAGGCGTATGCTGTGCTTGGATGTTTACCCCCCAATACAATTATCCCTTATAAAATAGGCTTTCGTTCCACAATGATCGAATGATCAAGAATTTCGCCCAACAAACTACATAGCTTGCGCAGACCTGATTTAAGCGTTTCCTTGTCCGCATACGAAAAAGAAATGCGGATATGGCTGCTGTCCATACCACCTGCATAGCACACGGTACCAGGTAAAAAGGAAATTCCTTCACGATCAGCCATCCGCTCTAACTCTGGAATATCCACTATAGAAGGGAGCTTAATCCATACATTGAGACCACCTTCAGGGGCATACCAGGTGACCTCTGGCGGAGCATAGCGATGGAGCGTGTTCAATGCAACAGTTAGACGATCTCGAAGTTGTTCCCGCAATGTAACGAAATGCTGGTCAAGCCGGTTCCTAATAAAGGGTAGCAATGCTTTTTGCGTTAATAGAGGGCTTCCCAAATCCGTAGTTGACTTGGCAGCCACCAAACGATCCATTACACTCCCCGTTGCCGCTACACAAGCTATACGGCAGCCAGGGGCAACAGTTTTGCTAAAGCTTTTGATATAAACAACATGCCCGGACTGATCGTGCGCCTTGATAGAGAGTGGTGGTTTTGTTTTGTAATACAGGTCAGAAAATGGATCATCCTCAACAATGAGGCAGTGATAACTTTGAGCCAAATCCAGTAATTGCGTGCGTCTGGTCATCGTTAAAGTTATGCCGGTAGGATTGTGAAAGGTAGGTATCGTATAGATCAATTTTGGAGGATGAGTATCACAGAGACGTGTTAAAATGTCAGTCCGCATCCCCTCCTCGTCCATGGGAATCATAATTACTTTGGCACCACGACTAGTGAACACATCAATGGCCCCGGTATATGTAGGAGCTTCCATGTAGACCACATCTCCCGGACCGACAAACGTACGTGCCACCAGGTCAATCCCCTGTTGTGCTCCGCTGGTCACAAGCAGCTGCTCTGCTACTATAGGTATCCCTCGTTCATTCAAGTGGTCTGCAAACACTTCCCTTAGTTCTGAATCACCTTCAAAAGCTCCATATGCGGCCAGTACATCGGAATTTACAGAGGATAAACGTTGTGTATCAGCGATGATTTCGCGCGTGGGAAGAAGCTCCGGCTGTATTGCAGCTATATGAAAAGAATAGGCAGCCCTTCGGCTATGGTTAAAGTTTCTCCATAACTGTGCGCGCGGCAAATAATCGATTAGCGACATCTGCCAGGACAAATCCTGCTTCCCCTCACGATGAACCGGTATAGAAGGTTCTGCCACATAGCAACCCTTTCCCTGCGTACATGTAACCAGATTCATGGACTCCAGCTCGGCATACGCCTTGCTTACAGTTACAGGACTCACCGCAAGCAAGCTGGACAGATGACGGACAGAGGGAAGCTTGGTACCCTGAGGTAATAACCCTGACTGAATGCGATCCGCTAATGTTTTAGCAATCTGTAAATATAATTTGACACTGCTATTGCGGCTGAGATCAATATGCATCGGAACCCTTCCCTCCAAAAAAATCAACTGTTACATTTAGACGTTTACTGTTATACTTCATTATCGATATAATACAACAAATTTAATAGCACAGTATAGAACACAGGAGATGATTGGATTGGAATACAAATTTTCGGGTATGGCTCGTACTCAGGGCTCGTCCATGGTAAGGGACATTTTGAAGCTGACACAGGGAACAGATGTATTATCTCTCGCAGGTGGCCTTCCGGCCGATGCCTTCTTCCCCGTCGACGCGGTTGCTAAAGCCTATGAGCGGGTATTCCGCCTCGGCGGTACCACTGCACTTCAATACGGCCTAACCGAGGGATATATTCCTCTACGGGAGCGTCTTGCAGCAATCATGTCTTCCCAAGGCATCTCCGTCACCAGAGATAACATCCTTATGACAACAGGCTCGCAGCAGACCATTGATCTAGTTTCACGTGTGCTGCTTGATCCACAGGATACTGTATTGGTGGAGTCCCCTACTTATTTGGCAGCTCTGCAGGTATTTAATTCCTATGGCGCAAATATTGTAAGTGTAGATACAGACGCTAACGGTATGAAATTAGATGATCTTGAGGCCAAGATCAAACAGCATCAGCCCAAATTCGTGTATGTCATCCCTACCTTCTCTAACCCGGCAGGAAGTGTATGGAGTATGGAACGCAGAACAGGCGTTGTTGAGCTATGCCGTAAATACGGAACTTTGATTTTTGAAGACGATCCTTACGGACGTCTCAAATTTGATGAAAATCTTAACTTCCCATCCTTATTTTCTATTGATCAACAGCTAGGTGGCGCTGGTCATGTAATGTACACTTCTACATTCTCTAAAACTGTCGCTCCAGGTGTTCGCTCTGGCTGGCTGGTAGCCGATCAAGCCATCGTCGTTAAGACCGCAAATGCCAAACAATCTGCCGATCTGCACTCCAGCAGTATTGACCAGCGTGCTTTGAACGAGCTGTTGGACTTCTTTGATTTGGAGGGACATATACGTACCGTGTCCGCTGAATATCACACTCGTATGTTGCGTCTTACATCGCTGATGAAAGAACGCCAATGGGAAGGAATTACCTGGAATGATGCACTTGGCGGCATGTTTATGTGGGTTACCTTACCTGAAGGCTTCCGTTCTGAGCAGTTGCTGCAACTCGCGATTCAGGAAGGAGTCGCATTTGTGCCTGGACAAGTCTTTTATGCTGATCTAAGCGGCAGCAACCATATGCGAATCAACTTCACGCATACCGATCCTACCCTGCTTCCAAAAGCAGTTGACCGATTGGATCGGGCCCTGAAGAAGTATATGGAGGAAAATGTAGTAAAAACCATGCGTTAATAGATTGCTGACTCTACGCTTATGCTTGCACGTTTTTACGTCAGAAGAATTGTAAGTTGAAAACACGCTAAAGCCCCCATTGACTATGCTGGGGGCTTTAGTCTATACAAGTACGAATTGCGTAATCCGGTCTATACACTAAAAAAGGTGCTTCATGATTCCCACAGGAATATGAAGCACCTTTTTTAGTTCAATAAATACAGTTGGATTAAAGATTACGCATGCAAACAGGTCATTAATAAAAGTTAAATTCATACATTGTAAGGTGTTGCAGTGGGGAAAGTTTTCCGTAAGCCGGGTTCTGTGCTATTCGTGGTACAAACGGGAACTACCCTCCCACTAAAAGCGACAATCATCTATCTAGGCCGAACATTGCTATTCAGCTCCAGCGACCAACCTAGACACGCCTCGGGCTAAGGCTGCTTCGCGAAGAAGCTGTGTCCCTTTAGGTCTTGCTCCAGATGGGGTTTACCAGGAACGAAGTCACCAGCGTTCCTCGGGGTCTCTTACACCTCGGTTCCATCCTTGCCTGTGCCGCAAGCGGCCATCGGCGGTCCATTTCTGTGGCACTATCCTTCAACTCGCGCTGACTGGACGTTATCCAGCATCCTGCCCTATGGAGCCCGGACTTTCCTCTCGTGGCTTACGCCACCAGCGATTGTCTGTCAAACTTTCCGAACAACATTACATAGTATACAGGGAACATGCGCAGGATACAACCCTGAAAATATTGTAAAACATAGAGATCTCTCTTTAATTGCTCAAATAAAATGGATGTACCTTTTTCTGTAATGAATCATCTGCTACATAATAAGCAGACCTTCCCACGTATAACGGAATAGAAAGCTTACTAAAATCTGGCATATCCTCATCCAGAAATAGTTCTTCATCCCGGTAGGTCTGCTGTATTTCACCGACAATCCAATCATGATCTCCGTAGGTATGAATATCCACTACTTTACACTCATAGGCAAGATACGCTTCCAGCAATATTGGCACATCCACTGAAATTCCGTCCTCATATGCAATCCCAAACTGCTGAAACTTATCTACATCTTTGCCGCTAAAGGTACCTACAGCCTGAATCCATTCCGATCTGTGCGCAGGCAAAAACTGAACACCAAAACCTCCGCTTCTCTTAATCAGTCCGTGAGAATACGTTTCCTTCCTCAATGAAATGCCATACATGCCCGGTGATGACCCGATATATGTATGCCAGCCTGAGGCCATGACATTATTTACTCCCTCATAGCGGGAAGTAACGACTGCAACCATGCCTGGATAAGCATGAATGGCAGACTCGGCTATCAACGTTCGCATACAACCTCTCCCTACGAAAAAATGTAATAGAGCATCTTTATTTTCTCATAGATGTGAAGGTTTTACAAAAATTGAAAAGGTTCGGTGTTCACTTCAGATACATATACTTCCGTTGAGTATCGACCTTCTGCCAAACGTTTGCGCATCCACTCTGCCGTTTTAGGCTTCATAATCTTTTCTGCGTTATGTCCAGGGTCAATAATAGCTATACCTGCCATCAGGGCATCGTGAGCCGTGTGATAGTCGATATCCCCCGTCACTAATACATCAGCGCCTTTAAAGAGCGATTTATTCACATAACGGCTGCCAGAGCCCCCAAGCACGGCTGCTTTTTTAACCACACGATCCAAGTCACCTACTACACGTACATGCTCAACGTTGAGACCGTCTTTCACAATGTCTACAAATTCCCTTAGCGTGCGGGCTTCCTTGAGCTTACCCACTCGTCCCAAACCAAAGGTGCGGCCTTTCAAATCCATAGAATACAGGTCATAAGCCACCTCTTCATAAGGATGAGCCTTCAGCATCGCTTGAACAACTTTATTACGTACACTCTGCGGTACAATGGTCTCAATACGAACCTCTTCACTACGTTCCATTTTACCAGGCTCGCCCAAAAACGGCTGTGTGCCTTCGCCTGGCACGAAAGTTCCGTAGCCATCAATGTTGAAGCTGCAATGGCTGTAATTGCCGATATGTCCAGCTCCAGCATTCAGAACGGCATCCAGCACACGTTGATGATGTGTTTTGGGTACGAAAACGACCAGCTTGAATAATTGCTCGGTGTGAACATCCTCCAGTGTACCTTCACTTTGAATACCCAGTGCTTCCGCCATCCAGTCGTTCATGCCGTCCTCTGCCGTATCCAGATTCGTATGACTGATGTAGACAGCAATATCATTCTTGATCAGCTTTTCATACAATTTGCCCGCAGGCTGATCCGTGTTCAATGCTTTAAGTGGGCGGAATATAATCGCATGATGCGCAATAATGAGGTCAGCCTTTATGCGGATCGCTTCTTCGACAACCTCATCATTGACATCCAGGGCCACTAATATGCTTTTGATGTCTTTTTGCAGGCTGCCCAGTTGAAGTCCGATTCTATCGTCTGGAACTGCCAAGTATTTCGGAGCCAGCTGCTCCATATAACTGATTACTGTCTGTCCTTTGGCAAACATGCAAGTACCTCCTCCAGCTGTTCAATTTGCTTGCGCAATTGCTCCTGCTTCTGCTGCGCGGATTCCTGATCTGACCGTGCCACTTGGGCCAGTACATCCTGAAGCTTGCGAATCTCCAATTGCCATTTCAAAAAAAAGATTTCATTTGGTGCTTTAACCAATAACGGTCCAAGCTGTATCAACAAATCCTCTGTTAGTACCAGCGAACTACCTGGAAGTTCCCATGGCCGATACAGGTCATCCTGTTTCAGTGAGCTTTCAGAAGCAGGTACTGCCGTTAGAACTTCGTATACTTTACCATCCTCTTCCATGATATGTTCGTTTGTGAGTACCCATTGATGCTTGATGAGCCAGCGTCGTAAAATATCCTCGCCCACGTTGGGCTGTAAAACAAGCTGTTTCACTGAAACAAGTTTGTCTTTCCCTTGCTCCAAAATGGAAGCAATCAAGGCACCACCCATGCCTGCTATCGTAATAACATCTACCTCATTAGCCTTAATTACAGCCAAGCCATCCCCTTTTCTAATCGCAATGCGATCTGTAAGGCCTGCTTCAGCCACCTGCTTTTGAGCCGCACGCAATGGTCCATCATTGACCTCACCTGCTACCGCTTGCGGTACTCTGCCACAACTCACTGCAGCCACAGGGAGTAGTCCGTGATCCGAGCCAATATCAGCTAGTCTGCTACCGGCAGGAATCTGTTCCAAAATATATTGTAATCGCTGAGAAAGTTTCATGACGTCACCCACGTAATCCATTTTTTTCGAGTCCAAAATAAAATCCCTACAACAAAAGCCAACTTCAGTATACTAAAAAACACCACTTCCCCCGCTGGTTGATGGCGCAGGATAATCGTGTCCGCTTCCGCCATGAACACTAGGGTTATGCCAATAGCAAAATAAACTAGCGCAAGACGCGGAAAGCGGTGATGCACCCACCAGCTTAAGCCAATCAACAATACTGCGTGTAAAATCCAAAATACCTCAAGCATCGCTAAAGTAGCTGTAGGCCAATAGCGGCCTATAAGAACCGCATACACTAAAAGCAGCCCCGCAAGACCACAGTAATGAAGCAAGCTGATACGCAAAGTTGATCCCACGAGACACCATATCAAACCGCATAGCCCCACAAGCACTAGAAACCAAACCTTAGCTTCACCTTGATGAAGCTGAATGATCCATACACCCGAACCCAGCATAATCGCACTGCCTAAAGTGCTCAACATTGCACTCATACTCTTTTCGGAAGACCGCCAAATTGCGGCCATTCCATAGCAAATCGCAGTAACTGCACTTGCCGAGAATATTTGCATTGCCAACGGAAAAGCGGTAAAATAAAAACCGATCAAACAAATGCAGGAAATAATGACAAAACCAAGAAGCCAGGCCATCCCATGCCCGTGTTTAAGATATGTAAGCAGCCCGGTATTGTTACGTTTCTGGCTTTGTGCCGGATTTTCATCGTCCCGATATAGGTTGGACAGAAAATCGCAATATTGCTCAGGGAGCAGTCGACTTTGCCGCCAATGCTCAATTTCATGTAACAGTATTGTCCGTTTTTTCTCCTGGTCCAAGCTTCTTCCCCTCCACCAAGGCTGCCATGAGATAAAAAAAGACCTTCTGCGCGCTTCAAGCCGCAGAAGGTCCGCGATGTTACCCTTCTATTCGAGGAAATCCTTCAGTCGCTTACTGCGGCTTGGATGGCGCAACTTACGCAGCGCTTTGGCCTCAATCTGACGAATACGTTCACGTGTAACACCGAACACTTTACCCACTTCTTCAAGAGTTCTGGTTCTTCCATCGTCCAAACCAAAACGAAGACGTAAAACATTCTCTTCACGTTCAGTCAACGTATCCAGTACATCCTCGAGTTGTTCCTTCAGAAGTTCATAGGCAGCCGCATCTGCAGGCGCCAATGCTTCCTGGTCCTCAATGAAATCCCCCAGATGTGAGTCATCTTCTTCACCAATTGGTGTTTCCAATGAAACCGGTTCTTGGGCAATTTTCATGATTTCCCGTACTTTTTCCACGCTCAGCTCCATTTCGGCAGCCACTTCTTCCGGCGTAGGTTCACGCCCCAGCTCTTGCAACAGTTGACGCGATACACGGATCAACTTGTTGATCGTTTCCACCATATGCACCGGAATACGGATCGTTCTCGCCTGATCCGCGATTGCGCGCGTAATGGCCTGACGAATCCACCAGGTTGCGTACGTACTGAATTTAAAGCCTTTTTCATAATCAAATTTTTCTACTGCCTTAATCAAGCCCATATTACCTTCTTGAATTAGATCCAAGAAAAGCATTCCGCGACCAACATAGCGTTTGGCAATACTTACCACCAGACGCAAGTTTGCTTCAGCCAACCGACGCTTAGCTTCTTCATCGCCATTGTTGATCCGTTTGGCAAGCTCCACCTCATCATCAGCAGAAAGCAACGGTACACGACCGATTTCCTTCAAGTACATCCGGACTGGGTCATTAATTTTAATACCGGGAGGCAGGCTCAGATCGTCATCGAAATTAAAATCATCCCCGTCATTGTTTTCCGGGTCGTCATTTTGACGCAATCTGGTAACTTCTTCGTCGTTGTCATTCACAACCTCAATCCCCAAGTCACCCAGCTGCTCATAAAACTCATCCATTTGCTCGGGGTCCTGATCAAACGGCGACAGTTTTTCCATGATATCTTTGTAGTTCAGAGAGGAACTTTTCTTACCCAACTCAATCAGTTGATCTTTGACCTGATCCAGTGTTAATTCCGTCTCCAGTTCAGTATGCTGATCATTCGCCATCTTTCGACTCCCTCCTCCTAGAAACATCCGACCTCTGTGTGTTCATTGTCTCTCTAGGGCTATAATCTCACTTGCAATTTGTGCTGCACGCAAAAAATCACCTGAGCGCTCAGCGATTTTCATTTCTTCTCTTTTCAAATCCAGTTGCTCCTGCAATGGAAATTTTCGCACCTGACGAATGTAATCATCCAAAATGTGCGGTGCCCATACGCCTGGAGCATCCATCATCATGATCGAACTTACGTTCTTCTCCAGTCGGTCGTCTTGCAAAGATGAAATAAAACGGCTTGTATCCGGTAACTTCCCTTGCGCGTAATAGGCATATAGATAAGCAGCAATTGCTGCATGATCCTCAATATTAAAGGCGTCGCCCAGATGCTTTTCTACATACTCTGCAGCTTCTAAATCCTGCATCATCCAGTGAAGCAGCCTGCGTTCAGCCACATGGTAAGCCGGCAACAGATTGGGCGTAGGGACCTGCCCTTTTTTATGCCTACCATTATTCCACCCATTTTCGTTATTATCCCCAAAGTTCTGTTTTTTTTGCAGGGATTGGCGGAGTAAATTGCATTCTTGCTTTAAGGTTTCAAAATCCACCTTGACTTCGGCAGATACTTCGCGCAAATACACTTCCCGCTCAGTCGGGGATGACAGAGGTGCAATGACATTTAATGCTTCGCGGGAATACGCGATTCTTCCTTCTTCCTCTTGCAGTATATGGTTTTTTTTCAGATATATAAGCTTAAATTTCACCGTTGAAACAGCACTTTCGATAATTTGGCGTTGAAATCGTTCAGCACCATATTGGCGGATAAAATCATCCGGGTCCATACCGTCGCTGACTATCGCTACTTTTACGTGAAGTCCCGCATTTTCCAACAGTGGAAAATTTTTAAGCGCTGCCGCTTGTCCTGCCCGGTCACCATCATAACAAATAATAACCTCGTCGCACAGTCCTTTTAACATCGTAGCATGATGCTCCGTTAGAGCCGTCCCCATGGCGGCCACTCCATTTTGCACGCCAGCTTCCCATGCCGAGATGACATCGCCATAACCTTCAAAAAGAACACTTTGACGAAGCTTGCGAATTGAGGTTTTAGCATGATGGAGATTGTACAGCGTTCGGCTCTTGTTAAAGAGCTTGGTCTCGGGTGAGTTCAAATACTTCGGCTGTCCCTCGCCCAGGATACGGCCTGCAAAGGCTATAACTTTGCCGTTACGATTCCAAATGGGAAACATGATACGATCTCTGAACCGATCTACATATCCATCTCCTTCATGCCGGGGAGAGATGAGTCCTCCCTTTTCCATTTCGACAGGATCAAAAGAACGCTTCTCTAGAAACTGAACGATCGTATCCCATCGGTTGGGTGCATAGCCAATTTGGAATTGGTCAATGATCTTGTCACTGAACCCCCGTGAACGCAAATATTCCATAGCTGGTTTGCCGTGCTCCGTATTTTTAAGCAAAAAATGGTACATCTTAGAAGTTAACTCATACGCTTGCAACAGCCTGTCCAACTCAGGATGCTGATGCGATGAATCACGTCCCTGCCATTCGCCGAGCGGAATATGACTTTCTTCTGCCATTGTCCTGACAGCTTCGGGAAAGGATAGTCCTTCGATTTCCATCATAAACTTGATGGCATTGCCTCCCGCGCCGCAGCCGTAGCAGTAAAAAATCTGACGATCCGGTGTCACGGTGAATGAAGGGGTTTTCTCGGAATGAAAAGGACAGAGGCCTTTCATATATTTCCCCTGTTTGGTCAAATGCACGTACTTGCTTACCGTATCTACAATATCATGATGTTGTAAAACCGACTCGATGATATCGTCCGGTATGTTGCCTTGTCCGGCACTCATATTAACCACCTTCATCTCTTTAGCACGTAAATATAATTCGATACCGTTACTCATTCTCCTGCAAGCGAAGTAAAAGTTTTGTCAGTTTATGTTGAAAAACTTCACGATCCTCTAATGTAAACGGTTTAGGGCCTTTGCCATAACGTCCTCTTTTCCGTTCTTTGGCAGAGGTATGACGCCGGTCAAGCATGAAGTCTATCGAATCGTTTCGATATATCGTTCCGCGAAAAGACATCACTTCACAACCTTTTGCCAAGGCAAGTGCAGCAAGACCATAATCATTGGTGGTTACAATATCTCCGCGGCGGATATGATTGGCAATATAGAGATCGGCACTCTGGTCGCTTCGGTCTACTCTAACAACGCTTACGCCTTTGCTGCCCTGAATGAGGTGATCATACGAAGATACCATAATAACGTCAATATGAAAACGGGAAGCTGTCTCTGCAATTTCACTTTTAACAGGACAAGCATCTCCGTCAACAACGATCCGTACATCCGGGAAATTTCCGGGCCCTCCCATGAGCATCCCCCATCTCCATCCGCAATCGAGTAAAATACGGAACGGCTGCAAGATCACTCTTACACCGTTCCGTATATTTATACCCATTTTTTCAAGTTGTTCATACTACCACAACCGAGTTTAAACTACAAGCTTGGAAAAATCGGCAAAGCGCTTCAATTCTGAGTCAATAGCAGCCAGCAATGCCAAGCGATTATTACGTACAGCATCATCCTCAGCCATAACCATAACGGAATCAAAGAACGCCGTCACCGCAGGAGTAATGGATGAAGCAAGTGCCAATGCCTGCGTCGCATCACCTTCCTGCAAGGCTGTACAATAAGACTCATAGGCGCCATACCATGCTTCGTACAGGTTTTTCTCGCCCTGTTCCGTAAATTCACCTGTATTCACTGACTTATGAACTGCTTTAGCAGCCAAATTACCTACACGATTAAAAGACTCTACTGTGGCCTTGAAGACATCACCCGTTTGTACCGCAGCCATTAATGCAGCTCCACGGTTAACCACAGAAGCAACATCGTCATATCCAGCTGAAAGCACAGCATCCACAACGTCATAACGAAGCGTCTCGGACAATAGTTTTTTCACACGCAAACCAAAAAACTCATGTAATTCTTTACGTATTTCATCTGCGGAACGTTTCATATTTCCAAAGTTGCTGTGCACATCGAGCGCGATGTTGAACACATCAGACAATGTAGCCGAAAGCTTACGATCCAGCAAGATCTGCACGATACCTGCTGCCTGGCGGCGAAGCGCGTAAGGGTCCTGTGAACCTGTCGGAATAATACCGATGGAGAAGCAGCCTGTAATGGTATCTATTTTGTCTGCGATACTTACAATCGCTCCAGCGTTCGTCGAAGGAACCGTTTCTCCTGCGAATCGCGGCTGGTAATGTTCAAACACCGCTCTTGCCACTTCTTCCTTCTCGCCAGCCTTACGAGCATAGTCCTCGCCCATAACCCCTTGCAGCTCCGGAAACTCATAAACCATTTGTGTTACAAGGTCAAATTTACAAATATCTGCTGCTCGGCTAACGGATTCCTGTGTATCTGGGGAAACGCGAAGCTTCTCTGCCAGAGCATCAGCAATGCGGCGAATTCGGCGTACCTTGTCTCCAACTGTTCCCAGTTCTTCGTGGAATACGATACTTTCCAGCTTGGAGAGTGCATCCTTAATTTCGAGCTTCTGATCTTCTTCGTAGAAGAATTTGGCATCAGACAGCCGTGCACGCAATACTTTTTCGTTTCCTTTTGCAATGACTTCCAGGGATTGACTGCCACCATTACGTACTGTAACAAAGTATGGCAGCAGCTTTCCTGTGCGATCCAGCACTGGGAAATAGCGTTGATGTTCACGCATAGAAGTAATCAATACATCTTTCGGAATGTTCAGGAATGCAGGGTCAAAGCCCCCGAACAGCACTGTTGGAGTTTCCACCAGATACAGTACTTCTTCCAGCAAATCATCCTTGACCGCAATCGTCCAATCTTTCTCGGTTGCCAATGCTTCAATCTGCTTCAAAATAAGTGATTGGCGTTCTTCAATGTCAACAATGACATGTTGCTTGCGAAGAACTTCAACATAATCTGCCGGACTTTCTACAACGGCCTCCTGTCCAAGGAAACGATGGCCTCTTGTTACATTCCCGGACTGCACGCCAGCAATCTCCAAATTAACAATATCGTTGCCAAACAAAGCAACCAACCAACGGATTGGACGAACAAATTTAAAGTCGTAACTCGCCCAGCGCATAAATTTAGGGAATGTCATGGCATGTAAAATGTGTAGTAAACCTTCGGATAGCACATCGGCCGTCGGTACACCTATGCTGCTCTTGGTCGCGTAAATATATTCCACGCCTCCAAGCTCTTTGAACGTAAACTGTTCAGGATCTACGCCTTGACTGCGGGCAAAGCCTAGAGCAGCCTTACTCCAGTTACCAGCTTCATCGAGCGCAATTTTGCGGGAAGGTCCTTTAACTTCTTCGTTAATATCTTCTTGCTTCTCCGCTACTTCCTTAACAAGTATTGCCAAACGACGAGGTGTAGCATAAGCCTCTACAGCACTGTAAGCAATACGCGAGCTGTCGAGCCATGCCGTCATACGTTCCTTCAACTGCTGAATCGCATTCGGGATAAAACGTGCAGGCACTTCTTCCAGCCCGATCTCAAACAATAAATCCTTAGACATTTGCTGCACCTCCTTTCTTCAACAGCGGGAAGCCCAGCTTCTCGCGCTCCTCTAGGTAGGTCGCAGCCACCTGGCGCGCCAAATTACGTACTCGGATAATAAAACCAGTCCGTTCTGTTACACTGATTGCTCCGCGAGCGTCCAGCAAATTGAACGTGTGAGAACATTTCAGCACATAATCATAGGCGGGGAATACAAGATGCTGCGCCATCGCTTTGTTCGCCTCTTCTTCATACATATTAAAAAGAGTAAATAGCATTTTGACATCAGATACTTCGAACGTATACTTGGAATGCTCAAATTCAGGCTGGTGGAAAACATCACCATACGAGATTCCATTAACCCACTCCAAATCGAACACATTTTCTTTGTCCTGGATGTAGGAAGCAAGACGCTCCATACCGTACGTAATTTCAACTGCAACCGGACTGGCATCAATACCACCCACTTGCTGGAAGTACGTAAATTGGGTAATTTCCATACCGTCCAGCCATACTTCCCAACCTAATCCCCAGGCTCCCAGCGTCGGTGCTTCCCAGTTATCTTCCACGAAACGAATATCATGCTCCAGTGGGTTAATACCCAAACGGCTCAAACTCTCCAGATACAATTCCTGAATGTTATCAGGTGAAGGCTTCAAAACCACTTGAAACTGATGATGCTGATACAGACGATTCGGGTTTTCCCCGTAACGTCCGTCTGACGGACGGCGAGAGGGCTCAACATAAGCTACGTTCCATGGCTCAGGTCCAATTGAACGTAAATACGTCATCGGATTCATTGTACCTGCCCCTTTTTCCGTATCATAAGGCTGTACAATAATACAGTTGTGTTCTGACCAAAATTGTTGCAGCGTTAAAATCATCTGCTGAAAATTCATGGATACACGCTTCCTTTCCAATTTCCTTAAAGTGTGGTGATTTCTAACCATTTAGCTCATATGTACAGGGCTAATTTATCCTATAAGCCTTGCTAGAGACAGCAAAAAGCCCCCGCCTCTACGCCTGTACAGACGTAGGGACGAGAGCTGACTCCCGCGGTTCCACCCTACTTGATTGCGATCCTACATCACCAGTCAGATCGTAATCCTCTTTTCCGTGTCCATTCAGACGCTCCCGAGTGCCATGTTCACGAAAAATTCCCGCTGGGCTTACACCGTTCCCAACTCGCTAATTACAGAGAATACATTTCGTTACTTTCTCGTTCAATGCATCTGCTCCCAAAGGAGATATATAGTAGGATATTACACGTTTTGAGCAATGCAGTCAAGAGAACAACCGTATTTCACATATCGTACTTATCAAGCTGGTCCAGAAAATTACGGGATTTCAGCTTGACCTCCAACTGCATATCCATGAACTGACGCATTACATGTTTGATCTCCAGCTTGGTGGAGTCCTTCACGTCGATATTGCCAAGTCGATTCAAATCAATTTGGGCAAACAAGCGCAGCAACTTCAATGTACGTGGAGAAACACTCAGCGCAGCCGGGTCAAAATGCTTATAGCCTCGACACAAAACCCCGCCTAACCTCGGGCTGATAAACATATCCTCATCAGCACATCGTTGGCCGCTAGAAATACAAGCATCAAGCTGAGGTGCATATCCGGCTGCCTGCAATATTTTAAATTCATAAATACTCATGACGATCAGTGGATCTTTGCCACTCTCCAATGCCTCTAAACAGGCTTTAAGCTGCTTAAACCAAAATGCGCCTGTTTCCTCATCCTGCAACACCCGATCAAGCAATTCACAAGCATAGGAAGCATAAGCAGCCTTTGTAATATCCTCGCGCAGTGTATGGTGGGATTGGATAATTTCACCGGCATTCAACGTGCCCAAGCCTGTATTGCGAAAAAAAACAAATTCACCGTAGGTAAACGGCTGTGTTAAAGCAGCATGACGGCTTTTGGATTTTTTCGCACCTCTGACCAGCACGCCTACTTTGCCGCCGCTTTCGGTGCAAAGCGTAATAATTTTGTTCCCCTCACCGTAATCCATGCTGCGGATGATGATTCCTTCCATCCTGTAAAGCATGCTTCTTCCTCCAAACATTCGCGAAGAAGCCAGTGGTTCGCACTATTCACAGGCTTCTTCATGCTCGTCCGACTCTCCTTCATCCGTGTCTTGCTCCCCTATCACGGCGCTCTCCCTGTACAACAGATACGCACCGACATCTCCAGTCATCGCAAAATACTTCCACGAAAAATCTCGCAATCGTATTCATCCCTTTCTTCGGAAATGACGTCTGCATCTCAAAAATAGGATGGTGCGAAGAGAGGGAAAGTATGTGATGAAATAAATGGATTACGTTGAAAAAGGCTACTGTATGTGGGTTGAGATGCCGCTCTGCGAATGATTTGATCTTACGATCGCTAACGCTTCTTCAGATTCAAATTCTCCGCTCCGCTGCAACGTGCACGCAGTTATAATAACTCTTTTAAAAGCACTCCTTATTTCATCACTTGAAGAAAAGGATAGAAAGAGCAAGAAGTTAAGTGCCGCTTATGCGCGGCGCTTTGAATGATCGGGAGACTGTTACTTATCTCTGCCATATAGAATCCGGGACGGCTTTTTTATGATGCTGCAACAATTATACGTTTTGATTGATATCAATTTTAGTCTGTATAGACCTTTGGACTAAAGTGATCGTAGATTTCGATATTTGCTTTTAAGCGTCGCGATGGAAGCCAAGGTCACGAAGGACACGTTCCTGATTGCGCCAGTCTTTTTTGACTTTAACCCAAAGTTCCAAGAAAATTTTGGAGCCTAACAAGTTTTGGATGTCTTGACGGGCCTGTTTGCCTACCTCTTTGAGCATAGCTCCCTGTTTGCCGATAATGATCCCCTTCTGGGAATCACGCTCTACAAAAATAACCGCCATAATATGCACAACACCATTATCCTGCACCTTCATGTCTTCAATCATAACCGCAATAGAATGGGGTACTTCCTCACGTGTCATATGCAAAATCTTTTCCCGTACCAGCTCGGCAATGACAAACTGCTCTGGATGGTCGGTAATTTGGTCATCAGGGTAATATTGTGGACCTTCTGGCAAGTATTTTTGTATCTGTTCCAACAAGGTGTTTACATTATTGCCCATTTTGGCTGAGATCGGCACAATTTCCGCAAAGTCATACAACTTGCGATACTGCTCAATCAGGGGCAACAAGGCTTCTGGCTCAATACGGTCAATTTTATTCAACACCAATATAACGGGTGTTTTTACTTGCTTAAGCTGTTCTGCAATAAAACGGTCGCCTCCGCCTAAACCTTCAGCAGCGTCAATAAGAAAAAGCACCGCTTCAACTTCACCCAACGTATTAAAAGCGGTCTGATTCATATAATCGCCCAATTTTGACTGGCGCTTGTGAATCCCTGGTGTATCCAAAAATACAATTTGTGTGTCCTCTGTGGTGTATACACCGTGAATTTTATTTCGTGTCGTTTGGGGCTTGTCTGACATGATGGCGATCTTCTGCCCAATAACATGATTCATCAATGTTGATTTTCCGACATTGGGTCTGCCAACAATTGCGACAAAGCCAGATTTAAAGTGTTTCTTAGCCATTTCATTTCCTCCAGCGCGTTAAGCACCTAAATTTTAGTTTACTTTATCATTAAAACAGCTGACTTATTAACGTCAACACAGGTCTATAAAATACAAATATACCAATAATTACAGCAAAAACCGCTGCCAGGAGCACGGCTCCGGCGGCGGTGTCTTTAGCTGCTTTGGCCAGCGGATGAATATCAGGTGAGATCAGATCCACCGCTGCTTCAACAGCGGTGTTGATCAGTTCGGCTACAATGACTATGGCAATGGCCAGGCACACGAATAACCAGTCGAGCCGGGAGATGCGCAAAGTTAACCCTGCCACTATGACAAGGAGCGCCACGACCACATGTATCCGCATATTTATTTGCGTACGCAGAGCATAGATCACGCCTTCTGCGGCATAGCGAAAGGTCATTCTCCAAGGCTGCCGTCTCATTACCGTGTCAACCCCACTTGAGCCAGCACAGCTTCCTGTTTACCCATCATTTCAGCTTCACTTGCATCGTCTTGATGGTCATAGCCTAACAGGTGCAGAAAACCGTGAACAAACAAAAATCCGATTTCACGCTCAATTGAATGTCCGTATTCTTCGCTTTGAGCTTGTGCTGTCTGTACAGAGATAATAATATCCCCCAGAACATCCGGTACATTATTTAACGGATTTTCTTCCGTTGGTTCGTAGATAATTTCAAGCTCTTTATCCAGTGTTTCCTTCATAGCAAAAGACAACACATCAGTGGGACGATCAATCCCCCGATAGTCTCGGTTTAACTCATGAATTTGATCATCATTCACGAAGGTAAGGGCGACCTCACCGTCTGTAATCCCTTCCGCTTTTCCAGCCTGCTCTAATAAGGTGTTCAGCAGCGTGATCAACGATTCGTTAATTTCCATATCGTTTTGTTCATTATTCCAAGCTAATTGAAGGCCCATGCCAACCGCTCCTTTTAATTCTAATGCTTTAGCTGTGCTTCATGCACAAGTAATATTAAGCTTTTCCATTTTCAGGCTTGGGTCTTTCCTCTGGGTATTCAATACGGGAATGAAAAATTCCCATTACGGTTTCCTTAAGAGTTTGAGCCACGATATCAAGCTCCCTCATGGTCAGTTCACAGTCGTTAAACTGGTGATCCTCTAGACGGCTCTTAATAATTTTCTCAATCATGGATTCTACCTGTTCCACTGTAGGTTTTCGTAAGGAACGAACCGCCGCTTCCACGCTATCAGCAATTCCTACTACAGCAGCCTCTTTCGACTGAGCCTTCGGTCCAGGATAACGGAAATCATCCTCTGTGAAATCAGGCTCCACCCCTCGCTCTTCCGCTTCACGCAATGCCTTGTGATAAAAATAGTGCAGGAATGTCGTTCCATGGTGCTGTTCGGCTATATCACGAATTGGCTTAGGTAGCTTGTAATCCAATTGCATCTCCACCCCATCACGAGCGTGAGCTATAATGATGGATTTACTCAGCTTGGGCTCTATTGTATCATGTGGATTTTCCATCCCATTTTGATTTTCAATAAAATACGAAGGTCTTTTCGTTTTACCAATGTCATGATAGTACGAACCAACCCGGCACAACAAGCCATTGGCCCCTATAGCCTCTGCTGCGGCCTCCGATAGATTACCTACCATGACGCTATGATGGTACGTGCCAGGAGTCTCGGTAAGCAGCTTGCGGAGCAATGGATGATTGGGATTCGACAATTCAACAAGCTTCAGTGCGGACAAGATACCAAAGGTGGACTCAAAAAACGGCATTAGCCCTATAACAAGGATCGCTGTAACCAGACCGCCTGCAAAAGCAAAGGCTATCCCATAGAGTGTCGTTGTTTGAGTCCAGTTCCCTTGGTCAATCAGCGCCAGAGAAAAAACAGCCAGAGCCCCAAACAGGCAGACCATGATAGCGCCCTTGAACAGGGTTGAACGCTGGCTGGCCCTGTGGGTGGAAAAAATCGCCGCCAGACAGACTACAAGGGCAAAGAATCCAAAATTAAAATCAAAAATCTGTCCCTGACGGACATTCAAAATCACACTTGCCAATATACTGAATATAAGGGCACACACGAATGCCAGCGACATATCAAGTAACAGCGTTACGAGCATAGCCCCAAGCGCGATAGGCGCTAGGTAGCCGAGGTAGGCTCGTTCACTAGTCTGCAGTATAGAAATTAACAGCATGGCCCCCACGGTGATCACAAAGATTAACACCAGCATGAGCAGCTGTGCATTATTATACTTAAAGTTTCGTGTTCGTGATTGGAATTGACGAATATACATAAACAGACCCAATGCCAGCATCATAGACAGCATCAGCAGGCCAAATTGTGGCCAATAGTTGATTTTATCCTTGAGTAGCTCGTTCTCATCAAGCAGTGTATAGATTTCCTGGGTAATAACCTCACCCTTTTTGACGAGTACTTCACCCTGTTTAATGTAAACTGTCGGTGTATCTTCACGAGCCTGTACTTTGGCATCCTTCGTAGCTGTATCATCATAAAACTTGTTGGCTGTAATCACAAGCCTTGCAAGTTCCTGAACAACCTCCCGGGAGGTACGTTTGGTAAGCGAGCTTGTACTCACACGCTCCGCCACCTTGGCCCGGGCTGTCTGGGCATCCGTAATTTGATCATTCATCAATCCTGTCACAATCTCACGGGCCACGGGCCGCATTTCAGCAATATCCTCAGATGTAAGTCGCGGAATTTTGATGTATGTTTCCTCTGGAATTCGGTACGTTTGCTCTTTCGTTTTTTCCAGCACCTCATCCAGCAACTTATCTGGGTAGGCATCCGCATTACGGCTATTGTTCACAAAATTTTGTACAAATTCCCGTGCACGTTGAGGAATCTCATCTTTATAAATTGCAATCTTGTCCGCTCTGGAGACCTGATCATCCTGATTGAGCCGTTCAATTCGATCCAAAATACCAGTAATCAGGTTATCATTGCGTATCGGTACAATAGTATACATGGGCTGAACGCGCTCAGCTGATTCCTCTTGGGCCTTCAAAGTCGCCTTACTGTTAGGAAGCTGCATTGGAGCAACAATTTCCTTTTCACTTGGTTGATTCACCCGGATATCATAGCGTTCGGGAAGCAGCTTGGACGCCAAACCCACATAAAAAAGAACCACCAAAAATAAAAACAGAAGATAGCGTGTTGCCACGCTATACTTCCATCCATTCATTCTATGCTGGAACGTTTTTCCCTTAGATAATTCCTTCGAGGTCATCTAAAACAATCCCTCTCCATCATCTTTTTCAAAGCAGCTACGCTGCTCGTTTTATACGTTTTCTGATCATACACACTATACTCCTACTTAGGGGCTTAAGCTTGATTCTCAGCAACACGGTCATAAGCGACGATGATTTTTTGAACCAGGGAATGGCGGACAACATCCTCTTCCGCAAACTGGACAAAGCCTATTTCCTCAATCCCTTTTAAAATCGTATTTGCTTCTATCAGACCGGATTTTTTGCCACGAGGCAAATCAATTTGCGTAACATCACCGGTGATAACCATTTTGGAACCGAAGCCAAGTCGAGTCAAAAACATTTTCATTTGTTCTGGCGTGGTGTTCTGAGCCTCATCCAAAATGATAAATGAGTCATCCAGCGTACGCCCCCGCATATAAGCCAGTGGTGCAATTTCTATCAATCCGCGTTCCAGTGCTTTTGCCGTCTGCTCTGGACCCATCACATCGTATAGGGCATCATACAGCGGGCGTAAATACGGATCAACCTTTTCCTGTAAATCCCCAGGCAAAAAGCCCAAGTTTTCACCAGCTTCCACCGCAGGACGAGTCAGCACAATACGCTTGACTGAACCTTCCTTCAAGGCAGCTACGGCCAGCACTACAGCCAGATAGGTTTTACCAGTTCCTGCCGGGCCAATCCCAAATACAATATCACGCTTCTTAATCGTGGTTACATAATGCTTTTGTCCAATTGTTTTGACACGAATCGGTTTGCCCCGAAACGTTGTCGTAATTTCTCCCTTGAACAAATCAAGCAACTGATCAGCGCGCAGATCTTTTGCCAGCTCAATCGCATAATGGACATCCCTTTCGGTCAGTATATACCCATTACGAATTAACTGGAGCAAAACATCGAACAATTGTTCGAGCACTTCCACTTCGTGAGCATCACCAAAAACATTAATTTCTGCCTCACGAGATGCTATTTTTGCAGGAATAGCTGCTTCGATCAATTTTAAAAAGGAATCCTGCGGGCCGAATAATGCCTGACCTTCTCCCGCACTGTTCAATGCAATTTGTATGCTGCGTTGTTGTTCTGCCAAATAGCCTCATTCTCCTTGGTTATGAACTAACGGAAGTTCTTCCGCAATATCCTGTTCCACTTCAAAAAGTACTTTCATATAAACTTTACCATTCTCTCTCTTCTCATGCAAAATTTTTTGGCTCATTATTTTCGTTCCTTTGCCGTATTTAGCTAAAATATCCGCGCGCGCGCCTTCTATACCAGACATTTTGGCTTCCGTTTCGGTTAACTTCTGCTCTTGTACCTTGGTCTCCCTCACACTTTCATTCATCCAACCCAGCGGAAGTTTGTAGGAACGCCATGTTAGAGGATCATGTTCAACGGTTGTTTTATGTGTGGAATAAGGTATTTTCCCATATCCCCACAATTGTATCGCACGATTACCCAGCACCAGATATAAGCGATCATGGCTATTACCTGTATATGTGCTGCTGCGTCGCACCATGGGGCTACTAATTTCATATTCATGCCACACAAGCCCCTTTACCTCTCCCTTGGCTACGACCTGTT
This sequence comes from Paenibacillus ottowii, assembly GCF_006874425.1. Taxonomy (GTDB): domain Bacteria; phylum Bacillota; class Bacilli; order Paenibacillales; family Paenibacillaceae; genus Paenibacillus; species Paenibacillus ottowii. The sequence continues at coordinate 93,317 of NZ_VIJZ01000008.1, forward strand.
GCTGATTCTCCTCATCGCCAAGCGTTCCTGAAATGAGAATGGCTCCTTTTTTGACACGCGTATTTCTATGCACAACAGGACGCCCCTGCTCGGCAAAAATTTCAGTGACCACTGCGTCGGCTTTGCTGATGAGATGACGTGGATTGTAGAGCGGCGGTGGAGTAGGCTGGGAAGCTTCTACGACCTGAATTGTCACCAAAGTCCCCTGCCTCTCTACACCGATCCAGGACGCCTCTGGCAGCTTCTGCATGAGTGCGCGCGCAAGCTTGTCCTGACTGGAAAGACGAAAATTCCATTGAAACGGATAAAGTCCCTCCTGCCGGGCTACCTTAAGAATAGTTTCTGTAGGGAGCTTATCATTCCCCTTCACTTCAATGTCCCAGATGAGCGATGACATGAGCAGGAGGCCTATCCAGAACAAGGCCAGTCCTGCGAGAAAAAATTTGCGTTTTGCGATTCGTACAACAGTGAAGGGAAGTCCTTGACGCTTCAGAATATGCATTTTGCAGCCTGTCCTTCTCAAAAGCGGACGCAACAGGAAGAAGTGCGGCAGCAGAAGGTTCATTTCTGCATGTCTGGCATCCATTGGCCGCACGTTCCAAACAGGTATTTGATGATCAGTCAGTACATTAATGAAAGCTTCCACACTTTCGCCCTCGACAGCTAGGGTAACCGTGCCACGCAGCTTTGCTAAAGCGGGATGTTTCACGAGCCTTCCTCCGTTCCTTCCATTTGAATATCTGTAATATGTCCCTCTACACTTACCTGATCTGGCAGGATAGACGTAATAATGAGATCATGGCCTGACACTCTTAGCCTGCCTTGCGCAAGTGCAAGCACGAGTTGATCTGGCGTGAAATCCACCACACCCCGGTGATTCTCTACATAAAGCTGGCGGCTGCCGATGAGGGTTAACCGCGGCAGGTCAAATAGAATGTCCTGCGGAAGCTCCAGCGTCTCGCTGGCCCACTTTCGCAGTTTGCGGCTCATCCGGCTCATACGGCGAAATCTCCTTTCCTGTCATCAAAATAACTGTTTTCCAACGGTTAATAGTTATTTTGATGGCAGCTATGCTGCTTTTTTTAAAAATCCATTGTTATGACCATTAAGCACTCCACAGTTGTTTCGACGACAGTTATGCTGCTATTTTTTCAGCTCTTGTTATTACCATTGGGTTTCATCCTATGTCTTGATCGTCACTGGACGCCGTTCGCCCACGTCACAGATATCTGTACTGTACATTTTATGATCCGGTCATCGCATTTATGAGGCTAAACTTACAATTCGTAGCAACTGTATTATTAAAGAGGAAACGACGCGGACTTTTAATAATTCACATAAAAAAGACAACCTTGTTTTCATATCAAAAACGAGGCTGCCTTATTCATTTTACAATATGAAATGGTTAGTTTTCGGAATCCCGATTTAACAAAGAATTTTTTCTGGAGTAGAAAAAGTAAATAGCCATACCAATAACAAGCCAAATGATAAAGCGAATAAACGTTTGACCATTCAGATTAAGAATAAGCACTCCGCAAGAAATAATAGCCAGAATTGGAACATATGGAACTCCCGGGCATCGAAAAGCTCTGGGCAAATCAGGTTGTGTTTTTCTCATTACTATGACAGCGACCGATATCAAAATAAATGCTGATAAGGTTCCAATGTTCACCAAGCTTGCTAACTCATCCAGCGGAATCAACCCACCCATTAATGCAGATAAAGTACCAAAAAACAATGTGTTAATATAAGGCGTTTTATATTTGGAATGAACCTTTGACAGTACTTTAGGAACTAAGCCGTCACGCGACATAGCAAACATAATACGAGTTTGACCATATAGCATGACCAGCATGACGGTTGTCATCCCTAAGATGGCTCCAATATCTACGATACCCGCCACCCAATTCTGACCAGCAATCTGCAAAACCAATGACACAGGATGGGAGATACCCTCAAATTGCATGAACGGCACAATACCTGTCATAATCGCGCTAACGATTACGTACAAAAGCGTACAAATAGCCAGTGAAAAGATAATGCCACGCGGTAAATCACGAGCTGGATTTTTGGTTTCTTCCGCCGCTGATGACACGGCATCAAAGCCAATGAAAGCAAAAAATACAAGAGCTGCAGCTCCAAACACCCCACTGTAACCAAATGGCATAAACGGTGTCCAGTTATCTGGCTTTACATATTTAGCAGCAACGATAATAAACAATAAAACGACAACAATTTTAACAATAACCATGATGTTGTTGATTCGTTTGGACTCTTTTATTCCGAAATAAAGCAAGAAAGTGATCGCCATCAAAATCAAAAAAGCTGGAAGGTTAAAATAAGTAGACTGACCTTTTAAAGCTCCTGGCGCAGCAGTCAATTCAATTGGAATATGAAGACCAATTCCTTTTAAAAAGGATACAAAATATCCCGACCAACCTGCAGAAACAGCGCTGGCCGCCAACATATATTCCAAAATTAAATCCCACCCAATAATAAAAGCCAATAGCTCCCCCATCGTAGCATATGTAAAAGTATAAACAGAACCAGATACTGGAACGGTGGAAGCAAACTCGGCATAGGCTAATGCGGCGAATAAACAAGCGAGCCCTGCGATCACAAAAGATATTACCAAGCCCGGACCGGCCGTAACTGCTCCTGTACCTGTCAAAACAAAAATCCCTGTTCCGATGATGGCTCCTATCCCAAGCATGGTTAAATCAAACGCACCCAATTCTCTTGTAAGTGCTTTTTCCCCACGTGTAGCAGCGAGCAGTTGATCAATGCTCTTCTTTCTGAACAAGCTATTCCCCATCTACTCCATCCTCCTAAACATAAATTTTCACCTTTTGATGAACCTGCTAAATCACCTCGATTTAAATCAAATTTCATCTAATTATGGAGTAAATTTTCATTCGTTCTATCGTTGAGAACATTATATATAAAAAAGAAAAAATGAAAACGACTTTCGGAAAGCTTTGTTCACAATCTTACATTTGATCATTTTTCACATACTTATTTTCATAAATGGGTTTCCAAATTAGACATTATGACGTCTTTTTTGATAACAACAAATGTAAGATTAATGTAGTTTATATGAGGCCATCACATTCCTTGTTAGATAATTAGAGCATTCGTCGTTGCGTCTTTTTTTATTCCAGCATGATTACGTATTGCTAAAAATATCGTAAAAAAATCCGCCACAGCCAAAGCCGTGACGGATTCATTATCATTTAACGTCTTCCTCCACCCATATAACGCTTGGAACGCGGAGGGCCTAATATTTCTGTCCAAATTACACCTTTACGAAGATCAGACACATTCACTGCATTATGCGCTTGCGAGGTTTGCTTGGGCTCATCTGTGATTTCTCCCGAATCTCTAACATTGGATATACGATCGAAACGGGATAAAACCGATCTACGCTCTTCTTCCATAGCACGGATTCGATCCTCTAGAGTCGTACTGTTATCCGATAAATCGCGATTCATCCCTTCTTCTGTTGCTACCCCATCTCCTGCTTCTTCTATACGACGGGCTTCCATTACCGCCCGTCGTTCATTAGGAAATTGACGCTGCAATTCTCCAGTAACGTCCTGCCGACGTCGCTCTTGCTCTGGTTCCATTGTGAAAGGTCTGGTTGACGTCGAGGGTCTTCGGGAACCATGATCACCACCAAAGGTAGGCATCCCTTGTCGCGGCGGAGATTTCCGCTCTCCGCTTTGAATGCTTTTCCCCAAGAAGGATACCAGCGCAAAGCCAATCACGATCAGGATATACAAATGATCTAAGATCCAACTGATAAAGTTCATCACTCACCGCCTAACTGCCTAATTCATTAGCTATATCCCGTTAATTAATCCCGGTTCTTGTTATCATTTCCCGAGTTCTCATTCGGTTTACCTAAGGAATTACGCATTTGCGTATCTGCCTCAACATTTTTTAAATTCATGTAATCCATGACGCCTAGTTTGCCGCCTCGCAGCGCTTCAGCCATTGCCAGAGGCACTTCGGATTCGGATTCCACCACGCGTGCTCTCATTTCTACGACACGCGCCTTCATTTCCTGTTCCTGTGCCACAGCCATCGCACGCCGCTCTTCGGCTTTTGCCTGCGCAATACGTTTGTCTGCTTCTGCCTGCTCTGTTTGCAGGAAGGCACCGATATTTTTGCCTACATCAACGTCTGCAATATCAATGGATAGAATTTCAAATGCTGTCCCTGCATCCAAACCTTTGGACAATACGGTTCTCGAAATGGAATCCGGATTTTCCAGCACGTCTTTATGCGAATTACTGGAACCAACCGTTGTTACGATCCCTTCCCCAACCCGAGCAATAATCGTTTCTTCTCCGGCACCGCCGACGAGCCGATCAATGTTGGCACGCACCGTAACACGAGCTTTAACCTTCACTTCGATACCATCCTTGGCGACGGCAGCAACAATAGGTGTCTCAATAACACGCGGATTAACACTCATTTGGACCGCTTGTAGAACATCCCGTCCCGCCAGGTCAATCGCAGCCGCACGTTCAAATTCAAGCGGAATGTTAGCCCGCTGCGCGGCGATCAACGCATTGATCACTCGGTCTACATTCCCTCCTGCGAGAAAATGACTTTCCAGCTGGTTGATATTTAAGCCCAGGCCAGCTTTGGTTGCCTTAATGAGGGGATTGACAATTCGGCTTGGTGTGACACGCCGCAACCGCATAGCTACCAGCGTAATGATACCGATCCGCACACCTGAAGCCAACGCCGAAATCCACAGCATCACCGGGAAGAAACTAAAAAACACGCTCAAAACAATAATCACTACTACGACAATCAGCAAAATGCTGACAATACCCGATTCGAACACTCGCATCAACCTCCATTAATCTAATTCTTCGTTGTTTACTTAGACGCTTGCGTCTGCCTTGACGACAATTCGCCCGCCTTCTACTTTGGATACGATAATTGGCATATCTGGGGCGATAAATTCCCCGTTCGTTACGACATCTACTCGCTCATCAGCGATTAGCACCGTCCCAGCTGGACGTAATGGAGTCAGACTGACCCCCCTCTGACCTAGTAGCGTCTCCCGATTCACAACCGAAGAAAACCCTTGGTCAGCCGTCAAACTTTCCTGAAGTATAAAACGGTTCCATATCCCTCGGTCCTTGAAGACAACCGCGATAATTGCCACCACGGCAACAGCCGCTGCAAATGCAATCCCCAAAGATATAAACGCATGCTGCATGTTATATGCTGCACGGACTACACCCGCGACAAGGCTGATCGAACCCAATATACCCAGAATGCCAAAGCTTGGAACGAACATTTCAAGTATAAGCAGAGCCAGACCGATAATGAACAATAGCCATGTCTCCGAACCGCCAAAGCCAGCAATATAATTACCAAAAAAGTACAAGCCAAACCCGAGTACACCCAAAATTCCCGGCACACCAAAACCGGGTACAAGCAGTTCAATAACTACACCTGCAATACCGATAAATAAAAGCAAGGTCTGCACGATCGGATGGGTCAATATCTCGGCTGCTTTCTCAGCCCATGTGCGCTCCACATGGATAACATCATCCGTACTGTAGCCCATCCACTGGATAACTTCTTGTTCTGAAGACGCGATGTGATCCGCATAACCCAACTTCAGCGCTTCCTCACTGGTTAAAGAAATGATCTGCCCATTTCCCTTATTAAAGTTCATCTCCGGAATAGAGACCGTTGTTTTGGGATCGACCATACCTCTGGCAATATCCGGATTGCGACCGCCAGCTTCTGCAGCAGATGCCATGCTACTCTTCCACCAAGCTACCGTTTTAGGATCGGTAATAGCCTGCCCCCTGCCGTCTACTAACGCTGCTGCTCCAATAATACTCCCTGGTTTCATAGCAATCTTGTTGGCACTCAACGCAATATAGCTACCCGCTGAGGCCGCTTCGCCTTTGATATAGGCAACGGTCGGAATGGGACTGTCTTTGATCAGTTTACCCAGCTTCTCCGCTGTATCTACCCGTCCGCCGGGAGTGTTAATATCCAGTACAATCAGACCGGCTTTGGAATCAACTGCTTCTGCAAATCCACGTTCCATAAATTTGCCCAGACCTTGTTCAATTTCCTGATCAACTGGTATAACAAACACAGCTCCACCCTTTGTTTGAGCTGCCGCTGATCCAGAATAAACTAAGGGTAATAACAAAACGGATATCATAATCCACAACGTTAAAAAGATCAATTTACGGCTGGAGTGGTGATCTTGTCTATGCATTTCTTTCCCCCCTTTCGATCTTTCCTTGTTACAGCATACCAAACTTTGTTAGACAAACTATACAGTTTTCAGGATTTAATGTGAAATTATTGGGTATATTGCTAATCCTGACGCCTGTCACATACTTTACGCCTCTAACAGACCACACGTTTCACACAATTATAGATAACGCTTTCATAAAGGTGTTCCCCCACCATTCCATTTTACGGTAGACACCAAGCAAATAGAAATAACACCCTCTGTAAACAGAGGGTGTTGTGTTTTCCTGTTTGTCTCAGGTTTATTGCAGAAATTGCTGAACCGCTTGGTTCACGAGCTTACCGTCAGCACGACCTTTTACCTTAGGCATCAAGGCCGCCATTACTTTCCCCATCTCGGCTTTTGAAGAAGCACCGGTTTCCTGGATGGTCTGCTGTACAATAACTTTAATTTCTTCTTCAGAAAGTTGTTCAGGAAGGTACTGAGCGATGATCTCTATTTCTGCTTTAGTGCTTGTCGCAAGTTCATCACGACCTGCTTTTTCAAACTCATGGAGGGCATCTTTTCGCTGTTTGATCTCACGACTCAGAATATCAAGCACTTCGTTGTCGTCCAAATCCCGTTTCAAATCTATTTCAAGATTTTTAATCGTAGAACGAACCATTCGAATGGTGGAGAGTTTGAACTTGTCCTTACTCTTCATTGCTTGCTTCATATCTTCGTTCAATCGTTCGCTCAAATTCATGATTACTTAGATCCTCCTAGAACTTTCTCTTACGAGCAGCCTCGGACTTTTTCTTGCGCTTTACGCTTGGCTTTTCATAATGCTTGCGTTTCTTCACCTCAGCCAATACGCCATCCTTAGCAATGGAACGTTTAAAGCGACGAAGTGCAGCATCAATTGTCTCGTTTTTGCGAACTTTAGTTTCAGACACCAGTTTTCCCTCCCTCCGACCAGACCGTCCAAGAGCAATAACACGGTTCATCAAATTTTATTATAGGTGAAACGGAAACCAGGTGTCAACCTATAAGAAAAAATGAGTACATAGAAGGACTTTTTTTCCCTCACTTCCGCATTACTGAAAAGAATAGCTCTGTCATTTTTAAGCATGCGAGTCTGAAATACCTGTCAAGGCACCCAATTGGGCGCCGCCCAGCAAGTGATAGTGCAGATGCCCTACCGCTTGTCCACTATCCGGACCGCAGTTGTTAATCAACCGATAACCAGACTCAGCGATTCCCAATTTTTTTGCAACCTCAATCGCAACACGATGAATCTCTGCAATAAGTGGGAGATCCTCCTCCGTTACAGCATTCATTGAAGGAATGTATTTTTTTGGAATAATGAGCACGTGTACTGGCGCCGCAGGCTGGATGTCATGAAATGCGAGCACATTGTCGGTTTCCAACACCTTTTTACTGGGAATGCTTCCATCCACAATTTTCAAAAACAGATCGTCCATTCAAAACCCTCCTTTGGCAGTGAGCCGATTCTAAGCCATTAAACATAGCAGCTTGCTCTCGGCATTCAAAGTTATGTATTTTCCACACCAAACAGAAACATAACCAATCATGATTGGCTATGCCTGTGTTTCTATATGTATCATAACGGAAAATGGGGCTTAATACCAGTTCCCCTTACTAACTTCCTCTATTATAGATTTGACACCTTGATCAATTTGCTCTGGCTGAGCACGCGAAATACTGATGCGCAAAAATTTTTGTTGTTCCCTGTAGCTTGATAAATAAAAGCCTTTGCCAGCTACAACCTGGATGTTTCTCGCCTTAAGGTTGTATACCAAACGCTCTAAATTCACCGTCCTCGGCAGCTTAAACGGCGTATAAACGCCTGAGGTTACAGCTGGAGTTTGAATGTACCCGGTCTGATTGTATCGCTCCAGCGCCTTGTTCAGAATATGAATGCGCTCCGAATACAGTTTGGATATGGTGTGTTTATGACGCTCATACATTCCATTTTTAATATAGATATCAAGTGCTGCCTGAGACAGAATCGATGTGTCAACATATCTTTTATAGGTACTGAACGTCTCTAATAGGTTTTCTGGCAGGACCGCAACCCCTAAGCGCAAACCAGGGAAAATGATTTTCGAGAAGCTTTTCAAGTAAATAGTGCGCTCCGTTTGATCGTATGCGTAAATGGGATCAACAAGAGGATCAACTCCCAAATCAGCCATATAGTCATCTTCTACGATAAACACATCATATTTGGCAGCTAAGGCAGCTATGGTTTTTCGTTCCTCTGTGTTATATGAGATACCTAGCGGATTATGATGCCTTGACATCGTATAAAAAAATTTGATGTTCTCCTGCTTAAATTGATTCTCTAGCTCATAAAAATCGAGCCCTTCCGCTGTACGGGCAATCGTATTGACAGGTATGCTTTCTTCCTCCAAAAAACGCAAATAAATATCGTAGCTGGGCTGCTCGACCAGAATCTTTTCTTTACCGTTGGGAAACGGCATTTTGGCGAGTATTTCTAATGCCTGTTGAACCCCTGAAGTAACGATAATCCGATCCTTTTTTGCAAATACCTGAGTATCGGCCAAATGCGAGACGAGCGTATAACGCAATGTTTCCAGTCCTTGCGAGTCCCCGTAAGTGAACAGATGATATTTATAGGTGTCAATAGCTTGATTTAGACAATGTTGAAAATCCAGATACGGAAATACATTTAAATCCGGGGATGCTGAAGCAAAATCAACACAGTCTGAACTATGGCCATGGTGTACATCGCTGTGGGTTTCCACTACATAGTATCCGCTTTGCGGTACGGAATAAATGGCATGCTTCCTTTCAAGTTCAGCATAAGCTCGCAGAATTGTGCTTTTACTGCACTTGTATTGCTCCGAAGCATCACGGACCGATGGCAGCTTGTAACCAGATCTATATTGTCCCTCGCGAATTTTAAGCTCTATATCTAATAAAATCGAAACATATTTTTTCACGATATCCTCCTGCCTGTTTTGTACTGTACATCCTTTTTATATCCTTCATCCTTCTTATGTACCTGTATACACTTGATGTTAACATGGTTTATAGCTTCTTTTCATTAAGTTGTATAATAGGCCCAATGGGTAATGAAACCGTAGATGTGAAAAAGAGGCTGTTTCTCCATACTGGAAGAAACAGCCTTGCATAGTGATGATGTATGGATGCGCCTATATAGCACTTGTACATTACAAGAGCTGTAGGCGGGAGAGAGCAGAGAGTTACACGATAATTTCACAAACTAAGAAGATTCTAGCAACTAAGAAGATAAGTTTAGTAATAAGGCAGTAAGCTAATTGCTGTCAACGCAGCAAGTGGCAGAACCAAACGATTAAAGCGGCGACGTCCGTATGGGAATCCGTAGGCATAAGCAGGGACTGGGTAAGGGTAAGGATACGGATAAGGGTATGGAGGATAATAAGGTGCATAGCCGCCATAAGCACGGGAGCCGCATCCACAGTTGTTAGGCGGATAGGGAAGATTCACATTCTCCATTTCTTCTCCACCCATAGGAACAGCTAAGTATAACTTTTCATCATCCACATGCTCTACAATCCCGTCATACGTTGTCCCGTCTTTTACCCATACGCATACATAACGATGCATATGCTGTTGACATAGTGTTTTAGCATCCATCTGTTGCGGTGCTGTAACATTTTCGGTAGTCATGCTTTTTTCCATGGTCGTTTCCTCCTAGACTTTTGCATGTATACCGTATGTTATTCAAAAACGGGCTATGTGCTACACCAAATTGGGCGAATTCATGCTTGCAAAAAAAAGAAGCACCCCGGGAGCTCTTGGCAGAGCCCCTCTGAACGGACGTATGACGGGAAGATTTCTTCCACAGCATACGTCCGCCGGGGTGCTGTATGATTAACTTGTCGGCTTAGCTGTATTATAACAACAGTTTGAAACTGTATCTATGATCTGTATCACATTATTTCAAAATGTTTCCATAACCACACGAGAGCCTCCACCAGCTTGCTCTGCAGGCAGAACAACCAGCTTGCGTGGGAGACGGGCCCGTAATTCAGGGACATGACTAATCACACCAACAGATAGTTGATCGTGATGCAGCTTTTCGAGCGAGGTGATCACGGTGTCAAGCAGTTCAGGGTCCAACGTACCAAAGCCTTCATCCAGAAAGAAAAATTGAAGAGGGTATTGACCCCGCAACTGAATTTGAGCCGACAGCGCAAGTGCAAGTGACAATGAGGTCAGGAATGTTTCCCCGCCGGACAAGGTCGATACCGGCCGTTTAACCCCACCATTGGCATCGTCACTAATGACAAAACCACCGCTCGAATCTACTTCGAGCGCGTAACGTTGCTTAGTCAGAAAACGCAGGCGGCGTGAAGCCGATTGACTGACCTGCATAAGCTGCTCCTCGGCAATATATTCAACGAAGGCATTACCGCGAAAAACCGACTGGAGCTTGGACATTTTCTCTGCCTCACTACGCAGGTGTATACGATTGGACTCCAGCTCCATCCAGCGGACGTGCCGACGCTGCAAGTCCTCTAAATCACGCTCAGCCTTGGCGCGATTCTGAAGCGCCTCTTCGTCGCTTGCACGACAATCACGCAGCCTCGCAGTGGTCGTTTCCCACTGTTCCTCTGTTACTGTTGCTCCATTCAGCTGCTCCTCGACATGCTTTAAGCGGGAAGTCAGCTCCTTCTCCCGTTCTCGATGCACACTCACTTCATGTTCATAACGTGCTGCTTCTTCTGGTCCCAGGCAGCATTCCACGACCTCCGCTTCCGTAGCAAAAGAGGAAGCTTCCAGACGGGTGCCCCAACGGGATTCTGCCGTCTGCCGTCTTTCTTCTGCCGAGTCGGAAGCCTGGCGCGCGATCAGTGAAGCATGAACGGCCTGCTGCTTGCGTTCTTCCGCTTCGGCACGGCGTCGTGCTGCCGCTTCGGCCCCATTTTTTAGTCCCAGCAAGCGTGAGGTCGCTTCTTCCAGCAATGAAGCTGCTCGGCCTTCTCCAACCCACTTTTGGAGCTGTTCTAACTTTTCACGCAGCAGCTCATCTTTGCTTTGCAGCCCTGTACGACGGGCAATAATGATTTTGTCTTCCTCGATGATGCTTTGCTGTATCTGCTGTACACGCACTGCCTTTTCTTCGAGGAAGGTGACACTTGTCTCCAGCCGGGACCGCAGCTCCTCCGTACGTCGGTCGCGCTCCTGCATGGCGCGATAACGCTCCGCAGCTTGGTCCGGGCCGACATCCGGCAGCTGCGCCGCCCATTCGGCGCGCAGCCCCTCGCTGCGCGTGGTACATGCCTCGCGCTTGCTCCGCGCCAGCGCCAGCGCTGTCACCGCCGCCTCCTGCTCGGCGGCTGCACGGATACGGCGCTGCTGTCCGGCGGCGTCTGCCTCACGCAGTGCCTGTGCCTGGGCAGGCAGTGTATGCGCGCGAACTGCCAGCTCAGCCGCAGCGCGCTCCAGCGCTGCACAGCGCTCCGCCCATGCAGCGACACCACGCGCCACAGTTGGCGCTGCCAGGGGCGCAGTTGGCTCGCCCGTGGCGGCAGCGCCGCTGTCTGTGGCGGTAGGCTGCACCAACAAGCTGCGCTGCTCGTGCAGCTGCTGGCGCAGCGTAAGGCGCAGCTCCTGCAAGCCAAGCCGCAGGCGGTGCAGCTCATCAGGCGCGGCGGAATCTGCGCTATGGGACGCAATAGCGGCAGGCGCAGGATGATGCAGAGAGCCACACACTGCGCATGGCTCTCCTTCGCGCAGCTCGGTAGCGAGGTGCTGCGCGAGACGCCCGAGCTCCTCGGCACGAAGCTCATGACGCAACTGCTCCTCCTCGGCAGCCAGTGCTGACACGTCGGCTGTAATTTCCGACTCCAGCGCCAGCAACGCCTCAATGCCTTCAGCCGCCTGGGCAGCAAGGACAGAACGTCGTGCCTCGGTCTCCTGTGTCTCCTGCTCCATTAGCTTTAGACGTTCGTCTGCTAGCGCAAGTCGTTTCTCCTGAGTTAAATACTCCTGTTCAGCTTCACGCCATTGCTCATGCGCTGTCTCCAGCTGTTGCAATCGCTGCATTGCCTCTTGCAGCATACGCCGCTCATCTGCCCGCACTTCATTTTGCTTTAGCTCCTGTTGAAGCTCCTGCTGCCGCTTCAAACCTCGTGTCTGTAACTCTTGTTCCTTTGCAAGAGCTGCGGCATGCTCCGCAAGGGTTTGTTCACTATGTGCTAGTTCGGCCGCCAAACGCTCCCGTTCGGTCCGCAACACTTCCGTATCACGTTCCAGTTGAAGTGCCTGCTCCAATTGATCGATACGAAGCAATAGCTTTGGTTCTTCGGCACTGAGTACTTGCCGCGCCTGCTCATCTGCTTGCACAGATGCAAGCGCCGCCTCCGCTGCGGAGGCAGCCAGGACTGCCATTTGTTCAGCATTCTTTTGTCGTTTGTCTGCATCGGCAACGGCTTCCTTCCAATCCGTCAGTGCAGGCAGCAACGTCTCCGCTGCAGATGCTTGTCGCAGCTTGCGCTCCAGCAAAGCAATGCCCGGCTCCTGTCTTGCCATCTCCTCCAGCTCGTTCACTCTTTGGCTAAGCTCGATAACTAGCTCCCGTGTTTTATTCAGCGCCTCCGCTTCCTTTGCAACACGCTCCAGCTCGCGGCGTGAAGTCTCTGCATGGGCAATTGCTTCTTGGAGGCGCTGCTTTACTAGCTCAAGCGCTTCAGCACTCGCATCCCCCAGCCCTTGCTGCTCCGCCTCCAACGCTTTCAGGGCGATGTCGTTGTCCTTCACACGGCGGCTCAGTTTTTGTGCAAGTTGATCTCCGTACTTTTCCAGATGGAACAAGCGCTGCAGCATCTGTCTGCGCTCACTGCCCTTTAAGGACAAGAATTCCGCAAACTTCCCCTGCGGTAATACGACAGCGCGTGTAAAATCGTCCATTTTCAGGCCAATATACTCCTCCACACAGCGTGTCACATCCTGTACCTTATCAGCAAGCACTTCCTCGCCATCTTCTGTGTATGCAATAAAACGGCTAAGCGTATTATTAACCGATACGCCTCCTGCACGTTTGAAACGTCTTTCTACACGGTAACGGCGAGGTCCTTGAGCTGACATTAATTCAAACGTAAATGCTACAGACAACGTATCCTCGGCATGGTTCATAATGCCTTGTGTACCATTCACCGCCCGCTCCACTTTACCATACATAGCCAACGTAATGGCATCCAGCAACGTTGATTTACCGCTACCCGTTGGACCAAAAATTCCGAACAGTCCCGTTTCGGTCAAATCGTCGAAACGAATTTCCTGCGACTCCCGGTAGCTTTGCAACCCCGCCAGTTTCAGAAGGATCGGTTTCATACATCACCCTCCTCAGCCTGGTCTCTTGCATCATCCTGTTCTACCAGTTCCAGAAATAACTGTACTAATCCGTCATCCGGCTGTGCTCCGCCCGTTTGTCGTTGGTAAAACGCCCGAAACAGCTCATGAACCGGTAATTCTGAACGTTGGTGTTCCAACTGTGCTACAGCCATTTCCGGGTACACAGGGCGAATATGAATGATGCCTTCACGGCTTTTGCGCAACCGTTGAATATCTCCCATCGACATTGCTTCATCCAGTGTAATTTCCAGGTCAATAAAGGCATCCGCATCCAGTCCTTCGTCCAGCCAACGATATACCTCCTCCAGACCTCCCCGTGCTCGCCACCGCACTAGTGGGCGTCCACTGGTAATATACAGTTCTTCAACCTGTGCTGGCTTGCCGGCAATCACGTCAATTAACGTAACCGATTTGGCTTGTCCAGCTTCGGAAAAGCTATAAGCCAGCGGAGAGCCACTATAACGCATCAGTCCATCGCCCTTCACATATTGGGGACGATGCAAATGCCCCAGAGCCGTATACTGCGCTCCAATGCTCAAAGCAGACGGATCTACGGTATAGGCTCCCCCGACCTGAATCGGGCGTTCCGAATCCGACTCCAGCCCGCCAAGTACATAAATATGGCTCATCGACAAATTAACCGTATCGGGCCGAAATGCTGTACCCAGCTGCGACATCAGCATCCCCACACGGCGGCTATAGGCCTCACGTAATATGGTTTCATCTCCGTCTTCAGACAATAGCTCATTCAGGCGAGACTCGGAGGGATATGGCAAGGCTGCAATACATGCCATTTCATCCGTTCGTGGTGTATGGACGCGCACTGCTTCCCCATGAGGCAGCCCCAGTAATGTAATTCCGCGCCCGCTTACCAGCGGGGTGACTGAGGCTACCCTTTCCGGCTGATCATGATTGCCCGCAATGACCACTAACGGTCTTCCTCCAGCTGTAAGGCGCGCAGATGCTTCATAAAACAATTGTTCTGCAGCGGCCGAAGGATTTACCGAGTCGTACACGTCCCCAGCCATCATAATCAAATCCGCCTGCTGGTCGTCAGCCATTTTCACCAATTCTTCCAAAAACGCCTCCTGCTCCTTCAGACGGCTGCGCCCTTCCAACGTACGACCCAAATGCCAATCACCTGTGTGCAAAATCCGCATGCTATTCCCCTCTCCTTAACTATAGCTGCACACACTCTCCAGCTTCTATAAAATACAACCATTTCTCAGCAACCTTTTTGCCTGTAATCTCTTCAATCACATGGGCGTACAGCTCCAATTGAAAACGATATTGGTCTGTTAAGTGTGATAGCGTACGATATTCGGATATCCGGTCTGTTTTATAATCCAGCAGCACAAGCCCTTCAGAAGTTTCAAACAGACAGTCAATGATCCCGTTCATCAGAACTTTATCGTCCTGCCCGCCTTCCGTAACTGTCTTCTGTTCAGGCAGCACCGCGGGTAAGCTGTGGTTCCAGTAATCGGTGGCCCGCATGGTATAAGTAAACGGAAGCTCACGTTGAATACGGGATGAGCCTAGCATTCTGCACCCCAGCTCACTAGTGAAAAACCGTAATATTTTATTCGTATCCAGCGCCTTTGCATGAACATCCAGTAAAATGCGTTGATTCAGCAAACGAGCCTTTGTTTCCTCAATGACCTCAGCGCTCATTACTCCATCTAGGGGCAAATGCAGCATCAACGTATGATAGACCGTCCCTCGTTCCGTAGGAGTCAGCCGCTGATTGCCCATAAACTTAGGTCTGCGCAAGTGTAATTGACTGCTCCGAGTGTCAGAATCTTCACGATCCTCCGATAAGTCGACTTGTTGGGAGACAGAAGATAAATTCAGCCAATCGTCCGATCCGATCTCCTGCATTTCCAGCCATCTTTTCATCTCCGTGACCGATGTATTGGCTGCTGTCTTGCCGGCCCGTTCATACGGGTAGGTCCAAGAAAGAGCACCGGCAATATCCGTTTCACTCTCTTCGGTCAATTCAACTGGCTTCGCACTTCTCAGTGCTTCTGTTTTCTTTTGCCGCTCTTCAGCCAACACCTCTTCTTGATTCGAGTTCACACGAGAGCCAGAAAGTTTTTCTGAGGCCACAATTTTAAATAGCCAGTCCGCCCCTGGCATGTGCTCCAGCCTGTGAAAGTACCCATCCTGATCGCCTGCTGCTTCCCTCAGCGAAATCGCAGACGGATGCCGAATCAACGCAGGACCTACCCAGTCCAGATAGCTGCGGCCTGCCGCCAGCATATAGTCTGGTAATACTGTATCCGCATGCTCCTTGACACGTGCCCAGCCCGCTGCGCGGGAAGCGAGATCCTTCACAGTTCCGGTCATAATCAGCTTTTCACGTGGACGCGTAAGCGCTACGTATAGCACCCGCATTTCCTCGGCCAACAGCTCCAGCTGTGAGCGTCGACGGATCGCTAGATTAGGCAGCGTTGGGTAGCTGACACGGTTTTGCTCCTCCACATATTTAGGACCAAATCCCAATTCCTTGTGCATAAGAAACGGTGCATTCAGATCCTGCTGATTGAACATTTTTGCCGTCCCCGCAATAAACACAACAGGAAATTCAAGTCCTTTACTTTTATGAATGGTCATAATGCGGACAGCCTGATCGGGCTCAGCCCCCCCGCTGATCGATCCTAAATCACCGCCTCGCTCCCGTAGACGAGAAATAAAGGTCAGGAATCGAAACAAGCCTCGGTTGGACGTAGAAGTTTCATACTGTCTCGCTCGGTCATATAGAGCCCGCAGGTTGCTTTGACGCTGTGAGCCGCCAGGCAATCCGCCCACCCAGTCCAGATATCCTGTTTCCTCCAGCACATTCCAAATCAATACACTTAGACTGCCTTGTCTGGCTTCCTGCCGCCATGCGTCCAAATTACGCAAAAATGAACGTAATCGGGCAGACAACGTATTCCCGTCATCCCTATGGACAGGGTCAAGTGGAGATAACGAGTCCTCAGTGAAAAGATCCATCTCCATAACGTCAGCAGAGATCCCTTTTACACTCTGCTCGACTTGTTCATTCTCTGCTGCCGCCAGCAATGCATCATAAAATAATCCATCCGGCTTCTCTAGCCGAATTTGTGCCAGTTCATCTTCGGTCAAGCCGACAATTGGCGAACGAAGCACAGATGCAAGCGGGATATCCTGCTGCGGATTATCAATAATATGCAGCAGGGACAACATCACCTCAACTTCTGTTGCTTTAAAAAAGCCCGTCGTCTGCTCTCCCGAGGCAGGAATGCCCTCAAGCCGCAGCTCCTCGACAATTAGGGGAGCCCAAACGCTTGCTGAACGAAGCAAAATGACAATATCACCGTAGACTGCTGGACGCATCGCTTTTAATCCTCTGTCGTAAATCAACAGTGGTTGTCCAGTATCTCCAGTCAGCTCCTTGATCCGTTGCGCGATTGCACGGGCCTCTAACTGAGCCGTTTCAAGCTCAGCAAGCTCGGCCAGCTCACTTTCCTGCAAAGCCGATTCGTCCCCAGTTTCAGGCAACTCCGAAGTCTCGGAAAGACCACGCCCGCCTTTATCAACTAACAGCAGCTCAGGTGCGTATGCAGACACAGCGTCCTGCTCTGCCTTCTCGGGATAGGACGCGCCGTGTACGAGCCACGCTCGTTCATCGTACTCAATTTCTGCTACATCCACACTCATAATCTGGCGGAACACCAAATTGACTGCATCGACAACTTCCTCCCGACTGCGGAAATTACGCGCCAGATCAATCAAAAAGCCATCTTCCTGATCCTGCATGCCGTACCGTTGATACTTATTCAAAAACAGCCCTGGCTCGGCCAGTCGAAACCGATAAATACTCTGTTTCACGTCTCCCACCATAAAACGGTTACCCGGTTCCTCACGTGATACTAGCTTGACAATATCCTCCTGTACGGTATTCGTATCCTGATACTCATCCAGCAGCACCTCGTCGAACTGCGCCTTGTATTCAAGTGCAGCATCGGACGGCAGCAGCTTGTACGGCGTAGAGTCGGGATGTCTTAATATTTTCAGACAATAATGCTCCAAATCTCCGAAATCCACCAATCCTTTTGACTGCTTGTGCTGTTGAAATCGTTCCCCGAAAGCAATCACGGTTTCTACCAGTTCGTCCATCAGAGGAGCCGTTGCATGCAGTTCTTCCAAATAAGCTTCTGCTCTCCTACCGAACAGGGAAGCCTTCATATCCGTCATCATTTTTTTGGCGGCTTCGCGTAACGTCTTAACCCGTTCCTGCAATGCAGGCTCAGTTTGATCTTTTTTGACTGGCTTGAGCTTACCAAATGACGCTACTTGAAAATGATCATACAAGGACGCCCATGGCTGTGTTTCCAGTGCCTGCAGCAATTCATTCACCATCGCCGCATCTTCTTGCAGCGTCATGGCATATGGCGCAGGGCCGCCGGGCTGGATAGCTGTTTCATGCGCCTGTTCGAGCAAACTCGCTGCTCCGCGCAACGAAAGGGCAGCATCCGTCAAAATACTGCGCACCCAGGGAGTCTCGCCCAACGCAGCTACATCCTGTACACGAAATGCTGCTGCCATCTCCCGCAGCCAATGCTCCGGCCAAGGATGGCTTTGCGAAAAATCGTACAGCCGCTGAACAAGTACATACATTGCATCATCGGTGCGCTCTCCACTAAACCAGTCGACCAGCCTGCGAAATGTGCTGCCTTCATCATGGGCCTCATATTTTTCCTCAAACAGTTCTTCTAAAAGCTCTTGACGCAGTAATTCTGTTTCATGCTCGTTCATAATCCGAAAACTGGGATCAAGAGGAATGGCCTGATAATGCCTACGAATAACCTCCATACAAAAAGAGTGAAGCGTCGTAATCGAAGCCCGATTCAACAACGATAGCTGGCGGCGCACATGTTCACTTTCCGGTTCCTGTTCCAGCACACGTTCCAGTGCTTCGCGTATCCGTTGACGCATTTCAGCGGCTGCAGCCTTCGTAAAGGTCGCTACCAGCAACCGATCCACACTAAAGCCGAGCTGGGGGTCGATAATTTTGCGAATAATACGCTCTACCAGCACTGCTGTTTTACCAGAACCCGCCGCTGCCGCAACCAGCATGTTGTTACCAGACTCCGAAATGGCACGCCACTGATCATCGCTCCACATGCTTCCTTCTGGCTTGGGCAAGCCACCTTTAGCGTTTGACGTGCTTATCATTGCTTCATTCCTCCTTTCCCTTCCTGTGTATGGCTGAGCAGATCCCAGACCTGATCCTTACCCGGTTTAACCCATTGATTGTAACCACTGCCTTCCAGACTGTCGTCAAATTGACAAACAGGCTTAAAAGAGCAGAAAGTACATGCCGTCTCTTGCTGGATACGATAAGGTTCAATGGCCACATCGCCCTCTGTCATCCGTGTACCAATTGTCCGAATATTGTTACGCACCGAAGCTAGCAGGCTATCCCACTGTTCAGGCGAAGCAACGGAAGCACTGCTGTAAAAACTGCCGTCTGCTTTCACCGCGACAGGTAAAATAGAGGAATATCCCTTGTCCAATGCTGTATCCATTTGCCCAACTACATCCCGATCCGCGAGCAACAATCCCTTCATCTTAAAACGTTTCAAAAGCTCCTGACGAGCCTGTTCTGCGCTAAGGCCATTAGGTGATTGTAGCATCGGATTGTGGACGTGAAAATACAGTGTACCCGCCGGATAAGCAGTCTCGCCCAACCATTCCTCCGCCGCATTCAGCAGCACGTCCAGGTACGTGAGCATTTGCAAGGACAAGCCATAATACACCTCATGCAGCTTAAGATCCTTTTGGCTGGACTTGTAATCAATAACACGCAGAAGCAATCCTTTTTCTCCTTCTGCCACATCTACACGGTCAATCCGGCCAACAATTTCCATCACAACACCGTTATCTAACTGAAAGCTTAACGGAGGAAGCGGCTGACCCGGTCCGAAGTCCAACTCCAGTCCAATCGGCTCAAAGCTACCTCTCCGTGCATGTTCACCCAAAATTAACGAAGCACGGCTCACGATGTCTTTTAACTTGCGTAAAATATAGCCATACCGCTTGGAACTCATTAAAATCTCGCCTTGCAGGCGAGGAGCCAGACGCTCCACCGTACTTTCTGCCTCTCGGCGACATTCCTCGGTGGTAAGGCTTCCCCAGCTGACATTGCGTTCACGCAGATTGATCGCCATCTCACCAAGCGCTGCATGGAATAATTGTCCGATGTCCGGGGCCTTCAGACGATACATTTGACGTTCCTTCAAGCGAAGACCATGAGAGGCAAAGTGCGAGAATGGACATGCGACAAAGCGTTCCATACGAGATACGCTGGTGCGCAGCTTGCTGCCATATAGACGGCGACTCGTTTCCTTCTGCATTTCGGCATGGTTCTCGTAAAATAGTGAAGTCAACAGCTGACACAGCTTGTCCTTCTCATGTCCTTGCTGATTGGCATACCAGTTATATACCTCCCACCAGGAAGGTAAAATATCACCACCACGCCGCCAATGACGTAATTGCGCGATGAGCTGGGGCAAAGCCTCAGATGGATGGGAAGCATACTCCCATTGCGTCGTCCAAGCGTCTCCAGGCAAAGGATATCCGGCCAGTGGGCGTTCGTCCAGATCAGGAAACAGTTGCCGCACATGTCGTACTAACTCTGACGGCAGCAACGGCTTGCCTTCTTCATCAGTCACCGCACAGCTCATCCACAGGCTTTTACCGGCAGAGGTAAGGGCCGTATAAGCAAGAAACCGTTCGTCCAACAGACGTCTTGTCATATCTGGCGCCAGGTCTACACCTTGTTCGTTTAATGCCGTACGTTCCTGCTCATTCAGCACACCATCCTCATGAAACACAGCCGGCATTACACCTTCATTCATCCCTAGCACAAAGGCATGTTGAATACCGGATACACGCGTACGGTCCGTGTTCCCGACGAGAACCTGATCCAGAGCCGGCGGAACAAGTCCCATACGGAACTCAGCCAATCCCGTTTCCAGCACACCCGCAAACAAAGAAGTATCCAGTCTCTCATCACCCATCATTTCGACGATTTGATCCAGCAATTCAAGCACCGCATCCCATACCTGACGATGCTCCTTCGCCTGCTCGGGATTTCCTGCTTCCTCTGCCTGATGAATGAAGGTGTCCAGCTTGTGACCGATTTCTGCATCCTCCAGCAACAAATACACGGCCTCACACTTCTCAAGTGCCGTTCGCGCCTTCCCCATACGCTTCTCAAACGTATGTAGAGGCGTCACGATCACATCTCGGCACAATTCCATCAAATCCAGCGTTTCATCCCGTTGACGATTCCGTTCCTGCTCCTCCAGCTCCAATGACAAGCTGGGTACAGCCTGCCATGGTCGGCCATCTGTCCAACGGCTGCCTTGTATTCCACAGGCCAGCACATAGTTTTCCAGACGGTCCATCTGTTCACGGCTCACTCGACCGTCCAGCGGCAACAGAAGATCTGTTTTGACCGCACGAAATACATCCTCATATCGCCAGCGTCGCTGCACGATATCCAGTGAAGCCCGAATCAGTTCCACTAAGGGATGATGAAGTATGCTTCTCCGCTGATCCAAAAATACAGGAACCTCATATTGCTTGAATATCGACTCCACCCAAGGCTCATAATCTTCTATATGACGCACAAACAGGGCCATCTCCCGATAACGCGCGCCCTCTTCGCGGGCCAGGCGGCGCATTTCGCGTACGGCTCCTTCCAGCTCGGCGCGGCGATTTGCCGCAGCATACAGTTTTATGCCCTCTGGTTGCGTATCTGCCCATTGCTCTCGTAGCTGCTGAAGCCGTATCCGGTGTCCCGGATTCCGCAGCCCTGTACGATGTTCAAAGTTAGCCTCCAAATACGCCAACGCTGGACGCTCCTTAAACCGAGGCATCGGATCGGGACGTAGTAACTGCGTTTGCGTTTCAATCATCAGCTCCTCTGCCATTCCTTTCAGCTTGACGTAAGTAGCTGCAGAAGGATGAAACAAATCCAGCTCATGCGGAAGCTGTCCGCTTTCGTAGCTGCGGTTACAGGTCAACGCCACTGTCAGCGAAGAGGCGTGCAGCATAAGCTGCTCCACCACCTTGTATTCATGGGGTGTAAACCGCCGATAGCCATCCATCCAAATGTCTGCTCCGCGTACAAGCGAAGACTGTGCAATCTGTTCTGTCAGCATACGAAGTGTATCTTCACCATCGATATATTTAAGCGTCAGCTCCCGTTCAAAATCCTCATAGATTAGACTGATATCCTTAAGCTTGCCTCTTAATATCGGAGCGGACTCTCCCGCAGCATGCATTCTCTCCAGTTGCTCCGGTACAGACCGAGCATCATTTCCGTACTGCTTTAGCTCCGTAAACAACGTATTCAACCGATCTACAAAACCGAGCTGGTCTCCTGAATCCTTAAACAAACTCAATTCATCCTTGCGACGGCGAATAATCTTATATAAAAGCATCTTCTTGCCTTCTTCTGTTACAGGCACTAGTGCTGAACCGCCTGTTTCCTGCATGACTAAATAGGCAAGACGATGGAATCCCATCACCTGGGCGCGCACCGACCCCTGAATCCCGTTTCCAGCTTCGGTGAGCAATGCATGCTCAGAAGCAAATGACGATTGCTCTGGTACAAGTAACAGCATGGGCTTACCAAATGGATCTTCGCGTAACATAGACGTCATTTCATGACGGATTAACGTACTTTTACCACTACCAGAGCGGCCAATCAATAAGCGGACCGACATGATGCGGCCTCCTTTCTAACCCAAAAACATTCTATTAAATAGTATAGCATATCAGGCAAGGGAAAAAAGAACGTACGTTTGCCATGTTGTAGCAATTGATCACTTCTCAAAAACAAATAGTCCCGCAGGTTGGCTTGATGCAAGCCTTCTCTACAGGACTGATTTTTTACTAAAAATAAGTTTGTTTCACCTATTTATCTTTATCGTCTATAAGTCGCTTAACTATGACAAGATGGGATACCTACAGCCGTGTCCGACTGCGTACCTCAAAGATGGCAAATTTCAAATAATGACCTTCCTCCACACCCAATATTTGAGGATGATCCTTACCTGCCGCTCTCCAATCTACCAGTCGGAGGATTTTGCCAGCATCTGCTGCCGCTTCCTTAATCGTGTCCAAAAACAGCTCCGGCCGCATATGGAACGAACAGCTCGCGGTCACCAAATATCCGCCCTCGTTGACGAGCTTCATTCCGTGAAGGTTGATATCTTTATATCCACGTATAGCTCCTTTAACAGCATTCTTCGTTTTGGCAAAAGCTGGCGGATCGAGAATAACCACGTCAAAGGTGCGTCCGCCACCCGCAGTTAGCGGCTTGGATGTATCTCCTTTGCCCCCTGCTCGCGCAGTGCGTTCCTCTACACCTTTCACCTGATTGCGCAAATATTGAAAAGCATCGTCGACGACAAACTCGACGCGGTCTTCAAAACCGTTCAGTTTGACATTATCTCGAGCACTTTCAATCGCATGTTCCGAAATATCCAGACAAGTTACTTTTTTCGCACCATGTTTACACGCATTGAGCGTAAAGCTACCTGTATGGGAAAAGCATTCCAATACGATTGCTCCGTCCCAGAATGGGAACTCAACCACCTTACCACTTTTATTCATAGGCTTCAGGACCGTTGTGCCGTCATCTCCTGGGTTTGCAGCTACTTCCTGTAACGTTATTCCACTACGCGCTCCCCAGCCTCTCATCAACGGCGCAATGGCCGCACGATTTTCACGCTGGTCAAAGAAATAGCCTGTCTTCTGCCCCTCTACGATATCGACCTTGATTTGCAAGCCGTTTTCCGTCACCACTACATGTCGCGGACAATCACCGTACAAAGGCCCCTTCGTCTGTTCCAATCCTTCCAGCTCGCGGATGGGTACATCACTACGCTCATAGATACCAACTGGTCCCATGACTTCAACAAGTGCATCTCTGATTTCTTCCCTGCGCCGATCCATGCCAAGCGTTAACAGCTGAACGACCAACACATCACCAAAACGGTCTACAATCAGCCCAGGCAAAAAATCAGCCTCACCATACACCAAACGATAAGCATTTCCCCCGGTTACAAAGCGTTCGCGATGCTCCAAACAATTGCGGAAACGTTGGGCGAAAAAGCTTTTGTCCATCACTTCCAGCGGCTCATAGGACATCACACGCACTGTGATTTGTGAGGCAGGATTATAGTAACCTGTCGCCAAATAACGCCCTTGATGGTTCAGGATGCTGACCAAATCACCTGCTTCCGGCTCTCCCTCAACCTTGGCTATTTCATTTTTAAACACCCAAGGGTGTGCTTGCTCCAGCCTTTTTTTGCGGCTGCGTTCTAATATTACTGAAGGCAAAATCCTTCACTCCTATTCTTGAATTACAAAATTATCGTTTCGTAAAAAAGAGCACCGCCATGCTTGTCATGGCTGTCCTCGGTAAATCATAGGCTGTTACATAAGTATTCTCACCTAGAAAAGGGGGACTATGCCCGTGTTCATACATGTTATACTCCCACTATGCGGTGGGCTGCTTATTTTTTTAGGCGGAATGAAGCTGATGGAAGCTGCCCTCCAGCATTTGGCCGGCCCCTTCCTTACCCGCTGGCTGGATCGGGCTACCGTTTCCCCTTGGCGGGGGATGCTGTTCAGCTCAGGCATTACCGCTCTACTGCAAAGCAGCACCGCCGTAACGGTGCTGACGATCGGACTGGTCAACGCTGGACTGTTGACCTACGGCCGCACGCTCGGCATCATTCTTGGCACCAATATCGGCACCTGTCTGACAACCGAGCTGATGGGGCTCCAGCTTGGCAAGCTGGCTGTTCCGTTGCTATGCGGGTCACTGCTCTGCTGGGTCACTGCCGTCCTGTGGGAGGAAACGGTTGCCAGTCGTCAGTATGCAGCTGCCGGAGCTTCATCCGGCTCCAATAGGCTGAGCCGCCCGCAGGCTGTCCAATTTATCAGCCTCGTCTTTGCTGGATTTTCGCTGATTCTGGCAGGTATCCGCGTGATGCAAACCGTCGGCCCATGGATTGAGCAGGCCGGACTATTCCGCTGGTTTCTGGATCACGCGGCAGCCAACATGTGGTGGGCCTTCGCTGCTGGAGCCTGCCTGACCGCACTGGTCCACAGCAGTGCAGCCGTCATCGGTATGGCAATCAGCCTTGCTGCTGCTAGTGCCTTGCCAGTCGATGTAGGGATCGCCATCGTTATCGGCTCTAATGTAGGCACCTGCGTAACTGCCTTGATTGCCGCTGTTGGCGGCAGCGTATCAGGCAAATTTGTAGCCTGGTCCCACGTGCTGCTGAACGTAGGCGGAGCCTTGCTCTTTATGCCGTTGATTCCCGGGCTGGATATGGCTGCCACCTGGATATCTACCGAGCCCGGGGCCAAGGTAGCGCATGCCCAAACCCTGTTTAACGTCATCAGTTCTCTGCTTGCCTTGCCTCTCTGTTATTTACCGGTGTGGACACGTATAGAGGAGCGTTTGTCACCCCATAAGATTAAACGTTAATTCCTAGCATAGACAGCGCCTTGCTTAGAATGACATCATTGTTGTCATATCCGCCCTGACGCTGAAGACGCCATGCTTCTTCGGGCGTATGCCAGGCAACGCCTTTGATTTCTTCGATCTGTGCCTGTAAATCTCCATCCAGTGCCTCTACGAGATAATAATGAACTTCCTTGTCCACTTCACCATATTCCGGGTGCTGGTACGTATAAGCAATCATATCCACATGCTGAATAATCCGGCCGTTCAGCCCTGTCTCCTCACGAATTTCACGTAAAGCTGTTTGTTCGATCGTTTCACCCGGCTCCATTTTGCCTTTAGCCAAGGATGTCTTGCCATAGCGGTCGGTAATGAGCTGAATTTCAAGCTCTTCCCCCTGTTTGCGAAACACTACGCCACCTGCGGAAATTTCCTTTTTTGCTGCCATCCTGTAATCTCCTTTCCTTGCGCAACAAGGATTCCGTCCTCTCTGTAAGGAAAGGCGAAATCCTTGTTGGCCATCACTATTGCCTGGTCAGGCTCTTTTTTTACAAAGCTGTTTGCAGCCCATTTTCCAATACGCGGACCAATTGACCTTCACTTTCATTAATGCCTGCCTTCGTCAGCTTTACGCGGCACACCTTGCCAACCAGATCCTTATTACCTTCAAACACCAGTTGAATGTAATTGTCGCTATAACCGTAAAGTATGCCGCTATCTTCGGTCCCTTTAGGGGCTACTTCCGGAATAACCTCCAGCACCTGACCAACAAACTTCTCAGCATATGCCAGCTGCATTTGCTCTGATAGTTCAATCAACTCACGCACACGCGCATTTTTCACGTCCTCGTCCACCTGATCCTCCATACGTGCCGCAGGTGTTCCAGTACGCTTGGAATACGGGAATACGTGCATCTCCGAAAACCCGATTTTTTTCATCAACTCATAGCCATTACGGTACATTTCGTCCGTTTCCCCAGGGAAGCCGACAATTATGTCTGTTGTAATCGCTACATCTGGCATTGCCTTCCGAATCATAAGCATTTTGTTATAAAACTCTTCCGTCGTATATTTGCGGCGCATCCGTTTCAACACCGTATCGTCCCCTGCCTGAAGCGGTATGTGGAAATGGCGAACCAGCTTATTAGAGCGATTCAGCACATCCAGCATTTTTTCATCAATCTGGCTGGCTTCAATCGAGCTGATCCGAATACGTTCCAGCCCCTCTACTTTCTCCAGATCCCACAGCAGATCGGACAGATCATAATTATCCATATCGTCACCATAACCACCGGTATGGATACCCGTGAGTACGATTTCCTTGTAGCCTGCATGCACCAACTGACGCGCCTGTGTGATAATGCTCGCGGCATCACGGCTGCGCGATAAGCCCCGCGACCACGGGATAATACAGAAGGTGCAGAAGTTATTGCAACCATCCTGAATTTTTAGAAACGCACGTGTATGATGAGCAAAATCAGGCACATCCATTTCCTCAAACACACGGGTCTTCATTATATTACGCACCGCGTTTACAGGTTGACGCGACTCTTGGATCTCCTTCACAAACGGAATGATCTTATCCCGATCCTGCGTACCAATAACAAGATCCACACCTGGAATATCCATAATTTCAGCTGGAGAAGTTTGAGCGTAACAGCCCGTCACCGCCACAATGGCATCCGGATTTCGGCGAATCGCGCGACGAATGATCTGACGGCTCTTTTTGTCACCAGTATTCGTAACCGTACATGTATTAATTAAGTAGACATCAGCAGTCTGCTCGTCAAAATCCACCTGCTCATACCCTTCTTTTTTAAACAGCTGCCAGATCGCTTCTGTATCATAAAAGTTTACTTTACAGCCTAATGTGTAAAATGCCACTGATGGCATATTAAACCCCTCCCATTTCTCCTGTCTCATATAAAATGCATGCTAATGCAACCATACCTGCGGTTTCAGCACGCAGAATACGTCTTCCCAGTCCTGTAGACTGTGCCCCAGCCTGCTCGGCCTCCAGGCTTTCCGCTTCGGTAAAGCCGCCTTCCGGGCCTACCACCACCAGCACACGTGGTTTGTCTGCGGACGCCCATTGTTCTGCGAAAGGTCGGATTACATCCCGTAGCTGCCGACCCTGCTCTTTTTCATAACAATAACATATCAAATCATACCCAGCAAAAGAAGGCAGAAGTTCTTTCCACGTCAGGGGTGCGCTAATTTCCGGAATCCGGTTGCGATGGCTTTGCTCAGCCGCTTCCTTCACAATCTTGCGCCAACGCTCCAGTCGCTTGCCTTCCTTTTTGGCATCATATTGCACAACTGTACGCTCGGATAAGAACGGAACAAAACCGGTGGCTCCGATTTCTGTACATTTTTGCATCACCGTCTCCATCTTGTCCCCTTTAGGAAGACTCTGCGCAATGGTGATTTGAACATATGGTTCAGAGGTCATCTCCAGTGGCTCGATGATCGTCGCTTTCACATGATCCTGCTCAATTGTATCCAATGCAGCCAGCGCTTCCCTGGATCCCCCGTCACTGACTATAATTTTGTCACCACTACGGCCGCGCATGACTTTGGCAATATGCCGTGCATCCTCACCCGTAACAATAACGTGATCTTCTAGAAATTGCTCTGCCGGAATAAAATAACGCTGCATTCTCTCACACCTATTCTAAAAATAACTAATATTACTAACGTTCCGTACAAATTCCGAATAAATCACCAAGCACCATCATATCATCTTTTGCGCCTGTATGACCAGTCTGTTCCCTCTTCCATTCACGTTATACCCATTCTCATAAAAAAAGGAGCCCTTAGGCTCCGAACAATCCGGTAATGTAAAAAGAAAACTGCAAAAATTGTATATAAATCATCTGAGCCAGCGTGTAAAGAGGTTCAATCGTTATAGCTCGTACCGGTGGAATTACTAGTATAAGCAGGAAAATAAAGATTGACCATTGCTCAAACTGCTGAAGCTTGCGGCGCACACGAGTAGGAGCCACATCCTCCACAATCCGATAGCCGTCAAGTGGAGGCAGTGGGATCAAATTAAAGATAAACAAAAACAGGTTCAAATTGATCAACGCATTGATAAACAAATAGATTGCCTGCGCCACCCGCTGGTTCTCCATTCCTGGCAATACTTGAAAATGAAGGAGCATAGCATAGATCAGGGTCGTCACAAATGCAAGCAGCAAGTTGCTCAGCGGGCCAGCAGCCGATACAATAATGCCCATCAGGCGCGGACGGCTAAAATTGTCACGATTCACCGGAACTGGCTTGGCCCAGCCAAAGCCACCGATCAGCAGTAACAGTGTACCCAGCAGATCAATATGAACTGCCGGATTTAAAGTCACCCGTCCAAGCAGCTTGGCCGTAGGATCGCCAAATTTATTGGCATAATACGCATGCGCAAATTCATGCACCGTAAACGATATAATCACAGCCAGCAAATAAAATGGAAGGACATTTAAATTTACACGAAAAATACTTTGTAAAAAATCCATGCTTACCTCTTTCTCGCCACAAACGCCAGCCAATCTTCATCTCGGTTGATTTCGGCAATTTCAAAACCAGCTGCCTTCAACGCGGTTTCGACTGCCTCTTCTTTGTTTTTCCAAATCCCAGAAGCAATATAAATACCACCTGGCTCCAGGGCATTATATACATCATCAATGAACAGCAAAATGATCTCAGCCAAAATATTAGCTACCACCAGCTTGACTGGCAGTTGAATTCCCAGCGTTGGATCGCTTGCATTGAGCACAGAGAGCAAATCGCTTTCTTTGATGGTGATGCGTTCCTCCAGCCCGTTCAAACGCGTATTTTCACATGCACTGGATACCGCCACCGGATCAAGATCCAAGGCAAGTACATGCTTTGCTCCCAGCTTTATCGCTCCAATGGCCAAGATACCGGAGCCCGTACCGACATCAATGACTTCTTCTCCACCCTGAATTACGGATTCCAGTGTTCTCAGGCAAAGGGATGTTGTCGGATGTGTTCCAGTGCCAAAGGCCATACCCGGGTCGAGCTCAATGATTTTTTCATCCTCACTCGCAGGTTCATACTCTTCCCAAGTCGGTTTGATGGTCAAATGATCCGATACACGTAATGGCTTGAAATACTGTTTCCAGGCATTAGCCCAGTCATCTTCATTGACCGTTTTCAGCTCATAACGAACCTCTCCAGGGTCAATATCAAATGTTCTCAATTGTTCCACTCGCGGCTCAATTTGTGCGCGCACACCGTCCATGTTCACTTCTTCGGCAAAATAGCCTTTGATGACCGCTTGTCCTTCAGGAATATCATTCAAAGGGCGATCATACCATTGTCCATAAGACGTATCCCGCGGCTTGTTCAGCGAACCGGATTCTTCAATGGAAACCCCTCCTGCACCTGCTTCGTGCAGAAAATTCGAAATCATTTCGACAGCTTCCTCGCTTGTATGTATTGTAATTTCATTCCACAACATGGTTTACATTTCCTCCTCATTTCACATGCATACATTACATTGTACTATATACTCGCATAGGAGTTCAAAAAAGCTGGTAATCTTCCTGCTCCGATTTCTCCAGCTCGTTCTGGAATTGCTTGAGAAAAAACAAATAAGACGGGCCATCCCACAAATTATCTTTATAACTGGGATTCCCGCCTTATTGTATTCTACTCGCTGTCGTTTATAATACGCTGCTGACGGCGGTCAGCAACTTCACTACGCCGAATCGCTTCCAGATCCTCTGAATCTGCCAGCTCTGCCGAGAACTCAACATCCTCGTTTTTGGCAGATTGCATGCGTTTGATTTTCTCGGTTTTGGTCAGCACTTTATCAAACCTTTTGTTTCTAGGCATCGGTCACTGCTCCTTCCAAACTTTTCACAGCATTCCACCCGCTTGTTCTACGATGGACATGGCCTGGTGATGAATGGACTCATCCACCACAGCAGTCAGTAAAATATCGCGGCCCGTAGGTCCACCCTGTCCTCCGTCACTCATGCCACTGGCAACAGGATCAGCCGCAGCCAGTATCGCCGGACTGCGATCTGTAAATTCTACTCCCTGCGTTAGTGAAGACAAGCTGTTAATCTGTCCCGAAAATACAGGCAGTCCGGCGTTGCCCGTAGACTGCCGCGGATACCGGCTAAAACGATCTATCGACATATCCGTTACCCGGAGAGCTTCCAGTTTTCTCGCGGCTCCCTGTGCTTCCTCAGGACTTTTGAAATACGCCAAAATATTTTTTTCGCCCATTCCAAAATCCCCCTGTGTAGTAATTGAGCGCAACGCTTGTTTGAGAACATGGATCGTTACGCTTTGTTATAGCCTGCTCATTGGCAAGAATTTATATTCTCCACGAAAGGCTAAACGGATACAGGCGTTATCGAGAACAACAGGGCAAGACTGTGAAATAAAGTTTGTGAAGAATATAACTTTTACA
Source organism: Paenibacillus ottowii (assembly GCF_006874425.1). Lineage (GTDB taxonomy): Bacteria > Bacillota > Bacilli > Paenibacillales > Paenibacillaceae > Paenibacillus > Paenibacillus ottowii. The sequence goes on from NZ_VIJZ01000008.1 coordinate 123,886, forward strand.
GATGTAAATTAGCAGCTGGAGCTTCACCTGACTTGGCTACTCCCGTCTCCCAGGCTGCGCGAATAACAGCATCCCGTACCTTTTGAACCACCCTAGGATTAAAAACATCCGGTATGATATAAGTTTCACTTAGCTCCTCAGGGCAAATGGCATCAGCGATGGCAAGCCCGGCAGCCAGTTTCATCTCCTCATTAATCGTCTTGGCATGGCAATCCAGAGCACCACGGAAAATTCCCGGGAAGCACAGCACGTTATTAATCTGGTTAGGAAAATCGGAGCGGCCGGTAGCAAGCACACGCACATAAGGTAAGGCTACGGTCGGATCAATTTCTGGCTTCGGATTCGCCATAGCGAACACTATAGGATCAGTTGCCATGCTCTGTATGTCTTCCACAGTCAGTATATCTGGACCCGACACACCGATGAACACATCAGCTCCCACAATCACCTCGGATAAGCTTCCACTTAAATTATGCGGGTTAGTCATGTTCGCAAATTCTGTCCAATGCGGGTTGCTGTATTCTACACCACGGTGAATGGCTCCTTGCCGATCAACGCCAATCAGGTTGCGCACCCCTGCCTTGAGCAGCATGCGTGAGCAGGCCATACCCGCCGCACCGATACCGGCAAATACTACTTTGATATCTTCCATTTTTTTGCCGCATACCTTTAGTGCATTGACCAGACCCGCTAATACAACGACTGCTGTCCCATGCTGATCATCATGAAATACTGGAATGTCGAGTTCCTGCTTCAACCGTCGCTCGATCTCAAAACAGCGTGGCGAAGATATATCCTCCAAATTAATGCCGCCAAATGCTGGAGCGATCATTTTGACAATTTGAACAATCTCATCTGGGTCCTTTGTGTTGAGACAGATGGGGAATGCGTCGACACCTGCAAACTGTTTGAACAGCACCGCTTTACCTTCCATCACAGGCATAGCAGCCTCTGGTCCGATATCCCCTAATCCAAGGACCGCCGTCCCATCTGAAACGACTGCTACTGTATTTTTTTTGATTGTTAATTGGAACGCTTTTTCTGGGTCATTGGCAATTTCCATGCAAATTTGGGCCACACCTGGTGTGTAAACTTTGGACAACCCCTCCATTGTTTCAATTCGTTTCTTGGGTAAGGTCTCCATTTTGCCACCTTCGTGTAATTCTCTGATTTCATCTGTTAAACTGCTCATGTTCCTCTCCGTCCTCTCATAAGTTTATTTAATTAGACTGTTATATCTAGGTTGAAACTCATTAGCTCCAAAATTGGAGTAACAAGGTGGCTAAAATGACCGTGCCTGCTCCTCCAATCCGTGTTGCAATTTGGGCAAAAGGCATCAGCTCCATCCGATTGGATGCAGACAGAATGGCTACATCACCTGTGCCCCCTAATCCGCCGCGACAACTGGTCACCAAAGCAGCTTCTACAGGATACATGTTAATCCATTTTCCGGTGAAATATCCAGTAACAATCAATGCAACCACTACAGATGCGCAAGTGATCGCATACGGAACCGTCAAAATTCCTACTACACTATCTAACGGCACATACAAAATACCTAGCCCTACCATCAGGGGCCACGTCAGACTAGCCGTGATACATTTGTATAAATGAAAAGCTCCCTGCTCCAATGAGTTCGGCATGATCTGAATACACTTAATTAATGCCGCCGCCAGAATCATGAGAATCGGGCCAGGAATATGGAGATATGGCTCTAGCAGCTTACCCACAATAAAGAAAGTACAGGCCAACAGCAGACCTCCTCCCATTAACGGAAAAGAAACAGATTGTCCCAAGTTTACTGGAGCCAACTTACCTTCTTCTTTCTCCAGTTTCAACAACTTCCCGTTACCCGAAGTGTTTGGTTTTTTCTCCGCTAATCTTTTCAAGACACCTGCACCTATGATTGCAACTATGTTACCGATAATTGCAGCCGGGATAAACTGGGAGACGAATACCGCAGAATCCTTCCCCAGTACCATTCCATACGAAATGGACAACGGTAAAATGCCCTCTCCAATGCCACCGGAAATAATCGGAATGATGATGAAAAAAAATGTGTGATAAGCACTATAGCCAAAAGCCATACCCACCACCATACCAACGGCAACCGCAGCAATAGATCCTATAATAATGGGGGCAAAAATTTTGACAATTCCATTCAGCAGCATTTTGCGATCCATACCAAGAATGCTTCCTGTTACGAGACATGCGATGTAAAAATAAAGAAAATTTGAGGTTTTCATAAGCGTATGCACAGCCCCCAAGGCAGATGGACTGAACATATTCCAAAATACCATTAACGATGGAACCATAAGGGATAGAATGGCTGGCCCGCCTATATGTTTGAGTAATGGAAGTTTCGCCCCCAGATCACTGAGCAGTATACCTAAAATCATGATGACGGCAAATCCGCCCAACAGATCGTTCGGAAGTCTTTCTGTAATTGCTGCCGCATAAACAATCAACGCGATCACAATATACAGCGGAAGAGGAATAACTCCCACCTTTACCCTGCCCAGCATCCTAAACCCATCTAAAGTATTTTTACTCCATCTTTGCTCTTTTTGAATGACAGGCTGGTTTGTAGCATTTTCCATAAATCTCCCTCCATAAAGTGAAGAATGATGATCATGTTCCCATTCTACACCACGGAAAACGCTTTATTTGGTTTTAAAACTAAGAACTAACTTTTGTAACTAAAGTAATCAGAAGGAGGTTTAAATATAACTATTCATGATTCCTTCTGCCTGCGGCAACACCTGGTACTGGTAAACAGGACGTCCAATAGTACCATAGATGGTTTCCATAGAGAGTACTTCAATCTCTGTCATAAAAGCCAGATACTTGCGCATAGATACCCTGGAGATCCCTGCACTCTCCGCAATATCCTCGGTGGAAAATAGAGCTTTATGATGCTGCTGGATACAATTCCATATCATACCCAGCGTGGATTTCGTTATCCCCTTGGGCAACCGTGTCAAGTCTTTAGTGATGCTTTTGTGATAAATCAGTCGGTCCAGCTCTTCCTGTGACAGTAGACTGCGCTCACGCACAATACTAATGTGCTCTCGGTACCCGGTCAGGGCCTCTAGAAAACGGTTAAAGTGGAAAGGCTTGATCAAATAATCCACCGCGCCGAAGTTCATCGCTTTTTTGATACTGCTCATGTCACTTGCAGCTGAGATGACAATAACATCCACATTTACTCCAGCCTCCCGTATGAATGACAGTAAATCGAGGCCATTGCTTTCTTGCATATACACGTCCAGCAATATCAGATCAATCGCTTGTTCAGCTATATATTTCTTAGCCTCTTCCACCGAAGAAGCCCAGCCACCACATTGAAAGCCCTCTACCTGCTCCATATATTTGCGATTGAATTCCGCAACCATCGGATCATCTTCTACAATTAGGACATTAATCATGTTTATCATTCCCCGCTATACTGTATGGAATTGTAATCTGAAAACAGCACCCTTGCTCGACAGGGATCAATTTAACACTTCCTTGCAGCCTCTTTACGCTTTGCGTCACCAGATAAAGCCCCATCCCTCGTGACTCTCCCTTGGTCGAAAAGCCTTTTTCAAAAATAGTCTCCCTAAGGTCCTCCGATATACCCGGACCATTGTCGCACATGATACAGGTCAGACAGCCATTCTGCCGGTTTTCCTCATAATAAAGTGAAAGGGTAATCTGCTTATGCTCCAGAGATTCCATCGCCTCCACCGCATTATCAAACAGATTGCCAAGAATAGTAATCAGTTCATGTGTCGTTTGGGTTTGACTGGATTCAGGCAAGTGACTCCCCGAAGTCAGTTCAAAACTTACCCCTGCCTCTCTGGCCCGGCTTAATTTTCCTAGCACAAACCCTGCCATAACTGGGTCCCTAATCTGCCGAGTGATGGTACCGATCTCTACTTGATGATGCTCGACGGCATCCATAATATAGTGCTCCAGTTTATCGTACATTCGCAAGTGTACCATGCCCATTATGACATGCAGCTTGTTCATAAATTCGTGAGCCTGCGCACGTAGTGCTTCTGTGTACAGAGAAACTCCAGTCAAACGTTCCGCAAGCTGGTTCATCTCCGTCTTATCCCGAAAGGTTAGAATGGCTCCGACAATGGCTCCCTTGACCCGGATCGGAACACTGGTCGTCAGCAAGGTGATCCCACCCAGCTCCATTTCCTCATCCATCCGTGGAGTGCTTGCTTCCAACACCTCCTGCAATCGGAAAGCAGATAAATACACCGTAATTTCCTGTCCAGAGAATGAAAAATCTTCAATCCCCGCTTGCCTGAGTAGACGGATCGCTTCTGCATTCATCAGCATGATACGACCGCCTTCATCCACCGCGATGACTCCTTCCTTAATGGACTGCAACATCGCGCTGCGTTCCTCCAGCAAACGTGCGATTTCCGGCGGCTCCAGACCGACCAGCATGTTTTTGATTTTACGAGCCAGCACAACAGCTCCTTCTGTGCCAATCAACATCCCGATACCAATGGCGATAGCAATAAGACGCGTGTTGCCTTCCTGGGCTCTCTGCACATCTTGCATGGATATACCGACGACAATCGCCCCTACCTGCTTTCCCGTTACACTGTATATGGGAGAAAAAGCCCGCATGGACATGCCCAGTGTCCCCTTTGCAACGGACACGCTCTCCTGACCATGAAGGGCAGTATACTCGTCTCCTCCAACAAAGGCTTTGCCGATCTTCCTAGCATCCGGGTGTGTTCTACGAATTCCCTTCATATCCATGACCACGACAAATTGGACATGATTCGCCGATGAAACCTTCTTCACATATTCCTGCATGGCAGGAGAATAATAGGTCTGTTGCAATTGCTCAATAATAAGCGGTGTATGAGCGAGGGTACGCGCAATGGACATTGCCTTTTCCTCAAGCCCCTTCTCCGTTTCATGCTCAACTCTCTCTGCAAATAACAGGGTTACGGGCAAAAGCACAAGCGCCATAACCAAACAAACTAGCAGCGTTATTAGACCTCTAAGCTTTAATAGCGGCTTGCCACGACGCAGTCTTGTCCGTATTTTTTTGATGAAACTCACCCCTTTTCTACTTGCTAGAAGCTCATAGTTCAACTGCTTATACAAAAATGGTTATGTATGTGTTTACGTAAATACAAAAAAGGGGAACTATCCCGCACTGCGGAATAGTCCCCTCGGATTCATGGTTGAAGATCCGCGATTTCGACTTTGCTTAGTCGCCTCGGAAGGCGCGCTTTACACGGTCAAAAAAGGACTGCTCATTCTCATGTGTCTGCTCTCCACTAAGCGAAGAGAACTGACGCAGCAATTCCTTCTGTTCCTCACTCAGCTTGCTAGGCGTTACCACAACTACCTTAATATGCTGGTCACCTTGACCTACGCCGCGCAGTTTTGGCACACCCTTTCCTTTAAGACGGAAATAAGTGCCTGTTTGTGTGCCTGCTGGAACTTTCAGCTTCACTTTCTCAGTCAACGTTGGGATCTCTACTTCATCTCCCAAGGCTGCCTGAGAGAACGTCAGCGGAATTTCACAGTAGATATCGTCTCCCTCACGCTCAAAGAAGTCGTGCGACTTCACGCGGAATACGACGTACAAGTCACCTGCCGGTCCTCCGTTGACCCCGCCTTCGCCTTCACCGTTGATACGCATTTGTGCGCCATCATCCACACCCGCTGGAATGCGGATATGAATTTTGCGTTTCTTGCGGACACGGCCTGATCCACTACAAGTCGTACATTTTTCTTTGATGATTTTACCGGAACCGCCGCAATTGGAGCAGGCGCGACGATTAACCATGCGACCAAACGGTGTATTCTGCACCACTTCTTCCTGTCCACTGCCGTGGCAGACGGAACAGGTCTGTGGTTGAGTGCCCGCTTTGGCTCCTGTACCATGACACGTATCGCATGTTTCCGTACGTTCAATTTGAATGTCGGTTTCTTTACCAAATACCGCTTCTTTGAATTCAATCGTCATCGTATATTGAAGATCGTTCCCTCGTTGCGGTGCATTCGGGTCACGTCGACCATTGCCGCCACCAAAGAACATATCAAAAATATCACCAAATCCGCCACCGAAGTCGGCACCACCGAAGCCGCCTCCCATGCCCTGATTCGGGTCTACATGACCGTATTGGTCATATCTTGCCCGCTTCTGGCCATCACTGAGGACATCGTAAGCTTCTTTTACTTCTTTAAATTTTGCTTCAGCGTCCGCAGCCTTGTTCACGTCCGGATGATACTGACGCGCAAGCTTACGGTAGGCCTTTTTGACTTCTTCATCCGAAGCGCCTTTTGCGACACCCAGCACCTCATAATAATCACGCTTATCAGCCAATGTTCCACCCCCATGCCTACAACGTGTCTGCACTACATATAAAAGGAAAGCCAAAGGCGCGGGATGACCCGGCTTTGACCTTCCCATCTTTCAAGGCAGTACAACCCGTAATATGCTTATTTATCTTGGAAATAACGGTTACCCTTAGGCTAATTGTTATTTATCAAGGCAGCTACGCTGCTAATTACTGTCCAGTATATCATAAAGCACCGGTATACCGTAAAGTTGCCACTACCCGATCCGTTGCTTAGTCTTTCTTCTGATCTTCGTCAACAACTTCATAGTCCGCATCAACTACATTGTCACGGCCTTTGTTGTCTGCTGCTCCTTCTTGAGCTTGTGCTGCTTGAGCGGCTTGCTCATACAATTTCACAGACAATTGCTGAACGATTTCAGTCAGTTCTTCAGTAGCTTTTTTGATGTCCTCCAGATTGTCGGATTCCAGCGTTTTTTGCAGATTTTCTTTAGCTGCATTGGCTTTTTCGACTTCACCTGCATCCGCTTTTTCGCCCAGATCTTTAATCGTTTTGTCTACAGAGTAGATCAGTTGGTCTGCAGCGTTTTTCGCTTCTACCAAATCTTTGCGTTTCTTATCTTCTTCCGCATGCAATTCGGCATCCTTCATCATACGTTCTACTTCCTCATCGCTCAAGCCGCTGGAAGAAGTGATCGTAATTTTTTGGCTTTTGCCTGTGCCTTTATCTGTAGCAGATACGTTCACGATACCGTTCGCATCCAGATCGAAGGTAACTTCGATTTGCGGTACACCACGTGGTGCTGGAGGGATATCTCCCAATTGGAAACGGCCCAGCGTTTTGTTGCCTGCTGCCATTTCGCGTTCACCTTGCAGTACGTGAATTTCTACGCTAGGCTGATTGTCGGCATATGTCGAGAATACCTGCGATTTGCTCGTAGGGATTGTCGTGTTGCGTTCAATCATTTTAGTGAATACGCCACCTGCAGTTTCGATACCGAGGGACAGTGGAGTTACGTCAAGAAGAACAACGTCTTTCACATCACCTGTCAATACACCTGCTTGAACTGCCGCACCCAAAGCTACCACTTCATCAGGGTTTACGCCTTTGTGAGGCTCTTTACCTGTCAACTTTTTGATGGCTTCCTGTACAGCTGGAATACGTGTGGAGCCGCCGACCAGAACGATTTTGTCGATGTCGCTAGCACTCATGCCTGCATCTTTCATCGCTTGACGAGTAGGTCCCAAAGTACGTTCTACCAGATCTGCGGACAATTCTTCAAACTTCGCACGAGTCAGGTTCAACTCCAAGTGCTGTGGAACGCCGTCAGCTACGGTAATAAACGGCAAGGAAACAGTTGTTGTCAATACGCCGGACAGTTCCTTCTTAGCTTTTTCTGCTGCGTCTTTCAGACGTTGTACAGCTGCTTTATCTTTGCTCAGATCAATACCTTGATCTTTCTTGAACTCATTTACGAGGTAATCAATAATCACTTGGTCAAAGTCATCGCCACCCAGCTTGTTGTCGCCGCTTGTTGCTTTAACTTCGAAGAAACCATCGCCGAGTTCCAGAATGGATACGTCGAATGTACCGCCGCCCAAGTCATATACAAGGATTGTTTGGTCTTCGGATTTTTCCATACCATATGCCAATGCAGCTGCTGTTGGCTCATTGACAATCCGCAAAACTTCCAGACCGGCAATTTTACCTGCGTCCTTAGTTGCTTGACGTTGACCATCATTGAAATAAGCAGGAACAGTGATAACTGCTTGAGAAACCGTTTGGCCTAGGTATGCCTCAGCATCGGCTTTCAGCTTTTGCAAAATCATAGCGGAAATTTCCGGTGCAGAATATTCCTTACCATCAATGTTTTCTTTGTGACTTGTACCCATGTGGCGCTTGATGGACATAATTGTACGATCCGGGTTTGTAATAGCTTGGCGTTTTGCCGTTTCCCCTACAATACGCTCCCCATCTTTTTTGAAACCGACCACGGAAGGGGTTGTGCGTGCGCCTTCCGGATTTGGAATAACGACGGCTTCGCCGCCCTCCATAACAGCCACACAAGAGTTGGTTGTACCTAAGTCAATACCGATTACTTTGCTCATCGGACAATTCCTCCTTCTGTATATACGAGGCCCTCAGGCCAGAATAGTTGATCAGAATGATGTAAGTCTAATGTATATAGAAAAAGTTACATGCTAACTTTTACCATTGCTGGTCGAAGCACCTTGTCCTTCAGCATGTATCCCTTTTGTACCTCTTCAACAACAATGCCTTCATCATGCTCTTCGCTCTCTACCTGCATAATAGCCTGATGGAAATCAGGGTTAAACGGTTGTCCAACTGCATTCATGGCCGTTACTCCCTCTGCCTGAAGCACACTCTCAAACTGGCGGAAAATCATTTCCACCCCTTTCGTGAATGACTCAGACTCCGCTCCTTGCGATGCTGTTGCCAGCGCACGCTCGAAGTTATCCAAAACAGGTACTAACTCGGTAACCAGCTTCATAGACGCATATTTAGCAAGTTCTTCCTTTTCTTTCAGCGTACGACGGCGAAAATTGTCAAAATCCGCCTGTGCACGCAGTAACCGCTGCTGATGCTCCTCAGCCTCTGCACGAAGTTTGGCCACCTCTGTGTCTTCTACCTCGGCTTCCAGTGCTGCCGCTTCATTCACCGGCTCTTCCTGCTGGCTCGTTTCGGCGGCTTCCTCTGTGCTTACATTTTGTTGTTTTTCATCTTGGAACGCTTGTTCTTCTTTCAAAATGTTTCACCTCCTTCAAGTTGTAACTCCCCTTACAAAAGCACGCAACAATGCACCCGCGCAGGATACAAACCGTATCCCAGCGCGGAACATGTAGGACCGCAACCTGTGCGATCTTATTTTATTTAAACCGTTGCGTTAGCATTGCGGTCAAATCCTTAGACAGGATACCCAAAATATTAATAACTCTCGCATATTCCATCCGCGTCGGCCCCAATATACCTATCGTGCCCAACGCTTCTCCGTCTACTGCATATGTAGCAGTAATCAGGCTGCAATTAGCAAACGCCTCATGATCATTTTCCGTACCGATGCGGACTTGAATTTCAGGTGCTCCGGCTACAGGGGTCATCAGTTTAAGCAGCGTTGGTGTTTCCTCCAGCAGATCAAGAATATGTTTAACCTTCTCTACATCTTTAAATTCAGGTTGATTCAGCATGTTCGTCGCACCGCTCAAATATAGGCGCTGATCCGATTCATTATCGAGTGCTTTATCCAGCACCTTCATAGCATCCTCAAAATGAGACACATGCTTCTCCATTTCCTGACCAAGCGCGGTGTAAAGGCGTGATTTAAGCTGATAAATCGGCACACCGACCAGCTTGCTGTTCAGCAAGTTCACAACCTTTTCCATCTCGGAGATTGAGATTCCTGGTGGAATATCCACCGTTTTATTCTCCACCTGACCTGTATTGGTCACGATAATCGCCACTGCTGTCGTTTCGTTGAGCGGCAACAACTGAAAATGACGCAACGAAGTATGAAAAACCTCCGGCCCAAGCAGGATGGAAGTATAATTGGTCATATGGGACAAAATGCCTGATGCATGCTGGATCACTTGTTCCATTACATTCAGCTTTTCGGCGTAAAAGGCTTTTAGTTCCCGCATTTCCACAGGCTTCAGTGTATTTAGCGGCACCAAATGGTCCACATAATAACGATAGCCTTTATGAGACGGGATGCGTCCCGCAGAAGTATGGGGTTGCTCCAGATAGCCCTGTTCCTCCAAATCCGACATTTCATTACGGATCGTGGCTGGGCTGAATCCGACATCCTGCCTTTTGGATATGCTGCGGGAACCCACTGGCTCAGCCGAACGGATGTAGTCATCAATAATCGCATTCAAAATGAGTCTCTGACGTTCGGTTAACAAGCGAATCCCCCCTTATCGTTTATCCATAATAGCATGATTGTGAAATGGAATCATTAGCACTCGTTCGCGATGAGTGCTAACTGATAATACAAAAATACCAAACCGACCTGATCATTGTCAAGTCAGATCAGTATTTTCAATGAATGATATTTATTACATCCAATTTGATTACTATGACAAAACAGAGGGTTTGCAATTTTTCACCTAAAACCTCATTATTCATCTTATCCAAACCGTATTTATCTAAAGGACGGAAAACAGAAAAATTTGAGATTGTGTCCCCAAGCTGTTTTAACTTCATTGCCCTAAAGGAGGAATGAGATCTGAGAAGCCAGCGCCGTAACCTTTTATACGCCCTAATCGCACTCTTACCCACAATTTGTATGTTTTACATTTTGATTGAATTGTTTCCGTACACAGGACTAGGCAGAATCGTTGCTTTGCCACTAACTTTTATTCTGAACGCTGCCCTTATGATTTCCGTAATCCATCTAATTCGTAAATTAAGAACTCTGTGGTGTGTCTTTATCCTGGTCCCTACCATTCTGTTAAGCATGTGGAATACCATTTTATTTTACCCGCAAGAATTCAGTCCAAGTATTCCCAAGCAAATAAAATATAGTGTTACAGCTATATCACATTATGATGATTTAACACCAGCCGATTGGAAAGAGTACACATATCGTCCAAGCCGAATCGGAGAGTCTGAAAAATACGTTGTCGCCTTGTATAAATACAAACATCAAGTTCCATTAGATGGCACTACATACTTTTATAATGATACGGATTATTACGGGGAACATCCCATAAGCAGCCTGAGTGAAATACCCTCGGAACTGAAGCCTCATCATCAATTCATTTGGTGGTTGCTCCAAAACTTCGAGAAATGAACAAGGGCAAACATTACAAGCTGCAATACATACGCACAACTATGTCCTGATAAAAAAAACTGAACTGACCTCATTATTACCAGGTCAGTTCAGTACTTTCAATACTGCGATTTCATCGCAATTGTTTTGCTTGCTGCAGTGAATACAGTCGGTCCATACCTTTTCAGGGAAAATCTCTTTGCTAACAACATCAAAACCGTTTTTTATAAAAAAGGATACCTCGTAGGTCAATGCCATAATTTTAGGAATACGTTGCCGCCGTGCTTCTATAATAAGGCCCTCCACAAGCTTGGAGCCAATCCCCATTCCTTTATGTCCCTCAGAGATGCCAAGGGAGCGAATCTCTACCAAATCAGCGCCCAATTTGCATAAAGAACCACAACCAACGACCTGGCCATCCACCTCTGCAACAATAAACAGCTCCAGTTGGCGCGTAAGCACTTCCCTTGAACGTGGCAGCATAATCCCCCGCTCTGCATAGCCGCTAATCATTTGATATAAAGGCTCCACATCCTCAGGAACCGCACTTCTGCACAATACATCTTTACACACTGAAGCCATCTTGCTCTCCTCCTGCCGCTTGCCGCATATAATGAATAAATATACAACATTACGCATAGAATCGCAATACTCCATTTACCCTGCTGTGGCAGAACGGTGTAATACAAAGATAGTACAGCTTATACGGTGAAAACGCGCTGTATTGAAGTCTGCAACTTATGCATTTGCCGTGATCGACCCGATGAACTCTGCAAATACATCATTTCCGAATAAAATGCCGCGTTCGCTCAAACGATACCCATCCTCGATCGATTCGATTAATCCCGCATTCAGCATTTTTCCGAGAGGCACTGTAAATATGTCTTCCAACGCCTGACCGAATTGAGCTTTAAAGCGGGATTTGGACACACCCTCCAGCATTCTCAAACCGACCATGAGGAAATCCTCCATGGCTTCCGCCGTCGGCACTTCAAAGCTATCCAGACGCGGCAGACCATTCCGAGTAGCCTCCACATAAGGGTTAATACCCTTAATGTTCATGTGACGCTCTCTGCCGACATAACCATGTGCCCCGGCGCCGAGACCGTAATAATCCTCATTACGCCAATAAGTCATATTATGCTTACTTCCCAAACCTGGTTTTGCGAAATTGCTAATTTCATACTGTTCATACCCCGCTTCTTTCATACGGCGCATAAGGAGTAAATACATTTCCAGTTCGTCATCTTCATGTGGAAGCGGCAGCTGATTTTTCTGGTACAGCGTGTGGAAAAGCGTGTTCTCTTCAACCTTCAAACTGTAGATCGAGTAATGAGGAAGCTCCAGCTCAAGTGCTCTACTGACGCTTTCATCCAGCATATCCACCGTTTGGTTCGGCAAACCGAACATCAGATCAATCGACAGATTGTCCAAGCCAGCCTTACGTGCGTTTTCCAAACTACGATAGACATCATCTGTACTATGAATACGACCTATGCCTGTAAGCAGCTCATTCTGGAAAGCCTGCACACCAAAGCTGAGTCGATTGACGCCGCCTTCTTTCATCACAGAAAGTTTTTCAAAATCAGTTGTACCCGGATTGGCTTCCATGGAAAACTCAATATCTTCCGCCCAGTTTGGAAAATAGGTACGAACGCTCTTCAGGAAATATTCCATTTCCTTCGGAGTGAGAGTCGTTGGTGTTCCGCCCCCGACAAAAATGGTCTTTATCTCTCCAGGCGGGTGAAGTTTGACCGTATGTTCCATCTCCCGTTCCAAGGCATACAGATATTCCATAACAGGCTGATCCTTGAGCACATAAGAGTTGAAATCACAGTAAAAGCATTTATTCGTACAGAAAGGTATATGCAGATAAACCGCTTGAGGTGCGGATGAATATTCATGTTTTTGTATGGATGCGGTCATACCGATCCTCCTTGTCGATTTCAGGGTATAGTGAGAAAATGAACCGAGTTGAGACCAACCGCTTCATGTTCCATTTGATCTTCTGCTCGCTGTTACTCCCCAATTTTTTATTATATAAACACTCTTAGGGATAAAATTGGGGAGTAAAGGCGAACGCTACGCTTCTCCAGATTCAAATGGCCCACTCCGCTGCTGCCCACCACAAGTCGATCATTTTTTATGGTGTAGGTGTTGCAGTAAAAGAAACTCTACTTAGAGATACGCTAAAGTTTTAATGATACTATGCTTTGTTACGCTGATTGTAACTTGAACGAGATCTACGTCTTGAATAGCTTGCTCAAATAAAGAACGTCCATTCTTCATGCTGGCCAATGCCCCATGAAAGAATGGACGAATACTTCAAACTGCTTTACTCATCTATCTTCAGTACCGCCATAAATGCTTCCTGTGGTACCTCTACGTTACCGACCTGCTTCATACGTTTCTTGCCCTCTTTTTGCTTCTCAAGCAGCTTCCGTTTACGGGAAATATCGCCGCCATAACATTTGGCCAAGACGTTTTTACGCATAGCCTTAACGGTTTCACGCGCAACTACCTTTGTTCCTACAGATGCCTGGATTGGCACCTCGAACATTTGACGCGGAATCAGTTCGCGCAGCTTCTCACAAATGATGCGTCCGCGGTGATAAGCCCGATCTCTATGCACGATGAACGACAGGGCATCGACCTGCTCGCCGTTCAACAGAATATCCATCTTCACCAGATTAGACTGGCGATAGCCTGAAATTTCATAGTCAAAGGAAGCATATCCTTTGGTGCTGGATTTAAGCTGATCAAAGAAATCATATACGATTTCAGACAAAGGAATCTGGTACGTAATCGTTACCCGTGTTGTATCCAGATACTCCATGTTCACGTACTCACCACGCTTGGTCTGGCAAAGCTCCATAACCGTACCTACATAATCATTTGGCACAATGATGCCTGCCTTAACATATGGCTCTTGTACATGTTCAATACGTCCTACTTCCGGGTAGTTGGAAGGGTTATCGATTTCAATCGTTTCCCCGTTAGTCAATTGTACACGGTAAATTACGCTCGGTGCCGTTGTAATCAGCGGAATATTGAATTCACGTTCAATACGTTCCTGAATGACGTCCATATGGAGCAGACCAAGGAAACCGCAACGGAAACCAAAGCCCAGCGCACTGGATGTTTCCGGTTCAAAGCTAAGCGAAGCATCGTTCAGCTGCAGCTTTTCAAGCGCCTCACGCAGGTCGTTGTACTCCGATGTTTCAATCGGATACAGACCGCAATACACCATCGGATTAATTTTCCGATAGCCTGGCATCGGCTCTGGTGTTGGATTTTTGGCATCCGTCACCGTATCCCCGACACGTGTGTCGCCCACATGCTTGATTCCGGCAACAATAAAACCAACATCACCGACATTCAGCTCGTCCACGATTGTCATACGTGGCATGAAAGCTCCAACCTCAATGACTTCAAACGTTTTGTCAGTCGCCATCATTTTAATTTTCGAACCTGCGCGGATACTGCCATCCACAACACGTACATATACGATAACGCCCTTATAAGGATCATAATGCGAATCAAATATAAGCGCCTTGAGCGGATTATCCGGATTTCCTTGCGGAGCAGGCACACTTCTGACCACCTGTTCCAGAATTTCCTTGATACCGATTCCAGCTTTGGCTGAAGCATGTACAGTCTCGCTTGTGTCCAAGCCGATAACATCCTCGATTTCCTGCTTAACCCGTTCAGGATCAGCACTCGGCAAATCAATTTTGTTAAGCACCGGCAAAATCTCCAGATTGTTGTCGAGTGCCAAATAAACGTTAGCCAGTGTCTGGGCTTCAATCCCCTGCGCTGCGTCTACTACCAGCAAAGCACCTTCGCAGGCTGCCAAACTACGGGATACCTCATAGGTAAAATCGACGTGTCCCGGGGTATCAATCAAATTCAAAATGTACTCTTCGCCGTCATCGGCCTTATAGGTGAGTCGCACTGCCTGGAGCTTAATCGTAATCCCGCGCTCCCGCTCCAGTTCCATCTGGTCAAGCACTTGCTCCTGCATTTCACGGGAAGTGAGTGCACCGGTGTACTCCAAGATCCGGTCAGCCAGCGTGGATTTACCATGGTCTATATGTGCAATGATACTAAAGTTCCGAATTTTACGTTGTCTTGCCAAAATATCAGTCATGCCTTACCCCCACACAATGCCTAGTATCAATCAGCTTATTATAGCAGTTGTAAGGGGGGTCAGCAATATTTCTATTCTGTTACCCCGTCAAATACAGATACAACCCAGCGAATGCTCTTTCTTGACAGGTTTTGAAGCAGTCCAGCCGTCTTGTCGGCCATGGTATCCACCGATGCCTGTTGCGCCTTGACGGCTAGCAGTTCACGAGGTGTCTCCAAACCTTGCCGGGTATTGTCATCTTGTGCAGTTTTCGTGTCCCATTCATGTGTCCAACGTGTGCTCTGCTCCTCGCTTCGTTCGTTTGGTTTCTCTGCATTCATGTCCGTTTGTGGCTCCGATTCGACCTTTCCACCTGTATTATACGTACGGTTATACGCTCGGGCATTAGCTGCCGGGGTATCCTCAATCACCGTTTGTTCATATTCAACATTCTTTTGAGTTACCGATGAAACTGGATTCTCAGCCCATTCCGGGCCATAGACTGAGCGCAGGCCAGAGCCTGCCAGCTGCATGCCAAGTAACACGCCTGCCCCGACCAGAAGCACAAATCCGAGCGCTTTTTTACGAAAATGTCCAGACATTTATATCCCCCTTCCTACTACCTCATTTAATTGCCACTCTTTTGGTTGTCAGATACATGGGTACCCGCCTTTTGTGCTTTCTGATCTTCCCAATACACTTCACTGATCATGTCCGCCAAAACGTCAGAGGTCCGTTTTAACTCCTCCTCGGTGTTATCAATCCCCCCGATTTCAATCAAAATGCTATGGGAAGACAAGCTTTGATTGTATTCCCCGTTGTTTCCTTTGCCGCCATCTTTCCCCCACACACCGCGCGATACGCCGTGATATGATTTTTCCAGCTTTTCATGAATACGAGCGGCAAAAGCTTCGTTTTTGCGCCAATTTTTGTTGTCATGTCCAATGATAAAATACACTTTGGCATAAGAGAGTCCATTAATAGTGGCTGTTGTTTTTCCATGACGTTGAGAATCACGATGAATATCAAGCAGATAAGTTAAACCTTTATTTTGAGCCAAAGCTTCCTTGACGGTTTCGCGTGAATATTTATAAGAGTAGTTCCAATTGTAATTTTGAACGGTGGCCGCATAATCCTTGTTTACATGCAGTGTGGATATCCCTTTCTTTTCCAGTCTCTTCTTTACAAAGTCCCCCACCCTTGATACATTGGCTGATTTGGAACCTGAATTGGGGTTAGAACTGGCTTTGCTTAATAATGGGTTATATGCTTCTCTCGGATGAGAGTGGTAGATTAATATCCGCTTCTCTCCTTTGGCGGCATCAACTGGATCATCCTTACGGGCGGGGTCTGTTTCCGGTGTTGTCGGAATATCCGGTGTAGTAGATGGCGGGTTCTCAGCTGTGTCTGATCCTCCAGGGGTATCCGTCGTTCCCTGATCGGGCTGATAGTCCTCAGGACCCTCAACCTTGATGTTCCCCGAACCCTTGCGCAGCAAGACAGGCGCTCCCGCAGACATACCAGGAATTTCACGAGCAATGAGGCTTTTGGGATCCTGCGGATTAATACCTGTAAGCATCTGAAAAACAAATGGTGACCATTGTTCCCCCGACAACGAAGAATGCTGCTTCTTTTGTGCCAAATGGGGTACCTCCATACCTAGCATATCCGCGAAAAAACCGCTGGACACCGAGCCCGCCAACCCTTTCATCGAAGAAACAGGAGAGGTTTGCAAACGATTTTCTGCCAACCCTCCTAATCCCAAAACGACAAATAAAAGCGCCGAGCCCATGATAAGCAGCACAAGCGTATGTCCCATCGCCAAAATTTCGATACCTTTTCTTCTCCATCTTCCGACGTTCCAGGTCTGAATTTTTTTCATGTGAGCTTGTCCTCCTTCGTCCCGTCGAAACCCGCTTTTTACTTCAGAACACAGGGTTCCTATCCGTTGCGGAAATCTCTTATACTTCAACTCTATGAACGGAGAACAATTACTAGAACACAAAAATCTCTATCTACAGGTCAATCCCATCCCTTTTTGAGAGAGATAGGCTGCCTGTTAAATAGAGATTTTGTGTCTGTGTCTAGAAAGATGGTTTTGCTAGCCTTTCATTAATGCGTATAAGCGGCGACATTGTCAGGAGCAACCGCCTCATGCAGAGCAGCGTTCAATCCGGTCGCAATGATATTTGCGATATCTTCAATAAATTCATCAATCTCTTTTGGAGTGACAATCAAATCATGCCCTAATGGTTGAAGTACCTCTCTCACCAGCCCGAGTCTCTCAGGTTCTGAAATATCATCCAACATCCCCAGAATTACTTTGGTAGAAGCCTTTTCTTTGGTAAAATGCGTTTTCATCAATTCGATTACATTATTGACAATAGTTGAGGCGTAGCATACCGTGGGAACACCGATCGCGATACACGGAACCCCCATAATATCCTTGGTGATGCCGCGCCGCTTGTTGCCAATACCTGAACCTGGATGTATTCCGATGTCCGCCACCTGAATGGTCGTATTGACACGCTCCAGTGAACGTGATGCCAGAGCATCAATAGCAATAATCAGTTCTGGCTTTGTGCGATCCACAATACCTTGAACAATCTCACTGGATTCGATTCCCGTAATACCCAGAACACCCGGTGCAATCGCACTCACATCCCGATATCCCGGGTTGATCTGATCAGGTGTCAGTTCAAAATATTGACGGGTCACCATTAAATTTTCAACGACAAGCGGACCCAGCGAATCAGGAGTAACGTTCCAATTTCCCAAACCTACCACCAGCACTTTTGCCGTCTTAGAAATCCCTATTTTTTGTATAAAATGCTCCATTTCTTTTGCAAAGGTAATAGCTACCCGCTGCTGGAGCCCAGTGTCGCCTTCACGTAAGCCAGGTACTTCGAGCGTAACGTAATGCCCTTGTACCCGTCCGATCCGGTTGGCTCCTTCTTCATTTAATACATCCAACCGTGTAATTTTAATACCGTTATCTTCCTCCACGTTCTCATTTATACCCGCCAGCGGTACAGGCTGATTTCGTTCTGCCAGTTCTCTTGCCTCTAATGCCAAATCCGTGCGGACTGCATACTTCTGCAAATCCAGATCCATCTCTTACCCCTCCTTATATACCATCACTGGCTATAGTGTGCGAGCCACCCAACAGGTTTATGCACATCCATTTTCATCCTGTAGTTTGCATCGTCTCAGAATGTTTTCTTATTGCAATTTGAGGTACGGCATGCTAAAATATTTTAAGTTGTGAAACGTTTGTGTTCATAAGTAATGCCTTTACAGGAGGTGAATGTAATGCCAAACATCAAATCCGCTATCAAACGCGTTAAAACTAGCGACAAACGCCGTGCGTTGAACGCTTCCCAAAAATCTGCGCTTCGTACAGCAGTAAAAGCTGCCGATACAGCGTTGGTAAATAACGAAGCTGAAACTGCTGCTGCTGCTTTCAAAGTAGCTTCCCAAAAGCTGGACAAGGCTGTAACTAAAGGTTTGATCCACAAAAATGCAGCTGCTCGCAAGAAATCCCGCTTGGCGAAAAAACTTAACGCTCTTACAGCTCAAGCGTAAGCAAGAGCTACTTTCATACGTTAATGAAAAAATCCTGACCAGCCTTGGCTGATCAGGATTTTTTAGTTTATAACTTTATGGGACTAGATTGAAGCACCCGCTCCCATTTTCATCAAAAATAGTTCCAGCCCCAATACCTTGTCAACGACACCTGTCTTCATATGATAGTCTAGCTCGCCCAGCTCATAGAGAAGCTGGCGCAGTTGCTCAGGACGGAAACGCCGTGCTTGGTCCCCTGCAACTTTCACCCCATAAGGATGCAAGCTGAGCTGACTCGCAATTTGTTGCTGTGAATAGCTTTGACCTGCCAGCTCTTTGACCTGCAACATAATGCGAAACTGTCGGGTGATCAAAGCTGCGATCTTGATTGGTTCCTCTTTTTGCTTAAGCAACTCATAAAAAATACTAAGCGCCTTATCCAACCGCAAATTAGCCAGATCCTCAACCATCGCAAATACGTTCTGCTCTGTATTACGAGGCACAAGGGACTCAATGTCAGCGGACGAGATCGTTCCCTGTGCTCCTGCGTACAAGCACAGCTTATCGATCTCGGCAGCCAAGGATTGAAGCCCAGTACCCGTGAATTGTATGAGTCTCTCAGCCGCCCCTGCTGCCAATTGCACTTCTCTTTCTGCTGCACGCTTATGGACCCAAGCCACAAGATCATCTCCACCCATAGGAGCAAAGGCAATAACGGAAGCATCACTTTTCAGTTTCTTGACAATCTTTTTCCGTTCATCCAACTTTTCAGCCTGAACCGTAAAAACGATGACACTATAGTCAGTCGGGTTATCCATATAAGTCAACAGCGTCTCAAGACGGTGCTCTATTTTGTTGTTATCTTTGCCTGCTGCAAATACACTGGTATCCCGTACAATAATCAGCTTCTTCGGCACCAGAAAAGGCGCTGTTTCCGCGTCCTCCACAACCACCTCAATTGGCGTCTCGGTTAAATCATAAGAAATAATGGCGAAGTCACGATGTTCCTCCTCCACCACCTTCTCTTTTAACAGATCGACAAACTGCTTCATTTGATATTTTTCATTACCGTATAGCAGATACACTGGCGAGATATCGCCTTTGCGAATAGCCTTAGAGGCCGTTTTTACATCCATTTTCCGTTCCCCCCACCCACTGATCGTACCTGACATCCGACCAGAAGGCAAGTCAAGGCACAAACAAAGGGACCCCGCCCTTAGGCAGAATCCCTTCACCACCATCTATATCAACACGGCAGCAGAAAGCTCTAGAAACTTTCGGCCGTCGGGATACGACGTCGGTTCATATAGTTTATTCTCTGTTTCTAAAAGTGTGCCAACTTACGGAAATTATTTTCCAGTGCTGCGCGGGACGGTGTACGTATATTTACTTGCAGTCCCATCCTGCTCTGTTTCATACATAAAGGTCTGGCTGTCATCTGACCAGCTTCCTTTGACCCAGGCACCCTTCAGAGTACGGACTTCCAGTGTTGTTCGGTCTACACCGTTATCGGAGAGCTTATATACTTTCAGCTTTTTACCCTCAATAGCCACCGCATAGCTACCATCTGGCGAGTTGAGCTGATCTGTAGATGTGGACTGAGCACCATAGGTGGAAGCATTATTGCTGTCTGGAGAGACCAGCGAATTGGATACAAAGCCTTCTCTGCGAACCGAGTCTTGTGACACGGATGATTGCTGATCATCAGAAGCTGTATTGCTGCTATCCGCTCCTAAGGAGCTCCCTGCATCCTTGGTAGCACTTTTGGAAGTCGTGTCTTTCGATGTTTCATTTGAAGCAATTCGACTCTGTACCTTCAATTCCTGACTAAGCGACGAAGATGCGTCATTTGTACTTGTATTATCGCTATTATCGTTCTGAGCGGTATCTGTGCCCGCTAGAGGCGCCTTTTCCATTTTTGGTTCCAATTGTTCATTAGGAGCAATCGTGGCTTGATCAGATTCCTTCTGATTTAACCGTTGATCATCAGATTTAGGAGCATCTGCGGACGTCTTTTCCTTTGTCATCTGACGATCGGCGTTTGGTTGTCCCTGTTTCACATCCTGACGGGAAGAATGTCTAGTTGGTACAGACTTTGTTGAAGGTTCCTCGCCAGCTTGCTGATCATCAGACTTCCCAGCATCCTGTTTGGAAGGATCGTTTTCATCAGCATTGTTTGCTCCCTGTTTGTCGAGGTCAGGTTCTTTGTCCACAGGTGTCTGAAACGGCTCCGTTCCTTGTCCTTGTTCAGACGGTTGATTGGTCGAATCCGATCCAATAGCTGCGTCAGGCCCTCCACTCCCATTGGTTGTACCTGGAATTCCCGCCTGGTTCTGTTGGCTCGTTACCTCGGGCGATTGGGATGTAAGCATGCCTTCCGCATCCTGTACTGTTTTAGGCTCGAAGTTGAATACTACAATCCCTAGTACAACGGCTGCGGCAGCCACGCCCATGGCTGCACGGCCTCCCACCCGGTTCCACCAAGGCACAGGTCGAGTACGTTGTCTAGGCTCCGTTCCAAGCACAGGATCAACAGCCACAGGCTGCATTTCCTGAAGCGCGCTTCCCTGTTCTTCACGTGCGCGGTCAATGGCATCAAGCTGAGGCATGATGGAATCCACCAGGCTGAACGCCGGGGAAACCGCAGGCAATTCCTCCAGCTCGCGAGAGAGTGTCTGAAGAATATGAAATTTTTCCGCACAGTCCGGGCATGTCGCAATATGGTTCATTAATTGGGATGTCTCTTCTTCGCCCAGTTCATGATCCACATAACGCTGCATCCAATCCATCACCTCTTCTCCACACTTCATCCTGATACACCACCTTTCTGATATTCCTGAAGTAGCCCTTGCAATTGCTGTCTTGCACGATACAAGTATGACTTGACCGTATTTAGCGGCAAATCCAGAGAATCGGCAATCTCGTTGTAAGAGAAATCCTGCAAATATCTCAGGACAATTACCGTCCGGTGGTGTTCCGGAAGCCGTTGTATAGCCTCGCGAACATCTTGTGCCATGTAAGAGGTTAACACCTCAACCTCCACATTTTGGGGGTCGTTAAATACCATGTCATGCTCGTCAATGGAAACCGATGGCTTTGTTCTTCTGAATTTGTCAATGCATATGTTCGTTACAATGCGTTGGACCCAGGTTTTAAACTGCGCTTTTTCCTCATAAGAGTTAATTTTGGAATATATCCGTATGAGGGCTTCTTGTGAAGCATCCATGGCGTCCTGCTCATTATTTAGAATGTAATATGCCGTACGGTACACATGTTGTTCTATCTCTCTTAATAGGGTAATGAGAGCGTCGCGATCGCCCGATTGAGCGGCTCGAATGAGTCCCTGCTCTACCACAAAGGATCCCCCTCTCCCTGCAATATTACAGACGTATCCTGTTTACAAATTGTTGCAGAATAGACGTCTGACGCTGATTTTATTTTTTTCAACAAAAAAATTATAACAAAATGCCCAGAATCCCCATTGTATCCTCCCTTAGAATAACAGAAAAAGGGAAGGTAGTCACCTTCCCTCAGTCCCGTATCTTCTGATACTCAGCAGCAGGTAGCCAGTTTTCAAAATAAAGCCTATGAAACTTAGATTTAGAGTTCTAAGTGACTTGACACCCAAGGCAAAAAATAATAATCAAAAATTATTTTGTATCTCTTTGTTCACGTTTGCGTTGATACCGCACACTCAGCTTTCCTTGCTGCACACGAATCTGTACCTCCCCCATGGTGTCTGTTCGATATATGGCAGAATCAACTTCCGCCAAACGTTCCAATACCGCTTTATTCGGATGTCCATAAGTATTGCTTGCACCAACTGAAATGACGGCTACTCTCGGCTGCCAGTAGGACAACCACTCTTCCGAGGTGGAATACTTGCTGCCGTGATGTGCTACTTTCATAACATCTATAGCTTTCCTTGCAGCTCCTGGTGTTTCCTGAGCTTTCACCCCGGATGAGGAATGGGTTAATTCAGAAAGCAATAGCGACTCTGCAGCGTCATCCATATCTCCTGTGAACAAAAAGGAAGCCCCCTCCATCTCTAAAATCATGGCAACGGAATAATGATTTTGTTCTTTTATAACAGGCAACTGTGCAGATTCGTTCTCCTCCAGCTTAAACGGATAGAGAAAGCGAATTTTTGTTTCCGGATCTAGTTCCCACTCCATGCTATGATGTGCACCATACAGCTTGATTCGCTTGTCCAAAGCTGTGCTCAACAACTTCCGGAATGGGGCTTTTTCTGTTAGGGTGCCGTTAAAAAACAAAGTGGATACGGGAATTTGGTCAAGTACAGCTTGTAGTCCTCCAGCATGATCATGATCTCCATGCGTCAAAATGACGGCGTCCAGCCGATGAACCCCGCGTTGCTTTAGCAAAGGGACAATTGTATCCGCACCTACATCGTAGGGATCTGTGCGCTTGCGCCAAGCGTTTTTCCCTGTTGCAAAGTCCATTGTCCCCCCGCCATCCACCAATATATGCTTCCCGCCCGGAGTTGTAATTAAAATGCTATCACCTTGGCCCACATCCAGATATTGAACAACTCCTGTGCCTCTTTCATCCGGAGATTGGTATCCTATACATAGTATTCCTAACCAGACAATACCACTTAAGGCCAGTGCCATATAACGATATCCATTCCACTGTTGATGCGCAAATTTCCCTGCGCCCTCAGGTTCATGAGCTGTTTGCAAAACCGCCGCCCACTCGGCAGAAGCCGCTAGTCCTGTATGCACGGGCGATGTTGTGGGGTTAGAGCTTACTACGATGGAAATGTCGTCCGTTTGTCTTCGGGATGTCAACCACGTTTTAAGCCAGTATAGAACACTGTACAGAGCAGCGTAATACGCCATAACCCACAGAATAGAAGAAGACGGCCAAATGCTCACATAAGCATCATCCGCATTCAGCCATTTAACAAGCCAAAACGTTAGATCGTTCAATTTCTCTGCCGGCCACGCAAGGATACGAGCTCCAGCCCCCCACAAAAAGGCCATTCCCATTGCCACCGTACCCAGTGGAAGCACGATATATGTAATTAGGGGAACAAGTACAAAATTAGCCGCAAATGATAATAGCGAAAATTGATTAAAGTAGAATACCGTCATTGGAAACGAAACGAGCTGTGCCGTGATGGTAATCGCAACTTCACCACCGATCAGAAGGGGCCATTTGGTGAAAAACGGCTTCATAAGCGGCATATAAATGAGCAACCCACCTGTCACCAGAAAGGAAAGTTGAAAGCTGACGCTAAGCATGTAGTATGGATTCCATAGCAGCATAAGCAACGCAGATATACTTAAAATATTAAGTCCATCTTTGAGCAACCCTCGTCGGGCTGCAAACAAGCCGATCATCGCCATAATGCCTGCTCGTACAACTGAGGGAGAAGCACCTGTCAGCAGAACATAAGCTGGAATGAGTACCATTACAATCGTAAGGGAGGTCTCGCGGCTAACTCGTAACAACTTGAGTAAAT
The DNA here is from genome assembly GCF_006874425.1 of Paenibacillus ottowii. Taxonomy (GTDB): domain Bacteria; phylum Bacillota; class Bacilli; order Paenibacillales; family Paenibacillaceae; genus Paenibacillus; species Paenibacillus ottowii. Next base: position 148,183 of record NZ_VIJZ01000008.1, read on the forward strand.
ATAATAACGTGGCCGCATATACCGCTACATGCATACCTGATATCGCCAATATATGCGTTAAACCAAGCTGCGTAAATTCGTTATACGTTGCTGGGTCCAGTTCATCTGTAACCCCAAGTACCAGACCTTTCATATATCCTGCATGATGAAGTGATGTAAAAGCATCCTCCATTTTTTGACCTAGCTGCTCTCTAAGCTGATCATTCCATCTGAATAATGTGTAGCGGTTCCACAGTGGAGCCTCCTGCCTCTGTAATGAGGTGGCTCCAGCCCCCTTGAAAAGCCAGTGAATTTCCTGCGTGTGCAGATATTCACTGTAATCAAAGCTACCAAAGTTCCCCGCTTTCGCTGGTGCCTTTAAGCTGCCGTGCAGCAGGATTGCATCCCCACGCTGCCATGCCGCCGCAAGTTGCTGTTCCTGCTTCGCGGCCAATTTGATATGAACAATGACTTGTTCAGAAATATGGTTTTCAACCTTATTCGAATGACTTCCAACGTGATGGATTGAAGTAACTCTCATCACAAACTGCGCACGATCCCCATCAATCTCAACTTCTGAAGCAATAAACCCTGCTGCTTGTAAAGGCATGTCCTCTATGACAGAAGATGATACATGAAGAGCATCAGGAATACTGCTTACATTATGCGTATCATGCCAAAACCAATGAAATCCACCACCGCTTAAAGCAATCCATAACAATACCATTTGTCGAATGGGAATTTTCATTAATAGAGCTATAAGTGGAAAAAGCAGGCTAACCCCCGTCCACAGCAACAAAAGCATACGTCCTGAATACAGACAGGCTCCCGCACTTCCTATAATCCAACAAACAGTGAGGCTTAATATAGGCCTAGTAAATACACGTTGGGCTTGAATACAATCACCTTCCATTAGCAAAAACATTGCTTTCTGTCCAGAACACAAACAAAAAAAGAACCCCCGACAACAGCATTGTCAGAGGTTCTTCCTCGTTTATTATTTAATCCTTCACATCCATTAGCGTTTCCTGTGGTGGATGATAAGTCTCCAGCATGCGAAAGGCGATTCCCTTTTCCTCCATCATAGCACGAACCTTATCGGCATCTTTTAGATAAGGTCGGTGATATACAATCTCCACTATGCCGCTGTTCGCCAACATATTGGCACATGTCCAGCAAGGCTGGTCAGTGACATATACTGAGGAGCCTTCACGGTCGATCCGGTCAGTAAACAGCAATAGGTTCTGCTCCGCATGAATAGTGCGAACACAACGCTGCTTTTTAACCATCTCCTCCCGTCCGTCACGATGAACGACCTCATATTCCTCCGAGATCATACAGCCTGCCTCAGAACAGTCAGGCACTCCGGATGGAGCGCCATTATAGGCCGTCCCTAACAGCTTTTTACCTTGTACAAGTACGGCCCCAACACGACGCCGCGCGCAGCGTGAACGGGTAGATACCATATAGGCAATATCCATGAAATAGGTGTCCCAGTCCTTACGTACATCTGCACTCATTTCCATCTCTCCCGAATAAACAAGTTAAACGTAAAACATACCGTTATAGCCACTCTCAAAGCCACACCGTAAACTTATAAGTTATAAGCTGACATACGGCTTCATTTTCGCTAACATCTTAGCTCCGATTCCTTTTACATGATCCAAATCATTCACACGTTTAAACAGGCCATGCTGATTACGATAGTTCAAAATAGCCTCGGCCTTTTTAGCCCCAACCCCCGGTAGCTCCATTAAGTCGGCAGCAGTCGCCGTGTTAATGTTTACCTTTTTTTCACCGGAAACGGATGGAATAACCGAATCATTCGCCATACTTGTCCTACTCGTCGTTGCAGCCTTTGAACTGGCAACAGCAGTGTCTGATCTTGAATCAGCAATATCTGACTGCTCTACAGCACTTGAATTTCCCGTCGTAGAGTTTTCACTTCTAGCAGTAGCAGATACACCAGTAGAACGCTGCTTAGTATCGTGCTTCACATTGTCATCAGCTTCGACATTCCCACTGCGCTCAGCTTGGTCAGAAGACTCTTTTACAACATGCCTTCCTTGGACATAATCTTTGCTGTGCTGCGATTCCATTGGCTCCGACTCCATCACTAATGTCTGCTCCACCTTATGGTTAAGCAAACTCCACTCTTCTTGGGGCTCAGTGCGCTGCCCTCCGGCAAACAAAATAAGTCCACTTCCGATTACAGCAAGCGTGATTGCTGTTCCTGTCCATACGCGTTTCATTTTTCGTATCTTCCCCTACTCCACATGGATTTCGGGAATTTGAGCCGACTGAAAGTACCGCCCCAATCAAACAGAGGAAATCTGCTCAATTCCCGTCAAACCGGAGGTTACAAGCACCTCCATACGGTATCGCTGTGAGTATTTATACAAAGAATGGTATGGTCCCGGGCACGGTCTATCATGCTCACACATAAAATGGGGCATGTTGGCCAAGACCAAGTGCATACACTAAGAAGAATGACAGCACAGCGTCTATACCGCAAAGTATGAAAGGAGGACGTTGAACAATGAAAGTGGGATTTATCGGGACTGGCAGCATGGGAAGTCTGCTAATTGAATCTTTTATTCATTCGAATGCACTCAAACCACAGCAAATATTAGCAAGCAACCGAACGTATTCCAAGGTAGCCGAGCTAGCCCTTCGTTATCCAGGTTTGCATGCAGCCCAAAGCAACCGTGAGACGGCAGCGGAAAGCGATATCCTGTTTATCTGCGTGAAGCCGCTGGAATCAAAAACCGTAACGGATGAAATACGCAACGTCATTACAGAAGAGCACATTGTCGTGTCTATCACAAGTCCAGTGCAGATCCGTATTTTGGAGCATGCCTTGAAAGCCAAAGTGTCCAAAATTATTCCGAGTATCACTCACCAGGTCGGAAGCGGAGCCTCACTATGCATCCATGGAAGCCGGATTACAGAGGAGGATCGCTCCCTTCTTGAAGAGCTTATGTCCCACATCAGCAGGCCGATTCAGGTTAAAGAGTCTCATACACGGATCACATCGGATTTTTCGAGCTGCGGTCCTGCTTTCTTGGCCTTTTTTATGGACCAGTGGATTCAAGCCGCAGTTCAAGCTACGGGTATAGACCGTACAGAACTATGTGCTTTGGCCGGTGAAATGATCATCGGTACTGGAAAGCTGCTCACTGAAGGCGGGATGACACCAGCCGAGTTACAAGCAAGAGTAGCGGTTCCCGGAGGTATAACCGCCGAAGCTCTCGCATTGTTGGATATCAGCCTGCATAGTGTCTTCCCTGAGCTAATACGAGCCACGCACAACAAGTATGAAGAGGACATGCAAAAGATAGATGTCTCTTTCGGCTTAAAACCAATTAACCGGCAACAATATTAACCAGCTTACCCGGTACAGCAATTACCTTGCGAACTGTTTTACCAGCCAGCGCCTCCTGAATGCTGTCCAGCGACAATGCAAATGCTTCCATAGCTTTGGCATCAAGATCTTTAGCAATCGTTGCACGCTGTACAATTTTACCATTCATCTGAATGACAATTTCCACTTCAGCGTCCACCGTCCATGCTTCATCATAAGCAGGCCAAGCCGCGTAGGTAATGCTTTCGTTGTGTCCCAGCAGCTGCCACAGTTCCTCGGCTAGATGCGGTGCAAGCGGCGACAGCATTTGCACGAAGTTTTCCATCGCTGCACGCGGCAGAAGGTCTGCTTTGTATGCGTCATTTGTAAAGATCATCAGTTGGCTGATCGCTGTATTGAAACGCAATGCATCTAGGTCTTCGGTTACCTTTTTCAGCGTTTTATGCCAAGTTCGTTTGAACTCGTCACTACCGCTGTCATTTTTAATTTTTTCGTTCAGGCTGCCATCCTCGGAAACAAACAGGCGCCATACGCGGGACAGGAAACGATGCGCTCCCTCAACCCCATTTTCATTCCATGGCTTGGTCGCTTCCAGCGGTCCCATAAACATTTCATAAATACGCAGCGTATCGGCGCCAAACGTATTTACAATATCGTCAGGATTGATGACATTACCACGTGATTTGCTCATTTTTTCATTGTTGTTGCCCAAAATCATGCCCTGGTTGACTAGCTTATAAAAAGGCTCTTTCGTTTCCACTACGCCGATATCATACAGCACCTTGTGCCAGAAACGGGCATACAGCAAGTGAAGAACCGCATGTTCTGCTCCGCCAATATACAAATCAACAGGCATCCATTCGCGCTGTTTCTCTTTGGATACAAGCTCTTTATCATTTTTCGGATCAATAAAGCGCAGGTAGTACCAGCAGCTTCCTGCCCATTGCGGCATCGTATTTGTCTCGCGACGTGCTTTCATACCTGTCTCAGGATCAACGGTTTCTACCCAATCTGTCGCATTCGCCAGCGGGGATTCACCCGTACCAGAAGGCTTGATATTCTCCATCTCTGGCAGTACAAGCGGCAGTTGATCCTCAGGAACTGTTTTGATCGTTCCATCTTCCAGATGAATTACTGGAATCGGCTCGCCCCAATAGCGTTGGCGGCTGAACAGCCAGTCACGCAGACGGTAGGTTACTTTTCCTTGTCCCTTACCCTCAGCTTCGAGCCATTCGATCATTTTCGGAATAGCTTCCTCATTGGTAAGCCCATTCAGCAGGCCTGAATTGACATGCGGGCCATCCTCAGTGTATGGCTCTTTGTCCACATCTCCACCTTGAACGACCTCAGTGATTTTCAATCCGAACTTTTTGGCAAATTCCCAGTCACGTGTATCATGCCCCGGTACAGCCATGATTGCACCTGTTCCGTAGCCTGCCAGTACATAGTCTGCGATCCAGATTGGCAGCTTTTCACCGTTCACCGGATTCACGGCGTAAGCTCCTGTAAATACGCCTGTTTTATCTTTGGCCAGATCCGTACGCTCCAGATCGCTTTTACGAGCAGCTTGTTCACGATACTGTTGCACAGCGTCCTTTTGCTCAGGTGTAGTAATCATATCGACCAATTCCTGCTCTGGAGCCAGCACACAGTAGCTTGCGCCGAACAATGTATCTGGACGAGTTGTAAATACAGTGAGTTGCTCGTCATAGCCTTCAATTGTGAAATGAACCTCTGCCCCGGTAGACTTACCAATCCAGTTCCGCTGCATATCTTTAATACTCTCGGACCAGTCCAGTTCCTCCAGATCGTCAAGCAGACGATCCGCGTATTCCGTAATTTTCAGCATCCATTGACGCATTGGTTTGCGGATAACCGGATGACCGCCACGCTCACTCTTACCGTCAATTACTTCTTCATTCGCCAGTACTGTTCCCAGTGCTGGACACCAGTTTACAGGCACTTCAGCTACATAAGCGAGACCGCGCTTGTACAGCTGGATGAAAATCCACTGTGTCCACTTGTAATAATCAGGATCCGTTGTGCTAATTTCACGGTCCCAGTCATATGAAAAGCCAAGTGATTTGATTTGACGGCGGAAGTTGTTTACGTTCTTCACCGTAATTTCGCGCGGGTGCTCACCTGTATCCAGCGCATGCTGCTCAGCAGGCAGACCGAAGGCGTCCCAACCCATCGGATGCAGCACGTTGTAGCCGCGCATTCTTTTATAACGCGAAACAATATCTGTAGCTGTGTATCCCTCCGGGTGGCCTACATGCAGACCAGCTCCAGATGGGTACGGAAACATATCCAAAGCATAAAACTTCGGTTTGCCCGGCTCTTCCCCAGTGCGGAACGTCTTGTTCTCATCCCAATATTTCTGCCATTTTGGTTCAATACTTTGCGGTTGATAGCCGTGCTTCGGCTGTGTGTCTGTCATTGTCTTTTTCCTCCTCAAACGGTATGCAACAAAAAAACCTCTGCATCCCGTAGCGTGTCAGCGCTAGGGACGAGAGGTTATATTCCCGTGGTACCACCCTAGTTAGCAGAAAGCGTTCTTCGCGTTCTACTCCCTTTGCACCTGATAACGGAGGTGATCCGATGCGTGTTAATAACAGGAAGCCAACACTTATATAGTGCTTTCCTGCGTTGGGCGCATATCTCCGAGGCGAGTTCGCTTTGCACTGTCAACCGGCTTGCACCACCCGCCGGCTCTCTACATGTCCAGACAAAACTACTATTCCTCATCAGCGATTGTTTAACCGTTAATAATGGCACTATTATATTGAAAACCACGAAAAAAGTCAAATAAGGCACTGTAAAGTGAATATATGAATGCAAAAAGACGCCCTTCATGTCTTCATGAAAAGCGTCTTTCTTTTTATATTAGCCAAATGAATCCTAGCTATTTTACAGCGATATAAAACAGTCTCGCCGCGTCATCTTCTGCTTCTACCCATTCAAAATCCGCATATACCTTTACATCGCGAAAACCCGCTTTGGACAATTCTGCCTTCATCCAGTCTGGATCGTAAGCCCGCTGTACATGAATTTCCTCAAAACGCTGGTACAGATCACGACCTTCTTGTTCTGCTTTCGCAAAAATACTGAGATGATGTTCAATTTCACAACGTGGAGTGTCCAACGCACATGTCCAAATATACGAGATGGAGCGTTCATCCAATACGAATGGTTGTTCTTCATCATAACGCAAAAATGTCTGGGGATGATGCACATCAAATAGAAAGGTTCCACCAGGCTTCAGACCAGCATACGTTCTACGAAAAGTAGAAATGATATCTTCTTCCTCAAGTAAATAATTCAGGCAATCGCAAAAAGAAATGACAGAATCCACAGGCTCCGGTAAAATCCACTCCCGCATATCCTGTTGTATCCAGCGAACGCTTCCCTCACGAAACAAGCGCTGTCCCTGAGGAGAGTTTTCCATTTTGCGACGGGCTACTGCCAGCATGTCTGAGGATAAATCGATGCCAGCTACCTCAAAACCCGAGTTAACCAGTGGAATCGTAATTGAGCCCGTACCGCAGCCCAGTTCGGCCACTGTATGTGGCATACCGTATTGGTCCCAAGCCTGCCGTGCAAAGCGCAACCAGTCAGGATACGGCATGTCCTGCATAAGCTCATCGTACACATAAGCAAACTTACGGTAAGACGCCATCTTTTATTCCCCATTCCCGTCCTTCGGTTTAGGCATTTTCTCCACGAGGTAAGTCCAGTTTTCCTTCTGTGTAACCAGTCCATCCTTCATCAACTTGCCCATCGCACGCTTGAAGGCGGATTTACTGATACCAAACCGTTGCTTGATAATATCCGGCGGCGTCGCGTCAGAATATGGCATGCCCCCACCTGGACGTTCCTTCAAAAAGGCAATCAACCGATCCGCATCCTCATTACGGCCTACTTCCTTGCGTGGCGCCATCGCCAGATTGACCCGGCCATCTTCGCGAACAAGCGTGACCCGAACCTTAACCTCCTCGCCCAAGCGAAGCATACGGTTACGTTCCGAGGAATGAATCATTCCTATTGCACCAAAACCAAGCACACCACCGTCCACCAGGACGAATGTGCCCATCTGAAGCGGCTTGTATACCGTCGCCTGCACCCACGTATTGAGCCATGAACTAGGAGCATGAAAGCACAATGGAGCCAGTTCCTGCTCCCCTGCCAGCTTGGCTCGCAGTCTGCCTTGTTTGTCATGCTCCATAATGGCATACACATAGTCACCCACACGAGGATGCAGATCCCGGTTTTCAGGCAACTCACGAATCGGCAGCAAAAGTTGACGCCCCAATCCCATCTCCAGGAAACAGCCCAAACGCGGATGCACGTCAGCCACCTCAAGCTTGGCCATTTCACCCAGAGACAAAAACGGCTTTTTCATAGTTGCAGCCAAACGGTCCTCTGTATCGTGGAAAATAAATACCTCTAACCGTTCGCCCACCTCGATTTCACGAGTCAGCTCCGTATAGTGCAACAGCACATCCTGCTCACCGACGGTAAGAAAGTAGCCGAAAGGAGATACCTCACGATCCACCATAATGGTGACATAAGTACCAGCGATCAAACTCATACTTTCTCCACAACCTTAGCATCCGACCAGAGTCGTTCAATGTTATAATATTCGCGTTCGTCACGATGGAAGACATGCACTACAACGTCCCCCAGATCCATTAGAACCCAGCGAGCGGAATCCATCCCTTCGATTCCTTTGATGGTTACACCTTCGTCATGAGCGCGTTTGCGAATTTCAGTTACAATGGCCTGTACTTGTGTGTCCGAATTACCGTGGCAAATTACAAAATAATCCACTACCAGCGATACTCCGCGCAAATCCAGTGCGACAACATTCATTGCCTTTTTATCATTAGCGGCCTCAACCGCCGTTTGCATTAATTTCTCATTTGTTAGGGTCATTCATGAACCTCCATTTTTTTCTGTTTTAGCTGTTGAATCAAGTCATTGCGTGACAAGACCGTCAGCGGGAAAATAACCTTTTGCTTCTCCAGCAACAATGAAATGGTAGAATCAAATCCAGCGATAAGGCCCTGCTCTAAGCTTTTATTTGCCTGCTTACGGATGTGTTCAACCCCAGGAAAATCCCGCCCCGGTTCAATGTAATCAGCCAGACACACGACTTTGTCCAGCAAGCTCATACCAACGCGTCCTGACGTATGCCAGCGGATCGCATTCCTTATTTCCGGATCATCCACTCCGTAATCCCTTGCTGCAACGCAGTACCCCACCTCTGAATGCCAGAGCTGCTTGTCATGCTTCAATAGCTCCTGATCACATTCAGGATGGCTTCGAATTACTTCTTCCATCTGCTGAACAGGCCAATATTTCGCTACATCATGCAAAATAGCCGCCAGTTCCGCCTTATCCGGATCTGCCCCATAGCGCTTCGCAAGCTCCACAGAGGTATGCATCACACCCAGTGTATGTTTCCAGCGTTTTTCAGGCATCTGGCCAGATACGGCTTCCATTAGCCGCTCACGGCTGTACTTCATACAAACCGCCCCTTGTAATATAGTCATGTACACGATCAGGCACAAGATAACGAATAGTGCGCCCTTCTGCAGCACGCTCCCGAATATCCGTCGAAGAAATATCCACCCCTGGCATATCCGCCAGCAGCACCTTGTCCTGCAAATAATGTGGCAACTCATTCAGTGCAAGCTGGAACCCCGGTCGCCGAACCCCAATAAAACGAATCCGCTGCGCCAATTCCTCGATTCCCTGCCAATGAGGCAAGTAGTTCACCATATCCGCACCAATGATAAAATAAAAATCTACAGCAGGATGCAGCTCCTGGAGCTTCTTGATCGTGTCAATGGTATAGGATACCCCTCCGCGAAGCACCTCAATATCCAGCACTTCAAAAGCAGGATGACCCGCTACCGCTTCACTCGTCATCTCCAAACGCTCTTTGCCGCTTGCCCCCGCTTGATGCTTGTGCGGAGGAATATGAGAAGGCATAAACCATACTTGATCCAGCCCATAGGCATCTCTTGCCGCTTCCCCAGCCAGCAGATGTCCGATATGAATCGGATCAAATGTACCACCCATAATACCGATTTTCATAATTTTCTCCCCGCGTATTATCCTCTAGGCAATTCGATTTGCTTATGATCACGAGATTCCTTGTACAAAATAATGGTGCTTCCAATCAGCTGCACAAGCTCTGAACCCGTTTCTGCTGCCAGTTCTTCCGCAATTTCATGCTTGTCGTCCAAACAGTTGTTCAAAATTTGCACTTTCATCAGCTCACGCTTTTCAATCGCATCGTTGATGTGACGCATAAGGTGCTCATTGGTACCATTTTTACCTACTTGAAAAACCGGGTCCAAATGATGCGCCATCGAGCGCAGATATCTTTTTTGTTTACCTGTTAACATGTATATTTAACCCCTTCGTCGCCACATATACAATGCGGCATTTCCATAATTTTAAAGTATAATCCACTTACGACAGGCTGCTCAGCACCGCCGCTCTCATTGGGTCTACTGCAGGAGCTACGCCCGTAAAATACTCAAAAGCCACTGCCCCCTGATACACAAACATGCCCAAGCCTCCATGTACAGTGCAGCCGCGCTGTTCACGGCTTTCTCGTAAAAGTCTCGTTTCCAGCGGGTTGTAGATTAAATCACTCACAATAATCCCCTCTGGAATCAGACCCGTTTCCACTGGAAGCTCATCCGATAAAGGAGACATTCCGACCGAGGTTGTATTAATCAACACATCTACTGCAGTGAGCACACTCTTGGCATCCTCGTTGGAATAGCCCGTGACTGGAATTGCCTCTGTCGTCCACTCCAGTGCCAGCTGTTCAGCTTTGTCACGTGTTCGGTTCAGAATGATAACCGATTCAGGCTGTTCCTCCAATAGGGAATGAATTACGCCACGGGCGGCCCCACCGGCTCCGAGAACGGCAATTTTTGCGCCTTTTAACTCGACAGAAGTCTCTTCCTTGAGGGAACGCACGTAGCCAATTCCGTCCGTGTTATAGCCCTTGAGTCGTCCATTGTCATTCACTATCGTATTAACAGCGCCGATGAGCCGAGCCCCTTCATCAATCTCATCCAGATATTTCATAATCTCGACTTTATGGGGAATTGTTACATTGACTCCACGGAAACGCAAGGCACGAATCCCCTTCACGGCATCTTCCAGTTGGTCCGGCGTGACATGAAGAGGTACAAAATCCCCTTCAATCCCCGCTGCCTGTAAGGCTACTTTATGCATAAGAGGCGATTTGGAGTGCTTGATCGGATCACCCAATACGCCCAATAGTACAAGATCTCGTTCGGTTGTTCCAGACTCCCCGCTGTTCATCGTTGCTCTCCCCCATATTGCAAAATATTAGGCCGCTCAAATACATGAATGGCGGCAGGAACCAATATGTGTTCCTTGCCGCCCTATAACTTGGTTACCGCATTGTTAAATCAACGCAGGCCGCAAAAGCACACGGACTCCCCGAGGAGCATGAACCGCTACCAGAGCTCCGTTCTCGCTATTCACTCTAATCCATCCCAAACCGGATATATAAATGTCCGATGGAGACTTGCGTGGAACACGGAACTCATGTCTTGTCCACTCTGGCATCTCTGCCAATTGATCACGTGTTGGCGGAGACAATAACTCCCCAGCATGATCAGCGAACAGTTGATCAGCCCGTTCTAGCTTGGTGCGATGTATTTTAAGACCACTGTTAATGTAGCAGGTAAAAGATTGATGCTGACCATCTACAAAATCGAATCGGGCCATTCCTCCGAAAAACAGTGTTTGCCCGGAATCCAACTGATATGCTGCAGGCTTCAAGGGTTTGTCAGGCATAATGGAGCTCAAATCCTGACGGGAGACAATTTCACTAAATCGCCAAGGGTATACAATACCCGGAGTATCAATAATGTGCTTGCCGTCGTCAAGCGGGATATTCACCATATCGAGTGTAGTCCCAGGGTAACGGGACGTGGTGAGTTCCTGCTCCATATCACTGTAATCGCGAATCAGGCGGTTAATCAGCGTGGATTTGCCTACATTTGTGGCACCAACCACATATACATCGCGGTTACCACGCAATTCGGATACCACATCCAGCAGACGGTCAAAGCCCTGATTTTTTTTAGCTGAGCACAATACGATTTCTTCCGTGCGTAGCCCTTGCTCCTTCGCCTGCTTTTGTACCCAGTTACGTACCTTGTTCCAATTTGTCACCTTGGGCAACAAATCGGTCTTATTGACTGCCAGTACAACCGGATTGGAACCTACAAAACGCTGTAAGCCGGAAATCAAGCTGCCTTCAAAGTCAAAAATATCTACAATGTGGATAACAAGCGCATCCTTGTCCCCAATCTGACTAAGCAGCTTCAAGAATTCATCCTGATCTACCGTCACCGAAGAGGTTTCATTATAGTTTTTGATCCGGAAGCAGCGCTGGCAAATAACCGGTTCGCGAGTTAATAATTTCTCAGGAATATATCCCGGAAGGTCCGGACTAGTGGTCTGCATGGTGATACCGCAGCCACTACATTTGACGGCAGTTCCGCCGTCAGGTCTTTCAGTCATTCTTCTTTTCCTCCTCAAGCCATAAGCCTTTCTTACGCAACCTTGTGAGCGCGATTCGCTCTAACCGTCGATTAAATCGGGTCATGACTCCTTCATCATGAATGGAGATCGGCAGCACCAAAACGGTATGCAAACCCATTCGGTTGCCTCCCAATACGTCCGTCAACATTTGATCCCCGACCATAATAGTCTCTTCCGGAGTAAGTCCCATCATACGTATAGCTCTGCGAAAGGACGAGTTAGATGGTTTCCGGGCGGCATGTATAAATTCAATGTCCAAAGGCGTAGCAAACACGGATACACGGTCCATATTGTTATTAGACACGATGACAAGCTTAAAACCCGCCTGTTTGACCTTTTCAAACCAGGCCACCAGCTCGGGAGTTGCGTTCGGCGCTTTCGCACCGACCAGCGTGTTATCCAGATCCGTAATAATGCCGCGATATCCTTGAGCATACAAGCCTTCAAGATCAATATCAAAGACGGTATTCACCCGTAATTTGGGCATCAGCATTTCAAACAACGTCGGTCACCTCAGTTTCATACGACAAACTATACCATATTACTATGGCTTAGTAAAAAGCTATCCGCAACAAACGGACAGCTTTTTACTAAACTTATAGATTAAGATGAAAAATTACACTGCTCGAACTTAATAAAAATAAACTAGCCTTCATTCTTCTGATCAGACTTTGCTTTACGTCCAGTCCATCGTTTTATCCATGATTCCTTCTGCAACAGGAAAGCTTGCTGACGAACAGTGCGCCAATCCTCCGCGGTTACCGACGAAGGACTATAACGCGCCTGTTCAAAACATCCGAGCAAATGATGTAAAATCGCAGCGCGTTCCGGTGTTTCTTGTGACCACCTGTCGACTGATTCCCTCAGCGTCTCATGGCTGGCACGGACAAAGCCCTTTTTTCGCATATACCGTAACCAGTGTTCCGTTTCGACGACCACCTTTTCATCGGGAGTCAGCGGCTTACCTGTACGTAAACGCAGTAGATAAAAGTGAATGTCTGCCCGGTTACGCCAGATGATATAAGCAGCCCATAATAGAAGAATGGCAACAGCAGAGCCTATGATTACAGGATGAATCTCAAAGCTTTCCCCTGGGTTCATCTGCGGGGTTTGCTCAGGCTGCTCTGGTTCTGGCTGATCTTTGACCGCTGGGGCTTCTGGAGTCTTTGAATCCTCCTGCTCCGTAAGCAGTGGCATGTCAAAGCCAGGTGTAGCCTCTACAGGAATCCAGCCATATTCGCCTAAATATACCTCTGCCCAGGAATGAGCGTCTGCGTTTGTCACGGAGTAAGAGGACATGTTTTCGTCACCATTGCCCGCAGCTGCATCATCGGAAAACGTCTGCTGGCCAGGAGCATACCCTTTGACCCAACGGGCTGGAACCCCAACGGAGCGAGCCATTACGACTAATGAAGTGGAGTAATAATCGCAATAACCCTCCCGAATCTCAAACAGAAAAGCATCCACGAAATCCCTGCTTCTTTTCCGTGAAAGATCCGGATTGTTCGTATATGCATAATTTTGCTGTAGGTACTGCTGTAGCAATCCGACTTTTTCATACGGCGTTTTGGCCGTTGCCGTTACATTGCGAGCCAAATCACGAACCCGCTGCGGCAACTCCTTTGGAATTTGCAAGTAGGCTTCCTGTTTGTTTTTTCCATACAACTCATTAAAACTTTTTCTACGCAGCTCTTTCTCAGGGATCACGGGAACATGCGATACCAAAGTATACGTTTTAGGATAAGCAGTTCTTCGAGAGGATGGATTCCAAAGAAGTTCTGCCTGTTTCGGGTTCCAATGCAACCCGTTGGCCCGTGAATCTCTATCTACCGATTGAACACGATTCACCGAATAAGCGCCAAACAGAACAGGGTAGCTCTGATCATTTTGCATTGTAATGGTCTGTACGACCTGCTCAGTGGAATGCTTCGTTTCTTGTGCGTTTTCAAGCTCTGCGGTCATCGACACCTCATTTGGTGCTGGATCATCGTTGCCCACGTCACTCCAGCCTGTACCGGAGTAGGTTCGTTTCGTTTCTCCTCGCCAATAGCTTCGCTGATTAGTTGTGATGGTCATGACAGGTGAATAATCAAAATTAAAGCCTCCACCCAATCGATTATCCTGGCGACTATAACCCGATGCAGTGTTCATCCGCTGATTCAGTACCCCAGCTCCATTGGTGGTTCCTGCGGTGGTTGAGCTAGTGCGCTGGGTCCACGCTGTATAGGGGTCCGTCAAAGCAGGCTGCACCTCGGGCATATTCACACCAGCCATAATAATGAGCGCAAAAATGACAGCAATATTAGCCGCAATTTTATACGGATAACGCCGAATCTGCTTCCATCCTTGAGGATAATGCTGACGAAAATACTGCAAATGCTGTGTCACTAGCCATCCCATACCAGCAAAGACAATCCAGGCAACCTCCTCCCACAACACAGTTGGTGTGAAGGAATCAAGCACCGCCAGAGCTGCAATATTGATGCCCACAAAAACCAGAATCCGCTGCTTCGTGGTAACGATAAGCGGGACCATCTCAATAACTAGCCAAGCAATGAGGGAAAACCAAACATAAGGAGACATGTTAGATATAAATTGGTCTAGACGATTGGCCACCCCACCAAAAGGGATAATAATGGAGTAAGACACCAATGTCCGATACAAAATAAAAAATAGGGTTACTGCCTTAACGACAAATTCTATCCATGGACGGAATGGTAGTAAAATCTTCACCAGCGCCAGCATGGTAATGGTCATCAGTACAAGTGCCCTTGTCTCTTCCAGCCATAATTCGGAAGCAAAAGACACCCATTGCATAGCAATAATAATAATCCATAAGAAAGTAAAGGCGGGGGCCCAGGAGCTCTTTAACGATTGTAACCAGCTTTTCATTGTGTCCCTCCCCCCATTACAGCCGGAAGCTCTTCGAGGCTCTCAACATCGTAGCCCTTAATTCCCCTTGCTCGAAGCATACTCATCCATTTTTCAGCTTCTCCCTCGGCAGAGCCTTCCCCAATATAGACGTGGCACGGGGTCATCCCCCGTGTATCGGCCCAGCGAAGAAGTTCCAGCGCCTGCTGATCCTTCAGCGGACTAATCAGTATAAAATAACAACCTTGTGGAAACTGGCGCACACAGCTCTCTACAGCGGTCATCAAGCTGCCTTGCGAAGTGGTGTGAATGTCCACCAAGTGATGCATCATTCGTTGTCGTTCCATCATCTGCTCACTTGGCTGAAAAACGGTCCCCTTCTCTCCAGCTGTACACAGTCCGACCCCCATCCGCTCCCGTCCACCATATTCCAGCAATGAAGCGGTAGAAGATACAGCTAGTTCAAACTGATTGGCGTTTACATAATGCCTTGTTTGTACGTCCAGTACAAGCATCGTTTTGGGAACCGTTTCATGTTCAAATTCCTTGGATTTCCAGCTGCCTGTACGAGCTGTCGCATTCCAGTGGATGCGTGAAAACCGATCTCCATATACATAATCCCGCACACCATTGATTTGGGTCGTTTCACGACGTGTTCGAGTTTGAACGGTCTGCGGCCCAGACATCCTTGAGCGGCGATCATTGATCTGCCAATATGGAATGAATACCGTTCGGGGGAGCACCCGAAATTCACCACGTGCATTCAATTTGCCCTTGTGCTCCAACAGGCCAAAGATGTCCTCACTCACACATTCGGTTTCCTCAAAATAGTAACTTCCTCGTTCTAAAGCAGGGGTTTGAAAAGTAAGCTGGCCGCCCCCTTTCATACTGGGGATGACACTGTCTTCAAACGACCAAGATTCCCCTGTATGTCGCTTAAGCACCTCACGAACAATGACATAGGGTAACGGAAGAAAGCCAGGAATGCTCAAACTGAGCTTTACATGCACCTGATCTCCCGCATGCAGCAGTTCCCCGAACTCCGAGCCTTGCGAAAGCTGCCGGTGGCCCTGGACGCGACGAACTCCACTCAGACCCACCATCCATAAATAAACGATTAACAACGTAACCATAGAAAACAGCATGACCGATGTCTTTCCGCCCTGAAACAACAAATAAAGCAGGCACACCACCCATATAAATAGGATAAGCCAGATACGACTTGATAGCCGGGGAAGCCTGCGCTTCCTTTTGACCATACTCATTCCCTAAGAACGCTCCATTCGTACGGGTACATGAACTTGTCGGAGTACGGACTGCAGCACGGACTTGGCGTTGGAACTATCCAAGCGCGCTTCGGGGCGAAGCAGCAAACGATGCGTCAGCACATAAGGCGCCAGTGCCTTCACATCATCAGGCAGGACATAGTCGCGATTGTCTTGAAAAGCATATGCCTTGGCAGCCATGACAAAAGCAAGTGCAGCCCGTGGACTAGCGCCCAGCAGCACGGATGGGTGTTCTCTTGTTGCTCGTACGATATCAAGTAAATAGGAAGTCACCGCTTCATCCATATAGATATCTCTGATTTCCTGCTGGATGTCAGCAATCTGTTCCATATGCGCTACAGCCTCCAGACGGTCTGCTGGCTGGCCCGCCTGATGATGAAGCAGCATGTTTCGCTCCGTCTCCAAATCAGGATAGCCTAAGCTGATTTTGAGCATAAATCGATCTAATTGCGCTTCCGGCAGCATATAAGTGCCTTCAAAATCAATCGGATTTTGAGTGGCACACAACATAAATGGATGAGGCAACATATGAGTGTCCCCATCCACCGTCACACTTCGTTCCTCCATAACCTCCAGCAAAGCCGACTGGGTTTTCGTCGTGGCGCGGTTAATTTCGTCTGCCAGCAAAATGTTAGTCATCACAGGACCCGGACGGAAATAAAAACGCTCGTCCCGTGGATGAAATATAGATACGCCTGTAATATCGCTCGGTAGAATATCAGGGTTACATTGAACACGGCGATAATCACCACGCATGGATTTAGCGAGAGCCTTGATCATTTGCGTTTTCCCCGTACCCGGAACGTCCTCGATCAGAATGTGTCCACCTGCCAGCATAGCTGTAAGCAGTAATTTTATTTCAAAGGATTTACCTAATATGCATGATTCTAAATTAGAACGGATTGCAGATACAATCTGCACAGATTCTTGACGCACGGGCATAACTCTGTGAACCTCCTAGATAGCAACATGTTTCCTATTATTGTACATGAAGGCGGACACAGAGTACACTTAACTCCCTGCCCATATTATTCAAGCTCCATCTGTTCGCGTACGTACCTGTTTTGGTACAGCCAAAAAAACCCTTCGATTTATAAAATCCGAAGGGTTCACGTATACAATATATTTTACTTTTGTCATATTCAAAGCATCTGCCTCTATATACTTCCTTTTGGACGAACAAACAAGCATGCCAGAAAAGAGAAAATAATCGCCGAGGAGATCCCTGCACTTGTTACACTAAAGATCCCTGTAATGACACCAAGCCATCCGTCCTTTTCCAATTCAGTTAATGCACCATGTACGAGTGAGTTACCAAAGCTGGTAATTGGAATCGTCGCACCCGCTCCGGCAAATTTGATAAGTGGATCATATATTCCGACAGCGTCCGCAATTGCACCTGCTACCACCAACGTACTCATTGTGTGTGCCGGAGTCATTTTGATCACATCCATCATCAGCTGACCTACGACACAAATGGCACCGCCCACTAAAAAAGCCCATAGATATATCATACTTGTCCTCCCGCTTCAAAAGCTACAGCATGTGCAATACAAGGGATGCTTTCACCCTGCTGTGTAGTCAAAGGAGATAATAACGCACCGGTTGCCACAACTAGCACCTTTTGTAATTCTCCCTTTTCGAGCCGCTTTAACAGATGCCCATAAGTTACAACAGCTGAGCATCCACAACCACTTCCCCCTGCGATAACCTTCTTTTGCTTATTGATGTCATAAATCAGTAAACCGCAATCATTAAATTCCGTCTGACTCATATCAAATCCGTCTTTTTTGAGCAGCTCCTTGGCAATCGGCAGCCCTACAGAGGCTAAATCCCCTGTTACAATAAGATCATAATATCCAGGGTCCCTGCCAGTATCCCGAAAATGAGACAAAAGCGTATCCGCCGCTGCTGGAGCCATAGCCCCGCCCATATTAAAAGGGTCTTTAATGCCCATATCTATTACACGCCCGATGGTAGCACAATCCACCACCGTTCCTGACTTGGCATGTCCTATAATGGCCGCACCTGAACCAGTAACCGTATACTGAGCCGTCGGGGGCTTTTGTGCTCCATATTCATTAGGATAGCGGAATTGTTTTTCTGCAGTACAGTTATGGCTAGTTGTGCTGGCCATTACGTAGTCGCCTGCCTCTGAATCCACAATAAGTGATGCTAAAGCCAAACTTTCCATCGACGTTGAGCAGGCACCGAAAACGCCAAGATAGGGAATAGCAAGCTTGCTAGCCGAAAATGAGCTGCTGATAATCTGATTCATCAGATCACCACTTATAAAAAATTGCACTTCCTCTTTGTTTAAATTAGCATTGATTAACGCAAGCTCTGTAGAATGCTCAATTAATCTTCGTTCCGCTTTTTCCCATGTTTTCTCATTTATTTCGATATTGTCATAAATATAATCGAAATCTGTGGACAACGGCCCCTCCCCTTCATCTGGGCCTACGACAGTTGCGCTTCCAATGATGCGCGGTCTCGACTCAAACTTCCAGGTTTGTCCTCCCTGTCTTTTCATAAGTGATTGCCCCCCACACCGAGGATCGCGTAGATCACGCCCACGATAAATGCCGCCACCACACCGAATACGACAACTGAGCCTGCCAGCTTGAACATATTGGCGCCCACTCCGAGTACCAATCCCTCGGAACGATACTCCAATGCAGATGAACACATCGAGTTCGCAAAACCTGTAATAGGTACTGCGGTTCCCGCACCTGCCCATTGGGCAATCTTATCGTAGACCCCGATGCAGGTTAATATAACTGACAACAAGATCATCATGGATGCAGTTGGTGCTGCAGCTTCTTTGGCGGAAATATGCATCCCTGCCATAAAGGCTTCCTGGATTGCCTGCCCAATCACACAGATAACCCCTCCGACCAGAAAGGCACGCACACAATTGGCAAATACGTTTCTGGAAGGTTCATGCTTTTGGGAAACACTCTGATAGTCTTTCTCATTTATGGACAACGGCGACGAATTGGTACGAAAACCGCGCTGTCCCGACTTAGCTGGCATCATTCACCACCCCTTATTCGTAAGTTCCGCGCTTTGGCGGTTCAGATTGCTTGGCTCCTTAACATTATGAGCTTTTTGGGGAAATGTTATGTCAGGAAAATGATATCGTGGACATTCCGTACAAATCCATTCATACTGAATAGATGACAACCACTGGTTAATTAATAAGGAGTGAGGTATACATCATGGAAGCAAAAACATTGGAGTTGTTTAAAACCTTAACCGAGTTCCCTTCCATCTCTGGACATGAGCGTGAGTTGCGAGCATGGGTTAAAGAACGAATATCCGGTTATACGGATGAAATCGTGCAGGACCGTTTGGGCAGTCTTTTTGGCGTGCTGCGCGGGCAAGAAAGTGGCCCCCGTGTAATGGTAGCTGGGCATCTGGACGAAGTTGGTTTTATTGTGAATGGTATTACGGAAAATGGAATGATTCGCTTCCAGCCGGTTGGAGGCTGGTGGAGCCAAGCCATCATGTCACAACGTCTTCAAGTATTGACTCCAAATGGTCCAATGATCGGTGTAGTTGGCTCTATCTCACCACACTTGCTTGATGAAGCACAACGCAGTAAGCCGATGGACATTAAGCATATGTACCTGGATATTGGCGTAGACAGCAGACAGGAAGCGCAAGATCTGGGGATCGTACCCGGAACAGCTATCGCCCCGATCTGTGATTTCACTCCACTTGCGAATCCCAAAAAAATCATGGCAAAAGCATGGGACAATCGATATGGTGTAGGCCTGGCCATTGAACTTCTGGAAGCATTACATAAGGAAAAGGATCAGCTTCCAAATACATTGTATGCAGGAGCTACGGTTCAGGAGGAAGTGGGACTGCGCGGTGCACGCACTGCTGCCAATCTGATCCAGCCGGATATTTTCTTTGCACTGGATTGCAGTGCTGCCAACGATATGGGTGGAGATCCGAATGCATACGGGCAGCTTGGCAAAGGCGCATTGTTGCGGGTATTTGATCCTGGTATGATTACACACCGCGGGATTGTGGAATATGTGCAGGATATGGCGGAAACCCACAAAATCAAGTACCAATATTTTATCTCCACAGGAGGAACGGATGCTGGTCAAGTGCACTTGAGCGGAATTGGTGTGCCATCCACCGTCATCGGCATATGTGGACGATACATCCATACATCCTCTTCCATCATTCACACGGATGATTATGATGCAGCCAAGGAGCTGATCATTAAGCTGGTTCAAAATCTAGATCGCACAACGCTGAATACCATTGTTGAGCGAGCTTAAAAGTAACAAAGAATAGGAAGCTATAAAAAACAGTCAAGACACATACAACGTGCACTTGACTGTTTTTTTAGATTAATAGAAGCAAAAAATATAGGAACTCAAATTAAATGCTTGTACCGAAGCAGCGCAATCACTACGAGTACAGCTGTTAAGGCGATACATACATTTTCTACCCTTGTTCCCTTCCGGGTTCCGGTGCTCATCAATTTAAATCGAAGCTTCCATTTAAATGGTGGCAAAGGCTTAATTCCGTTATTCGTCAAGGAATCTGCCAATAAATGCAGCAAATATGCCATACCTCCAGCCAGCCATATGCTATCGCCATGCAAACGTGTGGTACCATACAGCAATGCAGTCCATGCTGCTGTCCCATACACCGTATGCGTCAATCCTCGGTGTGGAACAAGCGTACATATGATCAGCAGACACCCGGCGATATAATTCCAGGGGGCATATGATTCCCCATACCACGCTAGGCCGATCCCAATTAGAAAAATAATAACTTTACGCATGGACCGTGAAGGCATAAAAGAAGCGCTGATCATCAGCAAAGCCAAAACAAGATTCCAGGGCGGCGGAGCCAAACGAGTAAAGAACACCCAACCCGCAGCCACGATCATTAGAAGCTGTACGAGTCTAAGCAACTTGTTCGGTAACGCCCGGCTCACAAGCATGGAATTAGGCTCGTCAATATCCGGCAACAATGAACCGACCACAGCAACGGCCACGGCAGCCGGGGTCACTTCGTACCCGCTTAAGGCTAATACTGACAGGGAGACCCCGGTTCCAATAATTAAATGGGCTCTTCCCATCATGATGCATAACATCCTTTCGTTGCAGCATACACAGAGTCGACACTACTCTATTAAAATCAGCATGATTCGATTGTATACGACAATCAAAAGGAGAACAATAGTTCGCTTATTCTATTTAAAAGACTTCATCCAAAAGTCCTAGTTTCGTCCCTATCACTTCATCCTCCCCTTATTCCTTATCTACACAGTCATTTTTTAAAAACACACCATATGTCCTATGAGTAGATCGACAAATACTTCCAACTGTATCTTTTTGCCTCAAAGTCCTATTGTACAATTTGGAATATTAGGTAATATAGTGTTTATATTTGCTATATAAATCTATTACATGAACAAGGAGGAAATCATTTTGCGAGAAAAATCTCTGTTCCGAAAGTTCAAAACGATCGGTCTGACATCGTTGCTAAGTGTCGTATTGTTCGCCCTGCCTGCTTCGGCTGCTTGGAATGATACTTACACGGGGTACGCCACATATACAGGATCAGGTTACTCTGGAGGAGCCCTGCTGCTTGACCCTATCCCTTCTGATGCCAAAATCACAGCGCTCAACCCCACACAACTGAATTATAACGGAATTAAAGCTGCATTGGCCGGAGCCTATTTGGAAGTTCAAGGCCCCAAAGGAAAAACAACTGTATATGTAACCGATTTATACCCTGAGGGTCCAAGTGGTGCGCTCGACCTGTCTCCGAATGCCTTCAATCTGATTGGTGATCAGAAGGATGGAAAAATCAATATTTCATGGAAAGTTGTCAAAGCTCCGGTTAGCGGCAATGTCTCCTATCGCATTAAAGAAGGCAGCAGCCAATGGTGGGCAGCTATTCAAGTACGCAATCATAAATATCCGGTCCTTAAAATGGAAGTCCAACAAAACGGACAATGGCTCAATCTTGAAAAACAGGATTATAACCACTTTTTGGGCACTAACTTAGGAAAACAGCCTCTAAAAATACGGATGACGGACATTCGCGGTGTCGTGCTCAATGATACCATCCCAGCTCTAGCCGAAAATGGCACAGGCCAAGCTTATATCGTTAAAGGTAACGTTCAATTTCCTGACTGATGGAAGTACCGCCTCATGTTTGCTTCTTTACATTTGAATATATAAACCCGGCCGGGAACCGACGCAATCTAGTTTGCGTGGCGTGTTCCCGGTCTTTTTACGTAAAAGTCATTATTTTTCACAAAGGATCGGTTTGTTCACTGTCCTGTTCATAAGATCATACGTATAATGAATACATAAATAGGGTGTACTTTACAGCTATGTGCACACAGACAGGAGGCCTGTTCATATGAGCAATTTCAAAAAGCATCACAAGCTTCACAGCAAATTGCTGGTCAGCATTACGTTATGTATAACATTAACGTTGCTGGTATCCACTACTGTATATTATTTCTACTACATTCGCGTGGAAAAGGAGCAGGCGTTCGAAGCCAATCACAATAGCTTGGCGTTGAGAAGCAAAGAGGTCATTAACATGACATCTATTGCTCAATCGTTGGCATTCCAAATGTACCGCAGCAGTACCCTATCCAAACTGTTGTATTATCCTAAACCCAATGTATATGATGTAACCGCTGCCATGACCGAATTAAACAATTATCTTAACTCCATGCCATATATTGAATCCATCTACGTGTATAACCCTAAAAGTGACACCTTCTACATTGCGTCCTCACAAGGTCAAAACGGGTTATTCAGCAAGCATGAACTGGCTGATACTGACATCATTCGCGTGCTGGATCATTATCAGAACTACAAACCCTTCACGCCTATTCCACGCACGTATCCGTTGCTGCCTGCATCAGACTCCGGTGCTGGCGTAAAGCAAGCAAGCCCAAATATCGCAGCCTATACGTATTTGTGTTATGACGCCATTAACTCGAACGAAACGATAAATTCAGCTGTAATTGTGAATGTGTCAGCAGCCTGGATGAACAAGGAAATGGCGGCGAACCCCACCTCAGGCGGAACCGCTTATATTTTAGATGATCAAGGCAGACTGTTGTCTGGGACAACGTTGACAGACGAAGCTTTGAACGAGAAAGAACAGCTATGGCTACACACTAGAGTCAAAAAACAGGAAACAGGCTATTTTGTAGAGGACTTTCATGGTATTAGATCGTTGATTTCCTATACTTCCCCGGATGGACTAGGTTGGCAGTATATAAGTATCACACCATATGAAAGCGTTATCAAAATGGCAAGTGTTATTCGTAATGCAATGCTATTGATCGCAGCCATCATCGGAATGGCAGGATTCGTGGCTTCCTGGTTGCTGTCCAAAATGTTATATACGCCTATTGGCCAAATTGTTATGCAAATGAATACACTGGAATCGGAGAAACGCAACAGTATGTACACGATCCGGCAAAACATTTTACGGAATGTGATTCGCGGAACCCGAAATCTTCCTGCTGGTGAAGAACCGGAACGGCTCCGCGAGCTTGGGATCACATTCCAGTTCGACAAAGACTATCGGCTTGTACTCCTGCGCATAGATGAATATGCGCGGTGGCAAAGCGAGCGTGGACCTGATCTGCTACCCTACAAATTTGCGATCATGAATATCGCATCTGAAATATGCGGGCAGACGTATCGGGTGGAGACCGTTGATATAGATGAGGATAGCGTCCTGTTAATGCTCAACATTTTAGACCCTGCGGAATATACAGACACAGTACTACTGGAGACCCTATTACGCCAAATACGCGAAGCTTGTTTCGAATATTTGAAGCTGAGTGTATCCCTAACCTATAGTGCGATTACGAGCCAACCAGAACAGCTGCATTTGCTATACCGCCAGGTAGAGAACGCATCTATGCACCGTTTTTTTCAGGGACATGGCTGTATTATTAATGCCAGAAACGCTACAAATGAAGATGTCCAACATACTTATATATTTCCATCGGATAAAGAAAAAAAATTGCTGGATACGCTGCTATCGGGTCATACGGAGGATGCACACCGACTGTTTCAAGACCTGTTAATGCACATGGAGCAATATCCGTTTTCCTCTGTTCGGGTGGCAATTTCTCGGCTCATCATGAGTGTGAACAATGCTGTTCGGCATATCAGTGAGCTCAATGGATTAGCTATCGAGTCTATACCAGAATTACCGTCTCCAGATCGATTAGAGACCGCCGAGGATCTTATCGATCATTACCAATTGATCTTTGATCAGATTCACTCCAGTCTAGCGGAAAAACGAAATACGAAACAAGAACGATTGGTACGGCAAATCA
Source organism: Paenibacillus ottowii (assembly GCF_006874425.1). Taxonomy (GTDB): domain Bacteria; phylum Bacillota; class Bacilli; order Paenibacillales; family Paenibacillaceae; genus Paenibacillus; species Paenibacillus ottowii. The sequence goes on from NZ_VIJZ01000008.1 coordinate 172,652, forward strand.
ATGAACGTATAGAGCAAGCTTATACGGACCCCAATTTCTGTCTCAATCAGATTGCGGAAGAGCTGAATATGTCACCAATCTATGTCAGCCGGCTTTATAAGCAACAAACCATGTCTACCATCGTGGACGTCATCCAGCAGCTTCGTATTCGCAAGGCCTGTGAACTGCTGGAACAGACCGATTGGTCGGTGGCTGAAGTGGCAGAACAAACCGGATTTGCAAGCAGCTCTTATTTCCACCGTATGTTCAAACGCAGCCTCGGCGTGACACCCACAGATTTTCGACGTTCCAAAGCGAATGCGCAATAAGCGACATCAAAAAAGCAAGCCTCCACTTCTGGAGACTTGCTTTTCTGCTTTAGATCACAGCTCTCTACGTTTTATTTGATCCCCTTCTCCTTCACGTAGGCTTCCCATTGTTTTGTATATTCGGTTTGAATTTTCTCTAAGCCAGCTTGGTTCGCTTTTTGCAAAAAGGTCTCAAGACCTTGATCAACGTTGTCGATTAGTCCAGCTTGGAGTGGATACAGATACTGCTTCTCCACCTGTTCCAATGCTGCCTTTTCTGCTTGGTAGGTCGTATAGTCCTCTGCAAAGCCGGTAAACAGATCAGGCTTCTGGATTTTATCCAGCTCCGCAAATATCTTCTTCACACGGTCAAAACCTGAATCAAACAGCATGTATTCCGGATTACGCCAAGCCCAGCTGTTCATACCTTCCCGTGAAAATCCATTCGTGCTACCGCTACCTATCATATGATAGTAACCATCTTTGACTTCATAGTTTTTACCTTCGATACCATATTGCGTAAGCAGGTTATAGCGTTTGTCTGTCACCAGCTTTTCATAAAAGGCCAATGCGCGGGCTGGGTTCGGACTGCTTTTTGGAATTGCAAAGCCGTTATGAATCGGATGCACCGGAGTTGCATAGCCCGTTGTCAGCGGGAATGGATAGTACTCAAGCTTCCAGTCCGGGTGGGATGCTTTGAGCTTAATGACCATATCATTAAAGCGGGTTGGATTGTCGCCGAAAATACTCGCTGCTTTCCCAGAAGTGACTTGATCCTGAAGCGTATCTTTTACGTTTAATACATTTTTAGGAATGAATCCTTTATCAGCCCAGCGTTTATAAGTATTCAGCTCTTCTTTTTGTTCATCTGAGCCCCAATATTTATACACCTCTGTTGGTTTTTCATATTTGATGCCAATGCCATAAGGCAAAGCACCAATACTTTTCGTTACTAATTCGGTATATCGATCATGCAGATTTCCCTTGATATCGCTGTTCAAAGATACGGTTTTCATACCCGGCTCATGCTGGCGTATCCCATCCATATAAGCCTCGTAACTTTTGATATCGGTCGGTTTAGGCAAATTATACTTTTCACGTAAATCTTCACGCCATACAAAACCGTTTGTGACATATTCTTTGTACGTGCCAGGCACGGTATAAATTTTGCCACCGATTTTAACCCCATCCCACATGTCCTGTGGTACAAATTTTTGCAAGGCAGGTGCAGCCTTAGGGAGCAGATCGTCTAGCGGCAGGAATGCGCCCTTCTTGGCATAGGCCTGATACTGCGTCCAATCCGCAGTGAAGATCAGGTCAATAGGCTGGCCCGAAGACAATAACAGCTTATATTTTTGATCCCAGTCTGTCCACGTCGTATAGTTAAATTTGACGGTGGCATTCAAATCTTTTTCCGCCAACTTATTGATCTCTGCCTCAATGGTAGGCAGGTCCTTAGGCGCATCACCCAGCATATAAAATTGCAGCTGAACTTTCTGGGATTTATCATCCTCTCCATTTGCTTTTTGTGCGCTGTTTCCGCTACCTCCTCCACATCCGGCTAAGAGTGCCATGATAACCATGACTGCAATCAGGATGGACATGCGTTGTTTTCTTTTCTTTGTAAATGTCATGTGAATCCTCCCTTTGAAATGGTAGTCTGTCGCAAATAAAACGCTTACAAAAAGTGTTGCTTGGATGGCACAATGTCAGCACATCATGCCATCTTAACTCTTTAGTGCTGCTATCCTTTTACCGCACCAATCGTCAGTCCCTTGACAAAGTAACGCTGAATGAACGGATACAGTAGTAAAATGGGACCCGTAACCACGATCGCCATTGCCATTTTAGTCGACTCTGTCGGCATATCGTTGGACAAGGACACGCCGGTGCCTGCACCCATCTGAGCAATAAATTGCATAGAGTTAATTACATTATACAGATAGTATTGCAACTGGTATTTATGCGGGTCATTAATAAAGAGTGAGGATGAGAACCAGTCATTCCAGTAGGCCAAAGCCAGAAACAGTCCGACAGTAGCAATACCTGGAGTAGATAAAGGCAGTACAATTCGATAGTAAATTTTAAAATCACCCGCACCATCAATTTTAGCGGACTCGAACAGCTCCTCCGGCATAGAGGAACGAATGAAGTTTTTCATCAAAATAATCAAAAACGGAGTCATTAATCCCGGAAAAATCAACACCGTATACGTATCTAACAATCCTAAATACTTCGTCAGCATAATGTACCAAGGTACCAAGCCGCCTCCAAATAACGTCGTAAAGTAAATATAAAATGAGAATGCATTGCGGTATTTAAAATCTTTACGCGCCAGCACATATCCGGCCATCGTCATCAGGAACAGGCCCAGCGTCGTCCCTACAACTGTGGTAAAAATCGTCACCCCGTACGCCCTTAACACCTCTTCAGGAAAGGTGAACACCGTCCGGTATCCTTCCAGCGAGAATTGCTGTGGAATAAAATGATAGCCGTCCCTGATAATCGATTCATTACTGGTTAGTGAAGCCGAAATAATAAGTAGGAACGGGAGTAAACAAGCAATGGATGCCACAATGATAATCACATAGGAGATAATTTTAAAAAGTCGAGTGTATACATCCTCTTTGATCGCCATCCGTTGGGTCCTCCTTTCTAGAATAAGGCATATTCGTCGTTCAGCTTGCGAATGATGTAGTTCACGGTCATGATCAGTACAAATCCGAACAAAGATTGATACACACCTGCGGCTGAAGCCATACCCACATCAAAAGTTACTTTCAAGGAACGATACACATAAGTGTCCAAAATATCAGTCGTATTGTACAGCACACCATTGTTACCAATTAACTGGTAGAACAGATCAAATTGTCCTTTCATAATGCTACCCAGCGCAAATAACAGCAGCACAACAAAGGTGGACTTGAGCATAGGAACGGTAATGTACCAGATTCGTTGAAAAATGTTGGCTCCGTCTATTTTAGCTGCCTCATAATACTCGTCACTGATCCCTGTGATTGCTGCCAGGTAGATTACCATACTGTAACCGAGATTTTTCCACAAATAGAACAGGATAATCAGGAAAATCCACACCCATGGTTTGTTATACACATCCACACGTTCACCACCAAATTGCACGAGCAGCGTGTTCAGAAAACCATTATCATAATTAAATATGTTATACACGATGACACTTAGAATAACGAAAGAAACAAAATATGGCAGGAACATCACAGATTGAGTGATCTTTTTAAAGTAGCGACTTCGCAATTCATTCAGTAAAATAGCAAGGACTATCGCTAACACGTTGCCGAGTAAGATAAACGCCGCGTTATATCCAACCGTGTTTAATGTCAATTTTGTCAACGTGCCGGATTGCCATAGAAAGCGAAAATTTTGGAGTCCGACGAACTGGGCTTCAAAAAGGCTGGTATTAAAGTCAAACTGGGTAAATGCATAATAAATGCCGACCATAGGAATGTACGAATTTATGAAGAAGAAAATTAAAGTGGGCAACAACATCAGAAATAATACTCGATTGCGGATCAGTTCATAGAAAAAACCGTGTTTCCTGCCTGTTCCCAGCCTACCGTTCAAACGGGAATCTGTCGTAAGCATTGCAGAATTTTTGGGCATAGGCTGATTCAATGTGAGTCACTCCCCCTCTATATACATTACCGACCGCTAGATTTGTAGCACCGCCGCCGTATAACTATATATTATGTAAGCGCATTCAAAATGAAAAGTGAAGCCTCTCATGCTTCATGAACAAAGGAGTGTCCAGAGGAGTGAACAATTCGGATGTTGGTGAAGTTTTATGTGATATGAGGCGTCTGTTCGACGCCTTAAGCCCATTCATAAAGCATATTTGGTCAATCTAATCTACCCTACTCCTTTTGCCCACCCTGAAAAGTGGTTTCATCCTGTTTCACCCGAACTCCAGTTTTCTTGGCCTGCTCAAGCAGCTCGGCGGCATTATCCTGCGGCTTATATCCGATTCGTTCTTCCAAGTAGCCAATGTCATAATAATTATCCGTATTGGCTGACGTACCGTATAAGTTAAGATAACTCATGTCCGAACGCGCTTCGATACAGCAGACGGTCAGATGGACCATATCGCGCTCAGAGATCCAAATATGGGCAGCACGCTCCGAATGCGGCCGATCATCCCCAGGAAAATTACCGATACGGATATTTATTGAAGATATTCTGCCCTGATCGGCATACAGTCGGCCTAGCAGCTCGATGTAGCACTTGCTTAATCCATAAAAACTGTCCGGTCGGTAGGGATCTTCTACATCGATGGCTTCGCCTACTTTATAAAACCCTGTGGCATGATTGGAACTGGCAAAAATAATGCGTTTCACCCCATTTTGGACCGCAGCTTCATACAGCTTATAAGCTCCGCTTACATTGCCAGACAGCACTTTGCCCAGGAAATCCCCCTCATCCTTAATCCATGCAAAATGCAGTACCGTATCCACTCCATGTGTAAGCTCAGCCAGTCGTACAGCATCTTGTATATCCATTTCCACAATCCCTGCTTCTTCATCCTTCTTCACATCAGCAGCGATGATTTCATATTTATCTTCCGCTTTTAGCCCTTCATAGAGTACTTTCCCGATGGTACCTGCTGCACCTGTAATCAATATTTTCCGCCCCATTATCCGTCTCTCCTTTCTTTATTGGGTTTCATAGTGTCATCCCTATTTTTAACCAACTCCAAAGGAGGGAAACCTCTTCAAAAAAAACCCTGGCTGCCTTGTTAAAGCTTTTAACGGTCTGGCTTGATTACTCAACCGGAGCTATAAGTTCCTGCTCCTGCGGATCAGAAATTTTACGGTCATAATCACGAATACGGAAGGTAAGCGGCTGAGGATAATGCTTATCCAAAGTATAGTAGAAGAAGCTGGTATCGGTTTTTTCCTGTGATTTATACAAATGTACTTCGTTTGACCAATCATATCCTTCTGTGAGCTTGTGTTCGGCATGATCGCCATCCATAAAAATGGGATCAAGAGAAAGCGTTCGGTGTTTTTGCCCGTTATGGGAAAGCTTTAGTCCAAGCACCTGAGCTTGGCCTCCCGCAGCAAGTCCTGTTTTTACAATGGAGACAGAATCATCTGGACCGGCAAGAATTTGCTTTTTATTCATATCAACAACTAGGGTCGACTTGGCTTTTTCTATCCCGCGGATTCCTGAAGCCTTGAAGCGGATCGATTGTATCTGCAGATCCTCCGCACCTTCATAATCTTTGAATAGTGCCGTAATTCGGCCATCAGAACTGTTAAACGTCGGCATCAGAAGTGAGGAAAAAAAGTATTCCTTCCCGGATTTCGATGTAATCACCAGGCTTGGTTCCACCAGCCCATGAATATCAAATGTATTCCGCTCATCATAACGATAAACGAGACTAATCCCGGCCGGGGACACCACTGCCTTTTCCACATCAACCTTTTGACCAGCAATGTCCATCGTTTTATGGATGCTGAATACGCGATCGTTAGAAACTAGCGATTGAGAGGCAAGCTCAAAGTTGAGGCTAAAACGGCTGCTATTTGGGGTTTTACCATAAAGAACAGTCGGGTCCTTAAACGCAAAACTAACGGGATTTTTAGGGAGCTTGATATCCGTTTGCAAATTCCTGTTTCGTGTAGGGGTCAAGGTCGCGTTCAATTGTAATTTCAGCCAATCCGCTTTCTTTGCCACATAAAACTCCATGATCCCATAACTAGTGCCGGGTTCAAACTGGTGAAGTGCTCCCGACATCTTTCCCGTGCGTGTTCCATGAATGGAAGATACGTCGATCCTGGTAAAACTGGCGGAGGCTGGCTTTGAACGGTCCACTAAGGCAAAATCGTTTAAATCGACGGGTTTGGTGCCTTTATTTTCAAAGCTGAAAAGCAAGGCTATTCGATCACTTCCGGCATAAAAACCGTTGATAGTGAGTTTGCAGTTCCCCTGTTCCTGAGCAATCTGTAGCGGCTGGACTGCATTGAGCTCAAAAGCGCTACGTACACCGGGCTCCTTGTCCGTCAGCATGCGGAAACCGCTGAATTCCTTAGAATCCAATGTAACCGCCTGGACATCAAAATGAGCATTCGACGGACCTGAAGGGGTTAGGGCTCCATGATGAAAGACAAATATGGCTCCGGTCACGGCTGCCGCTCCCAATGCGACTGTTCCCAGCCACCATCCTTTTTTGTTTCGTCCCTTCTCTTTTCGCTGTCCTTCAGCAATCCCCTGTGAAATTGCAAAGTCCAGGACGCAGTCATCTATTCTTTTTTCCGCAATCTTCATTTCATGACTGGCCGTCATTAATAAACTTTCTTCTTCACGCATGGTTAAGTCCTCCCTCTTCAATCCCCATTCTGCGTCTCAACTGCTTTAATCCCTGGTACACCCAACTTTTTATCGTTCCCTCCGGCTTTCCGAGAATAAGTGCAATGTCGGGTACGGTCATATCGTGCATATATTTCAGAATCAGAACATGCCTATGTTTGGGCTTCAGTTTGGCGAGCGCATTTTGCACATCAAGCATGCTGTCGCTCACCATTTCATTCGTTTTGATATCTATGTAACCGTCCGTCAAAACGAGCCTTTTCCGCCGCCTCTGTTCATCTATACAGACATTGATGAGAATACGGGTCACCCAGAAATCGAAACTTTTTGCATCCTTTACATGCTTGCGCTTCACCCACGCCCTGCAGGTTGCCTCCTGTACCGCCTCAACCGCGTCTGCCTGATTCCGCAAATAGCTATAGGCGATACCAAACAGCCTTCTTTTTTGCGCTGATATTTTTTGAAAAAACAACTCTTCCTCCACTGCTGTACTGCCCCCATTTCCAATGTACTGCATGTTAAACCTTGAACCCGTCCCGTCACCCCAGGATTTGTTCTTTAGTTACGAATAAGACGAAGCTCACGGTCAAATCGTTTTATTGGAATTTGCGAACCTTGAATTCACAAGTCAGCCGCACACCTTCTACCAGCATAAAAAAAGGGACCCTGCCGCCTGTGCAGGGTCCTGCTTCTCTTGTTACTATGTTTAAGCTTGCTGTACTACCCTCACTCTGCGATTAACCAGATAAATGCTAAAGCCGATTAATACCAGACCAACCAGCAGAAAAGCCGTAATCGATTCGTGAAGCAGCATAGAACTGACAAATACCGAAATCACCGGTACCAAAAACGTATAGGAAGCGACCTTACTTGCATCTCCCGAATTGACGAGTGTGAAATACAGCAGCCAGGATAGTGAAATTCCCAGTACAGTCCCGAATACCAGCCCTGACATATATGGAACATTCCACACGATGTCTGACCAGCTTTCCGTTACTGATCCAGCTCCCGTTAACACAATGCCTCCAAGTGTACATTGAAATGCGACCAGCCACAACGAATCCACGCGCTGGTTAACCTTTTTCACATATACGGTCCCCAACGCCCAGCTCACTGCTGTAATAATAGCGATGACTACACCTGCAATAGCCACATGTCCTGAAAACCCTCCGACACTGACAGCTGCCACGCCCAGAAATCCAATGATCAATCCAATCACTTTGAGTTTGGACATGGCTTCCCCCAGCCACATCCATGCAAAAATGCCGACCAGCACCGGCTGAAGATATACCAGCACAGAGAACAAGCCAGATGGAACATACATCAGCCCCACGGTTTGCAAGCCATAAAACAGGACTACGTTAAAAATACCTGAAATAGCATACACTCGCCAATTTTCTTTCCAGCGAATGCGACTCCATCTCGGTGCTAAAATCGCTCCCAATAGCAGACCACCCAACAGTGTACGTAGCCCTGCAAACAAAAGGGGCGGCGTGTATTCCAGTGCAACTTTATAGATGGGCCAAGAAATGCCCCATAATACAACCAGTAGCGCGATCATCATTATTCGCTTGGCTGTCGTTAACTCTCCCATGATGCTCTCGCTCCTCTATGAAAAAAATCACTAGGCTTTATATATTACGCCTACGAGACTACTTTATCAACAGAGGAATCCAATCATTTGCCTATGTTACAATGTATCCAATAGATAAAGCTTATAGGATAGGAGGTCTGTACTTGATTTATTTCATCAAATTTCTATACAGCTTCGTGCTTCCTCCCGGTTTGTTTATCCTCGTGATGGCAGGTCTTGTAATCTGGCTATGGCAACGGGCACGTAAACCTGCAATTGTACTGCTCGTTGTTACATTGCTGCTGTATGTTTCATCAACCAATTTGGCTGGAGATTTGTTAATCCGTAGCCTGGAAAAGCAGTACCCGCAGCCCCGTACCGTTCAAGGTGATGTTATTGTCGTACTGGGGGGCGGAGCTACAGAGGGAACTCCCGACATCAATGGACAAGGTAATCTGCTGGGGTCTGCGGCCAACCGATTGCTCACTGCAGCTAGACTGCATGAAGCAACAGGTCTACCTATCCTTTTTTCCGGTGGACAAGTGTTTGGAGACAGTGGTAATGAAGCCAATATTGCGCAAAGGCAGCTGTTAGGACTGGGTATTCCAGCAAAGGACATTTTTATCGAAAACCGTTCCTTGAATACACAGCAAAATGCCGTATATACCTCGCAAATTTTAAAACAACATCAGTTCACAAAACCTATCCTGGTGACCTCCGCATTCCATATGCCACGTGCTGCCCTGGAATTTCAACGTGCAGGTATGCAAGCAACAGCTTATCCAACCGACTATCTGGCAAGTGAAAGGTTGTCACTATATGCCGCCAAGCTCTCTCCTTCGGCTGGGGCCATATCTACTACCGGGACAGCCCTCAAGGAGTACTTAGGGATTTTGGCATTAAAGCTTAAATAATGTCATTACGCTGGTGTAAAACGGATACAACACAAACAAGCGTCTTGCGCTCACAGCTATAAGCCAGTAAGCGATCAAGACGCTTGATTTATCATTACATATTCTCCGGCTAAAAAATCTCCGATATTTGTTCTTCGGATATAACCTTAAAGCCTTCCCTTTTTAACAAGGCAGAGGTTACCCCGTTGCCTGCGATTTTTCGGTTTTCGAATGTGCCGTTATAGATCGCTGCTGACCCGCAGGACGGACTGTTTTCTTTTAAAATAATAAGTGACGCGTTAACCTCTCTAGCTATATGCAAAGCCTCGTGCGCACCTCTAATGTACATATCACTGACATCCTTGCCTGAAAGCTCGATCACCTTGGCTGTGCCCCTCAGCACGTCTTCTCCAGTCCCTCCAACGATCTCCGCAGGCTCTCGAGGCGTCATAAAGCCCCCCAGCAGCTCAGGACAGATCGTCATTGCCTTCTTTTCCTCTACCAACTTCTGAATATGTACATCCAAACTATCCGTCCCGTTGTATCGAACCTTCATTCCTGCCAAACATGAACTTACCAGAATCACTAGTCCCACCTCATATCCATCACTATTAAGTAATTAAAGTATAAACGAGTTTTATCATAGCGTCATCGTACAAAATGGCCTCTGACATTTTGAATTTTTATGGATTGGAGGCAGCTCAAGAAAGATATCGCGCAATTTGTTACAAAGCAGTTTTCGGAGTACAGGCACGGATGGGCACCTGCCTACATACAATAAACAGACCGCAAGCCCGGTAAGTAACAAAGGTCGTAAGTTTGCAACTACCTCAGGAGGTGTCATCCGTGCCCGGACTATTTAGTGCTATCGCTCTGTTCATCAAGGAATTGACGCTACTCGTTTCCTACGTGAAAAACAACGCCTTTCCGCAGCCATTGACTGAGAAAGAGGAAGCTCGACACCTAAAGCTGTTTGCCGAAGGCAACGCACATTCCCGTAACACACTTATTGAACATAATCTAAGGCTGGTGGCCCATATTGTAAAAAAATTCGATAACACCGGCGAAGATTTGGAGGATCTTATATCCATCGGCACCATTGGACTGATCAAGGCTATCGAAAGCTTTCAGACCGGAAAAGGAACAAAACTGGCAACATTTGCAGCCCGTTGTATAGAAAACGAGATCTTAATGACTATAGAGGTCCTAAAAGGTGATGATGTTCACTTCATCTTTAGTTACTCTCACTTCTCTAACCACCCGTCTGATTAGATTTTGCTTATCCTCAAATGTGAGTTCATCAGGATTAAGGGTCAGGTAGTATTCCAACGTTTCCTTGAGCAGATTACGGCTACTTTCGTAATTCTGTACATTCTCCATCTCAGCAGTCAATTCAGCATGCCGCTGTTTTAATCCCTCTTCTTTATCCGCAAGCTCCTTCAGTTCCTCGCGTATTTCCTCTTCTCCCATACCAATATCAGAAGAGAACAATTTAATAAGGCGCTTTCGAGCTGCTTTTGTCTTCTCTAGATCCTTTTCAATCCGCTCTAACTCCTGATCGGCAAACGAATCTTGGGTCTCTTCCATACTAGCGGCCGCAATTTCCTCTGGTTGGGACAACCACATGTGTACACGATCCCAAACGATTGTATCCAATGTGTCGCAAGCAATCTTCATTCCACAGCCTTTGTTTTTAGCACCTGCGGTATTCTTTATATCGCTATACTCAAGTTTATATGTTCCCCAGTTTTTCTGGCGACGACCAGTCATTGTATTCTCGCATACTCCACACCGGACCAAACCAGATAGTAGGTACTTGCGTAATCCAGACTTAGCATAGCGACGTCTCGCTTCTCCTAAGAGTTTTTGAGCCTGTTCGTACTGAAACTCAGTGATGATTTGCGGACAGTCGACCCAAATCCATTCTTCTTTTGGCCGCAATTTAATGGCTATTTTCTCTTCTTTAGATTTGTGTTTATTACCCAACATACCTTCTGTATCCCATTTGTTTTGAGCAAATTTACCTGTATATGTTTCGTTCATTAGTATTTGTCTGACTACTTGTTTGTGCCATACCTTTGCACCGCGCTTTGTCGGTATTTTTTGAGCCGTTAGATATACAGCTATACCATTTATTCCTTGTGCAATCTCATTTGGCTGAGTAAATAGGTTGAAAATGAGTTGCACGACACGCGCTTCATACTCATTAATGACATTTGCATTGTTCTGCTTGTCGTAATCATACCCATACGTATAATTATTCTTTACTACTTTTCCCTGGTTGGCTTTTTCTTTTCTACCACGTGACATACGTTCATTAATCTTCGCTTTCTCAAATTCGGCAATAGCACCACGCATAGAGTAGAATAATTGGCCTTCTGGTGTCTTGGCATACTCACCGTTTATAAACACAAGTTCAACACCACGGCGTTCAAATTCGTCCGTTATGATAAGCTGCAACATAAGTTTACGAGCCAAGCGGTCAGGATCTAAGCAAATAATTTTAGTGATTATTCCGTCTTTTACATCTTTACGTAGATCATCAAGTCCTGGACGCTCTAAAAACTCTCCAGATATACCTTCATCTAAATATACTTTTACATCATCAGTCCCGGCTTTCTTCTTTCCTTCCCTCACTTGAAAGTCGATTGAAAACCCCGTCTTGGCCTGTTCCTCTGTGCTGACACGTCCATACAGTCCGATCACGCTGCACACCCCCGTATTTCTGATAGAGATAATCATAACAGGCGGCTCGCAGCTTGTCAGTACATTCAGACGTTGTAAACTTTACATGCATCTGTGCATCACCTCAGCACATCGTATGCGCCGAGGGATTGTCCATATACTAAAAAAGAGCCCCGAAGGGCTCAAGCAGACTTTTTCGCATTTGCATTATAATCTTGTACAGCCTTTTCGATCACGGCCCGTATCTCCTGTTCTGTCACATTGATACCCATTACACGTAGTCTGCCAATCACATAGTCAATGGCTTCCTGCAGCTTCTTATCTCCTTCGAAATCTTTAAACACCGATTCAGCATATGCTACCGCCTCAACACCAACCTTATGCAAAAACTCCCGATCCTTAACGGATGTATTGGATACATAGTATTCTGTAGCCTTCTGTTGCGCCTTTTTAAGAGCACTTGTAGCAATCGTAGCCAATAGACCAATTAGCGCTGTTACGATGGTTAATACATACGGTTGAGCTGCTTCTATTAATTGTTCCTTCATTATAATCACTCCTTATAGTTTAGGGAAAATATCTACCCGTTTTGGATTTGTCTTGTCCCAAAAGATGCGAGCCCCAAGCGCTGTGGTTAGCGCACGAGCTGGCACATGACCGATACCGCCGATATTAACCGTCTCTACCGCATCACCATTGATAGTAACCTTGCCGTTGGTGTATCCGATCTTACCGCCAAGCATTTCACCAATCGGCCGGGATGGTACAAAGGTTACATTCTTGATGCTGTAGCCCGTGAACTCCTGACTACCTACAATGACCTCCATTGTCGGGTATGGCGCTGGATCTGCAGGTTTAGGAGTTACTGGCGTTGGTGTAGGCTTTGTATCAGGTCCCGTAAACGGAACGCCTACATGAGCGCACAAGCCTTTTGCGATGGCAAGGGCAACACGATTTTGAAAATCTACGTCGAATAAAGCTGCTTCCTCAACTGCATTACTTATAAAGCCTACTTCCAAAAGTACAGCATCCATTTTGGTGTGTTTAATAACGTAAAAACTACCATACGTTACACCACGATCTCGCAGCCCTGTAGCCTCTGCAAGTTGTTTGTGTATGGTGTTAGCAAGGTTTTTACTGGTCGGACGCATATAATACGTCTGTGTACCTGACGCCGATTTATTTGAATTACTGTTAGCGTGTATTGATACAAAAACATCAGCGTTGGCCTTATTGGCTATAGAAACCCGCTCTTCCAATTCTAAAAATACATCAGTACGACGTGTAAGAATCACCTTAAGTTCAGGATTATCTTTTAAGATAGACTCTACTTTAATCGCCATCGTCAAGTTAAAATCCTTTTCATTTTTTTTGGTAGGACCAACTGCTCCCGGGTCCTTCGCTCCATGTCCTGCGTCAATTACGATTGTCTTTTTCGCCATCTCGTTGTCCCTCCAGTTGTTGGATTTGTCTGCATCTTGGGCATAGGTAAACGTCACCCAGGATAATAAAAAGGGCCTTCTTGGCCCCTTCAGATAATTTTGCAAATCTTCGTTTGGCGTGTTCGCATCCCATTCAATCCCGGCCTCCTGCATGATTAAATCTATCTTGGATTCCATCCGCATCATTCGTATATCTTGTTCCTCTGTCAGTAGCCAAGGTAGCCACTTCCGAAGCAGTCTTTTCACTTTCTTCTGTTTCAGAATCAAAAATATTATTCCGGCCGCCGTTGACAGCGAAAGCCCGTTCTTGATGATCTGTTCTACTGCTGAAATTATAAAGTCGTACACTGCTGTCCACCGCCGGGTATAAAAACTTGTCTCGTGCTGTCGGGCCGAGCAACCATAAAACCATGTTCAAAAACTCTTGAGAAACCGCACATTCGCGGCTATCATCATCCAGTTCAATATATTCCATGTTGTTTCCCCCATAAAGAAAAGGACCGCCGAATAAACGGGGTCCTTAATAAGGTGTGTAGTTAGTAATCATTACCACTCGTTTCTATATTGGAAACAGGTTATCTTAAAGGAACCCCTGCTTCTTCTAATTGTTGGTTGATATCAATAAGTGTTTTATTAATCTCCTGTTGAATCACACGTTGTTGCTCTGTAACTTCGCGTGGTGACAATGAGATATTTGATCCAATCTCTCTCTTTTGATTTCTTAACTCTGATAAACGCTTGGAAAGTGAGCCATTTGCTTGAGATGTTACAGTCTTCCTTAATTCGTCATTATACCATGTTGGTATATTTCCTTTTCCATCCTGCAAATCTTTATACGCTTGCGTAAGCTTATCTTTAGCTCTGTAAAAATCATCGTTAAGAGTATTGGAGAATTGTGGATCAGATATAAAGTTTCTCAAAAGTGTTTTTGTAGGGTCTCCGGCCCCTTGTTCACTCGTAAGCGGCAATATCAGCCTAGCTGGATCACCACCATATGCACGTAAAAGATAATCCACTTTCTTAGGGGACATATTAAGTGTCTCACCTAATTTAATTGCTACGCCAGATGTGCGTTCGTCATAACGATTAATTGGTGAATTTCCTTCCAAATCCTGAGATTCAATAGGGCGACCTGCATAATCTTCGTTTGAGACCAAGGCCACACCTGGTGAAAGTATAGTAGAGTTAAATACACCTTTTAGGCTTTCTAATGGACCGCCTCCTCTTGTTATTCCTTTTAAAGCACCACTAACTACTGGAGGTGTCCAGACATCTACAATAGAATCCATAGCATCTTTAAAAGCATGTGGATCATTATCTTTGAAATGTCTAAGTGCTTCAATTGTTATCTCACCAAAAGAATTATACTGTGGTTCCATTGGAATTTTATTAAATGTACCATCATCATTTTTGCTTATATAAAGGAAACGATACCTTTCACGTGTTGGAATCAAATCGTAATCAGGATCGTCGGAAAATTGTGAGTATTCATATATTTTGGGCAACACAGATACCATTGCAATGGCTCCCAGTGTGCGAACTGGATTTTGTTTCAACCCTTTTAGAACTCGGTAAGTTCCCTGTACAGCCGCGTTACTATATGGGCTTATCGCTTCTATATCACGACTTAGAGCACCACGTCTGGAAAAGTTTACAGTGCTTTCTCTAGCGTGTTTCATGGCTTGTCTAATGTTTTCAGGCGTTCGTTCTCCACCTAAGCGCTGAAGTTCAAGCTTGTACGCTGCCATACGCGGAGCGTTTTCAGCGATATTCCCAACGCTCTCAAGCATTTTGAAAGGTGTAGCGGCCAGTTTACCAGCTCCTTTGACTATTCCTTTTGGCGTAAGTAGAGGGTCACGTGTCATAGCTGAAATATTGCGGTTCAACTTTCGATCACCTTTTAAAGCTGCTGAATACTCACCACCAGCTCGACGATATTCTTCCGCTAAATTTTTCAGTCCTGGAATGCGGAGACGATCACCAATACCGCTGAATATCGAATACACGGTATATCCAGCTTGTTTTAACGGTTGCCGCGACTGTATTGCAGACTGCGCAAGGTCCATCGTTGTACTTTTAATGGCGAACACTGGAGCAAACAAGCCTGTCGCGCCTCGTTTAGTAGCATTACTAAAAGCAGATGCAACATCAATAAGTATATTTGATGCTTGAGGACCCATACCAATAAGTGTTTTCACCATTTCTGGATCGTGTATTTGTACATAAACAGGTTCACCTTTGACCATAGCCCGAACAATATTATCCTGATCCATACGGGTGGTTTTGAAAAGGTTTTTAAAATCATCATTCATCGCCTCCACAAAATCATCCATACCATCTTCTTGTAGTATTTTTCTCAAGTCTTTAATACCTTTAGGTTTTTGGACAATTTCAGCTACACCGCGGTACTGCTCAGGATTCTTGGCAACAACACTTACTATGGACTGCATAACTCTATTGTTCATAGATGCATTAGTCCAAGCGCCCACCATTTCAACTGTTGTTTTTCTTGGATCTACTATGTCACGCATAGATCCGGTAGGACTAACTTTTTGCAAAGGCGCTTTTTGCCCTGAGAAAGATGAACTCGTAGTTTTAGCTAAGAATTTTCTTCCTGGTTTTTCAGAACGCTTGAATTGTCTACGCATTGGAGAATAGTTAGGGTTTTCCTGTCTAAGAGACTTAAATAGGTTTTCTGAAATAAGACCCTCCTTAACGCCGTAATAGCGCAATATATTCTCGTTAAATTGATCCCATTCTTGAGCTACTTCTTTAAACCCTGGATGCCTTTTATTTAAGACCTCAATCCGTGCCTGTATTTTATCTGGTGTCATCCCCAAGCTTTCAGCATAAACTTTTTCTCCTCTTGCAATACGCGTTTTAGCATGTCGCAGAGTCAAGTAATCGACGAATGCTTTATCTTGTCCACGTGCTACTTTTTTGAAAATGTCATTCAAACTAGGGCCAATTACTTGACCTTCAGGTGTTACAAATTTATCGCGTACAATAGTATTAGCGATATTATTACTTCGTGCAGTTGCATCCATAGCCGCTTCATAGGTGTCTTCACCTATTTTTTTAAGCGGATCTAATCGGTCCACTATATTGTGATAGGCTGCGCGTGCCTCTGCTGTAACTGTACTTTTAATACCTGCCACATCGTTTTTAATACTATTACGAACAATTTGATCTGCTGTAGTTAATGGACCTGCATTTATTCTTTTTGAGCTTCCAAAAGGAGAAATACCTACGCCGCCATTACCAAATAGGTTTGTAAACCAATTTTGCTTCATTGGCGCGGCATTTACTGGAGCGCTTGGTATATCATTCGTTGGACTTACCGCTGCTTCATCTGCTATATCCTGTTTAAAACCAGACTTGACTCTTGCATTTCCAGCTTCCATTTTCGCTTGTCTGACACGCAAGTAGTTAGGAACAGCAGGATCGCTAATATCAAACGTTCTTTGAGTATTCATAGAAGCCTTCCCAACACGTTGTACTTGGTTAGTCTCAGTATTTATAAAACGTTGTCTAGGCGCTGCTGCTTCTCCAATGAAAGTATTTGCTTGTGTCTCTCTCACAGGAAGTGGCACACCGAATTTCTCGCGTGTAGCTTGATTCTGGCGTGCTGTTTGTATCAAATCCGGGGTCGCCTGACGACGTGTTGCTGGATATGCCCGATCAATCAATTCGCTTAATCCCGGATCTTGGCGGTTTGCCATGCTTCCCCAAAGTTGTTCTAATTCTTCCGCTTCTCGCCCTGGTGTGAACTCCGTCTGATTGGCTACACGCATCAGATTTTCGAATTTAACTCGGTAAGGGTTACTTGCTAACCGACCAGTAGTTGCTGCTGCATTGCGTCCAGAAGGAAGTGCTAAAGGTTCAGGCCTCCAGTCTGTTGGATTAACAATGGTTCCTTCGCTGGTTGAAATGTTAGAGCGCTGTCTAGCCTGCGCCATACGTTGATCAGTACGTCCAAGAGGTAAGGCAAGCATTTCCTCTATTTCTTGTATTGGACGATCCCCTTTTATTTTGGTAAGAGCTGTACGTACACCACCCCCTAAACTTCTTAAGGCTACATCTCCTCCAGCGCCGAAAGCTGCTCCTACAGCAGCGTTGTGAAGCATTTCTCTGCCTGTGGTTTGATCATGATTGATCCCAATTGCAGTATTTCCGACTGCACCAGCAGCAGCGCCAGTGAGCGCACCACGAGTAAAACGATCTGCTGTCCCAGCGCTTACTCCTGGGATTCTAGTGGCTTGTCTACTAATTGTATTTGTAAGGGCATTACCAGCGCGTGTAGCAAGAACACCTTCAGCAGCTTCTAACGGTCCAGTTAATAGGTTTTGTCCTTTAACACCTGGAGCGGCAGGGTTAAATCCCATTGCTAATACGCCACCTATATTACCTGCATAATCCGCTACCTTATCCGCTGTTGCATTGCCAGTTGTGACGTTGTAATACGGACGGTCACCAATAACCATTCCGCCACCCGTACTTATCATACGGTTTGCGAAATTGCCAGCGTCTGTGTCGGACATTACACCTGTACCCCATTCAGCAAACGGTTGGATGTACTTCATATAAGGATGCTCTTGGGCTGTACGTCTAATATCTGAGATGCGTAATTGATATTCGGTTGGATTAGGAGGACCTTGAAGCGGCTGAATATCCAAGCCTGTAGCCGCCTTGTACGTATCCTTTGCCTTTTGATTGCCAGCAGAAGCACGGGCAAGAGTGCTATTTTCAATGAATCCTGGTCCAATCTTAAGGGCATCTGGCAACGCTGATAATACGCTTGTATCTGTAAGCTTCGGATTTGCACTTACATTGGCTTCGAACGCTGCTGTCCGCCTATTCATCCTTTGTTGTGGTTGTTGCCTTTGAAGCGTGCCATTAAGAGCATCTGTTTTTATTTGCTGCGCTCGCTTCCGTTGCTGTTCGACAAACTGTTCATATCGCGATGCCATTTAATCCACCTCAATACCATTTATTTTTATCCCAAAATGCTAGTGCCTTTTCAGGCGTTCCATAACGATCTTTAATATATTGAACTCCTGCTAATGCTTGTTGTGCTGGGTCATTCCAGTTCACGCTATTGCCCCCATAAGACTTGCGGGTACCATCCAAAAACTGAAAAAGCCCACGGGCTGTGGACTTCGGATTTTTGGAATTTGGATTAAAACTTGATTCCCGGGCAACCAATTCAAGCGTAGGTTGTAGCCAACTTTGCGGCAGTCCTTTTTGTTGAAGAGCAGACGCAACAGCAGAACTAGCAACTGAGTAATTACGCGGATTCGCCTTAGCGTCCTTTGCTGCTTTGTAATAGTTTTTATACGCCCCGGAGCCACCGGGGCTAGTCAGTTTCCCGATGCTATTCCATATTTCTGATCAAGCTTCTTGATGGTGTCACGCGATAGGCCAGACATCAACATCGCTTGATCATCTTGTCCATCTGGTAAATTCATAGCTACTACTTGTTGATATATCAATTCTTGTGTCTTCTCGTCAGTAGGTATCTTCTTAGTGGTCGGATCAGCATATTGTTGACGTATTCCATCAATGACTTGATTAACTGATGCGCCACTATATTTAGCTGTTGTGCCATTTAAGCTATCGCCGTATTTAAGCCAATCAATCGTGTTTCCATCTTGCTGAATTGCCGTCCGTTGTTGGTCAATAGCATAATTCAAACCAAACTGCCGAACATCTTCATCAAATTTAGCTTGATTAAACTGGTTTTCCCAACTTTGCTGCCCTTCGTTAAACTCTTGTTGTCTAGCAGCCAGACTGTTATTAAATTGCTGCTGTTGCGCTTGTAGCGTAAGCGGCGTATTTGGGTTATTTGCTTGTCGATTAAGCCCCTGCCAGTCGTCCTGTGGCGTTACAGCACGTCCCGTCATTTGACTGACCACATTAGCTGCATTCAAGTTTGATTCTTTGCGTTGTAGATCCTGTTGCTGTCCTTGTAATGTCCGGAACCCTGTACTTGCATTTTGTGCAGCGTTATTCGCATTCACATTCGCACCATACGCAGCAGAGTTAATGCCAAGAGACTCCAGTATCTTTCGTCTGTTATCAGCTTGTGCGCTTAAATCTGCACGCTGTTGGGCTGTGGTTCCTTTCGTTTCTGCCTGATTTTTGAATGTGAGAATATCATTTATAGCCTGCCGTGCTTCTGCTGGCATGTAGTTACCTGTCAGTTGTGCCTCTGCCATTGGCTTAGTAACGTCTTGTTGATACTGTAATCCATACAGGTTAGCAAGCTGCTGCGCTTGTTGCTGTGCCGCGCTTTGATCGTAGTTAGCCTTATCAATAAACCGTCCGTATGCCTGCTGCATCATTTGTGGCAACGTAGTATTTGCTATGCTTTCCATGGAACGATTGGCAAGCTGATTAGCTAACGTTTCGGAATAAGATGATTTACCTTGTCCGGTAGCTCTCAAGCCAGCATTGGTATTACGTTGAGCCGTTGCTAGGTTAGCCTGTGCCTCGCGCAAAGCAGCCTGATATGCCGGGTCAGAATCTGGATCATACTTGAACTCTGGCAACTTAGCAGCCTGTGTATTAGCCAAACCTGACAAGGAGTTGAGTGTCTGCTCTAAGCGAGGCGTAGGCGGTGTAAACGTCGATGTAGTCATGTTGTTTCGTACATTATTTGCTGCCTGCACCATAGGTGATGCTTTGGCTACTGTTGGCACAGATACGGGCTTAGTAGGTGACATGCCCTGCCAAGCACTATTAAAATTTTGCTGCGTGGACATTGCTGATCCGTTAGCAACTGAACCGGGTTTAAGAAAGTTTTTACCGTCCACCGTCACATACCCATTGCTGTATCCGATTCGGCTGTTATTTACTCCTTTGTTATTCAGAGCTTGACGCACACCGAAGTTGTTTTTATTGGTGGTTGCCATTGCATACCTCCGTTCTATTGAAAAATAAAGGACCGCTCAAAATTGAGCCGTCCATTTTTTTACTATCCATATTCTTCATACTCTACTAAAATGTAAATGTTAGAGAGGAGGTGGAACTATATGGCACAAAACGAATATGAAATCGCAAAAGATATTTTAGTTGCTGCAATTCAATCCGGGGCTTTTATTAAACCTCAAGTGCAAGGTAACGTTGCAAACACAAATAATCTCGTCGCTGAAAATTTAGGTGAAGCCTACAAAATTATTTTCAAAGCAGTACTAAAAGCTAATTCTTAATCTTTAGCTACAGCAATAAATTGTGACGCTGATTGAAGAAGGGCCGGAAGAGCAGTAGTATCAATAACTGGTCCTTCTTTCTTCAGTTCAGTTTGGATTTTATCACAGAGAATGTTAATTGTTTCGTCCAATTTATTTTGAGTATGCAAGTTAATCATCATAATTCCTCCTAATAGAAAAGGACCCTCATGTGAGAATCCTTTTGCTCATTATTTTATTGTTGTGTTGAACATTCTGAGAATTCAATTTTGAATTTTCAGAATACTTCTACACAAATGGCGCAACGTCGCACCCTTTACATTATTGTTTTTCTAGTTCAGCTTTTTGCTTTTCAAACTTCTCAACATTTTTTTCTCTGTCGGCTTTATTGTTTTCATAAAATTCTAGGATTTTTTTATTAGATTCAACATCACGGCCTGAATCAATGAGTATTTGTTGATTTTTAATAGACGCATCAAGAACTTCAATCTGAGATTTATTTTCTTTAATTGCACTGTTCAATTGTTCTAGAGTCAATGGAGTTTCTTTAATTATTTTCTTTGTTTCTTTTGTTTCTGCAATAGGCTCCGTAGTTACTGGATCAGGTTTAATTTCTTTAGTAGACTCGTCACTCAATGAAATGCCCTCTTTTCCAAACTGGACTTTCATTCCAGCTGCTTCGGCAACTGATCGTACAGGCGCGTAGCTTTTACCTTCAACTACAACAGCTTTGTCGATAGATTTACCGTTGACTGAAACTGCGGTCTCTCCTTGAATTTTCTTTCCAACCAAACTTTGAATTTCATCTGCAAACGACGTTGCTCCTATTGTAAATAGCGCACCAGCTAAAAATCCTGCTACATATTTTTTCATGATGTGTCTCCTTCGTTCCATTTTTCACCAATATAACACATCATGAATAGTATATAAATTCTTTTTTAAGGGTTTTCTAAAGATTCAAGACGATTATATATTTCGTTTAATTCGTCTTGAAGAGTTTTGTTTTCATCAACATTTTTAAGCTTACTCCATCTTTGTATATCAACTGTCTCTGAAGGGTTAAGCTTTATACTTCCTCCAGCAGATTGAATATTCATATTGCCTATAGACAATACTTCAAAACCTAAAATAGTATTTAGTCTGCCTTGTATTTCTCCATTTCTCACAAAATTAAGTGATGGTCCTTGACCATAGTCGGGTTCAATAGAAATATATGTGCCCTCATTATAAAAAGCAGCAAGCAAGTTTCCCTCTGACCCCATCTCGATCTTAGGGTATTCGCCATTTGTACTACTCAAAAGAAACTTAGTCAGCGTAACCAATCCACTCTCAAACACCTTAAAAGCTGCCTTAGCACGGTCTGGATCACCAGCCCATATACGTAAATCATCCTCATCCGTTCGTGCGCTGCTCATGCCTACGGCGCCGTCTCTGGATTGTAGCTCAGTTTTGTTTACGTTGTAGCCACCAATCTCACGGACATTCCTAGAGTCGATTGCCCCGTTTACGATAAACTCTAATTCTTTAACTACCTTTGCGAACTCATCCAACAGTTGAGCGTGACTGGTTTGTGCGGTTAATAGTGGAGCTTGAAACATTGCCATGTAAAAAACCTCCTAATATAGTGGCATCTCGCGTTGTTGCCGAGTCAATTCGTGCAACTTAAAGTAGCCAGTACCTTCAAACTTGATGCGTATATAATTCTCATTCGCTATCTTGGCGGTAGGTATGATAACTCGATGCTTAATAAGGTCAGTAGCTGGTGCAATCTCACCGACCTGTACCCAATCGTCGCCTTTAATAGATGGTGACAAGGATATTTTAAGTGAGCTGCCAGACAGTAGATCAACGACAGCCCATAGCTTGTACATCCGTAGCTTCTGGGCAATTGAGCTATTGTTAAACGGCTTAGTTACAAGTGACCATTTAACGTCCTGTGTGCCATCCTTAGCGGCTCCAAATAGCTGTAGCACTCTACCCTTGCTATCGCCCACGTAAAGGTTCTCACCCATTGAAGCAAAGCATAACGGGTCAATATCGTTAAACATCGTCCACGCTTGAATGCGTGGATCATAGTTTAATATGTCGTTTTGGTGAGTGGAAAAGAATAGTGTTTTACCATCTGTACCAGCACAACTTGTGCTTGAGACACCGTTTATAAAGCCCTTGACGACCTCACTAAACGATTTATCTGGCAAGACCCCACCAGTATATTGATAGACACCATTGAGGTTAGCAAAGTAAATAACACCGTCCTGGGTGATTACGCTTTGATTGTTACGCACGCCAATACGGTCAGCCACCATCTTAGTGGTAAAGTCCGAGGGGACACCGCCGTACATCTCGTGTAGGCTGTTAGGCATGCCTATCGTAAGTTTGGTTAAGCTACCAGACAGCATATTTACGTTTTCCCCTGCCATGGATTCCATCTCTTTACCATAACTGTCTTCATCGTCTCCGTTGTACAGTTCCCATTGCTCTGGTTGATCTAAGGCACATGACTTTATTTCCTTGCCTACAGCGCACCACAGCCTATTTTGATAGGTGGTAATATAGTTCCCTTTGGCTGGTGATCCGGCTAAATCAGCTACTGTAGTGCCGTCATAATGCTTGATAGCATCAACTCCGTTGGCACCTACTAAATGAATGTCACTCCAGTTGCCCTGGAAGTTGGTGAAACTCCAACGAGCCGAAGTATCCAGTCCAGATGCCAGCGTCTGCCAAGTATTATTGTTAAACACTCGCCATGTACCGTCTCCAAAGACAGCGTGCAGCTGCTGATTCTTCCATACACCTAACCCAAGCACTGACGTACTTATTGCACTCCCCAGCACGCTGTAACCGCGCCTTGCTGCTATGACGGGGTATTCGTCCAATACAAAGTTGCTGATGCTGGTAAACAAATTGTCCTGGATGGATAGAGGGTCGAAGCTGCTCAACCCTTTCCATTCGCGTATCGTCACCGCCTGCTGTATGCCGGGTAACGGTTGGTAGTTGGCTTGTGGGTACCGAATCACATTCACGATACCACCGCCCTTTGATAGTTCTGAGCCGCCACGTTCCAAGCATTTTTATATTGATTCTCATAGTTGGCCGCTTTAACCTCATCGTCCATACTATGAGCGATGTATGCAGCAAGAGCCGGGATATACGTCCAGTGGTACTCCAATGGCGCATCCGGCTCTATGGTTATGTTGCTGCTTGTATAGGTTGCGGTACCAATCCTGTTGTACCTCACCAAACCGCCTAAACCTGCCACATAAGGCGGCGGTGATAAGGTGAGTACTTTGGTTGTATCATCGAATCTAAACGTGTTTTGGAGCGGATTAGGAGCGTCTGGTGATAGCTCTTTATATTTGACCACGCCACACATGACATAATCTATATTTTTAAAGCGCACATTAGCTGATAAAGTATACTGGCCTTGGTCCAGGACGCTTATAAACGAGTCGAAGACAGGTATCTTCACCACGTTAAAAAAGTCTTGGTTAATTGCGTTCAGCCAGATCAACTTATCTGCCACGTCGACTGCATTAGGTACAAGTAAATCAGCTTCTTTTATGATGTCGTTAATGTTCATATCATCACCTACGACTTTGTGACTTCTACTGTGACTTCAAATGCGTTGTTACTGCTGACCACGTTGATTAAAGTAAGGGATATCTTAGCGCCTTCGGTGCTTACACCCCAGCGGGATATGTTGAGCTTGGCTGCTGGTCCGATGTTGGATGTGCCAATCACATCGGTAATATTACCCTGCTGAAAATGAGCATCAGCAAAGTCCCTGATAACCACCAAAAATACACGACTGACGGAAATAATGTCAGTGCTCGTGTCCTTCATAGTAATCGTGAAGGTGTGTGTCTTCTTGCTATTGTCAATTAGCGAGTCTGTCCAGAAATCAAAGGTGTACTCTTTACCATACGTAAGCGTAGTCTTCTGTCGTTTATACGTCCCCAGGTTATTTACAAGCGAAATATCTGATGCACCAGAAACTAGAGAACCAAAAGAAGCCTTATCCAGGTTACACCCAGTAAAGCTAATTCCTGAACTTCCTGATCCTGTAACAAGGTGTGTGGGTTTTGCATTACCTTCCCAATAATCCATCGTAAACACGTTGCCGCTAAACACTATGTCTTCACAGTTTATCATCCGTAAGTGCGTTTGTTGCCAGTCGTTAGCGTTTGAGTAACCTGATGCCATCATTACATTTCCTACAAAGGCTAAGTCCCTTGCGTTGTTCATATAGATGCCCTCGTTCTCGCCTCTATCGAAGACATTACCTACAAACGTCGAACGTTGTGTACCAGTCAGTGATATGTGCATATCGTTGTACTCGATCTTATTGTTTACAATATTGCATGCAGACCCGTTAAAGACCATTCCTATCTTGCAAGTATAGATAAAGTTGTCGAATACCTTCGAATCATATAGCAGGTTAATTCCAACATTAGCGTTAAAGATAGCGTTACTATTGATCTGCCACTGCTGCCCCTGTGTGCCACCAAGATCAAAACCTATTGCAGTGTTAAATCCTGCCCATTGGCAATTGGTTACTTGGAGCAATCGCACCGATCCATCTATACCATTGGTAATCCGGTTTTGCCCGACAAGAGTCAAATTGTGTATCCCGACGTGACTGGCACCGTTAGCCCTGAACATAAACTCGTCGCCAATCTTAGCGATGATACGTGATGGACCTAGGTCATATTCGTAGTCCCACGTCTGATTAACCCCCATGAGAGAGATACCATTGTATAGCTTGAGTTCGCCAGCGTAATACTTGCCCGCCGGGAAAAATATAAATCCACCGACCAATTTGAGAGCATCAATAGCTGCCTGAATCGCAGCGGTGTCATCTGTTACTCCGTCACCTTTTGCGCCGTAATCTTTAACATTAATTGAGTACGTTCCCTTTTTGACGAAGGTGTTTTTATTTGCGACCCAATCGTTCAAATATGCAAGCTGTTCTGGACTCATTAAGCCACTTACAGTGAGCGTTGCATTTGGGATAGGGTCTGCACCATCACTCAAATGAGACGATCCATGCAAGCCGGGGATTGCGTCTCCGGTAGCCGTGAAGATTAATTTGTCTTCCCAAGGATTTGTTGTAATGGCTATGCCTGTGCGAGCCTCAAGGGTTAATGTATCTTCCTTATCATCAGCTACTACCGGAAGTTTGCCGGGCACCTCGATAGTTTTAAATGCATTCTTCGCAAAGTTATCGTCAGCGTATAACTTTGCGTTTTCTTCGGCTTTATCAGCCTTTTCCTGCGCACCCATTGGGGTTTCGTACCTTGGGTTAAGTTGAGAGCCAATATCTTGTGTTGTGTTAGGACGCCATGGTAGCACCAATATCATTCACCCCTTTACGGCCTACGTCCTAGCCGTGTAAGTCTTATATGCACGTTGTACAAGCTGTATGTTCCTGTACCTGACTGCGAAGTTTTAAACGTAATTACATCCGTTGCAGCTAAATACCTTTGTTCTTCGAATCCTAAAAACGTGACCGCACCAGCTCCAAATCCAACTACTTGGCGACTCGTCAACATTGTGCCGTTTTGATTTATTGTCAAATCCAATCGGTTAGTTGCTGGTAGGTCCTGCACAGTAGCAAGTATGTTGATGCTGTACCAGCCATCTAACGGGACTACTACGGTGTTACCACTGCGCATGCTGTAGCTGTCTTCTACTACTGCCGTTATTGGCACATCCAATACAGCCGGGCTTGCAGGCAAGGTTAATAGCCCGCTACGCAGATAAGTAAACGGGAAATCAGCCCACGTTAGATAGCCTTGTTGCTTAACAAATCCCGTAGTAGCTACCTGAGTATTGTTGGTTGCTGCTGCCGCTGTAGGAGCCGTTGGAGTACCTGTGAGCGCTGGACTGGTAAACATGGTCGCCTTGCTCTCATTGGTTACATTGCTCAAGCCCACATCAGCCTTGGTTAGCGTCACAACGCCTGTTTTCCCGGCTACGCTCTGCACAGGAGACATAGGTGTAAGCAACTCCTGCCAGTTGGCTAATACCGTTGGGTCCGTGCCCTTGAGGATGTAAGACTTACTCAAGTCTGTACGTACAGCAACATCACCTGTTTGGGCTACCAGTGCCAACATGTCAGCCTGAGTAGCTACCAAAAACGTATCTGTGACCGCTATAGCTGGAACAACTACAGCATCAAGCTTGCCGTTTTCGTCCAATACAGGGACATTGCCTGCTGCTGTGCCGGCATTAAGATAAGCCGAGTTACCAGCGTCATACACTTTGCTTAATGGGATAGGGTCAATATCTACTGGCCCAGTTGCCGTTATGGTGATTGCTCTGTCGTCCGGATCTTGAGTTACCCGTATACCGATGCCCTGCAATATTTTGAGCTCAGTCATCGGCGCATTGGCTGGGATTCCATTAATGACCGTATAGGCGTTTTGGTTGACCTCTGCTCCCCACTCAATGCCGTCTAGCTTGTTATGGTCAGTCTGTGTAACATGTACCGTCTGATCAGCGGCATGAGCCTTAAAACGGTCGTCTAGGGCATAGGTGTACGTCTTAGCGTTCTGCTCGGCTTTGTCTGCTTTCTCCTGGGCGCCGAGTGGTGTTTCATAGCGCGGGTCCAGTTCTGCCGCTGTATTTTCACTCGTGTTACCGTGTTTCCATGGATAAGGATTAGCCACGTTACCACCTCTCCTCTATTACATACCGCTCATATCCACTCGTAGCTGTGCGGTAATCCGCAAGCAACTGCTGATAACGCACATCAAAGTTGTTATTTTCAGGCATAATGTCTCTGAGCACACCGTACACCAGCAGCATATCCCAATCAGGATCGAAACCTGTCGTGGATTGCATATCGTTTACTGTGATTTCTGGATACACGGGTGTGTAAAAAATCTTGATGCCGTAGGCCTTCGCATACTTAGGCGGTGGAAAAATACCAATCTGACCAGCAACGAAGTAGTAATAGGTATGTTTCATACGCTCATTAAACTGCCTGAGCGGTATCCTGTGCCAGTCCCGGCTATCATCATGACCTTCGCTATTGTCATAAATAGCTCGCCGTATATCGACGTCTGTGACGTTTCCCGGTGGGCATGGCAGATCATATAAGCCCTCGCCCACAACGGTGTCAATGGCTTCCTCAATTACCTCTGATTGCTGCTGTGCTGCGGTTGGTGTACGCAATAACATATCTCTTACATTGGTCAGCTTCCGCAAGATTGACACGACTGGGGTTTTGTTCTCCGGCAGCTTCTCGACTATTTCCTCTACTACATCCTGTACGCGCATAGTGACACCTCTCTTAGTACAGCGCTAAAATATTGGTTGCTGTCGTCCCAGTCGCTTTGATCCTCTTAGCAGGTAAAAATAACGGTACGCCTGCTGGTACAGCCTTAATTGTTACGGCATTACCTGATGGGCTTACGACAGCCACATCGCCGCCTACACCGCAGTAAATACCTACACACTTACCATCAGGCAAGTCGGCCGTATCGCTTGGTGTGACAGCTACATAATCACTTGCCTGTTTTACGGGTAGTGGGTCTAGTCGGCTTGACATCCTCATGCTCTTCACCTCTTTGTTTAACTATGATTTCAAGCAGCTCATTTGTCCGCTGCTGCTCCTTAACAAGCGCATTTAATGCGTCAATCTCCATCCTGTACGACATCACAAGTACCTCCTATACATAAAAAAAGGGAGCTTTTAGCTCCCCTTCTTCTCCATCAATCCATTGTTAAACAAAAAATCACGCATGCTGTTAAAGTTGGTAACCATGTCTTTTTGGGCGTCGTTAAAGTCCTCCAAAACCTTAAGCTTCGCAACGTATTCATGCTTTGCGCCACCAGCTTTAGGATTGGTTACTGTCCATTCAACATCCCCTTTACGGCTCACGGTGCCACCACCTTTACTTTCCAACTACCGGATGCCAAGTCAATAGTGGCACCAGTTGGGTTGAACAAGGAAAATTTAATGGCATTAGCAGCAGATACATAAGCCTGCACCTGTACACCTTGCAGATCGTATGGAGGGAATACCTCTACACGTCTGCCGAGGACAGCACCAGTTACAGTAATTGCGCTTGACACCGCTCCGGTCATCGTAGCCAAGGAAGGAGGATCAAACGTTACTGTTGCTGCAATAACATTCGAACCGCCTACAGGTTGTCCAGCTACTGTCAGGCTATTAGTCTCAATCGCGTCAAAATGTGTTTTAGACAATTTAAACCCTCCTTATACTGGGAAGTGACCATAACCCCAAGTCCAGTCAATGCAACCATGGACACAGCTCATGATAACCTTAAACTTTTTAATTTCTGTATCAAAATCTTCCATGGTTCCTTCTTCTGGCAAACGGTGGTTGAACCACTTCATTGCTCGTTTCATGCGGCGGCTGTCTGCTGCGACCCATGCTTTACGATTACCTTTACTAAAGAATGGGTTAACGATTACCTTGATGTCACCTTCATAGATGTTAATGTTATGATCTGCAGAACCTGGTTCGTATCCTTCGCCCTTACCGCTAATCCCTGCAATTTGTAATGCCGCACGTTTGTTATAAGGTGCAACGATCAGTGTGTCAGGCATGATAGGCAACAAGTTTCCACGATCATTAGTCCATTCCTGCATAGCTACTACAGTGTCGTCGAATGAATCAATCGTTAGAGCATCAGTACCCTTGTTAGATTGCCCTGGTCCTGTGTCTCCAGGTGCCAAAGGATGATCTGTCGCAAACAAAGCTTTTCCATCTGGCAGAGCAGCGTTATATGTGCGACCACGGAAGTCAATTGCATTTGTTGTTTTATCTCCATTTACAAACCACTGTGCAGCCATGTTTTGACGAGTGTAGTAAACAGATCCGGCCAAAGAACGAATACGGTCTTTAATAGCTGTCAGTTTTACAAAATCAACGAGGTCACGGTCAATCTCACGACCATCAGAATATTTTGAGTGAGTGAAATATTTTTGCCATAGTTCATTCACGTCAGAGTAGAATACTCGTTTGTTGGAGTGAGACCATTCTTCCATCAAGCCTTCTCCACCGATCATTTCAATACTTTCTGTTTCTTTTGTAGATGCTTGTACATCAAACATATCAGGGATATAATCTTTCATCCCTTTTACTTCTTGGCTGTACAGTTCGCGGAAAATCGGCTCCAATACCTTACTATCCCATTGCAAAATACTTTGTACCATATCTGTTTATCCCCCTTATGAAAGTTGACGGTTTTTTACTTTAACCCGGCAAGTAGCTTTATTTGTGTTGATATCCATTACAACCAGCGCGCCACCAGTTACATCCGACGACAATACGGACAGACCATCGGCAGATACATCCACTGTATTGGCGCCTACCAAGAAAGCTGCATCTGGTGTACCCGTATAAGAAGCTTCGAAGTTATCTCCTTCACGCGCCAAAGTTACTTCTAGTTTTTTGTCAGTGCCAGCAGTAATAGTTTGATTAGCAAACCCTCCGATAGCTGCTCCGTTTGCTGTTTTGCTCCATCTACCATTTACAAGAGAGACCGCCTCACCTCTTGCAAACGCCTCGCTATTTGTTGCAAGAATATGAGCAATACGACTTTCAGGCGCTCCATAATCATTAAAAACCCATCTGAATCCCATATGTTTTTACCTCACTTTTTAACGTATTTTTTGGCTGCTGCCGGGTTTAACCCAAATAATGCGAAACCGTCCGCCAACTCTTTTGGCACTTCTGGTTCTGTTTCTAATGCTGCTTGTTTTTCCACCTGAGCACGCTTATTCAGGCGTTGTTGCTTGATTACAGCTTGCTCAGTGCGTTTTCTTTCATCGGCAATGATCTTATCCCGGTTGGTAAGTTCGAACGCGTGAATAGGCTTGTAACCCTGCTCAATGAGTGCGTCCATTTCCGCAGTCAGCCAGTCTGGTTTTTCTCCTTCTGGTGGTGCATTTTCCACCAACTCAGGATGCTGATTAAACAACTCTTCCCAGCCTTTGAGTAGCTGTTCCTGCTGTTCTGCCTGCTTACGTGTCTCTTGTGCCTTGGATTCACGCTCAACTACTTCACGAGCTTGCTGTAACAAAGGGTGAGCATCCAAGTACCGATCAAGGTAATCAGGGTCAATCCCAGCGTTTTCGGCATCCTCACGCAATTGCTGTTTAAGTAAATCAAAATCATCCTGTTTTTTTTGTATTGCTTGCTGCTCGATTTTGTCCAAGTTAGCAAGGTATTCGTCCGCTGTTTCATACCCGGCGAGTTTGGCTGCTCGCTGCAAGGCTTGTTCAGCTTCAGTTCTACGTTTGCGCTCCTTGTCCAGACCGAAACCCTTCTGTACTAGCTCAGGGATTTGGTCATCGTCGACCTCGATCTCTTCTTTGTTAACTTTTACTTTGAGTTTCTCGGGTTTATCCGCTATGGCTGGCGGTTCATCCTCTGACTCAAGTTCTTCGTCTTGCTCCGGTTCGTCTGTTTCTTCGCCCATTGGTTCATCCTTGATGATGCCGAATTCCCTCAAAGCTGCGTTGATATCGACGTCCGTTGTATCTGGTGTTTCATTAGGTTGAACGTCCTCACTATGGCTGGTGGGTTGTTCGAATACTTCATCTTCCATCGGTACTTCCTCCTATCGGATAAGCTGCTATGGCTGGCAGCAGAGATAAGCAATATAAAAGGCCGCCCCACGACTGGGAACGGCCTGCATTTTATTCGTTTGATTTTAATAAATTCCGTTTACTAATAGTGCTCCATCTTCCCATTCAATCTTCATCACTTCTCCGTCTGTAAATGTGATAATAATAGTTGTCCAACTTTGCATTTCCGTTTTAAGTATTGTTTTTCCCTCAAACTTCTTTATTTCTCGTAACATTTCTTCCATTACACGCCACCGCCTATCTGATTCATCAATCCACCAGCTACTTTGCTGGCTTCAATGTCCAGTTTCTGTTGCTGCACCTGCTGGTTGAACTCCCTGTCTTGCTGCTCCTGCATCTGCTTCTGGCTGGTCAACTCACCAAGCTGTTGCTGCATTTGCTGGTTCTGCTGTTGCAACTGACCAAACTGTTCTTGCATCTGCTGGATTTGTTGTTGTAAGCCTGATTCCTCCTGAACCCTACGTTTGATAACGTCCATAGGCTCCATACGTCCATTTTGGATGGTGTAGCGGACTGCCTCACCGTCAATCATTGGTAACTGTGTAACCGGGTCCTGCATCTGAAGCATATTGAATGCCATCTGTATCCAGTATTCACGGTCATGCGGCTTATCTGAGCTTATATTGACCAATATGTCGAAGGTAGGGACATATTCCTCTGTGACATCCCGAATGTCCGGTACTTCTTCGTTTGTCATCGGATCAATAGCTGTGTTCCCTGTGTCATACTGCGAAGGCACTTGAGATACAAGAGAATCCCTACTAACGCTGACTGAACGCCCCGTAACACGCGCCACACGCTCTGTGGTGTAGAACTGCGCCATCAACTCAATGTACTGCTCAAACACATCTTGCAAGGCTTCCTCTATCGTGTCAGTGACCGTGTTCAGCCTTGTACTTGCTGCTGCCATAAGTGACTTAGCTTGCTCACCACTGGTTACGTTGCTACTGGCTTGACCGTTCGCGCTGTCAAACTGTCCCGGCAACTTCTGAAGCATTTCCTTGTAGTATTCCAGCATGTTAAAGACAGTGGATGGAACGTTTATTCCTTCCAATTCCTTAACCCTAGCAATACCACCAGTTGCCACAGGAAGCATTGCCCCAGGTTGTGAACGCATCTCTTTCCACGTGTTGACCTGTTTTGAGGTAATAGCGCCTTCTTCGTACATCATGCCGCCATTCCCTTGTTTGGCCATTGTCTCTACAGCTATCTCAGCGAATTTGTTCAGCATGATTTGAGGACTGATCATATCCCTGACAAATCCTTTGCCCCATACATTACGTTCATCTGGGTATAGTGTACGAGCTGTGAAGGGGTATTTACCGTGGTCATACACATAGGCTTTATGCTCCAAGAACACACCATCTGCGCTTATATAAATGCAGTGTATACCCTCCATATCACCATTTGCCTTAGCCAGTGATTCAGATGGGTCTTTACCATCCATCAGTTTTGTTTCTGCTTGTTCGTTGAATATCTCCTTATCGTCACTGCTGATCATCTTAGGCAGTCCGCGATACCAATACTCAATCAAACCAGCAGTGCTAGATTTCTCTATGCCAGTACCGTATGATGCGCCATAATCCCGGTTAAATCCCTCGCTATTCGTTGACTCATGATTGAAGATTTCAATGTCGTCTGTATCATCGTCAGAAGTAACCTTTTTGCCTTGTCCTTGCCAACGCTCTTTGAAATACTCCAGTGTCTTACGAGACTTGACGATAATGGCGCCCATGTCCTGTAGGTTGATGAAGTCCTTGACCCGTGGATCTGGAAAGAACGTGCCCAGGTCAACAGGTATAATGTCATTCTGACCTGTCCACCGATTCATGCCACGTCCACCCTCAACAGTTGGGTCGTATACCGTTTTAAATATCAGCGGACCATGAATGACCATACGGCGTACAGCACGGATGTACTTCTGTTGGAATTTAATCTGTCGTAGTTCATAAGGCATATAATCATTCAGGTCAGCCGCTTTCTGTTCATCGCCTTCTTCTTGAGCTTCAAAATCAGGATACGGCGACCAACCTGTTAACTTGCCTACAATGGACTCTACTTGTGAGCCTATAATGTTATCCTTGCTGTTTGGTCTTAAAGCAGACTCAGGACGCAAGCCTTTCCAGTGATCACCCATGTAAAACTGTTGTTCCTGTCGCCAATGCTTTTCAATGCTTTGCCTAGTGGATTTAAACTCTTCAAAGTCACGTTGCACCATGGCAACTAACTTCTGCTGTTGCGGCGTGTTAATCGGCTCATTTGATTGCTTTTTACTTTCGTCTGTGCCGAATATACCAGCAAATTTATCTTTGGCTTTCTCTAACACCGATGCCATTCAATCACCCCTTTCAAGCAAAATAAAAAGCCGCTTATCGCGACTCACTGCACCTCTTCTTCTGTTTCGTCTCCATCATCCCAATAGCTCATTCGTTTGCGTTTTGGCTTTGCTGTTTCCTCGTTTACAGGCTGCTGATACGCTTTATATTCCCCGTAGTCCTTAGCCATTAGCTTATTGGTCAAGTCTCTTATCGTGTCTTGTTGTACCCTTGTGATGCGGTATACAAGCACACCAGCAGCACATAGGCCAACTGTAAATACACCAGCTATAAACTGTATGTCTGTCATCGTTTCACCTCACCAGAATGTTTCATTACCGCCGAATGGGTTATGTTCATCGTCATCATCTTCATCAAATCTCACCTTATAACTTCCGTCTGGTACTGCTGACCACGGTTTCTCCTGTACATCATTCTGTGGTCTACTCATGCACCAGTAACGCAATGCATCGGGTACGTGGTCAAGTGGATGGGCTGCGGCATCTTCCACATGTCTGTCATCGTGTACCATAGCCGGTATAGACTCAATCGCATGAAGACAAGTGTTAAATATCTTTAGGTTAGCGTCCTTGTACATCTTGCCAGTCACATGATCCAGTACATCCTTTACATGTAGCCATTCCCTAACCCGCTTCCAACCGTTAATGCGTTCCTTTTTAGCTTGGATTAACGGTACTTGGAAACGCGCAAATATCTCGGCTGGCGTCACATCCTCCATCTTGGATTTATTCCAAAAGGATGTATCAGCTACCGAGTATTCATAATGCTCTGTAATAGGGCTGTTCAGCCTCACCATTTCCACCTGTTCACTAGTCAGCAGCTTACTCTTTACAAACTCGCGGTAAAGGTATGCCGTACCCTTTGGATCTAGTGCTATCCATAGACACACAAATGGGTCGTTGTAGCCTTCATCCATCGCTCTAAACTTCTTCCAATGGGTAGGTATGTCAAACGGCTCTACAACGTGTATAGCGCGGCTGAACTCACCAAAGTATTGCCCTGCGAATGTGTCCCAGTCACCCTCAAGCAACTGTTTCCGCTCATTGTCAGGCAACGACATCAGCCGCGCTACATATCCGGGGTCATTATCAACTAACGCTTTGTTATCAAATACATTCGCCGGAATGAATATTCGCTTACGAATTATAGGCTCTCCAGCGTTCGCCATTCCCTCCGGCCAATGTAGTGGATTACCGTTGTCGTCAAGCTCCGGCACATCATGTATTTGCTCAGGTACACCAATATCAATGAAACGACGTTTAACCCACGAGTGACCTATGCCCCCTGGGTTGGTTGTGCTCTTCACACTGCGCGGATATGGTTTACTACCCCGTAGACGTGAAAGCATGTATGTGTACCATCGTTCCTCAAACTGCGTTAACTCTTCCCAACGTATCTGATCGTACTCAGCACCTTGGTATTTCATAAAGTCACTATCATTGTCCCAGTGAGCAAGCTCAACAATTGAGCCATTAAGGAATATCCATTCATGTTTTGCTTGGTTGTACTTACATAGCTCTTTGGGATAAACCTGTAATGTACGCATGATAATTGACCGCTGCAAGTCAGGGAATGTACGTCTAAAGATAATTTGTCTGCTACCCGGATACTCCAATGCATACTTGAGCGCATCCCATATTGTAGCTTCTGACTTACCTCCACCTGCTGCACCACCATATAGCAGTTCATCTACCCCAGTGGCTTGGTGATACTTCTGCTGTCTTGGTTGAGGCTTATAAGGTATCCTGAGCGTTGTCATGGCGACATACCTGCATCAAATACCACCGTTACGGTGCCTTCACTGTTAACATCTGCAACTATCTTATCAGTTGCTTTGTATCCTGCGCGGTCTAACAAATCCTTAGCGGCAGACAGCCTATCTTTGTGTTGTGCCGCTGGGTCATTCATAATCTCTTTCATGACTTCGTAAGCCTTAACAGCATCAGCTACGAACATTTCTCGCAAATCCCTGTTAAGGTTCTGTTCATTTTTGTTAAGATATTGTTTAACTTTATCGTTTTTTAACATCCTACTGCCTTGTACATGTGCTGATTTTTCAGAATATCCAGCAGCTTTAGCCGCCGCAGTGATATTGTTATGACGCAAATATTCTTGAACAAATACCAATTGTTTTGGACTCAAGTCTGCCATGTGTCTACCTCCTTTCTACTCCTTCAAGAATCGGTTAAAGTCTTCTTTCATCCATGTAGGAATCTCGTGTGAGTATTCCCGCAATCCTTTCATGGATTTATACCCTACATCAACCATAATCATGTTTTCTTGTTCACCTTTTACATAAACCGTATTTCCGTGATGCTCAAGTTTAAGTATCTTTCCAATGTCCAAGTAAACAGTATTGTGGAGAAACGGCAACTCATATAGCGGGTCCATCGTGTGCATTATCTTGTCGTCTTCATGCCACACCTTTGGGTTAAACATCGTCTACCTCCTCTCTCCAAACCAACTGTAACACTGTAGCGCCATCATCAGCGCAATACAGCCCGGTAACCAGCCTATCCTAATGGCTATCCTCATGTACCATGGGAACTCCCTTAGATCAAACATAAAGCTTACTGCGATGTAACAGATGCCTATACATAGTAATAGAATCATGTTGCCTACTTTCTCCCATGTACCTTACTTTACCGTCACCCCTCGGTGTTTCGGGTTTAGATTACGGGATGCTTAATCTTCACTTACTGACTCACAAAGCTCATAAGGATCTTTTTCCCACAATAACTGTCCATCCATTGACCAATATTGAGTGATGACTCTTACTGGACTGTTTTTACCATCACCTCTACGGGTTAACGTTGTTTCAATCACTTGTATCACTTTGCATGTGTCCAATGTTTATATCCCTCCTTATAGGAAAACCCTCTATACGGCTGCCGCTTCGCTAGGTGATTCTAATACTCAAGCGGATATATCAACATGTTTCCATGTTCGATTTTCTCTTATCGCTCTGACTATTTTCACACTAACACCCAATGAATCTCTGATTTCCCTGGATTTAATTCCGTCACGTAACATGATCTTTATTCGTCTCGCCGTTTCTTCGTTTATCTTTGCTCTACCATTCCTTTCCCCGTAAGCGTTTCTTTCCCTACAAACAGCGTCTTGCATGTTTTCTGTATGGGTGCCTAACTCCAAATGTTCAGGATTTATACAGCTTCTATTATCACATTTATGCCTCACTACAAGCCCTTCGGGGATCTCCCCAAAGCATTCTTTATACACAACTCTATGAGCTCCTTGTTCTCTGCCTTCATAATACAGGAAGCCATACCCCTCGCCATTAATTCGGTGTGAAGTAATGACGAAACAACCATTTTCATCAATCCGAAAATCAAGCCTTTTTTTCCTCATAATCCTCACCCCTCGATGACCTTCGGTAAAAACACAAAAAAGCCACAGATAAATTTTTCCTGCGACTTCACTAAACGTATTGACAGCAATACATATTCGTGTTATTATATATTCAGAGGGTGCGGTAAGCACTCCGGAAAGGAGAAACTAAGATTATGGTGACGCTAATTATCATTTTACTCACCGCACTGGTTAATCTTGCAACTGCTTGGGTAAACTTCCAAACATCCAAGAACAATAACCGGCGGCTAAAGTAAAAAGCCCCTTACGGTGCGACGTAAGAAGGCTAATGACTTGCACAAGGTTGGGGAGAAATCCCCTTCCTTACACCATATTAATCTTATGCTTATCTTACCCTCTGTATACTTCGTTGTAAATTATAATTTACAAAAAAAATCAGAAATAAAGGAGGCACCAGCATGGAAACTGTTACTCTTGTCATCTCGTTAGCTGGCTTAGTTTTATCGTTGGTTGCTTTGACTCAAGCTATCAAGAATAGGAGGTAATCACCTTGGCAAATGCAGCTTTGTCTTTCCGATTCCCGGAAGAATTCGCTACCCTGTTGCGTACCTGGTCATTCGTGACCGAAAAGGATCAACGCACACTATTACAAGAAGCATTTACGGAATATGCAGCCAATCACCCCGACATTAGAGAAAAAGTCGATCAAATTATAAATACACTTAATGACCCGTCCAAGTGATGGGTTATTTTTTTACTATCTGCAAACAAAAAGAGCAACGGTTACCCGTTACCCTCTCTGTACAGATATCATTTTTGATGTGGACAAGGGACTTTCACCCTTGCATGAGAGGTTTTTGGCCTTTTGGTTATTGCGCCACTGGACATATTTACTGGGCTGCCCTAGCCTCATTCATCTAACATCCTCTCTAAAGATGACCAATAGCGTCTATATTCCGCCACCACATCGCCAGATCCCTTATAATCTGAATGGTCGACCTGAGTTCCATTACAGATGTCGGTATACGGCCCCGACAGGCACGGTGTGACCTACTTTCTGAGACTCGCTCAGTTTCAGTCGTAACCAGATATTATGAAGAAACAGCGTGGACAGCGACTGCGCATTTAGCTACCGTTGCCCATCGCATATTTCCTATACTACTATCTTAGCATTTTGTTTGATGCATTTGTGTGCAAAAATGCGGCATTTATGCTGGTTCTACGTGACGCCAATTCGGATCAAACATGTGATCAAGATTGTTGATTTCCTCTTCATCCTCCGTCAATGGATCTAACGCAATGGACAACCGTCTGATTGCTTGAGTGTGCCATCTGCCTACTGTTGTTCGATCCTTGTGTATGACATTTGAAATCTCTCCTATTGTCATAGGATTACGGTCTAGATACTTACGCATAATTACAGAACGCTGATCATCGTTCAAAACGTAGTTTACAGCTCCATCAATCATGTTGACAATGCGGTTGTATCTTGCCCTATCCCATGAATCTGGATTCTTTTTTCGCTCTGATATAACCAGCGGCAGCCTAATTGCATCGTCATCTTTCCCACAGTTTTGTACTGCATACCGATATGAACGGTAGTTCTTCAACAACCTTGTCACTTGGTTGTGTTCCATCACATTCCCTCCTTCAACTCTACTAATGGCACAAAAGCTACTTCTCTGTACCCTTCATGCAGTTTGTATTCTTCGTGTAAGTGGAATGACGGCTTTGTCCAACGTCCGATACTCCAACCTCGTCTGTCGAAGTCGAAGTACACCAACAATGAACCTGTAGCCTCTTCGTCCTTTAAATCAATCATCACCGCGTATGGGTGATCTATCCCAGGATTGCGATATCTGTAATGCTGCATCACGCTTTTATCACGTTTAAGCATGGTTACCCTTCTTTTAGGAAAAGGCAGCCGTTAGGCTACCTCCTCGGGTCTTTTCACCAGTTTTTCCACGATCACTACACGTCTTTTAAGTTCTTCAAACTCTTCCCGCGTAACTGCCGCTCCTGCCATTTGCTGACCAGCGTCCCCTTGAGCCACTCCGTCGGTTGTGTCCGGTGTCTCTTCGTCTGTTTGAAACTGTGACGGCAATTCTACTACTGTTCCTGCCGTGTCCACACTCTCCCCAGGTTGTGCCAGATCCTCATTAGCACGTTTTTGTTCTTCGGCTGCTCTTCGAAACTGCTCGGCCTCTTGGGCCGTTACCTCCCGATACTTACCTTTTTCCAAGTAGTTAAAGGTGATTTCTTCATCAGTTTCAGCCAATTTCGCTTTGAAGTTGGCTCCACGATTATCCAACGGTTGTACATCATAAATTGCTGGACGAGATTGCTTGAATTTCTCCATTTCTGCCACGAGATTGGTTTCTAGATTCGTGTTAACAACCCGCGTTGCCGCTTTTACTCCGATAGCAATTTCAGTGCGCAGACGTTCAACCTCCGCTTTAGCAGTAGCCAACTCAGACGCAGCTGCATCCCGTTTCGTCGTAATGTCCTCAATCTCCAGCTTAGCATTGCTCAATTCCGTTTTAGCTTGAGCCAGCTTGTCCGACATTTCGTTATTCTCGGCAATAAGCTTTGCAATTTGCTCTTCGTATTCCTTTTGAAGCTCATTAATCCGTTCTTTGTACCCATTAGTCATAGTCTCCACTTTAGCCTCAATTGCTAAGCGAATAGCTTTATATGCCCCTTCATTGGTAAAAAAGCTTTCTACGTTTACTCCCACCGTATTGACACTATCCAACACATATTCAGTAGGCTGTTGTTCTTCTGCTTCAATAATTTGGTCTGTCATGCTACTACACACCTCAATCCGATTATTTTCATCTCTATACTATGATT
The DNA here is from genome assembly GCF_006874425.1 of Paenibacillus ottowii. Taxonomy (GTDB): domain Bacteria; phylum Bacillota; class Bacilli; order Paenibacillales; family Paenibacillaceae; genus Paenibacillus; species Paenibacillus ottowii. The sequence goes on from NZ_VIJZ01000008.1 coordinate 212,209, forward strand.
ATACCATATATAGTGCCGTTATAGTACATATTTCGCACTATTACACAACATTTCGTATGTGGTTGTGACTTGACTATCTCAAATATTTTCGAATGGCGACCATCACAATTGCGTATATCAATAATGCCGCTATTAAGTCCATGTTTAGGCTCCTACCTTATCCGGTGGTTTGCCTATGAATCTATGACCATCCGTTTTAAACCACGTAGCAGGCTCGTAGAGACCTTTTAACTTTCTGCCTAGTATTCGGTCATCCATCACAAGTAACACACCTATACGGGTTCCAGAATCGTCCATAAGGGTATATCCCTCTTTGTGGTTGATCCAACATGCTATCATGCTGCTTCTACCTCCCATACTTTGATAACGATTCGTGGTCTTTCGGAAAAATACTTACGTGTATTAAGGACAACAACTCGGTTATCATCTTTCCAAGCTATTTTATTTAGAGCATCAAAAATTCCTTTGACACAATTATCAATATCAGGCTTGACTATAGGGAATATTTTCCCTTTCAGCGCCTCATCTCTTTTCTTCTTGCTCCAGCTTTGCGGTACCGGATAATAGAATCCGATCTCTGTTCCTACAGGTCCCGATAATGGATTATCAAACTTCTTTCTCGCCAAGTAACCAATCTTAGTTTTGTAGGTGAGGTAATTTTGTGCTGACGGGTTTTTCCACTTGCTCCGTTGCGTCATACGAACTGCACCCATTGGCGTAATATCTACTTCAAACGTTATCATGCTACGCCTCCCTGGTTTCCTCTGTTTATCCTGTCTAACTCATGTACCACTCTCGCTTTTGATATACCAATATTTTTAGCGATCTCTGAGCGCCGTACGCCTGCCTTTGCTTGCTGGCTAATATATTTGCTTATCTCAGGTGAAAGTGGTTCATACAGGCTTGCTATGAGCTTATCCGCGGTCTGTGGCTGCTTCTGGCTTTTTACTGGCTGTGCCTGCTCCCGGATAGATCCACCTGTACGATAATGCTTTTTCATCATGCTGCCTCATCCTCCTGTGCTTTCTCCCACTCTAACTCTGCCATTCCTTTACGTATGAATTCGTCCCAGTCTTTGTCCATTAGGTCATAGTCGTCTATTGGATTCATGGGGTATCCTCCAGTGGGGTTTCATAGATGTTGCCGATGACTTCCACATAATCATTTTCATGAATTCCGTTATCACATTCTTCAAAGTACGGCATACCATATACCTCATCATCCAATGTCTTTGTACATGTCCAGCAAGCTCGAGATTCGTCATACTTCATATATCCAAGAATCTCGTCATTTCTCATATTTTTGTTCCTGAAAGCCAATATATCTCCCTCATATATCTCTTTACCGTTACGGTCTTTTAGTCCGGTATATTGCATGTATTTTAAGTGATATAGATTCTTGAATTCCTCTTCATCTTCCGTAATATCAGTCGCAACAATTCCAGCACTATCGAAGCCAAAACAAACATCTGTTTCTTCACCAACATAAAGCATTTTTTCCTTAACGTTGTCCCACGCTCTAAATTTGATGGGTCTACTCATTTGTATCCTCTCCTTTCAAAGCTGCACGGGCGCATTTGCCGTTATCGTAATCCATTTCAGCTACTCTGAATGGTCCTTTTTGCCTCCAATTCTCTCGGTTAGCATAAAACTCCAGTGCTTTATCCTTAATCTCTATCTGTTGTAGGAGGTAGGTGATATATTCAGGAGCGTTCGCTAAGAATTCAGCGTCTTTATGTCGGTTAGCCCACAATACGATATTGATTTCACCTGAGCCTGCTGGTTCTTCTACTGCAACATCTGAACCGTGCATAACAAACCATTTACCCGGTGTAGCTGCTTCCAGTGCTGTACGTATCTCTTGTATCTTCTTATCCATGGTTAACCTGCTTTCCCGGGACACGTTGCCCGTCTTTGTATATCCAGCCTGTTTTACCTGTGCCTTCGCATTCTTCACACTCATGAAAAAATTGAGTTGCGCTCCCTTCGCAATATGAGCAATCTGGTAAGTCATAGAGCCTTCCTTCTTCTGATTCCTCAAACTCTCTCCTGAGTTCTTCAAACTCTTGTTTGACCGCCTTTTTACTCTTGCGAGATAGCTCTTTTACTTCACCTTCTTTACGGACAAAATACTTCCAGTGACGATCAAGTCGTTTCTTCTTATCCATGGTTTAGACCTCCATCAAACGTCACTTTTTCAACGATGTGAATTTCATTGCCAACAAAAGGCGATTCGCGCATTCCCAAAAAGATATGGGGTCCATATATCTGCATTAGTTCCCATAATTGAAACTGTATTGGCTCTTGTTTCGATGCTTTGAAGTGCGTATCTAGCGGCATTCTTATGCTGATGGGCAAATGAGAGTACGCCTCCTGATAATGATTTTCAAGCATTTCTATTCCGGTTTTTGTCAATATGACTTCTACATGATCGTTTATGTTCATATCCCTTATTCCTCTCCTTGAGCTATTAGAGCTGCTAAACAGATGGCTTCTTGTACAGTTGTAGCCGTCATCCTATACCCTTTCACCCAATAAGGTTCACCTTCTGCCAAAATAAACCTAGCCATCCATCCCCATGAGCCGTCATCCAATTGAGTCATAGCTACCTCTGTAAAATGCGTCTTGCTCAATTTGTCTATTACTTCCCATGCTGCGGAAATGTCGATACTGTACATTGCTGGTGACATTGAATAGCCCTTACCGTTAATGATCATCCCCGGTCTGATTCGATCCGCCTTATATCCCATTACAGCCGTAGCAACCCATATATCTCGCTCTTGTGGTTGCATACTATTCCATTTAGCTATTACTTCATCCCTGGTCATAGGGTATCTTCTTCCCTTCTTATTGGAGTCTATAGTCAAAATCCTTGAATTTACCGTATTGCTTCAGATTCATCATTTCCGCAGTTCCTACAGATCCCTCACGGTTCTTGGCGACAATGATTTCGATAATGTTTTTTTTCTCAGTATCTCGGTTGTAATAGTCGTCCCGGTACAAAAAGGATATGGTGTCCGCGTCCTGTTCGATGTTTCCAGACTCGCGCAAGTCACTCATCATCGGCCGTTTATCCTGACGCTGCTCCACTCCACGGCTGAGCTGAGCCAGCGATATGACCGGACAATCATTTTCACGCGCCATCTGTTTAAGGCTGGAACTGATGTAACCCACCTCATCATTACGATTACTGAACTTTTTCCCGCCTTTAATGAGTTGCAGATAGTCGATATATACAATCAAATCAGGATGCCTCTTTTTCAGCTTTCTGACCGCTGCACGTATTTCTTGAACACTCAGTCCTGGCCGATCATCTATAAACACATTCATTTCTGTCAGAACTGATAATCCAAGCGTGTATGTCTCCCATTCGTCGTCTCGCAATTGTCCGGTTCGGATGCGCTCACCGTCTATGTAGCACTCTGCGGCTATCATCCGGTCATACAATTGCATCTCAGGCTGTTCTAGGCTAAATATAGCGACTGTAAGGCCCTCCTTACCGTTTCTAACGGCGTTGTTTAGGAGGAAGGCTGTTTTACCCATAGAAGGTCTTGCAGCCACTATATTGAGCGTCTGCTTCTGCCATTTGCCCGTTATCCTGTCCAACTCTGTGCCAACTGTACTGACTCCTAATGCTTGTCCGTTGTACTTCTTGTCATTCAAAAGTTCAAAGTGGTTCATGAGTCCGTCTTTGATATGTGAGAAGCCTTCTCTATCCCGTGACTGGTCACCGATTTTTTCAGCAATGCTCATTAGCTCTGCCGCAAACTCTACAGGGTCTTCATGACCACCGCTATACACTTCTTTGACAGCAATCAATCCGGTTCGCATTAAATACTTTTCCTTCACAATACGTTCATGTGAAGAGAAGTCCGAAATGGATGGAACTGACTTGCTCAGGTCAACCAAATAGCTCATGCCACCAACATCCTGCAAGGCTTGTCCCATACGTGAAGTTATAGATACAACGTCTATCTTTTTATTTTCTTCCCGTAATGAGAGCATGTTTTCAAATATGACCCTATGTCCCTCGTGATAAAATGCATCTGGCATTAATAGACTCTCGTATATCAAATCTGGAGCTAACAGGATGGAGCCAAGTACAGATTGTTCTGCCTCTAAGCTGAAGTAACTCATTGAGCCTCAGCCCGTTTCTCTGCCAGCAACCTTTGCATCCAAGCCTGTCTGGTTATACCTTCCCTGACCCACGGCGGATCTTTCGGTATATCTTTGCGTTCTTCATCCTGCCTGCGGATCATCTCACGCGTTCTCTCGATTTCTTTATTAGCTTCAATTCTCTCGTTCGCTTTTATTAGAGTAGGTATGCCAGGAGCAAAGTCTTTTCCCAAGCTTAGATAGTCGCTCAAGTTGGCCATTACAGTTTCGAAGTCATATTGTTGGAGTTTATCCACCCAAATATCTACGACCGACTTATCAATCTTCCAACTTGGGAAATACGCTGCTGTTTTCTTTACGATATCAATAGCTTCCCTTTTTTCCATCTACCCCAGCTCCCTTTCTAATTCATCAAAGATAGACATACGACCATGCTTCTTTCTCATACCTATACCTTGGTGTCTTTCTTTTATTGCTTGGGTATAAAAGGAGAAAGAATTTACTTCCCCACCTTCAAGCGTTTTTTTCTGGTACTTCTCTTTCATTACAGAAATAATAGTGTCAACAGGAATTCCATCTTTTAATAGACCAGATACAACAGGCCATTCTTTTGCTGTCAGTCCATGATTATGGTGAATTTGTCGATATGCTTTATCAATTTTTGAATAATCATTTTCATCAGTAGTAGTAGTAATATCTTTATCTACTTCTATATCTACTTCTGTTTCGTTTCCGTCCGTTACGGTAACGTTACACGTAACGCCTTTTGTACTACCTTGTAACTCAATTCGTTTATTCTCCCTATGCTTCTGGACTCTTAATCTCGTTTGTTCCCTAATCTTGTCCATTTTCTCAATAGCCTGATGCTTCTCCCAGTTGGTTACGAAGATATATCCCTTTTCATCAATATCTATCATTTCAAACTCTGAAAATGTTCGTAGTGCCAATTCAACCATCTGCTGGGGTTTATTAAATAGAGTAGATAACATACCAGCTGTGTATGGCATATTACGTTTCAGATAAATGTATCCACCATCATTTGTTTTCCCGGCTTGAGACAGTATTTTGAACCACATCACTAAAAGGGAATCACCCTCCGGCATTGATTGGATGATCTTTATTTTGTCGTCCGAAAAAATATCAGTAAGCACTTTAAACCATGTAACGTTAGCCACATTTACACCACCTGTCCTGCTTGATTATGTCTGAGGACTAAGCCCCTCTCCGCTCCAGACGATCCATCTTTTGCTTAATGCGGTCTATCTGCCATTCGTAGTGCATGACATCTCCGTAATTGTTGTATTTTTCAGCCTCGTCCCGTTTCTCAATCGCGTGGGCGAGGTCAATTTGTAGTAGTGTGTAATCGTTGTTAGTTGCCATTTTCGTTTTCCTCCAAGTCTTGTATGAGCCGTTCAATGTATTCAACCGTCTTTCGCAGGTCCTCTACTCCATTCTTTCGCTTCCATCGCCACAAGTATTTTATACATGCACCAGTGGTATAAGCTTCTAAGCCACTTAGTCCCTTCGTAGCGGTCTTTATAGCAGCAAGGCACTCTACTTCTCCCTCAACTCCTACATCGTAGTGAGACGGGCGTATAGCGTCACTCATGGGCAACTCTCCCTATGCTCAAAGTGTTCGGCTCTATCTGCTCAATCAACATATACCTATCTACTTGCACAATCCCCACATATAACAGTAATGCGCATAATATAGAGGTATAGGCTCTTATCATCGACTTTTCCCCCAATAGGTTGTACATACACAGAAGAAGATCCACATCCAAAATGCCATCCAAGGGTGAGTCATCATCCAATCAGCTATAGTCATTGTTGTTTCTCCCCAAACGCATTCCGGATAACATACCTAGTAAGTAAGCCATAGTCACTCGTTCATTCCCGCTGGCGCAGGCAATCTCCTGGTATTCTCCATAACCCATATCAGCGTATAGGTTGTAGATGGTCTCTGGTTTCTTCCACAAACCTCTCTTTATCGTTTCACATTCGATTATTAATTTACGCTCGATCTGTTCGTTGACTTCGTGTAAATATCCATAAAGTTCACTGTTTGGGCATATATTGTTTTCTAAGTATCCATAAGTGAAAACTGGCATCTATATATCCTCCCTTAGTGGGTGTAGGTCCTTACTGATTAATGTCATATAAGCAGCCTCTGCCCTCTGGCGTGGGCTGGAGAGCATAAAAACTGTTACTCCGGTGTAGGAAAACACATCGTTATCGCTATATTCCAAATCGTCCCCATCCCATTCAAGGCGCTTCGCTAAGTTAATGGCATACTGTCGGTCATTTGCTTTGATAGCTACTGCCTGTACCTCCAGAGAGGCGGCAGGATCGGATGAAGGGTGCCAATCCGTAACCTTGCGTCGAAACTCTTTTGTGGCTCCATCAACCCATATAAGCCTCACACCATCCCACACATTCACCCAGCCCAACAAACCAGCAAGAGCAAAATCTAATTTCTCGTCTATCATATCCACTGACATATCTATCATCCTTCCAACGCTCCGTCAGATTGCAGGAGCGTATTGTTTTGGTGGTTACTCCCCTAATGCTGATACCTCACCTTTTGCCCATCTTGCAAAGCCTACTAGGGTCATAAGATACCAGCCGCGAACGTGTTCTTTCTTGTAATACAACTCACCGTCTTTACCAACACGATTGCCGATCAAGATTACCGTTCGTTTTTCGCCCTTACCGTTGTGGTATGTCTGACCTTCCTTGACTGCGCTGGGACTCATGACTGTTATTCCTCCCCTAATTTCTTGCCACATTTACCGCAATACTCATAATCAAGAATGGCTGAATCGTTGATATATAAGTATTTTTGTTCAGTCATATCTTTTGGGTGCAGACACTGTTTTTGTATTTCATACAGGTTCTGTCGTTCACTCACCTTTACCGCCTCCTTGGGATGCAATAGAATCATATTCGGGCCGATCAATCCGTTTAACCGCACAACCTTCCCGGGTAAAATAAAGCTTCTGTACAGCCAGCACATCTGGATCGTGGTGTTTAAAGACCGCTACCACTTTATTGCCTTTTTCAGCTTTGAAATATTGTTCATTCATGACTTCTTATCGCTCCTTATAGGGGTATAGGGTAAGAGGCTGTTATGCCTCATCCCGAATTTATAAATCTAGTACAGCCAATAGAGCAGACTTGCAACGTTGTTCAGGCGTGGCGTGGATGTAGTCAAATAACCCAACATATTCACCCGTGCTTACTACAACCTGTTTTAATGCCCGGCAATATTCAACGTGTAACCGCATCTTCTTAATCTTTTCTTCTACTACCCATGCTGCTGATATACTCTTCGACCAACAATGGCGATTTACGAAGTACGTAAAGGGGATGGTCCCTTTTGGTGGCATCATTCGTAATGCCTCGTCCGTACTGGTGTTTGAAGGTATCAGCACATCTCCATGCTCCACAGGACCGTGGTAATCATGTGTTGGTCCGGTTATACGAGTCCATCCAAAAACGAATTCGGCTACCATCGCATCTAAATCCACTCCCAGTTCCATCGCCAGCACTTGTTCTCTTGTCAGTGACATGTATATCTCCTTTTAATTTAATTGGATAGGGTAAGAGGCTGTTATGCCTCTCCCACCTAAATATTGAGTTAACTTTACACTTTGGAATCCATCATATTTTCACTTCCGCATATTCGGCATCCTTGATAATCCTCGACCCATACCGCTTCTCCAGCTTTGTCATATCCGTCATAGCGTGTTATTAGTCTCAGCTCACTTCTGAAGTGTTTTTCACCACAGTCAGAGCAAACCACCAAATCAAACAGTCCGGTCATTTAGATCGCTTCCTTTCCCTGGATCTGGGTAATAAACAATCTTTCCATCAGCAAAGGAAAGTGACACACTCGTCGTATCGGGGTCTGTGGCTTTTTGTTTCTTGTATTCACCGCGTATATGTTGGTACACGGCTCCGACGATCTCATTCGTTTTATCGGGACTTTTATCGGCAATTGACGGAAAACCGCCTGTTTTCTTCACCTTAGCGATAACCAATTGATTTGCAGATACTGTGCATATAACTCTATAATTTTCCCATTTCATCGCTTATCGCTCCTTATATATAGGGGTATAGGGTAAGAGGCCCGAAGGCCCCTGTTTAGGCGTTGTACGGCAGTTCCTGTACCTCTGCCTCGCAATCCTGGTCCGTCATGGTAGCAAGCAGGCTTTCTTCGTATCCGATCTCGCGCAATAACTTCCGATCATTCGTTTCTGTAAACATGTTCATTCGCTCCTTTTAATTTGTTTGGTATAGGTAGTAGGGGGTGTATCCCCCTTATGGAGGGCTGTTCCCTCCTTCTTATCCCCTATGGGGCTATGCGTACATGCCAGGCACTTTTATGCCCACTATTTCAGCCGCCATTCTTATGCCTATTGCTATGCCACGATACTTTCTGTCGTCAGAGGAAATGTGCATTTCGTACTGTTGCAACAATTTTTGTTCTACCGTCAGTTCAATTTCATAGCCGATGTATAAAGCGCGAATAAGTTTGTCCGGCGACATGTCTCTTAATGCTTTATCTTCCTCGATATATTTACCTGATAAAATATGGTCATGTACAAGTTCCTCACGAGTGCATCCTCTTTTGAGTAATCTTTCTATAACTTGAGCCTGTGCTTTGGTTAAAATCACATTATCCATGTGTTTGTCCTCTCTGCCCTTGGGGGCTATAGATTCCTTGCTTGATATATTGGAGACATATCAGGTGCATTTTTCATTACCTTGATATGGTCTAGTAGTATGGGTTGCCATACTCGCTTATTGCTGTGGATTAGTTCATGGCAGGCATGACACACCAGTACACAGTTGTCTACCACATACTGGCCTCCACCGCCGCCCATGCCGCCATATATGATGCGATGAAGGTGTAAGCCCGGACCCGGCTTGCCGCACAACAGGCAACAATTATGATCGCCTACAGATGCGTCACGTTCAGACACAGCAGTACGTACCTTATCTTTGCTAATGGCTTCTGGATCGATATAACGTTTCTTCTTAGGTCGCTCTTTACGATTATGGTGAGCTAGGATATTTTTACGATGTTCAGGTATAGGTTTCTTTCTTTTCGCAAGTGCCATAGCTACCTCCTAAAATGGTCCGTCAATGGGTTCGGGTAATGGTCCGCCATCGTCGTAAAAGGGGTCTTTATCGCGATCGTATTTAGAATGGGAGATCATCATCGCTCACTCCTCGTGAATAGTCCGGGTCTTGTCGTTCAAGTTGTTGCCCGCCGTTCTCAGGTCTTTCTAGGAAGCGCACATTATTAGCGATAATTTCCGTTACATAGACCTTGCGTCCATCCTTTTCATAGTTACGGGTAGCAATCCGACCTTCAACTGCACACAGTCGTCCTTTGCGTAGATAGTTAGCACAAGCTTCCGCTTGCTGGCGCCATACTACAATGGGAATAAAATCAGCATCCTTGTCTTTGGAATAAGGGTTATCAACGGCAAGAGTGAACGTAGTGTTTGCAATTCCACTTGGTGTATATTTCAATTCAGGATCGCGTGTTAGTCGTCCAATCAGTACGGATAAGTTCAACATTTAAGCTGTCTCCTTTTCGGCTTTCATAGCCTGCAATTTAGTAATGAAATCGTCTGCTAGATCTTCTGTAAGCTGTGTTAGCTGCTTTTTGTAGAGTTTCAATGTCTGCTGATTAATGGCATCTGCACTAAATCCAAGTTCAAGCCACATCTTTTTTGCTTCACCGACTTGTTTAGAAGTGATCATATTGACCAATCCATGAGTTTGCTGGAATGAATCTGGATCGTCTTTATCTGTAGCGATGTTGAAAAATTTGAGCATGAAATATTTTTCCGCATATGTCAGAGCTTTGCCGACACCCTTCTCACCTGCTATATCAACTCCCTGACCGTACCAGGGGACTGATATTTGTTCTTTGGGGTCATCTGCGTTGATCCATGTCATAGTCATTTCAAGCTCTGTAAAGTACGTTGTTGTACGTTTGGTTACATTGCCCTTGTCGTCCTTATATTCGATAGGCGATTCATGAAGTGTCGGTTTAGTGATTGATGGCACCAGCAGTAAACCCAACTCGTCCATTTTTGTCTTAAGTGACGCAAGAACACGGCTTGAACCTGTATATTGATACTGCGATCCCTTATCTGCCTTCTGTATATAAGGAACCTCTTTCCGCACCTCAATCAATTTTTGATAGATGTTCATCTGTATCATCCTCCAATTCATAGGTGGCTTTTACTTTTCGAGCATGGTAATTCTCTGGGTCCGTTGGTGCATAGTGTTTGCTTTTATAGAGATAGTCGTTTATTTCTTCGATATTGTGCCAACGTGTGACACGCATAAAGTCAGTGCTCATATTCCCTGCTATGTCGATGAAGTATCCTTCTTTGTGCTGTAACACATAGTAGGTCCGTTCATCCGATTTTTTCATACCATTCGACCTTTCGTTGTGGTATAATCACAATACTTACTTTTGAAGTGTCCTTGATCTGTGCTGCCGTTGCATCGGCAGCTTTTTCTTTTTTATAAGCTATCACCATGTTTTTCAGGTACACCCTCAGCAACGTTTTTGTCAGCGTTCCGCGTTGTTTTGCGATCTTTGCTAGCTCCAGAAACACCCTGCGATCCGTCATCCTTCTTCACCTCCACAAGTTTGACCTCACCTCCCCAACCGTAATGCTTTAAAATATCGTCTACGTTGCGAAACCTCATGCTGTGCGTTTGCCCTCCCGGTCCTCTGGGTGAAACATCTTGTCCAATTCAAATGCGCGCTTCTCGTAAATCACGTCAGGTCGTTTCAAATCGAAATCTACTGCCCATTGACTATCCTGTCTGCCATTCTCCATTTCATCTGCTAGTTGACTAAGCCAGAAAGCCTGATCCCGCAGATAAGCGATGTACTCAGTTCTGGTCATGTTAGCAAGCACCGCCATATACTCGCCGCCCTCCTGCCTCTTTCAAAACCCAGTTCGTCACGCACCCATCATCAAGAAACAAGTCACCGTCTACAATGATGTAACTGTCTATGCTCGTGTTAATCTCACAACCACAGCCGCATTTGCAAATCACTGCGTTTGTTGATTCAGGACGTTTAAACGGGAACGGGGTAACTACTCGGTTTTCAATCTCCTTTGGATGTTTAGCCATGCTTGGCACTTCCCTTCTGTTTTTTAGATTCAGTAAGTTGCTTATCCTTAGCAAATTCCTTCATCGCTTCACGTAAGGATTTCTGGAACTCAGGTCCTTTCTGCTCTGTCTGCTTCACTTGTTCACCACCTTGGGTGCATCTTTTTTAAGGTAATCCGCTATTTTGTTGTTTCCCCAATCCTGTAGGATGGATTTTCGTAACTGGAGCGACAATTCGCCTTGGATTAAATTTACTTTCATGTCTTGCCCTCCTAGATGTACAATGGGTTGTGGTTGTTCTTACATATCCGTCAATATGTTGTTATTCACGAACATGAATTTCAGGGTCGTTAAGGTATCCGTAAGTTGGGGATACCCTCATTTCAAATGATGGTATTAAGGCCTGAGGTCATTTGAAATGACACCAGCTGTCGGGCTATGTTCAACATAGGTCGTGCACATAAGGGATTGTGTTTAATACAAACCCTCTGTTTAACGGGCACTCTCGATTGAATCTAGGGTGACTAAGTTCAACTTAGGAAGCTTATAGGGTGTAGGTTCAATTGGCACCATTAACTTTGCTTTTCATGCGCCTGGATTTTCTCTATCCATGAATGGAAGAATTCCGCGCTTGCCAAGTAATTCATGGATAAATAGTCTTCCTTTTTGCGTCCATCGTGTGTTCATTTTTACAGTTCGTTCACCATTGTTATGAAGAATGTCCAACGTTTGTGACTTGGTATATCCCTTATCCTGATATTTGGAATACAGTAGCCATTGCTTGTTTTGTTTGTACTGTACCTTTTCTTCATGAAGGATCTGATTAAGTGCTGTTCCTGACAAACCATAATCCTTAGCGATTTGGGTAATTGTTACAGCATCTTTACTTATCAAAATTTGATCTAAATAAGTGAGCTTTGGTTCGTACTCTTTTACTCGCTGCTCTAACACGAGTGTTTTAGTTTCCAATTCTTGGCGAGCCTCTTCTTCTTGAATCCACTTCTTAGCTCGCTCAACTCTGTTGTCGATCATGTAAGAGGGCGTATCTTTTGGTATAAAAAGTTGCTGTTCCATTTCGGCAAATTTCATTACATATGTTGCTGTAAACAAAACACCTTTTTCGCCTGTCATTTTATTGGCTACCATATCGCAGCCTTTTCGTGTAATAAGAAAACAATCGTAAGTTTTATTGTTACTTTCTACCTTGTAGGTACTTGGTATGAAAAAAACACGAGAATTCAATTTTGATTTTTCAAGAATATCAACATAACCACGGATATCACGCATCAAGTTGCTATGCTCTTTTTCCGTCATTACTGCAACTTCTCGACTATCTACAAGCAATTGATTGTTTTTAAGGATGATTGTTAATTCGTTCATACTCATTCGCTCCTTTAAGCGGGTTTTTTAAAATTAAACGTTTCGCTTAGTTTTGGATTAAAAAGGACCATTGGCTCTTCTTCCAAAGCTTCAGCGATCAACAGTACATCATCAAGGTAAACACCACGGCGGCCTTTTGCTATATCCTTGTACCAAGTGATTGTTTTACCGCAATGCTTTGCTACATACGTTTTTGTCATCCTTTTGTTTGTACGAATGGCTTCCATGTTTTTTACTACATAATTCATGTTATTCACCTCCTTGACTAAGCGTTTCGCTTACCTTGTGATTTAAATATATACTAAGCATTTCGCTTAGTCAAGAAGTTTTTAAAGCGTTTCGCTTATTTTGTTATGCGGATCGCTTAATATTGTTATATTTGTATATTAGGAAGGAGGTTTTGAGATCAGTGGATAGTTTGGGATCTAGATTAAAGAAGGCCCGAGAAAAGAAAGGCTTGACTCAGCAAGATGTAGCTAAAAAACTTGATGTCACTAACGGAGCTATATCAGGGTATGAAAGAAATTATAGAGATCCCGATTCCGAAACATTAAAGAAACTTGCTGACCTTTATGAAGTATCTATCAACTGGATTTATGGTAGGGACGAAAAAGAGAGCGAATATACGCTCCCAGAGGAAGTTATATCAAAAGTCATTAAGGAAGCTGAGGCACATTATGGAGTTAGCCTGAGGGATGATCCTGTTGTAGAGTCGGCAGTTCGCGATTTGATAAACAATCTTGCAAAGATGAAGCAATCAACTCAGAAAAATGATTAATTAGTGATTTGTTTGTTTCGTTTATATCAGTCCTAGAAATTATTACACTTGCCGACATCAACAACTGTTCATCCATGTTAGCAGCTCCTTTGTGTCTATTTCAGCCGTTTTTAACATAATACCACAGAATCATACTTTTCAGGAACGTGTGTTCTGTTTTTAGCTAAAAAAAGAGAACAAGGTGGCAGTGAGATGGAGTTAGTACCCGTCCGCTGTCGTATTCCCGAGTTACTCAAAAGGATCAACAAAAATCAACAATGGTTAGCTGATAAGATTGGTCTGCCCAAACAGCGTATATCAGATATTGTACACCTGAGAATGGATAATATCTCGATAAAACGCGCTGCTTTATTAGCCTATCATCTTAATTGTTCGATTGACGATCTTTTTGTGTGGGAATTGCGGTAGCAGAGTAGCAACTAGCTACTCTCGGGGAAAAGTAACAATTTTCTGTTACTTGCGTTATAAAAAAATTAACTGCAACCGCAGCCATTCCCTGCTCACCTTTATTAACACTATAACAGATAATAATTGTCATATGCTGTCGAATTTTGCCTAACTTTGTATAGTCAAATGGGGTTAGAGGGGTATTGACATTACATATTAAGTTTGCTTCTTACGATTACATAAGAACCATCAACGAAATAAATGCGCGTCCCATTCTTTGCTGCTACCTTGTCCTGCACTCGCTGTTCATTTATCAAGGTTGATTGATCATACCGTTTAAACCCAAACTTACTATAAGCTCGCTCTAAATCCATAAGACGATCCAACGTCACAAACGAATGGTCTTTAGTATGATAAGCAGGAACTTTAGCAGAATGCGCTGTCCTGCGAAACGGATCTATCCAATTCACATCAAACAGGGAAAATTCCGCAATTTCTGCTATTTCCGTTGGTCGAGTATCTAGTTTAATTCCGAAGATGTCCATGTTGTCACTCCCTAAAATAGTCACTAACATAATAAGCTATGTAATGACTGGACACATCGGACAAAATATGCCAAAGGAAATGATGGGAAATGACGATAATATAGATGACAGATAAAAAGCAAATACCGCAGCCGATGTGGATCTACGAGGACGTTTAATCAGATGAAATTATTAAGTGTTTTCCAGTGGATTTTTAGCATAATTGGCAGTCTTGCCTTTATAGGAATCCTTTTTTGGTTAGGTTCTGATGTAATGCAAGCCCCACCAAGAAATCTTGTTTTGCTTGCTGATCATACAAACAAAACATATATATCGCCTGAATGCTTAAATGCAAAAGTTGATTATACAACAAGTGAATTTGAACTTGTTACTTTAGAAGAAGCATCAAAGGAATTGAATTATGAGTATGATTCAGTTTGTACCCATGATAGTATATGGCCTTCTAGAAATTCAGCTTGGAATTTCATTGGTACAAAGTTAGGTTTTTTAAAGCCACTTAACTGGAAATGGAACGAAGATGGTAGTTGGAAAGAGGAAGTATTTAAAAGATAAACATAAAAAAAAGGGGTAAAACAATGTTTGAAAAAATGCCTAATTGGCTGCGGTGGGTTCTCTTTATACCAGTTGTTCCAGCTGCAGCTGCATTATATATATATTTTGTAAATATATCATTTATACACTTATTAAATAGGCTAGAACTACCAATGTTGACATATATAATTGAGAGAATATTCTATAATTTATTTGGTATATGCTTTTGCTTAACAGTTAGTATTAATATGATACCAAAAGGAAAGATAGTATTATCTTCTGTATATCTTGGAATAACACTTCTAGCTATAGGTATGTCAATTGCCTTTTCTTTACTTATACCAAGTGAAGAATATGCGGTATGGCAAGTTATTTACGAGAGTATATTATCAGTACTAGCAGCCTTAATATCATTAATTATGGCTTTATCTGAAAGAAAAATAACTGTTGAGTCAATTAATGAAAATAATGTTAATCAGTAATTCAATCACCATGAATAAAAGCTCTGCTAACCTTAATGGGTCGGCAGAGCTTTGTTATGTATACATCTTTGAATGTAAATCGAATTGCAATGAATAAACTTCGTGTGATACCATAAGAATAGATAAAGGGAACGGTTGCAGCCGCTCCCCTGTACAACTTACCGCTATAAGAGCGGTCGGCGCTGGTTTACGATCACGAAATAGACCGATACCTTGTCCAGGGCGGTCTATTTTTATTTCAATTAATCAGCAATTGAATTGCCATGAATAAACATATTGTGATAACATAAGAATAGAAATAAGGGAGGCGCAACCCTCCCCTAGAACAACGAAGTGTGCCTTCGCGGCGCGCATTATATTACTGTGATTACAGCAAAACCCACCGTAGGCCACGAACCTTTAGCGGTGGGTTTTGCGCTTGTTACGTCTTTTACGTATCCATCGGTAAACTTTCCGTGAACTAAACCATAGGCTTAGTACCGTAGCAGTTACTTTCAAGAGCAGATAAAGCGTACCAAGTGCAGTCATGGCGGCAATCACCTCCTTTACAGAAGGCTGCGCCGTGACCCCCACCCGTTGTCCTTAGAAAATTATAACATACAGATGCCCCTTTTCGGGGCTTTTTCTTTGCTTATGTATTCACCTCTATTGTCATGGAGATAGAGATCCTGATGCATTTACGGTCGCTGAAAAAGACACGCAAAGACGTGTCTCTCCACGATCCTATAGGGACTGACAAGGAAGGCAACGAGATTACTTTAATTGATATCCTCGGCTCCGAGGCGGACGATATTGTAGACAAGGTACAGCTCAAAATCGAGAAGAGTAAAATTTATCGCAATCTGGATATTTTAGATGAGCGTGAAAAAGAAGTCGTGATTGGCCGATTCGGCTTGGAAGCCGGAGGAGAAGAACGAACACAGCGGGAAATTGCACGAGAACTGGGAATTTCTCGCTCGTATGTGTCCCGAATTGAAAAGCGTGCGTTGATGAAGTTGTACCATGAATTTTACAAGCAGAAGGGATAGTGAATAAACAGATACCTACCTAGAACTTTTGACTATTTGGAGGCCCTATACAGGGCCTTTTTTCATTATATGTTAGTCTTGTATTTACATTATTCAGCACTTGCTTTCCTTTTTTCTTAAATAAGTACTAACTTTTTTCTAAATATGACAATGGAAGTGGGGAATAGACTATCGTATCTCCATCCTCATCTCGTTTTAAAATAATAGCGAACTCAGCACCATTACTCTCATCGCCTCTTGGCAACGGGAAGATCATAGCGGGACAACGTAACTCATAACTATAAGGAAATTCTTTTCGAAAATCCTCTAAAGCATAATTCAGAACTGCATCTATTTTATCGGTAAGCACATGAAATCCACCTATTACAAAATCATTGGACTCTTGGGAAGCGGTATACTTCTCAAATAACTTGGTCTTGTATTCCTCAACAGTGCTAAAACAAACTTCCCAATCCAAAGGGAATACGCCATTTGCCAAATAATAAGTGTATATTTTCATATTCTATACGTTCTCCTTCTCGCACCTAAAATAGTTATTTATATTGTTTCTCTCAATCTTTTTCGATATAGACTAGCCTAATCTTTGGAATGAACTGGTTAAGAACCTAAAAATAACACCTTTTCTTATTTCCTCCTATATCGTTTGAATTTTTAATTACGTAGGTTCTTATTCCGTCCATTGCTAGTATAGTTCATGAAATAACCAGTTGCTATTATAATGGTTGGCCACTCATATATGACTTTTTAATTAAGGAATACATTTATTGAGAGTTTCATATAGATCATATACAACAACATATTTAGCAAATTAGAAATAATAGCCAAGGGAGGCAGTTCAACATGACAAAATTCAGTCAAAACCCAGACAGTTATTCGTTTTCTATGGAACCTGTCGTTATACCTGAAGATAATGTTTCAACCAATGGAGATAGCAAAAATACTTTTCCGAAAAATGTTTTGATCGATAATAATCTCTATTGGGAGAGCAGCTTAAGTGGTAAAGGTGGAGAAATCATCTTCAAATTAGATTCAGGAAAAACGATCAATGATATCCTCTTAGCCCAGCCACCTTCTCGCGCTTTTATACTTTCGTTTTCGTTACATGGCTCGAGTGACGGAGAAAACTGGTATAGGTTAGGACAAGTCGAGGCTGTACCAAGCACTGCAAAAATAACCTATCAGTTTAGTAATGAGATTCCTTTTTCATGTTATAAAATAACTGTATTATCCTCTGGATTGAATAATACAACCACCTATTATGGTATCCGATATATTCAACTAAGAACTGCTCTCATCAATGGCGTTCCTGCCTACAGAGGCTCCAATATAAATCCTGCTATTGCGGAATAAGCCAGTACAAAATACAAAAAGGGGGCTGAATGACGCCCCCCTAATTTTGGTTATTTCATTTGAAGCATATTATAAATCATCTCAGCAGCTTCCGCACGCGTAACTTCCTGTTTGGCACGGAAGCTGCCATCTGGATATCCTTGTACTAAATTAATCTCGGTTAGACCAAATACATCCTTTCTGGCCCACTCTACAATTTGAGAGGAATCTGAGTATACACTGCTTTCTTGCTGTGGTGTAGCCTTGATAATGTTATTCACCATTTTAGCGGCCTGCTCCCGGTTTATGACCCGATCTGGACCAAACACTTTGCTGCTAAAACCTCGGGCGACTTGATCCTTAATTGCTGTTTTGAGCAGATTCACGTACCACGCTGATAGATCAATATCCTCGAAGCCGAGAATCACATCTGTTTCGAGCGGTAATTTTAGAGAACGAACAAGCATCGAAGTGAATTCCATACGTGTTACAGGCCTGTTCGGTTCAAAAAGCATGCTGGATGTCCCCTTCACTACGCCCAAATCGGCAAGCACATTTATTTTCTCTCTATTAAATACCCGCTCGATGTCACTAAAATGATTTGGCTTTGTCTCGTTTGTTGGTTCTTGAAGGAGCTTGGTTTCTGTTTCTGTCGGCTCCTCTACAACAGCCTGAATCGGTTTTACACTTCCCGCGCCTCCTGTTCCACCACTTATGTCGACAGTATTCCCAGTAGTTTTACCGCTCGCAGCTTGTGCCTCTGTACGTTTTCCTTGGCTATTTTCTGCCCAAAGTCGAACGGTATACAATTGCTTCTCTCTCAGCTGTCTCCAGCTAAAAGCTCGATCCTTACCACGATATAATTCAGTTCCATTTTCACTAGCAAGAACAAAAATATCATTTTTATGTTCTGACTCCCAATGGACGATAAATTCACTATTCGTTGTTTCTGTCTTGGAAATCACAAATGCTTGAGACGGTAGCGTCTCGACCTCACCTTCTGCCCGCTTACCTTCACCGCTTGTGTTCACTGGCTTCACAGTAATACGATACAATGTGGAGCTATCTAATCCGTCTACTTTAAACTCTTGAGTAGTCGTATGAGCGATAAGCATCTCGTCTTTGTAGACATTATAAGCATCTGCACCTAGAGCTTCTTGCCACGTAATAAGCAGATCGGTATCCGTCACGCTTTTCACAACCAACCTATGATTTGGTATTTGACCTGGCAATGTACGATACGTAAATGGAGCTATGTCGCCTTCTCCCGTAGTATTCATGGCCTGTATACCAAACGAGTAAATTATACCAGGCTGAAAATCTGAAAGTATGATATGAGCTTTTCTAGTGTCAAAAACTTTCCCTGTATCTTTGCGGATCACAGTATATTGGGTAGCACTCTTGATTACATCCCAGGTCAGCGAAATCTGTCCATTCCCAAGTTCCGTAACTTTGATATTCTGTACTTGAGGCGGAAGTGTCAGCAGTTCACCTGACGTTGGTGGACTGTAACCACTGCTGTCCCCACTGCTCACTTGAAAATCGTAGTTTTTCCCCCCTATTAAACCAGATACAACTATCCGTGGTTCCGTACTATAATAATTTTGACCGTTGATTGTTACCTTATAGTGAGTTGCCCCATCAGCTGGGGTCCATATCAATGTGGCATCATGCTCGCAAACATCTACAGCAGCAAGTTGTATAGGTGAATTAGGTAGTGTTAATACGTTGATAGATGTATCCCAACCCGTACCACTTCGATTGTAAGCTCGAATTTTAATATTGGCAGATCTGCCTGCTGGCAAGCCCTCAAAAGTATATGAACGGATACCACGCGGAATTTGCACCTTTGGTTCATCATTGACATTCAAGATGTATCCTTCAGTCCCCGGCACATCTTGCCACGCTACACCGACAGAATATACATCCTTGGTTACACTTGAAAGTGTAGTTACCTGAGCTGGTAATGTCATAACGCCGAGATGAGCATAATCTCCAAATCCTGTTGTATTTTCGGCAGATATACGATAGTTATACTCCGTTCCCGCCTGAAGCTCAGTATCGGTGAATTCTGTATATACATCGTTATAAACCGAGACCTCGTCTCGCTCTAGGATGTAGTAGGTGGCAGTGATTACAGAATTCCACTTCAAGTCAATTCCATCTTCTCTTACGGTTACATTTCGGAATCCGCTTGGACTGTCCGGTAGACTTAAATAAGATACATATTTTGCTTCCCCCTCTCCCGTGTCGTTTATAGCGGATACAGAAACTTCGTAATACTTACCAGGCTCCATGCCCTTAATTGAGTTATACACATCCTGTGTAACCGTATCCTTATATATGACTTCTCCCGTACTTGCATCCGCTGCTGTAATATTATATTTATTAGCTGAAAAAACTGGCGTAAAGTCAGCCATGATTTCTGCTGAATGACGAGAGACAGGTCGCAACTGAACATGATCAGGGGCATCAGGCAGGGTTAATACACGGACTCGATTAGAATATGCATTGCCTCCTACATGATTACTGCAACGCAGTTCATACTCATATTCCCGGCCTCCTTGCAGCCCTGTATCTGTAAAAGAATTTGTCGGATGGCTAACATCCCAAACCTCATTTGTTGTTAGATTCCGGACTGTATAAACATAACCATCGTCTAGACCGGAGGGAATAGTCCATTGCAAATCAACCTCTGTGTTGCGTACAGCTATCGCCGAGAGTACAACCGACTGCGGTTGCTTTTGAATGCGAAGTGCACTGCTGACCGTTTCATACATGTTTCCTGCCTGGTCTTTCACCTTCGCATGGACATACCATTCACCTTCATTTGAAAGATCCAGCTCGACTATTGATTCGGCTGCAGCCTCCCAGTTTTCGGGTGAATCGGGGCTGTTCGTAATTTTATACTGCATTGTCGATGGTTCAATCCCCGAGTGCTGGTCAGCGTATCGTATCCTCACGTCAATAGGGGTATCTTTCCATTCACGCGAGTTGGGTGTCAGTTGGATGCTCGGCCGTTCCAAATCGATATAAGTTTTTGCAGTCACCGGAACGCTTCGATTTCCAGCTGCATCTACAGCTTGAGCACTTACTTCTACAATCCCCGAACTATTTAATATTCCCGATGAACCAGGCACATAAGCGCCAGAACCCAATTGATATTCATAATGTACGGCTGTAGTATCCGTTGCACCCGAGAGCGTAAATTGTACTGGTTTATTGATATATCGGGTAGGATTCGTCACCTCAGAAAACGTAACTTTCGGAGGGGTTGGTTTGGTACGATCAATCATGATTGATTGAGTCACAATGGGACTAGACACCTCAAGATTATTGATTGTCCGCGCTGATAGTTCATAACTCCCTTCTGCATCTAATGTAAAAGTGCCATTGTATGTCAGCCACTCCCCTGTTGGACTCAAACGATACTGCGTCATCTTAATTCCATTTGTAGAGTCACTCCCTGACTCAATGGTAATATTCACATCACGGTTCGTTGGGCTCGTTTCGCTAGCCCGTATAACAGGAGCCGTCGGCCCCTTTTTATCAATCGTGACTTCTTTGCTTACCTCCCGGCTCACGTTACCCACGCTATCGATGGAACGAGCATAAATCGTGCTTTTGCCATCCTGGTTCAAAAGAAACACTCCGCCGTATTCCCGCCAATCCTGATTTACAACGCCGGTCAACCGAAATTGAGTATGGGCTAGTCCAGAATAATCGTCTGCCCCCGGTTGTAGTGAAATGGTATATTCATTACTGTTCCCTATTACGTCTATATTTGGGGGAGTGGGTGGCATCCTGTCGATCCGTACATTCGCGGAAGAAAGACCGCTATACTGATTATTCACATCCACTGTTCGGGCATAAATTGTATTTACACCATGGTCATAGACAGTGAAGGGCCCGGTATATTGCTGAAATGCTCCTCCATTCAGGCTATATTCATAGTATTTTAGTCCTTCAGGAGCCACATCCCCATTGATCCACACGGTTACAGGCTCTCTGGTCCACCCTGTAACAGCCTGTCCCTCTGCGCCTGCATGAATCTGGGGTGGTTTAGGCATCAAGTCTGATTTGGGAATAATACGGATTCCAAACCTGGATATTTCATTACTTGTCTGTTGACTAGTTCCCATCGCTCTAAAATATCGAACATCCCTTAGTGTAATAGAGTCGGTGATATCTATCCATTTTCCCTGGTAATCGCTATCGGCATAGAATTTCGTTACATTAGTCCATGTATATAGATTCGTACCGTTAGGTCTCCAACTGTCGCCCGCAGCAGCATTCGATGTATATATATCGGTATGATAAGACCCTTCAATATAAACAAAAATCCTGTAATCCAAAGCCTTAATAGATCTTCCAATATCAATAAAACGATTTGTCGGTTGTGTAGTCCCATCACATTTATACCTTGCCGAACCCGTGCCAGTGTACACTTCCGTTGCTCCTATCCCACTTCCTGACCAAGAGCCCCAACTATCGCCTCCACCCGGCAAATTGTTTTGGCAAAAAGGACCTCCCATGATTTCTTGGGTAGCAGCTGATACGCTTTGTGGGAATATGGGAATGGTCATCAATAAGAGGAGTAAAACCAGAACTCCATACACCCATTTGCCGTGCTTTCTTACCTTTCGTTTATTTTTTCGATACATACACTTCTCCTTTCTTTATTTTATTTTCAAAGAGTTCTACGTACTCGCTTGGGCTAGAATAGAAAAAGCACCCCAAACGAAGGCAATAATGCCTAAGTTTGAGGTGCTTCCTCAAGTTCACGAGTATGTTTTGAAGCTATTATACTTCGTTCCAAGCAGGATGTAAACAGAACAGCAAAATGAGCTGTGATAAATTCTCGAATTTCTCATCTCAGTGATCGCTTTGAAGTTTTAATCAACCCGAACACCCAAGTTCCGAAAAAATCCACGCATATTCTGCATGTAAGCATCCTGAGCAGGAGAAGATTCCTTAAGAAGATTTTGCATACTATTCATAAACGCGGAAGCTGAGGATGTATCCGCTTTGTCAAACCGATTCGTTAACTGTGGTTTATTTAACAGCTCTTCAGTCTGTTCTGTACGTTCCTTGTATTTATGAATCCAATCGGGGTTTTGAGGAACCTTTTGTGCAAAACTCAACAGCTGGCTTAATCCATTTCCTCCACCCTTAATGTCATTCATGAACGCAGTATATTTTTGAGGATCGACCTGTTTCATCACTTCCGACAGCTTGACGTAGTCCTCAGGGGCACCTATCGGACGATCTGTAGGAGTCGTGTAGCTAATATCTCCGGTCTCTGAATCAATGGTTCGTGTCAAGGCAATACCAGCTATCTGGTTCATGGTTTGCATAAATTCCTTGGCTTTATCGCCTTCCATGTAATGATCCGCAATATACTTGGACTGGGAAACTCCCATCTCCAGCAATACCGCGCGCTGCTTCTCATCCGTTACCGTTCCATCGACGATAAAATTGGATTGAATCATATTGTACACAGCATCGGACACTTCTTCCGGTTGGCCCTCCAAAACCCGGTTTAATGCATCGTTGATCTGAGTTGTGCCAAAATACTTGGCAGCATGTGACACGATATCCCCCTCAGCCAGCTTTCTGCCAGCTTCACTAATCTCCACGGTGTCCTGAACGACGAACCTGGACACTTTTTCTTCATGTAGCTGGGGGGACGGAACTTGCTTGCTTGTCGGATTGATCCGTAAGCTACCAGAGCTAAGAACCGCTTGTTGTGCTTTAAGAGGTTCAAAATTCATTCTACTTCCTCCTGTCATGTTTGTAACAGGGAATCTAAGGCGTATGTACAATATAATGTAACCCTGTTGCTATATATATCGGACAAAGCATATATGGAATGAATATATGCTTTGTCCTAAAAATGAACAATTTTTGAAGCAAGCTCCTGACTCTGAATGTAAATTGTTAAAACAAACAAGCTGACGCAGTCACTGCTTTATAGAACAGTACATCAACCGCCATAAATGCTATAAGCAAAGTGATATACAATATCTGTGGCTGTAAGCGAAGTACCTGACACCTGGGCAGCTACACCTGAAAGATCATAGTAATGTGTAAAACTTATGGGTCCCGACAAGTATTCCGCAATACTTCCCGTAGAATGCGGCAAGGAAAGGGTCACACTAAAGGCTCCATTTTGATCCGTATAACCAGTGCCTGTACGAGTTCGATTCCCGCTGCTTTCAGTCCAGTTCTGGTTCAACCATGTCACATTAACTGGCGCATTTACTACGGGGTAATTATCCGTTGTAGTAACGACACCCTTTACAGTCAGGTTGGTGTTTCCATTAACCCGATAATGACGACCGTAAGAGTAGGATGGATAATCATTCGGACCGTTTTTTGAGTCGTAACCGTTAATTACAATTTTACCAGCACGAAGTACTGGTTTAAGTGTCAGTGCATATAAGTGATCAGCTGAAAACTGATTTGTCGTGTACACTCGCACATAGTAGGTTCCCGTATTCAAGGTAACATTATGATTGGTTTGAGGCAGAAGCACCATTTGGTTGCCACTAAGAGCCCCGTAAACTTCCGCTTTGTAACCGTAGCTTTCTGAAGTGCTGTCCAGTTTGACATTCAAACCATCATAATTGCGATTCGCAGGAATTGTGATTTGATACCAATCGTTGTCAATTCCTGAATGAATAGAGCGTGAATTAAGGGTAGCTCCCCCTGTACTAAATGTAAAGTTGTAGGCATGAAAAGCACTCTCATCCGGTTCATAAGCATCATATTGAGAGCTTACATCCACAGTTAAATAGAAAGGGTCATTTATGCTTGATCCCTTTTTGGAATGGACTGCAATTGCGTAAGCCTTTTCAAATCCAGCGGCATTACGTATTCCTACGTTTTCAGGAAGGGACGCAGACCCATGTTCATACTTGTTAAAATAGGTTCCGTAGGTGGAGGCATCAATAGCATTGGGGTTGATATCCCCTGTCGTCATATCAAATTCGTACAAGTATAAGTCATAGTCAAGCTGTTCTGAAAATGGACCATCCAACTGTGCCTGCAACAATTCACCTGGCTTCACATAAATCGGATATAAAAACTGTGTACCTCCCTCCTGTGTAATCGTACCGGAGTACGTAGCAGAGGAAGCTGTAACTACCGTTGGACTTGCTTTCAGGGAAGAAATGGCCTCCTTTTTCAAAGAGAATGTCTCTGGTGCTTTGAAATTGATATTTTCCTGCATGTTATAAACTGAGGATGTAATACCTTCAGGCTTGTCCACCCGGGTTAGATGCTCAATAATATTTTCTTCATTCGTTGTTAGCTGAAAACTGGAATCAGCTTCAACAGCTTGTTTTTCCTTGTCAATCTCTGTGCCTTGACTCGCGTTTGCAGTCATCCCAAAAGCAAACAGTAGCATCAAGCTTAGCATAACTGAAATAGCCTTTCTGAACCTCTTCATACTGAAATCCCCTCTCAAATGGTTTAAGGAATTCCCGCTATCCCCGGATAAACCAGGGCGATTTCTAGGCTGTATGGCTCTATCATAAATCATCTTTGATTCTATTGGAATATATTATGCAAAAGATTTTCTATTTGTAATCTGTGAAAATAAGACCATTTTCTTATCCTTGGTAAATAAACACGGCTGAATACTGACTTGTGCTTTCCTAGCTTCACATTTAATGTATCATTATTACGGCTAGCGGGTACTGTGACTTGATATCAGGCCCTTCTTGGCATGAACTACAAGTACGTTAGCCTTTTCAGCTCCGGTCGAGCTGCGAGCTCGTTCACTGTCACCTCGAAAGATAACAGGTTCATTGAGTTTACTTTAACTGGAACCATGTTTTAAACCTTTTCATACTGAATCTCCTCTCAAATTTATTAGAAGAAATTCATCATTTCTTAAATATGTACTGGAAAATCTAAGATGCCTAGCTTTACCATAAAGTAATACTGGTTAATATAGAAAATATTATTCTAAGGTTTTATTTTGGTATCCCTTGTATCCAGTTGGTGCTTTGACCTGCGGGTTCCCTCAAACTATCATGAACATAGGCTACGTGTCGATCGCTCGTAAGTATGGTCAAATAATCTCCCGCCAGTAAGAGCATCTCTCCATCAGGAATTTTTTCATCCGATCCACGCTTAACAGAAACAATGAGACAGTGAACAGGCCACTGAAAATCCTTGATCTGTGTACCGTCCAAACGAGATCCCTGAAGAATAGGTAGTTCAAATATAACTTTGCTTGATGATTGCTCCGCTTCATCCCTTTCCTTTCTTTGATACAAAAAGCGCTCCAGCAGAACTTCATACACCGGATGAGAGCGGAACAACTCGGCCGTCATGTAGGCAACGAGGCAGACAACACCTGTAGATAGTAGATTAGCGAAGTTGCCTGTCATTTCGGTAATCAATATGATTCCAGTAATAGGAGCCTTCAAGCTCGCTGTAAGGTAGCCTGCCATCGCCAAAATCAAAAAACTACTTTCGCTAAGTGCAGACATCCCCCATAATCCATTTATGAACTTGCTATACATCACACCAATTAAGGCTCCAATCACGAGCATAGGTAAAAAGATTCCACCAGGAGCAGAAGAACCGTAACTGAGCATCGTGAATAAAAACTTAAATATTAAGATAACAAGAAGAAATTTCAACGAAAAAGAATCTGCTATCAAATCGTTCACCAGGCTATTTCCGCCCCCAAGCAGTAATGGCAAGGTTAGTCCCAGCACTCCAGCCATTACAAAAGGGAGAATGGGTCTATGAGAAGCAGGCAGCCAGGTCATTTTTTGATAGAAGTCTTGAAAGGCATATATAAACTTATTAAACACAACTCCCATAATACCCACAATAATACCTAAAACAAGCAAATGAATGTACTGATTCAGTGGAACAGGTCCGACATTCATAAAGTGAAAAATGGGGCCCATTCCAAAAAATTCTTTGGATACAAAATCAGCCACCAGTGATGAAGCGAGTGACGCAATCAGGATAAGAGGCGAGAAATTCAAATGTATTTCTTCCAACGCAAAAATGACCCCTGCAATGGGTGCATTAAAGGCCGCTGCCAGTCCAGCGCTTGCTCCGCAGGTGATCAGAATATTTTCTTCTGTTTTCGATTTACTCATCAAACGACTAAACCCCTGGGCAGTTAGAGCCCCGATTTGAATAGAAGGACCTTCTCTACCTAAGGACAAACCGGAACCAATACTAATAGCACCTCCCACAAATTTAGCCGTAACAGCCTTCCACCAATTCATATGGAGCTTGTTTTGTAAAACCGCCTTTACTTGGGGAATCCCACTACCAGAAATAGCAGGCTGTTTTTTGACGAGCATTCCCGTTACCCATCCGGATATCACTAATATCACGAACCATAACGGAATAATCCATATATGGCGCAATTGATAGTGATAAAATCCAAGAACACAATCCAGAACTTCTTCCAACACAAATCGGAACAACACAACCACGCTACCAGATAACAAGCCAACCATTACGCCGCCTATCAAGAGTCGGAATTTAAAATTAAACCAGATCGCCAGTGTTTTATGTGTATCATTTCTATCCATTCACAAAACCTACTTCACTTCAATTTTAGGAATGGCTAATATGATAATTCATTGTCACCTATCTCTGCAATAAATTATATCACAGTCTGAATATTTGCCAGCACTTCCTATAGTGTTCATAGATCGAGCATATCCTCGTCCATACGCCCCATCCGTACAGTATTTTCTCCGTGCTCTTTTCATCTTTTGGCTTCAATGGACATAAAGTAGATGCTATCGTATAGGTCAACTTTGGGGGTGAAAATAGATCCTATAGCAATTAAATACGAAATAACAGTTGAAGCAGTAAAGACGGAAACACCCGAAGTACGAGCTGTCCACGAAACCTACATCAAGGCAGTTAGCACTCAAAAGGAAGCACTCATTACGATGGTTGATGCGTTGGAAAAAGGGGATCTGAACTTAATTAATGAGGGTAACACCAAGCTAAGCGAGGGTAAAAAGCTATTCAGAGATTTTGGTGAACAGGTTAACACACTTGCCAAAGAGCACGACGTGAAGATCAATAAGAAATAAATTTTTAAAGCTCCCATTTGGGGAGCTTTTTGTATATCCTAGGAATACTCGAAACAAATTACCGCTTTCTTTAATTCTCTATCGTAAAATAAATAGACGGCATCCGCTCCAAACGCTTGAAAATAATACCCGGTGAAAGAACCGATATATGTAAATGTCTCACCATTGGCACGTTTAGGCACATGAAGCAAGTTAGTTTGCTCGAACTTGAGCATCTCTTCCACGGATTCGTCATATTCCTTGATGTAGTTTTGGGCCTCATCAGACTGAAATGCGATATCATCCAGAATACCGTTGACTTCGGGAAAGCTTAGCCCCCAACCGCTGGATTGCTTTTCCTCAAAATCGTGGGTGAGCTCTTCTACAGACTTTTTGGCCTCTCCAAAGGAGGAATAAGGATAGATTTTATTATTTTCTAAGAAAAATGCTTTGCGAGCTTCGTAGTCTTGTTCATTAGCTATGTAGACCTGTTCCAGTCCGCCCAACGCCATGACTTCTCTCTTCATGCGTAGGTACGCTTTATCTCCGGTAGATTTCAGCGCCTCATAGGTGTCTTCCAATCGCTCTTTCTGATGAAGACTAAAATAATTCCAGTCTGCTTCGAATTTGTATTTGCCGTCAATTACATCGAATCCCAGCATATCTTCCTTGGTATATAAGGTATGAAATTGCTGAGTATTTTCACCCACACAGCCTTCGTGGATTTCTTTTACGGAAACAAAATGAAGCCACTCGTCCTGCTCTGGAAATAAAAATTGGAGATTAATCGAGCAGATTGGCAGAAAGTGCTTGCGGTGATGTTCAAGATCGCTGGCAAATACGTCCTCGTATGCTGGAAAATGTTTGATAAATCTCTCAGGTATGTTCATGGTACTCCCCCTATATTGTATGGTTTTCCGGCAGTCTTCTGATCTGAAATGTTCCTTCATTGGAAATCACGCTATAGAGTTCATCAAATCCTTCTTCGTAACTTGGGACCTCTAGTTTACTCATTACACTTTTAATACCAATTTCAGGAATATACTCTTTGCCTGTGCGCTGCTCATTACGCTTAATAGATTCAGCATAATCGGGTTCAAAGTAGTAGCCAATGATTTTAAACCCCTTATTTTTACAAGCATCTATATATTTTTTTCGTTCTTCAACTGTTGGATTGGTATTGTCCACTACAAAACGCTGCATCGTTTCGATGGAGGCCTGAAGGTATATATTTTCCCTATTTCGTGTTTTCAGCATATCCAGATTTATTCGCATATGTGTTTTGAAGAATCGTTCTTTATAAAAAGTCGACTTGCCCGAAGCCTGAATTCCTATAAAAATGACACACTCCAAACCTCACACATCCTTGTCCAAGTATACATACTGGTTAATATAATCTCTATTTTGTGAAAAGATTGGCGTCTCATGATCAACATCCCACTTACTTCTGATAGCTTCTCCTTTGTTATACTGTTGTTTGGTAATACAGATTCCCCGCTTTTGCCAGACGGGAAGGTCGTTCCAGTTCAGTCCTTTTTCCACAAAAAGCTTGTCTTGGAGCTGACTTCCGTTCAATCCTTGTAGTTCTGAATGCTTGAAATGAGCTTGAGCTACCATAGAAATGCTGTTTTTAGTAGCATCTTGTTGTCTCCATAGAAAGTAGTTGGCAACCTCATCATGGGGTAAAACCCATGCTCTTGCATCAAAAGTAGCTAGAGGTTGATCCGGATAAACTTTCCGGATTTCTTCATTAAATTTGGCAGTAGCCAGAGAGGCAGATATAGACACCATCTTTTGAAGATTATTTTCAAACCAAGATTGTGTCGTTAATTTGTCGTAATTCGTAAGAAGTAGGGAAATTTCATCACTCTGATGGTACACCAATTTACAGCCCATAATATTATAGGCCAAATATTTGCACGTCTCCCACAATGCAAAGATTAGCTTCTCATCAAAAGGTTTCGTCATCCCACGTGTAAAGGTATGAAAATGAGCACCATCGATTCTTATAATTACGGGTAAACGGCGGGGCAGACTTAATCTATAAGCATTTTCATATTCCTTCATTCTATTTCCAAAATCATCTTTTTTCATAAACTATGTAACTCCTTCACTTTTCATAGCATCTATTTCCCGAGTGTTAGGATGTAAACTCCAGATTTCCTTTTATTTCACAGTAATATTGTCCTCAAATACAAAAACAGAGATGGCTATATCTTCTTCCACTTTAATATCTGAAAAGAGATGCAGTAAGCGGGAATCCATATAATCCTCCAGTTCTTTATTGAACTGTACAGGATAGATTTTTTGTACCATTTTGGTTCGAGCTGCATGCACCATCTCTCTTCCTGCATCCTCTTGCGCAAGAAACTTCTCCGATGGAGTTAAATTGCCGTATAGCATTGTGATGGCCATATTATCTACAAAGGTTGTATGTATGCGTTCCGGGCCTTTTCCAAATAGCTCTTTACGTACTTTGCGAATAATTTCGTTAAAACCCGTTTCCTTTCTCATATCGCACCGCTCTCCTAAATCTACTAAAATCCTTACTATTTCCATCATAACCGATTCCTATCATATAAAACAGTGATGAAGCGAAAGTGATTCTTGGAACATACTTGCCATAGGACTTCATAGAAAAGAAAATACAGCCCGCCCAATCGGACAGACTGCGTATATTACTAAATACAAACAGATTAATCCTTCACCAATCGATTCGATAGCATCAACATCATAAAAGAGAATAATATGATAACGGCCACCCAGCTCCAGGAGAGTGTCATATTTCCGACCTCGGACGCGGTGTAAATCGCTGTAGGCAGAGTTTGAGTTTGCTCCGGAATATTGCCCGCAAGCATCAGCGTAGCACCAAATTCCCCTAACCCTCGGGCAAATCCGAGAATGTACCCTGAAATAAGCGGTCGGTAAGCAAGGGGCATCGTAATATGACGAAACACTTGCCATTCGTTGGCACCTTGCGCGCGTGCAGCCTGCTCTATCTCGGGATCTACAGCTTCAAAGCCTGCCTTGATCGTCCGGTAAGCCAGTGGAAAAGCAACAACTACGGCCGCCACCACGGCGGCTCCCCACGTAAATACAATCGTCTGCTGGAACAGGCTTTCAAATGCAGTGCCAATCCAGCTTTTCCTTCCCAGCAAGATGAGTAAAATAAAGCCGACAACAGTGGGTGGCAAAACGAGCGGAAGAAGTAGGATGGTCTCAATCACGCTGATTCCTCTTCGCAGCTTGCAGTTCGCCATCATTCGGGCTACCACAGTAGCTAGTAAAAAGACAATGATGCTGGCAACAACAGCGACTTTAACAGATACGATAACCGGAGGAAGAAAAGCCGACCAATCCAACGGAATCCCCCTCCTTTATCTGTGAATTCTATTTCTTTTCTGTTGGAGCAGAAAATCCATCTTTACTGAATACGCTCATGGCTTCATCTGTACGCAGAAAATCGACAAACTCGCCTGCTTCCTTGCTGTGTTTGGTTGCTTTTACAATACCTTCCGGATACAGGATAGGTGCATGCAATTCCTCAGGTACTTCTAGTGCTACGACTGTTTTATCGGATGATTTGGCATCCGTCAAATAAACGAGTCCAGCATCGGCATTGCCTGTTTCAACATAGTTTAATACTTGTCTTACGTCTTTGGCGAACACCATCTTCGGTTCCAGCTTGTCCCATAATCCTGCCTTTGTCAGCGACTCTTTGGAATATTGTCCGGCAGGAACGGTAGTAGGCTCCCCAACCGCAAGCTTCATAAAAGAAGGACTTGTCAGATCATTGAGTGTCATGCTCTTATTATCTGTACTCTTCGCCTTATCTTGTGGAACAACCACAACCAGTTTATTTTGGAGCAGTACGCTATCTTTTTCTACCAAAGAAGCATCGGTTAAAGCCTTCATTTGTTTCATACCTGCCGATATAAATACGTCAGCGGGTGCACCCTGCTCAATTTGTTTTTGTAAAGTACCGGATGAAGCATAGTTAAAGGTAAGCTTGATATCTGGATGCTGCTGTTCATACTGTGCCTTGAGCGTATTCAGACTATCTTGAAGACTCGCAGCGGCAGATACGATCAACTCTGTTTTGGGCGCAGATGCTGTCGACTGTACAGCAGCTTGAGACGAGCATCCAGCCAGCACCCATGCCAACAATCCAACGAATGTGAATATGTACCCGAATCTCTTTTTCAACTTTTTCTTCCCCTATCCTCTAAATTCCGTAATGAGGTGACAGTGTGCATCTCATTAAGTTCTAAATCTATTGGGTCAACCCAAATATTTGTGATAAATAGACCTCGCCTCGGCAATATCCTTGGTGCCATGGATCAAAACACGTCCATCCTGAAAAAGAACCAACCGATGCGCTCCAATGACAACGGACACTAGATATGGATTATGCTCCACTTTGCCTCCCTGACGGGATAGCAGACGGGCCGCTTCGTTCAGATTGCGTGCAGCGCCCATGACCGGTCGGATCTGAACCGTATCACGTCCGCACAGTACAGCCGTTTTAGCCTGGTGCTCTGATTGTAAAAATGGATATACTGGATGCTCCCCACACGTCGGGCAATCCGCTTTTTTCATAGCGCTGATTTGAATCGCCTGATGTTGATTATTCCATAGATCAAAGGAAATTAGCTTGCCTTGTAAGGCTGGATTGTCTCCAGTCAACAGCTTTAATGCTTCGGCGCTCTGGTAAGCCGCTACCATCTGTACAGCCGGGCTGATCACCCCGACCGTATCACAGGTCGCACCGCCGAGCGGTACAGTTCCCAGCAGACAATGCAGACAGGGTGTCTGTCCTGGAACAATCGTAAAGGTTGTTCCGTAACTGCCTACACACGCTCCGTAAATCCAAGGGATTTGGTGCTTGACGGCGTAATCGTTCAACAGCAGACGTGTATCGAAATTATCTGTGGCATCTACAATAAGGTCCACCCCTGCCGCAATATCGCCGATTTCCTCCAGCGATACATCTTGGACGAGCGCACGGATGTCCACGTCCGAGTTGATATGCTGCAATCGCCTCTGGGCGGCCACTGCCTTGGGTATCTGTTCACGGGCATTCGCTTCGTCATAGAGCTGCTGGCGTTGCAGGTTGCTCCAATCTACATAATCCCGGTCTACCAACGTCAGCCGTCCGATACCCGCCCGCACCAGCATGTCCGCGTTGGCCGTCCCCAGTGCTCCAGCACCTACCATTAACACATGCTTGCTGCGGATATTTTTTTGTCCTGCTGGCCCGATTTTTCCAAATAGCTCTTGCCTTGAGTATCGGGCGTGTGAGGCCTGCGTGTGTGCTTCTGCATCCGCATCCGTTTTTGGGTCCTTTTTCATTTCAGACATGTCAGACATGTAATTTACGCCCCCATACTTCTTATCCTTTAATTGCTGCAAGCTGATCAGACAAGATAAAAGTCCAGATGTCCCCACCTAACTCGAAAGTTATGGGGTGTTATGAGGATTCCATCCACCTAGCTGGTGTCCCTTCCACTCTGAGCCATCCTCCCACACTTCCTTTTTCCAAATCGGCACGATTTGCTTCAAGCGTTCAATGGCATGGCGACTGGCCTCGTAGCAAGCATCACGGTGCGCAGCAGAAACAGCAATCACGACACTGGTCTCTCCAATCCTTACCGTACCAAGCCGGTGTGTAATAGCAGTGCGCGTTGACGGCCAGCAATCAGCAATTTCGTCGCCAATCTGCTTCATCGTGTTCATCGCCATTGGCACATACGCTTCATATTCAAGCAGCACCGTTCGCTGACCTTGTGTAAATTCCCGGGTCGTACCATTAAAGGTCAGTGATGCCCCATGCGAGGGGTCGTGTACCTTGGAGGTTACCTCATCGGCATCAATCGGGTCGTAGGTAATAGCGTATAAGCCGCATTTTGAAACGACCGTCTTCATTCCGGGTGCTGACTGATGAAGAGCAATTTCATCTGATGGAAGCACAAGTTCATCAGGAGAAGCTAGCTTATTATGATGGGTAAAAAAAGAACCAGGCAGTTGTGAAGTTATCTCCGGGTACAGCTCATTCAGCCTTGTTCGAATGTCTGCAATGGTCACCGTTTCCTGTGAAAGCTCCACGGTGAGCACGTCACTAAATTGCTCCGCCATACCTGCGGGTAATTGAATATGGTATTGCATCATGTCCCTGACCCCCTTTAATACACGCTATCTATCGATTCACCTATCCTGTTACTGGAGCTTATCCTCCTGAAACTGGAGGAATAATCGCAATTTCATCATGTATACTAACCAGATCCTCAGGAGCAGCGTAGGCTTGATTTCTGGCAACAAAAGCCCCCTGCAACTGAGCGGCTGCTTCAGGAAAATACTGGGACAGCAAGTCTTTTAATGCGTTGACAGTCATCGTTTCCTGATCAGCAGGCACCGTAATCATAGGACTTCCCATCAGTTCTGCAAGTCCGGCAAATACTTGAATATGATAGTTCATTAAGTAGGTTCCCCCCTTTCAGGCACAAGGACTTACCATCGCATATACACCAAGAAAAACCAACATGAACTAATACCTCGAAAGGTTTTATTCCATGCTGGTTAACGATGATGGTCTACATTGATCATTTTTTATATTATATTTTAGATTCAACCAGTTCATCAATCCGCTCCGTGTGCGTATATACGTTCAGAGAACGACTTCGTATAAAGCCGATGGTAGTAATCCCCAGATCCTCTGCCAATTCAAGTGCAAGCTCTGTAGGAGCTGACTTGGACAAAACAACCTCGCAACCAATCTTTGCAACCTTCAACAAAATTTCAGACGAGATGCGCCCACTGAATACGATAATTTTATCTTGTAATATAATATCATGCTTTAAGCAGTACCCATAGATTTTATCCAGCGCATTGTGTCGACCGATATCCATTCTGGACAAGATTATTCCGTCTTTGTCACACAGCGCTGCATTGTGAACGCCACCGGTCTCCTGAAACGTATGTGCCGAGGTTTGCATCAAATTCATCAGCCGGAAACAGTCGCCAAAAGACACCGTAACATGGGTATCATTCATTCTTTTTGCCACTTTGGCATCATTTATAAAGTAAAATCCCTGTCTACTTTTTCCGCAACAGGAGGTAATATACCGCTTGGAATGAAAGTTTTGATAAAACTCATTCATCCGACGGGTTTTAATATGAACATAACCTTCTTTTTCCTGAACCCAAATATCTTCGATATCATCATACTGTTGAATGACGCCTTCAGAGGCCAAAAAACCTACTACCATATCCTCTACATACTCTGGTGTACAAACCATGGTGGCAAATTCCTGCTGATTGATTTTAATGGTTACCGGATACTCCGTCACCACTGTGTCTTCAAAACGCTTGATCTGACCGTCCCGATAACGTAGAATCTCGCGTTTTACCTCAGCCGGCTTTTCCATGTGCTCAACTCCCTTGTTTCTGACAGGCTGGCTCTTTGGTTCACCCGCCAATATGTGACATTTCAATTTTGGACGATGCTTGCTTTGTATGAGTTAACCGTTCCTCTGAATAGCGGTCGGTACGTCCTCTCCAAACATGCTCAATGTAAGACCTAATCTCATCATCGGTCTGCTCGGAACGCAGCATCGTGCGAAGCTTGTACCCTTTAGACGCAAACAGGCAAGTGTACAAGGAGCCCTCCGCAGAAATTCTCGCCCGTGTACATGTAGAGCAGAAAGCGTCCGTAACGGATGAAATAATACCGATTTCCCCGTCTCTGTCTAGATATCTATAGCGCGTCGCTACCTCACCTTTGTACTGGGGTGAAACAGGTTCTAACAGCATGTGCTTGTGGATGGTTTCGATGATTTGCTGCTTGGACACAACCTGATCCAATTTCCAGCCATTGGTGTTCCCTACATCCATAAACTCAACAAAACGCAAAATATGCTTTTTCTTTTGAAAATAGTCGGCCATGGGCACGATATCCTGATCGTTAAAGCCCTTTTGCACGACCATATTTATTTTCACCTGCATGCCTACTTGAGCAGCAGCCTCAATACCTTCCAGCACCGCCTTTACGCTGCTTCTCCCCCCGTTCATTCGGCGGAATCGATCATCATTAAGTGAATCCAGACTAACCGTTACTCTTTTCAGCCCCGCCTCTCGCAGTGACGCTGCATACTTAGGCAAAAATACACCGTTCGTCGTCATGGCAATATCTTCAACCCCATCGAGTTGAGTTAACGAATGAATGAGCGAGGACAAATCTTTTCTCAGTAACGGCTCACCCCCAGTAATACGCAGCTTTGTAACACCCAGCGAGACAAAGATACGAGAGAGGCGGGTAATTTCCGCAAAGGTCAATATTTTTTCTTTTGGCAAAAACGGATAGTCATGGCCAAATATTTCTTCAGGCATACAATATCTGCACCGAAAATTACATCGGTCTATGACGGATATTCTCAAGTCCCGTAACGGACGATTCCATTGATCGTCGCTGCGGTTCGCCATCCCGTTCACCTCAATCCGTCTTCATTAATAAACCTCTTCAAACTCTAGACTGAACCAAAAAACCGGCATCACAACAACTTCTTCGCTTATGAATACCGAAGAATCTGCTAAATGCCGGTTAATTTATCTACATCAGGATTTTACGAATCCTCACATCATGTGATATAGAAAAATCAAACTAACAAGCGCTGCGCCAAATAAAATATACGCGATTCCCACGCACACTCCATTCACGAATGCTCTACATTCCTATTGTTAGCAATCCTGGAACGTTTGTCAATGATTTTTCGCTTTCTCAATCGATAATCATTAGCAATTAAAAATTTTAATAAAGCACCGTTGAACTATCTTAAATTTTACGCTATAGTTACACCAGATGACATGCAGAAAATGACATATCTGATTTATTGATATACAGACAGTGCGTACTGTTTGGTATTAATACATATTTCTATGGCGGATTGGCCTCCAGGACCTAGAGCTTGGTCACTACTCCACCATAAACACAAGTGCTCAAACACGAGCACTTGTGTTTATGGTGGAGTTTTTTTATTTCCAATTTTAAAATTCAAAATCTGAAAGGAGCCTGAACCGTGACGGATAAGGCGATCAAAATTACATTAAACGGACAGGAACTGAGAACCAAAAGCAGTGCAACCATTCTTGAAGTGATCAACGAAAACAATATTGCCCATCCCCAACTGTGTTACGTTCCCGAAGTGGATCCGATCCGCACCTGTGACACATGTATCGTGGAAGTAGACGGAAAGCTTATGCGTTCCTGTTCAACCCTTGCTACAGATGGAATGGATATTCATTTGCATTCGGATCGCGCGAAAGCGGCCCAAACCGAGGCTATGGATCGTTTGCTGGAAAATCACCTTCTCTACTGTACAGTATGCGATAACAACAACGGTAATTGTACTTTGCATAACACTGCAGAGCTTATGGAAATTGAACATCAAAAATATCCGTATCGACCGAAGGTTGACCCTACAGGAGTGGATATGTCCCACCCTTTTTACCGCTATGATCCCAATCAATGTATTGCATGCGGCCAATGTGTAGAGGTATGTCAGAATCTTCAGGTCAATGAAACATTGTCCCTCGATTGGGAAGCCGAACGCCCTCGCGTGATCTGGGACGCTGGGGTTGCCATTAACGATTCCTCCTGTGTCAGCTGCGGTCAGTGTGTAACGGTCTGTCCATGCAACGCCTTGATGGAGAAATCCATGCTGGGAGAGGCTGGCTTCATGAGCGGCATAAATAAGGATTTGTTAAATCCGATGGTGGATTTAATTAAGGAAGTGGAGCCAGGTTACAGCGGAATTTTTGCAATTTCGGAAGCCGAAGCAGCGATGCGTGAAACCCGCACGAAAAAAACAAAAACCGTCTGTACGTTTTGCGGTGTAGGTTGCAGCTTTGAGGTTTGGACCAAAGGTCGCAAAATTTTGAAGGTACAGCCTACCTCTAAGGGGCCTGTTAACGGCATCTCGACCTGTGTTAAGGGGAAATTCGGCTGGGATTTTGTGAATAGCGATCAGCGTTTGACCTGGCCGTTAATTCGTCAAGGAGACGAATTCGTGGAAGCAACCTGGGAAGAAGCCTTGAGCCTGATGGCCAGTAAAATGGGAGCGATTAAAGAAACCTACGGCGGCGAGGCACTCGGCTTTATTTCTTCATCCAAATTTACCAATGAAGAAAATTATCTAATGCAAAAGCTGGCTCGTCAGGTGTTTCAAACGAATAACGTTGATAACTGCTCACGATATTGCCAATCTCCTGCATCATGGGGGTTGCAATACACCGGAGGCATCGGTGGGGACAGCGGTACGATCAAAGACATTGCCTCAGCAGGCTTGGTCATACTGGTCGGCTGTGCGCCGGGAGAAGGACATCCAGTGCTGGCTACCCGTATCAAACGTGCGCATAAGCTGCATGGTCAAAAGTTGATCTCCGTCGACCTGCGCAAGCATGAAATGGCAGAACGCGCAGATCTGTTCATGCGTCCGAAGCAAGGTACTGATTATGTGTGGTTATCTGCTGTAGCCAAATACATCATTGAGCAAAACTGGCATGATGCTAAATTCATCGAGGAACATGTAAATTTCTATCCTGAATATTTGAAATTGCTGGAGCGTTTCACCCTGGAATTCGCCGAACAGGAGACCGGCCTTTCCAAAGAGACGCTGATTCAGGTAGCAAACATGATTCACGAAGCAGACGGCACAGCCATTTGCTGGGGTATGGGTGTGACGCAGAACATCGCGGGCTCCTACACTTCAATTGCAATTGCCAACCTGCTGCTGGTGACTGGCAACTTTATGCGTCCAGGCGCAGGCGCATATCCGCTGCGCGGACATAACAATGTTCAGGGTGCTGCCGATATGGGCACAATGCCGGATATTTTTCCTGGCTATCAGCCTGTAACAAACGATGCCATTCGTGCCAAGTTCGAAGCGGCTTACGGCGTACAAATTCCAAGTCAACGCGGGCTGGATAACATTCAAATGCTGGAAGCCATTGAAACAGGTAAGCTCAAAGGGATGTATATTGCTGGGGAAGAGATGGCTTGGGTGGATGCGGACTCCAACCATACCCAAGAAATGCTGGCGAATTTGGATTTCCTTGTCGTGCAGGATGTATTTCTAAGCAAGACAGCTGAATTCGCTGATGTTATTTTGCCAGCTGTACCTTCACTCGAAAAAGACGGCACTTTCACGAACACCGAACGTCGTGTACAGCGTTTATATGAAGCACTGCGCCCTGTGGGAGACAGCAAACCGGATTGGTGGATTTTCAGCCAATTTGCCAAGCACATGGGATTTGATTGGGATTACAGTCATCCGAGCGAAATTTTTGAGGAGATGGCGGCGCTCACCCCATTTTTCTCCCAATGTAATTACGACGTATTGGAAGGCTGGAACAGCTTCCATTGGGGATCACCGGACGGCAGCAACACACCGCTCCTGCATACCAACGGCTTTAACTTTCCAGATAAAAAAGCACGCTTGGGACTCTTCGAATATGTACCACCAAAAGAGTACCCTGCTGAATTCGATCTGACCTTAAATAATGGTCGACTGCTCGAACAGTTTCATGAAGGAAATATGACGACCAAATCAGCAGGCATCCAGCTCAAACTGCCAAAAGTATTTGTGGAGGTGTCCCCTGAATTGGCTGAAGAGCGCGGAGTCACAGACGGATCGCTGGTTCGACTGGAATCTCCCTACGGTGCGGTAAAGCTGCATGTTCTGGTGACGGACCGGGTGCAAGGAACAGAAATTTATGTGCCGATGCACTCTACCAGCCATGAGGGAGCTGTCAATCTATTAACAGGTGGAGCATTCGATGTGATTACCCGTACACCGGCCTATAAACAAACCAAAGTACGGATGCAAGTTTTGGAGTTCGATGGTCAAAATCCGCTCCCAGATATCAATCCTCGTTATAAAAAGCGGCATCCGCAAAATGGGGTTGAGGTGGATCGTAAGTGGAATCGTCCGGGTTACATCGATTTGGTAGATCAAAAATAAGGAGGTCAAACGATGGCTAAGCCTATTTCAATTGTGAGAAAACGTGTTTTGACTGCAGAAGAACGGCAAAAACAATCGCTGGATCAACTTACTGCCAATCTGGCAGATAATGGGGAGGCATTGCAGAAGACGCTTGAAATTGTACGCGAACTACACGACAGCGGTCTGCTCGAAGCAGCTCAGTCTATGCTAAAAGCCAAAGAAGCCATCGCCCAAATCGCTGTGGGACAAGCGACACGCAAGCCTGTAACGAATGTGATCAATAATCTGATGGGTGCAGCAGGAATGCTGTCCGAGGTAGACCCCGAGCTGATGAAAAAACTGGCAAGCAGCGTCACTACAGGTCTGAATGAAGCCGAAGAGCATCTAAAGCAGAATAAAAAGACTCGGCTGCGCGATCTTATGAAGGCCATGAATGACCCGGATGTAAACAGGGCAATGGGGTTCGGTATTCATTTTCTCAAAGGCATGGGAAAAGGTTTGTCTGATCAATAGTTTAATAGACATGAAGATTGAAGACGTCTAACCACAGACAATAAAAAGAGCTGGCTCCGAAAATGGGAGCAGCTCTTTTTATTTATTTTTTATCCACTTGCAACAACGTCACCGTTTTATGAGAAACGGCATCTTTTATTTGCTCGTCTGCGATGACCTTAAGCTTTAGCAAGCTGGCAATTTTTGAAGAATCCGGTTTTGAAAACAATCGCCATAGTTGAGGATCGGGCAATGCATCATACAATCTCGCATGATCGTATTCCTTGCGCTGCTGTTCTACAATCCTGACCCGGTAGTTGCCAATTTCCCAATCGGATACTTCCTGCTGTGCACAATGAGCGGTAATGTCATTACGCAAATCAGCCAATTCGCCTTCAATTTCTTTTTGCTTTTGCTTCAACTGGTAATAGCGACGCACCTTGTTTTCCAATTCCATCACGCTCCTCTGCTTACATATGTATGTTGGCAGAAGCGTTTTAGGACAAGTTTATAACGTTAGAATAAAAGGTGTAACTGTGACTGAGACAGCATTTCCCGGGTAATGGCAACGTCGATCCATTGAGCCTTCATCATTCAAACTTTATTTAGGTATATTTGTCCTTGAAGTTATAGGCCCTGCTTTCTTAGAATCCTCCTTTCGCTTCATATAATTGGCCCAGTATGCCGTCAGAATTGGCACCAAAATGGAGGTCACTATGACCGAAGCGGCTACTAATGCCGTTGCAGATTGCGCAACAGGCAAAAATTCAGGCTTGATATTGGCAACAATGACTGGATTTGCTACTGCTGCGCCTGCTGTGCTGGAGGCAGCAATCCCTGCCGTACCGTTGCCACCACCAATATATTTATCTGCCAGAATCAGGGGAATACCTGTAATGAAAATGACAGAAATACCCAATAGAATACCTAGCACACCTGTCTGGACAATAACACTCAGGTCAATGGAACAACCCAGTGCAAAACCGAAAAATGGAATCAGAGCCTGTGTCGCGTTCCCAAAATATTTGCGGAAATCATGATCCAAGTTGCCCAGCGTAAAGCCGACCAAAAATGGTAATACGGCCCCAACAAATGTTTGTGGTTCAAAAACGGCCAATCCCGTACTTCCTAGAATAAGCATGGTCACCAATGGACCTGATTCCAGGGACATCAGCACGAATGCTCCTGCCTCTTCCTTGGAACCATATTGTTGCATAATAGAGGCGTAGAGCCCGCCGTTCGTCATATCCATAGCCGAGATCAGCGCCAATACGGACAAGCCTGCAAATAGTCCACTTTCTACGCCGCTAACAGGTAGCAATCTAGACGCAATAATCGCCACGACCCAGGCGACTGCGATTTTAGTCAATACGAGCGTTCCTGATTTACGCAATACGGTACCTGTCGCCCGCACATCTATGGAAGCGCCCATACAAAAGAACCACACTGCCAAAATGGGTACCGTACCGGTCATCAACCCTTTGGTAAAAGATCCAAAATAATCGCCTGCCCATGGAGTAAACGTATGAAGAAGTGCGCCAATAAACAGCGGCACCAACATGATGCCCCCTGGAATCTTATCGATGTTTTGTTTAATTCTCATAACTTCATTCAACCCTTTCGTTTTTGCCAATGCAAAAACAAGGCCGTTTTACTTGCGGCTTAAGCCCAGTTCAGGAATTAATTTGGCGAAAGTATCATGACTATCCTTCAGTTGACG
The DNA here is from genome assembly GCF_006874425.1 of Paenibacillus ottowii. Lineage (GTDB taxonomy): Bacteria > Bacillota > Bacilli > Paenibacillales > Paenibacillaceae > Paenibacillus > Paenibacillus ottowii. The sequence continues at coordinate 254,217 of NZ_VIJZ01000008.1, forward strand.
TGCGAATGCCTCTGCATCCTGGACACGCAACCCTAACCCATGCTTCCGCATTTCTTCCCTGAATTGCTCGTCTTTCGTCCCCTTGATCAGTGCATCCGCCAGCGTTTGAGCCACTTCATTCGGTGTATCCTTGGGTACAGCCAGCCCTCTCCAGGTGCCGATAAAATGGACACGCAGCCCAGTCGCCTGCTGAAGGGTTGGCACCCTTGGAAACGCTTCCGAAATAGTATCTGCCTGGATCGCCAATATGCGAAGTTTTCCTTCGTCCACGTATTTCTTCACTTCTGCGGGACTGACAGGTACAGCATCCACGAATCCGCTCATTAACGCAGAAACGGCGGGGCCTGCTCCCTCATAAGGGATATGGGTGAAGCGGACTCCGCTTTTCTGCTCCAGCATCGCAGCAGCGAGGTGCCAGATACTTCCTGTGCCTGCATTCCCCATTTTTAGCTTGCCTGGATGAGTCCTAGCATCCTCCAAAAATGCCTCCGCTGTCTCCCACGGGGCATCCGCCCGGACCGTAATAGCAGAAGGGTCCATATTCGTTTGAAGCAGCGGTTTAAAGCGCTCATAGGTGATCGGCAGCAGCCCCAAATGTGGCAATGTAGTCAGTTCAGCGACCAGATACGTTACGGTATAACCGTCCGCCTGCGCCTCAGCTCCCTCCATCAGCCCCACAGAACCGCCGCCGCCTGTTCGATTAACGACGATGATCGGCTGTCCGAGATGCTTTTCGGCGGCTTTTGCCAACGCTCTTGCGGTAATATCCGTACCACCCCCCGCTGCATATGGAACGACAAGTGTTACTGGCTTCGCAGGAAATACACCACGGCTGTGATCTTGAAGGGTGCGGTGATCTACATACTCACTGATACTCAAGGCAGAAAGCATAGCCACTCCTGCCGCAACCAGCACATATTTTTGCCATGACTTTTTCTTCATTACCTTTCCTCTTCTCCACAATTGAACTGGGCCCATCATCTTGCGCCCGTTGTCACCTCCAACGTTTTCGGTCATATTGTTCACGCTTACATGAAGTCAATGTACCGCAACGTGGAGATCCACATCCATCATCTAATTTTTGTGTTTATCTTCAATTTCACCAAAGCATCGATTTTCTGACCGATCTGCATATTCATTAGAAGATTTGTTGATTTGTCTGAACTTCCCTGGGGTCACTTGTTTATACTTGCGGAATACACGAATAAAGCTGTTCTCGTTTCGATACCCGACCTGCTCTGCAATTTCACCAATTTTCAAATGCGTTTCACACAGCAATATGCATGCCTTTTTGACACGTAATGCTGTCAAATAGTCATATACGGTAGTTCCCGTTTCCTCCTTGAACATGCTGCTCACTGAGGACACGCTCATGTGAACATGAGCCGCAATTTCCTGAAGCCCGATGTTCAGATGCAGATGATGTTCCATATATTCGATCATCTCTTGTACACGTACAAAATCTTTGGACTGTTGGCGTCCGTGCCACTTTTCTTCAATATCAGTCAACATGATGGCTAGCAGAGCCTCAATGTCTTGAAGGTCTAGCGTCAAAATCTGATTCCAATGATAATCAGCAAGCTGATCAGGTGGTGTCACGCTCTGAGTGGCACACCATTTTAGCAAATCTTCCAGCAGTTCATGAACAGATAGGTAGACCTGGTTTGGGGATGTCCTATAGTGTCGAAGTTCTTCTACCCACTGGCTGACTAGCTTTGCACTTGCACCAGGTTCCTGTGACTCCACAGCACGAATCAGATCCACACGCCGATGGTTCAGTAATCTTGCATCCTTAGCCTGATCCTGTGGCTGCACATCCATTATGCAATCCTGTTTCACATTTATGCTGCTCCTATTCATATGTGACCGTCCATACCCCTCGTACAAACGCAAATTAAGCGCCTCTTTTCCCTGTATAAAAGACGCCCGTACCTCTTGAATATCTGTGACCTTATGGCCAATCCCTACCGAAATAGTCATGGGAAGATACTCACCGACCACCTGAATTAGCCTGTCAACGCCCTTGCGAAGCCATGCTCTCTCTTTGGCTGCTCCCTCCGCTCCAACTTCATCTATATTCTCCCTGAGCTGCAACAGGACAACCAGACCACTCTCCTCCTCCGGCGCACTGACTGCTTTCCACTGAGGCTCAAGCAATTCCAGTAAAATATTGTTCAGCGCATATTTGAGCAGCATTTTGTCCTCTTCTGGAAAGCTTGCGGTCCACATAGAATACCGATCAATCGACACGACCATAACAACCAAAGATTTACCGTCCCAATCGGAAAAATACTGCTCCCATTTCGTACGCATTTCCTGCACACCCATTCTACGCTGGAAGACATCTTCTATATATTTGGATCGCAGCTCCGGCAAGCTTCGCTCTACCACCAATGATTTGCGATGAAATTCTCTAACTAACTTGCTAATCACGGGTTCCAGGTCATACAATCCTCCCTGGCGTGTTCCCTTATTGCCTGAATTCAGGAGACTATTAATTTTTTTCATGGGGCGAAAAGCTGCATAATTATAATAGTACACCGCTGAGCACCCAGCCAGAATAGAGATCAAGGCCAGCCACAGCATCATATTACGCGCCAGCTTCACATTTTTCAGTAGCTTGTCCATCGGTACGAGGGATACTAGACGCCAGCCCGTGACATCGGAGAAGGTCTGGTTCGCCATGTATTCCATATCTCCAATTTCTACATAAGCATAAGGATTCACATCCAGCTCTTTCACAACCCTGCCCATATCATTTAAGGGTAAGGACGATCTTAGTTTGGGATAGATCAACTCCCCCTCCAGATCATAGACATATTGCGAGTTGGATAAATGAATATACAGTTTGGAAAAAAAACGGTCGTAATCCAGATTGATTAACACCGCACCCATGACCTGTCCATTCTCAACTATAGGCCTAGCCAGTGAGAGCAGCTCTATCGTGCCATGTTGTTGATCCGTGCCATACCATCTCCGCTTAATCAGCAACGGCTTTTTTGGGATGTCCTGAATCCAGGGAACCCAGGTTGTATCCGGTGCTTGATTCCAATCGGGAAAATAACCATAATTGCTGGAGATAAGAGCATGATTGTCCAAAGAAATGATATCAACCGAGTGAATTTCTTCATGCGAAGAAAGGGTTTTCAAATATTTCTGAAGCCGTTCTATGACAGTAGCGTTGTTGGATAACGACTTTCCATCCTTTGAGACACGTACAAAAGGCGCTACATCCGGATGATAAGCCGCATCCAGCGCCTTGTTATCTGATTCACGAAAAGCCCGATTGGTCACATCCAGATTGATTTGCAACAATTCTATATTGGGTGTGTTCAGCTCAGTGTCCAAACCTTCACGATATCTTGAATACGATAGCAAGTCGATCACGCTGATCACGAGCGACACGCACAGGGTGAGCAGCAAAATCAGTCTTGTCTGCTTATTTTTCAGTATCAATCGAAGCTTAAGTCGCAGCATTTCTGTAACTTCATCCTTCCGGTATACGCTATCCATCTTCCTATAACCCACATCATCAGATGAGATATTACCTTTTACATCTATTTGACGCATGAAGTGGAATTTCCTGCCTATATACATCAAACTTAGCAAAAGTTACATCATTCAAATAAAAAAGAAGAAGTCTCCCTGTAGAGGGTGAACTTCTTCTTTATGTACTACTAATATTGATTGTTCAGCATAGATATCCATATTATAATGTTAGCTCGTCTTTTCCACCTGAAAACGATCCAGCTCCCGCTGCATTTCCTCGCGAATCTGGCGGAGCTCCTTTACCTTCTCAGCCGATTCCTCGAAGGAACGCTTCTGCTCCACCGTGGAAGCCGTAATCTCTTCACTGCCTGCGGCGGACTGCTGGGTGATTGCACTAATATTTTCGATAGCTTGCTGCACCTGTACACTCAGTTCTCGCGATACATTCATGTCCATGGATAACTTGCTGATTTGGCCAGCAATTTGCTGCACTTTGCCACTAATCTCTCTGAATGATTCTCCGGTGGAGGAGGTTGCCTTCTCCTGCTCGCGGAACAGTTCCTGACTTTGCTGCACAGAGGTCTTTACCTTATCCATAGCCAGCGTGATGCCCTCAACAGCGGTATAAATTTTCTTTACAGCAGATTCAGATTGATTCGCCAGCTTTTTCACTTCATTGGCAACCACCGCAAAGCCTTTTCCCGCTTCACCTGCACGTGCAGCCTCAATCGAAGCATTCAAGGACAACAACGACGTCTGGCTGGCAATTTCAGATACATAACCGGTCATCGTCGTGATCTCAGCTGCATTAGATTCCAGCTCCCTAACGGTTTGCTCCACTTCGGACATTGCTGAGCGATTCTCCGCAACGATTCGCATTTGGTCCGTCATGACACGCGTCCCCTGCTCAATGACAAGCAAAGCATCCTCACTATACGCGGTGGATTGCGTAGTCTCCAGCAGATTGGATTCAAACTTCTGCTGCATCTCATCTACAACACCAACCGTCAACGAAAGGTCCTCAGCAATTTTCTGACTACCTATCGCAAGTTCCTCTGTTGAGGTGCTGACTTGTGTCACAATCTCCTTCATGGCCTCATTGTGCTGATCAATATCCCGAGCCATCAGATCGACACGATTACCCGCCTGATCAATGGAGAGTACAATGCTGCGCAAATTCCCGATCATAACACGGAACGATTCATTGAGTTCGTCCAGCTCATCGCGGCCCTTGGTTTGAGCGAGTTGAACGGTTAAATTTCCTTCAGCAATTTGCTTCGCAGCCTCCGTTAACTTGCGGGTTCTCAGCGCAAGCTGCCTGGAGGTATATGTATTGTATAGCCCAACCGCCACCAGAAGTAGAACTGCACCTGCCAAGGCCAATTGCCAAGTAAAACGAATACTCTTGGTCAACTCTTCTGTGTATTGGTCGTAACGCGCCTTGGTCAATAGATCCAGCATAAATACATCGTTCTGAATCCCCTGGGCACGCATGGCCTCTCGTTTGGACTCCGGGCTGTTTTGAGCACTCATCGCTTTTTCCGTTGCTGCTTTCAATTGGCTGAATTTAGTTTTAATCGTATCCAGTCGCTTTTGCTGCGCTTCGGTCTGCATCATGCCTTGTGAAAGCAAAGCAATTGTCTTTTCAGACTGAGACAGCTGATTTTGCACATCGGCTTTGTTGCTCTCTGTCATCGAAGTAGAGTAATTTTGCAGCGCCTGCCCTGACTGAATCAGATAGGCATTGAGCTGCTGTACATTCAACATGGCCGGAACAAGATTACTGCTCTGAGCGTTAATACGTAATAATTCAAAAATGATATAAGCTACTAAAGCCAGGCAAGCGATCAGGGAAATCATCGCGTTTAGCACCAGTTTTCCTTGCAGTTTCATCAGCATTCATCCTCCGTTGTCGAACATTTATTGGGTAGGTACAGTAAGTGTGCCGGATTTGATTTTTTCCATTAAATCATCCATCACCTTTTGCTGCTCCGGCTTCAGTGTCACGATACGAATAGGCGCCAAACCTATACCATTTTCCGCAAGCCCAAACACCATGTCCTTCTCTGTAAATGTTCTTTGATGCTCTGCAAAGCCTTTGACGACTGTATAAATTGCACTATCTACATTTTTAATCATCGAGGTCACTACCGCTTTTTCCGCAATAAAAAACTGGTCGCTATCGACCCCGATGGCGAATTTGTGCTGCTTTTGTGCTTCCTGTAATGCACCTACACCGGTTAGTCCTGCTGCTGCAAAAATGACATCAATCTGATCCTGATTAATCATGTCATTCGCAATTTTTGTTCCCAGCTCCGGCTTGCCAAAATCCCCTGCATACGTTGCCGTAACTTTGGCATTCGGCTTGACTGATTGCACCCCTGCGCGATACCCAACCTCAAACTTTTTTAATAGAGGCGATTCCGCTCCTCCGAGAAAACCCACCTGTTCGGTGCGACTCGTCAAACCGGCAACGACCCCAGCCATAAAACTTCCCTCTTCTGCTTTGAATGAAATAGAGGCCACATTCGGTAAATCCGACTTCTCATCCACGATTAAAAATTTACGATCCGGGTACTTTTTGGCAGTAGATTCCAAACTATCCTTCACCATATAACCCAGTCCAATGATTAAATCGGCTTTTTCTTGGGCAAGCTGCTCAAAAGCTGCATCATACGTCTTGGTCTCCGTGATTTCCCGGTATTCAAAAACAATCTTTCCTTCATCCCGTGCCTTGACCAAACCTCGAAAAGCAGCGTCACTGTAAGATTGGTCACCCAGACCGATATCTGACAGCACGATTCCCACTTTAATGGGCTGGGGCTTGGTTTGTGCGGCCGATTGCCCACATGCACTTAGCAATAATGCAAAGATTATAGCCATGGGAAGCCACCTAAAAGTTAATAATACAACTTGCTTTTTCATGACTTATCACCTCATCCTAATTTGGAAATTCCCAACATCTTTATATCGGTTATAAAAGCAGATTTTTTCATAAGAGTTTCTGTAAATTCATTGTTAATAGAAGTGTGATAAGCGTGATGCTTTTGTTCCTTATGTAAAAAATGTATATTTTGTACTGTTTTTATTATACGAACTGTCTAAATTCATTGATTTCCGTTTATCTCGAAAGATTAAAGTGTAATTTCCATTGAAAAACCTAGGTAGTTTGAAACTGAAACTATCACTCTAGTTCTATTTGAAAGGAGCAACATTTAAAATGACTTCAACCCCTTTAATTCCACAGCCTAAAACTTATGGCCCCTTAGGTAATCTACCCTTGATCGATACACATGCCCCTGTCCAGTCTTTGGTTAAGCTTGCTAATGAGTACGGTCCCATTTTTCGCATGGATCTGCCTGAAGGAACGAACATTTATATTTCCGGCCATAAGCTGGTCGCAGATGCCTGTGATGAATCCCGTTTTGACAAACAAGTGTGGGCTCCATTACAAAAGGTACGAGCTTTTGCCGGAGACGGACTATTCACAAGCTGGACTGAGGAACCGAACTGGCGCAAGGCCCACCAAATATTGCTGCCAAGCTTCAGTCAGCGGGCCATGAAGGGTTACCACAATATGATGCTTGATCTTGCTGTTCAGCTGGTACAAAAATGGTCGCGGCTCAATCCCGATGAAAGTGTAGAGGTACCGGAAGATATGACCCGGCTGACCTTGGATACCATCGGATTATGCGGCTTTAATTATCGTTTTAACAGCTTTTACCGTGATCAGCCCCATCCGTTCGTGACCAGTATGACACGCGCACTGGATGAAGCGATGAGTCAGCTGCAACGCCTCAATTTGCAAAACAAGCTGATGTTATCGAAGAAAAAGCAGTTTAAACACGACATCGAAACGATGTTCTCTCTGGTGGACAGTATTATTCAAGAACGCAAAACCACGGGCAACCAAGGGGAAGAGGATTTACTGGCACGTATGCTGGAGGGCAAGGACCCGGAAACCGGTGAAACGCTGGATGATGAAAATATCCGCTATCAGATCATCACCTTTCTCATCGCCGGTCATGAAACGACCAGTGGGCTTTTATCCTTTGCCATTTACTATTTGCTTAAAAATCCGCGGACGCTAACCAAAGCATATGAGGAAGTAGATCGCGTGCTCACCGATTCGCTGCCTTCCTATACTCAGGTGCGTGAACTCAAGTACATAAGGATGATACTGAATGAAGCTTTGCGACTGTGGCCGACAGCGCCCGCCTTCTCTCTCTATGCCAAAGAAGACACGCTGCTAGACGGAACCTACCCACTTAAAAAAGGGGACAGCGTCAATGTGCTCATCCCGAAACTGCACCGTGATACCGAGGCTTGGGGCGATGACGTTGAGGAATTTAGACCGGAACGCTTCGAGGACCCATCCGCCATTCCGCAAGATGCCTACAAACCGTTTGGCAACGGTCAACGCGCCTGTATTGGACAACAGTTTGCCCTACAGGAGGCCACCCTTGTGCTGGGGATGGTACTAAAACATTTTGAGCTGATTGATCATACTCATTATGAGTTGAAAGTCAAAGAAACGCTTACGCTCAAGCCAGAAGGCTTCACCATTCAAGTACGTCCACGCAGCCCACAGACTACCGTCATGCTGCCAGGAGCTGCTCAAGAACTTCATGAAAAGGAGGAACAAAAAGTTGCAGCCCCTCATGCCAAAAAGCATGGTACCCCTTTGTTATCTTTGTACGGCTCGAATCTGGGTACAGCTGAGGGACTTGCAGGCGAATTAGCCGATTCAGGTCGGAATTGGGGTTTTAACAGTAGCATAGCAACTCTCAATGATTGTGTGGAGAATTTGTCTAAAGAAGGCGTGGTACTTATTACGACCGCATCTTATAACGGACATCCACCGGATAATGCGGATGCCTTTGTAAAATGGTTGGAGCAGGCAGGCGAGGGACACTTGGCAGGCGTAAGGTACGCTGTCTTTGGTTGTGGCGATCGTAATTGGGCCAGCACATATCAGCGCATTCCAAGAAAGATCGACGAGCTAATGGCTGCCAAAGGGGCAAAGCGACTGTATGACCGGGGTGAGGGCGATGCCAGTGGTGACTTCGAGAAGGATTGGGAAGCCTGGAACCACGGCTTATGGCCGGAATTGCTGAATGCTTTCGGGATAGAGCACAGTGATACAGAGCCACAGGACACCAATAGTCTGAGCATAGAGTTTGTAAGCGGCGTACTTAGCGCTCCTCTGGCGGCCAACTATGAGGCAGCTACTGCCATTGTTACCGTCAATCGTGAACTGCTTGCTGCTGAAAGTGAACGCAGTACACGACATCTGGAAATCAAATTACCAACCGAATTATCCTATCGCGAGGGTGATCATCTTGGTGTATTGCCGCGTAATCCCGCTTCGCTGGTGAATAGGGTGATGCAACGATTTCATTTACAGGATCAAGACTATATCGTCTTGAGAGGCAGTGACCGGGATGCGGCACATCTCCCTTTAGATCGACCTGTAAGCGTAGAAGATTTGCTCACTCTCAGTGTGGAACTGCAAGAACCGGCGACAAGAGCCCAGTTACGGCAGCTGGCATCCTTTACAGTGTGTCCACCGCACAAGAAAGAAATCGAAGCTTTGCTGGAGGATACTACCTTTGATCAAGAAATACGACAGAAGCGCGTCACAATGCTGAATATTCTGGAAAAGTATCCAGCCTGCGAGTTGCCATTTGAAAACTTTATCTCGCTGTTACCCCCACTCAAGCCTAGATACTACTCCATCTCCAGTTCTCCACTTGAATCGGAGCATTCAGCGAGTATAACCGTGGGCGTCGTGCGTGGACCAGCCCGTAGCGGACAGGGTGAATACCTAGGAATTGCCTCCAATTATTTGGCACAGCTCCAACCAGATGATCCCATTGTGATTTTTGTGCGTAAGCCTCAGTCGGGCTTCCGTTTGCCGGAAGACCCGTCCGTGCCTGTCATCATGGTCGGTCCGGGTACCGGGGTGGCACCATTCCGCGGCTTCCTCCAAACACGCCATGCACTTAAGGAGAGAGGGGAACAGCTCGGCGAAGCTCATCTATACTTTGGTTGCCGTAATCCAAAGCTCGACTATCTGTACAAGCAAGAGTTACAAGCCTGGGAGCAGGAAGGAATCGTGACGCTTCATACAGCCTTCTCACGTCTGCACGATCAACCCAAAAGATACGTACAGCATGTCATGAAGGAAGATGCAGACACTCTGATTCACTTGCTTGATAAAGGGGCTCATCTGTATGTATGCGGTGATGGCAGCCGTATGGCTCCCGATGTAGAAAACACCCTATGTGCAGCTTATGCGGAAGCACATCATACCAGTAAAGAAGAGGCACAGCAATGGTTGGATCGTCTCCAACAGGAACAACGCTATGCCAAGGATGTCTGGACAGGCATCTAATGATAACAGTATAAGAGCAGCAACATATTCAAAAATAAAAGGGACTGATTACTGAGCTTCAAGCTCGCCGCCAGTAGTTCAGTCCCCTTTATAATTATTTTCTACTCCATTTGGAAGCGATCACCTCTGCCTTACTTTCTATTACATCCATAACCTCCTCCCGGCGCTTTGACTTGAACAAATCTATCATGTCTTCCAGATCACTGCGGTCCAATAATTTTACTCCGTTGACAGCTGCAAGTGTTTTACAAGATTCCGTATAACGACCGGAGGTGATAACAACTGACTTGTCCGCCGCGTAATAACGCATAGAGGTGTAAATTTCCTGCACTGCACCCAAGCCGACCGGATGTTGTACAGCGTAACGCTTAGCCTGAATCACGACTCTGGCGCCTTCACGGTCTGTAAATACCAGATCCGCTCCAAAATCCCGACTGCTGGTCGTTTTATAAATGTCCTTATAGCCAAGTGCGGATAACAACCGCTGCAAGTAAAGCTCAAATTCCGAGCCATCCTCCATACGATCAATATCCTGAATTCCGATTTTGCGTGGGTCAAGCTCTCGTAAAATCCGATTCCGGCGACCACGCATTATTCCCCTGATGATGAGCACAAGTAATAATAGTAATACAATGAGTCCTATTCCTAATTCCTTATATGCCGATATTTGCTCCAGCAGCATCCTTCTTCCCCTTTTCTACAGCAGGCATGCAGACGGTATATTCCCTTAGTTGAGTTACCGTTACCACCTATCACACAGATACAGTTTACACAAAAGCAACCCCGCCGAATTCGACGGGGCTGCCTTCATTTTATCTCAAAGTTGCCAACATTCTAACTCTGCAATATTATTCGCGATTCAGCAAAGATTCTCCGGCAATACCAGGCTGAGTCATCTGATACGGGTCCAATATAATGTCCAATTCTTCCTCGGTTAGTACATTATACAGCAGACACAGCTCACGTACCGATTTGCCAGTCGTAATTGCTTCGCGGGCAATGCGTGACACGACCTCATATCCGAGATGCGGATTGAGGGCTGTAATAATACCTACACTGTTCTCCACATATTCACGGCACCGCTCCACATTTGCTTCAATTCCTTCCACGCAATGAATGCGGAAGACATTGAAGCCCTGCTTCATAATTTCCAGCGATTGCAGCAGATTGTAGACAAGTACAGGCTCCATCACATTCAGTTCCAGTTGACCCGCCTCCGAAGCCAGGCAGATCGTATGGTCATTACCAATAACCTGAAAGGCAATTTGGTTAATGACCTCACACATCACCGGATTTACCTTGCCGGGCATAATGGATGACCCCGGCTGACGAGCAGGCAGACTCAATTCTCCCAGACCAGCGCGAGGTCCTGAAGCCATCAAGCGGATGTCATTGGCCACCTTAGACATATTCATCATACATATTTTCAAGGCAGCAGACACTTCAGTATAGGCATCCGTATTTTGTGTGGCATCTACGAGATGTTCATCTGCTTCCAGAGGAAAGCCACTAACCTCTGCCAGTACCTCAGCGACACGCTGAATATAACGACGGTCTGCGTTCAAGCCTGTACCCACCGCTGTTGCACCCATATTAATGGTTAGCAGGTGATCTTTGGTTGCACGGACGCGTCCGATATCACGGCCCAGTACGCGCGCATAAGCCTGAAACTCCTGTCCTAGTCGGATTGGCACTGCATCCTGCAAGTGGGTTCTACCCATTTTAATCACACTATCAAACTCAATAGCCTTGCGGGAAAATGCTTCCTGAAGCTCGCTCATGGTGGCTAACAGCTTGTCAATCATACTCAATACAGCCAAGTGTACGGCCGTAGGAAAAGCATCGTTTGTTGATTGCGCCATATTCACATGATTATTAGGACTGATCTCCTGATAGTCTCCTCGCTGCTTGCCGATCAGTTCTAGTGCCCGGTTCGCAATCACTTCATTTGTATTCATATTAATGGACGTGCCTGCGCCGCCCTGGATCGGATCGACGATAAAATGATCATGCAACTGCCCTTGAATGATCTCGTCAGCAGCCTGGATAATGGCCTCTGCCTTGGAGCGATGCAAACGGGTTAGTTCCATGTTTACCGTCGCTGCTCCCTTTTTTACGATCGCCATGGCTTTAATCAACTCAGGATGCAATCGTTGGCCTGTGATTGGAAAATTCTCTTTTGCCCTTAGAGTTTGTACACCGTAATAGACATCTGACGGCACTTCCTTGGTTCCTAAAAAATCATGCTCCAGCCTCATATTCTTTGATTCCTCCGCTGTATTTGCTACATTCTTCAATTCAGTACAGTCAAATGATATAAAAAGACCTTTTCGGATCTCCTCTTCATTATACGTTCCGATTCCCGTGCTTTACCAGTCGAATAAACGCGGAAAAAGGTTATGTAACTCTTTGAAAAGTTATGATTACCCGTATATCCCACGGTTATTCGGTAAATGCTCAGTTATGACTGGAATACGGATTTAATGACTTATAATAATATCGAGTGGCATGCAGTTGACCATCGGCTGATTGAGCATAGCCCGGTATAACACCAGCTTCCACAAACCCGATCGACTCGTATAGTCTATTAGAAGGATCTCCTACCCGCGTATCCAGCACCAGTAAGGTTCTATTCAGATGCACTGCCTCTTCTTCGGCTGCCTTCATTAACTGGCGTGCAATCCCAAGCCTGCGTCCAGACGGATGCACCATCAGCTTTGCAATTTCTGCACGATGTGTAGCGTTTGCTTTTTGTGCCAACTGAAGCTGAACTGTCCCAACAGGTACTCCGTCCTTCTCGGCTATCCATAGAACTACACCGTCCTCAAGCACACTGTTCCAATAAGCTGCTGCTTCCTGGTACCCCAGTGGCGGTAAGAACCCTATAGATGCACCATCAGCAACCACGTCGATCAATAGCCGGCTTAATGAATCTGATAATACTTCGCTAATCTCTTGAACAGGGTAGATTCCTATTTCATTAGACATTGCAGTTCCTCCCGATAAGATCAATAACACGCAAGAAAGAAAATAAACTATCTTTTTAGGATAGCTTACTTTCCATGATACATCATTTGCTTTATCACTCTTGCTTCTATTGCTGCTCAGCCATATAAAATAATTCCCACAGATGACCATCCAAATCCTGAAAGCTCCATCCATACATAAAACCATGATCTTGAGGCTCATTTGAGGGTTTGCCGCCTGCTTCCAAAGCTTTGCGAACGATCTCGTCTACCTTTTCTCGACTCTCCACCGAAAGAGCAACAATCGCTTCTGTGCTTTTCGTGGCATCTGAAATTTCCTTTGTAGTGAACGCTTTAAAACGTTCTTCAACCAATAGCATAACAAAAATATGCTCACTAACAACCATGCAGGTTGCATGTTCATCAGTGAACTGAGCGTTGAATTCAAATCCAATTGTAGTGAAAAAATCAATGGAGTGTTGCAGGTTTTTAACTGGTAGATTCACAAAAATTTGTTTAGCTGTTACTCCCACGACGCCTCACCTCTTCCTTCTACTTTATCATACGACTTCCACACAAAAGATAACTTAACTATCTTATAAAGTCAATCAATCTGACATTTGTAGCTGAACTAACAACCCTTACCTTTCCCGTAGCCTTACACCAAGAATAGGCTTGTACGCCAAAATCGCCTCAGATGTTTTTCCATCCTAAATCAATTGATCATCAACTCTTGGATATAGAAGCTGTTCCCCTCCCCAATTTTTCTATGATTACGCTTACAAACATATCCTATATTTAAGATACCACAAATTAGCCAATTTAGTACCTTAATTATGTAAAATGAATTCTTCTTGCCGTAGCATAATCAGATCATATTATTGTAAACTTGTTCTAATACAGAAAAAGGTGGCACACACGCTATGGAGCATTTGCTTAACGACCAGGTCAAAAATATTCGAATCAGCGGCATTCGCAAAATCGCCAATAAAGTTGCCGCATTACCCGGAACTTTGTCATTAACGATTGGACAGCCGGATTTTCCTACCCCTGCGCATATTATGGAAGCTGCCCATCGGGCGATTGATGAAGGACGAACCACTTATACACCTAATCCGGGACTGCCGGAATTACGAGAAGCCGCAGCAGCATTTGTAGCCCGCAAATACGGTCTGAATTACCGTGGACTGGATGAGGTTATCGTGACGAACGGAGCCAGTGAAGCGCTGGATATTACTCTTCGTACGATTTTGTCACCTGGAGACGAAGTTATTTTACCTGTACCGATCTATCCAGGATATGAGCCATTAATCCGTTTGTCAGGCGGCATTCCCGTGTTGGCTGACACCCGTAACAGCGGCTTCAAGCTAACGGCAGAGGTAATGGAACCTTATCTGACCGAGCGGACAAAGGCAGTCATTCTCGGTTATCCCTCGAATCCAACCGGACGAGTGATGAGCCGCAAAGAACTGGAAGCCGTTGCGGATTTGCTCAAGGAACGCGATTTGTTTATCATCTCGGATGAAATATACAGTGAACTGATTTACGATACACCGCACGTATCTATTGCAGCTCTTCCAGGTATGCGGGAGCGTACCATCGTTATTAACGGCCTGTCCAAATCACATTCGATGACGGGATGGCGCATTGGTTTTACACTTGCACCCGCTGAGATTACACAGCACATGGTCAAAGTGCATCAGTACAACGTGACCTGCGCTAGCTCAATTAGCCAATATGCAGCACTGGAAGCCCTGACCGTCGGGGTGGATGATGCACTTCCGATGCGTGAGGAGTACCGCAAACGTCGCGACTATGTACACAAAAGGCTGACGGACATGGGAATTCCGTTGGAGAAACCCGAGGGAGCCTTCTATCTTTTCCCTTCCATCGCCCATTTTGGATTAAGCTCGATGGACTTCACCTTGAAGCTGCTGGAAGAGCAAGGAGTGGCCGTCGTGCCGGGAGATGCCTTTTCTGCCTATGGTGAAGGTTACATTCGCTTATCTTACGCTTATGGACAGGATGTGCTGGAGCAAGGGTTGGATAAAATAGAGAGGTTTGTTAGAGGAATGGTGAGGGGTTAAGGTGGTTAGAGGCGCTACGCAGTCCATTTGATCTTCCGATCGCCGTTGCTTCTCCAGATTTAAATGGCCCGCTTCGCTCACCGCCCGCCTTAAAGTCCCTCATTCCGCTAACATATGTGGGAGACGTAGGGTAAAAAAATACCCACCATATCGCCCGGTGGGTAAAAAAACAGGCCCTTGAACCTCCTAAACGGATGGTTCAAGGGCCTGTTCGATCTTCCTACTCCCTCACACCGTCGGTGTGGGATTCATAGGTACGTCTTTAAGCACGGCGCAGCGTAGGGGGCGGAATGGTGCTGGACAAGCGAAGCGGTCGCCTTTAAATTCCGATTTTCGCCTTTATGCGGTAATCATAAAAATCGGAATTTAACAGCGATGGTAAACACCATCCGCCTCCGCAGCGACCTTTAAAGCGCGAACCTGATCCACACGCCACTCTCCTATTTTAAATGCATTTTGAATTGCAGAAACAATTCGTTGTAGTGAGCGAGCATTCGCTTGCCCAGGTTGTCGTATACTTCCAGCTTATCTGTAATTTCAGATGGAGGATAGAACCGCTCATCGCCAGAGATATCTTCAGGCAGCAATTTCTTTGCATCCTTATTCGGCGTGGAGTAACCTACAAATTCAGCATTCTGGGCGGCTACATCGGGCTGCAACATGAAATTAATGAACTTATTGGCCGCGTCTACATGAGTAGCCGTTTTTGGAATAACTATATTATCGAACCACAGATTGGACCCCTCATCTGGCACGATGTAATCCAGCTTATCGTTCTGATCCATGATTTCGGACGCATCACCAGACCATACAACTCCAGCAGCAGCCTCCTCGTTGGCCAGCAGCATTTTAATCTCGTCGCCAACCACAGCCTTGACGTTAGGTGCCAGCTTCTCCAGCTTCGTCAAAGCTTGCTGCAAATGCGCCTGGTTTGTATCATTCAAGGAATAGTGGAGACTGTTCAATGACATGCCCATAATCTCCCTAG
Organism: Paenibacillus ottowii; assembly: GCF_006874425.1. GTDB lineage: Bacteria > Bacillota > Bacilli > Paenibacillales > Paenibacillaceae > Paenibacillus > Paenibacillus ottowii. The sequence goes on from NZ_VIJZ01000008.1 coordinate 270,144, forward strand.
CACCATCAACCAGCAACAGGTTATTACGCAGCTTCGGGTCCCACAGGCCATCCCAGCTATGAAAATCAATACCTTTCGTCAACTCCGGGTTATACACTATCCCGACTGTACCCCAAAAATACGGAACCGAATATTGATTATTGGGGTCAAACGAAAGGTTTAGATAATGAGAATCTACATGCTTCAAATTCGGCAGCTTGCTATGGTCCAATGGGAGCAGCAGATGTTCCTGCTTCATTTTAGCCAAAGCGTATTCCGAGGGCACCGCTACATCAAACGAAGTTCCTCCCTGCTCGATTTTCGTCAGCATCGCCTCATTGGAATCAAATGTCTGATAAATGACGGTAATCCCCGTCTCCTTCTGAAACCGTGCCAGCAGCTCCGGGTCAATGTAGTCTCCCCAGTTGTATACCGTCAGTGTGTTCCCACCGGAGTAGCCTTGGCTGGAATTCAGCCACGCTGCCACGCCCATCAGGCCAAATGAGATAATAAAAATGGACAGAAACACGCGCACAAGCGACTTCATCTAGGCACCCCCATTTCCGCCGCAGGCTCTTTTTTTTCATTACGATTCGCCTTGCGCATAATAAAGTAGTAACCTACCACGAGCAGCACAGTAAACAGGAAAATGAGCGTGGACAGCGCATTGATCGACAAGGAAACCCCTTGACGGGCTCGTGAATATATTTCTACCGATAAGGTCGAATACCCACTTCCTGTCACAAAAAAGGTCACCGCAAAATCATCCAGCGAGTACGTTAACGCCATAAAAAAGCCCGCATAAATTCCTGGCTTGATAAAGGGCAAAATTACCTTAGTCAATACGTCCAGCCGGCTGGCACCCAAATCACGTGCAGCATCGACCAGAGATGGACTCATTTCCTGAAGCCGCGGCAAAATCATAATGACCGCAATCGGCACACTAAACGCAATATGGGATAACAAAACGGAGTAAAAACCCAGCTTAATGCCAACCATCGTGAACAAAATGAGGAAGGAAGCGCCGATAATAACGTCCGGGTTCACGATCAGTACGTTATTGAGCGACAGCAGCGTATTTTTGACTCGGCGGTTCTGCATCTGATGAATAGCCAGCGCACCCATGATACCAATAATCGTAGCCAACGCAGATGAGAGCAAAGCAATGACCAAGGTGTTAATAACAATAATGATCAGGCGAGTGTCTGCAAACACCTCTTTGTAATATTGAAGTGTAAAGCCTTCAAACTCGTGCATGGTCCCACCGCTGTTGAAGGAATAGTACATCAAATACAAGATAGGCGCATACAACACGAGAAAAACAAGCATCAAATATATATTTCCGAATCGATTTTTATTTACCATGCCGTACCCTCCGTTTCGTTCCCGAGGTGAGCAGCATAATGATAGCCATCGCCAAAATCAGGAACACAGCAACTGTAGAGCCCATCCCCCAGTCCTGAGTAACTAGAAAATGCTGCTCTATCGCCGTCCCCAGCGTAATTACACGGTTACCTGCAATCAGACGGGTAATCATAAACAGCGACAACGCCGGAATAAACACAGCCATACAACCGGATCGCACACCTGAAAGTGTTAACGGGAAAACAACCCTGCGAAATGCAGTCCATCTGGAGGCTCCCAAATCACGGGCTGCATCCAGCAGTGAAGGGTTCAAACCCTCCAACGCATTATAGATGGGCAAAATCATAAAAGGCACAAATATATATACAGATACAAATACAAAGCTGGAACTGGTAAACAAAATTTGCTGACCACCCAACCCAACCATGCCTAACACCGCATTCACCGGACCATAAGTTCCGAAAATGCCGATAAAAGCATACGTTTTGAGCAATAGGTTAATCCAGGTCGGCAAAATAATGAGCAGCAACCACAACTGCTTATGCTTGGTGCGAGTGAGCAAATATGCCGCCGGATACGCCACGAGCAGTGAACATACAGTGATCAGAAATGCATACCAAAATGAGCTAAGCGTCATGCTTAAATAAACAGGCGTCAAAAACTGAGCGTAGTTGCTGAATGTGAAATGACCATCCACATCAAATAGTGAATAGTAAAATACAAGGACTACTGGAGCCGCCACGAACAGCACAATCCATAAATAGTAAGGCAGCAGATACGCTGCTCTAGTATTACCGGACATGCTGCTCCACCTCTTCATAGGCTTCCAGACGCCGATCGAATTCTTCTTCTGTCTCCCCAAACCGCATGACATGAATGGCTTCCGGGTCAAATTTTAGACCGATTTCACTGCCCAGCTCCGCCTTTTTGGTAGAATGCACCAGCCACTCCTGACCTGAATCATCATAGCAGCTTATTTCGTAGTGAACTCCACGGAACAATTGGGTATCCACCTTAACACGCAGCTTGCCTTCAGCCACACTAGTAATCTCCAAGTCCTCGGGACGGATCACAATTTCAATCGGCTCGTTCGGACGCAACCCTCCGTCGACACATTCAAACTGTCGACCGTTAAACTCCACTTGGTAATCCGCGATCATACGTCCAGGAACAATATTCGATTCGCCGATAAAATCAGCCACAAACCGATTAATCGGCTCATCATAGATATCATTTGGCGTACCGCTTTGCTCGATCTTGCCTTTGTTCATGACAAAAATTTCGTCCGACATGGCCAGCGCTTCCTCCTGATCATGCGTAACGAATATAAAAGTGATTCCAAGACGCTGCTGCATTTCACGCAAAATATACTGCATCTCTGTCCGCAGCTTTAAATCCAGTGCCGACAATGGTTCATCCAACAAGAGAACATCAGGCTCATTGACGATAGCACGTGCAATGGCCACACGCTGACGCTGGCCCCCGGACATCTCGGAAATTTCCCGTTCGCCGTAGCCTTCCAGATTGACAAAGGACAACGCCTGTGTCACCTTCTCTTGGATGTCCTTTTTGTTCATTTTTTTGATCCGCAGACCAAAGGCTACATTTTCAAACACGTTCAGATGTGGAAATAGCGCATAATCCTGAAAAACCGTATTGACCTGCCGCTCATTGGCTGGAACACGATTAATAAGTTTTCCATTCAAATAAATAGAACCTTCTGTTGGCTCTGCAAAACCTGCAATCATACGAAGAATCGTCGTTTTACCGCAGCCGGAAGGACCTAGCAATGTATAAAATTTACCACGCTCAATCTCAAAGCTGACATCCGCCAGCACCGGGGGATCGTTGTCATATTGTTTGGTCACCCGTTCAAATCGGATGATGGTTTGCTCTCCCATAACACCCTCCTTCAAAGATTCGACTTCATTCCATTCATTCTGTTCATTAAACAAAATTACTCAGGGCGTATCATTCACCCTTGAGACTTCCATGTAAAATAGTCTGTCAGCACACGGATGGCTACTTCGATCGCTTCCTCCGCAGGCTCCAGCTTGGCATGGTGCAAGCCATAAGGCGTATCCACGCCAAGCCAGAACATCAGACCCGGAATTCGCTCCAGAAAATACCCGAAGTCTTCTCCGGTCATCGCCTCTCCGCATTCAACAAGCTGCACATCCTGCCGATTCCTGACCCAGTTCATGAATTCCTCAGTCACCTTGGCCTCATTGTACACCTGCAAATAATTGGAGCCATAATGAATCTCTGCTTGACATTCAAATCCAGCTTCCACACCGCGCACCAGCGCTTCAATCCGCGATTTAACCAGTGTCATCGTATCAGCAGACAACGTGCGGATCGTACCTTCCAAACGAGCGGTTTCCGCGATAATATTTTGCTTCGTGCCGCCGCTAACCTTGCCAACCGTAATAACCGCTGCATCCAGTGGATTCACATTACGAGCTACAACCGTCTGTAGTTGCCCCACCAGCTGACAAGCAGCTACCACCATATCATTCGCCTTGTGCGGGTAAGCCGCATGCCCGCCCGTACCCTTGAGGTCGATGAAAAGCTCCGACGTATTGGCAAATAAGATACCCGGGCGAGTGGCGATGGTGCCCACAGGATATTCAGGAGCAACATGCAATGCGACAATTTCATCCGGTATCCAGTCAGACAGTTCTATGCTGTCCCGCATAGGCAGGGCTCCGCCAGGTCCTTCCTCAGCTGGTTGAAACAACACAACCAGATCATCCTTGATCGGATGGCTTGCAAAGTGGGTCACAATTCCCAAACCAATTGTCATATGTAAATCGTGTCCACATGCATGCATGTAGCCAGGATGGGTCGAACGAAAATCATACCCTGTCTCTTCCTCAATCGGTAAACCATCCATATCACAACGATATCCATAGCGGCGTTCAGGAGCCGTTCCATGAATGAATACTAGAACCCCCGTTCGCCATGTACGAATCTCCATTCGCTCCTGAGGGAGCGTTTCCAAGTATTCCAGCAAATATCGTTGTGTTTTATATTCCTCAAACCCAGGTTCGGGAATTTGGTGCAAATCTCTTCGTATTTGAACAAAAGAACGATAATCGACCGTACTCATTTGCTGCTACGCCTCCTTTTATAGCTCATCCGTTCTTAGCTGGCAAAAGAACAAAAGGACAAAAGCCCGGCGCAGCCGCCGAGCCTTGTCCGTTGTGCTTCGTCCCTAAGTTATGCTGTCAGTGCATCATGCTCCTGACAAGGAATCGTTCACCTTTGGTACATAAAAAACTTTGCTTTCTTACAGAACGCGCAGTTCTTTCAGAATCTCAGTTTTGGATTTGGTCTTGTCATCGACCTGTTTGATTACACGTGCAGGAGTACCAGCTACTACAGAGTATGGAGGCACATCTTCAGTTACAACCGCTCCGGCTGCAACAACTGCACCTTTACCAATGCGTACGCCTTCCAGTACAACCGAGTTCGCACCGATCAATACTTCGTCTTCTACGATAACAGGCTGTGCGGACGGTGGCTCAATAACACCAGCAAGGACAACGCCTGCACCGATGTGGCACATGTTGCCTACCTTAACACGACCGCCAAGTACAGCATTCATATCAATCATGGTGCCTTCACCAATCGTAACGCCGATGTTAATCACTGCGCCCATCATAATGACGGCGTTGTTACCGATGCCCACCATATCGCGAATATAGGCGCCTGGCTCAATGCGTGCATTGATGCCTTTCAGATCCAGCATAGGAACAGCGGAGTTACGGCGGTCATTTTCGACCACATAATCTTCTTCTTTTGCGTTTACGCTATCCAGTACCGGCTTGATATCGGCCCAATCACCAAATACCACACCGCTGTCTCCAGAAATAAAAGCTTGAACATTCTCGCCAAAAGATGCGGAAGCCAAAGCTCCTTTTACATATACTTTAACAGGCGTCTTTTTCTTGCTGTTTTTAATCACGTTGATGACTTCTTGTGTATTCATTTCGATGGACATAGTAAATCTAACAACTCCTTCATCGCTTCATACGACTTCGCAAGCCGGAATGATCTTATTCTCTCATCCTTTATAGCACAAAAGTGCAGGTCTCGCAATTACAGATTAGACCTTCAGAGTGCTAACCTAGTACCTATAATAGCAAGTCTCGGTCGTTTGAGTGCCTTAAATTCATGATTATCAGCTAGTGACCGTCTGACTTGAAATCAGGCTTATTTATTAGCTTGCAGGCTCTCCAGCGATGTATAAATGAAGGACTCGAATCCTTCCGCCGGCTCCCCTTGTGGAATGCTCACTTTCACGCTAAAAGCGCCCGTAGTATTTTCCACAACAATATATTGTCGTGTGATTTTCGAACTGTTCGCTTGCAAGAACAGGCGGCTGCTGGTCAGCGCTTGAGGCACGGCTGCTTTGTCCAGCTTTTGCACCTTCCCTATGGAAGCCAGGTCCTTTTCGCCTTCTTTTTGAAGCTCATCCAGATTAAAGTTCGAGGGCAGCTTCGTAATTTCGGCGTAGTAGTTGTCATCTACCGCCAAAGCGACACGGTTCTGATCAGGAAATAAGGACATCGGGTCAAACACATACAGCGAATAGCCCGCTCCCTTTGCCAAAGTAGCAGTCTGCTTTTCCTTATTTCCTTCGAGGTTAAGCTCAAAAGTTTGAGTTTTCGCGCGTTCACCGCCTACTTGTTGACCAGGACTTCCGTTTTGATTGCTATCTGTTGCAGCCTCTGTCTTTTGTATTTTCGTTAAAGTCAGTTGCTTCGCTGTCGCGTCGCCCTCTACTGCTTTTTCGTTATATTCAAACGCTACTGGATCGCCTTCCTTAAGTCCAGCAATTACCGTATCCAGCCCCTCCCCCAATTGAAAGGATTGGGCTTCGCCATTGATCTCAATCTCTACCGTATGCGGGTCAGCAGCTCCGTTGTATACACCTGTGCCCTTTTTAACCTGCGGCTCAGCGACCTGCTCTGGTGTGGCTTGCGGCTGTTGCGCTTGCGGTTGGTCAGCTCCTTGAGGTGTATTGTTGTTGGTTTGCGGTTTCGTGCCACAGGCTGACAGAGCCAGCACTGCCACGATAGTCAGTAGTAAGATTGAAAATGTGTTATGTTTTTTCATAAAATCCACCTCCACTTTGATAGACGGGCTTGTGTGGCAAAAGTTCCATGCAGCGTCTCATTTAAAATCCTTCCTCTAGCTCTCGTTTATGATATTCTCAGGATTTGCAAAATCCTAATACCATGGGGATGCCAGGTACGGTATAATGGGCTGTATTAAACCTCATTTTCGAGATACCGTTAGAAGGAACATTTACGTATTTATTTTCTTCCATACGGATGGAGCTGCCACATGAATCAAGCACACAAACCGTCTTTTTCCTTTGAATTATTGTACATCATAGGTATTATCGCTATTTCGTTCTCCTCGATCTTCGTCAGATGGTCTGAAGCCGAGGTGTCCGTCATCGCTATGTACCGTTTGTACCTGACCAATCTGCTTATGCTGCCATTGGTCTGGAAATACCGTACTGAGCTATTCAGCCTCACTCGCAAGCAGTGGATGATGATCCTCTGGTCCGGGATCGCGCTAGGGCTGCATTTCTTGCTGTGGATGGGCTCGCTGCGACTCACCACTGTAGCAAGTTCTACTGTTATTATGACATTGGAACCGATCCTTGTCATGCTTGGATCTTTTTTGTTTTTCCGGACCGGCACAAATCGCGCTATGCTCTTCGGAATGGGTATGGCCTTTGTCGGCTCGCTAGCCATCGGCGCAGGAGATTTTCAGGTCTCAGGACAGGCCCTGCTCGGGGATGCTCTTTCCTTTTTGGGGATGGTAGCTGTGTCCATCCATATGCTAATGGGCAAGCATCTACGCGAGCATTTGAGCGCTTTTGTGTATAATTTTTGGGTTTTTATCATCGCAGCCACATCGCTTGCGCTGTATAATGTGGTCAATGCTATACCTTTTACTGGATATGCTCCACGGGAATGGGGACTGTTCCTGCTGCTTGCCATTGTGCCTACGCTGTTTGGACATTACCTGTTTAACTGGCTGCTCAAATACATCAATGCCACCGCGGTGTCGATGGCCGTACTCGGTGAGCCCGTTATTTCTTCCCTGCTGGCTTGGTTGCTGCTTGGGGAAAGGCTGTCTACCTTGCAATTTGGTGCAGGCTTTTTCATCCTGTTCGGCGTATGGGTTTTTATCCGCTACGGAACGGATTTTAAAAAGCAAGTTGTTCACCAAAGTGAAATGCCTAACAATGAGCGTCCCCTAAAGGCTAACTCTTAGCTTATTACCCCATTTTCATAAACCATACCCAATGGATTAAATTTACCGTTAAATAAAGGAAGGCGGAATCTCTTATGAAATCCATCGTATCCAAACGCTGGCTGCTGGCCCGATTGTATGAGCCCGACATAATCATTGCCGACTGCCGTTCCCTGCTCGGGCAAGCTGGAGCTGGACGGAACGAATTTAATGAAGACCATATCCCAGGGGCGGTTCACTTCGATTTGGAGGAAGACCTTACCGCTCCTCTAGGTGAGCATGGTGGTCGCCATCCATTACCTAATGTGGATATACTTGCTGCACGCCTGAGCCGTGCCGGGATCAACTCCGCTTCACGCATCGTTGCTTATGATGACCAAGGGGGGATGATGGCCTCCCGCTTCTGGTGGCTGCTGCGCTACCTCGGACATGAGCAGGTATATGTGCTGGAAGAAAGTTACAGTGCCTGGAAGGAAGCAAAGTTCCCCGTTACGGCAGACCAGCCGATTCGCATTCCCTCCACCTTTGTGGCAAATGTTCAGCCACAAATGCTCACAAGTATGAAAGAAGTACAACGTATATCTGTAGATTCTGTTCCTGTCGGCTCCTATATCGGTTTTTCACCTATATTGATCGACTCCAGAGAGCGTCCGCGCTACCTGGGGCTGGAAGAGCCCATAGATCAAGCAGCGGGGCATATTCCCGGTGCAGTGAATTTCTTCTGGAAAGAGGTCTTGGACGAAAAGGGTGCATTTAAAAACGCAGAGCAGTTGAAACAGCATTTCTCAGACCTAGATCAGAACGCTGAGATCATCGTATATTGCGGATCAGGCGTATCCGCCTGCCCGAATGTTCTGGCCTTGAATGAGGCAGGATTTAGTAAGGTGAGACTCTATCCGGGGAGCTGGAGCGATTGGATCAGCTATGAGGAAAATCCGGTGGCGACTGGACAGGAATAATCCATTTTTAACAGATATACAGGTTCTAAAGATAAACACACTGCCTTAAGCGATTGAGCTCATGGCAGTGTGTTTTTTCTCTCATCGAATTTATCGATCATTTAATCCCTTTCCAGAGAGAATGTCTTGCTTACATTTTTCAATCCTTGATTCCCGAGTTTTAGATTGTTTGGGCGCAGAAAAATGCATAATGTATGCTCTTTGTCGTCCCGGCGTCAATGCAGCAAAAGCAGTTTTCAAGGCAGGATTTTCATCTAATTTAGCTTGAAATTCTTCAGGAAATATGAGTTCTGTATTCTTTTTGAAATCCACTTTTAAACCAGATTTTTCCACTTCAATGGCTTCATTAATATAGGCTTTCAAGATGGTTTCCATCTCCACGATTTCTTCAACATTCGTGAACCGAATCTGGCGCCCCGCCTGCGTGTCCTCCCCAGGTTTGATTAGAATACCATTGGGGTCTTTTAACAAAGCACCTTTGAAAAACATAAGCGCACAGTGTTCTTTAAATCCCTGTATTATAGCGATGTTACTATTCTGAAACATGTAGCATGGTTTACCCCACTTCAATTCTTCAGTGAGCTGGCAGTCAAGCATGATCGCTCTCAACTTCTCCATTTCCGCCTGCCATTTTTTCACTTTATCTAAATATGCATCAACTTTAGGATTCATTTCCTCTCTATTTGTCAATGTTAGCTCCCCCCTTATTGTTTTTGCTCATAATGTTTATGTATATAATTACAGAAAATCTATAGAATAGTCATCACAATGCTATATTTATTATACGTTCACCTCATCCCACCTATAAATTACATAACCCAATTGACATATAACTAATAATAAATAAATTACGTTTATGCATAGATATATTTTATTTTTTTTCTTATATTTATCTAAATCTACTTCTTCGTTCGCTTCTCTTTTTTTTATTTTCTCACTCCAACTCATTATTCTTGAGAATTCTACCGCACCCAATACTCCCCATAGCAATGGAAAGACTAGAAATATGGCATTTACTAGAGACAATAATATACCCATCCCTACATCATCCATTGTTCTTATTGATTTAAAATAAATGTGCACCACTAGTGACAGGCTAAATAATCCCAAGCCTATAATACTTACTATCGGTTTATCTTGCATTCTCATTTTATTATACCCTTCGCTTCCAATTACATATAACGATCTGTAATTACGATGTCCCAGCGCTTTAGGACTAACAGTCCGGCTGCCACATGCGGCAGTTAAGCGGTAGGATGTGTCTGCTAAATTGCTTCCCCTAAATAGCTATCCAATCTTTTGAACACTATATATCTTAACGAAAAACACGTAAAATACATCGCTTCCTGTTCCTTCAAATGCATCACACAATTCTGTATCAGTTTTTTTCGGTCCTTTACCAAAAATAAATGTAATAAATCATAACAATATATGCCGTCATACCTTTTGCTAGTACGAAACTCTAACACCGATTCTTGAATAAAATTCGTTTTTAAATCCCATTCTTTTGCTAGATCTACAGCTGAACTAGCTATCTCAATTCCATCAACCTCAAAATAAGAAGAGAACATCTTGGTATTTCTCCCATATCCGCTCCAGGAACCAAAAAATGATGTGCATTATTCTTTTTTTAAATACTCACTTAGCTCTTCTTTTAAGCTCATCAATCTGTCTTATATGATGTTGATCATGCCAGATAAAATCTTTTAAATATGATATTACAGTAAACTCCCCGTCAGCATATTCTTTAGTAAGCTTATCATCTTCCAAACTCTCTATACTCTGCAATATCATGTTACGGTACTGAATAGTCATTTCAATTAATTCTTCCTTCGTTTTTGTTTTTCCAAATTCAACAGCATCCTGATTAAATTGATCAAAATCAATCTGTGTTAATGTCAAAGGCATATTGTTTAATATCGGATTTATGGCTGCTTCATAAAAGTATTTATCCCACAGCAATATATGACTTACGATATCGTGAACTGACCATTTATCTTCGGCAATCTTTATTTGCCAATCCATTTCACGAATCTTAGAAACAAAACATATCCATTCCTTGAACTCCCTCAGTAACTGCGACTTTTCATTCATGTTCTCCACACCCCTTTTTTAAAATTACAATTATTTCCACTAAAATTCCTTTTTCGAGGTGCCTTCTAGCAACCCTTGACTCTGTCAGGTGACGCAGTTGAATTCACATTATAAGAAGCCCCACCTTCTAATTCATTTTTATTTCATCTTTCCTTTATGTTAACTATATTCTGTTCTTCAAAATCTCAATATATTCAGGAGGAATATCAGTGAATTTTGAAATATCTAATACTTCGATTCCTACCTTTAAGGCATTTCTAGCAATTCTCAAATTATGTTTTACTTTAGTTATCCTATCTTTGAGTAGAGTATCTTCAAAGTCTAAATAGTCATCAGCTACTTCGCCATGTAAAAAGAACTCTAAGTCGTAAGTACCGATGTTCTCTTCTAGATAAAATATATTAATGGAGCAAACCACAACAGCTTCCCCTGCGTTAAAACTGTATTTGAGGTATATGGCTCGTTCCTCCAAACTAATGAATTCATCATACAATTTCCCCATAAATTTACTATGATAATCGTCTTTATTTTCATCGCGCCATTTCCTATAGGTTATCCAAAAGCCATTCATGGTTCGCTTCATCGCATTATATTGGCTATCCCAATCAAGTAATATATCTTTGTTCATTTAATCACTTCCTAATACTAAATTTATATATTCCAATTTTATTGAATTTCATATATGTTTTGCTTATTCCCCAAACGTTTCCACATTCTCGAACCTGAAAGGTTTAAGAGACTTCAACACCAGATCGAAGACTTGCAATGTTGATTGCTTGAATCTCCTTCCTAGCTTATACCTCCGAGCAATCCAAGTGACTATAGGCCGCAGTGTAAATTCGTACTTAATTACGTTGCTTCTTCATCACTTACGGGACCCATTACAACAACATGTCTATGAATTCTTGATTGTCTTTCTCTTCAGAATTAAGAATTTCATATTCTACAAATTTATCCAGAAAAAATTGTTACATGATGGTACTTGGAATAGCCCAAAAATTTTTTATTGTTTCTTTAACATTGACTCAATTATTTTTCTTGTATTCCCATCATCGGGTATAGCATCATCCCATCCGCGACCATACCATTGATCTGTATTCCTTATCAAAAAATCAAGTTCAATCCATCGCTCTGCAATAATTAATTTAAAAATGTACGCCATTCTATTTACCATGAATTTATTTAAAGTCTCCATATCAGTTTCAGAGAGTTGAATTATTTGGATTTGCATGCATATCTTCAACAGGACCATTTCTAAAAGCAAAATGTGTAAGTGATTTAGCAATCATTGTTAAGTTTTCTTCAACTAAAAGCTCAGCTTTTACTCTATCATTCATTTGTTTTGCATGTTCAGTTTTAACAAGTAGATAATCGTCAAGTGTCGAGTTTCTAATAGTAATTCCGTATTTTCTTCGTCTATATGTAATTTTTGATTCCTTTACATCAAAAAGCTGAGCTATCATATAATCTGATATCTGCTCATCTATAAACATCGTTTTGAGATCTTCTTGCGTAAGATCGTCTAAAAATAATTCTTCTCCCGCAGCCTTCTTCGCCTCAAATTCTTTAAAGATTCCCATCATTATGACCTCCTATTTTACTAATTGCTATGATTTGTTCCGTCTTTATTCAACTCTTTGTCTCTAGTGTGACTAATAAACAAGCCACTAATAACAATTGATAAACCTAATATGAAAGAACTAATTATTGTACTCAGATTTAGTCGCTTCATTGCCCTTCCCTCCTATAAATAAAAATTAATCATTTAATCGCATATCAGATAACGTCACTGTATTCATGAACTTCGCTGGGGGGTATCTGCTAAAATCCCCCTTTGAGATAAATCTCATCTGGCAGATTTAAGGAATCACACAGACCGAAGCGTGAATTTATATTATTAGAAGTTCATTTCTTCCGAAATACTTCTAAGATGTTGACCCTATATATTCTTCATTCTACTTTATTAGATTTAAGTTATTTATAATCTCAGCATTTTTTGCCTCGTGCATTGAGCAGCTTTGATTATGAAAAATCTTTATTACTTCGGTTTCCCCCCATTCATAGACACTTGCAGTATTACCAATACCAAGTAATTCACCTATCATAATTTCCCCCTTTCTTCGAGCAACAAAACGTTGCGTTTGTTTTCTCCAATTAACATTCCAACGCTTTGCTTGCTTCTGTTAATTCATCATTGGCCTCTAAATATTTTAATATTTTTTCAATATCATCGTGGTCCATTGTCTTCGCTATAATTAGATGTTTAATATTAAGTCCTGATATTCCCATTTCTTTTTCAAAGTGATTTACTAATTTTTGAGGGGTTGCCACCAAACTCCATCGTTCACTTCCATCCGAAAAAGTAAGGGTCACCTCCACCAAATCAAACTCCTTTGGATCATCATCAAACTTCCATTTTTCTAAATAAGGCACTTCTATATTTCCTTCAATAAAATGAGCTTTTGATATCCAAACTGCTTTTCCATGATTCCCAATAATTCTATACTTATCCTGTTCTTCTTTTTTTACGATGTATTTATTGCCCCTTGTAAGTGCATGAGCATATACACCTATACTTATACAAGTTATAATTGGTTCCTCCATCAATTCACTTCCATACCGTATTTAATTTAAATGAAATACACAGCTTCCTATATTTTCTTACCGAACCGAGGATGTATTCATGACGCCCAGCGCATGCTGGATTAGATAATACAACCACTTCTGCGAGTTACTTACAAACATCCATGAGCTCTTTCAACAATACAATCCAGTTGTTAGAAAGATAACCGATTAAGCAGTCGAAAATATCTCTATCTATTGAATATACATACAGTCCGTCGGCCAAATCTTTAATTCTTTCAAGCTTCCTTTCATTTATGTCATGTCTCTCTTCAAATGTTGTAACTTGGTATGGTTCTATTTTTATTTGCCCATTAAAATGAATACCTTCAACGAGTTCTTTTATCTCCTCTAGAATAGACAAATCTTTTTCTGCTTTAATTAGCTTTAAAGCAGAAATGGTTTCATTCAAGTACTTTCCAGTGGAATTTTCCAGAAACCCAAGAATCCCATTCATTGATAATTCTGTATCGAAGTCTATTAACAAAATAATAGTCCTCAAAGATTCGGGTACCTTATAAATCGTATCTCTTATCGAGCTAGCCTCTTCTCCATAGATAACACTACCTATGTGTTCCACAAGATCTGCAGCCGAAAAGTTATTATGGGGCGGAATTAGTAGCTTTATAACATGATTTGGGGTGCTCATCATATTCACCTTGATTTCATAATTTTGGTTTCCATGGTGTCGTCTAATATTTTTGTATCCATGAACCCAAAAGGGTCGTCTGCTGAAATACCTCTTCGAAACCCAACTCGCAGACCTAGGTTTCATTGGAGACGCAGCTTGAATATTATATTTTAAAGGTCACTTCTCTCATTGTTTTTTCTCAACGTTAATTTTGGTTCAACTCCTTTGTCAGTATTATTTCCAGAGGTTCGTTCTCAAGCATTAAACATCCAGCATCTCTATATCCAAGCTTCCTATAAAAATGTTGAGCTCCTTCATTCGACTGTGTTGAGGTCATAACCATTTCAAACCCTCTTTGTTTCATTAATTCTTCCCAATAGTGGACAACTTTTTTACCAATACCTGTTCCTCTATACTCCTCATCTATCCATATCATATTCATAAATGGTGTGTTGTCCCAAAAAAATCCGTATCTCATCCAACCTATTTCTTGATTGTATTTTCTGATTATTAGGATTTCATTTTCTTTTATTTTGGGTCTTATCAGTGTCTTATGTATGTGCTTGTCTCTTAACGAGATATACTCATAATCTGATTCAATTGCAAAATCAATCTGCATTGTAAATCCTCCCTTTCACGCTTTTCATTAAATATCTTCTTGGTAACACTTAGCACGTCAAACACTAACTTTTTAATTGAGCTTTTTTATTTTTTTATTTTAAAATTTTTACATATTGGAATTATCTCAAGAATATAATCGTATCGATTAGAACAATCAAAAGAGTGTAATTATGGCATGTATGATTATATATAGAATTTATTCCTTTGAAACAGTATCCTTTCGGTAGCAAAATAATTTAGTCCATGGTCGATTTTTGGCAGGAAATAAGTCATAAGGAGATGTAGAAATGGCTGTGATGCTTGAAGTAACATTAATCGGCATTTCTTATGGGCACAACTTGGATGGAGGGCCATTGGAAATATCCGGTGATCTTTATGTGAAAACAATACATCAAAACCAGACGGAAAAAGAATCTTTTGTTATGTTTTCTACAAATACACCTGTGACCATAGGCGCTGGAGAGATGTATAAAATTGGTACAGCGGTGAGAATTTCTATTTCTCATGACCAACCCACAATATTTGCTAGGTATATAAGACTTGGTGGTTTCTTAAGCATCGGAAGTCCTAAGTATATAGATATAGACTATGTTTATTCTGCAGCTATTCAATATTATAGGGTTATTTTTCCTAATCAAGATGTTAGTAAATCTGCTGTAGCTCAATATTCGATTAGATGGTTACATTATATTTGACACTATTGCTCTAATATTAGTATAAAATGAAAACATTCCTTTTTATTATATTCATTATGGGTGCCAGCCTCAAAAAAGCCTCAAATTTAGAGACTCAAATGGACGATGTTGGTTCGTTTCCCTCGACACCACAATTCAGCAATTTCCAAAATTGTTCAACTATGACCGATGCCGGATACG
This sequence comes from Paenibacillus ottowii, assembly GCF_006874425.1. Lineage (GTDB taxonomy): Bacteria > Bacillota > Bacilli > Paenibacillales > Paenibacillaceae > Paenibacillus > Paenibacillus ottowii. The sequence continues at coordinate 285,569 of NZ_VIJZ01000008.1, forward strand.
GCATCGAACGGGTAATCCACCATTCCAATACCCCCACTGCCGCTGAAATTAAAAATTGCACCGTAATGTCCCTGTTCATATCCTGATCGAGGTTGATCGAATCCAGATGCTCGCACAGACTTTGCCGGAACATTGTCTCTATTTGGTTTCGAAAAACCGTACTTCCCTTGTTCGTCAGCATTATAGAGTAGAATGAAGCATGCTGCTCCAAATATTCAAACGTACGCAGTAGTGCGGTTTTGGAAGGGAGATGAAAGAAGTTATCTTCAGACATACAATTGCGTAGTAACTCGTTAATTTGAGCTTCCATGCATTGATCGCGCAGATCGTACTTATCAGCGAAATGCAAATAAACCGTTCCGCGATTGACATTCGCTTCCTCCGCAATTTGATTGATCGTAATTCTCTCGAATTCCTTTTCTGACATCAGCCTCATAAAAGCATCAATAATGGCTTGCCTCGATTTTTGAATACGCCTGTCCATATCCTTCCCCCTTTGTACCATCCGAAAAAATGAACATTTCGAAGTCCTCTGTTGAAAAATCAACAACCACGCTTGTTTTAACCATTGAACCCCACATACCGCTCTGATACATTCACTTTATAAAATTTATGTTGATGATTCAACATATGTTCAATTCTAGAGGAGCTGTAATCATGAAAGCTATTGTTTTACAATCTTTTGAATGATTTAAATCATATTGAATTAGGAGGTTTAAAAATTGAAACTTACAGGAAACACGATTTTTATTACAGGCGGCGGTTCGGGAATTGGACGTGCGTTAGCAGAAGCTCTCCACAATCTTGGAAATAAAGTTATTTCTCTGGTCGACGTAAAGAGCGTCTGGAGGAGACGATTAAAGCGAATCCCGGCATGTCCGCAGTGGAATTGAATGTACAAGATCCTGCCAGCATAAAGGCGACCGCCAAGCAGTTAATTGAAGAATACCCGGATGTAAACGTCTTGATTAACAACGCCGGCATCATACAGTCCGATGACGCGGCGGGCGTGATCGATGAGGATTTTTTGATTTCGACTGTCACTACAAACTTGCTAGGTCCCATTCGGTTGACTTCTGCATTCATCGAGCATTTGAAGGCCAAAGAAGAAGCGGTTGTCATCAACACGACTTCAATACTTGGATTTGTACCGTTAGCGACAACTGCTGTATACTCCGCGACGAAGGCAGCACTTCACACCTATACGCTGTCCCAAAGGTACATGCTTAAAGACACATCGGTAAAAGTAATAGAAATTGTGCCCCCATGGGTTCAAAGCAACAACGATGAACCACGGGCGATGCCGCTAGCTTCATTCATTGATGCAACAATAAAGATACTTGGCACGGATACAGACGAAGTTCTGGTGGAAGAAGCGAAAATGTTTCGAAATAACCCTGGCCCGAACGAAAATGTTTTTGTGACCCAGCTTAACGATACGATGAATTCTGAACCTCCAAAGATCCATTGATCCATCTGTAATTCAATTTTCAAAAATTTAGGAGAACATGAAGTAAACACTTATCTCCGTCTACTTCATGTTCATTTTACTGCAACTTGCACGTGGAATAAGAAAAAGCGCCAAGCAGTAACACCCATGTTTACAAATATTTCTATGATCTTACTTCATTTAAAAATCTTGTTATTATCGGTAGGTCAGGAGGACTTATTTGATTGGGTATCTTGTTTAAATCAAAAAATTGTACATCTTGTACTTCATTTCCATCGCCTCTAATTATTCCACTGTATTCTTTACATATATAAGCTACAACTACGTTATATACTTCATCTCCATGAGGGTATCGATAGTAAAGTTCCGGGCCTGAAAATATATCAAGTAATTCTAACTCTTCAGCTTCTAAGCCTACCTCTTCAAAAAGTTCCCGGCTTGCAACCTCCTTCATACTCTCGCCAGGCTCCATGGAACCTCCTGGTAATCCCCATAGACCATTGTCAGTTCTTTGTTGCAATAATAATCGTCCCTCATCATCTATGAGAATCACACATGCTCCTGCCATAATTATAGGTCGGGTACCTACTAACTCTCTTAATTCTCTTATGTAATTCAATATCTTCACGCCCCTTTGAGATCCTCCAACAGACCAAGGCTCCGTTAGGAGCCTGCTGCTTGAATTTAACGTTATATGACGGATTCACTTCTAAAATCTACTTTCGTCAATGAATAAGGCACGTAGTCTGGGTGGCTCTGCCACTTAGCCGGTTGAATGTTTCCGGTGAATCCGCCCTTCCGAAATGCATCTTCCGGGCTAAGGGTCGGGCTTGTCCCAGCCAGATGCGTTGAATGCTATGTTAGATGACGTTCACTTTTTTCGAGTTAAGTAATTATTATTCTCGTTTCCATTTATGTGTTTCGAGTAGTTTTCCAGTTTCATAATAATACTTTATTACTTCAAGCATAGGAATTAATTCTATACAAATGTTATCGCAATAATTGCCTAACTGGCCACCAGCAACCAGAAGAATTTCACTGTTTCCCTGTTTATCATTCATAAGAGTATATATATTACCATCAATTGTAATAGACACTATAAAATATTCCGGTCCGCCTCCAACCAATGCTGAATCTGTATCTGATACCTCAAAAAAAATAATGTAAATTTATCTCCATCGAGTTTTTTTAAAAAAACTTAAAGTGTCTGCCCACGTAGGATTCATAACTATTTCTTCATTGAATGTGGTCCCAATCCATTCATCAATGCTAATAGATTTAATCATTTTTTCTTTGCATCCTTTTTAGATGGTTTTATTTGAGTGCTTTCATCTAACGGTTCTGTATTCACCATCCCAGCGAATGCTGGGCTGTCCTGCAGCTATCTCCTTTTCCAAAATCCTTCTGCTGGGCCAAGGTCGTATGCCCGATGCGTGAGTACTAGGTTATCAGATGGACTATGACAATTTTAAAGATATTCACAAAATTTCTTCTCCCTTTAATATTTCATTTGAGAACTGGTCCACAGCCAACCACGTTGAAACATCCTCTTCGATATTCTTATTCCAAGCAACTAAAAAATGTACTTGGCATATCTCATTAGAATCAATTAGTGTCATAGGAATTTTAATGCCTTTATCAGAACTTAGGATAAAACCGTACTTTTCAAAGTCAGAGTTCAAACATAGCGATTTAGGAATCATATCTCCTTGATTTCTTCTTGCCATTAACATATCCCCGTCTTGTGTTCCTAAGTGTAAACGGTATACCTGATTCTCATATTCGACAGCTTCAAGATCTTCCCCAGTATTAAATCCATAATCTGTCCAACTGCAACCCTCCTTCCAAGAAGCAGAAAAGCTGCACGTACTTATTTGAGTGTTCGCATGAGGCTTTATTCTAAATACTGCTCCCCAACATTCTTCTACTGTCAGATGTAAAGCGAGACTCAGCTTGGGACTACAGACAATTAGTTCACAATCAAATGAATCATAATAATATTTATATAATGACCCACCATTTTTGAGTTTATAACTTTGTTCTGGATGATAGAAGTTATCAGAGGCTGTGAGTGAAAATTCAATTATACCAAGAGGAGTATGTATTTGTGGCTGTAAGGGATTGTTTTCTTTAATTAAGACTTGTTCCATGAAATAGCTTCATTATTTCTCTCCTCATAGACTTTCTGATAACATTTCTGTATTCATGAACTCAAAGGGGCTATCTACTGAAATCCCTCTTCGAAACCCAACTCGCAGACCTAGGCTTCGAAGGAGACGCAGCTTGAATATTATGTTATGCGAAGCTTCTTTGAGGACTCTTTTGAACCGATATCTACAATTCTTTGTTTAAAATAAACTCAAAATCTTCATCAGGCACTAAATGATTATCTTTTATAAATGTCTCTAACTCATTCAAATAATTATTACAGAGTTTGATAAATTTATCTCCATATTGATCTGGTATCTTATTTGAATTGGTTTCAATATTAATAATTTCTTTACGTGCTCTTCTTAAAAACAATATTGAACTCGTATAATTAGCACTTAGACATAAAGAAATTGAATTGTTAATATAGCAGACCAAGTGATAGAATACAGAATTTCTTCTTAAGCCTGTCCATTGCTTATGAATCTCTTCTGTATTTAATTTTTTAGCTAACTCAAAGACATGAGAATTCAAAAACATCTGGTATTCCTCCATCTTTAAGCAGTTTCGCATAACGTTTCTGTATACATGAAAGCCTCAAAGGGGTTGTCTGCTGAAATGCTTCTTCGAATTTCCTACAATCTATTTTAGTATTCTCCATTGTATTCAATAAAACCGGTTTGTTTAAAGAGTGTAATATGATATGGGGTATAAACATACTTTGAATTCGGACTTAAGACTTCAATAAAACTAATTGCTGCATCTATATAGTCATCTGATGAGAAAACATCTTCATCTAGAAATCCACTTAAGGGTGCTGCATCTCCTTTATATTTCAAACAAAGATAGCCATACCCAGGGTCAACTATAACCAAATTTATTATGTCATCTTCTTCTTGTTCTTTGGAGCTATCGAAAAATCTAACTATTATGTCCTTATCTTTGTAATAAATCTCGGTGTCACAGGAGAATTTCTTATGGCTAAACTTCATTGTGCTATCTCTCCCTCTTTTGGATTTTATATCTGTTTTAAAACTAATTCTTGCTTCCCTTTCACATAACGTTCTTGTATCTAGGAATCCGAGAGGCTTAAGGCGCAAAGTGCCGGGGCCAACGGACTTAGGCCTCGCAGGGTTGTGAGTTGATCCCGGCTTCTCTGCTTTCCACTTCTAGTGAATCAAGGGCAACGCCCGCAGCGTAGATGCGATGTTATATGAGGTCAGTTCTACTTCGAGCCAACTAATAATTATGCTTCCTTGCTAGTTCCCACTTCATAAATAAATTTATATCACTAATAGCATCTAATATTATTCCTTTATGTTCTATATTATTTTTTAATTCTTTCAAAATGATTGGTTTTACTAGTCTTTTATCTAACTGTTTTTTAGTTCTTGCTATATGTGCTAACCCCAATACAGAATTAGCTCTTACAATTGGATTATCATGTTGCGCTGATTTAAGACATATATCTTGAGCAAACTTCCAATTGTGATGATACATTCCAACTGAAAGTGGTAAATATATAAGTTCTTCTACTTCTTGACGAGTTAAAATATCTTTTATTTCCTGATCTGTGTATTCTTCGATATGCTTGTAAATTCGCCTCATAGTACTTGCTCCTAAATATAATCTTTTTATTCCTAGCTGATTTCACATAACGTTTCGGCGTCTATGAAGTGATCTGACCTCAGATAGTTCTTACTTAGGTCAGGTCGTGTGTTATCTGAATATGCTTCTGCTTGACACTTAATAACCAAGAGGCAAAGTGCCCCGCTGTTTAGAGGCATTGTTATATGTTTTCGGCGACATCCTCGTTTTAATTCACTTACATAGTTCTAATATTTTCAAGTCAATAATAAAATTTTGCTGTTTCATCTCTGCGGAGGTGAATCACAAAGTCTTGATTTGATGTATGGAGCACCAATTTCCAGGTTTCATTTAAAAAAATTCTTTATTCGCATCTTGTTCTGATATTGTGCGAATCGGCGCAACGTCATGTACTATTTTTGTTATCTTCCTCATGATAATTAATTATAGAAACCAGAACAAATTAGTCAGGAAACAGTTCTCAACTTCTAGCCATTTCATATGTTCTACCTCCTACAAATTCGGTCCCAATTTTTCTTTTTATCATTTTAACATACGCCTCCGCTTGAATATTCGTTCTCGGATGCCATTATCTCCATTGAGTTTTACTTATTAAAATTATTTATTATCATCCTCAAGGTTAAGGTTATAAGCTCTGCTTTTTATTTGCTCTTCAGAAAAACCAAACCATGTCATTTCATATAAACAAAGAGCTACAATTTGTTCGCTTTAAAAATTCTCCAGTACTTTATGATCTATATAAAAGCCCAGCCACTCCCCCCAGTTATTTGCGGAGATGTCCCAGTATCCACCCCATTCGAGAGAATTATTCTTCCCATGTACTCGATATTGAATATAGCCTTTAATAAGAGAGTCATTAGATTCAACCTCGTCTATATGAATGGTCATCTCCTCTACATTCTTTACTGGAGTTTTTGAAAGCAGTGATTCATAAACACTTTGATACTTCCTCTTTATTTGAGACATATCGGGATAATATTCAATCAGCTTATCCCAAGTCGCTTCGAAAACGACTTTACTTAAAATCTTCTTAAAAGTGATCATGAAATTGAACTCCTGTTATTTTAATAGGTCTTTCAATGATTTCCGATAACGTATGTACATTCCTGATGCTGGTCTCCTTTAGATAGCTCTTATCTTAGAGAAACCAATGTGTCACCTTAATCCTCTCCCCTGAAATGCGTCAGGCACCAAGGGGCGAATGTCCCGCAGTAGGAATGTGATGTTAGGCGATGTGGACAGTTATACCCGAAAAATTCCTGACTTCAGTCTTACGATCTCAAAGTTATTAGATATTATATATGCCCATACCGGTTCTCTAAATTCTTTATAAGAATCTATTACTTTACTCTCCGGGTCTATAGTACATATTCGTTGATTTCCCATATCACAGACGTAAAGAAGGTCGTCGTAAAAGTATAAACTTTCAGGTAAGTTAAATAAGGTTCCTTCAATGTCTCCTATAGAATACAATTCTTTGTATGTTTTTAGGTTATAACACTTTATTGTATTCCTTGTTGGATAAACCACCCAAATTAGATCCTCAGAAACAGCAAAACCATAGGCTGTATCAAACATATCTTGCTGGATAAATTCTAGATTTCCATTACTATCAAACTTATGAATGTCTGATCGTTGGTAGTTTGATACATAGACGGAGCCATCTAATGATCTACATGAATCAGTTATAACGTTTCTATATTCATGAACCCCAACGGGGTTGTCTGCTGAAATGCCTCTCCGAAATTCATTCCGCAGACCAAGGCTCCATTAGAGCCGCAGCTTGAATATTATGTTATCCGATTTCAGCGTCTTCCTTGAATTACTTACAACAATCATTTTTTGTTTTAATCACCAAACTGATAGTCTTGTCCTTGTATCATTTTCATCAGTTATATATTCCAGAGATTTATATCCCTTTCTCTTTATGTGATCATATAAGTCCTTAAGTTTTTCAAGGTCTTTGCAGTAAACTGTTATGTACACACTATCAATCACAAGAAGAATAATCTGACACTCACTCGCAATATATTCTTCATATGACATTACATCTATTATATTTGCTCCTTTTGGATACGCCTTTAAATTCGCAAATATTAAGTAGTACTTGTTGTAATCAATAATCTTTTTAAGATCTTCTCCATCTATTCCAGTAACCATGTCTGGAAAGAGACTCCCCCCTAAAGTATCATCAACAATAAAATATGACTCTTCTCCACCAATAAACCAACTGAAAGTAGTTATATCTATTGGCTTTAAAATCTCTCCAAGATGGTTTCCATAAGAATTTGGAATTTCAAAACTTATGCCTCTATTCATTTATTCACCCACTTCACGCTGATTTCTGATAATGTTCTTGTATTCATGAACCCTCACTGGCTTAAGGAGCGAATGCGCCGAGTCCGACGGACTTAGCCAGTGCAGTGTTGTCCGGCTGCTTCCACTCCCCCAAAATGTCTCTGCCGGACCGAGGGCCGAATGGCCCGATGCGTAAATATTTTGTTATCTGATGCCAATGCCTTCTTGATTAACTTTCAAATGTTGCTTTGACTCGTTTTGAGTTTTTAAAATACAAAATCCATATTGATCCAAAAATAATTGTAGAGATTAAACTTGGGAGTTCATCTATTTTGTTAATTGTGAAAATGAAGTTTAAAAATCCAAATATTATAGTGATTATTTCAATTTGAATTATTATATTTGGTCCTTTCCTTTTCTTCTTCAATATAAGCACTAGAGAAACAATAATTAAGACTTCAGAAAATAAATATATTCCGACAGAAATAGTTCTAGGGCCTGTACGCAAACTGTACAACTCGTAGAAATCTAGTAAAATAAGGCACATGAGACGAAGATACGAGTTAACGGATGAAGAATGGAATATAGTTGACCCCCTGTTGCCCCCAGCCCGAAAAAAACAGGGAGGACGTCCGCCCAAGGATCGGCGCCAGATGCTCAATGCCGTGCTTTGGGTTGCTCGAACGGGCGCGCCATGGCGGGATTTACCGAGTTACTATGGCCCTTGGTCTTCAGCCTACAGCTTTTTCTGGCGGCTACAAAAAGCGAATATTTGGGGTGAAATACTGAAGCATGTCGCCATCGAGCCGGATTGGGAGCAGGTCATGGTCGATGCCACCATCGTCCGCGTCCATCAACATGGAGCGGGCGCAAAAGGGGGCAGGACCGGCAAGCAATCGGACGTTCGCGCGGAGGATTAACTACCAAAATTCATGCGATGGTGGATGCGCTCGGCTATCCGCTGCGTTTCGAATTGACGCCAGGACAAGACCACGATTCTGTCACCGGCTATCGCCTTCTTCATGAACTGGACTTCTGCCCGGGCGAAGTGTTGGCTGATCGCGCCTACGATACCAATGTCATTCTGGAGCTTTTGCAAAGCCGAGCGATCACTCCGGTTATCCCAAGCAAACGCAATCGGCGGGTAAAGCGCCCGTTAGATTCTGAAACGTATAAAGAGCGACACTTAATTGAATGCTTTTTCAACAAAGTAAAAAACTATCGACGCTTGGCCACTCGCTATGAAAAA
>NZ_VIJZ01000009.1 GCF_006874425.1 Paenibacillus ottowii
ACTCACCCGTCCGCCGCTAGGTTGTTTAGAAGCAAGCTTCTAAACAACCCCGCTCGACTTGCATGTATTAGGCACGCCGCCAGCGTTCGTCCTGAGCCAGGATCAAACTCTCCATTAAAGACCAACCAAAGTTGGTTTATCGAAAGAGCGATTAGCTCATGTTGAAACTGACGAGATAAAATATCTCATGTTTGATTTTGTGAACAAAATCAATTTACTCACTCGTTGTTCAGTTTTCAAAGATCAAACCTTTATTATGACTCGCTTTGTTTCACCACCGCGTCTCAGCGGCGACTTAAATAATGTAACATATAATCTCATTTTTCGTCAAGCATTTTTTTAAACTTTATTCTTTCGCTTGTTGCAACACCTTTTATCCTGCTTTAGACAGTTATAAATTATTCGTGTTGCTTAATGGGGCGAGTTATAACTTAGCACATATTTTACATACTCGTCAAGCCAAACTAATAATTTATTTATTTTTATCTCCTGTAAACTCCAAATTCAGGTAAGAAAAAAGGAAGAAAGGATCGCGTATATCAACCTTTCTTCCTGATAAATTAACCTCTTCGACCATCATCAAAGAAGGGAGTAGCGCAGTTCACGATTTTGTCCGCGATCCCTAAATCCCCCGGCGGCTGATTCTCTAATAAGCGAACGATAAACCAGCTTACGAAGCACGACAGTAAGATCTATTTGTAGATCTTCTAGCTCAGGATGATTCATAAGTTCATCTATTGACCAAGGTTCCCGCCTGCTGCCTAATATACGTAATAGCGGAGAGGAGCACTCCTCCATTTTTGACATGACTGAAAATTCACAGGCAAGCAGTACCAGTTCAACCCGTTGCTCCAGAGTCTCCGTACTTAATGTGAGCTCGTTATATAACTTTTCAACCGTTCGATCCAGCGATTGTACCTGAACCCATAAGTGAACCTTAGGATAAATTCCTCGTTCAATGAGTTCAATAGAAGCCCAATGATCCAGTGCCTTCAATACACTTTGATAAGCGTCAATGGTCCGCCCTTCCCGTACTGCTTTCTTACCCTGAACGTAATTGACCAGAAAGCGGGAGAACTCATGAAATCGTTTCTGCTCCCGCAGTGGATCGTTAAATTCAATAATTTCCTGCCTTAAATGACGAACCCTTTCATCCCGTTCCCAGACCATACGACCTTCTAGCACATAATCTATAATGTTGGCTTGTTCACCAGCGATAATCCAGCCCTTCAGACATCTGAGCGTTGTGTACAACACTTGGCACTTTAATCCATTAATCAATAAGTGTTGAATAGAACGAACTGGTTTCCGGCCTTCTCCAATAATCAGAATGAGTTCATCAAAGTCGTGCAACATCGAACCGTGGAAATACTCTCCCGGCTTTCTGTACGAAATAACACCTATTGAATCTTCCTGCAACAATTCATCATGCATCAGGTTTAATTTGGTTAGCTGCACTTCACCCTCCATACCTGCAAGGCGGCTATAACCGCTAAATTGAATTTTGGATACATGTGATCATTTCTACATAAATAAGAAACTTCCTTCTTCAATTGTATAAATTTTTATCTTATTTAATTATTTCTTTCAGTGTTATCCAAGCATTTTTATCTGCAAAACTTCGACTCCACACACCAATTCCGCCTAGATTCAGTGATTTGGCAAGTTCCACTCTTGCCTTCAGGGATACCTGATCCTCTAACCAAATCTTTTTGACCACACCGTCTTCTGTATACTCGACATAATTCTGACCTTCGGAGGCTCTAAATTTAGGCTTCAACTTAAATTCGGCTATGATATCCGCTACTGACTCCATACCAAGTGATTTGGATGTGACCTTAATCTTCCCTTCTTTGGGAGTCTCGGACCAAACGCGGGTATATAACGGTATACCTAAAATTACTTTCTGAGGCGGCACTTCGTCTTCCTGAAGAACCCGCTTAATCGACGCTTCTGTCCATGGCAATGAGGCAACGGAACCAGCCTTTGGACTAGCTGCCCAATGCTCATCATACGCCATTACCATGAGATAATCAGTGATCGCGCCTAGTGATTTTCGATCCAAGAAGGCAGACCACATCTCACTTTGAGATTTAGGCGTAACATCAATCGATAATATCAAATCATGTGCCCGAGCCATCGGTTTAAGTTCTCGCAAAAACTGGGTGACATTGGGACCATCCTTTGTATGAACATTTTCAAAGTCAATATTAATACCGTCCAGATCATTTTCTAGGGCAAGTGAAATCATTTGATCTACAATCGACTTTCGGCGTTCAAAGGTAGATAATGCCTCGGTTGTTATTTCGGGGTTAAAGCTGTTGCTCAACAAGCCCCATACCTCCATCCCCTTGCGATGTGCCCAGCTGACATATGCAGGGTCCGCCTTGCTTTCTACAGTGCCCTCATCATCAACGACGCTAAACCATGTAGGACTTACCACATTTACGCCAGGCATAGGATCAAATTTGGAAGGATCAGGCTTACGATTATAGACAGCTTCCCAAGCGAGATTCACGGGTCTACCCTCCCAATGCTTCTCCGAGATGGACAATTCGTCCTTAACCGAAGGTATCGCAAGCTCTTCTCCTTCAGAGATACAGTCTGACTTAATGTATCCTGCATAGCCATTGTCTAACTGCACAAAATACCAATCGCCCTGTTGGGACCAGATACGTACTTTTGTCTGCTGAGATACATCGGTCAAAATAAAAGATAGGCTAGAGGCTTCTTTACGCAAAGCAATTCTAGCATCCTGTTCCCCATCTTTCTTTTCTACACTACCTAGCCTGACCTTCTCTCCAGCTTTCATTAAAATAACGGCACCTGTCACAGGATCTTCGTGTATGGATATACCATACACTTCACGTACAGCCTCTATGGGGATATACACCTCTCCACCGATGATCTGAGGGGCGGCGCTAAGCACATATGCTTTACCATTCAGTTCTCCTTGTGTCTGTGAAACGTTCATATGGAGCAAGCTTTGCCTCGTTGCCATAATGACGGTTTGGCTGTCATCCTCATAACGAATTGTAGGGTCAATTTGACCTTGTATCAATTTAAGCGGCATCAACATGTTTTTGCCGGAGCTTTGAGCTTCATATCCGGTTAACTTGCCCTTCATAAAAATAGGTCGGACACTCCCCTGCCAATCCGGTTTCTCGTGAAGAGGATTACCATACCATACGACAGTAATAGCGCATATAATCGCTGCGAATAATAGCAGGCTTGCCGCTCCTTTGAATCGAGAACGTTTACGGCGGCGTCTGGAATGAATTCTGGCCAATATTGAACCTCCATTGTAAGAAATTTTGATTTCTGTATTTTGTGACTTCAGCAGATGACTTGAAACAAAAAAACAAAGTGATTTAAACAAAAAAACGCGGTAAATCCCCACTTATGGGGAATTCCTCACGTTTCCAATCCATTACAATATATACATACGCCACAAAAACTTCTATTCCTTGTTTCGTTACGATTGTTTGTTACTACAAGCTTTGCATACTCCGTGTAACTCCATACGATGTCCATGTACCTCGAAGCCTGTTTCCAACGCAGCATGGCGTTCCACATCTGCCAAATACGGATAACTGAAATCTTCAATTTTTCCGCATTTTTCACAAATGATGTGATAGTGCTCCGAAATATTGGCATCATATCGACTGGCGTTATCTCCATAGGTCAACTCATGTACCATACCCGCTTCTATAAACATCTTTAAGTTATTATAAACCGTAGCCACACTCATACTTGGAAACTTGGACTCAAGCGCACGATATATTTCATCTGCAGTCGGATGCCCCATAGATTCCATTAAATAGTTTAATATGGCATGGCGCTGGGGTGTTATGCGTACACCTGTCTTCTTCAGAAGTTCCAAAGCATGCTGGACGCGTGCTGCCATATATGTCCACCGCCTTATCCCTTACTTGCAATCCTATCAAAAATTACCACACATCTATTTACAATTTACTTCTATAGCTACTCACATTGTACGGTCTACTCAAGATTCTTGTCAACGCGACGCATTGTCGCCGGATGTTCCTATAGGAGTATCTGTCATTGGAGCTTCTCGTTCATCCAGAGAGTTTCCAGAGGTATCGGGTGCAGTCGATTCCCCGGAATCATTCAAGTCGGGTAACGACGGTATCAGTAACTTTTTGATGGTTAAATTGCTATTCCCTTCTACGTTGATCACATATTTGCCATCCCCGTTTTGGCCTGAAATACTTTTACTGTCTATTTTAAATGGAAAATCGGACTGAAGATTACCATAACTGCTTGAACCCTCTAGCTGAAAATCTCCATTCGACGGAAGATCCAATACGATATCACCGACAGCACTGTATATTTTCCAGTCCCCTCCTACCTGCTCGCTATGCACTTTGATTGCACCGTTAAGTGAACTTGCATTCAGTTTGGCTTTAGAATTCAGTATATTCATGTCACCATTCTGAGTATCTGCAGTGATATCCCCTTCCGAGCGAGCAACCTGGATGTTACCTACCATGGTGTGTAATGACACGGCTCCCTCAATATCCCCTGCCTGCATATCACCACGGTTCGTGCGCACATCCACATCTCCGGTAATCCGATACAATCTAATCTGACCGTTCAGAGTGACTCCTTTGACATTGCCAATAGCATCATTAACTATGAGATTCCCATTGCCGCTCTCAAGCCGGATACTGTCGATAGCGTCAATTCCATTCAAGGTAATATTCCCATTGGAGGTTCTAATCTGCATATTGAATCGCCGGTCCTCCGGCACGGTGATCAGCATGTTCATACGAGGCTGACGTTTACTTGATGCTCCGTATGACTGTGCCTCCGGACGAATCTGAATGGTCTTCCCGTCGGTAGAGGTCAGTGAAGAAGCTTGAGCAATCTTGTCCGCCTCGGCCGCAGGCGCTTGATCCACCCATAGAGTCCCACGCACCTCTATATTGGACACAGGTCGTCTGATCAGTGTTATATCTCCATTCACCGAATCAACTACCACATCGGACGTCTGCATCGTTACAGGTATGAGCACACCGCCCATATCATACCGATTCTCTTTAGCCTGGCTAAAATCCATAGAGGCCGATGTCAGATTGAGACTAACCCGGTTCCACAGATACATATAATGGTTTTGCTGAGTCACGATAAAAACCGAGGCAGTCACTACCAAAGCGGACAGAATTCCCTTAAGGTCAGGCCTAAAACGTCGTCCATTGTCAGGCTTGCCTTCCTTGCGATAGTACACGCCAAAAAAAATCAGATACTCCAGTCCCCACAGCACAAAGATTACAGGCCACCACACAAGGAGCTGAAGCATATATTCAGTGTTCTGAAGCACATCTACAATCAGCAAAATGCCTACAGCCATCAACAAAAGCGAAGCGGTGTAGCGGCCGACTCTTATTTTGCGGTGCACGCCTGCTTCACCCTCTTTCTTTCAACTTTTTACGTCTAAAGGACAATAAGGCTTCCCTTAGAAAAAGGAATAAACCGATCATCATTAATATAATGGCCAGCGTCAAAAATCCGTAATCTTCAAAGAAAATGCTTAACCAGCGAGGTTTCATGCGGAACAGAATCATAAGTCCTCCACCTGCTACCAATAGCACGGCAAAGGCAAAACCTCTTTCCCATGCATAAAAAGGACTGCTTTGCTGACCTCTAGCATCCATTCGTGCATATTGATCTGGCTTACGCCGATAACGAACCATGTAATCTGCTGACTGTAAGACATCGTATACATTATAAAAATATAGAACGGGTATAAACAATCCAAGCAAAATAAGCAGCGGGATGTTAATCCTTAGTCCATCTGAGGAAACATACAACATCGCAAAAATATCTAGCAGGAGCAATACAATAAATGTAAGTCCCCTAATAAACAGTCCTAAAAAAAGATGTCCCATTCCTGGTATTATAGCTGCCATGATAATAGCAATTACTTTGCGAAATTTAGCGTATTGCAGACGCCCCCGCCGTTCCTGTCTATAGGGCTGTTCAGCCTGTTTAGACTGTTCAGACGGTAACGGTTGTTCCGAGTTCATGCCATCCTCCCCTTTGAATTCCATACGCAACTCTGCTGAAAATACTTTGATGGTTACATAGTACCCCAATCAGATTTGATAGTAACTGTAAAAAACAGGAATATGATCACTCAACGGAGACTGCAGCTATATCTTCCCATTGTCGTAAATCAGCTGCAATACGTACCGGATTAAATTCATTTCGGGCCAGAACCTCAAGGGAAACCTCCATACTCTGCCGATCCGGATGCAATTCATGAAACGGAACATTTTCATGCTCTTTAATCATGATTTTGCGTATTTCTATCTTTTCTTGCTCTAAATAAGTCGAAATTTGCTCTAGCAATCCGTGTGAAGACAATCCGTACAGTGTAATAAGATGACGCTTCCGTCCACGCATATACCGAAGTTCTAATTTGTTGAACACCCACAAATTTAAAAATACGAGCACAGTTGCCGCTATAGAGGGGAAGTAGAAGCCTGCTCCGACCCCAAGGCCAATGGCAGCTACGACCCAAATGGAAGCCGCCGTCGTCAGTCCAGTAATGGATTTACCCGTGAACATAATCGTACCTGCCCCCAAAAAGCCTACACCAGTAATCACCGCCGTAGCCAAGCGTGCTGGATCTATACGCACATTAGCTTCTTTAATAAAATCAGCAAAGCCGTAAATGGACAGTAGCATAATCAGCGTCGAACCAAGACTGACCATAATGTGAGTTCGTAAACCAGCAGCGTGATTGGAACGTTCGCGCTCAAAGCCAATGAACCCACCGAGAAGCATGGACAGTAATAGCCGTAAAATGATATGTGAATCGTCTATAATCCACGGATTATTCATTCGAGTCCTCCTCCCGGTTGTGGTCATATTTCCCTGTCCGGGCACGCGGTTGTGAGTATTATTCCACGTTATGCAAATGGAAGGTGGTTAATTCCACGCCTGGGGCCACCTCTGCCGCGGAAACGGGACGAAAACCATGCTTTCGATAAAGTGCCACCGCTGGCGTGTTTAAAGTTCCTGTAGTGACAATAAACAGGGGGACACTCTGATATTTATTCAAAACATGCTTCATTAAGGAATCCGCAATTCCTTGGCGAAAATGATCTGGATGAACCATCATACGTGTAAGGGTAAGCGATCCGGACGACTCAGACTGCACTGCCAGCGCCCCTAATAGTTCACCATCCTCCAGCCACCCGTAAAAAGACTCTCCGCAGCTTCTCAGCGTTTCCAATGTATCCATCAGCGGAGGAATCTCATTAAACCCGATCAACTCAGCTTCCAGTCTATAGGCGACGTGTTGAAGACGCCAGATCTGACTGACAATATCATCATCTTCCAATGAACATAGGGTAACCATGCCGTTTGCCCTCCTAAGGAAACTCATCATATGTCAACACGCTTCTAATACCTGTTTGATGTCCATGCGTTGCTTTGCACCTATGCAAAAGGGGCCTGTCCCTAAAAGACAAGCCCCTGTCATAACTATGCCATTAACGATTCAGCACTTCTGTCAGCAACTTATTAGCGAGGGCAGGGTTAGCTTTGCCCTTGCTCTCCTTCATCACTTGACCGACCAAGAAGCCGATGGCCTTTTGCTTGCCAGCTTTGTAATCCTCGACCGATTGCGGGTTGGCTGCTACAACTTGTTCGACAATTGTCAGAATTGCACCCTCATCACTGATTTGCACAAGCCCTTTTTCTTCAACAATTTGCTGTGGCAGTTTATCACTTTCCAGCATTTCCTTGAAGACTGTTTTGGCAATTTTACTATTGATCGTCCCTTTTTCCAGTAGACCGATCATTTCACCCAAGCCTCGACCTGTCAATTTAACCTGTGACAGTTCGACACCGGCACTGTTTAAATAACCGAGTAAATCCCCCATAATCCAGTTGGATACTGCTTTGGCATCCTTGGTGTACTGGAGACTATCCTCAAACAAATCAGCCAGTGGCTTGGAGGACGTAATGACCTGTGCATCATACTCAGGCAATCCATATTCCGAAGTATAACGCGCTTTACGTTGGTCAGGCAATTCAGGAATTGAAGCACGGATACGCTCTTTCCACTCCTCGTCAATATGCAGTGTAACGAGATCCGGATCCGGGAAATAACGGTAGTCGTGCGCCTGCTCCTTACCACGCATGGACAAGGTCTTACCCTGCGCCTCATCCCAGCGCCGTGTCTCCTGTACGATTGTTCCGCCTTCTTCCAGCGTCTGTTCTTGCCGGAACTGCTCATATTCCAATCCGCGCTGTACGCCACGGAAGGAGTTCATGTTTTTCAGTTCTGCTTTGGTTCCCAGCTCTTTTTGTCCGCGCGGACGAAGGCTGATATTCGCATCACAACGAAGCGATCCTTCCTCCATCTTCACATCGGATACGTCGCAATACTGCATAATGGCACGTATTTTTTCCAGATAAGCCTTGGCTTCTTCCGGCGAAGATATATCTGGTTCCGAAACAATCTCCACCAATGGTGTGCCGACCCGGTTAAAATCAACCAATGACGCATAGCCACCATCAACATGGGTTAATTTCCCTGCATCCTCTTCCAGATGCAACCGGGTAATACCGATACGCTTGGTTTCACCGTTCACTTCAATATCAATCCAGCCGTTCTCGCCAATCGGTTGATCATATTGCGAGATTTGGTAAGCCTTCGGTGAATCGGGGTAAAAATAGTTTTTGCGGTCAAACTTGCTCACATCAGCGATGGTGCAATTGAGCGCCATTGCTGCTTTCATCGCATAATCAACGGCTTGACGATTCAATACTGGCAATACCCCCGGATGTCCGAGACAAACCGGACATGTATGAGAGTTTGGCGGCGCTCCGAAGGATGTCGAGCATCCGCAAAATATTTTGGACTTCGTATGCAGTTCCACATGGACTTCAAGTCCGATGACCGTCTCATACTTCGATGTAGTTGTAGACATGAATAGGTTCCCTCCTTTTTGGCAAATTACAGCTGCGGACGCTGCTTGTGAAATTCAGTATTTTGTTCAAAAGCGTGAGCTACACGCAGTACAGAAGACTCGTCAAAAGCTTTCCCGATAATTTGCAGTCCGACTGGCATTCCATCTGCAAGACCACAAGGAATACTGATAGCCGGCACACCAGCCAAACTTACCGGAATCGTCAAAATATCGTTCAAATACATCGTCAATGGATCATCCACTTGAGAACCGATTTTGAAAGCGGTAGTCGGTGCTGTAGGTCCGATAATCACATCATATTGTTCAAATACACGATCAAAATCCTGTTTGATCAGTGTACGCACTTTTTGAGCTTTCAAATAATAAGCATCGTAGTACCCGGAGCTGAGTGCATAAGTACCGAGCATAATCCGACGCTTCACCTCAGGACCAAACCCTTGCGTACGGGACTGATGGTAGAGATCAAGCAGGTTATCTGGATTGTCGGAGCGTACACCATAGCGCACGCCGTCGAAGCGGGCCAGATTGGATGATGCTTCGGATGAAGCCAGCAGGTAATATGTCGCAACTGCATATTCCGTATGTGGAAGAGATACCTCTTCCCATATAGCGCCCAAGCCTTCCAGTGTTTTCAGTGCATCAAGCACCTTTTCCTTGACCTGTGGATCTACGCCTTCACCAAGATACTCTTTAGGCACAGCGATGCGAAGTCCTTTTACATCTCCGGTTAAAGCGTTCAAATAATCAGGAATGTCTACCTTCGCAGACGTGGAGTCCTTCGGGTCATAGCCAGCAATGGCTTGCAGGACATAGGCCGAATCCTGAACATTTTTGGTAATCGGTCCGATTTGGTCTAAAGAGGAGGCAAAGGCCACCAGTCCAAAACGGGATACGAGACCATAGGTTGGTTTTAGGCCAACTACACCGCAATAAGAAGCAGGCTGGCGAATAGAGCCGCCTGTATCGGAACCGAGTGTGAAATAAGCCTCACCCGCCGCAACAGCCGCAGCCGAGCCGCCACTGGAACCGCCGGGAACACGTTCTAGATCCCATGGATTACGTGCCGGGAAAAAGCTGGAGTTCTCATTAGAACCGCCCATGGCGAATTCGTCCATGTTCATTTTACCAAGTGTCACCGTTTGCGCTGCGCGTAACTTACCGACAACCGTGGCGTCGTAAACAGGGTCAAAATTTTTCAAAAACTGACTACCACATGTAGTACGCAGCCCTTCTGTCACGATATTATCCTTAATACCGATCGGTAAACCAAACAGCAACCCTCGTTCTTCTCCTGAAATCAGCTGATCATCCAGCTGACGTGCGGATGCCCGGGCCTGTTCCTCGTCAACGGTAATATAGGCTCTGATCTTGTCTTCCCGCGCATCAATTGTCTCCAGAGCGTGTCCCACCAGATCACTCACGGAAATTTCCTTTTGATGCAGCTTGTTATGTATTTCCGGCAATGTGTTATTAAACAAGCTCAATTTGCATCCTCCTTTCAAATGTGAAATCTATTCCAGAACAGCAGGAACTTTAAACTGTCCGTCTTCTTCTTCAGGTGCATTACGCATCACTTGCTCGTGCGTCAAACTTTCGCGAACTTCGTCGTCCCGCATAACATTGCTGACATGCAGCACATGAGTGGTCGGTTTTACCTGCTCCGTATCCAACTCATTCAGCTTCTCCGCATAATGGAGAATGGCATTTAATTGTCCTGTCATGGTTTCTTCCTCAGCCTCGGTCAGATTCAACCGGGACAGCCTGGCTACATGACGGACATCTTCTTTGGAAATGTTCATTCAAATCCCTCCTCATATATAAACAAAAATCCAATAAGCGACTGGAATCGGATTTTGCAAAATCCTGACATCAAAAATGTTACACCGAACTTTGAAATAACGTTTTTAATTATAGGATAGAACCCTATACAATTCAATCTTTGACGCGGTACAGAAGCAGACTGTACATGAATGAGGTAAATGTTACTAAAAGAATATAAAAAAAGCACCTCTCGGTGCTCTTTCGAGAAAACTATAGCAGCTGAAATCGTGCTCATTATATATTGTTAAAAAGAGTCGGCAACAGCCGACTCCTATATCCAAGCACGTAAATTAACTTGTTTGATAAAATCAGCCTGTGACAACAATTCTGCCGCGGTTTCTTCTTCCTCCGTCTCTACTGAATCATGACCACCGTTCATCACATGTCTGAACAGCTTCTCATTATGAGTAGCAAGGGCGTAATCTATCAGCGCTTCACGCTCAATCCGTTCGGCTTCCAGCTTGAGAATACTTTCTTCCAGCTCGATGTCCCCGGATGGTACGAAAAAATTGCGATTCACTTTCGGTATGCGAATGACATAGTCAAAAGCATTGTCCGCATTACGGTCGTAAGCAATGATATAACCATGTTCGCCCACAGGAAGATTCTGCTCAAAAGCATCCGCGACGATCATAATTCTAGCTCCTAAATGATGCATCGTTAGCCCCCCCGTTTGTCTGAACTTATCTGCTAAGTCTACTAAAAAAAAGGTAGCTTGTCTATATCATCTATATATCTTCATAATCGACCGTCTCCTCGTCCATTTCTATGTTCATTGAGCCTTATCTGCCAGTTTTGTGTAAGACTTCTGTCCCGCCGTTTTACCTTATTCCAGGTTATAATCTTCGGTTCGGAACCTACCACATCATCTTTAATATCTATTATTTTGGGAAGATGTAAACTACCTTCGTTCTCACGATGTACCTTATATATATGTTTTCTTTTCATTCTTGCTCCCCCCTTGTGATCTGACGGCTTCATCCCTCTATATCCTCTTATGGGCAAAAAAAAGAACGCAAACCGGGATTCATCCACAGCTTGCGTGCTTCGCGAGTTTAGTATGTAACTTTAATACATGTATGTTAACAAAAATAATAACCTTTGTCTATACATAATTTATATTTTGTTGTCGAATTGAGGCAAAACCTGTCACTTCTTTGATTTTGCCTCACTAATTGATGTTCATCAGATTTAACGAATATACGGATTGTGGGCTTTCTCATAACCAATGGATGTTTTGGGTCCGTGACCAGGATACACTGTAACGTCATCTCCAAGTGGAAACAACTTATTCTGGATGGAGTCATACAAATCGCGTTCCCGGCCACCCGTTAGATCTGTGCGTCCAACGCCCTGACGGAACAGTACATCCCCGGAAAAAAGATCTTTGCCGCACAAGAAGCTGACGCTACCGGGTGAATGCCCCGGTGTATGGAACACTTTGAATGTATGCCCGATTAGATTTAATTGCTGCCCCTCTGCCAAATCATATTCAGCAGGTTCTGTCGAGATCGGTGGTGATGCCTCTGGCCACATTAAGGAGCCATTCAGCTTAGGAGATGTGAGCCAGTCCTGCTCCAAGGCGTGTAGATACACCGGGCATCCTTTGGCATTGCGAATCTCCTCCACCCCACCGATATGATCAAAATGGGCATGGGTCAGCAGGACAGCTTCAATGGTCAGGGATTCAATCGCTCTCAGCAAAGGTCCCGGATTCATTCCTGGATCAATAATAACGGCGCGCTGTGGATCATCCCCTTGAAGCAAATAAGCATTCGTTTGAAGGGGTCCAAGGTTAAAGCTACGAATTGATAAGGTCATAAGTTAAAATCCCGAGATCAGCTCGCGTAATTCCTGAACAATCACAGGATGAACCTCGGTTCCCTCCCCATATTTTGCAGCCATTTCCTTGCGAGCAACTGCGATTTTTTCTTGATAATCATCGGCTTCCCGATCTGGATTTTCACGTTTGAATTCGATCATAATTTGTTGGACATGTGCAGGGCGTGGTCCCCAGTGACCAAGTACGTGACCTCCCGTATCCGCAAAAATCACAATCGGCACAGCACGTCCGCCCATCGTCAGGAAATCGTCCATCAGCGCCTGATGATTTTCAAGAATCAACACTTCAGTTGGAATACCGCTATTTTCCAGTGCGCGGAACACTACAGGTACATTGCGTACGACATCCCCACACCAGTCGGCAGCCAATATAAGCACACGCAGATCGTCACGATGGTTCAAGCTTTCAAAAAACTTCCGATCCTCTTCGCTACTCCACACAAACTGATCGTATCCGAAGCGAAAAGCTTCCTTGTTTTTTTCCATACCTTCCATAAACTGCTCGGGACTCAAGCCCTTGCCGAAATATTGCGATACGTTAGTACGGCTCATGTTATACACTTCCTTTTTTGTTTTTGGCTACAATCCATTTGATTACAAAATAAACGATCAAGAGTGCAAGCGCAACCAGCAAGATGGGTTTGATGTAAGGTGCCGCCACTTCATCAATTTGCTCCCACTTGTCTCCCAGCACCATACCTAAATATATAAACAAAACAGACCAAGGTATAATCGCCAGCGTCGTCAAAATAATAAAGCGCCATACGTTCATTCGAGCCAACCCGGCAGGGATTGAGATCGCGTGACGCACAACAGGGATGAAGCGAGCTGTAAAAATGACTCCTGTGCCGTATTTATTAAACCAAGCTTCAGCGTGGTCGACATGGCTTTTTTTGATGAGTATGTATTTCCCGTACTTATCCAATACCGGTCTGCCGCCATAGCGCCCGATCCAATATATAAACAGCTGGGCCAGCACCCCGCCAATCGTTCCAAAAATAACTGCTCCAAAAAAATTAATATGTCCTGAGGACACTAAAAAGCCGCCATAAGCGAGGACAATTTCACTTGGAATAACCTCCACCATCAGGCCTAACATAATACCAAAATACCCCATACTGCGAATGATCTCAAACAAATAACTAATGATACTAGATATATGGTCCATTTCTCTTCCCACTCCCTGCCTGTTTCTCTATTTTCATTAGTGTATCACAGCGGCAGAACACGTCGCCACTTCGCGCAATTAGGGAGGTCAGTGACCCCGGCTCCTGTGCCCGCATAAGTTGTGAGAGAGAGGAGGGGGTACAATATGCCTCCCGGCAAATTCCCCAAACATGACAATTCACAATCCCGTTTACCCACGGCTCGTGGTATCCGCCGCGCATGCAGCAAAGAGCTGTACCGAACCTGCAAGCGTCTGCCTGTTCACATTGCTCCTGATCTGGTCAAGCAGGGTGAAGAGCTGTACTGCCGCAAGGTCGTCGGACACCTCATCTGGATTGCGGAAAACCATAGCAATCGC
This sequence comes from Paenibacillus ottowii, assembly GCF_006874425.1. Classification (GTDB taxonomy): domain Bacteria; phylum Bacillota; class Bacilli; order Paenibacillales; family Paenibacillaceae; genus Paenibacillus; species Paenibacillus ottowii. The sequence goes on from NZ_VIJZ01000009.1 coordinate 14,158, forward strand.
AAACTACTCTGCGACTGGTGGGACGAAGATGTCAGCGAAGAGCTCGCAGCATTGTGGGAGGTGGATCGTGATGTCTTGTGCACCGCTTTTAGAAGTGCCTATGGCGGGTAGATGTTTGCGTATAGCACCCATAAACTGTTAACTACAAAAAAGTGGAGCCCCCTGCTGTGGCTCCACTTTTACTATGTTCCTTAGCTGTGTGACTGCTTCTGCCCCGCTCCTTCGGGGAGCAGATCCGCACAAGCACGTTCCAGGTAAGGATCAGCATGTATAAAATCCCGAAATGCTGTGTACTCACGCCACAAAACGGAACGTTCTCCCGCTTGACCTTTAACGGCACGAATCAGAATATTTTTAGGGGTATGCTCCATATCGATAAATTCCAGTAGCTGTGTCCGATACCCCATCATATCCAGCAGCTTGGCCCGGATTCCATCCGTTGCCAGTGCAGAAAAACGCTCCTTCAAAATACCGTGGGAGAGCAAAGGCTCCAATACCGGATTTTCCAGTTGGCTAAACAGCTCGTGCTGGCAGCACGGAACCGATAAAATGACGGATGCTCCCCAGCGGACAGCTTTTTCCAGCGCTGCATCTGTTGCTGTATCGCATGCATGCAAGGTAACGACCATGTCCACCTGCTCCAGTTCATTGTAATCCGCAATATCTCCGACCAGAAACTCCAACTGCCGATATTGCAGCTTTTGAGCCAGAACATTACAGGTTTCAATGACATCTGCCTTTAAGTCCAAGCCGACAATCTGCAAAGGTCGCTTTTGCTGCACAGCCAAATAGTGATACAGAGCAAAGGTCAAATACGACTTGCCGCAGCCAAAATCCACAATCGTCAATGGGCGGCCTACCGGAAGGCTGGGCAATACATCCTGCACCATTTCGAGAAAACGGTTGATTTGACGGAATTTATCATACTTGCGAGCTAGTACCTTACCGTCCTCATTCATGATGCCGAGCTCAATCAGGAAAGGAATACGCTCTCCTTCCTCAAGCACATATTGCTTTTTGCGATTATGAGACAGATCGGCTTTACTTTTGCTCGGTGACTTTGTCAGAATGGATACTTTATATTTTTTACTGATTAGCACCTGATAGTCTGCATCCTTGGCACACAGCAGTCCTTGGCGGAATGTATCCTCAAACAAGGCAGTCATGCGCTCATTAGCTTCGTCAGGAGTCAGATTTTCATGAATGACTTTGTTGCTGTAATGAAAGGCAAACTGGTAATGCAGTTTGTTTTTCAATTCTACAGGTTTGATTTGTACTTTAGTAAAAGAAGCATCCTCGCGTTTGCGCAGCTGACTCAGCGTTGCTGTGATGAGGGAACCTCCCGTGGTTAATTGGTATACAAGTTCGCGCAGTGAATCCAAAAGGTACATCTCACTTTCTTTCATGTAATTGGGTGATCTCGGACAACCCCTCGGTGATTTCCTGACGTGAAATTCCACCCCGTTCCAGCTCTGCATTGGTCTTATCCAGTAACTGACTGTAAAATGTCTCTGCTTCCAATCTCAGCTCTGGCTGCTCCCACGCCAATCCAAACCAGACATCGGCGGCTTTATCCAGCCTGTTTTCGCGCTCATAATGAAGAGCCAACAGCTTGCTGGTTTCAGGTGGAAGCTCATATTCATGAACCAGTTTCACGATACATGCTATTCGTTCGGGCAGGACCTGTAGATCACGAGTCGCGCCATTCAGATCGCTGTACAAATATAAATGAAGAGTTTTCATTAAAATTCGTATGCCCTCGTCTATTTTGCTGGTTTCCAAGTATATAGCAGCTTCTTCTTCCAGAATGCGAGCCACTTGCTGAAGCTCATCCGCTTCCATCCCAGGTCCCATTCGGAAAAGCTCAATAATTTGTTCCGGCGGCAATCGTCTGAGCAAATCTGAACGAAGGCGAAACTGCTTGTTGAGTAAGTCATCTAGTTGTTTTAGCGCTTCGACGTGTTTATTTTCACGCCTCAGCCCAAGCACCGATGCTACTGCGGATGTCAATTCTTCCATCATACCTAGCAAATAATCTTTTCTAAGCAAGCTGTTCCCTTCCTTTCATCCCGATGCCTAGAGAATCAGGAACCTTGTCCCTTCTGATTGTATGACATCCTTGTCTAAAAGCCAAATGTCGCCCTCATGGCGTAATTCCATTATTCGAAAATTTGCTATTGATCCTCTGTTATTCTTATGTTATTTTTGTTTCGTTAGAAACAAAAATAATTGTTATGTATTATTAAACCACGCAATATAATAAAATATTTATTTTCAACCGAAACAAAATTACACTTTGATGTTTTTACGGGGAGGATGTTAACGTATGGGAAAACAATTTAGTTCGATACTACCGGAATATAAGGAGTTTATACAGCGACAGCATATTTTCTTTGTAGGATCAGCACCTGTATCTGAGACGGGGCATGTGAATATTTCCCCCAAAGGATACGACTCCTTTCGTATATTGTCAGATCATCAGGTAGCCTATCTTGACTTGGCGGGAAGTGGCAATGAGACAAGCGCACACATTATAGAGAACGGACGGGTAACCATCATGTTCTGTGCATTTGAAGGCGAACCTTGTGTATTAAAGCTCTATGGTACTGGTGCAGTCGTACTGCCCGATACAAAGCGTTGGCATGAGCTGTATCCCCTCTTCAATCCACTGCCTGGAGCAAGACAAATCATTGTTGTTGATGTTCATATGGTACAACATACATGTGGATTTGCAGTTCCCTTTATGACATACACGAGTGAACGGGAAAAGCTGAAGGACGTGGCGATTCAGATGGGCGAAGAAGCACTTAGAAAGTATGCATACGAGAAAAATTTAGAGAGTATCGACGGTTTGCCAACGGCGTTTGCCTTGAACAAAAACAATAGGACTTAGGCATTCTATACATCTAATAACAATTTGTATACAAAAAACCGGATCCCCTCTGTTACTACATCAGAAGGTTCCGGTTATATAACTTACCTTACTCTACTTCTTCACGTTCTGGTCCAAAAATGACAAGATGGTATTTGCTAATAACTCTGGTGCTTCGAACAAGCTCATGTGTCCAGACTGCGGTAGGGTAACCTGAGTAACTCCGGCCCGAGCTGTTGTAAACGTCCGAGCTGGAGGTACAGCCTGATCCTGCTCTCCTGCTACTAAAAGAGCTGGCAATGCAGAAGCTGATAACACATCCCGACGGTCAGGACGTTCACGCATAGCCAGCGATGCTCCTACGGCTCCTTGTGGAGGTGTTTTGTAGCCAATTTCTTTGACTTTGAGTAGTTGGCTCGACATCGACTCCACATGTTCAGGAGCGAACAATCCTGGTACGAGTCCATCTGCAAAGGTTGTAATCCCTTCCGTTTGAATGGTGGATACAGCCTTATTGCGCTTTTCCTTACCTTCGTCTGTATCTGCATAAGCCGTGGAATGAATCAGTCCAAAGGCTGTAAGACGCTCGGCATGTCTTTGGACTGCGGAAAGGACTAAGTAACCTCCCAGAGAGTGACCAAACCATGCAGCCTGGGGAATGTCCAATTGTTCTTGAAGTTTAAGCACATCATCTGCCATTTGATCAATCGTGTAGGCTCCGAGTGGAGCATCGCTGCGTCCGTGTCCACGCAAGTCTGGAACAATACAACGATAGCTTGGGGACAGCAAGGGAACAACTTCATCCCAATAGGAGGAGCTTCCGCAAAATCCGTGCAATAAAATGATAGGATCTCCTTTTCCCTGCTCGGCATAGCAGATTGTCGTTCCTTCGCATAATACCTTTTCCATGTGGAACCCTTCCTTCTCTGTATATAATCTATTGGTTCTAAACATATTAGTAAGTAGAACATGCTGATGTATATTATTAAGCAGACCGTCAATATCTGAAACGGTAGCCTGCTGGAAAATCCTGCGAAGCTGTTTTTAAGCCAAATTCACAAGCCGCTGCATCAGCAATATATGCAGCCATCGTCATGACCAGGTGAAGCGACGTCATCTGGAGTGTCCAGTAGGGTTTGGGACTGCGCTCATTTACAATCGCTGCCACGCTATAATGACCGACAGATGGCAGAGGCAGCCCGACCGATCGCGCAGGGGTTAGCGGCTGACGAGCAACAAGGAACATTCCCGTTGAGCCGTGCTGTCCAAGACAAGCATCTATAGCGATCACGTGATGATCTTGGGGAATACGCTTCAAGTATGAGACCAGATGATCTGCGTCACAGGGCTCCGTCATGGTGCCAATCACATGCGGAAAGCCTTGATCCTTGAGCATGGTGCCTACCAGTGGCCCAAGTGAGTCTCCCGACGAGCGATCTGTACCGATACAGACAAAAGTCAACTTATCTATAGCATGCTGATGTTGAATTTCTCGGAAAAACAATGCGAGTCCAGCGCGATCTGTTTTCTCTACATTAGGTTCTAAAGGCGAGCGACCGGATGCGGAAGCTCGATTATACAAAGACAACTTTGTCCATCCTCCTTATTACAGTTGTATATCGGTAATCTGGCTATCAGTACATTCTACAACAAAAACATGATACAATACAGGCAACTTCCCCTGTTATGAAAGGATGGAACATTAACGATGGATTTGTCTGTACCGTCTCATGCCAACATTGAGTATATGATTGAGGGCATTAAAACCAAGCTCCGTATGGCGAGTGGTGCTGCTATGCAGGCTTCCGCTTTCTCGCTAGAGCAATACGAAGACATCCATGATGTCTACGATATGGTGATCAACAAGCCTAACCTCAGCATTTCTGAGGTTGAAGCCATCGTCTCCGAACTGGGCAGATTGCGCAAGCCCTCCTAACTCAGCTTGTAGGACTGACAGCTTGGCTATATTAAGATTGTCACCACAAATAAAGCTCGTACCTCCAGTCGTCTTAACAGACGTACAAGGGATACGAGCTTTATTTTTTCGATATATATAGTTTTTTCATACACTTCTTCCTTTACGCTTGGATGCTTCAAGGCAAATCTACTAATACCAGTTCAGCTATATCCTCATTCCCTGTAGCTAGTATCTTTAAGGTACAGCTTTTCTGAATTCGCGCGGCATCGCCAGGTTTTAACTGAAATTCGCCATCCTGACACGTAACTTCTACATGACCGCTAATGATATAAATGTGAGTGCGGCGCTCTTCTTGCTGCGGATATTCAAGCTGCTGTCCCTTTTCCAATCTGCTCAGATACAGATTGATATCCTGTGCAATGGATAACGCTCCCTCCACCTCTGAACCAGACACAACCGGCTGAAGTCGATTTAGGCGTTCACTGTGCTTGAATCTTTGAACCTGATAAGAAGGCTGAAGGTCAGGACGCTCGGGGAGAAACCACATTTGCAAAAAGCGAACCGGGTTTTCATTCCCAGGATTTCGTTCCTCGTGTTCAATCCCGGTACCTGCACTCATAACTTGGACCGAGCCGCTTTTCAGATCCTGTTCATGTCCCAAGCTGTCGCTATGATGGAGAAGACCCTCAATTACATAAGTGACAATTTCCAAATCATGATGCGGATGTCTTTTGAACCCTTGCTGCGGTTTAAGCTCGTTATCATTATGGGCTAGCATACATCCGAAATGGGCATTGCTGGGATCTTCATAATCGGCAAACGAAAAGCTAAACTCACTATGAATCCATCCTTTATTTGAGGTATGTCTCTCTGCTGACGTCACGATTTTAATCATCCTTAACACCTCCATGGATTTCAGTTCCGTAAAGCAGCCCTTACTTCGTGATTCCACTTCCGGCCCTGCATTTACAAACGCTGTAATACGATCCCTTTACCCCGCACTTATATGCGTCAATCAGCCTATTGTCTCTGCCTGGTTTTGCTCTCCAGTTCGTTATTCGTTAAGTTAATAGTACACAAAATGAATGTATCACAGCCATAAGGAGGCGATTTACTACATATGCTATCCCATAAACCTCAACCATTCCGATTCTTACCAAGCTATTTGCGCCGCAGTCTGTCCGCATCTATAATCATGATCGTTGTCTTGCTGCTCATTGCCTATTCAGTCAGATGGATTGGCACAGCTCCTTTTTTATATTGGGATGAGCGCATTCAGAATATTATTTTTCCAGACACAGCGGCTGCTCATTGCCAACTGCTACCCGTCGCTATATTCATTACATCGTTGGGCTCATTCCACATATCATTACTGATAGCCCTCGGTACCGCAATCTTGTGCAAGGTCTATTTCCGCTCAAAGGCGTATTCCTTTGCCATCCTAAGCAGCTTTACGGCGATGTGGGTGCTGAATACGATCATAAAACAATTTTTACAAAGGGAACGCCCGTCTCTTCAACATTTGGTGGAAGCAGGGGGTTACAGTTTTCCCAGCGGTCATGCGATGATTTCCATGGGATTTTACGGAATGATATTTGCCATTTGGGCTATAGAACGGAAGGTTCATCAGCGTACATTCTTCCTTCCGTGTGTGCTTGGTGTATTGCTCATTCTCTTGATTGGCCTCAGTCGTGTATATTTGGGAGTTCATTTTCCTACCGACATTGCAGGCGGCTATATTGCAGGTATGATCTGGCTGCTATTTACCGTTCCCGTGGTCTATTGGCGAGCGCGTCTGTAGCGTTCCTTTCAACCGTCTCCCTCGCCTATAAGCACTCATAAGAAGGCATTTTTTGTTTCACTCCGGATCACAACGTTTATATACGAAGTAAGCAAGGCTAAAAAATATTGAAGCTCAGCATTCATCAAAAACCTTATCGTTGTGTGAACTCAGGATAAAGGAGGCGATCCTTGTGTGGGGAATTGTCCTAAGTATTGTAATGGCTATTATTATCGGATTGATTGGCGATGCACTAGCTGGTCATGAAATGCCTGGCGGCATTGCAGGCTTTATGATTGCTGGTTTTGTAGGAGCTTGGCTCGGTGCTACGATCCTGGGAGACTGGGGCCCAGTCATCGGGGATTTTGCAGTCATTCCAGCCATACTGGGAACCGCATTGTTCGTGTTCTTGCTCGGACTTGTGTCCAGGCTATTAAGAAGGGCTACCTAACATTTATATATATTTTTTATTCTATAAAAGGAGTGATCTATCATGAGTAACATCGACAATCAAAATATGGCAAGCACTTCAGGTTTTGCAAAAGGTTTATTCATCGGAGGTTTGATTGGTGCTGCGGCAGCCCTGCTGTTCGCACCAAAGCCCGGCCGCGATTTGCGTAGCGATCTGTCTGAAAAAATGACTGTTGTCTCCGATAAAACCAAGGATGTCGCATCCGTAGTCAGCAGTAAAGCGACGGATCTGGCTAAAACCGTCTCAACTAAAACAGCAGATGTAGCCAAAACGGTATCCGAGAGCAAAGACAACATCGTAGCCAGCGTAACTAAAGCCTCTGCAGATGTTGCTAATGAAGCAGCCAAAGCAGATAAAGAAGTTATGGATGCAACTGCTCAGGCAGCCAAGGACACTCAGAAACAATTAAACACAAATTCCTAACAGGAACACATTCTGATTACAACCATAATAAGCTCCAAACACTGAACAGCCAGCAGGCAAGAAGCTGGCTGTTTTTAAATGATAGAAAGGCTGGGATGACCATGAACAAATCAAACTCTTATGGAGATGATCTTGCCCCGAACAACAAAAGAACCTTTCATCCCCTGGAGAAACAAGATCAAACAGACGAAGTTTCATCCAAGCAGGCCTCTGCTACTCCTGTTAAAGAGCGTGATCATGATAGAGATTTTGATGTAAATGAACATCCTTTTGAACTGCGCCATGAGGTCAAGCGGCTTAACAAACGTCTAGATCAAATTGCAGACACATTGGAAAAAGCAGAATTCAAAGATATTATAGAAAACTACTCCAGCACCAAAAGAAGAATTATCAGCAATCTGACGGCTGGGATTTCACGGGGGCTTGGCCTTACGCTGGGTACAGTGGTCATACTCGCCTTACTCGCTTGGTTGCTCAGCTTCCTGGTGCAGTTAAATCTTCCAGTCATCGGAGACTTCATCGCCGAATTGTTAGGATATATCAAAATGAGCCAGGGTGCTAAGTAATTGTCTTTTATCTCCTATAAAAACGATCCATCGTAATCGGTATTAGGCTTAACACGCCTCCGATGGTGATGGATCGTTTTTTACATATACATCATTAAATGCTGTAAGCAGCCGCTACAATTTGTTGCGCTTGTTTGTTTGTAATAAATCTCCTGTCCATCCCTTCATCATTAGCCAGCCGTACATCCCAGCCATACTTAGCACCGTAGCAATGATCACGCAGGCGAAGCCCCAGCCTGTTTTAATCCAGGGTAGATTTTCAAAGTTCATCCCCCAAATAGCCCCCACTACAGTGGCAGGGGTAAATACAGCGGTCACAATGGTGAGCGTCTTTGAAATCTCATTGCCCCTAAACGCAGAAATAGCGTCATCTATAGAGATCAGTGTGTCGATTTCCTTTTCGTAATGGCGGAAAAGTCCCTCCATCCGAGTGACCCGGTACAGTAACTGCTTAAAAAAGCGATTCTCCTCCAGCTTATCCAGGTATGCTTCCCGGGAAGCCGTGACCAGCTCTGAAAAAGGAATGAACATATTGCTCCAATACAACAATTCGAAACGCGCATTCAATATGGAATCCATTAGCGTACGTGCATTCCTTTTCTCCATGTCCTCCTCCAGTCTTCTTAGATTGATCTCAAACTTGTCCATACCTGTATGAAAATAATGAAGCACAGCTCTCGCCAATACGAACATGCCGTCAGCTGCGTCCTCACACTGTTCCAGCATGGTTTGGCGTTCTGCGGTATGCATAATTTCACGGGTATTCTGGTCCAGATTTAAGGTCACTAACTTCTGGTTTAGGACGAGGAAATAAAACTTATTGCAATTGCGCTGACTGTCGATCTCCTCCTGAACGGAGTAGATCAACGATCCGCACATCAACGGCTGATGGCCATCTGGAAAGCGCACAGAAATAAAGCTGGATGGAATGTCTTCTACCTTATCCAGCCACTCTGCGGCCTCTGGAATCTTCTGCTTCAAGTGCTGTATGACCGAATCCTGCCAGTCCGCAGCACAGATGTCCCACCATTCCCAACCTCCACGAAAGGTGGAAATCTGTTCAAATGCTGTCATAGATCCCATCCTTTCTTTGCTTTTTCCGCTTTATAAAAAGGACACGCTTCCCTAATTGGAATAACGTGTCCTTACGATGGAGCGACAAATATTATAAGCGATGAATTCACCGATATTCTCATGAAATAGAGGAATTAGACATAATCTGCTTCAACTTTTCTGTTGCTCGCTTCTGAATACGGGAAACACTCATCTGCGATACGCCCAACGTCTGCGCAATCGCACGCTGAGATTGACCATCCTGAAACGCCAGAAGGAGCACTTTCTGTTCTTGTTCTTTTAGTTGACTTAAAGCCTGTTGAAGATCCATCCGTTTTTCCACCGTGTCAAAATCGTTAGCATCCGAGCTAATGAGCTCGCCTAACGTTGCTGCACTCTCTTCCTGGGATAATGGCGAGTCCAGTGAAACATAGTGGTAGCACTCGCGACCAGCAAGCACCTCGATCGTTTCCTCAACCGTAAGATCCAGATACTCCGCAATCTCGTCTACATTGGGTGAGCGTTCTAATTTGACGGTCAGCTCATCAATGGCATGTTGAACAAGCGCTCCCTTTTCCTTAATACGGCGAGGAACCTGTATGTACCAGGATTTATCGCGTAAATAATTTTTCATATGTCCCAGCATACTTTTCATAGCGTATGGTTCAAACGGGATACCCAAGCTGATATCGTATTGCTGGAGCAGACGTATCAAAGCCATCTGACCGGTCTGATATAAATCCTCGTATAAGTCCGGGCGGTTACGAGATATCTTCCCGGCAGCCATTTTGACCATAGGCTCATACTTACGGATCAGCACGGTAGCAATTTCGTTATCTTTGGTTTGCTGGTACTCCCAGATTAGACCAACGGCTTCATCCATCGACTCCGGGGGAGTTACCTTTTCATTCATACTGTTTCCTCACTTCTGGTTAGACGCTTTACCAGCACCACTTCGGTGCCTTTTCCTGTCTCATTCAAGATTTGAACATCGTCCATAAGCGCCTGCATGAGATAAAAGCCTAATCCGCCGATCTGCGCATCATTCAACTCCTTGTCATGCAAGGATGCGATACGGGACGGGTCCTCCACACGTTCAAAGCTCTCCCCTTCATCTTTGACTCGAATGGACAACGAAGCTTCGTCAAATTCGAATGTTACTTCCACGACTCCCCCCTCATGACCATATGCATAAAGGACAGAGTTATTACAAGCTTCCGATACAGCCACCTTCATGTCTTCAATATCCTCATAAGAGAATCCCATTTTCGCGGCAATACCATATAAATTTAATCTTACAATATCAACAAAGTCAGCTGTGGCCGGCAAATTAAGAACTACTTTTTGTATTTGAGCATTCATTTCTTTTTCTTTCCTTTCCTATTGGGAATTCTCCTGGGGGGCAAAGAATTTGGCAATACCGGTCATATCAAACAGCTTTTGAATCTGAGGCGGCACCTCTTGAACTGTAAACCGGGACTCCATCCCATGCCTTGCTTTTAAAATGGATAACAAAATACCAATGCCAGTGCTGTCAATGTATTTAAGGTCTCTCAAGTTAACAATCAAATCCTGGCTGGATTCCCCCACTAAAGGCTCCATGACCAGACGGAAATCAGGTGCTACCGAAAGATCCAATTCTCCACTCAGATAAACGGTATTTACACCATCTGCTGTTTCTGTGATCGCATTGAACTTCTCATTTTTATTAGTATTCATTGGCCTACTCTCCCAAAAAAAGATTTCCCTACATACTAACCCAATATACGAGTGTTTGAATCACGTTATCACTTTTTATACACCTGTCAAATACAACCAGCTAAGCTTCATTGATTCGGTCTTTACCTGGCCGCATTGGAAAATGGTCCGGAGAATGTCGGAGCAACGCCTGTTTTACACTGCTGATTTTAACAGGCTTGCTAATATAATCGTTCATTCCAGCTTCAATACATCGGGGCTGAATTCCCTCCATGACGTTAGCTGTCATAGCGATAATGGCAGGTTGAGATCTTCCCGCCAATTGTTCACGTACTTTACTCGTGCACTCCAGACCGTCCATTACAGGCATCTGCAAGTCCATAAAGATATAGTCGTAATCCTGATTCGCAATGACCATATCAAGCGCCTGTTGCCCATCTGCGGCCACGTCTGAAGCCAAACCAAGCTTATCCAGTATATTTACCATCAGCTTCTGATTGATGGGATGGTCATCCACGACTAGTACGGGTTTACGGGTAGGAGACTCCTGATGTGGAATTTCCCAATCGTGGCTGGACTCCCCCTCCAGTTCATTTTCCTTGGCAATGCCAAGTTTCATTGTAAAATGAAACGTCACACCCTGTTCTCCACTCGTATCTACACGGATATCTCCGCCCATCATATTCACTAAGGTTTTGCAAATTGCGAGTCCCAGACCCGTCCCCCCATATTTCCGTGTCATTGAAGAATCCAGCTGGGAAAAAGGGTGAAATAGTCTTCCAACCTTAGCGGGATCAATACCAATGCCTGTGTCTTTTACAGAAAACTCAACTGTGAGCCCATTGTCGCTACGTTCTTTGACAGATGCGAAGACATATACCCCGCCCTGGTCTGTAAATTTGACAGCATTGGAAACCAGGTTAATCAGCACTTGCCGCAATCTGCCCATATCCCCATATAACACGGGAGGCATCATTTCATCTAGAAAATAAACCAGCTCCAAATTTTTGCGGTTCACCTCTACGGTGAACAGGCTGAAAACTTCCTTGATACAGGAAACCAAATCAAACGGATATTCCTCAACCTCCATCTTGCCTGACTCCAGCTTGGTAAAGTCCAGAATATCATTGATGACCGCCACCAGAGCGTCTGCACTGCGACGGATGATATCAGCATATTCCTGTTGATCGTTTTGCAGCTCTGTCTCCATCAGCAGATCAATCATGCCGATGACACCGTTCATAGGCGTACGAATTTCATGGCTCATCATTGCCAAAAATTCAGTTTTGGCATTGGCAGCAATCTCTGCCGCCTCCTTGGCGGCAATTAGTTCGCTGTTCATCTTTTCCAGTTCCTGCGTCTTCTGATGCAGCAGCATGGACTGTGTTTTCAAACGCTTGTTTGTCAGATACATTTGTACGAAGCCTTCAATTTTGGACTTGAGAATTTGAGGGATGAACGGCTTCACCATATAATCAATACCGCCCGCTGAATATCCGGCAAACAAATGCTCCGCTTCCTTGCTGTTAGCTGAAATGAAGATAATCGGAATATCCTTCGTCTTCTCTCTGGCCTTGATTAACTTTGCGGTCTCAATTCCATCCATACCCGGCATTTGCACATCAAGGACCACGAGTGCAAATTCATCTTTTAACAGACATCGCAACGCTTCTTCCCCAGATGTGGCCTTTACCAGATTATATTGTTCACTCTCCAGCACTGCCTCAAGAGCGAGCAGGTTCTCAGGTCTATCATCTACCAGCAATATATGAATCGGTTCATGAAGCCCCATGGAATCCTCCTAAGCATCTCTATTTAATCTTCCGGTATATTTTCTCTACCCGGTCTAGCGGCTCGTAGGAATCACTATAATCGGTAAAATGTATGGATTCCTTGGCCCCAAGCACCAACACACCAAAATGACTCAAGCTATCGTAAAACAACCCATGTACGTGGTTGCGAAGTTCATCGTTAAAATAAATCATAACATTCCGGCAAAAAATAACATTGAACTCGTTAAAAGACCGATCTGTCGCTAAATTATGCTCAGCAAAAATGATATTTTTTCGTAAAAAGGGATGAAACATCACCGAATCATACTTGGCTGTATAATATTCAGAGAACGATTGTGTGCCCCCTGATTCCAAATAATTTTTGGTATACAGCTTCATTCGGTCAATCCCATATACGCCTTCCTTCGCTTGTTGTAAAGACAGGTTATTCATATCCGTCGCATAAATACGGGCCTTGTCATATAAGCCTTCCTCATGTAGCATGATTGCCATAGAGTACACTTCCTCACCTGTGGAGCAACCTGCATGCCATATTCGGATATACGGATACGTCCGTAAAATAGGAATGATCTTTTGCCTGAAAATTAGAAATAGCTCCGGGTCGCGAAACATCTCGGTCACCGGAATGGAAAGACTCTGTACCAGTCTATCGAAGGCGCTGCGATCATGCAGCACCTTCTCCTGAAGCCCTGATATCGTGCTTACGTTCTCGGACTGCGCATGATAATAAATACGCCGCTTGATCGATGGCAGAGCGTAGTTACGAAAATCGTAGCCGTACAGCCGATGTATACCTTCCAGCAACAGCTCAATCTCAATCATTTCCCGCTCATTGTCATTCGATTTCACTTCATTAGCAGCATTATCCGCCATATCCTTCGATGTCATAATCTCTCTCCAATTCCTAAATAGGTTTTGCCTGTACCGCTCTGAATCAAGTGTCAATTTATATTACCCATTTTTTTGGATTACGAATACAACCACACCCGCATTAATGATAAAAGCTGTTCGGTTTGAATGGGTTTTTTTACATAATCGGAGGCGCCTGCCTCAATACACTTGGAGCGATCATCCTTCATCGCCTTGGCTGTCAGGGCAATAATAGGCAACTTTTCGAATTGCGGCATTACTCGAATCCGTCGCATTGCTTCATATCCATCCATTTCCGGCATCATCATATCCATCAGCACCAGATCAAAATCAGGCGTCTGTTCAAGCATTTCCAGAGCTTCCCTTCCATTTTCCGCAAAGGTAACCTCCATACGATAGCTTTCCAGCACACTAGACAAAGCAAATACATTACGAATATCATCGTCTACCAACAATATTTTTTTGCCTTCAAACAGCTCTTCCTTGTTATAAAGCTTTTGCAAAATTTTACGTTTATCCTCTGGAAGATTCGCCTCTACCCGATGCAGGAACAACGTAGTCTCATCCAAGAGTCGCTCAGGTGATTTGACATCCTTAATAATAATGGATTCTGCATATTTTCGGAGTTGTGTTTCTTCTTTACTATCCAGATCTTTGCCTGTATAAATAATGATCGGCAGATCGGTGAGCTGCTCATTTTCCCGAATACGGTCGAGTAATTCAAAGCCTGTCATGTCACTCAGCATCAAATCCAGTACCATACAGTCATACCGCTGGATGGCCAGCTCGTTCAGCGCTTCTTTACCTGTCGATACGGCCGTAATGGCCACATCGTCATGGTCGATGAGCTCAATAATGGACTTACGCTGATTATCATCATCCTCCACCACAAGCAGGCGTTTTACTATTTGATCTGTATACGACTTTATATGTGAAAATGCCTTGTCCAGGCTCTCCTTCGAAGAAGGCTTTTTGAGATAGGCAATCGCGCCCATCATTAAGCCCTGCTTCACATCATCAATGACCGAAATTACATGTACCGGAATATGACGTGTCGATGAGTTTCCTTTCAGCTCGCCCAAAATGGACCAGCCATCCATCACTGGTAACTGAATATCCAATATAATAGCGTCCGGCAAATAAGAATGAGCCATGTTCAGCCCATCGTCTCCTTTGAGAGCGATCAGCGCTTTAAAACCCCGGCTGCGGGCCATGTCGTACAAAATATTAGCAAAATTAATATCATCCTCAATAATCAGCAGCACTTTATCCTGCGGGGTAATCTCATTTCGGTCGTCACCCGGATGCTTAATGTCCTCCGCTCTGCTCTTCAAAGGCATTTGATACACGGGTAAGCGTTCAGCTGGCATAATCATTTGCAGATCTGCTTCTGCTGAAGCAGCGACATCCTCAAAATTCGGGTTCACCTCTGCACTGCTACGCTCCTCTCTCGAATGAGAATCCGTAATCTCTTCGGTAGGCGTTTGTTCCGGCAAATACAGGGTGAAGCAACTGCCCTGTCCCTGCTCGGATTCGACTGTAATGGCACCGCCCAACAATTTGGAAAGCTCACGGCTGATTGACAGCCCCAGCCCTGTTCCCCCGTATTTCCGGCTAGTCGTACCATCTACCTGCTGGAAGGCTTCAAAGATCAGATCTGTTTTATCTGATGCAATCCCGATGCCTGTATCACGTACTGATAGAGCCAGATAGGATTTTCGTGAATCTAGCATATCTGGAAGCTGCTCTCCGTTTGCCCGAGATACCTTGAAACGAATAGAACCTTCGGTGGTGAACTTGAACGCATTGGACAGCAAATTACGTAAAATTTGTTTGAGACGATAACTGTCACTAATAATAGCTTCTGGCAAATCCTCTTCGATTTCGGTATGCAGATGAAGGTCACGTTTGGCTGCGACCGGCGCAAAGTTCTGTTCAACAAACAGCTCTAGTTCCTTTAGATGAACCGTTTCATGGTTAATATCCATTTTTCCAGCATCCACTTTGGATAAATCCAGAATCTCATCAATCATTTTCAACAAATCCGCGCCTGACATATAAATGGTTTGTGCATATTCCACTTGTTTGGGCTTGAGATTGCCTTCCTTGTTCTCAGACAGCAGCTGAGAAAGAATAAGCAAGCTATTTAGCGGAGTACGCAATTCATGCGACATATTGGCCAAAAACTCGGATTTGTATTTGCTTGTGATCCCTAGCTGCATCGCCTGCTGCTCCAACTGGGCCCGTGCACGTTCGATCTCGTCGTTTTTTTCTTCCACCTCTCGAACCTGTTCTTCCAGCGCTCTCGTTTTGGCAATCAATTCAGTATTAAAATGCTCCAATTCTTCCTGCTGACGCTGTAATAACTCTTCGGAACGCTTGAGTTCCTCGGTTTGCTCCTCCAAATTCTCGTTGGAACGCTTGAGTTCTTCTTGCTGAGTTTGCAGCTCTTCGGACTGGCATTGCAATTCCTCAGTAAGTGCCTGCGATTCGCGCAGCAATTGCTCAACCCGCATCCGTCCCTTGATATTATTCAAAATGATCCCCAAGCTCTCCACTAACTGTGCAAACAGCTTCGTTTCCAGCTCAGTGAAGCGATCCAGTGACGCTATTTCTACAGCACCAATGCATTCATCCTCGAACAAAATGGGGAAAATCATAATCCCGACTGGCTTACTTTCTCCTAAGGCGGAGCCAATGGACAAGTATCCTTCAGGCGCCTCTGCAATCAAGATCGGCTTACGATCCAGAACACATTGCCCTAGCAAACCTTCGCCCACTTGGATAAAGTCTCTGATTGAGCCTTCGCCAGTCACCTTTGCATAGGAGCCATATAACTTGAATCGGTGGTCTTCTACATCTTTCCCTTGCAAATAGATGGCTCCATAGCTTCCTCCCAAAATGGGCGTAAATTCACTAATAAACATCTGAGCAACCTGCTCCAGTGAATTCACACCGCGAAACAGCTCAGTCACCCGTGCAGTATTGGCATTAAGCCATGTTTGATCCTTCTGCGTTTGAAGGACAGAATGCTCGAATTTCCTTTTTTCATCCAAGTCTCCAGCCAATTGTTGAAATACACGAGCGACCTCTCCGATTTCATCTTTGGAGGCCACACTCATCCGGCTGATGGCCCTGTACTTCCCCTTGCCAAAGCCGCTCATCATGAGGTTAACCGTATTTAGACCCTTGGCAATGCTTGGGAGCACCCACAAAATAACCAGTAAGCCCATGATCAGACCAGCAGCCATCATGATTGTGGTAACCTGTACAGATTCCTCATAAGCCAGGTTGGCTTGCTTCATATCGTTATCAATCTCTCGATCCTGAAAAACGGCAAGGGTGTTAATGCTGTCCATTGCCTCCTCTTGAGCAGGTAGACCCGTGCTGTTACGAAAAGCATTAGCTTCCTCAATACGATCTTGCCCCAATAAGGAAATGAGTCTGTCTTCGTAGTTTAGGAAATCTTTCCAGGCGACAGCCACCCGGTCAATCTGCTGTTGCTCTTCACTTGTGCCAGAATCCGTTTGCAGGCTAGCCAGCACTTTTGTTCCAGTAGCGGAAATATCATCAAGCTCGCGTTTGGCCTCACTGACAGAGGAGCCTGGATTCAAGATCAGGTTAGCCATGACTTTAGCCATATCGTTCACCTGTCCGCGTATAGCCGTTGTTTTCCGGACCTTCACATATCGTTCTTGATACACCTGATTGAGCTGTTCATTCAGGCTCCCCATCCGGTCATAGCTGATTAGCGTCAGCACAAGGAGGATCGCCATAAGCGATCCAAAGCCAATCAGCAGTTTATTTCTGATTTTCATGCAAGCTCTCTCCCTCTTTCAATGAAATCCAGATCAGGCACTTATCATCATCGCGATCCTGCGGCCCTTCGTTACGAAAAAACGCATCCAGCATCGCTTCTTCATTCCATTCCTCATACTTGCGCAGACAGGTAGTCAGATACTCCAATTGTTCCTCATATTCTCCTTCTACTGCCTCCAGCAAGCCATCTGTATACAAAGCGATATGTCCAGTTCCTTCGTAATAAATCGTGTGCATCTCTGCATCAATTTTATCAAACAATCCGACCGGGCTACACGCACGGTCTAATTTGGTTATGCTGCCGTCCTGGTTGAACAGCAAGCCGGGAGGGTGCCCTGCATTTACATAGTCAATTCGCCGTGAACGAGTATCAATCACCATATAAATCGCCGTAAAATAATACTGTACCAGCTGCTTGCCCAGATCCAGTTGATTAAAACGACGATTCAGCTCTTGTATGACCTTCTCAGGCTCCACATACGTGATGACTGTATCCTTGAGTACAGACGCAATGAACATGCAAAACAGAGAAGAAGAAATGCCATGGCCCATCATATCAAGCAAAATGATGGCATATCTCCCTTCTCCTAGCGGATACCATGAATATAAATCCCCCGCCAGTTCAAAGGAAGGCTGATACAATGCATTCGCATGCAGCATCGGGTCCTGAATGGCAGGACTAAGCACCGCCTGCTGAACCATCGCAGCCAGCTTCAATTCATCCTGAATCCGTTGATCCCGATCCTTATGCCAGTCCTTTTCCTGCTTGAGACGCAAGGCAGACCGAATTCGAGCCATTAGCTCTACCTTGTTGATCGGCTTCGTGACATAATCGACGGCTCCCACATCCAAGGCTTCGGCCAATTTTTTAGAATCGCCTACAGCGGTAACCATAATAATCGGAATATCTTTTAAATGCTCATATTCCTGTACGATACTGCATGCTTCAATGCCGTCCATTTCAGGCATCATCATATCCAGCAGCACCAAATCAATATCCGAAGGACGGGGCCGAAGACTAATGGTACGGTCGCCAATTCCCAAATGCTCCAGCATTTCTGCGGCCGAGCTGGCAGAGATTACATCGCGATAATTTTCTTTTTTTAGTATTTCACGAATAATAATGACATTCGTTGGATTATCGTCAACAATTAGAATTCTCATTGCTCTCTCCTTATCTGTAACCCATGTATTATACTATACCTGCTTAGGGGGCAACACCCATGTTGATTAGGAATAGCGTTTCCGTAAGCAGGCATTCCAAAAACATAGATAAGGAATGAGGCTGAGGCCCCATTCCTTATCTATGTTTTTGGAGGACCCGCGGAACACTGTGCTGCGGCCACATCCTCTTTTTCAAATCTAACTTGTCTGATCCTATGATGAACTGGCAATATCACGATTTTTTCGCAATAACCAGCACCTTACCCTGATCCAATTCTTTTTCATAAAAATCTGCTTCCGTATCTGTAAAGCCCAAGGAAGTGATTTTAGCGCGTAGCTCATCACCACGGGAACGGAACAAATTCGCTAAGGAATCGAAAACGCCTTCTTCCTTAATTCCGATTTCCTTGGCTGCCACCGTATCTGCAATACGATCCGTCCGATCCTGATCATGAGCGAGCACGAACACATCCTCATAACGATAGCCCGTGTTACGCAACTCATTCACAGCTTCAACGGCTTGTACACCGTTCTCTACCACCTTGGCATAAGATTTATGATTGGTCTGATTCATGTTTCTCACGCTCCTTTAAGGATTGACTTCTCTGACTATTACACTCCATACATCCATTTGAAACTTCCATATGATGTCACGGCTCGAAAAAGTCGATCACCACTCTGTTTCATCAAAAAACTCAACATACTTTGGCTTATCAGACGTCTTATCTGTAAACACTTTGATCGCACGCTGCCCGCGCACATACACCTCTCCGTCTTCTGCGGTAAATTGCGAGCCGCCCAGCGCCTGATCCAGCATTTTCCGTTGCAGCGGCAGCCACTTATCATTCACCTTGATTCGACCGGCAGCAGGGTCTACATGCACATAAGAGACGACGTCATCACGCATACCTACGGTGACATCCGGATATTGGTATTCTGTAGAAAGCAGCAGCATATCCTTCTTGATTCGAAGCGGCTTCCCTAGTTTTTTCAATACATCCGCACGAGTATCATCCAGAGATATGCCATTCAAGGTACGAAAATCGGTTGGTACAGCATGTGGAGCGGTTATCGTCTGAACAGTCCTTACCATATGCCCCGCTGTCTGCGGGGAGACGGTTTGCTGAACCGTATCCTGTCCGGAAAAGGGAGTGAGCAAACCAGCAGCTAGTAATAATGTCTTCATCATAATTCTCACCCTTTCAATGAATTTCCTGTAGTTTACGGTTCAGCACTACACTACTGACGCATTTTCTGCCACACCCCAGCAGCGATGTCTACATATCCCAGCCAGTTCTTAGCCGGCTTGCCCGCAGGTTCCCCATAAGTGGCATTGTAGCTCTGAACCGTCCGTTCTGTTGCAGTCAAGGGTCTGTTCGATGTCGTTGACTTGATTGCCTTCTCCGTTCTGGAAGTACTGCTGGCCGTGCTACGTGCCTTCTGAAGCCGTGTCATTAACGCCGTAGACGCCTGCTTAGCGGCCAGTGTCACTTCACTCAGTACCTCCCCCAGGTTTTTAACCGACTCCATCACCGGTTCTACTTGCTTCAATTTATGATCAACGTCTGCGGTGATGTCATTTGCATGTCGAACCGTTTGTTTAACTTCATAACTCAGTTCATCTACTGTCTTTTGTACTTCCTGCAAGGTTTGAGTTACCTTATCCAGAGAGCCTTGGGCTGCTTTCAATGTCTTAATAAGGTAAATAACGAGAACGGCAAATGCGATCGCAATAATAAAAATGCTGACCTGTGTTAACATAGCGTAACCTCTCTTTCGTCTTTCACGATGATGTTTATGATACTGCATAGTTACCCTCTACATTCGGACACGAAACAAAGTCCAGACTGGTATCTTCTTGGGCTCCAAACGTTATGATTCACGGGGCCTCGCACCGTTTAAAACAACATATAATGATGGCACAGCCACGCTTAATCTGTAGAAGTCACTGTCATCTACTACCACGCTCGATCGGGGCGCGAGTATGCCACATTATATACAATCAAAGGAGGATACAGAACATGCTGAAATGGTCGGCTTTATTCTTATTTTTTGCTATGATCGCCGGGATTTTAGGTTTTTTTGGTATCGTCGTCTCCATAGCTGCTACAATCGCTAAAATGTTATTTGTGCTATTTTTGGTACTATTCGTTATTTCACTCTTTACCGGAAGAAAGCGAGCTTCATAAACATTGGATGATAGCTACACCCAGAAGTGATATGTATCATATGCTTATGAAAAAAGGATGTTCCCACCCTGGTCAACAGAGCTGTGGAACATCCCTTTTTTTTGATGCAAATTTTAAGAGTGAACGGCGTTTTATTGGATCACGCTGCCCCCAAACAGGAAACGGTCCTGCCAAGGCTTGCTGAAATCCGTAACTTTCACACCGCCAGCCGCTACAGAAAACGTATGGAGAAGCTTGTTGTCTCCCAAGTATACTGCTACATGAGTAATCGTTTGGGAGGAATTGTCCAAGGACGTGTACGCCCCGGAAGATGCATTATAATTTGTAAAAAAGAGCAAATCGCCACGCTTCAGTGTCGTCATATCCGTTTTCGGCTGACTGTTTTGCTTGATCCACTCACCCTGTGAACGAGAATCTGCCGGAAGCTGGATCCCTACAGCCTGACGGAAGATTTGGCGAGTAAATGCCGAGCAATCAAAAGTAGCCGTACTGTTGCGATCAGAACCATATTCATAAGGTGTTCCCAGATAGGTCATACCTGTGTCAATAACCTGTTCGATCGAGGCCGCCGCATCACCGGAAAGCAAGCTAACCGTCGATGCAGGAGACGCTACCGCAGGTAGAGCAGTAGTATCTGAAGCGGGTGCAGCCGAAGAAGCTACAGCCTGCTGGACAACAACACCCTCACCAATACGAATATATTGTGGAGATGAGCTGACATAGCCTACTGTACCGTCAGCAGTGGTGACCTTGAACCAATACGCGTTGCTTGCATCGGTAATCGTAACGACATCCCCTGTGTTCATATAGCCCAGAACTTCTGAAGAAGTGGATGCCTCCGCCCGCAAACGAACGGACGTTTGAATCGTAGCTTTCGTTTGACCGGCAGAACTATTCACTGAAGCCGAAGCCTCTTTAGTTGAAACATTTTTAACTGTAGCTGAAACAGTTTTAGCTGACTCCGAGGTTTCCGTTCTACGGCTGACAGACGACGTGGCAGCAGCAGCGACGCTGGTAGCGCCAACTTTTATGTACTTGTCAGAGCTGCTTGTGTAGCCGGTTACTCCATCAGAAGTCTTGACCTTATACCAATAGTTGTTCGTTTTCTCCAATACCGTTACGGCCTCTCCCTGCTTCATAAAGCTGACTACATCGCCCGTAGTGGAAGGACCAGATCTAAGCTTTACAGCCGCCTGGATAACCGCCTTCTGTCCTGTGGATGCTGTCGATGCCGCTGCGTCAACCTGACCCGGCACCACATGAATTGCTGCCAACAGCGCGGCTGACGTCATGAGCATTCCCATCACGCGTCTTCTCAATGTTGCACCTCCTGGCTGTTTTTACGAATTTGAAGAGCATAATTCCGACGAATATAGCCGGACATGCCTTCATTATAGTAAAAGCAGCAGGAATAGAGATATAATCCAAACGTCACAAAAGATAGCGTGTACACCTTTTTCGATATAGGTCTAAAGTCACTTTTTATACTAATTATTTAATAATTAAACTATAATTTAGGTTCTACATGGACATGAACATGCATCGTATTGTGAACCTCTTGTAGACGTTCCTCAATCCGGTCACTGATCCGATGTCCTTCAATTAGACTGAGCTGCGGATTCACCTCAATAACGACATCCACCAGCGCGTGGTTACCGTGTACCCGTGCCTTAACGTCTCGAATTCCCTCTACTCCAGGTACAAGAGCAATCGTACTCCGTAAGTCTGACAGTTCTTGCTCATCAAATCCATCAGTCAAGCTATGTGTAGAATCCCTAAAAATCTCCCATGCCGTTTTGCAAA
The DNA here is from genome assembly GCF_006874425.1 of Paenibacillus ottowii. Lineage (GTDB taxonomy): Bacteria > Bacillota > Bacilli > Paenibacillales > Paenibacillaceae > Paenibacillus > Paenibacillus ottowii. Next base: position 36,578 of record NZ_VIJZ01000009.1, read on the forward strand.
TAATGAATCCTACCACGATCGCCGCAACAGTATCCAACCACGGCAGCCCGAACTGTGCGCCAATAATGCCCACTGCCGCTCCAACACTGACGAGTGCATCCGATAGATTATCCTTGGCCGCAGCCAGCAGCGCCTTGTTATTGATTTGCCGAGCCAGCCTGTTATTGTACAGATACACTCCCAACATAATCACTGCACAAATCACAGCCACACCCGCAGAAGTAATATCCGGTGTTTGCTTTCCTCCCTTAAAAATACTCCCGATTCCGTCAATCAGCACCTGTAAACCAACGACAGCCATAATAAAGGACGCCAGCAGCGCCGCAATCGTCTCCGCCCGAAAATGTCCATAGGCATGATCGGAATCTGGTGGTTTCTGGGAAATCCTCAGACCAATCAATACAGCTACCGACACCACAATATCGGTGACATTATTGAAGCCATCGGCCAGCAACGCGCTAGAGGCAAATAGATATCCGCTAATCAGCTTAAAAGCAGACAGTAAAAGATAAGCAGCAATGCTTACCCACGCCCCTCGCTCACCTTTTCGTATTTCATCATAGACATTTACCACAATGGAGGCACTCCTTTAAATATATAGTTCGCAGCATAAAGACCTGCCCAAAAATAAAAATAGCAGCATAGCCGCCTTAAAAATAAAAATTTGCCTGTGGTTGACTATTATTTTCAGGATAGCAGACGAACTTTGTGTGGGTCTAGAGAAACAGTCTTTCCGCTCTACATCGCTGTAGGAACCACGAAAAAGTATTGCCAGAGCCCATTCCTGTAGGTTACACAAAACAATTTTTCCTACATGCAAAAAACAGTTATTCTCCCCCTTGCCTCACCCCTGCGATGTGTTATCATTGTTGCCCTTGTCCCTTCTTTTAAAAACGTATAAAATGAGGACACAGCCGCGTTTTTCTTCAATCCAGCATGATTGACATGAACCTGGCGGCAACAGGAGGAATTTATTCATGAGCGATGCTAAGGAACCACGTAAAGTTAATCTCGCAGATGCCATTCGGGAAAAGCTGGCACAAAAAAAACAGCAGTCCGGCGCTTCACAGCAGGGCGGCTTTCAAAGCGGTTCCACCAAAACACTGAAAAGCCAAAATACGAAGAAGCCGAACAACCAACGCCGTCGCACAGGCGGATCATAAGCCACCCCATAGGCTATATAGGGTTCCGGATGCAGGATAGGCGAGTTTTATCTCACCTCACGCTCGGAACCAAGTATGCTAAGGGTTACGGCACAAAACGAAAAAAGAGGAGTCCACCTGCCATATCAAATGGCGTGATGGAGCTCCTCTTTCGTTTATTTACTTGCTAAAATTAGCGGTTTGGATGTTAGCCGATTTCTACCGGATACATGCGTTCACGCAATTTAGCAATTTCTTCACTTTCCAGGTATTCATCATAGCTCATCGTACGGTCAATTACGCCGTTTGGTGTAATTTCCACGATGCGATTCGCGATGGTTTGAATGAATTGATGGTCATGAGAAGTGAACAAAATCGTCCCGTCAAAGTCGATCAGACCATTGTTCAGCGCTGTAATGGATTCGAGATCCAAGTGGTTGGTTGGCTCTTCCAGAAGCAACACGTTAGCACCGTTCAGCATCATTTTCGCCAGCATACAGCGAACCTTTTCTCCCCCGGACAGCACGCTTGCTTTCTTAAGCGCTTCTTCGCCTGAGAAAAGCATACGTCCCAGGAAGCCGCGCAAGAACGTTTCATCCTGATCCTTGGAATATTGACGCAGCCAGTCTACCAGATTCAGATCCACACCTTCAAAATAAGCGGAGTTATCTTTCGGGAAATACGCCTGACTCGTTGTAATCCCCCAGGAAAATACACCGTTATCCGCTTCCAGTTCGTTCATCAAGATCTGGAAGAGCGTCGTTTTAGGCAGACCGTTCGGACCTACAAACGCAATTTTATCACCTTTGTTCACGACCAGACTGAACTCGTTCAGCACTTGCTCGCCTTCAACAGTTTTGCTGATACTATCAACAGTCAGCAATTGTTTACCCGCTTCACGCTCAGGCTTGAAGTTAATGAACGGATATTTACGGTTGGATGGACGGATATCGTCCAACGTAATTTTATCCAGTTGCTTTTTACGCGAAGTTGCCTGTTTGGACTTGGAAGCATTCGCGGAAAAGCGCTGAATAAAGGCTTGCAATTCTTTGATCTTCTCTTCCTTCTTCTTGTTCGCATCGCGAGCCAGAGTAAGTGCCAGTTGGCTGGACTCATACCAGAAGTCATAGTTGCCGACATACATCTGAATTTTACCAAAATCGATATCCGCAATATGCGTACATACCTTGTTCAGGAAGTGACGGTCATGGGATACAACGATAACGGTGCCTTCATAGTCCATCAAGAAGTTTTCCAGCCACTGAATGGATTCGAGATCCAAATGGTTGGTAGGCTCATCAAGCAGCAAATTGTTCGGACGACCAAACAACGCTTGTGCCAAGAGAACGCGCACTTTGTCATTGCCGCTCATCTCAGCCATTTTTTTGTCATGCAGGTCACGCGGAATACCCAGACCGATCAGCAATGCAGCTGCATCCGGCTCGGCATCCCAACCGTTCAGCTCTGCAAACTCGCCTTCCAATTCACCCGCACGCAGACCGTCTGCTTCGGAAAACTCCGCCTTGGCGTACAGCGCATCCTTTTCCTTCATGATTTCATACAGACGCGTATGACCCATAATAACGGTTTCCAGAACCGGGAATTCATCGTATTCATAATGGTTCTGCTTGAGGACAGCCATCCGTTCGCCCGGTGTCATGTGAACCTCACCTGAATTGGCTTCGATTTCACCGGAAAGAATTTTCAAAAAGGTGGATTTACCCGCGCCATTCGCCCCAATCAGGCCGTAGCAGTTTCCGGGAGTAAATTTGATATTTACGTCTTCAAAAAGTGGGCGTTTGCCATAACGAAGCGTTACGCCGCTTGTACTGATCATATAAGCATACCATCCTTATCATTAGTTAAGTGCTAAACACAAAATTACCGACGGCAATAGTATAACACACAAAAGTTCGGATTCGAACCGTAGTCTAAGCAGAACTGTCCTTGAATCTCATTCAATTTCTTATAAATGACGGATTGTCAAGCTAAGTGCGACAGTTCCTCTGAAAAGGATTCGTGAGCGGTTCTCCAACCCAAGCATTTTCGTGGTCTATGGTTGATCAAGCGCAGAGCAGTCTCCAAGGCTTCATCCGTGATTTGCGCAAAATCTGTCCCCTTGGGAAAAAACTCTCGCAAGAGGCCATTGGCATTCTCATTCGAGCCGCGTTGCCAGGAAGAATACGGATCTGCGAAATATACCTGTAGGCCATGAGCTTCTTCCAGGCTGGCGTAACAGGCGAATTCCTTGCCACGATCTGCAGTAGCGGTTTGAAATGCACCGTCAGGGTACTGCGAGGCTACTACACCAAAAGCAATTTCCATGGACAAAGCTGTACGGTCAGGCATGGGAACGGCGGTGTACAGTCGGGTCTTGCGTTCGATGAATGTAGCTACGCAGCCCTTGCTTTTCCCACGGCCCGAGACGACCGTATCGAGTTCCCAATGACCGAAGGTTTTCCGGGAACGAACCTCTTTCGGACGCTGAGAGATGGTCTTACCCACAGCGAACTTGCCGCGTGTCTCTACAGGCTTCTGCCGTTTACCTTTGTGGCGTAGGACGGCAAGCACTCCTTTCACCAAACGGCCTGTATATAGCCAGCGATAGATGGTTTTAAAGCAGACCACAGGGTGTCCCTCTTGACGGAGTCGTTCTACGATCTGCTCGGGAGACCACGTGGCATGAAGCTTTTCTTCAATAAGGACCGACTGCTGTGGTGTCTATTTTCCGGCTGGGACGGAGGACTTACGTCGCTGGACATAGCTCTCCTGAGATCGCTCGGCACAATAGGGCTTCTGCGTTTCATTTCGACGGAGTTCTCGGCAAATGGTGGCATGATGCCTGCCCAATTCACTGGCAATGGCTCGAGCACTTTTCCCCTGCTGGTGGAGGATTTCTAGCTTGCTGCGCTCGATTATGCTAAGATGTGTGTAGCTCATGGTGGATTCTCCTTGTGTGAATGTGGTGTAGGAACCTTCATTCTACACGAATCCGGCCATGGGCCATTTTTTATTTATTTCCCGTAGGTGTCGCACTTCATATTACAATCCGTCAAATAAAATAAAAAATGCTTCTGTCTCCACGATTGTCACCTGACAAACACCTGGACCAGAACCATTTTTATATTTTAAATTCAATGGGATAACTCAAGGACAGGCACCTTGCACTCTCTCTGTACGTGTAAATGTCCGGAAGCTCCAACGCCTATCGGGATCAGATACATGCCCGCCTCGTCGTCTTGTCTTATGGCTACCTTTACACCATAGACTTCCTGAATCAGTTCGGGTGTAACGACCTCTGTAGGTGGACCATTCGCTATAATACGTCCTTCCTTCATAGCGATCATCACATCGCTATACCGAATAGCCTGATTCATATCATGCAGCACCATCACGATGGTCAGTCCGTGCTCCTGATTGAGCTGCCGGATCAGCTCCAGAATCTCGAGCTGGTAATACATATCCAGATAGGTGGTCGGCTCATCCAAAAACAAAATCGGCGTTCGCTGCGCCAAGGCCATCGCAATCCATACACGCTGTCGTTCCCCGCCGGAAAGCTGATCCAGTGTACGTGTTCTGCGTTCCTCCAGATTGGTACAGGCTATCGCCCATTCGACTGCTTCCTCGTCCTCGTCCCGGTTGGTTGTGAACATGCTCTTATGAGGCAGTCTTCCGAAGCTGACGAGCTTTTCTACTGTCAGGTCGGAGGGTGCCTCGTTCTGCTGATGAACCACCGCCAATTGGCGAGCCAGCTCCTTGGGCTTGTAGTGGGCTATCTCCTTGCCGTCCAGAACGACCTGACCCATGCGAGGAGCGGCATTGTTGGACATTACGCTGAGCAGTGTCGATTTGCCACATCCGTTGGGCCCAATAATTGTCGTAATTCGTCCCCGCTCAATAACAGCATTGATCGCATGTAAACGATCTGTTTTCCGATCATAGGAGAAGGTTACATCTTTAATGTCCATAGGTGCGATCCGCCTTTCTGATCAGGAATATCAGGAATGGTCCGCCAATGACTGCCATAATAATAGAGGCCGGAATTTCATTGGGAGCCAGCACCGTTCGTCCGAGTGTATCCGCAAGCAACAGCAGCAAACCGCCGCATAGGGCCGAGAACGGAATCAGCCACTTATGATCCGAGCCAACCAGGTAGCGGGCACAATGCGGGACAAGCAGACCGATAAAAGCAATCACCCCTGCAATGGCTGTAGCCGTTGCTGCAAGCAGCACTGCAATCACAGAAATCAAAAGTCGTGCGCGCGTCACATTGAAGCCCAGATTTTTAGCCGTCTTATCTTGAAGGGACAAGAAATTACACCAGGAGAACACAAGCATGGCTAAAATCAGACCCATCCCGCCATAGGTCACAATTACCTCGACATCCACCCATTTTTTCATAGACAACGTTGAGGTGGTGACCTGATTAATGCTGGTGACCGCATAACTGCCCCGATAATTAAACGACTGACCTAGACCGGAGAAAATAGCGTTTACTGCCACCCCAATCAGAATAAGACGAATGGGATGCAAGCCGGATTTCCATGAAAATCCGTACACCATTAGGCAGGCCAATGCACCGCCAATAAACGAAAAGAACGGCATCCAGAAATATAGCGTCGGAAAGACGGTCACCGCAATCAGCGAGATCAAGGCCGCTCCCGAAGAAATGCCGATCACCCCGGAATCTGCCAGCGGGTTTTTCATGACAGCTTGCAGCAAAACGCCCGCCACTGCAAGGGCTGCACCCGCCATCACGGCTACGATAATTCTCGGTAGTCTGAGATCCTTGACCACATTTACCTGATCATCTGTACCTGTCCACAATCCGGTCACCAACTGACTCAAATTTACCTTGAGACTGCCTGTCATCGCTGAATACAACATGATACCGACAAGTAAGACAATTACAACAATAAGGCTCCATAATTTTTTGGACATGTCATCAGCTTCCTTTAATTCGAAGGATACAGCATTTTCATCAGCTCATCCAGCGCAGAGCTTGCCGCTAAGTTCCCTGTGGTACCAAACAACGGTTCAGGCAGATCATAAACATGCCCCTTCTTCACAGCGTTGAAATGCTTCCAGATATCGTTCGTTTTGAACTCTTCATCGAACATTTTTACGACCTCATCCGGCATCCCGTGCGCAGCGCGCAAAATGATATCGGGATTGGATTGCTGCAAGGCTTCGGTATTGTGGGCTATGAACTCTACCTTTTCACCCTGAACCACATTGGTTCCGCCTGCAATTTTAACCAAATCCCCAATATAGGAATGTTCGGTAGCTACCAGATAGCTTCCCGGAACCCCCAGTAAAATTAGGACTTTAGGGGACTTCTTGCCTTGGATCTTTTGCTGAATCTCGGCGACTTTGGCATCCAACGCCCCATTTATCTCTTTTGCCTTTTCAGCTTTATCAAATCGGTCCCCCAGCTTTTGAATTTCCTTTTGCATATTCGCAAGGCTTTCAAAATTCAAAAATTCAGCATTGATGTTCAGGTCCTTAAACTTAGGCTCCAAATCATATTGGAGTGTGGTTACCGACAGCACATCTGTAGGCTTCAAAGACATTACTTTTTCCATATCAGGACTCATTGGATTCCCGACATCAGGAACGTCCTTGTAACGGTCAGGCAGTGCTTTGGTGCTGGTCGGCTTGCCAGCCAAATCCAAGCCCAGCGCATCCGTAATTTCAGCAATGGCTACTGTAGTCGCCACAATACGTGGAGCTTGTGCTTTATCGTCAGACGACTTTCCGTTTGCTTCAGATGCTGTCGTTGAAGCCGAACCAGCGCTTTGGTTCTGTCCAGCCACTGTTCCCCCGGAGCATCCAGCCAGCAATAAGATCATGATACCGATTAACATATAGAAACCAAACGATTTCCTCTCAGCCAAAGCTGCATACTGTTTCATGAAAATCCAATCACCTCAATTCAAAATATAAAGCAACAGCGTGAGTCCCAACTTTTTCGGGTATGTATGCTGACAAGTCTTGATGCCGGGGCACCAAGACTTGCACGCTTACAAACTTTGCTGTTATTCGGGCTTCATTGATGCCATAACCTGAGGTTATTTCACTTTTAGGCTTGCTTCATCAAATTGGAACTGAACCGTATACCAGTGATCATAGGGTACTCCGCCAAGGACCAAACCAGGCACAATGACGTGTGTGTGAGCACTGATTTTCCGAGACAAGTCCCCTGCCTCAAATTGAACGATACGTGTATCGCCGGATGTCGAAATCACTTCCACATCTTTTAGCGTACCGTTCTGCTCCACCTGTAGAGTTGGCATCCAAAAGCTATTTTTCAAAGTGACTTGGATGTAGCGTTTGTCTCCCTTTTCGATCAATGTGGCCGGCTTAACGAGATAACCATCCATAACGGACGCCTCATTCGTTTTGTCTTTAAATACGTTGTAATTGATCGTGTATCGCTTCTCGGAAGCCGCTTGAACCGGCTGTTCAACTGCTGGTTTGGCTTCAGCTACGGATGTGGTCGGTTCCACTGCTTTATCCGTAGAAGCTGCTGTCGGTTCAGTAGTAGTTGCGGTAGTTGCTGCGTTAACTCCCTCACCTTTGAGCGATGCACGGTCAAATTGAATCTGTCCGCCAAATTTCTCATTAAAAATGTATTTCTCGGGCAGATATACCTGTGTGTACACACTTAACTTTTTGTCCAGATCAGGCACTTCGAAGGCCATTGTGTGAGTATCACCTTTGACGTCGGAAGCCACAATCGTCGGATTGGTATAGCGGCCTTCAAAATCCGTTTGGAATAAATTCAAAGCCTGATTGTTCGTTACGGTTACATAGGCTTGGACCTTACCATTTTTCACAATCAGCTTGGCCAGGCTTTGTACAAACGGTGCCACCAAAGAATCCTTGTCCGTTCCGTTCGCAAGCACGCGGAAGTTCGCAGTGTACTCGCCATCGGCTAAGTTATTTTTCACCTGTTCTACTCTGTCTGCTTTGGTTTCGTTGTGATAAGATACATTACTGGTATCGAATTTAATTTCAAAATCGTATACTTTTTCTACTCGATCCTCCGCCTTGAAAACCATCGGAGTACTACTTGCCACTTTAGGAGCTTCATAGACAACCAGTTGACCTTTTACGTTATTCTTAAAGTCACTTACGCCAAAACGGACGTCCTTCGTATTACTTGCCGCATCTTCCCGGGTCACTTCTGCATCCTGGTAACCTCCACTTGCGTTATCCCAAATGCGCAGCGCCTTAACTTCATTGCTGTTTTGCAGCTTGAGACCAACAAACCGTTTGTCGCCTTCCACGACCAATTGCGCTGGTTCATTGGTGATGAAGCGTTGAGCCGGAGATTCAGATCCTGTAACACCGTCTGGCAGCACAATGCTGAATTTCAATGCATATTTACCATTGGCAAGCTTGTCAAAATCCAATTTAACCATAGGATCAGCGGCCCCTGAAGAGGTAGGCTCAACAAAGCCGCGAATGGTAGCAGGCTCGAACTGGAATTGCACATCATATACGTGATCATATGGGGTGCCACCCAAATCCAATCCAGGTACGATGACATGCGTATTCACTGTAACTTTATCTGAAAGATTAGGCACTTCAAATTGTACTGTTCTTGTGTCTGCAGAGGTGGACTGTTCAACCACCTGAGCTTCAGAACCATTTACTTTAAACGTTTTAATCCAGCTGCTTTTATCCATTTTAATTTGAATGATATTTTTCCCAGACTGTTTTAACAGTGTGGCTGGCTTTTGCATATATCCATCCATCACAGATAGTTCATTGCTTCCATTTTTGAGTACGGTGAAATCAATGCTGTATCTGCCGTTTTCAACTGGAGTCGTTGTTCCGTTATCCGAACCTTTAGCTGTAATGCTGCTGCGATCAAATTGAAGACGAAGCTTATGATCCATCTCATAAACCCCACCTGGATAGGTCGTGCTCACATGAACCTGTGCATTCAGAATAGCGTCCAAATCCGCCACCTTGAATTTCACAACACGTGTATTCGCATTCTTATCCTCACTAACGATATCTGCATCTGTCAACGTTCCGTTTTGTTCTGTTTTGAACTCGGTCACGGTGGTGCTGTCTTTAATCGTAAAGGAAGCTTCATACTTGCCCTTCGATACCGTCAGCGTGGCTGGGGACAATAAGTATTGTGCCATGGCCGATTTTTGGTCTTTAGTTGCGTGGAGCGCGTTAAAATGGATCGAGTACGTTCCATCCGCTATACCCTTCCCGGGCGTCCCTGGTGTACCTGGCGTCCCAGGATCAACCGGGGTTGTAGCCGTTCCCAATTGGAGATCGACATTATATGTTTCCACATAGCCCAGCTCAGGCCAGTCGATGCTTACCCATGCATTCAGCTTGGCAGGCACTTCCTTAACCTCAAATTCGATGACACGTGTATTCGCAGCTTGGTCTTCGCTTACTACAGTCGTGTTGGTCAAAACTCCATTTTGTTCAACCTTAAATCCGTCAATTTGTTTACTGTTTTTCAAGGTAAAACGAACATACTTCTTGCCATTACGTTCAATCAAGGTGCCTGGTTTCTCCGTATACCCATCCATCATGGAGTTTTCATTCGTTCCATCCTTCAAAAGCGTGAAGTCCAGATTGGATCTTGTTTCTGGAGACGTTCCATTTTCTGTGATACTATTTTTATCGAACTGAAGACGAAGCTTATGATCCATCTCATAAACCCCACCTGGATAGGTGGTGCTTACATGAACCTGTGCATTCAAAACAGCGTCCAAATCGGCTACCTTAAATTTCACAATACGCGTATTGGCTGTCTTGTCCACACTTACAATATCTGCATCCGTCAATGTTCCGTTTTGTTCTGTTTTAAATTCTGTTACGGTGGTGCTGTCTTTAATCGTAAATGAAACTTCTTTCTGTCCCTTCACTACCGTCAAAGTCGCTGGAGACAACAAATATTGTGCCATAGCTGATGGCTGATCTTTTGTGGCATGCAACGCGTTAAAGTTGATCGAGTACGTTCCATCCGCCAAAGTGGTTGGTACAGGTACAGAAGCCAACTGCAGATCTACATTATAAGTATGCACGTAGCCTAGCTCAGGCCAGTTGATGCTCACCCATGCGTTCAGCTTGGCAGGCAGTTCTTTTACCTCAAACTCGATAACTCGTGTATTCGCATTCTGATCTTCACTTACAATAGAGGTGTCGCTTAACACTCCATTTTGCTCTACCTTGAAGCCATCAATTTGTTTACTATTCTTTAATGTTAACCGGGCATATTGCTTACCTCCACGCTCAATTAGTGAGCCTGGTTTTTCTGTATACCCATCCATCATAGACTTTTCATCTGTTCCGTCTTTCAGGAGGGTAAAGTCCAAGTCAGCTAATTTTTCTCCTGTGCTAGGAGGCGTTACCGGCGGTGTCACTGGTGGAATCGTTGGATTCTCCGTTGAATTTTTAAGTCGCAAACTGGAAGGATCAAACTCAATCCATTCCTTCACTGAACGGTCTGGATCGGTGTCTACATACCATGGAGAACTGCTGTTAAACCCAAACTCCGTATTTACGTCTTGATGAAAATCATAAACATCGAAGCTCACACTTCCCGAAGCTTTACCGGAATCTACTTCTATTTTGGCGGGAACCGTTTCCCCGTTTTGTTCTACTACAAATTTCGAAAGTCCTTGAGCCTCCGCAAATTTAAATGAAAAATGGTATTTTCCATCTTTAATGATCAGGTCTCCAGGATAGGTATAGTTTGTTTTAAAACTCGAATCCTTGGTGATTCCGCTGACTGTCTTTCGTAAAGGCTTATAATCAATCAGGTATTCTCCATCTGCATAAGTCGCTTTAGTTGTAGTTATAGCTTGGGTAGGCTCAACATATGGACTTGGCAGTTCTACCGGATACTGATAAGTAGCATACGTAGCACTAGTCACTGTAGTGCTTGAATCAGGCAAATTCGACGAAGTGGGTTCATCCTCGGATGTTGCTCCTGCGTATGGTGAAATTAAAGAAAACAACATTAGAATAGCAGCGAATGTCGAAATATATTTGTTAAATCGGCTCTTCAAGGTGATGTATCCCCCTACTTAAAATATACTCATTTGGAGCTTTGAAACTAAGCTCCAAATGAGTATTCAATTCAAAATCATATTTTCGAAGACAAACTCTTAGATATCGCTATCATCGAATTGAAACTGAACGACATAGTCGTGATCGTAAGGAATACCACCAGTGTGTTCTTTAGGCACGCTTACATGCAGTTTGACATTCAATTTTTGAGCTGGGCTAGTTACAGGAAATTCAACTATTCTTGTATCCCCGGAGGTGCTGACCACAGTCGCATTCACATACTGGCCGTTTTGTTGAGTTTTGAATTCAGTAACCCAAGCACTTTTGGTAATCGCTACTCGCACTTTGAATTGACCATTTGTAACAATCAGTGTGGCTGGTTTTTTCACATAACCATTCGTATCCATGTAAGAAGGCTCCGTAGTTCCATCTTTATACACGGTGTAAGGCAATTGATATGTTCCATTAGGCAAAGCCGCATTCGCTTGATTAGCCGAGAATGGGGCTAGTACCACAAAAATAAGCGCAGCCATCAATACAGTGAGCATTACTTTTTTCAGAGACAATTTCCTCATACCATTCATAACCATGTTCATGTTTTCCATCTCCTTTTACGTATAATTTTGAATTAGATTTCGTCGAATTGCAGTTGTACATCGTACTTGCCTGTGTATCCAATCACTGGGATGGTGATTTCCGCGTAAGCATTTACTTTTGCATTCAGGTCAGCTACTTCGAATTCCACTACACGAGTGTTGTTCGCCGTATTGGTGCTTACCACAGTCGCATCTTGCAGTACGCCGTTTTGCTCCACTTTGAAGGCTGTAATCAGATTGCTGCTTTTTACAGTCAGACGAACGACATTTTTGCCATTGGCTACCGTAACCTGCGCAGGCTTTGTCAGATAGCTATCCAATCGAGAAGTTTCATTGGTTTGATCCAAAAAATTGCTCAGAGCGATTCATTACCATATTCATATCTACACACTCTCCTCCATTATTTATGCTTGAATTTATGTTGATTTTATGAATGATAAAGAAGCTTCAATTTACTTTTTAGAGGATTTGGCTGATTTAGCTGACTGAACGGCTGCAACTTTTTTGATGCTTTTGGAATCAAAAGCGAAGCGGATCGTATAATCATGATCGTAATTGTATGCAGGGACAGTAACATGAATTTTAGAGATCAACGGGCTGTTGACACTCGAAATTGGAAATTGTACGGTGCGAGTATCGGTTTTGGCATCCTTATGGATGACCTTTGTATCGATGATTTTACCTTTGTAATCCACTTTAAACCCGGTTGTCCATTCGCTATGATTCAGCTTAATTTGCATGGTCATTTGCCCTTTTTTCACATACAACTTAGCTGGTTTCTCAAAATAATCGTTAGCCATGGATACCGAATCATTTTCTGCCTTAAGAATATTGTATTTGAGCGTGTATGTACCATCCGCCAATGTTGGAGAAGCCGCAGCGGCTCCTACAGATGACGAAGTCGGCCAAAAGCTCAGCACACTCACCAGCAGAAACACAGCTATTATTGCAGAATACCCCTTCTTCATTTTGACAGCAGTCCCTCCCCACGAGTATAACTAATTGATTATCATTCTCAATAAATAAATTAAAAAAATAGCTCTTTTCGAGCTTTCTCCCCCACCTTTCTATTCCAGAATTTCGCAAAATTAAGCAAACCCATCACCAATATATCTTACACTTTTCGAAAATGTCAATATGTATTTGTGTATGCGGAATCCCTTGATATATGCTATTTTTTAAGAAAAATTTGTAGTTCCTTCTTCTATAATTCGAGTGAATCTCATTTGTTTTTGATTCAAAATTTATTTAAAAATTTTCTATTTTCAATTGACAATCGTCAGTGATATTCATTATCATTCTCTTAACTATAAATGAAAATGATTATCATTATTGTTTAACTTGAAATTGCAGGAGGAATAACATGAAATCTTACGTGTTGTGGTCGTCCGCAGCGCTTTTATTGGTAGTTACCGGATGCAGTCATGGAACTTCGACCACAGATCACAAACCAGCCAGTCCTTCCGTATCTGCCACTTCAAATACGACAAGCGGCGCGACGATTCAAATTACTGATTTTTCAAAACGGACATTATCGTTTCAAAAAGTCCCTCAGCATATCGTTGCGCTCAGCAATGGCGATCTGGACATTATTTACGCATTGGGCGGGACCGCCGTGGGCAGGCCCAACTCCAATGGACCTTCCGTCGTACCCGCTGCTGAAAACGTTCAGCAAATAGGCTCCACTCATGAAGTGGATCTGGAGAAAATTACGATGCTCAAGCCGGATGTGGTGTTAGGCAGTTATCCTATGAATGAAAAAGACATTCCAGCCATTGAAGGAGTCGGTTCACAGCTGTTGCTGACTGGTGCCAATTCAGTTCAGGATATCCAGTCACAAATTACGCTGTTCGGACAATTACTACAAAAGCAGGCTCAGGCTGCAAAGCTGAACCAGCAAATTGACCAACAAGTAGCCAAGCTGCAACAGGAAACCGCTTCTGCCTCCAAACCGAAGGTGTTGCTGGTCTACGGAGCTCCGGCTACGTACATGGCAGCGCTGCCGAATTCTCTGGGTGGAAACATTCTGGAAGTCGCAGGTGGCTCCAACATTGCCGCTGATTTTCCGAGCCTGCAAAATTTCCCGCAATATGCACAGTTGAACACAGAACGCATCCTACAGGCTAACCCTGATTACATCTTCATCATGACTCACGGAAATACGGAAGAGGTTAAAGCCGCATTTATAAAAGAAATGCAGGAAAATGCAGCTTGGAACGGAATCCGGGCAGTCCAAAACAATCAGGTCGAGGTTTTACCTTCAGACTTGTTCGGGACGAATCCAGGGACACGGGTCACTAAGGCGCTGGATCTGATGCACCAAAAGCTGTATCCGGCGAAATAGGCGATGGTAATGAACAAACTACAGCGCACTCGAAGACGCACCATCGCCTGGATTACCCTTCCGATCTTGCTACTAGTCGTCTCTATGTACGGACTGGCTTACGGTTCGGTATCGATTCCACTTCAAGAAATCAATCAGATTTTGTTACATAACGATGAATCCACCTATCGTACGATTCTAATGAATCTTCGACTTCCTAGAGTACTGGTAGGTTTACTGGTAGGAGCTTGCCTGGCGGCTTCTGGAGCACTTCTGCAAGGCGTCATGAAAAATCCACTGGCTGACCCAGGCATTATTGGTGTATCGGCTGGAGGTGGACTTGCTGCCGTCATTACGATGGTGATGCTTCCACAGCTAAGTTACCTTCTTCCAGTAAGCGCCTTTTTGGGAGCCTTTTTGAGCGCAATCGTCATTTACCTGCTGGCTTGGGACCGCGGGGCTTCCCCAGTCAAAATTGTGCTGGCTGGCGTTGCGATCAACGCGCTGCTGGGCGCGCTCACCAACGGGGTGATGGTCATGTACAGTGACCGCGTGCAGGCCGTACTTCCATGGCTATCCGGCGGGCTAAATGGACGAAGCTGGCATCATCTGGAGTTCATGGCTCCTTACGCTATCATTGGCTTAATCGCCTCTTTATTTGCGATTAAGCCTGCGAATTTGCTGCTGCTGGGCGACGATTCAGCACAGCTACTGGGCCAGCGGGTAGAGCTTCAACGGATGCTGATTATCTTGCTCTCTGCCCTGCTCGCCGGCACGGCGGTCAGTGTAGCCGGGCTGATCGGGTTCGTAGGACTGGTCATTCCGCATATCATAAGGCTGCTGATTGGGGAAGATTATCGTTTCCTCTTGCCCCTTTCCATTGTGGGCGGTGGGACACTGGTTGTCCTGGCGGATACAGTCGCACGTTCTTGGTTTGATCCGGTTGAATTGCCTGTCGGGATTTTGCTAGCCGTCATTGGGGCACCGTTCTTCTTAATCCTGCTCAAGAAACGGGGGAATTTCGGATGACAGCCATTCAGGGTGAGCATCTCTCCTTACAACGCGGATACTTCCAGCTGGACGATGTGAACATTACCTTGCCTGCCGGCCAACTAACTGCCATTGTCGGTCCCAACGGCTCAGGCAAATCTACGCTTTTGCGGATTTTGACCCGGCTGCTCAAGCAAGATCAAGGCGAGGTTTCTGTATTGGGCAAGCCTGTGGAAAAATACAAACGGCGGGATTTGGCCCAGACGATTACCATGCTGCCGCAAATGAAGGATATGCTGCCGTTATTAACGGTTCGCGAGCTGGTCGCTTATGGAAGATCCCCTCATGCCAAGGGCTTGAGGACACGCCCTACCAGACAAGACCAGCAAATTGTCGATCATGTCATGGAAATCACAAGCATCATGCCCTACGCAGATCGGATGTTCCATACTCTATCGGGAGGTGAACAACAAAAAGCACGAATTGCTATGGCTCTGGCCCAACAAACGGATATTCTTTTGCTCGATGAACCGACCACTTTTCTGGATATCACCCACCAATTTGAAGTTATGGATATGCTGCGGCGTATCAATCACGAGTCCGGCTTGACGATTGTTATGGTACTGCATGATTTGCAGCAAGCTGCGGCCTATTGTCATCATATGATTGCGCTTAAAAGGGGACGAATCGCCATTGCTGGCGAACCCCGCCAGATTTTGACGTCTGCTTTTCTTCGCGACATTTATGAAATGAACGCTACCATCAAATTTGAGGGTGGCTATCCGGTTATTATACCGACCATACCACATCATTCAGGAGGAATTTAATATGGTTATCGTAACAAATACTTCTAAAATCACACCGGGCAATGCCCACCTGCTCATCGAAAGATTTAACAAAGAAGGACAAGTTGAAAAGATGGAAGGATTCCTCGGTCTGGAGGTACTGCTGACGGAAAACACGAAGGATTATGAGGAAGTAACGATTAGCACACGCTGGAAGGAAAAAGAGAACTTTCAAGGCTGGACAAAAAGCGAAGCCTTCCGCGAATCTCACAACCACCGCCAAATTCCAGACTATATTATTGAAAATAAAATCACGTTCTATGAGGTCAAAATCGTTCGTCACCCCATCGCTAACCATGATCCCTCTTTGGCGAGTGAAATCGAAGCCGTTTAATTCCGGACGGTAGTCTAGAATTAAAAAACGCGGCTCGCAGGCAAATAATTGTCCGCGAGCCGCGTTTTTATATACCTTGTTTATTGAACTCCTCAGATTCTAGTTGAGCTTCGGCGTCCAATTTTCAGCGTCTCTCCGTGTCCCAGTACATGGATACGTTCCTTAGCAATCCCCAAGCGCTCACGCTCGGCTTCGAGTCGATCCAGCGCCTCTCTCGGCGTATCGTCCGCCAGCTTAAAGGCTCCATAATGCATCGGGATCATCTGATCTGCGCCACAGTCCACAAACCCCTGCAACGCCTCCTCCGGTGTCACATGCTGTGAGGTCATGAACCATTCCGGTTCATACGCGCCAATCGGCATAAAGGTCAGATCAATGGCAAAGCGCTCGCCAATCTCCTTAAACCCACGGAAATATCCGGTGTCTCCCACAAAATACAACGTAGGTGCCTCCGCTGAATCAGATCCGGCATGAGCATCCGCCACTGCAACAGACGTGGCAGAGCCGGTCACCTGCTGTTCACTTTGCAGAACGTATCCGCCCCAATGCGAAGTATTGGTATCAAACGGCGTACGCCGCGTCCAGTGCTGGGCCGGAACAAATGTAATCCGCACCCCGCCTACCGTAAAATGCTCCCACCATTGTAGCTCATGGCAGTTGCGAAAGCCTTTGCGGATCATTTTCGACTTTAACCCCTTAGGTACGAGCATTAATGTATCTGCGCGATATAACTTCCGCAACGATGCTAAATGTAAATGATCATAATGCGAATGTGATAGCAGAATGATATCCAGCGGCGGTACATCCTGAATGCGAATGCCGGGCGGAGCCAACCTTTTATCAAAAGCCATACGCTCTGCCCACACCGGATCGGTGACCATATTCAGTCCAAGGTACTGAATGAAAAAGGTCGAATGGCCCACCCAGGTCGCCGTCGCCATTTCCCGATTATGATGCAAAAACTCCAGCTCCGGGGGATGGTTTGGCACAACGAACGTATAATCCTTTATTTTGCTGCGTCGCTCCTGCCGCCATTGTCTGAATTGCTTGATGGTTTTATCGGTATTTACATGATCCATATTGGTAAAACGCACTTTGGGCATGGTGCAACCCCCTCCCTGACAGACCCGTTCTCCAAAAGCGCAACGGTTCAATTTAACTATATATTGTCACTTGAATGTGAACATGAAATGATCCAACATTCTGATATATGTAAAGTATAATTCAATCACATCTGTAAAGGAAATTCTGCGATAATACAGCAAAAACAGACCTCCTGAAATCGATCGGGAAGGCCTGTTTCGCATGTTATTGTCAGTCCTGTGGATTTTTAAAGCGTGCCGAATAAATAAACAAAAACACAATCGCCACCACGATAATGATCGGCGACTCATACATGATTGTAAAATGCTCAAATGCTACCACTCTAACTCACCCTTTCTTTCCTGCTTGTCCTCGTACATACTTCGCATCGAACAGGAACAATCTCAATATCAGAAGCAGCGAAGGAACCAGCACCAGCAGACCCGCGACAAACGCTGTAATCAATGCATACGCCATCGTAGAGTTTGTAAAGCTGGCATATACATTAATGTAGGGATACAAAACATACGGAAGATGTGAGCGGCCATAGCCATACCAGGCAAATGCAAACTGCAGCATCACCAATATAAAGGAAATTCCCAAATGACGCCGCTGCCATACCAGATAAACTGCCCCCACAAAGCATATGAAGGAGGCGATAAACATCCAGGCCATGCTCAGCATATTGGCAAAATGATCCGGATTTTGTTTGTTAATCTGAAAAAATGCGAACAAACTCGCCAAAATCGTAGGAGCGCTCCAGAGCATTGCGTACCCTCGTACGATTTCGAAAGCGACCTTGTCCCCTGCCCTTTTGGCATAAAAGCACAAAAACATCGCCGATATATACAATACACTCACCAGCGCCAGAATAATAACCGCCCACGTGTAAGGGTTGCTTAATAGATGACCCCATAGCAGATGAACACCCGTGCTGTTCTCAACAATAATGCCGCCTTCCGAAATGGCGAGGACCGTCGACAGTGCTGCGGGAATCAGCAATCCTGTCGCACCGTACAAAGCCATGTAGACGATATTATTTTTACCCGAATGCCCATAAGTATTGTAAGCATAATATACTCCCCGGATCGCGAGCAGCACGATCGCAATACTACCGGGAATGAGCAACGCTGTCCCATAATAATAAGCCGCATCCGGGAAAAAACCGTTCAGCCCCACCACAAAAAAGATAAGAAATACGTTCGTGACCTCCCATACTGGAGACAGATACCGCTGAATGATATTGTGGATTTTGTTTTGGTGGCCTGTCAGCACACTGTAAAAGCTGAAAAAGCCTGCACCAAAATCAATAGATGCCACCAGCAAGTATCCGAACAGGAAGGTCCACAAAATGGCGATCCCTACAATTTCATAGCTCACTTGCCATCAGCCCCTTCCAGGCCCAGCTGTCTGATCTCTTCCACGGCATCCTTATTACGGAATAGCTTGCTGAGTACCTTGATGGCCGAGAAACACAGCACCAGATACAAAATAACAAACAACACCAGCATCCACCCAACACTTGTCGAAGTGGTTGCTGCTTCGGACACCTTCATATATCCGCGTAAAATCCACGGCTGTCTGCCGACCTCCGCAAACATCCAGCCCAGCTCAATAGCTACCATCGCCATCGGTCCGACCAGAACGAGCGCTAACAGCAGCCATTTGGGGTAGGGTTTACGACCTGGCAACCGCTTGCGGATCAGATACAGCAGTGGGATGACGAGAATCAGCACTCCTGTAGTGATCTTGAGGTCAAACATATAATGAATAGACAGCGGCGGACGCTCCTCCACTGGATAGTCATTTAATCCCTTAACCTCCGTACTAGGCAAATTACCAGCCAACACACTAAGTGCATAAGGCACTTTCAGGGCATATTTGATTTCACCGTTTTTATCCATAAAGCCGCCATATACAAAGGGGGCGTGCGTCATCGTATCAAAATGCCATTCGGCGGCAGCCAGCTTCTCCGGCTGATATTTGGCCAAAAACTTACCGGATGCGTCTCCAATCATCACAGTACTGATGGCAAACACAATGGTACAGGTAGCCGTCAGTTTCAGCGCCTTTTTAAAATAAGGGTGATTACGCCCCCGCAGCATGCTGTAAGCAGCCAGCCCCATCAGCACCCCGGCGCTCAATGTATACGAGGAGGCCAGTACATGAGACACTTTGGTCGGCGTGGCCGGATTTAGCATAGCCTCGATGGGATGAATATTGGTCATGACTCCATTTTTGAGTGTGAAACCTTGAGGTTGGTTCATGAACGAGTTCACCGTCGTTATAAAAACCGCTGATGCAGACGAGGCAATCGCTACCGGGATGAGCAGCATTAAGTGAAAATATTTACTTTTAAACCGATCCCAAGTATACAAGTACATGCCTAGGAATATAGCTTCGATGAAAAAAGCAAACGTCTCTAAAAACAGGGGCAGCGCAATCGCTTGTCCGGCCACCCGCATAAAGGTAGGCCAGAGCAAGCTGAGCTGCAGACCAATGGAGGTGCCTGTCACGACACCCACGGCAACAGTAATGACGAATCCCCGCGCCCACCGCCGGGCCAGTAGTGTATAGTGCGGATCACCGGTTCGCAGCCCGCGCCATTCAGCAAGTGCAATCATTAAGGGTATGCCAACGCCGATGGATGCAAATACGATATGTACAAACAGGGTAACTCCGGTCAGTATCCGGCTTAGTAATACAGGGTCCAGTGAAGACAAATCGGTTTCACTCCTTCATTCCACATTTTTAATAGGGAAAACTTCGAAATCACTCTTGATTACCAGCTAGGGAGTCAAGCGAGCTATGCTTTTAATTACGGCATATAGCATGATGGCCGCAATTACGATACATACAATAATGAGCGTTCTTTCCTGCTTGCGGAACATAGCAACGCCTCCTTCCCTTATCTTTTGGCGCATTTTGGTAACCTATTTACAGTTTGGTTCATTCAGCCGGTTTTTAACCCTGCTTATGTATCGAATGTAGCAGTATTTCTTGCTAGATATTGTCTTATGCATGACAATACGTTATATTGATAATAGTTAGATAACCTAATTATATGAAAAGAGTGAACTTATGTCGTCAAAGCAACGTAAGCGGGACACCGTCCAGCAGTCTCTGCCTCGTCTGGGAACAGAACCTTATCTGGAGCTAATGGATCAAACTGCCCTTGCAGAAACGGATCGCCAACTTGCCCGTATTGGTCTCTTCTTGTTATGGACCGGTGATAATACGCTCGACGCAATAGATTTGGATCTAGCTGCTTACGGCCTGACAGAGAGTAAGCTAGATTTATTGTTGCTGTTGACACTGCACCAATCTCAGGCCCAGATGAGCCCTTCAATGATTGCCGACCGTCTGGGAATTCGTCGTGCATCTGTGACATCTCTCCTGGATTGGACAGAGCAACGAGGCTGGATTATCAGAGAACATAATTCTTCAGATCGACGCAAAATTCATGTGCGCATTACAGAAGCGGGTTCTCATCTTGTACAGCAGGTGCTTCCTGTATTTTGGTCTTCCTGTGCTTCCCTAGCGAGTATTTTGGAGCCCGAGGAGCAGATCGTTTTTTTGCGAATTATAGAAAAAATCCATCATCATATGGAAGATAAACTGGGGGTGGGAAGATAAATTTTTTTAAGCATATAATTAGGTTATCTAATATACTTAATTGTGTATATTTTTATAAATTAATATTTGAAGATGAAGGAGTGTTCCATTGATGAGTCAATTACGAACAAATAATAACGTTACACAGAAGGAAAATGTTGCTCTCCCTTATACATGGATGATTGTAATCCTATGCTGGTCAGCGGTTGCTGTGATGTCCAGCCTGTATGTGACGATCCCCTTGGTCCCTCTCTTTGCTAAAGTATTTGGAAAACCACTAGCTGAAGCAGCTCTGCCGGGAAGTATCTTTTCCTTGGGCTTTGCAGCGGGATGTCTTATTTATGGAGGATTATCTGATCGCTTTGGACGCAAGCAGGTTATCGTTGCCGGACTCCTCGCATTGACGATCCTGTCGTTATCTCTCGGCTTAACCCATCAGTATTCGGTATTAGTTGCGCTGCGCTTGCTTCAGGGTTTGGCGGCAGCCACCTTTTCCCCCGTTGCTCTCGCATACGCCGTAGATATGTTTCCGACTGAAAAACGGATAACGGCTATCGGCTTTATCAGCACTGGTTTTCTTGTGGCGGGTATTGCTGGACAGGTATTTAGTATTGCTATCAGCGAACAAATTGGATGGAATATGGTATTTCAGATGCTAGGTATGGTGTACGCGATCACCTTCCTGATCGTTCTTTTTTTCCTGCCTAAAGCTCCCTCCCCGCAACGAGGGGTCCGCATTTGGGCAGCCTTCGGCCAGTTGGGGACTGTTCTGCGTTCGTATCCTTTATGGCTAAGTTACACGATCGCTTTTGTTCTTCTGATGTCCTTTGTGAGCATGTATACAGTTTTAGGAAGCTACCTTGGCAATCCCGAATTTGGCCTGAATAGCAGACAGATGCTTTACGTCAGATCCGCTGGTATCATCGGCATGCTGCTCTCCCCACTCGCTGGACAACTGGCACTGAAATTCAGTGTGCATTTCATATTGCGTACAGCTCTTCTTCTTTCCATCCTCAGCTTGGCGCTGATGGGAATGACCCACTCTCTAACAGCTATCGTGGTATTAAGTGTATGTTTTGTCAGCGGCATTGCCCTGAGTGTCCCTTCACTTATTACAATAGTTGGCCAGCTCGGCGGTGCAGCAAGGGCCATAGCCGTCTCACTGTATACCTTCATTCTGTTTGCCGGTACGAGTCTAGCACCTATGCTTTCCATTCGTTTGATGGGCAATAGCGGCAATCAGATGACTACATTTATGCTGCTGGCGGCTGTTCTGTCTGTGGGACTTATCGCCTCCCTGCTCATTCGCCGCCGTCAGAACGATCCGCTGAAGCGGGAAGCATAATACAACATCAAACTAAAACCGAACGCTATGCTTGTACAGCACCATTCCGCCTACTTTGTTTTCGTGTTCATTTTTCGAGTTTGGCTTATAGAGCACCCGGTTTTTATTCAAAAAAACTTCTATTTAGCAGGCATACCCATCTAAATCATGTGATATATGTCATTGTATTTTATTCATAAATGAAAACTCTCTCTTTGGAGACATACGCAGAATGAGGTACAATACAGATAAGCTATATATGATATATGGAGAATTTTTGAACAGGAGGCTGTACCGAGCTATGAAGATAACATCTATCGAGCCGACTCCCAGTCCAAATACCATGATGCTGCATCTGGATGAGCGACTGGAAGCAGGTATCCGCAGAACATATACACGGGACAATGAGCGTTCCGCTCCCCCATTTATCCGGCGTATGCTGGCGATTGAGGGGGTCAAAAGCGTGTTTCACACGACCGATTTTGTAGCCCTTGATCGTAAAGGAAATGCCGATTGGTCTACTATTCTGGGCCAGGTACGGGATCAGCTAGGCGAGGAAGGTGCTGACGCGAATTGGGATTTACCAGAGGAAAGCTCGGGGGAAGCGTTTGGCGAAGCACAGGTTTTTGTCCAATTTTTCCGCGGTCTTCCCATGCAAATTCGAGTTAAGGCAGGACAGCAGGAGGAACGAATTTCCCTATCCGACCGCTTCGTGCAAGCCGTTACCCGCGTGGCAAGTGCAACTCTGATCAAGGAACGCAAGCTGAGCGATTACGGCGTCCGCTACGGTGAGCTGCCGGATATTGCCCGCGAGGTTGAGCAGGAATTAGAGGCAGCCTTTCCGCAGGAACGGCTGGAACAAATTATCCAGCAGGCGATTGCCCACGGCGCGGACAACAGCGAATTCGTGGAGGAACGCCGCGAGTGGAGCGATGCCGAACTGAAGCAGGCCCTCCAACACGAGGACTGGCGCACACGCTATGCTGCGCTGGATCGGCTGGAGCCGACGCCTGAGCATTTGCCTCTGATCCGGCAAGCGCTGCATGACGACAAAATGCAACTGCGTAGGCTGGGAGTTGTCTATCTGGGCGATATTCGTACACCGGAGGCGATGGAATTGCTGTTCGAGGCGCTGCGCGATCCTTCAGCGGCAGTACGCCGCACCGCTGGCGACACGTTGTCAGACATTGGTGATCCCGCCGCTACCAACGCTATGATCGGAGCCTTATCCGACAGTAGCAAGCTGGTTCGCTGGCGTGCAGCCCGTTTTCTATACGAGGTTGGAACCGAGGATGCGCGTGATGCACTGGAGAAGGCTGTCGATGACCCTGAATTTGAGGTCAGTTTGCAAGCTAAAATGGCGCTGGAGCGCATCGAATCAGGCGAACAAGCCGCAGGTACGGTGTGGCAGCAAATGGCCAAGCGTAACTCCTGATTTAAGATTCAATAAATGGATTCCAAAAAATTGTCGATTGTCAGAAAGTGTACAGGTACGATATACTATAGTTCACTATACAATATAATATCATGTCATACACCTCATCAACCTGTTTTATGATGAGGTAGAGGTCGCGGATGTAATCAGTACACTGGAGGAGACGACAAGAGCCGTCTGAGATTCCAGTAGAAAGGTACACCCGCCGAAGTATGCGGAGCCGACTCTTTGTAAATACTCCGTATGCTGGGGCTGCTAACCGAAAGGAGCAGAACTGTCACGCGATGTCCTAACACAAACACGCGTGTTGAGCTATCTTGTTATAGAAGAAGGTATGGTGCGGAATGCATAGACAAGACCGCAGGCGTATTCCCTGTGGTCTTTTGATTTATATACTCCCCCTCCTTCTGGCTCTTGCCCTGACATGAAATACAATTTCATGAAGGAGTGTTTGAACGTGCAACACAAAGCAACACCTGATGCAACCTTGCGGAAAAGTCTCAAAGCCCGTCATATGACGATGATCGCCCTCGGCGGCTCGATCGGAACAGGGCTGTTCCTCGCCAGTGGAGGCGCAGTCGCCGAAGCTGGCCCCGGTGGTGCCCTGCTGGCTTATGCAGCCGTTGGCCTCATGGTCTACTTCTTAATGACCAGCCTGGGTGAGCTGGCAACGTTTATGCCTGAATCCGGCTCTTTTAATACTTATGCAGGTCGCTTCGTTGACCCAGCTTTTGGTTTTGCCATGGGCTGGAACTTCTGGTACAACTGGGCAGTAACGATTGCTGCCGAATTGGCAGCAGCGACCGTGCTAATCAAATACTGGTTCCCGGAAAGCCACTCTGCCTGGTGGAGTCTGTTATTCTTGGCCATAATTTTCTTGCTGAATGCGTTGACGGTCAAAGGCTACGGCGAGTCCGAATACTGGTTCGCCATGATTAAAATTGTGACTGTAATCATCTTTTTGACCGTAGGGGTGCTGATGATTTTCGGCATCTTGGGTGGTCCTGCGATTGGCTTCGCCAACTTCACCGTAGGAGATGCCCCATTCCATGGCGGATTCTTTGCTGTATTGGGTGTATTCATGGCTGCGGGCTTTTCCTTCCAAGGAACGGAGCTGATTGGGGTAGCCGCTGGCGAGAGTGAAAATCCGCGCGAAAATGTGCCAAGTGCCATCCGTCAAATCTTTTGGCGCATCTTGTTCTTTTATATTTTCGCAATTCTTGTTATTGGTTTGATCATTCCATATACGAGTCCGAATTTGCTGCGGGGAGATATCAGTGATATCGGAGTCAGCCCGTTCACGCTCGTATTTGAAAAAGCGGGGCTTGCCATTGCTGCCTCTGTCATGAACGCTGTTATTTTGACTTCCGTATTGTCAGCAGGCAACTCGGGTATGTATGCAGCGACTCGGGTATTGTACGCTTTGGCGCGGGAAGGTAAAGCCCCACGTTTCCTTGGGCGTATCAATCGACGCGGCATTCCTATGAATGCACTTCTGATTACGACTGCTGTTGGTATGCTGGCTTTTCTCGCCTCCCTGTACGGAGACGGTGTAGTCTATAACTGGCTGCTCAATGCCTCTGGAATGTGCGGATTTATTACGTGGGTCGGTATTGCCGTCAGCCATTATCGTTTTCGCCGTGCCTTTACTGCACAGGGCCATAGTCTGAGTGAGCTTCCCTACAAAGCCCGCTGGTTCCCGTTTGGACCGTTGTTTGCCTTTGCTCTATGTATCATTGTCATTATCGGGCAAGGTACGGATGCCTTTACCGGACAGGAGATTGACTGGAAAACGATGATCGCTACGTATATGAGTGTGCCGCTGTTCCTTCTGCTGTGGCTCGGCTACAAATGGATCAAACGCACTAAAATCGTTCCATTAAAAGAATGTGATTTGAATTCTAATGCACCCTCGGATAAATAATAGAAAACTGTGAAAAAGCCCGTCTCCACATATCAGGGAAACACGCTGGTACACCCGGTGACAAGACCGTTATCCGCATGTTCCTCTGTATATGCCCGGAGACGGGCTTTTTCTGTTTATTTGGAAGAGGCAGCTACTGAAGCTGACAAAGACATAGATAAGGCACGACGACTAAAAATACCGTATATCACGGCAATCAGCGTCAACACTGCTGAAAACAAGTATAGATTAACGATACCCAGATGATCTGCAATCCAGCCCATTAAAAGCAGCGAAATACAAAACGTCAGGCTTGTCAGCGTAGCTTGGGCCGACAGCACCTTGGGCAAATCATGTACGGACACACTCATTTGCATCATCGTGCGGCGGGATACGACCGACATTTCCGCAGGTAGTCCCATCAACAACACGATAAGCAGTGTTAGTGGCGGTAATGTGTTCAGTGCGTACCAAGCTGTCAGCAGCCCGTAGCCTGCCATCCCTACCAGCATAGCGGGCAGCAGTCTGCGCTGCAAATGCTTGACGCAAGCAAGGACTACGATGCCGCCGCCAATCGCCCCTGCAAAATACGCGGCATTGATGTATCCCCACCATGCCTCGCTCTTGTGCAAGACCTGCTGAGCGAAGGCAAGCGTGAACGCGCCTACCCAAACTGAGCCTCCTAGCAGGTCAATCATATCCATGAAAATAAGAGCCTTCAGTCTGCGGCTGACTCCAATAAGACTCCAGCCCTCACGCAGTATTTCTTTTTTACGTTTAGGAGGCACCGCCGGGCTCTCTGATTCCGGGGCATACAGCTTATCTTCCAACTGCGCAGGAGGCAAGTCATGCTGCCCTTGTCCCGACTCGGTTACAGCCTCAGCAGCCAAGGCATCTCCATTTTGCACCCTTGTTCCTGGATGAAGCAAATAATGGACTTTGCCCTCTAGGGGATCTCGAATCAAGCTGGTGAAGATCAGCGCTATCATATACAGACCGCCAGCCACCAGCAATGTTTTTTCCGAGCCCAGCATAGCTACGAGTACACCACTAAGCCCCCACCCCGCTAGTTGCACTGTCTGATCGCTGACCGATACCAGACTGTTGGCCCGCATGAGTCCTTCCCCGGAAGCAAGGCGGGGAATCAGTGCATTGCGCGCAGGGGTGGTCCAGCCGTCCAGAAAGGACATGGCAGTCACCAACGCAAACACAATTACCCATATGGGCTCTGTGCCTGCTGACCACAAGTGGCCCAGCAAAATGGCGAAGAAAGCCAGTTGTCCGAACTGAGAAACGAATAAAATAAATGGAAGCTGGAATCGGGCCAAAATGAGCGGGGCCAAAAAGCCGCTGATCATCTGTGCCCCCATTCGCAGCAACGGAACGAGCACCGAAGAAAAGATCGAATCTGTCTCATGAAAAACCAAAGACACAAGTGCCATAATGTACAGAATGTCGGCCGCATTGGACATCGTCTGCGTGCCAAGCAAATAGGTAAAGGAACGCTTGTGCATATAAGTTAGAATACTCCTTTGTTAATGTAGCTTTTTTACAGCAAAATCATTAGGTCCATTTTAGAGTTACTCGAAGATTGCCGGTACTTCCGAGATCCGTAATCTGATAGGAAATGGATTTCAAGCCAAGTTGATATAAGGACTGTAAATCCTCCTTAAGACTCCGCTCTGTTCCTTGATAGCCAAAGGTGAGGGACGTTCCTCCCTTATTTATCATTTTATGAACCTGTTCCTTGATATCAGCGGATGATTTGACCAGCCCTTTGCCGTCTTGCAAAGGATATTCCAGGTTATTGTACAGTTTTTGATATACGGCGGTCTTGGATCCTCCAGCGGCTATCAATGCTGATAAGGTTTCGCGATACGATGTGTTCGCCTGAGGGTATGGTTTAACCCATGAGTGATCCCGTCGCATTTCTGAATCAGTCAGCAGATAATAGGAAGTGCTAACCTCGTTCGCACGATCAGGAGTCGGGTCATCCCATGTCGTATCCATGTGATACCATCGGCCATCTAATAAAACAAGATTCCATGCATGTAGCTGCCCTCCTGCTCTACCCTCCACAATCCGATTCGTAATGCCTGCTCGTTCGAGCATTTTATAGGCCAACAGTGAATAACCCTGGCAGACCGTGCTTCCCGTTTTCAAACCATCGTAAGCTGTATACTTTTGCTGGGCTTCATCATACTTCAGGCGTACGACGATCCAGTCATGAATGGCCTTCACTTTCTCGTGATCTGTCATTCCCTTGGTAATGATATCCCCCAGCACAGCTTGCACGGTGCTATCCACATATGCCGTCTGTTCCTTCGTCTCCCGGTAGCTTAAACGAATCGTAACCTGGGCGGAGGTGGTTGTGCCGGTATAGCTGAATGCGTAGCTTTTGATCGTATAATTCACATACGGATCGCTCTCCATAGCCTGTTGGATGGCGGTCTGTAACTGCTGCTTGAGACCGTTCACTCGCCCCTGATATGTAAAGGTCAGCGTTTCACTCCGCGTAGCCATTGCCTGTAAAAGCTTGTTCTGAAGCTGTTGCGAGGATACAGAGGGAGCCGGTTTGACCGACGCCGCATACACATCGTTGCCCCACTCCACAGCCTGCGGCAGCAACACAGCCAGCGCCGCACCTGCAACCAGACATTTTACAAGCCTAACCCCGATTTTTCTGTTCATACAGAGCGTTCCTGCCCTTCTTAGCATAGTTGTAAACAGCTCTATCTTACCATAAAAACAGGTGCCCCAAACGCTCTAGTTTTGTCGGTTATAGACGAGTAAGCTTGCAGTTCAAGGCAGGTTGTGACACTTTACTCTGTTATATAACAGAGACGGATAACCATCAACATGTCGTTCGTAGAGAAATTTATCACAGCAATCAAGTCATGCTCATGATATGGTACTGGCATCGGAAGTAAATGATATTGATTCTCATTCTAGATCAGAAAGGCTGAGCACCATGCCAGAATGTATTTCACTCCTTCGTACGCCGTTAGGTCAAACTGTGCGTTTGCAATCTCTTGCGCCACTTCATCCCTCATTACGCCGCCGCTTAACAGACATGGGCATCAACGAGGGCTCTATTATACGCTTAAAAAAGATCAGTTTATTGGGCGGCCCGATTGTTATTGAATGCAACGGCCAACTGGTCGGCCTCCGTCAAAATCAGGTGAAGCAACTGGAGGTCGTTCCGACATGGACATGATCGCTCTTTTCGGCAATCCCAATACAGGGAAAACCTCATTATTCAACAAGCTGACCCGTACGTATGCAGAGGTAGGCAACTGGTCCGGCGTCACTGTGGAAAAGAAAACAGGAATTTTGCGTGACAAATCTGCCGTATTGGTGGATTTGCCGGGTACCTACTCATTACTCCCTCTGTCGCTGGATGAAGGTGTCGCAACCCGTTATTTGCTGGAGGAACCGCCTGCGGCGCTGATTAACATCGTAGATGCCTCCCAGCTCCAGCGCAATCTTTATCTGACTGTACAACTATTGGAATACGGCCGGCCGCTTGTACTCGGCTTAAACATGACTGATGTAGCGGATGCTACCGGTCTTCGGATAAACAAGGAACTGTTGGCTGATCAATTGAACGTCCCCATAATTCCAATGGTCGCACGTACAGGTAGCGGAAGTAAGCAAATGCTCGCTTCCCTTCGAGAGGTCAGACATACATCCAATGCTTTTCAACTGGATTACGGTCCTGCCGTCGAAGCTGCTATAGCGGATATTTGCAGCTTGCTGCCGAATACATCTGTGCCTCAGCTCCGGTGGGCTGCACTGCAATGTCTGGAAAACAATCCGGTCGTCATGGATTGGATAACGAATGAGAAACAGCGCCAACAAGTAACTGCACGCATCCAGCACTGCGAGGAAGAGCTTCTTAGAGAGGGTCATGCCAGCACCCCTGCTCAGTATATTCGCTCTGTACGAACAGCATGGATTGCTGAGCTGTGCTCCAAAGCAATTGACACCTCCAAACTCAGACCTCACAGCCTGACAGATAAGCTGGATGCACTGCTTACTCATCGGTATTTGGGCATTCCGATCTTCTTGCTGCTGATGTACGCTACCTTTAAGTTCACCTTTGATTGGGCGGGTACAATTCTTTCAGATATGCTGGATGAATTTTTTTCAGGGACACTCAGCAGCTGGATTTCTGAATTACTCGTTCACTTGAATGCCTCCGCTTTTACGCAAAGTCTAGTCGTGGACGGCATCGTAGCTGGGGTCGGAGGGGTGCTTGTTTTTCTGCCTCAAATTGCTATTTTATTTCTGATTATCTCGGTAATCGAAGATTCCGGGTATATGGCACGGGTCACAATCCTCATGGACCGCTTGATGCAAGCTGTGGGCTTGAACGGGAAAAGCTTCATTCCCTTCATCATCGGATTTGGTTGTAATGTTCCGGCAATTATGGCGGCACGTACGATTGAACAACCAAGAGAGCGCCTTATTACAACGTTGCTGGTACCCTTTATGTCATGCTCGGCCCGCTTACCGGTGTATGCGTTGTTTGCAGGTGTGTTTTTCCCATCACATGCAGCAAGCATTATCATGCTGATGTATGTGTTAGGGATCACCGTATCGCTCATACTTGCCAAAATATTTTCCAAAGTATCTATTTTATCAGGTGAGCCTTCCCTCTTTATCGTGGAGCTCCCTCCCTATCGGGTGCCGCAGGCTCTTACATTATTTCGCAGCACCTGGGAGAAGGTCAAAGGCTTCGTCCGCAAAGCCGGAACGATTATTCTTGCAGGCTCCGTTGGCATCTGGCTCTTGTCCAATTTCGGAACACAGGGTTTCGGCGTAGAAATGGATGACAGCCTGCTCGCTACGATTGGAGGATGGTTTGCGCCCCTATTGGCTCCTCTTGGTTTTGGCACCTGGCAAGCAGGCGCATCTCTGCTCACAGGCTTTATGGCCAAAGAGGTTATCGTATCAACCATGAATATCATTTACCACGTTCCCGATATGCAGGGATTGGAGCTGCAAGTCAGTCATGCTTTTACACCGCTTGCCTCCTTTAGCTTTATGGTATTCATTCTGTTGTATGTGCCGTGTCTGGCTACGGTAGCGGTTATTCGCAAAGAGACACTCTCCTGGCGCTGGACCGCCTTTTCTGTGTTCTATCCTTTGACCGTTGCCTATATCATCGCCGTCTTGATCTATCAGTGTGGCAGATTATTAGGTTGGGGTTAAGTCAGACCCTAAAGTATATAAAAGGAAGTGGATTCCATGGTCAATATCATCATTTTATTGGTGATCCTCGGTTATAGTGCATGGGTGTTGGTAAGATTTTTGCGAAAAAGCCGCCAAGGCGCCTGTGCTGGCTGTTCATCAAGCAAGTCTTGTCCAGGCTGTGCCGTGAGTTCAGTGAATGAAGATATCAGAAAAACAACGACAGCTCACAAAGGTTAACCCTAGCATTTTCACAATGGACGGATAGCAAGAAAAAAACTTGGCGACTGCCCTCTAAATACATGACAGGGGCACTGTTAGCCAAGTTTTTTCTTTGTACTCTATTCCTTGAGAACTTTTTAATCAGGAGTATTAATAAGCTAATCCTGTTGATGTGCTATATATAGGCGTTCAAGGTCAATTGTTGATTTTCCTGCATATGTCATCCGACCGTTTCGAAGAATGGCAACCTGGTCTGCTAATTTCTCAGCTAATCCTATAATATGAGTGGATAACAATATAACCCTTCCTTCTGTTAGATACTCCCGTAGTGTACTTCTAACAATCATCACTTGATCAGGATCTAATCCGTTAGTCGGTTCATCTAATATAAGAATTCTAGGTTCATGTAAGAGCGTTGAAGCTAATGCAACTCTCTTTTTAGTTCCTTGTGATAACTCTTCCATTTTTATATTTTGATAATCTTCTAATTTGAATCTCTCCAGCCATTTAGCGATGCGCATTTCGAGTTGGTCCTTTGGTACCTGTCGTAACCCTCCAATAAGTCGCATCATTTCTGATACAGAAAGTGCAGGATAATAAAAGGGAAATTCTTGTAGGTAGCCTACCATTGATTTGTAGTATTGATTTTCAAAATCAATTATGGCTTGATTGAATCGAATTGTACCTTTTTGTACCTGATGAAGACCAGCAATTAAACTTAATAAGGTTGATTTACCTGCTCCATTAGGACCTAGCAACACAGTAATTTGGTGGTCTGGGACATCCCAATTTATCCCATGCAGAATTTCTTTAGAGCCATAACTGAAAGAAACTTGATCCAGTTGTAAAAATGATGATTTATGTTCTTGGGTCATCGTTTATCACTCCTAAGATACTTTTTTATAAAAAAGTATAAATCTTATATAGATCATAACTGATATAGCTACAAAAAATACTTTATGGAATTGATGAAGATACAATAGCAGTAGCATGCTCATTGCTATGACCCAGCTCCCAAGAAACTTGATACGGTAATTTCCTAAATAGTCTATGGATAAAAATTTGTAACCCAAAGGCATGCCAAAACTAATTAAAGTAGTTGAGAGGAATATACTCCATATAGTTTGAATTGATAAAGTCACTGGACTAATCTGTAAATAAATCCCCCAAAACCACTGATGCATAAAAATAATCCCTATATTTAAAATACATAAAATTAACCATTTAGTACGCAGCATCTTCTTCCAGGCAAATAATGTTGCTTTATATATTAGTAGTCCTTTTTCCTCAATAATAAGACTCTTGACAGCCCAGATATCAACAGCAAACCATGATAATACCGCGCTACTGATTGGAAGAATAAACGGACTTTCTCTAATAATATAAGAGTTCAAAACTTCAGTTCCCAAAGCTAAAATAAAAAAAGAAAACAGGTTAACTCGCCTTATAATAAATAACAATTCTTTTTTTAGGAGTGGACATTGAGATAGCCATCCACGTCGGCCCGAAAGTTTTTTCGAACCATGATACTGTAAAAAAAAAGCCCAAGAGCGTTGCGCAAAATAGAGAGCTATATACCCCATGCTTATACATAACAAAATCCAAGTCAAAATACGTACTGACAGAGACATTGGCAATATGAAATAGACTACATTCATTGATAGAAAAAAAAAGCTTATTGCATAGCCAGAGAATTTCCTAAATACCGTTATATACCAAAATATCTCTGCCAAAAGCGTACCTAAGACCAATCCTGAAACCATACTAAAAATGTAATTCTGATGAACACCCCATAAGATCTGGCCGATTACGATCCATAAAAGTAATATTAGAAAAGGAATTTTCTTTACAATAGCATATTGGGTTAAAAACCAATTCCCCTTTCCTATAGACCACAAAAAACGTATTTCCTCCATTTTAGAAGTCGATATACTTATTCCAATTTGAATCAAAAAACCAATGATTCCATATAGGATAGCCCACATCATTGCTTTAAAACCCAAGCTGTTTAACCTTAAGGTAGCATTAGCTAATCCATTAGGAATTAAAATTAATAAAAAAATGAATAAAGCAACCTCCATTTTAGTTAGCTTTCTGAGTTGCTTTAGATACAATATTTCACATAGCTTTATACTTGTCATTTTTCTCGTCTCCAAGTCACAAAACTGGCTCAACCTGAAAATCAGTTTTTTTCAAAGTAAGCTTTGGTACGATAGTATTGGTATTGCTTCAGCCTTAAGGAGAATCACTGATCTAGCTAATTGGTGTCATGGGCTAGTGGAATTGGCGTAGGATTAACCTTATGTATGCCTTATTTAATATCAAGTTTAATACCTGATATCGTCCAAAATATCGAAATAGCAGTTATTACAACTTTAAAATACGAATTTAATAAAAGTCACTGCATCTGTCATGGAAGTCTCGGAAATATTGAATTATTAATTTTAGCTGGACAAGCTCTTTACTCGTTAACTTCTACCAAGTATCCTCTCACTATAGGAGCCACTTTGTAAGGAGTCCTCTTGCATTATACATCCTTAAATTCAAAAGCCATAATAAAGGTGTCCTCATTGGCAACCCTTATTATGGCTTTTATTAACGTAAAGTCTATTCAGCGATATGCCGCCAAATGCTTACTTAGCTCCCGCGTGTGCAGATACACTTCGCGGTGCAGCTCGTATAGGCCTTCATACCGTGCCACACGTTCCGGGTTCGGTGAATATCTCGCTGCTTCACGCAGAAAAGCTTCAGCACACGCTTGCAGAGATTCAAACCAGCCACTACCATAAGCAGCCAACATGGCCGCCCCCAAGGCAGGTCCCTGCTCGCTTTCCAGCTTAACGATATCTGCGTTAAAAATATCTGCCTGCATTTGCAGCCATGCCTCATTGCGCGCACCGCCGCCGATGGATATCACTTCATTCACCGTTTTGCCTGTGCCTCTGAGAATATCAATGGATTCCTTGAGCGAAAACGTAATTCCCTCCAGCACCGCCCGTGTAAAATGCGCAAGCTTGTGCCCTGCATCCATCCCGATAAAGCTGCCTCGAATAGTAGCATCCGGATGAGGGGTGCGTTCGCCCACAATATAAGGCGTGAACAGCAGCCCGCGGCTGCCTGGCTCGACCGAGTTCACATCTTCCAACAATGCGTCAAAAGAATGCTCCGGCGCAAAGGTATCCTTAAACCAGGTCAAGCTGTATCCGGCCGCGAGTGTAACCCCCATGATATAATAAGCATCCTGCTCACTATGATTAAAAAAGTGGGCTCGTCCCTGAATGTCGAGATCCTTGCGTTCCTCATAGGAAAGCACAACTCCTGAAGTGCCGATGCTGCACAAGGTGCGGCCTTCACTCAAAATGCCGGCGCCAATCGCGCCACATGCGTTGTCTGCTCCGCCAGCATAAACCTTGGTTTCAGGCGAAAGCCTGCTCTGCTCGGCAATCTCCGGCAGTAGCGTTCCCGTCTGGTCAAAGGATTCCACTAGCGGCGGGAACAGCGACAACGGCAGATCAAACGCAGCAGCGATTTCTTCGCTCCACTGCTTGTTTGCAATATCCAGCAGCAGCGTGCCTGCCGCGTCCGAGTACTCCATCGCCAACTCTCCTGTGAGACAGTAACGCACATAATCTTTGGGCAGCATAAAATGGGCCGCACGAGCCAGCACATCTGGCTCATGCTCCTGCACCCACAGCAGCTTGGGCAGCGTAAAGCCTTCCAGCGCACGGTTGCGTGCGATCCTCAGCAGCGCTGGTCCAAGCTGTTCTTCAATACGGCGGCATTGTGTCGTTGTGCGCGTATCATTCCACAGAATAGCTGGACGTAGCGCTTTTCCTTCCTTGTCAGTTAGCACAAGCCCGTGCATCTGCCCCGAAAAGCTAATGCCGTCCACAGCATCTGTTCCGCCGATTCCGGCCTTCTCCACAAGCTCTTTCAACGATGCTAACGTCCCACGCACCCAGTCTTCAGGATGCTGTTCGCTATACCCTGCCTTCGGCTGATGAAGAGGATATGACTGAGAGGTTTCATAAGCAACCTGCCCCTTGCGGTTGACCAACACCGTTTTGACTGCACTGGTACCCAAATCGACACCGATGACATAGCGCTCCTGCTCCTGGTTTATCGTCTCCTGCATTGGAGTTCCTCCTTCCCTGTGATCGTGCAGCCCTTATTCGTATATCAATTCCGATATTAATCAGCCAAAATGTATTGATTTAATGTAGCTTTTAGGTATTCCTGACGACCGGACACGTTTTTGCGTGGTGTTTCGTTCGCCAGAGCATATTCAGCCAGAGAAGCAAGCGTTGCTTTTCCGGATACGATGTCTGCTCCAATACCTTCTTTAAAGCTGCTGTACCGCTTCTCAATAAAGTCCTCAAACACACGATCCTCGATCAATTTGGCAGCTACCTTCAAACCTTTCGCATACGTGTCCATACCTGCGATGTGCGCCAGGAACAAGTCTTCTGGCTCAAACGATGCTCTGCGCACCTTGGCATCAAAGTTGATACCGCCACGGCCCAGGCCTCCATTTTGCAGCACTTCATACATGGTTAGTGTCGCATCATACAGATCAACCGGGAATTCATCCGTATCCCAGCCCAGCAGCATATCGCCCTGATTGGCATCCAGTGATCCCAACATGCCGTTAATCCGTGCTACACGCACTTCATGGTCAAAAGTATGGCCTGCCAAGGTTGCATGGTTAGCCTCCAGATTAAGCTTGAAATGCTGGTCCAGATCATATTTTTGCAGGAAGGCAATCGTCGTCGCCGCGTCAAAATCATACTGATGCTTGGTTGGTTCCTTCGGTTTGGGCTCGATCAGGAACTGAGCGTCAAAGCCGATTTCACGCGCGTAGTCTACCGCCATATGGAACATCCGTCCCAAATTGTCCTGCTCCAGCTTCAAATCTGTATTCAGCAGTGTTTCGTAGCCTTCACGGCCTCCCCAGAAGACATAGTTATCTGCGGCCAGACGTTTGCCCACTTCCAGTCCTTTTTTAATTTGAGCAGCTGCGTGTGCGTATACATCTGCATTGCAAGTGGTCGCAGCCCCATGCAAATAGCGTGGGTGGCTAAACATATTCGCTGTGTTCCACAGCAGTTTTTTGCCCGTAGCTTTCATGTGCTCCTCAATCAGATCCACGATCGTATCCAGATTGCTGTAAAATTCTTTTAGTGATGCCCCTTCAGGTGCAATATCCACATCGTGGAAGGCGAAATAAGGTAAATTTAGCTTATCCAGCAGCTCAAAGGCTGCTTCCACACGTGCCTTCGCCAAGTCCAGTCCGGTAAACTTGGACCATGGACGTTCCGCCGTCTCAACTCCAAAAGGATCAGAACCACCTGCAACCAGCGTATGCCAATAGGCCATGCTAAAACGCAAATGCTCCTCCATCGTTTTTCCCGCGACCATTTCCTGTGGATTATAAAATTTGAACGCAAAAGGATTATCAGATTGCTTGCCCTCAAAGTTAATTTTGGATACCTGTTCGAAATAAGCCATGATAAGTTCCTCCTTTGTAGTAAACGTTTACAAAAACGATTCTAGCACAGTCAATAAACTTTGTCTATTGCTTAAACTAAGTTTATTTTTATGATATAATAACGGGAATTATATCAACAGGAAGTGAAATAACCATGAATGTTACTGGCGATCAGGCGCTTGTCAAAAAGCTGAATAAATCTATCGTATTGGAGCGAATCCGCCTTCATGCCCCTCTATCCCGGGCACAGCTATCCAGTCAAACTGGATTAAACAAAGCCACCGTGTCCAACCTGGTTGCAGAGTTGATCACCGATGGATTGGTGTATGAAACAGGATTAGGGGAATCGAGCGGTGGGCGTAAACCTTTAATGCTGCTATT
This sequence comes from Paenibacillus ottowii, assembly GCF_006874425.1. Classification (GTDB taxonomy): domain Bacteria; phylum Bacillota; class Bacilli; order Paenibacillales; family Paenibacillaceae; genus Paenibacillus; species Paenibacillus ottowii. The sequence continues at coordinate 73,508 of NZ_VIJZ01000009.1, forward strand.
CAACAGCCGTGCAGGCTTTGTACTCGGTATCGAGGTTAGCGTACAGTACATTAAGGGCGCTCTGACCGATCTATCAGGTACCATTGAAACAGAGCTTACCCTTTCCTTAACCCAGCATGATCCTGGCTTTGTTATCGAACAGATTCGTAAGCTCATTGACGAGCTTATGCAATCCGCTCCTCCCTCCCCGCACGGTATTGTTGGTATTGGGCTAGGGGTACCGGGTATGGTGGATGAAGCCGGAAATGTTTTATTCGCACCCAATCTGGGCTGGGAAGAGGTTCCGCTGCGGCAACAACTAGAAAGGGAGCTGGGTCTTCCCGTAGTGGTGGATAATGAGGCCAACGTCGGTGCACAAGGCGAATTGTACTATGGTATGGACGCTGATCATCGACAGCTGGCGCGGGATCTGGTCTACATCAGTGCAGGTTCCGGGATCGGGGCCGGAATCATTATTGATGGCAAGCCGTACCAAGGGGCGTGGGGGTATGCTGGAGAAAGCGGCCATATGTCCATTGATTGGAACGGACGCCTCTGCTCCTGTGGCAGCCGAGGCTGCTGGGAGCTGTATGCCTCGGAGAAGGCGTATGTAGCATCGTCATTGAAGCTGCCCGCACATAATACAGCGGAATTACTACCGTTTGCGCAGCAAGGTGATGCGAATACATTAAGCGTCCTTGATGAAATCGGGCGCTATTTGGGTGTGGGGATTACCAACATTGTGAACAGTCTAAATCCCGGAATGCTTATGATCGGCGGTCCACTAGCGGAAGCCAGACCTTGGCTGGAGCAAAGTATGCGTGCAGTGATTGAGGAACGGGCCCTGCCCTATCACCGTCGCCAACTACAGATTTGTTTTTCCACGCTTGGTAGCCGCTCGACGATGCTAGGTGCCGCCTATGCAGCAACAGCCCCTTTTCTCGGGCGTGTGCGCGTATCTTTATAAAAAAAAGCGTACGGGAACTCTCAGGTTCCCGTACGCCCATATTAAGCGTTCAACACTTTTTCAAACTTGGTTTTGTTCATACCGGAAATACGTTCTTCCCCGATCAAAGTCAATGGGACAGCACGAATGCCCATATCCCAAACCTCTTGAGCAAATGCTTCATTCGTTTCAATGTTGCGTTCTTCGTACTCCACGCCTTTTTCAGCTAAGTAGCTTTTTACTTGACGGCAATGCGGGCAGTTTGTAGATGTGTATACGATTGCTTTTTCCATGAATATCACCTCATCATTTATTTTGTTACATCTATATTTAACCATACTTGCAAGTATTACAGAGCCAGTGCACTGTGCTCCAAACTTTCAATGTATTTCTCGCTGTCCATAGCAGCCATACAGCCACTACCTGCTGCGGTAATCGCTTGTCTGTAGCGTGTATCCTGTACGTCGCCACAAGCGAAGACGCCAGGCACGTTTGTTTCGGAAGTACCCGGATTTACAACGATATACCCGTTCGCATCCGTGGTAATTTGTCCTTCTAAGAAGCCTGTATTCGGATGATGGCCAATTGCCACGAATACGCCACTGACTGTAATGATTTCCTCTTCCCCTGTTGCATTATTCAGCACTTTCAAGCCAGTTACTCCGTTTTCGTCAGCAATCACTTCTACAGGAGTACGATTGAGCGCCCATTCAATTTTGCTGTTCGCACGAGCGCGATCTTGCATAATTTTGGATGCCCGCAATTCTTCACGACGATGTACCAATGTTACTTTGGAGGCAAAACGAGTCAGGAAATTAGCTTCTTCCAGGGCAGAGTCTCCACCGCCGATAACAACGATTTCTTTGCCACGGAAGAAGAATCCGTCACAGGTAGCGCAAGTGCTCACACCGCGTCCGATATTGTCCTGCTCACCGGGAATCCCCAGGTATTTGGCAGTTGCCCCTGTGGAGATAATCAGCGTATCGGTTACCAGTTCACCCAAACCTTCTACATCCAGTGTAAATGGACGAGCAGTTGTGTCTACCTTGTTCACCCAGCCTGTACGGAATTCAGCGCCAAAACGCTCCGCTTGCTTACGCATATTATCCATCAGATCGGGTCCCATGATTCCTTCAGGAAAGCCTGGGAAATTTTCGACTTCCGTAGTCGTCGTTAATTGTCCGCCTGGCTGTGGTCCTTCGATCACCAGCGGATTCATGTTAGCGCGTGCCAGGTAAATAGCAGCGGTCAAACCGGCAGGGCCGGTGCCTATAATAATGGACTTGTACATATCTTGGTTCCTCCTAAAATATCATAAGTATTATATAGCAAGTTTTCCGGTACCGGGCGCTGGGCTGCTGCATATAATCTACGAGTAGTTCCGCCAGCAAAGCTTATATCAAAGTGTGGACACCCGGATGTAGAAAAAAACGAATCACTTGTTTGTAGCCTTTTATGACTTAGACTGATTCTAAATCCTAATTTCATTATGCGGAAAGAGCTGTTAACAGTCAAATGAAGTTTTCATGAAGCGAAGTTTAAAGATCATGAGGTATGGAGGGATTATCCCGATTATGAGTGATGTTTTCGTAGGTAGCTTAATTTCTGCCCTGTCCACCGGACTCGGCGCCGTGCCTATATTGTTTATGCGTAATGTCACGCATCGGCTTCGCGATGTTCTGCTGGCTTATGCCGCAGGAATCATGACCTCCGCATCCGTGTATAATCTGATTCCGGAAGCGATTCAGCATGCCAATTGGTTTGTGCTGACTGCGGGGATCTTGCTTGGCTGCCTCGTATTACTGGTGATGGAAATGTATATCCCCCATGCGGATCTGGAAGACCCGGATTCCAAGACCTTCCAACTTGAGTCTAAATCTTTTCTGATTATTGCAGCCATTACCCTGCACAACTTGCCGGAAGGGCTTTCCGTTGGGGTCAGCTACGCGAGTGAAACTCAGAATCTTGGCAATCTCATTGCCTTCTCTATCGGTCTGCAAAATGCCCCGGAAGGCTTTATCGTAGCGCTATTCCTTGTGAATCAAAACATCGGTCGCTTCAAGGCATTGGGTATTGCCACCCTAACAGGAGCTGTGGAAATCATCACCAGTCTAATCGGCTTTTATCTAAGCAGCTGGGTGAACGGACTCGTGCCGTACGGTCTTGCTTTTGCCGCCGGAGCTATGATGTTTATCGTCTACAAGGAACTGATTCCCGAAAGTCACGGGGACGGCAACCAGCGAATCGCCACATTTTCTTTTATTCTTGGCTTGATAACGATGATCGGACTAACCGAATGGCTATAGCCGTCCAACACAAAAAGGCTGCTTTCTGCCTGTAATTCAGACAGAAAGCAGCCTTTTGCCATGTACAAATGAAGGGATCTCATTTTTTTTGGTTCATGGAGCGCAGGGCTTCCCGGTACTTCTCGTCCTCACTTTTGAAAGCTTCCTTTTCTCCATTGGATTTCGGGGAACTTCCATCCTTTTCTTCGTCTTTTCCAGCAAAACCACGCAAAGCCGCACGATAATCCTGATCCCCGTAAGTACTTTCTGTGTTCTTGCGATCTTTTTCCACCTTCATATCCGTATGGATATCAGGCAACTTCTGATGCTCCCGGGCACGATGTTCTTCAATACCAGAATCCTTAGGCTGCATCTCTCCGGTATGTTCCGTTAATTCATGCGCCTTGGGTTCCACCTGCACGGGATAAGGTCGTTTACTTCTTTGCTTGGAATCCTCTTGGTTGGGGCGTTTCTTGGCCGAGGACTTGCGCGTCATCTTCGTATTAAATACCAGTAAAAAGATCAAGGCAACCACAGCTACTGCGATAAAAGCAATGGTCATCGGCGGCCTCCTATTCTCTTTCAGCGCTACGGTACCGTCCCGCCATCTCAGCGACCCGTTTGCCCAAAGAGCGACCTAACGCAAGATCATCATCTTTTGGAAGATTGGGTGGCCCATTGGGATCTGTCTCCACCGGACATGTTACCCCTACACCGTAATAGGAGCCGTATAGGGCATTTTCCGCAATACTAGCTGGCAGCCCAACAATAATCATGCCTTGATGAAGCATGGGGGTAATCAAATTCAACAGCGTTGATTCCAATCCACCATGAACGGTAGCGGTTGTGCAAAACACTGCACCGATTTTGTCCACCAGCTTGCCCTGCGCCCACAGATACCCGAGCTTGTCAATCCAGCTCTTCAGACCGCTGCTGATAGTACCAAAATGACCTGGACACCCCCAGATAATCGCATCCACGTTTACTAGTTCATTCACGTCGGCCTCATTTACATGCTTTAACAACACTTCTGTGTGATCCAGACGTGCCCCTTCTGCGATTGATCGAGCGAGATGTTCGGTATGTCCATTCTCACTGTCATATACAATCATAATTCTGGTCGCCATTATCCGCATCATCCTTTATCAGCAAGATCATCCTTTTTGCATACGCTCTTAACCTTTCCCAAAATCGATCTGAATATTATGAATATGGTCTGACGCATACTTTGAACATTCAAAAACAACTAGGGAGGCATGCACAATATGAATTCGCGCGCCATATTAGTTAATCTGCTGGTAATTATTATTATTCTGGCAGGAGGTGGAGCCGCCGCCTACTACTACAATCAGTCCGCCAACTACATAAAAACTGACAATGCACAAGTAAGCGGACAAGCGGTTACTGTTGCCTCTCCAAGCGCAGGAAAGCTCACAGGCTGGAACGCTGAAGTTGGTAAAACGTACACTGCTGGCAGCACGCTTGGTAGTGTAGAGGGAGGCGGAAGCCGGATCAGCGTTACAATCCCGACTGACGGTACGATCGTACAGCAAACTGCTGTCAATAACTCGATTGTCGGGGCGGGCACACCGTTAGCAAAGGCTTTTGATCTGAACAACCTTTGGATTACTGCCAATATAGATGAAACGGCTGTACAGGATCTCCAAGTAGGACAAACTGTAGATGTGTATATCGATGCTTACCCGGATACGTCCCTAACCGGCAAACTCGAAAAGATCGGTCTGGCGACCGCATCCACCTTTTCATTGCTGCCCACTTCCAATACCACTGCCAACTATACCAAGGTGACGCAGGTCGTGCCGGTTACCATTTCCATTCAAGGTTACAAGGGGCTGGGGATTATCCCGGGAATGAGTGCAACGATTAGAGTTCACAAGTAGGAGGCTGTCATGGATCAAAAAATGTCCGTCGGACGTATTCTGTCCGTGCTGCTGCTAGGCGCCTTCATTTCGATTTTGAATCAAACGCTGCTCAATGTGGCTATTCCACATTTGATGAATGACTTCAACGTGTCTGCCACAACCGTTCAATGGTTATCCACCGGATATATGCTGACGAACGGAATCCTGATTCCAATCACCGCTTTTCTCATTGAATCCTTTGGAACACGTGCGCTGTTCATATCCGCGATGGGTTTGTTTACTGCCGGGTCTGTCGTCTGCACGATCAGCACTGGCTTTGCGCCTATGCTGGTTGGACGCGTCATCCAAGCCAGCGGGGCCGGCATCATCATGCCTGTGGTGATGAACGTGTTCCTGACTGTATTTCCCCCCGAAAAACGGGGCGCAGCTATGGGAACCATGGGGATTGCCATGATGTTTGCCCCGGCGGTAGGACCAACTTTATCCGGGTGGATTGTCGAGCACTACAGTTGGCGGCTGTTATTTTTGTTAGTCATTCCGCTGGCGATCATTGATATTCTATTTGCTGTACGCTGGCTTAAAAATGTGTCCAAGCTGACAAAACCGAGTTTTGATCTGCTGGGAACTATTTTTTCCACTCTTGGCTTTGGTCTTCTCCTGTATGGCTTTAGTTCAGCCGGAGACAAGGGCTGGAGTAGCAATATAGTCATACTCTCGCTCGCTTTCGGGATCTTGTTTATTGTATTTTTTGTCGTACGCGAGCTGAACATGTTGGAGCCTATGCTGGAGTTCCGTGTATTTAAATACGACATTTTTACGGTATCTACGCTGGTTGGGGCTACTGTCAATATGACTATGTTCGGCGGGATGCTGCTGCTGCCGATTTATTTGCAAAATATACGCGGCTTTACGCCGCTGCAATCCGGTCTGCTGCTGTTGCCGGGTGCACTGCTGATGGGTGTGATGTCACCGATATCTGGGGCAGTATTCGATCGTATTGGTGCGAGACCGTTAGCAATTGTCGGGCTGATTATTACAGCAGTCACGACATGGGAATTCAGTCTGCTGACCGATGCCACCACCTATGGACATATCATGATTATTTACACGATTCGCAGCTTCGGGATGTCACTGCTGATGATGTCCGTTCAGACGGAAGGACTAAACCAGCTGCCTGCCCATCTTGGCAGCCATGGTACTGCCATGTCTAATACAGTACGGCAAATTGCTGGATCTATTGGTACCGCTTGGCTCATTACGGTCATGAGCAGCCGAACTACGGTTCATTTGGCGGATTATGCGAATGTCGCTACCACCGCTAATGCTTCTGTAACGGAAGGCATATCCCAACTGGGACAAACCCTAGCACAAACAGCGGGTATCTCTACGGAAAGCGGCTCTGCACTCGCCATACAACAAGTATACGGAAGGGCTGTTACGGAATCGACGATTCATGGCATTAATGATGCTTTCATCATTGCCACCGGAATTGCGCTGGCGGGATTATTGTTTTCCCTGTTCTTGCGGCGGTCTACACCGCGCCGCAGATAGACGCATAGCAGTCGCGAAATTAGAGATATGAGACAAACTGGCCTTGCCTACAAAGTAGACTAACACAGCAAAAAAAGGAGCATCCAACCCTCTTGGATTGTAAAAGGGTTGGATGCTCCTGCCTATGTGTAAACTTATGATTAGTGAATTGGATGGTTAGTCTTATGACCGCAATAAACGCAGGCCGTTCAAAATGACAAGGAGCGTGCTGCCTTCATGTCCAATGACCCCAAAAGGCAGGGCTATATTTTGCACAAAATTGCTGATTACCAGCAGTACAATCACACTTACCGCGAAGATCATATTTTGTTTGACCACCCGCTGCGCCTTGCGCGCCAATGCGATCGTCGGAGCAATCTCCTCGATTCCGTCATTCATTAGCACCACGTCTGCGACCTCGAGTGCTGCTCCACTGCCGTGCATTCCCATGCCCAGCCCTACAGTCGCCGCGGTCAAAGCCGGGGCATCATTCACACCGTCGCCGACCATGACGACATGCCCGTATTCCTCGCGCAGCTTGCGAATATAGCTGACTTTGTCCTCCGGCATTAAGCCGGCATATACGGCGTCAACTCCAGCCTGCGCCGCGATCACGGCAGCCGTGTCCGGTCGATCTCCAGTCAGCATGACGACCCGGATCCCCTGTGCTTGCAGGCGTTTCACGGACTCGCGCGCCTGGGGACGCAGCTCGTCACGCAGCGCCAGCATTCCGACAATCCGATCATCTGCAAGAATGATGGATACGGTTTTGCCCTCAGCTTCCAGTCGGGCTCGGCTCTCCACCCACTCTGGCTCTGCCAGAAGTCCAGGTTCATCCAGCACATTGGTGCGGCCGATTTTCCATTTGACCCCGCCTATAATGCCTTCCATTCCCCATCCGGTAAGCGCCTGCACTTGCTCGGCTGTGAGAAGCTCCCTCTGTCCCAATTCAGTTTCGGCTTTGGCTACAATCGCTCGTGCCAGCGGATGCAAGGAATAGCTTTCGATTGTCGCGACCGTGTGCAATAGCTCATCAGCATCGTAATCTGGGGCGGTGATCCAATCCGTGACCACAGGAGAACCCTTCGTTAACGTGCCTGTTTTGTCAAAAGCAACGACAGATGTCAATGCCATATTCTCTACATGTGCGCCACCTTTGAACAGAATACCCCGCCGGGCACGGTTGGAAATAGCGGATAGCATCACCGGCATAATGGATGACACAAGCGCACAAGGTGAAGCCACTACAAGAAATACCATTGCCTTGTAAAACGCCGCTGCCCATGTCCAGTCCAATACAAGGGGTGCACCCACAATGACGATCAGCGTGACAGCAACAACAATTCGGGCGTATACCGATTCAAATGTTTTAATAAACCGCTGCGAATCAGGAACTTCGGTCCGGGCCTCTTCTACCATACGAATGATTTTTGAAAATAAAGTATCTTCCGAGGACTGGCTGACTTCTACATACAGCACGCCTTCTCCATTGATGGTGCCTGCATATACTTCGTCACCTGCCACCTTGTTTACCGGAACAGATTCCCCGGTAATGGATGCTTGATTCACGGCTGACACGCCCTTGGAGATTCGGCCGTCCGCCGGAATTAATTCGCCGGGCTTAACCAGCAGCAGGTCGCCTGGCAACAGCTGCTCAATGCCGACCGTTTCTGTTCCCTCGTGAGACAAACGCAGAGCCGTTTCCGGCTTCAACGCCATCAGCTCGGAAATATCCTTACTGCTGCGCTCGGTGGTATAGCTCTCCAGCGCACCACTGAGTGCAAAAATAAAGATCAGCATGGCTCCTTCATTCCAGTAGCCAATAGCCGCAGCTCCTAAAGACGCAGCGATCATAAGTAAATTAACATCCAAATCATGTTCCCGGATCAGGGTTTCAATCCCTTCCTTGGCTTTGGACCAGCCTCCAAGGGCATAAGACACTACATAGAGAATGACGGATAGCCACTGCCACCAATGTGACACCCCCCATGCCATCAGCATTAGCATTCCACTGCCTAGAGCAGCTTGCATCTCCTTATTTTTCAGCATGCTTTTAAACTGAAATTGCGGTTTGCGATTCGGACCAGGCCGTCTGCTGCCACTGTTTTTTGTGAGTGCCCGGTTAGAGGGAGACAATGTATCTTGTAGTCGTTGAACTGCTTGCATCATGTCACGTTCCTTTCCTTTTTTGGTCTTTGTACTTGAATTTCATTGAGAATGATATCCATTGTTAAGTGCCTTAAAATAGCACATGCTGCTACGGGAAGCCCGAAGCAGCATGTTTGGCAATGAGAATGATAATCATTTTTGCGTATATACAATTATTTTGGTTTAGAGAAACTTTTTGTTTTATTATATACCCTTTCTTTTCCGCTTGTAAACTGGCAATCCCCTAAAATAAAAAAATACCCGCGCAAACAACGCGGGTACCTCTACATTTCAAAGCACTCAACCACTTGAATTCAGATTACCTTCAGGCTAAAGCGGAAACTTCCACGCATGGGTATGTGTGGTCCCTGCAATATGTTGTTGGTTGGTTTGCTGTTGCAGTCTCCAACGGGCAGCGGCAAGGCGTATAGCTGGAATTGCAGGGTCTGAACAAATGACGCCCGTCAGCTCATTTTCCCAGATCCTAATGCCGTCTAGAGACGGGTGAATTTCATCTATCGCCACCCATACAGGAAGCTCAGGCTTTATACGCCGAACAGCTTCCACTATGTGTTTTATCGTATCATTAGCACTCTCATGCCCATGAGTAGTGGCTGGAATTAACTGTTCGCCAGCTTCGCTACCATGGGAAGCTGGCGATGTTATGACTTCTAAAATGACCGTGTCGGCAAAACGCGCCAAATCTGCGGCCTGAGCCGCCTGCTTGGTCTGCCGTGTGCTCACCTCGGATATGTTATCGGCATTGGCCGACTTCCTTGACTGTGCAGATTGTTCATTCCATATTTGGCCTGCATTAGGCACCAAATTTGTATCCACCGTCATAAGCACGCCTACCCGATATGGAACGCACCGCAGACGGCCGCACAACGTTTGCTCGGCCACGCCGTCAATCCAGTCTCGGATGGTCTGGAACTGGTTTGCGTCAGCCGGATTGCGCACCATAATCTCCAGCCGTGGTTCCCCTCCCTGTCGCATGCTTCGCAACGCTGCACGCAGCAGGGCCTCCAACTGCATATCTTGCAGGCTTCCGATGCCCACTGCATTGTTCTGCTCAGTCAAAGCTATAGTCAACGGCAATCCGTCCAGCAACTCAAACAAGCCTTCGTACTCTGTTTCCAGCAGTCCAATGATCCGTCGGGACAGGTGTTCACATACTCCAGGCAAACCCGATGCTTTATTAAATGTTGTGTACGTTTCGGATGCACGGGAACCGGGGATAAGAATGGGATCAGGCTTCCCGTCAGGAGCATAAACCTTTTGTCCCGACTCCGCCACGTCCAGATAGGCATAGCATAATTCCCTCACGCGGCCGGATGCTTGCGACAAGGGACCATGTAGGAGACTATAACCATCAAGACTGCCTATTTCTGAGGCTTCCTCTGTACTTTTACGACTTATACGTGCAGGGGCGTCAGCATAAAGCCGTATGAAGGTGTGCCTGTATTCATCGCTCCATTGCAGTAATGTGCCCATGGCCTGCCCCATATCGTTGCCGTGATTCAACATCGATTCTCCAAGTAATTCCGGGCTTACAGCCAGCAAGGCCTCCGCTCGACTGATGGCCCCCTGCTCAGCTAAACCAACCAGCCAGCCCAATGGATCTTCCTCCTGTGCAGCAGATACTTGCTGGCTTCCTGCTCTTAGCGTCTCCATAGCCAATCTCCGTGCAGCAGACTCCATATCTGGCTCTGGAACGTTGCAATCCCGGCTGTTTATGCTACCCAACAGCTCTGCGAATACATGCATCAGTTTAGCCTCCATGCTTATTAATCCATCCTTTCTTTCGTCAGGAAGTTGGCACCCGGAATTCGAGTCCCCCTCCAATTCAAGAAAACGCTTACTCATTACTGAACAACTGAATGTTACATGGACTTTACTTGTAAAGTCCCTACCTTAAACGTATTAGGCCCTCCCCATATTTATACATCTCTGTACAACTACTATGTATGCCGAAATAAATCGCTACACGGCCGGTCGCACACATGTCTATACAAAAAAGTCAGCTATAGAAAACACCCCCTGTTTTCATAGGATACCTGCATCCAATTGTTAACGGGGGGTGTTCCCTTTTTATTCTTCAGAACCAACCTTCAGCACACGCATCACATTTAATACGGCTAACAGTGTAACGCCTACATCAGAAAATACAGCCTCCCACATGGTAGCAATACCAAATGCACCTAATGTGAGAAATACAGCTTTGACACCTAGCGCAAATATAATGTTTTGCCATACGATACGGCGCGTGCGTTGGGCAATATGAATCGCCGTCACCAGCCTTGAAGGCTCGTCGTTCATGATTACGATATCTGCTGCCTCAATCGCTGCATCTGAGCCCAAACCGCCCATCGCTACACCAACATCTGCCAAAGCAAGCACAGGCGTATCATTAATTCCATCGCCTACAAACAGAATCTTATCGCTCGTTTTTTTACTTGCAGACAACTGCTCAATGGCTTCGGCTTTATGCTGAGGCAACAGCTCTGCCCGTACTTCATCCAGACCTAGCTGACGTCCTACAGCCTCGGCAACTGTCCGATTGTCGCCTGTTAGCATGATGGTTTTTACCACCCCTAGCTTTTTCAGGGAAGCAATCGTCTTGGCCGCGTCTTCCTTGACCTCATCCGATATCAGAATGCACCCGGCATACGTTCCATCTACAGCCACATGTACAACCGTTCCTTCATCCAGTGATCCTGCTTGCTGCCCTGCATTCAAAGCAACATGCTCCCGTTCCATCAGCTTAGCGTTTCCGGCCAATACCAGACGCCCATCTATTTGGGCCTGAATCCCGTGGCCGGATATTTCGCTATATTGCTGAACTCGCTCCGGTTGAAGTTCATGACCATAAGCTTCCCGCAGGGACGCAGCGATAGGATGCGTGGAGTGCATCTCAGCCAATGCAGCGGTCTCCAGCAAGCTTTCCTTGGTAAAAGATTCGGCAGGATAAATTCCTGTCACATGGAAAACACCTTTGGTGAGCGTACCTGTTTTATCAAAAACAGCGTATTTCACATGATTCAGAGCTTCAAGATAATTCCCGCCCTTGATCAGCACACCTGAACGGGAGGCAGCCCCGATCCCGCCGAAGAAGCCTAGTGGAATAGACACTACCAGCGCACATGGACAAGAAATAACAAGGAAAACAAGCGCACGATATAACCAATCTGAAAATTGTGCCCCCGGCATAACAAGTGGGGGAACAACTGCCAGCAGCAACGCTACGATAACCACTACAGGTGTATAATATCTGGAAAATTTCGTGATAAACTTTTCCGTCGGTGCTTTTTTGGCACTCGCATTTTGCACCAGTTCCAAAATTTTGGAAACCGCGGATTCACTAAATTCTTTGCTGACCTCTACCGTCAGAAGTCCGTTCGTATTCACAAATCCACTCATCACGCTGCTTCCCGGCTCAACGGTACGAGGCACAGATTCACCGGTCAACGCCGAGGTATCGACATGCGACTTGCCTTCTACAACCTTACCATCCAGCGGGATTTTCTCCCCCGGCTTGATCACGATCAGATCTCCGACGCGAACCTCTTCTGGGGAAACCTTCCGTACGGACTCAGCGGTCTTCAAGTTGGCATAGTCCGGTCTAATATCCATCAAATCACTGATGGACTTGCGTGAACGGTTAACTGCAATACCCTGGAATAGCTCTCCAATTTGATAAAAGAACATGACAGCCACGCCTTCGGGATATTCCCCAATAGCAAATGCGCCTACAGTAGCCAGCGTCATCAGGAAGTACTCGTCAAAGGCCATTCCACGCACCAAACTGCGCACAGCCTGCAAGACAACATCACCGCCAACGATGATGTATGCTACTAAAAATAGAGCCAGCTTGCCCACACCTTCGACAGGTAACCACCAGGCGACAGCGGCAATAATCGCACCTATGGACAAACGTGCAATCATACGGCGCATACCGTCCGTACCATGATCATGCGTATGCCCAGCATGACCATCATCTCCATGCGAATGAGAATGAGCATGGTCAGCTTCACCATGATCGTGCACTGCATGGTGATTGTGATGCATGTGAGCATGATTACCATGGTCGTGCCCATCGTGCGCGCCGTGTGCTTCATGGCTATGGCCACCATGACTGTGAGCAGCATGCTTTCCGTCATTGTGATTATGTCCTTCACCATCATGCTCATGACCGCACGCGCAGTCCTCTGCGCAGCTTGTCTCTACTGCACCAGCGTCATTTCGACTGTCCTCACGCAAGCGTCCACCAGCATTCTTGGCAACCATCCGAACATGAGGCTCAAGTCTGTGAATCTTCCGTTCTGTTTGGCGGAAAATCTCTTCTTGTTGATCCGAATTTGTGGTCATCGTCAACGTTTTTGTGACAAAATTGACCGAGCAATCCAGGACCCCCTCTATCTTACTGACTCCATTTTCAATCTTTAAAGCACAGTTAGCGCAATCCAAACCTTCCAAAATCCATTCATGTCGTTCATTTCTTTTTAGAGCATCCATAATAATTGGCCTCCAATTAGCTATATATGAGCAACTGTTCATATATTATTTGTTAAGGTCATTATATTCAGGTTTAGGGGTAAAAGTCAATGATCATCGCCCTGTTTAAAGAAAAAAAATCAAACTCAGAGTCAACACCAAAAGGGCGCCAATTGCTTGGCGCCCTACTTGTTGGTTTGTCAAAAATCATTGATGTGATATGTGCTGATGGGTTTGCAAAAAAATCTGCTCCACATGATTATCATCCAGTGAATAAAACACTGTCTTGCCTTCCTTGCGTCGTTTGACAATACGCAGATTGCGCAAATAACGAAGCTGGTGGGATACCGCAGATTGCCCCATGTTCAACACCTGTGTTAAATCATGAACACACAATTCCTTTTGGGCCAGGGCATAAATCAGTTTGATTCGTGTCGGGTCACCCAGCGCTTTAAACAGCTCCGACATTTTGTATGCGATGGAATCCTCAACTAGGGAAGATTTTATGCGCTCAATTTCCTGGTCTGAACCGTGACAAGCCGGCTCGCAATCCAAAGCTTCCGTTTCAGAATTCATCCTTTTCACCCCGTGTGTTTCGACTTGATGCTCTTATTATAGCAAATTCGTAGAATTTACGAATAGCTTAAATTACAGCTTGCCCTGTAACTGAAATTTGCTTAATTCAACGTTTTTAATACCTCATCATTGTAAGGAATTATTTCTTTTATTTGTTGATCACGTAGCTTTACTGCAAATGCCGGATCAACCAGCAATGCACGTCCAACTGCGACCAGATCAACTTCCTCTCGTTCTACTAGCTCCACAAGTTGTTCCAATCTGGCCTCTACATTACCGGATTGCTCAGCCTGACGATTATTGTTATTTTCCAAATCACTCAAAAAGGCCTTCTCCAAACCAATCGATCCTACTGTAATAACCGGCTTGCCTGTTATCTTTTTAGTCCAAGCTGCCAGGTTTAGATCTGACCCTTCAAATTCTGGTTCCCAAAAACGACGGCTTGAACAATGGAATACATCCACCCCGGCTTGTACCAATGGAGCAAGGAACTGTTCAAGTTCCTGTGGTGTCTGTGCCAGCTTCTCTCCATAATGGTACATCTTCCACTGGGAGAATCGCAGTACAATTGGAAAATCCGGGCCTACTGCACGGCGACAAGCTTCAATGACCTCGACTGCAAACCGGGTACGCTGAACCAAATCGCCTCCATATTGATCGGTACGCTTATTCGTTTTGTCCCAGAAAAATTGGTCTATCAGATAGCCATGTGCTCCATGAAGCTCAATGCCGTCAAACCCCACTCGCTTGGCATCGGCAGCGGCCTGAGCAAAGGCTGCAATGATATCCGCAATTTCCGCCTCCGTCAATGGCTCAACTACCTTTTCACCAGCGGGAGAAATACCTGAAGGGCCGACAGGCAATGCCTCGGGATTCGGCTGGTTATCCGCACCTATTTTGCGGGCTGTGCCCACATGCCAAAGTTGCGGTATAATTTTGCCCCCTGCTGCATGGACTTCCTCTACTACCTTGGCCCAGCCCTTTAACCCCTCACCATAAAAATTAGGGATGCTTGTGTGTTCCACAGCTGCGAGATGGTGAATAGCCGTTCCCTCCGTAATAATCAATCCAACAGCATTTTCCGCTCGGCGCCGATAATATGCGGCAACCTCAGGCCCTGGAATACCTTGAGGAGAAAAATTCCGTGTCATGGGAGCCATAACGATCCGATTGGGAAGAGAGAAGTTACCTAACTTAAAAGGTTTAAACAATATTTCGGTGTTCATGACGTTTTCCTCACTCTCAATGATTATTATTATCTTTTCTACTCTTCTGTTATACAATTCCATTTTACACACTTATAAACTACAGTTCAAGAAGCCACAGTTTAATTTTAGGCAGGCTTTTTACAAAAAAAGAAGAAGCGGCCTAAAGCCGCTCCCTCTTATCTAAAACGAGTGTGTTTTTATTAGTGTGCTACCATGTTGTATTCCATAATCCATACAGAACCGCCAACGACAGTCAACAGGATTACTACACCAAAGATCAAAGTCATAACATTCCAACGTGGTCCATTGCTTTCACGGATGTGCATGAAGAAGAATAACTGAACCAGAAATTGCAGCACTGCCGCGGCTAAAATAACAACCATGGTCGAAGTGCGGCTCAACATATGATTCATCACCACGAAGAGAGGAATGATGGTCAGGACGATGGACAGAATAAACCCGATAACATAGGACTTCACTGAACCGTGAGAATCATCATGACCATGCGAACCTGCTCCTGATTGATGCTGTGCCATCTACATCACCCCCATCAAATAGACAACTGTCAGCAAGAAGATCCAGACAGCGTCCAAAAAGTGCCAGTACAAGCTCAATGCCGAAACTTTACCCTTTGTTTCAGGGATAAGCCCACGTTTTTTCACTTGGAACATGAGTCCAATCATCCATACCAGACCTAAGGAAACGTGAAGTCCGTGTGTACCGACCAGTGTGAAGAATGCCGACAGGAACGCACTGGTTCCGTAATTAGCTCCTTCGTGTACCATTTCAATAAACTCGTAAACTTCAAAACCGATAAAACCAAGACCCAGGATCGCCGTCACGATTAACCAGCTGATTAATCCCTTCATGCTTCCTTTGTTCATAGCCAACACAGCCAGACCACTTGTGAAGCTGCTTGTGAGCAAGAGGAACGTTTCAATAATAACGCCCGTCATGTTAAACAGCTCTGCGCCACCTGGTCCTCCGGCTGTGTTATTCCGAAGGACAACGAAGGTTGCGAACAAGGTACTGAACAGGATTACGTCCGTTACGAGGAAGATCCAAAAACCAAGCATCTTCAATTCTTGCGGATCGTGATGCCCGTGGTCATGATCATGGCTGTGATGTGCTGCAGCTTGTGCCATTATACAGACCCCCTTATTGCCGCTTCCGTGCGTTTTACTTCATCCGCAGGGATATAGTAGTCGCTATCATAGGAGAAGAACGAACGGCAAATCATACAAATTGCCACGCCGATCAGCCCTGGAATATAGAAGAACGACCATCCAAATACGAATCCGAAACCTGCAATGAAAAAGAATACCGACATAATGAATGGAATCGCCGAGTTTTTCGGCATATGAATCGCTTCAATTGGCGGTTGCTTTCTGAAAATACCCTTTGCACGTTTATCTTTTTCTGCCCACCAGTCATCGCGTTCTTCTACTTGCGGAATGGTAGCAAAATTGTATTCCGGTGCAGGTGAAGGAATCGACCATTCGAGCGTATGACCACCCCAAGGATCGCCAGTTGTATCCTTCAGCTTGCGGTAATTTTTGATACCCAGAAGAATTTGAAGAACCTGGAACAAGAAACCAATCCCCATCAGGAATGCCCCAACAGTTGACACCATGTTAAGCGGCTGCCAGCCAGTATCCCAGCCGTAAGTGCTCAGACGACGTGTCATCCCCATCAGACCGAGGGAGTATTGCGGAATGAAACATACATAGAAACCAATATTCCAGAACCAGAAAGCCCATTTACCAGGCGTTTCAGGCAATGTGAAACCGAACATTTTAGGCCACCAGTAGTACAGACCTGCCAGGTAACCGAACACTACCCCACCGATCAGAGCGGAGTGAAAGTGAGCGATCAGGAAGTAACTGTTATGGAACTGGAAGTCTGCGGGTGCTACAGACAACATAACGCCTGTCAAACCTGCAATCAGGAAGTTCGGAATAAATGCAATAGACCACATCATCGGAGTTTTAAATTCGAGCTTACCCCGATACATCGTGAACAGCCAGTTAAATACTTTAACCCCTGTTGGAATTGCGATAACCATTGTCGAAATCGCAAAGAATGCATTAACATCTGCGCCTGATCCCATCGTGAAGAAGTGATGCGCCCACGTGAAGAAGGACAGGATCGCAATAATGAACATGGCGTAAACCATGGATTTGTAACCAAACAATTTCTTTTTGGAGAATACGCTGATGACCTCGGAATAAATACCGAAAGCAGGCAATACTACAATGTATACCTCAGGGTGACCCCACATCCAGATCAAGTTGATATACATCATCGGGTTACCGCCAAAATCAAGGGTAAAGAAGTGTCCTCCTCCGAAGCGGTCAAGGAATAGCAATGCTAAAGTAACCGTCAGAATCGGGAACGCGAAAATGATAATAACACATGATGAAAATACGGACCACGTAAAGACAGGCATTTTCATCCATGTCATACCAGGTGCACGCATTTTAATAATGGTAACAATAAAGTTGATCCCTGTAGCCAATGAACCTATACCGGAAATCTGAATCCCCCAGATATAGAAGTTCTGACCGACGCCAGGACTAAATTGTAGTTCTGAAAGCGGTGGATAACTCAACCAGCCTGCATCTGGCGAACCGCCGATAACAAAGGACAAGTTGAACAACATCGCACCCATAAAGAAAAGCCAGAAGCTCAATGCGTTCAGGAAAGGAAACGCAACGTCGCGCGCACCAATTTGCAGGGGCACGGCGATATTAAACAAACCAAACATCAACGGCATCGCCATAAACAAGATCATGATTGTGCCGTGAGTGGTGAAAATCTGGTTGTAATGCTCAGGATGCAGGAGTGTCACATCCGGTGTAGCAAGTTGAATACGCATCAATAATGCATCCACGCCTCCGCGGAATAACATCAAGATGGCCGCAAGAATATACATAATACCGACTTTTTTATGGTCAACCGTAGTCAACCAGTTTTTCCAAAGCCAGCCCCATTTTTTGAAATAAGTGAGCACAAACACGATCCCGATCGTTGCTAGTGCGATGGAAACGTCCGCTCCATAGATCATCGGGTCTCCAGTAACGAAGAAAGTGGATGCAAACTCTTTTATTTTGTCAAGCATTGGGGGCCTCCTTCCCTATAATCATTTAATTGTGTCCGCTCATATTCATATGACTCATGTCCATTGCAGCATGCTCTTCTGTGCCGGACTTGGATGAACCTTCTGTAGATGTAGCTTCGCCATGCCCAGCATGGGGGTTAGAGCCTTCCACTACATACTTGTTGACAATCTCTTTGAACAAACCGTCTGGAATCGAAGAATACTCAGCAGGCTGGGACAAACCTGGTTTTGCAAGCGCCAAATAGCCATCCTTCGTCAGCGGCTTAGACTGCTTCTTGATGTCAGCGACCCAGTTTTTATACTCTTCATCCGACTGGACTTCTACATCAAAACGCATTTGTCCAAAATGCTCACCGCTAAAGTTTGCACCCGAGCCAAAGTAAGTTCCTTCGTGATCGGCCTGCAAATGCAGTTTCATAGCCATGCCTGACATGGTGTAGATTTGACCGCCCAATTGCGGAATCCAGAACGAGTTCATCGGGGCGTCAGCAGTCAGCTCAAAACGGACTGGAACACCTTTAGGAATGTGAACTTGGTTAACAGTAGCGATACCTTCCTCTGGATACATAAAGAGCCATTTCCAGTCCAATGAAGTTACTTGAATCGTTACTGGCTTTTGCGTACTTGCAATCGGCTTGGAAGGCTCCAGCAAGTAGGTATATCTCGCAGTGATGACCGCAATAATAAGGATAACGATAATCGGAATAGCCCACCATGTGGTTTCCAGCTTTTTGCTGTCATCCCAGTGAGGTTGATACTTCACCTTGTTTGTGGGGGTATCTCGATACCGCCACACGATGAAGAAAGTCAAAATCATAACCGGTACAATTATAAGCGCAGACAATGCCGTTGTAAGAATGATCAGCTCTTTTTGTGCTTGCCCAATTGGTCCTTTCGGATCGAAAACAACGTATTTTCCGCCAGCATAAAAACACGTCCAAATGAGCAATGCTACCGTGAGCACGGTCAAAACCAACGCAATAATCGCTTTTGGTTTTTTGTTCATGTTGTTCCCCTCTCCTTAAAATAATAAATTACTCAAGACTTAACGAACTCCTGTAATGTTGCCCTTATATAAGATAGCAGAAAAGCGGCCACTTTTTTTATTGTTAACAGAATTGTCGATTATTTGTCCGATTTTTGTGAAAAACCTCTCTAAAAATAAAATTTCTCTTGCAATTCAAAAATTCTTTTTAATTCAAAAATGACATATAAAAACGTAAATTATGCATCTTAAAGTATCTTAAAAACGCTATATTAAAGCAAAAACCGGGACTCCTTACAGTTATCATGCCACACTGCTCGAAGCCCCGTGCTGTTGTTCTCGTTATCCGTTTTCTGTACAGCATTGTCAATGTATTAACGATGTCCGTTTTCTTGGTCTTCCTTCTTGCGGGCAATGACAAATGATTTCCCAATTAGAAAAATAAAAATTCCGGCAGCAAAGGCGCCAATACCTGTCATTAGATAGATGTTACGATCAGTTAAATTTCCTATATCAAGCAAAATAAGAATAATACCTACAATACAAGCGATCAAAGAAATAACAGACACCGTGCGGCTCATTTGGTTATCCCTTGATCCTGATTTCCTAAAATTCAAAGCCATACCCTCCACTCCCTCTAATTTAAAATGGTTTAAAAAGTGCCCTCGCCAGGTATTTTTTTCAGTATGCACATTTTTTATTTTTCTATTCCTGCTGGTCTCTACATACTATAACTATCTGTAATTCATCTTGAACTATCTGTAATTCATCTTGCCTATTATTACCCCAGAGGACCTTCTATTTAAACAAACGGGAGTGGAGGCAGGCTTAAATCTGCTCTATTTTCATAACATTTTTCTTCGTTTTAACGTCTAGTTTCCAACCAGTTATTACTTACTACATTTCGATACCAATAGTAACTTTCCTTTGGTGTACGGACCTGTGTGCGGAAATCGACATGAATCATGCCAAATCTCATATTATATCCCTCTGCCCACTCAAAATTGTCCATAAGTGACCATGCCATATAGCCTTTGACATGAAGGCCATCATGAATTGCCCGGTGCACCTGCACCAAATGCTGCTGCATGTAGGAAATCCGACGATCATCCTGCACCTTGCCGTTTACGACCTCATCATTGATACAAGCCCCGTTCTCGGTAATGTAAATATCGATGTTCCCGTATTTTTGCAAATAATGCAGTACCTCATACAGTCCACGCGACTCCACCGGCCAGCCGATATCTGTTACAGGTAGTCCCATATTGATTTCTTCGGATTGAAGAAATCCTGCTTCCGGATTAAAGCGATTAACCGACATACTATAATAATTGATACCGATCATATCAATAGGCTCACCGATGATGTCCATATCCCCATCCTGAATAGGCACAGTAGCTCCCTGCTCCGCAAACCAGTCTACCAAAAACTGAGGATACGAGCCTTTATAAATAGGCTGAAGAAACCAGTCACTGTGCAGAGAAATCGTGCGTGCACAAGCCGCTTTATCCTCCTCCGAGGTGCTGTAAGGAACAGCCCAGGAGACATTGGGAGCGATGCCGATCTGGCCACTAGTGCCTAGCTCGCGGAATCGGCGTACAGATAGACCATGCGCAACCAGCAGATGATGTCCTACATCAATGGCTGTCTGGAGATTCGTCAGACCCGGAGCATGAACTCCTAACATATTGGATAAAAAGGCGATACACCAAGGTTCATTGATTGTGAGCCAATGATGTATCTTACCATGAAACTCACGGAACATCGTTTCTGCAAACTGGACAAACGCCTGAATCGTGCGGCGATTTCCCCACCCTCCAGCATCCTGTAGCGCCTGAGGCAGATCCCAGTGATACAGTGTGCAAAACGGTTCTATCCCGCTGTCGTTCAACAAATCAACAACGCGATGATAATAGTTCAACCCTTCTTGATTGACTTCACCGTCACCATTCGGGAATATACGCGGCCAGGACACTGAGAAACGATAGGTACGAATGCCCAGTTCCTTCATAAGACGGATATCTTCCTCGTAGCGATGATAGCTATCACAAGCTACATTGCCGTTATCCCCGTTAAAAACCTTACCAGGCGTCTGGGCAAAGGTATCCCAGATCGACAGCCCTCTCCCATCCTCCTGATAGGCTCCCTCGATCTGGTAGGCAGCTGTTGCGGTACCCCACATAAAGTCCTGCGGAAATTGAAAAATAGTCATTGTCTCTCTTCCTCTCCCTCAATTATAATCGTATATCGCTTTGCATTTTCCTGTTTTTTGGTAAAAATCCATGACAAAATAAATCCTCCGTGCTTGGGGTCTGGCTGAGCCTGACGAGTATCAGCGTGAAACGGATATGCACTGCGAATGGTGAAACTTCCTGTCTGGACGGAGGCGGTTAGTTCCGCACGGACCAGCCGCGAGCTGGACCACTCCAGACTGACCGTGACCCCGCCACGTCCCTTCAAACCGCTGGCCCGTCCCTCCGACCATGCCGATGGCAGGGCAGGCAATAGGGTCAGCTCTCCCGGGCGGCTTTGCAGCAGCATCTCTGCGATGCCCGCCGTCGCACCAAAATTGCCGTCGATCTGAAAAGGGGGATGAGCATCGAATAAATTAGGGTAAGTCGATCGCGACAACAACGTGCGAACATACCGATGGGCAGCGTCGCCATCTTCCAGCCGGGCGTACAGGTTGATCAACCAGGCACAGCTCCATCCCGTATGCCCGCCACCATGATCAAGTCGTCGACTTAGCGATACGCGGGCCGCCTCAGCCAGCTCCGGTGTATCACGGATATGGATCTGTCGGCCGGGATAAACCCCGTATAGATGCGAAACATGTCGATGCCCAGGCTCCGCTTCCTCAAAATCGACCAACCATTCCTGTAACTGACCGTGGCGGCCGATTTGATAGGGCATTAATCGTTCCCGTGTCTCCTCGCAGCGTTTGCGGAATTCATCGTCTAATTCCAGCAGATCCGCGGCCTGAATACAGTTGCTCAACAGCTCCCGAATCAGCGTCATGTCCATCGTGGAACCCATCGATATACTGCAATCCTCGCCTTCGGGCGTGATGAATTTATTTTCAGGCGATGTGGATGGAGACGTTACGAGCCGACCAGCCGGGCCCTCCACGAGCCAGTCCAGGCAAAAGGCTGCCGCCCCCTTCATAAGCGGATAAGCCTGTTCTGCCAAATAGGTTGTATCCAAGGTGAACAGATAACGCTCCCATAGGTGAGCGGTCAGCCATACACCCCCAAGCGGCCAAAATGCCCAACTGGCATGACCACCCGACGGTCCGGCGTATCTCCATACATCTATATTGTGGTGAGCTGTCCATCCTTGAGCCCCATAATTAATGGAAGCGACCCTGCGCCCCGTACGGCTGACTTCTCCAATCATGTGCAGTAATGGCTCATGGCACTCGGCAAGATTACACACCTCTGCGGGCCAATAGTTCATCTGTGTATTAATATTGGTTGTATAGTTACTGTTCCAAGGCGGCTGTACCCGGTCATTCCAGATGCCCTGCAGATTAGCGGGCTGACTGCCCGGACGCGAACTGCCCATAAGTAAATAACGTCCATACTGAAACAACAGCACTTCCAGTCCAAGGTCTGCCTGACCTTTCTGGTAACGTTCTAATCGCAGATCGGTCGGTAGAACGGACTCGTCAGCTAGCGCGTCACCTCCCAGTTCCAATGCAACACGGTCAAACAGCTTCCGGTGATCCTGCTCATGGCGTTGCCGCACCTGCTCACTTCCCAGCAAAATCGCTTCGTCAAGAATGATTTTGCATGCTTCTACTGACTCCGTTGCATCACTATTCGGCATAGCATGAAATCCTCGAAATCCGGTTGCTGCTGCCAAATACACCGTGATTTTATCCGCGCCCGAGATGATCAACGCTCCGTCATCACCCGACGTTAAGGTTCCTCCCTCGGGAATAACCCTCGCCTGAATGGCAAAAGCCATCCCCAAATCATTTTCATAAACGACAGCCTGTGGATGATCGCCGTGATAATTTGACTCCACATGACTGGGCGCTCGTCCAGTCAACGTAATAAAGTCCCTGGTCGGTTCCTCGGATGGATCGCTATCGCTAACCCATTTGGAGGAATCAGCAAAATGCACATCCTCTCCAGCTTCATCATCACAAGGATGGGGTGTGGTCATGCGCACAGATGCATGGATTTTCCCGACCTTATTCGCAGTCAGTGACACCATAATGACCCCATCGGGTGCACTGGCGATAACTTTACGGGTATAGCGGACTCCATCACTCTGAAAAGTGACCGCTGCCGTTCCGGTCTGCATATCCAGTTCCCGTTCATAATGCGCAATCTCCCCCAGGTTCTCCTGCGTAATCCACAAGTCGCCCAAAGGCTGATAGGCTTCCGCATCGCGGCCCAGCATGTTTGTATTAATCAGCTGCTCCGCTTCCTTGTATTTTCCATCTGCAATCAGCTTTCTGGCAGGCTGTAAATATCGCAATGCATCATACTGAACGCCATCTCTTGGAAACCCGGACCAGAGCGTATCCTCGTTTAATTGCAAATGTTCCTCCCTGATTCCGCCAAATACCATAGCTCCCAGTCGTCCATTGCCGACTGGCAATGCTTCCTCCCATATCTCAGCAGGCTGGCGATACCATAACCGCAGGGACTGTGGCCTTTCGCCTTTCGTCACGTCAAACCCTCCCTCAATCGAGGTCAGACAAAGCGCTGCTCCCAAAATTGCCTATGGCGCATGCGCTCTGTCACTCCGAGATTTCAAAGTTTGGATAAATGGACTTACTATTTAGCAGCCTTCCCACTCCATAATTCCACTCTGTCCTTCACCAGTTGCGTGTATTGCTGTTCCATTTGAACAGCTCCGGCGGCATCCAGTTCTTTAATCATGTTGTCGTATATCGTATCAAAATTGGAAGCTGGTGCTAGAATCGCTTCCGGTATCCGTTTGCGGATAATGTCTGTCGTTTTTTTGAATGTAACGTTATAGTTGGATTCATTGTCTGTCGTTATGTTATAGGCCGCGCCCCAAGGCTTCACATCAAATTCTTCTTTGTCTGGAAACAGTTCCTTCCACGTTTTTACGCCATACGCTTTAAGTGATTCTTTCTCCGGCTTCGAATAAGCTGCAATGATTTGTTCCGGGAATTTGGCAGTGTAGTAGTTCCCCGTGGGGTCTTTCACTCCGTCGCCATAGTGTCCACTCATTAATGTGTACAAGTCTATTCCAGTAGATTTATTGAAGCTGGTTGTATTGTTCGTTTTTTGATCCAATACATCGGCAGGAATGACGCGTTTGCCGTCTTTGATTTCATAATGCTTGCCCTCGATTCCCCAGTTCACTAGCACCTGCCCCTCATCAGAAGCTAAATAATCCAGGAATTTAATAGCCCGCACCGGGTCCTTGCAACTTTCCGTAATCCCTACACCATAACCAGACGCAAAGCCTGTATCCTGAAAGGAATGATCCTTATACTCCTCCGAAAGTGTAACTGGAAAATGCGCGTAGCTGGCATCAGCCTTACCTGACGCTTTTAATGCATTTTCGGCATCCTGATAACCCCACTCCTGGTCGATCAGACCGAGGACACGACCGCTGGCAATTTTGGATTTGTATTGGTCGCTTTTTTGCACAAACGAATCTTTATCAAGCAGCCCTTCATTGTACATGTGGTTCAACCAACGGAAATATTCCTTTTCTTCCGGACGTTTGTAATGAAGCTTGGCTTCATACGTTTTGGGATCAATAAAATACTCACCATCATCCGGCGCTCCAGTCGTCTGGAAAGCAGGGTTCGTTACCGTAATCATAATTCTCCAATCATCTGCATCCAGCGTGAGCGGGATTGTTTTTTTGCCATTAATTGTAGGATGCTTGGCTACATAGGTTTTGAGTACGCTTTCAAAATCCTGCAAGGTTTTTACCTTGGGATATCCCAGCTCCTTGAGCACCCTATGCTGAATTTCAAATCCTCCCGTCGCGTCAAAACTCTCCTGCCCCACCCCTGCATACGTAGGAATAACATAGATGGCTTGATCTTTATTGCTGTACTTCAGCCGATCCATATAGGGGCCGTAGAGCTTTTTGAGATTGGGCGCGTGATCGTTGATCAGATCCGTCAGATCAATCATGGCTCCCGCATCCACAAGCTTGTTAATATTTGCTTTAGGAGAGACCAGGTCTGGGTATTCACCACTTGCTGCCATCAAAGCAATTCGGTCATCGCCACCTCCGCCGCTGACATCAAATTCCGCGTTCAAGGTTACACCTGTTTTCTTGGTGATTTCCTTGCCTATTTCATCCTTCATTCCATTCCATTGCGGGCTTGTATCTGCTCCGAAAAAGCTAAACGTAATCGGATCTGTGCTGCTGGATGAGCCTTCTTTCGCGGTTTTATCGCTTCCACCGCATCCTGCGAGTGTGGCAAGTGACACGGCGAGCAAGGGGATTAGTGCAAATCTGGACCAGTGTTTTTTCATGTTCAGGACCTCCTGCGTTTGTAATATTTACCGTTGTGAATTGACTGTTACGATTGGATGGTTATGATTTAACAGCTCCCAGTGTCATACCGCCTACAAAATACTTTTGCAGGAACGGATATACGAGCAAAATGGGAAGCGTAACGGTAATCGTGATTGCCATTTTAATCGACTCTGGCGAAATTTGAGCCATTTGCTTGGCCATATCATTGCTATTCGCCATATTGGCGCCGCCTTGCTGGGTACTTTGCAGTATCTTCATCAGCTCAAATTGCAGTGTTGTCCATTGTGCGGCTGTTCCGTTGTACAAATACGTATCAAACCATGCGTTCCATTGATTTACCGCCAAGAACAGAGCAATGGTCGCCAGCACAGGCTTACAGAGCGGTAAAATAATTTTCAAATATATCGTAAAGTCATTGGCTCCATCCAGCTTGGCAGACTCCTGTAACGCATATGGCAAACCATCCATAAAGGAACGAATGACAAAAACGTTAAACGCGCTGATCAGCCCCGGAAAAATATACACCCAGAATGTGCCCAACAAATGCAAATCACGCATCAAAATAAACACGGGCACCATCCCGCCGGAAAAATACATTGTTAACGCCAGAAACGTGGATATGAACTTACGCGCGCGGAAATCGACCCGACTCAGCGTAAATGCAAGCATAGAAGCACAGATGAGTCCCAGCACCGTTCCAACCACTGTACGTAAAATCGATACCTGCAGACCCCGAAGTAGGCCGTCGTATTGGAAAATCGTTTTGTAATTTTCGAGTGTAAACTGGCGAGGCCATATATAAATACCGCCGCGTACCGTGTCCGTCGAATTGTTCAGGGAAATCGCTAGTACGTTCAGAAACGGATATAGCGTCAACACCACGATCAGAGCCATGAGGATATAGTTGAACAGGTCAAACAGCTTTTCAGACCGTGTAGCATTAAATGCCTTATTCGTCATTTCGCTCTCCCTCCCTACATGATGCTTTCTTTGGTCAGTTTTTTGAATATACCGTTTGCTGTAAACAATAACAGAATGCTAACCAGTGAGTTGAAAATCCCTATTGCCGTCCCGTAAGAGAAGCGGCCCAAATTAATCCCGTAGTTCAGTGCATACAAATCCAGCACTTCCGAATAATCCGTTACCAGACTGTTGCCAAGCAAGAACTGCTTTTCAAAACCATTGCTGACCAGATGTCCAATCGCCATAATAAACAGAATGGCAATAGTCGAACGGATACCCGGCAGCGTAATATGCCACATCTGTCTCCAGCGACTGGCCCCATCCACGCGTGAAGCTTCATATTGTTCCTGGTCAATTCCGGTGATGGCGGCTAAATAAATAATCGTATTCCAGCCCGTCTCTTTCCATATGTCGGAAGCGGTTACAATGTACCAGAACCAGCTGCCTTTAGCCATGAACTGAATCGGCTCATCCACAATATGAAGCGCTACCAATATATCGTTAACAATCCCTCCGTCAATGGACAGCATTTTCGTCACCAGTCCGGCCACCACTACCCAGGATACAAAATGCGGAAGGTAGGATACTGTCTGCACAACTCGTTTGAACAGCATACCACGCAGCTCATTTAGCAGAATTGCAAAAAAGATCGGTACAACAAAACCAAAAACAATACCCATCAAGCTCATCGCCAGCGTATTGCGTAAAACCAGATAAAAACGTTCATCCTGAAAAAGCTCAATAAAGTTGTCCAGCCCTACCCACTTTTGATTCCAAAACGATTTGGCTGGCTTATAATTTTGAAACGCCATTGTCCAGCCCCATAGTGGAAAATAACTGAAAACAAACACCCATATGACGAAAGGAATAGACATAAAATAAAGATACTTCTGCTGCTTCACACTGTCCCAAAAGCCTTTTCCACCGCGTTCAGGCTTCGATCCGCGAGTCTTACGCGGTCTTCCCCGATTGGATTCAGGAATCACAGCATCAGTGCTGGAAGCGGTTTCAGTTGAAGATCCCATAACAAGCTCCTCCTCATCTCTAGATACTATTATCATACTTTGCCGCTTCAAACGCGGGTACCCGACGAATTAGGAGAAAAATCAGTTCAAAATTAGATATATGGGGAGTGGATTAAGATTTACATTCGTGCCACTACGCATGCGGATGGTGCTTCCCATCGCTGTTGTCCCCGGATTTCCTGAATAAGCACACAAAGGTAGAAATCCGGGGACAAAGGCGACCGCTATCGCTTGTACAGCACCATTCCGCCTGCTCCGTTCTCATGTAAATTCCCAGAGAGAAGAAAAAAAACAAAAAGATCAGCAATGTAAGCTGATCAGAGGTAAAGGGTATCCATATTGCACTACAGATAAATCGGGGTTTATATACATATATAAATCATATACTCCTTGATTAAAGGCATAAAAAAAGCTTTCTAGCAGCAATGTGCCAGAAAGCTTTTTTGATTTATTTTACCGTGATCGTCCCGTAGTACATGTACATACCGCAATTGTACTCATATATCCCTGGCTTTAAATCCTTGACGGTATAATAGTTATTTTCGTGATCCAGATAAACGTCCATTCCGATCTTCAGCGACTGTACTTCATCAATGCAAGTAAAGGACGTCATTTTCTTAAAATGAATCTTGGTCGGAACACCGGCTTTTACCTCAATATTTTTAGGATAGAAACCATCCCCTTTTACACCCACTGTAACAATCTCATATTGGGTCTTGTCTGGCTCTTCCTGAGCTTGTTTAGGTTGAGCGGCCGGAAACGATGACACACTCCCCTGAAAATAAAATAAGACAAACCCGCCCATGATCAGGGCTACAAAACCAATCAGCATCAAATGCCAATGTTTAGAGATGAGTGTTTTCATTCCAATCAGCCCCCTCCAGTTCAAATCTACATGACATGTGACACATCAACTCTAACTAGTATATAAAAGTTAAACAAAATTTTAAATACCTTGTTTCAAAGCTTCTAGTAGATGAATCATATTATCCGACCTGGTGATTATCTCTATTTTTACAGACTCGGATGATCCAGCTTATACAGATGACGGTACCGGGTATGCTCACGCCAAAGCTCATCATGACTACCTCGCATGGAGATGGTGCCTTGTTCCATAAAGATCACCTCGTCCATATGCTTCATTCCTGTGAGATGATGAGTGATCCAGATCAATGTTTTGCCTTCCAGCACGCGAAACATCGTCTGCATAAGTTCATGCTCCGTCAGCGGGTCAAGCCCCACTGTCGGCTCATCCAGCAAAACAATCGGATGATTTTGCAGCAAAATCCGTGCCAGTGCAATGCGCTGTCTTTCTCCCCCGGAGAAGCGAAGCCCCGTCTCCTGCATTCTAGTATCGTAACCCTCTGGTAAAGAATCGATCAGGGTTCCAAGCCCCACCTGCTCCGTCACTGCACGAACCTCATCCAGCGTAGCGTCAGGGCGCCCTAAACGAATATTGTTCGCTACCGTCGTATCGAACAAATACGGTTGTTGGTTTAGCACCGCAAACAGACTGGAGTATGCTCCGCCTGTGGATACGGGGACGCCTGCGACAGTGACGCTCCCTTCATCAGGCTGCAATGCTCCCTGAATCAGATTCAGCAGCGTAGACTTGCCTGCACCACTGCGGCCAAGCAAGGCAACCTTGCCCCCCTGCGGTACGTGCAGGGAGATATTACGCACACTCCAATCCTGCGTTGCTGCATAACGGTAACTCACGTTATTCAGCAGCAGGTTGCCCCCGTGACTTAAGCGCTGAGCGGCAGCCTGTTCCTTGGTAGTGTCTGCTGCATCGTCTGCCGCTGGTTGTTTTGCATCTGTTCGTGCCGCAAATGCAGATGTATCTTTCTCAGAATCTTTTAAACGTCGAAGTGAATCCTGATACTCCGGCGCATGAACCACCGCTTCCCCAGCGCGAACGAAAGCATCCAGCAACGGGAATGTTACTAGGGCAAAGGAGGCCAACCATGTGGCTTCAATACGGCCCTGTGCTACCAGCCCTCCAGCCCACACAGTCATGGTCACAATTCCGCCGCCTACAAGGCATTGTGCGAGCCAATGGGAGCGCCACTCGTTCCGGCGAAGCGAATTTTCCACCATAGCAGCCCTCTTGTGCTGTTGTGTAAAGGCGCTAAGGAAATGCCCAGTCCGCCCACTCAGCACCAGATCACTCATGCCGAACAAAGCATCCGTCAGTTCCTGATAGGCTTTACTCCGTTCCTGCTTGAACGTTCGCCGTTTGGCGAGTGAGGTCCATAGCGAGATAGCCGGGGCGATAAAAAGTAAAAATCCCCCAT
Organism: Paenibacillus ottowii; assembly: GCF_006874425.1. Classification (GTDB taxonomy): domain Bacteria; phylum Bacillota; class Bacilli; order Paenibacillales; family Paenibacillaceae; genus Paenibacillus; species Paenibacillus ottowii. The sequence goes on from NZ_VIJZ01000009.1 coordinate 103,437, forward strand.
ATAGCGCCATAAGCAAGGCAAATGTTCCGTCCATCCAGCCAAGCGCCAAGATGCCTGCTGCATAGATCAGCAAAGCCGATAACGCAGGCAGGACCAGCTTCAAATAGATATTTTGAAGCTGCTCAATATCCTCTGCCAGCAACCCCAATAGATCCCCTGTACGAAATTTGCTGCGAATCATCAGCGCCTGCGGTTCCACTGCCCGATACAGTCGTACCCGCATACGGGACACAAGACGCAACGCAGCATCATGACCTACCAAAAGTTCCAGGTACTGGATGACGGCTTTACTAAAACCAAACGTTCGCACAAGCACAATGGGCACATACACCATTAATATATTTTCAGGCTTTAAGGCCGAACGAGTAATCAGGTGGCCGGACGTAAAGAGCAGCGCGCCTGCACATCCAATGGACAGCGCACCCAAAAGAGCCGCTGCCAGAAAGGCCCAAAAATACTGTTTCAAATAAGGCAAAAACCAGCCTTGGCTATTATTGTCCGTTGCTCTCATATCGTCCGTCCCCTCCTTCCGACATTCCCGTCAGCAATCGATAATATTCTCCCTTTTGTGCAACCAGTTGCTGATGGGAACCTGCCTCTTCCAGACGACCTTGGTTCATCATCCAGACACAATCCATATCCGGCATCCAATGCAGTCGGTGGGTGGCGAGAAACATCCTTTTGTGTTTGAATACGGATAAAATAGTCTGTTTTAACTCCCATTCTGTCTCAATATCCAAATGTGCCGTCGGCTCATCCAATAATATGAGCGGACGGTCACTGAGCAAAGCCCGCGCCAAGGCAATCCGCTGCGCCTGCCCTCCGCTCAATGTCCGCCCTGCTTCCCCAATAGGCTCATTTAATCCTCCCGGAAGACTGTCCACCAATTCACGTAGGCCAACGGCATCAATCGCCCACTCTATCTGCTGGTTGGAGGCTTCCGGTTCATAAAAACGAATATTATCTGCCAAAGTAGCGCTGAACAGATATGGATGCTGTGGAATATAGGCAATATGCCGCTGCCATTCAGCTTGGGTATATGCAGATAATCGGCATCCATTCAGGATCAGCTCACCTGAAGTGGGGGCAGAAAAGCCGCCCAGCAAACTTAGCAATGTCGTTTTGCCAGCACCACTCGCCCCGACGATGCCGATCATGTTCATGTGCGGTTCCACACTTGCAGACACATGTTCAAGCCGGGCGGAACCGTCTTCATTAAGAAAACACACATCAGACAGCTTGAGGATGTCCTGTCCCGTGATGTCTAATCCTTTATCATTAGCTGTCTGCACATTTGGCTCTGTCGCTTCATCCTCTGCACTGAGGATGGAGCGTATCGCTCCCCACGCCTCCTTACCATCCAATGAGGCGTGGTAGTCTGATCCCAACTGGCGTATAGGCATAAAATATTCCGGTGCCAGAATAAGCACCGCCAGCCCTGCCTCCAGCCCCACGGAGCCACTGATCAGGCGCAGACCCAGGCCTACCGCTACAAAAGCAACCGACAGCATACTAAAAAAATCGAGAGCAAATGAAGAAAGAAACGCTACCCGCAGCGTACGCATCGTGGCCGTACGATACTGGTCGCTGACCTTCCCCACGGTCTCCCCATGTGCCCGACTGCGCCCCAAAAACCTTAGTGTCTGGAGTCCACGCAACGAATCTGTGAAATGATGTGATAACAGCCGATAGGAACGCCACTGCTTGTCTGCCTGCTTGCGCGCTGCCAAGCCGAGCAAAATAAAGAAGCCCACCAGGATCGGCATCGTAATCGTCAAAATCACGCCTGAAATCATGTCCAATGTGAAAACATACACAAGCACAAGTAGGGTCACAGCCATCATGTCTATCATACGGGGAATCGACAGTTCCAAATAATTGCGAAACCGATCCACACCATCTAGCGCTAGCGTCACCAGCTTGCCGCTTCCTTCCTGCGCAGCAAAACCCGGCCCCCGCTCGAACAAACGCGCAAGCAGACGCTCCCGTAAGGAAGCGCCTGCTGCTTCGGCAAAACGACCGGCTGTCCGGCGTTGCAGCCAGATCGTCGTATGCCTCACTGCAAAAGCCGCGAAAAACAACGCCAGCGATGGCCAAGCCATTACCAACGGATCTTTATTAAACAAAATCGTTACAGCCTTTGCCAAAAAGATGGCTTGTGTAATTACAGCTGCTCCCTGGAGCAGCGAAAGGGCGGCCAGCAGCAGCATTACGGGCCGAATGCCCTTTAATTCAAACCAGGCTTTATCCATTAGTATTCCAGGTGATCCTTCTCACTGAGACGCTTATGGAAAACAAAATAGCTCCATGCCTGATAACCCAACACAAAGGGTAAAAGCGTTGCTGCAACAATCGTCATATTTTTCAATGTGTAAGGACTGGAACTTGCATTATATATCGTCAAATCAAAAGCACTGTTGATTGAGCTCACCATAAATCTTGGGAACAAGCCAACGAATAACGAGACGAAGCTTAGCAAAATGATGGCACCTGTCATCCCGAAAGCCCATCCTTCACGGCGCTGCTTCAGGAAATACCATGTTAGCACATAGGCGACAATTCCCACTGCCACCGCAACATACATAAAGGGACCACGACGTGCAAATAAATCCGTTGCAAAATAAGTCCATACGACCATACCAGCAAGCAGAATCCCCAACACTGGAAGGAATTTGGACGCAATCACACGAGCACGATCCCTTACCTCACCAATCGTCCGTAGAGAAATGAACGTCAGTCCGTGCATCAGACACATCCCGACCACTGTCAGTCCAACCCATACGGTGTATCCGTTGAACACATCCAAAAATCCAGCTTTCAAATTCATATTTTGCTGAATAGGTACGCCTTTTACCAAAGCCGCAAAGGCCATACCAAACAGCATCGGCGGCAGGAAGCTGCCAATCAGGATGCAGGCATCCCACGTTCCTGTCCACCCTTTCCCTTCGGCCTTGCCACGGAACTCAAAGGAGACTCCTCGCAAGATCAACCCTAGCAAAATAAACACAAATACCAGATAATATCCGCTGAACATCGTTGCATAAAAATGCGGGAAAGCGGCAAACATCGCACCTGCGGCTGTAATCAGCCATACTTCATTGGCATCCCAGAATGGACCAATCGTATTGATCATCAAACGTTTTTGTTGGTCATTGCGCGGCACTAATCCAGTAGCCATTCCCACGCCAAAATCGAAGCCTTCTAGAAAAAAGAAGCCTGTAAACAGCACAGCGATCAATAAGAACCATAAATCATTTAACGTCAATGCTGTCACCCCCTTGAGCAAATGGATCATGAATTACCGTATGCTGATGCGGCTCCATATCTGGACCTTTACGAGCGGTGCGAGCAAACAGGAATGCCAGTACACCCGTTAAAATGAGATACAGCGACGTAAATGCAATCAGTGAGAACAGCACTTCTCCTGCTACAACGGTAGGTGAAACGGAATCTTTTGTTTGCAGCAAACCAAACACAGTCCACGGCTGACGTCCCATTTCTGTCATGATCCAGCCGGCGGTATTGCCGATGAATGGGAGGGATATCCCCCACAGCATAAGACGGAAGAACCAGCGATGGGAGCCCTCCAATTTTTGTCGAAAACTTAGGTATGCCCCGTACAGAGCAAGTGCAATCATGGCACATCCCGCCGCAATCATAATGCGGAAGCTCCAGAAGGTCGTACGGACTGGCGGAATATAATCACCCGGACCATAGGTTTTTACATACTCTGCTTGAAGCTCCTTCATCCCAGGCACAGAGCCGGAAAACTTGCTATACGACAGAAAGCTCAGTGCAAATGGAACTTTAATCTCAAAGGTGTTTTCCTGCTTATCAGGGTCAATGTTTGCAATCACCGTCCAAGGCGCCGGATCGCCGCTGTCTCCCCACAGAGCTTCACTGGCTGCCATCTTCATGGGCTGTGTTTTGATCAAATATTGAGCCTGTCCATGACCAAACAAAGGAATAGCAATCGCACAGATTAATGCAACAATAATGCTCAATTTAAAAGAAGGTTTAAAAAAGTCCATGTTCTTCTTATGCATCAGCTTCCAGGCACTAATACCGGCTACGAGGAAAGCCCCGGTTGCAATGGCAGCAAAGATGGTGTGAGGATACTCCCATAAAAGCTGCTCGTTCGTTAACAAGGCAGCGAAATCTTGCATTTCTGCACGTCCATTTACAACTCCATATCCTACAGGACGCTGCATGAAGGAATTGGCGGCCAGAATCCACAAAGCCGAGAGCATCGTACCGATCGCTACCAACCACATGCAAATTAAATGGACGCTTTTCGATAATCTTTCCCAGCCGAAAACCCATAGACCGATAAAGGTCGATTCCAGGAAAAATGCGAGCAATGCTTCAATAGCTAGCGGTGTACCAAATACATCACCGACAAAACGTGAAAAATCCGACCAGTTCATTCCGAACTGGAACTCCTGCAAAATCCCGGTGACTACCCCTAGCGCGAAATTAATCAGCAGAAATGTTCCCCAGAATTGAGCCATTTTTTTGTACAAGTCTTTTTTCTTGATAACATACATAGTCTCCATAATTGCCACTAACAACGACAATCCAATGGAGATCGGCACATAAACAAAATGAAGAATTGTAGTGGTTGCAAACTGCAACCGTGCCAAATCCAATACGTCCATGATGCTGCTCCTCCCTCTGCACTTCTTCTAACAGTGTTTTATAATGTATGTAATCTGAAGCTTTTTATATTTGTGATTGTATTCACATTCTTACATATGAAAACCTCACTTATTTGGGAAATAACTCTCACAGTTAACTTGCATAGTTGTCATCGCCCGGCTTCAGAATATCCCCATTATATAGAATTAATTTAAATGAAATAGACTCAAAAATGTGAACATCGTGTCAAAGTTGTGTCATAACGATGTCTTTTCTATGAAAACTACCTAAATTCCATAGTGAATGTGACTTTTTCTATTGATCCGCCCTTTTTCACCATATAAAAAAAGTCTCTCTTACAGATATCGGAGAACATGCCTCCGGCCACTGCAAGAGAGACTTTATAATCTTAAATCTAGTAAAATAATCAACAGCCATCGGTTCCTCCGTTCTTTTGAACCTGATTACGGTAGGAGGACGGTGACATGCCAACATACTTTTTAAATTTACTATGAAAATAATCTGCATTTGCATATCCCACGCGTCCCGCCACTTGGTGTACCTTAATCCCCTGTGCAAGCAATTCCCTTGCTCGCTCAATCCTCACCTTATCCAGGTAGGCATTAAAGGCTTCGCCTGTATGACTTTTGAACAATTTGCCCAAATATCCACTATTGTAATTGAACATATCTGCCAGTAACTCCAGTCGCAAATTTTCATCATAATGACCATGTATAAAGTTAATCATTTGCTTCATGATGATCTCCTTGCCACCTGTGTCAGTCTGACCAATCCACTGCAATACATGCTCAAGCGAGTGATCCACCAGCTCCCCCAATGTTGAATAAGCATATACGTTGGTAATCAAGCTGGAATGCTCCTCCAGCACGGTTCGGCTATGTTCCTGTCCAGCTGCATACTTGTTGAGTGCCAGTGTGAACGCCTGGGCGAATGCCGCCTTGATTGCAGATTCGGTACGATAAATCCGGGGAAATTGGACTTCCATTTCCTTAATGACGCGGGTCGCGGCTTTACCGTTAGCCATATCCAGCGCATAGTACAGCTTTTCTGCATAACGTATGGGAGCATCCGTGGCTCGATCCGACGCTTCATCCATTTCAGCATGGACTGTCTCCCATCCATGCAGGTCACCGGGGAGCATGACTCTTTCTGCCCGAAACAAAAACGCACGCTCCAACAATCGCAACGCCTGCTCAAAAGATCTGGGAATCTCGCCAAGGATGTCTACCGGAGCACCCGCAGCTCCATAAATTTCAGTTACCCACGGTTTTAGCTCCTGTCGCCATACAGCCAGCAGCTGAACAGCATCTTCCTCTGTTTTTAACATGGTGGGGAGCAGCAGGCCCGTATATATTCCAGCCTCAAACACAATACCTCTACCCTGTTCACGACACAATTCCGCTAGCCGCTGCTTGGCTGCGAGCTGTCGGGCTTGCCGATCCCAGTCAGGTATACGCATATCCAGCAGAACCACCTGATAGCTGCTCCAGTCTAATGCGGGTAACGCTGGCTGTTGTCCGTATTTTCCACCTCCGCTTTGGTGTTCAGCTTGCCCGGATGCACTTTGGCTGGGTTCTACCGTATCACGAGCGTGTTCTCCATGAACCGGAAACAACAGTGCTTCGATCCAATCGCGCTCATGCGAAGACGGACTCCCCCACTTTCCATCTCCCTTTTCATTCTCAATGTTTTGCCGTACCCGTTTCAACTCTAACGTCATTTCTTCCTCATCCACGGGCTTCAATAGATAACCATCCACCCCGAATCCCATGGCTTGCCTTGCATAATTAAAGTCTGCATATCCGCTCAAAATCAGGAAGTGAAACGGCTCCCCGTTCATTTGACGTATGTTTTGTATCACCTCCAGTCCGCTCATCCCAGGCATACGAATATCTACAATGACCAGTTCCGGTCGATGTTCTCCGAACTTCTCCAGCGCCTCGCGCCCGTTCCCTGCCGTATCGACAATGTGGAAGCCACAATCCCCCCAGTCAATAATGGAAGACAATCCTTCACGAATCGCAGGCTCATCATCTACAATCATCGCTTTATACATTCGATGCTTCCTCCCTTGGTATGGAAAAGTATACGGATGTTCCTGCTTGTAATGCGCTTTCAATATGCAGACCATAACGTTCGCCATACATCAATGTCAGACGTTGATGAACATTACGCAGACCGATACTGCTCCCTTCCGGCTCCTCCGTACCTGTAATCCGAGCCAATAGACGGGTCAGTTGCTCTGCTTCCATGCCAATTCCATTATCAGCAACTTTAATTTGTATCTCTCTTCGTTCTATCGTGATATCTACCTTCACGGTAACGGGCTCTTCCTTATTTTCAAGGCCATGAATGACTGCATTTTCCACCAGCGGTTGTATAATTAAGGGAGGAATCGACATGTCCTTCGCGCTTTCCTCCAAATTCACTTCATAGATCAAACGATTTCCAAACCTGAACTGCTGAATCTGCAAATAGGATCGCACCATATCCAGCTCCTGTAATACGGTTGTTTTACCACTACCAATCTCCAGATTCCTGCGCATCAGCCTGCCCAGCAAACGGACCGTCGTTGCAATCTCCGCTTCTCCATTCAGATGTGCTTTCATTCGGATAGATTCTAACGCATTAAACAGAAAGTGCGGATTAATTTGGCTTGCCATCATTTTTAGCTTGATATCCTTTTGCGCCAATTCAAGCTTGTTGTTGTGCTCACTCGTCTCATAGACCTGGGCCATAAGCTGGCGGATACTACTCACCATGTAGTTGAAACGGCGGGATAAATCACCGATCTCATCCTTTCCCTCCACACTTGATACCACATGAAAATCACCCGCAGCTACCTTACCCAGCTCATAGCTCAGCCGCTGAAGCCGTTTGGTAATAAGCCAGGAAATGATGGTAATGAGAATCAACGCCATGATCAGTACCGCTAGAACACATAATGCACCGATCAGGCTGACCCGGTTCGCCCCCTGCACGATATGTTCTGTCGAAAACACCGAAATAATTGTGAATCCGCTCACACTTGAAGTTGGCAGCAGCTCATCCACAATAATATTTGAGGGCGTCCCGTTGACTTTTGCTTCATATATACCCTTACCTGCACGCTGGACATCAAAGCCTAAATGTAAATCGGTCAACGTCTGACCTACCGACTGCGGATGGGTAGCTGCGACTACTATCCCGTTATGATCTGCAATCAATGTTTCAAAGGGCTCCTTGCTCAGCATATAATTCAACTCGGTCTGACTCAGCGCAATCATCAGGACTCCCTTGGAATTGTATTCGGGAAATGGAATTTGTCGTACCAGGCTGAGGCGATTGACCGGGTTATCCTCCTTATCCTGAATGTAAAACCAGTTAATCGCCGTACCCTTCAAAGCCGCCTGGAACCACGGCTGCCGCTCAATGTTGGAGTCTACAGGAATAAACTCCAGATTATTGACTATGGTCGGATTGTACGAATAGAACCGAATGGTAGCAACCTCTCTATATTGCTGGGTGTATTCATTAAAATCCTTGTATTGATGGTACGCATTCATAAGCTCCACCATGCCGGAATAACGATGGTTTGCTATTTCCCTCAGCCTTTTATCGAACATGAGCCCATTTGAAATATCCGTTGGTACCCGCAATAAATTTGCCGTCTGACTCTTAATTTTCTCCACATTATTTACCGTCTGAGCAATCGCACTATCCAGTGCCTGCGCTCGCAAATAAAAAGTAACGCAGCCGCCAACCACCAGCACGGGAATCATGACAATCAGTACGTAGGAGAAAAGTAGCTTATTCCGCATACGCATATTATTCATCAGATGCCGTACTCCACGATACATGCCATCCCTCCCACAAGATAAGCGCTTACATTTTATTCGTTCTCAATAGCCTTTATCACGGCTTTTCATGTTTTCAATTTTAAAGCTTCACCACATTTAGTTCCATGTTTTCTTGCAAAACAAAAAGGTGGTGAACGGAGTCACCACACTTTACAGACACGAACGATTAACGTACACAAGGTTCGATATGCACTCCCTGTGGCAGCTTATGCGGATCTTCCGGGTTGATACGGTCATAGAACATAATCCCATCCAGATGGTCCATTTCATGCTGTACTACAATCGCTGCATAGCCCTTAAACGTTAACAGTTCCTGAGTTCCGTCCGGTAAAATGGCCTTGATGCGAATCTTCTCGTACCGAGGGACATAACCGGGAATGTACCGATCTACAGATAGGCATCCTTCGCCCTGCTCCAAATAAATCATGGAAGTAGAGTGGCTGACCAGCTTTGGATTAAACAGGGCATATTCTACCGTCTGGTCTCCATCTTCATAGTAGATAGCACACATTCTTTTATTCAACCCAACCTGGTTGGCAGATAGCCCTACGCCCGGGCGCAAGTCATAGCGGGTGGCCAGCTCTTCATTTTGGCTATTTTTCAAATAATCCAGCATCCACTGCATCTGTTGAAGATCCTCTTCAGACAGCGGCAGACATACCGGATCAACCTTTGTGCGCAAAATCGGCTCCCCTTCACGCACAATATCCTTCGTGAGAAGCATGTCTATCGATTGATTGCTCATTCGTCAGCCTCGATTCATTTAAATAAATATACGATCATGTGATGTACAGCAAAAGCCGAAGAATTCCCCGCTTTTCTGCAAGTTTTATCCCATAAATTATATCTATTCATGAAATGAATTGTCAAAATAGAGCGAAAATATCCTCTCTTATATATTAAGTCATTAAATATTCATTGGCTTAATTGTTTATCTAATTAATTCATATGAATGCTTTATGTAGCAGTGAACCAAAAACCTCCTAAACCAATGAAGTGTTCAGGAGGTCGTAAGATAGCTTTTCTTACGATTAAGACGGCTGCTCTAGTACATCAGGGGGTTCACTGAACAGCTTCGCCTTCGGATTCGGCTGTGTCCAGGTATTATAATATTGCGAATTCTTGCCGTAAGAGTTATCGATGACAACATGCGGCATATCAAGCAGACAGGCCAGAATGTGGCCATGCAGCCGTGAAGTGCGAACCTCGCGGTAAGAACTGAACAGTGTAACCGCCTTGTTCATAAGATGGTCAGTGTACTTGTACCAGAATGTACGCGTAGGCAACGGGCCACCGATTTTTTTATTCAGACGGTAAAACTTTTGGAAATAGACGATCCCCTTCACTTCCAGCGGAGTGAATAAAGTATCCCAGTCCAGACGGTGAGAGACATCTGCCTCGTCATCGAATTTCTTTTGTTCCCCTACCGTTTCAATATCCGTACGCAGGAAGTACAATACGTCCTTCACGGTTTCTGTTGTCGGTTTCAACGGCCAGAGCTGGTGCGCCATATCAGGACATAATGTGATGCTGCACTGGTTCAGTTTATCTTTAGCCCACTGATAAGAGCGTGTATCCCGCACAAACATATGTAGATCCGGGTGCGCATTAAACAAGGCCGCCACCTCATTAGCCTTCTGTTCAGACTGGAAGTGGATTGTCTGCGGCATGATTACAATTCGGTGGTTAGGGAAATCACGAACAATGCGTTCCCGCAAATTTTGGTGATTTGCATATAAATCACCGAAGTTGCCCCCGCCGTGACACACGATAATCCAGTCGCTTGGAATATGAAGCTGATCGGGTATATCCATGGCGCTATAACGGGCACGGACACGAATACCATTATCCTTGAAGAACGCTTCGGTGCCTTTCATGATCAGTACGTCCCCACCGTTATTATAGACGGGATAATCGACATAAATAATGTTCGAACCTTGAGGGACTACGTCGAGAATGACACTCAGCTTATTTTTCAGTTTAGCCATGGGATGCGAATTCGGCATCTTTCAGTTCTCCCTTCCTGCGCTTCTTTTGTATGATCTGCAAGACAAATGTAATATCACTTTTATCAAAAATGATCCGAGATAACGGAACATTGAAAAACATCGGGAACGAGAACAGCGAGAACGCCAACCGTACACAAGCACCTACAAGCAAAGCAATAGCAATGCCGTCCAGACCGAAGATCGGTGTACAAATGAAAAACAGACCCACGGTGATTGCATAGGCTACAATTTGCCGGAACAGTACCAATCCCGGACGACCAAGTGCGTTAAAGGCTGAAGCCAGAATCCAGGAGCCGCCACCAATAATACATTCGAGCGACAACAGGTAGAACGTTAGCGATGCTTCGAGAAAAGCAGGGCCGTACAGCAAACCCAGCATGTATCGGCCAATGAAAAGAGCCGGTACAATGACGATTAGCATCGCGCCCATGGAGATGCGAAAAGCACGCCCCACCGTTTCGACAATCTTGCTGTGCTCCATCCCGGTCACCTTTGGAAAGGTTACATTAGTGACGGCATTTTGCACCACATTGAACACTCGGGACAAGGCATAGACAACGGAGTATAGACCGAACGCTTTGGGTGACAGCAACGCCACAATGACGATTTTGTCCGTCTGAGTGGACAGCGTCCCCATCAGCTCCATCCCATACACCCGCGCTCCATAGCTATAATAAGGGCGCAGCACTTGGCGGCTAATCAACGGACGAAATGCACGTACATTCATATGCTTGCGCAAACGGAGGAACGCCCACACGAGCGCAAGGAAACTCGCGGCAAAATTCACTATCCCCGCCAGTTGCACATTGAGTAAGCCCATCAGCCACAGGGTCACTAGACCAATGAAATTCAGTAATGGATAGTAAAACAGCAGGCCGTTATATACGCTAAACCGATCCAATCCTTGCGATAATGCCGTCGTGAGTGCTGTCAGCACGGCTAGCGGTACTGCTGCCGCACAATAAATCTGCGATAGTTGGATGATGTCTGCACCATAGCCATTCAGCCACAACGGCATGCATATCCAGGCCACCGCACCTGCCAACAAACTGGCAGGCAACTGAATCCAGAGCGACAACGCCAGCAGTTCTTCCGTCGTGCCTGTTTTTTTCTTAAGGTTATAAATTAACGAGGTTGGCAAACCGAAGCTCAATACACTGCCGATCAGTGTAGGCAAGAACAGAACAGCCGCCAGTTCACCTTTCCCCTCTACTCCGAGCATACGTGCGGTCAGGATGGAAGTCAGGGTCGTGACGATTAGCACAAAGAAATTGTTAAAGCTCGTGCGCATGATCGTTTTGGCGAGACTGTCACCCGTGAATACTTTCCTTGCTGCTGTCCATGTGCTCATGTTACGTCCAACTCCTGTTCCTTATTAAGCCTCTCGTCTCTATGCTCACATCGCGTCTTTTGACGCACCTCCATCAGCCTACCGTTTTTTTGGAATTACGTTCAGGCAGCTGTCCTCCGCCAACAGGCTCCTTCGCACTTGAGAAGATCTCTTTCAGTGCTCTTCTATAGCCTTGAATGGCTTTATGATTTTTTTTGGGCTTTTCCCTCAAAATCTGATACATCGTCGTCCAATATAAGGCTGCATAACCGATCGGCCCGGCCCCCTCGTCGCGAAGTAGATGAATATGATTCATCACGCGCATATAAGTCACCTGCTCCATATTGTCGCGCGAGGACGGCGATTCGTGATGAAGCAGCGTAAGAGCTGGATTTATATACAATGGACCGCTTTTCATGGCGATACGGGAAAGTAGTAGATCCTCGCCGACGCTATAGCTTTGCAACCAGGGTACCGGCTCCAGACTTAAAATTGCTTCACGACGGAATGACATATTACAGCCATGAAAAAACTGGGTCTTAAACGTCTTCTTGGCCTTATGCCAGTTGTACATTGAGCCGGACTGACCACTGAGGGACAATCTCCCTTTGGACAAGGATTGCTGGAATGAGAGCAAGCAGCGAATAGTACCCATGAAGCTGTTGCTCATTCCCTGTGCTATACCGCCGACACCAGCCGCCTGCGGATATGCTTCATAGGTGCGCATTAACTCATTCAAGTAGTTGCTCGGCAGCTCCACATCATCGTCAAGGAACAAAATGATGTCACCTTGTGCAAGCTCCACCGTTTTTACACGTGATAGCCATAATCCAGGCTGCTCCTTACGGTGATATCGGTAGGCAATTCCTGCTCTGCCCAACTGACGTTCATAACGTTCCAGCACATGCTTTGGCAAATCTCCGTCATCAATAATCCACAGCTCGGTTTCACATGCTTCCGGTGCTCCCCCCATGGCAATGGAATTAATGCATCGGGTCAGATCGTCAACCCGATTGCGGGTGCACAGAGCAATGGACAAGCTTAACATCATACTCCCCCTTTATCCTGTCAATGTGTATAAAGCGGATTACTGAACCGCCGGGCCTAAATATTCGTTATATTTTTGCTTTCGCGGGTTCAGAATGAACAACACCCCCTGCTTGTATCCATCTGCTGCGTTAAAATTACGGCGCAGCGTTTCTTTGAGCATCAAGTAGGTTAAGGTCCATAAAAGAGCTCCATACTGGATAAATCCCGCCTTTTTCAGGGCAAGAAAATAATAGTGGTTAATCGCTGTTGCCTTGGCTACTCTGCCCGCCTTATCGCGCGAGCTTGGAGACTCGTGATGGATGATTTTTAAGTCGGGATTGATCACGAGTTTGCCGTAACGACTCGCTAACTGGCACATATACAAGTCGTCAGCCACGGCATAGCTGGTCATCCACGGATACGGCTTCATGTCCCGAAGCGCATCCTTCCGAAATGACATATTGCAGCCATGGAAAAATTCAGTGTCAAAAGTCTCGGTTGCTTCACCCCAACGCAGCAACGACCCCGCCAGACTACTGGGCGAGAGCTTGCCGAGGGAAGAAGACATCTGAAAAGTCAAAACGCCCAGCAGCTTTCCTGCCCGGCTCGAATGTAGTCCCTTTGCAATCCCTCCAACACCTACAATCGTTTCATCCTGTTCGTAGGTATCGAGCAAGCGCCGGATATAGAGTTTATCGTCCAGTTCGGCATCATCGTCAAAATACAGCACTATATCATATCTCACAAGAGACAAGGCCTCATAGCGGGATAACCAAACGCCGGGACGACTTTTTTTATAATATTTCAGAACGCCTTGAGGCAATCCGGATACCAAGTGACGGTACTGTTCAATCTGTTGGTCGGAAATATCGCCGTCATCAACAATCAGCAGTTCTACAGCCGTATGCTCCAATTGCTGCTGTACAGCAATAGATTGTATACAGCGTGTCAGGTCTTCGATCCGGTTGCGGGTACAAATGATGATGGAGACATCGGACATGCCATTACCTCCTGTATGTGTATCCAGGTGCTTTGGAAGAGATATTCAAAGTTTTTCCAATTGCTGGATTATATATGTTTATTGTATCTTTGACAGCGTTTGAGTGTATATACCTCTTTTGTATACTTTTTCAGTCTCCAAAAGGGTAGACAATCCTTAAAAAAGAGCAAAAAAATAGGATCGGCTTCTTGCGCCAATCCTGATCTACTCTTGAAAATCCAAAAACAAAGTCGCGTTCACATACCGACGTGCCATGGACAAAAAATAACTATTTTGTACCGATACCGCTGCCACCAGTAATGTATTACGCACTGCTTCACACTGATTAGGGGTCAAATGCTGTAAACGACGGGTATATTGATCTGCGGCCTGAATCAGCAGTTCTTCTGTCGCAGCTTCCTGACGCTGCTGCCCTGTAGCAGAATTTCCGTTGTCTTTTGCATACCCTGCTCCTGCCACATCAAGCAGTTGGTCTCCGTTCGCATCCAATTCTTCAAATAAAGTTGAATATGCAGCGTACAGATCGACCGGCTGAATCAGATCATCCGTATCATCTTCGGGCTGTTGGAACAGGATATGAAATAGCTGACGGATGGATTCAAAATCCAGACATGATTTTAAATCTTCCACGATGAGCAATATGGCAGCCTGGTTGACTGAGTATTTTTTGCCGATCTTCGGAGCACCGAGGAACTCCTTGAAATCACGTTTGACCCAATTTTGCATCGAGGCCAGTGAGACATGACTATATTCGACCAGTTGACCTAGAGAAACGATCTCCTGCAGCGAAAAGGCTGCGCTGTGCTTGCCCTTGATGATTTTATCCAGCACAGGTGTCACCTCGGTGTACAGAAATGTCGGCATCGTGCTGCCGGAACGGGCGAGATGGCTATGAGTGCGCCTCCAAGCGTCCTGAAGGACGGCTAAAGGCTGCAATTCACTGCGACCTTCCATGGCCAGCAGCAAATGGGCCATATCACGGCGAGTGAGGGTAAAAGACTCCATCTGCTTTCCTCCCTTTGGTACATTTCGAGTTCATTCGAACTCATCATACGCCCTTAAACTAGGCTTGTAAAGTGAAGCAATGAGCCGTGCGGATTCTATTAAGCCTTATTTTTCGTGCAAATTAGAGGTAGGTGACCTGCTACGGTTTCATATGAACCTTGTATATTTTCTTTTAAGTTCTTAAAATAAGTTCAAGTGAACTCAAAATAGAGTTTCTTAAAAAATTGAACGAAAAAGGGATGAGTGAAAATTATATGGGTATAGGTGTCAGTCTATTTTTGTTTGCGGTGTTGATTTTATTTAGTGCTTTCTTCGTGGCTACCGAGTTTGCGATTATTAAAATCCGTTCCAGCCGGGTCGATCAGCTGGTGGTGGAGAACCGTAAAAACGCACTGGCGTTACAAAAAGTCGTCAATAATCTGGACGGCTACCTGTCCGCCTGTCAGCTTGGTATTACGATTACAGCGTTAGGACTCGGCTGGCTCGGTGAACCAACTGTAGTCAAATTGCTGGAGCCTCTCTTTCAACAGCTCAACATCAATGGGGAGTTTTCACATATCCTGGCCTTTATTATTTCATTTGTCATTGTAACTTACTTGCACGTGGTAATTGGGGAATTGGCTCCCAAAACCTTGGCGATTCGCAAGGCGGAAGCTGTCAGCCTGTTAGCCTCTCCAGCCATCGTGTGGTTTAACCGAGTTATGTATCCGTTTATTTGGCTCCTTAACGGCTCGGCCAACCGCCTGGTTCGTCTGTTTGGTCTTCAACCGGCTAGTGAGCATGAAGAAGCGCACTCTCAGGAAGAAATTCAGATCATTTTGTCCGAAAGCGTGGAAAGTGGTAAGATCAATAACACCGAATATGGCTACGTAAATCGTATCTTTGCTTTTGACGAGACCGTCGCCAAAGAAATTATGGTGCCACGTACAGATATGGTATGCTTGTTTACGAATCGCTCGCTCAAAGAAAACATGCAGACTATTCACGAAGAACAGTATACCCGTTTTCCGGTAGCGACAGACAGCAAGGATCAGATCATTGGTATGATTAATACCAAGCAGCTATTCCTTGAGTATGATCGCAATCCCGAGCTTGATTTTGATAGCCTGATTCAACCGATCTTGACCGTGCCGGAAGTTATTCCCGTCAACACGCTGCTGAAACGTATGCAGAAGGAGCAGGTTCATATTGCTCTTCTGGTCGATGAGTATGGTGGAACCTCTGGTCTGATTACCATTGAGGACATTTTGGAGGAGATTGTTGGCGAAATCCGAGACGAGTTTGATAAGGATGAACGGAAGGAAATCGAGAAACTGACGGAGAACAGTTATTTGATGGATGGTAAAGTAATGCTTTCTGATCTGAGTGATCTGACGGGCTTGACATTGGACGATGAAGACGTGGATACTGTCGGAGGGTGGGTGTATAGCCGGGTTCCGGAACCAAGACAGGGCAAGGAATTCATAGAAGATGATGTGAAATTTATCATTCGTGAAATGGGTAAAAATCGTATTCGTCGGGTGGAAATTATCTTGCACCACAAATCCCCGATCTCGGACATGAATACGGAATCGGACACTTCTTCCCAGGAGTGAACCTTTGTAACCACAGCGACCAGCTTTTGGACTTGACACTTGCGTTCACTCCTACTGAAATGACATATTTTAGGGCAAACGACTCAAGTTGTTTGCCCTACATGCGTGTAAGGAGGAGCTAGTAAATTGGATATTTTATCATCTATTATTATGGGAATTATTGAAGGGCTGACAGAATTTTTGCCGGTCTCTTCGACGGGTCACATGATCCTCACGGCCGATCTTCTAGGATTGAACACAGAGAATGATACGGTCAAAACTTTTGAGGTTATCGTACAATTAGGTGCTGTACTGGCGGTGGTTGTTTTATACTGGCGCAGATTCCTCAGCCTGTTTGATTTCAGACGCAAAGTCTCAAGCCAACCGCGTCTAAACCTGCTGCACATTATTTTAGCCATGATCCCAGCGGGTTTAATTGGCGTACTGTTCCGTGATGTGATTAAGCAATACCTGTTTGGTCCTGAAACGGTTTTGTACAGTTTGGTCATCGGGGGCTTGCTCATGATCGCGGCTGAAAAATTCCATCCGCCTATTAGATCACATACATTGGATGAGATCACGTACAAACAAGCATTTACCATCGGTGTGTTCCAAGTCCTAGCTCTGTGGCCAGGCTTCTCCCGTTCAGGCTCAACTATGTCTGGGGGCCTATTCGCACGTGTCAGTCATACGGCAGCCGCAGAATTTACATTTCTCGTCTCCGTTCCGGTCATGCTGGGTGCATCAGGTATTGATATGATTAAAAGTATGGATCATCTGTCTATGAGTGACTTCCCAGTGTTCGCTGCCGGCTTTATTACCGCCTTTATCGTCGGAATGCTGGCGATCAAAACGTTCCTCGGTCTGCTCAAACGTTTGAGCTTGACTTCGTTTGCCATCTATCGCTTCGTGCTGGCAGCTGTGTTCTTTTTCATTATTTTGTAAGCTATCATTTGTTATTTCATAACCAAAAAGGGATATCCGCATGGCATGAATCACTGCCCACGGGTATCCCTTTTTCGATTACACTGAAATCATATTTTATTGAAATGATCCCTATCATCCCATCGTTGTAACCCTGCGTGCTGATTATTGTTTGGATTCCAACGTGGTCAAATATTCCGAAACTTGAGCTGGCGTTTTGGCATATTTGCTGTGCAAATGAGCAATTTTCTCGCCATTACGGAACACGAGCAGACTCGGAATGCCACGTACTTGATTTTCTTCGGCAATCGGCTGGAACTTCTCGGCATCCAGCGCAAAGAAACGCTTATCTGCGTTTTCCTGTATAATGCCATCCATAAATTTATCCAGTGTCTTGCAATCTGGACACCAGGTTGTATCAAATTTTACAACGGTCAAGCCGTCACTATTAATCAAATCCTGATATTGCTGTTCAGATTCGATGCGTTCCATTTATTGGTCCCTCCTAGAGTAAAATTATGAACATCTCCATTCCAAATGATGGTACAAAAAATGGAGTTCATTCTTATATTGTAATGTTTCTTTTATATATTGCAACTATAGTGAGTACACGTTTAACAGATTTTCCGTTCTAAAGGTAAAGATAACGCGGGGAGAACCAATCGCCCCATCTGTCTGTTAATATTCGGATCAGCGGTATTGCGCATCATAACGATTGGCTCGGCTGATTTGCTGTAGCGCCTCTCGCTCATGCTCAGTTAACGGTGCAATATCTGCTGCAGAAATATTATGCTCCAATTGTCCCAAAGAGCTTGCACCCGGGATCACAGCCGCGACAGCCGGATGAGACAGGCTATAGCGGATCGCTGTCTGCTCCATACTACGGTCCGATCCTGCAAATGCCTTTAATTGTTTACGCACGTCCAGCAGCTCCGCTTCTTTATAGTCCAGGTATCCCTTGGCCGCCTTTTCTTCTCCATTGTCGGCCAATACACCGCTCGCCACGGGTCCACGTGCAATCACGCTAATCCCCCGCTCCTGAAGTAAAGACAATACTTCTTCCTCTGCACGCCGATCCAGCAAACTATACTGATTCATAACACTAATGATATTCGAGCGTTCCACATATTCACGGATGACATGCGGGCGAATGGAGGAAATGCCATAGTAACGGATAACGCCCTCCTGCTGCAGTTGTTCGAAAGCCTCAATGGTTTCATCTATCGGATCGTTAATTGTCCCTCCGTGCAACTGATACAGGTCGATATAGTCCGTTCCCAGGCGGCGCATACTTTCTTTAACAGCTGACAAGATATATTTCTTGGACGGGTCCCATTCCCAGCCTTCCTGCCCCGGTATACGCCGATTGCCAACCTTGGTCGCCAGGATAACATCCTGCCGCCGTCCACGGATTGCTGCTCCCACAATTTCTTCATTGCGTCCATGCTGGTACAAATCAGCCGTATCCAACAGATTTACGCCTTTATCCAACGCTTCATGAATCAAGTAAACGGCTTGCTGCTCCTCCGTACCGACCGACATACATCCCAGGCCAATCTCACCTACCAGCAAATCCGAAGCTCCCAGGCGGTTTTTTTTCATGGTTGTCTCCCCTCACTTCCATAACGTATAACTTAAAATTTTTAACATTTCTCTATTATACGAAAAATACGTACAAAAAAAACAACCCCAAAGACATAGAGACTCTACGCTCTCCAATTCTTTGAAGTTGTCGTATGAAATTCGTATTCCCTTTTATGCTATCCGAACAGCCACTGTATGGCCTGAGGAAACTGACGCTGAAAACAATCCACCCGATGCACCGCATCTTGATCCAGCTCAAGCAGCACATCTTGGGTATCCAATCCCTGTGTCAGCAGCACCTCGTGTGCCTGAAGGGTCAACGGAACCATGTCTTTTTGCACATTCGTCTTCCCTTCGCCTTCACGGGTCCCGACAGAGATATATACACGATGTGTCCCAGCCATTACAGTGGCAAATGATGCGGATTGCATATAATCGATCATACCCGGAAACCAATACGAGCCCGAGATCGAACCAATGCGTCCAAATATATGCGTATACTGGAAGGCTGCATACATGGAAATCAGTCCGCCCAACGATGCGCCGATCATCCCGGTATGCTCCAGCCCAGTTTGCACTGGATATTTTGCCTCGACGTATGGCATTACTTTTGTGACCACAAACGCCAGATATGCATCTCCACCACCGCCAAAGGCAGGTCTCCCCTCTACTAAAGCAGCTGCCTTCCAAGGCGTATAATCATCCAGTCGATTTACAGGCTGAATGCCCACCAGCACGACACGGGGTAGCTCTCCCGTAGAAAAACCTCGTTCCAGCTCATCCAACCCGCTTAGAAATAAAGAGCTGCCATCCTGCACATACAGTACAGGATACAGCTCATTATGATTTACGGAAACGGGAGGTGTATAGACGTGCACAAGATACCCATCTAATGAAATTTCATCTACATGACCTTTCATCCTACGCAGTCCTCCATGATGTGAATGTAGGCATTACAGTGCAGCATCTATTTCCTTGATCATTTCAGACACGGATTCCAGACCATTACCTGACAGGTACCAGTAGTTAGGATCAAGGTATACAATATGACCATTTTTATATGCATTGGTTTTCTTCACTAGTTCATTCTCCATGGTTTGTTTACCTGTAACCTGTTCCTTGCCTTCCTCGACCACCACAGCCCCACGGTCAACGACAAAAATATAATCCGGATTTTTTTGCTGTACATATTCAAAAGAAACCTTTTGTCCATGCGTGGACACTTTAATGTCAGGATCTACAGGAGTTACGCCAAAAGCATCATGAATGATACCGAAGCGGGATTGTGAGCCATATGCGCTCAAGCTTCCTTCGTTCGTCAGTACGATCAAGCCTTTAGCCTTGCTCGCTACAGCCTTGTCATGCACAGCCTTGATGGAGCTATCAATCGCAGCTAGTTCCTGTTTGGCAGCATCCTCTTTGTTGAAGATTTGCCCCAACGTTTCCACGTTCTTTTTAAAGGAATTCATGTAATCCTTGGTGTCTACAGCCATCGAAATAGTAGGTGCAATTTTGCTCAACTCTTTATAGGCATCCGCTTGTCTGCCACCGATGATGATCAGTTCAGGAGAGAGATCACTGATTTTCTCATAATCCGGTTCAAACAGCGTACCTGCACTTGCATATTTGGAATCTTTATATTTGCTCAAATATGTAGGAAGATCCTGCTGCGCTACCGCCGCAACGTCTACGCCCAGCTTGTCCAACGTATCCAGTGAACCAAAATCAAATACAACAACATTTTTTGGGTTAACTTTGACTTGAACCGGGTTTTCATCGAGTGCATGTTTGACCGAGATGGTTTTGGATTCAGTGGTAGCAGTCGAGGAGTCCTCACCTGTCGCTTCCGGTGTTGCCGGAGTCGCTTTGCCACACGCCGACACGATCAGCACCAGTGCAAGCATCAATGTTAAAAACATCATATTTTTCTTCATTCTACATTCCCCCTAAGTGAAATACACACAAATTTTATGATCACCGATCTGTTGAATCGGAATATCCATATCGTACAATTCCTTTAATACCTGGCTATCGATCATCTCGTCAGCCGTTCCTTGTTTCAGCAATCTGCCATCCTTCATCCCCACAATATAGTCTGAATAGCAGGAAGCAAAGTTAATGTCGTGAAGCACCACCAGAATCGTTTTGCCCAAATCATCCACTAAATTGCGCAGTGTCTTCATAATCTGAACCGAATGCTTCATATCCAAATTGTTCAGCGGCTCATCCAGCAGGATATATTCCGTGTCCTGTGCCAGAATCATTGCAATAAAAGCCCGTTGCCGCTGTCCCCCACTAAGCAAATCAATATGCTTGTCTTTCATATCCTCCAGCCCCATGTAGGCCATAGACTGCTCCACCATTTTGCGATCCTCACTGTTCAATCTGCCCTTGGAATACGGAAAACGGCCGAAGCTAACTAGTTCCTTCACGGTTAAGCGGATGTTGATATCATTGGTCTGTTTTAAAATGGATATCTTCCGGGCCAGCTCCTCACTTTTGGTCAGGCTCACGGCCTGCCCGTCAATGAGGATTTCTCCCTCATCACTGTCTGTCAGGCGACTGATCATGGACAACAAGGTGCTCTTTCCGGCGCCGTTAGGTCCAATAAAGGAGGTAATGGTGCCTTTAGGTACAGTGACGGATACTTGGTCCACCACATTTTTATTCCCGTAGCGTTTGGATACGTTTTTGACTTCTACCATGATTTATTCTCCCGCAGCAAAAGATACAGGAAGTACACCCCCCCGATAAAGTTAATAATGACGCTGACGATTGTCGATAAGTCGAATACTCTCTCTGCCAGCAGTTGGCATCCTGCCAACGCAATCACACTAATACAGATGGAGGCCGGAATAATATAACGGTGCTGGTAGGTCTTCATCACCTGATAAGCCACATTGGCCACAATTAATCCGAGAAATGTGATCGGCCCGACAAGTGCCGTAGATATGGAGATGAGAATCGCTACAATGATCAGCAATCTTTTGATGATATAACTGTAAGGAAGCCCTAAATTAATGGCATGCTCCCGTCCAAGCGACAGCACGTCCAGGTATTTAATGAATCTCCACGCATAAGCAAATACGAGCACGAGCACGAATACAGAAAGCCACAATAGCTCGGTGTTTACATTACTAAAGCTGGCAAAGCTCTTGTCCTGAATTTTCGCAAATTCGTTCGGATCAATCAGTACCTCCATAAAGGTAGACAGGCTGTTAAACAGTGTCCCAAACACCAGACCAATCAGCAAAAGCACATAAATTCCACGCCCATCCTTGCGGAAAATTAACTTGTATAGCAATCCCGCGAATAGCACCATCATCCCCACGGACAGCAAAAAGTTTAATTCTTTGCTGGTCGAAATCAACGGGACGGAACCAAATGCAAAAATAATCGTCGTCTGAATCAGCATATACAGTGAATCCAGTCCGATAATACCCGGAGTCAAAATCTTATTATTCGTAACCGTCTGGAAAATAACGGTCGCAAAAGCAATGGAGCCACCTGTCAGAATGAAAGCTGCGACCTTTTTCAATCGTCGCGGCAACGCGTAATGCCAGGTGTGCGGAAGATCGATAAACACAAAAGCAGCAATCAACACAAGCGCGCCAGCGGCTAATATTCCGATTTTTAATTTAGGATTCATAAGCCCTTCTCCTCAGCAGCAAATACAAGAACAACGCGCTCCCGATCACACCCACCGTAAGCCCTACAGAAATTTCATATGGGTAAATGATCACCCGTCCCAAAATATCGCAAAACAGCACAAAAACGGCGCCCAAGATCGCTGTATGAGCCAGGCTTTTTTTCAGATTATCCCCCATGTACATACTGACCAGATTGGGTACAACCAGCCCCAAAAAGGGAATCGTCCCGACCGTTAAGATGACAACAGAGGACACCAAAGCCACGATCACCAAACCCACATTGACGGTGCGCTTGTAATGTACGCCCAAATTGGCTGCAAAATCCTCACCCATACCTGCAATTGTAAAACG
Organism: Paenibacillus ottowii; assembly: GCF_006874425.1. Classification (GTDB taxonomy): domain Bacteria; phylum Bacillota; class Bacilli; order Paenibacillales; family Paenibacillaceae; genus Paenibacillus; species Paenibacillus ottowii. Next base: position 126,391 of record NZ_VIJZ01000009.1, read on the forward strand.
ATTCGCATATATGTACGCCAACGTGACCAAAGGAACACTAAGATACAGCATCTCGTAGCGGCCACTCATAATGAGAGAAAAATCTCCCTGCATCCACGAGGAAATGCCCTGGATCAGATTATATTTGTAGGCAAAAAAAGTCGTCACCGAATTTAAAATACCTCCAAACATCAGACCGACCAGCGGGATAAATACCGGGTCCTTGAACCGGATTTTATCCAGTATCTTCATGAAAATCAGCGTTCCCCCTAAAGCAAATCCAAAAGCCGTCAGCATCTTCGTCCAAAATCCCGCCGCTCCAAACACCATAATGGCCATCAGTACACCTAATCGTGCCGCATCCATCGTCCCTGCCGTGGTAGGCGAAACAAACCGATTCCGGGTAAGCTGCTGCATGATCAATCCACAGATACTCATACTCGCGCCTGCAATGATAATGCTAATCAAACGTGGGAGCCTGCTAATTAGGAGAACCTGTGCTTGATCATTGGTTAAGTGGAACAAATCAAGTGGAGTTACATTATGAACACCGATAAACACCGAGGCGAAGGCCAGTACTAGAAAAGCCAGTATTAAATAGCGTAATTTCATTTCTAACTAAGGAGCCTGTCCAATAACCTGTACCAAGTTTCGGCCCTGTCCCCCCTCCAATAATGATAATCATTATCAAAACAACTAGGATAAATTATAGCAGTGATATTGTATCTGTCAAATAATGAGCAAATAAGAGCAATATCCTGTAAAATAGATATGGAATATTTAGGATTACCCTTTTCTTATTTTTACTGTAAGCAATTCTTGGAATTCGGGATTCATTAACTTGATGAATCAAAAAAATAGGAGGCAAATGATGAATCACATACTAATCGTCGAGGATGATATCGCCTTGAGTAACGGTATTATTCTTGCCCTTAAAGAACCTAACAACGTATTTACACAAACGTATGACATTGCTGCTGCAAAAGAGCAATTGAACGTCACTCCCTTTGACCTAGTGATTCTTGATGTAAACTTGCCGGATGGGAATGGACTTGACCTTTTAACCCATATACGCAAAAAAACAATGATTCCCGTCATCGTGCTGACAGCTAATGATATGGAAACAGATATTGTCACTGGTCTTGAGCTGGGTGCTGATGACTACATCACCAAGCCTTTCAGTCTGATGGTACTGAGAGCAAGAGTTGGTGTTCAGCTAAAGAAATCCAGATACTCGCTTGCAGACTCCATTCAGCTAGGCGATTTTTCCTTCTCATTTGAGAGGATGGAATTTAATAAGAATGATATACCGATTGAACTAAGTAAAACGGAGCAAAAATTGTTGCGCATCCTAATCAACAATCGAGGAAATACCGTTTCGCGTGATCATTTGATAGACAGCATCTGGACTGATGGGGCTGAATATGTAGGTGAAAATGCCTTGTCAGTTACAATAAAAAGGCTGCGGGATAAATTGGAGGATCATCCCTCCTCCCCACAATATATTAAAACGGTGTATGGGCTGGGCTACACCTGGGCGTTGAAATGAGATGACAACACTCCTCTATATATGTATTGGAATTGTCGTTGTTGCTGTATGCACTGCTGTGGTTGCTATTATGCTGTATCGCAGGAGCGTCCAAAGAACAATGAAGACTATTGAGAACATGCTGGACGCTGCGATAAGTGGCAGCTTCTCGGAGGATGTCTTTGATGAATCCGTTCTCTCTGCAATAGAAGCGAAATTTGCGAAATTTCTTTCCATTTGTTCTGTGTCCTCCAAAAATCTGCTTGCCGAAAAGAATAAAATAAATGAGCTGATTTCCGATATTTCACATCAAACGAAAACACCAGTGGCCAACATCCTGCTTTATTCTCAGCTACTTAACGAATACGAACTACCGCAGGATACCTCCACATGTGTGAAAGCTTTATCTGCGCAGGCCGAAAAGCTTAACTTTCTGATCCATGCATTAGTGAAAACTTCACGGCTTGAAACGGGGATTATCAGAGTAACGCCAAGACGGGAATCTGTTCAAAAGCTCCTTGATGCTGCATTGGAGCAAATAAAGCCAAAAGCAGATGCCAAAGGGATTTCAGTTGTTATGGAGGATACCGCTATTCATGCTAATTTTGACCTAAAGTGGACGATTGAAGCTGTCTATAACATTATGGATAACGCTATAAAATATACAGAGACAGGCGGGAGCATGACTATAAAAGTGATGGCATACGAATTGTTTTGCCGAATTGATATTATTGATAGCGGCATAGGGATTGCAGAAGAAGAACAAGGTAAAATCTTTACCCGCTTCTATCGCTCTCCCACTGTTAACACGCAGGAGGGTGTCGGGATTGGACTGTTTTTAGCTAGAGAAATTATCGCTGCGGCGGGTGGTTACATCAAGGTACGTTCACACGACGGCTGTGGCTCTACCTTCTCTATTTTTCTTTCTATGGATACTTAATCCTTTCAGTATTGTTAGATTCCAGAAAGATTGTAGAAAGATTAGTGTGCTAATGTCTGTACTGTAGATGACTACGGTCCAGACATTTTTTTGTGAAGGAGAACTTATATGGCTCTGTTAAGAACACAGGAATTAAAAAAGTATTATGGTAACGGGGATACTGGAGAGTTTGTGGCCATTGTCGGTACATCCGGGAGCGGCAAATCTACCCTTCTCCATATGCTGGGTGGACTTGATCGTCCAACCAGTGGAAACGTTACGATTGACGGCAAGGATATATTTCCCTGTAATACAAACATTCACCAATTTCTGCAACGAAAAATCGGTTTCGTTTTCTAAGATTATTATCTGATGCCTGCCTTGAATGTCTACGAAAAATATTGTGCTCAGGTACTGGATAGTAAAGAATCGTGCCTCCATAGATAAAATTGTATATACTCTAGACCTTAAACATAATTGTCAATGCATACCTCATTTTTGGTAATAGCTTGGGTCTGGGAGAAAAACAAAAATGTAATTTCAAAGAAGGGTGTTCCACCTGAATCGCCTAGAGGTATAGGGGCAATACTCTACTTTCCCAGATACGATGCAAAAGAAAGTGCCCTCATCTCAAAAGACGAGGGCACCAGACAAACTAAGAAGTGTTCCTTACTTCTTCCTTTTCATTGGTCAACTAATACCGAGTTAGACAAAATAATTCTTTCACATAAATATCGAGAGATAAGAGCTACAGTCTCCATTGGGTTCGAGACAATCATAATGGCAATTATCGCCTGGACATTGGACTTCCATTTCAAAATCCATATTATCTAAAACTTCAATTTTTTCCATGTTAATTCCACCTCCTTTCACTATTAAAATGTCATTAAAAATATCTCTAAATATTCTATTGTAAAAATCAGTATGTTATTTGGCATAATTAGTGGCTTATACAATGTTTACATCCAGGGGCACTACTCTACTTTCCCAGATATGATGCAAAAGAAAGTGCCCTCGTCTCAAAAGACGAGAACACTAGACAAGCTAAGAAGTGTTCTTACATCTTCCTTTTCATAGGTCGACTAATACTTAGTTAGGTAAAATCATACTTTCACCAATCAAACCCTTGGCTAGTATTAGAACTACAATGTCCATTGGGTTCGAGACAATCATTTCTAAAACCTCAACTTTTTCGATGTTAAGTCCACTGAACAGTATTAGAGCTACAATGTCCATTGTATTCGAGACAATCATAATGGCAATCATTAGGATTACATTGTACTTCCATTTCAAAATCAATATTATCTAAAACTTCAATTTTTTCCATGTTAATTCCACCTCCTTTCACTATTAAATTATCATTAAAGATACCTCTTAATTTTCTATTGTAAAAATCAGTATGTTATTTGGCATAATTAGTGGCTTATGCACTGTTTATATCCATCCTGTTATTTAAAACAAGGCCGTAAATTCACGTTTATTCATTATTCGTGTTTTTCCAACAACACCGCGAAGTCTCACTTTTGCAAAATAAATAATTGCACTCATTGATTTACCCGGCATAACATGAAAAAACATGGTTGCTTTCGTATACAGTCGCTCAGTACAAGCCTCATCCCACGAAATACAATGAAGCCAAGCAAGCGAATGTATTAGACCAAAAATTACTTTGATTCCGGCTGAGTTCAAGCAGAGGCACCAAAAAACAGATATCTCAGAAGGAGTCTGTCCCTCCTACATTTCCCACCACCCGTCACAAATTAATCTTTCTACTCTCACTCAAATAATCTTTCAATTCTGTTAGATTTCAGAAAGATTGTAGAAAGAAAGAGGTATTATAATAAAATTTGTGTTGTAAGCAATTACGATGCAGATATTTTTATTGGGAGGAAAGCAAAAAAATGAAGATATTAGAAACCAGAGGGCTAAGAAAAACTTACGGTAACGGGGATACCTCTGTTCATGCCTTAGATGGTGTGAATCTGGAGGTGGAAAGCGGTGAATTTGTCGCTATCGTTGGTACATCCGGCAGCGGGAAGTCCACCCTTCTGCATATGCTTGGTGGACTGGATCGGCCTACAAGTGGGAACGTCACCGTTGACGGCAAGGATATCTATTCTCTGAAAAATGAAGAGTTGACCATTTTCCGCCGAAGAAAGATTGGCTTCGTTTTTCAAAATTATAATCTAGTTCCTGTCTTAAATGTCTATGAAAATATCGTGCTCCCCATTGAACTGGATGGGAAAGAATCGGACAAAGCCTATCTGACCCAAATTACGAATACGCTGGGGCTTGAGAACAAATTATACAATCTACCGGGTAATCTTTCGGGAGGGCAGCAGCAGCGGGTAGCCATTGCGAGAGCACTGGCGGCGAAACCAGCCATTATTTTGGCCGACGAGCCTACTGGCAACCTGGACAGTAAGACCAGTCTGGATGTCATAGGGTTGATCAAGGTATCCAACCAACAGTTCGCCCAAACGATGGTGATGATTACTCATAATGAAGAAATCGCGCAGATGGCAGATCGCATCATCCGCATTGAGGACGGTAAAATAGTAGGTGGTGCGACTAGATGATCAAAATAAAAAACAGTAAGGCGGTTCGTAATTTATCAGATAAAAGTTTTAAAGCGAATAAAACCCGCAATATTATTGCGATTATCGCTATTGCCTTAACCACTTTGTTATTTACGTCTGTGTTTACTATGGGGATTGGCGCGATGGAAAGTTTCCAGCAGGCAACGATGCGACAGGCTGGTGGGGGAGGGCAGGGTATTCTCAAATATATCAACGATGAGGAATTTAATCACGTCAAAGACCACCCTCTTATTAAAGAGATAGCGTATAGCCGCTTGTTAAGTGAAAAAGTGACAAACGAGCAATTTTTAAAGCGTCGTGCGGAGTTCTGGTATCGTGACGATGTAGGGCTAAAGCTAGGATTGATTGAGCTAGAAAAAGGCCACAAACCGGTGGCAGAAAATGAGGTTATCTCGGACTCTAGTACCTTACAGTTACTGGGTATCCCCCTGAAAGAGGGCGCCCCATTGACCTTGAAGCTTGAGGTTCACGGCAAAATGGTACAGCGTGAATTTATCCTCTCCGGCTGGTGGAAGAGTGACCCCGCCGCCATGATAGCCAGAGGTCAAATTTATGCTTCTAAAGCTTATGTGGATGCACATGCCGAAGAATTACGCTACACATATAAGCAGGATCATGATATGACCGGAGCCATCAATGCAGATATCATGTTCGATAACAGCTCGAACATGCGGGAAAATCTTAATAAAGTGATTACAGAAAGCGGTTATTCCCTAGACCAAAATGCACCGAACTACATTGCAAGTTCTGTGAACTGGGCGTATCTTTCCAACACTTTCAGTTCGAACCCTGAAGCCGTCTTTCCCCTAGCCACTGGTCTGTTACTGATCATGCTTACTGGCTATCTAATCATCTATAATATTTTCCAAATCTCGGTGATGCGTGATATTCGTTTCTACGGTCTTCTAAAAACCGTCGGCACAACCAGCAGGCAAATCAGCAGAATCATCCGCAGACAGGCATTATTTCTTTCCTTAATCGGGGTTCCCATCGGCTTGCTCGGGGGTTTTGGTGTCGGAAAATCGCTTATCCCTCTGCTGCTTATGAACAATTATAGGCACGCTGAGGTAACCCTATCCCCCAACCCATGGATTTTTATCGACTCCGCTCTGTTTGCAGTCGTGACAGTTATGATCAGTGCATATAAGCCTAGCAGAATTGCGGCAACTGTGTCTCCGATCGAGGCTGTAAGATACGTAGACGGAGCTACCAAAAAGGGGAAGAAAAAACTAAAAAAATCAACTAACGGTGCTAAAATGCCACTGATGGCCCGAGTCAACTTAGGGCGCAATAAGAAGCGGACTACTTTAGTGCTGCTTAGCCTTTCTCTAGGTCTAGTGCTACTGAATACTACTTTTACATTATCCCAAAGTTTGGATATGAATAAGTTTGTGTCTAAAAGCCTCGACACTGACTTTCTGATTGCACATGCTGATTATTTTCAAGAACATTTCACCGGCCCTGACAATGCGACGGCGGAAAGCTATATTCAGGCCGTACAGGCACAACCCGGTTTTGAAGAAGGTGGACGATTGTACAGTGGCAGCCATGTATTCACTATCGAGCATAAAGAGAACAAAGAGGGGAAGGGGGAAATCGTCACTCCTGACACTCGCGGCAACTTATCTGCAATAGTGTACGGGCTTGAAGATCTCCCCCTTCACCGACTAAAATTAATTGATGGCGAACTTGATTATGGCAAGCTAGCTTCGGGAAAGTATATTTTGGAAGGGGTCCGGTTAGACAATTACGATCATCCTGAAATGGAACTATCTGTATACAAAGTAGGTGAAAAGGTTACTCTTCATAACTATATGGACACAGCAAATGCCCAGGAGTATACTAGCCATGAATTCACAGTGCTTGGTCATGTTGGCGTAAAATCATCCAATTCTGGTGTAGCCGTTGCTAGTTATACTGACTTCTATCTCCCGGCGAATATCTACAAAACGCTTGTGAAGAAGCCTGTGGTGATGAGTTATGCCTTTAATGTATCCGATAGTAAAGAAAAAACGATGGAGAGCTTCTTAAAGAACTATACCGAAATAAAGGAGCCAACGATGCATTATAAATCCAAATTCACCTCAATTGCCGAGTTTTCAGGTATGCAAAAAACAATTCTGATGATCGGCGGTACGCTCAGTATTATTATTGGTATGATTGGCATTATTAATTTTGCAAACGCGCTTCTAACTAGTATTCTGACCCGGCATAAGGAATTTGCTATACTACAAAGCATCGGCATGACCAACAAACAATTAAAAACAATGCTTGTTTATGAGGGTCTGTACTATGTCCTTGGCACCAGCATATGCTCCATCTTATTAGGAAGCCTATTTTCCGTCTTGATTGCGAGACCCTTGAGTGCCCAAATGTGGTTTATGAGTTATAAATTTATTATCTGGCCGCTGATCCTCATGCTGCCTGTTTTGCTCGCACTTGGGATATGTCTTCCTCTCGCTATTTATTCTCTGAGCGACAGGAAAACTATCGTAGAACGACTGCGAACAGCAGAATAAACACTCCTTAGTTAAGAAAAGAAATGACCTAGCAAAAACTTATAGCTAGGTCATTTCTTAGTTACTCAACTGTATAATTAGTACCCGTTCCCTAACCTCCCTGAAATTTATTATAATAATGAGAAAACAGATAAAATGCATACGTACCACCTTTAATTTGAACTCTGGTGTGTATATTCTAAACATCTGTCCTTTGATGGTCATGACAAATCCCCTTTAGAAAGTAGTGCCAGATCACATCATATATGTGCCCTTTTAACACTCTCTACCCAAAGGGGATAATATCACCGACCCCATCTGAGGAATCAGTGGGTAGAAAGAAGAAACTCGAAGTTTTTTAATATATATTCATACTCCTTCACTATTGAATAGTGTATCCTTTGAGTTGCACAAAATATGGGTGATGATTCATAATAATTTCCAGTTTGGATTTTATTAATAATTTTACACATTTTGCTGCGACAATTATTATACATAGCACACTTTGTACAAGCTCCTTGGTTCTTTTGATTGATTACGTCTAAATTGGATAAACGCTGTTCAATTATATCGGAAAACACGTCTCCCATGGAAAATTCTCCGTGTCCTACTGCAAGAATACAAGGATAGATTTTTCCTTCACTGGAGATATGAAAGCTGTTATGACAGCCGTCACAGACCCCTCTTGGTCGGAAATGTTCGTTTTTGAAATTATATAAGAAGTACTGTGCTTTGGTAAGATTGTTATTCACCATATATGAAAATATTTCGTTAAGATTACTTTGATAAACTTTCATAAGGTCTTTATTCCAATTCGAATCACTTTCATCCATCGCAAAGGTGACAATCGGGTACCCCTTCTCAGAGAGGAAAATATAATTGTCAGCAAAATATGAAACATTATTAGGTGTAACGGTCATTCTTACTCGGAAAGAATGTGATTGATGATTAATGTAATCAAGGGTTTCAATCACTCGATTGAAACTTCCTTTCCCATTTCTGTATACTCTATTGATATCGTGACTTTCCTGCTTCCCATCCAAACTAACTGTTAATTGTATATTTTTGGAGACATAATCAAGCATCTCTTCGTTATAAATAGTTCCATTTGTCGTCATTGTAAAAGAAATTTCGCCATGGTTTTTTTGTTTTAATTCTTCTACAAGATAATGAATGATCGGATAATTAAGTAATGGTTCCCCCCCATGTAATGCTATGCGTATTTCATCTTTATGTTCCAAAGGATTTGCAGCAAGCTTTTTTTCCGTAAAATCAATAGCTTTTGCAGCCGTTTCCCTATTCATCGTTTTTGGGGCTTTGCTCACATAACAATATTTACATCTCAAGTTACAATCTTCAGTTACCCAATATGTGAATTTCATGGCATTACTCTCCTTATATAAAGATTTAGCTATTCCAAACTAGTTCTTGAAGTTGTTTCTTTTGTTTTTGACATATGATATCGAACAACTCTTGGTTTTGGTGCAAATAATAGATATTGCTAATGCAGTGGTGGCAAAATAAATTAACGTCGCAGTTATTACAGGGTTCAAATTTCCATGGCCTTACACATCCTATTTTATTATGATCTGCTTTTTGATTGCCTTTAGCCATTAATTCAATTAAATTATTATCAAATACATTTCCTAAAACAAAATCATCAGACTCCATTAACCCCCCACAGGGATAGATGTTTCCATTTCCTCCAATAAATATTTCTCTTTTTGCTGGTGAACAAAGTCGACAGGTAACATCTTGAGAGGTCAGATCGTCTACAAAAGGATTTTCGGGAAAAATTTCTTCACTATTTTCTCCTGCCCTTCCAGCAGATGTTAAGATGCGCACTACGGGTTCAACTTCTAAATATTCACATAAATCAATAAACTTCTCTCTACCTCCGTCAGAAGTATATTTTGTAATAACCATTGATAATGCGATTTTTTTTAACCCTTTACTTTGCAATAGTTTTATACTTTTTATAACTCTACTAAAAACACCTTTGCCTCTAATTTGATTGCAGGTTTCTTCATCATAACCGTCCAGACTAAGGGAAACCTTATCTACATACCTAATCAATTGTTCCACATTTTTTGGGGTTATAAAAAGGCCATTGGTAGAGAGCAAAATGGCTCCGTTGAATGTTTGTTTTATGTACGCCAAAAGCTCCATGATATCTAATCGCATCATAGGCTCTCCACCCGTAACATTGATGGCTTGGGGTTTAAGAACGACGATCTGATCAATGATTTCTTTCACTTTTTCAGTTGTTAGCGCATCGGTAAAATGGGCATCCGCTGAAGCGCTGCAATGTTTACAGTGTAAATTACATCTATTTGTTAATCCTAGATAAACAACATCTAAGACCTCTTCATGAATATTGGTTAATTGTTCTTCGGTTAGAATACATTTGATATTTACTAATTCATAAAAGAGACTTGTTAAATTATGAATAACGTCAGCATGTTGAGAACTTTTGGTAGGATTTAATAATGACTCAATTTGCCCTTTATTAACTATATCCTTCAGTACAAGATAATAAGAGCTAGAGGTTTTCAAAAAAGCCCCTGATTTTGTATTCGCGATAATGACTTGATGATTATGAAATAGTTCACGTGAGTAAGGATTTAAAACATATACCATGATTTTTCTCCTCTCATACATCCCAAATTCATTTTCCACTCTATATAAATAGATCATGAATTGTTCTGATATTTACTGTTATGTCATAATCTAATGTTTTAATGCCATAAATTGATAATGATTAGAGTTAAATAGCAATGGATTCTTTAGAGTATCTGAGGGGGTGAGAGAAAGTTACGCTACATCCGTAAAAAACGTATACATAGATGTATTTCACGACATTAAAGAGGTCATTTATACCATAAATATAATTATTAGATATTCAATAGTAGAATGAGAAGTAGCTTCTTTTATATATTTGTATCAGAAGGGCGGAATGGAAATTTATGCTTAGAAAATATAATTGGATTTTTAAAGAAGTTCATAAATTTTATCTTTTTATTGTACTTATTTTAGTTTTTCAAGCTTTAGATACAATACTTAGCATGATAATTCCCCAATACATAAGTAAAATTGTTGACTCTGGGTTAATATCCAAAGATCTCTCCTTAATTGTGAAGTTTATAGGAATAGCAACAGGCTTATTTATTCTATCTCACCTATGCAGTTTACTTTGTGAATTCATTTTTGCCGAATTAGGTAAAAGAATCTCTTATGCTATGAAAAAAAAGTTGTTAGAAAAGTTTTTTGTTTTGCCAGGTGAGACCATTACTTCAAACAACGATAAGCTATTTTCCCTGTTTATTAACGACATCGGAATCATCGAAAGATTAGTATCCCACGGTATCCCAATGCTGATATCAAGCTTACTTTTTCTAATTGTTATTTGTATCGTATTGCTTTTTTTCAACTACAAATTATTTACACTCGTACTTTTGATCATGCTTTTAACAATGATTAGTCAAATATTCTTTAATAAAAGAATTACGCAAAAGACAAAAGCAGTTATGAATGCTTATGATGACTCTATTTCTTATATTAGGCATACGCTTGGATCACTTCTGTATTCTATTGGAATGGATATAAAAGACTATATTTTGGGAAAGTACATGCCTTTAGAGGAAAAATCACTTGAAGCTTATAGACTGAGAAGCAATACAATTATCGTAGCTTCCACTGTCCCTTCTGTCATTACCTCTATTGGAAGTGTATTGCTTTTGGGGATTGGTACAATTTTAGTAATGAAAGGCCAAACAAGTATGGGAGTACTGACGGTATTTGTTTATTATTCAAATCAGATCATAAGTCCCATCAAAAGTGTTACAAACTATGTGGCCGCTTGGAAGCAGGCAAAAGTATCAATCGAAAGAATTGAGTCGATTATAAGAGCTGAAGAGGTGAAATAAAATGGACATAGAATTTAAAAATGTAAGTTATAGCTATAACGGTTTGGAAAAAGTGCTATCCGATGTCTCGTTCTCTGTTCATGGAAATCATATTTTTTGCCTTTCAGGACGCAACGGGGCAGGAAAAAGCACACTATTAAAATTACTCACCAAGATTAATTGTAATTATACAGGTGAAATCTTAGTGAACGAAAAGGAAATGAGAGAATGGAAACGTAAAGATATTATCAGCAAAATAGGGATTTGCTTCCAAGAACCCGTCATGTATGTAGATACGATCTTTAACAATATAACTTTGGGGCAACCGGGTATCCCTATGACGCAATTGAATTCATATATTGAATTATTGGATACCAAGAAATTTATCGAAGAAAGTAAAAAAGATCAAATAATCGGTAAAAACTTTTCTTTATCAGGAGGACAGCAGCAATTAATTTCGATACTGCGGAATATCTATACTAATAAAGAAGTATTAATTTTTGATGAACCCACTTCAAATTTAGATGGTGTTGTAAAAAAGAACTTTATTGATCTATTAGATGATCTAAAGTACAACCATACCATTATATTAATTACACATGATAGTGAACTAGGGAGTAAATATGAACAAATATTGTTGTAATGCAGGAGCAGGACGTAGCTGCATAAGCGTCTACGCCCTTTCAGGAATTCGGTTCCTATTCTAAGTCCCATAAAATAATATTGACGCAAAACTGATCTCCCACGGTCCTTATATCCAGGATTCCTGAGTTTTCTTTTACAATCTGCTTGACACTTTTCAATCCAAAACCATGATTTTTTCTATTCTTTTTATTACTTATAAAATTACTATTTACAAACAGTGGATTAAACGTATTGGAAATCTCTATATAAAGCTGCTTTTCATGATATTTTAATTTTATATCCATTGTTTTCTTACCTTCAGTTACCTTGTCACAGCCCTCTATTGCATTATCCAGCAAATTACCAAATACAACGGCTATAATATTATTATTTAGAGAAAATTTTTCTGGAAGAAAACTATCAACGTTCACTACAATACTTTTTTTAGTAGCTAAATTTATTTTCTCGGTGAGTACGTAATTAAGCACATTGTTGGGTGTATATTTCTGAGTTTCAGTACATTTAATATCTGAGAGAATTCCTTCTATAAACCCCTCAGCTGCCTCTACGTTATTTTCTTTCAGCAATCCTTTTAAGGTCAACAGTTCATTTCTCATATCATGCCTGATTCTCCGAATTTCTTTCTGCGATTTTTCCAGATTATCATAATGAATATTTTCTGCTTTGAGATTGAAGTTTAATAATTCCTGCTCTATCATTTCGCCGTACATTCGGCTTAATTGTTCATAAATAATTAACATGATGATATTGATTGATAAAACACCAATCATAGAAATTACACTTAACCACTCATTTGGGTTCTTACCTGACATTAAAATCAAATCAAAATGACTGCACAACATGCAAAGAGTTATGATAGGAACTGCAAACAAACACATGTATAAATAATGCAGAGTAGTTTCTCTTTGATAAACATCTATTTTAAAAAGTAAAGGGACCCATAAAAAAAAGAAAAATTTACTGATTTCTGAGAGGAGAGCACCCGCTTCGTAATAATAAGACACATTATCTGATGTAAGGAGTACATTTGGAAAACAAGCATTCATGATGGCGCAACATACTCCTACAGATAAGATTTCAATTGCAATTACAACTGTACCCCAACACAGTTTTGTTGTTATATGATTTTTTGGGTAAAAACAAAGTATAGTGAACACTGGAACAACGTTTAGCATAACATCAAATGTTGTTTTCAAAAAGTACATACCGACTACTGTCAGACCTATTAATGCAATCGTAAACAGCCAGATTTTCTCCGTCGAAAGTCCCCTTTTAGTAAATAAAACTTTATTCAGAAATCTACTTATAATGAAAATATCAAAAGAATTTAGTATAAAATCAAACATGACTCTTTCCAATTAGAATCTCTTCCTCATATAATTAATCATTTTTTGTTTAAAATCTTTTTTATACTTTCTACTGATCGGTAGTTCCAAATAAGTGTCCTGAATTTCGCCATTTACGATCCGTTTCATCATAATATTTTCGCATTTTATTCCCACAACGTATTTCAGGTTAATGATATACGAAGCATGAATCTGAGTGAAAGCCATGGGATCAAGTTGAGCAAGTATTTGTGAAGTTGTCTGATTACACTTATACTCTTTTGTCTCTGTATAAATATGAGCAGCCCTTCCACTTTTCTCAAAGTACATAATTTCATCTTCGTTTATAATGAGCTTATTTCGTTCATAGCTAAACTCGAAATAACTATGTGAACTATGCAAATAGTGATCAGCTCTTTGAAGAACCTCAAAAAGGGTTTCTTTATTCACAGGTTTTAGTATGTAATCAAAGGTTTGTACTTTAAATACATCTGGCATGTATTCGTCATAATTGGTTACAAAGATAATTACAGCTTTATTGTCAAACTCTCTTACTTTTTTGGCTAAACTAATGCCATCCATATCCGCCATCTCAATATCAAGCAGATAAATATTGTATTCCGTTTTATTCTTAGCTACATATTGCAGCAACTTTTGCCCACTTCCAAAAGTATCTACTTCTACTTTAGTAAAGGGATATTCTAACGTAAACCTCTCCACCCGGGCCAGTTCTACATTTGTATCATCACACAGAGCAATGTTTAACATCCAATCACATCCCTACATACATTAATTATTCTTAATTGTAAAGTATCGTGTATAAGTTAACTCATGCACTTCACATCAATGAATTAATTCTCAGTTGCAAGGAACAATATGATTTCCGGTTATGCCCAGCACAATTCCAATCCCCTCTTTGCTGGGTTTATTATGGAGTTTCAAAGTTGACCTTATTTATTATATAGATCTTACTAATTACATATATAGTATACCATTTCAAGTTTTCTATAATCAACTCTTTTTTCTAAATAAATACATTTTTATATTTTTATTTAAATACTAAAAATATAGATTTCAAACAGCTTAATTTGATTAAATACCTAGCTCCTCCAAGTATTTCAACAATGCAGCGAGAGAACATACATTTAATATATGTATATTGTGATAATCGTTTAAGGTATGATTCAACTCTTTTTCTAATATATTCCAAAAATAATTAAAATTGTTAAAAGTTATTCCCGTCAACTCACAAATAAAAGGAACTTTATATAAAGTATGGATGTCAATTTCAAGATTAGTAGTTTCATAAATCGCCTTTTCTATATACCTGCCAAATTTTTTTACTAAGTTACTATCCATGTCAGCATCAAGGATAGGTTTAAATTCAGGTACTGTCACCTCATATTCCAAAGCACTGCGTTCAAGAATATCATTAACCTCTGAAAACGTGATATCTTCATTATAAATGACAGAGTTCGTCACCTCAGAAGAGATCAGTTGCATACTTCTCCCCACACAAAGAGCATTCGCTTTAGAGGTACCTTTAAAAAAGGCAAATCGTTCGGCAAGTGTATAGACAAAAATTGGAGCTTCATCAAATACGGCTTGGATCTCTTTATTTTTTGAAAACAAAAATGACTCAATTGAACAAAACATTTGTCCATTTACACCAATGACGGTTGGCAAACTAGCTGGATAACTACGTTGACTGCCATTTTTTACTGATACAAATACAAGTTTATTTTGATCCACTAACTGCTGTGTAATTTGGTTAAGTTGCTGATAGTATCCTTCTGAAGTGACCGAAATGCTTATGCATATATACTTAATATTCAGATTAAGGCATTTTTCCAACGCCATCTTCAAGAGTCTAGTACTTGTTTTCCCTTCTTCATTTGCTATTTTTATGATGTAAAATTGAGCCTCACTAAAAACTTGCATAATCGTATCTGCCACAGATGTTCCATGCCCATGGTCATCCTGAAAATCATTATCCTCGATAATTTCGTTTCCTGAAAATTGAAATCTCACTCCATCTATAACATGTTTACTTAAACTACGATTCGTCATGTCCATTCCAGTATCAATTATGACTACTTGTTTGTTGTTAAACATAGTCTTCACCTATCCTATCAAATTTGTAGAATGCTATATATAAATTAGCACTTTAGTTTGATATAGAATGTGTAAGTGATAAAATAACCAATTTAATGCTATAAAAAGCAAATTTCCGATAAAAATGTATTAAAATTTCAATGCTGACCATTTATAATTACGAGTTACTAGAGTATTCAGCAAGAACGAAAAATGACACAATATGCGCTGATTATTACAGTAATTTTTCTACATAGACCAACTGTAGTAACCTTATTCATAGATTAACTACAGCTTAAGAATACAGGCTATCTAGAGCAATTAATCTCAATAGTCTGTTAAAGCTCCATATAAATATTTTAAGAAGGTGATAATCAAAATAATATTATATGTCCGTAAAATTAGTATCAGACAAAAAATTAATGTGGAGGTTTCTTATGATAAAAAACCGAAAATTTCTACCGTTCAAAATAGCTTTTATATTCTGTATGTGTTTGACAAGCTTTTTCATTGCTAATGATACTAACTATGCTGCAAAACATAAGAATTTTACGACTATAGAACAAAATAAAAATATTCCGACAGTTGAAGAATACGAGAATGATGTAAAAGATTTACCTAGACTTAATGCGAATGAAACCATGGAAAAATTCAACTCGGGAGAAGGTTTTTACCTTTATATTGGTAGACCTAGCTGCTCCGATTGTCGTGAATTCTCTCCCATTTTAAAAGAATTTTCTGTCCGTATATCACAACCCATCTATTATTACAATCTGGATGGTGGGGACTGGAAACCAGTCATTCGGCAATTTCTTAGAGATCACATCAATTTACAAGCTACTCCAACATTAGCATATATTAAAGATGGAAAAGTCGTTGCCCAACAAGTTGATACTGGACCAAATGCGGATGAATTGCTAACTATTTTTGCCAATTGTCCTCAGTAACCTTTCGCATTTCAAAATGATCGATCCAAATCATTGAAACTTTGACTCGCAAGATGGAATTCTTTGAAAAAAGCGTCCTTCTTGCGAGTCTTCTATACTTTAAAATTTAACCACAATTCCCACTCTTCCCGTAAAAGCCCCATTCGGATCGAATCATAATACTCTCCGTTATAATATCTGCACTTGCGAAGCCTGGCTTCGAGGGTCATGCCTAGCTTCTCTCCAACCCTTATCATCCGATGATTTCCTGACCAGGTCGTAAAGCCCACTCTTACTAGAGGTAATGTGTTAAACAAATGTGTGATCCATAGTCTAAATACTCTTGTACCATAGCCACCGCACCAATACTGCGGATTATAAATGCCAATTCCCATTTCAAGCCAACAGGAGGGTTGATGCTCCCAATAGTAGCTAACCGTTCCAATGATCTTGCCTTCCACCTCAATGAGCCAAAAATCATCTTGTTCGACTCGCTTATTCTTATCTATCAAGTAATCCTCAAAAGAGAGCGCCTTATGTTCATAATAAGGCGCATCCCATTGCTTCCACTCCGGCGCTTCTTCTTTATAGGTTAGCGTCCAAAGTGCATATAAGTCATCTTCTTTAACAGGCCTAATGGTTAAATCTTTATCCGTGTAGATGGAAATCACCCCTGACCATCATTTCTTACTACTGGGCTCGCACCTTATTCGCATCTGGCTTGATTTCCGGTGGAATAGGGCATACATATGGCTGATCCCCGAGTCTGGCTCGTAAGTCAGTCTGAGCCTTCGCTACCAGATCGGCTGCTCCAGCAGCTCGGCGGCCGTAGCAGCCATGACCTTGGCGGCATGCAGCATGCCCTTGTGGCCGATGGAGGTCGCACCTGAGGCAACCCACTGCCATGTATGCGCCTGTGTTCCTACAGGAAAGCAGGCGATCGTGCACTGTACGGTCGGCCTAATCCAGCTTACATCGCGACATCGGTTAATCCATACAGCGGCTCGGTGCCCGAATAAGGCTGAAGAATATCAGCCATATCCTTATCGCGCAGCCCTGGATATTTGACCACGATTCCTGCAAGCTCCTGCTCATCCAATGTCGTACGTATTTCGGCGGCATAGGCCAGTTCTTCCGCTGTAAATTCCGGCACGCCCAGCTGTTCAAACACGCGGTACATGGTTTGCTCCAGCATTGGGCAGGTATCAGGTTGAAGCATGCTTTGTCGAATACGATTTCAACCTCCGTCCCCGACATCAGTGCCGCTCCGCGAGCAATATCGCAGACCCGCTTGTAAATATGCTGCACCTGCGACGCTTGCGGTGCCCTGATCAGATACAGCACCTCTGCATTTGCCTGTACGACATTGGGAGAAAAGCCTCGGCTTGGACCCACAACGTATATATGAACATACTCCTCCTGACCTGTATGCAGTGCGGCGGTTATCAGTCCTACACCTGTCTTTGGCTATATCGTAGCTATTTTACAGGAGAGTGGCAAGAACATGGTATGTGCGGACAGAGTGCAGCAAGTTTCATTATAGGTTTCTATTTCTCCAAATTTAGTTCTATTGTTTTATTGATCTGAACCTTCTCCGCTTCACTCGGTGCATTCATCATCTCAATTTCATAGCTGTTCTGTTTAGGCGCCATGACCGATACTTCATACTCCCCTTTTCCCTCTTCTATTCGAAGCTTGTTTTTACTCCAGCCTTCCTTATCCAAATTGCCTACAAACAATTTCTGGTATAAAGCATGCGACTTATAAACCTTCGCATCAAAAGCCGGGATATTAAAGTAGATGCTCATTGGGTTGTCCGGATTTTGATTGATATTTAATTTCAGGAATCCGTCCTCATAGCGAGCTTTCGTAAGCAGCATTTCCTTATCCTTGAAATGGAGTATTTTGGGGAGATGCTCGTCCAGCGACAATGGGAATGATTTAATTTCCGTCAGTTTTACGTGGCCTATCTTTAAAGCTAGCCGGCTAACCTCTTTATCAAAATACGGTGAAGACGCAAAGACAAGCTTAATCGTATCTGACCCCATGCGCCCACTTTTCTCATCCACATCTCGGTAAGTATCCAGCTGATAGGCATTCCCCTTATTGTCGGTTAATTGAACAGACAGATCGTTCCAATCCAAATCAAGGATATGATCCCCTGCGGAGTTCAGGTGCAGTGTCACATAAGTGTTCATCGGCGTAACTTTGACTTCCTGTACATCAATTGTTTGAATTTCTGGATTTCCTGTTACTTTAACGGATTGCTGTTGAGGATAAATCTTATCCTCCTTCCACTGACTTTTGTCAAATTTTACATTTAGGATATGTTTTTCGGGAAGCTTCTTGCCTTGTTGCGGCTCATAAAAAACAAAACTAAGCTTTGTCGGATTGGTGTTTAAAAAGGAAGCAACCTCTTGTGGCGTCAATTCTGTCATCGTAGGAATCACCATAATCGGTTCTCCGGTGTGTTCGTCATGAACAATTTTTAATATGCCACTGCCGTAACCTGGAAAATCCATACTTTTTACGTAGTAACCAACCGCTTTCCCGTCTACCCCGAGGCTCCCGTCTGAGTTGGTAATGATATTGCGTTTGATTCTGTCGGACCGGACAAATACTTTATAAACCAGCTTATCACTTGTCAAGTAGACATCGCTCAGACCTACTGTCGCATCCCCGAGTTGTTGAACTACCGGTGCAGACGGCTGATACTGATGACTGTTGGCATTTTGCACGCCGTCACTTTTGCGCAGCGAAGTTAGCCAGTCGGAGGCAACAGAGAAGCCTGGAATACTACCCACCAAACTTGCGAAAGCGGGAGATACTTGCGCTGTAATCAGGGTTAACGCCACAGCGGCTGCACAGCAGGCCGTAAGTACCATAGCCAGTTCCCTGATCCGGGGACGAACACGACCGGTCTTACTCTCAGCAGCATGCACACTGATATTCTTGGCAAAGTCATGCAGCTTCTGCGGTGCAGCCAGTTGATTCAAGGCATGCTTCAGCTCCTGTCCATGCTCTACCGGCAGTTCTACCGGTATGTCCCGGTTTATGTTAGACATCAAAAATCACCTTCTTTGGGTTGATATTTTGGTTAAGCTTGAGCAGTTTCATCCGGGCTGTGTGGAGTCTGGATTTTACAGTTCCCTCTTTGACTCCAAGAACCTCGGAAATTTCCTCCACGGACATTTCTTGATAGTAATACAGCACAATCACAGAGCGATGGCGTGTGTCCAGTGACATGACTTGGCTCAGAAGCCGGTGCCCG
Source organism: Paenibacillus ottowii (assembly GCF_006874425.1). Taxonomy (GTDB): domain Bacteria; phylum Bacillota; class Bacilli; order Paenibacillales; family Paenibacillaceae; genus Paenibacillus; species Paenibacillus ottowii. The sequence goes on from NZ_VIJZ01000009.1 coordinate 146,081, forward strand.
CTCTCCTTTTTCATGACGGCATCAATTGGCAAATCCTTACTATCTATAAGCTCTGTATTATCCAAATGACCTGTTCTCTTCGTCTGTTTGGAACGCAGCCGTGCCAAATCCATAGCCCTCATGGCCGCTATCTGCTTGAACCAGCTCCCAAAGCTGCGAATTTCTTTACCGTTCATAATAGCCCTGTACGCTTCAATCATGGCATTCTGGACGGCGTCCTCTGCCAAATGCGTGGAATGCAGGATGGCCACAGAAGTACTGTAAACCCGGTCTAGATAAGGCTTCACCAGTTGATAAAAAGCATCCTTGTCACCATCCCGGCACTGCTGCATCCATAGCTGTTCGTTATCCATCCGCATCACCTCCTTTATTAGTCCTACAGTATATAGGCGATGCTGGTCGCGTTCCGGTTCATTTTTTTACTATTCTATTGTATTTACGCCGTTATTACTTCACTCGCAGGCAGGAACGGATACGTACTGTGTCTGCTTGCTAAATGTATTCAAGCTCCCTTTTTCGCCAAGCTAAAGAATATCAGTTGACAAACAATCAAAAATAATATATCTTAATATCAAGATAATAAATATAAAGAAAAGTTTAGGACGACGGTTTATTTTACTTTGAAAAACCTAATCATATAAAAACCAAGGAGGGCAAATAACATGAAATTGTTAGGATTGCATCACGTTTCGGCGATTACAGCGGCAGCGGCTAAAAATGTTGAATTTTATACTCAGGTATTGGGGCTTCGGCTGATTAAGAAAACAGTGAACCAGGACGATGTTAGTGTGTATCACCTCTTTTACGGAGATGAGCGCGGAACCGCGGGTACGGAAGTCACTTTCTTTGAAATTCCACATGCTGGACAAACTCGCACAGGGAATAACAGCATTTCGGCGCTCTCTCTACGGGTACCGAACGACAAGGCTCTGGATTACTGGAAAAACCGCTTCGAGCAGCTGGATGTGAAGCATGGTGAAATTATAGATCAAGCAGGACGCTTGGCGCTTTCGTTTGAGGATTTTGAAGGACAACGCTTCTTCCTCGTTTCAGATGAGCATGATCACGGAATGCGCGGCGGCACGCCTTGGGAGAAGAGCCCTGTCCCTGCGGAATACGGCATCGTTGGACTTGGACCGGTTCATCTGACGATTCCCAAAGCGGAGAATACCATTCTTATTCTTGAACAAGTGATGGGCTTCCGCAAAAAGGGTTCCTACCCTTCCCCAGTTGCTGGACAACCAGATGTGGTTATCTATGAAACAGGTGAAGGTGGTACGGGAACTGAAGTTCATCTGGAAGAGCGCAACGATCTGCCACAAGAACGACCAGGACGCGGCAGTGTGCATCACGTCGCTTTCCGTGTTGAAACCGAGGAAGAGCTCAAACAGTGGGTAGACCGTATTGGGGAGCTGCAAATCTCCAACTCTGGTTTTGTAGATCGCTTCTATTTCCGGTCCTTGTACTTCCGTGAGCCAAACGGCATTCTGTTTGAGTTGGCTACCGATGGACCTGGCTTTGACACTGACGAGGAATTGGAGTTTCTGGGCGAATCCCTGTCACTGCCTCCATTCTTGGAATCGCGCCGTGCATCTATTGAAGCCAATCTCAAACCACTCAACACCAAACATGAATAAGGTATATTTGCTCTAAAAATAAACACAAAGCCGAGACTTCTACATCATGTAGAGGTTCCCGGCTTTTTTCGTGCAACTGCTCTGTTTTCATTTCAAAAAGCATCCCATCTACAAGCTCTTCGACTAGATAGGCTAAACAGGCAAGTGAAATCCCATTTTGGGCTGTGCTTATAGCTTTTTATCATCCACGCTGTTCAGCCATGCTTCGATTTCCCCGATCACAGAGGCGATACAGCCATCTTGGAACGGCGAGATCAATCCAGCCAGTTCAACCAATCCGGTAAAGGATCGGCTTCCCCCGGCACGGCACAGCTTCAAATAGTCTTCCCACGCTGCCGCCCGGTCCTCGCCCATACGTTTCCAAAATTGGAACGCACACAATTGTGCCAGTGTATAGTCAATATAATAGAACGGAGATTGAAAAATATGTCCCTGCTTGTGCCAGAATCCGCCCTGCTCAAGGTACTCGTTGCCTTCATAATTCAGATGCGGTTTATACTTACGTTCAATGGAGCGCCATGCACTTTTACGTTCAGCTGGAGTCCAGTCCGGGTGTTCATATACAGCATGCTGGAATTCATCTACGGCTACGCCGTAAGGCACGAACAGCAGCGATGAAGATAGATGTTCAAAGTGATATTTGTCCGTATCTTCCTCGAAGAACAGCTTCATCCAAGGCCATGCGAAAAATTCCATACTCATCGAATGGATTTCAGCCGCCTCCATGGTTGGCCAGTGGTATTCAGGAATTTCAAAGTGCCGGCTTTCATAGACCTGGAAGGCATGACCTGCTTCATGCGTCAATACGTCGATATCACCGGATGTACCATTGAAATTGGAGAAGATAAACGGCGTGCCATATTCGCTCAGAAATGTACAGTAGCCTCCGCTTTGCTTGCCCTTTTTGCTGATTAAATCCATCAATCCACGCTCGACCATAAAACTGAAAAATTCATGTGTTTCTGGCGAAAGCTCCTCATACATACGCGCTCCATGACGAAGAATCCAGTCCGGGTCGCCTTTTGGCGTAGGATTGCCTGACAAGAAGTTGAAGCCCTCGTCGTAATAGCGAAGCTGATCTACTCCGATCCGCTCGCGTTGGCGTTCTTTCAGCTTGGTTGCCAGAGGAACGATGTGCTTCAGCACCTGCTCGCGGAAATTGGCTACCATCTCTGCATTATAATCTGTACGCCCCAAGCGGGCGTAGCCCAATTCCACGAAGTTGTCATAGCCCAGCTTATGCGCCATGCGCGTGCGTACCTTCACCAATTCATCATAGATCCGGTCCAGCTCGTCCTCATGCTCACTCATAAATTGATATTTGGCCTCAGAGGCCTGTTTACGCGTCTCGCGGTCGGTTGCCATTTCAAAAGGCAGGAGCTGAGACAATGTACGTTCTTCCCCCTCAAACGGGATTTTCGCTGAGGCAATCAACTGAGCATATTCCGAGGTCAGCTTATTTTCCTGCTGCAAATCCTCAATGATATCCGGGTGGAACGACTTGAGCGCCACCTCGGCAATACTGAAAAGCTGGCTCCCCCATTGGCTCTCCAACTCAGCTCTAAATGGAGACTCCATCAACGCCCGGTAATAATCGGTTACATACTCCTGGATAAGCGGCATGAAATCATCAGCGTACTCTTGCTCCGCTTTGTAAAACGCATCTTCTGTGTCAATGGAGTGCCGAATTTCCACCAATTGCAGTTGCGTATCCACGTTACTGCGCAGCTTGTTAATCGCATGAATAACTTCATTTTGACGTTCTACATTGTCTGCTTCACGAAACTGCTGCAACAGCGTTTTAAACCGCTGTTCAATTTCAGGTTGCACTGGTCGGCTATAAGCCATTTCGCTGAATAATGTCATTGCTCCGTTTCCCCCTTTAATGTAATAAATCTGATGCCTATTATACAGTACGATTAGACCAAACTGGAAGCTGGAATGCCAAAATAATACAACCTTAAAAGCCGCAATACCATGTATTGCGGCTTTTATGCCTCATCTAACTCTATATATCAAAAAGTCACTGTCTAAAACAATCTAATATATATCCAGTCTAATGGAGATTTATAAGTATCTCTAGGATCGCAGACCCTCGTACCTTTATTGATTTTGCATACGGTGTGCCACATGCAGGGTCGGACCAACAAATTCATTAAGCTTGAAGCTACCTTCAATGGCCTGTGTAATGAATTTCTTGGCTTGATCCACCGCCTCGCGTACAGTCAGTCCTTGTGCCAAGCCAGCCGTTACCGCAGCCGAAGTGGTACAGCCTGCACCGTGAGTAAAGTTGGTTTGTACAACATCCGCTTCAAACCAGTCAAAAGTAATTCCGTCATACAGCAGATCCATCGCCTTACCAGCGCGAATTTTGCCACGATCCTTGATTAGCACGTGCTTAGCACCACGTTCGTGGATAATGGCAGCCGCTTCCTGCATCTGCTCTAGCGTCGTAATAGGTCCACTTTTCGCCAGTTGTGAAGCCTCGAACAAGTTCGGTGTTACCAGGTCAGCGCCGGGAATCAACAATTCCAGCATCGCCTCTGTATTTTCTGGCTGAAGCACTTCATCTGTGCCTTTGCAAACCATAACCGGGTCAATCACAATCCGTTTCAGATCATGCTTTTTCAAATGGCTGGCAACCAGTTCGATGATATCTACGGAACCCAGCATACCGGTCTTCATCGCATCAAAACCGATACCTTCCAATACAGTACGCAACTGCGCCTCAACCACGTCCAATGCAATAGGATATACAAGATGGTCCCAGGTTTTAGGTTCCATCGCCACTACAGTAGTTAATACAGTCATGCCGTATACGCCAAGCTCCTGAAAGGTTTTCAGGTCCGCCTGAATACCTGCTCCGCCGCTTGTGTCGGAGCCGGCTATCGTTAGTGTTCTGGGAATCGTCATTAGTACATGCTCTCCTTCACTTTCTGTGCTGCATTTATCCTAATCCTGCATACGAAACTTGTCAACGCGCAAAACGATGCTTTCTATGCAAAAAGTCACAAGAATCAACAACAGCTAAAAAACGAGAATATCCTCCTTTGAAACGGGGACATCCTCGTAAGTACGTGTTAAATGAAGAATTTGAATAAAATTTAGACTTATAAATGCCCACCCGTACTGTGATCATAGGCATGATTTTTTTCATTTGCCCGTACGCCGAGACAAAGACTCTGATACAACTGCTGCTGCCCTGGAGTGGCAAAATTCCGGTGCTGCTCAAATAAAGCCATACAACCAATGATATGTTCGGTATAGCTGTTATCGACAGACAGCTGCAGGCAATGCAGTGTTTGTGCCAAGCCCTCGGGGTAGTCGCCTTTTCGAAAATAATATTCCGCATACACCTTGCAAAAGGAGGCAAAGCGAAATGCATTAAAATGCTTGTGATAATGTGTGTCCCATTGTTCCGGTGCAAGCTCCCAGAAGCTCTTGAGTTGCTGGCTGAATAGCTCCAGCTCGGCGTCCACGAAATAACCAAACCGATTTGCCGATTCGAGCAGCGTATTCAAGCCTTCCAGTGTCTCATCCGGATGCTCGCGCAGGTAAGTCATATATTCATAGATTGCAGAAGTGTTGCCCATTTTGATCTCAATACAAAGTCGGCTGCCCTGTGCATATACACGATGCAGGTTGACCACTTTCCAGCCTTCTTCGTCCAACCCTTCAAACCAGCTCAAATCTGCATAACCTTCAATCCATTGCTTGGATTCCTCATATCTACCCTGAAGCTCATAGCAGCTGGCCTTGAGCAGATGACCCTGAGCATAGTAATAAACGAGCGGCTTAAGCAGCTCCAGGTGCTCATCTCCAAAGCGGTTCCGATTGCGATACAATGCCTGCGCCAGCTCTCTCAGCTCGTCCGCATACATTTCCATCTCGGCCCATTGCATTTTTAAAGCAAACACTTGGGCTAGCATATGTAAGCCTTCCAGTGCATAAATTTCCGGTAGACGACTACGGTACAAATGGAATTGTACAGCAGCCTTCAGGTTCCGTTGGTTATCCTTAATCTGAATCTGGAATATACGGAAATAGCTGATCGCCAATCGTTCAGAATGGGTATACTTCTCACTCTCGATGACACAATCATACAAAAGCATGGAGGCTTCATGTCGGCCATCCTCAAACATCGCTTCTGCGGTCTCAAAAATGGCTGGAATATTCGACAAATCGTCCATTAAGTAGCCAAGTACTCTGCGTATACAATCCAGCTTGTTCAACTCTGAGCAACGAAGAAGAAACGGACGCAACCTCCTCCAGTGTGGCAAGGAATGAATAAAACACTCATCTACATACATTTCGAACAAAGATCCTTCTTCCAATCCCATCGCCTCAGTGATCAGATCAAGCTGATTCACTGAAATAGGGCGTGGCGGGTTTCGGTTAAGTATACCGCTAAGTGTACCCGGATTTACTTTAGAAGCATCTGCAAAACATTGCATCGAAATGCCTTCACTTTGAATATACTTTTCTATTTCTGCGCGGATCGTGGTGTTTTTTTCCAAAGGGACACCCCCTCAAACGAATGATGGTGACTTTTTCATTACCTTTTAAACCAAAATTTGTTTAATCAAAGTATATGTCTAATTATACGAGAGGTCAATAACTTTAAAACGCGACTCAGGACATATAAAATCACGAGTTTCGTACGATTTCAAATCCGTTTTATGAAAAAAGACCGTCCTCTGAAAGACAGTCTATTTCTATTATTTTGATGCTATGGACTTAGGGATAATAACTTGCAGGACATTTTTAGAAGCGCCGAAAATCAAAAGCAAACTTGGCGTATCCATCTACCGTTAGCCCTTCATAGAGCAACTCAGAATAAGCATGGGCTACATTCATTGCTTGCGGTGAAGTTAGGAACGTCACATGTGGACGTCCCGGCCATGGAGCGAGGGACCAGTGACCATCAGCCTTTGGCGTCAATGTCTTCATATGCCGCACATACTCGGTCAGTACATGTCGGTTCTCATCCGGTGAAGCCAGCACAACTCGCTCCCCACCCGGATTAACCAGCGCAGAGGAGAACGCACGATAGTTGTTCGTTACGACCAGATAACTCCGCTGCATATCCATCGGTTCCCCTTCAAAAGACATATGAATGATTCTGTGCGCATTTGGGTCCTTTAATTCTCCGGCAGCATCATATCTGGCCGGCTGTGTTACATCAATCTGGTACTTAATGCCATCGATGATATCAAAATTAAAGCTTGGAAACTCAGAATGAATCAGCTCTTGCTCCCCCTCTGCCGAAGGATCAATTTGTCGGAATTGACCGGCAGACCACTCAAGCCACTCCCGAATTTCCGCCCCGCTTAGTCGAACGACATGCAGCGTATTCGGAAAATTGTACAGATCGGCAATATGCTTGATCGCCAGCGTCCCTGCCGGAATATCAGTATAATACGCCGGGCCATATCGGCCGCCTGTTTTAAAAGGAGCTGCCGCCGATAGAACGGGCAGTCCTTCGTATTCGCTCCCTTGTAGCTGCTGTTTCACATACCAAATTTGTGCATCATTTACGAGCTGCACCGAAGCATCATCCATCACCTGGGCAAAAAAGCTGTTCATCGCTACCGTCGTTCGACCTACAGGGGCACGGATATATTCTAGGGTTCCAGCATGTTCCTCTGCTACCGACTGCTGAATCGCAGCATCCGGTTGGACAAGCGCTTCCTTGCGTATCGGGTCATACACCGGACGTGCCTCGGCAGCAGATACAACCACTTGCCATTTTTCTCCCATAAAGGCCAGATCCAGATCAATGATACCTAGATGATCTCCCCAGAAGCCCGGCTCTACTGCTGGAATACCATGAATGGTGCCCTGTTCAGTATCAACACCTGTCTTACCTGCAAACGAAGCGCCGGGAAATACTTTATGCGCATGACCAAACACAATGGCATCGATCCCTTCCACCCTGCTCAGATGCAGCACCGCATTTTCCATATTGGGGGTTTCGGGAATATCTTCAAAGCCTGCATGGGGCATCGCAATAATGAGATCGGCTCCCGTCGCCTGCATTTCTGGAATAAATCGTCTGGCAGTTTCCAGTATATCTTTGACGATAACTTTCCCTTCCAGCCATGCCTTGTCCCATTGCATAATTTGCGGAGGTACAAAGCCGATGACTCCCACTTTCAGCAGATGTTTGTCGCCTGCGTCATCCTCAACCGTCTTATCCAGCAATAGGTAAGGTGTGAAGAAGTTTTGTTCTTTGTCTCCCGCTATATAAATGTTGGCATTCACATAAGGAAACTGCGCTCCTCGAAGACAAGTCTGCAAATATTCCAACCCATAGTTAAATTCATGATTACCGATACTACCTGCCTCGTATCCCAGCAGATTCATTGCTTTATAGGCGGGATGCACCTCGCTTGGGTCCTGTTGGAGCCGCTGTACAACATAATCTCCCATCGGATTCCCCTGAATCACATCTCCATTATCCAGCAGCAGGTGATTGGGCACCTCTGCCCGGGCCTTATGAATCAGACTCGCGGTTTGCGCCAGACCATAATGCTGCGTTTCCTGATCCATATAGTAATCATAATTCCACAAGCTGACATGCAGATCGGTGGTAACCATAATGCGGAATTTCACCTTCACAGCATCTGCATGTTCCCGCCCTGTCTTATCATTAACGTCCAAAATATCCAATCTTGTTCTCTCCCTCAGCTTCGGTCATAGAGCTTGAACAAGTCTAACAGAGCACTGTTAAGAGAATGTTAAAATAAGCAATTCGCCTAAATACAGTCTACGGCCTCTAGCAAATGATAAATTTTACATCATTTTTACCAAAGTCAGGAGTGCTTTTTACCCTACCTGTGGGACTAGCTGTTAAGATTTGGTTTGTCACTGAATTTACAGGTTTTTTAAATTTTCGTTATTACGATGTTTAGGGGGAAATTATTTTGTTCAAAAAAGCACTGACCTTGTGCATGACCTTCACACTGGCAGCAGGTCTAGCCGCTTGTGGCTCGAATGCAAGCAATAACAACAGCGCCTCCACTCCAGGTACAGATGGCTCTAAAAACGAAAGCACAGCCTATGTCCCTAAAGAGTTAAAGGTACAGTTCGTCCCTTCCCAAAATGCAGATACACTCGAAGCCAAAGCCAAACCGCTCGAAAAGCTGCTGGGGGACAAGCTCGGGATTCCGGTAAAAGTAACCGTATCTCCTGACTATAATACGATTGTGGAAGCCATGTCTTCCAAACAGGTAGATGTAGGATTCCTTCCGCCAAATGCCTATGTACTGGCCCACGATAACCGCAAAGCAGCCGACTTGCTCCTGCAAGCTCAACGCTACGGCATTGAAGATGCCACAGGCAAAGACACGACTGAAAAAGTAAACTTTTATAAAGCCATGATCGTGGTGAAAAAAGATTCTTCGATAAAAAGCCTGGCTGATCTGAAAGGCAAGAAGGTTGGCTGGCAAAATGTAACCTCCTCCGCAGGTTATGTGTACCCCGCAGCAGAGCTGAAAAAAGCTGGCGTGGATCCAGACACGGATGTGCAAGGTGTGACAATCAAAGGCCACGACGCTGCTATTTTGGCGCTACTGAACGGTCAGGTTGATGCTGTCGCTGTTTTCCAGGATGCACGTAACACAGTGAAGAGGGAAATCCCGGACGTATTTGAAAAAACACGTGTCATTCATTACACAGCTAAAATTCCAAATGACACTGTCAGTGTACGTTCCGATATGGATCAAACGTGGAGAGACAAAATCGCCCAAGCCTTTATTGACATTGCCAACGATCCTGAAGGCGGCGAAATCATTAAGGAAATTTACACCCATGTAGGTTATGAAAAAGGCGACGATAAGAACTTCGACTCTGTGCGTGAATACGCAGAAGCTGTCGGCCAAGCAGTAAAGTAACAGCTACGAAACAGGCTTTACGAATGACAGGGCAGCACCGTCCATGTATTCATGGCGGTGTTGTTTTCATTCCACCCCATGGGGAGAAAGTTGGGAGCATATGATCGAATTTCGAAACGTATCGAAAACATACCCGAATGGCACCAAAGGGTTGAACAATATTAATTTAACGATCGAGAAGGGAGAAATGGTCGTCATTGTCGGCTTATCCGGTGCAGGTAAGTCCACCCTGCTGCGTTCCATTAACCGGCTGCATGACATTACGTCCGGCGACATCGTTGTAGGCGGCAAGTCTGTTACGTCTGCCAGAAGCAGCGAGCTGCGGCGTATTCGCCGTGATATCGGCATGATCTTTCAAAGCTTCAATCTGGTTAAGCGTTCGACGGTGCTTCGCAACGTACTTTCCGGCCGCGTCGGCTATCATTCGACGCTGCGGACTATTCTCGGTCTCTTCCCGAAGGAAGATATCGAACTAGCACTAACGGCGCTAGAACGCGTGAATATCCGCGAAAAAGCTTACAGCCGGGCCGATGAGCTGTCGGGCGGCCAGCAGCAGCGTGTATCCATTGCGCGTGCTCTGGCGCAGGAGGCCACAATCATTCTGGCAGACGAGCCTGTCGCGTCGCTTGATCCGCTGACCACCCGCCAGGTGATGGACGACCTCCAGCGAATCAACCGGGAAATGCAGATTACGACCATTGTCAATCTGCATTTCATTGATCTGGCGCGCGAATATGCTACGCGGATCATCGGATTACGCGCCGGAGAAGTCGTGTTCGACGGCACGCCGGAGGAGGCTACGGATGAAGCCTTCGCAGAAATCTACGGCCGGGCTATCAAGCATGATGAACTGCTAGGAGTGGGATCATGAAGCCTGACTCTACTGCCCAGCCGCTCTCTTCGATACAACCTTCACCATCTGCGGGACCGCCGCAGCCAGGCAAGCCGCCCGCAGGGCCACCTTTGCCAGGACGTTACAAGCGTTACGCTACCTGGATGATTTTTATCGTGGTGCTGGTAGCCTGCTCCATTCATACGGATGCCACGCCTTACCAATTGATCGTTGGCTTACCGGAGATGGGCAAATTGCTGGAGGAAATGTTCCCTCCTGATTGGAGTTACCTGCCTACCATCTGGAAACCAATGCTGGAAACGATCCAGATCGCCATTGTCGGCACGACACTGGGAGCCATTTTGGCAGTCCCTGTCGCGTTGCTGTGCGCCTATAATGTGATGCCGCGCAAGCTGATCTCGCTGCCGATGCGCACAATTCTGAATCTGGTACGGACGATACCTGATTTGCTGTTTGCCTCGATCTTTGTGGCCGTGTTCGGCATCGGACCGTTTGCCGGGATGCTGGCCCTGCTCTTCTTCTCCTTCGGGATCATAGCCAAGCTGACCTTTGAGGCGATTGAAGCCATTGATCACGGACCACTGGAGGCTATGACTGCGGTTGGTGCAAGCCGCATTCAAGTTATCGCCTTCGGTGTGGTGCCGCAGGCACTTCCTTATTTTGTGTCGTACTTACTGTACACCTTTGAGGTTAATGTGCGCGCAGCTTCTGTGCTGGGGCTGGTCGGGGCTGGCGGCATCGGTCTGCTGCTTGACCGTTCCCTTGGGCTGTTCCGATATGACCGGGCAAGCATTATTATTCTACTGACCCTCGTCATCGTGCTTGCGATTGATTACGGCAGTAACCTGCTACGGAGGAAATTATTATGAATGATCCTACGCTTCGCAGACCCATTGGCCCCCGCCTACGCTTATGGGCGGTAGCTATTCTGCTAATTATCATTTACATTTGGGCTTTTCGCGGGATGCAGTTCGAAGGATTACAGGAGACAGCCAAAAGTGTCTCTGTCGCGATATTGGATGGATTCCTTCACCCTGATTGGTCGTTCGTCTACATCCCAGAGGGAGAGGATTTGCTGCGTGGGCTGCTGGATACATTGGTCATTTCAGTGCTTGGAACCTTCGTGTCCGCATTTGTCTGCCTTCCATTTGCCTTTTGGGCATCCAGCAATATGACCCGTCTGCGTCCCTTATCGGGCAGCGGGAAATTTGTACTAAGTGTGATCCGGGTATTTCCTGAAATGATCGTCGCCATTTTATTCATTAAAGCCGTAGGTCCTGGCTCGTTTGCAGGTGTGCTTGCCCTTGGCATTCACTCGATCGGCATGCTGGCCAAGCTGTTCTCAGAAACGATTGAAAGTGTCGATCACGGGCCGCAAGAAGCTTTGATTGCATGCGGGGCCAACCGTTGGCAGGTCATTTTCTTCGCCGTGCTGCCGCAGGTGATTCCACAGTTTCTTTCCTATTCGCTCTATCGGTTTGAAATTAATATCCGGTCCGCAACCACGCTCGGGCTGGTTGGTGCAGGCGGGATTGGTACTCCGCTGCTGTTTGCACTCCAAATGCGCAACTGGAACCGTGTAGGCGTTATTTTACTCGGCATTGTAGTGCTGATCATTTTGACGGACCTGGTATCTGGTTGGCTGCGTAAACGGATCGTATAATTAAAATTTTCATATCAACAAATGCCTCTAAATCAACAAATGCCTCTCCAGTGTAAAAGGGACATGTTATGCTCCCATTCACTCGGAAGAGGCTTTTGCTGTTCAACAACTCCTAGCTAGCTCATCTATGACCCGCCGGACTTCCTCTGCCGTATTGTAAAAATGCGGAGCCACACGAATAACATCCTTTCGTGCTGACACAATCATATTTCGGCTTCGTAAACGCTTCTCCACTGCGGACACGTCGGCTACTTTAACTGCGAGCAGACTTGGTAATGTGTCTCCTCCGTCAGGTATTCGTATGTGTAGCCCCCTGCTGCGTCCATATTCAACTGAAAAGTCCAACAGCTCATTCATATAGGACTGAATATTCGTGACCCCAATCTCCAGCAGCAGCTTTAAAGCAGCATTGGCGGCAAAAATGCTAATGAAGGAGGGTAGTCCCGTCTCAAAGCGGCGGGCTCCCACCGCCGGAACTGGATGAGCAACATCAAACCGAGAGGCGGGCTCCTGTCCGAGCCAGCCTGTAAGACGGGGCTTGAAGCGGTCAATTCGGTCCTTGCTTATATAAAGAAAAGCCATTCCCGGTATCCCCAGTAAATATTTACGCGCTCCTGCGACCAGAATATCTATCCCCATTGCCTTTACATCTACCGGAATTATACCTGCTGACTGATAAGCATCCACGAACAGTAACGCTTGATTACGGTGGGCTATATTGGCAATGGATTTGAGGTCCTGCTGGAATCCGTTGGTATAATTCACATGGGACACCATAATAAGCGCAGTATTCTCCGTAACCTGTTCCTCATACTGCTCTACGGTCACTTCTCCCTCCGTAGATGGGATGCAGCAAATATGATCGCGGAACATCTCCTGTGCCTGCCAGATGTGCCCCACCGTCGGAAAGTCGGTATCTGCATACACAATCCCTTCTTTTCCCGGTATATAAGGAAGAGCAGTGGCCACACCGGCTATCGCCTCAGAGGCTGAGGACAGCACCGCAATTTCGTCTGGCTCCGCCCCGATAAGCTTGGCAAAATGTCCTCTAGCTTCCTCCAGACGTGCCATAGATAGGTCGCCGTTATGGCCGTATTGCAGCAAGCTTCGATGGTATTCCTCAATGGCAGCGGAAACCGGTCTCGATATCGCCCCCTGGGAACAGCTCCCTACATGGATATGTGAGGACAGCACCGGAAACAACTGACGATAGGACTGAAACGGATGTTTCATATTTCCCTTCGCTCCTCCTAGGCATACTAACGTGCCTTGATATGATCATTTTATTATCCATATAAGCCACCTTAGAACAAGGGCCTCCCTTCCCATCTTCTCGCCGTTAACAGACGATAGACACAAAGAGAGGCCTTGTTGGATCATATACACACAAACTTAATTAATGCACGCGTTTGCGTCCAAACCAGCTTTTAAGCACCAGGGTTGCCAGAGCAAGTAACAACAGTAACGAGGCCACCGCAAAGGATGCCGAGAACTGATATTCGTTATACAAAATCTCCACATGCAGCGGAAGTGTATTCGTCTCTCCCCGAATATGCCCCGAGACGACGGACACTGCACCGAACTCCCCCATGGCTCTCGCATTACACAAAATAATGCCATACAGTAAGCCCCACTTGATGTTCGGCAGCGTCACTTGCCAGAAAATACGCCAGCCGCGCGCACCCAGCGTGACCGCCGCTTCCTCTTCCTGCTGTCCCTGATCTTCCATCAGCGGAATAAGCTCGCGCGCCACAAAAGGAAATGTAATGAACAGCGTCGCCAAAATAATACCTGGCAAAGCAAATATAATTTTAATATCATGCTCGTCCAGCCACGGTCCAAGCCAGCCCTGTGCGCCAAACACTAATACATACATCAGTCCTCCGACGACCGGCGAGATCGCAAAAGGTAAATCAATTAAGGTGACCAGCAAGCCTTTGCCGCGAAAATGAAATTTCGTGATCAGCCAGGCGGCTGCTACACCAAATATCGTATTGAGCGGAACCGTTATCGCTGCCACCAGCAGCGTCAACCGCAATGCGGACATGGCATCCGGGTCCCGTAGCGCTTCAACGTATACGCTCCATCCCTGCTTGAGTGCTTCGGTAAGCACGACGATTAGCGGCAATACCAACACCCAAAGCAAAGCTAAAAAAGCAGCGCCAATGAGCGTCCACTTCACCCAAGGGGCTTCGGTTGTAACCCTGTTGGGCGGTGCGGATGCAGGCATTAGCGCAGCAGAAGCAAGCTCCTGCCCAGTTATCGCTTGTGACATGGTGTATCCTCCTTGAACACGGGGTTTAATGCGCAGGTCTCTGCCGTCTCCATGCTAACGTTAGACCGTTGCATTAGAGAGTTACATTAGCTAGACAGTTACCTTAGCTAGACAGTTACCTTAGTTAGAGAGTTACACTTAGTTAGATAGTACGGCGCCGCGACCAGCGCTGAATACTGTTAATCACGAATAACAGTACGAATGAAATGACCAGCAGCATCAGCGCCACAGCTGTCGCCCCTGCATAGTCATTTTGCTCCAGCTTGGACATGATGAGCAGCGGAGCAATCTCGGTCTTCATCGGCATATTGCCGGAGATGAAGACGACAGAGCCGTACTCGCCAATGCCGCGGGCAAAGGCGAGCGCAAATCCCGTCAGCAGCGGCGGCACCAGCTCCGGCACAATAACGCTGCGGAAGGTACGCCATCTGCCCGCTCCCAGCGTAGCAGCTACCTCCTCTTCATCCTTGTCCAGCTCCTCCAACACCGGCTGAACTGTCCGTACGACGAACGGAATACCAATAAACATCAACGCGAGCGTAATCCCTGTCTGTGAGTATGCCAATTTCCACCCAAGCGGTTCAAACAGTGAACCGATCCAGCCGTTCTGTGCATATAGAGCGGTCAACGCGACCCCTGCCACTGCCGTGGGCAAAGCAAAGGGCAGATCAATGACCGCATCAAAAACTCTTTTCCCTGGAAACTCATAACGTACCAGCACCCAGGCGATCAATAAACCAAGAAATAGATCGATCAGCGCCGCAGCCGCGGCACACAAAAAGCTCACCTTGTAGGAAGCTAGCACCCTGGCATCTGTTGCAACATCCCAAAATTTCTCCCATGTCAGTCCGGTCGAATTCAGGAGCAGTGCTGATAATGGCACCAGCACCACCAGACTGAGGTACAGCACACTATAACCCATTGTTAACCCGAACCCGGGAAGTACGCGTTTTCCGGTGGCTTGCATTTGACTCATGTTCTGTCCATCCCTCTCTGCATCCTTTGACTATGACACTCGCGTCTACCGATCCACTCGCCTTTAGAATCCACGTATGTTATGAACTACCGGGTACATAAATCTGGTCAAAAATACCCTTGTCGCTAAAATGCTTTTGCTGTGTCTCTTTCCAAGTCCCGAATACATCCTTCAAGGTTACAAGCTCCAGCTTTGGGAACCGATCCTTGAACTTTGCCGCCACACTCTCCAGTGTTGGGCGATAATAATGTTCGGCAGCAATGGTTTGGCCTTCTTCACTGTACAGATATTTCAAATACGCGTCCGCCACCTCGCGTGTACCTTTTTTATCTACCACTTTATCGACTATCGCGACCGGAGGCTCAGCCAAAATACTGATCGACGGATACACGATATCGAATTTATCCGCACCTAGCTCCTTTACGGAGAGCAATGCTTCATTTTCCCAAGCGATCAGCACATCGCCAATTCCACGCTCTACGAAAGTCGTCGTCGCTCCACGTGCTCCGCTATCCAGTACCGGCACATGCTTATACAACTCCTGTACAAACTGCTGTGCTTTGGCTTCATCGTTATTGTTCTTTTTGAGCGCATAGGCCCAGGCTGCAAGATAGTTCCAGCGGGCTCCGCCCGAGGTTTTAGGGTTTGGTGTAATGACCTGCACATCACCGCGGATCAAATCGTCCCAATCCTTGATTCCCTTTGGGTTCCCTTTACGTACCAAGAACACGATGGTTGATGTGTACGGGGAACTGTTATGCTCATATTTACTTTGCCAGCCCTCTTTAACAAGTCCTTTTTCCTGCAACGCATCAATATCATAGCCTAGAGCCAGTGTAACCACGTCTGCATCCAGTCCGTCCTGCACAGAGCGGCTTTGCTTGCCAGATCCGCCGTGGGATTGCTTGATGGTAACCTTCTGCCCTTTCTCCTTCTCCCAATGGGCGGCAAATGCTTTATTATACGCCTCATACAACTCACGGGTCGGGTCATAAGAAACATTGAGCAACTCTACATCCTTGGAGCCGGAAGCAGAGCTACCATCGGCCTGCGTCCCTTCCTTGCTTGCTCCGCAAGCACTTAGCATCATCGTTAAAACCAAAGATAGCCCGAGAATAAGCCCCATTTTGTATTTCCTTTTCATCAAGACACCCCTCATTCTATGTAATTTGTAAATACACATTTATTTACGCCTGTTATTTACAGACAGACTTAAAAAAAAGAGCGGAGAATTCCCTGATGCAGCCCTGATAGGTCAAACCTGTCGCGTGTACAGTGTCTGCCTGCTGTTCCTAGAGTTCTCCGCCAGAATGGCAAGGTTATACTTAATGCTTTAATTCCTACCTGTTTAATGAGTTATATGGATATAATACGAGAGTTTATGAGGGATGTCAAACCTTTTTTTAGCATGGGATGGTCTATAATTTGCATTCGAAAGGGGGGGACAGTCAGAAACATCTTGTACGTTTCCGACCGCCTAGAGGGCAAGTACACGCGTGGACTACGACTTAGTTGGCTACCGTTTCAAGATTAATCGAAAAGACTCCAAATTGCTTCGGATTATCCGTAGCTCTTCTCAGCCACAGTTCACCCGATCCCACCATAACTCCCTGATAATTAACAAACAAATCATCTGTCTTTTGGTTCATTAGTGCTTCACGAATCGCATCTGTAAAAATCTGATCATATTTGGCTATAAAATCTTTTTTGTCCGGAATCGTTAGCGACTTTTCACTATCATTGACACGCAGAGGGTACAAAATATAATTGGCTACCTTCTCCTTGTCATTGTCGGCAACCGCCTTCTGCAACGCCTTGAATGTGTTCAAAAACGCTTTAGGATCTTGAATACCTGCTACCTCAAATGGATTTTGAGATGCACTCGGGACTGTAGGAGCAGAAGCTGCTTCCGATGAAGTTGCCGGGACGGAAGGAGCCGACTTTTGCGCATCAGTACCGCTGTTTTCTGCACTCTCACTCTCTTTAGCTGCTTTGTCACTTTGGTTTGAATCGCTCTGATTGCCTCCAGCTTTGTTCTCGATCATGCTTGTACTGCTCCCAGGATCACTCGTTCCAGCATTATTATCCTGGCCACAGCCGGTAAGAGCTACAAATGTAAGTGTAAGTAAAATGGCTGTAAGGGACAGCCTCCGTGACATTTTGTGATTATTGGATTCATGATTTTTGGGCACAACGGGTCATCCTTTCTGCTTTCTACTCTGACCTATTCTGTTCATTAAGTCTTTAACCGTTCTATTGTAACATAAGTAGACTAATGACCGCATGTCGTGCCCATTCTGGAAGGAGCTTACAGTGTGATATATGCGAAGGTTTTAACGTTTCCTTGTGATCCATCATCCGTACTCACTTTTAAAATCAGCTCATTCAAGGAATCCGCTCCGCTCTGCCCCTCTGGCTTAATAAACAGCAGATCATGGCGTTCTCCCGGCTGCAACGTTCGGCTGGAAAATCCGCTTGTTGTACCTTGTAAGTCTGATCCATTCGAACTGTTGAGCTTGTATTGTACGGGTTGCTTTCCTGTATTCTTGATGCTGATGTATAGCTTGCGTCCCTCTTCAAATCTAAATTCTGTTTGTCCTTGTCCCCCAAATTGCATGAATTGGTCATGTACGATACGCTTCGCTGCTTCTCCTTGCTTATTTTGCTTGCTAAGCGGAGCTGCTGGGTGCGTTACACTCGCCGTTGATGTAGTATACGTGTTCGTCGGAAAGTTAGCCAAAGTGACATAACCTACGATCACCCCCGCCACGCCCATCCAAACCCATTTTTCCACCATTTCAATCCCTCCCACATAAGATATGCTGAAGCTACACTATATCAATTCAGTCGTCACCATGATTGCACAGATGGAACGGCTTATCTTCTATAAAAAACCAAACTCATATCTATTATGAGTCTGGCTGTCATATTTCTCAAACTTGTTCAAAGGAATCCATCCGGTGGTTCTCTAGTATAGACTGCTTTATAATGCTGTCGTCAGTTGTCTCAGTAAAGAACGACAAAAAAGCCGGAAGCCCTTTAAGCTAAGGACTCCGGCTCTATAATCATGAATTGCTATTAACTTACGCAGTACAGCTATAGCTTACTCTGTCACCGTTCCGTAGATCAGCACGGGTGCTTCCGCATGATCCGCAATACGGATGTTCGCGTAGATTTTCTCTATTACTTGGTCCACGTCTTCACGGTTCGCATGGATTGTAACCAGTGAATCGCCTTTTTGAACTGCATCGCCGACTTTTTTGTTCAGCATCAAGCCGACAGCCAGATCGATCTCGGATTCTTTGGTTGCACGACCTGCCCCCAGCAGCATCGCGGCAGTACCGATTTCATCAGCCACGATTTCAGCTACCACACCGTCCTGCTTTGCAGGCACTTCAATAAGATACTGTGCTTGTGGCAGGCGTTCTGGATGATCCACTACAGAAGCGTCGCCTCCCTGGTTCGCAATAAACTCTTTGAATTTCTCCAGTGCTTTGCCGTTACGAATGACCTCTTTGAGCTTCTCTTCAGCGTCTTCGAGAGAGTCTGCTTTCCCAGCCAAAAATACCATCTGACTGCCCAAAGCCATACACAGATCTTCCAGATCTTTGGGTCCTTCACCGCGCAGCGTATCAATCGCTTCTTTAACTTCCAGTGAGTTCCCGATAGCTAGCCCCAACGGTTGACTCATGTCAGAAATAACCGCCATGGTCTTACGACCCACATTGTTCCCGATGCTTACCATGGCATGTGCCAGTTCTTTGGCATCTTCTACTGTTTTCATGAATGCGCCCGCACCTGTCTTGACATCCAGTACGATGGCATCAGAGCCGGCAGCAATTTTCTTACTCATAATCGAGCTGGCAATCAGCGGAATCGAATTTACCGTTGCTGTAACATCACGCAAGGCATACAACTTTTTATCCGCAGGTGTCAGGTTGCCGCTTTGTCCGACGACCGCAATTTTGCTGCGATTTACCAAATCCACGAATTCATCCTTGGTGATTTCCACGTGAAAGCCTGCAATGGCCTCCAGCTTGTCGATCGTTCCACCCGTATGACCCAGGCCGCGACCTGACATTTTGGCCACTGGAATGTCTAAGGCTGCTACAAGCGGAGCCAGTACCAGTGTTGTCGTATCACCCACACCGCCAGTGGAGTGCTTATCGACCTTTACCCCTTCAATCGCGGACAAATCAATCGTATCTCCTGAATGAACCATTGCCATGGTCAAATTAGCACGTTCCCGTTCGTTCATATCTTGGAAGAAAATAGACATCGCCAATGCACTGACCTGATAATCAGGAATTTCACCCTGAGTATAGCCTTGGATAATAAAGTTAATTTCCTCAGTGCTCAGTTCTTTTCCATCACGTTTTTTTTCAATCAAGTCTACCATTCTCATATGTCATTTCTCCTCACTGTGCCTATGATCGTTTACAGGGATACTGCTGTTTCCAGTGCAACTTCCATCATTTCTTTAAACGTGGTTTGCCGTTCTTCTGCTGTCGTTTCTTCACCCGTCAGCAAATGATCGCTCACCGTCAGAATGGTCAGGGCGTTTACGCCAAACTTGGCTGCCAGCGTATATAAAGCCGAAGTTTCCATTTCCACACCCAGCACGCCGTATTCCATCAGCTTTTGGACCACTGATTTGTCATCACGGTAGAAGCTGTCTGAGCTGAATACGTTGCCGACATGCATGTTTAGCCCTTTGGCAACACCGCGATCATAAGCCTCCTTTAAAAGAGGGAAGCTAGCAATCGGTGAGAAATCATAGCCGCCAAAGATATGGCGGTTCATGCCGGAATCTGTACAGGATGCCTGTGCCAAAATGACGTCACGAACATGCACGTGCTCCTTCATTCCACCGCATGTACCCACGCGGAACAAGTTTTTCACCCCGTACTCGCTAATCAGTTCGTTGACATAAATACTGATGGAAGGCAGTCCCATCCCGGTTCCCTGTACAGACAGGCGTTTTCCTTGGTACGTTCCCGTGAATCCGAGCATTCCGCGCACCTCATTGTAGCAGGTCACGTCCTCCAGATACGTTTCAGCGATAAACTTTGCCCGTAGCGGGTCTCCTGGCAGCAAAATCGTTTCTGCAATCTCTCCAGGTTTGGCTCCAATGTGTACACTCATGTTTTTATTCCTCCGTCCCATTTATCCACGCTTATAATATTACTAATCTTCCTGTCTGCACTTTTGCCGGCCCTGGATTACTGAAGCTCTGCCAAAAAGCTGGTTCCATGTTCAGGCAGTTTTACACCAAAGTTATCTGCTACAGTTGCTCCAATATCCGCAAACGTCTTACGAACCGCCAGTTCCTTGCCTCCATCTACAAAACGAGGAGAATATGCCAGCAAAGGCACATATTCGCGGGTATGATCCGTTCCACGATAGGTTGGGTCATTCCCATGGTCTGCGGTGATGATCAATAGATCGTCATCGGTCATTTTGGCGAAGACCTCTGGCAGACGGGCATCATAATCGTCCAAGGCTTGACCGTATCCCTGCGGATCACGGCGGTGGCCGTACACAGCGTCAAAGTCCACCAAATTCAAGAAGCTTAATCCGGTGAATTCCTCGTCCAGCGTAGCCACCAGCTTATCCATGCCATCCATGTTGGACACTGTGCGCACGGCCTTTGTTACACCCTCACCGTCATAAATGTCAGAGATTTTACCCAAGGCGATTACATCCAGTCCTGCATCCTTCAGTTCATTCATTGTGGTACGACCAAACGGCTTGAGCGCATAATCATGTCGATTGGAGGTACGAGAGAAGTTGCCTGGCTCGCCTACGAACGGACGGGCAATAATGCGACCCAGCATGTACGGATCTTCCAGCGTAATTTTACGGCAGAACTCACAGATCTCGTAGAGCTCCTTCAAAGGTACAACTTCCTCATGAGCAGCAATTTGCAGCACTGAATCCGCTGAGGTATAGATGATGAGTGCGCCGGTTTTCACATGTTCTTCGCCCAGCTCGTCAATGATTTCCGTACCGCTGGCTGGCTTGTTGCCAATGACTTTGCGGCCTGTATGCTCCTCAATGCGCTGAATCAGCTCATCTGGAAACCCGTCCGGGAATACACGGAAAGGAACCGCAATATTCAAGCCCATGATTTCCCAGTGACCTGTCATCGTATCCTTGCCATTGGAGGCTTCCTGCATTTTGGTGTAATAAGCAAGTGGCTTATCGGCCGCTGGCACACCTTGTATGGAACGAATGTTGGACAGACCGAGCTTAGCCATATTCGGCATGTTCAGCCCGCCGCGTTCGCGCGCAATATGACCAAGTGTATCTACATCATAATCATCAAACTGGGCAGCATCCGGTGCTTCGCCAATACCAACCGAGTCCATAACGACCAAGTGAATCCGTTTAAATTTAGACATCATAAAAATCCTTTCCTAATTCGCTGTTTTTTTTACAAAAACAACCCTGCAATCGTTGCGGACAGCACGCTAACCAGCGTCGCCCCGTACAACAGCTTCAGACCAAAACGGGCCACTACATTTCCCTGTTTTTCATGCAGACCCTTCACAGCCCCGGAAATGATACCGATGGATGAGAAGTTTGCAAAAGATACGAGGAATACCGATACGATCCCGACCGTACGCTCGGACAAGCCTGTTTGCTTGGTCAGATCCAGCATGGCTACAAATTCGTTGGATACGAGCTTGGTAGCCATAATACTGCCCGCCTGCACGGCCTCGTTCCACGGAATCCCCATAACAAAGGCGAACGGTGCAAACACATAGCCCAGCAGCGCCTGAAAGCTGATTCCAAACAACCAGGAGAAAATGCCGTTAACCATGGCAATCAGCGCCACAAAACCGATCAGCATCGCAGCTACCGTAATAGCAACCTT
Source organism: Paenibacillus ottowii (assembly GCF_006874425.1). GTDB lineage: Bacteria > Bacillota > Bacilli > Paenibacillales > Paenibacillaceae > Paenibacillus > Paenibacillus ottowii. The sequence continues at coordinate 168,260 of NZ_VIJZ01000009.1, forward strand.
GAAACCGTCCATAATATACTCCCCGAGCATTTCGAAAAAGGACTGCTTTTCTTCCTCTTGAACCTCCAGTAAATCGTCTTCCTTCTCAATCTTGTACGGATTAATAATGGAGGCGATAATAAAGCCGCCAAACAGGTTCAGCACCAATGCGGTAACCACATATTTGGGGTCCAGCATTTGCATGTAAGCTCCCACAATCGACATGGATACGGTAGACATCGCAGATGCACACAACGTATACAGCCGATGTTGCGGCAGCAGACCAATTTGCTTTTTGACGGAAATAAACACTTCGGATTGACCCAGGATAGCCGAAGCTACAGCGTTGTAGGATTCCAGTTTACCCATTCCATTTACTTTGCTCAAGACAAGCCCGATATATTTAATAATGAAAGGCAGCACTTTCACATATTGTAAAATCCCGATCAATGCGGAAATGAACACAATCGGCAGCAGTACTCCGATAAAGAACGGTGCTGCCCCTTCATTGGCAATTCCGCCAAATACAAAGTTGATCCCTTCGCTTGCATATCCCAAGAGACTGTTGAACCCAGCTGCAAAGCCCTTGACCAAAAATTCACCAATCCCTGTGTTCAGCAATACAAACGCTAGCGCCGCCTGCAAGACAACCATAACCACCAGTGGACGATACCTGATTTTACGTTTGTCACTACTGGCAACGTAAGTAAGTGCAAATACAACGAGCAATCCCACCAGCGCGATTACATATTTCATTTCAATTCCTCCTCATTACATTAAGCGCTTACATTGACCATAAAAAGAATGCGCCCCAAAGAGGCATTCTTTTTTTTATTTCCCCAAATCCGCAGGTCGAAAAGCACCCGGCAGTAACTGCTCCATCGTCCACTCTTCCGTATTGCCATGAAGGTTTGTCAGATAAATTTTGGTATCTTGATGAGCAAATTCGGAGATAACCTGACGACAGGCCCCACATGGAGACACAGGTCCTTCCGTATCCGCTACTATCGCAATCGAATCAATTCGACGGCAGCCTTCAGATACCATTTTGAAAATCGCTGTCCGCTCCGCACAATTGCATAAGCCGTAGGAGGCATTTTCCACATTGCATCCGTGATATACCGTGCCATCGCTTCCGAGAACCGCAGCACCCACTTGAAAATTCGAATACGGAACATATGCCTGTTTGCGCGCCTCAAGCGCTTTCTGAATCAATTGATCCTTCATCCCGAATCCCTCCATGACTTTAAAATAAACTTAGTAGGAAGATGTAGATTGCTCGCCCTCGATGATTTTTACACCGGAACTTGCACCGATCCGGCTTGAGCCAGCTTCTACTAATTTTTGCACATCCTCCAGGCTGCGTACGCCGCCGGAAGCTTTAACACCAATCTCAGGTCCTACCGTTTTGCGCATCAAGGCTACGTCTTCCACAGTAGCTCCACCTGTAGAGAATCCCGTCGAAGTTTTTACAAAATTCGCTCCGGCTTTGACAGACAGCTCACATGCCAGTACCTTCTCTTCGTTTGTTAGCAGGCAGGTTTCGATAATCACTTTGACCAGCGTACCTGCAGCAGCTTCCACAACCGCACGAATATCCTTTTCTACGAGTTCCAGATCACGTGCCTTCAAGGCGCCGATATTAATAACCATATCCACCTCAGTCGCACCGTTAGCAATCGCATCTTTCGTTTCAAATGCTTTCGTTGCCGACGTGTTCGCTCCCAGTGGGAAACCGATAACCGTACAGATAGCTACGCCTGTACCTGCAAGCTGTTCGGCTGCATAGGCTACCCACGCCGGATTTACACATACGGAAGCAAACTGGTATTTTTTCGCCTCAGCAGTCAACTTTGTAATTTCGTCCTTCGTCGCATCTGCACGCAACAATGTATGATCGATTAATGCTGCAATGTTCATATCTGAAAGCTCCTTCATTCAATAAATAGTGTGAAGAAAATGAATCGTTATTTCCCTGTGATGAGATCATCATAGCACGGCTTTGAACATATGTAAAACACATTTTGAAATTATGTTCACACTTGTACATAGGGCGTTCACCTACATTTCATATTACCCTGTAGGCCTGCGCCATAACCGTGTGTTTATTTGGAATGAGGCCAACATGCCCTACTGTAAAAGTGCTTGTGCCGTAAACTGATCCGTCACCAAAATATTCGCATACTTGCCACGTAGCGATGCCCGAATAGCCTCTACTTTGCGCTGACCTCCAGCCACGAGGATGGACTTCTCCTTCTTTCGCAGCTCCGGCAAATCAATTCCCACGGTACGGCTGTTGATTTCCTGACTGCATATCTTACCTTCATCGTCAAAAAAGCGTGAGCAAATATCGCCTTTGCCGATTTTTTGCAGCAGCTTCTGCTCTTCATGGTTAAAGTAACCTAATCGGAACAGCAGTGCATCCTCCTTGACCGTACCCACCGTAAACACCGCAATGTTCGCCTGCTTGCCAAGTTGAATGATACGCTGGATATGCCGATCCTCCTCGACCATTCTCTTAACAGCTTGACTGTCGAAAATCACGGGCAGCGGCAAATACCGAGCGATGGTGTTAAAGGCTTCTGCGAACAAATTCACGGTTTCCACCGCATAAGTGTTGACATGTGAATGGCTCACGCCTCCTTTAAGCTGAACCACCTCGACTCCCTTGACCTGCTTTTGCTGGAGATGAAGCGCCACCGCATGCATGGTTGTTCCCCATGTCACTCCAATAATATCAGCATCCTGTACCGTTTCATGCAAATAATCGGCTGCTTTTTTGCTAATGTGCTTCTTGATCTCTTGGTAATCATTTAATGGCGAATAACAGACCAGCACGGTATCCAGCCCGTATTTCTTTTTCACCTGCTCTCCGAGCGCGTCCATATCCTCCATTGGGTCCACAATACTGATCCGCACGTATCCCTGTTCCTTGGCAGCCTGAAGTAAGCGCGATACCGTGGGTCGCGAAACCCCGAGTCTGACCGCGATGTCTTGCTGGCTATAATCGTTCAGATAGTATAATCTGGCTGCCTCGATACTTAATCGTTGCTTTTCATGATCCATTCTACCTCAACCCGCTTATCTTAAAAATGTAGTGCCATCGGACATGGGCTTAGCCCCAACATTTAAATGTAAGGGAAACTCAAAGCTACACTCTTTCCGTTTGGCTGTTATTTTGGAAGATTTAACTGCTCGTTTGTGATATTCTGTGATTAACTAAAATCATTTTACCGCATCCTCCACTTTATCGTTCCATCTATCAAAACGCAATAGTTAACTAATTTATCGCTAGTTCACAACTTGTGATGGACTTATCTGAATATGTAAGGAGAATTGCTATGTCTGAATATATTATGTGCAGTCTGGCGGACAAAAAGTTCGCATTAAACTTTCTGGAAGTAGAAGAAGTCATGAATGCCAAAAAAGGGACACCGCTTCCCTTTTCCGAAGCATGGCATGAAGGAATGGTGACCATTCGTGGCGATGTATTTACCATCCTTAATCTACGCAAGAAGCTGCTTCTTCCCGCATCAAGCGATTCCTCCGAGGACAAAATGATTTTGCTCAGTCGTGCAAAGATTGCTTTGCTTGTCGATCAGGTGGAGGATACAGCATCTGCCGAAGACAGTCAGCTACAAAGCAATGAGGAAGAATGGCAACGCGAATTGTTCCCTACTGTGATGGAGCATCAGGGTGCTCTTATTCCGGTATTTGATATGGACGCTTTTCTCGCATCCACCAAAACGAACTAAAAAAATACTCCCGTATCTTGAGCCAGCTTGCAACTCATCGTTCGGGAGTATTTTCTGTTACTGGAGCCCCTGCCCCTCTTTCATATGAACCAATGTGTTTAGCTGCTCCAGCAGCGTATTTCCACCAGTCAGCGATATCGTACCAATCTTCTCGCAGATTTTTTCCATGAATTCCAGCTCTTTGAGACGATAGAGGGTAGCATTTTCGTCCATCAGCTTGGCCGTATTGAGCAGACTACGAGTGGATGCCGTCTCTTCACGTCGTGTAATGAGGTTGGCTTGTGCCTTCTTCTCTGCCAATAGCACCGTATTCAGAATATCCTTGATATCCCCCGGCAAAATAATATCCTTCACCCCTGCTGACGTAAAAGCAACCCCATATTCATCGCTCTGCTCATTCAGTCGCGTCAAAACATATTCCGCAATCTCCTGCTTCATTTTTAGCAGATCATCCAGCTTCATTGTTCCTACGTATTCGCGCAGCAGCAGCTGCAGCATAATGTAGATTTGCTCCTCGTATGCTTTGAACTCCAACGCTCGCAGCGGGTCGGTGATCCGGTACTGGCAGACGAAGTTCAGACGCAGCGTGATTTTGTCCTCCGTCATGATTTCCTGCCCCATCAGGTCCATCTGCTGCTGCCGCATATCTATGGTTTTGATCTCTGTGTTCACCGTGGACAACCAGAAATAATATTTGCCCGGCTTCAATTCACCTTGCAGCACATTATCGTAATACAAAAAGCCCACTTCATGACTAGCCACCTGTAGGGCTTTCCAGAAGCCCGGTGTCTTGGACAAGAATGCTTGCCCCAAAGCCTTATCAATGGCAGGCTGCCGAGTATCTGCACGAACAAAACGATGTTCCTTGAGCATGTTCCAAAATGCATATTTCCCTGCTGTCAGCAGCTCTACAAACCGATGATCCTCATAATGCAGCACATATTCATGGTCCTCCACATCGATGACGGTCAATTGCTCCAGCAATAGAGGATCTGTCAAAAACAAACGAATATCATGATCTGGTACAAAAAAGGGTTCGGCTACATTTAAAATTTCAACTGTTTCCTGTTGAAATGTCTTCATTAGGTAAGTCCCTGGGTTCAGCAACTTGTGGTAGCTTCCTTTTTGAAACAGCAGTCCGCGCTCATCGGATTTAATCGTTATTTTCTTAAACATCGTATCACTCCTAGTGTTAAAAATCCTCAACTTAAAAATAGGCTTCCTTCGTAGATATGGCGGCTTCGCTTCTCCAGATTCAAACGGACCGCTCCGCTTATTCGCACGTTGAGTCAAAACACATTTTTAAAATGAGGATTTATTTTTATTTGTTGTAGGGATAGGACCCTTGCAGAGCATCCCTCCAGAATGAAGGGCGGGGCCAGGCTTAAGGAAAAAGGAAGGTGCCGCCTGTTCCCGTATTTCGGGGATGGAATTCACCAGCCCAACCTCGACTGTAAATCCTTATCTCCGAAGCCGCGGGCGCTGTCGGCGCTTGCTCTCTCCGGTATCCGTTGACCGCATAGCCATCGTCCCGGCATCTATCATCAGGACTAGATATGGGAAGCTCTTATCCAGGTCTCTTCATTGTTTTATTCGACCATTCGAATACTCTACCAGAAGTCGCTTGGAAGGCGATTGGGAATCGAACCCTAATTGCTGGTGGATACATCAGATTTACAGGATACCTGACCCGATCAGGGCAGGCACTGCGGGACCATTGGAAATCCTCGCCTCGGCAATATCCTTCTGTATCAGCCTTTATCATTATTGCGCACCTTTGCACTCACGAACATGGCGAAAGTATTACGACCCCTAAAAAAATAAAAAGACACGAAGGATGCGTATGTGCTTCCCTCGTGTCTTTCTTTTACAATTCCCATTACAGCTCTCTTTGGCATTTTATCATGATAAATTTAAATGGAGGCTTGCTTTCCATGTTTTTATGGGGCTCAACAATTTCCGAAAAATCGGTTAGTCCATAATTGCCGAATTCTTGTTTTATCGAATCAGCATCATAAAAAAACATTTTTACCCCTTCCATAATCTCGAAATAGTCTATATCCAGTTGCTTTCCCTTTCCATACATCGGGGCTTCTTTTGAAATCGTCGTAAAAACCATATATCCGTTTGGCTTTAACTGATTATAACAATCGTTAATAAACTTTTCCCTCTCACGCTTATTCAATAAGTGAATAAGGGCATAACAAAATATACCGTCATAAAGTTTGTTATCAAAAGGCATATCCGTTACGGAGCCATGAAAAATACTAATATTAAGCTCCTTTTGTCTCGCCAAATCAATCGCTGTTTTTGAAATTTCAATACCTGTTACGTTTATTCCGTTATCCACGAAAACCTTTGCATTTCTCCCATATCCAATTCCAGGTATCAATATGTCCTTAATGTTCTTTTCAAGAAAAAAATCCTTGGTCAGGATTGCCGAGTCTGAAGGTTCAAAGCCCCACATCATTTGATTTTCTATAAAACTTGATTCCCAAAATTCTGTCATACCGTATCTCCTCTATATTTTCATATCCATCATTTTATAATTATTCAGGAGCAAGTCCCGGTTGAGACGTGTTCAACACCTCGGTTGCAGAAATTTCGGATTCCCCCGTCGTTGTGGAAGCCGTCTGGTGGGTATAGCTAAATGAAGGAGTCTCATATTGCAATCCTGCCTTTTCATACGTGAACCAATAGCTAACGGTCTTCCCAATGGAGAGGTCTGTAACCCGCTGCTCCCAAACACCGGCATTGTTGGTCATCCGGTAATTAAGCTGCTGTCCACCTGATAAAGTATAGTGTACGTCAACATAGGCGGAGGCTGTTTTGGGGGTAAATTGAAGCAGTGCTTCGCGATCGCTGATAAAACGAGCCTTAACGGTAAAGCTGTAAGTAGTAGCTGCATTTAGTCCTGTAATTGTAGCGGAAGTAGCGTTTATTTTTGCCGCCTGAGCCCCGTCCTTATACACAATATACTCCGTAACGCCTACATTGTCTGTAGATGCCTCCCATTCCAGGGTAATCGTCGAAGCCGTTTTGGTCGCAGCTCGCACATTTGCTGGAGTGGATGGTGCCTCTGTATCCGGCTGCGGATTGCCGCCGCTTCCATTTCCAGTATTAAAGCTGTTCGGCTGCACGGTAATGCTGTGCCTATCTGAGAAGGTTACTGTTTTGACCTGGTCTGAAAAGTTGTAGGCCACATAGGTTTTTACTCCGTTCTTATGAAATACACCATAAATAGGTGAATTGGCGGTGATGCTGCGGTCAATGTTGCCTACAGCATCCAAGTTATAAATCCAGTGGTAGGCATTGGGCCAGTTACATTCGCTGTCTTGTAAATTTCATTTTGCGGTGTAGCTGCTCCGGTAGGTAATGTGGTTGAATATGAGCCTGCACCTTGTGTGACTTCGCCCGAAAAGGATTTAGTAGAAACCGGCCTCCTTTGAATTCTTTTCTTCCTTTTACTGCAAAGCTTTTCCCTTTCCTTTTCTTTCCTTCCCGCTTAAATTCAACTTCATTGTGCTTGATCTCCATTTCCAGGTCAATTCTTATATTTCTAAATTTCAACAAAACAAGGCGAAAGTCTCTAAAAATGCATAATAAACCAGGACGAAAAACCCAATTATTATGTAATGATGCTATTTTGATTTCATCCCATAAGACGTTCACCGTATGAGTTATTCATCCCGTTAACCATTCACCCTAATAATCATTTAGTCTATAAAAAAAGACCCTCCAGGCCTTTTAGCCCTTCAGATCCTCTGTTTTGAATTTATAAGGTTTTGAGTCTTTGACTCACTCATTTTCCTCGCCCAAAATACCCCTCTATTTTCCAGTCCACGCCAACTTGCGTTACGCTCAAATCCTGCAAGGCCACCGCATCGCTCATTGCAGATGCGCCCTCTCCCCCGAGAAAGCCTGGAGCTGTGCGCCCTCCAACCAGCTTCGGTGCCATATACAGCACCAGCTTGTCTGCCAGTCCTTGCTGCACGAATGAAGCGTTCACCTCGGCCCCGCCTTCCACGAATACCGATGACACCTCGGCCGCTCCCAGAATATCCAGCATTTGCGGAAGGTTGACTCGCTCACTGTTTTCATCTTGTGTCGGATATACCTTCACACCAAGCTGTTCCAGCTGGCTTCGCTTACCTTCATCGTAAGCCCTGCCTGTGAATATCCAGGTCGGCGCCTCTCCATCTGTAATAACACGAGCATCCAATGGAATACGCAGCTTGCTATCCAAAATGATACGAATCGGATTCCGTCCCTCTGGTAAACGAGTCGTTAGCTGAGGATTATCATGAATCACGGTCTGTACACCGACCAGGATGCCTACATGCTCGTGCCGAAGACGATGCACATCCTCCCGTGCAGCTTCAGATGTAATCCACTTGCTTTCCGAGGTCCGGGTGGCAATTTTACCGTCCAGCGTCACTGCCGATTTGATCGTAATAAAAGGACGCTTGTTCACAATATATTGATTGAACACTTCATTCATGCGGATCGATTCCTGCTCGCATACTCCGACAATGACTTCAATGCCCGCGTCTTTCAAAATCTGTACCCCTCTGCCGGAAACCAGCGGGTTCGGGTCCAGGGCTGCAATCACCGCCCGGCGAATGCCAGCCTTCACAATCGCTTCCGCGCATGGGCCTGTCCGGCCGTGATGGGAACACGGCTCCAGCGTTACGTAAATCGTCGCCCCCTGAGCCTGTCCACCCGCCATACGCAAGGCATGAATCTCGGCATGTGGCTCACCGGGCTTCAAATGAGCCCCGATCCCAACGATACGGCCATTGTTGACAATGACTGATCCGACGAGCGGGTTCGGTTCTGTTTGCCCTTTGGCACTTCTGGCATTTTCCAGTGCCAGGCGCATATATTTTTCGTGAGTGTTCATAGAACCTCCCTGAGATCGGAATCCCGCAAATGGCCGGATCGTTCTACTTTTGTATTCAAATACCGTTCATTATATTGCGACACATCACCCCAGAGCGGCATACGACCCACTACATTCATCCCCGATTTCTTTAAGGCATCCAGCTTTTTAGGGTTGTTGGTGATCAGCGTTACCGGTTTTTGTCTCAAGTGCTGGAGCACACTTATGGCATCCACATAATTGCGCGTATCATCTTCAAAACCCAACTGATGGTTGGCTTCGACGGTATCCATGCCTTCTTCCTGCAAAATATAAGCCATGGCTTTGCTAAACAAACCGATCCCGCGACCTTCATGATTAGCCAGATAGAACAATGCACCTGTTCCATGTTCTACAATCATTTTCATCGACTGGTGGAGCTGAAATCCGCAATCACAGCGCTTGCTACCAAAAATATCTCCAGTATGGCAAATACTATGCATGCGAACTAAAGCATTTTCCGAACGTTGGAGATCACCGTACACCAAAACGCTCGATTGTTGTCCCTCCGCCAAATTCAGTGTAGACAGTCGCTTCACAATCGTCTCAGCATTGGCATTCAGTAAGTCCTGACGATCTTCCTCGTCCCGTACAGGCAGCCAGCAATACCATTGAAAAACAACGGTCTCTTCTTCCAAATTAACTGGCAGCTTGATCGGTCCTACCAATATCGTCGAAGATTGCTCTCCACGAACGGTTTGAATTTTATCGTTAAGTAGCGTAGCTACATCTTTTATATTCATCTCTCTGCACCATCCTTTATATAAACTCTATATATGAAACGCCCTCTATTTTCTCAGGCTAATCGTTGTTGTCAGGTTTTTATATCATGTTACTATGTGTAAAAAATGTTCATGAAACGTGGATTCCATGATCAGCTGACGCTCCTGAAGCTCAGTGACAGCCTGCCGTCGTCCGTCTTCGAAAGCCTTCAGATCTTCTGCATTATACGCCTGCTGGCGTAGACGAAGAAGCTCACTGGCCAGCACATCGGCATCCTTCAAAGCAGCGTTCAAGCCAAAAGCTCCTGTAGGTGTCATGGTATGCGCTGCATCTCCAATTAGGACCAGTCCGTTCCGTACCCAAGTGTCACTGCGGCTGCTGAAAATATCCAACGGTACGAAGTCCTTCCATGAACGAATCTGATCCAGTACACTATGCTCCAAATCCGGAAAAGCGTCCGTAAACAGCTGTATAAAAGGTGCAAAAGATTGCTTAAACAGGGTTGAAAAGCTGCCTTCCTCCACATTCCAGCCAATTTGAATATAGCCTTCGGCCTGTGAAAATAAAGCCAGTTGCCCTCCGTTGACCAGCGCTAGACGAGTAACGGGCTCCCACCCGGCAGGTGCCGTGATTTTGGCCCATAGCAGATCATAGCCGTGACGAATGTTCGTCACAGGCATCTGTGCCAGCTTGCGCACAGTCGAATAGCGGCCGTCTGCCCCCACAATCAACGAACTGTGAATCGTAACCTCATGGCCGTCCTTGTCGCGAGCGGTCAAGCCCGTATACCCCTGCGTGCTGTTACCCTCCAACGCAGTCACAGTTGTACCTGCCAGGTAACAGAAGGACTCGTAGGTGGACGCCTGCTTGAGCAGAGCTTCCAAAAATCGAGGTTGTGGAATGTGCACTCCCACATTACCATGGTTTGAAGCTGGCTCGACCGTTTTGACCAGCTGCTGATGCTGCCAATACTCGATTCTTGTAGAGGCGAGAATATGATCCTCTTGAATTTGTTCGAGCAGCTTATGCTTCTGGATCACGCCCTGACCCTCATCATTTAAAATTTCACCACGGAAAGCCTTTCCGGGCACGCTCTGCCGCTCAACCAATATCGTGGAAACACCCTGCTCTGCCAGTAGACAGGATAACAAAGTCCCTGCGGGTCCTCCTCCAACTACACACACTTCACATTCCAGTATCATATGACTTCCCCCTGCATCCAAACCATAACCACGCGATTCGTTCGTACCTGTTCATTTTATTTTATCATTAATCATATCAAAATAAGTTCAATTTTTAAGTATTAATATATAGAGCTTCGTCTCAAATCCAACAAGTTACTTTATGTAACAAAGTATATTTATATCATTCAATTTCGTCAAGTAATAAATTTATGTAAAGTAAAATCATTTACTTTTAACAGTGAATCGTTAATAATAGGAGCATGAGGTGATCACATGAACATTCCGCAGATGTGTCCACGGTTTGAAAAAGCTATGGAAGTACTGAGCAAGCGTTGGACGGTGTTGATCGTATTTCAACTCACGAATGGCCCGCAACGTTTCGTCGCGATTGAGAATTCAATTCCTAATTTAAGTGGAAAGGTCCTTTCGGACCGTTTGAAAGAGCTGGAGGAAGAAGGAATCATACAACGTACGGTTTATCCTGAGAAGCCCGTGCGGATTGAATACTCTCTTACGGATAAGGGACGCGATTTAGCTCCTTTATTTGACCATATCGGTACCTGGGCTACACGCTGGATTGAGGTTCTACCCGCACTTGAACAGCAGTGATTCATATTGAAGCAAAGAACGCCTTTGCTCTAAGTACAATTCGTACTCATAGCGAAAGGCGTTCTTTTTTCATATGACAAAGCGATAATGGTCGACCTTAGATCGTATCCAAAATTTTAGGCGTTGCCCTCACTGCTGCGTTGCATTTCTTCACGAATGGATTGCACCCGCTTTTTCCCCCAGTCATACATCATCTCCACAATTGGTAAAATCGTCATTCCCAGTTCTGTCATTGAATACTCCACCTTTGGGGGCACTTCCGGATAGACTTCCCGGTGTACAATACCATCTTCCATCAACTCCCGTAGCTGGTTGGTCAGCACTTTATGCGACAGCTTCGGAAACAGTCTTTGCAGGTCACTGAACCGATGCGGCCCTTCCACACCCAAATGCCATAAAATAACGACCTTCCATTTCCCACTTAGTACAGATAACGTTAGTTCCTTTTCGCAGTTGTAGTCTCCGTTTATAATTTTCTCCCGTATTTCTTCTCTCAGTGTATCAGACATATGTCAATTAACTCCTTCTAAATCATCATGATCTTGCACACTATTAGTAACCTGCAGGTAACCTCCGTACTTGAAAGTGCATTCTTCACAGCCTAGCAAAGCCACCCTACAATAGTAGATAACGTTACACATTCAAGGAGGAATAGAATATGAGTAAAAAAGCTCTTTTTATTATACCCCCAGAGCGCTTTAATGAGGATGAATTATTTAAACCCAAAGAAGCGCTGGAACAAGCAGGCGTTACCGTGACACTAGCCAGTACAAAAACAGGCGAAATTATGGGTGACTACAACGGTAAAGCGACGGCTGATCTTGTTTTTACAGACGCTGTGCTGGCTGATTATGATGTGGTATCTGTGATTGGTGGATCAGGAACGAATGATCATCTGTGGAATAACGCGGATCTCCAGGCTCTGCTGAAACAAGCTCATAAGCAAAAGACTTTAGTGAGCGGCATCTGTGCAGGCTCTGTGGCCGTGGCTCAAACCGGATTGCTCTCTGGAAGAACAGCTACATGCTATCCAGTGGATGTACAAAAGGATCAACTCCAAGCGCATCAAGCCGAATATCTCGCTCAGCATGTCGTTGCGCATAGCGATATTATTACAGCCGATGGCCCAGACGGAGCTCAGGAGTTTGGGAAAGCCCTCGTTCAAGCTCTGCAATAAGCACATTCTCGAAGTTCAGATAGCACTTTAAACAGCACTCCAACAAGCCGCATCACGTCCTTTCTATTGTATGGGACCTGATGTGGCTTCTTTGTGTCATTTTCATGTTGAAGTGATTAATTTAATTGTATGGTCCTGGATTTTCGTGTTAGCTTTAAGGAATAGACGTTTAGTATAGGAGGCTTATATGCCGTGTTTATGAAAGGCAAAATCCATTTACATCAGGTAACGTCCGAATCGTTGCGACTGGGCGCCTTACTATCATTAGTAGGGGGCTTTTTGGACACATATACCTTTGTTGGAAGAGGCGGTGTTTTCGCCAACGCACAGACAGGCAATATCGTGCTGCTGGCTGTTAAAGTCATTCAGGGGCACTGGGTTCAGGCATTATCCTATATCCCGCCCCTGATCGCCTTTTCACTGGGGGTTTTTGTTGCTGAAGGGATTAAACGAAAATCAACCCACCGTTTAACTCCGGACTGGACCCGCGCAATTCTTTTACTGGAAATTGCGATTTTTTTCATCGTGGGATTGATTCCGCAGGAAGTTCCCAATACGGTAGTAGTGGTGATCGTCTCGTTCGTCGCTTCCGTGCAAATGACTTCCTTCCGCAAGCTCATTGATGTGCCGTACACCTCCACGGTCAGCACCGGTAACCTCCGATCAGCTATCGAGGCTGTGTATGTCGCCGTAACGACCAAGGACACGAACGCTGCCATTCGAGCGATGCGTTATGGTGTCATCCTGGCCGCCTTCTTGGTAGGAGCCTTGCTGGGGGGATTCCTGACTTTGACGATTGGGGATAAAGCCGTTTGGGGCGCTGTTGTTGCACTTATTTTTTCTTTTATTTTATTTACAGAAGAGGAAAAGTGGAAGCTGCCGCTGCGTCACTAATCCTCCATTACATCAGCCCTGAATGAACTGCCGCTGGGCCGTTTCAAAGAAATTCAAAAGGTCATTGCGGGACGAAAATGCTGCCTGAGCAGATTGGTTGCTACCGCCCCCTTTGCCCTGGAACGCGCCCAGATTTTCCTTTAAAAACGCTCCGCAGCTAATGGATTGGGTACCGTTGTGTGCCAGAATGATTTTGTTTTCTGCTGTTGTGGCAAATAATACAAGCAAATCATGCTCAGCGGTCAGCTTGGCAGCCAATTGCTGTATCTCCTGAAAGGATTTTTGTTCGAATACACGAGCAAGAACATGCCCCTGCACAGCAGACAGCAACTCTTTTGCCTGGTATGATGCATTTTCCTCTTGCAGGAGTTCTACTTGCGCCTTGAGCTGCTTGTGCTCCTGCTCCCACTTTTCGAATCGGGTCAAAATATCCTTCCGTCCGGTATTGAACTTCGCAGATAACACGTCCAAAATCCGAACACCCTCATTAAAGTCATGGAGTGCGCGAGCACCACATTTGAAATGGATTCTGGCCATCCCTTTTTGCTTTTCCCATTTCAAGCATTTAATCATCCCAATTTCCCCGGTCTGAGCCACATGTGTACCGCCGCAAGCATTATATTCAATGCCCTCGATCTCAACAATTCGAATATTTTCCGTCACTTTAGGCATTTTCACAAGTGGAATGTCCTGCAATTGCTCATGGGTTACAAAATAGCTTTTGATGCTGCGGTTATTGTAGATTTGCCGATTGGCTTCCTGCTCGATTGCCGATAGCTGGGCAGAGGTTATATCCGAACAGTTGACATCAATTGTGGCGTACTCTTGTCCCAAATGAAAGCTCTCTGTACGCGCACCCAACAGCTCTAGGCAAACCGCTGATAGCAAATGCTGCCCGCTATGCTGCTGCATATGATCAAATCTGCGCTCCCAATCCAATTGGCAAGCCACTTCCCCCTCCTCCGGCAAGCGTTCTACCTGATGCCAGATGTCCCCGTCTTCGAGGACAACATCTAATACACGAATGCCCTGTATCGTTCCTGTATCACACGGCTGACCTCCGCCATGCGGATAAAAGGCCGTTTCCTCAAGCATAACAAAAAATGCTCCGTCTCTTTCCATGCTCTGTGTAATATAAGTGTTCCACTCCGTAAGATTTGGAGCAGTGTAATATAATTTGGCAGCCATTTCAGTCCCTCACTTTTGGGTATTCTTTGTCTTGTCTCGTCCGATATTCACTTATTATCAAGCACTTCACTGTAAATATCAATGTAGTGAATAGCTTGAACATTCCAGCGCACATGGGGAAGACAGAAGCTAGCCAAGCAGACTGTGGGTACTGCTTCTGAAAAGGGATCACCATAACCCCTTGTTTCAGCAAGCACAACTAGTGGTGATAAAAGGATAGTCTCTTCTGTAGAAATAAAAAGGGTTAAGTGCCGTCTAACGAGCCTTAACCCTTTTTCAACAATATTAAATTATCATTGTTATCAGAATAATTTTCACTTATATGCCAGACCTAATTGATAAGCGTGCTCCAGTAAACCTACAATGTATTCTTTCGACTCGGACAAAGTATCATAGAAGAACTCCACCTTGGACTCTCTTACTCTTGCGTAACCAGCAATGGCTTTATTCAAATAACTAGTAACCAAATCGTGATATTCATACTTGATTAGATGTTCTTTAGTCCCTCCCGCCAAGCACATCCACAAAACCTGCTTCGTCGTAAATTCCTGAAGTAAACCTTTGTTCCAGACTTTATCTAGGTACCCTTTTAGCATGAAAGGCACACTGTACCACCATAGTGGAAACACAAAGACC
This sequence comes from Paenibacillus ottowii, assembly GCF_006874425.1. Taxonomy (GTDB): domain Bacteria; phylum Bacillota; class Bacilli; order Paenibacillales; family Paenibacillaceae; genus Paenibacillus; species Paenibacillus ottowii. The sequence continues at coordinate 183,326 of NZ_VIJZ01000009.1, forward strand.
AGAGCTTCCGCAGCTGCAATTCTATCCATCTCTTTCCGCGTTTCAGGAGCATATTGTTTATGGGTCGTATTCCAATCCAGCTCATCTGCAGCGCTGTACACCGGATTGTATCCATCCCGATCCAAGTCCAGAATATCTACCTCGTGCTTATTCTCTTTCAATCCCTCTACAAAACGAGTCATGACCGCAAGGGTAAGTGAATCTTCTCTAGGATGCGTGACGACCAATAGAACTTTCATGTATCTGTAACCTACTTTCTCCTCATAATTGTTGAACCCTGTCTACAGATGCTATTATGGATGTTATACATTAGAGTGTGAAGTACGCACTTCAATGTGCTGTAGGTACTTTAAGGTTCCTTAGTGCCTTTTGTACTACAGATCGGAGAGGGGGAAAGTCTATGGAAGACAAAGCCAAAACCTATATGCTCGGGATCGAGGCAACTTTGGAGGTCATCAGTGGAAAGTGGAAAGGCATCATTCTGCATCATTTAACCAGCGGCAGAAAACGTACATACGAACTTCGTCAACTCATTCCGAAAATCACCCAAAAAGTGCTTACCCAACAGCTTAGAGAGCTTGAAAAGGATGGAATCATTCACCGCATCATTTATAACCAGGTTCCACCCAAAGTGGAGTACGAGCTTAGTGAATATGGATGGGATTTTAAAGATTTGCTTGATCGTTTTTGCTTATGGGGAGAAGATCATTTGGATAGGATCTATGGAGATAAAACAAAGGTGCTTGAAGAGTATTCTGTGAAGGAAAAAAACGTCAAACAAGCACCACCTCTTTAAAGAGGCGTGCTTGTTTGAAATACTATGGCTGTGCACCTTGTTTATTCACCAGTCTCCGCAAATTTCCGAATACGAGTCCCTAATTCATCCCGTACACGCTGGAACACGCTCCATTGCTCCTCTTCTGTTCCTTGTGCTTTAGCCGGATCATCAAATCCCCAATGTTCACGGCGAACCTGCGGAGGTGTGATAGGACATTTATCAGCAGCATCTCCGCATAAGGTCACAACTAAATCAGCACTATTCAACAAAACAGAATCAATAATATCTGAAGTTTGACCGGAAATATCCAGCCCAACTTCATTCATCGCTTGCACCGCTTTAGGGTTGAGGCCGTGTGCTTCAATGCCCGCACTGTATACATTCCAACGGTCTCCCAAGTATTGTTTAGCCCAACCTTCTGCCATTTGACTGCGGCACGAATTACCGGTGCACAAAAAGTAAATTGTCTTCTTTTCCATCATTAACATCTCCTTCAATGTTCCATTATGAAATGATTAACCACAGATATAAGCCCAGCAGGGTAATAAAAAGTGTAGGAATAGTTAAGACGATGCCTGTTTTAAAATAAGTGCCCCATGAAATTTTCACGTTTTTCGAACGAAGCACATGCAGCCATAATAATGTGGCTAATGAACCGATTGGAGTTATTTTCGGTCCAAGGTCCGACCCAATGACGTTAGCATAAATCAGTACCTCTTTGACCATACTGGTTGTATGAGTGGCATTAATGGCAAGCGCATCAATCATGACCGTAGGCAAGTTATTCATACTCGAAGAGATAATCGCCGCAATAAAACCCATGGCCATGGTGGCTACAAACATACCTTGATCAGCAGCCGCTTGAATCACGTGGGACAGCAGATCCGTCAAACCGGCGTTACGCAAACCATACACTACCACATACATTCCGATAGAGAAAAATACGATGGCCCATGGAGCTCCCTTAATGACTTCTTTCATGGGTACCACAGGACTTTTTCTAGCCATCAGCAAGAAAAGGATGGCAATGATACCAGCCACCACCGAGACGGGAATGTCAAAAAATTCGCATACAAAGTAGCCAATCAACAATATTGTGAGAACGATCCAGGACATACGGAACATCTTTGGATCTTTTATCGCAGTTGCAGGCGTGATTAACTGTGTCGCATCAAACGTTTTAGGAATTCTTTTGCGAAAAAAGAGATACAGTACCACGATACTAGCCGCTAAGGAAAACAGATTAGGTATAATCATACGACTCGCATATTCCATAAAACTGATTCCAAAGAAATCGGCTGACACAATATTAACGAGGTTGCTGACTACTAGCGGAAGCGACGTCGTATCTGCAATAAATCCGCTTGCTATGATAAAGGGAAACACCATTTTCTCATCCAATTTCAGTGCCCGAACCATCGCCAGTACAATTGGAGTTAAAATTAAAGCCGCTCCATCATTGGCAAAAAAGGCAGCAACTATGGCACCCAGGACGCTCACATAGACAAACATCCGGGTTCCGCTTCCACGGGCTATCCGTGCCATGTGAAGTGCTGCCCATTCGAAGAAACCTATTTTATCAAGGACTAATGAAATCAGAATAATGGCAACAAAAGCTAGTGTTGCATTCCAGACCATTCGGGTAACTTCCCAAACATCATGCAAATCCACTACACCCACCAACAAGGCGAGTATAGCACCGCCGCAGGCAGACCATCCAATGGACAGATGTTTAGGCTGCCAAATGACCAATACTAAAGTGACTAAGAATATAATACATGCCAAAAAAATCAATGTTCTAAAACCCTCCATTACATTTACATTTCCTTATAAATATATACTTATATTAAAAACTGGTCGGCTACATAACCTAGTTGATCCAATGTGTGACGTCTTTCGATTATATAACTAATGCTTAAATACTAATAGAGCTCAACTTTAATATCAAGAACGCTCAATACTTATTTGTTCACCAATTGCATAATCCAATCTTTTATATCAACGATGCGCAGGGTTTTGGGTCGTGTATTCGTTCCAGAAATAATTAACGGGACAAGGGAATCTTTTTCGTGCAGCGATCCATGGGCTCCCCCTCCGATGTGGGTAGGGGAACTTTCGCCGACGAGTTCATATCCTGGTTGGACTGTGACGACAACATATCTCCCTTCATGTGAATTTATTGCCCCGTGTAGTCTCGCCAAAACGTCTGGATATTTTCCATATTTGATCCGGTTGTTATGGATCGTAATATCCACTAGATTCGTTTCGCCCGATAATGTCCATGATTGTCCATATTCATCGGTCAATTTCCCACCGGGACGATAAGAAAACAGACCACCATTTTTCCCCTTTGTAATATGAATATTATTTTTGCCATCTTTCATAGCAATAATGTCGAGCTTATCCTCATGCTGTAAAGACTGCACCACGTCAGACAAATCCACGTTATTGTTAATGGCATAGATATAGGCCATCCGTTCATTAGCGGCAATCACGATTTGGTCATCATTTCTTACGGGTTGATTTAATTTTGCAATACGGTAATGGCTCAAATGAGGTCTTAAATCAACAGTGGCTGCCTGTCGATCATCATATACAGCGCTTTGCGCGCTGTCACCCATGACAATCCAAATCGCACTGTTTGCAGCCTCTTCCCATGAACCGTATGCGTTCAACACAGTTTGCAGTGCTTTGTCCGCTTTTTCAATTCCCTTTAGTTGATTGGGACCCTTTCTATGCGCCAAATTATCATTCTCTGGGAAGTAGGTGATGGTTACGTCTGGAAGTTTTTTCTGACTGATTAGAAAGGCGGTATCCTTTGCGGAAAATTCGTCATTCATCCCGAATTTTTTCCACACAGGAGTGTTCCAACTATTTTTCGGGTTCAATTGTGCCAGAGCTGCATAGGATAACCATTTGGGTCCTGTGACTGTCATTTGTTCTGGCACCCTGTTGCTATTGGCTATAATGTCAGGCACTTTTAAAGCATGTTTCGTATTCCCCCTAAAAACAATAGCATTAATGGACGCGGATTCTCTCCCTTTGTCAGCCAAATCTTCATGTAGGGTTTTCGTTTTTTTGTTCAAATGAACTTGATTTAATTGGTAAATTGCATCCATAAATACTTGCAGTTGGTCTATCTTCAACGCTTCCTTGATACCATTGCCATAAAAAATCATGCGTTTCTTGGGATCACTGTACCAAACGAGACCAGGCACATGGTGTTGGTCAGCATACGTTCCCGTTAACAATGTACTGTCGATTGTTACAGACATCGTGGGAAATGAACTCACTACATGTGGGAAGTATTGCCCTTTACGAAGGAGAAATCGCATTGCGGGTGCACGGCCTTCTTGCATCGCTTCTTGCAAAGGCTTATCCATTAAAGAATCAATCAAGACCACAATGACCGGTTTTTTGCCAATTTGATTTACAGCGACATGCGGCTTCACACTCTGTTGCTTTAGCTGTTGACCAGAGTCCGCCCTACAGCCCAAGACCAATAACAATAAACTTAGCATTAGTACAATGGTAACTTTATTTTTCATGCCCATATATGCGTCCCCTTTTTTAGAAAAGCAATCCCCTTCTTCTTATTATTTTTTCTTGCACTAAAAAATTTATTCCTACATTAGATCATTGGGATAAAAAGGGGACACCTGCAACAAAGTTACAACTCCAATGAATTTTTTAGATCTAATAGGTCAAATTTAAAAATCAAAACCATTTAGGAAGAGAGTATAACGATGACTACAACAAACTTACACGAATACTCCATGCATTATATAGATTCCGGCGAAGGAACGGCCATCCTATTCATTCACCCTCCAGTACTCACAAGCTTAAGTTTCACATACCAGATCCAAGGGTTATCGCCCTATTTTCGAACGATCGCTTTTGATATCAGAGGACACGGTAAAAGCCTGCCTTCCGAGCAAACGATTACTTACCCGCTCATTGTAGAGGATATTAAACATTTGATGGATCGGTTGAACTTGGACAAGGTATTTTTGTGTGGATATTCGATCGGAGGCTCGATCGTATTAGAATTCCTCTTAACTTATCCAGATCGGGTATGGGGAGGGATTGTGATCAGCGGGATGTCAGAGGTAAATGAATGGCGGCTAAGAAACAAAATTTCGTTGGGCATTGCTCTTTCCAAGATCGGCGCAGTTGGTACAATTGCCCTTTCTAACGCTTGGTCACAAACGAAACGATTATCTTTATTTCGCAGGTTATTTAACGATGCGAAGAAGGGAAATCCCAGGAATGTTGAGCAATTTTACCGTTACAGCTTGAAGTACAACTGTACCTCACGACTGGGGGAAATCCAGCTTCCCGTCCTGCTCGTTTATGGTAAAGAGGATCAACATTTCCATCGTTATGCCAACCTATTGCATCAGCAATTACCGAAGAGTGAGCTTATTTTCATCAAAAAAGCTGATCACCGCCTTCCTACGAAGGCCGCTGGAACATTGAATGAACTGATCAAGCAGTTCGCAGATCGCTTCAGCCCTTAATACACATCCTAAGTGAAAAGTCGAAGTTGCTCATCAAAGTGGAAAAAATTATATACTATTATATACAATGAAAATATACAAATTATGCTAAAGTCATATATAGTTTAGTTAGGATAGGTATGTATTGTTCTGCTTCTAAATTGGAAGGGGTGTAAAAATGAAATGCTAAAGCGTATTCAAAATCTTTTCGTTATCCCCAATTATCCGCTATTCATGATCTGTATGTTATTGCAAGGTATGGCTATTTCCATAACTGCACCTTTTTTAGCCGTATATTTTACAGGCACACTTGGCGTATCCGTGGGAACCTTTGGTGTATTTACAGCGGTGACTTTGATTTGTGGTATATGGATAAGCTCTCTTATTGCCAAACGTTCCGATACCGGACTGGATCGCAAGCAAATTTTAGTGATATGTACGTTATTTAATGCGATAGCCTTCGCAGGATATCTTGTAATCCAAAATTTTTATATACTTTTTGTCTATATGACGATCTTTACGGCTATGGGTGCCCCTGGGATGCCTCAGTTATTTGCCAGTGCCCGTGAGGCGGTAGATCGCAGTAAATCTGCGGACCATGCCTTTGCGAATTCAACGCTTCGTTCTATGTTCTCGCTTGGCTTTATTACCGGGCCGCTCTTTGGTTCCTTCTTGATTACACATACGGGTTTTAAAGGTATTTTTATAGGTACGACTTCTATTTTTGTACTTATTGCCGTTCTGCTATTCTTTTTTATCAAGCCGTCTCCTGTTCAGCTTAAACATAAGGATCAACTTTCACTTCATCACATTTCATTACATAAAAATATTGAAATTCTGATCCCCTTCTCCGTTCTTACTTTGCTTTATACGTCTCACTGGATGAATAGTTTGAATATTTCCTTGTTCATTATTCACAATTTAAAAGGTAACACGAGTGACGTTGCTCTAGTAGCCAGTATTTGCGCCATTTTGGAAATCCCCTTGATGCTCATGCTGGGCGTACTGGCAGCCAAATACTCCAACCGTTTGCTTGTATTTTTAGGGGCACTAACAGGCGTTGTCTATTATCTGCTCGTCCTTATGTCTACGGAGATGTGGCAACTATTCGCGGGGCAGCTTCTTCTAGCCTTCTTTGTTGCAGTGATTTCAGCGATTGGTATCAGCTATATGCAGGACTTGTTGCCAACTCTCCCTGGATACGCCTCGACGCTGTATTCCAATGCGACAACAATCGGAAGACTGGCCGGGAGCTTGCTAGGCGGATTGTTCGCTCAATGGATGGGTTATCGAAACTCCTATTGGATATGCTTATTCCTGATCCTCTGCTGTCTTGGTCTGCTGGCGATTTCAAAAAAATTAGAGTTTGACAAATCGGCTGCTCTACACGAAAGAAATCACAGTCTATAGGACGACGCCAATACAAGAAGCAGCACGTAGCCTGGACGAGAAGCCAAAGTCCAGTTACGTGCTGCTTTTATGACGATTATGCCACGCATATTCCTGATTGGTTAAAATCGGGTGCTGCCGTACACGTACCCTATTTTTCTATAGTAGAGAAACGACTCATAATTGCATCAGCCGCATACATATAACCGCCAGCCTGACGGAGTGATTGTCCAATTACATGGGCCTGTTGTTTATAGATGGGTTGGTTCAATACCTCTACTAAAGCAGCTTTTAAGATAGCAGGTGTGAGTTCATTTTTATTCACAGCAATACCCGCTCCCAGCTCTTGCACCCGGTTGGCTACGATCGGCTGATCCGATGTCATCGGAACCAGGACCATCGGCACGTTGTAATACAAGGCTTCGCTCGCACTGTTCATTCCTCCATGTGTAATAAAGGCATCTACACGCTGGAGCATTTCTAGCTGCGGAATATAAGGCTTGATCATAAAATTGTCCGGGATATTGTCTGTCAATAACTCCATCTCCGCAAATTGGCCTGATGACAGTACAAATTGCACGGGCAAATCGCGAAATGCTTCAAAGCAAAGCTTATAAAACTCCAAATCCCTATTAAGAATAGTTCCCAATGAGATATACACAACCTGCGGATACAAAGCACGAAGCTGTTCAAACGGAAATGCAGGCGCATCTTTACGTGGTACAATAGAGGGACCTGCAAAAATATAGCTGTCATCCAGCTCTTCGACTTGCGGTTGAAAATAACGGCTTGTATACACGATCTTTAGGCTGTGGGAATGTGAATCAAGCTCATCCATAGCAGGTGCGGTAACCTGAAACTCCTCAGCTAATTGATATACTACTTTCATCGTCTCATCATAAAGCTCTCTCACTTTTATATCATGATCATCCCAGCCTTGATCAGATCCCAGAGGCTCTACGAAAGCAAACGAGCAGACCGTGCAGACCGCAGGTATTCCCAGCCTCTCTGCTATAATTCTGCCTCCCCAACCCATCAGATAGTCATAAATTAAGTAATCATACTCCTTATTTTCAATTTCCTTCAAAACCTTTGGAATAATCGGTTCAATCAAACCTTTAACGATCATATTCACGAATTGATAATGATGTTTATATTCAGCCGGCTTTAATACAGGGTTATGAATAAATGCATCCGCGCCAAATGGATAGGTGATCAGGTTTGCTCCTGTTTGTTGAATTCTCGTACCAAATTCCTCTGAACACACATAATCTACTTCTTCCCCCCTATCGACCAATTGCTTAATCAATCCTAATGACGGGTTAACATGGCCTTCAGCAGGCGTGATCACAACCAACACACGTGCCATCCTACACCTCCGACATCATAATATATTCAAAAAAAACGCTAGTTTTATCCATGATGATGACATATATCGCATATTCAATATATAAAATATTTACCATAAAAACAAATGATTTCATTTTTAGATCATGTATGTATCACATCAAAATTGCTCATAAACACGCGCATAAGCGGGGGAACGCTTAAAGCGCATCCCCCCGCTTATCTATTGAACATTAGATTTATAGACGCCAATCCCAATGATCGGTCCCGCTCAGAACAGCTTCAACGGTGTACTGGTTGGCTTCGTCAGCCATAAGCTGTTTGGCCCAACGTACACGCCCGCTACTTTCTGCACCTGGTCCAAAGTTGTCGAACTCTCCAAATCTTGCGGTCTGCTCATTGGATTCCTTCCCCCAATTGTTCCAGCCACCTGGCTTGATATGATCATCCATATAGGTCTTTAAAAAAGTAACATGAGCGTAAGACCGCCAAGGCCGCCCAAGATCCACCTTGCCTGTCAATCCAGCCTCGCTTGTCAGACGACACTGAGTAAATACAAAACCCGGCTGGTTCTCTTCTGTTGAAGCTGCTGTCACATAGCCGGCACGCAGGCTGTGTATGATCGAATTATCAAATACGGCAGGTGCATTGCCAAATATAAAATCAACACTGCCACTGATGTAGCTGTCCTTAAAATACTGTCTGCCACGGTTCACAAGCAATGTATCCTGTAGGCCAGTAATTTTGACATTGTGATACTTGCCACGATCACCTTCGGCATATAACGCTACAGCCTGCACCTGTCCGGTTCCTTCTGTGTTGGCGACCGTCACATTTTCCAACACAAAATCAGGGCTTTGCACACGCATGGTATAGCTGTTGCTCGTTCCTAACTCCTTTCCGTCCACCACCGTTTTGGCCGTATCATCAAAAGCAATGATCGTTTTGTCCCGATCTTCTCCGATAATGCTCAGATTTTTTTTGGAGGAGTTCACCTTAATTTTTTCCCGGTACGTACCGTTTTTGAGATGGATCACAGTCCTTGTGTTGCTGTTGTCAGGGACTGCATCAATAGCTGCCTGAAGGGATGTATAGTCAGCAGGGCCATAGGTCGATACAACCACACTAGTAGGAGAGGTTCCTCCTGAGCCTGTTAGCTTGCGGATCGTAACATTGCTGAATTCCGACGTATTGTAATTCCATACATCGTTTTGCTGTTTGGATGCATCGGTAGCTAGCCCGAATAATAGCGGTTGATGATCTGAAAAATCTATAACGGTTTCACCAACCTTCTCCCAGTTCGTCACACCGTCGGTGGATACCCATCCGGTAAGCTTTTGCCCTTGTCGCACCAGACGAACCGAATATGGCGTTGTAATAAACGTCTCCATTGACGCTCGTTTCGTTTTACCATCCGTTTGATCACGACTGATAAGAATGCCCTGTTTGCCATATTTAACAAATGCTAAAGACATAAAGGCCATTTTTGATCCAGGCTTCAGTGATTCACGAATCATTACACCTGCTTCGGCATTATCGTCTACAGGAGTAATCTTCTCCACACGGGCTGTAAGTTCGCCGTCTCCCTCCCATTTCTGATAAGCATAATGGAAAAGATCAGCCTGCCCGTCAATATCCCCCGCCGATTTTAGGCGTATGCTGCTGCCGTTTGAATCTTCTTTTAATACCTGAGTGTTCCCTTGGATATAGCCATCGTTGCCCTCAGAGCCAACCTCTTCGCTGAGCCAGCTTCCCGTTGGTGCAGTCGTGTTGACATGAATGGTGACAGGATTGGAAAATGTAGCATTTCCCTTACGGTCCGTCACCCGTGCAACAATGTAGTGTGTACCGTCCGTCACATGGTTCCAATCGATTGGATAAGGCGCATTTTCTACTTTTCCGACGAGTTTGCCGTCAATGATAAATTCAACGTGAGCAATGCCATCTTGGTCCTTGGCCATTGCAGTTATGGTTGCATTACGTCCCGCTTCCAAAATATCGTTATGCTTCAATGAACGTCCGCCTTCATCCGATACCTGTACGGCGACCTCGGGATTACCCACCTCACTTCCATTGGACAGCTTCGCAATGAGATCATTCAAATAGACCTCCAGATTCGTGTAGCCCTTGGCAAAATGAGCATACTCCCCTGTGCCGGCAAGCTGCTGACCGTTACGGCCGTCTGCATTTTTGGGGTCCAGCCCATGGGCACGTTCCCATTCATCCGGCATGCCATCAAGATCACTGTCAGTAAGCTCCGCGGTGGTTACGCTATAATCATCATATATCCACCCTGCTTCCCGTGGGGAGTTGATAAATGCACCCGTTCCATTCTTCACATCATTCATAATGCGGGCATCCACTGCATCTCTTCTTGGCAGTGTCGCTCCTGAACCGGCAAGCACCTCAGCATAAGCGGTCTGTGCATCTGTCGCTTGATATGGACCATACGCATTCGGTGAAATCCCGTTGTCGTATTCGCCTCTGACTTCAATCGGCTCTGCCAAACGAGTGGAAGGATCAATAATCGACCCAATGGATGTTCCAAGCTGCCAGTTGTCTTTGGTAACCGAATCGTTCCCATACATGTAGTTGCCACCAATAAACATGCGTGTTTTATATTTTTCACTTCCCACGTCTACAAAGATTTGACTACGAACGTCCTTATATGTGTTAGGACCATACTTATAATAGTTATTCAGCACATTATACGACCCTTCACCGCCGCCATAGGAAGAGAAAAATCCCCAATTATAAATGACGTTATTGGTCATTTCCACAGCATCGATTTGTTTTTTATCGGTTGGGAAACGCGGATTGCGGCTTGCATTGTGAGCCAGCAAGTTATGATGATAGGTGGAATTTCGACCACCCCATATGCCGCCGTAGCCGTGGCGACCTTTCTGGTGTGTGGTCATCAGCATACTTTCGGACGCAATGGACCATTGTACCGTCGTATTTACGTTATCGTACAGACTCAGTACCTCATCCACCGACCAGCTAAAGGAACAGTGATCAATCATAATATTTTTATGATATCTGGAACCTAAAGCGTCATCCTCGCTGGAGTAACGGTCGGTTAATCGAAAACGCAGGTAACGAAGAATCACGTTATCTGCATCAATCCCTGTCGTGTAATCGCTTACAGTTATGCCGTCGCCAGGAGCTGTCTGACCCGCTATCGTCAGGTTGTTGCCCAAGATTTTAAGTGGTTCCTTAAGATGAATGGTTCCACCCACCCGGAATACGACCGTCCGATTATCGGAGCTGACCGCTGCTCGAAGAGATCCGGGGATCATCTGCTCCCCTTTGCCGTAGTCTGCCAGCGTGGTAACTTCGTATACTTCACCTCCGCGTCCGCCGGTAACATATTTACCGCCACCCTCAGCCCCCGGAAACGCCGGAATATTCGTCGCTGTTTTTTCTACCTTTTCCACTTTTGCCAACTCTGTTCCTACCGCAGTCTCTGCTTGGATCAGTGGCGGGCACAAGGTCAACAACATTGAACCCACAACCACATTACATAGCACCCTTTTCCATGTACGTTGCTTGCTCATATTCTGTTTCCTCCCCAAGATTTTCTTTCACATCAGCGCACACTTTTATAAAAGAATGATCCGAGACGTTCAGAAATCACTTCACCTCCTTTCATCAATCTTTTCTGCTTTTACCGTGGGCAAGTGTCATATATACTAAGGTTATATGAATGCGCTTACTTATCTTAATTGGCAAAGGAAGAAGCACATGAATGAAATCAAGGAAGACAAATATGTCATCGGAGAACAACAATTCTCCATTCATCACATCTACCGTACCGGCTTCACTGTTATGCCCAGACCTCATGTTCATGAGAACTATGAGCTGTATTTTTTGCTGCAGGGCGAACGCATCTACTTTATGAATGGCAAGGTATACACCGCTCGCAAGGGCGATCTGATATTCATCCTCCCTCATGACTTACACTCTACCGCCTGCACGCAGTTGGAGAAAACTGAACGCATTTTGATTCATTTTTCTCCGACGTTTCTCCCACAGCAGGATCGTGACATTCTGGATTTACCGCCGTATCAGCAATCCGCGTTGCTTCGCTTACCCGCTAGAGAACAAGTCGAAGTGGAACGGCTGTTCCTGCAAATGAATAGCGAATGTAGAAACAAGCAGCCTCTGCATGACCGTTGTGTACAGTATTTGCTGCTGGAAATGCTCATCCTCGTGCACCGATCAGAAGCAGCCGAGCGTAGTGACCTTGTTTCCTCTCATCCCATGCATCAGAAAATCACAGAAATTTCGTCTTTTATTCAGAATCATTTCAGCGAGCCGTTAACTCTCGAACAAGTGGCCGCCTGCTTTTTTATTAGTCCAGCTTACCTAAGCCGCATCTTTCTAAAATTGACTGGCTTTCATTTCAGCGAATACATCCGCGTAGTGAGGGTCAGGGCGGCTCAAACCAGACTTCGAACCACCAAGGACAAAATCCAGCATATTGCAGAGGATGTCGGCTTCGGTCATGCTTCCCATTTTAATAAAATCTTTAAAAAAATAACCGGGCTCTCCCCTCTGCAATACCGTAAACAGGTTCGTTAGGTATTCAGTGTAAATAATTAGGCGCTGATTTTATACATCCACTCTTGTCTCGTTTTTCCATTTTTATATCTGCTTGCTCTTTCATGGAACTAAAGACGAGCCGCCTAGATTAGGTCATTTACACGACAAAAAAGCCATACTTCGCTGCCATGTATGCAACGAGGTATGGCCTATTTCATCATTCATTTTACCTCTTCAAGATGATACTGATCGTTTATCCGTGACCTCTATTGTAATGCTTTGATATCCTGAAGCAGCATTTCAATATTTTCTTTCTTCGTGGCCCAACTGGTGCAGAATCGAACAGCAGTATGTGTATTATCAACCTTTTCCCAGAAGGAGTAAGTATATTTTTCGCTCAACGCCTGTAATATACGATCTGATATAATCGGAAACTGCTGATTGGTTGTAGAATGATATAGGAAAGAAAAACCTTGCTCGGATAATCCTTTTTGCAGCAACATGGCCATATCTATGGCGTGTTTGGAAATCTCAAAGTATAAACCGTCCTCAAACAGCGTTTCAAACTGAATGCCCAGTATTCTGCCCTTAGCCAGCAGTCCTCCTTTTTGCTTGATCATATATCTGAAATCTTTTTTCAAAGCATCATTTAGGATAACGATGGCTTCTCCCATCATAGCTCCAATTTTTGTGCCGCCAATATAAAACACATCGCACAGCTGTGCGATATTTGCTAAAGATACATCGTTATCCTCTGCAACCAATCCATATCCTAAGCGGGCCCCATCTATAAATAGCGGTAAATCACATTCACGACAGACTCTACTTAACACTTCTAGCTCGGATCGGCTATAGATCGTTCCATTCTCGGTCGGTTGAGAAATATAGACCATCCCGGGCTGTACACAATGCTCAGGAGCAGCATCACGCCAGTGAGCGTCGTACAGTTCCTTTACCTGTTCACCCCGGATTTTCCCATCCTCGCTTGGTAATGTTAGTACTTTATGTCCAGTAGCCTCAATTGCTCCGGTCTCATGCACACCAATATGTCCAGAAACTGCCGCAATCACGCCTTGATGCGGACGCAAAATCGAAGAAATGACCGTTGTATTGGTCTGTGTACCTCCAACTAAAAAGTGTACATCCGCATTTTCAGAGTCACATGCCTTTTTAATATAAGCTCTGGCTTTTGCACAATGATCGTCCGTACCATAGCCTGGCGTCTGTTCCTCATTCGTCTCCAGTAATCGCTGTAATATACGTTCATGGGCACCTTCGGTATAGTCGCATTCAAATCGTATCATTCTGTATCCTCTCCGAAATATCCAATTTCTTCTGAATTAACAACATAGAAGCATGTAACTGTTGAATCTCTTCTTCTGAAAGTCCTTGAACTAATCGTAGAATTTGTTCATCAGACCTTTCATTCAATTGGTTGTAGAACGTTTTTCCTTTGGGTGTCAGACGAATCAGATTTGTTCTATTATCCAACGTTGAATTTTCCTTAACAAGAAAGCCCTCTTTGCAAAATTTAGCAATGATCCTGCTCATATAGCTGCGATCAATTTTAAGAGATTCGACCAGCGTATTCGCAATACATGGCTCGATCAACCCGATCTCTATAATGACACGTGCCTCGGTAAAGGAATATCCACTATCCAGCACATGTCTATCTAAAACACCAAGTAAATTCGTATAGAACCGATTAAAACGCCTCATATCCGCTATGATATTAGCATCTATATTGACCATAACTCCCCCTATTTAGTGGACTTTTGCAACAATTATAGTAATGATATTTGTTGACTATGTCAACAAATAAAAAGATCGTACATGAAGACCTTCGCCTCATGTACGATCCATTCTCTAAAAGGAAAATTAAAGCGTATTCTTTTCTGTGTTTACTTACAAGGTCAATGAGCTATCGTTATTTATAGACTTTTCCTGCTTCTGCTTCCGTTTTAGCTTCAGATGAGCTACGACCATATACAGTGTCGGAACGACAAACAAGGTTAAAATGGTGGAAAAGATCAATCCGAAGATAATAGTCGTTGCCAACGGTTTGAAGAGAATCTCCCCTATTGTGGCAATAGGGATCATACCTACAATCGCAGTTAGCGAAGTAAGCAAGATCGGGCGGAAACGGGCAGAACATGCCATCAGAATGGCGTCTGTCAGATCAGCTCCTTCACGGCGCGCATCTTCAATAAACTCTATCAGCACAATACCGTTACGCACGACGATACCGGCCAGTGAAATGATCCCCATAATACTCATGAATCCAATGGGCATGCCCGAAATAAAGCTTCCAAGAATACCGCCTGCCGCTGCCAGATACACAGTGGTCATAATAATGAGCGGTGTGGAGATGGAGTAAAACTGCATCGTGATCAAGAGCAGGATAAGAAAAACAACGATAATGGCTAACTTGCCCAAATCTTTAAAAATATCAGATTGCGCGGATGTTTCTCCTCCCATCTCCCAAGTGTAGCCTGGTTCAAACTGTGTGTTCGTTAGTTTGCTACGAATGTCATTAGTAAGTTCTGTAGCCGTACGCCCATTCGCATTGGCTGAGATCGTGACCGTCCGTTCCAAATCATAGCGATGGATTTGCTGAATGGAAAAGCCCGGTTTCATCGTGACTAACTGGGATAATGGAATTTGCTCTTTTGCCGCATTGGTTACGCTTAATTGTTGGAACAATACCTCAGGATCATCGTTTGGTTTATTCATGTAGACATTTATATCCAGCAATTCCTTACCTGTATCAAAATCCGTAACATTGACTCCATCCCCCATTAACAGCAGAGTTCGCGTCAAATTAGAATAGGTAACCCGATATTTATCCAACGCTTGTGGATTGACTTGGAAATTCAGATTATAGCTTTGCATCCCCATATTATCGGTCACGTCAATTGCTCCGGGGGTGCCTGCAACTATTTCTTTGACTTTAGCTGTCATCTTTTGCAGTTTATCAATATCTTCTCCCTTCACTCGGATAGACACCGCACTGCCGACCGGAATACCTAATTGAGGAACCCGAATGCTGATCAATGCAGATGGATATTTGGCTTGCAGCGTATGGTTCCAATTATCCACTGTTTTCTGGAGATCAAATAGTCCCTCTTTTCCAACGACAGCAAGTTGACCGTTGACCGCTCCTCCGGAGCCGTGACCGCCTGCAACATCGCTGTACATTTGAGGCGCTCCTCCACCTGCCGTTGCTGACAGCCGTTCTGTTTCTGGTTGTTTTTTGACCCACATCCCAATCTCGTTAATAACCCGATTGGTTGCCTGCAACGACGTTCCTTCCGGCATGGTCACGCTGATCGTGGCATCCGCTTGATCGGATTCGGGAAATAATTGAATGGGAACAAGCGCTAGTAGCCCATAAGCTGCCGTACCCATCATAAGACCGACCAACGCTGTTAAAAGCGGACGCCGCAGTATTCTTGGCATCCAATTTTTAGAGTACACGTTGGATAGAGACTGGATTTGATGACCCAGAAGCCCAGGCGGCTTAACTGCTTGGTTACTCTGTTTCCCTTTACGGCGTTGATCATACCATTGACGGAAAATAGGAATAATCGTTAGCGACATAATCATCGAAGCCAGCATCGTTAACGAGATAACGGTAGGGATCGGTTTAATAAAGTCTCCGATATTACCCGGCAGGAATAACAGCGGGGCAAATGCTGCAACCGTAGCTAGCGTAGCTGTAATGATCGATAAGGATACCTCTTTGGTTCCTTTAATGGCCGCCTCTGTCGCATTTTCCCCAAATTCAGAGCGTCGGCGTTCAATGTTGTCATTGACCACGACAGCATCATCAACTAATATCCCCAGCACGATGATGAGCCCGATGACTGAAATTTGATTCAGCGTAGTTCCTGTCATAGGCAAGAAAATAAAGCCGATGGCGATGGAAACAGGAATGGCCAACGCCACAAATGCAGAAGTCAGCAAATTCAAGCCTAAAGTACATATCACAATGACCGATAAAATAGCGATCATCATCTCTTTGGTCAGGTTTCCAAATATTTCGCTCACTCGATCATTTTGGGCGAAAAGCAGCTCAAAATGTACATTTTTCGGCAGACTGCTCGCAAGCTGATTGATTTTAGCTGTGGTTGCTTTAGATACTGTCGGCACATCTGTCCCTATATCTCCGCTTACACTGATCGAAATAGCAGGCTTCGTATTCACATACGTATAACTAGCTGCTTTTTTAAAAACAAGCGAGGCAGTGCCTATATCCTTCAAAAATATCGGGAATCCATCGTCATTGCTTGAAATCTGGACGTTATTTAGAATCGATGGATCAGTTGAAGCATTCACCGTCAGCTGGTAAGTACGCTCATTGAAATCCATACTTCCTGTAGGCACTCTGTCATTCTCATCCTTGATCGCTTGAACGACTTGTTCCCAGGAGATGTTATATTGTTGCATCCTTTGCGTGTCTAAACTGACTCGTACCTCTTGCTCAGGTATTCCTTGAATATTAACTTGCGAAATACCAGGGACTGTTTTTAATTGATCTTTCCATTTGTTCATTAATTCATTTAATGAGTACAAATCCTCAACCTTATCAGAGGTGATCGCATATGAACCAATAAAAGAGCTGGTCATGCTATCATTGATTATAGGCTGCATCGCATCGTCTGGAAGCTCGGATTGTGCATCCTGCACCTTTGTACGTAGATCTTCCCATACCTTTGTCGGGTCCGCATCATTCAAAGCTTCTATGATGATACTGGATTGGCCTTTCGATGAAGTGGAAGAAATCGTTTTGACACCTTGTACAGCTTTAATTTTCTGTTCCATGACTTTAGTAATGGTCTGCTCGACTCTCTCAGGTGAGGCACCCGGATAGACTGTTGTAACACTGGCGGTCATGGGAATAACATCAGGCTGCTCCTGTTTGGGTAACGATGTAAAATTAAAGAGTCCTAGCAGTATGCACATGCCAAAGAAAATGAGCGTAATTTTTTGTTTTTTAACGATATATTTAATCATTCGGACGACTCCTTCGATTTCCCAAGCACATCATTCCCAATTACATCGCCATTAAACAAGGTTCCTGCTCCTTGGGTAACAATTTGATCGCCTGCCTGTAGTCCGGAGAGAACTTCGAATTGATTATTCGTCACTTTTCCCACTTTAATCGTGGTTTTAACGGCCTTACCATTTACTGCTTTAAAAATATAAGGGTCACTTCCCGTGCTAATCACGGATTCTACAGGCACTAACAGTGCTTCCGATTGATTCACACTTTTAGCTGCGCTGATGACTTGTCCAGGTTTCCAATCCAGTTCAGGGTTGGGCAGGCTGACTTCCACATTAATACTGCCCGTTTTCGCATTCGTTGATGGGTAGATCTGAGTAACGGTCCCTGTTCTAATTTCATTGTAGAGTGATACATTTACTTTCTGGTTTTTCTTCCACGATAAGATTTCGCTGTCCGGTACGGGAAGAAGTACCTTTAAGGTCTTGATATTCCCGACGACGAATGCCTCGCTCCCACTGGAGCCCAGTTGACCGTCAGACACCTTTTTTTCAATGACTACGCCAGCGATCGGGGAAGTTAAAGTAGCCTTTTTAAGTGACAAGGATGACTGTTCATAAGCAGCCAATGCATCCTCGTAGGTAGCCTGCGCCTGAGCTTTACTGGCTAGCCCTTGCTGCTTCGTAGCCATAGCGGTCTCCAGCCCTGCTCTGGCCTGCTCTACACCAGCTGAAGCCTGGGCACGTTGCTCCTGCGAGGCTCCCGCAAGCAAGAGAGACAGCTGCTCTTGTGCGTCACTTAAACTTTTTTGTGCATTCGCTAATTCCAGCTGTGCATTCTCATTTTCCGACAATGAGGCTGCACCTGCCTGGAACAGGCTTTGCGTCCGTGCGGCATCCGCTTTTTTCTTATTGTAAGCCTTGGTGGCCGCGGTAACTGCATTTTGTGACTGTGCAATTTCCTGCTTTTTCGCGCCATTATTCAATTCCTGCAATTTCGACTGGGCCGCATCGACCTGGGAATGTGAACTATGAATACCTGCCTGTGCCGATTGAACAGAAGCCTCCGCTTGGCTAAGACCGGCTTTTGCCTTTTCCATGGTGGCCTTGGCCCGATCCAGTTGCAGCTGGTAGGCAGATGTATCTAACTTCGCAAGGACACTCCCTTTTTCTACGGAATCCCCTACCTCAACCATAGTGTTCAATATACGTCCATCCGCTTCAAAGGAAACACTAGCTTCATTACTGGCCTGCAATGTTCCTGCCAAATTAAAATCATTGGCCAAAGGTTTCATTACAAGCTTCTCTACTTTTACCGGGTGACTTGCTTGTGTTACAGAGTTCTCCGTTGCACTGGAGCAACCGGAAGCTACTATAGCTAATGCAATCCCTGTAATCATGATCCTGATTCCTTTTCTCTTCAACTTCATGTCATCCTCCCTGATTCTCTCTTCTAAAGGTGCTATCAGCAACCCGTGGGTCATGTAGGCTTTTTTCATTTCTTGTTTCATGTTATAACAATGAACACACAAAAAAATCGTACAAAGGGGCAAGCACCTTATGTACGACTGGGCAATGAAATCACATATATTCAGTTACAATCTTTAAAGCTGTAAAATACCACGTTCCAGTGAAACGGCAACAGCTTCGGACCTGGAATCAACACCAAGCTTGTTATAAATATTCGTTAAATGCGCTTTGACAGTACGCTCTGAGATCCCCATATCAAAGGCAATTTCCTTGCTTTTAAAACCATGTGCAACAGACTTTAATATGTGCCTTTCCTTATCAGTAAGAGTTAAGTTGCTTTCGTGCGGCTCTGGCTTGGCTTCTTTCTTATTCGTTGCAGCGAACACCCTTGATGTGATTTCTGGCTGAAGCAGCGTTTCGCCCCTTAGTGCTGACTCAATCGTGCGAAACAGGTTTTCCCGACTGGTATCCTTTAGCAAATATCCTTTTGCTCCCAATGAAAGTCCCTTAATCATTAAATCATCTTCGTTATAGGTAGTTAGAATAATGACTGGCGTTTCATTTTGTTTTTCTCTGAGGGCTTTCATAGTTTCCAAACCACTCATTTGTGGCATATATAAATCCAGCAATATGACATCCGGTTGAAGTTCTTCGATCAATTTAAGAGCTGTTATACCCTCTCCGGCCTCGCCAATAACTTCATAGCTGTCATTGGTCTCTAACACCAGCTTTAACCCTTCTCTTACGACCCAATGATCGTCGACAATTAAAATCTTGTATTTCATGATAGATCTCCTTTAGCAAGAGGCGCCTCTATTTTGATAGCTGTTCCTTTTTGAACTATACTGTTGATATTTATGCTTCCACCGAGCATCCGTACACGTTCATGTATACCTATTATTCCGTAATGTCCTGTTTGCTTGGCAATAATATCCGTATCAAATCCTTTTCCATCATCACGAATCTCAATTTCAATCCTGCCTTCGTTATCTAAAATATGAATCCATACGGTATTCGCGTGTGAATGCTTCGCTACATTGGTTAAACACTCGCTTATAATAAACAATCCATGTTCAAACAGCAGTCTGGGGACTGAAGCTTTAATTTTAATGTTGCGTATTACACGAATGCTCGTAGCCATTGTAAATCGCTGTATTTCTTCTTCTACTGCTTCTGCAAAGTCAACCTCCGAGATGGTTTTCGAACGCAGATTGTCGATGGCTCGTCTCGAATCAGACAAGGTCCTTCGCACTTGTGACATCGATTGCTGGACGATCTCCTGAGCTCTTTGCGTACTTCCTTTGGTCAGATGGGCATCAATAGCTTCAAGCTGCATGATTAGCCCAGCGAGACCTTGAGCCAGCGTATCATGCAGATCACGGGCCATACGTTGTCGTTCGTTAGCAAGTGTAAGTTCCTCCACCTTTTGATGTGCGATTTCAAGCTCTTTCAGAACGTTTTGCGTTCGAATTCGTGCTTTGACTTGTTTGAGAAAAAGAATGGCATACGCTATGATAACAACTGCAATGAGAAAAAATAGCGGGATGAACAACACAAATTGCCTGCCGTCATTATGCCAGACCACAGCCACACAAAAAAGTACATAGGAGATTAAAAATACAAGAATAACCTTAAGCGGCTTATAATAAATACCTATACTCTGACCTACCAAAACGGGCATTAACCCCACCAGTACTATGGAGAAGCTTTCAGGTAGAAGAAATGCACTTGCAAAGATTAATCCCCCTTGCACAACAAAATAAGCCCATGAAAAATATTTTGCAACTCTATGAGCATGCAAGTACAAAAGAATGTGCAATATGATGATTACAGTGAAAAAGAAGCTTTGCAGCAGATTTAGACCGCTGGATAAATGTTGAAGAATGACAGACTCACTATATATTATAAAAATCCATATGATGGTTAATACTTTCGAAATGTCCTTGGTCTCAACTTCACCTTCACCTTTACTTTCACTTATTTCCGGCTCTAGATTTTGAACCTGTACATTGTATTCATCGTTCATAATTCCCTCCTACAATTCTGAATTCGGTTTTTCAACTTATTAGAAACAATGCCGCTCTGAGCAGCTGGTCATTTCTTTTGAACAGTAATCATGTATAACTTATTTTACAAAAAAACGAAAAGAAAAAAACGTACACATGGGCAGCTTCACTTGTACGTTTGGGCATTGAATACTTTTTGTTCGATACCATCCAAAATTATACGTCATATAAAAAGCACGCAGCAGGTTATCCTGTGCGCGCTTGTCCACTCTCTATTCTTCTTCCAACTCATCTGGTACATCATATTTATTGATGTGCGAGGTCATTGCTGCAACAGCTTCGCTGGCATCCGTGGTGGCCGGTACCTCTCTGACCACATCATCCGTCTGATCACGAAAATTCAAACGATCTGCCTCGATTTCTTTCTGTTGATTGGGTTTCATTTTCCATGTCACTCCTTTCTATTCAAGGGTCAGATCACGTTCTGTCAACGTGTACAAAGGCACTTCTCGTTCCTCTTCCGGGTTGTTCAGCGCATAGATCCGTGCCGTCTCACGTTGTTCGTTCACATGCTGAATATAGATGGGCAACCCCTCGCACAACACATTTGCCATGATGGGAGAGGACGCTATTTCTTGTGCTCTTTGAACATTCATTTAGAAAAAACCTCCCTCGCTAAATAGGTTCGTCTTTACTATGCACGAGGTAAATATTTGTTATACACATTTCATGTCAACATATCCTTACTTTATTCTTTAGAATGATGTTGACCGCGTTTTAAAACACAATCATGAAAGGATATCATTTGAAAAAATAAATATTATTGTTATTATGGATGAAGAGATTCAGTTAAACTGCATCTTAAATAAAGAGTAGGAAAGGAGTAAGGATGGATGTTAAATGTATTAATGGTTAATTTTCCGGCAGAAGGACATGTAAACCCCACGCTTGGGATCACGCAAGCCTTTGCAGCACGAGGGGACCAGGTTCATTACATTACAACTGAGAAATACAAGAATAGACTCGAAGCAGTTGGAGCGAAGGTTCACCTGCATCCTGATCTGGTCAGGACTGCTTCCATTGATACCAACACTCCGGCAGGACTGAACGCATTTTTGAATATTCATATCCAGACCTCGATGGATATCTTAGCCATCGCTCAGGAGCTGTCCGAGCGTATTCACTTTGACTTGGTGTTCTATGATCGATTCGGAGCTGGTGAATTAGTAAGAGATTATTTGAATATTCCAGGCATCTCTTCATCCCCATCTTTTCTCATTTCAAATCATCTGATGGCTGCCAATCTCTTCCGCTCCGACGCTAAAGTACCGTTCCATCCTGATGAACAAGTCACGACTTCACTGCAGCTCATGAAAGAAAGATTCGGTGTTGCCCCCAAAGAGCTGGTTCAATTTATGAACAATTCAGGGGCTTTGAATGTTGTATATACGAGCAAATATTTTCAACCGAATGGTGAACAATTTGGAGACGAGCATCTTTTTATTGGTCCCAGCTTCCCGGAGCGCAAAGAAGAAAACTCATTCCCGCTGGACAGATTACAGGGTAAAAAGGTTTTGTATATTTCGATGGGAACTGTGCTGGACCATACCGAGGACTTTTTTAACACCTGCATTGAAGCTTTTTCCGATTTTGAAGGCATGGTCGTGATTGCGGCTGGCGAGAAGGCCGACTTCACCAAAATTAACCCGGCCCCTGAGCACTTTATCATCTCGTCCTATGTCCCTCAATTGGAGGTATTACGTCATTCAGATGTATTTATTACCCATGGTGGAATGAACAGTGTGAATGAAGGAATTCACTTTAACGTACCCTTGGTCGTGCTGCCTCAGGACAAGGATCAGCCCATGGTCGCACAGCGGTTAACGGAACTTCAAGCTGGCTATCGGATAACCAAGGATCAAATTAATATACAAACGTTAAGAGATGCTGTACATGAGGTAGTGTCAAACGCAGCGTATAAAGAGGGCGTACAAAAAATTAATGAAAGCTTCCAGCAATCCGGCGGTACAAAAGAAGCTCTCGCAAAAATTGACGCTTATCTTGATGCTTATCTACAACATAAGCGCGCCTAAAATTACACGAGCAAAATGGCCACAAAAAACAGGAATCTGACCATCCACGGTCAAGGTTCCTGTTTGTGATGCGATTCTATGCGAGGATATCCCACTTCTGAAACGAGGCAATCGTACATTTTCCGTTCGCAAATGCACGAATACCCGTTGATTCCATTCCGGGATACACTCTTCCAGTGAGAACGTATTCGCCGTCACCGATGAATATTTCCACAGAGCTCTTATCGACGAAAATCCGCAGCTCCAGGCGTCCCTCCTGTAGACCCAAGGGCACTCTTCTCTCTCCGCCTGGTCCGATACCGGCACGCTCACGGTTAAAACGAAACAGACCGTCATCGGGACGGTACGACAGTACAGTCTCCTCTTCGTCGCCCACCCGCAGCTTCAAGCCGAATTCATCCGTATGGCCAGCCTCGAACTCAAATACTGCCTTCAACTCGTAGCTATCTCCGGATGTCTCCATGATCTGCTCACCGGTCAGTAAGATGTCCCGCTGCTCGAACAGATTGGATCGGTAATTCTCCACCTCTTCAAGCGGACGGAACAGCAATCTGCCGTGGTCGATCACCGCTTCCCGCGGAAGACTCATCGCACCAGCCCAGTGGTGCCCCTGCTGGGTCGGCATCTCCGACTCCCACATATCCATCCATCCGATGATGATCCGCCGCCCTTTATCATCCAAGGTTGACTGCGGGGCATAGAAATCGAATCCGTGATCTACCGGAGCATACTGCTCTGCCGTAAATGTTCCAGCCTCCGCATTGAAGTCACCTATACCGTACATGGTGGAATGCAGATTACGGTATGCTTCTCCCTGAGCAGGCATGCGCTGTGGAGACAGCATGAATACGTGCCGATCGCCGAGCGGGAACAAATCCGGACACTCCCAATTATCGCCGAAGCGTCCGTCACTCACAGCCAGCACATTGACATATGTCCAGTTTCTCAGATCTTCAGATCGGTAAAGCAGTACTAGCCCGTTCCCTTGGGCATCATTAGAGCCAAGAACGACGTAGTATTGATCTTCATGTCTGAACACCTTAGGATCACGAAAATCTTTGCGGCTGACCGTGTTCGGTATGGCGTCATATCCGATGACCGGGTTGCCCTCCCACTTTTCAAAAGTCACCCCGTCTTCCGATACTGCAATCCCCTGTGACTGCTTGTAATCCTGATCCTTGTCAGGTCCGGTTACAACATGTCCGGTATACATCAGGACAAGCTTCCCGTCCTGCTCAATCGCACTGCCGGAGAAGCAGCCGTCCCGGTCGAACTCACCGTCCGGAGCCAAGGCGACCGGCAGATAATCCCACGTCATAAGATCGCGGCTGACTGCGTGTCCCCAATGCATCGGCCCCCATACCGATTTATACGGGTAATGTTGATAGAACAAGTGATACTGCCCGTTATACTGAATGAAACCGTTCGGATCGTTCATCCAGCCGAATTCAGCCATTAAATGATAGTTCAAACGATAATCCGACCGAAGCATATGCTTCGATTGGGAAATAAATTGATCAGCATTCTCTCTCGTATACACTCTAGTATGTTCGATAAGGCATCCTACCCTTACAGTTATTTAATTGAACCTTGCATAACACCCTGAATAATATACTTTTGGGCAAACAGATAGATGATAATGATTGGAAATATCGTCAGTACCAAACTTGCCATCAATGGACCATAATCCACTGTGTAGGTTCCATAAAAGTTGTACGTGGACAGGGGAAGTGTCCTTTGCTCAGGATCGACCAGAATGAGCGAAGGCAGCAGAAAATCATTCCAGATCCACAGTACATTAAGAATGGAAATAGTGGCCGTCGTGGGCATCAATACCGGAAATACGATTCGGAAGAATGTCTGAACCCGCGTACAGCCGTCAATCAGCGCCGCTTCCTCCAATTCCTTCGGAATACTCTTTACGAATCCATGATAAATGAAGACAGCCAGCGAGCTGCCGAAACCGATATACATGTAAATCAGCGACCATTTGCTGTTCAGCAGATCAAGTGAGCCGTAAATTTTCACCAATGGAATCATGATGGCCTGGAATGGAATAATCATGGAAGCTACCATCAGCATAAATGCATATTGGTTGAATTTGGTATTGTTTCTGACAAAATAATGAGCCGTCATCGCCGCGAACAGGGAGATAAACAAGACACTTAACACCGTTATGACCAATGAGTTAGTGAATGCAGTGATATAATTCATTTTATCAAATGCATTCATATAGTTGGTCATATTGAAGCTCTCTGGAAGCGATAACGGATTCGAGGTAATCGCCATATTTTCCTTGAACGAATTGATCAGCAGAAAGACGAACGGTACGATGAATAATATGAGTAGGACTGTTAGCACAATGAATTTGATCATGGAGGAAGCGATTTTTTTGCTTGCCATTACGCCTCCACCTCCAACTTCTTGCTAAAATAAACCTGGAGCAGAGTGATGAGAGCAACCATCAGGAACAGTACGAATGCTTCTGCCTGCCCTACACCATAGTCACGGGAAAGGAATGCCTTTTCATACACATGCATCGACACCATTTGAGTACTACTGAACGGCCCACCTTTCGTGAGCGCGAGGTTGACGTCATAGACCATAAATCCACGCTGCAGGGACAAAAATATACATACGATGAAAGAAGGAACCATCAAGGGCAGCACCATTTTCCGCAGTCTGGTCCAGCTGCTCGCCCCGTCAATACTTGCAGCCTCCATAATATCATTCGGCACACCCGTCAAACCTGCAATATAAATGACCATCATGTAACCCGCGTTCTGCCACACGGTTACAATCACGAGTGTCCAGAACGCTTTGTCAGGATCAGCCAGCCAAGTCGTGCTGAGCGCCTGAATGTCGGCATGTTGTCCCAAATAGACCAGCACGTTGTTGAAGATGAACTGCCAGATAAAACCGAGTACAATACCGCCGACAAGGTTGGGCAGGAAAAATCCTGCCCGGAAAATACTCTGTCCTTTTAACCCTTTAGTCAGCACATAAGCCAGCATAAAAGCGATAACATTAATAAGAACAACGGTATAAAATACATATTTGAGCGTCAAGGCGAACGATTTCCAAAACTCAATATCCCGAAAAACGGCCAGATAGTTTTGGATGCCAACCAGCGTTAGTGTCGTGGAAATACCATCCCAGTTTGTGAACGTCAAATAAATGCCGTACAAGAATGGAATGATCATTACCGTGATGAAGGCAAACAAAGTGGGTCCGGTGAACAATAGCCGCGTCCGTAGCCGGTTCCATACTCCTTTTTCCGCAATCATGGTGATCCCTCTCTTTGTTTCGGATTTCTCTCTCTATTTCCGGGTAATTTGAAAATAAGCCTTATTTTACGGTTTTCCAGTAGTCTTCGATTTCCTTAGCCAGTGTTGCGCGATCGCCCTGTTTCGCCAGATATTTTTGCATGGAAGATCCTAGCTTAGACCAGTGGTCGGCAGGCAGCATGCTCATTGACTGCTCTGACTTGCCTTTTGCGATATACTCCTGGATAGACTTGCCAAGCGGGTCAGCCGCAGGCAATGTAATATTTTTGAACGCTGGGATAATGTTCGCTTTGTTTACGAGGAAATCTTGGCCTTTCGCATCATAGACGATCCAGCTCAGGAACTTCTTCGCTGCCTCTTGCTGCTCCGGCGTACTCTTCTCCTTGTCAATAACAATACGCTTGGAAACAGCGGATGAAATTTCCTGATTGCCGTAGTCATCGGCATTGTTGCTGATGGGTACAGGCAAGAAACCATATTCTTTGTTAGCGGTATCAAAACCGCTGATTTGCGGCCATGCCCAGTTGCCCATGAACCAAACGCCAACTTCGCCTTTGCCAAGCAGTTCAGGTCCGCGCTCATAAGCTCCTGCCAGTGGGGAAGCCTGATCGATATTGTATTTCATCATGACGTCGAATGTATCCATAAGTCCGTTAAATACGGGATTGGTAGCCAAGTTAACCTGGCCCGCCTTCAGTGATGCTATGAATTTGTCCACTTGAGCCATGTCTTTGTTTTGACCAGCATAAGCAAGTGGCAAATAATGAGCGCCTAGGGACCAATCCATTGGTGAAATCACCAATGCTTTCTTTCCAGATGCCTCGATTTGCTGGAACAGCTTTTCAAGGTCATTTCGGGTTTTAATTGTAGTGGGGTCAAAGCTTCCACCTACCGCTTTATCGACAACCGCTTTGTTGTAAATGAACCCGTAGCCTTCAACAGCCAGCGGAAACGCATAATTTTTACCGTCAAACGTTGTATTTGTGGTAGCGTTTTCAACAGTGTCCTTATTCCACTTCTCTCCGCTTAAGTCGAGGATACGATCCTTGAATTTCTCCACATCACCTGTATCAAGCATGATCATGGTCGGCGGGTTTCCAGAAGCATACAATGCAGAGGCACGCTCAAAAGGCGATCCCCCGGCCGGAACCGGCTGAATTTCAACAGTAATGCCGGGATTGTCTTTCTGGAACGCCTTGGCGGCATCCTCCAGTTGTGAAAGGATTTCACCTTTGGAGTTCAAAAGTGTAATTTTCACATTTCCCGAATCCGCTGATCCCCCTCCAGAAGCCGAGTTACCATCTCCTCCGGAGCCGCCGCATGCAGACACCACCATAACCAAAAGAAGCAGCATTACCATCCATTGAACTCTTTTGAATTTCCTCACTGTTGTCATCCCCCTATTTCTATAATGGCTGCTGTACATTTAAATAAAACGCTTACATACGGATTATATGCTAAAGATTCAATCTGTGTCAATCGTTTGACATGTTAAGCCTTTAACATTTTTCAAAAAAAATCTGTTCCCCTTGTTAGAGGAACAGATTTTTTCATTCAGGTTGTTGCACGCTCAATCAATTCAACAGGCAGCAGATTGACAGGCTGTACCTGCTCCCCTTCTGCCTGCCTACGAATCAGCTCGACCGCCAGCCTGCCGATCTCTGCAATCGGCTGTCTTACCGATGTAAGCTCAGGCGTCAGCCAGGAAGCCGCGCTCACGTCATCAAAGCCTACAATACGCACATCCTCCGGCACATGCCGTCCGGCGCGGGTATATTCTTTCAACGCAAAAGCAGCAATAATATCGCTTGTTGCAAACACCCCATCCACATCCGGATGTTCATGAACGAGTTTGGAGATCATTCGCTCGTATTCCTTTTGGTCGAACACATTCAGGTCTGTTTGAACGATTACATGCTCGACATTATGCCTGCCCACGACATCCCGGAAAGCTGTGGTACGTTCGTTGGACAGCATGTTCAGCTCCAGATTCCCACAGATATGCGCAATTTTCCGGCAGCCTTTGCGAATGAGCAGCTCTGTAGCCAGCTCGCCCCCGCGATAGTTGTCCGAAGAAATGTACGGAATATGCGGGTCAATCTGCCTGTCAAATGTCACAAGCGGTGAATTCAAATGTCGGTACTCTTCTACCTCCAGGGTATGGCTACCCATAATGATGCCGTCTACCCGGTTCCGCTTCAGCATATCGATGTACTCTTTTTCCTTCACAGGGTCCATATGCGAATTGCACAGCAGAACCTTGCACTTATGCTGATAGGCATAGTACTCCACCTGATTAGCAAGCTCGCTAAAAAACGGATGCGAGACATTGGGAATAATAAGGCCGATAATATTGGACTGCTTGCGTAGCAAGGATCGTGCTATTTCATTCGGTTGATAATTAAGCTCTTCCATTGCGTCGAACACTTTTTTGCGTGTAGTTTCGCTGATATAGCCCCGGTTATTCATTACACGGGATACTGTAGTGACCGACACGCCCGCTTTTAACGCCACATCATGAATTGTTGCCATATGAACCTCTTCCCGGACAAAATACATACATATAAACTATACCTTCTCCCTACCATTTCCACAACCTCAGGTGTTATGTTCATCTCAGTTATTAAAACAGCGACAGTCGTAGACGAAAATCGTCCTCAACTGTCGCTGTTCTTTAACTAACGTATCCCTTTAGTTTAACACTTGTTAAGTGTGCCTTGTTCAAACTTTTCTCTACATTATTATTGCTCTATGCGAGGCCAGTTCCAGTTTCCAGTTAAGTATTTGTCTCAGGCAATAGGTAGCCGTTAGCTTCCTCATTGACCGTTGCTGTCCATTTTATGTTATCGTTAGCATTCTTATTATTCGGATCTTTCTTTTCCTTATCTATGTTGTAATACAGTTTAAGCCCTCATGGTTACCACACCGTTACGTTAGAGCTCCCGCTACTTTGATACCCCTCTGTCGCTAACACCTGGTAAGACCAGTTGTTCCCCAGATGCATTCCTTTGCTCGCCCAAGCCTTCACGTGATTGCTGAAAGTAATCGTGGAGTTGCCCCCGGTCGGTCTCTTCGTCTGTCGAACACTCCAGTACTGGATAAATGTCGTTTTTTGGCCTTCAATGGAAGGTGCGTCGTATCGCATTGTTGTGTAGATGTCATATGTGCCCCCATCACTGGTCACCGTACCTTTATACGTTCCGGTAGGTCGATAAGTCCCCCAGCTATCAACAACGTAATATTCGATGAGTGAGTTTCTCGTCCACCCGTAGAGGGCCAAATATCCATTACCGGACGGCGCCCAGACACCGGCATTGTAATTAATCGTTCTGTCTGGCGATCCAGTAGTCCAGCCTTTGCCGACAACAAAATTCCCGCTATTCTTCCATGTTACGCTGTAATTGCCGCCGGACCCATTAACAGCATTAACCGTCCCACCGCCATCGGTCCAATTTTGCCAGTAGTCTGTCGCTGCATTTGAGGTTGATGCAAAAAAAACAAAACTCATGGAAGCTGCAAGAACTACCGTTAACAGTTTCTTACTACTTTTAAACATAATTTACCTCCTAAAATTTTGTGATTTTCATTCTACACCTGCTTGTCGACCGATTCTCCGTTGCAGTGCATCACTCATATGAACCATATCCCGTGTTTTCTTACTTTCACCTCCTTTATATGTAAAATTATATAATAATAACGATCATATAACCACTTGGCAAACTAAATATTAAACTTTACTATGTTTAGATTTCCCTAAGTTATATATATATCCGTCGGGAGTTTATTGAGTTTCTTCTTTAGAGTTCTTCAGATTTTCTTTAGATATATCCTCGTAAAATCCTTAGATTTTTTCGCTACTATTTTTTATATGAACAAAAAACAAAAGGAAGAAAATAAGTCATGGAGGATAAACGGTTGAATTTCAAAGAATACCTACTTTTTTTGCAAGGATTCCTCACCAATCCACAACGAGTGGGAAGCGTTATGCCTAGTTCTCGATTTCTGGCAGCTAAGGTGGTTGAATCTGTACCCTGGGGTGAGGTAAAGGCCGTCGCAGAGCTCGGGTCAGGTACAGGTGCTATCACACGTTTCATGAAGACACAGTTAACTGGATCAACAAAAGTGTTATTGTTCGAAAGAGATAAGAAAATGAGAGAGAATCTGAAGACAAAATACCCGGATTTCATGTGTCACTCAAATGCTTGCCAATTAGTTAAAAAATTGAATCAAGATGAGCTCGGCCAACTGGACTGTATTATTAGTGGATTACCATTTTTTAATTTTACGAGTGAAATGCGAGCGAATTTACTTAATCAGATTATTCAGGCATTAAAACCAGGCGGTATCTTTATTGCTTTTCAGTACTCGCTCCAAATGAAAAAAAGGTTTGCCGAAAACCTTACTATTGAAAAAGTCGAATTCGTGCCCTGTAACTTCCCTCCGGCTTTCGTATATATCTGCCGCAAAAGGAGCCCCATGTAATGGATACAGTACTTGTTGTAGCTGACACTCCAGAGATTCAAGACCTTATTCACGTATATTTGCGCAATGAAGGTTACTTTGTCATAGAAGCTGCAGATGGTCTGGAAGCGCTAGATTTAATAAAATCCATCTCTTTCGAGCTGGTCATCCTTGATACTGGGATGCTACGAACGGATAGTATCCAGACCTGCACTGAAATATGGAAAATGTCTAACACCCCTATGATCCTCATCTAAGTAAAAAAACTTAAGCCTGAACAAAATGTGCTCCTGGCTTAAGTTTTATTTTATTGATCAGCATCTACTCTATGAAAGGAATACCCTGTGTATAATGCCTCAGTAATAAATTCATTTAGTGCCTCTAGCATGTATGCAGGTGCGCTCCTGTCTGCCCCGAACGTTTCTCCACTATCATGAAGAACAATAACAGCTCCCCCTTTTAGCTTGGACAGCAGTCTTTGCTTAATTTTTTGCTTGCCGCCGGAGCTTTTCCAGTCCCCTACAATAACAGACCAAAGAATCATGCGAAATTTCTTCATCAATAAAAAGTCAAACAGGTTGATAACCCCCCATGGGGGGCGATAGTAAAACGTTTTTTCTCCAATAATACGATCAATAACGTTGGCCGTTTTGTTTACCTGTTCACGAACCCTCTTAGGACTCATCAAGGCATTGGACCAATGCACGTAATTGTGGATTCCAACAAGATGGCCTTCATGGTGCATTCGTTGGATTAAATCAGGATATTTCTCTGCTTTTTGACCAAGCACAAAAAAGGTCACTTTTATGTTGTGCTTCTTTAATAAATCCAGTAAAAGAGGCGTATATTCTGGGTCTGGTCCGTCATCAAACGTTAAGGCAATGGGCTGCTCGCCCGTTCCTCTTTTATAAACCCCGATGCCAAAGAGTCGAACAATAAGGGTTGGAATAATCGTATAAACGAGTAATGCGCTAAAGAGAATGATTAATGTCTGTCTCATGCTCCTGCTCCTTTTTAACTATAGTAAATCCATGCTTGTCTTTCATCTAGGAGCATATATTTATTCCACTGACTCTATTGTTCATTTTCATGGTTCCAAAAATAACTTCTAATGATGCAAATGCGGACTCTTTAGGATGGAACTGTTTAGTATTCTCTCTCATATCCTGAAGAAGTTTTGCATCATCTAGTAATTGCGATAGACGTTCTGTTAAATCCCGAGATGTCTCTGCATAAATGGCTACCCCAGAACGAACTAAAAATTCGGCATTATCCTCTTCTTGACCAGGGATAGGCTTACAAAGTAGCATCGGCAGTTCCATAGCAATCGCCTCAAACGTCGTGACTCCTCCTGGTTTGGTAATCATAATGTCGGATACGGCCATTAACTCATGAACATCATGAATATAACCTGTTAAATAGATGCAATGTTTGGAATCTTTCAGCTTCTCACTCAATTCCATCCGAAGTTTTTCATTTTGTCCGCAAACAATCATGAATTGTACAGGCTGTCGCAATTGATCTATTTCCTGAATAGTAGTGCTTCCATCGCCAATCATGCCACAACCTCCTCCCATCACAAGCACAGTAGGCATATAAGGATCTAATTCATACTTCTTTGCTGTTTTCTCTCTTTCTATGGACTGAGAAAATTGCGGCCGAATAGGGATTCCTGTATCCGCAATCCGTGCCTCTTCAACACCTAGTTGAATCAAAGAATCACGAACAACTCTGGAACCTACGATATATTGATCGGTATAAGGATAAATCCATGAGCTATGATCAGTGTGATCGGTAATAATAGTAACCATAGGGATATCGATTAAACCATTTGATTTCAGCTTTGATATCACGCCTGCTGCCCAAGGAAATGTACTTACTACAATAGCTGGCTGTATTTTACTGATTAATTTCATCATTCGTCCCATTCCTGTAGAGAAAACGGTCTTTATGATATGGGATAGAACGTTTTGCTTCCGTGTTTTCTGAAATAGATATCCATACACCTGAGGGAAGGTTTTTATGGTTTGCAGATAAATCAATCGACTCCAATGATTCACATAGGGATGAACCCATTCCATAACATCAATAACCACCGGTTCCATATGAGGAAATCGAATTTGCATTGCATCTTGCAGGGCTTGGGCTACTTGAATATG
Organism: Paenibacillus ottowii; assembly: GCF_006874425.1. Classification (GTDB taxonomy): domain Bacteria; phylum Bacillota; class Bacilli; order Paenibacillales; family Paenibacillaceae; genus Paenibacillus; species Paenibacillus ottowii. The sequence goes on from NZ_VIJZ01000009.1 coordinate 216,364, forward strand.
GCCATTCCCATAATTTCCGGTAAGAATCAATATTTTTTCTTTTTTTACTTTTTTCATAGATCACATCTCTCCTTTATATTGTTCCAAAAGATCAAACAGTTTTGTCTTAGAATTTATTGTCTTAGGCAGTAAAGATGAACTTGAACCACTTCGTCATGATAAAAGTGCCAACGGCCAGCATTAGGGCAGCCACAGCTAGTTTAGGATCAATTATATTTAGCCAATTTAATATATGATGCCCAAAGAACTTGCCAATAGTGAAAAACGTAATAGTCCATAGAAACGCGCTCGAATACGAAATCAAAGTAAACTTCTTGTACGAGACCCCGTTGAGACCAACAAATACAGGCAAAATATACCGAATGACTGGAATTAGCATTCCAAAACACATTGCAATATCTCCGTGTTGATCAAAAAGTTTCTCTGCCTTCTGGAAATGACGGTTGTTTTGAAACTTTGGTTTGAATTTCTCTCCAAAGATTCTGCCAGCAAAATAAGCAACTGAAATGGCTATTAACAAGCCAGCGAGGATAACCATATATATAATCCACGGGTTTAAAACTCCGTTGTTACTCAAAATTCCACCTGTTAGTATGGTTAACTCATTAGGAACGGGGACCCCAAATGGGCCTAGGCAGAAGGCTAGGAAAAAAAACAAATACCCGTAATGGTTGACTAGCTGTAAGACGATATCGCTAATCATGTTCTAACCTCCTTATTATGTCGATGAAAGCATATTAATATAAAAATCTTAGGAGATTATAGGGATATTTCTAAAGAAATTCTGAAGTATAAAATGAATGACCTAGACTTTAAGCCTCCTATAGATAACTTCTTTAGATTTTCTTTAGAAATATACTCATAAATTCCTTAGTTTTTTTCATTATGATTTGTGTACATAAACGTAATGGAGGATAATCAGTTGAAATTCAATGAAAATCTTTTATTTTTGCGAAGCTTTATTCACAGTCCGAAAAATGTGGGAAGTGTTATACCAAGCTCTCGATTTCTGGCTACAAAAATGGTTAAGCAAGCGCCTTGGAACGAGGTTAAGGCAGTCGCAGAGCTTGGATCAGGTACAGGTGCTATCACCCGTTTTATCAACAGCCAGGTAAATGAGGCAACGAAAGTGTTATTATTTGAGATGGATGAAACGATGAGGAATAATTTACAGACTAAATATCCAAATTTCTCCTGCCATCCGAACGCTGCACGTTTAGTAGAAGTGATGAAGCAAGAAAACATTCAACAGTTGGATTGTATTTTTAGTGGGCTACCTTTTTTTAATTTTGAGCGTGAATTGAGAGATACCTTGGTCGAACAGATTTATAAAGCACTTAAACCTGGAGGCTTATTTATCGCCTTTCAATATTCGCTTCAAATGAAAAAGCAACTTTCCGAAAAGTTTATTATCGAAAAAGTTAATTTGGTGCCTCTTAATATCCCTCCTGCTTTTGTTTACGTCTGTCGCAAAAGGGAAAACATGTAAATGTTAATGACCCTTTAATTAGCCCCTTAAATAACCTAATTTACCAAGTCAAAAAAAGAAGGAGCATCGGTAATGAATACAATCCTTGTTGTGGATGATGATTCCGAGATTCGGGATGTTATTCATGTATATCTACGCAATGAAGGATACCAGGTGATTGAAGCGGCTGATGGTGAAGAAGCCCTGGATGCTATAAAGACAACATCGATTCAACTGGTTATCCTGGATGTTATGATGCCACGAATGGATGGGATCAAAGCATGCCTAAAAATAAGAGAAATCTCGAATATTCCGATTATTATGCTGTCAGCCAAAGAAGAAGATATTGATAAAATCAACGGGCTGACTACCGGGGCCGATGACTACATGATCAAACCGTTTAATCCGTTAGAGTTGCTTGCTCGTGTCAAAGCACAGCTACGGCGTCAATCATTAATAGGAAAAGAAGAATTTAATTCCCTTATCCTTATTAAAGACCTGGTGATTGATAAGAGTAAACATTCGGTAAAGTTAAAGGGAAATGAAATTTCGCTGACTCCTCTGGAGTTTTCGATCCTGATTTTGCTTGCTAGCCACCCTGGACAGGTTTTTAGTTCGGAGCACATTTACGAAAGTGTATGGAAGGCGCCGTATGGGTTCTCTGATAACACTGTAATGGTTCATATTCGTAATTTACGAGAAAAGTTAGAGCAATTCCCAAGAGATCCTCAGTATATTAAAACGGTGTGGGGGGTTGGCTACAAAATTGAATGAGCATATACAAAAACCAAAACGAAAAAAAAGCATTCAGGTCAACATTTTAATCAGAATGGTGCTGAGTTTAATTATCGCAACTGCTATAAATAATATTCTCAGTCTAATTTTCTTGAAAATTAGTAGTGTCATGCGATGGGAGTGGTTTCGCAATTTTTTTCCTTATCTTCTTACCCCCTTATTTACGGTCATGTTTATTATTACTTTTTTAGTTTTGACACGACGAATCGTTAGAGACTTAATTACATTGGAGCAAGGGCTTCAGATTATTTCCGAAGGTAATTTACATTATCGGGTACCTGTTGTTCGACAAGATGAACTTGGGCGGGTGGCGCTCAACATCAATCGAATGACAGAACGCTTAGAGCAACAGATTGTAAGAGAACGTGAAGTAGAAAAATCCAAGATGGAAATGATTACTGGCATTTCTCATGACTTGCGTACACCTTTGACTAGCATTATCGGCTATATTGAACTTTTGAGAACAGACTCATATCAAGATAAAGACGAATATACGCGCTTTGTTCAGAACACCTATAACAAAGCGATTCATTTGAAGAAGTTGCTGGACGACTTGTTTGAATATACACGGCTGACTTCAGTCGATACCCACTTAAATCTGAGGAGAATCAATTTATTCCAACTTTTGGACCAATTGCTATTCGAGTTCGAACCCATTGCGCAGGAAAACGGTGTATATATCGTGAAGGAAATCGGTGACTCCCCGATCTTCACCTCCGTTGACAGCGATAAAATGGCCAGAGCAATCGATAATCTTTTGATGAACGCCTTAAAGTATTCCTTGAAGCCGGGAGCCATTTACATTCGAATGAAAACGACCCCCGAGCAAATTACGATTGAGGTCGAAAATAATGGTGCTCCTCTTACTCAAGATCAAAAAGAGAAGCTGTTTGATCGTTTTTATAAGGTTGACCATTCTAGAAGTAGCGAAGGTATCCAAGCAGGCGCAGGACTGGGGCTTTCCATAGCAAGAAATATTGCTGAGTTACATCAGGGCACCTTAACGCTCAATCATACCAATAACACCTTTATATTTCAGTTGAACTTGCCTGTAGATAGAAGCTCCAATCAATAATTACTAAAGAGCACGAAAAAATATAAAAAAAGCGACTGCCATCGTTGAAGTCGCTTTTTTCATGCTTTTGTATAAATGATGCAATCACTAAATGGCTTATTCTCGCACCATTAGAGTTTTTGAAATTCATGTTTTCTGTCATAGGAATAGACACAGACTGTTAGGTAAAAAATAAGGTTGTCCGGTAATCCACCAATTAGTAAGTTACATAGTAATATGCTTTTCTCTGCCCTGCTACCTTAAATACGGAATGGTGATAATAATTGAAGCAAAGCATGCATTCACTTCCTTTTCGAATTGTCGTACTGTTTTCGATCCTTTACTTGTCCGCTCTTTCCATGGGTATAATCGTACATGCCGATCCGTCATTACCGATCGTATCTGAACAAGGAGTTTACGCCATCGAAGTTTACCCTCGGCAGCACCGACTTTTTGTTCGTGCCAATGGCAAAATAGTGAAAAAGTATTCGGTCGCTGTTGGCAATCATTCAACCCCTACACCCATTGGGGAATATAAAATAGTATACAAGGGGGAAAACTGGGGAGCGTCTTTTGGTCCGCGCTGGCTTGGATTAAATGTACCTTGGGGATATTACGGCATTCATGGAACAAATAGACCATATTCTATTGGACAGCATCAAAGCCATGGTTGTATTCGAATGTGGAACCACGATGTCATGGAATTATACAATCTGGTCCCTCTAGGCACAAAAGTGACCATATATGGCCATGTATTAGGGGAGTCTGATCGAGATCCAAAGGACTTGGCAGAAGGCGACGTCGGAGGCGCTGTGCAATTGATTCAATCTCGCTTGAAGAGCGCAGGTTACTTCAAAGGAATTTGCAACGGAAAGTTTCTCTCTGATACTACCGCGGCCTTAAAACGATATCAGCGCGATCACCAGATGCCACCAACTGGCGTCGTCACGATAAACGAATATAAGGAATTGGGGTTAGTAGAGTAATACTTAGAAAGAAATCAGGAAGCAGACAATTAAATAGTCTACAACTTTATACCCCGCTTTGGACTACATCTATAATGGCTTGCGTACCGCCCTACCCGGCTAAAAAGCTTCCTTGTTGTTCAACCCCATTGACAGAGGTTTCTAACTTAAAAAGCCCGATGATACTTGCTCATCGGGCTTTTGTTAAGATACTCTTTATTCTACAGTAACACTTTTCGCCAGGTTACGTGGTTTATCAACATCATGGCCCAGTGCAAGGGATGCGTAGTAAGCCAACAGTTGGAGAGCTATAACTGAAATAGCAGCTGACAGGATCGGAAGTGTTTTTGGAATTGCAAATACTTGATCCACGGATTTCAGTAGCTCAACAGCATGCTCTTCATACGTGATTGCAAGCACGTCACCGCCACGAGCTTTAACTTCCTTTATGTTGCTCACGGTTTTTTCCAACACAGATTCCTGAGTTACCAAAGCGATAACTGGAATTCCCTCTTCGATCAATGCCAGTGTTCCATGCTTCAGCTCACCAGCAGCATATGCCTCGGAATGAATGTAGGAGATTTCCTTAAGTTTCAGGGAACCTTCCTGTACTACAGCATAGTCCTGACCACGACCAATAAAGAACAGGTGCTTGTTGCTAGCGATTTGCTCAGCATAGGCTTTGATCGCATCTGCTTTACCCAACATCTCTTCAACTTGCTCTGGCAGTGATTCCATAGCAGCCAGCACATGAGCTACTTGCTCATCCGTTTGTGTGCCGCGTACTTGAGCCAGATACAGACCCAACAGATAAAATGCAATCAACTGGGAAGAATACGCTTTGGTGGAGGCTACGGCAATTTCCGGCCCTGCCAGTGTAACCAATACGTCATCTGCATCACGGGCGATGGAACTGCCAACTACGTTTGTAATCGCCAGTACATGTGCCCCGTTGGCTTGTGCTTCACGCAGTGCAGCCAGGGTATCAGCAGTTTCACCGGATTGACTCACCACGATCACCAAGGTCTCTGGTGTCACGATTGGGGAACGGTAACGATATTCGGAAGCTACATCGTTTTCTACTGGAATACGAGCAAGACTTTCGATCACCGTACGGCCAATCAAACCAGCATTGTAAGCTGTACCACACGCTACAATTTGAATATTGCGGATATTTTTAATTTGTTCTTCGGTCAGCTTCAGCTCTGGAAGAACAACTTTTTTAGTGCCTTTATCGATACGGCCCAACATCGTATCACGGTAAGCCTTAGGTTGTTCATGGATTTCTTTCAACATGAAATGCTCATAGCCGCCTTTTTCTGCTGTTACAGCATCCCATTCGACATGAATCATTTCCCGAGAAATAAATTGACCTTCGATTGTCATTAATTCGACAGCATCACTAGTCAGAACAGCCATTTCGCCATCATTCAAAATAAATACATTGCGTGTATATTTCAGAATAGCCGGAATGTCGGAACCAATAAAGTTCTCGCCTTCTCCCACACCAATAACCAGCGGACTGGCTTGGCGAACAGCTACCAGCTTATTAGGCTCGTGCTCAGTCAGCACTCCCAGTGCAAAAGCACCGCGCATAAAGGTAATTGCCTTTTGTACTGCTTTAACAATATCCCCTTTATACTCACGAGCAACCAGATGGGAAATGACTTCTGTATCCGTTTCGGAAATAAAGGTATGACCTTCGCTGATCAGCTGTTCCTTCAATTCCAAATAGTTCTCAATAATTCCGTTGTGAACTACAGAAAACTTTTGGCTCTCATCCAAATGAGGATGGGAGTTTTCATCAGAAGGCTTACCGTGTGTTGCCCAACGTGTATGCCCGATACCTGCATGGCCTACCAACGGCGTACCATCCAGTTTAGCTTCCAGATTCGCCAGACGACCTTTCGCCTTGGCTACTTGCAGTCCTGCATCTGTAAACACGGCAATACCCGCAGAGTCATACCCCCGGTACTCCAGCTTCTTCAGTCCGTCAATCAATACCTCTTGCGTATTCTGATTACCAATATATCCTACAATGCCACACATATTCGTTATCCTCCCGATCATCATTTCACAAGACGACTCATCACAGGATTAACGTGTGCGGTAGATTGTGGAATAAAGTTCATTCATCTATGAAGTTGTCAATGATAACTATAAAATTTACAGGCATCTCTTCACGAATGTAACGAAATTCCCAAACCGCGCACGCCAATGATGATGGCCGCACATTCATGAAATGAATCTTATAATTTAGATTATAAAATAATAAGGGCATCTACCGGTGCGTTGTGTAAACAGTTGCCTGTTCATTTTCCGCTGCCGGTTTACGGGTTGATGCTTCACCGGAAGGTCCCCGCCGAATGTTTCGAACACCTTCACCTCGTCAGCTTACTTTGTCGTGAACTGATAGCGGCAATATCATCTCATCGGAATCTATTGCTTCTCCACCAAGTTCCCCCGCACAAAATCAAGCTCTGGCGCTTGTATTACGTTACCTCACAATCCTCGCTTTCTCTATTTGAGTCACAACATCCCTATATTATATTCAGCAGAGCATCATTTGGCAATGACACTTTATTCATAATTAAACCCTACAGGCAATGAATCGTTAATGAATAACCGCAAACGCGGTTGCCTGCTTAGGTTTAACAGGCAACCCACGTTTACAAAATTTTAAACTAATTCTTTTTTCACGACGTCTACGATCTGTCCGACGAATTGCTCCAGTTCATCCTTATCCGGGCCTTCGGCCATCACACGAATAAGCGACTCTGTACCTGAAGCACGGACCAATACGCGCCCATTATCGCCCAATTGTTGTTCCACCTGCTCAATGGCTTCTGCAATCGCAGGATTCCCCTCATAATTGCGTTTGTCCTGCACACGCACATTTACAAGCACTTGCGGATATTGTTTCATAAGCGATTTTAGTTCACTCATCTTCTTGCCGGAAGCTTTCAGCGTATCTACTAGTTGTATCCCCGTCAGCATGCCATCACCTGTCGTGTTGTGATCCAGGAAGATAACATGACCAGACTGCTCACCGCCCAGATTGAATCCACCCCGTCGCATTTCTTCCATCACATAACGATCTCCAACCGCGGTTTTTGCAGTCTTAAGAGCTAGTTTTTCAGTAGCTTTGTAGAAACCGATATTACTCATTACTGTCGAGACAATAGTGCTATCCTTGAGTTTGCCAGCGCGGTTCATTGCGTCTCCGCAAATACAGAGAATGTAGTCTCCATCTACCTCTTCCCCGTTTTCATCAATTGCGATCAGGCGGTCGGCATCCCCATCAAAGGCAAGCCCAATATCCGCTTTCAAGCGAAGCACTTCTTCTTTCAGCTTTTCAGGATGAGTCGAGCCGCAATGGTCATTGATATTCAATCCGTTTGGCTCCGCGCCGATCGTGTGCACTTCAGCTCCCAAATCCGCAAAGAGTTTCGGCGCCAATTCATAAGCTGCTCCGTTTGCACAGTCCAATACTATTTTTAAGCCTTCAAAAGAATGGCTAATTGTTGTTTTCAAAAACTCCAGATAATCATAGCGGGAATGCTCGTCTACAACGACCGTGCCCAATCCGCTGCCAATTGGACGAGGCAATTGGTCTTCTTTTGCATCCATGAGCTCTTCAATTTTCAATTCCGTTTCATCGGTTAATTTGAACCCATCGCCGCCAAAAAACTTAATCCCGTTGTCCTCAACAGGATTGTGGGATGCCGAAATCATTACCCCAGCGTCCGCTTTCAATTGTCGTGTGAGATAGGCCACCCCAGGCGTCGAAACAATACCTAGACGTACCACATTAGCCCCGATAGACAACAAACCGGCTACTAATGCCGACTCCAACATCAGTCCGGATATCCGTGTATCCATGCCAATAACAACTGTTGGTTTCTCTACATTACCTGCTAAAACATATCCGCCGCAGCGGCCAATACTATATGCCAGTTCAGCTGTAAGTTCCTGATTAGCAACGCCTCGTACACCATCTGTACCAAAATATTTCCCCATGTAAAATGACTCCCTTTTTTTGTCTAATAAATCTTGATCCTTTACTACAGATAAAACATGTTATGGCTGACTGCCCTCCGAGGTTCCAGTCACAGAAGATTCTGCGCCGTTATGAGGACTAGTTTTATCCTCCGCAGCTGCGTTGTCCCCGGTATTAGCGTCAGAGTTACCACCTTGATTGCCTTGCCCCTCCTGTGGCCTCTCCTGCCCCTTATCACCACCAGAGGGGTTTGATTCATTCTCACTGTTCGGATTCGTTACAGCAGGTGTAGAAGGGCCCTCAATGTTTACCGTTGCTTTGAGTTGGCTGGCATTCCCGACTTGCGTAATGTATTTGGGCAAGCCTACTTTCAGAGTAACCTCGTGTTGACCAGCGGAGAGGCCACTTATATTTGCCACCAAACTAACGTCATCATTGGTTAAGTTGTTTACCAGATCCTGCGGACCCTTCACAGTAACATCCATCGTCTTGCCTGCGGGTGCTGTAACAGTCGCATTCGCTCCATCTCCTGCACCTTGTAAAACAATTGGGATGCCTGACAGCGTCCGTTCCGTGTCTGTAACTTCATTGGAAGGAACGACGGTCACCTGAATTTGTATTGACCCTGGCTCGATTTTATCAGAACCTGAGGGAGCTGCCAAATTAGCTTGAACCGCGCGGGTCCCCGCTTCCGTAAATTGACTTAGATCAAGTGTTGCCGTCACATAAGAGCTGAGACTGCTTAGTACATCCTGTGATGCATATACTGCTGCTTCTTTCACGTTCGCGTTTACTTTTGAAAGCGCTAATCCATCAGGTAATTCCCCAGAATATACTATTTTGACAGGCACAGACTTCGCCTGCTGAGTGACCGGGATTTCAACAGCCACAGTGGATGGCTCTATGACCGCACCTGTGAGTTCCTGTCCCTTTTTGTTATAAGCCTTCAGTTTTACACGTTTCTGTTCAAACTTTTCTGAGATACCATCCGTGTTCACAGCCCCTTGTACCACAGTGACGGTATTCAACTGGCTTTTGGGTAAAGTCACCTTTACCGTTTGAGGAGTTATCACAGGCTTTCCAAGCTGTAGCCCCGCATCCGGATTACCTTTAGGTAATATAGATACATTAAATGATTTCGTCTGTTTTTCCTCAATTGTTACTGTAACACGGTTAGGAGTCATCGATACCAATTCCACCCCATCCGGCAAATCCGGTTCAAGTGGTAATGTTTTTGTACCTGCTCCCAAGCCGTTTAGGTTTAGTTTGGCCTGATAATTATCCGCGAAAAAAGTAGTCAGGACAGATCGCTGTCCTCTGACCTCCATCTTTACATGATCAGTGTCCATCGTAGACAGCACATATTTTGATTCGTCCAGACCACTAGCCTGTATGGCCACATTATCAATTATTTTATTATTATAAGAAACGGTTAACGTAGACGAAGGTGTACCTGTATCCAGATGAACCATTCCCCACAGCATTATAGCAACCGCAAGCGCCAAAATCTTGGAAATCGTATTATTGTTAATCCATTTGTCCATCATGAATTTCCACGGCCTCCCCTCCGATTCCAGAATGAGCCGCGTTTTTCCTTCAAAGACGGTGTTGGCCGCAACTCCTCGTACAGCTTGGAGATTAGGGATTCTTCCTTAATGTCACGCACGACCTGTCCATTGATAGCCAACGAAATTTGGCCTGTTTCCTCCGATACCACGACGGTTACGGCATCCGTTACCTCACTGACCCCAATCGCAGCCCGATGACGTGTTCCCAACTCCTTGCTAATGAAGGGATTTTCCGATAACGGCAAATAGCAGGCCGCAGAGGCAATCTGTTTATTTTGTATAATCACCGCACCATCATGCAAAGGCGTATTGGGAATGAAGATGTTAATTAACAGTTCAGAACTAACTACAGCCTGTGTCTTGATACCAGACTCCGTATATTCGTTCAGCCCTGTCTCGCGCTCGAATACGACCAATGCTCCTATTTTTCTACGTGATAAATAATTCAGCGCCTTAATCATTTCTCCAATTAACTTATTGATTTCTTCATCATCTACTGACGAACGCCCAAATAGTTTACCACGCCCCAACTGCTCTAAAGCACGACGTAACTCAGGCTGAAAAATAATAAAAATAGCCACTACACCAAAGGTGAACATCTGATTCATCAACCACTTGAGCGTGTACAAATCAAACCAGGTGCTAACCGCCCAAATAACGACCAAGAACAGAATTCCTTTTAACAATTGAACTGCCCGCGTTCCGCGAACAAGTAAAATAAGCTGATACATAATGTAGGTTACGATCAAAATGTCGATAATATCTTTAATGGACTCTTTCCAAGTCAGGTCCGCAAAATAATCCAACATGCGCATGCCCCCGCAATTTTCTGTAGTGAGTGGGTGTAATATGTACACAGTATGCTCTCTCTATCTAGGTTATAACGATCAGGCTCGCGTTGCAAGCTGTGCGACAAAAGAACCTCCAAAATCAGTAAAATACAGTACAAATCTCCATCTTCATATACAAAAAAACGCCTTTTCCAGCGGAAAGAGGCGCTCGATATCGTTCTTGCCATTTGAAGCTTCTCTTAAGGAGAAGACGGTCCCCCGAACAAATCGGTAACCTTGTACCAAATCCAGTCCAAAGTTTGATCGATACTTTTAACCTGTCCTGCAATATGGGCGGTTGAAGCTTGATAGTAAGAGCCATCAATCACAGTAACATTTCCTTCCACATCACCGTATACACGGGCCTCACCATTTTGTACTGTTAAATCTCCGGCAATGGATTTTCCTTCAGGTACAATTACAGTATCGCCTTGAATCACAACTTGATCTAGATTGCTTCCTTTGACTACCAATTGATGATCCGTGCTGGAAAAGCTGGCCATACTTGAGCATATCACAATAAGGAAGAAAGCAGCGGCTGTTACAGCGGGATGCCTCTTCACCCAAGTTAGCATAGGCACCGCAGGTTGTCTTTTATGCGGCGGCAAAGCATTCATAATGCGAAATGTCAGCTCATCTGATACACACGGCACTTGATGATAGCGTGTACCGTAAAGCATCGCATCCGTCCGCTCCAGCTCTTTAAAACGCATGCGGCATTCCGGGCAGTCTAACAAGTGTTGTTCCAACTCATGTTTGTCCTGCTCAGACAGGTCGCCATCTAGATAGTCATGCATAAAAGAGACGGCTTGTTTGCAATCCATATGAGCCAATCCTTTCTAATATTCTTCCGTGTTTCTCAACATAACATGCTCCGGCTTAGAAACTTTGCTCATCTTACATACGTTACAACGGGCATTATGTTTCATAAAAACATCTAGGCAGGCACTTTTCCTAGAATGTATGCACATTATTTATAGCTTGTGCTCCAGTTTTTTGCGTAGAAAATCCCGTCCCCTGTGTACTCTTGTCTTAATTGTGGTAACTGGGAGATTGAGCACGTCGCTAATTTCCTGCAAGGAAAGCTCCTGCAAGTACCGTAAAACCATAATCGTCTTGTATTTATCCGGAAGACTGTCAATGGCGTCATGAATCAAAGCTTGCGTTTCCGACAACAGCGTACTCCCTTCAGGGGTAAGCTCATCGCTGGCAAGCATGGCGTACCCATCAACACCTTCCTGATCATTCATTTCAGCATCCAGTGAGTATGTAGGTTTTCTTCTTCGCAGACGATCAATGCACAGATTTGTAGCAATCCGATAAATCCAGGTTGAGAACTTCTGCCCATGGTCATACTTTTCCAAATTTCGATACACACGCAAAAAGGTTTCCTGCACCAAATCCTCCGCCTCATGACGATTACCTAGCATCCGGTAGGAAAGATGAAAAATCCGATCTTTATATAACTCGACTAACTCCGCAAAAGCTCGCTGATCACCTTTCTGCACCAGCCTAACCAAGCGGCTTTCCATATTATCCACTCTATACTCCCCCAGACTTGCTGATGGGTTACTTATTACATGTTTATGATTATTCATCGTAGTTTAATTTTATCCAGAAATCAACTGAAGTGGGGACACAGTTAACAAATACACCAGACATCACTATAAACACAGCACAATCGGGCACTCCAGAGAGTACCCGATTGCCTGTATCATCCAGCCACTCTATATCAGCCTGTATTTCTCAAGCCTGCGGCAATTCCGTTAATCGTCAACAGTACCTCACGCAACATTTCTGCGTCATCACCGTTCTGATTACGCAATTCGCGTAGCTCACTTAGCAATTGAACCTGCAAATAACTTAACGGATCAACATAAGGATTACGCAACCGGATAGATTCCTGAATAACAGGTACATCGTCCAAAATCTCGGATTGTCCAGTTATTTTCAGAATCAACTCAGATGTCAGCTTGAACTCTGCAGAAATCTGCCCGAATATACGTTTCCGTGCTTCTTCATTATCCGACATCCCGGCGTACTCCTCTGCAATCAGCAAATCGGCTTTGGCGATTGCCATTTGCAGTGTATCAATAAGTGACCGGAAGAAGGCAGATTCTCTAAACATTGTTTGCAGTACTTTAAGGTTCTCTTCATTGTTCTGATAGTAGCTTTGCAAACCTGTTCCTGCCGCATACCAAGCAGGTAGCAAGTAACGACTTTGGGTCCATGCAAAAACCCATGGAATGGCGCGCAAATCCTCAAAACGTTCACTATTCTTACGCTTGGATGGACGAGAGCCAATATTCAGCTCACCTACCTCAGGCAACGGTGTAGATTCTTTGAAGAACGTGAAGAAATCCGGGTCTCGGAAAATCAAATCCTGATACTTCTCCAGTGATACCTCGGAAATACGGGCAATAATCTCCTCCCAGCTTTCCTCGAACACTTCTTTCTTACCTGAACGATGATACGCAGCAGCCGTAATTAGCGCCGATGTCGCCTGCTCCAAGCTCCGATATGCGATCCCCTTGAGGGAGTAGCGGGATGATAGCACTTCGCCTTGCTCCGTAATCTTAATTCCTCCACCAATGGTATGAGGAGGCTGAGCCAAAATACTGCGATTAAGCGGCATTCCTCCACGCCCCAGCGCTCCTCCACGCCCGTGGAAGAACTTCACTTTTGCACCATACTCATTTACTACTTCTGTAATGCTATTCATAGCGACCCGAAGTTCCCAGTTCGCTGTAACCACACCGCCGTCCTTATTACTATCCGAGTAGCCGAGCATAATCTCCTGAAGCTCATCCATTGCGGCCACAGATTGTCGATACACAGGTAGGTTCATCAATCTTCTCATAATATCAGGCGCAGCGTGCAAATCATCAATCGTTTCGAACAAAGGAACGGATTGCAACGTACAGATGACAGTGCCATCCTTCTCGATGCGGAACAGGCCGACCTCTTTGGCTAACACCATAACCTCCAGCAAATCACTGGCTCCCTGAGTCATACTGATCAAGTAACTTGTGATGGACTGCTTGCCGAATTCCTCCTGAGCCAAATAAATCGTACGATATACATCAAGACATTCCTGTGTGCTATCGCTATATTTCAAATATGGTGAAGTAATCGGACGAGGTTCATTCAGCAGTTGTTCCAGCAGATCTATTTTTTCTTCCTCTGACAACTTACCGTAATCTGACACAATGTTCATTTTAGACAGAATTTCAGTCATCGCATTTTCATGCTCCTGGCTATGCTGACGCACATCCAGCGTAGCTGTATGAAACCCGAATAGCTCTACCTGACGAATCATCTTTTGAATATAGGTGTCTGCCACATAATCAGCAAAATGATGACGCAGGCTGTTGGCAATTACATTCAGATCTGCAATCAGCTCTTCCGCGGAACTGTAGCGCTCTTTGGTCCCCTGCTTACTTTCATCCAAAACGTTATTCACCTTGGCAATCATATATGCCAGTTTTATGCGATAAGGCTCTTTTTCATTATGCCATACTTCCATTTTTTTAAGTATGATGTGGGCACGGTCCTCTTCAATAGAAGCCAACAAATCATCAGAAACTCGTACAATGCTGGTACTGAAGCTCAAGTAACCCATGAGTTCCTTCAGTGTATGCTGATATTCTCTCAAAGCCAGCTTGCGCTGCATACGTAATGTTTCCCAAGTCACATGAGATGTAACAGATGGATTCCCGTCTCGGTCTCCACCGATCCAAGAACCAAATCTCAAATAAGTTGGAATGTGCCATTTTTGCTCAGGATAATATTTATCCAGACATCGTTCCAATTCTTGGTATACATCCGGCAATACATGAAACAAGGTCTCATGAAAATAATACATTCCATTTCTTACTTCATCCAATACTGTTGGCTTCCGATCACGTAGCTCATCCGTTTGCCACAGCGTAATTACTTCATTTAGCAAATTCTCCCGTACCTGTTCCCGCTCACGCAAAGTAAGCATCGGATTATCCAGCAGCATGACATCTTCGGAAATACGTTTGTGGATGTCCAAAATTACTCGCCGTGTTGCTTCTGTAGGATGTGCAGTCATGACCAGCTCCAAAGAGAGTTCATTCAGCATGTTGCTTACGTCCTCAGCGGAGAACCCTCCTTGTTTAAGCTCCTGAACAGAACTTTCAATCGAACCGGGTTGAACCTCTTCACCAGCGGAATGCTCATAATCCCGCTTACGACGTATACGATGGTTTTGCTCAGCGATATTCACCAACTGAAAGTAAATCGCAAACGCACGAATAACCTGGTGACGAATATCCGTATCCAGTCCACTGACCATTTGTTTGAAATTCTCGTATAACTCCGGCTGATACCCAGCACGTAACGATTTACTTGCCTCACGTATTTTCTCCACGATATCCAAAAGTTCGTTGCCACCCTGATGAACTAAGACCTCACCAAGAATATTTCCTAGAAAACGAACGTCCCGCCGTAGCAGATTGTTGGATTGGTTTTTGTTAGCGGTTAACGTAAGCTCAGTCATGCTTTTCCCCCCATCTGATCTGTTCCACATCATATTCAGTTGTAGCAAAGGTACTTATACACACGAAATTTGACACTTTCTTAACATCATACAATAAAAACGTATGAAAAGCTGCAAAATTTACAGCAAAAAGTCATTCTTTTTAAATACTTTTGCGGAGAATATGTTGGTATTTTATACAATAAAATGAAATTAATAAAAAACTGACTATCTACACTACAGATGTGTGAAACTTTATGCACAGTTTCTTGTAAGAAGTGTGATTTTAAAGGCACAAATTCTTGTGTCATGATGTGTATATGTTTATTAATTGTTGACAACATGAAATTCATTGAGCTCTATCCACAAAGATATGCACAAAATCAGCCATAATCTCAGTATTCTAGAGCAGCTACCCATAAATTTCTAGGTTTTACCCACATGAATAAAGAGGAGTGTGCACAACAAAAGAAGCAGATGGAAAGTGATCACCAAAGATTCGCAACATAATAATCTTAGGATTCCAATGTTCAATGGATTTAACACGAATTTAGCCTTTTTACAGGAAAAAGAGGGACGAAAGAGGGGAAATCCGAGTCTAAGGTGTTAGAAGCCTATTTAGAGTATGCACAAGTCATCCCCAACCGTGCATAACAAGAGGCATCATTTAATGGTCTATACACATAAAAGTTAATGTAATGTGGACAAAATAAAAAGAAGCCTTTCGGCTTCTAGGTAATCAGTAAGCGGGTGATGGGAATCGAACCCACGCTATCAGCTTGGAAGGCTGAAGTTCTACCATTGAACTACACCCGCAAATCAGTATCGGGATGACACGATTTGAACATGCGACCCCCTGGTCCCAAACCAGGTGCTCTACCAAGCTGAGCTACATCCCGATATTGTATTTTTTTAAAGATGGCGCGCCCTGAGAGATTCGAACTCCCGGCCTTTTGATTCGTAGTCAAACGCTCTATCCAGCTGAGCTAAGGGCGCAAATATGGAGCGGACGACGGGAATCGAACCCGCGACCCTCGCCTTGGCAAGGCGATGCTCTACCGCTGAGCCACGTCCGCAAAAACAAGATGCGCGTGGAGGGACTTGAACCCCCACGTCAAAGACGCTAGATCCTAAGTCTAGTGCGTCTGCCAATTCCGCCACACGCGCATA